>NZ_JBNJMJ010000001.1:0-4485000 GCF_050936625.1 Streptomyces sp. CA-251387 | reverse complement strand
CAAGCTGATCTGCCCAGGGTAAGTCGGGACCTAAGGCGAGGCCGACAGGCGTAGTCGATGGATAACCGGTTGATATTCCGGTACCCGCTGTGAAGCGTCAAACATCGAACCAGGCGATGCTAAGTCCGTGAAGCCGCCCCGGAGCCTTCGGGCAAAGGGGAGTGGTGGAGCCGACGAACCAGACCTGTAGTAGGTGAGTGATGGGGTGACGCAGGAAGGTAGTCCATCCCGGGCGGTGGTTGTCCCGGGGTAAGGGTGTAGGACGTCAGGTAGGTAAATCCGCCTGGTAATAGTCTGAGACCTGATGCCGAGCCGATTGTGGTGAAGTGGATGATCCTATGCTGTCGAGAAAAGCCTCTAGCGAGTTTCATGGCGGCCCGTACCCTAAACCGACTCAGGTGGTCAGGTAGAGAATACCGAGGCGTTCGGGTGAACTATGGTTAAGGAACTCGGCAAAATGCCCCCGTAACTTCGGGAGAAGGGGGGCCAGCTCTGGTGAGAGGACTTGCTCCTCGAGCTGGGGGTGGCCGCAGAGACCAGCGAGAAGCGACTGTTTACTAAAAACACAGGTCCGTGCGAAGCCGTAAGGCGATGTATACGGACTGACGCCTGCCCGGTGCTGGAACGTTAAGGGGACCGGTTAGCTCCATTTCGGTGGGGCGAAGCTGAGAACTTAAGCGCCAGTAAACGGCGGTGGTAACTATAACCATCCTAAGGTAGCGAAATTCCTTGTCGGGTAAGTTCCGACCTGCACGAATGGCGTAACGACTTCTCGACTGTCTCAACCATAGGCCCGGTGAAATTGCACTACGAGTAAAGATGCTCGTTTCGCGCAGCAGGACGGAAAGACCCCGGGACCTTTACTACAGTTTGATATTGGTGTTCGGTTCGGCTTGTGTAGGATAGCTGGGAGACTGTGAAGCTTGGACGCCAGTTCAGGTGGAGTCGTCGTTGAAATACCAGTCTGGTCGTGCTGGATGTCTAACCTGGGTCCGTGATCCGGATCAGGGACAGTGTCTGATGGGTAGTTTAACTGGGGCGGTTGCCTCCTAAAGGGTAACGGAGGCGCCCAAAGGTTCCCTCAGCCTGGTTGGCAATCAGGTGTTGAGTGTAAGTGCACAAGGGAGCTTGACTGTGAGACCGACGGGTCGAGCAGGGACGAAAGTCGGGACTAGTGATCCGGCGGTGGCTTGTGGAAGCGCCGTCGCTCAACGGATAAAAGGTACCCCGGGGATAACAGGCTGATCTTCCCCAAGAGTCCATATCGACGGGATGGTTTGGCACCTCGATGTCGGCTCGTCGCATCCTGGGGCTGGAGTCGGTCCCAAGGGTTGGGCTGTTCGCCCATTAAAGCGGTACGCGAGCTGGGTTTAGAACGTCGTGAGACAGTTCGGTCCCTATCCGCTGTGCGCGTAGGAGTCTTGAGAAGGGCTGTCCCTAGTACGAGAGGACCGGGACGGACGAACCTCTGGTGTGCCAGTTGTTCTGCCAAGGGCATGGCTGGTTGGCTACGTTCGGGAGGGATAACCGCTGAAAGCATCTAAGCGGGAAGCCTGCTTCGAGATGAGGACTCCCACCCACTTGATGGGGTAAGGCTCCCAGTAGACGACTGGGTTGATAGGCCGGATCTGGAAGCACGGTAACGTGTGGAGGTGACCGGTACTAATAGGCCGAGGGCTTGTCCATAGAGGCTCGCGTCCACTGTGTCAGTTCTGAGGCAACGACCGTGTTTTTTCCGGTCTAACTTCATAGTGTTTCGGTGGTCATAGCGTGAGGGAAACGCCCGGTTACATTCCGAACCCGGAAGCTAAGCCTTACAGCGCCGATGGTACTGCAGGGGGGACCCTGTGGGAGAGTAGGACACCGCCGAACAAATTTTGAGAAAACCCCCGGCCGGGGATACCGGTTCGGGGGTTTTCTGCGTTCCGCTACCGTGGCCGGCATGAACTACGTGATCCGGTCCATACGTGCCGACGAGTGGCCCGCCGCGAAGGAGCTGCGGCTGACCGCGCTGCAGGACCCCGTCGCGCACCTCGCTTTTCTGGAGACCTATGAGGAGGCCGTGGCCCGGCCCGATTCCTTCTGGCAGGAGCGGGCCGCCGGGGCCTGTGAAGGGGCCGACAAGGCGCAGACGATCATCGCCGAGGGGCCGGACGGGCGGTGGGTCGGGACGGTGACCGTGCTTCTGGAGGAGCCGGGGACGATCGACTGGGCCGGGTTTCCCGTGGAGCGGAAGCAGGGGCATGTCGTCGGTGTCTTCGTACGGCCCGAGGAGCGGGGCGGCGGACTGACCGAGGTGCTGTTCGATGCCGCCCTGGAGTGGGCCTGGGCGCGGGGTGCCGAGCGGACGCGGCTCATTGTGCATGAGGACAACGGGCGGGCGTCGCGGTTCTACCGCAGGGTGGGGTTCGTGCCGAGCGGCCTTGTCGTGCCCTTGGACGGCAGGCCGGACGAGAAGGAGCTGGAGTTCGTCCTCGAGCGGCCGTAGCGGCCAAGCGGGCGGCCCGTTGGCCGGTCGGCCTACACCGGCAGTTCGTCGTGCGGCCAGCGGGAGCGGGCCTGTTCCCTGGACCGGAGCAGGGCCAGGGTCGGCATACCCCGGTCCGCTCCGGTGGCCAGCAGCTCCGGGAGCTGGGGAAGCGGAGCCACGGCGGCGACGTCGTCCAGGACGAGCGTCAGTGGTGGGTCGAGGCGACCGGAGGATGACCGTTCGGCCATGCGCCGGCCGCGCTCGACCACGCTTGCGGCGAGGGCCGTCAGGAGTGGCATGGCGCCCGGGTTGGCTCGGGGGTCCTCGAGGGATTCACCCACTAGATAAAGCGTGCCCCCTTCATGGACGTAGGAATCCAAGGCGAGGGCATCAGTTCGGTTTGGAGTGCAGGCCTCTCGGACGTTGACGGTGTGGAGCGCGGAGAGGGTTCTCGTGGTCAACTCCTGGGCCATGTCACGGCGTTCGGGGTGGGCCGTGAGGGCTGCTTCGAGTTCGCCTGCCGCGCCTGGGGCGGCCTTCGGGTTCGTACGGAGGATTCGTACGGCGTCCTGCACCTGGGTGCCCTGGGACCAGCGGTGGACGTGGCGGATGGTGCGGCCGTCGATGGCGGCAGCGTGGAGGTAGCTGCGCAGGAGCGTTTCGGCTACCGCCGCGAGAGCCTGGTCCAGTTTGGAGGTGGGGCGGACCGGGGCGAGGAGGGCGGCCGCTCGGTCTGTTGCTGTTCTCTTGTCCTCGCAGCCCGTGGTGGGGGACCAGTGGAGGCGGGCCGGGGTGTCGCAGAGGTGGGTGGGGTCGTAGAGGTGGACCGGGCCCAGTTTGGCTCTGGCGTCTTTGGTTTCCTGCCAGAGCGCTGGGTTCGAGGTGACTACGAGGGTGGGGCCTTCCGCATCGCGTACCGCTCGGGTGGCGGTTTGCTGGCGGCTTTCCCTTGGCGCTACGAGGATCTTTTCCCAGCCGCCCACCCGTTCGGCAAGCAACGGGCCGTGGGGCCCCGCCTCAGGCACCGCCCCCTCGCTGTGTTCCGTCGCCCCCGCCACCGTCGTCGGTCGGCCCGCGTCAGGACGTACACCCTGCGGCTGGTATCCGCCGCCCTGCCACGCCCCCGTCGCCTGCCCCTCCGTCCGCGGCGCCGGCACCTCGCCGTGCGCCGACGCCGGACGGAAGCCGGCGCTCCCGGCGTCAGAACCGGCGGCCTCGGTGCCCGATCCCCAAGTACCTGCGACGCCAATGCCCGCAGTTCCAGTGGCCTCAGCCCCCGAGCCCCAATCCCCCGCTGCCCCACTGCCCGAGAGCCCCGGCGACCCCGTCGGTCCTGCCGGCCCCATCGGTCCCGCGGAAGCCCCCGCACCCCCGCCTTCCCCGCACGCCGCCCCGCCCGGACCGCGCGCCACCTCGCCACCGTCCCCAGCACGAACACCGTGAGGACGACCAGCACCATGCACTGGCCGATGAACAGGCCCCAGAAGAGTCCGTACCCCGAGAGCTGGCCCGGCGGGGTGTCCGGCCAGGCGCCGGGGATGTCGTGGGGCTTTTCGATCAGGTGGCGCATGGCGAGGGGGGTGCGGGTGAAGGTGACCCCGGACGGCCAGGTGCCGTGGGCGAACAACGCTGCCAGGCCCGTTGCCGTCCAGACCAGCAGCGTCATGCCGAGGAGGAAGGCGAGTATGCCGATCAGCAGGCCGTCGGGGATACCTCCCTGGCTGCCCCGGCCTTCCCGGATATCCCGGCTGTCCCTGATGTCCCTGCTGTTCCGGTGTCCGTGGTGGTCGTCCGGTCTCACGTTGCCTGCCCCTTACGCCACCGTCGATTCTGAGTCGCCCAGGTGTTGTTCCACGAAGGCCGCCGCCCGCTCCTCCGCCTCCAGCTCGGCGGCGCGCAGGGCGTCGTCGGTGAGGTGGTCGCTCGACGACTCGGTCATCGCGCGGTCGGTGAAGACCAGGGGGCGTTCGGTCTCGGTGACCAGGTGTTTGACGACCTGGACGTTGCCGTTGACGTCCCACACCGCGATGCCGGGAGTCAGGGTCGGGATGATCTCCACTGCCCAGCGGGGGAGGCCCAGGACCCGGCCCGTCGCCCTCGCTTCGTCGGCCTTCTGGGCGTAGATCGTCCGTGTCGACGCCATCTTCAGGATCGCCGCGGCCTCCTTCGCCGCCGCTCCGTCCACGACGTCCGACAGGTGGTGGACCACCGCGACGAAGGAGAGACCGAGTCGGCGGCCGAACTTCAGCAGGCGCTGGAACAGCTGGGCCACGAACGGGCTGTTGATGATGTGCCAGGCCTCCTCGACCAGGAAGATGCGCTTCTTCCGGTCGGGGCGGATCCAGGTGTGCTCCAGCCAAACGCCGACGATCGCCATCAGGATCGGCATGGCGATGGAGTTGCGGTCGATGTGGGACAAATCGAACACAATAAGCGGCGCGTCGAGGTCGATGCCGACCGTCGTCGGGCCGTCGAACATGCCGCGCAGGTCACCGTCGACGAGACGGTCCAGCACCAGCGCCACGTCCAGGCCCCATGCCCGTACGTCGTCTATGGCGACGTTCATCGCCTCGGCCGACTCCGGCTCGGGGTGCCGTAGCTGTTCGACGATGTCGGTCAGGACCGGCTGGCGCTCGATGATGGTCTCGTTGACGTAGGCGTGCGCGACCTTCAGGGCGAAGCCGGAGCGCTCGTCGAGGCCGTGGCCCATCGCGACCTCGATGATGGTTCGCAAGAGCGCCAGCTGGCCCGTCGTCGTGATCGCGGGGTCGAGCGGGTTGAGGCGGATGCCGTGGTCCAGGGCCGCCATCGGGTCCAGGCGGATCGGAGTTATCCCCAGCTCCTGCGCGATGAGGTTCCACTCGCCGACGCCGTCCTCGCCCTGGGCGTCCAGGACGACGACCTGGCGGTCGCGGAAGCGCAGTTGGCGGAGCACATACGTCTTCTCGAGCGCGGACTTGCCGTTTCCCGACTCGCCGAGGACCAGCCAGTGCGGGGCGGGGAGCTGCTGGCCGTACAGCTGGAAGGGGTCGTAGATGTAGCCCTTGCCGGAATACACCTCGCGGCCGATGATCACCCCCGAGTCGCCCAGTCCCGGCGCGGCGGTCGGGAGGTAGACCGCCTGGGCCTGGCCCGTCGACGTGCGCACCGGCAGCCGGGTCGTCTCGACCTTCCCGAAGAGGAAGGACGTGAAGGCGTCGGTGAGGACGGACAGCGGGTCCCGCATCAGGTCCTACCTCCGAATGCCGGTGGCGAAGGGGAGTGTGTTGACGAATGCCCGGTGGTGCTCACGGTCGCACCATTCCAGCTTCAGATACGACTTTCCGGCGGACGCCCGGATGGTCCGCTTGTCGCGGGCCAGGGCCTCGGGGGTGCGGGAGGAGACGGTGATGTAGCCGACGAGGTTGACGCCGGCGGCTCCGCTGGCGAGGTCTTCGCCGCGCTGGTCGAGGCGGTTGTGGGCGGCGACGTCACGGGGGTCGACCGTGCGGTTCATCTTGGCGGCGCGGCTCGCCTCGGCCTCGTCGTTGGTCTTCTCGGTCAGCATGCGCTCGATGGCGATCTCGGTGGGTTCGAGGTCCATCGTGACGGCGACCGTGCGGATGACGTCCGGGGTGTGGACGAGGAGTGGCGCCAGGAAGTTGACGCCCACCGGGGTCATCGGCCACTCCTTCACCCAGGCCGTGGCGTGGCACCAGGGGGCGCGGGTGGCGGACTCCCGGGTCTTCGCCTGGAGGAACGTCGGCTCCATGGCGTCCAGCTCGGCCGGCCAGGCGTTGCGTTTCGTCATGGCCTGGATGTGGTCGATCGGGTGGTCCGGGTCGTACATGGAGTGGATGAGGGAGGCCAGACGGCCCTGCCCGAGGGGCTGGCGGACGCGGATGTCCGCCTCCTGGAGGCGGGAGCAGATGTCGGTCAGTTCGCGCGCCATGACGACCGCGAGACCCGAGTCCCGGTCGACCTTGCCGCCGTGCGGGCGGGCGGCGCGGGCCATCGCCATGGCCTCGGCGGCCAGTTCGCGCGTGTAGTGCATGCAGGCGACGAGGTAGGCGCGGTGCTGCTCGCTGCTCGTCGACACCATCGACTGGAGTTGGTCGTACGACTGCTGCAGCCATCCCGGGGCCCGGTCGTCGCCGCGTACGGCGACGTCCTTGGCGTGGGCGTCCGGGTCGGCGGGGAGGGTGCGGGCGAGCATCTGCAGCCGGGTCACGAAGCCGTCGCCGTTCGCGACGTGCTTGAGGAGGGTGCCGAAGCGGTCGACGAGGGCTTCCTGGTCTTCGGAGTCGCGCAGGCCGACGCCCGGGCCCTCGATCTCGATGGCCGCTGTGACGGTTCGGCGGTCGGCGTGGAGCAGTACGGCGATCTCGTCGGGGCCGAAGGGGGCGGCCAGCCAGGTGATGCGGCCGATGCCGGGCGGCGGCCCGACCTCGACCTCACGGCCGTCCAGGCGCGTGCCGGCCTCCATGGCGGCGGAGCGGTAGGTCGTGCCCTGGCGGAGGGTGCGCTTGTAGCTGCGGTTGATCTCGAACCACTTGTAGAAGGTCCGGTGCTTGTACGGCACGTAGACCGCGGCCAGCGCGAGCAGCGGGAAGCCCATGAGCAGCACGATGCGCACGGACAGGACGGGGACGAGGAGCCCACACATCATGCCGAGGAACGCGCCGCCGATGATCAACGCGATCTCGCCGGTCTCACGGTTCCGGCCGACGATCGCGTTCGGCCGGGCGCGGCCGATCAGATATGTACGGCGGGGCGTGACCGGATGGGACACGTGGGACTCGGTCGTCAACGCCCGTCACCTCCTGAACGAGTGCTGCTGTTGCGGGTGTTGCTGGCGTGCGGGGTGTTCACGGGGCTGCTCGAGCGGGGTGCGGGTGCGGCGGAGGGGACAGATCCGCCGCCCCCGTTCGAGGGGCGCGAACTGTGCGCGGCGACGCCGCCGGAGGCGGGGTTCGAGGGGCGGGGAGAGCTCGACTGGCCTGAGCCGCCCTTGTTGTCCGCGCGGGAGCTGTGCGTCTTGATGCCCTGGGCGACGAGGGTCGCCGGGGAGCTGATCACGGCGGCGGCCTTGCTTTCGGCGCCGCGCATGATGCGGTTGTTGCGGGTGTTCGCGATCTCGTCGCCGAAGCCGGGGACGAAGCGGTAGATCATCGCCGAGGCGAAGATCGCGAGCAGGATGATGGCGAGGCCGGAGACCACGGCGGCGAGGGAGTCGGGGCCCTCTTCCGTGGCGAGGGCGCCGGCGAGGCCGAGGACGATGACGATCACGGGTTTGACCAGGATGACCGCGATCATGATGCCGGCCCAGCGGCGGACGTGGCCCCACAGGTCCTTGTCCACGAGGCCCGCGTAGACGACGACGCCGAGCAGGGCGCCGACGTACAGCAGTACGGCCCGCAGATACAGCTCCAGGTAGAGGATGCCCGCGGCGAGGATGGAGATCAGCGACACCAGCATCAGCATGATCGGGCCGCCGCCGATGTCGTTGCCCTTGTTGAGGGCCTCGGAGAACGTGCCGAAGAACGTGTCCGTCTGGTCGCCGGTGGCCTTCGCGAGGACATCACTGACGCCGTCGGTCGCCGAGACGACCGTGTAGAGGATGAGCGGTGTGAAGGCGGACGCCAGCACGGTGAGCCAGAGGAACCCGATGGCCTCCGACAGGGCCGTCGCGAGCGGGACGCCCCGGACGGCCCTCTTGGCCACGGCGAGCAGCCACAGGAGCAGCGTGAGGATCGCCGAGGCCGCGAAGACCACGGCGTAGTGCTTCAGGAACGTGAGGTTCGTGAAGTCGACGGTCGCGGTCTCCTTCACGGCCTTGCTGAGCTGGTCGACGGTCCAGGAGGCGGCGTCGGCACAGCCCTTGGCGAGGGAGGAGAGGGGGTCGAGGGTGGAGGCGGGGTCGGTTAGGGAGGGGGTGCGGCCGCCTCCGCCGTTGTCCTTTTCGCAGTAGTCCTTTGCGGGGCCACGGATAAGGTCGCAGGGGTCATTGCTGCCTGAGGGCGTGGGTGTGGGCGTGGGTGCGGCGAGGGCGCGGGTGGCCAGCACAACCGCTGTGGTTTGTACGGTGGCGAAGACCGCGGTGACCTTGAGGAAGCGGCGGTTAGCGCGCATAGGTGAACCCTCCGTACACCTCGACGGCCTTCGTCATGTCGTCGGCAGTGGAGGCCCTCTGGTCCCGTCCGACGGGCACGGGTCCGTCCTTCTGCTGGAAGTCGGTGACTTTCCAGTCGTTGTTGACCCACTTCAGCTGGTAGGTCGTGGTGTACCAGCTCTCGGACACCGGGTTGGTCGAGCCGTCGCCGGAGAGGCCGAAGAGGGACGTGTACCAGACCTCGACAGTCGCGGCACTCTCGGTGAACGACGTGGTCTTGGTGCCCACTGGGATGATCCGGGAGACGAACGTCTGGCCCGCCGGTGCGGCGCCGTCCTTGTCGAGGCCGATGTTCGTCAGGAACTCCTCGCTGGAGTACGCGTTGTCCAGGTCCGCCTGCCGGCCGGCGGCGACGTCGGGGGCGTAGACCGTGTTGACGATCTCGTGCCGTCTGGCCGTGTTGAACATCTCGGCGGAGCCCAGGGCCACGGAGTAGTTGGCCGCCGCACTCTGAGCCCCTTGCTCGTCACGCGCGAACCCCGCCGGAATCCCCCCGGCCTCCCCCTGCACCGGCCGTGCCCCGCTCGCCGCCGTGGCCGAAGAATTCGGCTGGTTCTCGTCGGCGCCCGCGGAAGCGGAGTCGTCGCCTCCACGGTTCGCGAAGGCGATCGCTGCGATGAGGAGGGCCACCACGCCGACCACGGTGACCAGGCTCCGGGACGACGAGCGGCCACCCCGTCGCGCGCCTCCGTACACGTCACCGCCGCCTTCCGGCAGCCGGGTGCGGGTCTGACCCGTGCCTCCGTAACCGCCGGAGGCCTCCCGCTCGTCTCCGAGACTCATGCCGCGTACGCCCCCTCGGCGTCGGACGAAAACACGTTGGAGTACGACGGTAGCCGTGCTGGTTCCCGCATGGGCGCGGTGTGGTGACTCGACATCAGGGAAACGCAACCTCAGCCGGTGGGCACGACGGGTGGGTGGGGGACTAGGACCGGGCGTGCCCGGAGCGGACGGAGGAGAGGGAGGCCGCTAGACGGCCATGCCGTACACGATGGTGAACAGCGTGCCCAGTGAGCCGATGATGAAGACGCCGGTCAGCCCCGCGATGATGAGGCCCTTGCCCTGTTCCGCGCTGAAGGTGTCGCGCAGGGCCGTCGCGCCGATGCGTTGCTTCGCCGCGCCCCAGATGGCGATGCCGAGGCAGATCAGGATGGCCACCGCCATCACGACCTCGATCATCACCTTCGCCTCGTTGCCCAGGCTGCCGAAGGGGCCCCAGTCCGGAGCGATCCCGCCGATGATGGTGTTGATGTCGCCCTTATCGGCCGCAAAGAGCATGTAAGTCACCGCCCCTGTTGGGTAGTTCCGCAGTCCCCTGCGCTGCGCAGAGGTCAGGCCTCATTCTCGCCGACATTGTCGCCGTCGTATGTCGACTTGGCGTCATTGATGGGCGGGATTCGTACGAATACCTCGTACGGTCACTCTGTGTATCACGGCAGGTCACGCCGGGCAATGAGGCCTGAGCGGAACCTGTCGTGTGGTTGTGTCGTTAGCCCTCTTCACACCGGGTGCCGTTTCTGACGGCTGGTCGGGTGACTGGCTGGGTGGCGGTTCGCGCCGTTGTTCTCAGGGTGAAGGCTACCCGGCGGTGTCGCCTGTGGGTCCGATGGTCCGCCCGGGCGGGATTGGTGACGGAGGGTCATCCGATGAACGCCGAAGAGGCGGACAACGAGGCCGCGACGGAACTGCGCACCATTCGAGCCCTGACCGAGATCGAGGACCCCAAGCTGGTCTCGCAGGCTCTCGACGAGAACAGCCCGCTGGCCATAGCGCTGCGCCTGCAGTACCTCGACGGGGTGCACCGCATCAACGTCTCGCCGGCCCAGATCGACGCGGTGAACCGGGCAGCAGCGGAGACGGGCATGAGTAAGAAGCTGCTGCTCGCCATCCTGTGGCAGGAACAGCAGTGGTGGCAGAACCATGACCGGGATCTGAAGGGGCCGCTGCCGTGGGGCGGGGGGCTCTTCGACTGGACGCTCCGGGAGACGCTGAAGCCGGACAAGTCGCTGGGGATCACGCATATGAAGCTGGAGACGATACGAGAGACGCTCCGCAATAACGGAGACTTCTTCCAGACAGCGGACGGTGGACGAGTAGCGGATCTGAGTGACAGTCAGCTCACCAAGTACGTCGAGCAGAACCCGAACGAAGCCATTCGCTTGAGTGCGTACCACCTCAAGGATCTACGCGACAAGGACGAGTACGGAGCCGGTACGGACAAGCAACTGTTCACGCTGTACGCGGCCGATACGCAGGGCGTACGGGAGAAGAACGAGACCTACGGGGACGACTCCGCGCACCGTGGCGGCGACATCAAGACCCGGGGCGAGAACTGGGACCGTGTCGAACCGCACATTGACGACACGCTGGCGTGGGATGCGCTGAGCGACGAGGAACGCGCCCAAGCCATCGATCAGATCGAGAGCCAGACCCCGGCTGGGCACAACGTGAGCATTGACCCGATCTACGATACGGCCGGTATGGGCGGCGGCACGGGCACGGGCCGACCGGAACCCGGCACGCCGTCACCGAGTCCCAACCCGCCGCCGACTCCGCCCAAGGAGTAGTCCGTTGAAGCGCAAAATGCGACCTGTCGCCCTGATATGTCTTTGCGCTGTCTTCCTGGCCGGATGCACGGACGAGACGACGGGCGGAACGCCGCCCAAGCCGATCCCGGGTAACGTCCCGAAGGGCCCCGACTTCGAGACGACAGACGACCTGGCGTCGGCACTGGACCGGGCAAAGATCCCGTGCCCCGTCCTCGGCAGGTCGCCCAGCGGTGACGCCACCAGATGCGGTGCCGAGTTCGGGAACGGGGAGCCAGTCGAGCTCGAACTCCATGTGGACACCCCCAGCCATCTGGGCACCGCCATCTTTTCGCGCCGCAACCCGCCCTACCAGCACACCCTGGTAGCCGCCGGCAACTGGTACATCCGTGTCATGGACCCCGACTTCGCCCCCCGCGTGGCCAAGGCCCTGCACGCCGTCGTCCTCAAGCCCCTGGGCGAGACCAGTGCTCCCGACCAGCCTCCGTACAAGGACCAGCTTCCCGAGATCCCGGGCAAACCCACCTACAAGAACCTCGAGGTGTTGGCCGACAAGGTGGACGCAGCCGTGGGATGTACGGGCCGGGACGAAGGCGACAACGACCCGGCGCTGAGCTGGAAGTCTCTGAACTGCACCACGGGCAGGGGAGGGCAGCAGCACCAAGAGCACTGCGCTGACCTCGCCATCTACGACGATGCGCGGTCGCGCGATGAGGGGCTCTGGTCGAAGATCACCGGTGGACAGACTCCCAAGGGCCTGGTCGCCGGCTCCAACTGGTCGGTGGCCCTGTGCGACGAGGCTCTGGTGGACGACGTGGTGAAGCGAGTGGGCGGGGTCGAAGTCCGGTGACTCACCGCCAGGGGGGACGGCTCGCTTCCTGCGGAGGGTGAACTGGGAGTGGATCAAGGTCATCGCTCCACGAAACTCGGGTGAGCGGCCGCTGGATGTTCGGCCGTGACCGAATGCGCACTCCCATCGGCCGGGCGCGGCGTTGCGGTTTGATCGTCAGCGGGGCTTCAAGCCGTGCAGCAAGTGGTGGACCAGGTCCTGTACGCCCGCCAGTGCCGCCTCCGGTGTCAGCCAGCCCGCGGCGATGAAGCCGGCCACGCCGTGGAGGGCGGCGCCTGTGACGAGGTTGAGGGATTCGGGGTCGCCCTCGATGATCTCGCCGCGTTTCTGGGCGTCCGCGAGGACGCGTTCGAGGCTTCCGACCGTGCGGTCGACGGCCGCCGCCATCTGCTCGGAGGCGCCGGGGTCGTGCTTGCGGGCGTACATGAGCTCCAGGAGCTCGGCGTTGTCGATGGCGAAGGTGAGGTAGGCGCGGGCCAGGGCGGTGAGCCGGGGCTCCAGGGGGAGTGCCGGATCCTCGGCCGCGCTCAGTGCCTGGGCGAGCCGCTCGTATCCGGCCAGGGCGAGGGCGTTGAGCAGGGCCTGCTTGTCCTTGAAGTGCCGGCCGGGGGCGGCGTGGCTGACGCCGACCTCGCGGGCCAGTTCGCGGAGTGAGAGGGAGGCGGCGCCCTTCTCACGCAGGGTGCGTTCCGCGGCGGCGAGCAGGGCGGCGCGCAGGTCTCCGTGGTGGTAGGGGCGGCTCTCGGGCATGGACACCATCGTAGCTTGATGTTGGCGATGCCATCTTTGTTGGCGTCGTCAGCATTGTTGTCATTGACAGCATTGTTGGCGGCGCCTACATTCGAGGGCATGGTTGATGACAAGGGGAAGAAGATGAACAGCACGAACAAGACGAACAAGGCATGGGACGCGACCCGCCTTCCCGACCTCGCCGGCCGCACGGCCGTCGTCACCGGCGCCAACAGCGGCATCGGCCTCAGGGCCGCGGACGCGCTGGCCCGCGCGGGCGCGCACGTCGTGTTCGCCGTACGGGACGTGGAGCGGGGCCGGGCGGCAGCTTCGACGGTGAACGGCAGCACCGAGGTGCGGCGCCTGGACCTGGCGGATCTCGCCTCCGTACGGGAGTTCGCGGACGCCTGGCAGGGGCGGCCCCTGGACCTGCTGATCAACAACGCGGGCGTGATGATGCTGCCGCAGCAGCGGACGGCGGACGGCTTCGAGATGCAGTTCGGCACCAACCACCTCGGCCACTTCGCGCTGACGAACCTGCTCCTGCCGTATGTCACCGACCGGGTGGTGACGGTGTCGTCCGGCGCCCACCGCTGGTTCGGCGCGAGGATCCGCTTCGAGGACCTGAACTGGAGCTCCGGCTACGACCCGAACCGCGCCTACGCCCAGTCGAAGCTGGCGAACCTGCTCTTCACGCTGGAACTCCAGCGCCGCCTGACGGAGTCCGGCTCCCCGGTGCGCGCCCTGGCCGCCCACCCCGGCTATTCCGCCACCAACCTGCAGAGTCACGCGGGAAGCACGGTGATGCGCGGGCTCATGAAGATCGGCAACCGGTTCTTCGCCCAGGACGACAGGGCGGGTGCGCTGCCGACGCTGTACGCGGCGACGCAGGATCTGCCCGGGGCGAGCTACGTCGGCCCCGACGGGTTGGGCGAGATGCGGGGTGCGCCGACGCTGGTGGGGCGGTCGGCGGCGGCGAGTGATGCGGACGTGGCGCGGCGGTTGTGGACGGTGTCGGAGGAACTGACGGGGGTGAGCTGGCCGTTGGAGCAGGTGGGCATCGGGTGACCTCGAGGCCTGAGTCTTCTTCGGTCCTCTTCGGTCCTCTTCGCGGAGGTGTTCGCTCGATGCCGCTGCCGAGCCTGCTCGGGGTCTTCGCCCACCCGGACGACGAGGCCCTGTTCTCCGGGGGAGTCCTCGCCCGGCATGCGGCCCAAGGTGCCCGCACCGCGGTCGTCACGGCGACCTGGGCCCCGGACACGCGGCGCGGCGCCGAACTCGCCGAGGCGCTGCGGATCCTCGGCGCCGGTGAGCCTAGGATGCTCGGTTACGCCGACGCGGGGGTGCCGTCGTCCGCGCCCGGCAGCCCGCGGCTGTGCGAGGCGCCGCTCGACGAGGCGGTGGGGCGGCTGGTCGCCCACATACGGCAGTTCCGCCCGGAGATCGTGGTCACCCACGACGCGTACGGCGGGCTGACGGGCCATCCCGACCATGTGCACACCCACCGCGTCACCACGCTCGCCGTCCAGGCCGCCGGCCTCGAACGCCTCTACCCGGACGCCGGCGCCCCCTGGCGGCCGAGCGCCCTCTACCTCGCCACCCACCCGCACTCGGCCCTCGGCGCGCTGCAGGAACTGGCCCGTGCGAGCAAGGGCATGAACACGGTTCCGGACGAACGGGTCACCGCGACCGTCGATGTGAGCCCCTGGCTGAAGCAGAAGTGGGCCGCCGTACTGGCCCATCGCACCGAGGTGGAGCGGGGGGCCGCCCCCGGCCTGCTCGCCGGCTTCCCGGAGGACGTCCGGGGACGGATCCTCTCCACCGAGTGGTACATCCGGCAGGACCCCGTCTTCACCGGGCCGGCTCAGACGGAACTGACAGCTTGAGCGAGGGGGCGGGGGACGCGGTCACGTCTCCTGCAGCGCCGCCCGCATCGCTTTCGCCGTGGTGGCCGGGTCGTAGTCCTCGGGGACGCCCTCGACGAGGATGATGTCGCCCTCGATGTGCCGGGAGCGCAGGGGCGCGATCTCCTGATAGGCGGGCGAGTCCCACCACGCCCTCGCCTCGACGATCCCGGGAAACCCGATCACCACGACGTGCCCCGGCCAACTGCCCTCCTTCGTCTCGTGCGGCGTGGCGTGCACGAGGAAGCGGCCGCCGTACGGTTCGAAGGTGGCGGGGATGCGCTCGATGTACTCGGCGATGTCCGGGTGCGGGGCGGCGTCCCGGAGGTGGGCGATGGCGTAGGCGGGCATGGCGGTCCTTCCGTTCGATTCGTTCGGTCGGGTCCTTGTGCTCACGAGCGTGGCACGCGGGTTCGCCGGGATCGATGACCTGCCAGGTAATGGGACGCCGGGGAGTTCACTCCACGAAGTGGTCGAACTCGCCTGCCTGTACGCCCAGTACGAAGGCGTCCCACTTGCGGCGGTTGGTGGTGACCACGTTGTCCGGGTCGCTGGTCTCGCGGATGTAGACGGGCGCCTCGCCGTCGTCGCCCTCGCCGAAGGCGATCTCGATCCAGGGGCCCGGGCCGGTTGTGTCGGGTGGGGCGGCGCGTTCCCAGGTGAGGTTCGGGGGGATGTCAGGCACGGGCGGTTTCTTCCTTGACGGTCTTGAGGGTGGTGAGCAGGGCTTCGAAGGCGGCCGGGGTGGCCTTGAGTATGGCGCCGGTGGGGTCGCTGCTCTCCGTCAGGCGGATCGTTTCGGTTGTGGTGGCGACGTGGACACAGGACTCGCCTTCGCCACAGTACGAGGACTTCTGCCAGGAGGTGCTGAACATGTCTGCCTCTCAGAGGGACCGGATGATGTTGTGGATCAGGGCGCGTGATTCCAGCTCGATCAGGCTGAGGGCCATCAGGCGATCCAGGACCTTGCGGTACTTGTCGAGTTGAGCCTCGGCGTCCAGCAGGGCGATGCCGTGCGACTGGTCGAGCTGGACGGTGTCCAGCTGCGGTACGGCTCCGTGCACGTAGTAAATGGGCTGGCCCGCTCCGGGGTAACCGCCGGCGTCGAACGGGATGACGCGGATCGAGATGTTGGGGTGTTCGCTCATCTTGAGCAGGTGCTTGAGCTGCTGTCTGGCGACGTCCCGTCCGCCGAACCTCATGCGCAGGGCGGCCTCGTGGATGACTGCCCGATAGGGAATCGGATCCTTCTGGAAGAGCACCGCCTGGCGCTTGATCCGGAAGGAGGCGCGGTGCTCCACCTCGGGGGGTGAGAGTTCGGGCACGACCTGGCGGAACACCTCGCGGGCGTGGTCCAGCGTCTGAAGAAGGCCTGGGATGCCCGATGTGTGGGCGGTGCGCAGCGCGGTGCCGTGATACTCCAGCTCGGCGAGGTCCAGTAGGCCAGCAGGGAGGATCTCGCGGTACTCCTCCCACCAACCGCGCTTGCGGTCGGGGGTCATGGCGGCGAGTGCCTCGACGAGGTCCTTGTCGGAACAGTCGTAGTGGCAGGCGATGGTGCGCAGCCGGTCGGGGCTCACGCCGTGGCGACCGGCCTCTATGTTGCTGACCTGGTTCTGCTTGATTCCGAGAAGCTGCGCGGCCTGTGTCGAGGTCAGACCGGCGCGCTCGCGCAGTTTGCGCAGCTCGGCCCCCAGCCGGAGTTGACGGCCGGTAGGCGTGCTTCTCATGGCCAACGTTCGACTCCTTTGTCACCCACACGCATGAACATTGAAGTCGTTCAGGCACCTAGGTCTAACAACTTACAACTTGCCGCTAACTTCATGTGCAGGCGCCCTCGTCCAGAAGCGCACCGGCCGACGGGCTTGGCAGGCCACTGGGCAACAACCATCCGCACCCTTCCAACTCCCCTCAGTGATCGGAGACTTCCATGGCCACCGTATCCCCGTCCTGGGCCTACACCCTCCAACTCCCGCGCGATCCACGCGCACCGGGTATCGCCCGCGCAACCCTCCGCACCGTCCTCGCCGCCCACGGCCTCACCGACGTCACCCCCACCGCCGAACTCCTCGCCGCAGAACTCCTCGCCAACGCCCACCGCCACACCACCGGCCCCTACGCCCTCCGCGTCCGCCCGATGGACCCCGGCCGCCTCCGAGTCGCCGTATGAGACACCGATCCGAGGGTCCCGCCGGGACTCGGTGCCGTGTCCGCACTGCCTCCGGACGACGCCGAGGACGGACGAGGCCTGCATCTCGTACGAGCCTGCGCGGACGCGACCGGCGTCTCCGTGTTGCGGGAGCTCGGTGCCTCCAAGGGCGGGAAGCTGCTGTGGGCCGAGTGTCAGGGAGCCGTCTGACGGTTCTCTCACCTTCGTCGGCCACAGTGGCCCTCGATGAAGCGCACTGTCCGCACCTCCCGCCTCTCGCTGTACGCCGTCACCGTCCTCCTCGCCGTCACGTCGGCCTCGGCGGCGGCAGCGGGTGATGGTGCGGGGCCCTTCGGGGTGACCGTCACCGCCGTTGCCGCGGGGCCGTCCGCTCGGGTCGGGGCCCTCTTTCCCGCCGGTCGTCGCTCCCGGTTCCGCGGCGGCCACTTCTGCACCGCCTCCGTCGTGCACAGTCCGCACCGGGACCTCATCCTCACGGCGGCGCACTGTCTGGACGACAACCCGGGGGACCTCGTCTTCGTACCGGGCTACCGGGACGGCGAGGCGCCCCACGGCGTGTGGAAGGTCGGGCGGCGGTTTCTGTCCGACGGGTGGGCCGAGGGGCAGGACGAGGACAGTGACGTGGCGTTCGCGGTGGTCGAGCGGCAGGGTGGGCGGGGCGTCGAGGACGTCGTCGGCGGGAACCGGTTCGTCAGCGGGACGGCCACCGGGGCCACCGCGGTGACCGTCACCGGGTATCCCAACTCGCGCGAGGCGCCGGTCAGTTGCAGCAACAGGCCCCGTCCTCACAACCGTACGCAACAACGCATCTCATGCCCCGGCTTCAGCTCAGGCACGAGCGGGAGTCCCTGGGTGAACGGGGACGGGCAGGTCGTGGGCGTACTCGGCGGGCATGAGGGCGGCGGGGTCACGGCCGACGTGTCGTACAGCGTGGTGTTCGGGTCGGAGGCGGCGGGGCTGTACCGCGAGAGCGCCGGTTGCGGCGAGTCCCACGGGGGAAACTCCTAGACTGGCGCGGGCGGACTCCCGGTGGGCGAGGGGCGGTTGACGGTGCGTAAGGCATGGATCGTGGCGGGTGCCGCTGTCGCGGCGGGCCTCAGCTTCGTGATGCTGCTCGTCGTCGGGGTCTACATCGTCGCCGGGAACCTTGCCGGCGGGGTCGGCGGAGCGGCCAGGTCGCTGGCCAAGGGGGCCGTGCCGGCCGCCTACCAGGCGCTGGTGCAGAAGTGGGGCAATCTGTGCCCCGCCATCAATCCCGCGCTGCTCGCCGCCCAGCTGTACCAGGAGAGCGGGTTCAACCCGAAGGCGCAGAGCGCGGCGGCGGCGCAGGGGATAGCGCAGTTCATCCCGGGGACGTGGGCCACGCACGGTATCGACGGGGACGGGGACGGCGACCGGGATGTCTGGGATCCCAATGACGCGATTCCGTCGGCCGCGAAGTACGACTGCACGCTCGCCTCGTATGTGAAGGACGTGCCCGGCGACCCCACCAAGAACATGCTCGCGTCCTACAACGCCGGGGCGTACGCGGTCATCAAGTACGGGGGCGTCCCGCCGTACAAGGAGACCCAGAACTACGTGAAGACGATCACGACGCTGGAGGAGAGCTTCGCCGCGCCCGTCAGCCGGGTGGATCCCAGCAAGCAGGCCGCCGGGGCCATCTACTACGCCCAGAAGAAGCTCGGCACGCCCTACCTCTGGGGCGGGGAGGGCACCGCCGAGGACGGTGGGCGGTTCGACTGCTCGGGGTTGACGCAGGCCGCGTACGAGAGTGTCGGAATCACGCTGCCGCGCGTCGCCAACGACCAGTACAACGCGGGGCCGCATCCGGCCAGGGACGAGCTGCTCCCCGGCGATCTGGTCTTCTTCTCGAAAGACCTCAGCAACTCCCGGGCCATCCACCATGTCGGGATTTATGTGGGTGGCGGGTACATGATCGACGCACCGAGAACGGGTGCTGTGATCCGGTTCGACCCGATCGACACCGCGGAGTACTTCGGGGCCACCCGGGTCACCGAAGATGGCGCGAATGCGCTGCCCACGACGGTGTAGACGGAGCGTGAACCCTCCCCCTGAGCTGCGGCGATGGGTCTCTCTTCGATAACGTCTGAGTGATCATTCAGTGGAGGGTGGAACGTATTCACAGGGGCCGTGCGTTCCTGGTGTCGTAGCCGGATCTACAACCACGGGGATCTGCAAACCACGGGGGTGGGCGGAGCGGCGTACGCAAGATCGCGCCGAAGAGACGATGAAGGGGCCGCGGCATCATGGCTGGACTCGCAGCATCCGGGTCGAACCCCGACGTCGAGCTGCTCTACGACATCAATGGCCTGGCCAAGGACGCCCCGCGGTGGTTCGACCGGGTCATGGAGTACGTCGGTGAGTACGGGCTGCTGCTCGCCATGATCCTGCTCGTGGTGTGGTGCTGGTGGTCCGTGCGGCGGCGGGGCGCGGAGGACGCCGCCTCCTCGGTGGCCGCGCTCGTGTGGACGCCGCTGGCCGCCGCGATCGCCGTGCTGGTGAACGTGCCCATACGGGGGTTCGTCGAACGGCCCCGGCCCTTCAACGATCACCAAGGCCTTGAGGTCCTGGTGACCGGCAAGACCGACTTCTCGTTCGTGAGTGATCACGCGACGATTGCCATGGCTCTGGGGGTCGGGCTGTTCGTCGCGAATCGGAAGTTCGGGTTGATCGGGATCGGGCTCGCCCTTCTCGAAGGGTTCTGCCGGGTCTACATGGGCGTGCACTACCCGACGGACGTGGTGGGCGGGTTCGCGCTCGGCACCGCCGTCGCGCTGCTGCTGTCGCCCCTGGCCATGGCCCTGCTGACGCCCGTGATGTCCGCCGTCGAGCGGTCGCCGAGAGGCGGGTGGCTGATCAAGTCGCGGGGACGGTCCCGGGTGGGTGGGCAGGACGCGTTGATTCCGGGGGCTCGGAAGGAGACCGCGGGGGCTGAGGAGCGGGATCTGGCCGCGTAGCGCTCCGCCGAGCGCTACCGCCGGGAGTGCCGCGACAGGCCGTCGCCCGTCTGCGGGCCCCTCGTGGCCGGGCGCGCCCACGCGGGGCGGAGCCGCATAACGACACAGCCCCGCGCCCGTTGGGGCGCTACAGCGCCTGCGGGCTATAGCGCCTGCGGGTATGTGAAGAACCTCTCCGGGTCGTACTGCTTCTTCAGCCTCGTCAGGCGCGTCGCCGCATCCCCGTAGTACGCCTTGCGCCAGTCGCTCAGGCCAGGGTCGGAGTAGTTCTGGTACGCGGCGCCCGAGGCGTACGGCCGCATCGCGTCGTGTGCCGACTTCAGCCAGGCCTGGGCCGCGGAGCCCGTCGTGCCGGCGCGCCATGAGGCGATGTACTGGGCCAGCATGCGTGAACGGCGGTGCACGAAGGCCGTCGCCGTGGGGGAGACGCGGTTGACGGCCCCGCCGAGGGCGGTGAGGGCGATGCTGCCGGAGCCGCCGCGGACCGACTGGACCTGCCTCATCAGCGTCTGGATGCCCGCCGAGGAGAGCGAGCGGTCGAAGAAGTCCGACTTCGCCGCGTATGTCTCACGGCCCAGCGCGCCCTGCGGGGAGCGGCCCGGGGTGGAGCCGGGGAGGTGGCACTGGGCGTCTGTCGAGAAGGAGGAGCAGCCCGCGTAGAGCTCCATCGACTCCTCGTACGAGCGGCGCTTGAGGGAGACGTTGCTCGCGGGGCCGGGACCGCCGGGGCGGTCGGCCAGGCGGTCCACCGCGTTCTGGAGCTCGCGGTAGGTGCCCAGGGAGAACGCGGCGACGGAGATGGTCGGGGTGCCGCCGGCGTGGTTCGCCAGGTGCAGGGACGACCAGATCTCGTCGGGCTGGGTCGGGCCCCACTCCTGCCACGCCTTGATCAGCGCGGCCGCCTTCGACCAGGGCCACGTCATGTATGCCGTTACGGCCTGGGGGGCGGGGTGGGTCTTGAACTGCAGTTCCGTCACGACGCCGAAGTTGCCGTTGCCCGCGCCGCGCAGGGCCCAGAACAGGTCCTTGTTGGTGGTGGCGTTGGCGGTGAGCTGCTTGCCGTCCGCGGTGATCAGGGTGGCCTGGGTGAGGCTGTCGCAGGTCAGGCCGTAGGCGCGGGAGGTGACGCCGTGGCCGCCGCCGAGGGTCAGGCCGGAGACGCCGACGGTGGGGCAGGAGCCGGCGGGGATGGTGACGCCCTTGGCGGCGAGGGCTCGGTAGACGTCGATGAGTTTGGAGCCGGCGCCGATCACTGCGGTGTTGCCGCTCGCTCGGATGCGGTTGAGCTTGGAGATGTCGATGATCAGGCGGTTGTTGCCGGAGGACCAGCCGGCGTAGGAGTGGCCGCCGTTGCGGATGGCGACGTGGAGGTTGTGGGCTCGGGCGTAGGCGAGGGTGGTGCGGATGTCGTCGGGGTGGGCGACGTAGGCGACGGCGGTGGGCTTCAGGGCGTCGAAGCGGGTGTTGTAGAGCTGGTGGGCCGACTTCCAGGCGGCGTCGCCGGGGCGTATGAGGGGGCCGTCGAGGTCCCTGGCCAGGGCGGTCCAGTTGGCGGGGGTGGCGGCTGGGCGGCGGGAGGTGGTGGCGGTTTTGCTGGTGGCGGTGGTTTCGGTGCGGGTGGTTGTGGCTGTGGTGGTGGCTGTGCCCGTGTCTGCGCTGCCCTTGCAGGCGGTTGTTGCGAGGGCGGTGAGGGCTGCTGCTGCGCCGCCGCCGATGAAGGTACGCCGTTCCATGTCGCCTCCTGGGGGTTCCGTGGAACGAGACGGGGGCGTGGGGGTCGGGGTTCCCTGGTGGCGGTGGTCTGTCGGGTGCGGGTGCGGAGGGTTCTCGCCCCCGCCGCCCCTACCCGTCCCATCCTGAAGGGGCTCCGCCCCTTCGACCCCGCCAGGGGGCTCCGCCCCCTGGACCCCCGTCGGCCCTGAAGGGGCCTCGTCCTCAAACGCCGGACGGGCTGAAAGATGTCGGCCGGCGCTGGGAGGCGACCGCCGGTGCCGAGAGGTGACCCTCGGTGCGTGTGGCGGAGTCCCCTGTGGCATCGGCCCGTTTCGCAACCAATGGTTGCGCATGCCCCGAGAGCGTTCTAGAGTGATGTGCAACCAAAGGTTGCGAGAGGGTGGGAGTGGATGGAGTACGGCAGCATCGAGCGGGAGATCTACATCGAAGCCACGCCCGAGGTGGTCTACGAGGTCGTCAGCAGGCCCGAACACCTGCGGGAGTGGTGGCCGGACGAGGCGGAGCTCGAGCCGGTGCCCGGGGCCGCCGGTGTCATCTCGTTCGGGGACAGGGCGGCGCCGGACGTGAAGGTCGTGCCGGTCACCGTGGTGGAGGCCGACCCGCCCCGGCGGTTCTCCTTCCGGTGGGTGTACGACGAGGGCGAGGCCGCCACCGTGGGCAACTCGCTGCTCGTCACCTTCAACCTGGTCCCGTCGGGCGCGGGCACGCTGCTGCGCTTCTCCGAAGCGGGGTTCCGGGAGAAGGGCTGGGAGGCGGCTGTGCTCGAGGAGCAGTACCGCGAGCACGTCACCGGCTGGGACTACTTCCTGCCGCGCCTCGTCACGTACATCGCCCGGCTGGTGTCGACGTCATGAGTGTCACCGTCGACGATGAGCTCTGGTCGGCGGTGGGGGACCCCATCCGGCGGCGGATGCTCGACCTGCTGCTGACCGGAGGCGGCGGGACGGCGACCACGCTGAGCGAGCAGCTGCCGGTGACGCGGCAGGCGGTCGCCAAGCACCTCGGCGTACTCGGCCGGGTCGGGCTGGTCCACGTCACGCCGTCCGGACGCGAGCGCCTCTACCAGGTCGACGAGGCCCAGCTCGCCCGCGCCGTCGCACAGCTGTCGTCGGTCGGGGCCGCCTGGGACGCCCGGCTCCAGCGCATCAAGCGGATCGCCGAAGCGATTCAGCGCAGCCAGGAGGACTGAGCCGAGGGCTGGCCCGAGGACTGGCCCGAGCACTGAGTCGAGGACTGGCCCGAGATCTGGCCCGAGGGCTGACCCGAGCACTGACCTGAAGGAACGGACCTCTTGCCCGGAATCGGGCGCTGACCACACGAGAGAGAGGCATCGAGATGGTGGACATCCTGCACAGGGTCGGAGCCACGGCGTCCCCGGACGACGTCTACGTGGCCCTGACCACGATCGAAGGACTGTCGAGCTGGTGGACACAGGACACGGACGGCGATGCGAACGTCGGAGGGGTGATCCGGTTCCGCTTCGAGCCCGGTGGGTTCGACATGAAGGTGCTGGAGGCTCAGCCGGCCGAGCGCGTGCGCTGGGAGGTCGTCGACGGTCCCGAGGAGTGGATCGGTACGCGGATCCGCTTCGACCTCAAGCAGGAGGACGGCTTCACGATCGTGCTGTTCCGGCATGAGGGCTGGAAGGAGCCGGTGGAGTTCATGTACCACTGCAGCACCAAGTGGGCGACCTTCCTGATGAGCCTCAAGAAGCTGGTCGAAACGGGGAAGGGCGAGCCGGCGCCGGGCGACGTCAAGATCAGCAACTGGCACTGACCTCGATCGACGACCTCAACTCCCCGTATGCGACGCCGCGTCCGCCCGCGCCAGGCTGCGGGCGCGTCTCGCCGGGCCCCGCCAGCCGCAGGTGCAGTGGGCTGTGCAGAAGGGGCCCTTCTCCACCGTCGTCGTGCGGTGGTCGTCGGGGCCGCGGTGTTCTCCGGGGGCCGTAGATCCGTCCTGCTGCGCCACGTCGACAACGCTACCCAGGGCAAGTAAGCGCAACGCCTCCGGGCGGCGTGACGGGGGCACCTACCCGTCGTTAACCGGAACGACAGGGGGCCCGTGACGGACGTACCGGCTGGGGGTAGGCAGGCGATGACGGAGCGGCAGCAGCACAGGCGGAGGCAGGGGGCGGGCGTCGCGGCTGGGCTCTTGTGCGTCTGTCTCGCGGGCAGCGGGTGCGCGGAGAGCGGGGCCGCGGTGGATGACTCGCGTGGGCGGGATGCCGTGGAGGAGGTGCAGCGGGCCGCCGATGCGCTCGTAGGGGCCCGCAGCTCCAAGGCCCGTACGTCCATGGAGATGGCCACCGGCGGCACCCGCGTCACCATCCGCGGCGAGGGGGTGTACGACTTCCGTCGGCGGGTGGGGCGGCTGAAGGTGCTGTTGCCGCAGGATCCCGCCGGCGCCATCGCGCATCGGCCGATCATGGAGCTGCTCGCTCCTGGGGCTCTGTACATGAAGAACCGCGGTGCCGGTGTGCCTGCCGACAAGTGGGTGCGGGTCGATACGCGGTCGCTGTCGGACGGGAACCTGGTCACCGGCGGGGCCACCGATCCGTTCGCCGCGGCCGAGGTGCTGCGTGGCGCGCGGACGGCGACGTATGTGGGGAAGAACGAGGTCGCCGGTACGCCGGTGCGGCATTACCGGGGGACGGCCGACCTCGGCGCCGCCGCTCAGGACGCGTCCGACGGGAACAAGGAAGCCCTGGCGGCAGCGGCGAAAGGGTTCGCCACGGATCAGGTGCCGTTCGATGTGTATCTGGACGACGCCGGCCGGATCCGGAAGGTGCGGCATCGGTTCAGCTTCGTCAACGGGCAGCAGAGCGATGCCGTCGCCGTGGCCTCGACGACCTTGCTGTACGACTTCGGGGCCCCCGTCGACGTACGGCTGCCGGACGGCGACGACATCTTCGCCGGCAAGATCGCCGAGGAGTGAGGGTCGGCGTATGCGTGCGTGACGGGCGTCAAGAACTAGCCCGTCCGTGCCATGCGCGGTGTGTAGGCCGCTCCCTACTCTAGGAAGTCGGTAACGGCAGAGAAGAGGTGATGCACGTGGCTCCGGTCGGCGGTACGGCAGTTCAGGACCACGTCGCCCTCGCCGAGATCGAGCTGTGCGGAGAGCTGATCATCGCGGCCTCGGCCGCCCGCGAGGAGCGGCTCAGCCTGGAAAGCATCGACGAGGTGCTGCGAGTCGCCGAGGAACGGGACGCGCAGGGGGAGTGAGTCCGCTCTCCCGGGCGGTCGCCCTCAGGTCCGCAGCAGGCGGCCGATCGCCTTCGTCGCCTCCTCCACCTTCGCGTCGATCTCCGCGCCGCCCTTGAGGGCCGCGTCGGCGACGCAGTGGCGGAGGTGTTCCTCCAGGAGCTGGAGGGCGAAGGACTGCAGGGCCTTCGTGGAGGCGGACACCTGCGTGAGTATGTCGATGCAGTAGACGTCCTCGTCGACCATGCGCTGCAGGCCCCGGATCTGGCCCTCGATGCGGCGCAGGCGCTTGAGGTGCTCGTCCTTTTGTTTGTGGTAGCCGTGGACGCCTCGGTCGTGGTCCGTCACGATGTCCGTGACGGCCGTTTCCACGGCCTCGTCGGCGGCGGAGGGCGCACCTGCGCCGGCCTCTGTGGTCGTCATCGCGTCCTCCCGACGTAAACCGCTTCCATACCCCTACCGGGTATATCGTACCGAACTTTGCTGGGTATAGGGCCTTGTGGCCGACGCAGCGAACGGCCCTTGGACTGGACCACTGGGCAGCCCCCGTGCCGACCACTGTGCCCGATGGGCGACACTGGAGGACGGCCCATTAGCCGTGGCCGGATGATGCGCCTAGCATCAGCCTGACCGAAACCGATGCTTCCTGAGGACCCCACGTGCGATTTCGTCTGACCCCCCGGGAGACGAGCTTCTACGACATGTTCGCCGCATCCGCGGACAACATCGTCACGGGCTCGAAACTCCTGATGGAACTGCTCGGGGCGGACAACGCCGGCCGGGCCGAGATCGCAGAGCGTATGCGGGCCGCGGAACACGCAGGTGACGACGCCACGCATGCGATCTTCCACCAGCTGAACTCCTCGTTCATCACGCCGTTCGACCGCGAGGACATCTACTCCCTCGCCTCGTCCCTCGACGACATCATGGACTTCATGGAGGAGGCCGTCGACCTGGTCGTCCTCTACAACGTCGAGGAACTGCCCAAGGGCGTCGACCAGCAGATCGAGGTGCTGGCGCGCGCGGCGGAGCTGACCGCCGAGGCGATGCCGAACCTGCGCACGATGGACAACCTCACCGAGTACTGGATCGAGGTCAACCGGCTCGAGAACCAGGCCGACCAGATACACCGCAAGCTCCTCGCGCACCTCTTCAACGGCAAGTACGACGCGATCGAGGTCCTCAAGCTCAAGCAGATCGTGGATGTGCTGGAGGAAGCGGCGGACGCCTTCGAGCACGTGGCGAACACGGTGGAGACCATCGCCGTCAAGGAGTCCTGACCCGTCCATGGACACCTTTGCGCTGGTCGTGACCATCCTGGTCGCGCTCTTCTTCACGTACACCAACGGTTTCCACGATTCGGCCAATGCCATCGCGACCTCCGTGTCGACTCGGGCGCTGACGCCGCGGGCCGCTCTGCTGATGGCCGCGGTGATGAACCTCGGCGGTGCCTTTCTGGGGTCCGGTGTCGCCAAGACCGTCAGCGAGGGCCTGATTCAGACACCCGAGGGCTCGAAGGGGATGGGCATTCTCTTCGCCGCGCTGGTGGGTGCGATCACCTGGAACCTCATCACCTGGTACTTCGGCCTGCCCTCGTCGTCCTCGCACGCGCTGTTCGGCGGCATGGTGGGGGCGGCGCTCGCGGGTGGTACGACGGTGTACTGGCACGGGGTGCTGGAGAAGATCATCATTCCGATGTTCGTGTCGCCGCTCGTCGGGCTGTGTGCGGGTTATCTGGTGATGACGGCGATCATGTGGATCTTCCGTCGGGCCAATCCGCACAAGGCCAAGCGGGGGTTCCGGATCGCGCAGACCGTGTCGGCTGCCGGGATGGCGCTCGGGCACGGTCTGCAGGACGCGCAGAAGACGATGGGCATCGTGGTGATGGCGCTGGTCATCGCCGACGTCGAGGATTACGGCGATCCGATTCCGGTGTGGGTCAAGATCGTGTGTGCGGTGATGCTGTCGCTGGGGACGTATGCGGGTGGCTGGCGGATCATGCGGACGCTCGGGCGCAAGATCATCGAATTGGATCCGCCGCAGGGTTTTGCCGCGGAGACGACCGGGGCGTCGATCATGTTCACCACGGCCTTTCTCTTCAAGGCGCCGATCTCCACGACGCATGTCATCACGTCGGCGATCATGGGTGTCGGGGCGACGAAGCGGGTGAATGCCGTGCGGTGGGGTGTGGCCAAGAACATCGTCCTCGGGTGGTTCATCACGATGCCGGCGGCGGCGGCGGTGGCGGCGGCGGCGTTCGGGGTTGTGCATCTGGCGTTCCTGTAGCGGTGCCGGACGCTCCGCTGCCGGGGAGGCCTTTCTCGCCCCCGCCGCCCCTACCCGTCCCATCCTGAAGGGGCTTCGCCCCTTCGACCCCGCCAGGGGGCTCCGCCCCCTGGACCCCCGTCGGCCCTGAAGGGGCCTCGTCCTCAAACGCCGGACGGGCTGAAAGATGCCGGCCGGCGTTGAGAGGTGACCGCCGGTGCGTGTGGCGGAGTCGTCTGTGGGTGGGTGGGGATTGGGACGGAGTGCCCCGCGGGCCCGCGGTCGCGTACGGCGGGAAGGGGACGTGTCGGGGGGTGTCCGCCCGCAGTGGCCGGCGTCAACACGCGGCACCTCCTGGCCTAAGTCCAGCCGCCGGTCCGAGGACGGACACCCCCCGGCGCGGCCCCGACCCACAACGCACCCGTAGGCGCTACGCGAACCCCCACCGAAGCCGCACAGGCGCCGCAGGCATAGACGCGCACCCCCACCACACCCGCGCAGGCGGCTCGCCGGCACCGCCCCCGCAGGCATCCCAGCGCACCCGCCAGAGGCCGCCGCAGCATCCCGGTCCAACCGCCGGAGGCAACTCACAACCCGCCCCACAGACACGGGCCCGCCCCCCGGGAGCCAGGGGGCGGGCCCTTATCTGCCTCGCGGTGGCACCGCCATGCAGCACCGCGAGGGGTTTATATCGTCGGGCGTCGGCTCAGCCGAAGCGGCCCGAGATGTAGTCCTCCGTGGCCTGGACCGACGGGTTGGAGAAGATGCGCTCCGTGTCGTCGATCTCGATCAGGCGACCCGGCTGGCCCACCGCCGCCAGGTTGAAGAACGCCGTGCGGTCGGAGACACGCGCCGCCTGCTGCATGTTGTGCGTCACGATGACGATCGTGAAGCGTTCCTTCAGCTGGCCGATCAGGTCCTCGATGGCGAGGGTGGAGATGGGGTCAAGGGCGGAGCACGGTTCGTCCATGAGGAGGACCTTCGGCTCCACCGCGATCGCCCTCGCTATGCACAGGCGCTGCTGCTGGCCGCCGGAGAGGCCCGAGCCGGGCTTGTTGAGGCGGTCCTTCACCTCGTTCCAGAGGTTCGCACCCTTCAACGACTTCTCGACGATGTCGTCCAGCTGCGACTTCTTGTAGGAGCCGTTCAGCCGCAGGCCGGCCGCCACGTTGTCGTAGACCGACATCGTGGGGAACGGGTTCGGGCGCTGGAAGACCATGCCGACCTCGCGGCGGACGGCCACCGGGTCGATCCCGGGGCCGTACAGGTTCTCGTCGTCGAGCATGACCTTGCCCTCGACGCGGCCGCCCGGCGTGACCTCGTGCATGCGGTTGAGCGTGCGCAGGAAGGTGGACTTGCCACAGCCGGACGGGCCGATGAAGGCCGTCACGGAACGGGGCTCGACGGTCATCGAGATGTCCTCGACGGCCAGGAAGGAACCGTAGTAGGCGTTGAGGCCGCTGACATCAATGCGCTTGGCCATGTGAATCACTGCTTCTTTCAGGGGGGATTCGGGTCGCTGAATGGCCGCGTCAGCGGCCCGTCTTCGGCGCCTTCCAGCGGGCGATACCGCGGGCCGCCAGGTTGAGGATCATGATGAAGGCGATGAGCACCAGAGCCGCCGCCCAGGCACGGTCGTACGCCGGACCCAGACCCCCACTGTTCGCGAACTGCAGGTAGATGTACACCGGCAGCGACCCCTGCGGGTCCTTGAACGGGTTGGCGTTGATGAAGTTCGTCACCCACACCAGCAGCAGCAGCGGAGCGGTCTCACCGGTGATACGGGCCACCGCGAGCATCACACCCGTGGTGATACCGCCGATCGAGGTCGGCAGAACCACCTTGAGGATCGTCCGCCACTTCGGCACGCCCAGCGCCAGCGAGGCCTCGCGCAGCTCGTTCGGGACGAGCTTGAGCATCTCCTCGGTGGAGCGGACGACGACCGGCAGCATCAGGATGGACAGGGCCATCGAGCCGGCGAAGCCGGAGTAGCCCATGTCGAGGATGATGATCCACAGGCTGAGGATGAACAGACCCGCGACGATCGACGGGATACCCGTCATGACGTCGACGAAGAAGGTGATGGCCTTGGAGAGCTTGCCGCGGCCGTACTCGACCAGGTAGATCGCGGTCAGCACACCGATCGGCACGGAGATCACGGTGGCGATGCCGACCTGCTCCAGCGTGCCGAGGATGGCGTGGTAGATACCGCCGCCCGGCTCGGTGTCGGCGACCACACCCATCGAGTGGCTGAGGAAGTAGCCGTCGAGGACCTTCACACCGCGCTTGATCGTCTCGTAGACGAGCGAGGCCAGCGGGATCACGGCGAGCAGGAACGCGACCCAGATCAGGCTGGTGGCGGTACGGTCCTTGGCCTGCCGGCGTCCCTCGACGCGGGCGGAGATGCCGTACGAGCCGAGGACGAACAGCACCGAGGCGATCAGGCCCCACTGGATGCTGCTGTCCAGCCCGGCGGCCGCGCTGATGCCGAGGCCGAGCGCGATCGAGCCCGCGGCGACCGCCCAGGCGAACCACTTGGGCAGCGTGGCGCCCTTCAGGCTGCTCGGGCGCTTGTCGGAGAGAGTTGCGTTGCTCATGCGTTGGCCCCCGAGAACTCCTTGCGCCGCTCGATGATGATGCGGGCGGTGCCATTGACCAGCAGGGTGATGACGAAGAGCACCAGACCGGAGGCGATGAGCGCGTCACGGCCGTTCTCGGTGGCCTCGTTGAACTTGCTGGCGATGTTCTGGGCGAAGGTGCCGCCGCCCGGGTCGAGCAGGCTGGCGTTGATGTCGAAGGTCGGCGACAGGACCATGGCGACCGCCATCGTCTCGCCGAGCGCGCGGCCGAGGCCCAGCATCGAGGCGGAGATGACACCGGAGCGGCCGTAGGGGAGGACCGACATCCGGATGACCTCCCAGCGCGTGGCGCCGAGGGCCAGCGCGGCCTCCTCGTGCATCTGCGGGACCTGGCGGAAGACCTCGCGGCTCACGTTGGTGATGATCGGCAGGATCATGATCGCGAGCAGGATGCCGACGGTGAACAGCGAGCGCGGGGCGCCGCCGTTCCACTCGAAGATGCCGGTCCAGCCGAGGTACTCGTCCAGCCAGCCGTACAGGCCGTCCAGGTTCGGTACGAGGACCAGGGCGCCCCACAGGCCGTAGACGATGGACGGCACGGCGGCGAGCAGGTCGATCACGTACGCGATGGGGCCGCCGAGCTTGCGCGGGGCGTAGTGCGTGATGAACAGGGCGATGCCGATGGACACCGGGACCGCGATGGCCAGGGCGATGATCGACGACACGACGGTGCCGAAGGCCAGGACCGCGATGCCGAAGACCGGCGGGTCGCCGGTCGGGTTCCACTCGAAGGTGGTGAAGAAGTTGGCCTCGTCCTTGCTGATCGCGTTGAAGGCACGGAGGCTGAGGAAGACGGCGATGGCCGCCATGACCACCAGCAGGAAGATGCCGGATCCGCGGGACATGGCGAGGAAGATGCGGTCTCCGGGGCGGGTGGCGCCACGCGCGGCGCGCTTCTGCTCGCCTTGAGACGGCTGGGGTGTGGGTGGAGCGGGCTTGTTCTCTGTCGATATATCCATTGGGGTCTCCGGTCTGCGAGCCACCGTGCTGGGCGGCTCATGACGGAGCCGTCCTTGGTCGGGAGGCTCCTTGCGGCGGTGCACCGGAAGGTGCGGCCCGCTCCGGTGGGGAGCGGGCCGCACTCAGGTCAGCTCAGGGCCGAGATGGTGGAACGGACCTTGGTGATCAGCTCGTCGGGAACCGGGGCGTAACCGGCGTCGGTCAGCACGCCCTGGCCGTCCTCGGAGGCGATGTAGGAGAGGAAGGACTTGACGGCGGGCAGGGTCTCCGCCTTGTTGCCCTTGTCACAGACGATCTCGTACGTGACCAGGGTGATCGGGTAGGCGCCCTCGGCCTTCGGCGTGTAGTTCAGCTCCAGGGCGAGGTCCTTGCCCGTGCCGACGACCTTGGCCTCGGTGATGGACTTGGTGGCGTTCTCGGTGGTGGCCTCGACCGGCTCGGCGGCACCCGTCTTGATCTTGACGGCCTTCATGCCGCCCTTGACGTACGAGAGCTCCATGTAGGAGATCGCGCCCGAGGTCTGGCTCACCTGCTGCGCCACACCGGAGGAGCCGGAGGCGGACTGGCCGCCCTTGGCCTCCCAGGACTTGCTGTGCTCGTACTTCCAGTCGTTCGGGGCTGCGGCGCCCAGGTACTTGGTGAAGTTGTCCGTGGTGCCGGACTCGTCCGAGCGGTGGAACGCCTGGATCTTGAGGTCGGGAAGCTTCGCGTCGGGGTTCAGCTTCTTGATGGCCGCGTCGTTCCAGTTGGTGATCTTGCTGTCGAAGATCTTGGCGAGGGTCGGGGCGTCCAGGACGAGGTTGTCGACACCCGGCACGTTGTAGCCGACGCCGATCGGGCCGACGACCATCGGCAGGTCGATGGCCTGGCCGCCGCCCGTGCACGCGGTCTTCTTGGACTCGGTGACCTCCTCCGCCTCCAGGGCGGAGTCGGAACCGGCGAACGCGGTCTGGCCCTGCAGGAAGGCCGTGACGCCGGCGCCCGAACCGGTCGGGTTGTAGTTGATCTGGACGCTCTTGCAGGCCGCGGTGTACTGCTTGACCCACGCGTCGATCGCGTTCTTCTGCGCGGAGGAGCCGGAGGCCTGCAGCTGGCCGCTGGCGTCGCCACAGTCGATCTTGGCGGCGTTGGCGGGCGCGGAGGCGTCACCGCCGTTGTTGGAGCCGGTGTCGTCGGAGCCGCACGCCGTGAGGGCCAGGGCGCCGGAGACGGCGAGAGCGCCGAGAGCGAGTGCCCGCCGGTTCTTGCGCTGAAGCTTCACTTGAGGGAGTTCCTTCCAGGAGCCGCCGTCCTGAATATCGGCGGCGTGCGAAGACTGGGTGATGCGGCCACGTCCCCCCGGGGCGCGGTCCGACATCGTGCAAGGCTGAAATTAGGCAGAACAGGTGAAGCCGCCGATGGGCGTAAATGAACGCGGGGTGAACCCCTGGGGACGGTGCGGTGAGGTCACGGAACGCTCACGTTGAGGACACGGGTGTATTCCGAGGCTTTGTGGGGGTTGCTTCGGACTATGCCAGGTGGAGCGATTCCAGCAGAGCGTCCACGAGGCTGCGGTCCCGCGGTTGGGTGAGACGGCCCCGGGCGGCCGTGGGGGAGAGCCAGAGCAGGCGGTCCACCTCGGTGCTCGGGACGAAGGTGCCGGGGCCCGCCTCGGCCGCCCAGTAGCGGACCTCCTTGGGGCGGCCGTTCGCCAGGTACCGCAGCGTCGGCAGCTCGGCGCCGGGCTGAGCGGAGTGACCCGTCTCCTCCGCCACCTCGCGCAGGGCACCGGCGAGCGCGTCCTCGCCGCGCTTCAGCTTGCCCTTGGGGTGGGACCAGTCGTCGTACTTCGGTCGGTGGATGAGGCATATCTCCAGCTCACCGTCTACCGGCGAGCGGCGCCACAGGACACAGCCGGCCGCGTGGACGGTGAGGTCGTTCGCTTGAGTCACCGGGGGATGCCTCCTTCGGGGGTGCTGGCGGGTGCCCGGGTTCTGGGGCCTGGGGCCTGGGCGCCTGCCGTCCTCAGGGATGCCTGGGTGCCTAAGGGGTGCCTGGGGTGCCTAAGGGGTGCCTACCGTCTGCATCTGCCAGGACTGCTGGAACGCGAACCGCGCCGCCTCCACCTCGTGCCGCTGGTCGGCGTGCAGCACGCCGAGGGCGTAGGCCGTCGCCGGGGCGATACGCGGGGTGCGGGCCGCCTGGGCCGCGGCCGCGGCCGCCTCGGAGGCGTCGCGGTGCCGGTTCAGCGCCTGGCCGGACGCCAGCAGCCGTACGTCCACCGGGTGGTCGTCGCCGTGGAGGACCTCGCGGGCGTAGCGGTGCAGGCGCAGCAGCAGGCGGACCTGGTGCCAGGGGGCGTCCTGCGGATGCGGGGCGGGGTCGGGGGACAGGCCGTGGATCAGGGCCTCCGCGTTGTAGGGGTGGCCGGCGGTGAGCAGGGGGAGCGCCGCGACCGCGTCGGTGAGCCGCTCCTCGGCGGCTGCCGCGAGGGGGCGCAGGTCGGCGGTGGCCGCGGCGGGGGTGAGGGGGACCTCGCTGGCCAGTACGGCGATGCTGTCGGCCACGGCGTGAAAGCGGCTGCTTCCGAGGGCCTGGAGGGCGCTGGAATGAGCTCGGGTCCGGGCGAGGGTGAGCTGGCGCTCGAGCAGGGCGCCCGCTTTGGCGGCGCCGACTGTGAGGTTGCCGCGCTCCGGGGTGGCCGTCGGGTGGCTCGCGGGGCCGGTGCTCCCGGGTGCCGCTTTCTGGGGGACGGGCGCCGTCCCAGCAGCGGCACGACTGCCCGCGGCTACGTTGACGCGGCCGGCCGGGGCGGCGTCGGTACCACTGCCCGCAGCCGCGTTGGTGCGGTTCGTGGCTGCGTCGATGCGGCTGGTCGCGGTTGCGTCGGTACGACGGCCGGCGGCTGCGTCGGTACGGCGCCCCGCGGCTCCGTCGGTACGACGGCCTGAGGCTCCGTCAGCGCCGCCGGTCGCAGCCCGGTCGGCGCGAGTGTCCGCTGCCTCCGTACGGCCGCCCGCGGCTGCCTCGGCCGAGCCGCTGCCCGTAGCCGGGCCGCCCGAGCCGTTGCCCGCGCCCGCACCCACTCCGGGAACGCCGCCCGAGCCCACACCGGGCGCACCACCCGCACGTGCCGCGGAGGCACCGCTCGCCCCGGACAGACCGCGCGCCCCCACACCGGGCAAGCCCCCCACCCCCGGCTGCGTCGGCAGTGCCGTCGCCCCCGACAGGCGGTGGAGTGCCAGGAGCAGGCGTTCCAGGCGGGCCGCGTAGGCGTGTTCCAGGGCCAGCGTCCCCGAGAGCCAGGCCAGTTCCGGGCGGATGGCCTCCGACCAGTCGGCGTCCAGCAGCGGGCGGAACGTGTGCAGGCTGGCGCTGATGCGGCGGGCCGAGCGGCGTAGCGCCCGGGCCGCGTCGACGGACTCCTCCGAGCCGTTGGCCGCCCCCGCACCGGTCTCCCGGTGCAGGCGCAGGGCTCGGAGGAACTCCGTGGCCTGGGCGCGCAGGTAGCCCGCGAGGGCATCGCCCGTGATCACCCCGGCCGTGGGGTCCGTCGGATCAAGGTGTTGCTGTGCCACGCCGGCGCCTCCGGGCGTCTATGAGCATCTCCTGGACGTTGCGCAGGGGCTGGCCTTCCGCGTCCGTCGCATGCCGGGTCCAGTCGCCGTCCGGGCCGAGGTGCCAGGACGCGGTGGTGTCGGACATACCGGTCTCCAGGAGCCGGTTGAGCGCGGCGCGGTGGGCCGGGTCGGTGACCCTGACCAGGGCCTCGATACGGCGGTCGAGGTTGCGGTGCATCATGTCGGCGCTGCCGATCCACACCTCGGGTTCGCCGCCGTTGCCGAAGGCGAAGACCCGGGAGTGTTCGAGGAAGCGGCCGAGGACCGAGCGGACGCGGATGTTCTCCGACAGTCCCGCCACGCCCGGGCGCACCGCGCAGATGCCGCGGACCCAGATGTCGACCGGCACGCCCGCCTGGGACGCGCGGTAGCAGGCGTCGATGACCGCTTCGTCGACGAGCGAGTTCACCTTGATGCGGATGTAGGCGGGACGTCCGGCACGGTGGTGCTGGACCTCCTTGTTGATCCGCGAGACCAGGCCGTCGCGCAGGGACTTGGGGGCCACCAGAAGGCGGCGGTACGTCTCCCGGCGGGAGTAGCCGGAGAGACGGTTGAACAGGTCGGACAGGTCCGCGCCGACCTGCGGGTCGGCCGTCAGCAGCCCCAGGTCCTCGTAGAGCCGTGCCGTCTTCGGGTGGTAGTTGCCGGTGCCCACGTGGCTGTAGCGCCGTAGCGTCTCGCCTTCCTGGCGGACCACCAGCGACAGCTTGCAGTGGGTCTTCAGGCCGACGAGGCCGTACACGACATGGCAGCCGGCCTCCTCCAGCTTGCGCGCCCACTTGATGTTGGCGTGCTCGTCGAAGCGGGCCTTGATCTCGACCAGGACGAGGACCTGCTTGCCGGCCTCGGCCGCGTCGATGAGCGCGTTGACTATGGGGGAGTCGCCGGAGGTCCGGTACAGGGTCTGCTTGATCGCGAGGACGTCCGGGTCGTCGGCCGCCTGCTCCAGGAACGCCTGCACGGACGTGGAGAAGGAGTCGTACGGGTGGTGCAGGAGGACGTCCCGGTTGCGCAGGGCCGCGAAGATGTCCGGCGCGGACGCCGACTCGACCTCGGCGAGATCGCGATGGGTGCCCGCGACGAACTTCGGGTACTTCAGCTCGGGCCGGTCGATGGAGGCGATGCGGAAGAGGCCGGTGAGGTCCAGGGGGCCGGTCAGCGGGTAGACCTCGGCCTCGCTGATCTTCAGCTCGCGCACCAGCAGGTCCAGGACCTCCTGGTTGATGTTCTCCTCGACCTCCAGGCGCACCGGCGGCCCGAAGCGGCGCCGCATGAGCTCCTTCTCCAGGGCCTGGAGCAGGTTCTCGGCGTCGTCCTCCTCGACCTCCAGGTCCTCGTTGCGGGTGACCCGGAAGGCGTGGTGCTCCAGCACCTCCATGCCCGGGAACAGCTCCTCCAGGTGCGCGGCGATCACGTCCTCCAGGGGGACGAACCGGCCGGGGGAGGCCTCCAGGAAGCGGGAGAGCAGCGGCGGCACCTTGACGCGGGCGAAGTGCGGGGTGCCGGTGACGGGGTTCCGTACGCGCACGGCCAGGTTCAGGGACAGGCCGGAGATGTACGGGAACGGGTGCGCGGGGTCGACCGCCAGCGGGGTCAGCACCGGGAAGATCTGGTGCCGGAACAGGGTGAACAGGCGGGCCTGCTCCTTCTCCTGCAGCTCGTTCCAGCGGACCAGGTGGATGCCCTCCTCCGCGAGGGCGGGGGCGACGTCCTCGTGGTAGCAGGCGGCGTGCCGGGCCATCAGCTCGCGGGAGCGGGCCCAGATCATCTCCAGGACCTCGCGGGGCTGGAGGCCGGACGCGGACCGGGTGGCGACTCCGGTGGCGATACGGCGCTTCAGACCGGCGACGCGGACCATGAAGAACTCGTCCAGGTTGCTGGCGAAGATCGCCAGGAAGTTCGCCCGCTCCAGGAGCGGGGTGTTCGGGTCCTCGGCGAGTTCGAGGACGCGCTCGTTGAACGCGAGCCAGCTGCGCTCCCGGTCCAGGAAGCGGCCCTGGGGCAGCTGGACGCCGTCGATCTCGGTGACCTCGTACGCGTCGAGATCGGCGTCGATGTCGGGTTCCAGTTCGGAGACGACCGCCGCCGAGGTGACCGTGTGCGGGCGGTGCGCCGCTATGGAGCCCACGGAGGGCTGCGCGTGCTGGACCGTGGCCTGGGCGTTTGTGGACTGGCTCATATGCCCATTGTTCCGCGCGTCGAGGCTTACAGGCGCGTCGGAAAGCGCGGGTGGGAGCGTGGGGGGGAGGCGTCGTGCGTCCCCGTTCCTCGCGCTCCCCTCCGGGGGTGGCGAAGGCTCTGGCACGGCGGGGGTCATTGGCCGAGCGTCGCAAGTCCGTCTGAACCAATGGTTACGGAGACATGGCGTGTGGGATAGCGGGGGGCGGACCGCGGGCGTCTACATGCCGGACCGGCTGTCCGAGCATATGCCTGAGCCGCACGTCCCTCCCCCCGTGGAGGGACGTGCGGGGTCTTTACGGCGTGCGGCGGTCTTTGCGGCCTGCGGTGCTCTTCACGGGGTGCGGCGGCGCAGCAACCAGAACGCGGCGGCTGTCGCGGCGGCGGCCACGGCGAGAAGGATGCCGGTCTCCACGTACTGGAGCGGCCAGAAGTGGGACTGGGGGTGGAAGGCCGCGGTGGTCAGCGGGGTGCCCTCGCCGACGTCTCCGTCCCAGGTCCAGCCCCAGTGCGTCTGCCAGGCCGAGCGGGGCAGCTCGAACTCGCCCTTCTCGGCGCGGGTGACCGTCGGCCAGAAGTCCTCGCGGTAATACTCCAGCGTGTTGTAGAGGAGCAGCGCGGCCACGAGACCCGCCCCGGCGGCGGGCAGCGCCCGGCGCCACAGCAGCCCGGCGAGCGCGCCCAGCGCGAGGCCGGCCAGGGCGGAGGCGACGGCCACCGGGCCGATGCCGGTGAACTGGTCGGGGCCGTACCAGTCCCCGACGAGGTTCGGGTTGTCGTCCCCGCGGGCCCAGAGGTTCAGCAGCAGGACGGTACCGGTGCCGGCGGTGAGCAGGACGGCCGGGACGGCGAGCTTGGCGGCCAGCCAGCGGGTCGGGCTGACCGACTGGGTCCAGGCGAGCCGTGCGGTGCCGTTCTCCAGTTCGCGCCCGATGAGCGCGCCGCCCGCCCAAGCGGCCACGGGGAAGATCACCCAGGACAGGGCCGTGGTGATCAGGGCGATGCCGTCGGAGTAGATGTCGTCGGCGGTGATCGCCTCGATCGCCGAGCACGAGGGAAGTCCGTCCGTGGGCGGTTCGGCGCATCCGCCGTAGGCCGGGCGGGCGTCGTCCGCGATGGCGGACATCCAGATCAGGACGGCCGTGGCGGCGACAAGTGCCAGCCCCCAGAGGATCAGCGCCGTGCGGTGCACACGCAGGACGGCCCAGATCAGGCCGCGCGGTCCGCGCGGGGTGCGGGCGACCGGGGAGGTCGTGGCGGTGAGGGCGGTGGTCATACGGCGGCTCCGGTACGGCGGCGCAGCAGCCGGAAGGCGATCAGGACCGCCAGGGCCGCGACGGCGAGGACGATGCCGGTCTCCATGAGCTGGAGGGGCCAGAAGTGGGAGGCCGGGTGGTAGTCGGCGTAGAAGCCGGTGATGTCGCGGGCGGCGAGGCAGCCGGGCTCGCCCGCGCAGTCGGGAATCGGGACGCGGGCGCCGGTGGAGGTGAGGGCGCCTTCGTCGGTGACCATCCCCATGGGCTCGGATGTCACCGTCTCGGTCGGCCACAGGTGCGGGCGCAGATCTCCGAACCCGAGCCTGAGGGCGAACAGGCCCACGAGCGCGGTACCGAGGGCGGGCAGGGCACGCTGCACGAGCAGACCCACGAGAGCGCCGACGGCGAGGCCGAGGAGGGCGTAGGCGGTGGCGAGGGTGCCGTTGGCCACGAAGGTGCTGCCCTCGTGCCACTCGCGCAAGCCGAACGTCAGCCGGAGCCGGGCGTCCGACGACCACAGGAGGCGGTGCAGCAGCGTCAGGACGAGTGTCCCCGCGACGAGCAGGGCGGCCGGGACGGCCAGCTTGGCGGCCAGCCAGCGCACCGGGGAGACGGACTGCGTCCAGGCCAACCGGGCGGTGCCGCTTTCCAGTTCGCGCCCGATGAGCGCGCCGCCCGCCCAGGCGGCGGTGAGGAGCGGTACGAGGTTCAGGAGGCCGGCGCCGACGGAGAGGGCCCTGTCGTACAGGGTGAAGGCGGGGCCGGGGATGTCGCAGCCCATGCCTCGGTTCGGGTTGTCGCAGTCCATCGCCCGGTACTCGGCCCAGGCGGCGTCCGACCCCGGGCCGTACGCCCACAGCAGCGCGCCGGCGCCGGCGGCCACCAGCAGCAGCCAGAACCACAGCGCCGAGCGGTGCAGCCGCAGCATCGCCCAGACCAGGCCGCGCGGCCCCCGGGAGGGCGTGACGGCGGTGGGCCTCTCGACGGTCACGGCGACGGTCATACGGCAGCCTCCCGCACGGAGTCCAGCCGCAGCACCGGCGCCTCGGGAGCGCGCAGGTGGGCGAGGACCAGCTCCTCCAGGGTCGGGGCGGTGCTCTGCCAGCCGTCGCCGAGAGGGCCCTCCGGCCGTACCAGCGCGGTGAGTTGACGGCCCGTCGTGCGGGACTCGACCACGGTGTGCGGGTCCAGGGACGCGTCCGCCCGGCCCGTGACGAGCCGGTGCGCGGCCAGCAGGTCGTCCAGCGGGCCGGCGAGGCGGACGCGGCCGGCGCCGAGGAGCAGGAGGTGGTCGCAGGCGCCGTCCAGCTCGGCGACGACGTGCGAGGACATGACAACCGTGGTGCCGCGTTCGGCCGCGTCGGCCATGAGCGTGGCCATCAGCTGGTGCCGGGCGAGCGGGTCGAGGTCGGCCATCGGCTCGTCCAGGAGCAGAACCTCGGGGCGCTTGCCGAGGGCGAGGGCGAGCGCGACGCGGGTGCGCTGGCCGCCGGAGAGCGTGCGGACCTTGGCGTCCGGGTCGAGGTCGCCCTCGGCGACGATCCGCTCGGCGACGGCGGCGTCCCAGTGGCGGGGGTTGAGTTCCCGCCCCAGCCGCAGGGTGTCGGCGACGGTGAGCTGGGGGTGCAGGGGCTTGTCCTGGGCGACGTACGCCAGGCGCTCGCGGGCCGCCGCCGGGGCCTGGCCGAGGACGGTGATCGTGCCGTCGGTGGGGCGCAGCAGTCCGGCGGCGAGGGAGAGCAGGGTCGACTTGCCGGCGCCGTTCGGGCCGACGACCGCGCAGATCCGGCCCGTCGGGAGCCGGAAGGCGCAGCCGTCCAGGGCCTGCTTGCGGCGGCGCCCGAACCTCTTGCTCAGCGCGGCCGCCTCGATGGCGGTCTCGGTCATGCGTCGTCCCCCTTGAAGTGCGTGTCCAGTACGGAAGTGAAGAGAGCGTCCACGTCCTCGCGGTCCAGCCCGGCCTCGCGGGCCCGTACGGCCCAGGCGTCCAGTTCCGCGCGCAGGGGCGAGTCGGCCGGGGCCGTGCCCAGTCCGCGTCGTACGAACGTGCCGAGTCCCCGCCGCGCCTCGACCAGGCCCTCGCGTTCCAGTTCGCGGTAGGCCTTGAGGACGGTGTTGGGGTTGATCGCGGTGGCCTCCACGACCTCACGGGCCGTGGGCAGCTTGTCGCCCGGCTCCAGCAGGCCCAGGCGCAGGGCCTGTTTGGTCTGCTGGACGATCTGCACGTAGGTGGCGACGCCGGAGCGCCGGTCGATGCGGTACTCGACCATCCGTTCCACCACCCTTTCACTAATTGAGTAGTGAAAGGGTGGTGGAAGGAGATCGGGAAGTCAAGCGGGGAGGTGTACGAGAGGGGGAGGAACGCGTGACCATGCGGGGTATGAGGGTGGTCGCCGTCGACGTGGGTTCCGTGCGGACCGGCTCCTTCGCCTGGGCCGCGGTCGATATGCCGGGAGAGGCGCTCGCCGGGCACGGAGCCGATCCGGCGACGGCCGTGGACTCGGTCGCGGAGGCTCTGCAGGCCGGTGGGCGTGCGGTGCTCGCGTGGGAGGCGCCGATGGCGGTGCCGGTGCCGGGGAGCGACGAGTGGCAGCACCTGGGCCGGGGCCGCGCCGGGGAGGGAAATCGCCCTTGGTCGGCGCGGGCGGGGGCCGCGGCGATGGGGACGGGGCTCGTGCAGGCCGGGTGGATGCTGGCCGAGGTGGGGCGCGCGGTGCCCGGGCTCGCGGTCACGACGCAGGTACGGCGCTGGGCGGGCGGGGCCGGGCGGTCGAGTGAACCCCGGTTGCTGCTGGTGGAGGCCTTCGTGTCCGGCGCCGGAAAGCCCGTGCCCACTGTTCTGGGTCAGCACGCCGCCGACGCCGAGGCCGCCGCCCGTGCCGTGGCGGAGCGCTTGGCGGGCGGCGGCGAGACAGATGTGCTGTGCGCGCCGCACCGGCCGTTCAACCTGCTGGCGGCCGGGGCGATGTGGGCGGGGCTGGAGATTGCCGGTGACGAGCTGGGGACGGACGTTCTCGTGGTGCGGGCTCGGCCGGTCGGCAGAGCGTAGCGCTCGGGGGGCGCGATGGGCCCTCGGGTGTCTGCAGCTTCGTCGTGGCTGGTTGCGCCCACGCGGCGGAGCCGCACCCGATACGGCCCCGCGCCCCTTACCGGCGCTGCCGGACCCGGCGTTCTCAGGTCTCCGTGCGGTACATCAGGTCCGTCTCGTACGTCACGAACCCCAGCCGCTCGTACACCGACACCGCCGCCTTGTTGTCGGCATCGACATACAGCATCGCCGTGGGCAGCCCCTGTGCCGCCAGATGACGCAGCCCGATCGTCGTCAGGGCCCTGCCCAGGCCGCCGCCCTGGGCGCCCGGGCGGACACCGAGGACGTACACCTCGCCGAGCCCTTCCGCCGCGTGGACCTTCGTCCAGTGGAAGCCGATGAGTTCGCCCTCGCGTTCCGCCAGGAAGAACCCCGCGGGGTCGAACCACGGCTCGGCCTTGCGGTCGTCGAGGTCGCGCTGGGTGAGGGAGCCCTGCTCGGGATGGTGGGCGAAGGCCTCGGCGTTCACCGCGAGCCAGGCCGTGTCGTCCTGGCCGGGGACGAAGGTGCGGACGGTCACGCCCTCGGGGAGCACCGGGTCGGCCAGCTGAAGGTCCGCCAGTGAGCGGCGCATCTGGCGCAGTTCGCGGAAGAGGGTGAGGCCGAGCACCTGGGAGAGGTGCCGGGCGGCGGCATGGCCCCCGTGGGCCCACACCCGCAGCCGCTTGCCGGACGCGGCGAGGAGGGCCGCGCCGAGCGCGCGGCCGTGGCCGTGACCGCGGTGCGAGGGGTGCACGACCAGCTCGGCGGCCGGGGCCTCCACCGGGTCGGTGTCCTCCAGCTGGGCGTAGCCGACGAGTTCGCCGGCCACGGTGAGAAGGAGATGGGACACGCCCTCGCGTGCGCCGCCGCGCAACTGCAGCCGGCCCTGCTCGGACACCGCCTGCTGCCCGTCGTTCCGGGCGGCATCCGCCAGCAGTTCGAGTACGGCCTCGGTCTGCTCCGGGGAGAGCGCGGAGTGGGTCTCGATGGAACGGGAGGGGAGAGGGGATGCGGTGTCGTCGCTGGTCATGCGTACGAGGGTAAGGGGAGCACCCGGCAATGTGGCGGCAAAGGGGCAGGCAAAGGGAAACCAGAAAGTAACCATGAACCCTCTGTCGCGCTACGCGCGTTGACTCTAGGCTGCGCCCGACGGGGCCATGTCACTTTCGACCCACAGGGGGGCGTATGCCAGCCGAGTCACAGGCGCACCAGCGCCGTAGACGCCGTACTCACCTTCTCCTCGCCGGAGCCGCCGGTCTCGCCACCGCGGGCGCGCTGGCCGCGGCGCTCCCCGCGACGGCGACGGCGGAGGAGGGTTCCGCCCAGCACGGTGGCGGTTACACCTACAGCCGCTACCAGGACGTGCAGCTGCTGTCCTTCAACGACCTGCACGGCAACCTGGAGCCGCCGGCCGGTTCCTCCGGCCGGCTCACCGAGATCCAGCCGGACGGCACGACGAAGACCATCGAGGGGACGGGCGGCGTCGAGTACCTCGCCACGCACCTGCGCCAGGCCCGTGAGGGCAAGAAGTACTCCATCACCGCGGCCGGCGGCGACATGGTCGGCGCCTCCCCGCTGATCTCGGGCCTCTTCCACGACGAGCCCACCATCGAGGCGCTGAACAAGCTCGACCTGGACGTCACCTCGGTCGGCAACCACGAGTTCGACGAGGGCGCCAAGGAACTGGCCCGCCTGCAGAAGGGCGGCTGCCACCCGACGGCCGGCTGTTACGTCGAAGGCGAGGAGTTCGAGGGCGCCGACTTCCCGTACCTCGCCGCGAACGTCCTCGACGAGAAGACGAACAAGCCGATCCTCAAGCCCTACTGGGTGTGGAAGAAGAGGGACGTCAAGGTCGGCTTCATCGGCGTGACCCTGGAGGACACTCCGGGCGTCGTCTCCGCCGAGGGCGTCAAGGGCCTCAAGTTCAAGGACGAGGTCGAGACGATCAACAAGTACGCGCGCGTGCTCCAGGCACAGGGCGTGAAGTCGATCGTGGCGCTCATCCACGAGGGCGGCATGCCCGCCTCCGGCTCGTACAACTACAACTGCGACTCCCCGGGCGCGGGCGACGGCGTCTCCGGCCCGATCGTCGACATCGCCAAGAACATCACGCCGCAGGTGGACGCGCTGGTCACCGGCCACACGCACGCCGCGTACGTGTGCACGATCCCCGACCCGTCGGGCAAGCCCCGCATGGTCACCTCGGCCGCGTCCTTCGGCCGCCTCTACACGGACACGACGTTGACGTACGACCGCTTCACCGGCGACATCGCCCGTACGGCCGTGAAGTCCGCGAACCACGTGGTCACCCGGGACGTCCCCAAGGCGCCCGACATGACCGAGCTGATCTCGAAGTGGAACACCCTCGCGGCGCCCATCGGCAACCGCGCGATCGGCTACATCTCCGCCGACATCTCCAACGCCGGTACGGAGTCCCCGATCGGTGACCTGATCGCGGACGCGCAGCTCGCGCACGGCAAGGAGCTGGACCCGGAGACGGACCTGGCGCTGATGAACCCGGGCGGCATCCGGGCACCGCTGACCTACGTGGCCAAGGGCAGCGAGGGCGACGGTGTGGTGACGTACGCCGAGGGCTTCACCGTGCAGCCGTTCTCCAACACCGTGAACCTCCAGGACTTCACCGGAGCGCAGCTCGTCCAGGTGCTCAAGGAGCAGGTGAGCGGGACGAACACCGCCTCGCCGAAGATCCTGCAGGTGTCGTCCGGTCTGACGTACACGCTGGACCTGACGAAGACGGGTGCGGACCGGGTGGTGACCGACTCGATCAAGCTGAACGGCGAGGCGATCAACCCGACGGCCACCTACCGCGTCGCCACGAACAGCTTCCTCGCGGGCGGCGGCGACGGCTTCCCGACGCTGGGCCAGGGCACGAACGACCTGGTCGGCTCCGACGACCTGACGGCGCTGGAGAAGTACCTGACGGCCAACTCCTCGGCGTCGAACCCGATCGCGCCGCCGGCGGCGAACCGGATCACGGTCGTCAAGTAGTGAACCAGTGGCGTGAGGTACGCGTGAACTAGATCGCAAACCTCCGGTAGAGGTTGCGGGTGGGGGGCGTGCGCATGGTCGGATGGGCCGATGCGTTCCCCCCACCACATAACGACGCATCCTCATACAAACCCATACGAGGAGCTCGCCGCACTGGATGACGGTCCGCTGGACGAGTTCCTCCACGAGGACATACCGGAAGCGCGGGACGAGGCGGAGGCCCAGGACGATCCCTGGGCCCCGCCCAACCACCGCCGTAACGGACGTCGCCGGCGCCGAGGCCGCTTCGCGGGCCTGCCGCTCGCGTTGAAGGCGGTCGTCGGCCTCGTCGTCCTCGCCGCCTTCCTGACCCTCGCCGACCGCTGGGCCCTGCTGTACGCCGAGCGCAGAGCGGCGGATGCTCTCAAGGACCGCATGCATCTGGCGGCGGCCCCCGAAGTCGAGATCAGCGGCTTCCCCTTCCTCACCCAACTCGCCGACGAGCGGCTGGACTCGGTCAAGGTGACCGTCCCCGACGTGGCCGCCGACCGGGTCTCCCTCGCGCAGGTGACGGCGACGGCACGGAACGTACGACTGGACACCGACGGCCCGACATCGGTGCGCGGCGCCGACGTCCCCGAGCTGGAGGGCGAGGTCCTGCTCTCCTTCGCGGACCTGAACCGTGAACTCGGCGCGTCCCAGGTGACGTTCACCGGAGAGGGCCACGACCGGGTGCGAGCGCGCGGCACGCTGCCGGTCGCCGGGCACGACCTCCGTCTGCGCGCCGAGGCGCAGATCGTGCGCGAGGGCGACCGCGGCATCGCGACGCACATCGGCGGAATGCGCCTGGACATAGGCGACTTGGCCACGTACCGCCCCGGCGCCCGCACCTCGGAGGGCCTGCATCTGAGCCGGAAGTCGGCGGCCCGCCTCGCCCACGAAACCCGCAAGGCGAAGGCGCTGCTGTCCATCCCTTCGGTCGTCCGGCGCCTGGGCGTCCCCGACTCCGTGGTCCGCGAGGCCCTGCGCCACGAGTCCGACCTCACCGAACTGACCGGCACCCCGCGCTTCGTCCACCAGGCCATGCGCCTGAATCTCATCGACCTGGCCCTGGACCACCCCGCGATCCTGAAGCTCCTGGGCTTCGACCCCGCCCTCCTCGACGCCCTGCCCCGCCTCACCCGCCCGGTCCTCGCCGACCAGCTGTCCCTGGGCTTCCGCCTGCCCGAGCCGCCGAGCGGTCAGCTGCGGTTGCGGGATGTGCGGGTGGAGGAGGACGGGATCAGGGTGCGGCTGGAGGGGAGGGGGCTGGCGGTCGGCGGAAAGTGAATGCCGCTGTCCATCCCGCGCCGAAGCTGAGGGTGTGAGCGGGTACGGGGCCGTGGTCCGGAGCGCCGGGCCGTACTCGGGCCCCGTACCCGCTGCGCGCGGGCGTCAGGCGACCCGGTGGACGCGCTGCGTGCCCAGTTCGTAGCGGGCGCCGACGATGGCCAGCTTGCCCTCGGTCACCTTGGCGGCGAGGTCCGGTTCCGCGGCGAGGCGGGCGCGGACGGCCCGTACGTTGGCGTCGATGGTGGAGTCGACGCGGGCGTCGCCCTCCTTGGTGCGGTCTATGTTCGGCGCTATCTGATCGGCGATGTACTGGATGTGCGCCGGCAGCCGCTCGCCGGTCCGATCCGCTGTCACCGCGGCCTTCACGGCGCCGCACGACTGGTGCCCGAGCACCAGGACCAGCGGGATGTCCAGTTCGAGCACACCGTAGGCGACGCTGCCGAGCACGGCCTCGTCCAGGACCTCACCGGCGGAGCGCACGGTCATCAGGTCACCGAGGCCCTGGTCGAAGACCAGCTCCGGCGGGACGCGGGAGTCGATGCAGCCGAGGACGACGGCGAACGGGTGCTGACCCGACGTCAGGCTCTGCCGCACGTCGGGCGACTCGTCGGGGTGCCGCTCGCGGAAGGTGCGCCAGCGCAGGTTGCCCGCGGCGAGCTCACGCAGGGCTTCCTCGGGGGTGCCCGGCCGGTGACGGGTGGTGGCGGCCGGAGCGGCGGAAGCGGGGGTCGATCCGAGGGTGGCCGCGGCACCCAGGGCCGCCGCCCCCGTCAGCCCGGTGCGAAGGAGTGCGCGCCGGGCGAAGGTGGATATGGCCGGCTTGGAGCCGGCGCCTCTGTCGGAGTTCACGGGGTGGAACGTATGCCCGATTCCGGTAGCGAGCGGTTGCGTTACCGAATCATGGCCGGGCGCGGGAGACTCCTGGGCGGACGTTGGTCCGCCCTTGACGATCTCCCGCGCTTTTCTTGACCTTTCAAGGAGTCGTTGGGGTCGTGCGAGTCGTAGAAGTGGTCAGGATGTCGCGGGCGTCCAGTCCCCCAGCCAGTCGGCGATCTCCTGCCCGGCGGCCTGCGCGTCGGTCAGCTGCGGGCGCTCGCTGCTCGCGCTGCCCGCACCCGGGCCGGTGTTCTTGTACTCGGCGAACCGGTCGTCCTCCCAGGAGAATCCGCCCATGTCCGACCAGGGGGCGGACTTGATCGCGGCGCTCAGGCTCGTCTCCCGGGCCGTGGTCTGCAGGTCCACGGTCGTGTCGCCGCCGGGGTGCCAGTTGCGGCCGAGGTGGAAGCTGCCGTTGCTCACGTCGCCGTTGACGGTCGAGCGGGTGATGAGGATGCCCTTGCGGTTGGCTTCCGTGCTCGGCGCGGTGACGTATCCGGCGGACGAGCCGTCCCAGCGCTTCCTCAGTGTGATGACGGACCTGTCGATGACGGCGGTGCCGCGGCCGAAGATGAAGTCGACGTTGCCGAGAATGTAGGAGTTCTTGACGTAGACCCGGCCGAGGGTGCCCTTGGCGGCCGTCTCCATCTCCAGGGTGTCCTGGTCGCCGGTGATGATGAGGCTGTCGAGGAACACCTTGTCGGCCTGGGTCAGCTGGGCGACGGCCTGGTGTCCGGAGAGGGACTGGTTGGCGGCCTCGTTGAAGTCGTTGGTGACGCTGAGGTTGCGCACCTGCGTGTCGTCGGCCTTGATGCTGAGGGTGGCGCTGCCGGGCGTGCCGTACGTCCCCGACCCGTCGGGCTTGGTCATCCCGGCGGCGTGTCCCTCGACGATGACGGTGTCCTTGCGGCCGGTTTGCCGGTCCCGACGATCGTCACATGCGGCTTGTGCGAGGGCACGGTCACGGCCTCGCGGTACGTCCCCGGCTTCACCTGGATGACGACACGGGAGGGGTTGTTCGCCGGTACGGCGTTGATGGCGGCCTGCACGGTCGAGTACTGGCCGGAGCCGTCCTTGGCGACGGTGAGGGTCGTCGCGGCCTTGGTGCCCACCGGGCTGCTGCTCGTCGTGCCGATGGAACTCCTCGGCTCTGCGCCCGACTTGAGCAGGGACGGTACGTTCGCCGCCGTGTCCAGCGAGTACGAGTAGTACGTCTTCGGGTCGAAGGCGGTACCGCCGCTCTCGTTACGGCCACTGGTGCCCGAGAAGACGTTGCCGCGTTGGACGAGCGTCGCTGTGCTGTCCTTGATGACCGGGTTGTTGACGCCCTGGAAGTACGAGTTCTCGAGCACCATCTTGGTCTTGCCGCGCGCGTAGTTGCCGTACGACGACTTGATGTCCGTCCCCGCCACGTCCTCCAGGAAGTTGTTGTAGAGGTGCGCGTGGGCGGCGTTGTCGGTGAAGGGGTTGCGCTGCTCGGTCTCCCGCACCCAGTTGTGGTGGATGGTGATGTCGGTGACGACGTTGTCCGTCCACCCGATGCCGAAGGCCTTGTTGTCCTTGCTGAGCTTGTTCCAGGAGACGGTCACATAGGTGCTGTCCTTGCGGACGTCGATGAGCCCGTCGGCCATGTGCCGGAGATCGTTGTGATCGATCCAGACGTGATGAGCACCGTCCATCTGGATGGCGTCGAAGTCGTGGTCCTTGTCGTTCCAGACGCCTTGGTACGAGTCCCGGATGGTGAGGTTCCGGATGATCACGTTGTGGATTCCTTGGCCGAGGAAGAAGCCACCGCCGACGATGTGCCCGGAGGTCCCGGACCCGACGATGGTCTTGTCCGACTGGACCTTGATCTCCTTCCCTACCGGGCTGATGTTGATGGTCCCGGCGACGACGATGACGTACGGCTCGGCGGCCGTGGCGTACTTCTCCAGGTCGGCCTGCGTCTTGACGGTGACGATTTTCCCGTCTCCCTACGATCTCGTCAGGGACGCCGCTCTGACTCCGGCGGAGTCGACGGCGTTCATCAGGCGCCTTCTGGAGGAGTGCAGATTATGAATCGAACCCCCGACCTGGATACGGCCGTGTGGCGGAAGTCGAGCTACAGCGACGGGGGAGCGTCGAACTGCGTCGAGGTCGCCGACGGCCACCCCGGCATAGTTCCGGTCCGCGACAGCAAGGTCCCCGAGGGACGCGTCCTCGTCTTCGGCGCGTCGTCCTGGTCCGTGTTCGTGCGCGGCGTGAAGGAGTCCTCGTGACCCCCGACCTCCACACCGCCGTGTGGCGCAAGTCGAGTTACAGCGAAGGGGGAGCCAACGACTGCGTCGAGGTCGCCGACGGCCACCCCGGCATAGTCCCCGTCCGCGACAGCAAGAACCCAACAGCCCGCCCGCTGATCCTCTCGGCGGCATCCTGGTCCGCCTTCGTGCGCGGCGTGAAGGAGACGGCGTAATCCCGCCGGGATGTCACCGCGGGGCCTGAGCGGATCATTCCGGGCTAACGTCGGTCGTTATGGCCACCGATGCGATCACAGTCGAAGGACTGCGCAAGCGGTACGGGGATGTACAGGCCGTCGACGGGGTCTCCTTCGAGGTCAAGCGCGGCGAGTTCTACGGCATTCTCGGACCGAACGGCGCGGGCAAGACCACCACCCTGGAGATCGTCGAGGGACTGCGCGAGCCCGACGAGGGCACCGTCACCGTGCTCGGCGAGGCGTCCTGGCCGCGCAACAAGGCGCTGTTGCCCCGGATCGGCGTCCAACTCCAGTCCTCCGCCTTCTTCGAGAAGCTCACCGCCCGTGAGCAGATCCACACCTTCGCCTCGCTCTACGGCGTCCCCGGGGAAAATGCCGACGCGATGCTGGAGAAGGTCGGCCTGACCGAGAAGGCCGGCGTCCGCGCCGAAAGGCTCTCCGGCGGCCAGATGCAACGGCTGTCCATCGCCTGCGCGCTCGTCCACGACCCGGAGCTGGTCTTCCTCGACGAGCCGACCACGGGCCTGGACCCGCAGGCCCGCCGGAACCTGTGGGATCTGCTGCGCGACATCAACGCCGAGGGCCGCACCGTCGTCCTGACCACCCACTACATGGATGAGGCCGAGACGCTGTGCGACCGGGTGGCGGTGATGGACCACGGCAGAGTCCTGCGAGTCGGCCCGCCCAGCGACCTGATAGGCGAGCTGGGGGTGGACTCCCTCGAGGACGTCTTCCTCCAGCTGACCGGACGGGAGTACCGCGAGTGAGGACGAGGAAGGGGAAGGGGAGGGGGAGGGGACCGGGGCGGGGGTCCAGTCCTTCCGCAGTCTCAGCAGGGCCATGACGCTGGGCCTGCTGCGCGACCGGACAGCGGTCTTCTTCATGCTGGTCTTCCCCTTGATGTTCCTGGTGCTGCTCGGCACCGTCCTCAAGGACGCCGGTGTCTCCGAGTCGAAGGTGATCCAGGTCGGCGATGTCGCCGTCCTGGACGAGATGCCCGACAAGGAACGCGAACAGCTCCGTGGAGTGCTGCGGATCGAGAAGACGGACGGCTCGGCGGCCGCCCGCGCAGACGCCCTGGAGAAGGTCCGCAAGGGTGACGCCGACGCCGCGGTCACCGAGACCGGGGGAGAGATCGAGCTGCGCTTCTCGGCGGCCGACCTGGTACGGGCGGGGAACGTGCAGGGCATCCTGCAGGCGATCGTCGAGCGGGCCAACCAGGCCGCGACCGGTCAGCCGCCCGCCTACACACTGACGTCCGGGCAGGTCGAGGACGAGTCGACCAAGCCGATCCAGTTCCTCACGCCCGGCCTGCTCGGCTGGGCGGTGGCCATGGGTGCGGTGTTCGGCACCGCGCTCAACTTGGTCGGCTGGCGCAAGAAACGCATCCTGCGCCGACTGTGGCTGGCGCCGGTCAACGCCGGCTCGGTGATCGGCGCCCGTATCGGCGTGAATCTGGCGCTGGCCCTCGCCCAGACCGTGATCTTCCTCGGAGTGGCCACCCTGCCCTACTTCGGTCTGCGACTGACCGGCCACTGGTGGCTGTCCTTCCCGCTGATCCTGAGCGGCACGCTGGCCTTCATGTCCATCGGGCTGGTCGTCGGCGCCTGGGCCAAGTCCGAGGAGGCCGCCAACGGGATGGCCCAGATCGTCGTCCTCCCGATGGCCTTCCTCTCCGGCTCCTTCTTCCCGCTCGACGCCGCGCCGCAGTGGCTTCGCACGGTGTCGGAGTTCTTGCCGCTCAAGCATCTCGGCGAAGCGCTGCAGGGCGTACTGTCCCGAGGCGAAGGCTGGTCCATGGCCCTGCCCGTCATAGCGGGTCTGCTCGCCTTCGCCGCCGTCCTGACCCTGATCGCCACCCGCCTGTTCCGCTGGGACGAGGCGTGACCCGGCGTGCTGCCGGTGCCTCTTACGGAACCTCCGGCGGAGCCGTGGGTGCCCCCGGCAGCCGTACGGTCGCCACGGTCCCGCCGCCCTCCGCGCGGGCCAGGGTCACCTGGCCGCCCGCCTGCTGAACCGTCCGCGCCACGATCGACAAACCCAGCCCCGAGCCGGGCAGGGCCCGTGCGCTCGGGGAGCGCCAGAAGCGGTCGAAGACGTGGGGGAGTTCGTCGGCGGGGATGCCGGGGCCGTGGTCGCGGACCGTGAGGACGCCGTCGGCGAGCTGCACCTCGATCGTGCCGCCCTCGGGGCTGAACTTCACCGCGTTGTCGAGGACGTTGACCACCGCGCGCTCCAGGGCCGCCGGTTCCGCGCGGACGTACCACGGCTGGAGGTCGACGGTGATCGTCAGCTCCGGGCCGCGCAGGCGGGCGCGGCGCAGGGCCGCCTCGACCGTGTCCTCCAGCGAGATCACCTGGACGCGTTCACCGCGCTGACCCTCCGAACGGGACAGCTCCTGCAAGTCGCCGATCAGAGCCGCCAGTTCGGTCATCTGGGCCTTCACCGAGGCGAGGAGGGCCTTGCGGTCCGCCTCGGGGATCGGGCGGCCCGTCTCCTCGCTGCGGGTGAGCAGTTCGATGTTGGTGCGGAGGGAGGTGAGGGGGGTGCGGAGTTCGTGGCCGGCGTCCGCGATCAGCTGCTGCTGGAGTTCGCGGGAGCTGGCCAGGGCCGACGTCATGGAGTTGAAGGAGCGGGAGAGGCGGGCCACCTCGTCCTCGGAGTCGTCCTCCACCGGGATACGGATGTTCAAGTCCTCGGTGCGGGCGACGTGTTCCACGGCCTCGGTGAGCTTGTCGACGGGGCGGAGGCCGGCGCGGGCCACCGCGAGGCCGGCGGCTCCGGCACCGATCACTCCTACGCCGGAGACGAAAAGGAGGATCAGGGCGAGGTCGTTGAGGGTGGACTCGGTGTTCTTGAGAGGGACGGCCACGAGGAGTGCGGTGTCGGGGTACAGCTGAGGCGGGCTCAAAGGGCTCTGACTGATGAGCAGAGGAACGGTGAACACGCGAACGGCATTGCCGTCCGTGTCGGTGCCGTTGCGGACGACCCCGTCCAGGACCTTCCCAGTGCCGCTGTTCGCATCCTTGATCACATTCGTGTCGGCGCTGGTGACTTTGACGGTGCCCGCCGATGTGGAGGAGACACAGGGCGTCCCGTCCGCCTTGACCAACTGGATGTAGGCGCTCTGCGGCAGCCCGTTGCCGGTCTGGTCGGTCGGCACAGTCTGCGGGCAGGCATTGAGGAGGCCGACGACCTGACTGTACTTCTGCGGCTGCGAGATCTTCTCGAGGTCGGCTTTGACCTGCTCGTACAGCTTCCCCTGCACAATGAACCAACACGTCACCGAAACCGCAGCCACCGCGAACGCCACCGCCGCCGCCACCAGCAGCGCCAGCCGCGACCGGATCGGCAGCGACCGGAACCGGCGCAGAACCTTGCTCACTCCGCCCCGCCCTGCCGCAGCACATACCCCACACCCCGGACCGTGTGCACGAGCCGCGGCTCGCCGCCCGCCTCGGTCTTGCGGCGCAGGTACATGACGTACACATCAAGGGAGTTGGACGAGGGCTCGAAGTCGAAGCCCCACACCGCCTTGAGGATCTGCTCCCGGGTCAGCACCTGGCGCGGATGCGCCATGAACATCTCCAGCAGCGTGAACTCCGTACGGGTCAGCTCCACCGGCCGCCCACCCCGCGTGACCTCCCGCGTCGCGAGGTCCATGCGCAGGTCCGCGAAGGTCAGCGCCTCGTCGTCCTCCGCCGGGCCCGCACCGGCCGCCGCCGCGTACGAGCTGCGCCGCAGCAGGGCCCGGACCCGGGCGAACAGTTCGTCCAGTTCGAAGGGCTTCACGAGGTAGTCGTCGGCGCCCGCGTCCAGCCCCGTCACACGGTCGCCGACCGTGTCGCGGGCGGTGAGCATGAGGATCGGTGTCGTGTCGCCGGCGCCACGGATGCGGCGGGCCGCGGTCAGGCCGTCCATGCGGGGCATCTGGATGTCGAGGACCACCAGGTCGGGCCGGTAGGCCGTCGCCTTCTCCAGGGCGTCGGCGCCGTCGACCGCGACCTCGGTGTCGTACCCCTCGAAGGCGAGGCTGCGCTGAAGTGCTTCGCGCACCGCCGGCTCGTCGTCGACGATCAGGATGCGCTGGGGGTCACGGTCGCCATCGGCGGGGCTCATGGGCTCGGGATCCTCGGGTGTGGTGGGGCTGGGGGCTGGGCGGCTCAACGCCTTCAGCCTCGCATGTTTCTCGACTTTCTCGGCTTTGCCGGCTTCCTCAGCCTCGTACGGTACGGCGGCGGCCGCGGCCCGCGGTGGCCCTGCGGCCGGTGCCGACACCGGCGGTGGTCGCCAGCTCCGGCGCCCGGGACGGGGCCGTCGGCGCGTGCAGGGCGCCGGCGATCTCCAACGCGAGGGCGAGGTCGGCCGGACCGACGCCGGTCGCGGTGTGCTCAACCTGCTGGATCATGACGTACTCCTTCGGCTCGGGCTTCAGTGAAGTCAGTTCTGCGACCCCGACCGCAGCTTCGCCAGGTCGGCCTTGACGGTGTTGATCGGGATGGCGAAGCCGAGGCCCACGCTGCCCGCGTCGGACGAACTCGAGCCGGAGGCCGAGTACATGGCGGAGTTGATGCCGATGATGTTGCCGTTCATGTCGATCAGCGCGCCGCCGGAGTTGCCGGGGTTCAGGGAGGCGTCCGTCTGGATCGCCTTGTACGTCGTCGTCGACGACCCGGTGTCGCCGTTGAACTGCTGACCGCCGAACTCGAACGGCCATCCGCCGTCCGGCTGCTGTTGCTGCTGCCCCTCGCCCGTCGAGACGGTCACGTCCCGGTCGAGCGCGGACACGATGCCGCTGGTGACCGTGCCGGTCAGGCCCTCGGGCGAGCCGATCGCCACGACCTCGTCGCCGACCTGGACGCCGTCGGAGTTGCCGAGCGTGGCCGGGGTCAGCCCGGAGGCGTTCCGCAGCTTGATCAGGGCGAGGTCCTTGCTGCTGTCGGTGCCGACGACCTCGGCGGTGTACGACTTGCCGTCGCTGGTCGTCACCTTCACCGACGAGGCGCCGGAGACGACATGGTTGTTCGTGATGATCTCGCCGTCACTGGTGATGATCACGCCGGAACCGGTGGAAGAGCCCGCGTTCGAGGTCGCGTTGATCTCGACGATGCTCGGGCTGACCGCCTTGGCGACCCCGGAGACCGTGCCTTTCTGGCTGGAGGGGACGACGTTGGTGCTGGTGGAGTCGGCGGCGGCGACGGTGTCGTGGCCGGTCAGCTCCTGGATGCCGTACGCCGTCCCGCCCCCGATCGCCGCGGCGACGATCGCCACGGCGGCGAGCAGAGCGACGGGACCGCCCTTGCGGCGCCGCGCCTTCGGCGGCTGGGCGACGGGCTCGGCGAGGAGAGTGGTGGGAGCCGACGGCTGGTACGCCGGCGGAGGCGGCCACTCCGGGTTCACGGAGGAGGCGTCCTGCTGGTCAGCCTGGTACGGGTTCTCGTACTCGCCGTCGCGGCGGAAGCTCTCGGTCATGCCAATGAGCTTGTCGCCCGACCATGAGAGCTCCCTGAGTGCTCCCTGAGAAGCCCGGCAGAACCTCGTATGCCCGATATAAAGCCCCCACTGGCCGGGGGCGGGGGCTTCTCAGAGATCTCTCAGGAAAGGAGACCCGCCAGGAAAGCCAACTGGGACTGCAACGCCCTCAGGGGCGCGGGGAACTGCGCGATCAACCACACACGACGGAGAGCCGCACGACGCCAGAACCACCCGAGCTCTCAGGCGCACCCGCACGCCCTCAGGCGCACCCACACGACTTCCGTGTGACCAGCCGCGACGGAAACACCTTCAACCGCTCCCGCCGCGACCCGGCGACCCGCAGCCCGTCATCAAGCACCAGATCCACAGCGGCCCGCGCCATGGCCGACCGGTCGGACGCGATAGTAGTGAGCGGAGGATCCGCCAGCGCCGCTTCCTTGATGTCGTCGAACCCGGCGACAGCCAACTGCCCCGGCACATCCAGGCGGAGCTCCCGCGCCGCCCGCAGCACACCGATGGCCTGGTCGTCGGTGGAGCAGAAGATCGCCGGCGGCCGGTCGGGGCCGGCGAGAATGTCGAGCGCTACGTGATACGCGTCGTAGCGGTTGTACGGCGCCTCGAACAGCCGCCCCTCCGTGGAGACCCCGGCCTCGGCCATCGCCCGCCGCCAGCCCTCGACGTGGTCGGAGACAGGGTCGCCGACCGCCGGCGTCTCCGCGGTGCCGCCCATACAGGCGACGTACTCGTAGCCGTGCTCCAGCAGGTGGCGTACGGCGAGCTGGGCGCCGCCCAGGTCGTCGGTGACGACGGCGACGTCGTCTATGGCCTCGGGCCGCTCGTGGAGGAGGACGACCCGGGCGTCCCAAGCCTCGATCTCGGCGGCGGCCAGGTCGTTCAGGGCGTGCGAGACGAGGATGAGCCCCGAGACCCGCATCCCGAGGAACGCCCGCAGATAGTGGACCTCGCGCTCGCCGACGTAGTCGGAGTTGCCGACGAGAACCATCTTCCCGCGCTCGGCCGCGGCCCACTCGACCGCGTGCGCCATCTCCCCGAAGAAGGGCTGGCGCGCGTCCGGCACGATCAGGCCTATGAGATCCGTGCGCCGCGATGCCATCGCCTGGGCCACCCGGTCGGGCCGGTACCCCAGTTCCTTGATCGCGGCGAGGACACGCTCGCGCGTGGCCGGGGCGACCGGCCGGGGTCCGTTGTTGATGACATAGCTGACGACGGCAGTCGAGGTTCCTGCCAGCCGCGCCACGTCATCCCGAGTCACCTTGGCCACGCGCGGAGTCTACGCGGATGGACCCGCTCTGGGCAGGGCGTGAAGGAGCTTCCCTGTCGCCCGGCTGTCACTTCGCTGTGCGAATGCGACGCCGGTGCGCCCTGTCCGAGCGGCCGCGTGTGCCTTTCTATGCCTCGGCCCGGATCTCGACGCCGTCGAGGGCGGCCGTCTCGTCCGGATCTTCCGTTTTCGGCCGGTCGGCCTTGGCCTTGGCCTCCTCGGCGGCCCGGTCGATCTTCTCCGGGGTAACGAATCGATAACCGACGTTCCGGACGGTCCCGATGAGCGACTCGTGCTCGGGCCCGAGCTTGGCGCGCAGCCGTCGTACGTGGACGTCGACGGTGCGGGTGCCGCCGAAGTAGTCGTAGCCCCAGACCTCCTGGAGGAGCTGCGCGCGCGTGAAGACGCGGCCCGGGTGCTGGGCGAGGTACTTCAGGAGCTCGAACTCCTTGAAGGTCAGGTCGAGGACCCGGCCCTTGAGCTTGGCGCTGTACGTCGCCTCGTCGACCGACAGGTCGCCGTTGCGGATCTCCATGGGGGAGTCGTCGTTGACGATCTGCTGGCGGCCCATGGCGAGCCGCAGCCGCGCCTCGACCTCCGCGGGACCGGCCGTGTCGAGGAGTACGTCGTCGATGCCCCAGTCGGCGGTGACGGCGGCGAGGCCGCCCTCGGTGACGACGAGGACGAGCGGACAGCCGGGGCCGGTGGAGCGCAGCAGCTGGCAGAGGCTGCGGACCTGTGGAAGGTCACGCCGGCCGTCGATGAGGATGACGTCGGCGCCGGGGGTGTCGACGAGGGCGGGCCCCTCCGCCGGTGCCACCCGCACGTTGTGCAGCAGCAGGCCGAGAGCCGGGAGCACCTCCGTCGACGGCTGGAGGGCATTGGTCAGGAGCAGCAGAGAACTCATACGTCTGGTTCCTCCTCGGTCCCTGCGAGGACATGTGCGGTACGGAACTGCTCTGCGATCCCGAAGGCCCGTACACCTGCGGTTTCCCGCGTCGTATACAACGCTTCCGAAAGCACAAAAGGACCCGGGGGCTACGCTGCCCGAGTCCTCTGCCCAGCAGAATAGCCCACATGAGCAACGGTCCGGCAGGTCATGTGGCACGATCGACGGTTCGTCCGAACTCTGAGACATCCAGACGTACACCTTTGCGGACGTTTCTGCACACGGACGACGGCGTGACGATCGATTCCGTATACGACCCGGGTGCGGTCGTATACGACTCCTGCCGTCCATCTGCCGGTGACCTGGTGTTCGTCGTCGCCCACGGCTTCACGGGGGACGTGGACCGGCCACATGTGCGACGGGTGGCGCAGGCCTTCACGTGGCACGGCGCCGTCGTCACCTTCTCCTTCCGGGGGCACGGCGCGTCCGGCGGGCGGTCGACCGTCGGGGACCGCGAGGTGCTCGACCTGGCGGCCGCGGTGCGGTGGGCCCGCGAACTCGGGCACGCGCGCGTGGTGACCGTCGGGTTCTCCATGGGCGGCTCGGTGGTGCTGCGGCATGCGGCGCTGTACGGCGGGAACGGGGTGAGTGGCGGGGACGGGGGGAATGGCGCGAACGGCCTCGCGATCGGCGAAAAGGCCGGTGACGGGGGAGGGGCGCATACGGACGCGGTGGTGTCCGTGAGTGCGCCGGCGCGCTGGTACTACCGGGGCACGCCCCCCATGCGCCGTCTGCATTGGCTGGTGACCCGGCCCGAGGGGCGGCTGGTGGGCCGGTACGGATTCCGTACGCGGATCCACCACCGGGAGTGGAACCCGGTACCGATGTCCCCGGTGGAGGCGGTCCCCCACATCACGCCGACCCCGCTGCTCATCGTGCACGGCGACCGGGACGGCTACTTCCCCCTCGACCACCCCCGCATGCTGGCCCAGGCGGCCGGTGACCACGGCGAACTGTGGCTGGAGCCGGGCATGGGGCACGCCGAGCACGCGGCCACCGACGAGCTGCTGGACCGCATCGGGGGCTGGGCCGGCGCACAGGGCCTAACCTGACGGAGTACACAGCCGATCGATTGAGGGACCGGATGCCAAAGGTCACGGTGCGCTACTGGGCCGCCGCGAAGGCCGCGGCCGGGATCGCCGAGGAGCCGTTCGACGCCGCCACGCTCGCCGAGGCGCTCGACGCGGTGCGGGAGCGACACCCCGGGGAACTGACGCGCGTACTGCGGCGATGCTCGTTCCTCGTCGACGGTGACCCCGTGGGCACCCGCGGACATGAGACGGTACGGCTGGCCGACGGCGGCACGGTCGAGGTGCTCCCGCCGTTCGCAGGAGGGTGACGATGACCGACCAGCCGTATCAGGGGCATGGACAGGGGCAGGGGCAGGGCCCGGGACAGGGATACGAGGGGTACGACCCGTATCAGCAGCCCGCGTCGGCGCCCGCGCCGCAGGCGTGGCCCGGGCAGCAGCCGCACGATGATCCGCAGGCCGCTCAGCAGTACACGCAGCAGTGGCAGGGGCAGACCTGGGAGACGCAGGTACAGCCGCCGATGCCGTACCGGGCTGATTCGGCGTACCAGGGTGCTTCGGAGTACCGGGGCGGGGACGCGTCCGGGTATCAGGCCGGGGGGTGGGACGGCGTGCCGCAGGCACAGGCACGGCAGCAGGCCCAGGCACGGCAGCAGGCACAGGCCCAGGCTCACGGGCAGATGAGGGCGCAGTCCCACGCCCAGGCGCAGATGCGGCCGCAGGCGCATGGCCAGGTGCACGCCCAAGCGCAGGCGCACGCCCAGGCCCCCTCACAGGCCTCGGCGCCCTCACCAGCCCAAGCCCCCTCCCAGGCTCAGTTCCAGCCGCACGCGTCGTCGCAGAGCGGGACGCGGACTCAGGCCCCCGAGCCCGGCACGGACGCGCAGTCGGGCGACGGTCCCGGCTACGGCCCCGCGACCGTCTCCGGCAACGCCCGCATCACGGACGCCCAGCGGGCCCGGCTGGAGGGCCGTTCTCCGATCATCGAGCCGGGGATGCAGCCGGCCGCGCTCACGGCGCTGCTGGGGCTGCTGCTCTCGGCGACGGCGGCGGTCGGGACGTACGCCCTCCTGGTGCCCCTCGTCGTCCTTCAGGCGGTGACGGCGGCGGGCTGGTTCCGGCTGAACGGCATGTGGCCCGCCCGGCAGGGCATCGCGCTGGCCTTCGCGGGCGCGCTGACGGCGGACGTGGCGCTGCTGGCGGCCGACGGTGCGCCGGCGGCGATCCTCGGGACGCTGGGCGTGTGGGTGCTGCTGTCTCTGGTTCTGCAGCTCCGTTCGCACGCGGAGCCGGACGAGCGGATGTACGGCCTGATGGCGACGGTTGCCTCGGCGGCGCTGTCGATCGTCGCGGCCGGGTATCTCGCGGCGGACGCGGATGCGGTGACCGTGGGTGCGATGGCGGTCGCGATCGCCGTCCTGGCGCGGGCGCTGCCGTTGCCGACGCCTGCCTCTGTCGTGGTCGCGTTGCTCGCGGCGGCCGGGGCGGGGGTCGCCGGGGGCGCGATGACCGGCGTGGGGGCCGGTGGGGCGTTGCTCGGGGCGGGGGCCGGTGCGTGTGCGCTGATCGGCCACCGCGTCGCCAGTTACGACTACCCGTCGAGGTTCGTCCACTTCACGGCGGGCGTCGCTCTGCCGCTGTCGGCTGCGGCACCGGCGGTGTACGTGCTGGGGCGGGCGCTGCTCTGAGGCCGGGGGGTCTCGCCCCCGCCGCCCCTACCCGTCCCGCCGGACGGGCTGGCAGACCGCACCCCGCACCAGCCACCACGGCGCGAGGGAAGCCGCGCGCTGTCACAGATGATCGACAATCTGCCGGTCTTTCCCCACCGCAGGGTTACCCTCGCGCTGGACGGCCACCCGGTCGTCGTGACCGTCGTGACCGTGACGGTCGTCGTTGACCGCCCAGGTGGGGGGAACACCACAACATGCGCGCCCTGCGGATACTGCTGATCGTCGCCGTCATACTCGGCGGCCTCTTCGTGCTGGCCGACCGGCTCGCCGTCGGGTTCGCCGAGGACGAGGCGGCCGGCAAGCTCCAGGCCAACGAGAACCTCGCCGCCGCCCCGGACGTGTCGATCAAGGGCTTCCCCTTCCTGACCCAGGTCGCGAGCGGCACGCTGGACGACGTCGAGGTCGGCATCGAGGACTACGAGGCCACCACCGGCACCGACGGCAAGACGATCCGGATCGACGACCTCAAGGCGAACATGAAGGGCGTCGAGTTCTCCGGCGACTACAGCTCCGCCACCGCGGCCACCGCCACCGGCACCGCGTCCATCACCTACGCCGAGCTGCTGAAGACCGCCAAGTCCGAGCCCACTCAGGTCGCCCCCGGCGTCACCGCCAACGTCATCGGCCTCTCCGACGGCGGCAACGGCAAGATCAAGGTCGCCGTCGAGGCCACTGTCCTCGGCAACAAGCTGCCCGAGCCGGTCTTTGTCCTCAGCTCCGTCACCGCCCAGGGCGACACCGTGAAGGTGCACGCCGACACCCTGCCCAACTTCGGCGGCACCGACATCGCCGAGGCCCGCGCCCGCGCGATCACCGACTTCGAGCAGAAGATCGACGGCCTCCCCGGCGGCATCCAGCTCGACAAGGTCCAGGCGGCGAAGGACGGCGTCGAGATCACGGTGAAGGGTTCGAACGTCCGCCTCGCCGGGTAGTACGGGGTCCGGAATGACTCGTGCCGGCTCCGTACGGACCGCCGTGTCCGTCTGGCGAGACGGACCCGTCCGCACCGTAGATGTGACCGCTGCTGCACCGGCTCGCAAGCCGCGCCACTACGCCCTCCTGGGTGATTCCTTCCCACATCCCGGACGATCGCGTCTCGGTATGTGACACGCCGGTGACACGCCTGCCTGTCCGTCCCTACGATCGAGCCCATGAAGCGACAGGCGGATCTCACGAAGCGGCGGGCAGTAGACCTGTGCCGCGTTGCCGCCATGCTCTGTCGCCCCTTCTGAGCGGAAGCTCCGACTTCTGCGTTTCCCCCCGCCCTGACCAGGGCACAGGTGCGCCGTCTCGGCACGAGCGCGCGCACCCCACGCACTCGCACGCCCCGCCGCCGCAACTGCCCCGGAGGAGAGAAGAGCATGAGCCGCAGCGACGTCCTTGTTGACGCCGACTGGGTCCAGGAGAACCTGGACAACCCCAACATCGCGATCGTGGAGGTGGACGAAGACACGTCCGCCTACGAGAAGAACCACATCCGCAACGCGATCCGCATCGACTGGACCAAGGACCTGCAGGACCCGGTCCGCCGTGACTTCATCGACCAGGAGGGCTTCGAGAAGCTCCTGTCGGCGAAGGGCATCGCCAACGACACGCTGGTGATCCTCTACGGCGGCAACAACAACTGGTTCGCGTCCTACGCCTACTGGTACTTCAAGCTCTACGGCCACGAGAACGTCAAGCTTCTCGACGGTGGCCGCAAGAAGTGGGAGCTGGACGCCCGCGAGCTGGTCGAGGAGGTCCCGGAGCGGCCCACCACGAACTACAAGGCCAAGCCGCAGGACACCTCGATCCGTGCCTTCCGTGACGACGTCGTCGCCGCGATCGGCTCGCAGAACCTGGTCGACGTCCGTTCGCCCGACGAGTTCTCAGGCAAGCTGCTCGCCCCGGCCCACCTGCCGCAGGAGCAGTCGCAGCGCCCGGGTCACGTCCCGACCGCCCGCAACATCCCGTGGTCGAAGAACGCCAACGACGACGGCACCTTCAAGTCGGACGAGGAGCTCAAGGAGCTCTACGCCGAGGAGCAGGTGGACCTGGCCAAGGACACCATCGCCTACTGCCGTATCGGTGAGCGCTCCGCGCTGACCTGGTTCGTGCTGCACGAGCTGCTCGGTGTGGAGAACGTCAAGAACTACGACGGCTCCTGGACCGAGTACGGCTCCCTGGTCGGCGTTCCGATCGAGCTCGGCGCCAACAAGTAAGAACCCGCCCGGAATCAATCCGTAAACCGACCGGCCTTCCTTCCGGTCAGACCCCTTCTGGAGAAAGACATGTGTGGAGCGAAGGCCGGCGGCCCCGACGCCTCGACGATCAAGCCCGGTGAGACCACGATCCAGGGTCAGGTGACCCGCGACGGCGAGCCGGTGACGGGCTACGTCCGTCTGCTCGACTCGACCGGTGAGTTCACCGCGGAGGTCCCCACCTCCGCCACGGGCCAGTTCCGCTTCTACGCGGCCGAGGGCACCTGGACCGTACGCGCCCTGGTTCCCGGCGCCACCGCCGACCGCACGGTCGTCGTCGCCGAGAAGGGCGCCCTCGCCGAGGTCGCGATCGCGGTCTGAGCGAACTCAGCAGCCGAAGGGCCGCACCCCACGGGTTGGACACCCGGGGTGCGGCCCTTCGTCATGCCCAGTGCGCCACGGCAGTACGGACCTACCCTTTAGTTATGTACGCACGGCGACGTCACATCTACTTCGCCATGATGGGGACGTGCATCGCGCTCTTCGTCCTGGCCTGGGGTGTCGTGCGCCTCTGGTCGGTCCCGGTGGCCGTGGGAATGTGCGTCGTCGCCATGGTCATCCCGCCGCTCGCCGCGATGGTCGCCAACCGGCGGGGTCCGGAGGACCGCTGGTGGGACGACCCGTCCGGGGATCCTCAGTCCGACGAGTGGTGGGACGAACTGGACGGCAAGAAGCGCCCGCGCTAGCAAGCCGAGCCGCGTTGTCGCCGGACGGGCTGAACAGTCGTCTCTGAACAGTCGTCTCAGTAGACGAGCGCCTGCGTCTCGTCCCCCAGCGCCTCCTGCACGAACACCTGCGCCCCCGCGATCCGTACGCCCTCGATGACGTCCTTCTCCGTGATGTCCCGCCGGGCCGCGCACTGCGTGCACAGGGTCACGCGTCCGCCTGCCAGCAGCGAGTCGAGCAGGTCGGGCAGTGGGGCGGCGTGCGGGAGCTCGAACTCGGCGGCGCGGCCCGGCAGGGCGAACCAGGCGGACTCGCCCGTCAGCCACAGGGACACCTCGACCCCGCTCGCCACGGCCACCGCCGCCACCGTGAACGCCTGCGAGCAGCGTTCGGGGGCGTCCGCCCCGGCCGTCACCTTGATCACGAGCTTCTTCGCCATGTCCGAATCGTAATCAACTCCCTTGCGACTCCGTGCAACCCCGAGCCTTGGCCATGAGTCTCCTGTGCGCGCGTCATACGGAATGCGCGCTTCACTTTCCGTGGGGGGCCCTCTTGGAAGTACCCGAAGAAGTCGAAGTACCTGAAAGAGCCGCAGTACCTGAAAGAGCCGAAGTACCCGGCCGAGCCGAAGTACCCGACGAAGTCGCCGACGCGCAGCGCCCGCGCCCGCGCCGCCGTGGGCGTACCGCGCTGCTGATCGCCTCCGCCGCGGTGCTCGGTGTCGTGGCAGGCACCTGCACCGGCTACCTGATCCAGGCCGACCGCGAGCCGACGAAGCTGCCGCCGCTGTCCCAGTCCGTGATCGGCCGGGCCAAGGGAGAGCCCGAGCCGCTGTCGGCCGACCGGGACCGCCGGGTGAAGACGGACGGCGACCTGCGGAAACTGCTCGTGGAGCGGCCGAAGGGAGCGAAGGACGCCGACAGCGATCCGGGCACCGACGGCTGGATCGGTCTCGCCGCGTACGCGGACCTCTACCGCGGTCCGTCCGGCACCTTCAGCAGCCTCGCCAGTGACGAGTTCCGCCGGGCGGCCACGATCTCGTGGAAGGTCGGCGAGACGTACGTCGCCATGTCGACGCTGGTGCAGTTCCACCAGCAGGACAAGCTGGCGGCCGCCGACTGGGCCGAGAACGGCAGTTACTGGGCCGAGGAGAAGGACGACACCCGCAGCTGGCCCCTCCCGGGCACCGGAGAGGACAACGGGACGGTGTACGTCCACGACACCCCCGAGCGCAAGGCCGGCTACCTCCCGCTGTACTCGGCCGAGGCGCACGCCTGGCGCGGTGACATCTACATGGAGATCCGGATCTGGGACAGCAAGCCGATCCCCAAGGCCAAGATCATGAACCTGGCCCGGCAGCAGATGGAGAAGCTGTGACCGAGACCCCCGTGAGCACGGTGAGCACGGACTCCGCCGAGGCCGGCGAGGTCCCCGCCCCCGTCGACAACAAGCCGGTGCGGCGTGGTCGTATCGCCGCCGTCGCCGGATCCGCGTTGCTGGCCGCCGCGCTTGTCGCGGGTGTCGGCCACACCGTCGTGACCGTGCGGAACGCCGACCGCGACCCGGGCAAGCCGACCTGGGGGCAGCCGAAGGCCGCCAAGGAGGAAGAGGCCCAGGGCGGGCCGAAGGCGGGATCGCTGAGCGCGCTGTTCGTGCCGTTCAACACCACCGGCTACGAGCGCGGTCCCGACATCGGGGAGCACGGCGCCGACGTCGAGTTCGACGAGCAGCAGGCCGACGCCGTGCGCAAGGAGCCGTTGCAGGACCTGCCCCGCTCCACGCGCAAGGCCCTGGAGAAGGAGGTCGACAAGCAGCGCGTCAAGGGCATGGCGATGCGCAGTTACATGCTCGTCGACGGCTACCGGTACGACGAGCAGGCCCACTTCGCGGCCGAGGTCACGCTGACGCGGATGGCGAACCGCGACGCCGTACGCAAGATCTCGACGGCGTTCAACTCCTTCTTCGCGGCCACCGACGTCTTCCGTAAGGGGCCGAAGGTCAAGGGGCACAAGGAAGCGCGGTGCTTCCTGACACCCAAGGCCGACGAAAAGCAGGACCTGGACGGCCTGTTCTGCTCGGCATACGTCGGAGACGTGCTCGTCAGCGTCAGCGCGAGCGGCCCGAGCCCGCTGGACACCAAGAGCATGGCCACCTTCCTGGCCGCACAACTCGACCGCATCGACGACCCGGGGCAGGCCGTATGACCGAGCAGACCGAGACCCAGGCAGAGCCGCAGCCACCGGCGGTGCAGCCGGCTCCGGAGTCCGCCGTCGGGGATCCCGCCGTCGGGGATCCCGCCGCCGGGGATCCCGGTGCCCTGAATCCCGGCGCCCCGGATCTCCCCGCGTCGGACGCCCCTGCCCCACCACCTGCCCGGAAGGACCGCCGTGTCCTCCGCGCTGTCGGCCGCTGGGTCGCTGTAGTCACCGTCTTCGGCGTGTTCGGTGCCGGTTCGGCCTACGGGATCGCGCGGATGGAGCGGACGGACGTCCCCGGCCTCGCCACCGAGTCGGACGGGCGCTGGGTCTACCCGGAGCTCACCCGGCCGCCGCTGCCCGCCGGCCGCCCGGGACCGCTCGCGGCGGACAACCAGGCCGGTGCCCACTACGCGGACCTGCGCGGACTGCTGCTCCCGGCGCCCGAGGGGGCCACGGAGGACAAGGCGCTGCGCGGCGACGACGGCTGGCTCGCCACTAAGGACTTCCTGGCGGTGTACGAGCCGGGGAAGGACCGTACCGAGGCCGGCCAGACCCTGACCGACTACGGTCTGCGGCACGTCGCAGCCCGCGGCTGGACCACCCCGGACGGCACCCGCACCGGTGTCTACCTGCTCCAGTTCGACACCGGTGAGGTCGCCGACGAGATCTTCGAGGACTTCACCGAGTACGACGCCCCGGTGCACGCGCTGCGGGGCGCGGCCGAGGCGGAGTACGACAAGGGCTTCCCGGCCGCCGCCTCGCTGGAGGGCGTGCGCCGCTTCGCCTACGACGAGTCGAAGCCGTACGGCCCCGAGCAGCTCCGGCAGGCCTACGTCGTCTGCGGGGACGTGGTGGCCCTGGTCGTGCAGTCCCGCAAGGGCACCGCCGCGGCCGTCCCCTTCCAGCAGACGGTGATGTTGCAGAGCCAGCTCCTGGGCTGAGCCACCCGGGAATCCCCGGAGGGCACACCTCACACGGAGGACCGGGTCCCGGCCGCGTAAGCTGGGGCCCGGCCCTGTGCAGTACCCGCATACCCCGCTCAATCGAGGAGCACCCCGTGGAGATCTTCTTCGAAGTCCTGCTGGTCCTGGTCGCCGTCGGCGTTCTCGCCTTCGCCGGTCTGACCGTGAAGAAGCTGTACCAGGGCCAGCGCTGACCCGTCTCTAGGAACTGCCTCTCATGATCGAGATCCCGTCCGACCTCCACAAGGACCTCGTCCCCCTCGCCTTCCTGCTCGGCAACTGGGCGGGCGCGGGTGTGTACGACTTCCCCGGCTCCGAGAAGTGCAACTTCGGTCAGGAGGTCGCCTTCACGCACGACGGCCGGGACTTCCTGGAGTACCGGTCCCACACCTGGGTGCTGGACAACGACGGCAACAAGGTCAGGCCGCTGGAGTCCGAGCACGGTTTCTGGCGCGTCGACGCCGAGCGCAAGGTCGAGGTGACGATGACCCGCGACGACGGCGTCATCGAGATCTGGTACGGCGAGCTGGCCGACAAGAAGCCGCAGATCGACCTGGTCACCGACGCGGTGGCCCGCACGGCCGCCTCCCAGCCCTACACCGGCGGCAAGCGGCTGTACGGCTATGTCAAGAGCGACCTGATGTGGGTCGGCGAGAAGCAGACCCCCGAGGTCGAGCTGCGCCCCTACATGTCGGCGCACCTGAAGAAGGTCGTCACCCCGGAGGAGGTCGAGCGCTGGGCCAAGGCCCTGCCGGACGACCTGCCGGACGACGGGATCGCCTTCTTCAAGTAGGCAGCCGTTCGAGTAGCTCTGGATTCGAGTAGCTCTAGACTCGTCGGTGTGGTGAGCACCGACTGGAAGAGCGACCTCAGGCAGCGCGGCTACCGGCTGACGCCGCAGCGGCAACTCGTGCTCGAAGCCGTGGACACCCTTGAGCACGCGACCCCCGACGACATCCTCGTGGAAGTGAGGAAGACGGCGTCGGGGGTCAACATTTCCACCGTGTACCGGACCCTGGAGCTCCTGGAGGAGCTCGGGCTGGTCAGCCATGCCCATCTGGGGCACGGAGCGCCGACGTACCACCTGGCGGACCGGCACCACCACATCCACCTCGTGTGCCGGGACTGCTCGAACGTGATCGAGGCCGATGTCTCGGTGGCCGCCGAGTTCACGGCGAAGCTGCGCGCGACCTTCGGGTTCGACACGGACATGAAGCACTTCGCGATCTTCGGCCGGTGCAAGGACTGCGCACTGAAGAGTTCAACTACCGAGTCGTAGGCTAGTCATATGAAGAGCCCTCTGCTGTCCCTGCCCGGCGCCGTGCCCGCCGAGGGTGTGGACGAAGGCGTCGCCGCCCACTATGGCGATCTGTTCCGCGAGCAGCGCGCCCTCGCCGAGGGCACCGGATTCGTCGACCTCTCGCACCGCGGAGTCGTCACCGTCTCCGGTGACGACCGGCTGAGCTGGCTGCATCTGCTGCTCACCCAGCACGTCAGCGACCTGCCGACGGGCCAGGCCACCGAGGCGCTGATCCTCTCCGCGCACGGCCACATCGAGCACGCGCTGTATCTGGTGGACGACGGCGCGACGGTCTGGGCCCATGTCGAGCCCGGCACCCAGGACGCGCTGATCGCGTACCTGGAGTCGATGAAGTTCTTCTACCGGGTCGAAGTCGCGGACCGCACCGACGACTTCGCCGTGGTGCACCTGCCCGCCGGGTCCATCGCCGAGGCGCCCGAGGGCGCGGTCGTCCGCGAGACGGCGTACGGCCGCGACCTGTTCCTCCCAAGGGCGGACCTGGAGTCCTACGCCGACAAGGCGGGCCCGCCGGCCGGGATCCTGGCGTACGAATCCCTCCGCGTCGAGCACCACCGCCCGCGCCTCGGCTTCGAGACCGACCACCGCACGATCCCGCACGAGCTGGGCTGGATCGGCACCGCCGTGCACCTGCAGAAGGGCTGCTACCGCGGCCAGGAGACGGTGGCGCGGGTCCAGAACCTGGGCAAGCCCCCGCGCCGCCTGGTCTTTCTCCACCTCGACGGCAGCGAGGTCCATCTGCCCCCGCACGGCACGGAGCTCCGGCTGGCCGACGAGGGCCCCGACGGCCGCAAGATCGGCTTCATCACGACGTCCGTACGCCACCACGAGCTCGGCCCGGTCGCGCTGGCGCTGGTGAAGCGGAACGTGCCGGTGGACGCGCGGCTGGTGGCGGGGGAGACGGCGGCCGCCCAGGAAGTCGTCGTGGAGCCCTAGATCTCCAGCAGTACGGTGAACGGGCCGTCGTTCGTCAGCGAGACCCGCATCTTCGCGCCGAACCGGCCCGTCGCCACGGTCGCCCCCAGCGCCCGGAGCTGGGCGACGACCTCGTCGACCAGCGGCTCGGCGATGTCGCCGGGAGCGGCGGCGTTCCACGTGGGCCGGCGTCCCTTCCGTGCGTCGCCGTAGAGGGTGAACTGGCTGATCACGAGGAGCGGGGCGTCGATGTCGCTGCAGGACTTCTCGTCGTGCAGCATGCGGACCGACCAGAGTTTGCGGGCGAGTTGGGCCGCCTTCTCCTTGGTGTCCTCGTGTGTGACACCGACGAGTACGCACAGCCCCTCGCCGGTGATCTGCCCGACCGTCTCGCCGTCCACGACGACACTCGCGCCGTCCACTCTCTGCACCACAGCTCGCATGCCGCCATCATGCCGTGCGCGTGAAGATGCCAGGTAAGGGGCTTGTGCGAGACCTCTTTGGGGGCCTCTTTTTGGCTCCTTACCCCCCATCTGGGGCTGTTCGTGGGCACTCGGTCACATAGCGGCTACTTGGGATGGCACCATGCTTCCACGCGCCGGTCGAGGGGACGGTAGAGGCACATGAGCACACCGAGTACCGGGCAGCCGCCTGGGGCTGTCGTGTTGACCCACGGGGACCAGCCGGTCGGCATCCGGCCCCCCACGCAGCGCACCGCCGACGATCCGGGCCCGCAGCCGGGTCCACTGCTGCCAGCGGAGCCGCCCGAGCAGGACCTGACCCTGCTCAGCCTGCCGGAGCTGCGCACACTGCGCCGTGACGCCCAGCGCGACGAGGCGGACCTGAGTTATGTACGACGGCTGCTGCAGGGGCGGATCGACATCCTGCGCGCGGAACTGGCGCGACGCTCCCCGGCAGGCGCGGCGTCCGTCGTCGACCGCCTCCCGGAGATCCTCACCGACGCCCCGGCCCGCCACCGCTCCTCGGCCCGCCATGTGACGCTGGGCACCCCGCAGAGCGAGGAGTACCGGCGGCTGGCGGCCGAGATGCTCGCCGAGGTGGAGCTGTCGGACCTCGAGGCGCGTACCGACGTCGAGCTGAACACCGCGATGGGGCGGCTCGTGCGGTACGAGCAGCAGGTGTCCCGGCGTCGTCAGCGGTTGCAGCGGACGGCCGACGACTGCAGTGGGGAGATCGCGCGGCGGTACCGGGACGGGGAGGCACAGGTGGACGACCTGCTCGCGTAGCGTTCAGGGCGATGCCGGGCCGCATCTTTCAGCCCGTCGGGCATCTTTCAGCCCGTCCGGCGTTTGAGGACGAGACCCTTTCAGGGCCGACGGGGGTCCAGGGGGCGGAGCCCCCTGGCGGGGTCGAAGGGGCAGCGCCCCTTCAGGATGGGACGGGTAGGGGCGGCGGGGGCGAGGAAAAACCCGGCGACACCCCACGCCCGCCCCACCTACCGTGGGCCCATGAGCCGCCCCGAACCCCCCATCGACGTCCGCCCGATCACCGAGGCCGACATCCCCGACTGGACCCGGGCCCTGAACACCGGCTTCCTCCGCACCCCCGACGTCTCGGACCGCGAGATCGCCGACCGGGCGTCGTACATCATCCCGTCCCGCACCCTGGGCGCCTTCGACGCCGGCAGATGCGTCGCCACCTTCCGCTCCTTCCCGCAGGAGCTCACCGCCGTCGGCGGCACCCCCGTCCCCGCCGACGCCATCTCGAACGTCACCGTCACCCCCACCCACCGCCGCCGCGGCCTCCTCACCCGGATGATGGCCCACGACCTCGCGGCCGCGAAGGCCCGCGGCGACGTCGTCGCCACCCTGATCGCGGCCGAGTACCCGATCTACGGCCGCTACGGTTTCGGCCCCGCGACCTGGTCGGCCGAGTGGACCGTCGACGTCCCCCGCACCGGCCTGGACCCCCGATGGTCCGGCCCCGAGGACGGCGGCCGTATCGACATCGTGGACGGGGCGGACGTCCGCAAGATCGGCCCGGAGCTGCACGAACGGGTGCGCCGCGCCCAGCCGGGCGCCGTCGACCGGGACGAGCGCTGGTGGCAGGTCAACACCGGTGTGCTGCGCCTGGACAGGGAACCGTGGACCGAGCCCTTCTTCGCCGTGTACCGCTCGGCGGCCGGCGAGGTCGAGGGGCTGGTGTCGTACACGGCGGACGACCGCTGGGGCGACGGCAAGCGGCCGCTCAACACGGCCACCGTGAACTGGCTGATCGCGACGACACCGGACGCCGAGCGCGCCCTGTGGCGCTACCTGTGCTCGATCGACTGGATCGTGACCGTGAAGAGCGGCGGGCGGTCCCCCGACGACCTGCTGCCCCTCTGCCTGCCCGATCCGCGGGCCGCCCGGATCACGACGCTGGCGGACGGGTTGTGGGTGCGGATCCTGGATGTCGTACGGGCTCTGGAGGCGCGGACGTACGACGGGCAGGGCGCGCTGGTGATCGAGGTCGTGGACGGGGCCGGGTTCACCGGTGGGCGGTACCGCCTGGAGGCGTCCGCGGACGGGGCGTCCTGCACGCCGACCAGCACGTCCGCCGAACTCACCCTGGACGTCTCCGACTTGGGGCGTCTCTGGCTCGGTGACGAGTCCGCCGTACGGCTGGCCGCGCTGGGGCGGGTGCGGGAACAGCGAGCGGGCGCCGCCCGAGTGGCCGACGCCCTGCTGCGTACATCCAGGCGACCTTGGTGCCCGGACATCTTCTGAGGCCTCCTCTCTGCCGGTGACAGGTCTGCTCATCCGTAGCGAGCTGTTCAGTTGTGGTTGTTGTGCGTCTGCGGTTGTTGTTCGGTTGTGGCTGTGCGGTCGATGTTCGGTTGTCGGTGTTCAGTTGTGGCTGTGCTGACTGACGGGGCTCCCGGCTCCCCTCCGGAAGGGAGCCCGGTCAGCCGAACCTGGTCGCCAGGTCCTGCCGGCGCGACCGGACCTACTGGGCGAGCAGCATGACGAGGATCACCGCGCCGATGCCGCCGATCATGGTGTTCTTTGCCTTGATGCCGAGGGACAGCGCCAGGAAGGCGATGATGCCCATCGGCCCGTACTTCCACTGGACGAGCTGCTCGAATCCGATGGCGAGTGCGGCGACGGCGAGGTAGATGATCGGCATGCCGGTCTCCTTGGGGACGATGGCGACAGAACCGACTCCGGTGGCCAACCTTCCTGAAGTTTGACCATGTTGCTTAAGTTGGCGACCAACTTCACTGTACTTATGACCGCTTGGAAGCGTCTCATAACCACCTTCTCTGGAACTGCCTAAAGATGGCGGGAAGTTGTAGTGTTTGGTCGTGGAGCCGAAACACGCCTCCGTCAATGGGCGGAAGAGGTCACAGCGGCCACAGAAGTCACACCGGGAGGTGGCCGACGCGCTGCGCGCCCGGATCACCTCGGGCGAGTTGCGGCCCGGCCAGCGCATGCCCACGCAGGCCAAGCTGGCCGACGAGTTCGGCGTCGAGCGCGGAGCCGTGCGGCAGGCCCTGCGCATCCTGCAGTCGGAGCATCTGCTCACCAACGTGTCCAAGGGGGCGCCGGCGACCGTCGCCCCCGACCTGAGTAAGGCGCTGACCGGCCCGGGAGCCCCGCCGCAGCCCACCATGGTGGCCCTCGCCCCGCGCATCGCCGCCGCCTTCGCGGCCCCGCACGTCGAGATCGACGCCCTGTGCCTGACCTCGGTCTCGCTCACCCTCGCCATGGGCGAACCGCTCCGCCAGATCCATGCCGGACAGCTGAAACCGGCCAAGGTCGACGTCCGTGTCCTGCTGCCGAGCCGGGACATCTCGCTCGCGTTCCCGACGCCGGTGGACGCCTCGGCCGACGACGCCGACGAACAGCTGCGCCGCCGCTGGCTCGCCCAGCGCAACGCCCAGGGCCAGGTGCTCCAGCACAATCTGCTGGCGCTGCGGTCCACGCACGGCATCGATGTGCAGGTCACCTTCCGCGCGCTGCCGTTCACGCCGCCGGTGAAGCTGTACCTGCTCAACAGCACGGAGGCGCTCTTCGCCTACTACACCCTGACGCGCAGTGAGGTGGAGATCGACCACCAGCAGCTGGAGATGTACGACGCCCCGGGCATCCAGTCGATGCTGTTCGCCTTCGAGCAGGGGGCCGGGCTGCGGGACACGACGTTCGTGGAACAGTCGCATGTGTGGTTCAACGCGCTGTGGGAGACGATCAGTTCGGAGTTGGTGCTCACGAGCTGATCGTCCCCCACCACGTGTGACCTGTGTACCTGTGTACCTGTGCGTTCGTGTGCTGTGTTCGGTGGTGCGCATGACTCATAGGGCGGGTCCCGAGACCAGGACCGCGAGGACGACGGCCCCGATCGAACTCACTGCCGGGCTCTTGGCCTTGATGCCTATGGTGAGCAGCAGCAGGCCGATGATGCCGGTGGCTCCGTACTTCCACTGGAGGGTCTGTTCGACCCCGACGACGAAGACGGCGGAGAGGAGTGCGAGGACGGGCATCGGTGTTTCCCCCTTCGGGCTTCCGGGGATGGAAGGATTACTTCCGCCAACTCAACCAACTTGACGCCAACTCTGACTAAGTTGTCCCCACTTGGCGCCTACTTTGAAACAAGATGCAAACAACTCCCGCTAGGTAGGTCAGAGTTGTAGCGTTTGGTCGTGACTCAGGAGAACGTGGCAGTGAACGGCAGCAGGAGACTCTCTCCCCAGGAAATCGCCGACATCCTGCGGGAACGTATCCGCGTCGGAGACCTCAAGGCGGGCGACCGCCTGCCCACCCAGGCCGAGCTGGCCGAGGAGTTCGGCGTGGAGCGAGGCACCGTACGCCAGGCCCTTCGCGCTCTCCAGGAGGACGGCCTGCTCACCAACGTCAGCAGGGGCAGCCCGCCGCGGATCGCCGAGTCGTCGCAGGGGCGGGAAGGTCCGCAGCCGACGATGGTCGGGCTGGCGCCACGGCTGACGGAGGCGTTCTCGGCGGCGCACGTCCGCATCGATGCCGCCTGTCTCACGGCCGAGAGCCTGATGCTCGCCCTGGGCGAGCCCATCCGCCTGATCCATGAGGGCACCCTCCACCCCGAGTCGATCGACGTCCGCATCCTGCTGCCGTCCCGCGACATCAATCTCGCCTTCCCGGTCCCGGTCGAGAGCGGCGAGGGCGACCTGGTCCACCAGCGCTGGCTGGCGATGCGCAACGCCCAGGCACAGGTGCTGCGGTACAACCTGCAAGCCGTGCGGTCCACCCACGGCATCGACGTCCACGTCACCTTCCGCGCGCTGCCCTTCACCCCGCCGGTCAAGCTGTACCTCCTCAACGAGGAGGAAGCGCTGATCGGCTACTACGTCCTCGCCGAGCGGCAGGAGGAGTACGAGAGCGAGACGCTGGACATGTACGACGCCCTGGGCTCGAAGTCGGTCCTCTTCTCCTTCGTGAGGCAGGCCGGGGCACGCGACGCCGCGTTCGTGGAGGAATCCCAGAAGTGGTTCGACGCCCTCTGGGAAACCATCACCACTGACCTGACACTCTCCTAGTGACTTCTGATACGAAGCAGCAGACTGAACCGGTGACCGCAGAGACCGAGAACGACACGGAGCAGCTTCGGCAACTGATCACGCACGCCCGCGTAGTGCTCTGGGACTTCGACGGGCCGATCTGCCGGCTCTTCGCCGGGCACTCGGCGGAGCGGGTGGCCACCGACCTGGTGGAGTGGCTCGAGGGGCGCGGGTTGCACGGCCTGCTGGCAGAGGACGAACGAGAGTCCCTGGACCCACACGTCGTCCTGCGCGCCGTCGACCGCCGGCACCCCGGCAGTGATCTGGTGGCGGAGTTGGAGGAACGTCTCACCCAGGAGGAACTCCGGGCGACCTCCTCCGCGATGCCCACCGCGTACGCCGACCCGCTGATACGGACCTGGACGGCGGTCGGATCCCGGCTGGCCATCACCACCAACAACTCCCCCCGAGTGGTCCGCACATATCTGGACAGCCGCGGGCTGCTTCCCTGCTTCAGCCCTCACATCTACGGCCGCACCCAGGAACTCCGTCACCTGAAGCCGGACCCGCACTGCCTCAACCGGGCCCTGAGCGCCATGGGGGCGGCCCGCTCGTCCGCCCTGATGATCGGTGACACGCCCTCGGACCTCGTGGCCGCGAACAGCGCCGGCGTCCCGTTCCTCGGCTACGCGCGTAACGCGCGCAAGGAGAAACTGCTGCGGGCGGCCGGAGCCACCGCCGTCGTGGATTCGCTGTGGTCGGTGCTGACACTGATCCGGGCTCAGGCATGAATCATCAGCAGCGTGAACAGGACGGCGGCTCCGACGGCCAGACCGGCCCGCTGTGCCCGCATGCCCACGCCCACCGCCAACAGGAGCAGCACGCCGACGACTCCGAGCTTCGTCTGCGCCTGCATGCCCAGAAAGAGCTCTAAGAGCCCTCGGGTGATTTGCAGCAGGAGCATGTCCCCACCCACCTTCCGCTTTCCTGCAACTCGCCGACTACCCGTCCAATTGGACTGACCGGCCTGAAGGTGGTCTGCCCGGCTCTGTAGATCCCTTAAGCAACTGGCCTACTTGGCAGGATGGGTGACTGGGTGCTGGTTTGCAGGTGGACCGAAAGCGGTACGGTCCAGATGTGGAGGCACAGCAGAGCGGTGACAGCGGCGGCAGGGAATTCCAGCGGGTCGCCGACGAGTTGCGCGCCCGGATGACCGACGGGGCGTACCCCCTGGGCTCCTTCCTGCCCTCCCAGCGGGACCTTGCGGAGGAGTTCGGAGTTTCCCGCGACACCGTCCAGCGAGCACTGCGGGAACTGGTCGACGAAGGCTGGATCGAGTCACGGCAGGGCAGCGGCTCCAGGGTGATCAAGACCCAGCGCATACAGTCCCCGACGCCCAAGGCCACCAGGTCGCGCCGGGGCATCACGCTGGAGTCCCTCATCAGTGAGGCCTTCGAGCAGCCGGAAGTGACCCTGGACGTCTATACGTTGACGTCGGAGTCCCTGTACTGGCGTATCCAGCAGCAGGCCGACCGGATCCGTGGTCGTTCCATCAGCCCTCGGCGCATCACCCTGCGGATGCTCCTGCCCTCCGAGAAGCAGCCGGTTCCCTATCCGCGCGTCAAGGACGACGAGGACGACCCGCGCCTGCGTGAGCGGCTGCACGACATCACGGAACGGCACACGAAGTCGCTGCGGGAGTCGCTGGGGGCCCTCAAGGCCGAGGGGTGGGTGCCGTCGGTGGACATTGAGATTCGCCGGGCGCCGCTGGCGCCTACCTTCAAGCTCTACCTGTTCAACGGTGCCGAAGCGCTGCACGGGCCCTATGAGGTGATCGAGCGGAAGATCGAATTGGAACCGGGTGAGGAGATCACCGCGCTCGATGTGCTGGGTCTTGGTGCCACACTCACGCACCACGTGAAGGACGACGATCCGAACTCATCGGGAACCGTCTTCGTGGAGAGCATGCAGAAGTGGTTCGACTCGGTCTGGGATCTGCTCTCCGAGTAGGGGCGTGGCCCCCTGCAGGGTGCTGCTAGCATGCCCGCACCGTTTGAGCAACCATTCCCGTTCGTGCGTATCTGATGGCGAACCAGCCGGCGTCGGGCGGTCCCACAATCGACCTCGTGCCAGCGAGTGGCGCACCACCCGTAGTGGCCACTCACACCTCACCATGGCGTGCGGGGCAGAACATCACGTGTCACCGTGTGGCATACCTTCCTCGTCCTTCTACTCGGAGCGGCCAGTGGGCGCACTTGACCCTTCCCGTCCTGTGCACGGGGGGCGCGCCACGCCCGACCACGTCATCCGCGAGTTCGTGGGGCAGGCTGAGAAGCTGGGCCAGGCGAGCAGGGGGCATCACAACCAGAACTACGTGCTGCCGCTCACGGATTCCATGGCTGAGCTGGTGGGCCTCGAGGTCGGCACGTCCGTGATCGTGCGGGTCCGGCGCGCCGAGGCGCTGCCCGTCGTGATCAGAACCTGGAATGACGAGGCGCAGATCCTCGACGCCATCAGGGGAGTCCTGCCCCACGCACCGCAGTGCCTCGTCAAGCAGGAGGGCTTCGCGATCCACAGCTATGTGGAAGGCATGCCGCTGTCCAGTGTCTGTGGGGACGGCAAACCCGTCGACACCCTGCTCGTCAAGGCGCTGGCCGGCCTGCTCGCCCAGATGGCGCAGGTGCGCCGGGGTGCGCTTCCGCCGATGCCGGCGGTCTGGCCGCGCAACGACACGGACAGCCAGGGGTTCCTGCAGACGCTGGCGCGCCTCGCCGACCGGCAGATCCGGCAGCCGAACTGGCAGGTCTTCGGAGGGCTCTTCGCGGCGCTGGGCATCCCGGAGGACGCCCTGATCCGGCTTGCCGAGCGGGTGCCCGCCATGACCCGGCGGCCGTACAGCCTGTTGCACGCCGACCTGCACCGGGACAACCTGATTGTGTCCTACGACGGTGATCCACCCCTCATCTGCGTCGACTGGGAGCTGGCCACCTACGGCGACCCCCTGCACGACCTGGCGACGCATCTGGTGCGCATGAGGTACCCGTTCCACCAGCAGGCCGAAGTGATCGATGCCTGGGCCGAGGCCATGCAGGAGATCCGTCCCGCGGCCGTCAACGGCCTGCGTAAGGACCTGCCCCGCTATCTCACCTTCGAGCAGGCGCAGTCGGTCTACCCGGACGTCATGCGCGCCGCGCGGTCGCTGGAGGAACCGTTTACCCAGAACAGGCTCGACGAAGCGACGGCGGAGGTGCGCCGGGCTCTGGAGGCTGCGGCGGAACCGCTGCGACTGGGGAACGTACCGGGCGAGCATGAGATCGAGTCGGCTCTCTTCCGGTGGCTGGCGTCGCGGAGCCATGGCGGTATCAACGGCCGGGCCTGGGTCAGGAAGGCCTTCACCTGGAAGCCCGACCGGCGGGTTGGCGAGCGCATCGACTTTCCCGCCTCCGCCGTGCGGAAGGCCCTGCTCCTGGAGGGGGCCGCCCCGGCAGGCCGGGTATTCAAGGGGACCGCGCACCTGAACTCGGTGGTCTCGGTGCTGGGTGTCGACTTCCCCGTGGTCGTGCGGCGCAGGCTACCGGGCGTCTGCCGTCGAGAGCCCAGCTTTCTCAGCGAGCACGCCGTGCTCCGCGCGATCGAGGAGGCGTCCGTCCAGGTGGCGGCGCCGAAGGTTCTCGCGCTGGGCGAGAGCTACCCGAGCGACCCGTTCGCCATCCACACCTACGCCGGATCGCGCGACGAGCCTCCGAGCCACCCGGTGAACGGCCTGCTCCCGCACGAGGCGGACGGGCTCGTCGACCAGCTCTCCGCTCTGACGCACGTGGACTACAAGCAAGTCGACCCGGCCGCCGGGGAGGGCCGTTTCTTCGAGTGGCTGAGGGGCCAGCTCGTGGAGCTGGTCAGGGACCTGCCCAAGGGGTCGCAGCAGTTGGCCCGGTTCCTGGGGCTCCCCGATGCGGATCGTCTGCAGCAGATTCTGGCCCGCCACCGGGTGAGTGACCGCAAGCCGTCCCTGCTGCACGGCGACCTCAACCCGTGGAATCTGGTGCGCCGGGACGACCGTCTGGCACTGACCATCATCGACTGGGAGATGGCGGTGGTCGGCGACCCCCTCTACGACCTGGTCCGGCACATGCACCTCACCCCGACCCGGCAGGAGATCCGGGACCGCATGTTCCGTCGCTGGGAGAGCCGGTTGCCGGGCGAGTGCACCAGGAACTGGCAGCTGGACTGGCGGGTCTACCGGGGCATCGAGATCGTCCGTTCCGCCTACGTGGACCTCGACCGTCTGGTCACCGGTGCGAGCCTGGACGCGCCCAACGTACGGCGGGCCGTGCACTCGTACCCGATGACTCTGGCCGCGGCCACCGCCTTCCTCGGCCTGCCCGTCCGCCCGACGGCAAATCCCTATCTTGCTCGTGCCCTGGCGTAGGGGCACCATGACTTCACCCAACGGCGGTAGGTCCACGGGCATGTGATGCTCCGGGGGCGTCGCTACGCGGAGGTGAGTCGGTGGATGCCTGAGCGGGGGAACGGGGCGGCCGACGATGGGCTGGGGCAGCGGCTGAGGCGGTATCAGGGCCGCTTCGGACCGGTCGTGACCCGTGTCCTGCTGATCGGCATCTTCGGCACCGGACTGACCGCGCAGTTCGTCAAGCCGGTCGGCGACGCCCTGGAGGGCAAGGCGTACCTCGGCGGAGCCCTGCTCAGCCTGGTCGGCTACGTGCTGTACGACGCGGTCCGGGAGCTGTCCTCGTCGGTACGCGTGCCGTCGCGCGCACTCGTGAACTCCAGTCAGCTGGGCGGTTTCGTCAGCGAGGCATTCCAGGCCCGGCGGGTCGAGATCAGCTTTCTCGGCTACACCGGCGAAACCCTCTACAACGAGCTGTACCACCGCTTGGAGGGCCTCTTCGACAACCCGGGACCCACCCGGAAGGTTTCCGTGCGCATGCTGGTGCCGGACTTCGGGCAGCCGATGACCGTGCCCTCGAAGGTCGGCGAGGACGCCCGCCCGGTGGATGATCCGGCCTTCCGGTTGCGCATGATCCGGCGCTGCCACTGCATCTTCAACCGCGCCCAGGTGTTGCACGGCTTGTACGACGTGTCGGCGCGGATGCGTCTGCATGAGAGGGGGCCGGAGTTCTACGACCCCAAGGGCTACCGGACCGACCTCAACGTGTGGTCACGGGAGGGCACGGCTGCCGCCGAGGCGGCCGTTTCCACTTGGATCAAGCACTTCGACGATCTGTGGTCACTCGCGAAGCGGCCGGACTGGCCGCAGCGGGCGGCTGCCTGAGGTCACCGCCCGCGGCCCGGCCGAGCGTAGGCTCACCGCCATGAGCGAGATCGGCCTGCGCGAACGCAAGAAGCAGCGGATGTACCAGACCGTGTCGGACACGGCCATCCGCCTCTTCCTGGAGAAGGGCTTCGACGCCGTCTCCGTCGCCGAGGTGGCCGCCGCCGCCGAGATCTCCAAGCCGACGCTCTTCCGGTACTTCCCGGCGAAGGAGGACCTCGTCCTGTACCGGATCGCCGATCACGAGCAGGAGGCCGCGCGGGTGGTGGCCGAGGGGCCGGGCTCGCCCCTGGAGGCACTGCGGCGGCACTTTCTCGACGGGCTGGAGCGGTGCGATCCCGTCACCGGGCTGAACGACGATCCCCGCGTGCTCGCCTTCCACTCGCTGCTGTACGGGACGCCGGCCCTCGTCGCCCGCGTGTACGCCTATCAGCAGCGGTCGGAGGCCGCACTCGCCGAGGCTCTCGGCGGGGATCTCGACGCGCGGCTGGCCGCGGGGCAGATCATCGCCGTCCTGCGGATCCTCGCGAACGAGAACTGGCGACGGATCGCGAGCGGGGAGTCGGTGGCGGAGGTGCGGGAGGACGCGGTGGCGGCGGCGGAGCGGGCGTTCGGGTGGTTGGAGCGAGGGTTGCCGCGGCTGGCTCCCTCGTGAGTGAAGCTGAGCAAGTGACGCTGAGCGAGTGAGGCTGAGCAAGTGAGCCTGAGTAAAAAATTTAACTCGGTTACGTTATTTCGGGTACGCTCCGTGGAATGACGTCACCCGACCCCGCCCTCCACCACGCCCTCATCCAGGAACGCGCCCACCACGACCGCTGCCGCGCCGCCCTCGCCGCCATGGTCGACGGAGCCCAGGAGCACGTCGTCACCGGCGAGGACGTCTCCGCCTCCGGTGCCGATGCCGAAGTGCTGGGGTACCGGCTGCGCAGCCGGGCGAAGGAGATGCGGGAGCTGCCCCAGGGGCCGTTGTTCTTCGGGCGGTTGGACACCGCCGAAGAGTCGCCGCACGCCGAACAGTCACTGCACATCGGGCGGCTGCGGATCAGCGAACGCCCGGCCGACCCGCCCCTCGTCGTCGACTGGCGTGCCCCCGTCTCCCGCGCCTTCTACCAGGCCACCGCCCGTGATCCACAGGGCGTCGCGGTACGGCGACGGTTCGGCTGGTCCCCGGGCAGCCGCGGGGACTCCGCCGACCTCACGGGGCTGGAGGACGAGCACCTCGACCGGGGTGAGTCGCGCGTCAGCGACATCGTCGCCCGGGAGATCGAGCGGCCCCGCGTCGGCCCGATGCGTGACATCGCGGCCACCATCCAGCCCGAGCAGGACGATCTGGTACGCGCGGATCTCGCCGAGTCGGTGTGCGTGCAGGGCGCGCCCGGCACCGGCAAGACCGCCGTGGGCCTGCACCGCGCCGCGTATCTGCTCTACACGCATCCGCAGCGCATCCGGCGCGGCGGCCTGCTGATCCTCGGGCCCAACCGGACCTTCCTGTCGTACATCTCCCAGGTCCTCCCGGCCCTCGGCGAGACGGGCGTGCGGCAGTCGACGCTGGGGGAGGAGATCGCGAGGCGTCCGGTCGGCGGGGAGGACGGTGAGCGGACGGCCGTCGTCAAGCATGACGTCCGGATGGCGGAGGTGTTGCGGCGCGCGCTGTACGCGCGGGTGGGGGACCACGCCGGGGCGGTCGGCTCCCTTGCGGTGGCGGACGGTTCGTATCGGTGGCGGGTCTCGGAGGGGGAGCTGCTGCGAATCGTCGCGGGGGTGCGGGCCGAGGAGCCGCCGTATGCCGTCGGGCGGGAGCGGGTGCGGACGCGGGTGGTGCGGCGCATCCAGGAGCAGGCCGAGCGGCGGGCCGGGCCGCAGAGCAACGCGTGGGTGCGGAAGATCTCGGGGGCGCGGGCGGTCGGGGCGTATATCGACGCCGTATGGCCGCGGGTTCGGCCCGAGGAGGTCGTGGCTCAGCTGCTCGGCGATCCGGCGGTGCTGGAGGCCGCCGCCGACGGGCTGCTGGACGCCGACGAGCAGAAGGCGCTGCTGTGGGCGAAGCCGCCGCGGTCGTGGAAGTCGGCGCGCTGGTCGGCCGCCGACCTCGTGCTGCTCGACGAGGTGGCCGGGCTCATTGAGCATCCGAAGGGGTACGGCCATGTCGTCGTCGACGAGGCGCAGGATCTGTCACCGATGGAGTGCCGGGCGATCGCGCGAAGGGCGGCCTTCGGGTCGCTGACCGTGCTGGGGGATCTGGCGCAGGGGACGACGCCGTGGGCCGCGCGGTCGTGGGAGACCGTGCTGCGGCATCTGGGGAAGCCGGACGCGATGGTCGTACCGCTCACGACCGGGTTCCGGGTGCCCGGGGCGGTCCTGGCACTGGCCAACCGGCTGCTGGAGCGGCTGGACGTGGAGGTGCCGTCGGCTCGTTCGCTGCGGGGCGATGGGGAGTTGCGGGTTCGGCAGGCCGGTGGCGATCTGTTGGGGGCGGTCGTGGGCGCCGTACGGGATGCGCTGGCCCGGGAGGGGTCCGTGGGGGTCGTCGCGGCCGACGGGGATGTGCGGCGGGTGCGGGAGGCGCTGGGGGCGGCCGGGATCGAGGCGGGGGGCGCGGACGAGCTGGGGGCACGGGTGGCCGTCGTGCCGGCGAGTGTGGTGAAGGGGCTGGAGTACGACCATGTCGTCGCCGTGGAGCCGGCGGCGATCGTGGAGGCGGAGGCGCGGGGGCTGCACCGGCTGTATGTGGTGCTGACGCGGGCGGTGGCGGGGCTGGAGGTCGTGCACGGGAGGCCGCTGCCGTTCTGAGAGCCCCAACGGGACCCCAGGGCCTGTCCGGCGGATGGCGGACCATGTCGGCGTCGCGGGGCCCGGCACGCCCCTCTGCGGCGTTGCCGTCACAGTGGGACGCACCGGACCCCGCTCACCTGCGTTGCACGGCATGCCGCTTCTCGTAGCCGGCCTTACCCGCCGGGCAGGCCCTGGCAGCGACGGCCTCCCGGGCGCCGTCAGGCTGCGGCGTCGAGGGCCGGGATCAGCTGCTCCTCCTCGTACGTCAGATGCGCCTCCAGCTCCGCCGTGAGCCGCTCCACCTCGGTGCGGGCGGTGGCCGGGTCCGGGTGCTCGGCGGTCACGGCGCGACGCAGGTCCTCGACGAGGGCGGCGATGCGCTCGTGCTCCTCCCGGAGACGGGCCAGGGCGGGGGCGAGCTCGGGGCGGCCGTCGGCCAGGAACGGGAACAGCATCGTGTCCTCGCCGGTGTGGTGGTTGTGCAGGCCCTGGCAGAAGGTGAGGCAGTTGACGCGGAGCTGGGCGCCCAGAGTGGAGCCGCCCTTGGCCATCTCCTCGCGGATCAGGGCGAGTTCGCGGCGGAAGGCGTCGTGGACGACCTTGATGGCCTCGCCCATGGAGGAGGCGTTGATGGTCCCCGGGCCGCCCTGGGCGATGCTGTGCAGGGCCACGACGGGGATCACCCGGTCCGTCTTCTCCTGGTACGCCGCCCAGCCCGGATCCGCCTCCACGGCCCGTGCGAACGCCCGGTCCCGCTCCTCGCCGTCCAGGACGACGGCCCGCGCCTCGTAGGTGAACGCGCCGCTCTCGACGGTGACTTGGGGGTGCGCGAGGAGGTTGTGGAACCACGCCGGGTGCTTGGGGGCGCCGGCGGCCGAGGCGATGACCAAGACGCGGCCGTCGCCGTCGGGGAGGTAGCCGACGGGGGTGGTGTGCGGGCGGCCGGTGCGGGCGCCGGTGGTGGTGAGCAGGATCAGACGCGCACCCTCGAAGTAGCCGCCGACGCGGCCCTTGTTGGCGCGGAACTCGTCGATGACCTGTTGATTGAAATCGTGGGGCAATTCTCCCTCTTTCTCTGTCGCTGGTTTCCGTACGGAGGGAATTCCGTACGGAGGGAAGGCGAAGAGAAAGAGGCGGGCTCCTGGCCCGCGCCCACAGCCTCACTCAGAGGCCGGGCAACACCCAACTCGCTCACGGCACAAGGCCGACCCGGCAGTCATGGGCACGACGGTAACTTTGCTGCCATGACCGACGCGACCGAATTTCAGGACAGCCCGTTTCGAGACAGCCCGTTTCAGGACATCCCCACGACCACCCTCGCCGACCTGCTGGGCCGTGAGCAGGTGATGGACATCGGCATACGTCCGCTGTGGAATCCGGTGCCGCGGATCGCCGGTCCGGCGTTCACCGTGCGGTGCCCGCCCGGGGACAACCTCATGCTGCACGCGGCCATCTACCGCGCGGAGCCCGGGTCGGTCGTCGTGGTGGAGTCGGGGGACCTGGACTACGCGTTGGCCGGGGGGAACGTCTGCGCCGTCGCCCACCGCCGGGGCGTCGCCGGGTTCGTCGCCGACGGGCTGATCCGGGACCTGGGGGAGGTGCGGGAGAGGGGGTTCCCGGTGTTCGCACGGGGCGTCATCCCGATCCCGGGCGGCAAGTCGGTCGTACGGCCGCTGAACGAGCGGGTGCGGTGCGGGGGTGTGTCGGTCGACGCGGGGGACGTCGTGGTGGCCGACGAGGAGGGCGTCGTGGTGGTGCCGGGCGCCCGTCGCGAGGAGGTGCTGACGGCGGCCCGCGCCAAGCTCGCCAAGGAGGCCGGCGAGACCCTCGACGCCTGGGAGGAGGCGCACCGGGCACGCATCGACAAGGTTCTCGCGGAGCAGGGGTTCGAGGGCTGAGCGGCTGAGGGCCGTAAGGCTCTTCGCGGCCGTACGACTTCTTCGCTGTCGTACGGCTCTTCGTGGCCGTACAGCTCTTTGCGTACGGCCCTCACGGGCTGATGCTGTCCCCGATGCTCCTCTTCCTCGACGTCGACGGAACGCTGATCCCCTTCGGGGCGGAGCGGCCGTACCCGCTGTACGAGCCGCCCCAGCCTCTGCCCGAGACGGCCGCCCACCCCCTCCTCGCCCGCGTCGACCCCGCACTCGGCATCCGTCTGCGACGGCTCGCCGCGCTGGGTTGCGAGCTCGTGTGGGCCACGACCTGGATGGATGACGCCAACGCCGCCCTCGCACCCTGGCTCGGCCTGCCCCCGCTGCCGGTGGTCGACTGGCCGGACGAAGGCCCGGAACCCCGTCTCGGCCCCCGTGGCCTGCACTGGAAGACGCGGCCCCTCGTGGCCCGGGCCGCCGACCGCCCCTTCGTCTGGGTCGACGACGAGATCACCGACGCCGACCGGGCCTGGGTGGCCGGCCACCATCCCTCGCCCGCCCTCCTGCACCGCGTCGACCATCGCCATGGCCCCACCGGCCGGGACTTCACCGTCCTGGAGGAGTGGATCACCGCAGGTGGCGGCCCAGCAGCTCGGTGACCCGCATAAAGCCGTCCGTGCCATGGCCGAGGGCGACGACCCGGCGGGCCAGTCCTTCGGCGGCGCGGATCACCCCTGCCTCGATGCCGTGGGACTCGGAGGCCTGGACGATGTGCGCCATGGAGGAGACGGCGGACGTGATCGGGTTGAGTTCGCCGGAGTATGTGCCGTCGTCGACGTCGCCCGCGAACTCCTCGAACAGCGGCGGCAGGATCGCGCCGATGCCCTGGGCGAAGGGGGCGAGTTCCCGCGCGGTGATGCCCTCGGCCCGGGCCATGGCCAGGGCGTGCGCGTAGCCGGCCATCGCCGTCCAGAAGATGTCGAGCAGGGCGATGTCGTAGGCGGCGGCCCGGCCGATGTCCTCGCCGAGGTGGGTGTGGGTGCCGCCGAGCGCGTCGAGGACGGGCCGGTGCTCGCGGTAGAGCTCCTCGGGGCCGCTGTGCAGGAACACCGCGTCCGGCGTCCCGATGGTCGTGGTCGGCGTCATGATGGCGCCGTCCAGGTAGCGGATGCCGTGCGCGGCGGCCCAGTCGGCCGTGTCCCGGGCCCGGGCCGGGCTGTCGGCGGTCAGGTTCACGACCGTACGGCCTTTGAGCGCGTCGGTGACCGCGTCCTGCCGCAGGACGGCGTCGGCGGCGTCGTAGTTCACCACGCAGACGACGGTCAGCGTACTGGCGGCGACCGCCTCCGCCGGGGACACGGCCGCCTTGGCACCGCGGTCGAGGAGCTCCCCGTCCCGCCCGGGCGTGCGGTTCCAGACGGTGACCCGCAGCCCCGCGTCCAGGAAAGCACCTGCCAGGGCGCGGCCCATCGGGCCGAGGCCGAGGACGGTGACGGTGACGGCGGACTCGCCGACGTATGTGGACATGACTCAACTCCTTGTAGGGTGGCGATAGTTGATGAATCGGTGACAAAAGGGGTGGGGTATGACGCATCGGCGCCATGACCCGAACGTGTGTGGGGTGACCGCCGCGATCGCCGTGATCGACGGCAAGTGGAAGACCTCGCTGCTGTGGCTGCTGGAGGACGGCCCGCACCGCCCGGCGGAACTGCGCCGCCGGCTGCCGGGCCTCAGCGAGAAGGTGCTGACCCAGGCGTTGCGTGAGATGGAGACGGACGGGCTGGTGCACCGGGAGGTGTACGACGTCCTGCCGCTGAAGACCGTGTATTCCCTGACCGAGTTCGGCCGCGACCTCGCCGAGGCCGTGGCGCCGCTCTCCGAGTGGGGGCATCGCCGCCTGGAGAGGCTGGATGCCGCCGACCGGTCGGCTTCCTGATCCGAACGTCACCTCCGTCCGCCGCGGGGTCCGGCACCTCGCCGATCACCCGCATACAGGTTCTGACGTCCGTCGGCCGCTGCCAAGTACCCACAAAAAAGTGGGTACTTGGCCCTCGTATCCGGGGCGGAGCGGTGGTCAGACCCCGGGCCGGCGAGCCTGCTTCACCTCGCGGGCGACCGCCCACGCGTCGCCGACCGGCCCCACGTGCCCGAGCTTGTCGGGGTTCTGCACCGAGCGGATCGTCTGGATCCGCCCGTCGAGGACGTCGAGGGCCAAGGTGTTGATCACCTTGCCGTCCCGGTCGCGCAGGACGGCGCCCGGCTGGCCGTTGACCTCGTGCGGCTCCAGCGTCGCCTCGATCCGCATGAGCAGGGGGAAGTTCGCGGCCAGCACCCGGGCCACGTTGTCGGCACCGAAGACGGACCTGGCCAGCTGCGGGGCCTTGCCGCCGCCGTCGCCGACCATCTGCACGTCGGCCGCGAGCAGCTCCCGCAGCCCGTCGACGTCGCCTTCCCTGAGCGCGTCGAAGAACCGCGCCGCCAGCTCCTCCCGCTCCCGGCGGTCCGCCTCGAACCGGGGGCGCCCCGCGTCCATGTGGCGCCGCGCCCGCGTCGCGAGCTGGCGGCACGCCGCCTCCGAGCGCCCCACCGCCGACGCGACCTCGGGGAAGCCGAACCCGAACACCTCGCGCAGCACGAACACCGCGCGCTCCAGCGGGCTGAGCCGCTCCAGCAGCAACAGGGCCGCCATCGACACCGAGTCGGCCAGCTCCGCCGACCGTGCCGGATCCTCGTAGGGGTCGGTGAGCAGGGGCTCGGGGAGCCACGCCCCGACGTACGTCTCCCGCCGGACGCGGGCCGAGCGCAGCACGTCGATCGAGATCCGGGTCACCACGGCCGAGAGGAAGGCCTTGGGCGAGGCGGGCCGGGTCGGGGACGCCTCGTACCGCAGCCAGGTCTCCTGGACCGCGTCCTCGGCCTCGCTCACGCTGCCGAGGATGCGGTAGGCGATCGCGGACAGCAGCGGCCGTAGCTCCTGGAACTCCTCGGTGCGGGTCATGTCCTTCCCCGTTCGGGCGGCGCCCTCCTCCGTGCGGGTCACGCCAGTTCCTCCTTGAAGCCCTGGCGCCACGACGGGTACCGCGGCTCCCAGCCGAGCTCCCGCCTGGCCCTGGCGTTGGAGAAGCCGCGGCCCTCGGTCATCAGGGTCACCGCGAACTCGCCGGCCAGCAGCCTGGCCAGCCACCGCGGAACCCGCATCGGCGGCTTCGCCCCCGCGCAGGCGGCCAGATACGGCAGCCAGTCGCGGACCTGGGCGGGCTCGTCGTCCACGATGTTGAACACGCCCCTCGCCTGCTGCTCCACGACCAGCACGGTGGCGCTCGCCGCGTCGTCGAGGTGCACCCACGAGTTCCAGCCGGTGCCGTCCCCGACGAGCGGGAACTTCCGCTTGCGTACGAACTCGACCACGTCGTCACTGGCGCCCGGCCCGTAGAACCCGCCGTAGCGCAGGACCGTGCCGCCGGCCTTGGGCACCACGTCCTGGATGTGCAGGACGCCCGCCGAGATCCTCTGCGCCATCGTCCCCGAACCCGGGTCGATGGGGTCCTTCTCGGTCAGCAGCCCCGCCCCGGCCCCGTAGCTCTGCGCGAAGCTCTGCACGACGACATGGGGGACGCCGGTCGCGTCGGCGGCGGCCAGCAGGTGGTCCGTGCCCTCGATGCGCAGCCGGTTGGTGGTGGCGAACGTCCGGTCGGGGTGCCGCATGTCGGCCTTGCCGGAGATCGCGGTCATCTCGTGCACGATCGCGTCCGGCCGCGCCGCGGCCACCGCCTCACCGACCGACATCCCGTCCAGCCCGTCCATCACGACGCCCTGCGCGCCGAGCTGCTCCAGCAGCCCCAGCTTGGCCGCGCTCGTCGTCGTGGCCGTCACCTGATGGCCACGGGCCACCAGCTGCGGCACCAGTCGCCGGCCCAGGGCCCCGGTACCCCCTGCCACGAACACCCGCATGATCCTCACCTTCCCGACTATGAATCCGTCTCTGCAACCTGGGACGAGACAGCCCGGGCGTCTGTGACATCGGGGGGAAAGCGTCGTGCACACCCTGACGGTCGACACGTGGCGTGGCGCACTATTGCAAGCGGGTGCTTGCAATAGTTAGCGACGGTGAGGCAAGGTGGAGACATGGCATCGCTCAACGTCGGCAATCTCGGCGAGTATCTGCGTGAGCAGCGGCGCACCGCGCAGCTGTCGCTGCGGCAACTCGCCGATGCCGCCGGGGTGTCCAATCCGTACCTGAGCCAGATCGAGCGCGGGCTGCGCAAGCCGAGCGCGGAGGTGCTGCAGCAGGTCGCCAAGGCGCTGCGGATCTCCGCGGAGACGCTGTACGTCCGCGCCGGCATTCTCGACGCCGAGCGGGACCGGGACGAGGTGGAGACGCGCGCCGTCATCCTCGCCGATCCCACGCTGAACGAGCGGCAGAAGCAGGTGCTGCTCCAGATCTACGAATCCTTCCGCAAGGAGAACGGGTTCGGGATATCCACCGAGGCGGGCGAGATCGCCGAGGTGATCGCGGCCGTCGGCTCGGATCCGGACTCCCCGCAGAGCGACGGCCACCCCGACGGCGCGGCGGACGCCCAGGGCAGTGACGCCGCCGTACGCCGCAGCCGTACGACCCGCACGAACAGCACGGCCGACGGCGGCCGCAAGTCCGCCGCGCGCCGTACCCGCAACACCGGTAAGACCAGCAAGCCCCGCACGACCCGTACGTCCGACGGCAGCGACGCCGACCCGGAAAACCCGATCAACCCGCAGCAGTCGGCCGGCTGACCGAGTTCTGCCGTACGCGCGCCACACACCGGCACGCGTCGACACGAACCGGCGGACCAGCCGTCCGGTCGCCCGCGGGATCCAAAACCCTCACCTCAAAGCAACCCGGGAGGACCATCACCATGGCCATCGCCGACGACCTGCGTAAGACCTTCAGCGACCCGACCCCGCTCTACTTCGCCGCCGGCACCGCCGACCTGGCCTTCCAGCAGGCCAAGAAGGTGCCCGGCCTGGTGGAGCAGCTGCGCGCCGAGGCGCCGGCCCGGTTCGAGGCCGTTCGCAACACCGACCCCAAGGCCGTCCAGGAGAAGGCCACCGCCCGCGCCAAGGAGGCGCAGGAGACCCTCCAGGCCAAGGTCAACGAGCTCATCAGCACCCTGGACGCCGACATCAAGAAGTTCGGCAGCAACCTGGACGCGGACTTCAAGAAGCTCGGCAGCAACCTCGACGCCGACCTGAAGAAGCTCGGCGAGACCGCCCAGGACTTCGCGCTGCGCGGTGTCGGCGTCGCCGCCGAGTACGCCGTGAAGGCCCGCGAGACCTACGAGAAGGTCGCCGAGCACGGCGAGCAGGCGGTGAAGCACTGGCGCGGCGAGGCGGCCGAGGAGATCGAGGAGCTCGCCGTGGCCGTCGAGCCGAAGGCCGAGCCGGTCGAGGTCAAGGAGGACAAGGCCGAGGCCGAGACCGCCGAGACCAAGTCCGCCGCGGAGGCCGCCGCGGCGAAGAAGACCACCGCGAAGAAGACCACGGCACGCAAGACCACCGCCAAGAAGACGACCCCGCCCGCCAAGTAACCCCTACGGGTGAAAAGGGGCCGTTCGGCACGGGCCGGGCACTCAGCGAGTGCTCGGCCCGTTGTTCGGGTAGCGGTCCGGCGGTTGGGGGTACGGTGACCGCGTAGGTACGAGCCGAATCAGGTGGTGGACGTTGTGCTGATGCAGGGCTTCGCGGGGTTCATGTGGCTGCTGAGCATGGCCCTGATCCTTTTCAGCGGTTTCGCGCTGATCGACGCTGCCTTCCGCCGGGAGGACGCCTACCGAGCGGCCGACAAGCAGACCAAGCCGTTCTGGATGATCATCCTCGGCATCGCCTTCGTGGTGAACCTGCTCTTCCCGATCCTGTCGTTCCTGCCGATCATCGGCCTCATCGCGACGATCGTGTACATGGTCGACGTCCGCCCAGCCATCAAGAGCCTGCCGGGCGGAGGCCGCAGCAGAAGGGGCTCCAGCAGCGACGGGCCCTACGGCCCGTGGAATGGCGGACGGTAACGTCCCTGGGGGCGCGGGGCTGTGTCCGAGCAGACGGCATACAGCAGGCCCCGCTACGGCGAGCCCCGGCTCAGACTCCCCGGTCGAGCAACAGCACCGCCACGTCGTCCGTCAGCTCGCCCCCATTGAGGTCCCGAACCTCATTGACGGCCGCCCGCAGCAAGGCCTCCCCGCGCAGCCCCTCAGCCAGCTGCCGACGGACCATCTCCACCATGCCGTCCTGCCCGAGCCGCTCCCGCCCCTCGCCGACACGCCCCTCGATGAGGCCGTCGGTGTAGAGCATCAGACTCCACTCGGCCCCCAGCTTCACCTCCATCCGGGGCCACCGGGCCCCGGGCAGCAGACCGAGCGCGGGCCCGTTGTTGTCGTACGGCAACAGCTGCGCGGGCCGGCCGGGCCGGGCGACCAGCGGTGACGGATGCCCGGCGAGGCACAGCCCGGCCCGCCGCCCGTCCGGCGCGATATCCACCGTGCACAGCGTCGCGAAGATCTCGTCGTCGGCCCGCTCGTGCTCAAGGACCTGCTGAAGGGTCCCCAGCAGCGCGTCCCCGCACAGGCCGGCCAAGGTCAGCGCCCGCCAGGCGATGCGCAGCTCCACACCGAGCGCGGCCTCGTCGGGCCCGTGCCCGCAGACATCACCGATCATGGCGTGCACGGTCCCGTCCGCGGTGCGGACGACGTCGTAGAAGTCACCGCCCAGCAGGGCACGCGAACGCCCCGGCCGATACCGCGCGGCGAACCGCAGCGAGGACCCCTCCAGCAGCGGCGTCGGCAGCAGACCGCGCTCCAGGCGGCGGTTCTCCTGCGCCCGCATCCGGCCCTCGGCCAGCCGCCGCTCGGCCGTGTCGGAACGTTTCCGCTCCACGGCGTACCGGATCGCCCGGCTCAGCAGCCGCCCGTCCAGTTCGTCCCGGAAGAGGTAGTCCTGCGCGCCGACGCGCACGGCCTCCGCACCGCGCTCGGCGTCGCCGGAGGCGGTGAGCGCGAGGACGGCGTGCCGGGGAGCGATCTCCAGGACGTGCCTGAGCACGGCCAGCTCGTCGTCGGCGGCGGCCCGGCCGGGCGCCGGTAGCGCGAGGTCGAGCAGGATGCAGTGGACGTCGTCGGTGAGCAGCCGCTCGGCCTCGGTGAGGTTGCGGGCGGTGCGCACGCGGATCGGCTTGCCGGCCGAGTCGAGCAACTCGGGCACGATCGCCGACCCGCCGGGATCGTCCTCGATCAGCAGCAGGGTCAGGTTGGTGTGGGTGGTGTTCTCGACCGTCTGTTCCTTACGCGGGGCCTCTTCCGTGGAGGTGCCGCCTGGGGACGCGGCCTGCGCCTGACCACTCTCCGCGGCCGGGATCGCTCTCTGCCGCGGTATGGGTACGGGCATCGTCTTGAGTTCCTTCCCTCCCCCCGAGGGCATGGTGGGAACGAGGGACCTCGATCCACCGACGGGGACCATAGCGGGTGTCGGCGCCGCAATGGAATGGTGTGAGCCACGCCGCGTTGACGCTGGCCTCTGTCATATGCCGCGTTCCGTACCGCAGTTGGACAGGCCGGAGCAGGGCAAGGGATGACGAACGTCACGCCGGCGGCGGGTTTCACGGCAGAGTGACGTGGGGTGGGTCACGTGGCGGGGGTCACGACCACCCGTCACAAACCGCAGGTCTCATCGCCACCCAGCCTCTGCCTCACCTGTCACAAGCCCCCCTGAACCCTCACGCATCGGGCCGAACCACTCCGAGAATCGGCATCGATCCGGCCCCGGCGACCGTCACCGTCCGCCCGGGTCGTGGGGCGTGGATGATGGCGCCGTCGCCGATGTACATGGCCACATGGCTGGCGTCGCCGTGGTAGATGATGAGGTCGCCGGGGCGCATGTCCTCGATGTCGATGCGCTTCAGCTGCTTCCACTGCTCCTGCGAGGTCCGCGGAATCCCCTGCCCGGCGCTCGCCCAGGCCTGTGACGTGAGCCCTGAACAGTCGTACGACTTCGGCCCCTCGGCGCCCCATTCATACGGTTTGCCCAGCTGCTCAGTGGCATACTCGACGGCCTCGCGGCCCTGCTCGGACGCCTTGCCCTTGATGTCCTCGAGGATGCCGGAATCCAGCCAGGCGGTCTGCGCCTTGTAGGCGGCCTCCTTCTCCAGCTCGGCGAGGCGCTCCTTCTCTTCCTTCTCCAGCCTGGATTCGAGCTGTTCGGCCGCCTTGATCTGCTGCTCGATCTTCTTCTGGGCGGCCGCCTTGGCCTTGCGGCCGGCTTCCAGCTTCTGCCACTGAGCGGAGGCGTCCTTGGCGTACTGCTCCAAGTCCTGCTGGGTGCGGGTCATTTCGGCGAGCAGCCCCTTGGTCGCGCGCTGGCCCTGCAGTACCCGCCCGGCGCCGTCGAGGAAGCCCTGTGGATCGTCGCTGAGCATCAGCTGGGCCTCGTCGGGCAGCCCGCCGGACCGGTACTGAGCGGCGGCCGCGGCGCCGGCCCGCTTCTTCAACTCGGCCAGCTTCTCCTGGCCTTTGACGATCTTCTTGGCCAGCGCGACGATCTCGGCGGACTGCTTCTCGGCCGCCTCCTCGGCGGCGTTGTACTCGTCGGTCGCGACGGCCGCGGCGTGGTAGAGCTTGTCGAGCTTCTGGCGAACGGCCTCAAGGTCCTTGTTCGACACGGCCGTCGGGGAAGACGAGGGTGACGGCCCAGGGGAAGGTGCCGCGAACGCCGTACCAGGCGCCGCCAGCACGGTGACCGCACAGACCACGGTCAAGGCCACGAGGACGCTGCGCTTGCCCGGCGAGAGGGTGCGCTTGCCCGGTCCCATACCTCTGCCCCCAAACCTGATTTACCGTCAGTAACTTATCGGCGCTTGGGGGATCGTGCCACGACGACGCGCAAAGCGACAGAGGCAGTCGGACTACGTATTTCCCCCCTCGCCCGCCCCCATGACGATCTCCCCGCCAATGTGACGAACGACTCGCGGAGATCGTTCCCCGCCCCCGGAGTCAGGCCCGCGGCGCCAACGCCTCCCACCGCACCGTCACTTCACCCTGCCGCCATCGCACCGGCCCGTCCATCACCGGCCAGTCACCCGCGAGGTCCCGCACCGCCCGCATCCACCGCTGCCGCGCACCGTAGGACGCATAGGGCGCGGCGGCGGCCCAGGCACGGTCGAAGTCGCGCAGAAAGGCATGCACCGCCTCACCGGGCACATTGCGGTGAATGAGAGCCTTCGGCAGCCGCTCGGCAAGATCCGACGGCCGCTCCAGCGACCCCAGCCGCGTCGCGAAGGTCACCGTGCGCGGCCCCTCCGGCCCGAGTGCCACCCACACATGCCGGCGCCCGACCTCGTCACAGGTCCCCTCGACAAGCAGCCCCCCACGCGACCCGACCAGCGGATCGGCCGGCGCCAGCCGCGCACACAGCCGCTCCCAGACCCCGGCGACCTCACCCTCCTCGTACTGCCGCAGCACATTCGCCGCCCGCACCAGCACGGGCCGCTGCGGTATCGGAATCTCGAACCCGCCATGCCGAAAAACGAGCCCTTCCCGCTCGTACGACGCGGCGGCCGCGACCCGCGCCGGCTCGATCTCGACACCGACGACCCGCGCGCGGGGCGCTGCCGCGCGGAGCCGGGTGAGGAGCTCGACGGCCGTCCAGGGAGCGGCGCCGTATCCGAGATCGACGGCGACAGGCTCGGCGGCCCGCCGCAGCTCGGCCCCGTGCGTGTGGGCGATCCAGCGGTCCATACGACGGAGCCGATTCGGATTGGTGGTCCCGCGAGTCACCGTTCCCACGGGGCGGGCGGCGGCGCGGGCAGTCATGGATACGAGGGTAAAGGGCCCGGCGCGGCCCCGACCCACGACGAACGAGTAGTGCGCAAGGCGCACCCCCACTCAGGGCCACAGGCTGCCGCAGGCACAGCCGCGCACCCCCCACAACCCGCACCCCCACAACCCGCACCGCCCACCACAGGTGGACGCCCCCCGGCCCCGAACAGTTGAGCGACCCCCGGTAATACCTCGGCAAAAACCACCCCACCAGGAATGGCAACCCCTCCCCCCGCTGTTGCACCCCCTTGGAGGGCCCCACACCCTCCACCCGGCATGCCCGCAGCCAAGGAGGACCGCCACGTGAGCCAGTACGTCAGCAGGCTCGGGCGTCGCTCTCCGGCGGCCCACCCGCGGCTCAGGCTCCACCGCCGCCCCCGCCGCGTAGCCATGCTCTCCGTGCACACCTCACCGCTCCACCAGCCCGGCACCGGCGACGCCGGCGGCATGAACGTCTACATCGTGGAGCTCGCGCAGCGCCTCGCCGCGATCAACATCGAGGTGGAGATCTTCACGCGCACGACCGCCACGGACCTCCCCCCCACCGTCCAGCTCGCCCCCGGCGTCCTCGTCCGCCACATCGACGCGGGCCCCTACGAGGGCCTCAACAAGGAGGACCTCCCCGCCCAGCTGTGCGCCTTCACCCACGGCGTGATGCAGGCCTGGGCCGGTCACCGCCCCGGCTACTACGACCTGGTCCACTCCCACTACTGGCTCTCCGGCCACGTCGGCTGGCTGGCCGCCCAGCGCTGGGGCGCCCCCCTGGTGCACGCCATGCACACCATGGCCAAGGTCAAGAACGCCAACCTCGCCGACGGCGACACCCCCGAGCCCGCAGCCCGGGTCATCGGCGAAACCCAGATCGTCGCGGCCGCCGACAGGCTCATCGCCAACACGGCCGAAGAGTCCGACGAACTCGTACGGCACTACGCGGCCGACCCCGCCAAGGTCGCCGTGGTCCACCCCGGCGTCAACCTCACCCGCTTCTCGCCCGCCGACGGCCGAGCCGCGGCCCGCGCCCGCCTCGGCCTCCCGCAGGACGCGCTGATCCCCCTGTTCGCGGGCCGCATCCAGCCCCTGAAGGCCCCGGACGTCCTTCTCCGCGCCGTAGCCGTCCTCCTCGACGAGCACCCTCACCTCCGCTCCCGCATCGTCGTCCCCATCGTCGGCGGCCCCAGCGGCAGCGGCCTCGCCAAGCCCGAGGGCCTGCAGAAGCTGGCGGCACGCCTGGGCATCGCGGACGTCGTACGGTTCCGCCCGCCCGTCGGCCAGGATCAGCTCGCGGACTGGTTCCGCGCGGCATCGGTGCTGGTCATGCCGTCGTACAGCGAATCCTTCGGCCTGGTGGCCATCGAGGCGCAGGCGGCGGGCACGCCCGTGCTGGCGGCAGCGGTAGGCGGCCTCCCGGTCGCGGTCCGCGACGGCCGTACCGGCTTCCTGGTCCAGGGCCACAATCCGGCCGACTACGCGCGCGTGCTGCACGCCTTCGCGGAGGACCCGCACCTGTCCCCCCGCATGGGCGAGGCCGCGGCCCGGCACGCGCAGTCCTTCGGCTGGGACGCCGCGGCGGCCGCCACGGCGGACGTCTACACGGCCGCGACCCAGTCCCACCGGCGTCGCGTACGCTCCCACCATGGCTGACGCACAGAAGACGGCGCAGGTCGTCGAGGGAGCCCTGAAGGACGCCGAACTGGAGTGGGAGAGCCCCGCCCCCGGCAACTACGTCGTCAAACTCCCCGGCACCCGCAAACTGTCGACGACGGTCTCCCTCCTCGTCGGCCGCCACTCCCTGTCGCTCAACGCCTTCGTCATCCGCCACCCCGACGAGAACGAGCCGGGCGTCCACCGCTGGCTCCTGGAGCGCAACCTCAAGCTCTACGGCGTCAGTTACGCCGTGGACCGCCTCGGCGACATCTACGTCACCGCCAAGCTCCCCCTCTCCGCCGTCACCCCCGACGAGATCGACCGTCTCCTCGGCCAGGTCCTGGAGGCGGCGGACGGCGCCTTCAACACCCTCCTGGAGCTGGGGTTCGCCTCCGCGATCCGCAAGGAGTACGAGTGGCGAGTGGCGCGCGGCGAATCGACGCGCAACCTGGACGCGTTCAGTCATCTGACTCAGCGCTCAGCGGACTGACGTAAAGGTCCGAACCAACTCACGCTGCGCGACCCCTTCCGCGCTTCGCAGGGTCGTGGCATGCTCGCGCCCACCGCACATCTGAACGTCGTTCACATCCATGAAGAGCCGCATGGAGGACGCACGGACATGGGCAACACGCACCTCACCAGACGGGCCCTGCTCGGCGGGGCCACGGCCGTGGCGCTCGGCGCGGCGACGGGCGCGGCGACCGGCACGGCACGGGCGGCATCCGCCGCCGAAGCCCCGCCTCTCTGGCACGAGTTCACCCACACTCCCTTCACCCACCCCCAGATCCCCTTCGTCGGTAGAGCCGGCTACCGCGGCGGAGCGCCCCGCTTCCCCCGCCGCCCGGCCGTGGCCGACATCCGCGACTTCGGTGCCGTGCCGGACGGCACGACCGACTCCGCCCCCGCGATCAACCGTGCCATCGCCGCCGCCGGAAGGGCCGGCGGTGGCACGGTCACCATCCCGCCCGGCACGTTCCGCATCGACGACGTGATCCGCGTAGGCCACTCGAACGTGGTGCTCCGCGGCGCCGGCAGCAGCCGTACGACACTCCACGCGACGAAGAACCTCACCGACCTGATCGGCGCCTATGGCTCCCGCTACGGCGGCGACAAGTCGGCGTGGTCCTGGGCGGGCGGCCTCATCTGGCTCGCCCCCGAGGCCCGCTGGAACTCCCTCGTCGCCGCGATCAGGGCGAAGGCCTGGCCCTTCGAGGGCTGGACGGGCAACCGGCGCGACGAGTGGCGCACGCTCACACCGGTCGACCCCGCGCGCCAGGGCGCCTGGACGGTGACGGTCCCGGACCCCTCGTCGCTGCACCCCGGCGCCCTGGTCCTGCTCCGCCTCGCCGACGACGCCGACCACACCCTCCTGGAGCACATGTGCGGCGGCGGCCCGGGCCCGGAGGCCTACACCTGGGCCGAAAAGACGAAACTGACGTCGTACGTCCCCTACGAATGGCCGGTCCGCATCGCCCGGATCCACGGCCGGAAGATCACCCTGGAACGCCCCCTTCCCCTGGACACACGCCCGGAGTGGAACCCCCAACTGACCACCCACACGCCCGAGCTGACGGGAGCGGGCGTCGAGGGCCTGACCCTGGAGGCGCCGGAGACCCCACAGCAGCCCCACCTCCTCGACCGCGGCCACAACGGCGTCGTCCTCCAATGCGCCTACGACTGCTGGGTGGACGACGTGACCGTCCGCCACGTCGACAACGGCTTCGGCCTGGTCGCGGCCTCCGCCTGCACGCTCCGCCGCACGCGCGTGTCGGGCCGCGGCACCCACCACCCGTACTTCTGCCGCGAGGGCTCGCACGACAACCTGATCGAGGACTTCACGATCGAGGCCCGCACGACCCCGGCCCCCGCGGGCACCCAGCTCCACGGCATCAACGTCGAGGGCCTGTCCTCGCACAACGTCTGGTCACGCGGCGAGATGCGGACGGGCACCTTCGACAGCCACCGCGGCCTGCCCTTCGCCAACGTCCGCACCGACATCACCGTCCACAACGACGGCCGTCACGGCGGAGACGCGAGCGCGGGCCCACTGTTCGGCGCACGCTTCACCCACTGGAACGTCCGGGTGACCAACGGCCGCGCGGGCATGATCCGCCTCGACGGTCTGGCCCCGTACTCCGCCACCGTCGGCATCAACGAGGTCACCGAGTTCGACCAGATCGACGTACCGGACTTCACGGGGGACCTCCACTCCCGCCTGGAGCTGTACGGCACCACCGACGTCGTACGGCCGCGCAATCTGTACGACGCTCAGCGCGCGCTGCTGCGGTAGCGCCCCGGTGGCACGCCCACCAACTTCCGGAAGTGGCGCGTGAGATGGGACTGGTCGTAGAAGCCCGTCGCGGTCGCCACCTCGGCCGGCGACCGGCCTTCCAGCAGCAGCCGGCGGGCGTGGTCGACGCGGCGGGACATCAGGTACTGGTGCGGGGCGATGCCGTACGCGGTGCTGAACGACCGTACGAGATGCGCGGGATGGGCCTGGACGAGCGCGGCCGCCTCGTCGAGGGCGATGCCCTGGACGACACGTTCGTCGAGGAGTTCGCGGAGGCGGCGGGCGAGGGCAGGATCGCGGCGCGGGAGGTCGGTGACGGTTCTGGGCCGCAGGTGTGCGCGCAACCGGTCGCCGATGAGAGTGAGCCTGCTGTCCGCCTCCAACTCGTCGCCGGGCTGCGCGAGGGCGGCGTGCAACTGGCCGACGCGCTGCCGCAGCACCGGATCCCGGAGGTCGGGGGAGTCCACCGCCGGGCCGATCAGGTCCTCGCCCAGCCGGGTGCTGTCCAGGTACAGGACGCGTTTGCGGAAGCCGTGCGGGGTGGCGGGGGAGCCGTTGTGGGGGACGTGCGGTGGCAGGAGGGACACCGTGTCGTGCGGGGTGCCGTGCTCGTGCCGGTCGAGGTCGTACCGTACGGCGCCGTCGTCCACGATGAGGAGCGTCCAGGCCTCGTGGACATGCATCGGATACGCGTACTCGGTGAAGTGGGCGTGGAAGACCTCGGTGACGCCCGGGACGGAGGGGCGCCACGCGGAGACCTCCTGGTGGTTCCGGGCGGCGGCCATGCAAAGAACGTACAAGACGGAGTCGTACGGCGGCCGCCAGTCTCGTCGTATGAGCGATGCGACCGATGCGACCGATCAGGCCCCTGTCCGTTTCGACACGAAGATCGCCGTGCTGCTGCGCGAGGACCTGGAGCCGTGGCAGCGTCTGAACGTCACGGCCTTCCTGGTCAGCGGCCTGGGCACGCAGCTCCCCGAGGTGATCGGGGAGCCGTACGAGGACGGGGACGGCGTCCGTTACCTGCCGATGTTCCGCCAGCCGGTCCTGGTCTTCGAGGGCACGAAGGAGACGCTGACGACGGCCCACGCGCGCGTGCTGTCCCGTTCCCTCCCGCGCGCGGTGTTCACCTCCGACCTCTTCACGACGGGCAACGACCGGGACAACCGCGCGGCGGTGCGGGCCGTGCCGACGGGGGAGCTGGATCTGGTGGGGCTGGCGGTGTACGGGCCGAGGAACGCGGTGGACAAGGTGGTGAAGGGGGCGCGGATGCATCCGTGACGACGACCGGGTGCGGATGCACTCGTGACGACGACCGGCGAACCCCGGGGATTCGCCGTCAGGCGGGGCTGACCTCGCTCTTCGCGGTGGCCGGGGTTTCGTCGTCGGCGGGCTTCTCCGCCGGCAGCCGGCGCATCAGGGCGCCGTATCCGATCGCCGCCGCCGTACCGACGACCGCGCACAGCCCCCACAGCCACTCCGCGCCGTAGTGGTCGATGACGAAGCCGGACATCAGGGGCGCGACCAGGGCGGCCACGGACCAGGACATGGTGTACATGCCCTGGTACCGCCCACGTCCCTGGGCCGGGGAGAGGCGGACGACGAGCCCGGTCTGGGTGGGCGCGTTCAGCATCTCGCCCAGCGTCCACACGCACACCGTCAGCGCGAAGACGCCGACCGAACCGGCGAACGCGGTGAGCCCGAAGCCGTACCCGGCCAGCAGGGACGAGACGACGAGGATCCGCCCCGTGTCCCGGCGCTCGATGAACCGCGTCACCGGGATCTGCAGCGCGACGATCAGGACACCGTTGACGGCGATGGCGAGGCCGTAGTCGGCGGGGGAGAACCCGGCGTCGCCCATCGCCACCGGCAGCCCCACAGCCCCCTGCTGGAAGACGAGGGCGACGAGGAAGGACAGCCCGACGACGCTCATGAAGCGCCCGTCGCGCAGCACGGTCCCGAGCCCGACCTCCTCGGCGGCCTTCTCCGCCTGCGTCCGCTCGGGCCGCGACTCGGGCAGCTTGACGAACACCACGACCGCGCAGACGGCCGTCATCCCCGCCTCGATCAGGAATCCGGCGAGGTAACTGACCTCCGCGATGAACCCGGCGGCCATGGAGGAGATGGCGAACCCGAGGTTGATGGCCCAGTAGTTGAGCGAGAAGGCGCGCACCCGGTCCTCGGGCCGGACGATGTCGGCCATCATCGCCTGCACGGCGGGCCGGGAGGCGTTGGAGGCGGCGCCGACGAGGAAGGCGACGGCGGCGATGGCGACGGGGTGGTGCACGAAGCCGAGGAGCGCGACGGAGAGGGCGGTGGACGCCTGGGCGACGAGAAGGGTGGGCCGCCGCCCGAGCCGGTCGGTCATGACGCCGGCGCCGATCGAAGAGACGACCCCGCCGAGGCCGTGGAGCGAGGCGACGAGACCGGCGTAGGAGGCGGAGTACCCGCGATCGAGAGTGAGGTACAAGGCCATGAAGGTCGCGACGAATCCCCCGAGCCGGTTCACCAGGGTGCTGGTCCACAGCCACCAGAACTCGCGGGGGAGCCCGGAGACGGTCTCTCGGGTGGCACGTCTCAGGGCGGCGAGCGACATAGAAATCCCCCAGGAATGGCACAGCCAGGAACGGCACGGTCGATGTAAGCGGCTCATGCGGTAGGCACAACTTACGAGCGCGCCCTTGTCGGAGGCCACTCAATTAACAGATCCCGTCAACAGTCCGCCCATCGAGAGGCGGGCGCACCCGATCAGAGGCTTGGATTACGCTCATCGCATGGCCGACGCACCGTACAAGCTGATCCTCCTCCGCCACGGCGAGAGCGAGTGGAACGCGAAGAACCTGTTCACCGGCTGGGTGGACGTCAACCTCAACGAGAAGGGCGAGAAGGAGGCAGTCCGCGGCGGCGAGCTCCTGAAGGACGCCGACCTCCTGCCCGACGTTGTCCACACGTCCCTCCAGAAGCGCGCGATCCGCACGGCCCAGCTGGCCCTCGAGGCCGCGGACCGTCACTGGATCCCCGTCCACCGCTCGTGGCGCCTGAACGAGCGCCACTACGGCGCCCTTCAGGGCAAGGACAAGGCCCAGACCCTCGCCGAGTTCGGCGAGGAGCAGTTCATGCTGTGGCGCCGCTCGTACGACACCCCGCCGCCCCCGCTCGAGGACGGCACGGAGTTCTCCCAGTCGGACGACGCGCGTTACGCGACGATCCCCCCGGAGCTGCGCCCCCGCACGGAATGCCTGAAGGACGTGGTGTTCCGCATGCTCCCGTACTGGTACGACGGCATCGTCCCCGACCTCCTGACCGGCCGCACAGTCCTGGTCGCCGCCCACGGCAACTCACTGCGCGCCCTGGTCAAGCACCTCGACGGCATCTCCGACGCCGACATCGCCGGCCTGAACATCCCGACGGGCATCCCCCTGTACTACGAGCTCGACGCCGACTTCAAGCCGGTGACGCCGGGCGGCAAGTACCTGGACCCGGAGGCGGCTGCGGCGGCCATCGAGGCGGTCAAGAACCAGGGCAAGAAGAAGTAGGCTCCATGATCATGCCCCCGACCTGCGCTGATGGCGCGGATCGGGGGCATTTTCATGGCCCGGTCCACCCGCGGACCCTCAGCCGGGTTGGCCGGCAGCCGATGATTCCACCAACTCGAGGAGAAGCCAGGATTAAGTGATGGGCCGGGTCGGCAAGGGTGCACAACCCCCCTCACGCCCCCTCTGTCTGATGCAGGTGAAGTCACCACCCATTCATCAAACGTGGGGGAAACCACGCCATGCGCCTACGCGCCACTGTCGCCACCGCCACCGCCGCTGCCCTCAGCGCCGCCCTGGCCGTCACCGCTCTCGTCGTTCCGGCCGCCGGGGCCGAGCCGGACGACTCGGGCACGACGTTCTGGAACATCGATGTCAACCACAACCGCGACTACACCGTTGGCGTCGAGGCCGCGCGGAAGAAGGTGTTCTCGGTCTCCGCGACGGTCAGCGACCCGTCCGGCGTCCAGAGCGTGTCGTACGAGCTGTGGCACGGAGCGGACCGGGCGAAGGCCGACGGGGTCCTGGTCGGGTCGAGCCACTGCGTGAAGATCAACGAGACCACCTCCTTCTGCGAGGCCCTCGTGACCGCCGACCCGAACGTCAACCTCCGCAGCAACGCCCTCGCCGGTGTCTGGACCATCAGCCCCGTGGCCACCGACGGCGCCGGCAACGTCACCCGCGGGGACGGCGCCTACCTCGCACGCATCAAGCGCCAGACCTACATGTCCCAGACCGTCGCCACCCCGCAGCCGGTGAAGAAGGGCAAGGACCTCACGGTCAAGGCCCGTATGACCGTCGCCAGCTGGGAGACGCACAAGAACGCGCCCCTCATCGGGCACCAGGTGCTGCTCCAGTACCGCAAGGGCACGAGCGGCCCCTTCGTCACGCTGAAGAAGATCAAGACCGACCGCAACGGCTGGGCCACGGCCACCGTGAAGGCGACGGCGGACGGCGCGTACCGCTACGACTTCGCGGGCACGAGCCTCACCCAGGCCACGACCGGCTCGGCCGACTTCGTCGATGTGAAGTGAGACCGGACCGGTGAACTGAGCCCGGACCGCTGAAGTGACCGTGAGGTGGTCGTCCCCTGACCGCGACATCGGCGGGCAGGGGACGACCCCCTCCTACCTACCTACCTACCGCGTCAAAACTGTGTGAGCCACGTTGGCAGGATGTCTGTCGGCTCAGCTGATCGGATCCGCCCGGCACCCCCTCGCTACGATCGCTGCTCATGGACACCAGGGGCGGGGATTCCTCACATCGGAGCACGGACGTCGGTACGGCTGTGGAGTTCGTCTACCGGCCAACCGCAGCGGACTTCGAAGAGGCGCTCCGTGCACGGGCTCGTCGGTCACCGTCCGGTCGGATCCAGGCACTTGTGGCGCCGCTCATGGCGGCAATCGCCGTGAGCGTCTTCTCGGTCGTCCGGGATGAACCGCCGGTCGTGTGGATCATCTCGCTGGTGCTCGCCGTGCCAGTCGCGTTCTGGGGCACTGTACGAGGGCTGCGCACCATGGCCCGCCGGATGTTCAGCGTGGTGGAGCCGTACGGACAGTGCCGGACGGTGGCGGACGACCGTGGTGCGGTCACCACTGGTGAGCGGGCGTCCTTCAGCATGGACTGGACGGTGTTCCGGGAGTATCTGGAGACGCCCGGACTCTTCGTGCTCCTTGGCGGTGATCGCGCGTCCGGAGTCGCGCTACTGGCCAAGCGGGGCGCTCAGGACCCTGCGGACGTCGACCGGCTCCGGGCAATCCTGGACCGGAACCTGAAGCGGCGCTAGACGGAGGTCTGTAAGTCCCCACTTGAACGGCCTCGCACACAGCCCACGCGTGCGGAGGCTTGGCGAAGTGGACATCACCGAGTACGAGCAGGAGTCGCGAGACCTCAGCCACTCGGGCACCGGCATCGACCTGACAGGGCTGATGTCGAGGGTCACCGAGGATTTGCGCCGCCGTTATGGCGGTTGACCCACCGTAGGCAGAGGCACCCATGGGCGCCGGCGTGGCGGCCACGCACAATGGGCAGACTGGTCGGCTGTCGTGCCAGGCCGGCGGTGGGACTTCGGGGCGGGGGCGGGATGAGCGGGCGGGCCAAAGCGTGGCTGGTCGGGGGGTGGGCCGTGCTGGTGGTCGGCGGATGGGCGTTCACGGAGTCGATCAACGACGGGATCGAGCCGACCTCCGGGCCGCAGCCGAAGCCGTCCTCGACGAGCACTTCTTGGGCGTGTTCGGGTACGACACCCGCTCCCACCTCCACCCCCACGCCCACCCGTATGCCGACCCTGACGCCGATGCCCGTACCGCCCTCCGGTGTGGGCCCCTCCGACATCGCCGACTACTACGTCGAGTCGGACCTCGTCGTCACAGCAGTCGCCTGCAAGGTCGCGGACTGACGGAATCCCCTGCCCGCGACGTCGGCAGGCAGGGGACCAGAGGCCGCAATGCCGTTCTGGGCGGCGGCGCGGCTCAGACCATCAGCGGCACCGCATGGATCTCGTCCGGCGCCGCGCCACCCCCGCGTTCGTGGGCGCGCTTCACCGCCTCGGCCGAGGGGCCGTCACTGAGGCAGTAGACCGTGCCGGACTCCGGGTCCGCCCAGGCGTGTTCGAAGTGGACTCCTTCTTCCGCCTCGACGGCGGCGGTGGCGTCGTGTCCCTGCTGCAGCTGTTCGGCCGTGATGCCCCGCATGCCGTGGTGGACGTCCATGAACCGTGTCACGGGCCTCGCACCTCCTTCTTCCCGATCCACCCCCGCTTTCCGATGCACCCCGTCTTCCCGATGCCCCGGTCTTCCCGATGCACCCCCACCGCTCCCGCGTCCGCGTCCTCAGACCGTCAGCGGAACCGGATGGATCTCGTCGGCCTTGTGCCCGGCGCGCTCATGGATGCGCTGGACCGCTTCGGCCGAAGGGGCCTCGGAGAGGCAGTAGACGACGCCGGACTCGGGGTCCGCCCACGCCCGCTCGAAGTGCACGCGCTCGTCCTTCTCTATGGCGAGGTCCGCGTTGTGGGCCTCCCGAAGCTGGTCGGCCGTGATGCCCTTCATGTTGTGGTGTACGTCCATGAACTGAGCCATGCCTCGCACCTCCTTACGATCCTCGGACTTCCGGTCCTCGGAGTGCGGTCGCCTGCTCTCCTTCCATGCTGCGCCCGTCCGGGACGACCAGCACGACGAGACGACCAGCACGACGAAGGGCCCCGGCATGTTCACCGGGGCCCTTCACCGTCGTACGAGGTCTCTCCTCACCCGCACTGGCAAGGATTCCCCGACTGGCACCCGCACCCACAGCCCGAGCCACAGCCGCAGGCGCCGAAGAGCGGGAGGCTCCTGATGTCGGCGGGCTGCTCGGTCGGGCGTTCCTGGGTGGGGTCGGGTGTCGTGCCGGGGGTGCTGGGGGATTCGGCCATGGTCCCTCCTCGAGGCTGGAGCCTGTGCCCATTCCATGCCCGCCCCGCTGGGCGCATCAACGGCGCACTGAGGCTTGCGCACGCCCCGAACAGGCCCCCGCAAGCCCGCGCAGGAGAGGCGCCTACGCCCCTTCGGCCCCCGAAACCGGCTGAATCTCCGGCTGAAGGTCGGCCTGGAGCTCATCCGCATGCTCACCCGTCACCAGGTACACCACGCGCTTGGCCACGGCCACCGCATGGTCGGCGTACCGCTCGTAGTAGCGGCCGAGCAGCGTCACGTCCACGGCCGTCTCGATGCCGTGCTTCCAGCGCTCGTCCATCAGGTGCTGGAAGAGCGTGCGGTGGAGGAGGTCCATCGCGTCGTCGTCCTGCTCCAGCTGCAGCGCGAGGTCGACGTCCTTGGTGACGATCACCTCGGCCGCCTTCGCCATCAGGCGCTGCGCGAGCTGGCCCATCTCCAGGATGGTCGCGTGCAGGTCCTGCGGGATCGCGCGCTCCGGGTAGCGCAGCCGCGTGAGCTTCGCCACGTGCTGGGCGAGGTCGCCCGAGCGCTCCAGGTCCGCCGACATCCGCAGCGAGGTCACGACGATACGCAGGTCCGTCGCCACCGGCTGCTGTCGGGCGAGCAGCGCTATGGCGCGCGCCTCCAGGTCGTGCTGGAGGTCGTCGACCTTCTGGTCGGCCTCGATCACGCTTTCGGCCAGCTTCAGGTCGGCGTCGAGGATCGCCGTCGTGGCGCGCCCGATCGCCGACCCGACCATCCGGGCCATCTCGACCAGGCTGTCGCCGATCGAGTCCAGTTCCTCGTGGTACGCGTCCCGCATCAGGGGTCCCTCTCTTACGTCTGCCTCGGGGGTTCCGGGGGCCAGGAGACTGCCGTCGAGCCGTCAGTCTTATCCGCTTTATCCGGCTTGTTGCGATCCGGATTGCTATCCGTCTTGTCCGTCTTGTCCGTCGAACCGTCGGTCTTGTCGTTCGAACCGACAGTCTTCTCGTCAACAAACCGGTCAAACCGTCGAGCGGACAGTCTTACGGTCGTGACCTCCGACAGTAAGACTGTCGCGAAAACGTCAGTCGGACTGTCGTGAAACCGCCAGTGTGATCTCCACGCTAAACCGCCAGGGCGAACCCGACGCTCCCACGATCCGGCCCCTACGCGTCCGTTTCCGCCACCCCAAATGAACCACCACTGGCTCCAAGGTGAACTCTGGGCGACGAGTGTTCGAGCTCGCCCTCCGACGGCTGTGGCCACCGCCTGCCCCATGCCTAACCTGGATGCATGGACGTGAACGCGGCGGTCGCCGCAGCGGCAGCGATCGCCGGGGTGCTTACCGGTGTCATCGCCATGCTGGCGTTCCGCTGGAGCGAACGCGACCTGAAGCGACCCACCCGAACCTCCCTGCACACCGACCCGGTCCTGCCGCCCGGCGTGGACACGGTCCTGTCGGTGCTGCGCTCCTCCGCCGTCGTCCTCGACGAAGGGGACGCCGTGGTCAAGGCCAGCTCGGCGGCGTACGCCCTCGGACTGGTGCGCGGCGGCAAGCTCTCCGTCGAGCCCATGCTCCAGATGGCCCGGGACACGAGACGGGACGGCGAGATACGGCAGGTCGAGCTGGACCTGCCGAGGCGGGGAACCGGTCGCGGCGAGGCCCTGGCCGTCTCCGCCCGCGTCGCGCCCCTCGGCTCCCGCCTCGTCCTCCTCCTCGTCGAGGACCTCACCGAGGCCCGGCGGATAGAGGCGGTGCGGCGCGACTTCGTCGCGAACGTGAGCCATGAGCTGAAGACGCCCGTCGGCGCGCTCTCCCTGCTGTCCGAGGCCGTCATGGACGCCTCCGACGACCCCGAGGCCGTACAGCGCTTCGCCGGCCGTATGCAGATCGAGGCGACCCGGCTCACCAACCTGGTGCAGGAGCTCATCGACCTCTCCCGGGTCCAGAACGACGACCCGCTGGAGGACGCCGAGCCCGTCCGCGTCGACGAGCTCGTCGCCGAGGCGATGGACCGCTGCCGGCACGTCGCCGGGACGAAGCAGATCACCATGGCCGCCGGAGGCACCCAGGACCTCAGCATCTGGGGCAACCGCGGCCAGCTCGCCGCCGCGCTCGGCAACCTCGTCGAGAACGCCGTCAACTACTCGCCCGCCCGCACCCGCGTCGGCATCGCCGCCCGCCGGGTGAACAGCCCCGGCGGGGACCTCATCGAGATCGCCGTCACCGACCAGGGCATCGGCATCTCGGACAAGGACAAGGAGCGCATCTTCGAGCGCTTCTACCGCGTCGACCCGGCCCGTTCCCGGGCCACCGGTGGCACCGGCCTCGGTCTCGCGATCGTCAAGCACGTGGCCGCCTCGCACGGCGGGGAGGTCACGGTGTGGAGCTCCGAGGGACAGGGCTCCACGTTCACCCTGCGGCTGCCGGAGGCCGGTGCGGCCCGCGACCGCGCACAGCAGCACCCCGACCTCGACGACGAGGCCGGTCAGTCCGCCCGCTCATCCGCCGAATCCCCCGATTCAACCGCGTACGAAACGCTTTCCGCCCCGGAGGTCCTTCCGTGACCCGTGTGCTCGTCGTCGAGGACGAGGAGTCCTTCTCCGACGCCCTGTCGTACATGCTCCGCAAAGAGGGCTTCGAGGTCGCGGTCGCGACCACCGGGCCCGACGGACTCGACGAGTTCGAGCGCAACGGCGCCGACCTCGTCCTCCTCGACCTGATGCTGCCCGGCCTGCCGGGCACCGAAGTGTGCCGCCAGCTGCGCGGCCGTTCCAACGTTCCGGTGATCATGGTCACCGCCAAGGACAGTGAGATCGACAAGGTCGTCGGTCTGGAAATAGGAGCCGATGACTACGTCACCAAGCCGTTCTCCTCGCGCGAGCTGGTCGCCCGTATCCGGGCCGTCCTGCGCCGCCGCGGCGAGCCGGAGGAGGTGACCCCGGCCGCCCTGGAGGCGGGCCCGGTCCGCATGGACGTCGACCGCCACGTCGTGACGGTCTCCGGCTCCAAGGTCGACCTCCCCCTCAAGGAGTTCGACCTCCTGGAGATGCTCCTGCGCAACGCAGGCCGCGTCCTCACCCGTATGCAGCTCATCGACCGCGTCTGGGGCGCCGACTACGTCGGCGACACCAAGACCCTCGATGTCCACGTCAAGCGCCTGCGCGCGAAGATCGAGCCGGACCCGGGCGCGCCGCGGTACCTGGTGACGGTGCGCGGCCTCGGCTACAAGTTCGAGCCGTAAACCGCACTCGGCACGACGAAGGGCGGGACCCCGATCGCACGGGGTCCCGCCCTTCGTCTACGGCTGTGGAGATGCCGTACGACCGCTCAGTGACCGGCCACCGTCTGCGAGGCGCTGTCGGACGGGTTCGGCGCGCCCGCGGTGCCGGTGCCGGCCCCGGCCTCGGCGCCCTCGGTCGGCGTCACGCTCGCGGAGGCCTCGTCGGTCGGCGTGCCGCTGGTGGCGGGCTTGGACGGAGAGGCGGACGCGCCCGGCGTCGCCGGGACCTGGCTCGGGCCCCAGCCCTCGAAGTAGTGCTCGGCCGGGACGACGAACGCGCGCAGGCTCACGTCACCGGTCTTGCTGAAGGTGAAGGTGATCTTTTGGGCGTTGCCGTCCTGGATGGCCTCGCGGCTGCTGGGCAGCACGGCGGAGGCGTTGTCCTTGCCGCCGATGATCAGCGAGCCGCCGGCCGGGATGGTCAGGCTGCCGCCCTTGGCGGGCTTGAGCTCGGCGGTCTTGTCGGTGCCGTCCACCTTGATCGCGTCGAGGGTCTGGGCGGTCTTGCCGGAGTTGAACAGAGTCGCGGAGATCGCGGCCGGGCCGGTCGACTCCAGGTCGGGCTGGGTGATGACGATCGCGTTCTGGATCTTGATGTCGCCGACCGTGGTCGCCGCGTTGTCCGGCTTGATCTCCAGCGTCTGGCTGTTGTTGCCGGCTCCGCACGCGGCGAGCGAGGCGATCGAGAACGCGATGGCGGCAGCGGCGAGGGCGCCGCGTCGAAGGCTGCTGCTCACGGCGGCGGCAACTCCTTGACTCGAACGGGGCGGGCGCGTAAAGCCGCCCTAAGTGTCTGTCAGCGGCCTTAGGTTACCGAGCCGTTCCCGCGCGACCGCACCCGACCCTCCCCTGAGCGGCCGAACTACCGCCGAAGCACCTCTTCCGTACCTCTTCCGTGATCCGTCCCGTCACCCACAAGTGACCCATCAGTCACATTGCCCGCGTGCTCGTCCGCCATTCACATAAGTCCCTCGCAAGCGGCGGCGCAAAATTTCCGTGAAGGAATGCGCGGCCCTCCCGGAATTGATCACCAGTCGGGCTCCCGGCCCGGGGCGTGATCAATTCCGGATTCGTCCGGTACCCGACTCAGGACACCGAACGGAGTAGCGGAAGTCGCACACTTGGAAGCGGACATATGTGGACGTTCGGCCGCTCGGACGTGCCTCCGGATGTGTGTAACGTGCGCGTTTCACCTCACCCGCAGAGCCGCTCCGACCTGCGAATACCTTCTTCCGATCGGCCCGCGAAGCACGTTCCTGTCGGAGTTGTCAAGCCCCGAGATATGCCCTGACCTGCGAAAACGCCATTCAGAAGACGCCGTATCCGTGTTACCCTGGATAGCCACGGAAGGGGTACCTGTCACATGACGTTCAAGGTTGGCGACACCGTGGTCTATCCCCATCACGGGGCCGCGCTGATCGAGGCCATCGAAACTCGCCAGATCAAAGGCGTGGACAAGACCTACTTGGTGCTGAAGGTCGCCCAGGGTGACCTGACGGTGCGTGTGCCAGCGGACAATGCGGAGTTCGTCGGCGTGCGTGATGTGGTCGGTCAGGACGGGCTGGACCGGGTCTTCGAGGTGCTGCGCGCGCCGTACGCCGAGGAGCCCACGAACTGGTCTCGTCGTTACAAGGCAAATCTGGAGAAGCTCGCCTCCGGCGATGTCATCAAGGTCGCGGAAGTCGTGCGTGACCTGTGGCGTCGTGAGCGTGAGCGTGGCCTCTCCGCCGGTGAGAAGCGCATGCTTGCCAAGGCCCGCCAGATCCTGGTGAGCGAGCTCGCCCTCGCGGAAAACACCAACGAGGACAAGGCCGAGGCCCTGCTCGACGAGGTTCTCGCGTCCTGACGCGGTCCGTCCGCCTCAGTTCAGCACAGTTGCTGTGTTGTTTTAAAAGAAGTGCCGCGGTGCCCGATGACGCAATTGCTGTCGCCGGGCGCTGCGGCATGTTCGCTCACAGGCGCTGTACGTTCCTGTGCGGTACGTCTCTGTCGGAGGCGCCCCCGATACTGGACGTGCCGGGCCCGGGCAGCTGGCTCGACCGACTGTCACGGAAGGGTCCGTCAAGGCGTCGCGCCCGGCACGCTGTGGCCATACCCAAGTAGGCCGAGCACACAAACCTGACAGGAACCGATGTCTGACGTTTCGCGCCCTTCGTCTTCGGAAGTCCGCAGTGGGACGACCGCCGGCACCCGTACGGCCGTCGTGATCCCGGCCGCCGGCCGGGGCGTACGCCTCGGTCCGGGCGCCCCCAAGGCGCTCCGCGCGCTGAACGGCACGCCCATGCTCATCCACGCCGTACGCGCGATGGCCGCCTCCCGCGCCGTCTCCCTGGTGGTCGTCGTGGCCCCGCCCGACGGCGCCGCCGAGGTCAAGAGCCTGCTCGACGTGCACGCGCTGCCCGAGCGCACCGACTTCCTGGTGGTCCCCGGCGGGGAGTCCCGCCAGGAGTCCGTGAAGCTCGGCCTGGACGCGCTGCCGCCGGACTACGACATCGTGCTGGTGCACGACGCGGCGCGCCCACTGGTGCCGGTGGACACGGTCGACGCGGTGATCGAGGCCGTCCGCGACGGAGCACCGGCCGTCGTGCCCGCGCTGCCGCTCGCGGACACGGTCAAGGAGGTCGAGCCGGCCAAGGCCACGGGCGACCCCGAACCGGTGGTGGCCACCCCGCAGCGCGCCCGCCTCCGCGCCGTACAGACCCCCCAGGGCTTCGACCGCGCCACGCTGATCCGTGCCCACGAGACGGTGACCGACGACGTCACCGACGACGCGAGCATGGTCGAACAGCTCGGCCTGACGGTCGTGGTCGTCCCCGGCCACGAGGAGGCCTTCAAGGTCACCCGCCCGCTGGACCTGGTCCTGGCCGAGGCGGTCCTGGCACGCCGGAGGCTCAACGATGGCTTCTGAGCAGCTTCCGGTGCTGCCCCAGGTGGGCATCGGCACCGACATCCACGCCTTCGAGGAGGGCCGCGAGCTGTGGTGCGCGGGCCTGAAGTGGGAGGGCGAAGGACCGGGCCTCGCCGGCCACTCCGACGCGGACGTCGTCGCCCACGCCGCCTGCAACGCCCTGTTCTCGGCAGCAGGCCTCGGCGACCTGGGTCAGCACTTCGGCACGGGGCGGCCGGAGTGGTCGGGCGCCTCGGGTGTCGTACTCCTCACCGAGGCGGCCCGCATTGTGCGCGAGGCGGGCTTCCGGATCGGCAACATCGCGGTCCAGGTCGTCGGCCCGCGCCCGAAGATCGGCAAGCGGCGCGACGAGGCCCAGAAGATCCTGTCGGAGGCGGCCGGCGCACCGGTGTCCGTGTCGGGGGCGACAACGGACGGGCTGGGTTTCCCGGGCCGGGACGAGGGCCTGATGGCGGTGGCGACGGCGCTGGTGGTGCGGGTCGGTTGAGGCGTGGCAGGTGATTTCCGCCCACCCGCGGACGGACTTGCACCCAAGCGTCCGATCCACCATCCTCGGCCCACTACCCTGGTGTCGTGACTATTCGCCTGTACGACACCAGTGCCCGGCAGATCCGTGACTTCACCCCGCTCCAGCCGGGCTGTGTCTCGATCTACCTCTGTGGCGCCACCGTGCAGGCCGCGCCGCACATCGGGCACATCCGCTCGGGGCTGAACTTCGACATCATGCGCCGCTGGTTCACGTACCGCGGCTATGACGTGACGTTCATCAGGAACGTCACGGACATCGACGACAAGATCATCACCAAGTCCGTCGACCAGAACCGCCCCTGGTGGTCCATCGGCTACGAGAACGAGCGCGCCTTCACCGACGGCTACACCGCCCTCGGTTGCCTCCCGCCGACGTACGAGCCACGCGCCACCGGCCATGTCACCGAGATGGTCGAGATGATGCGCGGCCTCATCGAGCGCGGACACGCCTACGAGGCGGACGGCAGCGTCTACTTCGACGTCCGGTCCTGGCCCTCCTACCTGGAGCTGTCCCGGCAGGACCTCGACGAGATGCGCCAGCCCGCCGAGGAGGGCATCACCGGCAAGCGGGACCCGCGCGACTTCGCGATGTGGAAGGCCGCCAAGCCGGGCGAGCCCGACTGGGAGACGCCGTGGGGCCGGGGCCGTCCGGGCTGGCACCTGGAGTGCTCGGCGATGGCGCACAAGTACCTCGGCTCCGCCTTCGATATTCACGGCGGCGGACTCGACTTGATCTTCCCGCACCACGAGAACGAGATCGCCCAGGCCAAGGCGTACGGCGACGAGTTCGCCCGGTACTGGGTGCACAACGCCTGGGTCACCATGAGCGGCGAGAAGATGTCGAAGTCGCTCGGCAACAGCGTGCTCGTGTCCGAGATGGTCAAGCAGTGGCGCCCGATCGTCCTGCGCTACTACCTGGGCACCCCGCACTACCGCTCGACCATCGAGTACAGCGAGGAGGCCCTGCGCGAGGCCGAGTCGGCGTTCGCGCGCATCGAGGGCTTCGTGCAGCGCGTGGTGGAGAAGGCGGGCGTCGTCGAGCCGTCCGCCGAGGTGCCGCTCGCCTTCGCCGAGGCGATGGACGACGACCTGGGCGTCCCGCAGGCGCTCGCCGTCGTGCACACCACCGTCCGGCAGGGCAACAGCGCACTGGCCGCCGACGACAAGGAAGCGGCCGTGGCGCGGCTGGCCGAGGTGCGGGCCATGCTCGGCGTCCTGGGCCTGGACCCGCTCGACCCGCACTGGGCCGGCGAGACCGACCGCGGCGAGGATCTGCACGGCGTGGTCGACACCCTGGTCCGTATGGTCCTCGACCAGCGCGAGGCTGCCCGCTCCCGCAAGGACTGGGCCACCGCGGACGCCATCCGTGACCAGCTCAACCAGTCGGGCCTCGTCATCGAGGACAGCCCGCAGGGCCCGCGCTGGAGCCTGGGCCCGCGCTGACCGGGCTCGTGCCCGGGAAGATCGATTGTGCCGTCCGGGCCTCCGGGCGGCACACTTCATAGACGTAATAGATGTACATACGAAAAAGACGTACGTACGAACGCCTCACGACAGACAGGTAGGTCATGGCCGCGAACAACCGCCGCATGTCCGGCAAGAAGGGCGCGCAGGTCGGCAGCGGCGGCCAGCGACGCCGGGGCCTGGAAGGCAAGGGCCCCACCCCGCCCGCCGAGATGCGCAAGGGGCACAAGAAGAACCGCATCGCCACCGCCAAGGCCAAGCAGGCCCAGCGGCGTCCCGCAGCCCGCGGGCGCGGCGGCAAGGGCACCTCCGAACTGGTCGTCGGCCGCAACCCGGTCGTCGAGGCACTGCGCGGAGGCGTCCCGGCCTCCACCCTCTACGTCCAGCAGTTCATCGACAACGACGAGCGCGTCCGCGAGGCCCTCCAGCTCGCCGCGGACCGCGGCGGCATCAACCTCATGGAGGCCCCGCGCCCCGAGCTGGACCGCATGACGAACGGCCTCAACCACCAGGGCCTCGTCCTGCAGGTCCCGCCCTACGAGTACGCCCACCCCGAGGACCTCGCCGACGCCGCCGCCGACGCGGGCGAGGACCCGCTGATCGTCGCCCTCGACGGCGTGACCGACCCGCGCAACCTGGGTGCCGTGGTCCGCTCGGTCTCGGCCTTCGGCGGCCACGGAGTCGTCGTACCGGAGCGGCGTGCGGCAGGCATGACGGCAGGCGCCTGGAAGACATCCGCCGGCACGGCGGCCCGCACACCCGTCGCCCGCGCCACGAACCTCACCCGCGCCCTGGAGGCGTACAAGAAGGCGGGCATCGTGGTCGTCGGTCTGGCCGCCGACGGCGAGGTCGAACTCGGCGACCTGGAGGCCCTGGCGGGTCCGGTCGTCATCGTGGTCGGCAGCGAGGGCAAGGGCCTGTCCCGCCTGGTCGGTGAGACGTGCGACTTCCGCGTACGCATCCCGATGCCGGGCGGCGCGGAGTCGTTGAACGCCGGTGTGGCGGCAGGAATCGTCCTCTACGAGGCGGCCCGCCGACGCGTCTGAACAGACATCCGTGGCATCACCCGTGCGGGTTAATTCTGGTGACAGTGGTGCGACCTGCGCATCTTTGACGGGGTCCGGACAGATCGGACCGGTCAAAGCAGTGTCCTAACCACACGTCACTCGGTTAGTTGAGTGTGGACACCAGAACACCCCGCACACCCACGGGGGACCGCTCGTCGGGATACGACGACGCTCCCGCGCTGAGCATGGTGAAGGTGCCGAGCGATCCGGCGCAGATCATCGTCAATCACGCGAGTTTCCGCGTGCTGTTGGGCGCGTCGACCGGGCGCACCAAATCTTCGCGCATCGCACGGCACCTGAGCGCCACCGAGGACACCGCCCGCATCCCCGTCGTCAATGCGGCCGGCAGAGCGGGCGCGGCCCCCGCCGCCCGCCGCCGAGTCGCCGTCTGGAACGGCACGTCCGCGCCGGACGACACCGGCGCCCACCGCCTGCTCCAGGCCGTGCGGGACGGCAGCGTCCGCCACGGCGACGAGCCGGTCCCCGCAGGAGCCACCCAGGTCATCCCGCGCGTAGGCGTCGGCGGCTACGACGGCGGCTACGACGACGAGTTGACGCAGACCGTCGAGACGCCGATCGTCGGCGCCCAGCGCACGCACGAGTCGGTGGAGACCCGGCTGCTGCCCAACATGCGCACGGTCGAGAGCGCGTACGACGAGGAACTCCCGTACGAGGACGAGGAGTTCGAGGACCTGGATGGACCGGACGGGCCGGACGGGCCCGACGGACAGAACAGGACCGGCGCACCGCCCAAGCGCCTGGGCGACGACCCGGCACGGCACGCCTACTACCCCGGCCGCCGCATGAACCTCGGCGTCGTCCTCCTCCCCCTCCGCGTCTTCCTCGGCTTCATCTCCATCTACGCCGGCATGGGCAAGCTCTGCGACCCCGTCTACTTCGACGGCGGCAAGCGCGGCTCGATGGTGAAGTGGCTCAACACCTTGCACCCCTGGGAAGTGGCCGAACCGCTCCGCCAGTTCGCCCTCGAGCACCCGATCGGCTCCGGCCTGGTCATCGCCTTCTTCCAGGTCATCGTCGGCGTCCTCACGGTCCTGGGCTGCTGGCAGCGGGTAGCCGCGGTCGTCGGTGCACTGCTGTCCGCCGCACTCCTGGTCACGGTCAGCTGGAAGAGCGTCCCGGCCTACGACGCCCCCGACATCATCTACCTCGCCGCCTGGTCCCCGCTGATCATCGCCGGCGCCCCCGTCTACTCCATCGACGGCCGCCTCGCCGGCATGGCCTGGCGGCGCCTGGGCCCCCGCTCCGACATCTGGGAGCTGCGCAACTACGTCCTCCGCCGCGGCGCCCTGGTCACCGCGATCGTCAGCGGCCTCACCCTCCTCATCGGCTCGCTCCTCGGCGGCGCCGTCCGCGACGCCGACCGGGTGGTCGTCCCCGGCCCCGGCGAGGCCCCGCGCAACGAACTGCCCGGCTCCCCGTTCCCGCAGGAGCCCGACAGGCACAAGAAGACGCCGTCCGCCTCCAACTCCCCGACCCAGGGAGCCACGTCGGGAGCGGCCACCCCGTCGGGCGCGGCGACCACGCCGGGTGCCACCAGCGACACGGGCGCGACCGGCGCCGCGCCGAGCCAGACGCAGGGCACGACGGGACAGGCCCCGCCCCAGCAGTCCACCCCGGCCGACGACGCCCCCAGCACCAGCACCGGCCCGACCTCCGGAGGCCCCACCTCCGGCGGCGGCTCAACCGGCGGCTCCGGCAACGGAGGCTCCACCTCCGGCGAACCGGGCCTGGTAGGCGGCCTGTTGGGGTAGCCCCGCCGACCCAACACCGAGCACCACGCCGAAGGGCCCTGGACACGATGACGTCCGGGGCCCTTCGCCGTGTACCCGTACGGCCGCGCCAGCGCTGTCTGCTGCCCAGTTGCCCGGCGTGGGGGCTGGGCGGGGGTGGGTCGCGCGGCCCGGCGCTGGCGGGGTGCCGCTGCGCCCACCCGTGCCGCCCCAGCGGCACGACTGCCCGCAGCTAAGCGGGCATGGTGGCGCGTACCCCCGCGGGCCCGCGGTCGCGTACGGCGGGAAGGGGACGTGCCGGGGGGTGTCCGCCCGCAGTGGCCGGCGTCAACACGCAGTGCCTCCTGGCCTAAGTCCGGCCGCCGGTCCGAGGACGGACACCCCCCGGCGCGGCCCCGACCCACAACGACCCGCAGCGCTACGCGAACCCCCACCGAACCCGCGCAGGCCGCCGCAGGCACCCCGGCCCCACCGCCGGAGGCCGGGCCTCACCGCCCCAGCGCCGCCAGTTCCTTCGCCGCCTCTGTCAGGTCCTTCGCCGTGTCGATGGCCCGCCAGTACGCCCCCTGCGGGATCGGGAAACCGGCCAGCCGGCGTTCACGGGCCAGGTGCGGAAACGTGGTGCGTTCGTGGTCGCCGCGCTCGGGGAGGAGACCGGCGAATTCGGGGGAGAAGACGTACACGCCCGCGTTGATCTCGAAGGTCGACGGCGGCGCCTCGATGAAGTCGGTGATGTGACCGAAGCCGTCCGTCTTCACCGCACCCCACGGAATACGAGGACGCGCGAGCGCCAGCGTCGCGACGGCATCGCGCTCGGCGTGGAAGTCGGCCATGTCGCGCAGCGAGAAGCGCGTCCAGATGTCGCCGTTGGTGGCGTACCACGGCTGCTCGGGATGTGGCAGATGCGCGGCCGCGTACTTCAGACCGCCGCCCCGCCCGAGCGGCTCCGTCTCGACGACGGTCGTGACCCGCACCGGAAGATCGGCCGACTTCAGCCAGTCCTGCAGCACCTCCGCGAGATGCCCGCAGCTGACCACAACGTCCGTCACGCCCTCCTCGGCGAGCCAGGCGAGCTGGTGGCCGATGATCGGCGTCCCCGTACCGGGGATCTCGACCATCGGCTTGGGCCGGTCGTCGGTGTACGGACGCAGCCGGGACCCCTGGCCACCGGCCAGGACGACGGCTTGAACGGGGCGGGACGCGGCATTCGGATCAGTCATGACCGAACTGTACGCGGCGCCCCGCTCGCGGCATTCGCCGGCAACCGTTCCTTAATCAGCCGTTACCGTCCGCAAAAGGAGTGTTCAGCTGTGCGCAGCCGCCACACCCGAAGCGAAGGCGGTGTCGCAGACGGGACGGGCGTACGACTGGGCACGCGTCGGACCGTACACCCGCACCGCGGCCCGCCCGAGCGCACGGGCGATCGAGGCGCAGTGCCGGGCCAGCGACGGACGGTCGTGGACGGCCTGCTGGAGGTGGGTCAGGGCGACCCCAGGGTTCTCCTCCTGCAGCTCGGTCAGGAGCTGGTCGCGCAGCACGTCCTGTGGGGCGCGCGGGGCGTTCTTCCCGTCACCCGCGCTCGTGACGTCGGTCGCGGCGAGCACCGAGTCCGAGGGGTTCCCCGACCAGTTGACCCGGGTGACCGCGAGGGTCCCGGAGAGCACCAGGACGACGGGCAGGACAAGGGCGAGAGTGCGGCCGAGCTGGCGGGCGGGGCCCCGGTGGCCGCGTCGTGTCTGTGGGTTGGTGGAGTGCTTCACGCGAGTGAGGGTAGCGTTCAGTACTGATATGGCGACATTTGGTCACCGTTTCGGGGGACGAAATGGTGCTCTTCCCTGAACGGCACGTTGACGCACAGCCCTCGAAATGAGCCGATTTGCCGGGGTATTTGTCGACACAAAAGAGGGCCCCGCAGCAGTCTGCGGGGCCCTCTTCGTCAACCTGGGTGAATTACCCGGGGTTGTACTGCCTGGTGCTGCCCTCAGTCGGAGAGCCGCTCGCCCGTGGAGGTCGAGAACACATGGGTCTCGCCGGCGCGCGGGACGATGTGCAGCGAGCTGCCCTTCTCCGGGACGTCACGGCCGCTGACGCGGACGACGAGGTCCTTGGACTCCTCGCCGACCTTGGCGGTGCCGTAGACGTACGCGTCGGCGCCGAGCTCCTCGACGACGTTGACGGTGACCGCGAGACCCTGGTCCGAGTCGGAGCCGGCCACGTCGAAGTGCTCGGGGCGGACGCCGACGGTGACGGTCTTGTCGGGGGCGGCCGCGAGCGCGTCACGGTCGACCGGCACGACCGAGTTGCCGAACTTCACACCGCCGTCGGTGATCGGGACCTCGACCAGGTTCATGGCCGGGGAGCCGATGAAGCCGGCGACGAAGAGGTTGGCCGGGCGGTCGTACATGTTGCGCGGGGTGTCGATCTGCTGGAGCAGACCGTCCTTGAGGACCGCCACGCGGTCGCCCATCGTCATGGCCTCGACCTGGTCGTGGGTGACGTACACGGTGGTGATGCCGAGACGGCGCTGCAGCGACGCGATCTGCGTACGGGTCGACACACGGAGCTTGGCGTCCAGGTTGGACAGCGGCTCGTCCATGAGGAAGACCTGCGGCTCACGCACGATGGCGCGACCCATGGCGACACGCTGACGCTGACCACCGGAGAGGGCCTTCGGCTTGCGGTCCAGGTACTCGGTGAGGTCGAGGATCTTCGCGGCCTCCTCGACCTTCTTGCGGATCTCCGCCTTGTTGACGCCGGCGATCTTGAGCGCGAAGCCCATGTTGTCGGCGACGGTCATGTGCGGGTACAGCGCGTAGTTCTGGAACACCATGGCGATGTCCCGGTCCTTCGGCGGCAGGTGCGTGACGTCGCGGTCACCGATGCGGATGGCGCCGGCGTTGACGTCCTCGAGCCCCGCCAGCATGCGGAGCGAGGTGGACTTGCCGCAGCCGGACGGGCCGACCAGAACGAGGAACTCCCCGTCCTCGATGTGGATGTCGAGCGCGTCCACGGCGGGCTTCTCGGTGCCCGGGTAGATCCGGGTCGCCTTGTCGAACGAGACAGTGGCCATGGTGAATGGGCCCCCTTCTACCGGCAGGAACGTGCCGGACGATCCGTTGTAGGAAGGTGGTTGGTTTAGTCCACATGTGCGGACTGGCTCTGGACGGTACCTGGCGTTCGCCTGGTCTGTCAGTACCCGGAGGCATGTGAACTTCGCGGAAATTTTCGACGGGGCCCGCTCGGAACCTGGGTACACTGCACGGGCGCGTGCGTGACAGCGCGTGCAGGCCTCCTTAGCTCAGCTGGTCCAGAGCGGCTGTCTTGTAAACAGCAGGTCGTCGGTTCGAATCCGACAGGGGGCTCCGACAGCATCGGCAATCCGCCACAGAGCCTGGCGTGACGCTCCGCACCGCGGCCGTCACGTCAGGCATTTTTTATGCCCGCCGCGCGCGTGCGTCATATCCCATCTCCCGCCCAGGACACGGGATATGGACCGACATGGAACCTGGTCGCTACTGCTAGTGTTCGTTCAGTCACAGTAGGCAATCAGCCTCATCTATAGGTAATGAAAACCGAGGGTTCCATGCGCAAGCTTCACCAGGTCATGATCGTCGCGGCGGCGGCCGGCAGCCTGTCCGCCATCGGTGCCGGTACCGGTGTCGCCTACGACGTCAGGCCGACCTCAACCGACCTCTACCGCCCCTACCAGGAGTGCAGCCCGCAGACGGTGGCCGAGGGCGACCTCCCGATCGCCGTGCTCGGTCTCTCCGAGACCTTCGACACCACCTGCGGTCAGTTCAACAACGCGTTCACTGGCTGAGGTCGGCGGCGTAGTCGTGCGCGACGCCTTCCGCGGGCCCCTTCGGGGTCAGTCCCCGAGGGGGCCCGTTCCTGTACGGCTGCCCGGAGCGCAGGTCCGCTCCTGTGGCCCGTCGCGGCGCACGACCTGAACCTCGAAGCCCAGGTCACTCCTTCCCTTCGTAAGCGAAACGGCCCCGAACAGCCCGGACATGGCTGGACGTCGGGGCCCGTATCTCCGACATCCCGGGTCCGGCGCGGCGGTTCGCTGCGCACGGCGTCCGGGGCACCCCTCACAAAGGAGACGCATCACATGTTCAACGGAAAGAAGATCGCGGCCATCTCGGGGCTTCTTGGCGGCCTCGCCATGACCTGTATCGGCATTGGCATCACCCAGGCTCACGCCGCCGCGGACCCGCCCGCCTGCACGACTGACAGCCAGGGCAACACCAACTGCACCCAGCGGATCGTGGGCCAGACGCCCGAGGGTGACAACTTCATCGTCCGCCGGTCGGTGAACTGCCAGCCGACCAAGCCCGTGAGCGTGCCCGCTCCGGGCCTTTTCTCCAACGGGCAGACGCGGATCGGCCCGCACATCACCTGCAGCGACCTGGGGCCCGAGGTGGCTCCGGCGACGGACAGCAATGAGATCAGCCCGGGGGCCGTCGGCAGCGCTCTTCAGCACCTGTTCGGCGGCGGGGCGTAACCTGCGACGTCTTTCCCCCTCAAGCAGCGGACGGCCGCGCCGGGTTGACCGGTTCGGCCGTCCGCTGCTTTCCGCGTCTTCAGGGCTCGGCAAACGGGTGACCGCCGCTCGCTGCCCGTGACTCGCCCTCGGGGAAACGTCGTTCCTTTCAAGGGAGGACGGGTGGGCCCGCGAGGGCCGCGCACCGGCTTCCTCAATTCCCTTGGCGTCCATGGCGAGGCGGACGAAAGGGCTCCTTGCCATGGGCCGACACGACACAGAGAAGGGTCATAGATCCCAAATTGCTACGGATTACGTGTATATGCTCACACTAAGTAGTCAAGCCAGGGCTTCGTGCCCCGGGAAGAAAGGGTCTAACTATGCGCAGGTTTCAGCGCGTTGCGGTCGTAGCTGCAGCGGTCGCAGGGCTGTCCGCTTTCGGTGCTGCCGGTTCCGCGTTCGCCCACGAGGGCGACTGGGACGCCCAGAACGTGACCGCGGTGGCCACCTCGACGGCCAACGCCGCGGGCACGTGGGGTGCTCCGTACGACAAGGCGCACGCCACCCCGGCGACCACGCAGGCTGCTCCTGCCGCTGCGCCGGAGGCCGCTCCGGCCGCCGCGCCGGCTGCTGCGCCTGCCGCTGCGCCCGAGGCCGGTTACGGGGAGTACACGGCCGCCGCTCCTACCGCCGCTCAGTAACAAAGCACCGAGGGATCGATGCGCGAGTTTCAGGGCACTGTGGACGTCGTCGTGACGGCCGCGGGGCGGATGGCTCCGTATTCCGAGTCAGGGTCGGCCCCGTAGGGCGGTTCTCACGACAGGCGCATCGATATCCGTCGGACCCTCAGCACATGCAGCCCGGACGCGCGGCAGACCCCTCGGGGTGCGCGGCCGGGCTGCCTCAATTCCGTCGTCGGGCGAAGTCGAGAACGCCGGACGACGGGTTCCCGTATTTCGACGTTCTCCAAGGCTCGGGCGGGCGCCGGTCGTCGGCGCGGCCGCCCGGGCCTCGATGGCAAAGGAACGCAGAACATGATCGGTCGACAGAAGATCGCAACCGTCTCGGGACTGCTCGGGGCTCTCGCCGTGATCTACGCCGGTGCCGCGCCGGCGTACGCCGATGACGAACCCAAGGGCGAATGCACCATCACCGCCCAGGGGGACATCGTCTGCGTCAAGAAGAGCGAGAAGTTCTACAAGAACAAGCGCGGGTATGTCATCAAGCAGAAGCAGGACTGCCAGATCACCGAGCGGCCGCGCGTCACGTTCCCCGAGGAGAGCCTGCTGAACGGCGGGTCTCTGCGGTCCGGTCCGGTCGTGGAATGCTCCAACAAGACCAAGCTGCCCAAGGGTTTCCGAGTGCCCAAGTTCAAGTTCAAGTTCTGAGGCGCGAGCAGAAAATGCCGGACCGGGATTTACGCCCGGTCCGGCATTTTCTGCTTTCCGCCGCCGGCGGCCGGCCGGCAAAAGACCGGTGCCCCGGCCTGCGGCCGGGGCACCGAGGAGAGGGTCTGGCCTACTTGCCGAAGGCGCTGTTGTTGCAGCCCATCGACGAGCCCAGGCCGGTCTCCTGCGTGCCGGCGCTGCCCTCGCCGTTCAGCAGGTTGCCGCCCAGGCCGTTGGCGATGCCGACCTGGCCGAGGACGTCGACGTTGGCGTCGTGCGACTTGCAGCTGGTGCTCTGCAGGACGCTGACGCTCGAGCCGCCGTGGCCCCGGCCGTTCTTGCCCCATCCGCCCTGGTCGGCGTGGGCAGCGCCGGCACCCAGGAGTCCTACGCTCCCGAGGGCGGCGACCAGGACGGCGGCCTTGCGGAGCTTGTGCATGTTCTTCTCCGGTGGAGTGAAGAGGGTTGCGATCCATAACGGATCGACTTCGAACGGTTACAGAGGCTAATAGGAAATATTCGGTATTAATCGGAGCCACGCCGAATTCGGGGAAGTCTCACCGCCTTGGCCGATTGGCGGGAAATATCTCGCGGCATGACGGGTCACGATACAAAAAGGAGTCCCGGCACCGGGCTCGAGGCTCGGTGCCGGGACTAGTTCCCGCCGTCGGCCGGCTATGCGGCCGTCACGCGCTTAGAAAGCGCTGTTGTTGCAGCCCATGGTCGAGCCGAGGTGGGTGTCCTGCCCACCGGCGTTGCCCTCGCCGTTGAGCGCGTTGCCCAGCAGGCCGTTCAGGATGCCGACCTGGCCGAGGACGTCGACGTTGAGGTCGTGCGACTTGCAGGAGGAGCTCTGCAGGACGCTGAACTTGCCCCCGTCCTTGCCGCCGTGACCGCCCTGGTCGGCGACGGCGGTGCCGGCGCTGAGGATTCCGACGCTGCCGAGGGCGACGACCAGGACGGCAGCCTTGCGAAGCTTGTGCATGTCATCTCCGGTGGAGTGAGGTGGTTGCGATCTGTGAGAGATCGACTTCGTACAGTTACGAGAGAATAATAGGAAATATCCGATATGTCGTAGCGACGCGCCGGGATTCGCGATCTCGTGTCGGAAGCACCCGGAAGCCGCAGTGCACAAAGAGAAAGTGCTGGTCACAGCCGTTTGTTGAAGACTGTGACCAGCACTGTGTTCCTGTCAGGTGGTGCCGAGGGCGCGCTCTAGCTGGTCGCGCGGGCGTGGGCGGCGGCGTTCGCCTGGCTGTTGGCCTGGTCGCAGTCGACACCGCGGGCGTCGGCGGCCGCGAGGGCGGCGATCGGGACGTTCGCGTTGAGCAGCGACTGCGGGCTGCACTCCTGGGACGGACGGAACAGGTTGGCCTGGCCGAGCGGGTCGGACTGCGGGGCCGACTGGGGCGAGATCTGCGGGTTGATCTGCGGGCTCAGCTGCGGGCTGACCTGCGGGCTGACCTCGGCACCGCGCTGGGGGGCCGCCGGTCGCTGCGGCGCGCTCTGAGTGCCCGGGGTCTGGACGCTGGCCTGCGACCGGGTCCAGGTGTGGGCCTGGGCGTCCTGCTGCCCGACCGGGGGCGGAGTGGTGCCCCTGTATGCCACGGGGGCGTCGGCGACGCTGGGGCCGGCGCCGATGGCTGACAGACCACTGGCTGCTGCGACGACGAGCGCGACGTGCTGAAGCTTGCGCATGGAACCTCGGCCCTTCAATTGACCTGTTCATGGAACGTATGGAAGTGCTGTGAGCCATTGCTCTGACCCTGTGGGAAACGAGCCGAGTGCGGGCCCGGTCACGTGTGTCGGGGTGTGCTCACCCATTTGCCAGGGGTGTAAATCATCAACGATGAGAAGTGCGGGCCCGCTGCTTGTTGTTGACGGGGTGACAAATCCGTAGAGCCGTTTATCTGATCGATGGCAATTGAGTGACGGACTTTCACATCCCGTGACCCGGCCCCTTAATTGTCGTTGCCAGCTGGGAGAGGGCAGCGATCAGGACTCGGAGAGGGGCATTGGGATCCGCTGCCGGCTCCAGCGTGAAGTCCACATGACAGCTCAGGCATTACCCCTGTAAGGGCGCAGTACGAATATCACACTGAGCGCACGCAAGACCGCACTGAATACATACGGATTCCCTGCACAGGTAATGAAGGGCCGAGGGTTCCATGCGCAAGCTTCACAAGGCCGCGCTCGTCGTAGCGGCGGCCGGCGGACTGTCCGCCATCGGCGCCGGCGTCAGCGAGGCCGCCGAATATCCCTACGGGTACGGCGCTCCGGCGCCCGCTCCCGAGTACCCGGCACCTCACTACGCGGCCCCGGCGCCGGCCCCCCAGTACGCGCCACCCCCGTACGCGGCCCCGGCGCCCGCTCCGCAGTACGCGCCGCCCCCGTACGCGGCTCCGGCGCCCGCTCCGCAGTACCCGGTGCCTCAGCAGGCCGTCGCGGAGGCCCGTTCGACGGGCGTCGCACAGGCCTCGGCTCCGCGGCCGGCGCCCCAGTACGCGCCCCAGTACGCGGCCCCGGCTCCCGCTCCCGCCCCGGCTCCGGTGTACGCGGCCCCGGCCCCCGCGCCCGCTCCGGCGCCCGCACCCCAGCCGCAGAGTGGTTACGCCTCCGCCTCGGCCTCGTCGGGCGGCGCCGCGGAGGCGTCCAACCGGCCGCACGCCGCGCCGCAGTCCGCCCCCCAGCAGTCGCCGGTGCCGCAGGTCGTGCCGCAGGTCACCCCGCAGACGGCGCCGCAGGTCATGCCGCAGGTGGCCCCGCAGGTCCACGCGCCGCAGGTCTTCAACCCGGAGCCGCCGCCGCGGGTCGCCCCGCAGGTGAACCCCCAGGTGAACCCGCAGGTGAACCCGCTCATCAACCCGCTGATCACGCCCACCCCGGCCGGCCCGCCGCAGATTCCGGGGCTCGGTCTCGGACAGGTCCAGGCGCCTCCGGTGGGCCAGTTGGGTCTGCCGCGGCTCGGCTGATCCCCCTGTAGTTGTCCACCACCCCAACTCGATCTGCTGCACAGCACATCCGCTCGACCAACGGAGAAGAAATGCGCAAGCTTCAGAAGGTCGCCCTCGTGGGCGCGGTCCTCGGCAGTGTCGGCTCCTTCGGCGTGGGCACCGCCGTGGCCCACGGTGAGGCGGGAGCTCACGACCTCGACATCACGCAGGGCATCGAGTGCCGCTCGCACGACATGAACGTCGACGTCCTCGGCAGCGTCGGCCTCATCAACGGCCTGGCGGGCAACCTGCTGAACGGCGAGGGCAACGCCGGCGGGCAGGACACCCACCTCGGTTCCGACATGGGCTGCAACAGCGCGGCGCTGAAGTAGAGCGTGTGAAGCGTTCGGTCCGACGCCCGCTCCACCACGGGGCGGGCGTCGGACTGTTGGGCGCGTCATATGCGCTGAGTGATACTTCGTAACCCTGCGTGTAGGGTGATCTCGTTGACCAGGAAGGGTGGGCGACCTGTCGCATGAGACTGTCCTGTGCCGACGAGATGCTGTTGCTCAACGGGTGCCCGGGCGTCATCGGCCTGGCGGCGGTCTTCTCCGGTGAGCAGCCCGACGTGGAGCAGGTGCGGACGCGCGTCGCCGAGCGGTGGACGGGCCTGGAGCGGATGAACTGCGTGCTCGACCGCCCATCGGACGACGGCGGGACGGCGCGGCGGGGGCCGTTCGGGCGGCGCGGGCGTGTGCGGTGGGTCGTACCGGGGCCGTTCGATCCGGCCGTGCATGTCACCCTCGCCCGGGAGAAGTTGGACGATCTGTGGGCGGAGAGCGTGCACCGGCCGCTCACCGGCGAAGTCCCGCCCTGGCGGCTCTTCGTGGTCCCGGACGCGGCGTACGGCGGCGGGTTCGCCCTGGCGCTCGTGGCCCAGCACGTGCTGCTGGACGGGCGCTCCCTGGCGACGTTGATGCGCTCGTTGACGGACAGCCCGGTGGCGGCGAGGGACTCGGCGCGGTCGGTGCCGCTCACCCGGACCGGGCTGCGCGCGGCGGGCCGGGAGCTGCGGGCGATGGCGGCCGCGGGGCAGGCCCTTCCGATGCGGTCGCCGGGGGAGACGTACCCCTCGGTCGCGGTCAGTGAACTGTCCGCGCACACGGTCCGATCCGCGCGCCGGCAGCCCGCCGACGGCCGGGGTGCGACGCTGAACGAGCTGCTGGTGGGCGCGGTGGCCGGGGCGCTGCGGGCCCAGTACGGCCCGGTGCGGCGGTGGCGGCAGCAGGAGGAGCCCGCGTACACGGCCGTACCGTGCGACCTGCGCACCCGGGCGAATCCGAGGGAACTCGGGAACACGCTCACGGTCGTTCGGGTTCCGTTGCCCGTCGACGTGGACGGTCCCGTGGCGCGGCTGCGGGCGTGTCAGGCCGCGTTGGCCTCGGTCCCCGAGCGGGCCGCCGTCCACGCCGGCGTGCTGTTTCCCGCCGCGGAAGCGGTACGGCGGACCGGCCCGTGGGTGACGGGACTTCTGACCAACCGCGGCCGCCGCTCCTGCTTTGCGGCGACCGCGACCACAGCCATGAAGTGGCCCGGCGGGTCGAGCGCCTTCGAAGGGCGCCGGCTGGTGCGCACCGTGGGGCTGCCGCCCTTGCAGCACCCGGGCACCGCCAGCTTCGCCCTGGCACAGGCGGGGGACACGTTCACGCTCACCGTGGTGTGCAACCTGCGCCCGGACGACGCGAGACGGCTCGCCGACGCGGTCGTCACGGAGTTCGAGGCATGGGCCCGGATGGCGACGCCGTCGGTGTGAGTCAGCCCTGACGGCACCAGGAATGGAGGCAGTTGCATGGATGTGGAACACGGCGACGTATGGGAAGCGTTGCGCCCGCTCTGCGCGCGGGTGATGTCGGTGCCGCCGGAGGCGGTGGTGCCGCAGGCCCGGCTGGTCGCCGACCTGGGAGCCGACAGCCTGGACATCACCGAACTGGAAGCGGCGTCGGAGGAGTTGTTCGGGGTGTCCCTGCGGGGCACCGACAAGACCGGCGTGTCCACCGTGGGTGACGTCGCCGACCTCATCGTGAGGATGCGCGCCCACGCCACCCACAGCCCCCTCGCCCGATGACCCGCCGACACGCAGTCGCCGTCACGGGCCTGGGCGTGCGCTGCGCCGCCGGAGCGACTCCGGAGGCGCTGTGGGAGAGCCTCGTGCAGTGCCGTCCGGCGACGTCGCTGCACGCGTTCGACGACGAGGGCAGCGTCGTATACCCCGCGTGTGCGATGACCGACTTCGATCCGGCCGGCTACCTGGCGCCCAAGGAGGTCCGCCGGGCCGACCGGTCGGTGCAGATGGCGGTGTGCGCGGCCGCGGACGCCGTGGCGGACGCCGGAGGGCTGCACGTCGTACCGGGCCGGCGGGCGGTGGTCACCGGCACCGGGTACGGCGGGGTGATCAGCCAGGAGAACGGCATCGGGCATCCCGACGTGCTCTACGCGCCCCGGCTGATGCACAACGCGGGGGCGTACTGGATCAGCGCCAGGCTCGGTATCACCGGGCCCAGTCTGACGGTCTCCACCGCGTGCGCGTCCGGCACGCATGCGGTGGGGGAGGCGATGCAGATGATCCGGGCGGGGTGTGCGGACGTGGTGGTGGCGGGCGGCCATGACAGCCCGCTGACGCCCACGACCGCGCTGGCCTTCGGGCGGGCCGGTGCGATGGTCACCGAGTGCGAGGATCCCGCGGCCGCGTCACGGCCGTTCGACGTGGAGCGGCGCGGGTTCGTGCTCGCCGAAGGGGCGGCGTTCCTGGTGCTGGAGCGGCTGGACCTCGCCCAGGCGCGGGGCGCCCGGATCTACGCCGCGCTCACCGGATACGGGCGTACCTCCGACGCCCACCACCTCACGGCCCCGCATCCCGACGGCCTCGGGGCGCGGGCGTGCATGGAGCAGGCGCTCGCCGACGCCGGCACGACGGCGGACGCCGTCACGCACGTCAACGCGCACGGCACCGGCACCGAGCTGAACGACATCGCGGAAGCGCAGGCCATCACCGCCCTGTTCGGCCCGCGGAAGGTGCCCGTGACCGCGCCCAAGTCGGTGACCGGGCACGGGTTGGGGCTGGCGGGGGCGCTGGAAGCGGTGATCACGGCCTGGTCGGTGCGGGAAGGGCTCGCGCCGCCGACCGCGTCCCTCACGCGGCTGGATCCCCGATGCGAGCTGGACGTGGTCACCGCCGAACCGCGCAAGATCCCGAACGGCCCGGTGATCAGCAACAGCTTCGCCTTCGGCGGCCACAACGCCAGTGTCGTGTTCGATTCACCCCACGGCTGAGCACCGAAGGAGGCTGCGGACCATGAGGCTGACGGCCATCGAGGAAGGGCACCTGCGCAACGGGCTGCCGGGGACGATCGGCATCGCCGGGGTGTTCGTCGGAGGGCCGTTCGATCTGGAGCAGGTGCGCTCCCGGGTCCGTGAACGATGGGGCGGACTGGACCGGATGAGCCTGGTCCTGGAGCCCCCGGCCGGGCCGGCGGCGCTGTCGGGCCATCGATGGGCGCCGGCCCGGTCCTTCGATCCCGGCGCGCACGTCACCGCCACGGACCAGGACCTGGAGTCCCTGCTCACCGACGGCGTCCGGCGAGGCCTGCCGCACGACCGGCCTCTGTGGCGGCTGTTGGTCACGCGGCAGGCCGTCGTCCTGTTCGCCCATCACGCGCTGCTGGACGGCCGATCCCTGGAGACGCTCTTCCGGCTGCTGATGGACGACGCCGCGGCGCCGCCCCCGCTCGCATCGGCCGCGGCGCATGTGCTCGCGGCAGCGCAGCGGCGCCCGCCCGTGCGGCCCGCCACCCTGGGCAGGGAGCTGCGCCGCATCAGGGCCCTCGGCCGTCACCTCCCTCCGGCCTGCCCGGGCGAACCGTGGCCGTCCGTGGCCGTCGTCGAGCTCGACCCGCAGGTGATGCGTACCGCGCGCCGCCAACCCGCCGAGGGACGGGGAGCCACGCTCAACGAGCTGCTGCTGAGCGCGTATGCCGGCGCCCTCCACGCCTGTTACGGCCCCCTGCACCGCTGGCCCGGCGATCCGGCTCCCTTCTACGCCACGGTGCCCGTCGACCTGCGCACCCGTCACCACGCACAGCAGCTCGGCAACGGCGTCACCGCGCTGCGCATCCCGCTGCCCGTCGACGGCGCGTCCCCGGTGGCCCGGCTGCAGGCGTGCCAGGACCTGGTCGCGGCGTTTCCCCACCGCTGCCACACCCACCGCGCGCTTCTTCCCACGCTGCAGTCGGTCGCCCGTTCCCTGCCCTGGCTGGCCGGGACGATGGCCAGAAGCCTGGCGCGCCCCGAGGTCACCACGAGCCTGTGCACCGCCTTCAAGTGGCGGGACAACCCCAGCCGCTTGCACGGACGCCCCCTGTCCCGCGTCGTTCCCCTGCCGCAGCTCTCCCCGCCGGGCACGGCGAACCTCTGCCTCGTCCACACCGCCGACACCTACACGCTGACCGTCGTCAGCCACGCGCGTGCGGGTGACGCGGAGATGATCGGTGCTGCCGTGGCGCAGGAACTGAAGGCGGTCGCGGCGTCCGACGCGGCTGCCGGGTCTGTCGGGTCTGGTGGAGCGTCGTGATCAGGTTGCTGGCCCGGCACCCAGCGCCGCGAGGGCCTCGTCCGTCAACCGGTACACCGTCCACTCGTCCTGGGGGCGGGCGCCGAGGGCCTCGTAGAAGGCGATGGAGGGGGCGTTCCAGTTCAGCACGGACCACTCCAGGCGCTGGTAGCCGCGCTCCACGCAGAGGCGGGCCAGCTCGGTGAGCAGGGCCTTGCCGTGTCCGGCGCCGCGGGCGGTGGGGCGGACGTAGAGGTCCTCCAGGTAGATGCCGTGGACGCCGCGCCAGGTGGAGAAGTTCAGGAACCAGATCGCGTAGCCGACGGTCTCGCCGGTCGTGTCGTCGGCCGCGATGTGCGCGTAGGCGGCCGGGCGGTCGCCGAAGAGGGCCGTGTGGAGTTGCTCCTCGGTGGCCCTCGCCTCCTCCAACGCCTTCTCGTACTCGGCGAGTTCGCGGATGAGGGTGTGGATGGCGGCGACGTCGGCGGGCGTGGCGGGTCGGATCATGGGCGCAGGTTAGCTGGCGCGATCTCTCAGCCGCCTGGCGATTTCCAGTTGGCGCTCCTCCAGCGGGCGGCCGTCGTCGATGTCCCAGAGGCAGTTCTGCAGGAGCCGGCCGTACGTCCATGCACGCGCGCGTGCTCGGTCCAGGCCGAGTACGTCGGTCATGGCGTCGAAGCGCCAGCGGACGTCGTCGGCGTCGAAGCGGTTGGCGAGGGCCGGCCACAGTTCGAAGCCGGGATCGCCGGCGAGGGGCTTGGGGTCGATGGCGAGCCAGGGGGCGCGCTCGGAGGCGAGGACGTTCTCGTCGTGGAGGTCCCAGTGCAGGAGGCGGTCGCCCGGTTCGTCGACCACGTCCCGTACGGCGGCGGCACAGTCGGCGACGATACGGCGGGCTTCAAGGTCCGGGATGCGCTCCAGCGCCCAGGGCGTCTGCTCCAGCATGGCCTGCGCGATGTCGCCGAGGCGGCGCAGACCGGCGGGCGCGGGGAAGGAGGTGAGGTGGGCGAGCAGCCGGGCGATGACCAGGACGGACTCGTGGACGTCCGGCTGGTGCGCGAGCATGCGGGACGAGTCGAGGCGTTCGAGCAGCATGGTGCCGGTGGCCTCGTCGTGGTCGAGGAGGCGTACCGCCCCGTCACCGTCCCACGTGCGCAGGGCGACCGGTTCGCCCTCGCTCTCCTCGTCGAGGAGTTGCAGCTTCAGGACGGCCGGGGTGCCGTCCCGCCGGGCCACGGGGAGGACCAGCGCGGAGACCCCATGCATGGGCGGTCCGTCGACCGTCAGCTCCCAGCGGCCGAGGAAACCGGCCGTCAGGTCCGGGAGTCCGGCGACGAAGGCGCGGCCCGTCTCCCCGTTGTACTTCTGTTGTGATGCGGCGAGCTCCTGCGGAATGTCGATCACTCTGCCGACCCTATGGGGCTCCCGGAATCGGCTCACGCGAATTAACGTCCTCGCATGAGCAGCTCGGTGAGTGGTGCCGTGAACGGCGGCATCTCCTTCTGGTACGCGGACGACGGCCTCCCCGAGGTGCGCGAGCCGCTCGCGGGGGACGCCTCCGCGGACGTGGTGATCGTGGGCGGCGGATACACGGGACTGTGGACCGCGTACTACCTGAAGAAGGCGGTCCCCTTCCTCCGTATCACCGTCCTGGAACAGAAGTTCTGCGGATACGGGGCGTCGGGGCGCAACGGCGGGTGGCTGTACAACGGCATCGCGGGGCGTGAACGGTACGCGAAGCTGCATGGCCACGAGGCGGCCGTACGGCTGCAACAGGCCATGAACGACACGGTGGACGAAGTCGTCAGGGTCGCGCGCGACGAGGGCTTCGACGCCGGTGTTCACAAGGGCGGTGTCCTCGAAGTCGCCCGCACACCGGCCCAGTGGGCGCGGCTGAAGGCCTTCCACGAGCACGAGGTGGCGTACGGCGAGAAGGACCGCGTGCTGTACGGCGCCCGGGAGACCGCCGAACGGATCAAGGTCGCGGACGCGGTCGGCTCGACGTGGACGCCGCACGGGGCGCGGGTGCACCCGGTGAAGCTGGTCAAGGGCCTCGCGGCGGCCGTGGAGGCGCTCGGGGTCACCATCCACGAGCTGACGCCGGTGACGGAGATCCGGCCGAAGCACGCCGTCACGCCGTACGGCACCGTGCGCGCGCCCTATGTCCTGCGCTGCACCGAGGGCTTCACCGCAGCCCTGAAAGGCCAGAAGCGGACCTGGCTGCCGATGAACTCCTCGATGATCGCCACCGAGCCGCTGACGCGGGAGCAGTGGGCGGCGATCGGCTGGGACGGCCGCGAGACGCTCGGCGACATGGCGCACGCCTACATGTACGCGCAGCGCACCGCCGACGGACGGATCGCGCTGGGCGGGCGCGGGGTGCCGTACCGCTTCGGGTCCAGGACCGACAACGACGGGCGGACGCAGCCCGCGACCATCGAGGCGCTGCGGGAGATCCTCGTCGGGTTCTTTCCCTCACTGGCCGGGGTGCGTGTCGAGCACGCCTGGTCGGGTGTGCTGGGCGTGCCGCGCGACTGGTGCGCCACGGTCACACTGGACCGTTCGACGGGGCTCGGCTGGGCGGGCGGTTACGTCGGCTCGGGCGTCGCCACCGCCAACCTCGCGGCGCGGACCCTGCGGGACCTGGTGCAGCAGGACTCCGGCCAGGGCGGGCGGACCGAGCTGACCGAGCTGCCCTGGGTCGGGCACAAGGTGCGCAAGTGGGAGCCGGAGCCGCTGCGTTGGCTCGGCGTGCACGGCCTGTACGCCACCTACCGCGCGGCGGACCGGCGGGAACGCAGCACGAACGGCGCGGAGTCGGCGAGGCTGGCACGGATCGCCGACCGGGTGGCGGGGCGGCACTGAGGAAAACTTTCGCCCCTGGATACTCACGGGTGCGTTGTCACACCCGTGTGCGACTATCGCCTCAACGACCACTGATCCGGGGGGATTCCATGTCTGACGACGACTCCTGTCCGTCTGCGAGACGGGGGCGGGCGGCCGTGTTTCCGGCCGTGTTCGCCGCTCTCGTCTCGCTGCTCGCCTCACTGCTGACCCTGACCGGCGCGAGTCCCGCCGTCGCCGCCGGCGAGGAGTGCGCGCCGCTCGCCCTCGCGCCGTTCGGTGACCCGGGGGACGCCGTCGGGAACGCGACCGTCGCACCCGACTCGAGCGTCTGCTACACCGTCACCGTCGAGACACCGGGCCTGTATCTGGCACCGGCGAAGGACAGCCACGGCAACGCGATGGCCAGGCAACTCCTCGCCGCCGACGGCAGCGAGGTGGACTGCTACGGCGACGGGTACGCCACGCAGGGCATGTGCAGCGTGCCCGCGGCCGGCGCCTACGCGCTGAAGGTCCTCAACACCGAGTGGGAGGACAAGGCCACCTCCGTCACCTTCGTGCCGCTCGGCTCGGCAAAGGGCTGCGCGGACCCCGTCGGCACCAACTGGGACCAGCCGGATGTCACCCGGACGACCGTGAGCCGGGTGGAGGTCGACTGCCAGCCCTTCCAGGGCGAGCGCGGCGACCGGGTCCGCCTCACCCACGGCACGAAGGTGTACGGCGACTCCCTCGCCTGGATCACCGACGCGACCGGCAAGCGGATCTGCGAGCAGTTCCCGGAGAACGACGAGGACAGTTGCGTCCTGCCCGGCGACGGCCCCTACCGGGTGATCTCCACCGTCTGGCGTTCGGAGAACGGCTTCCCCGCCGAGTACGGCGTGAAGGTGCGCCGGCTCAGCGACCCGCAGGGCTGCACCACCGCCCCGGTCCACCCGTACGGCCCGCTGGAGCAGCAGGCCCTCACCAGCAACCCGTGCTTCACCTTCACCGCCGGTACGGCCGGCCCGTACACCGTGCACTCCGTGAGCGAGGGCCGCGAGGTCGGGGTGGCCCGCGTGTACGACGCGGCCGGCCTGAGCGTGTGCCGGTACGGGGCCGACCCGTGCCGGATCAAGACGCCGGGCACGTACACGGCCGTCCTCGACGACGGCACCTACCCCTTCCGGGACACCCGCGCCGGCCTGGTCGTCCTCGATCGTGCCTCCGACGCCGGGTGCGTGCCGGCCCGGACCGGCCTGCACAAGGGCGAGTTGAGCACGGTCGGCCAGTACGACTGCCTGACGCTGGACGCCCCGCAGGGCGCCCGGATCGCCGCGCTCACCTCGCTCTCCTCGGCCGGGACGACCCCCGAGGTGGAGGTCCTGGACCGCACCGGCACCCCGCAGTGCGACGCGGACAAGCTGCGGGGCGGAGACTGCGCGCTCACCGGTGAGGCCCCCTACCGGGCGCTGGTGCACACCGAGGACGGCGGGGACACGGCCACGGGCCCGTACGCGGTGGCCTTCCACCGCACCGATGTCGCGCAGGGCTGCCCCGTCCTGCCCGCCGGCAGTTTCGCCGCGAACGGCGCGAAGGCCACGCTGACCACCGGCGACGGCGTCTTCTCGCACTGCCTGGGCATCCCGGCGGACGCGCACACGGATGCCGAGGTCTTCCAGCTGAGTGCCACCTCCGGAACCGCCTCCGCGGCGTTCTCGGTGCTGGACTCCGACGGCAAGCGGGTCTGCGAGCGCTATGCCACCACCAACGGCTGGACCATCTGCTCCCTGACCCCGGGCAAGGCCCACACCGTGCTGGTGACCGGCCGCGACGAGGCCGCCACGTACACCCTGACCCGGCGGGACGTCACCGCGAGCGCCTCCTCGGCGGGCTGCACGAAGACCGCGGCCGCGAAGGTCGGCGGACCCTCCGTGAAGAGCGCGTACGACGGCCCCGGCACCCTCGACTGCCATCAGGTGACCACCGCCGCGGCCACCGACGTCGTGCACGTCAACGTGCGGGACGCCCTCGGTACCGCCAACTCCGCGGTCGTCGCCGGGGACGGCCGCGTGGAGTGTTCCTTCCGCAACACCTCCTGTGCGGTCACCGGGTCCACCACCCACCAGGTCCTCGTGCAGACGCCGGTCAACCTCAGGGCCGCGCCCGAGTACCGCCTGGACGCCCTGCGTGTCGCGACCGGGGACGGTCCCGCGCCGGAGTGCGTGAAGGTGCCGTCCGTGGCGTACGGGTACGGGCCGATCACCGGGACGCTCGACGAGTCGCGCACCGCCGTGTGCGCGGTGCTGCCGACGGCCGGGTACGACCGCTTCGACACCGAGATCACGGACACCACCGGCGCCACCACCACGGCGGTGCCCGCGCTGTACAACAGCGCCTGGAGCAATGGATGCACGATGTCGTCCTCCGGCATCCAGTGCGCGGCGGGCGGCTCGTCCTCGGGGGCAAGCCCGAGCCTGTTCCTGCTCGGCCTGCCGGAGAAGGCGTCCAGCACCTCCTACAGCGCCAAGCTGACCTGTACGTCCCCGGTGTGCGGTCCGGAGGATACGGCCGTCACCGCGGTCAGCCCCGACACCGGGGCCGCCGGCGGCAAGGTGAAGCTCACGGTCACCGGCACCGCCCTCGGCCCGGACGTCACCGTCCGGCTCAGCCAGGCCGGGAAGACGGTCACGGCGAAGGCCGACTCGGTCTCCGCGGACAACCGGACGGTGACCGCGACCCTCGACCTGACAGGTGTGGCCACCGGCACCTGGAACGTCAGCGTGCTCACGCGCGGCTGGGAGTTCCCGCGCGGCACCTTCACCGTGACCCCCCAGCCCAAGCTGGAGAACACGGCCGCCCCCAAGATCACCGGCACGGCCAAGACGGGCGCCAAGGTCACCGCCGCGCCCGGCAGCTGGTCGGCGACCCCGTCTTCGTACACGTACCAGTGGAAGGCGAACGGCACGGCGATCAGCGGGGCGACGGCCTCGACGTACACCGTCCCCGCCTCGATGGTCGGCAAGAAGCTCACGGTGACCGTCACCGCGGTCAAGCCGGGCTGGGTCAGCGGGTCGGCGACCTCGGCGGCCGTGACCGTGGCCAAGGGCGACGCGCCCAAGGCGACCAAGCTGCCGGTGATCAGCGGCACGGCGAAGGTCGGCAAGACGCTGAAGACGACCAAGGGGACATGGAGCCTCGCGCCGACTTCCTACGCGTACCAGTGGTACGCGAACGGCAGGGCGATCAGCGGGGCGACCAAGTCGTCGCTGGTGCTGAAGTCGGCACAGAAGGGCAAGAAGATCACCGTGAAGGTGATCGCGCACCGCACCGGTCACATGGACGGGTCGGCGGTGAGCAAGGCGACGCAGGCGGTCGCCGGCTGACCCTCGACGGAGGGTGGGGGAGGGGCTCCGCGGTCCGGTGGAGCCCAGCCGTGGACCACACCCACGGCTGGTCACGGCTCCAGTACTACCTTTCCGGTGGTTCCGCGCGTTTCGAGGGCACGGTGGGCGGCCGCCGCCTCGGCGAGCGGGAAGCGCTGTACGGCCGGGGTGAGGCGGCCTGCGGCGGCCTCGGTGAGGGCGCGCAGTTCCAGGGTGCGGACGGGGTTGGGGCCACCGGCCTTCTGCATCATCGCGGGGCCCAGGACGTTCTCGGAGACGCCGTCGACGAGGTAGGGCTCGCCGTCGTGCAGTCCCGCGCCGGACCAGCCGAAGACGAGGTGCCTGCCGCCGGGCCCGAGCAGGGCGACCGCCTCGCGGGCGACGTCGCCGCCGACGCCGTCGAGGACGACGGTGGCCGGCCGCCCGCCCAGGAAGGCGCGGACCTTCTCCGGCCACGCCGGGTCCCGGTAGTCGACGGCGAGGTCGGCGCCGTTCTCCTGCACGCGGGCGGTCTTCTCCGGTCCTCCCGCGAGGCCGATGACGACGGCGCCGGCGTTCTTGGCGTACTGCACGAGCAGGGTGCCGATACCGCCGGCCGCCGCCGGGATGACGGCGACCGAGTCCGGACCGAGCTCGGCGAACTGCAGGATCCCCATCGCCGTACGGCCCGTGCCGATCATGGCGACGGCCTCGGCGAAGTCCAGGTTCGCCGGGATCTCGTGGAGGCGGTCGACATCGGTGACGGCGAGCTCGGCGTAGCCGCCCGGCGCGAAGCCGAGGTGGGCGACGACGCGCTTGCCGAGCCAGAGCGCGGCGACGCCCTCGCCGAGGGACTCGACGACACCGGCGACCTCGCGGCCGGGAACGGTGGGCAGCGTGGGCGGCTGCGGCGCCGGGCCCTGGATGCCCTCGCGCAGGGCCGTGTCGAGGAGGTGGACGCCGGCCGCTTCGACGGCGATACGGACCTGGCCGGGACCCGGTGCGGGGTCGTCGACCTCTTCGTAGGTGAGGTTCTCGGCCGGGCCGAAGGCGTGCAGGCGGATGGCGTGCATAGGAGGTCCCCTCGGATGTGCCTGTGCTGGCAAGGTGTCAGGTGTCAGGACCCCACCCCCGTCGCCGGAGGTGGCTGGCACCTGCGATGCTCCAACCTCAAGCCCGCTTGAGGTCAAGGGCGTGCCGGCCGAGGGCCAACGACACGGCCGTGAGCGCGCTGTTGAAGGAGACCTCGGACAGCACACCGGGGGCCGCGACCTGGTCCCCCGCCAGATAGACGCCGTTGCCCCGGTCGACGGCCGGACGGTCGCGCCAGCTGGTGCCGGGCAGGTCGACGGCGCCGGTACGGCCGCTCGCGACGGACCCGCGCCGCCAGGTGACGCGCTCGCGCCAGCCGGGGAAGCCCAGGTCGAGAAGTTGCTCGGCGCGGGCGATGCCGTCGGCCTTGGACTCGTGTGGCGCGAGGGGGATCTGCCCCTGGATCAGCTGCTCACCCGCCGGCGCCAGGGACCGGTCCTGCGCGGTGAACCGCTCCAGCCACCCCGTCTCGTCGAGATCGGAGACGATGAAGGCGTCCCCGCGCCGGGTACGCACGGCCAGATCGATGAGCGCCGTACGGCCGCTCGTCCAGGTCAGCGAGTCGTCCTTGAGCAGGCGGCGGGCGGCGTCGAGGGAGGTGGCGACGACGACGGGCGTGTCGGTCGGCACGTCGTCCAGGCTGTCGACGCGGGACAGGGTCTCCATCCGCACCCCCAGATTCCACGCCCGGGCCGCCATCCGGTCGATGAGGTTCGCCCAGCCGCCCCGCGGATAGTGCGCCTCCGGCGGCAGCTTGGTGGCCCGCCGCAGCCGCTCCTGCACGAACGCGGCGGACAGCGCTCCGGGATCGTGGTGGAACAGGGCGACGGCCGAGTAGTGGGCGGCGGCACGGGCGCCCTCCTCGCCGGCGATGCCGGTGGCCCACGTCATGAAGTCGACGTCGGCGGGCGCCTGCGGCAGGGCGGGCCGCAGCAGCTTGAGCATGGCGAAGGGCGGGGTGCGGCGCAGGACACCCCGGTACCGCAGCCGCAGCCGGGCCGCCTCCAGGGGCGGGATCGGCGCGAGCGGCCCGATCAGGTCGCGCTGCTTGAGCCAGGCCCAGTGCGGGCCGCCGTTGTACAGGGCGTGCGGTCCTTCGTTCGTCCGGTACGGCCCCTCGGCGGTCCGCGCCCGCCCGCCGAGGGTGTGGTGGGCTTCGTACACGGTGACCTTGGCGCCCGCCTCGGCGGCGGTGATGGCCGCGGTGAGTCCGGCGAAGCCGCCGCCGATGACGGTGATGCGGTGCATGGCTGGGGTCTCCCTCTTGCTCGGGCTTGCTCGGGTTCGCCTTCTCTGTCTGTGACTACGACGGTCCGAGGCACCCGGAATGTGACATCGCCGGTGTCTGCGCAGGTCAGGGCGATTGTCAGTGGTGGGGTGCAGCATGGGGCCATGGCGAGGAGAGCGATGGGTGCGGGCGGCGGTGCGGGCCGGGGCGCGGGTGCGGGCAGGGGTGGCGGTGCGGGCCGGACCGGCGTGAAGGGCGCGCGGCGGCCCGAGGTGCGGCTGCCGGCGCTGGAGCCGTACCGGGACGGGGAGTTGGAGCCGGACGGGGACTACGACGGGCTGGAGTTTCGCGAGGAGGACCTCTCCGGACTGGACGGCGGAGGTGCCCGCTTCATGGACTGCGCATTGAAGGGCTGCACGCTGGACGAGACCAGACTCCATCACGCCCGGATCCTCGACTCGGTGCTCACCGGCCTACGGGGCGTCGGCACCGATCTCGCCGAGTCGACCCTGCGTGATGTGGAGCTGGTGGACCCCCGGCTGGGCGGGGTGCAGCTGCACGGCGCGGTCCTGGAGCGGGTGGTGATCCGAGGCGGCAAGATCGACTACCTGAACCTGCGCAAGGCCAAGCTGAGAGACGTCGTCTTCGAGGGCTGCGTCCTGGTCGAGCCGGACTTCGGGGGCGCCCGGCTGGAGCGGGTGGAGTTCGTCGACTGCGCGGTGAAGGGGGCGGACCTCAGCGGAGTGACGCTGACGGACGTGGACCTGCGGAGGGCGGCCGAGCTGGACATCGCGAGGGGGGTGGACCGGCTCGCGGGGGCGGTGATCAGTCCCTCGCAGCTGCTGGATCTGGCGCCGGTGCTGGCGGCGGAGATGGGGGTGCGGGTGGAGGGGGAGTAGGGAAGAGGGGGGTAGGGGAGAGGGAGGGGGACATGTATGATTGATCTTGAGCTGCTCGCCGGGAACTCTCGGCGGACGGTGCTGCGTTGGTGGTCCAAGGAAAGACGCCCCGCTTCCTGCGGGGAGATGCAGGTGCAAGGCCTGCCCGGCGCTCTGACAAGGAGCCCCCTCCCGTACGCGACGGGAGGGGGCTCCTTCGTTTTTTACGCGGCTGTTGTGCGCCGGCGGAGCGCCCCCGCCCTACGGCACCCGGGGAAACCGTGCCTGCAGCGTCCAGATCGCCGGGTTCTCGCCCAGGTCCTCGTGCAGATCGATCAGGTCGGCGATCAGGTCGTGCAGGAAGTCGCGGGCCTCGCGGCGCAGTTCGGCGTGCGAGAAGGTCAGCGGGGGCTCCTCCGCGGGCATCCAGTCCGCCTCGATGTCCACCCAGCCGAAGCGGCGCTCGAAGAGCATGCGGTCCGTGGACTCGGTGAAGTCCAGTTCCGCTCGCTGGGGACGGGAGGCGCGCGAGCCGGCCGGGTCCCGGTCCAGCTGCTCGACGATGTCGCACAGGGCCCAGGCGAAGTCGAGCACCGGCACCCATCCCCAGGCTGTGGACAACTCCCGGTCCGCCTTGGTGTCGGCGAGGTAGACGTCGCCGCAGAACAGGTCGTGACGCAGGGCGCGGACGTCCGCGCGGCGGTAGTCCGTCTGCGGGGGGTCCGGGAAGCGGGTGGAGAGGGCGTAGCCGATGTCGAGCACGTAAGTGATGGTGTCACGCCTCACCTGGGGCGTATGTGCTGGTGCCGGGCCGCCTCATAGGATCACCGGTGTGTCCCGATTCGCGCCCGTTGCCCTGACCGTCACCTCCGCCCTGCTCGTCCTCACCGCGTGCAGCGGCGGTGTCCAGGGCACCCCCGGCGGCTCCGGGGTGCGTGACCCGTACTTCCCCAAGGCCGGCAACGGCGGCTACGACGTCACCCACTACGCCCTCGACCTCGCCTACGACCCCGACGACGGCCACCTCGGCGGCACCGCCGAGATCACCGCCCGCGCCACCCAGGACCTCTCCGCCTTCGACCTCGATCTGACGGGCATGGACGTCGAACAGGTCACCGTGGAGGGCGAGCGCGCCCGCTGGAGCCGTAACGGGCAGGAGCTCGTCGTCCGCCCCCACGACGACCTCGACGACGGCGAGACCTTCCAGGTCACCGTCCGCTACTCCGGCACCCCTGAGACCGTCACCGATGCCGACGGCTCCGAGGAAGGCTGGCTCCCCGCCGACGACGGGGCGCTCGCGCTGGGCGAGCCCGTGGGATCCATGGCCTGGTTCCCCGGCAATCACCACCCGTCCGACAAGGCGTCGTACGACATCGCGGTCACCGTGCCGGAGGAGCTGGAGGCCGTCTCCAACGGGGAGTTGGCCAACCGGACCACCACCGACGGCCGCACGACGTTCCGTTGGCGCACCGCCGAGCCCATGGCCAGTTACGTGGCCGCCCTCGCCATCGGGGACTACGACATCCACCGCTCCACGGTCACCAGCGAGACAGGCGGGGACCTGCCCGTCTACACCGCTGTCGCCCCCACCCAGGACGACGCCGGCCGCGAGGTCCTCGCCGAGCTCCCCGACATCCTGGAGTGGGGCGAGACCAACTTCGGCCCGTATCCCTTCTCCTCCACCGGCGCGATCGTCGCCCCCGAGGAGGCCGCCGGCTACGCCCTGGAGACCCAGAACCGGCCCGTCTTCCCCGGCGCCCCGGACACCAGCACGCTCGTCCACGAGCTCGCCCACCAGTGGTTCGGCAACTCCGTGACGCCGAAGAGCTGGCGGGACATGTGGCTGAACGAGGGCTTCGCGACGTACGCGGAATGGCTGTGGCGGGAGGACAACGGCGGCGACAGCGCGCAGGAGATCTTCGACGCCCGGTACGACCACGGCGAGGACGACCACGAGGACCTCTGGGACTTCCCGCCCGCCAAGCCCACGAGCGCCGCGCACATCTCCGACTCACCCGTCTACGAGCGCGGCGCGATGGTCGTCCACAAGATCCGCCAGACCGTCGGCGACGACACCTTCTACGAGATCGTCCAGGGCTGGGCGGCCGACCACCGCCACGGCACCGCGGACACCGCCGACTTCACCGCCTACGTCGAGAAGAAGGCGCCGGACGCGGACTTCACGCGGATCTGGGACGAGTGGCTGTACGGCGACGGAAAGCCGGACCGCCCGTGACGGACGGCCCGGCAAGTCCGTTGGACGGGCGGGTCAGTTGACGTTGACCGCCTTCCACGCCGCCGCCACGGCGTTGTACTCCGCGCCGCCGAAGCCGTACAGGTCGGCCGCCGCCTGGAGGGTGCCGGTGCGGGCCGCCGCGTAGTCGGTCGAGGAGGTGAAGTAGGTGGTCAGGGCCTTGTACCAGATCTGGTAGGCCTTGGTGCGGCCGATGCCGGTGACCGTCGAGCCGTCGTACGTCGGCGAGTTGTAGCCGACCCCGTTGATCGTCTTCGCGCCGCTGCCCTCGGACAACAGGTAGAAGAAGTGGTTGGCGACGCCGGACGAGTAGTGCACGTCGAGGCGGCCGACGTTGCGGGACCAGTAGTCGGCGGAGTTGCCGTCCTTGCTGGGCTTGTCCATGTAGCGCAGCGGGGTGCCGTTGCCGCGGATGTCGATCTTCTCGCCGATGAGGTAGTCACCGGTGTCGGAGGAGTTGCCCGCGTAGAACTCCACCGAGGTGCCGAAGATGTCGGAGGTGGCCTCGTTCAGGCCGCCGGACTCCCGGCTGTAGCGAAGGCCCGCGGTGGCCGCGGTGAGACCGTGGCTCATCTCGTGGCCGGCCACGTCGAGGGAGGTGAGCGGCTTGAGGTTGTTCGCGCCGTCGCCGTACGTCATGCAGAAGCACTGGTCGGACCAGAAGGCGTTGACGTAGGCGTTGCCGTAGTGGACGCGGGAGTAGGCGGCCTTGCCGTCGCCGCGGATGCCGTTGCGGCCCAGCTCGTTCTTGTAGAAGTCCCAGGTGACGGCGGCGCCGTAGTGGGCGTCGACGGCGGCGGTCTGGCGGTTGGCGGGGGTGCCGTCGCCCCAGGCGTCGTCGGCGTCGTGGAAGAGGGTGCCGGTGCCGTTGGTGGCGCCGTTCAGGTCGTACGTCTTGTGGCCGCCGCGGCCCGCGTCGGTGAGGTCGTAGCCGCTGGAGGCGGTGCCGGTGGTGCCGAGCGGGACGGTGCCGCTGTACTGGCTGGTGCCGGTACCGGTGTCGATGGCCTCGAAGGAGTGGAGCTCCTTGCCGGTGGTGGCGTCGGCGATGACGTGCAGCTCGCTCGGGGTGCCGTCATGCTGGAGGCCCTTGACGACGGACTCGTAGGCGAGGACGGGCTTCGCGCCGGCCGCCCAGACGACCTTGCGGGCGGTGGCCTGGGAGGAACCGGTGCCCGCGAGCGCCGACTTCTTCGCGGTGGCGGCGGATATCGCGGCGTCCGTGGACGCCACGGCTATTCGGGCCTTGGTCGCCTTGCTGACGCCTTTGAGGGTGCCGCTCTTCGTCACGTGCGTGACCAGGTCGCCGCCGAGGACGGGGAGACCGGCGTACGTCCGCTCGTAGCGGGTGTGGACGGTGCCGTTCGCGTCCTTGACGACGTCCCGGACGACGAGCTTCTCCCGCGCGCCGAGCCCCAGCTCACGGGCGGTGGAACCGGCGGCCGCCTGGGCCGACTCGATGGCGGCGGCGCGGGCGGAGGCGCTGAGGGGGAGCGCGGCCGCACCCGACGGGGTGGGCTCGGGGGCCGCGGTGGCGGGGCCGTTCTGCAACGCGAGCACGACCATCGCTGCCGAGCCGATCAGGGCGGCGGCACGCACGGTGGCCTTGCGGGTGGAGCGGGTCGCGCTGGTGGCGCGGGACTGCTGTCTCACTCGGTCTCCTTCGGACTGGCCTCATGGGGGAGGCACAGGTGGGGCACAGAGTTGCGGCGAGCGGGAGAGAGAGTGACACCTGGAACGGCTTGTTTGACAGGGCGCCGTCAAGACTTTACGTGTTTGTATCCGAAAGTCGTTACCGGGGAACCGGTATGCGGACGGGTGTGGGTGGGTGGTGCGGTCGCCCAACTCTCGTTCGGACAAGCGGAGTTGGTGCGCAAGATGTCACACCCGATGGCCGAGGTCGCGGCGCATCGCGGCGCGGGCCGCCCAGACGGCCTCGGCGTGCTGGAGCCGCCGCTCCTGCCATTCCGGCGAGTCGAGCGGCGGATCACCGGCGGCGAATGCGTCCTGGAGGTCCCGCAGGGTCGCGTAGACCTTCTCCAGGACGTCCGACATCTCCTGCGGGGCGCAGATCAGGGCGGTCTCACGGGCCTCGTCGCAGCCCGACGCCCGGAACGCCTCCCGTACGGACGTCTCCCGCGCCCCGTCGTCCTGACCACGACCTGCGACGGCGGCCGCGTGCATGGCCTCATAGGCCAGCCGGTACTTCGTCAGGACGGTCACATAGATCTGCTTGCGTTCCTGCCGGGTCCGATCGGCCAGGTCGCGGCGCCACCGGGCACGGTCCGCGAGCAGCGTCGAGCCGACGCCGACCAGCGCGCCGAGGGCTGTGCCGGCCAGGGTTGTCCAGTCCATGCCGGTTCAGTCTTCGATCAGCGGCTTGCGCAGGACCGCGCAGGGGCGGCCCAGTTGACGGTCCTCACGGTGGGCGATGACCTCGTAGCCGAGAGCGGTCCAGAAGGCGAGGCCCTGGGGGTTGCTGTCGAGGACGGCGAGGCGTACGGCAGTACGGCCCGCCGCGCGGAAGCGGTCCTCGACGAGGGCGGCCAGCTGCCTGCCGTACCCCTGGCGGTGGGCCGTGGCGTCCACCATCAGCAGGCCGATCCACGGGTCCGGGTCGGCCGGGTCCGGGTGACGGGCGAGCGTGATCACGATCCCGGCCAGCCGGCCCTCGCTGCGGGCGAGCAGCACCTCCACGTCCGGGTTCGCCAATTCGTCCGCGAGCGCGGCCGCCACCTGCTCCGGCCGGATGTCGTCCGGGTCCGGGAAGTCACCGCTGAGCGCGTGGAAGTCGCGATTGGAGGCGTAGAGGGCGGTGAGTTCGGTGAGGAGCGGGGCGGGGATGTCGTGGTCGGGGGTGAGGGGGAGGGGGTCGAGGATCACGTGGGGCAACCTATCGCCACCCCACAACGCCGGAACCCCCGGCCGAAGCCAGGGGTTCCAGCACAGTGCAGGCGTCTGGCGGCGTCCGTCAGACGTTCACGCCGAAGTCCTGCGCGATGCCCACCAGGCCCGAGGCGTAGCCCTGGCCGACCGCGCGGAACTTCCACTCGGCGCCGTTGCGGTACAGCTCGCCGAAGACCATGGCCGTCTCGGTGGCCGCGTCCTCCGACAGGTCGTAGCGGGCGATCTCGGCGCCGCCGGCCTGGTTGATGATGCGGATGTAGGCGTTACGGACCTGGCCGAAGTTCTGCGAGCGGTTCTCGGCGTCGTAGATCGAGACCGGGAAGACGATCTTGTCGATGTCGGCCGGGAGGGCCGCCAGGTTGACGTTGATCGCCTCGTCGTCGCCCGCGCCCTCGCCCGTGCGGTTGTCGCCGGTGTGGACGATCGAGTTGTCCGGGGTCTGCTTGTTGTTGAAGAAGACGAAGTGGGCGTCCGAGTAGACCTTGCCCTGCTGGTTGACCGCGATCGCGGAGGCGTCGAGGTCGAAGTCCGTGCCGGTGGTGGTGCGGACGTCCCAGCCGAGGCCCACGGTGACGGCGGTCAGGCCCGGAGCCTCCTTGGTGAGCGAGACGTTGCCACCCTTGGACAGGCTTACAGCCATTGTTGGGAGTCCCTTCCCTCGTTGCGGTACGGCTAGAAGCTACAGCTACCCCTATCAACGCGGAGAGGGGTACCTCAGGTTCCAGGTGTCTTTACTTTCTTTGCCAAAGAGCACCCGTAGGGGATAACGGGTAGGGGATGCAGGCGATATTCGCGTGACGTGGACCGGACAGGCGCGGGAACATGGACGGCATGTCTGGTCCCTACGTCATCCGTGGCTCCGTCTCGCTTCCCGAGGCCGAGCTCATGTGGCGTTTCTCGCGGTCGAGCGGCCCGGGCGGCCAGCACGTCAACACCAGCGACTCCCAGGTCGAGCTGCGGTTCGACCTTGCCAGGACCGAGGCGCTGCCCGAGGTGTGGAAGCAGCGGGCGCTGCAGCGGCTGGCCGGGAGGCTCGTCGACGGTGTCGTCACCGTCCGCGCCTCCGAGCACCGTTCCCAGTGGCGCAACCGCGAGACCGCCGCCGTACGCCTCGCCGCGCTCCTGGCCGAGGCGACGGCTCCGCCGCCCAAGCCGCGCAGGCCCACCCGCATTCCGCGCGGGATCAACGAGCGGCGGCTGAGGGAGAAGAAGCAGCGCTCGGAGACCAAGCGGGGGCGGTCCGGGCGGGACTGGGGGTAGTCCCGAAGGAGCTCCGGGTGGGGTAGCCCCGGGAGGGGTCCCAGAAGCTCGGGCTGTCACATGTGCGCCTGTCACATGTGCGCCGCGCGATTCGTCAAGCCACTGACGACGGACCGCGACGAGAGGCTGCGACAGATGAGCGCCGACGACACCGACTCCGACTTCCTCGCCCAGCGATTCGAGGCGCACCGCGCCCACCTGCGCGCGGTCGCCCACCGCATGCTCGGCTCGACCACCGAGGCCGACGACGCGGTGCAGGAGGCGTGGTTCCGGGTGAGCCGCTCCGACACCAGCCGGGTCGACAACCTCGGCGGCTGGCTGACCACCGTCGTCGGCCGGGTCTGCCTGGACATGCTGCGCTCGCGCAAGTCCCGCGCGGAGGAGCCCCTCGACACCGCGGCACCCCCTCCCGCCGTTCCGGCTGCCTTCGCCTCCGCAACCATGACGGACCCCGAGCAGGACGCCCTCCTCGCCGACTCGGTCGGCGTCGCCCTGCTCGTCGTCCTGGACACGCTGACACCCGCGGAACGGCTGGCGTTCGTGCTGCACGACCTGTTCGGGGTGTCGTACGACGAAGTGGGGGCGGTCGTGGACCGTACGCCGGCCGCCGCGCGGCAGCTCGCCAGCCGGGCCCGGCGACGGGTGCAGGGCGCCGGGCCGCCCGAGGCCGATCGCGCCAGGCAGCGCAGGCAGCGGGAGATCGTCGACGCCTTCCTCGCCGCCGCGCGGGAGGGTGACTTCGACGGGCTGCTCGACGTCCTGGACCCGGACGTCATCGCGCGCACCGAGGCCGGGGTGGCCACGGGTGCGGCGGCGGTGGCGCGGGGCGCGGCGACGTTCGGCGGGTCCTTCGCCGGTGTCGCGCAGGCCGCGCTGGTCGACGGTGCCGCGGGGTTCGTGGTGGTGGCCGAGGGGCGGGTGGAGCGGGCCCTGAAGTTTGCGTTCGTAGGGGATCGGATCGCCGTGATCGACATCGTGACGGACCCGGCGCGGCTGTCCCGGCTAGATGTCAGGCTGCCCTAGTCCGGCTCCAGTAGGCCCACCGTCTCGCCTTAGCCTGTCTCGCCGTTGGGGTGGAAGCCGAGCCCCAGATGGAAGCCGTCGAAGGGGCGGGCCGTCTCGGAAGGGAACGAGAGTTCCTCTATCGAATGAGTGACCTTTTCCGGTGATGGTCGTTGCATGCGGTGGCGGGGTTGGCGCGACGCGGGGCGGTGGGTGCGGTGCGGGAGTTGGCGACGCCGTTTGTGGTGCCCGGCCCGTCAGCAGTGGCCGTCCGTGACCGGCTCAAACACCTGACCGCCGGGGACGAGAAGGTACTGCGGCTGGTCGGTGATCTGCTCGGCTCGCTCGCCTCCCGTGACCTGAAGGCGCGGTGCGCGGCGGAGTTGGACCACGACACCGAGCGGTGGGCTGAGCGCAAGCGCATCCTCACCCAGGAGTCCTCCTCCCGCTGGGCCGGGTCGATCACGAGGGCAACCCACGATCAGTGGGCGCTCGCCCGGCGCGGCCAGCTCGCGCACATCCAGAGCCTCGAAACCGGGATCAAGACGATCAGACACCGGCTGTCCCAGCCCATCGGTGAGAAGGGCAGCAAGCAGGCGCCGGGCGGCTACCGCAGTAGGCGGGAGTGGTTCGCCAAGTCCCGCCGCCTGCACGTACTCGAAGACCGGCTGCACATGGCGCGGGCGGACCGGGAGGCCGGGGTCGTGCGCGTGGTGCGGGGCGGGAAGCAACTGCTGAACACCCGCCACCACCTGGAGCAGGCTGGGCTGGCGGAAGAGCAGTGGCGCGCCCGGTGGGAGACCGGTCGGCGGTTCCTCGTCGCAGATGGTGAGTCCGGCAAGCGGTACGGCAACGAGACCATCCGCGTCACCGACGACGGCGAGGTCTCCCTCAAGCTCCCCGCCCCGCTGGCGCACCTGGCGAACGCGCCATACGGCCGGTACGTCCTCGCAGCCCGCGCGAGCTTCCCGCACCGGGGCGCACAGTGGCGCGACCGCGTCAGTACCAACCGGGCGGTCGCCTACCGCATCCACGAAGACGTGCAACGGGGCCGCTGGTACCTGACCGCGTCCTGGACCATCCCCCCGGTCACGACCGTGCTGCTGGAGGCGGCCCGCGAGGGCGGCCTGGTCGGTGTGGACACCAACGCCGACCACCTGGCCGCCTGGCGCCTCGACGAACACGGCAACCCCGTCGGCGAACCACTGCGCTTCGAATACGACCTGAGCGGCACCGCCGACCACCGGGACGCGCAGGTGAGGCATGCTCTGATCCGCCTGCTGCACTGGGCCAAGCGTCACGGCCTGGCGATCGCGATCGAAGACCTCGACTTCACCACGGAGAAGACCCGCGAGAAGCACGGACGCCGCAAACGCTTCCGCAAGCTCATCTCCGGCATGCCCGTGGCCAGGCTGCGGGCCCGGCTCGTGTCCATGGCGGCCGAACTTGGCATCACTATCGTCGCCGTCGACCCTGCCTACACCTCCAAGTGGGGCGCCCGACACTGGCAAAAGCCCCTCACCAGCAACAACCGCAAGACCACCCGCCACGACGCAGCCGCCGTGGCGATCGGCAGGCGCGCCCTGGGACACCCGATCCGGCGACGGACGGCACCGCCCCCATACGACCGGAGTGATCGTGTGGGGCATCGGACCGTCCAGGCCCGACCGGGCACCCCGGGGCGTGAGGGAAACCGCCCCCGCATCCCCGGACCACGGACACGATCCGTGCGCGCCAGACGCGGCGAGAACGCGGTCGACCAGAACGTCCAACATCGTTCGGGGCGTTCGGCTGAGCATGAGTTCTGGCAACGGGACTCACTCCCGCTCAGTCTCTAGGAACGGTGCCAGGTGACGTACAGCCGCGTGCCGCCCCGGCGGCGGATCTCCGCGGCGACGGATTCGACCGCGAACCGGCCGTATCCGCGGCCCTGTTCACCGGCGGCGATGTTCAGCCGCCACAGTATTCCGGAGCGCCGGAGCGTGCCGTCGCTGCGCCAGTCGATGTCGAAGAAGGCCATCAGGAAGCCGACCGGGCGGTCGCCGTCGACGATCAGGCGGGGCCGGGCGACGCCGGTGGGGTAGACGTACGCCTCGGCGAGGGACTGCATGACGGGGGAGACGGCGTGTTCCTGGTCGGAGCGGACGCGTATGCCGGTGGCGGCCTCGAAATTCCCCGGGGTGATCTTTTCGAGGCGGGGCGTGGGCGCGGAAGTGGTCGAAGTCACCCCGGAACGGTAAGTCGGGTGATCGGCGGGCGGCCACGGAATTGCGTGCCGCTGTCGGCGGTGGATTCGCCCAACTGCCGTACCGGCCACAGGATTCCGTCCCAACTGCCGATACGGGCAGCGGGATTCACCCCAGGTGCCGATACCGGCCCCGGAAATACGTCAGCGGCCCCCCCTCCGCGCTCGGCAGCGAGGCCGACAGGACGCGGCCGATCACCAGGGTGTGGTCGCCGGCCGTCACCCGCTGCTCGGTGCGGCACTCCAGGGTGGCCAGGGCGCCGCCCACCAGGGGAGCGCCGGTCTCCTTGCCGCGGACGTACGGGATGTCGGCGAACAGCAGGCGGTCGCTGACGCGGCCCTTCATGGCGAAGCGGCCGGCGATGTGGCGCTGGCTCTCGGAGAGCACCGAGACCGCCCACAGGGGCTGTTCGGCGAGCAGATCGTCCATGCGGGAGCCCTCGCGCAGACTGACCAGGACCAGCGGCGGGTCGAGGGACACCGACATGAACGCCGTCGCCGTCATGCCGACGTCCTCGCCTGCCGGAGCGTGCGGGTCGTCCGGATCCAGCGGCGGCTCCAGCGCGGTCACCAGGACCACACCCGCGGCCAGCCGCGACATGGCGGCACGGAACTCGTCGTTGCTCACTCCCTCAGCATGCCCGGAGGCGCTCCGGGAGGCGGGGAGGACGGCGGTCACGGGCGGCGCGGAGGGCGGGAGAGTGTTCGGCACGACGAAAACGCTAATGTCGGCCCCACGTCCGCCACATCGGGCCTGCGCCCGAGAACGGACCTAGGACTGCGGACCGACCGCAGACTGCAGCGGGAGCGCCCACAAAGTTTGCGTTCAGTAAACGCACAGGAAAAACGCAGAAACACCACTCAATTGTTCACGTTTACCTGTGACTTGAGTCACAAGGGCCATTAATTGTTGACCCTGTGTACCGAGTGGGCAGCGCGCTGTGATTCAGTGGCTGGGAACCAGCAAGGGACGTTACGCCGAAGTAGAACCCTTGATTCGCTGCGAGGTCTCGGGGGGAGGGCGAGCATGGAGACCGAGTCGGAGCCGTATGTCCGTCTTGCGACCCTGCGACAACTGCACCAGGTCATGGCTGACATGAACACGGCCCGTAGCCTGGCGGACACACTACAGACCGTCGCCGACGGCGTCGTCACCGGCCTCGGCTACGAGCTCGCCTGCGTCAACCTCGTACGCCCCGACGGCGACCTCGTCGTCGCCGCCTTCGCCGGCAACCCCGCCGCCGAGGCCCTCATCACCGGCCGCGTCGGCTCCCGTGAGTCCTGGGAGCGCCGGCTGAGCATGGGCGAGCGCTGGGGCGACCTGGTGTTCATCCCGCACACCGAGGGCTGGATCCTCGACGACGACGACGTCCCGCAGTGGTACACCGACGGCCCCGCGCCCCGCTTCGAGGACGAGTGGCACCCCTCCGACCGCCTCTTCGCGCCGATGTACACGCCCGGCGTGCAGGGCGGCGCGTGCGGCGAGCTGATCGGGGTCCTGTCCGTGGACCGGCCGCGCAACGGCCGGCTGCCGGGCGCGTGGGGGCGCGAGGCGCTCCAGATGTACGCGTTCCAGGCCGCCATCGCCATCAGCAACGCACGTCTACGCGCGAATATGCAGCGGGCACTGGTCAGGCTGGAGCGCGAGCAGCAGGCCCTGCGGGCGAGCGAGGAAAGCTTCCGGCAGGCGTTCGAGTACGCCCCCTCCGGCATGGCCATCGCCGAGATGGGCGGCGACCAGCACGGGCGGATCCTCCGGACCAACGACGCGCTCTGCCGCCTCCTCGGCCGTCCGGCCTCCGCGATGCGCCGCTACTCCTTCTCGGACCTCGTCCACCCCGAGGACATCGGCACGCTGCTGCGGACGTCCGCCGAGGGAGGACGAGCGGAGCTCCGGCTCGGCCGCCGGGACGGCACGTACGTCTGGGTGTCCTTGCGCAACAGCGTCGTCGCCGACGCCGCCGACGGCCCCCGCTTCCTGCTCACCCACGTCGAGGACATCGAGGAGCGCAAGCGCCGCGAGCTCCAGCTCGCCCACCGCGCCTCCCACGACTCCCTCACCGGCCTGCCGAACTCCGCCGAGCTGCGCGCCCGCCTCTCCGCCCGGCTGTGCGAGCGCCCCGCCCACGCGGGTGTCCTGGAGTCCACGGACGCGGCCTACGGCCATCCCGCCGTGTACGACGCCAACGGCCACGGGTTCGACTTCCGGCCGGTCGCGGCGGCGTACGACGGCTTCGACCACCACGTCCACACGGTCGCCCCGACCGAGGGCGAGCGCGACGACGGCACCAAGGGGCTCGCGGTCCTCTTCTGCGACCTCGACGGCTTCAAGTCGATCAACGACCGGTTCGGGCACAACGCGGGTGACGCGGTGCTCATCGAGGTGGCCCGGCGGTTGTCCCGTGGCGTCCGCGACGGCGACACCGTCGCCCGGCTCGGCGGCGACGAGTTCGTGATCCTCGCCGACGGGCTCGGCCGGGCCGACGCCCAGGACCTCGCCGTACGCCTGCGCAACGAGATCATCCAGCCGATCCGGGCCGAGGGCCGGGCGGTCCGCGTCGGTGCCAGCTTCGGCATCGGGTGGGCACACTGCGGCATGACTGCGGACGAAGTGTTGAAGTCTGCTGACGAGCGGATGTACGTAGAGAAACGATCTCGTCCCAAACAGCACAGACGCGCCGGGTAACCCCCAGGTCAGCGGGCTTGTGCGATCCGAGTCACCCGTTTGGGCCGCCGGGAGCGGGTAGGCTCGCCATTCATCACACCTATCGCATTCGCCCGCACCCCGGTGAGGAGTACCAAGGGATGACGTCCGGCAACAACGGCGCCAGCACGCCCGAGGACGACGACCCGTTCGGCTACCTCTACGCCGACGGGCAGGCCAACGGAGCCCAGCCGCCGTCCGGTGGCGGGGGCTACGGCTACCCGGGCTCGGTCAACCGAGTGCGCGCCGTCGGGCAGCGCCAGTACGGCCAGCAGGCGCCGACGACCGCCTACGGCCAGGTGCCGCAGCAGCAGGGCGCGTACGGCCAGTCGAACGCGAACTACGCGGCGCCGGAGACGTTCCCCGGCGGTACGCCGACGGCACAGCAGCAGCCGGCGTACAGCGGCGGCAGCGGATCCGGTGCCGGGCGGGGTCGTGGGCCCAACACCAAGGGTCTGCTGATCGGCGCGATCGCCGTGGTCGCGGCGGTCGTCATCGGCATCAGCGTGGCCATGCTGGGCGGGGACGACGACCCGGGCGACAAGAACAACGACGCCCAGTCGACGCCGACGCAGTCCGAGCAGCAGAGCACGGCGCCGAGCCCGTCGAACAGCAACAGCGCGGCCGCCGAGGACGACCTGCCGACGATCGACGCCAAGGCCCTCGCCCTCACCGGCGGCGCCACCACCGCGTCCGACATCAAGGGCGCCCAGGCGGACGGCGGCGTCTACGTGACCGGCTTCAATGCGGTCGGCTCCTCGGTCACCTGGACCGTCAGCGGCATCCCGAAGTCCGGCAAGTACACCGTATTCACGGGCTACAGCGTTCCCGGCAAGGACCAGAACGCCACGCTCGCGGTCAACGGGACGCCCTCCGACACGCCGGTCGACCTGAAGAACTGGGCGGGTGGTCCCGAGGGAGACTACGAGAAGGGCTGGACGAAGACCTACAACTGGATCCAGCTCAACAAGGGCACGAACACGATCAAGCTCTCCTGCGAGCAGGGCAATCAGTGCGACGCCCTCATCGACCAGCTGTGGCTGGTCAAGGGCTGGTACGAGTCGAACTAGTAGTCAGGCTGCGGTGACCTCACCGCTCACCGCTACCCGCCCCAGCAACTCCTCGTAAGCCCCCCGGTCGAACTCCCCCGCCACCGGCGCCACCACGCTCGCCGCGCTGAGCGCCGCCGCGCGGGCCAGGCGGTCCGGCCAGGGCAGCCGTGCCACCAGCCCCGACAGCAGCCCCGCGACCGCCGCGTCGCCGGCGCCGGTCGGGTTGCCGTGGAGACGGGCGGGCGGGGTGGCTCGCCAGCGGCCCTCGGGGGTAGACGCGAGCAGGCCGCCCTCGCCGAGGGAGGCGACCACCGCCCGCGCCCCGCGCCTGCGGGCGTCCTGCGTGGCGCGCAGTGGCTCGTGGGAGCCGGTGAGTTCGGCCAGTTCGTCGGCGTTGGGCTTGATGATGTCCGGGCGGGCGGCGACGCCCCGGCGCAGTGCCTCGCCGCTGGTGTCCAGCAGGACGGGCACGCCGGCGGCCTTCGCGGCCCGGACGAGACCGGCGTACGCCCCCACCGGCACGCCCGGCGGCAGGCTGCCGCACAGGGCCACCGCGGAGGCCGAGGGGACCAAGTCCTCGTAGGCCTCCTGGAAGGCGGACCACTCGGCCGGCGTGATCGTCGGGCCGGGTTCGTTGAGCTGGGTCGTGTCGCCGGTGTGGTCGTCGACGACGGCGATGGTGCGGCGGGTCGCGCCCGTCACCGGGACCAGCGCGTCCACCACGCCGGGGGTCTTCGTCAGCTGCTCCTGCACGACCCGCCCTGTCGCGCCGCCCGCGAAACCCGTGACCGTCACCTCGTGGCCGAGGGCCGCCAGCACCCGGGCCACGTTCAGGCCCTTGCCGCCGGGGCGTTCGGTCACCTCGGAGACCCGGTGGGACGCGTGGGGTCGTAGCCCCTGTACGCGGTAGGTGATGTCGAGAGCGGTGTTCAGCGTGACCGTGAGGATCACCTGGGCCGACCTCCCCCGAAGAGTTCAGGATGCGAAGAGTGAAGAAGTTCAGAACGCGTTTGCCGTCTGTCTGCCGGACACGCCGTCCGGAGGGTTGATCATGCCAAAAGGACGGCGGCCGTCCCAGTCTCCCAGGACAACCGCCGCCCCCAACAGCGGGACACATCAGCCCAGTTGGGGCTCAACCACCCATTCGCCCCGGCGCATCACGCCCTTGAGGTCGAAGTCGGAGTCCAGGACCACCAGGTCGGCGTCCTTGCCCGGCTCCAGGGAGCCGATGCGGTCGTAGCGGCCGAGGAGGCGGGCCGGATTGGCCGACAGGGCGGCCACCACGTCCTCGATCGGCAGCCGGTCGATCGTGACCGCTCGCTTGAAGGCGCGGTCCAGGGTGAGGGTCGAGCCGGCGATCGAGCCGCCCTCGACGAGGCGGGCGACGCCGTCGGCCACCTCCACCTCCAGCGGGCCGAGCATGTAGCGGCCGTCGCCGAAGCCGGCCGCGTCCATCGCGTCCGTGATGAACGCGACCCGGTCCGCGCCCGCATGATGGAACGCCAGCTGCAGGGCCGCCGGGTGCAGATGGGTGCCGTCGTTGATCAGCTCGACGGTCACCCGCTCGTCCTCCAGCAGGGCCGCGATCGGGCCCGGCTCGCGGTGGCCGAGCGGCGGCATCGCGTTGAAGAGGTGCGTGGCGACCGTCGCACCCGCCTCGATCGCCTCGACCGTCTGCTCGTACGTCGCGTCCGTGTGCCCGATCGCCGCGATGACGCCGTGATCGGCCAGGAGGCGTACGGAGTCGATGCCTCCCGGCAGTTCGGTGGCGAGGGTGACCATCGTTGCGTGGCCGCGCGCCGCGTCGATCAGCTTGCGGACCTCCGCCGGGTCGGGGTCGCGCAGCAGTTCCTCGGAGTGCGCGCCCTTGCGGCACGGGGAGATGAACGGGCCCTCGAAGTGGATGCCGGCGATGTCGCCCTGCTCGGCGAGCTCGGAGAGTAGACCGGCTCGCTGGGTCAGGAAGTCCATGTCGCCGGTGACGGTGGAGGCGACGAGGGTGGTGGTGCCGTGCAGGCGGTGGGTGTGGATGCCGGTGACTACGTCGTCTGGGGTGCCCGAAGTGAAGGAGGCTCCACCGCCGCCGTGGTTGTGGATGTCCACGAAGCCTGGCAGGAGCCAGTGGCCGGTTAGGTCGATGCGGTGGGCGTTCTCTGGGGCTGTGCCGGTGATCCGGGTGCCGTTGATGATCACTTGGCCCTCTTTGAGGGTTCCCGTGGGCATGACCACGTTGGCGCCGGACAGGACGAGGGGCACCTTGCTCGTTGCGGGCTGCGGGTGCGTTGTGGCTGGTCCCGCCCATGCGGCGGTAGCCGCAGATTCAACAGGGCCCCGCGCCCCTAGGTCGGCTGCCATTAGGGGGTTACCTCCGTACGGTCGGTTCGGTCGAGGAGATCCCAGGCCAGTAGCCCGGCACCGATGCAGCCGGCTGTGTCGCCCAGGGCCGCCGGGACGATTTCCGGCAGCTTCTGGAAAGTGACCCGCTGCCGGACGGCCTCCCGCAGCGGTGTGAACAAGGTTTCCCCCGCCTCGGCCAGACCGCCACCGATGATCAATGTGCGTGGGTCCAGCAGGGTGAGGGCGGTGACCAGACCGTCGGCGAGGGCGGCGACGGCCTCCTGCCAGATCCGTACGGCGTTCGGGTCGCCGGACGCGACGGCCTTGGCGCAGTCCGCCGCGTCCGCCTCTGGGTCCCCGCAGGCGGCGGCCCATGCCTCGCTCACGGCCGCCGCGGACGCGAACCGCTCCAGACAGCCGCGCTGCCCGCACGGGCAAGGGGCTCCGCCGGGCCGTACGACGATGTGGCCGATCTCGCCCGCGAAGCCGTGGGCACCCGCCTCCACCCGGCCGTCGACGCCGATCGCGCCCGCGATGCCGGTGCCGAGGGCCACGAACAGGTACCGGTCGGCGCCCTTGCCCGCGCCGACCCTGCCTTCCGCCAGTCCTCCGGTGCGCACGTCGTGGCCCAGGGCGACGGGGGTGCCGGCAAGGCGTTCGGTGAGCAGCTCGCGCAGGGGTACGTCCCGCCAGCCCAGGTTGGCTGCGTAGGCGGCGATGCCGCGCTCCTCGTCGACGATGCCGGGGACGGCGACGCCGACGGCGGACGCGGGCTCGCCGAAGCGCTGCGCGCCGTACGCGCGCAGCTCGGCCGCGAAGTCGAGGATGCCCTCGACGACCGCGTCCGGTCCGCGCTCGCGGCCCGTGGGGCGGCGGGCCTGGTGGAGCAGCACGGGGGGTCCGGGGGGTCGCCCCCCGGAAGGCACAGTGCTCGCCCCTGCCAGGGCGGCCTTCATCCCGGTGCCGCCCACATCGAGGGCGATGACATGTCTCACGGAGGACAGTGTGGCTTGCGCACCCGCGAGAGGTCTAGTCCACTACGTGGTGTAGACCTTAGGGGGCAATATGTATGACGTTTCGAAAGTTTCGAACATGGGTGTGGGGCGGTTTTGCGTGCAGCGGCGTAGGCGTACCGGGCGTACGACGGGTACGAGGCGTACCGGGATGATCGCGGGGGTGGCCGTGCTGGGCCTCACCGCGGTTCTGGGCGGCTGCGGGGTGACCGGCGGTTCGGACGAGGTGACGCTGAGGCTGGTTGCCGCCGACTACGGCGACAGCGCCGCGAACAGCTCTCAGAAGTACTGGGACAGGCTCGTCAAGGCGTACGAGGCAGAGCACCCCGGCGTACAGATCGATGTCACCGTGTACTCCTGGAACGACGTCGACGCCAAGGTCAAGGAGATGGTCGACGCCGGGAACGCGCCGGACATGGCGCAGATCGGCGCGTACGCCGACTACGCCGCGAAGGACCTCCTCTACCCGGCGGACGACCTCCTCTCCATCCCCGTCCAGGCCGACTTCCTCCTGCAGCTCGCGGAGGCGGGGCAGGTGAGCGGGGAGCAGTACGGCATTCCGTTCGCCTCCTCCACGCGCCTGCTCTTCTACAACAAAAGCCTCTTCGCGAAGGCCGGCATCACCCCGCCGACCACCTGGAAGGAGCTGGCCGCCGACGCCGGGGCGCTCAAGGCGCAGGGCGTGAAGTACCCGTACGCGCTGCCGCTCGGGCCCGAGGAGGCGCAGGCCGAGACGATGCAGTGGCTGCTCAGCGGCGGGGGTGGCTACACCGACACCGACCTCGGCACGTACAGCATCGACTCCCCGGACAACGTCGCCACCTTCAGCTGGCTCAAGGACAACCTGGTCGGCAAGGGGCTCACCGGGCCGGTGGCGCCCGGCGAGCTCAACCGGGCCGACGCGTTCTCCGCCTTCGCGGCCGGGGACGTCGGCATGCTCAACGGGCATCCCTCGCTGATGCGGATGGCGGAGCGGAAGGGCGTGAAGTTCGGCATGGTGCCGATGCCCGGCGTGCAGGGGCCCACCAAGATGTCCATGGGTGTGGCCGACTGGATGATGGCCTTCAAACAGAACGGGCATGCCGAGCAGGTGGGCGAGTTCCTCGACTTCGTCTACGACAAGGAGAACGTCCTGGACTTCTCCCGGGAGTACGACCTGCTTCCCGTCACGACCTCCGCGTCCGAGGTGATGACCGCGGCCAAGGAGGACGCCGACCTCAGGCCGTTCCTGGAGGAGCTGCCGGGTTCCGAGCTGTACCCCGTCGGCCGGACCTCCTGGGCGGCGGTCAGCGCGGACATCAAGAAGCGCATCGGCGGGACGGTCGCGGCCGGGGGCAGTCCGTCGGTGACTCTGGGGGAGCTGCAGTCGACGGCGACGCGGGCGGAGAGCGCGGAGTAGTCGTCCGTCGATCGGGTCGGTGTCGGGTGGTCGCCGGTTGTCAGTCCTGGAGACTACGGTGCGGCACATGAACCAGGAGCAGCCCGAGCAGGCCCTCGCCGAGCGCGAGCAGGCCATCCTCGCCCTGGAACGCCGGGGCTTTCCGGGGCCTGGCGCGAAGGAGCGAGCGATACGCGAGGAACTGGGTCTGGCTCCCGTCCGTTACTACCAGCTCCTGAACGCCCTGCTGGACGACCCGCGGGCGCTGGCGCACGACCCGGTGACGGTGAACCGGTTGCGGCGGGTACGGGAGGCACGACGGGCGGAACGCTGACGGGCGCGGGCCTCGCCTTTTCTCGCCCCCGCCGCCCCTACCCGTCCCATCCTGAAGGGGCTCCGCCCCTTCCACCCCGCCAAGGGCTCCGCCCCTGGACCCCGCTCCTCAAACGCCGGTGGGGCTGACTCACCCAGCCCGTCCGGCGTTTGAGGACGAGGCCCTTTCAGGGCCGAAGCGGGGGTCTGGGGGCGCAGCCCCCAGGGACGGGACGGGTAGGGGCGGCGGGGGCGAGATCCCTCTCCGTGCGCTTCCGCCGGATAGGGTCGCCCTATGGGCAGTCACAAGGATCTGACCGACTCCGGCTCGACCGACTCCATGGACGACCCCCTGCCGACCCCCGCGACCCAGCCCGGCCGTGACGGGCTCGCCGCGATCCTCGCGCGCCCCGCGCGTGCACTGGTCGCGCTCGACTTCGACGGGACGCTCGCGCCGATCGTGCCGGACCCGGAGCAGGCCCGGGCGCACCCCGACGCGGTGCCGGCGCTGGCCGCGCTCGCGCCGAAGGTGGCCGCCGTGGCGGTGATCACCGGCCGGCCGGCCGACGTGGCCGTGCGGTACGGCGGGTTCGCGGGCGTCGCAGGCCTGGAGCACCTCGTCGTGCTCGGGCACTACGGCGCCGAGCGCTGGGACGCCGTCAGCGGCGAGGTCCGCGCACCCGACCCGCACCCCGGCGTCGCGGCCGTCCGCGCCGAGCTGCCGGGTCTGATCGAGAGCGTCACGCAGGGCACCTGGATCGAGGACAAGGGGCATGCCGTCGCCGTGCACACACGTCGCGCGGCCGATCCTCAGGGCGCCTTCGACGCCCTCCGCGCCCCGCTCACCGACCTCGCCACCCGCAACGGCCTCGTCGTCGAACCGGGCCGCATGGTCCTGGAACTGCGCCCGCCCGGCATGGACAAGGGCGTGGCGCTGAGCGAGTACGTCCGCGAACTCGGCGCCGAGTCCGTCCTCTACGCCGGCGACGACCTGGGCGACCTCCCCGCGTACGCCGCCGTCGACAAACTCCGCTCCGACGGCACCCCCGGCCTCCTGGTCTGCAGCGGCAGCGAGGAGGTCACCGAGCTGTCGGAGAAGGCGGATCTCGTGGTCGACGGCCCGCAGGGGGTCGTACGGCTGTTGCAGGCGATCGCTGGTCGAACAGACTGATCCGACGATCGCCGACCGGGCAAGCCGACCAACTCAAGCCGGCCCGCCGGCCCCCTCCTCCAGCGCCCGCAGCTGGTCCAGGAACCACTGGGCCGGTGGGAGCGCGGTCGCGGCCGCAGCGAGCCGCTTCGAACGCTCCGCCCGCTCCTCCGGTCCTACCAACAACGCCTCGTGCAGTGCCCGCGCCGTGCCCATCACGTCGTACGGGTTCACGGCGATCGCGTCCTCGCCCAGCTCCTCGAACGCCCCGGCCTCCCGCGACAGCACCAGCACGCACCCCTCGTCGGAGAGGACCGGCACCTCCTTCGCGACGAGGTTCATGCCGTCCCGGATGGGGTTCACGAGGGCCACGTCCGCCAGGCGGTACGCGGCCAGAGACCGCGCGAAGTCGTCCTTGACGTGGAGCACGACCGGCGTCCAACCCGGCGTCCCGTACTGGGAGTTGATCTCCTCCGCCACTCGCTGGACCTCGGCCGTGTAGTCGCGGTACACCGCGAGGTCCTGGCGCGAGGGGTACGCGAACGCCACGTGCACCACGCGCTCGCGCCACTCGGGGTGGTCGTCGAGCAGCTGCCGGTACGCCAGCAGGCCGCGCACGATGTTCTTGGACAGCTCGGTCCGGTCGACCCGCACGATCGTCCTGCGGCCCTCGCCGATCTCGTGCCGCAGCGCCGCCATCCGCTCGGCCACGTCGGGCTGATGAGCGCGCGCCCGCAGGAAGTCCGCGTCCGCCCCCAGCCCGTGCACCCCGACCCGCGTCCCACCGAGCCCCCCGGCGAACTCGGCACAGCACGCCTCGAACGCGTCCGCCCACCGCCGCGTGAGGAACCCCAGCCGGTCCGCGCCGAGCATCCCGCGCAGCACCTGCCCGGCGACGTCGTCGGGCAGCATCCGGAAGTACTCCGGCGGCGCCCACGGCGTGTGCGAGAAGTGGCCGATACGGAGATCCGGGCGCAGCTCGCGCAGCATCCCGGGCACGAGGGTCAGGTGGTAGTCCTGCACCAGCACCGCCGCCCCCGGCGCCGCCTGCCCCGCCAGCGCCTCGGCGAAGGCGCGGTTGTACGTCTCGTACGACGCCCACTGCCGCCGGAACTCCGCGTCGAAGACCGGCTCCAGCGGCGTCTGGTAGAGCATGTGGTGGACGAACCAGAGAACCGAGTTCGCGATGCCGTTGTACGCGTCCGCGTGCACCTCGGCCGGGATGTCCAGCATCAGCACGCCGTCCTCGCCGACCCCGCGCCGCACCGCCTCCCGGTCACCGTCGGACAGTGCCGAGCACACCCACAGGGCGCCGGCGTCCGGCCCGATCGCCGACAGCCCGGAGACGACTCCGCCGCCGCCTCTCTTGGAGTGCAGCGAGCCGTCGTCGCGCACCGCGTACGAGACCGGGCCGCGGTTCGACGCGACCAGCACCTTGGCAGCACCCTGCGCATCCTGCGTGGTAGCCATACGCCTCAACCTAGCCCGGCCCGGAAACGCTCAAACGTGCGGTTCCGCTCGGTGGCGGGTTCCGTATACGGCCCGTAATGCGGCCCGTACCGGACGTCATACGGTCGGCGTAACGGGCCCTGTACGTCCTGTGCCGGACGTCACGCGACCTTCCGCGTCGCGTACTCCGCGATCTCCACCATCGGCGGCCGCTCCTCCGTGTCCACGGAGTACGTGCGCGGCTCGAACCCGTCCTCGCCCCGCTCGAACTGGGTGAGGGACGGCCGGATCATATGCCCGCGGGCCAGTCGCAGCTGGGCCGTGCGGTAGATCGCGGCGGACATCCGGCCGAGGGCCTGCCCGTCCTGGTGGCGGTGTTTGCGGACGCCCACGTCCACCTGGGCCAGGGCGTCCAGGCCCACCAGGTGCAGGGCGTCGACCAGCATGCCCAGTTCGACGCCGTATCCGACGGGGAAGGGGAGCTGTTCCAGCAGGCTGCGGCGGGCCGCGTACTCGCCGCCGAGCGGCTGCACGAAACCGGCCAGCTGCGGCCAGTGCATGTTCAGCAGCGGGCGCGCCATCAGCTCGGTGACCCGGCCGCCCTGCCCGGCCGCCCCGCCGAGCGGACGGTCGTACATGCCCTTGACCAGGTCGACCTCGGGGTCGGTGAGCAGCGGGCCGACGATGCCGGACACGAAGTCGGAGGAGAACTCCTTCAGGTCGGCGTCGATGAAACAGACGATGTCCCCGGTCGTGACGAGCAGGGAGCGCCACAGGACCTCGCCCTTGCCGGGCACCGCGGGCAGGCGCGGGAGGATCTCGTCGCGGTGCACCACGGTCGCGCCCGCGGCGGCGGCCACCTCGGAGGTGCGGTCGGTGGATCCCGAGTCGACGACGACGATCTCGTCGACCAGCGGGACCTGCTGCATGAGGTCGTGACGGATGATCGCGACGATGTCGCCGACCGTATCCTCCTCGTTGAGCGCGGGCAGCACGACGGAGACCGACTGACCCGTGCGCTGCTTGGCGGCCAGGAGCCGGTGCAGCGGGCGATCGGTCACGGACCAGGAGCGGGTGCTCAGCCAGCGCTCGACTTCTTCCAGCACAGTCTGTGGCTCCTCACTGTTCGTGATCACATCTGCTGACCGTGTGATCCATCTCGCGGTTCGGACGACTATCTCAACTGTCCTGGCCTTCGGTTACAGTCTTGAACAACGCGGATGACCATCGCATGTCCGGGGTCAACCGCTGTTAACAACCGCATACAGCTCATCCAGAGGGGCAGAGGGACACGGCCCGATGAAGCCCCGGCAACCCTCCAGTCGGCTCTCGTAGCGATCACCGCATCACCGTCGATCGGCTCCGCGAGGCTCCCGGCTAGGGAAGGTGCCAAATCCGTCTCACGGCGAGATGCGTCGTGAGGAAGATGAGGAGAAAGGGCCTCGCCTCACATGGCTGTGCAGACTGTTGCAAGCACCACCGATTCCACCGTAGACCTCGGTCCCGCCGCGGCGCTGTCCTGCCGCGAGTGCGGTCACCGCGTCCCCCTCGGCCCGGTCTTCGCCTGCGAGGAGTGTTTCGGCCCGCTGGAGATCGCGTACGACTTCTCGGCCTACGACACCGAGGAGCTCCGCAAGCAGATCGAGGCGGGACCTGCGAACATCTGGCGTTACGCCCCCCTGCTGCCCGTCCCCGCGGACGTGGCGGACAAGCCGAACCTCAACCCCGGCTGGACCAAGCTCGTCAAGGCCGACAACCTCGCGCGCGAGCTCGGCGTCACCGGCGGTTTGTATGTGAAGGACGACTCCGGTAACCCGACGCACTCCTTCAAGGACCGCGTCGTCGCCCAGGCCCTGGAGGCCGCCCGCGCCTTCGGCTTCACCACCCTCTCCTGCTCCTCCACCGGCAACCTCGCCGGCGCGGTGGGCGCCGCGGCGGCCCGCGCCGGTTTCCGCTCCTGCGTGTTCATCCCGCACGACCTGGAGCAGGGCAAGGTCGTCATGGCCGCGGTCTACGGCGGCGAGCTCGTCGGTATCGAGGGCAACTACGACGACGTGAACCGTTTCTGCTCCGAGCTGATCGGCGACCCGGCGGGCGAGGGCTGGGGCTTCGTCAACGTCAACCTGCGGCCGTACTACGCGGAGGGCTCCAAGACCCTGGCGTACGAGATCTGCGAGCAGCTCGGCTGGCAGCTCCCCGACCAGCTGGTCGTGCCGATCGCCTCCGGCTCCCAGCTCACGAAGATCGACAAGGGTCTGCAGGAGCTGATCAAGCTCGGGCTCGTCGAGGACAAGCCGTACAAGATCTTCGGCGCGCAGGCCGAGGGCTGCTCGCCGGTGTCGACCGCCTTCAAGGCCGGGCACGACGTCGTCCGCCCGCAGAAGCCGAACACCATCGCCAAGTCGCTGGCCATCGGCAACCCGGCCGACGGGCCCTACGTCCTGGACATCGCCCGCCGCACGGGTGGTTTCGTGGAGGACGTGACGGACGAGCAGGTCGTGGATGCGATCAAGATCCTCGCCAGGACCGAGGGCATCTTCGCGGAGACCGCCGGCGGTGTGACGGTGGGCGTCACGAAGAAGCTCATCGAGGACGGGGTCCTCGACCCGACCAAGACGACGGTCGTCCTCAACACCGGTGACGGTCTCAAGACGCTGGACGCGGTGGCCGGTACGGGGCTTACTGCGACCATTCGTCCCAGCCTGGACTCCTTCCGCGAGGCTGGACTCGTCTAGACCGTTGTCCGCTGCGGGCCGGTGGGGGCTGGTCGCGCAGTTCCCCGCGCCCCTAGGGACGCTGCCCCACCGAACCTGCATACCTGACCGGAGGTCATAACGTGAGCGTCACCGTCCGCATCCCCACCATCCTGCGCACCTACACCGGCGGGCAGGCCGAGGTCGCCGCCGAGGGCGCCACCCTCGCCGAGGTCATCGCCGACCTGGAGAAGAACCACACGGGTATCGCCGCCCGCGTGCTCGACGACCAGGGCAAGCTGCGTCGGTTCGTCAACGTGTACGTCAATGACGACGACGTCCGTTTCGAGCAGGGGCTGGAGACGGCGACGCCGGACGGTGCGGGTGTCTCCATCATTCCGGCCGTCGCCGGTGGATGAGCTGACCGAATGACCGATCATTACCATCGGTAACACGCGTTACTGAGAGTTCATCGAATTGCCCCCTCCGTGAGAGAAGCGGAGGGGGCAATTCTGTGTGGTTGAGCGAGGTACAGTTGGGGAACATGCCGCCGATCCGCGGGTCGGCAGCCCTTCATTTCTGCCGTATGCCCGACAAGAAGTAGCCAAAGTGTGCGGGTTTTTTGCGGCTTTTGTTCCCTTTGTCGGGTCCGACTTGACCTGAAGTGAGGGGAATTGTCCCCACATTCCCGACCGGTCGTGCCCGGAATTCTCGTCCGATTGACCTGTTGCAGACGGCAGTTGGGCAGATACATTCAGCCGCGGTCGACGCGTTCCGGCGCACGCCCCCGACCGATGGGGGGTGAGGTCTGACCCGGATCCGCGAAGTGTGGATCTGTGCAAGGGCCAGTAATAGGGGAGTTAGGCATGGCTCAGGGCACCGTCAAGTGGTTCAACGCGGAGAAGGGGTACGGCTTCATCGCGGTCGACGGTGGTGCGGATGTTTTCGTCCACTACAGCGCGATCCAGATGGACGGCTACCGCACCCTGGAGGAAGGCCAGCGGGTCGAGTTCGAGATCTCGCAGGGCCAGAAGGGGCCGCAGGCGGACATGGTCCGCGTGGCCGGCTGAAGCACGCGCCGACTGACTGCAGCGACGTTCTTCTTCGAAGGGCCCGCACCTCCCGGGGTGCGGGCCCTTCGCCATGTCCGGGGTCCGTTCGGGACCTGTTCGTCAGCTGTTCGCGCGAGGCGGACCGCCCTGCCCGATCCCCGAGAGCCGCTTGCACTCGCCTACCCCGAGTGCTAATCATTGGCGTTAGCACTCTGAAGGTGAGAGTGACAAAGAAGGACCGGGTCGGTGAGGCCCGCAGGCCGGGTGGGGCAAGGAACCACGAGGCATGCGTGCCGTCCGTCGCGGGCGCGGGCGCGGTCCGAAGGAATCACCCCCAGTCCTGGAGGGACCACTTCACATGGCCAAGATCATCGCGTTCGACGAGGAGGCGCGGCGCGGCCTCGAGCGCGGCATGAACCAGCTCGCGGACGCCGTCAAGGTGACGCTCGGCCCCAAGGGCCGCAACGTCGTCCTCGAGAAGAAGTGGGGCGCCCCCACGATCACCAACGACGGTGTCTCCATCGCCAAGGAGATCGAGCTCGAGGACCCGTACGAGAAGATCGGCGCCGAGCTGGTCAAGGAAGTCGCCAAGAAGACGGACGACGTCGCCGGTGACGGTACGACCACCGCGACCGTTCTCGCCCAGGCCCTGGTCAAGGAGGGCCTGCGCAACGTAGCCGCCGGCGCCAACCCGATGGCCCTGAAGCGCGGTATCGAGAAGGCCGTCGAGGCCGTCTCCGCCGCCCTGCTGGAGCAGGCGAAGGACGTCGAGACCAAGGAGCAGATCGCCTCCACGGCCTCCATCTCCGCCGCCGACACCCAGATCGGTGAGCTCATCGCCGAGGCCATGGACAAGGTCGGCAAGGAAGGCGTCATCACCGTCGAGGAGTCCCAGACCTTCGGTCTGGAGCTGGAGCTCACCGAGGGTATGCGCTTCGACAAGGGCTACATCTCGGCGTACTTCGCCACCGACATGGAGCGTATGGAGGCCGTCCTCGACGACCCGTACATCCTGATCGCCAACTCCAAGATCTCCTCGGTCAAGGATCTGCTCCCGCTCCTGGAGAAGGTCATGCAGTCGGGCAAGCCGCTGCTGATCATCGCCGAGGACGTCGAGGGCGAGGCCCTGTCGACCCTGGTCGTCAACAAGATCCGCGGCACCTTCAAGTCCGTCGCCGTCAAGGCCCCGGGCTTCGGTGACCGCCGCAAGGCCATGCTGAACGACATCGCCATCCTCACCGGCGGCGAGGTCATCTCCGAGGAGGTCGGTCTCAAGCTCGAGAACACCTCCCTGGACCTCCTGGGCAAGGCCCGCAAGGTCGTCATCACCAAGGACGAGACCACCATCGTCGACGGTGCCGGCTCCTCCGAGCAGGTCGCGGGCCGTGTGAACCAGATCCGCGCCGAGATCGAGAACAGCGACTCGGACTACGACCGCGAGAAGCTGCAGGAGCGTCTGGCGAAGCTCGCCGGCGGCGTCGCGGTCATCAAGGCCGGTGCCGCCACCGAGGTGGAGCTCAAGGAGCGCAAGCACCGCATCGAGGACGCCGTGCGCAACGCCAAGGCGGCCGTCGAGGAGGGCATCGTCGCCGGTGGTGGCGTGGCCCTCATCCAGGCCACCGCTGTCTTCGAGAAGCTGGAGCTCGAGGGTGACGAGGCGACCGGCGCCCAGGCCGTGAAGCTCGCGCTCGAGGCCCCGCTGAAGCAGATCGCCGTCAACGCCGGCCTCGAGGGCGGCGTCGTGGTGGAGAAGGTCCGCAACCTCACCCCGGGCCACGGCCTCAACGCCGCGACCGGCGAGTACGTCGACCTGGTCGCCGAGGGCATCATCGACCCGGCGAAGGTGACCCGTTCCGCGCTGCAGAACGCCGCCTCCATCGCCGCGCTGTTCCTCACCACCGAGGCCGTCATCGCCGACAAGCCGGAGAAGGCCGCCGCGCCCGCCGGTGGCGGCATGCCGGGCGGTGACATGGACTTCTGATCGACCGGTTCCGGTTGATCGACGTCCTTACCGAGGGCGGCACTTCCTGCTCACGCGGGGGGTGCCGCCCTCGGGCGTTTCAGCAGGGGTCGTAGTACGAGCCGACTGCGGGCTGGCCCGTGTAGTTCGGCCCGGCGGCCGGGTCGGCACCGAGATAGCGGAACGGGAGCGTCACCTCGCGCCCGCCGTCGAGGGTGAGCCGGTGGTGCCGGGCGCTGTACCGGAACCCGGCCGCGCGGAGGGCCGCGACCGCCGCCCGCCCCGCCGCCGACCCGTCGGCCCGGCGCACCGACTCCGGGTCGAAGTGCGCGGCCAGCAGTCCGTCGGGGGCGAGCCAGGAAGCGGCACGGGCCAGGAGACCGAGCTGGTCGCCGACGTAGTGCAGGCCGTGCACGCAGGTGATCAGGTCGTAGCTCCGGGGCGGTGCCCAGGAGGACACGGAGGTCACGACCTCCTCCACGGTGGGCGGGGCGGGGGTCGGGACGAGCGGGCCGACCAGGTCGACGCCGGTGAGCACCGCGTCACCGGGCAGGGCCGAGGCGGCCTCGCGCAGGGCGCGCCCCTCGCCGCTGCACAGGTCCAGCCAGGACGGGGCGGCGGGCCGGGCGGCCAGCAGGGTAAGGGGATCGAAGCCGAGTTCCCGCGCGTAACTGTTCACTCCGGCAAGACCGCGCTCGCGGTTCATCGTGTTGTTGGCGACCACGGAGGATCGCTCCAGCTCGCTCGGGGAGATCAGCGGGGGCTTCGGCATGGGGACATTCTCCGGCGCCGGGGTGTCCGGGCTCACAGACGGATTCGGTGGGACGCGGAATGTGGGGCAGCGCATACTCAGTTGCTTAAGGAAGTGCAACAATGCGTGCGCACATACCATCCGGTTTCCAGTCGCCGGCCGAGCCACCCACTCCCGAGGAGCCCCTGCGTGACCGTCACCGAGACCTCCGCCTCCCGCGCGGCCCAGATCCTGTCCCGGCCGACCGTGATCAACGGCCTGACCGTCCCCAACCGCATCGTGATGGCGCCGATGACGCGCATGTTCTCCCCGGGCGGCGTCCCCGGCGAGGACGTCCTGTCGTACTACGCCCGGCGCGCCGCCGCGGGCGTGGGGCTGATCGTCACCGAGGGCACCTACGTCGGCCATGAGTCCGCCGGGCAGAGCAGCCGTGTCCCCCGGTTCCACGGTGAGGAGCAGCTGGCGGGCTGGGCGAAGGTCGCCGAGGCGGTGCACGCGGCGGGCGGCACGATCGTGCCGCAGCTGTGGCACATCGGCATGGTGCGCAAGGAGGGCCAGTCGCCGTACCCCGAGGCCCCCGCCGTCGGCCCCTCCGGCCTGCGCATCGGCGAGAGCGAGCCCACCGGCAAGGCGATGACCCAGCGGGACCTGGACGACGTCATCGCCGCCTTCGCCGACGCCGCCGCGGACGCCGAGCGCATCGGCTTCGACGGCGTCGAGCTGCACGGCGCCCACGGCTACCTCCTCGACCAGTTCCTGTGGGAGGGCACCAACCGCCGCACCGACGCCTACGGCGGTGACCCGGTCGCCCGTACGAAGTTCGCGGCGGAGATCGTGGCCGCCGTACGCGAGAAGGTCTCCGCCGACTTCCCGGTCATCTTCCGCTACTCGCAGTGGAAGCAGGAGGCCTACGACGCCCGGCTCGCCGAGACCCCGGAGGAGCTGGAGGCCATCCTGACCCCGCTCGCCGCGGCCGGCGTCGACGCCTTCCACGCCTCCACCCGCCGCTACTGGCTCCCGGAGTTCGACGGCTCCGACCTCAACCTGGCCGGCTGGACGAAGAAGCTCACCGGCAAGCCCACCATCACCGTCGGCTCGGTCGGCCTCGACGGCGACTTCATCGGCGCGTTCATGGGCGAGGGGTCCACCGTCAAGGGTATCGACGACCTCCTGGACCGCCTGGAGGCCGAGGAGTTCGACTTCGTCGCCGTCGGCCGGGCGCTGCTCCAGGACCCGGAGTGGGCGGCGAAGGTCCTGGGCGGCCGCTTCGACGAGCTGGCGCCCTACGACGCGGCCTCGCTCAAGACCCTGAGCTGAGCCCCAACTCGCGGCTAATGTCGGAGAGATGAGGATCCTTCATCTCTCCGACACCCATCTCGAACGCACCGACGCCCCCAACAAGTACGGCGTCAACGCCACCGATTCGCTGCGGCTGATGCTCGCCGAGCTGCGCCATCTCCGGGACGTGGACGCGGTCGTCGTCACCGGGGACATCGCCGACGACGGTTCTGTGGAGGCGTACGCGGCCGTACGGGATCTGGTGGGCGAGTTCGCGCGGCGGCTCGGGGCGCCGGTGTTCTGCACGACCGGCAACCACGACGAACGGGACGCCTTCGGCAAGGTACTGGGCAGCGGGCACCCGGAGCCGGAGCTGATCCTGGAGTCCGAGGCGCAGGAGCGGGCCGCGGTGAGCACGGTCGGGGGCCGGCGGTTCGTGACGCTGGACTCGTTGGTGCCGGGGAAGGTGTACGGCGAGCTGAGTGCGCGCCAACTGGACTGGCTGCGGGGCGTGTTGAGCACCCCGGCCGAGCAGGGCACCGTCCTCGCCTTCCACCACCCGCCGATCAGCCTCGACATCTCGGCGACCCAGCCGTTCTTCGGGCTGCGCAACCCGGGCGAGCTGGGGGAGGTGATCCGGGGAAGTGACGTACGGGTCGTGCTGACCGGGCACTTCCACCTCCAGCTCTTCGGGCTGCTGGAGTCGGTGCCGGTGTGGGTCACGCCGGGCGTGGTCAGCCGCATCGACCTGACGGCCGCGCCCGGGACGGAGCGAGCCGTGCGCGGGGCGTCGGCCTCGCTGGTGGAGCTGGGCGGGGCGGCGGGGCCGATGTTCCACACCTTCCATGCGCGGGATGCCCAGGCCCACGAGACGGTGTACGAGCTGGACGAGAAGCAGGTGCGGTCGTTCGTGGAACAGGAGGCGTGAAACCGGCTCGGTTGAGTAAGTCAATCAACTGACTTAAAGTTGCCTCGGTCAATTAGGTGTCCTTCCCACCCGTATGCCGACGGAGGCCGACTCATGTCCGACGCACCGACCCGTACCGCCGAGTCGGCCGGAGGCTCCGCCCCGCCGAGCTCGAACGCCGTGGTGGCGGTGCTGGCCTTCGCCGGGATCGTCGTCTCGCTGATGCAGACCCTGGTCATCCCGATCGTCCCGGAGCTGCCCAGGCTGCTCGACGCCCCGGCGTCGGACACCGCCTGGGCGGTCACGGCGACGCTGCTCGCGGCGGCCGTGGCCACCCCGGTGATGGGGCGGCTCGGCGACATGTACGGCAAGCGGCGGATGCTGCTGGTCAGCGTCGTGCTGCTGGTGAGCGGCTCCGTGGTCTGCGCCCTGAGCGAGTCGCTGGTCCCGATGATCGCCGGGCGGGTGCTCCAGGGCCTGGCCTCCGGTGTGATCCCGCTCGGCATCAGCATCATGCGCGACGAACTCCCCGCCGAGCGCCTCGGCTCCGCCACCGCCCTGATGAGTGCCTCCCTCGGCATCGGCGGCGCGCTCGGGCTGCCCGCCGCCGCGCTCATCGCGGACAACTTCGACTGGCACGTCCTGTTCTGGACGTCGGCCGGGATGGGCGTCGTGGCGCTGGTGTGCGTGCTGCTGCTGGTGCCCGAGTCGAAGGTCCGCACGGGCGGGCGCTTCGACCTGGTCGGCGGCATCGGCATGGCGGCCGGTCTGGTCTGTCTGCTCCTTGCCATCTCCAAGGGCGCCGACTGGGGCTGGTGCAGTGGGACGACGCTCGGTCTGTTCGCGGCGGCCGTGGTCGTCCTGGCGGCGTGGGGCTGGTGGGAGCTGCGCACCGAGCAGCCGCTGGTCGACCTCCGTACGACGGCCCGCCGTCAGGTGCTGGTCACCAACCTCGCCTCGATCGCGGTGGGCTTCGCGATGTTCGCGATGAGCCTGGTCATTCCGCAGATCCTCCAGCTCCCCGCGCAGACGGGCTACGGCCTCGGCAAGTCGATGCTGGTGGCGGGCCTGTGCATGGCGCCGTCGGGCCTGGTGATGATGGCGACGGCCCCGATCTCGGCCGCTCTCTCCCGGGCCAAGGGTCCGAAGGTCACCCTGATGGTCGGCGTCCTGATCGTGGCCGCCGGCTACAGCCTCAACATCGTCCTGATGTCGGAGGTCTGGCACTTCGTCCTGGTGGCCTGCGTCATCGGCGCCGGCGTCGGCTTCGGATACGGCTCGATGCCCGCGCTCATCATGAGCGCCGTGCCCGCGTCGGAGACGGCCGCCGCGAACAGCCTCAACACGCTGATGCGGTCCCTCGGTACGTCCACGGCGAGCGCGGTCGCGGGCGTGATCCTCGCCCAGATGACGACGGACCTCGGCGGTTACGCCCTCCCGTCCGAGAACGCCTTCAAGGTGGTCCTGGCGGTGGGCGCAGGGGCGGCGCTGCTGGCGTTCGCGGTGGCGTCGTTCATTCCGTGGCAGGCGGTGGCCGCCGCCGGGAAGCCGGTGTCGGAAGGGGCGGCGGAGCAGGTGGGGGCGACGGCGAAGTCGTAGGGGCGGCAGCCGCCGTAGCCGCCGTGGCGGCCGAACGGCTGTGGAAACCGGTACGGCCGCTACAGGTTCCCCATCGGCTCGATGTCGACCTTCACCGGTGTACCCCAGACGCGCAGCACCTCGTAGTCCGTGAACTCGTGCACCAGCCGGTAGGCCATGGCGGGGCGCGGGCCGCGGCGCTGGGCGGCGAGATACAGCTCGGCCTCCCGGCGGTCGCGGCGCGGGGTGCCGCAGAGCTGCCACTCCTGGCCGTTCCACAGCTCCGGCAGCCAGCGCTGCTGGGGCTGGGGGCGGTCGCCGCGGACGCCGTAGCGGGAGGGGGCGGGGTGCTCGGGGAGCGGGGGACCGCGGGGCCGGTGCCGTTGAACTCGGAGCGGCGGGCGGCTCGGCGGCGGGTTTCGCAGAGCAGGCAGAGGTCGGGGGCCGCGGGGTCGACCGGGCCGGCGGGGTGCTCCGGGCAGCGGGTGGTGCGGGCGGCGGTGCTGACGCTCTCGTCGAGGAGATCGAGGGCGCGGCGCAGGTCCGCCTTGACCTCGTGCAGCCTGGCATCCGGGGTGTCGGCGGTGAGGGCCTCGCCGTGCTCGCCGAGGAGGCGGAGGGCTCGGCCCAGAGCCGTCAGTTGCGCGTGGTTCATGGATGCCAGTCTGCCGGGTCGGCGGACGGTCAGCCCATGCTCTTGGCGCCGTCCAGGGACTCGCGGATGATGTCGGCGTGGCCGGCGTGCTGCGCGGTCTCGGCGATCATGTGCAGCAGCACCCTGCGGGCCGACCACCGGGCGCCGGGCTCGTTCCACGGGGCCTTGGGCAGCGGATGCGACGCGTTGAGGTCGGGCAGGGCGGTGACCAACTCGTCGGTCCGGCGGGCCACGTCGGCGTAGTCGGCCAGGATGCCTTCCAGTGTCTCGCCGGGCAGCATCCGGAACTCGTCGGCACGCTTGGCGAAGTCGGCCTCGGTCATGGCGGTGAAGTCGGGCATGGCCGACGGGCCGTGCTGGATGAATTCGGCCCAGTGCCGTTCCACCGACGCGACGTGTTTGACCAGGCCGCCCAGACACAGCTCGCTCGCGGTGGTCCGCTGCCCGGCCTGCTCATCGGTGAGGTCGCGGGTGGTGAAGCGCAGGAAGTGCCGGTGCTTGGCCAGCGCTTCGAGCAGGTCGGCGCGCTCGTCGGTGGCGGTGGCGGTGGTGGCGTGCGTGGTGTCCTGCATGGGCTCGTCCCTCCAGGGATTTCCGGGAACCAGGGCTTCCTGCTCCGTCGGTCGAGACCACGTTAGGAGCCATTTAGGTCAGGTACTGACCTCTTTCGCACCGGAACCGTGGGCGCGTCGGCGGGTTTGCAGGCCGGCTTCGCGGTGCGTACGCCGTCAGAGCGTCGAGACCTTCCTCGTGTACGCGTACGGGAGCCCCTCGATGTTGCTCAGCTGCGTCTCGACCAGCACCGGGTCGCCCTTGCCGAACGGCAGGCTGGTCGAGGACAGCGCGGGCACCGTGACCTGTACGACGTGGACCTGCTCGTCACAGGTCAGCCCGTGCACCGAGGCCACCCCCGGGGACTGTCGATGTCCGAGTCCCGCCCGTCGGCCAACCGCCAGGAAACGCCCATGTACAGCTCGGGGGCCGGCTCGCAGACGTATGTGACGTCGACCGTGATGGCCCTGTCCGGAACGAGCGCGACATCGCCGATGATCACGTTGTTGTTGCCGACGGCGGGGGAGCCGTTCTGGGCAACGGCCGGAGCGGCGGTGGCCACGGCGCCCGTACTGATCGCGACGGCCGCGACAGCGGAGGCGGTGAGGCGGCGGAGCCGTAAGGACGGCATGCTGGATCTCCCTTTCCCGAGAGCAGGTCGAGGCAGGTGCTCCGGCATCATCACACCGGCCACTCTCGACCTGCTCTCGGCAGGCCCGGCCCGCCCGCAGCCGGCGTCCTGCTCAGACCCCGACGCGCGGCTCAGTCGGTCTCGGAAGCGCGGCTCAGGCGGTCGTACTGGTTCCGGGTGAGGTGTACGGCGTCCGACGCGACGTTCTCCTCCAGGTGCGGGATGCTCGTCGTCCCCGGGATGGGGAGGATCACCTGGGAGTGGGCGAGGAGCCAGGCGAGGGCCACCTGGGTCGGCGTGGCGTCGGCTTCCTTGGCCACGGCGGCGATCTCGGCCCTCGCCCCCGAGGTCCCGGCGGCCACGGGCCGCCACGGCAGGAACGCGATGCCCGCCGCCTCGCAGGCTTTCAGTACGGGTTCGTGCTCGCGGTCGAAGAGGTTGTAGCGGTTCTGGACGCTCGCGATGTCCACGACGGCGCGCGCCTCGACGAGTTCGGCGACCGTCACCTCCGACAGCCCGATCCGGCCCACCTTGCCCTCGTCGCGCAGATCGCGCAGGGCGCCGAGCTGGTCGGCGAGCGGGACGCCCGGGTCGAGGCGGTGGAGTTGGAGCAGTTCGATGCGGTCGAGGCGGAGGCGGCGCAGGGCCTCGTCGACCTGGGCGCGCAGATCGGCCGGCTCGCCCGCGTGCCGCCAGCCCTCACCGGTGGTGGTGCGGCGGATGCCGACCTTGGTCGCGATCACGAGCTTTTCCGGATACGGATGCAGGGCCTCGGCCAGGAGATCCTCGTTCGCACCCCAGCCGTACATGTGCGCCGTGTCGATCAGCGTGACACCCAGCTCCACGGCACGCCGGGCGACCGCGATGCAGGTCGCGCGGGCCTCGGCGGAATCGGGCCGCAGGTGCATCGCCCCGAACCCCAGCCGTCGTACGTCCAGGTCGCCGCCGATACGAAACGTCGTCAAAGCCGTCATACGCCCACGCTAACAACGGAGTTGACTCAGCCCCCCGCTGTTTTCAGCGCCGCGCGCAGATGGCCGTCCGTCCTGGACAGCAGCCCGGCGGCGGTGGGCACGTCCACGTCGGCCAGCAGAATCAGGATCGCCGTCTTCACCTCGCCGCCCGCCTCGGTCAGCGCCCGCTCGATCTCCGCGTCGGCCGCACCCGTGGCCAGGGCGACGATACGGCGGGAGCGGGCCCGTAGCTTGTCGTTGGAGGCGCGAACGTCGACCATCAGGTTCCCGTACGTCTTGCCGAGCCGGATCATCGTGATCGTCGACAGCATGTTGAGGACCAGCTTCTGGGCCGTGCCGGCCTTGAGGCGGGTCGAGCCGGTCAGCAGCTCCGGGCCCACGACGATCTCGATGCCGTGCTCGGCCGCCGCGGCGAGGGCACTGCCGGGATTGCAGGACAGCCCGATCGTCAACGCGCCCTGCCTCCGCGCATGCTCGACCGCACCGATCGCGTACGGCGTGCGCCCGGACGCCGAGATGCCGACGACCGTGTCGGCCGGGGTGAGCGCCAGGGCGTCCAGGTCGGCCCGGGCCAGTTCCGCGGAGTCCTCGGCACCCTCGATCGAGGTGACCATCGCTTCCGGGCCACCCGCGATGAGCCCGACGACCTGGTCCGGCTCGGTGTTGAAGGTCGGCGGACACTCTGAGGCGTCGAGCACCCCGAGGCGCCCGGCGGTGCCGGCACCGGCGTAGATGAGCCGACCGCCGCGGGCCATCCGCTCCGCGATGGCGTCGATGGCGGCGGCGACCTGGGGGAGCTGCGAGGCGACGGCGGCCGGCACGGAGGCGTCCTCGCCGTTCATGAGCCGGGCGATGTCGAGGGTGGGGAGCTGATCGATCTCGGCGAGCTCCGGCCGGAATGCCTCGGTGGTCAGGCTCTCCAACTCGGCGCGGAGATCACGGGGGTTGGATGTAGAGGTCATGAGGGAGACGGTTCTTTCCAGTATCCGGTGTGCTGATGTACCTCAGGGGCTCGGGGCTGCATCGATATGGGGCTCCGCCGCGTGGGCGCGACCAGCCACATCGGACCCGCGGACACCCCACAACCGTTGGGCCTGCGGTCTATCGACGATGCCGATGCGCCAGCGCCTCATAGGACGCGGCCAACGCAGGCGCCGCCGTCTCGTAGGTCCTCTGCGCCACCCCCACGAACAAGCAGTCCACCACGAGCAGCTGACTCGTACGAGACGACATCGCCGCCGGCCGCAACTCGCTCTCCCGCGCGGTGGACGTGGTCAGTATGTGGTCGGCGTACTGAGCGACGGGGCCGTCGGGGCGCCCGGTGATCGCGACGGTGGTCGCCCCGCGCTCGAACGCGACCCGCAACGGCTCGATGACATCCCCCGTCGACCCGGAGTGCGTGATCGCGATGGCCACGTCACCGGCCCGCAGCTGCACGGCATTGGTCACGGCGAGATGCGGGTCGTTGTGCGCATGGGCTATCAGCCCTATCCGCAGCAGCTTCTGGGTGAGGTCCTGCGCGACCAGCCCGCTCGCGCCCACGCCGTACACGTCGATCCGCCGAGCGACGGCCGCAGCTGCCACGGCCGCCCCCAACTGCGCCGTGTCGAGTCCGGCGGCGGTGTCGGCGAGGGTCTGCTGCTCGTCGTAGGCGAGCTTCGCGACCACGTCGGCGATCGGGTCGTCCACCGCGATGTCGGTCGTTATGGCGGGGGCGCGGCCCGACTGCTGCTGCGCGGCGAGGCCGGCCAGGGCGAGGCGCAGGTCGCGGTAGCCGGGGTAGCCGAGGAGGCGGGCGGTGCGGACGACGGTGGCCTCGCTGGTGCCGGTGAGTTCGGCGAGTCCGGTGACCGTGAGGGCCGAGCAGCCCGCCGGGTCCTTCGCGACCGCTTCGGCGACGCGCTGCATGGAGCGGGTCATCGACGGGGCGAGCGTGCGCACCTTGGCCGCGAGGGCGGCGGGGGCGGGCGGGGGCCCTCCCGGAGCGCTGCCGAAACTTTCCTTCACATCCTGGGTCACCTATGAAAGATATTTTCGGCTCGGCGTCGTGGTCAAGAGTGCGCACAATAGGACCATGGAAGCCATCCCTCCGCTGGAGCAGTCGCTGCACAGGGCCCGTGCCCTCGTGCTCGCCGACCTGGTCGCGGGCGAGGTCGCCGAGGCGGACGTCGTGTCGCTGGTCGAGGAGTCCGTCGTGCAGCGGCGCTGGTGGGTGGAGCAATGGCCGGAGGGCGCCGAGTACGTTGCCGGGCTGGTCGCCCAGGACGTGCAGGACGCGCTCCTCGACCGGTACGGCCGCTGGCCGTTGTGCCCCGTGTGCACCTCCGGGGACCCGCATGCACTGAACGTCGAGCCGGAGCTGGGGCCCGATCCGCACTGGGTGTGTCACGAGGCCGGGGTGAAGGTCGCCGCGGTGGGTGCGCTCGCGTCCGCCCTCCCCGGCGGCGGGCCGTCCTCATGAGGCGCGCGTGACGGTCTACATCGACCCGCCGACCTGGCCGGGGCACGGGCGGATGTGGTCGCACCTGGTGAGCGACGTGTCGTACGACGAACTGCACGCGTTCGCCGAGAAGTTGGGCGTGCCACGACGGGCCTTCGAACGGGACCACTACGACATCCCGTCCCATCGGTACGCCGAGGTGGTGCGCGCGGGCGCCGTGGAGGTCAGCAGCCGTGAGGTGGTGCGGCTGTTGCAGGGGGCGGGGTTGCGCAGACGGAAGGGGCGAGAGGCCGACTAGCCCCCCCGCCCCCTCGCCCTTCGGCCCCCGCCCCCTCGGCCCTCGCCCCTCGGCTCTTGGCCCTTCGGCCCCTTGGCCCTTCGGCCCCTTGGCCCTTCGGCCCTGCGCTCTTCGGCCCCTTGGCCCTTCGGCCCCTTGGCCCTTCGGCCCTGCGCTCTTCGGCCCCTTGGCCCTTCGGCCCTGCGCTCTTCGGCCCCTTGGCCCTTCGGCCCTGCGCTCTTCGGCCCCTTGGCCCTTCGGCCCTGCGCTCTTCGGCCCCTTGGACCTTCAGCCCCTCGGACCTCCGGCTCTTGGCCCTTCGGTCCCTCGCCCTTGGCCCCTTCGGCCTCGCGTCCTAGGCGAACTGCCCCGGCTGGTAGTCGCCCGCGGGCTGCTGGACGATGACGTTCATCCGGTTGAAGGCGTTGATGAGGGCGATCAGGGACACCAGGGCGGCCAGCTGCTCCTCGTCGTAGTGCTTGGCGGCGTTCTCCCAGACCTCGTCCGGGACCCCGCCGGCCGCGTCCGCGATACGGGTGGCCTCCTCCGTCAGCTCCAGGGCGGCGCGCTCGGCCTCGGTGAAGCAGGTGGCCTCCCGCCAGGCCGCGACCATGTTGAGGCGCAGCCAGTCCTCACCGGCGGCGACGGCGTCCTTGCTGTGCATGTCGGTGCAGTAGCCGCAGCCGTTGATCTGGCTGGCGCGGAGCGTCACGAGGTGCCCGGTCGCGGCGGGCAGCGGCGAGTCGTGGATCACCTTGGACGCCGAGACCAGGTGCTTGACGAACTTGCCGAAGGTCGGGATCTCGAAGGCGTTCAGACGGGCGCTCATGGCGAACTCCTTGGCCGTTGTCGGTGGTTACACACTTCTGACGGAACGGCTCGGCGGAATGTGACATGGGCGGAAGTGACGTGGGTCACCCTCTGTCGGTGCCGTGGGAGTGCTCGGCCTTTCGCACGGGGTACCAGGTGTCGCCGGCCGGACGGGGCGGGTCCGCCAGGTTCCAGCTCCACGAGAGGGTCGGCGTGATGCGCAGGTAGTGCCCCGGCCCCACCATGCCGACGCGCTCCACGGGCCCGTCCGCGACGCCGTACACGCGGATGCCGCGGGCGATGAACGGCTCGAGGGAGACCAGGTCGTCCACGACGAAGGCCACCTTGTCGCGGCCGTGCTCGACATTGCGGAACTTACGGGTACCGAGCACCTCCGCGCGCGGGCCGCCCACCCAGAAGTGGGCCCCGTCGAACTCGAGGGCCACCGGCACCACATCGGGCTGCTCGTTGGCGCAGACGCTGGCGAGCCGGGCGAGCGGGTTCGAGGACAGGTAGACGATCTCCTCGTCGCTGAACGACATGGCGGCTCCTCCGGCGGCGCGGGCAGGCTCCGCCCCAGGCTAGGCCTCCGTCGGCCGCCCCCTGCGGACGTAGAGCCGGAGCGTCTGATCCATGTCCCGTTCCTCCAGTGCCGTCCGCTCCTCCTCGACCGTCGCCCGTACGTACCCGGCGCGCGAGACGACGCCCTGGGACGGGAGGTTGTCGGCCTCGACGGTGGCGCAGAGGAGCCGTACGTCGTCCCGGGCCAGAGCCCACTCCGACAGGGCACGCAGGGCCTCGCTCGCGTAGCCGCGGCCGCGGGCGCCCTCCACGAGGTCGTAGCCGACCTCCGCGCGGCCCTCCTCGTCGGGGATGCCGTGGAAGCCCATGCCGCCGACCGCGAGGTCGTCCTCGCGCCGCACGAGGACGAACAGGCCGAACTCGGGCCGGTGCACCCCCGCCTCGTACGCCTTCAGCATCATCCCGGCGGCCTCCCTCGTCCCCTCGAAGGGCCCGCCCACGACCCACGCGAACCCGCCGTCACCACCCGCGCTCAGGTCGGCGGCGGCCGCGGGGGTGACGCCCTGGAGGGTGAGGCGGTCGGTGGGAAGGACGAGGTTGTTGCGCCAGCGCCACTCGGTGACCGGGGAGCGGCCGGGCAGGTCACCGCGGCCGGTGGCCCACAGCAGGGTGCGCCAGTGATCGGGGCCCGGCTGGACGTGCGGGAAGATCGTCGTCAGCACGAACTGGGGGAGCTCGGCGGGCGGTTCGTACGTCAGCCCGAGCCCCTCGGCGATGTCGTGCGTGTGCAGCAGCACCTCGGCGACTCCCATCGCGGCGAAGCCCTCGCGGTTCGCGCTGCGGAAGGGGTACGGGTGGAAGGCGCGCACCTCGGGGGGTGCGGTGCGGACGGCGGCGGTGAGGAGGGCGCCGGTCGCCTCGATGACCTGGATCAGGCCCGCGTTGTCGGTTCCCTCGTCGAGGGTGATGTCGAAGGGGACGTACGCACTCTGCGCCCGGCCCGCCAACTGCCCCGCGTACGCGATCAGGTCACCGGCGATGTGCTCGGCCGTCTCCCGGCAGCTCCACTCCAGCCGCCCGGCCTTCACCTCGTTCCAGTCCCGGCCCACCGCCGTCCGCAGCAGCGCCGCCGCACCGGCGACGGCCTCGTCCACTCGTTCCCCGCCCATGTGTCGCATATGCGGCAGGCTACGGGCTCCGGGCTGGTCAGGGCGACAGCATTTCCAGCTCGGAGGAGAGGTTGTAACGGGCGGTGGCCTCCCACTTCTCCCGCCCGTACGGCGTGCGGAACAGGCTGGGCAGCGCGAGGAGTTGGCGCAGGATCGCCGAGCGGCCCTCGCGGAAGGCGTCGTTCGGGACGAAGTGGTACTCCTCGCGGACGGCGGCCGTGTAGGCGGCGTACGCGGAGGGCGGGGCGGCGAGGATCGCGAGGTCGGCGTCGCAGAGGACCTGGCCGTTGCGGTCGTCCGGTGCCGGGTCGTGGGTGGTGGTGAGGCGGACCAGACGGGCCACCTCGGCGGTGCGCTCCGCGGGGACACCGGCCTCGGGGAGGGCGCGTTCGGCGAGGCGGGCGGAGCGCTCCTCGTTCTCCGAGCGGTCGGGGAGGTAGACCGCGTCGTGGAACCAGGCGGCGAGCCGTACGACGTCCGGGTCGTCGGCGTGTTCGGCGAGTTCGTCGATGTGGTCCAGGACCGCGGTGAGGTGGGTGAGCGTGTGGTAGTGGCGCTGCGGCTCCTGCCAGCGGGTGAGGAGGTTGTCGGCGTACGGGGTCGGGTCGGGGGCGGTGGCGGGTGAGCGGGCGGCGTTCAGGGCTTGGGTGAAGCGGGTGCGCAGGGCGTCGGGATCGGCCATGGCGTCATTGTGGCGGGTGTGTTCGCCGTCCCGGTGTGTCGGCGTTCTCCCGGGCACGCGCCCGGCCCCCTAGCGTGGACGCCATGACTTCTGCTGACGTGCATGACGTACGGGATCCCGAGCTGCCGGGCCGACTGCTGGTCGTCGAGCGGGACGCGCTGGTTCCGCTGTTGCGGTCGCGGCCGGACGGTGACTTCGCGCTGCCGACCGCCGCGTGTCCGGGGTGGTCGGTGCGGGATGTGCTGGCGCACTGCTCGGCCGCGTTGATGCGGGTGGTGGAGAGCCGGTTCGAGGAGGGCGTGTTCTCACCCGAGTCCAACGACCGGGACATCGCCGAGCGCGCCGACTGGACGAACGCGCAGGTGGTCGACGAGCTGGAGCGCGGGATGACCGAGGCCGGCCCGGTGATCGCCAAGGCGGGCGGGGTGCTGGATGTGATCGCGCTGGGCGAGTGGGTCCACGCGGGTGACGTGCGGGACGTGCTCGGGGAGCCGGGGGCGTACGCGGGGGCCGGGTTGCCGGACGCGCTGCGGCTGCTCGCCTGGTTCACCCGGGAGCGGCGGCATCTGCCCCTGCACGCCGACCTGGACGACGTCGACGAACCCCTGCGCCTGGGCGAGGCGGCGGCTCCGCGGCCACCGGCGCGGTACATCGGGGACGCCGCCACGCTCGTACGGCTGTATGCGGGGCGGCCGGTTCAGGGGGCGTCGTACGAGCTGGCGGGGGCGGAGGCGGGGGAGCTGAACATCTTCGGGTGACGGTGATGAACATCTTCGGGTGATGGTGACCTGAACACGGTGTCCTCGGTGGGCGGGCGTACGCTTGGATGGATTGGACTAGACCTGTAGCCGCCGTCGAATGCCGAGGAATGGGGTCCCATGAGCGAGCGTGCAGTCCTGGAGGTGATCGCCCTCGGCGTCGAGGACGCGGTCGCCGCCCAGGCCGGGGGTGCGGACCGGTTGGAACTGGTCACCGACATGGCCGCCGACGGGCTCACCCCGTCCGTACAGACCTTCGCCGGGATCCGTGCCGCCGTCGACATCGATCTGCGCGTGATGCTGCGGCTGGTGGACGGGTTCGCGGTGGGGGAGGTGGAAGAGGTCGTGCGGGTGGCGCGGGCGATGCGGGAGGCCGGGGCCGAGGAGTTCGTGCTCGGGTTCCTCGATGCCGACGGCGGGGTGGACCTGCGGGCCGTCGAGCGGGTCGTGGGCGTGCTCGACGGGTGCCGGTGGACCTTCCATCGCGCCGTCGACCGGGCCGCCGACCGGGATGCGCTGCGTAAGCAGCTGGACGGGATGCCGGGGCTGGACACGTATCTCACGGCCGGGTCGGCGGCGGGGGTGGACGACGGGCTCGCCACGCTGGTCTCCGAGGCGGGGAAGGGGGGAGAGCCTGGGTATGAGCAGCGGATTCTGGTCGGGGGCGGGTTGCGCCTCGACCACGTGCCGACGCTGCTCGCCGCCGGGATCGACGCGTTCCACATCGGCGGGGCGGCGAGGCCGGAGGGGTGGGACGGGGCGGTGTCGGTGGCTGCGGTGGCCGAGTGGCGGGCGGTGCTGGACGGCGCTGCGTAGGCGCCCGGCGTGGGGGCTGGCCGGGGTGGCGCCCAGCCCGGCGCTGACGGGGTGCCGCTTCTGTGGGTCGGGAGCCGCCCCAGCGGCACGACTGCCCGCAGCTAAGCCGACATGACGTCCTCAGCTGGGCGAGCTGCAACGCCCTTAGGGGCGCGGGGAACTGCGCGACCAGCCCCCGACTACCCGCAGCCCGCCACAAGCAGTCACCGCCCCCCACCCTCCTGGCCCCGGCCCAGCTCGGCCGGCAGCGGCGCCGCATTTGTCACGATCAGGCCCGATACCGCTCGGGTCAGGGCGACGTACAGCCGGCGCAGACCCGTCCGCTGGTCCGGTTCGCCGTCGACCACCGCCTGGGGCTCGTCGAGGACGACGTAGTCGTACTCCAGGCCCTTCGCGAGCGACGCCGGGACCAGTGTCAGGCGGGTCTCCTGTGTCGTCTCCTCACCCGGCGCCAGGTACGTGATCCCCGCCGCCGTGAGCGCCTCCGACAGGGCCGGGATCCGGGCATCCGCGGCGATCAGGCCGATCGACCCCTCGTTGCCCAGCAACTCCACGCACGCGGCGACCACTTCGCCCGTGTCCGACACTCCACGGACCTCGAAGAACCCCGGGTTCTCGCGGATCGACGCCACCGGTGTCAAACCCGGCGCGATATGCGGGAGGAGCCGGGAGGCGTAGGCGATGACATCCGTCGGGACGCGGAAGCCGGCCGTCAGTTCCTCGATCACGCCGTCCGGTTTGCCGAGGTGGGCCAGCGCCTCGTCCCAGCTGGGCGTCGCCCAGGGGGTCGTACCCTGCGCCAGGTCGCCCAGGATCGTCGCCGAACCCGTCGTGCAGCGGCGTCCCACCGCCCGGTACTGCATGGGGGACAAGTCCTGCGCCTCGTCGAGGACGACATGGCCGAGGGACGGTGTGCGCGCGACGATGTCGTTCGCCTCGTCGATCAGCACCGCGTCCGCGGCGGACCACTTGGCCGACCTGACGCTGCGCGCCGGCTTCGCCCAGAGGATCGCCTTCTGCTCGTCCTCGCTCAGCAGCCCCTGCGCGTGGACGGCGAGGAAGTCCGCGTCCGTGAGGAGGCGGAGCACGAGTTTCGCCGGGTCGACCTGCGGCCAGATCGCCTTGACGGCGGCCTTCACCGCGCTGTTGCGGGCCACCGCGTCCTGCACCCGGTCGTCCGGCGCCTCCCCCGACCGCTCCATCTGCACCAGCACGGCATGCGCGATGCGCTGCGGGAGTGCCTCGCGGGCGGCCCCGTAGCGGATGTCCCGGGCGAGCAACTCGCGGACGATCCCGTCCACTTCGTACGCCGGAACGCGCCACCTCCGCGATCCGCGCACGACGACGATCGCCTCCGTCGGCATGCTCACCTGCGAGTAGACCGCACGCCGCAGAACCTCCGCCATCCTCGCGTCGCCCTTGATCACCGCGGCCGCCGCGTCATCCGTGCCGCGCACCTCGACGTGGGCCACCAGGTCGTCGACCGTGGCCTGGCGGACCGTCAACTCGCCCAGCGCGGGGAGCACCTGCTCGATGTAGTGCAGGAAGGACTTGTTCGGCCCGATGACGAGCGTGCCGGTACGGGCGAGCCGCTCGCGATGGGCGTACAGCAGATACGCCACCCGGTGCAGGCCGACCGCCGTCTTTCCGGTGCCCGGGCCTCCCTGCACGCACACGGTCCCGCCGAGCCCGGACCGTACGATCTCGTCCTGCTCCGGCTGGATCGTCGCCACGATGTCCCGCATCGGGCCGACGCGCGGGCGCTCGATCTCCTGCTGGAGCAGCTTGCTGGTCTTCGCCCCCCCGGCGGAGCCGGAAAACGTCACAGCCGCCGGATCGGAGAGGTGCTCGTCCTCGTACGCCGTGAGGTCGCCGCCCGTGTAACCGAAGCGGCGGCGCAGCGCGATGTCCATCGGGTCCTTCTTGGAGGCCCGGTAGAAGGGCTGCGACACCGGCGCCCGCCAGTCGATGACCATCGGGTCACCCTCGGCATCGTGCACATGTCGGCGCCCGATGTAGAAGCGCTCACCCTCGGCGCCCTCCGCCCCCTCCGCGCCGGGTGCGTGCAGATAGTCGAGCCGCCCGAAGAACAGCGGCGTGTCGCTGAGGTCGGCCAGCGCCTTGATGCGCTCGTCGATCTGGTGGGCGAGGACTTCGGCGTTGACCCAGTTCGCGGTGACGTCGCTGATGTCGAGGGACTCGACGTCCTCGCGCATGGCACGCAGGGCGGCGCGGGACTCGGCGAGGTGGGTGCGTTCCCGGGAGAGCGGGTCGAGAGGGTCGAGCGAGTCGAGGGGGTCGTCGACGGGCGTGGACAAGGGGGTGCCTCCGGAGGGACCTGCAGGATAGGCGAGCTGCGATCTGCCGACCGGTTTCCGTCCGGGCGACGGCACTCCGCGGGGGGAGGCGGGCAAGAGCGGAGATTTTAGGCGGGCGGGGGAGACGAAGGCCAACGAATATTCGCCCCGTCCATGCCCTCAACGAATATTCGCCCTGTCCATCCCCTCAACGAACATTCCGCCCGTCCGCCCCCTAGGGGATGCCACCCTCCTCCCTGCGGGGAACGGGTCCGCCCGGAGACGTACGGAAGCAGCAGGCGGCTTCGGCCCGCAGACCGATGCCGTCTTTATGGCTGCGAATCCATCATGGAGACATGAGCGCAGCAACCATCCACCCAGCCCCCGTGGCCCCCCACGGAGCGACGGCGCTCCAGGGGGACCACCGTCACCGCCTCGGCGAAGCCCTGCGTGCCATCAAGGTGTTCATGGGCGCGGCCTTCGACGTGATCATCCTCGGTGAGTACGGCGAGGAAGCGGGCGTCCGCCGCAAGTGACCGTCTAGGGTCACCGCGTGACCCGCCGCTCACATTCCGCAATCCCCTGCTGTCTTCTGGCGGTTTCCCTCCTCGCCCTCACGGCCGTCTGTGTCCACCAGCGCCTTCCGATGGCCGACGCGCTGGTCTACCGGGCCGAAGGAGGAGCCGTCCTCCGCGGCGGCGACGACCTCTACGACTTCACCGTCACCGAGTGGCACCTCCCCGCCACCTACCCGCCCTTCGCGGCACTCCTCTTCGTCCCGGCGGCGTTGATCCCCGTCGCGGCCCTCAAAGTGACCTTCCTGGTGGGCAATGCGCTCCTGCTCGCCGTACTCGTCCACCTCTCCGCACGCCTGGCGGGCCTGCCGAAGATCCGCATCCCGGTCCTCTGCACCGCCACGACTGTGGCCCTCTGGCTGGAGCCGGTCTTCCAGACGCTCCTCTTCGGCCAGATCAACCTCGCCCTGACGTGCCTGGTCCTGTGGGACCTCACACGGCCGCCCGGCGCTCGCGGTAAGGGCCTGGCGGTCGGCGTCGCGGCCGGGATCAAGCTGACGCCGGCGCTCTTCATCGCGTACCTGCTGCTGCGCGGGCGGCACCGGGAGGCGGGCACGGCTACGGCCGCCTTCGCGGGGACGGTCGTACTCGGCGTCCTCGTCCTCCCCGCCGCGAGCCTCGACTTCTGGACGCGCCGCCTCTACGAGACGGACCGCGTGGGCAAGGCCTGGATCGTCGACAACCAGTCCCTGCAGGGCCTGATCGCCCGTGCGCTGGGTGATCCGGCACCGGGCCTCGCCTGGATCCTGCCTGCGGCAGCCGTAGGGGCCACCGGCCTGTGGCTGGCCGCGCGGGCCGCCGAGGAGAGGCACGCCGTCCTCCTGACGGCGTTCACCACGCTGCTCGTCTCGCCGATCAGCTGGTCCCACCACTGGGTGTGGTGCGTCCCTCTGGTCGCCGTACTACTGGCGGAGGGTCGTCCCCGTCTGGCGACGGCGACGACCCTCCTCTTCACGGCCCGCACGATGTGGCTGCTCCCGCACGAGGGCGACCTGGATCTCCGACTTCCCTGGTGGCAGCAGCCGTTGGCGGCCCCGTACCCACTCCTAGGGCTCGCCCTCCTGGTCGCCTACCCCTCGGCCAGGATCTCGTCCGCGTCCATGATCCGGTACGCGTATCCCTGCTCGGCGAGGAAGCGCTGGCGGTGGGCGGCGAAGTCCTGGTCGAGCGTGTCGCGGGCGACGACCGAGTAGAAGTGGGCCTGGTGGCCGTCCGACTTGGGCCGCAGGACCCGGCCGAGACGCTGGGCCTCCTCCTGGCGGGAGCCGAAGGTGCCCGAGACCTGGATGGCGACCGTGGCCTCCGGCAGGTCGATGGAGAAGTTGGCGACCTTGGACACCACGAGGACGCTGATCTCGCCCTGGCGGAAGGCCTCGAAGAGCTTCTCGCGCTGGGCGTTGGACGTCTCGCCCTTGATGACGGGGGCGTTCAGGTGCTCGCCCAGTTCGTCGAGCTGGTCGATGTACTGGCCGATGACCAGGATCTGCTGCCCGGCGAAACGGCGGACGAGGGCCTCGGTGACCTTCCGCTTGGTGTCGGTCGTCGCGCAGAAGCGGTACTTCTCCTCCTGCTCGGCGGTGGCGTACGCCAGCCGCTCGGAGTCCGTCAGATTGACCCGCACCTCCACACAGTCCGCGGGCGCGATGTAGCCCTGCGCCTCGATCTCCTTCCAGGGAGCGTCGAACCGCTTCGGACCGATCAGCGAGAAGACGTCCGACTCACGCCCGTCCTCCCGGACGAGGGTCGCGGTCAGCCCGAGCCGCCGCCGGGCCTGGAGATCGGCGGTGAACTTGAAGACGGGCGCGGGCAGCAGGTGCACCTCGTCGTAGACGATGAGCCCCCAGTCGCGGGAGTCGAAGAGCTCCAGGTGCGGATAGACACCCTTCCGCTTCGTCGTCAGCACCTGGTACGTCGCGATGGTGACCGGCCGGATCTCCTTCCGCGTCCCGCTGTACTCACCGATCTCGTCCTCCGTGAGCGAGGTCCGCTTCACCAGCTCGTGCTTCCACTGCCGGGCGGAGACGGTGTTGGTGACGAGGATGAGCGTCGTCGACTTGGCCTGCGCCATCGACCCGGCGCCGACCAGCGTCTTGCCGGCGCCGCAGGGCAGGACGACGACCCCGCTCCCGCCGTGCCAGAAGTTCTCCACCGCCTGCTTCTGGTACGGCCGCAGCGCCCACCCGTCCTCGTCCAGCTCGATGGGGTGCGCCTCGCCGTCGACGTACCCGGCGAGGTCCTCGGCCGGCCAGCCCAGCTTCAGCAGCGTCTGCTTGATCTGCCCGCGCTCGGACGGATGCACGACGACGGTGTCCGGGTCGATACGGTTGCCGACCAGCGGCGCGATCCGCTTGGAGCGCAGCACCTCCTCCAGCACCGGCCGGTCGGTGGTGGTCAGCACCAGCCCGTGCGCCGGGTGCTTGGAGAGCGTCAGGCGGCCGTACCGGTCCATCGTGTCGGCGATGTCGACCAGCAGCGCGTGCGGCACGGGGTAGCGGCTGTACGTCACCAGCGCGTCCACGACCTGCTCGGCGTCGTGCCCCGCCGCGCGCGCGTTCCACAGGCCGAGCGGTGTCACCCGGTAGGTGTGGATGTGCTCGGGCGCCCGCTCCAGCTCCGCGAACGCCGCGATCGCCCGACGGCACTCGTCGGCCTGCTCGTGATCGACTTCCAGGAGCAGGGTCTTGTCCGACTGGACGATCAGTGGTCCGTTCACGCGGGGCTGCCTTTCCGGATGCTCGGCGGGGCTCGGCGGGGGCTTGGGGGGCCAAACGTCCAGTGTGCCTGATCCTTTCCGGAGTCCTACAGGATGTCTTTTCATCCTTGTGAGTGGCGCGGTTTCACCTGTACGGCGGCGGCTGCGAAGAATGCCGACCGTGCCGCCCATCAGTCGTGATCCGTCGCCGACCACCACCACCCTCGGGTACGCCCTGTTCGCCACCCGCTGGCTGCAGGCCCCGCTCTACTTCGGTCTCGTGGCCGCGCAGGGGGTGTACGTCTACAAGTTCTTCAACGAGCTGTGGACCTTAGTGCTCCGCTGCGTGACCGGGCGGGCCACCGAGACGTACGTCATGCTCGCCGTGCTCAAGCTCGTCGACGTCGTCATGATCGCCAACCTGCTGATCATGGTGATCGTCGGGGGCTATGAGACGTTCGTCTCCCGCATCGGCCTCCAGGGCCACCGCGACCAGCCGGAATGGCTCTCGCACGTCAACTCCAACGTACTGAAGGTCAAGCTCGCCACGGCCATCGTGGGCATCTCCTCCGTCCATCTGCTCCAGATGTTCGTGGACGTCCACCACACCTCGCGCCACTCACTGCTGTGGGGCACGGTGATCCACATGGCGTTCATCGCCTCGGCGGCGATCCTGGCGTACATGTCGGGCCCGATGGCCGCGCACGCCGAGCGGGGTCATCAGCAGGCGCCGCCCGGCGACCAGACTCCCGAGGCGCCCGCCGAGAAGGTCTTCGTCCCGGCTCAGGCCGCCTCACGCGAGGACGAGCCCAGCGCGGAGGAGCGGCTGAGCGCCGCCGGGTTCCCGGCTCGCAAGCTGCTGGAGGACTTCGACTCCGAGCATCCCCGCTCCTTCGACCGGGAGACCGTGGCCCGGCTCGGCAAGCTGGACTTCGTCGCCGCCCGCCGGAACGTGGTCTTCGTCGGCCCGCCCGGCACCGGCAAGACGCATCTGGCCGTCGGCCTCGGCGTGCGGGCCTGTCAGGCCGGGCACACGGTGCTGTTCGCGACCGCCGCCGAGTGGGCCGCCCGGCTGACCGGCGCACGGGACGCCGGGCGGCTCGACGAGGAACTGGCGGCGCTGGACGACCACGCCGTGCTGATCGTCGACGAGGTCGGCTACACCCCCTTCGACGCGGAGACCACGGCCCTGTTCTTCCAGCTGATCGCGCATCGCTACGAACGGGCCTCGCTGATCGTGACCAGCGACCGACCGCTCGGCCGCTGGGACGAGATCTTCGGCGGTCCCTCCGCACTGGCGATGGTGGACCGGCTGGCCCACCACGCCGAGGTCGTACGGATCGACGGGGACAGCTACCGGATGCGCCGCGCTACTTCAGCGTGGGCAGACCGAGGTTGTTGATCAGCGGTCCCTCGATGGTGACGCCTTCGGTGATCAGGGACTCCGCCGCCGGACCCGGGAGGGGCAGCGGCAGGGCGGCGGCGGGGGCCGCGGCGGCCACGGGGGCCAGTACGCCGGCGAGGAGGACGGCGGCGACGGCGACGCCGGTACGGGTGTGGACTTGGTGCTTCGAACGCATGGGGACTTCGGGGCCTTTCGGGTACGGAGGGCGGGCCGGCCCTGGGACGCCGGGACCGGCCCGAAAGGTGCGCTGCGGTCGCGTCAGATCTGCGGTGTTTCGATGACCAGCCCGGCGATGTCGACGCTGACCGCCGCGGCCTGCGTGGTGGCGGCACCGATCAGCAGGGCCGCGGCGGCCAGGACGGTGGCAAGACGGCGAGCTGTGCGCATGGGACAACTACCTCTCTGTTGCGCTCACTTGAGCGTGATCAGGACATCCGGTGGCTGCCCTGCGTCGCGCGACGCGATGCGGAAAGACCTGAAAGGTCCCTCAAGAGTTGGAAACGCCCGGCGTGGCGTGCATGAACTCCCGCGTACACCCGAACGAGCAGCTGTCCGGGCCGCCGTCAGAGCTGGTCGTCCGCGAGCTCGGCCACGCCGGTGATCCGGTGCAGCGGATACGTCCGCACCTCGTCCGCGGTGTGGTCGTACGCCGTCACGAACCCGCCCTCGACCCGCACCGGCGCGATGACCCGCTGACTCGCGGCGCCCTCGGCGTTGACGTACCCGATCCACAGCGCCTCGCCGGTCAGGACGGCGGCCTGCATGGTGGCGAGGGTCTCCGCCGAGGTGGTGCGGGGCAGCTCACCGCCGGTCACGGGAGCTTCCGTCGCGCTCGGCTTGCGCGGTGTGGTGGAGGCGAGGTCGCCCGCGCGGATGGCACGGATCGCGGCCGTCAGCAGGGTGGCGTCCGGCGTCGGCGGGCCGTCCGGGACCGGCTCGGGGGCCGTGCGCGGCGGGGTGCGGTGGGCGTCGGCGCGGGTGATCAGGACGTCGCCCTCGGCCGACTCGGCGGCCGGCGCGAAGCCCATCGCGCGCAGGCCCTCCAGCAGCGTGGCCGGGTCCGCCTGGGCGGCCAGCACCGTCGGCGCGAGACGGCGCAGGCGCAGGCCCGCGGCCCGCTTGTCGGCGAGGATCTCGTTCAGCATCGCGTCGTCGTCGCAGCGGACGTACGCCGACGCCGCACCCACCCGCAGATGCCCGTGCTTACGGGCCACGTCGTCGATCAGATACGCCAGCGGCTGCGGCACCGGCGTACGCGAGTGCTCGGCGAGAAACGCGTGCAGGTCGGAGGCGCTGCGCCCGGCGTCGAGCGCGCGGCGTACCGAGCCCGGCGTGAACCGGTACACCGTGGCCCCGCCCTTCGACTCGACGTCCGCGAGCACCCCCAGCATGTCGGCGAGCGGCCGCTGCAACGGGCCGGGCGCGACGGCGGTGAGGTCGGCCTGGAGGAGGACGTGGTCGAGCGGCTCGGGGAGGAGCGGGGCGAGGAGGCGGGCGGCGGCAGCGGTGGCCGCGGCCTGCTCGGCGGGGGAGAGGGGCTCGGGAGCCGGGGTGGGGCGGTGATGGACGGGGAGCTTGTCGCCGGGGCCGACCGGGTTCTCGGGCACGGGTTCCGGTGGCCGTGCCCCCAGTAGTGCCCGCCCCTGCGCCGACAGTGCCCCTCGCCCGGTCACGCCCAGCAGCTCCGCCTCGTTCAGCGTCCACCGGGCGAGGCGACTGCGCAGGTCGTCGTCCTGCTGGGGCCCGCGCAACGGCCGTTCCCAGCGCAGCCGCGCCAGCACCGACTCGGCGGACGGGGACGTCCCCTCCGGCAGCCCGGCGAGCAGGGTCAGCACCCGGTGCCGTACCTCCGGCGCGGCGGAGCGGTCCAGCCCCGGGCCCAGCGCCGACAACGTACGGTCCTTCGCGTCCCGCCCGCCGACCAGCCCGGCCGTGCGCGTCGCCGTCAGCCACGCCTCCGCCAGCCGCGCCCAGCGCTGGGCCGCGGGCTGCTCCCGCCACTCGTCGTAGCCGGGGGTCGCCGCGTACCGCTCGTCGGCCTCGCCGTCGGAGGCGAGCAGGCCCGCGGTGTAGGCCAGCTCGACCCAGAAGGCGGCGACGGGCTCGGACACGTCCAGGGCGACGGCGGTGCGCTTGAGGTCGCGCACGCTGAGCCCACCGGCCCGCAGCACGGCCGGCCCGCCCTCGTCCCAGTCCTTCAGCAGCTCCTCGACGGTCGCCAGCGCCGTGTACGCCTGCCCGGCCGCCGTCGTGTCCACAACCTGTGGACGGTGCGTCGCGGCCGGCTCGATCGGGGGCGGCAGCGGCTCGGTGGTGCGGTGCGCGCGGCCCGCGCGCAGATGCAGGGCCACCTCGCGGGGGAGGACGACCGTGCCGGGCGCCGTCGGCAGCAGCAGGCCGCGGTCCAGCAGCCAGCGCAGGCGGGGTGCCGGATCGGCGGTGACCCGGCCGTACGGCGGCCCCCAGACCAGCCGGGACAGGACCTCCCGGGACTCCTCCGGCGCGTCCGCCAGCAGGGCCGCCATGCGCCGCCGGTCGCTGAACAGGGCGGTGAGCGAGGCCACGGCGGACACCGCGTCGTGGGTCGAGGGCAGCCCGGCCGTCGTGACGATCTCCTGGATCCGCCCCGGCGACATGCCCGCCGTCGCCTCCTGCACGGTCGGCCCGAGCCCCGTCGGTGACGGATGCTGCGGCGAGGGCGCGAGCAGCTCGCGTGCCGTGCGGACGAGGCGCAGCCGGTCGTCGTCGCCCCACACCAGGGCCTGGTCGCGCAGGGTGCCCACGGCGTGCGGCAGCGCGCCGGCCACCGTCGGATCGCCCTCGTCGCCGGTCATCAGCCCGAGCAGTTCGTCGTACGTCGCCGGGTCCGCCGCCACGGCCAGCGCCTCCGCCGCCTGCAGCGCGAAACGGTCCAGCCGCTCCAGGGCGCGCACGACGGAGGCCCGCGTGCCGGCGCGGGTCGCCAGCTGGGTGAGGTCGGTCGGCACGGGGGTGATGAGGTCGGGCCGGCTGCGCAGAAGCACGGCCAGGGAGGCGTCGTCCCGCGCGCGGAGCGCTTCCGCGAGGGAACGGGGCGGTGTAGCCGGGTCGCTCATCCGACTCACGTTACCGGCTGGAGGGACGGCGCAGGGGGGTCTGCGCGGTGCCTCCCGAGCGAACGGAACGTTGCGCAGATGGCCCCCGGATGAACATCACCCGGAGGATTCCGGCACCTCTGGCAACTCCCCACACCCACTGGTCACCCTGGGCTCCCGGTCAACTACTTCACGGCTCAAGGGAATTCGGGGGGCAGCGGTGAGCGAGCAGGCCGAGCAGTGGATCGCGATCCTGAGTCTCACGTTTCCCGTCGCGGCGTTCCTGTGGGAGTTCGCCATCGTGGGCCGCAAGCGGCTCGGCTACCGGGTGCAGATGGACACCATGGCCGCGGACGCGGCCGACAAGCCGTACGCCGACGTGCTGGGGGACATGCGGCACGACGGCCACCAGCTCAAGGACCCCTCGTTCGTCCTGCTGCGCATCGAGAACGCAGGGTCGACCAAGATCGTGTCCGACGACTATCTCGCCGACCCCGCCGATCCCTACGGCATCAAGGTCACCTTCCGGGACCGCCGGGTCGCGGCCGTGGTCCTCACCGATCCGAGTGACGACGCGCTGCGCGACTTCTTCTTCGAGGAAGTGACGGAAGGCGACACCGTCCGCAACGTCGCCAAACCCGGCTTCCGCCGCAACAACAACGAGCGGGAGCGCACGGGCATCATCCGGCTGCCGAAGGTGACGCTGCCCCGGGGCGCCGAGTACAAGGTGCTCGTCGTGCTGGAACGCTGGCCCGACGACAACGGCACCGACCCGTTCCCGGATCCGGTCGTCCGGGGCACCGACGGGCAGGACCGCTGGTACGACCCGCTGGTGCGGCTGCTGCGGCTGAAGGCGACCAGGACCGAGAGCCATGTCTTCGCGTCCCGGCCCGCATGGTGGGTCATCTGGATCCTGATCGCGGCCGTCGTCGTCCAGGCCTCCTTCACGCTCTTCTTCCGCAACGACCGACGGCCCCCGCTGGACTGCGTCGGCGGCACCCTCCACCTGCACGGCTCCACCGCCTTCGCGCCCGCCGTGCGCGCCGCCGCACGCGACTACCTCGAGAGGTGCGACGGGGCGGACGTGCACATCCCGCTCGCGGACGACACCTTCAAGGGCAGCACCGACGGCGTCACCGACCTGGACAAGGCCGGCAAGGACGCCGACGTCCCGGTCGGCGCGGGCCTCGCCGACCACATCGCCTTCACCGACGGCCTCGCCTCCGACGGCCACCCCCGGCTGATCCCCAGGCCCGTCGCGCTGTCCGTGTTCACCCTGGTCGTCAACAAGGACGCGGGCGTGGAGAACCTGAAACTGGAGCAGATACGCGAGGTGTTCGCCGGCCGGGTCCAGAACTGGTCCGCGATCGGCGGCAACGACGTCCCCGTCCACCTCGTCAACCGCGACCCCGGCTCGGGCACGCGCAGCACCCTCGTCGCCAAGGTCCTGGGCGGCAAGGAACCACCCCAGTTCACCGTGACCGACTGCGCGGCCCTGAAGCCGAAACAGTACGGCCGCTGCGAGGTCAGCAGCACGGACACGATGCTGAACAGGACCGCCGCCACCCCCGGCGCCATCGGCTACAGCGAGGCCACCGGAGTCGACGGCCACAAGGCCGCCGGCAGCCTCGTCAAGCTGACGATCGACGGCCGCAGACCGACGGCGGAAGGCGTCGAGGACACCAACTACCCCTACTGGCAGACCGAGTTCGCCTACACCTACGGCGAGGCCCCGGCCGGCTCCGTCGCCGCGGCCTTCCTGAACTTCCTCACCCAGCAGAGCGGCCGCGACATCCTCCGCGCCCACGGCCACGGCCTCTGCTCCGAAGTGCAGAACTCGGGCGAGTGCCGCCCGCTCTGAGCCGCCGCGTCCTTCCTGTCCTGCGCTAACGTCGTCCTACGGGGTATCCAACGCACCCACCCCGGAGGGGACTTCGTGGGGATCGAGAGCGACCAGGTCGTCTACGAGTATCTGAGCCGCGTCGGCGACGTGGCCCAGCAGCGACAGCTGCCGTCGGCCACCCGCATGCGCCTGGTGTCCGAGCTGCGGGGCGAGATCGACCGGCGGCGCGCCAAGGCCCCCGTCGACAGCCCCGCCGCCGTCCGCCGCATCATCGCCCGCCTCGGCACCCCGGACGAGGTCGTCGCCGCCGCCGGCGGTAACGCCGCGCCCGCTCCTCAGCCTCCCGTCACCTCCGTGCCCGTACAGCCGCAGAGGCAGCCACGGCCGGACAGCCGGGACGGCGCGGCGGCCGAGGACCGCCCCAAGGGCCTGCGCCGCATCGTGCCCCGCCCCCGCCCCGCCGAGCCCGCGGCGGCCCCGGACGAGGCCCCTCCGCCGCCCCACCTCGCCAGTACGGCGGACCTCGGGGGCAGCGCGACCCAGGCCGACTGGTGGCGGGTGGACAGTAGCTCCTTCGGCCCCGGAGAGGACGTCCCCGGATTCGTCGGCGGCATCGAGGTCCCGGAGATGCTCAGGCGCCCACCCACGCAGGACGAGGCCCGGCTACGAAAGAAGGAGCCGGCCGAGGCCCCCGCCCCGGCCGCGCTGGAGAAGCCCGAGGACGCGGACCCGGCGGCCCGCCGTCGCCGCCGCCTCATCCCCCGCCCGACCCTCCCGACCACCCGCTGGAGCAACCCCCTCCTCCTGCTCGCCGCGGCCCTCCTCGTCACCGGCGCCATCCTCGGCAACCTCATCGTCCTGCTCCTCGGCTGGCTCATCGCCTGGGGCTCACGCCGCCTGTCCGACGCCGAGACCAAATGGGCGGTCGTCATCCTGCCCGGCCTCTCCCTCACTGCAGGCGTGGTCTGGCTCTGGGGCCGCACCAACGGCCGCTGGGGCACCCCGATCACCGAGGGCCAGACGAACGCCGCGCTCGCCGAGACGTGGCCGTGGGTGGTGCGGGGGGCGGCGGTGGCATCGGCCCTGTTCATCGTCTGGCGTTCGCAGAAGGAGACCTAAGGGACGCGGGGAACCGCGCGATCAACCCCCACGACCCGCAGTCGCCACACAACGGATACGACCGAGCTACTGGGCACAATGACCCATATGGCCTACACGACCCCGCTCCCCGTGACCGTCGGCTTCGACCTCGACATGACCCTCATCGACTCCCGCCCGGGCATCCACGCCTGCTACACGGCACTGACCGAGCGGACAGGGACATACATCGACGCCGACCTGGCGATCACCCGCCTGGGGCCACCCCTGGAGGAGGAGCTGGTCAACTGGTTCCCGGCGGAACACGTCCCCGCCATGGCCGACCTGTACCGCGAGATGTACCCCACGATCGCCATCGCCGCCACGCCTGCGCTCCCCGGCGCCCGCGAGGCGATCACCGCTGTACAAGAGACCGGCGGTCGCGCGATCGTCGTCACCGCCAAATACGAGCCCAACGCCAAGCTGCACCTGAAGTATCTCGGCATCGACCCGGACGCAGTCATAGGCAACCTCTGGGCCGAGCAGAAGGCGGAGGCCCTGCGCGAGTACGGCGCAGCCATATACGTCGGCGACCACGCGGGTGACGTACGAGCCGCCCGAGCCGCCGGCACACTGTCGGTCACCGTGGCCACCGGCCCCTACGGCACCGATCAGCTGCACGCACTCGGCGCGGACGTGGTCCTCACGGACCTGACGACGTTCCCGGACTGGCTCACCGGCTACCTGGACGCGCCCCGCGCCTGACGCCTCCCGGCCGCGACAGAGCGGAGCACACCCGCTCCCGCGACGAGGAATCCGACGCCCATGAGCATGCTCAGTCCGAACATGTACGTCGGAAATGGCGTCGTACCGAGCAGGAACGGCGCCACCGTGACCAGAGTGGCCACGGCACCGATGAAGAAGACGACCGCTCCGGCACGGATCAGCCGGTCACCGGGAGCGGCGGAATTCGTTTGGGTTTTGTCACGCACCGGACCAGGGTAGTTCCCTGCGCGAGGGAACAACCGGGCGACGTCTTGTCACGGGCCACGGGACCATTAGCCTTGGTACCGGCGGGTCATGGTCGACCCGCTGTAGTGCTATCAAGAGCCGTTTTCAGAAGCAGTTTTCCGACGAGTACGAGGACGAGGACAGACGTGCCTACCGGCAAGGTCAAGTGGTTCAACAGCGAGAAGGGCTTCGGCTTTCTCTCCCGCGACGACGGCGGTGACGTCTTCGTCCATTCCTCGGTCCTCCCCGCCGGAGTAGACACACTCAAGCCGGGACAGCGAGTGGAGTTCGGGGTCGTCGCCGGTCAGCGCGGCGACCAGGCCCTTTCGGTCACCCTGCTCGACCCGACCCCTTCGGTCGCGGCGGCGCAGCGGAAGAAGCCGGACGAGCTGGCGTCGATCGTCCAGGATTTGACGACCCTCCTCGAAAACATCACGCCGATGCTGGAGCGAGGCCGCTACCCCGACAAGGCCGCCGGCAAGAAGATCGCAGGTCTGCTGAGGGCGGTCGCCGACCAGCTCGACGTATGACCTTCACCCTTACGGGAAATCCAGCGCATCCGGGCCGAGGGGCGGCACCAGCCCCTCGGCCGCCGCACGAGTGAGCAGTCCCCGCACGGCCGCGTAGCCGTCCACGCCGAGGTCGTGCGTGAACTCGTTGACGTACAGCCCGATGTGCTGGTCGGCGACGGCCGGGTCCATCTCCTGGGCGTGTTCCATGACGTACGGCCGGGAGGCCTCGGGGTCGTCCCAGGCGGCCTTCACGGACTTACGGATGGAGTCGGCGAGCAGCCGCAGTGTGTCCGCGCCCAGTGACCGCTTGGCGATGATCGCGCCCAGCGGGATGGGCAGCCCGGTGGTGTGCTCCCAGTGTTCGCCCATGTCGGCGAGCTTGTGCAGCCCGTAGTTCTGGTACGTGAACCGCGCCTCGTGGATGACGAGCCCGGCGTCGACCTTCCCGTCCCGCACGGCGGGCATGATCTCGTGGAACGGCAGGACGACGATCTCGCCGACCCCGGCGGGGAGCGTGTCGGCGGCCCAGAGGCGGAACAGCAGATACGCCGTCGACTTCTCGCTCGGCACGGCGACCGTACGGCCCGTCAGGTCCAGGCCCGGCTCGCGGGTCAGCACCAGCGGGCCGCAACCCCGCCCCAGCGCACCCCCGCACGGCAGCAGGGCGTACTCGTCGAGGACGTACGGCAGCACGGCGTACGACACCTTCAGCACGTCGAACTCGCCGCGCTCGGCCATGCCGTTGGTGATGTCGATGTCGGCGAAGGTGACGTCGAGGGCGGGGGCGCCGGGGACGCGGCCGTGGGCGAGGGCGTCGAAGACGAAGGTGTCGTTCGGGCAGGGGGAGTACGCGATCTGCAACGGCTCACTGCTCATGCGGGTTCCAACTCTCCAGTACGGGCGCGAGCTTCCCGAAGCCCTCGGTCAGCGCGGCCAGCGCGTCGCCGATGCGCCAGGCGGCGCGGTCGCGGGGGCCGACGGGGTTGGAGATCGCGCGCAGCTCCAGCACGGGCGTGCGGTGCGCGGCCGCGGCCTCGGCGACGCCGAAGCCCTCCATGGCCTCGGCGAGGGCGGTGGGGTGGCGCTCGCGCAGCCGTGCGGCGCGGACGGCGGTGCCGGTCACGGTGGAGACGGTGAGGACGGCGCCGGGGCGCGCGCCGGTGGCGGTCGCGACCTCTCGTACGAGTGCTTCCGGCGGACGGTGGGTGACGGTGCCGAAGCCCAGCTCGGTGACGGGCAGAAAGCCGTCGGGGGTCTCCGCGCCGAGGTCGGCGGCGGTGATCTCGTCGGCGACGACGAGGGAGCCGACCGGGGCGTGGGGGGTGAAGCCGCCGGCGATCCCGGCCGAGACGACCAGGCTGTAAGGGGCGCCTTCGAGGGTGGCGGTGGTGAGGGCCGTGGCGGTGGAGGCGGCGGCGAGGGCCGGGCCCACACCGGCGGCGATCACGTCGATGCCGGGGACCGAGAGCGCCCGGGCCACCGCGTCCCTCTCCGCAGGGACGGCGGTGGCCACCAGGACACGTACTACGGCAGACGTGGTCAGCTGTCCTTCTTGAGCTTGAAGGACCACAGACCCGTCACGTCCTTCTCGCCCTCCTTGATCGACACCAGCGTCGAGTCGCCGCTGGCGCCGTACTGGGCGTTGAAGAACACGCTGCCCGGGATGGTGCGGTAGGTCTTCTTGCTGGAGTCGGTGAGCGGCTGGCCGTTCATGAGGATGGTCCAGCCCTCGTCGGCGATCTCCGGGTCGACACCGAAGCGCACGGTCTCGTCGGGGTCGACCTTGATGGACTCGATGCCCTTGTCCTTCAGGCACTTCCCCAGGTCAGCGGGCTTCAGGGCGTCGCCCTCACCACCGCAGGTCGCCTCCGCGTGGACGGAGGAGGTGCCGACGGTGACCGTGGCCAGGGGCGTCGGCTCGTCGCAGGCCGACAGCAGGAGCAGTCCGGCGGAAACGGCGCCGGCGGCGGCGAGCGCGCGGCGGCGTCGCACAACGGATTGCAGCGTGGTCATGGCGGAAGGCTATCGGGCGCGTATGGCGCTCTCTCTACGTGGGGGCGGCGTGCCGTGCGTCACGGAGGCGTCGGGGCGTATGTCACGCAGCCGCCGAGGCGGCAGGCAGGGCGTACGTCGGGGAGGCACCGAGGCGTGTCAGTTCACCCGCGGCCGTGCGTGGCCGCCGTGCCGGGCCGAGCCGATCAGGCCCTTGACGGTGGTCACCCAGCCGACGGCGACGATCGCCGCGCCGACCAGCAGCCCGAAAGAACCCCTCAGCGGCAGCACGATGCCGACCGCGCCGCCGAGCACCCAGGACATCTGCAGCAGCGTCTCCGAGCGCGCGAACGCCGACGTGCGGACCAGCTCCGGCACGTCCCGCTGGATCAGCGCGTCCAGCGACAGCTTGCCCAGCGCCTGTGCGAACCCGGCGACGGCCGCGAGGAACGCCACCAGGACGGCACCGAAGAAGGCCGCGGCCGTGATCGCCACGGCCAGCACGAAGCCCACGACGGTCACGATGATGATCTCCGGCGCGCGGGACCTGAGCCACGCCCCGACCGCCGTACCGCACGCGTTCCCGACCCCGGCCGCGACGGCCACTATGCCCAGCGACACGGCGGCGCTCTGGCCGGACATCGGGTGCTCGCGCAGCAGGAACGCGAGGAAGAAGATCAGGAAGCCGGACAGGCAGCGCAGGGCGGCGTTGGCGCCGAGGGCGTGGGTGACGGCGATGCCGACCGTGCGCAGCCCGGGGCGCTTGACGGGCTTGAGGTGCGGTCCGTGCAGATGCTGCTCGTCGGCCGCCAGCAGCGCGGTGTCCTCGCCCTTGGCCGAGTCGACCTTGTGCGGGAGCGAGAAGGACAGGAACGTACCGGCGATGAAGATCACAAAGGCGCCGTAGAGCGGCCAGCGCGGCCCGATCGCCTGGAGCCCGGCGCCGATGGGCGCGGCGATGCCGGTGGCGAGCAGCCCGCCGAGCGTGACCCGTGAATTGGCCTTCACGAGGGAGAAGCGGGGTGGGAGGAGACGGGGCACCACGGCGCTTCTGACGACCCCGTACGCCTTCGAGGCGACCAGCACCCCGAGTGCGGCCGGATAGAGCTGGAGGTCGCCGCTGACGACGGCGCTGGACAGCACCAGGGCGAGGAGCGCCCGGGCGAGCATCGCGCCCGCCATCGCCGCGCGGCGGCCGTGCGGGAGGCGGTCGAGGAGGGGGCCGATCACGGGGGCGAGGAGCGTGAACGGCGCCATGGTGATGCCGAGGTAGAGCGCGACGCGCCCACGGGCCTCGTCGGTGGGGACGGAGAAGAAGACGGTGGAGGCGAGCGCGACGGTGATCATCATGTCGCCGGCGCCGTTCACGCCGTGCAGTTCGATCAGCTTGCCGAGGCCGGACTCGCCGGCGCCCTGCGCGTGCGTCGCCTTGCGGATGCCGCGGGCGGTCCCGGTGACGGGGAAGTGCAGGGCGCGGCCGACCGCGCGGAGGGAGCCGCCCATCCGGCCCGTTCCGCCGCCTCGACTCCGGCCGCCCTTGGCCCCACCGACACCGGTGGCTCCTTGGGGCGGCCTCGCGGTTGCCACGACGCAATAGTGCCCCGAGATGGGGGTGGGTAGTGCGGTTACGGCGCGTATGGGGGGAACCGATGGGCAAGTCTCAGGTTGCCGGAAGGGCGCCGGCGGGTCGGCGGAGGGTCGGCGCAAGGTCGGCGGAGGGCAACTCTCAGGTCGGCGGCACGGGTTCCGCGGGCTTCTGTCGGCCGCCGCGCACGGTGAAAGGGCCGTCGGTGTAGGCCCAGCGCTCGCGAACAGGTAGCGTGCGTATCTCAGCCATCCCGCACAATGGATGACGTAGGTGCGCCCGAGGCGATTCGGACGCGGACGTCGACGCGGCCCACAGGTCCGCTCCGTCCGTTCCATCGCCCTCGAGGACCGCACCCGAGAGACGGCGTAGGAGAGAAGCGATACCTGTGAGCGCAGCGACAACGCGAAGCCGCACCCCCGACCGTCTGTGCGCCGAGGCGGTCGACCTCGCCCGCAGTGCAGCCGAGGAGGCCGCCGCGCCCGGCGTGGTCGGCGAGCACGCGGGTCTGATCTCCGAGGGCGACCGCGTTGTCACGCACTTCTTCGAGTGCAAGGAGCTCGGGTACCGCGGCTGGCGCTGGGCGGTGACGGTGGCCCGGGCGTCGCGCGCGAAGATCGTGACGCTGGACGAGGTGGTGCTGCTGCCGGGTCCGGACGCACTGCTGGCGCCCGAGTGGGTGCCGTGGAGCGAGCGCCTGCGCCCCGGCGACATGGGCCCCGGCGACCTGCTTCCCACGGACGCCGAGGATCTCCGGCTGGAGCCCGGCTTCACCGGCGTGGACGAGCCGGGGCCGAACTCGGCCGTCTCGGAGGAGATGGCGGAGCTGGTCGAGGCCGAGGACGCGGAGGTCACGGGCGCCGCCCCCGCGAACCTTCCCGTCGCCCCCTCCCGCGGCACGATCGCGGCCGTCGCCGAGGAACTGGGCCTGCGCCGCGCCCGCGTCCTGTCCCGCTACGGCCTCCATGTCGCCGCGGACCGCTGGGAGGAGGGGTACGGCGCGAAGACCCCCATGGCCCAGGCGGCACCGGCCTCCTGCGTCTCCTGCGGCTTCCTGGTCCCGATCGGCGGCTCCCTGGGCCAGGCCTTCGGCGTCTGCGCGAACGAGTTCTCCCCGGCCGACGGCCACGTCGTGTCCCTGACGTACGGCTGCGGCGGCCACTCCGAGGCCGCGGTCATGCCGAAGCCGCCGCGTCCGGCTCCGCCGGTGATCGACGAGACCCGGGTGGACCCGTTCCCGCTGCGGCCGGCGGCGGATTCGGGGTCGGTGCCGATTTCGGCGGACGAGGATTCGGCGGAGCTGGGGCACTCGTAGCGACGTCCGTTCCGCCGACCGTGGCTACTGACTACTCGGCTTCGAAGATCTCTTCGGCTGTCGGGGCCGTGACGGCGCGTCGGTGCCAGCGGCGCAAGGTCTCGGGGTCGCCGCAGGCGGTGATGCGTTCGCGGACCGCTTCGGAGACATGGTTGCCCCGCACGTCCAGGACGTCCAGGACGTCCTCGGCCCGGCCTTCAGCCCGGCCCTCGTCCCGGATCTCTTCTGCGATGTACGACTTGTAGAAGGGGAGGTCCACGGCCACCAGGTTCCTCCAGAGTTCCGCAGCCGGGCGCTTGCCCAAGCCTTGTGAGATGAGTTCGATGATCGGGTCTGCGATGGCCTGCGGTGCGTCCCGCAGCACGGTCGTCACTGCCTTCAGTATGGCCCCGGCGTCTGGATTCTTGGCGTGGGTGATCGCCCTGCGCCCGCTGGTGGCGGGACCGCCGCGGTCCTGGCAGACGACCAGCAGCATCGGCTGCAGCCGGTACTTCGTGAGTAAGTACGAGGCGTAGTACGCCCAGCTCGCGGGCTTGTCCGGGTCCTTCCGGCCTTGGGCCTCGATCGCAAGGAGCAACGGCTCGTCGTCGGTGAGGTCGTTGGGCAGGATGGTGACCGAGGTGGGCGGGGCGAAGTCGATGCCCAGCACCTCGGAGACCCCGGAGAAGAGCCCCGGATAGTCCTGGAAGATGCGGTGCATCACCTCGTGGGAGTGCGGTTTCGGGTCTTTCGTCGGTGTGTTCTGACTGGGCTGCCGCTCAGGCGGCCGGTACGGGCTCGGGCATACGGCAGTCGCGGCAGCGGTCGGCCAACGGTACGCGGAAGGCTCGGTCGCAGGCTTCGCAGGTCTGGAAGGGGTACCGGTCGGTCGGCGGTGGTGCCGGCGCGCGGAACGGGGGTGGGGGCGGTAGCTGGGTGGTGAGGCGGTGGGCCAGGAGGGCCGCCGGGCGGCATTTGGGCTCCGGTGGCAGGTCGGTGGTCAGGGCGTGGCGTACTGCGGTGGGGGTGACGTCGCGTTCCAGCCAGGCCGCGACGCCGGGAGCCAGATGGGCTGTGTCGCCGGCGGAGAGCAGTAGGCGGGAGTCGTGGCGGCGGAGGTCCGCGAGGAGGTCGGTTGCCGTCCGGAGGAGGGTCGGGGCCGAGTAGGCGGGTTGCGGGACGGCGGGGAGGGGTTGCGGGGTGTCGGGGTTCGCTTCTTCCGGGGGGGGCCGGGTGGTCCTGCCCGTGGCGGCGGCCGGGCTGGTTGCAGGAGATCGTGCGGGTGACGATGCGGCCGTTGGGGATGCGTCGGCGTTCGCGGCGCAGGTAGCCGTGGGTCTCCAGCTCGCGCAGGGCGGCGGCGATGCGGGTCCTGCCCTCGGGGAAGCGGGCGGCGAGGGTCTTGATGTCGACGTGGGCGCCGCCGGGGAGGGACTGGATGTAGACGGCCAGTCCGATCGCGAGGCCCGACAGCGCCGGGTGCTGGGCGAGGTGGTTGCCGATCACCGTGAAGCGGGTGGTGTGGGGGTGTTGTCGTGGATCAGGCCGCCCGCGGCGGGGTGGTTTTTGCCCGCGATACGGGACTGGGCGCGCGTGGGCGCGCTAGGGTTTTGGGTGTCCATCGGGAAGGTCGCTTCTTCCTTGGTGGTCAGGCCCTCGCACTGGGATTGCCGTCCCGGCGAGGGCCGTTGCATGTCTGCGGTTGTGTTGCGGCGAGCGTAAGGCAGCCAACCTGCCCCGAATCCAGCCGAGTTGGTGATGTTCACCCGGGTGAGTGAGTTTGCGGCGCGAGCGGGAGGGAGGGGTGGGGTTTGGTGCGGGTTCTTTCACCCTCGTGTTTCTTGGGGAAGGCCGCCCGTGGCACCGGAGCACGGTTTTCCGGGTTCCGGTGAGAGGTCGACTTCGGCCCAGACCGTCTTGCGCGGGGGCAGTCCCGGTGCGACGCCCCAGCGGTCGGCCAGCGCCTCGACGATGGCAAGCCCGCGGCCCGACTCCGCGTCAGGGGTGGGCCGTTCGGGGTGTGGGAGCCGATCGGCGCGGGTGTCGGTGACCTCGATACGGACGGTGTCGCCGACGACGTAGAGGAGGAGCAGGAAGTCCCGTCCGGGGATCCTGCCGTGGGTGACCGCGTTGGCCGCCAACTCGGCGACCACGTGCGCCGCCGGGTCCAACGGCAGGCCCCAGCTGCGGAGTTGTTCGGTGGCGAGGAGGCGGGCGAGGCGGGCGCCGCGTGGGGTGGGGGACAGCTGCACGCTGAAGTTGCGGATGGGGTTGCCGAGTTGGGCCGTGGGGGCGGCGGTTTCTTGATTCACATCACTCAGCGTGGCCGTGCGTGCTTACTGTGAACAGTGACTCAGCGGGTGCGTACGGTGACTGTCCGGAGCTTGTCCGGTCGTGTCCGGGCTGTCGGGACGGGCGTGCGGGTAGGGCGCTGCTGCATCGCGGCGGGACGACGGAGGGGTTTCGGGATGACGGTCGAGGCGGACGCGGGACGGCTCAAGACGGAGGCGGATGAGCCGGGTTGGGAGGTTGATCCGGACGATGAGTGGGGTGTCGCCGTCATCGCCACCGTCGGACGCCAGCTGAAGTTGCGGCGGGAGGCGGTCGGGATGCGGGCCGCCGACTTCGGGAAGGCGGTCGGGTACGGCGAGGACATGGTCTACAAGATCGAGGGCGGGAAGCGGATTCCTCGGCAGGAGTACCTGGACAGGGCCGACGAGGTGCTGGGGGCCGGTGGGCTGATCTCGGCGACGTGGGAGGACGTGAAGAAGGTCCGATACCCAAAGAAGGTGCGGGAGCTGGGGAAGCTGGAGGCCCAGGCGGTTGAGATCGGTGTGTACGAGTGCAACATCATCGCGGGGTTGTTGCAGACGCCGGAGCATGCCCGGGCCGTCATCGGGGCGGCGCAGCCACCGTACTCGCCGGACGATGTTGAACGTATGGTCGCCGCTCGTCTGGCCCGGCAGTCGGTCTTCGAACGCGACCCGGCCCCGTCGGTCCACTTCGTCCTGGAAGAGGCGCCGCTACGCCGAAAGGTTGGGGGCACAATGGTGTGGCGTCGGCAGCTCGAACGTCTGCTGGAGGTGGGGCGGTTGAATAACGTCTGGCTCCAGGTCATGCCGACGAACACCGAGCCGCATCCAGGGCTGGACGGCAGGATCGAGTTGCTGAAGTTCCCGGACGGTACGGCGGTGGGGCGCTCCGACGGTAAGTTCAACGGTCGGCCTGTCTCTGACCCAAGGCAGCTTCGCATCCTTGAGCTGCGGTATGGCACGATCCGGGCGCAGGCCCTCCCGCCAAGGGAGTCGCTGGCCTTCATCGAGAAACTGCTGGGAGAGACATGATGCGCAAGGCCTCCGCGGGGGATGCCTCCGAACTGGCGTGGTTCAAGAGCAGCTACAGCGGCGGCACCGACGGAGAGTCCTGCGTCGAGATCGCGCTAGCCCCCCACACCATCCACGTCCGCGACTCCAAGTACCGCGACACCAGCCCCCGACTCACCCTCGCGCCGGAGGCCTGGGCCGCGTTCGTCACGTACGTCAGCTAGTTCTAGTTCTTGATGAGCTCGTCGGCGACCCACCGCGCGACCCCGGCGGGATACGGCGCCGGCAGTCCCAGGACGATGTGGCGGAACCCGGCGTCGAGCGCCTCGGCGATCGTGTGCCGGGTGGCGGCCGGGTGGTCGTAGGAGACCGGCAGGTGGATCGAGCGGGTGATGCAGGCCGGGTCGCGGCCCAACTCGGCGCAGTAGCGGTCCAGTAGCGCGCTGCGGCGGACCGCGTCGCTGATGTCGCCGCCAGGGATGTTCCACACGTCGGCGTGTTCGGCAGCCACACGCAGGGTCGCGGAGGAGCGGCCGCCGATGAGGATGGGCGGGTGGGGGCGCTGGACGGGTTTGGGGTTGGCGTAGGCGCCGGTGAGGTGGTGGTGGGTGCCGTGGAAGTCGAAGGGGGCGGGCTCGGTCCACAGGCGCCGGATCAGGGTGCACGCTTCGGCGAGGCTGGCCACGGCGTGCGCGGTGTCGTGGAAGGGGAGGCCGTGGGCCTCGTATTCGCGTCGGGCCAGGGGATGGCCGGGGCGTGAGCCGACTCCGATGCCGAAGTCGAGCCGGCCGCCGGAGATGACGTCGACGGTCGTGGCGATCTTGGCCAGCACCGCGGGCGGGCGGAAGCGGTTGCTGGTGACCAGGACGCCGAGGCGGAGTCGTCGGGTCCGGGCGGCCAGGGCCGCGAGCAGGGTCCAGCCCTCGTAGGCCGGTCCGTCCGGGGGGTCCGCGATCGGCATGAGGTGGTCGAACAGCCAGGCGTGCTCGATCTCGGGTATCTCGTCCGCCTCCTGCCAGACGCGCAGGACGTCCTCGTACGACACCTGCATGGGCGCGGTCATGATTCCGAAGCGGGGCGGCGCGGTGGCCGTGGTGTGGGGCATGACGGTGTCCGGCTCTCAGCGGCGCCGCAGCGACGCGTCCAACAGCGCCGGCGGAGTGTCGAACTTCTCGTGCGCCGCGAGGTCCGTCCCGGGAGCCACGATCGCGTCGATCGCGTCGAGTACGTCCGCCGGAAGCACGGTGTCGGCGGCGGCGAGCTGCGACTCCAAGTGCTCCGGCGTGCGGGGGCCGATGAGCGCGCTGGTCACGGCACGGTGTGCGGTCACGAAGCCGAGGGCGAGCTGGATCATCGTCAGGCCCGCCTCGTCGGCGACCTTCGCCAGCTGTTCCACGGCGTCGAGCCTGGCCCGGTTGTAGGGAAGGCTCATGTCGAAACGCTCCGGCATGAACGCCGAGCGGTTCGTGGTGACGTCCCGGCCCCTGCGGACCGCGCCCGTCAGCCAGCCCGAGGCCAGCGGACTCCACACCAGCACACCGAGCCCGTACTCCTCGGCCACGGGCAGGACGTGGGCCTCCACCCCGCGCTGGAGGATCGAGTAGTTGGGCTGTTCGGTGACATAACGGCTCAGGTGGTGCTCGCGGGCGGCCCACTGGGCCTGGACGATGCGGTGGGCGGGGAAGGTCGAGGAGCCGAAATAGCGGATCTTTCCGGCACGTTGGAGGTCCGTCAGGGCCGACAGCGTCTCCTCGTCACTGGTGTTCGGGTCCCAGCGGTGCATCTGGTAGAGGTCGATGTGGTCGACGCCCAGGCGGCGCAGGCTGTCGTCCAGTGCCTTGACCAGCCAGCGGCGTGAACCGCCCTGGTGGTTGCGTTCCTCGCCCATCGGCATGGTCGCCTTCGTGGCCAGCACGATGTCGTCGCGACGGCCTGCGACGGCCTTGCCGACCATCTCCTCCGACTCTCCGCCGCCGTACCAGTCGGCGGTGTCGATGAGGTTGATCCCCGCCTCCAGGGCGGTGTCGACGAGGGCGGTGGCCTCGTCCTGGGTGGTGCGTCCGATCGCGCCGAAGTTCATGGCGCCGAGCGCGAGGGCGCTGACCTGTACTCCGGTGCGGCCCAAGGTGCGGTACTGCATGGCCGTATCTCCTCACAGTGAAACGGAACATCGTTCCGGATTGATGACCGACGATACGGAACGCTGTTCCGCTTTGGCAAGCCCGTGGCGTACCGTGAGCAGCAGCGCAGCGGGATGCGGGATGCGGGATGACAGGGAGTGGCTCGGTGGACGACAGCGACGAGGGCGCCGGGCGCGCGGCCCCGCCCAGGCGGAAGGACGCCCGGCGCAACCAGGAGACGCTGCTCGACGCGGCCGCCCGGGTCTTCGTCGCGAAGGGCGTGGACGCGCCGGTGCGCGACATCGCGGCCGAAGCCGGGGTCGGGCTGGGCACGATCTACCGTCACTTCCCGACGCGGGCGGACCTGATCATCGCCGTCTACCGGCACCAGGTCGAAGCCTGCGCCGAGGCCGGTCCGTCCCTGCTGGCCTCCAGCGAGACCCCGCACGCCGCACTGGCGCGCTGGATCGACCTCTTCGTCGACTTCCTGGTCACCAAGCACGGACTCGCCGCCGTGTTCCAGTCCGGCAACGCCGACTTCGAGGCCCTCCACTCCTACTTCCTCGACCGCCTCGTGCCCGTCTGCACCGAGCTGCTCGAGGCCGCGGCCGCCTCCGGCGAGATCCGCTCCGGCATCGAGGCCTACGAGCTCATGCGTGGCGTCGGCAACCTCTGCATCGGCGCCGACAGCGACCCCCGCTACGACGCCCGCCGACTGGTCGAACTCCTTGTCGCGGGGCTGCGCCGGCCGCACTGACGGGCCGCCCGAACCTCCATGTTCGGGGTGGGCCGCTGATCAAGCGCGCCGGGCCCGGCGGATCAGCCGGGACGCGGTGAGGTACAGCGCGGTGACGACTGCCCAGGCCGCCAGGAACTGGAGCGCGAAGCTCTTCTCGCCCATGCTCCAGAAGATGGCGGTAACCCCGGGACCGCCGACCCACCAGACGAACAGGACGATTCCGATGACCAGCGTGGCCAGTTGACCGAGGGCCTCCGCGATCAGGTCCCGCATTGTTCGTCACTCCCGTGCAGATGAGATGCCTACATGATCAACCGGATCAGCTTAGGAACTCCTGAGGAGTGACGCGAGCCGTCTCCGGTCGGTGAACGCACATCCGTGCTCTGTGCCCCGCTCCCCAGGCGGTACCTTCATCGTCAGCCGATGAGGAGAGTCAACGTGAGCAAGTTCGTGCGGCCCGCAGCCGAAGGCGCCGACCCCTTCGGTACGGCCCGTCTGCGTCGCGGAGTGCTGGACGCCTGGGCCACCAGCCCCGCCCGTTTCCGGGAGGACGCCAACGCCGAGGAGGATCTCGTCCTCGGGGGGTACCGGGACCGGCTCGTGGTCGAGCTCGCTCAGAACGCCGCCGACGCCGCCGCCAGGGCGAACGTGACCGGCCGGCTTCGGCTCACCCTGCGCGACGGGGTTCTCGTCGCCGCCAACACCGGCGCCCCGCTGGACGCCGCCGGTGTCGAGTCGCTGTCCACCCTGCGCGCCTCCGCCAAGCGGGACTCCGCTTCCGTGGGGCGCTTCGGTGTCGGGTTCGCCGCCGTTCTGGCCGTGACGGACGAGCCTGCCGTCGTCGGGCGGCACGGTGGGGTGCGGTGGTCCCTCGCCGAGGCCCGCGAGCTGGCGACCGGGACCGCCCGCCACAGCCCCGGGCTGGGGGACGAGATCCGGCGCCGCGACGGGCACGTCCCGCTGCTCCGGTTGCCGTTCGCCGCCGAGGGCACCGCCCCGGATCCGTACGACACCGCCGTCATCCTTCCCCTGCGCGACACCGCGGCCGCCGACCTCGCCGAGCGCCTGCTGCACGCCGTCGACGATGCTTTGCTCCTCGCCCTCCCGGGGCTTGAGGAGGTCGTGGTCGAGGTCGGCGGCGACGAGCCGCGCACGCTGCGCCGCAGTGTCGACGGGCCGTTCACCGTCGTGGAGGACTCGCACAACGGCGTCACCCACTGGCGTACGGCCGCCGCCCACGGCCCCCTCACGCCCGACCTCCTCGCCGACCGGCCGGTGGAGGAGCGGCTGCGGCCGCACTGGTCGCTGACCTGGGCCGTTCCCGTCAAGGCCGCCGACAGCACGCCCGCCCGGCCCCGCACGGCTCCGGTGCTCCACGCGCCCACCCCCAGCGACGAAGCCCTCGGCGTCCCCGCCCTCCTCATCGCCTCCTTCCCCCTCGACACCACCCGCCGCCACGCCGCCCCGGGCCCGCTCACCGACTTCCTCGTGCAGCGGGCGGCGGACGCGTACGCCGAACTGCTCGCCGACTGGCGCCCGGTGGGCGAGGACATCATCGGGCTCGTGCCCGGCCCGCTCGGCAAGGGCGAGCTGGACGGGGCCCTGCGCCAGGCCATCCTGGAGCGTCTGCCCCGGACCTCCTTCCTGCCGCCCGCCGTCGAGCCGCGCGAGCACGACCCCGAGTTGCCCGAGTCGCTGCGGCCGCGGGACGCCGAGGTCGTCGAGGGCGCCGGTGCGGAGACCGTGCGGGTGCTGGCCGAGGTGCTGCCCACGCTGCTCCCCGCCGGGCTGGAACGGCGCGTGGAGCTGCGGACGCTGGGGGTCGCCCGCGTCCCGCTCACCGACGCGATCGACCGGCTGGCCGGGCTGGAGAAGGACCCCGGCTGGTGGCGGCGGCTCTACGACAGCCTCGCCGGAGTCGACCCGGACCGGCTGTCCGGCCTGCCCGTGCCGCTCGCCGACGGGCGGACGACGATCGGCCCCCGGCAGGTCCTCCTCCCCACCCCCGACGGCGCCCCCGTCGACCCCGAGATCCTCGCCCGCCTCGGCCTCAAGGTCGCCCACCCGGACGCCGCCCACCCCCTCCTGGAGAAGCTCGGCGCCCTGCCGGCCACGCCCCGCGCCGTCCTCACCACGCCTCAGGTGCGGGCCGCCGTCGCCGCCTCCCTCGACGAGGACGGCGGCATGAGCTGGGAGGAGGACACTCCCGACGCCGAGGAACTGGCCGACACCGTGCTCGCGCTGGTGCGGGACGCGGGCCTGGAGCCCGGTGACGAGCCCTGGCTCGGCGCCCTCGCGCTCCCCGACGAGGAGGGGGAGCCGGCGCCCGCCGGTGAACTCGTCTTCCCCGGCAGTCCCTTCGCCCAGGTCATGCGGGAGGACGAACTCGCGACCGTAGACGCGGAGCTGGCGGAGAAGTGGGGAGAGCAGCCGCTCGCCGCCTGTGGCGTCCTCGCCAACTTCGCCCTCGTCCGGGCCACGGACGTCGTCCTCGACCCGGATGAACTGGAGCCGCGCGAAGGGGACTTCGCCGAACCCGACGACGCCGGTCTGCTGGATGCCGTGGACGTGTGGTGCGAGGACATCCTCGACCGCTTCCCGGACACCCCCGTACCGCCGGTCGCCACCGAGCTGATCGCCGTACGCGACCTGGACCTGGTGGACGACGACAAGTGGCCGCAGGCCCTCGCCCTGCTCGCCCAGCCGCCCCTGCGCGACGCGCTCACCCAGCAGGTGCGGATCCTGCTGCCCGACGGCACGCATGAAGTCGTACGGCCGTACACGGCCTGGTGGCTGCGGGGGCACCCGGTGCTGGACGGCCGCCGCCCGGCCGGTCTGCTCGCCTCCGGCGGCGACCCGCTCCTGCGTGGCCTGTACGACGAGGCCGACGCGACCGGATTCGACGACGAGCAGGTGCTGCGGGCGCTGGGCGTGCGCACCTCCGTCGCCGCGCTGCTCGACGAGCCGGGCGGCGCCGCCGAACTGCTCGACCGGCTCGCCGACCCGGACCGTCCCGTCACCTCCGCCCAACTGCACGCCCTGTACAGCGCCCTGGCCGAGCTCGACCCCGAGCAGGTGACCCTGCCGGACGAGCTGCGGGCCGTCATCGACGGGCGGGTCGAGGTCGTGGACGCGGCGGACACGGTGGTCGTCGACTCGCCGGACCTGCTGCCGTTCACCGGCGGGGTGCCGCTGCTGCCGGTCCGTCCGTCTCGGGCCGCCGAGCTGGCCGAGCTGTTCCAGGTGCGGCGGCTCAGCGAGTCCGTGACGGGTTCGGTGGACTCGGAGGGCACCGAGCACGACGTACCCGATTCGGTGCGGGTCCTGCTCGGGGCGCGGACGCCTCATTCCTACGTCGAGCACGAGGAGCTCGTCGTGGACGGCGTGGAGATCGACTGGCGCCTGACGAACGACGGCGTCCTGCATGCCGCGACCCTGGAGGGCGTCGCGGCGGGGCTCGCGTGGGCGGCGGGGCAGTGGCCGCGGCGGTTCGAGGTGGCGGCGCTGCTGGAGGATCCTTCGCGGACGGAGGAGCTGGCGCGGGACCGGTGGTTCGACTGACGACCCGGAGGACAGTGAGGGCGGTCCTGCCGGGCCGCCTCCGCTGTCCTCGTCAGTCCGCCTCGGTTTCCAGGAAGTAGTCGTACTTTTCCAGGTCGAGCGTGATACCCGTCAGCTGCCGGACGCGCTCGGCGTGCTCCTCCTTCAGCGGATACACGTCGGCAAGATGGTCCGCCGGCATCCCCAGGAGTTCTCCGAAGGCTTCCGCGCCGACCGCGGTGACGTCGGTGACGGAATCGGGGTGGTCCTCGGCCTTGAGATAGCGGACGACAAGGAAGTACACGGTCATCGCGCCACCTTCTCAGAATCTGTCCTGGACCGATCTTGAAATTTCCCGCACAAATTTTTCAGAAGTCGTACAACCTTTCACTTCCGCCGCGAATCTGATCAGGCGAGCCAACAGGCTCCCTGATCACTTGGGTCCCGCAAGGCGCCCTCGGCCGCTTGGTACCTCCGGCGCCGGGACCCCTTCTCCACGTGGGGAACAACACATGCGCATGCGTGCCACCCTCGGCGTCGTCACCGGCGCCCTGGCCCTCTCCGCCCTCGCCGTCCCGGCCGCGCAGGCCGACGAGATCGAGGGCGACACCACGATCTCGAACGTCGTGGTGAACGGTGGCAAGGCGGCGGTCGTCGGCGCGACCACGACGAAGACCATCACCGTCTCCTTCACCGTGAAGGACAATTCGGGCGTCGACTGGGCGCAGGCGATCCTCTACCACGGCGCCGACATCGACAGCTCCGACACGGGCGCCATCGCCAACAGCAGCGACGGCCGCGCCACCTGCACCGTGGTCGACGCCACCACGTCGACCTGCAAGTCGACCTTCGACCTCGACCCCGGCTACAACCTGATCAACGCCGCGGCCGGCACCTGGAAGGTCTGGGCGATCGCCGCGGGCAACGACGCCGACTACGTTCAGAAGGACAACGCCAAGAGCTTCCTGGTGCAGCGCCTGTCGAAGCTGACGGTCAACGCCTCCCCGGAGCCGGTCGCCAAGGGCAAGACCATCACCGTCACGGGCAAGCTGACCCGCGCCAACTGGGACCGCGGTACGTACAACGGCTACTCCACCCAGCCGGTGAAGCTGCAGTTCCGCAAGAACGGCACCAGCACGTACACCACCCTGAAGACCATCAAGACGAACTCGTACGGCGACCTGAAGACGACGGTCACCGCCTCCGCGGACGGCTACTTCCGCTACCGCTTCGAGGGCACTTCGACCACCCCGGCGGTCAGCGCCACGGGTGACTTCATCGACGTTCGGTAACCCACGTCCCTCCGCCGCCCGGTGCCGGTTTCCTCCGGCGCCGGGCGGTTCCCGATTCCGCCATCATCCGGTCCTGTGAAGACTGTCCGGGACCCCTCCTCTCATGGGGAAGCGCATGCGCATTCGAGCCACCGTGGCCGCCGTCTCCGGCGCCCTGGCCCTCTCCGCCCTCGCCGTCCCGGCCGCCCAGGCCGCCGAGGGCACCTCGTACGGCAAGGACGACGTGCTGAAGGCCGTGCAGGCGGCGCGGCAGGCCTCCGGCGAGTCCGCCCGCAGCACCTACGCCACGCAGGACACGGGCACGCCGTACGCCCTGGACCTCTCCTTCTCCAACGTGAAGGTCAACAACGGCAAGCCGATCGTCGCCGGCATCGCCAACCCGGTGTCCGTCCCGGTCACCTACACCGTCACGCACGCCGCGGACATCGACCTCAACGCCCCCGACTTCCTGCTGGACGTCGAGATCTACCGCGGCACCTACACCGACCCGATCAACCTCCTGTACGGCGAGGACTGGCCGACCTGCACCTCTACGTCGGCCACCACCGCCAACTGCAAGGGCACCATCGACGTCTATCCCGACTTCGAGTTGACCAATGCCGACGCCACCACCTGGAAGGCCGGTGGCTACGCGATCGACTTCAACGGCGAGGCCATGGACGACGACGTCAACTGGGACAACGTCGGGTACGCCGAGCAGTCCGACCTGGCCACCACCCGGCTGCAGCGCTACTCCAAGCTGACGGTCAACGCCTCCCCGGAGCCGGTGAGGAAGGGCAAGACCATCACGGTCACCGGCAAGCTGAGCCGCGCCAACTGGGAGACCCACAAGTACGCGGGCTACACCAACCAGTCGGTGAAGCTGCAGTTCCGCAAGAAGGGGACCAGCACCTACACCACGGTGAAGACGATCAAGAGCAACTCGACGGGCAACCTGAGCACGACGGTCACCGCGTCCGTGGACGGCTACTTCCGCTACCGGTTCGAGGGCACCTCGACCACTCCGGCGGTCAGCGCCACGGGTGACTTCGTCGACGTGCAGTAGAAGTCCACGCGCAGGAGTCGTCCACGCGCAGGAGAAGTCCACGCGCAGCAGGAAAAGCGGGGCATCGTCACGAACTTCCGGTTTGCCGCCGGGAGTTCGTGACGCAGCTCACGAAAAATCCGCGGCGCGGACACAACCCGCAACCCCCCGCGGCCTATCTGATCACATGGGCCAACAGGCCCCACGATCACTCGGGCCCCGACGTGACCGCCAGTGCAGGGAACGACGACCAGCGGGGCCCCTTTCCGTATCAGGGGAACGCATGCGCAACAGAGCCACCGTGGCCGCCGTCTCCGCTCTCTCCGGCGCCCTGGCCCTCTCCGCCTTCGCCGTGCCGGCCGCGCAGGCCGACGACTCCGCGGCCTCCTACCGTGCGGCTGTCGCGAAGGTCCGCCAGGCCGCGCAGGCCGAGTCCGGCCGGGCCGCGGCCGCGGAGGGTGAGCCGTACGCCCTGAACGTCTCCTTCTCCAACTTCAAGATCGCCAAGGCGGTCAAGGTCGGTACGACCGAGCACGTCGCCACCACCGTGACGTACACGCTGACCCACGGCGCCGAGGTCAACATCGCCGCCGCCGACTTCATCACCGACCCCATCATCTACCGGGGCTCCGCCACCACGCCGGACAACATGCTCTACGGCAACAAGCCGGCCAAGTGCACCGCGACCTCGGCGACGACCGCCGACTGCAAGGGCACCATCGACGTCTACCCGGGCAACCACGAGCTGCTGAACTCGGACGCCGGGACGTGGCGGGCCGCGGCGGAGGCCACCGCCTTCAACGGCCAGGACCCGGACGGCGAGACCTTCGACATCACCAAGGTCGGTTACAAGAGCCAGAGCGGCCTCGGCACCACGCTGGTCCAGCGCAACTCCAAGCTGACGGTCAACGCCTCCCCGGAGCCGGTGAAGAAGGGCAAGCCCATCACCGTCACCGGCAAGCTGTCCCGCGCCAACTGGGACCGCGGCACGTACAACGGCTACGTCAACCAGCCGGTCAACCTGCAGTTCCGCAAGAAGGGCAGCAACACCTACACCACGGTGAAGTCCCTCAAGACCAACTCGACGGGCGACCTGAAGACCACGGTCACCGCCTCCGTGGACGGCTACTTCCGCTACACCTTCGCCGGCACGACGACGACCCCGGCGGTCAACGCCACGGGCGACTTCATCGACGTCCAGTAGGACAACGCAGCGACCCACGGCGGGACACTCGGCTGAAGCCGAGCGCAGCGGCTACGCCGGGAAGCGGCGGTCGACCCATCTCCACGTGAGCTCCAGGGCGATCGCCGCCACCGCCGAGATGCCGACGGCGATCCACGGCATCGTCATCCCCACGAGCCGCAGCGCGAAGAACTCCTGCAGCCAGGGCACCACCAGCACCAGCAGGAATCCGAGGCCCATCGCGGCCACCAGCGCGAGACGCCACCACGTGTACGGCCGGGCGATGATGGCCAGGACCCACATGGAGATCAGGAACAGCGTCAGCGTCGCGACGCTCGTCTCCGCGGGCAACGTGTCCGCGCCCGTGTAGAAGTGACGGGCGATCAGATACGTCGCGAAGGTCGCCACCGCCGCCACCAGTCCGCCCGGGATCGCGTACCGCATGACCCGCCGTACGAAATGGGGTTTCGCGCGTTCCTTGTTGGGCGCGAGGGCCAGGAAGAAGGCCGGGACGCCGATCGTGAGGGTGGAGAGCAGGGTCAGGTGGCGGGGCAGGAACGGGTACTCCACCTGCCAGCACACCACCATCAGCGCCAGCAGCACCGAGTAGACCGTCTTGACGAGGAACAGGGTCGCGACCCGGGTGATGTTGCCGATCACCCGCCGCCCCTCCGCCACCACCGACGGCAGCGTCGCGAAGCTGTTGTTCAGCAGCACGATCTGCGCGACGGCCCGCGTGGCCTCCGACCCCGAGCCCATCGCCACGCCGATGTCGGCGTCCTTCAGGGCGAGGACGTCGTTCACGCCGTCGCCGGTCATCGCGACGGTGTGCCCGTGGGACTGCAGCGCGCCCACCATGTCCCGCTTCTGCTGCGGGGTGACCCGCCCGAACACCGTGGCCTCGTCGATGGCCGTCGCCATCCCGTCCCGCTCGCGGGGGAGCGTGCGGGCGTCGACCGTCGTACCGGCCAGACCCAGTTTGCCGGCGACCGCGCCGACGGACACCGCGTTGTCCCCGGAGATCACCTTGGCCCGGACGTTCTGCTCGGCGAAGTAGCGCAGGGTGTCGGCGGCATCCGGGCGCAGCCGCTGTTCCAGTACGACGAGGGCGGCGGGCTTGGCGCCCTCCGCGACCTCGGGATCGTCGAGGTCGCGGTCGGCGCGGGCGAGCAGCAGGACCCGTAGGCCCTGTTCGTTCAACCGATCGGTTTCGGCCAGGGCCGGGTCGTCGGCGGGGAGCAGTACGTCGGGGGCGCCCAGCAGCCACGTGCTGGCCTCGCCGTTGCCCTCGCTGAAGGTGGCGCCGCTGTACTTGCGGGCGGAGGAGAAGGGCAGGGACTCGGTGCAGCGCCAGTCCTCGGCGTCCGGGTAGGCGTCGATGATGGCCTGGAGGGAGGCGTTCGGGCGGGGGTCGGACTCGCCGAGGGCGCCGAGCACCTTGCGGACGTACTCCTCGTCGCTGCCACCCAGGGCCCGCAGCTCGGTGACGTCCATGCCGCCCTCGGTGAGGGTGCCGGTCTTGTCGAGGCAGACGGTGTCGACGCGCGCCAGGCCCTCGATGGCGGGGAGTTCCTGGACCAGGCACTGCTTGCGGCCGAGGCGGATGACGCCGATGGCGAAGGCGACGGAGGTGAGGAGGACGAGGCCCTCGGGGACCATGGGCACGATGCCGCCGACGGTCCGGGCGAGCGAGTCGTCGAGGTCCCTGTTCTTCACGAAGAGCTGGGTGACGATCAGGCCGAGCGCGGCCGGGATCATCATCCAGGTGACGTACTTGAGGATGGTGGAGATGCCGGAGCGCAACTCGGAGTGGACGAGGGTGAACCGGGAGGCCTCCTCGGCGAGCTGGGCGGCGTAGGCCTCCCGGCCGACCTTGGTGGCCTGGAAGGCGCCGCCACCGGCGACGACGAAACTCCCGGACAGCACCTGGTCTCCCGGCCGTTTGACGACCGGATCGGCCTCCCCGGTGAGCAGCGACTCGTCGATCTCCAGACCGTCGGCCTCGACGCACACCCCGTCCACGACGGCCTTGTCCCCTGGCCCGATCTCTATCAGGTCGTCCAGCACGATCTCGGACGTACTGACCTCGGCGGCGACCCCGTCCCGCCGGACCGTGGGCCGTGCCTCACCGATCACGGCGAGCGAGTCGAGGGTCTTCTTCGCCCGCCACTCCTGGATGATCCCGATGCCGGTGTTGGCGAGGATCACGAAGCCGAACAGGCTGTCCTGGATGGGCGCGACGAACAGCATGATCAGCCAGAGCACGCCGATGATCGCGTTGAACCGGGTGAACACGTTGGCGCGGACGATGTCGGTCATCGACCGGCTGCTGCGCACCGGAACGTCGTTGACCTGCCCGCGCGCGACCCGCTCGGCCACCTCGGCCGCGGTGAGCCCGCCCGTCGCCACCGGGGCGGGGGCGGGGTGCACAGGGTTGTCCACGTCGGCGCCCGCGTCGGTATGCGTCATGCATTCGACGGTACGTGCGGATTTACGGCTTCACCCGCCGAGTGCGCGGAAGTTCCGACTTGGGGAGGACGGCGGGTCGTGCCCTGGTTGTAGGGGGCCGGCCTCAGGACGACTGGGGTTCGCCGGTGGTTTCCCGGGTTTCCACGGGGGCGGCCGCGCGCTTGATCGCGGCGTCGCGCCTACGGACGTACCAGATGCCGATGAGCCCCAGCCCCGCGCCGGCCAGGCAGGTCCACACCCACCACGTGTGCCCGTGGTCGTCGAACCAGCCGTAGAAGGGCAGCTGAACGACGAAGAGGACGAACCAGATGATCGTGCCGCCGGTGATGGTCGCGACGACGGGCCCTTCCAGGGGCTCCGGCGCCTCGTGCTTGGGGGTCCACTTCGCCATGGAGGACAGCTTACGAGGCGCTCGGGTCTACGCGCGGAGATGGCCGATCCCGGCCTTATATGTTCATACTGAAACGGTTTGTGTCCGACTGCTTCTCTTCGTAGGAACAACCAAAAGCATGTCCACCTCGGCTCCTGCCAAGGCCCCCACCCCTGAACAGCCGGGAGCCGGGCCCGCCTACGGCGCACTCGACCGCTTCTTCAAGATCTCCGAACGCGGCAGCACCCTGCCGCGCGAAATCCGCGGCGGTTTCGCCACCTTCTTCGCGATGGCCTACATCATCGTGCTGAACCCGATCATCCTCGGCAGCGCGAAGGACGTGTACGGCCACCAGCTGGACAACGGCCAGCTGGTCACCGCGACGGCCGCCACGGCGGCGTTCACCACGCTCCTGATGGGCGTCATCGGCAACGTTCCGATCGCACTCGCCGCCGGTCTGGGCGTGAACTCGGTGGTCGCCCTCCAACTGGCGCCCCGGATGTCCTGGCCGGACGCCATGGGCATGGTGGTGCTCGCCGGCTTCGTGGTCATGCTGCTGGTCGCCACCGGCCTGCGCGAGCGCGTCATGAACGCCGTGCCCTACAGCCTGCGCAAGGCCATCTCCATCGGCATCGGCCTGTTCATCATGCTGATCGGCCTCGTCGACTCCGGCTTCGTCTCCCGCATCCCGGACGTCGCCCAGACCACCGTGCCGCTCCAGCTCGGCGGCGACGGTCACCTCAACGGCTGGCCGGTCCTGGTCTTCATCCTCGGCGCGCTGCTCACCCTCGCGCTGATCGTGCGCAAGGTCTCCGGCGCGATCCTGATCTCCATCGTCGCGATGACCGTGCTCGCCCTCGTCATCGAGGCGGTCGCGAAGGTGCCGTCCTGGGGGCTTACGACCCCGAAGTGGCCCGGCAACCCGGTCGCCAGCCCCGACTTCGGACTCCTCGGTCAGGTCAGCCTCTTCGGCGGCTTCGAGAAGGTCGGCGCGCTGACCGGCACGCTCTTCGTCTTCACGGTCCTGCTGTCCTGCTTCTTCGACGCCATGGGCACGATCATGGGCGTCAGCGACGAGGCCAAGCTGACCGACGCCCAGGGCCAGATGCCCGGCATCAACAAGGTCCTGTTCGTCGACGGCCTCGCCGTCGCCACGGGCGGCGCCAGCTCCTCCTCGGCCACGACCGCCTTCGTGGAGTCCACGGCCGGCGTCGGCGAGGGCGCCCGTACCGGGTTCGCGAACGTCGTCACCGGCGCCCTCTTCGGGGTGGCGCTGTTCCTGACGCCCATCGCCACCATGGTCCCGTCCCAGGCGGCCACCCCGGCGCTGCTCGCGGTCGGGTTCCTGATCCTGGCCAACTCGGTCAAGGAGATCGACTGGGCCGACTACACCATCGCGATCCCGGCCTTCGTGACGATGGTGATGATGCCGTTCACCTACTCGATCACCAACGGCATCGGCATGGGCTTCATCGCCTTCGCGGTGCTGCGCCTGGCCGCCGGGCGGGGCCGGGAGGTGCCGGTCGCGATGTACGTCGTGGCGGCGGTGTTCGGCTTCTACTACTTGATGCCGGCGCTGGGTCTTACGTAAGCCGTGTCACGCAAGCCGTCTCACGTGAGCCCGTAGAACTTCTCGGTCTCCTCGACGGCGGCTTGGAAGCGCTCGTCGAAGTCATCGCGGATGAGCGTCCGGACGACGTAGTCCTGGACGCTCATTCCTCTTTTCGCCGCATGCTCTCGGAGTCGTTCGAGCAGCTCATGGTCTATCCGCAGGCTGAGCACGCTGGTCCCCATGGATACGAGGGTCGCGGCACTCTTCGCTGCGGTGTGTCACGTTCCGCTGCCGGATCACCCATATGAGTGATGTGACGATTCAGTGGCCGGCGTCACGGGCATCTGTGCGCGCCCCGATGGTCTTTAGCGAGGGTAATGAGTTACGCTAAAGAACATGCCGGACCTTACCCATGGCGACGACGCTGCCGCCGTGAACTCTCTGCGCTCCGCCGTGATGCGACTGTCGCGTCGGCTCAAGCACCAGCGGGTCGACGAGTCGCTGAGCCCCACCGAGATGTCGGTGCTGGGCACCCTCTCCCTCTGCGGCAAGGCCACCCCCGGTGAGCTCGCCCGCAAGGAGCACGTCCAGCCGCCGTCGATGACGCGCATCGTCGCCCTGCTGGAGTCCAAGGGACTGGTCCGCCTGGAGCCGCACCCGGAGGACCGGCGCCAGAAGGTCGTCACGAAGACGGAGCAGGCCGAGGCGATGCTCGAGGAGAGCCGCCGCAAGCGCAACGCCTTCCTGGCCACCCTGGTCGAGGGCCTGGACGAGGACGAGTGGGCGAAACTCCGCGCCGCCGCCCCCGTGCTGGAGAAGCTCGCACACCTGTAAGCACAGTCACAAGGAGGCGAACCCTTTTGAGTACGGGACCCGGAGCAGCTTCCGCACCCGCACCAGACGCCAACGAACCCACATCCACCCTCAAGCCCGGCAAGTCCTCGATGTTCAGCTCGCTGAAGGTCAGGAACTACCGCCTGTTCTTCCTCGGCCAGGTCGTCTCCAACACCGGCACTTGGATGCAGCGCATCGCCCAGGACTGGCTGGTCCTCAGCCTCACCGGCTCCGCCACGGCCGTCGGCATCACGACGGCCCTGCAGTTCCTGCCGATGCTGCTCTTCGGCCTCTACGGCGGCGTCCTCGTCGACCGTCTGCCCAAGCGCCGTACGCTGCTCGTCACGCAGTCGTCGATGGCCGCCACCGGCATCGCGCTCGCCGTCCTCACCCTCACCGGACACGTCCAGGTCTGGCACGTGTACCTCGCCGCCTTCGCCGTCGGTCTGGCGACCGTCGTCGACAACCCGGCCCGTCAGTCGTTCGTCTCCGAGATGGTCGGCCCGGATCAGCTGCAGAACGCGGTCAGCCTGAACTCCGCGAACTTCCAGTCGGCCCGCCTGATCGGCCCCGCCGTGGCCGGCCTGATGATCACCGGTGTCGGCACGGGCTGGGCGTTCCTCGCCAACGGGCTGTCCTTCGTCGCGCCCATCACCGGTCTGCTGCTGATGCGGGCGCGTGAGCTGTACGCCGTCGAGCGCGCCCCGCGGGGGAAGGGGCAGCTGCGCGAGGGCCTGCGGTACGTGGCCGGGCGCCCGGAGCTGATCTGGACCGTCGTCCTCGCCGGGTTCGTCAGCACCTTCGGCTTCAACTTCCCCGTCTATCTGTCCGCCTTCGCCGACGACGTCTTCCACGCGGGCGCGGGTTCCTACAGCCTCTTCAACACGCTGATGGCGGTCGGCTCCCTCGCGGGCGCGCTGCTCGCGGCCCGGCGCGGTACGGCCCGGATGCGGGTGCTGGTCGCGGGGGCGGTGGCCTTCGGCGCGATGGAGATCGTGGCCGCGCTCGCCCCCTCGCTGTGGCTGTTCGCCCTGCTCATGGCGCCCATCGGCATGTTCGGCATGACGGTGAACGTCACCGCCAACAGCAGCATCCAGATGGCCACCGACCCCGTCATGCGGGGCCGGGTGATGGCGCTGTACATGATGGTCTTCATGGGCGGCGCACCGCTGGGCGCGCCGATCGCCGGCTGGATCACGGACGCGTACGGCGTCCGGGCGGGCCTGGCGGTGGGCGGTGCGATCACGGCCGCTGCCGCCGTGACGATCGCTCTGGTCCTCGCCCGCCTCGGCGGCCTGCGGCTGTCGGTCGGCTGGAACCACGGCCATCCGCAGGTGCGGTTCGTGCCGCGCGAGCGGGAGCGGCTGGCCACGGCGGCGTAGGCGCTCCGCTGGGAGGGCCGGGATGGGAAATGCCGCGATGGGGAGTGCCGCGGTGTGTCGTCGGGCGTCTGCGGCGTCGTTGTGGCTGGGCGCGCAGTTCCCCGCGCCCCTGAAGGGCGCTGCAGAACGGTGCTGACTCTGCACCGACTGCTCAGACCCTCCTGGCCAGCACCTGCCCGGGCCAGTCGGCCTTCCCCGTGTAGGTCTCGGTGCGGACGAAGCCGTTGCTCTCGTAGTAGGCGACCAGCTTGCCGTCGTCGCCCGCGTAGCAGTCGACGCGCAGCAGGGAGATGCCCGCCTGCCGGGTCACCTCGGCGGCGTGCGCCAGCAGGGTGCTGCCCACGCCGTGGCCCTTGAAGCGGCGGTCGGAGGCGAGCCAGTGGATGTACCGCTCGGGCTCACCGGGCGGCGGGAGGTGGGACAGGTAGGTGCCGGGGGCGTCGGTGAGGGTGAGGGTGCCGGCCGGCACGCCGTCGACCTCGGCGATGAACGCGCTGCCCGCCTCCATGTCCCGGGCGACCGATTCCGCCACCTTCGGGTTCTCCGACAGGGGCTTCGTCCCCCACTGCCCTGTGCGCCCCTGGCCGACCAGCCACGCCACGCAGCTGTCGAGCATGGCGAGTATCACGGGGATGTCGTCGGGTCCGCCTTCTCTGATGCTGATCGTGCTCCCGTTGTCCATGGCCTCATGATCTCCGGTACGGGGCCGCTCTGTTGACGCCGGGTCCCGTCCCGGACGAAGAGAGTTCGCCGGGTGATCCGTTCCCTGGAAAGGTGGCGTCCATGAGACTCTTCGCCGCCGTACTGCCCCCCGAGGAAGTGACCTACGAACTCGCCGCCGAAGTCGCGGCGTTGAGGAAACTGCCCGGTGCGGAAGGGCTGCGCTGGACCGGCCGCCCCGGCTGGCACTTCACCCTCGCCTTCTACGGCGAGGTCGACGACGATCTCGTCCCCGAGCTGTCGGCACGGCTGGAGCGGGCCGCTCATCGCACCGAACCCTTCCGGCTGGCGCTCCGCGGCGGCGGCCAGTTCGGGCACGGGCGGGCCCTGTGGACGGGCGCGGAGGGAGACCTGGCGACCCTGCGCCTGCTGGCGGACCGGAGCGAGTCGGCGGCGCGGAAGGCGGGGGTGCCGATGGGGGAGCATCGCCGCTACAAGGCCCACCTGACCGTGGCGAGGAGCCGGTCGGCGGTGGACGTACGGCCGTATGTCGAAGCCCTGGAGGCGTTCACCAGCCGCATCTGGACCGTGGACGAGCTGGTGCTCGTGTCCAGCAACCTGCCGAAGTCCGGGGTGGCGGGCGAGCAGCCCCGGTACGAGGCGGTCGCCCGCTGGCCGCTCGGAGGGGCCGGTTAGGCTCGTTCACGTGGACCCGAAAACCCGGAACCGGATCATGGCCGGTGCGCTTGTGTTGATGTTCGTGGTGGTGGCGGTGGCTGCGGCGCTCGGCAGGTGACCGAGCGCCACCGCCGCTCCCGCTTCCCTACCAGGCGAACGCCTCCGGCGACGGCCCCGGGCCCGGGAAGATCTCGTCCAGCCCAGCCAGCAGCTCCTCGCTCAGCTCCAGCTCGGCCGCCCGCAGCGCGGACTCCAGCTGCCCGGCGGTGCGCGGGCCGACGATCGGGCCGGTCACGCCGGGGCGGGTGAGCAGCCAGGCGAGGGCGACCTCGCCGGGCTCCAGGCCGTGCTTGTCGAGCAGGTCCTCGTACGCCTGGATCTTCGCGCGTACGGCCGGGTCGGCGAGGACCTCGGCGGCCCGCCCCGAGCTGCGCCGTCCGCCCTCGACCTCCTTCTTGATGACGCCGCCGAGCAGCCCGCCGTGCAGCGGCGACCAGGGAATGACCCCGAGCCCGTAGTCCTGCGCGGCCGGGATGACCTCCATCTCGGCGCGGCGCTCGAAGAGGTTGTAGAGGCACTGCTCGCTGACGAGGCCGATGGTGCCGCCGCGCCGGGCGGCGATCTCGTTGGCCTGGGCGATCTTGTACCCGGGGAAGTTGGAGGAGCCGACGTACAGGATCTTGCCCTGCTGGACGAGGACGTCGATGGCCTGCCAGATCTCCTCGAAGGGAGTGGCGCGGTCGATGTGGTGGAACTGGTAGACGTCGATGTAGTCGGTCTGCAGCCGCTTGAGCGACGCGTCCACGGCACGCCGGATGTTCACGGCCGACAGCTTGTCGTGGTTGGGCCACGCCGCGCCGTCCGGGCCCATGTTGCCGTACACCTTGGTGGCGAGGACGACCTTGTCGCGGTTGGCGGTGCCCTTCGCGAACCAGTTGCCGATGATCGTTTCGGTACGGCCCTTGTTCTCGCCCCAGCCGTACACGTTGGCGGTGTCGAAGAAGTTGATGCCCGCGTCCAGCGCCGCGTCCATGATCGCGTGACTGTCGGCTTCGTCGGTCTGCGGACCGAAGTTCATGGTGCCGAGGACGAGTCGGCTGACCTTGAGTCCCGTGCGTCCGAGCTGCGTGTACTCCATGGGTCTGCACGCTAACCGCGTGGAGTGCGCTCTAGGCAAGGGACCTTGACGCTGACTGCGGGTTAGTGCTTTCCTGCGGCAGTGTGATCTTGAACTTTCAATATCGATCCTGGAGGGAGAGCCCCATGCCCCCACGACCCCCGTGCGTAAGGCCCTTGTCGCTGTCCTGGCTTCCTCGGGTCTGGTGACTCTGCCCGCCTCGGCTACCAGAAGTCCGTCGCCGTCCGCGTCCTCAAGGGCGTGTTCGAGCGGGGCGACACCGAGGTCGTCGACCGCTACGTCCGCGCCGACTACATCCAGCACAACCCGCTCGCGCCGGACGGGGCGGAGACGCTGAAGAACCTGGGTGTCGCGATCCACCAGCAGTTCCCGGACGCCGAGTACGGCATCAAGCGGGTCATCTCCGAGGGCGACCTGGTGCTGGTGCACTCGAATGTGGTGCTGACGCCGGGCACGCGCGGCACGGCGGTCAACGGCAACGACATGTTCTCGACGGAGAGTTGGCCGCGGACGGAGCGGCCGGGGGCGGCCTGGCTCACGGCGTACAACAAGCAGCTGGTGACCAAGGGCTTCGACCAACTGCTCGTGCGGAAGGATCTGTCCGCCGTCGATCGGTACTGGGGCCCCGAGTACCACCAGCACAACCCGACCATCGCGGACGGAGTGGAGGGCGTGAAGGCCGGGCTGGCGGGTACTTCGAGGCGTTCCCGCAGCTGACGGTCACGCCGAAGCGGGTGATCGCCGAGGGTGACCTGGTGGCGGTGCACAGCCACTATGTGAACGCGCCGGGGGAGCGGGGGCAGGACATCGTGGATCTGTTCCGGGTGCGGAACGGGAAGATCGTGGAGCACTGGGACGTGATCCAGGACGTACCGGCGTCGTCCGCGAACGACAACACCATGTTCTAGAGCTGGGGGTTCGCGGACGACGGGCGGGGTGGGGCGGGGCGCGCCGGAGGCCGGCGCCGGGGCTCAGGCGAGGTGCCGGGCGAAGAACCGCAGCGTGCTGTCCAGCTCGAATGCCGGGATCTCCGCGTGCTTGCCGGGGTTGGCGTGCAGGGTCTTCTCGGCTGAGGCGAAGGCGTCGAACAGGGCCAGGCCCTGGGCCCGCGGCACCCGCTCGTCGTCCCACTGCAGCAGGAACTCCACCGGGCAGGTGATCCGCGAGGCGACCTCGGCCGACGCCGATACCGACGCCCCGCCCAGGCCCAGTACCGCCGCGCGCACCCGGGGTTCGGCGGCGACGAACGGAACGCCGAGTCCGCAGCCCAGGGACACGCCCCAGTAGCCGACGGGGCCGGTGCCGACGTTGTCGAGCTGCTGGACCGCGTCGAGTACCGCCCGCCATTCGGGGACGGTCTGGTGGGCAACGAGCGCCTGGAAGCCGGCGATGAGCGGAGCCAGGTCCTCCCCGGCCTCCACGCGAGCCTGGTTCTCGGTCGCGATCCGGTCGTACTCCTCGTCCTTCGGCCGGTCACCGTGGCCGGGCACATCGACCGCCACCACCGCGAAACCGCACTCGGCCACGAAGCGGCGCGCGCGGACCGCGATGCCGGGGGCCTTCTTGTGCTGACCGCCGCCGTGGCCCATGAGGATCAGCGGACGTGTACCGGTGGCGCCTTCCGGCGTCCACAGCACGCCGGGGATCTCACCGAGGGTGAAGAGCTGTTCGAAGACGCCGTCGGACGACGTCGCAGAGGTGAAGCGCATAGCGTTTCGAGCCTTTCGGGGTGCCTTACGCGGGCACTCCCGAGGCCATGCGGGGGAGGGAGGCCCGACCTGTGACAGCGTTGATCGGTCTCACCTCCTGGGTTCGATGGGGCGCACGGCGGCGCCAAAGGTACCACCGGGACAGGGAGTTGAGGGTAAACGGCCTTCTGTTTCCCGTCAGTCGCGGGGAAACTCGTCGGTCTTCAGGGTGAGTCCGAGGAGGGTGGTGGTCATGTCGACGTCGGCGCCGAAGGCGACGGACAGCTCACTGAGGTATTCGCCGTTCCTGGGCTGGGTGAAGAGGTGGCACTTGCCCTGATAGGGGTCGGCGATGAGGTAGACGGGGACCTGGGCGACGGCGTAGGCGGTCTTCTTGGGGCCGTAGTCATTGGCGGCAGTGTCCTTGGAGATGACCTCGGCCACGAACTCGACGTCCTGATAGCGCCAGCGTCCCTTGTCGTCCTTCACCGAGCGCTCGGCCACCGCCGCGACGTCACAGGCGAAGCCATTCAGGTGCCCGGGGAAGTCGATCCTCACGTCCGACGCAAGCCGTTTGCGTGAGTACGTGGTGCGCAGCTGCTCCAGGATGTCGAAGACGATTTGGAAGTGGGTATGCCGCTGCGGTGACATGAAGATGTTTCCCCCGACGATCTCAACCTTCGTTCCCTCGGGGATAGGCATCTTCTCGAGCCACTCGAACATGAGGTCCAGAGTCAGCTCGCCGCTTTCCTCGGCCATCTCGATCCTGTCTTCAAGGACGGTCATCGTGGCGCTCCTCCCCGGCTGCCCCTGTGCCGGGGCAACCGCGCAGTACAACGATACGCACAGTGACCGCGACACGGAGACGGAGCTCACATGCCGACCCCGCACACCCAGCACCTCCTCCCGCTCCTCCACCGCACCCTCGGCACCACCGTCCTCGGCATCTGCCTCCACGGCTCCGCCACCCTCTGCGGCCTGCGCCCCCACAGCGACATCGACGTCCTGGTCGTCGTGCGAGACTCCATGACGCACCCCCAACGCCGCGCCCTCGTCCAGGAGTTGCTCAAGGTGTCCGGCACGAGCGTCACCGACAGCCGCCCCGTCGAGCTCATCGTCGTCGTACAGGACGACATACGGCCCTGGCGCTACCCGCCCACCTGCGACTTCCTGTACGGCGAGTGGCTGCGGGACGACTACGAGCGGGGCCTCGTCCCCGCCCGCGAGCCCATGCCCGACCTCGCCCCTCTCCTCACCATGGCCCTGAACGGTGACGCACCCCTCTACGGCCCACCGCCCGCCGAGCTCCTCGACCCGGTCCCGCACGACGACCTCCGCCGGGCCGTCGTCGCCGGCGTCCCGCAGCTCGTCGCCGAACTGGATACCGATACCCGCAACGTCCTCCTCACCCTCGCCCGCGTCTGGACCACCCTCGCGACCGGCGCCATCCGCTCGAAGGACGCCGCCGCCGACTGGGCGCTGCCGCGGCTACCGGCAGAGCACCGGCCCGTGCTGGCACACGCGCGTGCCGTTTACCTGGGGGAGCAGACGGAGGACTGGACGAGCCTGCGGGGCGGGGTGCGGTCCTGTGCCGAGTTCCTCGTGCGGGCCATCGACGGTCACAGGCTGTAGCCGTCACATGGCGTAGCTGTCGCCCACGCCCCACGCCTGGTACATGGCGTCCGCGAAGGCCGCCGCGATCTTGCGCTCCCCGCTCGCGTTCGGGTGCGTGCCGTCGTACGTGTCGAGGTGGATGTCGTACGACGGGGGAGGGGAAGCAAGCAGGAGGGGTGAGCGTGGCTCGTCGAGGTCCGCGACCGTCTTCGCCAGCAGCTCGTTGAAGCGGGTCACCTCGGCGGCGAAGGGCGCGTCCGACGCGGCGCGGACATTCGGGATCACCGGGAGTACGACCATCCGGACGCGCGGGTTCGCCGCCCGCGCCTCGGCCACGAACCGCTGTGCGTTCTCCGCCGTCTGCTCCGCGTTCGTGTAGAAGCCCAGGTCGATCAGGCCCAGCGACACCAGCAGCACATCCGCCCGGCACGCCCGCACCGTCTCGCCGATCAGCGGCGCCATGTGCAGCCAGCCCTCGCCCCAGCCGGCGAGATGGGTCCGGGGGAAGGCCGGGTCGCAGTCGGCGGCGTACTCGTACGACGTGGGCGCGTCCGTCGCCTTGTCGTACAGCGTCTCGCGCGGGCCGACGAGGGCGAAGGGGCCGCCGTACGTCTCACGCAGGTGCTGCCACATGCGGTAGCGCCACGTGTGTTCGCCGGCGCTGCCGATGGTCATGGAGTCGCCGACGGGCATGAACCTGAGCATCCGCTCATGATGGACGATCGCTACCGGGAGGTAGGGGCGGGACGGGTGTGAAGCCTGACACGCCCCCCGAGAATTCACCCTCTGGCCAGTCGCCTGTCTCCTGCCGCCCGACCCCGCTCCGCCTCCGAATCATCGGACCGGATGGCAGGCTTGGGGGCATGCGTCGACCGCTCGCCATCCTCGCCGGAGTCCTCCTCACCGGTGCGCTCACCCTTCCCGCCTCCGCCGCCGACGGGAACGAGGACTTCACGATCAAGGACCCGCGCATCACCGAGTCCAGCGGGCTGGCCGCCTCGCGACAGCACCCGGGCATCTACTGGACTCACAACGACCAGGACAAGGGCGCCTACCTCTACGCCGTCGACAGCAGCACCGGCGAGACCGTCGCCACGATCACCCTGACCGGCGTGGGCACCCCGCGCGACGTCGAGGCGATCTCCATGGGTCCGGACAATCAGCTGTACGTCGGCGACATAGGCGACAACGACGGTGTGGAGTGGCCCTATGTGTGGGTCTACCGGCTGCCCGAGCCCACCCAGCTCAAGGATCAGACCATCCGTGCCACGCAGTACGTGGTGAAGTACTCCGACGGACCCCGCGACGCCGAGTCGCTCGTCGTGCACCCCAAGACCGGGCGCGTCTACATCATCGACAAGCAGGAGGACGGCGGGCACCTGTACGAGGGCCCGGCCGAGCTCTCCGCCTCGGGGACGAACGTGTTCAAGCCCGCCGCCCCCGTCGACCTGTGGGCCACCGACGCCGCCTTCTCGCCGGACGGCAGGACGCTTGCCGTACGCGGCTACTTCGGCGGGATCGCGTACGACTGGAACGGCGGCAGGCTCAAGCGGCTGGAGCGCATCAGCGTGCCCATCGGGCAAGGGGAGTCCGCCAGTTACTCGGCCGACGGGACCAAGCTCATGCTCGGCAGCGAGGGGGCCGGCAGCGCCGTGGTGGCGAAGGACGCTCCCGGGGATGCCGGGTCCTCCGACTCGTCTTCGGGCGGCGGGAGTTCGGCCTCCTCCGACGGTGACGGCGGCAGTGGCACGAGCGGTGACATCAAGGTCGGCGCCATCGCGGTGGTCATCGGCTGTGTCGTCGTCTACGGGCTGCGGAGGCTGCTGCGCCGGGGGTGAGTGTGCTGGTCATGGCGGTGCAAGTGCCGTGTACGCGCGAACACATGTAGTCCATGCGGTCCATGTATGGTGCCGCCACATGGATCATCCGCCCATGCCACCTGACGTCATGCAGGTGCTCAAGCACAACCGCGCGCTGCTGTACCGGCACATAGCCACGCGCCTCGCGCTCGCCGCGGCCCTGTTCGCGGTGCCGTTCGTGGCGCACATGGTCGGCTACGACGCCGCTCTGCCTGCCTTCGGTATCCCGGCCGCCCTCTTCGTGCTGATCTTCCTGTTGCTCCGGCCGCGTACCGCCTGGCGGACGTGGCCCTCGTGAACCCCATCCGGGACGGCATGAACCTCGTCGCGAAGGAGGCCGAGGAGGGCGGCGCCTGGTTCGCCGGTGACCCGGCCTTCGGCGGCGTCATGATCGTGCCGGGGAGCAACGACATGCTCTTCGTGCAGCCCGCGGACCGGCAGAAGCACGAGCAGGAGCGCGCCCAGGCCGGCCCGGAGCGCCGGACGCTTGCCGAACAGGCCGGTATCTCCGGGCTGTTGGAGAAGGAGCCGAACATCATGGCGGGCGGGGCCGGCGGATGAAGCGCGTACTCGGGTGGGTGAGTGGCGTCGTCCTCGCCCTCGTCATGACCTTCTGGTGCGTCACCGCGACCGCCGACCTGGCGCTGTCCGCCGGGATCTACGGCACTCCCGGCACGTACAAGGTGGAGCGCTGTTATGACACCGACTACAGCCGTAAGAACTCCGACTACTCCTGCCACGGGGACTTCACACCGGACGGCGGCACAGCCGACGACGCCGTGTACGTGCGCCTCACCGACACCGGGCGCGACTATCCGGACGGCAGCACCTTCGACGCGCGGGAGGGGATCGAGCCGGACACGATTCAGCGGACCGGGTTCTGGGGCGTCGTGGGCGAGCTATGGCAGGTCGCGATCAGCGTCGCCGTCCTCGCGATCCTCGCGTACCAGGCGATCAAGCCGCACGGGGAGGCCGCCCAACGCCGCGAGGCCCACCGCCGGCAGCCCTCGCGGCGCCAGAAGGCGGCCGACCGTTTCGGCTCCGCCGTCGTGGCCGCCGGCCTCGTGGGCATCCTGAGCTGGATCGCCATGCTCGCGGAGCCGACGTCCTAGTGCTGTGATCGCCGACGGTGGAAATTCCCGGGTGTCGGAACAACAGCGCAGGGGAATAGTGCTCAGGCAGATCTGTTCTGACGGCAGGCCGCGGCAGCGGAGGGGGCAAAGCCATGAACAGGGAAAGTGGTCCGTGTGCCTTATCGAATCGCTTGAGGGCGTGTGGGACGGGCGAGAAAACACGGCACATCCACTACGGCCGACCACCGGTAGCCTGAGGTGTTCATTCACTTCCTGCACGAGCAACTGCTGAGACTGTACGAAGTGAAGAGCCGGATCCGGCCGCATCGCGACATGGTCCGTCTGTTGCGCGAAGCACTGCGGCTGACCGCCTTCGTGTCCCCGGACGTTTTGGTGATGCCTAGCACCGACCTCGTCCAATCCTCGGTGGCACCAGGCTTGTTGAGCGACCTGCAATTGCTGGCCGAGAGCGAGGTCCTGTTGCTGGTGGGTTCCACGATGGATGTCGATCAGTTGCTCGAGGGGAAGCGGGCCCACCTGACCGACACGTCCTTCGAAGGACTGCTGGAGTATCCCGCCTCGAGACGCCGGTTACGGGCCCTGCACCCCGTCCTGCAGGCCCGGAACATCGACACCACGGCCGACGTCAAATCACGATGGTCCCTGGACGTCGCGGTGCTCGCGGGCGGAACGGCCCCTGACGGGACACTCGCGTCGTTCCCCGTACGAGAACTGCACAACGCCTATCACGCCATTCCGTCCGCCATGTCCCCCAGCGCATACGAGCGGGCGCTGCAGGCCGTTCCCGAGAGGCTCGGCAGCCACGCATTTCTGTGGCGCATAGTGGAGGATCTGAAGATCTTCGACCTGGATCTGACCCCGCCGGCCCGTAGACGCATCGAGTTGGCCCTCGGCTGGAATTGGGCCATGGGGTACCTGACCGAGTACCGGACGACGATGGTGGGGCGGCTGCCACGCATCGGAACCGTCGACTGCGGTGTCCGCAGTACGCACCCCGAACTCATCGTCGATCTGGTCGGATACCGCCGCGCACTCAAAATGATCGGACTACTGGACGCCTTCGGGCATTTGGCGCTGGAGGAGGTCATCGCCCTCAGAGACGACCCGAGCGTCATCCTTCTGCGGGACGGCCTGCTGAAGAGTGTCTACGACCATCTGGCTCAGCCGTCTCCCCACAGAACCGGAAGTCTCCAGCACCTGGCCAGGTTATGCGCCGAGGCATGTGATGCCGCGCAGGGTGGCAGCAGTCCGCGCACCGCCATGGAGGGCGTCGCACGCCTGGCCGTGGAGCACAGCAGCCGATCGACCGGCGTGCGGTCGACCCCGCGACCGGTGCCGCAGGACGATCCCGCGACCGTGCTCGTCGTCCTCGCCCTGGCCGAGGAGACCGCCATGGTTCTCGAGTGCGCCAAGGAAACGCTGGGCCCGCTGGCCGTACTGGAGGACGCCCGCACCGGCCAGGTCTCCTACGAGGTGCGCTGGCAGACCGGGCGCGGCCAACTCCTGCGCGTGCTCTTCAGCATGGTCGGAAAGGGCCAGGAGCAGGCGGCGGCCACCTCTGCCGGGATGCTGGCCGATCACCCGCCCCGCATCGTGGCCAATGTGGGAATCGCCGGTGCGCTGTCACCCGACCTGAAACCGGGGGACGTTCTGCTGGCCGATCAGGTCGTCTCCTACCTGGACAACGCCCGGGCGGAATCCGATGGGCAGGGCAGCTTCCGGCTGCATGTCGCGGGCATGGGTGTGCGGCCGGACGAGTATCTGACGCATCGCGCCCAGCAACTGCCCTTCGTCGCCGAGGAGGATCTGACACAGGCCAGGACACGACTGGTCCGGCGATTCCCCGGCGATCCGACCGTTTCCTCGGCCCGCCCGCTGGTGGTCGGCCCACTGGCCTGCGGGCCAGTGGTGGGCGCCAGCGAGGCATTCACGTCCTGGTTGCAGGAGCACAAGCGGGACCTTGCGGCCATTGACATGGAGTCGTCCGGCATAGCTGCGGCAACCGCTGCTTCCGGAATGCTGAAGCGTGTACGCTTCGTGGCTCTGCGTGGCATCTCGGATGCCGCGGACGAAGACAAGAGCGACCTCGAGCGTCGGACCGGCGGTTCGATCCGCCGCGTGGCGGTGGCCGCCGCATTCGAAATGCTGGTCGTTCTCCTGAACTCGCTACCTCAGGAAGCTTTCAGATGAACCCACATATCTCATCGGAATTACCTCGTCCAGCGCTCTCCACGTGTCCAACCGGAGCAGAATGAGACGCATGTCGAGCCACTCACCCGTCCTGATCACTGATCTCGACAATACCTTGTACGACTGGATCGACTACTTCGGTCCTTGTTTTCGTGCCATGGTGGACGAGCTGAGCTCTGCCGCCGACGTCGATCCGGATGAATTGCATCGACAGTTCCAGGCCGTCTACAGCCGCCACCGAGCTCCTGAATACCGTTGGGCGATCAGGGAGTTGGACTTCCTGCGCTCCCGGCAGCCGGACGAGGTCAACGACCTGGTCTGGTCGGGTTTCTCGGCCTTCGTGCGGAGCCGAAGCAAACACCTGCGACTCTATCCCGGTGTCCGGGACACCTTGGAAGCCCTGCGCAAACGGGGCTTCACGGTGATCGGAGTGAGCAATGCACCCATCCGCGAAGTCCTCCGCCGAGTGCGCTGTCTACGGCTGCAAGAACAATTGGACGCCCTCGTCGCCTGGGAGGGTGCACACAGCGGAGACCACCACTTGGCCCATCGGTCCACACCCGCCGGCCTGGCCCTCCGGACATTCACCGATGCGAAACAGAAGCCGAGCACCCACCCATACAGGGAAGCTCTGAGATACTTCGCCCCCGAAAGCCATGGAAGGGTCCTGGTCCTCGGAGACAGCGTGGCGAACGACCTGGTGCCTGGCAGCAGCATCGGAGCCGTGACCGTATGGGCTCGCTACGGTTCGAGATATGCGCCCGAGAATTACGCGACAGTGCGACGCCTTTCCTTCTGGAAACCGGAAAAACTGAAGGACGTCTACGACTCGGGGGCCATGGAACCCGACGAAGTGATCGACGACTTCACCCAGCTGCTCCACATCGCGGAGTCACACGTCCCCATGTCGGATGGCATCACAAGGAGGCGACAGTGGGAGGCAGTCCCCGCCGGACCGGCATGAGCCAGACGCAAACAGCCGTCCACGAGATGATCCAGTCCGTCGGCGGATACTGGAGCCCGCACGCCGGCGTGGTGCGGCTTCTGGAGGAGGTAGGGGAATTCAGCCAGGAGCTGGCAGCCGCTCCCGCTTCCCGCTCGTCGAAGGTGGGAGCTGAACTCGCCGACCTGTGGATCATCTCGACCTGTACCGCCAACCAGTTCGTCGTGTCGGTCACCGATCCGCCCCAGGACGCGTCCGCTCCCGCGGTAAGCGCGAAGAAGCGGGAGAAGCGGGAGAAGCAGGGGCAGCGGGAGAAGCAGGATCCGCAGCTGCTCGACGAACTCCTCGACCTCTTGCACTGGGCCGGTCAGATCGGCAGAGCCGTCAACTACTACGACGGCCCCAAGACGCCGCGCAGCCTGGACGACTGGGTGCCGCTGCGAACGTCCGTGCCACAGATGCACAAGGCCTTGTACCGGATCTCCGCGAACTGCGGGATCTCGCTCACGAACGAACTCGACAGCAAGCTCGATCACGTAGCCGTACGGGACAAGGGACGCTTTGCCAGGGCGTACGACCCGAGTACCGCCGGCGCGCTCCAGGACTTCGCCAAGCTGCAGGCCGACTCACCATGTCTGTTCTCCGGTGTGTCCCGGCTGTGGGGTGCTCCCGACTGGGATGTCGACAGGTCGCTGGCGGCCAACGTGGCCGAGTTGGCTCCGCACCTGACGAGGTTCGCGAAAGCGGCTCCGCATGAACACCTCGACGGATTCGTCATCTCCGTGCCCGGGGTCGCCGGCCGCGCACCGGGCGCCGCGACCATGTCGGACCTTGCGCGCTGGTTCCGCAGCCTGCTCCAGGCACTCACCGAAGCGGACGAGTTGCCCAACAACTCGCTCAGCGAGGACGTGCGGCGCCCGGGCTGGCAGTTCCTCTTCCATCGCCAGCGGATGTTCGTCTCGGTCTTCTCTCCTCTGTACGAGGCGTCCCACTCCCGCCACAGCAGCGATCACACGTTCGTCATGTTCCAGCCGGAGCAGTCCTTCACCCAGCACGGTGTGGGGTGCGGCCAGAAGTCCTCCCCACGGATAAAGGAGCGAATCAGGGAGAACTTCGCTCAGGCGGGCGTCCCTTACTCGGCCGAACTGGTGGACCGCAGGGTCGAGGCGGATCTCTACCTCCCGGAGCGATTCCCCGGTGACACGGAGGCCCGCTGGTGGTCGGTCGACGACCGTGACGTCTTTTGAACCTGTCGTCCTCGACTGCTGAAGCCTGGCTTTCCGGGTTACAACAGCGCCTGACAGGCATGCACGAGGGCGCCGACCCGGGGCCGGCGCCCTTCCGTGTCGCCGTCATCGGAGATCTCAGGCTCGACGTGCGCACGACTGTCTCCGTATCACTCGCGGCGGTGGAGGAAGACGTCTATTCCCTCGCCCCTGTCCGTATGCACCTCGCCGGTACGGCTGTATCCATGGCGCGGGCCGCCACCCGCCATTTCGAGGCCGTGGACGCGCTGGTGAAGACGGGCGACGATCCCTCCACGGATCACATCCTGCGCACGCTGGAGAACGAGCCGGGAGTCAGCTGGTGCATTCGTCAGGAGCGCGGCATGCCCAACGGCTACGTCGTTGTCCTGCGCGACGGAACCGACTCTCCCGGCGCAGGCCGTCGCACCCTCGTGGCAAGCTCCCCGGCACCGTTGGAAGAGCTGTCGGTCGCAGACGTCGAAGTGTTCCGGGGAGCGATCGAAGCCGCGGACGTCTTGTTCGTCGACGGTTATCCGCTGCTCTTCCCGCGCTCTCGGCACGCTGTCTTCCACGCCCTGGCGGCAGCATCCCGGGCGGGGACTCCGGTCTGCTTCGACGTGGTGCCGCACGACATCGAGGCTCGGCTGCCGTCCGATCTCCTGCACCGGGTCATGGCGCGCTGCCAGGTGGTCATGTCCAGTGCGCGCACCATGGCCAGGCTCAGGAACCTGCCGGCTCCCACCTCTTACGAGCTGTCCCACACCCGGGAACTGGCGGCCGGTCTCGCGGGGTTCGGCGCGAACGCGCCCGGCGTGTGGATCCTCCGCTTCGGTGACGGAGACATGGAAGAGGCAGCTCTGTGCCAGGCAGGGGAGGTGCGCTGTGTCTATCGAACCGGATACAGCGAATGCCACGATCGCACCGGATTCGGCGACAAGGTCGCTGCGGCCGAGCTCGCCGCGTTGCTGGAGAACGGACGGACCCGTTCAAGGAGGCCTGCGGCGTGAATACCGAACCCGTCCATCACTGGGAGCGCGTCTACCGGAACGTGGGGGACGGTCCAACGCCCTGGGACATCTCGGAGACACCCGCTGAGGTGCTGCACTGGATCGCCCGTGTCCCGTCCCCTGCCCGCGTGATCGACCTCGGATGCGGCAGGGGCCGCACCGCATGCGCGCTGGCGACGTCGGGGCACGACACGGTCGGAATCGACTTCAGTTCGTCAGCCGTCGGCGAGGCACGCCGGACTGCGGCGCAACTGGGGCTGGCAAACGTCTCGTTCGAGGTCGCCGACATCCTGCACTTCCGAGCACGCCGACCGTTCGACCTGGCGATCGACTACAGCGTTTTCCACCACATCCGCCCCGTGGACCGGGACATGTACCGGGACACGATCGCCGCTCTGGTGCGACCGGACGGCCTGTTCGGGATGGTCTGCTACTCGGACCGGGACCCTTCGGCCCAGGGAGGGCCCGACAGGGTCGGTTCCCTGGGCAACACCATTCACCACCCGAGTACTGACGAGGTCGTTTCCCTGCTCTCCGGCCATTTCTCCCTGAAGGAACACGGCGAGACCACACTGGGGCAGCGGTCTCACCATCTGGCTCACCGATTTCTGTTCCGCCGCCGGACGGACGTCCTGCAAGGTCTCACGGCCGACGCGTAACGAGCGTCACCTCGTATCCGGAGGGCCCTCCAGCGGCCGTACCTCGTAGTGCAGCGTCGACGTCCTCATCAGCCGGTGCGTCAGCGGCACCACCATCCCCTGCAGGACGGGGTGCTTGCGCCGCAGCAGTTTCGCCGCGTGCCGGTCCTCCGTGCTGCCGGGGTCCAGCAGCCGGGCCCGGGCATGGATCTCCGGTCCGGTGGGGCGGCCGCGGTAGGTGGACGGGGCGATCTCGACCTCGGGGTCCCGGCGGAGCCGTTTGACCTTGCCCGCACTGCCAGGGGTGCGGAAGTACGCGTGGTCGCCGTCGACGGCGATGCTCACGGCAGTGCCGACGCCGGTGCCGTCCTTCCGGTGGCTGGTGAGACGGACGGCCCACTGCTTGACGAAGGGAGCGAGCTCGGGGCTCGTAGGCGCAGTGCTCATGTCTCCATGGAGGCACCGCCGGCCCCGCCTGTCATCCCTGCGCGCCGGGCCACGAAGACCTCCAGCCCGTCCAGGATCCGCTGCAGCCCGAACTCGAAGTGGTCGAAGCCGGGGCCCCAGGTGTTCTCGTCGAGGGAGGCGAGGAGGGGATAGCGCCCGGAGGTCATGATCTTCTCCAGCATCGGGGCCTGGGCCTGCCAGAACTCCGTGTCCGTCAGGCCCGTCCGGCGCTCCGCCTCCCGCTGGTACAGCTGGGTGCGCGCCGCCCCGACGACGTACCCGTCGATCATGATGATCGCCGAGACCAGCTCGGGGTCGGTCAGCCCCATCGGCTTGATGCGGGCGAGCACCTTCTCCATGCCGTCGAGGGCGCTCGGGCCGAGGATCGGGCGGGACTGGTTGACCTGGAGCAGCCAGGGGTGGCGCCGGTAGAGGGCGAGGGTCGCGCGGCCCAGGGCCTCCAGGGCCGAGCGCCAGGAGCCGTCGCCGAGGTCGGCGGGGTTCTCGGAGGGGCGCTGGACGCGGTCCAGCATCAGGTCGAGCAGCTCGGCCTTGCCGGGGACGTACCGGTACAGCGACATCGTGCCGGTGCCGAGCTCGGCGGCGACCCGGCGCATGGAGACCGACTCCAGGCCCTCGGCGTCCGCGACACGGACGGCCGCTTCCACGATCTGGTCCAGGGTGAGGGTCGGCTTGGGGCCGCGGCTCGGGCGTCGGCCCGTGTCCCAGAGCAGCTCCAAGGTGCGGACGATGTCGCCGCTGCCGCTGGTCTCCGTGCCGCCGGTACCACTGGTGCCGCCCTTGCCGCTCGTCATGCGGTTCAGCTTAAGCCCTTCCGAAAAAAACTGAGTACGCCGTACGCGCATTCGGGTACGCTGTACTCAGTTACCGAAAGGGGGACCCATGACCGACGACGGATACGCGGTACGGGCCGAGGGCCTGGAGAAGCGCTACGGCGAGAAACGCGCCCTCGACGGCTTCGACCTGGCCGTCCGCGAGGGGACGGTGCACGGCCTGCTCGGGCCGAACGGCGCGGGCAAGACCACCGCAGTACGCATCCTGTCCACGCTGATCAGGCTGGACGGCGGACGGGCGACGGTGGCCGGCCTGGACGTGGCCCGGCAGTCGCGCGAGGTGCGGGCGCGCATCGGGCTCACCGGGCAGTACGCCGCAGTGGACGAGGTGCTCACCGGTCGGCAGAACCTGGAGATGTTCGGCCGGCTCTTCCATCTGGGCGGCAGGCGGGCCAAGTTGCGGGCCACCGAACTGCTGGAGCAGTTCGACCTGACCGACGCCGCCGACAGGGGCGTCGGCAAGTACAGCGGCGGCATGCGGCGCCGCCTCGACCTCGCCGCGTCGATGATCCTCGCCCCGGCCGTCCTCTTCCTCGACGAGCCGACGACCGGACTCGACCCCCGCAGCCGGGGCGAAGTCTGGGAATCCGTGCGGGCGTTGGTGGCCAGTGGCACGACGGTCCTGCTGACCACGCAGTACCTGGAGGAGGCCGACAAGCTGGCCTCCCGCATCACCGTCATCGACCAGGGCCGAGCCATCGCCGACGACACTCCCGACGGGCTGAAGAACCTCGTCGGCGGCGACCGTATCGAGGTCGTCGTCGCGGATCGAGCCGACATCCCGCAGGTGGCGAAGGTCGTCGCCCGGGTCTCGGACGGCGAACCCGAGACGGAGGAGGGCGAGTCGCGGGTGCACGCGCCCGTACTCGACCGCGTCGCCGCCCTGACGGAGGTCGCGCGGACGCTGCAGGACGAGGGCGTCCAGGTCGAGGACATCGGGCTGCGCAGGCCGAGCCTCGACGATGTGTTCCTGCGCCTGACCGGACACCGTACGGACGTATCGGAAGCCAAGGAGGCGGCGTGACCACCCTCGACCTTGCCGCGAAGAGTACGCACGGCCGTGCGTACTGGGTCCTCGCCGACGTCTGGAACATCGTCCGCCGCGGCCTGACCCACTACCAGCGCCAGCCCGTCAACATCGCCTGGCAGCTGGGCTTCCCGATCCTGTCCGTCCTTCTCTACGGCTATGTCTTCGGCAGCGCGATGAAGGTCCCCGGCGGCGGGGACTACCAGGACTTCCTGATGCCGGGCATGTTCGTGATGACCATGGCGTTCGGCTTCATCAACACCGCGACGGTCGTCGTCTACGACTCGACGAAGGGCGTCATCGACCGGTTCCGCTCCATGCCGATGGCGTCCTCCGCCGTGGTCGCGGGGCGGGGGGTGACCGATCTGATCATCGCTTGCGCCGAGTTGGCCATCATGATGCTGACGGCCTTCGCGATGGGCTGGCGCCCGGACGGCGGTTTCGGCTTCCTCGCCGCCTTCGGGCTGCTGCTGTGGCTGCGGTTCGCGCTGATCTGGATCGGGGTGTGGCTGGGGCTGCTGGTCCCCAACCCGGAGGCCGCGGGCGGTCTGTTCGCCGTCGCCTTCCCGCTTACGATGATCTCCAGCATCTTCGTCGCGCCGCAGCTGATGCCCGACTGGCTGGGCTGGGTGGCCGCCTGGAACCCGATCTCGTCCACCGCCGCGGCCACCCGTGACCTGTTCGGTACGCCGGTCGGGGGCGGGGACTCCTGGGTCGAGCAGCATGCGCTGCTGATGGCGGGGGTGTGGCCGGTGATCCTGACCGCGATCTTCTTGCCGCTCGCCGTACGGAGGTTCCAGAAGCTGAGCCGGTGACGGGTGCCGTACCCGGTGACGGCCGCCGTACCCGGTGACGGTCGCCGTACCAAGGAGCGCCCGTTGGCTTGACGTGTCCATGTGACCTGACTTCCATGGGAAGGGAGGGTGGTGGGAGCGCTCCCACCCGTTCCGGGCCCACGCCTCCCGAGGAGGAAGCAGCGACATGTTCCGCAGCTTGCGAAGAGCGGTGTGTGCGGTGGCCGCGGCGCTCCTGTTACCGCTGGCCGGGGTCGGCACGCAGACGGCCCACGCTGCCGGGGCGGGCGCCGTACAGACCGCCGAGGCCGGCGCCGGCTACTGGCGCACCAGCGGCCGGCAGCTCCTGGACGCGGCCGGGCAGCCGGTCCGGATCGCCGGGATCAACTGGTTCGGCTTCGAGACCGGCAACCACGTCGTCCACGGCCTGTGGACCCGCGACTACAAGAGCATGCTCGACCAGATGAGATCGCTGGGCTACAACACCCTTCGCCTGCCCTTCAGCGACGACATCCTCAAGCCCGGCACCCTGCCGGACAGCATCAACTTCGCCGACGGCAAGAACGCCGACCTGCAAGGGCTGACGTCCTTGCAGGTCATGGACAAGATCGTGGCGTACGCCGGTCAGGTCGGCCTGAAGATCGTCCTGGACCGACATCGCCCCGACGCGGGCGGGCAGTCGGCGCTCTGGTACACGGCCTCGGTCCCCGAGTCGACATGGATCGCCAACCTCAAGGCACTGGCCGCGCGCTACAAGGGCGACAGCACCGTCATCGGCATCGACCTGCACAACGAGCCCCACGACCCCGCCTGCTGGGGCTGCGGCGACACGACCCGCGACTGGCGGCTCGCCGCGCAGCGCGCCGGGAACGCTGTCCTGTCCGTCAACCCCGAACTGCTGATCATGGTCGAGGGCGTCCAGTCGTTCAACGGCGTCAACGGCTGGTGGGGCGGCAACCTCATGGGCGTGGCCCAGTACCCGGTGCAACTCGACGTCCCGAACCGGCTGGTCTACTCCGCCCACGACTATGCGACGAGCGTGGCCCAGCAGCCCTGGTTCAGCGACCCGTCGTTCCCCGACAACATGCCGGGTGTCTGGGACAGGTACTGGGGCTACGTCTTCAAGCAGAACATCGCGCCGGTCTGGCTCGGCGAGTTCGGTACGACGCTCCAGTCGACGGTCGACCAGCGGTGGCTGGCCGCGCTGGTGAGCTACCTGCGGTCCACGTCGACGTACGGCGCGGACTCGTTCCACTGGACCTTCTGGTCCTGGAACCCCAACTCCGGGGACACCGGCGGGATCCTGAAGGACGACTGGACGACCGTGGACACCGTGAAGGACGGGTACCTGGCGAGCATCAAAGCGCCGGGATTTCCGGGGAGCGGGGGAGGTGGCGATCCCGACCCCGACCCCGATCCCGGTGGCGGCAGGGCCGCCTGCAGCGCCGCGTACACCGTCAGCAGCGACTGGGGCGGTGGCTTCAACGCCGAGGTGAAGGTGACCAACACGGGGACGGCCGCCCTCAAGTCCTGGAAAGTGACGTGGACTTGGAGCAGCGCGCAGAAGGTGACCAGCATGTGGAACGCGACGTACACACAGAGCGGGGCGAGCGTTACCGCGGTGAACGCCGCGCACAACGGGAGTGTGCCGGTGGGCGGTTCGGCCGGCTTCGGCTTCGGGGGCGTGCCCGGGGGCGGGGGTGTGCCGAGCGTGAGCTGTACGGCGGCGTGACGGCGGCCCAACCCGTGGTGGGCCCCGCGGCAGGGATCACGGCGTGAGATGGGGGCGCTTGGTGTTCGCCGAGCGCCCTCATCGGCGGGACGCGTGTCCGGAACGGGTCAACTGCCCCCTTTCTGTGCATTACTTGAGCGCTTCCAATGACTCAATTCGGTCAAGTCCTGGTCGAATATGTCTTTCGCGGTGTGCTCTTCCGGAACCATGCGGCAGACGACCCGCGAACGCGGGCCTGAACCCCCCTCACCGTTCTGAGAGAACTCCATGAGAAGAAGCGCAGCAGTGCTGTGCGGCGCCACCGTCGTCATGGCCGGGACGCTCACAGCCGTCCCCGCCAACGCCAGCGCGTCGGACTCCGCGAACACCGTCCAGACCGCCGCCGCGCAGGTCACCTGGAAGAAGTGCGCCACGGACGACTACCCGACGCTCCAGTGCGCGTCGGTGAAGGTGCCGCTCAACTACGCGAAGCCGAGCGGGAAGAAGATCACGCTGGCGCTGTCCCGCGTGCCGCACACCGCGGACAAGTACCAGGGCCCGCTGCTCGTCAACCCGGGCGGCCCCGGCGGCAGTGGCCTGACGCTGGCCGGGTACGTCGCCTCCAGCCTGCCCAAGGAGGTCGCGGCCCAGTACGACGTCATCGGCTTCGACCCGCGCGGAGTGGGCAAGAGCCAGCCCGCCCTGGACTGCGTGCCCGGTTACTTCAACCCGGTGCGCCCGGACTCCGTGCCCAGCACGCCCGCGATCGAGAAGGCCAACCTCTCGCGCGCCAAGTCCTTCGCCAAGGCCTGCGGCACGAAGTACAAGGACGTCCTGCCGTACATCAACACCGTCAGCGCCGTGAAGGACATGGACTCGATCCGGAAGGCACTCGGCGCCAAGAAGATCAACTACTTCGGTTACTCGTACGGCACCTACCTCGGCGCGGTCTACGCCAAGCTCTACCCCGAGCGGGTGCGGCGCCTGGTGCTGGACTCGATCGTCGACCCGACGGGCGTCTGGTATGAGGACAACCTCGCCCAGGACTACGCCTTCGACGCCCGCCACAAGGCGCTCATGGCGTGGATAGCCAAGTACGACTCGACCTACAAGCTCGGCACCGACCCGGCGAAGATCGAGGCCAAGTGGTACGCCATGCGGGCGGCCCTGGCCAAGAAGCCCGCGGGCGGCAAGGTGGGCGCCTCCGAGCTGGAGGACATCTTCCTACCCGGTGGCTACAACAACGGCTACTGGCCGACCCTCGCCCAGGTGTTCGCGGCATACGTGAACGACAAGGACGAGGCCGCGCTGGTCAAGGCGTACGAGAACATCGCCGCCGTCGACGCCTCCGGAGACAACGGCTACAGCATCTACACCTCGGTGCAGTGCCGTGACGCATCCTGGCCTCGCGACTGGAACCAGTGGCGCAAGGACAACTGGGCGGTGTACGAGAAGGCGCCGTTCATGGCCTGGAACAACGCCTGGTACAACGCGCCGTGCGCCTTCTGGCCGACGAAGTCGCTGAAGCCGGTGAACGTCGCCAACTCCAAGCTGCCGCCGGTGCTGCTCTTCCAGGCGACGGACGACGCGGCCACCCCGTACCAGGGCGGCGTCACCGTCCACAAGCTGCTCAAGAACTCCAGCCTGGTGGTCGAGCAGGGCGGCGGCAACCACGGCATCTCGCTGAGCGGTAACTCCTGCCTCGACAAGTACCTGGCGACGTACCTCACCAACGGCAAGGTGCCGCACGGCAGCGGCACGGCCGACGCCGTCTGCCAGAAGCTGCCGGACCCGAAGCCGCAGAGCACGAACGCGGCGTCGAGCGTCGCGCCCGGCTCCACGCTGCACGGCATGCTCGGCTTCCGCGGCTGAGCTCGCGCAACGAGAAGGGCGCCCGGTCCGTGCCGGGCGCCCTTCACTGTCGTACGGGAGTGATCAGAGCTTCTCGATCACGTAGTCGATGCACTTCGTCAGCGCCTCGACGTCGGCCGGGTCGATCGCCGGGAACATCGCGACGCGCAGCTGGTTGCGGCCGAGCTTGCGGTAGGGCTCGGTGTCGACGATGCCGTTGGCGCGCAGGACCTTGGCGACGGCGGCGGCGTCGATCTCGTCCGTGAAGTCGATCGTGCCGATGACCTGGGAGCGCTTGGCCGGGTCGGTGACGAACGGGTTGGCGTACTTGATGTCCTCGGCCCAGCCGTACAGGGTGCGGGCGGAGGTCGCCGTGCGGCGGACCGCCCAGTCCAGGCCGCCCTGTCCGTTGATCCACTCCAGCTGCTGGTTGAGCAGGAAGAGGGTGGCGAGGGCCGGGGTGTTGTACGTCTGGTTCTTGCGGGAGTTGTCGATCGCCGTGGGGAGGCTGAAGAACTCCGGGATGTGACGGCCGGACGCGTGGATGCGCTCGGCGCGCTCGATCGCGGCCGGGGAGAAGACGCCGATCCACAGGCCGCCGTCGGAGGCGAAGGACTTCTGCGGGGCGAAGTAGTAGACGTCGGTCTCGGCGATGTCGACCGGGAGACCGCCGGCGCCGGAGGTGGCGTCCACGAGAACCAGGGCGCCCTCGTCGGCGCCTTCCACGCGCTTGATGGGCATGGCCACGCCGGTGGACGTCTCGTTGTGCGTGAAGGCGTAGACGTCGACGCCCGCCTCGGCGACCGGCTCCGGGTGCGTGCCCGGGTCGGTGGAGACGACGTCCGGCTCGGCCAGCCAGGGGGCGAGCTTGGCGGCCTTGGCGAACTTGGAGCTGAACTCACCGAACGTGAGGTGCTGCGACCTGTTCTCGATCAGGCCGTGCGTCGCGATGTCCCAGAAGGCCGTCGAGCCGCCGTTGCCGAGGATGACCTCGTAGCCCTCGGGGAGCTGGAACAGCTCGCTGATGCCCTCGCGCACCTGGCCGACCAGGTTCTTGACGGGGGCCTGGCGGTGGGAGGTACCGAGGAGAGAGGTTCCGGTGGCGGCCAGCGCGTCCAGCGCCTCCGTCCGCACCTTGGAGGGGCCCGCGCCGAAACGTCCGTCGGCGGGCTTGATGTCAGCGGGAATCTGGATCTCAGCCACGCAGTGAGGTTAGCCGGTGGGGGAAACCTGGGCGAAACCTCGTCCGTCGGGTGAGACGGTGTTTCGGCGGGTGTCGGACCTGGGGGCTGCCGTCCCCGCACCCCGCTTCGGCCCTGAAGGGGCCTCGTGCCCGAGCGCCGGACGGGCTGTATTGCCTGAACCGGCGTTCATGGGGTGGGGTCCGTTCATGGGGATGGGGTCATGACAGGGATCTCCATTCGATGCTGCACGCGGGTCCGGGAGACAGGCGCGGGGTGCCGGGCGCGAGCGCGCAGGCCGTCGAGGACGCCGACACCTGCTTCGGCATCGAGCTGCCCGCGCTGACCCGGTGGGAGTTCGGCGTCGAGCATCCGTGATCGACGGCGTCGGCCACCTCCTGCAGATCCAGCGCCCCGAACCCGTGGCCCGGGCGGTGGCCGGGTTCCTGGAACGGCACCCGCTGGAGCCGTCACTGTCAGTGGCCGGGGGCATGCTGGGCGTATGACGGATCTTGAGGCTGCGCTGCGTACCGTCGTCCGGGGTGAGGTGGGATTCGACGTCACCTCCCGGGCGTTGACGACCATGGACGCGTCCAACTACCGGCGGGTCCCGAGGGGAGTCGTCGCTCCGAGAGACGCGGACGACGTGGCAGCCGTGCTGGAGGTCTGTCGCGCGCGTGGCGTGCCCGTCGTCGCCCGCGGCGGAGGCACGTCCATCGCCGGGCAGGCCACCGGCACCGGCGTCGTGCTGGACTTCACCCGGCACATGAACCGCCTCGTCTCCCTGGACCCGGAAGCCCGCACCGCCGTCGTCCAGCCCGGCCTCGTCCTCGACCGCCTCCAGGACGCCGCCGCCCCGCACGGGCTCCGCTTCGGCCCCGACCCCTCCACCCACAGCCGCTGCACGCTCGGCGGGATGATCGGCAACAACTCGTGCGGCTCGCACTCGGTGGCGTGGGGGACGACAGCGGACAGTGTGCGGGAGCTGGGCGTGGTCACCGCGCGCGGGGAGCGGTTGCGGCTCGGGCAGGGATGGGCCGGGGCGCCGCAGGGACTGCGGGCACTTGCCGAGGCGGAGTTGGCCCGTCTGCGGACCGGGTTTCCCGAGCTGCCCCGCCGTATCTCCGGGTACGCGCTGGACGCGTTGCTGCCCGAGAACGGCGCCGATGTCGCCCGTTCCTTCTGCGGGAGCGAGGGCACCCTGGGCATCCTCACCGAGGCGGTCGTACGGCTGGTGGAGGCGCCACGCGCGCGTGCGCTCGCCGTGCTGGCGTACGCCGACGAGAGCGCGGCCGCGGAGGCGGCGGCCGGGCTGCTGCCGTACCGGCCGTTGACGGTGGAGGGGATGGCGGCCGACCTGGTGCCGTCGGCGACGGCGCTGCCGCGGGGCCGGGCCTGGCTGTTCGTGGAGACGGGCGGGGAGTCGCAGGGGGAGGCACGCGCGCGTGCGGAGGCGATCGTGCGGGCCGCCGACGTCGCCGACGCGCTGGTCGTCACCGATCCCGGCGGGCAGCGGGCCCTGTGGCGCATCCGGGAGGACGCGAGCGGCACGGCGACCCGGATGCCCGACGGGAGCGAGGCGTGGCCCGGCTGGGAGGACTGCGCGGTGCCGCCGGAGCGCCTCGGGGCGTATCTGCGGGACTTCCGCGCGCTGCTGGCCGCGCACGGGCTGCACGGGACGCCGTACGGCCACTTCGGGGACGGCTGCATCCACGTCCGTATCGACTTCGACCTGCTGACGGAGGCGGGCATCGGCCGCTTCCGGCGCTTCTCGGAGGAGCTCGCCGAGGTCGTCGTGGCGCACGGGGGCTCGCTGTCCGGGGAGCACGGGGACGGACAGGCCCGGGCGGAACTGCTGCCGAAGATGTACGGCGCGGAGATGGTCGCTCTCTTCGAGCGGGCGAAGGGGGTGTGGGACCCCGACGATCTGCTCAACCCCGGGATGCTCGTGCGCCCGGCCCCGGTCGACGCGAACCTCCGGTTCGCCGTCCTGCCCCGGAAGCCGGTGGACGTGGCCTTCGGATACCCGGCCGACGGCGGGGACTTCTCGGCGGCCGTACGGCGGTGCGTCGGGGTCGCCAAGTGCCGTACGACGTCGGTGTCCGGCTCCGCCGTCATGTGCCCGTCCTTCCGGGTCACCGGCGAGGAGGAGCACTCCACGCGCGGGCGTGCCCGGCTGCTGCACGAGATGCTGGCTGGGGAACTGGTGACCGAGGGGTGGCGGTCGACCGAGGTGCGGGACGCGCTGGACCTGTGCCTGGCCTGCAAGGGGTGCCGGTCCGACTGTCCGGTCGAGGTCGACATGGCCACGTACAAGGCGGAGTTCCTGCACCACCACTACGCCGGGCGGCGCCGCCCGGCCGCCCACTACAGCATGGGGCGGCTGCCGCAGTGGCTGCGCGCGGTGGCACGCACGCGTACGGCGTCACTGGTCAACGCCTTGGCCGCCGTACGGCCGTTGGCGTGGGCGGCGAAACGGCTCGGCGGGATCGCACCGGAGCGGGATATTCCGCGGCTGGCGACGCAGACGTTCAGCCGGTGGTGGGAGCGGCGGCACAAGGCGGCCGCGGAGGGCGACCTGGTCATCCTGTGGCCCGACACCTTCACCGAGCACCTCTCGCCGTCCGTGGGGCAGGCGGCGGTACGTGTGCTGGAGGCGGCCGGGCTGCGGGTGGCACTGCCGCCGACGGTGCGGCTGAAGAGGGTGCCGGGGGGTGACGGTACGACGGTGGCGCTGGACCCGATGTCCCTCCTGCGGGGGCGCAGCCGCGTCTGCTGCGGGCTGACGTACCTCTCGACCGGCCAGCTCGACCGCGCCCGCGCGGTACTGCGGCGCACGCTCGACCTGATGGAGCCGGTGCTGGAGACCGCCGCCCCGGTCGTGGTCCTGGAGCCGAGCTGCGCCGCCGCCCTCCGCGCCGACCTGCCGGAACTCCTGCACGACGACCCGCGGGCCAGCCGCCTCGCCGACCGCGTCCTGACCTTCGCCGAGGCGCTGCAACGCCTGGCCCCCGACTGGGCCCCGCCCCGCCTGGATCGCCCGGTGGTCGGCCAGACCCACTGCCACCAGCACGCGGTCCTCGGCGACGAGCCCGACCGCCGACTGCGTCAGGCCGCTCTGCTCTCCGGCGAACTGAGCGGCGGCTGCTGCGGGCTCGCGGGCAACTTCGGCTTCGAGAAACGGCACTTCGGGGTGTCGGCGTCCTGCGCGGAGGAACAGCTGCTGCCTTCGGTGCGGGGCGCGGAGCCCGGGGCGCTGGTGCTGGCGGACGGCTTCTCGTGCCGGACACAGGTGGAGCAGCTGGGCGGGGTGCGGGCTCGGCACTTGGCGGAGGTGTTGGCGGAGGGGATGGAGGGGGGAGGGGTGTGAGGGGGTGGCTGGGGGAGGGCGGGGTTTGAACGGGGGGCGGCTGGTGGAGGGGAGCTGGCTCATCTCCGGACCGGGTTTCGCGAGCCGACCGTACTGGACTGGCCTCCGCCGAGATGAGGGGTGCGGGGTCCGCTCGTAGGGTGGCAAGGGCGAGCCATCTAAGGAGCCCTGACCATGCCCCTCCACCTGCAGCCCATCCCCCGTGACCAGCACCTGGCCTTCGTGGCGGGCCGGTCTTCCGTCAGCCATATGCAGGTGCCGTCCTGGGGTGAGGTGAAGCCCGACTGGCGGGCGGAGAGCCTGGGGTGGTTCGACGGGGAGCAGGGTGGCGGGCAGCTGGTCGGGGTGGGGCTGGTGCTGTATCGGCCGCTGCCGAAGGTGAAGAGGTACCTGGCGTATCTGCCGGAGGGGCCGCTCATCGACTGGCACGCGCCCGACCTCTGCGAGCGCTGGCTCGACCCGATGCTCGCGTACCTCAAACGGCAGGGGGCCTTCTCGGTGAAAATGGGCCCGCCCCTCGTCGTACGCCGCTGGAGCGCCGACGCGGTGAAGGCAGCCATCGCCGACCCGGCCGCCCGGCGGCTGCGCGACGCGGAACCGACCTCGTGCGAACAGGGCGCCCTCGACATCGCCGACCGGCTGCGACGCACCGGCTGGCGGCAGACCGAGCCGGGCGGCGAGGAGGGCTTCGCCGCCGGTCAGCCGCGGTACGTCTGCCAAGTGCCGTTCGCGGGGCGGTCGTTGGACGACCTTCACCGCGGCCTCAACCAGCAGTGGCGGCGCAACATCAAGAAGGCCGAGAAGGCGGGCGTGAAGGTCGAGCGGGGCGGCTACGAGGACCTGCCCGTCTTCCACGAGCTCTACGCCGAGACCGCCGAGCGCGACCGTTTCCTTCCGCGCCCCCTGCCCTACTTCCAGCGCATGTGGACCGCGCTCACCGCCGAGCACCCCGACCGCATGCGGCTCTACCTCGCCCACCACGACGGCGACACCCTCGCCGCCGCCACCATGCTCACCGTCGGCGACCACGTCTGGTACTCCTACGGCGCCTCCACCAGCCGCAAACGCGAGGTCCAGCCCAACAACGCCCTGCAGTGGCGCATGATGACCGACGCCCATGAACTCGGCGCCTCCGTCTACGACTTCCGCGGCATCACGGACACCCTGGAGGAGTCCAACCCTCTGCTGGGCCTGCTCCGCTTCAAGGTGGGCGCCGGCGGCGAGGCCGTCGAGTACCTGGGGGAGTGGGACTTCCCGCTCAACCGGCTGCTGCACAAGGCACTGGATCTGTATATGGCACGGCGGTAGACCACATGGCGCGGCAGTAGTCCACACTCCGGGACAGTGGCGTAATGGGTTCACACACCTGACGAGGTCTACTACCATGGACTCGGCAGTACAGCATGATGAACATTCCCCGAGTCGAGTCCCCTGGAACGCCCGTGAGCACCCCTGATGCCGCCGCCGCCACGCCCTCCCCGTCCCGCACCCGGGCGGCGTCCGTTCCCGAGCCGACGACCGGCGCCCCGCGCCGCTGGGGCTCCCTCGGCCCCGTGGGTCTGGTGCTCGCCGGAGGGGTCTCGGTGCAGTTCGGCGGCGCCCTGGCGGTGAGCCTGATGCCGAGGGCCGGCGCGCTCGGGGTGGTGGCGCTGCGGCTGCTGGTGGCTGCGGTCGTCCTGCTGCTGGTCTCCCGGCCCCGGCTGCGCGGTCACTCCCGTACCGACTGGGGCACGGTGATCGTCTTCGGCATCACGATGGCCGCGATGAACGGTCTCTTCTACCAGTCGGTCGCCCGCATCCCCCTGGGTCCCGCGGTCACCCTGGAGGTGCTCGGCCCGCTCGCCCTCTCGGTCCTGACCTCGCGTCGCGCGATCAACGTCGTCTGGGCCGGACTCGCCCTCGCCGGCGTCTTCCTCCTCGGCGGCGGAGGGTTCGGTGCTCTCGACCCCATAGGTGTCGCCTTTGCCCTGGGAGCCGGCGCCATGTGGGCGGCCTACATCATCTTCAGCGCCCGTACGGGCCGACGTTTCCCCCAGGCCGACGGGCTGGCGCTCGCGATGGCGGTGGGGGCCGTGCTGTTCCTGCCCCTGGGGATCGCCGAAGCGGGCATGAAGCTCGCCGACCCGGTGACCCTCGGGCTGGGCGCGGCCGTGGCGATCCTCTCCTCGGTCCTCCCCTACACCCTCGAACTCCTCGCCCTGCGCCGTATGCCCGCGCCGACCTTCGCGATCCTGATGAGCCTGGAGCCGGCCGTCGCCGCGACCGCCGGTTTCCTCGTCCTCAGCCAGGCTCTCACGGCCGTACAGGCCCTGGCGATCGCTTTGGTCATCGCGGCGAGCATGGGGGCGGTGCGGACGCAGGTGGGCGGCAGGCGGTCCGCCCGGCCCTCCGGCTGACCGCTTTCGGACAGCGGCGTTCCCAGGAGCGGGCACTGCGGGGCGGCGAGGCGGAGGTCCGCGATCTTCGCATCGAGGGGCGACTCCGCTCGAGAAGTGCGATGTCGCCTGACCATAAATTAATGCAAGCACGCTTGCTTGTTTCTGTTCCCGCTGCCATGCTCACCCCATGGCCGACCCGACGCCCGTGTTCGACGACCTGCGTGCCGAGAGCGATGAACTCGACTGCCTCATCGCCGAGTTGAGTCCTGAGCAGTGGGCGCTCCCGACCCCCGCCCTCGGCTGGACCGTCGCCCACCAGATCGCCCACCTCGCCTGGACCGATCACTCGGCCCTGCTGGCCGTGACCGACGTGGACGCGTTCCACGCACTGGTGGAGAAGGCGCTGAAGGCCCCGGGCTCCTTCGTCGACGAGGGAGCGGAGGAGGGGGCCCGGCTGGCGCCCGCCGAGCTGCTGGCGCGGTGGCGGGAAGGGCGTGCCGCTCTCGACACGGCGTTGCGCGAGGCACCCGCCGGCGCGAGGTTCCCCTGGTACGGCCCGCCCATGTCCGCCGCCTCCATGGCCACGGCCCGGCTTATGGAGACCTGGGCCCACGGTCTGGACATCGCCGACGCACTCGGTGTGGTGCGCACACCCACCGACCGGCTGAGGCATGTGGTGTGGATCGGGGTACGGACCCGGGACTTCGCCTTCGGCGTCCACGGCCTCCCCGCACCCCTCGACGACTTCCGTATCGAACTCGTGTCGCCGTCCGGAGAGTTGTGGGCGTACGGCCCCGAAGACGCCCCGCAGCGCGTCACCGGCCCGGCGCTCGACTTCTGCCTCCTGGTCACCCAGCGCGCCCACCGCTCCGACCTCGCCCTGCGCGCCGAGGGCCCGGACGCCGACCGCTGGTTCGACATCGCCCAGGTCTTCGCGGGTCCGCCCGGCACGGGCCGCGAGCCGAAGGGCGCGGCGCAGTGACCCCGCCGAGCACGCCCAACTCGCCCAGCCAACCCAGCCCGGCCAGTCCGCCCACCGCGCCGGTCCTGCGGACAGGCAACGCCTCCGGCTTCTACGGCGACCGCTTCGACGCCATGCGCGAGATGCTCACCGGCGGCGAGCTGGACGTCCTCACCGGCGACTACCTCGCCGAGCTCACCATGCTGATCCTCGGCCGGGACCGGCTGAAGGACCCCGGTGCGGGATACGCCCGTACCTTCCTGCGGCAGCTGGAGGAGTGCCTCGGGCTCGCGCACGAGCGGGGGGTCAGGATCGTCGCCAACGCGGGCGGCCTCAATCCGGCGGGACTGGCGGACGCCGTACGGAAGTTGGCTGAACGTCTCGGCGTCCCCGTCCGCGTGGCCCACGTCGAGGGCGACGACCTCAAGGGCCGGTATCCGGACAGCCTCGCCGCCCATGCCTATCTCGGCGGCTTCGGTATCGCCGCCTGCCTGCGGGAGGGTGCGGACATCGTCGTCACCGGCCGGGTGACGGACGCTGCCCTGGTCACCGGGCCCGCCGCCGCTCACTTCGGGTGGGGGCCCAGGGAGTACGACCGGCTCGCGGGCGCTGTCGTCGCCGGACATGTGCTGGAGTGCGGGGCGCAGGCGACCGGCGGCAACTACGCGTTCTTCACGCAGGGCGACGTCCGGCGCCCCGGCTTCCCGCTCGCCGAGCTCCACGAGGACGGCAGCTGCGTCATCACCAAGCATCCGGGCACCGGTGGCTTCGTCGACGTCGGCACGGTCACGGCCCAGCTGCTGTACGAAACGGCGGGCGCCCGGTACGCGGGGCCGGACGTCACCGCCCGCCTGGACACCGTACGGCTCACCCAGGACGGCCCCGATCGCGTCCGCATCGAGGGCGTACGGGGAGAGGCCCCGCCCCCGACGCTCAAGGTCGGCGTCAACCGCCTCGGCGGCTTCCGGAACGAGGTCGCCTTCGTGCTCACCGGCCTCGACATCGAGGCCAAGGCCGCCCTCGTGCGTGAACAGATGACGGACGCGCTCGCCAAGTCGCCGCCCGCCGACGTCCGTTGGGACCTCGTCCGCACCGACCGGCCCGACGCCCCGACCGAGGAGACGGCGAGCGCGCTGCTGCGGCTCGTCGTGCGCGACCGGGACCAGGAGGTGGTAGGGCGGGCGCTGAGCGGAGCCGCCGTGGAGCTGGCGCTCGCGAGTTATCCCGGCTTCCATGTGCTGGCGCCACCCGGAAAGGGCTCGCCCTATGGGGTCTTCGAGGATGTGTACGTCCCCCATGGTGCCGTCGACCATGTGGCCGTCCTCCACGACGGACGCCGGGTCCCTGTGCCGCCGGCCTACGTGTCGCCGGCCCACGACACGGCCGTACTCGACGACATGCCGGAACCAGCTCTTCCAGAACCAGCTCTTCCAGAACCAGCTCTTCCAGAACCAGCTCTTCCAGAACCAGCTCTTCCGGAGCCAGCTCTTCGTGAGCCGGCACTTCCGGAGCCGTTGCCGTCCGGTCCCACAAAACGCGCCCCCCTCGGCCTCATCGCGGGTGCCCGCAGCGGGGACAAGGGCGGGAACGCCAACGTCGGCGTCTGGGTGCGCACGGACGACGCCTGGCGCTGGCTCGCGCACGAGCTCACCGCCGACCGGTTCCAGGAGCTGATCCCCGAAAGCCGTCGGCTGAAGGTCACCCGGCACCTCCTGCCCAACCTCCGCGCCCTCAACTTCGTCGTCGACGGCATCCTCGGCGAGGGCGTCGCCGCCCAGCACCGCTTCGACCCTCAGGCCAAGGCCCTCGGCGAATGGCTGCGCAGCCGCCACCTCGACATCCCGGAGGTCCTCCTGTGACCGTCCTCGCCTCTTCCCTGGACACGCAGAGCCCCGACTACGCGGCCAACCGCGAGGCCATGCTCGCCAAGCTCGCCGACCTCGACGCCGAGCACGCCAAGGCGCTCGCGGGCGGCGGGGAGAAGTACGTCGAACGGCACCGCAGACGCGGCAAGCTCCTCGCCCGCGAGCGCATCGAGCTGCTCCTCGACCCCGACACGCCCTTCCTGGAGCTGTCCCCGCTGGCCGCCTGGGGCAGCGACTACGCGGTCGGCGCGTCCCTCGTCACCGGTATCGGGGTCGTCGAGGGCGTCGAGTGCCTGATCACCGCCAACGACCCGACCGTGCGCGGGGGAGCGAGCAATCCCTGGTCGCTGAAGAAGGCCCTGCGCGCGAACGACATCGCCCTCGCCAACCGGCTGCCCTGCATCAACCTCGTCGAGTCGGGCGGCGCCGACCTGCCGTCCCAGAAGGAGATCTTCATCCCAGGAGGCGCCATCTTCCGGGACCTGACGCGGCTGTCCGCGGCCGGGATCCCCACGATCGCGGTCGTCTTCGGCAACTCGACGGCCGGCGGGGCGTACGTCCCCGGCATGTCCGACCACGTGATCATGGTCAAGGAACGCGCCAAGGTGTTCCTCGGCGGCCCGCCCCTGGTGAAGATGGCGACCGGCGAGGAGAGCGACGACGAGTCGCTGGGCGGTGCGGAGATGCACGCGCGCGTGTCGGGTCTCGCGGACTACTTCGCGGTGGACGAACCGGACGCGCTGCGGCAGGCGCGCCGCGTGGTGGCCCGCCTCAACCACCGCAAGGCGTACGGCGACCCGGGCCCCGCAGAACCGCCCAAGTACTCCGCCGACGAGCTCCTCGGCATCGTCCCCGGCGACCTCAAGACCCCCTTCGACCCGCGCGAGGTCATCGCCCGGATCGTCGACGCCTCCGACTTCGACGAGTTCAAGCCGATGTACGGCACGAGCCTGACCACCGGCTGGGCGGCCCTGCACGGCTATCCCGTCGGCGTGCTGGCGAACGCCCAAGGCGTCCTGTTCAGCGAGGAGTCCCAGAAGGCGGCCCAGTTCATCCAGCTGGCGAACCAGCGGGACATCCCCCTGCTCTTCCTGCACAACACCACCGGCTACATGGTGGGCAGCCAGTACGAGCAGGGCGGCATCATCAAGCACGGCGCGATGATGATCAACGCGGTGAGCAACAGCCGCGTGCCCCACCTCTCCGTCCTCATGGGCGCGTCGTACGGCGCCGGCCACTACGGCATGTGCGGCCGCGCCTACGACCCCCGCTTCCTGTTCGCCTGGCCCAGCGCCAAGTCGGCCGTCATGGGCCCGCAGCAACTCGCCGGTGTGCTCTCGATCGTCGCCCGGCAGTCGGCCGCGGCGAAGGGGCAGCCGTACGACGAGGAAGGCGACGCGGCCCTGCGCGCCATGGTCGAGCAGCAGATCGAGTCCGAGTCGCTGCCGATGTTCCTGTCGGGGCGGCTGTACGACGACGGCGTCATCGACCCGCGCGACACCCGCACCGTCCTCGGCCTGTGCCTCTCCGCCCTCCACACCACCCCCTACGAGGGCGCGCGGGGCGGCTTCGGCGTCTTCCGGATGTGAGGCAAATGATTTCGACTCTGCTCGTCGCCAACCGGGGCGAGATCGCCTGCCGTATCTTCCGCACCTGCCGTGAGTCGGGAATCCGGACGGTCGCCGTGTACTCGGACGCCGACGAGAACGCCCTCCACGCGCGCGTGGCCGACACGGCGGTACGGCTGCCCGGAGCGGCGCCCTCCGCGACGTATCTGGACGGCGACCTGATCGTGAAGGCGGCCGTGGCGGCCGGCGCGGACGCCGTGCACCCCGGCTACGGCTTCCTCTCCGAGAACGCCGACTTCGCACGCGCCGTCCTCGACGCGGGGCTCGTCTGGATCGGCCCTCCGCCGGAGGCGATCGAGGCGATGGCGTCCAAGACGCGGGCGAAGGAGCTGATGGGGATCGAGCCCCTGGGGCAGGTCACCGAGGCCGACCTGCCTGTCCTCGTCAAGGCCGCCGCGGGCGGCGGAGGGCGCGGGATGCGGATCGTGCGCCGCCTGGAGGAGCTCGACAGCGCGTTGCAGAGCGCGCGCGCCGAAGCCGCGAGCGCCTTCGGGGACGGCGAGGTCTTCGTCGAGCCGTACATCGAGCACGGCCGCCACGTCGAGGTGCAGATCCTCGCCGACACCCACGGCACGGTCTGGGCGCTCGGCACCCGCGACTGCTCGCTGCAGCGCCGCCACCAGAAGGTCATCGAGGAGTCCCCGGCGCCCGGGCTCTCCGAGGAGCTCACGGACGAGCTGCACGCCCTCGCCGTACGGGCCGCCCGCGCCGTCGACTACGTGGGCGCCGGCACCGTCGAGTTCCTGGTGGCCGGCGACAAGGCGCACTTCCTGGAGATGAACACCCGCCTCCAGGTCGAGCACCCCGTGACGGAAGCGGTCTTCGGCATCGACCTGGTCGCGGAACAGATCCGCATCGCCGAAGGCCACGCCCTCGCCGCCGACCCGCCACGCGCGCGTGGCCACGCGATCGAGGCCCGCCTCTACGCCGAGGACCCGGCCCGCGACTGGGCCCCGCAGACCGGCACCCTGCACCGTTTCGCCGTACCCGAGGGCGTACGGCTGGACACCGGCTTCACCGACGGCGACGAGATCGGCGTCCACTACGACCCGATGCTCGCCAAGCTCATCGCCCACGCCCCCACGCGCGCAGCGGCCGTCCGCAAGCTCGCGGGCGCCCTGGAAGGGGCGACGCTCCACGGCCCGGTCACCAACCGCGACCTCCTCGTCCGCTCCCTGCGCCACGAGGAGTTCACCACCGCCCGGATGGACACCGGCTTCTACGACCGCCACCTCACCGACCTGACCGAGCCGGCCCCCGACCCGTACGCCCCCCTGGCCGCCGCCCTCGCCGACGCCCACGGCCGCTCCCGCTTCGGCGGCTGGCGCAACGTTCCCTCCCAGCCACAGGTCAAGCGGTACGTCATGGCAGGCGAGGAGATCGAGGTCCAGTACCGGCACACGCGCGTGGGCCTGGAGGCCGAGGGAGTACGGATCGTCCACGCTGACGCCGCGCTGGTCGTCCTCGAAGTGGACGGTGTACGACGCAACTTCGAGGTCGCACGGTACGGCGACGAGATCCACGTGAACGCCACGCGGCTCACCGCGCTACCCCGTTTCCCCGACCCGACGGCCCAGCACGCGCCGGGCTCGCTGCTCGCGCCGATGCCGGGGACGGTCGTACGAGTCGCCGAGGGCTTGACCGTAGGAGCCGCTCTACGGGCCGGAGAGCCCCTGCTGTGGCTGGAGGCGATGAAGATGGAGCACAAGATCTCGGCGCCGGTCACAGGGACGCTGAGCGCTTTGCATGCCGTGCCCGGTCAACAGGTCGAGGTCGGCGCATTGCTGGCCGTCGTGGAGGAGGACCAGTGAGCGCCATGATCGAAACGGACGAGCACAAAGCCCTGCGGGCCGCCGTCGCCCAGCTCGGCAAGCGGTATGGACGCGACTACATCACCAGGATCGTCAGCGAGGGCCGTCACCCCGAAGAACTGTGGTCCGAGGCCGCAAAGCTGGGTTACCTGGGCGTCAACCTCCCCGAGGAGTACGGAGGCGGAGGTGGCGGCATCGCAGAACTCTCCATCGTCCTGGAAGAACTGGGTGCCGCGGGCTCTCCCCTGCTGATGATGGTCGTCTCCCCAGCGATCTGCGGCACGGTCATCGCTCGCTTCGGCACCGACGCGCAGAAGCGCCAGTGGCTGCCCGCCCTGGCCGATGGCACCCGCACGATGGCCTTCGGCATCACCGAACCCGACGCCGGCTCCAACAGCCACCGCATCACGACAACGGCACGCAAGGACGGCGCCGACTGGGTACTCAACGGCCGCAAAGTCTTCATCTCCGGCGTCGACATAGCGGACGCGACCCTCATAGTCGGCCGCACAGAAGACGCCCGCACCGGCCGCCTCAAGCCCTGCCTCTTCATCGTCCCGCGAGACGCCGAAGGCTTCACGCGCCGCCAGATCGACATGGAACTCAAGGCCGCGGAGAAGCAGTTCGAGCTGACCCTCGACGACGTACGGCTCCCCGCCGACGCCCTGGTCGGCGACGAGGACGCGGGCCTCCTCCAGCTCTTCGCCGGCCTCAACCCCGAACGCATCATGACGGCCGCCTTCGCGATCGGCATGGGACGGTACGCCCTCGCGCGTGCCGTCGAGTACGCGCGCGCCCGCACCGTGTGGAACGCCCCCATCGGCGCCCACCAGGCCATCGCGCACCCCCTCGCCCAGGCGCACATCGACCTCGAACTGGCGCGCCTGATGATGCAGAAGGCGGCCTACCTGTACGACGCGGGTGACGACGTGGGCGCGGGCGAGGCCGCCAACATGGCCAAGTACGCGGCAGGGGAAGCCTGTGTGAAGGCCGTCGACCAGGCCGTGCACACCCTCGGCGGAAACGGCCTCACGCGCGAGTTCGGCCTCGCCTCGTTGATAACCGCCGCGCGCGTGTCTCGTATTGCCCCGGTGAGCCGGGAGATGATTCTCAACTACGTCTCCCACCAGACCCTTGGCCTGCCCAAGTCGTACTGACCGGCACCGTGTCGTACCGGTCGCGAGGAGGAACGATGTTCCGCAGCGAGTACGCAGACGTCCCGGCCGTCGAACTCCCCATCCACGAGGCCGTGCTGGGCCGGGCCGCCGAGTTCGGCGACGCGCCCGCGCTCATCGACGGCACGGACGGCACCACCCTCACGTACGAACAAGTCGACCGCTTCCACCGTCGCATCGCCGCCGCCCTCGCCGAGGCGGGCGTCCGCAAGGGCGACGTCCTCGCCCTGCACAGCCCCAACACGGTCGCCTTCCCCACGGCGTTCTACGCCGCCACACGCGCGGGTGCCTCCGTAACGACCGTGCACCCGCTCGCCACACCCGAGGAGTTCGCCAAGCAGCTGAAGGACTCGGCGGCCCGCTGGATCGTCACCGTCTCACCACTGCTGGAGGCGGCACGCCGGGCCGCCGAACTCGCCGGCGGCGTGCAGGAGATCTTCGTGTGCGACAGCGCGCCGGGACACCGGTCGCTCATCGACATGCTGGCGTCCGCGACCCCCGAACCGCAGATCGACATCGACCCCGTCGCGGACGTCGCGGCCCTGCCGTACTCGTCGGGCACCACCGGCATCCCCAAGGGCGTGATGCTCACCCACCGCCAGATCGCCACCAACCTCGCGCAGCTCGAACCCGCGATATCGGCCGGCCCCGGCGACCGCATCCTCGCCGTACTGCCCTTCTTCCACATCTATGGCCTGACGGCCCTGATGAACGCCCCCCTTCGGGTCGGCGCCACGGTCGTCGTCCTGCCCCGCTTCGACCTGGAGACCTTCCTCAAGGCCATCCAGAACCACCGCATCACCGGCCTGTACGTCGCCCCACCGATCGTCCTCGCCCTCGCCAAGCACCCGCTGGTCGAGCAGTACGACCTGTCGTCCCTGAGGTACGTCATCAGCGCCGCCGCACCCCTGGACGCGAAGCTCGCCGCCGCCTGCTCGCAGCGCCTCGGCCTGCCGCCGGTCGGCCAGGCGTACGGCATGACGGAACTGTCCCCCGGCACCCACGTCGTCCCCCTGGACGCCATGCACGACGCGCCCCCCGGAACGGTCGGCAGGCTCATCGCCGGCACCGAGATGCGCATCGTCTCCCTCGACGACCCCGGCAAGGACCTCGGCGTCGGCGAGTCCGGCGAGATCCTCATCCGCGGCCCCCAGGTCATGAAGGGCTACCTCGGCCGCCCCGACGCCACCGCCGCGATGATCGACCCCGACGGCTGGCTGCACACCGGCGACGTGGGGCACGTGGACGAGGGCGGCTGGCTGTTCGTCGTCGACCGGGTGAAGGAACTCATCAAGTACAAGGGCTTCCAGGTGGCCCCCGCCGAACTGGAGGCACTCCTGCTCACCCACCCCGGCATCGCGGACGCGGCGGTGATCGGCGTCTACAACGACGACAACAACGAAGTCCCGCACGCGTACGTGGTCCGCCAGCCGACCGCCACCGACCTCTCCGAAGGAGAGGTCATGATGTACGTCGCCGAACGCGTCGCCCCCTACAAGCGGATCCGCCAGGTCACCTTCATCGACGGCGTCCCACGGGCCGCCTCCGGCAAGATCCTGCGCCGCGAACTGCGGGCACTCAAGGAGAGCACCCTCGAGGAGGGCACATGACACTGATCGGCCGCACACGCGCGCGTGCCGTGGAAATCCTCACCCTGGACTCCCCGGACAACCGCAACGCGCTCTCGGCCGCACTCGTGGGCGAGCTCACCGACGCGCTGACGGACTGCGCCAAGGACACCGACGTACGCGCGATCGTCCTCACCCACACCGGCAACACGTTCTGCGCGGGCGCCGACCTGCGCGATCCCCCGCCCCCGGACGCCCTCGTCGCGCTCCTCCGGCAGATCGTGCGGCTGCCCAAACCCGTCGTCGCCCGCGTCACCGGCCACGTACGCGCGGGCGGCCTGGGCCTGCTCGCGGCCTGCGACATCACGGCGGCGTCGCGCGAGTCCACCTTCGCCTTCACGGAGGTGCACATAGGCGTCGCCCCCGCGGTCATCTCCCTCCCGCTCCTCCCGCGCACCGACCCCCGCGCCCTGGCCCGCTACTACCTCACCGGCGAACGCTTCACCGCGCCGGAGGCGGCCCGCATCGGCCTGCTGACGACGCAGGGCGAGGACGTCGACGAGACCCTCGCCCCCGTCCTGGACGGCCTGCGCCGGGCCTCCCCGCAGGCCCTGGCCGAGACGAAGGCGCTGTTCACGGCTAAGGTGCTGGAAACCTTCGACCGGGACGCGGCCGACCTGACCGCGCTCTCGGCCCGGCTGTTCTCCTCCGCCGACGCCCGGGAGGGGATGACGGCCTTCCTCGAAAGACGGGATCCGCAATGGGTGGTGTGAGCGCAGTCGGCGACCGCGTGGACCGAGCGGACCGCGTGCCCAAGCAGGACCGCAGCCGTGCCACCCGGCAACGGCTCCTGGAGGCCGCCGTGGCCTGCCTTGCCGAACACGGCTGGGCGGGCTCCACGGTCTCCGTCGTCGCCGAACGCGCCGGCGTCTCCCGCGGCGCCGCCCAGCACCACTTCCCGACCCGCGAGGACCTCTTCACCGCGGCCGTCGAGTACGTCGCCGAGGAACGCTCGACGGCACTGCGGGTGCTGTTCCCCGAAGGCGCGGCGGGAGACCACCGGGCAGTGGTGTCGGCACTGGTCGACCTCTACACCGGCCCCCTCTTCCGCGCCGCCCTGCACCTGTGGGTGGCCGCTTCGAACGAAGAGCAGCTGCGCCCCCGGGTCACGGAGCTGGAGGCCCGCGTGGGCCGCGAAACGCACCGGATCGCGGTGGATCTGCTGGGCGCGGACGAGTCCCGACCGGGCGTACGCGAGACGGTCCAGGGCCTGCTGGACATGGCCCGCGGCCTGGGCCTGGCGAACCTCCTCACCGACGACACCGCCCGCCGCGATCGCGTGGTGGCGCAGTGGGCGGTGCTGCTGGAGGAGGCGCTGCGCTGAGGCCGTTGTCAGTGGCGGGACTTACTGTTCGGGCATGGGTGATCACTTCCAGACGATCGTCGACCGCGCGGCGAGCCCGCAGCAGGCGCCACAGCTCGCCGAGCGCGTGGTCGAGTGGCTCGTGGCCGAGGGAATCGTGCTCGCCGAGCGCACGGACTGCGTGTTCGGGCAGCCGCTCGGCCACCCTCCCGGCCCGAACTGGCAGCGGGCCGTGGCGCCGGACGACGCCGACTGGGACCCCTGGGACGGCCTCGCCGTGTACACCGGGCGCACCGTCTTCCACGGCGGGCAGGGCGAGCCGGAGGCGGTGACCTGCCCGCGCTGCGGGGTCACCACCCGGCTGATCACCGACGAGTGGGAGCTGATCGACGACGCCTGGGCACCGTTCGGCAAAGCCATCGACGCCTGGCACAAGACGGGCGAGGCCCAGGTCGACTGCCCCGCCTGCGCCGACGCCGTCCCGCTGCCCGACTGGACCTGGACCGACGACTACTTCGCCTTCGCCCACCTCGGCTTCGAGTTCTGGAACTGGCCGCCGTTCACCGAGGAGTTCCGCACCCGAATATCCGAGCTTCTGGACGGTCACCGTACGGCGTACGTGTGGGGCAAGCTCTGATCCTCAGTCGTCCTCGCCACTCTCGTCGTCGTCCTGCCGCAGCTCGCGTTCCTTCTGCCGGCCCCGCTTCTCCGACTCCTGCTTCTCCTCGTCCTGCCCTTCCCGGCCGGCGCTCGTCTCCACCGCCGGACTCGGGGAGGCGGTCGGGGACGGGCTCGACATCACGGGGGACACGGACGCGGAGGCACCCGGGCCGGGCGGTGCCTCGGACTTCGTGCCCTCCGCCCCGGTGTTGTCAGGGGAGAACCACAGCATGCCGAGGAGCATCGCGCCCACGAACAGCACCGCTCCGGCGGCCGTGACGACCACGCGCCGTGTCGCCGTCCGGGACAGGGACCCGGTTCGGGACAGGGACCCGGTCCGGGACTGGGACCTGGATCTGGACCCGGATCGGCCGGCGGACGCCGTCCCTTGGGCGGACGGCAGCATGTACGTGGTCGGCGTGCTGGTCTCACCCACCTGCTGCGCCCCGGATGCGGATGCCGACGCGACCGGCGGACGCCGGGACGGCGCGGTCGCGTCGGGCAGTGGTTCTGGGCGTCCCTGCCAGGCTCCGTCGGCGAACCAGTCGGCGGCCTGCTGGGCGGTGGGCCGGTGCTCGGGGTCCTTGGCGAGCAGACCGAGGAGGTAGTTCTCGAAGGCGGGCGGAAGACCGGGGACGCCCAGCTCGCGGGGCGGCACGGGGGCGGCGTCGAGGTGCTGGTGCAGGATGGCGACGGCGGTGTCGGCCTGGAAGGGCGGGCGGCCGGTCAGCAACTGGTAGAGCACACAGCCCAGGGCGTAGACGTCGGAGGCCGGGCCCGCCGGCTGCCCCAGCGCCCGCTCGGGGGCCAGGTAGAGGCTCGTGCCGACGATCTGCCCGGTGGCGGTGAGCGCGGCGCCGGGGTCGTCGAGGAAGCGGGCGATGCCGAAGTCACCGATCTTGAGGGTGCCGTCGGCATCGAGGAGCAGGTTGCCGGGCTTGATGTCCCGGTGGACGATGCCCTGCCGGTGCGCGGCGGCCAGTCCCGCGGCGGCCTGGGCGGCGATACGGGCCACACGTTCGGCGGGCTGTGCGCCGGACCGCGACAGCACCCCGGCGAGGCTGTCGCCCTGGACGAGCTCCATCACCAGGTAGAGCCGGTTGTCGTACTCACCGAAGTCCCGGACGCCGACCACGTTCGGGTGGTCGATCCGGGCCGCGGTCTGCGCCTCCAGGCGGAAGCGGGAGGCGGCGGTGGGGTCGGAGTCCTGGGGCAGCAGGAGCTTGACGGCGACCGGCCGGCCGAGCATCTCGTCGTAGGCCCGCCAGACCTCCCCCATCCCACCGCGTCCGATCGACTCGCTCAGCCGGTAGCGGCCCGCTATCAGCACCAGTACTCATCCTCATGCCGTGAGACGTTTCGGTCGCCGCAGGCCATAACTCGCCGCGTGGGGACGGGAGATGGTGGGGGGATGCCGCAGCCGACCCAGCATACTGGCGAAGTGGATCAGTCACGTTCCGTATGGCGTCGTTACTGACGTTCCGAGGCCGGTCCTTGCCGGGGTGGCGCGGGTCGCCGGGCGTGCCAGGGTCGCCACGGGTCGCCGAGCGTGCCGGGGGTGGCACCGGTCGCCGGGCGCGCTGGCGGCGCCGGCCGCGCGTGCCGTGATGACGCCGATTGCCGAGCGGCATCACACGGAGCCGATCGGCCCCGCGTGATGACCGGCCCGGAGGGAGCGGGATCCCGTACGACAGGGCCGGGATCCCGTTCGGGTCGAGATCCCGTACGGGTCGGGATCAGCGCGCGATGTCCGCGTAGCCCTCGATCTCGCGCGGGTCGCGCGGGCCCGGGCCGATGTAGCGCGCGGACGGGCGGACGAGGCGGCCGGTGCGCTTCTGCTCCAGGATGTGCGCCGACCAGCCCGCCGTACGGGCACAGGTGAACATCGACGTGAACATGTGCGCCGGGACCTGCGCGAAGTCCAGGACGATGGCCGCCCAGAACTCGACGTTCGTGGCCAGGACCCGGTCGGGGCGGCGGTTGTGGAGCTCCTCCAGGGCCGCCTTCTCCAGGGCCTCGGCGACCTCGAAGCGGGGAGCGCCGAGCTCCCGGGCGGTGCGGCGCAGGACGCGGGCGCGGGGGTCCTCGGCGCGGTAGACGCGGTGACCGAAGCCCATGAGGCGTTCGCCCTTGTCGAGGGTCTGCTTCACATACGCCTCGGCGTCGCCGGTGCGTTCGATCTCCTCGATCATGTGCAGGACGCGGGAGGGCGCGCCGCCGTGCAGCGGGCCGGACATGGCTCCTACGGCGCCGGAGAGCGCCGCGGCCACATCCGCGCCGGTGGAGGCGATGACGCGGGCCGTGAAGGTCGACGCGTTCATGCCGTGCTCGGCGGCGGAGGTCCAGTAGGCGTCGACGGCGGCCACATGCTTGGGGTCGGGCTCGCCACGCCAGCGGATCATGAAGCGCTCGACGACGGACTGAGCCTTGTCGATCTCCCGCTGCGGGACCATCGGCAGACCCTGACCGCGCGCGGACTGGGCGACGTAGGACAGGGCCATGACGGCGGCTCGGGCCAGGTCCTCCCGGGCCTGCTCCTCGTCGATGTCCAGGAGCGGTTTCAGTCCCCACACGGGCGCGAGCATGGCGAGCGCGGACTGGACGTCCACGCGGATGTCACCGGAGTGCACGGGGATCGGGAAGGGCTCCGCGGCCGGCAGACCGGGCCGGAAGGCACCGTCCACGAGCAGCCCCCACACGTTGCCGAACGAGACATGACCGACCAGGTCCTCGATGTCGACGCCCCGGTATCGCAGGGCGCCGCCCTCCTTGTCCGGTTCGGCGATCTCCGTCTCGAACGCGACGACTCCTTCGAGCCCGGGTACGAAGTCGGACATCAGGCGGCTCCTCGTGATGTGTGCGACAGATGGGGTTGTGGATGGGACGACCACATGTCAGTCGGCAGAGATCGGGACACACGCCCGGTGGATCCACGGTCACGGACTCGGATTCCGGGCGTGCAGGCTTCCGAGCCTCGGCGGACTCGCAGTCCGGGGCGTAACCCTGTGATGCCCCGTGCGGCTGGCGGTCATCCAACCGGAACGGCATAGAAACGATATCCCCGAGTGCCACCATTGGGGAGGCCTTGCGGCACTCAGTGCCAGCCAGTGACGAAGGACACCGTGCCGAACGGCACCCGCCGCATTACGGCCAACGGCACCCGGCCCATATGGCAACGGCACCCGGCGCATACGGCCAACGGCACCCGCCGCATACGGCAAGATGACCGCGTGACCGACCGAGACGCCGTCCCCCTCGATCCCGCCGAGCCCGTCCCCGACCCCGCCGCGATGCGCAAGCACTACCGGGCCGAGGGCCTCGCCGAGAAGGACCTGGCCGCGACTCCGGTGGAGCAGTTCGCGCGCTGGTTCAAGCAGGCCGCGGCGGAGGCCCACCTCTTCGAGCCGAACGCCATGATCGTCTCCACCGCGGACGCCGAAGGCCGGCCCAGCTCCCGTACGGTGCTGCTGAAGCAGTTCGACGAGCAGGGTTTCGTCTTCTACACCAACTACGACTCCCGCAAGGCCCGCGACCTCGCCGACAACCCGTACGTCTCCCTCCTCTTCCCCTGGCACCCGATGGCCCGTCAGGTCGTCGTCGCCGGCATCGCCCGCCGCACCGGCCGCGACGAGACGGCCGCGTACTTCCGCACCCGCCCCCACGGCTCCCAGCTCGGCGCCTGGGCCAGCGCCCAGTCCACCGTCATCCCGTCCCGCGCCGAACTCGACGCCTCCTATGCCGAGCTGGCGGCCCGCTATCCCGAGGGTGAGCAGGTGCCGGTGCCCCCGCACTGGGGCGGTTTCCGGGTGGCCCCGCAGACGGTGGAGTTCTGGCAGGGGCGGGAGAACCGGCTGCACGACCGGCTGCGGTACGTGGCGGAGCAGGACGGGAGCTGGCGGGTGGAGCGACTCAGTCCGTGAGGCCCGGCTCGGATGCGGGGGCCGGGAAATCAGACGACCCGCGAGCTCGGGTCCTCCGCCGGTGGCGGGGGAGCCGGCCGGACGTACCGGCGAGCTCGCGGGTCGGGTGACTGCTTGGGATTGGGCCGGCTGCACGCATCTGTCACGTGCTGGTCCGGCACCGCACTGGGTGGGGTGACGGGCCGCTAGCCCGCAGCCACCTCACGCGTCCGGTTTTCATACATCTGCCGAACCACCTCCCTTCTCGTGTGCCCCACACCCTAAGAAGCGGCTCCGCCCCGATCAACCACTTTTTTTCCGTGGATCCGTCTGCGCTGGTCACCTAGCGTTCCGTGCATGACAAATCAGCAGGCGGGGCGGCAGGTGATTCTCAGTGGCTCCACCTTCGAGGAGCAGATCGGGTACGCGCGTGCCGTGGTCGACGGGGACTGGGTGCATGTGTCGGGGACGACGGGGTTCGACTATGCGTCGATGACCATCTCCGAGGACGTGGTGGAGCAGGCCGAGCAGTGTCTGCGGAACGTGGGGGCCGCGTTGGCGGAGGCGGGGTGTTCGTTCGGCGATGTGGTGCGGGTGCGGTATCTGCTGCCGGAGCGAGAGGACTTCGAGCCGTGCTGGCCGGTGCTGCGGCGGTACTTCGGGGAGGTGCGGCCGGCGGCGACGATGATGGTGTGCGGGCTCGCCGATCCACGTATGAAGATCGAGATCGAGGTGTACGCCCGGCGGGGGAGTGGTGGCGGTGGCGCGGGTGTCTGAGCTTCGTATCGTGTCGGTCGACGGTGACGTCATGCTTCAGGAGTGGCGGTACGTGCACAACGTGATCGTTCCGCCCGCGGCCATGGATCTCGACGAGGTGCGGGAGCGCAGCGGGCGGTACCGCCTGCGGAACGCGTACGCCGGTGATGTCCTCGTCGGCTGTTCGACCGTGCGGCCGCCGGAGGACGAGGAAGCGGTGGCGACGGTCATCGCGCGCGTGCTGCCCGAGTACCGGAGGCACGGATACGGCACGGAGCTGTACGAGGACGGGCTCGCGCACGCGCGCGTGTTGGGCGCGAGGACGATCGAGACCTGTGTGCTGGCCGCCAATGAGGACGGGCTTCGGTTTGCCGAGGCACGTGGGTTCGTCGAGGTCGATCGGTATGTGCTGGACGGTGAGACCGATCTGTGGGTGGACCTGCGGAGGGAATGGTCCGCGTAAGTCCACGGCGGCTCGTACAACGATTCCTTCAATCTTGGGGAACACGGTGTGTGCTGCATCACGTTCCAGTTAGATGATTGCAAGTGAGCGAACCGACGCGTCGTACGTGCGGACGCAGCTTGGCAGGGGGTCCAGGTGAGTGCTTCCCGGCGTAGTGGGACCACCGACGAGCTGGGGCCGGACGAGCCCGAGCGGGACGGTCCGGAGGGTTCGTCGGCCGCCTCGGGTGGTCCGGAGGGTTCGGCAGGCGGGTCCGATCTGCTGGCCGCGCTGCTGGACGGGATGGACGCGGCTCTGTGCGCCTTCGACGCGGACGGGGTCGTGACCCATTGGAACCGTGAGGCGGAGCGGATCCTGGGGTGGAGTGCGGCGGAGGCCGTGGGACGGCACGGGTTCGCCGGGTGGGCGGTGCGCGAGGCCGACGCCGAGGAGGTCGAGGGGCGGCTGATGTCCGCCATGCACGCTCCCGGGCGTCAGGTCCATGAGTTCGCGCTGCTGACGAAGGACGGCGGACGGGTTCTCGTACGGACTCAGTCGGCCGCCGTGCGGGGGCCGGACGGGAAGCCCGCCGGGGTGTACTGCGCCTTCAGCGAGGTGCATGCGCAGATCGATCTGGAGCGGTCGATCGCGTTGAGCGAGGCGCTGTTCGAGGACGCGTCGTGGGGTGTGGTGCTGGTCGACGCGGATCTGCGGCCGGCGGTGGTGAACGCGCATGCGGCGCGCGCGCTCGGTATCGGGCGTACGTCCGTGCTCGGGCGGCCGCTGGGGGAGTTGCTGGCGCAGGGCGTCGAGGAACTGGAGAGCGCGCTCACGCATGTGCTGGCGGAGGGTGCGCCGCCCGCGCCCGCCGAGATCTGGGTGAGCGTACGGACGCCGGAGGGCGAGCGGCGCCGGTGCTGGCGGTGTGGCTTCGTACGGCTGGCCTCGCCGCTCGCGGAGGAGCCGGTGCCGTTGGGGGTGGGCTGGCTCTTCCAGGACGTGACGGCGGCCAAGCAGGGGGACCAGGAGGCGGCGCTGCTGCGGTTCCGGACGAATCAGCTGCATCGGGCCGCTCGGGCCGCCGCGGAGTGCGAGGACCCCGTGGAGGCGGCGACCGTGCATCTGGACTTCGCGCTGGCCGGGTTCGCCGATCACGCGCTGATCGACCGGGTCGCGGGTGGGGCGGTCGCGGATGTGGACGCGGGCGCGGCCGAGCCGGTACGGCTGGTTCGGGTCGCCGTGACGCCCTCCGGGGCGCCCGGGCCGAGTCTGCTCGGTGGGGAGGCCGGGCTGCCGGTGCGGTACGGAGAGGGACACCCGGCGTTGCAGTGCGTGGCGCGGGCCGGGTCGGTGCGGGCCGACGCGGGGGATGTGCCGGCCGAGCGGGCGCGTGAATGGGCGGTGGGGCGGCAGTGGCCTGCGGACGCGGTGCATGCGCTGTGTGCCGTGTTGCGGAGCCGGGGGCGGACGTTGGGGGTCGTCACGTTTCTGCGGGGCGCTGGGCGGAGCGCGTTCGAGCGGAGCGATGCGGTGTACGCGGAGGCCGTGGCGGTGCGGATCGCCGCCGCGTTGGATTTGGCGGGGGCGCTGGGCTCGGAGTGACGGCGGTGCCGTATGCGGCTCAGTGCCGGTAGAAGATCCGGTCGCCGTACTTCTCGAACACCCGGCTGTTCCAGTCGTGGCCGCCGTCGACGTTGCCGGAGCGCAGGAGCGGGGGCTCGATGCCGCGGGTGGCCAGGGACGCGGCCGCGGTGGCCATGACGGCCTGGAGGAGCGCCGTGGTGACGACCGTGGAGGCGGGGGCGAAGGGGGCCGGGATCGTGTCCAAGGTGAGTTCCGCGTCGCCGATCGCGATCTTCGAGTCGAGCACGACGTCGCAGTGGTCCTTGAGGTAGGTGCCGGAGACATGGCGGGACTTCGTCTCCGAGGCGTACGCCACCGAGGTCACGCCGATGACCTTGACGCCGAGGGCTCGGGCGCTCATGGCCATCTCCACGGGGAGGGCGTTGCGCCCGGAGAGGGAGATGATGACGAGGGCGTCGCCGTCGCGGAGGGGAGAGCTGTCCAGGACCGCGCTCGCGAGGCCGTCGACGCGTTCGAGGGCGGAGCCGAGGGTGGCCGGCATGACGTCCACGCCTACGACGCCGGGGACCGCGAGCAGGTTCATCAGGGCGAGGCCGCCGGCGCGGTAGACGATGTCCTGGGCGGCGAGGGAGGAGTGACCGGCGCCGAAGGCGAAGAGCCGGCCGCCGGTGGCGACGGTGTCGGCGAGCAGGGTGCCGGCGGCCTCGATGTTCTCGGCCTCCTCGTCACGGGCCCGCTGGAGCAGGGCGATCGCGGCGTCGAAGAACTGGTCGGCCGGCTTGCTGTCGCTCATGCGGGGCCCTCCGGGGTTGGCGGGGTGGTCGGTGGGGTGGTCAGTGGGGTGTGTCGCGGATCACCGTGCGGTCTGGACCAGTGCGGTGTCAATACGGCCGTGGGGCCGCGGTGGGCCGTGTCGTGCCCGACGCCGGGGCCGGTCGGTCGCGAAGCCCGGCGCTGACGGGGTGCCGCTTCTCTGGATCGGAGGCCGCCCCAGCGACACGACTGCCCGCAGCTACGCAAGCCTGCGTGTCCCGGCTGCCCGCCGAGCACCGTCCTGCCACCCAGCCGGCGCGTTTCGCCACCCCGCTACGCCCCGCGTAACCCCCCGGTTTCAACGGCGCGGCACGGTTGTCAGTGGTATCCGGCAGAATTGAGTGCAGGGCCAGCGCACGCGCCGTGGAGCTGTCTCGCTTCCGGCTGAGCTAATCGCAGAGCTAATCGAGGGGCACGTATGTCCGGACTGATCGACACCACGGAGATGTATCTCCGCACCATCCTCGAGCTGGAGGAGGAAGGTGTGGTCCCCATGCGCGCCCGGATCGCCGAGCGGCTGGACCAAAGTGGACCGACCGTCAGCCAGACGGTGGCGCGGATGGAGCGTGACGGGCTCGTGTCCGTGGCGAGTGACCGGCATCTGGAGCTCACGGACGAGGGGCGGCGGCTGGCCACCCGTGTCATGCGCAAGCACCGGCTGGCCGAGTGTCTGCTCGTCGATGTGATCGGGCTCGAGTGGGAGCAGGTGCACGCGGAGGCGTGTCGCTGGGAGCACGTGATGAGCGAGGCCGTGGAGCGGCGTGTGCTGGAGCTGCTGCGGCACCCGACCGAGTCGCCGTACGGCAACCCCATCCCGGGCCTGGAGGAGCTCGGCGAGAAGGACGGCGCCGATCCGTTCCTCGACGAGGGCATGGTCTCGCTCGCCGACCTCGACCCGGGCGTCGAGGGCAAGACGGTCGTCGTGCGCCGTATCGGCGAGCCGATCCAGACCGACGCGCAGCTGATGTACACGCTGCGCCGCGCGGGCGTGCAGCCCGGCTCCGTGGTGAGCGTGACCGAGTCGGCGGGCGGTGTGCTCGTGGGCAGCGGTGGTGAGGCGGCCGAGCTGGAGGCCGACGTCGCCTCCCATGTGTTCGTCGCCAAGCGCTGAATCATCGGCAGCTGTCCATCTCGGGTTCCCTCCTGCGTAACTCCCGGTAAGGGAGGGGGAGTTGTGGCGATCCGCCGATCACGTCGAATCCAAGACTCAGTGCGGCAAATCGCAGCGCCCCGAGATTTCGCGTGCGAGGCTGTCGCGTGAGGCATATGACCTGAGGGCTCTTGGCCGTGATCGTCGGTGAGGCGATCGGGCCGGTGAGGGGGCGGGCGGATGTGCCGTGATCGTGGAGAGGGCCCCGGCGCCTGGTGGCGCCGGGGCCTGTCCTCCCCTGTGCTGACCCGGAGCCCCGAGCTCTCAGGGTCAATCCCCGCGGACCGGTTTCCCCGAGCGGCCCGCCTCCCGGTGAAGGTCTCCCCTCGGCAGTGGCGATCAATCCTTGAGGGGGGTCACTCGAATGAGGGGTGTTGTCGGCGCAGACCGCATTTTCGAATAAGAGTTCGATAGTCTGCGGTGACACGTCACGCGGAACGTGCGCTTCAGGTATGTGCGCATAAGATCACGTGAGACACACAGGACATGCACATCGCGTGCGAGGGCATCGATGCCGCGCGTGCCACAAGTGGCGCGCGATGCTCGCGTGAGAGGCAGCAGCTACGGCAGGCAGGACGCGGTTCACAGGATCGGCCGGCTCGAGCGGGAGCGAGCGGTCCGAGCGGAGCTAGGGGGGTGCCAGGACCAATGGTGCGGCGCATCGACGTGACCGGGACAGGCGGCGTACGCCTCGCGGCCTGGGAGTTCGGCGACCCTCCCAAGACCGACCCCGCCAAAGAGCCCGACGCCATGCCCGGCGTCCTGTTACTGCACGGCCTGATGGGCCGCGCCTCGCACTGGGCCTCCACCGCCCGCTGGCTCTCCGAACGGCACCGTGCCGTCGCACTCGACCAGCGCGGCCACGGCCGTAGCGACAAGCCCGTGCAGGCCGCCTTCACGCGCGAGGCGTACGTCGACGACGCCGAGGCCGCCCTCGAACAGCTCGGCCTCGCCCCGGCCGTCCTCATCGGCCATGCCATGGGCGCGCTGACCGCCTGGCAGCTGGCCGCCAAGCGGCCCGACCTGGTGCACGGCGTGATCATCTGCGACATGCGGGCCTCCGCGCTCGGCGCGGCATCGCAGCGCGAGTGGGCGGACTGGTTCAAGTCCTGGCCCGTTCCCTTCGCCACCCTCGCCGATGTGCGGAAGTGGTTCGGTGAGGACGACCCGTGGGTCGAGCGGCCCAATCCCGCGCGGGGCGAGTTCTACGCCGAGGTGATGCAGGAGCACGAGGACGGGTGGCGGCCGGTGTTCGAGCCGGACCAGATGCTCGCGTCCCGGGAGACATGGGTCTACGACGCGCACTGGGAGGAGCTGGCGCAGGTGCAGTGCCCGGCGCTCGTGGTGCGGGGGCTCGATGGGGAGTTGGGGCGGGCCGAGGCGCAGGAGATGGTGCGGGTGTTGCCCCGCGGGGAGTATGCGGAGGTGGCTGACGCGGGTCACCTTGTGCATTACGACCAGCCCGAGGGCTGGCGAGCCGCTATCGAACCGTTCCTCGAGGCGGTGCGGAGTGATGCCGGGCGCCTGTGAGCTCGGGGGCTTCTGAAGGATGGCGGCTGCGGGTTGTTCGTGGCTGGTCACGCCCACGCGGCGGAGCCGCATGTCGATGCAGCCCCGCGCCCCCAAGAAACCGGCGTTGCAGGGACTGTGCGCAAAGAGGCCACCGTCAGCCCTTGCTTACTGCCGTGAGGATCTCCGGTAGGCGGGCCGCCGTCCGCGGAGCCGCCAGCCGCAGTCCCAGCCACGTGATCGCCGCCCCGTACGCCGCCCCCACCGGCAGCAGCAACCAGCTCCACGCATCCCCGCCCTCGCTGACGTTCAGCCAGATCGTGAGCGCGATGACGGGCGCGCACAGCAGGGACGCCGCGATCATGCCGCCGAAGATCGAGATCCAGGCCAGCCCCGCCTGCCCGGGAGCGACGTTCTTGTAGCCCTCCTGCGGGATGGAGTACGGGAAGCGGGCCGACGTCCAGGCGCCCGTCGCCAGCATCGCCCCGAGCAGGGCGAAGGACAGACCCAGCACCTCCGGCAGCCGGGGCCAGTCGCCGAGCAGTGCCGTCGTCAGGACGGTGACCAGGGTGGCGTACGGCAGCGTGATCAGGAGCAGTGCCAGTGCTCGGCCGCGCAGCTCGACGTAGGCGTGCCTGGGGGACGAGATCGTCATCGCGACCATCCAGAACGCGGAGGTGTCCTGGCCGAACTGGTTGTACATCTGGATGCCGAGCATCCCGGCGGCGAAGCAGGCGAAGTAGATCGAACCGGTGCCCTGCAGGGCGTTGAACAGCGGCACGATCAGGCCGATCGCGAGCGACGTCACCCACGCGGCCTTGGTCTTCGGGTCGCGCCAGACATAGCGCAGGCTGCGCTCCATGACGGTGCCGGTGCGCCCGGCCGGCAGGAGGCGGGCCAGTCCGGTCGAGGTCCGTTCCCGTACGCCGGCCTCGGTGACCGCCTGGAGGGTGGAGCCGTCGGGGGACGTCATCAGGCGCGTCAGGTGGCGTGACCAGACGGCGAGCAGCGCCACCAACGCGCCCGCACTCAGGGCAAGTTGGAGGACCCCGATGCCGTACGACCCCTCGCTCACCGACTCCACCGCCCCGATTGCGGACGCCGGCGGCACCCACCGCAGCACATCCGCCACCGGGTCGAGCCGGCCGAGCCCGGCCGAACCCAGTCGCTGCGCCCCGAAGTTCACGAGCTGCGCCCCGATCGCGACGACCAGCCCGCTCAGTACCGCCAGATCGCGGCCCTTCCGGCTGGTCAGCAACCGGATGTTGGCCGCGGCGACGGCCCGCGCCAGCGCCACGCACACCAGCAGGGCCAGGACGACGCCGATGACACCGACGACGTAGGCCACAGCGCCGCGCGCGAGGGCGATCACCGACCCCACGAACAGGCACAGCGTGAACAACGGGCCGATCCCCACCAGCGAGGCCGCGAGCAGTGCACGCACCAGTGGCCGGGGCCGCAGCGGCAGCATGACGAGCCGTGTCGGGTCGAGGGTCTCGTCCCCGCCGGGGAAGAACAACGGCATCACGGCCCAGCCGAGCGCGAGCACCGCCACCAGCAGGACGACCACGGAGTCGGCGTGCGCGTTGCCGCGGAGCATGATCAGTCCGAGGAGCTGCAGCGCGGCGAAGAGGAGCACCACGACGGCCGAGGCGACATAGGCGGCCCGCCGCCCACCGGACTGCCGCAGCCCGTTCCTCAGCAGCGACAGCTTCAGCCGTACGACGACTCCCGTCACGTCCGCGCTCATCGGGCCCCGCCGCCCAGCCAGTCGAGGTCGGATCCCGTGTCGCGGCCGTTCGCACCGACGAGTTCGAGGAACGCCTGCTGCAGCGAGGCCGCCTCCCCGCGCACCTCGGCGAGGGGGCCATGGGCACGGATGCGCCCGGCGGCCATGACGGCGACCCAGTCGCACAGCGACTCGACGAGCTCCATCACATGGGAGGAGAAGACGACGGTCGCGCCGGAGGCGGTGTAGCGCTCCAGGACGCCCCGGATGGTCTGCGCGGAGACGGGATCGACGCCCTCGAACGGCTCGTCCAGGAACAGCACTTCGGGATTGTGCAGAAGCGCCGCAGCCAGCCCGATCTTCTTGCGCATACCGGTCGAGTAGTCGACGACCAGCTTGTGCTGGGCCCCCGCCAGATCGAGTACGTCGAGCAGCTGGGTGGCCCGCTTGTCGACCTCGGCCCCGTCAAGCCCGCGCAACCGCCCGGAGTACGCGAGCAGTTCCCGCCCGGAGAGCCGCTCGAAGAGCCGAAGCCCCTCGGGCAGCACCCCGATCCGAGCCTTGACTTCAACGGGGTCTCGCCAGACGTCATGCCCGACGACCTCGACGGACCCCTGATCGGGCCGCAGCAACCCGGTCACCATGGAGAGCGTGGTGGTCTTCCCCGCCCCATTGGGCCCGACAAGCCCGATGAACTTCCCTGCAGGCAACTCCAGATCGATCCCGGCGACAGCAACTTGCTGCCCGAACCGCTTCCAGAGCCCACGTACACACACGGCCGACGTCATGGAAGCCAACCTAAGGGGCGCGGGGAACTGCGCGACAAGCCACAGCGAACCCGCAGCCGCCGACGGCGAATGTGAGGCAGATCAGTAGGCGTTACCGATCCCGCCCACACGCATAAGCCAGCGGCGAGATCAACTCCTCCGCATCCGGCAACCACCGATTCGCCGGCGTGGGCCGACAAGCCCACTGCACAGCCCCCCGAGACCCGAACCGCGTAGGCGGCGCAGCCACATACGCCCCCTCGCCCAAGGTGACCAGGTCAAGCGACGTCACCGACCACCCCAGCTTGCGCACCAGCTCCGGCACCTTCACCGAGGCCCCCGGCAACACGAAGAAGTGCATCCGCCCGTCCGGCGTCAACGTCACCGGCCCCAGCGACAACTCCATCCGCTCCATGCGGGCCAGCGCAAGAAACCCCGCGGTCTCCGGGACGGAAATCGCGTCGAAGGTACGCCCCGTCGGCAACAGGATCGACGCGTTCGGCTGCTTCTGCCACATGCGGCGCGCGACCGTCGCGCTTCCCGTCGCCTGAGTCGCCCAGTCGGGGCGCGTGGCGTGCGCGCCGGGCGCAGGGCAGGTGATGTCGCCGCAGGAACAGTGCTGTACGCCGTCGACGGCTTCCAGCCAGGTCCCGGGGAACACGTCCCAGTGGCGCTCCTCGGCATAGCGAACGGCGGTCTCCAGCAGCGTTTCGCCGCGCTGCTTCGGAATCTGTGCGGCTTCGGTGGCCGGGATCGTCTCTTCCACGCTGAACACAACTCCCGCACCCACCCCGGGTTACGGCCGAAGCGCGCGCGGGGGAGGAGCATTGATTTCTCATCTGGGGCGCATGGGTGCATGTGTGGGGGCGCGTGGGGGGAACCATGGCCCGAGCTGGGTAGCCACCTGTGGGGTCGGCTTCCGCCTTTACCCCGGCAATCCTCGCAAGCCTCGCATTTTCGGTATGCCGACGGGGCATTGATCTTCACGGCCGGAATCTTGCGGTGCACAGCCAGTGCGCCGGTCCCGGTTCGGTGGTGGAAGACACGTCAACTCGGTGCGTGGGCAGGCACCGCAGCCACAGGGGGTACGCCATGGCCGCAAGGCCTCTCGTCGCGCGACAGCCGAACGAACGGCTGCAGGCGCTCATTCAGGAAGCGGGTTGCTCGAACGCCGGGCTGGCCCGCCGGGTCAACATGTGCGGCGCCGAGCACGGCCTCGATCTGCGCTACGACAAGACGTCAGTGGCCCGTTGGCTGCGCGGACAGCAGCCGCGGGGACGGGCGCCGGCGATCATCGCGGAGGCGCTCGGCCGCAAGCTGGGCCGTACGGTCACGATCGACGAGATCGGCATGGCCAACGGCAAGAACCTCGCGTCCGGCGTCGGTCTCCAGTTCTCGCCGACTGTACTGGGGGCCATCGAGCAGGTCTGCGAGCTGTGGCGGAGCGACGTCGGGCGCCGGGACTTCCTGTCCGGCTCGTCCGTCGCCGCGTCCGCGCTGGTCGAGCCCAGCCGTGACTGGCTCATCTCGTCACCCGACTCACAGGTGGCGCGCTCGGCGGGGCCGCGGGTGGGACAGTCCGACGTGGCGGCCGTGCGCGCGATGACACAGGCGCTCGTAGACCTTGATCACCAGTACGGCAGCGGGCATGTGCGGCCGGTCGTGGTGCACTACCTGAACAGTGTCGTCTCCGGGCTGCTGGCCGGGTCGTACCGGGAAGCGGTCGGGCGTGAACTCTTCGCGGCCGTCGCGCGGTTGACCGAGCTCGCCGGGTACATGGCCATCGACACCGGGCAGCCGGGGCTCGCCCAGCGGTACTACATCCAGGCGCTGCGGCTGGCGCAGGCGGCGGGAGACCGCGGATACGGCGGGTATGTGCTGGCCGCTTCCATGAGCCACCTCGCCGCGCAGCTCGGGAACCCGCGCGAGATCGCGCAGTTGGCACGGGCGGCGCAGGAGGGGGCGCGGGGGCGCGTGACCCCGCGCGCGGAGTCCATGTTCTATGCGGCCGAGGCGCGCGGGCACGCGTTGATGGGCGACGCGCGGGCCGCCCAGGTGGCGTCCGGGCGCGCGGTCACCGCGCTGGAGACGGCGGATGCGGAGTCCGGGGACGACCCGGCCTGGATCGCGCACTTCGACGAGGCCTATCTCGCCGACGAGCTGGCGCACTGCCACCGCGACCTCGGCCAGGCCGAGGCGGCGGCCCGGCGGGCCGAGGAGTCGCTGGCCGGGCTCCCGGAGACCAAGGCGCGGCGCCGGGCGATCGGCTATGTGCTGCTCGCCACAGCACAGGTGCAGCAGCGCGAGGTCGAACAGGCCTGCCACACCGGGCTGAAGGCCGTGGAACTCCTGGAGACCCTGCGTTCCAACCGGGGCGCCGACTATCTGGAGGACTTCCAGCAGCGATTGGAGCCGTACCGCGACGAGCCGGTGGTAAGGGAGTTCGGGGCGCGGCTGGACCTTCAGGCCGCGGCGTGAAACCACGGGGTACCGGGGTGTGAACGGCAGGGAAATGAAGGCGTCGATGGTCAGGGAAGGGCATATATAGCGGATGGGGGACCTGAAGTGTTACCGCGGTCACAGGGACGCAGGTCACGTCCTGGGCTGCGTAGCACGGGGATCGGCGGAGCCGGTAGCGTGAGCCGACGATTCACAAGGTCCCCCATTAGTAGGAGCCCCGGTGACGCAGAGTGGACAGGGCGAGGAGCCCTCGGCGCGGCCCGCGCGCGAAGGCATCGTGCTGCCCTCCGACGGTGGTGAGCCGCTGCTGCCGGGCATGACGGGCGGCGACCGGCCGATGTCGGTGCCGGCCACGCCGCCGGCCGCACCCCCGCCCTCGGCACCGCCCGAGGGCCAGGCCTGGGGCACCCCCTGGGGGCCCGACCAGCACCCGGCCCCGCCGTCCGCCGCGCCGGGTCAGCCCTGGGGGGCGCAGTCCGGCCAGGCCTGGGGCGGGCAGGAACAGCCGCCGTATCAGGAACAGCCGTATCAGCAGCAGGCGCCGGCCCCGTGGGGCGCGGCGCCGGACGCCGCCGGGGGCGTAGCGCCCCAGCAGTCCCCGCCGCTGCCGCCGCAGGGCGCCGCCTACGGCGGGGGCGCACAGGGTGCGCAGCCGAGCACGCCGTCGTACGGGCAGGGCGCCCCGGCCGGCTCACCGATGCCCGCGCCGCAGCCGTCGTACGGGCAGAGCGGTCCGGCTTCGGCACCGCTGCCGCCTGCGGGGGCGCAGGCGTACGGGGCCTCCCGTGGGAGCGCTCCGCTGCCGCCCGCGGGCGGGGAGACGTACGGCGCGCCCGGCCCCGGTGGCGCACTGCCGCCCGCCCAGCAGGGTGCCCCGAGTGCCCCGAGCGGGCCGGTGCCGCCCACCGCGCACGGCACGCCCCATGCGCCCCTGCCGCACGCCGGTGCCGGGGGTTTCGGAGCGCCGTTGCCGCCGGCCGATGAAGGCGCCACTCAGTACATACCGCCGGTCAGTGCCGCCCCTGCGGGTGCGGACGAGCAGGCCACCCGCTACATACCGCCCGTCGACCCGAGCGGGGCGACCGGGGCGTCCCCGGCGGACGAGGGAGCCACGCAGTACATCCCCCCGGTGGGGCCGGGGGCCTTGCCGCCCGAGGTGTCCAACGAGAGCACGCAGATCCTGGGGCGGGCCCGGCAGGGAGGCGGCGCCGGTCCCGGTGCCGGGCCGATGCCGTCCGCGTCCGGGCCCGACGCGGAGGCCACGCGGTACATGCCGCCCGTGGCCGGTCAGCCGGGCGCCGCGCCGCACGGCGGCCCGCAGCGGCAGCCGCTCTCCGACTTCGACAGCCTGTTCCGCAGCGAGCCGGGCGGCGAGCCCGCGGCCGGGGCCACCCAGCAGCTGCCGCGCTTCCAGCAGCCGCAGCCGCAGCGCGGGCAGGAGCCGGGCTACTTCCCGCCCGGCCCGAACGGCCCGCACAGCTCCTACGGCCCGGGTGACGACGACGGTGGCCGCGGCGGTCGTACGGGATCCCGGTTGCCGCTCATCGCCGCCGTCGGCGTCGGTATCGCCGTCCTCGGCATCGGCGCGGGCGCGCTGCTCGCCGGTGGGGGCGGGGACGACGAGAAGAGCGACAAGAACCAGCCCGTCTCCGCCACGGCCCCGGCGACCGAGCGTTCCTCCTCGCCGTCCGCCGACCCGGCCGAGCAGCAGGCGGTCGCCCTGGACAAGCTGCTGGCCGACAGCGGCGACAGCCGTACCGCGGTGATCAACGCGGTGGCCGCCGTGAAGTCCTGCGGCAACCTCGCTCAGGCCGCCCAGGACCTGCGGGGCGCGGCCAAGCAGCGCAACCAGCTGGTCAGCGACCTGTCCAAGCTCTCCGTCGACCAGCTCCCGAACCACACGGAGCTGACCACCGCGCTGACCAAGGCGTGGCAGGCGTCGGCATCCGCCGACAACCACTACGCGGCGTGGGCGGACCAGGTGGCCGGCAACAAGAAGAAGCTCTGCAAGGGCGGCCAGGCCCGCGCCACCGGCCAGACCCAGGCCGGCAACCGCGACAGCGGTACCGCCAGCCAGCAGAAGAAGACGGCCGCCCAGCTGTGGAACACGATCGCCAAGAAGTACGGCCTGACGGAGCGCCAGCCGACCCAGCTGTAGTGCGGGCCGGGACCTCGACCGCCCGGAAGGGCCGGGCGGTCAGTTCGGGTCGGCGTTCTGCAGGGTCTTCGTCACGTCGATGAAGCCCTTGCGGGCCGCCACCAGCCGGCCGTCCCGCACGACCTGGAGGGTCACCTTGCGGTTGGCCAGGCGGGGGAAGCCGACGGGGGCCAGCACGTCCCGGAACTTCCACTGGAGGGTCGGGGTGAGCCCGCCCGTGGAGACCTTCAGACCCCGGTCCAGAGCCTCCGCCACGGTGTCGGAGGTGACCTCGCCGTCGCCGAGCGACTCGACGACCTTCTTGAACACCGTGTACGCGATCCATGTGGTCTGCACGCCGGCGTCCGCGGGGTCGATGCGGTTGTCGCCGAAGGCCTGCTCGCTGATCACCTTCTTCATGGCGTCCCAGCGCGGATCGCTCGCCACGGGGTACCAGCCGGTGATGTACGACCCCTCGTACGGCCCCGACGCCCCGCCGTTGGCGTTGATCACGGTCTGGTCGACGCTGCCGAGGACGGTGGCGGTGCGCACATCGGCGTAGTCCTGGCGGGCGCGCCGGAAGGAGTCCATGAAGGTGGTGGTGCGGTCGCCGAGGGCGGGCACCACACAGCCCGTGCCCGTCGGGTCGTTGGTGGCGTAGCCCAGGGCCCGCAGCGACTGCTGCCCGTACTCGGTGGCGTCCTCCTCGGCCAGCTGGTCGGCCGCGGCCCGGTGCCCGCCCGCCTTGAGGCCGGAGTTGAGCAGGGGCGGCAGCTCGTCGCCCGCGATGCTGTCGGGGCGGACCAGCGCGACGGGGCCGCACCTGCGGGCCAGCTCCTTGCCGAGGCCGGCCAGGAGGGTGGGCTGACCGCCGTTGACGGGGTAGGAGAGGGGACTGGTGAACTCGGCGCTGGTGACGCCGTAGCCGCCTATGTACGGGATGCCGGCGCCCTCCAGCGAGGGCAGGAAGGTGTCGCCGTACTGGCTGTAGGAGCCGACGACCGCCACGACGTTCTCGTCGACCGCGCGCTCGGCGCACTTCGCCGCGACCACGCTGTCGTTGCGGTCGTTGCAGGTGAGGACCTTCAGCTCGCGGCCGTTGATGCCGCCGTGGGCGTTGATCCAGCGGGCGTACGCCCGGGCGAAGGCGGGCATGCCGGGCTTGTTGGTGGCCTTGGTGTTCTCCGGGGCCCAGGTCATGACGGTGATCGGGCCATCCCCGGAACCCCCCGTGGCACCGGGGATGACCCCGCATCCCGCGGCGAGCGACGCACACGCCACCAGGGCCGCCGCGGTACGCGCGGAGGCTCGGACGGGCCGGTTGGTGAACGTGGGGAGGAAGGTGCTGCGGATGCGTCGCCTGCCGGTCATGGCTATGCACGATTCCGCCACACCCCTAACCTGAGCGTGACCCTTGGTTATCCTTCGGTGACGAGAAGGTGAATTAAGGGGGTCGGTGGGGCGCCTGCGAGGGGGAACGTACGATCGATGATTGTGCAAGGTTCGGATAGCTCTTCCCGTCGCGGCCGTCGCTCATCCACCATGGGCGGCATGCCCGTAAACGACATGCCGTGGTGGCGCTGGCGCAGCAATGTGCGCTCGGCGCTGCACATGCTCTCCGATCCGGTGTTCCAGCGGGACGTCTGGCTGGCCGGCGTCGACGGGTACGGCGACGTCACCGACGCCGTGTACCGCCTGGTCGAGGACACCTGGCTGGACAACTGGTCCGCCGAGAAGTACGTCGGGACCATATTCCGCGACTCGCAGGAGGCGGCCCTCGTGGACACCGCCGTCCTGCGGGTGCTGCGGATCATGCACCAGGTCGGCCCGGACGCGCCGGTTTCCGCGTACATGGAGAACCAGGGGTGGCCGGAGGCGGTGCGGGCGGCGCGGGACGCGCATGTCCGGATGGCCATGGCCGACGGCGAGGACCCGGACGCCCCGCCCCGCACGCTCGAGGTGCTGCGGATCATGACGCGGTCCGCGTAACGGGACGCCTGTCCACCGGGGGCGTCGGGTATGGGACCCTGTGCTGCATGAACGAGCAGTCCACCCGAGCCGCGGTCCCCTCCGACCAGTACGTCCTCACGCTCTCCTGCCCGGACAAGCAGGGCATCGTGCACGCCGTGTCGAGCTACCTGTTCATGACCGGCTGCAACATCGAGGACAGCCAGCAGTTCGGTGACCGCGACACGGGACTGTTCTTCATGCGTGTCCACTTCTCGGCGGAGGCGCCGGTGACGGTGGAGAAGCTGCGGGCGAGCTTCGCGGCGATCGGGGACTCCTTCCAGATGGACTGGCAGATCCATCGGGCCGAGGAGAAGATGCGGGTCGTGCTGATGGTCAGCAAGTTCGGGCACTGCCTGAACGACCTGTTGTTCCGGGCCAGGATCGGTGCGCTTCCTGTGGAGATCGCCGCCGTGGTGTCCAACCACACCGACTTTGCCGAGCTCGTGGGGTCGTACGACATTCCCTTCCACCACATTCCGGTGACGAAGGACAACAAGCCCGAGGCGGAGGCACGGCTCCTCGAGCTCGTGCGCGAGGAGAACGTCGAGCTGGTCGTTCTCGCCCGGTACATGCAGGTGCTCTCCGACGATCTGTGCAAGCAGCTCAGTGGGCGGATCATCAACATCCACCACTCCTTCCTGCCGAGCTTCAAGGGTGCGAAGCCGTATCACCAGGCTCACGCCAGGGGTGTGAAGCTGATCGGCGCCACGGCTCATTACGTCACTGCCGACCTCGACGAGGGGCCGATCATCGAGCAGGAGGTCGAGCGCGTGGGGCATGACGTGACGCCGGATCAGCTGGTGGCGATCGGGCGGGATGTGGAGTGCCAGGCGCTGGCTCGGGCGGTGAAGTGGCATGCCGAGCGGAGGATTTTGCTGAACGGGCGGCGGACGGTTGTGTTCGCCTAGGGCGCGTATCGAGTCGTGATCATCGGGTGGTCCTGGTGCGGTCTTTGATCCAGATCATCGAGGCGTGCGGGTGGAGACTGGCGAGGTAGCTGTCGGGAGTCTTGTCGTATCGGGTGTCTCACCGTCCCAGTTCCGGCCTCCTGGTAGGGACATGGCCCGGCACCCGGCTCAGGTTCCGGGGAGGATACGGCGCGTTTCGTAGGCCCACATCGCGATCTCGACCCGGTTGCGGGCGCCGAGTTTGGCCATCAGGCTGGCCAGATGCGTCTTCACCGTGCTGAGGCTGATGTGCAGTGCATCGGCGATCTCGGTGTTGGTCAGCCCGCGAGCGACGGCGAGGAGCACCTGCTCCTCGCGGGCGGTGACGGGGGAGACCGGCTGGGCCGCGGGCCGGCCGGCGGGCAGGTCCGCGAATGCCTGGAGCAGACGGACGGTGACGCTGGGCGCGATGAGCGCCTCACCGTCGGACGCCGACCGTACGGCCTGGGCCAGAAGGTCCGGTCCCGTGTCCTTGAGGAGGAATCCGCGGGCGCCGGCACGCAATGAGCCGTAGACGTACTCGTCGAGGTCGAACGTGGTGATGACGACCACGGCCAGCGGGTCGGCGACGCCCGGGCCGGCGACCAACCGGGTGGCCTCGAGTCCGTCGATCACGGGCATGCGGATGTCGAACAGGCAGACGTCGGGGCGCAGTTCGCGGGCCAGACGTACCGCTTCCTGTCCGTCGGCGGCCTCGCCGACCACCTCGATGCCGGGCTGGGCGTTCAGCATGATCCGCAACCCGGTGCGGATGATCGTCTGGTCGTCAGCGACGAGGACGCGAATGGACACCGCTCTCGCTCCTCGCTCTCGGCAGTTCGGCTTCGACATGCCAGCCCCGGTCGGTACCCGGGCCGACTCGTAGTGTGCCGCCGAGCAGGGTCGCGCGCTCGCGCAGTCCGGTAAGTCCGTATCCGTCGCGACCCCGGCCGGTCCGCCGGCCGTTGTCGCGCACGCTCACCCGTACCGTGTGCCGTTCCGCGGCGACCCGAACGACGAGCTCGGTCGCGTCGACCGCATGGCGCAGCGCGTTGGTCACCGACTCCTGCACGATCCGGTAGACGGCCGCGTCCACGGCCGGGGGCAGCGCGTCCAGTTCGCCGTCGAGCCCCAGGTCGACCCTGAGGCGACCACCCGGGGTGCGCACCAGGCGCTCCAGATCCGCGACTCCGGCAGGGGGCGCCAGCTCGGCGCCGACCCCGCGGTCGCGCAGCGCGGCGACCATGGCGCGCATTTCCTCCAGCGTGCGCGCCCCTTCCTCCTCGACCCCCTCCAGCGCCTCGACGGCGGCGGACGGGTCGGTGCCCGCGAGCACCCGGCCCGCCTGGGCGATGATCACCATGGCCGACACGTGGTGGGCCACCGTGTCGTGCAGTTCCCGGGCGAGCTGCTCGCGCTCGCGGGAGCGCACCTGCTCCAACTGCCGCTCGCGAGCGGTCACCCGGAACCGCACGGCAGACCCGACCACGCCGGGCAGCAGCAGGAAGACGAAGCCCACGACATTTTCGACGACCGGGGTCTCGTCCGTGACGGAACACAGCGCGCCGGCCGCGAGGATCACCGCGCCGCCCAGCACGATCTCGCGTCCCGATCCCCACCGGGGCAGCGCGTACACCAGCACGAGCACGACCGCGCCGGTGTACAGGCCGACGGGCTCGCGCGGTGCGGCGACGAGCCAGGCCACCTGAAGCAGGATCACCGAGCCGAACGCCAGCGTCACCATCGCCAGCGGGCGGGTCCGGCGCCACAGGGGCAGCAGGCACAGCCATACGGCGAACACCACCGCCACCGGCCGCCACACGACGTTCTCGCGCAGGGTGGCCTCCAGCGCCACACCGGCAAGGCCCGCGGCGAGCAGCGCCCAGTCCCGCCGCACCCGGGCGGGCGCGTCGGGCGGCCGGGGTTCGGTCCACAGGGTTCGCAGGTCGTCTCGGAGCACGGTTCTCAGCCTAGGGACCGCGGCGTGCCGCGCATCGGCCGAAAGGACGGGTCGTCACTCCGCCCCGGGGCCGACGGATCCGCGGCCCGCGGGCCGATGCCGCGGAGCGGCGTGGCGACGAGCCTCGGCATCGGCGGCCGTACAAGGACGGCCGACGAGGTGGTTGGAGGACCCGATGCTCTCGAAAGCCCTGTTGCGCCTGGGCGCAAGCGCCGCCCGCCATCCCTGGCGGGTGATCGCGGCATGGCTGATCGCCGCCACGCTCGCCGTCCTCGCCGCCGTCGCCTTCGGCGGGCGGACCGCGGACTCGATGACCGCTCCGGGACTGGACTCCCGACGGGCCGCGGAACTGATCGAGCGGGCAGGCACCGGCCAGGAGGGGATGACCGCCCAAGTGGTCGTCACCCCCCTCGACGACGGTGCGACGTTCTTCGACGACGACGGCGCGCGCACCGCTCTCACGCGGCTGCGGGCCGAGGTGAAGCGGCTGCCGCACGTGCTCGGCACGAGCGACCCGGCGGGGGCGCTCGACGCGGGCGGGGACACCGCCGTGCGCGGCGGCCTCGTTTCGGCCGACGGGCGGATCGCGGTCGTCCGGGTGCAGTACCCCGACCAGAGCCGGCTGTCGGCCGAAGACCTCGACGCCCTCGTCGATCTCGGCGACCGGCTGCGCGCCGAGCTGCCGCTGCGCATCGAGATGGGCGGGAACCTCTTCTACGTCTTCTCCGACCCCGACGGCGGCGCGAGCGAGCTGATCGGCCTCCTCGCCGCGGCCGCGATCCTGTTCCTGGCGTTCGGTTCGCTCGTCGCCGCCGCGCTGCCGATCGGCATGGCGGTCTTCGGGCTGACCGTCGGGGTCGCCACGATGACGCTACTGGCGGGGGTGACAGAGGTCCCCACCTTCGCACCGGTCCTGGGCAGCATGGTCGGGCTCGGAGTGGGCATCGACTACGCGCTGTTCGTGCTCGCCAGGCACCGGGAGTACCTCGCGTGCGGGCTCGATCCGCAGGCGGCGGCCGGACGGGCGGTGGCCACGGCGGGGCGGCCGGTGGTCTTCGCCGGCGGCACCGTCGTGGTGTCGATCCTCGGCCTGGCGGTCGCGAACGTGCCGTTCATGACGGTGGGCGGGGTTGCCGTCTCGATCGTCGTCCTGACCATGGTGCTCGCGTCGGTGACGCTGCTGCCGGCCTTCCTCGGCGCGGCGGGCCCGCGGCTGGGCCGGGCCGGCCGGATCGGCCGGGCTCTGCGGACCAGGAAGCCGGTCCGACTCGCACGGCGGCGGGACCCGGCGGCGGGCGCCGCCCACGCCGCCGGGTGGCGTCGCTGGATCGGGCACGTCAGCCGGCACCCGGTGCCGTACGCGGTCGGCGCGGCGGGGCTGCTGCTGACCGCGACGCTGCCTGTGCTCGGCCTGCGCGTCGGCCTGCCCGACGACGGCTCACTGCCCCACAGCCGTACCGAGCGCCGGGCCTACGACCTCGTCGCCGAGGGGTTCGGCCCGGGCACCAACGGTCCCCTCGTCATCGCCGCGGACCCCTCCGGCGATCGGGGGGTGGTGGACCGTCTCGTCACCACGGTCGCGGCGGATCCGGGCATCGCATCCGTCGCGCCGACGCACATCGATCGGGCCACCGGCATCGCGACCCTCGTGGTGTTCCCGACCACCAGCCCTCAGGACAAGGCCACGGCCGACACCATCGCCCGGCTGCGCACCGACGTGCTGCCCACGGCGATCGGGCACGGCCCGGCCAGGGCCCACGTCGGCGGCGCCGCCGCGAGCCTGTCCGATGTGGGCCAACGCACCAGTGAGCGCCTGCCGGTGTTCGTCGCCGCCGTGCTGGCGATGTCGTTCCTGCTGCTGATGCTGGTCTTCCGCTCGATACTCGTACCGCTCAAGGCGGTACTGCTGAATCTGCTGAGCATCGGCGCGGCCTACGGCATCATGGTCGCGGTCTTCCAGTGGGGCTGGGGAGGCGCACTCATCGGGCTGGAAGCGACGGTTCCGATCGTGTCGTTCATCCCGATGTTCCTCTTCGCCATCCTGTTCGGCCTGTCGATGGACTACGAGGTGTTCCTCCTCTCCCGCGTACGCGAGGAGTACCTGCGCACCGGCGACAACGGCACGGCGATCGTTGAGGGCGTCTCGCGCACCGCCCGGATCATCACCTCGGCCGCCCTCATCATGGTGGCGGTCTTCCTGTCCTTCGCCGTCGCCGAGGACCCCTCCACCAAGATGTTCGGGCTCGGCCTGGCCACCGCGATCTTCATCGACGCCACGGTCGTACGCATGGTGCTGGTACCGGCGACCATGACACTCCTCGGCCGGGCCAACTGGTGGCTGCCGAAGTGGCTGGACCGGATGCTTCCCCGCGGCCCGGTCGGCACCGACGACACCGACGCGGAATCCACGGGTGAGGCCCCGCGTCCACGGCTGGTTGACCGTTGACTCAACTCCTGCCCGCCCTTGGTGTCCGGCACCTCAGCGGCCACCTAGGGGCACATCGAGTCGTGATCATCGGGTGGTCCTGGTGAGGTCCTTGATCCAGATCATCGAGGCGCGCAGGTGGAGACCGGCGAGGGAGCTGTCGGGAGTGTTGTCGTATCGGGGTACTGTTCGGCGGCGGCTGCGACCAGCCCCCACACGCCCGCAGCCGCCCGCGATGGAGAACTGCCCCTACATACGGCTCAAGCTCGCCGCCGCGAACAGCACATCCCTGATCGCCTCCCGGTCGCCCATCTGCCCCGCGGCGGCCTCCTGCGGCGACACATGGCCGGCGGCCAAGCGGCAGAACTCCCCACCGTCCAGGGCGATATGGGCCACCTCGTGCTCCGCGGAGCCGATCGCCGCCGGGGAGTCCAGCGGGATCAGCCACTCTCCACCACCCGAGCCCTCGATCTCCAGGCGCAGGCTGCGGCCGGGCTCGCCGGCCGGGACGAGGTGGCGGTAGGGGCCCGGCGGAGGCGCCGCCAGGCCGTCGCGGCGGCGGGCCGCCAGGACCGTGGGCAGCATGCGGGCGGCCAGGGCGACCATCTGGTGCAGGTCGGCGCCGGACGGCGGCTCGTACGGGTAGTCCACCGCCTCGGCGATGTCCTCCGCGTGCACCCAGCACTCGAAGGCGCGGTCCAGCATGGCGTCGTGCAGCGGCAGTTCGAAGTCGCCGTACGGCACGGACAGTTTGCCGGTGCCGCCGCCCGTGAAGGACACGGTGCGCACCAGGTCGTGGGTCTGCTCACGCCACGGCGCCCGGACGGCGCGTGTCGGCGGGTAGTGCGAGGCCCGCCAGTACGCCTCCGTGCGCGCGGACGGGGTCGGGCGGTCCGCGGTCACGTCGCCCATCGGGTCGTCCAGGCCTAGCGCGATAGCCACCAGCCCGTCGACCGTCAGCAGATGCGCGATGACCCCGGCGACGGTCGTCCGACGGCTCGTCGGCTCGTCCTTCTCGAACCACCGCAGCCGCACGGGCGCGTGCCACTCGGCGTCGCCGAAGTCCTGCAGCAGGGCGTCGAGGCGGGCCGCCTCGGCGTCGTACGGCGTCGCCCACTCGGGCACCGGGATGCGCGGCGGGCGCCGCTCCAGGCAGCCCTCCAGGACGCGGGTGCGCAGGGACGGGTCCAGGTCGAGGGTCTCTGAGGGGTGCAGCAGGCCGACGGCCTCGCGCAGCCGGCGTGCCTCGTCGGCGCAGAGGCCGCAGGTGCCGAGGTGTTCCTCGACGGCCGCCGCCTCCTCCGGCGAGCAGGCGGCCAGCGCCCACGCTCCGAGGAGCGACTTCAGGACCCGGTGTTCGAGGACGAGCGGGGCGCGGCGCGGTGCCGGGTCGGCGAGAACCTCCAGGTCGGGCAGGGGGCGTCCGGTGTCCTCGACGGAGGCGCGGGGGAGCGGTATGCGCGGTGGCTGGTCCGGGTCGGGGTCCGGCTTCGGGGCGGCGGGGTCGTCACCGTCGCCGTGGCCGCTGTTCATGCCGTCGGCTCCGCGGGCGGGGTCCCCGGGGCCGTTCTCCTCCCTGTCCTCCCTGTCCTTCCTGTCCTTCCTGTCCTTCCTGTCCTTCCTGTCCTTCCTGTCCTTCCTGTCCTTGTCTTTGTCGTGGTCCTCGTCGTGGTCCTTGTCCTGGGAGGAGTGGTCGTCCGGCTCCTGGCCCCCGTGTCCCTCCGGCCCCTTGTGCTCGTCGTGCTCGTCGTACACCTCGAACCGTCCCGCCTCGTTCACACCGCACCCCCGTATCCCGGCGGCGCCCCCGGGGCGGCTCCGGCGTCGTGGGCCGTGGAGAGCAGTTGCAGGCCCAGGCGGAGACGGCGGCGGGCCTCGTCCTCGGTGACGCCGAGGTCGGCGGCGGTCTGGCGGTAGTCGCGGCGCTGGAAATAGGCCAGCTCCAGGGCGGCGCGCAGCGGGACGGGCATGGACTGGACGATGTAGTCGGCGCGGGCGGCGACCGAGGCGTACCGCACCTTGCGCTCCAGCTCCTCGGTGGAGCCCTGTCCGGCCTGCACGAGGGCGGCGGTCTCGGTGGCGCGCAGCCGCTGCACGGCGAGGCGGTGGGTCAGCGCGGCGACCCAGGAGCGCAGCGGGCCCTGCCTGGGGTCGTAGGTGTCCGGGTGCTCCCAGACGTGGGCGAAGACATCGCGGGTGATGTGGTCGGCGGCACGCTCGTCGCCCAGCACGGTGTGGGCGAGGCCGTGCACGAGCGAGGCGAACCGGTCGTAGAGCTCGCCGAGGGCGGCCGCCTCCCCTCGCGCGAGCCGCTGCTGCATCTTGCGGTCCCAGCGGGGCGGTGCGTCCTTCGTCGCCATACGGCCCCCCTCACCGGTCCGTCCTGCCCAGCGTGCGTCCTCCGTCTCCCCGAATGTAGTCGGCACGTCTGACAGCGCACGCCCCTTCGTCGCAATGTGCGCCCCTTGAAGACTCATCGCTGGTGACGCACCTCGCACTCGTGATAGGGGGCTTCGGGCCCGACTCCGCGTCCGCCGTGCCCGACCTCGCGTCCGACCTCGCACCCGCTCGGTTACCCGGCCACCGTGCGATCAGACTCGATCGAACAGGATCGAATGCGATTGAAACAAGCCTTTCCTGATCGGTGACCGTTTTCTGGAAGGTGTTTCAGGGAACAGCCGCTGGGCAGCCGCGCTGCAAGGAAGCGTAGGAGTCGCTTCCGTTTCGGCGAGTCCGGCGAGCGAGGGGCGTGGTGGTGACGTTGAAAGTGACCGGCGGTGAGCGGGGCGACTGGGCCGTGCTCCAGGTATCGGGCGAGCTGGACCTGGTGACATCGCCGGCGTTGCGCCAGCACGTCCATGACGCGGTGGCCGAGGGACGGCACAGCCTCGTCCTGGACCTCTCCGAGGTCATGTTCTGCGACTCCAGCGGCGTCGGCGTCCTCATCGCCTCCCGCCGCCTGATCCGCTCCTGCCAGGGCAGCCTGCGGCTGATACTTCCGGCGCAGGGCGCGGCGGAGGGGTCGCACGTCAACCGGGTCCTGGGGGCGCTGGGCGTGCGCCGGCTGTTCGAGGTGTATCCGGACGTCGCGGCGGCGGTCGCGGAGGACGCCGGACCGCTGTCGGCCTGACCGTCCCCCCGTTTTTCTCTGCAAGTGCCACACCGTTGTCCCGAAATTCCCTCGGTCTTGGCACAACCGCCGCTTTCTCGCGCCCGCACGGCCCCCGCCGTCGTACGCTCCGTGCGAGATGCACCCCACGTGACGTAAGGCGGCCCGATAAGACATGGTCAGCAGCGAGTACGAGCGCAGGATCGCCGCCCGGTTCGCCACCTTCGACCAGGACGGCAACGGCTACATCGACCGCGAGGACTTCAATACGGCGGCCAAGGCGCTGCTCACGGAGTTCGGCATCGCCGCCCGGTCCGACAAGGGCCAGGCGCTGTACGTCGGCGCCGAGGCGTTCTGGCAGGGCATGGCCGGGATCGCGGACCGTGACGGCGACCAGCGGATCACCCGCGAGGAGTTCGTGAACGGCGCGGTCAAGCGGCTGCGCGACAACCCGGACCGGTTCGCCGAGATCGCCCGCCCCTTCCTGCACGCCGCCCTCGACCTGGCCGACGGAGACGGCGACGGAGCCGCCACCGTCGCCGACACCGCGCGCGTGCTCGTCTGCCTCGGTGTTCAGGAGGACGTCGCCCGGGCAGCCGCCGCGACCCTCGATCCGGACGGCGACGGCAAGGTGGCGGAGGGCGAGATCGTCACCGCGTTCGCCCGCTACTTCACCGTCCCCGAGTGACACCTACGCCGTTGCCGAGAAGCGCTCCCTGAGCTTGTACTTGAGGACCTTACGGAGGGTCTCGTTGCGCGGAAGGGCGTCGACCACCTCCAGCTGCTCCGGCAGCTTGTGCGTCGCCAGCCCTTCGCCGCGCAGATACGACGTCACGGCCTGAAGGGTCAGCTTCTCGGCGCCGTCCGGCTGTTCCACGACCGCGCAGACCCGTTCCCCGCGGTCCGCGTCCGGCAGCCCGATCACCGCCACGTCGCCGACCGCCGGATGCCGGTGCAGCAGGTCCTCGATCTCCTTCGCCGAGACGTTCTCGCCCTTGCGGATGATCACGTCCTTGAGGCGGCCGGTCAGCACCAGATGCCCGCTGTCCGTCAGATACCCGAGGTCACCGGTCCGCAGGAACCCCTCCTCGTCGAAGGCCGCCGCCGTCTGCGCCGGATCCAGATAGCCCTGGCACACCGCCTCCCCGCGCAGCCGTACCTCCCCCTCCACGATCCGGATCTCCATCTGCTCCGGCGGCCGCCCCTCCGTCGTCGCCAGGTTGTCCGCCGTGTCGTCCGGCGCCCCCATGGTGATCATCGGCACCTCGGTCATGCCGTACCCGTGCGTGAGCTGCACCCCCATCTCGCGGACCACGGTGTGATACAGCTCCGGCGGCTTGGGCGCCCCGCCGCCCGCCAGCAGCCGCAGCGAGGGGACGGCCTTCGCGCCGCCGGGCTGCCTGCGCTGCTCGTTCAGGAACATCGAGTAGAAGGCCGTCGACCCGCCGGCGATCGTCACGCCGTGCCGGCGATACGCCTCCAGCGCCTGAGGCAGCGCGAACTGCTCGAACATCACCGCGGGGAAGCCGTACAGCAGCAGCATCACCATGTAGTCCGGGCCGCCTATGTGGGCGTAAGGGAAGGCGATCGACCCGATGTCGTCGGCCCTCGGGTGCAGCGCGTGCGCCAGGCAGGACCCGCCCGCGATCAGCGAGCGGTCGGTGTGCAGGACGCCCTTGGGGTCGGACGTCGTCCCCGAGGTCCAGTAGATCCAGCGCACCGAGGTGCCCTCGGCGGGCGGCGGGGGCAGCACGGACGGATCGCCGTCGGGCAGGGTGTCGTACGCCTCGAAGATCCCCTTCGCGCCCAGGCGCCGCGCCATCTCCGCATGGTCGAAGCCCCGCCACTCGCCCGGCACCGCGAAGAACTCCGCCTTCGACTCCCGCAGCGCGAAGCCCACTTCGCGGTCCCGGTAGAACGGGATGACCGGCGACTGTACGGCGCCGAGGCGGGCGAGCGCGAAGGACAGCAGGGCCGTCTCGATGCGGGTGGGCAGCTGCCAGGCGACGACCGTGCCGGGACGTACGCCCACGTCGTACAGGCCGGCCGCCACGCGCTCGGCACGCGCGCGTAGCTCGCCGAAGGACAGGGAGCGGTCGTCCTGGAGGAGGACGGGACGGTCGGGGGTCAGCTCGGCACGGCGTGCGACCAGTTCCCAGAGTGTGCGCGAGGAACTCAGGGCGTGTGCGGTGTCGTTCACGACAACCCCCTCTTGCTGACGGTATGTCAGATCGTGCGGAGAGCGTAGGGCCCGGCGCCTTGTCGGTCCAGGGGTGCGGGGCTAGCCTGCAGGTGAATCTGACGGACCGTCAGGAGGGTGGTGGATGGACCTCACCTACACGCCGGAAGAGGAGGAGTTCCGGGCGCGCTTGCGGGAGTGGCTGGGCAAGGCCCTTCCGGCGCTCCCGCCGAAGCCGTCCCCCGACGACTGGCCGCGGCGCCGCGCCTACGACCTCGGCTGGCAGCGCAGGCTGTATGACGCGGGATACGGCGAGGTCCACTGGGGCTCCTCCCCGACCGTCCGCCTCATCTTCCTGGAGGAGACCGAGAAAGCCGGCGCGCCCTATGTCGGCGCGGGCTTCGTCGGGCTGCTGCACGCCGGGCCGACCATCGCCGCCGAGGGAACCCCCGAGCAGCGGGCGCGCTGGCTGCCGCCGATCCTGCGCGGGGAGGAGGTCTGGTGCCAGGGCTTCAGCGAACCGGACGCCGGATCCGACCTCGCGGCGCTGCGCACGCGCGCGTGGAGGGACGGCGACGTCTATGTGGTGAGCGGGTCCAAGATCTGGACCTCCCATGCGGAAGTGGCCGACTGGTGCGAGCTGTTGGTGCGCACCGGCCCCGAGGCGCCCAAGCATCGCGGCATCAGCTGGCTGGCCATGCCCATGGACGCGGCGGGCATCACCGTACGGCCGCTGAAGACTCTCGCAGGGTCGGCCGAGTTCGCCGAGGTGTTCCTGGACGAGGTGCGGGTGCCGGTCGCCAACCGGGTCGGGGACGAGAACGACGGCTGGCGCGTGACGATGGTGACCTTGTCCTTCGAGCGCGGCACGGCCTTCGTGGGCGAGGTCGTCGCCTGCCGGCGAGTACTGCGCGAACTCGCCGCCGAGGCCCGTAAGAACGGCCGCTGGGACGACCCGGCGCTACGGCGGAGGCTGGGCCGGCTGAACGCCGAGTTCCGGGCGCTGTGGCGGCTGACGCAGTGGAACGTGAGCGAGGCCGAGCTGACGGGTGGGGTGCCGGGGGTCGGGGGTTCGGTTTTCAAACTGAGGTACTCGCACGCCCGCCAGGAGCTCTACGACGCCGCGGCCGACGTCCTGGGGCCGGAGTCGCTGGACCTGGACCGGCCGTGGACACTCGACCGGCTGTCCTCGCTGTCGTACACCATCGCCGCCGGCACCTCGCAGATCCAGCGGAACATCGTGGCCGAGCGGCTCCTCGGGCTGCCGAAGGGGCGGTGACGGATGCGGTTCCAACTGACCGAGGACCAGCGGGCGTTGCGGCGCGGTGTGCGGGAGCTGCTGGCGCGGCGCTTCGGCGGGGAGGCGCTGCGGGCCGCCGTCGACCGGCCCGGCCGGCTGGACCGGGCGCTGTGGCGGGAGCTCGGGGCGGCCGGGTTCTTCGCGCTACGGCTCCCGGAGGCGCGGGGCGGGGTCGGACTCGGGCTGCCCGAGGCGGCGTTGGCCTTCGAGGAGGCGGGGCGGGCGCTGTTGCCCGGGCCCTTGGTGGCCACGCATCTCGCGGCGGGGACGGTGCCGGGAGCGGCCACCGGGGAGGCGGTCGTCGCCGCCGTCGGCAACGGGCTGGTGGAGTGGCTCACGGAGGCGGACGCCGTACAGGGAGACGCGGCGGGGGCCGTGCCGCTGCGGTCGGTCGACCCGCTGACACCCCTGCACCGGGTTCCCGTGGCCTGCGACGTGGACCCCGTCGCCGTACTCCTCACCGCGGCCGAACAACTGGGCAGCGCCACACGCGCGTGCGAGCTCGCCGTGCAACACGCCCGGGCCCGTGAGCAGTTCGGGCAGCCGATAGGCGCCTTCCAGGCGGTGAAGCATCTGTGCGCGGAGATGCTGGTACGGACGGAGACGGCCCGGGCGGCCGTCTACGCGGCGGCCGTCACCGCCGACCCGGCCGACATCGACACCGCCCGGCTGCTCGCCGACCAGGCGGCCGTGCACGGCGCCCGGGACTGCCTCCAGGTGCACGGCGGCATGGGATTCACCTGGGAGTTCGAGGTGCACCTGCATCTGAAGCGCGCATGGGTGCGAACTCATCGTGCGGGACCCATTACGGAAAGTGAAGATCGATTGGCCGCTGAGCTTCTCGCCGAATCGACCTGAAGGCCCCTGGTCTGCGATATCGCAGATCGCGCCCACGCGGATGTCGCGGATTGTGGCATACCGGAATTACGGAGCGTTGATATCGGGTTGTGTCCTAGGCGTGACTCGTCACGGCCTGGAGTCGGCGGTCCGCTCCGGTACCTTGTGTGAGATGCGAGTGGTTCCGAGCACGAGCCATGCCGGAGTTGCCCTTGAGGCGGCTCCGGATCCGGCGGTGCGCGCCGTTTCTCGCAGGGTGAGAGGGCTTTCTGCCCCCGCCTGTTCGACTCTCCACGACAAGCGTCGCACAGTATGCCGCACGGGTACTCCTTCGCGCTGGAATATGCCCGAAGCGCTTGTTGGGGTGACTGTACGTCAACCATGCTGTCAGCTAAGGGATTCACGTTCTGTGACCCTGGCTTTGGCCATTGTTCTGGCCATGAAAAAAATGGCTAGGATCGTGGCCCTCGTGAGGCGCGGGGCTATGTGTCCGCCGGTTCGGATGGTGTGAACGGTGCAGGTGCTTCAAGTGCAGCTGGAGATCCGGCCCGACCCCGCTGAGGTGGGGCGAGCCCGGCGGTGGGCCCGTTCGCGGCTCGCCGGGTCCGGGATAGGGGCCGACGAGCCGCTCGCCGAGACGCTGATCCTGCTCGTCTCCGAACTCGTCACCAATGCCGTGGTGCACACCGGTTGTCCGGCCGTACTGAGGCTGTCCCTGCCGGGTGCGGCCCAGGAGTCCACCACCGTACGGCTCGAGGTGGCCGACCGCAGCGACCGGGCGCCGGTGCCGCGGTGTGCCGACGATGACGCGACGGGCGGCCGGGGCCTCGCGCTCGTCGACGGTCTGGCGGACCGCTGGGGTTGGAGCTCCGAGGGTGCCGGCAAGCGGATCTGGTGCGAACTGGACCGCGCCGCCGCGTCGGAGAGGTCTGCTACCGCCTACGGCAGCGGGGTGTCGGCGTACGAGGGGCTGGCGTACGAAGCGGTGTGAAGCGTCGTGACGGGCGCACGGCCCGGCAACTCCGCCGGATTGGGTGCACGGTTGCAGAAAGCGCTGTCTCCTCTGCTCGGGCAGGCACTGATGCGCCCGGGCATGCTTCTGTGCGCGCCTGCTGCAAATAGGGCTTAAGTAACAAATCCCCGGGTGGGTGTTGACGCGACGTGTCCGGTTGATCACGCTTATGGTCAGCGATTCGCCGCGAGGGGACGACGAGGGTTTCGGTGACGGAAGCCCTTGTCGAGTGTGGGTCGTGATTCGGCGTCGGTTCTCTCAGGGCAGGGGGAGACGAGGGGCCGGGGCGGGTACGCCGGAGTCGGATGGCGGCGCGGTGCCGTGCTCGGGGCGGATGGGGGCACCTCCCGCTCGGGCGTAGCCGAGAGCGGGGAAGCCGCGCCGCCAGCCGACCTCGTCACAGCACGGCCACGGGTGCGACAGGAGTCCCCGTGCCGCCGACGAAGGGCTCGGGCATCGCCGACAGCAGGAATGCGTAGCGGCCCTCTTCTCCACAGGCTGTGGACAACTCTTCGAGATTCCAGTTCTGGCCCTGGAGCATGCCCATCTCCACCAGGTCGAGCGCGTGCACGGGCAGCCACAAATCCTCAGTCTCGGGAGGAAATATCTCAAACGTGAGGGTGTCGTTCGCCACGGCCGCCACGTCGCGCGCGTGGAACCACTCCGGCGTACGGATCGACAGGCCGGGCGAGGGGTAGCCGTAGGCGTGCTTGTCGCCGGCGAGACAGACCTGGATCTGCCCGGTCCGTACGAGCACGATGTCCCCGGCACGCACGCGCGTGCCCGCGAGTTCCTCCGCCGCCTCCAGGTCCTCCGGGGTGACCGCGTGCCCGCCGTCGAGTCGCGTGACGCCACGCGCACGTGCCACGTCGAGCAGCACGCCTCGCGAGACGATGTGCCGTGCCTTGTCGATGCCGCTGAACTCGGCGCCACCGTGCGGGGTGATGGTGTCGGCGGGGCGGCCGTTGTAGAGCCGGCCCGAGTGCGAGACGTGGGTGAGCGCGTCCCAGTGGGTGGCCGCCTGCAGGCCCATGGTCACGATGTCGTCGCTGCAGGCGACGGTTCCCGGGCCGAAGAGCTCCTGGTTGATCTGCACCATGGCGTGCAGCGGGTTGACGCGTCCGGGGATCATCCCGGTCTGGACGCCGTCCTGTTGCAGGGGGAGGGCGAGGGGGACGCGGCGGCCGGTGCGGACGCAGGCGGCCGCCTCGCGGACCACCTCGTCGGTGATCAGATTGAGGGTGCCGATCTCGTCGTCGTCCCCCCAGCGTCCCCAGTTGTTCACGCGCTTGGCGATCTCATGGAACGCGTCCGGCAGTGACATGAGTCCTCCCCGGGGCTTGCGAGCTCCTGTAAGGGGCTTGTCTTCGTGCATCTGACGGGTCGTAGAATCAAGTCGAATCTAACGGACCGTCAGAAACCGCGGGAAGGGGCCGGGGCGTGGGGAACTTCTTGGCAGGCAAGGTCGTCGCCGTGACGGGTGCCGGGCGGGGGATCGGGCGGGCGGTGGCGCTGGCCGCCGCGGCCGCGGGGGCGCGGGTGGTCGTCAACGACTACGGGGTGTCCGTGGACGGCGTCTCGCCCACGAGCGAGGTCGCCGAGAGCGTGGTCAAGGAGATCGAGGCGGCGGGCGGGGAAGCGGTCGCCGTCGCCGACGACGTGTCCACGATGGCGGGTGGGCAGCGGGTGGTGGACGCGGCGGTGTCGGCCTACGGGCGGATCGACGGGGTCGTGTGCGTCGCCGGGATTCTGCGGGAGCGGATGCTGTTCAACATGACCGAGGAGGAATGGGACCCGGTCCTCGCCACGCATCTGAAGGGGACGTTCACGGTGTTCCGGGCCGCCTCCGCGGTGATGCGGAAGCAGGGGGCGGGGACCTTGATCGGGTTCACCAGCGGGAATCATCAAGGGTCGATTTCGCAGGCCAATTACAGCGCGGCGAAGGGCGGGGTGATCTCGCTCGTCCGGAGCGCCGCGTTGGGGCTGCACAAGTACGGGGTGACCGCCAATGCGGTGGCGCCCGTTGCTCGTACGCGTATGTCGGCGAACGTTCCGATGGAATTGGCGGAGATCGGGGAACCGGAGGACGTTGCCGCGCTCGTGGTGTACCTGCTGTCCGACGCGGCGAAAGAGCAGGGCGTTACCGGGCAGGTGTACACGGTCGCCGGGGCGAAGATCGCGGTGTGGGCTCAGCCGCGGGAGCTGCGGGCGGCGTATGCCGAGGGTTCTTGGACGCCGGAGCGGATTGCGGCGGTTTTGCCGGGGTCGGTGGGGGTGGATCCGATGCCGATGCTGGAGCGGGTGGAGGCGATGCGGAGGGCTGCGGCCGAGGGTTCACGGCCCAACGCCTAAGAGCTCGGGGGAGTCGGTGGTACGGCGGCTGCGGGTTGTTTGTGGCTGGTCGCGCAGCTCCCCGCGCCCCTGAGGTTGGAGACCTGACCGTCGCTGAGGAGGTTGCCGTGGACTTTGGATTCACCGCTGAAGATGAGGCGTTTCGGGCCGAGGTCAGGGCGTGGCTCTCCGAGCACGCCGAGAGTGGTCAGGATCGCCGTGTGTGGGAACGCACCCTGGGGAAGGCCGGCTGGATCGGGCTCGGCTGGCCCGAAGGCGGGTACGGCAATCGCACGGTCGGCCTCACCCAGCAGGTCGTCTGGGCCGAGGAGTACGCCCGGTCCGGAGCGCCGCCGCGCTCCGGGCACATCGGGGAGAACCTGCTGGCCCCCACCCTCCTCGTCCACGGGACCGAGGAGCAGAAGACCCGATTCCTTCCGCCGATCGCCGTCGGGGAAGAGCTCTGGTGCCAGGGATACAGCGAACCCGGCGCGGGTTCCGATCTCGCAGGGGTCCGTACGAAAGCCGAGCGCGCCTCGGACGGGACGTACCGCGTCACCGGACAGAAGATTTGGACCTCTCTCGCGCATGAGGCCGACTGGTGCTTTGTGCTGGCCCGTACCGAGCCGGAGTCCCGTCGGCATCACGGACTGAGCTTTCTGCTGGTTCCCATGGATCAGCCGGGGCGTGTCGACGTACGGCCGATTCGTCAGATGACCGGCACGAGCGACTTCAACGAGGTCTTCTTCGACGGTGCGCACGCGCGCGTGGAGCACGTCGTCGGGGGTGAGGGCGCGGGATGGAAGGTGGCGATGAGTCTGCTCGGGTTCGAGCGCGGGGTCTCCACGCTTGCCCAGCAGATCGGCTTCGCGACGGAGCTGGGGAGGGTCGTGCAGGCTGCCGTACGGTCCGGTGCCGTGGGCGATCCCGTCGTGCGGGAGCGGCTCGTGCGGCAGTGGGCCGAGCTGCGGGTGATGCGGTGGAACGCCCTGCGGACGCTGGGGAGCTCGGGGAACGCGGGGGCACCCAGTGTGGCCAAGCTGCTGTGGGGTGGCTGGCATCAGCGGCTCGGGGAGCTGGCGATGCAAGTGCGCGGGGCGGAGGCGGGGGTCGGGCCGGTGGCGTGGTCGCCTGCGGCGCCGTACGAACTCGACGAGGCGCAGCAGCTGTTCCTGTTCTCCCGGGCCGACACCATCTACGGCGGGTCGGACCAGGTTCAGCGCACGATCATCGCCGAGCGGGTGCTCGGGCTGCCGAGGGAACCCAAGGGGGTTGTGTGATGCGCGGCGTGGTGTTCGACGGGAAGCGGGTCGAGGTCGCGTACGACCTGGAGGTACGGGACCCGGGTCCGGGTGAGGTGCTGGTCGCGATCTCGGCGGCGGGGTTGTGCCACAGCGACCTGTCCGTGGTGGACGGGACCATACCTTTTCCGGTTCCTGTGGTGTTGGGGCATGAGGGAGCGGGGGTGGTCGAGGCGGTCGGTGTCGGTGTCACCCACGTCGTCCCGGGTGACCATGTGGCCCTGTCCACGCTCGCCAACTGCGGTACCTGCGCCGAGTGCGACCGGGGGCGGCCGACCATGTGCCGGCAGGCCATCGGGCGGCCGGGGCAGCCGTTCGAGCGCGGGGGGCGGCCCGTCTTCCAGTTCGCGTCCAACTCCGCGTTCGCGGAGCGGACGGTGGTGAAGGCCGTACAGGTGGTGCGGATCCCGAAGGACATTCCCCTGCCGTCGGCCGCGCTCATCGGGTGCGGGGTGCTGACCGGGGTGGGCGCCGTGCTCAACCGGGCGAAGGTGGATCGCGGGGACAGCGTGCTCGTGATCGGGACCGGGGGGATCGGGCTCAACGTCCTGCAGGGTGCGCGGATCGCGGGTGCGCTGCGGATCGTCGCCGTCGACGCCAATCCGGCGAAGGAGGCGGTGGCGCGGCAGTTCGGGGCGACCGACTTCCTGACCTCGGTGGAGGGGGTGCGGGAGCTGCTGCCTACGGGGGCGGACCACGCCTTCGAGTGCGTGGGGCGCGTCGAGCTGATCCGGGCGGCCGTCGATCTGCTCGACCGGCACGGACAGGCGATTCTGCTGGGGGTTCCTCCGGCCGGCGCCGAGGCGTCCTTCGTCGTGTCCTCCATGTACCTGGACAAGTCGATCCTGGGGTGCCGGTACGGGTCGTCGAGGCCGCAGCGGGACATCGCGCTGTACGCCGCGCTGTATCGGGAGGGGCGGCTGCTGCTCGACGAGTTGGTGACCCAGACGTATCCGGTCGAGGAGTTCGAGCGGGCGGCGGCGGATGCGGAGGCGGGGAAGGTGGCTCGCGGGGTGCTGACCTTCTGAGGCTCAAAGGGCAGCCCTCGGCGACGTTTTCCACAGGCCCGGAAATCGGCTGCCGGGTTGTCGGTGGCGGCGCCTACCGTCATCGGGGTTCTGCTTCGTGGATCCCCCTGGCTTCAGCCGGGGGAGGAAACGAAGCTCCTGTGGAGCAGGGCAAGGGAAGCCGGTTCGCCGCCAGGGCGGACCGGCGTGCACCAGCAATCGGCCAACATCCTCGGCTTACAAGGGAACTAATAGAATGTGAGGCATGACGCAGCAGGTCAAGCGGGCGTTCAAGTACCGCTTTTACCCAACGGGCGAGCAGGCAGCCGAGCTGTCGCGCACGTTCGGCTGTGTCCGCCTCGTGTACAACAAGGCGCTGGAGGAGCGCACGCAGGCGTGGTACGGCGAGCAGCGTCGCATCTCCTACGTCCAGTCGTCCGCCACGCTGACCGAATGGAAGAAAACCGAGGAACTCGCCTTCCTCAACGCCGTGTCCTCCGTCCCGCTCCAGCAGGCCCTGCGGCACCTCCAGACAGCGTTCGGGAACTTCTTCGCCAAGCGCGCCAAGTACCCACGCTTCAAGAGCCGGAAGAAGTCCCGGCAGTCGGCCGAATACACCCGTTCCGGCTTCACGTGGCGCGACGGTCGTCTGACGCTGGCTAAGATGGCCGATCCGTTGGACATCCGCTGGTCGCGGGCACTTCCGAAGGGGGCGGTACCGACCACGGTGACCGTCTCCCGCGACGCCGCAGGGCGCTGGTTCGTGTCCCTGCTGTGCGAGGACACCGTCGCCCCGGCTGCGGCCACCACGAACGCGGTCGGCCTGGACGCAGGGATCACCTCCCTCGTGACCCTGTCCACCGGGGAGAAGGTCACCAACCCCAGGCACGAGCGCCGGGACCGTGCCCGGCTGGCGAAGGCTCAGCGGGAGCTGTCCCGCAAGGCCAAAGGCTCGGCGAACCGGGAGAAGGCCCGCCGCAAGGTCGCCCGCGTGCATGCGCGGATCGCCGACCGGCGCCGCGACTTCCTGCACAAGCTGTCGACTCGTCTCGTCCGTGAGAACCAAACGGTCGTGATCGAGGATCTCACCGTCCGCAACCTGCTCAAGAACGGCAGGCTCGCACGCGCCGTTTCCGATGCGTCGTGGACGGAACTGCGCTCCATGCTGGAGTACAAGTGCGCCTGGTACGGGCGCGAATTCGTCGTGATCGACCGGTGGTTCCCCAGCAGCAGGCTGTGCGGAACCTGCGGCACGGTCGCGGCGAAGATGCCGCTGAACGTCCGCGAGTGGACGTGCGCCTGCGGCACTGTGCATGACCACGACGTGAACGCGGCACGCAACATTCTGGCCGCCGGGCTGGCGGCAGCAGCCTGTGGAGACGGTGTAAGACCTCAACGGGAGTCCTCCCGGAGGGGGCGGTCGTCGGTGAAGCAGGAAGCCCAGCGGGCGACCGCTGGAATCCCCCGCCTTTAGGCGGAGGAAGAAGTCAACACCCGTAACCTGTCCCTGCGCGAGGCCGTGCCACCGGGAGCCCTGTCCGCCGGGTACTCGGTGATGTACGCGGCCGCGGGCGCCGGCTACGCGGCGACGGGGTCCCTCGCCGGCGGCCTGCTCCAGGTGGTGGCGCCCTCCACGGCGATGGTGGCCGGGGTGCTGCTGACCCTGCTGCTGACGGCGCTCGGCTGGTGAGGAGAGTCCCGCCGGGAGGGCTCACGTGCCGCCGTGGGCCTGGACGTCGTCGCGGCTCCCGGCGCGGAAGGTGCGCCGATAGCTGGTGGGTGTGACGCCGAGGGCCGCCTGTAGGTGCTGCCGCATCGACTGGGCCGTGCCGAAGCCGGCGTCCCGGGCGACCTGGTCGACGGACAGGTCGGTCGACTCCAGTAGGTGCCGGGCGTGTTCCACCCGCTGCTGGGTGAGCCACTGGCCGGGGCTGACGCCGACCTCCTCGCGGAAGCGGCGCGTGAAGGTCCGTACGGACATGGCCACTTGGTCCGCCATGTCGCGCAGCTGGATCGGCTCGTGGAGGCGGCCCAGGGCCCAGGCGCGGGCCGTGGTCGTGGACGCCTGCTGCAGGTCGGGGACCGGACGGTGGATGTATTGGGCCTGGCCGCCGTCCCGGTGCGGCGGTACGACCGTGCGGCGGGCCACGTCGTTGGCGATCGCCGTGCCGTGGTCGCGGCGGACCATGTGGAGGCACAGGTCGAGCCCGGCCGCCACGCCGGCCGAGGTCAGCACGTCGCCGTCGTCGATGAACAGGACGTCCGGGTCGACCTCGATCTTCGGGAAGAGCTCCTGGAAGCGCTCGGCGTCCGCCCAGTGCGTGGTGGCCGGGCGGCCGTCGAGCCAGCCGGCGGCGGCGAGGACGTAGACGCCGGTGCAGATGGAGGCGAGCCGGGTGCCGGGGCGGATGTGGGCCAGGGCGGCGGCCAGTTGGTCGGTCAGCACGCCCTCCTCGAAGACCGGGCCGAGCTCGTACGACGCCGGGACGATGACGGTGTCGGCGGTGGCCAGGGTTTCCGGGCCGTGGCCGACGTGGATGGAGAAGTCGGCGTCGGTCTCGACCGGGCCCGGCGGCCGGATCGAGCAGGTGACGACCTCGTACAGGTGCCGACCCCGCGCGTCCTTGGGGCGGCCGAAGATGCGGTGCGGGATGCCCAGTTCGAAGGGGAGGATGCCGTCGAGGGCGAGGACGACGACGCGATGCGCACGGAAGGATTCCTGCTGGGCGCCCGCCGCGCAGCCGAACGTATCCATGTCCCGGTCCGTATCCACGTCCCGGTCCGTATCCCTGTCCCCGTCCGTATCCGTGTCCCCGCCTGTATGCATGTCCCGATCCGTACGCATGGCCCGATCCTAGCGAATGCTGTCCTTCGGGCCACTCGTTTCGGGTGATCGCAGGCCCGAAGCTCTATGTCGTGACCCAGACAACCGAGGCAGCAGCCACCTCAGAGGACAACCGGCCGACCGAGAAGCACCGCCCGCGGCGGAGCCGCACACTGTCACTGCACCGGGCGTGGTTCGTCGCCGCCGTCGCCTTCGTGACGATCACCGGCGCCGCCGCCTTCCGCTCCCTGCCGGGTCTGCTCATCGACCCGCTGCACGAGGAGTTCGGCTGGTCGCGCGGCACGATCGGGGCCGCCGTCTCCATCAACCTGGCTCTGTACGGCCTCACCGCCCCCTTCGCCGCCGCCCTGATGGACCGCTTCGGCATCCGGCGCGTGGTAGCGGCCGCGCTGACCTTGATCTCGGTCGGCTCGGGCCTGACGGTGTGGATGACGGCGGCCTGGCAGCTGCTGCTGTGCTGGGGCCTGCTGGTGGGCCTCGGCACCGGTTCGATGGCGCTGGCCTTCGCCGCGACCGTCACCAACCGCTGGTTCACCGAGCGGAGCGGCCTGGTCACCGGCATCCTCACCGCCGCCTCGGCCTCCGGCCAGCTGATCTTCCTGCCCGTGATGTCGTTGATGATCACCAGGCTGGACGACTGGCGCCCGGCGGCCGTCACGGTCTCCCTCGCGGCCCTCGCGGTGGTCCCCCTGGTCTGGCTGCTGCTGCGCGACCACCCGGCCGACGTGGGCGTGAAGCCGTACGGCGCCCAGGAGTTCGTGCCCAAGCCGGCCCCGGTGCCGGGCGCCGCGCGCAGGGCGGTGAAGGTCCTCTTCTCCGCGGCCCGCACCGGCCCCTTCTGGCTGCTGGCCGGCACCTTCGCGATCTGCGGCGCCTCCACCAACGGCCTCGTCCAGACCCACTTCGTGCCCGCCGCCCACGACCACGGCATGCCCGTCACGGCCGCCGCCTCGCTGCTCGCTGTCATCGGTGTGTTCGACGTCGTCGGCACGGTGGCCTCCGGCTGGCTCACCGACCGCTTCGAGCCGCGCCGGCTGCTCGCGGTCTACTACGCCCTGCGCGGCATCTCGCTGCTGTTCCTGCCGATGCTGCTCGCCCCGAGCGTCCACCCGCCGATGATCTTCTTCATCGTCTTCTACGGCCTCGACTGGGTCGCCACCGTCCCGCCCACCGTCGCCCTGTGCCGGGAGCAGTACGGCGACGACAGCGCGATCGTCTTCGGCTGGGTCCTCGCCTCCCACCAGGTAGGCGCCGCCCTGGTGGCCGTCCTCGGCGGCGTCGCACGGGACGTCTTCGGTACGTACGACATGGTCTGGTACGCGTCCGGGGCACTGTGTGCGGCGGCGGCACTGATGTCGCTGGTGATCCGGCGGCGTACGGCTCCGGTGGCGATGGCGGCCTGAGCGCTCCGCCGGAAGCACGGAGAGGTGGCCGAACAGTGCCGGGAAGCCGGAATCCGGAAGCCGGTCGCCCCTCCTGACGTCTGTGCTGCCGCCCGGGCCTCGGTAGAGTCGGTCTAGAGGAACCGCCCCTTGTGGAACAGCAGCGGCGCCTCGTCCCCGTCGCCCGCCCCCAGGGCTTCCACCCGGCCCACCACGATCAGATGGTCGCCCCCTGGGTGCACCGCGTGGATCGTGCAGTCGATCCACGCGAGCGTGCCCGCGAGGCGTGGGGAGCCGGACACGGGCGCCGCGTCGTAGGCGACACCCGCGAACTTGTCCGCGCCGCTCACCGCGAAGGCGCGGCACAGCTCGCCCTGGCCGGCGCTCAGGACGTTCACGCAGAAGACGCCCGCGCGGGCGATGCGCGGCCAAGTCGTCGACGTACGGCCGACCATGAAGGCGACCAGGGGCGGGTCGAGGGAGAGGGAGGAGAAGGACTGGCAGGCGAAACCGGCGGGGGCCGCGGCTTGCGGGTCGTCGGTGGGGCTGGGGGCTTGAGGGGCACCGGCGGTGGCCGGTGCCGTGACAACGGCCACGCCCGTCGCGAAGTTCCCCAGGACGCGCCGGAACTCCGCCTGCCCGACCGGCGCCCGCTCGTCCTCGCCGACGCACCGCAACTCCGGGCGTGGCAGCACTTCGACGGGCTCCCGTTCGGGGGCTGCCCTGACCGACCTGAGGTAGCGGACGGCGGCGGCCGCCATCCCTGCGTGTCCCATCACGCCACCCATTGAAGCTGACGGGGCGTCAGATCGGAAGGGGTGTGCCGGGCGGTGCTCGGCCTCGCACACCTGCGCAGGCGTACCCGGGTCACGAGGCGACCGCGGGGATTCCCGGGTGGGTGGCTGCCTTCCGCGTTCGCCTCCGTCGGGCTGTTCCCGCTGGTCCTCGTGGGCGGGGTGCCGGCATCGGTCACCTGGACCTTCCGCGGGCAGGAGGCGGGCACTCGGCCTCACCGCCCCTTGTACTCGGCGCTCCTGCGCTCCACGAAGCTCGTCACTCCCTCCCGGGCGTCCTCCGTCGTCATGTTGATCTCCTGCGCGGCCGCCTCCGCCGCGAAGGCGGTGGTGCGGTCGGTGTCGAGGGAGGCGTTGACGAGCTGTTTGGTGAGGGCGAGGGTCCGGGTCGGGCCGGTGGCGAGGCGTTCGGCCCACTCGCGGGCCGTCTTGTCCAACTCGGCGTCGGCCACGACCCGGTTGACCAGACCGAGGCGTTCGGCGTCCGGCGCGGTGAGCGCGTCGCCGAAGAACATCAGCTCCTTCGCCCGCTGGGGGCCGATCAGGCGGGGGAGGAGATAGGCGCCGCCGCCGTCGGGGACGAGGCCCCGGCGGACGAACACCTCGATGAACTTCGCGGACTCAGCGGCCAGGACGAGGTCGCAGGCGAACGCCAGATGCGCGCCGAGGCCGGCCGCCGTGCCGTTTACCGCCGCGATCACCGGCTTCTCGCAGTCGAGGACGGCCGCGACGAGGCGCTGGGCGCCGAGGCGGATCGTGCGGGCGACATCGCCGGGGATGCGCTCACCGGCCGCCGACCCGCCCCGTAGATCCGCCCCGGCACAGAAACCGCGGCCCGTCCCGGTCAGGACGACGGCCCGCACACCGGGGTCCGCGGAGGCGTCGGCGAGCAGCTGGATGATCCGTTCTCGCTGGTCAGGGGTGATGGCGTTGAGCGCCTCGGGACGGTTGAGGGTGATGCGGCAGACCTGATTGTCAGTGGCCTGCTGTACCAATGAATCGACGGAATTTCCGGGCACACGGGGGGAACCGGGCATGTTCATCTCATCGTTCGTCACATCGTTCGTCTCATCGCCGGCAGCCATGTCAGCGGCACACCACCAACGCGTCCAGCGCCACCGCGCCCTGCCCCCTGGGCAGCACCATCAGCGGGTTGATGTCGAGCTCCGCGAGCTCGTCCTCCAGTTCCAGGGCCATGCGCTGCACCCGCAGGACGACTTCGACGAGCGCGTCGAGATCCGCCGGCGGACGCCCCCGGACCCCGTCGAGGAGGGCCCGCCCGCGCAGTTCGGCGAGCATGTCCCGCGCCTGCTCCTCACCGAAGGGCGGCACACGTACGGCGGTGTCGCCCAGCACCTCCACCAGCACTCCGCCGAGCCCGACGGTCACGGTCGGCCCGAACAACTCGTCGTGCGTGGCGCCGACGACCATCTCGACACCGCGCTCGACCATCTGGCAGACGAGGACGCCGTCCAGGGCGATGTCCTCGTAGCGGGCGATGTCGGTCAGCTCCCGGTAGGCGTCGCGGACCTGGCTGGCAGAGGTCAGCCCGATCTTGACCAGGCCCAGCTCGGTCTTGTGGGCGATCCGCGCGCCGGACGCCTTCATCACCACGGGGTAGCCGACCAGCCCCGCGGCCCGTACGGCCGCCGCCGCGCTGGTCACCAACTGCTCGCGCGGTACGCGGATGCCGTACGCCCGCAGCAACTGCTTCGCCGCATGCTCGCTCAGCTGCTGACCCGGGCGCATCAGTGGCTGCGCCTTGCGGAAGGAGGGGGACGGGGTGCGGGGCGCCCGGTCGAAGGGGGAGCGGTAACCGCTGACGAAGCGGTGGTGGTCGAGGTAGGCCCGGACGGCGGTGATGCAGTTCGCCACCGTGCGGAAGGTGGCCACCCGCGAGGAGCCGAGCAGGACCTCGCGGTACGCCGGCTCCGTGCCGACCGGCGAGCCCCACACCACGCACACCAGCTTGTCCGTCCGCTCGGCCGCGTCCACCAGGTCCTGCACGAGCCGGTCGCTGAGCGGCGGGAAGGGGCCGGTGACCGGACAGATCAGCACCCCGACCTCGGGGTCGTCGAGGATCGCGTCGATGATCTTCCGGCCGCGCCAGTCGCCGACGGGATGGCCGCCGTTGTCGACCGGGTTGGCCACGCTCAGGTACTCGGGTATCCACTGGTGCAGCTCGGCCTGCTTGGCCTCCGACAGCACCGGCAGCCTGAGCCCCGCCTCACTCGCCAGGTCGGCGAAGTGCGCGCCCGTGCCGCCCGAGATCGAATAGACGACGACGCCGTCGGCGCGCGGCGGTTTCGCGCGGGCCAGCAGAGTGGCGGTGTCCTGGAGTTCGTCCAGGCCGTCGACCCGGATCACCCCGTACTGCCGCATCGCCGCGTCCACCACCGCGTCCGCGCCGGTCAGCTTGCCGGTGTGTGAGGCGGCCGTGCGGGCGCCGGTCTCGGTGCGGCCCACCTTGACGGCGACGACCGGTACCCCGCGGCGGGCGGCGCGGTCGGCGGCGAGCAGGAAGGAGCGGCCGTCCTTCAACCCCTCGACGTAGCAGGCGATGGCGCCGACCTCGGGGCGCTCGGCGAAGTAGGAGATGAAGTCGGCGGTCTCCAGGTCGGCCTCGTTGCCGGTCGGCGCCCAGTGGCTCAGGCGGATGCCGAGCTCCTGGAGGGCGAAGACGGGGCGGCCCTGGTGGCCGGACTGGGTGATCAGGGCGATCGCGGGGCCGTCCAGGTCGTCCCGGAACCGTTCGAACGCGTTGAGGTTGGTGTTGGGGCCCAGCAGCCGCATCCCGGACCGCTCGACTGCGGCGGTGAGCCGGTCCTGTGCGGCCGCGCCCTCCTCGCCGGTCTCGGCGAAACCGGAGGCGAAGACGACCGCGAACTTCACCTTGGCCTCGGCCAGTTCCTCGATCACCGCAAGGGGGTCGGCGACCAGCAGTACGGCGAGATCGACCTGCTCGGGCAGGTCGGCGACGGAAGGAGAGCAGGGGATGCCGAAGACGGACGGGCGGCTCGGGTGCACCGGATGGAGCCGGGCGCCGACCCGCTCCGACCAGGCGATCAGCTGGCGGGTGACACCGGTGTTCGGCCGGCCCTCGGCGTCCGAGGCGCCGATCACCGCGACCGACTCCGGCCGGAAGAAGCGGTCCAGATCGGGCACGTGGGAGTACAGCGGACGGCCGCTGACGTCGAGATCGTCGACCTCGGCCGGCCGGCCGTGGACGGCGGGCCCGGGCTGCTCGCCACAGGCGATGACCCGGGCCCGGCGGGAGTCGGTGGTGAGGGTGCCGTGGGTTGATCCAAGCATCGGTCCGCCCGCTCCTGTGTGACAGCGATTAACTGACGCAGTGTCAGATTAAAGGAACTGACGCTGTGTCAGGAACGGCTGTGCACGCAAAGTTGGCGGCGACACGCTCGGTGAGGCCGTGCGGGCAGGCTCGGCGAGTCCGCGCGGGGACGCTGAGCCCGTGCGGGGCACGCTCGGCGAGTCCGCGCGGGGCACGCTGAGTCCGCGTGGGACGCGCTGAGTGCGGGGCGCGCTCACAGCACCCCCAGCACCTCCTTCGCCACCCGCTCGCCCGACCGCACCGCCCCGTCCATGAAGCCCATCCAGTAGGTGGAGGTCTCCGTCCCGGCCCAGTGGATGCCGCCGACGGGCCGGCGCAGGGCCGGGCCGTACTGGGTCAGGACTCCGGGCGCGGCGATGGAGACGGGGCCGCCGCGGGTGTAGGCCTCGTTGTTCCAGCGTTGCAGGACGAAGGAGGTGGGGGAGGCCGCTTTCTCGCCGAAGTAGGTCGCGTAGTCCTTGAGTACGGCCGCCCGGACCTCCGCCTCGCTCGCCGCGTCCAGCTTCCGGGCCTCGTCGGCCTCGATGAAGCCCATCAGGGCGCCATAGGAGGCGTCGGGCGGGGAGTTGTCGAAGGTGGAGCTGATCACGCCGGTGTCGCTGACGACCTGTCCGTTGAGGCCGTCGGCGCGCCAGAAGGGGGTGTCGTAGATCGCGATCGCCTTGCCGACCGAGGCCATCGGCAGGCGCTGGGTGAGCTGGTCGCGGGCGGCCGGCAGGACGGGGTCGTAGGTGATGCGGGCCGCGATCGGCGGGGGTACGGCGACGACGACCTTCTTGGCGGTGACGGTGATGCCGTCGGCGCTCACGACGTACTTGCCGCCGGTCTGGGTGATCGTGCGGACCGGGGCCTTCAGCACCACCCGGTCGCCGAGCGTGGCGGCGAGTTTGATCGGGACCAGCTGGGAGCCGCCGACGAAGCGCAGTTCCTGGGCGCCGTTCGCGGTCTCGGTGAGGCGTTCCAGGGTGCCGGGGTGGGAGGCGTTGCCGGCGGCGGCGATGTAGAAGAGGACGAACAGGAAGGAGAGTTCGCGGGGTTCGGCCGAGAAGATCGAGGTGCAGGCCACGTCGAAGAGGAACTTGGCCGACGGGATGACGGCGTTGGCGCGCAGCCAGGTCTCGAAGGTCTGCCGGTCCCATTCGTCGGCCTTGGCGGCGGTCCAGGGTGCGTCGACCGGGATCTGCTTGGCGAGGTCGTCGAGCGTGGCCTGCACGATCGCGGCGTTGGCGAGCCCGGCCGCGTCGATCGGCGGGACCGCGCCGAGGATGCCGTCGGTGGCGTAGGGGGTCTTCTTGCCGTCCTTGTAGAGGAGGTTGTTGCCGGTGTTGTAGGTGGCGAAGGTCTGCACGCCGAGCGAGTCGGCGAGGGCCTTGATGCGGTCCTGGGTGGGGCCGATGAACTCTCCGCCGCCCTCGGTGACGCCGCCGTTCGCCAGGTTCAGGCCCATCACCCGGCCGCCCACGCGGTCACGGGCCTCCAGGACGACGACCGACTTGCCGGCCGCCACCAGATCGCGGGCCGCGGTGAGTCCGGCCAGGCCGGCGCCGACGATCGCGACGTCCGTGTCCCGGGTGGTCGCCGCCGAGGCCGTACCGGCGCTGGTCGCGGTGAGGGTTGCGGCGCCGGCCGCGGCTGCCGCGCCGCCGAACAGGGAGCGGCGGGAGAGCCGAGGGGGATGAGAGATTCCGGGGGGCCGAGGGGCCCGGGGGAGCTGTCTTTCGCTTGCCACGTGCGTCCTCCGTCGGGGCGAGAGGGGGTGGAGCAGAAAAGTTGAACAGTGCTCACATTCTTGCTCCGCCCGGCAGCGCGGTACAGCTCTCCCGTCACAACTGACCCGCAAGTAACAGGAGAGATACGTAAGAGAGTTGAGGGTGTCTACGTCATCGGAGCGTTGGAGGGGCCTACGTCACCGGCAGCCGGGAGACCCGTCGGCCGCGGTCACCGGCGATGGACTTCGCGATCTTCTGCGCGTCGATCGCCATCTCGCGGAGGTTGCCGCTGATGGGGTTGGTGTAGCCGGTGAAGAACAGGCCGGGGGCGTTCGCCGGGGTGCGGGCGCCCTGGACGACCGGCTTGCCGCGGGCGTCGAGCACGCCGAGGTGACCGACGAGATCCTCCAGTGCGCGGACGTATCCGGTGGCCGCGATGACGGCGTCCGGCGAGACGCGGTTGCCGTCGGCGAGGACCACCTTGTCGTCCTCGAAGCCGTCGACGGCGGCCACGATCTCGACGCGCCCCTTGCGCACGGCGTCGACGAGGCCGACGTCGAGGACCGGGATGGATCCCTCCTTGACCCGGCTGTAGAGGCCGGTGTCGGGGCGCGGCAGCCCCTGGGCCGACAGGTCCGGCACGCTGAGCTTCGCCACGGGCTTGGCCAGCCGGTCGACGAGGCCGACCGGCAGCCGCCGCACCAGGATGCTCGTGAACTGCGCGGCCCACCCGGCGGTGGAGCGGCGCACGATGTGCGGGACCGTCCGCACCGACAGCCGCACCCGCGCGGCCCCGCCCTCCACGAGGTCGACGGCGATCTCGGCGCCGGTGTTGCCGACGCCGACGACCAGGACGTCGCGGCCGGCGTAGGGCGCGGGGTTGCGGTACTCGCCGGCGTGCAGGAACTCGCCGCCGTAGGTGTCCCGGCCCGGCCAGTCCGGGATGCGCGGGGTGTGGTTGTGGCCGGTGGCCACGACGACCGCGGCGCCGGTCAGTTCACGCCCGCCGGTGGCGTGCAGCAGCCAGCCGGAGCCGTCGGGCGAGGGCTCGACGCGGGAGACCTCGACGCCGGTGACGATCTCCAGGTCGTGGTGCTCGGCGTACTTCTCCAGGTAGCGCACCACGTCGTCCCGCGACACCCAGCGCCCGAAGCGGCGCGGCATCGGCAGCCCGGGCAGGCCCGACAGCCGTCGGGTGGTGTGCAGATGAAGCCGGTCGTAGTGACGCCGCCAGGAGGCGCCGACCTGGTCCGACTTCTCCAGCACGACGGCCCGCAGGCCCTGGGCACGCAGCGCGTACGCGACGGAGAGTCCGCCGGGGCCGCCGCCTATGACGTAGACGGGGCGGTCGGTGGCTGTGCGGTCCGTGGCTGGGCGGTCCGCGGCGGGGTGGTCCGGGGGTTGGGGGGTGTCGGCCATGGTCGGGAGCGTAATCACGCAGTCGCTTGATGGGTCTCGGTCAAGACCGGAATTGATTGCGGATCGATCACGGCTGTAGGAGGAGTGAGCGGGCTCTGTGGCGTAGGTCTCCTGGTTGTGGGGGTGGGGTGGAGGTGTGCCGGGCGTGTGCGCCGAGCCCCGAGCCCGGCTCATGTACTCGGGTGGAGCTGAGTACTTGCGCTCTGGGCGGAGAGGGGGCGGGAGGCGAACGCTTGGGGCATGAGTCAAGGACTACGGAATCGTGTTCCCCAGCTGTTGCCGATCCTCGTGCCGGCCGGACTGGCGCTGGCGGGGTGGGCCGCCTGGCTGGGCTGGGACCAGCAGCGGGATGTGCATCCCGACGGCTCGACGACCGGCCCGTACGAGGCGTGGCAGGTGATCGGGCTGGTGCTGACCCTCTTGATACCGGTGATCTGGGCGGCATCCCGGCGCTACGGCCCAGGCGCGGTGCTCGGCACCACGATCGGGCTGACCGTCGCGGCCTATTACGACTGGTCGGACGACGCCAGCGGCCTGTTCATGGTCGGCGTGGGGATGGTCATGGTGGGGAGCCTCGTGGTGACCGCCGGCGTCTCCGCCGTGGTCGGCTCCGTGAAACGGCCGGGCTGAACGACACCGCCTCCGGACATGGCACGACGTCGAACCCTGGCTGCTGACGTGCGCCGTGACGTGTGTCGTGACGTGCCGACCGAATCGCCGACAATCTGTCGGACTCATCAGGGATGCACAGGCGATTGTCAGGCCGCTCGTATCTGACGTACCGTCAGATCCATGGACGCGATCTGGCTCACAGGTGCGGAATGGCTGGCCGTGCTCCGTATAGGCCTCGGGCTGTGGTGGCTGGAGAGCTGGCGGCACAAGGACAAGAAGAGCTGGTTCGAGGGGGCCGGGATCGCCTGGGCGGCGGACGTGGCGGCCAAGCACCGCTGGAACGCCGTACGGTCCGGCTTCGAGGTCGTCGTCACGCCGCGGCCCCGGGCCATGGCGTACGTCGTCCTGTACGCGGAACTCGCCCTCGGACTCGGCCTCGTCCTGGGGTTCCTGACCCCGATCGCCCTTGTCGGCGGGCTGCTGCTCAACGTCCTCTACTTCGCGCTGATGATCCACGACTGGGCCGAGCAGGGGCAGAACTCGATGATGGCGCTGATCTCGCTGGTCGCGCTGTTCGGGATGTCCTGGCAGTCCTGGTCCGTGGACAGCGCGCTGGGGCTGTTCTGATGGGCGGCGCGCGACACGGCGACGGCCGGAGTCCCGACGGTCCGCGCTTCGACGTCCCGGAGACCGACGCCTTCACGCGCACCTACTGGGACGCGGCGGCCGAAGGGACGCTGCTCGTCCGGCAGTGCCGGACCTGCGGACGCGCCCACCACTACCCCCGCGAGTTCTGCCCCCACTGCTGGAGCGAGGACGTGACCTGGCAGCCCGTGAGCGGCCGCGCCACCCTCTACACCTGGTCCGTCGTCCACCGCAACGACCTGCCGCCCTTCGGGACGCGGACGCCGTACGTCGTCGCGGTCGTGGACCTCGCCGAGGGGCCGCGGATGATGACCGAGGTCGTGGAGTGCACGGACGCCGGGCGGCTGCGGGCCGGGATGGACCTGGAGGTCGCCTTCCGTGCCGGGGTGCCGGTGTTCCGCCCTGCGAGGTGACCGAGGCGCGTTTCAATGGCGGCATGACTCACGCCGACCCTCAAGCGGACATACGACCCCCCGCCCACCCCCACCCCGACCTGCACGGCCACGGTCTGCGCCTGCGCCCCTGGGACGCGGACTCCGAGGCCGACGTCGACGCCTGGTTCCGGGGGCGTACCGACCCGGAGTTCCGGCGCTGGAACACCCCGCTGAAGATCACGACGGACCTCGACAGCGCCCGGGACTCGCTGCGGGACGCGGTGCGGAACTCGGCGGAGGGCACAGCGGCGGCCTACTGCGTCACCGACGCGGCGAGCGGCGCGCTCCTCGGTCACATCGGCGTCAATGTCATCAACTCGGTCATGAGGTACGGGCGCGTCGGCTACTGGGTCCTCCCCGAGGCCCGCGGCCGCCGCGTAGCCACCCGAGCGCTCGCGCTCGCCGCCCGCTGGGCCCTCACCGAGCCGGGCGGCGGCCTGGGCCTGCACCGCCTCGAACTCGACCACGCCGTAGGCCACGACTCCTCCTGCCGCATCGCCGAGCGGTGCGGTTTCCGGTACGAGGGGACCCTGCGGGGCGCGATGTGGGAGGCGGGGCGGCACGACGCGTACCGGGACATGCATCTGCACGCCCGGCTGGCGACGGACCCGGAACCGGACGCCGATCTATAGGGCCACGTGGGGGCCATGTAGGGCGATGCAGGGCCGTGTAGGGCCGTGTAGGGCCATTGGCGGCCGCAGGGCCGTGAACCCGGCGCCCGCAACCCCCGCCCGGGAGCGGGGTCTTGTATCGGCTTCGTGTCCACGGCGGAAAACGGTGCACAACCTCCGCGCGGGCGCGGGATCATGAGGTATGCGCGCGGACGACTGGTACTGCACCCAGGACCTCACCGGCTTCCTCACCCACGCCGGAGGCTTCCTGCGCTCACGGCCCGACCTGCACACCGTCGCCCTGACGGTGACCGAGACGCTGCGCACGAGCGGGCTGCGCGCTTACGGCGACGAGGCGCCCGTCTTCGGTGTGCTGGAGCTGGGCGGGCAGGTGCGAGCCGCCTACTTCCGCACTCCGCCCCACCGGCTGAACGTCACCCCCCTCACCCCCGACGAGGCCGACGCGCTCGCCGCCCACCTGGTCGCCCTCGACCACTCGGTCCCCGGTGTCCTCGCGGCCCGAGAGACCGCCGAGGCCTTCGTCGCCGCCTGGCGTCGGCGCGCGGGCGGCCGGGGCGTCGTCAGCCAGCGTCAACGCCTGTACCGGCTCGGCAACCTGACCGTTCCGCAGCCCCTCCCGGCGGGCCGGGCCCGACCCGCCGGCAAGGCGGACCGAGAGCAACTGGTGCGCTGGTACCACGAGTTCGTCGAGGCCGTCGGTGATGACGCCGCCCGCAACGCCGCCGGCTGGGCCGACTCGCGGATCGCCTACGGAGGCGTCACCTTCTGGGAGAGCGAGGACGGCACCCCCGTCTCCATGGCCGGCGTGACCCCCGTGGTCGCCGGCCAGATCCGGATCGCCCCGGTCTACACCCCCGCCCACCTGCGCGGACGCGGCTACGCGGGCGCGGTCACGGCAGCGGTCAGCCGGGCCGCGCTCACCTCCGGCGTCCGCGAGGTGCTGCTCTTCACCGACCTGGCCAACCCGACGAGCAACAGCCTCTACCAGCGCATCGGATATCGGGCGGTGGCCGACTTCACGGCGTACGACTTCCGGGGGGCTCGGGGTTTCTAGCGGACTCAGGCTGTCAGGGCCAGAGCAGCTCCTTGGCCCACCCCTCCTCCGTACGGCGGTACACGAGCCGTACGTGCCGTCGCGCGGCGTCGCCCTGGAAGAACTCCACCTCGTCGGGGCGCAGGCGGTAGAGGGTCCAGGAAGGGACGGGGGCGTCCGGGTCGCGCTGGGCACGGTCCCAGGCAGCCTGTGACTCCCGCCGCAACTCCTCCAGCGAGGACAGGACTTCGCTCTGGCGGCCGGTCAGCGCGGCGGCCAGGGCGCCGGTCGAGCGGGCGTGCAGGTCGGCCTGGGACTCGGTGGACGGGGCCGCCGTCACGGGCCCCCTCACCCGCACCTGACGGCCCTGCGCCGGCCAGTAGAAGCCGAGGGCCGCGTACGGGCGGGCGGTGAGCTGGCGTCCCTTGCGGCTGCCCACATGCGTCGCGAAGGACCAGCCGGACGGATCGGCGCCGTGCAGCATCACCGTCCGTACGTCCGGCCGGCCCTCCTCGTCGGCCGTGGCGAGGGACATGGTGTGCGGTTCCACCTGCCCTGCCGCGACCGTCTCCGCGAACCAGGCCGTGAAGAGGGCGAGCGGGTCGGCGGGTGCGGTGGCCGGGTCGAAGTCCGGCAACTCGGTGACCTCCGAGTCCCACACCCGCAGCGACCTCAGCAACTCATGAAGATCCGGCATGCTCCGGAGCGTAGTCGGACACGGAACCCAGATCGGACGACACCCAGCGCTCGGGCCTCATACGGATGACCACACTCTCGCCGTGGTTCTTCTGGGAGAACTCCACATAGGAGTCGACCACCTCGGCAGGCAAGTAGCGAGCCGACATGTCCCGGAGCTGCTCGACGGTGCCGGGGGCCGTCTCGACGACCGGTCCCTCCACCGACACGTACCGGACGGTGGGTTCGAGCCGGTCGACCATCAGGGAGAACCGGCCCGCCGCCTGGATCAGCTGGTTCTTGCGGGAGTCCGGCCCGGTCAGGATCCATACGTCGCCGCCGGGCTCGTACTGGTACCAGATGGGCACGGTCAGCGGAGCCCGCCCCGCGCCCGCGTCGACCGCCAGCGCGGCGATATGGGGCTCGGACAGGAACTGTTCACGCTCTTCGCGGGTCAGGGCCATGCCTGTTTCCTCCCGATGTGCTCTCGACAGTGTCAATCCCTGCCCAGTACCAACGTCCCCGACGAGCAGAACCATCCCCCGGTCGCCGAAGCCACCCCCAACCGCGGCAACTTCCCGCCACGGCACCGCACTTGGCGCTCCCCGCCCTCGCCCCGCAGCTGTCGTACGGCCTCCACGATCAGGAACAGCCCCCGCATCCCGGGGTGTTGGGCGGACAGCCCGCCCCCGTCCGTGTTGACCGGCAGCTCCCCGCCCCGCACCAGCAGCCGCCCCTTCTCCACGAACGCCCCGCCCTCGCCCTTCCCGCAGAAGCCGAGGTCCTCCAGGGTCACCAGCGTCATGTAGGTGAAGGCGTCGTAGATCTCCGCGAAGTCGATCTCCTCCGGCCGCACCCCGGCCCGCTCGAAGGCGAGCCGCCCGCTCACCGCCGCCGGGCCCGTCGTGAAGTCGGGCCACTCGGACATCGCGGCGTGCGAGACGTGCTCCCCGGTGCCGAGCACCCACACGGGTGCCGTACGGCAGTCCCGTACGAACTCCTCGGCGGCCAGCAGCACCGCCGCCCCGCCGTCGGAGCGGATGCAGCAGTGCAGTTTCGTGAAGGGGTCGGCGATCATCGGGCCGGACAGGACGTCGTCCACGGTGATCGGGTCACGGAACATCGCCTCCGGGTTCAGCGCCGCGTTCGCCCTCGCCTGGACCGCCACCTGCGCCAACTGCTCGACGGTGATGCCGTGTTCGATCATGTGGCGGCGGGCGGCCATGGCGTACTTGGCGATGAGCGTGTGGCCGTAAGGGACCTCGAACTGCAACGGCCCCCGCGAGCCGAAGGACAGGTTCCCCGTCCGTCGCCCCGCCTTGACGTCCGCGCGGGCCGTCGAGCCGTACACGAGGAGTACGGCGTTCGCGTGCCCCCTGGCTATCGCGTCCGCCGCGTGGGCCGCCATGACCTCCCAGGTGGAGCCGCCGACGGAGGTGGAGTCGACCCAGGTGGGGCGCAGGCCCAGGTACTCGGCCACCTCGACGGGGGCGAGGGTGCCGAGCCCGGCGGACGCGAAGCCGTCCACCACCTCCCGGCCCAGCCCCGCGTCGGCCAGGGCGCGGCGGGCCGCCTGGGCGTGCAGGGCGTACGGGGTCGCGTCGTCCACCCGACCGCAGTCGGAGAGGGCCACGCCGACCACGGCGACTTTCCGGCTCCCGGGAGTCATGAGAGGCCTCCAACCCCTGTGCGTCCAACCTCTGACATCCAAGCTCTGTGCATCTCGTTGCGGCCCTCCTAATATGACGGTCCGTCAGATCTGGAGGGAAGAGCCGGAGGGAAGAGCACATGGACGCCAGCTTCACCCCCGAGCAGGACGAGATCCGCCGCACCCTCCGCGAGCTGCTCCGCAGCCGCTGCGGCCCCCGCGAACTGCGCGCCGCCCTCGAGACCCCCGCCGGACACGACCCCGCCCTGTGGACCGCCCTCGCCGAACAGCTCGGCCTGCCTGGGCTGGCCCTCCCCGAGGCATACGGCGGTGTCGGCTGCTCGGCGACCGAACTCGCCCTCGCGTGCGAGGAGGTGGGGCGGGCCCTGGCCCCCTCACCGCTCCTCGTCACCGCCGTCCTCGCCGCACCGCTGATCGCCGCCCTCGGCACCGAGACCCAGCGCGCCGCACTGCTGCCCCGCCTCGCCTCCGGCACGCTTACCGCCGCCCTCGCCGTCCCCGGCACCGCCCTCGCCACCGCCCTCGCCCTCACCGGCCCCGGTGGCGGTGACTGGGCCGGCGGCGGGCGCGCCGGGGGCGTGCAGGCGCGGCGGGCGGAGGGCGGCTGGCGGCTGTACGGGCAGGTCGACCAGGTGCTGGACGGCCACAGCGCGGGAGTCCTGGTGGTCGCCGCGCACGCCGGGGGGTTCGCCCGGTCGCGGACGCTGCTGTTCCTGGTGGCGGGGGATGCGGCGGGGGTCGTGCGGGTACGGCAGACGGCGCTGGATGCGACGCGGCCGCGGGGGCGCGTGCAACTGCGGGATGTGGACGCGGAGTTGCTGGGCGAGGAGGGCGCGGATGTGCTGGGTGCCCTCGCCGATGCGGGGAACACGGTCGCCGCCGTCCTCGCCTGCGAGGCTGTAGGGGCGGCCGACCGGGCATTGGAGGCGACCGTGGAGTACGTCAGGCAGCGGGAGCAGTTCGGCCGTCCGATCGGGTCTTTCCAGGCGGTGAAGCACCGGCTGGCGGACGTCTACGTGGCGGTGCAGGCGGCAAGATCGGCGGCGTATTACGCGGCCTGGGCGACAACGTCCCTAAGGGGCGCGGGGCTGTATCAATATGCGGCTCCGCCGCGGGGCGCGACCAGCCACAACGAACCCGCAGACGCACGACGGCAAGTCGCGGCACTCCCAGAGGCGCGCCTAGCCCTCGCCCAGTCGCTGGAAGCGCTCCGCACCGCCTCCGCCGAAGGCATCCAGCTCCACGGCGGCATCGGTTTCACCTGGGAGCACGAGGCTCACCTGTACTTCAAGCGGGCCGCCGGTGACGAGCTGCTGTTCGGGCCGGTGCACCGGCTGCGGGCGCACGCTGCCGACACCGCGCGGCTCTTCGACGCCCAGGAGGTGGCGGTGTGATCGGCGCACGCGTGGTGCAGAAGGTGTCCTCGACGCGGGGCTTCGCCAAAGTCGCGCCTCACGTCATCCCCGCGCTCGACCGTGCCGTGCACCGCCTCACGCGCGGAAAGGTACTGCTCAGCGCGCAGATGCTGCCCGGTGTGATCCTGACGTCGACCGGTGCCCGCAGCGGCCTGCCCCGTCGTACGCCGCTCGCCTGCATGCCCGAGGAGAACGGCCGCAGCTGGATCCTCATCGGCTCCAACTTCGGCCGCACCGGCCACCCCGCCTGGACCGCGAACCTGCTGGCCCACCCGGACGCCGAGGTCAGCTGGAAGGGCCGGGACATCCCCGTCACGGCCCGGCTGCTGGAGGGGGAGGAGCGGGCGGCCGTATGGAAGGCGGTGCTGGCGTTCTGGCCGCCGTATGCCACCTATCAGGCGCGGGTGGAGCGGGAGATCCGGCTCTTCAGGATCGTCCGCAGGTCGTAGCTCAGCCGGTCACAGCTCCGCCGGTCACAGCGTGGCCAGGCGCTGTACGAGCAGGAACGCGCCGATGCCCAGCATCGCCGCTCCCGACGTGCGCGCGACCGCACGCGCCGCCGCCGGGCGGGCGCCGAGGACCGCGCGGGCCGCGAGGCCCACCGTCAGATAGACGGCGGCGCAGCACGCCATGTGGAGCAGTCCGAGTACGGCGGTCTGGGCGGGGACCGGCAGATGGTCGCCCTTCGTCACCAGGAACTGCGGCAGCACGGAGAGGTAGAGCAGCAGGCCCTTGGGGTTGAGCCCGCTGATCGTGGCACCGCGCAGAAAGGCGCGGGCCGGGCTCGCGGCCACGGTCTCCTCGGCCGCCCCCGGCGTGCCCGGCCGGCGCAGCACTCCCCACCCCAGCCACACCAGGTACGCGGCTCCGGCGGCCGTCAGCGCGGTGAGCAGCCCGGGCTTGCCCGCCACCAGCACCGCCAGGCCGGCGACGGCCAGGACCGTGTGCAGCGCGTACCCCGTGACCAGGCCCGCCACCGCTGTCACCGGCGAGCGGTCGCGCAGCCCGGCGGAGATGGCGTACGCCCAGTCGGCGCCCGGTACGCAGACGAGCAGCAGGTCGATGGCGAGGAAGGAAATGAGCAGCCCGGAGTCCATGGTGGCGACATTAGGCGGAAATGGCCCGAAAGTGTTGTCGAAGTTTGCCCATGATCGGCCTTTGTGGGGGAAGATCTGTCCCATGGACGACGTGGACAGACAGATTCTTGCCGAGCTTCAGCAGGACGGACGGCTGACCGTGACCGAGCTGGCCGCGCGGGTGCGGCTCAGCGTCTCGCCGTGCCACCGGCGGCTGCGGGAACTGGAGCGGGCCGGTGCCATCAGCGGGTACCGGGCCGTCGTGGACCCGGCCGCCGTCGGGCTGACCTTCGAGGCGCTGGTCTTCGTCTCCATGCGGCAGGAGGACCGGGACACGGTCGCCGAGTTCGAGCGGGCGCTGGCCGACATCCCCCACGTACTGGAGGCCGAGCGGCTCTTCGGGGAGCCGGACTATCTGCTGCGGGTGGCGACGGCCGACCTCGCGGCCTTCCAGCGGCTGTACGACGAGCGGTTGGCCACGCTGCCGGGGGTGCAGCGGCTGACGTCGACGCTGGTGATGAAGCACGTGGTGAAGGACCGGCCGCTACCGGCGTAACACAAGGGGCGTAACACAAGGGGCGTAGCACAAGGCGTCGGCACGCGCAGCAGGCGGTGGTCCACTCGTGTGAACCACCGCCTGCGAGACAGGACTTGGAGGTCGGGAAAAAAGGGGGCACCGGCCGCCGGGCGCTACTTCGTCGGCTTCTTGCCCGTCACGCCCAGGTGCACCAACAGCGCCAGGTTCGGCTTGAGTTCAGCCTGCTTGACGCCCCATGTCTGGAAACCCTTCTGGTGCGAGGCCACCGCCGCGAGCATCGCGACGAGTGAACCCGCGACCGCGGCCGGGTTGACGTCCTTGTCGACCTTGCCCTTGGACTGCAGCTGGGCAACCGCGTCCGCAAGGGAGTTGTTGACGGAGTTCAGGATCTTCATACGGATCTTGTAGAAGCGCTTGTCGCCCTCGGAGGCGCCGAGGTCGACGACCCTGAGGATCGCGTCGTTCTTGCGCCAGAACTCCAGGAATCCGTCCACGAGTTCCTGCGCGGTCTGCCAGCCGGCCTTGCCGACCCAGCTGCGGCCCTCCACGAGCTGGGTCAACCCCGCGCCCTCGGTGGCCATTTGCTCGGCGATCTCCAGGACGGCGCCCTCGACGTCCGGGAAGTACTGGTAGAAGGTCGCGGGTGAAGTGCCCGCTTTCCGGGCGACATCGATGACTTTGACGTCCCGGTAGGGGGAGGAGCTGAGCATCTCGCTGAGGCAGTCGAGCAGCTTCTGCCGGGTCGCCTGCCCACGCCGGCCGGCCACGCGGCCGTCGACGGTACGCACTTGTCCTGTCATGCCGTCAGCTTACCGAGGCGTGATCGGGGCGCGATTCGGCCGACTGCAAATGGGGTGCACGGGGACCGCGAGGCTGGTGTGCCTGGTCTGCGGGTTGCGCAGGAGGCCGTTACTTTGGCGGCATGGCCGAAAACAGGGCATCCGCAGACGGAACGGGATACGGAGAGGGCGTCCCGTGCTGGGTGGACGCACAGCTTCCCGACGTGGAGGCGGGCAAGCGCTTCTACGGTGAGCTCTTCGGGTGGGATTTCGAGGAGGCTTTCGACACCACCGTGCTGGCTCGGCTGGACGGCGAGCCCGTCGCCTCGCTCTCCCGCAAGACGGACGGGCGGATGCCCACCGTGTGGACGGTGTTCTTCGCCACCCCGGACGCCCAGGCGCTGGTCCGGCGGATCCGGGAGGCCGGGGGACAAGTCGTCACCGCGCCCGTGGACGTCGGGGAAGGCCTCGGGACGGTCGCGCTGGTCACCGACCCCGAGGGCGCCGTCTTCGGGCTCTGGCAGGCCGGCGAGCACCGAGGCTTCGGGCGCCGGCACGAGGTCGGCACCTTCGGCTGGGCCGAGCTGTACGCCCGGGACACCGAGGTCGCCAACGCCTTCTACGGCGGCCTCTTCCACGACGCCCTGTTCGGGCCGGACGCGAAGCCGGACTTCGGGCGTGCGGCCGTCGCGGAGCGCTTTCCGGCGGTCATGCCGCCCCACTTCCTCGTCCACTTCCGGGTGGCGGAGTGCGAGGCCGTACTCGGCACGGTGAACCAGCTCGGCGGGCGGGTGCAGGTGCCGCCCTTCGAAACGTCGTACGGGACGGTCGCCGTCGTCACCGACAATCAGGGGGCGTCCTTCGCGGTCCTGGAACGCTGACCGCACTCTTACCTCCGGCGTCCCACTATGCGAGCCGGCGCTTTCCGCGGGCGCCGGAGTGTGGTTTTGTCCCAAGACACCCCGTTCCGCCCTCGGGTTCGCAACCACGCCCTCGGACAGGAAGAATCGGGGTGCGTGCCGCCAAGGCGGTGCGGTGGTGAGACGCTGCACGGGGTCGCGTACATATGTGAGTGACGGGGCCCGTACGGGGAGGTGGCAGGCAGAGTGGTGGATCAGCTGACGCAGCACGATCCGCGCAGGATCGGGCCGTTCGAGGTACTCGGACGGCTGGGCGCCGGCGGCATGGGGCTGGTCTATCTCGCGCGCTCGGCTTCGGGCCGACGCGTGGCGATCAAGACGGTCCGGACCGAGCTCGCCGAGGACCAGCTGTTCCGCGTCCGCTTCACACGTGAGGTGGAGGCGGCCCGCGCGGTCTCCGGTTTCTACACGGCGGCCGTCGTCGACGCCGACCCGCGCGCCGCCGTGCCGTGGCTGGCCACCGCGTACGTCCCCGCGCCCTCCCTCGAGGAGATAGTGAACGAGTGCGGGCCGCTCCCGGCCCAGGCGGTGCGCTGGCTGGCGGCGGGGGTGGCGGAGGCCCTCCAGTCCATCCACGGCGCGGGGCTCGTCCACCGCGACCTCAAGCCCTCCAACGTCCTCGTCGTCGAGGACGGCCCCCGGGTGATCGACTTCGGCATCGCCTCCGGCGTCTCGAACACGCGGCTGACCATGACCAATGTCGCCGTCGGCACTCCCGCCTACATGTCCCCGGAGCAGGCGAAGGACTCCCGCAGCGTCACCGGCGCCAGCGACGTCTTCTCGCTCGGCTCGATGCTGGTGTTCGCCGCCACCGGACACCCGCCCTTCCACGGCGCCAACCCGGTCGAGACGGTCTTCATGCTGCTGCGTGAGGGCCCGGACCTCGAAGGCCTCCCGGATGAGCTACGCCCGCTCATCGAGTCCTGTATGCAGATGGACCCGACGGCCCGCCCGAACCCCGCCGACCTCCAGGCCCAGCTGGCCCCGCACCTCTTCGGCTCCGGCTCCGACGACAGCGGTACGGCGTCGGCGTGGCTGCCCGAGCGTGCGGTGAGCCTGATCGAGGCGCGGCGCGGCGGCCGCCCGGCGGCGAAGCCCTCGTCGTCCTCCGGCCGCAGCGGCGGCCGCATCGCCCCGGCCCCGGCTCCCGCGCCCGTCCCGCCCCCGCCCCCGCAGGACCCCGTGGTCCCGGCCCCGCAGCCCGCGCCCGTCCCGGTCGGCGCCCCCGACACCGGCCCCGTCCGCCTGGCCGGCGCCGCGGTGCCCATCGGCCCCGGCCCCCGCGTCGCCGACGCCCGCGCCTCCGCCCTGCAGGCGCCCGCCCCGGAGGCCGGCCTGGTCGCCTCCTGGTCCAAGCCCCGCCCCGGCGTCAACGGCACGGATCCCGCCGTGGGCCCCGCCGTACCGGCCGCGCCGCCCGCGCCCCCGGAGACGGCGGCCGGCTGGCGCCCCTGGCGTTTCCGCATGTCGAACGACGTCTGGGGCACCCCCTCCGTCGCCGACGACCTCGTCTACGTCACCTCCTTCGAGGTGCACGCCCTGGACGTGGCCACGGGCCGGCGCCGCTTCAAGACGCGGGACGTGGCCTGGTCCATGGCGGTCGCGGACGGCCGTATCCACGCCTCCGACGGGCCGACCCTGTTCGCCCTGGAGAGCAGGGAGGGCGCCGACCTCTGGCGTCTGCAGACGGACGCCTGGGTGTACTCCCTCAAGGCCGAGCGGGGGACGGTCGTCACCGGCACCCGCGGCGGTGGCGTCCAGGCCTGGGAGGCCTCGAACGGGCAGAAGCTGTGGGAGATCACCGGGGCGCAGACCGACTTCGAGTCGCCCGAGGCGGGCCCGGTGCTCCACGAAGGCACGGTGTACGTCTGGCAGGACGCCCGGCTGCGCGCCCTGGACGCCCGCACCGGTGACGAGCGCTGGTCGTACCCCATCGGCGACGCGGCCTCCTGCGGCGGGGTGCCGGTGCGGGTGGCGCAGGCGCCGGACGGGTTCGTGTACGTCTCGGCCGGGACGCGCGTCCTCGCGCTGGACGTGGCGAGCGGTCACGTCCGCTGGCACTTCGAGGCCCCGGCGGTCTTCCTGTGCCCGCCGGCCTTCGTACCGGGTCCGTCGGTGACGGGCGGCGGTGTGTACCTCGCCGACTACCTCGGCACCGTCTACGCCCTGGACGCAACCGACGGCCGTGACCGCTGGCGCATCGCCACGGAGTCCCGTTCCTCGATCGAGCCGGTTCTGGTGGCTGCCGGTCATGTTCACGTGGGCAGCGGCAAGGGGCTGTACACCCTGGACGCGGTCACCGGGACGCCGAAGTGGCGTTTCCAGGCGGGCGGCGACATCGTGGGGGCGCCTGCGGTGGCGGAGGGCCGGATCCACTTCGGTTCGACGGATCACCTGTTGTACACCCTGAAGGCCGACGACGGCCGCCTGCGCTGGAAGCTCGCGACCGGCGGCGAGATCACCGGCTCCCCGGTGGTGAAGGACGGGGTCGTGTACGCGTGCAGCAAGGACCGGTGCGTGTACGCGCTGGACGCGGAGAAGGGCACGGGGACGGCGCGCAACGCCTAGGCGGGGGCTTGTGACGGCCGTCGTGCCGGCGCACGGAAGGGGTCCGGACGGCGGCCGTCCCGTGGGGAGCGGCCATCTTCACCGCTCTTACACGAGACGCTACGCCGGGTAAGCGATTGCCGCCATGCGACCGCTGCTAACGTGACGTGCTCACGTTCAGTACAACGGGGTTGCACCACATTTTTTTCGGGGGTCGAACACGTGAAGCTTCGCCATGTCCGCGCTGTGGCCGTGTCCGTCTGCGTGGTGGTCGCCCTGACCGGAGCCCGGCGCTCGCACGGTGGGGGCTGTGACGACAGCTCCAACTCCAGCAGCTCGTCGAGCAGTTCGGGCGGCTACTCGGGCGGCAGCACCCACTACGACGATGACGACGACTACTCGTCCTCGACCGGCGGCTCGGGCGGCACCGACGCGACGGCGACCGCCTCGCCCACCGAGGACGTGAAGATCACCAGCTGCCTGTACGACCCGAGCCGGGGCATCGTCGCCCGCGTCGAGGCCACCAACACCAGCAGCATCACGACGTACACCTACGAGTTCGGCGTGGCCTTCAAGGACCCCGACGGCGCACCCGTACGCACCAGCGCCTCCACCATCCCGTACGTCTCGCCCGGCGCCACGGAGACCCTGGACGTGGCCGCCGTGTACGTCCCGGAGACCGGCGCGAACACGAGCGGCGTCACCTGCACGCTGGACGACGTGACGCGGACCGCGCAGTAACTCACCGCACTCGGTGGTCGCGGCGCCGGGCCCGGAACAGTTCCGCCTGCCGTTCGCCCGGCAGGTTCCCGAGCGCGATCAGGTGCGGCGCCTGTGCGAACGCCTGGGCGAGGGCGGCCTCCTTGGCCGCCCACAGCGCCCGTACCGTCCCCTGGACGCCCTCCGCCGGATACCCGGCGATGACGGCGGCACAGTCGACCGCGGCCGCCAACGCCCCACCTGGTTCGGTGACTTCCGACACCAGCCCGATCTCATGGGCCCGCCGCGCCGACAGCCGCTCCGCGCTCCCCATGAGCGCCATCCGCGCGGCCTCCCCGTACGGCATGCGCAGCGCCATGAGCATCGACTCGTAGGCGCTGACCATGCCGTAGGTGGTGTGCGGGTCGAAGAAGGTGGCGGTCGGGTCGGCGACGACGAAGTCCGCCTCGCCGAGGAGGTAGAAGGCGCCGCCGCAGGCCATGCCCCGTACGGCGGCGACGACCGGTTTCCACAGGTCGTTGGCCTTGGGGCCGACGTGCAGGAGCGGATCGTCCGTCATGTACGGCGAGTTGGGCTGCGGGACGACGGCGTCCCGGTCCAGCCCCGTGCAGAACGCCCGCTCTCCTGCACCGGTGAGGACGACGGCCCGTACGGTGTCGTCGAAGCGCAACTCGCGCCAGGCGGCGACCAGTTGATCCCGGAGGTCGAGGTCGATGGCGTTGAGGCGGTCGGGCCGGTCGAGGGTGACGACGGCGACGCCGGTGTCCTTGTCGGCCGTGACGGAGAGGCCGGCGCGACTCATGGGCGCTCCAGGACCCACTGCGGGAGGCCGCTGCCGCTGAAGACGGCCTGGACCTTGGCGCCGATGCGGATCCGGTCGGGGGAGAGGGAGTCGAGGGGCGCGTCCGGGCCGGTGACGAGGTTGCCGACGAGGCGGATGCGGGGTGCGTCGGCGAGTTCGACGACGATGACGTTGTACGGCGCCTGCTCCGCGTAGTCGGGCAGGAGGGGCGGATGGGGGACGACGTAGGACCAGACGCGCCCGTGCCCGGAGACCTGGCGCCACTCGCTCGCGAAGGACTGGCAGTGCGGGCAGCACGGGCGGGGCGGGAACCGTGGCTCACCGCAGTCGGCGCAGGTCTGGACGCGGAGTTCGCCCTGGGCGGCGTACTGCCAGAAGGGGGCGCCGTCGGGGTCGGTGACGGGGGAGAGCATCCTTCGATCAACTCCTCAGGAGCAGCGCGGAGGTGGGGACGCCTTCGCCGGCGGTGACGAGACAGGTGGCGGCGCCCGGGACCTGGGCGGTGCTGGTGCCGCGGAGCTGTTTGACGCCCTCGTTGATGAGATTGAAGCCGTGGACGTAGGCCTCGCTGAGTCCGCCGCCCCCGGTGTTCAGGGGCAGCCGCCCGCCGATCTCCAGGGCGCCCTGCTCGGTGAACGCGCCGCCCTCGCCCCTCCCGCAGAAGCCGTATCCCTCCAGCGACAGCGGTATGAGAGCCGTGAACGCGTCGTAGATCTGGGCGACGTCCACATCCTGTGGAGTGAAGTCGGCGTGCTTCCACAGATGCCGGGCGGCGGTCCAGGCAGGTCCGGTGAGCGGGTCGTCGTTCCAGTAGTTGACCATGCCGTGGTGCTGGGCGGGCAGGCCCTGGGCGGCGGAGTGGACGTAGACGGGGGTGTGCCGGCAGTCGCGGGCACGCTCCCGGCTGACGAGCACGCACGCCAACGCCCCGTCCGTCTCCAGGCAGTTGTCGAAGAGGCAGAGGGGCTCGCTGATCCACCGGGAGGTCATGTACATCTCGCGGGTGAGGGGACGGTCGTACATGATCGCGGCGGGGTTCTGATTGGCCCTGTTCCGGCACGCGAGGGCGACGTTGAACAGATGATCCCGCGTCGCGCCGTACTCGTGCATGTAACGGCGCGCGAGCATGGCGATCTCGTCGACCGGCCGCAGCAGACCGTACGGCCGGGTCCACTGGGCGGGAGTGGGCAGTGGGGCGGTGGTGTTCCGCCAGGGCCGGGGACCGCTGCCCCGCTTCCGTGACCGCCAGGCGACACCGACCGTCGCCTGCCCGGCGGCGATGGCGGCGGCGAGATGCGCGACGGTGGCACACGACCCGCCACCCCCGTACCCCACCTTGCTGAAGAAGCTGAGGTCCCCGAACCCGACGGCTTTCGCCAGCTCCACCTCGTCCGTCTCCTCCATGGTGTAGCTGGCGAGGGCGTCGACCTCACCCGGGGCGATCCCGGCGTCGTCGAGGGCGGCGAGGACGGCACGGCAGGCGAGGGTCTTCTCGTCCTCGTCGAGCCGTTTGGCGAAGCGGGTCTGTCCGATGCCGACGATCGCGGTCGCGTCCTTGAGGCCGATGCCTGTGGTCATGCTGCGCGCACCTCCGCATGATTCCCTGCGATTCCCTGCGATTCCGCATGGTGAAGCGGCTGCTGACAGGTCGTCAGGCTACAGCTAATCTGACGGTCAGTCAGCTAATGGGAGTCGCTGGGTTCCGTCGGGAGGCTGTTGTGCGCGGTGACTTGGAGTGGGGCAGCATTCCGGAACTCGTCCGCGGCGCGGCCGAGCGGTACGCGGACGCCGAGGCGGTGGTGGAGGGCCGCACCAGGATCTCGTACGCCGAACTGGGCGCCCGCATCGAGCGCTCGGCCGCGGCCTGCATCGCGAACGGCATCGCGCCGGGCGACCGGGTCGCCATCTGGGCCCCGAACACGCTCGACTGGATCGTGGCGGCGCTGGGCGCGGTGTCGGCGGGGGCGGTGCTGGTGCCGCTGAACACCCGCTTCAAGGGCGGGGAGGCGGCGGACGTGCTGCGCCGCAGCGGGACGCGGCTGCTGTTCGTGACGGGCACGTTCCTGGGAACGTCGTACGTGGCGTCGCTGCGGCGGGCGGTTGCTGAGGGCCCGGGGCTGCCGGAGCTTCAGCAGGTGGTGGTGCTGTCGGACGACGCCCCCGCGGACTTCCGCACCTGGAAGGACTTCCTGGCGAGCGGGGACGGCGTGGGTGAGGCGGAGGTGCGGGCGAGGTCGGAAGCCGTGTCCGGTTCCTGCCCCTCGGACATCGTCTTCACGTCCGGGACGACGGGCCGCCCGAAGGGCGCGGTGATCACCCACGCGCAGACGCTGCGGGCGTATGAGGTGTGGAGCGATCTGGCCGGCCTGCGGCAGGGCGACCGCTACCTCATCGTGAACCCCTTCTTCCACACCTTCGGCTACAAGGCCGGGGTGATCGCCTGCCTGATGCGGGGCGCGACGATGATCCCCCAGCCGGTGTTCAACATCGACACGGCCCTGGCGAACATCGCGGCGGAACGCGTGTCGGTACTGCCGGGCCCACCGACCCTCCACCAGTCGCTGCTCGACCACCCGGCTCGGGACGCGTACGACCTCTCGGCACTGAGACTGGTGGTGACGGGCGCGGCGGTCGTGCCCTTGCGACTCGTGGAACGCCTGCGCGGGGAACTGGGCGTGGAGACGGTCCTGACGGCGTACGGCCTCTCCGAGGCCAGCGGCATCGTGACGATGTGCCGACGCGGCGACGACCCGTCGGTGATCGCATCGACGTCCGGGCGGGCGATACCGGGCACGGAGGTGCGGGTCGAGGCACCGGTCGGCGAACCCGGCGAGGTCCTGGTCCGCGGCTTCAACGTCATGCGGGGCTACTACGAGGACGAGGCGGCGACGGCCGAGGTGCTGACGGAGGGTGGGTGGCTGCGGACGGGGGACGTGGGGGTGTTGGACGAAGGGGGCTACTTGCGCATCACCGACCGCATCAAGGACATGTTCATCGTCGGCGGCTTCAACGCGTACCCGGCGGAGATCGAGCAGGTGCTGGGGTTGCATCCGGATGTGGCGGACGTGGCGGTGATCGGCGTACCCGATGCGCGGCTGGGGGAGGTCGGGAAGGCGTTCGTGGTGCGGCGGCCGGGGGCGACGCTGACCGGGGACGACCTGATCGCGTGGGCTCGGCGGGAGATGGCGAACTACAAGGTGCCGCGGGTGGTGGAGTTCGTACGGGAACTGCCCCGGAACGCCGGCGGCAAGGTGGTGAAGGGGGAGTTGCGGGAGGGTCGGTGATCGCCGCCGGAGGGGGATGGACCGGGGAGTTCCAGGACCGTCAGCCGGGACGAAGTGCAGCGGTCAGGGCGGCGCGGATTTCCTGAAGCATCCACGCAGGGCGGTGGAAGACGTCCTCGGCGGAGAAGCGGAGGAGGCTTCGGACTTCCGGGCACTGCAGGACTTGATTGAACCGGGCGATGTCCCGTCGGTGGGAGTCACGGGTGCCGTGGTAGGCGTAGCCCTCGATCTCGACCGCCAGCCCCTCGGCCCGGAAGAGGAAGTCCAGGACGACCCGGCGGCCGTTCGGGGTGACGAGTTCGGCCTGAGTCTCGGGATGGAGCCCGGCATCGTGCATGCGCAGGCGGGCGATGGTCTCGACCGGTGATCCGGCGCGTGGATCGCACAGCCGCAGCCAGCGGCGGGCTCTCGCCGCCCCCTGGTGCGGGGCTTCGAGTCCGGCAGCGATCGTGTCGCGGTCGGTGAGCGGCGCGCGCCGTACGCCTCCGACCCTGCGGTAGGTGAGCGCCGACTCGACGGCGACGACCGCCTCGTCCCTGGGCCCGCCCCGGAGAAGGTCGGCGACCGTGCGTACCGCCCCGGTGACTCGTAGGCCTTGTCGCTCCGCCGTATCCCCGGTGCTGAGGGGAAGGCGATGTACACGTACGCCTCTGCCTCCTCGGCGGAGGGTGAGGAAAGGGTCGATGAATTCAAGGGGCCCTTCGGCAGCGGGGGTGAGCGTCTCGATCCGCCAGAGGGCGGCCGCTGAACGGTGACTCACGACCAACCTCGGCCGCAGAAGCTGCGCTGCTCGGAGCCGTGTGCGGAGGTCTGGATTCCGTCCCGGCTGGATCCACGTGCCGTTCTGAATCTGGGTCCAGTTCTCGGACCGGAGGGCTCGGGTGAGGCTCCGCGCGGGCCACCCGGCGGCGAGGGCTCGCGAGGTGAGGAGGACGCCGTCCTCCGCCAGTTCTCGCAACGCCTTCCGCACCACCCCGTCAAGATCGCAGACTTCCAAGAAGCCCACGTGCCCTGTGGATAACCCCACCTCCCTGGGGAGACGTGTCATCGGGGAGAAGCGGTCATTGGCCGGTTTGGGCCACCTGGGGTGGGCAGATGCGCCGGATCCAGGAGCGGGGGTTGGCCCAAAGTGGCCGATTGGGGTTACTGGGAGTCCGGGCCGGGGCCGGCCCTGCTGGACGCAGCGGCGTTGCGGTGGGGGCCGCCCCCGAACACACCTCGGCCGCGACGGCTCCCCCTCCGCGCCGCCGCGGCCGATCCCCGTGGGGTGCTGGTCTGTCAGGCCTCTTCGCTCGTGATGTGCGTGTCGAGCGGCTTCACCGTGCCGTCGTCGGCCTTGGCGTCGGTGATGTGGGTGTCGAGCGGGTTGACCGTGCCTGCGTCGGCGTCGGTGATGTGGGTGTCGAGCGGCTTGACGGTGCCGTCGGTCTTCTTCTCTTCGGCCATGCTGTTCAACTCCTGTGACTGGGACACGAGGCCCGCCCGGCGACTCCCCCGAGGGCCGCCGGACGGGCTGGTCAGGGCCGTTCACCTTAACGGTGGGCCGCAATGATGATCCGTCTGCCCCCCGACGCGACGGATCGACGGCATTCAGAGTGCCGTGAGGCGATAAACGAACGATGAACGCGGGTCGCGGCCGACTACGCGGCGGCCACCGGAATGAGCAGACTCCGCACCTCTACGGCCTCCGGGGAGCCCAGGTCCTCGTAGATGGACAGGGCCTCACGCCAACAGGCCTGCGCACGGTCGAGCTGCCCGATGTCGTACAGGGCACGTCCGAGGACGGTGAGCACGTTCCCTCGCCGCCAGTCCCCGCCGATGCCGCGGAGGACGGCGAGTGACTGTTCCGCGAGAGCGGCGGCCTGGGCCGGCTTTCGCTCGTTGAGCAGTATTTCGGCGATCCGGAAGATCGCCATTCCCTCCCAGAGACGCTGGCGGCTGTCCCGGAACACCTCAAGAGCCTCGGTCAACTGCTCGACCGCACGCGTGAGTTCCCCGGCCTGGGCAAGCGCCAGCCCCAGAGCGTAGCGACCGTTGGCGCCGCGAAGGGTGTGGCCCAGGCGGTCGTAGACGCTGACGCCCTCCCGCGCGAGCTCGATCGCGCTGCTCGTGTGTCCCATGGCGAGGTGCGAACGGGAGAGGTTGCACAGCGCGTTGGCCTCACCGGCCAGGTTGCCGTCCGACCGGAAGTTGGTGAGAGCTTCCTGCAGATGGGCGGCCCCTTCGGCATGCCGGCCGCCATAGACCGCGATGACACCGCGATGATTCGGCACCCAGCTGTTGAGGGCCGGATCGTTGATCCTCTGTGCCAGGGCCGCGGCTTGGCTCACTTCCTCGTCGGCCTGGGCGAATCGCCCGGCCGCCAGGTGAGCGTCGGTCAAGGTCGTCCGAGCTCGCCCTTCGGCCTGGACGTCGCCCGCTGCCCGAGCGGCATCGCGAGCGGCCGTTGCCGCTGACTCGTAGTCTCGGGAGGCGGCGCCGGACTCGGCCAGGTCCTTCGCCGCCCAGAGAAGGTCGACGGCCCGTCGTAGCTCGCCGCTCCGCACGGACTGACTCGCGCAGGCCAGCAGGCAGTTTGCCTCGGAGTACAGCCAGTCCTGAGCCTCATGGCGACTGCCGAAGCGCAGACCCGGGAACTCCCCGTGCTCCAGATGATCCACCAGCCGGTCGCCGGGACGCTCGATCGCATAAACCGCCGCCGCCGTCGCCAGATAAAAGTCCAGCAACCGCGACATCGCCGCATCCCGCTCACTCGGCGGCCACTCGTCCCGTTCCGCACAGGCACGCGCGTAGAGCCGCACCAGATCGTGGTACCGGTACCGCCCGGGCGCCGCCGACTCCAGCAGTGACGTGTCGACGAGGGACTCCAGCAGGTCTTCCGTCTCGTCCACCGGCAGATCCAGGACCGCCGCTGCCGCCGCCAGCGAGATGTCCGGTCCGTCGGCCAGTCCCAGGAGCCGGAAGGCGCGGGCCTGGGTGGGCTCCAGGGCGCCGTAGCCGAGCTCGAAGGTTGCCTTCACCGCGAGGTCGCCGGCCTGGAGCTCGTCCAGTCGGCGGCGTTCGTCCGCGAGCTTGGCCGCCAGCACAGAGACCGTCCAGGTGCGGCGTGCCGCCAGCCGTGACGCCGCGATGCGGATCGCCAGCGGCAGGAAACCGCAGGCCGCGACCACGTCCAGCGCGGCCTCCCGTTCGGAGGCCACCCGTTCCTCGCCCACGATCTTCGTGAAGAGCTGCAGCGCCTCGTCCGGCGACATCACGTCCAGGTCGACCAGATGGGCACCCGCCAGGTCCACCATGCGGACCCGGGACGTCACCAGGGCCGCGCAGCCCTCCGTGCCCGGCAGCAGCGGCCGTACCTGGGCGGCGTCCTTCGCGTTGTCCAGCAGGACCAGGACCCGGCGGCCGTCCAGGACCGAGCGGTACAGCGCCGCCCGCTCCTCCAGCGAGTCCGGGATCGCCGAGTCCGCCGTGCCCAGGGCCCGCAGGAAGGAGCCCAGGACTGTTTCCGGTTCCGCCGCCCGCGGGCCCGCGCCCTGCAGGTCCACGTACAACTGGCCGTCGGGGAAAGCCGAACGCGCCTGGTGTGCCACGTGCACCGCCAGCGTCGTCTTGCCGACGCCCCCGATGCCCGCCAGCGCCGACACCGCCATCACCCGGCCCTCGGCCGAGGCGAGGACCTCGCTGAGCTCGGAGACGAAGGCGGAACGGCCCGTGAAGTCGGGGACGGTGGCCGGGAGCTGGGCCGGGCGCACCGGGGTCACGGCCGGTTCGGTCACCGGCGCCGAGGGCTCCGCGAGGCCGGGGTCCGCCTGCAGGATCCGCTGCTGGAGCTCCTTGAGGCCCGGGCGTGGGTCCACGCCCAGTTCGTCGGCGAGCAGGCGGCGCGTGTCCGCGTACACCGCCAGCGCCTCCGCCTGACGGCCGCTGCGGTAGAGCGCCAGCATGAGCAGTTCGCGCAGGCGTTCGCGCAGGGGGTGCGCCGCGGTGAGTGCCGTCAGCTCCGACACCGCCTCCGCGTGGCAGCCCTGCTCCAGGTCCATGTCGAGGCGGGATTCCAGGAGTTGCAGCCGCCACTCCTCCAGGCGGACCCGCTGAGCCTCGGCGTAGGGCCCGGGCACCCCGGCCAGCACCTCGCCGTCCCACAGGGCCAGCGCCCGCCCCAGCAGCTCCCGCGCCTGGCACAGGTCCCCGGCGCCCCGTGCCTTCTCCGCCTGAGTCGCCAGTTCCTGGGCCACGCCCAGGTCCAGCGCGCCCTCGGCCAGGCCCCGCACCGCGTAGCCGCCCGACTCGCTCACCAGGACCCCGGGGTCCAGCACCTTCCGCAGCCGGGAGGCGTACGTCCGTACCGCCGCCAGCGCCTGTGACGGCGGCTCCTCGCCCCACAGGGCGTCGATCAGCTCCGCCGCGGTCGCCGTACGGCCCTCGCGCAGCAGCAGGGCCGCGAGCAGGGCACGTTGCTGGGGGGAGCCGGTGGGGAGCTGCTCGTCGTCGCGCCAGGCGCGTACCGGGCCGAGCACGCTGAAGCGCAGCATCGCCGGCTCCTGGGAGCCGGAACGCCGCTGCTCGGGCACACGCGGTGCACCGTCCATCGGGTCCCCCTAGGCATCCTCAACAACTACGTCAGTTTGCCTTGTTCATGGCGGATGCGTCAGCCGGGCGAGACACCGATCACAGGCAGGGCACACCCGGGCGTGCGGGATTCCACAAGGTCCCCACAAGATCTCCGTACACGACCGACCAGAACCGATCAGCCCGCCCTCGCAGCGCACCGCCGTACTGCGCCGCACACATAGCTGACGGTCCGTCAGATCAGCGCTACCGTGAACGCCATGGACGACACCGAGACGACGTTTCCCCTGATCATCTCCGTCGACGACCACACGGTGGAACCGCCCACCGTGTGGCAGGACCGCCTGCCGAAGAAGTACCTCGACATCGGCCCCCGCACCGTCCGCGCCCCGCTGAAGGAAATGACCTTCCTGGGCGGCCGGTTCAAGCCCGTCATGGGCCGGCCGGGCGATGACGGGCCGATCGGTGACTGGTGGGTGTACGAGGATCTCCACCGGCCCCTCACCCGCCTCGACACCGCCGTCGGATACGACCGGGACGAGATCAAGCTCGAGGTCATCACCTACGAGCAGATGCGCCCGGGTTCGTACGACGTCCCCGCCCGCCTGGCCGACATGGACGTCAACCACGTCCAGTCCGCCCTCTGCTTCCCGACCTTCCCCCGCTTCTGCGGCCAGACCTTCACCGAGGCCGCGGACCACGAGCTCGGCCTGCTCTGCGTCCAGGCCTACAACGACTGGATGGTGGAGGAGTGGTGCGGCCCGGCGGCCCGGGGGCGGCTCATCCCGCTCACCCTCATCCCCCTCTGGGACGCCGAACTCGCGGCCGCCGAGGTCCGCCGCAACGCCGCCCGCGGCGTCCGTGCCGTCGCCTTCTCCGAGATACCCCCGCACCTCGGGCTCCCCTCCGTCCACACCGACGACTGGGACCCCTTCCTCGCCGCCTGCGACGAGACCGGCACGGTGGTCGCCATGCACATCGGTTCGTCGAGCCGTATGCCCTCCACCTCCGCCGACGCCCCGCCCGCCGTCGGCTCCACCATCACCTTCGCCAACTGCTGCTTCTCGATGGTCGACTGGCTGATGAGCGGCAAGTTCGAACGCTTCCCGAATCTCAAGGTCATGTACGCGGAAGGCCAGATCGGCTGGATCCCGTACATCCTGGAACGCGCCGACGTGGTGTGGGAGGAGAACCGCGGCTGGGGCGGGGTCGCCGACAAGGTGCATCGGCCGCCGTCCGAGCTGTTCGCCGACCACGTCTACGGCTGCTTCTTCGACGACGCCTTCGGGCTGCGCAACCTGGACGCCATCGGCCTGAACAACGTCCTGTACGAGACCGACTACCCCCACTCCGACTCCACCTGGCCGAAGTCCCGCGAGGTCGGCGAGGCGCAGATGGGCCACCTGGACGCGGACGTGGTCGAGCGCATCGTGCGGGGCAACGCCATCGAGCTGCTGGGGCTCACCCCGGACGGCCTCTGGGGCGGGCCGCGGTGAGGCCGTCGCGCGGGATCCAGTACGGGATCCAGCTTCCGGTCCAGTCCCAGAGCACGATCTACGCCGAGCCCTGGGAGGCCGCCGCCGGCCCCGAGGACCTAGTGGCGATCGCCCGCGCCGCCGACCGCGCCGGCTTCGCCTACCTGGCGAGCTGCGACCACGTCGCCATCCCGCGCCGTCTCGCGTCCGCGATGAGCACGGTCTGGTACGACCCCGTCGCCACCCTCGCCTTCCTCGCGGCGGCCACCGAGCGGATACGGCTGCTCAGTCACGTCGCCGTCGTGGGGCTGCGGCATCCGCTCCTCACCGCCAAGCAGTACGCCACGCTCGATCACCTCAGCGGCGGGCGGCTGGTCCTCGGGGTAGGGGCCGGGCATGTGCGGGAGGAGTTCGAGGTGCTCGGCGTCGACTTCGAGCGGCGCGGGGCCGTGCTGGACGAGACGGTCGACGCCCTGCGGGCCGCTCTCGGGGCCGAGGAGTTCCCCGAACACCACGGCAAGCTCTACGACTTCGAGGGGCTGGGACAGCGGCCCCGGCCCGCGCAGGAGCGCGTCCCCGTGTGGGTCGGCGGGTCGTCGCCGGCCGCCGTGCGCAGGGCGGCGCTCAAGGGGGACGGGTGGCTGCCGCAGGGGGATCCGCGGGACCGGCTGCCCGCGCAGATCGCCCGGATACGGGGGCTGAGAGAAGACGCCGGCATCGAGGGGGCGTTCACCGTCGGTGCCATCGCCGAGCCGCTGTACGTCGGGTCGCCCGGCTGGGACGTCGGGCGCAGGACGATCAGCGGGCCGCCGGACGCGATCGCCGAGTCCCTGCGCGCCTATCGGGCGATGGGGGTGGACCAGATCCAGGTGCGGTTCCGCAGTCGGAGCCGGGACGAACTCGTGGGGCAGATCGAGGAGTTCGGGGAGGAGGTCGCGCCGCTGCTGGCCGACGGCATGCGGTAACCGCATTCCTTGAAAGCTTGAACATGTCCACGCCGGGCGCCGTATGTACGGACGTACGGACGTACCGATGTACGGCTTCGGCGGAAGGACACAGTGACGTGCACACTTCCCGGAAACTCTCCGTCGCCCTCGCCTGCCCCGAGGGTGCCTGGCCGCACCCCGGATGGCCGACCCCGGACGATCCCTACGTCGGCCGGGTGGTGCGCCTGCGCCCGCCGTACACCGTGCCCGAGGGCGTGGACGTCGTCGTCCTGTGCTGTGCCGACCCGTCGGAGGCCCTGCGGGAGCTGAGCCCTCCCGGCGTCCCGGTGATCGTCGTCAGCCCGCGCCGGGACACCGTCACGGTGCTGGAGGTGTTCCGCGGCGGGGCGGGCTATCTGATCGAGGGCGACTACTGCACCTGCATGCTGTCCTCGGCCGTCGTCGGCGCCACCGTAGGCCACACGTACCTCTCCCCGGCGGCCTGCGCGGCCCTGCGCGAGGGGGCCCGGCGGGCGTCCTCGGGCGACCCGGCGATGGAACGCCTGCGCGGCCTGCTCTCACCGCGCGAGCGGCAGATCATGGAGCTGCTGTCGACCGGGCTCGGCGCGCAGGAGATAGGGCTGCGATTACGGCTGAGCGAGAAGACGGTCCGCAACAACCTCAGCAACATCTACGCCAAGCTCGACGCGCGCGGCAGCACGGACGCGGTCCTGAGGTGGCTGGGAGCCGCGCCCGTGCTTCGCATCTGAGAAGTTCCGGGGCGCTCTACGGCGCCGGAACCTCCGACAGCGGTATTTCGACGTCGGTGACGTTCTCGCCGGCCTGGCCGAATCCGGGTTCCGAGCGGAGAGCACGGGTGGAATTCTGCAACCCGGCGGCCTCCGGCGTTCCGCACTTCACGTTGCGCAGCCACAGGCGCCCGTCGGGCGTGCCGTTCTTCAGGACCTGCGGATAGAAGACGTGCATGCTCGTGGCGCCCTCGCTCGGGGCGAAGAACACCTTCTGGCCGTCCTGCGCCTCCTTGTACGTGGCCCGCAGGAAGCCGCTCACGTCCGTGCGTTTCGCGGACCACATGAAGAAGGCGATGCTGTCCGCCTGCACGGTGTCCGTCCTGCTGAACGCCAGGGTGGTCGTCTTGTCGTCGCGCGTGATGTTGATTTCCGAGGTGCTGAACTTCACGCCGATCTCGAAGACGGAATGGGCGAGCTTCGTACCGGATTCCGCGCTGAATCCGTCCTCCAGCTGGATGGTCCTGGTGACGGACGCGCTCACAGCGAAGGTCTTCGAGGCGGTGGCCGTCGATCCGCAGTTGTCGGTCACCGCGGAGACCCGCTGATTGGGCCCGAGGTTGTCCCTCTTGAACTGGACGTCGACGAACTCGCAGTTCTCCAGCTTGTCGGAGTCCGCCGAACAGTCGGCGGTCACTTCGGAGGGGGTGGCGGCCCCCGCCGGATTCATCAGCGGTACGGCCACCGCGACGGCCGCCACCGGGGCCAGGGCGAGGGTGATGCGCTTCTTCTTGCTCCGGTGGCTTCTGGCGCGGGTCATGACTTCTCCTGTGGGGGGTGTTGGCGGGTGTACGGGGTCAGCAGTCGGTCAGGACGGCCTTGGAGGTGCCGTCGACCACACCGGGAGCGCCTGCCGCGCCCGGCAGGACGACGGGGCCCTCGACGACGTCCGGGGCCACGAAGTTCTGCTCGGGGGTGGCGTTGGTGACGGTGGTCGCCTCACGGGCGTCGATCCGGACCCGCCATTCGCCGGTCATGCGCTGCATCTTCGGCGTGAACTCCATGTGGAGCACCTTGCCGACCGGCACTTCCCGCTGTTCCGTGTCACCGGCGGTCGCCGACCTGACGGTCATGTCGAGAGTGCCCTTGTGCTTGACCCAGGACCCGCTCAGGGCCCCGAAGAGCCCTCCGCCGCCGCCCTGCTGAGTGACGGTGTACTTGCCCTGCCCCTGGGCCGCCGTCGCCGACCAGGTGACCGACACCTTCGCCGGTTCGGTGGCGTCGGGTTCGCAGTTCGGAAAGTCGATGGAGGCCTTTTCTGTCGGCCCGTCGAAGGTCTCGAACTTCGTCTCCACGAAATCGCAGTTGTCGGACGCGAAACTCGGCCCGGCGATCGGATGGCCACCGAAGTCGGAGATCGACTGCTGTTTTCCGTTGAGCACCTTGGCCCGCTGGCACATCGTCATGATCTGCTCGGGCGTCTTCTCCTCGCCGGCCGCGTTCGCCGACGGAAGCAACGCCACGATCACGCCACCCGTCGCCAGCGCGGATCCGACCGCCACGATCCTGATCTTCTTGTTCTTCAGTCTCCGCTCGGACATGGCGAGGATTCTGGATTCCCTGGACGAACGCCGACAGGGTCAAACATCCCTACTTGTGAGTCACGTGAGATTCGCCTCAGCAACGCCGGCGACTTGCATCTGACGCATCGTCAGGTATGCCGCTACGATGCGGAGTCCACCGTGTCCACCATGTGCAGGGGGCCGCAATGGGCAAGCTCGACGGACGGGTCGTCATCGTCACCGGAGCAGCGCGGGGACAGGGAGAACAGGAGGCGCGGCTCTTCGTCGCGGAGGGTGCGAGAGTCGTCCTCGCGGACGTCCTCGACGACCAGGGGCAGAAGCTCGCCGAGGAGCTGGGCGCCCTGTACGTCCACCTCGACGTCGGCGAGGAGGCCGACTGGCACACGGCGGTCGCCGCGGCCAAGAGGGCGTACGGCCACATCGACGGCCTCGTCAACAACGCCGGCATCCTGCGCTTCAACGCCCTCCTCGACACGCCTCTCGACGAGTTCATGCAGGTCGTGCGGGTGAACCAGGTCGGCTGCTTCCTCGGCGTGAAGACGGTGGCGCCCGAGATGGCCGACGGCGGCACGATCGTCAACACCGCCTCGTACACCGGGGTGACCGGCATGGCGGCCGTTGGTGCCTACGCCGCCACCAAGCACGCCATCGTCGGCCTCACCCGCGTCGCCGCGCTGGAACTGGCTCCCCGGCACATCCGCGTCAACGCCATGTGCCCCGGCGCCATCGACACCGCGATGTCCAACCCGGCCCAGCTGGACCCGGCCGCCGACCTGGAGGAGACGTCCCGGGCGCTCGACACGCTGTACCGCAAGCTCGTGCCGCTCGGACGGGTCGGCAAGCCGGAGGAGGTGGCGCGCCTCGCGCTGTTCCTGACCTCGGAGGACTCGTCGTACATCACCGGGCAGCCGTTCGTGATCGACGGAGGCTGGCTGGCCGGCGTCTCGGTCATCTGACCGCGATCTGACTGGCCGTCAACTATTGACCATCCGTGCGCCCGGTGCCACAGTCGGCGGCAGATCGTCATCTGACAGAGCGTCAGAAACTACTGGGGACGGTGAACCTCCTTGGAATTCGGGCTCTTTGTACAGGGATACGTGGGCAAGCGCGCCGAGACCGACCCGCTCGCCGAGCACAAGGCGCTGATGGAGGAGACCGAGTACGTCATCCAGGCGGACAAGTCCGGCTTCAAGTACGCCTGGGCGTCGGAGCACCACTTCCTGGAGGAGTACTCGCACCTCTCCGCGAACGACGTCTTCCTGGGCTACCTGGCCCACGCGACGGAGCGGATCCACCTGGGGTCGGGGATCTTCAACCCGCTCGCCCAGGTCAACCACCCGGTGAAGGTCGCCGAGAAGGTGGCCATGCTCGACCATCTCACCGGCAACCGCTTCGAGTTCGGCAGCGGGCGGGGGGCGGGGTCGCACGAGATCCTCGGGTTTCTGCCGGGGATCACCGACATGAACTACACCAAGGAGATCTGGGAAGAGACCATCGCCGAGTTCCCGAAGATGTGGCTGCAGGACGAGTACGCCGGCTTCCAGGGCAAGCACTGGTCGCTGCCGCCGCGGAAGGTGCTGCCGAAGCCGTACGGGAAGTCCCACCCCGCGATGTGGTACGCGGCGGGGTCGCCGTCGTCGTACGCCATGGCGGCGAAGAAGGGGCTCGGGGTGCTCGGCTTCAGTGTGCAGAAGGTCGCCGACATGGAGTGGGTGCTGGAGCAGTACAAGACGGCGATCGTGGACGCGGAGCCGGTCGGGGACTTCGTCAACGACAACGTGATGGTGACGACGACGGCCATCTGCGCGCCGACTCATGACGAGGCGATACGGATCGCCCTCAACGGTGGGCTGCACTATCTGCCGTCGCTCGTCTTCCGGTACCACGACACCTTCCCGCGGCCGGAGGGGTTCCCTGTGTGGCCGGAGACGCTGCCCGAGTACACCGCCGAGTTCGTCGAGGTCCTCATCGAGGAGGAACTGGTGATCTGCGGGGATCCGGACGAGGTGCTGCGGCAGTGCAAGCGGTGGGAGCAGGCGGGGGCGGATCAGCTGAGTTTCGGGCTGCCGGTGGGGATTCCGAAGGAGGAGACGTTGCAGACGATTCGGCTGATCGGGGAGCACGTGATTCCGAAGATCGATACGGATCCTGTGCATCGGACGTCCCGGTTCCGGGGTGCCGCGTAAGCGCCGTTGCGGGGTGCGGGTGGTGTGTGGCTGGTCGCGCAGTTCCCCGCGCCCCTTAGCGGCATGTCCCACACGTGAGTCGAGGAGTTGACGTCATGCTCGATCACCTCATCAAAGGGGCGACCGTCGTTGACGGGACGGGCACGCCCGGCTACACCGCCGACGTGGGGATACGCGACGGTCGTATCGCCGTCATCGGCATCGTCACCGAGAAGGCAGGTACCACCGAGGACGCCACCGGCATGATTGTGACCCCCGGCTTCGTCGACCCCCACACCCACTACGACGCCCAGCTGTTCTGGGACCCGTACGCGACCCCGTCCCTCAACCACGGTGTCACGACCGTGGCCGCCGGCAACTGCGGGTTCACGCTCGCCCCGCTGAACCCCGCCCGGCCCGAGGACGCCGACTACACCCGCCGCATGATGTCCAAGGTCGAGGGCATGTCGCTGGTGTCGCTCGAAGAAGGGGCGCCCTGGAGCTGGAACTCCTTCGGGGAGTATCTGGACGCTCTTGAAGGGCGGATCGCCGTCAACGCCGGGTTCATGGTCGGGCATTGTGCGCTCAGGCGGTACGTCATGGGGCCCGACGCGATCGGCGGGCAGCCCAGCGACGAGCAGCTCGCCGCCATGTTGCGGCTCCTGCACGACGCCATGGACGCCGGGGCCTGGGGTTTCTCCACCACCCAGTCGTCCAGCCACTCCGACGGGGACGGCAAACCGGTCGCCTCCCGGCACGCGAAACCGGCGGAGCTCCTCGCGCTGTCGCGGGCGGTCGGCGAGCACGAGGGGACGCAGATCGAGGCGATCGTGGCGGGGTGTCTCGATCAGTTCAGTGATGCCGAGATCGATCTGTTCGTGGAGATGAGCGCCGCCGCCGGACGGCCGCTCAACTGGAACGTCCTCACCATCGACTCGGCCGTCCCCGAGCGGGTTCCCAGGCAGCTCCTCGCGAGTGAGCAGGCCAGGAAGGCGGGCGGCCGGGTGGTGGCCCTCACCATGCCGATCCTCACGCCGATGAACATGTCCCTCGGCACCTTCTGCGCACTGAACCTGATCCCCGGGTGGGGGCCGGTCCTGGGCCTGCCCGTCCCGGAGCGGATCGAGCGGCTGCGCGACCGGTCGGTCCAGGCCGAGTTGGTGCGCCACGCCCAGTCCAAGGAGGCCGGTGTCTTCCGGCGGCTGACGAACTTCGGGCGGTACGTCATCGGCGACACCTACAGCGAGGCCAACCGCGGGCTGACCGGGCGCGTCGTGGCGGACATCGCGGCGGAGCGCGGGCAGGAACCCTTCCAGTGCCTGGTGGAGATCTGCGCCGCCGACGAACTGCGTACGGTCCTGTGGCCCATGCCCACCGACAACGATCCCGCGTCCTGGGCGATGCGGGCCGAGGCCTGGCAGCACGAGGACGTGCTGCTCGGCGGGTCGGACGCCGGGGCGCATCTGGACCGGATGTGCGGGGCGCCGTACACGACCCGGTTCCTCGGGGACTGTCTGCGCGGGCGGAGGCTGGCGAGCCTGGAGCAGGCTGTGAAGATGCTGACGGACGATCCCGCGCAGCTGTTCGGGCTCAGAGACCGCGGCCGGATCCAGGAGGGCTTCCATGCGGATCTGGTGCTCTTCGACCCGGAGCGGATCGACGCCGGTACGGCCACCCTGGTGCACGACCTGCCGGGTGACAGCCCGCGGCTGGACTCCAAGGCGATCGGAGTGCGGGCGGTCTGGGTCAACGGGGTCGAGGCGATCCGGGACGACGTGGTGACCGGGGCCGTACCGGGGCGTGTGCTGCGTTCGGGGCGGGACACCAGGACGGTGGCCACGAGGTGAGTGCCAAGGGCGCCATGAACCGGCAGTTGTTGTTCGTCGGGGGCTCGTGGGTGGAGCCGGACGGCGGTTATTACGCCGTAATCGATCCGGCGACCGAGGAGACCGTCGGGTGGGCGCCGGAGGCCTCGCGGGATCAGGTGCACGCGGCCTGTGCCGCGGCCCGCGAGGCCTTCGGGCCGTGGTCGCGCACGGCGCCGGAGGAGCGGGCGGCCGTGCTGGCGCGCACGGCGGAGATCATCGGCGAGCGTTTCCGGCCGTACGCCGAACTGGCCCAGGCCGAGACCGGCGCGACCACGGGGACGGCCCGGGGCATGCAGGTCGGCGTCGGGGCGGCCCGTTTCCGGCGGTACGCGCGCGTGGAGCCCGCCGAGTGGGCGATCCCGCCGCAGATCAACGAGGCCGGGCCGATGGGTAAGGCGGGTGTGATGGGTGCGCTGGCCGTGCGTCAGCCCGTCGGCGTGGTCACCTGTATCACCTCGTACAACAACCCCTGGGCCAACCCGGCGGGCAAGATCGCGCCCGCGCTGGCGATGGGCAACACGGTCGTCGTGAAGCCCGCCCCGCAGGATCCGCTGTCCGTCTACCGGATCGCGGAGGCGCTGGAGGCGGCGGGGGCTCCGGCGGGTGTGGTGAACGTGGTCTCCGGGCGGGCGGTGGAGGTGGGCGAGGCAGCCGTGTCCTCTGGCGATGTGGACATGGTGAGCTTCACCGGCTCCACGGCGGTCGGGCAGCGCATCGCCGAGGTCTGCGGGCGGGACATGAAGCGCCAGCTGATGGAGCTCGGCGGGAAGGGCGCGGCGGTCGTCTTCGACGACGCGGACATCGGGTCGGCGGAGGCCGGGATCGGAACGACGTTCTCCTTCTACAGCGGGCAGATCTGCACGGCACCGACGCGGGTGCTGGCCCAGCGGGGTGTGTACGACCGGCTGGTGGAGCAACTGGCCGCTTACGCGAACCGGTTGAAGGTCGGGGATCCGCGCGAGGCGTCCACGGTCGTCGGGCCGGTGATCTCGGCGGAGCACCGGGACCGGGTGGAGTCGTACGTGGAGACGGGCCGGAAGGAAGGCGCGGTGGTGGTGGCGGGCGGTGAACGGCCGCCGTACGACCGGGGCTTCTATGTCGCGCCTACTCTGCTCGCGGACTGCACGAATGACATGCGGGTCGCCCGCGAGGAGATTTTCGGGCCGGTCGTCTGCGTAATCCCCTTCGAGGAGGAGGAAGAGGGAATCGCCCTCGCCAACGACACCGACTACGGTCTGATCGACTACGTCTGGTCCGGCGACGTGGCCCGCGCCTTCCGGGTCGCGCGACGGCTCCGGGCGGGCGGAGTCGGGATCAACACCGTCGGCCGCAACATGGAGGCGCCGTTCGGCGGCTTCAGGAAGAGCGGGGTGGGGCGGGACGTCGGGTCGTATGCGCTGCATGCGTACAGCGAGGTGCAGGCGATCGTGTGGCCCGGTTGACCGGCCCAGGCGACCGTCTGGTCCTGTTGACCGGCCGATGACTGGTGCCGGGAGGGCGAATTGGGCACAGTCGCCCCATGGAGCAGATGGTGCGGGTCAGGGACGGCGAGGTCTGGGCGGACGACTCGGGGGAGGCGGGGGACGGCCCGCCGCTGGTGCTGCTGCACCCGGGCGTCGGGGACTCCCGCATCTGGGAGCCGGTGCTGCCCGCCCTGCTGGAACGGCACCGGGTCATCCGGTACGACGCCCGCGGCTACGGACGGTCCCCGGCGCCGACGACGTCGTACACCCAGAGCGAGGACCTCAGGAGCGTCCTGGACCACTTCGGTCTGGCCCGGCCGGTGCTGGTCGGCACCAGCATGGGCGGCAAGACCGCGATCAGCTTCGCCCTGTGCGACCCCGGCAGGGTGGCCGCTCTCGGCCTGCTGGTCCCGGGCGTCAGCGGCTACCCGGACCTGGAGTCGCAGGAGTTGATGGCGCAGATCGGGAAGCTCGCCCAGGCTGGTGACATGGAGGGCCTGGTCGCCCTCGGCCTGCGTGTCTGGGGCGCGGCGGGCACCGCCCCGGACGCCCCCGCGGCCGAGCAGCTGCGGGCGGCGATCCCCGGCTGGTTCAGCAGCTACGGCCACGAGACCGAGGACGCCCCGGCTTTCGACCGGCTCGGTGAGCTGAGGCTGCCGTGTGCGCTGCTGCTCGGTGAGAAGGACATGCCCGAGGTGGTCCGCTGCAACGAGGCGATGGCCGCGGCGATCCCCCACTGCCGCCTCGTACGACACCCCGACTGCGACCACTTTCCGACGCTGCGGGCGCCGGAAGCGGTCGTGCGGTTGGTGACGGAACTGTGCGCGCGGGTGGCCTGACCGGCGTCAGCCGTCCAGATCCACGCGCACCGTCAGGAGGTTGGTCCCGAAGGCCCTGACCCCGACGCTGTTGAACCGGGGCAGGGAGCGCAGTCGGGCCACCGGGTCGTCGTCGGGCAGCAGGTGGGCCGTGCCGGTGTGCCACCGCCCGCGGATGCGCACCCGCACCCGCGGATCGGCCTTGATGTTGCGGACGTACTGGGACTTGTCCCCGAACTCCGAGACCAGCCAGAAGGAATCACCGACCCGGCGGCCACCCACGGGCGTCTGCCGGGGCAGTCCGGAGACGCGGCCCGTGGTCTCCAGGACGGTCTGGAGCGGGAGACGGCGGAGGATCGGATTGCCGACGCGGCGCTGGAAGGTCGTGGCGGCGCGGAACCGGAGATCGGCGAGGCGGGACATGGTGGGTGAGTCTCCTGTCTCGTGCGGGCTGTTTTGTGCTGGCTGTCTCGAACGGGCTGTCACGTCGGGCCGTCTCGTGCGGGCTGTCACGGCGCGACGGTCGAACTGTTGCTTCAATGGTCCCCGGCGCGGCATGACGAGAGCGGGTGGCTGCGGATGCGGGTCGTGACCTGGAACCTGTGGTGGCGCTTCGGACCCTGGGAGGCCCGGCAGAAGGCCATCCTCGCCGAGCTGCGTGAACTGCGCCCCGATGTCGTCGGCCTGCAGGAAGTATGGGCAGCGGACGGCGAGAACCAGGCCGAGTGGCTGGCCGGCGAACTCGGCATGCACTGGGCCTGGGCCCCCTCACCCGCCCCCGAGCGCTGGCGCCGCCGGATCGGGGACCCCACGGTCGACATCGGCAACGCCGTACTGAGCCGCTGGCCGGTGCTCGACCGACGCACCCTGCGCCTCCCCGCCCCCTCCGACGTCGACGACGGCCGCCTGGCCCTCTTCACCCGCCTGGCCACCCCTTCCTACGACATCCCCTTCTTCACCACCCACCTCACCTCCGCCCTGCACGCCTCGGCCGTACGCTGCCGCCAGGTCACCGCGCTCGCCGAGTTCATCGCCGAGAACCGGGTCGACACGCCCTTCCCCGCCGTCGTCACCGGCGACTTCAACGCCTGGCCCGACTCCGACGAGATCCGCCTCTTCGGCGGCTACCGGACCGCGCCGGCCGTGCCCGGCCAGGTCTTCTTCGACGCCTGGCAGTACGCCGACCCGTCCGCCCCCTCCGCCACCTGGGACCGCGAGAACCCGTACGTCGCGGCGGGTCTGGAGCCGACCGTGCGGATCGACTACATCCATGTGGGGCCGCCCGGGCCGGGCGGACTGGGCCATGTGCGTTCCGTACGGCGGGCGGGCGACGGTCCGGTCGACGGCATCTGGCCGTCGGACCATGCGGCGGTGGTCGCGGACCTGGGGGACGGGCCGGTGCCCACGGTCGCCTGACGGCCTCAGGGCACGGTCACTGCGTGAAGAACGGCGCCGGATGCCGAGGATCCGCCGAGCAGACGAACAGCCCCGCATGCCCGCCCCGGCCGACCGTCATGGCCACCGGCTCGCGTGCCGCCCGCTCCTCCTCGCTCCTCGGCTCCAGACCGCGTTCCTCCAGGGGCCGAAAGCGCTCCGGGGCTCGGCCGTCGCAGTCGTCCAGTTCGTACTCGTACGTGTCGAACTGCAGGAACAGCTCCAGCGGCGCCCGGCACTCACCGCACGCCATCGTCGCCGGCCTGTCGGTCACGCCCCAGCGCATGCTGCCGCCCAGCTTGTAGCCGGGGATGGTCGACACGTCGTCGACGAGGCCGCGCTCTTCGAGCCAGGCCTCGTGGCGATCGGCGAGACCGGCCGGGAGTTCATCCCTCCAGGGATACTCCATGAGCCGTTCCGGATGCAGCACGCACGCAGTCGGGATCATGTCCAGGTCCCGGTCCCAGTGCTCGTCGGGATCCGGCTGCGCGGCGAGCGGCTCGGTGATGTCGGCGGCCCGACGCCAGAAGAGCCGGCACGCCTGCCCCCAGCCCTCCGGGTGCGGCTGGTCGTGCCACTCCGGGCACCACAGGAGCTGCACCAGGTCGGTGCCCTCCGGAAACCGGATCTCCGGAAAGTCCACCGCCGTCAACTGCGCCACGGTGACCAGGGGGTAGGGCCCCTGCTGCCGGCCGTTCACATCCCGGTGCTCGGCGCAGGAGGGCCACGGCTCGTCGGCCGGCCACCACAACGGCCCACCGATGTGGCTGTCGCGCGGGCCGGGTGTACCCCGGCGGGGGTGCAGCCGCACGGTGGCGCGGGCGTGAGGCGCCAACTCCGGGAAGTCCAGGGCGGGGTCGTGGGAGGCCGGGGCGGTGGTGCGGGTCATGTGCGGGGGGATTTCGGGGTGTTGAGGAGGGCTTCGAAAGTGGCGGGGTTGGTGGTGAGGATGGATTGGGTGGGGTCGGCGCTTTCGGTGAGGTGGATGGAGGTTGGTGTTGCGGATATGTGGACACAGGCTTTGCCCTGGGCGCAGTAAGACGACTTCTGCCATGCGTAGGCGGTCATGCGGGTCTCCTCACAGTTCGGTGTTCCGTGATCCACAGGTTGTGGACTGAGTCGTACCTCCAGGACCGCCCTGGGCTGTCACCCGGTTCCGCCCGCCCCCACGGCAGAGCCGGGTGCCGACCTGGCGGACTTCCTTTACCTGATCGCTTCCTTCCCTCACACCCCGAGGAAGATCGGATTCGTGAACGCCGCCAACGCCCCCGGCAACGGCCCCACCGCCGCCTCGTGCCGCAACTCCGCTCGCACATAGGCCGCGTACGAAGGCGTCGTACGCCACTCCACGACCCCGGAGCCCGACACCGGCAGCGGTGCGCTCGTGAACAGGACGCCCTGGTCGGTGACGAAGCGGACCGTGCAGCGGGGGGCGCCCGAGGCCTCGAGGCGGACCGTGACCGGGGTGTCGCGGTCGGCCTCCAACCGCTCGCCGATGCCCGCCTGTTCACCCCGGCCGCCCGACACACTGAACGCCAGCGAGACGTTCTTCGACTCGGCCACATACGACCGCCCCGCCCTGATCCCCTCCTGGATCGCCTCCCGTGTCAGGTCGTCGGCCAGGACCACCGTCTGCGGTGAGCCGACCGGGTCGGGGTCGCGGTGGGCGTCGCTGTTGCCCATCGCCGGGATCCAGGAGCGGGAGTTCGAGCGCACGGACGCGACCAGCATGCTGTCCCAGTCGGCCAGCGCCACCTCGTCGTCGGGGGTGTAGGGGCCGTTCCAGACCTCGATCGCGTCGGCCTCGCCGAAGCCGAACTTCCAGTTGCAGCCGACGCACGTGGCGTGCGGGTGGGCGGGGACGACGAGGCCGCCGGCGCGGCGGATCTGGCGGGCGAACCTGCCGAAGCGGTTGTCGCGGGCCCGGTAGCGCCAGTCGATGAAGGTGCCGGGTTCGGTGCCGAGCGCCACGACGTGGCCGTTGCGCGTCGTGACCTCCTCGCCCAGCATCACGAGCAGGTCGTCGCCCGCCACGTCCGCCCAGTGCGCGTGTGCGGAGTGCGTGTTGTGCTCCGAGCTGTTGATGAAGTCCAGGCCCGCCGCCCGCGCCAGCGCCGCGATCTCCGCCGGGGTGCGGCGGCCGTCGGAGTACCAGGAGTGCAGGTGGCAGTCGCCCCGGTACCAGGCGCGGCCCCGGCCCTTCGCCCGCTCCGGCGGGTACGTCGGCTCGACGGCCTCACCGGGCTCGCCGTACGTCAGCGTGATCGTGAGCTCGTACGACAGGCCTTGCGGCGCCACCGTGTAGGGGCCGAGGGCGATGTGCCAGGTGCCCTCCCGGACCGGCCCCGGGAGGTACCCCGGCGTCGCGTCGTCCGCCCGGATGAAGAACTCGGTCCTGGCGCCCCCCGACCAGCCCCGGAAGCCCTTCCCGCCCAGCTCCGTGCCGCGCCAGTCGAAGATGCCGATGTCGAGGGCGTTGCCCGGGGTGCCGGCCGGGACCGAGGGCTTGTCGTAGGTGTAGGAGACCTTGATCTCCTGTACGCCGTCCGGGATTTCGAGCGGTACGTACACGAAGTCGGGGGACCCGGGCGGCAGGGTGCCCCGCACCGTGCGGGTCTCCGCCCGGCGGTTGTCGTCGGCGCCTCTCGCGAAGGTCACGCTTCCCAACGTAAGCGCGGCGGCGGCGCTCGTCACGAACAGCGCGCGTCTTCCCAGGCCGGTGTTGTGGTCCTCGCACATGCTGCTGCTCCCCAGGTCGTCGTGGGTGACAGGGCGTGGGTGGTGCAGTGGTGGTGCGTGCAACTGTCGTATTCAGCCGTGAACTGCCGGGATAGGGAAGGGAATCGGCAACCAATCGGCGGTCGATCGTCAGTTGTCGGAGCCATGGCGGCGGAAGGGCGCGATGGGGCCGATACCGGTGGGTAGGTGGGTATGGATATCGCGGTGCCCGCGCGGTACAGATGCAGTCATGCGCATCTCCGTGACGATCTTCCTCACCGACGAGACCATCACCCCGACCCGGCTCGCCCGTGAGCTGGAGCAGCGCGGGTTCGCCGGGCTCTATCTGCCCGAGCACACCCACATCCCCGTCGAGCGGACGACTCCGTACCCGGCGGGTGGCGATCTGCCGTCCGAGTACGGCCGTACCCTCGACCCCTTCGTCGCCCTCGGCCAGGCCGCCGCCGTCACCGAGCGGCTGGGTCTCGGTACGGGCATCACGCTGGTCGCCCAGCACGACCCGATCGACCTGGCGAAGCAGATCGCGACCGTCGACCATCTGTCCGGCGGGCGGTTCACGCTCGGGCTCGGCTTCGGCTGGAATGTGGAGGAGGCCGCCGACCATGGCGTCGAGTGGGCCACGCGGCGTGAGCTCGTCCGGGACCGGATGGGCCTGATGCGGGCCCTGTGGGCGGACGAACCGACCGCGTACGAGGGGGAGTTCGGGGCCGTGCGCGCCAGCTTCGCCTACCCCAAACCCGTGCAGAAGCCGCGCGCGCCGAAAGTCGTCGGCCCGCGCACGCTCATCGGTGGAGCCGCCGGTCCCAAGCTGTTCGCGCACATCTGCGAGTACGCCGACGGATGGCTGCCCATCGGCGGCCGCGGGCTGTCCGAAAGTCTTCCCCGGCTGCGGGACCTCTGGACCGACGCCGGGCGCGAGCCGGAGGCCCTGCAGGTCGTGCCGTACGCCGTGTATCCCAACCCGGGCAAGCTCGCGCACTACGCGGAGCTCGGTATCGAGGAGGTCGTGGTGCAGCTGCCTCCGGCGGGGGAGGCGGAGGTTTTGCGGGTGTTGGATGAGTATGCGCAGTTCGTGTGAGTGGTGGGCGCCTACTCGTCTGCCTTGCCGGGGCAGCGAGCGGCTGCGGGTTTCGTTGTGGTTGCTCGCGCAGTTCCCCGCGCCCCTGGCGGGGCGCGATTCCGGCGGCACCTGCCTGTGCTGATCAGCTCGCTCTTATGCTCGAAGGATGACGACTTCCGCGACCTCCGGAACCGGCCCCACCGACCGCCCGAGCGGCACCGGCCCGACCGAGAACTCCATGCGTCGCGCCCTCAAACGCGCCCGGGACGGCGTCGCCCTCGACGTCGCCGAGGCTGCCGTTCTGCTCCAGGCCCGCGGCGAGGCCCTCGACGACCTCGTCGCGTCCGCCGCCCGGGTACGGGACGCGGGCCTTCGGGCGGCGGGCCGGCCCGGCGTCATCACCTACTCGAAGAGCGTCTTCATCCCCCTCACCCGGCTGTGCCGGGACAAGTGCCACTACTGCACCTTCGTCACCGTCCCCGGAAAGCTGCGCCGCGCCGGGCACGGGATGTTCATGTCCCCGGACGAGGTCCTCGACATCGCCCGCAAGGGCGCGGCCCTCGGCTGCAAGGAAGCCCTCATCACCCTCGGCGACAAGCCCGAGGACCGCTGGCCGGAGGCGCGCGAGTGGCTCGACGCGCACGGCTACGACGACACCATCGCCTACGTCCGCGCCATCTCCATCCGGATCCTGGAGGAGACGGGACTGCTCCCGCACCTCAACCCCGGGGTGATGACCTGGACGGACTTCCAGCGGCTCAAGCCGGTCGCCCCGTCGATGGGCATGATGCTGGAGACGACGGCCACCCGTCTGTGGTCCGAGCCGGGCGGCCCGCACTACGGCTCCCCGGACAAGGAACCCGCCGTACGGCTGCGCGTCCTGGAGGACGCCGGCCGCTCCTCCGTCCCCTTCACCTCCGGGATCCTCATCGGGATCGGCGAGACGTACGAGGAGCGGGCCGAGTCCCTCTTCGCGCTCCGCAAGATCTCCCGGGCCTACCACGGCATCCAGGAACTGATCATCCAGAACTTCCGCGCCAAGCCGGACACCGCGATGCGCGGCATGCCGGACGCGGAACTGGACGAACTCGTCGCCACGGTGGCCGTCGCCCGGCACCTCCTCGGGCCCGCCGCCAACATCCAGGCACCACCGAACCTCGTGGACGCCGAGTACGAGCGCCTCATCCACGCCGGCATCGACGACTGGGGCGGGGTCTCCCCGCTGACCATCGACCACGTCAACCCCGAGCGCCCCTGGCCCCAGATCGAGGAGCTGGTCGAGCGCTCGGCGGCGGCCGGCTTCGCACTGCGCGAACGCCTCTGCGTCTACCCGGAGTTCGTCCAGCGCGGCGAGCCCTGGCTGGACCCACGGCTGCGCCCGCACGTACGGGCGCTCGCCGACCCGGAGACGGGCCTGGCGCGCTCCGAGGCCCTCCCGGAGGGGCTGCCGTGGCAGGAGCCGGAGGAGGCGTTCGTCGCGTCCGGCCGTACGGATCTGCACACCACCATCGACACCGAGGGCCGCACGTCCGACCGCCGCGACGACTTCGACGAGGTGTACGGCGACTGGGCCGCCCTGCGTGAGGCGGCCGCGCCCGGGATGGCGCCGGAGCGCATCGACACCGACGTCCGGGCGGCCCTGGCGACGGCGGCCGACGACCCCACGAAACTGACGGACGCCGAGGCGCTGGCCCTGTTGCACGCGGACGGCCCCGCGCTGGACGCCCTCACGCGCATCGCGGACGACGTGCGCCGCTCGGCGGTCGGCGACGACGTCACGTACATCGTCACCCGGAACATCAACTTCACCAACGTCTGCTACACGGGCTGCCGCTTCTGCGCCTTCGCCCAGCGCCGCACGGACGCCGACGCCTACACCCTCTCCCTGGACCAGGTCGCCGACCGCGCCCAGCAGGCCTGGGACGTGGGCGCGGTCGAGGTCTGCATGCAGGGCGGCATCCACCCGGACCTGCCCGGCACGGCGTACTTCGACATCGCGAAGGCCGTGAAGGAACGCGTCCCCGGCATGCACGTCCACGCCTTCTCCCCGATGGAGGTCGTGAACGGCGCCACGCGCACCGGCATGTCCATCCGCGAGTGGCTCACGGCGGCGAAGGAGGCCGGCCTGGACTCCATCCCCGGGACCGCGGCCGAGATCCTCGACGACGAGGTCCGCTGGATCCTGACCAAGGGCAAGCTGCCCACGGCGACCTGGATCGAGGTGATCACCACCGCACACGAGCTAGGCATCCGGTCGAGCTCGACGATGATGTACGGCCACGTCGACCAGCCCCGCCACTGGCTCGGCCACCTGCGCACCCTGGCCGGCATTCAGCAACGCACGGGCGGCTTCACCGAGTTCGTCACGCTCCCGTTCATCCACACCAACGCGCCGGTCTACCTGGCGGGCATCGCCCGCCCCGGCCCGACGACCCGCGACAACCGGGCGGTGACGGCGATGGCCCGCCTCCTGCTCCACCCCTGGATCCCCAACATCCAGACCAGCTGGGTCAAGCTGGGCACGGAGGGCGCGGCCGAGATGCTCCGCTCCGGCGCCAACGACCTCGGCGGCACGCTGATGGAGGAGACGATCTCGCGGATGGCGGGTTCGTCGTACGGCTCCTACAAGTCGGTCCGCGACCTGGTTGCCGTCGCCGAGGCGGCCGGCCGCCCGGCCAAGCCCCGGACGACGCTGTACGGCGAGGTGCCGGAGGAACGGCAGCGGGCGGCGGCCGCCTCGGACGGGCATCTGCCGGAGTTGCTGCCGGTGCTGGACTGACGGGCGGCCCGGCGCGGTTTCACCTGGCCGGAGACTGGTTCCCGGCGTCCGCCGGCTGGTGCGCCGTCAAGGCGCGGTCGGGGGTGGCGCCGGAGTCGCTCTGTGCGTGCCGGGGTCGGTCGGTGGGGCCCCGGAGTCGGCCCGCGTGGTGCCGGAGTCGGAGGCCGAGCCGGCCGGAGGCGGGGCGGTCGTGCCGCGGTCCAGCCAGAGCAGGAGGAGGCCGAGCGTGCAGGCGAGCGCCGGCCAGTAGACGTAGCGGTAGTTCGTGGCCGGCACGATGGGCAGGTAGCCGAGCACGTAGGCCAGCGAGCTGATGCCCAGCGCCCGGATCGGCAGGGAGAACGTCCCCCTGCCCGGGCGGACGGCGAGCACGAGCGCGACAGCGAGCCAGAACCACCCCCGGAACAGCGGCCGCAGATCGGCGACCACACCGTTGACGTACGAGTCGAGTGTGTCCTCCAGCCAGGGGTGGGTCACCTCGATCCCTAGGTCGTTGCGGCTGACCCCAGGGTGGTAGGGGTAGCCGGTCTCGAAGAGCAGGGCCGTGAAGAGCCGCAGCCGGTACTGGAGATAACCGGGAACGTGCCCGCTCATCTCGCGCAGCCACAGGGAGGTGAGCTGCCCCGAGTCCTTGGTCAGCCCGTCCGCCGGGCGTTCGTAGCAGGCAAAGTAGGCGTCCGACAGGGCACCTACGCGGTCGCACTTCTCCGCGGCGGCCACGAGGCGGTCCCGAAGCTCCGGCCGTACGTCCGCCGACCGCAGTTCCTCCACGGACAGGACGTGGACCAGGTCGTCGAGCATGATCTGCGCGCCCTGCTGCGTCTGTACGGGCCGCGCGAACCAGGAGATCGCGGCGGCGGGCACGACCAGAGCGGCCACGAGTGCCGCCGTGCACATGGCCCAGGTACGGCGTCCCGGGGTGCGCCACAGTGCGAGGACGAGCAGGGCGAACACCGGGATCGCGGCGAGGAAGGCGTTCTTGCGCACGAGCATGGCGTAGGCGAGGAAGAGCGCGCCCAGCCAGAACAGACCCCAGCGCACCGCGGCGGGAGAACGGCCGTCCCGCAGCCGTAGCCCGACGAACGCCGCCGCACAGGCGGCGAGCAGCGCGACCGCCGCGTGGACGTCCTTCCACACCACGCCGACGAACGTCAGGAGGGGGGGAGTCAGCCCGAGGCCGAGAACGGCGAGCGAACCGGCACGGCTCGCGGTCAACTCCCAGACACAGCAGGCCACCACCCACAGCGCGCCCCAGAAGAGGACGGACTGCACGACGGCCATGGACGCGGGCGTGCCGGTGACGGCGATGAGCGCACGCCATACCAGGCTCAGCACGGGCGGGTGCCAGTCGGTCAGCGGCGTCCTGCCCATGGCCTGCCGGAGCTGGTCGATGCTGTCGGGACTCAGGTATCCGGGGGCGAAGACGACGGTCGTGGCCAGGCAGCAGACCACGGCGATGGCGGCCAGCCCCCGGACCCAGCGCGGTCCGCGCCGCATAAATCCCGTTTGTCCCATGTGCCGGATGCTAACGGGTCAGGCTGTGACGAAGACGTGGCGCCGGTAGGCGTAAAAGCGGAACAGGGTCGCGAGCACCCAGCCGAGGAAGCGGGCGGTGTTGTCACTGAGCGCCGAGTCGAGCCCCAGCAGGTGCCGTGACGTGAAGACCGTGCCCGCGGTGATGGCGAGAGCGATGGCGTTCGCGACGAGGAACAGAGTGAGCTCGTGGGTCACCTTGTCGCGATGCCGGTGCCGGTAGGTCCAGTAGCGGTTCCCGGCCCAGCTGAAGAGCGTTGCCGCGGCCGTCGCGACCACGGACGCCTGGACGGCGTCGGCCCGCATCCAGCCACCGCCCGCACCGCCGGGCAGACCGAAGACCAGCAGGTTGTAGCCGCCGTTGTCGACGACGAAGGCCAGCGCCCCGACGACCCCGAACTTGGCGGCCTCGCGCCAGACGCCCCTGACGGCGTCACGCGCACGCAGCGTCACAGAGGCGAGGACCGGCACACGGCGAGCGTAACGACACGGCGCGCCCTCACCGCCCGGACGCGCCCATATCGCATCATTTCCTACATAACTTCCTATTGTATTCAGTCTGTGCTGAGCGTGTATCCGGCTGTATTCGGCACCGGTTCGGGTAAGGAGCGGCCGTGGAACCGACGATCGCGTGTGTCGTGCCGTGCCATAACGAGGAGGCGGCCGTCGGCAAGGTGGTGCGCGGCCTGAGGGCGGCACTCCCCGAGGCCGACATCTATGTGTACGACAACGCCTCGACCGACCGCACGGTGGAGGTCGCCCGAGAGGCGGGTGCGATCGTCCGGCAGGAGCCGCGCAAGGGGAAGGGCAATGTCATCCGGCGTGCCTTCGCCGATGTCGACGCCGACGCCCTGCTCATCATCGACGGCGACGACACCTATGACGCGTCCCGGGCGCGGGAGCTGGTCGACCTGCTCTTCGAGGGGCCGTACGACCAGGTGGTCGGCGCCCGCCGCGAGACGGTCAGCGCCGCGTACCGGGCCGGGCACGCGGCCGGCAACAAGTTGCTCACGGGTGCGGTGCGGTCCCTGTTCGGCAACGACGTGACCGACATGCTGAGCGGCTACCGGGTCTTCTCCCGGCGCTTCGTCAAGTCCTTCCCGGCGCTGGCCCGCGAGTTCGAGACCGAGACCGAGATGACCATCCACGCGCTCCACCTCCGGCTCCCCACGGCGGAGGTGACGGTGGACTACCGCGTCCGGCCCGCCGGCAGCGAGAGCAAACTGCGCACCTGCCGGGACGGCTGGCGCATCCTGCGGGTCATCCTCGATCTCGCGCGGCGCGAGCGGCCCTCCCTGGTCCACACCGTGGTCGCGGGTCTGCTGGCCCTCGTCTCGGTCGTCCTCGGTGTCCCCGTCATCGCCGAGTTCCTCCGCACCGGCACCGTGCCGCGCATCCCCACGGCGATCCTCGCCGCGGCGATCATGACGATCGCGGCGCTCGTCCTGCTCGTGGGGTACATCCTCGAGTCGCTCATGCACATGCGTCAGGAACAGTCCCGCCTGGCGCACCTCGCTTACGCGGCCCCGGCCCGTTCCCCGCGCTACACCGCCCACGGCGCCGGCACCGGGCCCGTGCCGGTCCGGAACGTCCCCGGTCGGTCCTGAGCCGCCGGGGCCGACAGGGCTCGCAGTACGATGATCCGACCCCCGTATCACTCGATGCCGGGGCCGGATACTGAGGAGATGCGTGCCCGTGCCTGCCCCCAAGGTCTGGGTGACCGGTCTGACGGTGGGAGCGACAGCCGCCGTCGCCGTCCTCGCCGTGCAGGCCGACAAGGGACCGCACCCGACGGCCACGGCGGCCCGCCCGGGCGCGTCGGCGTCGGCGGGCGCGAGCCCCGCCCCCTCGAAGTCCGCCGGACCCGCCGTCGTGCCGGACGGCTCGGGCACGGGGCGCCGGATCGTCTACTCGCTCGGCCAGAAGCGGGTCTGGCTGGTCGACGCGAGCGACGCGAGCCGCCGTACCTTCGCCGTCTGGCCGGGCACGGTGAGCCCCGACGTCGGCAGCTACGCGGTGTCGTCGCGCAACGAGGCCACCACCGGCTCGGACGGCGTGGAGATCGAGAACATCGTCTACTTCGCCGCCAAGTCCGGCATCTCCATAGCCTTCTCCAACGCCGTGGACGGCTCCTCGCCCCCGCCCGCCTCGGGCAAGCAGACCGGCGGGATCCGGATGCGCGAGGCCGACGGGGCGGCGCTGTGGAAGTTCGGGGAGACGGGCACCACTGTGGTCGTGGTCAAGTAGGCGTCCTCTGCATCTTTCGATGTACGGCAGGTTCGACTTCGCTCACGACGACTCGGGCCGTTGCCGCCTCGACGATGAGTGCATGACGCAAACGGACGCGCGAGCATTGCGGGGGCCGGAGATCTCGGCCACCGGACGGCGACTTCCCCTCCTCGACGTACTGCGCGGGGTGGCCATCCTGGGCACGCTCATGACGAACGTATGGATCTTCACCGGTCCGGGCGCGGAGTGGGGAGCGCTCGAGTCCAGTTCCGGCGAGCTGTCCTTCGGGTCGCCCGCGGACGCCGTCGAGGCCTCGTTCAGTGTGCTCGCGAACGGCAAGTTCCTGTCGCTCCTGACGATCCTGTTCGGCGTCGGGCTGGCCATCCAGTACGGCTCGGCGGCCCGGCGGGGGCAGCCGTGGCCGGAGCGCTACCGGTGGCGGGCGCTGTTCCTGTTCGGCGAGGGCACGGTGCACTTCGTCCTGGTCTTCGCCTGGGACGTACTGATGGGGTACGCGGTCACCGCACTGCTGGTCGCCTGGCTGCTGACCCGCTCGCAGCGGGCACAGCGGCGGGTGATGTGGTGGGCGGCGGCGCTGCATCTGACGGTGATCGGCCTGCTGACGGCAGCCGTCCTGGCCTCGCCCGGCACCGGCGACGGCGGCACCGTCTCCCGTGACGTCGTCGGCCTGTACACGCACGGCGGCTACCTGGACCAGATCGCCTTCCGCCTGGAGAACGCGATCGCACTGCGCATGGAGCCGGTGCTGACCTTCTTCCTGCTGGTCTTCCTCTTCCTGCTGGGCGTACGGCTGTTCCGGGCCGGGGCGTTCGGCGCCGACGAGACGGGGCGCCGGCTGCGCTCCCGCCTGCTGGTGTGGGGGCTGGGTCTCGGGCTGCCGCTCAACGTGGCGGCGGCACTGGGCGGCCCGGACCTGTTCCTGCTCGCCCGGTACGGCACCGCCCCGCTGCTGGCCCTCGGCTATATCGGGCTGATCGGCGCCCTGGTGGACCGGGTACGGCGGCCCGGCCCGCTGATGACCGGGCTCACCTCCGTCGGCCGCACCGCGCTGTCCGGCTACGTCCTCCAGAACGTGCTGTGCGTGCTCGTCTCGTACGGCATCGGGCTGGGCCTGGCGGAGCGGCTGGGCGGCACCGGCCCGTGGTGGGTGGTCGGACTGTGGGCCGTGGTCTGCGCGGTGCTGATGGTCGGGTCCACCCTGTGGCTGCGGCGTTTCTCGGCAGGGCCCCTGGAGACGGTCCAGAAATGGGCCCTGCGCCACTGACACCCGTCAGTTGTCGCTCTGCCGTGCCTGCCCGAACGGCAGATGGTTGACGATCAGCACGACCCCGCTGAAGAGGAACACCCGGGTTGCCGCCTCCAACCCGTTCCAGTCCCCCGACTGCCACATGGCGAACCACTCACCACCGATCGCGATGAACCCGGCACCGAACAGCAGCATCAGCATCAGCAGGCCGTAAGTGGAGAAGCGGCGGGCGCGCAGGTCGTCGCGGCGGAACCACAACCACGTGCCGTATATGAGCACGAGGGCGGCGACGGTCTCCCAGACGATGATCGCGACGTATGCCGCGTCCTGGAGTCCCTTGCTGGTGATGGCTCTCCACATCAGGTCGTCGTCCTTGAACGTCGTATCCATCGCCAGGACGTGCCGCACGAACTGCTGGTTCGTGCCGAAGTCGGTGATGTTCCCGAAGGCGACCAGGGCGATGTAGAGGGCGGCGGTCGCGGTGAGGAGGGTGGCGGTGAGGTGGAGGGCGCTGCGTGGGGGTGTTGTCGACATGGTGGTCATCTTCCCTGGCGGACGGGTCCCTCCCATAGGCATTGAGCCAGAATGACGGTGCAGGGGAGCCGAGGGGGAGGACCTACGCGTGGCGCAGTCGCGACCGTCGATGCAGGAGCTGATCGCCAGGCGCAGCCGTGCCGGATTCGTGGGCCGCGGTGCCGAACGGGCCGCGTTCCGCGCCAACTTCGACACCTCGCCGGAGGACGAACGGCATCGGTTCCTCTTCCACGTGCACGGCAACGCGGGTGTCGGCAAGACCTTCCTGATGCGGGAGATGCAGCAACTCGCCCGGGATCGCGGGGCGTTGACGGCGTACGTGGACGAGAGCGCGGGAAGCGTGCCGGAGGCGCTGGAGGCGATCAGCCGTCAGTTCGCCTCCCAGGGGCGGCGGTTCAAGGAACTGGACCGGCTGCTGACCGCGCACCGGGAGCGCCGGCACGAGGCGGAGCTCGCGGCGGTCGCCGCGCCGCCGACGGAGCCGCCGGGGCCGTCGGCAGGCAGCATGGTGGTGGCGCGGGCCGGTCTGGTGGGGCTGGGGATGGTGCCGGGGATCGGGGCGTTCGCGGGTGCGCTGGATCCCGCTCAACTCGCCACGGGGGCCGATCGGTTGAGATCCGGTCTCGGTGCGCGCTTCCGCAGCCACGAGGACCTGCAGCTCGTTCTCGCCCCGGAGACCGTGCTCACCCCGGTGCTGCTGAACGAGCTCGTCCAGGCCGCGTCCGCCGTGCCGTGGATCGTCCTGTTCTTCGACACGTACGAACGGACCGGCCCGTTCCTCGACGGCTGGCTGCACACCGTGATGACCTCGCAGCGGTACGGCCCGCTGCCCGCCACACTCGTCGTGGTGACGGCCGGCCAGCTCCCCTTCGACTCCGTCCGCTGGGGCGGCTTCGGCGACTTCATGACCGACCTGCCGCTCCAGCCGTTCACCGAGCCGGAGGCGCGGGACCTGCTCGCCGGCAAGGGCGTGGTGGCCGAACCGGTCGTCTCGGAGGTACTGCGCCTCACCGGCGGACTGCCGGTGCTCGTGTCGACGCTCGCGGAGAGCCGCCCCGCCGACCCGGCCGACGTGGGAGATCCCAGCGCCACGGCCGTGGAGCGGTTCCTGAAGTGGGAGGCGGATCCGGTACGGCGGTCGGTCGCGCTGGCGTGTGCGCTGCCGCGGCGGCTGGACGCGGACGTGTTCCGGGCGGTCGTGGAGCCTGCGGACGCCGAACCGGACGGCCTGTACACGTGGTTGCGGGACCTGCCCTTCGTCAGCGAGCGGGGCGGCCGGGTGCGGTACCACGACGTCGTACGGGCACAGATGCTGCGGTTGCAGCGGCAGCAGGCGCCCAGGACCTGGGCGGCCCGGCAGCAGGCGCTCGCCTCGGTGTTCCGGCAGTGGCGGACCGAGGCCGAAGCCGGCCGCGGCACCGAGGAGCTGTGGGCGGACGAGGAGTGGCGGGAGTTCCGGCTGGCGGAGCTGTACCACCTGCTGTGCGCGGGGGAGCGGTCGGCGCTGACGAGCGTGCTGGGGGACGTCGTCGACGCCTGCGAGCACGGCGAGTCCGTCGCCTCGCGGTGGGCGTGGGTGCTGGTGGAGGCGGGGAGGGACGCCGAGTCGGGAGCGCCGGCCGCGTGGGGGCGGCAGCTGACGGAGGCGCTCGGCGGCGGCGGGACGGCCGCGGCCTTCGACCTCGTGCTGCGGGGGGCGGGGTTCGACAGGCGCTCGGTGCCGGTCGCGCCGGTGGCGAGCGGTACAGCGCCTCCCGGCGCCGGGGTCCAGCAGGGCGGCGTGCCGTATGCCGGCCCGGTGGTCTCCGCGCCGGGGGTGGGGCCGGTCGAGAACGGCTGGAGCGTCCTGCTCGACCCCACGGTGGCCGCGCGTGCCTACCGCGGTCGCGCCATCGCGCACGACCTCGCCGGCGACCAGCACACGGCCGTAGCCGACCTGAACCGCGCCCTCGAACTGGCCCCCGACGACCCCCGCAGCCTCGCCCTGCGCGGCGAGTACCACCGCGTCCTGGACCACCACGACCAGGCGATCCGCGACCTGGACAGGGCGCTCGACCTGAACCCCCGTGATGCCTCCGCCGCTGCCTCCCGCGGAGCCGTCCGCCTCAGCCGCCACCAGCTCGACGAGGCGCTCGCCGACCTCGACCGGGCCGTGGAGCTCAAGCCGGACTACCCCTGGGCGCTGGTCCGCCGGGCCCGCGTGCACCGCGACCTCGGCGATGCCGTACGGCAACTGGCCGACCTCGACCGGGCTGTTTCTCTGGACCCCGACTGGGCCTGGGTCCGCTGCGAGCGCGGTGACGCCCTGCGCGTCGCCGGCCGCGACGAGGAGGCCCTCGCCGACTACGACCACGCGCTCGCCCTGGAGCCCGGGTACGGCTCCGCCCGCGCGAGCCGGGGCGCCTCCCTGGCCAACCTCGGTCGGCACGAGGAGGCCCTCGCCGACCTCGACCGGGTTCTGGAGCGCAGGCCGTCGTACGCCTGGGCGCTGCTCCAGCGGGCGGCCGTCCACCGCCGACTCGGCGACGACGTCCGGGCCGCCGCCGATGAGGAGCGCGCGGCCCGGCTGTCCGCCGTGAACTCGTGAACTCCTCGTGAAGGCTGCTCATTGCCGCCCACTTGGGTTCACTTCGGCCACACCTCGCATACCGATCCACACCCTGAACCGATCGTCCCCGGTCGATTACAGTGACGAACTGTCGTGCGGACGGACGGTGTCACGGGGAGGTCTCGATGGGTGCGACAGCCGGCGCCGTCTGGGGCCGTACCGAGCAGCAGGACTTCCGTAGCCGGGTGCGTGGGACGCTGCTCGGGGCGGCCGTCGGGGACGCCCTCGGCGCTCCGGTCGACGGGCTCGGGCTGGACGAGATCAAGGAGCAGTACGGTCCCGAGGGGCTGCTCGATCTCGGGTTCGGGTACGGGCGGCGCGGCGCCGTCAGCCATCTCACGCAGCTGACCCTGTTCTCCGTCGACGGGCTGATAAGAGCACAGGTCAGACGGGACACCGGCGCCTGGCATCCGCCCACCGACGTGCACCGGGCGTATCTGCGCTGGGCCGCCACACAGCGGGACTGGGGGCCCGACGAGCGCCGTAAGGACGACGGGTGGCTGGCGCGCGAGGAGTGGCTGTACGCCCGCCGGGACCCGACCCGCGCCCTCCTGCTCGGCCTCGGTGACGACACCATGGGCACGCTGGAGTCACCCAAGAACGCCGCCGAGCTCGGGCCCGAGGCCACCGCGCGTTCCGCGCCCTTCGGGCTGCTCGTCGGCTGGGAGCCGCAACTCGTCGTCCAGCTCGCCGTGGAATGCGCGACGCAGACCCACGGTCACCCCGTCGCCTATCTGTCGGCGGGCGCCTACGCGGTGATCGTGCACGGGCTCGCCTGCGGGGAGAGCCTCGACGGCGCCGTGCAGCGGGCGCGCGCCCTGCTCGCCCTGCGGCCCGGGCACGAGCCCGTGTCGGACGCATTGCAGCACGCGCTGGGCGCCGTCCGGCAGGGCATGCCCACCCCGGCGCGGGTGGAGGAGCTCGCGGCCGACGGTTCGGCGGACGGGCTGCTCGCGGCCGCCGTGTACTGCGCCCTGGTGGGGGAGGACGTACGGCACGGCCTCTGCCTCGCCGTGAACCACGACGGGCCCTCCGCCGCCGCGGGCGCCCTCACCGGCGGGCTGCTCGGCGCCCTGCACGGCGAGACGGCCCTCCCGCCCGCCTGGCTGGCCGAACTGGAAGGCCGCCCCACCATCCTCGAACTCGCCGACGACTTCGCCATGGAGATGACCCAGGGCCCGGCCCTGCACGGACCGGCCGGGTCGTCGCCGGGCTGGCTCGCCCGGTACCCGCGCGCCTGACTCGAATGTGTGCGGCGTCATAGGGACGCCTGCCGACGGCCGGACAGGGGAGGGCGTGGAACTTTCCCTGCGCGCCCGGATACGGGCCGGCGACCCCGAGGCCTTCGCCGCACTCTTCGCCGCGCACGCCCAGGCTCTCTACGGGCACGCCGCCCGTCTGACAGGTGACCGAGGCGTCGCCGAGGACGTGGTCTCCCTGACCTTCCTGGAGGCGTGGCGGTTACGCGAGCGGCTGAGACGCGACGAACCCGCCGACGCCCTGGACGGCGACGGCCTGCGCCCCTGGCTCTACGGCATCGCCACAAATGTCCTGCGCAACACCCGTCGCATCGCCCGCCGCCACAGTGCCGCCCTCGCCCGGCTCCCCGACCGCCGCACGGAGCGCGAGTCGGTGCCGGACTTCGCCGACGAGCTGGTCGGCCGTATGGCGGACGCCGAACGGCTCGCCGCCGCCCGCGCCGCACTCGGCCGGCTGCGCAGACCCGAGCGTGAGGTGCTCGCCCTGTGCGTCTGGTCGGGCCTGAGCTATGCGGCCGCCGCCGAGGCCCTCGGCGTCACCCCGGCTCCGTACGGACCCGGCGCCGGCGCCTCGCCGCCCTCGCCGTCCCCCTCGTCACCGCCGGCGCGATGCTCCCGTCGGCGACCCTGCTCCCCGACCTCAACGCCGCCCTCTACCGGGCCGCCGCGAAGATCCCCGGCGTCTCGGTGGTCCAGGACGCCGAGGACATCGCCGGGCGCAAGGGCGTCGGCCTCACCTTCGAGGACCGCGACGGCCAGGACACGTGGGTCTTCGACAAGCGGTCCCTGAAGTTCCTCGGCACCGACGAGCAGGCGCTGCTGGGCGTCGGGATCGTCGACCGGGTCGGTGAGGTGCCGAGGAACTGACAGGGAGTCATACCAGGGAAAGCAGGCGCGCGGGATCAGTCCTTGGACGTCGTGGGCACCACGGCGTCCGAGGGTCCCGCCGGTGCCGGGATCGCGGCCGCCGCGGCCCCGTCCCCGTCCGTGTTGATCTTCTCGATGATCGCGAGGCGCTCCGGGGTGTCCTCCGGCTTGATGAAGCCGACGAGGATGTACAGGACCATCGACACCGCCAGCGGGATCGAGACCTGGTACTGGAGCGGCACGCCGCCCTCGATCTGCCAGCTGATCGGGTAGTTGACCAGCCAGAAGGCGAGCAGACCCATCGACCAGCTGGTCAGCGCGGCGGTCGGGCCGGAGCGGCGGAACGGGCGCAGCAGGCCCAGCATCATCGGGATGGCCATCGGGCCCATGAGGCCGGCGACCCACTTGATGACTACGGTGATGATGTCGCCGAAGGTGGGGGAGTTGACCTGCGTCGCCGCCGCCATGGACAGGCCGAGGAAGACGACGGTCGTGATCCGGGCGACGCGCAGGCCCTGCCCTTCGGTCCAGGTCCGCGCCCTGCGCCACACCACCGGCGCGCAGTCCCGGGTGAAGACGGCCGCGATCGCGTTGGCGTCGGAGGAGCACATGGCCATGGTGTGCGAGAAGAAGCCGACGATGACGAGACCCAACAGGCCGTGCGGGAGCAGCTGTTCGGTCATCAGGCCGTACGAGTCGGAGCCGTCCCCCTTCTGCGACGTGACCAGCAGCGGCGACATCCACATGGGGAAGAACAGGACGACCGGCCAGACCAGCCACAGCAGCGCCGACAGGCGTGCCGAGCGCTCGGCCTCGTACGCGCTGGCCGTGGCCATGTAGCGCTGGGCCTGGTTGAGCATGCCGCCGTTGTACTCGAAGAGCTTGATGAAGAGGAAGGCGAGCAGGAAGACCGTGCCGTACGGCCCGACCAGCGGCTCACCGTGGCCCTGCAGCTCCGGCTCGTCCCAGGCGCTGAAGAAGCCGATGCCCTTGTCGTCCAGCTCCATGAGGACCGCGACGAACATCGCGACCCCGGCGAGGAGTTGGATGACGAACTGGCCCAACTCGGTGAGCGCGTCCGCCCACAGGCCGCCGATGGTGCAGTAGATCGCCGTGATGGTGCCGGTGATGAGGATGCCCTGGTTCAGCGAGATCCCGGTGAACACCGACAACAGCGTCGCGATCGCGGCCCACTTCGCGCCCACGTCCACGATCTTCAGCAGCATGCCGGACCAGGCCAGCGCCTGCTGGGTCTTCAGGTCGTAACGGTTCTTCAGGTACTCCAGCGGAGAGGCCACATGGAGCCGTGAGCGGAGCCGGTTGATGCGCGGCGCGAACAGCTTGGAGCCGATGGCGATGCCGAGCGCGATGGGGAAGGACCAGGTGACGAAGGACGTGACGCCGTAGGTGTAGGCGATGCCCGCGTACCCGGTGAACATCACCGCGCTGTATCCGGACATGTGATGCGAGATCCCGGACAGCCACCAGGGCATCTTGCCGCCCGCGGTGAAGAAGTCGCTGACGTTGTCCACCCGCTTGTGCGACCAGACGCCGATCGCCACCATCACGCCGAAGTAGCCGATGAGCACGGCCCAGTCGAGACTGTTCATGTGACCCCTTCCCCGGGTTCCGTCCTGTGAACGGCTTGCCCATGGTGGGTAGGGTGGCGCGGGCACGACAAGCGCACGTAAGGTCAACAGGCAGTAAAATAGTTCTGCGTGGTGACCTGCGTTCACTCACATGAACAGCTGAAAGGGGTTGAAAAGAGGCGCTCAGCGCATCAATTCCCCCGCGTTCACCAACAGCGACTGCCCCGTGATCGCCCGCGCCCGGTCCGACGCGAGGAACACCGCCGCGTTGGCCACGTCCCCGTCGGTGGCCAGCTCGGGCAGGGCCATCCGCTCGGTCAGCCGCTTGAGTACGTCCGCTTCCGGGGCGCCCTCCGTCTGTGCCGTGAACTGGACGTAGGCCTGCACGGGAGGCCCCCACATCCAGCCCGGCAGCACGGTGTTGACCCGGATCCGATGGGGGCCCAGTTCCCGGGCCAGTGAGTACATGGAGCTGGTGAGGGCGCCCTTGGAGGCGGCGTAGGCGGCCTGGCGTACCTGGGACGGGGCGGCCACGGCGGACTGGGTGCCGATGAACACGACCGAGCCTCCGCACTCCTTCAGCGCGGGCAGACAGGCGCGGGTCATCCGCAGCGAGCCCAGCAGGTTGACGTCGATGACGGACTGCCAGGTGGCGAAGTCGGCGTCCTCCAGGCCACCGAAGTAGGAGTCCCAGGCGGCGACATGGATCACGGCGTCGATCCCCCCGAACCGCTCCCGGGCCAGCGCGGCCAGCGCCTCGCACTGCCCCTCGTCGGTGATGTCGGTCGCCCGGTACGCCGTGTGCGCCCCGTCGGGATCGATCTCGGCGGCGCTCTTCGCCAGGTTCGCCTCCGTCCGCGCCCCCAGCACCGCGTTCCCGCCGTCCCGTACGACCGCCGCGGCGGCCTGGTGACCGAGCCCGGCGCCGACTCCCGAGACGACGACGGTCTTGCCGGTGAGCAGTGACATCGGGCCCTCCATGGTTTCGTCCCGGCTCTGGCACATTATCTGACGGAGCGTCAGAGTATGGGCGTCCGAGGCCGGAAGGAAGGGCAGGAAGGAAAGGAAGGGAACGGCATGAGCGAGGACACCCGCAGCGAGGCGTACGCCGAACTGGCCGCCGTCGGCCCGTACGGAGTCCACCCGGGCCACGCCCTGATCACCATGGTCGAACCGCACCCGGGTCACGAGTACGCCTACAACCGCTGGTACGAGGACGACCACTACTACGCCGGCGCGATGGCGATGCCCTGGATGTACGCGGGCCGGCGCTGGGTGGCGACCAGGGATCTGCAGCTCCTGCGCTACCCCGAGAAGTCGGCGATCGCCCAGCCGGTCACCGCCGGCTGCTACATCTCGACGTACTGGATCACCGCGGGCCGCTACGACGACCACATGCGCTGGACGGTCGCCATCAACAAACGCCTCAACCGCGACGCCCGCGTCTACCAGGACCGCACCCACGTCTTCACGGCGTTCCAGGACCACGAGGCGACGGTCTACCGGGACGGTGCGGCGGGCCCACGCGACTTCCACGCCCTGGACCACCCCTACGCGGGCCTGGTGGTCGAGGTGATCGACGCCGACTCGGCCGAGCAGCGCGCCGAACTGCTGGAGTGGCTGCGCGCCCGGCACCTTCCGAAGCGCCTGGCGGGTTCCCCGGCCGCGCTGGTGACGATCTTCCGGCCCACCCCCCTCCCCCTCGACCGCATGTCATACGTCAAGCAGGTCGAGGGCACGGACACCCGCCTGACGCTCCTGTGGTTCCTGGAGACGGACCCGAGGCGGTGCTGGGAGGGGCACTTCGCCGACCTGGGCAGGATGATCGACGAGTCGGGTCTGGGGCGGGTGGAGCTGGTGGCACCGTTCATTCCGACAGTGCCGGGGACGGACCGATACGTCGCCGAGTTGCGCTGAACGCGGGCACAGCCGAGCCCCCTCGGCAAGGACGGCGGGCTGGTCGAGAGGGCTCTACCTGTGGTGCTTGTGCAGTTGTCGATCGTGAGGCCGGTTGAGGGTGAGGATCAGACAGACCCGCCCCTTACGCCTTGACCGACGCCACGAAGGTGTTCCACGCGTCTGCGGGGAACGCCAGGATCGGGCCCTCGGGGACCTTGGAGTCCCGCACCGCCATGGCCGCCGCGACCGGTGACTTGACCTCGACGCACGCGCCGTTTCCTGTGGAGTACGAGGACTTGGTCCACGTGTCCGTGGAACCCTGACGAATTGCCATGTTTGCTCCGAATTGCCAGATGTTGAGTTGCTGTCATCGCCCGACGAGTCCGGACCGGGACCCGCAAGGCGATTCACGCCAACCTTTGTTGCTCGGTGGCGTGATCGACGCTACTCGCCAACATCGGCTGACGAAGCGACTATTCACTCGGCTGGGTGGCATATTCCATTGGAGTCTTCCATCCCGCCCGGGAGACGGTGTACCGTACGGCGCTTCCCTGGACGTACGGCGCTTTTCCGGTCGGGACGGGCTGCGCGCGGGCTGCTCAGCGCGCGTACTCCTTGGCGATGTCCGCGATGAACTGGCGGGACTGCTCCACGTTCAGCGCCTGCGCCCGCAGGTGCTCGTACATCACGCTGTACTTCTGGACGTCGTTCGCCTTCTCCAGGTACAGGTCGCTCGTCACGCCCTCGATGTAGACGACGCTGGAGTCGGCCGCGTCCGGGAACTCGAGGATCGCGTACTGCCCGTTGAGGCCCGGGTGCGCGCCCAGGTCGAAGGGGATCACCTGCACGGTGACGTGCGGCAGCTGCGACTGCTCCACCAGCTGCTCCAACTGGTCACGCATGAGGGAGCGGTTGCCGACGACCCGGCGCAGGGCGGCCTCGTCCAGGACGGTCCACAGCCGCAGCGGGTTCTCCTCGGTGGAGATTCGTTCCTGTCGGCGCATCCGCACCTGGACCCGCTTCTCGATCTCGGCGGGCGCCGTCTCCGGCAACGCCCCCGCGATCAGGGCCTCCGCGTACTGCTTGGTCTGCAACAGCCCAGGGACGACCTGCGGGTCGTACACCCTCAGACTCGCCGCGTCCGTCTCCAGCCCGATGTAGACGCTGTACGGGATGTCGCCGAACGAATGCCACCACCCCTGCTGCCGCGAGTCCTTGGCCATCTGCATCAGTGAGTCCACGATCCGGTGGTCCTCCACCTCGTAGACCCCGCACAGATCGCGGACGTCGCGCTGGCTGATGCTGCGCCGCCCGTTCTCCAGTCGGCTGATCTTGGACTGCGACACCAGCAGCCGTTCGGCCACCTCTTCGGCCGTCATGCCCTTGAGCTCACGGAGCCGGCGCAGCTCCTGGCCCAGCCGGCGTCGCCTGACGGTGGGATTGACATTGGACGCCACGGGACGTGCACCTCCGGCTGCCTGCCTTGTGTTTGCCACTTTGCGTATCTGCTGTTGAGCAGACTGCCACCAAGGTGCTTCCTACCGCTGGGAAACGGTGGATATGCGCTGGATACACGCCAGTTCGGGGAAACCCCCGGCACATGCGGCCGCGCGGGGCGGCGGAACCGTTTGTCCCCGTCCGTGGGTACGGACGTACGGTCCCGTCGCCCCGCGCGGACCAGCGGCTCCCGAACCGGGTCTTGGGGGACTGCGGCGCGGCGCTCGGTGTGCGTGTGGAGCGTATGGAGATGTGAAGCGTGCGAAGCGTGTAGTGCCTGGTCGAACCAGTCGAACCAGTCGAACCAGTCGAGCGAGTCGAACCCGTCGTGCAACGGCTCCGGTGGTGCGGTCGTGGGACTGCGGCTCAGTGGGCCACGACGCGCGCCATGGATCCGCGGCGCGGCTGCACCGGAACGCCACGGGCGGGTTCCGCTGCGGCCCTGCCTCCGGGGGCGGCCTGACGGCCGGCCGGGGCCGGGCTGCGGCGCGGCTGGGCCGCCACGCCGTTCTGGACGTCCATCACGGCGTGCGCGACGAGACCGCCCATGGGGTCATGCCTGATCAGATCCCGCAACCGGGACCGGGACGAACGCCCCTCGTTCCCCGGATACAGATGCTTGCCGAGGCCGACCGCGTGTGCCAGGGCGGCGAGCGCCGCGGTCCGCGGGTCCGGCGGTACGCCGGTGCGGATCGCTGAATCCAGCCGGGCCCTGATCTCCCGGCTGATGGCGTTGTCGGTCGCCTGGTAACGAGTCGTCGGCAGCACTCCGCACATCTGGCCCGCCACGGCATGCACCATGCCGCACCGCTCCAGATGCGAGAGGTAGGTCTGGCGCAGCCCCAGCCGGGGCCCGCCAATCCAGTTCACTGCCCGCACGGGAGCGCCACGCCTTCGCAGCAACTCCAACGCGCAGTCCAGTGTCGGATCTCCAGTCGGCCGTGGTACTACCACGGCGATACGATCCCCGTCTGGGGCTATCCGTCCGGCCAGCGCCAGCTCCACTAGCTGTGCTCCGGCCAGACCGAGGTCGAGCGACTGCGGCTGTGCGGTGGTTCCCGTGGCCGGGTCCAACGCCAGCAGCAGAAGCTCCTCCGGAAGTGTTCTGCGGCTCCTGCCCATCCATGCCTCCCCGCGTGGATGAATGACAGGGTGACCCCTCTCACATTGGTCTGTCGAGGGTGCGTGACCGGTTCGTGAGGGAACCGGTAGGTATGTCGTTCTCGTCTACCGCAGGAGCAGAGGGCCGCGCACAGGACACTGGTACATGGTTCGGACAGCGGCACGGGGGCGCACGGGCGCGGTGTCCGGGCGACGGCTCACGGTTCGGCAGACGCACGCGGAGCGTGCGGGGCACATGGAGGAGGCATCGGTGGCGGGCGAGTCCCCCGACAGGTCGAAGCAGCGCGAGTCGTCGGCAGAACCGACGTCGGGGAGCGCGAATCCGGTTCCCGAGTCCAGGCCCGAACCGGCCGTCCCCGCACAGACCGACGCGCCCCGATCCCGGACCGACGTGCCCGGGACACGTGACCCTCGCCTGGCCATGGCCCGCGAGAGCGCCTCGCCCCAGGGCCCGAGTACCTCGCTCCGGGGCCGGCCCACCGAGTCCCACGGCGGCGTGGACACGGCGACCCGCGTACTGTCGCGCCGCGAACTGGAGGCCGTCCGAGCGGAACTGGCCAGGGCCGAGGCGGAGGCGGGAGCCGGGGAGGCCGACGCCGTGGCCCGGGGTGCCGGGGGCGGGAAGGCCGGGGGCGCGGACGCGGTGGTCCAGAGTGCCGGGGACGGGAACGCGGTGGCCGAGGACGCGGGCGGGTCGGCTGTGGACTCCGGGGACGTGGGCGCGGAGGCCGAGGCTGACGGCGCCGATGTGGCGGAAGCCGAGAGTGTGCAGGGCGCCGTGGACGGGGCCGGCTCCGGGGCGTCGGGCAAGGGTGACGATGCCGATGCGTCGGGTGATGACCGGTTGAGGGCGGCTGTGGCGGCCTGGGTGGCTTCCTCGGACACGGCGGACGAGGGCGCCGAGGCGGCCGACGCGCGCGACCAGGCCGAGGGCTCCGGGGCGGACGCCGATGGTGCCGGCTCCGGCTTCGCGGAGGACGCTGCTGCGGTCTCCGCTTCCGACGACGGTGACGACGTGGGCGGCAAGGGCGCCGACACGGCACCGAAGGCCGACAGCTCGGCGAAGGCCGGGGGCGACACGGAGGCATCCGACAAGGCCACCGACGCCGAGCCTGCCGGGGCTTCCGGCGCCGATGAGGCTTCCGCGGCGGCCAAGGCTGCCCGTGAGGGCTCGAACGCGTCCCCCGAGGTTGCCGCCGTCGAGGACGCCCAGGACGCCCAGGACGTCGAGGACGCCGCGGTCGGCGCAGACGTCGCCGCTGACGACGCCCCTGCCGACGACACCGCCGCTGGCGACGGCACTGCTGCTGAGGACACCCCCGCCGCCACCGAACCCGCCACCGAACCCGACAACGCACAGGCCGACGCACCGGCCGGCGCACCCGAAGCCACCGACCCCGCCGACGCACCCGCACCCGCCGACGGCGAGTCCGCCCCGCAGGGGCCACCCGCACCCGGCGACGAGAGCCGCACGGGTGGTGCGGGTGGGAACACCAAGGCCGAAGGCGAAGCCGAGGCCGTCGATCAGCCGACCGCCGTCTTCAAGGCCGTACGCCCCAAGCCCCACGTCGACCAGCCCACCACCATGCTGAAGGCCCCCAAGCAGCCCGAGGCCCCCGCCGAGCGCACCAGCAAGTTCGTCGCACTCAAGCCGGACATCCGCCCGGACACCCCGAAGACCCCCGAAACCCCGGGCACCCAGAAGGCCCCCAGCGCCGCGCCGAAGGCCTCCGCCCCCGGCGCCACGCCGAAGGCCCCCGCCCCGCCCCCCGACGTCACCGCCGCCATCCCCCAGGTCGGCCCCGAGCGCACCACCCAGCAGCCCCTGCCCCCCAAGCCCCCGCTGGACCTGCTCGCCGAGCTGACGAACACCCCCCCGCCCCCGGACACCCCCGTCCGCACGCTCATCCGGCGGGTCAAGATCTGGACCCCCCTGGTCCTGCTCCTCGCGATCATCTTTGCGATCGCGCAGGCCGTACGCCCCCTGCCCACCCCCACCCTCGCCCTCACCGCGGAGGAGTCGTACGCCTTCGACGGCACCAAGGCGGCCCTCCCCTGGCCCGGCGAGGGCCAGGGCTGGATGGACGTCAACGGCATCGGCACGATGGGGAACTTCGGCAAGCAGACCCCGGTCGCCATCGGCTCCGTCGCCAAGGCCATGACCGCGTACGTCGTCCTCAAGGACCACCCGCTGAAGGCGGGCCAGGACGGCGAGAAGATCAAGATCGACGCCCTGGCGGAGAAGGAGGGCGGCTACGACAAGGACGGCGAGTCCACCCTCAACACCGTCAAGGAGGGTGACGTCATCACCCTGCACGACGCGATCGCGGCCATCATGATCCCGTCCGCGAACAACATCGCCCGCCTGTTGGCCCGTTGGGACGCCGGAACCGAGAAGGCGTTCATCGAGAAGATGAACGCCACCGCCAAGGAACTCGGCATGACCAACACGACGTACACCGACGCCTCGGGCCTGAAGGAGAGCACCGTCTCCACCGCCGAGGACCAGGTGAAGCTGGGCAACGAGCTCGTCAAGATCCCGGCCCTGATGGAGATCACGGCCATGGGGCAGTGGATCGATCCGTCCGGGAAGAAGCACTACAACTACAACTATCTCGTCCCCTACAACGGTGCCATCGGCATCAAGACGGGCACCACCACCGCGGCCGGCGGCAACCTTCTCTTCGCCGCCCGCAAGGAGGTCGGCGGCGAGACCGTGACGCTCGTCGGCGCCATCCTCGGCCAGCACAAGTCGCCGATCATCCAGACGGTGAACGACGTCAGCAAGACCGCGATGCTGGCCGCCCAGGACGAGCTGACCTCGGCGAAGATCCTCAAGAAGGGCGACGTCGTCGGATACGTCGACGACGGCCTCGGCGGCCACACCCCGGTCGTGCTCACCGAGGACGTCACCGCCGTCGGCTGGCCCGGCTTCGAGGTGAAACTGTCGTTCGACGCCGACGACGTCCCGCACACCGCGAAGGCCGGCACCAAGGTGGGCACGCTCACCGTCGGTGACGGCACCAGCGGCGCGGTCAAGGTGCCGGTGGCCCTCCAGACGGACCTCACGGAACCCGGCTTCACCCAGAAGCTGACCCGGGTCCTCTGACCCACCGGCAGCCGAACCACACCCAGCACGCATCCCGCCGGAGGAGCCGCCCGGCGGGGTGCGTGCTAGCGTCACGAAACGGGCAGGTCGTCGCTCACAAGGCACGGCCGGAGAACCTTCAGGGTCTGAGCCGACAACACGCGGGACACGGGACGCGGCCAGAACAGAAGACGGGACAGCACGGGGAGTGCCTCACAAGTGGCCACTGCGGAGCCGACACGCGCCGACGACGCCGATCCTGGACGGGGAGCCGGTCCGCGAATACGCGTGCCCGCGCCGCGCCAGGGAGACCGTCAGAGCAGTCCGGAGGACAGACCCCCGTCGCGTCTGACCGCCGCCGCCCTCGCCCTGCGTGAGCGTCTGCTGCGCCACCCGGTGCTGTCGATCACGGCCCTGGCCGGACTCCTCCACGTCGTCTGGTTCTTCACGTTCGCAAGCAGCGGCGGCGACCTCGCGGCCCAGGACGCATGGGCCGAGTTCGTCGGCCGGCACCCGGACTCGGCGTACAACCTGGCCTGGTACGGCGGGATGCACCCGGTGTCGTACAGCGTGGTGTCGCCGTATCTGATGTCGGTGCTCGGTGTCCGTACGACGATGATGATCGCGGGGACGATCTCGGCCGGTCTGCTGACGCTGATCCTCCTCCGCAGCCGCTCGGTGAAGAACCCGCTGTGGGCGGCGCTCGCCGGGGTCTTCGGGCTGACCTGCAACGCGATCTCCGGGCGCGTCACCTTCGGCCTGGGCATGATGTTCGCGCTGGGCGCGGTCGCCGTCGTGTTCTGCTGGCCGTACCGCTGGCGCTACAAACGGTGGGCGAAGGCCCTGTGCGCGGCCCCGCTGGCCGCGCTCGCCACCATGGCGTCACCGGTGGCCGGCCTGTTCGTCGGCTTCGTGGCGGTGGCGCTGTTCCTGCAGAAGCGGCGGCCGGGCGCGTGGGCGCTGGGCCTCGCGCCGGCCGCGGTCGTGGCCGTGTCGGCGTGGCTGTTCCCCTTCTCCGGCACCCAGCCGATGGTGATCGGCTCGGTGATCCTGCCGCTGCTGCTCGCGGTGGCGATCTTCGTGATCGTCCCCGAGGAGTGGAAGACGGTCCGGCTGGTGTCCGCGGTCTACGGCCTGGCGGTCGTCCTGGTGTGGGTGATCAGCTCGCAGATCGGCTCCAACATCACGCGCCTGGCGATGCTCTTCGGCGGGATGACCCTGGTGGCCGCGCTGCCCTTCACGGTGCCGCGCTCGCGCAAGTGGTACACGGGCGTGCTGGCCCTGCTCACCTTCGCCGGCTGGATCGGCTACAAGACGGTCGACGACATCATCCACGCCGCCCCCGAGGCGTCCTGGGCCCGCGACCTGGCGCCGCTGGTCAACGAGCTCCAGGAGGTCGGCGCCGAGAAGGGCCGCGTCGAGGTGGTCCCGGCCCGCTCCCACCGCGAGGCCGCCGCCCTCGCGCCGTACGTCAATCTGGCCCGTGGCTGGAACCGACAGGCCGACATGAAGCGCAACCAGCTCTTCTACGACGGCACCCTCAACTCGGCGAACTACTACGAGTGGCTCAAGCGCTGGGCCGTGCACTTCGTGGTCCTGCCCAAGGACGAGCCGGACCCCTCGGCGGCGGAGCGTGAGCGGGAGCTGGTGCAGCGCGGCATGCCGTACCTCAGGCAGGTGTGGGGCGACGCCAACTGGCAGCTGTTCGAGGTGACCCACCCGGCGCCGCTCGCCGAGCCGAACGCGGTCGTCGAGCGGGCCGAGCAGGGCGAGATGACGATGCGGGTGAGCAAGCCGGGCCGCGTCCTCATCCGCATCCCCTACTCGCCCTGGCTGAGCATCGTCGACGCCGAGGGCAAGAAGCTGGACCCCCCGCAGGAGACGGAGGCGTCCAAGAACCGTCCCGACGACGAGCCGAAGTCGTACGACAACGTCAACGGCTGCCTGATGGAGACGGAGGAGGACGCCTTCGGCGACCAGTGGACGATGCTGCTGGCCCCGAAGGCCGGCACCTACCGCCTGGCGGCGCCCTACGGGGTGCCGCGCGGGACGCCCTGCCCGGAGGAACTGCGCCAGGGGTGAGCCCCGGCGCAGCTCGGCCCGGTCCTGTCACCGGAAACCCTGGTCCCCGTCACCGGAAACGCCGATACCGTCACCGGAAACGCCGGACCCGTCACCGGAAACCCCGGTCACTTCACCGGAAACGCCACGTCACACACCGGATCCTCGGCCCCCGCCGCGTCCCAGTCCGCGAAGTAGATTTCCCGGCACGGGCCCGCCTGCCACAGCCCGTGCTGCGGGATCCACTCCTCGACCGCCTCGAAGGCGGCCAGGATCTGCGGATGGGCCACCTGGGCCTTGGTGATCCGGGTGTAGGCCAGCCGCTGGGCCGGCTCCACGCGCACCTTCGTCTCGCGCGTACGGCCCTGCTTCTCCACCCACGCCCGGGCCGCCGCCTCGTCGGCCACCGGCACGCAGGACTCGGCGGGCCCGTCGCTCTCCATCGACACGTCGGAGTGGTACACGACGAACGGCGGTGCCGTGATGCCGCCGCACTCCTTCGCCGCCTCCTCCAGGCGTCCCAGGGACGCGCCGATCCAGGCCGGCAGCTCACCCGCCAGCACATGTCGCATCTCGGTGATCAGCACCTGCTCGGGCACGTCCACCGTCTCGACCACGAACTTCCCGTACATCTCGGAGCTCCTCCCCGACAGTCGTCCACGGAGGTACTCGGCGAGCGTGCGCTGCCCCGCCACCCGCGCCTCGACGTCCGCCCAGTACGCGGCGAGCCGGTCGGCGGCCGCGGCCCCGTCCGGTGCCTCGACGACCTCGGCGACCCGGGCGAGCGGCATGTCCAGCTGGCGTAGGAGTGCCACGAGGCGGGCGCGTTCGATCTGGTCGGCGCGGTAGTAGCGGTAGCCGTTGAGCTCGTCGACGTGCGCGGGAGCCAGCAGCCCCAGGCGGTCGTACAGGCGCAGTGCCTTGGCCGACAGCCTGGCGCGCGCGGCGAACATACCGATGGTGAGCAGTTCGTCGTCCACGGCCTCATCCTCCGTCACCGGGCGGCTCTTCCGCCCGGTGCGAAGAACGGTCGGCCCTGCCCCTGGGGCAAGGTCAACGCCGGTCAGGCGAGCGCGCCCTCGACCGCCGACACGAGCTCCGCCGCCTCCGGCTCGGTCTGCGGCGAGAAGCGGGCGACGACCTTGCCGTCCCGGCCGATCAGGAACTTCTCGAAGTTCCAGCGGATGTCACCGCTGTGCCCCTCGGCGTCGGCGAAGCCGACGAGCCGCTCGTACAGCGGGTGCCGGCCCTCGCCGTTCACCTCGACCTTCTCGGTCATCGGGAAGGTCACGCCGTACGTCGCCGAGCAGAACTCGGCGATCTCCTCGGCGCTGCCGGGCTCCTGCCCGAGGAACTGGTTGCAGGGCACGCCGAGCACGGTGAAGCCACGCTCCGCGTACTGCTCCTGGAGCTTCTCCAGGCCCGTGTATTGCGGGGTGAGGCCGCACTTGGAGGCCACGTTCACGACGAGTACGGCCTTGCCGGCGTACTGGGAGAGGTTGGCGGGGCCGCCCTGGAGGGCGCCGATCTCGACGTCGAGGGGGGATGCGTTCGTGTCAGCAGTCATAAGCGGATGCTAGCTCCGGTAGGTGCCGGACCCGGATCCCGGTCCCGCCGCCTTCACGAGCACCTCCCCGGCCGCCGTACGCGAGTACAGCACCGACCGCCCCGCCCGCCGCCGCTCCACCAGCCCCGCGTCCAGCAGCACCCGCAGATGCCGGCCGACCGAGCCCAGCCCCTGCCCGGTCACGGCGACCAGCTGGGTGGTGCTGAGAGGGGAGTCGAGGAGGACGAGCACCGCGGCGCGCGCGGCCCCCAGCAGCGCGCCGAGACTCGCGGGAACCGCCCGCGCCCCGGGGTCGGCCAATGCTCCCGCGCACGCGTAGACGACGGCGTACCGGTCCGGCTCCTCCCAGGACACCCAGCCCCCCTTCGTCGTGACCGGCACGAAGACGAGTTCGGCGCCGGAGATCTCGCGGGGCGGGTACTCGTGCAGGTTCACCTGGAGCCGGTTGTCGCCGAGCCAGCGCGTGCGCCCCGGCCGCAGCGAGGCCAGTACGGCCGCCCAGCCGCCCCGGCTCACCTGCGTGGTCCGCGCGACCACGTCGGCCTCCAGGACGCGCCGGCGCCGGGCCCAGTCGGGGCGTACGGTCTCCGTCCAGACGTACGAGAGGAGCGCGGCGGCGCGTTCGGGCAGGTCGTCGCGGGCCAGTACGGCGGGGAGGGGCCCGGCGAGGGAGACGGCGAGGTGGGCGCGGGCCGCCTGGGGGTCGGCCGTGCGCACGCGTGCGAGGCCCTCCTCGAAGGTCTCCCCGTCCTTCGGGGTCGGGGTGAGGAAGTCGGCGATCCAGTCCTTTCCGACCCCGGCCCGCACCAGCCGCGCGGTGACCGGGTCGGCGGCCAGCCGGGCCCGGTAACCGGGCAGATGGGCGTCCAGCCAGGCGCGTTCGCCGGGGTGGGCGGCGGCGGCCGAGTGCAGCAGCTTCAGCGCGGCGAAGGTCTCGGCGAGCGGGGAGAGCACGAACCGGCTTCCGGCGAGGGTGTCGGCGTTGATCTGCCACCAGCCCATGAGTCCTCCAGCCCGCTCCCGCCCCTGGGCCGCCCCGTCCTCCCCGCGACCTTTCGCGCCCCGGCGAAACAATAACGACCCTATTACCGGCCGCCGCAGACTCCGCGCATGCGCAGCTACCGACAGCTTTTCCGCAGCCCGGAGTTCACCCCCCTCTTCCTCGCCTCCTCGGCCAACGTCCTGGCCCAGACGATCAGCGGTCTCGCTCTTGGCACCCTGGTGTTCCGGGCCACGGACTCGCCGCTGCTGTCGGCGGTGAGCATGTTCGGCCCGTCGCTGGCGCAGGTGCTCGGGGCGACCTTCCTGCTGTCCGGCGCCGACCGGCTGCCCCCGCGGTCCGCGCTGACCTGGATCTCCCTCGTCTTCGCCGCCAGCACGGCGGTCCTCGCGCTTCCCGCACTGCCCCTCTGGACGGTCTTCCTCGTCATCCTCGGACAGGGACTGGTCGCCTCGCTCGGCGGGGGAGTCCGCTGGGGCCTGGTGAACGAGATCCTCACCAAGGACGGCTTCCTGCTGGGGCGTTCGGTCTTCAACATGATGGCCGGGATCGCCCAGATCACCGGGTACGCGACGGGCGGCGTCCTGGTGGCGTTGCTGTCGCCGCGCCTGTCGCTGCTGCTGGCGGCGGCGCTGTACGGGGTGGCGGCGGCGATCCTCCGCCTCCGCCTCACCGCCCGTCCGCCCCGCGCCCAGGGCCGCCCGTCGATCGCGGCGACCTGGCACACCAACGCCCTGCTGTGGTCCTCGCGCCCTCGCCGCCTCGCCTTCCTCGCCCTGTGGATCCCCAACGGCCTGATCGTCGGCTGCGAGTCCCTCTACGTCTCCTACGCCCCGGACGCGGCGGGCACGCTGTTCGCCTGCGCGGCGCTGGGGATGCTCGTCGGCGATGTCACGGTGGGCCGTCTGGTGCCGCCCGCGCTGCGCCCACGGCTCGGCGTACCGCTGCTGCTCCTGCTGGCCACCCCGTATCTGTTCTTCGCGCTGCGCCCGGCGGTGCCGTCGGCGGCCGTCGCCGCGGCGGTGGCCTCGGTCGGCTTCGGCGCGAGCCTCGTCCAGCAGGAGCGGCTGATGGCCCTGACCCCCGACGAACTCGGCGGTCACGCCCTGGGGTTGCACGGCTCCGGGATGCTCACGATGCAGGGGGTGAGCGCGGCGCTGGCGGGTTCCGTGGCCCAACTCACCTCTCCGGCGACGGCGATGACGGTGATGGCGGCCGCGTCGATCGCGGTGACGCTGACGTTGGCGGCAGCGAGCCGTCGGCACGCGGAGGAAGGCGGGCTCGTGGCCACGGAGGGCTCGGGGGGACGGTGACACCCGGGTCCGCCGCTCCCCTGGCCCTCCCCGCGGGAATGGCCAAAACATCACGGCGCGTGAGGCGTATCCGCGCCAACTCGCCCTTCTACAACGGGAGTTCACCTAGGTTGGTTGCGGATTTGACCACCGGCGACGACTCGCCCCGATCCCCAGGAGGCCACCGTGCCCGACCCCGACACCCCTCTCGGCGCCACCGCCCGGACGCGGGCCCGGATCGACACCTCCAAGCCGCACTCGGCGCGCTTCTGGAACTACTTCGTCGGCGGCAAGGACCACTACGAGGTCGACCGGCGGATCGGGGACGAGATCAAGGAGATCTTCCCCGGCCTGGTCGACGTGGCCGTCACCAGCCGCCAGTTCCTGAGCCGCGCCGTACGCCATCTGGCCGGTGAGGCGGGCATACGGCAGTTCCTGGACATCGGCACCGGTCTGCCGACCGCCGACAACACCCACCAGGTCGCCCAGCGCGTGGCGCCGGACGCCCGGATCGTGTACGTCGACAACGACCCCATCGTCCTGGCCCACGCGAGCGCCCTGCTCACCAGCACCCCCGAGGGCATGGCGACCTTCCTGGACGCCGACCTGTACGACCCCGAGGGCGTCCTGGAGGCCGCCGCGGGCACGCTCGACCTCTCCCGCCCGGTCGCCCTGATGATCCTCAACACGCTCGGCCACGTCGCCGACCACGACCAGGCCCGCGGCCTGGTACGCCGTCTCCTGGCCGGCCTCCCCTCGGGCAGCCACCTGGTGATCAGCGACAGCACGGCCACCAGCGAGGGCATGATCGCCGCGTCCGAGGCGTACAACGCGAGCGGCGCCGTGCCGTACCACGTGCGCAGCATCGGCGAGATCGCCGCGTTCTTCGACGGCCTCGACCTGGTGGACCCGGGCCTCGTCCAGGTACCCGAGTGGCGCCCCGACACCCACGGCCCGACGGACCCGGCGACGGCCGCGGTCGACGCGTACTGCGGGGTGGGCCGCAAGCCCTGACGGGCCGGGGCGATCAGGGGCGGGGATCAGGAGCGGGGATCAGGAGCGGGGACCAGCGGCGGGTGCGGGTCGCCGTACCGCTTGTGCGCCGCTCGCTTCGCGTGCCCGTCACCGCCCCTGCTCCACGTACTCCTTGAACTGCTCGAGATCGCTGCGGACGAGCCGCTCGATCGCGTTCGCCTGGGCGAACCCCCTCGGCCCGCCGAAGGTCTCCCTGACCGTGCCGGGGTCGTACTCGAGCCGCGCCTGAACTCGGGTGTGATCGTCGTCGATCGGCAGCAGCGAGAAGGATCCCGCCAGCTCCGGATCGCCCGTGGTACGCCACTCCAGCACGCGTTCCCCCGCCCGGTCGGAAACCCGGGCCTCGAGCTCCCGGGCCCGCCCCCCGGCCTCGACGCCCAGCCGCGCCCGACCGCTCTCCTCCGCCCGGGCCTCGCGCACCCCTGCCAGGAAGCGCGGATAGTTCTCCACCTGGTGAAGGCTGTCCCAGGCCCGGTCGATCGGAACTCCGACATCCACGTGTTCTTCGAGGGTGCTCATGGCCCACCTCCACGTCCGGCTCATGACGCCATGACCTTCTGTTTCCAGTGTGCCCCGGGATGTCTTGTCGGAGGTGAGCTACCTGCCGAGGACGACGGTGTTGTTGCAGCCCTGGGTCGAGCCGAGGACGGTGGTCTGCGAGCCGGGCGAGCCCTCGCCGTTGGACCGGTTGCCCTCACGGCCGTTCTGGAACCCGTACTGGCCGTGTACGACGACGTTCTCTTCGGTCGTGCTGCATGAGGTGCTCTGGCTGATGACGAGCGTCTGGCTCTCTTTGCTGCGGTCCTTGTGCCCGTGCTTGTGCCCCTGCTTGTGTCCCTGCTTGTGTCCCTGCTTGTGTCCGTGCTTGTGTCCGTGTCCGTCGGCGTAGGCGGTGCTCGTGCCGGCGCCGAGGAAGCCGAGGGCAGTGAGGAGGACGGCCACGACAGCGGTCTTGCGAGGCTTGCGCATGTCTTCTCCGAGCGTTGAAGCGGACGCGTGAGCGATCCGCCACGTCATAAGGTGACGAGAGGTTAATGCGCAAATGTCTGATATCTGCTCGTCGGCACGCCGGATCGTCTGATCAACGAGCAAGGACGTCGGCCCCGCGGCCGGCCCAATTTCCCTGTGCGGCCAAGGCATCACGAAGCCGCATGCGGGCGGAGGCGCTCGGCGCAGGACCACCCGTGTGGCCGCCCCGTGAGTGTGAGGCGGCCCAGGCCTTCGCCACGGGCACACGTCTCCGCGTCGGAGGCTCAACCTTGAGGGGGCGGAACCGGGAAGAGCAGGCAGCTACTGGTGGCGTGGGCGAGTAGCCGGTCTTTCACGTCGAGCAGCTGCGCCTGGGCGAGGGCGGTTTGGCGGCCCTTGTTGACCACCGTGCCGACGGCGCGCACCGTGCCCGTCTCCACGGTGATCCGCCGGAGGAACTTCACCGTCAGGTCGAGTGAGGTGTACGCCATGCCCTGCGGGAGGGTGGTCTGGACGGCGCATCCCGCCGCCGAGTCGAGCAGGGTGGCGAAGATGCCGCCGTGCACGCTGCCGATCGGGTTGTAGTGCTCCTCTCCCGGTGTCAGGGAGAAGACCGCCCTGCCGGGCTCGACCTCGTCCAGGCGGAAGTCGATGGCGTAGTTGATGGGCGGCCCCGGCAGTCGCCCTGCCTGCAACTCGCGCAGGAAGTCGATGCCGGCCATGCGTCCGGCGGCTTCCGCCAGGATCGCGGGATCTTCCCAGTGATACGTACGTGTTCGTCCCACGATCGAGCGCCTTCCCATCTGACTTTTGCAAGTGAAGCTAGCTTCCGGCCCGCCTGACTGTCAATGGCGAAGTCAGGCGCCTACGATGGCTGGATGGAGTGGCTTGAGGCGAGCACGGAGAACTGCCCCGTCCAGCGCACGCTCGACGTGGTCGGAGAGAAATGGACGTTGCTGATCCTGCGGGACGCCGTCAACGGAGTCCGCCGCTTCGACGACTTCCACCGCCACATCGGCCTGTCGGAGGCCGTCCTCAGCGACCGCCTCCGGAAGCTGATCGCGGCCGGCATCCTGAAGACCGTCCCCTACCGGGAGCCGGGCAGCCGCTCCCGCAACGAGTACCGCCTGACCCGCAAGGGCTGGGACCTGTGGCCCGTCCTGATGGCGCTGAGCCAGTGGGGCGAGGCGTACGCCCTCGGCACCGACGGTCCCGTACTGGACGTTCGCCACACCGACTGCGACGCTCCGGTCCGCGTCGTCGTCGAGTGCGCGGAGGGGCATTCCACGCTCACTCCTGGGCAAGTCACCGCCAGGCTGGGACCCGGTGCCCGGCTTCGGTCGTAAGCCGTCGGCATGAGACCGCGGCCGGGGCTCGACGTCACCCTGGACCCACCCCTCCGATCGCGCGAGCCCTGCTCAAGGGCCTATCGGCGCATACTCCCGCTCATACAGCGTCCCACGCGTCATTCGGCCTGGTGTTCGCCTTTCCGGGCAGGCCGGGCCCCGCGGAGGCCAGTTCTTGCGCGGTGACCACCGCCGGCCGCTCTGAAGGCCGGCCGCCTCAGGGAGTGTGGCCGGCGCCGCGGAGGACAGGGCGCAGGGCCTCGATGACGCCGGGGTCGTCCACGGTGGAGGGGATGGGCTCGTCGTGGCCGTCGGCGATACCGCGCATCGTCTTGCGCAGGATCTTCCCCGAGCGGGTCTTGGGCAGGGCGGCCACGACCGCGACGTCCTTGAGGGAGGCGACCGCGCCGATGCGTTCGCGTACGAGCTGGACGAGCTCGGCCTCGACCTCGCTCGGTTCGCGGTCGATCCCCGCTTTCAGGACGACGAAGCCGCGCGGCACCTGCCCCTTCAGAGGGTCGGCCACGCCGATGACGGCGCACTCGGCGACGTCGGGATGGGCGGCCAGCGCCTCTTCCATGCTGCCGGTGGACAGGCGGTGGCCGGCGACGTTGATGACGTCGTCGGTGCGGCCCATGACGAAGACGTAGCCGTCGTCGTCGATGTGGCCGCTGTCGCCCGTGAGGTAGTAACCCTCGTAGGCGGAGAGGTAGGAGGCGACGTAGCGGTCGTCGTCGTTCCACAGAGTGGGGAGTGCGCCGGGCGGCAGGGGCAGCTTCACGACGATCGCACCGTCGACGCCCGCGGGCACCGGATCGCCCGCAGGGTCGAGGACTCGGACGTCCCAGCCGGGCAGCGGGCGGGTGGGGGACCCGGGCTTGACGGGAGCGGCCTCGATGCCCATGGGGTTGGCGACGATGGGCCAGCCGGTCTCGGTCTGCCACCAGTGGTCGATCACAGGGATGTCCAGGAGGGCACTCGCCCATTGGTACGTCTCGGGATCGAGACGCTCACCTGCGAGGAAGAGGTAGCGCAGGCGGGAAAGGTCGTATCCCGCGGTGAGGGCGCCCTTCGGGTCCTCCTTCCTGATGGCGCGGAAGGCGGTGGGCGCGGTGAACAAGGTCTTGACCCGGTGCTCGGCGGCAACACGCCAGAACTGGCCCGCGTCCGGGGTGCCCACCGGCTTGCCCTCGTACAGGACCGTCGTGGCGCCGACCAGCAGGGGAGCGTAGACGATGTACGAGTGCCCGACGACCCAGCCGACGTCCGAGCCGGTGAACATCGTCTCGCCCGGGCCGACGTCGTAGACGGCGCCCATCGACCAGTGGAGGGCGACCGCGTAGCCGCCGCAGTCACGCACGACTCCCTTGGGTTTTCCGGTCGTTCCGGACGTGTAGAGGATGTAGAGGGGGTCCGTGGCAGGGACGGGAACGCAGTCGGCCGGCGGTGCGGTGGAGACCAGGTCGCCCCAGTCGAGATCATCGGACCCCAACTCGACGGGCTCCTGCGGGCGTTGCAGGATCACCCTCTTCTGCGGCTTGTGGGTGGCGAGTTCGATGGCCTGGTCGAGCAAGGGCTTGTACGCGATGACCCGCTTGCCCTCGATGCCGCAGGAGGCGGAGACGACCACCTTGGGGGCCGCGTCATCGATACGGAGGGCGAGCTCGCGCGGAGCGAACCCGCCGAAGACGACCGAGTGGACCGCGCCGATCCGTGCGCAGGCCAGCATCGCGATCGCGGCCTCCGGGACCATCGGCATGTAGATGACCACACGGTCGCCGTGCCCCACGCCGAGCTGCGTGAGTGCTCCGGCGAAGGCCGCCACCTCGTCCCTCAGCTGTGCGTAGGTGTAGGTGCGCCGGGTGCCGGTCACGGGTGAGTCGTGGATCAGCGCGGGCTGTTCGCCGCGCCCGGCGTCGACGTGCCGGTCCAGGGCGTTGAAGCAGACGTTGAGTCGCCCGTCGGGAAACCAGCGGTAGAAGGGTGCGCCCGAGGAGTCCAGGGCGCGCTGCGGGGTGACATCCCAGTCGATGGCCTCCGCCGCCTTCAGCCAGAAGCGCTCCGGGTCTTCGGTGCTGGCGCGGAAGACATCCTCGTACGTTCCCATCGCGCACTCCTTCGTGGCATCGAGGGACAGACGTGTGGCGTCGTGCAGAACGGTGCCGGACACAAGTACCGCATGCCGGCCGACATGGTCGAGCAGGATCCCGGTGACCGGTCGCCCGGTCACCGGCATGGCGGTGGTGCGGCAAAGGAGTGCTGTCCTGGGCGCCGTCGTCGGCGAGCGTCTCGTCTTCGCCGTAGGGACGGGATCCTGACCACCGAGACCTACAAGGAGCCGCCCCGGCTCGCGGAGCCGGCCCAAGCACGTGATCACTGCGGAGCCCGTGCCGGACGACGCTGATCCGTCGGACCACATCCAGGAGAGCAACGCCCCGTCCGCTCACGCAAACGGCCCCGGACGAGGAGTCCGAGGCCGAACAGAGCGCCTCCCTGGGAGAGAAACCCAAGGTCAGGCGGGTAACGCGTGGTGCCCCCGGCAGGATTCGAACCTGCGACACCCGCTTTAGGAGAGCGGTGCTCTATCCCCTGAGCTACGAAGGCAAGGATCTCGGCGAGATCCGGCGACTAGCCTAGCGGATAAGGGATCGAGAGTGGGAAGGTTCTGGTTTCCGCAGGTCAGGAGGGATCTGCGGGGGGTGATCGGATGGGCGGCCGTGGGGGCGTACGTGGCCGGGGCGGGCGGCCAGGAGGCCGGTGATCGCTTCCGGTACCACCAGGGCGGTCAGGATGGTGAGGGGTACGCGCCAGCCGTGGGTGATGTCGTGCAGCAGGCCTATGGCCAGCGGGCCGAGGCCGGCCAGGAGGTAGCCGGTGGTCTGGGCCATCGCCGAGAGGGCGGCGGCGGTCCGGGGGCTGTTCGTGCGCAGGCCGAGGAGCGTCATGGCGAGGGGGAAGGCGGCGCCGGTTGCCGCGCCGAGCAGGCATACCCATACCCAGCCGTGCGTGGGGGCCAGCAGCAGGCCTGTGAGGGCGATCGGCTTCGCCACGACCACGGCCACCACGAGGGGCCGCTGGCTGCGCATGCGGGCGGCGGCGAGGGGGACGACGAAGCCCAGGGGGATGCCGATGGTCAGCATCACCGACATCATCAGGCCGGCCTGGGCGGGTGGGTAGCCGCTCGCCTGCATGATCTGTGGCAGCCACGCCACCAGTACGTAGAACATCAGCGACACCAGCCCGAGGAACGCCGACACCCACCAGGCGAGCGCGCAGCGCAGTAAGGATCCGCCGGGTGACTGAGCCCTCGGCCTCGCCCTCGCCCTCGCCCTCGCTCTCGCCCTCGCCCTCGGGGCGGCCAGCAGCCCCCACACCACCGCGGCCGGCACCGCCGGTACTGCCCACACCGCAAGGGCGAACTGCCATCCGGCTGCGGCAGTGAGCGGCACGGCGGCTCCGGCGGCGAGGGCGCCCGAGACGGCCATGAGGGTCATGGTGAGGCCGGTGAACAGGCCGGTTCGGTCGGCGAAGTGGTCCTTGACGACTGCGGGCACCAGGACGTTGCCGACGGCGATACCGGCGCCGCACAGCACCGTTCCGGCGTAGAGCGCCGTCGGCCACGGAACCGCGCGCACGGCGGCGCCGAGCGCCAGGACCGAGGCGGCGGCGCACACGGTGGCATGCGTCCCGAACCGGCGGGCCAGCCGGGGCGCGAGCCAGGCGAAGGCGCCCAGGCACAGCACCGGTGAAGTCGCCAGCACGCCGACCTGGGTGCCGGACAGGGCGAGTGCCTGTTGTACGTCCCCGATGAGCGGCGGCATTCCGGTCATCGCCGCGCGGAGATTGACGGCCAGCAGAATCAGGCCGGCGATGAGCCACAGCCTGGTGTTCACGTGTGTTCCCCCATGCATGTGCGGTCCCCCGTGGACGTGACGGCGGCCCCCTCCTCCGCACAGGAGAGGGCCGCCGGGCTTTCAAGTCGGGCTCCGGTCAGTCGCTCACGCCGTGTCAGTCGTTCACGCCGTGTCAGTCACTCACGCCATGTCAGACGCTCACGCTGTGGTTCACCGGACACTTCGCCCTGCCCGCCGCGCGAAACGCCACACCGGCAGCCACACCGTCGGCCGCGCCAGATACGGTCGTGCCGAGCTGCTTCAGGATCTCGTCGGAGAGCAGGTCCTCCTTGCCCTTCAGGGCGTCGGCGACCTTCGCGTCGGACACGAACACCAGCTCCGCGGCGATGTTGTCCTGAACGATCCGCGCCAGGTTGTCCAGCGCCACCCCGATCGGGTCCGACGGCACCTGCGCCGTGGGGATGTCGATCAGGTGGGTGTTCACCTTCTTCTGGTTCATCATCGGCTTGATGATGATCTCCGCCTGGTTCAGCACCGACGTCGTCCAGATCGACAGCACCACCGTGTACAGATCGGCCCAGGCGGCCTCGCCGATCTGCGCCCGCCACTTCCTGCACAGGCCCTGCACGCCGGAGATCTGTGCCGCGGAGGCGTGCTGCATGTTCACCCGGATCGACGGGTAGACGCGCCGCGCGAAGTCCTGGAACGAGGCGATGTCGAAGGCGCGGGCGCGGAGGGAGTCGGCGATGAAGGTCAGCGCCTCGTCGAGGATCTTCGCGCAGGAGTTGTGCAGCTCCTGCGGCAGCTTCGCCGCGGCGAGGTTGTTCTTCGCGGTGGTCAGCTTGTCGGCGAACGCCTGCAGCGGAGCCGTCCAGGCGTCGGTGCCGGGGCCCTTCATCGCCACCATGTAGAGGTCGTGGGCGTCGATCCGGTCGGCGTTGGCGACGTTCGGGACCTTGTCCGACAGGTACTCCGCGATCGTGGAGTAGATCCCGAGCGGCACATGGGCGAGGGACTTCGCCAGCTCGAACTCCTCGGCCACCGGGTGCTCGACGTACTGCTTGCCCTGGTGGATGAGGGTGAAGGTGCCGCCCTTCGCGTCGTTCTGCACGACGATGACGGGGCCGAGGTTCTTGACCAAGTCGGCTTTCAGCGCCGCGTAGTTGGTGCGCATGGCGGCGTTCACCGCGCGGAGGGAGTCCCGGGCCGCGGTCTGCGCGTTCACCGCCTCTGCCGCGGGGGCGGCGTCGAGGGCGGATGCTGCGGGTGGCTGGGCGGCCGTATAGCCGAGGAAGGTCGCGGCGCCGATGCCGCCCGCGCTGCCGATGAAGGTCCGGCGTGTTGCCATGGCTTGCTCTCCGTAACGAATGGGCCGTCAGGTGTTCCCGCCGTGGGGGAAGCGGTGGTGTGGGGGAACTGACCCGCCGGGAGCCGCGAAGGGCCGGGACGCGGGGAGCAATGCGAGGAGGGAGTCCCTCTCCGGCAGCGTGGGGCTGGAGGGAGGCCGGAGAGGGGGGACTGCGGGGCGCGCTAGCTCAGCGCGGTGGGGGAGGGGACGACCACGCCGTACAGGTCGGCGATCGTCGCCAGCGCGCTCTCGTGGATCTGCTCGGCGGACAGCCCGCCGCCGACCGAGGGCAGCGGCCGGGTGGCGCAGGCAGCCGCGACCACGGTGGGCTTGTTCCCGCGCAGGAACGCGCCCTCGGCGGTGAACGTCACGCACATGTGGGTCATGAACCCGGCGATGACCAGGTTCTCGTTCCCGGCCTGGTCGACGAGCCTGCCGAGGCCGGTGTTGACGAAGGCGTTGGGGGCCTTCTTCACCACGGTCTTCTCACCGTCGGCGGGCCTGACCCTGTCGTGGATCCGGCCGATCGGCCGGCGGATGTCGTACGGCGAACCCGCGCCGCCGTCATTGACGATGTGGATGACCTTCCCGCCCGCCTCGCGGGCCGCGCTCAGCAACTCGGCCGCGGAGTCCAGGGCCGCCTGCCAGCCGGTCAGTTCCATCACACCCCGGGTGTAGGTGTTCTGGTAATCGACCATGAGCAAGGTGGCGGAGGCGAGCGAAGCCGGTCTGTCGGCCAGGCCGCTGAGCTTGCGCAGCGTCGTCGTGCCCGACGTGTCCGCGTCCGCGGCCTGCGCGGGGGAGCCGCCCAGACGGGTGGCGCCGAACACCGCGGCACCGCCGACCAGGGCCGCGCCGCCGACGAGGGCCGTGCCGCCCCCCTTCAGGAACCCGCGACGGGACGCGCTGCTCCGCCCCGGTTCCGCCACGTCAGACCAGCTCCTTCCCGGACGCGACGACGACGCCGTACGCGTCGGCGATGGCCGCCAGCGCACTGCGGTGCAGCTCGTCGGCGGACACGTCCAGGATCGACCGGGTGGCGCACGCGTCCGCGGGGACGGTCGGCCTGTTGCCGCGCAGGGCCGCGGACGCCGTCGTGTACGCGATGCACATGTGGGTCATGAACCCGGCGACGATCACCGTCTCGTTGCCGGCCTCGTCCACGAGCTTGCCGAGGTCGGTGCCGTGGAAGGCGTCCGGCGCCTGCTTGACGACCACGGGCTCACCGTCGATCGGCGCCACGTCGGGGTGGATCGCGCCGATCTCGGTGCGGATGTCGTACGGCGAGCCTTCGCCGCCGTCGTGCTGGACGTGGATGACCACGGCTCCGGCCCGGCGGGCCCGGGACAGCAGGTCCGACGCCGCTTCCAGGGCGGGCTTCCAGCCGTCGAGTTCCATCACACCGCGGGTGTAGGTGTTCTGGTAGTCGACGAGGACGAGCGTCGAGGACGCGAGGGTCGCGGGGGTGCGGTCGGCACCGCCGAGTTCGCGCAGCGTCTTGCTTGCCACAGGTCTTCTCCAAGTTCCGGGGACTTGAGCAGGTTGTTCAACAGTCTGTTGAACATGTATGCGACGCTATGGCGCGAACCGGGGTGTCGGCAATGACGCGTTATTTGCAGAAACCGACACCCGCGTCCGTGAGCGAATCACGTGAGCGAAACAGGGGGATGCAGGGTGGGGACCGTGAACCGGTTGATCGTGATCGTGCTGTTCGAGGGCGTCGACCTCCTCGATGTCACGGGCCCACCGGAGGTGTTCTCCCTCGTTCCGCGCGAAACCGCGGAGCGAGTCGGCTACGAGGTCGTGCTGGCGTCCGAGACCCTGGAGCCGGTGACGACGGGGGCCGGCGTGCGGATCCTGCCCGACATCACGTTCCAGGAGGTCGGCCGACGGGTCATCGACACCCTCCTGGTGCCCGGCTCCGTCGAGGTGGACAGCGAGCGCCGCATCCACCCCGTCACCGAACCCGGCACGGTGGCCCGGGTGAAGGCGCTGGCCGGCCACGCCCGGCGCGTCGCCTCGGTGTGCGTCGGGGCGCACATCCTCGCCGCCGCCGGACTCCTCGACGGCAAGCGGGCCACCACGCACTGGTCGACCGCGCAGCGGCTGGCCGCCGATCATCCGGCGGTGCGCGTCGACCCGGATCCGATCTTCATCCGCGAGGAGAGTGAGGAGGGCGAGGTGTGGACCGGCGCCGGGATCAGCGCCTGCCTGGATCTGTCCCTCGCCCTGGTCGCGGAGGACTTCGGCGAGCAGGTCGCGCTGCGCGTCGCCCGCCAGCTCGTGATGTACCTGAAGCGGCCCGGCGGGCAGTCCCAGTTCAGCGTGCCGCTGGAGCGGGTGTCCACGACGCGGCGCATCGAGGACCTCCGGCATCACATCCTGAACCACCTCGACCAGCGCCTCACCGTCCCGGAACTGGCCGCGTACGCGCACGTCAGCGACCGGCAGCTCACCCGCATCTTCAAGACCGAACTCGGCACGACGCCGCACGCCTACATCGAGTCGCTCCGTGTCGAGACGGCCGGCAACCTGCTGGCGACCACCGACGACACGCTGGAACGCATCGCCTCCCGCTGCGGGTTCGGCACCGTCGACACCCTCATCCGGGCGTTCCGCCGCCGCCTCGCCACGACGCCGAGCGAGTACCGGGCCAAGTTCCGCGCGACCGCGGCCCAGCGGGCTTCCTTGACCTCAAGTTAGCTTGAGATTTTACGTTGCTCTCGCGGGCCGGCCCAGAGGCCCCGCGAACTCCCTTCACCAGCAACGGAATCGAGTCACCCTCATGCCCCAGCCCCAGCCCCAGCCCCCGCTCAGGATCGGCGTCCTCATCGGCAGCGTCCGCCCCGGCCGCCTCGCCGACAAGGTCGCGCAGTGGTTCGTCTCCGAGATCGGCCGGCGCGACGACATGGAGACGCATGTCATCGACCTGTCCGAACCCGCCCTCGTCGACGAGCTCAAGCTCACCCTTGAGCGGTCCGCCGCCTTGGACGACGCCCCGACCCTGGCCGAGCGCATCGGCGGGCTCGACGGGTTCGTCGTCGTCACGCCCGAGTACAACCACGGCTACCCGGCCGCCCTGAAGCTGGCCATCGACTACGTGTACCGGGAGTGGCGGGCCAAGCCGGTCGGCTTCGTCTCCTACGGCGGTATGGCCGGCGGCCAGCGGGCCGTCGAGCAGCTGCGCCAGGTCTTCGCCGAGCTGCACGCCGTCACCCTGCGCGACACCGTCAGCTTCCCCATGGCCTGGGAGCGGTTCGACGACGAGGGCCGCCCGCACGACCAGGACGGCACCGCCAAGGCCGCCACCGTGCTCCTCGACCAGCTCGCCTGGTGGGGCCTGACCCTGCGCGAGGGCCGCGCCGCGCGGCCGTACGACGGCTGAACCCGAAGGGCCTCGGCCTCAGGACAGCGCGACCCGGGCGAACCGCCCCGCCACCCGCAGGTCCCGCTCCACCCGCCCGGCCGTCTCCACCAGCTCGGGCAGCACGTCCCGTACGCACTCCTCCACCGACCGCCGCGCCGCATGCATCGCCACGTTCACCGCGGCGACCACCCGGCCGCCGCGTTCGCGCACCGGTACCGCCACCGAGCGCAGGCCCTCCTCCAACTCCTCGTCGACCAGGGCGTATCCGCGGGTCCTGACGTCCTCCAGTGCGGCCGTCAGCGTCGCGGGATCCGTGGTCGTACGCGGAGTCAGCGGGGTCAGGTCCCCCAAGTGCCGTTCCCCGGCGGGGAGATCCGCCAGCAGCACCCGGCCCAGCGAGGTCGCGTACGCCGGCAGCCGTGTGCCGACCGCGATGTCGACGCTCATCACGCGGCCGGTGGCCGCCCGGGCCGTGTACTGGATCTCCTCGCCGGACGGCGTCAGCACCGCCAGGGACGCCGACTCGTGGACCCGGTCGGCCAGTTCGGCCAGGTGGGGAGTGGCGATCTGTGCCAAGGACGTACGGGACAGGGGCGGAAAGCCCAGCGACAGGACACGGGGGGTCAGCGAGAAGGCACGCGCGCCCGACGGGCGTACCAGGCCCAGATGCTCGTACGTGATGAGTGCCCTGCGTGCCGTGGCCCGGGACAGTCCGGTCGCCTGGGCCACGTCCGTGAGGGTCAGCTCGGCGCGGCCCTCGCCGAAGGCGGTCAGTACGGTCAGCCCGCGCGCCAGCGACTCGACGAACTCCCTGCCCAGTTCCTGCTTGGAGGCGCCCGTCCAGGTCGCCAGGCCCGCCGGAGCCGCCTCGCGCCGCGGCTCCGGGGCCTCGCGCAGCTCGCGTTCCATCTCCGCCACCGCCGTCCGCAGGCGGGGGAGGAGCGTGTCGCGCAGGTCGGTGGCCGTGTGACGGCTCGTGTGGCTCACCACGTTCGCCACACAGGCGATACGGCCGCCCGCCCGGGGGTCCCGTACCGGGACGGACACGGCGACCAGCCCCGGCTCGATCAACTGGTCGTCCAGCGCCCAGCCGTCCTGGCGCGCCCGTGCCGCCCGGCGCTCGAAGTCCTCGTCGGACGACCCGTGCTCCCGGGGCGGTACGGCCGGAAAGCCGCGGTCCTCAGGGTGCGCCGCCCGGCGCTCGCGCCAGGCCCGCCACTCCGCGTCCGACCACTGCGTGGCGAACAGCGGGCCCGGCGCGGTGCGTTCGGCCGGCAGCAGGTCGCCGATGCGGAAGCTGAGGGACATCGCGCGGCGGCGGGTCGCCTGGTGGATGAAGCGGATGCCGTCGCGGTCGCCGACCGCCAGCGACACCGACTCGTCCAGCTCGTCGGCGAGCGCGTCCGCGTGGGGGGCGAGGAGGGCGGGCAGGCCCAGGGCGGCCAGGTAGGCGTTGCCGAGTTCCATCACGCGGGGCGCCAGCACCACGTTGCGGCCGTCGAGACGGACGTACTCCATGCGGGCGAGCGTGGACGCGATCCGGTCCACCGTGGAGCGGGCGAGCCCGGTGGCCTTCTCCAGCCCGCTCGCGCTCAGCGTCCCGCCGGCCTCCGTCAGCTGCCACAGCACCGCGACACCGCGGATCAGCGGTGTCACCGCCTCCGCCGGTACGGCAGGGGCGTCCTGGGTCGTCTTCGCGGGCATCGGCTCTCCGGTACGGCGTTCGCGGCAGGCCCCACCGTAATCCGCCGCACGCCCCGCGCCTTACTCCCGCGTCACGCGGACCAGGTAACTTCCCGCCAGATTCGCTTCCATCACCGCGACCCGCACCCCCCGCTTGGTGTCCCGGAATTCCTCCCCCGGCACGAACGCCGCGTCCGAGAGTTCGGCGTGGACGTTCGGGCTGCGGGTGCAGCCGCCGCTGTCCTGCCGGGAGTCGTGGACCTTCACCGGGCCCATCCCGGTGTCCACGTCCGCGTCGACCTTGTAGATCAGCACGCCGGGCCGGCACACGGTCTCGTCGTTGCCCTCGCGCGTGCGCACCTCGACGGCGTATCCGCTACGGCGGTCCAGAGGTATGAACACCAGCTTGGGGCCGCCCGCGCGGGCCAGCGGCGTCAGGGCGTACTCGGAGGTCCCGGGAGCGGCGGCGCACCGTACCTGCGCCGCGTCCAGCCAGCCCAGCTTCCACTTGTGCCAGCCGAGCAGGTCGTTGTTGGCCCCCCAGTCCTCGCTCATGATGTCCCAGTGCCCGACCGCGCTCCCGCCCTCGGCGGTGTACAGGTCGGGCAGCCCGAAGACATGGCCGTTCTCGTGGGGGAGGACCCGGTAGCCGGTGCGGTGGTAGGAGCCGGAGCCGTCGTCCTGGCGGGAGTAGACGAAGGAGGCGTTCGCGACCGAGACGCCGTCCGCCACCGGGGCCTCCGCGTTGCCCGCGAAGGACACCGACAGGACCGTGTCCAGGGCGGACGGGCCGGCGTTCGGCGTGACCAGCACGTTCAGGAAGTCGTACGACCGGAAGTCCACCTTGGCATCGGCCGCGGTCACGATGTCCTGGACCAGCTGCCGGTACCCCGGGTCGAAGGGCGCGCCGCGCTCTATCCCGTACGCGTGGAAGGACTTGGGCATGCGCAGCCAGTCGCGGATCGGGGTCTCGGGGCGGTAGTCGAGGCGGCCGTAGGAACTGGTGCGGAACCACTCCTGGGTCTTCGGGAAGAACTCCGCGAAACGGTCGAGCGCCTTGCCCTGACCTGGGGCGTCGGGGAAGTCGACCATCACGGTGAGGGCGTGGACGGTGCCGGTGGAGCGGGAGTAGCCGCGTGCCGTGGGCACGCCCTCCGACATCTGGACCGTCGGCCGGCCGCTGATCATGCAGGAGCCGAGGGGGGAGGAGCGGGCCACCGCGATCGGTCCCGCTCCCGTTGCCGTCGAGGGGCCCGCCGTGGGGCGCCCGGTGCCTGCCGAGGTGCCGACCGCCAGGGTCAGGGCGGTCACGGAGGCGAGGGCAACCGCACGGCGGGGGCGTATCCGACGGCTCGGCTGCATGCAGGGGCCCTTCCGTCCATGGCAGCCCGCCGACCGCGCGCTGCGCCCTCTCGATCACCCTGTGTCGGGGGATGCGCGGGCGCGCGTTGGAAGAGACCGAACGTGGGTTCTTGGGAACAGAGGCTTGTGATTCAGGTCACATGAAACTTTTCGGGAGTCGGGAAATAACCGGGGACCCCTTCCCCGTTTAGCCAGGTGTCCGAGCGAAACGGGGACACCTTCCCCGGATCGCCTCCCCCTGGAACTCAGGAGTACGCCGTGCAGACCGCGACCCCCGTAGCGCGCAAGGCGAGCCGGCCGCGCGCCGACGCCCTGCGCAACCGGGAGCGGATCGTCACCGCCGCCCGGGAGATGTTCGTCGAGCTCGGCCCTGACGTGCCGCTGGACGAGATCGCCCGCCGGGCCGGCGTCGGCAACGCCACGGTGTACCGCAACTTCCCCGACCGTGACGCACTGGTCCGTGAGGTCGTCTGCTCCGTCATGGGGCGCACGGCCGCGGCGGCCGAACGCGCGCTCACGGAGACCGGGGATGCCTTCGAGGCCCTGGAGCGCTTCGTGCACACCGCGGCCGACGAGCGGATCAGCGCGCTGTGCCCGATGGTCCAGAGCACCTTCGACAAGCACCACCCCGATCTGGAAGCCGCACGCGAGCGGGTCGAGCAGCTCGTCGCGGAGATCATGGACCGCGCCAAGGCGGCCGGCCAGCTCCGCTCCGACGTGGACGCCGGTGACGTCCTGCTCGCCGCGGCCCAGCTCAGCCGGCCCCCGGCCGGGACCGGGTGCGACATCGCCGACCGCTTCGTCCATCGCCATCTGCAGCTGTTCCTGGACGGACTGCGGGCCCCCGCCCGTTCCGTTCTGCCGGGGACGGCGCTGACCATGGAGGACCTGCGCCAGGCCTGACCGATGAGTACCGGCCGATGAGCACCGACCGATCAGTACCGACCGATTAGTTCAGAGCACAACAGCAGTCATCACCTCGACGATTCTCACCGGCCGTCACAGCCGACGAGCCGTCCCCTTTCCTTTCACTTTTTCCGTCACGAAGTCCCGAAGTGGGTACCCCCATGTCTGAAACAGCCGCAAAGGCTCCCGGCACACCGGCGACATCCGGTGACGCCAACCGCTGGAAAGCGCTCGTCTTCATCGCGCTCGCCCAGCTGATGGTCGTCCTCGACGCGACCATCGTGAACATCGCCCTGCCCTCCGCCCAGCAGGACCTGGGCATCTCGGACGGCAACCGCCAGTGGGTCGTCACGGCCTACGCCCTGGCCTTCGGCGGTCTGCTGCTGTTCGGCGGCCGGATAGCCGACCTGTGGGGCCGCAAGCGCGCCTTCGTGGTCGGTCTGATCGGCTTCGCCGGTGCCTCCGCGCTCGGCGGTGCGGCCACCAACGAGGCGATGATGTTCGGCGCCCGCGCCCTGCAGGGCGTCTTCGGCGCGCTGCTCGCGCCCGCCGCGCTCTCGCTGCTCGCCGTGATGTTCACCGACGCCAAGGAACGTGCCAAGGCGTTCGGTATCTACGGTGCGATCGCCGGTGGTGGCGGCGCCGTCGGCTTCATCCTCGGCGGTGTGCTGACCGAGTACATGGACTGGCGCTGGACGTTCTTCGTCAACATCCCGTTCGCGATCGTCGCCGCGCTCGGCGCGTACTTCGTCATCCGTGAGCCGGAGGGCGGCCGCAACCGCAACCCGCTCGACATCCCCGGCGTCCTGCTGTCCACCCTCGGCCTGGTCGCGCTGGTCTACGGCTTCACCCGCGCCGAGTCCGACGGCTGGGGCGACTCCGTGACCGTGGGCATGTTCGTCGCCTCCGCGGTCCTGCTGCTCGCCTTCGTCGTCACCGAGGCCAAGGTCAAGGCCCCGCTGCTGCCGCTGCGCGTCGTCACCGACCGCAACCGGGGCGGGGTCTACCTCTCCCTCGGTATCGCGATCATCGCGATGTTCGGCACCTTCCTGTTCCTGACCTACTACCTGCAGATCGTTAAGGGCTACACGCCGATCAAGACCGGCTTCGCCTTCATGCCGATGATCGTCGGCATGATGGTCGGCTCGACCCAGATCGGCACCCGCCTGATGACCCGCCTGCCGGCCCGCCTGCTGATGGGCCCCGGCTTCCTGGTCGCCGCGGTCGGCATGCTGCTGATGACGCAGCTGGAGATCGGCTCGTCGTACGCCTCGATCATCCTGCCGGCGATGCTGCTGCTCGGTCTCGGCATGGGTACGGCGTTCATGCCGGCCATGTCCCTGGCCACCCTGGGCGTCGAGCCCCGGGACGCCGGTGTCGCCTCCGCGATGGTCAACACCTCGCAGCAGGTGGGCGGCGCGATCGGCACGGCCCTGCTGAACACGATCGCCGCATCGGCCACCACCTCCTACATCGCCGACCACATCGGCTCCGCGACCTCCAGGTCGCAGCAGCAGCTGGTGGCGCTGCAGGGCCAGGTGCACGGCTACACCAACGCGATCTGGTTCGCGGTCGGCATGCTGGTGCTCGCCGCGGTGATCGTCGTGACCTTCGTCAACGCCGGCCGCCCGGGCGGTGCGACGGTGGCGTCCTCGGAGGAGGGCGTCGAGGACGAGGTGGCGGTGCCGGTCGTCGCGCACTGAGTCCGACGACGACCGTACGGCCGTACCCCTTGGGACCAGGCGTACGTACGGGGATGGGGACGCTCCGTACGTACGGCCTCGAAGGACCTGCCCCGGCTTCCTGAACGAGCGGTTCAGCGGAGCCAGGGCAGGTCCGCACCCGCCTCGCTCGGCTGCAGGCCCTCGGCGACGATCTGCATGATCTCGCCGAGGGCTCTTTGCTGTTCGGGGGTGAGCCGGTCGAACATGGCCTGGCGTACGGCCTCCACATGACCCGGGGCCGTCTGCTTCAGCACCTGAAGGCCCTGGTCGGTCAGCACCGCGAACTGGCCCCGCTTGTCGTCGGGGCAGTCCTCGCGCCGGACCCAGCCGTTCTTCTCCAGCCGGGCGACGGCGTGCGAGAGACGGGAGCGGGTGATCTTCGCGTACATCGCCAGCTCGGTCATCCGCAGCCGGCGGCGCGGGGACTCGGCGAGCTTGACGAGGAGGCCGTAGTAGACGTGCGGCATGCCCGCGTCCCGCTGGAGCTGGCGGTCCAGGTAGTCCTCGAGCAGCGTGGTCGCGTCGATGTAGGAGCGCCAGACGCGCTGCTCCTCGTCGGTGAGCCAGCGTGGTTCCTCCCCGGACGCGGGGTCGGACGCCGGGGGCGCGGAGGTCGATGCCGTATTCATGTACTCCACTGTACGAGAGCTCTCCTTGAAGTTTTAAGTACCCGGGCGTACGGTCGTGACAAGGGAGTTTTAGATTTGAAGCAAGTAGGGCTTCAGTCCCTCGGAGGGAGTCGCCACCATGTCCGCCGCCACGCAGGAGCGCATGCCTGCTCTTTACCTCAGCCACGGCGCCCCGCCCCTCGCGGACGACCCGATCTGGCCCGGTGAGCTCGCCGCCTGGTCGGCCGGCCTGCCGCGCCCCAAGGCGATCCTCATGGTCTCCGCCCACTGGGAGGAGGCCCCGCTCGCCATCGGTGCCACCGAGACCGTTCCTCTCGTCTACGACTTCTGGGGATTCCCCGAGCACTACTACCAGGTGAAGTACGGCGCGCCCGGCGCTCCCCAACTCGCCGAGTCCGTACGGAAGCTGCTGCGCGCCCCCGGCATACCCGTGCAGGACATCCCGGACCGCGGCCTCGACCACGGCGCCTACGTCCCGCTCGTCGAGATGTACCCCGAGGCCGACATCCCGGTCCTGCAGATCTCCATGCCGACCCTCGATCCCCTGAAGCTGATGGAGATCGGCCGCAAGCTGGCGCCGCTGCGCGACGAGGGCGTCCTGATCGTCGGCTCCGGCTTCTTCACCCACAACCTGGCCGCCCTGCGCCAGGGCGGCATCCCCACCTGGTCCGTGGAGTTCGACGACTGGGGCCGCCGGGCACTGGAGAACCGCGACTGGGACGCGCTGCTGGACTTCCTGCACAAGTCCCCGGCCGGCCACTACGCCCACCCGCGCACCGAGCACTTCGCCCCGCTGTTCGTGACGATGGGCGCCGCGGACGCGACGGGCGAGCTGGACGGGCAGAAGTCCGTGATCGACGGGTTCTGGATGGGGCTGGCGAAGCGATCGGTGCAGTTCGGCTGAGGCTCGCCTCCCGTCCGGTCTCAGAGCTCCTTCTCGTACCAGGCGACATCCCAGTACCGGCCGAACTTACGGCCCACCTCGCGGTACGTGCCGACGTACCGGAAGCCGAAGCGCTCGTGCAGCCGCACGGACGCCTCGTTCGGCTGGGCGATGCCCGCGTAGGCCCGGTGCACGTCCTCGTCCGCCAGGGCCTCGAACAGGGCCTTGTAGAGGAGGGTGCCGACGCCGCGCCGCCCGGCGTGAGGCGCGAGGTAGATCGTCACCTCGACGGAGGTCTCGTAGGCGGGCTTCGGCCTGAAGGCGCTGGATGTGGCGTAGCCGAGAATCCGCTGTGGGTCGTCTCCGGGGCCCGTCTCCGCGGCAACCATCAGCCGATGCGGGCCGTCTTCAGGGTGGGAGAGCAGCCAAGGGCGGCGCTCTTCCGGTGTGAAGACCGCGGTATCGAATGTGATGGGCGTCTCACGTACGTAGTGGTTGTAGATGTCGGTGAGGGCGGCGAGGTCACTCTCGACTCCCGGCCTGACCTGCACCTCTGTACGTTCCGACGGCATCGGGCCTCCTCGTGTGGCCGGACAGGGTACTGCAAGATCAGAAAAATTGAGGGTCGGCTTGGGAATTCTGTCCTGATTCCAGTCGTTGTTTCCATCGAATGCCGGGCACTCGAGAAGAGTCCCAAGCGTTCACGAACCACCCGCCAGCCCACATCGCAAGGGAGCACGCATGGCAACCCGTGCCGTCGCCCGTCGTCAGTCCGCCACCGGCGAGGCCGTCGACGCGGCAAGCAGTGTTCGCGCCCATGGCGGCGAGATCGCGGACCGCGACCTGGTCGGCATGTACCTCGACGAGATCGCGCGTACGCCGCTGCTCGACGCCGCCAAAGAGGTCGAGCTGTCGCAGATCATCGAGGCGGGTGTGTTCGCAAGGCAGGTCCTCGACGGATACGAGGAGTCCAAGGCGGACGCCACCCGTGAAGAACTCGAGGCCCTGGTGGCCGAGGGAGAGCGCGCCAAGGACATCTTCATCCGCTCCAACCTCCGCCTGGTCGTCGCGGTGGCCCGCCGCTACCCGCGCAGCGGCCTGCCCCTCCTCGACCTGATCCAGGAGGGCAACGCCGGCCTGGTGCGCGCGGTGGAGAAGTTCGACTACCGCAAGGGCTTCAAGTTCTCGACCTACGCGACGTGGTGGATCCGTCAGGCCATCACCCGCTCGATAGCCGACCAGTCCCGCACCATCCGCCTCCCCGTCCACCTGGTCGAGGAGCTGGGCCGCATCCGCCGCGTCCAGCGCGAGTTCAACCGCGAGCACGGCCGCGACCCGGAGCCCGCGGAGATCGCCGCCGAGCTCGGCTCGAACGCGGACCGTGTGACGGACGTCCTGGACTGGGCCCGTGACCCGGTCTCCCTCAACATGTCGGTGGACGACGAGGGCGAGACCCAGTTCGGCGACCTGCTGGAGGACACGTCCGCGGTCTCCCCGGAGCAGTCGGTCCTCACCCTCCTGCGCAGCGAGGAACTGGACGACCTGATCGGCCGCCTCGACCAGCGCACAGCGTCCATCATCAAGATGCGGTACGGCATCGAGGACGGGCGCGAGCGCACCCTGACCGAGGTCGGCAAGGAGCACGGACTGACCCGCGAGCGCATCCGGCAGATCGAGAAGCACGCCCTGCTGGAGCTGAAGAAGCTGGCGCGCAGCACCGGCTTCGACGCGGCGGCGTAACGCCTCCGGCGGCAGCGCCGGGGGCGGCGCGGCCCGTTGGGGCGTGGCCGGGTGCCGTCCGGGGGCGTGCGACCGGTGGCGGGCGCGTACGCCGGGTGGCGAAAGACCGCGCAAACATGGCGATGTAACGCCGCTTCAACCGACTGGCCTCCGGGAACAAGACCTCAGGGCAAGGGAGTTCGGACCCTGAGGTCCCCGCCCTCCGGCCTCGGCCCGAGCCCCGACGGACCCCACCGCGGACGCACCACCACAGACCCGACCCACACCACAGAGCTGACCCACCACCAACAGACCAAGTCCCGACGCACTCCCCCCGGCGCCGGGACTCTCCCCGAGCCGGGCTTCGGCGCCTATCCCCCCTGGGTGCCGGGGCCCGGCTCCTTTGGGTTGCGGGGGACTGCCCCGGGCAGGCTGTAGCCCCTGGAGCCCTCGCAGGCTGGGCGGGTGGGTCACCCCGTACCTGAACCACGGGGTGGCCCACCCGGATGGCAGATTGTGCCACATGGGCATACCCTGCCGAGCGTGAGCAGCCCCACCCCCGCACAGCCCTCCTCCGCTCCATCCCCCTCACTGACGGAGCGCCGCAAGGCGGCGACCCGCATGGAGATCGCCCGCGCCGCGGCCGGCCTCTTCGTGAAGCAGGGTCTGCGGACCACCCGAGCCGAGGACATCGCCCAGGCCGCCGGAGTGGCGCCGCGCACCTTCTACCGCTACTTCGCCACCAAGGAGGAGGCGGTGGCCCCGCTCTACGCGGCCGGCGCCGACCGCTGGGCGGAGTCAGTCCGAAACGCCCCCGCCGACCTGTCCGTACCCGAGGCTCTCGAACACGCGGTCCGCCACACCCTGACGCCGGGCGCGGGGGTGTCGACCGCCTCCTGGGAGTGGGTCCGCACCCTGGTCCGCCTGGCGACGGCGAGCCCCGCGCTGCGGAAGGTGTGGGCGGAGGTGTGCCATGCGGGGGAGGCGCGGCTGGCGGAGGTGTTGGCGGGGAGGAGCCGCCGCGCCGGGAGCGCGCCCGACAACGTTGCCGAGGCCGTCCCGGCGGAGCCTGCGGACCTCCGCTTCGCCGCCGCCGTGGCCGCCGCGGCCGTACGCGTGGCCGTCGAGACCTGGGCGTCGGGCGAGGCCCCCGCCGAGGGACCGGAGGGACCGGCAGCACTGGCGATGCGCAATCTGGGGGCGCTGAGGGACTTCCCGTGGCGCCGCACGCTTGAGGGGTGACCCGGCGTGGGGGCGGGGCGGGTGGGTGGCGCAGCCCGGCGCGGCGTGACTGCGCTGGCTGGACCGTGCCACTGGGTGCCGTCGGCTTGGGAGTTGCCCGGCGTGGGGGCTGGGCGGGGCTGGGTCGCGCGGCCCGGCGCTGGCGGGGTGCCGCTGCGCCCACCCGTGCCGCCCCAGCGGCACGACTGCCCGCAGCTTGGCAGGCGAGGGCGGCGTGACAGACGCGGCTGGGTTGGCGTGATGGTCAGCAGCTACGCAGGCTGCTGCGGCCGTTAGGCGGTGGCGCGTACCCCTACGGGCCTGTAGTCGCGTACGGCGGGAAGGGGACGTGTCGGGGGGTGTCCGCCCGCAGTGGCCGGCGTCAACACGCGGTACGTCCTGGCCTAAGTCCGGCCGCCGGTCCGAGGACGGACACCCCCCGGCGCGGCCCCGACCCACCCACCGACCCGTAGGCGCTACGCGCACCCCCACCCCACCCGCGCAGGCCGCAGGCATAGACGCGCACCCCCACCGACCCCCACAGGCCGCCGCAGGCACCCCACGCTCAGCCGCCGGAGGCAGAGGCACCCGCCCGACTCAACCGCCCCCCCAACTCCCGCACACACCGCACCAGTTCCCCCGGCGCCTCCACCACGAACTCGCAGTCCACCATCGCCAGCCGAACCGCCATCCACTCCACGGAATCCCCAGCCGCCCCCCGCAGCCGGCACCGTCGCCCGTCGCCCACCGGCTCCGGCACCCCCAGCCACCCCGGCAACCGAGCCGCGACGAACTCCGCGGGTGCATCGAACGTCACGGAGAACTCGTACGTCTCCTGTCGCCGCCACATCGACTGCCGCAGATACTCCGCCGCACTCCCCGACGGCAACTCCCGCGGAGCGAACCGCGCCCCCGTGGCGAACGGCTCGCTCACCCGGTCGACCCGGAACGTCCGCCAGTCCTCCCGATCGAGGTCGTACGCGACGAGGTACCAGCGCCGCCCCGTCGACACCAGCCGATACGGCTCGGTCAAGCGCCGCGACTCCGTCCCGTCCCCCGCCCGGTACGCGAACCGCAACCGCTCCCGCCCCGCCACGCTCGACGCCATCACGGTCAGCGTCTCGGGCGCGATGCTCGCCCCGTCCCCGCTGGTCAGCGGCATCGTCGCGGCCTGCAGCGTGGACACCCGGTGCCGCAGCCGCGACGGCAGCACCTGCTCCAGCTTCGCCAGCGCCCGCACCGACGCCTCCTCCACCCCCTCGACCGCGTGCCCGGCCCCGGCCCGCAGCCCGACCGCGATCGCCACGGCCTCCTCGTCGTCCAGGACGAGCGGCGGCATCGCCTTGCCCGCGACGAGCCGGTAGCCGCCGTCGGCCCCCTTGGTCGCCTGCACGGGATACCCCAGCTCCCGCAACCGGTCGATGTCCCGCCGCACCGTGCGCCGAGACACCCCGAGCCGCTCGGCGAGCTCACCGCCGGGCCATTCGCGGGGCGTCTGGAGGAGGGAGAGGAGCGTCAGGAGCCGTGCCGGAGTGTCCGTCGTCATGCATTCGAGGATGCCTCAGAAGTAGGACATGATCTGACCTAATGGGGCTCTAACTTCAACTCATGACCTCCACCGAGACCCTCATCGACCCTCCGGCTCCCCGGGCCGACCGACGCCGCTGGTTCGCTCTCGCCATCGTGATGACCGCGGCGTTCATGGACCTCGTCGACGTCACGATCGTCAACATCGCGATCCCGTCGATCCGGCAGAACGCGGGCGCGTCCTTCAGCCAGATCCAGTGGATCACCGCCGGCTACGCCCTCGCCTTCGCCGCGGGCCTGATCACCGGCGGCCGCCTCGGCGACATACACGGCCGCAAGCGGCTCTTCCTGATCGGCATCGGCGGCTTCACCCTCGCCTCGGCGCTGTGCGGCTTCGCCGCGAACCCGGAGATGCTGGTCGCCTCCCGCCTCCTGCAAGGCGCGATGGCGGCGCTGATGGTCCCGCAGGTCCTGTCGATCGTGCACGCCACGTTCCCGGCCCACGAACGCGGCAAGGTGTTCGGTCTGTTCGGTGCGGTCGTCGGCCTCGGCGCGGTCACCGGCCCGCTGCTGGGCGCGCTGCTGACGGAGTGGAACCTCTTCGGCCTCGAATGGCGCCCGATCTTCCTCATCAACCTCCCGGTCGGCATCGCGGGCCTCATCCTCGGCAGCCGCTTCATCACCGAGTCCAAGGCGCCGAAGGCACTGAAGCTGGACCTGGTCGGCGTCGTCCTCGTCACCCTCGGCCTGCTGATGCTGCTCTATCCGCTCACCCGCGGCCGTGAGCTGGGCTGGCCGCTGTGGGGGTATGTCTCGATGGCCGGCGCATTGGTCGTCTTCGCCGCGCTGGTGGCGTACGAGAGGCGCAAGACCGCCCGCGACGGCTCCCCGCTCGTCGAACTGTCCCTGTTCAAGGTGAAGAGCTTCGCGGCCGGCATCGCCGTGCAGACCGTGTTCGGCATCGCGCTCGGCATCTTCTTCCTGGTCTGGACGCTGTACATGCAGACCGGCCTGGGCTGGAGGCCGCTGAAGGCCGGGCTGACCGGGATCCCGTTCTCGATCGCCGTCTCGACGGCGGCCGGCTTGTCCGTCCAGAAGCTGGTCCCGCGCTTCGGCCGCAAGGTGCTCCAGACGGGCGCGCTGGTGCTGGCGGCGGGCGTCCTGCTCTACATGTGGGAGTCCGAGCACTACGGCCTGACGATCGCCCCTTGGCAGATGGCCCTGCCCCTGGTCGTCATGGGCGTCGGCATGGGGCTGATCGTCGCCCCGCTGACGGACGCGATCCTCTCCGAGGTGCCCCGCGAGCACGCGGGCTCGGCGTCGGGCCTCATCAACACCGTGCAGCAGATGGGGAACGCGCTCGGTCTCGGTCTGGTGTCGGTGGTCTTCTTCGGCACGATGAGCGACCGCCTCACCCCGGACCAGGTGGGCCCGGCCTTCGCGGACGCCTTCCAGAACGCGCTGGGCTGGGTGGCCGCGGTGATGGCCGTCATCTTCCTGCTGATGTTCGCTCTACCGGGACGGCCGGCGCAGCACGTGGAGGGCGCCCCAGCCCTGGAGGACGCCGGGGACGGGGCGGACAAGACGCCGGTTCTCACGGGCTGAGTGGCGGAGGCGTGCGCCCGCTGTCCGGTCGGACGGCGGGCGCACCGCGCTGCTACGTCGCGAAGGCCTTGGCCCTAACTGCCGTCGCTGCCCGCGATCGTGGACAGGGGCCGGTCGACCAGGCGCCGCAGCCGCTCACCCGACGGCTGGAGCGCCGCTCCATCAAGGGCCGCCAGCTCCCCCAACGACAGGCCTGACAGGGTGGGGAGCCAGGGCTGCGCCACCTCAGACGCCGGTTCATGGGGGGTGCGGTGTTCCCTCGATGACATGGCGTCAGCCTACAAGGGATGGGAGGCCACGGCCTCCCATGTAGGGTGCGGCGCGTGCCGATGCGCCTTCATCACCTCTCCGCCGATGTCCTGCGATCGCTGAGCTCCCTCACCGAGGACGAAGAAGCCGTCGCCTTCCTGCTGGACGCGGAGACGAGCCGTCGGCTCCTGTTGCTGCGGATGATCCTGGACAGTGCGGCACAGGCGGCACCGGGCGACACCGCCGACCTGCACCGCGACTGGCAGCTCCTGGAGGCTGCCGAGCGGGTGGACCGTGCGGCGTTCCGTGCGGTGCTGCTCGACCCGCAGGTGGGGGTCTGGGCGGCAACGCTGTTGCGCAGGCTGACCAGGCCGGACCCGGAGGCCGCCGAGGGTGAGGCACCGCTGCGTGTGGAGCTGGGATTCCTGGGTCAGCTGGCGGCGGCGGTGTTCATCGAGGCCGGAGCCGACTTCCGTGCGCACGTGCCCGTCCGGGACGGCCGGGTCTTCCTGCCGGGTCTGGGCCGGGCGACCGTCGGCGGTGATCCCTGGGGCACCGCCGAGGTGTGGGCGCGGGAGGGGGTGGTCCGCCTCGCGGCGGGCGGTACGACCGTGACGCTGCCGGACGAGACGGAGAGCGACGCCCCGGGCTGGGAGGGGTTGCGCAGGCTGCGCACCGAGCATGCCGGGGTGACCCTCACGCTCACGCTCGACGACCTGGGGCCGTATCCGACGGTGGCGGCGCTGCCGACGGCCGGACGACTCTCCACCGCGCGGTTAGGCTCCTGGCGCCGCTGGTTCGGGCGCATGTGGCCGATGCTGGTGGACGACCACCCGGCCCGTGCCCGGGCGCTGGCCGCCGGCTTGCGGTCCGTGGTCCCGCTGCCCCGCGGCGAGCGCCTGCGGGCGCGGGCGGCCTCGTCGAGTGACGCCTTCGGTTGCCTGCTGTTGTCCGAGCCGGACGAGGACGAGGTGCTCCCGGCACAGCTCGGCGTGGCCCTCGTCCACGAGTTCCGGCACACCCTGCTCAACGGCCTCATCTTTCTGGCGCCGTTGTTCGAGGAGCACGACGACCTGTTTCACGCGCCCTGGCGCGACGATCCCCGGCCACTCGGAGGGCTGGTACACGGGGCGTATGCCTTCTCGGGCGTCGCGCATTACTGGCGCACGCGCGGTACGGAGGGCCTCGCGGGCTTTGAGTTCGCACTGTGGGCGAGCGCCGTGCGCTCCGTGCTCGAGGCGCTGCGCGACCATCCCGCGCTCACCGCACTGGGGCGCGCGCTGCTCGATGCGCTCGCAGAGCAGACCGCGCACTGGCACGAGGAGCCGGTGGGGGCGCGCGAACTGCGTCTCGCCCACCTCGCGGCCGTACATCACCACGCCACCTGGCGCGCACACCACCTGCGCACGAGCCCGGCCTACGCGGAGGCGCTCGCGGACGCATGGGTGGCAGGGCGGCGCAAGGAGGCAGGTACGCGCCCCCAGCCCGAGCTGCGCGCCGACCCCCAGGCCGAACTGAGCGCCAGCCCCCAGCCCGAACTGCGCGCCGATCCCCAGGCCTGTCGACTCGACACCCTGGCGCTCCTGGCGCGCCTCAGCCTCATCGCCCCCGGCGAGTTCGACGCCCTGTGCGACGAGGCGGACCCGGCGAGCCGCGTGCCCGGAGCCGGTTCCGCGGATCTGGCTCTGGTGAGGGGTGATGCGGAGACCGCGGTGAAGCTGTACACCGAGGAGCTCACCGTTCCCGGAGCCCGGCCCGCGGCCTGGGCCGGGCTCGGTCTGGCGCTGGCCGAGTGCGGTGAGCGCGCCGCCGGAGCGGCCCTGACCGGCCACCCCGAACTCGCGGTCGCCGTCAGCCGGTCCCTGCCCGTGCCGCCGGACCCGGTGGCGCTGGCCCACTGGCTGGCCGGGTAGGGCCGCTCCGGCCGGTCCCTTCGGTACGGCGGGACCGTCACACGGTTGGGCCGCTCCCGGTCACAGCGGCATCGGGTCGATGTCGCAGTCCGCGCGGTGGTCCCAGTCGGCCGCCTGCGCGACCGCCGGGTGGCCGCTGCCCAGCTTGCGGGAGAGGCGTTCGCGGGTGTCGCCGCGCAGGGACTCCGCCTCCTGGGTGCGGCCCAGGGCCCGCAGGTCCATCGCCAGATTCGCCGCGCAGGCCAGGGTCGAGGGATGGTCCTCGTCGAAGACTTCACGGGAGCGGCGCAGTGTCTCGGTGTCCAGTTCCAGGGCGCCTGACACGTCGCCGAGCGCGTGCAGGTCGCTGGCGAGGTTGGTGCGGCACACCAGTGTCGACGGGTGATTCTCGCCGACGGCAGCGTTAAGTCCCTCCAGCGCCACGGAGTTGATGTACCGCGCGCCCGCCGCGTTTCCCAGCAGCCGATGGGTGACCGCGAGGTTCACGGCGGCCGACAGCGCGTGTGGGTGCTGCTTGCCGTACGTGGCCTCGTACCGCCGGCAGATGTCGGTGCCCAGCTGTAACGCCTCCTCCAGACTGCCCCTGTGCCGTAGATGAATGGTCAGTTCGAGGGTGGCGGCCATGGACTCGGGGTTGTGGTCGCCGTACCGGCGTACGAGTTCGGAGCGGATCTGCTCGGCCATGCAGGCGGCCTCCTGGTGCTCGCCGGCCTTGCGGAGCCCGACGGCGAGGTGACGGACGCAGGAGAGGGCGAACGGGTTGGTGTCGCCGAGCAGGGAATTGGCCTGCTGGGTGATCTCGCGGTGATAGGTCAACGCCGTGCCGTAGTCGCCGAGTTCGCGAATGTCGATGGTCAGGCCGAGCCAGGTGAGCAGGGTGCTGACATGGTCCTGGCCGAAGACCTGGGTGCGGTCGAGATAGGTCTGCTCGTCCAGCCGTCGGGCGCGGGCGAAGTCGCCTACCAGACGCAGGCTCACGCCGAGGTTGTGCGCGGCGCGCATCGTGTCCGGGTCGTCCGGGCCGATGAGCCGTACGTACTTCTCGTGTACGGACTCGGCCAGGCGGAGCGCCTCTTCGAACGCGCCACGCACCCGGTGGTCTATGGCGACGTTGCCGAGCGCTTCGATGGTGTCCTGGTGGTCGGGACCGACCGACCGGAGGTAGGCCTCCAGCACCTCGGTGTTGAGCTCGGCCGCCTCTTTGTAGCGGCCCATGTTGAACAGCAGGAACCCCATCCAGCGGGCGACCTCGAGGGTCTGCGTGTGTTCCTCGCCCAGCCGCCTGCGCCAGTTCTCGTACGCGTTACGGGCCAGCTCGAGGCCGGACTCGTAGTCGCCCCAGCGCAGCAGGCACCTGACCTCGTTCACCACCAGGCTGCGCGCCCGCCTCTCGTCGGACAGCACCGCCTCCGACACGACCACATGGGGATACAGGGCGACGTAACGGTCCCAGCGCAGCGCGTCGTTGGGGTCGTTGGGGTCGCTGGCCGCCAGCAGCAGATGGGTGCCGCGCCGCATGACGGCCCGGTCCTCCTCGGTCATCCGGAACTGCAGGGCGGCCTGCACCAGCCGGTGCATCTGCAGCGAGTTGGTGCGGTGGTTGAAACGGGCCAGTGAGTAGCGGCCGATGTCGCGGATGACCTGGCCGAGCCGGATCGGATCCTCCAGGGCGGCGTCCAGCTCGGGGGTGATGGAGCCGGGCGGCATGCGGGTGAACATGCTGCGCGCGATCGGTTCCGGCGCGCAGAACGAGCACACCTGTAACAGCTGGTACGCGGCCGGGCTCTTGGCCTCCAGCTGGTCCAGCGAGATGTTCCAGGCCGCGATCACCGGGTGCTGGTCGCCCAGGGGAGCGGTGCCGCGCAGCAGGTCGAGGCGCTTCTCCGCGAGCAGGCGCAGGTACTCGTCCACCGGCATGCCGGTCTCGGCGTGCCAGGCGGCCGCCTGCTCGATGGCCAGCGGCAGGTCGCCGAGCGCCTCCGCGAGCCGGTCGGCGTCCTCGTCGCTGATCCCGGGCCCGCGCACCTGCAGCAGCTGTTTGCTCTCCTCCCGCATGAAGACGTCGACCTCCAACGGCCGTGCGAGCGAGGCCCATTGGGGGTTGCGGGAGGTGACGAGGATGTTGCCGGGCCCGCCGACCGGGAAGAACGGCCGTACCGCCTCCGGGCTTTCGGCGTTGTCGAAGACCAGCAGCCATTTGGCGTAGGGCACTCCGATGCGCAGCGACTCCAGGACCGCGGCGACCGTCGAGGCGGCGTCGGAGCCGGGCTGCAGCCCCAGCCGTGGGGCCAGCTCGACCAGGGACAGGGAGATCTGCGCGGTGCGCTCGGCGGAGATCCACCAGATCACGTCGTACTCGGTCATGCGGCGGTAGAGGTACTCGATGGCCAGCAGGCTCTTGCCGACCCCGCCCATGCCGTGCAGCGCGTGCGGCAGCACGGCGGTCGCCCGTTCCCGCAGCAGTCGCTGGTGAAGTTCGTCGAGGAGGGCCTCGCGGCCGGTGAAGTTCGGATTCCTGGGTGGAATGTTCCCCCACACCGTGGGTGTGTTGCTGGCGCGTTCGCTGCCCACCGTGCTCGCCGGGGCCTGATGCGGCATCACCGGCCTCCTCTTCCCCTGAGTCGTCTGAGTCGTCCGAGTCGTCGATCGGTCGGCGCCGTCCGGGGCCCGGACGACGGTATGGCTGGGTGTTGCGGGTGCGGTGGTGCCCCGGTGCGCGGTGCGCCGTACGTGTTCCCGGTGGGCCGCCAGGGCTGCGTCCACCTCGTTCGCCGGCCTCAGGAACGGCCCGGACAGCGCGTGCAGCACGGCGCTCTCCGCCCTGAGCCACGGCTCGGACTCGTCGTCGACCGGCGGGATCGTGGGCACGGCGGCCCCGCGCAGCAATCGGGGCAGTCGCCACAAGTGTTCCCCGCCTGATCCCCGCCGATCCCCCACCAGTTCGACTACTCGCACCAGGTCGGAACGCCGCCCGGCGGCGAGCAGCTCCTCGCGCACCCCGGTGGCGAACTCGAAGGCGGCGGCCGGCCTGCCGCCCGGCGTGACCAGGCCGTGCACCAGCAGTTGCGCGAAATCGGCGAGCGAACCGTCCGGCAGCACGGTGTTCTGAACCTCGCCGATCAGTGGCGGGCCGAGCGGGATCGCGGCGAGCATCGTGGCCAGAGTGAACACGTTCCTGGACACCGCGGAGCGGAAGCGTGCCACCTGCGCCGCGGCATCCCCGGGCGGCTCCGTGTCACCGGCGGAGGCGGGCATGCGCGCGCGGGGGAACATCACCGTGAGCGGCAGCCACCCCGGCGCCGCCGCGCCCAGCAGACCGGCCCAGGCGTCCAGCCAGCGAGGGCTGAGTTCGAGCACCGGGATCGGCACATCGGGGCGCCTGCCGAGCGGCAGCCCGCCCACGTCCGGGCCCAGGCCGCGTGCGCGCCACCGCAGCCGGCGGTTGGCCACGGCCGGCGCGGGCGAGCGCAGCAGCACCTGCCAGTGGCGCAGCCCCGTCCTGGCCCACATCGGGTGCGGCAGCAGGTCGACCACCGCGACCGGCCCGGCCTGCCCCCAGCGACGCAGCAGCGGCTCCACGGCATGCGTGCGCCAGCGCGGGCCCGCACCGTCGGTGAGCAGCAGGGTCAGCCGGCGGTCTGCCCGGCGCCGCAGCGTCGCCGGTTCAGCGTCGCCGCCGTACGGCAGCCGCTGACGGGTGTCGTCGTACGGCAGCCGGTGCGCGGTGATCCGCCCGAACGCGCCGCAGCGGTGCAGCGCCACGGCGAACGCACGGACCGTCTCCTCCCAGACGCCCATCGTCGGCCCCGCGTCGGCCACCACCGCCACGTCCCAGGCACCGCGCGCCGCCCGGCCCGGTCCGAGCGCCGCACCGATCCGGCGCAGGGCGTCCGGGAGGCCCTCGGGCAGGGCCGGGGGAAAGGAACCGGCGGTGGGCGGAGCCGGTGTCCTCCCGGGCCGGGACCTGGGCCGTCCCCCGTCCGGTGGCGACTCCCGCCGGGGCGCCGTCACGGCTCCTCCGCCGCGGTCCACCGCCACAGCGTGTCGACCGCCTCCGGCCAGCCGCGCCCGTCCGCCGCAAGGGCCGACAGAACGCCGTCGACGGCCAGTTGGAGGGCGTCGAGGAACCGTTCCACGACGCGCCCCTCGGCGTCGGCGGCCCGCTCCAGGAAGGCGTCGACCACGTCCGGTGCAGGCGCCCGGGCCGAGTCGCCGTCGGGGAAGCGGGCGGCGGCGACGGCACGCAGGAACTCGGGGGTGGGCCGCGGCATCCGCAGAGAGACACAGCGGGATACGAGGTCGTGCGGCAGATCCCTGTCACCCCCGGTCGTGATGACCAGGACCGGGAAGGCATGGCAGCGCACCTCCCCGCCGGACAAGGGGACGGTGGCCGCCGGATCGTCGTCCGGGGCCAGCCGTGCCCCGCCCCCGGGCGCGGCGTGGGGCAGGGAGAAACCGCCGGTCGTCAGGACCGTGCACAGATCCTCGGGCAGAGCGATGTCGGCCCGGTCCAGCCGGTCGATCAGCAGCACCCGGGGTGTGCGGTGGGGCAGGAAGGCGGTGCCGAGCGGTCCGAGCCGGCCGGCACCCGCGTACAGGCCCTCGTGGAGCGTGCTCAGGCTGGTGATCTGCCAGCGCAGGACGCGGCCGAGGCCGAGTTCGCGGCTGATGCGGTACGCGAGGGCCGACTTGCCGGTGCCGGGTTCGCCGGTGACGAGCAGCGGGCGGCTCAGGAACAGTGCCGCGTTGACCCGGTCCACTTCCTCCGGCACCGGCGGCAGCGGGTGCGCCGGGTCGCCGAGCAGGACGGACGCGTACGGGTCGTCGGCCTGCGGCGCCGGCAGGTCCGGGCCGCCGCCGAAGCTGCGCCAGGCAGGCGGATCGGGCCAGTCGTCCGTGCCGGTGCCGGGGCAGCCGGTGCCTCGGTAGATCCCCCACGGCTCGCTGTTCGCAGGCATCAGCGGCGTCCCCTCGGGTCGGTGGCTCGCTCTGTGGTTGTTCCTCTCCCGGACGGGCGGTCGGCGCTCACCGCACGTCCGGCAACACGGGTTTGCGGTCCGGGTCGTCCCACAGGACCGCCAGATGCCGGCCCAGGTGCGTGCCGTTCTCGCCGTCGATGGCCGCCCGGCGGCGGTAGGCGGCGACCTTGGCCGGAAACCGCTGCAGACCCTCGTCGAGCAGCGTGCCCAGGACATCCCGGAATTCCTGGGTGGACCGGTTCGCGCGGTGCCAGATCACCACGGGCAGCCCGCTGCGCAGCGCCGCCTGCAGCTCCCGCTGCCCGTACTCACGGCCGGGCAGCGGCGGTTCGCTCAGCACCAGGGCCACGTAGTGCTCGTTGTCGCCCAACCGGGCTTCCAGGCCGCGCAGATGGTCGCCGTTGGTGCGGGCCACGTTCATGTACACCGACTCCGAGGCGTGCTCGCCGACGGCGAGCTGCTCCCAGCGGTGGCGCCAGAACCGGTGCCAGGCCGTGTTCTGCAGCCGGTCCAGGCTGCGGATGACGACGGGGTAGTCCACCGCGAGCGGCACGTGCGGCACCTCGCCGGGGTCCCGTGGCCACCAGTCCACCGGCAGGTTGAGCAGCTCGAAGGGGAGCACGAACTCCAGCCACAGGTGCGCCGACCTGTCCCCGCCGACCCGTTCGACCTGCCGGATGATCCGGCTCACCGTGGGCTGAAGCCCCTGCGCCGGCACCCGGACCGGCGTGTCGCCGTGCTCCCAGTCCAGGCCGCGCGCGTCCGACATGAAGGCGTACGTGAGGGTGTAGAACCCGTCCTCCAGTGGGTCTGGGGTGATGTGGATGGCCAGGTATTCCTGGTGGCGTCTGGCGGGGACCGCCGCCGGCCGCGACCTGGCCCGCTCCTGGTCCAGCCGCCCGGCCAGCTCGCACTTGAGCGCCCACTGGCGGTTGCGCGCCATGACCTCGGTCGCGGTGCGCGGATCCATCTGCGCGGTGCTCCGGTCGAGGTAGACCATCCATGGCGGCAGCCCGCCGGGCGCCGCGTTCTGCCCGGCCACGTGCAGGAAGTCGTGCCAGGGGGTCTCGGCGTGCGGCGGCGGCGCGGGCAGCCGGTCGTCCGTGGCGGCCCGGACCAGTGCGAGGCGCGCGGCGTACGACATCTGCAGGGGTCCGAGGGCGGCACCGAGGAACTGCCAGGAGTCGGTGACCTCGGGCAGACCCGTCACCGAGGCCACGGCCGCCCACTCGTCGGCCAGCCGTTGCACGACGGCGGCCTGGGGGCAGTCCTGCTCCAGGTCCGACAGCATCCGCGCCAGCCCGGTCAGCCCGCCCTCCTCGGCGGCGCAGAACCGGAACAGCTCCACGAACTGCAGCTGGGTCGTGGCCTGCTCGCGCAGCACGACCCGGCGGCCCATCGCCTCTCCGACCAGCTCGACCAGCAGCGCCCGTGCCTGACGGTCCTGCAGTGTGCGCACGTCGAGGAGCGCGCAGACGGTCTCCTGCCGGATCCGTTCCTGTATGCGCAGGGCCGACCTGGCTGCCGTCGCATCGTTCTCGATCGTCAACGCGGCCCCATTAGGCCGGGAAACGGCGAGGGTGCGGCGGAGGCCTCCGCGCGCCTGCCGGGTTGCCGGTCCCGGCGGCCGTGCAGCCGGCGCACGCAGGCCCGGGGCGGCACCACAGAGGCGCGTGCGCACTTGGTCACCGCTCGCCCCGGGCCGACCTGCCGGGTGCCCGGCGACACGGTGCCGACGCCGCCCCGTAAGCGCACCCGGTGCCCGGCCTCCGCCGGCCGCCGGGCGATCCAAGTGGTCCTCCCGTGGTCGGCGGACGTTCGTAGCCGGCCGGACGCCGCTGCCAGGACCGGGCTCATGGCCCACCTCTGCTCGCCGACGCTGATCGTCACCGCCGCCCCGCTCAGCCGGGAAACCGCGGCGGCGCGAGCGGCTTGGCCCGGCCGCTGCGGGCGCCGCCGATGCCGTCCAGCAGGCGCGTGCGGGCCTCCTCGGGGGACAGGGCCACCAGGTCGATGTACACCACGCCGCCCAGCAGGCCGCGCGGGGTGAACGGCGCGACCCGGACCGGTACGAGTCTGCGGGCCACGCCCGTCGGGTCCTCGCCCTGTGCCGCGAGCGACTCCTGGCGGCCGTACACCGAGCGCAGGTAAGCCGGGGACAGCACGGCGATGATCCGTTCGCACTCGGTCACCCCCTTCTCCATGACGAACTGCCAGTTGCTGCCGGGCACGAAGTCCCACTCCTGGACCAGCACGCGGTAACCGGCCTCCTCCAACTGCCAGGCGATCCAGGCTGCCCATGCGCGGTCGGCGGAGGTGTACGAGACGAAGAAGTCCTTACGGTCCCCGCTCCCCTCGGGGGGCGGGCGAACCGGATCGGAAGGTGAGGTGGAGCGGTGGTCTCCTGGTCTCTCCTGGACCGCGGGCCCGCCGGCCCCCCGCTCCTCGGGGCTTTCCCACTCGGCGGCGAGCCGCGCGACCGTCTCGGCCGCCCGGCTGGAGCCCTCCAGCAGGTGCACGGCGGAGGTCAGCGCGGGGAGCCCGCCCTCGCTGTGGACGCAGAAGCGGACGAGCTCGAGCAGCTGCAGATGCGCGGTGGACTGCTCCCGTAAGGAGACCCGGCGCCCGAGCAGGTCACCGATCAGCTCGATCAGCAGCGCCCGCGCCTGCCGGTCGGCCGCGGTGGGCGAGTCGAGCAGCGCGTCGACCATGCTGGTCTGCCAGCTGTGGTCCGGACGGGCGGGGCGCTTCGAGTCGTCTGTGTCCACAACACCCCCCGAGAAGCTGTGTCCCAAGGTTCAGGATACGGACGCGGTGACACGGCGTCAGGGGTTCGGCGAGGGGAGGAGCGAGTGGGTGGAGCCAACTCTCTCGATGCCTGTTTGTGTCCGTCTTGCGCCCGAACCTGTTTACTTTCCGGAAATCCGGGCGTAGCCTCCAGCGAAACCACAAGTTCGGGCACAGTTCGGAGGCGAACGGACATGTACGCACCGGAGCGGCAGCAGGAGATCCTCCGGCTCGCCCGTGACGGCGGCCGAGTGGACGTCCTGTCGCTGGCCGAGGAGTTCCAGGTGACGGCGGAGACGATCCGCCGGGACCTGAAGGCCCTCGACCGCGCCGGGCTCGTGCGCCGGGTCCACGGGGGCGCGATCCCGGTCGGGCGCCTGGACTTCGAGCCGGACCTCGCCGAGCGGGAGGGCACGGCGGCCGACGAGAAGGACCGGATCGCGAAGGCGGCCCTCGCCGAGCTGCCCACCGAGGGCACGATGATCCTCGACGCCGGTACGACGGTGGCCCGCCTCGCGGCCGCGCTGCCGCTGGAGGCGTCCCTCACCGTCGTCACGCACAGCCTGCCCATCGCCGCCCGTCTCGCGGACCACCCGGGCATCCAGCTGCACCTGGTCGGGGGGCGCGTACGGCACCGTACGCGCGCCGCCGTGGACGCCTGGGCGCTGCGTGCGTACGGCGAGATCCGCGCCGACGTCCTGTTCGTCGCGGCCAACGGCTTCTCCGCCGAGCACGGTCTGACCACCCCCGATCTCGCCGAGGCCGCGGTGAAGCGGGCGGCCGTGGCCGCGGCCCGCCGCGTGGTGCTGCTCGCCGACTCCTCCAAGCACGGCCAGGAGCACTTCGCCCGCTTCGGCGATCTGAGCGACGTGGACCTGCTGATCACCGACAGCGACCTGAGCCCCGAAGACGCCACCGCGATCGAGCGCGGCGGCACGGAAGTAGTACGCGCATGATCCTCACCGTCACCCCCAACCCGTCTCTGGACCGCACCTACGAGGTTCCGTCCCTCGACCGCGGCGAGGTCATCCGCGCCACCGGCGAGCGCATGGACCCGGGCGGCAAGGGCGTGAACGTCTCGCGCGCCGTCGCGGCCGCGGGGCAGCGCACGATCGCCGTCCTGCCCTTGGGGGGTGCGCCCGGCGCCGTCGTCGCCGATCTCCTCCACTCGCAGGGCATCGAGGTCACGGCGGTGCGGATCGCCGGCGCCACCCGCTCGAACATCGCGCTCGCGGAGTCGGACGGGGTACTGACGAAGATCAACGCGCCCGGTCCCGAGCTGTCCGCGGCCGAACAGGAGCTGCTCCTGGAGACGGTGCGCGAGCAGTCGCACGACGCCGACTGGATCGCCTGCTGCGGGAGTCTGCCCCGGGGTCTCGCGCCGTCCTGGTACGCCGATCTGGTCGCCCGGGCGCACGCAGGGGGCGCGCGGATCGCGCTGGACACCTCCGGCCGCGCCCTCCTCGAAGCCCTGCGGGCGCAGCCCGACGTGGTGAAGCCGAACGCCGAGGAACTCGCGGAGGCCGTCGGGCGCCCCCTGGCCACCGTGGGCGACGCGCTGAAGGCGGCCGAGGAGCTGCGCGAGATGGGCGCGCGGGCCGTGCTCGCGAGCCTGGGTGCCGACGGGCAGTTGCTGGTGGACGGCACGGGCGCCTGGTACGGCAGTGCGCGCGTCGACGTCGTACGCAGCAATGTCGGCGCCGGCGACTCCTCCCTCGCCGGCTTCCTGATCGCCGGTGGCAGCGGCCCGGAGGCCCTCGCCTCGGCGGTCGCCCATGGCGCGGCGGCCGTACAGCTGCCCGGCAGCGTGATGCCGTCCCCGGGCGACCTGGACCTGGCGGCGGTGACGGTCACGGCCGAGGTGCCGGTGGATCGCGCACTCAAGGAGCCGGTGTCATGACGAATGTCGCGGTTGTCACAGTTCTCGCCGATCCGGTCCGTCAGCGGCGAAGCTCGGCGTTACTCACGCCCGCCGACGGACGGCAGGGCCTCCTGAGCCGCTCTGCCGCCCGGGGGAGGCGGGATTTCCCCGACCCTGCCTCCCCCTCCACCACTGGCACCCCCCACCGCAGTCACACCACCCCCCACGGCACCCCCGTCCCCTTCTCCGCCCACCAGACTCCCCGGGCGATACGCGTGCGAAGGAGCCCGCGATGAGCGACATGATCACCGCGGACCTGGTCGATCTCGACCTGTCCGCCGACACCAAGGAAGCGGCGGCGCGCGCCCTCGCCGAGCGCATGGTGGCCCTGGGCCGGGTGACCGACCTGGAGGGCTTCCTCGCCGACGTGGCCGCCCGCGAGGCACAGATGCCGACCGGCCTCGACGGCGGCATCGGCATCCCGCACTGCCGCAGCGAGCACGTCACCGAGCCGACGCTCGCCTTCGGGCGCAGCGCCGCCGGCATCGACTTCGGCGCGGCGGACGGCCCCGCCGACCTGATCTTCCTGATCGCCGCCCCGGCCGGCGCGGACGACGCCCACCTGACGATCCTTTCGTCGCTGGCCCGCCAGTTGATGAACGCCGAGTTCACGGACGCGCTGCGGTCGGTGGGCGACGCGGCGTCGGCGGCGGCGGTGATCAGGGGCGAGGAGCCCCAGGCGGCCGGGACGGCCGCCCCCACAGACTCCGTGGCGTCGTCGGTGGCGGCCTCCGCCGACGCCGCCACGGGCACCACGGCCCCGGCGCCGGGCGCGCACGCCGAGGGCGCGAACGCCCCGGCGCCGGGCGCCCCGGCCGCGGCTTCCGCCGACGGCGGGCGTCCGTTCCGTATCGTCGCCGTCACCTCCTGCCCGACCGGCATCGCCCACACCTACATGGCGGCCGAGTCGCTGGAGAACGCGGGCCGTGAGGCGGGCGTCGAACTCGTCGTCGAGACGCAGGGCTCGGCCGGCTTCACCCGCCTCGACCCGGCCGTCATCGCGGCGGCGGACGGCGTGATCTTCGCCCACGACGTGTCCGTACGGGAGAAGGACCGCTTCGCCGGCAAGCCGACCGTCGACGTCGGCGTGAAGGCGGGCATCAACCGCCCCGCCGAACTCATCGCCGAGGTCCGCGAGAAGGCGGCCCGCGGTGAGGTCACGGCGGCGGCCGGGCCCGGCGGTGCCACGCCGGTCGAGCGCGCCGGCGAGCCCGGCGAGGGCTACGGCACCAAGCTGCGCAAGTGGCTGATGTCCGGCGTGAGTTACATGGTCCCGTTCGTCGCGGCGGGCGGTCTGCTGATCGCGCTCGGGTTCGCGATCGGCGGCTGGGAGATCGACAAGGCCAAGCCGGTCACCGAGCACTTCGACTGGCTCCAGGTCGACAGCTGGGCGGCGCTGCTGTTCCAGATCGGCATCGTCGCCTTCGGCTTCCTGATCCCCGTCCTCGCCGGCTACATCGCCTACGGCATGGCGGACCGGCCCGGACTCGTACCCGGTTTCGTCGGCGGAATGATCGCCGCCAACATCAACGCGGGCTTCCTCGGCGGTCTGGCCGCCGGTCTGATCGCCGGTGCGGTCGTCCTCGCCATCCAGCGGATCAAGATTCCACCGGTGCTGCGCGGCATCATGCCGGTGGTCGTGATCCCGCTGTTCTCCTCGATCGTCGTCGGCTTCCTGATGTTCGTCGTCATCGGCAAGCCCATCGCCGAGGCGCAGAAGGGCATGACCGACTGGCTCAGCGGCCTCTCCGGCACCAACGCGGTCCTGCTCGGCATCCTGCTCGGCCTGATGATGTGCTTCGACCTGGGCGGACCGGTCAACAAGGTCGCGTACGCCTTCGCCACCGGCGGTATCGCCGTGCAGTCCCCCAGCGACTCCGCGATGAAGATCATGGCCGCCGTCATGGCCGCGGGCATGGTCCCGCCGCTGGGCATGGCCCTCGCGACCTTCCTCCGCAAAAAGTTGTTCACCACGGCCGAGCGGGAGAACGGCAAGGCGGCCGTGGTCCTGGGTGCCTCCTTCATCACCGAGGGCGCGATCCCGTTCGCCGCCGCCGACCCGCTGCGCGTGATCCCCGCCTCCATGGCGGGCGGCGCGGTGACCGGCGCGCTGACCATGGCCTTCGGCTCGACCCTGCGCGCCCCGCACGGCGGCATCTGGGTCACCTTCCTCATCGGCAAGCCGTTCCTCTACCTGCTGGCCATCGCGGTCGGTACGGCGGTCACGGCGGGCCTGGTCATCCTCCTGAAGGGCATACGCAAGACGGCCCCGGAGGGCGGCTCGGCCGCCGAGTCCCCGGCGGGCACGGCCGTGGAGGCGAAGCAGCCGGTGGCGGCGTAAGGCGCGAGGAGAGCCACTTGTCCCTTTGAGGCGCTGTGAGTTGTTCACGGCACCTGCGAGATACGTCACGGTCCGGGCCCAAAGGCCCGGACCGTGGTGTCTACTGGGGCCCATGCCTGAGCACGTCTCGTTTCTCCAGTTGCTGGGCGCGGCCGTCCTGGCCCTGGCGGCCGTGCTGTGGGTGGTCGGTCTGACCCGCGTCCTGCGCAGCGTCCGCGCCGAGCAGTCGCCGAGGCGCTCGCGCCCGGTACTCTCCGCGCTCCCGCACCAGCGGCAGGCACCCCCCGAGCTGGAGGCCGTCGAACTCACCCCGGCCGAACGGGACGCGTTCGCGGGACTGGTACGCCAGCTCAACGACGGTCGCTGAACAGCGGGCGGTCGCTGAGCAGCCGGGCCGGGGTTACGACACGTGCGTCGAACGGGCGGACAGGGCTACGACACGTGCGTCGAACAGGGGGACAGGGCTACGACACCTGCGCCGCCCGCCGCTCCATCGCATCGCGCGCCGTGTCCTCGTCGACGTACACCTCGCACATGTGCCGTCCGTCCGGCGTCGCCGTGTGCTCGACCTCCCACAGGGAGACCTCCCTGCCGTCGCGCAGCAGGAAAGCGTGCTCGTAGAGCGAGAAGCACAGCCCGGCGCGCCCCACTCGGCACGGGCGCCCGAACGCCTGCGTGATCTGGTGCGCGAACGCCGTGGCCAGCAGCGCGGCCGTCTCCGCACCCGGCCGGTCGGCGTTCTCCGCCCGGCGCAGCAGCCGGCGCGCGTGGTCCGGCGAGTCGTCCGGCGCGTACGCATGACGGGGTGTGGGGATCGGCGACAGCTGCACCGTCACCGGCAGTTCGAAGTCCGGGGCGTCCGGCGGCAGCGGCAGCCGCGAGGTCGCGGCGCGCAGCTCCTCCTCGTCGACGTACACCTCGTGCTGCGACACCCCGCCCCGCGCGGTGTTGTGGACGAGCTCCCACAGGGTGAGCGCCGAGCCGTCGGCGAGCAGCCAGGTGTGCCGGTACGTCTCGCGGTGCAGGCCCGCGCTGTGGTGCGCGGAGTGCAGCGAGCTGTCGTGAGCCAGCGCGCAGTCGAGCCGCCGTATCGTCTCGTCGGGCAGCTCGAAGGAGTTCAGGGCGCGGCCGAGGAGTCGCGCGAGGTGCTCCTCCGGAGACTCCGGCGACTCGGGTGGTTCGTACGCTGCCGTCTCGTACGGAACGCTCAAGGTTTCTCCCGGCGTTGCTGCATGTCACCTTGTGGGTGCATACCGTAGCCCCTCGGTCGGACATCATGTCCGGGAACCGAGAAAACGTACGTCCGGTAAAACGCGCGGGCCGCGCGAGAAGTTCCCGCGCGGCCCGACGAACCGTCAAGAATCCCTGCTGGGACGGTGTTTCAGTGGATCACGCGGCGCTGCCCGCCACCCACTCGCTCCACGCCATGTTCCAGCCGTTGAGTCCGTTGTCCGGCGTCACGCTCTTGTCGGGGGAGTTCTTGACGATGACCACGTCGCCGAGGAGCGAGTTGTCGTAGAACCACTTGGAGGGCGTGTCCCCCTGCCCGCCCTTCACGTCCTGCAGGCCGACGCAGCCGTGGCTGGTGCCCTGGCGGCCGAAGGGCGGATTGCCCTTGTTGTACCAGTAGTTCCCGTGGATGAAGGTGCCCGACTGGGTCAGGCGCATCGCGTGCGGCACGTCCTTGATGTCGTACGCGTCGGCCAGGTTGACCGTGCGGCTGTCCATGTGGAGCTGCGGGTACTTCTCGGAGATCACCATCTGCCCGTTGTAGGTGGCGAACTCCGAGCTGCCCGCGGAGATCGGCACCGACTTGATCGTCTTGCCGTCCCGCACGACCGTCATCGTCTGCGTGTTCACGTCGACCGTCGAGACCTGCGAGCGCCCGACGGTGAAGGTGACGGTCTTCTTCTGCACCCCGTGGACGCCGTTCGCGCCCTCGACACCGTCCAGGTCGATCTTCATCGTGACCTTGGATCCGGCCTTCCAGTACTCCTCGGGCCGGAAGTCGAGCCGCTGCGTCCCGAACCAGTGCCCGACCACCTTCTGCCCGCTGCTGGAGGTGACCGTGATGTGCGACTGCACGGCCTTCTTGTCGCTGATCGCCTTGTCGAAGGTGAACGACACCGGCATGCCGACGCCGACGGTCGTGCCGCCGTCGGGCGTGTACGTCCCGATGAAGCTGTTGGCCGGCGAGACCGTGGTGAAGGTGGAGTCGGCGGCGCTGGTGCGCCCGTCCTTGTCCTTCGCGGTGGCCGATATCTCGTACTTCGTCCCCCGCTCCAGCTGCTCCTTCGGCTTCCAGCTGCCCCCGTCGGCGGACAGGGAACCCGGCACGGCCTTCCCGCTGTCCGCCGCCGTCATCTTCACCTCGGTCAGCTTGCCGTCGCTGACCTTCACGCCGGTCGAGTTGATCGACGCCCCCGTCGAGCCGTCCTTCGCCGAGATCACGATCTTCGCAGCGGAGGTCCTGGGCGAGTCCTTGCCGCCCTTCCCGTCCTCGTGGTCGGCGTTGGCGCTCCCGCCACAGGCGGTGAGGGTCAGGGCGCCGATCACCAGGGCGGCACAGGCCCCCAGTGCGGGCCGTGCTGCTATGTCCGGCGTTGTCACGAGCTGCTCCATCTTCATGTGATCTGCGGGATCCGTTCCGTTCCACGGTGGAAGAGGCCACCGCCACCGGACCGGGTTCCCGACGTGCGCGGTGAATGCCGTCACGTGACAGAACCGCGACAATCGCACGCGCGCACGAGCAGGCAGACAGGTGCCGCCCCGTCAGCCGGATCGTCAGCGCTTCCCGTACAACTCCCCGTACGACGGCCACGCTCCACCCGGCCCGTCCACCGACTCGGCCGCGCGCACGGCCCGCACGATCGCGCGCGTCACCGCGTCCGCGCCCGCCGCGAGAAGGCCGTTCAGCGCGAGGGGCTCCTCGGCGTCGAGCGGGCGGTCCCCGGTGGCCAGTGCGAAGACCGTGTCCCCGTCGTTGAGCAGGTGCACCGGCCGCACGGCGCGCGCGATCCCGTCGTGCGCCGTGCCGGCCAGCTTCTGCGCCTGCGCCTTGGACAGCTGCGCGTCGGTGGCGACCACCGCGAGCGTGGTGTTCAGCGGGGGCGGTGCGTTCTTGGCCGCGGCCTCGGCCAGGCGCCGGCGTGCGGCCTCGTGCACGTGGGCCTCCGGATACTTCACGCGCCCCTGGAACAACTCCCCGTACAGCACGCCAGTTTCCGGATCCACCGCAGCCCCCGCCGCGTTCGCCACCACCAGGGCGGCCACCGTGATCCCCGAGTCCAGGACGGTGCTCGCGGTGCCGATCCCGCCCTTGACCGGCCCGACCGTGGCTCCCGTGCCGGCGCCCACGCATCCCTCGCGCACGGGCGTGCCGGGTTCGCTCGCCGCGGCCGCCTCGACCGCCGCGCGCCCGATGGCCGCGTCCGGCCTCGCGCGGAAGTCGCCGCCGCGGCCGAGATCGAAGACGCAGGCGGCGGGCACCACCGGCACGACCTGTGCCGGATCCACCCCCACGCGCACCCCCCGACCCTGCTCCTCAAGCCAGGCCATCACCCCGGACGCCGCGTCGAGCCCGTACGCGCTGCCGCCGGTCAGCACGATCGCCTCGACCTTCTGCACGAGGTTGCGCGGATCGAGCGCGTCGGTCTCCTTGGTGCCGGGGCCACCGCCACGTACATCCACGGCGGCGACGGCCCCGCCCTCGGGCGCGAGGACGACCGTGGTGCCGGTGAGCCAACCGTCGCCGATACGCGTCGCGTGCCCCACCCGCAGCCCCGCGACGTCTGTCAGAGCGTCAACTGTCATGCGCCCAGTCTCGTGCAGCGACCGGCGCCGTCCCACGACCTCGTCGGCCGTTCGCTTCTGCCGCCGGGAGACGTTCCGTCGGCCCCTAGGAGACCGGCGCCTGCGCCGCCTGCCTGTTCTCCCGGCTCGTCATGCGTGCCGTCAGCGTCGTCCCGGTCGCCACCGCCCCCGCCGAGACGAGGCCGGCCGCCAGTACCGCCCACTCGCCCAGGAACGTGCAGCAGATCACCAGCAGGGCCGTCGTCGGCAGCACCAGCTGCTGGGCGATGCCCACCTTGAAGTAGCGGGAGTGCAGCGCCCAGACGGTGAGCAGATAGAGCGCCGTCGGCAGGGTCACCGCGGCCGACGCGGCCAGCGTCGAGATGTGCGCCTTGCCGACGGCCTGCTCGACCGCCACCTCCAGTCCCGCGCCGATCGCGGCCGCCGAGGCGAAGACCAAGTAGTGGCCGTAACCCCACAGGAACGCCTGCTGGTTGGAGCGCAGATGGCCGTGGATCGGCACCACGAAGTAGATCCACCACGCGGCGAAGATGATCAGCAGCCCGCCCGCGGCGATCGGCAACAGCTCGCCCAGCGCGTCGTTCTCGTCGATGCCCGTCTTCACGGCGACCGTGGCCGCGGCGATGGTCTCGCCGAGCACGATGATCGTGAACAGCCCGTACCGCTCGGCGATGTGGCGCGGATGCCAGGACGTGGGATGGTCCTTCTCCGCATACGGCGGCACGCACATCTCGAGGATCGCCATCACCAGGAAGACCCAGGGTCTGCCGTCCTCGGGCAGGACCACCAGCCCCGCCCAGCCGATCTGGCACAGCAGCACGCCGACGACGTACCGCAGGGCCATCGTTCTCTCCGGGCCCTCGCTCGATCTCGCCGCGCGCAGCCACTGCGTCACGAGGGCGACCCGCATGATCACGTAGCCCAGCCACACCGTCAGGAACTCATGCTCCTCGAACGCCCGGGACACCCCGGCCGCCAGAACCAGCACACCGGCGATCTGAACCAGGGTGACGACCCGGTAGAGGGCGTCGTCGTTGTCGTACGCCGAGGCGAACCAGGTGAAGTTCATCCAGGCCCACCAGATGGCGAAGAAGACCATCGCGTAGTCGAGGATCCCCTCACCGGCGTGCCCCTCGGCGACGGCGTGCACCAGCTGGACGCCCGCCTGGGCGATGGCCACGACGAAGCACAGGTCGAAGAAGAGTTCCAGCGGAGTGGCGGTCCGGTGCGCCTCACCACGGCCACGGGCCGTGAGCCTGCGCAGCGGGCGGGGGCTCTCTGACGCGCGGGGGGAGTCCGGCGCGGGAGTCGAACGGGACGTCATGGGGTCAAGCACAACAGATGAGGCGGGGAATTTCTTGCCCAGTGATTCACAAGTGCGCAAGGCCCTCACCCGCAACCTGGAAGGCCGTGGCCAGGAAGACCGCAGCCACGAAGGCCGTGCCCTGAGGGCCGTACCCTGGACGCATGAGTACCGCCCCCGCCCCCGAGCCGCGCAAGCCCAAGCCCGCGCTGATCTTCGACGACCCGCTGGACCAGCAGTCCTCGGACGACACGGACCGCGGATGGGGCGAGCGGCCGGGCACCGACGGCGACAGCGCGGCCGACCTGAAACGCTTCCTCGACGAGAAGCCGCCCCACCACATCTGAGCCGTTACTGCCGGTTGTGCCCCGAGCCGCGCTGGGCGACCAGGGCGTCGCGGATCTCCTTGAGCACCTCCAGTTCGGTCACCTCGATGACCTCGTGGGTGCCCTCCTTCTCCTTGCGGCGGGCCTCCGCGCGGGCCAGGTACTTCGACATGGGCAGGACCATGAGGAAGTAGACGACGGCCGCGGTGATGACGAAGCTGAGGGTCGCGCCGAGCACCGAGCCCCACAGGATCCGGATGCCCTGTTCGCCCTCGCATGTCGAGCTCAGGCACGAGCTGTAGTGATCGAGGTTCTTGGTGCCGATCGCTCCGACCAGGGGGTTGATGATCCCCTTCACCACCGCGTTGACGATGTTGGTGAACGCGGCGCCGATCACCACCGCCACGGCCAGATCGACGACATTCCCGCGCATCAGGAAGGTCTTGAAGCCCTGCCAGACGCTCGGATCCTTCTTCTCGCTCACTCCGGAGCCACCCCTCGGACGCACACGTTGTGGAACAGACCGCTCCGCAACCTACGTCAGCGCCACGCCACCCTGTCCAGTCGCGGCTCAGCACAGCGTCACCGCCAGCCGTGCCGTCGCGCTCGCCCCCGCGAGGCGTGCCGCCGTGGACCGTGGCACCGAGAGCACGACCAGCGCCCCGCTCTCGCTCGCGGCGTCCAGAGGCTCCGGCACCTTCGTCACCCGGGCCCCGCGCGCGACCACCCGGGCGTCACCGCCCGTCGCGGTCTCCTCAGCGGCGATCACGTCGACCCGGTCACCGGGCCGCAGCAGCCGCACGGTGGCCCCGTCGGCGATCCGCACCGGCGCGGACACCCGCTCGACCGCCCGGTGCTGGCGTACCGGCTCCGGCACCGGATGCCCGCGCGCCCCGTCGGCCTCCCGGCCCGCCTCCCGCGGACCCGCCGCCACGAGCGCCGCCGCGGTCACGGCGAGCCCGGCCGCCACGGCCCGCCTGCGGTGCCGTACGAGCCGGCGCAGCGGATACCGCCCGCCCCGCACCCGCACCGGGGCGAAATGCGGCACCTCGCACGTGGCCGGAGCGTCCGGGCCCGGCGGGAGCGGAACAACCGGAGAGGACGAGGAGGGGAAGGACGAGGAGGACGGAGCAACGGACATGAGGACCACCACCTGCGACGACGGAACGGCTTGCGACGCCACGATGAGGCATTTCGCCGCCACCCGCTGAAGCCCGTGGACTACCGACCGGTTGTGGAAAACTCCCCCACCCGAACGAGGAGTTCCGCCCCCGAAAATCCCCCTACGGCAGCGCGAACCCCGGATCCATCCCACCCAGCGCCCCGGTGCACAGACAGTCCCGCTCCTCGTTCGCCGGCAGCGCGGCCACCGCGTCGAACAGCACGCCCCGCAGCCGGTCCACGTTCGCCGCGAACACCCGCAGCACCTCGTCGTGCGAGACGCCCTCGCCGGTCTCGGCGCCCGCGTCGAGGTCGGTGACCAGCGTCAACGACGTGTAGCAGAGCTCGAGTTCACGGGCGAGCGCCGCCTCGGGGTGGCCGGTCATGCCCACCACCGACCAGCCCTGAGCCTGGTGCCACAACGATTCGGCACGGGTCGAGAATCGCGGCCCCTCTATGACCACCAGGGTGCCGCCGTCCACCGGCTCCCAGTCCCGCCCGCGCGCCGCCTTCAGCGCGGCCGCCCGCCCGGTGGGGCAGTAGGGGTCGGCCAGGGAGACGTGCACCACGTTCGGCACGGTGCCGTCGGGCAGCGGCAGCCCGTCGAAGTAGGTCCCCGCCCGGGACTTCGTACGGTCGACCAACTGGTCCGGCACGAGCAGCGTGCCCGGCCCGTACTCGGGCCGCAGACCGCCCACCGCGCACGGGCCGAGGACCTGGCGCACACCGAGCGAGCGCAGCGCCCAGAGGTTGGCCCGGTAGTTGATCCGGTGCGGCGGCAGATGATGACCGCGGCCGTGCCGGGGCAGGAAGGCGACCCGCCGTCCGGCGATCTCGCCGAGGAAGAGGGAGTCGCTGGGCGGCCCGTAGGGGGTGTCCACCTGTATCTCGGTCACGTCGTCGAGGAACGAGTAGAAACCGGAGCCGCCGATCACGCCGAGTTCGACGTTCGCCTTGTTCGCCATGTCCGCACCCTAACCGGACCTTCACACGACGAGGACCCTGTCGCCGTACGACGACAGGGTCCCGCAAGCAGGGGTTACGCGGCGGAGCTGCTGGAGGAGGTGCCGGCGCTCGACGACTTCGAGTCCGAGGACGACGAAGAAGAGGACGACGAGTCGGACGAGGAGGACGTCGACGACTTGGACGACGCCGGCGAGCTGCTCGACGAGGCGCCGCGGCTGTCGTTGCGGTAGAAGCCGGAGCCCTTGAAGACGATGCCGACCGCGGAGAACACCTTCTTGAGGCGGCCCTGGCAGCTGGGGCACTCGGTCAGGGCGTCATCGGTGAACTTCTGCACCGCCTCGAGGCCCTCGCCACACTCGGTGCACTGGTACTGATAGGTGGGCACTGTCTTCCTCCTGGCACTCTCACTCGATGAGTGCTAACGACGAACCATAGTGACGTATTCCAGCCGCTCAGTCCACTGCCACCGGGACTCGGTGACCGACGCCACGTGCGACGGTACGGCCGCGGGGCCGTGCCACCAGCCGTGAGCGCAGCGCCACCAGGGTCACCAGGGCGAGCAGGGTCCCGCCCATCGGCACCAGGAACCCGGCACCGCCCCAGAAGCGGTCCTCCAGCTGCCCGGCGACCGTGACGGCGGCGGCCTGGCCGAGCGCCACCGCACCGGTGAGCCAGGTGAAGGCCTCCGTGCGGGCACCGGTCGGGACCAGGCCCTCGACCAGCGTGTACCCGGTGATCAGCGCGGGCGCGATGCACATGCCGACGAGCAGGCCGAGGCCGGCCAGGACGAGCACCGAGTGCGCGGCCCACAGGCCGGACGCGGCCAGCGCGAGGGCGGCGTATCCGATGACGAGGCGGCGCTGCGGGGCGACCTTCCACGCGATGGCGCCACAGGCGATGCCGGAGAGCATGTTGCCCGCGGCGAACGTGCCGTACAGGACGCCGTTCAGGCCGGGCTCGCCGATCGACTCGGTGAAGGCGGCCAGCGAGACCTGCATGCCGCCGAAGACGGAACCGATGCCGAGGAAGGTCACGATCAGCACGCGCACCCCGGGGATCCGCAGCGCGGAAGTGTGCTCCACGCGCGCGTGCCCGCCGACGGCGACCGAAGGCTGTGTGCTCTTCTGCGCGGCGAACAGCAGACCGCCCAGCAGAGTGAGCGCGGCCTCCGTCACCAGGCCGGCGGCCGGGTCGACGGCGGTGCACAGGGCGGTGGCCAGCAGCGGGCCGACGACGAAGGTCAGCTCGTCGGTGACCGACTCGAAGGCCGCGGCCGTCGTCATCAGGGGCGAGCCCTGGAGCTTCACGCCCCAGCGCGCCCGCACCATCGGCCCGACCTGCGGCACCGAGGCACCGGTCGGCACGGCCGCCGCGAACAGCGCCCACAGGGGAGCGTCGGCCAGGGCGAGCGCCGTCAGGGTCAGGCCGGACAGGACGTGCACCAGGACGCCGGGGATCAGGACGGCGCGCTGTCCGTAGCGGTCGGCGAGGCGGCCGCTGTACGGGGCGAACAGCGCCATGGAGACGCCGGTGACGGCCGCGGCGGCACCTGCCGCGCCGTACGAACCGGTGGTGTGCTGCACGAGCAGCACGATGGAGATGGTCAGCATCGCGAACGGCTGGCGTGCCGCGAAGCCGGGGAGCAGGAACGTCCAGGCGCCGCGGGTTCGCAGCAGCTGTCCGTATCCCGGGCGGGAAGAGGACGCCGAGTCCTTCGGCGCCTTCGACGTGGTGACCGTGGCCGCCACGGCCGTGCCTTTCTGCCGCCTGGTAGCGCGGCCCCTTCGGGTGGGGGGCGGCGCCGAGAGCTGTCCTCTTGCGCGGAACTGCGGTAGATACCGGCGCCCACGGTGAGGAAGGGCGTCCCGGCCGCCATACGGTCGCGCCAGCTCTGCGTCAGGCAGAGTTGGTTTGATCTGGGTGACGCCTGCATAGTACAGGGAGCAGCGCCTGCTGATCCTGTGAAACCGAGCACCATCCGGCGCTTCACCTGCGATTAAAGCGCCCCCAAGGCCCGTGGGCCCGTCAGACGGACCCGTTCGTCCCCAGCCACCCGGCCAGCTTGCCCCCGGCGCCCACGGCGCGCAGCCGGCGCTCGGCGGCGTCACGAACCGGGTCCGTGGCGACCACGAGCAGTTCGTCCCCGAGCCGCAGGACCGTCGTCGGCAGCGGAACGAACGATTTTCCGTCGCGGACGACGAGAGTGACCGCGGCTCCGGCGGGCAGCCGCAGCTCGTTGATCTCGACGCCGTGCATCTTCGAGCCCTCGGGGATCGCGAAGGACAGCAGGTGCCCGCGCAGCCGCTCCAGGGGCGCCGACTCGATGCCGAGGTCGGCGGCCTCCGGGCCCCGGCCGAGGTCCAGCGTGCGGCCGAGCCAGGGCAGCGTCGGCCCCTGGACCAGGGTGTAGACGACGACCAGCACGAAGACGATGTTGAAGATGCGGCGACTGTCCTCGACACCGCCCACCATCGGGATCGTCGCCAGGATGATGGGCACGGCGCCGCGCAGCCCCGCCCAGGACATCAGCGCCTGCTCCCGCCAGGGGACGCGGAACGGCGTCAGGCACACGACGACGCTCAGCGGGCGCGCCACCATGGTCAGCGCCAGCCCGATGAGGAGCGCGGGCACGATGTCGTCGCCCAGCTCGTGCGGGGTGACCAGCAGGCCGAGGAGGACGAACATGCCGATCTGCGCGATCCAGCCGAGCCCGTCGGCGAACCCGCGGGTGGCGGGCCAGTGCGGCAGCTTGGCGTTGCCCATCATCATCGAGGCGAGATAGACGGCCAGGAAGCCGCTGCCGTGCGCCATCGCGCCGGCCGCGTACGCGGTGACGGCGATGGCCATGACGGCGATCGGATAGAGACCCGAGGCGGGCAGCGCCACATGCCGCAGACCCCAGGAGCCCAGCCAGCCCACCGCGATGCCGATGGCCGCACCGATGGCCAGCTCCAGTGCTATCTCGCCCGCCAGCACGTACCAGTGCTCGATCGGGCCGTGCTCGGAGAAGGCGACCACCAGGATGACCACAGGGGCGTCGTTGAAGCCGGACTCGGCCTCCAGAGTGCCCGTCACGCGCGCGGGCAGCGGGATCTTGCGCAGGACGGAGAACACCGCCGCGGCGTCGGTCGAGGAGACGACCGCCCCGATGATGAGCGCCTGCCGCCACTCCAGCCCGACCAGGTAGTGCGCGGCCGCCGCCGTGACCCCGACGCTCACCGTGACGCCGGCCAGCGCCAGCGCGGACGCGGCCGGCAGGGCGGGCTTGATCTCCTTCCACTTCGTGCCCAGACCACCTTCGGCCAGGATCACGACCAGCGCCGCATACCCGATGACCTGGGTCAGCTCGGCGTCGTCGAAGCGGATGCCGCCGATGCCGTCCTGGCCCATGAGCACGCCGATGCCCAGGTACACGAGCAGGCTGGGGAGCCCGCTGCGCGAGGAGATCCGGACCGCTGCGACGGCGACGAGCAGGACGAGCGAGCAGACGAGCAGGAGCTGGTTGAGGTCGTGGACAGTCAGCGGCTGTTCCCTTTCCCTGGCCCGCGCGCAAGCGCGCGTGGGTCACGTACATAGGACACGAAGTGGCGGTTCTCCGCACCCAACTACTTCGTTACCTTACCTAACTCTTGACGATTTCTTGACACTCCGAGAGGCATGATCGAACGTCCGTCCGCGCTGGTTCACCACTCCGCGTCAAGTGGGACCGGGCCCTGCGCCTATGGTTGCTCCAGCGCTCATTCAAAAGGACAGCCGGCCCTGCCGCTCGCGTTAGGACAGCAAGGACAGCGATGCCCCCCAATACCACCGCCTCCACGGGTCAGCAGCCCGGCAAGTCCGGCAGGAAGAAGGGGCGCAAAGCCCGTCTGATCGTCCTCGTCCTGGTGCTGGCCGTGATCGCAGGCGTCACCGGCGGTGCCTACTGGTCCATCAGTACCGTCCGCGCCTCCTTCCCGCAGACCAAGGGCTCGCTCACGCTCGACGGCCTGTCCGGGCCCGTCGACGTCAAGCGCGACGGCTACGGCATCCCGCAGATCTACGCCTCCTCCGACGAGGACCTGTTCATGGCGCAGGGCTACGTCCAGGCGCAGGACCGGTTCTACGAGATGGACGTGCGCCGCCACATGACCTCCGGGCGCCTGTCGGAGATGTTCGGCAAGAGCCAGGTCGACAACGACGAGTTCCTGCGCACCCTGGGCTGGGACCGCATCGCGCAGCAGGAGTACGACAAGACGCTGTCGGCCTCCACCAAGAAGTACCTCCAGGCCTACGCCAAGGGCGTCAACGCCTACCTGGACGGCAAGGAGGGCAAGGACATCTCCCTGGAGTACGCCGCCCTCGGCTTCACCAACGACTACAAGCCGGAGAAGTGGACCCCGGTCGACTCGGTCTCCTGGCTCAAGGCGATGGCCTGGGACCTGCGCGGCAACATGCAGGACGAGATCGACCGCGCCCTGATGACCAGCCGCCTCGGCCCCAAGGAGATCGCGGACCTGTACCCGCAGTACCCGTACAGCCGCAACAAGACGATCGTCCAGGCGGGTCAGTACGACGAGATCACCAAGACGTTCGAGCAGAGCGGCTCCACGTCCACCGCGGGCTCGTCCACCGCCGGCTCCACGGGCGGCACGGCGGGCACGGCCTCCTCCTCGGGCACCGCCGGCCTGCAGAGCCAGCTGGCGGGGCTGCAGAACGTCCTGGACGACCTGCCCACGGCCGTCGGCGTGAACGGCAACGGCATCGGCTCCAACTCCTGGGTGGTCTCCGGGAAGCACACCATCACCGGCAAGCCCCTGCTGGCCAACGACCCGCACCTGTCGGCGTCGCTGCCGTCCGTCTGGTACCAGATGGGCCTGCACTGCCGCACGGTCTCCAGCAAATGCCAGTACGACGTCACCGGCTACACCTTCGCGGGCATGCCCGGCGTGATCATCGGCCACAACCAGAACATCGCCTGGGGCATGACCAACTCCGGCGTCGACGTCACCGACCTCTACCTGGAGAAGCTCTCCGGCGACGGTTACCAGCTCGACGGCAAGACGGTGCCCTTCGAGACGCGCGAGGAGACCATCAAGGTCGCAGGCGGCGAGCCCAAGAAGATCGTCGTCCGCGAGACGAACAACGGCCCCCTGCTGTCCGACCGCAGCTCCGAGCTGGTGAAGGTCGGCAAGAAGGCCACCGTCGACACCGCCGCCCCCGACCGTGGCGACGGCTACGGCATCGCGCTGCGCTGGACCGCGCTGGACCCGGGCACCTCCATGGACGCCGTCTTCGCCATGGACAGGGCGGCGGACTGGAACGACTTCCGTGCCGCGGCGACCCTGTTCGACGTGCCCTCGCAGAACCTGATCTACGCCGACACCGAGGACCACATCGGCTACACGCTGCCGGGAAAGATCCCCACGCGCGCGAAGGGCTACGACGGCTCCGTCCCGGCGCCGGGCTGGGACTCCAGGTCCCGCTGGACCGGCTACATCGACGACGACGAGCTGCCGTACGAGTACAACCCGGCCCGCGGCTACATCGTCACCGCCAACCAGGCGGTGATCGACAAGGACAAGTACCCCTACACGCTCACCACGGACTGGGGCTACGGCACCCGCAGCCAGCGCATCACCGACCTGATCCAGTCGAAGATCGACGACGGCGGCAAGATCTCCACCGACGACATGCGCCAGATGCAGCTCGACAACAGCAGCGAGATCGCCAAGCTGCTCGTGCCCCAGCTGCTGAAGATCGACATCGACGACAAGGACGTCCGGCACGCGAAGGACGTCCGGGACGCACAGGAGCTCCTGGAGGGCTGGGACTACACCCAGGACGCCGACTCGGCGGCGGCGGCCTACTTCAACTCGGTCTGGCGCAACATCCTCAAGCTCGCCTTCGGCAACAAGCTGCCCAAGGAGCTGCGGGTCAAGGGCCAGTGCCTGTTGGTCGACCCGGTCAACACCACCGGCCCCGCGGACGAGACGCAGAAGGTGCGCGAGTGCGGTGAGCGCGACGCCGACCAGGCGCAGCCGGACGGAGGCGACCGCTGGTTCGAGGTCGTGCGCAGCCTCGTGGACGACGAGGACAGCGACTGGTGGAGCACGCCGAAGTCGGGCAACCGCCCCGGGGCCACCGACCGCGACCAGCTGTTCAAGCGGGCCATGATCGACGCCCGCTGGGAGCTGACCGCCAAGCTCGGCAAGGACATCGACACCTGGAGCTGGGGCCGACTGCACCGCCTGTTCCTGAAGAACCAGACCCTCGGCACCGAGGGCCCCGGTTTCCTCCAGTACGCCCTCAACCGCGGCCCCTGGAAGCTCAGCGGCGGCGAGGCCACGGTCAACGCCACCGGCTGGAACGCCGCGGGCGGCTACGGCGTCGTCTGGGTGCCGTCGATGCGGATGGTGGTCAACCTCGGCGACCTCGACAAGTCGAAGTGGATCAACCTCACCGGTGCCTCCGGGCACGCCTACAACGCCCACTACACCGACCAGACGGACAAGTGGGCCGACGGCGAACTGCTCGACTGGTCCTTCTCCGACGGCGCGGTCGACGAGAGCACGAGCGACACCCTGGTGCTCAGGCCGTGACCCGGTGACGGCGGACAGCTGGAAGGGCCCTCCACGCGCGCGTGGAGGGCCCCTTCGCCGCAGGGGCGTGGCTCACGCCTCCCCGCCCTTCCCGAAGCGGCGGACACCCGACGGCGTCACCACGGCGTGCACGGGCCGGTCGTGTGGCTCCTCGGGAACGCGCTCGACGACCTCGGAGTCGTACAGCAACACCACGAGCGCGGGCCGGACGCCCGCGCGTTCGAGCCGGGCCAGGACGCGGTCGTACGATCCCCCGCCGCGCCCCAGGCGCATCCCGCGCGCGTCGACCGCCAGGCCCGGCAGCAGCACGACGTCGGCGTCGGTCACGGCATCCGGGCCGAGGCGTTCGCCGCTCGGCTCGAAGAGGGCCATCCTGCCGCCGTGTTGGACCCGGGCGAGGGAGTCCTCCCCGGCGTAGGCGCCCCAGTCGAGGTCGTTGTCGGGCAGGAGCGCGGGAAGCAGGACGCGCACGCCCCGCGCGCGCAGTGCGTCCAGCAGCGCGAGCGTGCCGGGTTCGCTGCCCACGGAGACGTACGCCGCCACCGTGCGCGCCTGCGCCAACTCGGGCAGCTCCAGTGCCCGCTCGGCCAGCGCGGTCGCCGATGCCCGCACGTCATCCGCCGTCAACCTGCTTCTCACCGCGAGGAGCTCTCGCCGCAACATTCGCTTGTCAGTGTCGCCCGGACGTCCGATGTGACTCACCAGTCGCTTCCCGTACCCTTCCCAATGCGCTCATATGAGAGCCAAATAACCGGAGCCTCAGATTCCCTACAAAGGCACCGGATAAGGTGGCGGGCATGACTCAGTCGCACCCTCGGATCAGCAAGGCTGTCATCCCCGCAGCGGGCCTCGGTACCCGCTTCCTGCCGGCCACCAAAGCCACTCCCAAGGAGATGCTGCCGGTCGTCGACAAGCCGGCGATCCAGTACGTGGTCGAAGAGGCCGTCTCCGCCGGTCTCGACGACGTCCTCATGATCACGGGCCGCAACAAGCGCCCGCTGGAGGACCACTTCGACCGCAACTACGAGCTGGAATCGGCCCTCCAGAAGAAGGGCGACGCCGGCCGGCTCGCGAAGGTGCAGGAGTCCAGCGACCTCGCCACCATGCACTACGTGCGCCAGGGCGACCCCAAGGGCCTCGGCCACGCCGTGCTGTGCGCCGCCCCGCACGTCGGCCACGAGCCCTTCGCCGTCCTGCTCGGCGATGACCTGATCGACCCGCGCGACCCGCTGCTCAAGCGGATGGTCGAGGTGCAGGAGCAGCGCGGCGGCAGCGTCATCGCGCTGATGGAGGTCGCGCCCGAGCAGATCCACCTCTACGGCTGTGCGGCCGTGGACCCCACCGAGGACAGCGACGTCGTCAAGGTGCACGACCTCGTCGAGAAGCCGGCCGCGGCCGACGCACCGTCCAACTACGCCATCATCGGCCGCTACGTCCTCGACCCGGCCGTCTTCGACATACTGCGCAAGACCGAGCCGGGCCGCGGCGGTGAGATCCAGCTCACCGACGCCCTCCAGCAGCTCTCGCAGGACGAGAAGGTCGGCGGCCCGGTGCACGGCGTCGTCTTCAAGGGCCGCCGCTATGACACCGGTGACCGTGGCGACTATCTGCGTGCCATTGTCAGACTCGCATGCGAACGTGAAGACCTGGGCCCGGACTTCCGGGCCTGGCTTCGCAGTTACGTAGCCGAGGAGATGTAGCGATTTGAGCACCGCCGCGCCCCGCCCCGCCGACCAGGACCACCTCTGGTCGGTGGACGAACACCTGGAGGACATCCTCGCGACCGTCCGCCCCCTCGAACCCATCGAGCTGCAACTGCTCGACGCCCAGGGCTGTGTCCTGGTCGACGACGTCACGGTGCCGGTCTCCCTGCCGCCGTTCGACAACAGCTCCATGGACGGGTACGCGGTGCGGGTCGCGGATGTCGCGGGCGCGAGCGAGGAGTTCCCCGCCGTCCTGGAGGTCGTCGGGGACGTCGCGGCGGGCCAGGCCGGACTGCTCCAGGTGGGCCCCGGCCAGGCCGCCCGCATCATGACCGGTGCCCCGCTGCCGCCCGGCGCCGAGACCGTCGTTCCGGTGGAGTGGACCGACGGGGGCCTCGGCGAGGGCCCGGTGACCGGGATGCGCGCACGCAGCCTGGCCCCCGAGGGCGCCCACGGCGAGGTGCACGTGTACCGGTCGGCCGAGGCACGCGCGCATGTGCGGGCGAAGGGCAGCGACGTGAAGGCGGGCGACCGGGCGCTCGAAGCCGGTACGGTCCTCGGCCCGCCGCAGATCGCCCTGCTCGCCGCGATCGGCCGCGGCACGGTGCGCGTGCGCCCGCGCCCGCGCGTGGTCGTCCTGTCCACCGGCAGCGAGCTCGTCCAGCCCGACGAGGACCTGGGCAGCGGCCAGATCTACGACTCCAACAGCTTCGCCCTCACCGCCGCCGCCCGGGACGCCGGCGCCATCGCCTACCGCGTGGGCGCCGTCGCCGACGACGCCGAGACGCTCCGCAACACCATCGAGGACCAGCTCGTGCGCGCCGACCTCATGGTCACCACCGGCGGCGTGAGCGTCGGGGCGTACGACGTCGTCAAGGAGGCGCTGTCCCACGTCGGCGACGAGGACGAGGCCGGCAGCGGCGTCGAGTTCCGCAAGCTCGCCATGCAGCCCGGCAAGCCCCAGGGCTTCGGCTCCATCGGCCCCGACCACATCCCCCTGCTCGCGCTGCCGGGCAACCCGGTGTCGTCGTACGTCTCCTTCGAACTGTTCGTGCGCCCCGCGATCCGCACGCTCATGGGCCTTCAGGACGTCCACCGGCCCCGGACCACCGCGACGCTCACCGCGGACAAGGCGCTGACCTCGCCCAAGGGCCGCAGACAGTTCCTGCGCGGGACGTACGCCGACGGTGAGGTGCGGCCGATCGGCGGCGCCGGATCCCATCTGATCGCCGCCCTCGCGCACGCCGACGCGCTGATCGTGGTCCCCGAGGACGTGGAGAGCGTCGAGCCCGGTGCCGAGGTCGAGGTGGTCCTGCTCGGCTGAGCGGCCCTGGTTGGCGGTACCGTGTCGCGCACACAAGGCCCGTGCGCCGCACCGCGACGGGCCCGGACCGGGAGCGCCACACCAGCATGACTGAGCCTTCCCGGGGGGAGACCCCCGGATCCCCTGCGCAGGACCCACTCACCCAGGACCGACTGACGCATATCGACGAGGCGGGCGCCGCCCGCATGGTCGACGTGTCCGGCAAGGACGTGACCGCGCGCACCGCCCGCGCCAGCGGACGCGTCCTCGTCTCACCCCGCGTGATCGAGCTGCTGCGCGGCGAGGGGGTGCCCAAGGGTGACGCCCTCGCCACCGCGCGTATCGCCGGCATCATGGGCGCCAAGCGCACCCCCGATCTCATCCCGCTGTGCCACCCGCTCGCGGTGTCCGGTGTGAAACTGGACCTGTCGGTCGCGGACGACGCCGTGGAGATCCTGGCCACGGTGAAGACGACGGACCGCACGGGTGTCGAGATGGAAGCCCTCACCGCGGTCTCCGTCGCCGCGCTCACCGTGATCGACATGGTGAAGGCGGTCGACAAGGGAGCGGTCATCACGGACGTACGGGTCGAGGAGAAGACGGGCGGCAAGTCGGGCGACTGGAGCCGGGCATGACGTATCGCGCTCTAGTGGTCACCGCCTCCAACAGGGCCGCCGCCGGCGTCTACGAGGACAAGGGCGGTCCGCTGATCGCCGACGGCCTGAGGAGGTTCGGCTTCGACGTCGAGGGACCGCAGGTCGTGCCCGACGGAGACCCGGTCGGGGCCGCCCTGCGCGCCGGTGTCGACGCCGGGTACGACGTCATCGTGACCACGGGCGGCACCGGTATCTCGCCGACCGACCGCACGCCCGAGGCGACCCGTGCGGTGATCGACTACGAGGTGCCGGGCATTCCGGAGGCGATCAGGGCGTTCGGACGGGACAAGGTGCCGACGGCGGCGCTGTCCCGGGGGCTCGCCGGAGTCGCCGGGCGCACGTTGATCATCAACCTGCCCGGCTCCAGCGGCGGGGTGAAGGACGGCCTGGCCGTCCTGGAATCGCTCCTGACCCACGCCGTCGACCAGATCCGCGGCGGTGACCACCCCAGACCGAGCAGTGGGGGTGCGAGCTGAACAGCCCATCCTGGCCCGTCGTGCTGCGGGACGGCGACGTCGTCCTGAGGCCGATAAAGATGCGCGACCAACGGGCCTGGCGCGAGGTCAACCGGCGCAACCGCGACTGGCTGCGCCCCTGGGAGGCGACGATTCCGCCGCCCACGCCCAGCGGGCCGATCGCACACCGGCCGACCTACCGCCAGATGGTCCGGCATCTGCGGTCCGAGGCGAACGCGGGCCGGATGCTGCCGTTCGTCATCGAGTACCAGGGGCGGCTGGTCGGGCAGTTGACGGTCGCCGGGATCACCTGGGGCTCGATGTGTTCGGGGCACGTCGGTTACTGGGTGGACGAGGCGGTGGCAGGGCGCGGGGTGATGCCGACCGCCGTGGCGCTCGTCGTGGACCACTGTTTCCGGACCGTCGGTCTGCACCGCATCGAGGTCTGCATTCGCCCCGAGAACGCGCCCAGCCGCCGGGTCGTGGAGAAACTCGGATTCCGTGCGGAGGGGCTGCGTCCGCGTTATCTCCACATCGACGGAGCCTGGCGGGACCATCTCGTCTTCGCGCTCACGGCGGAAGAGGTGCCGGAAGGGTTGCTCGGCCGCTGGCACCGGGCACGCTCTCAGCAGACTCCGCGTACGAACCCGCAGAACACCCAGGGGAATCCCGCGTAGCGCGGAAGTCGCCCCGACAGTAGCCCCGGAAATTGAATAAGTGTTCGAAATTGATCGCCGGATGACCGGCTCGGGGCATTAAATTCGCGCCCTCGGTGGGCTGCTGATCGCATCGGTCACAAAAAAAGTTCGAAATATCAGCCAGATCGTGCGACACACCGGCTCAATTGGCAGATGGCCTCACGCAAACCCCTCTACCGTGTGAGGCGTGAGCAGCAGCGGCCTCATCTACGCAGTCATTGTCGGGGCCTGGGCCGCCTACCTGGTGCCGATGTGGCTCCGTAGGCAGGACGAGCTGAACGAGGCCCGTCCGACGGAACGCTTCAGCACAGCCATCCGGTTGCTGTCCGGACGGGCGGGGATGGAGCGCCGGTACGCCAAGGACCTGCGCGCGCGCTCCACCGACGAGGGGGAGCCCAGCGCCGTTGACCCGGGCGACGTCACCGAGTCGGTGGACGTCCGGGCCTTCGCCGTGCCTCCGACCCGTCCGCAGACCCAGGTGACGGTCCAGGCGCAGGCGCCGGGACGCCCGGAGTCGGTGCCGGAACAGGCGTCCAGACCGGCACCCGAACGCGGCACGGCATCCGCGCCCGAACCGGGCCTCGGCTCGGCACCCAAGGCGCGGGGGCGCGTGCCCGCCGCCCGGCGCTCGCCCTCGGAGGAGGCGGCCGCGGCACGCGCCCGGCGCTCCAAGGTGCTCGCCCGCCGCCGGCGCACCACCGTCGTCCTCTTCCTCGCCTTCACCCTCGGCGCGGTCGTCGCCGCGGTCGGCGGGCTCGCGTTCCTGTGGGCGCCCGGCGTTCCCGCCGTGCTGCTCAGCGGGTACATCGCCTACCTGCGCTCCCAGGAGCGCCGCCGCTTCGCCTACCAGATGGACCGGCGCCGCGCCGAGGCCGCCGCGCAGCGGCTGCGTGAGCACGCGCGCCAGTCGCGCCGGCGCGGCGGCGCCGACGGCGGTGACGGCATCGACGAGCCCGACGAGGGGCCCGAACCAGGCACCGACACCGGGCTGTCCGCCCTCGCCGCGGACCGGCGTGCCCTCGTCGAGCAGACGGACCACGCCGAGTGGGTCGACCAGCAGCGCGAGCGGCAGCGGCGGCCCGGGCACGGCGACAGCTGGGACCCGGTCCCGGTGCCGCTGCCGACGTATGTGACCGCACCGGTCGCTCCGCGGGCCACCTCCGACGTGGATCTCGGGGCGCCGGACGCCTGGAGCTCCGCCCGGTCGAGCTCCGTCGCGCGGGACCGCGACGCGGGCGCCGACGCCGGGGACGGTGCCGCACGGGGCGCGGAGCCGGCGGACACGGCGCGCGACGAGGAGAAGACCGAAGGGGACGGCCGCGGCGACGCCCGCCCCCACGGTCGAATCCGCTCCCGCGGGGGGAACCCCACGGCCGCTTCCGCCCGCCGGGCCCGCGAGCGGGGCCGTACGCCACTGTTCGACCAGTACGAGGACGGCGACCGGCCCCGAGCGGCGAACGAGTAGCCGACGGCCCCCTGGCGGCCCGGGCGCCCGACCAGGAACGGATTTCCAAGCAGGCCGATCGGGGTGCTAAAGTTTCACTCGTTGCAAGGGCCTGTGGCGCAGTCCGGTAGCGCACCTCGTTCGCATCGAGGGGGCCAGGGGTTCAAATCCCCTCAGGTCCACCGCAACGACTTTCCAAGGGAACTTGGGGAGTTGGCGAGATCCCGTCCGATCGGTTGATCGGGCGGGATCTTTCGTTGTGCCCAAGGGGCGGCGGCTTGAGGGGGAGTGTGGAGAAGGTCACCGCAGAGTTACCGTCCCGGCGCGCGGCGCCCCTGCGGACAGCGGCCTTCCGGCGGTACATGACCGCCAGTCTGATCTCCGCCACCGGATCGGCGATGGCGCCCCTCGCGCTCGCGTACTCCGTGATCGACCAGGGCGGCGGAACCCGGGCCCTCGGTGTGGTACTCGCCACGAACACCGTTCCGATCGTCGTCTTCCTCCTCGTCGGCGGAGTGCTCGCCGACCGTGTGTCCCGGAGCCGGCTGCTCTTCCTCGGCAACCTGCTGGCAGCCACCGCCCAAGGAGCGCTCGCGGCCACCGTCGCCACCGGCCACGCCACGACCGCCTCCATCGCGGTCTGCGGTTTCGTCTCGGGAACGGCGGTGGCCTTCACCGTGCCCGCCGCTCACGGAGCCGTGGCCCAGATCGTGCCCGCGGACCAGTTGCAGCAGGCCAACGCCCTGCTCAGGCTGCCCGACAACGCGGTCAAGGTGCTCGGACCGGCCCTCGGCGGAGTCGTCGTCGCGGTCAGCGGACCGGCCTGGGCGCTGGCCTGGGACGCGCTCACCTTCGCCGTCGCCGCCGTCCTGCTGCTCGGGCTGCGCCTGGACGCGCCGGTCGCCGTCGCCAGTGCGCTGAGCGATCTGCGCAAGGGATGGGCCGGCTTCTGGTCGCGGACCTGGCTGTGGACCTATACGGCGGCCGGAACCGTCCTCGTCGCCGCCTGGCTGGCCGGGTTCCAGTTGCTCGGGCCCGTCGTCGCGGCCGAGCGGTACGCGGGGGCGCGTGACTGGGGGCTGGTGCAGGGCGCGTTCGCGGCGGGGCTGCTGGCCGGGACCGTGGTGTGCCTGCGCTGGCGGCCGTACCGGCTGCTCGCGGTGGCCGTCGTGGCCTGCCTGCCGCTCGCCGGGCCGCTGCTCGCCCTGGGGTACGGACTGCCGCTGCCCTGGGTGCTGTTGGCCACGCTGCTCGCAGGCATCGCGCTGGACGTCTCGGTCGTCGCGTGGACGTCCGCCTTCCAACAGCATGTGCCGAAGGGCGAGTTGGGGCGCATGAGCGCGTTCAACGGCGTGGGGGAGCGGCTGGCGATCCCCCTCGGCTACCTGCTGACCGCGCTCGCGGCCGGCGTATGGGACAACCGGACGGTGCTGGTGGCCTGCGCCGCTCTGGTCGTGGCCGCAGCCGTCCTCAACCTCTGCGTACGGGACGTGTATCGCATCAACGCACTGCGGAACTGACCGCTCACAGCGCCTTGGCGTAACACAGGCTCAGCTCGTGGAAGCGGTAGTAGCCGAACTTCTCGCACGGCTCGTACCCGCTGGACGTGTACAGCGCCACCGCCTCCGGCTGCTTGGACCCGGTCTCCAGCACCATGCGCCTGCGGCCCGCCGCCCGCGCGTCCTCCTCCAGCGCGGCCAGAATGCGCCTGGCCAGGCCCCGCCCGCGCATCTGCTCGATCACGTACATGCGCTTGATCTCGGCGTCCCCGTCCCGGTTGCCCTCGCCGTTCTCGTCCTGTGTGCGCCAGCCGCCGGAGGCCACGGGGGTGCCGAGCCCGTCGTACGCGATCAGGTACAGGCCGTTCGGCGCCTCGAAGTCCGCCGGGTCCATGGGCGTGGCATCGCCGCCGTCGCCGTAGCGGACGCCGTACTCGGCCTGGACCTGGTCGTTGAGCTTGACGGCGTCGGGGTGGTCGAAGGAGACGCGACGTATATGCATGCTAGGTACCGTATATCAATTCAAGATCAAGGGGTTCCAGAATCGGACAACGTCCAGTGTGCCGGTATCGTGCCCGGGTGCTCACTGTGACCTCTGTGAATGTGAACGGGCTGCGCGCCGCCGCGAAGAAGGGCTTCGTGGAGTGGCTCGCCGGTACGCAAGCCGATGTGCTGTGCCTGCAGGAGGTGCGCGCGGAGCCGCAGCAACTGCCCGAGGCCGTCCGCACGCCCGACGGCTGGCACGTCGTGCACGCGCCCGCCGCCGCCAAGGGCCGGGCCGGCGTCTCCCTCTACACCCGCCGTGAGCCCGACCGCATCCAGGTCGGCTTCGGGTCGACCGAGTTCGACGGCAGCGGGCGTTACGTCGAGGCCGACCTGCCGGGTGTGACGGTCGCCTCGCTCTACCTCCCCTCCGGCGAGGTCGGCACCGAGCGGCAGGACGAGAAGGTCCGCTTCATGGGCGAGTTCCTGGCCTACCTGAAGGACCTGCGCGAACGCGCCGCCGCCGACGGCCGCGAGGTCCTCGTCTGCGGCGACTGGAACATCGCCCACCAGCAGGCCGACCTGAAGAACTGGCGTGGCAACACCAAGAACTCCGGGTTCCTGCCGGAGGAGCGGGAGTGGCTCACGCGGGTCTTCGACGCGGTCGACGGGGGGTACGTCGACGTCGTGCGGGCGCTGCATCCGGACACCGAGGGACCGTACTCGTGGTGGTCGTATCGCGGGCGCGCCTTTGACAACGACACCGGCTGGCGCATCGACTACCACGCTGCGACGCCGGGTCTCGCCGACAAGGCCCTCAAGGGGTATGTCGAGCGCGCGGCCACGCATGCCGAGCGCTGGTCGGACCACGCGCCCGTCACGGTGGTCTACGACCGCTAGTCCCGCTCGCTCTGTTTCCGCAGCCGGCGGTCCAGTGCCAGCGACAGCTCCGCCTCCACCACGCTCCGGGCGAGGGGACGAAGTCGCTGGAGGTCGTCCTCGCCGGCGTGGCGCAGGACCAGGTCGGCGAACATCTCTGCCAGGGCGTCCACGTGTTCGCGGACGCGTCTGCCCGCTGCCAGGACCTCCGCGAGCGGGATGCCTTCGCGGACCAGGGCCGAGGAGACGTCCAGGAGGCGGCGGCTGATGTGGACGATCTCGTCGCCGTCGGTGCCGAGGTAGCCGAGGTCCAGGGCGGCGGCGAGGTTCTCGGGGGTGACCTGGCCCTCGAAGCGGGCGGCGAGTTCCTCGGGGGTGAGGCGGACGGGTTCTTCCTCCGAGGGGGGCTCCACGCCCAGCAGGTCGGCGACGTCGCGGCCGTGGTCGAGGGCTTCGGCCAGTTCCGCGATGCCGGTGAGGGTGTGGCCGCGCTCCAGCAGGGCCGCGATGGTGCGCAGGCGGGCCAGGTGATGGTCGTCGTACCAGGCGATACGGCCCTCGCGGCGGGGCGGCGGGATCAGCTTGCGTTCGCGGTAGAAGCGCAGGGTGCGCACCGTGATGCCGGCCAGGCGGGCCAGCTCTTCCATGCGGTACTCACGCTTCTCGGTCACCCCGGAACCTTAATTCGTACCGACGGTAACTTTCCTCGCCCGCCCCCTACCGGTCGGTACGGACCTCCTCTACTCTCCCCATTGCGCCAGTGTTCACTGGCATGGTTCCAGGTTCCGGGTGAAGCATGGAGGCACAGGCATGGCCGAACGCGAACATGTGCGGGTCGCGGTGGTCGGGTCCGGGTTCGGCGGGCTGGGGGCCGCCGTGCGGCTGCGACGCGAGGGCGTCACCGACTTCGTCGTCCTGGAGCGGGCCGACAGCGTCGGCGGCACCTGGCGGGACAACAGCTATCCGGGGTGCGCGTGCGATGTGCCGTCCCATCTGTACTCGTTCTCCTTCGCGCCCAATCCCGACTGGCCGCGCACCTTCTCCGGGCAGGAGCACATCCGCGCGTATCTGGAGCATGTCGCGGACGTCTTCCGGCTGCGTCCCCACATCCGCTTCGACTCGGAGGTGAAGCGGATGACCTGGAACGGGGAGCGGCTGTGCTGGGACATCGAGACGGCGAGCGGGGAGCTCTCGGCCGACCTCGTCGTCTCCGCCACCGGGCCGCTGTCCGACCCCAAGATTCCGGACATCCCGGGGCTGGACTCCTTCCCCGGCAAGGTCTTCCACTCCGCCCGCTGGGACCACGACTACGACCTGCGCGGCAAGCGCGTCGCCATGGTCGGCACCGGCGCCTCCGCCATCCAGATCGTGCCGTCCATCCAGCCCGAGGTCGAGCGGCTCACGCTGTTCCAGCGCACGCCACCGTGGGTCATGCCCCGCATCGACCGGGCGATCAGCGGCGCCGAGCGCGCCCTGCACCGGGCCCTGCCCTTCACCACCCAGCTGCGCCGCGGACTGCTGTGGGGCATCCGGGAGTTGCAGGTCCAGGCGTTCACCAAGCATCCCAACGAGCTGGGACTCGTCGAGCAGTTGGCGAAGCGGAACATGGGCCGTTCCATCAAGGACCCCGCCCTGCGCGCCAAGCTGACTCCCGACTACCGCATCGGCTGCAAGCGGATCCTGCTGAGCAGTGAGTACTACCCCGCGCTCGCCCAGAGCAATGTGGACCTCGTGGCCGGCGGTCTCAGCGAGGTCCGCGGCTCCACGCTGGTCGCGGCCGACGGCACCGAGGCCGAGGTCGACGCGATCATCTTCGGCACCGGGTTCCGCGTCACCGACATGCCCATCGCCGAGCGGGTCGTGGGCGCGGAGGGGAGGACTCTCGCCGAGGTGTGGAAGGGCGGGATGGAGGCCCTGAGGGGCGCCTCCGCGGCCGGGTTCCCGAACTGGATGACCATCATCGGGCCCAACACGGGGCTCGGGAACTCGTCCATGATCCTGATGATCGAGTCCCAGCTGAACTACATGGCCGACTTCGTACGGCAGTTGAACGTCCTGGGCGGTCGCGTGGCCCTCGACGCGCGGCCGAGCGCCGTGGCCGCCTGGAACCGGCGGGTGCAGGAACGCATGAAGCGGACGGTGTGGAACACGGGCGGCTGCACGAGTTGGTACCTCGACGCGAACGGCCGTAACACCACCATCTGGCCCGGTACGACCTCCGAGTTCCGGCGTGCCACGCGGCGGGTGGATCTCGCCGAGTACGCCGTCGTCCGAGCGTCCGCCACGCAGGACGAGCAGGACGAGCAGATCAAGCAGGTCAAGCAGAACAAGAAAGACAACGAAGACAAGGAAAGCGCCGAGGTGACCGCGTGAGCCGTCTCATGCATGTGAAGTCCGGGCCGTACGCCCCGCCCGCCCCCACCCGCGAGCTCACCGCCGTCTCCGCCGACGGCGCCCGGCTGCACATAGAGGTGCACGGCCCCGAGGACGCGCCCGCCGTCGTCCTCGCGCACGGCTGGACCTGCTCGACCGCCTTCTGGGCGGCGCAGATACGGGACCTGGCCGCCGATCACCGGGTCATCGCCTACGACCAGCGCGGCCACGGACGCAGCCCCGCGAGCCCGGCCTGCAGCGCCGACGCGCTCGCCGACGACCTCGAAGCCGTACTGAAGGCGACCCTCGCGCCCGGTGAGAAGGCCGTGATCGCCGGGCACTCCATGGGCGGCATGACGGTGATGGCCGCCGCCGCGCGCCCGGGGTTCCAGGAGCATACGGCCGCCGTCCTGCTGTGCAGCACGGGCGCCTCGCGGCTGGTCGTCGAGTCCACGGTCGTACCCCTGCGTCCCGGGCGGCTGCGGACCTGGCTGACCAAGCACATCCTCGGGTCGCGCGCGCCGCTCGGGCCGGTCACGCCCGTCGCCCGGGCGATCCTCAAGTACGCGACCATGGGCCCCGCTTCGGCCCCGCACATGGTCGAGGCGTGCGCGCGGATCGTGCACGCGTGCCCGCGCAAGGTGCGGTACGCCTGGTCGCAGGTGCTCGACCTGCTCGATCTCGACCACGGCGTACGGCAGTTGGCGGCGCCGACCGCGGTCATCGTCGGCACGGCCGACCGGCTGACCCCGCCGGTGCACGCCCGCTCGCTGGCGGCCGCGCTGCCGAACTGCCTCGGGGTCACCGAACTGCCCGGCCTCGGGCACATGACGCCGGTCGAGGCTCCCGAGCTGGTGACCGGGTGGATACGGGAGCTCGTCACGACGTACGCGCAGGAGCGGGCGTATCCGCAGGCCGACACGTATCCGCAGGCCGACACGTACACGCAGGTCAAGGAGGGCGCATGAGCCGGGTGAGCCTCGAAGGACAGGTCGCCGTCGTCACCGGGGCGGCGCGGGGCGTCGGTGAGCTGCTCGCCCGCAAGCTCTCCGCGCGTGGTGCGAGCGTGGCGCTCGTCGGGCTGGAACCGGACGAGCTCAAGCAGGTCTCCGAGCGACTGCACGGCGACAGCGACCACTGGCACGCCGATGTGACGGACCACGAGGCGATGGCCCAGGTGGCGCGGGAGGTGAAGGAGCGCTTCGGGAAGGTCGACATCGTCGTGGCCAACGCGGGTGTCGCCACCGGGGGGCCGTTCGTGGACTCCGACCCGGAGGCGTGGCGGCGGGTCATCGAGGTCAACCTCATCGGGTCGGCCGTGACGGCACGCGCGTTCCTGCCGGCGCTGATGGAGAGCCGGGGGTACCTGCTGCAGATCGCCTCGCTGGCCGCCATCACTCCGGCGCCCATGATGACCGCGTACTGCGCGTCCAAGTCGGGGGTGGAGGCGTACGCGCACAGTCTGCGGGCGGAGGTCGGCTACAAGGGCGTCCGGGTGGGGGTCGGTTACCTGTCCTGGACCGACACCGACATGGTGCGCGGGGCCGATCAGGACGACGTCATGCGGGAGTTGAGGAAGCGGCTGCCCTGGCCGTCCAACAAGACGTATCCGCTGGGGCCGGCGGTCGACCGGATCGTGGCCGGGATCGAGCGGCGCTCCAGCCATGTGTACGGGCAGTGGTGGCTGCGCGGGATGCAGGGTGTGCGCGGGTATCTGCCGGGGATCATCGGGACCGTCGGGCAGCGGGAGATGCGGCGGTTCGCGGATCGGCTGGAGGGGATGCGGACGGGGCTGGTCGGGGCGGGTGGCGCCGCCGATGAGCAGGAGCGGAGCGGGCACGCTACGCCGCGTAACTGATCGACATGCGCAGGGTTATCGCCCGTGTGAATCTGGTCGAGGCCCCACCGAGGGGCCAATCCCCGACCCACTACGGGAGTGAACCCACATGGGCATGAAGGACCAGTTCCAGGAGAAGTCCGAGCGGCTGCAGGAGCAGGCGCGGCAGAAGGCGCAGCAGGCGCGCGAGCGTGGCCGTCAGCGGGACCGTGACGAGGACCCTGAGCGGTCGTCGCTCCGTGAGGACGAGGAGCGTTTCGACGAGGACTACGACCGGTAGCCTGCCGCTGCGCTTGGCTTGAGCCGTGCCGCTGCGCTCGGCTTGAGCCGATGAACGCGGGGTGCCCCCTGTTTGGTGGGGTGCCCCGCGTTTGCGCTGTTGTTGGGGGTTCGTTGTTCGGTGCGGGCCGGTGGGGGCTTGTCGCGCAGTTCCCCGTGCCCCTTGGCGGCGCTGTCCTGCTGCCCCTCAAGAACGCGGGGGAAGCCTTGGTCTTGAGCGGTCCGGTACGTGCGAGTAGTCCGGAGGCGTTGCCGGGGGGTTGTCGTCCAGCATCTTCAGGGCCAGTTCCACCGCGTCCGTCAGCTGGGCGTGGCGGCCCTCCGCCCAGTCCAGCGGCGTGCGCAGGACCTCCATGTCCGGGGTCACGCCCTTGTTCTCGATGCTCCAGCCGTACGCGTCGAACCACGCCGCGTTCATCGGGACCGTGATCACCGTGCCGTCGCCGAGGCGGTGGCGGCCGGTCATGCCGACGACTCCGCCCCAGGTGCGCTGGCCGACGACCGGGCCCAGTTTCAGGAGCTTGAAGGCCGCCGTGATCATGTCGCCGTCCGAGGACGTCGCCTCGTCGGCCAGGGCGACCACCGGGCCGCGGGGCGCGTTGGAGGCGTACGACACCGGCTGGGCGTTTCTCGTCAGGTCCCAGCCGAGGATCGTGCGGGTCAGTTTCTCCACGACCAGCTCGCTGATGTGGCCGCCCGCGTTGCCGCGTACGTCGACGATCAGTGCGGGGCGTGACATCTCCATGCGCAGGTCCCGGTTGAACTGGGCCCAGCCCGAGCCGCCCATGTCCGGGATGTGCAGGTAGCCGCAGCGGCCGCCGCTCAACTCCCGTACGACCGCCCGGCGTTTGGCCACCCAGTCCTGGTAGCGCAGGGGGCGTTCGTCGATCAGCGGGACCACCGCGACCCGGCGTGACCTGCCCGCCTCGCCCTCCGCCGGAGTGAACGTCAGCTCCACCGTCGTACCGCCGGAGCCGGCGAGGAGGGGATAGGGGCCCGCGACCGGGTCCACGGGGCGGCCGTCGACGTGGGTGAGCACCGCGCCTTCGCGGATGCCGGTGCCCGCCAGCGGGGAGCGGGCCTTGGAGTCGGAGGACTCGCCGGGGAGGATGCGCTTGACCATCCAGCCCTCGTCCCTGCGGACGAAGTTGGCGCCCAGCAGGCCCTGCCAGCGCTGGTAGTGCGGCGGGCCCTCGTTGCGGCGGGCGGCGGCGACGTAGGCGTGGGAGGTGCCGAGTTCGCCCAGCACCTCGCGCAGCAGGTCGGCGAACTCGTCGGGGGAGGCCACGCGGTCGACCAGGGGGCGGTACTGGGCCAGGACCGCGTCCCAGTCGATGCCGCACATGCCCGGCTCCCAGAAGTACGCCCTGATCAGCCGGCCCGCCTCGTCGTACGCCTGCCGCCACTCCGCCGTCGGATCCACCTGGTGCAGGATGCGGCGCGCGTCGATCCACACCGTGGTGTCGCTGTCGCCGGACTCGGTGGCGGGCACCGCCCGCAGGTCGCCCTCGTCGACCAGGACGATGCGGGTGCCGTCGCCGCTGACCGCGAACCAGTCGAGATGGTCGACGAGTTCGGACTTCTTGGCCTTGCTGATGTTGAAGTGTTCGAGGGTCGGCCGCCCGGTGGTGTCGTCCGGGTTGGCGAACGTCTCGCCCAGCGCGCCCGAGATCGGCCAGCGCAGCCAGACCAGTCCGCCGCCCGCGACCGGGTGCAGCGCGGAGTACTTGGAGGCGGCGACCGGGAAGGGGGTGACCCGGTTCTCCAGTCCCTCGATCTCGACGGTCGTCGCACCGCCCTCGCCGCCCTCCTCGTCCTCCACCGGGTCCAGGCCACCGGCGGCCGGGCGGCCCTCCGGGTTCAGGGCGAAGGGGGAGGGGGTCGCGGAGGACAGGGGGACCAGGTAGGGGCGGCAGCCCAGGGGGAAGGAGAGGTCGCCGGTGTGGACGTCGTAGACCGGGTCGAAGCCGCGCCAGGAGAGGAAGGCCAGGTAGCGGCCGTCCCGAGTGAACACCGGGTTCTCGTCCTCGAAGCGGCCGTTGGTGACGTCGACGATCAGACGGTCCTTTATGCGGGCCAGCTTGATCTGCCGGAGGGAGCGGCCGATCCCCGGATGCGACCAGGTCAGCCAGGTCCCGTCCGGTGAGAAGGCCAGGTCCCGCACCGGGCCGTTGATCGACCGGATCAGCTCCGTGACCTCGCCGTTGGAGTCCTCGGTTGCGTCGATGAGGAGCAGCCGTCCGTCGTGCGAGGCGATCGCGAGGCGCTCGCCCTCCGGGTCGGCGACCATCTCCAGGACACGGCCCAGTTCGCCCGAGGCCAGCCGGCGGGGTTCCCGGTCGCCGGTCGCCCTCGGCAGGTAGGCGATCTCGATCGCGTCCTCGCCCTCCGCGTCCGTCACATAGGCGACCTGGCCGACCGAGCCGAGCATCTCCGGGAGCCGGACCCGTACGCCGGGGGTGTCGGTGATCGTGCGGGCCGGGCCGTCCCGGTGGGTGAGCCAGTACAGGCTCCCGCGGACGACCACGGCGCTCGCGCGGCCCGTCTCGTCGACGGAGACGCCGTCGACGTGCTGGGCGGCCGGCACCTGGTAGGTACGACGGCCCGCGCGAGGCCCGCTCAGCCGCACTTCCAGCTTGCGCGGCTTGCTGTCCGCGGCGAGGTCGTCCACGATCCACAGGTCGCCCGCGCACTGGTACACCACCCGGGTGCCGTCACTGGAGGCGTGCCGGGCGTAGAAGGCGTCGTGGTCGGTGTGGCGGCGCAGGTCGGAGCCGTCGTAGGCGCACGAGTAGAGGTTGCCGACGCCCTCGTGGTCGGAGAGGAAGGCGATGCGCCCGCTGACGAACATGGGCGAGTGGAGGTGGCCGCCGATGTCCGCGAGCAGGCGCTCGCCGTGCAGCCAGAGGCGGCCGGTGGCGCCGCCCCGGTAGCGCTTCCAGGCGGCCGGTTCATGCGGTGGGGTGCCGGTCAGCAGGAGCGTCTTGCGCTCGCCGTCGAGGTCGGCGACCTGGATGTCGGAGCACGGTCCCCAGGGCAGCTTGCGGCCGGGGTCGCCGCCGAGGCTGACCTTGTAGGCCCAGGTGAAGTGGGAGAAGGGCTCGCCGTGGGAGGCGACGGCGAGGATGATGCCGTCCGGTGTCCAGCCGCACACCTGGGTGTCCGGTGACCCCCAGTTGGTGAGCTGTCTGCCCGGGCCGCCGTCCACCGGGACCAGGTGGATCTCGGGGGTCAGGCTGCGCCAGCTCGTGTACGCGATGTGGCGGCCGTCGGGGGAGAAGCGGGGGTGGCCGATCTTGGTGCGGTCCACGGTGAGCCGCCAGGCGCGGCCCGGCCGGTCCAGCGGGGCCAGCCACAGGTCGTCCTCGGCCACGAAGCACAGGAGTTCGCCGCTCAGATGCGGTAGGCGCAGGTAGCTCACCTCCCCATGCTTTGCCCGGGGGCGGACGGGGGCAAGTCGTGCAAAAACAGGTCGGCCATCGGGGTGCATGGCGACGCGCGACGGCGCGTGACCCAGAACACGAACGAAACCGTTTCGTTTCGATAGCTGGTGGGGTACATTCGTCGTGTACGAAACCGTGTCGTTCGGAGCGGGAAGGTGGAGAGGATCATGGCTGAGGTCGCGACGCCGCGTCGCAGTCGTATCACTCCCGAGCGCGAGGCCGAGTTGTACGGGGCCGTGCTCGACCTGCTCCGAGAGGTCGGCTACGACGCCCTCACCATGGACGCCGTGGCCGCGCGCACCCGGTCCAGCAAGGCGACGCTCTACCGCCAGTGGGGCGGCAAGGCCGAGCTGGTGGTGAAGGCCATCCGGCACACCAAGCCCGGCAAGGACATCGGCGCGGTCGACACCGGGTCGCTCCGCGGCGACTTCCATGCGCTGATGGCGCATGCGGACGACGCCGAGATGGAGCAGAACAGCGCGTTGATGCGCGGGCTGGCCATGGCGATGCACGCGAACCCGGACCTCCACCGGGAGTTCCGGAGCCAGATCGTCGAACCGGAGATCGCGGAATTCCGCCGTGTGCTGCAGCGCGCCGTCGACCGGGGCGAGGTCCGGCCGGACTGCCCGGCGCTGGACTTCGTGGTGCACATGATGCTCGGCGCGTTCGTCACCTGCACGATCCTCGACGAAAGGCCGCCGACGCGGGCTTTCCTCACCTCGTACATCGACGCCGTGGTCCTCCCCGCCCTCGGCGCGCCCGTCAACTGACGAGTCCCCTCAGCTGACGGTCCTCTCGAGCAAGCCCTCCACCTGACGTATCCGCTCACGTCGTCGGGCTGATCACCCCTGCCCTGGGGCCTGTGTCGGAATCCCGGCCGGGCGCCCCAACCCCACGACTGACCGGGAGACGCCCTCGTGGCCACATTCCTGTACAAACTCGGCAGGCTCGCCTTCAGGCGACGCCATTTCGTCGCCCTGATATGGGTCGCGCTGCTCACCCTCGCCGGTGTGGGCGCGGCCAGCGCGCCCTCCGCGGGGTCCACGTCCTTCTCGATCCCCGGCACCGAGGCGCAGAAGGCCTTCGACCTCCTGGAGCAGCGCTTCCCCGGCATGAGCGCCGACGGGGCCACCGCCCGGGTCGTCTTCAAGGCGCCGGAGGGCGAGAAGATGACGGACGCCGCCCACAAGGCGACCGTCGAGAAGGCCGTCGACGAGCTGTCCGACGGCTCCGAGGTGGCCTCCGTCGCCGACCCGTACACCGCGAAGGGCGTCAGCAAGGACGGCACGATCGCGTACGCGTCGGTGAAGTACGACGTCTCCGGCATGGAGCTGAAGGACGCCTCCCGCGAGGCCCTGGAGGATGCCGCGCAGGACGCGCGGGACGCCGGGCTGACCGTGGAGGTCGGCGGTGACGCCCTCCAGACGACGCCCGAGACCGGCAGCACCGAGATCATCGGCATCGCGGTCGCCGCGGTCGTCCTCGTCATCACCTTCGGCTCCCTGATCGCGGCCGGGCTCCCGCTGCTGACCGCCCTGATCGGCGTCGGCATCGGCATCTCGACGATCACCGCCCTGGCGAACGCGCTGGAGCTGGGCTCCACGACCTCGACGCTGGCCATGATGATCGGCCTCGCGGTCGGCATCGACTACGCCCTGTTCATCGTCTCCCGCTACCGCGCCGAGCTGGCCGAGGGCCGAGGGCGCGAGGAGGCGGCCGGCCGGGCCGTCGGCACCGCGGGCTCGGCGGTGGTCTTCGCGGGCCTGACGGTCGTGATCGCGCTGGTCGGCCTGTCGGTCGTCAACATCCCGATGCTGACGAAGATGGGGATCGCGGCGGCCGGCACGGTCGTGATCGCGGTGCTGATCGCCCTGACGATGATCCCGGCGCTGCTCGGGTACGCAGGCCGCAAGGTCCGGCCCGCCGGGAAGAAGAGCCGGTGGATGGGCGGCAACCGGGCCGAGAAGAAGGCGGCCTCCGGCAAGGCCAGGCCGAACCTGGGCACGCGCTGGGCGAGATTCGTCGTACGCCGCCCGATCGCGGTGCTGATGCTGGGCGTCGTGGGCCTGGGTGCGGCCGCCGTCCCCGCGGCCTCCCTGGAACTGGGCCTGGGCGACGACGGCTCGCAGCCGACGTCCACGACCCAGCGCCGTGCCTACGACCTGCTCTCCGACGGCTTCGGGCCGGGCTTCAACGGCCCGCTGATGGTCGTGGTCGACGCGAAGGGCAGCGACGACCCGAACGACGTGTTCACCCAGGTCGGCGATGACATCAAGGGCCTGAAGAACGTCGTGACCGTGACGCCGGCGACGCCCAACAAGGCGGGTGACACGGCGACGATCACGGTGATCCCGGACGCCAAGCCGTCGTCGGTGACGACGGAGGACCTCGTGCACGCCATCCGTGACAAGGGCACGGAGGTGAAGGCCGACACGGACGCGAACGTGCTGGTCACCGGCGCGACGGCGATGAACATCGACGTCTCGCAGAAGCTGAACGACGCGCTGCTGCCGTACCTCGCCCTGGTGGTCGGTCTCGCCTTCCTCCTCCTGATCGTGGTCTTCCGCTCGATCCTCGTCCCGCTGAAGGCGGCGCTCGGCTTCCTGCTGAGCGTGATGGCGGCCCTGGGCGCGGTGGTCGCCGTCTTCCAGTGGGGCTGGCTCGCGGGGCTCATGGGCGTGGAGGAGACCGGCCCGGTGATGTCCATGATGCCGATCTTCATGGTCGGCGTGGTCTTCGGCCTGGCGATGGACTACGAGGTGTTCCTCGTGACGCGGATGCGCGAGGCGTACGTCCACGGCGAGAAGCCGGGCCAGGCGGTGGTGACCGGCTTCAAGCACGGCGCGCGGGTCGTCACGGCCGCGGCGGTGATCATGATGGCGGTCTTCGCGGGCTTCATCGGCTCGTCCGAGTCCATGGTCAAGATGATCGGCTTCGGCCTGGCGATCGCCGTCTTCTTCGACGCCTTCGTCGTGCGGATGGCCATCGTCCCGGCGGTCCTGGCCCTGCTGGGCAAGAAGGCCTGGTGGCTCCCGAAGTGGCTCGACCGTGCCCTGCCGAACGTGGACGTGGAGGGCGAGGGCCTGCGCACGGCGGCCGAGTCCGGGAAGAACACGGACCCCGACGAGGACCGCGCGCTGGTACGCGTCTGACCGGTCACCATGGAAGAAGGCCTGCCGGTGAGGGTTCCGTGGGGACGGGGCGCCCTCACCGGCTTTCTTCGACACCCGAGAGCAGAAAGGGAGCGCGGACTGGATCTCGGTCGCGTGGGACGTACACCCACCGTTAGCGTGCCCTGCATGACGACAGCCGCCACTGACGCCAAGGACGAGGGCTCCGGAGCCCACCCCCGTTTCGCCGCCGCCCTCGAGGAGCTGGGGCTGGGTGAACTGCACTCGCGGATCCGCCGCTTCCCGGACGCGACCCGTACTGCCGCCGAGGCGGCCGCCGCGATCGGGTGTGAGCTGAGTCAGATCTGCAAGTCGCTCATCTTCGCCGCCGACGGGGTGCCGGTGCTGGTGCTCATGGACGGGGCGTCCCGGGTGGATGTGGAGCGGGTGCGGCAGGAGCTCGGGGCGGAGAAGGTCACGCGGGCCAAGGCGGACGTCGTACGGGAGACGACGGGGTACGCCATCGGGGGCGTACCGCCCTTCGGGCACCGTACGAAGACCCGCGTGCTCGCCGATCGGTCGCTGCTGGACCACGACGTGGTGTGGGCCGCCGCCGGCACGCCGTACACCGTCTTCCCCATGGAACCCAAGGCACTTGTCGCGCACGCCGGTGCCGCCCTCGTGGACGTGCGCGAGCTGACTTCGTGACCCCGCTGGTCACCGCCGCCGTCCTGCTGGCGGCCGTCACGCACGCCAGTTGGAACGCCATCGCCCACAAGATCACCGACAAGCTGGTCGCCTTCACGCTCATCGCGGGCGGCGGAGTGCTGATCGGCGCGGTGCTCGCGCCGTTCGCCGCGTTCCCGGCGGCGGGGGCGTGGCCGTATCTCGCCGCGTCGGCCCTCGTCCATGTCGTCTACTTCGCGCTGCTGATGAAGTCGTTCCGGCTGGGCGACTTCGGGCAGGCCTACCCCATCGCGCGCGGCACCGCGCCACTCGTCGTCGCCGTACTCGCCGCCTTCGTGGCGCACGAGGTGCCGGACGGGTGGGCGGCCGCCGGGATCGCCCTGTCCTGCGCGGGGCTCACCGGCGTCGCCCTGTGGGGGCTGCGCGGCCACCGGCCCAACTGGGCGGCGATCGGCGCCGCGTTGGCGACCGGGCTGAGCATCGCGGCGTACACCGTCCTCGACGGGCTGGGCGTACGGGCCTCGGGGTCGTCCCTCGGCTATGTCGCCTGGCTGATGCTGGTCGAGGGCCTCGCGATCCCGGCATACGCCGTCTGGCGCTGGCGCGGGAAGACGGTCGCCGTGCTGCGGCCGTTCGCCGGTCTGGGGCTGCTGGGTGCGGCGCTGTCCGTCGCCGCGTACGGGCTCGTCCTGTGGGCGCAGACGAAGGCCGAGTTGGCGCCGATCGCGGCCCTGCGGGAGTCCTCGATCATCGTGGGCGCCGCGATCGGGGCCGTCTTCTTCAAGGAGCGTTTCGGGGCGCCCCGCATCGCTGCCGCGGTGCTCCTGGTCGTGGGGATCGGGATGATGCTGCACGCGAACTAGGAAGCCCCGGCCGTCGGCCGGGGCTTCCTCACCGGTCAGGCGATCAGCGGTCGAAGGCGGCGTTGTTGCAGCCCATCGTCGAACCGAGGTGGTTGGCCTGGCCGCCCGAGTTGCCCTCGCCGTTGAGCCCGTTGCCCAGGACGCCGTTGAGCACCCCGACGATGCCGAGGACGTCGATGTTCAGGTCGTGGGACTTGCAGCTGGTGCTCTGCCCGACCTTGACGTCGTTGCCCCGGCCGTCGGCGTGGGCCGTGCCCGCGCCCACGAGCGCGACGCTGCTGAGGGCGGCGACCAGGACAGCGGCCTTGCGAAGCTTGTGCATGTCATCTCCGGTGGAGTGAGGTGGATGCAATGCGTGAAGGGATGATCCCTTGCGATTAAGGGGGATTATGTAAGAAATGCCCCAAATCATCCTGCGGCGCGCCGAGTTTTGCGATCTTTGCCGACCCGGAAGGCGAACTGGCCGCAGTACGTGAGCTTCCGCAGGTTCACCAAGGCCGTTCTGCGGCGCTCCTCTTTTCCCCACCGGTCGATCTCGGTGTTCAGCGGGGACTGCTCGTCCCAGTAACGGCTGTACTCGGCCGGCCGGCCGAGGTAGCTCCGCATGATCAGGGCGACTCCGTCGAGCGAGGGCCGGATCTCCTCCAGCGCGAGCCCGGCCTCCTCGACCAGTACGCGGAAGCCGTACGGGGTGTAGTTCCACAGGCTGAAGGAGTGGTACGGCTCCAACTGGGACGTCGACCCGATGAACAGGCCACCGGGCGCCAGCACTCGGGCCACCTCCGCCAGCAGTTCGCGCGGGCGGGCGACGTGTTCGAAGACCTGGTGCGAGTAGATCAGCGGGAGCGAGTCCGAGCCGAGGGGGAGGTGGACACCGTCGTAGTGCACCACCGGGTCACCGCCGGGCGGGCGCTGCGCGGCCTCCGGTGAGTCGCGGATGTCCACGCCGACCCACCGCACCCGCGGGTCGTGCTTGCGGAAGAGCTCGGCGGACGTGCCGCGGCCGCACCCCAGATCGACGACCAGCCCGGGTGCGCCCGGGGCGCCCATCACCTCGTCGAGGTAGTAGCGCGAGGTGACCTGACGGGCGTGGTCGTCGGGGATGCAGTCCCGCATGAGCTCCCAGAGGGTCGCCATGCCTCGATGCTACGGTCACTCACCGTCGCGCGCTCATCGCGATCTGTTGCGCCCGCTGTGCGATGCCGGACAGGTCGTGCGCCGTCACGCTGTTGCGGTCGGCGACCGAGCGGCCCAGCGCGTGGTGCGGCCACAGGCCCGCGGCCACCCGGCGGCTGCGCTCGTTCCACTGGCGGGCCGCCGGGGCGTCGGCCTTGTAGTGGTTGAGGGCGTAGCCGCCGGAGTGGATGCGCAGGAGGGTGAAGCCGCCGGGATACTCCTTGGCGGCGGCGACCTCCTGCTGGGTGACGTGCGGGGCCCGCGGCAGCACTGTGCGCTTGTTGCGGTGCGTGTGGCCCGCGTGATGGAGGAAGACGCCGGGGGCCTGCGCATAGGCGTCGAGCAGCGCGCGAGCCTGGCGGCGCTCCAGGCACTGGCCGCGGGTCACCGGGAACACCGAGTCCCGCACGGTCAGCGGATGATGGCCGAACACCAGCGTCGGCTGGTCCGGGGCCTCCCTCAGACGCGCCTGGAACCAGGCCAGTTGCTCGGGCCCGAGCCCGCCCGCGTCGGCGCCGTTGCCGGTCTTGACGTAGGTGTCGAGGCCGATGATCCGCAGCCCGCCGAGGTCGCGGGCGAAGTACCCGGGGCCGTCGCCGCCCGGGAAGGCGGTGTGGAAGGCATCGTGGAAGGCGTTGTCCCCGTCCGGGCCGGTCCCGGCGCGGTCGTGGTTGCCGCGTACGACGAAGTAGTCCCGCCCGTGCGTGCCGAAGCCGTCCAGGATCCGCCGGGCCTCACCGAGGTCGTGGGCCGCCCCGCCGGCCGAGATGTCGCCCCCGGCCAGCAGCACGTCCGCCCCGCGCCGCCGGGCCTCCTCGACCAGGGCCCGGCTCATGAGCTCCGGATACGGGGCACGCCCCGGCTGCTGGGACACGCCGCGCGGCAGGGGCAGGCCGCCGACCAGGCCCGCGGTGGTCTCGCCGAGGTGCAGGTCGTTGCAGAGCGCGATCGAGAGCAGGTGCCGGCCGGGCGGCGGCTGCGGGGTGGTGAAGGAGTACGGCCCTCCGCGTGTGCCGAGCCCGAACGTCGACGTGCCCACCGCGTTGCCGCGCACCAGGTGCAGCGGGGTGGGCGTGGCGGCCACGCCGCGGGAGCGGGCCTGGTAGTAGTACGTCTGCCCCGGCTCCAGGTCCGTGAGCTCGACCTGGTGGTGGGCGGTCGGCCGGCCCTCGGAGGCGGTGCGGTTGAGCCGGGAGGGGTGGGTGCCGTAGACGACCTCGCCCTCGGTGATCGCGGGGAGGGGGTGGCCCAGCCCGTCGTTGGTGCCGGGGATGCCGGTGTACCAGGTGACGACGGCGCGGTCCTCGGTGAGCGTGACCAGTTCCAGGTTGACGGCGGTCAGGTCGTCGGGGTGAGGGGAGCGCGCCCGCTGCACGGCGGCGGAGGCGGTGCGCAGCAGGGCGGGGGCGAGGCGGGCACCGGAGCGCAGCACCTCGCAGGGGCCGGGGAAGGCCGACAGGGCCGCGAGAGCGGGGAGGTGGGCGGAGAAGCAGCAGCGCATGTCCTCGATATGGCCCGGGGCGGTGAACGGGAGAGGTGGCGGTGGCGGCGGGGCCAGGTCCGGCGCGCGACATCTCCGCGGAACGCGACATCTCCATGGAAGCAGGGCGAAGGCGGTCACCGCAGCGAGTGTGCCGAGTCTCACTGATCCCGAGTTGCGGTCTTTGCGTCGACGCCATGTGTATTCCGCGCCGGCACCAGGGCGTCTTCCGCTCCGCCACCACGGCGTCTTCCCCTCCCGCGACACGATCGTTCCGGCGAGAGTGCACCGAGGGGGCAGGTCAGTGACGGCGCTGAGCGAGGGGGCGGACGCGGGAGCCGGCGGCAGGGCGCCGCTGGACGCGGACCGGATCAAGCAGCTGGAGTTCATCCAGGCGACGATCACGCGGCTCGGCACCAACTCGTTTCTCGTGAAGGGCTGGTCGCCGGCGGCGTCGTCCTCGGCGCGGCACGAGATGCACATGGGTGTGGAACACCGTCTGGGTGGCCGCCGCGCCCGCGGAGTTGATGACGTTCATTGGGCACGACCAGCGTGTGCCCCCGGGTGGCCGGCGCCAGCGGGAAGAAGGCGAGGGTGTGCGCATCCTCGTAGACCATGCGTGCCTTGCCGGTGCCGGAGGCGATCTCGCAGAAAGGGCAAGCCTGTTCATGGGCGTCCATGGACCCTCCGTGTCGCTCCGGGGTGTGCGGCGTGGGCGGCATCTTCATCAACTACCACAGCGGCGATCACGAAGACGTCGTGCGGGAACCGTACGACCGAGTCGAACATTATTTCGGTGAAGGCCAGGTTCTCCAGCGGTACCCGGACACGCTGCGGAGCGGGTGGCGGGGACCGCGAGGTGCCGCTCGTCGCGGTGCACCGGGGCTGGGCGGACGAGGCCGGGCGCTCCCGGGCTCCTGGCGTCCGGGGCGGACTTCGACGCGGTCGGGGACGGCAGGCCCCGCGTCCCGAGGAGTTCGCCGAGCCCGACTAGTCGGCGGACCCCTCCGAGGCGCACCCTGGAAGCAGAAGTTCCGGAGGTGATCGTCATGATGCGAACCACAGTGGGATGGCACGTCGAGCTGGAGTTCCAGGAGGACGAGACGCACACCAGGGCGGTGGCGCTCGTACGGCTCCCCGACGGCACCGAGGTGCGGGCCCACGGGCACGCCACACGGCACCACACCGACGCGAATCAGCCACGCGTCGGTGAGGAGATCGCCGGCGCCCGCGCACTGAACGAACTGGCGATGCAGATGCTCACCAAGGCGCACGGGGAGATCGACCAGGCGTCCGGGCGCACATCACACCCGATTCACATCTGACCGCCCGCCGGCCGCCCGCCGCGCCGGCCGGCACCGCGACTACGCCAGTACCGACCGCACCGCCCGTATCAACCCCTGCGCCCTCGGATCCGCCGTCACCGTCTTGCGGAAGCCGTTCGTCACATAGCCGAACGCGATGCCCGTCTCCGGGTCGGCGAAGCCGAGGGCGCCGCCGCGCCCCGGGTGGCCGAAGGAGCCCGGGCCCAGCAGCGGGGACGCGGCGCCGTGCAGCATGTAGCCGAGGCCGAAGCGGGTGTTGACCACCAGGACACGGTCCGGCCCCGCCGACTCCTGAGCCCGGGCGAGCTCGACCGTCGCCGGGTCGAAGAGCCGTACGCCGTCGACCTCGCCGATCAGCGCAGCGTAGAAGCGGGCCAGGGCGTCCGCCGTCGCGATGCCGTTCGTCGCGGGGAGGGCGGCGGCGCGGTAGGCGGGGTCGTTCTGGTCGGGGAACGGGGTGATCGCGGCGAACGCGCGGCGGGTGAGGGAGTCCGGGTCGTCGTAGGCCGCGGTGACCGAGCGCTTCGGGCGTGAGCGCAGTCCGCCGACGGGCTCGGGCCCCTCCACCCGGCCGACCCGGCCCACCCGGCCCGCCTCCGACTCCGGCAGCCCCAGCCACAGATCCAGGCCCAGCGGACCGGCGATCTCCGCAGCGAGCCACTCACCGGCCCACCGCCCCGTCACCCGGCGCACGAGTTCGTCCAGCAGCCAGCCATAGGTCAGCGCGTGATAGCCGTGGTCGGTGCCCGGTTCCCACACGGGCGCCTGCGCGGCCACCGCCTCGGGGCCGCGGTGCGGGTCCAGCGCCTCCTCTGGCGTGAGCGGGCGGTCCAGGACCGGCAGCCCGGCGCTGTGGTTCAGCACCTGCCGCACCAGCAGCCGCTCCTTGCCGTGCGCCTTGAACTCCGGCCAGTACTCGCCCACCGGCGCGTCCAGGTCCAGCTCCCCGCGCTGGTGCAGGAGGAGGGGTACGGCGGCGGCGACGCCCTTGGTCGCCGAGCGCACGACCTGCGCGGTGCCGCGCTGCCACGGCTCCGCGCCATCGACATCCTTCGTACCCGCCCACAGGTCGACGACCTTGCGCCCGTCCCGGTACACGGCGACGGCCGCGCCGCGCTCCCCGAGCGTGGCGAAGTTCCGTACGAACGCCTCCCTGACCGGCTCGAAGCCCTCGGCCACTGTGCCGTTCACGTCCACGCCCGCGCTCCCCTGCGACTGTCTCGTTGCGGCGACCGGCTCGCTCGCCTTCGACAGCCATCCCAACACGGGTGCGCGGCCTTGGATTCCGTTGTGTGGCCGACGTCTCGCTAGCCCAGCAGGATCGTGACGTCGATGTTGCCGCGGGTCGCGTTGGAGTACGGGCAGATCTCGTGCGCCGCGTCCACCAGCTTGGCCGCCAGGTCCGCGTCCAGCACCGGCAGGGAGACGCTGAGGGCGACCGCGAGGCCGTAGCCGCGGTGCCTGTTGGGGCCGATGCCGACCTTGGCGGCGACCGTGGAGCCGGTGAGGTCGTAGCCCTCGCGGTTGCCGACCAGGATCAGCGCGTTGTGGAAGCAGGAGCTGTAACCGGCGGCGAAGAGCTGCTCGGGGTTGGTGCCGTTGCCGTCGCCGCCCAGTTCCGGGGGCATCGCGACCTTGAGGTCTATCTGGCCGTCCTGACTGGTGACATAACCGTCCCGGCCGCCGTGCGCGGTGGCCTCGGCGACGTACATGATCTTCGTCGGACGGGTGTCTACGGCGGTGCCCTCTTCGGTCATGGCTGGCCTCCCCCAGAAGCTGTTTCACTGTGCGGCTCCCCCGCGTGGGCGCACAACTACATCGTGCACAAGGTACTGGCCGGTAGGGTGACTTCCGTTACCAGGGGGTGGCAACCGGGGGTAACGCGAGATCAGCGCGGGTGGTCCGCGGCCGCGTGCGCTCTTGTCGCGAGTTCCCACAGTTCCTCGCGCAACCGCGCGACCCCCGTCTCGTCCAGCCCCGTCGCGGTGAGCAGCGCGCCGGGCACGCACTTCGCCCGCTCCCGCAGCTCTTCCCCGCGCCCGGTGACGGCCACGAGCACGGACCGCTCGTCCCGCGCCGACCGCTCACGGCGCACCAGTCCCGCCGCCTCCAGCCGCTTCAGCAGCGGGGAGACGGTGCCGTAGTCGAGCCGCAGGGCGGCGGCCAGCTCCTTCACCGTCGTCTCGCCGCGCTCCCAGAGGACCAGCAGGACGAGGTACTGCGGATAGGTGAGGCCGAGGTCGTCGAGAAGCGGGCGGTACGCGGCCGTCACGGCGCGCTGGGCGGCGTACAGCGCGAAGCACAGCTGCTCGTCGAGCAGCGGTGAGGCGCCCTCGTCGGCGGGCTTCTCGTTGGTCACGCGCCCATTGTCACGGAGCGCGGATCGAAGCCGAAGGGCAGCTCCAGGCGGTGGGCGCGCATCAGCTCGTCGTCCGCGAGGAGTTCGCCCGTCTTTCCGTCCGCCGCGATCACGCCGTCGCTCAGGATCAGGGAGCGCGGGCACAGCTCCAGGGCGTAGGGGAGGTCGTGCGTGACCATCAGGACGGTGACGTCCAACGCGCGCAGGATGTCGGCCAGTTCGCGGCGGGAGGCGGGGTCGAGGTTGGAGGAGGGCTCGTCCAGGACGAGGATCTCCGGTTCCATCGCGAGCACCGTCGCCACCGCGACCCGGCGCCGCTGGCCGAAGGACAGGTGGTGCGGAGGCCGGTCCTTGAAGTCCCGCATGCCGACCTGCTCCAGGGCATGGTCGACGCGCTCCTCCAGCTCGGGCCCTTTGATCCCGGCCGCCGCCGGTCCGAACGCCACGTCCTCGCGCACGGTCGGCATGAAGAGCTGGTCGTCCGGGTCCTGGAAGACGATGCCGACCTTGCGCCGGATCTCGGCCATGTTCTTCTTGTCCACGGGCAGCCCGGCCACCCGCACGGTGCCCACCCCGCCGCTCAGGATGCCGTTGAGGTGGAGGACGAGGGTCGTCTTCCCGGCGCCGTTCGGCCCGAGCAGCGCGACCCGCTCGCCGCGCGCGACGCGGAAGTCCACGCCGAACAGGGCCTGGTGGCCGTCGGGGTAGGCGAAGGCGAGGCCGGAGACCTCCAGGGAAGCCGTGCTCACAAGGTCGCTCACAGGGTCCATCCCAACACGCAGACGAGGAGGGCGGCGAAGGGGAGCGCGAGGGCGTACGACCACTGCGCCCGGGACGCGGTCACCTCGTCGATCACCGGCATCGAACCGGCGTACCCGCGGCTGACCATGGCCAGATGCACGCGCTCACCGCGCTCGTAGGAGCGGATGAACAGCGCGCCCGCCGACTTCGCGAGGACGCCCCAGTGCCGCACGCCCTTCGCCTCGAAGCCGCGCGACTCACGGGCGATGCGCATCCGCCGCATCTCGTCCGTGATGACATCGCCGTACCGGATCATGAAGGACGCGATCTGCACGAGGAGGGGCGGGAGCTTCAACCGCTGCAGGCCGAGGAGGAGTTCGCGCAGCTCGGTGGTGGAGGCGAGGAGGACGGACGCGGCGACTCCCAAGGTCCCCTTGGCGAGGACGTTCCAGGCGCCCCACAGCCCGCCGGCGCTCAGCGACAGGCCCAGCACCTCGACCCGTTCGCCCTCCGCCACGAACGGCATCAGCACGGCGAACGCGACGAACGGCACTTCGATCAGCAGCCGCTTGAGCAGGAAGCCGGCGGGCACGCGCGCGACGTACGCGACGAGCGCGAGCAGGACGGCGTACAGGCCGAACGCCCACATCGCCTCCCGCGGCGTCGACACCACCACCAGCACGAACGCGAACGTCGCTGCCAGCTTGGTGTGCGGCGGCAGGACGTGCACGGGCGAGTGCCCGTGCCGGTAGAGCCGGTGCGCGTGCCCTGCGCCCATGTCAGACGCTCGAACCCGCGGACGTGGTCGCGCTCCCCGTGCCCGACGGGGAGACGTCGTCCGTACGGCGCCTGCGCACCGCCCGGAACACCGCGCTGCCCGCGACCACCGTGACACCGACGCCGATCACGCCCGCCAGGCCGCCGGAGAGGCGGGCGTCGGTGATGTCCTTGACGCCGTAGTCGGCGAGCGGGGAGTCGGCGGTCGCGTGGTCCTCGGTCTTCTTGTCGATGCCGTGGTCGGCGGCGACCTTCTCCAGACCGTCCGGGCTGGCGGAGGCGTAGAAGCTGACGAACCCGGCGAGGACCAGGGAGGTGACGAGGCCGACGGCCCACACCTTGCGCGGGGAGCGGGCGGCGACCGGGACCGGCTCGGCGGCGGGGGCGTCGACCAGTTCGCCGTGCACGCGCAGCTTGAGGCGCTGCTGCAGGTCCCGGGCGCCGTACACGAGGTCGGGGCGTACGGCGACGACGGCGCCGACGGTCAGCGCGGTGATCGCGGCTTCCCCGATGCCGATCAGGATATGCACGCCGACCATGGCGGCGGCGACCTTGCCGAGGGAGACGTCGGTGGTGCCGCCGACCGCGTACATGAGCGTGAAGGCGAGCGCGGCCGCCGGCACGGACAGCAGGGCGGCGACGAAGGAGGCGGCGGTGATCGAGCGGCGGCTCCTGGGCAGCACCTTCACCAGGCCGCGGAAGACGGCGTAGGCGACGACCGTCGTGACCACGGCCATGTTGGTGATGTTCACGCCGAGCGCGGTCAGCCCGCCGTCCGCGAAGAGGATGCCCTGCATGAGCAGGACGACCGAGATGCACAACACGCCCGTGTAGGGGCCGACGAGGATCGCCGCGAGCGCGCCGCCCAGCAGATGGCCGCTGGTGCCCGCCGCGACGGGGAAGTTCAGCATCTGCACCGCGAAGATGAACGCGGCCACCAGACCGGCCAGCGGCGCGGTCCGCTCGTCGAGCTCACGGCGCGCGCCGCGCAGGCTCACGGCGACGGCGGCAGCGGCGGCCACTCCGGTCGCGACCGAGGTAGGGGCGTCTATGAATCCGTCAGGTACGTGCACCGTTCGATGATAGTGGCTTAATGCGAATCACTTGCAAGAGCGAGGGGCTCGTGTATCGCGCAGGTGATATATCCCTGCCCCCGCAGGCATATTCAGGAAGATATGGGACATTGGAAGGGGAGCGGAGGCATAGCTTTCGCATAGGTCACGCAGCGTAAGGGGCCGTCCGATGTCTGTAGTCGAGCAGTACGCGCGAGCCCATATCGTCACGGACGCAGACATCCTGGCGGAGGAGCAGGACGCCGTCCCGGTGGTCCTGCGCTACGACCCCGATACCGACCCGCGCTCGGTGCGGGTGCGGTTGCCCGGGCGTGAGGCCCATGAGTGGACGTTCTCGCGGTCGCTGCTGGAACAGGGGCTGCGGGCGCCGGCCGAGAGCGGCGAGATACGGGTGTGGCCCTGCGGCCGGGTGCAGGCCGTCGTGGAGTTCCACTCGGCCGAGGGCGTCTCCGTGGTGCAGTTCGAGTCGAAGGCGCTGATGAGGTTCCTGCGGCGGACGTATCTGGCCGCCGCCACCCCCGTGGGCCGCTGAGGCTCAGCCGCCTGTCTTCAGCAGTGCCGCCACGATCGGGCCCGCCGTCTCTCCGCCGTGGCCGCCCGACTGGACCACGCCCGCCGCGGCCAGGTCGTTGCGATAGGCGGTGAACCAGCCGTTCGGCTTCTTCTGGCCGTCGACCTCCGCCGAGCCGGTCTTCGCGCCGACGTCGCCGGTGACCCCGGACATCGCCTCGGCCGCGGTGCCGTAGGCCGCCGTGTACGACATCAGCTCGCGCAGTTGGGCGAGGGTGGACGCCGACAGGGTGCGGGAGGCGGTGGCGAGGGTGCGGTTGTCGACCGTCGGAGCGACCAGGTAGGGCTGCTTGAAGGTGCCCGTCTTGACCGTCGCCGAGACCGACGCCATGTTCAGCGGGTTCATCCGCACCCCGCCCTGGCCGATGAGCGAGGCCGCCATCTGGGCCTGGGACTGGACCGGGACGGCGCCGTCGAAGGTCGGGACGCCGACGGACCAGTTGTTGAGGGAGAGGCCGAAGACCTGCTGCGCCTGCTTGGTCAGGCTGTCGTTGTCCAGCTTGCCGGCCTGGCTGATGAAGGCCGTGTTGCAGGAGCGGGCGAAGCTCGCCTTGAACGTGCCGCCCTTGATCTCGAACTTGTCGTCGTTCTGGAACTTCCAGCCGCCGTACGTGAAGTACTTCGGGCAGGGGTGCTGCTTGTCCGCCGACGCGAGGCCCTTCTCGATCAGCAGCGAGGAGGTGATGACCTTCATCGTGGAGCCGGGGGCGAGGGAGCCCTGGAACGCCGTGTTGAAGCCGTGCGAGGAGTTCGCGACCGCCAGGATCTCGCCGGTCGACGGGCGCAGCACGACCACCGACGCCTTCGACTTCGCGGCCACCTGCTTCTCCGCGGCGGCCTGCAGCGCCGGGCTCAGCGTCGTCTTCACCGTGCCCGGCGTGCCCTTGCTCAGCTCCACCAGCGTCTTGTCGGACAGCTCGGCCTTCTTGGACTCCGTGCCCCGGATCACCTGGAGCTCGACGCCCGCCTTGCCGCCGGCCTTGTCGCCGTACTTCTCGCGCAGCCCGTCCAGGACCGAGCCCAGCGACGGGTACTCCTTCTCGGTCAGCTCGCCGCCGTCCCGGTCGAGCGCCTTGACCGGCGGGGTGCCGGACGCGCCGGTGACGAGGGTGTCGCCGTCCTTCAGATCGGGGTGGACGACCGCGGAGTGCCAGTCGACCAGCGGCTTGCCGTCCTCGGCGCGCCGGACGACGGTCAGCGAACTGTCGTACGTGAGCGGCTTGCTGGTGCCCTGGTACGCCACCGTGCCCTTCACGGAGAAGGGGACCTTGTCGCCGGTGCGGGGGCCGGCGGTGAGGGTGACGTCCTTGATGTGGGCGTCCTTGGTGTAGCCGGTCAGCAGGGCCTGCGCGGCCGCGCTGTCGTCCGTGGCGGCGGCCGCCTGGGTCACCTTGCCCTGCTGCCAGGCGGTGAGGAACGTCTCGGCCGCGGTCGTGACCTCCTTGGCCGACAGCGGGCCGGTCTTGACCTTCTTCGCCTTCTGGTCGGCGGAGGAGGCCGCCGTGTCCGTACGGCTGTCGGCCACCGCTCCGCCGCTGTACAGGGCGTAGACACCGAACCCGGCGCCGCCGACGACGACGGCGATCATCCCGCCGAGCACGGCGGGTCTGGTCTTCCGTCGCTCGGCGACGCGCCTTCTGTTACCCACTGCTTTCCGTTTCCCTCGCGTATTCAGGGGCCCCCGCCGCCCCGCCGGCCTCACGCTTACCAACGACGACGACCACCCTAGAGTCCCGTCCTGTGCGGGTTAACTTCAGCCGGACGCTCGTAGCACGTCTGCGACAATCGGCCCCGCCGCGTCGCTGCCGTGGCCGCCCTGCTGGGACATCGCGGCGGCCGCCACATCATTGCGGAAACCGGTGAACCAGCTGTCGGAGGTGGCGTTCCCGTCGACCTCGGCGGACCCGGTCTTGGCACCGATGTCACCGCTGAGCCCGGACATGGCTCGCACGGCGGTGCCCTGGGGCGCGGTCGCGGTCAGCCGCATCATCTGCTTCAGCTGGGCGGCGGTGCCCGCCCGCAGGCCCTCGGCGGTGGCCAGTTGTCGGTCGTCGAGCTCGGGCGAGACCAGATACGGCTGCCGGAACTCGCCGGTGATCGCGGTGGCCGTCACCGAGGCCATGTTGAGCGGGTTCATCTGGACGCCGCCCTGGCCGATGGCGTTGGCCGCGCGGTCCGGGCCGGCGGAGGCGGGGACACTGCCGTCGAACGAGGTGATGCCGGTCTTCCAGTCGCCGCGGCCGAGCCCGAACCGTTCCTCGGCCTCCCTGGTCAGCGAGGCGTCGGTGAGCGGATCCTCGTCGACGAGCTTGATGAAGGCCGTGTTGCAGGAGCGCAGGAAGCCGTCGGCGAGCGTCGCGCTCGCGGTCTCGTTGGGCTCCAGGCCCTTGAGGTTCTTGAAGGTCTGGCTCTGCCACATGGCGCTGGGCGGGCAGGGGGCCGGGCCGTTCATCGAGGTCACGCCGTTGTCGATGAGCATCGCCGCGGTGATGATCTTCATCGTGGAGCCGGGTGCGACGCGCCCCTCGAAGGCCGCGTTGAAGGCGTCGCCGCGATGGTTCGCCACCGCCAGGACCTCGCCGGTGCTCGGCTTGAGGGCCACCACCGAGGACTCGGCGTACTTCTTCACGGCCGTCTCGGCGGCCGCCTGCACGCTCGCGCTGAGCGTCGTCTCCAGCTTGCCCGGTCTGCCCTTGGCGAGGGTCAGCAGCGTGGTGTCCGCGGACTCGTCGGCGTGCCGTATCGCCAGCTCGATACCGGGTGAGCCGCCGGCCTTGTCGCCGTACCGCTCCCGCAGCGTGTCCAGGATCGGGCCGAGGGAGGGGTACTTCTCCTTCGTCAGCACGGTGCCCTCGCGGTCCACGGCCTCGATGGGCGGGCTCGCGGCCTCGCCGGTGACGAGGGTGTCGCCCTTCTTCAGCTGCGGGTGGATCACGGTCGGTTCCCAGTCGACGAGGGCCCGCCCGGTGGTGAGCCCGCGCACCACGGTGAGCTCGCTCTTGTAGGAGAGCGCCTTGGACTTCCCGTCGTAGGACACCTTCGCGCTCACCGTGAAGGGGACGGTGGCGCCCTTCGCCTTGCCGGGCGTGATCTTCACGCCGGTGATGTACGCCTTCTCGCCGTAGGACGTCAGGACCGACTCGGCGGCCGCGTCGTTGTTCGTGAACGCCGCCGCCTGCGCCGCCTGTCCCTTCTCCCAGGCCGCGAAGAACTTCGTCGTGGTCTCCTCGACCTCGGCACTGCTCGGCGGCCCGCTCTTCGGTGATGCCGCCCCCGTCGCCCCGCCGCCGTTCAACGCGGATACGACGTTGTACGCGCCGTACCCGGCACCGCCCACCATCACGGCGAACACCCCGCCGATGACAGCGGCCTTGACCCCCTTGGACATGAGTCCCCTCCCCGTTTCGGTCCCCCGCACTGTAAGTGGCGTGAGGGAAACCTGTGGCGGGGTTTTCTGTTGTTGGCCATTTCAGCGGTGCCGCTCAGATGCGACTGAGCGCTGCAGCCGACCCGACCGGCCGGCCACAGCGCTCAGCGGGAGGCGATCCTCAGACGACGCTGAAGGGATTGACGCCGAGGAGGGCGGCGGTGGGCACGGCGGCCGCGAAGGGCAGGATGCCCGGCGGGTAGGTGCCCTGGGACGGATACACCAGGTACGAGATCGACTTCTGCGGCTGCGGGTCGAGGGTGTCGGCGCCCGCCACGGCGGAGGTCGACATGGCCGCGGCTCCCGCGAGGGCGATGACAGCAAGTGTCCGTTTAGTTACGTTCATGCCTGTATGAACGATCACCGACTCCCCCTGTTACGCACGTCAGACCCACGTGTCCAGCCACATCCGCGACCGCCACTGGTCCACCGGGATCGCCGTGCCCGTGTGGATCGGCCAGAAATAGATGAAGTTCCAGGCGATCAGCAGGACCAGTACGCCCGCCCCCGTGGCGCCGGCCACCCGGCGGGTGTCGCTCGAGCGCGGTGGGCCGATGATCGCGCCGAGGAGCATCGCCACGGCCAGGCAGAGGAAGGGGAGGAAGACGACGGCGTAGAAGAAGAAGATCGTGCGTTCCTGGTAGAGGAACCAGGGGAGGTAGCCGGCCGCGACGCCGCAGGCGATCGCCCCGGCCCGCCAGTCGCGGCGGAAGAGCCAGCGCCACAGGACGTACAGGAGGGCGAAGGCGGCCACCCACCACAGCAACGGTGTGCCGATCGCCAGGACCTCGCGGGCGCACTTCTCGCCCGCGTCGACGGGGCAGCCGTCCTTGCCGGGCAGCGGGGACTCGTAGAAGTACGACACGGGGCGGCCGTCGACGATCCAGCTCCACGGGTTGGACTGGTAGGTGTGCGGCGACGACAGGCCGACGTGGAACTCGTACACCTGGTGCTCGTAGTGCCACAGGCTCAGCCACCAGTCGGGGAACAGCCACGACCAGCTGCTCGTGCGCCCGTTCGCGGACGCCCAGTCGCGGTAGTAGCCGCCGGTGCCGTCCGTGGGGGAGAGGATCCAGCCGGTCCAGGATGCGATGTAGGTGACGATCGCCACCGGTACCGTCGCCAGGAAGGCGAGGCCCAGGTCGTGCTTGAAGACGGCCGTGTACGGGTGACGGGCGCCGGCGACCCGGCGGGCGGCGATGTCCCAGAACACCGTCAGCAGGCCGAACGCGACCAGGAAGTACAGGCCGTTCCACTTGGTGCCGATGGCCAGGCCCAGCATCAGGCCGGCCAGCCAGCGCCAGGGACGCCAGCCCAGGCGGAGGGTCTCGGCGGTGTGCGCGTCGGGGCGGACCCGGCCGTCGGGGTCGGCCGGGAGCGCGGCCGCGAGTTTCGCGCGCGCCCGGTCCCGGTCGACGACGAGGCAGCCGAACGCCGCCAGCACGAAGAACATCAGCACCCCGTCGAGCAGCGAGGTGCGCGCCATCACGAACGCCAGCCCGTCGACCGCCATCAGCGCGCCCGCGAGGCAGCCGAGGAACGTCGAGCGGAAGATACGGCGGCCGATGCGGCACAGCATCAGCACGGCGAGCGTGCCGAGCAGCGCCGTCATGAAGCGCCAGCCGAACGGGTTGAACCCGAACATCAGCTCGCCGAACCCGATGACGTACTTGCCGACCGGCGGATGCACGACGTACGCCGCGTCCGTCGGGATCGGGATCTGATCGCCGATCTTCAGGATGAGATCGTTGGCGTTCTTGTCCCAGCTGACCTCGTAGCCGCGGTGGACGATCGCCCAGGCGTCCTTGGCGTAGTACGTCTCGTCGAATATCACGTCCTTCGGGCTGCCGAGGTTCCAGAACCGCAGCACCCCCGCCAGCAGCGTGACCAGCAGCGGACCGCCCCAGCCCGACCAGCGCACGAGCCGCTCGGCGAGCGTCCGCGGGACGCCGAGGAACTGCCACATCCGCGGGCTGGGCCGAACGTACGGCGGCACCAGGCGCTCTCGCACGTCGCTTCTCGGCGTCGCCGTGTAGCCGAATCGGCGCAGCCGCTGCTGCCACGACGGCCGCTGCTCGTGCGGTGCCTGGTCCTGCCGGGTGTCCATGGAGGACGCGGTACTGGTCACCGCGCCATCGTAGGGAACACGTCTGTGGGAGTCCCGTGGATGCGCCCTGCGAGGATGGAAACGTGACAGGAACCCTTGTTTTGGCAGGCACCCCCATCGGCGACATCAAGGACGCCCCGCCCCGGCTCGCCGAGGAGCTGGCCGGCGCGGACGTGGTCGCCGCCGAGGACACCCGGCGGCTGCGGCGGCTCACCCAGGCGCTGGGCGTACAGCCGGCCGGGCGGGTCGTGTCGTACTTCGAGGGCAACGAGTCGGCGCGTACGCCCGAACTGGTCGAGGCCCTCCTGGAGGGCTCGCGTGTGCTGCTGGTGACCGACGCGGGGATGCCGTCGGTGTCCGACCCCGGGTACCGGCTGGTCGCGGCGGCGGTGGAGAAGGACATCCGCGTCACCGCCGTACCCGGGCCGTCCGCCGTGCTCACCGCGCTCGCGCTGTCCGGGCTGCCGGTGGACCGGTTCTGCTTCGAGGGGTTCCTGCCGCGCAAGGCGGGGGAGCGGCTGTCGCGGCTGCGGGAGGTGGCCGGGGAGCGGCGCACGCTCGTCTACTTCGAGGCGCCGCACCGGCTCGACGACACGCTCGCCGCGATGGCCGAGGTGTTCGGCGGCGAGCGGCGGGCCGCTGTGTGCCGGGAGCTGACCAAGACGTACGAGGAGGTCAAGCGGGGCGGGCTGGGGGAGCTCGCGGCCTGGGCCGCTCAGGGCGTGCGCGGGGAGATCACCGTCGTGGTCGAGGGGGCTCCGGAGAAGGGGGCCGAGGAGGTCGACGCCGGGGAACTCGTGCGGCGCGTTCGCGTGCGTGAAGAGGCGGGGGAGCGGCGCAAGGAGGCCATCGCGGCGGTGGCCGCCGAGGCCGGGGTGCCCAAGAGGGAGGTCTTCGACGCGGTCGTGGCGGCGAAGAACGCGGGGGCGTGAAACGCCGTGTGAGCAGGGCGTATCTCGAATGAGCGCGCGCCCCATGCGGGGGTAAAGGACCCGGGCCTTTCGGCAAGGAACGCCCAAGTCGCCCCCAATACTGGGCAGATGACGTGCGTTCGCTCCTGCCGAGGAGTCCACTGGACGAAGGGACGCAACCCGTTCCACCAGCGGACCACAGGAGCTGGCATGAGCGAGATCGCACAGCAGACCACGGGCCTTCGCAGCGCCGCGACCGCCGTCGTCCACGAGTCGTACTCCTTCGCCTGCATGCGATGCGGGCACGGCTGGGAGCAGTCGTACGAGATAGAGCATCACATCCACGGTGACGGCCACGAGTTCGTGATGTACGTCGCGAACGGCCAGGTCGTGCCGTCGCCGCTGAGCCGGCCCACGTGCGAGAACTGCGACAACCACGTCGTACGGATCATGCGGCCCGGGCAGGTGTCCTCCGTGCAGAACTCCCTGCACGGCCCTCGCCCGATCCCCCGGCAGGTGGAGCCGAAGCCGGAGTCGGCGGCGGGCGAGCCGGACCACCACTGGCACCTGTCCGATCTCCTGCACGTCTTCCACCGCAAGGCGAGCTGAGCGTCGGCCGAGCGGTCGGGCCGAGCGCCGACGGAGCGGGCGTGCCCCTTTCGTAGGATCGGGGCATGCCTTCCAACGCCTCCGACAAGCACGCGGCCCCGCCCCTCCCGGAACCGCTCCGGGTGCCGGTCGCCGACTCCCACACCCACCTCGACATGCAGTCCGGCACGGTGGAGGAGGGCCTGGCGAAGGCGGCGTCGGTGGGTGTGACGACGGTCGTGCAGGTGGGCTGTGACGTACGGGGCTCGCAGTGGGCCGCCGAGACGGCGGCGCGGTACGACGCCGTGCACGCGACCGTCGCCCTGCACCCGAACGAGGCTCCGCGCATCGTGCACGGGGACCCCGACGGCTGGTCGCGGCAGGGGGCGCGCGAGCCCGGGGGCGCGCGGGCGCTCGACGAGGCGCTCGCCGAGATCGACCGCCTGGCCGCGCTCCCTCAGGTGAAGGGCGTCGGCGAGACCGGCCTCGACTACTTCCGCACCGGGCCCGAGGGCAAGGAGGCGCAGGAGGCGTCCTTCCGCGCCCACATCGAGATCGCCAAGCGGCACGGCAAGGCCCTGGTCATCCACGACCGCGAGGCCCATGCGGATGTGCTGCGGGTGCTGAAGGAGGAGGGCGCCCCCGAGCGGACGGTGTTCCACTGCTACTCGGGCGACGCCGAGATGGCCCAGGTGTGCGCCCGGGCCGGCTACTACATGTCCTTCGCCGGCAACGTCACCTTCAAGAACGCCCAGAATCTGCGGGACGCGGTGGCGGTGGCCCCGCTGGAGCTGCTCCTCGTGGAGACCGACGCGCCCTTCCTCACGCCGGCGCCGTACCGCGGACGGCCCAACGCTCCGTATCTCATTCCGATCACGGTGCGCGCCATGGCGGCCGTTCGGGGGATCGACGAGGACGTGCTGGCGGCGGCCCTGGGCTCGAACACGGCACATGCCTTCGGCTACTGACCGATAACCGCCGGATAACGCTCGCGCGGCTACGCGCCGTGCCCGATGGCAACGGTGCGTAGTCGAGTCGCTTTGGAGAGTCACCACCCCTCCGCTAGGTTCTGGGGCTCCGATCCGGACTCCTCCGCTGGAGCGTGTCGTCGTGAGCAACGCGCAGTTCGAGACGTATGGCCCGAGCCCGGCCCACGAGCCCCCGGCGTACGGCGGCTTCGACCCGTACAGCGCTCAGACGCTGGCGTATGGGGTGCACGGGGTACATGGGGCGCTGGGGGTACACGGGGCGCAGGGGGCGTACGGGATGCGTACGAGTACGGACACGTACGTCCCCGCGTACCAGGCGCACGACGCCTACGCCGCCTACGAGCCCTACGGGTACGGGTCGTATGGGTCGTATGGGTCGTCCGGAACCCATGGAGGCTCTGAGGCAAGCAGGGACCGTGAGGACACGTACCGGCCCGCGTACGAGGAGGTGTCCGAGGCGGCGGCGCACACACCCGTCGTGCGCCCGAGGAGCGGCCGGCGGGCCGCGCACCGGCGCAGGGCGCGCGCCGCCGAGCGGGGGGACGGAACCATGCGCCGGCTGGTGCCGCAGGCGCTGGTCGTCGCGTTCCTCGCGGGCGGGACGACCGCCTTCGTCGCCAAGGACAAGGCGGTCGAGCTGAGCGTCGACGGCAAGTCGCGCACCCTGCACACCTTCGCGGACGACGTCACCGAACTGCTGGCCGAGGAGGGCGTGGAGGTGGGGGCGCACGACGTGGTCGCGCCCGGGCGCGATGCGGCCCTCTCCAGCGGTGACGAGGTCGCGGTGCGCTACGGGCGGCCCGTGCGGCTCACGATCGACGGTCAGCATCGGGAGGTGTGGACGACGGCGCACACCGTGGAGGCGGCCCTCCGACAGTTGGGGGTGCGCGCAGAGGGGGCGTATCTGTCGACCTCGCGCTCCCGGCGCATCGGGCGCGAGGGGCTTGCGCTGGATGTGCGCACCGAGCGCACGGTGACGATCATGGCGGACGGCCTGGCGCGCACCATCCGCACGAACGCGGCTACCGTGCGCGAGGTCGTGGAGCAGGCCGGCATCATCCTGCGCGGCCAGGACACCACGTCCGTCCCGCTCGAGACCTTTCCGCGCGACGGGCAGACGGTCACGGTCCTGCGGATCACCGGCCGGAAGGAGATCCGCGACGAGGCGATCGCGTTCGCCGTGGAACGCGTCGAGGATCCGTCGGTCTTCCGGGGCACGGAGATCGTCGAGCGGGCCGGGGTACCGGGCCTGCGACGCGTGACGTACTCCCTCCGCACGGTCAACGGCGTCAAGCAGAAGCCGCGGAAGATCAAGTCCGAGGTGGTGCGGGAGCCGCGGACGCAGATCGTGAAGGTGGGGACGAAGCCGTTGCCGACGTCCGTGCGCGGTGCGGATCACCTGAACTGGCGGGGGCTCGCGGCGTGCGAGTCCGGCGGGCGGCCGGACGCGGTGGATTCTTCGGGGACGTATGGGGGGCTGTACCAGTTCGACACGGAGACCTGGCAGAGCCTCGGGGGGAAGGGGCGGCCGCAGGACGCTCCGGCCGCGGAACAGACGATGCGGGCGAAGCGGCTGTTCGTGCGGCAGGGGGCCAGCCCTTGGCCGCATTGCGGGGCGCGGTTGCGGGGGTGACGCGGGAGTGATGCGGGGGGGGGCGACGCGGGGGTGAGGCCCAGCCGCGGGTGCCCGGCCCTCACGGCCGAGGCCGGCTGCACCGACGCCATCCCCCGGCCCCGTACCCTTGTCGGGTGAGCAGCCCCACCCCCGACGCCCTCCTGGGCCCCGCCGACGTCCGTGAACTGGCGGCAGCCCTCGGCGTGCGCCCCACCAAACAGCGCGGCCAGAACTTCGTGATCGACGCGAACACGGTCCGCCGTATCGTCCGCACCGCGGAGGTCCGCCCCGACGACGTGGTGGTCGAGGTGGGCCCGGGGCTCGGCTCCCTCACCCTCGCCCTGCTGGAGGTCGCCGACCGCGTCACCGCCGTCGAGATCGACGACGTACTGGCCGCCGCGCTCCCCACCACCATCGCCGCCCGCATGCCGGAGCGCGCCGACCGTTTCGCGCTGGTGCACTCCGACGCGATGCACGTCATGGAGCTGCCGGGCCCGCCGCCCACCGCCCTGGTCGCCAACCTCCCCTATAACGTGGCCGTCCCGGTCCTCCTCCACATGCTGGAGACCTTCCCGAGCATCGAACGCACCCTCGTCATGGTGCAGTCGGAGGTCGCCGACCGCCTGGCCGCGGGACCCGGCTCCAAGGTGTACGGCGTGCCGTCCGTGAAGGCCAACTGGTACGCCGAGGTCAAGCGGGCCGGTGCCATCGGGCGCAACGTCTTCTGGCCGGCGCCGAACGTCGACAGCGGGCTGGTGTCCCTGACCCGGCGCGCCGAGCCGCTCAAGACCACCGCCTCCAGGCGCGAGGTCTTCGCCGTCATCGACGCGGCCTTCGCCCAGCGCCGCAAGACGCTGCGGGCGGCGCTCGCCGGCTGGGCGGGCTCCGCGGCGTCCGCCGAGGCGGCGCTCGTCGCGGCCGGGGTCTCGCCGCAGGCGCGCGGAGAGGCCCTGACGGTAGAGGAGTTCGCGCGCATCGCGGAGCACAAGGCGGAGCACGAGCAGGACGGCAGGGACAGGGAACAGGACGGCAGGGACAGGGAACAGGACCGCGGGGACAGGCAAGAGGAAGAAGGCAAGGAGCCGGGTCAGCAGTGAGTGTCACCGTTCGCGTCCCCGCCAAGGTCAATGTCCAGCTCGCGGTCGGCGCCGCCCGCCCCGACGGGTTCCACGACCTGGCCAACGTCTTCCTGGCCGTAGGCCTGTACGACGAGGTCACCGTGACCCCGGCCGACGAACTCCGCATCACCTGCGAGGGCCCGGACGCCCACCAGGTTCCCCTGGACCGTACGAACCTGGCGGCTCGCGCGGCCCTCGTCCTGGCCGACCGCTACGGCCTCGACCCCGCGGTCCACCTCCACATCGCCAAGGACATCCCCGTCGCCGGCGGCATGGCGGGCGGCAGCGCGGACGGCGCGGGCGCGCTGCTCGCCTGCGACGCACTGTGGGGCACGCACGCCTCCCGCGAGGAACTCCTCGACATCTGCGCCGAGTTGGGCAGCGACGTGCCGTTCAGCCTGGTCGGCGGGGCGGCCCTCGGCACCGGGCGCGGCGAGAAGCTCCGGACGCTCGATGTGGGCGGCACCTTCCACTGGGTGTTCGCGATGGCCGACCGCGGACTGTCGACGCCCGCCGTCTTCCGTGAGTTCGACCGGCTCGGCGAGGGCACGGACATCCCTGAGCCCGTCGCCTCCGAGCCGCTCCTCGACGCCCTCGCCAAGGGCGACCCCGACGCCCTCGCCGCCGCCGTCTCCAACGACCTGCAGCCCGCCGCCCTCTCCCTCTTCCCCCAGCTCGCCGACACCCTCGCCGCGGGCCGCGCCGCCGGCGCCATGACCGGCCTGGTCTCGGGGTCCGGCCCGACCACGGCGTTCCTCGCGCGGGATGCCGAGTCGGCGGAGAAGGTGGCCGCGGGACTGCGTGCCTCCGGCACCTGCCGTGACGTACGGAGGACTTCGGGGCCGGCGCCCGGCGCGACGGTCATCGGCTAGCGCCTGTCCGCCTGACCGGCCTCGACCGGCCTCCCTCTGCTCTTGACCGCGGGACCTTCGGGGGGCAAGGTGGGGCGTATACGACGTAAGCGTACAAGAGTCACTGACGATGCATGCTTACGTCCCAGGCACCCAGGCTTCGAACCTCTCGTAAGGCGCACCGAGGAGAGGGCCGCGATGAGCGCACCGGACATCCCTGTTTCTCCGCCTTCGGGCGGGCGGAAGTGGTCGGGCGACGGCCCGGTGAAGCTCTCCATCCTGATGGCGGCGTACAACGAGGAAAGGACGATCACCGCAGCGATCGATTCGGTGCTCGCCCATGAGTATCCGTGCGAAATGGAACTGATCGTCGTCGACGACGGCAGCAGTGACCGCACCCCGCTCCTGCTGGCCCAGCAGGCGAATCCCGTGGTGATCACGCACAGGCACCCCCACAACCTCGGCAAAGGCGCTGCCCTGCTCACGGCCGGGGGACTGGCCACCGGAACGCACATCCTTCCGTTCGACGCCGACTTGGAATATTCGCCGGACGACATTCCGCGGCTTCTGCAGCCCGTCCTCCAAGGACGCTGCGACGTCGTCTACGGGGCGCGTCTGTTCGGACAGAACACGGTCTACCAGTCGTACCGGTACGCCCTTGGAAACGAGCTGATGACGCTCGCGGCGAATGTGCTCTTCGACGCCCACCTGGCCGATCTGCACACCTGTCTGAAGCTGATTCCGTTGTCCCTCTTCCGCTCTCTGCACCTGCATTCGCGCGGCTTCGGGCTGGACACGGAAATCACCGCGTGTCTGCTCCGACTCGGCATCCGCCCGTTCGAGGTCCCCGTGAGCTACTACAGCCGGTCGCACGCCGACGGCAAGAAGATCAGTTGGCACGACGCCGTCGGCTGCTTCTGCATTCTGGGCAAGGTCCGCTTCATGCGGAGGGAGCGGGTCGGACCCGGCGGCTCGGCCCCGCGGGCACTGCCGCCCCGCATCCCCGGTGCCCGGGCCAGGCACGGCCTCACCGGCCGGTGGGCGGCAAGCCGGCATGACGTCCGCAGACCGTCCCAGCGTTGATCGTCGGGTTGCGATGGCTGAGTGAGCTCGGAAGGAGAAGCAGCATGAGCCCCTTCCTCGACAGCCTCAAGAAGCCGTCGCAGCAAGAAAGGGCGCCCCTTAGCCACGCGCGTCCGGACCGTCGGCGTCGCCGTCGTTACGCGGTCGTGGTGCTGCTCATCCTGATCGTCGGCGTGGTGGGCGTCCTGGTGACCCCGGCCGCACGCCGTGAGCTGCGCGAATCGTTCACACGGGTGCCGAGCTCCTATACCGAGCTGTACTTCACGAGTGCGCCGGTCGTGGACAACGCCCAAGTCCTCATCCCGGTATCGGTCGTGGGCCACGGTGACGGCAAGCAGAGGTATCGGCTGCGTGTGTGGCTCGAATCGTCCGGTGGTCGAACGACGGCGTCGACCACGACCACGCTCCCCGAGGGTGCCAACGGCCGGACGTCGACGATTGTGCGGCTTCCGCTGCGTCAGGGCGCTCAGGACCTCCATGTCGCGCTGCTCGACCACCCCCAGACGCTGCACTTCCGTCTGGGAGCCCACGGCTCCGAGCACCCCCAGGGCTCACCATGACCGCCGTCGCAACCCTGGCAGGGCGGGCGGCAGGACGCCGCGCGGTACTCGGCGGCACGGCGCTCGCCGCACTCGTCGAGCTCCTGCCCGGGGCTCCCATCGGGCTGCTGACGCTCGCCGGTCTCTGGCTCCTCCTCGGCGCACCGACGGTGCTGTGGTACGGCATCGCCTCCCGGGTGGTGTCGACCCGGGACGGCCGCGTGCTGCTCGCCGTCGGCCTCAGCATCATCACCGCCATCGTCGTCGCCCTGGTTGTGAACACCGTCCTGCCTCCCGTCGGTATCGGGCAACCGCTCGCCCGCGCGCCCCTCGCGGTCGCCTCCGCTCTGGCCGTCATCATCATCGCTGTCGCGGCAGATCCTCCGGCCGAGCGTAGGGCCGACGGCCTCGACCGGTGGCGCACGGGGCGTACCCAGGGCCTGCCCCCAGGCCTGGTCGCTGTGGCGGCTCTCGGCGCCGTCACACTCGTCCTGTCGGTCGCGGGTCCGATCCGGCTCAACAACCAGGCGGGCTCAGCCGTCAGCGTTGCCGCGATGGTCAGCGTCGCGTTGCTTCTCGCCCTCCTCATGTGGCGGCGTCGGCGTTACCCGTCCACCATCGTGGTCACGGGCCTGTTCTTCGCGGCGGCGGGACTTCTCCTTCTCACCTCTCTGCGCGGCTGGTACATCACCGGCCACGACATCCAGCACGAGTACGAGATCTTCCAGCTGACGGCCGTCGGAAACCGCTGGAACATGGCCGCCTACCGTGATTCGTACAACGCGTGCATGAGCATCACCCTGCTGCCGACGTCGCTGGTACGGCTGACGGGGATCTCCGGCGTCTATGTCTTCAAGGTCGTTCTGCCGCTGCTCTTCGCCCTCACACCGGCTCTGGTCTACCGCTCGGTGCGCAACGTGGCGCCTCAGCTCGTCGCGCTGTTGTCGGCCGTCTTCTTCATGATGTTCCCGACGTTCTTCACCGACATGGTGTTCATGGCACGCCAGGAGATCGCCTTCGTCCTGCTCGGATGCGCCATGGTGGTGGTGACCGACACCGGCCGCCCGATCCGCGGCCGACGGGTCGCGTTCACCGTGCTGGCCCTGGGGATCGTCCTCTCCCACTACTCGACCACCTACGTCATCGTGATGACCTTGGCGCTGGCGTTCGCCACCGACCTCGTGTGGCGGCTGTGCTCGCGCATGAGGAGCAGGACACCGCGAGAGGCCGTCAAGCGGGCCTTCGTCACATGGTGGATCCTGGTCGCAACAGCGGCGGCCGCGGTTGTCTGGACCGGTCCTGTCTCTCACACGGGCGGGCACCTGCAGGCGACAGTCAGCACGACTGTGCGTGATCTTCGAAGCGGGCAGGCGTGGAACCGGTCGTCCGATGTGTCGTACAGCCTCATCGGCGGGGCGCAGGTCAGTGCGGCTCAGCGACTGAATGAGTACCGCGCCCACACCGTGCAGCTGAGGGAGGCCACCAGGGCGGGTGGTGACTATCTACCGTGGAGCGTTGTCGACGCCTACCCCGTTTCGGTCGCAAAGGAGCAGGTCCAGCCGCTCACACCGGTCGGCCGTGCCCTCGAGGACACCGGTGTCGATGTGGAGGCGGCGAACGCCGGCTTCCGCACGTTTACCGCGGGACTGCTGCAGCTGCTGCTGTTCCTCGGTGTCGCGTCGACCCTGATGGCCCGGCGGAAGGCATTCCGCCCGACACGTGATCAGGTCACGTTGACTGTCGGGGCAGGCGTCGTAATCGGAATGCTCACCCTCCTGCCGCAGGCTTCCATCGACTATGGCGTGCTGCGTGCGTTCCAGCAGGGTTTGTTCATCTTCGCCCCGTTCGTCGCAGCCGGATTGGTGTGGGTCTGCCGGTGGGCCGGGCGGCGGCGGACGGCGCCGTTGGCGTGCGCGCTGTCGGTGGTGTTGTTTCTCGACCTTGCCGGTGCCGTGCCGAAACTGATCGGCGGCTATTCGCCGGTGCTGAGCCTCGATAACGCCGGCCCTTACTACGACAACTACTACATCCATCCTGAAGAGCGCAGGGCGTTCGAATGGCTGCTGGCCAGCGCGCCAGGACAGCCTGTCAACATCCAGTCGCAGGTTCAGTCGGATCGCCCCCCCTTCGATCGGTTGCAAATGCAGCTCCGCGGCCGTGCGGTGAACAGCATCTACCCGTCGCTCATAAGGAAGGACTCGTACGTCTTCCTTGGCTCCACGACGGTCCGCAAAGGCGAGGCATCGGTCTTCTACGGCGGCGACGGGGTGACGTATCGCTATCCGGCCGGCTTCTTGAATGCAACCAAGAACAAGGTCTACAGCAGTGACGGAGCGGAGATCTTCCGATGACTGCACCGACCAGGCAGTCACTGCGCGTACTGCTTGTCAGCCACTATTACCCACCGCATGTCGGGGGAATCGAGAACGTCGTACGCAACGAAGCCATCCACCTCACGCGCCTGGGGACCGAGGTCACTGTGCTGACCAGCGGGTCGCGCACAGAGGCACGTGATATACGGAGACCACGCGACGATGTTGACGCCGCCGGTGTGCGCGTCGTGCGCATCCCGGCCTGGAACGGCGTCGAGACCCGTGCGAGCGTCCCGTTCCCGATACTCTCGCCGCGGCTGTTGCCGGCGGTCCTGCGCTGGGCACGCTGGGCCGACGTCGTACATGCGCATGACTGCCTCTACATGACATCGTGGGCCGCGGGACTCGCCGCAGTGCTCACGCATACGCCCCTAGTCCTCACGCAGCATGTTGCCCTCGTGGAGCACCCCTCTGCGCTCGTTCGATGGACACAACGTGTGGTCTACGCAGCGGCAGGACAACCCCTCCTGCGACGTGCCGTTCGAGTTCTTGTTGTCAACGCCTCTGTAGCGGCCTTCACTCTCGCGCACGGCGCGCGTCCTCAGAACGTTCACCACCTCGCGAACGGCGTGGACACGGCGGCGTTCCATCCAGCGCGATCCAGCCAAGAGCGTAGGTGCGCGCGAGAGCGCTTCTCTTTGCCGCAGAACCGTGTGCTGGTCCTCTTCGTCGGTCGGCTGGTCCCCAAGAAGGGTTGCGACCTCCTCCTCGCGGCCGCCGACCCTGCCTACGACCTCGTCTTCGTCGGTGAGGGCAAGGAGGGTCTCCTGGTGGGACAGAGGCCTGGTGTGCATCGCCTTGGCGCCTTGCCACCGGACGCGGTGGCCGAGGTGTATCGCGCCTGTGATGTCTTTGCGCTGCCGTCGACCACCGAGGGCTTCCCGCTGACCGTCCAGGAAGCCATGGCATCCGGGTTGCCGATCGTCACGACCGACGCCCCCGGTTATGCACCGTACAAGCTCGACCGCGCGCACGTCACGCTTCTGCCGCGCGATGTAGGCATGCTCCGCGAAGCGTTGGCGTCACTCGCCGGCGATGCGAAAAGGCGCGAGAGAATGGGCCGATACTCGCGTCGACACGCTGTAACCAGCTTCGCTTGGGGGGAGCATGTGCAAACTCTCCTCCGGTTCTACAGTGACGTCCTTCGCACAGCTGCGGGTGACCAGGGTGACGGGAGTCAACCGGTCGAGTGCCCGGGTGCCGGTCCTGTCCGGAGGCCCTGATGACCCCACGTACGGTTCTGTTTGCTGCGCCGTACTTCAGCGCGAATCTCGGCACTGTAGAGCGGTATGTGTGGCATCTTGCACGGTTGCTGCAGTCCAGGCACGGACACCGGGTGGTGGTCGCCACGCCCGCGGCTCGGGGAACCGAGGCGGGGAGATTCGATGGCCCGGAGGGCATTCCGGTGTACCGGATCGCGGCGCCGGTGAGGGCCTCGCATACGCCGCTGGGCCTGCATTGGCGGCGCAGTCTTCGCAGCATCGTCGAGGAAGAGCAGATAGAACTCGTCAATGGGCATGCGCCAGCGCCGCTGTTCGCCGATGCCGCGGCACGAGCTTGTGGCGATGTGCCTTTCGTGCTGACCTGTCACGCGGGGCGGATGCACAAGGGCCGGCTGTTCCCAGACGTGTTTTGCGCGGGGTATGAGCGCAGGGTGCTGGCCAGGACGGTGCGTCGCGCACACGAGGTTGTGTGCTCGTCCTACTCCCTCGCTGCTGAGCTGCCTCACCTCTTTTCGGGACGCTCGACGATGATCTCGCCCGGTGTCGACCTGAGGCGCTTCACCATGAGCCCGGTGCCGCAGGCGCCGCGGATCGTCTTCTCCGCGTCGCTGGAGCCTGCCCCAGCCGGGAGTGGACTGCCCACTCTGCTGCGGGCGGTCCGTGCACTGACCAGAACGGTTCCGGATGTGCAACTCGAGGTGGTGGGACCAGCATCATCGACGGCCGAGCAGGAGGCGCAGGTGCGGCGGCTGGGGCTCGACGGCCATGTGACCTTCACCAGGCGGCTGGAGTGGGACGAGCTGGCCGCGGTGTACCAGCGCGCGAGAGTAGTGGCCCTGCCCGCCTACGACGACTTTCCGAGCATGGTGGTGGAGGCGATGGCCTCTGGGCGTCCGGTCGTCAGCACTCCGGTCGCTGGAACGTCCTCACTCCTTGTACACGGCCGCAACGGGCTGCTCACAGCCCCGGGAGATGAGGCAGGGTTGGCAAAGGCACTCGGCTCGGTGCTTGGTGACGATGCCCTCGCCCAGCGTCTGGGCCAGGCGGGCCGCGAGCATGTGGTTCGCGAACTGACCTGGGAGCATCAGTCCGACCGTGCTGTCGAGGTTTTCGACCGTGCCGCCGACCGCAGTCGTGGCCCGGTGCGCACTGTTGCCGTCGTTGCGCCGTACTACCCGCCGCACGTCGGCGGCGCTGAGAATTACGCCGCTTTTGTCGCCCGTGCGGTTGCCGACGACCCGGCGATGCGGGCTGTCGTGATCACCTCTAACACGGCAGGGCTGAGCACGAGGGTCGGGGTCGACGACCATGACGTGCCGATCGTCCGGCTGGGGACGTGGACACAACGTTTGGTCAATGCGCCGCTGAGCCCGCTGTGGCCGCTGCAACTGCCTCGCTGGTTGCGTCGTTTCGCGGTAGACATCGTCAACGCCCACGGTCCGGTTCCGGGTCTCGGCGATCTGGCGGTCGTCGTGTCTGGACGGCGCCCGACTGTCATGACCTACCACTGCGGGACGATGGTCAAGGGCTGCAGGATCCGCGATCGGCTGCTCGGCTGGTATGAGCGGTACATCCTGCCTCGACTGTTCTCACGAGCCCGAGCGATCGTCGCCGTGTCACCGGTCTCGTTGGCCTTCGGCCGTCCAGGAGCCATCGAGATCACACCGGGTGTCGATGTGGAACGGTTCACGCCGGGTCCAGCGGCGTCGACGCGGCCACGCACCATCCTCTATGTGGGGCGGATGGACCGCGCGTCGTCGTGGAAGGGGATCGACGTCCTTCTCCGTGCGTTCGCGACCCTGGCCGATGTGCCCGATGCACGGCTGAAACTTGTGGGTGGCGGGAATGCCCTGCCCTCGTACGCCGCGCTGGCCGATCAACTCGGTATCGCCGGGCGGGTGGAATTCACTGGCAAGATCGTCGGGGACGCGTTGGTTGCGGCGGTGCAGAGTGCTGCCATGCTCGTGCTGCCGTCCCTGACGGAGGCGGAGTCCTTCGGCATGGTGCTGGCCGAGGCGATGGCTTGCGGCACGCCCGTGGTGGGGTCCGATGTAGGAGGGATCCCGCACGTCATCAAGCCGGGTGTTACGGGCCTGCTGGTTCCGCCGGGCGATGCCGACGCGCTGGCCGCGACCTGTCGGAGGCTGCTGTACGACGGTGCTCTTGCCGACCGCCTGGGCGCAGCCGGCCGACGATGTGCTGTCGAACACCACGCCTGGCCCATCCTGACTGATCGCTACCGTCAGCTGTTCCGGTCATTGCTCACCGAAAGCCGATCAGCTGAAACGGTCTGACACTTTGACGGCCCACCAAGGAACGGTCTTGGCAAGATGAAGATCTTCATGGGTAACCGCGCCGGGACCGCACCGGCCGCACGAGACACTGGCGCGGCGCGGGCGCATGTGCGTGAGCTGCTGCGGGAGTGCCGTCGTCATGGTCCTGCGGAGGTCTTCGACCGTCGGGCCGAGCGCTGCCGGATACGGACCGTCGCGGTTGTCGTGCCCTATTACGCACCACACGTCGGCGGCGCCGAGAGTTATGCCGCGCGTATCGCCCACGCGGTTGCCGACGATCCCATGCTGCGGGCAGTGGTCATCACGACAAACCTGACTGGCGGGCGTACCGAGGTTGGGGGCGAAGGTGACGTGCTGATCGTCCGGCTCGGTAGTTGGGCACGCGTGTCCAACACGCCGGTCAGTCCGCTGTGGCCGCTGCAAGTGCGCCGTTGGCTGCGCCGTCTTGATGTCGACATTGTCAATGCTCATGCCCCGGTGCCCGGCCTGGGTGACGTGGCAGTCGCCGTGTCGGGGCGTCGCCCGACCGTTGTCACCTACCACGCTGGATCGATGATCAAGGGACGCCCGTGCCACGACCGTCTTCTCGGCTGGTACGAGCGGTACTTCCTGCCCCGAATGTTCTCGCGGGCCAGTGCGCTTGTCGCCGTCTCGCCTACTTCGCTGGCGTCCGGCCGTCCGGGGACTATCGAGATCACGCCGGGTGTCGATGTGGAACGGTTCACGCCGGGTCCAGCGGCGTCGACGCGGCCACGCACCATCGTCTATGTGGGGCGGATGGACCGCACGTCGTCGTGGAAGGGTGTCGAAGTCCTACTCAGGGGGTTCACGGCGCTGGCTGATATGCCTGAAGTAGGGCTGAAACTCGTTGGCGGTGGGGATGCCCTCCCCGATCACCTGTCGCTGGCCCGGCAGCTCGGTATCGGCGACCGTGTGGAGTTCACCGGCGAGCTCGCCGGAGACGCGCTGGTCGCAGCGATGCAGAGGGCCGCCGTGCTCGTGCTGCCGTCCTTGACGGAGGCGGAGTGCCATCCGATGACGCTGATCGAAGCGATGGCTTGCGGCACGCCCGTGGTGGGGTCCGATGTGGGAGGGATCCCGTATGTCATGACGCCGGGTGTTACGGGGCTGCTGGTTCCGCCGGGCGATGCGGATGCGCTGGCTGCGACCTGTCGGCGGCTGCTGTACGACGGCGCTCTTGCCGACCGCCTGGGCGCGGCCGGGCGGCGGCGCGCGGTCGAACGCTACGCCTGGCCCGCCTTGACCGAGCGCTACGTCCAACTCTTCCGGTCGCTCCTTCCTGCGGCACCCGCCAGCCGCCAAGGACGAGCGTGACATTGGTGGGCGGCGGCGCAGGAGCAAAGGTCCTTTCCCTGGGCGGGCCCGACGCCGGAACGCGCGACAGGTGCACGCGATGACGACTCTTTTTTTGGCCCGTTTCTTTGGCCCGTCAAACCGGCCTCTTGACCATGCGGCAGAGTATTTCTAGTCTGCATGTATACATCGTAAATATACGGCGCAGCCAACCTCCGTAAGTGGCGCGCTGTTCATGCTCCACTCCCACGGCAGAAGTAGCCAGGGGCACGGAGCGGTTGGAACTCCTCCTGCCGATCATCTGTCAGGCCCACGGAAGGTGCCTCGATGATGGAGGGCGCACTAGGATGCCGCGCCAAGACACGCATCTCCCGCTGAAGGGCAGAGCCGCCAGGCGGTCGCGCGGAGCGCCAGCCGCTGCCGGAGCTCGGCAGGACAGCGCGACGGCGGCATGCCCGTCGGACGCCCCACAGAGTTTTCTGACCAATGTGAGCACGATGGCGGCGGGTCGCGTAGTGATGGCGGCGCTTCTCTGGATCGCCTCGGTGATCATAGTCCGTTCTCTGTCGATCGAAGATTTCGGCAAGTTCACGTTCATCTTCAGCGTGCTCGGGATGCTGAGCATCATCACCGACATGCAGATCGGGCGAGTGGCGGTGGTCCGGTTCTCCCAAGGGGTGAGCGACCCTGCGACTTTCGGAGGCACGTACGTCCTGCTGCGGCTGGCCCTGGGCTTGGTCGGCTACTTGGTGGCTTTGAGCTTCGTCGTCGCCGCCGGGTACCCATCAGACGTTGTCCGTGCAATGGCTGTTGCCGGGCTGGTAGTCGTGGTGGCGACGCCGTCACACGCCTATGACGCGGTTTTCGAGGCCCGGATGCGATTGCGCCGCATCGCCGTCGCCGGAACCCTCGGCGCAACCGGTCAATTGGCGCTGACGGCAGCGCTGGCTACGGCCGGGGGGACCCTCTTGTTGTTGACCGTCCCAGCTGTGGTCTACGAACTGCTCGTCATTGCCTGGAAGATACCGGCAGCACACCGCCCAGTGCCGTTCCGGTACCGGATCGACCTGCGCGAATGGTGGTCACTGATCCGGGAAGCCCTGCCGCTGTCGATCGGAACGGCCATGATGATGGTCTACTTTCGAGTCGACTCGGTGATGCTGACACAGCTGGACTCCTTCTCTGCTGCGGGTAGCTACGGCGTGGCGTATAAATTCGTCGACTTGATGCACTTCGCGCCGGGGTGGGTCGCTATGGCAGTCTTGCCGCTGCTGGTGCGAGCCTGGCCGCAGCACTTGCAGGCCTTCCGTGAAGCCACCGGAAGGGCCGCGTTCCTGCTGGCAGTAATCGGCGGTCTGATGGTGTGCGAGTTCACGGTCTTCGCGGAGCCGGTGATTCGCACGCTGTACGGAACGGACTACAGCCCCGCGGCCGACGCCGCCCGCATCCTCGTAGTCTCGGAGTGCTTTGCGTTCTTCACCCTCCTGGCGTTCAACTGCCTGGTGGCAGCGGGGCTGCACCGTCGCTACCCCCTGGTCACCCTGCTGGGCCTGATCGTCAACGTCGGCTTGAACTTCCTGGTCATACCCCGCTGGTCGTATCTCGGCGCGGCAGTCGTCACCTTGGTGACTGACGTCCTGGTCTGCGTCCTGATGCTCCTCCTGCTGCGTCGGGTGCCGGGAATGCGCCCCCTGCCCGTGCCTCCCTGGCGAAGCGCGCTGTTCGCCGCCGCGTGCGGGGCAGCCGCTGGCTGGTCCATCGCCCTGATCAGCGCCTGGCTGCTGGGGGCACTGGTAACCGCGGTCGTCTACGTGGCGGTCCTGGGCGCACTTCGGTTGGCCAGGCCCGACGACCCCGACGACCCCGACGACGCACGGGTACGCGATCGAGGAACGGAGACCGAACGATGAGAGTCCTTTTCATCAACGAGAACCTCGGCGGACACGCAACCATGCACGCTCATCTCCGGCGAGCGCTCAGTCAGGGGTATCCGGAGATCGAGGCACATTTCCTGGACGTACCGCCGCCCTCCTTGCTCCGGCTGGTGGCGGGTGCCCAGCTGCCGCTCCTGGGCCGTTTCGATCTGGATCTGCAACCGCTCAGATTCCAGCTCGCGACAAGTGCCTGGGTGTACAGCAGACTGCGTGGACTTGAGTCGGAATTCGACGCGGTTCACGCCTATACGCAGAACACCGTGTTGCTCAGCGCGGGGACACTCCGCCGGGTGCCCTCGGTGGTGGGGCTGGATTCGACGAACGCACGCACCGCCTACTGCCTGCCGTATCGCGAACCCACTCGGTGGACCGAGCGCATGGTGCGCCCCAGCATGCGCTTCGAGACGGCGGTCTTCCAGGCGGCGGGCGCCATCGTCGCGAAGACCGACTCGGCAGCGTCGTCCGTCCGCGAGCAATACGATGTCCGGGACATCCGCCTGCGGGTGATCAGGCCCGGCATCATCCCCCATGAAGCCGACCCGCCTGCTGCTCCGGGGACGCTGCGCCAAAACCTCCCACGGATCGTCTTCGTCGGGACGCAACTGGAACGCAAGGGGGGCAACCAACTCGTCAGGGTGCACCAGCGCCATCTCTCCGAACGCTGTGAGCTGGTCCTGATCACAAGAGAACAGGTTCCCCGCGGCCGGAATCTCACCGTCGTCAACGACATCAGCCCTGGTGACTCCAGGCTCTGGCGCATCCTGCGCTCGTCCGCGGTCTTCGCTTTCCCGAGCCGCATAGACGCGTTTTCCGTCGCCGTCCTGGAGGCTATGGAAGCCGGACTTCCCGTGGTGGCGTGCCCGGTCAACGGGGTCCCCGAGTTGGTGGCGGACGGACAGACCGGGTTGCTCGTGGCGCCCGGTGACGACCGCTGCCTGCTCGCGGCGTTCGAAGCACTGCTCGCTGCCCCGTCGAGGCGGGCAAGCATGGGAGCGGCCGGGCGAGCCCGTCTATTGGAGAGGTTCGACGCCCGTCGGGAGGCAGCCGAAGAGGTGGCCCTCCTACACGAAGTAGTGGCAGCTCACCGGGCTGACCGCGCCCTGGTGGGCCATGCCACCGGACATCCGCGCGAAGGTCGGGGCGCGGCGCCCCCGCACCGAGCGGAGATCTGAAAGCAGCCCGACCTGAACCCGAAGGGGCCGCTATGACTCCCCTCCGCATTCCCATCCTCAACTACCACTGCGTCTCGTACGACCCCGCGCCGTGGATCGCCGACTACACGGTGACGCCCGGCGACCTCGAACAGCATCTCGACCTGGTCCTCGCCGGCGGTCGGACCGTCGTGCCGGTCTCCCGCCTGGCCGACGCGGCCGCCGGTCGCCAGCCCCTGCCGCGGAACCCTCTCGTCATCACGTTCGACGACGGGTTCGCGGACTTCGCCGATGTCGCCGTCCCCGCCCTTGCCTATCGCCGCCTGCGGTGCACGTTCTACGCGGCCACCGGCTCCCTGGAGGGCCGGCCGCGGCGTGAGACGGTGTTCCCACCACATCCGATGGTCAGCTGGAGCCAACTGCCCGAGCTCGAGGAGCAAGGAGTGGAGATCGGGGCGCATTCCCACACCCACAGGGACCTCGATCTGGCCGACCCCCGGGTGGCCGCGGATGAGGTGGTCCGGAGCAAGGAACTTCTCGAGGACTTCCTGGGACACGAGATCCGCTCCTTCGCCTATCCGTACGGCCACTTCACCGCGCGTCTTCGCCGGGTGGTCGAGGAATGCGGATACGACTCGGCCTGCGCGGTGCGCAGCAGGCTGAGTCGGGTCGGGGACAACGTCTTCGCCCTCGCCCGGCTGCCGCTGCGTGCGGCGACCACCGTCGAAGAGGTCGGCGCCTGGGTAGCAGGTCGCGGTGCGCGGGTCGCCTCAGCTCGGCCGGACACCCTAGGCGTTCGCGCCAACCGGCTGTACCGGCGCGTGCTGCGGATGCCTGTGCTGCCCGAGAACGGCCTCGTCGCCCCTTGACTTCGCCGGGAATCGGGAGACTCTGTATGTATACATCGTAAACGGGAGCCGTCATGAAGCATGAGGTGCCCGCACTGCTGGTGAGGGTGGTCCCCGCTCCGCAGCAGCACGGAGGTCTTGGTGTCCTCAGAACCCTGGGCCGGGCAGGAGTACCGGTGTATGCCATGGTCGAGGACGGCTTCACCCCTATGGCCGTGTCCCGTCACCTGGCGGGCCGCTTCATCTTCCCGACGACCGTGCTGAAAGACCCCCGGCAAGTCCCCTCGATGTTGCTGCGGTTCGGGCGTGCCATCGGCCGCAGGGCCGTCGCCGTGGCGGCGGACGACGAGGCCGCCGTTCTGCTCGCCGAGCACGCCGAAACCCTCGCGGAGCAGTTCCTCCTGCCGGCGGTTCCTGCGACACTGCCCCGCAGGCTGACCAGCAAGGAGGGGCTTTTCCATATCTGCTCCGAAAACGACGTGCCCGCGCCGCGGTCCTGCGCGCCTGCCGATCGTGCGGAACTCGTCGCACTCGGACGCGAATGGGGCTATCCCCTCGTGTTGAAAAACCGGGAGGCGTTCACGCGGTTGAGTGCCCCGGTCGTGAGTAGCACCACCGTGGTGAACAGCGAGGACGAACTGCTCGCGCGATTGGAGTCGCGTCGTACGCCCGCGGTGCTGGCCCAGGAGTACATTCCCGATTCTGTGGCCGAGGATTGGATCACCCACCTCTACTGCGACAGTCAAGGTGTGGCCCGGGTGGTTTTCACGGGCTACAAGGTCCGTTCCTGGCCGCCGTACAGCGGAGCGACCACGCGAGCTTGGAGCCGCCCGAACTCGCAGCTCGCCCAGTTGGCCACGGGCCTGTGCCGACGGATCGGTTACCGGGGGATCGCAGATCTCGACTGGCGTTTCGACCGGCGCGACGGGCGCTACAAGCTCGTCGATTTCAACCCCCGCATCGGGGCACAGTTCCGGCTGTTCGAGACCTGGAACGGAACAGACGTGGTCCGCGCGATGTACCTGGACCTCACCGGCCAGCCGATACCGAGCTCGCCGCAGATCTATGGGCGGATGTTCGTCCTCGGTCAGCTCGATCTGCCCTCGGCCGCCGCCAGCGCGAGGCGTGAGCACAGAGTGCCGGAAGCGTTGCTGCCTCGACGGCGCACAGAGCGGGCATGGTTGTGCCGGGACGATCCGCTTCCCGCACTCGCCGAAGTGGTGCGCTTTGCCGGCGCCGGTACATTGCGCCTCGCCCAGGCCGCCGCCGACGTGTTGACCAAACGCCCTGCCGCTCACCCCTAATATGCGAGACGTGGTGAAAAACCATCGTCGTCACAAGCTGTTCGCTGCTGTGATGGCACTGATCACAATCGAGGTCATGACCACGGCGTGTACGACGGACGAATCGAAGCCCTTGCAGCTCGGTATCGCGTACGGCCACCGTCTCGTCTGGATGTCGGACGACGACCTCGGCGTCGCTCTCGACGAGGCCGTCGATGTGGGGGCTCGCTGGGTACGGGCCGACCTGTCGTGGGAGAACACCCAGCCCGACGCACCGGACCAATACAGGTGGAACCGGTTTGACCGGGTCGTCACCGAGGCCGCAGAGCGTGACCTCACCGTGCTGCCCGTTCTCGCCTACACACCCAAATGGGCGCGGCACCCGGGGTGTGCCAGCGACAAGTGTCACCCCGCCGACCCCGAGCAGTTTGCGACCTTCGCCGCGGCCGCTGCGGCGCGCTACGCACCGTCCGGCATTCACACGTGGGAAATCTGGAACGAGCCGAATCTGGGCAGTTTCTGGAAGCCCGAGCCCGATGCGGCCGCATATACGGCGCTGCTCCGGGCGACGAGCAAGGCATTGCGGCGGCAGGATCCGTCGGCGTATGTGATTCTCGGTGGGCTCGCCGCGGTGCATGCGAAACGCGGGAGGATCCCGCAAACCGATTTCCTCGCCGCCGTGTCGGCACACGGCGGTAACCGGCTCGTCGACGCCGTCGGCTACCACCCGTACACCTACCCCTACCTTGCGAGCGCCAAGACGTGGTGGGGAACGCCATGGGAGCGCATCGACAGTACGCCTGACAGCCTGGAGAGCGTGCTGTCCGCGTACGGCACACCTGGCCTGCCCGTGTGGATCACCGAGTTCGGAGCGCCGACCAATGGCCCTGGCGCCGCTTCCGACGGGCGCCCGGAGACGATCGACGCCACGACGACGCACGTGACCGAGCAGCGGCAGGCCGAGATCGCGGCGGATGTGGTGCGCACCGCGTCCGCGACTCCGCATGTGGATGCACTCTTCTGGCATACCGAACGCGACCTCGACACCGACACCTCGTCGAGAGAGAACTTCTTCGGACTGCGCCGTGCCGACGGCAGCGCGAAGCCCGCTCTCGACGCCCTGCGCAAGGCCATTGCCGCGCTCGACCGATGACGGCGCTCGACCGATGACGGCGCTGGACCGATGACGATGACGCCGTACTCACAAGTAGGCGTTCTTCGCGTGATCTCCACACGGATCTACTGCGATCGCAGTACACGTGGGACCGGTGGGGCGATTAGGGTCGCTTGACGTTTCAAGCGCACGCGCCCGGTCAGGGCGCCCCGGGCTGCCCTCGGCGTGCCCGGCGCTTCCGTCAAGTGCACTTCTGGAAGGGGACACTCCCGTGTCCGAATCCCCCACCCCCGCCCAGTCATCCCACCGCAGAAAGCGCTCCCTGTCCCGGCGCGGCATGATCGCCGCCGGTGGGGCGGTGGCCGCCGGAGCCGCGCTCACATGTCGCGTCCACCGACTCCGGTGGGACGGACGACTCCGCCTCAGGCGGGACGGACAACTCCGCCTCCGCCTCCGGCGATTCCGGTACGACGCCGGAGAACTTCCCCGCCACCCGCACCGAGGCCGCCACCGGCACCGGCGAGGCCACCACCGCCTTCGCCGCCTCCTACGTCGGGGTGCGCTGGTCCGGCGCCGAGGGCGGCGCCGCCATCCGGCTCGCGGACGGCGACTGGCAGACCCTCGCGGGCGGCTGCGCGACCGTCGAGGACGGCGGCACGGCCCTGGTCGCCGCGCGGAACGCCACCGCGTACGAGGTCAAGGCCGCGGGTGACATCAGCGGGCTGCGCTCGCTGGCGATCGACACCACCGACGGCCCGGACCGCACCGTCCAGGTGCCGAGCGAGCCGACACGCGTGCGTGGCGTGCGCTACCTCTCGCGGCCGGCCTGGGGCGCCGACGAGTCCAAGCGGTACAAGAACGGCCAGGTCAACTCGCCGGAGAAGTACTACGCGCTGCAGACCATCACGGTCCACCACACCGCCACGCCCAACGGCGACCCGGACCCGGCGGCGACCATCCGGGGCATCTACGAGTACCACGCGGTCACCCTCGACTGGGGCGACATCGGCTACCACTTCCTCATCGACGAGGCCGGCAACGTCTACGAGGGCCGCTACTCCGGCGACGACGGCATCCCCGCCTTCAACCCGGACGGCGACCTCGTCACCGCCTTCCACACCGCCGGCTTCAACTCGGGCAACCTCGGCATCGCCCTCCTCGGCACGCTGAACGACCAGGGCCCGACGGACGCGGCCAAGGCCTCCCTGATACGGCTGATCAAGGTGATCTCCCGCTTCAAAGGCCTCGACCCGCAGGGGAAGACCACCTTCGTCAACCCGGTCAACGGCGTCACGAAGGACGTCGACACCGTCAGCGGCCACCGCGACTGGCTGGAGACCGAGTGCCCCGGCCAGACGATGTACGACCTCCTCACCGAGGTCCGCGCGGCGGCCGCCCGCCGCTGACGCCGAGCACGGCGACGCGCCCCGGGGATCCGGTCCCCGGGGCGTCCCGTCCCCTGGGCGCGCGGTCGTTCCGGGGACTCCCGTCCGGCTCCGGGCGGGGCCTGGGCTCGGGTGCGGGTCTGTCGGTGGGCGGGACTACCCTGGAGGGTCGATCGTCCCCCTGGGCAGGAGAGAAATGGCCGTCAATCTGGTCAATGTCGAGAACGTCAGCAAGGTGTACGGCACCCGTGCCCTGCTCGACGGTGTCTCGCTCGGCGTCTCCGAGGGCGATCGCATCGGCGTCGTGGGCCGCAACGGCGACGGCAAGACGACCCTGATCCGGATGCTGGCCAAGCTGGAGGAGGCCGACACCGGCCGGGTCACCCACTCCGGCGGGCTGCGTCTCGGCGTACTGACGCAGCACGACTCGCTCGACCCCGAGGCCACCGTCCGGCACGAGGTCATCCGGGACCTGGCCGACCACGAGTGGGCCGGGAACGCCAAGATCAGGGACGTGCTCACCGGGCTGTTCGGCGGGCTCGACCTGCCCGGCTTTCCGCAGGGCCTCGACACCGTCATCGGCCCGCTCTCCGGTGGCGAGCGCCGCCGTATCGCGCTCGCCAAGCTGCTCATCGACGAGCAGGACCTGATCGTCCTCGACGAGCCCACCAACCACCTCGACGTCGAGGGCATCGCCTGGCTCGCCCAGCACCTGCGGGAGCGGCGCTCGGCGCTCGTGTGCGTCACGCACGACCGGTGGTTCCTCGACCAGGTCTGCACCCGCATGTGGGACGTGCAGCGCGGCTCGGTCTTCGAGTACGAGGGCGGCTACTCCGACTACGTCTTCGCGCGTGCCGAGCGCGAGCGCATCGCGGCCACGGAGGAGGTCAAGCGGCAGAACCTCGTCCGCAAGGAGCTCGCCTGGCTGCGACGCGGCGCGCCCGCGCGTACCTCCAAGCCGCGCTTCCGGGTCGAGGCGGCCAACGAGCTCATCAAGGACGTACCGCCGCCCCGGGACAGCAGCGAGCTGATGAAGTTCGCCTCGTCCAGGCTCGGCAAGACGGTCTTCGACCTGGAGGACGTCACCGTCCAGGCCGGCCCCAAGGTGCTGCTCAAGCATGTGACGTGGCAGCTCGGGCCGGGCGATCGCATCGGTCTCGTCGGCGTCAATGGCGCGGGCAAGACGTCCCTCCTGCGGGCGATGGCCGAGGCGGCGCGGACGGACGGCGAGGCGCAGCCGGCCGGTGGGCGCGTCGTCGTCGGAAAGACCGTCAAGCTCGCCTACCTGTCGCAGGAAGTCGCCGAGCTCGACCCCGACTGGCGGGTGCTGGAAGCCGTTCAGCGGGTGCGTGAGCGCGTGGACCTCGGCAAGGGGCGCGAGATGACCGCCGGGCAGCTGTGCGAGACGTTCGGCTTCGGCAAGGAGAAGCAGTGGACGCCGGTGGGCGACCTGTCCGGCGGTGAGCGGCGCCGGCTGCAGCTGCTGCGCCTGCTCATGGACGAGCCCAACGTCCTCTTCCTCGACGAGCCCACCAACGACCTCGACATCGAGACCCTCACCCAGCTCGAGGACGTCCTCGACGGCTGGCCGGGCTCGATGATCGTCATCTCCCACGACCGGTTCTTCGTCGAGCGGACCACGGACCGGGTGTTCGCCCTCCTCGGCGACGCCACCCTGCGGATGCTGCCGCGCGGCATCGACGAGTACCTGGAGCGCCGCCACCGCATGGAGGCGCAGGTCGCCGTGGCGGCCGCCACCCCGGCCGCCGAGAAGGCCGTACCGGAGAGGAGCGCGGCCGATCTGCGGGCCGCGAAGAAGGAGTTGCAGAAGATCGAGCGGCAGCTCGACAAGCTCTCCGAGCGGGAGACCAAGCTGCACGCGCAGATCGCGGAGAACGCCACCGACTTCGCGAAGGTCGCCGAACTCGACGCCGAACTGCGTGACTTGGCCGGTCAGCGGGACGAACTGGAGCTGCGCTGGCTGGAACTCGCCGAGGAGGCGTAGCGCTCCGCTGGGTGCCGCGATGTCGGGAGTGCCGCGTTGTGTCGTCGTTCAACTGCGGCTCCGTCGTGGCTGGTCGCGCCTGCGCGGCGGTAGCCGCAAATCGATGCAGCCCGCGCCCCTTGGGGCGCTGAACCGCCCCGCGTGAAGGGGCTGTGAAGGCTCATAACGGCGGCATCACGGGCCGGTCCTCCCTTGGGAACAGGGGCGGATGCGGCCCGGTGCGCTGTCGGTGGCGGGTGATAGAAAGGCCGCCTGAGAACAGTCTGAGAAACGCTGGTGTGGCGGAAACGCAACGGCACAGGACGTCGCACCACACCGGCCACAAGGGGGAACCGCTCATGAGCCAGCCGCCCAACCAGCCGCCGCAGGGCGGTTTCGGTGCACCGCAGGATCCGCGGCAGGGCGGCTTCGGAGCGCCGCAGCCCCCGCAGCCGGGTGCTTCGCAGACCCCGCCCCCGCCGCAGGGCCCGCCCCAGGCACCCCCGCCGCCCCAGGGCCCGCCCCAGACGCCGCCGCCCCCGCAGAGCCCGCCGCCCGGCGCCCCGCAGCCCGGCTACGGCTACCCGCAACAGCAGCCGGGTCAGCCGCAGCAGCCGGGTCAGGCCAACCCCTACGGCAAGCCGGATCCGTACGCGTCCGGCCCGTACGCCCAGCCGCAGCAGCAGCCGGGGCCGTACGGCTATCCGCAGCAGCCCGGCCCCTACGGCCAGCAGCCCGCCCAGGGTTACGGCTATCCGCCCCAGCCGCAGTACCCGGGCGCGCCCGGCTCCGGCTCGCGCAACCCGTTCAAGGGCAAGCCCGCCCTCGCGATCGGCGCGGCCGTAGCGGCGCTGGTCGTCATCGGCGGTGCCGTGTTCGCGGTGACCAGGGGCGACGGCGACGACGACCCCAAGAAGCCGGTCGCCCAGGGCAGTGACGACCCGAAAGGCTCCGAGTCACCGAGCGCGTCCGAGGACAGCGGCGGCGGTGCCGACCCGGAGAACCTCAACGGCGGCCGCCAGCCCGGCGAGGCGAAGGTGCTCTGGTACCAGCAGGCGCCCGACGCGCCCAAGTCCGGCGCCGACGCCCCCGGCCTGTGGATCACCGACAAGGCCGCGGTGAAGGCGGCGTACAAGCAGGTCTTCGCCTACAACATCACCGACGGCGAAGAGACTTGGGAGCCGATCAGCCTCCCGCAGAAGATCTGCGCGGTCACCCCGCAGGCGTCGGCCGACAACAAGATCGTCGTGGCGTACGAGAGCGGCACCAGCGACCGCGCCAAGTGCAACCAGCTCCAGCAGATCGACCTCACCACCGGCGCCAAGGGCTGGAAGGACACCGTCTCCAACGGCGAACTGTTCGACAACACCATCAAGATCGACCTGTCCATCACCGGCAAGACCCTGATGGTGGGCCGCGCACAGTCCGGCACGGCGTACGACGTGGGCAGCGGCGACAAGCTGTGGGAGAAGAAGCGGTACGGCGACAAGTGCTTCCCGGACGCGTTCGCGGGCGGCGAGAAGCTGATCGCCGTGGCGTCCTGCGACGCCACCGGCACCAACGAGCACGACGAGATCCAGGAGCTCGACCCGGCGACCGGCAAGGCCAAGTGGACCCAGAAGTACGACAAGGGCTGGCAGATCGAGCGGGTCTTCTCCATCGACCCGCTGGTCATCTACAGCACCAACGAGGACAAGAAGGCCTGGAACATCTCCACCCTCGGCTCCGGCGGCAAGTTCCGTTCGGAGGTCGGCGTCGACCTGAAGATCGGCGTCGAGTGCGGCTGGGCCATCCTCGAGCGCAACCTGCGGGGCTGCGCAGGTGTGGCCGCCGACGCGAACACGCTCTACCTGCCCACCGAGTCGACCACCAGCGCCAACGAGATCGTCGCGATCGACCTCTCCAACGGCAAGGAGAAGTGGCGTGTGAAGTCCCCGGTGGACGAGCCGATGCTGCCGATCAAGGTCGAGGACGGCAAGCTCATCGCCTACGCCAAGCCGTCGTACGACGCGGGCGGCCAGGTGCTGTCGATCCCGGTGACCGGCAGCAGCCACCAGCCGGACAAGCTGCTGCAGAACCCGGCGGGCACCGCGAGCATCGAGAACGGCTTCTTCTCCCGGGCGTACGACTGGGTCGACGGGCGCTTCTACCTCGCGAGCACCCGGCTGAGCGGCAATGACGAAGCGAAGGAGAAGCTGATGCTCGCCTTCGGCAAGTGAGGCGTGCGCCCGCCGTCCCCTTCTCCTTTCCCCCTTCGCCGCCCCCACCGCGTCCGCCGCCCCGTCCCCCGAGGTACCCACGCCATGAGCCAGCCGCCCCCGCCGCCCCACCAGCCCCCGCCCGGGGGAGGGTTCGGCCCGCCGCAGGACCAGCCGCCCCAGCAGCAGCCAGGTGGCGGCTTCGGCGCGCCCCAGCCGCAGCAGCAGCCGCACGCGCAGCCTCCCCAGCCGCCGGCACAGCCTCCGCAGGCGCCGCCGCCCGGCGGGGCGCCCGGCTACGGCTACCCGCAGACACCTCAGGGCGCGCCCACGCCACCGCAGCCCGCGTACGGCTACCCGCAGGCGCCCCAGGGCGCCCCGCAGACACCTCCGCCCGCCGCCCCGCCCGGGTACGGCCATCCCGGGCAGCAGCCCGGTGTGTACGGTCAGCCGCAGAACCCGTACGGGCAGCAGCCGCCGGGCTACGGCTATCCGCAGTCGACCATGCCGATGCACCCCCAGTCCGGCGGACCGGGCGGCGGCGGTCGGAAGTTCAACACGCAACTCGCCGTCATCGTGGCGGCCGTTGTCGCGATCGCGCTGGTCATCGGCGGTGTCGTGCTGTACAAGCAGTCCGGTGACGAGGGCGGCAAGGACGACACCGCCAGCTCCAGCGGAGGCACCGGCGGCGGGGACGACAACGGCGGGGGCGGCGGCAACACCACCCCGGGCAAGGAGAAGGTGCCCGCCGACCCCAACTCCCAGGTCCTCTTCCAGACCCCGGCGCCCGCCGTCCCCGACGACACCGTCATCACCGTGGCCGGCTCGTGGCTGACCGACAAGGCGTACGTCAAGAGCGGTGTCCACGAGATCGTCGGCTACGACCCCGAAAAGGGCACCGAGCTGTGGACGATCCCGCTGCCGGGCCCCGTGTGCCAGGCCAGCAAACGCACCAACGAGGACAACCTGACGGCCATCGCCTACGAGCCCGCGAAGCCGACCAAGGAGAAGCCCTCGCACGGCTGCACCCAGGTCGCGGCGATCGACCTCGACGCCGGCAAGAAGCTGTGGACGAAGACCGCCGAGGTCGAGGGCGAACCGATCCGGTTCGACAACATCACCGTCAGCGGCGGCACCGTCGCCGCCGGCGGCACCAGCGGCGGCGCCGCCTTCGACATCAAGTCCGGCAAGCAGCTGTGGGTCCCGAAGCCCAACAACAGCTGCTACGACCTCGGGTACGCCGGTGGCGAGAAGCTGGTCGCGGTCGGCAAGTGCGGCGGCTACGCCAATCCCCAGCTGCACATCCAGACGATCGACCAGAAGACGGGGAGGGTGATCTCCGAGTACAAGATGGCGGAGGGCGTCGAGTACGCCAGCGTGATCTCCACCGAGCCGCTCGTCGTGGCCGCCGAGGTCGGGCAGTCCCAGGACGCCGTCGGTATCACGGACGTCTTCTCGATCGACAACAAGACCGGCAAGCTGCGCATCCGCATCTCCGTGCCGGGCGACCAGTTCGCGGCCCGCTGCTCCGGCGTCACCACCATCGAGGCCTGCACGGGGGTCGTGGTGGGCAACGACCGGCTCTACGTGGAGACCGAGGAGCACCAGGGCGGCGGCGAGTACGGCCGGACCAACGAGATCGTCGCGTTCGACCTGGCCACCGGCAAGCAGACCGGGCAGCGTGCGGACGCGGGCGACCGGTACACGATCACGCCGCTGCGCATGGACGGCGGCAACATCATCGCGTACAAGCGTCCGCCGTACGACAAGGGCGGGCAGATCGTCAGCATCGACGGGGGCAGCTTCAAGGAGACGAAGCTGCTGGAGAACCCGGCCGCGAGGACGGTGCGCGATGTGGAGACCCGCATGCAACCGGAGTCCGCCGAGATCATCTATGCGCAGGGGCGGCTGTACATGGCGGAGAAGTTCGCGAGTGATCTGGGCAGTTCGTTCCAGAAGAAGTACCACGTGATCGCGTTCGGTCGTACGGAAAGCTGACGAAGCGGTCGAGATCGATCCCGGACCGGTCCCGGACCGGTCGTGGATGGGTCACGGCAATCGGTCGCGCAACGGCCCCGTTCCTGGTCAGGAGCGGGGCCGTGTGCTTACCGCTCATCGTCCTCGAATGCGGGGAAAGCCAGAAATTCCGCCGTTCCGGGGCACTTCTGCCCGGGAGGGGGAGCGCAATGTCGAACAAGCGTGTAGCTTCCGGGGGCATGAAAGGCGGGGGAGCCGGGAGGGGGCTTCTGTCCGCGCGGACCAGTGGGCATCCATAGTGGGGCGTCCGGACTGGCGCGGCCGGTCCTGGGTAGTGATGGGGATCCATTGGGGGGACTGGGGGGTTGCTCGATGGGAGTGCGGCTCATGGTGGTCGACGACCACCGATTGCTCGCCGAGGCGCTGGCCTCGGCACTGAAGCTGCGGGGGCACCGGGTGCTGGCCGCGGCGGCGCCTGCCGCGGGGGCGGCGGAGCTGGTGATCACGCGGGCGCCGGAGGTGTGCCTGCTGGGGACGGCCACGCCGGCGGAGCCGGGGATATTCGACCCGGTGCTGAAGATCAAGCGTGAACGTCCGCAGGTGGCGGTGCTGGTACTGGGTCCCGTGCCGAGTCCGCGCGGTATCGCTGCGGCGTTCGCGGCGGGGGCCTCCGGCTATGTGCGGCACGACGAGCGGATCGAGGGTGTCGAGCGGGCGATCATGAAGGCACGGGCCGGGGAGGCGGCGGTGGCGCCGCAACTGCTGCAGGGTGCGTTCAGCGAGCTGCTCAACCCGGCGGCCCAACCGGACGACGAGGGGCAGAGGTTGCTGCAGATGCTCACGCCCCGGGAGGTCGAGGTCCTGGTCCGCGTGGCCGACGGCGAGGACACCCGCCTGATCGCGGCGGGCATGGGCATCGCCCCCTCGACGGCACGTACCCATGTCCAACGGGTCCTGATGAAGCTGGGAGTCGGCTCGAGGCTGGAGGCGGCGGCGCTGGCGGCCCGGACGGGGTTGCTGGACCGGGCGGGGCCGGTGCTGCCGGCGTCGGGGGAGGGCGGGGGTGCCGGGGACTGAGTCGTGATCTCGGGTGGAGTCAGGGGGGAGTTCGCGTTCGACGGGGCCGTGACCTTTCGACGCCGGTCCAGGCAATCTCAGCCCGTCCGGCGTTTGAGGACGAGGCCCCTTCAGGGCCGAAGCAGGGGTCTGGGGGCGGCAGCCCCCAGGACCGGGGTCGAAGGGGCAGAGCCCCTGGAGATGGGACGGGTAGGGGCGGCGGGGGCGAGGAAGGGCTGGCTCGCCCCCACCGGCGTCATTCGCCGGGCTCGTCGCCCGGTGCGGCATCCGGTGGTGGCGGCGCCGTCGGCCTCAGCTTCAGCCACACCAGGAAGAACAGGCCGAGGAGCAGCATCCCCAGCCCGGTCCACAGGTTGATGTTCACGCCCTCCGCCTTGTCGATCGCGGCGTCGGAGTCCGTGAGCCCGGTGATCGTGACGATGACGCCGTAGATCACGAAGAGGCCCCCGATGATCCGCCGGATGTCGAAGAGGCGGGCGGCCGTCGCGGACTTCCCCTCCAGGTCGGTGACTTCCCGCTGGACGTCCTCCTCGGAGTACCCGTGGTGCTCGGGGTGTCCGGGGCGCTCGGGGTGGTCGGAGTGTTCGGTCATGGTCTCTCAACCTCCGGTCGTCAGAAGGAGAACGGGATGTAGCAGGCGGCCGCCAGCACCACCGCACCCCACCCCAGCAGCGCCGGCTTGCGGTACCACGCCTCGTCGCCCGGCGTCGGCGGCTCGGCCATGCCGGGGGAACGGGTGCCGTAGACCAGGCCTTGGAGCTCCTCCGTCGGCTTGGGCGCCGTGAAGAGGGAGACGGCCACCATGACGACCGCGCCGGCCACGAAGCCCGCGATCGCCGACACGAAGTTGGCGCCCTGGTCGGAGGGGATCGAGATGACGTCCTGCTTGTAGAAGACGAAGTAGTTCACCATCGCCGCCGTCGTGCCGGCCAGCAGGCCCCAGAAGCCCGACTTCATCGACGCCCGCTTCCAGAACATGCCGACGATGAAGACCACGAACATCGGCACGTTGAAGAAGGAGAACAGGGTCTGGAGATAGCTCATGATGTTCGAGAACGACGAGGCCAGGAACGCCGTGCCGATGGAGGCCAGCACGCCGATCGCCGTGATCAGGCGGCCGAAGCGGACGTAGTAGCCGTCCTCGCGATCCTTGACCACGTAGCGTGCCCAGATGTCGTTCGTGAACACCGTGTTGAAGGACGAGACGTTCGCCGCCATGCCCGCCATGAAGGCGGCCAGGAGGCCGGTCACGGCGATACCCAGCACGCCGTTCGGCAGCAGCCCCTCCATCAGGTACGGGATGGCGTCGTTGTACTGGTAGCCCGACTCGGCCGTGCCGAAGCCGGGGATCAGCGCCGCGGCCGCCAGCCCCGGGATCATCACCAGGAACACGATGAAGATCTTCGGGAAGGCGGCGATCAGCGGGGTGCGCTGGGCCGCCGAGAGGTTCTTCGCGGACAGCGCGCGCTGCACCTCGGCGAAGTTCGTCGTCCAGTAGCCGAAGGAGAGCACGAAGCCGAGGCCGAGGACGATCGTCAGCCAGTTCGCGCCCAGCGGGTTCGCCTCACCGATGCCGGTCCCGCCCCAGGCCGTGACGAAGTCGTCGCCGTGGGCCTTTGTCAGGGAGTCGGTCAGGCCGTCCCAGCCGCCCACCTTCTTCAGGGAGAGCACCGTGATGGGGATGAGGGCCGCCAGGATCACGAAGAACTGGAGCACTTCGTTGTAGATCGCCGAGGACAGGCCGCCCAGGGTGATGTAGGCGAGGACGAAGAAACCCGCGACCACGATCGCCACCCACTGGGGCCAGCCCAGCAGGGCCTCGACCACGATCGCCAGCGCGTAGAGGTTCACACCGGCGATGAGGATGGCCGCGAAGGCGAACAGGACCGAGCTGAGCAGGTGCGCCCACTTGTCGAAGCGCAGGAGCAGGAACTCCGGGACCGAGCGGACCTTGCTGCCGTAGTAGAAGGGCATCATCACCAGGCCCAGGAACACCATGGCCGGGATGGCGCCGATCCAGTACCAGTGGACGGTGTAGGCGCCGTACTGCGCACTGTTCGCGGCCATGCCGAGGATCTCGGTGGCGGCGAGGTTGGCGGAGATGAAGGCGAGGCCCGTGACCCAGGCGGGCAGGGAGCGGCCCGAGAGGAAGAAGTCGAGGCTGGTCTTCACCGAGCGGCGGGCGGCGAAGCCGATGCCCAGCACGACGACGAAGTAGATGCCGAGGATCAGGTAGTCGAGCCAGTTCGTGGGGAGTCGTAGCTCGGCGGCGAGGTGGGTGGGGGAGGCTGGGGAAACGGTGGGGGAAATTGTGGGGGTTTGCATATGTACTCGCTTCGTTTCGCGAACCGATACAGAGCGGAACCTACGCCCCTGCGTTCAGCAATTGAACACGTCGTCTGATGCTCTTTGTTTGATTGTGATGTTGACCCTGCTGGTGAGTTGTGTTTCGATGTGTTGGGTTCTGTTTGATGATTCAGATTGATTGAGTGGCTCGAACGAGGAGTCCGCGTGAAGAAGACCTCGACCCGACTGGCCGACGGTCGTGAGCTCATCTATTACGACCTGCGCGACGACACGGTGCGGGACGCGGTCGACCGCCGTCCCCTCGACCGGACCGTCACGACCTCCGAGGTCCGTCACGACGTGCTGCTCGGCGACGCCGTCGCCATCGCCTCGCACCGGCAGGGGCGGACGTATCACCCGCCGGCCGACGAGTGCCCGCTGTGCCCCTCCGAGGGCGACCGGCTGAGCGAGATCCCGGACTCGTCGTACGACGTCGTCGTCTTCGAGAACCGCTTCCCCTCGCTGGCCGGCGACTCCGGGCGCTGCGAGGTCGTCTGCTTCACCTCCGACCACACCGCGTCCTTCGCCGACCTGACCGAGGAACAGGCGCGGCTCGTCCTCGACGCCTGGACCGACCGGACCTCCGAGCTGTCATCGCTGCCCTCCGTCGAGCAGGTGTTCTGCTTCGAGAACCGCGGCGCCGAGATCGGCGTGACGCTGCAGCACCCGCACGGGCAGATCTACGCCTACCCCTTCACCACCCCGCGCACCGCCCTGATGCTGCGCTCCCTCGCCGCGCACAAGGACGCGACCGGCGGGGAGAACCTCTTCGACGCCGTCGTGGAGCGTGAACTCGCCGGCGAGCGAGTCGTCCTCGAGGGTGAACACTGGGTCGCCTTCGTGCCGTACGCCGCGCACTGGCCGTACGAGGTCCACCTGTACCCGAAGCGCCGTGTGCCCGATCTGCTCGCGCTGGACGAGGACGCGCGCACAGAGTTCCCCAAGGTGTATCTGGAACTCTTGAGGCGCTTCGACCGGATCTTCGGCACCGGTGAGCCTCCGACGCCGTACATCGCCTCCTGGCACCAGGCGCCGTTCGGGCAGCTGGAGGACTTCGAGGGCGTCGTGCGTGAGGACTTCGCGCTTCACCTCGAGCTTTTCACCATCCGCCGCACTTCCGGCAAGCTGAAGTTCCTCGCGGGTTCCGAATCCGGCATGAGCGTGTTCATCAACGACATCCGGCCGGAGGCCGCGGCCGAGCGACTGCGAGAGGTAGCGAGTTCATGAGTGGGAAGTACCTGGTCACCGGTGGCGCCGGCTATGTGGGCAGCGTGGTCGCCCAGCATCTGCTGGAGGCGGGTGACGAGGTCGTCGTCCTCGACAACCTCTCCACCGGCTTCCGTGAGGGCGTGCCGGCCGGGGCTTCCTTCATCGAGGGCGACATCCGCGACGCCGCCAAGTGGCTGGACTCCTCCTTCGACGCCGTCCTGCACTTCGCCGCGTCCTCGCAGGTCGGCGAGTCGGTCGTGAAGCCGGAGAAGTACTGGGACAACAACGTCGGCGGCACCATGGCCCTGCTCGGCGCCATGCGCGAGGCGGGCGTGCGCAAGCTCGTCTTCTCCTCCACGGCCGCCACGTACGGCGAGCCGAAGGAGGTGCCGATCGTCGAGTCGGCGCCGACGCAGCCCACGAACCCGTACGGCGCCTCCAAGCTCGCCGTCGACCACATGATCACCGGCGAGGCGGCCGCCCACGGCCTCGGAGCCGTGTCGCTGCGCTACTTCAACGTGGCCGGCGCCTACGGCACGTCTTCTACTGTCATGGTCGGCGAGCGCCACGACCCCGAGTCGCACCTCATCCCGCTCGTCCTCCAGGTCGCCCAGGGCAGGCGCGACGCGATCAACGTCTTCGGCGACGACTACCCGACGCCGGACGGCACCTGCGTGCGCGACTACATCCACGTCGCAGACCTGGCCGAGGCCCACCTGCTGGCTCTCAAGGCCGCCCGGCCGGGCGAGCACCTGATCTGCAACCTCGGCAACGGCAACGGCTTCTCCGTCCGTCAGGTCATCGAGACGGTCCGGCAGGTCACCGGGCACCCGATCCCCGAGGTCGTGGCCCCGCGCCGCGGCGGCGACCCGGCGGTCCTGGTCGCCTCGGCCGACACCGCCCGCGAGCGGCTCGGCTGGCACCCGTCCCGAGCGGACCTCGCGGAGATCGTCGCGGACGCGTGGGAGTTCGCGCAGCGGCGCGGCAAGTAAGTTCTACGGCAGTCGGGCCGGTCAACTCACCGGCCCCTTCGGCCGGTTCAGCAGGGAAGGTCAGGGTCAGGGGATGAGCGTCGACACGGCAGCCGCGGTCGCCGAGCGGTTCAGGGAGCTGTACGGGGCCGAGCCGGAAGGGGTGTGGGCCGCGCCGGGCCGGGTCAACCTGATCGGCGAGCACACCGACTACAACGACGGCTTCGTCATGCCGTTCGCGCTGCCGCACACCGCGGTCGCGGCGGTCTCACGGCGTGCCGACGGCGTGCTGCGGCTGCACTCGTCGGACGTCGAGGGCGGGGTCGTCGAACTGCGCGTCGACGACCTGGCACCCGAGTCGGACAAGGCCTGGACGGCGTACCCGTCGGGCGTCGTCTGGGCGCTGCGCCAGGCCGGCCATGCGGTGACCGGCGCCGACATCCACCTGGCCTCGACGGTCCCGGCGGGCGCGGGCCTGTCCTCGTCGGCGGCCCTGGAGGTCGTGGTCGCGCTCGCCCTGAACGACCTCTACGACCTGGGCCAGAGGGGCTGGCAGCTGGCCCGCCTGTGCCAGCGCGCGGAGAACGTGTACGTCGGCGCCCCGGTCGGGATCATGGACCAGACGGCGTCGGCGTGCTGCGAGGCCGGCCACGCCCTGTTCCTGGACACCCGGGACCTCTCCCAGAGGCAGATCCCCTTCGACCTGGCCGCCGAGGGCATGCGCCTGCTGGTCGTCGACACCCAGGTCAAGCACTCCCACAGCGAGGGCGAGTACGGCAAGCGGCGCGCGGGCTGCGAGAAGGGCGCGGCGCTGCTGGGCGTGGACGCGCTCAGGGACATCGCGTACGACGACCTGGACGCGGCGCTTCAGCGGCTCGGTGACGACGAGGAGGTGGTCCGCCTGGTGCGCCACGTCGTCACCGAGGACCAGCGCGTCGAGCGCGTCGTCTCCCTGCTGGAGTCGGGTGAGACGCGGGCGATCGGCCCCGTCCTGACGGAGGGCCACGCCTCCCTGCGGGACGACTTCCGCATCTCCTGCCCGGAGCTGGACCTGGTCGTGGACACCGCCCTGGCGAACGGCGCGCTGGGCGCCCGCATGACGGGCGGCGGCTTCGGCGGCTCGGCGATCGTGCTGGCCGAGGCGGCCGACGTCGAGACCGTCACCAAGGCCGTCGAAGAGGCCTTCGCAGCCGCCGGGTTCACCGCCCCGCGCGTCTTCGAGGCGGTCCCGGCGGCCGGAGCACGTCGGGCGAGCTGACGCCCGTCGGGCGAGCCACCCTTGGCTCACCCCAGCCGCTTCGTCAGCGTGTACTCCGTGATCCCCGGCGGATAGTCGGGGATCACGCACACCACGTCGTACCCCCGCTTCTTGTAGAACTCCGGCGCCTGGAAGTCCCATGTCTCCAGGCGTACGGCCGTGCAGCCCCGTTCGTCGCGGGCGGTGCGCTCCGCGCGTGCGAGCAATTGCGAACCGAGGCCGGCCCCGCGGTGGCGTTCGTCGACCCAGAGGTACGTGACATGGAGCCAGGTGGTCCACGTATGACCGACCAGCCCGCCGGCCAGGGCTCCGGAGCTGTCCAACGCCCAGACCTGGAGCGGAAGTTCGCGTTCACCTGGGGTTCCGCGCAGGGCGCGCAGGATCGGGGAGGCCGCGGTGTTGGTGTCCCGCAGCCGTCGGCGGAGCAGATCGTGCCGTGACTTGTCGACTTCTGTCTCCAGACGAAACATGCGGCTCACCATAAACGCGTCGGACAGCCAGTTCTGCAAATTACCTTCCGCTCCTGCCCCCCGCCCGTACTCTGATGAACAGCACCGGTGGGGGCCGGTGCTGATCAGGGGGCGAGACAAGTCGGGTTCGATGCCCGAAGTGGGGGTAGCAGTTCTTGCACGGCGGCGGCCGTGCGGCCATCCGTGCTTCGGGCGTCGTGCCCGCAACCGTGTTCGTCTCCCGGTGTCGTCCTCATGACGATGGGGTATCCCCTGCTCTTCGAGAGCTTGGGGAAGGGGGTTTCGTGGTTCGCATCCGAGTCCTGGTCGTCGACGACCATCGCATCTTCGCCGAGTCGCTCGCCGCCGCCCTGGCAGCCGAGCCCGACGTGGACGTCTCCGCCGCGGGCAGCGGTCCGGCGGCGCTGCGCAGTCTGGAACGCGCGGCCGCCGAGGGGCGCCGGTTCGATGTCCTGCTCGTCGACGCCGACCTGGGCGGCAACGTGCCGGGCGTCCGGCCCGCCGTGCCCGTCCAGGAGGTGGGCGAGGACGGGCTGGTCGACGGCATATCGCTGGTCGCCGGGGTCCGCTCGGCGCAGCCGGCCGTACGGATCGTCGTTCTCGCCGAGAAGGACGATCCGCGCCGGGCCGCGCTCGCCCTGCAGGCCGGGGCCTCCGGATGGGTGGCCAAGGACTGCTCACTGTCCCGGCTGCTCACCGTCATCCGCGGCGTACTGCGCGACGAGACCCATCTGCCGCCCGCCCTGCTCACGGGCGTCCTGCGGGAGCTGACGGCAGCGCGCAAGCACCGCACCGAGAGCGAGCGGCTGGTCGAGTCCCTGACCCCGCGCGAACGCGAGGTCCTGCGCTGCATGGTCGCCGGCCTGGGCAGAAAGGCGGTCGCCGAGCGCCTGTACCTCTCCCCGCACACGGTCCGCACCCACATGCAGAACGTCCTCGGCAAACTGGGCGTCCACTCGACACTGGCCGCGGTCGCGCTGGCGCGGCGGGCGGGGGTCGGACCGGTGGACCTGGGCCCGGTCGGCCGAATCCTGCCGGAGGAGAGCAGCAGCGCGTGATAGGCGCCGGTGAGCGGCAACGCCCTTAGGGGCGCGGGGCTGTGTCGATGTGCGGCTACCGCCGCGTGGGCGCGACCAGCCACAGCGGCGCCGCACCCGAACGACGACCCCTAACCCGGGATGTTGTCGAACGGCGCCGTCAGCTGACGCAGCAGGCCCGCCAGTTCACCCCGCTGGGCTCGGGACAGCTCCGCCAGGATCGCGCGCTCCTGGTCGAGCAGCCCGGCGAGTGCCTGGTCCGCGCGGTCGCGGCCCTCGTCCGTGAGGCGGACCAGCACGCCGCGCCGGTCACTCGGGTCGGGGAGGCGCTCCACCAGGCCCTTCTTGGCCAGGCGGTCGATGCGGTTCGTCATCGTGCCGGAGGTGACCAGGGTCTGCGTCAGCAGCTGTCCCGGCGAGAGCTGGTACGGCGTTCCGGCGCGCCTGAGCGCGGTCAGCACGTCGAACTCCCAGGGCTCCAGGCTGTGCTCGGAGAAGGCCAGCCGGCGTGCGCGGTCCAGATGCCGGGCCAGTCTGCTCACCCGGCTGAGCACCTCGAGCGGTTCCACGTCGAGGTCCGGGCGCTCCCGGCGCCACGCTGCGACCAGCCGATCGACCTCGTCCTCCATGACGATCAGTGTAGTGGTTGTGTCGACATGAAGTCTCTTGACGTCCATTCTCTTGACGTCAAGATATCTTGCGGGGCAGGCTGGACAGCGAGAGACAGGAGGCCTCGCCATGTCCGCTGCCGCCGCCCCCACCTGGGACCCCGCCCAGTACCTGCGCCACGCCGGCCACCGTGCCCGCCCCTTCACCGACCTCCTCGCCCGGGTCCCCCACCTCCCCGCGAAGCCGCCCGCAGGGCCCCGCATCGCCGACCTCGGCTGCGGCCCCGGCAATGTCACCGCCCTGCTCGCGCAGCGCTGGCCCACCGCGCACATCACCGGCTACGACAACTCCGGCGAGATGCTCGACAAGGCCCATGTCGAGTACGAAGGCCCGACCAGGGGCGGCGGCCGCCTCGACTTCGCCCACGCCGACGTACGGACGTGGGAGCCGGGTGAGCCGTACGACCTGATCGTCAGCAATGCCACGCTGCAGTGGGTGCCGGGCCACGTGGAGCGTTTCGGCGCCTGGGTGCGGGGCCTGCGCCCCGGCGGCACCTTCGCCTTCCAGGTCCCCGGCAACTTCGACGCCCCGAGCCACCGCCTAATGCGCGACCTCGCCCACCGCCACGGACTCGCCGGCACCCTGCGCCACTCCGACGCCGTCCTCTCCCCGCAGGACTACCTGGCCCGCCTGACCGACCTGGACTGCACGGCGGACGTGTGGGAGACGACGTACATCCACCTGCTGACCGGCGAGGACCCCGTCCTCGACTGGGTCAAGGGAACGGGCCTGCGCCCCGTCCTGACGGCCCTCGCCGACACCCCTGACCAGCGCGAAGCCTTCCTGCGCGACTACCGGGCCGCCCTGCGCGAGGCGTATCCGCCCGGCCCGCACGGCACCCCCTTCCCGTTCCGCCGGATCTTCGCCGTGGCCCGCAAGGAGGCGTGATGATCACCGCCGTCGACCACGTCCAGCTCGCCGCCCCGCCCGGCTCGGAGGAGCGGCTGCGGGCGTACTACGTGGACGTCCTCGGCATGACCGAGATCCCCAAGCCGCCCGTGCTCGCCGCCCGCGGCGGCTGCTGGTTCCAGGCGGGACCCGTGCAACTGCACCTCGGTGTCGAGGCGGCCCCCGCCGGAGGCGGAAAATGTCACTTCCGGCCCGCGAAGAAAGCGCACCCCGGGCTGCGCGTCACCGGGATCGAGGAGTACGGCGCCCGGCTGGCGGCCGAAGGAGCGCAGGTGGAGTGGGACGAGAACCTGCCGGGGCACAAGCGGTTCTACTCCTGCGACCCCGTGGGGAACCGGCTGGAGTTCCTTGAGCCGGTGACCGCTGTTTGAGCGGGACGCCGGAGGGTCACCCGCTGGTTGGACCACGACGTCAAGCCTTGCGAGGAGTGAGGGACGTGGCGAAGGAAGAGAAAGTCAGGGGCAAGAAGGAACAGCTCAAGGGCAAGGCCAAGGAAACCATGGGCCGCACGGTCGGCAACGAGGGGCTGACCGCCGAAGGCAAGACCGAGAAGAGGAAGGGCAACGCCCGCCAGACGAAGGAGAAGGGGAAGGACGTCTTCAAGGGCTGAGTCTGCGGGCACCCGAGGCGCTTCAGCTCTTGCGGTGCCCTATCAGCCGCGGCTTCGGCTCCAGGCCGTCCAGCCCGTGCCAGGCCAGGTTCACCAGATGGGCCGCCACCTCCGCCTTCTTCGGGCGGCGGACGTCCAGCCACCACTGGCCGGTCAGGGCGACCATCCCGACCAGGGCCTGCGCATACAGCGGGGCCAGCTTGGGGTCGAAGCCGCGGCTCTTGAATTCGCGGCCCAGAATGTCCTCCACCTGGGTCGCGATGTCCGAGATCAGCGAGGCGAAGGTACCCGTCGACTGGGGGATGGGCGAGTCACGGACCAGGATGCGGAAGCCGTCCGTGTACTCCTCGATGTAGTCCAGGAGGGCGAAGGCGGCCTGTTCGCACAGCTCACGCGGGTGGCCGGCCGTCAGGCTGCTGGTGACCATGTCCAGCAGCCGCCGCATCTCGCGGTCCACGACCACCGCGTACAGCCCCTCCTTGCCGCCGAAGTGCTCGTACACCACCGGCTTGGACACCCCGGCCTTCGCCGCGATCTCCTCGACCGATGTGCCCTCGAAGCCCTTCGCGGCGAAGAGGGTGCGACCGATCTCCAGCAGCTGCTGACGCCGCTCCGCACCGGTCATCCGGGTACGGCGCGTCCGCCGCTGCTTCTCATTGCCGGGGGTACTGCTGGAGTCGGTCGCCACGGCGTCAATCATGCCGCCTTCGCAGGCTCCTTCCGGCGCCGGGAGCCGCCTTCCTCGGTGTTCCGGCGCGAATCGATACGGGAGCGTGACGGCCAGCGCACGTCGTAGGCCCAGCCGAGCATCTCGAACCAGCGGATGAAGCGCGCCGAGGAGTCGATCTGCCCGCGCATCACACCGTGCCGCGCGGAGGTCGGGTCGGCGTGGTGCAGGTTGTGCCAGGACTCGCCGCACGACAGGACCGCCAGCCACCACACGTTGCCCGAACGGTCACGCGACTTGAACGGCCGCTTGCCCACCGCGTGACAGATCGAGTTGATCGACCACGTCACATGGTGCAGCAGGGCCACCCGTACGAGGGACCCCCAGAAGAACGCGGTGAACGCGCCCCACCAGGACATCGTCACCAGACCGCCGATCACCGGCGGCAGCGCCAGCGACACGACCGTCCACATCACGAACTGGCGCGAGATCGTCCGGATCGCCTTGTCCTTGATCAGGTCCGGCGCGTACTTGTCCTGCGGCGTCTGCTCCTCGTCGAACATCCAGCCGATGTGCGCCCACCACAGGCCCTTCATCAGGGCCGGGACGGTTTCACCGAAACGCCACGGCGAATGGGGGTCACCCTCCGCGTCCGAGAACTTGTGGTGCTTGCGGTGGTCCGCCACCCAGCGGACCAGCGGGCCCTCGACCGCCAGCGAGCCCATGATCGCCAGCGCGGTCCTGAGCGGCCGCTTGGCCTTGAAGGAGCCATGGGTGAAGTAGCGGTGGAAACCGATCGTGATGCCGTGGCAGCCGAGGAAGTACATGAAGACCAGCAGGCCGAGATCCAGCCAGCTCACCCCCCATCCCCAGGCCAGCGGCACCGCGGCCAGCAGCGCGAGGAACGGGACGATGATGAAGAGGAGAAGCGTGATCTGCTCGAGCGAGCGCTTCTGCTCACCGCCCAGCGTGGCGGAGGGCGTAGTGGTGTCGTCGTTCGCCTTCGGGGCGTCTTCGATCACATCGGAGCTCGTGGTCATGGGCGTCCCCTGTGGGGTCGAGGGTTGAGGCAGGTGCCGGGGTCTCGGGAACTGTTCCCAGGTTCCGTTACAACGGTCCCTACGGTTCCGTAACCTACGGCGTCGTAAGTATGGCAGTGCGCCGCCCGGCGGCAAGAGCCCGTGAGACTGCGCGTCCGCATGGACACCTATCCTTGGAGTCGGTCGGACAGCGCGGTCCGCTCTGATTTCTTCCCGGATGCCAGGAGCCGTATGCGGCGCCCGCCGCGCGGCCCCCAGCGCCGGGTTCCCCTCCCAGACGAGCTTCAACACTGCAAGGAGCCGCACCTGTGAGCAGTGCCGACGACCAGACGACGACCAGCAGCGAGCTGCGCGCCGACATCCGCCGACTGGGTGACCTCCTCGGGGAGACCCTCGTCCGGCAGGAAGGCCCCGAGCTCCTCGACCTCGTCGAGAAGGTCCGCCGCCTCACCCGAGAGGACGGCGAGGCCGCCGCCGAGCTGCTGCGCGGCACGGAGCTGGAGACCGCGGCCAAGCTGGTCCGCGCCTTCTCCACCTACTTCCACCTGGCCAACGTCACCGAGCAGGTCCACCGAGGCCGCGAGCTGCGCGCCAAGCGCGCCGCCGAGGGCGGCCTCCTCGCCCGGACGGCCGACCGCCTCAAGGACGCCGACCCCGAGCACCTGCGCCAGACGGTCCAGCACCTCAACGTCCGCCCCGTCTTCACGGCGCACCCCACCGAGGCCGCACGCCGGTCGGTCCTCAACAAGCTCCGGCGCATCGCAGCCCTCCTGGAGACCCCGGTCCTCGAAGGCGACCGCCGCCGCAACGACACCCGACTGGCCGAGAACATCGACCTCGTCTGGCAGACCGACGAACTCCGCGTCGTCCGCCCCGAGCCCACCGACGAGGCCCGCAACGCCATCTACTACCTCGACGAACTCCACGCCGGCGCCGTCGGCGACGTCCTGGAGGACCTCACCGCCGAATTGGAGCGCGTCGGCCACAAGCTCCCCGACGACACCCGCCCCCTCACCTTCGGCACCTGGATCGGCGGCGACCGCGACGGCAACCCCAACGTCACCCCCCAGGTGACCTGGGACGTCCTCATCCTCCAGCACGAGCACGGCATCAACGACGCCCTGGAGATGATCGACGAGCTGCGCGGCTTCCTGTCGAACTCCATCCGCTACACCGGCGCCACCGAGGAACTCCTGGAGTCCCTCAAGGCCGACCTCGAAGCCCTCCCCGAGATCAGCCCCCGCTACAAGCGCCTCAACGCCGAGGAGCCCTACCGGCTCAAGGCCACCTGCATCCGGCAGAAGCTGGAGAACACCAAGCAGCGCCTCGCCAAGGGAATCCCGCACGAAGCGGGGCGCGACTACCTCGGCACCAGTGAGCTCCTGCACGACCTCAAGCTGATCCAGACGTCACTGCGCGCACACCGCGGCGGCCTCTTCGCCGACGGCCGCATGGACCGCACCATCCGCACCCTGTCCGCGTTCGGCCTCCAGCTCGCCACCATGGACGTACGCGAACACGCGGACGCCCACCACCACGCCCTCGGCCAGCTCTTCGACCGCCTCGGCGAGGAGTCCTGGCGCTACGCCGACATGCCCCGCGACTACCGCACCAAGCTCCTCGCCAAGGAGCTCCGCTCGCGCAGGCCCCTCGCCCCCACCCCGGCGCCCGTGGACGCGGCCGGCGAGAAGACCCTCGGCGTGTTCCAGACCGTCAAGCGGGCCCTGGAGGTCTTCGGACCCGAGGTCATCGAGTCGTACATCATCTCCATGTGCCAGGGCGCCGACGACGTCTTCGCCGCCGCCGTCCTCGCCCGCGAGGCCGGACTCATCGACCTGCACGCCGGCTGGGCCAAGATCGGCATCGTCCCGCTCCTGGAGACCACCGACGAGCTCAAGGCCGCCGACACCATCCTGGAGGACATGCTCTCCGACCCGTCGTACCGCAGGCTCGTGGCCCTGCGGGGCGACGTCCAGGAGGTCATGCTCGGCTACTCCGACTCCTCCAAGTTCGGCGGCATCACCACCAGCCAGTGGGAGATCCACCGCGCCCAGCGCCGCCTGCGCGACGTGGCGCACCGGTACGGGGTGCGGCTGAGGCTGTTCCACGGCCGCGGCGGCACCGTCGGCCGCGGCGGCGGCCCCTCCCACGACGCCATCCTCGCCCAGCCCTGGGGCACCCTGGAGGGCGAGATCAAGGTCACCGAGCAGGGCGAGGTCATCTCCGACAAGTACCTCGTGCCGTCCCTGGCCAGGGAGAACCTGGAGCTGACGGTCGCCGCCACCCTCCAGGCATCCGCCCTGCACACCGCGCCCCGCCAGTCCGTCGAGGCGCTGGCCCGCTGGGACGCGGCGATGGACGTGGTGTCCGACGCCGCGCACACCGCGTACCGCAAGCTGGTCGAGGACCCCGATCTGCCGTCGTACTTCCTCGCGTCGACGCCGGTGGACCAGCTCGCCGAACTGCACCTCGGCTCCCGGCCCTCCCGCCGCCCCGGCTCGGGCGTCTCCCTCGACGGCCTGCGGGCCATCCCGTGGGTGTTCGGCTGGACCCAGTCCCGGCAGATCGTCCCCGGCTGGTTCGGCGTCGGCTCCGGCCTGAAGGCGCTGCGCGAGGCCGGCCTGGACACCGTGCTCGACGAGATGCACGAGCAGTGGCACTTCTTCCGCAACTTCATCTCCAACGTCGAGATGACCCTCGCCAAGACCGACCTGCGGATCGCCGCCCACTACGTCGACACCCTCGTCCCGGACCACCTCAAGCACGTCTTCGACACCATCCGCGCCGAACACGAACTCACCGTCACCGAGGTGCTGAAGGTGACCGGCGAGAAGGAACTCCTCGACGCGGCGCCCGTCCTGAAGCAGACCTTCACCATCCGCGACGCCTACCTGGACCCGATCTCCTACCTCCAGGTCGCCCTGCTCAAGCGCCAGCGCGACGCCGCCGCGGCCGGGGCCGAGCCCGACCCGCTGCTGGCCCGCGCCCTGCTCCTCACGGTGAACGGCGTGGCAGCCGGCCTGCGCAACACCGGCTGAGCACCCGCGCACACGACGGTGCCCCCGCGCTTCACACGAAGCACGGGGGCACCGTCCGTTCACAACCCTGCGTCAGGCAAGCCCCAGGTCAGGCCTTACGACGCCGGAACACCAGGTACCCGCCCGCACCCAGCAGCGCCGCCGCGGCCGCGGACAGCAGACCCACCGGGGCCCCGTTGCCGGTCTCCGCGAGATCGCCCTCGGCGCCGCCCTGCGCCGACGGGGACGACGACGCAGCGGCCTCGGCGGACGCCGACGGGCTCGCGGACGGCTCGGAGGTGGACTCGCCCGGCGAGTCCGACGCGGAGGCCGACGGCGATGCCGTGCTGCCGCCGCCCTCCTCCTCGTCCTCGCAGTCCGTCCAGAACACCTTGTGCTTGGCCGAGCCGTTCTCGCCCTCGAAGTTCCAGAACAGCTTGTAGTGCCCGTCGGGCAGGGTCATGTCGTCCGTACGGCCGTGGCCCTCGCCGTCCAGGGTGATGGCACCGGACTTCACCGTCTCGCCCTTGACGGCGGCGGTCGGCGCCCAGGCCTCGATGTGCCAGTCGACCTTCTGCACGCTGTCGAAACCGAACGCGTCCAGATAGAACTCGCACACGTGCGGCTCGTTCTTGCGCAGCTCTTCGCCGGTGGTGGCGTCATGGATCTTGACGGTCCCGTTGTCACCGGGAGCGGTGGCGTGGGCGGCGGCCGGTGCGGAGAAAACAGCGGCCGCGGCGACGGCGGACAGGGCGCCGACGCGGGTGAGGGTTCGCATGAGGCAGTAGTCCATCTTCGTGAAGGAACGGGAAGATGTGGAGGGGGCGGCTCAGCATCCAGCCCGGACTGACCCCAGGTCAATCACGAACAGAGAACACTCAATTCCTCCACAGCCTGGAAGAACGACGGAGCCATCAGATCGTCACAAAAGCCGCCGTGAGCAGGGCCAACCCCGACCCCGCCAGCACCCACGCCACCCGCGTCCGCCGCAGCCCACCCGCCACGACCACCGAAGCCAGCAACAGCGCCCCGCCCAACGGAACCCACGCATACAGAACGCCCGCCGGCCCGGAACGCACCACATCATCACTGCCCGGCTTCACCACGACCGTGTACGTCCGCCCCTTGCGCACGGCCACGTTCTTCTCGATGAGGACCGACTCCCGCGGCTGCGACCCCGCCGACATCGGCGTGTACGGCCCACTGCACGTGTCCGCACCACACCGCGTCACCTCGATCGTGCCGCTCTCCCGCCCCTTCGTGAGCATCACATGATGCGCGGTGCCCCACGACGCCCACACACCCGCGATCAGAATCAGCAGCGCGACCGTACCCATCGCCGCAAACCGCCCGAACCGCAGCACCGCGACAGCGCCCTGACTGGAAACAACGGCAGAAGGCATGGCCGCGATCCTTGGCCATGCTCCTGCGCTCGGTCAACTCGCCCCGTACGACTGACCGGACAAGTCAGGAGTTGTACGTGCTTTGCGCCCGCTCCAGCCCCTCGATCACCAGACACTCCACCGCATCCGCCGCCCGGTCCACGAAGTAGTCCAGCTCCTTGCGCTCGGCAGCGGAAAAATCCTTGAGCACGAAGTCCGCCACCGGCATACGCCCCGGAGGCCGCCCGATCCCGAACCGCACCCGGTGATAGTCCGAACCCATCGCCTTCGTCATCGACTTCAGCCCGTTGTGCCCGTTGTCACCACCACCGAGCTTCAACCGCAACGCGCCGTAATCGATGTCCAACTCGTCATGAACGGCAACGATGTTCCCCACCGGCACCTTGTAGAAATCCCGCAGAGCGTTGACCGGCCCCCCGGACAGATTCATGTACGACATCGGCTTCGCCACAATCACCCGCCGGTTCAACGGCCCCGGCGGCCCGATCCGCCCCTCCACCACCTGCGCCTGAGCCTTACCGGCCCGCTTGAACTTCCCCCCGATCCGCTCGGCCAGCAGATCCACCACCATGAACCCGACGTTGTGCCGGTTCTTGGCGTACTCAGGTCCGGGATTGCCGAGGCCGACGATCAGCCAGGGGGCACTCGGGTCGGTGGTCACGTCCATGTCTCCTTGATACGCGCCAGCCGCTGCCCCCCACGGGAACAGCGGCTGACAAACCGATGACAGAGCCGACGATCACGCCTCTGCCAGAGCCGAGGATCAGGCCTCCGCGGCCTCTTCACCCTCGGCGGCCTCGCCCTCCGGGGCCTCCTCGGCCTGCGCGGCCAGAACCTGGAGAACGACAGCGTCCTCCTCGACGGCCAGCGTGGTGCCCTTCGGCAGCGTGATGTCCTTGGCCAGGACGGAGTCACCGGCACCCAGACCCTCGATGGACACCGTGACGCCCTCGGGGATGTGCGTGGCCTCGGTCTCCACCGGCAGCGCGTTCAGCACGTGCTCCAGCAGGTTGCCACCGGCGGCCAGCTCGCCCTCGGTGAGCACCGGGATCTCGACCGTGACCTTCTCGCCGCGCTTCACCAGCTGCAGGTCGACGTGCTCCAGGAAGCCCTTCAGCGGGTCACGCTGCACGGCCTTCGGAATCGCCAGCTCGTTGGACTTGCCGTCGATGTCCAGGGAGATCAGGACGTTCGGCGTACGCAGCGCCAGCAGCAGGTCGTGACCCGGCAGGGTCAGGTGCAGCGGGTCGGAACCGTGCCCGTACAGGACACCCGGAACCTTGTTCTCGCGGCGGATACGACGCGCGGCACCCTTGCCGAACTCGGTGCGCGTCTCGGCGGTGAGCTTCACCTCGGACATATGAATCACTCCTCGTAGGGGTGAGAAACGGACAGGTCACCCGGCCACGAACGGCCTGCTACGAAGAGCGCGTCGATAACGGACCGCCGACACCCGAACAAACGGGCACGGCCTCCCTCGCCGAGCAACTGGAGCAGTCTACTCGGCGCGAGAGGCCGTAGAAAAATCGATCAACCAGGTCCGCTAACGGCTCACTGCTCGTCGAACAGGCTCGTCACCGACCCGTCCTCGAACACCTCACGCACCGCACTCGCGATCGTCGGCGCGATCGACAGCACGGTGATCTTGTCCAGCTCACGGTTCAGCTCACCCGGCGTCGGCAGCGTGTTCGTGAACACGAACTCACTCACCCGCGAGTTCTTCAGCCGGTCCGCCGCAGGCCCCGACAGCACACCGTGCGTCGCCGTCACGATGACGTCCTCCGCACCATGCGCGAACAGCGCGTCCGCCGCCGCACAGATCGTGCCACCCGTGTCGATCATGTCGTCGACCAGCACACACACCCGGCCCTTGACCTCACCCACGACCTCGTGGACGGTCACCTGGTTCGCCACGTCCTTGTCCCGCCGCTTGTGCACGATGGCGAGAGGGGCACCGAGACGGTCACACCACCGGTCGGCCACCCGCACACGTCCGGCATCCGGGGACACGACCGTCAGCTTCTCCCTGTCGACCTTCTGGCCCACATAGTCCGCGAGAAGCGGAAGAGCGAACAGATGATCGACCGGCCCGTCGAAGAAACCCTGAATCTGATCCGTGTGCAGATCCACCGTCAGGATCCGGTCCGCACCCGCCGTCTTCATCAGATCCGCGATCAGACGCGCCGAAATCGGTTCACGCCCACGGTGCTTCTTGTCCTGCCGCGCGTAACCGTAGAACGGCACGATGACCGTGATGGAGCGAGCCGACGCACGCTTCAACGCGTCGATCATGATCAACTGCTCCATGATCCACTGATTGATCGGAGCCGTGTGGCTCTGGATCACAAAGCAGTCCGCACCACGCGCCGACTCCTGATAACGGACATAGATCTCACCGTTGGCGAAGTCGAAGGCCTTCGTCGGGACAACCCCGACACCCAACTGCTGGGCGACCTCCTCGGCAAGCTCGGGGTGGGCGCGGCCGGAGAAGAACATCAACTTCTTCTCGCCGGTCGTCTTGATCCCGGTCACAGCACTGTCTCCTCAGAGGTGTCGCAGCTGGGTGTCGAGAGACCACGCCGCTGGGCGCGACGAGCCGTCTCAGCTGGTGGGGTGCGGGTGTGCACTTATCACGGTACGCCGTGTCGGACGCACCCGTTTCCGGTCAGTCTTCGCTTTCCCCCTGCCGGGAGGCCGCCTCAGCCGCCTTCGCAGCCGCACTGCCCGGACGCTTACGGGCCACCCAACCCTCGATATTCCGCTGCTGACCACGGGCCACAGCGAGCGAACCGGGCGGCACATCCTTCGTGATCACCGAGCCGGCCGCGGTGTACGCGCCGTCCCCGATAGTGACAGGAGCCACAAGCATGTTGTCCGCACCGGTACGGCAGTGCGAGCCGACCGTCGTGTGGTGTTTGTCCTGTCCGTCGTAATTCACGAAGACACTCGCGGCACCGATGTTCGTGTACTCACCGATCGTCGCGTCACCGACATACGACAGATGCGGGATCTTCGTCCCCTCACCGATCGAGGCGTTCTTCGTCTCGACATACGTACCGATCTTGCCCTTCGCACCCAGCCGCGTACCAGGCCGCAGATAGGCGAACGGCCCCACCGACGCACCCGCCCCGACGTGAGAGCCGTAGGCCACCGTGTTGTCGACACGGGCACCCGCGTCGACGCGCGTGTCCGTGAGCCGGCTGTTCGGCCCCACCTCCGCGCCCTCACCGACGTGCGTGGAACCCTGCAGCTGGGTGCCCGGATGCACGATCGCATCCTGCTCGAAGGTGACGGTGACGTCGATCCAGGTGCTCGCCGGGTCGACGACGGTGACGCCGTCGAGCATGGCGCGGGTCAGCAGCCGGTCGTTCAGGATGCGGCGCGCCTCGGCGAGCTGCACCCGGTTGTTGATCCCGGCGATCTCCCGATGATCGCCCGCAACGGAGGCACCGACACGGTGACCGGCCTCGCGAAGAATCCCGAGGACGTCGGTGAGGTACTCCTCACCCTGGCTGTTGTCGGTCCGGACCTTCCCGAGGGCATCCGCGAGCAACTGCCCGTCGAACGCGAACACACCGGAGTTGATCTCCCGGATCGCCCGCTGCGACTCCGTCGCGTCCTTGTGCTCGACGATCGCGGTCACGGCACCGGAGACACCGTCACGCACGATCCGGCCGTAGCCGGTCGCGTCCGGAACCTCGGCGGTCAGCACCGTGACGGCGTTGCCGTCGGCGGCGTGCGTGGCGGCGAGGCGGGTCAGGGTCTCGCCGGTCAGGAGGGGAGTGTCACCGCAGACGACGACCACGGTCCCGTCGACAGCGCCGCCGAGCTCTTCCAGGGCCATGCGTACGGCGTGCCCCGTGCCGTTCTGCTCCGCCTGGATCGCGGTCCGCACGCCGGGGTCGACCTCGGCGAGATGCGCGGTGACCTTCTCGCGCGCGTGCCCCACGACCACGACGAGGTTCTCGGGCCGCAACTCGCGCGCGGCGGCGAGTACATGGCCCACGAGGCTGCGTCCGCACAGCTCGTGCAGGACCTTGGGTGTGGCCGACTTCATACGGGTGCCCTCACCCGCTGCGAGAACGACGACGGCTGCCGGGCGAATGGCGCTCACGGGATGCCCTTCGGCTGTGGATGGGGTGGGGTGACATCCGCAGGATACCGGGGGGTTTCGTGGGGGACATGGGAGCGGGCCCTGACTTGGCTGTCAGGGCCCGAACCTAGGTCTTGTGTGCTGTGGCTCCCCCGCAAGGATTCGAACCTTGTCCTGCTGGTACCAAAAACCAGTGTGCTGCCAGTTACACCACGGGGGACAGCGCTTCAGACCTTACCGGAGACCTGCCTGGGACTGAGCCACGATTCCCTTCCACCAGCCCTCAATGCGGTTGTAGAGCTCGGCGCTCCTCGCCACTGCGATGACCAGGCAGCCGTGGTAGTCGTCGCCGGTGTTCTTGCGAACGGTCTTCGGGTTGTGCTTCTTGAGCGTCGGCTTCGCGAAGATCGACACGTCGACGTCGGCGATGTCTGCCCAGTAGCGGTGAGCCGCCTCGACGTCAGCGGATTCGTGGATGAGTACACGAAAGCGCAGGCGCTCCCGGTCCACGTCGAGCAGGTCGAGCCATGCGAGGTAGACCTTGATCACGCCTGGGTCGCTGTTGACGAAGATGGCGCGCTCGCGTCGGTCGTACGGCTTGCTCTTGGAACCTTCTGCCCAGTACAGCGCGACCCCGGTCAGGAACAGATCGCGGTCCGTCAGCTCGCCGATGTCCTTGCAGGCTGCGATCTTGGTCTTCTTGCGCTCTTCGTCCTCGGCGGCGCGGCGCTTTGCCAGGCCCTCGTGCATGAGGGCCAGTTGTTCCTCGGGTGTGTAGCGGGGCTTGGGCCTCGGCAGATCCCGCACCCACAGCGACACCGAACTCCGCGAGCACCCCAGCTCCGCCTCGATCTGGTCGTACGTCCACCCTTGGAGCCGTAGCTCCCGTGCCTTCGCCCGCAGATCGTCCTTCGCTCGCGGTCGCTTCGTCCACTCCGGCGGCGGCTCCCCCTTCACCAGCTGATTGAGGATGTCGTTGTTGAAGATCTTCAGCTCGTCGCGGATCTGTCGAAGGCTGTAGCCCCGCCGCCGCAGTGCCACCGCCTGCTCCCGCAGGCCCTCGAAGTCGGCGTATTTGCCTTGTGGATGCGCCATAGGCATACCGTCCGGCCGGAATGATCGGTTCCGGGGTCGAACGGTGAGCGATTCAGCAGTTCGAGGGATGTCGGGCGGTTTCGCTTACGTTCGGTTACGCGCTGTGGTGTAGGCCAGTCCACAAAACTCACCGGAAAACCGGGCTGGGGCGCCCGTAGGCTGGAGGCATGACCACGACGGGGGAAGCCCACACAGAGGCGCCGCCACCGGGGGCGGGGCCGTGGTGGTGGGCCAGGGTGCGCAGTGCGGTGCTGGACGTGGGTCTGGCTGTCGCGTCGGCGGTGGAGTGCGGGGGCGAGGGGGTTCGATTCGCGCGGGATGCCGGGATTCCGGAGCCGGCGGGGGTTGTGTTCGGAGTTCTGGCGGGGTCGGTGCTTGTGTTGCGGCGGCAGTGGCCCATCGCCGTCGTGCTCGTGTCGATTGCCGTGATGCCCGCGCAGATGGGGTTCCTGATGGGCATCGTCGGGCTGTACACCCTCGCCGCCTCCGAGCTGCCGCGGCGGATCATCGCCTCGCTGGCCGGCATGTCGTTCGTCGGGATGCTGATCGTGACGTTCGTGTGGGTGCGGCAGGGCGTGGCGAGTGGTGATCTGACGTTCGGGGACTGGGTTGTGCCCCTGGCCTCGCTCACCACCGCTCTCGGTGTGACCGCGCCTCCTCTGCTGCTGGGGCTGTATGTGGGGGCTCGGCGGCGGTTGATGGAGAGCCTGCGGGAGCGGGCGGACAGTCTGGAGCGGGAGCTTCAGTTGCTCGCGGAGCGGGCGGAGGAGCGGGCCGAGTGGGCGCGGGGCGAGGAGCGGACTCGGATCGCGCGGGAGATGCATGACGTTGTCGCGCATCGGGTGAGCTTGATGGTGGTGCATGCCGCCGCGTTGCAGGCCGTGGCCCGGAAGGACCCGGAGAAGGCCGTGAAGAATGCCGCGTTGGTGGGGGACATGGGGCGGCAGGCGTTGACCGAGTTGCGGGAGATGCTCGGGGTGCTGCGCAGTGGGGGTGGTGATGCGGAGCGGGTGCGGCGGGCTGTGGTGCCGCTTGTGGCGGTGGGGGCCGCTGCCGCTGCCGCGGCTGATCGGGAGTGGGCCGGCGGCGCGGATGAGGGAGTGGCTGCCGAGGGGCCCTGTCTGTCGGAGCTGGATGAGCTGATCGGGCAGTCGGCCGCTGCGGGGATGGTGGTGGATCTGTCCGTGGAGGGGGAGTCGCGGTCGTATGCGCCGGAGGTCGAGCAGACGGCGTACCGGGTGGTGCAGGAGGCGTTGACGAACGTCCACAAGCATGCGGCGGGGGCGAAGACGCATGTGCGGCTCGCGCATCGGGTGTCGGAGATCGCGATGCAGGTGGAGAACGAGCCGCCGCCGGAGGTGTCGTCGGCGTCGTCGGCGCGGTTGCCGTCGGGGGGCAACGGTTTGGTGGGGATGAAGGAGCGGGTCTCGGCGCTGGGTGGGGTGTTTGTGTCGGGGCCGACGGATGCGGGGGGTTATCGGGTGTCGGCGGTGATTCCGGCGGCGTAGGCGTCGCGGCTTCCCGTGTGCCCTTTCCGTTCCGTGCCGTACGCCTGTGTCAGCCCGCTGTGAGTCGTACCGGTTCTATGCCTGCGACGAGGCCGGCGAGGGCTTGGTCGATGTCGGGGCCGAGGTACCAGTCGCCGGTGTGGTCGAGGGTGTAGACGCGGCCTTCGGTGTCGATGGCGAGGAGGGCCTGGGTGTCGGTTTCGGCGCCGAGGGGGCAGACCTCGGTGCCGAGGGCGCGGCCGAGGTCGCCGAGGGTGCGGGCCATGTGGAGGCCGTGGAGGGGGTCGAAGTGGACGGTTGCGGGGGCGACCTGGCGGCCGGGGCCGGTGGGGGTGAGGTGGAGGCCGCCGAATTCGGCCCAGGCTTCGACTGCGGCGGGGAAGACGGCGTGGCGGTGGCCGGCGGGGGAGATGTGGTCGCGTAGGGCGTCTGCCCAGATTTCGGCCTGTTTGATGTCCCAGCGTCCGGGTTGCCAGCCGGCGGCGCGCAGGGCGGCGTCGACGGGGACGGGGAAGCGGGTGGTGGAGGTGCGGTCGGTGTGCATCTGCCCTTCGTTCGTCGAGTGTGCCGGGGGCGTGGTGGTGCGTGGCCGGGCCGGCGGGTGCGGTCGTGGCTGGTGGGTGGGCGGGGCGGTCGTACTACGGGGTTGGTGACCGGGGTCGGCCGTACTACGGGCTGGTGAGCGGGGTCCGTCGTGCTGGTGGGTGGGCGAGTCCGTCGTACTGGTGGGGGAGGGGTCAGTCGTCTGCTGCTGTCGGGTCGACGATGCGGACGCCGAAGTGGGCGCTGAGGGCGGTGCAGGCGCGGCAGGGTGCGGCGAAGCTGCCGTGGAGGGGGTCGCCGTCCTCGCGGATGCGGCGGGCGGTGAGTTTGGCCTGTTTGAGGGCTTTGCGGGCTTCGCCGTTGGTCATGGGTTTGCGGGTGGCGCGTTTGCTGCGGGCGGCGTCGGCGGCGGCGATGTGGCGTGAGATGAGGATGGTCTCGGCGCAGCGGCCGGTGAAGCGGTCGCGCTGGCCGCTGGTGAGGGTGTCGAGGAAGTCCTGGACGAGGGGGTGCAGGGGTGGGGGCTGGTCGCCGCGGGCGGCGGTGCCGGTGAGGGTGGCGCCGCGGACGGAGAGGGCGGCGGCGACGGTGGGGAGTATGCCGTCCCGGCGGTGGCGGAGCGTGGGCGCGTGGGGGGCGTCGGTGGCGCTCCAGCCGATGCGGGGGTCGCCGGACCCGGACCTGGCTGCGTGTGGTCCTGTCTGCGTCGCGTTCATGTTCATCATCCCCTCCCGAGCATCCCCCGGGCATGCTCTTGGACGTCACAGAGTGCCAAATGCCGTGGCGGGTGCGGAAGCTGGGGCGGCGTGACACGCCCGGGTTTGGGCGGGCTGTCACGGCGGGGTGACGGCTGGTCACGGAAGCGGAGGGGGTCGTGACCGGCGCCGGTGACCGGTGTCGTCGTACCGCATAGGCTGTCGGCACCGCTTTCCATGCGGTGACGTGTGGACGCAGATGAGACAGCCGATGCGGGGCGTTGTGACCGTCAGTGGTCATGGCGGGCCGTGTCAGAACGCCGCAGGGGGCAACCGCCATGACGACAGGTCGGCTCGGGCAGCAAGCCGCGCCGCCGAACGCGGCCTACGCCGGGCAGGTCGTGCATTTCCCGGATCCGGTTCGGGCGTCGCGTCACCCGAGAGGAGTACGGGTCGATGAGCGGGGTTACCCCGACTTCTCGCCGTATGCGCGGGCGGCGGCGGAGATCGCGGAGCCGCCGGAGGGTTTCGGTGTCGACGAGTTGCGGCTGACGGACTATGTGTCGGCGAACGCGGCGCTGGCGGCGTCGGGGCACGATCTGTGGGACACGGTGCCGGCGGTGGCGACGCCGCATGGCTGGACGTGGCATCACGTGGTGGGTTCGCGGCGGCTGGAGTTGGTTCCGGTCGAGGTGAAGGCGTTGCTGCGGCATCACGGTGGGATCGCGACGTCGGCGGTGGACCAGGACAAGCGGGGGACGCGGCCGTTGCAGGACACACGGCCGGCGCATTTCCGGTTGCCGAAGTCGGGTGTGGCGGTCACGGAGTCGCAGGTGCTGGGGGTCGAGGAGGATCTCGGGTATCGGCTGCCGGGTGCATATCGGTCGTTTCTGAAGGCGGCGGGCGGCTGTGCTCCCGTGGGGACGGCTCTGGACCCGGAGTTGGGTCTCCTGGTGGACCAGCCGCTGTTCACCGTGCGGGACGAGGCGGCGGTCAATGACCTGGTCTACGTCAACAAGTGCCTGCGGGACCATCTGACCAAGGATTACTTGGGTGTTGGGTTCGTGCAGGGCGGGTTGCTGGCGCTGAAGGTGAAGGGCGACCGGATCGGCTCGGTGTGGTTCTGCGCGTACGACGATGCGCGGGACGTGGATCCGGGGTGGTCGCCTGCCGAGCGGGTGGAGCGGTTGTTGGAGCCGTGCGGTGAGGACTTCGATGCGTTTCTGTCCCGGCTGGCGGGTTCTCCGCCGGAGTTGGAGACGGTGGCGAATCTGATGGTGGACGGTGGGTTCGCGCGTGCGGTGCCCGTGGCTGCGGCGGCTGTGGGGGAGTGAGCTTCGCGATGGTGACGTTCGCGCAGGCGCAGGAGCGCGCGGAAGAGTGGATCAACGGGGATGTGCCGTCGTACCAGCATCGTGAGGTGCGGGTGCGGGAGTTCGAGCTCGGGTTCGTGGTGTGGGCCGAGGACCGTGCGGACGGGCCGCGTTCGGACGGAGGCGGGCAGCGGCTGGTGATCGCCCGGGACAGCGGGGAGGCCACGTTGTGGCCTTCGCTGCCGGTGGGTGAGGTGATTCGCCGGTACGAGGAGGAGTACGGCCGTGCCGACGCGGCGGCCGAACCGGCGCCGGCTGCTCCGGCTCGGGTGGATCTGAATCAGACGTCGTTCCTGTTGACTCCGCCGGAGTGGTTGCAGGAGGCGGCGGACAAGCTGGGGATCTCCGATCGGCGGGACGGGGGTTCCGAGGGTTCGGGGGCCGGTTCTGACGGTGCCGGTTCTGATGGTGGGGCGGGTTCGGCTGCCTCCGGTGGTGCGTCCGGTGGTGTGTCTGGGGGCGGAGTGCTTCCTGAGACGCAGGGCGGGGGTCCGGCGGGGACGGTGACGGCCGGCTCGGGTGCTGCCGCGGCCGCGGCTGGTGTGCCTGACGGTGCGACTCCGTGGGCCGGGACGGACACGAGTGCCGATGCCCTTGAGGACCGTTCCGTGCCGCTGCCGGAGACGGTGTTCGCGCCGCCGTTGAGCGGTGACGACACCGCGCCCCCGGACGCCAAGACGGCGCTGATGTCGGGCGGCAGCCGGCTTCCGCGGACGGCGATCGAGCCGACGTTTGACGAGCCGAACGCGCAGGGTGCGCCCGGTGGGCCGGGTGCGCCGGGTGGGTCGTCGTACGGGTATCCGCAGGGGGCGGGTGTGGCGGTTCCGCCGCCTCCGGGTGCTCCGGGTGCTCCGGGTGCGGGTGCCACGCCGCCGCCTTCGCCTGGGTCGGGTGGGTCGTACGGGTATCCGCAGGGTGCGGGTGTGCCGGGTCCGCCGCCTCCCGGTGCTCCGGGTGTGGGGGCGGGTGGCACGCCGGCGTCTCCGGGTACGCCCCCGCCGGGTGCCCCCACGCCGGGTGCCGTGCCGTCGCCCGCGCCGTCCTACGGCTACCCGCAGGGCGGGCCCGCTGGTGCGCCGCAGGCTCCGGGTGCGCCTGGGGCGCCGAGGCGGCCGCTTGCGCCGAACGCCGAGGACATCGCCGATGCCGCTACGAGCAAGGCGGCGCCGCCGTCTCGCGCGCGGGGCGGGGCGACGCCGCCTCCTCCGCCGGGTGCCCCGGGGACGCCGGGTACGCCGGCGGGTGGGTACGTTCCGACGCAGCTCGTGTCGGCGCTGGGGCCGGATGGGCCCGAGGGTGCTGCCGGTCCGGGTGCGCCGCAGGGGCCGGGGGGCGCGAACGCGTCTGGCGTTCCTCAGCCGCCCGGTGTCCCGGGTGCGCCCGGGGCGCCGAATCCTCCTGGTGCTCCCAATCCTCCCGGTGCTCCTAATCCGCCCGGTGCACCCGGCGGTACGCCGCCCGGCGGTGTGCATCATGCCGCCACGGTGCTGGCCGACCCGGGTCAGATGGGCGGTCCTCCGCAGCCTCCGGGTGCCCCTGGTGTGCCCGGTGCTCCGGGTGCACCGAACCCGCCTGGCATCCCCAACCCGCCCGGTGCTCCGGGCGCCCCGGGCATGCCTGGCGCTCCGCAGCCTCCCGGCGCCCCCGGTGCCCCGAGTGCTCCGCAGTCCCCGGGTGTCCCACAGCCGCCCGGGGCCCCGGGCACGCCCGGCGCTCCAGGCGCCCACGGCTCCGCGGGCGGCGCCGGCGGTGCCGTTCACCACGCGGAAACGGTGCTGGCCGCGCCCCCGGTGGGCGGCCCCGGGGTTCCTCCGCCGCCGCAGGCGCCCGGCGTCCCCGGCATGCCTGCTGCTCCGGGCGCCCCTGGTGCTCCCGGCATGCCTGCTGCTCCGGGCACCCCTGGTGCTCCCGGCATGCCTGCTGCTCCGGGCGCCCCTGGTGCTCCCGGCATGCCTGCTGCTCCGGGCGCCCCTGGTGCTCCCGGCATGCCTGCTGCTCCGGGCACCCCTGGTGCTCCCGGCATGCCTGCTGCTCCGGGCGCCCCCGGTGCTCCCGGCACGCCCGCTGCTCATGGCGCACCCGGCGTTGCAGGCGCTCCTCCGGCTCCGGGCGCTCCAGCGGCACCGGGCGCCCCCGGCGCCCCCGGCGCTGCAGCCCCGCCCGCCCCTCCCGGCATGCCCGGCGCCCCCGGCATGCCCCCGGCCGCCCCACAGCCCCCCATGCCGCCAGGTGCCGTACCCCCACCGCCGGGCCAGCCCGGGCACCCTGGACCGGGCCAGCCCCCGGCTCCCGGCCACCAGAGCCCGGGCCAACCCTCGGCTCCCGGCCACCCGGGCCAGGCCCAGCCCCCGGCCCCCGGCCCTCAAGGCCCGTCCTACGGCTACCCCCACCACCCCACCGGCCAGCCCACCGTCGGCCCCGGCTACCAGGCCGTTCTGCGCTATCGCGCGCAGGACGGGTCCGAGCAGCAGCTGATCCGGCGTTCGGCGCCGGGGACGCCGCACCCGGAGTGGCAGATCTTCCATGAGCTGCGGGCCATGAACGTGCCGCCGGACCAGGTGCTGGAGCTGCACACGGAGTTGGAGTCGTGTGAGCTGCCGGGTGCGTACTGTGCGCGGATGATCCGGGAGCAGTGGCCGCAGGCGCGGATCACCAGCATCGCCCCCTACGGCACGGATCATGCGAGCCGGCAGCAGGGCATGCAGCAACTGCTGGCGCATCAGGGCGAGTTGCACCAGGTCGCCGACGGGCCCGCCCGGCCGGCACCGGTACGTGCCCCGCTGCCGCAGGTGCAGCCGGCGCCGCCGATTCCGCCGGAGGGTGTGGCGCAGGAGCTGGCGGGGGCGTTCGGGCCGGGGATCTTCCGGTTCGAGCAGGCCGCCGTGTCCCGGCAGGGCGTGCCGCCGGTCGTGGCGCACAGCCTGGTCGTCGGGGGTCTGCCGATGGACATGGGTCCGTTCTTCTGGGCGCAGGCCCAGCCGGGGCGGCCCGTTCCGACGCTGGCGGAGCTGGCGGCGGAGCGCGGGGTGCAGCCGGCCTCGGATGCGGGCTCGTACCTCGTCATGGGCAGTGACTTCGGCAAGGCGCTCTGTGTGCAGTACGGGACGGCGCACATCGTCGCCGTGCCGGTGGAGGCGGGGCCGGGCGGTGCGCCCGTACCGCCGCAGTTCGTGAACACGGGGCTGCCCGAGTTCCAACGCTGCCTGGCGCTGCTGGGCCGTATGTGGCGTCTTCGCTTCGGCCTGAACCAGGAGCAGGCGGGCCGCTGGACCGTCGACTTCCAGGCCCAGCTGGCCTCCCTCGACCCGGCGGCGCTGGGCTCGCCGGAGAGCTGGTGGTCGGTGCTGCTGGAGCAGATGTGGGACGGGTTGCTGTGACGCCGCCCGGCCCTTCGGGGGCATCACCCAGCCCCTCGTAGACGCCTCGGGGACGTCACCCAGCCCCTCGTAGACGTCACCCAGCCCCTCGGGGACGTCACCCAGCCCCTCGTAGACGTCGCCGAGCTCCCTCGGAGACGTCACCCGGCTGCCGCCGGCGGCGGCGTGCGGGTGTGAAAGGGCCGGCTCTCGGTTGTGCGACCGGAGCCGGCCCTTTCGTATGCGCCCGTACGTGCTTTTCGTGAGGGTCTTCGTGCCTCCGCCCGTGTCCCGTGCGCGGAGTGTCGCGTTATGAACGCTTCCGCCCGATACATCAAGATGTGCGCTAAATCATCATTTCGCATCCGTTCGGAGCGGAGAGGGGTTCAGGATGAGCAGCGCACCGGTCTCGCTCTACGACTTCGCGGTCGTACGGGGGCGCGGCTACCGTCCCGACCAGGTCGACGCCTACGTCGCCGCCCTCTTCCACGACCGTGACGCCGCCTGGGAGCGCGCTGCCCGTCTCACCGTGCTGGCCAGGGAGATGGAGGAGGAGGCGGAGGAGCTGCGGGAGACGGTGGCGCAGCTGGCCCCGCAGACGTACGAGTCGCTCGGGGAGGGCGCCCGGCGGATCTTCGAGCTGGTGGAGGAGGAGGCCGCGGCGGTCCGGGAGCGGGCGCGGCAGGAGGCGCAGCGGCTGGTGGAGGAGGCGCAGTCGTACGCGGACGAGGTGCGGGACGCGGCACAGGCGTACGCCGATGCCGTGGGCGCCGAGGCCGACGAGTGCGCCCGTCAGCGGCTGCTCGCGGCACGCAACGAGGCGGGCGAGATCCGTATCACCGCCAAGCGTGCCTTGAAGGACGGGCGCGGGGAGGTGCTCGGCCCGTTGCGCGAGGTACGGCGGCGCACCACCGGGTTGCTCGCCGAGCAGGACAAGGAGCAGGCCGAGCGGTGGGCCGCGGCCGAACGGGAGGCCGAGGAGCGGCTCGCCGCGCTGGAGGCGTCGGAGGCGGAGCGTGTGGCGCAGGCCGAGGCCTCGGTGGTGGAGGCGCAGCAGGTGCTCACGGAGGCGGAGGCCTCGGCGGAGCGGTTGCAGGAGGAGGCGCGGGCGCATGCGGAGGAGGTGGTCGCTCAGGCGCAGCGGCAGGCGGAGGAGATCGCCCGGGAGACGGAGCGGATCCTGCACGAGCACGGGAAGATGTGGGACGAGGTCCGCAAGCACATGGATCAGATGCGCCACAGCCTGGCGACGCTGACGCGGCAGGCGGCGCTGGAGTGAGCGACGCCGGTTGCGGGCCGCTGCGTCCGGACCAGTGACCCGGTGAACGGCTCCTCACCCCGGGGGCTCTCCCGGCCGCCGACACCGCCGCCACGGTGCTCCGCCGCTCCTGGCCATGCTGCTCCGCGACCCCGCTGCTCCCTCCCCCCGGCCCCGCCGCCCCGCGGCCACGCTGCTCCGCCGCTAAGCCGCCCCGCCGACCCCCTCCGCCCCGCTGCTCAACCGCCCCGCCGCTCAGCCCCCCTTACGCACCGCCCCCGCCAGAATCCACCCCTCCACAGCCTCGTACTGCCGCCGCTGTTCCTCGACCTTCCCCCGCCCCGACACGACCGTCCCCAGCCATCCGAAGAGGAACCCGGCCGGAATCGACACCAGCCCCGGTGTCGTGAACGGGAACCAGTTGAAGTCGGCGTCGGGGAAGGCCGAGATCGGCGAGCCGGAGACCAGGTTGGTCCCGGGCATCAGCACCAGCACGACCACCGAGCCGCCGATCAGTGTCCACAGCAGACCGGCCCGGGTGTACCGGCGCCAGAAGAGGCTGTAGACGAGGGCCGGGGCGATGGCGGAGGCGCCCAGGGTGAAGGACAGGCTCACCAGCGGTTGCAGGCTGCGGTGCTGGACCAGCGTCGCCAGAATGATCGCCGGCACACCCACCGCCAGCGCCGACAGCCGTGCCAGCGCCATCTCGCGGCGACCGGACAGTTCCCGTACCCGCGTGGCGAACACGTCATGGGCGAGGGAGTTCGCACAGGCGAGGATCATGCCCGCCACCGAGGCGAGCACGGTCAGGAAGATGGCCGTGGTGACCGCCGTGAAGAGGAAGGTCTCGGCGGCCGAGACCTCGGCGCCGAAAGCGGCCCTGGAGCCGATCAGATAGGCGGTGTTGCCCTGCGGGTCCGCCTCGGCGATCGCCTCCCGCCCGATCAGTGCGGTGGCGCCGAAGCCGACCACCGTGATCACCAGCACGAACACCGCCACGCTGGACACCGCCCACGACATCGAGCGGCGCACCTGACGCGCGCCGCTCGCCGTGTACATGCGCATGGTGATGTGCGGCAGCACCGCCCCGCCCAGCACGACCGCGAACTGACAGCTGATCATGTCGAGGCGGGGATACGGACCGCCCACGAACTCCAGCCCCGACTCCAGAAACGCCGAGCCGACCCCGCTGCGCTCGGCCGCCGCGTCGAACAGCGCGGTCGGATCCCAGTCGAACCGCCGCAGCACCAGTACGGCGACCACGGTGCCCGACCCGAGCAGCATGACGATCTTCAGGATCTGGATGAGTGCCGTGCCCTTCATCCCGCCGATCGCCGCGTAACTGATCATCAGCACGCCCAGCCCGATGATGCACCCGGTCTTCAGGGAGTCCCCGGAGAACCCCAGGATGAAGGCGAGCAACTGCCCGGTCCCCGCCAACTGCACCAGCATCAGCGGCACCAGCGCGGCCAGCGTCACCACGCACGCCGCGATCCGCACCCCTCGCCCCGGCATACGGCGCGCCAGCGCGTCGCCCATCGTGAACCGGCCCGCGTTGCGCAGGGGTTCGGCCAGCAGGAACATCAGCAGCATCAGCGACAGGGCGGTGCTCAGGGCCAGCACGATGCCGTCGTAGCCGCACAGTGCGATCACCCCGGTCGTGCCCAGGACGGTCGCCGCGCTGATGTAGTCGCCGGCGATCGCCAGGCCGTTGCGCATGGGGGACAGGGAGCTGTAGCCCGTGTAGAACTCGTCGAGGTCGTCCCCGTCCGGGCCCGTCATCACGCACAGCAGCAGCGTGACGGTGGCCACGGCACAGAACGCGACCAGCGACATCGCCTGCGCGTTCCCGCTGAGGTCCGTCATCGCCCCGTCCCCCGCTTCCCCGCCTCACGCTTGGCGTCCACCTCGGCCTCCTTGCGGATGCGGTCCGCGAGCGGGTCGACGTAACGGCGCGCGGTGTGCTCGTACAGCGCTATCGCCAGCCAGGTGACGGGCAGTTGCAGCAGCGCGAGCAGCAGGCCGGTGGGCAGTCCGTCGGTGACCGTGCTCGTCATGAAGCCGGGCGCGAAGGCGGACAGGATCAGAAAGAGGGTGAAGTACCCGAGCGCGGTGAGCGTCGCCACACGCCGCTGCCAGCGGTAGGCGGTGCGCAGGATTCGCAGGTCGCTGTGGTGTCCGAGGGGCGGGCGGTCCGGGGTGCGGTGGCGTGGGGGTGAGGGGGGTTCCGGCGGGACGGGGGGTTGCCAGGGGTAGGTGGCGTACGACGGTGATGTGTCACCCCGGCCGTACGGGTGCTGCGGTGACGTGTCACCCCGGCCGTATTGATACGACGGTGACGTGTCACCCCGGCCGTATTGATACGGCGGTGATGGGTCGTAGGACGGGGTCATCCCGGTGCTCCTTGCGCGGCTCGGGTCCGGTGCGGCGGACCGCAGGGAGGTGGGGGTGGTGGGCGGAACGGGGTCACGCACGTTACTTCGCGGTGTCGGGAGCGCGTGTGGTTTTCACCAAACTGAGCGGTCGGTATGCGCTTGCTATGCCGAACCGTGTCTGACCTGGGGTGTTACCCCCGTTAACTCAGACCTTTGAAGCCGCTGCGGGCTCGCGGGGTGAGCACCGCACGGCGGCGGACGGGCCGGATGCGATGCTGTGCGCCATACACGCGATACACGCCATTCAGTCGACCGGCGAAGTGGGTAGCGCCCTGTCAGTGCCCGACAGGCGAGCGGCGATAGCGGACCCCGGGCCGGCCGTCGAGGGTGATGTCCTCCACGGCGATGAAGGCGTTGCGCTCCAGGACGGCCCGGGACGCCGGGTTGTCCAGGGTGGTGACCGCGATCAGGGACGTCAGTCCGTACGCCGTACCGGCCACCCGGCACACCTCCGCCACCGCGGCCGAGGCGACGCCCTTGCCCGCCGCGAGCTCGCCGACGCGGTAGCCGAGCTCGGCGGAACCGTCCTCGACGTCGACCAGGTTGACACGCCCGACGAGGCGCCCGTCGGCGTCCAATACGACGTGGAAGTGGCAGATCCCGGCGTCCTGTTCGGCCAGCAACGCCGCGTGCCTGGCGGCGAACCCGGCAGGGTCGAAGTAGGCGTCTCCGCGGTCCGGGATCGAACGGGCGAAGTACTCCCGGTTCTCCCGCTCGAAGGCCAGCAGGGCGTCCGCGTGGTCGGCGCGTAGGCGCTCCAGGGTCGGCATGGCGGTCAGGGTATGTCCGTACGTCCGAGGTCGCACGGGAGTTTCCGGGGAGGCGACCGCAGGATGACGCCAGGTCAGCGGCGCGCGGCCTACCGTCCTCGGCATGAACAGACCACGCCTCTTAGCGGTCGCGGCGTCCGCGGCAGTACTCGCGCTCGGACCGGCCCTGACCCTCCCGGCCATCGGCGCGGAGTCCGCCTCCACCGCACCCGTGCCCGTCGCCTCCGACTCGTCCGCTCCTTCTGCCGCCTCCGCTCCTTCCGCGCCCTCCGCCGCCGTATCGGCCCAACTGCCCCGCCCCACCGGGCCGCACGCCGTAGGCCGCACCACGCTGCACCTCGTCGACACCGACCGCCCGGACCCCTGGGTGCCCTCCGCCGGCGCCCGTCAGCTGATGGTGTCCCTGTACTACCCGGCACGGTCCGCCGGCACGGGCGGACCGACCGCTCCCTACATGACCCTTGAAGAGGCCCGGCACCTGCTGGAGTTGAGGGCTCCGGACGTCACCGTCCCGCCGGAGGCGCTCAGCGGCGTCCGTACCTGGGCGCACACCGACGCGCGTCCGGCGCACGGCAGGTTCCCGCTCGTCGTGCTCTCGCCCGGGTTCACATTCCCGCGCGCCACGCTCACCGGTCTCGCCGAGGATCTGGCCAGTCGTGGGTACGTCGTCGCGCTGGTCGACCATCCGTACGAGAACGCCGGTACGACCCTGCCCGACGGGCAGACGCTGCCGTGCGCCATCTGCGACGAGTTCCCTGAGGTCGGCCCGGCCGTCGTCGAGAGCCGCGCCAAGGACGTCTCCTTCGTGGTGGACCGGCTGACCGGCCGTCATCCCGCCTGGCGGTTCGCACGCGTGATTGACGCCAAGCGCATCGGTATGGCCGGTCATTCCATCGGCGGCGCCTCCGCGGCCACGGCGATGGCGGCCGACCCGCGTGTGCGAGCCGGTGTGAACATGGACGGGACCTTCCAGACCCCGATCCCCGCCTCCGGCCTCGACGGTCGCCCCTTCCTGATGTTGGGGCAGCAGGAGAGGACCCTCGACAAGGACTGGAAGCAGGCCTGGGCCGATCTGGACGGCTGGAAGCGCTGGCTGACCGTCGCCGGGGCCGACCACGGCTCCTTCACCGACGTACCGCTCCTCGCGGACCTGGTCGGCATCCCCGACACCGCCCCACTGCCCTACCTGCGTTCGCAGGCCCTCACGCGCGCGTACGTCGCCGCATTCCTCGACCTGCACCTGAAGGGCGTCCCGCAGCCCCTGCTCGACGGACCGTCGCCGGCCAACCCCGAGGTCAGCGTTCGTCTTCCTTGAGGGCGTCTTCTCTGGCGGGGTCTTCCTTGACGACGTCTTCCTTGAGCACCGGGAACCGCCTCGGCGCCAGCAGCAACAGCACCAGAAAGGCCAGCGCCGCCGCGCACGACGCCCCCAGATACACGGCGTGCACCGCGTCGGCGATGGCGCGCCTGGTGGCCTCGGGGGCCGTGCCGCCGGAATCCAGGGCCCGCGTCACCGAGTCCAGGTCGCTCGCCCCGCCGAGCCGTGCGGCCAGTACGCCGTTCGCGACCGCGCCGAAGAGCGCCGCGCCCACCGTCTGGCCGGTCTGGCGGCAGAACAGGACCGACGCCGTCGTCGTCCCCCGCTCCGACCACCCCACCGTCGACTGCACACCCACGATCAGCGGCAGTTGGAACAGCCCCAGCGCAGCCCCCAGCAACAGCATCAGCAGCGTCGGCTGCCAGGCCGCCCCGGGATACGGCAGGAACGGAAACGCCAGCAGGATCAGCGACGCCGACCCGATGCCCAGCATCGCGGTGTTGCGGAACCCGATCCTTCGGTACACGTGCTGACTGAACGCCGCCGACACCGGCCAGCTCAACGTCCACACGGACAGCACGAATCCGGCCGCCACCGGGGCAAGACCGAGCACCGACTGGGCGTACGTCGGCAGGAACACCGTCGGCGCCACCATCAGCAGCCCCAGCGCGCCCAGCGCGAGATTCACCGCCGCGATCGTCCGGCGCCGCCACACCCAGCCCGGGATGATCGGGTCGGCCGCCCGGCGCTCCACGACCACCACGACCGCCGCGAGCGCAAGTCCCGTACCGAACAAGGCGATCGACGGCCCCGACAGCCACGGCCACGCCACCCCGCCCTGCACCAGCGCCGTCAGCAGCACACCCCCGCACGCGAACACCGCCAACGCCCCTGCCCAGTCGACACGCGCGCGCGTGGACGCCGATTCCCCGCCGGTGTCCCGCGCCGGCTCGTGCAGGTACCGCACGATCAGCCACAACGCCACCGCCCCGATCGGGAGGTTGATCAGGAAGATCCACCGCCAGTCCGCGTACGCCGCCAGGACCCCGCCCAACCCCGGGCCGGCCACCGCCGACACCGCCCACACCGTGGACAGCTTGGACTGGATCTTCGGGCGCTCCTTGAGCGGGTACAGGTCGGCGGCCAGCGTCTGGACGGTGCCCTGAAGGGCCCCACCGCCCAGCCCCTGCACGATCCGGAACGCGATCAGCGCCCCCATGTTCCAGGCCACCGCACACAGCAGCGACCCCAGCAGGAACAGCGCCGCGCCCGCGATCAGCACCGGCTTGCGGCCGAAGGTGTCGGAGAGCTTGCCGTACACCGGCAGGGTCACGGTCACGGCCAGCAGATATCCGGAGAACAGCCAGGAGAAGACCGAGAAGCCGCCGAGGTCGCCGACGATCTGCGGTACGGCCGTGGAGACGATGGTGGCGTCGAGAGCCGCCAGCGCCATCGCGAGCATCAGGGCCGCGACCACGGCGCCGCGCTTGCCGCTTCCGGTGCGCTGTGCGGTGTCGCGTATCGCGGGTGTCGTACGGCCCACCAGGTCCCCTTCTCTTTTGCTTTCCCCCTGCATCTATCCGCCGCCGAACAGCTTCCCACTTGACCCTCACGTCGCGGGAGGGTGGAGCCTGGATGCGCCCGAGGGGGGAGACGACCCCTACGCGCGCTCCACCGAAGGGTGGACTGCCCCTAGGGGTACCTCCGTACTAGGTCTCGGGGAGGGTTGGTACCGGCGGAGGACGAGACGCCAGGGGGGTCGTCCTTAACCTGGCTTTACGCCGCTGGGGGGCGGTTCACCGAACCGGCGGGGGTGGGGTTTTCCCCCGTACAAGACGGGGCTCGGCACCAGCGCGCCGGGTCCCTCTCCGGCACCAGACTCAACGACGTACCAGTTCTCGACGTACCCGGCCCACGGCCTCGTACGTCCATCCGCGACCGACATAGGAGATATACCGTGACATCGGCTGTGACCATTCCCAGGCACGGGGGCACTGGAGGGCGTACGGCCGTTGCCGCGCGGGCGCGGCAGGTCGTCAAGGCGTACGGGTCGGGGGAGACCCGTGTCGTCGCCCTCGACCATGTGGATGTGGACATCGCGCGTGGGCAGTTCACCGCGATCATGGGTCCTTCGGGGTCCGGCAAGTCCACCCTCATGCACTGCCTCGCCGGGCTCGACACCGTCACCAGCGGCCAGATCTACCTCGACGAGACCGAGATCACCGGGCTGAAGGACAAGAAGCTCACCCAGCTGCGCCGGGACCGGATCGGCTTCATCTTCCAGGCGTTCAACCTGCTGCCGACGCTCAACGCCATCGAGAACATCACGCTGCCCATGGACATCGCGGGCCGTAAGCCGGACCGGCAGTGGCTCGGGCGCGTGGTCGACACGGTGGGACTTTCCGACCGGCTCAAGCACCGGCCCACCCAGCTCTCCGGCGGTCAGCAGCAGCGCGTGGCCGTAGCCCGCGCCCTGGCCGCGCGGCCGGAGATCATCTTCGGTGACGAGCCCACCGGAAACCTCGACTCGCGCGCGGGTGCCGAGGTGCTCGGCTTTCTGCGCCGGTCCGTCGACGAGCTCGGGCAGACCATCGTGATGGTCACGCACGACCCCGTCGCCGCCTCGTACGCGGACCGCGTGCTGTACCTCGCCGACGGCCGCATCGTCGACGAGATGTACAAGCCGACCGCCGAGGCCGTCCTGGACCGCATGAAGGACTTCGACGCCCGGGGACGTACGTCATGACCGTCCTGAAGACCTCCCTGCGCAACTTCTTCGCGCACAAGGGGCGCATGGCCCTGTCGGCCGTGGCGGTGCTCCTGTCCGTCGCTTTCGTGTGCGGGACGCTCGTGTTCACCGACACGATGAACACCACCTTCGACAAGCTCTTCGCCGTCACGTCCTCGGATGTCACCGTCAGCCCCAAGGACGCCGAGGACGAGGACGACGGCTCCGGGACGGGCCGGCCGGTCTCGCTGCCCGCCGCGGCCGTCGAGCAGGTCGCGGCCGTCGACGGCGTCAAGAAGGCGGAGGGCGCGGTCGCCTCCACGAGCGTGACCGTCGTCAACTCCGAGAACAAGAACATGGGTTCCTCCACCGGCGCGCCCACGTTCGCCGGCAACTGGACGGCCAACGACCTGAAGTCCATGGAGATCACCTCCGGGCACGCCCCGCGCGGGCCCACCGAGGTCATGGTCGACGCGGACACCGCCGACAAGCACGACCTGAAGCTCGGCGACGAACTGCGCACCATCGCCGCCACCGGCGACATCCGCGCGCGGATCGTCGGCATCGCCTCCTGGAAGGTGACCAACCCGGGCGCCACCGCCGTCTACTTCGACACCGAGACCGCCCAGCGCACCCTCCTCGGCGCCACCGGCCGCTTCACGCAGATCTCCGTCACCGCGGCGGACGGCGTCAGCGACGCGCAGCTGAAGCGGAACGTCGCCGAGGCACTGAACGGCACGTCCGGCACGTACAAGATCCAGACGGCCGGGGAGAACGCCGACGAGAACCGCAAGGACGTCGGCGCGTTCATGGACGTCATCAAGTACGCCATGCTCGGCTTCGCCGGGATCGCGTTCCTGGTCGGCATCTTCCTGATCATCAACACCTTCTCGATGCTGGTCGCCCAGCGCACGAGGGAGATCGGCCTGATGCGGGCGATCGGCTCGTCCCGCAGGCAGGTGAACCGCTCCGTGCTGGTGGAGGCCCTGCTGCTGGGCTTCGTGGGCTCGATACTCGGCGTCGGCGCCGGTGTCGGCATCGCGGTCGGCCTGATGAAGCTGATGTCGATGGCCGGCATGAACCTCTCCACCGACGACCTGACGGTGAAGGTGACGACCCCGGTGGCCGGCCTCGTGCTGGGTGTCGTGGTCACGGTCCTCGCCGCCTACCTGCCGGCCCGCCGCGCGGGCAAGGTCTCCCCGATGGCCGCCCTGCGCGACGCCGGTACACCGGCCGACGGCAAGGCGGGCTGGGTGCGCGGCCTCATCGGCCTGGTCCTGACCGGCGCGGGCGCCTACGCCCTCTATGCGGCCGCCACCGCCGACAAGGCGAGCGACGGTGCGCTGATGCTGGGCGGCGGCGTGGTGCTGACCCTGATCGGCTTCGTGGTCGTCGGCCCGCTGCTCGCGGGCGGCGTGGTCCGGGTGATCAGCGCGGTGCTGCTGCGGGCCTTCGGACCCGTGGGCCGCATGGCCGAGCGCAACGCCCTGCGCAACCCGCGCCGTACCGGCGCCACGGGCGCCGCTCTGATGATCGGCCTCGCGCTGGTGGCCTGCCTGTCGGTGGTCGGCTCCTCGATGGTCGCCTCGGCGACGAGCGAGCTGGACAAGTCGGTGGGGGCGGACTACATCGTCCTGGCCCAGCAGCAGCGGATCGTGCCGCAGGCCGAGCAGGCGATGCGGCAGACGCCGGGCCTGGAGCACGTCACCCGCTCCAAGCAGGTCGGCGCCACGCTGACCTCGCCGGACGGCAAGACCGACGACACCGGGCTCACCGCCGCCGACCCGACGTACGCCGAGGACCTTCGCCGTACGACCACGGAGGGCACCCTGTCCGCCGCCTACGGCAAGGACGCCATGTCGGTCGGCTCCGACTACGCGACCAAGCACGGCGTGCACGTCGGCGACACCATCACCGTCGCCTTCAAGGGCGGCGAGACGGCGAAGCTGAAGGTCGCGGCCATCACGGACGACGACACCTCCTTCGACCAGGGCGCGCGCTACATCAGCATCGAGACCCTGCAGAAGTACGTCCCCGCCGACCGGATCCCGCAGAGCGACATGCTGCTCGGCAAGGCGAAGGACGGCCAGGAGGAGGCGGCGTACGCGGCCCTGAAGAAGTCGCTGCACGACTACCCGCAGTACCCGGTCCGCGACCAGACCGACTACAAGCAGGAGCTCAAGGACCAGATGGGCCAGCTCCTGAACATGGTCTACGGCCTGCTGGCCCTGGCGATCATCGTGGCCGTCCTGGGCGTGGTGAACACCCTGGCCCTGTCGGTGGTGGAACGCACCAGGGAGATCGGCCTGATGCGGGCCATCGGCCTGTCCCGCCGCCAGCTGCGCCGCATGATCCGCATGGAGTCCGTGGTGATCGCCCTGTTCGGCGCCCTGCTGGGCCTGGGGCTCGGCATGGGCTGGGGCGCGACGGCCCAGAAGCTCCTGGCGCTGGAGGGCCTGAACGTCCTCGACATTCCGTGGCCGACGATCATCGGGGTCTTCATCGGCTCGGCCTTCGTGGGCCTGTTCGCGGCACTGATCCCGGCGTTCAGGGCGGGCCGGATGAACGTACTGAACGCGATCGCGACCGAATAGCCGCAGCCGCCCAGGAGCCACCGCAGACGGGGGTTGCGGGGGAGGGCCCGGTCCGGAGGGATGACCTTCGGACCGGGCCCGCGTGCGTTCGCCGGCTACTGGTTGTGGCTACTGGTCGTTCTGTCCGGTCTGCCGCTTGAGGAGTACGACTCCGTAGGCGGTGCCGTCGACGGCGTACCGGGCGTCGGGGTGCAGGGCCCTGGCGTAGGCCTCGACGTCGCGGTAGCGCTTGCGGGAGTTGTCGAGGGCGATGAAGTCGGGGTTGATGCCGCGCGTATTGCTGACCCAGAACACCCGGCACCGCGAGGTGAGGCGGCTGATCGGCGCGATGTTCGCCTCGACGGAGGCCCCGTCCGGAACCTCGGCCAGCAGCCGCTCGATGGCGCTCACGCGCGCGGGCTTGCGGTAGATCTCGCTCTCGGTCAGGGCGGACAGCGGCAGCGAGGTGGTCAGCGCGACGGCGGCGGCGGCGACGGCGGCGGGCAGGTGATGGACGTACGACCGCAGCCACGCGCGCGTGCTGTTCCGGGCGCTGTCGAGGGCGTCGACGAGCGCGAGGGTCACGACGGGCATCAGGACGGCGCTGTAGTGCCAGTCGGTGCCCCAGTACTGCGAGTAGCCGGACACGAAACGCCACCCGAGCGTGGGCAGGGCGATGAGCAGGACCGGCGACCGCGGGGCGAGCAGCCCGCTGGTGGGGATGAGCAGCCAGCCGAGCGTACGGAGCTTGGTGTCGAGGCCGTCGAAGGGGCCGTCGCCGTCCGACTCGTTGACCTTGTTCCAGTACTCGTAGGTGCCGGCGGTGTTGAAGCTCGGTATGACCAGCAGGAGGGTGACGGCGACGGCTACCACACCGAACACGGCGACGCCGAGCGCGTACCGGGCCGCCCGCGGGGAGTCACGGCGCGCCCGCAGCGCGACGACCAGGGCGAGGACGGCGAGGGTCATCCCCAGGTCTTCCTTCACGAAAACCAGGGGAAGCGCCCAGAGCAGGGCGGCACGCCAGCGCCGGGCTAGCAGCGCCTCGAGGCTGAAGGCGATGAGCGGTACGGCGAAACAGATCTCGTGGAAGTCGAAGTCGACGGCCTGTTGCAGCCCCCAGGACAGCCCGTACGCGATGCCGAGCGCCGGCCCGCGTCCCCGTCCGAGCAGCCTGGTGGCGGCGCGGGTGACGGGGACGGCGGACAGGGCGAAGAGCGCGGCCTGGGCGACGAGCAGCGTGACCGGCGAGGGGAACACCCGGTACAGGGGTGCGAGGAGGGCGGTCACCGGGCTGAAGTGATCGCCCAGGATGTTGAACCCCGGCCCCTTGAGATCGGCGACCGGCGCCTGCAGATGCGCATAGGCCCGGATGACCTGCTCGAAAATCCCCAGATCCCAGGACCGCTGCCCGAGATGCCGATAACGCCCGACGGACACGACCGCGTACCCGACGAAGAGTGCTGCGGCGAGCAGCCATGGATCACGCCGTGCAGGCTCGGGCTGCTCCGTCCCCGAAGCGCGGGGCGTGGACTGCGCCGGTATGTGGGGCTCGGAGGAGGTTTCCGACGTCGCGGAGGGGACAGGGGTGGGCATGAGGGGACCTTACGCGGTGTACATGCGTGGCCTTCAATGACCGGGCACTCCGGCGCTGGCGCTTTCAGCCCGTCCGGCGTTCGAGGCAAGCCCCGCCGCAGCGCCGGGTCACAGAGAACGGACGTTATCCACAGCCCCCGGCACCCGCCCGCGCAGCGACGTACGCTGGAACCCCCGGCCCGTACCACGCGTCGGGCCCTTCGTGTTGCCCACCCTGGACGGAAAGCGCCCCCGAATGAGCCTGCACGGTCTGCTCGACGCCGTAGTCAAGGACACCGCCCTCGCGGAAGCGACCAAGGCGGCCGCAGACGGCAACCGCATGCACGTCGACCTGGTCGGCCCCCCGGCGGCCCGCCCGTTCACGATCGCCGCCCTCGCCCGCGAGACCGACCGCACGGTCCTGGCGGTGACGGCGACGGGCCGGGAGGCCGAGGACCTGGCGGCAGCCCTGCGCTCCCTCCTCCCCCCGGAGGGCGTCGCGGAGTACCCGTCCTGGGAGACCCTCCCGCACGAGCGCCTCAGCCCCCGCAGCGACACCGTCGGCCGCCGCCTCGCGGTGCTGCGCCGCCTCGCCCACCCCCGCCCCGACGACCCCGAGACGGGCCCGGTCTCGGTGATCGTGGCACCCGTCCGCTCGGTCCTCCAGCCCCAGGTCAAGGGCCTCGGCGACCTCGAACCGGTGGCCCTGCGGACCGGCCAGACCGCCGACCTCAACGCCGTCGTGGAAGCCCTCGCCGCCGCCGCGTACGCGCGCGTGGAGCTCGTGGAGAAGCGCGGCGAGTTCGCCGTACGAGGCGGCATCCTGGACGTCTTCCCGCCCACCGAGGAACACCCCCTGCGCATCGAGTTCTGGGGCGACGACGTCGAGGAGATCCGCTACTTCAAGGTCGCCGACCAGCGCTCCCTCGAAATCGCCGAGCACGGCCTGTGGGCGCCGCCCTGCCGCGAACTCCTCCTCACCGACGACGTACGCGCACGCGCGCGTGCCCTCGCCGAACAGCACCCGGAGCTCGGCGAACTCCTCGGCAAGATCGCCGAGGGCATCGCGGTCGAGGGCATGGAGTCCCTCGCCCCCGTCCTCGTCGACGACATGGAGCTGCTGCTCGACGTCCTGCCCAAGGGCGCCATGGCCGTCGTATGCGACCCGGAGCGGGTACGCACGCGTGCCGCCGATCTCGTGGCGACGAGTCAGGAGTTCCTGCAGGCGTCCTGGGCCGCCACGGCCGGCGGCGGCGAGGCGCCCATCGACGTCGGCGCGGCCTCCCTGTGGTCCATCGCGGACGTCCGCGACCGCGCCCGCGAGCTGGACATGATGTGGTGGTCGGTCTCCCCCTTCGCGGCCGACGAGACGCTCGACGCGGACACCCTCAAGCTCGGCATGCACGCCCCGGAGTCGTACCGCGGTGACACCGCCAAGGCTCTGGCCGACACCAAGGGCTGGCTCGCCGACGGCTGGCGCACGGTCTTCGTGACGGAGGCCCACGGCCCCGCGGCCCGCACGGTGGAGGTGCTCGGCGGCGAGGGCGTGGCGGCCCGCCTGGAGGCGGACCTGGGGGAGATCTCCCCGTCCGTCGTCCATGTCGCCTGCGGCTCGATCGAGTACGGCTTCGTCGACCCGGTGCTCAAGCTCGCCGTGCTGACCGAGACCGACCTGACCGGCCAGAAGGCGGCCGGCCGCGACGGCGCCCGGATGCCGGCCCGCCGCCGCAAGACCATCGACCCGCTCACCCTGGAGACGGGCGACTACATCGTCCACGAGCAGCACGGCGTCGGCCGCTACATCGAGATGGTGCAGCGCACCGTACAGGGCGCCACGCGCGAGTACCTCGTCGTGGAGTACGCCCCCGCCAAGCGCGGCCAGCCCGGCGACCGCCTGTACATCCCCACCGACCAGCTGGAGCAGATCACCAAGTACGTCGGCGGCGAGGCCCCCACCCTGCACCGTCTGGGCGGCGCCGACTGGACGAAGACCAAGGCGCGGGCCAAGAAGGCGGTCAAGGAGATCGCGGCCGACCTGATCAAGCTGTACAGCGCGCGCATGGCGGCCCCGGGCCACGCCTTCGGCGCGGACACCCCCTGGCAGCGCGAGCTGGAGGACGCCTTCCCGTACGCCGAGACCCCCGACCAGCTGACGACCATCGCCGAGGTCAAGGAGGACATGGAGAAGTCGGTCCCGATGGACCGCCTGATCTGCGGCGACGTCGGCTACGGCAAGACCGAGATCGCGGTACGGGCCGCCTTCAAGGCCGTTCAGGACGGCAAGCAGGTGGCCGTACTCGTCCCCACGACCCTGCTGGTGCAGCAGCACTTCGGGACGTTCTCCGAGCGCTACTCGCAGTTCCCGGTGAGCGTGAAGGCGCTGTCCCGCTTCCAGACCGACACCGAGGCGAAGGCCGTCCTGGAAGGCCTGCGCGAGGGCTCGGTGGACATCGTCATCGGCACGCACCGCCTGTTCTCGTCGGAGACCAAGTTCAAGGACCTGGGCCTGGTCATCGTCGACGAGGAGCAGCGCTTCGGCGTCGAGCACAAGGAGCAGCTGAAGAAGCTGCGCGCCAACGTCGACGTGCTCACGATGTCCGCGACCCCGATCCCGAGGACCCTGGAGATGGCGGTCACCGGCATCCGCGAGATGTCGACGATCACGACCCCGCCCGAGGAGCGCCATCCGGTCCTGACCTTCGTCGGGCCGTACGAGGAGAAGCAGATCGGCGCCGCGATCCGCCGCGAACTGCTGCGCGAGGGCCAGGTCTTCTACATCCACAACCGGGTCGAGTCGATCGACCGGGCGGCCGCGCGGCTGCGCGAGATCGTCCCCGAGGCGCGTATCGCGACGGCGCACGGCCAGATGTCGGAGCAGTCGCTGGAGCAGGTCGTCGTCGACTTCTGGGAGAAGAAGTTCGACGTCCTGGTCTCCACGACGATCGTCGAGTCCGGCATCGACATCTCCAACGCCAACACCCTGATCGTGGAGCGCGGCGACAACTTCGGCCTGTCCCAGCTGCACCAGCTGCGCGGCCGGGTCGGGCGAGGGCGCGAGCGCGGATACGCGTACTTCCTGTATCCCCCGGAGAAGCCACTGACGGAAACGGCCCACGAGCGTCTCGCCACCATCGCGCAGCACACCGAGATGGGCGCGGGCATGTACGTGGCGATGAAGGACCTGGAGATCCGCGGCGCGGGCAATCTGCTCGGCGGCGAGCAGTCCGGCCACATCGCGGGCGTCGGCTTCGACCTGTACGTCCGTATGGTCGGCGAGGCGGTCGCGGACTACCGGGCGTCCCTGGAGGGCGGCGTCGAGGAGGAGCCGCCGCTCGAGGTCAAGATCGAACTGCCCGTCGACGCGCACGTCCCGCACGACTACGCGCCCGGCGAGCGGCTGCGCCTCCAGGCCTACCGTTCCATCGCCTCCGCCAACACGGAGGAGGACATCAAGGCCGTACGCGAGGAACTCGTCGACCGCTACGGCAAGTTGCCCGAACCGGTCGAGAACCTCCTCCTCGTGGCGGGCCTGCGGATGCTGGCACGCGCGTGTGGCGTCGGCGAGATCGTCCTGCAGGGCAACAACATCCGCTTCGCGCCGGTGGAGTTGCGCGAGTCCCAGGAGCTCAGGGTCAAGCGGCTGTACCCGGGCACCGTCATCAAGCCGGCCGTCCACCAGGTGCTGGTGCCGCGCCCGAAGACCGCGAAGGTGGGCGGGAAGCCGCTGGTCGGGCGGGAGTTGCTGGGGTGGGTCGGGGAGTTCCTGGCGTCGATTCTGGGGTCGTAGCCGGGCCGTGTGCGGCACCCGGACGCGGTGCCGCACACGGAAACGGCTCAGGCTCAGGCGACCGGCCGTACGCGCCCGCTGATCGCGTCGCCCAGGGCCGCCGCCAGCCGGTCCCGCACGGCGACCTGCGCCGCGATGCGCTCGTCCATCACGGCCAGACGGTCGAGGGCGACCCGGAGGGCCTTGTCGGAGAGGGGACCCTCGGTCACGTCGCCGTCCAGGCACGGCAGGAAGACGCGGACGTCGTCGAGGGTCAGCCCCGCGTCCACGAGGTGCCGGATGTTGCGGACACGCACGACGGCGGCGGCGTCGTAGAGCCGGTAGCCGTTCGCCGCCCGCTCCGACGTGATGAGGCCCGCCTGCTCGTAGTGCCGCAGGGCGCGTGGCGTCGTGCCGGTCGCTTCGGCGAGCTCGCCGATCCGCATAGGGGGCTGTTCCGGAGGCTGCCGCGGCGGTCGTCGTCCCATGGGAGCGAGTCTCATCCGACTACGGCACCGCCGTCCACCGGAAGGATCACACCCGTGATGAACGACGCCTGCGGCGAGGCCAGTCGGGTGATCGCCCAAGCGACCTCCTCGGGGCGGCCGACCCGGCCCAGCGGCGTCTGCGCCAACTGCCACCGGCGGATCGCGGCCCGTTGCTCGGCTGTGTAGCCCGCGTGGTCGCCGATCGGCGTCTCGATCGCACCGGGAGCCACGGCGGCTACCCGGATCCCGTGCGGCGCAAGCTCGACCGCCCAGCTCCGGGTGAGCACTTCGAGGGCCGCCTTCCCGGCCGCGTACAGGGAGTTGCCGGGCCAGCCGCGCTGGCCGACGGACGTCGTCACGTTGACGATGACGCCGCGGCTGTCCTCCAGCGCCGGGAGAGCGGCCTGGGTGAGCAGCACGGGCGCGAGGAGGTTCGTGGCGAGCTGGGGCTCGATCGAGGCGCGGGTGTAGGTGCGCAGGGACTCGGCGTTGACGACGGCGGCGTTGTTGATCAGCACATCGACGCCGCCGTACCGCTCCAGCGCCGCACGGACGACGGTCTCGGGGCCGTCGTCGGCCGTGATGTCAGCGGTGAGCGGCGAGATACGGTCCACCGCGTCCGCGGCGGTCTCGGCGAGGGGCGCGGCACGCCGGCCGACGGCGAGGACGTTCGCCCCTTCGGCGGCGAAGGCGCGTGCGGTGGCGCGGCCGATACCGGTGCCGGCGCCGGTGACGATGACGGTGCGGGGTTCTACGGCATTCATGGATACGACGGTCGGACCTTGTCGCCGGCGTCAAGGTCAAGTCGTCGACGTCAGGTCGTCCACGTCAAGCCGTCCACGTCAGGTCGTCAGGCGCGAGGTCCCTCCTGTTCGGCCCGCACCTCGGTGTTCTGGCAGGCGTGCAACAGCCACCGTCCGTCGTCCTGCCTGGTCATGACGTACAGCGGAGCGCCCTGCGTGACGCCGTTCGGCGAGTGGTAGACCTGCCGGACCTTCACGGCCGCCACGTCGGGCCGCAGGAACTGCGTGTGCGCCACCTCGTAGGTGACCTCGCCGTCCCACGTGGCGGTGGGCAGTACGGCGCGGGTGAACTCGGCGATCGCGTCGAGGCCGATGAGGACCTTGCCGTGCGCGGTGGTCCAGAGGGCGTCGGGGTGGAAGAGGGCGAGGAAGCCTTCGGGATCCTTGGCGCGCTGGGTGCGTTCGACGGTGGCGACGACCTGTGCGATCGCCTTGAGGTCAGCCTGCTCGATGGACGTGTCCGTTGTTTCGGTGGTCATGCGGATCACTCTGGGACCTCAAGTGGACTTGAGGTCAAGGGTTTTTCCGGGATTCGCTCCGGAAGAGCGTCGTCGCCAGCGTCCGGAACACATCCTCGGGGTCCTTGTCACCGATCGGTCCGTCGAGGTTGTGGCTGAGGAGCAGCGTGGCGAAGCCGTGGGCCAGGGACCAGCCCGCGACGCCGGCCAGGCGGGTGTCGATACCGAGGCTCTCGGGCAGTACGGCGGAGACGGCGCCGCGGAGTGCTTCGGCGGCGAGGGTGCGGGCCGTGGTCAGTTCGAGATCGTCGGCGCGCAGCAGTTCGGGAGTGAACATCACCTGGAAGTGGGCGGGGCGCTCGCGCGCGAAGCGGACGTAGCGCACGCCCGCGTCCTTCAGGTCCCCGGCCGCGTTGAGCGTGTCCGCGAGCAGCCCGAACCCCTCGGCGGCGATCGCCGTCAGCAGTCCGGTGCGGTCCTTGAAGTGATGCGCCGGCGCCGCATGCGAGACACCGGCGCGGCGGGCGAGGTCGCGCAGGCTCAGCGCGGACGGGCCGTCGGCGGCGATGACGTCCAGCGCCGCGGTGAGGATGGCGCGGCGCAGGTTGCCGTGGTGGTAGGGGCGGCGGGTGGACGGCTTCTGTGCGGGCGGCTGTTCTGCGGGCGGTTGTTGGGGGGTCATGGTCAGTAGCGTACGCGGAATCTAGTCATTGACAAGTTTGGTTCGGGTCGGGCAGTCTTGTCAGTGTCAAGTTGTGGGCTCGGGGAGCTCGCGCCATAGAAGTGGGGGAGTCGCGTCATGGTGAAGCACGACGGTGGTTTGGACTCGGGTCGCGTACGTCAGCTCTGGCACCTGCTGGAGCCTTTGCATGCGGTGCTGTACTACGCGCCGGAGGTCTTCGAGGAGGCGGCCGCGCTCGGGTACCCCACCGAGGAGCGCTGGCCGAGCTACTTCCCCTACCGCGCCGCGCCGTTGGGCGCGGTCGACGCGGGACGGGTCACGTCCGCCTTCTACAGCTTCAGCCCCCGCATGGTCGCCGAACACATCGACCCTGCGTGGAAGACCGCCGACCCCGAGGCCCTGTTGCGGGCGAGGGTGCGGGGGGTCGACCGGGCGTACCACGCGATATTCGGCGACCGGACGGACAGCTCCGAGCTGGCGGAAGCCGCAGCCCTCGCCCGCCGTGCCGCCGAGGCGGCCGGCACCGCGGGCCGCCCGCTCGCCGCGGCCAACGCCGCCCTGGACTGGCCGCAGGCCCCCCACCTCCAGCTCTGGCACGCGGCGACCCTCCTGCGTGAACATCGTGGCGACGGCCACATAGCCGCACTGCTGGTGGCCGGCCTCGACCCCGTCGAGTCGCTCGTGTCCTTCGCCGCGATAGGCGCCGCATCCGTCGAGCGCTTCGAGAGCCGAGGCTGGAGCCCCGGGGAATGGGCAGCCGCCCGCGATCGCCTGACGGTCCGAGGTCTGGTCGACGCCGACGGTACGGCCACGGCTGAGGGCCGGGAGCTGCGCCGCACCGTCGAGGAACACACCGACCGACTCGCCGCCGCGCCTTGGCAGGCCCTGACCCTTCAGGAGGTCGACCGCCTCGTGGAACTGCTCGGCGAGTTCTGGGTGGCGGTGCTGTCCTCCGGCCTGCTGCCGTCGAAGACGACGTTGGGGATCGGGAAGGTCTGAGCGAGCCTCACCGACCTTCCCGGCGCCGGGGGCGGGACACCAACTGCCGACTCTTATGGAGGCGTTGATGGCAGGGAGCGGCTCATGGTCGGTAGTCGGGCTTGATGGTCGTTGGTTGGCCCGATGGTCGATGGTTGGCCCGATGGCCCGGTAGTCGTGGGCCGGCAGCACGAAGCCGCCCGCGGGAAGTGGGTCTCCGCGGACGGCCCCTGTTCTCAAGGTGGTTCAGCGAAAGCCCGGCCGTGACGCGGGCGCCGGCAGAGGGGGTGGCGGTGGAGGCGGTGGGGGCGTGCCCTCGCGGGCCTGCCCCCGCGTCGGCGCCGTGCTCGACGGGGCTCGTAGCCCTCCGTGGTCTCCGGCCTTACGGCTGCTCGGGCCTGTCGCGGTCCATACCGAGTTCGCGCTCCATCCGCCGCTGCGCCTCGTCGGTCTGGCTCTCGTACTTGTTGCCCGTCTTCTCGTTGACCTTGCGTTCCGCGGCGTCGGACATGTCCCTTCCCTTGTCCTGCGCCTGACGGTTCTTGAACCTGTCGAAGATGCCCATCCAGAGCTCCTTCCGGAGGAGATTCACCACCGACGATACGCCCGGGTTGTGAGGAATGCTCGGTTGAGCCCGTTATGGTCTGGACCTCTTGGATGCCGCCGTGCGCCGGGTCGCTACCGTGTTCGCGACGGCGTACCAGGGAAAGCCGCCTGTGCGGGGCGGAACCGGCAGCAAGGGGAGGCGCGCATCGTGATGCGTCTGAGGGGCGGGGCGGCGAGCGCCGCGGCAATGCTCGGCATGGTGCTGGTTCTGGCGGGATGCGAGAACGTCGACCTGCCCGTGGACGGCGAGCCCTCCGGCTCGGCCCCCGCCAGGGGTTCCGGACGCGCCGCGAGCCCGCTGGACAACCCCGACGGCACGAAACCGGGTCTCGCGCCCCTCACCTCGGACGCCGACCGGGCCGAGGCGCGGGCCCTCATCGAGAAGGTGGCGACGAAGGGCCGCGGCCCCAAGACGGGCTACGACCGGGACGAGTTCGGCTACGCCTGGATGGACTCCGCCCCGGGCGGCATCCCGTTCGCGCGCAACGGCTGCGACACCCGCAACGACCTCCTGAAACGCGACGGCGAGGACGTCCGCTTCCACGCCGGCTCGGACTGCGTCGTGACCTCCATGACCCTGCGCGACCCCTACACGGGCCGGACGATCGAGTGGGCCAAGTCCCGTGCCACGGCCGTGCAGATCGACCATGTCATGCCGCTGTCGTACGACTGGCAGATGGGCGCCTCCCGCTGGCCGAAGGGCAAACGCCAGGACATCGCCAACGACCCCCTCAACCTCATGCCGGTCGACGGCCCCACCAACGGCTCCAAGGGCGACTCCGGCCCCGCGTCCTGGCTGCCCCCGAACAAGCGGATCCGTTGCTCGTACGCGGTGCGCTTCGCGCAGGTGTCCCTGAAGTACGAACTGCCGGTGACGGCCGCCGACAAGGAGATGATGCTGCGTCAGTGCGGGGGATGACCCGCCGCGCGACGCGGTGCCCGGCGGTGCGCCGAAAACGGCTGTCCGGCACGGCCGCCCCGCGCTTACCGTGACGGGCATGGAGTTGAAGGTATGGAGCCTCGCCGAACGCCCCGAGATGCTCGAGCGGGTCGTCGAGATGGCGAACACATGGCCGCAGTTCGCGATCCAGGACCTCGTGGGTGACGCCCACTACGGCCGGATCCCCCGCGAACTCCCGGAGTACGCGCTGTTCGCCGAGGACGAGTACGGCGAGGTCGTCGCCCACGCCTACAGCGTCCCGTTCGCCCTCGCCGCCGAGGGCCGCGGCCGACTGCCCGCCCGCGGCTGGGCCGAGGTGCTGGTGTGGGCCTTCGCCGACCTGCGCCAGGGCACCCGGCCCGACACGGTCAGCGCCATCTCCGTCGTCATCGCCCCGCACGCCCAGGGCGGCGGCCTGTCGGCCCGGATGCTCTCCGCGATGCGCGACAACGCCCGGGCCCACGGCTTCAGCGAGGTCGTCGCCCCGGTCCGCCCCAACGCCAAGCACCTCGAACCGCACACCCCCATCGAGGAGTACGCCCACCGCGTACGCCCCGACGGCCTGCCCCACGACCCGTGGCTGCGCGTTCACGCCCGCGCCGGCGCCACCATCGACTCCGTCGCCCCGGCCTCCATGACCGTCGTCGGCTCGCTGCGGCAGTGGCGCACCTGGACCGGTCTGCCCTTCGACACGGCCGGCGACATCGAGGTCCCCGGCGCGCTGGTGCCGGTGCGATGCGAGCCGGAGCGGGACTACGCGGTGTATGTCGAGCCCAACGTGTGGATGCGGCACCCGCTGTGAGCCGCCGGGCCGCCCGGTCGTGCGCGGCCGGGCCGGAAGCCGAGCCTCCGTGCGACCTGCGGCGTCGTACGAAGTGATCAGCACGACAACGGTTCGGTACAACCGGTGACCGTATGTCGGTGTCGACCTATACGCTCGAAGCGACAATCGCACGACCGAGGTTGCCCGCACCGAAAGGGGCGGTCGGCTTCGTACGCCCACTTCAGGCATCAGGAGCAGCCATGCAAGGCCACGGCTACACGCAGCCGGTGAAGCAGCCGCCGCCCACCGGGGTGCTGGTCTTCCTGCGCGTGTTGTTCGTCGTGCTCTCGGTGTGCAGCTTCGGCCTGCTGATGTGGACGATGATGCTGCGCCTGGCCATCGTGACCCGCAAGGCGCTTGACTGGTGTCTGTTCGCCGCGTCGATCGTGGTGGAGTTCCTCGGCCTGTACCTGATGGGTTCCGAGCCCGGCGACGAGATCCACACCCCCGGCGGCTGGACGGGCCTCGCCCTCGTCCTGGGCGGCCTCGTGGCCTCGATCGCGTACTACCTCTCCGCGGAGATACGCCACTTCCACCAGCTCCGCTTCCCCGGCTACGCCCCGCAGCGGCCACCGGCCCCCGCCTACGGCTATCCGCAGCCCCAGTCGCCGTACACCGCCACGACCGTGCCGCAGTCACCGCCGATATCCCAGACCCCGACACCCCAGACCCCGATACCCCACGCACCGGCGCCTCAGCCGCCGGTGTCCCGCACCCCGGTACCGCCGCCCCCGCAGCGGCCCGCGCCCGCGCGCATCGACCAGGTGCGCGCCGAGCTCGACGAGCTCAGTGACTACCTGCGCCAGCACGACGGCCGGCAGGACGGCAACCACGAGGGCGGAAGGTGACCGTGGCGGCAGGACGTGTCGTCGCCGGCCGCTATGAACTGTCCACGCTCATCGGACAGGGCGGCATGGGACAGGTCTGGACGGCGTACGACCAACGGCTCGACCGGCGCGTGGCGGTGAAGCTGCTGCGCCCCGACAAGGTGGCCGGGCAGGAGGCGGACGAGCTGCGCCGCCGGTTCGTGCGCGAGTGCCGGGTGACCGCACAGGTCGACCATCCTGGGCTCGTCACCGTGCACGACGCGGGCAGCGAGGGCGAGGAGCTGTTCCTCGTCATGCAGTACGTCGACGGCGTCGACCTCTCCGCCCATCTCGCCGAGCACGACCCGTATCCCTGGCAGTGGTCGGTCGCGGTCGCCGCGCAACTGTGCGCCGTACTGAGCGCCGTGCACGCCGTACCGATCGTCCACCGCGACCTCAAGCCGCGCAACGTGATGGTGAAGCAGGACGGCACGGTCACCGTCCTCGACCTCGGCGTCGCCTCCGTCATGGACGCCGACACCACCCGCCTCACCCACACCGGCACGCCCATCGGCTCGCCCGCCTACATGGCCCCCGAGCAGGCGATGGGCGGCGCGGTCGGCCCGTACACCGACCTGTACGCACTCGGCGTGCTCCTGCACGAACTCCTCAGCGGCGACGTGCCGTTCTCCGGCTCGACGGCGCTCGGTGTGCTGCACCGGCACCTGTACGAGCCGCCGGTGCCCGTGCGCCATATCCGCCCCGAGGTCCCCGAGGCGCTCGAAGCCCTCGTCCTGCGCCTGCTCGCGAAGGACCCGCAGCACCGCCCCGCCTCCGCGCAGGAGGTGTACGAGGACCTGGCACAGCTCCTGCCCGCGCGCGGGACACCCACCGGAGCGCCCCTCGACCCCACCCGCCCTTTCCTGCGCCCGCACGCCCCCTGGCCGGACCGCGCCCGCACCCCCGCGCCCCAGCCCGCGCCCGCCACCCCCGTCACACCCGCCGACGAGAAGCCGGACGTCGCGCGCGCCGTCGACGAGGTCAAGCGCCTCCTCGGCGAGGGCCGCATCACCCAGGCCGTCGACATCCTCGGCGCGATCCTGCCCACCGCCGCCGAGCAGCACGGCGAGCACTCCCCGGTCGTACGCACGCTGCGCAAGCAGTACGCGGCCACCCTCATGGACGACGGCCAGTACCGGCGCGCGCTGCCCGAACTGCGCCGTCTCGCCGACGAACGCGCCGCCGAGGCCGGCCAGGCCGACCCGCAGTCCCTGCGCTTCCGCTACGACGCCGCCCAGTGCCTGGAACAGCTCGGCGAACCGGCGGCCGCGGTCGCCGAGTACCGCGCGCTGCTGCCGTACTACGAGAACCAGTACGTCTCCGGCGACCCCGAGCTCGCCCACGACGTCCGCCGCCGCATCGGCCACCTCCTGCTCGCCCTCGGCGACCGCCCCGCCGCCCACGACACCCTGGCCCGCCTGCTGCTCGACGTGGAACGCCTGCGCGGCCCCGGCCACCCCCTCGCGGGAGAGGTACGGCGGACGCTGCAGTGGCTGGGGCAGGTGCGCGGCTAGATTTTGCCGTTCCCTGAGCGACTCTTGTGATCTTCCGGGGCCTGCGCGCCAAGATCTACCGCGCCGGTTTCTACGGCTTCACCAGCTCCGGCGCCAAGGCCATCGCCACGGCGACCGACAGGACGGACCTGCCCGGCAACCTCTGGTACGCCCTGTGGGACAAGCAGAAGGAGACCCGGAACGGTTACACGATCACGGCGCCCAGGGCGCCGAGTGGGCCGGGCGGGGGTGCTTCGCTGTGCTTCGGTGCCCGAAGTCCTGATGAATCGTTGGTCGAATGGGTTGGCCAGAGCTTGCCCACTGCCTACCATCGATCACCGCAAGACTTTGTGCACCGTCGCACAAGCTCTCCTCGGGAGGTCTCCTTGCACCGCCGCCGTCGCACCGCGCTCCTCCTCTCCGCCGCGATCGCCGCGGCCCCTCTCCTCACTGCCTGCGGAAACGATGCGCATCCGGGCGCGGCGGCCGTCGTCGGCGGCCAGCGGATCACCGTCGCACAGCTGGAGAACAGGGTGAGCGAGGTACGCGCGGCGCAGCGCGCGGCCGTGTCCGACGACGCCCAGTACGCGCAGGTCATCGCCAAGTCCGGCACCCTCCCGCGCGACGTCCTGCACACCATGGTCCTCGACCAGGTGCTGCACCGCGCCGCCCAGGACGCGGGCGTGACCGTCACCCGCAAGGAGCTCCAGCGGATGCGCAGCGGCCTGGAGAACCAGGTCGGCGGCGCCAAGGCGCTGGAGGCGGCCTGGCTCCAGCAGTACGGCATCCCCCCGCAGCGCCTCGACGAGAACCTCCGCCTCCAGCTGGAGGCCCAGAAACTCGCCACCGCGCTCGGCACCGACACCGGAAAGCCCGCCTTCTGGAACGCCCTGTCCGAGGCGTCCAAGAAACTCGACATCGACCTCAACCCGCGCTACGGCACCTGGGACGTCCAGAAGAGCAGCCGGGCCGACGCGAAGACACCGTGGGTGCGCGAGGTGACGGCGGCGGGGATCCAGCAGCCGATGTGACGGTACGGCTGTGGACAACTCAGCCTGTGGATAACTCGGGGTGCCGTCGGCGACGTGGGTTACGTTCGGATCGTGAACGCAACCAGCCCAGAAGCCGCCCCCGGCCGCATCGTCCTGCTCACCACCAGCCACCGCGTCGCGCCCGGCCTGCTCTCCTGGCCCGCGTGGCAGGCGCTGCACGGCGCCGACCGCGTGCTGTGCGCGGACGGCGCGCATCCGCAGCTGCCGTATCTGCGGGAGGCCGGGATAGCCGTCGACGAGGCCGCCCCGAGCGCCGAGGAACTGATCGACGCGTGCGCCGGCGGCCGTACGGTCGTGGTCGTCGCGACCGGCGAGGGCGAGCCCGCTCTGACGGACGGCCTGGCCCGCCTCGCGGGTTCCGGACGCGTCAGCATGCCGGACCTGGAGCTGCTCCCGGCCTCCTACGACCTGCCCGGCGCCCGACTCCTCGACCTCGTCCAGGTCATGGACCGCATCCGCGCCGAGTGCCCGTGGTCCTCCCAGCAGACCCACAAGGGCCTGGCGAAGTACGGCATCGAGGAGGCGTACGAACTCGTCGAGGCGATCGAGGACGGCGACCGCGACGAACTGCGCGAGGAACTGGGGGATGTCCTGTTGCAGGTCGTCTTCCACGCCCGGATCGCCGAGGAGGACCCGGAGGCGCCCTTCTCGATCGACGACGTGGCCGGAGGGATCGTCGCGAAGCTCATCCACCGCCACCCGCACGTCTTCGGTGACGAGACGGCGACGACCCCCGAGGAGGTCAAGGAGCACTGGCTGCGCACGAAGGCCGTCGAGAAGCAGCGGGAGTCGGTGACCGAGGGCATACCCCTGGGCCAGCCCGGCCTCGCCCTCGCGGCGAAGCTGGCGTCCCGGGTCCGCACGGCGGGACTGGAGGTGCCGCTGCCGGTGGGGGAGGGCATCGGGTACGAGCTGCTCGCGATGGCGGTGCGGGCGGAGGCGGCCGGGGTGGATCCGGAGGCGGCGTTGCGGGTTGCCGCGCGGGCCTACCGGGATGCCGTGCGGGCTGCTGAGGGGGTGTCCTCTTAGTACCGTTGGGGCAACGGGTGGGTGCGAGGTGTGGGGGCCGGCTTGGCAACGGAGTTGGAGGAGCTCAGGGACGAGCTGATCCGCGCCATGGGCGACTCGCCGACCACATCGCGGCGGGTCGTGAAGGTGCTGCAGCGGTCGGGAGTCCCCGGGGCGGTGGACCTCTGGATCATGACACCGGCAGGGGCGTCCACGGACGACTGGATCAGGTTGCTGACGTTCCTGCGCAGAAACCATCCCCGGGAGTTCTCCGACCTCCAGGCCATCGCGGCCGAGCACGCCCCGGCACCCCCACCGACCGGCATGGCCTCCGGCGTCACGGCGAGCGGTCCTCGTTCCATCGCGGCGGGCGGTGACATCGGCGTCGCGGTGACCGGCGACCACGCCCATGTGGTGACCGGTGGCATCACCCACCACATCGCCGGTGACCACATCGACTTCCGCGACTCCACGTTCCACGACCGCGTCGTCGGGGTGCAGCACAACCACTACGGCACCGTGCCCGCGCCGGGGCAGTGGCGGCCGGTCGGTGAGGTGGGGCCGCTGGAGTTCGGCGTGCGGCCGACCCGACCGGTGCCCGGGCTGCCCGACGTGCCGCCGTATGTGCCGCGCGACTGCGAGGAGGGCCTGCGGGCCAAGCTGGCCAACAAGGGCCTCGTGCTGATCCTGGGTGAACCGTGCGTGGGCAAGTCGTACACCGCATGGCACGGCGTGCGCTTATTGGAGGGCCACCGCCTGTACGCCCCGGACCCCGGCGAGGACCTGCGTCCCCTGGCCGCCGCCTTGCACGGCAAGCCCGGTGCATACGTCGTCTGGCTGGACGAACTGACCGGCCATCTCGGCGCGGGTGGCCTGGATCTGCGCCTGCTGGGGCGGCTGAGCGATCTCGGTGCCGTCGTGCTCGCCACGATGAGCTTCGCCGAGTACTACCGCCGCCGCACCGGGACCACCCCCGGCGACCGGGTCGTCGCCGCGGCGCGCACCGTGGAGCTGGCGCGCGAGTGGACCGAGGCGGAACTGGCACGGCTGGCGGCGCTCGACGATCCGCGGGCGTACCCCGCGTACATGTGGAGCGGGCGGGAGGGCGTGGCTTCGTACTTCGCCGTCGGGCACCACCTGTACGACGAGTGGCGTCGCGTGGGCACCCAACTGGAACATCCCCGCGGGCAGTTGCTGGTCCGGGCGGCGGTCGATCTCGCCCGCTGCGGGGTCACCGGAGCGGTGCCGGCCGAGCTGCTCAGGAGGGTCCAGGAGCAGTACCGGGCGGAGGACCGGGAGTCGTTCGAGGACGCCCTCGCCTGGGCGACAGCACCGATGTTCGGGGTTTCGGGACTGCTCGTTGCGGGCGAGGAGGACGGCACCTGGCGGGCGTACGGGGCGCTGGTGGCGGAGGCGCTGCGGTCGGAGGGCCTGGAGCCGGTGCCGGAGGGGGTGTGGTGGACGCTGCTCGACGCCGCCCGGGAGCCGGGCGCTGCGCTGGACTTCACCGCCGTCCTCGACGCGGCCCGCAATGCGCTGTACCCCCGTGTCGAGGCGGGGGACACGGCGGTCGCGCTCGGGTTCGCCCGGCGCACCGAGGGCGACGAGCGTGAGGTGTGGCTGCGGCGGGCGGCGGACGCGGGGGATCCGTGGGCGGCCGTGGAGCTGGCGGAGATTCGTCGCGACCGGGGAGAGGAGAGCAGCGCCCTCTCGTACCTGGAGCGGGCGGCCGAGGCGGGCAGCGCGAGGGCCGCGGCGAGACTCGGGAGCCTGTTGCGGGACCGGGCCGAGCACTGGCTGCGCAGGGCGGCCGAGGCCGGTGAGGCAGTGGCGGCGCATGAGCTGGGCGACATGCTGGTGGGGGACGGCCGCGACGACGAGGCGGTCACGTGGTACCGCCTGGCTGCGACAGCAGGCCGTCGCGAGGTCGCGGCCAGCATGGGCACGGTCCTCAGCGGCTGGCGCGATCCCGAGGCGGAGATCTGGCTTCGCTACGGGGCTCAATGGGGTGACGCGCGTGCTGCGGCCGAACTGGCCTTCCTCCTCTCGCGGCAGCCCGGGCACGACGAGGCCGAGGTGGAGGGCTTGAACCGGCAGGCGGCCGAGGCCGGCGACCGCAATGCGGCACACCACCTCGGAAGGTCACTGGAGCACCAGGGGAGGTTCGACGAGGCGATGGCCTGGTACCAACAGGCTCACGCAAAAGCCAACCCGGATGCCACGCGGTCCATCGGAGAGTTGCTGCTGAGACAGGGCAAGCCTGAGGAAGCCGAGGAATGGCTCCGCAAAGCGGCCGCCGCGAACCCCACCGGCCTCCCCGAAACCCTCCCCCCACCACCGGGCCGCGCCCCCACGACCGCTCCGGATACCGTCAAGGAGTGACCGACCAGCCCACCCCCTCCAGCCCCACCCCCGAACCCCCCGACCTCTTCACCTGGGAGTTCGCCACCAACCCCTACCCCGCCTACGCCTGGCTCCGCGACCACGCCCCCGTGCACCGCACCCGCCTCCCCAGCGGCGTAGAAGCCTGGCTGGTCACCCGCTACGCCGACGCCAAGCAGGCCCTCGCCGACAGCCGGCTCTCCAAGAACCCGGCCCACCACGACGAACCCGCGCACGCCAAGGGCAAGACCGGTATCCCGGGTGAGCGCAAGGCCGAGTTGATGACGCACCTCCTCAACATCGACCCGCCCGATCACACCCGCCTGCGCCGGCTCGTCTCCAAGGCCTTCACGCCCCGCAGGGTCGCCGAGTTCGCTCCCCGCGTGCAGGAGCTCACGGACCACCTCATCGACGGGTTCGCGCAGAAGGGCAGCGCCGACCTCATCCACGAGTTCGCCTTCCCGCTCCCCATCTACGCCATCTGCGACCTGCTCGGCGTCCCCCGCGAGGACCAGGACGACTTCCGGGACTGGGCGGGCATGATGATCCGGCACCAGGGCGGCCCGAGGGGCGGTGTCGCACGGTCCGTCAAGAAGATGCGCGGCTATCTCGCCGACCTCATCCACCGCAAGCGCGAGGCACTCCCCGACGCCCCCACCCCCGGCGAGGACCTGATCTCCGGCCTCATCCGCGCCTCCGACCACGGCGAGCACCTCACCGAGAACGAGGCCGCCGCCATGGCCTTCATCCTCCTGTTCGCCGGATTCGAGACGACCGTCAATCTCATCGGCAACGGCACCTACGCCCTGCTCACCCACCCCGAGCAGCGCGCCCGCCTCCAGAAGTCCCTCGCCGCCGCAGAGACCGGCCTGCTCGAAACGGGCGTAGAGGAACTCCTCCGCTACGACGGCCCCGTCGAACTCGCCACCTGGCGCTTCGCCACCGAACCCCTCACCATCGGCGGGCAGCACATCGCACCCGGCGACCCCGTCCTGGTCGTCCTGGCCGCCGCCGACCGGGACCCGGAGCGGTTCGCCGACCCCGACGTCCTCGACCTCGGCCGCCGCGACAACCAGCACCTCGGCTACGGCCACGGCATCCACTACTGCCTCGGCGCCCCGCTCGCCCGGCTGGAGGGCCAGACCGCCCTCGCCACGCTCCTCACCCGCCTCCCGGATCTGGAACTCGCCGTGGACCCGGCCGAGTTGCGGTGGCGAGGCGGCCTCATCATGCGCGGACTGCGCACGCTGCCCGTCGAGTTCACACCGGCTTCATGAGCGCAGTGCCGTCGTCGCAGTTCACAGCCGTCCGGTCACTGACTGGAGCGAAACGCTCCACCTACCCCGCACAGCCCTTTCGCACACCTGAAGATGAGAGACCCTCAAGTCTGTGATCTTCACGTGATCTACGCGGCATTAACTTGTGACAAGTGATCGACTGCCTATACGTTCACGGATCAGCGCGGCCCCTGCAACACCCGGCATCACCGGTCGCGCCGGTCCCTGCTGTCTCGCGAAAGGCCCCCGCATGCTCTCCGGGAACGGTCGTCACCGTCGCCCCCGTCAGGCCCCGGCCCTCATTGTCGCGGCCGGAGTGACCGGCTCCGCCATCGCCATCCCGCTGCTCGGAGCCACGGGCGCGAGCGCTGCCGAGGGCACCGTGTGGGACAAGGTGGCCGAGTGCGAGAGCGGCGGCTCCTGGAGTGCCGACACCGGCAACGGGCAGTACGGCGGACTGCAGCTGACCCAGGAGGACTGGGACGAGTACGGCGGCCTCGACTACGCCTCCAGCCCCGACCTCGCGAGCCGCTCCCAGCAGATCGCCGTAGCCCAGAAGATCCTCGCGGACCAGGGCACCAGCCCTTGGGGTACCTGTGCGGTGGTCAACGGGCTCACCAAGGACTCCGGTTCGGTCGACCTCGACACCGGCGTCGCGGAGGACTCGCCGTCCGAGGTGTCCGGATCTTCCGGATTGCTGGATTCGTCCAACTCATCCAGTTCATCCGGCTCGGTCAATTCCTCCGATTCGTCCGGTTCGTCGACACCTTCGGGTTCACCCGACGGCTCATCGGACTCCTCGAACTCGCCGAGCGGTTCTCCCGACGGTTCGTCCGAATCGTCCCAGGATTCGTCCTCTTCTCCCTCCTCTTCCTCTTCGACGGACAGCTCGGCGAAGTCCGATACGTCGCCCTCCGTGAAGGCCTCACAGTCGCCCGACGATTCCTCCGCGGAGACGCCTGAGAGCGACAATCAGGACAACTCCGGCCAGGATGTGGGCTCCTGGGGGCTCGCCGACACGGGGGCGATCTACGCGGCAACGGCCGACGCCGCGACCGGCTACGGGCGTCATCGCGGGCCCAGTGCCGACGAGAGCGAGGTCGCCGACAGTGCCGCCAAGCCCTCCGGCCGCCACGCCTCGTACACCGTCCGCGCCGGCGACACTCTCGCGTCCATCGCCGACTCCCTTGAGCTCGACGGCGGATGGTCCGCGCTGTACGACGCGAACAAGAAGGCCATCGGTACTGACGCCAACCACATCTTCCCCGGTCAGACCCTGGAAGTCCCCGCCGAATAGGGGGCGAACAGGGCGAAAAACAGCGGGAGTTCGCGTCATGGTTCGCGCTGAATGTCCGTTTTAAATGCAGTGAGAGATAGATCTCAGAAGCCCTGATCGTCTTTGGAAATCCGGGATTCGGGTGTCTACGGTCGTGATCGCTCGGCAATCCGAGCCCCGGCTGCCGCAACGCCGAATCCTGCCAGCGGCCGCACGGGAACAGTCGTCGCGTCAAGCGCCGTAGGCAGGAGCGGGGGACCCAAGGTAGGCGCCGGGTCCGGCAGTTGAGGCCTTTCGGGGTCGCACGGCCGGAATCGGCTAGGGGTGAAGCCGCGCAACGGGAGCCGAAAGGCGAGCGTGCGCGGCCGGGCAACTCAACCGGCCCGAACCCGACAGCTCACCTCGCAGGCGTCGGTGAGGGGATCTCTCCATGCTGTTTTCCAGCAAGGGCAAGCACCGTCGTCCGTCCAAGGCCGCTCGCGCCATCGCCGTCGTCGGCGTCACCGGTGCCGCCGCCGTCGCCGCCCCGCTGATGGCGGCCGGCAGCGCCTCCGCCGCCACCGCGTCCGAGTGGGACGCCGTCGCCCAGTGCGAGTCCGGCGGCAACTGGTCGATCAACACCGGCAACGGCTACTACGGCGGTCTGCAGTTCTCCGCCTCCACCTGGGCCGCGTACGGCGGCACGGCGTACGCCTCCACCGCCGACAAGGCCACCAAGGCCCAGCAGATCGAGATAGCCGAGAAGGTCCTCGCGGGCCAGGGCAAGGGCGCCTGGCCGCACTGCGGCACCGGCCTGTCCAGCGCCGCCTACAACGGTTCCTCGGCGAGCGGTTCCTCGCAGAGCACCGAGACGACCACGCGCTCCACCGAGCAGCAGTCGGCCTCGCGCTCCGCCGACCGCCCGGCCGCCAAGAAGAGCACCAAGACCGTCACCACCCCGACCGGCAAGAAGGTCAAGAAGGGTGACGGCGAGTACAAGGTCGTCAAGGGCGACACCCTCAGCTCGATCGCCGAGGAGCACGACGTCAAGGGCGGCTGGGAGAAGCTCTTCCAGCTGAACAAGGACATCGTCGAGGACGCGAACCTGATCTACCCGGGTCAGCAGCTGCACCTGAAGTAATACCCCGGCGACAGCTGAACCACAGTGCCCTCCCATCCGTGGTCCTCATAATGAAGGCCTCGTGAGGGCCACCCCCGTCCCCACGGGCTCCCCGCTCCGGTGCGTGTTCCCCCGTACGCACCGGGGCGGGGTTTTTTGTGCGGGGTGGTTTTGTGTACGGGGGTTTTTGTTCCGTTCGGAAACAATTTACTCTCGGTTCTGTCCACGGGCCGGTCGACCGCTGGCCGATCCGCCTGGGCCGGTTAGGCTCGTCTCGCAGTACCCACCACGGTCTGCGTACCCGCGTCACATCCCAAGAAGGAGATGCTCGTGCCGTCCATCGACGTCGTCGTAGCCCGGGAAATCCTGGACTCCCGAGGCAACCCCACGGTCGAGGTCGAGGTCGGCCTCGACGACGGCAGCACGGGTCGTGCCGCCGTTCCGTCCGGCGCCTCGACGGGCGCCTTCGAGGCCATCGAGCTCCGCGACGGTGACCCCAACCGCTACCTGGGCAAGGGTGTCGAGAAGGCCGTCCTCGCCGTCATCGAGCAGATCGGCCCGGAGCTGGTCGGCTACGACGCCACCGAGCAGCGCCTGATCGACCAGGCCATGTTCGACCTGGACGCCACCGACAACAAGGGCTCCCTCGGCGCCAACGCCATCCTCGGCGTCTCGCTCGCCGTCGCCCACGCCGCCTCCGAGGCCAGCGACCTCCCCCTCTTCCGCTACCTGGGCGGCCCGAACGCGCACCTGCTGCCGGTGCCGATGATGAACATCCTGAACGGCGGCTCGCACGCCGACTCCAACGTGGACATCCAGGAGTTCATGATCGCCCCGATCGGCGCGGAGTCCTTCTCCGAGGCCCTGCGCTGGGGCGCCGAGGTCTACCACACCCTGAAGAAGGTCCTGAAGAACAAGGGCCTGGCCACCGGCCTCGGCGACGAGGGCGGCTTCGCCCCGAACCTCGGCTCCAACCGCGACGCCCTCGACCTCATCCTCGAGGCGATCAAGGAGGCCGGCTACACCCCCGGCGAGCAGATCGCGCTCGCGCTCGACGTCGCCGCGTCCGAGTTCTACAAGGACGGCGTCTACACCTTCGAGGGCAAGGAGCGCTCGGCGGCCGAGATGACCGAGTACTACGCGGAGCTCGTCGACGCGTACCCGCTCGTCTCCATCGAGGACCCGCTGTTCGAGGACGACTGGGAGGGCTGGAAGACCATCACCGCCAAGCTCGGTGACAAGGTCCAGCTCGTCGGCGACGACCTGTTCGTCACCAACCCCGAGCGCCTGGCCCGCGGCATCGAGGAGGGCGCGGCCAACGCCCTGCTGGTGAAGGTGAACCAGATCGGCTCCCTCACCGAGACCCTGGACGCCGTCGAGCTGGCCCAGCGCAACGGCTTCAAGTGCATGATGTCCCACCGCTCCGGCGAGACCGAGGACGTCACCATCGCCGACCTCGCCGTGGCCACCAACTGCGGCCAGATCAAGACCGGCGCCCCGGCCCGCTCCGAGCGCGTCGCCAAGTACAACCAGCTGCTGCGCATCGAGGAGATCCTCGACGACGCGGCGGTGTACGCCGGCCGCAGCGCGTTCCCGCGCTTCAAGGGCTGAGCCGTAGAGCCGTACAGGGTTAAGGCATAGCCAGGCATACGTACGTCCCCGTACTCGGTCCCGTACCGTGTGCGGGGACGTACGCGTGTGAGACGGGAGGCGGGGAACATGGCCGTGAAGGACCGGGACCGGTTCTCCACCGCGACCAGGATCCGGTTGCTCGGCGAGCAGACGGCGGCCCGTGTCTACCGCTCCCAGACCAAGCGGCAGGCCCGGCGCTCCAGGCTCACCGGACGCGCCGCGCTGCTCGCGCTGGTCGTCTGCTCCATGGTCGTGGCGCTCGCCTACCCGATAAGGCAGTACGTCTCCCAGCGCGCCGAGATCGCCGATCTGCAGCGGCAGAAGGAGGAGGCCGCCCGGCGGGTCGAGCAGCTGCGCGACCTCAAGGCACGCTGGCAGGACGACGCGTACGCCGAGCAGCAGATCCGGGAGCGGCTGCACTATGTGATGCCCGGGGAGACCGGTTACATCGTGATCGACCCGGACGCGGCCAAGCAGGCGCGGACCGACGTGGACGCGGCCGACCGGCCCTGGTACTCGAACATCTGGGACGGGGTCGACAAGGCCGACGCCTCCGATCAGTGAGACCAGCCGGCCGGCTGGAACAGAACAGAACAGGCAGAAAGACAGGCATGGAAACGCCCCCGCCGCCCACCCCGCGCACCGAGCCCACCGACGCGGACGTCGAGGCCTTCAAGCAGCAGCTCGGGCGTCCGCCGCGCGGGCTGCGCGCGATCGCGCACCGGTGCCCGTGCGGGCAGCCGGACGTCGTCGAGACGGCGCCTCGGCTGCCCGATGGCACGCCCTTTCCGACGCTGTACTACCTGACGTGTCCGAAGGCGTCTTCCGCGATCGGCACCCTTGAGGCGAACGGCGTGATGAAGGAGATGACGGAGCGGCTGGAGAGTGATCCGGAGCTGGCTGCCGCGTACCGGGCTGCGCATGAGGACTACATTCGGCGCCGGGACGAGATCGAGGAGCTGACCGGGTTTCCGAGCGCGGGCGGGATGCCGGATCGGGTGAAGTGTCTGCATGTGCTGGTCGCGCACTCGCTGGCCGCGGGGCCGGGGGTGAATCCGCTGGGGGACGAGGCGATTGCCATGCTGCCGGAGTGGTGGCGCAAGGGGCCGTGTGTGGTTCCGGCCGAGTGATCTCGCCCCCGCCGCCCCTACCCGTCCCATCCTTGAAGGGGCGCTGCCCCTTCGACCCCGCTGGGGGCTGCCGCCCCCAGACCCCTGCTTCGGCCCTGAAAGGGCCTCGTCCTCAAACGCCGGACGGGCTGAAGGCAGCTGACCGGCGTCGAGAAGCTCACCTGATCACAGAAGGGCCCCGCCATGACCCGCGTCGCCGCCATCGACTGCGGTACCAACTCCATCCGGCTCCTCGTCGCCGACGTGCACCCGGAGAGCGGTGAACTGGTCGATCTGGACCGTCGTATGACCATCGTGCGGCTCGGACAGGGCGTCGACCGGACCGGCCGGCTCGCTCCCGAGGCGCTGGAGCGTACGTTTGCCGCCTGTCGTGAGTACGCGGCGGTCATCAAGGAGCACGGCGCCGAGCGGCTGCGCTTCGTCGCCACGTCTGCCTCCCGGGATGCCGAGAACCGGGACGAGTTCGTGCGGGGTGTCATGGACATCCTGGGGGTCGAGCCCGAGGTCATCACCGGGGATCAGGAGGCCGAGTTCTCCTTCACGGGCGCGACGAAGGAGCTGGCGGAACACGACCACCTCCCCAAGCCCTACCTGGTCGTGGACATCGGCGGCGGGTCGACCGAGTTCGTCGTCGGTGAGGAGCACGTCCGCGCGGCGCGCTCCGTGGACGTCGGCTGTGTGCGGATGACCGAGCGTCATCTGGTGCAGGGCGGGGCCGTCTCCGACCCGCCTTCCGAGGAGCAGATCGCGGCGATGCGGGCCGACATCGAGGCGGCCCTCGACCTCGCCGAGGAGACGGTGCCGCTGCGGGAGGCGCGCACGCTGGTGGGGCTCGCCGGGTCCGTGACCACGGTGTCGGCGATCGCCCAGGAGCTGCCCGAGTACGACTCGACCCGCATCCACCACTCGCGGATCAGCCACGACCGGGTCCGGGAGATCACCGAGTGGCTGCTGCACTCCACCCACGCGGAGCGGGCGGCCGTACCGTCCATGCATCCGGGGCGAGTTGACGTCATCGCGGCGGGCGCGCTGGTGCTGCTCGCGATCATGGAGCGGATCGGCGCCGAGGAGGTCGTGGTGAGCGAGCACGACATCCTCGACGGCATCGCCTTCAAGGTGGCGGAGAACGCGGACCAGGGCAAGCGCGGCGACTGACGCGCGGTGGCACGGAATGACCCCGGTACCTCGCACGAGGTACCGGGGCCGTTGTCTCAACCCGGGTGGGTTGTCCGTCAATTGCAGATGAGGACGAGTAGGCCTACGCACCCGTCGTCGCCGCCGTGGTGACCGTGGTGGCCGTGGTGGTGGCCGTGGCCGTGGCCGTGGCCGCCGTGGGCCGCCACGGCCTTGGTGACGACGGGGGAAGCGGGTGCGGCAGCGGCCGTCGCGGCCCCTGCTGCGAGAGCGATGCCGAGGGCAGCGCTGACCGACACTATTCGAGCGGTGGCCCGCTTGCGGGCCTTCTGTGGAGTGATCATGGCTGCACGCTATGCACACATCTGTCCGTGCGCGCGCGGAATGTGGCTGACGGGTGACGCGGAATCTGGCTGACGGGTGAACGGTGATCCAGGTCGCCGACGGAGGGTGGCTCGCGTCTCGTTTATTACTGGGTGGTAGCCGTCGGTTGAGCAGGTCGGCTAGCGTATGAGCGCTCCCGAGAGGGGTCTGTGAGCCCGTTTCCGGGCCCTGTGCGCCCCCTTCGCGGCACCCGCCGAAGAAAGTTCGTGAAGTTCTTCACAAGGATTTCGGCCCTGTAGAACCGCTGATGCGGGCCGGTTGCCCCTTCCGAGGGGTGAACAGGCCCTTGAACATGTTCAGATGGGCGGTGTAAGAGGGCTTCGGGGAGCCGTTGGCGGAAGGTGTTTCCGCCCGCTCACAGGGGGTCCGCCGAGCCAGAGAGGCAGCTCACGCGGCATTGACAACGGGTTGTGCCGGAGTCGGGTTCCCGATCGTGACCATGACCTGCGTCACGCGGGCCGGGGAGTGTAGCACAAGGCCTGCAAGAGCTTGTGAAGGGGCGCACGAGCGACCCCCCTGAGGCGGGTGGATACTCGATGGCATGAGCACCACGGAGCGTCCCAGGATCCTCGTAGTAGGCGGTGGGTACGTAGGCCTGTACGCAGCTCGGCGCATCCTCAAGAAGATGCGCTACGGCGAGGCGACCGTCACGGTCGTCGACCCCCGGTCGTACATGACCTACCAGCCCTTCCTCCCCGAAACCGCCGCCGGCAGCATCTCCCCGCGCCACGTCGTCGTCCCGCTGCGACGCGTGCTGCCCAAGGCGGAGGTCCTCACCGGCCGGGTCACCACCATCGACCAGGACCGCAAGGTCGCCACGATCGCGCCGCTGGTCGGCGAGGCGTACGAGCTGCCCTTCGACTACCTGGTCATCGCGATGGGCGCGGTCTCCCGCACCTTCCCGATCCCCGGCCTCGCCGAGCAGGGCATCGGTATGAAGGGCATCGAGGAGGCCATCGGCCTGCGCAACCACGTCCTCGAGCAGCTGGACAAGGCCGACTCCACGACCGACGAGGAGATCCGCCGCAAGGCGCTCACCTTCGTCTTCATCGGCGGTGGCTTCGCGGGCGCGGAGACCATCGGTGAGGTCGAGGACATGGCCCGCGACGCGGCGAAGTACTACAGCAACGTGTCCCGTGAGGACATGCGGTTCATCCTCGTCGACGCCGCCGACAAGATCCTGCCCGAGGTCGGCCCGAAGCTCGGCCAGTACGGCAAGGAGCATCTGGAGGCCCGCGGGGTCGAGGTCTACCTCTCCACCTCCATGGACTCCTGCGTCGACGGCCACGTCGTGCTGAAGAACGGCCTCGAGGTCGACTCCAACACCATCGTGTGGACCGCCGGCGTCAAGCCCAACCCGGCGCTCGCCCGCTTCGGTCTGCCCCTCGGCCCCCGCGGTCACGTCGACTGCGAGCCGACGCTCCAGGTCAAGGGCACCGACTACATCTGGGCCGCCGGCGACAACGCCCAGGTCCCGGACCTCGTCGGCCGCAAGGCGGGCAACGAGAACGCCTGGTGCCCGCCGAACGCCCAGCACGCGCTGCGCCAGGCCAGGGTCCTCGGCGACAACGTGATCTCCGGCATGCGGGGCTTCCCGCAGAAGGACTACGAGCACGCCAACAAGGGTGCGGTGGCCGGTCTCGGCCTGCACAAGGGCGTGGCGATGATCGTCATGGGCAAGATGAAGATCAAGCTCAAGGGCCGTCTCGCCTGGTACATGCACCGTGGCTACCACGGTCTCGCGATGCCGACGTGGAACCGCAAGATCCGCGTCTTCGCCGACTGGACCCTCGGCATGTTCCTCAAGCGCGAGGTCGTGGCGCTGGGCGCGCTGGAGTCCCCGCGCGAGGAGTTCTACGAGGCGGCCAAGCCGATGCCGGCGCCCGCGGCAGCCAAGACCGAGGAGAAGGCCAAGGCCTCCTGACCGGATCCGGTCGCTGAACGAACCGAAGGACCTCCTGCCGTCCGTGGTGCGGGAGGTCCTTCGGCGTTCCTGGGGGTGGCGCCCCCAGACCCCCTTCGACCCCGAGTGGGCCTCGTCCTCAAGCGCCGGACGGGCTGAGAGGGTGGTCACCGCCGTCTTTTGACCTTGCTGTAACGCGCGTGGGGGACTGCGTCCGAGCCCTTCTGGTGTTTACGTGGTGTTGGACATTCCGGGATCTCCTCTCCACGGAGGTGTGCGCCATGGCCGACGCCGCGGTGCGACTGAAGGGTCTTCTCGAACAGGTGCTGGGAGCCCCGCTCCCGGTGCGCATCCGCGCCTGGGACGGTTCGCAGGCGGGGCCGCCGGGCGCGCCGACTCTCGTCGTACGGAACCGGCGTGCGGTGCGCCGGCTGCTGTGGAAGCCGGGTGAGCTGGGGCTCGCCCGCGCCTGGGTCGCGGGGGACCTCGACATCGAGGGCGATCTGTACGCCGCCCTCGATGCGCTCGCGGGACTGGTGTGGGAGCGGGGGGAGGACGCCCGCGGGCTGGTGGAGTCCCTGCGTGACCCCGAGGTGCGCGCCGGGGTCCGCGGGCTCGTCAAGCTCGGCGGACTTCCGCTGCCGCCCGCACCGCCCCCGGAGGAGGTCCGCCGGCAGCGCGCCCATCTGCACACCAAGCGCTCCGACAAACGCGCCATCAGCCACCACTACGACGTCGGCAACGACTTCTACGAGATCGTCCTCGGGCCGTCCATGGTGTACTCCTGCGCCTACTGGCCGGCCCCGCCCCCGCACGGCACCCTCGAAGACGCCCAGCGCGACAAACTCGACCTCATCTGCCGCAAGCTGGCCCTCCGGCCCGGCGTGCGGCTGCTGGACGTCGGCTGCGGCTGGGGCTCCATGGCGATCCACGCCGCCCGTGAGTACGGCGTGAACGTCGTCGGCATCACCCTCTCCCAGGAGCAGGCGGCCTACGCCCGTAAGCGCGTCGCCGACGAGGGGCTCACCGACAAGGTGGAGATCCGCGTACAGGACTACCGGGATGTCACCGACGGGCCGTACGACGCCATCTCCTCCATCGGCATGGCCGAACACGTCGGCGCCGAGCGTTACTTGGAGTACTGCGATGTGCTGTACCGGCTCCTGAAGCCCGGGGGGCGGCTGCTGAACCACCAGATCGGGCGGCGGCCGCAGCGGGACGAATCCTCGTACGAGGTCGACGCGTTCATCGACTCCTACGTCTTCCCCGACGGTGAGCTCCAGCCCATCGGCACCACCGTCACCCAACTCGAACGCGCCGGGTTCGAGGTGCGCGACGTGGAGTCGATCCGCGAGCACTACGCCCTGACCCTGCGCCGCTGGGTCGCCAACCTGGAGGCCGACTGGGCCCGGGCCGTCAGGCTCACCAGCCCCGGCCGCGCCCGCGTCTGGCGGCTGTACATGGCCGCCTCCGCGCTCGCCTTCGAGCGCAACCGCATCGGCGTCAACCAGGTGCTGGCCGTCAGAACGCCCGATTCCGGTGCCTCCGGGATGCCGCTGCGCTCCCGTACCTGGGGCTGAGCACGCGCAAGGGCCCCGCTCCCTCACGGGAACGGGGCCCTGGGTCTCGTACGGCTATTCCGCCTTGATCGCGTTCAGCATGTTCAGCCTCGCGGCGTTGCGGGCCGGCCACATCGCTGCCAGGACGCCCACCAGTCCGGCCAGCACCAGGAAGATCCCGATCCGGTCCCAGGGCAGGACCAGCGCGTAGCCCGGGATCTGGTCCGCGAAGGTCTCGCCGATCGCCCAGCCGAGGAACGAGCCGAGACCGATGCCGACCACCGCGCCGAACACCGAGATGACCACGGCCTCCAGCCGGACCATCCGCTTCACCCGGCGCCGGTCGAGACCGATCGCACGCAGCATGCCGATCTCCTGCTGCCGTTCGAAGACCGACATCGCGAGGGTGTTGACGACGCCCAGCACCGCGATGATCAGGGCCATCGCCAGCAGGCCGTACATGATGTTCAGCAGGGTGTTGATGGCGCCGCCGAACTCGTTGCGGATGTCCTGCTTGTCCATGATCGTGATCGCGGGGTTGTCGCCCAGCGCGTCGATGAGGACCTTCTCGTTCGCCGAGGTCTGGCCGCCGTCCACCTTCACGAAGATCTGCTGGATGGACGGCTTCACCTCGTGCGGGTTCACGACCTTCGTGTCGACGAGGACGGGAGAGAGGAACTCGCTGTCCTTGAAGACGGCGCCGACCGTCAGCGTGTCCTTCTTCTCGTCGTTGAAGGTGACGGGGACGGTGTCGCCGGGCTTCCAGCCCTTGCTCTTGGCCGTCTTCTCGGCGACCGCGATCCGGCCCTCGGCGAGCGAACCGATGTCGCCGCTGACGACGTCGACGTTCAGAACCTGCTCGATGTCGCCCGGCGTGACCGCCGAACCGGACACGTAGTCGTCGTCGCCCGCCTGGAAGTAGACGCTCTGCTGCGGCGAGACCGCGGAGACGCCCTTGGCCTTCTCCAGCGCCGTCAGCGCGGACTGGTCCAGGTCGCCGCCGTTCGCCATCGAGACCATGTAGTCGGCCTTGATGTTGTCGGTGGTCATCTTGTCGATGGCCGTGCCGACCGTGATGCCGAGCACCGACAGACCGGTCACCAGCGTCAGTCCGATCGCCAGCGCCGAGGCGGTGGCTCCGGTACGGCGCGGATTGCGGACCGCGTTCTGGCCGGCCAGCTTGCCGGACACCCCGAAGGGGCCGACGAGCAGCGGACGGACGAGCGCGATCACGGGCCGGGACAGCAGCGGGATCAGGATGATCACACCGATCAGCGCGAAGAACGCGCCCGCCCCGATGTACATCCGGCCGTCGTCGCCGCCGGTCGAGGCACCCGCCACGATCGCGGCCGCACCGAGGCCGGTGATGGCCGTACCGATGGAGTTGCGCAGCACCAGCGACTTGGTGGTGGCCACCGCGTGGACGCTGCTCATGGCGGCCACCGGCGGGATCTTCGCGGCCCGGCGGCCGGGCAGCCACGCGGCGAGCATCGTGATCAGCACGCCGACGCCGATCGCGGCGATCACCGGCGTCGCGGACACGATCAGAGGGCCGCCCGGAATCTTCATGTCGAACGCGGCCATTCCGGACCGCAGACCGACCGCGAGGCCGATGCCGAGCACGAAGCCGATCACCGAGGCGACCAGGCCCACCACCGCGGCCTCGGCGAGCACCGAGCGGGTGATCTGCTTGCGCGACGCACCGACGGCGCGCATCAGGGCGATCTCCTTGGTGCGCTGGGCGACCAGCATCGTGAAGGTATTGGAGATCAGGAAGATCCCGACGAACAGCGCGATGCCCGCGAAGCCGAGCAGGACCTGCTTGAGCGAGCCCATGCCCTCTTCGATCTGCTGGGCCTGCTCGTCCGCGAGCGCCTGACCGGTCCGGGCCTCGGCCGTGTCCGGCAGCAGCGGCTTGACCGCGGCCAGGATCTTCGCGTCGTCCGCGCCGGGGGCGGCGGTGACGGTGACGCTCTCGAAGTAGCCCGGCTTGAGGTACTGCTTCTGGGCGACCGCGGTGTCGAAGAGGACGAGGCTGCCGCCGGCGTTCACGGCGCCGTCCTCGGTGGTGAACACACCGCTGAGGGTGAACTCCTTCACCGGCCCGTTCGTCGCGACCCGGACCCGGTCGCCGACCTGGTACTCGCCCTTGGCCGCGGACTCCTCGTCCAGGGCGATCTGATCGTCCTTCACCGGGCCGGAGCCGTCGGTGAACGTGTAGGCGGGGTCCTTGCCGTCCTTGCCGGGGGCGAAGTTGGAGCCCTTGTTGGACCAGCCGACGCCGATCAGCTTCCCGTCGGGGTCGGCGACCCCGGCGAAGCCCTCGACGCGGCCGTAGGCGGCGTCGACACCGTCCGCCGCGGAGATCTGGTCGAGCGTCTTCCGGGAGAGGCCGGGCTCTTCCTTGGCGTTGTCGGGGTCGGCGTACGAGGTGATGGCGACGGCGACGTCGTCGTAGCTCTTCGCCGACTGGTTGCGGAAGGCGTTGGAGAGGGTGTCGGCGAAGACCAGGGTGCCGGAGACGAACGCGACGCCGAGCATGACGGCGAGCACGGTCATCAGCAGCCGGGCCTTGTGCGCGAGTACGTTGCGCAGGGCGGTGCGGAACATCAGCTGGTGCGGCCCTTCGCGTCGAACTGCTTCATGAAGTCGAGGACGTTGTCCGCGGTGGGCTTGTACATCTCGTCGACGATCCGGCCGTCCGCGAGGAACACCACGCGGTCCGCGTACGCCGCGGCCACCGGGTCGTGGGTCACCATCACCACGGTCTGCCCCAACTCCCGTACGGAGTTGCGCAGGAAGCCCAGCACCTCGGCGCCGGAGCGGGAGTCGAGGTTTCCGGTGGGCTCGTCGCCGAAGATGATCTCGGGCTTGGAGGCCAGGGCGCGGGCCACGGCGACGCGCTGCTGCTGGCCGCCGGAGAGCTGCGCGGGGCGGTGGCTGAGGCGATCGGCCAGACCCACCATCCGGATGACCGAATCCACCCACTGCTTGTCGGCCTTGCGGCCCGCGATGTCCATCGGGAGGGTGATGTTCTCCAGGGCCGTCAGCGTCGGCAGCAGGTTGAAAGCCTGGAAGATGAAGCCGATCTTGTCCCTGCGCAACTTGGTGAGCTGCTTGTCCTTCAGGGAGCCCAGCTCGGTGTCGCCGATGCGTACCGACCCGGAGGAGAAGGTGTCCAGCCCGGCCACGCAGTGCATCAGCGTGGACTTGCCGGAGCCGGAGGGGCCCATGATCGCGGTGAACTCGGCCTGCCGGAACTCGACGGAGACCCGGTCGAGGGCGACCACCTGGGTCTCGCCCTGTCCGTAGATCTTCGACAGATCCGTGGCACGCGCGGCCACGGCGGTGGTCCGGCCGGCGATGGATGCGGTGGTCACGAGAGGAACGCTCCTGAAGGACGACGGTGTGTTCGAAGGACGTCATCCATCGTCCTGGCCGAGGACCGCCTTGTAGTCAGTCGCTGTTCCGGTTCCGAAGGCAGACTGCGGATGGACCGGACCGGCCCGTGTCATACCTGAGGATGACGGCTGACCCTGACAGGTGCTCACGTCGGGAACAGGTGGAGCGTCCTTGTTCGGACGGTGAAATTCCGTCATTCCGTATGCGCCGCCGACCGCCGCACGCAAGGCTATTGGCAAGTGCGGATGGCCCGTTCCGCGGGCTGATGCACCCTCAGACGTCAATAAAATAAGACAACATCGGTCCGCCCGTCCGCTGTTCGGGGGAAGCATCCCGATAGGCTCGGAACCTCGATGCGGAGCCCATGGCCTGCCCAGATGGTGGAATGCAGACACGGCGAGCTTAAACCTCGCTGCCCCTTCGCGGGCGTGCCGGTTCAAGTCCGGCTCTGGGCACTTCCGACGTTCGTCCTTCCTTCAAGAGTTCACGCACAACCGTTGACAGCGGGGGTGCGCGGCCGGAGACTCACGTCAGGAAATGGTGAATAAAAGTTCACCTGGCGAACGAAGGGACGCGATCGATGCGCACCACCGTCGGCATCATCGGCGCAGGCCCCGCCGGCCTCCTCCTCGCCCGGCTGCTCCACAACGCCGGCATCGACTCGGTCGTCCTGGAGAGCCGCGACCGCGCCTACGTCGAGCACCGCCAGCGCGCCGGAATCCTGGAGCAGGGCACGGTGGACGTGCTGCGCGCGGCCGGCGCCGGGGAGCGCATGGACCGCGAGGGCCTGCGCCACGACGGCATAGAGCTCCGCTTCGACAGGAAGCGTCACCGCGTCGACTTCCCCGCCCTCACCGGCGGCCGGTCGGTGATGGTCTACGCCCAGACCGAGGTCTGCAAGGACCTCATCGCCCTCCAGCTCAAGGAGGGCGGCCCGCTGCTGTTCGAGGCGGAGGCACTCGCGGTGGAGGGCGCGGACACCGACAGCCCGCGGATCCGCTTCCGCCACGAGGGCGGCGAGGACCTCCTGGAGTGCGACTACGTCGTCGGCTGCGACGGGTTCTGGGGCGTGTCCCGGGGAGCGATACCGGCCGAACTGACCCAGGTCTTCGAGCGGACGTACCCCTTCGGCTGGCTCGGCATCCTCGCCGACGTCGCCCCCTCGCACGACGAGCTGGTCTACGCCCGCCACGCCCGCGGCTTCGCCCTGCTGTCCATGCGCTCCCCGTCCGTCTCCCGCCTCTACCTCCAGGTGCCCGAGGGCACGGACGCCGAGGAGTGGAGCGACGACGAGATCTGGGACGAGCTGGAACGCCGCTTCGAGACCGCCGACGACTGGCGCCTGGAGCGCGGCCCCATCACCCAGAAGTCGGTCACACCCATGCGGTCGTACGTCCACGAGCCCATGCGGTACGGCCGCCTCTTCCTGGCCGGCGACGCGGCGCACATCGTGCCGCCGACGGGCGCGAAGGGACTGAATCTGGCCGTCGGGGACGTCGTCACCTTCGCGCGGGCGCTGACGTACGAGAAGGAGACGGGTTCAGCGGAGCTCCTCGACGCCTACTCCGAGACGTGTCTGCGCCGCGTCTGGCAGGCCGAGCGGTTCTCCTACGACATGACGACACTGCTGCACCGCGCCCCCGACGCCACGCCCTTCGAGGACCGGATCCAGTTGGCGCGACTGGAACGGTTGGCGGGGTCGAGGGCGGCCGAGACCGACCTCGCCGAGGGCTACACCGGGTTCCCGTTCGGGTGAGCGTAGGCGTGGCGTAAGGGTGTGATCTCCGACCGGTTCCGGCCACGTTCCAGGTTGGTCATGAATGAGGCCCGCCGTGGCTGGGAATCACCCGGCCGCGTAGCGTGTTGCGCAACACGACGAGGGAAAGATCCTCCCCAGGTACTAGGGTCAATCCTTTGCCAACCTATTACTCTTGAGCCAAGGCCGCGCACGGCGGCCATGGAGGAGTGAAATGAGGAGCAGCAACCCGGTCTTCTCGCGACGGGGGTTCAGCCGCGACAACGGCTACGCGGGCTTCAACACCGCGCCGCAGGCCGGGGGCGCCGCTGTCGGCACGCAGGGCAACCCGTACGCGCAGCCGCAGGCCGGCAACCCGTACGCCCAGAACCCGTACGCCCAGCAGGACCTGCAGTACGGCGCACCGCCGCAGGCCCCGGCCACCACCGGCCGGATGACGATGGACGACGTCATCCTGCGCACCGCCACCACACTCGGCACGCTGATCGTCACGGCCGCGCTCGCGTGGTTCCTGCTGCCGGTCGACGCCGAGAACATCAACCGGTCCTACGGCATCGCCATCGGCGCCGGTCTGGTCGGCATGGTGCTGGCGCTCGTGCAGTCCTTCAAGCGCAAGGCCTCGCCGGCGCTGATCCTGTCCTACGCCGCGCTCGAGGGTGTCTTCCTCGGCGTCGTCTCCAGCGTCGTCGACGAGCACATCGCCAGCGGCGCGGCCATGCAGGCGGTGCTCGGCACGATGGCGGTCTTCGCCGCCGTCCTGGTGGCGTACAAGGCGGGCTGGATCCGCGTCAACCGCCGCTTCGTCGGCTTCGTGATGGCGGCCGCGCTCGGCTTCATCCTGCTGATGGCGGTCAACCTGCTGTTCGCGGTCTTCGGCGGCGGTGACGGCCTCGGCTTCCGCAGCGGCCCGCTCGGCATCGTCTTCGGCATCGTCGGCATCCTGCTCGGCGCCTGCTTCCTCGCCCTGGACTTCAAGCAGGTCGAGGACGGCCTCGCCTACGGCGCGCCGCGCGAGGAGGCCTGGCTCGCGGCCTTCGGTCTCACGCTGACGCTGGTCTGGATCTACATGGAGTTCCTGAGGCTCATCTCGATCCTCAACAGCAGCGACTGATCTCCGACGGTCGTAGCACAGTCGTAAGCAAAGGGCCCCGGGTTCGTCCCCGGGGCCCTTCGTCGTCTGTGCGCGCCTAGAGGAATTTGCGCGCGGCCCTCCTCAGGTCGTACTCGTGGACGATCGCCTTCGCGTGGCCGTACGCGAGGTCGTACTCATGCCGAAGCCAGCTGACCTTCTCCTCGAAGCGGACGAGAGCCGGGCCTTCTTCTACGGTGCGGAGCCAGTCGGAGACTTCACGACCGGTGCAGTGGGGGATGCGGGCGAGCATATTGCGGTGGGTCTCCTCGGAGAGGACGTGGGACATCGGCGCCTCCGGACGCAAAGGGGATGTAAGCCGGTCCTTCAGGTCACCGTGCCTGAGCGTTCGCCCGTTGGCAACAGTCGCGTACGCTCACGGCGTGGTTGATACGACGCGTCTGACCCAAGCCGTAGATCACTTCGCCGACCGGTTGCGGGCGGCGCCGCAGAGCCGGTTGCAACGAGGTGCGGCTTCGGAGGCGCTGGGACTGGCCAGAGAGTTGGCACGTCGGGCGCAGCTCCTGGAGGCGCCCGGGGTGGAGCCCCGGGAGATGCCGGACGCGGGGATGTTCGCCGCTGCGGACCAGATCACCGTCGCTGTGCATGACTTGGCCCTCGTACTCACCGACGAGGGCGAGGTGGAGGACGCGTTGAGGCTGGTGGCGGAAGCGCAGAAGCGGGCCGGGGTGTGATCCCTGAGCCGGGATGTGACTCCTAGAGGGACGCTATGACCCGGTCGGCCAGGATGTAGACGCTCTCCTCGCCGCACGCGAACGTCAGGGTGTACGCACCCGACACTCCCGAACCACCCAGCAGTACCGGCGTCTCGCCCGCGCGCAGGGCCGCCGCCAGACGCTCCGCCGTCTCCCGGTGGCCCGGAGTCATGCACAGGGTCGTGCCGTCGGCGAAGACGTAGACGTCGAGGGTGCCAAGGGGGCCGGGGCGGACGTCGGTCAGTTCGGTGGCGGAGGCGGCCAGTTCCTCAAGGGTGGCCACCGTGCGCTCGTGATCGTTCACGGCCGGTGAGGAGACCGGCACGAAGTCCGGATGGGAGGGGTGACGGCGGCGGGCCGCGGCGAGCTCGGGGGACTCCCCGGCGAACTCGTCCGTGTCCGCGGTCGGCTCGGTCACCGGCTCCAAGTGCTCCAGGCCCGCGAAATCGGCCTGGCGGGGCAGGAACAACTCGCTGTCGGACAGACCCAGCAGGGTGGGCGCGTCGGAGGCGTCACGGGCCTCCTGGGCCGCCCAGAAGGCGCGCGCCTCGGCCAGCTCCCGCTCGCGTTCCTCGGCGAGCGCCTCGGCCACCGCTGCGCGTATCTCATCGGCGTCGGCGGAGTGGCGGGCCGGCGGGACGAGACCGCGGGCCGCGGCCGCGTTGCTCTGTGCCAGCTCGGTGTGCAGGGCCGCGACCTGTCGACGCAGCACCATGAGGGTGCGCAGGACGGCGACGCCCACGGCGCCGGTGGCTGCCGTGGTGAGCAGCAAGGCGATCGGCATGGCGCTCACTGACGTACTCCCGGTTCAAAGTCGACCCCCGACTTCCTACATCAGCTTGAAGGGCGGACTATCCAGCTGTCAGTGCGTAACGTCACGAAACGGACAGGTCTTTGGGCCTGGGGTTTGGTGGTGCAACGGCTCTGAGCTGCGCAAATCCCTCCGCGGAGGGAGATAGGTCACATCCTGGGGGAGATTGGATCACAAATCGGCCCAGAACCTTGGAGTTTCCCGGGTTCTGGGCCGAAGGCTCACGCAGGGTCGTGAGTTGACTACTCGAGGGAACCGCTCGGGGCTTCAGCTCAGGAGCTTCAGCTCAGGCGCTCGATGACCATCGCCATGCCCTGGCCGCCGCCGACGCACATCGTCTCCAGACCGAACTGCTTGTCGTGGAACTGGAGGGAGTTGATGAGCGTGCCGGTGATGCGGGCGCCGGTCATGCCGAAGGGGTGGCCGACGGCGATGGCGCCGCCGTTGACGTTCAGCTTGTCGATGTCGATGCCCAGGTCGCGGTAGGAGGGGATCACCTGCGCGGCGAACGCCTCGTTGATCTCGACCAGGTCGATGTCGTCGATGGTCAGGCCGGCGCGGCGCAGGGCCTGCTGGGACGCCTCGACCGGGCCGAGGCCCATGATCTCGGGGGAGAGGCCGGAGACACCGGTCGACACGATGCGGGCGAGCGGGGTGAGGCCGAGCTCGCGGGCCTTGGTGTCGGACATGATGACGACCGCGGCGGCGCCGTCGTTGAGGGGGCAGCAGTTGCCGGCGGTGACGAGGCCGTCGGGGCGGAAGACCGGCTTCAGGCCCTGGACGCCCTCCAGGGTGACGCCGGCGCGCGGGCCGTCGTCCTTGCTGACCACCGTGCCGTCGGGGAGGGTCACCGGGGTGATCTCCCGCTCCCAGAAGCCGTTCTTGATGGCTTCCTCGGCGAGGTTCTGGGAGCGGACGCCGAACTCGTCCATGTCCTGGCGGGTGATGCCCTTCCAGCGGGCGAGGTTCTCGGCGGTCTGGCCCATCGCGATGTAGGCGTCCGGGAGCAGGCCGTCCTCGCGCGGGTCGTGCCAGGTGGTGCCCTCCTGCTCGGCCACGGCGGCCGTGCGGGCCTCGGCCTCGGCGAAGAGGGGGTTGTGCGTGTCGGGGAGGCTGTCGGAGTTGCCCTTGGTGAAGCGGGAGACCATCTCCACGCCGGCCGAGATGAAGACGTCGCCCTCGCCGGCCTTGATGGCGTGCAGGGCCATGCGGCTGGTCTGCAGGGACGAGGAGCAGTAGCGGGTGATCGTGCAGCCGGGGAGGTGGTCCATCCCCATCTGTACGGCGACGATACGGCCGAGGTTGTTGCCCTGCTCGCCGCCGGGGAGGCCGCAGCCGAGCATCAGGTCGTCGATGTCGCGCGGGTCCAGCTCGGGGACCTTGGCGAGGGCCGCCTGGATGATCGTGGCGGTGAGGTCGTCGGGGCGCAGGTCTTTGAGGGAGCCCTTGAAGGCGCGGCCGATGGGGGAGCGGGCGGTCGAGACGATCACGGCTTCGGGCATCACGGCTCCATTGGCGTACGGGGATTTTCAGCAGGGCTGTGGGGGAAGTTACCCGCACGTACGGGCCAGGTCACGGTTGTTGGTGTGTGACCCTGGCCGCAATTTTCTAAGCGCTTGCTTTTCTCGCCCCCGCCGCCCCTACCCGTCCCGTCCTGCAGGGCACTGGCTTCGGTCACCTCATGGTGACGGCGTCACCGGTGCCCGGTCCGGCTCGGGGACCCTGCGGCGGCGGCGCCTCTTCAGCAGTGCCCACGGTCCCTTCGGGCCCGTCGGCATGGCGGCCGTGACCTCCGTGCCCGCCTCCGACGCCGCCTCGGCCGCCGCACGGGCCACCGGCAGGAAGCCCTCGCGGCGGGTGACGTCGGGGCGCTCCTCGTCCGCCGGCCACAGGCCGAGGGCCGCGCAGACCGTCGGGAGCACCGCCATCGCCGCCGTGGCGTACCCCTCCGCCGAGGGGTGGTAGTTGTCGGGGCCGAAGAGCTCACGCGGGTTCGCCGCGAACTCCGGGCCCAGCAGGTCGCCCAGCGACACCGTGCGGCCGCCCTGTTCGACGACGCCGATCGTCTGGGCGGCCGCCAACTGGCGTGAGGCCCGTCGGGCCAGCCAGCGCAGGGGCTGCTGGACGGGCTCGATCGTGCCGAGGTCGGGGCAGGTGCCGACCACCACTTCCGCGCCGGCCGTGCGCAGGCGCCGTACCGCAGCGGACAGATGACGGACCGAGCGCGTCGGCGGCATGCGGTTCGTGACGTCGTTCGCGCCGATCATGATCACGCAGACGTCGGGCACGAGGGCCGGATCGGCGAGCACCAGGGCCACCTGGCGGTCCAGGTCGTCCGAGCGGGCGCCCGGCAGGGCCACGTTGCGGAGCACCACCGGACGCTCCGCCACCGCCGCCAGCCCCGACGCCAGCAACGCGCCCGGCGTCTGCCCCGCTCGGCGCACGCCCTGCCCCGCTGCCGTGGAGTCACCCAGCAGCGTCAGGCGCAACGGCGCTTCACCGGGGGTGTCGTAGGTGTGGCCGTACCGGCCGTCCGCGTTCGGGACGTGGTTGTCCGTGCCGTTGCCCACGTGGCGCTTGGCGAGCTGGACCTCGGCCAGGAGCAGACCGACGGCCGCCGCACCGGCCAGACCGATGCCGCCTCCGCCGTACGCGGCGCCCGCCGCGATCCGCCGGGCCACTCGCGCCCTCGACATGCTCGTCATGCGTCGCCGCCACCTCCTCATAGCCGTACATCAACTGCTTGCCCGGCACGGACCGTGTCTCAATCCCAACGGCGAGTGAACGACCTCCACGGGCCCCGTGCAGGCCATAGGCTGGCGGAACACTACGACCACACCTTTTGCAGCATCCGGAGACAACGGTGCATTTCCACGACTCGATGATCAGCCTCGTCGGCAACACCCCGCTGGTGAGGCTCAACAACGTGACCAAGGGCATCCGGGCGACCGTCCTGGCCAAGGTCGAGTACTTCAACCCGGGCGGCTCCGTGAAGGACCGCATCGCCCTGCGCATGATCGAGGCCGCGGAGGAGAGCGGTGCGCTCAAGCCCGGGGGCACCATCGTCGAGCCGACCAGCGGCAACACCGGTGTCGGTCTCGCCATCGTGGCCCAGCAGAAGGGGTACAAGTGCATCTTCGTGTGCCCCGACAAGGTCAGCACCGACAAGATCAATGTGCTGCGGGCCTATGGGGCCGAGGTGGTCGTGTGCCCCACCGCCGTTGATCCCGAGCACCCGGACTCCTACTACAACGTCTCCGACCGGCTGGTGCGCGAGACGCCCGGAGCCTGGAAGCCGGACCAGTACTCCAACCCCAACAACCCGCTTTCCCACTACCACTCGACCGGCCCCGAGCTGTGGGAGCAGACCGAGGGGAAGATCACCCACTTCGTGGCGGGCGTGGGCACGGGCGGCACCATCTCCGGCACCGGCCGCTATCTGAAGGACGTCAGCGACGGCAAGGTGCAGGTCGTCGGCGCCGACCCCGAGGGCTCCGTGTACTCCGGCGGATCCGGCCGGCCGTATCTCGTCGAGGGCGTCGGTGAGGACTTCTGGCCGACCGCCTACGACCGGACCGTCGCCGACGAGATCGTCGCCGTTTCCGACAAGGACTCCTTCCAGATGACCCGGCGCCTGGCCCGTGAGGAGGGCCTGCTCGTGGGCGGCTCCTGCGGTATGGCGGTCGTGGCCGCGCTGCGGGTCGCCGAGCGGCTCGGCGAGGATGACGTCGTGGTCGTACTCCTCCCCGACAGCGGCCGTGGCTACCTCAGCAAGATCTTCAACGACGAGTGGATGGCCGACTACGGCTTCCTGGAGGACGAGGGCCCGAGCGCGCGCGTCGGCGACGTCCTCAACGACAAGGAGGGCGGCTCCATCCCCTCCCTCGTCCACATGCACCCGGACGAGACGGTCGGTCAGGCCATCGAGGTGCTGCGCGAGTACGGCGTCTCGCAGATGCCGATCGTCAAGCCGGGCGCCGGCCACCCGGACGTCATGGCGGCGGAGGTCGTCGGATCCGTCGTCGAACGGGAGCTGCTCGACGCCCTGTTCACCAAGCGGGCCTCGCTCGACGACCCGCTGGAGAAGCACATGTCGGCCCCGCTGCCGCAGGTCGGCTCCGGTGAACCGGTCGGCGACCTGATGTCCGTACTGGGCGCCGCCGACGCCGCGATCGTCCTCGTCGAGGGCAAGCCGACCGGTGTGGTCAGCCGGCAGGACCTGCTGGCCTTCCTCGCCAAGGGCGGGAAGTAGCGGGAAACCTCCGGTGAACTGCCCGTGTACGCGGCGAACTTGCGGTGACCGGGGCCGCTCGCGCCGTCGCGGAACTGGTACGAGCGCGTCACGTCCGCGCAGCACCCGCTTAACACGGATCCGGCACATTAGTGGGTGTCGGCAGGGCGGGAGCGGCTCCCCGCCCCAGCCGGCGCCGAACGGCGCCAAGGACCTCCGGAGCGGCTCCCGGACCTCCATGGACGCCATGGACGCGCAAGCCCGGCCCTGACCCGGCCCGCGTCCCTCGCGGGGACCGCCGTCGTCCCGCCCCCCGGCAACGGGGGTGCGGCGGTCCCCGCGCATAGCTTTTTCCGCAGGGCTACGCGTCGGTCGTAGTCCAACTGGCCGCCAACTCTGGTGCGGCGCCGCCGACGTCACCGATGACGCGTCCCCGCCGAGGTGGCGTACGCGGCGAGCCGGCCCCGGCAGGTGAAGCTGCGGCAGATCATGGCGCTGCCCACGCGGCAGGCCTGAGCGCCGCAGTCGCCGGGGACGCTCAGTCCCCCCAGCGGTCCTCGTCCTTGGCCGACTTGCGGCGCCAGCCCCGGAAGAGGCCGGGGTGGGTGCGGGCGGCCTGGACGACGTTGACGCCGACGATGCCGACCCAGGTGACCAGCAGACCGGAGAGGCCGGCGACGCCGCCGCCGATGCCGGACAGCGGGATCGCCACGACGAGCGTGACGATGCCGAAGCCGAAGCGCTCACCGAAGGAGTCCGTCGGCTTCGGCGACCGTGCGCCCCGGGCCACCACCATCTGCTGCTCGGCCAGCTGCCGCCGCAGCCGGCGCTCGACCGCCCCGTCGATGCGCTGGTCGACCTTCTCCAGGAACGAGTCGACCAGCGCGGACTCGTACTCCTCGCCCAGCTCCCTGCGGGCCTGCAGGGTGGCGTTGAGTTCCTTCTTGAGTTCGGTGTCCCGCGCGTCCATTCCGGTCATGGAACTCACGGTAGGGAGCGGGGGCGACGGCCGCACTGGGGTTAGCCCCCCTGTTGGCGCGGGGGTACGCGGCAGTGCCCTGTCACTTCACCAGCCCGTGCTCCTCGGCGTACGCGTTCGCCACGTCCTCCGGGTCCTTCTTGTCCTTGTCCACCTGCCGGTTCAGCTCGGTCAGCTGGGCGGTGGTCAGGGTGTTGCCCAGTTCGGCGAGGGCCTTGCGGACGGTGGAGTCGGCCTTGCGGTCGGCGATGAGGGGCACGACGTGCTGGCCGGGGATGAGGTTCTTGGGGTCCGACAGCACCACCCAGTCGTTGGCCTGGATGTCCGTGTCCGTGGTGAAGAGGTTGGCCACGTCCACGTCGCCCTTCTTCAGGGCGCCCTTCACCAGCGGGCCGGAGGAGTCCAGCGACTTGAACTCCTTGAACTCCACCCCGTAGACCTCCTTGAGGCCGACCGCGCCCACCTCACGCTTCTTCACCTCGGGCGCCGCGCCGATCACCAGCTTGCCGTTCTGCTTCTTCAGGTCGGCGAGGGAGGCGAGGCCGTACTTCTCGGCCGTCTCGCGGGTGACGACGAAGGCGTCCGAGTCCTCTGCCATGCCGTACGGCAGCACCTGGAGGCCGTTCGGCAGCGCGATGGTGAGGGCGTTCTGCATCTCGCCCTCCTCCGTCGCCGTCGCCTTGGGGGCGACGTAGTGCAGCAGGGCGCCCTGGTACTCGGGGAGCAGGTCGATGTCGCCGCCCTTGAGGGCGGGGATGAGGATCTCTCGGGTGCCGAGGTTGGGGCGGACGGTCACCTTCACGCCGGCCGACTCCAGGACGGCCGCGTACAGGTACCCCAGCACCTGGTTCTCGGTGAAGTTGGCGGTGCCGATGGTGATGCCGCCCTTGCTGGAGCCGCCGCCACCGCTGGTCGTGCCTTGGTTCTCCAGGGAGGTGATGCCGCTCGCGCAGGCGGAGAGGGCGGGGACGGAGGCGGCTGCGAAGAGGCCGCCGAGGAGCGTGCGTCGGTTCATCGGGAGGTTCATCGAAGGGTCCCTAGGCAGTGCGGTGGCGGAAGAGGAAGCGCTGGAGGCCGGACAGGGCCAGGTCCAGGACTACGGCGATCACGGCGACCAGCACCGCGCCGCCGAGCACCTGCACGAGGTCGCGCTGGGCGAGGCCATCGAAGACGTAGCGGCCCAGGCCGCCGAAGGAGACGTACGCGGCGATGGTGGCGGTGGCCACGACCTGGATGAGTGCCAGGCGCAGGCCCGTCATGATCAGGGGCAGGGCCAGCGGGAGCTCCACCTGGAAGAGGACCTGGTGGCCGCGCATGCCCTGGCCGCGCGCCGCGTCCTTCACGTCCGGGTCGACGGCCGTCATCCCGGCGTAGGTGTTGGTGACGATCGCCGGGACGGCGAGGGCGACCAGCGCGACGTAGACCGGGAGCATGGACAGTCCGCCGGCCAGGAAGACGAGCACCACCAGGCCGACGGTCGGCAGGGCGCGGCCGAAGGACGCGAGGTTGATCGCGAGGAAGGCGCCCTTGCCGGTGTGGCCGATCAGCAGGCCGAGGGGGAGGCCGATCGCGGCCGCGATGAGCGTGGCGAGGAGCGAGTACTGGAGGTGTTCGGCCAGGCGGTGGCCGATGCCGTCAGGGCCGGACCACTGCTCGCCGCTGACCAGCCACTCGCCGAGGTTCGTGAAGAGTTCGTACATGTCAGGCTCGCCGCCTCCGCCAGGGGGTGAGTACGTACTGCAGGGCGACCAGCAGGAAGTCCGCGACCACCGCCAGGAGCAGCGTGAGGACCACTCCGACGATCACCGGGGTCGGGAAGTTGCGCTGGAAGCCGTCGGTGAAGAGCTGGCCGAGGCCGCCGTCGCCGATGTAGGTCGCGACCGAGACCAGGGAGATGGACATGACGGTCGCGATCCGGACGCCGGCCATGATCACGGGGAGCGCGAGCGGGAACTCGACGGTGAGCAGCGTGCGCAGGGGGCGCGTGCCCATCGCCTTCGCGGCCTCCTTCACCTTCATGGGGACCGAGTCGAGGCCCTCGACCGTGTTCCGCAGCAGGACGACCAGGGTGTAGACCGTCAGGCCGATGACGGTGGTGGTGCGGGTCAGGCCGGAGACCGGCAGCAGGAGCACGAAGATCGCGATCGATGGGATCGTGAACAGCACGTTCGAGAGGCCGAGCAGGAAACCGCGCAGAGGGCGGATCCGGTGGGCGATCACCGCGAGGGGGAGCGAGATCAGGACGCCGAGGAGGACGGCGGTGAGCGCGGCCTGGAGGTGGGAGAACGTCAGGGCGGTGAGGTCGTCGGTGTGGTCGGCTATCCACGACCAGTCGATGGTCATGCGGCCACCCGGGCCTCGGTGTGGGCCTGGCCAGCGTGGGTGTGGATGTCGTCGCGGGACGAGACGCCGGTGAGAGTGCCTTCCGCGTCGACGCGGGCGACCAGGCCGGTGGGGGAGGCGACGGACTCGTTGAGCGCCGACAGCAGGGAGTCGGTGTCCTTGAGCGGTCGTACGGGGATTTCGGCGTCCTTCGAGGCCCAGCGGAGCGGCCGGTCCGCCTCGTCGAGTACGAGCGTCCAGGCACCGCCCTCGGGCGCCGGGCCCTGCGGGACGTCCGCGAGGGTCTTCAGCGACAGCAGCTTCAGGCCGCGCTCGGCGCCGAGGAAGTCGGCCACGAAGTCGTCGGCGGGGCGGGCGAGCAGCTCGGTGGGGGAGGCGCACTGGACGAGGTGGCCGCCGGTGCGGAAGATCGCGATCTGGTCGCCGAGGCGTACGGCCTCGTCGATGTCGTGTGTGACGAAGACGATGGTCTTGCTCAACTCCTTCTGGAGCCGCAGCAGTTCGTCCTGGAGCTGGGTGCGTACGACGGGGTCGACCGCGCCGAACGGCTCGTCCATCAGCAGCACCGGCGGGTCGGCGGCGAGCGCGCGGGCGACGCCGACGCGCTGCTGCTGGCCGCCGGAGAGCTGGTGCGGGTAGCGCTTGCCGGCATCGGCCGCGAGACCGACGGTCTCCAGGAGTTCCGCCGCGCGGGCGCGGGCCTTGCGGCGGCTCCAGCCGAGCAGCAGCGGCACGGTGGCGATGTTGTCGAGCACCGTGCGGTGCGGGAACAGGCCCGCCTGCTGGATGACGTACCCGATGGAGCGGCGCAGCTCGGCGGCGTCCTGGCGGGTGACGTCCTTACCGCCGACGCGGATGGTGCCGGAGGTCGGTTCCACCATCCGGTTGATCATCCGCAGGGTGGTCGTCTTGCCGCAACCGGAGGATCCGACCAGGACGGTCACGCCGCCCTCCGGCATCTCCAGGGAGAGATCGTGGACTGCTGTCGTGCCGTTGGGGAAGCGCTTGTGGACCGCGTCGAACTGGATCATGAGATGTCCCTTGCCCGGCTGTATAACGTCATGCAGAGTTCTTGGTAGCTGAATAGGTTGTCAACGGGTTGGTGTAAATCCGAAGTAACGGATGACCGAAGCGCAAGATCGGATGTCCGAGTTGAGGGGAGTTTGGGCTTGATGTCGTCTCGGATCGTGGACATGCCCGGTGTTGCGCCCTCCGGGCACACCGGCCTCGTCGTCCTCGACGGGATCGGGCTCGGCGTCGAGGACGTCGTACGCCTCGCCGCCGGGACCGCACGGCCGGTCCCCGCGACCGACGCGATGAAGCGCGCCGAGGAGTCCTGGGACGCCGCCCGCCTCATCGCCGCGACCGGACGCGTCTACGGCCGCTCCACCGGCGTGGGCGCCAATCGGAACGAGGATGTGCCCACCGAGGCCGCCGCCGAGCACGGCCTGCGTCTGCTGCGCAGCCACGCCGGCGCCATCGGCGAGGAGCTGCCCGCCCGGCAGGTTCGGGCCATGCTCGCCGTCCGGGCCAACCAGCTGCTCGCGGGAGGCGCCGGCCTCAGGCCCACCGTCGTCACCGCGCTCTGCGAGGCGCTGGAGAGCGGGGCGTACCCGGTGGTGAACGAGTTCGGCTCGGTCGGCACCGGCGACCTCGCGGCGCTGGCGCAGGCCGGCCTCGCGCTGGCCGGCGAGCACCCCTGGCGCGGCTCCGGGGCCCCCGAGCCGCAGCCGCTCGACAACAACGACGCCCTCGCCTTCATCAGCAGCAACGCCCTCACCCTCGGCCAGGCGGCCCTCGCCCTGCACGAACTGCGCGGGCTCGTCGCCGCCACCCAGGTCGTCGCCGCCCTGTCGCTGCTCGCCGTCGACGGCTCCCACGAGGCGTACGCCGCCCCCGTGCACACCGCCCGCCCGCACCGGGGGAGCGCCGAAGTCGCCCGCCGGATGCGGGAGTTGATCGGCGCCGAGGACCGGCCCACCCCGCCGCTGGGCCGGATCCAGGACCCGTACGGCTTCCGCTGCCTGCCCCAGATCCACGGCCCCGCGCACGACGCGGCCGACGCCCTGGAGGAGGTACTCGCGGTGGAGATCAACGCGGCCGCCGAGAACCCCTTCATCTCCCCCGAGGACATGGCCGCCTACCACCACGGCGGCTTCTACCAGGCCCAACTCGCGCTCGCCCTCGACCACTTCCGGCTGGCGCTGACCCAGGTGGCCCGGCTGTCGACGTCCCGCCTGTCGACCCTCAACGAGCCCGCCTACACCCGCCTGAAGCCCTTCCTCGCCGACCACGAACCGGCCTCGTCCGGCGTGATGATCCTCGAGTACGCCGCCGGTGCCGCCCTCGGTGACCTGCGCGCCTTCTCGGCGCCCGCGTCGCTCGGCCACGCTGTACTCTCCCGGGGCGTGGAGGAGCAGGCCAGCTTCGCCTCGCTCGCCGCCCGGCAGACACTGCGCGCGTGCGGCGCGTACCGTCTCGTCGTCGGCTGTGAACTCGTCGCCGCCGTACGGGCGTTGCGCCTGCGCGACCTCAGGCCCGACCCGGCGCTCCCGGTGGGCCGGGCGCTGGCGTTGGCCGAATCGGTGCTCGACGACGACCTGGCCGACCGGCCGCTCACCGATGATGTGACGGCGGCGGCAGCACTGCTGGACCGGTTCACGGACATCTGGAGGGGGAACGCGGCATGAGCGCGGACAGGAACACCGCGGACAGGAGCACCAGCGGGACGGACAGCCCTGCCGCGCGACTGCAGGCGCTCTTCGAGGGGCACCGGCTCACCCCGACCCAGCGGCGCATCGCGCACAGCATGGTGCGGCGGGCCGCCGACGTGCCGTTCCTGTCCAGCGTGGAGCTGGCCGAACTCGCCGGGGTCAGCCAGCCGTCCGTGACCCGCTTCGCCGTCGCCCTCGGCTTCGACGGCTACCCGGCGCTGCGCAGGCATCTGCGCGAGGTCGCGCCCGTCGAACCGGCCGCGGACGCCGCCTCGTACAACGAGTACCAGCAGGCCGTCGAGGCCGAGATCGAGAACCTGCGGCACCTGGCGGAGGCGCTCGCCGACCCCCGCCCGGTGCAGAAGGCCGGACGCCTGCTCGCGGCCTCCCGCCCGCTCCCCGTGCTCGGCCTGCGCGCCGCGGCCTCCCAGGCGTACGGCTTCGCGTACTTCGCGGCCAAGGTCCACCCGGACGTACGGCTGCTGCACGAGGGCGGCACGATGATCCACGACCGGATCGACGCCGCCGTACGGGCCGGCGCGACGGCCCTGCTCTGCTTCGCGCTGCCCCGGCATCCCCGCGAGGTCGTGGACACCCTGGCGTACGCCAAGGAGGCCGGGCTGACGGTGGTGACGGTGGCGGACTCCGCCTTCGCGCCGGTCGCCAAGGTCTCCGACCTGCTGCTGCCCGCCGCTGTCGGCACGGGCCTCGCCTTCGACACCGCCTGCGCGCCGATGCTGCTGGGCCGGGTCCTGCTGGAGGCGATGTGCGACGACCTGCCGGACGCCCAGGCGCGCCTGGAGGAGTTCGATACGCGGGCGGCGGCGCGGGGGCTTTTCGTGGAGTGATTCCGCGCAGTGGCGGTGCCGAGTGATTTCTTAAGACTCGTCTCACGTTTCTTCACTAACCTGCCCGCCCGACAGGACTGTGCCAAGGACGACGAGGAGGCGGAACGTGGCACGCGGAGATCGCAGAGCTCAAGGTCTGGCTCGGGTGGCCGTCGTTGTACGGGCCGGGGCGGCGCCGCTGGGGTGGCTCGGGGTGTTCGCGGCGGGCATCGGGGTGCTGGTGCCGGGGCTGACCGGGCGCCGGATCGGGGTGCTGGCCGGGGCCGCGTTGTTCATCGTCGCGACGGCCGTGGTGGCGTACGTGCGCCGCAAGCGCTACGACGCCCTCATCCGCTCGGCCGCCCGCGCCGGCAAGCACGATGTGCTCCAGGACCGCGCGGTGGCCGTCCGCACCTGGCGCCGGGGGCACCGCTGGTGGCTGCTGCTGGCGTTCCTCGCCGCGCTGGGCAGCGCGTTCGCCGTGCCGGCGGCGGGCGGGATGCTGCTGGCGGGGTGCGGGACGGGGCTCCGGCTGAAGGCGGCCTGGCTCGGTCGGCGCGAGCGGGCCGAGAACGCCCTGCTGTGGGTGCGGGTGGACTGGCTCGACGCACGGGGTGGCCGGCCGGCGGGCAAGGCGGTGAAGGCCTTCCGCAGTACGGGCATCGCCGCGGGCGACGCGGCCCCGGGCGGGGCCCGCCGCCGCACCGCGGCGCTGGTGTAGGTCAGACCTCGCTGGTGTAGGTCAGACCTCGAGGTCCTCCTCGATCTTCTTCAACTGATGCCGCGCCATCGCCAGGTTGGCCCGCTTGGCGTCGAGGACGAGGTACAGGAAGAGGCCGTTGCCTCCGCGCCCGGTGATCAGCCGGATCAGGTGGTACTGGTCGGTCAGCGTGATCAGGATGTCCTCGATGCCGGCCTTGAGGCCGAGGTGCTCCATCGTGCGCATCTTGGCGCGGACGACGTCGGTGTTGCCGGCGGCGGCGACATTGAGGTCGAAGCTCTTGCTGCCGCCCAGGGTGCCCAGCGCCATTCCGCTGGTGTAGTCGACCAGGGCGACTCCCGTCGCGCCCTCGATCGAGGCGAGGCATTCCTTCAGCGTGGTCTCGGTGTTGGCCATGACGTTGTGTTCCTCTCAACTGTCGGTAGTGGTCCGCGCATTGGTTGTGTTGCGGGCATCGGTGTTAGTCGTGCGTGCGGTGCGCGTGGTCTTCGCTCGGGTGGCCAGGGGTTTGGCGGGGTCCTTGGCGGGGTGCTTGGGGGGCTCCTGCGCGGATCCCTTGGTGGATCCCTTGGCGGGGCTCCTCCTGACGGGTGTGGCCTCCGCGTCGACGAGCTCCCCGATGCGGGCGCCGGCGCGGCGGCCTTCCAGGTGCAGCCGGCCGACGTTGACGCCGTCCTGGGCGAGCAGCGTCAGGACGGCGGTGCGGCCCGCGGCGTACGTCGCCACATAGCCGTCGGCCCCGCGCACGAGCAGTTCGCGGAAGTCGCCCCGGCCGGTGGCGTCCGTCACCCGCACCGCGACGCCGAGAGCGGCGGCGGTGAGCGCGGCGAGGCCGTCCGGTTCGACGCCGGGGGTGTCGTGGGCGAAGACGAGGCCGTCCACGCCGGCCGCGAGCGCGCCGGTCAGCTGGGGCACGCGGGCTCTGAGCCGGCGGAACTCGTCGAGTATCGGGGCCTCGGCCGCCATCAGGTGTCTCCTCTCGGCGCGGGACCGCTGCGGCGGGCGCCACCGCCCGGCCGGCTCGCGGTTCTCGATCGGCCTGTGGTCCTCGATCGGTTTGCGGTCCTCGATCGGTTTGCGGTCAAAGGGCCTCCAGCGCATCCCTGACCCTCTTCAGCAGCGCGATGTAGGGGTCGGCGGCGTCGGCGGCGTCGGGCGGATGGTCGTCGGCGGGCGGCAGCTGCGACGCCACGAGCCCCGCCGCGGCCAGCCGCCGAAGGTGCACCAGCGTGTGGAACGCCGGTCTGCCGAGCTCCCACGCGATGTCCGCGGCCCGCCGCACGCCGTCCACCCGGGCGAGTACGGCGGCCTGCCGGGACGGGACCGCGGGTGCCGCGACCGGATCGGCCCGGATCAGGGGCGCGGCATCCGTCGCCGGGTCGGGCCAGATACGGCGCAGCAGGGCGCGGCGGCGCAGCGTCTCGCGCTCCAGGGCGGCGACCGGCACGGGATGCACCGAGGCGAGCCAGTGCGGGGCGCCGTAGCGGAAGCGGCCGGGCGTGCTGCTGGGGGCGAGGGCGAAGTACGCCGCGTCGTACAAGGCGCTCACCTGCGCCAGCTCCAGCGCGCCCGGGGTGAGGCCCCGGAGCAGGAGCCGGCCCTCGTCGGCGCTGTCCTCGGCGTCCCGCCAGGTCTCGGCGTCGAGTGCGCCGTGGGCCGTGAGGAGTACGCCGAGGCCGGGGGCGAGCGGGCTCTCGGCGTGCACCACCCGGCCCTCGACGAGGTGGAGCGTGCCGTGCTCGCGGACGAGGACGCCGGTGGCCCGCTCGTCCGCGAGCCTGGACAGCATCGGCGAGACGCCGCCCCGGGCCCGCTCGCCGGCCGCCGCCCGGTTCCGGACCGGCAGCCGGGGCGGTGGCGTGGTTCCGACGACGGTCATGCCAGCACCAGCCGTTCGGCCATCTCGCCGAGCCGGATACGGGCCAGCGCGAGGTTGCCGTCCGTGCGGGCCAGCCACAGGTACAGCACCACGCTGCTGTCGAAGGTCGTCGGCACGAACCGCAGCACGTGGTAGCTGTCCCGGTTGCTCAGGATCACGTCCTCGACGGGCGGATCCGCCGCGCCGGCGTCGTCGTCGGGCCCGAACGCGTGCTGCTCGGCGGCCAGCCGCGCCAGCTCCGCCGCCTCGGCGGCCGCCGCCTCGTGGTCACCGCCCGGAGGGTCGCCCACGGTGCCCAGGGCCAGCCCGCTCGTCCAGTCGACCAGCGCGGCGCCCCGCGCACCGGGCAACCGCATCGTCTCCAGCAAGCACTCGTCGATTCCGGGCACCGTCGCTCCCCTCCCGCCTGGGGTTCGCCTGAGTGACGTAGAAACTACGCAACGTGTGTGCGGCGAGTGAGCGTTCGGGCATTTTCCCGTGGAACATGCCGCGGAGTGACTAGGGTGGGTCAACTGGGCGCATTTTCAGGGGGCTTGATCGCGCTTGGGGCCCCGATCCTCGTCGGCCTGCGTCAACGGCGCTGTGGCGCGGGCAGGGTGGTGAGCGAGGTGGTGTGCGCCCCTCCCGATTCGGCCACGATCTCGTCGAGCGACTGCGCCTCGCGCACGGTCGCGAAGGCGATGCCCCCGCTGGCGTCCGGAGCGAAGCCATGGATGCCGGGCCGGGCAAGGGAGTTGTAGGCGTAGTGATGGGCGAAGTAGTACGCCCCCGTGTCCAGCGCCGCCGCGAAGTCCCCCTGCTCCAGCAGCGGCAGCGCACACCCCTCGGCCAGCAGGTCGCCCGAGAAGCAGGCCGGCCCCGCCACGTCCTGCACCACGGCCGGACCCTCCTTCGGGCGTCCCTTGCCGTCGTACGCGGCGATCCTCAGCGGCCAGCTCCCCGGCGCGTACACCGTGCGTGTGGCGACCTGCACGCCCGCGTGCGTGACCGCCACCGGGCGCCCGCCCGCACTCTTGGCGTACTCGACCCGCGCCACCACCGTGCCGTGCTTGGCCAGCAGTGACCGTCCGAACTCCGTGACCAGCCCGTACCGCCCGTCGAACAGCCCCGGCACCGCCTCGCTCAGCAGCCGCGCGTACTGCGCGTACGTCGGCGTGGTCGCATCCGACGCGAAGTTCACCGGCAGCCCGCCGCCTATGTCCAGCGTGTCGATCTGCCGCCGCCCGATCCGCCCGTTGATCTCCTCGGCGAGGGCATACGCCTCCGCGACCCCCTGGGCCATCAGCGACAGCGGAATGCCCTGCGAACCGGTGTGCGCGTGCAGCCGGGTCAGCCAGGGCCGGTCCTGATACGCCCGTACGACCCACTCGCGCGCCCCCTCGTCGCGCAGCGCCACCCCGAACTTCGACGTCGCCGTGGCCGTGGACGTCGCCTCGATCGAACCCCCGCCGACCTGCGGGTTCACCCGTATGCCGAGCGGGGAGCGGCTGGCGGCGGACCTCATCATGCCGTCGATGCGGTCCAGCTCCTGCGGGTTGTCGACGTTGACGGCGATGCCCAGCGCCAGCGCCTCCCGGAGCTCGGCCGGCGTCTTGGCGGGCGAGTCCAGCACCGTCATCTCCGGGTGCAGCCCGGCCGCCCGCGCCAGCGCCAGCTCACCGGGGCTGGCCACCTCCGCGCCGATGCCCTCCTCGCGCAGCAGCCGCAGCACCGGCACCAGCGGGGTCGCCTTCACGGCGAAGGCGTGCAGCACGGGCGTGCCCGGAGCCACCACCGCGTCGAAGGCCGCCCGCAGCGCCGCCGCCGACTCCCGGATGCCGGTGACGTCCAGCAGGCCGACGATCGGGGTGCCGGGCCCGAGCAGCCCCTGCTCCACGGCGGCCCGCACCGCCTCGTCCCGCCGGGCGGCCCGGTCGGCGTCCCACGCCGGAATCCCGGCCCCGCTGCCCACTCGGTTGCTCATCGGTTGGCTCACCACATCCCCCGTCGTGTCGTCGCACGAGCCCATGCATCCAGCCAAACACCCGGAACGCGCCGACGCTGGCGCACGGATGTATTGACTAGTTCTATTCAGACGGTCAGGATGTGAATATCCACCTCAACAGTCCGCAGTCACAGTCCGCTGGGAGGCAGACCATGTCAGGACCCCGCCCCGTCCGAGCGCCGCGCGGTACGGAACTGAGTGCCCTGGGATGGCAGCAGGAAGCCGCCCTGCGGATGCTGCAGAACAACCTGGACCCCGAGGTCGCCGAGCACCCCGACAAGCTCGTCGTCTACGGCGGCACCGGCAAGGCGGCCCGCGACTGGCGCTCCTTCGACGCCATGGTGCGCACGCTGAAGGGGCTGAAGCAGGACGAGACCATGCTCGTCCAGTCCGGCCGCCCCGTCGGCGTCATGCAGACCCACGAGTGGGCCCCGCGCGTCCTCATCGCCAACTCCAACCTCGTCGGCGACTGGGCCAACTGGGAGGAGTTCCGCCGTCTGGAACAGCTGGGGCTGACCATGTACGGCCAGATGACGGCCGGCTCCTGGATCTACATCGGCACCCAGGGCATCCTCCAGGGCACCTACGAGACCTTCGCCGCCGTCGCCGCGAAGAAGTTCAACGGCACCCTCGCCGGGACGATCACCCTCACCGCCGGACTCGGCGGCATGGGTGGCGCCCAGCCGCTCGCCGTGACCATGAACGACGGCGTCGCGATCTGCATCGACTGCGACCCGCGCGCCATCGAGCGGCGTATCGAGCACCGGTATCTGGACGTCAAGGCCGACAGCCTGGACCACGCGCTCCAGCTGGCGACCGAGGCCCGCGACGCCCGGCGCCCGCTGTCCATCGGCGTCCTCGGCAACGCCGCCGACCTCGTCCCGCAGCTCCTCGCCATGGGCGCCCCCATCGACATCGTCACCGACCAGACCTCGGCGCACGACCCGCTGTCGTATCTGCCGCTCGGCGTGGACTTCGACGAGATGGCGTCCTACGCGGCGAAGGACCCGGCGGGCTTCACGACCCGGGCGCGGGAGTCGATGGCCCGGCACGTCGAGGCCATGGTCGGCTTCATGGACGCCGGTGCCGAGGTCTTCGACTACGGCAACTCGATCCGTGGCGAGGCCCGACTCGCCGGGTACGAGCGGGCGTTCGCCTTCCCGGGCTTCGTGCCGGCCTACATCCGCCCGCTGTTCTGCGAGGGCAAGGGCCCCTTCCGGTGGGCGGCCCTCTCGGGGGACCCGGCCGACATCGCCAAGACCGACAAGGCGATCCTCGACCTCTTCCCGGAGAACGAGTCCCTCGCCCGCTGGATCAAGATGGCCGGCGAGCGGGTCCACTTCCAGGGGCTGCCCGCGCGGATCTGCTGGCTCGGTTACGGGGAGCGGGACAAGGCGGGCGAGCGGTTCAACGACATGGTGGCGAGCGGGGAGCTCGCCGCGCCGCTCGCCATCGGGCGCGACCACCTCGACTGCGGTTCCGTCGCCTCGCCGTACCGCGAGACCGAGGCCATGCTCGACGGGTCCGACGCGATCGCCGACTGGCCGCTGCTGAACGCCATGGTGAATGTGGCGTCCGGTGCGTCCTGGGTCTCCATTCACCACGGTGGTGGCGTGGGTATGGGGCGGTCCATTCACGCTGGTCAGGTGACGGTGGCCGACGGTACGAAGCTGGGTGGGGAGAAGATCCGGCGGGTGCTGACGAACGACCCGGGTATGGGTGTCATCCGGCACGTGGACGCGGGGTACGACATCGCGGAGTCGGTTGCCGATGAGCGGGGCGTCCGCGTTCCGATGCGTGAAGGTGACGACGCGTGACCCAGAACGAAGGCGGGCGCAGCGGCAACTCTCCGGTGGGGGCTGAGGTCTCGTCGCCGGGTGCGGGTTCGGCTGTGCCCACCCGTTCCGCCCTGCGGAACGACTGCCCACAGCCTGGCGGCTCGTTGCACCAGATGTGGCGCGAGCTGCTCCCCATCGGCCGGCACCCCGACTCCCACGGCTACCGCCGCTTCGCCTGGACCGGCGCGGATCTCGAATGCCGGGACTGGTTCAAGGCGCAGGCCGAAGCGCGCGGGCTCGGCTACGAGGTCGACCGGAACGGGAATCAGTGGGCCTGGCTCGGGGATCCTGCCGCCGGGGACGCCGTCGTCACCGGGTCGCATCTCGACTCCGTTCCGGACGGGGGCGCCTTCGACGGGCCCCTCGGCGTCGTGTCCTCCTTCGCCGCCCTCGATGAACTGCGCGGCAGGAAGGTGCAGTTCACCAAGCCCCTCGCCATCGTCAACTTCGGCGATGAAGAGGGCGCGCGGTTCGGGCTCGCCTGTGTCGGGTCCCGGCTCACCGCCGGGCAGCTCACCGTCGACAGCGCCCACAAGCTGACCGACGGGGACGGGGTCAGCCTGCCCCGGGCCATGGAGGCCGCAGGGTACGACCCCGACGCCATCGGCGCCGATCCGGAACGGCTCGCGCGCATCGGTGCCTTCGTCGAACTGCATGTCGAACAGGGCCGGGCGCTGGACCTGTCCGGCGACCGGGTCGGCATCGCCAGCGCCATCTGGCCGCACGGCCGGTGGCGGTTCGACTTCCGGGGCGAGGCCAACCACGCCGGCACCACCCGGCTCGTGGACCGGCGCGACCCCATGCTGTCGTACGCCGAGACCGTGCTCGCCGCCCGCAGGGAGGCCGAACTCGCCGGCGCCGTCGCCACCTTCGGCAAGATCGCCGTCGAGCCCAACGGCGTCAACGCCGTCCCCTCCCTGGTGCGCGGCTGGCTCGACTCCCGGGCCGAGGACCAGGACCGCCTCGACCGGGTGGTCGGCGGCATCGAGAAGGCCGCCCGGGAGTACGCGGCGGCCCACGGCATCGACCTCGACGTGGTCCGGGAGTCCTTCACGCCCGTCGTCGAGTTCGACCACGCCCTGCGCGACGAACTGGGCCGCATCCTCGGCAAGGACACCGGCATCACCGTCCCCGTCCTGGGTACCGGCGCCGGACACGACGCCGGAATCCTCTCCGGGCACATCCCGACGGCCATGCTGTTCGTACGCAACCCCACGGGCGTCTCGCACTCCCCGGCCGAGTTCGCCGCCGAGGACGACTGCGTGGCCGGAGTCATCGCCCTCGCCGACGTACTGGAAGGACTGGCCTGCACGTGACGCCCACCCAGCAGACCCGTACGTACTGGCTGGAACACGCCTGGCTCGACACCCACGTCGAGCCGGGCGTCGCCCTCGAGGTGCGGGACGGCCGCATCGCCGCCGTCCGGACCGACGTCCCCACCCCGCCTCCCGGCGCGGAGATCCTCCGCGGACTGACGCTCCCGGGCCTGGCGAACGCGCACTCGCACGCCTTCCACCGCGCCCTGCGCGGCACCGTCCAGGTCGGCTCCGGCACCTTCTGGACCTGGCGCGAGGTCATGTACTCGTTCGCCGACAGACTGACCCCGGACACCTACCACGCCCTCGCCCGCGCCGTGTACGCCGAGATGGCGCTGGCGGGGATCACCGCGGTCGGCGAGTTCCACTACGTCCACCACGCCCCGGGCGGCACCCCCTACAGCGACCCGAACGCGATGGGCGAGGCCCTCATTGCGGCCGCCGCCGAAGCCGGCATCCGGATCACCCTCCTCGACACCGCCTACCTGTCCTCCGGCTTCGGACAGCCGCCCAACACCCACCAGCTCCGCTTCTCCGACGGACACGCCGAGGCCTGGGCCGAACGCTGTTCAGTTCTCAAGGAACGGGATCACGCACGGATCGGGGCGGCCATCCACTCCGTACGGGCCGTGCCCGCCGACCAACTGGAGACCGTGGCGCGATGGGCCCAGGAGCGGCGGGCCCCGCTCCATGTGCACCTGTCCGAGCAGACCGCCGAGAACGAGGCGTGCCTGGAGGTGCACGGCTGCACCCCGACGCAGCTCCTCGCCCTGCACGGCGTCCTCGGCCCGCGCACCACCGGCGTCCACAACACCCACCTCACCGCCGAGGACGTCTCGCTCATCGGCGGCAGCGGCACCGGCACCTGTATGTGCCCGACGACCGAGCGGGATCTCGCGGACGGCATCGGACCGGCCGCCGCCCTGCAGAACGAGGGCTCCCCGCTCTCCCTCGGCTCCGACAGCCACGCCGTCATCGACCTGCTCGAAGAGGCGCGCGCGATGGAGCTGAACGAGCGCCTGCGCACCCGTACACGAGGTCACTGGACGGCGGCGGCTCTCCTGCGGGCGGCCTCCGCCGACGGCCACGCGGCCCTCGGCTGGGACGACACGGGCACCCTGGAGCCGGGCGCACGCGCCGACTTCGCGACGATCGCGCTCGACTCGGTCAGGACGGCAGGGCCGCTTCCGCGGCTCGGGGCCGAGACGGCCGTATTCGCTGCGTCGGCAGCAGACGTGTCGCATACGGTCGTGGGAGGCCGGCCTGTCGTACGGGACGGGATCCACACCCTCGTACCGGATGTGCCGAGGGCCCTCGCGGACGCCGTCGAAGCCCTGCGCGGATGACGGCGGGCCGCCCACCCCCGCGGTCCGCCTCCGCCCCCGAACCCGACCCCACCGCCGACCAGGCCAGCAAGGACGCCATGAGCAACGCGACGACCGTCAGCCCCGCCAACTCCGCGAGCACCGCCAGCACGCTCATCACCAACATCGCCGCCCTGGTCACCAACGACCCCTCCCTCGGTGACGGTTCCCCCCTCGGACTGATCCAGGACGCGGCCGTCGTCATCGAGGGCGACCGCATCGCGTGGACCGGTGATCAAAGCAAAGCACCCGCCACTGACAATCGGGTCGACGCAGGCGGCCGGGCGGTCGTCCCCGGCTTCGTCGACTCCCACTCCCACCTCGTCTTCGCGGGCGACCGGACGCAGGAGTTCAACGCCCGCATGTCGGGGCGGCCGTACAGCGCGGGCGGCATCCGTACGACGGTGGCGGCCACGCGAGCGGCGAGCGACGAGGACCTGGAGCGCAACCTCACCCGCTATCTCGCCGAGGCCCTCCGCCAGGGCACCACGACCTTCGAGACCAAGTCCGGCTACGGCCTGACCGTCGAGGACGAGGCGCGGGCGCTGCGCATCGCGTCGGCGCACACGGACGAGGTCACCTACCTCGGCGCCCACATCGTCTCGCCGGACTACGCCGACGACCCCGCCGCCTACGTCGCCCTCGTCACCGGCGAGATGCTCGACGCCTGTGTCCCGTACGCCCGTTGGATCGACGTCTTCTGCGAGAAGGGCGCCTTCGACGGCGACCAGGCCCGCGCGATCCTCACGGCGGGCAAGGCCAAGGGCCTGCACCCGCGCGTCCACGCCAACCAGCTCTCCTACGGCCCCGGCGTGCAGCTGGCCGTCGAACTGGACGCCGCAAGCGCCGACCACTGCACCCACCTCACGGACGCGGACATCGACGCCCTGGCGAACAGCCGTACGGTCGCCACTCTCCTCCCCGGCGCGGAATTCTCCACGCGCGCCCAGTGGCCGAACGCCCGCCGCCTCCTCGACGCGGGCGTCACGGTCGCCCTCTCCACCGACTGCAACCCGGGCTCGTCCTTCACCTCCTCCGTCCCCTTCTGCATCGCGCTCGCGGTACGGGACATGGGAATGACCCCGGACGAGGCAGTGTGGTCGGCCACGGCAGGCGGGGCAGCGGCCCTCCGCCGCGACGACGTCGGCCGCCTCGCCCCGGGCGCCCGCGCGGACTTGCTGCTGCTGGACGCGCCGAGCCATGTGCATCTGGCGTATCGGCCGGGGGTGCCGCTGGTCAGCGAGGTCTGGCGGCGGGGAGTGCGGGTCGTCTGATCAGGACGCCCCCGCCCGCCACCGCTGATCCCCCCGCCCCGCCTCCCGCACCAGGGACAGCGACCTGTCCCCGCTCGGCGTCACCGCATGGTCCGGGGCGATCCCCGGGCGGATCACCCCGCTGGAGTCCACCGCGAACCTCAGGTTCTGCCCGTTGCGCCCGTACACCGAGTCGCACGTCCAGATCCCGACTCCCCGGTCGGTCGAACCCCGGCTGTCCAGGCAGTAGTCGGGGTAGGCGTACGACTGCAGCACGCCGCGTTCCGAGTCGACCCGCCAGCGTTGGTCGCGCGCGGACGTGCAGGTGGCCGTGGTGACGTCCGTGCCGTTGTACGGGGCGCCGTCGATGTCCAGGCACAGCCCCGTGGCGACGTTCACGACCTGGGCGTAGGTGCCGTTCGGCGGGTGTGCGGGGGAGGGGGTCGGCTTCGGGCGGGCAGTCTTCGTGGGTGTCGAACTTCTCGTCGGAGACGGCGACTTGGAGGTACGCGACGGAGACGGCGAAGGCGAGGGCGAAGAGGCCGACGGTGTGACCGACACCGTCGCGGTCACCGTCACCGCCACCGGCGGCACACTCACCGCGGTGCCCACCGAGCCCACCGGCTCCTGCGACGACGAACCATCCTGCGCCACCAGGAAGAGCACCAGCGGCAGCAACGCCACCCCGAGCGCCGCCGACACCAGCACGACCCGACGGCGATCCCAAGGCCGGCCTCCCGTCGGCCAGTTCCTCTCCGCAGCAAGGCCGACGGCCTCCCGCTCCCCTGTGCCACCCGCCGCATACGCCGTCCCGCCCCACGGCAGCAGCCCCTCCGCCAGCGCCGTGCGCGGCGAGTCCCGCAGCGCCGACAGCTCCTCGTACGCCGTCGTGCAGTGCGGACAGTGCGCCATGTGCGCGCGCAGGTCGGTGCTGTCGCGGGGGCTGTCCGGGCGGACCGACTCCTCGATGAGGCGGCCGAAGTCGGGACAGTCGGGGTCGTCGGAGGCGGCGAGACGGGTGCGCAGACACGCGCGGGCCAGCTGCTGGAGTGCCGGGTCGATGCCGTATGTCACGTCCTCGCGGGTGAGGCCGAGGAGAGCGGCGGTCCGGTCCACCGGCTCCCGCTCCACGACTCCGTACCAGATCAGGCCCTGTGTGCGGGACGACAGGGTCTGGAACGCCACGAGCATGGGCGGGACCGGGCCGGACGGGCCGGTCGTGTTCAGGACGAGGAGCAGGCCCGCGTCGAGGCCCGCGGCCCGCTCGTCCATGGCCCACGTGCCGGCCGACCGGGTGGTCAGCAGCAGGAGCCGGTGCCGCCAGGGGAGGCCCGGGTCGACGCCGCGTGCCGTCTGACGGGCCGCGAGCGTGAACGCCTGGGCCGCCAGCTGCCGTGCCATGGAGTCGTTCGGCGTGCACAGGCGGGCGTAGGCGAGGACGGGTGCGTGATGGCGGGCGCGGAGTTCCTGGAGCGCCTGATACGCGGTGGCCGTGTCGGCGCGCAGCAGCTCGGTGAGCCGCGCGTCGGACGCGCCCGCGTGCATCCCACGGTCACGGTCCCTGCCCTCGTCGGACCGAGCCATCCGCCTGCCTCCTTGCAGCCTTGCCACCCGCGCGGGGTCCTGAGCTACCGGCGGGTATGACCGCTCATAGTGAAGGAAGGGGAGCTCTGGGGAAAGGGTTTCTGTGGGTAACCCATGAGGCGCACGTGAACGGCCGTGAACGCGCTCTGCCCGCTATAACGCGCTGTGCCCGGTATCCGGCCGACGGATTCGGCGGGATACCGGGCACAGCGCGGGTCAGCGGGTCAGCGGTAGGCAGGCGCCTCTCCGCCGCCGGCCGTCACTCCTCGACCGTCAGCCCCTTCCGGAGCCGGATCAAGGTGCGCGACAGCAGCCGCGACACATGCATCTGCGAGATGCCGAGTTCGTCGCCGATCTCCGACTGGGTCATGCCCGCGACGAACCTCAGGGAGAGGATCTTCCGGTCTCTGGGCGGGAGTTCGGCGATGAGCGGCTTCAACGACTCGACGTACTCGATGCCTTCGATGCCGTGGTCCTCGTAGCCGATCCGGTCGGCCAGCGCGCCCTCGGCGTCGTCCTCCTCGGGCTGGGCGTCCAGCGACGAGGCGGTGTACGCGTTCGACGCGGCCATGCCCTCGACGACCTCGTCGTTGGTCAGGCCGAGGCGCTCCGCCAGTTCCGCCACCGTCGGGGCGCGGTCGAGCTTCTGGGCCAGCTCGTCACCGGCCTTGGCGAGGTCGAGCCGCAGCTCCTGGAGTCTCCTCGGCACCCGCACCGACCACGACGTGTCGCGGAAGAAACGCTTGATCTCGCCGACGATGGTCGGCATCGCGAAGGTGGGGAACTCCACGCCACGGCTGAGCTCGAAGCGGTCGATCGCCTTGATCAGGCCGATGGTGCCGACCTGGATGATGTCCTCCATCGGCTCGCTGCGCGAGCGGAACCGGGAGGCGGCGAACTTGACCAGGGCGAGGTTGAGTTCGACGAGGGTGTTGCGGACGTACGAGTACTCGTGGGTCCCTTCCTCCAGCGACTCCAGCCGCTCGAAGAGGGTCTTGGACAGGGCCCGTGCGTCCACGGGCCCCACTTCGTCGTACGGGGGGATGTCCGGAAGCCCGGCGAGTACGTCGTCCTGGCCGAACTCCTGACCGAAGTCGGGTTCGGAACGTACCTCGCTGTTCTGCTCGATGGGATCCAGATGTTCCGGTCGGGGTGCCGACGTCGCGCTCTGGGTATGCGATGCGTCGAGCCGGGGTGACATGATGTCCTCCATCGTTCTCGGCATATGGCTGCCGAAGCCTGTGCGTGCACTGCGGTGTGCGGCGCCTCCAAAGCCGGCCGAGTCGGTTACGTGTCTCTACTAGCCCTACCCGCTTTCGTGAGCCCACCGCAAGTGCGCTGTGTTCCGAAATGTCCGTTTCCGGGTGGATGTTCGGGTGTTGGAGGGCGTAGGGAAGGCGTAGTGTTCGAGCGTGAGTCAGCAGCCACGACGTCGGGAGTGAGAGACGGCATGGACCGCGGGACGGTCGGCAGCGCACAGTCTGGCCGACTTCTGGTCGAGGTGCGGGAAGAGGGCTCCAGTGCCGTCGTGACCCCGGCGGGTGAGTTGGACCACCACACGGCCGATTTGTTGCGTGAGCCACTCGAGGACTGCCTGGACAAGGGCTTCAGTCGGCTGGTCGTCGACTGCTCGCGACTCGAGTTCTGCGATTCCACGGGGCTGAACGTGCTGCTCGGGGCGCGCCTGAAAGCGGAGGCCGCCGGTGGCGGGGTGCATCTCGCGGGCATGCTGCCCGCCGTTGCGCGTGTGTTCGAGATCACGGGGGCCGCGGCGGTCTTCACGGTCCACGACTCACTCGACGCCGCCCTGGCCGACGAGGCCGACGGGGCGGGTTGATCCCCCGCGTCCGACGCCGCGCCAGACGTCACATCATTTGTGCCGAATACGGGGGTGTTCCCTCGGCCCGGTCGGGCAGGAGACACCCTGAACCTGTCGGCTGTGATGTCGGCCACCGGGGTGGGGAACTGTGACCGACCTATCAGGCAAGGGCGTGTACTGGCGTGACTCTGCGTACAGACTTGTGAATTGTGTGAACGTTGAACTGGTGAATCGGTGAATCGGTGAGGTGAAGCGCTGATGAGCACCACCCGGCCATTCTCGCCGGGCGACCGCGGCCCTGAGCCCAGCGGCGCTTCCGGGGCGTCCGAGGGGTCCGAGTCGTCCGGCGGGCCGTCGGCGGGACGTCAGGTCCGTCGGCTGGACTTCGACGGCCAGAGCGGCGTCGTGCCGCTCGCCCGCGACTTCGCCCGCCAGGCGCTGTACGCGTGGGGCTGGCTGCCGGCCGCCACCGCCGACCAGCGGGCCGCCGCCGAGGACGTGCTTCTCGTCGTCTCCGAGCTGGTCACCAACGCCTGCCTGCACGCCGGCGGACCGGACGAGATGTGGATCGCCTGCGACAACAAGGTGATCCGCATCGAGGTCTCCGACAAGGGCACGGGCCAGCCCGCACCCCGCACCCCCCACCGCGCGGGCCGCCCCGGCGGCCACGGCATGTTCATCGTGCAGCGGCTGTGTCTGGACTGGGGGGTCGTGCGGACGCCGGGCGCGGCCGGCAAGACGGTGTGGGCGGAGCTCGGGGCGCCGGCGTAGGGCGCGCCTGCGGCCGTACGGAGTAATCGTCTCCGTTCCCATCGTCTCCATTCCGCTGAGGGCTGCTCGGGTGCCGGCCATCTCCTGTTACCCACGGTCACCCTGAGGGGCTCGCTCTCCACTGGAACCCCTTCCCGCACACCCCGGATCGTCACAACTCCGGGTTGCATCGTGTCTTCCCTCCTCAACGCCCCGGGCGTACCTTGACGGCCGATCTGATGTGCCGTCAGGAATGAGGGGACCGTGTCGAAGCAGAAGCGAACCGCCGCGCTTGCGACCGCCGCGGCCCTGGCCGGCTCGGCGGTGTTGATGGCCGCCCCTGCGGCTCGGGCCGAGGTCGTCGACGTCAACTACGCCTGCAAGACGCCCATCGGCGACAAGAGCGCCGTCTCGCCCATCGACATCAAGGGCGTCAAGAGCGGCAGCGGTTACAAGATCACCATGTCGTGGCAGAAGGGCGTCTCGTCCAGCCCGGTCGAGCTGGGCAAGGGCGCGATGAACCCGAGCGCCACCATCAAGCTGGGCGGCGCCGACAGCGGCACCCTGAACGTCACCGGTCCCGCCAACCAGGAGGCGATTCCCGCCAACACCCCCATCAAGATCAATGACCTGACGGGTACGTACACCCCGAAGAAGACCGGCAAGGTCACCTTCACGGCAGGCGTGCTCACCATCAAGGCGCTCGGCACGACGACCACGTGCACGCCCACCAACAGCCCCGGCCCCTCGCTGACCCTCGACGTCACGGCCGCGAGCGGGGGCGGCGGCGGAACCCAGAGCGGCTCCGGCTCCGGCGCCGAGCTCCCGCAGACCGGCCCGGAGGACTCGGCCATCGCCCTCGGCACCCTCGGCGGCACGGTGCTTCTCGCGGGGGCGGCGGGGGCGCTGTGGCTGACGCGGCGGAATCAGACCTGAGCGTTTCGCTTCGCTGGGAATGCCGCGATGGGTCGTCTTTTGACTGCCGCGCCGTTGTGGCTGGTCGCGCAGTTCCCCGCGCCCCTTACGGGGCGCTGCCGAACCGTCCCGCCTTGATGGAGCCGCCCATGTCGCCAGCCGTCCGTGTCCTGTGTCTGTCGCTGCTCGTCCTGCTCGGTGCCGCCCCTACGGCGACTGCTGCCGAGCAATGGTCGCTCGCGCCCGCCGGAGGTGGACGGCCGGCGTTCTACGGCGAGGGCGAGCCCGGCACGGTCCTGCAGGACGCGGTGTCCGTGACCAACCGGAGCGGCGAGGCGGTCACCGTCCGGCTGCGCGGGCCCGGCGTGACCTTCGCGGACGGCGCCGTGCGTGTCCCTGCCCGCACGCGTGCCGACGTCCCCTTCACGGTGACCGTGCCGGCCGCCGACCGCACTCTCGGGATCGTCGCCCGCGACGGGGACGGCCGTGAGCGGCGTGTGAAGGTCCGGCTCCGTGTCACCGTCCCGGAGGTGTTCGCTCTGACCGTCGAGCACGTGGCGGTGCGCGGCGACCGTATCGCGTACGAGCTGGTCAACCGCGGTACGACGACTCTGGAGCCGCGGCTGGCCGTCCGAGCGGACGGCGTCCTCGGCAGCGTCCTCGACCGCGGGCCGCGCTCCCTCCCCGTCGATCTCCCCCCGGGCAGCCGTACGAAGCTCACCGAGCCCTGGCCCGACCGGCCCGCCCTGGACGCGGTCAACGTACGGCTGACGGTGACGGCGGCGGGCGGGGTGCGGGACACGGCGGAGGTGTCGGCGCGGTTCGTGCCGTCGGGCGCGGTGGCGGGGGGCGCGGGGGCGGTCGCGGCGATGGGTGCCTTCTTCGTCGTACGACGTCGTGGGGGCCGTAGGCCGGGAAGCGGCGGCGAGCCGGTCCCCGAACCGCCGGCCAGGAAGGTCGAGTCGACGGGAGCTGTGCGGTGAACGGCAAGGTGCGCGGCGCGCTGCTGGCGCTGCTGTGTCTGATCCCGCTGGTGGCGATCGTGCAGCCCGCCTCGGCCGCGGACCCGCCCACCGTGAGGCTCTCCAAGTCCCAGGCGGGGACAGGTGGGTCGATCACCGTCACCGGTGAGAGGTGGCGGCCCCGCGCCCTGCTGATGATCCTGATCTGCGGCCAGTCCGTGCCGTCGACAGGTGTGACCGGCGGCACCAACTCCTGCGCCAACGCGGACGGCAGGGCCGTGACGACGGACGCCGAGGGGCGCTTCAGCCGGAAGCTGCCGGTGGCCGAGCCGCCCGTGCCCTGCCCGTGCGTGGTGCACGTGGCGACGGTGACCGGGGCGAAGGCCGAGGCCGACGCGATCTTCCAGGTGGCCGGGCACGCGGTCGAGCCGCTGCCCGCGGAACCGGCGGGCGGACGCCTGTCGGTCCTCACCGACACCCGGCTGGACGGCTCCGGTGGCCTGCTGACCTGGTTCGGCGCCCCGCCCGCCCGCACGCTCGTCTTCACCGTCGGCAATGTGGGCACCTCCGCCGTCAGGAACCCGGTCTTCCAAGTCGGCACCTCCCACGGCGTGTTCGCCCCCGAGTGGCAGGAACAGCAGTGGCGCGGCACGATCCAGCCGGGGAAGAAGGCACGGATCGAGCTGCCGGTGGAGCTCGCCGCCGGGGCGCACGGCGACTACACCGTCTCCCTGAAGTACGGCGGCAAGGTGATGGCCGAACAGCCCTGGGGCGTGGGCCGGCCCTGGGGTGTGACGCTGTTCTGGGTCCTGGTCTGCCTGGTCGTACCGGCGGCGTTGTTCCGCATCGGGATGGCGGTGGTGGACCGGGTACGGCCGCGGCAGACGTCCCGCCGTCGCGGCTTCCGCCTGCCCGAAGCGGCCCTGCGCATACCGGGGCTCAAGCCCCGGGAAGAGGCGAGGCACGCCCTTCCCTCTTCCTCCTCATCGACCCTGCCGTGGTTCACCCCGGACAACGCCCCGGGCACGGCCGGTCGGCTCTCCGCACCGCACGACGACAGCCCGACGAGTCCTACGACTCCCACCAGGAAGGGATCCACGTGAGCAAGCGAAGGAGAGTCACACCGGTCGGGCCACGGAGCCCCCGCAGTCCTCGGAACTCTCGCAGTCCTCGGAACTCTCGGAGCCCTCGGAGAGCGAGCGCGGCGGGCGTCGCCCTGATGCTCGGCGGCGCGGGTGTGCTGCTCGGCGTGGCAGCCGCGCCCGCGCAGGCGGCCGAGGTGTCGTACGCGACCGAGTGCATCCCGCCCGCGATCTCCGGGCTGCCGCCGGTCCAGGGCACGACCAAGGTGGAGATCACCGCGCCCGCGGAGGCGAAGGTCGGCGACGAGGTGCAGATCGTCTGGAAGTTCGTCCAGGCGGCGTCGAAGAACCCCGACATCCTCGACCTGGAGAAGGACACGGTCCAGCCGACGGGAACGCTGAAGGCGGCGGGCGCGCAGACGGCCGACATCGCGATGCAGGGCCCGCGGCAGAACCCGCCGATCCCCAAGAACAGCGACATGAAGCTGTCCGACATGAAGGGCACGCTGAAGCTGACGGCACCGGGTGAGGTGTCCCTGACGCCGGACGCGTACAACATCAACGTCAACAAGCCGATCTCGACGGACACCAAGTGCACGCCCAAGGAGACGGTGAAGCCGGCGGCCACGATCAAGGTGACGGACGCGGGCGGGGGCTCGGGCGGTACGACGGGAGGATTGCCGACGGTCGTGCCGACGCTGCCGACGAGTGTGCCGACCGGTCTGCCGACGGGGTCGTCGAGCCCGACTCCGACTCCGACTCCGACGCCGAGTGAGAGCGAGACGGGCGGGGACGCCGGCGGTTCCAGCACGGGTGGCGGGGGCGGCGGCCAGGGCGACTTCACGGGCAAGGAGGTCCAGGTCCCGTACGAGTGCAAGACGCCGATCGGCGACAAGGAAGCGACCTCGCCGGTCCAGATCAACGCCAAGAAGAACGGCGGGAGCTTCGACCTGACGGTCCAGTTCAAGAAGTCGGTGATGGACAGCCCCGCCGACATCCCCAAGGACTCGGTCAAGCCGTCCATGGAGGTCGTCCTGGGCGGCGCGGACAAAGGCACGGTCCATGTCGAGGGCCCCACCAACTCCGAGGCCATCAAGGCGGGCGACCCGATAGAGATCCCGGACCTGACGGGCACGTACAAGCCGGGGGCGAGCGGAGAGTCGACGCTCTCACCAGGCGTCCTGACGGTGAAGGCCCTGGGCACGACGACGACGTGCACACCGACGAAGACGGAGGTGTCCCTGACCCTGGACACGACCGAGCAGGCGAGCGGCGCGTCCGGCGGCGGCTCGACCGGCGGTTCCGCGGGCGGCTCCTCGACGGACGGCGGCCTGGCGGCGACGGGAGCGGAGGACCATGGTGCGCTGAAGGCACTGGGTCTGGTGGCGGGGACGGCGCTGTTGCTGGGCGGAGCGGTCTTCACCTTCATGCCAGGACGCAGACTGCGCTAGCCGACCTCCCAGGGGCGCGGGGAACCGCGCACAGCACCGAAAGCGACGGGGCCGCTGAAACCCACTTGGATCCCAGCGGCCCCGTCGGCTCGAGCACCGCGCTAGCGGACGTCGCCCATCAGCGCCCGGATCTTGCGCCCGGCCATCATGAACGCCAGCCCCGCGGCAACGGCGATGACGGCCCACATCGAGTAGTACACGGCGTCACCCAGCGGAGCGTTCAGTTTGGTGGTCCAGCCGTTGAGCGCGTTGCCCGTCGCCGTGGCCAGGAACCACAGACCCATGATCTGGCCCACGAACTGCTTCGGCGCCAGCTTCGTCGACAGGGACAGGCCCACCGGCGACAGGCACATCTCGCCCAGGGTCTGCACGAGGTAGACGCTCAGCAGCCAGAAGACGGTGACCTTGCCCGTGTCGCTGTTCGCGGCGGCGGCGCCGGCCAGGCCCATGATGCCGAACGAGCCACCGATGAGGAGCATCGCCAGGGCGAACTTCATGGGCGTGCTGGGCTCACGGTCGCGCCGGGCCAGCTTCACCCACACAGCGGCGAAGATCGGGGCGAGCACGATGACCATGGCGGGGTTCACCGACTGGTACCAGGACGCCGGGAACTCCCAGCCGCCGATCATGCGGTCGGTCTTGCCGTCCGCGAAGATCGTCAGCAGCGAACCGGACTGGTCGTAGATCATCCAGAACAGCACGGCGGTGGCGAAGAACCAGGCGAAGGCCTGGATCTTCGGCTTGTCCTCGGAGGCCAGGGCCGGGTTCCGGTACATCGTCACGAAGTAGACGATCGGGACCACGATGCCGAGGACCGCGAGCACGTTGACGATGTGCTCGATGTCGTACGTACCCAGCGCGATGTCCAGCACCAGCGCGGCGACGGCGATGCCGCCCCACAGCGCGACCTTGCGCAGCGCGGCCCGCTTCTCCTCCGGGGAGGCCGGCGTGCCGGGCTGCTTGCCGATGTCGCCGAGGTGGCGGCCGCCGCGGACGTACTGGAGGACGGCGAGGGTCATACCGACACCGGCGACACCGAAGCCGAGGTGCCAGTCGACGTTCTCGCCGAGGTAGCCGACGACCAGCGGGGCGGCCATGCCACCGATGTTGATCGCCATGTAGAAGAGCGTGAAGCCGGCGTCGCGGCGGGCGCTGGGCTGGCCCTCGTAGAGGCCGCCGACCATCGCGGAGATGTTCGGCTTCAGCAGACCGGTGCCGATCGCGATCAGGCCGAGACCGCAGAAGAAGGCGATGTCCGCGGGGATCGCCAGCGTGAAGTGGCCGGCGGCGATGACGATGCCGCCGACGAGCACGGCCTTACGGGCGCCCCAGAGGCGGTCGGCGACCCAGCCACCGGGCATGGCGGCCATGTACACGACCGCGTTGTACACACCGTAGATCGACGCGGCCAGGGCTTCCCGGCCCGCCAACGGGCCGTCGAGGACACCCGCGATCAGATAGAGGACGAGGATGCCGCGCATTCCGTACCAGGAAAAGCGCTCCCACATCTCCGTCATGAAAAGCGTGGCCATACCGCGGGGGTGGCCGAAGAAGGTCTTCTCGGAGCCGGGGGTGCCCGGGGAGACCGAGTCCTTCGTCAGGCTGGACGCCATGGTCGATCCTTGCTGGTCGGGACGCGCACCGACGTCGAACGGTCACGCGCCCGGTGGGGGGCGGCCGGCACCGGCGGGTACGGCCGCCCGTCCCACGCCCGGGGGAGTCCCGCTCCGGGTCTCGGAGCGGAAGACGGCGACCGCCGGGATCCACGCCCCCGTCTTCAGGGGCCCGGCCACAGGTCATTCCTTTTCACGCGCACATAAAAGAGACCCTCAGCGTCAAGTGCCGCCGAAGGTCCCTGCAGTGCTACAGGCGTAGATTCACCATACGTCAGGACACTGCCGGAAATGGAAGGACTTGAGACACGGATCACAGGTGTCGAGGGAACCGCAGGCACCCTTTCCAAGGTCCTTTCCAGGATTGCACCTCCTAGGCATAGGTCTGTACCACGCCCCCGGAAGGTAAGAGACGCCCTGAAGAACGGTAAGAATCAAGGCGTCCGATCACACCCCAGCTCTTGTCATGGGCGGACTACCATCAGCTCATGACCCGTGTACTGCTCGCCGAGGACGACGCGTCCATTTCGGAGCCGCTGGCCCGCGCACTGCGTCGGGAAGGGTACGAGGTCGAGGTGCGGGAGGACGGACCCACCGCACTCGACGCAGGAATGCAGGGCGGCGTCGACCTGGTCGTGCTGGACCTCGGCCTGCCCGGCATGGACGGCCTGGAGGTGGCCCGTCGCCTGCGTGCCGACGGTCACACCGTGCCGATCCTCATCCTGACCGCGCGCGCCGACGAGGTGGACACCGTCGTCGGCCTGGACGCGGGCGCCGACGACTACGTCACCAAGCCGTTCCGGCTGGCCGAGCTGCTCGCGCGGGTGCGGGCCCTGCTCCGGCGCGGGGCGGCGGAGCCGCAGCAGCCGCCCGCGACGCACGGGGTGCGGATCGACGTCGAGTCGCACCGGGCGTGGATGGGGGACGAGGAACTCCAGCTCACGGCCAAGGAGTTCGATCTGCTGCGGGTGCTGGTGCGGGACGCCGGGCGCGTGGTCACCCGGGATCAGCTGATGCGGGAGGTCTGGGACACGACGTGGTGGTCGTCGACCAAGACGCTCGACATGCACATCTCGTGGCTGCGGAAGAAGCTCGGCGACGACGCGGCCAACCCTCGGTACATCGCCACGGTGCGGGGAGTGGGTTTCCGGTTCGAGAAGAGCTGAGGCGGTCGCGCCGTCGGGGCCAGTGTGAGCTGGGCGACTGACGGCCGTCGGGGGCTGGTCGCGCAGTTCCCCGCGCCCCTGTAGGGGCGCTGCCGTACTGGTCGTTGTGAAGTCACCGCCCTAAGGATCGTCCCTTGCGTCGCCGTCTCATCCAGTCCACCCTCGCGGTCGTTCTCGTCGTGATCGCTGTGTTCGGCGTGTCACTGGTGATCGTCGAGACGCGGACGATCACCAGCACCGCGCAGGAACGGGTGGACACCGAGGCGGTGCGGCTGGTCAGCATTGTGGACAGCCGGCTGCTCGGGGACGAGACCGTCGACGCGAAGGCGCTGCGGGAGCAGATCCAGGGGGATCGTTACGCCGAGATCCGGATTCCGGGCAAGCCGGTGATCGAGGTCGGCACCAGGCCGACCGGTGAGGTCATCAGCGCCAAGGAGACCGGCGAGGAGGGTGAGACGGTCACCGTGCAGGAGCCGCGTTCGTCGGTGACGCGGGAGGTCGGCCGTACGTTGCTGATCATCGGGGCGGTGGCGCTGCTGGCGGTGATCGCGGCGGTCCTGCTGGCGGTGCGCCAGGCGAACCGCCTCGCCTCCCCGCTCACCGACCTCGCGGAGACGGCGGAACGCCTCGGCTCGGGCGACCCTCGCCCGCGCCACAAGCGGTACGGCGTCCCGGAGCTGGACCGCGTGGCGGACGTACTGGACTCCTCGGCCGAGCGCATCGCCCGCATGCTGACGGCGGAACGCCGGCTGGCGGCGGACGCCTCCCACCAACTCCGCACCCCGCTCACGGCCCTCTCTATGCGCCTGGAGGAGATCACCCTCACCGAGGATCTCGACACGGTGAAGGAGGAGGCGACGATCGCCCTGACGCAGGTGGAGCGCCTCACGGACGTGGTGGAACGCCTCCTGACCAACTCCCGGGACCCCCGCAACGGCTCCGCCGTCACCTTCGACCTGGACGAGGTCATCCAGCAGCAGCTGGCGGAGTGGCGTCCGGCGTACCGCAGCGCCGGGAGGGCGATCGTCAGCTCGGGCAAGCGCCACCTGCAGGCGGTCGGCACGCCGGGCGCCGTCGCCCAGGTCCTGGCGGCCCTGATCGAGAACTCCCTCATGCACGGCGGCGGCACGGTGGCGCTGCGCACCCGCGTCACCGGCAACCAGGCGGTCATCGAGGTCACGGACGAGGGCCCCGGCATCCCGGCGGACCTGGGCGCCCGCATCTTCGAGCGCGCCATCAGCGGCCGCAACTCCACGGGCATCGGCCTCGCGGTCGCCCGCGACCTCGCGGAAGCGGACGGCGGCCGCCTGGAAATGCTCCAGACCAAGCCCCCGGTCATCGCCCTGTTCCTCTCCCGCACACCCCCGACGAAGAAACCGACGCAGACTTCGGGGCCGACGGTCAGGTGACGGCGGGGACGAACAGCGGGGCGAGCTGCGGCGAACGCGCTGCTTCTCGACGCCGGCCCGCATCACTCAGCCCGTCCGGCGTTTGAGGACGAGGCCCCTTCAGGGCCGAAGCGGGGGTCTCGGGGCGGCAGCCCCCAGGAGGCGGGGTCGAAGGGGCAGCGCCCCTGGAGGATGGGACGGGTAGGGGTGGCGGGGGCGAGAAAACCCCAGGCCCCCCCGCGCCGGGCAGCTCAGCCCACCCGCTGCCCGACCCGCGGCTTCTCCGTCTCCGGCTGCCGCCTCGTCAGGAACGATTCCGCATCGGCCACCGCCCCCTCCTCCGAGGGAAGCGCCCGGAACACCCACGTCCGATACGACCAGAACCGGAACAACGTCGCGATACCGATCCCGAGGAACTTGAAGACGTTGCTCTGCAGCGGACTGTCCCAGCCGAACCCGTACGTCGCCGCGTACAGCACACCGTTCTCGATCACCAGCCCGACCACGCTGAACAGCAGGAACAGTCCCAGTTCCTTCGTACGGCGACCCTTGTCGCGATCCCGGTACGTGAAGTACCGGAAGCCGAGGTAGTTGAAGGCGATCGCGACGACGGTCGCGATGACGCTCGCCCGCACCACCTGGAGGTCGGTCACATGCCGCACCAGGTTGAACACGAGGAGATTGACCAGGAGCCCCGCTCCCCCCACCGCACCGAACTTGGCGACCTCACGCACCAGCCGGTCGAAGCGCTGCCGAACGGCACTGCGGGGTACCGGAGGCGCCGCATGAAGCCCCGAGGAACCACGTCCCATGGTCGTGAAGGCTCCTGTCGGTCGATGTGTCGGTCATGTGCCGATCGGTTTCGTCAACCCAGCCATGCTAACCACCCCCCTCGGCGATTGCCTGTGCGCGAGGTCATAGGTCGGGAACAGGTCGGGAAGAGCCCCGGAAAAGTCCGGTAAGAGGGTCGCCCCCGCGCGGCCGATACCCTAGGGGCGTGACGTTCCCGGTAGTCGGCATGGTCGGCGGGGGCCAGCTCGCTCGTATGACACACGAGGCAGGCATCCCGCTGGGCATCAGGTTCAAGCTCCTCAGTGACACCCCTCAGGATTCCGCGGCGCAGGTCGTCAGCGATGTCGTCATCGGCGACTATCGCGACCTGGACACGCTGCGCGACTTCGCGCGCGGGTGCGATGTGATCACCTTCGATCACGAACACGTACCCACCGAGCACCTCAGGGCCCTGGAGGCGGACGGCATCCCCGTACGCCCGGGCCCCGACGCGCTCGTGCACGCCCAGGACAAGGGCGTGATGCGCGCGAAACTCGACGCGATCGGCGTGCCCTGCCCACGGCACCGCATCGTGAGCGACCCGGCCGACGTGGCCGCGTTCGCGCGCGAAGGCCTTCCCGACGGCGCGGAGGGCGGTGGGGGCACCTCCCGTTCGAGCGAAGCCGAGAGTGGGGGATTCCCCGTCGTCCTGAAGACCGTCCGCGGCGGCTACGACGGCAAGGGCGTCTGGGTCGTCGACTCGGTGGAGGAGGCCGCGGACCCGTTCCGCGCCGGTGTCCCCGTCCTCGCCGAGGAGAAGGTCGACTACGTCCGCGAGCTCGCCGCCAACGTCGTGCGCTCCCCGCACGGCCAGGCCGTCGCCTACCCCGTGGTCGAGTCCCAGCAGGTCAACGGCGTCTGCGACACCGTCATCGCCCCGGCCCCCGACCTCGACGAGACCCTCGCGCTCAAGGCCGAGGAGATGGCCCTGACCATCGCCAAGGAACTCGGCGTCGTCGGCCACCTCGCCGTCGAGCTGTTCCAGACCCGCGACGGCCGCATCCTCGTCAACGAACTCGCGATGCGCCCCCACAACTCGGGCCACTGGACCCAGGACGGCGCGATCACGTCCCAGTTCGCCAACCACGTCCGGGCCGTCCTCGACCTCCCCCTCGGCGACCCGCGCCCGCGCGCCAAGTGGACGGTCATGGTCAACGTCCTCGGCGGCGACTTCCCGGACATGTACTCCGCGTACCTGCACTGCATGGCCCGCGACCCCCAGCTGAAGATCCACATGTACGGCAAGGACGTGAAGCCCGGCCGCAAGGTCGGTCACGTCAACACCTACGGCGACGACCTGGACGACGTGCTGGAGCGCGCCCGTCACGCAGCCGGCTACCTGAGAGGCACCATCACCGAATGAGCACCGCTGCCGGCCCCGTCGTGGGCATCGTCATGGGTTCGGACTCCGACTGGCCCGTCATGGAGGCCGCCGCCCAGGCCCTCGACGAGTTCGAGATCGAGTACGAGGTCGACGTCGTCTCCGCGCACCGTATGCCGCGCGAGATGATCACGTACGGTGAGCAGGCCGCCGAGCGCGGGCTCAAGGTGATCATCGCCGGGGCCGGAGGAGCCGCCCACCTGCCGGGCATGCTCGCCTCCGTCACGCCCCTCCCGGTCATCGGCGTCCCCGTCCCGCTGAAGTACCTCGACGGCATGGACTCCCTGCTGTCGATCGTGCAGATGCCGGCCGGCGTGCCCGTCGCCACCGTCTCGGTCGCCGGTGCCCGCAACGCCGGTCTGCTCGCCGCCCGCATCCTCGCCGCCCACGACGAGGAGCTGCTCCAGCGGATGCGCGAGTTCCAGCAGGACCTGAACGACCAGGCCACCGAGAAGGGCAAGCGCCTGCGGGCCAAGGTCGACGGCGCGGGCGGGTTCGGCTTCGGCGCGGGGAAGTGACGCCGATGACCTCCGCTTCGCTGGGGGCAGCCCGGGAACTCCTGCGCGAGTTCCCGGTCGTCGACGGCCACAACGACCTCCCGTGGGCCCTGCGCGCCCAGGTCCGCTACGACCTCGACGCCCGCGACATCGCCACCGACCAGGCCGCCCATCTGCACACCGACATCCCCCGCCTGCGCGAGGGCGGTGTGGGCGCGCAGTTCTGGTCGGTGTTCGTACGGTCCGACTACGCCGGTGACACGGCGGTCAGCGCCACGCTCGAACAGATCGACTGCGTACGGCAGTTGCTGGCGCGCTACCCGAAGGACCTGCGCCCGGCGCTGACGGCGGCGGACATGGAGACAGCTCGCGCGGAGGGCCGTATCGCCTCCCTCATGGGCGCCGAAGGCGGCCACTCGATCGCGGGCTCCCTGGCCACGCTCCGTGCGCTGTACGCGCTCGGCGTCCGCTACATGACCCTCACCCACAACGACAACATCGCGTGGGCCGACTCGGCGACGGACGAACCGAACGTCGGCGGCCTGTCGGCCTTCGGCCGCGAGGTCGTCCGGGAGATGAACCGCGAGGGCATGCTGGTCGACCTCTCGCACGTGGCGGCCACGACGATGCGCGACGCGCTGGACACCTCCACCGCCCCGGTGATCTTCTCCCACTCCTCCGCCCGCGCGGTGTGCGACCACCCGCGCAACATCCCCGACGACGTCCTGGAACGCCTTCCCGGCAACGGCGGCGTCGCGATGGTGACGTTCGTGCCGAAGTTCGTGCTCCAGGCGGCGGTGGACTGGACGGCCGCGGCCGACGAGAACATGCGCGCCCACGGCTTCCACCACCTCGACACGACCGCCGAGGCGATGAAGGTGCACCGCGCCTTCGAGGAGAGCAACCCGCGCCCGGTCGCCACCGTGTCCACGGTCGCCGACCACCTGGACCACATGCGCGAGATCGTCGGCGTCGACCACCTGGGCATCGGCGGCGACTACGACGGCACCGCCTTCACCCCGGACGGCCTGAACGACGTCTCCGGCTACCCGAACCTGATCGCCGAGCTGCTGGACCGCGGCTGGTCGAAGCCCGACCTGGCCAAGCTGACCTGGCAGAACGCCGTACGCGTGCTGGGCGCGGCGGAGGACGTGGCCCGCGACCTTCAGGCGACGCGGGGGCCGTCCAACGCGACCATCGAGGAACTGGACGGACTGGACGGCTGATCGCCGAGGGCGGGGTAGTCGGTGTAGCCGGTCGCCCCGCCCGTGTACATCAGGTACCGCTCCCGCACCGGGTTGAGTGGCGCCCCGAGCCGCAGCCGCGTGACCAGGTCCGGGTTGGCGAGGAACGGCCGGCCGAGGGCGACCAGGTCGGCTCCGGCGGCCAGCATGTCCGTGGCGGCCCGGGTGACGGCCTCGGTGGTGAGGCCGGGCAGGACCGGGTTGCCGATGAGGACGCCGGGCCAGTCGGCGCGGATCCGTCGGTACACCGCCGTGTCCGGGTCGGCGTGCACGAGGTGCAGATAGGCCAGGTCCAGGTCCTTCAGCCGGGCCACCAGCGCCGGGTAGAGGACGTCGGTGTCGTCCTCCTCGATGCCGTTGACGGTGTTCCCCGGGGAGATCCGCACGCCCACCCGGTCGGCGCCGATCGCGTCGGCCACCGCCTCGGTGACCGCCGCCGTGAACCGCACCCTCCGCTCCACCGGCCCGCCGTATCCGTCCGTCCTGCGGTTGGTGTTCCCGGCGAGGAACTGGTGCAGCAGATGACCGTTGGCCGAGTGCACCTCGACGCCCTCGAAGCCCGCCTCGACGGCCCGCCGGGCCGCTGCGGCGAAGTCGGCGGCGGTGGCCCGGATGTCGTCCGCGGTCATCTCCCGGGGGACGACGGCGGGCCGGTGCCCGCGCGGAGTGAAGATCGTCTCCGGCAGGGGTACGGGGGAAGGTGCGACCGGCGTCAGACCGGTGGTCGCCGGGTGGCTGACCCGCCCGCCGTGCTGGAGCTGCAGGAACATCCGTCCGCCGCCCGCCCGCACGGCCTCGGTCACCCGCCGCCAACCGGCCATGTGCCGGTCGGTGTGCATCGCGGTGATGTTCGGGTACGTCTGCCCGACCGCGTTCGGCGTCGAGGCCTCGCCGATGATCAGGCCGGCGGTGGCGCGCTGGGCGTAGTGGGTGACCATCAGGGTGGTCGGGGTGCCGTCGGCTTCCGCGCGGTTGCGGGTGAGTGGCGCCATCACGAGGTGGTGGGGAAGTTCGAGCCGGCCCAGCCGGGCCGGTGTCAGGAAGTCCGGTGTCTGCCTCATGCCCGTACGCTAGAACCTGACATCAGTGTCAGATTCAAGCCCGGACCGAGCAGGGGGCGACGGCATGCGGATCGGAGAACTGGCCCGGCGCACCGGAGTGAGCGAGCGCTCGCTGCGCTACTACGAGACCCAGGGGCTGCTGCGCGCCGACCGCACCCCCGGCGGGCACCGCGACTACCCGGAAGCGGCCGTCGACCGGGTCATCCGGATCCAGGAGCTGTTCGCCGCCGGGCTGCACAGCAGCAGGATCGCCCAGCTGCTGCCCTGCATGCGGGACACCGACGGCGGCCCCTCCGCCATCGCCACGCCCCGGCTGGTCGAGGACCTCACCGCCGAGCGCGACCGCATCGACCGCATGATCGCCGACCTCGTCCGCTCCCGGGACACCCTGGACGAGGTGATCGAGGCGGCCCGGGAGCGCTGATCGGCACCCCCGCCTCCCGTACCCCCGAACGCCCCGCCCACCAGGAAGCAGCTCCGCGTCCGTGCGACGGTGAACCGTACTGCTGATCAGGATCCCGAGCACGTACGGAGACCGCCATGGCAGACCTCAAGGACGAACTGGACACCAGCCCCGAGGTCGGCGAACTCGACGGCCTGCCCGACCCGCTCCCCGCAAAGGCGTCCGAACCGGTCACCGGCCCGGCCGAAGGCCCCGACACCGACCTCCTCGACCGCGCCCATGCCCTGCTCGACGACCACCCCGTCGCCGACGGCTACAGCGGACTCCCGTCGGCGCTGCGCCACCTCCCCGGGGTCGACCTGGAGCTCGGCGAGGGCGCCGTCGACACGGATGTGCCGCGAATGCGCGAAGGCCACGTCGCCGCGCTGTTCTGGGCGCTCCACCTGCCCGAGGAACCGGCCGGGGACCGGGCCGTCGCGGCCACGCTGGACCAGCTGGACCTGGTGAAGACCGTCGTACGGGGCCACCCCGAGAGCCTGCGCCTCGCCGACGCCCCAGGGCCGATCACCGACGCCCGCCACACCGGCCGTATCGCCGTCCTGCTCGGCCCCGCGGCAGCCGCCGCCCTCGGCGACTCGCTCGCCATCCTGCGCTGCCTGCACGAGCTCGGGCTGCGCGCCCTCACCCTGTCCGGCACCTCCTGGGCGAGCGAGGCGGGGCTGACCCGGTTCGGCGAGGAGGTCCTGCGCGAGATGAACCGCCTCGGTGTGCTGGCCGACCTCTCCGGCGCCTCCGCCGACACCGTCCGCCGCGCGTGCGCGGTCTCCAAAGCCCCGGTCGTGTGCGCCCGCTCCGCCGCCCGCGCCCTGCGCGCCCACCCGGCCAACATCCCCGACGACCTGCTCGCCGTGCTGGGCGCCGCGCACGGCTTGTGCCTGGTGCCGCTGACCGCCGAGCAGACCGGCCCGTCCGTCCGGGACGTCGCCGACCACCTCGACCACGTCCGCGAGGTGGCGGGCCCCGAGTGCGTCGGCCTCTCCGGCGCGTACGACGCCGGCACCGCCCACCCCCAGGACCTCGCCGACGCCTCCCGCTACCCCCACCTCATCGCCGAGCTGCTGCGCCGGGGCTGGCCCGAAGCCGATATCGCGCTGCTGACCTGGGGCAATGTCCAGCGGGTGCTGCGCGAGGCCGACTTCACGGCGCGGGAGGCACAGCGGCGCCGGGAGCCGTCGACGGCCAAGATCGCGGACCTCGACGGGTAGCCGTTGCCGGTGCCGGATCAGGAGTGCACGATGCGGCAGAGGCAGAACGGATGCCCCGCCGGATCGGCGTACACCCGGAAATCGTCCTTGTCCTCCGCGTGCAGCAGCCGCGCGCCCAGCCCCAGCACCTTCTGCTGAGCCGCGTCGACCTCCTCCCAGGTGGACCCGGCGTCGAAGTCGAGGTGGAACTGCTGCGAGTTGCGGTCCGCCCGCGGCCACTCCGGCGGGGTGTAACCGGGCGCCGGCTGAAAGGCCAGCCGTGGCCCGCCCGGGAGCTGGAGGACGACCCACTCGGGGTCGTCCTCCTCCGGCGTACCGCCGCCTACGCCGGCGTAGAAGCGGGCGAGGGCGCGCGGGTCGGGGCAGTCGATGACGACGGAACGCAGACGGGTCACGGCGGCCATGGGATCCTCCCGGCGGTCAAGGCGTGATCAGCGGGCGCACGGAATCAGCAGGCGCACAGGCAGAACGGGTGCCCCGCCGGATCCGCGTAAACCCGGAAGCCGCGCGAGCGGTCCTCGGCGTCCAGTGGCTTCGCGCCCAGGGCCAGTACCTCTGCCTCGGCCGCGTCCAGGTCCTCGACGGTCAGGTCCAGATGGAACTGCTGCGAGTGATCGGCGGCGGGCCACTTCGGCGGTACGAACCCGGGGGCGGCCTGGAACGCGAGCGACTGCCCGCCGGGCACCTTCAGGTCCACCCAGTCTCCCTCCCCCTCGACGTCGCCGCCGAGCACGCGCGCGTAGAAGCCGGCGAGGGAGCGGGGGTCGGGACAGTCCAGGACGACGACGCCCAGTTCGGCAATGGCCATGACTTCCTCCTTGAAGCTCGGTTACCCCTACCGTCCGGCAAGGGGTAACACCGTTACTGCATACTCCCCCATAGGAGGTAACGTCGCAAGGGGAGCAGCGGGAGGTAGCGTGCAGCCATGAGTGAGAGGTCGCCCGCGCCCGGGGGTCTGGAGCTGGTCGAGTCCCTGGTCAACACGCTGGACATCGAGTCGGGTGCCGACTCGCTGGACACGGCGGAGGGCCGGGCACGCTTCGGGCTGGCCGAGGAGGACGTGCCGGGGGCGCGGGAGCTGCGGGAGTCCCTGCGGGTGGCGCTCCTCGCGCACGCGGGCCATCCGCCGCACCGGGCGGTGACGCCGCTGGGGCAGTTGCTGGCGGCGAGCCCGCTGGTCGTCGTGGTCGACGCCGCCGACGGCTCGGCCACCCTGGCTCCCGCCGAGGCGGCCCCACTGCCCTCCCGGATCGCGGCGGCGATCGCCCAGGCCCTCGTGGAGGGCACCTGGACCCGGCTGAAGGCGTGCGAGGCGGTCGACTGCCACTGGGCGTATTACGACCGCAGCCCGGCGGGCCGCGGTCGGTGGTGTTCCATGCAGGTGTGCGGGGCGCGGGCGAAGATGCGGCGGTATCGGGCCAAGGACGCCGGCTAGTTCTCCTCCGCTTCCTCGCGTGTGCGGGACGCCCGCGACCCCACGAGCAGCAGGCACAGCACCGCGACTCCCGCGACGATCCCGGTCAGGACCAGCAGGGGGTCCAGTGGGCGGGTCGTCGAGGCGGTGACCTGGGTCTGCGGCGCCGCGGTCGGTGTGGGCGTCGGTGACGGCGATACCTGCTGCGCGGCCGCCGGAGCCGATGGGGACGGGGTGGACTGGGTGGGCGTCGGCCTCGGTGAGTGCGTCGCCGTTGGCCGGTTCGGCGCGGTGGTGTGATGGCTCGACGATCCTGACCCCGCGTGCTGGTGAGTGGGCGTCGGTTCGGGCGCCGACGTCCTCGGTGCCGCCTCGACCACGATCCGGGCCGTCATGTTCGGGTGGACGGTGCAGTAGTAGGCGTACGTCCCCGGTGTCATGAACGTGAAGCTCCAGCTCCCGCCCTTGTTCAGCATGGGCGAGTGGAAGGCGGCCGGAGCGGACGTGGTCTTCACGTCGTGGGGGGCGGTGTCGTCGTTGGTCCAGGTCACCGTGGCACCGGCGGGGATCGTCAGGGTCGCGGGGCGGTACGCGTACCCGCTCATGGTCACCCGGTACGTCGCCGCCGAAGCCCGTCCGCCCGGCACCACGAACAGCAGCCCCAGCAGTACGGCTACGGCGACGACGGCGCCCGGGACCGCTCGCCGGGCCGCCCTCACGCGAACTCCCCGGCGACCAGCAGCCGCAGCCGGGTGGTGGGACGCAGCCGGCCGAACCGGAAGCCGGTGGCGCGCCGCAGCAGCCGGTACGGGAGCCGGGCCACCCCGACGCCGAGCAGCCGGTCGTCGGCCCGCTCGACGACCCGCAGCCGCAGCAGCACGGGGAAGTCGGTGCCGTCGATGCCGAGGTCACCGGTCAGCTGAACCGTGCCGGCGCTCTCGTGGGCGTGGTGGAGGGTGAGGACGCCCTTGAGGTGGGGGTCGTCGAACTCGAAGCGGAGGGTGAGGTGTTTCTCGGTTTGTTCCTCGGTGTGTTCCTCGGCGGCCGACACCGTGAGCGACGCGGCTGCGAGGGTGAGACGGCGACGGCGTACGGGCAACGGGCCGCACAGGCCGGTGAGTTCGACGAGCGAGCGGCCGGGGGCCACGGTGTAGCGGCCGGGCAGCGGCAGCCAGGGGGCGGCCGTACCGGGCGCCCCGGGCGGGGGCGGGTCGACGGGCAGGGTGACGGTTGTCATCCCGGTCTCCTTGGAAAGCGGTTCCGGAAGGGCTGCGGTGACGGGGACAATGGGGGAGCGCCGGTCCGGCCGACTGAGCCTCGGCCGGACCGGCGTCCGTCTTTCCGCACGGGCATGTCAGCAGCTGTTGGTGAGGAAGTCCTCGGTGGGGGCGAGCAGGTGCTCCGCCCAGACCGTGTGCATCTGCACGTAGCTGTCGGCGTTCAGCAGATCGGCGACCTGCTGCCCGGGCGACTCCTCCAGGTGCGCCTTGTTGATGTGGTCGAGGAGCACGCTGAGCGTGTCGTCGAGGACCGTGCCGCCGCCCTCGGTGGCGGGCGTCAGGATGCTCTCGATCCACACCGTGTGCGTCTTGATATACGCGTCCAGCGCGAGCGCGTCCTGCACCTGCTGGCCCGGGGACCGCTCCAGGTGTGCCGCGTTGAGGTGCTGGAGGATCGGCAGCAGCACATCCCGGGCGCTGGTGCACTGGTCGTCGTCACCGGAGCCGCCGCCGGACGTACCGCCCGACGCGCCACCGGACGTGCCTCCCGACGAACCGCCGGAAGTGCCACCGGACGTACCGCCCGAGCCGCCCCCGGAGCCGGACCCACCGGAGGAGCCGCCGCCGGATCCGCCCGAGGTGCCCCCGGACGAACCGCCGGAACCTCCGGACGACCCGCCGCCGTCGGCGGCCACGACCTTCACGGACGCGACCATGTCGGGGTGCACCGCGCAGTAGTACTCGTACGTCCCGGCCGTGGTGAAGGTGTACGACCACGAGTCGCCCTGCTCCAGCGTGCCCGAGTCGAACTTCTTCGGGCCCTTGGTCGTGGTGACCGTGTGCGGCACGCTGTCGTGGTTGGTCCAGCGGACCGTGTCGCCGACCTCGACGACGAGTTGCTTCCCGTCGCCGAACTTGTTGTTCATGATGTCGACCTGGTGGTCCGGCGCCGCATCGGCGGCCGGCTGGGCCTGCGCCGCGGCGGCCGCGGGCGCCTGAGCCGCGCCCGCGTCCGCCGTGGAGGCCCCGGACGCCGAGGTGCCCGAGGCGGCCTGGAGCAGCCCCAGGCTGAGCACCGCGGTCAGGGCCGCGCCGAGTCCGGCGACCAGCAGACCCCGGTTGCCCGAGGGCGCCCGGCGGCGCGGTGCCGCGTCGCTCTCATTACGTCGTTTCAACACAACTCCTTTGATTTTACTGGGAGTTCACTGGCCAGGATGGGTCGTGACCAGCAGACTCGTCACGGCGAGCACGACGAGGACGAGCCCCGTCTCGGCCGCGACCGAGTAACCGAAGGGCCGCACGGCGGCGGCGTCACCGCGCAGCAGCACGGCGAGATCGAGGCGGGTGCGCACCCACTGACGGCTGGCGAGGGCGGCGAGCAGGACGACGCCGAGCACGGCCGTCTTCAGGAGCAGCAACCGCCCGTACGAGGTGTGCAGCAGGGCGTCGTACGACCCCACGACCTGCCACGCCAGCACCAGCCCGGCCGCGACGATGCCCGCCACGCCGGTCGCCGCCAGCCGTGCGTAGCCCGGCACCACCGCGGCCAACTCCCCGGCCCGGCGCCGCGGCAGTACGGCCACCGCGAGCATGACCAGCCCGCCGACCCACAGCGACACACCGAGCAGATGCACGAGGTCGGCGACCGCGCCCCAAGTGGGCTCGCTGCCCTCGGAGTTGTGGCCCGCCATGCCGGTCGCCCGCAGCAGCCCGAGGCAGACGGCGAGCGCGCCGACCCGCCAGCCGGGGGAGCGGGAGGTGCGGGGCCCGCCCTGCAGCAGTGCGCTCAGCACCACCGCCGCGAGCACCCACAGCAGGACGCGGGCGGCGAGCACGACGCCGGGCTCGGCGGTCAGGACGTCCGCGTACGTCTCGGCGCGCACGGTGTCACGCAGGCTGCCGAGGGTGGCGTACGCGCCCTGGAGGCCGATGCCCGCCACCGACGTCAGCAGCCCGCACGTCCAGGCCAGGCCCAGCAGTGCCCGGGCCCGCGGCTCGTGCGCGCCGCGCGGCCACAGCAGCGTGACGAAGGCGAGGCCGCCGACGAACAGCGCCAGCGAGAGATAGCCGGCCCAGCGGGCGGCGACGAGGCCCTTCCGCACCAGGGGGGACGGTGCGGGCGCGGCCTCGTCGCCGCGGTCCCGGTCGGCGGGCGCGCCGACGCCGAAGTCGAGGCGGCCGGACGAGGCATGCCCGTCCTCCTCGTCGACGACCGACCAGACGACGGCGAAAGCGCCGTCCGCCGGGTGCCCGAGGGCGGCCCGTACGACTTCGCCCTTGTGCCCGGGCACGAGGGACACCGGCAGCCGGTCGCCGTCCAGCGTCATCACGCGTACGTCGGCGACCTCGACCGGCTCGTCGAAGGTGAGGGTGAGGTGCTCGGGAGCCCGCTTCAGCTCGGCGCCGTTGGCGGGGCTGGAGGTGACCAGCTCGGTGTGGGCGGAGGCGTACGGGGTGCCGAGGAGGACGTAGAGGAGCGGCGTGAGGACGAGGAGGGCGAGGGCGCGGCGCGGCGTCATGGCGTCGCCTCCGGGGAGGGGGCCGGCGTGGGGGTGGGCGTGCCGCCGAGCAGGGAGGAGAGGGGAGCGAGGCCGACACAGGGGGAGGGCTGAGGGGTCGGGGAGGCCTCGGGCGTGGGGTTGAGGAGGCCGAAGACGGGCTCGGTGAGGCCGGTGAGGAGCGGTCGTACGAGACGGACCTCGCCGTCCTCGCAGCTGCCGTCACCGTCGCCGTCGGTGGGTGGCGGGGTGGTGGCCGGGTCGGACGGGGAGGGCGTGGGCGTGGAACCCGGCGGGGTGGGGGAGGTGCCGTGACCGGTGTGACCGGAGTCGCCGGTGTGGCCAGTGTGGTCCTCGCCCGTGCCGCCGGGGTAGAAGACGCCGGTTCCGCCGGTGACGGGCGGCATCCAGGTGCCCGTCGAGCCGCCCGGGGTTCCTCCTGAGGCGTCCCCCGGCGCTGTCGGCGGGGCCGGGGCGGCCGGGGCGGACGGTGTCGTGGCCGCGGGCGGGGCGGCGCTCGGGGTGGAGGAGGCGGAGGGGGCGCCGATTCCCGACGCATACCCCAGCACGACCACCACGGCGCCGACGAGCGCCCCCGCGACCAGTTCGTCACGGTGGTCCTGCGGCCACAGAGCCCGGCGGAACAGGGGCATGATCACTCCTGGCATGGTCCGTTCAAACGGGCGAACGCGGACCAGTGGAGTGGCGCGCGAATTCCACGCGGCTACATGCCAGTTAAACGGCTGTTGCGGTGCCTCTCTTTCGGGGGGACCCCCACTGTGAGACCGGTTGAGATCGCCGTTATTCCGCGCAATGCGACTGTGGAGAATTCGCGGACGGCCTTTTCTGTTCCCTCACGCTACTCGAATAGAATTCGGCGGCAGGTGGGGATTTCAAGGAGAACGGCATATGTCGTCGCCCGGGCTCGGCGGGGGCTGGGCGCGGGCGACACAGGCAGCAGTCGGCCCCTCCGCCGAAGGGAGGGGCCGTGCGGGCACCGCAATTCTCCTGCCGAAGAGCCCGACCGTAATTCAGGCCGTCGGCCGCCCCATCGCCCGATAAGCCCAGCCGGCCTTCCGCCACAGCTCCGGGTCCAGGGCATTGCGTCCGTCGAGAATGACCCGCGCCGCCGCGGCCTCACCGAGCGCCGCCGGATCGAGCTCGCGGAATTCCCGCCATTCCGTCAGATGCAGGACGACATCGGCGCCCCGCACCGCGTCGATCGCGCTGTCGGCATAGCCGAGGGTCGGGAAGAGGCGGCGGGCGTTCACCATGCCCTTGGGGTCGTACACCGTGACCTGGCCGCCCTGGAGGTGGATCTGCCCGGCGACGTTCAGCGCGGGCGAGTCCCGTACGTCGTCCGAGTCGGGCTTGAAGGTGGCGCCGAGCACCGCGACCCGCTTGCCGAGGAAGGGCCCGCCGCCCAGCGCCTGCCGGGCGAGCTCCACCATCTGGCCGCGCTGACGCATGTTGATGGAGTCGATCTCGCGCAGGAACGTCAGCGCCTGGTCGGCGCCCAGCTCACCGGCCCGGGCCATGAAGGCGCGGATGTCCTTGGGCAGACAGCCGCCGCCGAAGCCGATGCCGGCCCGCAGGAACTTCCGGCCGATCCGGTCGTCGTACCCGATGGCCTCCGCGAGCTTGGCGACATCGCCGCCGGCGGCCTCGCAGACCTCCGCCATCGCGTTGATGAAGGAGATCTTGGTGGCGAGGAAGGAGTTGGCGGAGGTCTTCACCAGCTCGGCGGTGGGGAAGTCGGTGACGACGAAGGGGGATCCGGCGGCGATCGGCGTGGCGTACACCTCGCGCAACAGCTTCTCGGCCCGCTCGCTGCGGACGCCGACCACGATCCGGTCCGGCTGGAGCGTGTCCTCGACGGCGAAGCCCTCGCGCAGGAACTCCGGGTTCCAGGCCAGCTCGGCGTCCTCACCGGCCGGCGCGTGCTCGGCGAGGTACGCGGCGAGGCGGTCCGCGGAGCCGACGGGGACGGTGGACTTGCCGACGACGAGGGCGGCGTTCTTCAGATGCGGGGCCAGCGCGGCGAAGGCGGCGTCGACGTACGACATGTCGCAGGCGTACTCGCCATGGCGCTGCGGAGTGTTGACGCACACGAAGTGGACATCACCGAACTCCCCGACCTCGGCCCAGTCCATGGTGAACCGCAGCCGCCCGGTCGACCCCTCGATGCCGGCGACGTGCTTGCGCAGCAGCTCCTCAAGACCCGGCTCGAACATCGGGACCTGGCCCCGCTGAAGCATCTCGATCTTCTCGGGCACGACATCCAGCCCCAGCACCTCGAACCCGAGCTCGGCCATGGCCGCGGCGTGGGTGGCGCCGAGATAGCCGGTACCGATCACGGTGATCTTCAGGGCCATGGAGACTCCAGCAAACGAGGACGGGGCAGTGCGGGCCTGAGCATAGTCGGCGGGTCCGACGGGCAACTTCCCCGCTGTCGCCAAGCTCACGTATCACTCCCGTGAGCCGACCCCTAAAATTTGAGTTACTTAACGGTAATTAGCGCCAGCATCGCACTTGCAACCCAGCGTCCTTGGAGCGTGAGAGACCTTGGCCGGATCGGCTGACTTCGACCTGTACCGCCCGTCCGAGGAGCACGACATGCTCCGTGACGCCATCCGCTCCCTGGCCGAGGCGAAGATCGCGCCGTACGCCGCCGCGGTGGACGAGGAGGCCCGCTTCCCGCAGGAGGCGCTGGAGGCGCTGGTCGCGAACGACCTGCACGCGGTGCACGTGCCCGAGGAGTACGGCGGCGCGGGCGCGGACGCGCTGGCGACGGTGATAGTGATCGAGGAGGTCGCGCGGGTCTGCGCGAGCTCCTCCCTCATCCCGGCCGTGAACAAGCTGGGCTCCCTGCCCGTGATCCTCTCCGGCTCCGAGGACCTGAAGAAGAAGTACATGACGCCGCTCGCCAAGGGCGACGGCATGTTCTCGTACTGCCTCTCCGAGCCCGACGCCGGTTCGGATGCGGCCGGAATGAAGACGAAGGCGGTCCGCGACGGCGACCACTGGGTCCTGAACGGCGTGAAGCGCTGGATCACCAACGCCGGCGTCTCCGAGTACTACACGGTGATGGCGGTCACGGACCCGAGCAAGCGCTCCAAGGGCATCAGCGCCTTCGTCGTCGAGAAGTCGGACGAGGGCGTCTCCTTCGGCGCCCCCGAGAAGAAGCTCGGCATCAAGGGCTCGCCGACGCGCGAGGTCTACCTGGACAACGTTCGCATCCCGGCCGACCGCATGATCGGCGAGGAGGGCACCGGCTTCGCGACGGCGATGAAGACGCTGGACCACACCCGCATCACCATCGCCGCGCAGGCCCTCGGCATTGCCCAGGGCGCCCTCGACTACGCCAAGGGCTACGTCCAGGAGCGCAAGCAGTTCGGCAAGCCGATCGCCGACTTCCAGGGCATCCAGTTCATGCTCGCCGACATGGCGATGAAGATCTCGGCCGCCCGCGCCCTGACCTACCAGGCCGCCGCCGCCTCCGAGCGCGGCGACGCCGACCTCACCTACCTGGGCGCCGCCGCCAAGTGCTTCGCCTCGGACGTGGCGATGGAGGTCACCACGGACGCCGTCCAGCTCCTCGGCGGGTACGGCTACACCCGTGACTACCCGGTCGAGCGCATGATGCGCGACGCCAAGATCACGCAGATCTACGAGGGCACGAACCAGGTCCAGCGGATCGTCATGGCCCGCAACCTGCCGTAAAGGCTGCTGAGCTGTGCACTGAGGGGCGCCCCCACCGGGGCGCCCCTCATTAGTTTCCCAACCTCGAGCCGGGCCTCAGCCCCGCGTCTCAGCCCCGGTCCTCAGTCCTCGAACCCCTCCGCCAGCCGCTTCTCCCGCAGCTCCTTGATCGCCCGCCGCCGCGCCAGCCGGTGCGTCCGCCTGATCTGCGCCTCCTGGTACCGCCGCTTGTCGCGCTCGGTCTCCGGTATCACCGGCGGCACCCGGCGCGGCTTGCCGTCGGCGTCCACCGCCGCGAACACCAGGTAGGCCGAGCCGACCTGGGTGGGTGGCGCCGACTCGTTCCAGCGCTCGGCCAGGACGCGTACACCGACCTCCATCGAGGTGCGCCCGGTCCAGTTGACCTGGGCTTTCACATGGACGAGGTCGCCGACGCGGACCGGCTCCAGGAAGGCCATCTCGTCCATGGACGCGGTGACGGCGGGGCCGCCGCTGTGCCGGCCGGCCACCGCGCCCGCGGCATCGTCGACGAGCTTCATGATCACACCGCCGTGCACCGTCCCCAGAAGGTTCGTGTCGTTGTGGGTCATGATGTGGCTGAGGGTGGTGCGGGACGCCGATGTCGGCTTGCCCGGGATCTCCGGAGTGCCCGACTCCGCGGTGGTGACCTGGTCTGTCATGGCCTCCACCTTATGCCGCGTCGACATTCGCGGACTTTGTGTTGGGTTCGCAACAGCCGTGCCCCTATTTTCCGCCGAACCTTGTAAGACACCTGGCCGTGCCCTGCATAGTGGGGCGCATGAATGACTGGCCCCAGGGATGGTCCGACGACAACCGCGGCAACCGTTACGGACGCGGCAGCGCGAGCGCACAGCCTGAAGGCGCGCGCGTGATGCGCCAGGTCCGCCGCGGTCCGGCGGCACCGCCCGGCCAGGGCTACGGCGGGGTGCCGCAGCAGCCGTCGTACGTGAACGGCCGGGGCCACGGTGGCTACGGCGACGACGCCGCCTACGACGACGGATACGACAGCGGCTACAACACGGGCCAGGTCTACGGCGGGGGCGGCGGCTCCGGCGGTACGGGGATGCGCGAGCCGCGGCCCGCGCCGAACTGGCGGCGCCGTATCAAGGTGACTGCGATAACCCTGGTGACGGTGCTGGCCGTGACGACCGTCGCCACCTACTTCTGGGCCGACGGCAAGCTCAACCGCGAGGTCGACCTGTCCAAGGTCATCGACCGGCCGGAGGCGGGCGAGGGCACGAACTACCTGATCGTCGGCTCCGACAGCCGTGCGGGCATGTCGGCCGAGGAGAAGAAGAAGCTGCACACCGGGTCCGCCGAGGGCAAGCGCACGGACTCGATGATGATCCTGCACACCGGCAGCAACGGCGACACGCTGATCTCCCTGCCCCGCGACTCGAACGTCACCATCCCGTCGTACAAGGGCTCCGACTCCGGGAAGCTCTACCAGGGCACCGGCCGTCAGGTGAAGCTGAACGCGGCGTACGCCGAGGACGGTCCCGAGCTGCTGGTCCGCACCGTCGAGGCCAACACCGGTCTGCACATCGACCACTACGTCGAGATCGGCTTCGCGGGCTTCGCGAACATCGTCGACTCGGTCGGCGGTGTCGAGATCGACATCCCGCAGGACATCAAGGACTCCAAGTCCGGCGCGGACTTCAAGAAGGGCAAGCAGACCCTGAACGGCGAGGAGGCGCTCGCCTTCGTCCGCACCCGGTACGCGCTGGCCGGCTCCGACCTGGACCGCACGAAGAACCAGCAGAAGTTCCTGTCGGCCCTGGCCAACCAGGTCGCGACGCCGGGCACCGTCCTGAACCCCTTCAAGCTGTACCCGACCATGGGCGCCGGCCTGGACTCCCTGATCGTCGACAAGGACATGAGCCTGTGGGACCTGGCGTCCATGTTCTGGGCGATGAAGGGCGTCAGCGGCGGCGAGGGCAAGTCCATGAACATGCCGATCTCGGGCAACTCCGCGAACGGCAACCTCCAGTGGGACACCGCGAAGGTGAAGACCCTGGTGGAGCAGCTGAAGAACGACGAGACGGTGACCGTCTCCGGCAAGTGAGCACCACCTCCATGTCGAGGGCACCCCGAGGGGTGCCCTCGCGTGCTGTCCGGGCGGTCCTCACATGGTGGCGCCCGACATCGTGCGGCAGCTCTCGGCGCAGCGGCGACACGCCTCGGCACAGCGCTTCATCTGGAGATCGTCCGGCATGGACATACACGCCTCGGCGCACATCTCACAGGCCTTGGCGCACATCGCGCACATCTCGGCCGACATGGGCGAGCGGCGCATCATCATGTCCGCGCACATGCGGGTCGTCTCGGCGCAGTCCATGAGCGCCCGCATGATCTGCATCTGCGGCTGACCGCCCATCTGCATGCAGGAGCTCATCGTCTCCTCGCAGACGGCGTGGCAGGACATGCAAGCGTCGATGCAGTCCTGCATCTCCTTGCTCATCGCGGGCAGGGTTCCGGGCTGGGTCATGGCTCCTCCTGGGACCAGAGGGGCCCGGGGCGGGCCCCGTGCCCTTCCGTCCTACGCCCACCCGCCGCGGCGCGCCATCGGGCGGACGCCAACAATTCCCACCAGATGCCGCATGGAGCAACGTGCCCGGCATTCCGCCGGAGACTGTCGTACGGGGCCATTGGAGTTACGGACTGTATGTCACTGTCGCGCGGTGCGTGACTCTCCGTCACGAGCACCCCGTCTCGTCACCCCGCACCACGATGGACTCGCCCTGCGTCGGATCCTCCGACCGCACCTTCCGGACCTGCCGGAAGTCCGCCCCCACGATCACCTTCAGCGTCGGCCCCAGCCCCTTCACCGGCCGCAGCTCACTCCCCGGCAGCGCGGCCGCCAGCGACTTCGCCGAGCGGTCCCAGCGCGGGTCGTGGGCGACGACCGTCCGCTTCAGCGAGCGGTCCTCCGCGTCCACCGGCCGCCCGGTCGTACGGAACCCGGTGGCCGCCAGTGCCGTGTCGACGCGCTTGCCCAGGCCTTCCGTGTGCGTGCCGTTCTCCACCTGCACATGGATCTCCTGCGGGGCCACCTCCACCCGGACCACCTTGGTCCTCTTGCGGTGCGCGGCCAGCGGCTGGTCCTCGCGCAGGGCCCGGAAGAGGCGCTCGGCCTTCGCGGAGTCCCACTTCACGGTGGAACCGACGCCCTTCACGTTGTATCCGATCTGCCGGATGGGCACGGTCGTGAACTCCGACGACGACGGCGAGAAGTTCCGCATCGCCCGCCCGAGGTCCAGCAGCTCGCCCGTCCCGAAGCCCTTGTCGGCCCGCACCGAGCCCAGCACCGCCCGCGTCACGTCCCGGAACCGCATCGGGTTCAGCAGGATCCCGGACGACGTCGCCCGCTCGATCAGCGCCGCCATGAACCGCTGCTGGCGCTGCATCCGGCCCAGGTCGGAGCCGCTGTCCACATGCCTGGCGCGCACGTACTGCAGCGCCTCGCCGCCCATCAGCCGGTGCGTGCCGGCCGGCAGGTCGAGTCCGGTGTACGAGTCCTTCAGCGGCTCGGCGGTGCACACCTGCACGCCACCCACCACGTCCACCGTCTTCATGAAGCTGGTGAAGTCGACCTCCAGATAGTGGTCGATCTTGATGTGGGTCATGTGCTCGACCGTGCGCACGGTGAGGTTCGGACCGCCCTCCGCGTACGCCGCGTTGATCTTGATCGGGTGCGCCTTGTGTCCCTCACCGGCCGGCACCTCGGCGTACGAGTCACGCGGCAGGCTCACCACGCTCGCCCGCTCCCGGTCCTCCGAGATGTGCACGATCATGATCGTGTCGGTGCAGTGACAGGGGGCCCCGCCGAGCCGGTACTTGCGCCGCTCCTCCTCGCTGATGCGGTCGCGGCCGTCCGTGCCGACGAGCAGCACGTTCATCCCGTGCCCCGCCTGCGGACGGTTCTTCATGTCCTTGAACGGGTCCACGCGTGCGATCTTCGCGTCCAGGCTGGTGACCACCGCGTGCCCGATCCCCGCGGAGGCGAGGACCACGACGGACAGCGTGGTCACCGCCCGCATGGCCCAGCGCGGCCGCTTCCGCCGTACCGGCGCGACCGGCCGTGCCCCGCCGCGGCGGGACGGCTGCGGACGACGCTGCGCGGGAGGAGGGGACTGGCGGGGCGGCGTGGGCATGGGGGAGATACCTCCGCTGGGGCTTGCCCTGGGGGCCGTACGTGGGTCCGTGAGCACCGTAGGCCCATACGATCTCCTGCCCGGGGCAGCGACCCGGGCGGCGCGCAAGGGTGTCCCCCGTTCGCGGTAACGTGAGGTCCCTATGAACGCCAATCCCGACGTGCAGCTCCCCGCCGTGTCCGTCATCATGCCCGTCCTCGACGAGGAGCGGCATCTGCGCGGAGCCGTCCAAGCGATCCTCGCGCAGGAGTACGCCGGCGAGATGGAGGTCGTGATCGCCCTCGGTCCGTCCACGGACCGCACGGACGAGATCGCCGCCGAGCTCGTACGGGAAGACCCTCGCGTGCACACCGTCCCGAACCCCACCGGCCGCACCCCGGCCGCCCTCAACGCCGCGATCAAGGCCTCCCGGCACTCGATCGTCGTCCGCGTCGACGGCCACGGCATGCTCTCGCCGAACTACATCGCCACCGCCGTACGGCTCCTGGAGGAGACCGGCGCGCAGAACGTCGGCGGCATCATGCACGCCGAGGGCGAGAACGACTGGGAGCGCGCCGTCGCCGCCGCGATGACCTCGAAGATCGGCGTCGGCAACGCCGCCTTCCACACCGGCGGTCAGGCGGGGGAGGCCGAGACGGTCTACCTCGGTGTCTTCCGGCGCGAGGCGCTGGAGCAGCAGGGCGGCTACAACGAGGAGTTCATCCGCGCCCAGGACTGGGAGCTCAACTTCCGGATCAGGGAAGCGGGCGGGCTGATCTGGTTCTCGCCCGAGCTGAAGGTGTCGTACCGCCCGAGGCCGAGCGTGAAGGCGCTCGCCAAGCAGTACAAGGACTACGGCCGCTGGCGCCACGTCGTCGCCCGCTACCACGCCGGCTCCATCAACCTGCGCTACCTCGCCCCGCCGACGGCGGTGTGCGCCATAGCGGCGGGCCTCGTGCTCGGCGCCCTGGTCACCCCGTGGGCCCTGGTCGTCCCCGGCGGCTACCTCGCGGCGATCGTCGCCGGTTCGGTCCCGGCGGGCAAGGGCCTGCCCCTGAAGGCACGCCTGCAGATCCCCGTCGCCCTCGCCACCATGCACATGTCCTGGGGCTACGGCTTCCTGACCAGCCCGCGGTCGCTGGCCAAGAAGGTCATCGCGTCCAGGCGCCCAGCGGTACTCAGCCCGAACTGAGCCCGCCGGGCTCCGGCCCGCCGCTACGACCAGGTGAAGTCCGGGTCCACCTTCATGCACGCCTTCGTGTCGGAGGCGTTCAGCGCATCTGCCGTCTTCGGTGTCTTGTCGTCCTGCTTCGGCGCCTTGTACGCCGTACCCTCCCGCCAGTCGGCGCCGACGACGAGGGTGACGCCGGAGACGTCCGTGGACTTCTTCACGGCGCTGGTCGGGATGCCGAGGGCCTTGGCGACCCGCTGGGCGTCGCCCTCCAGGTCGGCGCTCGGGTAGCGGATGAGCGTCGTCTCCTCGGCCGGTGCGACCGAGCGGTCCGCCAGGGCCTGGGTGAAGCCCTTGTCGACGAGCAGCCCGGCGACGGTGTTGGCGCGGCCGGTGACCGCGGCGAGGGTGTCGGTGCGGGTGCCGTTCTGCACCTGGACGGCGATCTCGCCGTCCGCCGCGGCCGGGTCGGTGGAGGCCTTCTCCTCGGTGGACTTCTTCTTGTCCTTGCCGTCGAGGGCGATGTCGTCCCGCACCAGCCGGAACAGCTTGGTGGCGTCCTCGGTGGGCACCACGCGCCCGGTCTGGATCGTGTCGTACGCGTTCGGCATCGTCGTCATGGTGATGCGCGAGGTCGGCACCTTCTTGAGCTCGCCCGCCAAGTCGTAGAGCTTCGCCACCGTGCCGATGCCCGGATCGACGGTGAGCGCGTTGGTGGCCGCCTCGGCGAGGGCACGCAGCTTGCCCGGGTTGCTCAGCTTGGCGTTCTTGCGCAGCTCGCGAACCATCGAGTTCATGTACATGTGCTGCGCCTTGGCGCGGGCGAGGTCGCTGCCGTCCTCGAAGCCGTACCGGGTGCGCAGCCACTGCAGGGCCTGCTCACCCTTGATGTACGTCTCGCCCTTCTCCAGCTTCAGCCCGGAGCCGTGGCCCTTGCTGTCCTTGGAGTGGATGTTCTTGTCGACGCAGACCGGGACACCGCCGATCGCGTCGGCCATCGACACCACACCCGAGAAGTCGATCATCATGAAGTGGTCGATGTGGATGTCGGTGAGCTTCTCCCACGTCGCCACCGTGCACCCCGGGCCGCCGCGGCCGAGCGACCGGTTCGTCATCGCGCGCTGCAGGGCCCCGTACTCGTCCCCGCTGTCGGGGTCCGTGCACTTGGGTATGTCCACCAGCGTGTCGCGCGGCATGCTGACGACCGACATGTTGGTGCGGTCCGCGGAGACGTGCAGCAGCATCTGGACGTCGGCGAGCGGCGCGGCGCCGAACGTCTCCTTCGCGCCGCCGAGTTTCTGGTTCTCCTTGCTGTCCCGCGCGTCCGAGCCGATCAGCAGGATGTTCAGCGGCGTCTGACCGGCCGCGTTCGCCTCGGTCCTGGCGGCGCGGTCCTTCGCGTCGCCGATGTTGAGGTCGTCCTTCTTCAGGTTGCCGTTGAGGTGCTGGTAGTAGAGATACCCGGCACCCGCGGTGCCCAGTATCACCACCGCCAGAACCGTCGCCGACCAGCGCAGCACCCGCCGTCTGCGGCGCCTGCTGTCGGTTCCCCGGCCGCCCCTGCGTCCCCCGCCGCCGTGCCGGCCGCCCTGGTCGGCCGGCGTGTCCTGGTCGGCCTGCCGGGTGAGCGACATGGTGTCGTCCACCGCGGGGGCCTCCCCTCGCACACTGCTCTGCGCCAACTCTCTGCCCTTCCCCACCCTTGGCCCTACGCGCCGTCGCTCCGCGCCGGACCTCCCTGTCCGATGCGGAGCGAACCATGTCAGGCCACCCTGTCCGACACCGGTTCGCTACCTGTCAGACCACTGTGGATCCGAACCGGGTTGGCCACGTGTCGGCAAAATCCACGCCCGGCACGGCCACGCGGTGTGTCAGGCGTCCGACGCCTGACACAACCGTGTCCTGTGTCAGACCAACGAGAGTCCAGGACAGTTGCGTTCCCGGCCGGAGATTCGGTGCCGGAACTTCCGTGCCGAAACAGGCCCGCCCCACCTCAAGTCGGCGGTGGCACGGGCCCGTTGGTACGGCTACTTCGCGCACTCGACCTTGTCCGCCGTGGACTTCTCCACGTCGGGTGCCTTCGTCGGAGGGGTGAGTGGCACGCCCGCACCCTTGAAGTCCTTGCCCAGCGTCAGCGTCATCGTGGGCAGACCCTGGGAGTTGGTCACGCTCTTGCCGGGCTTCATCGCGGCCCCGGAGAGCCCCAGGATGGCGGCGAGCCGGCGTGCCTGGTCCGCCTGGTCCGGTGCGTATTCGAGCGTGGTCTTCGCCAGCGTCGCCGGGGCGTTGCCCGCGTTCTCGGACTTGGTGACGCCCTCCTCGGTCTGCAGCCAGGTGAGGGTCTCCTGGGCACTGCCGGCGGGCGCCCCGCCGTTCATGACCTGCACCCGTACCTCGGAGGGGTCGGCCTTGGTGCCCTTGAGCCGGGCGGCCACGGCGGCGGCCTCCTTCTGCTTCTGCTGCTTGACCGCGGTGAAGGAGACGTCGTTCTGGATCGCCTGGAAGACCTCGGGAGCCTTCGTCTTGTTGAGTACGACGGTCGTCTTCACCTTCTCGGCCGGGTTGTCGATCACCGGAACCGTCGTGAAGGTCAGGTTCTTGGTGTTGAGCTTGCCCAGCTCCAGGCCGAGGTCCTTCAGCTTGTCGATGCTGTTCAGCTGGGAGTCGACGGTCAGCGCCTTCGTGCCCGCCTCGGCCAGCTTGATCATCTTCGACGGGCTGGAGAGCGTGTCGTTGGACTTCAGCTTGCGCATCAGCGCGCTGAGGAACTGCTGCTGCAGCCCGATCCGGCTCAGGTCGCCGCCGAAGCCGACGGAGTGCCGGGTGCGGACGAAGGCCAGCGCCTGCTCGCCCGCGATGACGTGCTTGCCCTCGCTGAGCTTGAGGTGGGAGTCGGGGTCGTCGATGTCCTTGGCCAGGCATACCTCGACGCCGCCGACCGCCGTCGTCAGGGTCTTCACCGCGTTGAAGTCGGCCACCATGAAATTGTCCGGCTTGATCCCGGTCAGCTCGGTGACCGTACGCGCGGTGCAGCTGGGCGTACGGCCCTCCTGGCCGAGGCTCGTGTTGAAACGCTCGCCGGTCTCGCCCGGGATGACCTTCTGGGAACCGTCTTCCTGCGTCGTCGGGCAGTCCGGGATGTCGACGATCAGGTCGCGCGGGATGCTGAGCGCGGTCGCGTTCGAGCGGTCCTTCGACACGTGCAGCAGGATCGTGGTGTCGGCGTGGCCGGGGCTGTCCTTGTCGCCGTAGCTGCCGTTGCCCGCGCCCGTGCGCTTGTCCGTGCCGATGAGCAGGATGTTGATGGCCTTGTCCTTGCTGAAGCCACCGGTGCTCGCGCCGTCGTCGGAGACGGACTGGATGTTGTCGTTGAGGTGCTCGATATAGAGATACGCACCGGCCGCGGCGGCGACGACCACGAACGCCATGATTCCGCCGGTCCAGAGCACGGCCTTCTTCGCCTTGCTCTTCTTCACCGGCCGGCGACCGCGCCGCCCCGGCAGCGGCTCCTCGGGCACGCCCCGGCGCCTGCGCTGCGGCGGGACCTCACGGCCGGGTGCCGGGCGCGTCTCGGGCGCCGCGGTCCGGTTGCGCACCGCTCCGCCCGCGCCGCCGGCCTTCGCACCGGTGGCCCGGGAGGCGGCGCCGGTCCGGGAGGCGGCTCTGCGAGGTCCGGGCACCGACGATTGCGGAGCGGAAGGAGTCAGTCGCAGTTCGTATTCGCCGGTGTTCGGATTGAGTACCCACTGGTCTGCGGGGTCGATGTCGTCCGCCCGCCCACGGCCTTGCGCGTCCACGGTTGTCTGAATCCTCCGTCGGGGCCACGCGGCGCCTTCCCCCTCCAAGGCGCTCGGGTCTCTTTCGGTCAAACAGTGCGCAAGCCTAACTACGGCCGGGTGCACCGGATCGCTCACACTATCCGGCCAGATCAGCGTCAAGCGACGACGGTGACAAATTCCACGTCCCTACAACTGGGCAATCCGACCCATTTCTTTGAATTGGGCTTCGCCGACTTGGTGAGCGTTTTACCTACAGGGGTTCTCGGCGGCGGTGTTGCCCCGGAAGGTGGGGGGCGGGGGAGTGGGTTCTGCGGGTGTGGCGGGCCGCTGGGCGGTGGACTTTCCGTTGTCGCGAGGGGAACTCCTGTGCGAGGAAACGCGCGGAGGGGCCTGGTGCAATTCGGGCGAATCGGCGACTACCACCGGGGTGTCGGTGCGCAGCCGCTCGAAGAGCCGCTCGGCCTCGGGCTCCTTGAGTTGGTCGCGATTGGCGTTGTGGATGTACGACTCCCGGGGAACGGTGAGGAATTGCACGCGTTCGGTGGGGATGTCGCGCACGCCGCGCACGAGTTCGTACAAACCGCGCAAGTTGGCCAGGGCGGGGTCGGTGGTGAGGGAGGACGTGGCGGCGTCCAGGACGGGATAGAGCCTGACCGGGTTCAGCAGTACGTCGTTGCTCTGGACCTTGTTGACCAGTGCGGCGAGGAATCGCTGCTGGCGGTGCATGCGGTCGGTGTCGCTGCCGTCGCCGAGGGACTTGCGGGCGCGGACGTAGCCGAGGGCCTGTTCGCCGTTGAGAGTCACCTTGCCGGCCGGGAGCCTCAGTTTGGCGGCCTTGTCGTTGATGGGCTCCGTGAGGCAGATCTCCACGCCTTGGAGGGCGTCGATCATCTCCTTGAAGCCGTGGAAGTCGACGACCATGTGGTGGTCGATGCGGATGTCGGTGAGCCGCTCGACGGTACGGATGGTGCAGGCCGAACCGCCGACCTGGAAGGCGTAGTTGAACATCGCGAACATCGGGTCGCTGCGGGTGCCGTCGGGGCGTCGGCAGCCGGGGACGTCGACCATGAGATCGCGGGGTATCGAGACGGCGGTGGCGCTGCGGCGTCCCGCGGACAGGTGCAGCAGGATCGTGGTGTCGGACCGCTCGGTGCCCGAGTCGCGCCCGTAGCGCCGGTTGCCGCTGCCTGCCCTGGAGTCCGAGCCGATCAGCAGGATGTTCTGCGCGCCGCGCACGAGTGAGGTGGGGCGCTCCTTCTCGTACCGTTCCAGTTCTGCGGCGGCGGCTTCGTCGGCGGTGATGTTGGAGTCGAGCTTGGCGTAGACGGCCCAGCCGGCTCCGGCGGCGGCCACGAGCACCAGCCCCACCCCCAGCGCCCCGCGCCGCACCCACCGCCACCTACGCCGCCGCCCGACACCGGAACCTCCGGGGCGTGGGCGTGCGATGCGGGTCACGTCTGGCTCCACTCCTCAGTGCAGCGTGCTGCGGGTGGTGTGGGCTGTTGTTACGACCATGGCTTGGGTGGGGGGTGAGGGGTGGGTGGTGGTGGGCCGAACGGGTGACGGGTGCCTCCGGCGGTGGGGCCGGGGAGGTCTGGGGTGGCCTGTGCGGGTGGTGGGGGTGCGCGTTGATGCGGCGTGCGTCCGGCGGTTGGGCGGGATGCCTGCGGCGGCCTGTGCCGCTGAGTGGGGGGCGCGTAGCGCCTGCGGTCGGTGGGTGGGTCGGGGCCGTGCCGGGGGGGGGTGTCCGTCCTCGGACCGGCGGCTGGACTTAGGCCAGGAGGCACTGCGTGTTGACGCCGGCCACTGCGGGCGGACACCCCCCGACACGTCCCCTTCCCGCCGTACGCGACCGCGGGCCCGCGGGGGTACGCGCCACCGCCTTACGGCCCGCAGCAGCCTGGGTAGCTGCTGGCCCCTCATGCCCACTTAGCTGCGGCAGTCGTGCCGCTGGGGCGGCACGGGTGGGCGCAGCGGCAGCCCGCCGGCGCCGGGCTGCGCGACCGACCCCGGCCCAGCCCCCGCGCCGGGCCAGCCACAAGTCGGCGGTCAGTTGTGGCACGGTCCAGCCGGCGCAGTCGTTACCGTGCCGTGGTCGTCACCCGCTCGCTCTCGATCCGCTTCGCCAGCGCCTCCTCGTCCAGTGACTCGAGGTGCCGGCACAGGACCACCGACCCACCCGTCGCCAGCGCCGCGTACAGCCCGGCGTTGAGGCCCTCCCAGGTGTCGTACGGCAGGGCCGACAGGATCCGTGAGCCAGGTCCCGTGAGGCCGAGCCCCGTCGCCTCGGCCTGGGCGCGTTCGACGACCTCGGCGCCGCTGAACTCCCGGCCGGCCACGATCAGCGCCGGATCGTCGGGATCGACCGGCGCGTACGGGACGAAACGGTCACCCTGGCTCGGCACTTCCACGGCGTAGTCGGCGAAACCGGCCGGCGGCTGCGGGAAGCGGCCCCCCAGCGGCCGTAGCGACAGGGCGACCCGCTCACCGCGGCACGCCCGCGCGGCTTCCAGCGTCTCCGGCCCGCTCACGACCACGTCGGCCACCGCCGGATCCCCGCCCACGTCCGCGATTGCGCCCACCGACGAACACGCCAGCAGCCACACCGCCGTCTGCCAGTGCGCGGGCAGCAGCAACGCGACCCGGTCACCCGGCCCGGCCCCCAGGTCGCCCTGGAGCAGGTTCGCGGTCTTGGCCACCCAGTTGGCGAAGGTGGCCACGGACAATTCGACGCGTTCCCCGGTGGCGTCGTCGTAGAAGGTCACCAGGGGGCGTCCGGGATCCGCGGCGAGCGCGGAACGCAGCAGGTCGGCAGGGGTGCGATCGGAGGCGTTCACCCGCGCAAGGGTACGCGGACCGGCGTACACGCACCGCCGGTTGGCGGCACCCTGGCGTCACCGTTTCGGGTGAATCACTGGCCGACACTCCGTCAATTCCGCAATGGACAGGTTTGTAAGGCTATGTCCACTATCAGGAGCATGCGTGGATTCCTTGCTTCCTCGATCGGTGTCACGTGCGCGGTAGCTCTCGCTCTCCCGCTCACCCCACCCGCCGTCGCGGCGACCGCGAGACCGGCGCTCGGCGCGGAAGCGGCCACGCGCGGGGAGACGGTGGCCACCGCGCCCGGCCCGACGGTGCGTCATGAGAGCGCCGAGCCGTCCGTCCCCGGCAGCACCCAGTCGCTGCCCCTCGTCCCCCGCGGCCGCGACCGCGGCGGTGCCCCCGCCGAACAGGGGCTGTCCCGCCGGGACGTACCGCGCTTCTCCCTCGTCGGCGTCGTCTGGGACGACCCGGACACCGAACTGCACGGCCGCGTCCAGGTCCGCACCCGCGCGGTCGGCACCGGCACCTGGTCCGGCTGGCAGGACCTCGAGACGCACAACGCCGAGCACGCGGCCGACCCCGACACCCCCGAAGGCCGCTCCAGCCGGGTGCGTGGCTCCACGGCACCGTTGTGGGTCGGCGAGTCGGACGGTGTCGAGGTCCGGGTCACGGCGGAGGCCGCCGAGGGCCGGTCCGGGGAGCGCGTACCGGTACCGGGCGCCGGCGACCCGGCCCCGACAGCCGGCACCGACGCCGCCTCCCCGCTGCCCGCCGGCCTCCACCTCGAACTCGTCGACCCCGGCGATCCGGCCCCCGCACCCGGGGAGCCCGGCGCCCCCCGCCCCGGTTCCCTCAAGGCCGAGACCGCCGAGACCGCCGAGGCCCTCGCCGCCTCCGCCGCCGACGCCGCCACCTCGGCCGCCAACGTCGAACTCGCGCCCCTCGGCGCCACCGAGATCCCCGCGCTCGGCCGGGCCGAGACCCAGCGGGAGATGGTGGCCCTGCGCGGTGGTGAGTTGACGCAGGAGCAGCGGGCGAGGCCGTACATCGGGCCGCGGCCGCGCATCGTCACGCGGCGCGGCTGGGGTGCGAACGAGCGGTGGCGGGAGCGGAGTTTCGCCTACACGAGGAAGGTGAAGGCGGCGTTCGTGCACCACACGGCGACCGGTGCCAGGTACTGGTGCTCGCAGGTCCCCTCGCTCATTCGCGGTATCTACCGCTACCACGTCCTGAGCATGGGCTGGCGCGACCTCGGCTACAACTTCCTCGTCGACAAGTGCGGAAACATCTACGAGGGACGCGCCGGGGGAGTGGCGAAGCCGGTCCTCGGCGCCCACACTCTCGGTTTCAACTCCAACACCATGGGGATCGCCGTCCTCGGCAGCTATGGCTACAGCAGGCCGTCCGCTGCCGCGGTGCGGGCCATCGCCCGGCTCACGGCTTGGAAACTGGGGCTCTACGGCGTCAATCCGCGCGGAAAGACATACCTGAAGTCCGGCGGTGGCAATCTCTACCGAAAGGGAAAGAACGTACGACTGAATGCGATCTCCGGCCATCGGGACGGCTTCTCCACGGAGTGCCCGGGATGGCAGCTCTACCGCAAGCTCGGCGCGGCGCGCGCCACGGCGGCCCGCTACCAGGGGCGTTGAGAAGCGGGCGGAGGGACTTCGGGGGGCGTGCGGGGGCGTGCGGGGGCGTGCGGGGGCGGTGGGGGTGGTCGCGGGGATGACATGGGGGCACCGGGTTGGCCATGGGGGTGGCATGGGGGTGGCATGGGCTCGTATTCACCGCTGTCGGGGGACAAGTGGCGGAGGGAATGCCGCACTGCCGTCGAGGGCGCCGCACAACGGTCTGCATACACTGGCCGGCCGAAAGACAGTTCGGCCGGTCCCGGCAGGAAGCAGAGACGACAGGTGACAGAAGCGATCCTCCTGGTCGGCGGCAAGGGCACTCGGTTGCGTCCGCTCACCGTGCACACGCCGAAGCCCATGGTGCCGGCGGCAGGGGTCCCGTTCCTCACGCACCAGTTGGCGAGAGCGAGAGCGGCGGGGGTGGAACACATCGTCCTGGCGACGTCGTACCTGGCCGAGGTCTTCGAGCCGCACTTCGGCGACGGCTCGGCGCTGGGTCTCCATCTGGAGTACGTGACGGAGGAGGAGCCCCTCGGCACGGGCGGCGCGATCCGCAACGTGGCCTCCCGGCTGCACTCCGCGCCCGACGACCCGGTCCTGATCTTCAACGGTGACATCCTCACCGGGCTGGACATCAAGGCCCTGGTCCGCACGCATGAGACGACGGGCGCGGACATCTCCCTCCATCTGACGCAGGTGACGGACCCGAGGGCGTACGGCCTGGTCCCCACGGACGAGACGGGCCGGGTGACGGCGTTCCTGGAGAAGCCGCAGACCCCCGAGGAGATCGTCACCGACCAGATCAACGCGGGAGCGTACGTCTTCCGCCGCTCGGTCATCGACACGATCCCGGCGGGCCGCCCGGTCTCGGTGGAACGCGAGACCTTCCCCGACCTCCTCGCGGCAGGAGCCCACCTCCAGGGCATGGTCGACTCGACCTACTGGCTGGACCTGGGCACCCCCGCGGCGTTCGTCCGCGGTTCGGCGGACCTGGTCTTGGGCCGGGCCCCGTCCCCCGCGGTCCCCGGCCGCTGCGGCGACCGCTTGATCCTTCCCACGGCCACGGTGGCCCCCGACGCCAAGCTGACCGGCGGCACGGTCGTGGGCGAGGGCGCGTTCGTCGCCGAGGGCGCGCGCGTCTTCGGCAGCACGATCCTCCCGGGCGCCGTCATCGAACCCGGCGCCATCATCACCGACTCCCTCATCGGCACCCGCGCCCGCGTCGGCGAACGCTCCGTCCTCACCGGCACGGTCATCGGCGACGGCGCGGTGATCGGCGCCGACAACGAGCTGAGGGAGGGCGCGCGAGTGTGGTGCGACGCCCGGATTCCGGCGGGGGCGGTGCGGTTCTCGCCGGATCTGTAGAGCAGCGGTGAGCGCCACTTCTCGGCGCCGGCCCGCATCAATTCACCCCGTCCGGCGTTGGAGGACGGGGCGCCACGGTCCCGATCCGTCACCCGCCCGCAGGGAGACCGCCACCTCTCGACACCGGTCACCGCATTCAGCCCGTCCGGCATTCGAGGACGAGGCCGCAACCATCCGGACCTCCGCCTCTGGACGCCGGCCAGCTGCCTTCAGCAGGTCCGGCGTTCGAGGACGAGGCCGCAACCATCCCTAACCCCCACCCACCCGCAGGGGTCCTCCGCCTCGCGACGTCGGCCAGCTGCCTTCAGCAGGTCCGGCGTTCGAGGACGAGGCCGCAACCATCCCTAACCCCCACCCACCCGCAGGGGTCCTCCGCCTCGCGACGTCGGCCAGCTGCCTTCAGCAGGTCCGGCGTTCGAGGACGAGGCCGCAACCATCCCTAACCCCCACCCACCCGCAGGGGGCTCGCCTCCTTGACGCCGGTCCCGGCATTTCAGCCCGTCCAGCGTTTGAGGACGAGGCCCTTTAGGGGCCGACGGGGGTCCAGGGGGCGGAGCCCCCTGGCGGGGTCGAAGGGGCGGAGCCCCTTCAGGATGGGACGGGTAGGGGCGGCGGTGGCGAAAAAAGAGCTACGACAACCGCAGCGCACGCCGCCCTCGTCACAACCGCCCGATATCCCCCCGAGGCATCCGCGGCGCCCGCCGCCCCGGCACCCGCCCACTCAGCAGAATCAACCGAGCCGCCCGATGCCGCTGCCCCGCATACGGCTCCAGCAACTCCAGCATCACGGAGTCATCCGCATCCCGATCCCCGGCCAGCGCAAACCCCACAATCCCGGGCAGATGCAGATCCCCCACGGTCACCGCATCCGGCGCCCCATGACTGCGCTGCACCACCTCCGCCGACGTCCACGGCCCGATCCCCGGCACGACCTCCAACCGAGCCTGCGCCTGAGCCGGAGGCATCCGCACCGCCTCCTCCAGCCGCGCAGCAACCCGTACGGCCCGAAGAATCGTGGACGCCCGCTTGTTGTCGACCCCGGCCCGGTGCCACTCCCAGGACGGAACCATCCGCCAGGTCTCCGCATCCGGCATCACACACATCCGCCCGGGCGCGGGCCCCGGCGCCGGCTCCCCGTACTTCCGCACCAGCAACCGCCACGCCCGATACGCCTCATCGGTCGTGACCTTCTGCTCCAGAACCGACGGAATCAACGACTCCAGCACCAGCCCGGTCCGCGTCAGCCTGAGCCCCGGCCGCCGATGCCGAGTGAGCGCCACCAGCCGATGCCGCGGCACGAAGGCGGACGGATCGTCGGCGGCCCCGAGCAGTTCCGGCAACTGCTCCAGCAGCCACTCGGCCCCCGGCCCCCAGGCCTCACCCCGCACTTCGGCGCCCCGCGCGCTGACCCGCAACGTCCCCGGCCCGGTCGGCGTACGAGTGGCCCGCCACACGGACCCGTCCGGCATCGCCCGGAACGTCGGATCCCCCGGCCCACGCCGCAGCGGCCCCAGTACGAGCCCGAGATCGAGCGGCCCCTCCGGCACCCAGGTACGCACCCGCGCGGGGGCCGGAGCCTGCCGCGGTATCCCCGCGGGCACGGCCACATGCCCGCCGCGCACGGTCGTACGCGTGGGGCGCGGAGCGAATCTTCCTGCCACGGATGAGGTCCTAGGGGTACGGGAGGGTGCTACGAGCGTATGCGCCGACCGGCGTCTGTCAGCGCACCTCGATGAAACGCCCCGCATCCCGCTCCGGCCGCGGCCGCGGTTCCTCCGCCGGATGACCGACCGCCACCGCCCCCATCGGATCCCAGTCCTCCGGCAGCCCGAGCACCTCCCGCACCACATCCCGGCAGAACATGGTCGACGAGACCCAAGCCGAGCCCAGCCGCTCCCCGGCCAGCGCGACCAGGAAGTTCTGCACCCCGGCCCCGGCGGCGACGACGAACATCTCCCGCTCGGCCCCGTCCCGCCGAGCGTCGCCGTAGGTGTGCGAGCCGTCCATCACCAGACACGGCACGACGAGATACGGCGCATTCCGCAGCACATCCCCGCGCCGCACCCGCTTCGCGATCGACTCCTCGCTCTTGCCGTCCCGCCGAAGATCCGCGATCCACGCATCCCGCATCGCGTCGAGCAGCCGCGTCCGCGACTCCCGAGACTCCAGCAGCACGAACCGCCACGGCGTCGTGTGATGCGGCGCCGGGGCCGTGACAGCCGCCGCGACCGCTCTTCGTACGGCCCCGGGGTCGACGGGTTCGTCCGTGAAGGCCCGTACGGTACGGCGCTGGGTGACCGCCTCCCGTACCGCCTCCGACGTCCCGAGCCGGAACATGTCGTCGCGCGCGCCGCGCACCAAGGCCCGGGCCCCCTCCCCGTGCTCCTCGGCCACCGTGTGCGCCAGCCCGCGCACGACGGCGACGGGCAGGCCGGCGGCCTTGCCCTTCACCAGATCACCGGCGGCGGCCAGTTCGTCCGCCGTCGCCACGACGGTCGCATTGAGCGGATTGCCGTACGCGTCCGCGCCCCCGCGCAGATCGTCGAGCACGCGCACACCGGCGGCGCCGATCGCCACGTCCGTGAGCCCCGAGCGCCAGGGCCGCCCGGAGGTGTCGGTGACGACGACCCCGACGTCGACGCCGAGGGCGTCCCGCAGTCCGTCCCGGATCGCCCGCGCGGACGCGTCCGGGTCCTCGGGCAGCAACAGCACGGTCCCGGCGGGGGTGTTGGAGGCGTCCACGCCGGCCGCGGCCATCACGAGGCCCTGCCGGTTCTCGACGATGCGGAGGGCGCCGCGGCGCGCGACGACCCGCACCGTCTCCGCGTCGATGGCGGCCTCGCGGTCGGCCGCCTCGACGATCCGTCCCTCCGCCTTGGAGACGATCTTCGAGGTGACCAGGAGCACGTCCCCGTCGGTGAGGCCGGGTTCGGCGGCGGCGATCAGTTTCGCGAGGTCGTCGCCCTGCTGGACCTCGGGAATCCCGGAGACGGCCCAGACCCGGTAGCCGTCGGCTGACACCTCGCTCAAGCCGCCCGCACCTCCTCCGCCAGCGCCAGCGCCTCGCGGGCCATCTGCGCGGCGGCGTCGGTGTCGGTCATCATCAGCGGTACGGCCCGGCAGCGGATCCCGGCCGCCTCGACCCGCTCCACGGCGCCCGCGTCCACGGTGTCGACGAGCCAGCCGTCGAGGAGCCCCGAGCCGTAGTGCTCGGCGACCGCCGCGGCCGTCGACTCCACGCCGACCGCGGCGAGCACCTTGTCGGCCATCCCGCGCACGGGCGCGTCCCCGACGATGGGGGACAGGCCTACGACCGGTACGCCCGCGTCGGCGATGGCCTCCCGGATGCCGGGCACGGCGAGGATCGTGCCGACCGACACGACCGGATTGGACGGCGGGAAGAGGATGACGTCCGCCTCGGCGATCGCCTCCAGGACGCCCGGCGCGGGCTTGGCCTGCTCCGCGCCGACCGGCACGATCGCCTCCGCCGGCACCGAGGCCCGCAGCCGCACCCAGTACTCCTGGAAGTGGACGGCCTTGCGCTCGCCGTCCACCTCGACCGCGACATGCGTCTCGACGCGGTCGTCGGTCATGGGGATGAGACGGACTCCCGGCTTCCAGCGGTCGCAGAGGGCCTGCGTCACCGCGCTGAGCGGATAGCCGGCGCCGATCATCTGCGTCCGCACGATGTGTGTGGCGAAATCCCGGTCGCCCAGCCCGAACCACTCCGGCCCCACGCCGTACGCCGCGAGCTCCTCCTTGAGGTGGAAGGTCTCGTCGGACCGGCCCCAGCCCTGCTCCTCGTTGATGCCGCCGCCCAGGGTGTACATCACCGTGTCGAGGTCCGGGCAGACCTTCAGTCCGAAGAGGTGGATGTCGTCCCCGGTGTTGCCGATGACGGTGATGTCCGCGTCCGGCACGGCCCGCTTCAGACCGCGCAGGAACCGGGCACCACCGATGCCGCCTGCCAGAACCACAATGCGCATGGGAATCAGTGTTGCAGGCGGGTACGACAACGGGTCAGGCAGTCACCGGACTCGGCTCGACACGGGCCTCGCAGGCCCGTGTCGCGTGCATCGGCATCTCGGTCAGGCCCGGGTAGTACACGTGCAGGCTGACCGCGGGCTCCAGCGCGTCGTTCGCCACCTCGTGGACATAGCCCGGCGCGAACACCCGCTGTGCGCCCGCCTTCAACACGCGCGTGCCGCGCTCCGTGCGCTCGGTCAGCGTGCCGTCCAGGACCGTCAGGACGCCGGAGGACGGGCCGTGGTCGTGCAGTCCGCTGCCCTGTCCGGGAACCCAGGACAGCAGCCACACCTCGTAGCCGGGGCCCGTGCGCAGCCGGTGGTACCAGCGCGTGGTCGCGTCGTACTCGACGAGGTGCTCCCACTGGGAGCGGTCGGCGGCGATGGAGCGGGCCAGGCCGACGAAGTCGGCGACGGTGGCGGGGTGCTCGTGCGGTGCCTGGAGGAGGTGCGGGACTTCGAGGATGTCGCCGGCGATCTGGAGGTCGCTGTCGCTGTTCATGGGGTGCGGTGGTTCCTCAGTGAAAGAAGGTCAGAGGGAACGGAAGCCGAGTGGTCGGGCGACTCGGCCTACAGCTGGAGCGGGTGTGGCTCAACAGCTGGGACAGCAACAACAGCTACAGCGACCCTGGGCAGCACCGAGGGACCCGGCAGTGCGGGTCGAGGTGAGTGCCAAGTTCGCGAGCATGCCCACAAGGACATCGGCTCACGCCTCCACTGTCAACTTGGCGCCCGTCATGTGGGACACGTTTCACCTCATCCGGTGCATCTCTGTGGCGAAAGGTTTGTCCATGGGGTGACCGGGACACATGGCGCACAACCGGGCGCACGGGCGTCGTTGTGATCCTGTGATCCGACTGTGATCCGGTTCGCTTCTACGTGTGCGTGCAACGAGATCGAACTTCTGGGCGTCCTTTTCCGTACAGGCTCTACGGAGGGCCCGAGGCCCTCGCGGGCCTCGTCTGCTTGTCAAGGTTTATGCCGATTTGAACACTTTCCGCTAGGCCTTGGTTCCGCAGAGTGAATAAGGGGCTCAATAGCAGATCTCGGCTTGACTCGCCCGGAGCAGCACACTTGTAATTTCACTCGTGTCGTTCAGCCGAAATCGGTAACGGCAACATCACGGGGACGCGAAAGACAGACGAGGGGCGCACATGACCGAGCTGGTGCAGCAACTGCTGGTCGACGACGCGGACGAGGAACTCGGCTGGCAGGAGCGCGCGCTGTGCGCCCAGACCGACCCCGAGTCCTTCTTCCCCGAGAAGGGCGGCTCCACCCGCGAGGCCAAGAAGGTCTGCCTCGCCTGTGAGGTCCGCTCCGAGTGCCTCGAATACGCCCTCGCCAACGACGAGCGCTTCGGCATCTGGGGCGGACTGTCCGAGCGCGAGCGCCGCCGGCTGAAGAAGGCCGCTGTCTGACGAAACGGCTCACAACCGCACGTACATACGTCTCGTACGGCCCGGCGCAGGTGGGTTATCCACAGGCGGCGGGCCGCCGTCATGCCCAGCCGATAGTGTGGTCGCTCGTCCGAGACGCCCCGCTGTCCCCTGGGGGCACAGGCGTCCACCGCAGTCCATCGAACCGGGGCCTGTACCTCGATGTCCGTGCACAGCCACCCGGCAGCCCATCACGACCCCGCTGCCGCACCTGAGTTTCCGCGTCATGTGGTGACCGCGGTGCTCGTCTCCCACGACGGCGCCCGCTGGCTGCCCGACGCGCTCGCCGGGCTGCTCGGCCAGGAGCGCCCCGTCCAGTTCGCCATGGCCGCCGACACCGGCAGCGCGGACCACTCCGCACAGCTGGTCACCGATGCCCTCGGCGACGATCGCGTACTGCACCTCGCCCGGCGCACCGGATTCGGCCAGGCCGTCGAGGAGGCCAACCGCACCGCGCCCGTCCTCACGCCGGACGAGCTGACGTACCTGAAGCGGCCGAGCGGCTGGGACCCCGTCACGCGCACGTGGCGCGACGACGCCTACGACCTGCCCGAACTCCCCCACGGGGAGCCGGTGCAGTGGCTGTGGCTCCTGCACGACGACTGCGCCCCCGAACCCGACGCCCTGGCCCAGCTGCTGCGCGTCGTGGAGAACGAGTACGAGCTGGGCCGCGACGACGTCGCTGTAGTCGGCCCCAAGCTGCGCGGCTGGTACGACCGCCGGCAGCTCCTCGAGGTCGGCGTCACCATCGCCAACTCGGGCCGCCGCTGGACCGGCCTCGACCGCCGCGAGCAGGACCAGGGGCAGCACGACCACGTCCGGTCCGTGCTGTCCGTGTCCACCGCCGGCATGCTGATCCGGCGCGACGTCTTCGAACAGCTGGGCGGCTTCGACCGACGCCTGCCGTTGATGCGCGACGACGTCGACCTGTGCTGGCGTGTCACGGCCGCCGGCCACCGAGTCCTGGTCGCGCCCGAAGCAGTCGTACGACACGCCGAGGCGGCCTCCCGTGAGCGCCGCACCGTCGACTGCGTGGGACGCACCGCCGCCTCCCCGCACAAGGTCGACAAGGCGGGCGCCGTCTACACCCTGCTGGTCAACACGCGTACGGCCGTGCTGCCCTGGGTGCTGCTGCGCGTCGTGCTCGGCACGGTCCTGCGGACCCTGGCCTACCTCGTGGGCAAGGTCCCCGGGCAGGCCCTCGACGAGATCCGCGGCCTCATGGGCACACTGCTGCGCCCCGAGCGGATCATCGCCGGGCGGCGCAGGCGCGGGAACCCCGTGATCGACAAGGGTGAGCTGCGGGCGCTGTTCCCGCCGCCCGGCGCGACCGTGCGGGCCACCGTCGAACAGATCGCGGGCAACCTCGTGGGCCGCTCCGATCCCGAGGCGGCCGCCGGCGCCGGACGGCACGGTGGCGCGATCGAGTCCGGGCCCGGCGGCGACGACGCGGACTTCCTGGAGATAGAGCAGTTCGCCCGCCTCAAGCGCATCGCCCGCAAGCCCGGCCCGGTGCTCTTCCTGGTGCTGCTGTTCGTCTCGCTGATCGCGTGTCGGCAACTCCTCGGCGGCGGCGCGCTCGCGGGCGGCGCGTTGCTGCCCGCCCCGGCCGACTCCGGCGAGCTGTGGTCCCGGTACCTGGACGCCTGGCACCCGGTGGGCGCCGGTGGCACCTCGTCCGCGCCGCCGTACCTCGCGATCGTGGCGATGCTCGCCTCCGCGCTGCTGGGCTCGACCGGGCTTGCGGTAACGGTCCTGCTGGTCTGCTCGGTGCCGCTGGCCGGGTTCACCGCCTACTTCGCCTCCCGCCCGCTCGTCGAGTCCCGCCTCCTGCGCGCGTGGGCGGCCGTCGTCTACGCCTTCCTGCCCGCCGCCACCGGCGCCCTCGCCGGCGGCCGCATCGGCACCGCCGTCCTCGCCGTCCTGCTGCCGCTCCTCGCGCGCGCGGGCGTCGCGGCGAGCGGCCTGGCGAACAGCTCGGGTGCGCGCGGCAGTTGGCGCGCGACCTGGGCGTACGCGCTGCTGCTGACGATCACCACGGCCTTCACGCCGATCGTGTGGCCGTTCGCGCTGGTCCTCGGGCTCGGCCTGCTGGCGGTGCGGCGCTCCGACATCACCGCGTACGGCCTGCGCTTCCTCGCCCAGGTCGGCGTGCCCCTGCTGGTTCTCGCGCCCTGGTCGCTGTCGCTGCTTCCGTTCGGCTTCTTCCAGGAGGCCGGCCTGAAGTACGGCTCCTCGGCCGCGTCCGCCCTGGATCTGCTGGGCGCCGGCCCCGGCGGGCCCGGCACCGTCAACGGGCTGATGCTCATCGGCGTCGTGCTGGCCGCGCTGGCCGCCCTGATGCGCTCCGAGCGCCAGTTCGGCATCTGGACCGCCTGGGCGGTCGCCCTGGTGGGCCTCGTCTTCGCGGCCCTCTCCAACAGCTTCACCTGGGCCGGCCCCGCGACCCTCGTCTACGGCATCGCCCTCCTGGCCGCCGCGCTGCTCGGCGCCGACGGGGCACGCTCGCGCGTGGCCGAGCAGAGCTTCGGCTGGCGCCAGCCGGTCGCCGCGCTGATCGCCTTCGCAGCCGCTGCGGGCCCGCTGCTCGTCGCCGCCGGCTGGATGATCCGCGGCGCCGACGGACCGCTGGAGCGACGCGACCCCGTGCAGGTGCCCGCGTTCGTCGCCGAGGACGCCAGCAACCGCGACCAGGCCCGCACCCTCGTCCTCGACAGCGAGTCCCCGGCCCAGGTCGGCTACATGCTCGTCCGCGGCTCCGGCGCCCGCCTCGGCGACGCCGAACTCGCCGCTGCCGACGGGGAGAACGCCAAGCTCGACAAGATCGTCGCCAACCTCGTCGCCGGCTCCGGCGCCGACCAGGCCGACCAGCTGGGCGCGTTCGCGGTGCGTTACGTCCTCGTCCACAAGGGCGCGCCCCGCGAGGTCGCGCGCGTGCTGGACGCCACGCCCGGACTGCAGCGGCTGAGTGAGCAGAACGGCAGCGCGTTGTGGCGGGTCGACCGGCAGGTGTCGCGTGCGGCCATCGTCTCCGGGGCCGAGTCGGGGGCCGGGGCTGCGGCCGGTTCCGGGTCCGGATCGGGATCGGGCTCGGGTGAGCCTCAGGCCGTTGCTGCGGGGCCCGTGGAGATCCACACCACGATTCCGAGTGGCGCCGAAGGGCGTGTCCTGCGCCTCGCCGACAGCGCCGACGAGGGGTGGACGGCCACCCTGGACGGCGAGCCGCTCACGCCGACCACGGTGGACGGCTGGGCCCAGGGCTTCGAACTCCCGGCTGACGGCGGCAAGTTGGACGTCACCTACGAGGATCCGATCGGCCACACCGCCTGGCTGTGGACCCAGGGCTTCCTCGCCCTCGTCCTCGTCGTGATGGCCCTGCCGGGGCGTCGCCGCGACGTCGACGACGACATGCCCGAGGAGGCGGCCGTACCGGCCGAGGCCATGGTCGGCGAAGGACGGCGGGCCCGTCGGTTGCGCGCCCAGGCCGAGGCCGAGGCGGAAGAGGCCGGTCAGGGAGGGGCGTTCCCGCCTCCTCCGGAGCAGGCCCCTGCGGTGATTCCGCAGCAGCAGTCCTACGGCATGGGGGCGACCCCGGGCGAGGACCCTGCTGCCTGGGGAACGGATGCGCCCAGTTACGCCGGCGCCGACTACGGCGGGTACGGCGGCGAGCAGTACCAGGGCGGGCAGCAGTACCCGGCGGGCGGCGCTTACGACCAGACGTATCAGGCGGACCCGTATCAAGCGGATCCGTATCAGGGCGGCCAGTACGACCCGTACGCGTACGGCGGGCAGCCTCAGGCGGGGGCGTACGACGCCTCGTACGACCAGACCTATCAGCAGGGTTACGACGCCACGTACGACCCGGCACAGCAGCATCCGCACGGCAGCGAGCGTTCCGACGGGAGCCAGCAGTGAACCGCACGACCCTGTCCCTGATCGCCGGTGCCGGCGCCCTGGCCGCCATAACCGGGGTCGCGGCGCTCACCACGCCGGACACGTCCGGGACGACCACCGCGAAGGCGGCCGCCGAGCTGCCCGTGGAGCGGACGAGCCTGGTGTGTCCGGCGCCGAGCACCTCGGACCTCGCCGAGACGACCTACACGTCGTTCACGCCCGTGACGAAGGGGGCGGGGAGCGGCGGGAAGGCGGAACTGCGGTCCGGGGCGGAGGAGTCGGGCGACGCGGCGGACGCCAAGGGGAAGGCCGACGGCAAGGGGAAGACCGACGGCAAGGGTGAGAAGGCCGGGGACGCGGGCACGGCCGGTAAACCCGTCCTGGCGGGCAAGGAGCCGGGGACGCCGGTGACCGAGGACGCGTCCGGGGCCGACTCGCCGGCGCTCATCGGGACCGCCGACGGGAAGTTCGCGCCCGGCTGGACCGTACAGGAGACGACGGAGGTCGCGGCGGGCACGGGGCGTGGTCTGCAGGGCGTCAACTGCATCGCTCCGGACACCGAGTTCTGGTTCCCGGGCGCCAGTACGGCTGCCGACCGCACGGACTACGTCCATCTGACCAACCCCGACGACTCCGCCGCCGTCGTCGACATCGAGCTGTACGGCAAGGACGGTGCCCTCGAGACCACGGTGGGGGAGGGGATCACGGTCCAGCCGCACTCGGGTGAGCCGATCCTGCTGTCCACGCTCACCAGTGAGAAGCAGGAGAACGTGACCGTGCACGTGAGTGTGCGCAGTGGTCGGGTGGGTACTTCGGTGCAGGCGCTGGACGACAAGCTCGGTGCGGACTGGCTGGCCGCTTCCGCCGATCCCGCGGGGAGTCTGGTGCTGCCCGGCATTCCGAAGGACGCCAAGGCGGTGCGGCTGGTCGCCTTCACACCTGGGGACGCGGATGCGGATCTGAAGGTGCGGCTTGCCTCGCCGTCCGGGGAGATCACGCCTGCCGGGAACGAGACGTTGCATGTCAAGGCCGGTATGACCAGTGCGGTGGACCTCGGTGACGTGATGCGGGGCGAGGCGGGGTCGTTGGTGCTGACGCCTACGGACCCGGATCGGGGCGTGCCGGTGGTTGCGGCGGTGCGGGTGGTGCGGGGTGCGGGTGCCAAGCAGGAGACGGCGTTCATCCCGGCGAGCCGGCCGGTCGGCACGCGCGCGACGGTGGTCGACAACCGGGCGAAGGGCACGACACTGTCCGTGACGGCGCCGTTCCGCTCCGCTGAGGTCAAGGTGACCGCTTCGGCGGGGAGCGAGGGCGGTACGGCCACGTCGAAGACCTTCACGATCAAGTCCGGGACGACTCAGGACGTGGAAGTGCCGGTGCCGAGCGGGCTGAAGGGCACGTACGCACTGACCGTGGAGTCGGTGTCGGGCGGACCGGTGTACGCGTCCCGGACGCTGACGGTGCCGGCGGAGGGCGTGCCCGGCTTCACGGTGCAGACGCTGCCGGACGACCGGGGGATGGTGGCTGTGCCGGAGGCGGATGAGGACTTGTCCGTGCTGCAGAAGTAGGGCTTCTTGCGGGTGGGGTGGGGTGCGCGTTGATGCCTGCGGCGGCCTGTGTCCCTGAGTGGGGGTGCGCGTAGCGCCTGCCGTCGGTGGGTGGGTCGGGGCCGCGCCGGGGGGGTGTCCGTCCTCGGACCGGCGGCCGGCCTTAGGCCAGGAGGTACTGCGTGTTGACGCCGGCCACTGCGGGCGGACACCCCCCGGCACGTCCCCTTCCCGCCGCGGGCGACTGCGGGCCCGCGGGGGCGCGCGCCACCCGCCTTCGGCGCGCAGCAGCCTGCGTAGCCGCTGGCCGTTCACGGCGGCCCCGCCGCCCACAGCCTGCGTAGCCGCGGGCAGTCGTGCCGCTGGGGCGGCGCGGGTGGGCGCGGGCGGCACCCCGTTAGCGCCGGGCTGCGCGACCCACCTTCGCTCAGCCGCCACGCCGGGCAAGCCGCAAGCCGACGGTTACCTGTGGGGTCCAGCCGACGCCCGTCAGTCCTCGCCGTACCGCGGATCCACCGTCTCCGGCGTCAGACCAAGGAGCTCGGCCACCTGTTCCACGACCACCTCGTGGACCAGGGCGGCCCGCTCCTCCCGACCCTTGGTACGGATCTCCACAGGGCGGCGGTAGATGACCACTCGTGCGGGCCGCCCCTCCCGGGCAGGGATGGTGCCGCCGAGGGGAACCGCCTCGTCGTTCCACGTACGCCCGGGACCGTCCAGGCGAGGCACCTCGAGGACCAGGAAATCGATGTCGGCGAGCTGGGGCCAGCGGCGTTCGAGGCGTTCCACGGAGTCCTGCACCAGATCGGCGAAGGCGTCGGCACGGCTCGCGGCGAGCGGGACCTGGGGTGGTGCGATCGGGCCGCGCATGCCCCTCCCGTGGCGATCACGACGGCGGGGCCCGGGGCCGGCGGCGCGGGGCGGTACGGGGGTGTCCATCACTGATGAAGCGTAATCCTCGTGGGCGGTGCCTGTCCGATCCGCGGGGGGTGGCCGGGGTGGCGTCCGGCCGTCCGTACGGCATGTCGGCACATGACCATTCCAGCCAAGGTTGGGCTCGATTCCGTATCTCTCCGAGACCGTCGATGTCGAGGTGAATGATGGGGTTTGTGGTGAGTGGTGAACGGATTTGGGAGTGCTCGGGGTCTCGGCGCGCGGCTTCCGTGCAGGTCAGGGAGGTGGGGCGACAGGGGTGTGTGGGGTGTTTCACAGCACGACACGGGGGAGTGACCTGGGGGAGAGTCGTCGCGGCCCGCTCAAGAGTGCGGTACCGTCCAACGTCGTGAGCCCTGTACGTCGCTGTTCGCGCACCGCTTGCGGCCGTCCCGCCGTCGCGACGCTGACGTACGTCTACGCCGACTCGACCGCGGTCCTCGGCCCGCTCGCCACCTACGCCGAACCCCACTGCTACGACCTGTGCGCCGAGCACTCCGAGCGCCTCACCGCCCCTCGCGGGTGGGAGGTCGTGCGGTTGCTGGACGGCTCCGCTCCGGCCCGCCCCAGCGGGGATGATCTGGAAGCGCTTGCCAACGCCGTGCGTGAGGCGGCCCGTCCGCAGGAGCGGGCGGCCCAGGCCGGCGGGGGCGGGGGGCGTGGCGCCGATCCGATGGAGGTCGCGCGGCGTGGGCACCTGCGGGTCCTGCGGTCGCCCGACAACTGACCGTCGGTTTTCTCCACCTGTTCGGGTGTTTCCCGTGTGCTCGTTTCGTTGAGTGATGCTCAGGCATTGACGTGCAGTTGGCGCGGACACGACCATTCCGTATGCCGGAACGAGAAATCGCTTTCCGCATGGCGGAATCCGGGGAGGTGCCCGTGTACGTCCAGAAACTGGAACCCGTCGCCGGCTCGCTCGGGTTGTCGGCGCTCGTGGCGGCGCTGCCGCTCGTGATCGTCCTCGTCCTGTTGGGCGGGGTCCGGATGAAGGCCCACTTGGCGGGGCTCAGCGGGCTTGTGGCGGCCGTACTGGTCGCCTGGCTCGCGTACGGCATGCCGCTCGGTCAGACGCTCTCCAGTGCCGCCCAGGGGGCGGTCTTCGGGCTCTTCCCCATCCTGTGGATCGTCGTCAACGCCCTGTGGGTGTACCGGATGACCGTCCGGACGCGCCATTTCGACATCCTGCGGCGGTCGTTCGGGCGGCTGTCCGACGATCCGCGCATCCAGGCGCTTGTCGTCGCCTTCTGCTTCGGGGCCCTGCTGGAGGCTCTCGCCGGCTTCGGGGCGCCGGTCGCGATCTGCTCGGTCATGCTGGTGGCGCTCGGGTTCGAGCCGGTGCGTGCGGCGGTCGTCGCGCTGGTGGCCAACACCGCGCCCGTGGCCTTCGGTGCGATGGGGACGCCGGTGGTGACGCTGGCTCAGGTCACCGGGCTGCCGCTCGATGACGTGGCTTCTGTGGTGGGGCGTCAGACGCCCTTGCTGGCCCTGGTCGTGCCGCTCGTGCTCGTCGGACTCGTGGACGGGCGGCGTGGGCTGCGGGAGACCTGGGTGCCCGCCCTGATGTGCGGAATCGCCTTCGCCGTCGCCCAGTTCGCCGCCTCCAACTACGTCTCCGCGCAACTCGCCGACATCGGCGCCGCCTTGGCCGGTGCGGGCGCCCTGGTCGCTGTGCCACACGCGCGCGTGCCCGCCGACGAGGCCGTACGCGCGTCCGTGCTGACCGGTGCGCGGAGCGAGGAGTTGGACGAGGTTGATCCGCGACGGGAGGTTGTGCGGGCTTATGCGCCGTACGCGCTGATTGTAGTGATCTTCTCCGTCGCGCAGATCCCGGTGGTCAAGGACTGGCTTGCCGAGGCGACCCAGACGTACGACTGGCCTTTCCTGAACGTCGCGAACCCGGACGGGGAGCCGGTCGGCGGCAATGTCTTCAGCTGGCCGATCGTATCCACCGGCGGCACGCTCGTCCTGCTCGCCGGGGTGTGCAGTGCGGTCGTCCTCGGGGTGCACGCGCGCGTGGCCGTCAAGGAATGGGCGGCGACCGTGCACGAGTTGAGGTTCGCCATCCTGACCGTGACGTCCGTGCTGGCGCTCGCATACGTCATGAACCTCTCCGGACAGGCCGCCACCATCGGCCACTTCGTGGCGGCGGCCGGCGCCGGGCTCGCCTTCCTGTCCCCGGTGCTGGGGTGGTTCGGGGTGGCCGTGTCCGGGTCGGACACCTCGGCCAACGCGCTGTTCGGCGCGTTGCAGGTGACGGCGGCGCGGGAGTCGGGACTGTCGCCGGAACTCCTGGCCGCCGCCAACAGTTCAGGTGGTGTGCTCGGCAAGATGATCTCGCCGCAGAACCTCACCATCGCGTGCGCGGCCGTGGGGCTCGCGGGCCGGGAAGGGGACCTGCTGCGGCGGGTGCTGCCGTGGAGTCTGGGCCTGCTGCTGGTGATGTGCCTGATCGTGGTCGGACAGAGTTCACCGGTGCTGGGCTGGATGCTGCCCTGACCTCCGCGCTGACCTGAGGTTACGGCTCGGAGTCCACTCAGTGGCCGCACAGCGCACTGTCAGTGAGGGCGGGTAGTTTGGGGTGACCGACAGGACTTTCAGGAGGGTTGGCCGTGGCTGCTGATCTGTCACAGCTCGTGAAGGCGTACGACGTCCGCGGGGTCGTCCCCGACCAGTGGGACGAGCCGCTGGCCGAGCTCTTCGGGGCCGCCTTCGTCCAGGTGACCGGCGCGAGCGCGATCGTGATCGGGCACGACATGCGCCCCTCGTCGCCCGGCCTGTCCCGCGCCTTCGCGCGCGGAGCGTCGGCCCAGGGCGTCGACGTCACCGAGATCGGCCTGTGCTCCACCGACCAGCTGTACTACGCCTCGGGCGCGCTGAACCTGCCGGGCGCGATGTTCACGGCCTCGCACAACCCGGCCCAGTACAACGGCATCAAGATGTGCCGCGCGGGCGCGGCCCCCGTCGGTCAGGACACCGGCCTCGCCGAGATCCGCGAACTGGCCGAGCGGTGGAGCGAGTCGGGCGCCCCGGAGCCTGCGGCGACGCCGGGCACGATCACGCAGCGCGACACGTTGGAGGACTACGCGGCCCACCTCCGCTCCCTCGTCGACCTGACCTCCATCCGCCCCCTGAAGGTCGTCGTCGACGCGGGCAACGGCATGGGCGGTCACACGGTCCCCACGGTCTTCGCGGGCCTGCCCCTCACCCTCGTCCCGATGTACTTCGAGCTGGACGGCACGTTCCCGAACCACGAGGCGAACCCGCTGGACCCGGCGAACATCGTCGACCTCCAGAAGCGAGTCCGCGAAGAGTCCGCCGACCTCGGCATCGCTTTCGACGGCGACGCCGACCGCTGCTTCGTCGTCGACGAGCACGGCGCCCCGGTCTCCCCCTCCGCCATCACCGCCCTCGTGGCCTCCCGCGAGCTCGCCAAGCACGGCGGCAAGGGCACGATCATCCACAACCTGATCACGTCCTGGTCGGTCCCGGAGGTCGTCAGGGAGAACGGCGGCACCCCGGTCCGCACCCGCGTCGGCCACTCCTTCATCAAGGCCGAGATGGCGAAGACCGGCGCCATCTTCGGTGGCGAGCACTCCGCGCACTACTACTTCGCCGACTTCTGGAACGCCGACACGGGCATGCTGGCCGCCCTGCACGTCCTGGCGGCCCTCGGCGGCCAGGACGGCCCCCTCTCCGGCCTCGTCGCCCAGTACGACCGCTACACCGGCTCCGGCGAGATCAACTCCACGGTCGCCGACCAGGCGGACCGCCTGGCCGCGATCAAGTCCACCTACGAGGGTCAGGAGGGCGTGGAACTCGACGAGCTCGACGGCCTCACCGTCACGGCAGCCGACTGGTGGTTCAACGTCCGCCCGTCCAACACGGAGCCACTGCTGCGCCTGAACGCGGAGGCGCGCGACGAGGCGACGATGGCGAAGGTGCGGGACGAGGTGCTGGAGATCATCAGAGGCTGAGGCGGGGTGGGACGCCGTCCCCGTCCTCGACGGCCCTTCAGGGCGCCGGGCGGTGCATCCAGCCCGTCCGGCGTTGGCGGACGGGGCGCCCCGGTGCCGATCCCTCACCCACCCGCAGGGAGGGCGCCACCTCTCGACGCCGGTCAGCTGCCTTCAGCCGTCCGGCGTTCGAGGACGAGGCCGCCACCATCCCTAACCCCCGCCCGCCCGTAGGGGTCCTCCGCCTCTCGACGTCGGCCGGCATCACTCAGCCCGTCCGGCGTTTGAGGACGAGGCCCCTTCAGGGGCCGAAGCGGGGGTCCAGGGGGCGGCAGCCCCGTGGCGGGGTGGAAGGGGCGGAGCCCCTTCAGGACGGGATGGGTAGGGGCGGCGGGAGCGAAGAACCACCCCACCGCCACCACCCCCGCCCAACCCCGGCACCCCGCCCCCACCGGCGGTACGCTGACCAGGCACATCCGCACACCCGCACGTACCACCCGCACCCACCCCCGAAGGGACCCCTCATGCCGCTGGAAGCCGGCCTCCTGGAGATCCTCGCCTGCCCGGCCTGCCACGCCCCGCTCAAGGAGCAGGACGCCGAGCTGATCTGCACCGGCCAGGACTGCGGCCTGGCGTACCCCGTCCGCGACGGCATCCCCGTTCTGCTGGTCGACGAGGCCCGCCGCCCGGCGTAAACCTCGCCGCCCGGCGTAACGCGACGCCACGCTCACCCGCGCAACGACGACCGGTCACCGCCGTACGGCACCCAAGGCAACCCGGCGACCGAGCGCCGTACGCCCCCCAGACAACCCGCGACCGAGCAACCCCCCGCCGCACACCCGCACAGGACACCCGCCCCGCCCCCCAGTCGACCCGGCGATCGGAGGCTCCCGCCCATGCTCGACGAATCGCTGCTGGACACGCCGGAGGCGCTCGCCGAAGCCGACCAGCGTGCCCTGCTCCGCGGCGCGGCCGAAGCCGGCGCCCGCGTCCGCACCGCCGCCCGGCACGCCGCCGAGGCCGGCGTCCAGGACCTCAAACCCGACGGCCGCCCCCGTGCCGTACTCATCGCCGGCCCCGGCGCCGCCGCCATCTGCGTCGCCGACCTCCTCGGCACCCTCGCCGGCCCCGGCAGCCCCGTCACCCGACTGGCCCCCAGCGGCGTCGCCCCCGCCGCGGGCGCCCTGCGCTGGGAACTGCCCGGCTGGGCCGGCTCGGTGGACCTGCTGCTGATCGCCACTCCCGACGGCACCGAACCGTCCCTCTCCCTTCTCGCCGAGCAGGCCTACCGCCGCGGCGTCTCGGTCGCCGCCGTGGCCCCGGCCGACTCCCCGATCAAGGACGTGGTGCACGGCGCCCACGGCCTGTTCGTACCCATGGCGACCGCCCCGTACGAGCAGGACGAACCCCTCGCCGCGTCCGCCCCTGGCGTCCTGTGGGCGCTGCTCACCCCCCTCCTCGCGCTCCTGGACCGCACCGGCGTGCTCACCGCCCCGCCCGACGCCCTGGAGAAGGTCGCCGACCGCCTCGACCAGATCGCCGAGCGCTGCGGCCCCGCCATCGCGACCTACAGCAACCCCGCCAAGACCCTGGCCGCCGAACTCGCCGACGCGCTCCCGGTGATCTGGACCGAGGGCATCTCCGCAGGCCCGGCCGGCCGCCGTTTCGCCGCCGCGCTCGCCGAACTCTCCGGCCATCCCGCCCTGGTCGCGGAACTGCCCGAGGCGCTCGCCTCGCACAGCGCCCTGCTGGCCGGCCCGCTGGCCGCCGGCGCCAACCCCGACGACTTCTTCCGCGACCGCGTGGAGGAGCCACCCGCCCTGCACGCGCGCGTGGTGCTGCTGCGCGACCGCCCGATCAGCAGCCTCACCGCCGCCCCCGCAGCCCGCGACCTGGCCCTCAGCCATGACACGCCGATCAGCGAACTGGAGCCGGAGCCGGGCGGCGAACTGGAGACCCTCGCGGAACTGATCGCCATCACGGATTTCGCCGCCGTTTACCTGGCGCTCGCCTCAAGAGCTTGATCTGTCCCAGGACGCCCTGACCGCCGTACGCGACAGGAACCTGCAGCCGTACACAAGACGAACCGCGCCCTACTCGATGAGAAGGGCGCCCCAGTCGAAGAGAACCGAGCCCGCACGGACAGAAGCCGCGTCCAGAACCCGCGTCGCCCGCACAGAGAGCAGACAGAGAGCCCCATGGACCGCCTCGACAACACCATCCGCCCCTACGCCTGGGGTTCCACCACCGCGATCCCGAAGCTCCTCGGCGTCGAGCCGACCGGCGAACCGCAGGCGGAGATGTGGATGGGCGCACACCCGGGCGCACCCTCGCGCACCGGGCGCGGCACGCTCGTCGAGGTCATCGAGGCGGACCCGGAGCGGGAACTGGGCGCCGCGGCCGTGGCGAAGTTCGGCCCCCGCCTGCCCTTCCTCCTCAAGATCCTCGCCGCGGGCGCTCCGCTCTCTCTCCAGGTGCACCCCAACCTGGAACAGGCGAAGGAGGGTTACGAGGACGAGGAGCGCCGGAGCATCCCCGTGGACGCCGGTCACCGCAACTACAAGGACGCCAACCACAAGCCCGAACTGATCTGCGCGCTCACCGAGTTCGACGGCCTGTGCGGCTTCCGCGACCCCGTCCAGGCAGCCGACCTGCTGGACGGCCTCGGCGTCGACTCCCTCAAGCCGTACGTCGACCTGCTGCACGCGCACCCCGAGGAGGCGGCGCTGCGTGAGGTCCTCACCGCCATCCTCACCGCCGACCCGGACGAGATGGCCCACACCGTCACCGAGGCCGCGGCCGCCTGCTCCCGCCTCGGCGGCGACTACGCCCCGTACGCCGACATCGCCCACCACTACCCGGGCGACCCCGGCGTCATCGCCGCCATGCTCCTCAACCATGTCCGCCTGCAACCCGGCGAAGCCCTGTTCCTCGGCGCCGGCATCCCGCACGCGTACCTGAACGGCCTCGGCGTCGAGATCATGGCCAACTCCGACAACGTCCTGCGCTGCGGCCTGACCCCCAAGCACGTCGACGTCCCCGAACTCCTGCGCATCGTCCGCTTCGAGCCGAGCGACCCGGGCGTGCTGCGCCCGGAGGCCTCCCCGGACGGCGAGGAGGTCTACGAGACCCCGATCGACGAGTTCCGGCTCTCCCGGTACGTCCTCCCGGAGGGCACCGCCGCACACGACCTCACGCGCGCGACCCCGCAGATCCTGCTCTGCACGGCGGGTTCCGTCCGCGCCGGGGAGCACGAGCTGACGCCCGGCGAGTCCGTCTTCGTACCGGCGGGCGAAAAGGCCGAAGTGTCCGGGGCCGGTACGGTCTTCCGGGCCACGGTCGTCGCCTGACCGAGGGCATCCGACGACCCGGCGCGCCGTTGTCGGACCGGGCTGCAACAATGGCCCACCGGCAAAGGACGGGCAAAGCCGGTCGGGGGCCGCACGCTCCCTCGGCGACGCCCGGACGGCGCAAGTACGAAGGCCACGAAGGTCACGAAGGCGAAGGGACAACGCGACACATGAGCGCGTCAGGCGGTACCAAGGCGATCGTGGCGGCACTCGCCGCCAACCTCGCGATCGCGGCATCGAAGTTCGTGGCGTTCGCGTTCAGCGGCTCGTCGTCGATGCTCGCCGAGGGCGTGCACTCGCTCGCCGACTCGGGCAACCAGGCCCTGCTGCTGGTCGGCGGCAAGAAGGCGCAGCGTGAGGCGACCCCGCAGCACCCCTTCGGCTACGGCCGCGAGCGCTACATCTACGCCTTCCTCGTCTCGATCATCCTGTTCTCCGTCGGCGGCATGTTCGCCCTCTACGAGGGCTACGAGAAGATCAAGCACCCGCACGAGATCGAGCACTGGTACTGGCCGGTCGGCGTCCTCGTCTTCGCGATCATCGCCGAGACCTTCTCCTTCCGGACGGCCATCAAGGAGTCCAACCTCCTGCGCGGCAAGAAGTCCTGGAAGGAGTTCGTCCGCCACGCCAAGGCCCCCGAACTGCCCGTCGTCCTCCTGGAGGACCTCGGCGCGCTGGTCGGTCTGATCCTCGCCCTGGGCGGCGTCGGACTGGCCCTGATCACCGGCGACGGCGTCTGGGACGGCATCGGCACCGTCTGCATCGGCATCCTGCTCGTGCTGATCGCGGTCGTCCTGGCCATCGAGACCAAGTCGCTGCTGCTCGGCGAGGCTGCGGGCCTCGAGGACGTCCAGAAGATCGAGGCCGCCGTCGTCGACGGCGACACGGTCACCCGCATCATCCACATGCGCACGCTCCACCTCGGCCCCGAGGAGCTCCTGATCGCCGCCAAGATCGCCGTCCAGCACGACGACACGGCCGCCGAGGTCGCCTCCGCCATCGACGCCGCCGAGGCCCGCATCCGCGAAGCCGTCCCGATCGCCCGCGTGATCTACCTCGAGCCCGACATCTACAGCGAGGCCGAGGCCGCCAAGGGCGCCGACCGCGAGGCGACGCCCGGCGGACCGGCACCGAGCGGCGCCGGGCACTGACGCCCCCGCATACCGAAGGGGCCCGCCGGAATTCCGGCGGGCCCCTTGGTCTTCGCCTGGGACCGCGTCCTCAGACCTGCACCGCCCACGGCGGTGGGGGCGGCAGCATGGCCCGCGCCTTCCGCCGTACGACCATCGCGGCGATACCCAGACCGATTCCGACCGGCACCAGCAGAACCCCGAGCATCATCGCCGTCCCGAGTAGCGCCGGCATGGTGTAGTCGTCGATCACGCGTCCTCGGATCGCGGAGTCCGGAAGCGTCCCGCCGTGGTCGTCGAGGAAGGCTCGCGAGTCACGAGCGTTCGCGCGGTGGTCGCCCATCATGAACAGCCGCCCCTCGGGGACCCGCACGTCGTAGGACGACATGGTGAACCCACGACTGGCCTCCGGGTTCTTCAGATACGGCTCCTGCAGTGGCTCTCCGTTCACGGAGACGCGTGTATCCGCGCCCTCTCCCGTGCAGCACGTCACGCGGTCGCCGCCCACACCGATGACCCGCTCCATCACCAGGTCCTCGAAGCCGTACCGGTCCGGCGCCGAGAACACCACGACGTCCCCGCGCCGCACCTGGCTTCCATCGATCCGCTCGAAGACGACCCGGTCGCCCGGCCCGTACGTCGGCGTCATGCTCTCGCTCGACACGACAGAACCACCGAAGGCGTACCGCGCGTAGCCGAGACCGCCCAGCCCCGACAACAGCCCCACCAGTCCCACCACAACGGCTGCGATCCCCAGCCCCCGCCCCTTGCCGGACATTGCGTTCCTCTCCCTGCGGCCCCTCCGCGGGCGCAGAGCCTAGCGGCTCCCCGTGACCGGGCCGTGCGGGCCCGCGCTCGATCTCCGAACGCGGGCCCGGCCACGCCTTACCCCACCTCGCGCAGCACCCCGAGGACGGCCGATCCGTCCGGCGCGGCCAACAGCCGCTCCCGGAACCCCGCGTCCGTCAACTTCCGCGACAGCAGCGCCAGAATCCGCAGATGCTCGTCACCCGCGGCCGCCTCCGGTACGGCGATCATGAACACCAGCCTCGCCTTCGTACCGTCCAGCGAGCCCCACTCGACACCCTCCGCGGACCGCGCGAAACCGACGACCGGCGCGGTGACCGCATCCGTCTTGGCATGCGGAATCGCGATCTCCTCACCGAGCCCGGTCGTCCCCTGCGCCTCGCGCCGCAGCGCGGTCGCCACCAACTCGCCCACGTCCGTGACCTTGCCGGTGCGCGCCAGCAACTCGGCCATCTCCCGGATCGCGGACTCCTTGTCGGCCGCACCGAGTTCGACCTTCACGGTCTGCTCGGAGAGGTAGCCGGAGAGGCCCTCGTCCGGAGCGCCGCCTGCCTCAGCCATGTCGACCGCCTCCGACTCCTGTACGACCCGCTGCGCCACGACGACCCCGGCGGCACCCGGCCCTTCACCGACGGCACCAGCCCCAGCCGCACCGACGCCCGCCCCGACCAGCGCGGGCTCGGGCCCGGCCGCACCCGCACCGGCGACCGCCTCCCCACCGCGCTTGCGCTCACCGAGGTCGATCAGGGCGACCGTGGTCAGCGCGGTGACGACCGAGCCGATCACCACGGCCACGAAGAACATCGGTACGCCGCTCACCGCACCCAGCACGGCCACGATCGGCCCGCCGTGCGGCACCGCGTCCTCGACGTCGGCGACTCCCGCGATCGCACCGGCCACCGCGCCGCCCAGCATGTTGGCGGGGATGACCTGCGCGGGCCGCGCCGCGGCGAACGGGATCGCGCCCTCGGAGATGCCGAAGCAGCCCATGAACAGCGAGGCGAGGCCGGTCTCCCGCTCCTGCTCGGTGTACAGCCGCTTCCGTATCAGCGTGGCCAGGCCCTGGCCGAGCGGCATGACCGGGATCGCGGCCGCGCACATGCCCATGACCGTCTGGTTGCCGGTCGCGATGAGCCCGGCGCCGAACAGGAACGCCGTCTTGTTGACCGGCCCGCCCATGTCGAACGCGATCATGAGCCCCAGAATCGACCCGAGCAGGATCGCGCTCGTGCCGGTCATCCCGCTGAGCCAGTCGGTCAGGTGCTCGAACACCCAGGAGATCGGCTTGCCGATGACGTAGACGAAGAACAGCCCGAGCGCCGTGGTCGCCATGATCGGGATCACGATGATCGGCATGATCGGCTGCACGAACCTCGGGACCTTGACCTTCTTGATCCACAGCACCAGATACCCGGCGAGGAACCCGGTAACGATCGCCCCGATGAACCCGGCGCCCGCCTTGGAGTCGTACAGCTCACCGGTGTTGGCGATCCAGCCACCGATCATGCCCGGCACGAGCGCGGGGCGGTCACCGATCGCGTAGGCGATGTACCCGGACAGGATCGGCACCATCAGCGTGAAGCCGATGACGCCGATGTTGTTCACGTCCATCCAGAAGGAGTCCTTCGGGATGACCAGACCGCCCGACGGGTCGGTGTGCCCACCGAGCGAGAGCTATATCGCGATCAGCAGCCCGCCGACCACGACGAACGGGATCATGTAACTGACCCCGTTCATCAGCGCCTTGTACCCGACGCTCCGCTCCTTGCCACCGGCCGCAGGGCGCATGGGAGTGCCCCCTGCCGTGTGCACGGGCGCCGACAGCACCCGCTCGATCAGCCGCTCGGGATGGTGGATGCCCTCCGCCACCCCGACCGTGAGGACCCGCTTGCCTGCGAAACGGCTCAGGTCCACGTCCTTGTCCGCGGCGACGATGACGCCGTCCGCGGTGTTGACATCGTTGTCATCGAGGACGTTTTCAGCCCCGATGGATCCCTGTGTCTCCACCTTCATGTCGATACCGCGGCTCTCGGCGGCCTGCGCGAGCTTCTCCACCGCCATGTACGTGTGCGCGATGCCGGTCGGACACGCGGTCACCGCGAGCAGCTTCAACCGCTTCCGCTCGCCATCGCCACTGCCCGTGGGGGGAGGGCCGGCCTGACTGGTCACATCGATCTCCTAACGCCTTTGTCATGCGGAATCGCCGTCCCGGACGTCCCGCAAGATCGATCAGTTGTTCAGATCTCCGGGGCATCCTGCACCACCGCGCCAAAGGCTCAAAGGCCCAAAGATCCCTCATCGTCCCGGTCTGCCGCCTCCTGTGCGCCGTTCGTTGGTGTCCTGTTATCGCTCCCGCACTCGACCGTCACCTGACCCGCCATCGCCCCGGAGCGGGCCTCGATCCCTCACCCTCTACGACCGCTGGGATGGCGCGATCTGTTCGGAGGCGGACTGGGGACGGCCGGGCATCCCGGTGTAGCTTGGGACGGAGCCAGACGTCGCTGCTGATGGCGGTCGGGCGGTCCCTACACGGACCGGCCGAGGGAGAGAGGGCCTCCGACGGACTGCGCTGCGCGTACGCGGGCATGCCTGTGTCCTCTTCGGGCACCCCTGTGTCCGCCGCCGCGCAGACCAGCCGTACCCACCCTCGACCCAACCCCGAGGAGCAGCTCGTAATGACGACTGTCGAGAACCGACAGGACTTCAAGGTCGCCGATCTCTCCCTGGCCGAGTTCGGCCGTAAGGAGATCACCCTCGCCGAGCATGAGATGCCCGGTCTGATGGCGATCCGTAAGGAGTACGCCGAGGCGCAGCCGCTGGCCGGCGCCCGGATCACCGGCTCGCTGCACATGACGGTGCAGACGGCCGTGCTGATCGAGACCCTGGCCGCGCTGGGTGCGCAGGTGCGCTGGGCGTCCTGCAACATCTTCTCCACCCAGGACCACGCGGCCGCCGCGATCGCGGTGGGTCCGAACGGCACGCCGGACGATCCGCGGGGCATCCCGGTCTTCGCCTGGAAGGGCGAGACGCTGGAGGAGTACTGGTGGTGCACGGAGCAGGCGCTGACCTGGCCGAACACGCCCACCGGTGGTCCGAACATGATCCTGGACGACGGCGGTGACGCCACCCTCCTGGTCCACAAGGGTGTCGAGTACGAGAAGGACGGCCAGGTCCCGGCCATCGAGACCGCCGAGTCCGACGAGCACCGGGTCATCCTCCAGCTCCTGCACCGCACCCTGGGCGAGAACCCCCAGAAGTGGACCCAGCTGTCCTCCGAGATCCGGGGTGTGACCGAGGAGACCACGACGGGTGTCCATCGCCTGTACGAGATGCAGCGCGACGGGACTCTGCTGTTCCCGGCGATCAACGTCAACGATGCCGTGACGAAGTCGAAGTTCGACAACAAGTACGGCTGCCGGCACTCCCTGATCGACGGCATCAACCGTGCCACCGATGTCCTGATCGGTGGCAAGACGGCGGTCGTGTGTGGTTACGGGGACGTGGGCAAGGGCTGCGCGGAGTCGTTGCGCGGGCAGGGTGCCCGTGTGATCGTCACCGAGATCGACCCGATCTGCGCGCTGCAGGCGGCGATGGACGGCTACCAGGTCACGACCCTGGACGAGGTCGTCGACACCGCGGACATCTTCATCACCACGACCGGCAACAAGGACATCATCATGGCCTCGGACATGGCCCGGATGAAGCACCAGGCGATCGTGGGGAACATCGGCCACTTCGACAACGAGATCGACATGGCGGGTCTGGCGAAGGTCCCGGGCATCGTCAAGGACGAGGTCAAGCCGCAGGTCCACACCTGGACCTTCCCCGACGGCAAGGTGATCATCGTGCTGTCGGAGGGGCGGCTGCTGAACCTGGGCAACGCCACCGGTCACCCGTCGTTCGTGATGTCCAACTCCTTCGCGGACCAGACGCTGGCCCAGATCGAGCTGTTCACCAAGCCGGACGCCTATCCGACCGGTGTGTACACGCTGCCCAAGCACCTGGACGAGAAGGTCGCCCGCCTCCACCTGGACGCGCTCGGCGTGAAGCTGACCAAGCTGCGCCCCGAGCAGGCCGCGTACATCGGCGTCGACGTCGAGGGCCCGTACAAGCCGGACCACTACCGCTACTGAACACCGGCACCTCCGGTGAGCGCGTCCGTGCACTGACGCGCTCCTCAGCAGCAGATCCTCCGAGGCAGGCCCCCGCACCCCCGTGCCGGGGGCCTGCCCCGTCGGCCCGTGTGGCCTCAACGGCCCTCGTGGCCCGACCAGCCCCTCACGACCCAGGACCCCGATGCCCCGCGGCCGTTATTCGCTCCACGATCCGCACGATCACACCCCCCTCGCAGAAGAGCACTTCCACTGCGCCCCCGGCCCTTCCGGCTGGCGCTACGTCTCCCAGCTGACCACCCCCGCGGGCGAACACAGCGGCTCCGTCGACCTCGCCCTGGACGAACTCGGCCGGCCCATCCGCCTCGAACTCCATGCCGGAGGCTGGCAGGTACGCGGTGCCGCCATCGACGGCGTCACCTGGGTCCGTACCGACCCCACCGGGGCTCACGCCACGGAAGGCAATGTGCGCGCCCATGCCTTCACCGGCACATCCCCCGCATTCCTCATCGCGACCACTCGCCTCCTGCGCCTCACCCCTTCCGCCTCCGCAACCCGCGTACGCCTCGTGGCCCTTACGGACCCGGTACTCGCCCCGCGCACCGTGGACCAGTCCTGGGCCTTGGTGAACAGAGAAACACACGCCACTGACAACGGCCCCCTGACCGTGGACGAGTACCAGGTCACAGCCCTGGACACGGGCGAGCAGCACGCCGTATACATCGCGGGCGACGTGGTCCTCGCAGCCCCCGGCGTCGAACTGGAGGACCTGGACACGCCGCCGTCCACGTTCGCTTGAGCGCGGCCGGTTACTTGGGCTGTTCATCAAGGCGCGCCGCCCGTTGGACAAAACGGCGCCGTGGCCTTGCGACAGGTAGGAGCTACGCCGGCGGTACGAAGCCGGTGGACGGCCGGTCGGCCGATGACGCATCCTGCGGGCCAGGAGCAGGAGTCTGCCGTGCTGCGTCCTGCGGTCCGGGGGAACGCTCCGCTTCCGCCCCGACTCCAGGCTGACCACTGACCGGAGGCGCAACAGCGGCGGGGGGCATGACCGGCGGGCCGTAAGGGCCCGGTGCACCGTCTGCACTGCCCGCACCACTCACAGGATTCGCGCCGCCTACCGGGCCGGCACCACCCGCAGCACCGATACCGGCAGGTACCCCGCCCGCACCCGGCCCGCTCCCGAAGGCACGCCGAGCCTCCCGCGCCTGCCGTTCCTGCAGAACCGCAGCCAGATACGCCGCCGACGGCACGCCCTGCGGCGCCGGAGCGCCCGTGCGCGCAGCGAGGTCCGCCGCGAGCCGCTCCGACATGTTCCAGCCGACCTGCGGGTCGAGTTGCTGCATCCGCGTCAGGTACTGGCGAATGGCGAGCCACAGGCCATCGGGAACCGCCGACAGGTCGAGCCCCGAGAAGCGCCCGGCCAGCCACGGCGGAGGCGGCGGAACGAAACCCGTGCGCGTGAGGGGCAGCCGTTCCCGTACGACAAGAGTCCCGGCGAACACGTCGCCGAGCCGCCGCCCGCGCGCGGAGACCAACGAAGCGATGACGGCGACGACGCCGAGCGTCATCAAAATCTCGATCACACCGATGAGACCCCGTACCAGCGCATGCCGGAACCGGATCGGCCCTCCGTCGTCGCGCACCACGCGCAGCCCGCACGCCAATTTGCCGAGCGAACGCCCGTGGCTGAGCGTCTCGATCGCGATCGGCCCGCCGACCAGCAGCAGAACGAACGTCGCGATCGACAGCGCGGTCTGCGCCGCCTCGTCCAGAGAAGCGGTGGCAGCCACCACACCAATGGTCACGACGATGTAGGCGATGACAGCCACAGCCAGATCGAGCAGCACGGCCAGTGCCCTGCTGGGCAGCTTCGCGGGGCGCAACTCCAACGCCACCGCCTCACCCGTCACCAGCTCACTCACGCCGTCCGTCCTTCCCCTGACCTGCCCCTGGAATGGCCAGTCTGCCAAGCTGAGGGCGCATCGCGCCGCAGTACGACAAGCTGACATCCACGCCGAGTCGCCGACGAACAGCCGGGGAGCAGGAAAGCAGATGGACCTCGACGTCTTCGTCACCGCCCACCGGGCCGAGTGGGACCGCCTCGACGCTCTCCTCGGGCGCCAGCGCCGCCTCACCGGCGCCGAGGCAGACGAACTCGTCGCTCTCTACCAGCGCACCGCCACCCACCTCTCCCTGATCCAGTCCAGCGCCCCCGACCCTCAGCTCACCGGACGGCTCAGCCAACTCGTGGCACGCGCGCGTAGCGCGGTGACAGGCACCAGGCGCGCTTCCTGGCGCGATGTCACGCGCTTCCTGGCCCACGGTTTCCCAGCCGCGGTCTACCGGTCGCGCCACTGGTGGGTACCTACAGCGCTCCTCTCGACCCTCGTCGCGGCTCTTCTGGGCTGGTGGATAGGCACCCACCCCGACGTACAGGCGACCATCGCCGCCCCCAGCGAACTGCGCGAGCTCACCCGTCCGGGAGGCCAGTACGAGACGTACTACTCCAGCCACCCCGCCGCCTCCTTCGCGGCCCAGGTCTGGACGAACAACGCCTGGGCCGCCGCCCTCTGCCTGATCCTGGGCGTCTTCCTCGGTCTCCCGGTGCTGTGGATCCTCTTCCAGAACATGCTCAATCTCGGTGTCGGCCTCGGCCTGATGTCCTCGGCAGGACGCCTGGACACCTTCCTGGGCCTCGTCCTGCCGCACGGTCTCCTCGAACTGACCGCGGTCTTCGTCGCCGCCGGCACAGGCATGCGCCTCGGCTGGACCCTCATCGACCCGGGCCCCCGCACCCGACGCTCAGCCCTCGCCGAAGAAGGCCGAGCCGCGATCGGCATGGCGATAGGTCTCGCCCTGATCCTCTTCGTCTCCGGCGCCATCGAAGGCTTCGTCACCCCGTCCGGTCTGCCCACCTGGGCGCGCATCAGCATCGGCGTCATAGCTGAGCTTGCCTTCCTCGCATACGTCTATGTCCTCGGCGGCCGTGCCGCCCGCAGCGGAGAGACAGGCGACGTCGAGGCGGCCGAGCGCAGCGCCGCCGTTCCAACGGCGGCCTGATGTGCGCATGCACCCCCTGAGCTGCTAGTCTCCTCTTCGCCCCACGAGAGCCGTTGACACGGAGCGATTGGGGAGGTAGATTCGAACAGTTGCCTGGAAGTGGATGCAGTCCAGCCGGGCAGAGTGAGTGTCTGTCTGCTTCAGTGGAACATCGATTCCCGAGAAGCCCCTCCCGATGATTCGGAAATGAGTGGCCGGTCAGTCCGGTCCGGAACTTCTGATAAAGTCGGAACCGCCGGAAAGGGAAACGCGAGAGCGGGAACCTGGAAAGCACCGAGGAAATCGGATCGGAAAAGGATCTGATAGAGTCGGAAACGCAAGACCGAAGGGAAGCGCCCGGAGGAAAGCCCGAGAGGGTGAGTACAAAGGAAGCGACCGTTCCTTGAGAACTCAACAGCGTGCCAAAAGTCAACGCCAGATATGTTGATACCCCGTCTCCAGCATCTGCTGGGGCGAGGTTCCTTTGAAAAAACACAGCGAGGACGCTGTGAACGGTCGGGCTTATTCCGCTCGACTGTTCCGCTCTCGTGGTGTCACCCCGATTACGGGGAAGCATTCACGGAGAGTTTGATCCTGGCTCAGGACGAACGCTGGCGGCGTGCTTAACACATGCAAGTCGAACGATGAACCACTTCGGTGGGGATTAGTGGCGAACGGGTGAGTAACACGTGGGCAATCTGCCCTGCACTCTGGGACAAGCCCTGGAAACGGGGTCTAATACCGGATATGACCATCTTGGGCATCCTTGATGGTGTAAAGCTCCGGCGGTGCAGGATGAGCCCGCGGCCTATCAGCTTGTTGGTGAGGTAACGGCTCACCAAGGCGACGACGGGTAGCCGGCCTGAGAGGGCGACCGGCCACACTGGGACTGAGACACGGCCCAGACTCCTACGGGAGGCAGCAGTGGGGAATATTGCACAATGGGCGCAAGCCTGATGCAGCGACGCCGCGTGAGGGATGACGGCCTTCGGGTTGTAAACCTCTTTCAGCAGGGAAGAAGCGAAAGTGACGGTACCTGCAGAAGAAGCGCCGGCTAACTACGTGCCAGCAGCCGCGGTAATACGTAGGGCGCAAGCGTTGTCCGGAATTATTGGGCGTAAAGAGCTCGTAGGCGGCTTGTCACGTCGGTTGTGAAAGCCCGGGGCTTAACCCCGGGTCTGCAGTCGATACGGGCAGGCTAGAGTTCGGTAGGGGAGATCGGAATTCCTGGTGTAGCGGTGAAATGCGCAGATATCAGGAGGAACACCGGTGGCGAAGGCGGATCTCTGGGCCGATACTGACGCTGAGGAGCGAAAGCGTGGGGAGCGAACAGGATTAGATACCCTGGTAGTCCACGCCGTAAACGGTGGGCACTAGGTGTGGGCAACATTCCACGTTGTCCGTGCCGCAGCTAACGCATTAAGTGCCCCGCCTGGGGAGTACGGCCGCAAGGCTAAAACTCAAAGGAATTGACGGGGGCCCGCACAAGCGGCGGAGCATGTGGCTTAATTCGACGCAACGCGAAGAACCTTACCAAGGCTTGACATACACCGGAAAGCATCAGAGATGGTGCCCCCCTTGTGGTCGGTGTACAGGTGGTGCATGGCTGTCGTCAGCTCGTGTCGTGAGATGTTGGGTTAAGTCCCGCAACGAGCGCAACCCTTGTCCCGTGTTGCCAGCAGGCCCTTGTGGTGCTGGGGACTCACGGGAGACCGCCGGGGTCAACTCGGAGGAAGGTGGGGACGACGTCAAGTCATCATGCCCCTTATGTCTTGGGCTGCACACGTGCTACAATGGCCGGTACAATGAGCTGCGATACCGCGAGGTGGAGCGAATCTCAAAAAGCCGGTCTCAGTTCGGATTGGGGTCTGCAACTCGACCCCATGAAGTCGGAGTCGCTAGTAATCGCAGATCAGCATTGCTGCGGTGAATACGTTCCCGGGCCTTGTACACACCGCCCGTCACGTCACGAAAGTCGGTAACACCCGAAGCCGGTGGCCCAACCCCCTTGTGGGGAGGGAGCTGTCGAAGGTGGGACTGGCGATTGGGACGAAGTCGTAACAAGGTAGCCGTACCGGAAGGTGCGGCTGGATCACCTCCTTTCTAAGGAGCACTTCTTACCGGGTCCTTCGGGACACGGTCAGAGGCCAGTACATCAGCGAACGTCTGATGCTGGTTGCTCATGGGTGGAACGTTGACTACTCGGCACGGTTCAGGATGGATCAGGCGCTAGTACTGCCCCTTGGGGCGTGGAACGCTGATCTGGTCAGCTGATCGTGTCGGGCACGCTGTTGGGTGTCTGAGGGAATGGATTTTTCCTCAGTTGCCGGCCCCGGTGAAGCACTGACGTAGTTGGTGTGTGACGGGTGGTTGGTCGTTGTTTGAGAACTGCACAGTGGACGCGAGCATCTGTGGCCAAGTTTTTAAGGGCGCACGGTGGATGCCTTGGCACCAGGAACCGATGAAGGACGTGGGAGGCCACGATAGGCCCCGGGGAGTCGTCAACCAGGCTTTGATCCGGGGGTGTCCGAATGGGGAAACCCGGCAGTCGTCATGGGCTGTCACCCATACCTGAACACATAGGGTATGTGGAGGGAACGCGGGGAAGTGAAACATCTCAGTACCCGCAGGAAGAGAAAACAACCGTGATTCCGGGAGTAGTGGCGAGCGAAACTGGATGAGGCTAAACCGTATACGTGTGAGACCCGGCAGGGGTTGCGTATGCGGGGTTGTGGGATCTCTCTTTCACGGTCTGCCGGCTGTGAGACGAGTCAGAAACCGTTGATGTAGGCGAAGGACATGCGAAAGGTCCGGCGTAGAGGGTAAGACCCCCGTAGTCGAAACGTCAGCGGCTCGTTTGAGAGACACCCAAGTAGCACGGGGCCCGAGAAATCCCGTGTGAATCTGGCGGGACCACCCGCTAAGCCTAAATATTCCCTGGTGACCGATAGCGGATAGTACCGTGAGGGAATGGTGAAAAGTACCCCGGGAGGGGAGTGAAATAGTACCTGAAACCGTGTGCCTACAAGCCGTGGGAGCGTCGGACATCAGCTTGCTGGTGTCTCGTGACTGCGTGCCTTTTGAAGAATGAGCCTGCGAGTTTGCGGTGTGTTGCGAGGTTAACCCGTGTGGGGAAGCCGTAGCGAAAGCGAGTCCGAATAGGGCGATGTAGTAGCGCGCTCAAGACCCGAAGCGGAGTGATCTAGCCATGGGCAGGTTGAAGCGGAGGTAAGACTTCGTGGAGGACCGAACCCACCAGGGTTGAAAACCTGGGGGATGACCTGTGGTTAGGGGTGAAAGGCCAATCAAACTCCGTGATAGCTGGTTCTCCCCGAAATGCATTTAGGTGCAGCGTCGTGTGTTTCTTGCCGGAGGTAGAGCACTGGATAGGCGATGGGCCCTACCGGGTTACTGACCTTAGCCAAACTCCGAATGCCGGTAAGTGAGAGCGCGGCAGTGAGACTGTGGGGGATAAGCTCCATGGTCGAGAGGGAAACAGCCCAGAGCATCGACTAAGGCCCCTAAGCGTACGCTAAGTGGGAAAGGATGTGGAGTCGCACAGACAACCAGGAGGTTGGCTTAGAAGCAGCCACCCTTGAAAGAGTGCGTAATAGCTCACTGGTCTAGTGATTCCGCGCCGACAATGTAGCGGGGCTCAAGCGTACCGCCGAAGTCGTGTCATTGCGATATGTACCCCCAACGGGGATCGTGATGGGTAGGGGAGCGTCGTGTGCCGGGTGAAGCAGCACCGGAAGGTAGTTGTGGACGGTTCACGAGTGAGAATGCAGGCATGAGTAGCGATTCACACGTGAGAAACGTGTGCGCCGATTGACTAAGGGTTCCTGGGTCAAGCTGATCTGCCCAGGGTAAGTCGGGACCTAAGGCGAGGCCGACAGGCGTAGTCGATGGATAACCGGTTGATATTCCGGTACCCGCTGTGAAGCGTCAAACATCGAACCAGGCGATGCTAAGTCCGTGAAGCCGCCCCGGAGCCTTCGGGCAAAGGGGAGTGGTGGAGCCGACGAACCAGACCTGTAGTAGGTGAGTGATGGGGTGACGCAGGAAGGTAGTCCATCCCGGGCGGTGGTTGTCCCGGGGTAAGGGTGTAGGCCGTGCGATAGGTAAATCCGTCGCACTTGTGGCTGAGACCTGATGCCGAGCCGATTGTGGTGAAGTGGATGATCCTATGCTGTCGAGAAAAGCCTCTAGCGAGTTTCATGGCGGCCCGTACCCTAAACCGACTCAGGTGGTCAGGTAGAGAATACCGAGGCGTTCGGGTGAACTATGGTTAAGGAACTCGGCAAAATGCCCCCGTAACTTCGGGAGAAGGGGGGCCACACTTGGTGATCCAATTTACTTGGTGAGCTGGGGGTGGCCGCAGAGACCAGCGAGAAGCGACTGTTTACTAAAAACACAGGTCCGTGCGAAGCCGTAAGGCGATGTATACGGACTGACGCCTGCCCGGTGCTGGAACGTTAAGGGGACCGGTTAGCTCCATTTCGGTGGGGCGAAGCTGAGAACTTAAGCGCCAGTAAACGGCGGTGGTAACTATAACCATCCTAAGGTAGCGAAATTCCTTGTCGGGTAAGTTCCGACCTGCACGAATGGCGTAACGACTTCTCGACTGTCTCAACCATAGGCCCGGTGAAATTGCACTACGAGTAAAGATGCTCGTTTCGCGCAGCAGGACGGAAAGACCCCGGGACCTTTACTACAGTTTGATATTGGTGTTCGGTTCGGCTTGTGTAGGATAGCTGGGAGACTGTGAAGCTTGGACGCCAGTTCAGGTGGAGTCGTCGTTGAAATACCAGTCTGGTCGTGCTGGATGTCTAACCTGGGTCCGTGATCCGGATCAGGGACAGTGTCTGATGGGTAGTTTAACTGGGGCGGTTGCCTCCTAAAGGGTAACGGAGGCGCCCAAAGGTTCCCTCAGCCTGGTTGGCAATCAGGTGTTGAGTGTAAGTGCACAAGGGAGCTTGACTGTGAGACCGACGGGTCGAGCAGGGACGAAAGTCGGGACTAGTGATCCGGCGGTGGCTTGTGGAAGCGCCGTCGCTCAACGGATAAAAGGTACCCCGGGGATAACAGGCTGATCTTCCCCAAGAGTCCATATCGACGGGATGGTTTGGCACCTCGATGTCGGCTCGTCGCATCCTGGGGCTGGAGTCGGTCCCAAGGGTTGGGCTGTTCGCCCATTAAAGCGGTACGCGAGCTGGGTTTAGAACGTCGTGAGACAGTTCGGTCCCTATCCGCTGTGCGCGTAGGAGTCTTGAGAAGGGCTGTCCCTAGTACGAGAGGACCGGGACGGACGAACCTCTGGTGTGCCAGTTGTTCTGCCAAGGGCATGGCTGGTTGGCTACGTTCGGGAGGGATAACCGCTGAAAGCATCTAAGCGGGAAGCCTGCTTCGAGATGAGGACTCCCACCCACTTGATGGGGTAAGGCTCCCAGTAGACGACTGGGTTGATAGGCCGGATCTGGAAGCACGGTAACGTGTGGAGGTGACCGGTACTAATAGGCCGAGGGCTTGTCCATAGAGGCTCGCGTCCACTGTGTTAGTTCTGAGGCAACGACCGTGTTTTTTCCGGTCTAACTTCATAGTGTTTCGGTGGTCATAGCGTGAGGGAAACGCCCGGTTACATTCCGAACCCGGAAGCTAAGCCTTACAGCGCCGATGGTACTGCAGGGGGGACCCTGTGGGAGAGTAGGACACCGCCGAACAAATTTTGAGAAAACCCCCGGCCGGGGATACCGGTTCGGGGGTTTTCTGCGTTCACGGTTCGGGCGTTGGCGGGGGTTAAATTCCAGACGGAGCCCGTCAAGACTCCCCCTGGATCACAAACGACCCGCCGTCTTAAGGGCTAGATAAGCGTCCGCCAGTGCCGGTGCGAGTTCCTCCGGCGTTGCGTCGACGACCGTAACGCCGTGACGGCGGAGTTGTTCCGCCGTGCGGTGTCGTTCGCTCTGGGCTTGGGCGGCGGCTGCGGCCTCGTAAACCGAGTCCGTGTTTCCGCGTGCGGTTGCCATGCGCGCGATGTGAGGGTCCGCTACTGATGCCAGCAGAACTGTGTGGCGCTGGGTGAGCTGGGACAGGACGGGCAGCAGGCCCTCCTCGATCGGGGCGGCGTCCAGGGTGGTCAGCAGCACGATCAAGGAGTGGCGGGGCGCCGTACGCAGTGCCATGGCCGTCAGGCCTCGGGCGTCCGTTTCGATCAGCTCGGCTTCGATCGTGGCCATCGCGTTGACCAGGGAGGGGAGAACGTCTCCTGCTGTGCGGCCCTGGACGAGGGCGCGTACTCGGCGGTCGTAGGCGAGGAGGTCCACGCGGTCGCCGGCTCGGGAGGCGAGGGCGGCCAGGAGCAGTGCCGCGTCCATGGAGGCATCGAGGCGTGGAGCGTCGCCGACGCGTCCTGCTGAGGTGCGGCCGGTGTCCAGGACAAGGAGGATGTGGCGGTCGCGTTCGGGGCGCCAGGTGCGTACGGCGACCGTGGACTGTCGGGCCGTAGCGCGCCAGTCGATGGAACGGGTGTCGTCGCCGGGGACGTACTCGCGCAGGCTGTCGAATTCTGTCCCTTCGCCGCGAGTGAGCACGCTGGTGCGGCCGTCGAGTTCGCGCAGGCGGGCCAGTTTGGAGGGCAGGTGCTTGCGGCTTGTGAAGGGGGGCAGGACGCGTACCGTCCAGGGGACTTTGTGGGTGCCCTGGCGGGAGAAGAGGCCCAGTGGGCCGTACGAGCGAATCGTCACGCGGTCGGCGTGGCGGTCGCCGCGGCGGGTGGGCCGTAGGCGAGTCGTGATGCGGCGGCGTTCCTCGGCGGGGACCGTCACGCGGTGGCGGGAGGCCGCCACCTCTGTGCCTGGCTGCCAGCTGCTGGGCGGCCAGGCGTCCCGGAGGTGGGCGCGGAGGGGCTGGCGGGACGGGTTGGTGACAGTGAGGGTGACGTCGGCCGTCTCGCCCAGGCGGACAGAGGTGTCGCCGGAGCGGGTCAGGCCGAGGCGTCGTACGGGTGCTGCCAGGGCGAAGTCGCAGGCGCAGGCCGCGGCCAAGGGTGCGTTGACCGCGAGGATGCCCGTCCAGCTGGGGTCCCAGATGCCTACGGGGAGGGAGCCTAGGGCCGCGAGGAGTGCGGCGCGTCCGGTGAGTGCCATCAGCGAGGGACGGGGACGTGGGCGAGGATCGCGTTGATGACGGAGTCGGCTGTGACGCCTTCCATCTCGGCCTCCGGGCGGAGCTGCACGCGGTGGCGGAGGGTGGGGAGGGCCAGTGCCTTGACGTCGTCGGGGATGACGTAGTCGCGACCCGTCAGCCAGGCCCACGCGCGGGCGGTGGCCAGGAGGGCCGTGGCGCCGCGTGGGGAGACGCCCAGGGTCAGGGACGGCGATTCTCGGGTGGCTCGGCAGATGTCGACCACGTAGGCCGTGATCTCCGGGGAGACCGTCGTCTTGGCCACTGCCGCGCGTGCCGCCTCCAGGTCTGCCGGGCCTGCTACGGGGCGTACGCCGGCGGCGCGCAGGTCGCGGGGGTTGAAGCCCTCGGCGTGGCGGGTGAGGACGTCGATCTCGTCCTGGCGGGAGGGCAGCGGGATGGTGAGCTTGAGGAGGAAACGGTCCAGCTGGGCCTCGGGGAGGGGGTACGTGCCCTCGTATTCCACCGGGTTCTGCGTCGCGGCGACCAGGAACGGATCGGGGAGCGGACGGGGGGTGCCGTCGACGGTGACCTGGCGCTCCTCCATGGCTTCCAGCAGGGACGACTGGGTCTTCGGCGGGGTGCGGTTGATCTCGTCGGCGAGGAGGAGGTTGGTGAAGATCGGGCCGGGCTGGAAGGAGAACTGTGCGGTGCGGGTGTCGTAGACGAGGGAGCCCGTCACGTCACTCGGCATGAGGTCGGGGGTGAACTGGACGCGCTTGGTGTCGAGTTCGAGTGCGGATGCGAGTGCGCGGACGAGCAACGTTTTGGCTACCCCAGGGACTCCTTCAAGGAGAACGTGTCCGCGGCAGAGGAGGGCGACGACGAGGCCGGTCACGGCGGGGTCCTGGCCGACCACGGCTTTGGCGATCTCGGCGCGCAGGGCTTCCAGGGAGGCGCGGGCGGTGCCCGGGTCCCCGGTGTTCCCGGCGTTGTCAGTGGTCGGGTCCATCATGGACGGCGTACCTCTCTTTCGAGGGCGTCGAGTTGGTCGGCGAGGGCGATGAGGGCCGTGTCGTCGCTGGGCGGCGGGCCGAAGAGGAGAGTGTGCAGGGTCTGTCCGTTTCCATGGTTGTGGAGGTGGGCGGACAGAGCGGGGAGCAGGGCCTCGGGCGCGTGCGCCTGGGAGACGGGGACACCTACGAGGGGGGCGAGGCGCGTGCGGGTGGTGGAGCGAAGAGCGGCGGCCGCGCGGTCGCGGGCGTTGGCTTTGCGGTAGAGGCGGGCGCGGCCTTCGACGGTTTCGGAGGCGCGGATCGCCACGGGGAGTTTTTCGGGCACCAGGGGGCCCAGTCGGCGTGCCCTCCAGAGGGCGGCCAGTGCTGCGGCGACGAAGAGCTGCAGGGTGCCCCAGAGCCAGCCCGAGGGGAGCAGGTCGAAGAAGCTGCGTTCGTCGTCCTCGTCGGCGGCCGACGTGTCGGAGAGCGAGGGGAGGTACCAGACCAGATGGGGGCGGGAGCCGAGGAGTTGGAGGGCGAGCGAGGCGTTGCCCTGCTCGTCGAGGCGTTCGTTGTGGAGGATGTCGGGCGCGCCGAGGACGACGGTGTCGCCGTTCCCGGTGGTCTCCGAGACTCGCAGCAGGGTGGCCAGCCGTTCGCTGGGGTAGCACTCGTCGGCGCCGAGGTGGGTCGTGGTGTAGCGGATGCCTCCCAGGTCGGCGGTGCCCGCGCGCTGGGCGGCGGGCAGGGCGCAGTCGGGGGAGAGCTCCGAGTCGAGGCTGGTGGCGGGGTCAGCGGTGACCCCGGGGACGAGCCTTTCGACGGACCAGCTGCCGGGGGCGACGAGGACGGTACGGCCGCCGGAGCCGGCGATCGACGAGCGCAACCAGGTCTGTTGACGGTGCGTCAGCAGGTCGGGGGCGGCGACCAGGAGGGTGGTGTCCGCGGTGGCCGCCGTGCGTGCCTCGTCCAGGGTGGTGACCACGCGCGTGTCCACGCCGCGGTCGGCGAGGAGTTCGGCGACCGCCCGGCTGCCTTTGGGGTCGGCGGAGCGCGGGTCGAGGGTGCCGTGCTGGGCGTCGGAGCGGATCGTGGCGATCGCGACGGCTGCCGCCAGCAGGACTACGACGGCGAGGGCGACGCCTCGCGCGCGGGTCCACACCTGGCGTGCCGTGGGCGAGGCCGAGGTGGTCGGGAGCTGGGCCTCGGTGGTCATCCGGCGGCCCCTTGGCGGATGTTGTGCGCCGTGCTGGATGTGCTGCTCGCGAGCTGTGGCTTGCTGTTCTCCAGGTCACGGTCGAGTGTGGCGATGCGCTGGTACGCCTGCTGGGTCGCGGTTCGTCCGCCGTATGTCACGTCGTCGAAGTCCCGGGCGGCGGCGCGCAGTCGATCCGTGTGGGAGGGCATCGAGCGGCCTGCTTCGGCGGCGGCCTCGTCGGCGGTGCGGCCTGGGCGGACGTCGAGAAGTGCACGTTCCTCGAGGGAGCGGACGATGGCGCGCATGCGTTCCTGGACGGCCTGGTTCCAGTGGCCCTGGGCGGCGTGTGCTTCGGCGGCGGCTCGGTGTTCGGCGGCGCTGCGGGGGCGGTCGTCGAACAGGGCGGGGGAGGAGGTGGGTTGGCGGCGCGGGGTGCCCAGGCGCCACCACAGGGCACCTAGGAGCGCGAGGACGACCAGGATGACGACGATCAGGCCGAGTGGTCCTCCGGGCGTCACGGTCGTGGCGCTGTTGAACAGGTCCTCGACCCAGTCCCAGAAGGCGTCCAGGGCGCGCTGGAACCAGCTCGGTTCGTTCTCGTGGTACATGCGCTTGGAGAGCTCGCGCCGGGCGGCTTCCCGCGCGGGATCACGTGGGATCGTGAGCGGTGGCTCGTCGTCCGAGCGCGTCAGCAGCGACAGTACGGACGTGTCGCCGACGCGCGACAACGACCGTACAGTTGCGTCGCCTGCGCGCAGCAACGCGCGTATGGTCGCGTCCGGCAGCGCTGACGCTGCTGTGAGAACTCCCCCCGCCAGGCTCACCGGTTCAGCTCCCCGGGGTGCCGGTGCCGTAGCCCTGGACGCCGGCTGCTCGGGCCAGTTCGAGGTCGAGGGCCTCGCGGCGGATGCGCTGGTCGATGTAGAGCAGGACGGTGACGCCGGCCGTGATCGGGAAGGTGATCATGGAGCCGATCACCGAGCCGATGCCGCTGACGATGAGGAACGTCCAGCCGAAGTCGGTGGTGCCGTTGAGGAAGCTTGCGGCGCCGTCGCCGCTGAGGGCGCCGCCGAGGAAGGTGAAGGGGATGACGACGATCGCCGCGACGATGTTCGCGATGATCGTGGCCAGCAACTGGATGCCGAAGACGCGCCACCAGGAGCCGCGGACGAGCTTTGCGGAGCGGCTCAGCGCCTTCATGATGCCCTGCTTCTCCAACATCAGCGCCGGCGAGGCGAGGGAGAAGCGGAACCACAGCCACAGCGCGATGATGCCGGTGCCGAGGGTGCCCAGGATGGCCAGTGCTGCGCCTCCGTCGCCGGAGCCCGAGGCGGCCACGAGGATGCCGGGCACGGCGCCTGCGAGCAGCAGGCCGAAGGTCATGAGCAGCAGCAGGAAGAGCAGGCCGAAGAGCCGCAGTACCTGAGGGCGGGCATCGCGCCAGGCCTCGCCGGTGGTCACCGACTTGCCGAGCACCGCGCGGCTGGTGACCGTCGTCAGCAGTGCGGTCGCGGCGATCGCGCCGATCACCGAGATCAGGAAGATCACGCTGGAGCTGAGCAGGGCGTCGCGCGTGGCGCGGGCCAGCTCGCTGAGGGTGGCGCTGGGGTCGTTGAGGGCCTCGGTGCTGGTGCGGTCGTTCAGGACGAAGCCCTGGAGGAGAATGACGAGGATCTCCGTCACGATCGCGACGGTCAGCGAGATGCCCAGGACCGTGCGCCAGTAGGTGCGCATGGTGGAGACCGCGCCGTCGAGGATCTCGCCGACGCCGAGTGGGCGCAGCGGGATCACGCCGGGCTTGGCGGCGGGTGGTGGGCCACCCCAGCCGCTTCCCCAGGCGCCGTAACCGCCCGGGGCGCCGTAGCCAGGGTGGCCGCCGCCGTATCCGCCGTATCCGCCGTATCCGCCGTGTCCACCAGGGCCGGCGGGCGGGTGGGTGCCCCAGCCCGGGCCGGGCGGTGGGGGTGGCGGGGTCTGGCCGGGAGCCTGCGGCCCCGTCGGGGCGGACCACTGGCCGGGTGGCGGCTGCTCGTTGGACCACTTCGTGCCGGGGCCCTGTGGGTCCGGTCCCGGCTGTTGCGCGGGGTCGGGACGATCTGCGGGCTCGGCAGGTCCGGACGCCTCCGGTTCCTGCCCGTCGGACGGGGCGGATCCGGGCGAGGCCCAGCCCGGAGTGTCTTTCATCGTCGCTCCTTCACGGTGCCCGTCCGCGGTCGCGGCGGCAGGTTGGCAGCCATCGTGCCATGGGGCGGTCGGCGAGGTACCGGCCGCGGTATCGGCTGCACACCTTCAATTGTCCGTCGGACAAAGGGCAGACTGGCCGCATGGCTGATCAGCACGCGCAATCCGGCGAGGACAGCAAAGCGACAGGGATACCGGCGATCCGGTGGGACGAACCACCTGAGGGTCCCGTTCTGGTCCTTCTCGACCAGACGAGGCTGCCGGCCGAGGAAGTCGAGCTGGTGTGTACGGACGCGTCCGCGCTGGTGGAGGCGATCCGTTCGCTCGCCGTGCGCGGGGCGCCGCTGCTCGGGATCGCAGGGGCGTACGGTGTCGCGCTCGCCGCCGCGCGCGGATTCGACGTGGATGCCGCCGCGGAGTCGCTGGCGGGCGCCCGGCCCACGGCGGTGAACCTAGCCGTCGGCGTGCGCAGGGCTCAGTCCGCGTACCGGGCCGAGCTCGCCAGGAGTGGGGATGCCGAGCAGGCCGCCGCGGCGGCGCTGGGTGCGGCGCGGGCGTTGCACAAGGAGGACGCCGAGGCCAGCGCCCGGATGGCCGAGCGCGGGCTGGCGCTGCTGGACGAGCTGTTGCCCGGCGGTGGGCACCGCATCCTCACGCACTGCAACACCGGGGCGCTGGTGTCAGGAGGTGAGGGCACGGCGTTCGCGGTGGCGCTCTCTGCGCACCGGGCCGGGCGGCTGAGGCGGTTGTGGGTGGACGAGACGCGGCCGTTGCTGCAAGGGGCTCGTCTGACGGCGTACGAGGCCGCGCGTAACGGGATGGCGTACACCTTGCTCACGGACAATGCGGCGGGCTCGCTGTTCGCTGCCGGTGAGGTGGACGCGGTGCTGATCGGGGCGGACCGTATCGCGGCCGATGGCTCGGTGGCGAACAAGGTGGGGAGCTATCCGCTCGCCGTGCTCGCGCGGTACCACCATGTGCCGTTCATCGTGGTGGCACCGCTGACGACGGTGGATCCGGAGACGCCGGACGGGGCGTCCATCGAGGTCGAGCAGCGCCCCGGATTTGAGGTGACCGAGATCGTGGCGCCTCAGGTGCCGGTGGCGGGAGTGGAACCGGGTGGCGGGATTCCGGTGGCGCCCCTGGGGACGCAGGCGTACAACCCGGCGTTCGATGTGACGCCGCCCGAGCTGGTGACGGCGATCGTCACTGAGGAGGGCGCCGTGTCCCCCGTGACTGCTGAGGCGCTGGCGGAGCTGTGTGCCAGGTCGCGGCAGATGACACAGACGTTGTGAGGTAGCAGTCGGGACCATCGGGGCAAGGTCGGGTGGATCCGCCCAAAGGTCACGCTCCGTCATGGTGGCGAGGGCAGACAGTGGCCATCGCGTACGACTAAGGTCACTGGCCGGTGACCTATCTCACCACTGCCTTCGCCACTGTTATGAGAATGGGATGATGGCATTCATGAAGGGACGAGTCCTTGTCGTCGACGACGACACCGCACTGGCCGAGATGCTCGGCATCGTGCTGCGTGGTGAAGGTTTTGAGCCGTCTTTCGTAGCCGACGGCGACAAGGCGCTGGCCGCATTCCGGGAGACCAAGCCCGATCTGGTGCTGCTCGACCTGATGCTGCCCGGGCGGGACGGTATCGAGGTGTGCCGCCTGATCAGGGCGGAGTCCGGGGTGCCGATCGTGATGCTCACGGCCAAGAGCGACACGGTGGACGTGGTGGTCGGCCTGGAGTCCGGCGCTGACGACTACATCGTGAAGCCGTTCAAGCCGAAGGAGCTCGTCGCCCGGATCCGGGCGCGGCTGAGGAGGTCGGAGGAGCCGGCACCCGAGCAGCTGGCCATCGGTGACCTCGTCATCGATGTGGCCGGGCACTCCGTGAAGCGGGACGGACAGTCCATCGCGCTGACGCCGCTGGAGTTCGACCTGCTGGTCGCGCTGGCGCGCAAGCCATGGCAGGTGTTCACGCGTGAGGTGCTCCTCGAGCAGGTGTGGGGCTACCGGCACGCGGCCGACACCCGTCTGGTGAACGTCCATGTGCAGCGGCTGCGTTCCAAGGTCGAGAAGGACCCGGAGCGTCCGGAGATCGTGGTGACCGTTCGTGGCGTCGGCTACAAGGCAGGGCCGAGCTGACATGTCCGGGGACAGCGCCGCTGCGGCCCCCGGTCGGACCGGGGCCCGTCCGGAGCGGCCTGTCGGCCGGAAGGGTGCGGGCTCCCGTTGGGGACGGTTCCTCGAGGGTGGGCTGCTGCAGGGAGGAGTCCAGGGCAGCCCGGTCCTGCGTCTTCTGCTGCGTTGGGTGCGCCGGCCGCTGCTGCCCGTCATGCGGCTGTGGCGGCGCAACATCCAGCTCAAGGTCGTCGCCACGACCCTGCTGATGTCGCTGGGTGTGGTTCTGCTGCTGGGCTTCGTGGTCATCGGGCAGGTGCGCAACGGCCTGCTGGACGCCAAGGTGAAGGCCTCGCAGAGCCAGGCCACGGGCGGCTTCGCGGCGGCCAAGCAGAGGGCCGACGAGGCTGCCGCAGGGACCGCCGACGACGGGGCGGCGGTGGACGAGCGCTCCGACCAGAACGTCATCCAGTGGATGAGCGATCTCGTCTCCTCGCTGTCCAGCGGCGGGCAGGGTGCCTTCGAAGTGGTGACGCTTCCGACCTCCGCGGGCAGCGACACCGGGGGGCGCGGACGGCGTGCCTCCGGCGGTGTGGACCCGACCGCGAGCGTGCCCGAGGCCCTGCGCGATCGGATCGACAGTGCTACGGGGGCGTTCCAGAGCTACACCCGGATCGTCTACCAGCCCACCGCTCACAAGGACTCCCAGCCGGCACTGGTCATCGGCAAGCAGGTCAACGATCCCAACGGCGACCCCTACCAGCTCTACTACCTCTTCCCGCTCGCGCAGGAGGAGAAGTCGCTCAGCCTGGTCAAGGGAACGCTCGCCACCGCCGGGCTCTTCGTCGTCGTACTGCTCGGGGCCATCGCCTGGCTCGTGGTGCGCCAAGTCGTCACGCCGGTGCGGATGGCGGCCGGGATCGCCGAGCGGCTGTCGGCCGGGCGGCTGCAGGAGCGGATGAAGGTCACCGGCGAGGACGACATCGCGCGGCTCGGTGAGGCCTTCAACAAGATGGCGCAGAACCTGCAGCTGAAGATCCAGCAGCTGGAGGATCTGTCGCGGATGCAGCGGCGGTTCGTGTCCGACGTGTCGCACGAGCTGCGGACGCCGCTGACGACCGTACGCATGGCTGCCGACGTCATCCATGAGGCGCGGGAGGACTTCGATCCGGTGACTGCCCGGTCGGCGGAGTTGCTCGCCGACCAGTTGGACCGGTTCGAGTCGCTGCTCGCCGACCTGCTGGAGATCAGCCGCTTCGACGCCGGTGCGGCGGCGCTGGAGGCCGAGCCGATCGACCTCAGGGAGGTCGTGCGGCGCGTGGTCACCGGGGCCGAGCCGCTCGCCGAGCGCAAGGGCACCCAGATACGGATCCTCGGCGACCAGCAGCCCATCGTCGCCGAGGCCGATGCCCGGCGCGTCGAGCGTGTGCTGCGCAACCTCGTCGTCAACGCCGTCGAGCACGGAGAGGGCAGGGACGTCGTCGTGAAGCTCGCGGCGGCGGGCGGGGCGGTCGCGGTCGCGGTGCGTGACTACGGCGTCGGGCTCAAGCCCGGCGAGGCCACCCGGGTCTTCAGCCGCTTCTGGCGGGCCGACCCGGCACGCGCGCGTACCACGGGCGGTACGGGCCTTGGGCTGTCCATCGCGCTGGAGGACGCCCGGCTGCACGGCGGCTGGCTGCAGGCGTGGGGCGAGCCGGGTGGCGGTTCGCAGTTCCGGCTGACGCTGCCGCGGACCGCGGACGAGCCGCTGCGGGGTTCGCCGATACCGCTGGAGCCCAAGGACTCGCGACGCAATCGTGGACTTAATGACGCCGGTCTGCCGTGTGGCGGCGGTGAGAAGGCCGCGACAGTGCCGTCCCAGTCCACAGGTGACCAGGTGGCTTCGATGCCGTCGAGGGACCCGTTCGCCGCGCGGTTGGGCGCGGCGGCCCCCAAGGCCGATCCGACGGCGCTGCCCGGCAACGGCGCGCGCGTGGTCCCCCGGCCCGCCTCGGGCGCGCGGTCGCAGGACGACACGGCTGACGCGGAAGGGCCGCCGAGCGAGGAAGCCGGGCGGGCCGAGGAGCCGAACAAGCATGGGGAGGCATTTCGTGGGCGCTGACCGCGAAGGGGGCGCCCGGCGCGGGCCGGGGCGCGCGGTGGTGTTCGCCGCCTGTGGGGTCGTACTGCTTGCGGGGTGCGCCTCGATGCCCGACAGCGGCGATCTGCGGGGCGTCGAGTCCACGCCGCGCCAGGACACCCAGGTGCGGGTCTTCGCCATGCCGCCGCACGAGGATGCTTCGTCGGCGGAGATCGTGACCGGCTTCCTGGAAGCGCTGACCAGCGACGATCCGGACTATGAGATAGCGCGCAAGTACCTGACCAAGGAGGCGTCGGACAAGTGGCGGCCGTTGCTGTCCACGACGGTGCTCGCCGGTGGACCGGACGCTGAAGCCGACCGTGTGGGAGGACGGGAGGAGAGCGACGGCCTCTCGTACACGCTGACCGGCACCAAGGTCGCCACGGTCGACGCGCAGCAGTCGTACTCGCCCGCCGAAGGGGACTACAGCGAGTCGATGCATCTCACCCGGGACAAGAAGACCAGGCAGTGGCGCATCGACGTGCCGCCGCGCGGCGTCGTCATGGGTAAGTCGGACTTTCAGCGCAACTACATGTCCGTCGACAAGTACTACTTCGCCACGAACACCACGCTCGGGACCGCCCCGCACACGGCGGCCGTTGCCGATCCCGTCTATGTGCGCAGGAACGTGGATCCGGTGACGGAGATGGTGCGCTCCCTGCTCAAGGGGCCCACCAGCTGGCTCAACCCGGTCGTCAGGTCGAGCTTCCCCACCGGTACGGCGCTGAAGAAGGGGGGCGACTCGCTGACGACCGACGACCAGAACCGGCTGACCGTGCCGTTGAACGACAAGGCGGCCCGGGTCGGACTGACCAAGTGCAAAGAGATGGCGGCGCAGCTCCTGTTCACCCTGCAGAACCTCACCCCCACGGTGGACGAGGTCGAGCTGCGGGCGGGTGGCAGGCAGCTGTGCGTGCTCCGCGAGAACGAGGCGGAGGCCGTCGCCACGCGCGGGTCGGTCGAGCGCGCCGATTACCTGTACTTCCTCGACGCCGAGCACCGGCTCGTACGGCTGGCCGCCGCTACCGACGACACGCATCCCGAGCCCGTGCCCGGTGCCCTGGGTGAGGGCGATACCGAGCTGGAGTCGGTGGCTGTTTCGCGCGACGAGGACATGGCGGCCGGGGTCGGCCTCGACGGCAAGAACCTGTATGTCGGGGCGCTGGTGCAGGGCGGCCCGCTGGGGGAGCCCGAGCTCACCAGCGGGGGCCGGACGGCGAAGGAGAGGCTGTCGGCGCCCAGCTGGGATGCCCAGGGCGACCTGTGGGTGGCCGATCGCGATCCCGCCCATCCCCGGCTGTTGCTGCTGAAGGAGGGCGTGGGCGATCCGCTGGTGGTGAAGACGCCGCCGGGGCTGGAGGGGCGTATCGAGTCCGTCCGGGTGGCCGCGGACGGCGTGCGGATCGCGCTGGTGGTGAAGCAGGGCGACAGGTCGTCGCTGCTCATCGGGCGGATCGAACACAGCGAGAACGTGAAGGCCGGGGAGCCCGCGGCCGTATCGGTGCACGAACTGCGCTCCGCGACGCCGGAGTTGGAGGAGGTCACCGCCATGTCGTGGGCCGGTGACAGTCGGCTCGTGGTGGCCGGGCGTGAGCAGGGCGGCGTCCAGACGATGCGGTACGTCCAGGTCGACGGCTCGACACCGGAGGGGCCGGTTCCCGCGGCCCTCAGCGGCGTGAAGGAGATCACCGCGTCCGAGGACGCACGGCTGCCGCTGGTCGGCTACTCGGAGGACGGGATCGTACGGCTGCCGTCCGGGATGCAGTGGCAGAAAGTGGTGACGGACGGGACCGCGCCGGTTTATCCGGGGTGACGTCGTGTCCGGCGGGGCCGTTGAGGTCCGGGGCCGGTGAGCGTGGCGGCCGCTTCCGGCCGGGGGAGGACTCCGGCTGGGGGCGGCCGCTTGTTTGGTTGCGGGGTGGGCGTCCGGTTCTTCCCTGGTGGGTGGAATCCGGCGGTGTTGCGGGGCCGACGTGTGCGTCTGGGTGGGGGCTGGAGTTTTCCACAGGCAGTTATCCACAGGGATGGTCGGTCGGCGCGGGCGTTGGCACAGTGGTGGGCATGCGGGGGTGGTGGCAGGACCTCACCGACCTGGTGCTGCCGGCCGAGTGCGGAGGCTGTGGCAGGTCTCGTACGGTGCTCTGTCCGGAGTGCCGTGCCGTCCTGAGCGGGGCCGCACCGAGCCGGGTGCGGCCGGTGCCGGAGCCGCCCGGGCTGCCGGTCGTGCACGCGGCGGCCCGGTACGCGGACGAGGTGCGGGCCGTGCTGCTGGCCCACAAGGAGCGCGGCGCGCTGGCGCTCGCGGCGCCGCTCGGGACGGCTCTGGCGGGGGCCGTGCGGGCGGGGCTTCGGGAGGCCTGTGCGGAGGGCGGTGGGGCGTCGGTGCCGGACGTGCGGTCCCGGGGCTCTCAGGTACGAGCTGACGGCGCGGTGCGGGTCGGGAGCGCCGGTGCGCCTGTGCTGCTCGTACCCGTTCCTTCCGGGCGTGGGGCGGTGCGGGCACGAGGGCATGATCCGGCGCGGCGGATCGCGCTCGCGGCCGCGGGTGAGCTGCGGCGGGCCGGGACGACGGCGCGGGTGCTTGCCGTGCTGCGGCAGCGGCGTTCGGTGGCCGATCAGTCGGGGCTCAACTCCCGGCAGCGGTGGGCCAATCTCGCGGGCGCGCTGACGGTGGCTCCCGGCGGAGGCCGGCTGCTCGCCTGTGGTCCGGTCGTGCTAGTCGACGACCTGATGACGACGGGCGCTTCCCTGGCGGAGGCGGCGCGTGCCGTGCGGGCGGCTTCGGCGGAGGCGACGGACTCCCGCAGACCGGAGCGGGCGGCCCCCTGCCGGCCCGACGTAGGGGGCCTCCGCAGCCGTACGGAGGCAGGAGCGAGCGGATACGGCAGAACGGCGGAGGAGGTGGACGCGTATGGATGGGTGGCCCCGCTCGGGGCGTGTGATGACGGGAGGTCGGCTGTGTACCTGGCGGGAAGTCGGGAAAGCACTGGGGAACGGAGAGCGGGCTCGACGGAGGGTGTGGTGCGGCGGACGCGTGAGATGCCGGGAATCATGGATGCCGGACGGGCCGGTGACGTGATCTGCGCGGCCGTGGTCGCTGCGTCGCCGGATTCCTTCGAAATAAACCGGAACTGACTGCGACCTTGCATCGTTGCAGGTAACGAGAGGGTCAATTCACCTGAACGGAGGTACGCCGCAGTAGAGGGTGACGACATCCGTCCGGGCGAGATATGTTCGGTTGTGAGGGAAAGGCGCAGGCCATCCCTCTCATATCGGAATGCCGTGCTGCGGGTTTTGCGCAATCACCCGCGGCCATGGGGTGGAGATCTTGCCCATGGGGGAGGAGGAGGTGGAAGTCACCGAGTCCGAGGTTCCGGGGTTCACCGGAGCCGGGTGCAAAAGGGAGATGCTCCGCCGATGGAGCGGAGCGATCCGGGAACGGAGTTCTGCGTGGACATCGTCGTCAAAGGCCGCAAGACCGAGGTGCCCGAGCGGTTCCGCAAGCACGTGGCCGAGAAGCTGAAGCTGGAGAAGATCCAGAGGCTCGATGCCAAGGTGATCAGCCTCGACGTCGAGGTGTCCAAGGAGCCCAACCCCCGACAGGCCGACCGCAGCGATCGAGTGGAGATCACGCTCCGCTCCCGCGGTCCGGTGATCCGGGCGGAGGCGGCAGCCAGTGATCCGTACGCGGCACTCGACCTGGCGGCGGAGAAGCTGGATGCCCGGCTGCGCAAGCAGCACGACAAGCGTTTTTCGCGCCGAGGCGCACGCCGGATCTCGGCGGCCGAGGTCCCCGACCACGTTCCGGGCGCGGCAACGCTCAACGGCAATGGCCACACCTTCCAGGAAGAAGAGCCGGAGGGAATTCCCACCAAGAAGATCGGCTCGCTGGAAGTGAAGGGCGAAGGGCCCCTCGTCGTGCGCGAAAAGACGCACGTCGCCTCCCCGATGACCCTCGACCAGGCCCTCTACGAGATGGAACTGGTCGGGCACGACTTCTACCTGTTCATCGACTCCGAGACCAAGGAACCGAGTGTCGTCTACCGGCGGCACGCCTACGACTACGGCGTCATCCACCTCAGCACGGACCCGATGGTCACCCAGGCGCAGTCTCCCGCGGCTGGTGGCACGCTGGGCGGCTGACCCATCCCACTGACAGCTGCGCCGGTGCCCCTGGAGCGCGTGTGCGCCCCCAGGGGCACCGGTGTGCGACCACTTCGCGCCCCGCTCGTCACCGTAGTGTCGGCCGGGCATGAAATCATGGCCGCACCGGCCCAACCGGTGGGTCGTTGCCTTGGGTTGGCGATGGCACAGGACCAGCCACAGCCTTCAGGGGGAGGAACGATGGCGGACAGCTTCGGACCGATGCGGGACGAGGATGCCGACGGCGACGTCGTCGGCGTGGGCCCGGAAGCGGGCTCTCCCCGCAAGGAGCCGATCAGAGTCCTCGTCGTGGACGATCACGCCCTCTTCCGTCGTGGACTGGAGATCGTGCTCGCGGCCGAGGAGGACATCCAGGTCGTGGGGGAGGCGGGTGACGGCGCAGAGGCCGTGGACAAGGCCGCGGACCTGCTGCCGGACATCGTCCTGATGGACGTCCGCATGCCCAAGCGGGGCGGGATCGAGGCCTGCACCTCCATCAAGGAGGTGGCCCCCAGCGCGAAGATCATCATGTTGACGATCAGCGACGAGGAGGCCGACCTCTACGACGCGATCAAGGCGGGCGCGACCGGTTATCTCCTCAAGGAGATCTCCACGGACGAGGTGGCCACCGCCATTCGTGCGGTGGCCGACGGGCAGTCGCAGATCAGCCCGTCCATGGCGTCGAAGCTGCTCACCGAGTTCAAGTCGATGATCCAGCGGACGGACGAGCGCCGGCTCGTGCCCGCGCCGCGGCTGACGGACCGTGAACTGGAGGTCCTCAAGCTCGTCGCCACGGGGATGAACAACCGCGACATCGCCAAGGAGTTGTTCATCTCCGAGAACACCGTGAAGAACCATGTGCGCAACATCCTGGAGAAGCTGCAGCTGCACTCCAGGATGGAGGCCGTGGTGTATGCGATGCGGGAGAAGATCCTCGAGATCCGCTGAGGGGCTGGCTGATGGCTGGTGTGGCTGGGGCTGGTGTGACGGCCTGACGGTCACGCCAATATGCGCGTGAGCTCCCTGGCGAGTGGCTCGCGCAGGTCGGGTGCGTCGACCCGTTCCACGCGTACGTCCGTGCAGTCGACCCAGCTTGCCGCCTCGGCCAAGGCCTGGGCCACTGCCGGGACGGCCTTCGGGCCGTCCAGGGTGACCTGCTTGGCCACCAGCGTGCTGCCCTCGCGGGCCGGGTCCACGCGGCCGACCAGATGGCCGCCGGCCAGGACCGGCATCGCGAAGTAGCCGTATATCCGCTTCTGCTTGGGGACGTAGGCCTCCAGGCGGTGGGTGAAGCCGAAGATCCGCTCCGTGCGGGCCCGTTCCCAGATCAGGGAGTCGAACGGGGACAAGAGCGTGGTGCGGTGGCGGCCGCGCGGGGGTGTCTCCAGGGCCGCGGGGTCGGCCCAGGCCGGCTTGCCCCAGCCCTCCACCGTCACCGGGACCAGGCCCGAGTCGGCGATCACCGCGTCCACCTGCTCGCCCTTGAGGCGGTGGTAGTCGGCGATGTCCGCGCGTGTGCCGACGCCGAGGGACTGGCCCGCCAGGCGGACCAGGCGGCGCAGGCACTCGGTGTCGTCCAGTTCGTCGTGCAGCAGTGACGGTGGGATGGCGCGTTCGGCGAGGTCGTAGACGCGCTTCCAGCCGCGGCGCTCCACGCAGACCACCTCGCCGTACATGAGGGCGCGTTCGACGGCGACCTTCGAGCCCGACCAGTCCCACCAGTCGCTGGTCCTCTTCGCGCCACCCAGTTCTGTCGCGGTGAGGGGGCCTTCGGCGCGGAGCTGTTTGATCACCTGGTCGTAGGCGCCGTCGGGGAGTTCGTGGTTCCAGTGGGGGCGGTTGCGGTAGGCGCGGCGGCGGAAGGCGAAGTGGGGCCACTCCTCCACGGGGAGGATGCAGGCGGCGTGGGACCAGTACTCGAAGGCGTGTGTGTCCGTCCAGTACGCCTTCTCGACCGTCTTGCGGCCTACTGCGCCCAGGCGGGCGTACGGGATGAGTTCGTGGGAGCGGGCCAGGACCGAGATGGTGTCGAGTTGGACCGCGCCGAGGTGACGGAGTATGCCGCGGACGCCGGAGCGGCGGTCGGGAGTGCCGAGGAAGCCTTGGGCTCTCAGGGCGATGCGGCGGGCTTCGTCTGCCGAGAGGGTGGTGGGGCGCGGGGTCGTCATGGGTTCGGACGATAGGGGGTGGCACTGACAATGGGGAGTGAGCTGGGGGTTTGGGGGAGGGGCGGCCGGTGTTCGCGGCGGCGTTCGTGGATTCGACCCCGCCGCCCCTACCCGTCCCGTCCATAAGGGGCTGCCGCCCCTTCGACCCCGCCAGGGGGCTGCCGCCCCCTGGACCCCCGCTTCGGCCCTGAAGGGGCCTTGTCCTCAAACGCCGGACGGGCTGAATTGCCGGGGCCGACGTCGAGAGGTGGACGCCCTCTGCGGGCGGCTGTGATCAGTCTTCGGGGGCTGGGTGGTCTTCGGGAGCTGGGTGGCTGGGGGATGTCGGGGCCGGCAGGTAGGGCGCCGTCGACGGCAGGCCCAGGTCTGAGGGGAGCAGGGAACCCACCCAGCAGTCACGGCGTACGCCCTGATGGACGATGGCGGAGCGGAGGGTGCCCTCCAGGGTGAAGCCGGTGCGGGTCGCCACTGCGCGGGAGGGGAGGTTGCCGACCTCGGCGCGCCATTCCACGCGGTCGATCGAGACGTGGACGAAGGCCCAGCGGGACGCGGCGAGGACGGCCTCGGTGATGTAGCCGTTGCCGCGGTGCTCCTTGGTGCCCCAGAAACCGATCTCGGCATCGCTCATGGAACGCATCGTGAGACCGAGCATGCCCACCAGGTCCTCCCCTTCGGGGAGGAAGAGCCCCCAGGTGAACATCGAACCGTTGCTCCAGCCCTCGGAGACCAGTTGGTGCGTGAAGCTGTGGGCGTGCTCGTGCAGGTAGGGCGAGGGGATCGTGGTCCAGCGCAGGATGTCGGGGTCCTGGACGGCCTCGTACACGGCATCGGTGTCCTGCGGTCCGACCGTGCGCATGAGGAGGCGGTCGGTGGTGAGCGTGACGGGTTCCATCGGCCGATTCTGCTCGGGGAGCGGTGCGAACGCCATTTTTTATGCGGTGTGTGAACCATGCGGTGCGTGAGCGCGCGATCGCGTTTCGCACAATTCGTTGGCGGAACGCGGCACCATCCGCGACCCCCGGCCGTTGTCCCTTTGACGGAGATTTGAAGCAGCGGATCGTCGGCGTAGACGGCAGGCTCCCGGCGCGGCGGGGTCCTCGCATACGATGGCCGTTGCTCAGACAAGTCAAATGGAAACCGACCGTCCCAGGCCCGACCGGCAAGGAGACCAACCCCCGTGTCCGTCCTCTCGAAGATCATGCGTGCAGGCGAAGGCAAGATCCTGCGCAAGCTGCACCGCATCGCGGACCAGGTCAACTCCATCGAAGAGGACTTCGTCGACCTCTCCGACGCCGAGCTGCGGGCCCTCACCGATGAGTACAAGCAGCGCTACGCCGATGGTGAGAGCCTGGACGACCTGCTGCCCGAGGCCTTCGCCACCGTCCGTGAGGCCGCCAAGCGCGTCCTCGGACAGCGGCACTACGACGTCCAGCTGATGGGTGGCGCCGCCCTCCACCTCGGCTATGTCGCCGAGATGAAGACCGGTGAGGGCAAGACCCTGGTGGGCACGCTGCCCGCGTATCTGAACGCTCTTTCCGGAGACGGCGTTCACCTCATCACGGTCAACGACTACCTGGCCGAGCGCGACTCCGAGATGATGGGCCGCGTCCACAAGTTCCTGGGTCTTTCCGTCGGCTGCATCCTGGCCAACATGACCCCGGCGCAGCGCCGCGAGCAGTACAACTGCGACATCACCTACGGCACGAACAACGAGTTCGGCTTCGACTACCTGCGCGACAACATGGCGTGGTCGAAGGACGAGTTGGTCCAGCGCGGTCACAACTACGCCATCGTCGACGAGGTCGACTCCATCCTGGTCGACGAGGCCCGTACGCCGCTGATCATCTCCGGCCCGGCCGACCAGGCCACCAAGTGGTACGGCGACTTCGCCAAGCTGGTCCTCCGCCTCAAGCGCGGCGAGGCCGGCAACCCCCTCAAGGGCATCGAGGAGACCGGCGACTACGACGTCGACGAGAAGAAGCGCACCGTCGCCATCCACGAGTCCGGCGTCACCAAGGTCGAGGACTGGCTCGGCATCGACAACCTCTACGAGTCGGTGAACACGCCGCTCGTCGGCTACCTGAACAACGCCATCAAGGCCAAGGAACTGTTCAAGAAGGACAAGGACTACGTCGTCATCGACGGCGAAGTCATGATCGTCGACGAGCACACCGGCCGTATCCTCGCCGGCCGCCGCTACAACGAGGGCATGCACCAGGCGATCGAGGCGAAGGAAGGGGTGGACATCAAGGACGAGAACCAGACCCTCGCCACGATCACCCTGCAGAACTTCTTCCGCCTCTACAGCAAGCTCTCCGGCATGACCGGTACGGCGATGACCGAGGCCGCCGAGTTCCACCAGATCTACAAGCTCGGCGTGGTCCCGATCCCGACCAACAAGCCGATGATCCGCAAGGACCAGTCGGACCTGATCTACCGCACCGAGGTCGCCAAGTTCGAGGCCGTCGTCGACGACATCGCCGAGAAGCACGAGAAGGGCCAGCCGATCCTCGTCGGTACGACGTCGGTCGAGAAGTCCGAGTATCTGTCGCAGCAGCTGAGCAAGCGCGGTATTCAGCACGAGGTGCTGAACGCCAAGCAGCATGACCGTGAGGCGACGATCGTCGCCCAGGCCGGCCGCAAGGGCGCCGTGACGGTGGCCACCAACATGGCCGGCCGTGGTACGGACATCAAGCTCGGCGGCAACCCCGAGGACCTCGCCGAGGCCGAGCTGCGCCAGCGCGGCCTCGACCCCGAGGAGCACATCGAGGAGTGGGCCCACGCCCTGCCCGCCGCCCTGGAGCGGGCCGAGGCGGCCGTCAAGGCCGAGAAGGAAGAGGTCGAGGCGCTCGGCGGCCTGTACGTGCTCGGTACCGAGCGGCACGAGTCGCGGCGTATCGACAACCAGCTGCGCGGTCGTTCCGGCCGTCAGGGCGACCCCGGCGAGTCCCGCTTCTATCTGTCCCTCGGTGACGACCTCATGCGGCTGTTCAAGGCCCAGATGGTCGAGCGTGTGATGTCGATGGCGAACGTCCCCGACGACGTGCCGATCGAGAACAAGATGGTCACGCGCGCGATCGCGTCCGCCCAGTCGCAGGTCGAGCAGCAGAACTTCGAGACCCGTAAGAACGTCCTGAAGTACGACGAGGTCCTCAACCGCCAGCGTGAGGTCATCTACGGCGAGCGCCGTCGCGTCCTGGAGGGCGAGGACCTGCACGAGCAGGTGCGGCACTTCATGGACGACACGATCGACGCGTACGTCGCCGCGGAGACCGCCGAGGGCTTCGCCGAGGAGTGGGACCTGGACCGGCTGTGGGGCGCCTTCAAGCAGCTCTACCCGGTGAAGGTCACCATCGAGGAGCTGGAGGAGGCGGCCGGCGACCGGGCCGGTCTGACCGCCGAGTTCATCGCGGAGTCCATCAAGGACGACATCCACGAGCAGTACGAGCAGCGTGAGGCGCAGCTCGGCTCCGAGATCATGCGTGAGCTGGAGCGCCGGGTCGTGCTGTCGGTCCTGGACCGCAAGTGGCGCGAGCACCTCTACGAGATGGACTACCTCCAGGAGGGCATCGGCCTGCGCGCGATGGCGCAGAAGGACCCGCTGGTCGAGTACCAGCGCGAGGGCTTCGACATGTTCACCGCGATGATGGAGGGCATCAAGGAGGAGTCCGTCGGCTACCTGTTCAACCTGGAGGTCCAGGTCGAGCAGCAGGTCGAGGAGGTCCCTGTCGAGGACGCCAAGCCGGTCGCCGACCTGGAGAAGCAGGACGCCGTGCCGGCGCAGGCGGGCGCGCGTCCCGAGATCCGGGCCAAGGGGCTCGAGGCCCCGCGGCGTCCGGACCGGCTGCACTTCACCGCGCCCAAGGTGGACGGTGAGGGTGACATCGTCGAGGGCGACTTCGCCAACGGTGACGAGCCGGTCCGTTCGGAGGCCGACGGCCTCACGCGCGCAGAGCGGCGCAAGCAGTCGCGTGGTGGACGGCGCCGTAAGAAGTAGCGCCGGGTGAAGGCGCCGCGAGCAGATAGCGGCGTCGAGCAGACAGTGGCGGCGCCTGTGGTGCCGTAGCGGCTGGAAGGGCCGGGTCTCCTCTGGGGGCCCGGCCCTTCGGCTTGCGGTCCGAGGTGGTGGCCTGTCGTCGGTCGTGGGTGGCCTGGGTGTGGCTGGCCTGTCGTCGGCCGTGGGTGGCCTGGGTGCGGGTGGTCAGTCGTCGTCCGTGCGTGGCCTGCGCGGGCCGCCCAGTTCGACCGCCGTGCAGCGCCAGCGGAGGTCCTGGCCCTGTTCCAGGCGGAACGCCATCGCGCGCAGTTGGTTGCCGGCGCCGATGCGGGCGAAGGCTTCCACGGCGCCCGGGCGGGGTTCGAAGTAGCCGATGTCGCGGACGACGGGGCGGGTGCCGCGGGTGCGGAGAGGACTGCGTTCGGCCAGCCAGGCGAGTTCGTCGTAGGCGCGGCCGGCGGTGTGGCGGAGCATCGAGTGGACGGGGCGTTGGCCGCTCAGGACCAGGAGCAGGCGGTCGGCGAAGACGTCGGTGGGTCGGGGCTGGGGGATCGGCCTCAGCGGGTGGTGCGTCGGCACGCTCGCCGGGGCTTCCGGCGTGTCCGGACTCGGAGCGGGCCGGGGGTGGGTCGCGCAGCCCGGCGCTGACAGGGTGCCGCCCTTCTTCGGGACCGGCGCCACCCCGGTGGCACGACTGCTCGGAGCCTGCGTGGGTGCGATGGGCCGCGGGCGGGCCGGGGCTGCTGGCGGTGAGATGGGCCGCGGCTGGGCCGGGCCTGCCGGCTGTGCGATGGAGCGCGGCTGAGCGGAGGTTGTCGGCGGCGTGATGGGCCGCGGCCGGGCGGGGGCGGACGGTGGGCGGGTGTCGGTGGGTCTGGTGCGGGCGTGGCTTCCCGTGGCGGCCTGCGAGCCGGGTGGGCGGTCGCCGGGGGAGGCCGTACGGGAGGTGCCGCCGCCCGGTGCACGGGGCGGCAGGCCGCCGGGGCGGCGAGGGTCCCGGCGGCTTTGGGGGCGGGTGCCCGGGCGGAGTTGGGTCCTGGTCATGACCTTGTTCATGGGGGTCCCCGTTCGGTGAGCCCGGGCTGTACCGGGCAGTAACTTCGCGGTCGGTGATCTTGTACGGGGTTCCGGGCGTCGGCGGCAAGGAAGCGGGGACCTGGATCGGGCGGCCGGAAACTTCACTTATCCGGGTGATCGAAGGGTGCGGAAGGCCGTGATGGCGGGCCGGTGCCGGGTGAGTTTTCGGATCGGGGTGGACGCCGGGCGAGGTGGCGGCGGGGACTCGAAAGGGGACACCCGCACGTATCCTGAAGGCCCTCCGGGAGGTGCGGGACCGCCCTCTCGGGTCCTTGCGGAGCCTTACGAATACGAAAGCGGTCAGCCATGCGCGTCTACGTCCCCCTGACCCTCCCCGGCCTCGCCGAGGCGTACAAGACGGGCGAGTTGGGGACCGGGCCGCTCGTCGCGTACGCCGTCACGCCCGCGTTGCGTGAGTGGTATCTCTCCGACGACATCGAGGAGTTGGAGTACGCGGCGCTGAACCGGGCCGCACTCGCCTCGCTGCGGCTGCTGGCGGCGGACGCCGGGGCGGCGCGGCGTCGGGTCGTGGTCGCCGTCGACGTGCCCGACGGGGCGGCGGTCGCCGACCCCGACCGGGGGCTGGATCCGTCCGCACTGGGTGAGGTGCGGATCGCCGGGGGCGTGGCGCTGGCCAAGGCGGCCGCCGTGCATGTCGACTCGGGCGACGCGGAGGCGGATGTGGCGGCGGCCGCCGAGGCGCTCGAGGCGGCGGACGGTGGGGACGACGACGCGCAGTTCGTGGTGGACGGGGCCGAGGATCACGAACTGCTGTGGTACGCGACCCAGGAGATCCCGAATCTGGTGGGGCTGGGGGACTAGGGCCCCCTCGGTTGCGGACATCCGCCCGGATGCCTCGTTGACCTGCTGTTCTCTTGATTGTCAGTGGTGGCGGGTACGGTTTTTGGCATGGGGAAGCGAGTAGGGACGCACATTGTCTGGGACTGGAACGGGACGCTGTTCCATGACAATGACGCGATCATCGGGGCGACGAACGCGGCGTTCGCCGAGCTGGGGCTGGAGCCGATCACGATGGAGCAGTACCGGGCGCTGTACTGCGTGCCGGTGCCGAAGTTCTACGAGCGGCTGATGGGGCGGCTGCCGACCGAGACCGAGTGGGAGGTCATGGACGAGACCTTCCACCGGTACTACACCGAGCACCGGGTGAAGTGTGGGCTCACCGAGGGTGTGGCGGAGCTGCTCGTGGAGTGGCGGTCGGCGGGGCGCAGCCAGTCGATCCTCAGCATGTATGTGCATGACGAACTCGTCCCGTTGGTACGGGGGTTCGGGATCGAGGAGCACTTCATACGTGTCGACGGGCGGACCGGGCCGTCCGGGGGCAGCAAGGCCGAGCACATGGTGCGGCACATCGAGGCGCTCGCGAGCGTGGATCCGGCTCGCACGGTGGTGATCGGGGACGCCGCCGACGATGCGGTGGCGGCGTTGCACGTGGGAGCGCGGGCCGTGCTCTACACCGGGGGGTCGCACAGCCGGGCCAGCCTGGAGGAGGTGGGGGTGCCAGTGGTGGACACGCTCGTGGAGGCGGTCGTGGAGGCGGAGCGGCTGGTGGCGTAGGAAGCGGGCAGTCGGGGACCGGCGGTGCAGCCCAGGTCCGGTGGTGCGGCCCGGGCCCGGCGGTACAACCCGGGTCCGGTGGTGCAGCCCTGGTCCGGTGGTGAGGTCCCCGGCGGTACGACTGCCCGCAGCCACGTCGGCCTGCCGGTCAGGTCAGCGGCGCCGTGGACATCACGTCACCGGTGCCTTCGCCCGCAGCACCGTCAGGAACTCCCGCATCCAACGGGAGTGGTCCGGCCAGGCGCGGGAGGACACCAGGGTGCCGTCGACCACGGCCTCGGCGTCCTGGAAGGTGGCGCCGGCGGCCTGCATGTCCAGCTCCAGGGCGGGGTACGCCGTGACGCGGCGGCCGCGGAGGCTGTCGATCGCGGCGGTGAGGAGGGGGCCGTGGCAGATCTGGGCGACCGGTTTGTCGGCGTCGAAGAACGACTTGAGGATCTTGCGGAGTTCGGGGTCGTTGCGGAGGTACTCGGGGGCGCGGCCGCCGGGGATGACGACGGCGACGTAGTCGCCGGGGTCCACCTCGGAGAAGGCGAGGTCGGCGGGCCAGGTGTAGCCGGGTTTCTCGGTGTAGGTGTCGAAGCCGGGTTCGAAGTCGTGGACGACGAACTGGAGCTTCTTGCGGGTGGGGGCGGCGATGTGGACGTCGTAGCCCTCCTCGCGGAGGCGCTGGTAGGGGTAGAGGACCTCCAGGGACTCTGCGGCGTCGCCGGTGACGATGAGGATTTTCGCTGTCATGTCAGGTGCGCTCCTCTTTTTGGCCGTGGTCTGCGTCTCCGTCGGGCCTTATGGGCAACGTGCCTCGGGGGCGGGGTCTTGCCAAGGGGCCGTGCGTCTCGGGGGGTGCCGGGTTGGGTGGGGTTCGCTTGCTGGTGATTGCTGGGTGCCCGGTGTTGCGGCTGAGGCCGGGGCGTTGCGCAGCCCGGTGCTGCGGGGTGCTGCCTGCGCCCACCCGTGCCGCCCCAGCGGTACGAGTGCCCGTAGCTATGCGCGCCGGAGCCGCTGCCGCTGACTTCGTAGCTGTTGCCGTGTGGCTTCGGGTTCACCGTCTGTTTTCGGACACGGGCTGCCTCCGGATGGCGTGCTTTCGCCTCGGTTCCCCGCTCATGCTCCGCCTCGCCTGCAGACACCAGCCTCCCGCTCGCCGCCCCACCCCGCCAGTTACGCCCTGCCCGCCCCCTTTGCGCCTGTGCAGAACGTCAAAGTTCCACCCCTGGTTTTGTACACATACGGCTCATGACGGGCCCCCTGTAAGGAGCGATAGCCTTAGTGGCGTGATCAGCGCGATAGCTCGCGGGGGCACTGGAGCCCCTGCCCTGCGCCCGGCGAGCACGGACGACATCCGTGACCGGGCGGCGGTCGCTGGTCTTCGCGGGCGGGAGGGGGGCGTAAGGGTTCCCGGGACGTCATGTACACCCTGGGCCCGGGCGTCGCAGAGAGCAGCGTCACACCCCGTGGGCAGCTCAAAATTGGCTCATATATCCCCGCTCATCTCACCTCGCGGCATAGCGTCGAAGCAGACCGGACACCCCGCGTCGCGGCGTTACGCCGGAGGGGAAGAGACCGTACTTCCTTCAACGTCACGCAACGGCGCGCGACAGGAGCCAGAGGACAATGCAGACCAAGCTGGACGAAGCCAAGGCCGAGCTGCTCGAGAGGGCTGCCCGGGTAGCTGAGAACAGCCCGGTCGGGGGGTATCTACCGACCGGGACGACGGACGAGAGCACCCCCGGCACCCCGGACCACGACACCGTGCTCGCGTTCCTCCAGCGCTACTACCTGCACACCGCCCCGGAGGACCTCACCGACCGCGACCCGGTCGACATCTTCGGAGCCGCCTTCTCGCACTACCGTCTGGCCGAGAACCGCCCCCAGGGCACGGCCAACGTGCGGGTGCACACGCCCACCGTCGAAGAGAACGGGTGGACCTGCAGCCACTCCGTCGTCGAGGTCGTCACCGACGACATGCCCTTCCTCGTCGATTCCGTCACCAACGAGCTGACCCGGCAGGGGCGGGGGATCCATGTGGTCATCCACCCGCTGGTCCACGTCCGCCGCGACCTCACCGGCAAGCTCATCGAGGTGCTCCCCGCCCCGCCCGCAGGCGAGGTGCCGCACGACACGCACGCCGAGTCCTGGATCCACGTCGAGTTCGACCGCGAGACCGACCGCGGCGACCTGAAGCAGATCACCGCCGACCTGCTGCGCGTCCTGTCCGATGTCCGCGAGGCCGTCGAGGACTGGAGCAAGATGCGGGACGCGGCCCTGCGTATGGCCGACGAGCTGCCCCGGGAGCCCACCTCCGACCTGCGCGAGCAGGAGATCGAGGAGGCCCGTGAGCTGCTGCGCTGGCTGGCCGACGACCACTTCACCTTCCTCGGCTACCGCGAGTACCAGCTGCGCGAGGACGACTCGCTGGCCGCCGTGCCCGGCACCGGTCTGGGCATCCTGCGGTCCGACCCGCACCACGCCGAGGACGAGAACCACCCCGTCAGCCCGTCCTTCGAGCGGCTGCCCGCCGACGCCCGCGCCAAGGCCCGTGAGCACAAGCTCCTCGTCCTCACCAAGGCCAACAGCCGGGCGACCGTGCACCGGCCGTCGTACCTCGACTACGTCGGCGTGAAGAGGTTCGACGAGAACGGCGAGGTCATCGGCGAGCGGCGCTTCCTGGGACTGTTCTCCTCAGCCGCCTACACCGAGTCGGTCCGCCGTGTGCCCGTCGTCCGGCGCAAGGTCGACGATGTGCTGCGGGTCTCCGGATTCTCGCCGAACAGCCACGACGGGCGCGACCTGCTGCAGATCCTGGAGACGTACCCGCGCGACGAGCTGTTCCAGACCCCCGTCCCCGAGCTCCAGCGCATCGCCACCTCCGTCCTCTACCTCCAGGAGCGCAGGAGGCTGCGCCTCTACCTACGCCAGGACGAGTACGGCCGCTACTACTCCGCCCTCGTCTACCTCCCGCGCGACCGCTACACCACCGGCGTGCGCCTGCGGATCATCGACATCCTGAAGGAGGAGCTCGGCGGCACCAGCGTCGACTTCACCGCCTGGAACACCGAGTCGATCCTCTCCCGGCTGCACTTCGTCGTCCGCGTCCCGCAGGGCACCGAGCTGCCGCAGCTGTCCGACGCGGACAAGGAGCGCATCGAGGCCCGCCTGGTCGAGGCCGCGCGTTCCTGGGCCGACGGCTTCGCCGACGCCCTGAACGCCGAACTCGGCGAGGAGCGCGCCGCCGAGCTGCTGCGCCGCTACTCCAACGCCTTCCCCGAGGGCTACAAGGCCGACCACTCCCCGCGCTCGGCGGTCTCCGACCTCGTCCACCTGGAACAGCTCACCGAGGACAACAACTTCTCGCTGAGCCTGTACGAGCCGGTCGGCGCCGCCCCCGAGGAGCGCCGGTTCAAGATCTACCGCAAGGGCGCGGCCGTCTCCCTGTCCGCCGTTCTGCCGGTCCTCAACCGGCTCGGCGTCGAGGTCGTGGACGAGCGGCCGTACGAACTGCGCTGCTCCGACCGCAGCGTCGCCTGGATCTACGACTTCGGTCTGCGCATGCCCAAGTTCGCGGGCGGCGACTATCTGGGCGACGACGCACGCGAGCGGTTCTCGGAGGCGTTCGCCGCGAGCTGGACCGGCAAGGCGGAGAACGACGGCTTCAATGCCCTCGTGCTGAGCGCCGGGCTGACCTGGCGGCAAGCGATGGTGCTACGGGCGTACGCGAAGTACCTGCGCCAGGCCGGGTCCACCTTCAGCCAGGACTACATGGAGGACACCCTCCGCAACAACGTCCACACCACCCGCCTGCTCGTCTCCCTGTTCGAGGCGCGGATGTCGCCGGACCGCCAGCGCGCGGGCCGCGAGATCGTCGACGCGCTGCTCGAAGAGGTCGACGCGGCGCTCGACCAGGTGGCGAGCCTCGATGAGGACCGGATCCTGCGGTCCTTCCTCACCGTCATCAAGGCGACCCTGCGGACGAACTTCTTCCAGGAGGCGGCGGGCGGTCACCCGCACGACTACGTCTCCATGAAGTTCGACCCGCAGGCCATCCCCGATCTGCCGGCGCCGCGCCCGGCGTACGAGATCTGGGTGTACTCGCCGCGCGTCGAAGGCGTGCACCTGCGCTTCGGCAAGGTCGCGCGCGGAGGTCTGCGCTGGTCCGACCGGCGTGAGGACTTCCGCACCGAGATCCTCGGCCTGGTCAAGGCGCAGATGGTGAAGAACACCGTCATCGTGCCGGTCGGCGCCAAGGGCGGCTTCGTCGCCAAGCAGCTGCCGGACCCGAGCGTGGACCGGGACGCGTGGCTCGCGGAGGGTGTGGCGTCGTACAAGACCTTCATCTCGGCGCTGCTCGACATCACCGACAACATGGTCGCGGGCGAGGTCGTCCCGCCGCCGGACGTCGTCCGGCACGACGAGGACGACACCTACCTCGTCGTCGCCGCCGACAAGGGCACCGCGACCTTCTCCGACATCGCCAACGGGGTCGCCGAGCAGTACAACTTCTGGCTCGGTGACGCCTTCGCCTCCGGCGGCAGCGCGGGCTACGACCACAAGGGCATGGGCATCACCGCCCGCGGTGCCTGGGAGTCCGTCAAGCGGCACTTCCGCGAGCTGGGCGTGGACACGCAGACCGAGGACTTCACGGTCGTCGGCATCGGCGACATGTCCGGTGACGTGTTCGGCAACGGCATGCTGCTCAGCGAGCACATCCGCCTGGTCGCCGCCTTCGACCACCGGCACATCTTCATCGACCCGAACCCGGACGCGGCCACCTCCTACGCCGAGCGCCGCCGCATCTTCGAGCTGCCCCGCTCCAGCTGGGAGGACTACAACACCGAGCTGCTGTCGGCCGGTGGCGGGATCTTCCCCCGCAGCGCCAAGGCGATCCCGGTCAACGCGCATATCCGCGAGGCCCTCGGTATCGAGGGCAAGGTCTCCAAGATGACGCCGGCCGAGCTGATGAAGGCCATCCTCAAGGCGCCGGTGGACCTGCTGTGGAACGGCGGCATCGGTACGTACGTCAAGGCGTCCACCGAGTCCCACGCGGACGTCGGCGACAAGGCCAACGACCCGATCCGCGTCGACGGCGCCGACCTGCGCGTCAAGGTCGTCGGCGAGGGCGGCAACCTGGGCCTGACCCAGCTCGGCCGGATCGAGTTCGCGCGGCACGGCGGCAAGATCAACACCGACGCCATCGACAACAGCGCCGGCGTCGACACCTCCGACCACGAGGTGAACATCAAGATCCTGCTCAACGGCCTGGTCGCCGACGGCGACATGACCGTCAAGCAGCGCAACAAGCTGCTCGCCGAGATGACCGACGAGGTCGGCCGTCTGGTCCTGCGCAACAACTACGCGCAGAACACGGCGATCGCCAACGCCCTCGCCCAGTCCAAGGACATGCTCCACGCCCAGCAGCGCTTCATGAAGCACCTGGTCAGGGAGGGGCACCTGGACCGTGCGCTGGAGTTCCTGCCCACCGACCGCCAGATCCGCGAACGCCTCGGCGCCGGCCACGGCCTGACCGGCCCGGAGACGGCCGTCCTGATGGCGTACACGAAGATCACGGTCGCCGAGGAGCTGCTGCACACCTCGCTGCCGGACGACCCGTACCTGAGCACCCTGCTGCACGCGTACTTCCCGAGCGCGCTGCGCGAGCGGTTCCCGGAGCACCTCGTCAGCCACCCTCTGCGCCGTGAGATCACCACGACCGTGCTGGTCAACGACACGGTCAACACGGGCGGTACGACGTATCTGCACCGGCTGCGCGAGGAGACCGGCGCCTCGCTGGAGGAGATCGTCCGGGCGCAGACCGTGGCCCGCGCGATCTTCCGTTCGGCGGCGGTGTGGGACGCGGTGGAGGCGCTCGACAACAAGGTCGACGCCGACGTCCAGACCCGGATCCGGCTGCACTCGCGCCGTCTCGTCGAGCGCGGCACGCGCTGGCTGCTCAACAACCGGCCGCAACCGCTGGAACTCGCCGAGACCGTCGACTTCTTCGCCGAGCGGGTCGAGCAGGTGTGGTCGCAGCTGCCGAAGCTGCTGCGCGGCGCGGACCTGGAGTGGTACCAGCAGATCTACGACGAGCTGACCGGCGCCGGCGTCCCGGACGAACTCGCCACCCGCGTGGCCGGGTTCTCCTCCGCCTTCCCGACGCTGGACATCGTGTCGGTGGCCGACCGCATGGGCAAGGACCCGATGGACGTCGCCGAGGTCTACTACGACCTCGCCGACCGCCTGCACATCACCCAGCTCATGGACCGCATCATCGAGCTGCCGCGTGCCGACCGCTGGCAGTCCATGGCCCGCGCCTCCATCCGCGAGGACCTCTACGCCGCCCACGCGGCCCTGACCTCGGACGTCCTGGCGGCCGGCAACGGCAGTGCGACGCCCGAGCAGCGCTTCAAGGCATGGGAGCAGAGGAACGCGGCGATTCTGGGTCGGGCGCGTACGACTCTGGAGGAGATCCAGGGGTCGGAGGCCTTCGATCTGGCCAATCTGTCGGTGGCCATGCGGACGATGCGGACGTTGCTGCGGACGCATTCGTGAGCTGAGCGGGCTAATTGAGCCGTACGTGCGTGAAGGCGCCCCGGACTGTGACAGTCCGGGGCGCTCGCGCATTCGGGGCAAAACGGGAATTACAGTGCTCGGGTGAGCACGATGCGGGCCGCGCTGCGGAGGACGACGGTCGTTCCGCAGGTGGCCGCCGTACTGGTCGTCCTGCTGCTCCTGCTCGTCATCGTCCGGCTTCCGTGGGCCGGTGACCTCGGGATGCATGCGGCGACCGTCGAACGTCTGCGGCACGACCTCGTCGACCCCGGCAATCCGCTGGTCGACGCGGATACGCCGAGTCCGTACTACTCGCCGTGGATGCTGGTGCTCGGGTGTGTCGCGCGGGTGACGGGGTTTTCGGTCTTCGTCGTGCTGCGGGTCGGTGCGGTCGTCGGGCTGGGGCTGCTCGTCAGTGGGGTCTGGCGCTACGTGCGGACGCTGAGCACGCATCGGGCCGCTCCCGCGCTTGCCGTGTTGTGTCTGGTGTTCCTGTGGGGGACGTCGCTGTTCGCGTGGAGCGGGTTTCTCGGGCTGAACTCGCTGGCGCTCACCGTGTCGTATCCGAGTGTGTTCGCGTTGGGGCTGGCCTTTCATTTCTGGGCGCGGCTGGCGGGGGCGGTGCGGTCGGCGTCGGGGGCTGGGGCGGTGGCCGACTGGGGGACTTGGCTCGGGCTCGGGGTGCTGTGGGCGGTGATTCTGCTGTGCCATCAGTTCTCGGGGGTGGTGGCCTCTTTGGGCGGGCTGGCCACGGTGGTCGCTGCGCGGGTGGGGCGTGGGGTGTGGCTGCGGCTGGGGGGTGGGCTGGTGGTGGGGGTGGTGGTGCTGTGGGGGTGGCCGTACTACGACTTCTTCGCGCTGTTCGGGGCGGGGGGTGATCTGGAGCCGGTGCATCGGGGGCTGTACCGGGATCTGGTGGGGAGGTACTGGCTGGTCTTGCTGGGGGTGGCTGCGCTGGGGGTGCGGTGGTGGCGGGATCGGTGGGATCCGCTGGTGCTGTTCTTTGTGCTGGGGGTGGTGGTTGTGGGGGTGGGCTGGGTCAGTGGGCACTACTCGTGGGGGCGGGCGCTGCCTGCCGTGCTGATTCCGGCGCAGGTCGCTGCCGCGGTGGGGGTGGTCGAGGGGCGGCGGGTATGGCGTGGGGTGGGGGCGGGGGCGCTGGCCGGGGCGCTGGCTGTGGGGGCTTGGACGCAGGTCGGGACGGTGGGGTATGTGGTTCCGCGGGGGGTGCTGCCGGGGGTGGTTGCGGAGAAGTACCGGGCGCCCTGGGTGGGTTATCACTGGGTCACGCCATGGGTGAAGTACGGGGACGTGGTGATGGCGCGGACGTTTCCGGCGCGGCAGATTCCGGCGTACGGGGCGTACACCGTGGCGCCTGGGTATCCCGACTTCTTCCTGCCGGATGAAGGGCGGCGGGAGGCGGCGGTGCGGCGGTATTTCGCCGAGGGGACTTCGGGGGGTGTGCGGCGGGGGATTGTGGAGGCGTATCGAGTGCGGTGGGTGGTGGATCGGGGGGCTGTGCGGAGGGATGCGGGGTTGCGGGTGGTGACGTGGGGGCCGGGTGGGCAGGTGCTGTATGAGGTGGTGCGGTGAGGAGGGGGTCGCCCCCGCCGCCCTTACCCGTCCCATCCTGAAGGGGCTCCGCCCCTTCGGCCCCGCCAGGGGGCTCCGCCCCTGGACCCCCGCTTCGGCCCTGAAAGGGCCTCGTCCTCAAACGCCGGACGGGCTGAAGCCAGCTGACCGGCATCGAGAAGCGCCCTACCGCAGCGCGCTCCTAGCCAAGCGTGCCGCTCTTCTCAGTTTGGGGCGTGCCAGGCGTCGTACTACCGGGCGTACCACTTTTGCCGTCACGCCTACCGGTTGCCAGCGGATCTGGAGGCGGCCGGGGCCGCGGCCTTCCGGTTCGATGGTGAGGCGGTGGGGGGCCGTGCCGGTGTGGTAGTTGATGTGGGCCGTCAGGGGTGGGAAGGACAGGGGGGCCAGGAGTACGGCCGTGTGGGTCTGGCCCTGGTGGTCGATGCGGAGCAGGGGGTGGCGGACGCCCGCGAAGCCGTGGTGGGGGACGGGGGCCGAGGTCAGGTCCAGGTGGACCTGGCCTTCGAAGACGCCGGGGCGGACGGGGCACAGGCGGAAGGGGGTGGTGAGGCGGCGTCGGCCGGGGGCGAGGAGGAGGCTTGCGCGGTGGGGCCCCACGGGGAGGCGGAGGCCGGGGTCGTAGGTCCGGATGGTGAGGTCGATCGACGCGCCGGGGCCGCGGGTGAGTTCCGTGATCTCGTGGCGGAACTGGGCGCTTCGGAAGGGGCGCGTGTCCAGGTCGAGGTCTGTGACATCCAGTTCGCGGCGGGCCCAGTCGGTGGTGGGGACGCTGCCGCCCCAGTACACGTTGCCTTCCGCGTCCGGCGTCACCTGCCGCGGTGCCACGGCGCGGCCCAGGCCCCGGGCCGCCAGCTGCGCCTCGGGGAAGCGGCGTTCGCGGATCAGCTGCAGGACCACCCGGTCCGTGCGAGGCAGCCGGGCGTAGGCCGTGGGGGACAGGGATTCCAGGTAGGGGATCATGATGTCCGCGAAGGACGTCAGCCAGTCCTCGTCACGGAACGGCAGGTCCCCGGCGTACATCCGGAAGTCGTGCTTGAGGAACTTGTAGTCCTTGTCCTCGCGCAGCGCCCCGTGCCCGCTCTCGGCGAGGAAGTCGTCGATGAGGCGCTGGACGTGGACGCGGTCGCGGACGTTGTCGAGTTTGTGGCGCTGGTTGGAGATCGATGCCGCGTCCATGGCCGCGTACGGCGCGATGTGCCAGCGGTACACCGGCTCCGGGACGATCGTGAACTCCTTGGCCAGACAGTACGCCTGCGTCGTGAACAGCTGGTCCTCGTAGTGGACGCCCTCCGGGAAGCGCAGGTCGTGGCGGTCCAGGAACGCGCGGGCGTACATCTTGCTCGTCGCCAAGTGCTCGAAGAGCAGCCGGGGTTCGGACTCGATGCCGAGCACCGTGCGGCGTTCGGCGACCAGGTGCGGCATCCATCGTCTACGGCGGCCGCTGTCCTCCCGGATCCGTTCCACCGCGCCCATCGCGAAGTCGATCTCCCGTTCGCGGTGCGCCTGCAGGAGCAGCTCCACGGCGTTGTCCGGGAGTTCGTCGTCGCTGTCGAGGAACATCACGTACGGCGCCCGCGCGATCTCCAGGGCACGGTTGCGCGGGGCGCTGCAGCCGCCGCTGTTCTGCGGCAGGCGGAGGTGGCGGACGCGGGGGTCCTCGGCCGCCAACCGCCTGGCCACGTGCGGGGTTTCGTCCGTCGAGTGGTCGTCGCTGATGATGATCTCGATGTCGGCGTGGGTCTGACGGCGTACCGACTCCACGGCTCGAGGGAGGCGTTCCGCGTCGTTGTAGACGATCACCGTGACGGTGACGTCGGGGGCCATCACGTCGGGGTTCATACGGCCTCCCGAGGGCTCGGTGCCGGTGTGCGGTCCTCCAGCGGGATCACCGGCGGCAGGGCGTCCTCGCTCTCGCCCAGGAACACGCGGCGTACGACCCGTTCGGCGGCGCGTCCGTCGTCGTACTCGCAGAAACGGCGGCGGAAGGCCGACCGTGCCTTCGTCGCGCCCTCGTCGCGCCAGGCCTCCGTGGTGAGGATCTCCGTCAGTTCCTGCTGGGTGCGGGCCACCTGGCCCGGCGGCTCGGCCATCACGTCGAAGTAGACGCCGCGGGTGGAGCGGTACGTCTCCCAGTCGTCGGCGTAGATGACGATCGGGCGGTCGAGGTTGGCGTAGTCGAACATGATGGACGAGTAATCCGTGACCAGCGCGTCCGCGGCCAGGGCCAGGTCCTCGACCGGGTCATAGGTGGAGACGTCGATGATCCGGCCCGTGCGGCGCAGCGCGGTCAGGGGGGACGGCGTGCCGTCGTAGAAGTAGTGGCCGCGGACCAGGAGGACCGTGTCCTCGCCGAGCTGGTCGGCGAGGGTGGCGAGGTCGAGGCGGGGGGTCCAGCCGGCCTCGTAGTCGCGGTGGGTGGGGGCGTAGAGGATCGCGCGGTGAGTCGGGGGGATGCCCAGGCGGTCGCGGATCGTGCGGATGTCGGCCGCTGTGGCCGAGTAGAAGACGTCGTTGCGCGGATAGCCGTAGTCGAGGGAGACGAAGCGGGAGGGGTACGCGCGCTCCCACATGCGGGTGGAGTGGCTGTTCGCGGAGACGCTGTAGTCCCATTTGTCGATGCGGGCCAGCAGGGCCTGGAAGTCGAGGCCCTTGGCCGCCGCCGGGAACTCCAGCTGGTCCACGCCCATGCGCTTGAGCGGGGTGCCGTGGTGGGTCTGGACGTGGATCGCGTCCGGGCGCTTCACGACGGCGTTGGGGTAGTTGACGTTGTTGACCAGGTACTTCGCCGTGGCCAGCACCTCGCGGTAGCGGCGGGTGCCCGGGAGGACGTGGTCGGTGTGGGGCGGGAGGAGGGGGGCGTTCTCCGGGGTCACCACCCACACCGGGTGGATCTGTGGGGCGAGTTCGGTGAGCTTGGCGGCGATGGCCGCCGGGTTGCAGGCGACTCCGCGGTTCCAGTACGCCGCGAAGACGGCCAGGTTGGGATCGACCGGGCGGGACAGGGCCTTGCGGTAGTGGTGGTCACCGAGGGCGGCGGCGACCTGGCGGCCACGGCTTCGTACGGCCGACTTCGCGGCGCGGCGGGCTCGGTTGGCGCTCTGGAAGGCGCGGTACCTGGTGTACGCGTTCTCTTCGAGGAGGGCGCGGCGGACGGCCTCCGGGCCGCTGGGGGGACGGTGCCCGGGCGGGCGGTGCCGGACGGCCGCCTCGCCGGCGCGGCGGAAGAACTCCCTGGCCATCTCGTCCGGCATGGCGGTGCGGGCGAAGGTGCGCAGGCAGTCCTGGACCATGACGTCGTACAGGACGGCGTCGGGGGCGGGGCCGGCGGTGGCGCGGGAGTCGGGGCGGTTCCGGGCGAGGGCGAGGAGCGTCTCGTAGCGGTCGATCAGGGCGTAGCGCTCCTCGGGGGTGACCGGGGGAGGCTCTCGGGGCGCAGCTCGTAGTGCTCGTACGCCACTTGGTTCAGGGCCGCGATCTCGTCGGCCAGGAGCAGGGTGGCGTAGGCCGTGAACGGCTCGTCGAGGGTGGTGAGTTGCTGTTCATGCGCCTGCCAGAAGGGGGTGCGCAGCGCGCGGTTGCCCAGGAGGGGGGTGATGCGGAGCGCGGTGCGGGCGATGTCGTCGAGGGGGTGGGCGGCGCGGCCCGTGCGGGCCAGGAGGGGGCCGTCCTCGGAGGGGAGGCCGGAGGTGTCCCAGGTGGAGCGGACGTGGTCGAAGAGGAGCACGTCCACCTCGTCCGGGAGCTCCGCGAGGCGCTCGGCGACCGTGCGCGGGGCGCCGGCGGGCAGACCGTCCTTGGCGTGCACGAACTGCAGCCAGCGACCGGAGGCCCGGGCCGCCCCCGCCGACCGGGCCGCGGCGTCGTCCGTCCCGTCCGGCAGGGACAGCACCTGCATCTCGGAGGCGTACGCCCGGGCCGACTCCTGTGCCCAGGCGCCGACCGCGGCCACGATCACCTCGACCTCGGGGTGAGGGTGCGCGGCCAGGGAGGCGAGGAGCCCGGTCAGGCGGTCCTGGGTGTTCGGCCCGTGGACGATGACGCTGAGCTCGGGCATCGCGGGGACTCCTTCACCTTGGTCATCACTCCGGGGGCCCTGTGTCCGCAATGGAGGACCCTGTGTCCGCCATAGTGGCACCAATAGGATGAAAGGGGCGCCCGGAGTTGCGCCTCACGAGGGAGAGCGAAGCCCACGAGGTCGTGCCCTCACGCGGGAACGGGAGCTTTCGGCTTCGGCTTGGCCGCCTTGTCGCCCGTGAACGCCTCGTACTCCTTCAGGACCTCGTCCGTCGGCCCGTCCATGCGTAGCTCGCCGCGCTCCAGCCACAGGACGCGGTCGCAGGTGTCGCGGATGGACTTGTTGTTGTGGCTGACCAGGAACACCGTGCCCGCGTGCTTGCGCAGCTCTCGGATCCGGGCCTCGGAACGCTTCTGGAAGGAGCGGTCGCCCGTCGCCAGCGCCTCGTCGATGAGCAGTACGTCGTGGTCCTTGGCGGCGGCGATGGAGAAACGCAGGCGGGCCGCCATGCCGGACGAGTACGTGCGCATCGGGAGGGTGATGAAGTCGCCCTTCTCGTTGATGCCGGAGAAGTCGACGATCTCCTGGTAGCGGTCCTTGACCTGCTCGCGGGACATGCCCATGGCGAGGCCGCCGAGGTGCACGTTGCGCTCGCCGGTGAGGTCGTTCATCAGGGCCGCGTTCACGCCGAGGAGGGAGGGCTGGCCGTCGGTGTAGATACGGCCGTTCTCGACCGGGAGGAGGCCGGCGACCGCCTTGAGCAGGGTCGACTTGCCGGAGCCGTTGGTGCCGATGAGGCCGATGGCCTCGCCCCGGTACGCCACGAAGGAGACCTTCTTGACGGCGTGCACCTTGCGTACACCCGCCGCCTTCTCGGCCTGCCCGCGGCGCAGGATGCGGTTGAGAGCGGCGGTGGCGGAGCCGCGGCCGGCGCCTGTGCCGTTGACGCGGTAGATGATGTCGACGCTGTCGGCGATGACGGTGGGGATCGGCTCCTGTGCGAGCTTTTCTTGTGCGGTCCTTGCGTTGTCAGCCACGGCCGTACGTCTCCTCAGCCTTCCAGAAGTAGATGAAGCCGCCGACTCCGGCGAGCAGGGCCCAGCCGGTCGCCGCCGCCCATACGTGCGGGGGCAGCTGGCTCGCGTGGAAGCTGTCGATCAGCGCGAAGCGCATGAGGTCGATGTAGACGGCGGCGGGGTTGATCTGCAGCAGGAGCGTGACGATGTGCGGCAGGTCGTCGCCCTTGGTGATCTTGTCGATGCTCCACATCACCCCGGAGACGTACATCCAGGTGCGCAGCACGAACGGCATCAGCTGCGCGATGTCCGGGGTCTTCGCGCCCATCCGGGCCATGACCATCGAGACGCCCGCGTTGAACGTGAACTGCAGCACCAGGGCCGGGACCGCCAGCAGCCAGGAGGCGGCGACCGGGACGCCGAAGCACAGCAGGATGACGACCAGCGCGGCCATCGAGAACAGCAGCTGCTGGAGCTGCTGGAGCGCGAACGAGATCGGCAACGCGGCCCGTGGGAAGTGCAGGGCCCGGACGAGGCCGAGGTTGCCGGAGATCGCACGGGTGCCCGCCATGATCGAGCTCTGCGTGAACGTCCAGATGAACACGCCCGTGACCAGGAACGGGACATAGTCCGGCACGTTGTGCTTCGTGCCGAGCAGCACGCCGAAGATGAAGTAGTAGACCGCCGCGTTCAGCAGCGGCGTCATGACCTGCCAGATCTGACCGAGCTTCGCCTGGCTGTACTGCGCGGTGAGCTTGGCAGTGGCGAACGCGGTGATGAAGTGACGGCGCGCCCACAGTTGGCGGACGTACTCGGGCAGGCCGGGGCGGGCGCCGCTGACCGAGAGGCCGTGGCGGGCGGCGAGGGCCGCGAGGTCGGCTTCGGGCGGGGCCTGGGTGGTGGAGGGCGGTGTGTCGAGGACCTGGCTCACATCCGCTGCTTTCGTTCGGGGAGGGCGGGGGGTGGGCGTGAGGGACGCCGAGGTGCCGGTGTGGTTCGGCGGTTCCTTACGCTCCTCTTCACGTTTTCTTACGTCGGGACGGGACCGTATCGTCGCAACGTGAGCGTAGGTGCAGGGAGCGTCGGAACGCAACCGTTTCGTCGTGACGTGAGCGACGTAACGACGGGACGGCGGGGTGGCGGCGTCGCGGCGCCCGCGCGAGGAGGGGACGGTCGTGTCGCGAGTCACCGGTGAGGACGGCGCGGTCGCGCCCCGACGCCGTGCGTGAGGACGGGACCGTATCGTCGCAACGCCCTATGCTGGTCCGTATGACGACCAACGCCGACCAGTCCCAGACGCGTCCGCGCCGCCGGACACCCGCCGGGGCGGCCGTACTCCGGGAGGACGTGACGGAGGCCATCCGGGCGGCCGTCTTCGAGGAACTGGCGGCCGTCGGCTATGCGCGGATGTCGATAGAGGGCATCGCGCGCCGCGCGGGCGTCGGCAAGACGGCGGTGTACCGGCGCTGGCGTTCCAAGCTGCACCTGGTGCTGGACGTGGTGTCGGCGGTCGCGGTCATGGGGCTGCCCACGCCGAACACCGGCTCCCTGGAAGGTGACCTGCGGATGCTGTACGAGGTCACCTCGCGCGCCCTGCGCCACCCCGTGGTCTCGCAGATCATCCCCGACCTCCAGGCCGAGGCGGCCCGCAACCCCGAGATCGCCGAGGCGCTGCAGAAGGCGTTGGAGCAGGGGCAGGAGGGAGTCGCGAGCAAGATCCTGGTCGGGGCGGAGCGGCGCGGCGAGGTGCGCGCGGGCCTCGACGACGAACTGGCCCTCGACTTGATCTCCGGCCCCCTGTACTGGCGGACGGTGGTGGCGGCCCGCGGCCAGAAGTTGCCCAAGGGCTACCTGGACGCCCTGGCCCGGGCTACTACGGAGGCGCTCAAGGCGTTGTGAGCGGGTTGCGCGCACCGGCCGTCGGTTGACCGACTTCATCAGAGGGCGGAGCCGAGGCAGGGCCATACGGCGCCGTTGAACTCCGTTGCCTGGTCCGGGTGCCAGTCGGGGGCGAGGACGGTGGTGTAGCGCTCACGGTGGTCGGGGTGGACCGCGTCGAGGGTGTCGGGGACGGCGGCGAGCGGGTCGTCTCCGGTCAGGGCAACCCGGACCAGCTCATGGAAGACGGCGGTACCTTCCCAGGCCGCCCGGCCCCCGTGAGTGAGCGGCGGCGAGCTGCCGAGCCGCGTCCATTGTGGCCTCGCGGTCGTGGCGGGCGAAGTACACGGCGGAGGTGGCGGCGCGCATCAACGCGCCGTAATGCGCAGGGCAGCCTCGTGGATGATCGCTTCGTACGGTGTCGCTGGTGACTCCGTGATGACGTGCTGGCGGCGCAGACGGAACGACACATACGCTTCCAGGTCCTGGGGCGTCAGCTCCGGCGATGCGTAGCGGAACGCAGCTCGCATGTGGTCCTCGGTCTGCAGCAGGCCAGGAACATGCGCCATTTGAAAGGTCTGGATACGCACGGCGTGGTGCTCCATCTCCGCCAGGTCGAGGCCGACGGGGACGATGATGCCGCGGTACTCCTTCCACCAGCCTTTGCCCCGCTCCAGCGCCATGTCGACCAGTGCATCGATGTACGTGGAGTCGTCGCAGGCGCAGTGCCTGGCCAGGCGCCGGATGCGGTCCTCGCTGACGCCGCCGCGGCCAGTCTCGACATGGCTTTGCCGCATGGGACTTGAGTTGAGTAACGCGGCTGCGGCTCGCGCGGTGATGCCCGCGCTTCGCGCATCTTGCGCAGCTCTGCCCCCAACCGCTCCTGGCGATAAGTGGGGTTGCTCCTGAGCGGCATCGGCTTGCCCCCTACCTTCGGTGATGCAGGCGGCACCCTCCGTTGTGAGCGGCTCCGCATGCATCAACTCACCTGTATCCCCGGCGACTCGGAGCCGATCCCCCATGCCCGAATACAGCCTTCGCATCCCACCCCACGCCACCTCCCCCCGCATCGCCCGCGACTTCGTCACCTCCGTCCTGCACGCGCAGCAACTCGCCGACATCGTGGACGACGCGGCGCTCTGCGTCTCTGAGCTGGTCACCAACTCCTGCGTCCACGCGGCCGGAACCGGTGCTGGACTCCTCCTCGTCACCAATCCGGTCGGCATGCGCGCGACGGTCTTCGACGCCGATGTGACCCTGCCCGTCATGAAGGAGTGGTACGACGCCGAGAGCGGGCGCGGGCTGTGGATCCTCGACTCGGTGACCGCGGGGCGGTGGGAAGGGCGTCTGGTTCGAGCTCGGAACGCGAGGGCCGTCCGGGTGCGGGCGATGACGGCCCGGGTGGGCTATCGCGCGGCTACTCTGGCAGGTGATGGCTGCGGGTATGCCGAGCCTGACCGGCGGGAGAGAGGGAGACGAGGGATGAGCGCACAGCCGGTGCACCGTGACGGGCCGATCATCCCGATGCCTCCTCTGACCAGGGATGCGCTGCGCGAGGCAGTGAAACGCCTGAGCCTCGTGAACCTGCCGCAGTTCGATCTGGAAGCCGGACGGGCGTTCGACCAGGCGAGCCAGACAGGGAGCACGGCTCCGCTCCAGCTCTTCCTGAGACGCTGGGGCGTCTTCGTGGCGGTCGAGCGGGACCCGGCGCGAGCGGCACGGCTGCATGAGGCCGAGCGGATCTCCCAGGACAGCACCGTGGGCGAGGCCGCCTTTCGTGCTGCCATGGCGGAGATCAACGGAATCCTGCGCGAGGCCGAGCAGGAGATCGGGGATTGAACGATCAGGGGCCGTCGGATCCGGAGTGGGCCTGGGAGTACGGAGCAGAACCCGACTGGGTGGTCGGAGATCTGCCCGCGGACGGCCGCGCGGCGGCCGAGGAGGTCGCACGGGAACTCGTTGTACTCGCCTCACTGGGGCAGGACCCGGGTGATGGAGTGAGCGTGACCAACCCGCAGGGCCTGCGGGTGATTGCCATGGGGCCACTCATGGTGTGGTATCAGGTCATCGACTACCGCAAGCGTGTATACATCCAGCGTGTGACCTGGCTCGGCTGACCTTCGAGCCGCCGCCGGGCGGGGCCCGTTGCGGCGGCTCTACGAAGCCCGGCGCAGTGAAGGCTCAGTCTCGCGCCGCCCCCGGATGCACCCGCACCCACCCCTCCCAAGCCGACGCGATCATGTCCTGCACATCGTGCTTGGCCTTCCAGCCCAGTTCCGTGGCGATGCGGTCGGCGGAGGCGACGACGCGGGCCGGGTCGCCGGGGCGGCGGGGGGTGACGGTCGGGGGGCGGTCGTAGCCGGTGATGGCGTTGATCATGTCGATCATTTCGCGGACCGAGACGCCCTCGCCGCGGCCGATGTTGAGAGTGAGGTCGAGGCCGGGGGAGGAGCGCAGGGCGCGGGCCGTGGCCACGTGGGCCTCGGCGAGGTCGACCACGTGGATGTAGTCGCGGATGCAGGTGCCGTCGGGGGTCGGGTAGTCGTCGCCGAAGATGCGCGGGGGCGCGTTCTCCGTGAGTTTCTCGAAGACCATGGGGATGAGGTTGAAGACGCCGGTGTCGGCGAGCGCGGGGGTGGCCGCGCCGGCCACGTTGAAGTAGCGGAGGGATGCCGTGGAGAGGCCTGTGGCGCGGCTCGTCGCCCTCACCAGCCACTCGCCGGCCAGTTTCGTCTCGCCGTACGGCGAGATCGGCACGCACGGCGTCTCCTCCGTCACCAGATCGACGTCCGGCATGCCGTAGACCGCCGCCGAGGACGAGAAGACGAAGGCCGGTACGTTCGCCGCCGTCACGGCCTCCAGGAGGACGCGCAGGCCCTCGACATTCTCCCGGTAGTAGCGCAGGGGGTGGTCGACCGACTCGCCGACCTGCTTCTTCGCCGCGAGATGGACGACACCGGTGATGCGGTGGGCGGCGATGGCGCGGGCGACGCGTTCGCCGTCCAGGGTCGAGCCGACGACCAGCGGGACGCCGTCCGGCACGCGGCCCTTGATGCCGGTCGACAGGTCGTCGTACACCACGGCGCGCTCGCCCGCCTCGGTCATCGCCCGTACGACGTGCGCTCCGATGTAACCGGCGCCGCCGGTGATCAGCCAGGTCATGTGCGGCCGTCTCCTCGTCAGTCTTCGTCGGTCCTCGTCAGTGGGTCTGTGGTCGTGCGTCGTCGCGTCAGCGGCCGAGGTCGGTGTCGGTGCCGGCACCGGTGCCAGTGTCAGTGAAGCAGGCGGCGGAGTCTGCCGCGGGCCACTGCCATGGCTCCCCGTAAGCCTGGGGCCACGCGGAGTGCCAGCGCTCCTGAGTGCGTGGTGTACGGGTGCACGAGTACTACGGCATGCCGGGCGCCGACCACGGCTCTACGGCGCAGCAGGCCCGCGCCCGTGAGTGCGTGCGCCGTGACCTCGCGGTACGCGCCGCCCCGGAAGCGCACGCGCAGGCGCAGGTCCCAGGTGTCCGCCCCGGATGCCCTGGACGCCCTGGACGCCCTGGACACTCCGGAAAATGCGGCCGCGGACACTCCGGCAAACGCCGCCCAGGAGACCGTCGTCTCAGCCGACCAGAAGTCCCCGTCGGCCGAGCGCACGAGCGCCACTGCCGTACGCGGTCCCGCCGCCCGCCCCGTCTCCCGGCACCGCCACTCCACCTCCAGCCCCTGTGGACCCGCCTCCGCCACCCTGCCGTACAGCTCATGCAGGCGCAGCCGGAGGAGGGCGGCACGCGCGCGTGGGCGCAGTTCCGCGTCCACGGTGAGGGGGAGGAGGCGGACCGGGTGGGTCAGCAGCGGTTCCAGGGTGACCTGGGGGAGGTCGGGGGACCAGACGGGGGTGCCGTCGGGGGTGTGGGCGTAGGGAGGGAGGAGGCGGGCAGGGCGGGAGGCGAGGTCCCTCAGGCGGGGCAGGTCCCGGGGCTCGGGGGAGGCCAGGACGACGCGGCCGATGAGGCGGCCGGGGGCGGTGGGGTTGTGCGCCCAGTCGGAGGCGTCGTACTCGGCGAGGTGCGCCCGGGTGTGTGCCCACCACGCGCGCTGGTAGTGCGCGTCGCGCAACCCCAATTCGCGCGTGTACATCCGCAGTTCGTGGTCCAGGAACTTGCCGCGCGCCGCCCGCGCCAGATCCTTCTGCCCGGCGCCCAGCAGGATCTCGTACGCCAGCCGGCACGCCTCCGTGCGCGCCCGCCAGTTGGTGATGCCGGCGCGGTCCAGGGAGATCGACAGCCGGTCGGCGGAGCGGCGCACGTGCCAGATGTACACGCGGTCCGGGACGAGGGCGATGCGCGGACCGGCGGCCAGCACGCGCGCGGTGAAGACGACGTCCTCGTAGGGGAAGCGGCCTTCGGGGAAACGGATGCCGTGGTCGCGCAGGAAGTGGGTGCGGTAGAGCTTGTTGACGCAGAGCGTGTCGTGGACCAGGCGCGGGCGCTGTGCGGGGCGCTCGAACACGGCGTGCGCGGTGTAGAGCGACGCCTCCCAGGGCACCGTGCGCCCCTCGGGCAACTCACGTCGCACACACAGCCCGCCCGCCACCTCCGCGCCCGCCCCCGTCGCCGCCGTGAGCAGCGTGTCCACCGCGCCCGGCGGCAGGACGTCGTCGCTGTCCAGGAACATCACGTACGGCGATGTCACCCGGTCGAGCCCGGTGTTGCGGGGGCTGCCGCAGCCGCCGCTGTTCACCCGGCGCCGGACCACCTTCACGCGCGGATCGGTCGCGGCGAGGCGGGTGAGGAGCTCCGCGCTGCCGTCCGTCGAGCAGTCGTCGACGGCGATGACCTCCCGGACGGCAGGCCCCTGCGCCAGCGCCGAGCGGACGGCGGTCGTCACGTGTGCGGCGTCGTTGTAGCCGATGACGACGACACCGACGCCGACGTCGACCTGCGGGGCGCGCGCGGTGTGGGGGGTGCGAGGGTGCATGGGGCCGAGTTCCGGAATCGGGGGAGTGGTCGGAGATCGCTCGTCGAGCGGGACTTGGGGCCCGTTCCGGAAGACGGCGGGCGCCGAGGTCCGGTTCACTCGCGGGCAGCTGCTTCTCGGGGCGGACGGGGTGGTTCCTCACCGCGGATCGTAAGCTGCCGGAATGCCGCATCAGGTGTAATGAGGCGTCAATAAATAGAAAGTGTCGTTTAATAGCACAAAATCGGCCCTGTGGTGAGGCGGGGGCTCGCCCGCACCCTCCGCCGCGCCTACGCCCCCCGCCCCGCCGCCTCCTCCACCGCCGCCGCATCCAGAGCCTCGGTGAGCTGGTCCAGCCGCGCCCGCAGCTCGCGGATCTCGTCCACGTCGAAGCCCGTCGCCGCGGCGATCCGGCGCGGCACCTGCAGGGCCCGCTCGCGCAGCGCGGCGCCTTCCTCCGTCAGCCGGACCTCCACCGAGCGCTCGTCGCGCGCGCTGCGCTCCCGGCGTACCAGACCCGCCGCCTCCAGCCGCTTGAGCAGGGGCGACAGCGTGCCGGAGTCGAGGCGCAGCTGTTCGCCCAGCTTCTTTACGGGCAGCTCGCCGTGCTCCCACAGGACCAGCATCACCAGGTACTGCGGATAGGTGAGCCCCAGGTCCTTCAGGACCACCCGGTAGACGCCGCCAAAGGCGCGCGACGCGGCGTTCAGGGAGAAGCAGATCTGCTGGTCGAGGCGGAGCCAGTCGGCCGTGGGCGTGGTCGTCATACCTCCAGGGTAGCTCGTGTCCCGTCATTTAGTTGTGCGCAATTGAGTTGTGTGCTCTACTTGTGGTCGTGCGGCGGCCGCCGACAGAGCCGCCGCACGTGACTCGACTCGAGAGGGATGGTTTTCCATGGACGCGCTCTACACCGCTGTCGCCACCGCCACCCACGGCCGCGAGGGCCGCGCCGTCAGCAACGACGGCCAGATCGACCTCGCGCTCGCCATGCCGGTGGCGCTGGGCGGCAACGGCCAGGGCACGAACCCGGAGCAGCTGTTCGCCGCCGGGTACGCCGCCTGCTTCGGCAGCGCCCTCGGCCTCGTCGGCCGCGGGGCCAAGGTCGACGTCTCCGACGCCGCCGTCACCGCCGAGGTCGGCATAGGCAAGCAGGGCGAGGGCTTCGGCCTGAAGGTGACGCTGCGCATTGAGCTGCCCGACACCCTCGACGAGGCGACCGGCCGCAAGCTGGTCGAGCAGGCCCACCAGGTCTGCCCCTACTCCAACGCCACCCGCGGCAACATCGACGTCGACCTCGTCATCGAGTAACCCACCCCGAACCGGCCGTCACCGGATCCGCCGACCCGTCACCCGATCCGCGCCAGCACCTCCCCCGTCCGCCGGCTCCACGCCACCACCACCGCCTCCTCCGGCACCCGCTTCCACCGCGTCAGCAGCAGCCAGCGCGCGTGGTAGCGCCGGGCGACGGCCGTGCGCTCGGCGCGGGTCGACGTGGCGGAGAGGTAGGCGCGGACGTCGGCGAGCCGGCGTTCCCGTTCCCGCTCGCCCAGGGCGGGGTCGGGCCAGATCGGCGCGGCGAGGTTCGGCCCGTACCCGGGGATGGAGCGCGGGGCGAAGTGCCCGTCGGAGATGACCACTTCGCCCTTCTTCACGTGCCGCGCCACCCACGCGTACGACGGCCAGATCGACGGCTGCTCCAGCCCGACCGGATCCAGTGCGCCCGGCACCACCGCCCCGCCCTGCACGGTGAGGAACCCGACGCAGGCCCCGGCGGCCGCGGCCCCGCCCAGCGCCCGGCGCGCCCTGCCCCACGGCCGGGGCGCCGCCAGCTCCACCGCGAGGGCGAACTGCAACGGCACCAGGGTGAGCCCGAGGATGCGGCCGTACGTGTAGTGGCCGCTGATCCAGCCGTAGGCCACGAGCAGACAGTCGAGCGTGAACAGCAGCACCAGCGGATCCCGCCGGGAACCTCGCCGCCACCGCAGCCACAGCGCCGGCAGTCCGAGCAGCGCGAGCCAGAACTGCCCCAGGAGCTGCTCGTACAGCTGGCGGTGAATCCCGTCCACGCTGCGGTCCCCGGCCAGCGCGAACACATCGAAGTACGGCCAGCACCCGGCGACCAGCACCGCCGTGCCCGCCGCCACCGCCCATCGCCCGGCCACCCCCCACCGCACGGCCCCCCACCGCACGGCCACCTCTCGCACGGCCACGGCACCCCGCCGCTCCCGCCACCCCCGCTGCCACCCGGCGACGAACGCCACCGCCCCCAGCACCGCGGCCGCCGCGGTGATCGGATGGATCAGCAGGATCAGCCCGTACAGCGCCCCGATCCCCGCGTACCCGGCCCACCCGGGCAGCCCGCTCGGCCCCACGTACCGGACGAACCCCTCGCCCCGTGCGCGCGAACCCGTCAGCGCCCAGGCCCAGAACGTGAGCCCGATGGCGAACGCCGACGGGTAGCCGAGATTCCCCGTCATCGACATCAGGCTCAGATACCCGCTCCACCAGGCCCGCTCGGTCCCCCACAGCAGTGTCATCGCCCCCAGTGCGAGCACCGGCGCCCACGGCCGCGGCGTCAGCACCCGCACCAAGCGGCCGATGCCGGTGAGCAGCACGAGCAGGTTCAGCGGCCCGGCCAGCCGCACCACCTCCCAGCCGCCCAGCCCGGTCAGCCGCGCGAACACGCCCTGCGCGACCGCGTACGGCGAGTAGTACGGGCTGCCCGCGCCCGGCAGGTCCGCCATCGGATGGCGCGGATGGAACAGGTCCGCCTTGAGGCGTTCGACGACGGCCGCGTGCTGGCCCGCGTCGCAGCACAGCGGCACGGCCCAGTACGCGAGCAGCATCACCAGGAAGAACAGAAAGCCGAAGACTTGGTACGGCGTCGGACGCCAACTGCGGCCGCCGCGCAGGGCACTCGCGCCGCGCACGGTCCTCCGGATGAGGACGCCGACAGCGGCGCCCGCAGTGCTGGTCGTGGAGGTTGTGTGGGTTTGAGGCATTTGCCGTATGTTCCCGGCCGGATCGGTCGGGTCAACGGCTTTGTCTCACATCACCTCATCGAGTGAGCCCGCGGTGCCGCCGGAGCGGGCACCCGCTCCGCCCCGAGCGGACGGTCCGGCATCGGCTCGCCCAGCATCAGCGTCCGTACGACCCGCTCCGCGGCCATCCCGTCGTCGAACTCGCAGAACCGCTCCCGGAACCCCGCCCGCAACCGCGCCGACTCCTCGTCCCGCCACGTCCCGGACGCGAAGAGCCAGGCCAACTCCCGGTAGGAACGCGACACATGCCCCGGCGCGTCGGCCGTGATGTCGAAGTAGGCGCCCCGGCTCGCCGCGTACGCCCCCCAGTCGTCGGCGTGGATCACGATCGGCCGGTCCAGGTTGGCGTAGTCGAACATCAGGGCGGAGTAGTCGGTGACCAGGGCATCGGCGGCGAGCATCACGTCCTCGACGTGCGGCTCGTCCGTCGCGTCGATCAGCACGCCCCGCCGGTGCAGATCGGCCAGGCCCATCCCGCGTGCCGTGCCCTTCGCCAGCGACGGGTGCAGCCGTACGACGAGCGTGTGGCCCGCGCCCAGGTCCTCGGCGAACCGGGCCAGATCGATCCGGTCGACATGGCCGCCCCGCCGGTAGTCGCGACGGGTCGGCGCGTACAGCACGACGGTCTGCCCGGCGGGGACGCCGAGCCGCGCACGGGCGGCCTCACCCGCCTCCGGGCCCGCCTTCACCAGCACGTCATTGCGCGGGCTCCCCGTCCTGAGCGAGGTGAAGTGACACGGATACGCCCGCTCCCACGCCAGCTCCGAGTGCCGGTTGGCCACCAGGCTGTAGTCCCAGCGGTCGGCGCGCCACAGCATCTTCGGCACGTCGAAGCCGTGCCGGGCACCGGGCTTGGTCAGCAGGTCGGCCGCCATGTACTTGAGCGGGGTGCCCTGGTGGGTGTGGATGTGGACGCTGCCGGGGCGCTTGGCCAGGGTGCCCGGCCAGTTGACGTTGTTCACCCAGTAGGTGGCCCGCGCCATGACCTCGTGGTAGCGCCGCGAGCCCGGCAGCACGAAGTCGATGCCGGGCGGCAGCGCGTCCACCGCGTCCTCCTGGACGACCCACACGCCCTTGATGTGCGGGGCGATCTCGCGCGCCTTGGCGTGGATCGCCGCCGGATCGCCCAGCACGCCCCGGTGGGAGAACGACGAGTAGACGGCCAGGTGCGGATCGAGCGGCAGCCTGGACCGGGCCGCGTACCAGGCCCGGCCGGCCCGCTGTGACGCGGCTTGCACCACCCGCCGCTTGCCGCTCCCGGCCACCCTGCGCACCTCGTGCAGACCGCACGCCACGGCATACGACGCATACGGCGCCGTCGCCAGCAGCCGCATCTCCTTGCCGCGCCACCCGTCCGGCGGGGTGAAGCCCTCCGGGACGTGCCGGGCGTGGAAGGAGCGGATCTCGCGGTAGAAGTCCCCGCGGTCCCTCGGCATCACCCGGTCCTCGCGGGCGAGCACGAACAGCATGTGATCCAGGGCCCGTTCGAACAGCAGCGGACGCGCCCACGCCAGGTCCGGGCGCCCCTCCAGGAACGCGAACAGGCCCTCGTACTGCGGGAAGATGTCGAAGTGCCGCCGCCCCGGCGTCTTGGTGATCGCGCCCTGCCGGCGCTGCCGGTACTCGACCCCGATCCGCTCCAGACAGGCGATGCGGTCGGCCAGCACCATGGAGCGGTAGGTGACGGGCGCGTCCTCGTACAGGCCGGGGGCGTAGCGCAGCTCGTGCTTGATGAAGAAGTCACGCCGGTACGCCTTGTTCCAGGCGACCAGGAACAGATGCAGGTACTCCGGGCTCTCGCGGACGGTGAAGGTGTCGCTGCCGGCCGCGGCCAGCAGGTCCGCCGCCGAACTGCGGCCGCCGCGGCCCCACCAGTGGGTGCGCACATGGTCGAAGACCACGATGTCCGGGTCGCCCGCCGCCTCCAGACGGGCCGCCACCGCGGCCAGCAGGCCCGGCGTGTAGGAGTCGTCGCTGTCGAGGAAGAGGACGTAGTCGCCGGTGGCCTGCTCCAGACCGGCGTTGCGGGCCCGGCCGAGGCCCACGTTCTCGGGAAGGTGCAGCACGCGCACGCGTGCGTCGCGGTCGGCGTAGGCGTCCAGGATCGCGGGGCAGCCGTCGGGGGAGCGGTCGTCGACGGCGATCACCTCGAAGTCGGTGTACGACTGCCCGAGCACCGAGTCCAGGCACTCCCGCAGGAAGCCCTGCACCTTGAAGACGGGGACGATGATGCTGAAGCGGGGCACGTCAGTTCCTCACGAGGGTCGTCGCGGCGGGTGCGGGGATGCGCTCGGCGAGTGGGATCACCGGCGGGATCGCCTCGGGCGGCTCGCCCAGCAGCACCCGGCGTACGACGCGTTCGGCGGCGCGCCCGTCGTCGAACTGGCAGAAGCGCTCCCGGAACGCGGCGCGCAGAGCTCCGGCCTCCTCGTCCGCGTACGAGCCGTCGCGGAACACGGCCGCCAGCTCCCCCGGCGTCTGCGCCACCCGGCCCGGCGGGGCCTCCATCAGGTCGAAGTAGACGCCCCGCAGCTCCCGGTAGACGTCCCAGTCGTCGGCGTACACGACGATCGGCCGGTCCAGGTTGGCGTAGTCGAACATGATCGACGAGTAGTCGGTGATCAGCGCGTCGGCGGCCAGGCACACGTCCTCGGAGGAGCGGTGCGCGGTGACGTCGATGATCCTGCCGGTGCTCCGCCCGGCGCCCTGGTCGTAGAAGTAGTGGGCGCGCAGCAGCACGACGTACTCGTCGCCGATCTCCTCGCACAGCGCCTCGAGATCGAGGCTCGTCTCGAAGCCGGTGGCGTAGTCGCGGTGCGTGGGCGCGTACAGGAGGGCCTTCTTGCCCTCGGGGACGCCGAGTTCGCGGCGGATACGGGCGACGTCCTCGGCGGTCGCCGTGCAGTAGACGTCGTTGCGCGGATAGCCGTACTCCAGGGGCTCGTACGCCGACGGGAACGCGCTCTCCCACATCTCCGTGGAGTGCCGGTTGGAGGTGAGGTTGTAGTCCCAGCGGTCGACGCGGGCCAGCAGCTTGGCGAAGCTGCCGGTCGCCGCGGCCACGACGGGGTAGGTCGCCTGGTCGGCGCCCATCTTCTTCAGCGGGGTGCCGTGCTGGGTCGACAGGTGCACGCTGCCCTTGCGCTTGACGACGGCGTCCGCGAAGTTGGCGTTGTTGATCAGGTACTTGGCCCGGGCGAGCACGTCCCAGTACTTCCGGCTGCCGATGACCGCGTACTCCACGTCCTTCGGCATGGTGTGCGCCTGGTCCGCCTCGACGAGGAACACCGAGCGCAGGTGCGGGGCGAGCTCGCGTGCCTTGGCGTGGATCGCGGCCGGGTTGCAGAGGTAGCCGCGGCCCCAGTACGCGCAGTACACGGCGAGGTTCTGGTCCAGCGGGCGCCGCAGCTGACGCCGGTAGCGCAGCCGGGTGCGCAGCCCCTGCGGGCGCGGCACGCCCGCCGCCACCCGCGCCGCCGCCCGGTTGGCCCCGCGCAGCGCCCGGAACGCCGCGTACGCCCCCTTCGCCAGCAGCCGGTGCTGCACGCCGAGGCTGCCGCCGGGCACCCGGAACCCGGCGGGACAGTGGCGCCGGTAGAGCCTGCTCGCCCGGCGGAAGAAGGCCCGCCGCCCGCGCGGCAGCCGGTGCGGATGGGCGGCCGTCTTCAGTACGGCGGCGAAGAGCTGCTCGAACAGCGCCGCGAACCGCTCCCCGGACAGCCCCTCCTCGGCCGCCCGCGTCAGCACCAGCTCGGCCTGGTCCAGCAGCTCGACGTGATGCTCCCCCGGCAGGCCCAGCCGGCTGCCCTGCCGCCGCAGCAGATGCCGTACGACGACCTGGCGCAGCACCGCCATGCGCTCGGCACGCGCCATGACCAGGCCGCCGAAGCCGACATCGGTGAAGTGGCCGTCGGGGAAGGCGAGGTGCCGTTCGGTGAGGAAGGCCCGGCGGTAGGCCGCGCTCCACGCCGGGAGCTGGACCCCGGTCAACTCCGGTGCCCGGCCGGGGGAGAAGATCCCGTCCGGCGCCCGCTCCAGCAGCGGCGCGGCCGGGTTGGTCGGCTCGCCCACCCACCACGGGGTCCGCTCGTGCTCGAAGTGCAGGACGTCCACGTCGCCGGTCTCGCTCAGCCGGGCGTCCAGTGCCGCCAGCGCGCCCGGCACCAGCACGTCGTCACCGTCCAGGAACAGCAGCCACGCACCGAGCGCCGCCCGCACCCCCGCATTGCGCGCCCCGGCCAGCCCGGCCGTCGGCGGCGAGTGCACGGGCGCCACCCGGCAGTCCCGCTCGGCGTACCCGGCGACGACGTCCGCCGCCGGGGAGTCGGGCGCGTCGCAGACCGGGATCAGCTCGAAGTCGCCGAACGACTGGGCGAGGACCGAGTCCAGCGCCTGGGACAGCCGGCCCGCGACCCCATGGGACGGAACGATGATGCTGAAGCGGGGCATACTGCTCTTTCTCTCGATGTCCTCTTCAGTGAGAACGGCGTTCGGCGGCGGTCGGTGACGGTCAGGGACCCGTGGCCGGGAGCACGGGGACTACCGCGCCCCGTACGGCGCGCGGGCCGTATCGATGTGCGGCTCCGCCGCCTGGGCGCGACCAGCCCCCACCGGCCCGCGGCCTGCTGACCGGCCACCCGGAGAAGCGCTCGGCACGGGGTGGCGCTGGTCGAGCGGTACGACGGGCGGGACGCCCCTCTCGCCCAGCACCACATGGCGTACGACCCGCTCGGCGGCGCGTCCGTCGTCGTACGGGCAGAAGCGCTCACGGAACGCCGACCGCAGCTGGGCCGAGCGCGAGCCGCGCCAGTGGCCGGTGGTGAAGATGTCGATCAGCTCGTCCTCGCTGCGCGACACCGCGCCCGGCGGGAAGGAGCGCAGGTCGAAGTAGGTCCCGCGGGCCGCCTCGTACGCCTCCCGGTCGTCGGCGTGGATCACGATCGGCCGGTCCAGGTTGGCGTAGTCGAACATGATCGACGAGTAGTCGGTCACCAGGGCGTCCGAGGCCAGGCACAGCGACTCGACGCTCGGGTGGTCGGTGACGTCGACGACCTGGCCGGCGGTGGGTGCGAGAGGGCCGCCGTGCCGGTGGTGGGCGCGGGCCAGGATGACGTGGCCCGGGCCCAGGCGGCGCAGGACGCGGTGCAGGTCGAGGGGGGTGCGCTGGGTGCGGCGGTAGTCGCGGTGGGTGGGGGCGTAGAGGATCGCGACCGCGCCCTCGGGGATGCCGAGCGACTCGCGGATCCGGGCCACGTCCGCCGACGTCGCCTGCTGGAAGCGGTCGTTGCGCGGGGTGCCGTACTCCAGGGTCGTGTAGCCGCCCGGAAAGACACGCTCCCAGGTCAGGGTGGAGTGGCGGTTGGCGGACAGCACGTAGTCCCACTTGTCGACGTTGTCGAGGAGCTCGTCGAAGTCCGTGTCCCCCGAGGCCGCCGGGCGTTCCCGCAGATCCAGGCCCATGCGCTTGAGCGGGGTGCCCTGCCGGGTCTGGACGAGGACCTGGCCGGGGCGCTTGACCAGGCGGCGGTCGAAGTCGGCGTTGTGGACGAGGTACTTGGAGCGGGCGAGGGCCGTCCAGTAGGCGGCCGTGTCGGGGCGCAGACGGCGGGTGCCGGTGGGGACGGAGCCGTGCTGCCCGGCGTCGGCGATCCAGGCCGTACGGATGCCGGGCGCGTGCGTGCGGAAGGCCTGCTCCAGGGCGCCCGGGCTGCACCCGTGGCCGCGGACGCCGTCGGCCGCGAAGACGGCGCGGTCGGAACGCACCGGCAGGCAGCGCTGGACGCGGTAGTGCAGGCGCAGCGCGCTGGAACGCACGCCCTTCAGCAGGCGGCTGGTGAGCTTGGCGGTACGGCGGACCAGGGCCGCCGTCCGCTGCAACGCGTGGTAGGTGCGGTGCAGGCCGAAGCGGACCAGCGTGTAGTGCAGGCGCGTACGCCGCGGGACCGGGGCGCCGGGGGAGTGGTAACGGCGGTAGTACGTACGTGCTTTGCGCAGGAAGTCGGCGCGGCAGCGGCGTGGGAGGCGGTCGCGGCGGGCGAACACCACGATCAGGTGGTCGACCATCCGGCGGAACAACAACGGCCGCCAGCGGGCCAGTTCGGGGTTCCGGTCGACGTACGCGAAGACACGGTCGTACTGCTCGAAGATGTCGAAGTGCCGCGGGCTGACCGTGCCGAGGATGCCGCCCCGGCGCCGCTGTCGGTAGTGCACGCACACCCGGTCCAGGGTCGCGATCGACTCCGCCGTCATCAGGACCGGGTACGTCCAGGGCGTGTCCTCGTAGTAGCCGGACGGGAAGGCGAAGCCCTCCTCCTCGACGAACTCCCGCCGGTACGCCTTGTTCCAGGCGACCATCAGCAGCCGCAGCAGCCCCGGCCGGTCCGCCAGCCGGAACGGCGCCGGGCCCTGCTCGGTGAGCTGCGCGGCGGCCTGGTTGCGGATCGTCTCGCCGGTCCAGTGGGTGCGCGCGTAGTCGTAGACCAGGACGTCCGGCTCGCCGGTCTCCTTCAGCCGGCCGGCGATCGCGTGCAGGGCGTCCGGGGTGAGGGTGTCGTCACTGTCGAGGAAGATCAGGTAGTCACCGGTGGCCTCGGCCATACCCGCGTTGCGGGCGGGCCCCAGACCCTGGTTCTCGGCGAGGTGCACCGGGCGTACCCGTGGGTCGCGGGCCGCGAACTCGTCGATGATCGCGCCGCACGCGTCCGGCGAGCAGTCGTCGACGGCGATCAGTTCGAGATCGGGGTACGACTGTGAGAGCACCGATTCCAGGCACTCGTGCAGATACGCCTGAACCTTGTACGCGGGGACGATGACACTGAACCTGGGCAAGGGACATCCACTGGGTCGACCTGGGCGATGGGGGCTGTCGCCCTGCCGGGAACGGCCAATGGAGTGACTTGGTTACGGCGCGGTACGGCATACGGGGGACGGTGAATGAACGGAAAGGAGCGGGCCGATGACGGCCCGCCCCCTCAAGTGTGGTGCGGTGGCTGCTACTTGACCGCACCCGCCATCACGCCGGACACGAACTGCCGCTGGAACGCGAAGAACACGACCAGCGGGATCACCATGGAGATGAACGCGCCGGGCGCCAGGACGTCGATGTTGTTGCCGAACTGCCGTACCTGCGTCTGCAGGGCGACAGTGATCGGCTGGCTGTCGGCGTCCGTGAAGATCAGCGCGACCAGCATGTCGTTCCACACCCACAGGAACTGGAAGATGCCGAGCGCGGCGATCGCCGGCCCGCCGAGCGGCATCACGACCCGGAAGAACAGGCGCAGTTCACCGGCGCCGTCCAGGCGGGCCGCCTCCAGCAGCTCCCTCGGGATCTCCGCGAAGAAGTTCCGCAGCAGGAACACCGCGAACGGCAGCCCGAAGCCGACGTGGAAGAGGATCACGCCGGTCAGGGAGCCGAAGATGCCGATGTTGCCGAAGAGTTCGGCGATCGGGATCAGTGCCACCTGGACGGGCACGACCAGCAGGCCGACCACGCCCAGGAACCACCAGTCGCGGCCCGGGAACTCCATCCACGCGAACGCGTAGCCCGCGAGCGAGCCGATCACGACGACCAGGACCGTCGCCGGGACCGTGATCAGCACGGTGTTGAAGATCGAGTCGGTGATGTCGCTGTTGCTCAGGAGCTTGTCGTAGCTGTCGAAGGTGAGTTGGGACGGTTTGCTGAAGACCTCCCACCACCCGCTCGCGGTCATCTCCTCCGGCGGGCGGAGGGAGGACAGCAGCAGACCGATCGTCGGGACCAGCCAGAACAGGCCGACGACGATCAGGAACACCCGCACCACTCCGCCGCTGACGAAGGAGGCGAGCCGGGCACCGAGGGACTGCTTGCCCTTGACCATGGTGAGTGGCTCGGGCGCCGCCTTGCCGACCCTGCCGGCGTCGGTAGTCATCGCCGCACCTCCCGCCGCAGCCTACGCACGTTGAACCACATCACCGGGATCACGAGCAGCAGCAGGAACACCGCGATCGCGCTGGCGATGCCCGGCTGGTCCTCGGAGAAGCCCTTGCGGTACAGCTCCAGCGCGAGGACGTTCGCGTCGTCCTGGGAGGAGCCCGGGGCGATGATGAAGACCAGGTCGAAGATCTTCAGGACGTTGATCATCAGGGTGACGGCGACGACCGCGAGGACGGGCGCCAGCAGCGGCACCGTGACCCTGCGGAACACCTGCCACTCGTTGGCGCCGTCGACCCGCGCCGCCTCCAGCAGATCGCGGGGGATGCCCGCGAGCCCGGCCGCGATGAGCACCATCGCGAAACCGGCCCACATCCAGATGTACGACCCGATGATGGCCGGCGTGACCAGGGACGGGCCGAGCCAGTCGAGCCCGTTGTACGCCTCCTTGAAGTTACTGGCGGGCAGCCGGAGTTGGGCCCCGTCGGCGGCGGCCGGCAGCGTGAACGTGCCGTCGTCGGCCGCCTTCGTGGAGGCCACGACCTTGCCGTCCTTGACGGCCTCGATCTTCATCCCGGCGTATCCCAGCTCGGCCGCGTCGACACCGCCCAGCGTGCCGACGCCCTTGCCGCGCGTGAAGTCCTGCCAGGTGGTGCCGGTGACCTTCCCCGGCTCGGCCTGCGCCTCTACGGCCTTCTTGGCATCGCCCGGCATCTGGTCGGGGGCGACGCCGACCAGGGGCAGGGTGACCGGGGTGCCGGCGTTGACGGTGGCCTTGGTGATGAAAGCGCCGCCCGGTGCCGCTTCGAGGGGCGACTCACGCCCCGGGTGGGCCTTCGGGAACGCCGACGCCTGCGCGAAGGTGTCGTGGACGCCGACCCACACCGCGTTCGCGACGCCCTTGTCCGGGTCCTGGTCGTAGACGAGCCGGAAGATGATGCCCGCCGCGAGCATCGAGATCGCCATCGGCATGAAGACGACCAGCTTGAACGCCGTACCCCAGCTCACCCGTTCGGTCAGCACCGCGAAGATCAGACCGAGCGCGGTGGCGATCGTCGGAGCGAACACCACCCAGATGACGTTGTTCTTCAGGGCGGTGCGGATGCCCTCGTCGGTGAAGAGGGCCTCGTAGTTGTCGAATCCGGCGAAGCCGTCGCCGGACTGGTCGTAGAAACTGCGGACGACCGAGTACCCGATCGGGTAGACCACGAGCGCGCCGAGCAGCACGAGAGCGGGCAGCAGGAAGAGCGCCGCCATCGTCCAGCGCGTGCCGGTCACACTCTTGCGCGACTTGGGTGCGGCAGGGGTCCCGGGGACCCCTGCCGCTTCCGCCGACGCCATGACGTCAGTTTCCGTACGCCGCGGCCGCGTCGGCTTCCAGCTTCTGCTGCGTGCCCGCGATGTCCGACGGGTTCTTCAGGAAGTCCTGCAAAGCCTTCCACTCGCCCTTGCCGGGCGTGCCGCCGAAGGCCTGCGGGGCCTGGTCGGACATGTCGAAGCGGAAGTCGTCGCCGGAGTCGATGAGGGCCTTGGCGATCTTCCGCTGGACGTCGTTCGGATACGCCGAGTTCTCCACGTTCTTGTTCGGCGAGAGGTAGCCGCCGAGCTTCGCCTGGATCGTCGCCGCGTCCGGGGAGGCCAGCCAGGTGGCCAGGGCCTGCGCCGCCTTGGAGTCCTGCAGGATGACGGCCGCGTCGCCGCCGGAGACGACGGGCGCGGTGTCACCGACGGCCGGGAACGGGAACACCTTCGCGTCCGTGCCGACCTCCGCCTTGGCCTGCGTGATGTTGACCTGCGCGAAGTCGCCCTCGTAGACCATGGCGGCCTTCGGCTGGTCACCGCCCGTGAAGACCTGGGTGACGGACGCCGGGAAGTCCGTCTGCAGCGCGCCCTGCGCGCCGCCCGCCACATAGTCCTTCTTGCCCCAGACCTGGGCGAGGGTGGTGAGCGCGTCCTTCACGGACGGGTCGGTCCACTTGATCTCGTGCTTCGCCAGCTGGTCGTACTTCTCGGGACCGGCCTGCGAGAGATAGATGTTCTCGAACCAGTCGGTGAGGGTCCACCCCTCGGCACCGCCCACCGAGAACGGGGTGACGCCGGAGTCGTACACCGTCTGCGCGGTGGTGAGCAGCTCGTCCCACGTCTTGGGCTCGGTGGCCCCCGCGTTCTCGAAGACCGCGTTGTTGTACCAGATCAGGGACTTGTTGGCGGCCTTGTAGTAGACGCCGTACTGCTTGTTGTCGACCTTGCCGATGTCCTGCCAGCCCTGGGAGTAGTTCTCCTGCAGCTCCTTGATCGCGTCGGCGCCGATCGGCTTGGCCCACTTCTTGTCGACGGCCTGCTTGATGGCGCCGGGCTGCGGAAGCATCGCGATGTCCGGCGGCTGGCCGCCCGCGACCTTCGAGCCGAGGAAGTTGATGATGGGGTCCTGAGCGGGGACGAAGGTCACCTTGGCGCCCGTACGCTTCTCGAACTCCGCGAGGACTTTCTTGAAGTTGTCCTGTTCGGCACCGGTCCATACGGCGGCGACCTCCAGGGACTCGCCGTTCAGTTTGGGAAGGGTGACGGTGCTCGCGGTCTCCTGGTCGTTTCCGCCCTGTTCGTTGCCGCTGTCGTTGTCGTCGCCGCCTCCGCAAGCGGTGAGCGAGAGTGCGAGGGCTCCCGCGCATACGGCTGCTGCGGTCCTGGCGGCCCTGGTTGTCCGGTTCCTGCTCGTGCTGCGCATCACTGCCCCGTTCTTCGTGCCTCGTCGAACGTTCGAGCGCTGTCCCGTGCGATCTGGTCTACGCCCTGGTTTTGGGGGCGGCAAGACCGCGTCCGCTGTCAAGCGGGGGATCGTGACCGCCTCGTGACCAGCGTCTCCGACGGTGGGGCCGGAGATCGTGCGACCGTGCGGTGGCTCGCGTCCCTGGGGGCGGCGCCCCCAGACCCCGCTATCGGCCTGAACGGCCTCGTCCTCAATCGCCGGACGGGCTGAATTTCGCTCAGCGGGGCCGACCGGTGGGACCGACCGGTGGGACTACCCGACGGGACTACAGGAGCGAGGGCACCTTGGCCGCCGCGACCTCGCGCGCCGCTCTCTCCAGCGCACTGGCCAGCAACGCCAGGTCCGTAGGACCGTTGCCCAGCTCACGGACCGGACGTCGGGCCGGCGGATCGCCCATGCGGTGCCACTCCAACGGCACGACCGTGGGCCGCAGCGTCGCCGTCCGCGGAATGCGCCCCGTGACGCGTCCGCCCTGGAACGGCACCGTTCTGCCGTCGGCCCAGGCCAGCCGCCCGCGACCCGGCGCCGGCTCGTCCGGCCCCACCGTCACCGCGTCCAGCGTCACCCGTAGCGTCGCCCTGCGGGCCGGCTCCGACTCCGCCGTACGGCCCCCGATCCCCGCGGCGGCCACCAGATGCACCCCGAGCCGCTCGCCCTCCCGAGCCACCGCCTCCAGCGCGCGTATCACCGAGCCCGCCGCGGGCCTGCCCGGCGACCCCAGCGCGGGCGAGATCAGCGCGTCCAGGTCGTCCACGACCACGACGAGCCGCGGCAACGGCGGCACGGCCTCGGCCTGCCGACGGGCCGCCCCCGGCCGCAACCGGATCGTGGAGCTGGGCGGTGTGTCGAGATCGCCCGTGAGGTCACCGGCACCGACCCCACCGGCACCATTTGCTCCAGTGGCACCGCCACCAGTTGCGCCACCGGCACCACTGACACCACCGGTTCCTCGCGCCCCAGTTCGGACGCCGACCCCCGCCCCTGCCGCGCGCTGCGCGACCATCCGGCCCGACAGCTCACGGCCCGTGTGCCACTCGGTGAAGTCGGACCGCCCGAGCAGCTCCGCGCGCCGCTTCAGCTCGGCGCTCAGCGACTGGGCGAACTCCCGCATGCGCACGGGGTCGTTGGCGGTGAGGTGGGTCGTGACATGCGGGACGTCCGTACAGACGCGTAGTCCGTCGCCGTGACCGCCGCCCGAGCCCGTGCTGTCCCGGCCGTCGATCAGCACCACGCTCAGCCGGTCCGGCCGCTCGGCCGCGGCGAGCGAGGCGACGACGGCCCGCAGCAGCTCCGTACGTCCGCTGCCGGGCGGCCCTTCGATCAGCAGATGCGGTCCGTCGGCGCCGAGATCCACGCCGACCGGCCCGCGCGGCCCGGCCCCGAGCACGGCACACGCCCGCCCGCCGAGGGCCTCCTTGTCATCGCCGGCATCGGCCCACCGCGCCATCAGCGACGCCGGTGTGGCCCGCGCCAGCCCCAGCTCGTCCAGCAGCCGGGCCGCCTGAGGCAACGGCACCGAGACGCGCGCGTGCCGCTCCCCACCGGTCCCCTCGGTCCGCAGCGGCGCCAGAGCCCGCGCGAACCGCTCCGCCCAGGCCAGGGAGACGGCGTCCACCGTGGCCACGGTGCCGTGGCCGACGGGGCCGTGCGTGGGGGCGGCGGAAGGGCCGTTTCCGGCGGTGCCGTGCCCGGCCGGGCTGGGTTCGGCCGCGGTGTGCGCGATGGGCTGGTGGTCGACGGGGCCGTGCGCGACTGTGCCCTGGTCGACCGGGAAGTGCCCGGCTGAGCCGCCTGCCACTGAGCTGTGGCCAACCGCGTCGTGAGCCGCGGAGCCACGTCCGCCGCCGACGTCCGCGCGGGATGCGTCCGCCCCGCGCCGGGATCCGTCCGCCAGGCGCGGGAAGGTCTCCGCTCCGCCCCCGGCGGCTCCGGCTCCGCCCCCGGCTCGCGCTGAATCCGCCGCCCTCGATTGTCCGGCTGCTCCAGTCCTGGCCCGCGCGCCGGCGACCGATCCCTCACTCGCCGCTGCCGCCGCTCCCGCAGCCGTACCGGCACCGTTCCTCGTGACCACCCCGGCCCGTGCCACCCGCATCAGCCGCAGTGCCGTCGCCACATCGCCGCTCAGCAGGGCGACCGCGCCGCACTCCCGGAATACCGGCGACACCGTGCACGCCGCCTCGTAGGTCTCCGTCACCGGCGACGCGGGCGACGCCGCGGCCGTCTCGGCCAGGCACACGACGTGGATCCCGGCCCGCGGCCCCTCCAGGGCCAGCCGCGCCATCGCCTCGCGCACGTCGGCGCCCCCGGGATCACCGTCCACGACGACCACGCTGTACGGCCCCGGGAAACCGTCCGCCCCGTCGGCCGGATCGTCGTCCCGCGCCCACGAGGGCCGCCGAACGGCACCTCGCGCCTGGACCTGGCCGACGGACTCGAGGTGGGCCGTACCCGGGCCGTGGGACGACTGTGCCGAGCCCTGGGCAGCGACAGCCGACGCCGTGCCGGCCGAGCCATGCGCCGAATCGCGCGCCGCGGCGGCGGCAGACCCGGGGCCGGTGGGCGCTGCCCCGCCGGACCCCGTACCGACAGGCCTGCCCCCGGCAGTCCCGCCCCGCGCCTCGTGCGCCACGTCCTCCAGGCGTCGCAGCAGCTCCTCCACGCGGGCCGTGGCCTGTTCGCGGTCGTAGGCCAGCAGGAGGCGGCAGTCCTGGCCGTGTCCCGGGCGGATGTGCGGGAGCCAGCCCAGCCAGGCCCACTCGGCGGTGCGCTCCTCCAAGGGGCGGGAGCGGTCCGCACTGATCAGAACGATTTCCAGCGCGTCGGGCGAGTGCAGCGCGGCGAGCTGGGCGATCACCGCGCGGGCCAGCCCGGCGAGCCGCTCGCGCGGACCGGCCAGACCCAGCGCCCCGACCTCCCGCAGATCGGCGGTCACCGGCACCGCGGGCAGCAGCCCCGAGCCGTCGGGCGCCGCCCGGTCCGCCGTGCCGAGCCGCACCGTCAGCGCCTCCGGGTGACCCGGCGCGCGCTCCCACAGGCGGGGCCCGGGTCCCAGGGCCGTCAGCAGCAGCGACGCGGGGTCCGGCCAGGCCTCCGGCAGCCGGGGACCGTTCGTCGCCGAGCGAGGCTCGGTCGCCTCGGTCCGCTCGCCGTCGTCGTACGTCCCCCGCCGGGCCGCGCCCTGCTCCGCGCGCCCGCCGGTCAGCCGCCGCGCCCATGCCGTGAGCCCTCCCCGCCTGCGCACGCCCGGCGGTACGTCGGTGCCCCGCAGCGGGGTGCCTTTACGGCTGCCGCCGCCCGCGGGGGTGCCGCCGCCGTCGCTCGACGGGTGGCCGGCGCCGGTGGCGGCATGGCCCTCGCCACCCGCGTCGAGTGCGCCCACCCCGAAGCCCGCGCCGTGCGTGTCGCCTCCGCGAGGTCCCGGAGGCGGCAGTTCGGACCCGCCGTGCCGTTCGATCCGCGGTGCCCCGCCCTGAACCGGCACGATGGGCGGCTCGACGGGGCCGTGTTCCTGAGCGGCCGACAGGCCTCCAGAGGCGGTGGATGCGTTGCTGCCGTCCCTCGCGCGCGCGTGGGGGACGGCCGAGTCGCGCGGCGCGGGCACCGCCGGGCCCTCGCCCCCGGGGCGGGGGTCGCCTCCCCGGCCGTCCCCGGCAGGGACCCGTACATGCCCCTCCCCGTCCGGCTCCGTCCGCACCCGCGCCCCCGGGCCCCCGGCCGGAGCCAGCCGCAGCGTCGACTCGCCGATCCGCAGCAGCGCCCCCGGCGCGAACCGCACCGGGCGGGTGGTCACGCCGGAGCCGTCCAGCGTCGTGCCGTTCGTGGAGCCGAGGTCGGCGACCGAGACGCGGCCGTCCGCGGAGACCGTGACCGCGCAGTGCAGCCGGGACACGTCCGGGTCGTCGAGCGGGACGTCGGCGTCGGCGGAGCGGCCGATGCGGATCTCACCGCCGTGCAGAAGATGGACGCCGCCCGCGTCCGGGCCGGCCACGACATGGAGCTGGGTCGGGGCGTCGTCCAGCTCGGGGTGCGGCTCGGGCGCCGCCGGGGCGCCCAGGGACAGCACGGCGCCGTCGATCAGCGGGGGCTCGCCGAGTGTGCTGCGGCGGTCGTCGAGCCGCTCCGTGCCCGCGTACAGCACGACCGGGCCGTCGCCCCCCGACACCGCGGAGGCGAGTGCCGACGCCACTGCGGCCAGAGCCGTGCCCGCGGGCGCCGTGACCAGCACGTCGCAGCTCGCGGCGCGGCCCCGCGCGGGGGCAGCCGGGGCCAGCGGGTCTACGACGGTCAGCCGGATCTGCATCGGCGTCAGCGGTCCCTTCTGCGCGGGCGCGGCGGACTCCCCCCACCCCACACGAGCACATCGGCCAGTACTCCACGTACTTCACGCATCCTCGCACCTGCCACTGACAACGCGCCCCCCGCCCGGAGGCAAGTGATCTTGATTGGTCGGCTCTGCCCGCAAAAGTGCCTGACAGTTGACCTGCCGGCGATCGCTTGAGATCGGTCACGTCCGCTTGCGGCAACCACGAGACTGAGCCGAGCGTCTTTCCTTCGAACATGTACGGGAAGCCGTACGTAAGACGCACAGAATGACGACAGGCCGGTGCCCGGGGGCACGGCACTACAGTGGGTCGGAACGTAGGCAAGCAGCAGGGAGCGCGACGTGCGGCCGGTAGGCAGCAAGTACATCCTCGAGGAGCCGCTCGGGCGCGGTGCCACGGGGACCGTCTGGCGGGCCCGCCAGCGGGAGACCGCGGGCGCCGAGGCGGCAGTGGCGGGGCAGCCCGGCGAGACCGTCGCGATCAAGGTCCTCAAGGAGGAGCTCGCCAGCGACGCGGACATCGTCATGCGGTTCCTGCGCGAGCGGTCCGTCCTGCTCCGGCTGACCCACCCGAACATCGTCCGGGTCCGCGACCTGGTCGTCGAGGGTGAGCTGCTGGCCCTGGTCATGGACCTCGTCGAGGGCCCCGACCTGCACCGCTACCTGCGCGAGAACGGCCCCTTCACCCCGGTGGCCGCGGCCCTGCTCACCGCGCAGATCGCCGACGCGCTCGCCGCCAGCCACGCCGACGGCGTCGTCCACCGCGACCTCAAGCCCGCCAACGTCCTGCTCCAGCAGAACGGCGGTCAGATGCACCCGCTGCTGACCGACTTCGGCATCGCCCGCCTCGCCGACTCCCCGGGCCTGACCCGCACCCACGAGTTCGTCGGCACGCCCGCGTACGTCGCGCCCGAGTCCGCCGAGGGCCGCCCGCAGACGTCGGCCGTGGACATCTACGGCGCCGGGATCTTGTTGTACGAGCTGGTCACCGGCCGCCCGCCGTTCGGCGGGGGCTCCGCCCTGGAGGTGCTGCACCAGCACCTGAGCGCCGAGCCGCGCCGCCCCTCCACGGTCCCCGACCCGCTGTGGACGGTCATAGAACGCTGCCTGCGCAAGAACCCCGACGAACGGCCCAGCGCCGAGAACCTCGCCCGTGGTCTGCGCGTCGTCGCCGAGGGCATCGGCGTGCACGCGAACTCGGCGCAGATCGCCGCGGCCGAGGGCGTCGGCGCGCTGCTCGCCCCCGACCCCGCGCCGGCGACCGTGCCCGGCTCGGCCGACCCGACGCAGGTGCTGCCGCACGGCGCGGGCTCGTTCGACCCGAACGCCGCGACCAGCGTCCTGCCGCACACCGGCGCCCCCGGCCCGGCGGGCGCCGCCGACCCCACCGCCGTACTGCCGAACACGGGCGGTCCGGGCGGGCGCGGCGCCGCCGACCCGACGGCCGTCATGCCGCCGATGCCGCCGGGACAGCCCGGACAGCAGCCGGGGCAGCCCGGCCCCGAGGACCCGCACCCCTGGCAGAACCAGCTGCGCGCGGCCCGGGACCGCAACGAGCAGACGCAGGTCCAGTACCTCGACCCCAACGAGGACCCGCTGCGCCGTCGCCCCCAGCGGCAGGTCGCCCGCCCGCAGCAGCAGCCGCGCCCCCAGCAGCAGCGGCCTCCGCAGCGTCAGCAGCCCGGGTACGGCTACCCGCAGGGGCAGCCCCAGCAGTACGCCCCGCCGCAGCCCCAGCGCCCCCAGCCGCAGCGGTACGCCCCGCCGCCCGCGCCGGAGCCGCAGCGGCCCCAGCGCGAGCCGCGTCCGCCGCGGCAGCGCAGCGCCAACCCGATGCGGATCCCCGGGCTCGGCTGTCTGAAGGGGTGCCTGTTCATGATCGTCATCCTGTTCGTCGCGGGCTGGCTCGTCTGGGAGCTGAGCCCTCTGCAGGAGTGGATCGGCACGACCAAGAGCTATTGGCAGCAGCTGACCGACATGATCGACACCGTGGGCGGGTGGATCGGAAAACTGGGCGAGCTGGGCAAGTGACCCGGCACCCGGACCGTGAGTCTGGGGATTTGTCGACACCTGACGGGTGATTTCCGTCTCGGCGGTGAAGGTTGGCTCCTCGGGCGCGTAGCTTTAGCGACAACACGCGTCTGTAGGAGCAGTCTTGGCACGGAAGATCGGCAGCCGGTACACCGCCAACCAGATTCTGGGGCGGGGCAGCGCCGGCACGGTGTGGCTGGGTGAGGGGCCCGACGGGCCCGTCGCCATCAAGCTGCTGCGCGAGGATCTCGCGTCCGACCAGGAGCTCGTAGGACGCTTCGTGCAGGAGCGGACCGCGCTGCTCGGCCTGGAGCACCCGAACGTGGTGTCCGTCCGCGACCTGGTCGTGGACGGCAACGACCTCGCCCTGGTCATGGACCTGGTCCGCGGCACGGACCTGCGCACCCGCCTCGACCGCGACCGGCGGCTCGCGCCCGAGGCGGCGGTGGCGATCGTGGCGGACGTCGCGGACGGGCTGGCGGCGGCGCATGCGGCCGGGGTCGTGCACCGGGACGTGAAGCCGGAGAACGTCCTGCTGGACATGCAGGGCCCGCTCGGACCGGGCGGCTCCCATCCGGCGCTGCTGACCGACTTCGGTGTGGCGAAGCTCATCGACTCACCGCGGCGTACCCGCGCCACGAAGATCATCGGGACGCCGGACTATCTGGCGCCGGAGATCGTCGAGGGCCTGCCGCCCAGGGCGGCGGTCGACATCTACGCCCTCGCCACGGTCCTGTACGAGTTGCTGGCAGGCTTCACGCCGTTCGGTGGCGGCCACCCCGGGGCGGTGCTCCGCCGCCACGTCACGGAGAGGGTGGCCCCGCTCCCCGGCATCCCCGACGAGCTGTGGCAACTGATCGTGCAGTGCCTTGCCAAGGCCCCTGCCTCGCGGTTGCGGGCGTCGGAGCTGGGGGCGCGGCTGCGGGAGCTGCTGCCGCTGGTGGCCGGGATGCCCCCGCTGGACGTGGACGAGCCGGATGTGGAGCCGGCGGAAGAAGAGGCTCCGGTCGCCGAGGACGCGGCGCCGGTGGGGGAGCGGCTGCGGCGGCGGGGTGCGGTGCCCCTGGTGCCGGGGGCGAAGCCTGCCGACTCCAACCGTGACACGCATACGTCGATGAGGGTGCCGGGGCCCGACGAGCTGGCCGGGGGCGCGCGGGGTACGGCCCGGGTGCCGAGGGCGGCGGGTGCGCCGCGGCCGGGTTCGGCGCGGCATCGGGCCGTGACGCGCAGGCGCCGGGTGGCGTTGGGGGCGGCGGCGGTGGCGCTGGTGGCTGCGGCCGGGGTGGGCACGTGGCTGGCCACGTCGGACGACGACGCCGGGGCGACCCCCCAGGACACGAACAACTCGGCCCCGGCAACGCCCTAGCTTTCCTCGCCCCCGCCGCCCCTGCCCATTCCCATCCTGAAGGGGCTCCGCCCCTTCGGCCCCGCCAGGGGCTCCGCCCCCTGGACCCCCGTCGGCCCTGAAAGGGCCTCGTCCCCCAGAGGGGGCACCCCCAGACGGGCTGGAATGCCTGGGCCGACGTCGCCCCGAAAGGGGCGCGGGGAACTGCGCGACCAGCCCTCGACTGCCGTTGGTCGCGCAGGCGGCATCAGCCACCGCGGCGCGGGCGAAGCGTCAGCGGGGCCCGGGGCGGAGCCCCAGGTGAAGCCCCTGGCGGGCCGCCGGTGACGCCGGGCGCCCCCGTAGGCCACGGTCGCCGGGCCTCCCCGCTTGGCGGAGCCGTTACGCTGGAGGCGTGGCAGTCGTCGATGTATCCGAAGAGCTCAAGTCCCTCTCCTCGACCATGGAGTCGATCGAGGCCGTTCTGGACCTCGACAAGCTGAGGGCAGACATCGCCGTGCTCGAGGAGCAGGCGGCCGCGCCGTCCCTGTGGGACAACCCGGACGAGGCGCAGAAGATCACCAGCAAGCTCTCCCACCTCCAGGCGGAGGTGAGGAAGGCCGAGGCCCTGCGCTCGCGGATCGACGATCTCGCCGTGCTGTTCGAGATGGCCGAGGAGGAGGACGACCCGGACACCCGTGCCGAGGCCGAGTCCGAGCTCGCCGCCGTCCGCAAGGCGCTGGACGAGATGGAGGTGCGGACGCTGCTCAGCGGGGAGTACGACTCCCGCGAGGCGCTCGTCAACATCCGTGCGGAAGCCGGTGGCGTCGACGCCGCCGACTTCGCCGAGCGGCTGCAGCGCATGTACCTGCGCTGGGCGGAGCAGAAGGGCTACAAGACCGAGCTCATCGAGACGTCGTACGCGGAAGAGGCCGGCATCAAGTCGACCACCTTCTCCGTGCAGGCGCCGTACGCCTACGGCACCCTCTCCGTCGAGCAGGGCACCCACCGCCTCGTGCGCATCTCGCCCTTCGACAACCAGGGGCGCCGCCAGACCTCCTTCGCGGGCGTCGAGGTCCTCCCCGTCGTCGAGCAGTCCGACCACGTCGAGATCGACGAGTCCGAGCTGCGCATCGATGTCTACCGGTCCTCGGGCCCCGGCGGCCAGGGCGTCAACACGACCGACTCGGCGGTGCGCATCACCCACCTCCCCACCGGCATCGTCGTCTCCTGCCAGAACGAGCGGTCGCAGATCCAGAACAAGGCCACCGCGATGAACGTCCTCCAGGCCAAGCTCCTCGAGCGGCGCCGGCAGGAGGAGCAGGCCAAGATGGACGCCCTGAAGGGCGACGGCGGCAACTCCTGGGGCAACCAGATGCGTTCGTACGTCCTGCACCCGTACCAGATGGTCAAGGACCTGCGCACCGAGTTCGAAGTCGGCAACCCCGAGGCCGTGTTCAACGGTGAGATCGACGGATTCCTCGAAGCCGGAATTCGCTGGCGCAAGCAGCAAGAGAAGTAACTTTGTCGACAAGGCAACTGCCGCCACTCCGGCGGCAGTTGCCTTTTCTGTGCCTGCATGTCTGGGTTTTACATCACACTCACAGGGTCCAACGCCCGGCATAGCCCCCGTATTTGGACATGGCGCACGCAAACGGCCTTGACGTGCTCTTGAAAAATGGGAAGGGTAAAGCGTGGCATGCGTATCTCTGGGGCGCATGTGAACCGGGGGGCTCAAGTTCGCTACCCCCGTCGATCACGGCCCCCGAGCGCCGCCTCACTGACGATTCAGCTACTGGGGGTAGCAACCACATGACGAAGAAGACGCGGATCCGTATCGCGCGGCTCGCAGCCGGCGCCGTGATCGCGGCTGGTGCCTCGCTGACCGCTGCGGGTGCCGCATCTGCCGCCGAGACGGAGGAGCCCTGCCTGTTCGGTCTCCTGTGCGGGGACGAGGACCCGACCGACCCGCCCGCGCCCACCGACCCGCCGACCGACATCCCCACCGACATCCCGACGGACATCCCGACCGACACGCCCACGATCCCGACGGACCCGACGGTCGAGCCGACCGAGCCGACGGACCCCACGGACGACCCGACCGTCGACCCCACCACCCCGGGTGACGACAACGGCAACGGGAACGGGAACGGGAACGGGAACAACGGCGGGGGCAACAGCAACACCGACCCCGACGGCGGCACCTCCCCGCAGGAGGAGGGCTCGTCCTCCCTCACCGAGACCAACACGGACAGCACCGGCACGGGCACCAGCACGTCGGCCCAGGGCGGCGGTGACGAGCTCGCCGAGACCGGTGCGGCTCAGACCACGTTCCTGCTGGTCGGCGCCGCCACGATGATCGCCGGCGGTATCGGCTTCCGTATCCTGCCGCGCCTCGTGGGCGGCCGTGGCGGTGCGGCTGCCTGACGGCGGCCGTCCGGTCACGCTGTGTGACGCATGTGGTACGGCCGAGGGGCCCGGAGCGCGTTTCGCTCCGGGCCCCTCGCCCATGCCTACGGCGTTCGCGCCGACCTATGCCGTCTGGTGCGCCAGCAGGGCCACCGCTGCGATGAGGATCACCAGCAGGGCGATCAGCGTCATCGGGTTCAGCGGCGCGAACGGGTTCTCCTGCTGCAGCCGCTCGCGGTTCGCCCTGCACACGGGGCAGCGGCCTTCACTCACGGGCGCGGCACAGTTCGCGCACACCAGCCGGTCGTACGTCATGTGCTCGCCCTCCTAGCCCTTGCGTTCCACTGGGAGAACGCCCGAAGGTCGGCAAACGTTCCCTTCCCTACTGTGCCAGGTTCCTCGCAGTGCCGCGCGGTTCGCTCCGAAGGGGGTGGAGGGGGTTCATCGAGAGTCCTCAAGAAGCAGAACCGGCATAAACATGCACAAGGCTTACGCAACCCATCCTGGCGACTGCGCCCCCGGCCCCGGTTCGCGTATGGTCACGCTCATCTACCCCCGGCGACCCGTGGTGCATCCGTGATCCGATTCGACAATGTCTCCAAGGTCTACCCCAAGCAGACCCGCCCCGCCCTCAGGGATGTGTCCCTGGAAGTGGAGAAGGGCGAGTTCGTGTTCCTCGTGGGGTCCTCCGGCTCCGGAAAGTCCACCTTCCTGCGGCTGATCCTCCGCGAGGAGCGGTGCAGCCACGGTCAGGTGCACGTCCTGGGCAAGGACCTCGCGCGCCTCTCCAACTGGAAGGTGCCGCAGATGCGCCGCCAGCTGGGGACCGTGTTCCAGGACTTCCGGCTCCTGCCGAACAAGACGGTCGCGGAGAACGTGGCCTTCGCGCAGGAGGTCATCGGCAAGTCGCGCGGCGAGATCCGCAAGTCCGTGCCGCAGGTGCTCGACCTCGTCGGGCTCGGCGGGAAAGAGGACCGGATGCCCGGTGAGCTGTCCGGTGGTGAGCAGCAGCGTGTCGCCATCGCGCGGGCCTTCGTCAACCGGCCCAAGCTGCTGATCGCTGACGAGCCCACCGGCAACCTCGACCCGCAGACCTCCGTCGGCATCATGAAGCTGCTCGACCGGATCAACCGGACGGGCACGACTGTGGTGATGGCCACGCACGACCAGAACATCGTGGACCAGATGCGCAAGCGCGTCATCGAGCTGGAGAAGGGCCGCCTCGTCCGCGACCAGGCGCGCGGCGTCTACGGCTACCAGCACTGACCGCCGACACGCTCCACGGAAAGGCTTAACCAGACGCCATGCGCGCCCAGTTCGTTCTGTCCGAGATCGGTGTCGGTCTCCGCCGCAATCTGACGATGACGTTCGCCGTCATCGTCTCCGTCGCCCTGTCGCTCGCCCTGTTCGGCGGGTCGCTCCTGATGAGCGACCAGGTCAACACCATGAAGGGCTACTGGTACGACAAGGTCAACGTCTCGGTCTTCCTCTGCAACAAGAGCGACGCCGAGTCCGACCCCAACTGCGCCAAGGGCGCGGTCACCGAGGACCAGAAGAAGGAGATCCTCGCCGACCTGGACAAGATGTCGGTCGTCGAGAAGGTGACGTACGAGTCGCAGGACCAGGCGTACAAGCACTACAAGGAGCAGTTCGGCGACTCCCCGCTGGCCGCCTCGCTCACGCCGGACCAGATGCAGGAGTCGTACCGGATCAAGCTGAAGGACCCGGAGAAGTACCAGGTCATCGCGACCGCCTTCGACGGCCGCGACGGGGTGCAGTCCGTGCAGGACCAGAAGGGCATCCTGGACAACCTCTTCGGGCTGCTCAACGGCATGAACTGGGCCGCCCGGGCGGTCATGGCGCTCATGCTCGTCGTGGCGCTGATGCTGATCGTCAACACCGTGCGTGTCTCGGCCTTCAGCCGGCGGCGTGAGACCGGGATCATGCGCCTGGTCGGCGCCTCGGGCTTCTACATCCAGGCGCCGTTCATCATGGAGGCCGCGGTCGCCGGGCTCATCGGCGGGACGGTCGCCTGCGCCTTCCTGGTGATCGCCCGGTACTTCATCATCGACCACGGCCTGGCCCTGTCGGAGAAACTGAACCTGATCAACTTCATCGGCTGGGACGCGGTGTTGACGAAGCTGCCGCTCATCCTGGCGACGAGTCTGCTGATGCCCGCGTTGGCGGCGTTCTTCGCGCTGCGCAAGTATCTGAAGGTGTGACCAACGCCAAGGGGGCCGTACGGGCAACGGACCGTACGGCCCCTTGCGTTGTCCTAGACTCACCGGCATGTCAGGTCGTGACCTGTTCTGTCAGCCCCGCCGCTTCGGCCGCGGGGCCGCCCTGACATTGGTCTTCGCGAGCGTGCTGGTCGCCGGTGCCGCGACCGGAGCCCTGCCCGGCCCTGACCGGAAATCCCCGGCCGGCGAGGCCCGGCCCGCCACCTCCGCCGACCACCATGAGGACGTCGCCGAGGCGGCCGCCGAGGCCATGGCCGCCGGCCAGTCCCCCGTGGAGGCCGCCGAACGCGCGGTCAGCCGCAGCGGGGACCGGTGGGGCGCCGTCTACTCCGAGGGCGAGTACGAGGAGTTCGAGGAGGCCCTCGACGGCGAGTACACCGGCGTCGGGCTGTGGGCGCGGCGCGAGCGGGACGGCCGTATCGAAGTGACCAAGGTGCGGGCGGGGTCGCCCGCCGCGGCCGCCGGGATCCGCGCGGGCGACCGGCTGCGCAGCGTCGACGGAGAGAAGGTCGACGGGCGTCCGGTCACCGAGGTCGTCGCCTTACTACGCGGTGACGCCACGGACGCGCCCGCGGGTACGCCGGTCAAGCTGGCCCTGGAGCGCGGCACGCGCGCGTGGGATCTCACGTTGCGCCGGGCCCGTCTGTCCACCGACTCGGTCACCGTTCGAGAACTCGCCGACGGCATCACCGTCATCAGGATCGCCTCCTTCACCAAGGGCTCCGGCGACACCGTCCGCACCGCCGTACGGCAGGCCCCGCCCGACGCCGGCATCGTCCTCGACCTGCGCGGCAACTCCGGCGGCCTGGTCACCGAGGCCGTCACCGCCGCCTCCGCCTTCCTCGACGGCGGCCTCGTCGCCACGTACGACGTCGACGGCGAGCAGCTCGCCCTGCACGCCGAGCCCGGCGGCGACACCGCAAGACCCCTGGTCGCGCTCGTCGACGGCGGCACGATGAGCGCCGCCGAACTGCTCACCGGCGCCCTCCAGGACCGCGGCCGCGCGGTCGTCGTCGGCACCCGCACCTTCGGCAAGGGCTCGGTCCAGATGCCGAGCCGCCTCCCCGACGGCTCCGTCGCCGAGCTGACCGTCGGCCACTACCGCACGCCCTCCGGACGGACCGTCGACGGCACGGGGATCACGCCGGACCTGGAGGCCGACCAGCAGGTCCTGGAGCGGGCCGAGACGGTCCTGAGCGGTCTGGGCGAGTCGTAGGTGGGTTCGGTTCTCCGCTCGTAAATCGGCTTTCCGCGCACCCCCTCCGTAGTGCGAAAATGGACGGCACTATGAGCAAGGGAATGTACGTACCCAAGGAGTCCCAGCCCAAGCAGGGCGGGGCGGCCGCGAAGGCCAGGGACGGCGAGAAGGGCGGCAAGCGCAAGATCGTCGCCCAGAACAAGAAGGCCCGGCACGACTACGCGATCATCGACACCTATGAGGCCGGCCTCGTCCTCATGGGCACCGAGGTCAAGTCGCTGCGTGAGGGACGGACCTCGCTGACCGACGGCTTCGTCCAGATCGACCGGGGTGAGGCGTGGCTGCACAACGCCCACATCCCCGAGTATCACCAGGGCAGCTGGACCAACCACTCCGCGCGCCGCAAGCGCAAGCTCCTCCTGCACCGCGAGGAGATCGACAAGCTGGAGGCCAAGTCCCAGGAGACGGGTCACACCATCGTGCCCCTCGCCATCTACTTCAAGGACGGTCGCGCGAAGGCCGAGATCGCTCTCGCGCGAGGCAAGAAGGAGTACGACAAGCGCCAGACCCTGCGGGAGAAGCAGGACCGGCGGGAGTCCGACCGGGCGATCGCGGCGGCGAAGCGGCGGCAGCGCAGCGCCTGACGGGCGAGAATACAGTGGCATCGGCGTGCGTTGGTCACGTACGATGGCACTGCACCTCACAGAGGGTGCGCGCCCCTCGCCGGATCTTTGCGGTGGGGATTGAAAAAAGCACATGGGGATGATCGGTTTCGACAGCGGCTGTCGAAGCAGGGGAAGCGTGTCGAGGAAGCGGCAATGATCTCGTAAACCATATGTCGCAAAAAATAATCGCCAACACCAAGCGCGATTCCTTCGCCCTCGCTGCCTAAGTAGCGACTTGCGAAGTGTCAGCCCGGGGCTGTTCCCGACCCGGATCCTGGCATCAGCTAGGGAACTAAACCTTGATCCCGGTCACGGGGTGAAAAGGGAAACCAAACAGTGACTGGGCCCGTCGGCGACTTGTTCGCGTGATCGCCGGGGCCGAGAAAATCACAGCGAACTGCACACGGAGAAGCCCTGATTCTGCACCGTTGGACGCGGGTTCGATTCCCGCCATCTCCACTTACCCCATGTGGGCAAGGCCTCGTCACCTTCGGGTGGCGGGGCCTTTGTCGTCTGCGACGCGTGTCGCGGCGGGTCGGTTTCGAGGATGACTCACCCCTAGAACGGCGCCTCCACTGTCTCTGCCACTTCGACCTGGAGTGACGGCATCTGGCTCGACCAGGGCATCGATACGGTGCCGGTAGCCGCTTTCTCGGCAGCCTTGCAAGCCGGGTCGTTGGTGGCCGGTGCGGTTGCTCGGTCTTGATCCGGTAGTCAACGACAGTTGTCAGCCACGCACGGGACGCCGCCCGGGTTCCGGTTCACGGGAAACGCACAGGCTGTCGCGCGTGTATGTGCCTTTCGCCGGACCGTCGGATTTTGGTCAGTCACTCGGATCTTCTTGCTACTTCTGGTGACTTTGTGTCTACAGTGCTTGCGCTGTCCGGCAGGTCCAGACCAAACCACATGCCGGATGCGCACGACCATGCACGGGGGGATCGGCACACACAGCATCACTGCGAGTCTCCCCGCCCGGCTCTGCCAGCACGAGGGGGAATTCTTTTGGACCGCACACGAGCCTCCGCCACAGCAGCCCTGACCGTCGCCGCCGCCTGCGCCGCCCTGCTCACCGGCGCCTCATCCGCGCAGGCTGCAACGTCCTACGTGGGCGACGACTGCTCGTCCAGCGGGAACAAGAAGTGCTTCCGCATCCACTACAACTCACGTTCGGAGACGACGACCCAGTCCAGAAGCGCCTGCCTGGCCACCAATCGTTCCAGGTCCGACCATTACGGCTACTCGCCCAACGGCGCCTCCTACGTCCGCTGGGTCTTCCGCTCCTTCCCCTCCGACGCCTACGGCGGCATGTACCACCCGTGCGACCCCACAGGTGACGGTCAGGGCGTCTACCACAACGCCGCGTCCGCGTGGAATCAGGACCCGTACGCCGCGTACGCGGTGTACTCCGAGACCGGCTACGGAGGCCAGAACAAGTGGTATCCGAAGGCGGACGGCTACGCCCGCAATCTCGGCTCCGGCATCAAGAACCACAACGGCGCACACAAGAGGTATGCCTGATGCGACACACCCGCACGCTCGTGCTCACCGTTACCGCCGCCGCTCTCGCCTTCACCGCGGCCTGCGGAGCCGAGCCCGCAGACGAGTCCGCCGATGTCGGCAGCCGGAGCAAGACGACAGTGCAGGGGATGCAGCTTCCCGATGCCAAGGTCCGAGCCACCTGGCCCCAGCAGGAGGTGGCCTCCGGCCTCGCGAAGGGGATGCGGCTGCCGCTTGAGGACTACATGCTCGGCTACCCCGACATCGTGGACGTGGAGAACGCCAAGGACGTGGTCAAGTCGGCGTGCATGGAGCGCCTCGGTTTCTCCTACACGCCCAAACCCATGGGGCTGGAACCTGCCGTCTCCTACAACGAGATGAACATGGAGCGCCGCTACGGCATCACCGATCCCGCGAAGGCCGCCCGGCTCGGCTTCGCCGTCGAGCAGGACATGCAGAGCAGCGACGACGAAGCGGCGGAGGAGGCTGAACTGGCCCGACAGGACAAGGAATCCTCCGTCCAGGGCTGGGACGAGGCGATGAACGAGACCTGCATCCCCGAAGCGAACGAGAAGGTCGGGGTGCTGTTCTTGACCGATATCGCCGGAGACCTGGCCGGAGAGTCACTGGAGGCCACCCGGGACAAGCCGGCGGTGAAGACCGCGTTCACGGCCTGGTCGTCCTGCATGGCCGACCGCGGGCACCAGGTCAAGGCGCCCACCGACGCGGAAGCCAGGTTCGCGACACCGAAGACGCCGGGCCTCAAACCGAGTGCGGACGAGGTGGAGTTGGCGACCGACACCGTGGACTGCAAGAAGGCCTCCAACTTGGTGGGTGCTTGGCACCAAGCCGAGACGGCCTACCAGGAGGAGCAGGTCCGCGAGCACGCCAAGGAACTGACGGCGGAGAAGGCCGGCAACGCCGCGATGGTGGAGAAGGCTCGGGCTGTCCTCGCCGACGCCGCGAAGTAACCGCCCCGGGTGCCGCCCGAGGAGCGGTATGCCCGTTACAAGGCGCTCAAGAGTGATCTGTGACACCGCTGTGACGGGAGGTGTGGCTTCCGCCACAGCCTGCGGGTTCGGCCCTTGGTGGGGTGGGCGGATGCCCACCCGCCTCCGCACCGTTCCCGCCCTCGTCGCCGGTGTTCTGCTGCTCGCCGCGTGTGGTTCCGAGAGTGCCTCGCCGGGCGGTGACGGGGGGCGGGCTCGCAACGGTGACGGCCTGGTCAGGGCCGAGGCGTTGTGTCCGTCGGACTTCGTGCAGTACGGCGATCTGCCGTCGGCCGGTTCGCCGTCCGGCGGCAGTCGCGCCTCCGGTACGCCGACGCCGCTCCCCCTGCCCTCGCCCGACGGGACAGCCGAGGGTGATGTGAAGGTCACCGGGCTGTATGCCTGGGGGAGCGACAGCGGTTGCGGGGCCGATTTCTCCGCCGACTTCGAGGTGACCAACACCTCGACGGAGAAGGCCGATTACACCGTCACCCTCGGGTTCTTCACGGCAGCCGGAACCATCGTCGACCACGTGGAGCGGACCGTCGCGTCGGTCGGGCCCGGGCGGACCGTCAAGGGGACCGCCGGCCTGGGGGCGTCGCTCGGGGATGCGGCCGACGTGGCGAACGTCAAGGTGGAGAAGGTGCGTAGCGTGCCTGCCGACGAGGCGTCGTCCGCATCGGGGCCGTGTCCCGCGTCCGGGGTGCATGTCTACGCGGACCAAGGGGACGCTGCCATGGGGCTGCGCGTCGTCGGACTGCATCTCGTCAACTGCGGTACGCGGCCCTACTCGCTCAACGGGTACCCGGAGCTCGAACTCCTCGACGAGGAGCACGAGGCCGTGGACGGTGTGCGGATCCTGCACGGGACCGATCAGATCAGCACCGGCACCGGCGGGGGTGGCAGTCCGCAGCCCGTCCTGCTGCAGCCGGGCGAAGCCGCGCAGGCGGGGCTGGCGTGGCGTAACACCACCAACTTCGGCGAACCGGTGCATGCGCCGTACGTTCGCGTGGTGGCTAAGCCGGGTGCCCGCCCCGTGATGGTGGTGCCGGAGCTCGACCTTGGGACGACGGGGAAGCTCGGTGTCGGGCCGTGGGAGAAGGATGAGGAGTTCCGCGGTGACGGCGGCGCTGCGCCGCGGCCGACGGTGGCGCCGTAGGACGCGCTGCGCTCACATGGCGGACGCGTTCGTTGTGTTGTCCCACTCCATATCGGCGGGTCGTTCACGCTTCTACGGTCCCTCCGCATGACACAGACCAGAGCCGCAAGTCAGCGAGTCCTGCTAGGGGCGACCCTTCTCGTCGCCGCCCTGATCGCCGCCTTCCTCACGCCGGGCCGAGCCGCTGCCGCCTCGCTTCAGGAGGTCACCGGGTTCGGGGCGAATCCCGGTGCGCTGCGTATGTTCCGGTACGTCCCCGACGGACTGCCCGCCGGGCGGCCCGTGGTCGTCGCGCTGCACGGGTGCACGCAGAACGCCTCCGGATACGGGACCGGCAGCGGATGGATCCAGCTCGCCGACCGCTGGGGCTTCTCCGTCGTGCTGCCGCAGCAGCAGAGCGCCAACAACGCCTCGTCCTGCTTCAACTGGTTCCAGAGCGGGGACATCGCGCGCGGTCAGGGCGAGGCCGCGTCCGTCGCGCAGATGGCGGACCGGCAGCTCGCCGACACCTCCGGTGACGCCTCGCGTGTGTATGTCACCGGGCTGTCCGCGGGGGGTGGGATGGCTGCCGTCATGATGGCCGCGTATCCGGAGAAGTTCGCGGCGGGCGGGATCGTCGCCGGGTTGCCGTACGGGTGTGCGCAGGCCGCGGGGTCGCCGTATGTGTGCATGTACGTCGGGGCGACGCAGACGCCGAAGCAGTGGGGGGACCGGGTGCGTGCCGCCCGCCCGGGGTACGCCGGGCCCTGGCCGACGCTGGTCGCCTTTCAGGGCACGGCCGACTACACCGTGAAGCCCGTCAATATGACTGACTTGATGCGGCAGTGGACCGATGTGCACGGGGCCGATCAGGTCGCCGACGTGAGCGACAGTGTCGCCGGGTATCCGCATCAGGTCTTCCGGGACGCGGGCGGGCGTGCGGTCGTGGAGACGTACAGCGTCACCGGGATGGGGCACGGGCAGCCCGTCGACCCGGGGAGCGGGAGTGAGCAGTGCGGGAGTGCCGGGGCGTATCTGCTCGACGTGAATCTGTGCGCGGCGTATCGGATGGGGAGGGCCTGGGGGTTGGGCTGAGCCGCCGTGCTCGGCGCGCGCGCCCTTCGGCTCCCTCGCGGCGGCGCGGGCTACTCGAAGGCGCCCGGGCTGCTCGGCGACGTCGGCGTCATCCGAGGACGCCGGCATCGCCGGTGGACGCCGGCGTCACTCAAGCCGCCGGCCTCACTTGAAGGCGTGGACGTTGCGCTTCGCCCACCCGGTGAAGGAGCCGGCCGGGCGGCCGAGGATCCGCTCTATGTCGGGGCTGACCCGCTGCTCGGCGGGGAGGGGCTTGCCGAGGATGTCGAGGGTGCCCTCGATCACCGGCTCGGGCATGAACTGCGCCATGTGAGCGCGCGCCTGCTCGCGGGTCAGCTCCACGAAGCCCACCTGCTCGCCGAGCGCCTCGGAGAGCGCCGCCGCCTGTTCGCGCGGGGTGACGGCGGCCGGGCCGGTCAGCTCGTACGTCTGCCCGGAGTGGCCCTCGTCGCGCAGTACCACGGCGGCGGCCTCCGAGATGTCCGCCGGGTCCACGACCGGCAGCGCCACGTCGGCGAACGGGGCGAGCACCGTGCGCTGCGTGCGGACGGTCTCGATCCAGGCGTAGGCGTTGGAGGCGAAGCCGCCCGGGCGCAGGATCGTCCAGTCCAGGTCCGAGGAGCGTACGGCCTCCTCGAACTCCCGCAGCCGGCCGTGCGAGAGGGCGTCCGGGCGGGTGCCGTTGATCTGTGAGGAGAGCAGCACCACGCGCCGCACGCCGGCCTCCTTGGCCGCGGCCAGGACCTCGACGGCGGGTGCGCCGCCGCCGAGCAGGTCGCCGGCCAGCAGGATGAACAGGGCGTCCGCGCCGTTCAGCGCGGGGCCCAGGGTGGCGGGATCGGCGAGGTCGGCGCGGACATGCCGCGCTCCCTCCGGGAGGTCGTAGGAGAGGGGACTGCGGGATATGGCCGTGACCTTCTCGCCCGCCGTGGCGAGCGCCTCGACGAGCGGACGGCCGACGTTTCCGGAGGCTCCGGTGACAACGATCATGAGGGCTCCCAAAGGCATGAAGAAATGGGCGAGTTGGGTTGGATCGGGGCTGCGTCGGCGACGTTAGCATCCTGCGTATAGTAGGTACCTAGAGGAAAGTGACTTCCCGGGAGGTCCCAATGGGTAGCAGCACCGGCGCCATGAGCGGTGCCGTCCCGCACGGCGGGCAGGTCGAGTCGGAGCTGGCGTGCCCGGTCTCCCCGGTGGTCGACCTCGTCTTCAGCCGCTGGACCACGCCGATCCTGTGGACGCTGAACGAGTTCGGCCGGCAGCGTTTCGTCGAACTCCAGCGCAACATCCGCACCATCACGCCGAAGGTGCTCACCCAGCGGCTGCGTCAGATGGAGCGCGACGGCCTGGTGGTGCGCACGTACCACCCCGAGGTGCCGCCCCGGGTCGAGTACGAGATCAGCGAGCTCGGCCGCAGCCTGGCGCCGATCTTCGCCCACCTCGCCGACTGGTCCGCGGAGAACCTCCAGAAGGTCGAGCGGGCCAGGCGGGAGTTCGACGAGGCCGCCGAGCAGGCGTCGGCGCCTCGCTGACGTATGACCGAGCCGGGACTGCCGGTTCGGACGGAACAGCACCAGCGGCGGATCCAGCGAGCCGGGTGTGAAGGAAGTTCGGTCGGTGGAAGACCGGGGTGCCGGGGTGACGCGGCGCCGTGCCCTGCCCGGCGGGCCGGTCAGGCGGCGCTGGTTTCCTCCTCCGGGGCAGCGTCCCTCTTCTCTTCCCGGGTGCCGTCGTACTCCTCGTCGCCGGCTGTGTCCTCCGCGTCCAGGGCGGTGGCGCGTGACGCGAGGAGGGACACGGCCCGGTCCGGGGTCAGCTCCAGCGTCAGGAGGATCTGCGGCATCGCGATGCTCGGCAGGAGGTGGCGGAACATGGTGATCACCCGGCGCGTCAGGTCTTTACGCTGGCATAGGACCTGGGACGTCCACTGGATGCCGGTGAAGGAGCCGGAGAGCAGCTCCGCCGTCTCCGCCGGGTTGACGTGTGGCAGCAATTCCCCGCGCTCGCGCGCCTCGACGAGCACCTCGGTCAGCCGGTCCGCCCAGGACTGGAACGGCCTGCCGTGGAACGGGTTCCCGCCCTCGGCGCTCTCGCTCCACTGGTCCATGGCGAGACCGACACTGGCCCGGGTCAGCGGGTCGTGCTGCAGTTGGTGCGCGAACAGCAGCCCTTGGTCGACGAGTTCCTGCAGCTTCGTCCGCTGCCGAGGCAACGGTCCCAGTTCCAGCTGCGCCGCAATCACCCCGAGGGCCAGCTCTTCCTTGGAGGTGAAGTGGAAGTAGAGCGCGCCCTTGGTGACGCCGGCCCGCGCGATGATCTCCGTGATCGTGGCCGTGCTGTAGCCCCGTTCGTCGAACACCTCGGCCGCCGCCAGCAGGATCGACGTGCGGGTCTGGATTGCTCGTGCTTGACGTGCCATGCCTCCGCGCCTGTTTCTCTGTCAGAGCTCGGTCAGGTCCCCGCGCAAAGAGAACCGGACCGCCCGTCTCTTGTCGAGGGGCAACGGTCCCCGCAGAGCCTGCTTGCCGCGTAGGCCCAGCGATCCCTTCCTACGACGCCCCGCCGCACGGCCTGCATACCGGACCGACGCCCCGGTTCCGATGCCGCGGTTCTGATGCCGCGGTTCTGATGCCCCGGTTCTGACGGCGCGGTTCTGACGCCGAACGGCCGGATCACGGGCGAGCTCTGTCACCGCCCGGATCCGGCGGGTCGTTTCACCGTCGACTGACTGCGCCTGTCCGAGCAGCTCCGGCGGGGTGAGCCGAGCGCCGAGGAACTCGCGGCGCTCACGGCCGTGTTGCCTCTGCGCCTGACGACCCAGGACGAACCGGATATCTCCATCCAGTCTGGCAATATCCGACGGACTCCAAGCGCACTCGAGTACAGCACGCCACCCCCCTCCGGGCACCACAGATCACCGACTGTTCACTCATCCCGGCACCGGCACCGGCACCAGCACCGGATCAAGGTGAGTCAACCGCACCGGAAACACGTCCGACATCCGGCTCCACCCCTGGCCCCCGAAGTGCACCGAGCACCACGAACCGTCGGCAAACCCGACCTCGTGGTCACCGCCCGCCACGTCACTGCGGTCCCGGATCCAGGTCACGTTGCGAAGATCCGTGCCCCACCCCACCTCGGCCGCACCGGCCCTGCCGGTGAGGAAGCGCGCCTGGGACACGTACACCACCTGCACCCGGCGGTCGGTGACCTGCATCAGCACGGCCGTGCTGTTCTTGGTCCGGGGCGTCACGGCGCGGGCGAGGTGCCCGGCCATGCTGTCCCAGCCGCCGTGGAACGGCTCGCCCGGCTTCTTCTTCCCCTTCGGCTCACGCTCCGTGATCGATTCGACGAGCGCCTCAACCGGGTTCCACGTGACGCCATAGAGCCTCGCGGCCCCGAGGACGGGGAGCGTCAACCAGCTCCCGAGCGTCCGGCGCTCCCAGCGCAGAGCTCGCGGGCGGCGGAAACAGCCGGGCCTCGGTGCCCGTTCGGCCAGGAAGACGCCGTGCTGACCGAGCAGCACCTCACCCGCCGGCACCAACGCCCTCGCCCGCTCGACCGTCTCCCGGCCGCGGTCCGTCCTGCTCACCCGAAACCTTCCCTCACCCGTTCACGCCACCCCCCGCCGCGCCGTACTGGCCCGCTCGGTCATCCTCGGCGGCAGCAACGTCGTCTCCGGTACAGCTTTCCCGTCGAGCTTCCGCATCAGCAACTCGACCGCCGCCGCCCCGATTTCGGCGGACGGCAGCGCGACGGAGGTGACCGGTACGCGCTGCGACTCGGCGAGTTCGTCGGGGCAGATCGCGGTGACCGACAGATCCCCCGGCGCCCGCAGCCCCAACTCCTCGAAGGCGTCGACCAGCGGCTCCAGGACGGCCTCGTTGTGGACCACCACGCCCGTCAACGCCGGGTGCTCGCGCAGCAGTTGCCCGGCGACCGCGCGGGCCGCCGCCGGGGACGGCTCGCAGGGGTGCACCGCGGACGTCAGCCGGTTCCGGTCCACGGCCGCCGTGAAGCCCTGCACCACCCGCTGGGCGAACGCCGTCCCCCGCACGTACACCTCCGGCGGCGACCCCACCAGCGCCACCACCCGATGCCCGAGCCGCGCCAGATGCTCCACGCAGGCCTCACCGGCCGCCGTGAAGTCCAGGTCGATGCAGGTCAAGCCGTCCGTGTCCGCCGGGAGCCCGATCAGCACCGACGGCCGGTCCAGCTCCCGCAACAGCGGCAGCCGCGGATCGTCCAACTGCACGTCCATCACGATCAGCGCGTCGACCAGCCCCGTCTCCGCGACCCGCCGCAGCCCCTCCTCGCCCTCCTCCTGCGTCATCAGCAGCACGTCGTGGTCGTACCGTCGCGCCGTCGTCACCACCGACACCGCGAACTGCATCACCACCGGCACATCGATCCCGGCCCGCAGCGGCACCACCAGCGCCAGCACGTTCGACCTGCCGCTGGCCAGTGCGCGGGCGCCGACGTGCGGGCGGTAGCCGAGTTGGCGGACGGCCTGCTCCACGCGGCGCCGGGTCTCCTCCGAGATCGGGCGTTTGCCGCTCAGCGCGTACGACACCGTGCTGGGGGAGACCCCGGCGTGCCGCGCCACGTCCGTGATCTTCACCATCAGCCGAGCTCCACCGTCAGGAACCCGATCCCCGCCTGGGCACGCACCTCGCGCTCCCCGGCCGTCAGCCCCCACGGCGCGGACGGGTCACCGCAGGAGGCCCGCAGCGTGTCGCCCTCCCGTACGACCGTGAAGTCCACCTCCCCGACCCGCACCGTCACCTGCGCGCCCCGCTCCAACCCGTACGCCCGCAGCGTGACCCCGTCGGCATGGTCGTAGTCGGGCCGGTCGTCGACCGCGCCCAGCGGGATCACCGCACCCGGCCGCACCAGCAGCGGCACACTGAGGAACCCGTGCCGCTCACGCACCCAGCGCGGGCCTGTCACCGTCTTCCCGCCGAGGAAGTGGGTCCAGGTGCCCTCGGGGACGTAGTACGCGACGTCCCCCTCGTCGCTGAAGACGGGGGCCACCAGCAGGTCCGGGCCGAGCATGTACTGCCGCTCCAGATGTGCGCACCCGGGGTCGTCCGGGAACTCCAGCACCATCGCCCGCATCATGGGCACGCCCTCGGCGTGGGCGGTGCGCGCGGCCTCGTACAGATAGGGCATGAGCCGCAGCTTCAGGCGGATGAAGTGGCGGGCCACGTCCACCGACTCCTCGTCGAACAGCCACGGGACCCGGTACGACGACGACCCGTGCAGACGGCTGTGCGACGACAGCAGACCGAACGCCAGCCATCGCTTGAACAGCGCCGGCGACGGGGTGCCCTCGAAGCCGCCGATGTCGTGGCTCCAGTAGCCGAAGCCGGACAGGCCGAGCGACAGGCCGCCGCGCAGCGACTCCGCCATCGACTCGTACGTCGCCTCGCAGTCGCCGCCCCAGTGCAGCGGGAACTTCTGGCTCCCCGCCGTCGCCGAGCGGGCGAAGACCACCGCCTCCTCCTCGCCCCGGTGCTTGCGCAGCACGTCGAAGACGGTGCGGTTGTAGAGGTACGTGTAGTAGTTGTGCATGCGCTCCGGGTCGGAGCCGTCGGACCACTGCACGTCGACCGGCACCCGCTCGCCGAAGTCGGTCTTGAAGCAGTCGACGCCCTGCGCGAGCAGCGCCTCCAGCTTCGCGGCGTACCAGTCGCGGGCGGCGCGGGAGGTGAAGTCGACCAGCGCCATGCCGGGCTGCCACAGGTCCCACTGCCACACGCTGCCGTCCGGCCGCTTCAGCAGGTGCCCGAGCGCCTTGCCCTCCGCGAACAGGGGCGAGCGCTGCGCGATGTACGGATTGATCCAGACACAGATCCGCAGGTCCTTCGCCTTCAGGCGGGCCAGCATCCCCTCCGGGTCCGGGAAGACCCGCGGATCCCACTGGAAGTCGCACCAGTTGAACTCGCGCATCCAGAAGCAGTCGAAGTGGAAGACGGAGAGCGGCAGTTCGCGCTCCCGCATGCCGTCCACGAAGGACGTCACCGTCTCCTCGTCGTACGACGTCGTGAAGGACGTCGACAGCCACAGGCCGAAGGACCAGGCGGGCGGCAGCGCGGGGCGGCCGGTCAGGGCCGTGTACTTGCGGATGATGTCCTTCGGGGTCGGGCCGTAGATGACGTAGTACGTCAGCTCCTGGGTCTCCGCGCTGAACTGCACCCGGGAGACGACCTCGGAGGCCACCTCGAAGGAGACCTTGCCCGGGTGGTCGACGAAGACGCCGTAGCCCGCGTCCGTCAGATAGAACGGGACGTTCTTGTAGGCCTGCTCGGTGGCCGTGCCGCCGTCGGCGTTCCAGATGTCGACGACCTGGCCGTTCTTGACGAGCGGGCCGAAGCGCTCACCGAGGCCGTACACGGACGTGCCGACCCCGAGCCCGAGCTGCTCGCGCAGATAGTGGGCGCCCGTCGCGTCCCGCATGATGCCCATGCCCTTGGGGCCGCTGGAGGTGAGGGTGCGGCCGTGGGCGAGGAAGTCGACGTGCCAGGTGCCCGTGCGGGCGACTCGGACCGACAGCTCGCCGGAAGTCAGCGTCGCGTGCTCCTCGTCGTACGCCACCTGTCCGGGGACGTCCTGCTCGGTGAGCTCGAACTCGGGCCCGCGCGGCTGCTCGCCCTCGAAGTGTGTGAAGGTGACGCCGATGACGTCGGGCATCGGGGCGTGGGCGCTGATCGTCACGACCGGTCCCTTCAGCAGGTCGCCGCGGTGGCGGATGGGCTGGGTCGGCGCGTGGATCTCCAGGGCGCCGTCCGTGGCGGTCACGTCCAGGACCTGCACCGGGTGGGCGGCGGTGACGCCCTCGCGCAACAACCAGTAACCGTCGGAGAACTTCACGTGAGGGGTCCTTACTTGACTGCACCCACGGCGATGCCGCGGGTGAGGGTCCGCTGGAACACGAGGAAGAACACGATCGCGGGGAGCACGCCCAGCAGGGCGGCGGCGTTGGTCATCGTGGCGTCCATCAGGCGCTGGCCCTGGAGCACGCCGAGGGCCACCGACACCGTCTGGTTGTCGTTGGAGATCAGCATGACCAGGGGGAGCAGGAACTCGTTCCAGGTCCAGACGAAGAAGAAGACCAGGAGCACACCGATGGTGGGGCGGCTGACCGGGACGACGATGCGCCACAGGATCTGCCATGTGTTCGCGCCGTCGATCCGGGCGGCCTCGATGATCTCGCGGGGGAACCGGCCCAGGACGGACGACAGCAGGTAGGTGCCGAAGGCCGCCTGGATCACCGTGAACACGATGATCACGCTCAGCCGGGTGTCGTACAGGCCGGCCTCTTTGCTCAGGTAGTAGATCGGGTAGACCAGCGCCTCCTGCGGCAGCATGTTGGCCAGCACGAAGAAGGCCAGCACCCAGGTGCGGCCCTTGATGCGGCCGATGCCGATCGCGTAGGCGTTCAGGACCGACAGGACCGCCGCGAGGACGGCCACCAAGCCGCTGATCCACAGGGAGTTGAGGAGTTTGCGGCCGTAGTCGACGCGGTCCCAGAAGTCCTTCAGGCCGTCGAGGTAGAGGCCCTCGGGAAGGCTGAGCGGGCCGTTCTGGGAGTACTCCGCCGGGGACTTGACGGCGTTGACGGCGACGATCAGGAAGGGTACGACCATGAAGAGGGCCGCGAGGCAGAGAGCGACCAGGACGGGGGAGCGGCGCAGGGCAGTGGTCATGCTCGTCATGCGCGGGTCCCTTCCTCGGCGTCCTCGGCCCGGGTCTGCAATCTCAGGCCGACGAGGGACAGCAGCAGGACGATCACGGTGAGGACCGTGGAGATCGCGGCGCCGTAGCCGACCTGGGTCTTCTCGAAGAACGTGGTGAAGGAGAAGTAGGAGGGCACGTTCGTCGCCCCGCCCGGGCCGCCCTTCGTCAGGACGTACACCGCGCCGAACACCTTCAGCGCGGCGATCGTGCACCAGGTGAGGACGACATACGTCTCCGGGCGGATCTGCGGCAGCGCGATGTGCCAGAAGCGGCGCCACCAGCCTGCGCCGTCCAGCTCCGCCGCCTCGTACAACTGCGGGTCCACGCGCTGCAGTCCGGCCATGAAGACGACCAGCGGGAAGCCGATCTGGACCCAGACCATGACGCCCATGACGGAGTACAGCGCGATGTCCGGGTCGCCGAGCCAGTCCTGCTGCCAGGAGCCGAGTCCCACGGCCTTCAGCAGTTCGTTGAGCGAGCCGTTCTCGGGGGCGAGGATCCAGCTCCAGACGATGCCCGCGACCGCGATCGGCAGCACCTGCGGGAGATAGAAGCAGGCGCGCAGGACGGCGACGACCTTCGAGCCGTAGTGCTTGCCGATGTAGTCGAACAGCGCGGCGGCCAGCACCAGCCCGATCACCGTCGGTACGGCCGCCATCGCGACGACCATGAACAGGCTGTGCCGGAAGGACGCCCAGAACTCGGAGTCGTCCAACAGCTCCCGGTAGTTGGCGAGCCCGGACCACGTCGGGCTGCCGATGCCCTGCCAGTCGGTGAAGCCCACGTAGGTGTTCATCGCGAACGGCAGGACGACGATCGCGAGGAAGGCGAGGGCACCGGGCAGCAGGAACAGGGCGTAGGAGTCGCGCGGACGCGTGCGGCGCGGACTGCCGGGCCGGTGCTTGCCGGCGGCCCGCGCGCCCCGTTCGACGATGACCGTCATCGCTTCGGCGCGCCCTTGTCGTACGCCTCCTGCAGAGCGGTGAGGTAGTCGTCCGGTTCCGTGCTGCCGGTCATCAGCTTCTGTGTCTCGGCGACCAGGACGTCGTAAAAGCCGGTGACCGGCCAGTCCGGGTAGAAGGCCAGGCCGTCGCGCTGGGAGAGCGTGTTGAAGTTCCCGATCAGCGTCTTGGACTTGGGGTCGGTGATGGCGCTCGCGTCGGCCGCGACCGGGACGCCGCCCTTGTTGCCGAGCAGGTTCTGGATCTTCTTCGACATGGTGATGTCGATGAAGTCGTAGGCGAGGTCCTTGTTCTTCGCGTTCTTGGGGACCACCCACAGGTTGCCGCCCGAGCCGAGGGTCAGGTCCGAGCCGGGCCACAGGAAGGTGCCCCAGTCGAACTCCGCCTCCGCCTGGAAGCGGCCGTACCACCAGCTGCCGGAGAACAGGATGGGTGCCCTGCCCTGGATGAAGGAGACGCCCGCGTCCTCGGCCTTGGTGCTGGTGGACGTCTTGCCGATGTAGCCCTTCTTCACCCAGTCGGCGAAGGTGGTCGCGCCGTACGTCCAGGCCGCGTCGTGGAAGTCGGTCTCGCCCTTGTACAGCTCGTAGGCGTCGACCCACGAGCGGTCGGCCTTGGTCAGGGCGAGCTGGTAGAGGTACTGCTGGGCCATGTACTCCGCGCCCGCGTTGGCGAGCGGGGTGACGCCCGCGGCGACGAACTTGTCCATGGCGGCGGTCAGTTCGTCGAACGACTTCGGCTCGGCGATCTTGTGCTTGGCGAACAGGTCCTTGTTGTAGAAGACCATCGTGTACTCGGCGTAGTTGGGCACGCCGTACCACTTGCCGGAGCCCATGACCCCGTTCGTGTCGTACACGCTGGTCGTGCGGACACCGGCGCTGAGCTTCTTGTCCCAGCCGCGCGCGGTGGCCTCGGCGGTCAGATCGGTGAGCAGGCCCTGCTTGGAGAGCTGGCCGGCCGTCGCGTTGCCCTTGTTGTACTCCATGATGTCGGGCGCGTCCGAGGAGTTCAGGACCATGGGCGCCGTCTTCTGGATCTGCTCGAAGCCCTTCTCCTCGAACTTCACCTTCACGCCTGGGTGCTGGGCCTCGAACTCCTTGATGGCCTCGGTCCAGGCCTGGCCCATCGCGCTGTCGGGGCCCTCGTAGTGCCAGAGGCGGAGCGTCTTGCCGTCGGAGGAGCCGCTGTCCGAGTCACCGCAGGAGGCCAGCAGCAGCGATCCGGTGAGCATCACCGCCGTGGCCGCCACACGCCTTCGTGCCGTCGACATCCTGTGCCTCCAAAGGAGTCGGATGGGTATCGGGCCTGTGTCACGCAGCGTTGGATACGTCGAATCGATTCGATGCGTGACGTCGAAGCGCTTCGACAGCCGAAGTTATGCGTGGCTTCTGGGGGCGTCAATGGGTTGCACGGGAATTCGTTGAAACGGTTCGACGGTTGGCTCGGGCGCTTGGCCACTCAACTGCCGTGTGCCGTACGGCTATTGCGGTTCGGACAGGCGGACGCCCACCGGGGGCGTCGGACCATGGCGACGTGGTGCGTCTCCGGGCGGGCCGCCGGGGCTGCGCTCGGGCATCTACGCGGCGTTCTCGGCGGAGGGCGCCAATCGATCAGCCCCGCGCCCCTTCAAGGCGTTGCCGCGAGCGCGATGAGCAGGGCGGCGGCTGCCGCCGTGACCGGGACGCCGTATGCCGTCGTCGGGGACAGGTGCTCCGCCAGCCAGCCGCCGATCGCGCTGCCGCACGCGATCCCGCCGAGCAGTGCGGTCACCGCGAGCGACATGCCCTCGTTGAGGCGGCCGTCCGGGGTGCGCTGCTGGACCAGGGCCATGTTGGTGATCATGGTCGGGGCCGTGGCCATGCCGGAGATCAGCAGGGCGGCCGACAGCAGCAGGAGCGAGCCGGTGAGGGACGCGGCGAGCAGGGGCAGCGTCAGCAGGGCGGTCATCGCGGCTATGCACCACCGGTAGCGGTACTCGGCGGTACCGGAGAGCCGGAGTCGGCCGTACCAGAGGCCCGCCGCGCAGGAGCCCGCCGCCTGCAGGGCGAGCACCGCGCCCGCCGCCGTCCGGTGGCCCTGCGCGTCCGCGAACGCGATGGTGACGACCTCCGTCGAGCCGAACACCGCGCCCATGGCGAGACAGACGGCCAGCAGCGGGGGCATGCCGGGGGCGCGAAGGGGTGACGTGGCGGTCGTACCGGAGGTGTCGCCGGATGTATCGGCCGTACGGCCCCGAGGCGGCGGTTCCGTCGACCGCTGGGCCGCGAAGACCAGCACGCCCGTCACGAGGAGCACCACCCCGACCAGCGTCCCGGCCTCCGGGAAGAACGTCCCGCAGAGGAAGGCGGCGAGTACCGGGCCCAGCATGAAACACAGCTCGTCGGCGGCCTGTTCGAAGGAGTTCGCGGTGTGCAGGGACTCGGCGTCGCCCTTCAGCAGATGGGCCCAGCGGGCGCGGGACATGCCGCCGGTGTTGGGTGTGGTCGCGGTGGCGGCGTACGCGGCGAAGAGGGTCCAGTCGGGGGCGCCGTAGCGCACGCACAGCAGCAGCGCGAGGCTGCCCAGCGCCGCGAGGAGCGTGGCGGGTACGGCGATCCGGGCCTGCCCGTACCGGTCGACGAGCCGCGCGACGAAGGGGGCGACCAGCGCGGTCGCCGCGAGGCCGGTCGCGGTGACGGCCCCGGCGAGGGCGTACGACCCCCGCGAACCGGCGATCATCACGACCGCGCTCACGCTGAACATGCCCATGGGCAGACGGGCGATCAGGTTCCCGGCGGTGAAGGCACGGGCGCCGGGGCGGGCGAGGAGCCGGCGGTACGGGCCCGGCGGGCGACGCCCTTTGCTCCTCGCCCGGGAGCCGAAGTCGACGGCGACGAGGGTGTCGGCGGTGACGGTGAGCAGGGGAGGTGCCGGGGCGTTCGAGGAGTTCGTGGAGTTCGTGGAGTGCGAGGAGTTCGTGGAGTGCGAGGAGTTCGAGGAGCTTGAGGCGTCCAGGGCTTCCCTGTAGGGCGATTGCGGCATGGGTCCACCGTCGCCCGGAGTGGATCAAGGGGTCCAACACCTGTTCGGCGCTGATTCACGCGCCTGTGTTGTAAGTCGCCCCCGGGCTGTAGGTTCGCCGCATGTCCGCCCATCTCGCTCACCTCGACCCCCGCCTCCTGCGCGCCTTCCTCGCGGTGGCGGAGGAGCTGCACTTCACACGCGCCGCGGCCCGTCTGTACGTCGCCCAGCAGGCGCTCAGCCGGGACGTACGGCGGCTGGAGCGGGAGCTGGGCGCCGAGCTGTTCGTGCGGACGACGCGGCAGGTCACGCTGACGGGCGACGGCGAGCGGCTGGTGCCGTACGCCCGCCGCGCCCTGCAGGCCCAGGACGACCTGCTCGCCGCCTTCGGCCAGGCCCGCCCCCTGCTGGTGGACCTGAACTCGCCGGGCCTGGTCACCGGGCGCAGGATTCTGCACCGGGCCCGCGAACTCGCCCCCGAGCACGAGCTGATGGCCCGCTACGAGAGCGGTCTGACGGGTGCGGCCGGCGAGATCGTCGCGGGGCGGCTGGACGCGTCCTTCGGCCGGTTCGCGGGGCTGGATCCGGCGCTGCGGGCGGGCCTCGACCACCAGCCGGTCCGCTACGAGCCGATGGCGATCCTGCTGCCCGAGGACCACCCGCTGGCGGAGCTGGAGCAGATACCGCTGGCCGTCCTGACCGGCGAGACCGTGTACGCCGGTGCCGGCAACCCCCGCACCCCGGAGTGGACCGACCTCGCGCACCGGCTGTTCGACGGGCGGGGAATCGAGGTGGCCCCGCCGGCGCCGCTCGCCGTCGGTGACGAGGAGTTCCAGCGGATCATGGCCAAGATGCGGAACCTCGTCCTCGTCGTCATCGACTTTCCGGCCATGCCCGGTACCGTGCTGCGCCCCTTGACCGATCCCGTACCCCTCTCACCCGTGTCACTGGTGTGGCGAAAGGGCCTGGTGCACCCCGCGTTCGACGCCCTTCGACGCGCTGCGGCACAGATCACCGCCGAGGAGAGCTGGCTGGTGAGGCCCGCCGGGGGATGGATTCCGGCCATCGATTTGGCCACTGGGAGCGTTCACAACTGACACGCGGCAACCACGAAACCTCCGCGTGCGCTACATTCATGGCCTGAGCACGGTGTGGTAAAGGGGGGCGCTCGGCCGGGTGGGGGCTCGGTACGGCGACGGGTGCTCAGAGTCGTGCGCGCACCCAGAACGGTCCCGTGGGGGGATGTGCGTGCACGTGAAGAACTGGCGAGAAGACGCCCAACCGGAGTGGCCCGAGGCCGCCTACAGATCCGGTGGTGGTTCTTCCGCGGGGGGTTCCAGGGGTGACACCCAGGCATTCCCGGCGACCGGGGAGACCGAGGTCCCTGGTCAGGGCCTTCGCTCCCGATCCGAGGCAAGGGAGACGGAGATACCTCACGGTGGCGGGCGTGCCTCTTCGGGCGCCGACGCGACAGCGATCCTGCGAGTCCGCCCCAAAGCGGCCGCTTCCGATGCCGACGAGACCGCGGTGCTCCCGGCGGTCGGGGAGGCGGCCGAGGGACGCCGGGCCGGCGGGAACGGGAAGACGGACGCGTGGTCGGCTTTCGACCGGCCGTCGGCCCCGCGGAACGACACGTTCGCGGCCCCTACGAGCGACGCGTTCCCGGCCCCCACGAGCGAGGCGTTCCCGGCCCCCAGAGCCGACGCGTTCCGGTCCAGCACATCCCAGTCCGCTGGAACCAGCGCATACCAGTCGGCCGGAACCGAAGCGTTCCCGGCGCCCGCCGAGACACGCATATCCGCGGTACGTGACCCGTGGAGCGAGCCCGAGGAGCCCGCCCGCCCCGATGCGTCCGCCGCGTCCGGCGCCACTCACGATCCCCACGAGGTCACCGTCCAGCTCGACGGCGTAGGCCTGCACCTCGACAACATGCTGCGCGCGGCCAAGAGTGCTCCGGCCGGCGGCGCGGACGCCTCCGACGGGCCGGTGTTCGTCGACGAGTCGGGCCGCCGCAGCCGCCTCTACCGCCGTATCGGCATGGCCGTGGGCCTCGCGTGCGCGGTCTACGCCGTGGTCATCCTCGCCACGCTCCTGTCCGGCAACTCCGACGCCCCCTGGCTGCCCGTGGAGAACCCCAAGGACGAGCAGCCCGCCGGCCAGGTCGACACCCCGCCGCTGCCCGCGGACTCCGCACCGCAGCCCTCCGGCACCGGCAGCGTCTCCCCGGGGACCTCCCCGACGGCCAGTCCCGGTACGTCCCTGTCCCCGGACGCCGACGCCACCGCACCCGGCACCTCCGCCGGTGCCGAGGACCCGGCCGCGTCCGCCGACCCCAAGCCGACCGTGACGAGGAACACCACGAACCCGGGCACGGATCCCACCCCGGACCCCGACCCGACCACCGAGCCCACCAGCGACCCCGACCCCACCCCGACGGACGGCGGCGGCCCCACCCTGGAGCCGACCGACACGCCGACCACCGTCGACCCGGGCACCGGCACGGTCGCCAACGGTCCGAGCGACCCGACCCCCCTCGCACAGGAGCCGGACGACACCGCCTCCTCGTCCGCCGCCCCGTCCCCGGAGTACACCCTCTGATGGCCTCCCGCACCCGCCGTCACAGGCCCGCGACCGGAGCCCGTGACGGCTCCCCGCGGCGCCGCGTGCCCATGCGCCTGCTGCTGCCTCTGCTCGTTCTTGTCGCGCTGATGGCGATGCTGATGCTGCGCGGGTACGTCCACAACGAGATCCTGGCCGACCACCGCGTCCAGCCCGCCGCCGCCTCCGACAAGGTGCCGGAGCAGATCCTCAAGGGCGGCCCCGTCATCGACACCCGCAGCGGCCGCACCGAGAGCCTGCGCCTGCAGGACCACCGACTGGTCCTCACCTTCGACGACGGCCCGGACCCGACCTGGACCCCCAGGGTCCTGGACGTGCTGAAGAAGCACGAAGCGCACGCTGTCTTCTTCGTCACCGGCACCATGACCTCGCGCTACCCGGACCTGGTCCGCCGCATGGTCGAGGAGGGCCACGAGGTCGGTCTGCACACCTTCAACCACCCCGACCTGTCCTACCAGTCGAAGAAGCGCATCGACTGGGAGCTGTCCCAGAACCAGCTGGCGATCAGCGGCGCGGCCGGCATCCGCACGTCCCTGTTCCGCCCGCCGTACTCCTCCTTCGCCGACGCCATGGACAACAAGTCCTGGCCGGTGACCGAGTACATCGGCAAGCGCGGCTACATCACGGTCGTCAACAACACCGACAGCGAGGACTGGCAGAAGCCCGGCGTCGACGAGATCATCCGCCGGGCCACGCCCGAGGGCGGCAAGGGCGCGATCGTCCTGATGCACGACTCCGGCGGCGACCGCAGCCAGACCGTCCAGGCACTGGACACGTTCCTCCCGGACATGAAGGCCAAGGGGTACGAGTTCGACAACCTCACCGAGGCTCTCGACGCGCCCAGCGCGCACACGCAGGTCACCGGCCTGGACGAGTGGAAGGGGAAGGCCTGGATCTTCCTGGTCCAGGCGTCGGACAACATCACGGCCGTCCTGGTGGTCGGTCTGGCGGTGATCGGCTTCCTGGTCATCAGCCGCTTCGTGCTGATGCTGCTGCTGTCGGGCATCCACGCCCGCCGGGTGCGCCGCCGCGGCTTCCGCTGGGGACCGCCGGTCACCGAACCGGTGTCGGTGCTGGTCCCGGCGTACAACGAGGCCAAGTGCATCGAGAACACCGTCCGTTCCCTGATGGCGAGCGAGCACCCGATCGAGGTGATCGTCGTCGACGACGGATCGAGCGACGGCACGGCTAGGATCGTCGAGGCGATGGGCCTGCCGAACGTCCGCGTCATCCGCCAGCTCAACGCGGGCAAGCCCGCCGCGCTCAACCGCGGCCTCGCGAACGCCCGTTACGACATCATCGTGATGATGGACGGCGACACCGTCTTCGAACCGGCCACGGTCCGCGAACTGGTCCAGCCCTTCGGCGACCCCCGCGTGGGCGCCGTCGCGGGCAACGCGAAGGTCGGCAACCGGGACTCCCTCATCGGCGCCTGGCAGCACATCGAGTACGTGATGGGCTTCAACCTCGACCGCCGTATGTACGACATCCTGCGCTGCATGCCCACGATCCCGGGCGCGGTCGGAGCGTTCCGCAGGTCCGCCCTGGAACGGGTCGGCGGCATGAGCGACGACACCCTCGCCGAGGACACGGACATCACCATGGCGATGCACCGGGACGGCTGGCGCGTCGTCTACGCCGAGAACGCCCGCGCCTGGACCGAGGCCCCGGAGTCGGTCCAGCAGCTGTGGTCCCAGCGCTACCGCTGGTCGTACGGCACGATGCAGGCGATCTGGAAGCACCGCCGTGCCCTGGTGGAGAAGGGCCCGTCGGGCCGCTTCGGCCGGGTCGGCCTGCCGCTGGTGTCCCTCTTCATGGTCCTGGCACCGCTGCTGGCCCCCCTGATCGACGTCTTCCTCCTCTACGGCCTGATCTTCGGCCCGACGCAGAAGACGATCGGCGCCTGGCTGGGCGTCCTGGCCATCCAGCTGGTCTGTGCCGCGTACGCCTTCCGCCTGGACAAGGAGCGCATGACCCACCTGATCTCGCTCCCGCTCCAGCAGATCCTCTACCGCCAGCTCATGTACGTCGTCCTGCTCCAGTCCTGGATCACCGCCCTCACCGGCGGCCGCCTGCGCTGGCAGAAGCTGCGCCGCACGGGTGTCGTCGAGGCACCCGGGGGACCGGTGCCGCGGCAGCGGGCGGCAGGTACGCGTGACGGTGATCGGAGGCCGGTGGGATGACGCAGGGATATCAGCCGATGGGGACGGGCGCTACCGGCGCTACGGGCGCGCAGGCCGGGCCCTCGGGGTCGGCATGGACGACGGCGCCGTACGCCGTCCCGCAGCAGCGCACGACGGAGCCGGTGCAGGAGCTGGTGCCGGAGCCGGAGCGGGCCCCGACGCCCCCCACGGCCGCCGCACCCGCGCCCAAGAAGCAGGCCAAGCCGGGCCGGGACCGCTACCTGGACCTGCTCCGCTCGATAGCCCTGGTCCGTGTGGTCGTCTACCACCTCTTCGGCTGGGCGTGGCTGACGGTGCTCTTCCCGTCCATGGGCGTGATGTTCGCCCTGGCCGGCTCACTGATGGCCCGCTCGCTGAACCGCCCGGCGTGGGGTGTGATCCGGGGCCGTATCCGCCGATTGCTGCCCCCGCTCTGGGCGTTCAGCGCGGTGGTGCTGGCGCTGATGTTCGCGGGCGGCTGGAACCCGACGAAGAACACCGAGGACAGCCCCGCCTGGGCGCTGCTCGAACTGTTCAACTACATCGTCCCGATCGGCGCACCGCCGTTCCCCTGGCACATCGGCTCCAAGTCCGGCCTGCTGGAGGACACATGGGCGGTCCAGGCGGCGGGTGTGCTGTGGTACCTGCGCGCGTACCTGTGGTTCGTGGTGGCATCGCCCCTGCTCCTGTGGGCCTTCCGCAGGGCCCCCTGGCCGACGCTGCTCGCCCCGCTGGGCCTCACGGCGGTCGTGGGCACGGGCCTTGTCTCCATCCCCGGCGAAACAGGCAACGCGGTCACGGACTTCGCCGTCTACGGCAGCTGCTGGGTCCTGGGCTTCGCCCACCACGAGGGCTTCCTGGCGAAGATCCCGCGCTATGTGGCCGTCTCCAGCTCGGCGCTCGTGATGGCCTTCGGTCTGTGGTGGGCGTCGGGTCACCTGGGCCCCGACGGCTGGGACCTGAACGACATCCCGCTGGCCCAGGCGACCTGGTCCTTCGGCTTCGTCGTGATCCTGCTCCAGTACTCCCCGTCATGGCAGGAACTGCCGGGCAGACTCGCGAAGTGGGACAAGCTGGTCACCCTGTCCAACAACCGCGCGGTCACGATCTACCTCTGGCACAACCTCCTGATCATGGCCACGGTCCCGATCCTCGACCGGCTGTACGACCTCCCGTTCATGGAGAACGAGCGAGCCACGGCAGCGCTCGACTCGACGTACATGATCTGGATGTTCTTCCTGGTCTGGCCGTTGATCGGATTGATGATCGCGGCAGTGGGCTGGGTCGAGGACCTCGCGGCCAAGCGGAGCCCGCGACTGTGGCCCAACGGCACGAAGAGCCCCCGAAGGCGCTCGTCCCGGGCGGGTCACCGCGCGAAATAGGGGGCTGGTCCGGGCACGCGTGGGGCATCAACTGGGCCGAGTTGACGGCCGCCGGTTACTCATCACGCAGCGCGGCCGTTTCCGGCAAGGTTCCACCAAGATCCTGTGAACTCGGCCGATCGGCGTTCCCGCTGTCAGACCCTCGTGGAACACTGACCGGGTTGCGGAAGTGAACGGGGTCGCCGGGGCGGGCCGGTGGGGGAGCGGGTGGCTGATGAGCAAGCGGCAAGTGCAGAAGATGCTGCGGTTGATGGCGGGCGGAGGGCCCGTCGAGCTCACCAGTCCCATGGCCTCCGTGAAGAAGCTCGCCACGCTGGCCTTCATCGCCCAGCAGTTCGGGTACGAGTACGTGGACGTACGGCAGAGCAGCGGGCGCAACGGCGCGCTGATCATGATGATCGCGCCCGACCCCAGCCCTCAGGCCCGCGCACGCGCCCTGCAGAACTGGGCGCAGTACCCGAACGCCGGTGACGGGGTCTCCGTACCGCCCCTCGTGCCCGACGCCTTCGAGCTCCTCAAGGCCCGTATCAACTTCGACCTCACCGGCAAGAACGCCGAGAAGCGGGCGGGCTACGCGGCCATCGGCCTCACCATTGGCGCCGGGATCCTCGGGGTGCGGCTCGGCGCCGACGCCTCCGCCTGGATCGCGGCGCTGATCACATGGGCGTTCTTCATGGCGATCCTCGGCGTGGTCTTCTTCGTCAACCGCAAGCGCAACGCCAAGTTCGCGGCCCGGCTGCAGGCCGCCGGGTTCACGCCGGTCACCGAGGAGAGCGGGCGGGTGCGGTACCTGCCGCCCGGCGCGCAGATGCCGGGGCAGTACGCCGCCGGGCCCTATGGCCAGCAGGCCCCGGCTCCCGCTACCGCCCCGGGCAACCCCGCCGGCGCCGGTTACGGGCAGCAGGCCCCCGGCCCGTACGCCGGCCAGCCCGCCGCGCCGGGCGCGTACCCAGCCCAGCCTGCAGCGCCTGGCGCCTACCCGACCCCCGGGCCGTACGCCGGCCAGCCCGCCCCGGGCCTCTACGGCGCCCCCCAGGCCCCAGGGCCGTACGCCTCCCCGCAGCAGCCCCAGCCCCAGCCGCCGTACGGCCCGCCCCAGCCCCAGCCGCCGTACGGCCAGCCACAGCCCTACCAGCAGCAGAGCCCCCAGCAGTCCCAGCAACCTCAGCCGCCCCACCCCCAGCAGAACCCCCACTGGCAGCCCCCGCAGCGCTGACAGCCGCGGGGACCTTTCGCGGCCCTTCGCCCGCCCCTATATCTCGCCCTTATATAGGGACGACCAACACAACCTCTCATCCCCCCTCCCCGCCGGGTGAGAGCAAAGTTCCTTTCCGGTCACCCGATGCCACAGCCCGGAAACGAGCCCTCCCTACCTTCGGGACCAGTCACTCATCGTGCGACCGAGCCCCGAAGTACCGTGGAGGCGTCATGACAGCCCCTAGCACAGCCCCCGCCCCAAACAGGGGAGGCCGCTGGATCGATCACTGGGACCCCGAGGACGAGACCTTCTGGAACGAGACCGGGGAGAAGGTGGCCAAGCGGAACCTCTTCTTCTCCGTCCTCTCCGAGCACATCGGGTTCTCGATCTGGACCCTGTGGTCCGTGATGGTGCTCTTCATGGGACCGGAGTACGGGCTCACCCCCGCCGACAAGTTCACCATCGTCTCGATGGCCACGCTGGTCGGCGCGATCGTCCGGGTGCCGTACACCTTCGCCGTCGCCATCTTCGGTGGCCGGATGTGGACGGTGATCTCGGCGAGCATGCTGCTCCTGCCGACGATCGCCGCGTTCGCGGTGATGGAGCCGGGGACGTCGTTCACCACGTTCCTGCTGTGCGCGATGCTGGCCGGTGTCGGTGGCGGAAACTTCGCCTCCAGCATGACCAACATCAACGCCTTCTTCCCTCTGCGCAAGAAGGGATGGGCGCTCGGCCTGAACGCCGGCGGCGGCAACATCGGCGTGCCCGTCGTGCAGCTGATCGGCCTCGCGGTCATCGGCGCCAGCGGCGGCCCGCGCGTCCTGCTCGGGATCTACATCCCGTTCATCGTGATCGCCGCCGTCCTCGCCTGGCTGAAGATGGACAGCATCTCGTCCGTCAAGAACGACACCGGTGCCGCCAAGGACGCCGTGAAGGACGCCCACACCTGGATCATGTCCTTCCTCTACATCGGCACCTTCGGTTCGTTCATCGGCTACAGCTTCGCGTTCGGGCTGGTCCTGCAGACCCAGTTCGGCCGTACGCCGCTCCAGGCCGCCTACGTCACCTTCATCGGCCCGCTGCTCGGCTCCCTGATCCGCCCCCTGGGCGGCGCCCTCGCCGACCGGTTCGGCGGCGCGAAGATCACGCTGTGGAACTACGTGGGCATGGGCGCGGCGACCTCGATCATCATCGTGGCCTCGATGCAGAAGTCGCTGGCGCTGTTCACCACCGCGTTCATCGCCCTGTTCATCCTGTCCGGCGTCGGCAACGGCTCGACGTTCAAGATGATCCCCGGCATCTTCCACAACAAGGCCCTCGCCAAGGGACTCACCGGGGACGCGGCCGCCGCCTACGGCCGCCGGCTCTCCGGTGCCTCCATGGGCCTGATCGGCGCGGTGGGCGCGCTCGGCGGACTCGGCATCAACCTCGCCTTCCGCCAGTCCTTCCTCTCCGTGGGCTCCGGCACCGGCGCCTTCGTCGCCTTCCTCGCCTTCTACGGCGTCTGCTTCGCGGTCACCTGGGCCGTATACCTTCGCCGCCCGGCCGCCTCGGAGACCCACGCCACATCGGCCTCGGAGGCAAAGCCGCAGCTCAGCTACGCCGAGGTGTGACGTAACACTGCTGACATCAAGCCGAACCGAGCCTGTCACGCACCGTTGACAGGCTCGATCGGCATGCAGGTGTACCCACCAAGGGTGCGATCAGGAGCCGCTCCCGGCCACCCTCGGTGCGAACCACCTGGCGCAGGCACCACAACTCGAGTGCGGGACGAGAGTTATGTACGACGAACAGCAGCAACCGGAACACGGGCCGCTCGCGGGCTTCACCGTGGGTGTCACCGCCGCGCGCCGGGCCGACGAGCTCGGGGCGCTGCTCCAGCGACGCGGCGCCGCCGTCCTGCACGCCCCTGCCCTGCGCATCGTGCCGCTCTCCGACGACAGTGAGCTGCTCGCCGCCACCAAGGAGATCATCCAGCGGACGCCGGACGTCGTGGTCGCCACGACCGCGATCGGCTTCCGGGGCTGGATCGAGGCCGCCGACGGCTGGGGGCTGGGCGAGGACCTGCTGGCACGGCTGCGCGAGGTCGAGCTGCTCGCGCGCGGGCCCAAGGTCAAGGGGGCGGTACGGGCCGCCGGGCTGACCGAGCACTGGTCGCCGTCCAGCGAGTCCATGGCCGAGGTGCTGGACCGGCTGCTGGAGGAAGGCGTGGAGGGGCGCCGTATCGCCGTCCAGCTGCACGGTGAGCCGCTGCCCGGGTTCGTGGAGGCGCTGCGGGAAGGGGGCGGGGAGGTGCTCGGGGTGCCGGTCTACCGGTGGCTGCCGCCGGAGGACATCGGGCCGGTCGACCGTCTGCTGGACGCCACCGTCTCCCGTGGCCTGGACGCCCTGACCTTCACCAGCGCCCCGGCCGCGGCGTCACTGCTGTCGCGGGCCGAGGAGCGGGGGCTGCTCGCGGAGGTGCTGGCCGCGCTCAACCATGACGTCCTTCCGGCCTGCGTCGGTCCGGTCACCGCGCTGCCGTTGCAGGCGCGTGGCATCGACACGGTGCAGCCGGTGCGGTTCCGGCTCGGTCCGCTGGTGCAGTTGCTGTGCCAGGAACTGCCGGGGCGGGCCCGTTCCTTGCCGATCGCCGGTCATCAGGTGGAGATCCGGGGGCATGCGGTGCTGGTCGACGGGGCGTTGCGGCCCGTGCCGCCCGCGGGTATGTCCCTTCTGCGGGCCCTGTCCCGCCGCCCGGGCTGGGTGGTTCCGCGGGCCGATCTGCTGCGTGCGTTGCCGGGGGCGGGGCGCGATGAGCATGCGGTGGAGACGGCGATGGCTCGGCTGCGTACGGCTCTGGGGGCGCCGAAGTTGATCCAGACGGTGGTGAAGCGGGGGTATCGGCTGGCGCTGGATCCGGCGGCCGATACGAAGTACGCGGACGTGTAAGGAGGCACCCGGCGTTGGTGTCGCCTTCGCTGGGGGCCTGCGGCCCCCAGGCCCCGCTTCGGCCCTGAACGGGCCTTGTCCTCAATCGCCGGACGGGCTGATTTCAGCTGATCGGCGCCGATTCCGGCCGTATCCCACCTCGCCCACAGCCCCATGAGCAGCCGCCCAACCCCAACCCCCGGTACGAGGGGTTCCGCCCCCGCGACCGGGAAGGCACTGTGAGAGGGAACGGTTCCCCCAGCCCCCCTCACGGCACCTCACCGAACCCTGATGACCGGGGTGACCCCTAGGCGGTGACAGGCACATGGCACTGGGTACGGCCACGGACGCGTACGAGCTGCGGTTCGACGCCGGACGGATCTGTCTGGATCTCCTCGCGACGACGCACCCCGAGGAACGGTTCGACTCCGTCGAGGTGTTGCGCGCGTGGATCATCGGCGCCGGCCTCGTCCCACCGGACACCCCGCTCGCCCACGCCGACGCCTCCTGGCTCGTCGCCTTCCGCGAACTGCGCGGACGTATCGGACAGTTGGTGCGGGGCAGTCTCAGTACCGAGCTCTGGCCGTCGTACGACATCGCGCTCGCCCGGGTCAACGACGTCGCCCGTGCCGCGCCTCCGGCCCCGCGTGCCGTACGCGGTGAAGGCGGCGTACTCGTCCGCGAGTTGGATCACCCGCCCGAGTGCGCCGCCCTGCTCGGCGCCCTCGCGCGGGACGTGGTGGAGCTGCTCACCGATCCTCTCGCGCGGGCCGGGCTGAGGGAGTGCGAGGGCGACAACTGCCCGATCGTTTATGTCGATACGTCCCGGGGGCGCAGGAGGCGCTGGTGCTCCAGTGAGGTCTGCGGGAACCGCGAAAGGGTCGCCCGGCACCGTCGCCGAGCCGCCCTCGCGCGGGCCTGACAGTCCGTTATGTGGCTTCTGTGAAACGGCTGTCGAAGTGATTTCGATTACATGTCGTTTACCTACGCACCCGTAGGGAAGCGGCCAGTTGATCTTGCCGATGTGGTGGAAATGTAAAGATCGCACGGTGGGAATGTGCTGCCATGTCCCGCTCGTCACGTCACTCCGCAGAAAACTGTCGCCTCGCTTTGAACACTCAACGGGCTGCTTCCGTACGGGTAGTCGAGCGACCGACTGGGGGAACCCCCGGACATCGGAGGTGGGCGTGCGCAAGGATTCCGTCGTGGCCAATGAACGTGGATCGAGGGCCCGACATCGCATGTCCCAGCCCTCGGAACCTGATGAGGAGCTGATGCGTGCGCTGTACAGAGAGCACGCCGGACCCCTCCTTGCGTATGTCCTTCGACTGGTCGCCGGTGATCGGCAACGAGCAGAGGACGTTGTGCAGGAGACGCTCATCCGTGCCTGGAAGAACGCCGGACAGCTCAATCGAGCGACCGGATCGGTACGCCCCTGGCTGGTGACGGTCGCCCGGCGCATCGTCATCGACGGCCACCGCAGCCGGCAGGCCCGGCCGCAGGAGGTCGATCCGTCGCCGCTGGAGGTCATCCCCGCGGAGGACGAGATCGACAAGGCGCTGTGGCTGATGACGCTGTCGGACGCACTCGACGACCTGACCCCCGCCCACCGGGAGGTTCTCGTCGAGACGTACTTCAAGGGGCGTACCGTCAATGAGGCGGCCGAGACGCTGGGCATACCCAGTGGCACCGTGCGCTCCAGGGTGTTCTACGCCCTGCGGTCGATGAAGCTGGCTCTGGAGGAGCGGGGGGTGACGGCGTGATGAGTGTTTACGGGGGAAACCAGGGATTCGGGATGGGCGGTTCGGGTATGTCTGGATCCATGAGCCCCATGCAGGGACATCCGGGCCCGAGCGAGCACGAAACCGTCGGTGCCTATGCCCTCGGGATCCTCGACGACGCCGAGGCAACCGCCTTCGAGGCTCACCTCGCCACCTGCGAATGGTGCGCTCAGCAGCTGGACGAGCTCGCCGGGATGGAGCCGATGCTCGCCGCGCTCGCGGACCTGCCCGGTTCCGGTTCGCCCGCGATCGGCGAGTCCCTGTCGGCGAAGCCCAGTCCGCGTCTGGTGAACAAGCTCGTCGACGAGGTCGCCGAGCGCCGCGCCCAGAAGCGCCGGCGCAGCTTCTACATGGTGGCCGCGGCGGCCGCGCTGATCGTCGGCGGCCCGTTCGTGGCCGTGGCGACGAACGGCAGCGACGGCGGTGGCGGCACCGACGGGAACAGGACCGTGCAGGCGGCCAACCCCGCCAAGGACCTGTTCACCAGCATGGAGAACAAGATCTCGGGGACCGACTCGAAGACCGGCGTCAGCGCGACCGTCGGCATGCAGGAGAAGCTCTGGGGTACCGAGACAGGCCTTGAGCTCAAGGGGGTCAAGGGTCCGCTCAAGTGCTCCATGATCTTCGTCAGCAAGGACGGCGAGCGCGAGACGGCCGCCTCCTGGTCCGTCGGGAAGTGGGGCTACGGCATCCCGGACGCCAAGACCGAGCAGGCCAGGAACCCGCTCTACATCACCGGCGGTGTGTCCATGGCCCCGGACGATGTCGATCACGTCGAGATCATGGACTTCGACGGGAACAAGCTCGTCGAGGTCGACGTGTAGCCGCCGTAGCTTTTCCGGGTCCCCTTCGCGTACGGTTGACGGCTGCCCAGCACGTCAGAAGGGGGCCCGGTGGCCGCTCAGGCTCAACAGGAAACCGCGCTCGAAGACTCTCTGAGAGATCGAGAGATCAGCGTCGAACAGGAACACCTGGACCGGGTGTACCGGCGCCTCGAGGAGAAGATCCATGAGGCCGAGTTCCTGATGAACGACGCGGCCAAGCGCGGCCAGGTCGGCACGCCCGGCGCGCTCGCCGAGCGGGACGCGCAGGTCTTCCGCGCGGGCGTCCACCTCAACCGGCTCAACAACGAGTTCGAGGACTTCCTCTTCGGCCGTATCGACCTGCTGCTCGGCAAGGACGGCAAGAAGGGGCCGGACGGCGCCTACACCGCGGTCGAGCCCGCGGAGGGCGCGGTCCGCGAGGACAACACCGCCGACATCGCCGAGACCCTGCACATCGGCCGCATCGGCGTGCTGGACCAGGACTACGCCCCGCTGGTCATCGACTGGCGGGCCCCGGCCGCCGCGCCCTTCTACCGCTCCACGCCGGTCGACCCCGGGCGGGTCGTACGGCGCCGGGTCATCCGTTCCAAGGGGCGCCGCGTGCTGGGCGTCGAGGACGACCTCATGCGCCCCGAACTTCAGGCCTTCCTCGACGGCCACGAGCTGCCCGTCATCGGCGACGGCGCCCTCATGGCCGCCCTCGGCCAGGCCCGCAGCCACACCATGCGGGACATCGTGGCGTCCATCCAGGCCGAGCAGGACCTGGTCATCCGCGCCCCCGCCGCCTCGGTGACGTACGTCGAGGGCGGGCCGGGTACCGGGAAGACGGCCGTGGCGCTGCACCGCGCCGCCTACCTGCTCTACCAGGACCGGCGCCGGTACGCGGGCGGCATCCTGATCGTCTCGCCGACCCCGCTGCTGGTGGCGTACACCGAGGGCGTGCTCCCGTCGCTGGGTGAGGAGGGCCAGGTCGCCATTCGCGCGATCGGCTCGCTCGTCGACGGGGTGGAGGCCACGCTGTACGACTCCCCGTCCACGGCCCGTGCCAAGGGCTCGCACCGCATGCTCAAGGTGCTGCGGAAGGCCGCCCGCGGAGCCCTGGAGCTGAACGATTCGCCGACCCGGCTCAGGGTCGTCGCCTTCGGCCGCCGGCTCGAACTGGAGGCCGGGGAGCTGGAGCGGATCCGTCACAACGCCCTGGGCGGTACGGCGCCCGTCAACCTGCTGCGCCCGCGCGCCCGCCGGCTGCTGCTCGACGCCCTGTGGGCGAAGTCCGGCGGCGCCTCCCGCCACACCGACCCGGAGCTGGCCGCCGAGCTGCGCTCGTCCTTCGACGAGGACGTGACCTCGGAGGACAGCTTCCTCGCCTTCCTCGACGCCTGGTGGCCGGAGCTGACCCCGAAGGACGTCCTGACGGCGATGGCCGACGACCGCAGGCTCGGCCGCTGGGCCCGCCGGATCCTCAACCCCGGAGAGGTCCGCCGGGTCGCCCGCTCCCTCAAGCGGGACGGCTTCTCCGTGCACGACATCGCCATGCTCGACGAGCTCCACGCGATCCTCGGCAGCCCGGCCCGCCCGAAAAAGAAGCGCGAGCTGGACCCGCTCGACCAGCTCACCGGCCTGGAGGAGCTGATGCCGGTCCGCGAGGAGTCGCAGCGCGAGCGCGCCGAACGGCTGGCGGCCGAGCGGACCGAGTACGCCCACGTCATCGTCGACGAGGCCCAGGACCTCACGCCGATGCAGTGGCGGATGGTCGGGCGCAGGGGCCGTCACGCGACCTGGACGATCGTCGGCGACCCGGCCCAGTCGTCGTGGTCCGACGTGGACGAGGCGGCCGAGGCGAGGGACGAGGCCCTCGGCAGCCGCCCGCGCCGCCACTTCCAGCTCACCGTGAACTACCGCAACCCGGCCGAGATCGCCGACCTCGCGTCGAAGGTGCTGGCCCTCGCCATGCCGGGCTCGACGGCACCGTCGGCCGTACGGTCGACCGGTGTCGAGCCGCGCTTCACGGTCGTACGCGACTCTCTCGCCCAGACCGTCCGGGAGGAGGCCGCCCGGCTGCTCGACCGCGTCGACGGGACGGTCGGCGTCGTCGTCGCCATGCAGCGGCGCGAGGAGGCGGCCAAGTGGCTCGCCGGGCTCGGCGACCGGGTCGTGGCGCTCGGCAGCCTGGAGGCGAAGGGCCTGGAGTACGACGCGACGGTCGTCGTCTCCCCGGCGGAGATCGCGGACGAGTCGCCGGCCGGACTGCGGGTGCTGTACGTCGCGCTGACCCGGGCCACCCAGCAGCTGACGGTCGTGTCGGCGGAGCGGGACGAGCCGGACGCCACCGGGATGCCGGACCTCCTCAGAGATTGATCCGGATGAACCACCGGTACGGGAATGGCCGTACGGGATCTGTTTGTTAGCCTGGGTGTGACACCGGCTCGATCCAAGCCCCCGGGCCCAACCTTCGTCCCTTAGAGGGACCACTTGCCGCGAGGCGAGCATGGCGGGTCGGTGTCATGAACGTAGAGAGACCCACGTCACCCCGTGACGTGGGTCTCTTTTCATGAGAAGACGTGGCGAACAATACGTTCGCAATTCAAGCCCGGCTAACTCCTACTCGACGGTAGGTGCGACGATCGGACGGCATACCCAGCGTCACACGGTGAAAGCAGAGGAAGTCGGCCATGGCAACGGCGCCCAGCGTCTCCTACTCGATGACGGTCCGGCTGGAGGTGCCCGCGAGCGGAACCGCGGTCTCCCAGCTCACCACGGCCGTGGAGTCCCACGGAGGCTCGGTGACCGGCCTCGACGTGACCGCGTCCGGCCACGAGAAGCTCCGTATCGACGTCACGATCGCGGCCACGTCCACCAAGCACGCGGACGAGATCGTCGAGCAGTTGCGCGGCATCGAGGGCGTCACTCTGGGCAAGGTCTCGGACCGTACCTTCCTCATGCACCTCGGCGGCAAGATCGAGATGGCGTCGAAGCACCCCATCCGCAACCGTGACGACCTCTCCATGGTCTACACGCCGGGTGTGGCCCGCGTCTGCATGGCGATCGCCGAGAACCCCGAGGACGCGCGGCGTCTGACGATCAAGCGCAACTCCGTTGCGGTTGTGACGGACGGCTCGGCGGTGCTGGGCCTGGGCAACATCGGCCCGAAGGCCGCGCTGCCCGTCATGGAGGGCAAGGCGGCCCTCTTCAAGCGGTTCGCCGGCATCGACGCCTGGCCGATCTGCCTCGACACCCAGGACACCGACGCCATCGTCGAGATCGTCAAGGCGATCGCCCCCGGGTTCGCCGGCATCAACCTCGAGGACATCTCCGCCCCGCGCTGCTTCGAGATCGAGGCGCGGCTGCGCGAGGCCCTCGACATCCCCGTCTTCCACGACGACCAGCACGGCACCGCGATCGTCGTCCTCGCCGCCCTCACCAACGCACTTCGCGTGGCGAGCAAGGCGATTGAGAACATCCGCGTCGTCATGTCCGGCGCCGGCGCGGCCGGTACGGCCATCCTCAAGCTGCTGCTCGCCGCCGGCGTGAAGAACGCCGTCGTCGCCGACATCCACGGCGTCGTGCACGCCGGCCGCGAGGACCTGCGCGAGGCCCCCGCCGACTCGCCGCTGCGCTGGATCGCCGACAACACCAACCCCGAGGGCCTGACCGGCACGCTGAAGGAGGCCGTACGCGGCGCGGACGTCTTCATCGGCGTCTCCGCCCCGAACGTCCTCGACGGCGACGACGTGGCCGCCATGGCCGAGGACGCGATCGTGTTCGCGCTCGCGAACCCGGACCCCGAGGTGGACCCGGCAATCGCCCGCCAGACGGCGGCAGTTGTGGCCACGGGCCGCTCCGACTTCCCGAACCAGATCAACAACGTGCTGGTCTTCCCGGGTGTCTTCCGCGGTCTGCTGGACGCGCAGTCCCGCACGGTCAACACCGAGATGATGCTCGCGGCCGCGAAGGCGCTGGCGGATGTGGTGACCGAGGACGAGCTGAACCCGAACTACATCATCCCGAGCGTGTTCAACGACAAGGTCGCGGGCGCGGTCGCCGGTGCGGTGCGGGAGGCCGCGAAGGCGGTCAGCGCGGTGGCGTCGGCCGAGTAGGCGCCCAGCGCCAAACGTGTGCGGGCCCTGTGAGGATCGCCACGGCAAGCCCTTGTGACGGCGCGTCGTGGAACCAAGGGCCTCCAGCCGCCGTTTATGGTGACGGCCAGGCTGAGGCCCTCTCTTCGTGTGACTCCCATGGGTGTTCTCACGACTCCTGCGGGTGCCGGATTGGCTTTCCCGCCGCAGGTAGGGGCAGGATGCGTCCCGGGCGCGAGGGTCTGACGACGGACCCGGGTCCGGGGACTGTCCGAGGACCCTGGCAGCATCGGCTTCGATCTGACGCCTCAACGGCAAGAAGAACACGGGAGTAACAACATGAACCGCAGTGAGCTGGTGGCCGCGCTGGCCGACCGCGCCGAGGTGACCCGCAAGGACGCCGACGCCGTTCTGGCCGCGTTCGCCGAGACCGTCGGCGAGGTCGTCGCCAAGGGCGACGAGAAGGTCACCATCCCTGGCTTCCTGACCTTCGAGCGCACCCACCGTGCCGCTCGCACCGCGCGCAACCCGCAGACCGGCGACCCGATCCAGATCCCGGCCGGCTACAGCGTGAAGGTCTCCGCGGGCTCCAAGCTCAAGGAAGCGGCCAAGGGTAAGTAAGAGCGCCTATTCGCCGTTATGGCCTGGCGCCGTGGGCGACTGCGAGCCCGCTGTGGCTGGTCGCGCAGTTCCCCGCGCCCCTTGGGGCGCTGCAGAAAACGCCGATGGGGCGGTCACCCGAGTCCGGGTGACCGCCCCATCGGCGTATGTGTGTCAGCCGAGTGCCTTGCCGGGCAGTTCGACCTTCGCGCCCAGCTCGACGAGCTTCTCCATGAAGTTCTCGTAGCCCCGGTTGATCAGGTCGATGCCGTGGACCCGGGACGTGCCCTGGGCCGCCAGGGCCGCGATGAGGTACGAGAAGCCGCCGCGGAGGTCGGGGATGACCAGGTCGGCGCCCTGGAGCTTGGTGGGGCCCGAGACGACCGCGGAGTGCAGGAAGTTGCGCTGGCCGAAGCGGCAGTCGGAGCCGCCGAGGCACTCGCGGTAGAGCTGGATGTGGGCGCCCATCTGGTTCAGCGCGGAGGTGAAGCCGAGGCGGGACTCGTAGACCGTCTCGTGGATGATGGAGAGCCCGGTCGCCTGCGTGAGGGCGACGACCAGCGGCTGCTGCCAGTCGGTCTGGAAACCGGGGTGCACGTCCGTTTCGAGCGCGATGGACTTCAACTGGCCACCGGGGTGCCAGAAACGGATGCCCTCGTCGTCGATCTCGAAGGCGCCGCCCACCTTCCGGTAGGTGTTGAGGAACGTCATCATCGAGCGCTGCTGGGCGCCACGGACGTAGATGTTGCCCTCGGTCGCGAGCGCCGCGGACGCCCAGGAGGCGGCCTCCAGGCGGTCCGGGAGGGCGCGGTGGGTGTAACCGCCGAGACTGTCCACACCGGTGATGCGGATCGTGCGGTCGGTGTCCATCGCGATGATGGCGCCCATCTTCTGCAGGACGCAGATGAGGTCCTCGATCTCGGGCTCCACGGCCGCGTTCGAGAGCTCGGTGACGCCTTCGGCGAGCACGGCCGTCAGCAGCACCTGCTCGGTCGCGCCCACGGACGGGTACGGCAGCCGGATCTTGGTGCCGCGCAGCCGCTGCGGAGCCTCCAGGTACTGCCCGTCCGCCCGCTTCTCGATGCGCGCGCCGAACTGCCGCAGCACCTCGAAGTGGAAGTCGATGGGCCGGCCGCCGATGTCGCAGCCGCCGAGGCCGGGGATGAACGCGTGGCCGAGGCGGTGCAGAAGGGGGCCGCAGAACAGGATCGGGATACGGCTGGAACCCGCGTGGGCATCGATGTCAGCGACGTTCGCGCTCTCCACGTGCGACGGGTCCATCACCAACTCGCCCGGTTCCTCCCCCGGACGCACCGTGACCCCGTGCAGCTGCAGCAGACCGCGTACGACACGCACGTCACGGATGTCCGGCACGTTGCGCAGTCGACTTGGCGCGCTGCCCAGCAGGGCGGCGACCATGGCCTTCGGTACGAGGTTCTTCGCACCGCGGACACGGATCTCGCCCTCCAGCGGGGTTCCGCCGTGGACAAGCAGGACATCGTCGTTGACGGTCATGTATCTCGCGTTCCGATGAGTTGGGCAGGGGCCAGGAGGGAAAGGGTAATCGCCGCCGCCCCCCCTTCTGTAAGCCCAAGGACGGCTCAGGAACGTCATAGCTCTGTCACAACACGAACCGTTCGCCGTCGGGCACGAACGGTCACCACCGCCCCCGTGCGCCCGGGGACGCTCCTTTCCGCCCTGAGCTGCATTCACTCGCGAACCGGGATTGCCTCCCCACACGAAGGGAAGATGCGGGATCATGTCTGGCATGACCGAGGTGTCCTCGCTCACAGGGCGGCTGCTCGTGGCCACGCCCGCCCTGGCGGACCCGAACTTCGACCGCGCGGTGGTGCTCCTTCTCGACCACGACGAGGAGGGCTCCCTCGGTGTCGTCCTCAATCGTCCGACCCCCGTGGACGTGGGCGACATTCTGGAGGGCTGGGCGGACCTCGCCGGCGAACCCGGCGTCGTCTTCCAGGGCGGCCCGGTGTCCCTCGACTCGGCGCTCGGTGTCGCCGTCATCCCCGGCGACGCGAACGGCGAGAGCGCCCCGCTGGGCTGGCGCCGGGTGCACGGCGCGATCGGACTCGTCGACCTGGAGGCGCCGCCGGAACTGCTCGCCTCGGCCGTCGGCTCCTTGAGGATCTTCGCCGGGTACGCGGGCTGGGGACCCGGTCAGCTGGAGGACGAGCTGGTGGAAGGCGCCTGGTACGTCGTCGAGTCCGAGCCGGGGGACGTCTCCTCGCCTTCCCCGGAGAGACTCTGGCGCGAGGTGCTGCGCCGCCAGCGCAACGAGCTCGCGATGGTGGCCACGTACCCGGACGACCCTTCGCTCAACTGAAACATGTGAGCTTCAGTACTCTTGGCGTTATGAGCACTCTCGAGCCCGAGCGCGGGACTGGTACGGGGACCCTCGTAGAGCCGACGCCACAGGTGTCCCACGGCGACGGCGACCACGAGCGCTTCGCCCACTACGTCCAGAAGGACAAGATCATGGCGAGCGCCCTCGACGGCACCCCCGTCGTGGCGCTCTGCGGCAAGGTCTGGGTGCCTGGCCGCGACCCGAAGAAGTACCCCGTGTGCCCCATGTGCAAGGAGATCTACGAGTCCATGGGCGCCGGCGGCGACGACAAGGGCAAGGGCAAGGGCGACAAGTAACTTCCCCCCGGCCGCGGCCGGACGCGGGTAAGGCCCCCAAGGCGTGTTTTGCGCGCCTCGGGGGCCTTTGTGCTGTTCGCGCGTTGCACAGGGTGCGCCAGCCGGTCACAGAGTGGTTGAGACCTCTTGTGGTCGTGTTCATGCAGTCCCTAGCCTCCGGTGTGTTGTGCAGAGCGAAACATCCATTGCGCATGTTGCAACACGCGCATCTTCGGAGGAACACTCCATGAAGCTCTCCCCCCGACTCCCCGCCCTGCTCCTCGTGGCCCTCGCCGTGGCGGCCTGCGCCCCGCAGACCTCCACCAACTCCTCCTCCGACAAGGACGACAGGACCGGAACCCTCCGGGTCTGGCTCTTCCAGGAAGTCGGCAACAAGCCGAAGGAGAAGGTCGTCGACTCCGTCGTCGCCGCCTTCGAGAAGGCCCACGAGGGCACGAAGGTCGAGGTCGAGTACATCCCGGTCGAGACCCGCGCCCAGCGCGTCAAGGCCGCCTTCAACGACCCGGAGTCCGCTCCCGACGTGATGGAGTACGGCAACACCGACACCGCCGGCTATGTGAAGGACGGCGGACTCCTCGACGTCACCAAGGAGTTCGGCGCCTGGAGCGAGACGAAGGACACCGACCCCACCGCCGAGCAGTCCGTCACCGTCGACGGCAAGGTCTACGGCGCGCCCTTCTACGTCGGTGTCCGCGCCCTGTACTACCGCACGGACGTTTTCGCGGAGCTCGGCCTCCAAGCCCCGAAGACCATGACCGAGTTGGCGACGACCGCCCGTAAGATCCGCGCCGCCAAGCCCGAGTTGTACGGCCTCGTGGTGGGCGGGGCGTACACGTACGGCGCGATGCCCTTCGTATGGGCCAACGGCGGTGAGATCGCCACGGGCGAGGGCGGCTCGTACGCCTCGGCGATCGACAGCGCGGCGGCCCAGAAGGGCATCAAGGCGTACACGTCCCTCTTCACCGACGACAACTGTCCCGCCGCCAAGTGCGCGGGCATGGGAGGCAACGACACGATCACCGCGTTCGCGGCCGGCAAGGCGGGCATGGCGATCGGCGGCGACTTCAGCCACGCGGCGGTGGAGGCCGGGAAGGTGAAGGGCAAGTACGCGGTCGTGCCGCTGCCGGGGGTGAAGGCGGGGTCGATCGCGCCGGCGTTCGCCGGGGGCAACAACATCGGGGTGCTCAAGAGCACGTCGCATCGGACGCTGGCGGTCGAGCTGATGGAGCAGCTCGCGTCCAAGAAGACCCAGGCTTCCATGTTCGAGGCGATGGGCTTCCTTCCCACCTTCTCCGACGTGAGGCAACAGGTCGCGGCGAAGGAGCCGTACGTCAAGCCCTTCGCGGAGACCCTTGCCGCGGGCACCAAGTTCGTACCTGCCTCGCCCGCATGGGCACAGATCGACTCGTCGCTGGTTCTTCCGACGATGTTCCAGGAGGTCATCAGCGGCAAGAAGGACGTGGCGGCGGCTGCGGGGGACGCGGCGAAGAAGATGGACGACGCGTTCGGATCCAACGGGTGACCTCAGTGACCAACCGCACCACCTGGACCCCGTGGCTCTATCTCGCCCCCGCTCTCGTCGTCCTCGGCGGACTGCTCGTCTACCCCATCTACCAGCTCGGGCTGATCTCCTTCTTCCAGTACACCCAGGCGCAGGTCAGCGGCGGGGAGCCCACCACCTTCCAGGGGTTCGGGAACTACGCCGAGCTCCTCGGCGACGACCAGTTCTGGCACGTGCTGCTCGCCACGGTCGTGTTCGCGGCGGCGTGCGTCGTCTCGACGCTCGCCGTCGGCTGTGCCCTCGCCGTGCTGCTCACGCGCGTGCGTGCCGTGCCGCGGCTGGCGCTGATGCTGGCCGCGCTGGGGGCGTGGGCGACGCCCGCCATCACCGGCTCGACGGTGTGGCTGTTCCTGTTCGACCCGGACTTCGGGCCGGTGAACCGGGTGCTCGGGCTCGGCGACCACTCCTGGACGTACGGGCGGTTCAGTGCCTTCTTCCTCGTCCTGCTCGAAGTCGTCTGGTGCTCCTTCCCGTTCGTGATGGTGACCGTGTACGCCGGTATCCGTGCCGTACCGGCCGAGGTGCTGGAGGCCGCCGCGCTGGACGGTGCCTCGCAGTGGCGGATCTGGCGGTCGGTGCTGGCGCCGATGCTGCGGCCGATCCTGGTGGTCGTCACCATCCAGTCGGTGATCTGGGACTTCAAGGTCTTCACGCAGATCTACGTCATGACGAACGGCGGCGGCATCGCGGGCCAGAACCTCGTGCTGAACGTCTACGCCTACCAGAAGGCGTTCGCGTCCTCGCAGTACAGCCTGGGTTCGGCGATCGGCGTGGTGATGCTGGTGATCCTGCTGGCGGTGACGCTGGTGTATCTGCGGCTGCTGCGCAGGCAGGGGGAGGAGCTGTGAAGTCCATGAGTTCCGTGCGTTCCGTGCGTTCCCTGACCTTCGTTCGGCGGCCCTGGCGGCTGCTCGCGGAGGCGTCCGCGGTGCTGATCGCCGCGGTGGTGGCGTTCCCGCTGTACTGGATGGTGCTCAGCGCCTTCAAACCGGCGGGGGAGATCGAGTCGAGCGAGCCGCGGCCCTGGACGCTCGCCCCTTCCCTGGATTCCTTCCGCCGGGTCTTCGAGCAGAACGAATTCGGCCGTTACTTCGTCAACAGCCTTGCCGTCGCGTGCAGTGTGGTGATCGTCTCGGCGTTGATCGCGTTTCTCGCGGCGACCGCGGTGACACGATTCCGCTTCCGCTTCCGGACCACCTTGCTGATCATGTTTCTGGTGGCCCAGATGGTGCCCGTGGAGGCCCTGACGATCCCCCTGTTCTTCCTCATGCGGGACTTCGGCCAACTCAACACGCTCGGCTCGCTGATCCTGCCGCACATCGCCTTCTCGCTGCCGTTCGCGATCTGGATGCTGCGGGGGTTTGTGAAGGCCGTTCCGGAGGCCCTGGAGGAGGCCGCGTACATCGACGGGGCGAGCCGGTCGCGATTCCTGTGGCAGATCCTTTTCCCGCTGGTCTTCCCGGGGCTCGTGGCCACGAGCGTGTTTTCTTTCATCTCCGCCTGGAACGACTTCCTGTTCGCCAAGTCCTTCATCATCAGCGACACCTCCCAGTCGACCCTGCCGATGGCCCTGCTCGTCTTCTACAAGCCGGACGAGCCGGACTGGGGCGGGGTGATGGCGGCCTCTACCGTGATGACCGTTCCGGTGCTGGTCTTCTTCGTACTCGTACAGCGGCGCCTGGTGTCCGGGCTCGGCGGCGCGGTCAAGGACTGAAGGGTCTGATCATTCATGGATCTCATTCCGGCACCTCGCCAGATGGAGCGGGCCGAGCGCTTCTACGACCTCGGCGACGGCCTCGGGATCGAGGCCGGGCCGGGCACCGAGGACACCGCGCGCTGGCTGCGCGCGACGCTCGGCGCGGCGACCGGGCTCGCGCTGCCGCCCAAGAAGGGGGACGAGTACGACGTCCTCCATCTGTCCGTCCGGCCAGGCCTCGACGCCGAGGAATACCGCCTCGTCATCGCCCCCCATGGCCCCCACATCCAGGGCGGCTCGCCCGCCGGTGTCTTCTGGGGCGCCCAGACGCTGCGCCAGCTCCTCGGCCCCGACGCCTTCCGGCGCGCACCCCTTCCCGACCGTACGTGGCGGCTGCCCCTGGCGGAGATCCGGGACGCCCCCCGATTCCGCTGGCGCGGCCTCATGCTCGACGTGGCCCGGCACTTCATGCCCAAGGACGGCGTCCTGCGCTACCTGGACCTGATGGCCGCCCACAAACTCAACGTCTTCCACTTCCATCTGACGGACGACCAGGGCTGGCGCATCGAGATCAAGAGGTACCCCCGGCTCACCGAGGTCGGCTCCTGGCGGGCGCGTACGAAATTCGGCCATCGGGCCTCGCCGCTCTGGGACGACAAGCCGCACGGTGGCTTCTACACCCAGGACGACATCCGCGAGATCGTCGCGTACGCCGCCGAGCGGCATATCACCGTCGTCCCCGAAATCGACGTACCCGGCCACTCGCAGGCCGCCATCGCCGCGTATCCGGAACTCGGCAACACCGACGTCATCGACACCTCCGCGCTCTCCGTCTGGGACACCTGGGGGATCAATCCGAACGTACTCGCCCCCACTGACAACACCCTGCGCTTCTACGAGGGGGTCTTCGAGGAAGTCCTGGAACTGTTCCCGTCGGAGTTCATTCACGTCGGGGGTGACGAATGCCTCAAGGACCAGTGGCGGCAGTCGGCCACCGCACAGGCGCGCATCAGGGAACTCGGGCTGAGGGACGAGGACGAGCTCCAGGCTTGGTTCATCGGCCACTTCGACGGCTGGCTCTCCGCGCGCGGACGCCGGCTCATCGGCTGGGACGAGATCCTGGAGGGCGGGCTCGCGAAAGGCGCGGCCGTGTCGTCCTGGCGCGGGTACGCGGGCGGCATCGCGGCGGCCCGCGCGGGTCACGACGTCGTCATGTGCCCCGAGCAGCAGGTGTATCTGGACCACCGTCAGGACGCGGGCGCTGAGGAGCCGGTGCCCATCGGCTACGTCCGCACCCTGGAGGACGTCTACCGGTTCGAGCCCGTTCCCGCGGAGTTGACGCCGGACGAGGCCCGGCACGTGCTCGGCACGCAGGCCAACGTGTGGACGGAGGTGATGGAGGACCAGGCGCGCGTGGACTACCAGACCTTCCCGCGCCTCGCCGCCTTCGCCGAGGTGGCCTGGAGCCGCCTGCCTGCCCCGGAGCAGCGGGACTTCGCCGGCTTCGAGCGGCGGATGGCCGCCCATTACGGGCGACTTGACGCCCTGGGGGTCGCGTACCGGCCGCCGACAGGACCGCGGCCGTGGCAGAGGCGCCCTGGTGTGCTCGGCCGCCCGATCGACGGCCCGCCCCCGAACAGATAATGGAAAAACCGGCAAGATGTCACCGAAGAGTGTCATTCGGAACGCACCGGTGATGCCGTGCGAAAACGGACCATCTACCCGGTGAGGTGGGCGAATGCCTCCTAGCGGACCCCTGTCTTCGGGTCCTGCGAAGATGTGCCAGAGTTGCCACGTCCGCCCTGTCAGCACGTACCGTACGGCAGCACAGGTGGGACCAGGTGGGGCAGCGGGAAGGGGCAGCCGGTTTGACCACGAGTGCACCGCAGGCGGCGCAGGCCGTCACGCTGCCCACGACGCTGGACGAGGCCGTGGCGGCACTCGGCGCCATGCCCGCCGCCGTGCCGGTCGCGGGTGGCACCGACCTGATGGCCGCCGTCAACTCCGGGCAGCTCAGGCCCGCCGCACTGGTCGGCCTCGGCAAGATCAGCGAGATCCGTGGCTGGCAGTACCAGGACGGTCACGCCCTGCTTGGCGCCGGCCTCACGCACGCCCGCATGGGCCGCCCCGACTTCGCCGCCCTGATCCCGGCGCTAGCGGCCGCCGCACGCGCCGCGGGCCCGCCGCAGATCCGCAACGCGGGCACCCTCGGCGGCAACATCGCCTCGGCGTCCCCGACCGGTGACGCGCTGCCGGTCCTCGCCGCCCTCGAAGCGACCCTGATCATCGCGGGCCCGGGCGGAGCCCGCCGGGAGATCCCGGTGTCGCACCTGCTGGCCGGCATGGAGATGCTGCGCCCCGGCGAACTCATCGGCTACGTGCGCGTGCCGCTGCTGCACGCCCCGCAGGTCTTCCTCAAGGCCACCGGCCGCACCGGCCCGGGGCGTTCGATGGCGTCCGTCGCCGTCGTCCTCGACCCCGCCCGGCGCGGAGTCAGGTGCGCCGTCGGCGCCATAGCGCCGATGCCGCTGAGGCCCCTGGAGGCCGAGCACTGGGTCGCCCAGCTGATCGACTGGGACAACAACCGCGCGATCGTCCCGGAGGCGCTGCACGCCTTCGGGGAGTACGTCGCGGCGGCCTGCATCCCCGACCCGGCCCCGGCCGAGGACGGTTCCGTGACTCAGCATCCGCCCGCCGTACTGCACCTGCGGCGCACCGTCGCCGCGCTGGCCCGACGAGCACTGGGGAGGGCGCTGTCATGACCGACGATCAGCACGGAGAGGGCAGGCGCCAGGGCGGGGGCCGCTGGGATCCGCTGCCCCAGGGCGACTACGACGACGGCGCCACCGCCTTCGTCAAGCTGCCCGAAGGGGGCATCGACGCCCTTCTGGCCTCCTCCGACAGCCCGCTCGCCGCGCCCGGCCACGGGTATGTGCCGCCGCAGATAACGGTCACGCCCGGCTCGCCCGCGGGCACCGACCCCGCGGCCCCCGGCGGCTGGCCCGTCGCGGGCGTGCCCACCGAGGGCGCCCAGTGGCCAGACCCGAACGCCGCCCCGCAGGACAGCGGCCAGTTCACGTACAACCCCGGGGTCACCCAGCAGTGGAACTTCTCGGAGACCGCGGCAGGTCAGGCGGGCCAGGAGGCCACTGGGGCGCCCGGTCACGACGTCACCGGGCAGTGGTCGATTCCCGTCGCCGAGGGTGACCTTCCGGACGAATCGGGCGAGTTCACCACGTCGTCGCTGGTCGAGCAGTGGGGCGGCACCCCGCCGGCCACGTTGCCGGGCGGTGCGCCCGCCCCGTGGGCGACGCAGGCGACGGGGCAGCCGTGGGGCCAGCAGGCCGCGGCGATGACCGAGGAGGCATCCGGAGCCGGGCATGCGGCCGGGCAGCCGACGGCGGCCGGGCACGTGCCGGGGCAGCGCGGAGCACATCCCGGTGACCAGCGCGCCGTACACGGCACCGACCAGCCCGGCGAGCAGCCTGCTCCGAACCCGCACGAGCAGTCGGCAGGGGCCCCGCCCGCGCCGGGCGGGCACGCACGCGTGGAGCCCGGTTCCGCAGCACACGGCTCCGGGGAGCCCGCAGACGCCTCCGCGGACACCGCGTCCGCACCGCCCGGCGAGACCCCCACCGAAACCGCCGCAGCGGCCCCGCAGGACGCTCCCGCGGCCGGCGAGGCCGCCCCGGACGCCCAAGGCGCCCCAGAGGCCGCAGGGGGCCCCGCAGAGGCCTCCGCCGAGCCCGTCCCGGCCGAGGGCGGCGAATCCGCCCAGGAGGCCGCCGGGGAACCCGCGCAGCCCGCAGCCTCCGACGACGCACCTCCGCTCCCCGGCGAAGAACACCCCCTCGCCTCCTACGTCCTGCGCGTCAACGGCGTCGACCGGCCCGTCTCCGACGCCTGGATCGGCGAGTCGCTGCTCTACGTGCTGCGCGAGCGGCTAGGCCTCGCGGGCGCCAAGGACGGCTGCTCGCAGGGCGAGTGCGGCGCCTGCAACGTGCAGGTCGACGGACGGCTCGTCGCGTCCTGCCTGGTGCCCGCCGTGACGGCCGCCGGCAGTGAGGTCCGTACGGTCGAGGGGCTGGCCGAGGACGGACAGCCCTCCGACGTGCAGCGGGCGCTCGCGCGGTGCGGCGCCGTGCAGTGCGGCTTCTGCGTGCCGGGCATGGCGATGACCGTGCACGACCTGCTGGAGGGCAACCCGGCACCGACCGAGCTGGAGACCCGCCAGGCGCTGTGCGGCAACCTGTGCCGCTGCTCCGGCTACCGGGGCGTCGTGCAGGCCGTCAAGGAGGTCGTCGCCGAGCGCGAGGCGCACACGGCGGCCGACGACGGCGAACAGAACGGCGACGAGCCGCGTATCCCCCACCAGGCGGGCCCGGGGGCCGGCGGGATCCACCCGTCGGTGTTCGAGGCGCCCGGTGCCATGGGGCCGCATGACCAGGCGTACGGACAGGACGGAGGCCAGGCGTGAGCAACGAAGCCGCCACCGCGACCACAGCCGCGGAGGCAGCACCCGCCTCCGAGCCGATCCCGCACGGCCTCGGCGCCCCCCTGCCGGCCGCCGACGCCCGCGCCAAGACCGAGGGCACCTTCCCGTACGCGGCCGACCTGTGGGCCGAGGGCCTGCTGTGGGCGGCCGTACTGCGCTCGCCGCACCCGCACGCGCGCATCAAGTCCATCGACACCTCCCACGCGCGCGAGATGCCCGGTGTCCGGGCCGTCGTCACGCACGAGGACGTCCCCGGCAGCCCGCTGCTCGGCCGTGGCAAGGCCGACCGCCCGGTCTTCGCCTCCGAGGTCGTACGCCACCACGGCGAGCCCATCGCAGCCGTCGCCGCCGACCACCCCGACACCGCCCGCCTAGCCGCCGCGGCCGTCATCGTCGAGTACGAAGTACTCGACCCGGTGACCGACCCCGAGCAGGCCTTCGAGGCCGAGCCGCTGCATCCGGACGGCAACCTGATCCGCCACATCCCGCTGCGTCACGGCGACCCCGACGCGGTCGGCGACATCGTCGTGGAGGGCCTGTACCGCATCGGCCGCCAGGACCCGGCCCCCATCGGCGCCGAGGCGGGCCTCGCCGTGCCGCGCCCCGACGGCGGCGTGGAGCTCTACCTCGCCTCCACCGACCCGCACACGGACCGCGACCGGGCCGCCGCCTGCTACGGCCTGGAACCCGAGCGCGTCAAGGTCGTCGTCACCGGCGTCCCCGGCGCCACCGCCGACCGCGAGGACCAGGGCTTCCAGCTCCCGCTCGGCCTGCTGGCGCTCAAGACCGGCTGCCCGGTCAAGCTCACGGCCACGCGCGAGGAGTCCTTCCTCGGCCACACCCACCGGCACCCCACCCTCCTGCGCTACCGCCACCACGCGGACGCCGAGGGCAAGCTCGTGAAGGTCGAGGCGCAGATCCTGCTGGACGCGGGCGCGTACGCCGACACGTCCTCCGACGCCCTGGCCGCCGCGGTCGCCTTCGCCTGCGGCCCGTACGTCGTCCCGAACGCCTTCATCGAGGGCTGGGCCGTACGCACCAACAACCCGCCCTCCGGCCACGTGCGCGGCGAAGGCGCCATGCAGGTGTGCGCCGCCTACGAGGCGCAGATGGACAAGCTGGCGAAGAAACTCGGCATCGACCCGGCCGAGCTGCGCCTGCGCAACGCCATGGCGACGGGCGACGTCCTCCCGACGGGCCAGACGGTGACCTGCCCGGCGCCGGTCGCGGAACTGCTCCAGGCCGTACGGGACTACCCGCTTCCGCCCCTCCCCAAGGACACGCCCGAGGACGAGTGGCTGCTGCCCGGCGGCCCCGAGGGCGCGGGCGAACCGGGCGCGGTGCGCCGCGGCGTGGGCTACGGCCTGGGCATGGTGCACATGCTCGGCGCCGAGGGCGCGGACGAGGTCTCCACGGCGACGGTGAAGGTCCACGACGGCGTCGCGACAGTGCTGTGCGCGGCCGTCGAGACGGGGCAGGGCTTCACGACACTGGCCCGGCAGATCGTCCAGGAGACGCTCGGCATCGACGAGGTGCACGTAGCGCCCGTGGACACCGACCAGCCCCCGGCCGGCGCGGGCTGCCGAGGCCGTCACACCTGGGTGTCGGGCGGCGCGGTGGAGCGGGCGGCCAAGATGGTCCGTACGCAGCTGCTCCAGCCCCTGGCGCACAAGTTCGGCATGTCCACGGAGCTGCTCCAGATCACTGACGGAAAGATCACCTCGTACGACGGCGTCCTGTCGACGACCGTCACCGAGGCGCTGGACGGCAAGGAACTGTGGGCGACGGCCCAGTGCCGCCCGCACCCGACCGAACCGCTGAACGACACCGGCCAGGGCGACGCCTTCGTGGGCATGGCCTTCTGCGCGATCCGCGCGGTGGTGGACGTCGACATCGAACTGGGCTCGGTCCGGGTGGTCGAGCTGGCGCTCGCCCAGGACGTCGGCCGCGTGCTGAACCCGGCCCAGCTGGAGGCACGCATCGAGGCGGGCGTGACGCAGGGCGTGGGCATAGCGCTCACCGAGAACCTGCGCAGCGCGCGCGGCGTGATCCGCCACCCCGACCTGACGGGTTACTCCTTGCCGACGGCCCTGGACGCCCCGGACATCCGGATCGTGAGGCTGGTCGAGGAACGGGACGTGGTCGCGCCCTTCGGCGCGAAGGCGGTCAGCGCGGTGCCGGTGGTGACCTCGCCGGCGGCCATCGCGTCGGCCGTACGCGCCGCGACGGGCCGCCCGGTGAACCGCCTGCCGATCCGGCCGCAGGCGGCGGTGGTGACGGGGCAGTGAACCCCCGGCCCTGCTCCCGGCTGTCCTGATGGACGGGGTCGTCCTGATCACCGGCGTCATGGCGGCCGGGAAGTCGACGGTCGCGCAGGCGCTGGCCGAGCAGCTGCCGCGGGCGGCTCATGTGCGTGGGGACGTCTTCCGGCGCATGATCGTCTCCGGACGTGAGGAGTACGAGCCCGGCGTCGGCGGTGAGGGCGAGGCCCAGCTGCGGCTGCGGTACCGGCTGTCGGCGGCGACGGCGGACGCCTACGCCGACGCCGGGTTCACGGCGGTCGTGCAGGACGTGGTGCTGGGCGAGGAACTGCCGGCGTACGTACGGCTGGTGCGCACACGTCCGCTGTACGTGGTCGTCCTGGCGCCGAGCGCCGAGGCCGTGGCGGCGCGGGAGGCCGGGCGGGCGAAGACGGGGTACGGGGCCTGGACGGTCGAGGCGCTGGACGGAGCGCTACGGGCACAGACGCCGCGGATCGGGCTGTGGGTGGACTCCTCGGAGCTGACCGTGCAGGAGACCGTGGAGGCGATTCTGGCGGGGCGGGAACGCGCGAGGGTCGGCTGACGTCTTCTCTTGTGAAGCGGTTTCTCCGGTGGAGCGGTGTTGAAGACGGCGCGCCCGCAAATGAGTTGCCGGTGGTGGTACGCGCCCGGAAGAGTTGCCGGTGGTGGTGCCGTTCGCGGTGTGGCCGGTGTCGTCGCTGGTCCGGTGCGTTGTCAGTGGTGGCGCGTAGTGTTCTGAGCAGTGGGACGGCCGCCGAGCCCGGCGGGCTGGTCGATCGGCTGTGTCCTGCCCGGGGCTGTGAGCGAGCACATGCGGGGGAGTCCATGAGCACGACCATTACGACCTACGCCGGTGAGCACGCCGGTGATACGGCGATCACCCTGACCGAGACCGAGTTGGATCCGTACGTCACGCACGCGTCGACGCGGCGCTGGCTGACCGGCCCCGGACTGCCCTGCGACAGCGGCGTGTTGAGCTTCGCCGAGCTGTGCCGCGAGGGCCTGCGGACAGTGGCGGACTCGACGGGCGACCCGGACGGCCGGCTGGCTGCGGAGCTGCGCGACCAGCTGGTGATAGGCGGACTGCTGGGCCCCGGCGGTGCCCTGGAGACGGAGTCGGTCCTGCTGGACGGCACCACGGGCGAGATCTCGACGACGTACTTCCTGCACGACCGCCCCGACCTGATGGACCGCCGCCCGCTGGCCCCGTCCCTGCGGACGCTGGTCCGCTTCGCGGAGGCGACGGACGAACTGGCGGGCCTGCGCGGCCAGTTCGCCTCCTACGTCGGCCACTACGGCCCGAAGGCTGTCGCGGAGGCGTCGCGGCACCTGCTGGCGGTGTTCGAGGACGGCACGGACGGCGAGCCGGCGCCGTTCTGGAGGATGGCGGCCCTGATCCGCCCGCTCGCGCTCGTGGCGGGCCGGGCCGGTGCGTCGGGTCTGGCCCTGGACCTGCCCCAACGCCTCCTGGACCGGGAGTTCGGCCAGGGCAAGGTGGTGCGCTTCGAGGAGGTCGACTTCCCCGCCACGCTCACGCATGAGCCGACCCGCCGCTTCCTGCGCGAGGTGGGCCTTCCGGAGGACGGCTATCTGTTCACCCTGGACACGGACGTCCCGCTGCAGACGCTCGCCGAGTACTACGCCGACGAGGAGTGGGGCCCCGAACTGCCCGCCCGGGCCGACCACTTGATACGCCTCGGCCATCTCGTCGAGGACAACAGCCTCGTCATCGACGGCGAAACGGGCGCCGTCCTCAACTGGAGCGAGCCCGAGGCGAGGCTGTTCCCGCTGAACACCGACGTCTCGACCCTCGCCTTCACGCTCTGGCTGCTGCACCGCGAGCAGGCGATCGACGAGGAGTCGGGCCATGAGCTGACGACCGACACCTACGACCAGCTGGCCATGACGATGCTCCAGGTCCTGTCGACCGTCGACCCGACCGGCGTCGCGGCGGCGAGCGGAGACGGCCGGCACTACTGGACGGAGGTGTTCCAGGACGTGGCGAGTGGGGTGCTGGAGTCGGTGGGCGGGGTGCGCTGAAGTGACCGGCGGGCAGGGGAAATGACCGGCGGACAGCGGGGGCGAGAGATCCACAATGCCCCCATGGACGCCATCAATGCCCCCATGGGTGACATCAATGCCCGTATGGACGAGATCACCATCCGCCCGGCCGACCCCGGCGAGTTAGCGGCCGTCGCCGGTCTGCGCTGGCATTGGATCCTTGAGAACGGCAGCGCACCGGCGGCCGTCGACCGTGACGCCTTCGTGCGCCACTTCGTCGACTGGGCCGAGCAGAACGCTTCCTCGCACAGCTGCATGGTCCTCGTCAGCGGTGACGGACAGCTCCTCGGCATGGCCTGGCTGGCCGTCGTCCACCGCGTCCCGACGCCGCACGCGCTGCACCGGGCGTCCGGGGACCTCCAGTGCGTGTATGTGGTCCCGGAGGCGCGTGACGCGGGACTCGGCGGCCGGCTGATCACCGAGACCCTGGCAAGGGCGAGGGACCTCGGCCTGGAGCGGGTCACCGTCCACTCCTCGCCCCGGGCGATCCAGGCGTACGCCCGCCGGGGCTTCGAGAACTCGCCGCGCCTGCTGCAGGCTCACGTCGCGCGCGGATGAGGGCGGGTCCCTGAGGCCGGGCCGGGTGCTCTGGCCGCTGGCCTCAGGGGGGATGCCGTCAGGAGATCGCAGGAGATCAGGAGATCAGGAGATCAGGAGATCGCCAGAGGCCGCTGCCGTCAGGAGGACTGGGCGGCCGCGCGGCGACGGCGTACGGCCATGACCAGGACGCCACCGAGGGCTGCCGCGGCCGCTGCGGCACCGGCGATGAGCGGGGTGCCGTCGGAGCCGGTGCTGGCCAGGTTGCCGTCGACGGAACCGCTGGTGGAGCCGCCGGTCGAGGTGCCGGACGACGTGGCGCCGGTGCTGCCCGTGCCCCCGGTGCCGCCGGTGGACTGGCCGGCGGGGTCGTTGCCTTCGCCGCCCGTCGTGGAGCCGCCGTCCGCCGAGCCGCCGCCGGTGGAGGATCCGCCGGAGGTGGCGGGGCCCTCCTCGTAGTCGGTGGGGATGTCGATGCGGAGCCAGTCCTTGTCGTTGGCGGTGTTCTTGTCGAACGCCGGGTGGATGTCGTAGACGGAGGTCGCCTTCACCTCGCCCTTGATGGTGCCCTTCACATCGGCGCCGATCTTCAGCATGAAGGTGTACGCGAGCGACTCGCCGACCTCGATGGTGTGGTCGTCGGGGGAGCAGACGTACTTGGACTTGCCGGGCGTTCCCCCGGGGCCGGACGGGCCGTCGATCCCGAACGGCGCGCATTCCTTCGGGGCCTCCACGGCGGAGGCGCCCGGCGGGATCTGCACCATCAGCGCGGGCTGGTCGTCGCTGTCGTTGTTCTGGATCCAGCCGGGGCCGTCGTTGCGGAGCTGCACCGTGACCGACTGCTTGTTGCCAGCGAGCGCCTCGGTCCACTCGCCGACCGCGACGAGATCGGCCGAGCTGTCCGCGGTCAGCGCCAGACGCCGGTAGCTGTCGTCGAACCCCTCGCCCGGTGCTTCGCCGGTGGGCCCGGTGCCGTACTCGACGGCCTCCATCAGCGCCTTGGGCAGCGCCTTGAACCGCACGGGCGTCTCGACGGAGGCGCCGGGCTCGATGACGGTGTCGAGCTCGCAGAGCGCCTGCCTGACCTCGTTCTCGATGGTCGAGTAGGTGCAGCCCTCGACGGGCTCGGGGAAGTCGAGCCCCCGGGTCAGCCGGATCCGGAAGGTGACGCCGTCCGCGGCCGCGGTGCCCTTGTTGGTGATGACGACGGACTCGTCGTACACGTCGCCGGGCTTCGGAGACGTCCGCGGCAGATTCGAGATCACCAGGGAAGGCTCGCCCTCCTCGGCATACGCCGCGGGAGCGACGACCGCGGGAACGGCGGCGGCGATCGCGGCAGCGGCCACGAAGGCCGCGGAGGGGCGGAGGTGCGGGCGCGTGTGCTGGCGCACGGTTGATCTCCTCGTCGGGACGGGAAGCAGGGCGGCCGGAGGTTTTCCGTCCGGTCATGTCCTGGACAGCTGGAGGGCGCCCAGGGTTGTGCTGCCGTTTGTGAGGAGACGGTGAGGAGGGGAGCGAAGGACGGGAACCGCGCAGGCGAGCCCCTGAACCACTCGGGCAACGGACCGGCCGACCACCCGCCAGTGGCCGGCCGTAATGCCGGTATGGAGGCCGTGGCGGGATTCGAACCCACGTAACTCGCTTTGCAGGCGAGCCCCTGAACCACTCGGGCACACGGCCGTTACCGATGCTGGCCGTGTTCCCGCCATCGTGGTGGGAATCGAACCCGCGTAACTCCCCGCGAGCGGAGCTCGCTGATGGATGCAGCGCAGGCGAGCCCCTGAACCACTCGGGCACACGGCCGTGTTCGGTGATCTGACCGTATGGGCCGGGTCGTGAGGGGCTCAAGGGAATCGGTCGCCCTGCAATGGGACTGCCACACCCCGTTCATGAAAGCCGGCGGTCGTACGACCAAGGTCGCAGGGCGGGACGGTCTCCCGACAGGGGTCAATGTCAGTTGTGGCCCTTACGCTGGCGACCATGACTGCCCTCGAGCCGCGCCGCCCCGACGTCGCGAAGACTTCCGACGTCTCCTCGGTCCCCGAGTCCGAGGAGACCGTGCTGAGCAGGTCTTATCGGGCCCTCAGTGTCGGGATCGTCTCCGTCGTGCTGCTCATCGCCTTCGAGGCCACCGCCGTCGGGACGGCCATGCCGGTGGCGGCGCGGGAGCTGGACGGGGTGTCGTTGTACGCGTTCGCGTTCTCGGGGTACTTCACCACCAGCCTGTTCGGGATGGTGCTCGCGGGGCAGTGGTCGGACCGGCGGGGGCCGTTGGGGGCGCTGACGACAGGGATCGCGGCCTTCGGTGCCGGGCTGCTGCTCGCCGGGACCGCCGGGGTCATGTGGCTGTTCATTCTCGGGCGGGCCGTGCAGGGGCTCGGCGGGGGACTGGTCATCGTCGCGCTGTACGTCGTCGTCGGGCGGGCCTACCCCGAGCGGCTGCGGCCGGCGATCATGGCGGCGTTCGCGGCGAGCTGGGTCGTGCCGTCGATCGTGGGGCCGCTGGCCTCCGGGGCGGTGACCGAGCATCTGGGCTGGCGCTGGGTGTTCGTCGGGATTCCGGTGCTCGTCGTGTTCCCGCTCGCGCTCGCGCTGCCGCAGATACGGCGCCGGGCGGCAGGGCCGGTCGACGGCTCCGCGGGCAGCGCCTCCTTCGACCGGCGCCGCATCCGGCTGGCCCTCGGCATCTCCCTCGGTGCGGGTCTGCTCCAGTACGCCGCCCAGGACCTGCGCTGGCTCTCCCTCGTCCCCGGCGTCGCCGGCGCCGCGCTCCTCGTGCCGGCCGTGCTCGGACTGCTCCCGCGCGGCACGTACCGGGCGGCGCGCGGGCTGCCGTCCGTGGTGCTGTTGCGCGGGGTCGCGGCGGGGTCGTTCATCGCCGCCGAGTCCTTCGTGCCGCTGATGCTGGTCACCCAACGGGGGCTGTCGCCGACGCTCGCCGGGTTCTCGCTCGCGGCGGGCGGCGTGACGTGGGCGCTGGGATCCTGGGTGCAGTCGCGGCCGCGGGCGGAGCCGTGTCGGGAGCGGTTGATGACCGTCGGGATGCTGCTGGTCGCCGCCGGGATCGCCGCCGCACCGAGTGTGCTGATCGACTCCGTGCCCGCCTGGACTGTCGCCGTGGCCTGGGCGTTCGGGTGCTTCGGGATGGGGCTGGTGATCTCCTCCGCGAGCGTGCTCCTGCTCCACCTCTCCGCCCCCGAGGAGGCCGGCACCAACTCCGCCGCGCTCCAGATCTCCGACGCTCTGTCCAACGTCGTCCTGCTCTCGGCGGGCGGCGCCGCGTTCGCCGCGCTGGGCGGGGGCGCGGTGAGTCATACGGTGGCGGAGGCGGCCGGTGCCGGGTCGCATCCTGCGGCGTTCGCGGCGGTGTTCCTGCCGATGGCGGGGGTGGCGTTGGTGGGGGCCTGGGTGAGTACGCGGTTGCGGGCGCCCGCGGCCGGAGCCCGCTGATGGATGCCGCCCACTGACACCGAGTGGTACCACGTAGTACCGTTGAAGCATGGCTGGACTGAACCTGCGGTTTACGGACGAAGAGCTCGACGCCCTGCGTGAGCGTGCGGCGGCTGAGGGGCGCAGCATGCAGGCCTTCGCGCACGACGCGGTGATCGCCGCCATAAACGAGCACTCGCGGCTGTTCAATGAGGCCGCCGAGCACGTGCTGAAGGCCAGTGCCGAGCTGAACCGGAGGCTCGCCTGATGCACTACCTCACTCTGCCCGAGCTGCTGAACCTCGCACAGCGGCTGGGGGCGGACGAGGTGCGCGACTACGGGCTGCTGGACTCGGCCCTGGCGCGTCCGCAATCGAGCGTGTTCGGCCAGGACGCCTATCCGGACGTATGGCAGAAGGCTGCCGCGTTGATGGAGTCCCTCGCCCGCAACCACGCCCTCGTGGACGGCAACAAGCGCATCGCCTGGTACGCGACCTGGGTCTTCCTGCACATGAACGGCCATCCCCTGGACGCGGAATTCGACGTGGACGAGGCCGAGCGGTTCGTTCTCGACGTTTGCCAGGGCGCCTTGGACGTACCCAAGATCGCGGCCCAGTTGCCGCGCTTCGCGCGCTGACTGTGACCTCGGTCCCACCCACGGGCGACCCGGCCTTGTCCGCCCATTGACACCCACGGACCGCCGGTAGGGTGGCCCGGTTGTCATACCCAGCCGAGCCGCCCGACCCCCAACGGAGACCGTGACTACCCCCGCCGCCTCCTCCTCCCACCACCTTTCCCCCGCCTTCCCCGGCCGCGCCCCCTGGGGCACCGCCAGCAAGCTGCGTGCCTGGCAGCAGGGGGCGATGGAGAAGTACATCCAGGAGCAGCCGCGTGACTTCCTCGCGGTCGCCACGCCCGGCGCCGGGAAGACGACCTTCGCCCTGACTCTCGCCTCCTGGCTGCTGCACCACCATGTCGTGCAGCAGGTGACCGTGGTCGCGCCGACCGAGCACCTGAAGAAGCAGTGGGCGGAGGCGGCCGGGCGGATAGGTATCAAGCTGGACCCGGAGTACAGCGCGGGCCCGCTCGGTAAGGACTACCAGGGCGTCGCCGTCACCTACGCCGGTGTCGGCGTGCGGCCCATGCTGCACCGCAACCGCGTCGAGCAGCGCAAGACGCTCGTCATCCTCGACGAGATCCACCACGCCGGTGACTCCAAGTCCTGGGGCGAGGCCTGCCTCGAGGCCTTCGAGCCCGCCACCCGGCGGCTCGCCCTCACCGGTACGCCCTTCCGGTCCGACACCAACCCCATCCCCTTCGTGACGTACGAGGAGGACAACGCGGGCATCCGGCGGTCCGCCGCCGACTACACGTACGGCTACGGGTCCGCGCTCGCGGACGGCGTCGTGCGGCCCGTCATCTTCCTCTCCTACAGCGGCAACATGCGCTGGCGGACGAAGGCGGGGGACGAGATCGCCGCCCGGCTCGGTGAGCCCATGACCAAGGACGCCGTCAGCCAGGCCTGGCGTACCGCCCTGGACCCCCGCGGTGACTGGATGCCCAGCGTGCTGCGCGCCGCCGACCAGCGGCTCACCGAGGTCAGGAAGGCCATCCCGGACGCCGGCGCCCTCGTCATCGCCTCCGACCAGGACTCCGCGCGCGCCTACGCCAAGCTCATCCGCGAGATCACCGGCAACAAGGCGACCCTCGTCCTGTCCGACGACGCCGGCGCGTCCGACCGCATCGACGAGTTCAGCAACAACCACGACCGGTGGATGGTCGCGGTGCGGATGGTGTCGGAGGGCGTGGACGTCCCGCGGCTCGCCGTCGGGGTGTACGCCACCACCATCTCGACCCCCCTCTTCTTCGCCCAGGCCGTCGGCCGTTTCGTACGGTCCCGGCGGCGCGGCGAGACCGCCTCCGTCTTCCTGCCGACCATCCCCGACCTGCTCACCTTCGCCAACGAGATGGAGGTCGAGCGCGACCACGCCCTCGACAAGCCGAAGAAGGAGGGCGAGGAGGACCCGTACGCCGAATCCGAGAAGGAGATGGAGGAGGCGAACAAGGAGCAGGACGAGGACACCGGCGAGCAGGACATGCTGCCGTTCGAGGCGCTGGAGTCCGACGCCGTCTTCGACCGGGTGCTCTACGACGGCGCCGAGTTCGGCATGCAGGCCCACCCGGGGAGCGAGGAGGAGCAGGACTACCTCGGGATCCCCGGGCTGCTGGAGCCCGAGCAGGTCCAGCTGCTGCTGCAGAAGCGGCAGGCCCGGCAGATCGCGCACAGCCGCAAGAAGCCGGACTCCGAGGCCGACCTCCTCGAACTGCCTGCCGAGCGGCGGCCCGTCGTCACCCACAAGGAGATGATGGAGCTCCGCAAGCAGCTCAACACCATGGTCAGCGCGTATGTCCATCAGAGCGGCAAACCGCACGGGGTGATCCACACCGAGCTGCGGCGCGTGTGCGGTGGACCGCCGAGTGCCGAGGCGACGGCGGGGCAGTTGCGGCAGCGGATCGCCAAAGTGCAGGAGTGGGCCACCCGCATGCGGTGACGCTGGGCGCTGTGCCTTGCCGGTGCCTTGAACGGGGGTGCTCGTCGTGCTTCGGCCGCGGGCCGGTGGGGGCTTGTCGCGCAGTTCCCCGCGCCCCTGAGGGGCGCTTCACGCCCTGTGCGTTTCAGGGCAAACGGGCGCGGTCCGTACCGGCCACTGCCCGGATTCTGGACGGAGCCTTCCGCTCAGCGAACCGGCTTCGCTAATGTCCCGCTACGCACACGCCCCGTGGCAGCGCCGCCGCGGAGCGCAGCCGTGAAGCGACGCGGTCCGGAAAGGATTCCGGGCCGCCGGCCGATCGGCGGCCTCTGAAGCGCGTCACCGACGGGACTCGGTGCACGCATCCGCCGTGCGGGGGCTGCCGACCTCACCACTTAAGGAGTGGGCGTCGTGACCGCGGAGACCTCTCAGACGCTCGACCGAGGACTGCGTGTCCTCAAGCTGCTGGCCGATACGGACCACGGGCTGACCGTCACCGAGCTTTCCCACAAACTGGGCGTGAACCGGACCGTCGTGTACCGGCTGCTCGCCACGCTCGAACAGCACGCACTCGTACGCCGTGACCTGGGCGGCCGTGCCCGGGTCGGGCTCGGGGTGCTGCGACTGGGCCGGCAGGTGCATCCGCTCGTACGCGAGGCCGCGCTGCCGGCGCTGCGTTCGCTGGCCGAGGACATCGGGGCGACGGCTCATCTGACGCTGGTGGACGGCACGGAGGCGCTCGCCGTCGCCGTCGTCGAGCCGACGTGGACGGACTATCACGTGGCCTATCGGGCCGGTTTCCGGCATCCCCTGGACCGGGGCGCCGCGGGGCGAGCGATACTCGCGGCGCGGCAGCAGCCGAGCGGGGAGCCCGGATACACCCTGACCCATGGGGAGTTGGAGGCCGGAGCGAGCGGGGCGGCCGCGCCGTTGCTGGGGGTCACGGGCGTGGAGGGCAGCGTGGGTGTGGTGATGCTGGCCGACGCGGTGCCGGAGCGGGTCGGCCCGCGGGTCGTGGACGCGGCGCGGGAGGTGGCGGAGGCGCTGCGCTGAGAGCGTCCGGTCGGAAGCCGGTTGGTGGCCGGTCGGAGGTGGCGTCCTGCCTGCGCTCTAGGCAGGGCAGTCACCGCCTCCGACACTCGACTCATGACCTCACTCAGCATCCGCACCGTCCATGACGTCGCCGGGTTCGCGGCCGTCGCCGACTTCTTCAGTGACGTATGGCGGACGCCTCGCAGTGCCCCGCCGTTACTGCCCGAGACGCTGCACAGCCTCGCCCACGCGGGCGGCGCGGTGCACGCCGGGTACGACGGGCCGCGGCTGGTCGGGGCGTCCGTCGCGGTGTTCGGGCCGCCCACGGCGAGAGAGACGTACTCCCTCATCACCGCCGCCGACCGGGGGCTCGGCGTCCCTATCAAGCAGGCTCAGCGGCAGTGGGCCCTGGAGAACGGCGCCCGGATCATGCGCTGGACCTTCGATCCGCTGGTCGGCCGGAACGCCCGCTTCAACCTGGTCAAGCTGGGCGCCGAAGGGACCGACTACATCGTCGACTTCTACGGCCCCATGGCCGACGGCGTGAACGACGGCGACGAGAGCGACCGGCTGACGGTGACTTGGAACCTGACGGCTCCTTCACCCTCGTACGGCCAACCGGGCGACGTGGTCGCTGACCGCCGCACCGCCCCCACCACGCACACCGCCCCCGACGGCGAGCCGCTCGCCCGCCGGGATCCCGACGACCGGTACATATGGTGTCGCGTCCCGGACGACGTGGTCGCGCTGCGGGTCGCCGACCCGGCGCTCGCGCTGCGCTGGCGGCGGGCCGTGCGTGAGGTGTTCACCAAGGCCTTCGCCGACGGGTTCACGGCGACGTCGATGTCCCGGGACGGCTGGTACACGCTCACCCGCCGGGAGGCCGCCGCGTGAAACTGGAGCGCGTCGAGATCGTCCACATGGCGATTCCGCTGGTCAGCCCCTTCCGTACGTCCTTCGGCACGATGACGACGAAGGACACTTTCCTGCTGCACGTCGTCACGGACACGGCCGAGGGCTGGTCGGAGTTCGCGGGCGACCCCGAGCCGCTGTACTGCTCGGAGTTCGTGGCCAGCGCGGAGATCGTGCTGCGCGACTTCCTGCTGCCGCGCGCCGCCGCGCTCCCTGTGCTCGGTACGGCCCACCTCGCCCCGGCGATGGAGAGGATCAAGGGGCACGAGCTGGCGAAGGCGGCGCTGGAGACGACGGTCCTCGACGCGGAGCTGCGGTCGTACGGGATGCCGCTGGCGACGTATCTCGGGGCGGTGCGGGAGCGGGTGCCGGCCGGGGTGTCGGTCGGGATCAAGGAGAGCGTCGGGGAACTGCTGGACGCCGTCGAGGGATATCTCGCCGAGGGCTACGTCCGGATCAAGCTGAAGATCGAGCCCGGCTGGGACCTGGAGCCCGTGCGGGCCGTGCGTGGACGCTTCGGGGCGGGGCTGCCGCTGCAGGTCGACGCCAACACGGCGTACACGCTCGCGGACGCCGAGCATCTGCGGCGGCTGGACGAGTTCGGGCTGCTGCTGATCGAGGAGCCGCTCGCGGAGAACAACCTGTACGCCCACGCCCGCCTCCAGCAGCGCCTCGCGACGCCCGTCTGCCTGGACGAGTCCCTGCACAACGCCCGCGACACCGCTTCCGCGATCGCGATGGACGCGTGCCGGGTCGTGAATGTGAAGCCCGCGCGGGTCGGCGGCTACCTGGAGGCGCGGCGGGTGCATGACGTGGCGTACGCGCACGGGGTGCCGGTGTGGTGCGGCGGCATGCTGGAGACCGGCATCGGCCGCGCACCCAACCTGGCGCTGGCCGCCCTGCCCGGCTGCACGCTCCCCGGGGATACTTCGGCGTCCAGCCGCTACTTCGCCGAGGACATCACGGAGCCGTTCGTGCTGGTGGACGGCCATCTGCCGGTGCCACGGTCGCCGGGGATCGGGGTGGAGCCGCTGCCGGAGGCGCTGCGGCGCTTCACCAAGGAACGGCGAGACCTGTACGCGGCCGCGTAACGAGAGCCGTAGGCGACCTTGTGACGAGACCTGTACGTGACCTTGGTGGGGCACCCTGGGCAGCTCCGACCTGCGCCTGGCCGGAACTCGCCGTCACGTTAGATTGATCCCGTGTTCTCTCGTCTCACGCGCCCCCGGGCCGTCGCCGTCTGCGCCCTGCCGGTCGTGGCCCTGCTCGCCACGGCGGCCTTCGCGCCGCTGCCGTTCTCGCTGGCGCAGCCCGGCCTGACCGCGGACGTCCTGGGCGAGAACAAGGGCGACCCGGTGATCACGATCTCCGGTGCGCCGACCCGTGACACCAGCGGTGAGCTGCGTATGACGACCATCGAGGCCACCTCACCGGACACGGACGTGACGCTCGGCGACGTGATCGACGCGTGGTTCCGCACGGACAAGGCGGTCATGCCGCGCGACTCGGTCTATCCGAGCGGCAAGAGCTCCCGGGAGATCGAGCAGTACAACACCGAGCAGATGAAGGAGTCCCAGGACGCCGCGACCGAGGCCGCGCTGAACCACCTGGACCTGACCGACAAGGACATCAAGGTCACCCTGAAGCTCGCGGACGTGGGCGGCCCCAGCGCCGGTCTCCTGTTCTCCCTGGGCATCATCGACAAGCTCGACGGCAACGGCGAAGGCGGCGACCTCACCGGCGGCCGCACCATCGCCGGCACGGGCACGATCGACGCCGCCGGCAAGGTCGGCGCGGTCGGCGGAGTGTCCCTGAAGACCCAGGCGGCCAAGCGGGACGGGGCGACGGTCTTCCTGGTCCCGAAGGACGAGTGCTCCGACGCGAAGGCGGAACTGCCGAAGGGCCTGCGCCTGATCCCGGTGACCACGCTGACGGGCGCGGTGAACGCGTTGGAGGCGCTGGAGACCGGGAAGGGTTCCGTCCCCAGCTGCTAGAGGTTTGCCGCTAGGCGTTCAACACCGGCCTCGGGGTGGCGAGGCGCAGTCCCACTTCTACGAGGGTCCAGCCGAGGCGGGCACGGATGTCGTACGGCTGCCTGGCCCCGGCGGCGAGGCGGTGTGCGGCGGCCTGGGCGCGGAGTTCGGCGGCGCGGGCGTGGTGCAGGGCGAGGTGGGTCTCGGGGTGCATCGGGCGGGGCCTCTCAGTCCGAGCTGATGGGGAAGACGTGCGTGTGGAGGCGGACCTGCTCGGCCCCCGGGGTGCCTTCGGGGGCGGCCTGGGCGCGGTAGCTGTTGATGAGGTCGTGGATCTTCTCGTTGAGTTCGCTCGCGAGCTCGGGCGTGAGGCGGAGCGTGAAATCACTTACGTCCGAGGCGCTGACCCAGTCGTCGGGCCACTCGTGCCGGGTGCCGATGAACGTCGAGAGCTCCTGGGAGTGGTAGCTCGCGACCTCGTGCATGAACACGGAAGCCGCGCCCCGTACCGCCGGATCCGCGTCCCGGAGCAGTGACTCGTCGAACCGCACCCCCTGGTGGGCCGCCCGCCACCATCGCTCCCGCCCCTTGCCGTGCTCCGGCGCGTCCTCGACGAAGCCGTACGCGGCGAGCTGCCGCAGGTGATAGCTGGTGGCGCCGCTCGACTCGCCCAGTTTCTCGGCGAGTTGGGAGGCGGTGGCAGGTCCGCCGCGGCGGAGGGCGGACAGCAGCTGCATCCGCAGGGGGTGGGCCAGCCCGCGAAGCGTGCGGGCGTCGAGCTCATGGAGCTTCGGTTCCTCGACCATGCGTACAAAGGTATCTATGCAAAGAGTCCTTTGCAACGGGTTCTTTGGAACCCCATCGCCCGAACCCCGTCTCCCGAAGCCCGCCTCCCGTCCCCCTACTTCACAAACCCCTCCGCCATCATCCAGTCCAACGCCACCTGATGCGGATCCTCCCCCTCCACATCCACCTTCGCGTTCAGGTCCTGCGCCACGGCGTTGTTCAGCTTCTTGGTGATCGGGTCGAGGACCTCGGCGATGGCCGGCCACTTCTGCAGGGTCTTGGAGTTGATCATCGGGGCGGCGTTGTAGTTGGGGAAGAACTTCTTGTCGTCGTCCATGACCACGAGGTTCATGGACTTGATGCGGCCGTCGGTCGTGAAGACCTCGCCGTAGGCGCAACTTCCCTTCGCGGCCTGGGTGTAGATGATCCCGGTGTCCATCTGCGTGATGTTCTTCGTGGGCACGCTCATCCCGTACTCCTGCTGCATGCCCCGCAGCCCGTCCGCCCGGTTGGCGAACTCGACCTCCACGCACAGCGTCACGGCATCGGGGTCGGACTTCGCCAGCGCGGCGACGTCGGACAGGGTGTTCGTGCGGTACTTCTTGTGGTTGTCCTGGTTCATGGCCAGGGCGTAGGTGTTGTTCAGCGCGGACGGCGCCAGCCAGGTCACCCCGTTCTTCGCGTCGGCCGCCCGCACCGCCTCCCACTGCTCGCGCGGGTCGGTGATGGGCTCGCTGCGGCCCAGGTACGTGATCCAGGCGGTGCCCGTGTACTCGTACCCGGCGTCCGCGTCGCCCTTCCGCACCGCCTCGCGGCTGCCGATGGACCCCTGGATGCCGGTGCGGTCGAGCACCTCCGCGCCGGCCGCCTCGAAGGCGATGCCCATGATCGCGCCGAGGATGAGCTGCTCGGTGAACGACTTCGACGTCACCGTCAGTTCGGCACCCTTCAACGGCTCGCCCCGCCCGATCAGGCCGGCCCGCACCTCGTCGACCATGGGCGAGCCGCTCGTCAGGCCGCAGCCGGACACCAAGGCCGCCACCAGCAGCCCCGCCGAGACCGCCGACGCCGTCGGCAGGGCCGTACGCCGCCCCGCGCGTCGCCCCACGTGCCGCCTCACGCCTCCAACCCCCGTGGCCGCAACAGCAGTTCGGCCAGTGAGGCCAGCCAGTCCACCAGCAGGGCGAGGGCGACCGTGAGGATCGAGCCCAGCACCAGCACCGGCATCCGCTGATTGGTGATGCCGGCCGTGATCAGCACGCCCAGCCCGCCGCCGCCGCCGAAGACCGCCAGGGTCGCCGTACCGACGTTCAGGACCAGGGCCGTGCGGATGCCGGCGAGGATGAGGGGGACCGCCAGCGGCAGCTCCACCCGTGTCAGCACTCCCGTCGGGGACATGCCGATGCCGCGCGCCGCCTCCAGCAGGGTCGGGTCGTTCGCCTTGAGGCCGGCGATGGTGTTGGACAGCACGGGCAGGACGGCGTAGGCGATCATGCCGATCAGGGCCGCCTTCCGGCCGATGCCCAGCCAGATCACCAGCAGGGCGAGGAGGCCGATCGCGGGGGTCGCCTGGCCCATGTTGGCGATCGCCATGGCCACCGGGGTCGCTTTGCGGAAGGCCCGCCGGGTGAGCAGGATCCCCAGCGGGATCGCGATGATCAGCACGAAGAAGGTGGAGATCACCGTGAGTTCGATGTGCTCCCACAGGGCCTGGGAGACCTGCCCGTTCGACAGCGCGTTCTCGGAGACCGCGTCGAGGTCGGCCTGCTGGAACCACAGCCAGGTCGCGAGCAGCACGGCGACGAGGAAGGCGGGCAGGAAAGTCAGCTTCTGCCAGGTGATCCTTCGGCGCGGGGGAGTCGGTGGCTTCGGCGCCGCCGCCTCTTCCCGGTCCCGTTCCTCCCTCTCCCGCTCCCGCTCCTCCCGCTCCTCCTCTTCACGTTCCTCCAGCTCCGGAGTGGTCACGCCTTCTTCTCCCCTCCGTTGCCCTCCTGCTCGGCGTGCGTCTGTGCGGCGCGGGCCACCTCCAGGTCGTGCTGGGCCTCCATGGCCTCCAGCCGGTCGGCCTCCAGCAGCTCGTGCACGGAGTTCATCAGCGTCTCCATGTCGACGACCCCGGTGTACTCGCCGCGCCGCCCGGTCACGGCCACCCGGCCCGCGTTGTCCGTCAGTACCGCCTCCAGCGCGTCCCGCAGGGTCGCGTCCCTGGTCACCGTGTCGTGGACGAGCGTGCCCGCCCGCGCCAGGGAACCCTTGGCCCGCATCATGTCGCCGCGCCGGAGCCACTTGTACGGCCGCCCGCGCTTGTCGAGCAGCAGGACCTCGTTCGTGCCGCTCGCCCGCAGCCGGTTGAAGATCTGCTGGAGCGGGTCGTCGACGGTCGCCGTCGGATAGTCGGTGATCTCCACATCCCGTACGCGGGTCAGGTTCAGCCGCTTCAGCGCCGCGCCGGCCCCGACGAACCCCGAGACGAAGTCGTCGGCCGGGTTGGTGAGGATCGCCTCCGGGGTGTCGAACTGAGCGATGTGGGACCGTTCGCGCAATACGGCGATCCGGTCACCGAGCTTGATCGCCTCGTCGAAGTCGTGCGTGACGAAGACGATCGTCTTGTGCAGCTCGTGCTGCAGCCTGATCAACTCGTCCTGGAGGTGATCACGGGTGATCGGGTCGACCGCACCGAACGGCTCGTCCATCAGGAGGACGGGCGGATCGGCCGCCAACGCCCGCGCCACGCCGACCCGTTGCTGCTGCCCGCCCGACAGCTGCCGGGGGTAGCGGCCGTGGAACTCACCGGCGTCGAGCCCGACGAGGTCGAGCAGCTCCTCGACGCGCTTGCCGATCCGGCCCTTCGACCAGCCGATCATCTTCGGTACGAGCCCGATGTTCTGGGCGACCGTCATGTGCGGGAACAGGCCTGCGGACTGGATGGCGTAGCCGACCTTGCGGCGCAGCTTCACCGGGTCGATGTCGGTGACGTCCTCGCCGTTGATGCGGATGCGGCCGCCGGTCGGCTCGATCAACCTGTTGATCATCTTGAGCGTCGTCGACTTCCCGCATCCGGACGGGCCGACGAAGATGACCGTCTCACCCGCCTTGATCTCCATGGTGACGTTGTCGACGGCCGGGCTGGGATTGCCCGGGTACCGCTTGCTGAGGTTCTCCAGCTCGATCGTGGCGCCCGTGGTGGCGTTCGTGCCCGTGGTGCCGGTGGGGTCAGACACGGATCCCCCTGGGAATGGTCAGCCGTCCGATCAGGACGTACGCGGCGTCGAACAGCAGCGCCAGGACGATGATCCCGAGGGTGCCCGCGAGCACCTGGTTGAGCGCGTTCGCGCTGCCCAGCGAGGCGAGACCGCGGAAGATCACGTTGCCGAGCCCGGGGCCGGAGGCGTACGCCGCGATCGCCGCGATGCCCATCAGCATCTGCGTGGCGACCCGGATCCCGGTCAGCACCGGCGGCCAGGCCAGCGGCAGCTCCACCCTCAGCAGCCGGGTGAGCCGGGACATCCCGATGCCCCGGGCCGCGTCCACGAGCGCCGGATCGACCCCGCGCAGGCCGACGATCGCGTTGCGCACGATCGGCAGCAGCCCGTACAGCGTCAGCGCGATCACCGTGGGCGCCACGCCCAGCCCCACGATCGGAATGAGCAGACCGATCATGGCGAGCGCCGGAATGGTCAGAATGGTCGAGGTGGTCATGGTGGCGAGGTTGCCCGCCCACCCGCTCTGATAGGTGGCCACACCGATCAGCACGCCGAGCACGGTCGCCACGACCATGCACTGGAAGACGGCGCTGGCGTGCTGGAAGGCGTCGGTGAGCAGCTGCTGGTGGCGGTTGCCCAGGTACTCCCAGAAGCTCACATGCGCTCACCCCACGAAGTAGTGGCTAGCTGCTCTCCCGGTCCTGGGCCGCCTGCTCCACGAGCGGGATGATCCGCAGCGGAACGGGGTTCTCCATCACGATCGCGGTGGAGGCCCGGACGATCCCATCGAAACCGACAACCCGGTCGATCACACGCTGGAGATCGGCGTTGGAGCGCGCCACGAGGCGGCACAGCATGTCCCCGGTCCCGGTGGTCGTGTGCAGCTCCAGCACCTCCGGCACGGTCGCCAAGTGGGCGCGGACGTCGGCCCCTTGCCCCTGCCGGATCTGCAGCGTGGCGAAGGCGGTGACCGGATACCCGAGCGCGGCCGGATCCACCTGCGGACCGAATCCGCGGATGACTCCGTTCGACTGAAGCCGGTCGAGCCGCGCCTGCACGGTCCCGCGGGCCACCCCCAGCCGCCGGGACATCTCCAGCACCCCGATCCGCGGCTCCCGCGCCAGCAGCACGATGATCCGTCCGTCAAGATGATCGATCGCCACAGCAGCCCGCCTCGTCTCATCGCTGTCTTGTCGCTCGGAGTGGTCATCCTGTACAGAGAGCCCGCAGAAACGAGCACTGCACTGGTCATATTGCCCAGTGATCGAGCGAACTATTGCGCACCTTGCCCCACCGGAGTGAGGCTGCGGCTATGACGCAGACCACACACCACACTCCCGACACCGCCCGGCAGGCCGACCCCTTCCCGGTCAAGGGAATGGACGCGGTCGTCTTCGCCGTGGGCAACGCCAAGCAGGCGGCGCACTACTACTCGACCGCCTTCGGCATGCGGCTGGTCGCCTACTCCGGACCGGAGAACGGCAGCCGCGAGACCACGAGCTACGTCCTGGAGAACGGCTCCGCCCGGTTCGTCCTCACCTCGGTCATCAAGCCCGCCACCACCTGGGGCCACTTCCTCGCCCAGCACGTGGCCGAGCACGGCGACGGCGTCATCGACCTCGCCATCGAGGTCCCGGACGCGCGCCGCGCGTACGCCTACGCCCTCGAACACGGCGCCCGCTCGGTGGCCGAGCCGTACGAGCTGAAGGACGAGCACGGCACGGTCGTCCTGGCCGCGATCGCGACGTACGGCGAGACCCGCCACACCCTCGTCGAGCGCACCGGCTACGAGGGCCCCTACCTCCCCGGCTACGTCGCCGCCGCGCCGATGGTCGAGCCGCCCGCCCAGCGCACCTTCCAGGCCATCGACCACTGCGTCGGCAACGTGGAGCTCGGCCGCATGAACGAATGGGTCGGCTTCTACAACAAGGTCATGGGCTTCACGAACATGAAGGAGTTCGTGGGCGACGACATCGCGACCGAGTACAGCGCGCTGATGTCGAAGGTCGTGGCCGACGGCACGCTCAAGGTCAAGTTCCCGATCAACGAGCCCGCCATCGCCAAGAAGAAGTCCCAGATCGACGAGTACCTGGAGTTCTACGGCGGCGCGGGCGTCCAGCACATCGCGCTGAACACCAACGACATCGTCGCCACGGTCCGCACCATGCGCGCGGCCGGCGTCCAGTTCCTCGACACCCCGGACTCGTACTACGACACCCTCGGGGAATGGGTCGGCGACACCCGCGTCCCCGTCGAGACCCTGCGCGAGCTGAAGATCCTCGCCGACCGCGACGAGGACGGCTACCTGCTGCAGATCTTCACCAAGCCGGTCCAGGACCGCCCGACCGTCTTCTTCGAACTCATCGAGCGGCACGGCTCGATGGGCTTCGGCAAGGGCAACTTCAAGGCACTGTTCGAGGCGATCGAGCGGGAACAGGCCAAGCGCGGCAACCTCTGAGGCCCGTACGGGACCTGAGGCCTGTGGGACGCCTGTGAATTCGTAGAACATGCAACCAATGGACGGCGGTTGACGCTCTCATGTCCTGTGGGTGCCACGGGGGCACCCACAGGACTCGGGGGAGAGAGTGACCACGAGCGGCATCAACCTCGCTGTGCGGTCGGCCCGTTGGCTGTGGCAGAAGAACACGCTCAAGGAGCCGACGGTCCTGCAGTCGTTCGCCTTCGACGAGGCGAACAAGCACCTGTACGTCCTCCAGGTCGCCGCCCACGGACACGCGGCCGGCGACCTGTGCCTGAACAAGCTCGACTACAAGGGAACCCGGCTCGGCCACATGTACCTCAAAGGCTTCGGCCACGGGGTCAGCATGGGTGTGCAGCGCGACGCGTCGGACGGCAGCACCTGGATCTGGACGGAGGCCGACGCCAGGAACGGATACGGCCGGGGCGTCACCCGCTTCCACTTCAAGAACGGCGCCGTCCGCACCGGCGCCGACGTCAGGATCCGCCGCCCCATAGCGGACTCCACCAACAACCAGCCGTCGGTCTGCATGGCGTCGGGGCGCATCGCCGTCCGCTACCGCAACGCGGCCAATCAGCCCCGCTACCGCGTCTGGGACCTCGACGCCTTCGTCGCCCGCGACTACGGCGACCCCCTCGCGGACATCGCCCAGACCGGCGCCCACCCCGACCCCAAGATCCCCTTCCAGGGGTACGCCCTGCACCGCGACTGCATCTACCAGCTGGCGGGCACGGCGTACGACGCGAAGACCAACCCCGCCGCCAAGCGGGGCAACACCTATGTCTCCAGCCTCGACATCCGCACCGGCGAGCTGCTCCAGCAGGAGCGCACCGAGGCCGGGTACACGCTCTCGCACCGCGAGCCGGAGGGCGTGGCCGTGCGCGGCGGCTCCGAGCCGCGGGTGTACCTCGGCTTCGCGTCGGGACAGCTGGGGGCCCGTCGCTTCTCGATCTTCGTCAAGGACAAGGACAAGGACGAGGACGAGTCGTAGTCCGACCAGCCCGGTCGGGGCTGGTGACGCGCAACGCGCTGATCGGTACGGCAGCCGTGTGATCACTCCTCGGGGACGTCCTGCGGCGACGGCTCCCCCAACTCCTCCAGCGCCGCCTCGGCCAGCGGCACCCGCGTAGGGGAGAAGTGGGGATTGATCCGCAACGCCTCCTGCAGATGCCGTCGCGCGGGCCCGGCCATCTCCAGCTCCCGCTCGATCATCCCCCGGTGATACACGTACAGCGCACTGCGGACCGCACCCCCCTTCGCCCGGTCGGTCGCCACCCTGGCGAACTTCAGGGCCTCCTTGTCCTTGCCGGCCCGGTGCAGCGCCCAGCCCAGTGCGTCGGCCACGGCGATCCCCGGCTGGCGTCGCCACTCGGTCCGCAGCCGCCGTACGGCGGACTCCGCGTCGCCGTGATCGGCCTCGAAGCGGCCCAGCACCAGCTCCTCGTCCACGCCGCCCGCCGCGGCCCGCGCCGCCCGCTCCCGGAGCAGGTCGTACTGCACCCGCGCCGCCTGCCCCAGCCCCAGCGACTCGTACAACTCGCCCAGCTCCAGGGCGTATTCGGGAAGCGGCTGCTTGGCGAGTGCCATCCGGTAGGCGTTCAGGGCCTCCGTCGTGCGGCCGAGTGCCGCCATGGTCCGCCCCTGCCCGGCGAGCGCGGCCCGCTGGTCGGGGTCGAGCCGTACCGCCTCCTGGAAGTACCGCAGGGCCTCCTCCAAGTCGCCGCGTTCCCAGGCGAGCTGCCCGGCCCGTTCGAGATACGCCGCCCGCTCGGCCGGTGCCTCGGCGCCCGCCGCCGCGTCGGACAGGGCCGCGGCCGCGTCCTCCCGCCGGCCCCGGTCCCGGTAGACGGCCGCCGCCCGCGCCCGCACCGCGGGACCCGAGCCCAGCTTCAGCAGCCGGTCCAGGGTCCGCTTCGCCGCCTTGTAGTCACCCAGCCCCGTGTACGCGTCGATCAGCTGCGGATAAGTCGTCCACCGCTTCCGGTCCGCCTTCAGCGCCGCCTCGCCCCAGTTCCGCGCCGCCCGGAAGTCCCGACGCGCGTTCGCCAGCGCCGCCATTCCCTCCAGCGCCCCGGCGTTCTTCGCCCGCACCTTCAGCGACGAACGCAGCGCCTTCTCGGCCTTAGGGAAGTACACCGGCTGCGCGGTCCGCCGCCCCTGCTCCACATACGCCGCCCCCAGCACCGCCCACGACGTCGCGTCCTGGGGATGAGCCTTCACACGGCCCTCCCGCTCGTCGATCAGCACCGCCAGATCGGGCAGCGCGGCCGGCACCCCGGTGGTGACCGCGACGAGCGCCTGCGCCCCCGGTGCCGGCACAGGCGCAGGCGTCCCGTCCGGCTCCCACGGCAGCAGCGCCAGCATCCCGCCGAGCACGGCACACCCGGCCACCGAGGCGAGCAGCACCCGTCGCGGGATGCGCGGGCGGCGGTCCGGCGTGCCCTGCTCGTTCTCCGAGGCTTCTTCGGTGGGTTCCTCCGTGGCTTCCTTCTCCATGGCGCTCACTGTGCGTCAAACCAAGCGGTCCATACGACGACCACACCCGCCTTACGGCAGCTGCCGTACGCGGGGTTCACACCGATGGCCCCGGGTGCCACGCTGTGATCATGAGCCGTATCGAAGCCGCACCCGACCAGGCCCAGGGTGACCTCACCGAGCGGCTGCTCGCGGGTCTGCCCGCCGAGGCCGTCCTGACCGACCCCGACGTCACGGCCTCCTACGCCAACGACATGGCCAGCTTCTGCCCGGCCGGCGCCCCTGCCGTGGTCGTCCTGCCGCGGACCGTCGAAGAGGTCCAGCACGTCATGCGCACCGCCACCGAGCTGCGCGTCCCGGTCGTCCCGCAGGGTGCCCGCACGGGCCTGTCGGGCGGGGCCAACGCCTCCGACGGCTGCATCGTGCTGTCCCTGACCAAGATGGACCGCATCCTGGAGATCAACCCGGTCGACCGTATCGCCGTCGTCGAGCCCGGCGTCATCAACGCGGCCCTCTCCCGCGCGGTGGGCGAACACGGCCTGTACTACCCACCGGACCCCTCCAGCTGGGAGATGTGCACGATCGGCGGCAACATCGGAACCGCCTCCGGCGGCCTGTGCTGCGTGAAGTACGGGGTGACGGCGGAGTACGTCCTCGGCCTTGACGTCGTCCTCGCGGACGGGCGCCTGATGTCCACCGGCCGACGCACCGCGAAGGGCGTCGCGGGGTACGACATGACCCGCCTCTTCGTCGGCTCCGAGGGCTCACTCGGCATCGTCGTACGGGCCGTCCTGGCGCTGAAGCCGCAGCCGCCGCAGCAACTGGTCCTCGCCGCCGAGTTCGCGTCCGCGGCCGCCGCCTGCGACGCGGTGTGCCGGATCATGGCCGGTGGGCACGTTCCGTCACTGCTCGAACTGATGGACCGTACGACGGTCAAGGCCGTCAACGACCTGGCGCACATGGGACTGCCGGAGACGACGGAGGCCCTCCTGCTGGCCGCCTTCGACACCCCGGACCCCGCCCCCGACCTCGCCGCGGTCGGCGCGCTGTGCGAGGCGGCCGGCGCCACGCAGGTGGTCCCGGCGGACGACGCGGCCGAGTCCGAACTGCTGCTGCAGGCACGGCGGTTGTCCCTCACCGCGCTGGAAGCGGTGCGGGGCGTGACGATGATCGACGACGTGTGCGTGCCCCGCTCCAGGCTCGGAGACCTCATCGAGGGCGTGGAGCGGATCGCCGAGAAGCACCAGCTGACCATCGGGGTCGTCGCCCACGCCGGCGACGGCAACACCCACCCGACCGTGTGCTTCGACGCGGCCGACCCCGACGAGTCCCGGCGCGCCCGCGAGTCCTTCGACGAGATCATGGCCCTCGGCCTGGAACTCGGCGGCACGATCACGGGCGAGCACGGCGTGGGCGTACTGAAGAAGGAGTGGCTGGCACGTGAGATCGGCCCGGTGGGGGTGGAGATGCAGCGAGGGATCAAGCAGGTCTTCGACCCCCTGGGCATCCTGAACCCGGGCAAGCTCTTCTGACGTTGCCATCCTTCCCCTACGGCTCACTGGGCGAGCAGTTGGTCGAGCGCGTCGTCGATCCCCAGCTGCTCGCCCTCAGTCCCCGGGGGCACCACCCGCAACGTCCGCTCCAGCCAGGCCGACACCTGAGCCGCCGGCGCCTCCAGCAGGGCGTCCCCGTCCGGCGAACTGAGCGCCATCAGCACCACACTGCGCCCCTCGACCTTCGTCGGCCACACCCGCACGTCCCCGTGCCCGCACGGCCGGAACACCCCCTCGACGAGCAGATCTCGGGAGAAGGTCCAGTACACGGGGTGGTCGGAGTTGATGTGGAAGGTGATGTGAACGGCGTACGGATCGTCGCTGCGGTAACTCAGCCGGGCCGGGACGGCGACGCTGCGCTCCGGCGACAGGATCAGCTTGAGCTCCAGTTCGCGCTCGATGACGGTGTGGTGCATGGCGTGGATGTCCTCTCCCGTGTCGTGTGCGGGTCCTGCGGGCGGGCCCGTACGAGTGGAGAGGGAGGAGCGGGGTGGATCATTACGCGGGTTCGCAGAATTTTTTCCGGGCCTGCGTCCGCGGGCTTCCGATCGCTGTGAAGCACCTGTACGAGGTTGCCCGGAAAGGAGTGGGTCCTACGGGACTGGCGGTGCTGGTTGCGCCGGTCTGATAGATGTGGAGGCCCCCAATAGACCCTCGAGCAGATACCGGACGACGGACATGAGCGCCCCAACCCCGGCCCCCGGTGACGACAGGCCCCGCGAAGGGTATTACCCGGACCCGTCCATTCCTGGATATGTCCGGTACTGGAACGGCGCCTCCTGGGTGCCGGGCACCAGCCGTCCGGCCCCGACCGACGGCGAAACGCTCAGCCCACCGCCGGGCGCGAACCCGGACCGGCCCACGGCCGGCGCTGCCGCCGCGGGCGGTCAGGGCACCCCGGGCACCCCGGCCGCCTCGGTCGAGGAGACCGGCCCGCACTTCTTCGACGAGGAACCGGCCGCCGAGCCGGCCCCGGGTGACGCCCAGCACGGCAGCCGCCCCGAGCCGGCGTCCGCGTGGGGCGCCGACCCCTCGCGCCAGGCCGGCTTCGGCGGCGACCAGGACCACCGCGTCTCGTGGGGCGCCCCGCCGGAGGGCCAGGCCGCCCGCACCGACGGCACCGCGAACATCCCGCCCGCCGAGCCGGACGCCGACGCCGAGGGCCTCGCCTCCGGCAACACGTTCATGATGCGCCGGCCCACGGCGGGGTCCGGCGGAGCGCCGTCCTCCGGTGCTTCCGGGCAGGCCACCCCGCACATCCCGAGCCCCGGCGGTCCCGCTGCCGACCCCGGCACCATGGCCATCCGCGCGCTGTCCCCGCGCACGGGACAGCAGGGCGGGGCGGCCGGGGCGCAGTCCGGGAGCACGGGCGCGTCCGCCGGCCCGGGCGCCGCACGTCCGGACGCGGGCCGCCCCTCGGCCGCCGGTGCTCCGCAGGGCCCCGGCTTCGGCGCCGGGAAGGCCGCCGCCGAGCGCGCCGCTGTGGCCCAAGGGCAGGCCCAAGGACAGGCCCCGGGGCAGGCTCAGGCGGGCGCACAGGCCGGGGCCGCCGCCCAGGCCGCCCCTGCCGCCCCCACGGCCGTCTCCGGCCCGCAACAGGCCTCCCCGGGCGTCCCAGCACAGTCCGGCCCGAGCGTCCCCCAGCAGTCCGGCGGCCCTCAGTCCACGCCCCCCGCGGCGTCCGCCGCCCCCATGACCTCCGGCCCCGGCGGCGGCCAGTCCTCCTGGGCCCAGCAGGTCCACCGGCTCGCGGGCCCCGCCGGGGACGACCAGCCGGTCGCCCCATGGAAGCCCCCGCGGGAGGACCCCTTCGCGGCGGCCGCCCTGCGCCAGGCCTCCGCCCGCCCCGCGAACCTCGGCAAGCGGCTGGCCGCGCGGCTGCTGGACACCGTCGTGCTGGCCGCCGTCACCGCGGTGGCCGCCGTGCCGCTCGGCACCAAGGCGCTCGACCACGTCAACGACAAGATCGACGCCGCCAAGCTCTCCGGCGAGACGGTCACCGTATGGCTGCTGGACGGGACCACCTCGGTGTATCTGGGCATCATCCTGGCCGTGCTGCTCGTGTTCGGCGTGGTCTACGAGGCCCTGCCCACCGCCAAGTGGGGCCGCACGCTGGGCAAGAAGCTGCTCGGCCTGGAGGTGCGGGACATCGAGGGCCACGAGCCCCCGGAGTTCGGCGCGGCCCTGCGCCGCTGGCTCGTCTACAGCATCCCCGGCCTGCTCGTCATCGGGGTCGTCGGTGTGCTGTGGGGCCTGTTCGACCGGCCCTGGCGCCAGTGCTGGCACGACAAGGCGGCGCACACGTTCGTCGCCGGCTGACCGCGTCCGTCCGTCCGGCGCCCGCTCTCCGTCCGCCCTACGCCCGCCGCAGGCTCACCGCCTCGGACGAACGGCCTGGATGATTCGGTACCCCGGACGGCCCCGCGCCGGATGCGAAGGCGAAGGGTTCGCGGTCGACTCGGGCCATGAGCAGCGAACCGCCTCCCGGCTCCGGTCAGCCGCCCCCGGAAGACGACCCGTTCAGGAAGCAGCCTCCGCCGCCCGGGGGCTCGGGTTCGCCGTACGGCGATCAGCCGCCGTACGGCAGCCAGCCCCCGCCCCCCTACGGTGGCGGTGACCCGTACGGCGGGGGCGGGTATCCCACCGACCCGCTCGCCGGGATGCCGCCCCTCGCCGACAGCGGCAAGCGCACGCTGGCCCGCATCATCGACATGATCCTGGTGGGTGTCGTCGTCTGGCTGCTCACATGGGGCTTCGGGGTCAGCGAGTACGACGTGGACGCCGACGAGGTGGAGTACAGCAAGTCCGTGGCGCAGTCGGTGGTCGCCGCCGTTCTCTACATCGCCTACGACACCTTCATGACCGTCAGGACGGGGCAGACGCTCGGCAAGAGGCTGCTCAACATGCGGGTGGCCAACCTCGACAACGGCGCCACGCCGTCCGTGCAGAGCGCGCTGATCCGGGCGGCGGTGCTGTGGATCCCGTTCGCGTTCTGCTGCGCCTGTATCTGGACCGCGATCTGCGGTGGCTGGAGTTTCTTCGACCGGCCCTACAAGCAGGGCCTGCACGACAAGGCGGCGAAGACGGTGGTGGTCAGCACCAGCGGCTGACGTACCGACGTCAGGACCCGGTGAGTCAGGACCGGCTGAGTCAGGACTGGGTGAGTACGGGTGCCTCGGTCTGTTCCCGGTCGGCGCCGGCGGGCTTGCGCACCGCCACCACGCGGGGCTTCTTCGGCATGGGCACCGTCATGGCGACCAACAGCCCGAGCAGGAGCGCCGCGACGGCGATGACCGCGATCCCCACACCCGAACTCGTCTGTGACAGCAGCAGCATGGCGAGCGTCGAAAAGATCACGGTGCACGAGCCGTAGGCGAGCTGTGCGGCAGTCGGACGAGGCATGATCATCGTGTCCTCGGAATCAGGGGTGCACGGGGGTCTCGGCCTGGCTTTCCGCCGACGTCCGGGCGTTCCGCCATCCGACTCTAACCGCGTGCATGCCCGAGGGGAACAAACCGTAAGCGTGACCTAACCAACAGTGCCGGTGCACAGGGGGCGCACGGAGTCAAAGCGTCCACCAAGTGGACGGCCGCACGCGCCGGTTGGCCGAAGCGCCGTTGTCCGTAAAGCGGACATCGACTCCGCATAGTGCACTTGACGGGTCCAAGTCAAGGTCTGTCTTTTCTGGTTAACCTCTAGTCAAATGTCGTCACTTGACTACACGCGTTGATCAGGCGCGCGCGGACCTCCATGACCAGGACCCCCTTCATTCCGCGCGCCCGGACGCGGGGGAGGAAGCAAGTGACCAGTAGACCCTGGACGTTCAGAGCGGCGGCAACCACCGTCGCGCTCGCGACGGCCGCGGCGACGTTCTCGACCTTCGCGGTGGCTCAGGCCGACGAAGGAACGTCGGCGGCGTCCGTGGAGCGGCACGACCCGGCGGAGCACACTCACGTCGACCACGACCTGGAAGGCCCCCTGAGCAAGACCCAGGAGGCTCAACGCGAAGAAGCCCTGAACCAGGTCATATCCGGCAAGGCCAAGGTGAAGGAGCGCGAGGGCTCGCAGGTCGTCCAGCTCAAGAGTAAGAAGGGCGACAGCAAGTACGTCGAGCTGGGCCGCGAGAAGACCGACAAGATCTTCACGATCCTGGTCGAGTTCGGCGACCAGATCGACCCCAAGTTCGGCGGCACGCCCGGCCCGCTGCACAACCAGATAGCCAAGCCCGACCGCGCCAAGGACAACTCGACGGCCTGGCAGGCGGACTACGACCAGAAGCACTACCAGGACCTCTACTTCGGCACCGGCAGCAAGACCGAGTCGATGAAGAAGTACTACGAGAAGCAGTCCTCGGGCCGCTACTCGATCGAGGGCCAGGTCTCCGACTGGGTCAAGGTCCCCTACAACGAGGCCCGTTACGGCAACAACGCCTGCGGCCAGACCAACTGCTCCAGCGTCTGGAACGTCGTCAGCGACGGCCTGAACGCGTGGGTCTCCCAGCAGAAGGCAGCTGGGAAGTCCGACGCCGACATCAAGGCGGCCGTGGCGCAGTTCGACCAGTGGGACCGCTACGACTTCGACGGCGACGGCGACTTCAACGAGGCCGACGGCTACATCGACCACTTCCAGATCGTGCACGCCGGTGAGGACGAGTCCGCGGGCGGTGGCGCGCAGGGCACCGACGCGATCTGGGCCCACCGCTGGTACGCGTTCGGCACCGACGCCGGTGCCACCGGCCCCGGGGACAACAAGCTGGGCGGCGCGCAGATCGGCTCCACCGGCATCTGGGTCGGCGACTACACGATCCAGCCGGAGAACGGCGGCCTGGGCGTCTTCGCCCACGAGTACGGTCACGACCTCGGTCTGCCGGACCACTACGACACCTCCGGCGGCGAGAACTCCACCGGCTTCTGGACCCTGATGTCCTCCGGTTCCTGGCTCGGCACCGGCAAGGACAACATCGGGGACCTCCCCGGCGACATGACCGCCTGGGACAAGTTGCAGCTCGGCTGGCTGAACTACGACAAGGCGAAGGCCGCGACGGAGTCCGAGCACAAGCTGGGCGTCGCCGAGTACAACACCCGGCACAAGCAGGCCCTCGTGGTCGAGCTGCCCAAGAAGAAGGTCACCACGCCCATCGTGGAGCCGGCCCAGGGCGCGACCCAGTGGTGGAGCGGCAGCGGCGACAACCTCGCCAACACGCTGACCCGTTCCGTCGACCTCACGGGCAAGTCCGCGGCTTCCCTGACGCTCGCCGGCTGGTACGACATCGAGGCCGAGTTCGACTACCTCTACACCGAGGTCTCGACCGACGGCGGCGCCAACTGGACGGCGATCGACGGCACCGTCGACGGCGCGGCGCTCCCGCGTGACGCCAGCGGCAAGCCCGCGCTGACCGGCACGGTGGACGGCCACAAGAAGCTGGTCTTCCCGCTCGACGCCTACGCCGGCAAGAAGTTCGACCTGCGCTTCCGCTACCAGACCGACGGCGGCGTGGCCCAGAAGGGCTTCGCGGCCGACGAGATCACCGTGACCGCCGACGGTTCGACGGTGTTCTCCGACAACGCGGAGACCGCGGACGCGGCGTGGAAGGCCAAGGGCTTCTCCCGCATCGGCGGGTCCATCACCGGTGACTACGCGCAGTACTACATCGCCGAGAACCGTCAGTACGTGTCGTACGACAAGACCCTGAAGACCGGCCCGTACAACTTCGGCTTCTCGAAGACCCGTCCGGACTGGGTGGAGCACTACGCGTACCAGAACGGCCTGTTGATCTGGAAGTGGGACACCTCCCAGGCGGACAACAACACCAGCCAGCACCCCGGTGTCGGCCTCGTCCTCCCGGTCGACTCCCACCCGGCCCCGCTGAAGTGGGCCGACGGCACGCTGATGCGCAACCGCATCCAGTCCTACGACGCGCCGTTCAGCCGGTTCCGCACGGACGGCATGACGCTGCACAACGCGGACGTCGCGATGAAGATCCCGTCGCGTGCGGGGGTGCCGGTCTTCAACGACCACACCAACACGTACTACGACGCGGCGACCCCGGCCGCGGGTGTCAAGATCACTGACACCAACACCAAGATCAAGATCATCAAGGAGGCCAAGGACGGCTCCACGATCACGGTCGAGGTCGACTCCGCGGTGAAGTAATCCACATTCCCGCAGGTCAGAGCATTATCGGCGGCAACCCCCTGGCGGGGTTGCCGCCGATCGTGTTTAGGTGCACCCTGTGCTTCGCTTATTGACACCGGCACCGACGCCGACGCTCGACTTGACCTTGACACCGACTCGCACGGGGGTGTGACCGCATGGCCGCAGGAGGTTTCTGCAAGCTGCCGACCGGCAGCGTGGTGGTGGCGCTGAACCTGCCCAGACCCACCGCCGACGGCACGGGCTGTGTCCGTGTCCTCGTCCACGCCCAGAACCGCGCCCGAGCCCTGACCAGGCTCCGCAACCTGGGCATGCGCGCCGTCTACCTGCGGGGCAACGCCGCCCCGCCCACTCCGGACGAGATCACCGCCGTCCTGCACCACCCCGACGGCCTGATATGGCGAACGGCACCTGACAACGGTGTCGTGGCGGGCCCCGAGCTCGCCCAGGAGCTGTGGCACCCGATCAGGGCGCTGCTGAGACGCCCGGCGGCGTCGGCGTGACAGCTACGGTTCGGCAGCGCCCCAAGGGGCGCGGGGAACTGCGCGACCAGCCACGACGCACCCGCAGCCGCCCGACGGCCAGTCGCGGCATCTCTGCAGAGCGCTTGGCGGCACTCCCCGCGGAGCGCTACGCGACGACAGGCTTCCCGGACAGCTCGACCCCCGCCTCGCGCATCTCCTCCAGCGCCCGCTCCGTGGTCTCCGTGGCCACCCCCGCGGTCAGGTCCAGCAGCACCTGCGTGCGAAAGCCCTCCCGCACCGCGTCCAGCGCCGTGGCCCGCACACAGTGATCGGTCGCGATGCCCACCACGTCCACCTCCCCGACCTCCCTGGCCCGCAGCCAGTCGGCCAGCTTCACGCCGTTCTCGTCGGCCCCCTCGAAGCCGCTGTACGCCGCCGCGTACGCCCCCTTGTCGAAGACGGCGTCGATCGCGCCGGAGGCGACCGCGGGGGCGAAGTTCGGGTGGAAGCCGACGCCCTCGGTGCCCGCGACGCAGTGCGCGGGCCAGGAGTGGGCGAAGTCGGGGTTGGTGGAGAAGTGCCCGCCGGGCGCGATGTGGTGGTCGCGGGTGGCTACGACGTGCTGGTAGCCGGACCCGGCAGCCTGCCCGATCAGCTCGGTGACGGCGGCGGCCACATCGGCACCGCCGGCCACCGCGAGGCTGCCCCCCTCGCAGAAGTCGTTCTGCACATCTACGACGATCAAGGCGCGGCGCATGGTCGGTGTCCTTCGGTTATGGACGCTGAGGTCGGGACGGTGAAAGCGTGCGGGCCCGGCCGTGAACTTACGAGCCTAGAGACTTCGGGTCCTGCGCGGGAGGGGGCACGGAGTGAGCACGCAGGGCGCACTCGCTTCACGCCCCTGTCTGGCTACCCGAGCGCCCGTTGACATACTCCGTCGGGATGACCGGCTCACCGCGCGAGAGCTGCGTCGCGGACAGCGGCAGATTCGCGCGAGCCGCCGTGTGCCGGTCCCTTACGACGTCCAGCGACTCGCGCGCCAGCACGTCACCGCCCTTGATCAGCTCGACCAGCAGCTGCCGTTCGGCGAGCTCCGCCGGAACCGGCCCGGTGCCGACGACCTCGGCCTCCGCGACGCCGTACTCGTCGCGGCGCCGCGCGGCCCATTTGCGGCCGCCGATGGAGGTCTTGCCGCCGCTGGACTTCTTCGCCACCGGCACCAGCGGCGCCTTCGGGTCGGCGGAGCCGGCGCGGGCGACCAGCTTGTAGACCATCGAGCAGGTCGGATGCCCGGACCCGGTCACCAGCTGGGTGCCGACGCCGTACGCGTCCACGGGCGCCGCCGCCAGCGAGGCGATGGCGTACTCGTCCAGGTCGGAGGTCACGATGATCTTCGTGCCGGTGGCGCCCAGCTCGTCCAGCTGCTGCCGCACCCGGTGCGCGACCAGCAGCAGGTCGCCCGAGTCGATGCGGACGGCGCCCAGCTCGGGCCCGGCGACCTCCACGGCCGTACGGACCGCCTCGGTGACGTCGTAGGTGTCCACGAGCAGCGTGGTGCCGCGGCCCATGGAGTCCACCTGGGCCTGGAAGGCGTCCCGCTCGCGGTCGTGCAGCAGGGTGAAGGCGTGGGCGCTGGTGCCGACGGTCGGGATGCCGTAGCGGAAGCCGGCGGCCAGGTCGGAGGTGGAGGTGAAGCCGCCGACGTACGCGGCGCGCGACGCGGCCACCGCGGCCAGCTCATGGGTGCGCCGGGCGCCCATCTCGATGATCGGGCGCTCCCCGGCGGCCGAGGACATGCGGGAGGCGGCCGCGGCTATCGCGGAGTCGTGGTTGAGGATGGAAAGGATCACCGTCTCCAGCAGCACGCACTCGGCGAAGGTGCCCTCCACCCGCATGATCGGCGAGCCCGGGAAGTAGACCTCGCCCTCGGGGTAGCCCCAGATGTCGCCGGAGAAGCGGTAGCCCGCGAGCCACCCCAGGGTCTCCTCGTCGACGATCCTCCGCTCGCGCAGGAAGCCGAGGACGCCCTCGTCGAAGCGGAAGTTCTCGACGGCGTCCAGCACCCGGCCGGTGCCCGCGACGACGCCGTAGCGCCGGCCGTCCGGCAGCCGCCGGGTGAAGACCTCGAACACGCTCCGCCGCTCGGCGGTGCCCGCCTTCAGCGCGGCCTGCAGCATCGTGAACTCGTACTGGTCCGTGAAGAGCGCCGTCGAGGGAACGTCCACCGGCAGCCCAAGGTGCGCTGTGTCCATGACCAAGGATGGTACCCCCATTTCGTCAGTCTGACGATTTGTAGGCGTGTGAGGCTCAACGCACGCGATTGCGCAGCCCGTTTGTGCGACCGCCCCCCTCGGGTGGCAGCATGGGCTGTGTGACGTCACCCGCTCCCGTAGAGATCGAACGCACCGAGTCGGCGGAGGAGGTCTTCGCCGTCCCCGAGCCGGACGTCCCCTGGGTCACCATCGTCCACAACGACCCGGTCAACCTCATGAGCTATGTGACCTACGTCTTCCAGACGTACTTCGGGTACACCAAGGACAAGGCCACCAAGCTCATGCTCGATGTCCACCACAAGGGCCGGGCGGTCGTCTCCAGCGGCACTCGCGAGGAGATGGAACGCGATGTGCAGGCCATGCACGGCTACGGTCTGTGGGCCACCCTCCAGCAGGACCGGAAATGAACCGACCCGCCCCGCAGGACCGGAAGTAGCGAAATCGCCTCCATGCCAGGAACCTTCGAACCGCTCCCCGGCGGCGGCGCGGCCGTCGCCCTCGACGACGTCGAGATCTCCATCATCCGGTCGCTGGCCGTCCAGCTCCTTGAGCTCATCGGCCCCGGCCCCGCCGACGAGGCCCCCGACGACCCGCTCGCCGAACTCTTCGCCGACGGCCCGAGCGAACCCCCGGCCGACCCGGTCCTCAGGCGCCTCTTCCCGGACGCCTACAGCGACCCCGAGGGCGCCCCGCAGGCCAAGGAGGCCGAGGAGCAGCGGGCGTACTCCGCGGAGTTCCGCCGCTACACCGAGAACGACCTGCGCGCCGGCAAGCGCGACAACGCGCTCGCGGTGATCCGCTCCCTGGACGAGCTCAGCTCCGCCTCCGCCGGGGAGGGCGGCGCGGTGCTCAAGCTGTCGGTCGAGGAGTCCCCGCGGTGGCTCGGCGCCCTCAACGACCTGCGCCTCGCCATCGGCTCCCGGCTGGAGATCACCGACGAGGACGACACCGAGCTGCTCTACCGGCTCCCGGACGAGGACCCGCGCAAGCCGATGGTGATGGCCTATCTGTGGCTGGGCGGGCTGCAGGAGACACTGGTCGCGACGCTCATGCCGTAGACCGCGACGCCCGTACCGGTCGTTCGCGACCTTCTTGTGCCGTCATGTGACGGTTTTGTGTTCGCTCAGCGGACGCTCAAATCCGGATAACGATCCTGTCACCGCCGCCGCCCGCTCTGGGAGGCGGCGATGGTTTTGTCCGGTTCTTCCTGTGTGATGCGCCACATGTGCTGTAGCCGATCATTGTGACGGCCGTGATAAATCTTCACGACGCCCGGCGGACACCACCCGAATGTTCGGCCGGGTGCGCCATGTGGCCGACGGATCGTCGGCCAGGCACAGCTCCAGCAATCCGGGGGGATCGAGACCCGATCCGAGGCCGACGAAAGGCCCGGGTCGGCATGGAGAAAGGCGCACTACACATGACCTCTTCGAAGGTCACTGACGCGAAGGTCACTGACGCCCCCGAAGAGGGGTACGAGCGGGGCCTCGGCAGCCGTCAGGTCCAGATGATCGCCATCGGCGGCGCCATCGGCGTCGGCCTGTTCCTGGGTGCCGGCGCGAACATCGCCAAGGCCGGTCCCAGCCTCATCGTGATGTACGCCCTCGCCGGCGTCATCGTCTTCTTCATCATGCGGGCGCTCGGTGAGCTCCTGCTCTACCGCCCGGTCTCGGGTTCCTTCGCCGAGTACTCCCGTGAGTTCCTCGGCCCGTTCTTCGGCTACTTCACCGGCTGGACGTACTGGCTGATGTGGGTCGTCACCGGCATGGCCGAGCTCACGGCCGCCGCGATCTACGTCCACTACTGGTTCCCGGACGTCCCGCGGTGGGTCACCGCCCTGGTCTTCCTGGTGATCCTCTTCGGGGTCAACCTGATCTCCGTGAAGCTCTTCGGTGAGCTGGAGTTCTGGTTCTCGATGGTCAAGGTCACCGCCCTGATCGGCATGATCGTGATCGGCCTTGGCGTGCTCACCTTCGGCTTCAGCGCCGCCGGCGACACCGCCGCCGTCTCCAACCTCTGGGCCTTCGACGGCTTCTTCCCCAAGGGTGTCGGCTCGTCCCTGATGACCCTGCAGGGCGTCATGTTCGCCTACCTCGCGGTCGAGCTGGTCGGTGTCACGGCCGGTGAGTCGGAGAACCCGGAGAAGACCCTCCCCAAGGCGATCAACACCCTGCCCTGGCGTATCGCGCTGTTCTACGTCGGCGCTCTCACCGTCATCCTGTGCGTGGTGAAGTGGACCGAGTTCGCGGAGGGCGTCAGCCCCTTCGTGAAGGCCTTCGCGGTGATCGGCATCCCGGCCGCCGCCGGCATCGTCAACTTCGTCGTGCTGACCGCGGCCCTGTCGTCCTGCAACTCCGGCATGTACTCCACGGGCCGCATGCTGCGGAACCTGGCCGAGAGCGGCGAGGCCCCCAAGGTCTTCTCCCGGCTCTCCGCCACCAAGACCCCGGCCCTCGGCATCTTCGTCTCGGTGCTGTTCATGGGCATCGGCGTGGTCCTCAACTACGTCGTCCCGGAGAAGGCGTTCGGCTACGTCACCTCCATCGCCACCGCGGCCGGCATCTGGACCTGGCTGATGATCCTGATCAGCCACGTCCTCTACCGCCGCGCGGTCGTCGCGGGTCGCCTGCCCGCCTCGTCCTTCCCGGCGCCGGGCGGTTCGGTGTGCAGCTGGATCGCCATCGTGTTCCTGCTCTTCGTGACCGGTCTGATCGCGTACGACGCCGACGCCCGCGTCTGCCTGTACGTCATGGCCGGCTGGGCCGCCGCCCTCGGCATCGGCTGGGCGGTCCTCAAGAGCCGCAACCCGCAGGTCACGGAGCGCCGTGGCGAGCCAGAGCTCGAGAAGATCGGCTGACCTTCTCGGCCGGACGTCCGGTCGGAAGGGGCACTCGTGGCGCTCCCTCCGACTGCCGCTCAGGACGTCCGAGCATCCGGTGTTCATCCCGGGTGTCCGGCATATGGGCCGCCCCGTACCATCCCTCGGTACGGGGCGGCCCTTCTGCTTATCCTGGCCGACATGCTGACCATCACCCAGGCCCTCGTCGACCAGATCGTCGCCCACGCCCGCAAGGACCACCCCGACGAGGCGTGCGGCGTCGTGGCGGGCCCGGCGGGCTCGGACCGCCCCGAGCGCTTCATCCCGATGCTGAACGCGGCCATGTCGCCCACGTTCTACGAGTTCGACTCGGGCGACCTGCTCAAGCTCTACCGCGAGATGGACGACCGCGACGAGGAGCCGGTGGTGATCTACCACTCCCACACGGCGACCGAGGCCTACCCGTCCCGGACCGACATCTCCTACGCCAACGAGCCCGGCGCCCACTACGTCCTCGTCTCCACCGCCGACACCGACGGCCTCGGCGAGTTCCAGTTCCGCTCGTTCCGGATCGTGGACGGCGAGGTGACGGAGGAAGAGGTCAAGATCGTAGAGGCGTACTGATTCCTCGCACGGAGTCGGCCTGAACAGCGCGGTCTCACTCCCCGACCCTCATCCGTCCGCGATGTGGGATCACATTCCAAAAGCCGGACCGGGAATCGATACGATGACCCCATGGTTTTCCACGACGTGAGCGAAAAGACGCCGGGCATGCTGCTCGTTGCGCGGCTGCACGTCGACCTGTGCAGGCTCGCCAGCGCCATCTGTTGACGCGACACCCTGCCGCCGTACGGCCGTGAGCCGCGGCGCCTCCACGCACCACCCTGCTGCACTGCGCTGCCGCGCGCCCCCGACTGACTACTCCCGACAGGAGCCCTGAGCCATGGCCATCGAGGTCCGCATCCCGACCATCCTCCGCCAGTACACCGACGGTCAGAAGGCGGTGGAGGGCAGCGGTGACACCCTCGCCGAGCTGTTCGCCGACCTCGAGACGCGGCACGCGGGCATTCAGGCCCGCATCGTCGAGGGCGAGCAGCTGCGCCGCTTCGTCAACGTCTACCTGAACGACGAGGACGTCCGCTTCCTCGACGGCATCAACACCAAGCTCGCCGACGGCGACAACGTCACGATCCTGCCGGCCGTGGCCGGCGGCATGGTCTAAGGCCCGCTGACCACCGATGCGTTACGACTCCCCGTTGGCCGCGGTCGGCAACACCCCCCTGGTGTGCCTGCCGCGGCTGTCGCCGTCCGACGACGTCCGCATCTGGGCCAAGCTGGAGGACCGCAACCCCACCGGCTCGGTCAAGGACCGCCCCGCCCTGCACATGATCGAGCAGGCGGAGAAGGACGGCCGCCTGACCCCGGGCTGCACGATCCTGGAGCCGACCAGCGGCAACACCGGCATCTCCCTGGCCATGGCCGCGAAGCTCAAGGGCTACCGCATCGTGTGCGTGATGCCCGAGAACACCTCGCAGGAACGCCGGGACCTGCTCGCCATGTGGGGCGCGGAGATCATCTCCAGCCCGGCCGCGGGCGGTTCCAACACCGCCGTACGCGTCGCCAAGGAACTCGCGGCCGAGCACCCCGACTGGGTGATGCTCTACCAGTACGGCAACCCGGACAACGCAGGCGCCCACTACGCCACCACCGGCCCCGAGATCCTCGCCGACCTTCCCTCCGTCACCCACTTCGTGGCCGGCCTCGGCACCACGGGCACGCTCATGGGCGTCGGCCGCTACCTGCGCGAGCACAAGCCGGACGTCAAGATCGTCGCTGCCGAACCGCGCTACGACGACCTCGTCTACGGCCTGCGCAACCTCGACGAGGGCTTCGTACCGGAGCTGTACGACGCCTCCGTCCTGACCACCCGCTTCTCGGTCGGCTCGGCCGACGCGGTCACCCGCACCCGTGAACTCCTCCAGCAGGAGGGCATCTTCGCGGGCATCTCCACCGGCGCCGCGCTGCACGCCGCGATCGGCGTCGGCAAGAAGGCGCGGAAGGCGGGGGAGTCGGCCGACATCGTGTTCGTCGTGGCCGACGGCGGCTGGAAGTACCTCTCGACCGGCGTCTACACGGCTGCCACGACAGAGGAAGCGATCGAGACGCTCCAGGGCCAGCTCTGGGCGTGACCGCCGGGCGGCCTCACGTCGACAGGTGACGGACCTGGTCCCACACGACCGGGTCCATCACCCCGACCCGCCGCCGGAACTCCCACACCGGCACGTCCCTCAGCTCACCCGTCTCCAGGAAGCTCGCCCGCCCCCGGGTGTCCCCGACCGAGCCCGGCGGCAACGGAATCACCCCGCGCCGCTCGTCCCGGTACTTGCTGGTGATCTTCGCGACGGTGACCTGCTGCCCCCGCACCGAGAGCACCAGGCACGGCCGGTCCTTAGCGCCCGGCCCGTCCTCGTACGGCACCCGCGCCCACCAGATCTCCGCAGGCTCCGGACGAGCCGAAGCGGGCCCGTGCGCATGCCCCCGGGGCCGCCCGGGCGGCCGCGTCCGCTGCCCCTCGGGACGCCGCCCGCGTCCCCACCCGTCCACGAGCGCGGCGACGAGCGCGAGCAGCACCACCGCCGCGAGCGCCAGCCACCATGACGTGTCCATGGGATGACGTTACCGGCCTCCCATTCCCCCGGCGCCTTACGGGACCAGGGAGTTGTACAGCTCGGTCACATGGCTCTCGAACGGGGGCGCTCCGAGCTCCTTCGCGGCCGGGACGACCGACCCCTCCAGGAAGCGCCGGAAGTCCTCCTCCGACTCCCACACATCGATGACCTGCCACCCTCCCCCCTCGCGCGGCGCCGCGTAGTGGGCGACCATCCCGGCGGGGGGACTCGTGCGGTCCGGGATCACCCGGTCGAAGGTTGCCTGGTAGAGCTCCTCGGTCCACTCGGCGCTCTGATTGACGACCAACACGGCCATGTCCGGATCCCTCGATTCACAGGAGGCGACAGCTGTTTCCGACGTTACGTCCACTTTTGTGTGGTAGCGAGCGGAGATGGCCGCACACCGAACACCTGGACAGCGTCGGCAGCCGAACGGCTGACACCACAGGTGAGTTCGCCCACAACAGCCCTTGGCGGAGGAGCGACGGGAGGTTTTGCGCCTTACGCTCGACAAACCGCACGACCCCCGACGCCCCATTCCCGATCTTCTGGATTCTCTGGATTTCCAGCCAGCGGAGGTTTCTGTTTCATGAAGCTCACCGTCGTCGGCTGCTCGGGGTCGTTCCCGTCCGCGGAATCGGCCTGCTCGAGCTACCTCGTCGAGGCCGACGGCTTCCGGCTGCTCCTCGACATGGGCAACGGCGCCCTGGGCGAGCTGCAGCGCCACTGCGGTCTCTACGACCTCGACGCGATCTTCCTCAGCCATCTGCACGCCGACCACTGCATCGACATGTGCGCGTACTTCGTGGCGCGCTACTACCGGCACGACGGCGGCCGCTGCGACCCGATCCCGGTCTACGGACCCGAGGGCACGGAACAGCGCCTGACCACCGCCTACGCCGACACCCCCACCGCCTCGTCCATGAGCGAGGTCTTCGACTTCCACACGGTCAAGCCGTCCACCTTCGAGATCGGCCCGTTCCTCGTGCACACGGAACGCGTGGCCCACCCGGTGGAGGCGTACGGCATCCGGATCGAGCACGGCGGGAAGACCCTGACCTACTCCGGCGACACGGGCGTCAGCACGGCCCTGGACGAACTGGCCCGCGACGCCGACCTGTTCCTGTGCGAGGCCGCCTTCACGCACGGCAAGGAGAACATCCCCGACCTGCACCTCAACGGCCGCGAGGCGGGTCAGACGGCCGCCCGCGCGGGAGCGAGGCGCCTGGTGCTGACCCACATCCCCCCGTGGACCGATCCCCAGGTCAACCTGGCCGACGCGCGCGAGGTCTACGACGGGCCGGTGGAGCTCGCCGCTCCGCGGGTGACGTACGAGATCTGACCTGTACGACGTGACAGAGGCCCCCGGAGCGTGTCTGCTCCGGGGGCCTCAGTGCTGTTCGGGCGGGGCTCACGCCTTGGTGAGGTCCTCGACCTCCTCCTCGGGCTCGCGGCCCGGGGTGGGGAGGTTGAACTTGGTGATGGCGAAGCGGAAGACCGCGTAGTAGACCGCCGCGAAGACCAGGCCGATGGGGATCAGCAGCCAGGGCTTGGTGGAGATCCCCCAGTTGATGAAGACGTCGATGAATCCGGCCGAGAAGCTGAAGCCCATGTGCATGCCCAACGCCCAGGTCACAGCCATCGAGATCGCGGTGAGGACTGCGTGGATGGCGTACAGCACCGGCGCGATGAACATGAACGTGAACTCGATCGGCTCGGTGACACCCGTGAAGAACGAGGTCAGGGCCATCGACATCATCATGCCGAGGACGGCCTTGCGGCGCTCGGGGCGGGCGGAGTGCGCGATCGCAAGCGCGGCGGCCGGCAGACCGAACATCATGATCGGGAAGAAGCCGGACATGAACAGTCCGGCGTCCGGGTCACCGGCGAAGAAGCGCGGCAGGTCGCCGTGGAAGACGGTGCCCGCGGCGTCGGTGAAGTCGCCGATCTGGAACCACGCCACCGAGTTGACGAACTGGTGCATGCCGATCGGGATCAGCGCGCGGTTGATGAGACCGAAGAGGGCCGAGCCGAAGGCGCCCAGACCGGTCATCCACTCGCCGAAGTTCGAGATGACGTTACCGATGGGCTCCCAGCCCAGGACGACCAGAACACCCAGAACAGTACCGAGGGCGGCGGTGATGATCGGGACCAGCCGACGGCCGTTGAAGAAGCCGAGCCAGTCGACGAGCTTCTTGCGGTGGTAGCGCTGCCACAGTACGGCCGTCAGCAGGCCGAGGATGATGCCGCCGAGCACGCCCGGGTTCTGGAAGGTCGCGGCCTGGGCGGCCTCGTTGCCCTTCTGCCAGAAGCCGCCGCCGAGGCCGGTCGCCGTGTAGGTGGCGCCCTCGTGGCCGTCCTTGATCGGGTACTGGTGGATCACCGCGTAGTAGGTCAGGAAGCCGACGACGGCGGCCAGCGCCGTCGACCCGTCGGCCTTCTTCGCGAAGCCGATGGCCACGCCTATGCAGAACAGCAGCGGCAGGCCGAAGGAGCTGTCCAGCAGGGCGCCACCGGCTCCTGCGAACACCTTCGCCACGTCGGCGGGGATGTGGAACCTCTCCTGCGAGTCCGCCTGCCCCAGGCGGAGCAGAATGCCCGCCGCCGGCAACACGGCGATGGGCAGCTGCAGGCTGCGGCCGACCTTCTGCAGGCCCTGGAAAAGACCGGATCCCCACTTCTTCGTGGGGGCCGCCGTTGGCGCGGTGGCGGTGCTCATAGACTTCCTCCATCGGGTGGTGGTCTACACCACTCAGTGGTGTAGACCTGTTGTAGCACGATGAAGGCGAGATAAGGAACCCGCGATTCCCGGGGATTTTCCGGACCCGTTTCAGGCCTTTTGTCAGACCTTTGTGACGTCCTCGACCTCTTCCTCCGGCTCCCTACCCGGCGTCTTGAGATCGAACTTGGTGATCGCGAAACGGAAGATCGCGTAATAGACGACGGCAAAGCCCAGGCCGATCGGAATGATCGCCCAGGGCTTCGTGGCCAGGTTCCAGTTGATGACGTAGTCGATCAGTCCGGCCGAGAAGCTGAAGCCGTCGTGGACGCCCAGCCCCCAGGTCACCGCCATCGAGACACCCGTCAGCAACGCGTGCACCGCGTACAGCAGCGGGGCGATGAAGAGGAACGAGTACTCGATCGGTTCCGTGATGCCGGTGACGAAAGACGTCAGCGCCACCGACAGCATGAGGCCGCCGACCTCCTTGCGGCGGGCCGGCCTCGCGCAGTGCGTGATCGCGAGGGCCGCGGCCGGCAGGGCGAACATCATGATGGGGAAGAACCCCGAGGTGAACTGCCCGGCGTCCGGGTCGCCCGCGAGGAACATGTTGATGTCGCCGTGCACCACCTCGCCGTCCGGCGTTGTGTAGCTGCCGAACTGGAACCAGATGGGCACGTTGAGGAACTGGTGGAGCCCGACGACCAGCAGCGCGCGGTTGGCGACGCCGAACACGCCCGCTCCCCAGGAGCCGAGGTCGCTCATCCAGTCGCTGAAGTTCTCCAGCGCGTCCCCGATCGGTGGCCAGACCCACAGGCACAGCACCGCGACCACGATCGCCACGAACGCCATGATGATCGGGACGAGACGCCGCCCGTTGAAGAAGCCCAGCCAGTCCACCAGCCTCGTCCGGTGGTAGCGCTGCCAGAAGAACGCCGCGAGCAGGCCGATCACGATGCCGCCGAAGACACCCGGGTTCTGGTACTCGTACGCGCTCACCGCCCCTTCGGCCGCGGCGCAGCCGATGTCGGGGATCTCCCTCGTCCCCGCCGGGCAGTCCTCCGGGAACTCGCGCAGCACGTTGTAGTAGACGAGGAACCCCACCACCGCCGCCAGCGCCGTCGACCCGTCCGCCTTCTTCGCCATGCCGATGGCCACACCGACGCAGAACAGCAACGGCAGCCCCAGCGAGCCGTCGAGCAGCGCACCGCCCGCGCCGTCCATCACCTTCGAGACGTTGTCCCAGCCCAGGCCGTCGTCGCCGAACACGTCCGGCTGACCGAGCCGGTTGAGGATGCCCGCGGCCGGCAGGACGGCGATGGGGAGCTGGAGACTGCGGCCCATCTTCTGCAGGCCCTGGAACGCGCGCTGCCGGCGCGCCCGGGCAGGGCTCACCTCACTGCCGGAGCTCATGGGTTGGCGACCGCCTGTCGTGTGGTGTAGACCAGTTACGGACGATTGGTTGCTGTGACGTCATCTTTCGGTACGCACGACCCAATCGCTCGCGAAGTTGGGCCAACAGTGCGTGAGGAGACCGACATGGCCAGCAAGGCTGAGAAGATCGTCGCCGGGCTCGGCGGCATCGACAACATCGAGGAGATCGAGGGCTGCATCACCCGGCTCCGCACCGAGGTCAGCGACCCCTCGCTGGTCGACGAGTCCGCCCTGAAGGCCGCCGGCGCCCACGGCGTCGTGAAGATGGGCACCGCCATCCAGGTCGTCATCGGCACCGACGCCGACCCGATCGCGGCGGAGATCGAAGACATGATGTGAGCCTCCGAGCTCACCGAAGGGGCCGCTTCCCACCGCGGGAGCGGCCCCTTCCGTATCTGCGGCTAGGCTCGCCCCATGTCCTCAATGCCTCGATTCGACGGCCGCACCCCCGAACAGCTCCGCCCGGTCACCATCGAACGCGCCTGGAGCAAGCACGCCGAGGGCTCCGTCCTCGTCTCCTTCGGTGACACGAAGGTCCTGTGCACCGCCTCCTTCACCGAAGGTGTCCCGCGCTGGCGCAAGGGCAGTGGCGAGGGCTGGGTCACCGCGGAGTACGCCATGCTGCCCCGCGCCACCAACACCCGCGGCGACCGCGAGTCCGTCCGGGGCAAGATCGGCGGCCGCACGCACGAGATCAGCCGCCTCATCGGCCGCTCCCTGCGCGCCGTCATCGACTACAAGGCGCTCGGCGAGAACACCGTCGTCCTCGACTGCGACGTCCTCCAGGCCGACGGCGGCACGCGCACCGCGGCCATCACCGGCGCCTACGTCGCCCTCGCCGACGCCGTCTCCTGGGCCCAGGGCAAGAAGCTGATCAAGCCCGGCCGCAAGCCGCTCACCGGCACCGTCAGCGCCGTCTCGGTCGGCATCGTCGGCGGCGTACCGCTCCTCGACCTCTGCTACGAGGAGGACGTGAAGGCCGAGACCGACATGAACGTCGTCTGCACCGGCGACGGCCGCTTCGTCGAGGTCCAGGGCACCGCCGAGGCCGAGCCCTTCGCCCGCGAGGAGCTCAACTCCCTGCTGGACCTTGCGGTTTCCGGCTGCGGGGAGCTGGCGGAACTGCAGCGCAAGGCACTTGATACGGTCCTCGAAAAGTAAAGGGCGCACCAAGAAGAGCCGCAGCCGCGCGCAACCTCGCCGCGCTTCCCGGCGTCACTAGGGGTACGGGCGTACGGCACACCGCTGTACGCCCGGCCAGTGCACAACGGGGGGCCTGCGAGGCCTGAGCAGGGAGGGAACGTCAACCATGGCCACGAGCCGACGCCGCCGGAGCCGTATCGCCATAGCCGCCGCAGCCATCGCGGCGGTCGGACTGACGGCCGGGCTGACCACCGGCTGCGACGCCGTCAGCAAGGCGATGGACTGCGTCCAGACCGCCGACGCCATCGCCGACAGCGTCACGGAACTCCAGCAGGCCGTGGAGAACGCGTCGAACGACCCGACCCAGCTCGAGGAGTCCCTGACCTCCATCGACAAAAACCTCGACAAGATCGGCGACAAGACGGACAACGCCGACGTCAACAAGGCGGTCGACGACCTTCAGCAGGCCGTCACGAATGTGCGTGACGCCGTGAAGAACGGGGACGAGACGCCGGACATCAGCCCGGTGACGGAGGCGGCCGGGGAACTGACCAAGGTCTGCACGCCGTAGCTGCGCCGGCTGGGCGAGTGCCAATCGTCTGCCGGGTTCTGTCGGTGGGCGGCTGCGGGTTCGTCGTGGCTGGTCGCGCCCGCGCGGCGGAGCCGCATATCGACACAGCCCCGCGCCCCTTCAGGGGCGCCTCCGGCGGCCCCTGGATACTGGTCCCCATGACCCGCCTCATCCTCGCCACCCGCAACGCCGGAAAGATCATCGAGCTCAGGGCGATCCTCGCCGACGCAGGGCTGCAGCATGACCTCGTCGGTGCGGACGCCTACCCGGACATCCCCGACGTCAAGGAAACCGGCGTGACCTTCGCCGAGAACGCCCTGCTGAAGGCGCATGCCCTGGCGCGGGCGACCGGGCTGCCCGCCGTCGCCGACGACTCGGGACTGTGTGTCGACGTCCTGAACGGCGCCCCCGGCATCTTCTCGGCCCGCTGGGCCGGCCGGCACGGTGACGACAAGGCCAACCTGGAGCTGCTGCTGGCGCAGTTGTCCGACATCGACGACGCCCACCGGGGCGCCCACTTCGCGTGCGCGGCGGCGCTCGCCCTGCCGGACGGGACGGAGCGGGTGGTCGAGGGGCAGTTGCGGGGCACCCTGCGGCACGCCCCCGTGGGCACGAACGGCTTCGGGTACGACCCGATCCTCCAGCCGGAGGGCGAGACCCGGACGTGCGCCGAGCTGAGCCCCGAGGAGAAGAACGCGATCAGCCACCGGGGCAAGGCGTTCCGGGCGCTCGTACCCGTGGTGCGGGAACTGCTCGGCTGAACTCTGGTGCGGCCGGAGGGACTCGAACCCTCACGGGTGTTACCCCACTGGGACCTAAACCCAGCGTGACTGCCAATTCCACCACGGCCGCGTGACCTTGCCCGGCCATGCTACTGGCCGGGCGGGGTGATCAGATGCCCAGGTCCTTGATGATCTTGGCCACGTGTCCGGTCGCCCGCACGTTGTACAGGGCTCGCTCGACCTTGCCCTCCTCGTCCACGATCACCGTGGAGCGGATGACGCCCATGTACGTCTTGCCGTAGTTCTTCTTCTCGCCGAAGGCGCCGTACGCCTCGGTGACGGACTTCTCCGGGTCGGCGAGCAGCGTGACCTTCAGGGACTCCTTCTCGCGGAACTTGGCAAGCTTCTCCGGCTGGTCGGGGGAGATGCCGATCACGTCGTAGCCGGCGCCGGCCAGCAGCTCCAGGTTGTCCGTGAAGTCGCAGGCCTGCTTGGTGCAGCCGGGCGTCAGGGCGGCCGGGTAGAAGTAGACGATGACCTTGCGGCCCTTGTGGTCCGACAGGGACACCTCGTTGCCGTCGGCGTCGGGCAGGGTGAAGGCGGGGGCCACGTCCCCCGGCTGGAGTCGCTCGCTCATCGGACCAGCGTAACCGGGGAGCCTGACGGTGCGGTCCGGCGTGGAGCTGACAGACTGTCCGCAAACAGCATCAGCTTCACTTCGGAGGCCGTACGGTGGCGGACACGTCGGACACCAGAACACCGGCGCAGATCGAGGCGGACATCAAGCGCCGCCGCGCAGTGCTGGCCGAGACGCTCGACGAGATCGGGGTGCGGGTGCACCCGAAGACGATCGTCGGCGACGCCAAGGCCAAGGTCGTCTCGAACATCGACCACACGCTCGGACGGGCCTACGTCGGGGTCAACCGGGCCGTGAGCGATGTCAAGGCCAAGTTCACCGACGAGGAGGGCGCGCCCCGCATCGAGCGGATCGTGCCCGTGGCGCTCGTCGCCGTCGGTCTGGTGGGCCTGCTGGCCCTCGGCACCCGGCGCCGCAAGGGCTAGGGCCTGTCCCTGGTGACGGCGGACCCGGCGGCGTACGGACGCGGTAAAGGCAGGTAGGTTCAAAGGCGTGAGCGCCAACAGAAACGAGCACAGCACCCAACACGACAAGCTGCCCATCCGGATGCTGCACGACCGAGTCCTCGTGCGGCAGGACACGAACGAGGGTGAGCGGCGTTCCGGTGGCGGCATCCTCATCCCCGCCACGGCGGCCGTAGGCCGTCGGCTGGCCTGGGCGGAGGTCGTCGCGGTGGGGCAGAACGTACGGACCGTGGAGCCCGGTGACCGGGTCCTGTTCGACCCGGAGGACCGCGCCGAGGTCGAGGTGCGCGGGGTCGCGTATGTGCTCATGCGCGAGCGTGATCTGCACGCCGTGGCCGCCGACCGGTTCGAGGGGTCGGAGGACTCGACCGGCCTCTACCTCTGAATCGACGGTCCGAAAGGGCTGGTGACCCTTGTCACCAGCCCTTTTCGTTGTTCTTTGCTACCTTTGCAAGGAACCCGACGAGACGCGCCGTACCGGGTGAAGGCAAAGACGACGCACCGCCAGGTTTCCGTCTTTGCGAAAGGTGCTCGTCATGGCCTGGGTTCTGCTAGTCGTCGCCGGTCTGCTGGAAGTCGGCTGGTCGATCGGCATGAAGTACACGCACGGCTTCACCCGCCCCGTCCCCAGCCTGCTCACCGGCGCCGGCATCGTCGCCAGCATGCTGCTGCTGTCGTACGCCGCGAAGTCCCTGCCCATCGGTACCGCCTACGGCGTCTGGGTGGGCATCGGCGCGGCCGGCGCGGCGGTGGTCGGCATGGCGGTGCTGGGCGAGCCGGTCACCGCCGCGCGGATCTTCTTCGTCTGCCTGCTGCTGGTCGCCGTGGTGGGGCTGAAGGGGACCAGCGGGCACTGAGCCGGGCCGGCGCTCACTCGTTGAGGACCAGGCTCTGCTGCCCGCCCCCGGTTCCCGTGGTCCCCCCGCCTCCGGTGTCCGTACCGCCGGTCGAGCTGTCGCCGCCCGTACTGCCGCCGTCGGTGGTGCCACCGGTGTCGGTGCCGCCGTCCGTGGTCGTGCCGCCGTCGGAGGTGCCGCCGGTGTCGGTGTCGCCCGTGGTCCCGCCGTCGGTGGTCGTGCCCCCGTCGGTGGTGCCGCCGGTGTCGGTGTCGCCCGTGGTCCCGCCGTCCGTCTGGCCCGGCGTCTCGCCGCCGGTCTGGCCCTCGGTGTCCTGGCCGGGGGTGGTGCTGGGGTCCCCGGTGGCGCCGCCGTTGTCCTGGCCGCGGGTGCCGTCGTCGCCCTGGGTCGGGTCGGTCGTCGGGTACTGGGGCACGTCCGCGCCCTCCTGGAGCTCCAGGTCGAAGTCGGCGGCCGGCTTGCCCTTGAGGGCCGCCTTGGTGAACTGGGCCCAGATCGCGGTGGGCGGACCGCTGCCGTTCATGCGGCTCTCGCCCAGCGCGCCGTACAGCGACTTGTGGTGCGCCGTGACCGGGTCCTGGCCCATGACGGCGACGACCGTGGCGAGGTCGGGCGTGTACCCGGCGAACCAGGCGGCCTGGTCCTCCTCCGCCGTGCCGGTCTTGCCCGCCGCCGGGCGGCCGACGGCCTGGGCGGGTGTGCCGGTGCCGTTCTCGACGACGCTCTTCAGGATCGACGTGGTGGTGTCGGCGGCCTCGCGGCTGATCACCTGGGACGCCTTGCGCTCCGGGATCTCGATGACGTCGGCGCCGTCCTTGGTGATCTTCTCGATCATGGTGTACGTGCCGTGCCTGCCGTGGTTGGCGAGCGTCGCGTAGGCCTCCGCCATGTCGAGGACGCTGGCGTGGGCCACGCCGAGCGCGATGGACGGGACCCCCTGGAGTTCGGGGGTGTCGGTGGGCAGGCCCAGTTCGACCGCGGTGTCCTTCACCTTCTCGGGGCCCACGTCCACGGCCATCTGCGCGTACACCGCGTTCACGGACTTGTCGGTGGCCGTGCGGACGGTGATGTCGCCGTAGGAGTACTGGTCCTCGTTCTCGGGGTCGTAGGTCCCGCCGCTCCAGCCCTGCACGGGGCGCTTGTTGGTGCCGTCGTAGATCGTGTTCGGGGTGATCGGGCGGCCGTCCTGGGTGGTGGAGTCGTTCTCCACGGCCGAGGTGAACACGAACGGCTTGAACGTGGAGCCGACCTGGAAGTCCCGGCGGGTGGCGTTCGGGGTGTACTGCTTGACGTAGTCGATGCCGTTGTACATCGCGACGACCTTGCCGGTCTTCGGGTCGACGGAGGCGCCGCCCGCGCGGACGTACTTGTCGACCTTGTTGTTCTTCGGGTCCAGCTTGGAGATCAGCTGGTCGTTGACGGCGTCGACGAAGGCGTTCTGCTTGTCCTTCTGCAGGGTGGTGGTGATGCGGTAGCCGCCGGCCTTGAGGTCGTCCTCGGTGGCGATCTTGTTCTTGAGCAGGTAGTCCTGCACGATCCGCACGATGTAACCGCGCTGCCCGGACAGGTTGGTGGAGGTGGTGGCCTCCTTGGGCGTCGGGAACTTCATGCCCTCCCGCTTGCTCTCGGAGAGCCAGCCCTTGGTCACCATGCCGTCCAGGACGTAATTCCAACGGGCCACGGCCGCGGCCTTGTTCTCCGGGTGGGCGACGACGTCGTACTCGCTGGGCGCGTTGACCAGCGCGGCCAGATAGGCGGCGCGGGCCGGGTCGAGGTCCCCCGCGTCCATGCCGTAGTAGGCCTGGGCGGCGGCCTGGATGCCGTAGGCGTTGCGGCCGAAGAAGCTGGTGTTGAGGTAGCCCTCGAGGATCTCGTTCTTGCTCTTCTCGCGGTCCAGCTTGATCGCGATGAAGAACTCCTTCGCCTTGCGGGTGACGGTCTGGTCCTGACGCAGGTAGTAGTTCTTCACGTACTGCTGGGTGATCGTGGAACCGGACTGCTTGCCCTTGCCGGTGGCCGTGTTCCAGGCGGCGCGGAGCATCGCCTTGGGGTCGATCGCGGACTCCGTGTAGAAGTCGCGGTCCTCGGCGGCCAGGATCGCGTGCTGGGCGTCCTTGGAGATCTGCGCGAGCGTGACGTTCTCCCGGTTGACCTCGCCGTCGCGGGCGATCACCGAGCCGTCCGCGTACATGTAGACGTTGGCCTGCTTGGTGGCGAGCGCGTTGGCCGGCGGGATCTTGACCAGGGAGTAGCCGAGGAAGAACAGCCCGACGAGCAGCAGCGTGCCGATGACGAAGGTGCCGAGCACCATCCGCCAGGTCGGGATGATCCGTCGCCAGCCCGTCCGTTTCGGCCGCCCCGGTTTCCGGGTCGGCTGCTGTGGCGGCTGCTGCTCGTCGCTCATGTGCTGCACGGACTCCTGTTTCGCGTCGTACGTTCCTGTACGCCTCGTACGCCTACTGCGCCCCCATTGAAGACTCTCGCACCCGGCGTTCCGTTCCCGGAAACCGGCGCGCGTCCGCGGAAAGTGAGCAGGCTCTCGCGCCGGTCGTGTGCCGTGCGTCCGGCCCGGAAAACGGCTGGCAGCCCTTGCCGCCCGCGCACTAGGCTCCTGCGCTTCGGTGCCGGGCGCGGGCGAGGAGGGCTGTGGATGTGGGCTCCGGGCGGTTGTACGTGGCCGTCGCGGCAGGCGGATTCAGACGTTACGCGACTTATCGGGCGGCGACGGCGGCCGGGGTGTTCACCAACACCGTCTTCGGCGTGATCCTCGTCTACACGTATCTGGCGCTGTGGGACGAGAAGCCGCACCTCGGGGGCTACGACCAGGCGCAGGCGGTGACCTATGTGTGGCTGGGGCAGGCCCTGTACTCGACGCTGGCCATTCAGGGCGGCGGCGTCGAGAAGGACCTGATGGGCCGCATCCGAACGGGTGAGATCGCGATCGACCTGTACCGCCCGGCCGACCTCCAACTGTGGTGGCTGGCGAGCGACTTGGGCCGGGCGCTGTTCCAGATGCTGGGGCGGGGAGTGATCCCGTTCACGTTCGGCGCGCTGGTCTTCCCGATGGCGCTGCCCGGCGCGGTCACGACCTGGGCGGCGTTCCTGGTCGCGCTCCTGCTGGCGATGGTCGTCAGCTTCGCCATCCGCTACCTGGTCGCCCTGAGCGTGTTCTGGCTGATGGACGGCCATGGCGTCTCGCAGGCCATCATGGTCACCGGGATCTTCTTCTCGGGCATGACCCTGCCGCTGAACGCCTTCCCGGGCACGCTCGGCGACATCGTCCGGGCGCTGCCCTGGGCGGCACAGCTCCAGATGCCCGCGGATGTGCTGATGGGGGAGACCGACCCGCTCGGGGCGTACGCCTTCCAGGCGGCGTGGGCGGTGGTCCTGCTGGCGGCCGGGCGGCTCGTGCAGTCGTCGGCGACGCGGCGGGTGGTGGTGCAGGGTGGCTGAGACCTCCAGGGCGCCCGGGACGAGCGAGGCTTCCCCGGTGTCTCCGGTGTTGGTGCCCCGCGGGTCCAGGGTTGGTGAGGGCCTGCGGGCCTACCGGCTGGTCGCCGGGATGTGGATCCGGTCCACCATGACCTACCGCACCTCGTTCGTCGTCACGGTCATCGGCAACCTGCTGCTGACCGGCCTCGACTTCGCCGCGATCCTGCTGATGTTCTCGCAGGTCGACTCGCTGGGCGGCTGGTCGCTGCCCGAAGTCGCCTTCCTGTACGGCCTGTCGGCGACCGCGTTCGGCCTCGCCGACCTGACGTTCGGCTCGATGGACGTCCTGGGCACCCGGATGCGCGACGGCTCCTTCGACATACTGCTCGTACGGCCCGCCCCGGTGCTGGCCCAGGTCGCCGCCGACCACTTCGCGCTGCGCCGCCTCGGCCGGATCACCCAGGGCGCGCTGGTGCTGGGCTGGGGGCTGCTGGCCGTCGATGTCGACTGGACCGTGGCGAAGGTGCTGCTGGTGCCGCTGATGCTGGTCAGCGGCGCGGTGATCTTCTGCGCGCTGTTCACGGCCGGCGCGTCCTTCCAGTTCGTGGCGCAGGACGCCGCCGAGGTGCAGAACGCGTTCACGTACGGCGGCAACACGCTGTTGCAGTACCCGCCGACCGTGTTCGGGAAGGACCTGGTGCGCGGGGTGACGTTCGTCCTGCCGCTCGCCTTCGTCAACTGGGTGCCCGCCGCCCATGTGTTGGAGCGGCCGTACCCGGTCGGCGTGCCGCAGTGGGCGGCCTTCGCGCCGCCGATGGTGGCGGTGGCGTGCTGTGCGCTGGCCGGTCTGGCGTGGCGGGCCGGTCTGCGGTCGTATCGGAGTACGGGGAGTTAGGGGCAGGCGATGGAGGGCATGCGGGACGCGTTCATCGAACTCGACGGTGTCGAGAAGGTCTTCGACGTACGCAAGAAGACCGGCTTCCTGAAGCGGGAGCGGCGGCAGGTGCGGGCCGTCGACTCGATCTCCTTCACCGTGGCGCGCGGCGAGATGGTGGGCTACATCGGGCCGAACGGCGCCGGCAAGTCGACGACGATCAAGATGCTGACGGGGATCCTCACGCCGAGCGGCGGCCGCCTGCGCGTCGCCGGTATCGACCCCTCCCGCGAGCGCACGCGGCTCGCGCACCGCATCGGGGTGGTGTTCGGGCAGCGTACGACGCTGTGGTGGGACCTGCCGCTGATCGACTCGTACAAGCTGATGCACCGCATGTACCGCATCCCGGACGGCCGTTACCGGCAGAACCTCGACCGCCTCGTCGAACTCCTCGACCTCGGCCCCCTGTTGGACGTCCCCGTGCGCCAGCTCTCCCTGGGCCAGCGGATGCGCGGTGACATCGCGGCGGCGCTGCTGCACGACCCCGAGGTGCTGTACCTCGACGAGCCGACGATCGGGCTCGACGTCATCTCCAAGGCGAAGGTCCGGGAGTTCCTGCGGGAGGTCAACGCCGAGCGCGGCACGACGGTGCTGCTGACCACGCACGACCTGCAGGACATCGAGCAGTTGTGCTCACGGGTGATGGTCATCGACCACGGGCGGCTGATGTACGACGGTCCGCTCGCCGGGCTGCACGAGGTGGGGGAGAGCGAACGGACCCTGGTGGTCGACCTGGAGCGCGAGCTGCCGCCGATCGAGGCGGCGCCGGCGCGGGTGGTGAAGGTGGAGGGGCCGCGGCAGTGGCTGGCGTTTCCGGCGGGGGAGTCGGCGGCGGTGCTGGTGGCGCGGATCGCGGCGGAGTATCCGCTGGTGGATCTGTCGGTGCGGGAGCCGGACATCGAGGCCGTGATCGCCAAGATGTACGCGGAGCAGGCCGAGCGGGCCGAGCGGGCGGTCTCGTAACCGGCGGTTTCATGGCCCCTGGCCGGGGTTGCTCGTAGGCTGCTGTACATGACCGACGATGCCCCGGAGCTGCGCGCTTCCGACGCCGATCGTGAACAAGTCGCCGAGGTCCTGCGGGACGCCCTCGCGGAGGGACGTCTCGACATGGAGGAGTTCGAGGAACGCCTGGACGCCACGTACAAGGCACGGACGTACGGGGAGCTGGCGCCGATCACCCGGGACCTGCCCGTCGGCGCGGTGGCCGTGCCGAAGGTCGACATGGTGAAGAAGGCCGAGGTCTCCGACGGGAGTTGGGAGCGGCGGATCGTCGGCGGCGAGGGGTCGTCGACGTGGGGTGTCGCCGTGATGTCCGGGTTCCAGCGCAAGGGGCGGTGGACGGCTCCGAAGCGGTTCAACTGCTTCGCCTTCTGGGGTGGCGGGGAGATCGATCTGCGGGAGGCGAACTTCGCGGACCGGGAGATCGAGATCAACTGTGTCGCGATCATGGGCGGGGTGGAGGTGATCGTGCCGCCGGGGGTCGAGGTGGTGGTGCGGGGCATCGGGATCATGGGGGGTTTCGATCACCGTGAGGAGGGGGTGCCGGGGGAGCCCGGGGCGCCTCGGGTGATCGTGACCGGGTTCGCCTTCTGGGGCGGGGTCGGGGTCGAGCGGAAGCTGACGCGGGCACAGCGGCAGGAGCTTCTCGAGGAGCGGCGGCGGGAGAAGCTGGAGCGGAGGGCTGGGCGGCGGGAGCTGGACTGAGCTGCCGTGGGCTGAGTGCTGCCCGGCGTGTGGGCTGAGCGGGGGTGGGTCGCGCAGCCCGGCGCTACGGGGTGCCGACTGAGCCGACTGAGCCGACCGGCGTGGGTGGGCGCAGGCTGCGGCGGCGGAAGCCGACCGGCGTGACTGGCCGCAGGCTTCGCCCGGTGAAGTCGGCCGACGTGCCGCGCAGGCCGGGGAGGCCGGGCCGCCCCGGCCGTGCCTCTACAGCTCTGCCGGAGCGGCTCCCTTCAGGTCCTCCAGGTTGAAGGCCTCCGCCATGCGCTCGTAGCCCTTGTCGCTCGGGTGGAGGTGGTCGCCCGAGTCGTAGTCGGGGCGGAACTTGCGGGGGTTGTACGGGTCGCGGACCGCCTTGTCGAAGTCGGCCACCGCGTCGAAGACGCGGCCCGCGCGGATCTCGGCGTTGATCTGCTGGCGCACGCCTTCGCGGGCGTCGGTGTAGCCGCGGTGGCCCTGGAAGGGCATCAGGGTCGCGCCGACGACCTTCAGGCCGCGGGCGTGGGCCTGGCGGACCAGAGCGCGCAGGCCGTCGAGGATGCGGTTCGGGTCGGCGAGGTTCGGATTGCGCAGGATGTCGTTGACGCCGAGGTCGATGACGACGACCTTGACGTTCGTACGGGAGAGCACGTCCCGGTGGAAGCGGCCGACGCCGGCCTGGTTGTCCGCGGGGCGCCCGGAGCCGCTGGCGAGGATCTGGTTGCCGCTGATGCCCTGGTTGACGACGCTGTAGCGCGGCACGTCCTCGCCGGCCGCGACCGCCGCGCGCAGCCGGCGCGAGAGGACGTCCGTCCAGCGGCGGTTGGCGTTCTCGGTGGACGTGATGCCGTCGGTCAGCGAGTCGCCGAAGACCACGACGGTGCCGTCGGACTCGTTGCTGAGCACGTCCAGCGCGGTCAGGTACCGCCAGGACTCGACCTGCCCGGTGTACGCCACGCCGGTCGCGTCCTCGGTGAGGTCGCCCTCGGCGACGTAGCTGGTCTGGCGGGCGTGCGGATGGAACGTCACCGGGCCGGACGGGGTGGGGGAGTAGGTGGTGACCAGGACGTCGGTGTCCGCCTGGATCGCCAGGCGCACGACGTCGCTCAGCACCTGCTGCCCGGGCGGGATGACGACGGTGGTGTTGCCGCCGAAAGTCAGTCGCCGCATGGTGTCGGCGACGGCGGCCGCGGTACCCGTCCCTGCGGCGACGGCGATCGACGCGTGCGTGATCGTCAGCGCCGACTGGCCGTACAGATTGGACAGCGTGATCCGGGCACTCGTACCGCCGACGCTCGTGTGCACCACGTTGCGTACCGAGCGGCCCGCCAGGCCCTCGATCTCGGTGCCGGGTTCGCCGCCGACCGGGGAGGCGGACCAGGCGCCGACCCAGATGCCGGTGGAGGCCGGGGCGGCGGGGCCGCGCGCGGCGTTTTCCCTGGTGGGATTGGTCTTGGTCGTGGTGCTGCCGTCGTCGGAGGCGACTCCGACGTATATGGCGGCGGAAACCGCCACGATCAGGGCGATGATCCCAGATAGCAGGGCATAACCGTAACGCCTGGTCATGCGGTGCGTGTCTCCTCGGGCGGATGGGAGCCCGAGGCTCCGATGTGATCACCTCATGATGCGTCATAAGGCAAGGGAGAGTTGCACTGACCCCCCATTGGGCCGCCGGAGTTCATCCGGAGTTCGCCATCGACCTCCCCCCACCGGACAGACGCCGGGAACTCTTGATTCGTTCCAGGAGTCGGTCAGGTAGGGACAATATGTGCGGGGGATCCTGGACGGGTGGAGCGGATGGAACGTACGAATCCGGATGAAACGGGAACGCGTGTCGTAGAGCAGCATGCCCGGCCGGACGCCGCCGTTAACCGGGGCGTCCCCGCATCGGCCGTACGTGCGATGACGACCTTCAGCGCCGCCGACGAGGAGAAGCAGCGCGGCGTACGGCGGATGAAGGTCACCGCGACCGGGCTGCTGCTGTTCGTGGCGCTGGTGTACGTCCTGGCCAAGGTGGCGTCGAACCAGGGCGCCGGTGACTGGGCGAACTATGTCGCCGCGGCCGCCGAGGCCGGCATGGTCGGCGCGCTCGCCGACTGGTTCGCGGTCACGGCCCTGTTCCGCCACCCGCTGGGCATCCCCATCCCGCACACCGCGATCATCCCCAACAAGAAGGACCAGCTGGGCGTCTCCCTGGGCGAGTTCGTCGGCGAGAACTTCCTCTCCGAGGACGTCGTACGACAGCGTCTGCGCGCCGTCGGCATCGGCAGCCGGCTGGGCGCCTGGCTGGCGGAACCGGAGCACGCCGACCGGGTGACGGCCGAGCTGGCGACGGCCCTCAGGGGCGCACTGACGGTCCTGCGCGACTCCGACGTGCAGGCGGTGGTCGGCGAGGCGATCACCCGCCGGGCCGACGCCCGCGAGGTCGCGCCCGGCATCGGCAAGATGCTGGAGGGGATCGTCGCCGACGGCGGCCACACGCGGGCCGTCGACCTGATCGTGACGAAGGCCCACGACTGGCTGATCCTGCACGACGACGAGATCATGGGCGCGGTTCAGGGCGGCGCGCCCGGCTGGACGCCGAAGTTCGTCGACCGCAAGGTCGGTGAGCGGGTCTACAAGGAGCTGGTCCGCTTCTGCGCCGAGATGCGCGACATGCCCTCCCACCCGGCGCGCGGCGCCCTCGACCGGTTCCTCATCGACTTCGCCTCCGACCTGCAGTCCGACACCGACACGCGCACGCGTGTGGAGCGGTGGAAGGGCGAGGTGCTGGCCCGCGGCGAGGTCCAGGACCTGATCGCGTCCGCCTGGACCGCCGTGCGCGCCATGATCGTGTCGGCGGCCGAGGACGAGCGCAGCGAGCTGCGCCTGCGCGTGCGGGCCTCGCTGCTCTCCCTGGGCGTCCGTATGGCCGCCGAACCCTCGATGCAGAACAAGGTGGACCGCTGGGTCGAGGGCGCGGCGGTGCACGTCGTGACGACGTACCGCAAGGAGATCACCTCCCTGATCACCGACACCGTGGCCGGCTGGGACGCCGGGCACACGACGCGGAAGATCGAGGCGCACATCGGCCGCGACCTGCAGTTCATCCGGATCAACGGCACGGTGGTGGGTTCCCTCGCCGGGCTGCTGATCTACACGGTGTCGCGGGCGCTGGGGGCGTAGGACCGCCTGGTCAGGGCACCCGAGTCGGGTTCCGCTCAACGAGGAGGGAGCCCATGGCCAACGCACCGGCCAGTACCGGCCGTACCGTGACCACCGACATACCCGCCCGCCTCGACCGCCTCCCGTGGTCGCGCTGGCACTGGACGATCGTGATCGGCCTCGGCACCGTGTGGATCCTCGACGGCCTCGAGGTCACCGTCGTAGGCAACATCGCCCCCCGCCTCTCCGAGCCCGGCAGCGGACTGCCGATCAGCTCGGGCGAGGTCACCGGCCTGGCGGCCGCGCTGTACGTGGCCGGTGCCTGCGTCGGCGCCCTGTTCTGGGGCCGCCTGACCGACCGATGGGGCCGCAAGAAGCTCTTCATGATTACGTTAGCGGTCTACCTGGGAGCGACCGCCCTGACCGCGGTCTCCTTCGAGACCTGGTGGTTCTTCCTGTTCCGCTTCCTGACCGGCTTCGGCATCGGCGGCGAGTACGCGGCCATCAACTCCGCGATCGACGAGCTGATCCCGGCGCAGTACCGCGGCCGCGTCGACCTGATGATCAACGGCAGCTTCTGGCTGGGTGCGGTCGGCGGTTCGCTGCTGTCGATCGTCGCGCTGAACACGGCGGTCCTGCCCAAGTCCCTCGGCTGGCGGCTGACGTTCGCACTCGGCGCCGCCCTCGCCCTGGTGATCCTCCTGGTCCGGCGGCACGTCCCGGAGAGCCCCCGCTGGCTGCTGATCCACGGCCGGGACGGCGAGGCCGAACGGATCGTGTCCGCCATCGAGCGGCGGGTGGAGGCCGAGCGCAGCGAACCGCTGCCGCGCCCCGAGGGCGAGATCACCATCCACCAGCGCAGGAGCGTGACGTTCCTGGAGATCGGCCGCACGGTCTTCGCGAAGTACCGCAAGCGGGCCACGCTCGGCTTCGCCCTCTTCATCGGCCAGGCGTTCCTCTACAACGCGATCACCTTCGGCTTCGGCGCGATCCTGACCACCTTCTTCGACGTCCCGACCGGCGACACCGGCTACTACTTCGCGGTCATCGCGGTCGGCAACTTCCTGGGCCCGCTGCTGCTCGGCAAGCTGTTCGACACGGTGGGCCGCAGGGTGATGATCTCGTCGACGTACCTGCTCTCGGGCCTCCTGCTCTTCGGCACGGCCTGGCTGTTCGACCGGGGCGCGCTCAGCGCGACCACGCTGACGGCCTGCTGGTGCGCGGTGCTGTTCTTCGCCTCGGCGGGCGCGTCCAGCGCCTACCTCACGGTGTCCGAGGTGTTCCCGATGGAGACGCGGGCGATGTCGATCGCCTTCTTCTACGCCCTCGGCACCGCCGTCGGCGGCATCAGTGGCCCCCTGCTCTTCGCCGACCTCACCGCATCGGGCAAGGTCGGCGACACGGTCCTCGCCTTCCAGATCGGCGCGGCCCTGATGTGCGCGGCGGGCCTGGTGGCGGCGCTCCTCGCGGTCCGCGCGGAACGCCGGTCGCTGGAGGACATTGCACGGCCGCTCACAGCGGTGGCCGGGCCGTCGCGCGCGGGGGTGCGGACGGCGCGGGCGACGGGGGCGTAGGACGACGGGGTGTGGAGCGACCCGGTCATAGGCCTACCGGGGCATCCGGCGACAGGGGCATGGGCAGGCGGACCGGGCCGGTCCCGGCTCTCCCCCGGGCGGGAGCCGGGACCGGGGCTTGAGCGTCCTGTGCCGGTCCTACTGGAACTCCTGTGCGGGTCCTACTGGGACTGGGCCTGGGACTCGCTCCGGGCCCGGTCCCGGCGGCGCAGCAGGAGCAGACCGCCGGCGAGGGCCGTGATGCCCGTGGCGGCGGTCCAGCCGATGATCTCGTTCGAGCCGGTGGCGGCGAGGTCACCGTCGGCGGCGGAAGAGGCGGACGCGGAGGGCGAGGACGTGGCCCCCGTCTGCGGTCGCGGATCCGATCCCGCACCGCCCGCCCCTGCCCCTGCCGACGCGGGGGCCGACGCTGCCCCCTGCGCCTTGTCCCGCGTGAACGCCAGGGTCCCGAAGCCCAGTTGGTCGTACCCTCCGCTGTTGGGTCCGTAGTCCCCACCGCCGCCCTCCGGCGCGGACTTCGCGGCGATCCGCGTGACGTACGACGCCGGCAGGCCCCGGCGCCTGGTGTAGTGGTTGGCGATCATCGCCCAGATCGGGCGGGTCATCGCCGGGTCCACGGGGGCGGCCCGGGTCACGGTCTCCGACCCCGACCAGCCGTTGATCGCGCCCTTCTTGCGCGTGTTCGCCGTGAAGGGGACCTCCCCGCCCAGCGCCCACTTGGCGACGTACTGGGCGCCCTTGAGGAAGCGGCTGTCGTCGTAGCCGTACAGGTCGATGCCCTGGTTCCAGGCCATCTCGCAGAAGGTGCCCATCAGGCCGACGCCGAGCAGGGCGTGCCCCTGGTCGCGGCCGGCCTCCAGCCACTCGGCGAGTCCCTCGTCGTGCACGACCGGGATGGCGTTCTTGAGCGAGCCGAGGCCGTCGCCGTGCTTGAAGTAGTCGACGGCGCGGGCGACCTGGGCCTTGTCGTCGCAGAAGATGCCGGTCGCCAGGACGCAGCACATGGCGGTGAGGTCCCAGTTGGTCCAGTAGTTGCTGATGACGGCGCCGTTGTGCCTGACCAGGAAGTCGTCGCTGAGCGGTGCGAAGACACCGGTCAGCATCTCCTGGAACCGGCCGAGCTCGAAGTCGGGGTGGTCGCGGACGAGTTCGGCGGCGTTGGCGAACTGGTAGCCGTACAGCCCGGCGGCCAGAAAGCGGTCGGCGTTGCCGGCGAGTGCGGTCAGCTTCGCCGACCAGGCGTTCAGGATCGCCACGGCGGTGTCGAGGTGCGCGCTGTCGCCGCTGACGTGTGCGCGCAGGGCGTTCTGGTAGGCCGCGTGGATGTCGCGGTAGAGGATCCCGTAGTTCTGGCCCGCTCCTCCCCGGATAACCGTCGCCTGCGGGTTCGCCGTCCAGCCGCTCTGCGCGTGCCGGTTGGCGGTCAGCTTGGCGAACCCGGCCGTGTAGGGAGCGGCGCCCGCCCTCACCTTCGCGGCCATACGGTCGAGGTCGGCGCCGGTGTGCAGAAGGCCGGGGTGGGCGTAGCCGGGGCCGGCCGCCACGGCGGGGCCGGGGAGCGCGGCCGTACCGATACCGGCGGCTCCGGCTGCCACGCCCGCGGCCTTGAGCATGCTCCGGCGGCTGATCTGTCGTGTCACTGCGTCATTCCTCGCGTGCCTGCGGCTGGGGACGGTGAGGAGACGGCGGGAGACTGCGGGGGATAACAAAAACCGTACGACGCCGATCCGGACGCCCACGAAGACACGAGGAGCCGTATCCGATGACCATCCGCAGGATCGTCCCCAACCTCCAGGTCGACTCCGAGAAGCAGCTGGAGACGAGCCGGGACTTCTACGGCCTGCTCGGCTTCGAGGAGGTCATGAGCATGGGCTGGGTGACGACCATGGCGTCCCCCGCCAACCCCACCGCCCAGATCAGCTTCTTCACCGAGGAACGCACCGCCCCCGTCGTCCCCGACCTGAGCGTGGAGGTCGAGGACGTCGACGCCGTGTACGCGCAGGTGCTGGCGTCGGGCGCGGAGGTCGTACGGGAGATTCGGGACGAGGAGTGGGGCGTACGGCGGTTCTTCGTACGCGATCCGAACGGGCGGGTGGTGAATGTGCTGACGCACCACCCGAAGTAGCTCACCCGCGCCGGTCGGCCACGGCCCACGACGCCAGCGCCACCGCCCCGGCCACCCCGAACACGGCAGGCCAGGCGCCCACTTTCTTGGCCAGCGGATGCGATCCGGCGAAGGCGGCGACATACGCGGCGCTCAGTGCCCCCGCCGCCTTTCCGCCGGCCTGCTGTCGCCACTGCCGTGCCGCCGCTGCCCCGGCAACGGCCAGCACGGCCCCGCCGAGCTGCCGCTTCCTCGTCCAGCGGGCCACCCCGTACCCGCCGACGAGCCCGCCCGCGGCGACCACCGCGCTGGGAACCTTCGCCATGTCTGCCTCCCACTCCTCGGTGAACCTGAGTCCACCCTTGTCAATTTTCCTCTCCGGAGTTATATAAAAACCGTAGGGCATCGCACCAGCAGCGCCTGATGAGAGGAGTGACCTGTGATGCTCATGCGTACCGACCCGTTCCGCGAATTCGACCGACTCGCGCAGCAGGTCTTCGGCAGCACGCGACCCGCGGCCATGCCGATGGACGCCTACCGGTCCGGGGACGACTTCATCGTCCACTTCGACCTCCCCGGCATCGACCCCGAGACGATCGAGCTCGACGTCGAACGCAACGTCCTGAACGTCCGCGCCGAGCGTCGCAGCCCCGCTCCCGACGACGCGGAGCTGCTCGTCACCGAACGGCCCACGGGCACCTTCACCCGCCAGCTGTTCCTCGGCGACACCCTCGACACGGACCGCATCGACGCCTCCTACGAGGCCGGTGTGCTGACCCTGCGCGTCCCCGTGGCCGAGCAGGCCAAGCCGCGCCGCATCCAGATCACGGGCGGCGACCGCAAGCAGCTCGGCAAGTGACCTGAGCGAGAACCGAACGAGAACCGAACGAGAGGCGTCCCGCAGGCGAGTGCCGGGCCTGCGGGACGCGGCACGCCCCTGCGCGCAACGGAGGAGGAGCCCGCACGATGACCATGACGACGGTGCCGACCCCGGCGAACCCGCTCCGGAACCCGTCCCGGAATCCGTCCCGAGGCCGGACGGTGAGCTGCCCCCGATGGTCCGAACTGATCGAAAAGGTACGGGACTCCGGGCAGTACGCGACGACGGCGGAGGCCGAGCGCGTCACCCGCATCGTCCTGTCGGCCCTCGGCGGCCATGTGATCGGCGACGAACGGGTCGAACTGGCCCGTGCCCTGCCCGAGGAGGCGGCCAGAGTGATCGCGTCCCAGATCCCCGCCACGCGTCCCCTCACCGCGGCGGAGTTCGTCGACTCGATCGCCGCCCGCATCGAGGGAGCCACGCCGGCCACGGCCCGCTGGGACGTCAGCTCGGTCCTGAGCGTCCTGCCGAAGCTCGTCGGCGACGACCTGCTGGACCGTATCCTGCGGCAACTCCCGTCCGGATACGCCCTGTTGTTCGGCAGGGCGGAACTCGCGCCGGCCGAGTGACCGACCTCAGGAACTCCGCCGCCGAGCCTCGCCCCTCCGCCACTCGGCGCGTGCCCGCAGCTCCGCCGAGCACCCCGCGCCGATGGCGCACCCGGCGGCGGTGAGGGCGAGGCCCGGCGTGCTCCGCCCCGTCAGTGCGGGTTGAAGCAAGGGCCCGTACGTCAGCCGGGCCGTACGTCAGCCGCGCCGTGCGTCAGCCGCCTTGGACGTCAGCCGCCTTGTACGTCAGCCCTCCCGTACGTCAGTCCTCGTCCCGCTCGGCCGCGGTCAGCTGCTCGGCGAGGGCGTGGAGGACGCACAGGTTCGGGATCCCGGCGGCGACGGTGCCCCACACCTGCCACCGCCCGCTCGCGCGTACGGCGACGGAACCGTTGAGGATCTCGATCCGCTGCACCTGCGCCCACCGCAGGGACGCGCCCCGTGAGCCGATCTCTTCCCTGGTGATCCACACAGGGCCGAAGGCGAGCCGCGCCCCCTCGGCCAGCGCGGCCAGGGCCCGCGGTACCTGGGAGTCGGTGACGGCCCGGTGGATCTCGGGCCCCCACACCTCCGGCCGGCCGAAGTCGCCGTGGCGCAGCACGATCCGCTCACCGTCGACGTCGACGAGCACATGGGCGCGGGCGAGGCCCTGCGGGGACAGCACCCTGCGCCGGCGCACCGTCGTGGTGTCGTAGCGGACGACATGGATCCGCCCGTCGACGGCGGCCGTCAGCCCCTGCTCGTACAGATCCAGCCGCGCGCCCGCGCTCGCCCCGCCGCCACCCCCGGCCCGCAGCAGGCGCCGCACGCCCACGACGGCGACCCGCCACACCCCGGGTTCGGCGAGCGGCGCCCGGTAGGTGGCACGCCGTCTGCCGAGACGCGCCCGCCCCGCGGCTTCGGAGATCCTCGCCAGCAGCAGTTCGTCGGCGCGGTTGCCGTCGTGGTCCTGGTGGGTTCCGTCGCTCATGCCGCACCTGCCCGTCCGTGTCCGATGTCCGCCGAGACCCTCGTCGGCAGCAACTCGTCGATGCGCCCGCCGTCGCCGTCCCCGCGAGCCCCGTCGCGGCCCCGGTGAGTCCCGCCGCTCACGACACCCCGTTGCCCCCCGTCGCCCACACCGCCCCGCTGCCCCCTGCCCTTCACGCCGCGCCTGCCCTTCACGCCGCGCCTGCCCTTCACGCCGCGCGTGCCCGTCACGCCGCGCCTGCCCGTCCGCGACCGCGCCCCGCATCGTCCCCGCGCAGGACCGACCACCGTGCCCGGCGCAGCAGTTCGCCCGGCGCCACCCCGAGGTCCTCGGCGAGGCGCCTGCCCGTGCGGTCGAACACGGCCAGGGCCTCGGCCCGCCGGCCGGCGCGGTGCAGCGCGTGCATCAGCAGGGCGGCGACGGGTTCGTTCAGCGGCTGTTCCAGGGCCAGTGCGGACAGGTCGGCGACCGCGTCGGTGACCCGGCCGAGCCTCAGCTGCCACTGCGCCTTGCGCTGCGCCAGGGCGACCCTGCGCTCGACGAGCCGCAGCCGCTCCAACTCGGCCAGCGGCCCGGGCAGTCCGGCGAGCGGCTCACCCCGGAACAGCTCCAGCGCCCGGGCGCACAGCCGCACCGCCTCGGCCGGATCACCGGCCCGCTCGGCGGCCCCGGCCGCGGTGATTAATTCCTCCATGCACGTCACGTCCACGTCGACCACGCCGGTCGCCAGCCGATAGCCGTACCGGTCCCGCCTGATCACCGAGTCCGGGCAGTCCCCGAGCCGCAGGCTCTTGCGCAGCCGGTACACATAGACCGGTACGACGTTGGCGCCGGGCGACTCCATCCCCCATACGCCGTCCAGCAGTTCCTGCCGGCTGACCGACCGGCCCGGGCTGAGCGCCAGCGCCGCCAGCACGGCCTGCTGCCGGACCGGCCCGATGTCCACGGGCTGCCCGGCGAGCCAGGCCCTGGGCGGGCCGAGCACGCCGACCCGAAGCCGTGCGTCGGGGGAGGGCCCGGTGCCCCCGCGGAGGGTGGCTCCCGGTCCCAGGAGCACCGCCTGCCTGCGCGGCCCCTGCCCCGGCACGACCAGACCGCAGTCGAAGGCGTGCACGATGGCGGCGGCCCGGTCCGGCAGCCCCAGCTTCCTCAGGATGTGCCCCAGATGCCCGGCCACCACCGGCTCGGGCAGCGCGAGCGCCTCGGCGATCTCGGCGTCCCCCAGGCCGCAGCCGAGCGCGTAGAGCACCTCGCGCTCTTGGGCGGTGAGGGCGATGGCGTCCGGGCGTCCCTGGGGTGCGGTCGTCGTCGGCATGGTGGTTCCCCGTTCTCCGGACCGGTCGACGAAGAGTCGTCCCGGTCGATCACCTCGATGGCATCGAAGCTGGCCGACGTGGAGGAAACGTGGACAGGGCATTGAACCGGTCATATGTGACCGGTGACCCGGCTAAAGTCCCTCACCTGCGGAAAGGCGATACTCAGGCGCAATTCAGAGACAACTCAGGGACAACTCAGGGGGGAAGGGCCGTGACCTGTGGCCAGTGAGTTCGGGACGGTCCTGCGGCGGCTGCGCGTCCGGAAGGGGATGACCCAGGAAGAGCTGGAGCGGCGTTCCGGCGTCAGCGTGAGCACCATCCGCGGCCTGGAGACCGGCAACCGCTCCCGCTCCAACCCGCGCATGACCACGGTGCAGAAGCTGGCCGACGCGCTCGCCCTGCAGCCCGAGGAGCGCGAGGAGTTAATGAGGGCCGCCGTTCCCGGGAACCAGGGCGGCATCCGACGGGACCAACTCACCACCGAGGAGCCGAGCCCGGAGGAACCGGCCCCGGAACAGCCGCCCTCCGCAGCCCCCGACGCCCCGGCGGAGGCGACCGAGCAACTCGCGAAGGCGGTGGCCGCCCGCTGGCAGCGCGAGGAGGAGCAACGGCAGATCCAGGACCCCTACCCGCTCCCCGTCCGCTGGCGCGTGGCCGACGAGGACCTCATCGACCACTGGGCGAACATCCGCCGCCTCCCACCGGGAGCCGCGAACGACCCCCTGGATCCGAGCGGCCGTCTGGAACACATCGCGAAGATCTACCGGGACATCCCCTCCGGACGGCTGGTCGTCCTCGGCAGATCCGGCTCCGGGAAGACGATCCTGACCCTGCGCTTCGTCCTCGACCACCTGAAGACGCGCGCCCCCGAGGAACCCGTCCCGGTGATCTTCAGCATCGGTTCCTGGAACCCCACCACCCTCACCCTGCGCGACTGGCTGACCGAACAGCTGATGCGGGACCACCCCGGTACGGCCGCCCGCAGCCCCGGCAGGGCGAGCCTGGCCGCCGCGCTGGTCGACTCCGGCCGGGTGCTCCCGGTCCTGGACGGCTTCGACGAGATCGCCGACGGCCTGCGCCGCCCCGCCCTGGAGGCCCTCAACGCCACCACGCTGCCCCTCCTGCTCACCAGCCGCCCCGGCGAATACGCCGCCGCGGTCGCCGAGACCGACGTACTGACCGCCGCCGCAGCGGTCGAGGTCACCGACCTCACCCTCGACGACCTGGCCGCCTACCTGCCCCGCACCACCCGCAAGCCCAACCCCGCGAACCCCGCCGAGGGCGCCTGGGACCCCGTACTGAGAACACTGCGCACACTGCAGCAGCAGTCGGAGTCCGACGGACCCGCACCCCCTCTCGCCACGGTCCTGACGACGCCCCTGATGGTGTCGCTCGCCCGCACCGTCTACAGCGACACCCCCGACCACAACCCGGCCGACCTCCTCGACACCGAACGCTTCGGCACCCCCGAGCAGTTGGAGGACCACCTCCTCGACAACTTCCTCCCCACCGTCTACCGCCACCGCCCCCAGAACGGACCCCGCGACTGCGACCCGGACCGCGCCCGCCGCTGGCTCGGCCACCTCGCCCACCACCTGACCCGGCAGAAGACCCCCGACCTCGCCTGGTGGCGCCTCGGCAACGGACTGCGCCGCTCCACCCGCACCCTCGTCACCGCCCTCGTGGCGGGACTGGCCATCGGCCTCGTCGACGGCGCCGTCAGCGCCGCCTACCACGGCACGCTCACGGGCCCCCTCGTGGACGGGACGCTCGTAGGGCTCCTCGCCGGCCTCATGTTCGGGCTCGTGCACTGGCTGACGTACACGGCCAAGGGCAAACACGTCATGCCGTCCGCCGTACGCCTGCAGATCCGCGGCCGGCCCAGGACCACCACCTGGACGGCCGGGCCCCGCCTGGTGATCGGCACACTCGGCGGGGCGATGTTCGGATTCGCGTACGGATTCCTCGTCGGCCTCGTGAAGTCGTACGCCTGGACCGACGCCTCGACCATGCTGCACATCGGCCTCGTCGACGGGCTCGTCTACGGCCTGGTCTTCGGCGCCGGCACCGGACTGACCTTCTGCGTCCTCGGCCTCCTCGAAACCCCCCTCGACCTCGAGTCCGCCGTCAACCCGCGCACCCTCCTGACCACCAACCGAGCCACCGTCACCACCCAACTCCTCGTCTGGGCACCCACCTTCGGCGCCGTCGTCGGACTCGGCAGCGGAGCGGCGGTCGACCTCCTGGACGGTCCGCTCGGCCCGCTCACCTGGCCCTCCGAAGCCAGCCTCCTGCTCGGCATCATCAGCGGCCTCGGCGCCGCCCTCGGCTACGCCCTGACCCTGACCGCCTGGGGCCAGTGGCTCGTCCTCACCCGGATCTGGCTGCCGTTGACGGGACGCCTGCCGTGGGCCGTGGTCACGTTCCTGGAGGACGCCTACCAGCGGGGCGTGCTGCGCCAGGCCGGCGCGGTCTACCAGTTCCGCCACGCCCGTCTGCAACACCACCTCGCCGAGCGCCATCGCCGCTCCGGTAGCTCCGTTACTCCGGGGGGCCTTCACGACGATTTCATCGCTCCTCCCTAGCGTCTCGCACCACAGCACCAGCCAGAAGGTGCCAGCCAGAACGTGCCGACACGTCATCAGCACTGTCTGCGCCTCGGCACGACCGGACCGGACCAGGGGGACAACGACACCCATGCCTACGACCAGCCGACTCATGCGCCGCGCCAAAACCGTCGCCCTCACGGCGGCCATGACGGCCGCCGCCGCCCTCACACCCACCGTCGCACAGGCCGACGACGCCCCTCGCCACTACTACATCGAGCTCGGCGGCACCGGCTCCGCGCTGCCCGCGCCCGACTGCACCCGGACGTTCGGCTTCGCCAACCAGCACCTGGAGCCGGGCGCCGCGTTCGTCCCCGTCTGCTACCCGGCCAGCGCCGGCCCCTGGCTCAACGGCCAGAACCAGGGGCCGGACCTCACCGCACAGAGCTACGACAGCAGCGTCGCGAAGGGCTACGAGAACCTCCTGGCCGCCGCCGAGAAGACCCACCGCGAGCACCCGACCGCCCGCCTCACGATCGTCGGCTACTCCCAGGGCGCCCAGGCCGCCGACGCCGTACTGGAGACGATCGCGAACGGCGGCACCGACATCCCGCGCGAACTGGTCGACGGCAAGCTGTACGCCGACCCGAAGCAGCCCGAGACCGGCATGTGGGCCAAGGTCCCCAAGGGCCTGGGCGCCCTCGGCTTCACCTCCACCGGCCCCGGCCCCACGGAGTTCCCGGGCGTCCCGGTCGCCCGCTTCTGCATCCGCGGCGACCTGGCCTGCGACGCCACCACGCCCGTTGCCGCCTTCGACTTCTTCCTCACCGACGTGCACGGGCGCTACGCCCAGGACGGCAACGTCATGACCAAGACCATCGCCCAGGAGGGCCTCAACGGGGTCTACTGGTACTAGTCCTGACTTCACCGGAACAGGGGAAAGCCCAGGCCGGAGCCTCTCCGGCCTGGGCTTTCCCCTGTTCCGGCCGTGCTATGCAGTGCTATGCAGTGCTCTGTCTGCCGTGAGATGGCGTGATCAGCTGCGGCTCGGATGCCCGGAGCCCCGCTCCAGCACGACCGTCCGCATCCCCCCGGGCCCGCTCTCCTCGTGCCTGACGCGCAGCCCGGCGGCGTGGAGTTGTTCCAGCACCCAGGCGTGGGAGAGCCGCAGCTTGCGGTAACTGTGGGCGGTGAGGGTCCAGTCGGCGTCGGCGCTGTCCCGGGTGTGGAGCAGGTCGTGCACGACGACCGTGTAGGCGTCGTAGTCGTCCGGGTACTCCAGGAAACAGGTCATGATCCGGTCCTCGGTGGCCCGGACCGGGAGGAAACGGTCGGTGCCGGTGAGCGGCACCGTCAGGTCGCGGTAGGCGAACACGGCCGTCCCTCCGGGCGCGAGCGCGGCGGCGACGTCGGAGAAGAGGGCGGCCACATCACCTCGGGTAGGCAGATGCGTCAGCGTGTCACCCAGGCATACGACGGCCCCCGCCGACCCCGGCCGCACCAGCTCCCGCAGAGCGGTGCGCACATCCGCCCGCACCGGCCGCACCGCCGGCATGTCACGGGCGTGCGCGGCGAGTTCGTTCAGCAAAGGCCGGCTCAGATCGACCGCGAGGACGCAGTCGTGGCCCAGATCGGCCAGGGCGAGGCTGGTGTGTCCCGGCCCGCACCCCAGATCCACGGCGAGCGACCCGTCCCCCGGCCCCGAGCCCGGCACCACGCCCCACCTCACGAGCAGATCACGCTGGGCGGCGACGAGCGCGTCGAGATCACCGCCGAGCATCCAGGTGTAGTGCTCGGCGAGAAACCGGTCGTAGTGGTCGACGGCTTGACCGACGGGTTGGGCGGTGGCGGCAATGGCGGCGGCGGTCGTCATGGGACGAGGGCTCCCTTCAGTCCGGCAGACGAGGGAAATCTAGGCCGTGATACGGGAGTTGAGCGGCCGGGCCGAACGAAATTCGGTGCCCCGGGAAGAATGACGGCCATGGACGACACTGATTCGGCGATCCTCACCCATCTCCAGCGCGATGCACGGCTCACCAACCGCGAACTCGCCCGCAAGGTCGGCATCGCACCCTCCACCTGCCTGGAACGAGTCCGCGCCCTGCGCGCCCGCGGCGTGATCACCGGCTACCACGCGGCCGTACAGCCACGCCTGTTGGGCCGCTCCCTCCAGGCTCTGGTCTTCGCCCGCCTGCGCCCCCTGAGCCGCGAGGTGATCTACGACTTCGAGACCTACCTCACCCAGCTCCCCGAGGTCGTCTCGGTCTTCGTGGTCTCCGGCGACGACGACTTCCTCGTCCACGTGGCCGTCCCGGACATCGAGCACCTGCACGCCTTCCTCATGGACCGCTTCAGCGCCCGCCGCGAGGTCGTGAGCTTCCGCAGCTCGGTGATCTACCGGCAGACGGGCACGCGCGTACTGACGCCCCTTGAGACCGACTGAGCCTCACACCCCGTCGAGCAGCGACATGAGCCCGTGGTCGAGTTCCGGCCCCAGATCCTCTCTCCCCGGCTCGACGACGGCGTACGACCGCTGCAGAAACCGCCGAAGAGAGGCCGTACCGAATCTGACGGCGGCCATGCCGTGCGCCCCGTGGAACTCGATGACCGTACGGGCCCGCTCGCACGGCCGTATGCGCACGTCCCCGATCCCGGCGGCCGTCTCCAGCCCCTCCTCCAGCAGTGAACGGGCGAATGCCCAGGTGACCCCGTTCTCGTCGGCCGAGACGCAGGCCGGGAAGTCGACGTGCACGGCGAAGGGTGCGAGGGCGTCGTAGCGCAGGGTGAGGCGGATCGGCAGCTCCGGGTAGCCGGGGGTGACGAGGCGGGCGCGGACGGGCTGTTCGAGGGGGAAGCGCATGGTCGGTCTGCTCCGTTGTCGGTGACTGTGCGCCTTGTCGACTCGGTGACGGGCCTGTTGATTACGGAAAACGGCAGCCCCATAGCTGTGATCTAACTCACGCGAACCATTTAGTTGAGTTTTAAGTCATCTACGCTGACAAACTCGCAGCCCTCATCGGCTCGCATCAGCCCACCAGCTCGTCAGCCCCTCAGCTCAGCAGGCAACTGGAGCGTTCCTGCCATGTCCGACGGTTCTCCCAAGGTGCCTGCCCAGGCGTCACCTCCCGCGTCGCCCCCCGCGTCCGCCACCGCCTCGTACGCCCGCATCTACGAGGAACAGCAGCCGCGCCTCGTCGCCTACGCGCGCTCGCTCACCCGCAACAACTCCTGGGCCGCCGAGGACCTGGTCGCCGAGGCGCACTTCCGCGTCTGGCGGCGGCTGTCGGCCGGGCACGAGATCGAGAACGTACCGGCGTACCTGATGACCACGGTGCGGCACTTGGCGGCGACGGCCGTCGGCGAGGCGCGCGAGACCCCGCACGACCCGCGGACCGCCGCCGAGCGGACGGGGAACCCCGCCCACGCCGAGACCGGTTCGGTGGACCCCGCCGAACAGGTCTCGGAAGTCGACCTGTTGGTACGGGTGCTCGGCCAGCTGCCCGAACGCTGGGTCCAGGCCCTGTGGCTGGCGGAGGCGGAGGGCCAGCCGCTGGAGACGGTCGGGCAGCGCATCGGCGCCAAGCAGGGCGCGACGGCCGTACTCCTGCACCGCGCCCGCGAGGGCATGCGCCAGGCCTTCCTGCGCTCCCAGACCGGCGCCCCCGACGACCCCGCGTGCGAGGTCCACTGGGTGCGCATGCCGGCCTACGTCCGCGACAACGCGACGCCCCGCCAGTCGGCACGCCTGCTCGCCCACGTGGACGCCTGCGACGACTGCCGCGGCCGGCTCGCGGTCCTCATGCGCGCCAACGACCGCCTGCCCGCACTCGTCGGCCCGGCCCTGCTGGTCTTCGCCGTCGGCGGCGCGGGCAAGTTCCTGCTGCCGTGGGCAGCGGGCTCCGTCGGCGCCACGTCCGCACTGAGCGGCCAGCTCGGCAGCGCCCTGCACACCGCCCGGCAGGCGGTGACCGGCGGCGCGGGCGGTGCGAAGGTGCCGACCGCGATCGCCGCCGGGGCGACGGTCGCGGGCGCGGCCCTCGCGATGATGATCGCCCTGGGCGCGAACGACCCCTCTCCGGCGCCGTCTTCGCCACGGGTGCCATTGGCGGAGGCGCCGCTGGCCTCACGGCCGTGGGAGGGGTCTGGCGTGGCGGCGGAGGTGCCGGGGGAGCGGGGTGGGGCGGCGGGGGTGCCTCGGAACGGGCAGGACGGGCAGGGCTGGCAGGGCTGGGCGGACGGCGGGGGTGGGTCTTCGGCCGGCGTTGATGGTGCTGATGATTCGGGTACGGCTGTGAGTGCGGGCCGGGGTGTGGTGGTTGCGGGGGAGTCGGGGGCTGAGGTGCCGGTGGATGAGATGCCGGGAGCGGCGGCGCCCGGGACCGAGGAACCGGCACCGGTCGGTGATGGGGCCGGTGATGCGCCGGTGACTGAGGCTCCGGTGGAGGACACGCCCCCGCAGGGCGAAGCGACGCCGGGTGGCGAGGGTCCGGCCGCTCCTGTGCCTGCCGCCCCTGTGCCGGCAGCTCCGGCTGATCCGGTGGAGGAGCAGCCGGAGGTACCGGTGCAGGAGCCGGCGTACCCGTCGACCCCGACTCCCGTACAGCCGGGGCCGGTTGAGGAGGAGCCGGAAGTCCCGGAGACCCCGGAGACACCTGCGAGCCCGGAGACACCTGCGATCCCGGAGGCGCCGGAAACCCCCCCACCGGAGACGACCGATCCCGCACCCGCACCCGCACCCACACCGGCCCCTGCCCCCGCACCCGCCCCCACCCCGCAGCCAACACCCGAGGACCCCGGCGACAACTGCGGGCACTGATCGGCGGTCGGCCGGACGCCGGAACCGGCCGGAGTCCCGTCGGCGGCGGCCGCCACTGACGGGCATTGAAGTGACTCACGTCACCCCAAGTCACGCACATAGAAAGCGGCTGCTGCCCCCGCGGTGCTGGCATGCTCATGCATGACTACTGCGGGGTAACCACCGTCTGCGCGCAGCGCCGGAACGGCCGTCTCGACCTGCCTCGACACGCCCTTCCTCGGCGCGGCACGCCCGCTCCCCGCCCGTCACCTCCTGCAGCGCACCCCCATACACCGCTCCCGAGGAAACACGCGTGCACAGACCCATGCTCAAGAGGCATGCCTTACTGACGGCAGCCACCATCGCGGCCCTGCTCGCCACCGGCTGCTCCACCGCCTCCCCGACCGCCACCGCAACGCCGACCACGACGGCGTCCGAAACCCCCGAGGCCGCCGCGGTCCGGGAGCAACTCGCCGTCGTACCGGCCCCGTCCGGCACGGCAACTCCCACCGCCGTGGCCGACCGAGGCGAGGGAGGCAGGGCGAGGAAGTCCTCCCTCAAGGTCGCCTCGTACGACAGGAAGAGCGGACGGGCCGTCATCTCGGCGCCCTCCGCCGCGAAACCGACGAAGCCGACGACCGGGCCCCCGGCCAGTTCCCCGGCAGACCCCTCAGCCGAGCCCTCGACCAGTTCCTCATCCAGTCCCTCAACCAGTCCACCGGCCAGTCCCTCGCCCCAACCCCCGGTCGCCGTTGGCGACATCATCGCCAGCGCCCCCGCCCCCGGCGCCCCCGACGGCGTGCTGGCCGAGGTCACGGAGGTCGTAGGCGCCACGGAGGACGGCCGTACGACCGTCGAGACGGAACCGGCGAAGCTCAACTCCGTGCTCGGCGAGAGCAAGGCAGAGGGCACGGTCCCGGTGGACCCGTCGGCCGTAGAGGTCGAGCCGCTCGTCAAGGGCGTGAAGGTCTCCTGGGCGAAGACAGGCGACCTCCACTTCGGCCCCGAGGGCGCGAAACTCCCGCTGGGCAGCCTGCGTATCGACGTGGGCGCGGCGGTCGCCACCGCGCAGGGTGCCCCGGCGTCGGCGGCCGCGTCCGTGGAGGGCTTCGTCCAGCTCGCCCCCGAGGTCGCGTTCTCGTACGACGGCTCCGGCACCGGTGCCTCGCCCGGCGGCGCCTTCCTGGGCCTGTCCGGCGACTGGGCCTCCCAGTGGTCCCTGAAGGGCCGCGCGGCCGCCTCGACCGGCGCACAGCCGATCCGCATCCCCTTCGCCGAACTGCGCGCCGACCCGGTGATCCAGGTCGGCCCGATCCCCGTAGTCGTCAACCTGGCCCTGACCTGCTACATCCAGGTGAACGCGGACGGCCGGGTCACCGTGGACGTCGAACAGGACCTCAAGGGTGACTTCCGGGTCGGCGGCACATTCTCCTGGGCCAAGGGCTGGACCCCGGTCAGCGAGTCCGACATGACGGGCGAGCCTTTGAAGGCCCGCGTCAAGGCCGCCGGAGACGTCAAGGCCGCCCTGGGCGCCGAGGCCACCGTCGGCCTCTACGGCACCGTAGGCGTCACCGCCGACCTGGCCCCGTACGTCCGCGCCCACGCCGACGCGTCGGCCGAGGCCTCCTCCGACGGCTCGGCCTCGGTGTCCGGCACCTACGCCTTCTACGGCGGCGTGGACCTGACCGGCTCCCTCCAGCTCCAACTGACCATCTTCGGTACGCCCGTCTTCCAGAAGAAGATCCCGCTGGGCGCCCTGCATCGCGAGTGGCTGCTGACGAAGGGGGAGGGAGCGGCGACAGCGAGCCCGGCGAGGACAACCGGTTGACCGCCCTGCTGGCCGTCAACCGGTTGACCGCCCCGCGGGCCGCGCCGACGCTGTCCCTCGGCTCGGCCCGGGTTCACCTGACGGTGAGGTGACCGGCCGTCACCCCTACGGCCAGGAGATCAGCCGTCACCCCACGATCGGGCGCCCAGCCGCCGCCCCACGGCCGGGCGCCCGGCGTCACACATTCAGTCGTCCGAGCTCGAGCTCGAGCGCGATCCCCGGCCCGACCCCCGCCCCGCCCACGCCACCAACTCGCCCAGCGCAAGGGTCACAGCAGCCACTCCGCGCACCCAGGGCGGTCCACCCCGCGAAGCCCACACGACACAGACGCACCCTCCGACGACGAGCCCGAGAACACCGACCAAGACGAGCACGATCACGCTCACTCCCCCTACTACTTCCTCTGAGGTCCGCGCAATCCTCTCAGCCACCGGAACAGGCTCCGGAACCGGAACAGGCCTCGGAACCGGAGCTGGGCCGCCCGCCAGCCCATTCGGGTGCTCCTAGTCCGTCCGTGTGGTGAGAAGCTGCCGGGGAGTCAGGTGTCGAGGCGTCAGGGCGCGCTGCGCTGTCGGACCGTCACCCTTGGCGACGTCAGGAACGCTGAGGCACACGCCAGTACTGCCGCTTCTTCTCATCCCGCACAACGACACCGAGCCTCAGCAGCTCCCGGCGCAGCTCCCGGGCATCCTCGGCGTTCTCGCCCTTCTCCCGCGCCGCCGCGCGAGCCCTCAGCAGGGCGTCAGCCCCCTCCGGCAGACCGGGCATACCGGGAACCCAACGCCGGAACTCCTCCCGGTGCGGATCCTCATCCGCCCAGCGGTACCCATGCTCGGCGAAGGCGCCGGAAAGCCGCTGCCACGTCAGATGACAGTCCTCCCGCGCGATCTCCATCCCGTCCGGGCCGAGCAGCACGAGCTGCTTGCCGTCCCGCACCACGAGGTCGATCTCATCGCGCCCGAACTCCTGAGGCGTATCCCTGACGCTGAGGACGACGCGCCCGCGCGAGACACTCACCGCCAGCGACTCATGCACCGCGAGAAGCCCGACGAGCACCCCCAGCACCATCCCCACACCAACGGCACCCAGGGTGCGCCCCGGCTCCGCAATGGAGCTCACCAGCTCGGCCGGCCCCTTCAACGGAGCCCAGCGCAGCGTCACGAGCCAGTCCGCGAGCAACGGAGCCAACCAGCCGACGACAGCCCCGCACCCCACCCAGAAGAGCACCAGAACCCAGACCGACTCGGCGATCACGGTGGCGGCACCGCCCTCCCGCGCGCCGCCGGGCGGACTGCCCTTCTTGGAAAGATCCCCCGTACCCCTCATATCCCCCACACCTACGCTCGGCACCGAGCACCGTGACCCGGCATCGTGCCGAGTCTGGAGGCAAGCCGTAGGCCCCGTCATCGTCCGTTGGTCTACGGCACCTGCAACTTTGGTCGTCCCGGCCGTCCCGGCCACCGAAAACAGTTCTCGGCGCCCGGGCGTGATGCCCAGGCGCCGAGGCCCGTATCAGCGAGCTACGTAACACAATCCCAGTCGATCAGTGTCCGCAGCTGGAGCCGGTGTGGTTCCACTGTCCGCCCGCATTGCCCTCACCGTTGATGGCATTGCCCAGCAGGCCGTTGAGAATCCCGACCTGGCCGAGGATGTCGACATTCAGGTCGTGAGACTTGCACCCGCCGTGGTCATGCGAGGGCTGGGCGGTGGCGGTGCCGGTGGCTATGAGGCTGAGGGTCCCGACCATGGCGGCCGCAATAGCGGCCTTCTGAAGCTTGCGCATTTCTCCTCCTTGATTTGAGTAGAGCGCGCACCACCAAAGATCCACTTCGCGCTCATTTGGGAGGCTAATCCGATATCTCCCGCAGCGCTCTTCGGGGCCGCCATCCGGGCCATGAGGCCTCATCAGCTGGCGATGGCATCTGCCGGTGCCGGTGCCGGTGCCGGTGCCTGTGCCAGTGCCGGGGCCAGCGCCGGAGTCAGGGTCGGAGCCGGGCTCGTGCGGGGGGGCGAGCCAAGTGTCGCGCTCAGGCCCCCCTGCGAGAAGGCAGGCGCACGTTTGCGCTCTCGGAACTCATGGTTATCGAGAAGGTCCGCGGCTCGGGTGTGGCTCGGCAGATCCACGACGAGTTGCTGCGGGACCGCCTGGAGAAACGCGTCGCGCTGCTGGTCGAGCGGGATCACCCCAAGGTTCGGGCGGTGTACGAGGCTTGGGGGTATGAGTGGTTTGGCGAGGTGGTGCCGTTTCCTGATGCTCCGTTGTATGACGCCTTGATCCTCCGACGGGGAACTGGCTGAGACGGGACATGACGAACGGGCGCCTCGCGCTCTAGGCGGGCACGGGGCAATCCACACAGCGGAAGGCTCGAGGGCTGCTGCTTGAGGCGGTGGTGCTTGCCTCGAACTCAGAGAAGCCGCCGCTCTCGTTGCGATACACCACGCCAATCCCGTGTTCAGCCAGCAGATTGCGGAGGTCCTCACGGGGGAGCTCGGGGGTGAGGACCATTAGGTGGAGTGGCTGGTTGTGGGCGATGTTCCGTAAGTGGTGTCGGGCTAGCAGGAGTTGAGTCATGGCCTCAGCGATCGATTCGCTGGCCGCGCTCCCTGTTGGCTCATAGACCGTGTTACTCGTTGGGTTGTAGAGCTCGACCATGAGCTGGGCCGTCGCGTCACGCATCGACACTTCAAGCTGGCCGATCGTTTCTCCTGCAGCGAGAGAGCTCTCTTCGAAGGTATCCGCCAAGTCATCGCGAGCAGCGGCTACTTGGTCGGCGTCGGACAGCTGCATCTGCTGGCGTCTCTGACGCCGATAGGCGCGGGTGAGCCTGGCTGCGGTGCGGTTGAACCGGGAGTGGGTGTTGCTGGCGCGTGGAAGGGTGTCCTCTTCCCGTCGGATGTGTAGGCCAGTGGGGCGTAAGCGGAAGACGATTACGTTGCGATCTGCGCCTAGTTCATCCTTGGCCTCCCGTATTTCGAACGGCTTGCGCTCATCGACCTTGAATTCACCTATGTACATATGTGTCCGGGTATCGGTTCCGGGAACCTTACCCACGGCGACAAACAGGTGCAGGGTGCGACCCTTGTCGACGTGCTCCAGGATTGACTTGTTGCCGCCTTCTAGGACTTGATCACCGCGCTTCCCGGCGCCCGTATATGTGAATATGGGGCCGACGTCGTCGTCCTCGGCGAGCCACCCGTCGCGGTACCCGAAGCGCTCCCCGACCTTGCTGTCGGAGAAGATGAGAACGTTCCTCTTCTCGACTGCTGGGCAGATCCCGGCGTAGCCGGCCCCGCCGAGTACGGGATGTATTTCTGCGCGCGTGAGGGTTTGGCCGGGGCGAAACCCGGACGTGTGGGTCGTCATGATCCAAGGCTAGTGGTTTCAGTGGGCATGGAGTGATGGATCTGACGCCAATCGCTCACGATGACATGGTGATGGTGTGCGGCCCAGGTGAGGATGGGTGCAATGAGTGACGCAACGGCGACGGTCATAGCGGGTGGCATCGCTCTCGTAGCAGCAGTCATCGGAGCTGTGATCGCGGGGAGGTACGCCGAGCGTGGCGCAAAGGCAGGTGGACGCAAGGCTGTTGAGGCCGCGCTCGCACAGGTTCAGGGGCAAGCGGCATCGGAGCACTGGCAGTGGGTGCGTAGCCAGCGGTACCAGTCCTTCGCTTCTCTCCTCGCGGCCTACACGGCTCTCGATGAAGTGCTTGCACGCATCACGCCTGAGGTCAGGGGCAGAGTCCCCCTTGATGTAGCCACTAGAGACGAACTGCGGCAGGCGGCGCTGGAACTGCAAGACAGGACAAGCCTCTTGGCGTTGTGGGGACCGGATGAGGCAAGGATGCTGGCGTATGCCTTGACGCGGAAGGCAGTTGCGGCGGTCGGTTCCTTGCTTCAAGTAGAGAGAGCGACTTCCGAAGGAAGAATCCCTGAGTGGTCGAACTATGAACAGGCGAGGAGTGGCATGAATGAGACCTATGCCGCCTTCCTCCAGAGAGCCGGAGAGATAATTCGTGATCCCATGCAGACCGTCAGTTAGACACGGGTTGCTGGTTTGGAAATTGCTCCAAAGTGGTGTGTGCTGAGCATGGCAGTGGCTGGAGAAGCTGCCATCGGAGTCATGGCCGACGGGTCTGAGCGTCGAGCCGGCTAGCCTGCAGCGATCGCCGAGTACGACCACACATCTGCAGGCAGCTCGTAATGCAGTCGCCAGGTGATGGCCATGGGCTTGCTGCCTTCGTGCTGTACGTAGGTCGCTGGGCCGAGCAGCATCCACGGTTGGGCCTTGCCGATGTCGGTGTCCTTGTAGCGCCGCATGAACAGCAGTACGTGGCTTCCGCGTTGGAGGTGCTGTTGGTACCGCAAGCCCGTGGGTGAGGTATCTGCGGTTGTGCTCTGCGACTCCCAGTGGAAGAGGGAGAGGGTCAACGCGTAGTCCTTGTACCGGACGGTGGGTGAGAAGTCCTTCTCGTTCTTCTCGAGGGTGATCAGTAGTGCGTCCGTCTGGTTCGGCTCGTCCCACAGGACACCCTGTGCAAAGGACCCGGGCATCTGACCGCCCAGGCGAGCGACCCCAAGCGCGGCCAGGATCTCCGAGCGGTTGTACGCGCTATGAATCTTCAAGGGGATATGCGCGTGCGGGCCTTCCAAAGGAATGGGGAAGTGGTCGACTTGCCCCATCACGTGGTCGAGTACCTGTCGCAGCTCGCTACGGAGGGCTCGCTGCTCACGGAGTGATTCAAGCCCCTGTGCGTAGGAGCTGAACCCTCCAGCCTTGTCCCAAAGGTTGAAGAAGAGCATGCGCGCGTAGGCTTGGTCCCTTGGGTTCAGCGACTCGTACCTCGGTGCATCGTCACTCAACAAGCGGCTGTATGCGTCGGCACGTTCACGGTCGTCGACGTGCAGAAACGCGTGTACACGCTTCAACAAGTCATCCTCGCCAGCCTGTTCAGGTAGCTCTTCCAGGCCGGCTCGGCGCAGGACTGACGTCCACGAGTTACTTGACTTGTACAACTCCCTGATTTCGCGACGGCTCTCCCTGAGATAGTCCTCGAGGAGCGGCGTATCGAAGGCTCTCACTTCCTTGGCGAGGGTCTGAACGGTCGCCTTGATTTGGGTGCGGATATTGTCCAGCACCAATTCCTTGGATTTGCCCTCAAGGATGATCTGGCAGCCGGACGGCAGCATGGGGAAGTCGCGCTCAGCGTGCTCGAGGAGCCGGTTGCGCGAAAGGTTAGTCATCGCGCGGAACTGCTCCTCGAAGCGGAACTCTGCACGGTGCTGCCCGATGAAGTCGAGCACAGTGAGCACAGGCTTGTCCGGCGTACGACGCAGACCTCGACCGAGCTGCTGAAGGAAGACGGTGGCGCTGCTCGTTGGGCGTAGGAGGAGCAACGTATCGACGTCGGGGATGTCCAAGCCCTCGTTGAAGAGGTCTACGGAGAAGATGACTTGGATCTCCCCGGCCTTGAGCTGCGATAGAACGTGGTCACGGACCTCGGGCTTCGACGCGCTGTTCAGGGCAGCAGCCTTGAAGCCGGCGTCTTGGAAGCACTTCGCCATGAAGTGAGCGTGCTTCCTGCTGACGCAGAAGCCGAGTGCCCGCATGCTCATCGGGTCGGACACCTTGTCCCGTACCTGTTTGATGACGATGCGGGCCCGGGCGTGGTCGGCGGAGAACAAGTCGCCGAGCTGGCTTTGGTCGTACGTCCCAGAACGCCAGTTGAGGCGGGTGAGGTCCGTGCCGTCGGGAACACCAAAGTAATGGAACGGGCAGAGGAGGTTGTTGTCGAGGGCCTCCCATAGCCGCATCTCGGCAGCTATCCGTCCTTCAAAGAATGTGTCCTGGACGTTGAGGCCGTCGGCACGTTCGGGAGTAGCGGTTAGGCCAAGGAGTTGCTTCGGCTTGAAGTGGTTGAGGACGCGGCGATACGTCGTAGCCGTGGCGTGATGGAACTCGTCGATGACGATGATGTCGAAGTGTTCCGGGGTGAACTCGTCGAGGCGTTGGTCAGTGAGTGACTGGACGCTGGCGAAGACGTGCTTCCAGTCACGTGGTAGCTCTCCGCTGAAGAGCGCTTCGCCGAAGGATGCGTCATCGAGGACTTCGCGGTACATGCGCAGCGACTGCTTCAGGATCTCTTTGCGGTGGGCCACGAAAAGGAGCCGCGGGTACTGCTTGCCTCCCCACTCCTTGTGCAGATTGCGGTAGTCAAGGGCGGCCATGACTGTCTTGCCGGTACCGGTTGCCGCAACAAGCAAGTTGTGATGGTGACCATGTACCTCACGCGCCACTCGCAGCCGCTCCAGCATGTCGGCCTGGTGTGGGTGGGGCCGAACTTCAAGACCGGAGAGGCTGATCTTGGAGTCCTGGCTGGACGGGGATCCGCCCGCCACGAGCAGAGCTTCGTCCAACTTGTGGGCGTCGCGATCCGGATCGTAGGGCTCAAAAGCGATGTCGTTCCAGTACGCGTCGAAGGTTGCCTCGAACTTATTCAGCACCGCCGGAGTAGCCACTGACGACAGGCGCACGTTCCACTCCAGGCCGTCGAGCAGTGCGGCCTTCGAGAGGTTGGAGCTGCCGACGTACGCCGTGTCGAAACCGCTCTTGCGGCGGAACAGCCAGGCCTTTGCATGGAGGCGTGTCGAGCGGATCTCGTAGTTGACCTTCACCTCAGCGCCGAAGTCGCGGACAAGCCGGTCGAGGGCATGGCGGTCGGTAGCGCCGATGTAGGTCGTGGTGATCACTCGGATCGGGACTCCGCGTTCCGCTGCGGCACGGAGGGAGTCCTCAAGTACCCGAAGGCCGTACCACTTCACGAAGGCGCAGAGCAGATCGATGCGGTCCGCCGTTGCTAGCTCAGCGCGCAGCTCGCTACCGAGGCTTGGATCCTCGGGGGAGTTGGTGATGAGCGCAGTCTCCGATAGTGGCGTGAGTGGGCGCATCGCGTAGACGCCGGGAGCCTCCTGCTCGGCCAGGGCGAGGAGCTGGCGAGGTCCATCGGCGATAAGCTCGACTGCGTCACTGCTTCCGAGGCCAGCAGGGTCGGATGCGAGTGACTCAATGATCTGGTTGGCTACGGCGACGCGCTTGTCCTGCGGGAGCTGACTGAGTCGGCGGCTTACGGCCTGACTGATGTGTCGGGCGAGCACATGAGGTGACGATTCTTCGCTGACCTCGTCATCGATGGCTTTCCAGCCTGATGCATTCAACTGCTCCATCTGCTCCTGCATGCGCTGGGTGACGAGCTCCTCGTAAACACCCGCGACAGGCTGCGACAGATCCATCGGCTGAGCCACGCTGATTTCCCCAATCCCCTCACAGCAATGGCTCTGTTGTAGCAGGCGACGCTGACAGTCCCCATGGACGGCTTGGGGTTCTTGGTATGTGCCGTTGGGGCCGCCCGCTTCTTTGGCAGTGTCGTGCTGCCGCGGGGGAGAAGCGAGCGGGCGGCCCAGAGAGGCGGGTGGCCGAGGTTGGCAGCAGGGAGGTCGGCTGGGTGGCGAGGCGGGGTTGGGGCGCTTTCGCGTATCAGCCCTGCAGCTCCGCCCCATGGCAAGCGCCGTACGGCTGGCCCGAACCGCACCAGCACCCCACCCCCCGCTGCGGCGGCCAAGCCACAGCCCGCCCCCGCGCCGCCAGCGTCGTCGCGTACTGCGGCAGCAGCGTCGCGTCCTCCGGAGAGGCCCCCTCCGATGCCGCGAAGGCCTCGTACGACGGCACCGTTCCCGTCACGATCCCCAGGTTCGGTGTGCCTGAGGACGCCAACTCCCGCAGTGACCCCTCTATCGTCGCCAGGTGCTCCTCATGGGAGGGGTACTCCACCGCCAGCGACGGATATGCGGCCACCAGCTCCGTCAGCTCATCCGCCGTCCAGTGCAGTACCGCCACCGGGAACGGGCGGGACAGCGCCTCCCGATACGCGCCCAGCTCCGCCCGCAGGCGTGAGATCTCCGCCTCCAGTTCCGCCGGGTTTTCGGAGCCCAGGGACCACACGCGCTTGGGGTCGTGGAGTTCGTCCAGGGAGACCGGCATCGAGTGGAGTGTGTCGGCCAGGGCGTCCCACTCGTCGTGGGCGGCGCCCAGCATCCGCCTCACCCTGTGGCGGCCGAACAGCAGCGGGTGCGTGGAGTACGGCGGCTCCGCCACGTCCGTGAGGAGGAGGCGGGCTCCCTCCGTGAACGTCTCCTGCGCCTGCTCCAGCTCGTCGTGTGCTTCCAGGGCCTCCGCGACGATCACCCAGGGGGCCGGGTCCCGCGGGGCGGCGGCTCGGACGCCATCGATGATCGCCCTTGCCTCGGCCTCGTGGCCGTACTCCCAGAGGTTCGACGCCTTGAGGGCTCGTACCAGGTACGGGTTGTCCAAGGTGACGGACGAGGAGAGCAGGCGGTCGTAGAGCGCGGTCGCGGCGGGGCGGTCGCCGGACAGTTCCAGGTGGGCCGCGGCCCTCAGGAGCAGGGCCTCGGCGTCCTCGGGGTAGAGGCCGGCGGTTCGCTCCAGGCGTGCCGCCTCGGCGGTGTGGTCGACGTTTTCGGCAGGCGTGTCGGGGCGCATGGGGGACACCGTACTGCCCATGGCTGACCGAGGAGAGAACAGAGGGAAGAAGAGGGTACAGATATTGCCTGGTCGAGGACGTCGGGCCGCAGCATGCCTTCGTTGCCCTCAGGCCTTCGCCAGGCACAGCAGGATCATGAACGGGAGGGGGACCAGCGTCGTCATGGGCAGCCATCTGCGCGGGCTGTCGTCGCGGCGGAGGGGGCCCAGGATGTTCACCGCCACCAGCGCGGTCAGCAGCATCGCCCCGGTCAGTGCCAGCAGGAACATGATCACGGGCGCGTGGTCGAGCGTGTGGTAGTCGCAGTTCGACATGTCCGGCTTGGTCACGAATGCGTCGCAGCTCGAAGGCAGGTACTTCGTCAGCAGCCAGTAGGTCAGATAGAAGGGGATGATCGCGGGCACTCCGAGGGCCAGGTTCGCCAGCGCAGGCGCCAGCGGGCCATGCCGGCGCCCGGCTCGGTGCCCGCGCTCATCTTCTTCTTCCGCTTCTACGACTGGTTCCGCCACGTCGCACAGGACGTCCCCGGAAAAGCCTCCGGTTGCGTCACGGCAGCGGCCCGTGAGCCGTCGCGTCAGATCACCACCCCGTCGATCAGATCACCACCCCGTCGATCAGATCACCACCCCGTCGATCTGCAGCGTCTGCACCGCCTTCGCCGCGAACGGCACCGCCACCGACTTCCCGCTCAGGAAGGTGTTGGAGTACGACCGGTACTGGTCGCCGCCCGTCGTCACCGTGTTCCAGCGCGGGACCAGGCCGCCGGAGCCGCCGGACACCGTCGTGAAGCGGGACAGGTCGAAGGTGAAGGTCTGGGCGGAGGTGGAGGTGTTCACGGCGACGATCACCAGGCGGCGGGCCGACGCGTCGTAGGCCGCCGCCGCGTAGCTGACGCCCGTGTCGAGGATGCGCATGCCCGGGCGGATGTGGCGGCTGAACTGGGCCATGACGTAGTGCTTGGTCTGGACTGTCGTCGGCTGGAGGGTGTTCGCGTCGTAGGCGATCATCGCCCAGCCCGCTGTCGGGTCCATGACCTGCCAGTAGCACCAGGCCGTCGGGTGCAGCCAGCGGAAGTCGTAGCAGAGGTTGGAGGCCAGGGTGAGGCCCGTGCCGTCGCCGTCGCCCGTCTCCGAGTTCCACAGCTTCTTGCCGGAGGTCGTGACCACGTCCGTGTAGAGGAGGTCGCGGCGGCCGCCCGAGCCCTGGTAGCCGTGCACGTTCACCTGGCTTACCAGGGCCTTGGTGGAGGAGTTGAAGGACGACCACGTCGAGCGGGCCGTGTCGTAATTCGTCTCGTCGGATGCCGAGATGCGGATGCCCGTCAGGCCGCGCTTGTCCAACTCGCTGCGCATGTAGGGGAGTACGGCCGCCTGGACCGCCGGGTCCATGTGGCAGCCCTCCTGGGTGCCGGTGGCGGTCCACCAGGTGGAGGCCGGCTCGTTGAAGGGGTCGACCGTCGCGAAGTTCACGCCCCAGTTGTTCCTGGCGTACAACGCCGTCGCGGCCAGGTGAGACGCGTGCTGGCGGTAGTTCCAGGTCTGGAGGTTGTTGCCGCCGCCCGCCGCGCCGGACGGGTTGTGGTTGCTGCACATCCACCACATCGGGGAGTTGGCGAAGAGTTCCGTGGTCGCGCCGCGCTGCGTCGCCTTCACCAGCATCGCGCGCTGGTTGGCGTCCGCCGTCCATTTCCAGGCCGAGGAGGTGGGGTCCTCGTTGTTCCAGTCCTGCCAGAAGCCCTCGATCTGCTTGAAGGCGGGGATGTTGGGCGACTCGACCATCGACTCGCCGTTCACGCTGTTCCAGCTGCAGGCGCCGAGGTTGTAGCGGGCGATGTTGAGGCCCAGGCCCGGCAGTGTCGTGCCGTTGTAGGTCACCGACTTGGTGGTGAAGAAGAGGTCGGCGAAGTCGTCCCGGGCGCCGAACACGTTGGCCCACCAGGCGAGGGAGGTGCCCCAGCCCTCCCAGGTGCCGTACGACGTGCCGGGGTTGACGGCGATCGTCGCGTCCGCGTGTGCGGTGCCCGTCGCCAGGGCGCTGCCGAAGAGTGCGCCACCTGTCGCCGCCAGCAGAGTTCTGCGTCGGATCATGACTTCTCCGCTTCGATCATCTTTGATCAATGGCCGATCAATGGACATCAATGGCCGGTCGACGGTCGATCAGTGGTCGATCAACTGTCGGTCGTCGAACCGAAGTCGTGGGCCTGTCCCGTTCATGACGACAGGAAGCATCGGGTGTGGCGTGTGAGCTTGTCGAGGGTTCCGACAGCCCTTTCTCAAACCTGTGGAGGAAGTGTTCGGGGTACCGGACGCCCACGGGCCGCGTACCGGAGGTCCACGCGCCACGCACCGGACGCGCACGGGTCTGGAGACCTCGCGCGCCGGCCCCTATCGTGCGGGCGGCCCCGGCGAAGGAGGCTCACGGATGGTGCGGGTTCGTGTCGTGCAGCACAGCGGTCTTCGGCGGCGTGCCCTGCGGCGGCGGGCGCTGTGGGCCGGCGGGGAGGTGCTCGTCAGCGTCGGGGTCGTCCTTCTGCTGCTGGTCGTACATCAGGTGTGGTGGACCAACCGGGAGGCCAGGGAGGGCGCCGAGCGGGAGGTCCGGGCGCTGGAGCGGACGTGGGACGGCTCGGGCGGCGGCTCCCGTACGGGCGTACCGGCGGCGTCGGCCCCGCCCGCACCCGCGTCCGACGGCCCGCCCGAGCCCGAGTGGTCCGGCGGCACCCGGCGGCAGTCCGCCGCCGACCCCGCAGCGGCGCCCGACTGGTCCCGCGCCTACGCCATCCTCACCATCCCCCGCCTCGACCTCCGCGTCCCCGTCGCCGAGGGCGTCAGCAAGAGCGGCGTCCTCAACAAGGGCTACGTCGGCCACTACCCGGGCACCCAACAGCCGGGCCAGGCGGGCAACTTCGCCCTCGCCGGGCACCGCAACACCCACGGCGAGCCCTTCCGGTACATCGACCGGCTCGCGCCCGAGGACACCGTCCGGGTCGAGACGCGGAGCGCGACGTACACGTATGCCGTCGACCGGACGCTGCCGCAGACCGCCACGCATGACGGGAGCGTCATCCGGCCGATCCCGCGTTCCTCCGTCAAGCGGGGCTACGGCTACACGGACCCGGGCTACTACCTCACCCTCACCACCTGCACGCCGGAGTACACGTCGAGGTACCGGCTGGTGGTGTGGGCCAAGCTGGTCTCCATGCGGCCCCGCTAGGCCCTGTCGTCAGCCAAGCCCTGTCGTCAGCCAAGCCCTATGGTCAGCCCCGCTCCCGCAGCACCACCACGCTCACCGCCGCCAGCAGCGCGAGCCCCGCCGAGACCGCCATCGCGATGTCCGCGCCGTGTGCGAGCCCGCCGCTCGTCGAGGTGGCGAGGGCGATGGTCAGGGCCACGCCGGCGCTCGAGCCGATGTACCGGAACGTCTGCTGGGCGCCCGATCCCATCGCGGCCCGCTGGGCCGGTACGGACTCCACCGCGAGCAGCGGCAGCGCGGCGTTCAGCAGGCCGCTGCCCACGCCGGCCACCAGCAGGCCGGGCAGCAGCCGGGGCCAGGAACCCGCGTCGAGCGCGCCCAGCATCGCCAGGGCGCCGCCCGCGTGGAGCACGAAACCGAGGGCGAGCTGCAGGCGCGGCGACAACCGGCCCGACAGTCTGCGCGCCTGCAGAGCCACCGCGAAGGACAGCCCGGACCACAGCAGGAACAGCCACGCCGTGTCCATGGCGGACAGTCCGAGCGTCTGCTGGAGCAGCGCCGGCAGGAAGCTGAACAGCCCGATCACCGCGAGACCCGTGAACAGCCCGCCGGAGGAGGACGCGAGGAAACGGCGGTGGCGGAGCAGGGTCAGGTCGATCATCGGCTTCGCGGTGCGCCGCTCCACCACGACGAAGAGCCCGAGCAGGGCGACGGCCGCCAGGAGCAGCAGGCCCACGGGAGCCCGCAGCCAGCCGTCCCGTCCCAGGGTCAGTGCCGCCACCAGGGCGACCAGGGCCAGCCCGAAGGTGATCGCCCCGGCGAGGTCGGGGCGGCCGCCGCGCACGGATGCCTCTCTCGTTCCGTGAGAATTTCCATGAGAGTTTTCGTCCGAGTTTTCGTCCGAGTCTCCGCGAGACCTTCCGTGCGAACGGGGCTCGGAACGGGGCTCGGAACGGGGCAGCGTACGCGCGGACAAGCCCGCCACGATCAACGCGGCCGCGCCCAGGACGCCGTACGAGACCCGCCAGTTGGGTATCGCGCCGGTGAGGATCGGGCCCACGGCGATGCCGCCGCTGACGAACGCGCCCCACACGCCGGTCGCGTGCAGTCGGCCGCGTGGGTTCGGGAAGGCGTGGGCGATCAGGCCGAGGCTGCTGGCGAGGAGCGCCGCGCTCGCCGCGCCCTGGGCGATGCGGGCCAGCGTGAACAGCCAGGTCGTGGTCGTCAGGGCGCCCAGGGCGGTGGTGATGCCCAGTGCGAGGGTGCCGGCGACGAAGATCCGGCGGCGGCCGTAGTCGTCGGCGAGAGCGCCGGCCACCAGGAGGAGGGCGGCGAGGCCGAGCGGGGTGCCGTTGAGGAGCCAGGCCTGGGCGGAGAGCGGGGTGTGCAGGGCGGCGGCGGTCTGGGGGAGCGTGACCATCGGCGCGGTGTACGTCATCAGGGCCACGGCGGTGGCGGCGCTGGTGAGGGCGAGGGTGGCGCGTGGGTGTGGGGGCGGCTGGGGGGCGGGGGCGGTGCCGGGGGTGGCCTGGGGAGTGGCCTCGTTGCCGGTGGGGAGGCCGGCGGCGAGAGTTCGTTCATTGAACCGTGGCATGCGCCCTACCGTAACACTGTCAGTTCGTTCATTGAACCATGAAGGTGAAAAGGGGTTACAGTGGACGCCATGGCACTGGGCAAGGACTACGCGTCACAGGAGTGCTCGATCGCCCGGGCGCTCGAGATCGTCGGTGAGCGGTGGACGCTGCTCGTCGTCCGCGACGCCTTCTACGGCGTCCGGCGCTACAACGACTTCCTCGTCCACCTCGGCATCCCGCGCGCCGTCCTGGCCGCCCGCCTCCAGACGCTCACCACGGAGGGGATCCTCGAAAAGCGCCGGTACCAGCAGTCGCCGCCGCGTGACGAGTACGTCCTCACCGACCGCGGCATCGCCCTGTGGCCCACGGTGCGGTCGCTCGCCCTGTGGGGCCGCGAGCACTTCGGCGGCGCCCGGCTGCGTTACTTCCGGCACGCCGACTGCGGCACGGAGCTCGGCCCGTACGGCGAATGCCCCGCCTGCGGAACCGTCGTACCGGTCGAGGACGTCCTCATGGAGCCGGGACCCGGACTCGATCCGGACCCGGCGGATCCGGTCAGCCGGGCACTGCTCAAGCCCAAGCGCCTGCTGCAGCCTGTATAACGGGGATGCGGGACAACGGGGATACGAGCCGGTGACAGGGATACGAGCCGTAGGAGGGGAGGGGCGCCGATGATGCGGAGCTGGGCGAGTCTGCGGCCCGCCGCTGCCATGGTGGTGCTTTTCCTCGAGGTCGCGCTGCTCGACACCGGCAGTCTCTCCGCGACCGTCGCGCTCGCCGCGACCGCCGCCGCGAGCTCGGCGTTCGCCGTCTGCTCCCTGCTCGCCTCGCGCGCCGCGCCCGCCGTGGCGCCCACCCGGGTGCGTACGGCCATCCGTGACCGGGCCCGCCGTACGGCTTTCCTGCCCCAACGCGACCCCGACGCCTCGGGCCGGCCACGGCCCAGGGCACCCGGCCACGCCCTCCCGGCGACCGTCGCGTAGGGCACCCGCACCGCAACCGCACCAGGGGCCTGCCCTCGCCCGGTTCGTCATGCCGCCATGCCGATTTCCCGGCATTTCCCATCACTCCGGCACGACGAGACCCTCGGAGGGCTCATCCATGTCCGTTTTCGCTGACCTCGTTCAGCAGCTCGCCGACCTGCTCCACCCGCTGTTCGGCGCCTCCGCGGCCGCCGCCGCGATCGTCCTGTTCACCGCGTTCGTACGGCTGCTCGTGCACCCGCTGTCCCGGGCCGCCGCGCGCGGGCAGAAGGCGCGGGCCGAGTTGCAGCCGAAGATCGCCGAGCTGAGGAAGAAGCACGGCAAGAACCCCGAGAAGCTCCAGCGGGCCGTACTGGACCTGCACGCCGAGGAAAAGGTGTCGCCGCTGTCCGGGTGTCTGCCCAGCCTGTTCCAGCTGCCCGCGTTCTTCCTGCTCTACCACCTGTTCTCGAACACGACGATCGGCGGCGAGGCCAACGAACTGCTCACCCACCAGCTGTTCGCCGTGCCCCTCGGCGCCCGCTGGGCTGACGCGCTCGGCGACGGGGGCGTCTTCGGGGGTGCGGGGCTCGTCTACGTCGGGTTGTTCGTGGTCGTCACCGGCGTCGCGGCGTTCAACTACCGCCGTACGAAGCGGATGATGGCCGCGAATCCGGCGGTGCCGGTGGCCGACGGTGAGCCCGTGCCGGGCATGGGGGCCGTCGGCAAGGTCATGCCGTTCATGTCCTTCTTCACGCTCTTCACCGTGGCGGTGGTGCCGCTGGCGGCCGCGCTGTACGTGGTGACCAGCACGACGTGGAGCGCGGTGGAGCGGGCCGTGCTGTACCGGTGAGCCTACGGTCCAGTACGTGAACCGGGTATTGCGGACTGGCTGTCGACCTTGGAGGATCGACCAGTCCTCCGATGGCTGCACCCGTCGGCGGACGCCCGCGATCGAGGGAGATTGTGATCATGAAGCTGCTGCGAGTCGGTACGGCGGGAGCGGAGACGCCCGCACTGGTCGACGCCGAGGGTGTTCTGCGGGACCTCTCCGGTGTCGTGCCGGACATCGACGGAGCGCTGCTTGCCGATGATGCGGCGCTGGAGCGGATCCGCACGGCCGCGGACGCCGGGGAACTGCCCGCGCTGGACGCGACCGGGCTGCGGGTCGGGCCGCCGCTCGCGCGGATCGGCAAGATCGTCTGCATCGGGCTGAACTACCACGACCACGCCCGCGAGACCGGCGCCGAGCCGCCCGCCGAGCCGGTCATCTTCTTCAAGGCCGCGGACACGGTCGTCGGTCCGTACGACACGGTGCTGGTCCCCCGTAGGTCGGCGAAAACCGACTGGGAGGTCGAGCTCGCGGTCGTCATCGGGCGTACGGCCCGGTATCTGGACTCGGCCGAGGAGGCGCTCGCGCATGTCGCCGGGTACGCGGTGGCGCACGACGTGTCCGAGCGGGAGTTCCAGATCGAGCGGGGCGGGACCTGGGACAAGGGGAAGAACTGCGAGACGTTCAACCCGCTCGGGCCCTGGCTGGTGACGGCGGACGAGGTGCCGGATCCGCAGAAGCTGTCGCTGAAGCTGTGGGTCAACGGTGAGCTGAAGCAGGACGGGACGACGGCTGAGCAGATCTTCCCGGTGGGGGAGGTCGTGCGGTACGTCAGCCAGTTCATGACGCTGTATCCCGGTGATGTCATCAACACGGGTACGCCGGCGGGGGTGGCTCTGGGGCAGCCTGAGCCCAAGCCGTTCCTGCGGGCCGGGGATGTCGTGGAGCTGGAGATCGAAGGGCTCGGTCGGCAGAGGCAGGAGTTCAAAGACGCGTGAGCGCTCCGCTGGGAGAGCCGGGGAACTGTGCGTTGTTCGTCAGCTGCGGGTAGTACGTGGCTGGTCGCGCAGTTCCCCGCGCCCCTGAAAACAGGGGCGTTGCCGTCACTGTTTGCTCAGGAACTCCTCCAGCGCCTCCACCACGAACCTGTGGTCCTCCAGCTGCGGCAAGCCGCTCACCGTCACCGACCCGATGACTCCGGCCCCCTCGACGTTGATCGGGAAGGAGCCCCCGTGCGCCGCGTAGGTGTCGGGGTCCAGACGGGACGAATCCTCGAACGTCGTGCCCTTGGCCCGGAAGCGGGCGCCGACGACGTACGACGAGGCGCCGTAGCGCTCCACCACCCGGCGTTTGCGGGCGATCCAGGCGTCGTTGTCGGGGGTGGAGCCGGGCAGGGCCGCGTGGAAGAGCTGCTGGCCGGCGCGGTGGATGTCGATGGCGACCGGGGCCTGGCGCTCGCGGGCCATCTCGACCAGCAGGGAGCCGAGGGCCCAGGCGTCGTCGTAGGTGAACCGGCGGAAGACCAGGCGGCGTTCCTGGGCCTCCAGCTCCTCCAGGGGCGGGGTGAGCTCCGGGTGGAACCTCGGGGTGAGTTCTGGATTGTGCGTCTGATGCGACTGCTTGTGCGTCACAGCGCCACCGCCACTCCGTCACGGGCCGAACGGCGGGCCGCTTCCAGTACGTCGAGGGCGGATGCCGCCTCCAGGGCCGTCACCGGGTTGGGGCCGCCGTCCAGCAGAGCCTTTGCCACGCCCGCATAGTAGGCGGGGTAGTCGCCGGGGAGGGTGGGCTCGACGCGGCCGCCGCCCGTCACGGGGGACTCGCCGGAGCCCACTCGGCCCCACATCGACTCGGGTTCCGTGCCCCAGTCGGCAGTCGTGTCCGGGCGCTGCCCCTCCCGCAGCGCCCCCTCCTGCGGGTCCAGGCCGTACTTGACGTATCCCGCCTTCGAGCCCAGCACCCGGAAGCGCGGGCCGAGCTGGGCGGTCGTCGCGGAGACGTACAGGTGGGAGCGGACGCCGCTCGCGTGCGTGAGGGCGATGAAAGTGTCGTCGTCCGTCTCGGCGCCGGGGCGGCGGATGTCCGCCTCGGCGTACACCTGCGTGACCGGGCCGAAGAGGACCAGCGCCTGGTCGACGACATGGCTGCCGAGGTCGTACAGCAGACCTCCGATCTCTGCGGGGTCGCCGGACTCCCGCCAGCCGCCCTTGGTCTGCGGCCGCCAGCGTTCGAAGCGGGACTCGAAGCGCCATACGTCGCCCAGTTCGCCCTCGGCCAGGAGCCGGCGGAGCGTCAGGAAGTCGTTGTCCCAGCGGCGGTTCTGGAAGACGGACAGGAGCAGTCCGCGCTCCTCGGCCAGCGCCGCCAGCTCGCGCGCCTCGGCCGCCGTACCGGCGATCGGCTTGTCGACGACGACCGGGAGGCCCGCCTTCAGGGCTGCGGTGGCGAGCGGGACGTGCGTCTTGTTGGGGGACGCGATGACGACCAGGTCGAGCTCGTCGGCGCGGGCGAGCAGCTCGTCGGGCGTGGCGGCGACGCGGACGTCCGGGTGCTCGGCGCGGGCCTGCCGCTGCCGCTCGGGGTTCGACGTGACCACCGTGTCCAGGGCGAGGCCCTCGGTGGTGGCGATCAGCGGGGCGTGGAAGACGGAACCGGCCAGGCCGTAGCCGACGAGGCCCACACGGAGGGGAGTAGCACTCATGAAACCCACTTTCGCAACGCTGTTGCCAAAGTGCAAGCGCCGGGGACAATGGGGGGCGTGAACAGGACGAAGGGCGGCGCCGACGGCGGGGTGGCGGACGCCAGGGGGGGCGGCACGGGCGGCAGGACGGGTGGCGCCGCGGGGCGGAGCCGTCCATCGATGGAGCTGGGCGCCCTGCGCAGCCACAACGCCGCGCTCGTGCTCGACCTGCTGCGTACGGCCGGAGCCGAGGGCATCAGCCGGCTCGAACTCGCCGAGCGCACCGGCCTCACCCCGCAGGCGGTCAGCAAGATCACCGCCCGGCTGCGCGAGGACGGGCTCGCGGCGGAGGCGGGGCGCCGGGCGTCGACGGGCGGCAAGCCGCGTACGGTACTGCGGCTCATGCCCGAGGCCGGGCATGCGGTGGGGGTGCATCTGGACCGGGACGAGCTGACGGCCGTGCTCTGTGATCTGACGGGGGCTGTGGTCGCTCGGCGCCGGGCCCCGCTCGATCTGGGGGCCGGTGCGGAGACGGTCGTCGAACGGGCCGTGCGGGAGGTGGGGGAGCTGGTGGCCGGGGGCGGTCGGCCGGGTGCCGTGCTCGGGGTCGGCGTGGCGCTGCCCGGGCCGCTCGACCATCGGCGCGGTGTGCTGCACCGGGTCACCGGGTTCCCGGAGTGGAACGGCTTTCCGCTGCGGGACGTGCTCGTGCGGCGGCTCGCGCTGCCGGTCGTGGTCGACAAGGACACCAACGCCGCCGCCCTCGGGCTCGCCGTCGGGGGCGAGGCCGCGTCCGGCACGTCCTTCGCCTACCTGCACTTCGGGGCGGGGCTGGGCGGGGGGCTCGTGATCGGGGGAGCGGTGCACCGGGGCGCCCGTACGGGAGCCGGGGAGTTCGGGCACCAGGTCGTCCAGCTGGACGGCCCGCCCTGCGGGTGCGGCAACCGTGGCTGCGTCGAGGCGCTGTGCCTGGCCGCCGTGGCGCGCGGTGACCTGGCGGAGGCGGCCCGCGTGCTCGGCACCGCGGCCGGCAACCTGGTGGCGCTGCTCGACGTCGACCTCGTCCTGCTGGGCGGCCGCACGGTCGCCGCGGCGCCGGAGACCTTCGTACGCGGGGTCGCCGACGTCCTCGACGAACGCGCCCGGCGGGCGGGCGGGGACGCGGTGCCGGTGCGGGTCGCCTCCGGCGGGGAGCGGGGGGAACGCGGGGGGCACGGGGAGAGCGGGGTCGCCGAAGGGGCGGCCCAGTTGCTGCTGGCGCCGTTGTTCGGGCGGGCCGACGGGTGAGGCGGGTTCACTTGTGCTGGTCGAGTGGAGGGGTGGGGCCCGGGCGCGTGCGCTGATCGAGTGGAGGGGTGGAGCCCGCGCACGTGCGCTGATCGAGGGGACTTGCGGAGCCGTACGGAATGGCACCGTCCGGAAGCCGTTCCCGACCGGCATGGTCATCTGATTATGCGACTGCACACACCCGCCCCCTTCTGCCTCGCAGCAGCCGCCCTCCTCGCCGCAGCGCCCCCAGTGCACGCGGAACCCCCCGACGAGCTGCCCAGCTGCGCCACCGACGACCGGGACTTCCCCCTCACCACCCGCCTCCACGGCGGCCCGGACTCCTACACGGCCGGCGGCGGATTCGGCACCTGGTACCTGGACCTCACCAACACCACCGGGCGGGCCTGCACCGGCATCCACCCCGTCGTCGTCCTCGTCGACGGCAAACGCGCCCTCAAGCCGTCCCAGCCCCGCCTGGAGTTCTACGGCAGCCCGAGCGGGAACCCGGACGGCGGCCCGCACACGACGCCGGACGCGACCTCGACCGACGGCCCGGACGCCACCCGCCCCCGCCCCGTCCGCTTCGAGACCACCGACGAGGACGAACTCGTCGGCGCCTTCGACGGCTTCCCCGGCTTCACCGTCGGCCCCCGCGCGACCCTCACGGTGACGGTCCGGCTGGCCATCACCTCGGACGCCGTGCCGAACGAGGTCACCGCCAACGCGGCCGTCGTCCAACGCCATGACGGCGACGGCGACTGGGTCGGCCAGTCCAACGACTACCGCTTCACCATCGACGCCGACCCGGCCGTCCCCACCCACCCCGCCGGCCAGGCGGCCTCCGCCCGCCCGCCCGACCCCACCGCCTCGCCCACCCCCGGCACCCCCCGCAACCAGCTCACCCTCGCCGACGAGCTCGCCCGCACCGGCCTCGCCTCGTCCCCCCGCGCCGCCCTCGCGGCCACCGCGGTCCTCCTGCTGGCCGGCGCGGGGCTGTTGTTCGCCCGGAGGCGGCGCTGAGGTCGCACGGCCGTTCCCTGATGATCGAGCCTGTGCTTACGCTGGGGCGCACGCACGCACCACGCACGGCGGCAGGAGATCGCGCACATGGCAGACCGCAAGCCCATCGAGTCATGGCTCACCGACATGGACGGTGTGCTCATCCACGAGGGCATCCCGATCCCCGGTGCCGACGCCTTCGTAAAGAAGCTGCGTGAGTCCGGCAAGCCCTTCCTCGTCCTCACCAACAACTCGATCTACACCCCGCGCGACCTGCACGCCCGGCTGAACCGCATGGGCCTGCAGGTGCCGATCGAGAACATCTGGACGTCGGCGCTGGCCACCGCGCAGTTCCTCGACGACCAGCGTCCCGGCGGCTCGGCGTACGTCATCGGCGAGGCGGGCCTGACGACCGCGCTGCACGACATCGGCTACATCCTCACCGACCACGAGCCGGACTACGTCGTCCTCGGCGAGACCCGCACCTACTCCTTCGAGGCCATGACCAAGGCCGTCCGGCTCATCAACGACGGCGCCCGTTTCATCTGCACCAACCCCGACGAGACCGGCCCCTCCGCCGAGGGACCGCTCCCCGCGACCGGTGCGGTGGCCGCGCTGATCACCAAGGCGACCGGCAAGCAGCCGTACTTCGCGGGCAAGCCGAACCCGCTGATGATGCGCACCGGCCTGAACGCCATCGGCGCCCACTCCGAGACCAGCGCCATGATCGGCGACCGTATGGACACCGACGTGCTGGCCGGCATGGAGGCCGGCATGCAGACGTTCCTGGTGCTCACCGGCCTGACCCGGCCCGAGCAGGTGGAGAACTTCCCGTACCGGCCGTCGAAGATCGTCGACTCGATCGCGGACCTCGTCGAGCGGATCTGACACCGCGGAGCCGAACCGCGCATCTGAAACCCCGTACACCCGCAATACGACCCGTACGGAGCAGTCCGGCCCCCTGTGAGGATGCGGGGCCGGTCCTGCGGGGGGAGCCTCCAGGTAACTGGAGGTTCACGATGGGATCACTGCGAGTCACTCTCTGTGCGATCGCCGCCCTCGGGACGGTGGCCGTCACACCGGCGGCGGCATACGCGGCACACGCGTCGGACGGGGGTGTCTCGGTCAGTCCGTCGTCTCCCCGCCCCGGCAGCGACGTCGCGCTGCGGGTGAGCGGATGCCGGGAGAAGACCGCCAAGGCCCTCTCCCCGGCGTTCGTCACCGACGCACGCCTCACCGTCGGCGCCGACGGCACCCTCGTCGGCGAGAGCCGCGTCCGCTCCACGCTGCGGGCGGGGACGTACGACGTGAAGGTCGCCTGCGGGGAGGCGTCCCGCACGGGCGCCGTCACCGTCGTACGGCAGGGGGCGGATCGCTCCGTGGGGCACGGGGCGGAGCCGTCGGCCCCCGCCTCTCCGGTGGCCCCCGTCCAGGCCGGCGGCGGTGGCACTGCCCAGCTCGCCGTCGTGGACGCCCGCGCGGCCGGTCCCGGCACGGCGCACACCGTGACCGGGCTGGTCCTCGCGGGCGTCGCCGCGACCGCGGTGGCGCTGCGGAGCAGCCGCCGGAGCCGACGGCAGCGCTGACCATGGCGGACCACGAACGTTCCCCGCACGGCGGCCGCCTCCTCATGGGCGTGGCCTGGGCCGTGCTGCTGCTCGGGCTGTGGCTGTGGGGGCGGGAGGTCACCGACGTACGGCAGGCCGTATCCGCGCCGGTGTCGGGCGACGTCGCCGCGGTCGGACGGCCCCAGATGGTGCAACTGCCGCCCGCCGTACGGCCGTTGGGGGACGCGTTGCCGCAACGCCTCGACATCCCGGGGCTCGGTGTGCAGGCACCGGTCGTCGCCCGGGGACTCGACCGGCAGGGTGCGGTCGATCCGCCGCCCTACGCCCAGGCCGGCGCCGTGGGCTGGTACGCGGCCGGAGTGAAGCCGGGGGCCGCCGGGGCCGCGGTGATGGTGGGGCATGCCGACACCGCGACCCGGCCCGCCGTCTTCCACCGGCTCCGCGCCCTGCGGCCCGGCGCGACCGTGCGGGTGCTCCGCGACGACGGCAAGGTCGCCGAGTTCACCGTGGAGGACGTGCACGTCGTCACCCGCGACCGCTTCGACGCCCGGCAGGCCTACGGAGCCCACCGCTCGGGCCGGGCCGAACTGCGCCTGATCACCTGCGGCGGCACCTTCGACCGGACGACCCGCAGCTACACGGCGAACGTGATCGTGTCGGCGTATCTCACGGGGACGGGCCTGTAGGCGGTTGCCCAGCCGGCCCGGTCGGCCCCGTCGTTCGCGCGAGCCGCGGCCATACGGCGGCTCCGATCGCGTCGGCGCCTGTGCGGGCAAGGGCTGCGTGAGGCCGTGCGGCGCATGTCCCATCCTCGGGGCGACGCTGTCACCTGGCCCGGTCGACGACCGCTCCCCCTGAGCCGTCGACCGGGCTGGTCCTCAACCGCGGGCGCACGGGCTGCGGGAGTAACCCGGCGACCGGCGCGGGAGGTCTGGGTGATCAGTGGGGGATTGTCCGACCGGGGGCTGGGGCCGTACGGGAAGACTGTAGAGCGGATGACGGCCGGGGCCTAGGGCCAGGTGGCCCGGGCTGCACAAGCGGAGGGGCCGGGTGCTACGGGCGTTCCCCGTCGTCCGCCCGCCCCGCCTCCCGGCGCAGCTCGGCGTCGTCCGCGACCCTGTCGATGACCGCCTGCGCGACCCGGTCCAGGGGCAGCCGGTGGCGGCGCGCGTACTGGCGCAGGGCGCCGAAGGCGTGGTCGGCGGGGGCGCCCCAGCGCTCGGCGAGCATGCCCTTGGCCTGCTCGATGCGCACCCTGCTGGACAGCGCCTGCTGCAACTGACCGGCGCGGGTGCGGCATTGGACGTACGTCGTGTTGTTCTGCAGCCCGAGCGCCGCGCAGTCGGCGATGAGCTGGGCGAGGCGCAGGTCGGTGCCGTTGCCGGGGGAGGCGTCGGGGAACGCGGGGAAGAAGACGTTGAGCGCGCCGAGCAGCCGCTGGTGACGGCGCAGGGGGACGGCGAAGGTGGCCTCGATGCCGTGGGCCAGCGCCCGCTCGGTGAACTCCGGCCAGCGGGCGGCCGCGCGGGCCGCGCGGATCGAGACCGGCGGTACCGGCCGGCCGGAGCGGTAGCTGTCCGGGCAGGGTCCGCCGCCGCGCTGGGCCTCCAGCAGCTCGGTCGCCATCTCCTCGTGCGCGCTGCTCGCGGCCAGCGACACCGTCCGGTCGTTCTCGATCAGCATGATCCCGGCGGCCCGCGCGGACAGTAAGGGCACACAGTGGTCGGCGACCCGGCGTAAGTAGTGCGCGGACTCGAACCCGCCGGTGAGGGTGTCCGCCGCCTCCACCAGTGCCTGCGCCAGCCGGATCTCCCGGGTGGATGGGTGCATGAGCGCGCACTCCCCTTCCCCTGCCGCCCGCCCCTTGCAGGCGTGCGTCCACCCCGGTCATCGGCGTCGCGGCGGTGGCTGTAACAGCTCCCCGACAAGCCTTGGGCGGCCTCGTGGGTCTCACGCCGCGTATGCCAGGATTGAGGCTTGGAACAGTGCACCCAAGGGGGAGTTGGATGTACCCGAAGAGGGGGGTCGGAGTGCGGACGTCCGCGCTGGTGCTGGGGGCGGCACTGCTGGTCGCGGGCTGTTCGTCCTCCGGGGACGGCGAGGAGCCGCAGGCCGACGCCGGGATCAGCCAGCAGCCCAAGGACACCGACCCGTTCTGGGTGAACCCGGACGGGAACGCGGCGCAGCAGGTCGTGGCCTACCAGAAGGACGGCAAGAAGGAGGACGCCGAGCAGATCCGCAAGATAGCGCAGCAGCCGACGGGCGAGTGGATCAGCCCGGAGAGCCCGGAGAAGGAGGCGCGCGGTTTCACCGAGGCCGCCGACAAGGCGGACCGTACGGCGCTGCTCGTCCTCTACAACATCCCGCACCGCGACTGCGGCCAGTACTCCCAGGGCGGCGCCGCCGACGGCAACGCCTACCGGACCTGGATCGATGGGGTGGCCAAGGGCATCGGTGACCGTGCCGCGACGGTGATCCTCGAGCCGGACGCGGTCCTGCACCTGGTGGACGGCTGCACTCCGGACGAGTACCACGAGGAGCGCTACGACCTCCTCAAGGGCGCCATCAGCAAGCTCAAGTCCCTGAAGAACACCAAGGTCTACCTGGACGCGGGCAACGCCGGCTGGGGTCACCCCGACCAGATCTTCGAGCCCTTGAAGTGGGCGGGCATCGACCAGGCCGACGGCTTCTCGGTCAACGTCTCCAACTTCTACACGACCAAGGACTCGATCGCGTACGGCAAGGAGCTCTCCGCCAAGGTGGGCAACAAGCCCTTCGTGATCGACACCAGCCGCAACGGCAACGGCCCCTACACCGAGGGCAACCCGGACGAGCGCTGGTGCAACCCGCCGGGCCGCGCGCTGGGCGAGACGCCGACGACGAAGACGGCGGACCCGCTGGTGGACGCGTATGTGTGGGTCAAGCGCCCGGGCGAGTCGGACGGCGAGTGCAAGGGCGGCCCGAAGGCGGGCGAGTGGTGGGCGGAGTACGCCCTGAAGCTCGCCAAGGCCAGCGAATAGCTTCCTGTACGTAGCCTGGGGGCGCCCTCCGTCACGGAGGGCGCCCCCAAGTCGTCTACGGCTACGGGACCTTGACCCACTGCGCCTTGCTCGGCGTGCCCTGGTCGTCGGTCACGAACAGCATGTACCAGCCCGACGGCACCAGGTTCCGGTTCGTCGGCACTGTCACCGTGATCTTGTCCCCGGACTTCTTGAAGTCCAGCGCGACCGACCGCTGGTCGACATCCGTGACATGCGTGGACGCGCTCGGCCGGATCAGCCGTACGTTCTGGATGGACGAGGCGTGCTGCGAGGTGAACGTGCCCGTCCCGCCGCGCTTGATGGTCTGCGGGCCGCCGGACAGCGACGGCTGCGCGTCCCGGTACAGATACGGCGGCGTGTAGATCTCGATCCGCTGCTCGAACTTGCCCGGCTTGGTGTTGGCCGCGTCGGCGTACAGCGAGTCCGAGCCGAAGAACATCACGCGGCCGTCGGGCAGCAGGATCGACCCCGAGTGGTAGTTGCGGCCCACCAGCGGGTCGGCGACCTGGTCGAGGGCGTTCGTGTCCGGGTGGTAGATCCGCGCCTGGAGGATGTTGGAGTCGCCGCGGCCCCGGTAGTCCTCGGAGCCGCCGGACACCAGCACGGTGTCGTCGGGCAGGACCGAGGCCTGCGGATAGCGCGTGCCCTTCTCCAGCGACGGCCCGTCCACGAACCTCGGGTTGTCCGCCTTGAGGTCGATGAGCCGGGTCTTGTTGCTGGACTCCTTGGACTCGCCGACGCCACCGCCGCCGATCACCATGTACTTCTCGTCCTGCGCCGGCGGCAGCAGCACCGTTCCGGAGGTCTCCATCAGCTTGGGGTCGCTCAGCCCGGGCAGCTTGGTGAACTTGTTGGTGGCCACGTCCCAGATGCCCGGATCGCGGCCCACGTCGTCAGGGCCGTAGCCCGCGTTCGAACCCGAGTAGAAGACCTTGCCGTTCTCCAGCGGGAACAGCGCCGGGTACGTCGGGAACTGCCGCACCTTCTGCAGGTACGTCCACTTCTTGGTCTTCGGGTCGTACACCTCGTTCTTGCCCGGCACCAGCTGGCCGATGTCGTCGAGGCCGGAGACGCTGAGGATCTTGCCGTTGCCCAGGGTGGTGAGCGTCGGGTACCAGCGGGCCTCGTGCATCGGGTCGACCTTGATGTACTTCTCGGCGACCGGGTCGAACTCATAGGTGTCCCGGATGCCCTGGAAGTCCTTCTTGTCGAGGGCGAGCTTCTGCGCGATGCCGTAGGTGTTGCGCGCGTCGGTGCCGGACAGGCCCTGGATGCGGTAGTTGTCCTGGGTGCCGGTCTCGTACTTGGCGCCCGTCTTCTGCGCCTCGACATAGATCCGGCCGAGACCCGGGTCGTTGCGCAGGAACTTGCCGGTCGCCTTGTCGAAGACCTTCTTCGCGCGCGGCACCAGCACCGGGTCCTTGGAGACGAACGTCTTGCCGTTCTCCTTGCCGGTGAACTTGGTGCCCGCGGGCAGCGTGATCGGCTTGTCCGGGTTCTCGTTGTGGACGATCATCAGGCCGCCGGCCTTGGTGACGTCACCCTTGAGCTTCTCGTACCGCTTGGTACCGCCCGCGATCAGCAGGTTGCCGTTGGCCAGCTGGGTGTGGCCGGTGCAGAACAGGTCGTTCGGCGTGGGCACCTTCTTGATCGTGCCCTTGACCGGGTCCCAGATGCGGGTGTCGTACTTCTTCGCGTCGAAGTTGTCCTGATTGTTGCCCGAACCCGCGATCAGCAGCACCTTGCCGGTGTGCAGCAGCGCCGCGTGGATGGTGTTCTGGCGGTACTCCTCGGGGAACTCGACGATCTCCCAGTGGCCGTTCTCCGCTTTGTACTCGGGCTTGTTGATTTGGTACTGGTGGTATTTCTCGGTCCCGAAGCGGTACAGCCACGGCCCGTTCATCCCGGCCAGCGCGAGTACCACCGCCGTACCTATCGCGAGTCGACGGGCGCGGCGGCGGCCTGCACGGTCGTTCATTCCTTACGTCCCCCAAGTCCACCAAGGGCGATCTGCATCGTCTGATCGTTACCACCACTGCCCGACGCGGCCCAACTCGGCTTGTGCTGCGGCGCGTGCGGGGCCTGCGCCGCGTGCGGAGCGTGGGAAGCGTGCTGCGCGGGCAGCGGTTGCGGCTCCGGCTGGTACGGCGCGGGCTGGGCGGGCACCGGCGCGGCGGGCTTCTTCTTCTCCTGCCGCAGCATGTAGCGCCAGGCAAAGATCGGCGTCGCGGTGATCAGCATGGCGAACGTCGCCCAGATGATCATCGCGGGGTGCGAGTGCCCGTACACGAACCCGGCGACGATCGACGCGCCGAAGATCGCGATGAAGTACCAGTGGTACCGGAAGGTCGCCCACCACCTGTCGGGGCTCGCGGAGTCGCCCTTGGGGGTCACCACGAACTTGCTCTTCTTGCGCAGCACCGAGTCGATGAGCGCCTTCGCGTACAGCGGCGCCGACAGCGCGGACATCACCATGCCGGCGACACCGCCGGAGCCCTCGGGCTCGTGCGGCGAGACGTTGTGGCGGCGGTTCCAGACGTACAGGCCGATCTGGAGCGCGGAGGCGTTGCCGTAGAGCATCAGCCAGATCGTCGGGTCGATGTTCACACCCGAGGCGCCCAGGCCCAGGAACAGCGCACAGCTCAGCGCGGCCAGGATCCAGTTGAGGGCGGACATCGGGTAGAAGATGATCATCATCGTGTAGTTGAAGAGCTTGCTCGGCGGCAGCGAGTACCAGCCCTTCCAGTACTGCTTGAGGATCGTCTCGTACGTCCCTCGCGACCAGCGCATCTGCTGGGTGAAGAAGTCCGTCCAGGCGCTGGGCCCCTCACCGACGGCCAGCACGTCCGGCGTGTACACCGACCGCCACTTCTTGCCCGTCGCCGGGTTCTTGTGGCGGTGGATCTCGAAGCCGGTCGCCATGTCCTCGGTGATCGAGTCGTACAGGCCGCCGATCTGCTTGAGCGCCTTGATGCGTACGGCGTTGGACGTACCCACGAACATCGGGGCGCCGTACTTGTTGCCGGCGCGCTGGATGAGGGCGTGGAAGAGGAACTGCTGCGACTCGGCGGCCTTGGTGACGAAGTTGTCGTAGTTGCCGTACACCTGCGGGCCGATGACGAAGCCGACGTTCGGGTCGCGGAAGAAGCCGAGCATCCGCTCCAGGTAGTTGGGCAGCGGCACGTGGTCGGTGTCGACGGAGGCGAAGAAGTCGTAGTCGTCGCCGTGGGCGTCGAGCCAGGCGTTGTAGTTGCCGTGCTTGGTCTTGGCGCGGTGCGGGCCCTTGGGCTGGTTCCACTTCGCGACGCCCTTGCGGGAGAAGTGGCGCACGCCGAGCCGCTTGCAGACCTCCTTGACCTCCGGGTCGTCGCCCTCGTCGAGGAGCCAGACGTGCAGAAGGCCCCGGTGGCGCAGCTTGACGGCCGCCTCCAGGGTCTTCGTCACCATCTCCAGCGGCTCCTTGCCGGGCACGAAGGAGGTGAGGAACGCCACTCTCGTGCCGGTCTCCGGCACCACCGGGATCGGGTCGCGGGCGACCAGCGTGGCGTGTGCGTTGGACAGCACGTTCATGCAGCGGAAGAACTCGATCAGGCCGATCGAGACGAGCATCACTATGTCGAGCGCCGGCAGGAAGTCGAAGGCGGGATAGTCCCGTTCGGTCCAGTGCTCGGGCTGCAGCAGCCAGAACAGCAGGACCAGGGAGAGCACCGGGGCCGCGGCCAGCATCAGTGCGACTCTGATCCGGTGCGGCTCCTGCGAGATCAGCGAGCGGTACTGGACCCGGTACGGCTTGTTCGGGTCGGGCTGGGTGAGGGGACCGGCCAGCCGGCTGTAGTGCTCGTAGTCATACTTGGGCAGCGTCTTCTTGATCCGGCGGAACGTTCCCGTCCTATGCGTAGGCACCCTGAGCTGGGTGGTCTGAGACGGGTCGAAGTTCTGCCGGGCGCCCGTCGGCGTCGACGTCATGAGTCATCCCCCCACACGCAGGTCACCGCGTGTTTCTCGGTTCCGTTTACGACTGTGCCGATCCCCCTCGACCGTCACAGGCGTATCAGTGGCGGGCCGCAGTCACCACATCTTCTCCACCATAGACATGGAACAGCGACCTTCCGGTTGCATCATGCCCCCCTCGGCATGCGGCCATGAACGGGGCCCCCTACTCCCCGGCAAAAACCGGCAACCGGCTCCTTGCCCCCCAACTGCCGCGTATCCGCAGCATCTTGAAAAACCAATCACCAGGTTCTACGTCGGTTCACATGATCGCAAGATGCGAAACGAGGTGTTTACCGGTCATACGCGCTCATTGTGGCACCTGTGGGGGTGTTGTGTACCCGTTGTGGACACGCGGGCGCGGATGTTGCCGAAGTGCTCGCTTATGGCCTCCTCCGCCCGTATCGCATCGCCCGACCGCACCGCGTCCACGATCTCCCGGTGCTGCCGGCAGGTGACCAGCGGATCCTGCGGGACGCCGCCGAGGTCGGTGTGGACGCGGTGGAAGGCGTCCCAGAACGCCTCCATGACCTCGCCCAGCAGCGCGTTGTCCAGCCCCCGGTAGAGGGTGGCGTGAAACGCCCGGTCGGTCTCGGCAATGCCGTCGCCGCCCCGCGCCGCCTGCTCTTCCATACGGTCGACGAGCGCGTCCAGTTCAACGAGGTCGGCGTCCGGAACCCGCCCCGCGAGCCGCGACACCAGCCCCGTCTCCACGGCCTCCCGCAGCTGCAGCAGCTGGAGCAGGGTGTCCTCGCCGCGGTAGTGCCCGGCGACCGTGCGGAAGGCGAGGCCCTCGATCATCGGCGCCAGCGACATGCTGCCGACGTACGTCCCGAACCCGTGCCGGATCTCCACGATGCCCATCGCCTGCAGCCCCTTGAGCGCCTCGCGCACGGAGTTCCGGCTGGCACCCAGAAGCGCCATCAGCTCGGGCTCCGTCGGCAGCGGGGCCCCGGAGGGCAGCCGGCGGTCGATGATGAGCCTCTTGATCCGCTCCTGAAGGTCACGCGCTGCCATGGCCAGAGGGTATCCGGCCAAACACACCGGAAGCCCCTCGCTTGCACGAGGGGCTTCCGGTGTGTGTCTGTGCGCCGCCAGGGACTCGAACCCCGGACCCGCTGATTAAGAGTCAGCTGCTCTAACCAACTGAGCTAGCGGCGCCTGCTGACGGCGTTAACTCTACATGACCTCTGAGGGTGCTCCTGACCGTGGGCGACGGGGTGGCCAGGGTCCGCAGGGGTGCCGTAAACCATTCGGACCGTCAACATGCGAGTGCCGAAGACAGTTGTGAAACTGACGGTGTGTACAGCCGCGGACATTTCCATCTGGAGTGTGAGGGGAATCGCATGGAGACTCGGACTCCGGTATTCGAGGAATTCGATCCGGAGAGTGACTGCGACTGCCCCGGATGTGTTCACTGGCGACGTGTCCTGCCGCATTCCACGACCGGCCGCCACCCCGCCCTGCACCGGGCACTGATCGTCGCCGCAGCCGCCTCCACCACCCTCGCCGTCGGCCACACGGCCCCGGCCCTCGCCGCCCCCCATCCCCCCGATCTACCCGGCGTTCCCGCAGGTGACGAGCCTGCGTCGCCCCAGGGCGGCAAGGCCCCGCTGCACGGCTCGGGCGGCCGGCCGGCCAAGCCGGGCACGCTCAAGACGCCCACGACCACCCGCGCGGAGATCATCAGGCGGGCCAAGAAATGGGTCGCCGAGAAGGTGCCGTACAGCATGTACAGGTACTGGTCGGACGGATACCGGCAGGACTGCTCGGGCTTCGTCTCGATGGCCTGGAGTCTGCCCGGAAACGAATGGACCGGAAGCCTCGACCAGTACGGCGTACGCATCGCCAAGGAGGATCTGCAGCCCGGCGACATTCTGCTGTTCCACAATCCGGCGGACCCCGAGAACGGCTCGCACGTCGTCATTTTCGGCGGCTGGACGGACCACACGCACACCCACTACGTCGCCTACGAGTCGATCCGCCCGCACGCCCGCCGACTGGTCACCCCGTACGCCTACTGGACCCACTCCGACCGCTACCTCGCGTACCGCTACAAGGGGCTGGTGAGCGGCGCGACGGGGTCGAAACCGGGCACCGGGCAGTCGGACACGGCCAAGCCGAAGGACCCCAAGCCCGGAACGCCGTACCCGGGACGGGCGTATTTCGGCCCCGGCGCCAACAACAAGTACGTCACCCAGCTGGGCCGGATGCTCGTCGAGCGCGGCGCCGGCCGGCACTACTCCTCCGGACCGGGCCCGCGCTGGACGGACGCGGACCGCAGGGCCACGCGCGCGTTCCAGCTGGCGCAGGGCTGGCGGGGACGGGACGCGGACGGGCTGCCGGGACCGCAGACGTGGGAGCTGCTGGCGACGGGCAAGGGCAACGACGTGAAGGCGGCCGGGGCGGGCGCCACCGGGAAGCCGTCGTCGCACGGCGTGCCGGGGTATCCGGGGCGGGCGATGTTCCGGCCGGGCGCCAGCAACGCGTACGTCACCCAGCTCGGCCGGCAGCTGGTGGAGAAGGGGTACGGCAAGCACTACAAGACCGGGCCGGGGCCGCGCTGGGGCGAGGCGGACCGGCGAAACGTCGAGGCCTTCCAACGTGCCCAGGGCTGGCGGGGCGGCGCGGCGGACGGCTATCCGGGGCCGGAGACCTGGCGGCGGCTCTTCTCGTAACCGATATCCCCGGCAGCTCTGACACCTCTGACAGTTCTGACACCTCTGACAGTTCTAAGAGCTCTGACACCTCTGGCATCCCTGGAATCCCGATACCCCCGACAACCCCTGCTGTGACGCGTCTGGCGCGGAGGCTGGAGGCACCCCTTGACCACGACCACTTCTCACCCGTCCGAGTCGGAGGGCGTCCCGGACGGAGGGGCGGCGCCCCGCCCCCCGCGGCTGATCCAGAACGAGGCGACCACCGAGATCCCCGTCCATCTGCTGTTCCGCGACGGCCCCGACCCGGTCTCCGTGCCGCTCAGGCCGACGGTCGTGGCACGCCGGCAGGGCACGGGGGAGCAGCCGCGCCTGCGTCAGCCGGTGCAGCCGACGCCGCGGCCCGTGCCGGAGATGGACCCCGACCTGGTGGAGCGGCCCGCGCGGGTGCTGCCCGGGGCGGCGGGTGTGCTCGCCGGGGCCTGCGGGGCGGCCGGGTGCCTGGCCACCTCGTGGTGGGCGGGGGTGCTGCCGCCGTCGGCGGTGGAGGCGCTGGCGTTGCCGGCGTTCGCGGGCGCGGGGCTGGGGCCGGTGCAGTGGGCGGCGTACACGGGGGCCGGGGCCCTGGGGCTGTTCGGGCTCGGCGGGCTCGTGAGGGGGCGGACCGGGCGGGCCTGGGTGCTCGGGCTGTTCGGCCGCTACCGGGGGACGGTGCGGCGCACCGGTCTGCTGTGGGTCAACCCGCTGGTGCTGCGCCGCCGGGTCGACGTACGGCTGCGGCACTGGCGGAGCGAGCCGATGCCGGCGGCCGACGGCAACGGGGTCGGGCTGCGGGTGGTGGTGCTCGTGGTGTGGCGGGTGCGGGACACCGCGCGGGCGCTGCTCGGGGTGGAGGACCACGAGACGTATCTGCGCGAGTGCGTCGAGGCGGCGCTGGCCAGGGTGCCGGTGGAGATGCCGGGCGGCTCGCGGGGATCCGTCGAGGCGGCCGGGGAGACGCTGACACGGCTGGTGGTGCGGGACGCGGAGGCCGTCGGGCTCGAGGTGTTCTCGGTGCGGCCGGTGCGGGTGGAGTACGCCCCCGAGTTCGCCGCGGCCATGCACCGCCGCCGTATCGCCGCGCTGGACGCGCAGCAGCGGGCCACCGTGCTCACCTCGGTGGTGGACTCGGTGGAGGACACGGTGACGCGGCTGACCGTGCGGGGGCTGGTCGAGCTGGACGACTACGAACGCAAGGCGCTGGTCAAGGACTTGACGGTGGCGTTCTGCGTGGGGCGGGGCGAGGCGGGAGCCTGACGGGCGTCTGACGGGTGCCGACGGGCGTCCGACAGCCTGTCGAACATGTTCCTCGATTGGTATGGACATGTTCAACAGTCAGCAATAATCTGAGACTTGGTCTAGACCTGCAAGCTCACTGAACCTCCCCCACGTTCCCAGGAGCAGCAGCATGCGCAGAAAGACCAAGTGGTACGCCGCCGCACTCGGACTCACCACGGCCGGCACTCTTGTGCTCTCCGCCGGAGGTGCGAGCAGCCACGGCTACACGGACCTCCCCATCAGCCGGCAGAAGCTCTGTCAGAACGGCACCGTCACCAACTGCGGCCCCATCCAGTGGGAGCCGCAGAGCGTCGAGGGCCCGAAGGGCTTCCCCGGTTCCGGCCCGGCCGACGGGCAGATATGCAACGCGGGACTGGGCCAGTTCGCCCAGCTCAGCGCCCCGAGGACGCCGTCCGGCGGGGCCTGGCCCACCACCCGGGTGACGGGCGGTCAGAGCTACACGTTCCGCTGGCAGTTCACGGCCATGCACGCCACGACCGACTTCAAGTACTACGTCACCAAGCCGGGCTGGAACCAGAACCACAACCTGGCCCGCTCCGACCTCAACCTCACCCCCTTCCTGACCGTCCCGTACAACGGTCAGCGGCCACCGGCCACCCTCTCCCACAGCGGCAGGCTGCCGTCCGGGCTGAGCGGCCACCATGTGATCCTCGCGGTGTGGACGATCGCGGACACGGGCAACGCGTTCTACGCGTGCTCGGACGTCACGTTCTGAGGTTTCCTTGAGTCACCCCTGCGGCCGGCGTGGGTAGGTTCCCCCACGTCGGCCGGTCGCGGCCGCGGGAAGACCGGGGGACTCCATGGTGGCATTCGAAGCCTTCTTCTACCTCGTACCGGCGCTCATGATCGCCCTGGCGATCTTCGCGCTGACCAGGATCGTCGGCCGCGCGCAGGATATGCGCAGGGCCTGGAACAGCGGGTTCACGGCCGAGGCGCGGTGCCTGCGGGCGTACACGACGGTGAGCGGCGGTCGCGGCGACACGTCGGTGAGCACGACGCTGCACCACGTGTACGAGTTCATGGCGCGTGACGGCCGTGTCGTCCGCTTCGACGAGGCGAACGGTCCGGCCACGACCGTCGAGGGCGACATCGTCACCGTGCACTACCTGCCGGAGCGCCCGGAGCGTGCCACGGCCCGGCCGCCGGCACCGGGGAGGCTCGCGGCGGGCACCGGCTGCGCCGTGGCGTTCTTCGGGGTGCTCATCGCCTTCTGTGTCGTCTTCATGGCCATCGCCCACCTGATGTTCACGGTGGTGTAGTTCCGGGGTCGCGGGCTCCCTATCTGACGTTCCGTCAACTACGGTGCGCTGCCATGGAGTCCACTACGAGGCGCACGGTCGCGGAGCTCGTGGCGGCGCGGTGGGGCGATCACCGGCCGGGGCTGTGGTTCGAGGGGCGGGCGCTCACGCAGCACGAGGTGGCGGCCAGTGCAGCCGTGCGGGCGGCGCTGCTGGCCGACCTGCTGCCGCCCGGCGCCGAGCCGCACATAGGGGTGCTCCTCGACAACACCCCCGAGTACCCGATGTGGTTGAGCGCGGCCGCCCTCGCGGGTGCCGCCGTCGCCGGGATCAATCCCACCCGCCGGGGACCCGAACTCACCCGCGACATCCTGCACACCGAGTGCCGGATCCTCGTCACCGAACGGGCCCACCTGCCGCTGCTCGACGGCCTGGACCTGCCCGGCGCACGGCTGCTGGTGACCGGCACACCGGAGTACGACGACCTGCTCGCGCCGTACGCGGACGCGGTGCCCGACGCCTCCCGCGCCGCCCCGCACGATCGCCTCCTCCTCTACTTCACCTCCGGCTCGACCGGCGCCCCCAAGGCCGCGATCTGCACCCAGGGCCGGCTGGCGGCGGCCGGGCGCTCCCTGGCCGACCAGTTCCTGGTCCGCCCCGACGACGTGCACTACGTCTGCATGCCGATGTTCCACGGCAACGCGGTCATCGCCGACTGGGCGCCCGCCCTCGCGGCCGGTGCGGGGGTGGCGCTGCGGCGGCGGTTCTCGGCGTCGGGGTTCCTGGCGGACGTACGGCGGTACCGGGCGACGTACTTCACCTACGTGGGCCGCGCGATCCAGTACCTCCTCGCCACCGAGCCGCGCCCCGACGACCGTGACCACACCCTGCGGCTCGGCTTCGGCACCGAGGCGGGCGCCGTGGACGCCGCCGCCTTCGAGCGGCGGTTCGGGGTGCGGCTGGTGGAGGGGTACGGGTCGTCCGAGGGCGGGGCCGCCGTGCAGTGGTCGCCGGGGACGCCGCCGGGGGCCGTGGGGCGGGCGGTGCCCGGGCTCGTCGTACTCGATCCGGAGACCTGTGCGGAGTGCCCGCCGGCCGTCTTCGACACGGACGGGCGGCTGGTCAACGGGGACGAGGCCATCGGGGAGCTGGTCAACCGCGGGCCGAACCCCTTCGAGGGGTACTGGCGCAACCCCGAGGCGGAGGCGGAGCGGCGGCGGGCGGGCTGGTACTGGACGGGGGACCTGTTCTGCCGGGACGCCGACGGCTATCTGTACTTCGCGGGGCGCGGCGACGACCGGCTCCGGGTGGACGGCGAGAACCTCTCCGCCGCGATGATCGAGAACATCCTCGCCCGGTACGAGGGCGCGGACGCCGTCGCCGTGTACGCGGTGCCGGATCCGGTGACCGGGGACCAGGTCATGGCGACGATCGCGGGCAGCTTCGACCCGGTGGCCTTCGCCGGGTTTCTGGCCGCTCAGCCCGATCTGGGGACGAAGATGGCGCCCCGGTTCGTGCGCGTGGTGCAGCGGATGCCGGTGACCGCCACGAACAAGATCCATCGGGCGGGGCTCAGGCGGGAGGGCGTGCGGTGTGCCGATCCGGTGTGGTGGCGGCCGCCGGGGAAGCGGGCGTACCGGAGTCTCACCGAGGCGGACGTCCTGGCATACGTCGAAGGGCCCCTCGCTCCCACGAGAGGCCCTTCGGAGGTGCGCCGCCAGGGACTCGAACCCCGGACCCGCTGATTAAGAGTCAGCTGCTCTAACCAACTGAGCTAGCGGCGCATGACTCCCGCCGACCGCGCATTTGTGCTCTCGCGGCTGGCGACAGAGAAAATACTACCTGGTCCCGTGGGGTGCTTCTGACCACCGGTGCTCGGTGATCAGAAGCACATCCGGAGTGCCTAGATCGCCAGCGAGAGCAGCACCGGCGCCGCGTTCCGGTTCAGGGTGTCCGCCGCCTGGCGCAGCCGGTGGGCGTGCTCGACCGGGAGCGACAGGGCCAGGCAGCCCACCGAGGATCCGGCCGTGATCGGGACCGCCGCGCACACCGTGCCCACCGCGTACTCCTGGAGGTCGAGGTGGGGGACGGTCGGCGGCTGGGACTCCAGGCGGGAGAGCAGGACCCTGTCGCTGGTGATCGTGCGCGAGGTGAGGCGGGCCATCTTGTGGCGGGAGAGATGGTCGCGCCGCCCGTTGTGGTCGAGCTGGCCGAGCAGGCTCTTGCCGATCGCGGTGGCGTGGGCGGAGTAGCGGAAGTCGACCCACTCGTTGACCACGGGAGTGGCCGGGCCGGCCGCGTACTGGTCGATCCTGACCTCTCCGTCGACGTACCGGCTGATGTAGACGGCGGCGCCGACCGAGTCGCGCAGCCGGTCCAGGGTGCGCTGGAGGTTCTCGCGCAGGGCCTGCTCGCGGCCCTGCGCGGAACCGAGACGGTTCAGGGCCTCGCCGGTGACGTACGCCCCGTCGGCGATCTGCTCGACGTAGCCCTCGCGGCGCAGCATCCGCAGGAGGCTGGTCAGGCGCTCCGGGCCGATGCGGGTGTGCCGGGCGAGCTCGGCGTCGGTGATTCCGGTGGTGTGCCGCACCACGGTCTCCAGGACGCGCAGGGCGTCCTGGGCCGAGTGGTACGGCGCGGTCGGCTCGTGCTTCAGCGCCACGGTTCCCCCTGCGGTCGCTCCAGTGCCGGATTGCAGTCAGCCAATCCCCTTCACCATAACCGGCAAGAGGCTTGTAGTGAGCGGTTGTTGACGAGATTGCGACGCCCTCAACTGCGGTTCCAGCACGCTGGCATATGCCAGAAGCATGCTCCGTGAGGTGTCGTCACAGCACCGCGCTGAGAAACTCCCGCGTCCGGTCGTTCTCGGGGTCGTTGAAGATCTTCTCCGGGGAGCCGGCCTCGATGACCCGGCCGGAGTCGAACATCAGGACCTGGTCCGAGATGTCCCGGGCGAAGTTCATCTCGTGGGTCACGCAGAGCATGGTGATGTCGGTGCTGCGGGCGATGTCCCGCAGCACGTCGAGCACGCCCGCGACCAGCTCCGGGTCGAGCGCGGAGGTCACCTCGTCGAGCAGCAGCACCTGCGGCCGCATGGCCAGCGCCCGGGCGATCGCCACCCGCTGCTGCTGGCCGCCGGAGAGCTGGGTCGGGCGGGCGTCGCACTTGTCGGCGAGGCCCACCATCTCCAGCAGTTCACGGGCGCGCGCCTCCGCCTCGTCCTTGGACAGGCCGAGGACGGTGACCGGGGCCTCGGTGATGTTGCGCAGCACGGTCATGTTCGGGAACAGGTTGAACTGCTGGAACACCATCCCGATCTTCTTGCGGACCTCACGGACCTGCTTCTCCGGGGCGGGGAAGAGCTGCTCCCCGGCGACCGTGATCGTGCCCTCGTCGGGCTTGGCCAGGGTCATCAGCAGCCGCAGGATCGTCGTCTTGCCGGAGCCGGACGGGCCGATCAGGGTGACGTGCTTGCCGGACGCGACGGAGAAGTCGAGCCGGTCGAGCACCGTGTTGGATCCGAAGCGCTTGGTGACGTTGTCGAAGCGGATCAGCTCGCCGCCGTCCACCGGAGGGTTGGCGCTCGCGTCGGGTTCTTTCATCAGAGGGGTGTCAGCTGACAAGGCGTCGCTCCAGGGCTCGTACGAGAAGGGAGGCCGGATAGGCGATGAGGATGAAGGCCACACCGATGACCGTCAGGGGCTCGGTGAACTGGAAGTTCTCCTGCGCGAACAGCCGCGCCTCGCCGAGCATCTCCATGACCGTGATCGTCATCAGGATCGGGGTGTCCTTGAGCATCGCGATGACGTAGTTGCCGAGCGCGGGCACGACCCGGCGGATCGCCTGCGGCAGGATCACCACCCGCCAGGTCCTGGCGACCGGCAGGTTCAGTGCCGTCGCGGCCTCCCACTGACCGGCCGGCACCGCCTCGATGCCGGCGCGGTAGACCTGCATCGTGTACGTCGAGTAGTGCAGCCCGATCGCGAAGACACCGGTGGTCAGCGCCGAGGCGGTGACGCCCCACTCGGGCAGCACGTAGAAGAGGAAGAACAGCTGCACCAGCAGCGGGGTGTTACGGATGAACTCCGTGACCGCCCCGACCGGCCAGCGCACCCAGCGCGTCGGTGTGCGCATCAGCAGCGCCCACACCAGGCCCAGCGCGAACGAGATCAGCGAGCCGATGGCCAGGATCTGCAGGGTGAGCAGCAGCCCGTCCCAGAAGCGTGGCATGAAGTCGGCGACAGCGCCCCAGTCCCAGGTCATCCGAGAGCACCTCCCGCGCCCACGCCGGTCGTCTCAGGGCGGCGCAGCTCCTGCTCGGGCGTGCGCCCGACGGACTTGCCGACACCGGCCTTGAGCTTGCGTTCCAGTCCGCGCATCCCGCGGGTGAGCAGGAAGGCGATGACGAAGTAGATCAGCAGGACGTACGTGTAGATCTCCGCGCTCTCCTGCAGCGCGAGCCGCACCAGGTTGGCGCTGAAGGCCAGGTCACCCATGCCCATGACGGACACCAGCGCCGTGCCCTTCAGCAGCTCCACCAGGAGGTTGGTGAAGGAGGGGATCATCTCCGGCACCGCCTGCGGCAGCAGGATCAGCCGCATCCGCTGCCACGGCGTGAAGCTGAGCGCGATCCCGCCCTCCCGCTGCGCCGGGTCGACGGAGTTGAGGGCGCCGCGCACGATCTCGGCGCCGTACGCCCCGTAGGTCAGTCCGAGCGCGAGCGTGCCCGCCCACAGCGGCACCAGCTGCCAGCCGAACGCGACCGGCAGCACGAAGAACACCCAGAAGATCATGATCAGGGCGGAGGTCCCGCGGAACACCTCGGTGTAGAAGCCCGCGAGGAAGCGGACGATCCACAGCCGGTGGGTGCGGGCCATGCCGACCCCGAAGGCGACCGCCGCCGCCACCAGTGCACTCAGCACCAGCAGCTGGACGGTGATCCAGATTCCGTGCAGTACGAGTTCCCAGAGTCCCGACGTCATCCGCCCGTCCCCCCTCCGCACAGCTCCTTCGCGGTGAGGTCGGTCATCTCGGCCTCGGTGAAGCCGAAGGGCTTGAGGATGCGGAACAGCTCTCCGCTCTTCTTGAGCTTGTGCAGCTCGACGTTGAAGGCGTCCCGCAGCTTCGTCTCCGTCGGGCGGAAGGCGAAGGCGCCGCCGTCGACATGCGGTTTGCCGTCGACGAGGGGCGCGAAGGCCTTGGTGGCCTCCGCCTTGGCGGACTTCTTGACGACCTCGCGGGTGGTGAGCGCCGTACCGGCGAAGACGTCCACGCGCCCGGCCTCGACCGCGTTCAGCCCCGCGACCTGGTCCGGCACGATCAGGATGTCGCTCTCCTTGTACCCCGCCTCGACGGCGTACTGGATCTCGGCATAACCGGTCCCGGTGGCGAACTTGGCCTTCTTCTCGACGACGTCCTTGTAGTCGTGCAGCCCCTTCGGATTCCCCTTGCGCACGATGAAGGAGTCGAGCATCTGGTAGTCGGGGTCGGAGAAGATGACCTGTTCGCAGCGTTCGGGATTGACGTACATCCCGGCGGCGACGACGTCGAACTGTTGGGAGTTCAGGCCGGGTATCAGCGACCCGAACTCGGTGGGCACGGGCTGCACCCGGTCCACCCCGAGCCGTTTGAAGATGACCTTGGCGAGTTCGGGCGCCTCACCGGTGAGTTCACCGTTCTTGTCGATGTACCCGAAGGGAATCTCACCGGCGATCCCGAGCCGTACGACACCGGCGGCCCGCAGCCGTTCGAGCAGATCCCCGCCGTCCTTCGTGGACGCCGTGGCCACGCGCGAGCAGCCGGCCGCGCCCAGCGCGCCGAGCGCCGCCACCCCCGCGAGCAGCGACCGGCGTGTGGTGCCGGCCGGCCGGCCTCTGGTGCCGGATATGTGTTCGACGTGTGGTTCGACATGTTCCCTTGGTGGAGCCATGGCGGCGCGGCTACCCGAGACCATGCGATGTATGCACCCTGGATTGCATGACTGATCGGTTCATCGAGGTGTCGTTGGTCAAGCGGGGAATCCACTGCACGGCCAAACTCCTGGACGACCGCGCCCCGCTCACCTGCGCGGCCGTCTGGGATGCCCTGCCCCTGACCGGCGACGTCTACCACGCCAAATACGCCCGCAACGAGATCTACGCCCTCTTCCCGCCCTTCGCGGAAACGGAGCCGCCGCTGGAGAACCCGACCGTCACCCCCATCCCCGGAGACCTCTGCTACTTCGCCTTCGCCGGCACGGAACTCGGCACCAAGTCCTACGGCTACGACCGCGAGGTCCGCCCCGGCACCACGGTGGTCGACCTGGCCCTGTTCTACGAGCGCAACAACCTGCTCCTGAACGGCGACGTGGGCTGGGTGCCCGGCATCGTCTGGGGCCAGGTCGTGGAAGGGCTGGACGAGATGGCCCAGGGCTGCAACGACCTGTGGCGGTCCGGGGCCTTGGGGGAGTCGCTCAGCTTCCGGAGGGCGTGAGCCCGGCGATGCCGGCCTCGTAGAGCGCGTGCGCCGCCCGTAGGACGAGCTCGTCCCGGTGCCGGGCGGCCACGAGCTGGAGGCCGATCGGCAGGCCGTCCCCGTCCGTGCCGACGGGGACGGTGGCCGCCGGCTGCTGGGTGAGGTTGAAGGGGTACGTGAACGGCGTCCAGCCCGTCCACCTGCGATGCCCCGAGCCCTTGGGGACCTCGGCGCCCGCCTCGAAGGCGGTGAGGGGGAGGGTCGGGGTGACCAGGAGGTCGTAGGTGTCGTGGAAACGGCCCATACGGCGGCCGAGTTCCATGCGGACGTCCACCGCGGCCAGGTAGTCGAGGGCGCTCAGACGTGCGCCGGCGTCACAGATCTCCCTGAGGCCCGGGTCGAGCAACTCCCGCTGGTGCGGCCCCAGATGCTGGGTGACCCGGGCCGCCCCGGTGAACCACAGGGTGTGGAAGGCGTCCACCGGGTCGGTGAAGTCGGGGTCGGTCTCCTCGACGTACGCCCCCAGCCCCGCCAGCCGCTCCACCGCCCGCCGTACCGCCGCCGCGACCGCCGGACGCACCGCCACCTGGCCGCCGAAGGAGGGGGAGTAGGCGACGCGCAGGCCGTGCACACCGCCGGACAACGCCGGGACGAAGGAACCCGGCGCCGGCGGGAGCGCCGACCAGTCGCGGGAGTCCGGGGTGCCGATGACGTCGAGGAGCAGGGCGGCGTCGGCCGCGTCACGGGTCATCGGGCCGACGTGCGCCAGGGTGCCGAAGGCGCTGGCCGGGTAGAGCGGCACCCGGCCGTACGTCGGTTTCAGGGCGAAGATGCCGCAGAAGGCCGCCGGGATACGGACACTGCCGCCGCCGTCCGTGCCGAGCGCGAGCGGCCCCGCGCCGAGCGCCACAGCGGCCGCCGCGCCGCCGCTGGAGCCGCCCGCGGTGCGGGCCGGGTCGTACGGGTTGCGGGTGACACCGGACAGGGGCGAGTCGGTGACGCCCTTCCAGCCGAACTCGGGGGTCGTCGTCTTGCCGAGGAAGACGGCACCGTGCGCGCGCAGACGGGCCACGGAGGGGGCGTCCTCGTCCCAGCTCCTCTTCTCGGAGACGGTCTTCGAACCGCGCAGCGTCGGTGCGCCGCGCATCAGCAGGATGTCCTTCACCGTGACCGGAACGCCGTCGAGCAGACCGGCCGGTGCGCCGCGCCGCCAGCGGTCGGCCGACTCGCTCGCCTGCGCGAGGGCCTCGTCGGCGGTGAGACGTACGAAGGCGTTGACCTCCGGCTGGATCCGCTCGGCCCGCTCCAGGGCGGCTCGGGTGGCGTCGACCGGGCTGAACTCTCCTTTGCGGTAGCCGTCGAGGAGTTGTACGGCGGTCAGTTCGGTGAGATCCGTCATGCGTCGCCCTCCAGCTGTGGACATCAGCGTCCCGGTACGTACCCGCGCTGCTTGTCGACCACGTTCAGCAGCGGTCTGCCCGCCTCCCATCGCTCGTACAACTCCACGAACTGCCTGCCGAGTTCATCGCGCCAGCCGACCGTGTCCCCGCTCATGTGCGGCGAGACGATCAGGTTCGGGACGTCCCACAACGGGCTGTCCGGGGTGAGGGGTTCGTGCTCGAAGACATCGAGCGCCGCGCCCGCGATCCACCGCTTGCCGAGGGCCTCGGCCAGCGCCTCCTCCACCACCAGCTGCCCGCGCCCGACGTTGATGAACCGGGCGGACGGCTGCATGACGCCGAAGCGGCGGGCGTCGAACATGCCGTGCGTCTGCTCGGTGAGCGGCGCTGCCGAGATCACCCAGTCGGCGCGGGCGATCAGCCGGTCGAGGTCGTCGGGGCCGTGGATGCCGGTGCGCGGGACCCGGCCGACCAGCGCGGTGGTGATGCCGAGGGCCTTGAGCGTGCGGACGATCGTACGGCCGATGGGCCCGGACCCGACCACGCACGCGCGCGTGCCGGCCACACGCTGCCCCTCGCGGTGCCGCCACTCGCGGGAGCGCTGCAGTTCCAGGGTCCTCGGCAGGTCCTTCGCCATCGCCAGGACCAGGGCGGCGACGTACTCGGCGATCGGCTCGTCGAAGATCCCGCGCGCGTTGGTGACCACGGTGTCGGACGCGGTGAGCTCCGGGCACATCAGATGGTCCACACCCGCGCTCGCCGTGTGCACCCAGCGCGGCCGCGGGCCCTCGCCGGGCCAGGCGTGCCGCACGGCATGCGAGGTGAAGTCCCAGACCAGCAGGACGTCGGCGTGGGGCAGCCGCTCGGCGAGGGTCGACTCGTCCGCGTGCTCGACACGGGCGCGCCCGGTGAGGCGGCCGAGGCGGGGGAGGGGGTCGGCGTCGAGGACCAGGAGGGTGGGTGGGGGGTCGGAAGAGGTCATACGGGTCGCTTCTCCGGGGGGTGCGGGGGCCGTTTTCGGGAGTGCGGGGGGCGTTTTCGGGAGTGCGCGGAGCCGTTTCTCGGGAGTGGCGGAGGCGTATCCCGGGAGTGGCGCGGGTCGTCTCCCGGGAGTGTGCGAGGGGTGTTTCTCGGAGTTCTACTGGAAGGGACGGCCGTCTGACATGCGAGGTTTGACCACGCTCGCACCCGAACCTACCTTCGTCAACACGGGCGTACGTACGGTCCGTTGCTCACCTGTTTCTCCTAGTGAGGGCGGTGCCTGCCATGGACGCCATGGACATCTCCTTCCTCGGCGGACCCCGCCCGCAGCGCGGTGTCGGAGTCGTCGCCCCCTTCGACTTCGCGCTGGACCGGGAACTGTGGCGCTGGGTCCCGGACGAGGTCTCGCTGCATCTGACGCGGACGCCCTATGTGCCGGTCGAGGTCAGCCTCGATCTGGCCCGCCTGGTCAGCGAGCACGAGACGCTGAGCGACGGCGTGCGCACCCTGACCGCGATCGCGCCGGAGGTCGTCGCCTACGCCTGCACGTCCGGCAGCTTCGTCGGCGGCATCGCGGGCGAGCGGGCGATGTGCGCGGCGATGACCTTGGCGGGAGCGGTGCCGGCGGTCACCACCTCCGGGGCGCTGCTGGAGGCGCTGACCGAGCTGGGCGTACGGCGGGTGGCGCTGGTGACCCCGTACACCGTCTCGGTGACGCGGGCGCTGGAGGACTACGTGGCGCAGGCGGGGATCCTGGTCACCGGGTGCGCGTTCATGGGGCTGACACGGCACATCTGGAAGGTGCCGTACCGGGATGTGGCCGACATGGCGCGCAGGGCGGTGCGGGGGGCCACCGACGCGTTGTTCATCAGCTGCACCAACCTCCCCACCTACGACGTGATCCCCCAGCTGGAGGCCGAACTGCGCATCCCGGTGCTCTCGGCCAACCAGGTCACGATGTGGGCGGCGCTGCGTCGACTGGGTACCCGAGCGGTGGGGCCGTATCAGGCGCTGATCGATCCGGCGGCACGAATCGATCCGGCGGCGCGCGGCGGTCCCGTGCTTCCGGATGTACCGGATGTTCCTGAGCAGGAGCAACAGTAGGCGCAGGAACAGCAGTAGGAGCAGCAGCAGCGAGCATCGAGCAGCAGAAAGGCTGACATGACCGCACTCGGATTTCTCTACCCGGGCCACTCCGCCGAGGACGACTACCCACGCATCGAGCAACTGCTGGCCAGCGACATCCGGGTCGACCTGGTGCACACCGACATCGGCGAGGACGCGCACCGGGTGGACGCGCTGCGCCGGATGGGCTCGGCCGAGCGCCTCGCGGCGGGTGTGGAGGCGCTGCGGCTGTCGGGCGCCGAGGCGGTGGTGTGGGCGTGCACGTCCGGCAGCTTCGTCTACGGCTGGGAGGGCGCCCATGAGCAGGTGCGCACCCTCGCCGTCACGGCGGGCATGCCGGCGTCGTCGACGTCCTTCGCCTTCGTGCACGCGGTGCGGGAGCTCGGGGTGCGGCGGGTGGCGATCGGGGCGACGTACCCGGACGACGTGGCGGGGCTCTTCGCGGACTTTCTGCGTGCCGGGGGTCTGGAGGTGGTGTCGGTCCGCGGCTCGGGGATCATCACGGCGGCGGAGGTCGGGACCTGGGGCGAGAAGGAACTGTTCGTCCTGGCGAGGGAGGCGGACCACCCCGACGCGGAGGCCGTCCTGCTCCCCGACACGGCCCTCCACACGGCCTCCTACCTCCCCGCCCTGGAACAGCACCTCACCAAGCCGGTCCTCACCGCCAACCAGGTCACGGTCTGGGAGGCCCTGAGGCTGACGGACCGCCGGGTGAACGCGCCGGAACTGGGGTCGCTGTTCACGAAGGAGCCGATCGTGCAGGTGTAGAACCTTCTTCCGCCCCCGCCGCCCCTACCCGTCCCGTCCCTGGGGGCCTGCGGCCCCCAGACCCCCGCTTCGGCCCTGAAGGGGCCTCGTCCTCAAACGCCGGACGGGCTGAAAAAAGCCCCTCCGGCGTTTGAGGAGCGGGGGTCCAGTGGGCAAAGGAATAAACCGGAGCCCCCCTCCTGTTAACGCCGGGCAGGACAGCGCACGGCATCACAACAGGAGGCACCCACCGTGGCGGCAGACGAAACCCAGGCCGACGAGATCCGGGGCACCACCCACGGCACCGCCCCCGTCCCCCTCTCCGTACTGGACCTGGCCACGGTCAGCGCCGGCCACACCGCCACCGACGCCCTCCGCACCAGCGTCGCCCTCGCCCGCCTCGCAGAGTCCCGCGGCTTCCACCGCTACTGGGTCGCCGAGCACCACTCCATGCCGGGCGTGGCTTCCTCGTCCCCCGCCGTGATCCTCGCCCACCTCGCCGCCCACACCACCCGCATCCGCCTCGGCTCCGGCGGCGTGATGCTCCCCAACCACGCCCCGCTGGTCATCGCGGAGCAGTTCGGCACCCTGGAGGCGATGGCCCCGGGCCGTATCGACCTCGGCCTCGGCCGCGCCCCCGGCACGGACGGCGCCACGGCGGCCGCCCTCCGCCGCACGGACCACCTCAACGAAGGCGCCGACGACTTCCCCGAGCAACTCGCCGAACTCACCCGCTTCCTCGACGACGACTTCCCGGACGGCCACCCCTACCGCCGTATCCACGCCGTCCCCGGCCCGGTCCAGGCGACGTCCCCCGGCGGCGTCCAGTCCCCGCACCGCCCGCCGATCTGGCTGCTCGGCTCCTCCGGCTTCAGCGCCCGCCTCGCCGCCGTCCTGGGCCTGCCCTTCGCCTTCGCGCACCACTTCTCGGCGCGGAACACCGTCCCGGCCCTGGACCTGTACCGGGAGTCCTTCCAGCCGTCCGCCGTCCTGGACCGGCCGTACGCCCTCATCGGCGTCTCCGCCCTCGCCACCGACGAGGAGCAGGAGGCCCGCCGCCAGGTCAGGGCCGCCGCCCTCAGCATGATCCGCCTGCGCACGGGCCGCCCCGGCCTCATCCCCAGCCCGGAGGAGGCGGAGGCTTACGAATTCACCCCGCTGGAGCGCGAGTTCGCCGACTCCTGGAACGCCAACGTCATCCACGGCACCCCGGACGAGGTCCGCACCGGCCTCGACGACCTCCAGAAGCGCACCGGCGCCGACGAGTTGATGATCACGAGCAACGTCCCCGGCATGGACATACGCCTGCGTTCGTACGAACTCATCGCGGACGCCTACGGGTTGCCCAGGGACTGACCAGGCCTGACCAGATCCTGAAGAGGCCCGCGAGAGGTCCTCACACCCGTACCCCCAGCAACTCGGAGATACGATCCGGCGGCACCGGCCGCGAGTACAGCCACCCCTGGCCGGTGTCGCAGCCGATGCTGCGCAGCCGCGACGCCTGCGCCAGCGTCTCCACGCACTCGGCCGTGACCGTCAGGCCCAGCCGGTGGGCGAGTTGGATCATCGCCTCGACGACGACCTCGTCGGCAGGGTTCGGCGGGACGGCCGCGTTGTTGTCGCTCTCGTACTGGAAGCCCCGTACGAACGAGCCGTCCAGCTTCAGGACCGATACGGGCAGCCGGCTGAGGTAGGCGAGGTTCGAGTAACCCGTGCCGAAGTCGTCGATCGCGATGCGTACGCCCATGTCGCTGAGCGCCTGGAGGGCCTGGAGCGGTCTTCCCGCCGAGCCCATCACCGCCGATTCCGTGAGCTCCAACTGGAGTAGGTGGGGGGCGAGTTCTGTCTCGCCGAGGATGCGGGCGACGTCCGCCACCAGGTCGGAGTCCCAGACCTGACGGACCGCCACGTTCACGCTCACGAAGATCGGCGGCTCGTCGGGGTGCGCCACCTGCCAGGCACGCGCCTGGCGGCAGGCGGTCGCCAGGATCCAGCGGCCGAGGGGAACGATCGAGCCGTCCTCCTCCGCCAGTCCGATGAACCGATTCGGCGCCAGTACGCCGAACTGAGGATGATTCCAGCGGATGAGCGCCTCGACACCGCGCAGCAGCCCGTCCTCCATGCTCACCAACGGCTGGTATTCGAGGGCGAATTCACCGCGCTCGATGGCGGGGCGGAGCGTGGAGGCGAGGGCCTGGCGGGTCATGCGGTGGGCGTTGCGTTCGGGGTCGAAGAGCGTCCAGCGGTCCTTGCCGTCGGCCTTCGCCCAGTACAGCGTCGTGTCGGCGGCCTGCATCAGGGCGGTGGGCGTGGTGCCGCTCGCCTGGCGTTCCACGACGCCGATCGAGGCCGACACCGACAGACGTCGGCCGGAGAGGTCGAAGGGCGCCCGCAGGGATTCGAGCACCGACTCGGCGAGGTCGGCCAGTTGCTCGGTGCCGGTCGAGTCCTCGACGAGCAGCGCGAACTCGTCACCGCCGAGCCGGGCCACCAGGGGTGGGCTCGACCGGGCGTAGCCCGCCTCCTCGGCGCAGCGCGTGAGCCGTTCGGCCACGGCGGCCAGCAGCTTGTCGCCGACGCGGTGGCCGAGGGTGTCGTTGATCGCCTTGAAGCCGTCAAGGTCCAGGTAGCACAGGCCGATTCGGCCGGTGGTGCCGCTCTCTTCGTACGACTCCGCCTCCAGCGCCGCCGACAGGCGCTCGAAGAACAGCGTGCGGTTGGGCAGCCGGGTCACCGGGTCGTGCATCTGCAAGTGCCGCAGCCGCGCCTGGAGTTCGCGGTGGGCGCTGATGTCGGCGACGGACAGCAGGACGCCGCCCCGATCACCGCCCGGCTCCTCGCCGGGCAGAGGGGCGACCGTGACCTGGGCCCAAAGCGAGTGCCCGTCCGGGTGTTTGAGGCGCCGTGTGCAGCGCAGTCTGGCCTGCCGGCCGCGCAGGACCTCGAGGTACGCGTGCCAAGTGCGGGCATCGGAGGCGAGGTCCACCAGATCGGCGGCGACCGCCCCGGCCAACTCCCCGGGTGCCGTACCGAGCAGGTCGGCGAGGGCGGCGTTGGCGCCGGTGACCAGGCCCTCGCGGTCGACCACGGCCATCGCCAGGGGTGCGGCGGAGAAGGCGGACACGTAGGGCGGCGCCCCGGTACCGGGGGATGGCTGTACGTTACTCTCTGTGACGGCCGGCCGGATGAGGTCTGCCGCGGGCGTCGGCCCTTCGGACGTTCCGCTCACCGCTCGCTCCCGCAGTGCACTCGTTCTTCGGATGGGTCTCATCGGAATGGCCGGCCGGGGGGCGGTCGGCCGCCAGGCCGTGTCCGTGCAGGAAAGTGTCAGGAAAGTGTGCCGATCATAGAGGCTGGTTCAAGGCCCTTCCACCTACTGTTCAGTGTTCCCAACTGACTCGACCTTCTGACAGATCGTTTCTGCCCGCACCTGGACGGCTTCTTCGGGCCCTCGACTGGTTGTGACGTTCCGTGAGCGATTCGGGGATGTCGGTTCTGGCGATTCCTCGGGCCCGTCACCCGTCCGGTGCAGGCAAACAGGGCGTAGTACGACAATATGACTCAGGCTGGGTGCGGTGTCCCGCGAACCGCTCCCGGAGGTCCACGTGCCGCGTCAGTTCCCCCTGCTCCCCTGCATGGGTCGGCTGCGGGAATGGCCCCGACTGCGCAGTGTCGCCGCGGTGTTCACCACGATGTCCGCGCTCGCCGCGACCTCCCTGATCGCGGCCCCCTCGGTCGCCGAACCGTTCGACACGGCACCCTGCGCCCTCGAACGCACCGAGGCCCACCACTCCGAGGGCCTCGACACCTGGAACGCCGCCTATCCGCGCCCGGCCCGGGGGCTGGACGCGGTCATGGTGTTCCTGTCCTTCCCGGACTCGGTCCCCGGGACGACACCCGCCGAACTGACGGCCGACCACTTCCCGCTGACCACCCACTTCTTCGAACGCGCCTCCTACGGCAGGTTCACCCTGCGCCCGCATCCGCTGCGGCACTGGCTCCGGATGCCGCGCCCGTCGACGGCGTACGCCATACAGCGCGACTGGAACATGTCCCACCGGGCCGCCTATCTGCGCGACGCGCTGGCAGTGGCGGACCGGGAGGTGGACTTCTCCCGCTACGACGTCGTCTACTTCGTCGCCGACCCCGACGCGCCCGGCGTCGACTCCGACGCCACGAAGGTCGTCAACCTGGACACCCCGCTGCGGGCCGACGGCACGGACATCCGCCGCGTCGTCACGGTGTTCGAGAACCATCCGCCGGACCGGCTGGTCCTCGCCCACGAGACGGGTCACGTCTTCGACCTGCCGGACCTGTACCACCGCCCGGTGGACGGCAAGGGTGACTGGGACACGTACGTCGGCGACTGGGACCTGATGGGCAGCCAGTTCGGCATGGCACCGGACCTGTTCGGCTGGCACAAGTGGAAGCTGGGGTGGCTGGAGCCACGGCAGGTGGTGTGCGTGCAGGGGGCGGGGGCCGGGGGCGCGCGGCTGACGCTGGAACCGCTGGCGGTGGCGCCCGGCGTGCCGGTGCAGACGGGCGCGGCTGGGGGGCGCGGGGCGTTCGGTGGGTTCGGTGGAGCTGGTGGATCCGGTGGGTTCGGGGGACCCGGCGGGATCGGTGAATCCGGGGGATCCGGCGGGATCGGTGGATCCGAGGAACCTGGTGGGTTTGGCGGGTCCGGTGACTTCGGTGGGGCCGGTCCGGTCGGCGGTGTGCCGGGCTTCGGGCTGGGCGGCGGCATCAAACTCGCCGTCGTCCGCACCGGCCCCGAGAGCGCCCTGGCCTTCGAGGTGCGCGGCCCCGTGGGCAACGACATGCAGGCCTGCCGGCAGGGCGTCCTGGTGTACCGGGTGCGCAGCCGGACCGAGTCCGGGGGCGGCCCGGTCGAGGTGATCGACGCCCACCCGCGCACCGAGGCCTGCTGGGAGGAGTCGGTCTACCCGCCGCTCGCGGACGCGCCGGTCGGGCTCGGGGAGAGCTTCACGGTGCCGGGGGAGGGTGTGCGGGTGGAGGTGGAGGGGCGTACGGCCTCGGGGGCGTGGACGGTGAAGATCGCGACGGTGAGGTAGCGCCCGCGCCGGGTGGGGGGTCGCGTGGCGGGCGAGCGGTGCGCCGGGGGGTGACGGTACGCCTGGTGGTGGCGGCGGTAGGGCTGGTGGTATGGCCGGGTGCCGGGTGCCGGGTGCCGGGTGCCGGGTGCCGGGTGCCGGGTGCCGCTGCTGGATGCCGGGTGGGGTAGTGGGGCGCTGCGTGGGGGATGGCGGTGCGCTGGGCGGTGATGGTCGTCCGGGTGATGGCCGTCGGGGCGGTGACAGCTGTGCGCGGTGGTGGTACTCGTGCGCCCGGTTCCATGCGAAAAGCCCCCCGCTTCCGCGAGGGGCTTCCCCTGTCTGTGCGCCGCCAGGGACTCGAACCCCGGACCCGCTGATTAAGAGTCAGCTGCTCTAACCAACTGAGCTAGCGGCGCCTGCTGACGTCGTAGACATTAGCATCCTGGTCGGCGTGGGGAAAAATCGATATCCGAACGGCCGCGCGAGCCGCCCGCACGGCCGCCCAGAGCAGCACCTCGGGGCCCGGTAACCAGGGATTACGGGTGTCCGGGGCGACCAGCCAGCGGGAGGCGGAGGAGGCCGCGGTGTCCGACCGCGCCGGGACGGTCACAGCGTCTCCCGCGCCGTGAAAGAGGAGCGGCGGGACGTCGCCCACGCGGCCGAACTCCTCCCACCGCAGGAGCGACGGCAGCCGCTGGGCCGTGCCGGGCGCGGCGAACAACAGCAGCCGGCCCCGGAACATCGCCACCGGTCCCGAGCCGGGCCCTTCCTCCCACAGCTGGTCGACCATGCGGCGCCCGAAGACCGCGGGCGCGCTCACGACGTCGAAGACGGAACCGCAAGCCAGCACGACGGGGGCCTCCGGCCGCTCGTCCCAGAGCGCCCGGGTACTGCGCGGATACGGTTCTGCGGAGGCGAGCCAGGCGGCACCGTCCGCGGTGAGGGATGCGGGGGAGAACGGGGCGTCGTTTGTGCTGCTCATGGCAGATACATCTACCGACCGTGAGTGCTTCGCTCCTGAGAGTTCCCGGAAGTCGGGACAGGGCCGGGTGGCAGGGCGTATCTTGCGCGCCTGGCATATGCCCATGAGGTACCCGCGTCGGTCACACCGGGTCGACGTGCCCCGGCCCCTCGACTCCCCGCATCAGATCCCGGCCGAACTCCACCATCTTCTTGGCGTAGTCCTCGGTCCACTCGGCCTGCTCGGCGATGGCGGCGGGCGTCAGCCGGTCGAACCGCCGCGGGTCCGCCAGCTGGGCCGCCGCGATGGCCTGGAACTCCACCGCACGGTCCGTCGCCGCCCGGAACGCCTGCGTCAGCTCGGTCGCCCGGGTCAGCAGCGCACGGGGGTCGTCGATCGACTCCAGGTCGAAGAAGTGCTCCGGGTCGGCGGCCACCTGCGCGGGCTCGAAGAGCAGGGGCGCGGGGCGTAGCCGCGGTTCGTTCCGACGCGGCGTGGGCTCCGCCATGCTTTCTCCTCCTCGTACGTCACCGATGTACCGCACCGGTGCACGTCACCGATCTCGTAGGTCACCGGCGCCCCCTGCGGACCGGTCCACCGTCCATTGTCCCGCGCCCGCGCAAGTAGGCGTGTGACGCAGGCCCCTCGGGCAACGGGTCTTCGTTGGACTCAGCGCCGATCGCGTAGGTGCTGTTTCCTTCACGGCCGCCACCTCACCCGGTGCTCCGCGAGCCGTGCCAGCACCGCGTGGTTCGCCTCCCACCCGTCCGGGCTGTATTCATTGGCCGCCTCCGGCGGCGTGCCGGACTCCGTCCGGCGAATGGGCGGCATTGGGCTCAGCGCCGATCGCGTAGGTGCTGTTTCCTTCACGGCCGCCACCTCACCCGGTGCTCCGCGAGCCGCGCCAGCACCGCGTGGTTCGCCTCCCAGCCGTCCGGGAACTTCACCACCGTCCCCAGCTGCACCGGCTCCGTCGACGGATAGTCGTCCAGCAGTTCGCTCACCCCTGCCCGGCACACCACGATGCACGCGTGCCGGTGGCGGGAGGCGAGGACGCACAGGCGGCCCGTCTCCAGGTGGAAGGCGGTGGCGTCGGGGCGGCCGGAGAGCGGGTGCAGGACGACCGTCACGTCGTACTCGCGGCCCTGCAGCCGGTTCGCGGTGTCGACGGTGACGTCTGTCACGCCCAGCACGGCCAGTGCTGCCCGCACCGCCGCCGCCTGGTCCCGGTGGGCTGTGCCGACCGCGATCCGGTCGGCGGTGAGGGGCGTGGGTTCGGGCGAGCGTTCGGAGGTTGCCGCGCCGCCCCGGTCCAGGAGGCGCCGTACGACCGTCGCCACCGCCCGTACCGCCTCGGGGTCCGTGCGCGGGGTGTGCCGGGCGGGCAGCTCCAGCAGTCCCCAGCCCGACTCCGCCGCCTCGTCGATCACCCGGTCGGGGCCCGAGCCGTCCGAGGGGACGGCGAAGGACAGGTGGCGGTCGCCGTGGTCCGTACCGCTGCGGAACCGGGTGTACGGGTAGAAGGCGTCGGAGACCAGGGGCGCGGCCGAGGCCGGGAGGCGCCAGGACACCGGCAGGCGGTGCTGGGGCAGGTCCGGATTGTGGGCGAGGAGGGTCGTAACGGCTGACGCCGAGGGGTCGTACGACAGCCCGGCCCACTGCTCGCTGCCCACGATCGCGAACGGGTCCAGCTGGCCCGGGTCGCCCACGAACAGCGCCCGCTCGAACAGCCCGGCCACTGCGAGCAGCGAGTCCGAGCGCATCTGGTACGCCTCGTCCACGATCGCGTGCCGCCAGGGCTCGTCGACCTTGACATGCGCCCACTTGGCCGCCGTGGAGAGGACGACCGGGAGGCCGGTCAACTCCCCCGCCTTCGCCGACTTGCGTACGTTCGGCAGGTCGTCCAGCGCCTTGTCGTACGGGTCGGCGTCGCTGCTGTGCAGGCGGCCCACCGGCAGCTCGGGGTTCTTCTCGGCGAGCCTGAGCACCAGGTCGTCGACCTGGGCGTTGGTCTGCGCGACGACCATCAACGGGCGTCCTGCGTCGGCCAGTTCCAGCGCCGCGCGGACGACGAGCGTCGACTTGCCGGCGCCGGGCGGGGAGTCGACGACGACACCGCGCGCGGTGCCGTGCAGGGTATCGGCGAGGATCGCGTCGGTGGCCTCACCCGCCGCCGCGCCCGGGTCGAACACGGCGGTCACAGCACATCCTCCTCGGTCAGGGGATCAGCGGCCTCGGACACCTGCTCCCCGGGCGGCCCGCCGTGCGTCCACGGCGTCTCCTCCGGGTCGGGCAGCTTCGCGCCGCCCCGCTGCTCGTGCTCGAACAGCGTGAAGCAGACCAGGTCGCCCTTCTCGGGCACCGACCCCTCCTCCGGCTCCTTGCCACGGCCCATCTTGTCGAGCACCCGCAGCACGAGCAGCGCGCTCCCGTCGCCGGGGGCTTCCTCGTAGCCGACGAACTCCGCCGACTGCGGCTTCCCGCCCAGCGACCGGTACACCTTGGCCCGCTCGCCCAGATGCGGCCGGTCGTCCGTGCGGACGGTGACCAGCGGGCGCGGGCTCGGCCGCTTGCCCTCGCTGTACGCCATGACGACCTCGGTGACCTCGCCCGCGAACGCCTCCCCGGCCAGTCGCCGTCCCGCCATCACCAGCGGGTCGTCGAGGGCCTCCTGCGCCTCCAGACGGGCTTGTTCGCGCTCGCGCGCGGCGAGCTTGTTGGCGGCGGTGACCGCGTCGTCGCGGCGCGGCTGCGGGGGCTCACCGGCGAGGACGCGGTCGCGGTGGCCGGTGAACGACCAGCGGTCGCGGGTCCACCGCTCCTCGACCCGCCCGGCCGCGGGCAGCTCCCGCAGCAGGTCGAGGCCGCGCCACACCGCGTCCCAGGTGGGGCGGGTCCGGCTCTCGACGAGGGCGCGGATCTCCCGCTCGGCGGCGGTGAGGTCGCCGAGCCGGTCGTCGGCCTCCAGACCGTCCTCGGCGGCGGCGAGGGCCGTACGCGCGCGGTCGTAGCGCTCGATGGCGGGGGCTAGCAGCTTGTTGTCGAACGCCGGGTCGGTGGCGGGACCGGCGGGCGGGCACAGCAGCTGGCCCTCCCGGTCGCGTGCGAGCTCCGCGCGCAGGGCCGCCTCGGCGCCCGTCTCGCTCTCCGGGGGGTCGATCCAGGCGAGCAGCGCGCCCAGGTGCTGGTCCTCCAGGGTGGACTGGCCGGTCGCCCAGTGCCGGGCCAGTACGTCCGTCATGGCCAGCAGCAGCGAGGAGCCGGGCACGCGGGCCCGCTCGCCGAAGTGGGTCAGCCAGCGGCCGAGCAACGGCACGCGCGGGGGCGCGGGATAGGGAGCCTCCGGGTCCTGTTCCGCCGTACGCCGGAAGCGCATGGAGCGGCCCAGGAGCCGGACGAAGTCGACGCCCGCGCGGCTCGGCACGATCAGCTGCGGGGCGTCCGCGCACAGCTCGACCTCGACCTTGACCCGCTTGCCGGTCTCCGGGTCGGTCTCGTTGCGTTCAGCCGCCTCGACGGCCTCGGCGTGGGCGTCGATGTACGGCAGGACGACGTCCGCCAGTTCCGACAGGAACGCGAACCTGAGATCGCGGTCGCGGGGCTGCGGCACGACCAGCAGGTGCGGGGCGTCCCGGTCGGTGCCGACCAGCGCGCCGAGCGGGGCGCCGGCCTCACCGGCGGTGGTGAGCGGAACGAAGACCAGGGGGCGGTCGGACAGGTGCCGGTGGCGGACGGTGGCGGCGGGCTGGGCGCGGCCGGTGCTGACGGCCTCCATGCGGGCGAGGGTGGAGATCAGCGACACGGGGCCACCGCCTCCGGGCCGGGAGCCGCGGCTTCCTGACCGGGCGCTTCCCGGGCGAGCGTCTGGGCGTCCTGGGCGTCCCGGCCGAGGTCCTGCGCGTCCCGGCCGAGGGCCTCGGCGCGCAGCCGTGCCGCCCGGCGCAGGGCGGCCACCGCCGGGTCGTCCGGGTCGCCGGACTCGCCGCGGGCCGCCGACAGGACGTCCTCGACCGTGGTCAGGCCGCCCAGCTCGGCCCGCACCGAACGGCCCAGTGACGTCACCGCGCCGGACGCGCGGGAGCGGGCGCGGCAGTGGAAGGCCAGTTCGCAGGCGGACAGGCACTCGGGCGCGTACGTCGCCGGGACGGACTCGACGGCGGCCGTCAGGTCGGCCGCGGGCAGCTCGAGGGAGAAGCAGGTGCCGGCGGGGAGCGTGTCGGCGATGTCCTCGATGCGGGTGAGGCGGGCCAGCTGGCGGGCGGTCACCGCGCGCTGCTTGCGGACGTCGACGGCCGAGGCGGTGGGGAGGTTGGAGAAGTCCTTGGGGCAGACGAGGAGGATCCGGTGGCGCACGCGCGGGGCGGGGGCGCTGTCGCCGAGGCGGGCGGCGATCTGCTCCAGCGCCAGCACGTAGACCGCCGCCTGACGCGCCGCCGCGCCCACCTTCGCCGGGTCCGCCGAGCCGTCCAGCATGGGGAAGGACTTGATCTCCACGACCGTCCAGCTGCCGTCCGGGTGCACGACGACCGCGTCCGGCTCCAGGAAGGCGGGCGATCCGGCCACGTCCAGGGCGAGCATCGGGTGGTCGAGCAGGGTCCACTCGCCGTGCGCCTCGGTGGCCTCGCGCAGCGCCAGTGCCGTCCGGGCGGTGCGTCCCTCGGGGCCGATCGCGGCGAGTTCGGGCACGCGCGCGTGGGCGGGCGGTTCGGCGGTGCGGTCCAGCTTCTCGTGCACCAGCCGCAGCAGTTCCGCGCCGCCGTCCGCCTTGACCTTCGCCTCGAAGGCGTTGCCGCGCGTGAAGGCGAACTGCGACTGCCCGAACACCGACGGCGAGCCCAGCGCGCTCGCCAGTGCCGCCTTGTTCACCCCGGCGCCGTCCAGGATCGCGCGCCGCTTGCAGCCGGGGTTGGCGGCGAGGGCGGCCAGGGCGCGCGCGTCCAGCGCCTTGGCCGGTACGTCGGGACCGCGCAGCTCAGCGAGCCGGTGCCGGAGCGCCGTCCCCCGCGTCCTGGGGGGAGGCACTCGGCTCGGCTCCGGATCCGACCCGGGACTCTCGCTGCCGTGGAATTCGCTCACCCGCGGAAGTCTGGCATCCGCCACTGACAATTGAGGAAGATGCGTCGGCAGAGCCCATCGGGACGGCGCCGCCGGAGACCGTCGCGAGCGTGCCGCCGGAGGCCGTGCCGGCCGTCGCGACCGGCGCGGTCTGCGCCCCGAGCCGGGCCCGAGCCCGGTCCGCGGTCCGCATGACGACCGGCGCCAGCAGGAACCCGACGCCCATCACGGCGGCGCCCGCGGCCGCGTCGAGGAAGTAGTGGTTGGCGGTGCCCATCACCACGATGGTGGTGATCAGGGGGTAGGCGACGGCCGCCACCTTCGACAGGCGCGTCCCGCCGTACCGCCACAGCACCACCCCGCACCACAGCGCCCAGCCGACGTGCAGACTCGGCATGGCCGCGTACTGGTTCGTCATGCCGCCGAGGCCCCGGGGCGCGCTCGCCTCGCCGCCCCACCAGCCGTACGAGCTGTACTGGGCCATCGTGTCCACGAAGCCGTAACCCTCGGCCAGCAGCCGGGGCGGGCAGGTGGGCAGCAGGGTGAAGCCGATCAGGCCGATGAAGGTCGACGTCATCAGCCAGGTGCGGGCCGCGCGGTAGTGCACGGTGCGCGACCGGAAGAGCCAGACCAGGAGCACGGGCGTGACCAGGTAGTGCAGCGACGCGTACCAGAAGTCGGCCGGGACGCCCAGCCAGGGCTCGCGGGTGAAGAGACGGTTGAGAGGGTGCTCCGCGTTGAGGTACAGGGCCTTTTCGATGTCCAGGATCGCCAGACCGTGGTCGACGGCGTGGCTGACATCGCCCCGGGCGAGGAGTCGGCCCGCCGAGTAGCAGGCGTAGACCAGGAGTATCAGCGGCAGCTCGGTCCACCAGCGCAGGCGGGTCCGCGGCGTCGCCTCCACGCCAGCTATATCGGCGTGCGGCATCCGATCGCCTCCCCCTTCTCGTCACGGCGCCCGGTTGACCGGTCGTGCCACTTTACGGTGTACGCGCGCGCCCCCTGCGGGCGCCCCGGCCCTCAAGACGCAGAGATCGCCCCCCGGGTTGCCCCGGAACAGCGTGCGCGATGATGGAGGGGCTCCGCCTCTCATTTCTCCTGGAAGGCCTCTTCATGGCTCCGCGCATCCTGCTGGCCCGGCACGGCCAGACGGAATGGTCGCTGTCCGGCAAGCACACGGGCAGGACCGATGTGCCGCTCCTTGAGGAGGGCCGCCGGGGCGCGAAGCTGCTGGGCGAGCGCCTGAACCGGTCGCCGTACGACGGGCTGGCCGGTGTCGAGGTGCGCACCAGCCCTCTCTCACGCGCGCGTGAGACATGCGAACTCGCCGGCTTCGGTGAACGCGCGCGTGCCTGGGACACGCTCATGGAGTGGGACTACGGCGCCTACGAGGGCATGACACCGGCGGACATCCAGGCCGTGCGGCCCGGCTGGCTCATCTGGCGCGACGGCGTGCCCGAGGGCGAGAGCCTGTCCGAGGTGACGGCCCGGGCCGACGAGGTCGTGGCCTGGGCGCGCGAGGAGGACCGGGATGTGCTCGTGTTCGCACACGGGCACATACTCCGGTCCATAGGCGCCCGCTGGCTGGGCCTGCCGCTCGACTTCGCGGCCCGCATCCGCCTGAACCCGACGTCGCTGTCGGTACTGGGGTGGGCTTACGGCGAGCCGGCGATCGAGAGCTGGAACGACCTGGGGCACTTGGCCGGGTAGTTGTCCGGTGCCGCGCGCTCATGTCGGCGCGCGGGTTGGATCGCTCGCCCGCGTGGGCGGGGCGCCGCCTTTCTTCGGGTCGGGAGCCGCCCCAGCGGCACGACTGCCCGCGGGCTGCGCCGGTCACGCCGTACGCGGCGCGCTCGCATGTCGCTCCAAGAACGCCGACACCCCACTCGCCCGCCGGTGCGGCAACAGCACCCGCGCCGTCCCCGCCAGCATCGTCTGCACGCGCGACGACTGCACCTGGTCCAGCAGATCCAGCACCCGCATCCCGGCCGCAGCCGCCTCGTCAGGACGCCCGCCCCGCGCCAGGTCGTCCGCCAGCTCCGCCGTGTACAGCGCGATGTTCCGCGTGAAGTGCGGATCCTGGAGCTGGGCCGCCCTCCCCGCATGCCGCGCCGCCCGCTGCCAGTTCCCCAGCGTCGACCAGCACTGCGCCTCCAGGACCTCCAGCTCGGCCTCGCCGTAGAAGCTCATCCACTCGGGGTCGGCGTCCGAGTGGCCACGCTCGAAGAGGGCCTGCGCGCGCACGAGGGCCTGTTCGCAGCCGGTGCGGTCGGCGAGCCCCGCCCAGCCGCCCGCCTCGCGCAACGCGAGCAGGGACATCAGCCGGGGGGAGCCCAGGGGGCGCGCGACGCGTTGCGCGGCCTGCGCCGCCCGCACCGCCTCGCGGGGCCGGCCCGCGTCCCGCGCGAGGAAGGACGTGTTGCAGAAGGCGTGCGCCTCGAGGGCCGCGTCCCCGGCCATCCGGGCCGTCGCCAGCGCCTCCGCGTAGTGCGAGCGCGCGTCGTCGAACCGCCCCGAGTCGTGCGCCAGCCACCCCACCGAGATGGCCAGTTCCCCCGCGCCCGAGTGCAGCCGGTCGCCGACCGCCTGCCGGGTCGTACCGGCGTCGAGCAGCGCGTAGGCGGCGCGCAGCGGGGTGGCCGCGCGTCGGTAGAGGCCGTCGGCGCCGTGCCGGTCGTCCAGCAGCCGGATGCGGCGTACGGCTTCCTCGAGCGCGTCCGCCTCGCGGCCCCCGACACGTCGGACGGGACGCTCCGCGGCCGCGGCGTCGAAGGCGAGCCCCAAGGGGCTCAGCGAGGCGGCGGCCACCGTGGCGCCCCCGCCGGTCATGAATGCGCGACGCAGCACGTCGCTCTCCTCGTGGATCTCGTGGTTCTGGTGGTTCTGCTGTGTGCCGAACGGGTCGTTCGGATCGTTCGGGTCGTACGGGTCCTGAGGGTTCAGCGGGTCATACGGCTCCCGGGTCCCCCGCGTCTCACTTGAGGCGTGCGCCGGGATCATGGTGTGCATGGGGGGCGTGTCCTCGTCGGTGCGCGCCCGGCGTCCGCGTACGGACGAGCGGGGCGCGAAGCCGAGGTCGGTGAGCGTGCGGCCGGGGAACATGTGCAGGAACACCCGTTCGTACGCGTAGTTGGGGCAGCGGATCTCGCCGGCCTCGACCCGGCCGACGTACCGCGCGTCACAGCTGACCCGCTCGCCGATCTCGCGGGCGGCCCGTCGTACCGCAGCGGCGAACTCGGCCGGCGAGCGCTGTCCGCGCAACTGCCGGAACGCGAGATTCGGCCGCGGCGGCCTGGGGGGCGGGGACGAGGTCAGCTCTGACGACGCCATGGCCGGGTCCTCTCGTGCGAACCGTCGAACCATGCCGGAGCGAGGACGAGTTGACCGAAAAATCCGTCTGTGCCCTTGTCTCCGGCGGGCAAGAACGTACCTGCTGAATCGGACCCGCTACGCAGGGTTTGGCTACAAACCGGATATCTCATACGGGATCTGCCATGAACTGCCATCCTTTGCGGCGGACTTCCGCCGTAGCCGTTGACGCCGCGCCGCGTTGAACTCTTCGGACTGCAAAAGGGGTTCCGTGGTGGAGGTCGAGATGGAGACCAGCCAGAGCATCGTTCCTCGTACGCCGTCGACAGCGGCGGGGCATGCGCCGACCGCAGAGTGCAGCGAGCCGCCGGGCGCGGGCTGCGACGTCGTGACGGTTCCGGCGCGGCAGGGGCTGGAGGCGGTCGACATCCTGCGGCGCGGGGCCGGGGACGCGGTGGGCCCCGTTCTGCACGACGACGGTGGTGACACGCTGGGCTTCGTGGTCCCACCGGGCACGGCCGCCGCCTGGGACGTGCCGGGCAGCACCTGTACGGAGACCGACGGCCGGGGGCTGAGTCTGAACCTGGACCCGGACCCCGAGCCGCCGGTCGAGGGCTCGGATTGGCTGCTGCCGCCCGGCGAGGCGGACCTGGCGACGGATCCCGCGGCGCTGCGGGCGGCACTGGGGGAGGCGGCACGGTTGATCGAGGCCGCGGACAACTGCTGCTGACGCGGTTGCCGGGAACTGGCGCTACGCGGGTGCCCGGGAACTGCCGCCGACCCGGTCGCCGGGTTCTGCCGCCGCCCGTCGCCCGGGAACTGCCGCTGCCCCGTCCGCCCGGGCGGCACTGTCTCCCGCTTGCGACAATGACCCAATGGGAAGGTCCAGGAACGCCCGGCGCCGGCCGGCCGCCGCGGAAGCCGTCGTCGAGCGCGTCGACGGTGGGCTCGCCGAGCTGATACCCGACCGGGAGCGCGCCAGGGCCTGGACGCTGCTCATCGACGGGGCCCCTCAGTCGCACGTCGATCTGGACGACCCGGCGTACCTCTCCTTCGAGTACCAGCGGCGCCTCGGGCACGTCATAGACCTCGTCGCCCCGCCCGGCAAGCCCGTCCACGCCGTCCACCTCGGCGGCGGTGCGTTCACGCTCGCCCGGTACGTCGCCACCACCCGCCCCCGCTCCACCCAGCAGGTCGTCGAGCGGGACGCCACCCTCGTCCAACTGGTCAGGCGTGAGCTGCCGTTGGATCCGAACGCCCGGATCCGGGTGCGGTCGGTGGACGCCCGGGACGGACTCGCCAAGGTGCCCGACGCATGGGCCGACCTCGTCATCGCCGACGTGTTCAGCGGGGCCCGTACGCCCGCCCACCTGACCTCGACGGAGTTCCTCGACGACGTACGCAGATCCCTCCGACCCGGCGGCGTCTACGCGGCCAACCTCGCCGACGGACCGCCGCTCGCGCATCTGCGCGGCCAGATCGCCACCGTCGCCGACCGCTTCGCGGAACTCGCCCTGGTCGCCGACCCGGCCGTGCTGCGGGGCAAACGCTTCGGCAACGCCGTCCTCGTCGCCTCCGACCGCCCGCTCCCGGTCGCCGAACTGACCCGCCGCGCCGCCTCCGACCCGCACCCGGCCCGCGTCGAGCACGGCAAGGCGCTCACCGACTTCACCGGCGGGGCCGTACCCGTGACCGACCTCGCGGCGGTGGCCTCCCCGGCCCCGCCCGCGTCCGTGTTCCGGTGACCGTGCCGGTGACTCGGTAGCGCCGGTGACTCAGTAGTTCCCGATCTCCACCCGCGGCGGCCCGTCGTGCCAGGTGCAGAACACCGACACCCGGTCCGCGCCCGCGCCGAACTCCACGCGGATCCACGTCTCCGTCTTCCACACCTGCATCGACCAGCCCGCACCCGGAGTGGCCGAGACCAGGGCCGCGGAGCTCTCGCCGATGTCGAAGACCACGCGGCCGCCGTCGGTGTCGTAGCTCTTGACCTGGCCGGACGTGGTGGGGGAGGGGCTGGGGCTCTTCGCCGGCGGCTTGGACGGGGCCGGAGTGCGGGGCTGCCCGGTCGGCTTCGGGGAGGCGGGCGAGGGGCTCTTCGACGGGGTCGGCCGGTTCGTCGACGACGCCAGCGGCTTCGACTCCTGTGTGGTCGCGTCGGCCGCGGTGATGGGCAGGGCGCGCGGCCGGTCGTACACCGTGCCCGCCATCACCGTGTGGACACCCCACCACGACAGCGTGACCGCCGCGCCCGTGGCGAGCGACCAAGCAAGTACGTGTACGAGTCCTCTGCGCATCGCGGGCCATACTGCCTCACGCGTCCCGGACGTGTCGCGCGGTCGTCCACAGGCGTGAAGTCGCCCACAGGGGATGGGGTTGTCCACAGCGGATGAGTTGTCCACAGGCCCCGACCGGGCTCGCTCGCATGGCGTACGGTGCGGCGCATGGCAAGTGTGCTCGTGGTCGAGGACGACCAGTTCGTACGCTCGGCGCTCATCCGGCACCTGACCGACGCCGCCCACACGGTGCGCAGTGTCGGTACGGCGCTGGAGGCGCTGCGCGAGGTCGCCCATTTCCGTTTCGACGTGGTGATCCTGGACCTCGGACTGCCCGATCTGGACGGCTCCGAGGCCCTGAAGATGCTGCGCGGCATCACCGACGTGCCTGTGATCATCGCCACGGCACGGGACGACGAGGCGGAGATCGTCCGGCTGCTGAACGCCGGGGCGGACGACTATCTGACCAAGCCGTTCTCGGTCGAGCACCTGTCGGCCCGGATGGCCGCCGTCCTGCGCCGCGCCCGGTCGGGCAGCGCGGAGGCCGCCCCGTCCAGCGTGCTCCGCGTCGGCGGCCTGACCGTCGACCCGCTGCGCCGCCAGGCCGAGCTGGACGGCGCCCGCCTGGACCTCACCCGCCGCGAGTTCGACCTGCTCGCCTTCCTCGCCGGGCGGCCCGGTGTCGTCGTACCGCGCAAGGAACTGCTCGCCGAGGTCTGGCAGCAGTCCTACGGCGACGACCAGACCATCGACGTCCATCTGTCCTGGCTGCGCCGCAAACTGGGCGAGACGGCCGCCAACCCGCGCTATCTGCATACCCTTCGGGGCGTCGGCGTGAAGCTGGAACCACCCGTGGGGGAGCCGCCGCTATGAGGTGGGCACTGGTCAAGGTCTGTCTGGCGGTCACCACCATGGTCGTGGTCGCCTTCGCCGTGCCGCTCGGACTCGTCATCCGGGAGATGGCCCGCGACCGTGCCTTCTCCAACGCCGAGCGGGAGGCCGCGGCCGTCGCCCCCGCGCTGTCCATCACCACCGACCGGGACCAGTTGGAGCGGGTCGTCGCCTCGGCCGGGTCGGACGCGGGCATGGCCGTGCACATACCGGCCTCCGGTGACGCGGCCGCCGACAGTTCAAAAGCCGAAGGCTCAGGATCCGACAGGACAGAGCCCGGCGGCACCGCGGCCGTCGACCTCGGCCGGCAGCGCGCCGCCGACGCTGACATCGCGACCGTACGGCGGCTGGGCCGGGCCTCGACCACCGAGGTGCCCGGCGGATCCACGCTGCTCCAGCCGGTCGCGCTGAGCTCCGGCGAGATCGCCGTCGTCGAGGTGTTCGTCCCCGACGCCGAGGTCACCAACGGCCTCGCCACGGCCTGGGCGGTGCTCGCCGGGGTCGGCGTCGCGCTGATCGTCGGGTCGGTGGCGGTCGCGGACCGGCTGGGGGTGCGGATGGTGCGGCCCGCGCAGCGCCTGGTCGAGGGCGCGCACGAGCTGGGGGAGGGCAAGCTGGGTGCCCGGGTGCCCGAGGAGGGGCCGAACGAACTGCGGCTGGCGGCGGTCGCGTTCAACTCGATGGCCGACCAGGTCGTGCAGCTCCTCGCGAACGAGCGGGAGTTGGCGGCCGACCTGTCCCATCGCCTGCGTACCCCGCTGACGGTGCTGCGGCTGAACGCGGCCTCGCTGGGGGACGGTCCGGCCGCCGAGCAGACCCGGGCCGCCGTCGCCCAGCTGGAGCGCGAGGTCGACACCATCATCCGTACGGCCCGGGAGGCCAAGCCGCAGACGGCGGCGGCCGGTCCGGGTGCCGGGTGCGACGCGGCCGAAGTGGTGCGCGAGCGCATGGCGTTCTGGTCGGCGCTGGCGGAGGACGAGGGCCGCAAGGTGCGGGTGGCCGGCGTGGACCGGCCGGTGCGCATACCCGTGGCCCGGGCGGATCTGGCAGCCGCGCTGGACGCCCTGCTCGGCAATGTCTTCCGGCACACCCCCGAGGGCACGGCGTTCGCCGTCGACGTGCACAACGGCGAGGACGCGGTGATCGTGCTCGTCTCGGACGCGGGGCCCGGCATACCCGACCCCGAGGCGGCGATGGCGCGCGGCCGGGGCTCGGGCAGCACCGGCTCGACCGGGCTCGGGCTGGACATCGTGCGGCGGCTCGCGGAGTCGACGGGCGGGGACGTGCGGATCGGGTCGTCGGTGTTGGGTGGGACCGAGGTGCGGATCTGGATCCAGCTGGACGGGCGGGCGCCCGTGCGCAGGGGACATCGGGGGCCTGTCCGCAGGCGCCGCCCCGGCAAATTGGTCTCGACCTTTAACCGTCCCCGATCTCTCCCTTAAGCGCACCCTAAGGTCCCCAACAGCCGCCCGGATCAGGCGCTTTGCCCGATTCGAGATCGCTAGCGTGCTGCCGCACCCCACCCCTGGTGAACAGCGAAGGCAGGCACGCGATGAGGACACACCGGCGCAAGGTCAGTGGCAGGAACAAGGCGATCGGCGGCCTGGTGGCCGCGGCCGTGGTCGGCGGCGGCGCGATCGTGTTCACCGGTACTGCCCAGGCGGCCGGAATCGGCGCGGCGTACACGAAGACGAGTGAATGGTCGACGGGTTACACCGCGCAGTACGTCGTCACGAACAACAGCGGCCGGACGGACAAGGACTGGACGCTCGAGTTCGACCTGCCGGCGGGCTCGAAGCTCAGCTCGCTGTGGAACGCCGAGTCGAGCGTGAGCGGACAGCACGTCACCGTCACGCCGCCGAAGTGGGACACGGACGGTCTGGCCGCCGGTGAGTCGGTCACGGTCGGCTTCGTGGTCAACGGCACGGGCACACCGACGGGCTGTCTGATCGACGCCGCGAAGTGCTCCACGGACGACAGCGCGACGCCCGAGCCGAGCGGCCGGCCGACGTCCACCGCATCCGCCACCCCGAAGCCGACGGCCACCCCCAGCCAGAGCGCCACCCCCACCCAGAGCGCGACCCCGACCCCGACCGCCAAGCCCACCGAGACCCCCGGCACCGGAACGGGCACCACCGCCGGCTTCGCCCCGTACATCGACACCTCCCTCTACCCGGCCTTCGACCTCCTGGCGAGCGCACAGGCGACGGGCGTCAAGGACTACAACCTCGCCTTCGTCACCGACGGCGGCGGCTGCACCCCGAAGTGGGGCGGCGTGACGGGCCTGGCGAGTGACGCGGTGGCGGCCCAGATCGGCGACCTGCGCGCCAAGGGCGGCGACGTACGGGTCTCCTTCGGCGGCGCGGCCGGCAGCGAGCTGGCGACGACCTGCTCGTCGGCGGACGCGCTGGCGGCGGCGTACGGCAAGGTCGTGGACGCGTACAAGCTGACCAAGGTCGACTTCGACGTCGAGGGTGGCGCACTGCCGGACAAGGCGGCCAACACCCGCCGCGCCCAGGCGATAGCCAAGCTCCAGCGGCAGCACCCCGGCCTGGACGTCTCCTTCACCCTCCCCGTCATGCCGGAGGGCCTGACCCAGCCGGGCGTCGACCTCCTCGCCGACGCCAAGCAGAACGGCGTGAAGATCGACACCGTCAACATCATGGCGATGGACTACGGCCCCGCGTACAGCGGCGACATGGGAACCTACGCCGAGCAGGCGGCCACCGCCACCCAGGCCCAGGTCAAGAGCGTGCTCGGCCTCTCCGACAGCGCGGCCTGGAAGACGGTCGCCGTCACCCCGATGATCGGCGTCAACGACGTCACCACCGAGATCTTCAAGGTCGACGACGCCACCCAGCTGGTGAACTTCGCCAAGTCCAAGGGCCTCGGCTGGCTGTCGATGTGGTCGGCGACGCGGGACAAGCAGTGCGCGGGCGGGGAGAAGCCGGCGGCGGACGCGACGTGCAGCTCGGTGCTCCAGGAAAAGTTCGCGTTCTCGAAGGCGTTCGCGGCTTACAACTGACGCAACTGACGGGGGTCGCCGCTCGAACCACGGGGGGCGCGCCCCGGCCGGTCCTTCCCCCCCATCCGGCCGGGGCGCGTGTGTTTGACGACGGGCGTGTCCGCGACCGTCGATGCGGCTGCCGTCCAGCGTGAACTCCTTCGACCCGCGAGCGGGAACCCTCAGTGGATATACTCGACCGTGTTGTAGATATCCAGGAGGTCCTCCCATGGCCAAGACGCTGATCGACATCGACGAGGAACTGCTGGCCGAAGCCGCCATAGCTTTCGGGACCAAGACCAAGAAGGACACCGTCAACGCCGCGCTCAGGGAGGGCGTCGAACGCAAGAAGCGGGCGCTTGCGCTGGCTCGGCTGGCGGCCCGGGCGGATGCCGGCGATTTCGACATGCTGCTGGACAAGGAGAGCTACCGTCGATGAGCGCGGCCACGTACCTCATCGACACCAGCGCCCTGGTCCGAGTCCTGAAGAATCCGGCCCGTGCCCGCTGGGAGAAACCCTTGGAAGAGGGGCTGATCGCACGCTGCCCACTCACCGAGGTCGAGTTTCTGTACAGCGCCAGGAACGCCGAGGACCGGGCGGAGCTGGTCCAGGATCTGGACGCGCTGTTCGGCTGGACTCCGCTTGACGACGGGGCGGTGACGCGTGCCTGGGACGTGCAGCACGAACTCACCGAGAAGGGCAGGCACCGCTCTGCGGGCGCCGTTGACCTGCTCGTGGCCGCCACCGCGGAGCTCCAGGGGCTGACCATGCTGCACTACGACAACGACTTCGAGACCATCGCCTCGGTGACCGGCCAGCCGACGCAGTGGCTCGCTCCTCCAGGCAGCCTCTGACCGTGACCGTGACCGTGACCGTGACCGTGACCGGGCGCGGCGCGCCCCCTCAGCGCGCCGCGCCCCGTCCCACGGTGGGAGGCCTCCGCTAGATCTGCGGCTCGATCGCCGGCAACGCCCCCGTCCGAGCCGCCTCCCCGTACCAGTACGCACTCGACTTCGGCGTCCGAGCCAGCGTCGAGTAGTCGACGTACACCGCCCCGAACCGCTTCCCATAGCCGTACGACCACTCGAAGTTGTCCATCAGGGACCACAGGTAGTAGCCCCGGACATCGGCGCCGTCGGCGATCGCGCGGCGGACCTCGGACAGGTGCCCGTGCAGGTAGGCGATGCGTTCCGGGTCGTGGACGCGGCCGTCGGGGTCGGGCTTGTCGTCGTAGGCCGCGCCGTTCTCGGTGATGTACAGGGGCAGGCCCGGCGCCTCCCGCGTGTAGCGCATGATCAGCTCGTGCAGGCCGGTCGGGTCGATCGTCCAGCCCATCTCGGTGCGGTCGCCCGGCGTCTGGTGGAAGGCGACGTCGTCCGCGGCCGGCCACGGCGAGTGCTCGCTCGTCCCGTGGCCGTCGGCCCGCGGGCCGACGGCATCGGGCTCCGCCGCCGAGACCAGCGACGGGGTGTAGTAGTTCAACCCCAGTGCGTCCAACGGCTGGTTGATCGCCGCCAGGTCGCCGTCCAGGACGTACGACCAGTCCGTCACCAGCTCGGTGGCCGCGTACAGCGTCTCCGGGTACGCCCCGTGCAGGATCGGGCCGTGGAAGATCCCGTTGGCCAGGTCGTCGATCTTCCGGGCCGCCGCCAGGTCCGCCGGGTCCTGCGACAGCGGCCGCACCACCGAGGAGTTGAGGCTGAGCGCCACCGAGTTGCGGGCCGGCATCACCGAGCGCAGGGCCGTGGTGCCCAGGCCGTGCGCCAGGTTGAGGTGATGGGCCGCCCGCAGCGTGGCCACCGGCTCCGTGCGGCCGGGCGCGTGCACGCCCGACCCGTAGCCCAGGAACGCGCTGCACCAGGGCTCGTTGAGCGTGATCCACTGCTCCACGCGGTCACCGAGCGCCTCGCCGACGATCTGCGCGTACTCCGCGAACCGGTACGCCGTGTCGCGCTCCGGCCAGCCGCCCGCGTCCTCCAGCTCCTGCGGCAGGTCCCAGTGGTACAGGGTGGCGGCGGGCTTGATGCCGTGCGCCAGCAGCTCGTCCACCAGCCGGCGGTAGAAGTCCAGGCCCACCTGCACCGCCGGACCCCGGCCCGTCGGCTGTACGCGCGGCCAGGAGATCGAGAAGCGGTACGCGGTCAGGCCGAGCTCGGCCATCAGCGCCACGTCCTCGCGGTAGCGGTGGTAGTGGTCGACAGCGATGTCACCGTGCTCGCCGCCGGCCGTCCGGCCCGGCGTATGGCTGAAGGTGTCCCAGATGGACGGCGTACGGCCGCCCTCCCGCACCGCTCCCTCGATCTGGTACGCGGATGTCGCGGCGCCCCAGAGGAAGGCGGGGGGAAAGGACACGGAGGACATGGGCTCAGGCATGGAAGCGCTCCCATTGGAGGTCGACGAGACCGACGGGTAGGAGGGGAGGGGGGAGGACACCGGGGGCCGAGGCGACGGTGGCGCGGCCCCCGGACGTCGTACGAATGAGGTCCTACGAATGAGGTCCTGCGAACTGAGGTCCTGCGAAGTGAGGCCCTACGAGCGAGGTTCTATGAGTCAACCGGCGGGCCCGGGCGTCAGCCCTTGACCGCGCCCTGCATGATGCCGCCCACGATCTGCTTGCCGAACAGCAGGAAGGCGATCAGCAGCGGCAGCGTGCCGAGCAGCGCGCCCGCCATGATCACCGCTTGGTCGGGGACATAGCCGGTGCCGAGGGAGTTGAGGGCGACCTGCACGGTCGGGTTCTCCTGGTTCAGGGCGATGATCGGCCACAGGAAGTCGTTCCAGGCGAACACGAAGGTCAGCAGGCCGAGAACCGCCATCGCGGGCCGGGCCGCCGGGAAGACCACGTGCCACACCACCCGCAGACTGCTCGCACCGTCCACCCGCGCCGCCTCGATCAGCTCGGTCGGCAGCGCCTGCACCAGGTACTGCCGCATGAAGAACGTACCGAAAGCTGTGCACAGCGTCGGCAGGATCACCGTCTGGAGCTGGTTCGACCAGCCGAGGTCCGCCATCCACAGATACAGCGGTACGACGGCCAGCTGCGGCGGGATCATCATCGTGCCGATCGTCAGCATCAGCAGGAGACCGGAGAACCGGAAGCGGAGCTTGGCGAAGGCGAAGCCGGCGAGGGTGGCGAACAGCACCGTGCTGATGGTGATCGTGGCCGCGACGAACGTGGTGTTGAACATCGCGGTGCCGAGTCCGCCCTCCTCCCACGCCCGTTCCATGTTCTTGAACAGGTTCCCGCCGAACCAGAGCGGCGGCGGGCTCTGCGCGAGCCGCCCGTCGGTGCGCGAGGCCGCGATCGCCGTCCACACCAGCGGGGCCAGCGACACCAGCGCGAAGATGCCGAGCACGACATAGGTGACCGGGCCGGCGTGCAGCTGCTTGCCCGCGCCCATCACCCGGGGCCGCTCGCGCCTGGGCTTCTTGTCCTGCTTCGCCTGAGGGAGCGTCAGTTCACGCGTACTCATTGGGACTTCCTCAGCCGTCGGGAGACCAGCAGTTGGATCACGGCGACGATCAGCAGCAGCAGGAACATCGTCCAGGCGATCGCGGACGCCTTGCCCAGGTTGCCGATGATCCAGCCCTGGTCGTACATGTACAGGCCGAGCGTCTGGTATTGGTGCTCGGAGCCGCCCTTCGAACCGCTCACCCCGCCGAACAGCAGGGGCTCACCGAAGAGCTGGGTCGCGCCGATCGTCGAGACGACCACCGTGAACAGGATCGTCGGCCGCAGCTGCGGGATCGTCACATGGAGGAACTGCTGCCAGCGGTTGGCGCCGTCGATCGCCGCGGACTCGTAGAGGTCGGCCGGGATCGCCTGCATCGCCGCCAGGTAGATCAGCGCGTTGTAGCCGGTCCAGCGCCAGATCACGATCGACGACACCGCGAACTGCGAACCCCAGTCGGACTCACGCCAGTTGACCGGGTCGATCCCGACGAACTCCAGCAGCCAGTTGATCATGCCGCCGTCCCAGGAGTACAGCAGCACGAACACCAGCGTCGCCGCCGCGACCGAGGTGGCGTACGGGGTGAGCATCACGACCCGCCACACGGTCGAGCCGCGCAGCTTGTAGTTGAGCAGATGCGCCAGGCCGATCGCCATCATCAGCTGCGGCACCGTGGAGATCACGCCGATGGTGAAGGTGTTCCACAGCGCGTTCCAGAAGAAGTCCGAGGACAGCAGGTTCTTGTAGTTGTCCAGGCCGGCCCAGGCCTGGCCGTCGAGGTTCGACAACTGCACGTTGTGCAGCGAGTACCAGGCCGTGTAAAGCAGCGGGACGAGCGAGAACGCCCCGAAGACGATGAAGAAGGGGGCGATGAAGGCGTACGGCGACGCCTTCATGTCCCAGCGGTACAGCCGGCTCCGCCAGGATTCGCTCCCCGGCGGAGGCGTACCGCGACCGTGCGCGCGGCCGGCCGCGCCCGGCTGCTCACCGGGCGCGGCGTCGGCGCTCGACGCGGGATGCGCGAGGGCCTGCTTGGGGCTGGTCACTGGCCGAGCACGTCCTTGACCTCATTGGTGGCAGCGTCCCAGCCCTCGTCGGGGGACTTGCCCTTCTGCTCGACCTGGAGGATGCCGATGTCGGTCAGCGCGGTGTTGATCGGCTGGTCCTTGACCCCGAAGTACTGCGTCGGGATGGTCTTCGCGGAGTCGGAGAAGATCTCCGTGATCGGCGCGTTCGAGAAGTACTCGGTGGTGGCGGCCGCCGGCTTCAGCGTCGAGTACGCCGACGGGGTCGACGGGAAGCTGGCCTGCTTGGCGAAGACCTTCGCCTGCTGCTCGGGCGCGGTCAGCCACTTCGCCAGCGCGATGGCCTCCTTCTGGTGCTTGCTCGCCGTCGGCACGCCGATGAACGAACCGCCCCAGTTGCCCGCGGTCGGCGCCGCGGCCACGTCCCACTTGCCCTTGCCCGCGTCACCGGACTTCTCCAGGATGTAGCCGATCATCCAGGCCGGGCAGGCCACCGTGGCGAACGACCCCTTGGCGTAGCCCTGGTCCCAGGGCTTGTCGAACTGCTTCAGCTTCGCCGACATGTCGCTGGTCGCCACCTCCATGGCGATGTCCCACGACTTCTTCACGCCCGCGGACTTCTCCCAGATGACGTTGCCGTCCTTGTCGTAGTACCGCTCGCTCTCGCCGTTGAGGACCGCGTTGTAGACGGAGGAGGCGGAGTCCACGAACTTGGTGCCGCTCGGCGCCTTCTTCATGTACTCCTTGCCGAGGTCGACGTACTTGCCCCAGTCGCCCTTCCACTGCTCGGCGAGCTGGGTGCGGTCGGTCTCCAGGCCGGCCTTCTCGAACAGGTCCTTGCGGTAGCAGATCGCCATCGGGCCGATGTCGGTGCCGAGCCCGATCAGCTTGCCGTCCTCGGTGGTGGCCTGGGCGTTCTTCCAGTCCAGCCACTGCGACTTGTCGACCTCCTTGCCGAGGTCGACGAACTTGTCGGCCTGCGTCTGCACGGCCTCGGTGATGTTGCCGACCTCGATCGCCTGGATGTCGTCGGTACCGGAGCCGGCCTGGAGGCGGGTGAGGACCTTGGGCCAGTAGACGTCGGTACGGGTGGTGACGTTCTCCTTGATGGTGATGTCGGGGTGCAGCTTCATGTACTCGTCGTAGAGGCCGGCCTGCTTGTAGCCGAAGGTGCCGAACGTGCCGACGGTGAGAGTGGTCTTGCCACCGCCGCCGTTGCCACCGCCCCCCTCGTTCGAAGAGCCGTCGTCCGAGTCCTCGGCGCAGCCGGCGAGCAGCCCTGTCGTCAGCGCGGCGACGGCCGCGAGGGCCATCAGCCGGCGGGACCCGCGGGTACTCGTGCGCATTGCGTCCTCCTGTTGCCTGACGTGCCGACCCCCCGGCCAACTGCACTGTTGGGCCCGTTCATTGTTCACGCTGCGGCTCGGGCGGGGAACGTGCGGGATGTGTATGTGTCAGGTACTGTGGGAGCGCTCCCACAAGTGATGTGTTGAAGGGTCGTCGGTCCGAGCGGGGGTGTCAAGGGAGTCGGCGCGGAGATATGCGTTCAGTTATCGGGCCGTTAACTGGACTCACCTGAGCCCGTCCGGGCAGCCCTCAGGCGGGGTCACTGTGGTGGACGGGACTGTTAGATTCCAGGCCGGCGCAAGGATCGGCGGGGAAGGCGGAGCCAATGGCAACCCACGGAACGCGGGGCCGGAGCGGCGGTCGGCCCACCCTCGAAGAGGTGGCGGCGCGCGCCGGCGTCGGCCGCGGCACCGTATCCCGGGTGATCAACGGCTCGCCCCGGGTCAGCGACGCGACCCGCGCCGCGGTGGAAGCGGCGGTCGCGGAGCTCGGCTACGTCCCCAACACGGCGGCCCGCGCCCTGGCGGCGAACCGCACCGACGCGATCGCGCTGGTCGTGCCCGAGCCGGAGACGCGGTTCTTCGCGGAGCCGTACTTCTCGGACATGCTCAAGGGTGTGGGAGCCGGGCTCTCCGACACCGAGATGCAGCTGCTGCTGATCTTCGCGGGCAGCGACCGGGAGCGGCGTCGCCTGGCCCAGTACCTGGCGGCGCACCGCGTCGATGGCGTGCTCCTCGTCTCGGTCCACGCGGACGACCCCCTGCCGGACCTGCTGGCCCAGCTGGAGATCCCGGCGGTGATCAGCGGCCCCAGGTCGGCCGCGGAGACGCTGGCCTCGGTGGACTCGGACAACTACGGCGGCGCCCGCTCGGCCGTCGAGCACCTGCTGGGCCGTGGCCGCACCCGGATCGCCCACATCACCGGTCGCCTCGACGTCTACGGCGCCCAGCGCCGCGTCGACGGCTATCGCGACGCCCTGCGGGACGCCGGGCACGAGGTGGACGAGGCGCTGATCGAGCCGGGCGACTTCACCGAGGAGGGCGGCGCCCGGGCGACGCAGGCCCTGCTCGCGCGCCGCCCCGATCTGGACGCGGTCTTCGCGGCGTCCGACGTGACGGCGGCGGGCGCCCGCCAGGCCCTGCGCGAGGCGGGCCGCCGTATCCCCGACGAGGTGGCCCTCGTCGGCTACGACGACTCGGCCATCGCCCGCCACATGGACCCGCCCCTCACCAGCGTCCGCCAGCCCATCGAGGACATGGGCCGCCGGATGCTGGACCTGCTCCTCGGCGAGATCGCGGATCGCCGGCCGGCGGTGTCGCGGGGGCTGGAGCGGGCGCAGGTCGTGCTGGCCACGGAGCTGGTGATGAGGGCTTCGTCCTGAGGGCAGGCCGGAACTGGCAACGCGTGGCGCGCGTGCTGTTGATCTGCCGGCGGGGTGCCCGTATCGACGGCGCCCTACCGTGATTCGCCCGCCCGGCGTGCCGGGTAGGCAACTGGGTGGACCGGGCAGAGTCGGACAGTACGCGGAGGCTGACCATGCGTTCCTTGACCTTCGTCATCGGTACGGGACGCAGCGGCTCGACCGCGCTGTCACGCATCCTCAACACCCACCCGGACGTGCTGAGCCTCAATGAGTTCATGGCCTCGGTGGGCGACGCCGCCTTCCCCGAAGGGAAGGTGACCGGTGAGGAGTTCTGGCAGGCGCTCTTCCGTCCCGCCCCGCACTTCGAGCGGATGATCCGGAGCGGGCTGCCGTTGCCGGAGTTCCTCTACACACGCCGCCCCGGCAGGTACACCGCGGAGACCACCGGCATTCCCGCGCTCTCCTTGATGGTGCTGCCGCACCTCACCGACGACCCGGACGGGCTGCTCGACGAACTCGCCGCGGCCGTGGTCCGGTGGCCCGAGCGCACTGCCGCCGAGCACCACCGGGCGCTGTTCGACCTGCTCTGCGGGCGGCTCGGGCGGACCGCCGTCGTGGAGCGGTCCGGCTACTCGACCGGCTGGGCGCCAAGGCTGCGCGACGCGTTCCCGGACGCGAGGTTCGTGCACCTGTTCAGGGACGGACCGGACTGCGCCCTGTCCATGAGCCGCCACCCCGGATACCGCACGATCCTGCTGCTGCGCGAGATCAAGGAACGAGCCGGCATCGACAGCTTCGCCGACCTGACCGACGAGCACGTACGCGCGCTGCCCGCCGACCTGGCGCCGCTGCTCGCCGAGCGCTTCGACCCTGCCCTGGTACGCGACCGGGACCTCCCCCTGCGGAGGTTCGGCGCCCTGTGGTCCGAACTCGTCACCGACGGCACGGAGTTCCTCACCCGACTGCCCGCCGACCAGCGCACCACACTCGCCTACGAGGACCTCCTCGACAACCCGGCCGAAGAACTCACCCGCCTGGCCGAGTTCATCGGCGTCGCCCCCCTGCCCCAGTGGCTGCACACCGCCACCGCAATGCTCGACCCCACGCGACGCGGCTCCGCCCGAAGGCTCCCGGCCACCGAACTCGCCGAGCTGACGAAGACCTGCGCCCCAGGAACCCGAGCCTTGGAGACCCAACTGCTTCGCTGACGGTCGGGCAACGCCCCAAAGGGGCGCGGGGAACTGCGCGAGCAACCCCCACCCACCCGTAGAGGCCAACCAACAGGACGGACCCCCACGTGATGCCACCATTCACGGGGGGTCCGTTCTGAACGCCGGGGAGCCGCCCAACCCCCCGGCCTGCGCAGCTAACCGGTGGCCGTCACTCCCCGGCCGGCAGCGCGTCGCGGAAGGGCCGTCGGCCAGTGGGCCAACGCGGCGGTCGCGGCGTACCAGGCCACCGCACCCGCGGCGACGGCGAACCAGCCGCCGACCTTGGTGAGTCCGTCGTTGTCGGCGAAGGCGGCGATCGCCATCAGCAGCAGGGAGACGAAGAACAGCCCGTACGCGCCCTGACCGAGCTGGTCACCACCGGCGAGGGTGAGGGACAGCGCCACCAGGGCGAACAGCAGCAGGAACAACCCGGCCGCGTTGGCGGAGACCTGGGCGTCCGCCGAGACGGCCCAGGTGAACCAGAGGGCGCCGAGCGCCACGAACGCGGTCCCGTTCGCGCCGTCACGGTCACGAAGGGCCATCAGGCCGGCGACGAAGAGGGCTATGCCGCCCACGTACTGGGCGATTGATACGGCGTCAGCAGCCGACACACCGTCGATCACGTCGGTGTACCCCAGCCCGAAGGCCAACAGGGTGATTCCCAGGGCGAGTCGGCCGACCACGGTGGTGATTCCGCTTCCCGCAGAGACGTCGTTGTCCACGGCGGGCTCCCTTCTTGCATGTGCAGTTGTGCGGTGAGCGTTATATGCCCTTCACAAAGGCACAAACACCTCTACGCGCGAGTAAATTCACGCATCGCGGAAAGGAGCCCGATGTCCCGACCGGCTCATCTCACCTGGGACAACGGCGAGTTACGGAATGACAACGACGGGACGCTTGGCGCGCTTGGCCAGTCGCCCGGCGACGGAGCCGAAGATCCGCCCGACGATGCCGTGCGTGGAGCCGACGACGATCGCGTCCGCCTCGTACTCCCGCCCGACCTCTTCGAGTTCGTGGCAGATGTCGCCGCCGCGCTCGACGAGGATCCAGGGCACCTCGGCGAGATAGTCGGCGCAGGCGAGTTCGAGGCCGAGCACCTCGGTCCGGTGGTCCGGCACGTCCACGAAGACCGGCGGCTCGCAGCCGGCCCACACCGTGGTGGGCAGCCGGTTGGCGACGTGGACGATGATCAGGCCCGACCCGGAGCGATGGGCCATGCCGATGGCGTACGCGAGGGCGCGCTCACTGGAGGTGGAGCCGTCGAAGCCGACGACGACGCCGTGCTTGAAGGCGGGGTCGCAGGACTGGCGTGGCTCTTCCGCCGCCAGGGGATCGGCCGCCGTCGGGTCGGCGACCGGCCGCTTGCGGTCCGCGGGTTCGAAGAATTCGTGACCGGCCATGGCTGTCTCGGCGTAGTGATCCTTTATGGGTGGGCCCGCGAGCGGAGCTCGTTGATGGATGCGGCAGTGTGCGGCGGAGCTGTGTCCGGGAATGGTCTTCCCAACCCCATACCCCAAGGGTACGGCGGCACGCCTCCTTAACCCAGTTCCCCGCTCACGGTCGGTGCGGGTTCCAGGGAGCATGCACGAGGGGACGCCCGTAACGCAATGGTTGCTGCGGTGTACAGGCGGTTTGCACAGGATTCACTTGCACCGGGACGGCCCCGCGCCAGTGACCGACCGCTCGAACGGGCGTTGATCCCCGTGATCCACCCCCCAGGGACCCCAGGGAGCACGCACTCATGCCAGGACCCCGCACCCCGTACGAGGACAGCGCCACCGTGGTCCGGTGGGCGGTCTTCAGCTGCGTCCTGGTCCCGGTGGTGCTCCTCTGGTACGGCACCTCGCTGGCCGGTGCCACCGGCACGGCCCTCGGCCTCGCGGCCGTGACGGCGGTCTGCCGGCTGCTGCTGCGCGAATCGGAACGCGGCGCGGCGCGCATGAAGGACGAGGAACGCACCGGCCCGTCGCCCTCGCGACGCGGACGCCACCACCGGACCGGAACCGGGGCTCATCGAGGCGGACGTCACACTGGGGGAAATACACCGGTCGGCTGACCGGTTTCCGCGCACGGGGGCGCTGCTTTTCAGCCAACTTCTGGCGACCGCGCATCCCCCGCCCAGAACACCCTCCACCCCCCGTTCCACCTGCACGGAAAGGGCCTCAGGGGGTCTGCGCACCCTACGTGGATTGGCCACTGCGACAAGGCGCACTTCCCTGCACGGCCCGTGAGTGCAACGCTTCGTGATCGAATGCTTCACGCCAAGTTGCCAAGTCGACAATGTGCCGAGTGCCGAACCGGCCACTGCGGCACGACGCGACACAGTAGATTCGATCTTGACTGTCTACGGCGGGGGACTCGTGCAGGACCGAGGGGAAACGTGCAGGAGCGACACAACCGAGGAGCCGCGACCACCGAGGGGGGCTTAGCAGTATGAGCCACGACTCCACTGCCGCGCCGGAAGCCGCGGCCCGGAAGCTGTCCGGGCGACGTCGCAAGGAGATCGTCGCGGTGCTGCTGTTCAGCGGCGGCCCCATCTTCGAGAGTTCCATACCGCTGTCGGTGTTCGGGATCGACCGCCAGGACGCCGGCGTGCCGCGCTACCGCCTTTTGGTGTGCGCAGGCGAGGAAGGCCCACTGCGGACCACAGGGGGCCTGGAACTCTCCGCACCGCATGGCTTGGAGGCGATATCGAGGGCGGGCACGGTCGTCGTGCCGGCCTGGCGCTCGATCACCTCGCCGCCGCCGGAGGAGGCGCTCGACGCACTGCGCCGGGCGCACGAGGAAGGCGCCCGCATAGTCGGGCTGTGCACCGGCGCCTTCGTCCTCGCCGCGGCGGGCCTGCTGGACGGCCGCCCGGCGACGACACACTGGATGTACGCACCGACGCTGGCCAAGCGCTATCCGTCGGTACACGTGGATCCACGAGAACTCTTCGTGGACGACGGGGACGTGCTGACGTCGGCGGGTACGGCGGCCGGAATCGATCTCTGTCTCCACATCGTGCGGACGGACCACGGCAACGAGGCGGCCGGGGCCCTGGCCCGCCGTCTGGTGGTCCCGCCGCGCCGATCCGGCGGTCAGGAGCGCTACCTCGATCGATCTTTACCGGAGGAGATCGGCGCCGACCCGCTGGCCGAGGTCGTCGCCTGGGCGCTGGAGCACCTCCACGAGCAGTTCGACGTGGAGACGCTGGCCGCGCGCGCGTACATGTCGCGCCGCACCTTCGACCGCCGCTTCCGCTCCCTGACCGGGAGTGCGCCGCTGCAGTGGCTGATCACCCAGCGGGTGCTGCAGGCGCAGCGTCTGCTGGAGACGTCGGACTACTCGGTGGACGAGGTCGCGGGCCGCTGCGGCTTCCGCTCGCCGGTGGCGCTGCGCGGTCACTTCCGCCGCCAGCTCGGCTCGTCGCCGGCCGCGTACCGGGCGGCGTACCGGGCGCGGCGCCCCCAGAGCGACAAGCCGACGGACCCGGAGCCCACGGTCGGCCCGGGCCCCGCGCAGCAGGGCCCACCGCCCAGCCCGTACCCGGAGGGCGGCCCCGTCCCGCTCCAGACGCGCCGCACTCCGGCGCCCGTGGGCTCGTCCGCGCCGCTGTCGGTGGCGTCGGACCACGGCCGCGAGGCGTATGCGGCGAGCCGGGCGAGTCTGCCGGGGCAGCGCAGCGGGTCGTGACGTGACCTTGTGACGCCGGGCGGGCGTATTCAGCCCGCCCGGCGTCCGAGGCCGCCTGTGACACCGGGCATCCCAAAAGCGGACGTCAGCTTTAGGGTGGTCGCATGAACGATCGCATGGTGTGGATCGACTGCGAGATGACCGGCCTCTCGCTGTCCGACGACGCGCTCATCGAGGTTGCCGCCCTCGTCACCGACTCCGAGCTGAACGTCCTCGGCGAGGGCGTGGACATCGTCATCCGCCCGCCGGAGCAGGCGCTGGAGACGATGCCGGAGGTGGTGCGTCAGATGCACACCGCGTCCGGACTGCTCGCCGAGCTCGCCGGCGGCACGACGCTGGCGGAAGCCGAGGAGCAGGTCCTGGCGTACGTACGCGAGCATGTGAAGGAACCCGGCAAGGCCCCGCTGTGCGGCAACTCCGTCGGCACGGACCGCGGCTTCCTGCTGCGCGACATGCCGACGCTGGAGGACTACCTGCACTACCGGATCGTCGACGTCTCGTCGGTCAAGGAGCTGGCCCGCCGCTGGTACCCGCGCGCCTACTTCAACAGCCCCGAGAAGAACGGCAACCACCGCGCCCTCGCCGACATCCGCGAGTCCATCGCCGAACTCCGCTACTACCGCGAGGCCATCTTCGTGCCGCAGCCCGGCCCCGACTCGGACACCGCGAAGTCGATCGCCGCGAAACACGTCCTGCCTGCTCAGTAGGTGTGCGAGGGGGTCACGCAGGGGCGCCGGCAAAAGGCGTGCGCGAGCACCCCTTCGGACCCTGTACACTTTTTCTCGGCCGGTCGGGGAAACTCCACGGAAGTCAACCGCCGGTCATGGTGGGTGTAGCTCAGCTGGTAGAGCACCTGGTTGTGGTCCAGGATGCCGCGGGTTCGAGTCCCGTCACTCACCCTCACCGCTCAGCCGGTGACTTCAGACCGAAGTCACCGGCTGAAGCTTTTCCAGGGCTCAGCAGACCCCTGGACTGCGGCAGGCCCTAGGCTGCGGACGGTGTCCGAGCCCCGTGTACGCGCCGAGCCCATCACCGGCGCCCGCCTCGACCTCCTCCCGCTGCGTGTCGAATACGCCGAGGAGATGGCCGCCGTCCTGTCGGACCCGGCGCTGCACCGCTTCATCGGCGGCGCTCCCCTCTCACCCGGCGAACTGCGGGCCCGCTACGAGCGGCTCGTCGCCGGATCCCCCGACCCCGCCGTCTCCTGGTGCAACTGGGTGCTGCGGCCGCGCGCCGAGTCGTGTCTCGTGGGCACGGTCCAGGCGACGGTCACCGGGGGCCACGACGCCGAGATCGCCTGGGTGGTCGGTACGCCGTGGCAGGGGCGCGGGTTCGCGTCCGAGGCGGCGCGGGCGCTCGTCGGCTGGCTCGGGCGGCGGTCCGTCCGTACGGTCGTCGCCCATGTCCACGCCGATCACCTGGCCTCTGCGGCGGTTGCCGCGGCGGCCGGGCTGACCCCCACCGAGGAGGAGCAGGACGGGGAAAAGCGGTGGCGGCTGGTGCTGCGTCCCTGAGGGCGCCGCACCAGCCGCCTTGCTTCACTCAACTACTCGACCCGACTACTCCACCGTCACCGACTTGGCGAGGTTCCTCGGCTTGTCGATGTCCCGCCCGAGCGCCAAGGCCGTGTGGTACGCGAGGAGTTGGAGCGGGATACCCATCAGGATCGGGTCCAGTTCGTCCTCGTTCTTCGGGACCACGATCGTCTGGTCGGCCTTCTCCTGGTCCTGGTGGGCGACCGCGAGGATCTTGCCGCTGCGGGCCTTGATCTCCTCCATGGCGGCGCGGTTCTTCTCCAGGAGGTCGTCGTCGGGGACGATCGCGACCGTCGGGAGGGCGGGCTCGATCAGGGCCAGCGGGCCGTGCTTGAGCTCGGAGGCCGGGTAGGCCTCGGCGTGGATGTAGGAGACCTCCTTGAGCTTCAGGGAGGCCTCGCGGGCCACCGGGTAGCCCCGCACACGGCCGATGAAGAGCATCGAGCGGGCCTCGGCGAACTGCTCGGCCAGCTTCTTGACCTCCTCCTCCTGCTCCATGATCTCGGCGATCTGGGCGGGAAGCTTGCGCAGGCCCTCGATGATCCGCTTGCCGTCGCGGACGGAGAGGTCGCGGGTGCGGCCCAGGTGCAGGGCGAGGAGGGCGAAGGCGACCGTGGTGTTGGTGAAGCACTTCGTGGAGACCACGCAGACCTCGGGGCCCGCGTGGACGTAGATGCCGCCGTCGGCCTCGCGGGCGATCGCGGAGCCCACGACGTTCACGATGCCCAGGACGCGGGCGCCCTTGCGCTTCAGCTCCTGGACGGCCGCGAGGACGTCGTACGTCTCACCGGACTGGGAGACGGCGATGTAGAGGGTGTCGGGGTCCACGACCGCGTTGCGGTAGCGGAACTCCGACGCCGGCTCGGCGTCCGCGGGGATGCGGGCCAGCTCCTCGATCATCTGGGCGCCGATCATGCCCGCGTGGTACGAGGTGCCGCAGCCGAGGATCTTCACGCGGCGGATCCGGCGGGCCTCACGGGCGTCCAGGTTGAGGCCGCCGAGGTGCACGGTGGAGAAGCGGTCGTCGATGCGGCCGCGCAGGACGCGGTCCACGGCCTCGGCCTGCTCGTGGATCTCCTTGTGCATGTAGGTGTCGTGGCCGCCCATGTCGTAGGAGGCGGCCTCCCACTCGACGGTCGTGGGCTCCGCCGTCGTACGGGTGCCCTCAGTCGTGTAGGTGCGGAAGTCGTCGGCCTTCAGGGTGGCCATCTCGCCGTCGTCCAGCGTCACTATCTGCCGCGTGTGGGCGACCAGCGCGGCGATGTCCGAGGCGACGAACATCTCCTTCTCGCCGATGCCGAGAACGACCGGGGAGCCGTTGCGGGCCACGACGATGCGGTCCGGGAAGTCGGCGTGCAGCACCGCGATGCCGTACGTGCCCTCGATGAGGCGCAGCGTCTCGCGGACCTTGTCCTCCAGCTTCTCCGCCTGCGAGCGGGCGATCAGGTGGACGAGGACCTCGGTGTCGGTCTCCGAGAGGAACTCGACGCCGTCGGCCTCCAGCTTGCGGCGCAGGTCCGAGGCGTTGTCGATGATGCCGTTGTGGACGACGGCGACCTTGCCCTCGGCGTCCAGGTGCGGGTGGGCGTTCACGTCGGACGGGGCGCCGTGGGTGGCCCAGCGGGTGTGGGCGATGCCGGTCGTGCCCTTGAAGCGGGCCGGCACCTTGGCCTCCAGGTCACGGACCCGGCCCTTGGCCTTGACCGTCTTCAGGCCCGCCGCCTTCGGGGACGTGACGGCGATGCCCGCCGAGTCGTAGCCGCGGTACTCCAGGCGCTGCAGGCCCTCCAGCAGCAGGGGAGCCACGTCACGCTTCCCGATGTAACCGACAATTCCGCACATACAGTTGTGTCCCTCAGCCGTAGACGATGCGGCGCAGTTGCCTGAGCGTAAGCTCGGGCGGTGCCACCGCTCGGTATTTCAGGTCCGCCTCGATCCGTTCGAAGATCGTCGCGTTGACCAGGCCCTGGGCCTGCAGTTCGCGGTGGCGGCGACGGACGTAGTCCTCGGTCGTCTCGTCGAAATAGGCGAGCACGTCCTGGATCACACGCAGCGCCTCGCCCCGGCTCAGGGGCGTGGACCGCGTCAGATGATCAACAAGTTCGTCGTGCACCCGGTAGATCCTGGAGTACGCGCGGCACTTTCGCAAGAATCCTGCCCGATTCCGGGCAGACGGCTGGCGGTGGGCTGTTGGAACACTTATGGGACGCCCATGAGAGTCTGTTGGCCGGCTGTTCCCCGGGCAGATGTGTGTGGCGAGCACCTTGTGTCGCCATGGACATTCCACGCATGGGCGTACCCGAGCGGCTCGCCGAGCGCATGAGCATCGCCGAGCAGCACGAGTACCTGCGCGCCAGATTCTCCCGGCGCACGATGATCAGAGGCGGCGCCGTCACCCTTGGCGCCGTCACGGGCGGCGCGTTCGTGCCGGGCGCCACCGCACAGGCGGCCGTACCGACGCAGACCGCCGCAGTGACACAGACGGCGCCCCGCACCGAGACCATCGACGGCGCCCTCGTCGCCCCCTTCGGCCGCCACCTCGCCTACGGCAACGACCCGCGCACCGAGATGACCATCTCGTGGCAGGTCCCCGTCGCCGTGCAGAAGCCGTTCGTCCGCATCGGCGCCCACTCCTGGGACCTCTCCCGCAAGATCGAGGCCGAGATCCGCACCCTCTACACCCCGGCCGGCGTCGGCGCGAGCGCCGATCACACCCAGTACTACGTCCACGCCAAGCTGACGCACCTCAGGCCCGGCCGGACCTACTACTACGGCGTCGGCCACCAGGGCTTCGACCCCGCCGCGCCCCACCTCCTCGGCACCCTCGGCACCTTCACCACAGCCCCCGCGCTCCCCATGGCGCCCTTCACCTTCACCGCCTTCGGCGACCAGGGCGTCAGCTACCACGGCCTGGCCAACGACAGCCTGCTCCTCGGCCAGAACCCGGCGTTCCATCTGCACGCCGGGGACATCGCGTACGCCGACCCGTCGGGCGCGGGCAAGACCGCCGACACCGGCTTCGACGCGCGGGTGTGGGACCAGTTCCTCGCCCAGACCGAGTCGGTCGCCAAGTCCGTCCCGTGGATGGTGAGTTACGGCAACCACGACATGGAGGCCTGGTACTCGCCCAACGGCTACGGCGGCGAGGAGGCCCGCTTCACGCTCCCCGACAACGGGCCCGACAAGAAGAACCTGCCCGGCGTCTACTCCTTCGTCTACGGCAACACGGCGATCATCTCGCTCGACCCCAACGACGTCTCCTTCGAGATACCGGCCAACCTCGGCATCTCCGGCGGCACCCAGACCACGTGGTTCGAGGCGCAGCTGAAGAAGTACCGCGCGGCCGAGGACATCGACTTCGTCGTCGTCTTCTTCCACCACTGCGCGTACTGCACCTCCACGGCGCACGCCTCGGAAGGCGGCGTGCGACAGGAGTGGGTGCCACTGTTCGAGAAGTACCAGGTCGACCTGGTCATCAACGGCCACAACCACCAGTACGAGCGCACCGACGTCATCAAGGGCAACGAGGTCGCCAAGAAGCTGCCGATCGGCGGCACGGCCTACCCCGAGACCGAGGGCGTGGTGTACGTGACGGCGGGTGCGGCGGGCCGCAGCCTGTACGCCTTCACCGCGCCGGACTCGTACGAGGGACACGAGCACGAGGTCGACTCCGTGGCCTCGTTCGTCAACCTCAAGGACGGCAAGCAGAACGAGACGGTCGCCTGGTCCCGGGTGCGCTACCTCAACTACTCGTTCCTGCGCGTGGACGTCACGCCCGCGCCGCGGGGCCGGTACACCACCCTGAAGGTCCAGGGCATCGCCGAGACGGGCGACCGGATCGACCACTTCACGGTGGCCCGCCGGGCCAAATAGGGGCCAAGCAGGCCCGCACGCGCGCTACATCCGCTTGAGCACCGCCTGCTTGGCCATCGTGAACTCCTCGTCCGTCAGCACGCCCGTGCGGTGGAGTTCACCGAGTTCGCGCAGGCGGCGCAGGAGGGCGTCGTGGTCCTGCGCCACGTCGTCCTGCGGCACGCTCGCGGCGGCATGAGCGGTTGTGGCGGCATGAGCGGTCGTGGCGGCCGGATGCGGGAGGCGGGCCTGGACCGCCGCCGCGACCAGGGCCATCAGCGGGTCCTTCTTGAAGCCCCACAGCTCCACCGAGTTGGGGTCGTACTTGGGCGGGGCCTTCGTGGGCGCGTTCCTGACGGTGAAGCGGAGGTAGCCGTTCTCCAGGCCCGCCGCCGGATGCCACTCCACGGCCGTGATGTCGGCCAGCGCGAGGGAGCGGGTGCCGGCGGCGGCCTTGGCGTCCTCCGTCTTCCAGTTCCACTCCAGGCGGATGTGCTCGCCGTCGAAGCTCGCGGTGCCGTCCCCGGCGGAGACCGACAGGGGCAGGGAAGGGCCCGGCAGCAGGTACTTGTCGACCGGCTCGGCCGGCACCTCGTCCAGCAGCAGGGCGTTGCGGACCTCGTCCACGAAGTACTCGGCGACGCCGTAGCGGTCGGACTCGACGATCAGCTGGTACGGGTCGTGCGGCTCGGTCAGCCGGCCGCCGGTGGCGTGCAGCAGCGGGTCGGCGCCGTCGCGCAGGCGCAGCCGCAGCCGCCCGGCCTTCTTGCCCTGCTCGAACGAGACCCCCGCCAACGCGCCCAGGGGGACGACCAGTTCACCCAGCGTCTTGCGGAACAGGCTGACGTTCTTGTCCCGTCCGGGGGTCAGCCGCAGGGCGTCGCCGTCGAAGACCCACGTGCCGTCCTTCTGGATGATTTCCGCCATGGGGGGATTGTTTCATCGGTTCTGCGGGAGAGTGGTCTCTACCAATCCTGAAGGGAGCGCATGTGAGACGGCACCACAGAACGACTCCCCGTATGACCCGGATCCTCGGATCCCTGCTGCTCGTGGCGGCGGCCGGCGCCTTCACGGCCGGCGCGGCACCGGCGCCCCGCGAGCCGATGCCCCTGGGCCGGGTGGTCCCGGCGCCCGAGTCGATGACGCCGGGCGGATCCCCGTACCGCATCACCGACGGCACCCGCATCCTCGTCGACGACTCCCGCGAGGCCCGGCGCGTCGGCGAGTACCTCGCGGGCGTCCTGCGGCCCTCCACCGGGTACCCCCTGCCGGTCACCTCGCACGGCCGGGGCGGCCTCCGACTGCGCCTCGCCCAGGGCCCGTTCGGCGCCGAGGGCTACCGCCTCGACAGCGGCCGCAGCGGCGTCACCATCACGGCGGCCAAGCCCGCCGGCCTCTTCCACGGCGTGCAGACCCTGCGCCAACTCCTTCCGGCGGCCGTGGAGAAGGACTCCGTCCAGTCCGGCCCCTGGCTGGTCGCGGGCGGCACGATCACCGACACCCCGCGCTACGGCTGGCGCGGCGCGATGCTCGACGTCTCCCGGCACTTCTTCACCGTCGACCAGGTCAAGCGCTACATCGACGAACTCGCCCTCTACAAGATCAACAAGCTGCATCTGCACCTCAGCGACGACCAGGGCTGGCGCATCGCCATCGACTCCTGGCCGCGCCTCGCGACCTACGGCGGCTCCACGCAGGTCGGCGGCGGCACCGGCGGCTACTACACCAAGGCCGACTACAAGGAGATCGTCCGCTACGCCGCCTCCCGCTATCTGGAGGTCGTCCCCGAGATCGACATGCCGGGCCACACGAACGCCGCTCTGGCCTCGTACGCCGAGCTCAACTGCGACGGCGTGGCGCCCCCGCTCTACACCGGCACCGAGGTCGGCTTCAGCTCGCTGTGCGTCGGCAAGGAGATCACCTACGACTTCGTGGACGACGTGATCCGGGAGCTCGCCGCGCTCACGCCGGGCAAGTACCTCCACATCGGCGGCGACGAGGCGCACTCCACCAGCCACGAGGACTACGTCAAGTTCATGGACCGGGTGCAGCCGATCGTCGCCGAGTACGGCAAGACGGTGGTGGGCTGGCATCAGCTGACCGGGGCGAACCCCTCGCGGGGGGCTTTGGCGCAGTACTGGGGGCTGGACGGTACGAGTGCCGAGGAGAAGGCGCAGGTCGCCAAGGCGGCGCAGAACGGGACGGGGATCGTGCTGTCCCCGGCTGACCGGATCTACCTGGACATGAAGTACACCGCCGACACGCCGCTGGGGCTGGACTGGGCCGGGCTGGTCGAGGTGAAGCGGTCGTACGACTGGGATCCCGGCAACTACCTGCCGGGGGCGCCGGCTTCGGCGATCCGGGGGGTGGAGGCTCCGCTGTGGACGGAGACGATCACCAAGTCGGCGGACATCGAGTTCATGGCGTTCCCCCGGGTCGCGGGTGTTGCCGAGCTGGGGTGGTCGCCGGCTGCCACGCATGACTGGGAGGCGTACAAGGTACGGCTTGCTGGGCAGGCTCCGCGGTGGGAGGCGTTGGGGATCGGGTACTACCGGTCTCCGCAGGTTCCCTGGCCGACGACTGAGTAAAAAAGCTGACGGGCGCCCCGGAGGACCGTACTCCGGGGCGTCCGCCTGTTCGTGAAGGGCCGCTACAACCCCGCGATGGGGTTCTTCAGGTTGCCGACCAGCTGGAGGGCGCCGGCCGGGTCCGCGAGGTCCACCATCTGCTTGTTGTTGCGCAGCTGGAGGCGGTTGAGGCAGGACAGCGCGAACTCGGGCGCGAACATGTCGTACTGCTTGAACTTGTCGGCGAGTTCCGGCACCGACTCCTGGTACTCGCGGGTGACGTCCGCGACCGTCCGCCAGAAGCCGTCCTCCTCCAGGATCCCCTCGGCGGCGAGGTTCGCGGCGAGGAAGCGGAAGAAGCAGTCGAAGACGTCCGTGAAGACGGACAGGAGCTTCTTGTCCTCCGGGACGTCCACGCGCAGCCGCTCGACCGTCGGCGGCAGCACCGCGTCCGGGTCCATGACGGCGATCTCCTCGGCGATGTCCTTGTAGATCGCCCGCTCGACGACGCCGTCCTTCAGGACCAGGATGACGTTCTCGCCGTGCGGCATGAACACCAGGTCGTAGGCGTAGAAGCTGTGCAGCAGCGGGGTGAAGTACGCCCGCAGGTAGCGGCGCAGCCACTCCGTCGGTGTCAGTCCCGACCGCTCGATCAGCGCGCCCGCGAAGGACGCGCCCTCGTGGTCGACGTGGACGAGGGAGGCCATGGTGGCCAGCGACTCGCCGTCCTGGAGGGAGGCGACCGGGCTCTCGCGCCACAGGGCCGCCAGCATCTTGCGGTACGGCGAGTAGCGGTCGGTCGCCTTCTCGTACTCCAGGTGCCGGTAGCCGACGGCGGCGCGCTCGCGGATGATCGACAGGCCGGTGGACTTCAGGACCGGGTCGTTGTCGATGAGCTGGGCGAGCCAGTCGTTGATGGCGGGGGTGGCCTCCATGTAGGCGGCTGAGAGCCCGCGCATGAAGCCCATGTTGAGGACGGACAGGGCCGTCTTCACGTAGTGCTTCTCGGGGTTCGACTGGTTGAAGAAGGTCCGGATGGACTGCTGGGCCAGGTACTTGTCGTCGCCCTCGCCCAGGCAGACGAGGTGCTGCTGGGCGACCTCGGCGGCGAAGGTGACGGTGAGCTTGTTCCACCACTGCCAGGGGTGGACGGGGATGAGGAGGTAGTCGGCGGGGTCCAGGTCCTGGTCGCGCAGGACGTCGTAGAAGCGCTCGACGGTCTCCTCGCCGAGCTCCTGGCGTACGAAGGACTCGTACTCGATGCCGACACCGGCCGTGAACGCGGCCCGCGAGCGGTGGGCCGCGAGCCAGACCAGCCGGACCGGGCTCGCGGTCTCGGGGGCGTACGACAGGTACTCGTGGATGCCGAAGCCGAGTCGCCCGTTGTTGGCGACGAAGCAGGGGTGGCCCTCGGTCATGCCGGTCTCGATGTCCTGGAAACCGGAGCGGGCGAGCTCGGCGACCGGGATCTGCGGCTTGGTGAGCTTGTAGCAGGTGCCGGAGAGGGTGGAGGAGATCTCCTCCAGGTAGACGGGCAGGATCTCGTCGCTCAGGCCCAGGGACTTCTGCAGCTCGATGAAGAAGTCCAGGGCCGCGAGGGGGAGTTCGGCGCCGTCGCGGGTGCGGGTGATCGAGTCGGCGTCGACCTGCCAGTGGTCGAGGGCGCGGATCACGGCCGTGAAGGCGTACCGGGTCAGGCCGTCGTCGCTGCGGACGACGTACGTGCCGTCGCCGGTGGCCTCCGGCGTGATGAGGCGCTCGTGGGCGAACTCGGCGAGCGCCTTGCGGATCAGGAGGCGGTTGGCCCGCGCCCAGCGGTGGGGGGACAGATGCGCTACGGCGTCGGACAGGGTCATACGGCTACTCCTCGGGCGGCCACGAACTGCTCCCGCGTGCAGAAGCTCAGCAGGGCGCGCTTCTCCGGCTTCTGGATCTCGCGCTCGGGCACGAATCCGACGGCCTCGTTCAGGGCGTGGACGGCTTTGTTGGCCACATCGGGCTCGACGACGACCCGCTTCACCGCTGGGTCCTCGAAGAGGTGCGCCATCACGGCGGTGATGACGGACCGGGTGAAGCCGCGGACCGGGTTGTCGGTGGGCGGCGTGAGGAAGTGCATGCCGATGTCGCCCGGCTGCGGCTCGTACAGGCCGACCAGCTCACGGTGGGCGGGGTCGTAGTACTCCATCAGGAAGGCCGGTTCGCCGTCCTGAAGGCCGAGCAGCGCGTGGTGGTGCTCGTCTGCCGCGATCTCCATGTAGGCGCGCTCGACGTCCACCAGGCTCGCGTCCTGCATCATCCAGAAGGCCGCCTTGGGGTGGGTGACCCACTTGTGCAGCAGCTCGGCGTCCTGGAGCGGGTCGAGGGGGCGGAAGGTGAAGGTACCGATGCTCATACCGAGAACTCCTGGAAGGCGATCGTCTTCTCGACCGGGTAGTACTCGGTGCCGAGCAGCTCGCGGATGATGTACGCGTTCCGGTACGGGCCCATGCCCAGGTCGGGGCTGGTGATGCTGTGCGTGTGGACGCCGGCGTTCTGCAGGAACACGCCGCGGCCGGTGACGTCGACGGCGTAGTTGCGGGCGACGTCGAAGTTGCCGTGGGAGTCGTAGACCAGGCGGTCGCGGACCGGCTTCAGGAACTCCGGCTCGGCGTACTTGTAGCCGGTGGCCAGGACCAGCCCCTGGGACTCGATGTCGAAGTCCTTCTCCTGCTCCTCCTGGCGGAAGGACAGGGTGTACGTGCCGTTCTCGTACCGCGCGCCGTTCAGCGAGGAGTTGGTGAGCAGACGGGTCGGGACCGGGCCGCCGAGGTTCTTCTGGTAGAGCAGGTCGAAGATCTCGTTGATGAGGTCGCCGTCGATGCCCTTGAACAGACCCTTCTGCTCGGCGGTGAGGCGGTAGCGGGTGGCCTCCGGCAGCTCGCGGAAGTAGTCGACGTACTCCGGCGACGTCATCTCCAGCGTGAGCTTGGTGTACTCCAGCGGGAAGAAGCGCGGGGAGCGGGTGACCCAGTTCAGCCGGTAGCCGTGGACGTCGATCTCGCTGAGCAGGTCGTAGTAGATCTCGGCGGCCGACTGGCCCGAGCCGACCAGCGTGATCGACTCCTTCTTCTGCAGCTCCTGCTTGTGCTGCAGATAGCGGGAGTTGTGGATGAAGTCGCCGCCAAGGCCCTGGCACGCCTCGGGTATGTGGGGCGGGGTGCCGGTGCCGAGGACGAGGTGGCGGGCGCGGTAGGCGTCGCCGGCGGCGGTCTTCACGACGTAGACGCCATCCTCGTACGTCACCTCCGTCACCGTCGTGCTGAAGCGGATGCTGCTCAGCTTGTTCGCAGCCCAGCGGCAGTAGTCGTCGTACTCGACCCGCAGCGGGTAGAAGTTCTCGCGGATGTAGAACGAGTACAGCCGGCCCTTCTCCTTCAGGTAGTTGAGGAAGGAGTACGGCGAGGTCGGGTCGGCGAGGGTGACCAGGTCCGACATGAACGGGGTCTGGAGGTGGGCGCCGTCCAGGAACATCCCGGCGTGCCACTCGAAGTCGGGCTTCGACTCCAGGAAGACGCCGTCGAGCTCGGCGATGGGTTCGGTGAGGCAGGCCAGGCCGAGGTTGAAGGGGCCGAGCCCGATCCCCACGAAGTCATGGGTTCTGGTCGGGTTGTCAGGACGCGCGGTCAAGGGACTCTCCCAGGTACTGCTCGGCGTGGCCGGCGATCAGGTCGAGGACGGCGGCGATGTCTTCGGCCGTCGTCTCGGGGTTGAGCAAGGTGAACTTCAGGTAGTGGCGGCCTTGGACCTTCGTGCCCGCGACCACGGCGTCACCGGAGGCGAACAGGGCCTTGCGGGCGTACAGGTTGGCGCGGTCGATCTCGGCGGGGTCGGTGACGGCCGCCGGGATGTAGCGGAAGACCAGGGTGGACAGGGTCGGCTCGACGACGACATCGAAGCGGGGGTCGGCGGCCAGCAGCTTCCAGCCCTCCACCGCGAGGTCGCAGACCTCGTCGAAGAGCTGCCCGATGCCGTCGGCGCCCATCACCCGCAGGGTCATCCACAGCTTCAGCGCGTCGAAACGGCGCGTGGTCTGCAGGGACTTGTCGACCTGGTTGGGGATGCGCTCCTGCACCATGCGGCGCGGGTTGAGGTACTCCGCGTGATACGTGGCGTGCCGCAGGGTCGAGGCGTCGCGGACCAGCACCGCGGAGGAACTCACCGGCTGGAAGAAGGACTTGTGGTAGTCGACGGTGACCGAGTCGGCGCGCTCGATGCCGTGGATGCGGTCCCGGTACTTGAGGCTGGCGAGCAGACCGCAGCCGTACGCCGCGTCCACGTGCATCCAGGTGCCGAACTGCTCGCACAGCTCGGCGATCTCGGGCAGCGGGTCGATGGAGCCGAAGTCGGTGGTGCCGGCGGTGGCGACGACGGCCATGGGGACGAGGCCGTCGCGGCGGCAGCGCTCCAGTTCACGGGCGAGGGCGACGGTCTGCATCCGCTTGTCGTGGTCGACCGGGACGGAGATCACGGCGTCCTGGCCGAGGCCCAGCAGTTTCGCGGACTTCTTCACGCTGAAGTGGCTGACCTCGGAGGCGAAGATGCGCAGTTTGGCGAAGGAGTCGGTCTTGGCCTCTTCACGGGCCAGCAGCAGCGCCTGGAGGTTGGACTGCGTGCCGCCGGAGGTGAAGACACCGTCGGCGTTCTCGCCCAGCCCTATTCGGGCGGTCGTCCAGTCGATGAGCTTGCGCTCGATGAGGGTGCCGCCGGCCGACTGGTCCCAGGTGTCGAGGGAGGAGTTGACCGCGGAGAGGACCGCCTCGCCGAGCACGGCCGGGATGACGACCGGGCAGTTGAGGTGGGCGAGGTAGCGGGGGTGGTGGAAGTAGATCGCGTCCCGGAGGTAGACGTCCTCCAGCTCGTCGAGGACCGCGGCGGTGTCGAGCAGCGGCTGGTCGAGGTCGATCGCGTCGATGGTGGGGGCGAGGGCGTCGACGGTGACACCGGTGAACGGACGGTCGGTGGCGGCGAGTTTGGCGGCCACCCGCTCGATTCCTTCGGTCACGGAGCGGCGGTACTGCTCCGCGGTCGTGTCATTGAGCAGGTGCGAGCGCATGGGGAGGTCCTCCGGTGGGGACGGCCGTGAAGTGCGGGGTGCAGCTTGTGGAGTTCGACTTAGGTTAGCCTAACCTAAGTAACTCGAGGAAAGGGTGGCCTCAACCGTGACCGTGATCACTTCGGTCCCAGAGGCAACTACTCGGCGGCGCGCAACTGTTCCTCGGTCATCCCGTGCCGCCAGTAGCCGACGAACGTCACCCGGCGCCGGTCGATCCCGCGTTCACCGACGAAGTGCCGGCGCAGCGCCTTCACACAGCCGGACTCACCGGCGATCCAGACGTACGGGCGCTCGGCGGGCGGGAGTTGAGCGCCTCGGATCGCGTCGAGGGAGTTCTCCCGGACCAGCCAGGTGATCTCGGCGTCGGCCTCGGTCGTGAGGTCCTGGATGTCCCCGGCGTCGTGCGCCTGAAGCCAGACCCGGGCCCGGCTGCCCGCGGGCAGGGACTCGAGGATGGCGGAGACGGCGGGTACGGCGGTCTCGTCGCCCCAGATCACCACCAGGTCGGTGTCCTCCGGCGGCCGGAACCTGATGGCCCGGTTGTCGGCGATCGCGGGCCCGAGCAGCAGGACCCGGTCGCCGGCGGCGGCTCGGGAGGCCCAGCGGGAGGCGGGGCCGGCCGGGGTGGCAGCGCCGGGTGCGATGCCGTGCAGGACGAAGTCGACGTCGATCTCGTCGGGGTTCCGGCGAAGTGCGCGAAGCGTGTACGACCGCATCACGGCCCGCACGTCGTCCGGGAGTTCGCGCCAGCCCTGCCACCAGCCGTCGCCGAGCTCGATGGGGACCTGCGGCTCGGTCTGGCCGGGGTGCGGCAGGAAGAGCGAGAGGGACTGGTCCCGCCCGTCGGAGAAGAAGTACTGCAGGTCCTCGCCGGAGAAGGTGATCCGGACCATGGACGGACCGAGCCGCGTCGTCCGTGCGACCTGCAGAGAGAAGAAGCGGAACGGGGCGGCGACGGCGGTGGTCATGGGGTAACTCCTGAATCGACGTCAGGGGAGCCGACCTCTGAGGGGCGCGGGGAACTGCGCGACCAGCCGCAGCCGGCCCGCAGTCGCCCCACGACCTCAAGTGGCTCTTTCTCAGGCGACCTTCTTGGCCTTCTCGATGGCCTCGGCGAGGCTGGTAAGAAGCGGCGTGCACTTGTCGTACGACAGAATCGGCTCGGGCGAACGGGCGATGACCTGCCCCGCCTTCACCGCGGGCAGCTTCTTCCAGGTCGCCTCGGTGATGTCGGCCGGCTGAATCGTCGAGGAGCGGTCGTCCATCATGATGATGTCGGCCGGGTACTTGTCGACGTTCTCCCAGCTCAGCGACTCGAACCAGCCGCCACCCTGCTTCTTGGCGCTCTCCGGCGGCTCGACGAAGTTCACACCGAGAGCCTTGAAGTACTCCAGGTCGATGGAGAGGTTGGTGCCGGAGACGTAGAACAGGTCCTGGCTGGCGGAACCGGCCATCACCTTGATCTCGGGACGAGCCTTCGCGGCCTTGCGCAGCCGCTCGGCCGCCGCCTCGAAGTCCTTCTTGGACTGGACGACCTTGTCGGCCTTCATGTCCGCGCCGAGGGACTCGGCCAGCTCCCACATCCGCTGAAGCGGCTTGGTGAGCTGGCGGTCGTAGACGGAGATGGCGGCGCTCGGGGCGAGCTTGGCGATCTTGTCCTTGGACGCCTCGGGGACGTACCAGAGAGTGCCGGCGCTGTCGAAGGTCGTGGAGATGAGGACCTCGGGGGCGAACGCCGCGTACTGCTCGACGTTGAACTGGTCCCAGACGTTGCCGAAGACCGTCAGCTTGCTGACGTCCATGTCGCCGGCCTGTACGTCGGCCTTGCCGTCCTGTGTCTTGGTGGGGCCGAAGACGCCCTTGATCTCGATGCCGTAGTCGTACAGCGCGGCGGCGACACCGACGAAGGCGACGATCTTCGTCGGGACCTTGTCGAGCTTCACCGTGGTGCCGCGGTCGTCCTTGAACGTCCAGGGGCCGGACTTGGCAGCAGTCGTGGCCTCGCTGGAGCCCTCGCTTTTCGCGTCGTCGTCTCCGCAGGCCGCGAGCACGGCCCCGAGGCCGAGGGCGCCGCCCGCGGCGAGGATGCCGCGGCGGGTGAGGTGGGTGGCTCTGGCGTTGGGCATGGGTACGCTGCTTTCGAACAGGGCGGATCACCCGCCGGACAATTCGAAGGTAGGTTAGCCTAACCTCAGCTGATGTCCAGGGGTGGGGGCCTTGCTTTCCAGGCTGTGGACGCCCTGTGGAGCCCGGGGGCTCAATCGGCGAGGCCCAACTTCCTTGCAGTCAAGCGACGTTGAGCCTTGGTCGGTGCGAGGTGACCATGTCGTGAAGAACGGCGCCTGTGCCCCCGTCAGCGCCTGTGCCCCCGTCAGGGCTTGATGCGCCGAGTCACCGCCCTGACGAGGTCGGTCCTGGCGACGTGCAGGGCGAAGCCGTTCCCGCCGTCCGAGGCAGGCTTGGCGTACCAGGGCAGGGCGCGGCGGCGCCACTTCGCCGCGGTGAGGTTGCCGGGGAGCTCCGGGAGGGGCAGCGTCCAGTCGCCGAGCCGGAGTTCGCCGTACCAGGTGCCGGCGGGGAGTTCGGTGACGGGGACGCGTACGGCAAAGGTGCCGCCGGTCGCCGAAGCGGGGAAGGCGGCGCTGTCTCCCAGGTCGCTGCGGAGGGCGACTGTCAGAGTGCCCTCGGGGTGGGCGGCGAGGGCGCAGCGGCCGGTGAACTCCAGCTCGGTAGGGGCGTCCGAGGCCCACCGAACGGTGTCGTCCAGGCCGAGACGGGACAGTACGGCGTGCTTCCGCTCACCGAGGTCGAGCGTGAAGTTGCCGTGCGGGTGGGTGGTGTAGAGGGTGACGGCCCGTGGGCCCTCGGTGGTGTCCACGACGTGTGTGGCGGCCTCGCCGGACACGTCGGCGGCCCGCTTGCTGCCGATGCGGACTTCCCGGGTGATGCCCTGGGCGCCGATGGCGAGGGAGATGTCCCACAGTCCGTCAGGGAGTGGGGCGCCGTCGGCGGCCGAGGTGATGTCGACGGCGGCCTCGAAGCCGGCCTTCTCGTAGGTGTAGTGGCCCTGGTCCTCGTCGGCGCCGAGTCCGGGCGTCGCGGTGTGCGTGACCGGAAGCCGGAACTCCACCTTGCTGTCGCGCTCACGCAGGACGAGGTCGGTGGTGACGTCTTCGGTGGCGACGCGGTGGAGATAGCCGTGCCCGGCGAGATGCAGCGTGGTGCCGTGCAGCTCGGCACGGGTGACCCGGTGGCGTACGCCGAGCTGTGCGGTGACGTCGTAGCAGCTGTCGGGGACGGCGCGGTCGGGATCGCGGAGGAAGGGGTAGCGGGCGAGGGCGCGGCCGCCGTCTACGAGGACAGGGGTGGACACGCTGGTCCGGGCGAGTTCCTTCTCGAACTGCACGAGTGTGAGGAGCTCGTCGAGCATCTGATGCCGTACGAGATGCAGCCGCAGCCGGGCCATGGCTGACAGCCGGTCGTTCAGGCCCTCGTGCCACAGCGGGGCGATGGTCTCGGCGAGGCGGGCGAGGGCCTTCTCCTGGTCGGGGCGGGGTTCGTGAACCAGGTGGTCGAGGAGCTGTCGCACCTCGACGGTGAGGTGCCGGTGCGCCAGGTGGTCGCGGCCGGGGCCGGGCGGCACGTTCTCCAGGATCATGTCGATCACGCGGGGCAGGAACGTCAGCCGGGGCTCGGTTCCGCCCGTCCGCAGGGTGATGTTGCCCTCGTCCTCCCGACGCACCCAGTACAGGCAGTCGTAAGAGGCCAGCACGGAGATACCGGCGGCGTTCAGGTAGGCGGGGCCCACGAACAGCTGGTCCTCGCCGATGGACAGGTCCGTGGGGAAGCGCAGATTGTGCCGCTCCAGCAGTTCCCGGCGGAACAGCTTCATCGGATTGAGCGTCCAGTAGACCCGGGACGAGAAGACATCGGTCTTCGGTTGGTCGCGCCGGAACATCGACGTCGGCGCCCCGCGTCCACCGACGCCCACCATCTTGCCCAGCACGACGTCGGTGCCGTTCTTCTCGGCCATGGCCACCATGCGTTCCAGGGCTTCCGGGCCCAGGTAGTCGTCGGCGTCCAGAAAGAACACGAACCGTCCGCGGGCGTGGCCGAGGCCGGCGTTACGCGGTGCCGAGGGGCCGCCGGAGTTCTCCTGCGCGTAAATCTTGATCAAACCCGGGTACACGCCGGCCAAGCGCTCAAGTTCCTTGGCCGTCCCGTCGGTCGAGCCGTCGTCGACGACGATGATCTCCAGCTCGTCCCGGCCGATGCTCTGCTCGGCGACAGACGTAATGCAGCGCGTCAGATAAGGCATCGCGTTGTACGCGGCGACAATCACCGAAACGGCCGGGGCAGCCATCTTCACGCTCTCCAAGGAATACGGGGCACGCCCCGTATGGGGATGGCATGGATATCGGCTGTGAAGGTGCCGCAGGGCGCCATTATTCGGGACGAAAGTGCCGCTGAGAATGTGAAGATAGCATGACCTGGCTGTGCCTCTGACGTGGCCGTCCTATGAAGGGCACTCCCGAAGGTCTCCAGGTCAGCGCGGGTGCCGGGGCGGAGGGGCGGGAACAGCGCGCCCTTCCGCCGCTTCCGTGTGTCGACGGCGGCCGGGGCTCAGCCCGCGAGCCCCAGCTCCCGCGCGATCAGCATCCGCTGCACCTCGCTCGTGCCCTCCCCGATCTCCAGGATCTTGGAGTCCCGCCACATCCGGGCGACCGGGTACTCGTTCATGAAGCCGTAGCCGCCGTGGATCTGGGTGGCGTCGCGGGCGTTGTCGACGGCGATCGTCGACGAGTACAGCTTCGCCAGGGCCGCCTCCTTCTTGAAGGGTTCGCCGGAGACCAGGCGGCTCGCCGCGTCGCGCCAGGCGAGGCGGGCCGTGTGGGCCTTCATCTCCATGTCGGCGATCTTGAACTGGATGGCCTGGTTGGCGCCGATGGGGCGGCCGAAGGCGTGGCGTTCCTTGGCGTACTTCACCGACTCGTCGACGCACCCCTGTGCCAGGCCCGTCGCCAGCGCCGCGATGGCGATGCGGCCCTCGTCCAGGATGCGCAGGAACTGGGCGTAGCCGCGGCCCTCTTCACCGAGGAGGTTGGCCGCCGGGACCCGGACGTCCGCGAAGGACAGCTCGCGGGTGTCGGAGGCGTTCCAGCCGACCTTGGAGTAGGGGGCCGCGACCGTGAAGCCGGGGGTGCCGGACGGGACGATGATCGCGGAGATCCGCGGCCTGCCGTCGGGCTTGCGGCCCGTCACCGCCGTGACCGTGACCAGACCTGTGATGTCGGTGCCGGAGTTGGTGATGAAGCACTTGGTGCCGTTGATCACCCATTCGTTCGTATCCGGGTCGAGGCGGGCCGTCGTACGGGTCGCGCCCGCGTCGCTGCCGCCGTCCGGCTCGGTGAGGCCGAAGGCGCCCAGGATCTCGCCGGAGCACAGCCGCGGCAGCCACTGCCGCTTCTGCTCCTCCGTGCCGAAGAGATGGATCGGCATGGCGCCGAGCGAGACGCCCGCCTCAAGGGTGATGGCGACCGACGAGTCGACGCGGGCCAGCTCCTCCAGGGCCACGCCCAGCGCCAGATAGTCGCCGCCCATGCCGCCGTACTCCTCCGGGAACGGCAGGCCGAACAGGCCCATGCGGCCCATCTCCCGCACGATCTCGTACGGGAACTCGTGATGCTCGTAGAACTCGCCGATCTTCGGCGCCACGACATCGTGGGCGAAGGCCTCCACCGTGCGGCGGAGTTCCTCCAGTTCGGGGGAGAGACGGTGGTCCATGGCTGTTCAGCGCTCCTTGTGGGAGAGGGCTCGGACGGTGCGGGACGGGCTGGGTCGGCCCAGTTGTTCGGCCATCCACGCGCTCGTGGCGACGAGGCGGTCGAGGTCGACTCCGGTGTCGATGCCGAGGCCCCGCAGCATCCACACGAGGTCTTCGGTGGCGAGGTTGCCGGTGGCGGACTTGGCGTACGGGCAGCCGCCGAGGCCGCCGGCGGAGGCGTCGACGGTCGTGACGCCGTGCTGGAGTGCGGCCAGGGTGTTGGCGAGGGCCTGGCCGTAGGTGTCGTGGAAGTGGACGCCCAGCGTTTCCACGGCAACGCCCTGCTCGACGAGGGCCGTCAGCACCTGCCGCACGTGGCCCGGCGTCGCCACCCCGATGGTGTCGCCCAGGCTCAGCTCGTCGCAGCCCATGTCCAGCAGGGCCCTGCAGACCTTCACCACCTGCGGGACCGGGACCGCGCCCTCCCACGGGTCGCCGAAGCACATCGACAGATAGCCGCGGACGTGCATGCCCTCGGCCTTCGCCCGGGCCACCACCGGCTCGAACATGGCGAGCGCCTCGTCGACGGTGCGGTTGAGGTTGGCCTTGGCGAAGGACTCGGTGGCGCTGGCGAAGACGGCGACGCGCCTGGCGCCGAGGGCGAGCGCGCGGTCCAGGCCGCGTTCGTTCGGCACGAGGACGGGGAGCGCCACCGGGAGGTCGCTGACGAGCGGGAACAACTGCTCGGCGTCGGCCAGTTGGGGCACCCACTTCGGGTGGACGAAGCTGGTGGCCTCGATCGTCGTCAGCCCCGCGTCGGCGAGGCGGCGGACGAACTCCGCCTTGACGTCCGTCGGGACCGTGCCCTTCTCGTTCTGCAGGCCGTCACGTGCGCCGACCTCGTGGATGCGCACGCGGGCGGGCAGGCCCGGTGCCGGTACGACCATGGGCAGTGTCATTCCGCCACCTCCTCGTGGGGTGCGATCACCGCGAGCACCTGGTCCATGGCGACCGTCGTGCCGGGTGCGACGTCGAGGCCGGTGACCGTGCCGGCGTGCGGGGCGGAGATGACGTGCTCCATCTTCATCGCCTCCACCACCAGCAGGCTCTGACCGGCGCTCACCTCGTCGCCGACGGCGACCTTCACCACGGTGACCGTGCCGGGCATGGGCGCGGTGAGCGAGTCGGCCCCGGCATGCGCCGCGCGCGTGAGGGACGCGGCGACCGGGTCGTGGTCCCGCACGTGCCAGGCGTCGCCGTCGCGGCCGAGCCAGGTGCCGTCCGGCAGGGTGGCGCGGTGGAAGGTGTGGCGGACGCCGTCCAGGGTCACGGACACGCGGTCGTCCGTGACGGTGGCGGAGCCGCGCGGGGTGTACTCCACCGGGTCCTGGACGCGGAGGTGGAAGCCGACGGGCTTCGCCGCCCCGCCGAGCCGCCAGCCGCTCGGTACCGAGAACGGGTCCGTCCAGCCGGCGCCCTGCGGCCGCAGCGCCTCCAGGCGTACGGCCGCCGCCGCCTCGTAGACCTCGTCGGGTACGTCCGTGGAGACCAGGTCGTCCACCACCCGCTCGACCAGCCCCGTGTCCAACTCGCCCGCCACCACCGCCGGATGCGCGAGGAGCCGCCGCAGGAACCCGGCGTTCGTCTGCACCCCCAGCGTGACCGTCTCCGCGAGGGCCGCCCGGAGTTTGCGGATCGCCGTCTGCCGGTCCGGCCCGTACGCGATCACTTTGGACAGCATCGGGTCGTACAGCGAGCCGACCTCCGTGCCCTCGCTGAGCCCGGAGTCGGTGCGGATGCCGTCGCCCTGGGGTTCATGCAGCCTGACGACCGTGCCGCCCGACGGAAGGAACCCGCGAGCGGGGTCCTCGGCGCAGATACGGGCCTCGATCGCGTGCCCGGTGAGCCGGACGTCGTCCTGCCCGAAGGTCAGCCGCTCGCCCGCCGCCACCCGCAGCTGCCACTCCACCAGGTCCAGCCCGGTGATCAGCTCCGTCACCGGGTGTTCGACCTGGAGGCGGGTGTTCATCTCCATGAAGAAGTACGACGACGGGTCGCCGCCCGGCACGATGAACTCCACCGTGCCCGCGCCCCGGTACCCGCACGAGCGGGCCGCCTGCACGGCCGCCTCGCCCATCGCCGCCCGGGTCTCCTCATCGAGCAGCACACTCGGCGCCTCCTCGATGATCTTCTGGTGCCGCCGCTGGAGGGAGCACTCACGCTCGCCCAGGTGGACGACATTGCCGTGGCCGTCGGCCAGGACCTGGATCTCGATGTGCCGGGGCCGGTCGATCCACCGCTCGACGAGAAGCGTGTCGTCCCCGAAGGAGGCGCGGGCCTCACGGCGGGCGGCGGCGATCTCGTCCGCCAGCTGCTGCGGGTCCCGCACCAGCCGCATGCCCTTGCCGCCGCCGCCCGCCGACGGCTTCAGCAGCACCGGCATGCCGATCTCGCGGGCGGCCTCGGCGAGTTGCCCGTCCGTGAGCCCGCTGCCACTGGAGCCCGGGACGACCGGCACCCCGGCCGCCCTGACCGTCTCCTTGGCCCGGATCTTGTCGCCCATGAGCGAGATCGCGTCCGCGAGCGGGCCGATGAACACCAGCCCCGCGTCGGCGCACGCGCGCGCGAAGGCCGCGTTCTCCGCGAGGAAGCCGTATCCGGGGTGGACGGCCCGGGCGCCGGTGCGGGCGGCGGCCTCCAGGATCCGTTCCACGGACAGATAGCTCTCGGCCGCCGGCGCCGGACCGATCCGTACCGCCGTGTCGGCCTCCCGGACGTGCCGCGCGTCGGCGTCCGCGTCCGAGAAGACGGCCACGGAGCGCACGCCCATCGACCGCAGCGTCCGGATCACCCGCACCGCGATCTCGCCCCGGTTGGCCACGAGGACCGTGTCGAACATCGTCCGAGTCGTCGTCCGAGTCGTCGTCTGATTCATCGTCAAAGTCCCCCTCACATCCGGAAGACGCCGAACTGGGGCTCACCCAGGGGCGCGTTGGCACAGGCGGTCAGGGCCAGGCCCAGCACCTGACGGGTCTCCAGCGGGTCGATGACCCCGTCGTCCCAGAGCCGGGCGGTGGCGTAGTAGGCGTTGCCCTGGCGCTCGTACTGCTCCCGGACGGGCGCCTTGAAGGCCTCCTCGTCCTCCGCCGGCCAGGACTCGCCGCGCCCCTCGATCTGGTCCCGCTTGACGGTCGCGAGGACGGAGGCCGCCTGCTCACCGCCCATGACGGAGATCTTGGCGTTGGGCCACATCCACAGGAAGCGGGGGGAGTAGGCCCGACCGCACATCGAGTAGTTGCCCGCGCCGTACGACCCGCCGACCACGACCGTCAGCTTCGGCACGCGCGTGCACGCCACCGCCGTCACCATCTTGGCGCCGTGCTTGGCGATGCCACCCGCCTCGTAGTCCTTGCCGACCATGAACCCGGAGATGTTCTGCAGGAACACCAGCGGGATCCCGCGCTGGTCGCACAGCTCGATGAAGTGGGCGCCCTTCTGGGCGGACTCGGAGAACAGGATGCCGTTGTTGCCGACGATGCCGACCGGGTGGCCGTGGATCCGGGCGAACCCGGTGACGAGGGTCTGGCCGAACTCGGACTTGAACTCCGCGAAACGCGAGCCGTCGACCACGCGCGCGATGATCTCGCGTACGTCGTAGGGGGTGCGGGAGTCGACGGGGACGGCGCCGTAGAGGCCGTAGGGGTCGACCTTGGGCTCGACGGCGGGCTGGACCTCCCACGGCAGGGGCCCGCGCGCGGGAAGCGTGGCGACGATGTTCCGGACGATACGGAGGGCGTGCGCGTCGTCCTCGGCGAGATGGTCGGTGACACCCGACACGCGCGCGTGGACGTCACCGCCGCCGAGCTCCTCGGCCGTGACGACCTCACCGGTGGCCGCCTTCACCAGTGGGGGACCGCCGAGGAAGATCGTGCCCTGGTTGCGGACGATGACGGCCTCGTCGCTCATGGCGGGGACGTAGGCGCCTCCCGCCGTGCACGAGCCGAGCACGGCCGCGATCTGCGGGATCCCGGCGCCCGACATCCGGGCCTGGTTGTAGAAGATCCGCCCGAAGTGCTCCCGGTCCGGGAACACCTCGTCCTGCATGGGCAGGAAGGCGCCGCCGGAGTCGACGAGATAGAGGCACGGCAGCCGGTTCTCCAGGGCCACCTCCTGCGCGCGCAGGTGCTTCTTCACGGTCATCGGGTAGTACGTCCCGCCCTTGACCGTGGCGTCATTGGCGACGATCACGCACTCGCGCCCGCTGACCCGCCCGATCCCCGCGATGACACCGGCCGCCGGGGCTTGGCCGTCGTACAGGCCGTCGGCGGCGAGGGGAGCGAGCTCCAGGAAGGGGGAGCCGGGGTCGAGGAGGGTGTCGACGCGGTCCCTGGGCAGCAGCTTGCCGCGCGCGGTATGGCGGGCGCGCGCCTTCTCCCCGCCTCCCAGCCGGGCGGCGGCGAGCTTGCCGCGCAGCTCCTCCGCGAGCGCCCGATGGGCCTCCTCATTGGCTCGCCAGGCCTCCGACGCGGGATCTGCCGCGCTGTGAAGCTCCGGTGCCTCGTGCATCCTGCGGTCCCCTCACCAGTGGTCCACCAGTTAATGAGCGTTAACGCATTTCCTTCAGGTTAACGACCGCTAACCTCCCTGTCTAGAATTGCTTCCATGGCCACCAGAACCGACGCCCCGACCCGCCGCGAACAGATCCTCAAGGAGGCCGCGCGGCTCTTCGCCGAGCGCGGTTTCCACGGCGTCGGTGTCGACGAGATAGGCGCCGCCGTGGGCATCAGCGGCCCCGGTCTCTACCGGCACTTCGCCGGCAAGGACGCGATGCTCGCCGAGTTGCTGGTCGGCATCAGCGGCCAGCTGCTGACGGGAGCCAAGCGGCGCCTCGCGGAGGCCGACGGGGTGCCGCCGGAGGCGGTCCTGGACTCCCTCATCGAGGGCCACATCGACTTCGCCCTCGACGACCGTCCCCTCATCACCCTGCACGACCGCGAGCTGGACCGCCTCCGCGACAGCGACCGCAAGCTCGTACGGCAGCTGCAGCGGCAGTACGTCGAGCTGTGGGTGGAGGTGGTGCGCAAGGTGTACCCGGAACTGACCGAGCCGACGGCCCGCTCGGCCGTGCACTCGGTGTTCGGGCTGCTGAACTCGACGCCGCACCTGGGGAGGGCGGGGTCGCTGCCGGGGCGGGGGGCGACGGCGGAACTGCTGCACCGGATGGCCCGGGGGGCGTTCGGGGCGGCGGGGGGCTGAGCTGCGTCGAAGGGCCTTCGGCGAGCCTCCGGCTCAGTACTCTGGGCCCATGGGCATGGAGTACGCGAAGATGCGCGCGATCGCCGAGCAACTTGGGGCCTACGCCGAGCAGCTCGAAGGAGCCTGGAGCGTCGAGATCGGGCCGTCCGGTCCGATACTGGCCATGATGTGCCCGTCCAAGCGCCACGAGGGCACGGTCCGCCGCATCTGCAGGCAGCTGGACGACCAGCTTCTCAGCACGCACCCCGGCTACATCTGTGCCAACGGCCCTGAGATCGAGCATCCGGCGATCGGTCGCATGCGCCTCCCTGACGCGGTCGTCATCCCGGAGGCGGTCCTCGACGAGGAAGGCCTCGCCGTCGACGCGACGCAGGTGCTGGCGGTCGTCGAGATCGTCTCGCCGTCCAACTCCAACAACGACTACGTCGAGAAGCTCGCCGACTACCCGGCCATGGGCATCGCCCATTACCTGATCGTCGACCCCCGCACCGGCACGATCGAAGTGCATTCCGATCCGTGCAAGGGGCGCTACACCCGTAAGGACGCCTACATCTACGGCGACGTGGTGCCGTTCGGTCCCTGGGCGATCACGACGTCCGAGTTCCGCCGGTACGGCAGAGCCGGAGCGTGACGAGCGTTACGGACCTTGACCTCTGGACGCCTGTGGATACTCGCCGGTACGGTTGAGTGAGCAAGCGCTTAGACATGGACGTGTGGAGGTGGCGGCGGTGCGCCGTACGGTGTTCAACGAGGATCACGAGGCGTTCCGGGAGACCATCCGCGCCTTCATCGAGGCCGAGGTCGTTCCCGTCTACGACGAGTGGTTCGCCGCCGGCCAGGCGCCGCGCGAGTTCTACTACAAGCTCGCCGAGCTCGGCGTCTTCGGCATCCGTGTCGAGGAGGAGTACGGCGGCGCCGGCATCGACTCGTACAAGTTCGAGGCGATCATGTACGAGGAGACGTCCCGCGCGGGCGTCCAGTTCGGCGGCTCCGGCGTGCACGTGCTGCTCGGCCTGCCGTACATCAAGATGCTCGCCACCGACGAGCAGAAGAAGCGGTACCTGCCGAAGTTCGTCTCCGGTGAGGAGATGTGGGCCCTCGCGATGACCGAGCCGGGCACCGGCTCCGACCTCGCGGGCATGAAGACCACCGCCAAGCTCTCCGAGGACGGCACGCACTACGTCCTCAACGGCGCCAAGACCTTCATCACCGGTGGCGTGCACGCCGACCGCGTGATCGTCTGCGCCCGCACCGCGGCCCCGACGGCCGAGGACCGCCGTCACGGCATCTCCCTGTTCGCCGTGGACACCAAGTCCGAGGGCTACTCCGTCGGCCGCAAGCTCGACAAGCTCGGCCTGAAGACCTCCGACACCGCCGAGCTGGCGTTCGTCGACGTGAAGGTCCCGGTCGAGGACCTCCTCGGCGAGGAGAACAAGGGCTTCTACTACCTCGGTCACAACCTGGCCTCCGAGCGCTGGGGCATCGCCTTCGGCGCCTACGCCCAGGCCAAGGCCGCCGTGCGGTTCGCCAAGCAGTACGTCCAGGAGCGCACCGTCTTCGGCAAGCCGGTCGCCCACTTCCAGAACACCAAGTTCGAGCTGGCCGCCTGCCAGGCCGAGGTCGACGCGGCCGAGGCCGTCGCCGACCGCGCGCTGGAGGCGCTGGACGCGGGCGAGCTGACCCCGGCCGAGGCCGCCAGCGCCAAGCTGTTCTGCACCGAGGTCGCGCACCGTGTCATCGACCGCTGCCTCCAGCTGCACGGCGGCTACGGCTTCATGAACGAGTACCCGATCGCCCGCCTGTACGCGGACAACCGCGTCAACCGTATCTACGGCGGCACCAGCGAGATCATGAAGACGATCATCGCGAAGGACATGGGTCTGTAAGGACCCGGGTCTGTGAAGTCCCGGTCCACGAGCATCGCCCATCAGTAGAAAAGGTGCCATGAACGAGGCACTACAGGGTCTCCTCGATCTGCTCGACCTGGAGCAGATCGAGGAGGACATCTTCCGCGGCCAGTCCCGCTCCGCCGTCGTCCCGCGCGTCTTCGGCGGCCAGGTCGCGGCGCAGGCGCTCGTCGCGGCCGGGCGCACGGTCCCCGAGGACCGGCCCGCCCACTCCCTCCACGCGTACTTCCTGCGCATGGGGGACCCGGGCGCGCCCATCGTCTACAACGTCGACCGCATGCGCGACGGCCGCTCCTTCACCACGCGCCGCGTCGTCGCGGTCCAGCACGGCAAGCCGATCTTCGCCCTGTCGGCGTCCTTCCAGGCGCACGAGGAGGGCCTGGACCACCAGACGCCGATGCCGCCCGCGCCCGACCCGGCGACACTGCCCACCTCCCAGGAGCGCCTGCGCGGGTACGACCACCTCGACCCGGCTGTGGTCGAGAGGTTCCTGGAGGCACGCCGGGCGGTCGACCTGCGCTATGTCGACGAGCCGCCGTACGGCAAGTTCGGCGAGCCCCGCGAACCGCACTCCCAGGTCTGGTTCCGCACCAACGGCAAGCTGGCCGACGATCCGCTGCTGCACGTCGTCCTCGCCACGTACGTCTCCGACATGACCCTCCTCGACTCGGTGCTGCTCGCCCACGGGCGGGGCGGCTGGGCCGTCGGGGACGTGGTCGGGGCCTCGCTGGACCACGCGATGTGGTTCCACCGCCCGTTCCGCGCGGACGAGTGGCTGCTGTACGACCAGGAGTCGCCGTCGGCGTACGCGGGCCGGGGGCTCGGACAGGCGCGGATCTACACGCAGGACGGGCGGCTCGCGGTGTCGGTGATCCAGGAGGGCGTGGTCCGGGTTCCGCGGAGCTGACGGCGGGTGGACGGGTATCCCGCAGCCGGAGACCCTCCCACCCCCGGCAGGGCCACGACGACGGCCGTGGTCAATCCCTAGTCGACCAGGCCCGCCTCACCCAGCAGATACGCCGTCATCGGGTCGTAGTGGCGCGGGCTCACCACATGGTCGTCGAGCGGGACCACCACCTGCACCGTTCCCTCGGCCTCCGCGAGGAACAGCGCCGGGTCGTTGCAGTCCGCGTACCCGACGGAGTCGACCCCGTGCTGCCCGGCGTAGCCGGCCCAGCCGTGGTCGGCCACGACCAGGTCCGGCAGGGGACGTCCCGCGCGCTCGAGTCCCGTCAGGATGGCCTTCATCGGGTCGCCGGAGTGGGTGTGCCAGAGGGTGGCGCCGTGCTCCAGGACCGCGACGTCCGCGAACTGCATGACGTACCCCTCGTCCGTCTGCAGGCCGTCCGGGATGACGACGATCTCGCAGCCGGCCGTGCGCAGAGCGCCAGCGGTCGCGTGGTGGACGTCGAGCAGGCCACCCGGGTGGCCGGTGGCGAACAGGACGCGCTGGCGGCCCTCCGCCGCCTTGCGCAGCCGGCCCGCCATCCGCTCCAGCGCGGCCACCGTCAGCTCGGGGTCGATGGTGTCCTGGCCGTGGCGGTACTCCGGGTCGTCGTTCACGCCGACGCGCTCCGCCATCACCGCGAGCACGTCCTGCTCGTCGCTCCAGCGGTCACCGAGCTCCAGGCCGAGCCAGTAGTGGCGGTCGCCGTTCGCCAGCTTGCGGTAGTGGGAGAGGTTGTTCTCGCGGGGAGTGGCGACGTCGCCCGCGATACGGGTTCTGACGAGGTGGTCGACGAGCTCGGCGCGGCTGGGTGTCCCGGGTATCGGCATGGTCCCCATTGTGAGGCAGACGACTGGGGGAACGGCCGAGTCCGGGGCGCGTGCGACGCGGGTCACTGTGCGGTCGACCGCCCGGTGCCGGGCAGTTCGACGTGGCGCAGGGCGAACCACAGCTCCATCCGTACGTCCGGGTCGTCCAGGTCCGTGCCGAGGAGCGCCGCGCACCGGGCGATCCGCTGGCGGACGGTGTTGCGGTGGACGGACAGGGCGACGGCCGTGCGGTCCCAACTGCCGTGCAGGGAGAGCCAGGTGCGCAGGGTCTCGGTGAGCGGGGTCGTCAGGGGCGCGAGGAGGGTGCGGGCGTGCGCCTCCGCCTCGTCGGGGAAGAGCAGGTCGGCGAGGGCCGGGCGGTGCGTGCCGTGCCGGAACAGGGGCGTGCGGGTCGCCCTCGCCCGGGACAGGGCCCGGGCCGCCTGGGTGTCGGCCGCAGGCCAGTCCGGCGCCGACGCGGGGGCGCTGACGCCCAGCGTCCAGCCGGGCTGCGGGGAGGGTTCGCGGTCCGCCGGGACGAGGACGCGTACGACGTCCCGCGCCAGGTCGACCAGCGGCGAGCCGAGCGCCGCGCCCAGCGCCGAGGCCGCCACCGGGTCGCAGGGCTGGGCGTCGGGGCGGCCGTGGACCACGAGCCAGTCGCCGGCGCCCAGCAGCGGGGCCACCGCCTGCGGCTCGGCGCCCAGCAGCAGCCGTACGAGCGCCGAGGACCGGGCCGCTCCCGAGCCGCTCTGGTGCTCGCCGGTGAGAAGGGACAGGAGCACGGCGGCGACGGAGGCGATGGTGTGGTCGCCGGGGTCCCGCCGCGGGGCGACGACCCCGAGGACGAAGCCGCGGCCGGCGCCTAGGGCGTAGGCGGCGAGGTGGGTGCCGGCGGCGGTGTCGGTGGCGGAGGTGGGAGTCCCCGTTCCCGAGGGACGTACCACCGCCGCGAGCTCGGCCAGCGGCCCGCTCACCGTGTCCTGCGGCCCTCGCCCCGCCGAGGCGACCTCCGCCCCCTCCGGCCCGTACAGCACCGCCCAGCCCCCGACCCGCTGCGCCAGCTGCCGCAGCACCGCCCGTACCGGGTCCGGGCGCGAGGCGGCCGCCGCAAGGCTCTGCTGGGCCTCCGTCACGCGGCGCAGTTCGGCGTGGCGGGCCTGGGCCATCAGCTGCCAGACCGCGCGGGCCACGCCGGAGAAGGTGGTCTGCGGCGGGACCTCCAGCAGCGGCAGCTCATAGGCCTCGCAGGCCGCCACCAGGGCGCGCGGCACCGTGTCGTGGACGGGAGCGAGCCCGAAGCCGAGCGCCGCGCCGCCCGCCGCCACGATCCTCGACACGTAGTCGTCGAAGTAGGTGCCCGAACCCGCCGCCTCCGGGATGTGCACCCCGGCCGTCAGCAACAGCTCCCCGCCGAGCAGATAGGGATACGGATCGGCCATCTCCGAGGTGTGCGCCCAGTGGATCACGATGCCGGGGTCGGACGGGCCGGCGATCTGGCGCAGGGCCAGGTCCTCACGGGCCAGGAGGGCGGAGAGCGGTACCGGTGGGGTGGGAGGAACGGTCGGCTCCGGCATGTGTGCGTTCCCTCCATCCGGTCGGTCTCGAATGGATGAAACGTACACTTCGCAGTCGCTTTCCAGCCACCTAGGGTCAATCCTCATCACCCGCCGGCGAGACCGAGCGAAGGAGGGCCCCGTGGCCATCGATTACACCGTGATCGTCGTCTATCTGGCCGGAATGCTGGCCATGGGCTGGTGGGGCATGCGCCGCGCCAAGTCCAAGAGCGAGTTCCTGGTCGCCGGGCGCCGGCTCGGCCCCACGATGTACTCCGGCACCATGGCGGCGATCGTCCTCGGCGGCGCCTCCACCATCGGCGGCGTCGGGCTCGGCTACCAGTACGGGCTCTCCGGCGCCTGGATGGTGGTCACCATCGGGCTCGGACTGCTCGCCCTGTCCGTCTTCTTCTCCGCCCGCATCGCCCGTCTCAAGGTCTACACCGTCTCCGAGATGCTCGACCTGCGCTACGGCGGCCGGGCCGGCGTCATCTCCGGTGTCGTCATGTGGGCGTACACCCTCATGCTTGCGGTCACCTCGACCATCGCGTACGCCACGATCTTCGACGTCCTCTTCGACATGAACCGCACGGTCGCGATCGTCCTCGGCGGCTCGATCGTCGTCGCCTACTCGACGCTCGGCGGCATGTGGTCGATCACCCTCACCGACATGGTGCAGTTCGTGGTGAAGACCGTCGGCGTGCTCCTGCTGCTCCTGCCCATCGCCGTCGTCAAGGCCGGCGGGTTCAGCGAGATGAAGGCGCAGCTGCCGACCGAGTACTTCGACCCGCTGGGCATCGGCGGCGAGACGATCTTCACGTACGTCCTCATCTACACCTTCGGCATGCTCATCGGTCAGGACATCTGGCAGCGCGTCTTCACGGCCCGCAGCGACAAGACCGCCAAGTGGGGCGGCACCGTCGCCGGCACCTACTGCCTCGCCTACGCCCTCGCCGGCGCCGTCATCGGTACGGCCGCCAAGGTGCTCTACCCCAAGCTCGGCAACGCGGACGACGCCTTCGCGACCATCGTCAAGGACGAACTCCCCGTCGGCGTGCGGGGCTTGGTGCTGGCCGCAGCCCTCGCCGCGGTGATGTCCACCTCCTCCGGCGCACTCATCGCCTGCGCGACCGTCGCCAACAACGACATCTGGTCGCGGCTGCGGGGAGCCGTGCGACCGGACGCGGAAGCGCACGACGAGGTCACGGGCAACCGCGCCTTCATCCTGGTCATGGGCGTGGCCGTGATCTGTACGGCCATCGCGCTGAACAACGTCGTCGAGGCGCTGACCGTCGCCTACAACCTGCTCGTCGGCGGACTGCTCGTGCCGATCCTGGGCGGGCTGCTGTGGCGGCGCGGAACCGTGCAGGGCGCGCTCGCCTCGGTCGTCGTCGGTGGTGTGGCGGTGATCACCCTGATGGCGACCCACGGCATTCTCGCCAACGAGCCCGTCTACTACGGCCTGCTGTCTTCCCTCGCCGCGTACATCGCCGTCTCCTTGATGACGAGGCCGACCGACGCGGCCGTCCTCGCCGCCTGGCGTGAGCGTCTCGCCGGGCGGGCTCCCGAACTCGTGTCCGAACCGGTCCCGGCTCCCCAGTAGAGTCGTAGGAGCAAAACCCGCATACGCGATGAAGCGTAGGAAAGAAGGCATTTCACGATGACTGGCAACGAGACGCCCCGCGGCCCCGTCGACTCCTCCCGCATCCCGCGGTACGCCGGACCCGCGACCTTCGCCCGGCTCCCGCGCCTGGACGAGGTCGGCCGCGCCGACGTCGCCGTGGTCGGCGTGCCGTTCGACTCGGGCGTCTCGTACCGGCCGGGCGCCCGCTTCGGCGGCAACGCCATCCGCGAGGCGTCCCGGCTGCTGCGCCCGTACAACCCGGCGCAGGACGCGTCGCCGTTCGCGCTGGCGCAGGTGGCGGACGGCGGCGACATCGCCGTGAACCCGTTCAACATCAACGAGGCCGTGGAGACCGTCGAGGCCGCCGCCGACGAGCTGCTCGGCACGGGCGCCCGCCTGATGACCCTCGGCGGCGACCACACGATCGCGCTCCCGCTGCTCCGCTCGGTCGCCAAGAAGCACGGCCCGGTGGCCCTGCTCCACTTCGACGCCCACCTCGACACCTGGGACACGTACTTCGGCGCCGAGTACACCCACGGCACGCCCTTCCGGCGCGCGGTGGAGGAGGGCATCCTCGACACCGAGGCGCTCTCCCACGTCGGCATCCGCGGCCCGCTGTACGGCAAGCAGGACCTGACCGACGACGAGAAGATGGGCTTCGGCATCGTCACCTCGGCGGACGTCTACCGCCGCGGCGCCGACGAGGTGGCCGACCAGCTGCGCCAGCGCATCGGCGACCGGCCCCTCTACATCTCCATCGACATCGACTGCCTCGACCCGGCCCACGCGCCCGGCACCGGCACCCCCGAGGCGGGCGGCATGACATCGCGCGAGCTGCTGGAGATCCTGCGCGGCCTGGCGTCCTGCAACCTGGTCTCGGCGGACGTCGTCGAGGTGGCGCCCGCGTACGATCACGCCGAGATCACGTCGGTGGCCGCGTCCCACACGGCGTACGAACTGACCACGATCATGTCCCGCCAGATCGCGGCGGCCCGGAAGGACTCGGAAGCGAAGTGACTCACGACCACGACCTGGTACTCCGCCCGACTCAGGCGCAGATCGCTGCCGCCCTGAATCCTCCCGCCGGCCGCACCGGTGGAGACCTGGTCGTGGAGACGCTGGCCGGGCTCGGCGCGACGACGGTCTTCGGGCTGCCCGGCCAGCACGCGCTGGGCATGTTCGACGCGCTGCGGCGCTCCGACCTGCGGTACATCGGACTGCGGGTGGAGAACAACGCCGGGTTCGCGGCGGACGCGTACGGCCGGATCACGGGCGAGGCGGCGCCGCTGCTGCTGTCGACGGGGCCGGGGGCGCTGACCTCCCTGGCCGCGCTCCAGGAGGCGGCCGCGGCGAGCGCTCCCGTGCTGGCGATCAGCAGCCAGATCCCGACGGCTGGCCTGGGGGGTGGGAGGCATGGGTATTTGCACGAACTCCCGGACCAGGCGGCCTCGTTCAGGGGCGTGGTGAAGTCGGTCCACACGGTCCGCACCCAGTCGCAGATCCCCTCCGCGATCGAGGCGGCCTGGAAGTCGGCGCTCACGGCCCCGCACGGCCCGGTGTGGGTGGAGATCCCGCAGGACGTCCTGCTGGCCGAGACGTCGATCCCGGTGGTGACGGGCGGCGACGCCTTCCCCGAGGAGCTGCCGCCGCGCCCCGAACTGACCGCGGTGGCGGCCGACCTGTTGTCGAAGGCGGCCCGCCCGGCGATCATCGCGGGCGGGGGAGTGGTACGGGCGGACGCGTCGGGCAAGCTGAAGCAGCTGGCGGAGCGGCTCCAGGCCCCGGTCGTCACGACCCCCGGCGGCAAGGGCGCGTTTCCCTGGACGCACCCGCTGTCGCTCCAGTCCTGGATCGAGGACCGGTACACGACGGACTTCCTGGAGGACGCGGACGTACTGCTCGTCGTGGGCTCGGGCCTGGGCGAGCTGTCCTCGAACTACCACACGTTCAAGCCGCGGGGCCGGGTCATCCAGATCGAGGCGGACCTCGGCAAGCTGGAGTCCAACCACCCGGCGCTCGGCATCCACGCGGATGCGCGCCTCGCCCTGCAGGCGCTGCTGGAGACGGTGGACGAGCGCACGGATCCGTCCGCGCCGGAGCGCGTCCGCGAGGTCCTCGCCAAGGTCGCCGACCGCATCGCCGCCCAGGAACTCACCCTGGAGCAGGAGGTGCTGGCGTCCGTGCGCCGCGCCCTGCCGGCCGGCTCCCCGTCCTTCTGGGACATGACCATCCTGGCCTACTGGGCCTGGTCCGCCTTCGACGCCAAGGGCCCCAACCTCCTGCACTCCGCCCAGGGCGCCGGCGGCCTCGGCTACGGCTACCCGGCGGCCCTCGGCGCGGCGGCCGCGGACCCGACGCGCCCGGTGCTCGCGGTGTCCGGCGACGGAGGCGCGCTGTACTCGATCGCCGAGCTCGCGACGGCCCGCCAGTACGACCTGAACGTCACCTGGCTCATCGTCGACGACGGCGGCTACGGCATCCTGCGCGAGTACATGACGGACGCCTTCGGCGAGGCGACGGCGACCGAGCTGACGCGGCCGGACTATGTGGCGCTCGCCGAGTCCTTCGGCGTCCCCGGGGTCCGTACGACCCCGGAGACACTGGAGACCGACCTGGCGAAGGCGCTGTCCGCGCCCGGGCCCTCGGTGGTCGTCCTTCCGGCGGTGCTGCGGATGTTCGCGCCGACGCACCTCACGGCGTGACGCGTCAGCGGCCCGGCTCGCGCGTGTCGTCGACGTGGTCGCGGTTGTAGCAGGCGTCGTCCAGCGCGGGGCCGGTCCACGGTGCCGCCACCGGGACGAGCGCGAGTGCCTGCCTGCAGATGTTGGCGGTGGAGAAGTCCCGGTAGCCGGCGATGTTGATACGGCCCCGGTTGCCGTCGTCGGCGTGGGCCGGGGTGGCGAGGAGGAGGCCTGCCATGGTGAGCGCGGCGAGCGCGCTGATCTTCTTCATAGCCGGGTCAACGGCATCGGATCGGCGCAGGTCACTCCGCTGCACAGGTGGTGACTGAGCGCGCCAGGAGCCGACGGACCCCTGGCGCGTCCATGGCGACCGGGCAGGGCCCGGTGGCCTACCAGATGGCCTCGACCCACTCCGGGTGGTCGATGAACGGGTTGCGGTTGTGCTGGTAGGTGTCGTAGATGACCTGGTTGCGGCGCTCCTCGAAGGCGTCCGGCGGGTCCTCGTCGTTCCAGGCCTTCAGGACGGACAGACGGCCCATGTACGGGTTGCTGCCGTTGCTGACGCTGTCGTTGGGCTCCAGGTCGGACCAGCTGTCGTCGCCCTCGTAGCGGACGGCCATGTAGAGGATCATGCGGGCCACGTCGCCCTTGACGGCGTCGCGCGGCTCGAAGGAGTTGGAGTCGGTCAGGCTGCCGCCGGAGTTGGTGAAGCTGCTGCCGCCGTTGTCGAAGTCCTTGTTGCCGCGGATGGAGTTGACCTGCACGTCCTCGGGGCGGATGTGGTGCAGGTCGGTGCCCGGGCCGGTCGAGGTGGTGAGGTCGCCGTGCGAGATGGCCCAGACGTGCTCACGGTTCCAGTCGCCGGTGTCACCGCCGTTGAGGGACTTGCTGCGGGAGATGCCCGAGTACAGCAGCTTCACGTTGCTGCTGTTGTTCGGGTCCTGGTCCGTGACCTTCAGCGCCTCCCAGAGCGCCGAGTACGACAGCTTCGTCTGGCTGCTGATGATCGTGTGCAGCGACGACTTGAGGCTGGTGCCGGTCTTGCCAACCGCGTTCTTGTAGTACGTCGAGTCGTACGCGGTCGTAGTGGCGGCGGCCGGGGTCGCGGTCACCGCGGGGGCGGTCAGCCCGACCAGGACGGCTGCGGTGGTCAGTGCCACTGACTTCCAGCTGCGTATGCGTGTCGCCAGCATGTGGGGTGTCCCATCTACGCGGGTTGAATGGAGGCGGCAGATGGGAGAGTGGCATGGACATGCGGTGGTGTCGAGGGCCGGTACATGTCTTTTGGGTGACGGGAAACGGCAAATCGGGGCCTGTCTACGCGAGTTGACGCGCCGGGAAGGCCTGACTGGGGAGTCGGGGCCTTCCCGGCGCCGGGGCCTGGCTGGTTCGGCTCACGTCGGACGGGTCCAGGCGGTAGACGGTGGACGTCGTGGACTGGGAGCCGGGGGGCTGCGAGGACTGCGAGGTGCTGCTGTACTCGCTCTCCTTCACCGCTGTCCCGTGCTCCTGCACCCACGCCGTGACCTCGGAGCTGAGGCTGTTGCCGCCGCCGGGGCCGCCGCCCATGCCGCCGCCGAGCTGGATGTAGTGCAACTGGCCCTTCTTCACCAGCTCCTTGAGCTTGGCCAGGGTCATCGCCTTGTCGGAACCGGACCAGCCCCACATGGAGATGACGGGCTCGCCGCTGCCGAGGATCAGCTGGGCCGCGCTCTGCGAACTCGACACCGCCAGCAGCCACTTGGCGCCGTCCTGGTGCTTCTTGAGGTACGTGATGAGCTCGCTGCTCGCGCCGCCCATACCGCCGCCGGGGCCGCCGACCGTGGCGCCGCCACCGCCCATGGCGCCGGGTTGGCCGCCGCTGCCGGTGTCCGTGCCGCCGGGGGTCGTACCGCTGCTGCCGGTGCCGTTCGGGGGCGTACCGCCCATCTCGCCGGTGGCGCCGGAGGCCTGGCCGCCGGGTAGTTCGCCGTTCCCGCCGCCCGGCATCTGGGTGGTCCCACCTGCCCCTCCGCCGTTCTGACTTCCGAGCCCGCCGATCTGGCTGTTCCGGCCGTCCTGCTGAGCGCCACCGGGCGTGCCGTCCCCGCCGCCCGGGAAGCCACCCCGGCCACTGCCCCCACCGGGCCCGCCGAAGCCGCTCCCCGTCGAAGGCCCGGCCGTCGGGTTCGTCCCGCCGCCCATGCCGCCTCCGCCGCCCGAACCGGACGGCACCGACCAGGCGTACGCCGCCGGACCCGCCACCGCCGCGACGATCGCCGCCACCAGCGAGGCCGCCAGCAGCCGCGGCCGCGCCCCGGACACGGAGCGGAAGACGAGCAGCCCCACGATCGCCAGCGCCATGACCACCGCGATCGCCGGCCACAGCCAGGTGTTCCAGCCGGAGGCCCGGTGGAGCAGGACGACGGCCCAGATCGCCGTGACTGCGAGGCCCGCCGGCAGCACCCACGCCCACCGCCGGTCGGCGCGGAACGCGCGCAGCAGCATCACGCCGCCGCCTCCGCACAGCGCCGCGATACCCGGGGCGAGGGCGGTCGTGTAGTACGGGGGCATCGTGCCCGCAAAGCAGTCCGCAAAGAGAATTCCTCGCCGCGCGCGTACGGTGGACGTATGGCCTCCCCTGCAGGAGGGAAAGGCGATGCCCGAGCACAGGGTCGGCACACAGGAAGAGTTCGACGCGGCCCGAGCCGACCTGCTCGCGCAGGAGAAGGAGCTCACCCGCCGCGGCGACGAGCTCGCCCGCAAGCGGCGGGAGCTTCCCTGGGTGCCGGTCGAGAAGGACTACGGCTTCGAGACCGAGGACGGACCCAAGTCGCTCGCGGACCTCTTCGACGGGCGCTCGCAGCTGCTCGTCTACCACTTCATGTTCGGTCCGCCGTACAAAGCGGGCTGCCCGGTCTGCTCCTCGATCGCGGACACCCTCAGCCCCAACGCGGTCCATCTCAAGGCCCGTGACGTGACGCTGATCTGCTCGTCACGCGCGCCGCTCGACAAACTCCTCGGCTACCGGCGGCGGATGGGCTGGGGCTTCGACTGGGTCTCCAGCGGCGGCGGCGACTTCCACCGCGACCTCGGGTTCGTCTACACCGCCGAGGAGTTGAAGCCGTTCCTGGAGGGCGGCTACCCGGCGACCGTACGGCAGATGGCGCAGGCGTGCGGCACGGACGTGGCCGGTTACGTCACCGAGGGACCGGGACTGAGTGCCTACGCGCTCTCGGACGGCACCGTCTACCGGACGTACGTGACCACCGCACGCGGCCTGGAACCCGCCATGGCCTACTACGGCCTCCTCGACCGTGCGCCGCTGGGCCGCCATGAGGAGGGCGAGCAGATGCACTGGCTGCGCCGCCATGACGAGTACGACAAGGGCTAGGAGCCGAGTTCGCCGCCCTTGACCGCCGTGACGAACGACGACCAACCGGATGCCGGGAAGACCAGGGCGGGGCCGTGCGGGGTCTTGGGGATGGCTCGGTCAGTCATGGTGTCCGTACTCCTTTGCAGTGGCCCTGAGCAGGGCCACTGACTCCCAGGGTGGGCGATCACCCACTCACTGAAGTCCTGGCGGTGCATCAGGTCCAGGTCGCGGTGGCCGCCCCCGATCCAGACGTCGGCCTGCGCCTTTCGGAGCAAGGACAGGACGGAAAATACGCCGTCAGCGGTCATCATGCGTACAACCTTCCATGCCGTCTCGTTGTCAACAGGACATGACTCAGGGGACAACGAGCGAGAAGTCGACAGGCGTTTCCAGGCGCGCGAGAGCCGTCGTTGCGGCGGGTATGGGCGCTGTGGTCGTCATGACGTCCATCGCCGCCGCCACGCCCGCCGTCGCGGCCACCGCACCCACCGTCAGCTGTACGTCCGCCAAGGCCGGTCTCGCCGACAAGCTGAAGCGGGACATCACCGCTGCCCTTGCCAACCGCAAGGGCACGATCGCGGTCGGCCTCTACGACCGTTCCACGAACACCACCTGCGCTCTGCGCCCCTCCACCGCCTTCGACTCCGCCAGCGTCGTGAAGGTGACCGTGCTGGCCACGCTGCTGTGGGACGCGAAGAAGCACAACCGGTACCTCACCGACCGCGAGGTGGCGCTCGCCAAGGCCATGATCACCAAGTCGGACAACGAGGCGACCCGCACGCTGTGGAAGCAGCTCGGCATGACGAAGATCAAGGGCTTCCTCGCCGCCGCCGGCATGACCCAGACCAAGCCCGGCACGAACGGCTACTGGGGCCTGACCCAGATCACCGTCACCGACGAGCAGAAGCTGCTCAAGCTCATCACCGCCAGGAACTCGGTGCTCAGCGACAACTCGCGCGCCTACATCCTGAAGCTGATGGGCCAGGTCGTCTCCTCGCAGCGCTGGGGCACGCCGTACGGAGCGCCGTCCGGTGTCTCCGTGGCCGTCAAGAACGGCTGGCTGCAGCGCTCCACCAACGGCTGGCGGGTGCACAGTGTCGGCGCCTTCAAGGGCGGCGGCCACGACTACATGATCACCGTCCTCACGCACGGCAACAGCACCATGAACTACGGCATCACGACCATTCAGGGCGTCGCCAAGGTCATACACCGGGACCTGGCGGCAAGCTGACCCTCCGACCCTTAACGCGGCGGCCTACCCTGCGTCACCCACCCGCCCTACGGTGACGCCCATGCGCCTGAGAACCGTACTCGCGACCACCACCGCGGGCCTGGCGGCAGCCACCTGCCTCACCGCCGTCGGCCCGGCGAACGCTCACGCCAACTCGCAGGAGAATCACGCCTGTTCGCCCTCCGTCTCCATCGACCGCTTCTCCGACGCGCTCGACAAGACGACGTACGAGGGCACCTTCGTCGGCAACTTCTCCGCGCTCGCCGTGGATCGCGACGGCTCCCTCGCCGCCGTCTCCGACCGCTCGGCCCTCTTCGGTCTCGACCGGGAGACGCTCGCCCCGCAGGCCGTCGTCCCGCTCGCCGACGAGAACGGCGCCGCCCTGGACTCCGAGGGCCTCGTCGTCGACCGGGACGGCACCCGGCTGATCTCGTCGGAGACCGAGCCGTCCGTACGCCGCTACTCCCGCGACGGCAAGATCCTCGACCGGCTCCCCGTCCCGGACGCCCTCCGCGTCGCCCCGGCCGGCCGCGCCGTCTCCAACGGCACCTTCGAGGGACTGACCCTGCTCCCCGGCGGCCGCACCCTGCTCGCGTCGATGGAGTACGCGCTGCAGGGCGACAGCGCGGGCATCGTCCGCTTCCAGACCTGGCAGCGCACCCGGCCGGCGGGCGGCCCCTTCGAGCCCGGCCGCCAGTACGCCTACCGCGCGGACGCCGGCCTCGGCGTCCCCGAGGTCCAGGCGACCCCCGACGGCCGCCTCCTCGTCCTGGAGCGCGGCTTCACCTCCGGCGTCGGCAACACGGTCCGCCTCTACCTGGCCGACCCGCGCCGTGCGACGGACACCAGCGGCATCGAGAACCTGACGGGGCAGGACGACGTACGCCTGATCAAGAAGACGCTCCTCGCCGACCTCGTGAACTGCCCGTCACTGGGAGCGACCGCCAAGCAGCCCCAGCCGAACCCGCTCCTCGACAACATCGAGGGCATGGCGGTCACGGGGTACTCGAAGGGGCGCCTGAAGGTGCTGCTGGTCAGCGACGACAACCAGAACGCGGTGCAGACGACGCGGTTCTACTCCTTGCGGGTACGCGTCTGAATCCAGCCGCTGAGCAGTCCCGAGTATTGCAGTGGGATGAAATCCGCTTCGTCGCGCGTTGGTGCCTTCCGGTAGATCAGGACGAAAAACGGAGGGCACCGGCGTGGGACCGCAACGGGGATGGGCACGGCGACTGTGGGGCTACGCCTGGCGCTACCCCAAGGACGTGATCCTCGCCCTCGGCTCCTCGCTCGCCGGCATGGCCGTCATGGCGATCGTCCCGCTGATCACCAAGGTGATCATCGACGACGTGATCGGCGACCACAGCCGGTCCATGGCCGTCTGGGCGGGCGCGCTCATAGGTGCGGCGCTCCTCGTCTACGTCCTCACCTACATCCGCCGCTACTACGGCGGCCGCCTCGCCCTCGACGTCCAGCACGATCTGCGGACCGACATGTTCGGCACGATCACCCGGCTCGACGGGCGGCGGCAGGACGAGCTGTCCACGGGGCAGGTCGTCGGGCGGGCCACCAGCGACCTCCAGCTGATCCAGGGCCTGCTCTTCATGCTGCCGATGACCATCGGCAACTTCGCGCTCTTCCTGATCTCCCTGGTCGTGATGGCCTGGCTGTCCGTCCCGCTCACCCTGGTCGCCCTCGCCGTGGCGCCCGCCCTGTGGTGGATCGCCAAGCGCAGCCGGACCAAGCTGCACCCCGCCACCTGGTACGCCCAGGCCCAGGCCGCCGCCGTCGCGGGCGTGGTCGACGGGGCCGTCAGCGGCGTACGTGTGGTGAAGGGGTTCGGGCAGGAGGAGCAGGAGACCGGGAAGCTCAGGGACGTCAGCCGGCGGCTCTTCGCGGGGCGCCTGCGCACCATCCGGTTCAACTCCAGGTACACCCCGGCCCTGCAGGCGGTCCCCGCCCTCGGCCAGGTCGCCATGCTCGCCCTCGGCGGCTGGCTGGCGGTCCGCGGGCACATCACGCTCGGTACGTTCGTCGCCTTCTCCACCTACCTCGCCCAGCTCGTCGGCCCGGTCCGGATGCTCGCCATGGTCCTCACCGTCGGGCAGCAGGCCCGGGCGGGCACCGAGCGCGTGCTCGAACTGATCGACACCGAGCCGTCCATCAAGGAGGGCACCAAGACCCTCCCCGCCGACGCCCCCGCGACGGTCGAGTTCGACGACGTGTCCTTCGGCTACGACGATGAGCGCCCCGTCCTCGACGGGCTGAGCTTCGAGATCCGGCCCGGCGAGACCCTCGCCGTCGTCGGCTCCTCCGGCTCCGGCAAGTCCACCGTCTCGCTCCTCCTCCCGCGCTTCTACGACGTCACGCGCGGCGCCGTCCTCGTCGGCGGCCACGACGTCCGCGAGCTGACCTCCGACTCGCTGCGCGCCGCGATCGGGCTGGTGCCCGAGGACTCCTTCCTCTTCTCGGACACCGTCCGCAACAACATCGCGTACGGCCGCCCCGACGCGACCGAGGAGGAGATCCGCACAGCCGCCCGCGCCGCCCAGGCGGACCGTTTCATCGCCGAGCTCCCCGACGGCTACGACACCAAGGTCGGCGAGCACGGCCTCACCCTCTCCGGCGGCCAGCGCCAGCGCGTCGCGCTCGCCCGCGCGATCCTCACCGACCCCCGCCTCCTCGTCCTCGACGACGCGACCTCGGCGGTGGACGCCCGCGTCGAGCACGAGATCCACGAGGCGCTGAAGCACGTCATGGAGGGCCGGACGACCCTCCTCATCGCCCACCGGCGCTCCACCCTCAACCTCGCCGACCGCATCGCCGTCCTCGACGCCGGCCGCCTCGCCGACATCGGCACCCACGAGGAACTCCAGGAACGCTCCCCCCTCTACCGCCGCCTCCTCACCGACCCCGACGAACTCGGCGGCGTCTCACCCGGCCACGCCCAGCCGGCCTGCCCCCAGGAGGACACCTCCGTACGCGACGAGCTGGACGCCGAGTTCGACGCCGAGCGCGGGGTGACGCCGAGGCTGTGGACGGGCGACCGCGAGCGCAAGGATCTGGCGCTCTCCGAGTCCCCGGCCACCCCGGAACTGCTCGCCCAGGTCGAGGCCCTGCCCCCGGCGACCGACACCCCCGACATCGACGAGGGCCGCGCGGTCCGGCCGGAGGAGTCGTACGGCCTGAGGCGGCTGCTGCGCGGCTTCGGGCTCCCCCTGCTGATCAGCCTCGGGCTCGTCGCCGTGGACGCCGGCATGGGCCTGCTGCTGCCCGTGCTGATCCGGCACGGCATCGACTCGGGCGTCACACAGATGGCCCTCGGCGCCATCTGGGCGGCCTCGCTGCTCGCCCTGCTCTCCGTGACGGTCCAGTGGGCGGCGCAGATCGGCGAGACGCGGATGACCGGGCGCACCGGCGAACGCGTCCTGTACTCCCTCCGCCTGAAGATCTTCGCCCAGCTCCAGCGGCTCGGACTCGACTACTACGAGCGGGAGCTGACCGGCCGGATCATGACGCGGATGACGACCGACGTTGACGCTTTGTCGACATTTCTGCAGACGGGTCTGGTCACCGCCTTCGTCTCCGTCGTCACCTTCTTCGGCATCATGGTCGCCCTCGTGGTGATCGACCTCCAGCTCGCACTCGTCGTCTTCGCCACGCTGCCGCCGCTGATCATCGCGACGTACTTCTTCCGCCGCGCGAGCGTGAAGGCGTACGAACTCGCCCGGGAGCGTGTGTCGCTGGTGAACGCCGACCTCCAGGAGTCGGTGTCCGGGCTGCGGATCGTGCAGGCCTTCCGGCGCGAGCGGGACGGCGGCGCACGGTTCGCCGAGCGAAGCGACAGCTACCGCAGGGCCCGCATCCGCGGCCAGTGGCTGATCTCCATCTACTTCCCCTTCGTGCAGTTCCTTTCGTCGGTGGCCGCGGCGGCCGTGCTGATCGTGGGTGGGATGCGGATCGACGACGCGACGCTGACGACCGGCGCGCTGGTGGCGTACCTGCTCTACATCGACCTGTTCTTCGCGCCGGTCCAGCAGCTCTCCCAGGTCTTCGACGGCTACCAGCAGGCCACGGTCTCCCTCGGCCGCATCCAGGAGCTGCTCCAGGAGCCGACGTCGACGAAGGCGGCCGAGGAGCCGCTGGAGGTGCTGTCGCTGCGGGGCGAGGTCGCCTTCGAGGACGTGCACTTCGCGTACGGCGACGACGAGGAGGCCCTGGGCGGGATCGACCTGCGCATCCCCGCCGGGCAGACGGTCGCGTTCGTCGGTGAGACGGGCGCCGGCAAGTCCACCCTCGTCAAGCTCGTGGCGCGGTTCTACGACCCGACCGGCGGCCGGGTCACGGTCGACGGCACGGACCTGCGTGCCCTCGACATCACGTCGTACCGCCACCGTCTCGGCGTCGTCCCGCAGGAGGCGTACCTCTTCCAGGGCACCGTGCGCGACGCCATCGCCTACGGCCGCCCGGACGCGACGGACGCCGAGGTCGAGGCCGCGGCCCGCGCGGTCGGCGCCCACGAGATGATCGCCACCCTCGACGGCGGCTACCTCCACGAGGTCGCCGAGCGCGGCCGCAACCTCTCCGCCGGGCAACGCCAGCTGATCGCGCTCGCCCGCGCCGAGCTGGTCGACCCCGACATCCTGCTCCTCGACGAGGCCACGGCCGCGCTGGACCTGGCCACGGAGGCCCAGGTCAACCAGGCGACGGACCGCCTCGCGGGCCGCCGTACAACTCTCGTCGTGGCCCACCGCCTGACCACGGCCGCCCGGGCGGACCGGGTCGTGCTGATGGCCCACGGCCGGGTCGCCGAGGACGGCACGCATGAGGAGCTGCTGGCCCGGGGCGGGCGGTATGCCGAGTTGTGGCGGACCTTCCTCGGGCAGGCCGAGCCGGAGGAGCCGGTCGGCGCGGCCCGGTAGGCCCTGCGAAGGTGTCCTCGTGACGGCCGTGCAACCATCCGGCATACGCCGTGCGTCCGTACACCAGTACGCTCATTGCCGGTGTGCGGGGAGGACATCACAGTGGACAGAGGTGCGATACGCCGACGACTGGCGGTCGGTCTGGCCTTGCTGACCGCGTCCGGGCTGCTCGCGGTCGCGGCCCCGGGCCAGGCGCAGGCCGCCGCCCCCACGCGCTGCGAAGGGCGCAAGGTCAAGACGTACCCGTTCTCCACCGGCACCCTGTACGTCTACAAGCGGGGCGGGTACGTCTGCGCCATCACCAAGCCCAAGGACCCCGGCCGCAGGCAGTGGATGATGGTCAGCGTGCAGGCACGCCGTGCCAACCCCGTCGTCGACGAGTGGTACTACCGCTACCAGGCGGGGCCCGTGACGGTGCACGCCGGGCAGCGCTGCGTGTGGGTGAAGGGCAAGGTCGGGCGGGGTTCGGTGAGCAAGGGCTGGATTCTCTGCTGACGCCAATTCTCCATCTCCCCTGGTGCGCCGGTGAGTTGCTCCGATAGCTTCCGCAGGCACATCTGACTCACAGGGGAGGGTGCATGCGCAAAGCGCTCAGATGGCTGCTGGCGCTCACCGTGCTGATCGGCACGTTGGGCACGGCGGGAACGGCGGGCACGGCAGGAGCGGCCACCGCCGCCGGGCCGGAGGCCACCACCGACATCAAGGAAGAGCTGCTCTCCATACCGGGGATGAGCCTGATAGAGGAGAAGCCGTACACCGGCTACCGCTTCTTCGTCCTCAACTACACCCAGCCGGTCGACCACCGCAGCCCGGCCAGGGGCACGTTCCAGCAGCGGATCACCGTGCTGCACAAGGACGTCAGCCGGCCGACGGTCTTCTACACCAGCGGCTACAGCGTCTCCACGACCCCGAGCCGCCGCGAGCCGACCCAGATCGTGGACGGCAACCAGATATCCATGGAGTACCGCTTCTTCACCCCGTCCCGGCCCGACCCGGCCGACTGGACCAAACTGGACATCTGGCAGGCGGCCAGCGACCAGCACCGCATCTTCAAGGCGCTGAAGACCGTCTACTCCGAGAACTGGATCTCCACGGGCGGCTCGAAGGGCGGCATGACCGCCACCTACTACGAGCGCTTCTACCCGAAGGACATGGACGGCGTCGTCGCCTACGTCGCCCCCAACGACGTGGTGAACCACGAGGACTCCGCCTACGACCGCTTCTTCGCGGGCGTCGGCACCAAGGAGTGCCGCGACCGGCTGAACGCCGTGCAGCGCGAGGCGCTGGTGCGCCGGGAGCCGCTGGAGAAGAAGTACGAGGCGTACGCCGCCGAGAACGGCTACACGTTCAACACCGTCGGCAGCCTGGACAAGGCGTACGAGGCGGTCGTCCTCGACTACGTCTGGGGCTTCTGGCAGTACAACCTGCTGGACAACTGCGGTGACGACGCGCTGATCCCGCCGGACGCGAAGACCGCGACGGACGACCAGATCTGGACGTCCGTCGAGACGATCTCCGGCTTCGCCAACTACACGGACCAGGGCCTGGAGCCGTACACGCCGTACTACTTCCAGGCGGCCACGCAGCTCGGCGCGCCGACGATCCGCTTCCCGCACATCGAGAAGAAGTACATCCGCTACGGCTACCAGCCCCCGCGCAACTTCGTCCCGCGCGACATCCCGACGAAGTTCCAGCCGTGGGCCATGCGCGACGTGGACACCTGGGTGAAGCACAACGCCCGCCACATGCTCTACGTCTACGGGCAGAACGACCCGTGGGGCGCCGAGCCGTTCCACCTCGGCAAGGGCGCGCGGGACTCGTACGTCTTCACCGCCCCCGGCGCCAACCACGGCGCCCGCGTGGCCGGCCTCGTCGACGCCGAGAAGGCCTTCGCCACGGCCCGCATCCTGGACTGGGCGGGCGTCCCGTCCACCGCCGTGGCCCGGGCGAAGCCGCTGGCGAAGTACGACGCGAAGCTGGACGTGCGTGACGTGGAGCGGGAGCCCACGCTGCGGCCGTGACTCCGGCGCCGTGCCCGGCCGGTGTGCGCCGTCACACCGGCCGGGCGCAGCCCACCGGCTTCTCGCCGCCCAGTTGGACGTACAGGGCCGTCGACAGCGGGCACCCGGCTCGCTTGTCGACGGCCTTCGTCACCTTGTACTGCGGCTGCTGCCTGCCCTCGCCGTCGCACGACGTCTCGCGGACCTGGCCGTCGCCGGAGCCGTAGACACAGTCGCCGACGATGGTGCGGGGACCGCCTCCGCCGCCGGGGTCGCCGGGGTGGGGCGGGGTGAGGTTGCGCATGCAGGCGTAGCCCTGGGGGATCGCGCCGTCGCCGTCCTCGTCGGACACCTGGCTCTGCTCGCTGATGTGCAGGACGAAGTCCGTCGTCCCGGGGCACAGCGGCCCGTCGCCCACCGCGCCGTCGTGCCGCGCCACGACCCGCGCCGCCGCCCGCTCACCGGTGCAGGACACCTCGGTGAAGCTCGTCGTACCGAACGAACTGCACTCGTCGACGCCGAGGAACACCGCGCCGTAGCCCGAGGGCCGGCTCGGTGCCACCTGCTCCTCAGTGCGGCTGGGGCTCTCCCCGAGCCGCCCCTGCTCCTCCGCCGCCCCCGACGCACTCTGGCACCCCGTCAACAACACGGTGAGCAGCACCAGCAACGCCCAGGCCACCCCCGCAGCACTTGTCCCACGCATCGCACTCCCCCCGGGTACCCCCGTCCAGCGTGACCCGCGGTGGCGGGCGCACGCCAGACGTGTGGGGTCCTTTGCGCCGGTTGGGGGTGAGAGTGCCCGTTGTGTGGCGTACGGGTGCTACGCCCAGAGTGTTACGCCGTACTAGCTGCTGCCGTACGACAGCCCGTGCCCGACCGGATACAGCACTCGCGTCGGATCGTCCGCCCGCTGCACCGGCACCGGCAGCTTCCCGCGCGGCGCCACCCGCCCCGCGATCACCCGGGCGGCCGCCCGCAGTTCGACGTCGGTCCAGGAGTACGACGCCAGGTAGGCGGGGACGGCGGGCAACTGGGCCACGTCGTAGGGGTTGCGGATGGCGACCGCCACCACCGGCCTCCCCGTCCCGAGGAGTTCCCCGACCAGGGTCCGCTGCGCGCTGCCCGCCGTGACGTTGTACGTCCCGACCACCACCGCGTCCGCCTCCCGCGCCGCCGCGACGGCCCGGGCGATGGTCGCGGCGGAGGGTGCCGTACCGGTCGACAGGGCGGTCGCCGTGAAGCCCAGCTCGGTGAGGGCGGCGGCGAGCACGCCGGTCGGCGGTCCCGTGGTGCCGGACGGGGAGGCCGGGTCGGCGCCGACGACCAGCACCTTGGGGTGGGTACGGCGGGACAGCGGAAGCACCGCCCCCTCGTTGACCAGCAGGGTCGTCGTGCGGTCGGCGATGCGGTCGGCGGCCCTGAGGTGGGACGCGGTGCCGACGTTCTTCTCGACCCCGCCCTGGCTGACGTACGGCTCGTCGAACAGCCGCAGCTTCGCCTTCAGTCGCAGGATCCGCAGGATGGACTCGTCCAGCCGCGCCTCGGTCAGCTCGCCGTTCTGGACGGCCTTGAGGACCGCGTTCCACGCGATGTCGAGGGACGGCGGATTGAGGAGCTGGTCCACGCCGGCCTTGAGCGCGAGGACGGGGACGCGGTCGTCGCCGTACTTGGTGCGCACGCCCTCCATGCCGAGCGAGTCGGTGACCACCACCCCGTCGTAGCCGAGTTCCTCGCGCAGGATGCCGGTGAGGATCGGGCGGGAGAGGGTGGCCGGGTCGCCGGAGTCGTCGAGCGCCGGGACCATGATGTGCGCGGTCATGATGGAGTCGATGCCGGCGCGGACGGCGGCCCGGAAGGGCGGCGCGTCCAACGCGTCCCACTGCTCACGGGTGTGCGTGATGACAGGGAAGCCGTAGTGGCTGTCGACGGCGGTGTCGCCGTGTCCAGGGAAGTGCTTGGCGGTGGCGGCGACTTGCCGTCCCCGCTGGTATCCGGCCACCTCGGCGGCGACCATGCCGGCCACCGCGTCCGGTTCGGCGCCGAAGGAGCGGACGCCGATGACCGGGTTGGCCGGGTTGACGTTCACGTCGGCCACGGGGGAGTAGTTCTGCCGGATGCCGAGCGCCCTGAGTTCCTGTCCGGCGATACGGCCGAGGGTGCGGGCGCCGGTGCGCGAGCCGCCGGCCCCGATGGCCATGGCGCCCGGGAAGAGGGTGGCGGGCTTGCCGACGCGGCAGACAATGCCGTGCTCCTGGTCGGTGGAGACGAGGACGGGCAGGCCGCGGGGCTGGGTGAGGGACGCCCGCTGGATGCCGTTGGACAGGTCGGCGATCTGATGCGGATCGCGGGTGTTGTGCGCCCAGGCGAAGTAGATGATGCCGCCCACGCGGTACTTGGCGACCAGCTCGGCCGCCGTACGGACGCCGATCTCCTTGAGGTTGGCGTCGATGTCGGCCTGGTCGGGGGCGGTGGCGGAGTGGCCGTAGACCCGCATGACGAAGAGCTGGCCGACCTTCTCCGGCAGGGTCATCCGGGCGATGAGGGCGCGCAGTTTCCCGTCGTCGGGGGCGGCGGCATGGGCGGTGCCGCCGACGGCCAGGGCGGTGGTGACGCCTGCGGTGGCGGCGAGGACCGTACGTCTTGAAGGGGTTGCGGTGTCTCCCATGCTTCCCGTGCTGGTGTCGGGCACGTGCGCTCCTTCCGGAGGTGGTGCGCTGAAGGAAACTTCCGAGAAGTCACCAATAACCGGGAAGTTTCTGCCAGTCAAGGGAACGGGCCGTACCCGAAGACGGGAGGGAGAGGGGAAGAGGGGCCGCCATCGGCGCAGTTGGAGGGGGGCGCGCCGATGACGGCGTGCTGCCGGCCGCGGCACGGCGGAGAGGGTGGTCAGCGATCGCAGCCAGCAGCGAGGGCCGACACCGCACCACGGTGACTCTCCGGCAGCTCGCGTGTTGGACGAGCGGGGGTGGGGCTGGGTTCCCGGGGATGGCGGGAATCGGCGAAGTCGGTGAGCCGGTGGCGGACGTGACGTGTGAGCAACGGGCGAGGGTCCGGTGCGGGTCCATCCCGTGGACGCCGCGGCGGTGCTGACGACGGCCGGGCGATCATGAGCCCATGCCCGCAGTCGACATCCCCGGTTCCAAGTCCATCACCGCCCGCGCCCTCTTCCTGGCGGCCGCGGCCGACGGCGTCACCACCCTCGTACGGCCGCTGCGCTCCGACGACACGGAGGGCTTCGCCGAGGGACTGACCCGGCTCGGCTACCGGGTCGGCCGGACCCCGGACACCTGGCAGGTCGACGGCCGCCCGCAGGGCCCCGCGGTCGCGGAGGCGGACGTCCACTGCCGCGACGGCGCGACGACGGCCCGCTTCCTGCCGACGCTGGCCGCGACCGGCCACGGCACCTACCGCTTCGACGCCTCGCCCCAGATGCGCCGCCGCCCCCTGGGGCCCTTGAGTGCGGCCCTGCGTGACCTGGGCGTGGACCTGCGGCACGAGGAGAAGGAGGGCCACCATCCGCTGACAGTCGCGGCGGCCGGTGTCGAGGGCGGGGAGGTGACGCTGGACGCGGGTCAGTCGTCGCAGTACCTGACGGCGCTGCTGCTGCTCGGGCCGCTGACCCGCAAGGGCCTGCGGATCACGGTGACCGACCTGGTCTCGGTGCCGTACGTCGAGATCACGATCGCGATGATGCGGGCGTTCGGGGTGGAGGTGCGGCGGGAGGGGAACGTCTTCGTCGTCCCGCCGGGCGGCTACCGGGCAACGACCTACGCGATCGAGCCCGACGCGTCGACCGCGAGCTACTTCTTCGCGGCGGCCGCCGTGACGGGCGGCGAGGTGATGGTGCCGGGCCTGGGCGAGGGTGCCCTCCAGGGCGACCTGGGCTTCGTGGACGTCCTGCGGCGGATGGGCGCGGAGGTCGAGATCGGCGCGCAGGGCACGACAGTCCGCGGCACGGCCCAACTGCGCGGCATCACCATCAATATGCGGGACATCTCCGACACCATGCCGACGCTCGCGGCCATCGCGCCGTTCGCCTCCGGGCCGGTGCGGATCGAGGACGTGGCGAACACACGCGTGAAGGAGTGCGACCGGCTGGAGGCGTGCGCGGAGAACCTGCGGCGGCTGGGGGTGGAGGTGAGGACGGGCCCGGACTGGATCGAGATCCACCCGGGTACGCCTGCCGCGAGCGGGGCGCAGATCAAGTCGTACGGCGACCACCGCATCGTGATGTCGTTCGCGGTGACCGGGCTGCGAGTGCCCGGTATTTCGTTCGACGACCCCGGGTGCGTACGGAAGACTTTCCCCGGTTTCCACGAGGAGTTCGGGGCGCTGCGCGCGCGGTTGTGACGAGTGACGGGGGTCGACGGATGAGCTTCAAGCTGGAGGGGCCGGTCCTCGAGGGCGCGCTGGTGCGTCTGGAGCCGCTGGAACACCGGCATGCCGCGGACCTGGCGGTCGCGGCGGAGGAGGACCGCGGGACCTACGCGTTCACATGGGTGCCGAGGGCGGCGGAGATCGCCGACTACATCGACACGCAGCTCGCCCGCGCCGCGACGGGGAAGCTGGCGCCGTACGCGCAGGTCTCCGTCGCCTCGGGCCGGGCGGTCGGCGCCACCTCGTACTGGGAGCCGCGCAGCTGGCACTCCGACGACCGACTCGACGCCATAGAGGTCGGCTTCACCTGGCTCGCCCGCTCGGCCCAGGGCACCGGCATCAACGCCGAGGCCAAGCTGCTCCTCTTCCAGCACGCCTTCGAGGAATGGGGCGTCTCCCGCGTGGACCTCAAGACGGACGCCCGCAACGAGCGCTCCCGCGCGGCGATCGAAAGCGTCGGCGCCCGCTTCGAGGGCGTCCTGCGGAACTGGTCCCGTTCCTGGGCGCCGGGGGAGGAGGGGCGGTTGCGCGACTCCGCGATCTTTTCTGTCACGGCGGGGGAGTGGGCGGAGTGCCGGGGGCGGTTGGAGAAGCGGGTGGCCGGGTTTCTGACGCGGAGGGCGGCAACTCCTGGGCCAACGCCAGTAGTTGGGCTGTAGCTCTCGCGCCGAGGGCATTGGCTCGGCCGGTTCGTCTGTGCCGGTCAGTACACGATCGACACGATCCGGCAGGCGGCTTCCGCGAGTTGGCGGTTGCCGTCGATGTGAGTGTGGGGTGCGGTGAGCGCGTCGGCCGGTTCGAGGCCGCGGACGCACAGGCGCCAGGCGGTCTCCGCGTCGAGACGGAGGAGGGCGGCGGGGCGGCCGATGGGCGGTTCGGCCAGGGACCAGGTGCCCTCGGCGGTGGTGGCGGTGGCTGTCCAGACGCCGCCGGCGGGGCCGTCCACGTGGACCTGAATCCGGGTGCCGACGGGAGCGGCCGTGTCGCGCAGGGTGTGCGGCAGAGCGCGCATGAAGGTGTCCAGGACCACGGCGAGGGGCTTCGGGTCGGGGTCGGTGCCCCGGCCGGTGGCGTGGCGGATCTGCTGGCGGTGGGTCCAGTACTCGGTGAACTCCCGTGCGGTGTCGAGCCACATCGGCGCCGGGTCCGCTCCGGCCCAGGAGACCCCGAGCGAGGGCGCCGCCGGGTCGGTGCCTTCGAAGAGGCGGGCGACTTGTCCGCCGACCAGGTCGAGGGTGTCGGTGAGCGCGGCGGGGCTCACTCTGGCGTGGGCCTCGACCCACTCCTGGTTGATGCGGTGGATGTACGCCGCCAGATCCTCACCGGGCGCGAAACCGGGGCCCTCCCCGTACCCGTCACGGTGCCGGGCGAGGCGGCCGTAGCAGTCCCCCAGCACATGCGCGGCAACATGGTGCACACTCCAGCCGGGCACCGCCTCCCGTGACCAGTCGGCCGAGGCCAATCCGCGCAGGGTGGCGACGAGGGCGGCGTGCTCGGGGGCGAAGAAGGGGCGGGCGTCGATCGGAGGGCCGAGCCAGGGATGGCCGGCCGGGGGAGCGGGCTGCGGGTCCATGCACTGAAGGCTGCCGGAGGGGTGTTCGCTCGGCCAACGGATATGTGTCGGGAAGGCACAGGGCAGCCGCCGAACTCCCGAGCCGGCCCGGGCAGGCGAACTAGGCGTCCCGCCCCCGGCCGACGGCTGCCCGAGCCGCGAGCTCCACCCGCTCCCGGTGCTTCTCCCACCACTGCGCGTCCCCCGGCGCCATGTTGCCGTCCCCCGTGCGCAACCCCGTGGCCCCGTCGACGAGTTCGCGCACGATGTCCGCGTGGCCGGCGTGCCGATGGGTTTCGCCGACCAGGTGGACGAGGACGCGATGGAGCGTGATGTCGATCGGAGTGTCCCCGGGGATGCGGCCGACCGCATCCAGGGGCAGCGCCTCGATCGTCGCGTCCGCGTGGGCGCAGACCCTGCGATAGTCGTCGACTATCCGCTCACGCGTCTCGTCGGCGGTCGCCCACAGGTCGGCGTTCGGCTCGGAGGCGTCGCCGGTGATCCAGAGCGGAGGTGCCGGGCAGGGGCGTCCGAAGGTCTCGCCGAGGTAGAACGCCTCCGCGCCGGTCAGATGCTTGACCAGGCCCAGCAGGTTGGTGCCGGTCGGGGTCATCGGGCGGCGGATGTCGTACTCCGAGAGGCCGTCCAGCTTCCAGAGGAGGGCGTCGCGGGCGTCCTGGAGGCAGCGGCGGAGGTCTTGCTTGGGGTCGGTGGCGGTCATCGGGGCAGTCTGCCAGGTGCGTGATCTTCGTTCATCGGGGTTTCCCGTTAGCCAGAGCTTCCCGGTAGGTGCGCGCGCCCTCTGCCGAATCCCTGATTCCGCACATAGAACTCCCCCACCGATGAGTTTCCGGCCGCGTCCCGGTCTCTTATGCGTCATCATCCGTCCGAGATCACGAGAAACAGGAGTGCCTCCCATGCGCATCGTCATCACCGAGTTCATCAGCCTCGACGGCGTCGTCCAGGCCCCCGGCGGCCCCCAGGAGGACACCGACGGCGGGTTCGCGCACGGTGGCTGGTCGCACCCGTACTTCGACGAGGAGGTCCTGGGCGGCGTCTTCGATGCGGGGATGCAGAAGGCCGAGGCGCTGCTGTACGGGCGGCGGACCTACCTGACCATGGCCGGCGCCTGGCCCGAGCGCGCCGGGGACCCGTTCGCCGACCGGCTGAACTCCCTGAAGAAGTACGTCGTGACCGACACGCTCACCGACGACGAGCTGACCTGGAACAACACCACGCGCATCCCCGGCAGCGAGGCCGTCGCCCGGATCCGTGAGCTGCGCGAGAGCGAGGGCGGCGACCTGGCGATGATGGGCAGCCCCACCCTCGTCCGCACCCTCATCCAGGAGGGGCTGGTCGACGAGCTGCAGCTCATCGTGATGCCGGTGCTGCTAGGCGGCGGCAAGTCGATCTTCCCGGCGGACGGCGGGAAGCGGCCGTTCGAGCTCGTGTCCACGGTCACCGGGAAGACCGGCGTACAGGTGTGCGTCTACCGGCCGGCCGCCGAAGGGTAGCCGTGGGGGCGCGGGCGTCCTAGGCTCGATCCGACGGTATCTCTGACTGAGTCAAATATCGTGGGTCACCTGTCCACGGCAGACATCCGGGGGTCAACGCTCATGACTGTCCAGGACATCCGCGCTTTCAACCGCTTCTACACGAACGTCATCGGCGCCCTCGACTACAGCCGCCACCTCTACGCCCCGTACACCCTCACCGAGGCCCGCGTCCTGTACGAGCTCGCGCACTCCCCGCGGACCGACGCGGCCGACCTGCGGGCCGAACTCTACCTGGACGCCGGGTATCTGAGCCGGATCCTGAACAAGTTCGAGCAGGACGGGCTCATCGAGCGCACGACGTCCCGGCACGATCCACGCCGTCGGCGCGTCACGCTCACCGCGCGCGGCCGGGAGACCGGAAAGCTGCTGGAGGAGCGGTCGAGCGAAGCGGTCGGCGCGCTGCTGGCGACGGTGTCGGCGGCCGAACGGCCGCGCCTCGCCGAGGCGATGGCGACCGTGCGCACGATCCTGTCCCATGGTCGCCCGCCCCGCCGCGAGGACGTGCTCCTGCGCGAACCCGGCCCCGGCGACCTCGGCTGGATCGTGCAGCGCAACGCCGCGCTGTACGCCGCCGAGTACGGCTGGAACGCCGACTACGAGGGGCTGGTGGCGAGGATCGTCGCGGACTTCGCCGAGGATCATGATCCGCACCTGGAGCGGGTGTGGATCGCCGAGTTGGACGGGCGGCCGGTCGGCTCCGTGATGTGCGTACGGGACGAGGCACCGGGCACGGCCCGGCTGCGCCTCCTCCTCGTCGAGCCGGACGCCCGCGGCCTCGGTATCGGCGACCGGCTGGTCACCGCGGTCGTCGACTTCGCGCGCGGCGTCGGCTACCGCGACCTCGTCCTGTGGACCAACGACGTCCTGGCCGCCGCCCGCCGTATCTACCAGCGCCACGGCTTCGTCCTCGTCGCCGAGAAGCCCCACCGCTCCTTCGGCAAGGACCTGACCGGCCAGGACTGGCGCCTGGATCTGCAACCCACGGCGGAGTGACGAAGACTTGACTCGCGGGCGTCCGCATCCGGCCGGACGCCCTGACTCCCGAGCGTCCGCGTCCGGCCGGATGGACGTCCCCTGCGCCCCCTCCTTTCCCTGTTTCCCTTCTTTCCCTGGCAAGGTGGAAGGCATGAAACTGGCGTTCTCCACCCTCGGCGTCCCCGGTCTCCCCCTCCCCGACGTGCTGCGGCTCGCGACCGCGCACGGCTATCACGGCGTCGAGCTGCGCACCCACCCGGAGGAGCCGGTGCACCCGGGCCTCGGTGCCGCCGAACGGGCAGACGTGGCGGCCGAGTTCAAGGCCGCCGGCATCGAGCTGCTGGGGCTCGCCGGATACGCCCGGGTCGCCGCGCCCGGGGACGACGGACCCGTGATCGAGGAGATCCGCACCCTCCTCGACCTCGCCCACGACCTCGGCGCCGGCTTCGTCCGCGTCTTCCCCGGCGCCGACCCCGAGCAGAGCCGGCAGGCGGCGGACGCGATCGCCGCGCGGCGCCTGGGTACGGCCGCGGAGCACGCCGCCGACCTGGGCGTACGGATCCTGCTGGAGACCCACGACTCGCACCGCACCGGCGCCGAGGCGATCCGGGTCCTCGGCCTGGTCGGCCACCGCCACGTCGGGTCTCTGTGGGACGTCATGCACACCTGGCTGGGCGGCGAACAGCCCTCGGAGAGCTACGCGGCGCTCTCCCCCTACCTCGGCTACGTCCAGGTCAAGGACATCGCCTCCGCCGACGACCCGACCCCGCTGCCGCTTGGCGCCGGGGTGCTGCCGCTCGCCGAGTGCGTGGAGGTGCTCTCCCGGCACGGCTGGGACGGCTGGCTGTGCTGGGAGTACGAGAAGCGCTGGTACGAGCAGGCCGCCCCGCTGCCCGACCTGCTCGGCGCGGGCCGGGAGCATCTGTCGCGGTTGCTGAACGAGTCGGCGTAGGCGCGGACTTGCGGCGGCCGCTCCCCGTAGGCGGCCGCCGCGGGTAATTCGGTGGCCCGGCACGACGGCCGCCGTATAGCGTCCCGCCTCGTGCCCGATTCCGCCCCGCGCCCCGCCATGCCGTCATGAGTCTCGCCCGTACGTTGATCGACGTACGGCCGCTGCGCACGTCGCCCGTCTTCCGGCGGCTGCTGATCGGGCGGACGGTGTCGCTGCTCGGCGGCTTCATGACGATGGTGACCGTCATGTACCAGGTCTGGGACCTGACCCACAGCACGGTCTGGAGCGGTGCGGTCGGTCTCGCGCAGGTGGTGCCCCTAGTGGGCGTGGGCCTGCTCGCCGGGTCATGGGTGGACCGGGGCGACCGGCGGCGGATCTTCCTGGTCGCCACCGTCGGGCAGGCGGTCTGCGCGCTGCTCCTCGCGGTGCAGGGCTTCACCGGGGGTGTGCCGGTGGTCGGGATCCTCGCCCTGGTGGCGGCGGGTTCCTGTTTCGGCGCGGTCGGCGGCCCGGCGGCGGGGGTGTTCGTGCCGCGGCTGCTGCCGAAGGAGCAGGTGGCGGCCGGGCTGGCCCTCAACCACGGCACCGCCCAGGCGATGATGCTCGTCGGCCCCGCGCTGGGCGGGGTGCTCCTCGGCTGGTTCGGCATCGGCGTCTGCTATCTGCTGGACGCGCTGAGCTTCGGCCTCGCCTTCTACGGCGCGTTCGGCCTGCCCCGACTGCCGCCCGAGGGCGAGCCGTCGCGGGCCGGGCTGCACGGCGTGCTGGACGGCGTGCGCTTCCTGGCCGGCCACCGGGTGGTGCGCGGCGTGCTCGTCACCGACCTCGCCGCCACGGTCCTCGCCATGCCGGTCAGCCTCTTCCCCCTGGTCAACGCCGAACGCTTCGGCGGTGACCCGCGCACCCTCGGCCTGTTCCTGTCGGCCCTCGCGGTGGGCGGTGTCACGGCGACGGCCCTGTCGGGTGCGGTCACCCGGCTGGGCCGTCCCGGCCTGGTGATGCTGTTCGGGTCGGCGACATGGGGCACGGCGCTGGCGCTGTTCGGCCTGATGACCGACCCGTGGACGGGGCTCGGGCTGCTGGTGGTGGCGGGTGCCGCCGACGCCCTGGCGGTCGTCTCGCGCGGCACGATCGTCCAGACCCGTACCCCGGACGCCCTGCTCGGCCGGGTCACGGCCGCCGAGCAGATCGTCGGCCAGGGCGGCCCCCACCTCGGCAATCTGCGCGGCGGCCTCGTCGCCGGCTGGTCGTCCGGCGCGACCGCCCTCGTCACGGGCGGGCTGCTGTGCGTGCTGGCGGTGGCCTACGTCGGTACGAGCACGCCGGAGCTGCGGGACGGCGCGCCTACTCCGGACGAGCAATGATCTCCGCGGTGGGGTCCAGGCACCAGTGCAGTACCGCGGGCCAGGAGCCGTAACCGGCGTCGAGGTCGAGGTGGGCGGCGCCGGGGAGGATGTCGGTCGGGAGGGCGAGGGGGGTGCCGTAAACGGTGTCCGCGCCCTCCTCGCAGTACGGGTCGTCGTCGCCGGCGACCAGGCGGGTGGGGCCGGGGAGGGTGAACTCCAGCGACGGCGGGACGAATTCGGCGACCTCGGGGTGCCGCTCGAGCACCGCCCCGGACGGCGGGGCGACGAGCAGCACCCGGTTCACGGCGTCGAGCCCCGGCATCCCGCGCGCCACGGCGTGCAGCCACAGCACGGCGGACAGGCTGTGCGCCACGACGACCCGCTCCGACCCGGCGTCCAGCCCGCCGAGGTGCCGCGCCAACTCCTCCAGCCAGACCGCCAGTTCGGGGTCGTCCGGGTCGGGCAGCTGCGGATAGGTCACCTGGTGGCCGAGCCCGGTGAGACGGTCGGCGAGCCAGTGCTGCCAGTGGTCCTCGGGTCGGTGGTTCTGCCAGCCGTGGAGGATGAGGTAGGCGGTCATGGCGCCGATGGTTTCCGATCACGACCTCAGCGGTCCAGCCGACGTGACTCGTTCACGCTCTGTGCGGCCATGTCCTTGTCGCAGCTTGGGGAAGCGGAGCCAGATCCTCAGTCATCGTGGTTCTGTCGTTGCTGGTCGTCGCGTACGCCGCGTTCCAGATACCGGTGTGGTGCGGAGCCGTGAACCGCAACGGCACATTTTGCCGGCGCAACGCTTCGGGCCTCTTGATGGGGTGCGACCTCCGCCAGCACCGATGGCAGAAGATGAAGATGATCGTCCTGCGCAGCAAGGCGGGGGATTTCTCAAGCGCGGTCTTCCCCACCGCCAAGGAGAAGTTCGCCGCGTTCATCGCGGTGGGCGGCCTCGGATCTGCTGTCGCGGCAGTGATCGTGCCCGTGATGACCGGCTCGAACTGAGCGCTGTGCTCGGCCGTACGGCCACAATCTGGGCAGTGGCGGCTGGGGAGTCGCTCACGCCGAGGCCGGTTGATGTGTCGAACCAGTCAGGTCAGGGCAAGCCGAAGGAGTATCCCTGGCTCCTGGTCCTCAACGCGGCCCAGGAGCTCGGAAGGTGGCGCCTGCTCCGCATGCGGTCAAGCGATCCCCAGCACGCCTCAGGGCGTCAGGAAGCCCGAGGCCCCCCGGAAGACCCCCGAACCATCAACTCCCCCCGAATCGTCGCGATCCCCCCGGGCGGCGGCTCCTCCCGCCCCATGGCGATCCGCCCGGCCCGCGCCCCCGCCTCCGCCAACGGCAACCGCACCGTCGTAAGAGAGGGCACCGCATCGATGCTGAACGGAAGGTCGTCGAACCCCGCCACCGACACGTCGTCCGGAATCCGCAGCCCGGAGTCCCGCAGCGCCGCACACGCCCCCAGCGCGACGGAGTCGTTCGCGGCGACCACGGCCGTCAGCGACGGATCCCGGCGCAGCAGCTCCAGCGTCGCCTCGTAACCGGACTGCCGGTCGTAGCGCCCGTGAACCGTCCAGCGCGCGTCCTCCTCGATGCCGTGCGCCTGCAGCGCGGCTCGGTGACCCTCCAGCCGGTGCCGGGTCGTCGTGCGCTCCTCCGGGCCCGCGATGTAGCCGAGCCGCCGGTGGCCCAGGCCGATCAGGTGCTCGGTCAGCTCGCGTCCGCCGCCGCGGTTGTCGAAGGTCAGCGCGATCGCGCCGGTGTCCGGGGCGGGGGGACGCCCGCACAGCACCACCCGCGTCCCGGCGTCCTCCAGCTTCCGCAGCTTGGCCGCGACCGCCGCCGCGTGCGGCGCGTCCTCGACGGCCCCGCCGGTCAGCACGACCGCCGCGGCGCGCTGCCGCTGCAGCAGGGTCAGGTACGTCAGCTCCCGCTCCGGGGAGCCGCCCGTGTTGCAGACCACCGCGAGCCGCTCGCCGCCCGCGCGGCCGCCCGGCCCGCCGATCTCGGACTGGATCGCGCTCGCCATGATCCCGAAGAAGGGGTCGGCGATGTCGTTGACCAGGATGCCGACCAGATCGGACGTCGCCGCGGCCAGCGCGCTAGCCGGTCCGTTCAGGACGTAGTCCAGCTCGTCCACCGCCCGCAGCACCCGCTCACGGGTGGTGGCGGCGACGGGGTAGTTCCCGTTCAGTACGCGCGACACCGTCGCGGGGGAGACCTGGGCGCGGGCCGCCACGTCCGCCAGGGTCACCGTCATCTCGTCGTCCTCCGGTCGCGCATCTCGTCGTACACCGCATCCGTGCTCGTAGACAGGCCGCCCGCGGCCCTTGGTTCCGAATGTGTCGAGCAGACCTTACGGCCAGAAACCCCCGTTGTTCGTCCCCTCGAACAACTCAACCTCGTCACGGTCTTGTCCAGACCGCTGCTCAGAGGCTAGCTTCTTATCTTATAGAAAGCGCTTGCTGCGACGCTCACCAGTGAAAGACGGGGCGATACGCGGCGCAGACCCCGCGTACGAAGGGAACGACGTGACACGCAAGACGGTGCGTATCGCCATGAACGGTGTGACGGGGCGCATGGGCTACCGCCAGCACCTGGTCCGCTCCATCCTGGCCATCCGCGAGCAGGGCGGTCTCGACCTCGGCGACGGCACCGTGCTGTGGCCGGAGCCGATCCTGGTCGGCCGCCGTGAGCACGCGCTGCAGGCGCTCGCCGAGCAGCACGGCCTGGACCCGGAGAACGTCTCGACCGACGTCGACGCGGTCCTCGCCGACCCGACCGTCGAGATCTACTTCGACGCCCAGGTCACCTCCGCCCGCGAGGAGGCGATCAAGAAGGCGATCGCCGCCGGCAAGCACATCTACACCGAGAAGCCGACCGCGACGGGGCTGGACGGCGCCCTGGAGCTCGCACGGCTGGCCGCCGGCGCCGGCATCAAGCACGGCGTCGTCCAGGACAAGCTCTTCCTCCCCGGCCTGCTGAAGCTGAAGCGGCTCATCGACGGCGGCTTCTTCGGCCGCATCCTGTCCGTCCGTGGCGAGTTCGGCTACTGGGTCTTCGAGGGCGACTGGCAGGCCGCGCAGCGCCCGTCCTGGAATTACCGAGCCGAGGACGGCGGTGGCATCGTTGTCGACATGTTCCCGCACTGGGAGTACGTGCTGCACGAGCTGTTCGGTCGCGTGAAGTCCGTCCAGGCCATCGCCACCACCCACATCCCGCAGCGCTGGGACGAGAACGGCAAGCCCTACGACGCCACCGCCGACGACGCCGCGTACGGCATCTTCGAGCTGGACGGCGGCGCGATCGCCCAGATCAACTCGTCGTGGGCCGTCCGCGTCAACCGCGACGAGCTGGTCGAGTTCCAGGTCGACGGCACCGAGGGCTCGGCGGTCGCCGGTCTGCGCAACTGCCGCGTCCAGCACCGCTCCCTCACCCCCAAGCCCGTCTGGAACCCGGACATCCCCGCCACCTACTCCTTCCGCGACCAGTGGCAGGAGGTCCCGGACAACGCCGACTTCGACAACGGCTTCAAGGCCCAGTGGGAGCTGTTCCTCAGGCACGTCTACGCCGACGCCCCCTACCACTGGGACCTCCTCGCCGGTGCCCGCGGCGTTCAGCTCGCCGAGCTGGGCCTGAAGTCCTCGGCGGAGGGCCGCCGTATCGACGTACCGGAGATCTCGCTGTGACCATCCACCTGCCCGACTCCCGGGGCGGCCTGCGGGCGTACGAGCCCCGCACCGAGCCGCTCGCCCTCACCCCGGGCGCGCCCTTCAGCTCCCGTACGGTCTTCTCGGCGGCGCACGTCGTCGCCGACCCCTTCGCCGACGTGTCCCCCGACTCATCCGCCGCCGTCGACTGGGACGCCACCCTCGCCTTCCGCCGCCACCTGTGGTCGCACGGGCTCGGCGTCGCGGAGGCCATGGACACCGCGCAGCGCGGGATGGGCCTGGACTGGGCCGGTGCCGCGGAACTCATCCGCCGGTCCGCCGCCGAGGCCAAGGCGGTCGGCGGCCGGATCGCCTGCGGTGTGGGCACCGACCAGATCGCCGCCGGTTCGCTCGCCGAGGTCCGGGCGGCGTACGAGGAGCAGCTCGCCGTCGTCGAGGAGAGCGGGGCGCAGGCGATCCTGATGGCCTCGCGTGCGCTGGCCGCGGCCGCTTCCGGCCCCGAGGACTATCTCGAGGTCTACGGCCACCTGCTCCGCCAGTCCGCCGAGCCGGTGATCCTGCACTGGCTGGGCCCGATGTTCGACCCGGCGCTGGAGGGCTACTGGGGGTCGAGCGACCTGGACGCGGCGACGGACACCTTCCTGGAGGTGATCTCGGCGCACCCCGACAAGGTCGACGGCATCAAGGTGTCGCTGCTGGACGCCCAGCGGGAGATCGACCTGCGCCGGCGTCTCCCCGACGGCGTGCGCTGCTACACGGGCGACGACTTCAACTACCCCGAGCTGATCGCGGGCGACGAGAAGGGCTTCAGCCACGCGCTGCTCGGCATCTTCGACCCGCTGGGACCGTTGGCGGCGGAGGCGGTACGGGTGCTCGACACGGGGAATGCGGCCGGCTTCCGTGAGCTGCTCGACCCGACCGTCGAGCTGTCCCGCCACCTCTTCCAGGCGCCCACCCGCTTCTACAAGACGGGCGTGGTCTTCCTGGCCTGGCTGGCCGGTCACCAGTCGCACTTCACCATGGTCGGCGGCCTGCAGTCGGCCCGCTCCCTCCCGCATTTCGCCCGCGCCTACGAACTCGCCGACGGCCTGGGCCTGTTCCCGGACCCGAAACTGGCCGAGGAGCGGATGAAGAACCTGCTGTCGCTGTACGGAGTGGCCCAGTGAGTCCTGTCAGCAACCCGGACCTCGCGCGTTTCTCGATCAACCAGATGACCGTCAAACAGCTGTCGATGCCCGAACTGGTCGAGGCCTGCGGTGAGTTGGGCGTGGTGAACGTCGGCCTGTGGCGCGAACCCGTCCAGTCGTACGGCCTGGAGGCGACGGCCAAGCTGGTCCGTGATGCCGGGCTGACCGTCACCACCCTGTGCCGCGGCGGCTTCTTCACGGCGATCGACCCGCGGGAGCGGGCCGCGGCGCTGGACGACAACCGGCGGGCGGTCGACGAGGCGGCGACGCTGGGCACGGAGGTGCTGGTCCTGGTGTCCGGCGGGCTGCCGGCCGGTTCCAAGGACCTGCACGGCGCGCGGGAGCGGATCGCCGACGCGCTGGGCGAGCTGGGCCCGTACGCCGAGGAGCGCGGCGTGAAGCTGGCCATCGAGCCGCTGCACCCGATGTACGCCGCCGACCGCTGCGTGGTGTCGACCCTGGCCCAGGCCCTGGACCTCGCGGAACGCTTCCCCGCCCAGCAGGTCGGCGTCACGGTGGACACGTACCACATCTGGTGGGACGACACGGCACCGGAGCAGATCGCCCGGGCGGGCGCCTCGGGCCGTATCCACACCTTCCAGCTCGCCGACTGGACGACCCCCTTGCCTCAGGGCGTGCTCACCGGGCGCGGCCAGCTCGGGGACGGGGCGATCGACATGCGCGAGTGGAAGGGCTACGTGGAGGCGGCCGGGTACGCGGGGGCCATCGAGGTCGAGCTGTTCAACGACGGGCTGTGGGCCCGGGACGGGCGGGAGGTGCTGGCGGAGACGGCTCAGCGCTTTTTGAGGCACGCGATCTGAGGAGCGCGTCGACGGGTTGCCGTGCGGGCGTGGAGCACCCGGTTGGCGTGGAGCACCTTGCGGCCGGCCCGGCGGGCGCCGAGCGGGCCGGCGTCGCGCAGCGCGGAGAGCGACCGCGACACGGCCGCAGGGTGCTGCCCGTCCGACGGGCCGGGCCGGTCGTGGAGGCGGGGGGCGTCCGGCCCGGACCCCCATCGGGCGCCCGCACGGACGGGCCGTCCCGGGCGCGGTGACCCGGCCCGTCCGGCGGACAGCGTGGAGGCGGGCCGACTGCCGCTGGGCGAGGGGGAGTTGGCGGTGGTCGAGGCGTGCCGGCGCCGTGTCCGACCGGCTCCTCCCGGTTGTCGCCGAACCGCTTTACCACCTGCTCACCCTTATGGGACCCTCGGATCCCTTGGGGGCGGGAGCGGGGATGCAGCAGAGGGTCGCTGAGGTCGGGGCTCTGGTGCGGAGTCTGAGGCTGGCCGTCGGGTTACCGGCTGCGGCGCGCGCCGCGTATCGGTCGCTTCCCGCGCTCACGGAGACGTACGAGCAGGTCGTCGCGCCGCTCGTCGCCGAGACCCTCGCCGATCCGCTGGAGCGCGCCCGCGTCGACGGCTCGCTGCGGGTGATGAGCGTGAAGTTCGGGCTGGCCATGCTGAGTTACGCGCGGCTGACCGGGCATCGGCCGCAGCCGGCCGTGGCCGTCCTCGCCGGTGCGGTCACCCGGCTCTACGACGACCTGATCGACGGGGGCGGCCCCGCCGACTCGGCCGCCGACGCCCGCCTCGGCGACCTCATGAGCAACCGGCCCTTCGTTCCCGGCACCGCCGCGGAGCTGCTGCTCGGGCGGCTCGTGTACGGGATCGAGCGGCAGCTGGCCCACCGGCCCGACGAGTCCGTGTTCATGGCGCTGGTCTCGCTGCACGAGTACCAGGTCCTGTCCCGTCGGCAACGCGAACCCGACGTCCCCCTCGACGCCCTGGAGAAGATCACCCGGGGCAAGGGCGCCGCCGCCCACCTCATCCTGTGCGGCCTGGTCAAGCCCCGTCTGGAGCCGGCCGAGCGGGAGTTGGTCATGGACCTCGGGGAGACCCTTCAGTCGCTCGACGACTACATGGATGCCGAGTTGGACCGGGGCAACGGTGTCACGACGCCGGTGTCGTGCGGCGCGCTGACCTTGCCGGGTATCGCGCGGCGCCTGCGGGCCGCCCGGCCCCGGCTGGCCGCCGTCCACGGCAGCCGGGCCGCCCGGCCGTACTGCGGGATGCTGTACTTCCTGCTCCTGCAGGCGTGGGTGAGCCGCAGGCTCCCGGTGCTGGGGCGGCTGGCCCGGCGCCCGGCCCGCCGTTCGGCCGTCCTGGCGTTCCTGTCCCGCGGGGAGGACGCGCTGCCGCCCGCCGCGCCGGAGGCCACGTCATGAACTGGGACCGGCAGGCCGCGGCGGTCCGTGCCGTCCTGGCCGTCGTCGTGGTGGCCACCGTCGTCGTGGTCGGGCTCGGGCTGCGCGACGGCGGTCCTGGGCCCGTCGAGCTGTGGTTCGCCCTGGTCGGCGTGGTGCTGCCCGTCGTCGGTATCGTCCTGCAGAGCCGCCGGCCGGGCGTCACCGTCGACGAGGCGGCCTCCGCGCTGGCCCAGAAGGTGACCCAGGAGTGGCGCAAGGAGAGCCGGTCCCGCGGGCTGTACGAGGAACGCCGGATGGCCGTGCGCTGGCGGCGCGAGCCGGGGTCCGAGCGGTCGTCCCAGCTCTCCGCCGAACTCCCCGACGAAGGCGTGCTCGACCAGCTGACCGGCGCCTTCACCCGGCACGCCCGTGCCGGACACCTGTCCCGGCTGGTGGTGACGGGTGAGCCCGGCGCCGGAAAGACCGCCCTGTGCGTGCTGCTCAGCCTGGAGCCCACCCAGCCCGGTGTCGTCCCGGTCCTCTTCCCGCTCTCCTCCTGGGACCCCACGTGCTCCCTGACCGACTGGATGACGGACGAACTCGCCAGGAACCACCCGGCCGTGGGGGAGCGGGTGAGGGACCGGCGGTTCGCCGAGGAACTGCTGCGGGAGCATGTGCTGCCCGTCCTCGACGGCCTGGACGAGGCGTCCGACCGCGCCGCCGCCCTCCACGCCATCCAGGAGGAACTCGTCGGCCGGTCCTTCGTCCTGACCTGCCGTGCGGCCGAGTTCGCCGGCCTGGAGCCCGGCCGGGTGCTGCGCGACGCGCTCGTCGTACGCCTGCAGCCGCTGCGCGCCGACGAGGCGGGAGGGGTCCTGGAACGGGCCGGCGGGGAGGGCATGGGGCCGCTGCTTGCCACGCTCGACGCGCATCCGGACGGTCCGGTGGCGCGGGCGCTGGAGACGCCGTTCATGCTGTCGCTGGCCGTGGCGCTCGGCGGTGCGCTGCCCGAGGAGCTGCTGAGGGCCGACGACGTGGACGCCGAGCAGCGGATCAAGCGGTATCTGCTGGGCAACTTCGTCACCGAGGCCTACCGGCGCACTCCCGACAACCCCAAGGTCCCCTTCCCCGCCGACGAGGCCTGGCGCTATCTGTCCTTCCTGGCACGGCAGGCCGAACCGGGCACCCACCGGTTCGCCTGGTGGCATCTGCACCGCTCGGTGCCGCGCGGGGTGTTCCTGGCCGTTGCCATGGCGAACGCCGCGCTCGCCTGCTCGGCCGCCGCCGTCATCCTCTTCGCCCTCTTCGAACGCCCCTGGCTGGGCCTGTGGATCGGGCTCGGTGCCGCCGTGGTCGGCGCGCTCGTCGTGGAACTGGTCCCGCAGGACGCCCCACGGCGGGCCAAGCCGCGGCTGCGTTCCGTACGGCCGCCCAGCCGCCACGCGCTGCAACGCGTCCTGGGTTTCGGGGCGATGGGCGGCGCCGCCTGCGCGGTGATCGTCGCCTTCTTGTACGAGCGCCCCGTGCACGTCGTCGTCAGCGCCCTGCTCAGCGGCCTCACCTTCGCCGCCGCCCGCTACTTCAGCGAGCCGAGCGACCCCCTGGAGGCCGTGACCCCCGTCAGCCTCCTGCGCTCCGACCGCACCACCATCCGCTACGCCTGGCTCACCGGCGCCGTCCCCGGGGCGCTGACCGGCGCCTACCTCGGTGCCGCGCTCAAGGAGGGCCGCAGAACACCGCAACTGGACGACGTGCACCTGATCGACGCACTGCCCAGCGCCGTGGAGGCGTTGCTGGGAGCGGCCTCGGGTGCGCTGCTCAGCTCCGTCGGGCTGGGGATGATGGCGCTCGGGTCCAGCGCGTGGGGGCGGTTCCTGCCGTCGCGTGCCTGGCTGGCGCTGCGCGGGCACACTCCGCGCCGGCTGATCCTCTTCGCCGAGGACGCCCGGGAGCGGGGGGTGCTGCGGCAGGTCAACGGCTACTACGAGTTCCGGCACTCACTGCTGCACCGTCACCTGGCCGACACCGGCGGCCCCGCTGCGCCCTCCCGGTCCCCGGCACCGGCAGCGGCCGCCGACACCAGGACCGGCCCCGCCAGCTCCCAGTAGGCCCGCCGAGCCGGGCGCCGGCCGGCCTCCAGCAGAGGCAGATACCGCGCCTGCGGGAAACGGACCCGGGCCTGCGCGCCGCCCGGCCGCACCGTGAGCAGCTCCAGCTCGGCCAGCTCCCGGCGGACCTCGGCGACGGCCGGCAACCGGTCGCGCCCCGTCGCCGCGCACACGAACTCCAGGGTCGCCCGGGAGTGCGTGCCCGACGCCCGCTCCCGGGCCCGCCGGTCCAGCAGCCGCCCCACCTGGTCGCCGCTGGTCAGGTCGTACACCCGGGCGAGGCCCGGCGTTTCGTCGGAACGGACGGAGCAGCGCAGGACCGGGAACTCGTGACCGCGCAGGGCGGCCGTCCGCTCGGCCAGCCAGCGGGGCTCATGGCGGTGCTGGATGCGCTCGAAGACCACCAGCAGCACCGCCCTCAGCAGCACCAGCACCCCCAGCAGGACCGCACAGCCGAGCGCGGCCGCCCGAACGTCCGGCGACAGCAGCCCGGTCAGCGTCAGGGCCGGCGGCAGCACCGCCCACCCGACGGTGACGCGCTGCGCCCGGGCGAACTCCGGTCGCGTGAGGCCGGTGGCGCGACGCCGCAGCAGGTCGGGAAACCTGTGCAGCGGCGCGAGTGCGACGGGCACTTCGGGCCGCAGCGGTCCGGGTTCACAGCTCATCGCCCCACCCGCCCGCTCTCCGTCGACGCCTTCGAGCCGATACGTACCCGGGTACCCGGTGACGCTACCGGCACGCCGGGCGAGCATCTCACGGGCCGGCCGGAATACGGCGTTCCTTCACGGCAGCGGGACCACGAGGCCCGGCCGACCCGTGCAGAGCACGACGCACACCAGGGACACCCGTTGCGAAACGCCGTCGGCCGCTCGTGCAGCTCACGCCGCCGCTCTCGCGCCCCGGATCACTATTTCCTGGCCGTCCGCTTCGTGAGCACCGCCAGCTCCACCGGAATCACCATCCCCACGACACGGGACACCGCATCCGGAGGCAGGCCCGTCCTGCGGGCCACCGCGTGCGCCACCGACTCGGCCTCCTCGGCCAGTACCCCGGCCATGAGGCCGCCCGTCGCGAAGCCGCCCAGCGTGGCCACGCCCGTGAGCGGGGCCTCGTGCGGTGTCGCGACGGCCTCCGCCTCGCCGGACAGGGCCGCCACCGTCGTACCGACCATCTGCCGGGCGCCCGTCTCGTCCGTGCCCAGCAGCCTCGCGATGTCCCCGATCCGGTCGTCGCCTAGCTCGTCGAGCACGTCGTCCTGGAGGGACGTGAGGGGGTTCTCGTCTACCTCTGACATGTCTGAAACGCTACGTCCGCCCAGATTCCTCGGCACGCCGAGCGCCGCCGGGATACGCCGCCGGGATGCGCCGAAAAAAATCCGTGGGGACCGTGCAACCCTTTCCCCACCTCGCGGGTCGTACTTGGCATCAGGACTCTTGGAGGGGGATCTGGGGGGATCGCGGGGGTTCTGATGGGAGGGGAAACCCGAGGGGCTCGGTCGACGGACCGGGCCCCTCGAAACGTTCGTTCAGAAGAAGACCCCGCAGCGCAGCAGCACATTCGCGTACGGCCGTGCCTCCCCCGTCCGTACGACCAGCCGCGCCCCGGCCGACAGCTCCTTCAGCCGCTCGTGCGTGACCAGCTCCAGCTCGGGAAACTCGCCCTCCAGCAGCGCGGCCGCCGCCGGATTGGCGTCCCGCATCTCCTTCGCCGCCGTCGCGCCCTCCACCACAAGCTCGGCCAGCAGACCGTCCAGCACCACGGCGAACGACGGCACCCCGGCCCGGAAGGCCAGGTCCACGACCCGGGGACCGTCCGGTATCGGCATGCCCGCGTCGCACACCAGCACGCCGTCGCCGTGGCCCAGCTCGGCCAGGGCTCCGGAGAGGTGACGGTTCAGGATGCCCGCCTTCTTCACAGCGCCTCGACCTCCGGCGCCGTGGGGAAGGAGTCCTGCGCGCCCTCCTTCGTGACCGCCGCCGCCCCGACCCGGGCCGCGTACGCCGCCGCCTCCGTCAGGGTCGAGCCCGTGCCGAGCTTCCAGGCCAGCGCGGCCGTGAACGCGTCGCCCGCGCCCGTGGTGTCCACCGCGTCCACCTTCACGGACGGAACCCGCGCCATCCCCGCCGAGGAGGCCACCAGCGCCCCCTGCTCGCCCAGGGTCACCACCACCGAGCGGGGCCCCTTGGCGAGCAGGATCCGCGCCCAGTCCTCCGGCGTCTCGCCCACCGCGGAGTCGCCGAGGATGACCTTCGCCTCGTGCTCGTTCACGATCAGCGGGTCGCAGGCCGCGAGCACTTCGGTCGGCAGCGGGCGGGGCGGGGAGGGGTTGAGGACGAAACGGCTGCCCTCCGCCAGGTTCCGCACGGCCTCCACGACCGCCTCCAGCGGGATCTCCAGCTGGGTGGAGACCACCCGTGACGCCTGGAAGAGGCTCGCGGCGGCCCGTACGTCCTGCGGGGTGAGCCGTCCGTTCGCCCCCGGCGAGACCACGATGCTGTTGTCCCCGGACGGGTCCACCGTGATCAGCGCGACGCCGGTCGGCGCGCCGCCGACCAGGACGCCCACCGTGTCGACGCCGGCCGCCCGCTGTGAGTCGAGCAGCAGCCGGCCGTACGCGTCGTCGCCGACGCGGGCCAGCAGGGCCGTACGGGCCCCGAGCCGGGCGGCCGCGACCGCCTGGTTCGCGCCCTTGCCGCCCGGGTGGACGGCCAGATCGGACCCGAGCACGGTCTCGCCGGCGCCCGGCCGGCGCTCGACACCGATCACCAGGTCGGCGTTGGCCGACCCTACGACCAGCAGGTCGTAGTCGTACATGAGGTTGCTCCCCTGATAGTCCCCGTAGTGACGTGCGGAGGGCGGCCGCCATGAGGCATGGGGCCTTCATGGGCTCATGCTCCTGCAACGGCCGCCCGCCCGTTCGCCGTTCGCCGATGTCAGCCGCCGAAGCCGGCCACGTTCTCCTTCGTGACCACCTTCACCGGCACCTTCACCGTCTCCTCGACCTTCTTGCCCTCGGCCGCCCGCACCGCGTTGTCCACCGCGATCCGCCCGAGCTGCTTGGGCTGCTGCGCGACGGACGCGTACAAGGTGCCCGCCTCGACCGCCTTCAGACCGTCCGGGGTGCCGTCGAAGCCGACGACCTGGACGGACGTGCCGGCCTTCGATCCCAGCGCCTTGATCGCGCCCAGGGCCATCTCGTCGTTCTCGGCGAAGACGCCGTCGATGTCGGGGTGGGCCTGGAGGAGGTTGGTCATGACGTCGAGGCCCTTGGTGCGGTCGAAGTCGGCCGGCTGCTTGGCGACGACCTTGATGCCCGGGTAGGCCTTCAGGCCCTCGGCGAAGCCCGCGCCGCGCTCACGGCTGGCGGACGTGCCGGCCTGGCCCTGCAGGATCACGATGGTGCCCTTGCCGCCCAGCTTCTCCGCGAGCGCCTGGGCGCCCAGCTTGCCGCCCTCGACGTTGTCGGAGGCCACCAGCGCCGCCGTGTCGGCCTTGTTGACGCCCCGGTCGACGCCCACGACCGGGATGTCGGCCTTGTTGGCGGCGCGGACCGAGGGGCCCGCCGCGTCCGAGTCCACCGGGTTCACGATGATCGAGCCGACGCCCTCGGAGGTGAAGTTCTGCAGCTGGTTGGCCTGCTGGGAGGCGTCGTTCTGCGCGTCGGTGACCGTCAGGTCGACGCCCAGCTTCTTCGCCTCGGCCTCCGCGCCGGCCCGGATCTGCACGAAGAACGGGTTGTTCAGGGTCGACAGCGACAGGCCGACCTTCTGCGTCGTCGCCGAGGACGAGCCGCTGTGCAGGAGGGACGTGGCCCCGACGATCGCCGCCGCGACGACGGCCGCGAGGACGTACGTGGCCGCCTGCTTGCCCTTGTTGCCGGGCGCTCCGGCACCCGCCGGCGCCGGGGTCGCCCCCGCCTTGCGCCGCACCGTGTCCAGCAGCACCGCCAGCGCGATGACGACGCCGATGACGACCTGCTGCCAGAAGGCGGACACGGAGAGGAGGTTGAGGCCGTTGCGCAGCACCGCCAGGATCAGCGCGCCGATCAGCGTGCCGGACGCCTTGCCGGTGCCGCCCGCGAGCGAGGCGCCGCCGATGACGACGGCCGCGATGGCGTCGAGCTCGTAGCCCTGCGCGGCCTGCGGCTGCGCGGAGGACAGGCGGGCGGCGAGCACGATGCCCGCGGCGGCGGCGAACAGACCGGAGAACGCGTAGATGGCGAGCTTCTGCTTCTTCACGCGCAGACCGGAGAGGCGGGCCGCCTCCTCGTTGCCGCCGATCGCGTACATCGAGCGGCCGATGTACGTCCGCCCCAGCACGAACGCCGTGATCAGACCCATGCCGACCATCACGAGGACGGGCACCGGCAGCCAGCCGCCGAGCGTGTCGCCGAGGTGCGAGACCGAGTCGGGGAAGGCGATCGGGGAGCCCTGCGAGATCACCAGGGACAGTCCGCGGGCCACCGACAGCATGGCCAGCGTGGCGATGAACGGCGGGAGTTTGCCGTACGAGATCAGGAAGCCGTTGACCAGACCGCACACTATGCCGGTCGCGACGGCCAGCAGTACGGCGAGGAAGACCGGGACGCCCTCCGAAGTGGCGCTCCAGGCGAGGACGGTGGCCGACAGGGCGGCGACCGAGCCGACCGACAGGTCGATGCCCGCCGAGACGATGACGAAGGTGACGCCGAAGGCGAGGATGGCGGTCACGGCCGCCTGGACGCCGACGTTGAGGAGGTTGTCGGCCGTCAGGAAGTCACCGGACAGCGCCGACATCGCGACGACGAGGACGATGAGCGCGGTGAGCGCCCCGTTGTCGAGCAGGAGGCGGCGCAGGCCGCCCGAGGCGTCACGCGCGCCCGTCGTGCTCTTGAGCGTGTCAGTGGCCACGGGAGGCCTCCGTTCCGGTCTTCGATTCGGTCTGCTGAGGGGTGGAAGTGCTGACGGCGAGCGCCATCACGGCGTCCTGGGTGGCCTCGTCGGCCGCGAGTTCGCCCGCGATCCGGCCCTGGGCCATCACCAGGACCCGGTCGCTCATGCCGAGGACCTCCGGCAGATCGCTGGAGATCATGAGCACGGCGGCGCCCTGGGCGGTGAGTTCATTGATGAGCTGGTAGATCTCGACCTTGGCGCCTACGTCGATGCCGCGCGTCGGCTCGTCGAGGATCAGCACCTTGGTGTCGGCGAGCAGCCACTTGCCGATGACGACCTTCTGCTGGTTGCCGCCGGAGAGCGTGCGCACATGCTGCCCGAGGCCCGCCATCCGCACGCCGAGCTGCCCGGCGATCCGCGCGGCGGCCTCCCGCTGGCCCTTGAGGTCGACGAGCCCCGCGCGCGTGGCCGAGCGCAGCGTCACCAGGCCCAGGTTCTCCTCGACGGACGCGTCCAGCACCAGGCCCTGGCCCTTGCGGTCCTCGGGGATCAGGCCGATGCCCGCGGTCATCGCCGCGTTGACGTCGTACTTGGCGATCGAGCTGCCGGCGACCTTCACGGTGCCCTTGTCGTACGGATCGGCCCCGAACACCGCCCGCACGACCTCGGTCCGCCCGGCGCCGACCAGCCCCGCGATGCCGACCACCTCACCGGCGTGCACCCGGAAGCTCACGTCGTGGAAGACGCCGTCCCTGGTCAGCCCGTCGACGGTGAGCAACGCGGCACCCTGCTCGGCCCGTTCGCGCGGGTACTGCTGCTCGATCGAGCGCCCCACCATCAGCCGTACGAGCTCGTCCTCGGGCGTGGACGCCGGGACCTGCCCGACGCTCCTGCCGTCCCGGATGACCGTCACCCGGTCGCCCAGGGCGGCGATCTCCTCCAGGTGATGGGTGATGAAGACGATCCCGACGCCGTCCTCGCGCAGCTTGCGCACGATCGCGAACAGCTTGTCGACCTCCTCGGAGGTCAGCACGGCCGTCGGCTCGTCCATGATCAGCACGCGGGCGTTCAGGCTGAGCGCCTTCGCGATCTCGACCATCTGCAGGCGGGCGATGCCGAGTTCACGGACACGCGCGCGTGGGGACACGTGGACGCCGACCCGCTTCAGCAGGACTTCGGCGTCGGCCTCCATCCTCTTCCGGTCGATCATCCCGAAGCGGCGCGGCTGGCGCCCCAGGAAGATGTTCTCGGCGACCGTCAGATCGGGAACGAGGTTGAACTCCTGGTAGATGGTGGCGATCCCGAGGCGCTCGGAGTCCTGCGCACCGTGGATGCGCGTCTCCCCGCCGCCGACCAGGATCCGCCCGGCGTCGGGGGTGTAGGCACCGGAGAGCATCTTGATCAGCGTGCTCTTGCCCGCGCCGTTCTCACCGAGCAGCACATGCACCTCGCCCCGGCGCAGATCGAAGTCGACGCCGTCCAGCGCGACCACGCCCGGGAAGGTCTTCCGTATGCCCTCGATGCGCAGCAACTCGTCCGGGTTGCTCACGACGTGCTCCTTTGCACTGGGGTGGGGTTCTCGCCGCACGAGCGGCGTACGACGAGACGGGCGGGGAGGGTGACGGACTCGCCGGGCCGTCCCTCGATGCGGTCGACCAGCGCCCGTACGGCGGCCCGGCCCAGCTCGCCCGTGGGCTGGGCGATCGCGGTGATCGGCGGATCGGTGTGCACGAACCACCGGATGTCGTCGAACGCGGCCAGCGCGATGTCGTCCGGCACGCGCAGCCCACGCGCGCGTACGGCGTCCAGCGCGCCGAGCGCCATCAGGTTGTCGGCGGCGAAGACGGCCTCGGGCGGCTCGGGCAGGTCGAGGAACCCCTCGGTGACCCGCCGCCCGCTGTCGGCCTGGAAGTCGCCCTGGCCTATGTAGGCGTCGGGGAGTTCGAGGCCGTACGCGGCGAGCGCCTCCCTGAAGGCCTCGACACGCTCCCGTCCGGTCGTGGTGGCCGCGGGGCCCGCGATGATGGCGAGCCTGCGATGCCCCAGCCCGTGCAGATGTGCCACGAGATCCCGTACGGCCGCCTGTCCGTCCGCTCGCACCACCGGCACGTCCACGCCCGGGATCCACCGGTCCACGAAGACCATCGGCGTCCCCGCGCGCGCGGCGTCCAGCATCAGCGGCGAGCCGCCGTCGGTGGGGGAGACCAGCAGGCCGTCGATACGGCGGTCCAGCAGGTTCCGTACGTGGTGGTCCTGGAGGGCGGGCCGCTCGTCGGCGTTGCCGATGATGACGCTGTAGCCGAGCGCGCGGGCCTCCTCCTCGACGGAGCGGGCCAGTTCGGTGAAGTACGGGTTCAGCACGTCGCTGATGACCAGGCCGAGGGTGTGGGTCTGGTCGGTGCGCAGGGAACGGGCGACGGCGTTCGGGCGGTAGCCCAGGGTCTCGACGGCGGCCAGCACGCGCGTGCGTGCCTCGGCGCTGACCGACGGATGGTCGTTCAGGACGCGCGAGACCGTGGCGACGGAGACGCCCGCCTCGGCAGCGACGTCCTTGATGCTCGCCATCGCCGCTCCACCTCCTTGTGGATCGTTCGGTCGTTCTGTGATCGATGCTCGTGGAATCGATTACATCGACGTGTACGGAGGATTGGAATCGATTACACCGGGGTTAATCAAGCCCTCAACCACATCCCGAGACCGGATCGTGATGAGGCGCGCGGTGTACGGCCCACACACCCGGCCGCACTCCCTGCCGTGCTCCTGCGCGCCGTTTCCCGCCTGTTCCGCCCGGAGAGTGTTCAGTCACCGCTCCATCCGCACAGCAATGAAGCGAGGCTCCCATGGCCTGTATGCGGCACCGGCTGACCATCTTCACCCTGTCCGTCGTGGCGGCCTTCGCCACAGTCCTGGTCGGCAGCAGTCCGGCCTCGGCCCAGGTGGTGGAGGGCAGACTGTGCACAGACGGAAGCGCAAGCCTCGACGCCCTCGGGACCCACCTCCGGGTCGGGCGTGGCGCGCAGGACGACTGCATCGGCTTCAGCGTCGGCTGAGCAGCTGATCGCCCCGGCCCCCGCTGTCGGTGCCGACGGGTACCGTCGGATCATGTCCAATCAGGCGGGGGCATCCCAGGCGGGCGAGCGGCGACTGGCCACGCTGGAAGGCGTGCTCGAACGCATCACGTACGCCAACGAGGAGAACGGCTACACGGTCGCCCGCGTCGACACCGGCCGGGGCGGCGGCGACCTCCTCACGGTCGTCGGCGCGCTGCTCGGCGCCCAGGTCGGTGAGTCGCTGCGGATGGAGGGGCGTTGGGGCTCCCACCCGCAGTACGGCAAGCAGTTCACCGTCGAGAACTACACGACCGTGCTGCCGGCCACCGTCCAGGGCATCCGCCGCTATCTCGGCTCGGGCCTGGTCAAGGGCATCGGCCCGGTCTTCGCCGACCGCATCACCCAGCACTTCGGCCTGGACACCCTGAAGATCATCGAGGAGGAGCCCAAGCGCCTCATCGAGGTCCCCGGCCTCGGCCCCAAGCGCACCAAGAAGATCGCCGACGCCTGGGAGGAACAGAAGGCGATCAAGGAGGTCATGCTCTTCCTCCAGACGGTCGAGGTGTCGACGTCGATCGCCGTGCGCATCTACAAGAAGTACGGCGACGCCTCGATCTCCGTCGTGAAGAACCAGCCGTACCGGCTGGCGGCCGACGTCTGGGGCATCGGCTTCCTCACCGCCGACAAGATCGCCCAGTCCGTCGGCATCCCGCACGACAGCCCGGAGCGCGTCAAGGCGGGCCTGCAGTACGCGCTGTCGCAGGCCACCGACCAGGGCAACTGCTACCTCCCCGAGGAGCAGCTGATCGCGGACGCGGTGAAGCTCCTCCAGGTCGACACCGGGCTCGTCATCGAGTGCCTGGCGGAGCTGGCCCAGGTCCCGGAGGACGGCGGCGACCCCGGTGTCGTACGGGAGAAGGTCCCCGGTCCCGACGACGGCTCCGACCATCCCGTGACCGCCGTCTACCTCGTCCCCTTCCACCGCGCCGAACTCTCCCTCTCCGCCCAGCTGTTGCGCCTGCTGCGCACCGACGAGGACCGGATGCCGGGCTTCCATGACGTGGCCTGGGACAAGGCGCTGGGCTGGCTGAAGGGCCGTACGGGCGCGGACCTGGCCCCCGAGCAGGAGGCCGCCGTCAAGCTGGCCCTGACGAAGAAGGTCGCCGTCCTGACCGGCGGCCCCGGCTGCGGCAAGTCGTTCACCGTGCGCTCGATCGTCGAGCTGGCCCGCGCCAAGAAGGCCAGAGTCGTGCTGGCCGCCCCCACCGGCCGCGCCGCCAAGCGCCTCGCCGAGCTCACCGGAGCCGAGGCCTCCACCGTCCACCGGCTCCTGGAGCTCAAGCCCGGCGGTGACGCGGCGTACGACAAGGACCGTCCCCTCCAGGCCGACCTGGTGGTGGTCGACGAGGCGTCCATGCTGGACCTGCTGCTCGCCAACAAGCTGGTCAAGGCCGTACCGCCGGGCGCCCATCTGCTCTTCGTGGGGGATGTCGACCAACTGCCCAGCGTCGGCGCGGGGGAGGTCCTCAGGGATCTGCTCGCCGACGGCAGCCCCATCCCCGCCGTGCGCCTCACGCGCGTGTTCCGCCAGGCCCAGCAGTCCGGCGTGGTGACCAATGCCCACCGGATCAACGCCGGGCAGCACCCCGTCACCGACGGCATGAAGGACTTCTTCCTCTTCGTCGAGGACGACACGGAGGCGGCCGGACGGCTCACGGTGGACGTGGCGGCCCGTCGTATTCCGGCCAAGTTCGGGCTCGACCCGCGCCGGGACGTCCAGGTCCTCGCCCCCATGCACCGCGGTCCGGCCGGCGCGGGCACGCTGAACGGCCTGCTCCAGCAGGCCATCACTCCCGGACGCCCCGATCTGCCGGAGAAGCGGTTCGGCGGCCGGGTCTTCCGAGTCGGCGACAAGGTCACCCAGATTCGCAACAATTACGAGAAGGGGAAGAACGGTGTCTTCAACGGCACCGTGGGCGTGGTCACCTCGCTCGACCCGGTCGACCAGCGCCTCACGGTGCTGACGGACGAGGACGAGGAGGTCCCGTACGAATTCGACGAACTGGACGAACTCGCGCATGCGTACGCGGTGACCATTCACCGCTCACAGGGAAGTGAATATCCCGCTGTGGTGATCCCCGTCACCACCGGAGCATGGATGATGCTCCAGCGGAACCTGCTGTACACGGCCGTGACCCGCGCCAAGCAACTGGTTGTCCTCGTGGGCTCACGCAAGGCGATCGGCCAGGCCGTGCGCACGGTGTCGGCGGGGCGGCGCTGCACGGCGCTCGACTTCCGGCTCGCGGGCTTCTGACCTGCTTCCGGCCCGCTGCCGGGTCGCCCTCCTGACCTGGCGATTCGTGAGACATCGAAAAAAATGATCGATCAAACGAGTCGTGAAGGTCACAGAGCACTTCCAGATGGGGAAAACAGCGGGCAGGATGACAGGTTGGCGGCACTGAGTGCCGCCGATAGGCCCAATGGTCGACCCCGAGTGCACTCTCCTGAGCCGAATGGGGGAGGGTAGAGACAGTCAGGGCAACCTCGAAGATGAGGCACAACGTCGGTGAGGGAAGACGTGAGCGACAACTCTGTAGTACTGCGGTACGGCGACGGCGAGTACACCTACCCGGTGATTGACAGCACCGTCGGCGACAAGGGCTTCGACATCGGCAAACTCCGCGCCCAGACCGGTCTGGTGACGCTGGACAGCGGGTACGGCAACACCGCCGCCTACAAATCCGCCATCACCTACCTCGACGGCGAGGCGGGGATCCTCCGGTACCGCGGCTACCCGATCGAGCAGCTGGCCGAGCGCTCCACCTTCCTGGAGGTGGCCTACCTGCTGATCAACGGTGAGCTGCCGACCGTCGACGAGCTCTCGACGTTCAAGAACGACATCACCCAGCACACCCTGCTGCACGAGGACGTCAAGAACTTCTACAAGGGCTTCCCGCGCGACGCCCACCCGATGGCCATGCTGTCCTCGGTCGTCTCGGCGCTGTCCACCTTCTACCAGGACAGCCACAACCCGTTCGACGAGACGCAGCGCAACCTCTCCACGATCCGTCTGCTCGCCAAGCTCCCGACGATCGCGGCGTACGCGTACAAGAAGTCGATCGGCCACCCGTTCGTCTACCCGCGCAACGACCTCGGTTACGTCGAGAACTTCCTGCGCATGACCTTCTCGGTGCCGGCGCAGGAGTACGAGCTCGACCCGATCGTCGTCTCTGCCCTGGACAAGCTGCTCATCCTGCACGCCGACCACGAGCAGAACTGTTCGACGTCGACGGTCCGCCTGGTGGGCTCGTCCCAGGCCAACATGTTCGCGTCGATCTCGGCCGGCATCAACGCGCTGTGGGGCCCGCTGCACGGTGGCGCCAACCAGTCCGTGCTGGAGATGCTGGAGGGCATCCGCGACGCCGGCGGCGACGTCGACTCCTTCATCCGCAAGGTGAAGAACAAGGAGGACGGCGTCCGCCTGATGGGCTTCGGCCACCGGGTCTACAAGAACTTCGACCCGCGCGCCAAGATCATCAAGGCCGCCGCGCACGACGTCCTCTCGGCCCTCGGCAAGTCCGACGAGCTGCTGGACATCGCCCTGAAGCTGGAGGAGCACGCGCTCTCCGACGACTACTTCGTCTCGCGCAGCCTCTACCCGAACGTCGACTTCTACACCGGCCTGATCTACCGCGCCATGGGCTTCCCGACCGAGATGTTCACGGTCCTGTTCGCCCTCGGCCGCCTCCCGGGCTGGATCGCCCAGTGGCACGAGATGATCAAGGAGCCGGGCTCCCGCATCGGCCGCCCGCGCCAGATCTACACGGGTGTCGTGGAGCGCGACTTCGTTCCCGTCGAGGAGCGCTGACGCCTGCCGGCGGGAGTGCCGTTCGCCTGAGAGCTCGCCGTTGAAGGAGCGTGGGCGACTGCGGGCCGTTGTGGTTGGTCGCGCAGTTCCCCGCGCCCCTTTTGGGGCGCTGTACCTCCGTAGGCACAAAGAAGAAGGCGCCCTGGCGCCGGTCCCCCCACGGGCCGACGTCCAGGGCGCCTTCCCATGTCCCGGTGCGGATTCCCCCCACGGGATCCGGCCGGGCGTCTGAGAGAGCAGCGCCTGAATCGCTGTCTTTCGGTACTGCTTTGAGCAGAACGAGCAGAACTCGACGTACTCATCTATGTGGTTGTCTGTGCGATCTGCCGGGACAGCGCACGCCCGGGAGGGCCGCTCAAAGCTTCCCGACGTACGTGCCCCGGCAACGCAACTCTGAGGAAGTCCCCCAAGACATCCCCAGATGCCAGTAAGCGCCCCCCAAGACGCTGCCTGACATCGTCAACTTAGACCTTCGAACCCCTTCGATGGTTACGTTCACATCACTGTGATCTGCGTCTCTTGCATATGTCCGTTAGATGCGCAAGAGCCCCGATATGGCGATCGGGACCCAAGCGTAAGGACGATGCGCGAGTCTTGTGAAGAGCTTATGTGAGCCGGGCGTCGGACTCCAGAGGGGCCCAGTGGGGTTCTTACCGGGAATTCACCGGAACGTCCGCAGCCGCAGGCTGTTCGTCACCACGAACACCGACGAGAAGGCCATGGCGGCTCCCGCGATCATCGGGTTCAGCAACCCCGCCGCGGCCAGCGGCAACGCGGCGACGTTGTATCCGAAAGCCCACACGAGGTTGCCCTTGATCGTGCCCAGCGTCCGGCGGGACAGCCGGATCGCGTCCGCCGCCACCCGCAGATCCCCGCGCACCAGCGTCAGGTCGCCCGCCTCGATCGCCGCGTCCGTGCCCGTGCCCATGGCGAGACCCAGATCGGCGGTGGCGAGCGCGGCCGCGTCGTTGACGCCGTCGCCGACCATGGCGACGGACCGACCCTCGCGCTGCAGCCGCCGTACCGCCTCGACCTTGTCCTCGGGCAGGACCTCCGCGATCACCTGATCGACACCGACCGCCCGCGCCACCGCCTCGGCGACCGCCCGGTTGTCCCCGGTCAGCAGCACCGGGGTGAGCCCCAGTGCCCGCAGCTCGCGCACCGCCTCGGCGCTGGTCTCCTTCACCGCGTCCGCGACGGCGACGACACCGCGAGCCACGCCGTCCCAGCCGACCACGACGGCCGTACGGCCGCCCCTCTCGGCCTCTTCCCCGGCCCGGGCGAGCTCGGTGGGCAGCGCCTCGAAAAGGCGCCCCACGGCCACGTCATGGCCCTCCACGCGCCCGCGTACGCCTCGCCCGGGCACGTTCTCGAACCCCGTGACCTCCGGCAGCCGCCCGAGCCGCTCCTCCGCGCCCGCGGCGACCGCCCGGGCGACGGGATGCTCCGAGGCGTGCTCGACGGCGCCCGCGAGCCGCAGCACCTGCTCCTCGGTGGTGCCTTCGGCGGCGTACACCTGCTGAAGGGTCATGCGGCCGGTGGTGACCGTGCCGGTCTTGTCCAGGACGACCGTGTCGACCCGGCGCGTGGACTCCAGCACCTCGGGGCCCTTGATGAGGATGCCGAGCTGCGCCCCGCGCCCCGTGCCGACCATGAGGGCCGTGGGGGTGGCGAGTCCCAGGGCGCACGGGCAGGCGATGATCAGCACCGCGACGGCCGCGGTGAACGCGGCGACGGTGTCGTCGGTGGCACCGAGCCAGGCCCCGAAGGTGGCGACCGCGAGGACGATGACCGCCGGTACGAAGACCGCGGAAGTACGGTCGGCGAGCCGCTGCACCTCGGCCTTGCCGTTCTGCGCCTCTTCCACCAGCTGCGCCATCCGCGCGAGCCGGGTGTCGGCGCCGATGCGGGTCGCCTCGACGACGAGCCGCCCGCCCGCGTTGACCGTGGCCCCGGTGACCGCGTCCCCGACGGTCACGTCCACCGGCACCGACTCGCCGGTCAGCATGGCGGCGTCCACTGCGGAGGTGCCCTCGACGACGGTGCCGTCGGTGGCGATCTTCTCGCCGGGCCGTACGACGAACCGGTCGCCGACAGCCAGCTGGTCGACCGGGATGCGCACCTCGCGGCCGTCCCGCAGCACGGACACGTCCTTCGCGCCGAGCTCCATCAGGGCGCGCAGTGCGGATCCCGCGCGTCGCTTGGCGCGGGCCTCCAGATAGCGGCCGAGGAGGATGAAGGTGACGACCCCGGAGGCCACTTCGAGGTAGATCTGCGAGGCGCCGTCCACGCGCGCGACGGTGAACTCGAAGTCGTCCCGCATGCCGGCCATGCCGGCGTCCCCGAAGAACAGCGCCCACAGGGACCACGCGTACGCGGCCAGCGTGCCCAGGGAGACCAGCGTGTCCATGGTCGCCGCGCCGTGCCGGGCGTTGGTGAACGCGGCCCGGTGGAAGGGCAGTCCGCCCCAGACTACGACCGGCGAGGCGAGGGTGAGCGCGAGCCACTGCCAGTTGTCGAACTGCAGCGCCGGGATCATCGACAGCAGGACGACGGGTACGGCGAGCAGGGCGGAGACGGTGAACCGGTGGCGGTAGGCGGCCAGTTCGGGGTCTTCCGGAGCCTCCCGCGGCACCTGCGGCGCGGGCTGCGGGGGAGCCGGTTCCTCGGCCGTGTACCCCGTCTTCTCGACCGTGGCGATCAGGTCGGCGACCTGGATGCCCGCGGGATAGCTGACCTTCGCCTTCTCCGTCGCGTAGTTCACCGTGGCGGTGACGCCGTCCATGCGATTGAGCTTCTTCTCGACGCGGGCGGCGCAGGAGGCGCAGGTCATGCCGCCGATGAGCAGCTCTACTTCGGAGGTACCGGCGGTCGTGCCGGGGGCGCCGGCAGGCGCGCCGGTCGCTTCGGCCGTCCCGGCTATCGGCGGTTGGTCAGTGGTGCGGGGCATGGCAGGGCTCAGATCTTGCCGACCAGCTCGAAGCCCGCCTCGTCGACGGACGCGCGTACGGCCTCTTCGTCCAGCGGCGCCGCGGAGACGACGGTGACCTCGCCGGTGGAGGCGACGGCCTTCACCGAGCTGACGCCGGGGAGTTCGGAGATCTCGCCGGATACGGCACCCTCGCAGTGCCCGCAGCTCATGCCGCTCACCTTGTAGACGGCGGTGACGGAACCCGGGGTGTCGGTCTGGGCGCTCATGTCGTTCTCCTCGTCGAGGCATGTGGGACTGAGGGGGTCACGGGGGCCTCCGTATTCCACGCTATACCCCTACGGGGTATTTCTCCAAGAGGGGTCCGGGCGGGCGGACGAACGCATGCCGGGGCGGCGCGTCGCCTCAGGGGGAGCCGGGGTGTCCCAGCCGGTTGCCCACCAGGGGGTCGAGGTAGCGGACCAGGGCGTTCTTCAGTTCCCGGACGTAGGCGTCGCGCTCGGCGCCCTCGTGGGCCAGGATCAGCTCCAGGCCCGCCTTGTACAGACCCAGGCACATGTGTGCGATCCGGGCGAGGTCGGTCGGCGGGGTGTCCGGCAGGAGTGAGGAGAGCAGGCCCTCGATCCGGGAGAGCAGGGTCGCGTGCAGGGCGTCGTGCTCCTCGGTGATGCGGCCGGGGATGTCGGGGCCGTGCATCAGTGCGAAGAACACCGGGTGCTCGCAGTTGAAGGCGATGAACCGGTCGACGGCCGAGCCGACCGCCTCCTCCGGGGGCGTCGCGGGATCGACCGGCGCGAGCGCCTCGCCGTACGTCTCGCGCATCTCGTGCATGAGCCGGTCACCCAGCTCGATCGCGATCGCTTCCTTGTTCGGGAAGAACTGGTACAGCGTGCCTGGTGAGACGCCTGCCTCGCGGGCGATGGCGTTGGTGCTGGCGGCCGTGTAGCCGGTGGTGGTGAAGACGACGGCCGCGGCCTCCAGCAGCTGGGCGATACGGCGCTCACCGCGGGCCTGGCGGCGGCGCGGCTGCTCCTTCTCCTGGTGGCCCTTCCCCTGTTGGTCCTTCTCCTGGTTGACGGGCACGCGTTATCCCCAGCTCTCCGAACATGATTGACAAACGCGAGTGGTCGCTCGCATTCTAGAGAAACGCGAGCGACGTCTCGTGTTTTTCAGCTTACGGTTTCCACGGTGAAGGGGACACCGCACCATGACCGAAGTCAACAGCCCACCCGGTGTCGGCGGCTGGACCCGTTTCGTCACCGCTCGCCCAAGGCTGTCGCTACTCGCGGCCCTGGTGCTGACCGTCCTGGCCGTGCTGGCGGGCAGCGGGGTCGCGGACCGGCTGGGAGCCGGCGGCTGGGAGGACCCGGACGCCGAATCCACTTACGCGACCAAGGCGCTGGAGCGCGAGTTCCCGGCCTCCCAGCCCAACCTCCTGCTGCTCGTCGACTCCGGCCGTGCCTCGGTGGACGACCCGGCGGTCGCGGCGGAGGCCGACCGCCTCACCGCACGTCTGGCCGGCGAACGGGGCGTCACGGGCGTCAGCTCCTACTGGCAGGCCGACACCGCCACGGCACCTGGTCTTCGCGCGAAGGACGGCCACGAGGCGCTGATCGCCGCCCGTATCACCGGCGACGAGAAGGAGATGGGCGAGACCCTGGACCGCCTCGCGCCCGAGTTCCGCGGCGCGCACGGCCCGGTGGAGGTCAGCATCGGCGGCCCGGTGGCCGTGCGGCACGAGATGCAGACGACCATCCAGGAGGACCTGACCCGCGCCGAGGTGATCGCCCTGCCGGTGACCCTGGTGCTGCTGGTGATGGTCTTCGGCAGCGCGGTCGCCGCCCTGCTGCCCCTCGGTATCGGCATCGTCGCGATACTCGGCACGAACGCGGTGCTGCGCGGCCTGACCGAGTTCACCGACGTGTCGGTCTTCGCGATGAACCTCACCACGGCCCTCGGCCTCGGCCTCGCCATCGACTACGCCCTGTTCATCGTCCGCCGCTTCCGCGAGGAACTCACCACCGGCGCCGAACCCTTGGCGGCGGTCGGCACGACCCTGCGCACGGCCGGCCGCACCGTCCTCTTCTCGGCCCTGACGGTCGCGGTGTCCCTCGCGGCGATGCTGCTCTTCCCGCAGTACTTCCTGCGGTCCTTCGCCTACGCCGGGATCGCCGTGGTGCTGCTGGCCGCGGCGGCCGCGCTGATCCTGCTCCCCGCGGCACTGGTCCTGCTCGGCCACCGGGTCAACTCCCTCGACCTGCGCCGCCTGCTGCGGCGCGGGCGCCCGAAGCCGTCCGGGCAGGCGGCGGGGGCCGCCCAGGGCAGGGCCTGGACCCGTACGGCGAACCTCGTCATGCGCCGCGCCCCGTTCTTCGCCCTGGGCACCACCGCCGTCCTTGTCCTGCTCGGACTTCCTTTCCTGGGCGTGAAGTTCGGCACCGCCGACGACCGCCAGCTGCCCTCGAGCGCCGAGTCCCATGTGGTGCAGCAGCACATCCGCGACGGCTTCCCCGGCAGCCCCGGCGGCGGCCTGGAGGTGTTCGCCGAGGGCCGGGCGACGCAGGCGCAGTACGCCGACTACAAGGAGCGGATCGCCGCGCTCCCCGAGGTACTGCGCGTCGACGGCCCGCTGGTGAAGGGCGACGCGGCGTACTTCACGGTGCTGCCGAAGGGCGAGGCGGTGGACGACCCGGCCCAGCGTCTGGTCGGCGAACTGCGCGCCACACAGGCGCCGTTCGACACCGAGGTGACCGGCGCGGCGGCCGTCCTGGTCGACTCCAAGGACGCGATAGCCGAACGCCTGCCCCTGGCGGCCGCCTTCATCGCGATCGTCACCCTGCTGCTGGTCTTCCTGCTCACCGGCAGTGTGCTGATACCGATCCAGGCGGTCGTGCTCAACGCCCTGAGCCTGACGGCGATGTTCGGCGCGGTGGTCTGGGTCTTCCAGGACGGCCATCTGTCGGGCCTGCTCGGCTTCACCAGCCCCGGCTCGATCGAGACGACCCTCCCGGTGCTGATGTTCTGCGTCGCCTTCGGCCTGTCGATGGACTACGGCGTGTTCCTGCTCTCCCGCATCAAGGAGGAGTACGACACGACGGGCGACCACGACCAGGCGGTCCGTCACGGGCTGCAACGCACCGGAGGACTGATCACCGCCGCTGCCGTGATCCTCGCGGTGGTGATGGTCGCGATAGGCACCTCCCGGGTGACCAACACCAAGATGCTCGGCCTCGGCATCGCCCTGGCGGTGCTGATGGACGCGATGATCGTCCGCAGCCTCCTGGTCCCGGCGGTCATGCGCCTCACGGGGCGGGCGACCTGGTGGGCGCCGGGGCCGCTGAGGCGGTTCCATGAGCGGTTCGGGGTGAGCGAGGGGGGCGACGCATCGACGCCGGCCGCGGTGGAGGAGCGGGACAAGGTAGGAGCGCACGGCTAGCGTTCACCAGGACATGACGATCTCCACGGCCGCAAGACGATGGCACGACCGACAGCAAGGGCCCACCAACCTGCACTGTGCCAACGACACCGGCCGTGAGGGAGCCGAAGGGCATGTGGCGCCCCGTAGGCGACCGAACCATTCAAAGGGTGAGGGTGAGCGATGCGCGCGGTGGTGTTCGAGCGGTTCGGGGAACCGGCCGAGGTACGTGAGGTGGCCGACCCGGACCCCGCCCCCCACGGAGTGACCGTGCGCGTCGAGGCGACGGGGTTGTGCCGCAGTGACTGGCACGGCTGGCAGGGCCACGACCCGGACATCACTTTGCCGCATGTGCCCGGTCATGAACTCGCCGGTGTCGTCGAGGCGGTGGGCGACCGGGTGACCGGCTGGCACCCCGGCGACCGGGTCACGGTGCCCTTCGTGTGCGCCTGCGGCAGCTGCGGGGCGTGTGCGGCGGGCGACCAGCAGGTGTGCGAGCGCCAGACCCAGCCCGGCTTCACACACTGGGGTTCCTTCGCGCAGTACGTGGCGCTGGACCACGCCGACGTGAACCTCGTCGCCGTGCCGGAGGGCATGTCCTTCGCGACGGCGGCCTCGCTCGGCTGCCGGTTCGCCACGGCGTTCCGGGCGGTCGTGCAGCAGGGCCGGGTGGCGGCGGGGGAGTGGGTCGCGGTGCACGGCTGCGGCGGGGTCGGCCTGTCGGCGGTGATGATCGCGGCGGCGTCCGGTGCGCGGGTCGTCGCGGTGGACGTCTCACCGCAGGCCCTGGACCTGGCGCGGAAGTTCGGGGCGGCGGAGTGCGTGGACGCGTCGAGCATGCCGGACACGGCGTCCGCGGTCCGCGCCCTGACCGGCGGCGGCGCCCATCTCTCCCTGGACGCCCTCGGCTCGCCCGCCACCTGCGCCGCGTCCATCAACGGTCTGCGCCGCCGCGGCCGCCACATCCAGGTGGGCCTGCTGCCCTCGACGTCCGGCACGACCCCCGTCCCCATGGCCCGCGCGATCGCCCTCGAACTCGAACTCCTGGGCAGCCACGGCATGGCGGCCCACACCTACCCGCCGATGCTGGAGCTGGTGCGGGCGGGGGTGCTGCGGCCGGATCTGCTGGTGACGTCGACGATCCCGCTGGACGCGGTGCCGTCGGCACTGACGGCGATCGGGACGGGGGCGGGGGCGGGGGTGACCGTCATCGAGCCGGGGAGCTGAGGGCGGCCCACTCGTGGGCGAGGATGGCCATGAGGATCTCGTCGACCCACTCGCCGTCGCGCACCTGGACATCCCGGCGCACGCCCTCGACCAGGAAGCCGACCTTCTTGTACACGTGCAGGGCCCGGTGGTTGAAGCCGTAGGCGCCCAACTGGATGCGGTGCAGGCCGAGTTGCTCGAAGCCGTGGCCGACGATCAGCCGGGTGGCCTCGGTGCCGATGCCCCGGCCGCGGCCGCGGGGGCCGAGGAGCGTGCGGAACGTGCAGCAGCGGGCGTCCGGATCCCAACCGCACAGGACGACTTCGCCGAGCAGCTCACCGGTCGTCCGGTCCGTGACGGCGAGGTCGAGGCGGTCGGACTGCTCGGACCGGGAGCCGTACCAGGACCGCAGCCGCTCCCGGGTGAACTCAGTTCCTGGGTCGAAGGCGAAGTGCATGACCTCGGGGTCCGTGACGATCTCCCACATGACCTCGGCGTCGGCTTCGCGGAACGGCCGGAGCACGGTCTTCTCACCGGTGAGCGTGGGCTGGACGGAGAAGTTCATGGGGCCACTGTGCCCCACGGCGAAGGGTGGGGCACAGGCGGTGTCACGGGAGGTCAGTCCGTCCTTCGGCCGCGGTTGCCGGGCCGGGACGCCACCCAGGCCCGGACCGTGTCGGGGTACCAGAAGGGCTTGCCGCCCTCCACATGGTCGGGCGGTGGCAGCAGCCCGTGCTTGCGGTACGACCGCACGGTGTCCGGCTGCACCTTGATGTGTGCCGCGATCTCCTTGTAGGACCAGAGCATTCGGTCGGTCATCAGTTGCACCTCCCCGCGCGCGCAGCGGTGGCGACCGGGGGCGGCCGTCGGGGGGACCGGTGCGCTGCGCTGGCGATCACAAAGCCTGTGTCCGGTCAACGACACAGAGTGAGGAGGGGCAGGCGCTGTGCGCAGGTGTGACGCAAGGCTCGCGTACATGTGACACCTGTGACGGGAAGGGCGAGTTTGTGACGCGCGTGTGGCAAATCCATACCGCTGACCGCTGTGCCGGCTGCCGCCCACGAGTCACCAGTCCTTGCCAACCGCGAACCGGCCAGGCGCCGCAGGCAACCGCAGGCAGACGGTGGGCCGGACCCGCTGCGCCGGGTCCGGCCCACCAGCTCCCCCGTCTCCATGTGGCTCGGTCGCCGAGGGCCACAGACTGCATTCAGCCAAGCTCGTGGGTCTTGGAAAAATGCGCACTGCGGTCGGATGCGAGGACAAGGCTCGTCGCCTCGCCCGCCAGCCGGTCCGACGCCGGTGTTCCGGCCGGCACCCCTCGCGCCGCCGTGAACTCGCGCGGTGTGCACCCCGTCATCGCCTTGAACTCGCCGCTCAGATGTGCCTGGTCGTAGAACCCGCAGACCGCCGCCGTCTCCGCCTGCCCGCGCCCCGCCGCCAGCAGCCGGCGCGCCCGTTGCAGCCGCAGCACACGGGCCGCGGCCTTCGGGCCGAGCCCGATCTGCTCCCGGAACCGGTTCTCCAGGTGCCGTACGCTCCACCCCACCTCGTCGGCGAGCCGCGGCACCGGCACCGCACCACCCGTCCGCACCAGCTCCGCCCAGGCCCGCACCACCCGACGCGAACACGGTGTCCCCGCCTCCGACCACCGCGCGAACACCTCGTCCAGCAGCCCGAACCGGTCCGCCCAGGTCGGCAACGCGGCCAGCGCGGCGGCGAGTTCAGCGATGCGTGTGTGCAGGGCGTGCGGCAGCTCGTCGGGATCGACTGTCCGATTGGCCAGCTCGTACTGCGGTGTCCCGAACAACGTGAACGCCGCCCAGGGCATCAACAGCACCTCGATCTCGGCGAGACGGCCACTGTGCTCACCGACGGCAGGGGTGGTCGTGGGCCCGCAGTAGACGGAGACGAGGGTGTCCGGGGGACGGTCGGCGCGCGTGATACGTACGGGCTCGTCGAACCCGAGCAACAACGTCGCCGCCCCGATGGGCACTTCCAACCGCCGCCGGGGCCGCTCGAAGGCGAGCCGCACCCCGCGATAACTGATCACACCGGGCCGCAGCCGGGGATGGGGCAGCGCGAGAGCGACCTCCCAGGAACCCCATGCTCCGTGCCCCGCCCGCACACGCACGGGACTGCTCATCGCCCCATGCTGCAGCATGCCTAGGGGCGCGGGGCAGTATCAATATGCGGCTCCGCCGCGTGGGCGCGACAAGCTACGGGAAACCCGCACTCGCACAACTACAGGAAATCGGCAGACGGGTAGGCGCCCCCCTACGCGCCGCACGACCTCAAAAACGCCCGCGTCCGCTTGGCGATCGGCAGCGGAGCGTCCGGCTCGCACGGATACATGTCCTGCTCGACAATCGCGAACAGATCGACGTCCAGCTTCTGCGCAGCCTCCAGGACGGGCCCCAGCGCGGGCACACCCGAAGGCGGCTCACACATCACCCCCTGAGCCACGGCCGGCCCGAACGGCGTCCCCTTCGCCCGCACGTCGGCAAGGATCTCGGGGTCGACCTGCTTCAGATGCAGGTACCCGATCCGCGACCCGTACGTCTCGATCAGCTTGACGCTGTCTCCGCCGCAGTACGCGTAGTGCCCGGTGTCCAGGCACAGCGACACCAGGTCGGAGTCCGTCCCGTCGAGGAACCGGACCACGTTCTCCTCGCTGTCGATGTGCGTGTCGGCATGCGGATGGACGACGATCCGCAGCCCGTACTCCTCCCGCACCCGCTGCCCCAGCCGCTCGGTCAGCGACGTCAGGTTCCGCCACTGCTCCGGCGTCAGCGTGTCCGGCTCCAGCACCTCACCGGTCTTGTCGTCCCGCCAGAAGGACGGAATGACGACGAGGTGCTTCGCACCCATGGCCTGCGCGAGCACCGCGTTGTCCGCGACGTGCGCCCAGGTCTTCTCCCAGACGCCCGCGCCGTGGTGCAGGCCGGTGAACACGGTGCCGGCCGACACCTTGAGACCCCGGCGCGCGACTTCCTCCGTGAGGACGGCCGGATCGGTCGGCAGATACCCGTACGGGCCCAGCTCGATCCACTCGAAGCCGGACTCGGCGACCTCGTCGAGGAAGCGCTGCCAGGGGACCTGCTGGGGATCGTCGGGGAACCACACACCCCATGAGTCGGGAGCCGACCCGATGCGGATGCGGGAGAGAGCAGAAGAAGGCGACTGAGGTGACAACGACGTCATGCCGGTCAGCCTCCGGGCACCGGGAACCCGCTGTCAAGGTCTGGTCCGAATGTCTGGACAAAACATTGACAGGGCTGCGTGCGGCGGACTACAAAGCCGGGGAGAGCCGATACGAAGGGAACGCGATGGCGTACGACCTGATCACCATGGGGCGGATCGGAGTGGACCTCTACCCGCTGCAGACCGGCGTCCCGCTGCCGCAGGTCACGTCCTTCGGCAAGTTCCTCGGCGGCTCGGCGACGAACGTCGCGGTCGCCGCGGCCCGTCTGGGACGGCGGACCGCGGTGATCACCCGCACCGGCGACGACCCCTTCGGCACCTACCTGCACGAGGCCCTGAAGGGCTTCGGCGTCGACGACCGCTGGGTCACCCCGGTCCCGGGCCTGCCCACCCCGGTCACCTTCTGCGAGATCTTCCCGCCGGACGACTTCCCGCTGTACTTCTACCGGCAGCCCAAGGCCCCGGACCTGGAGATCGACGCCCACGAGCTCGACCTCGACGCCATCCGCGACGCCCGTATCTTCTGGATCACCGGCACGGGCCTGAGCGAGGAGCCGAGCCGTACGGCGACGCTCGCGGCCCTCGCCCACCGCGCCAAGTCCGGTACGACCGTCTTCGACCTCGACTGGCGCCCCATGTTCTGGCAGGACCCGGACGCGGCCCGCCCCTTCTACGCCGAGGCCCTCAAGCACACCACCGTCGCCGTCGGCAACCTCGACGAGGTGGAGGTCGCGACGGGTGTCCGGGAGCCGAAGGCCGCCGCCCAGGCGCTGCTGGACGCCGGTGTGGAGATCGCCGTCGTCAAGCAGGGCCCCAAGGGCGTCCTCGCCGTCAACAGCAAGCGCGAGTCGGCCGAGGTCCCGCCCCTCCCCGTCGACGTCCTCAACGGCCTCGGTGCCGGCGACGCCTTCGGCGGCTCCCTCTGCCACGGGCTCCTCGCCGGCTGGGACCTGGAGAAGATCATGCGGCACGCCAACGCCGCCGGCGCCATCGTCGCCTCCCGCCTGGAGTGCTCCTCCGCGATGCCGACGCCGGACGAGATCGAGGCCGCCATCGCCGCGGGGGCCGTCAAGTGACCGTCGACATCGCGGAACTCGTCCGTCTGCGCACCCAGCGCCCCGAAGCGGTCGCGGAGGCGGCAGCGCGCCGCGCCCGCCGGCCCCTCCTCGGCGATTCCGGCCGCCTGATGATCGTCGCCGCCGACCACCCGGCCCGCGGCGCCCTCGGCGTCGGTGACCGCAAGTTCGCCATGGCCAACCGCGCCGACCTGCTCGAACGCCTCTGCCTGGCGCTGTCCCGCCCCGGCGTCGACGGCGTCCTCGCGACCGCCGACATCCTCGACGACCTGCTCCTCCTCGGCGCGTTGGACGGCAAGGTCGTCATGGGCTCGATGAACCGCGGCGGCCTGCAGGGCGCCAGCTTCGAACTCGACGACCGCTTCACGGGCCACCGCCCCGAGGACATCCAGCGCCTCGGCTTCGACGCCGGCAAGCTGCTCCTGCGGATCGACTACGACGACCCCGGCTCCCTCACCACGCTGGAGTCCACCGCCCGCGCCATCGACGACATGGCCGCGCGGCAACTCCCGGTTTTCGTCGAGCCGTTCATCAGCCACCGCACCCCCGAGGGCAAGGTCAGGAACGACCTGTCCGCGGAGGCGGTCACCAAGTCCATCGCCATCGCCTCGGGCCTCGGCGGCACCTCGGCGTACACCTGGCTGAAGGTGCCGGTCACCGAGAACCCCGACGACATGGCCGAGGTCATGGAGACCTCCACGCTGCCCGCCGTGCTGCTCGGCGGCGAGGTCGGCGAGGACCAGGAGGGGGCGTACGAGAAGTGGCGCGGCGCGCTCCAACTGCCCACCGTACGGGGCATGGTGGTCGGCCGTTCGTTGCTGTACCCCGCGGACGGGGACGTTGCCGCCGCGGTGGACACTGCCGTAGGACTGCTGTGAGGTCCCCATGACCACGAGCCGCACGTTCCGCCCCGCAGGGCCCCGAGGCCGTGTCGCCCCGTGGCCCGGCCGTGCGGACGTGGACGGCCCTGAACGACCCGTAGTTCCCCGTCGGCTCTCCCAGCGGAGCGCCGACGCACCGATCGCCTCCGGCGCGGGTGGCCGCTTTGCTTTGGCAGGAGCGAAGTGCGAGCGAAGACTCCCCGCCCGCTACGGCCCCGCGCCGGAGGTCCCCGACCCGCGCTGTCGAGTCGTACGGGGCGGCGCAGCCGTACGGGAGTGGCGGATCCACTTCCGCCCGGACCACACGGAGGGTTACCGATGACCTCGACGACGAGGCTCACGGTCGCACAGGCGCTCGTCCGCTTCCTGTCCGCCCAGTACACCGAGCGCGACGGCGTACGGCAGCGGCTGATCGGAGCCACCTGGGGCATCTTCGGCCATGGCAACGTGGCCGGGATCGGCCAGGCGCTGATCGAGTACGGCGATGTGATGCCGTACCACCAGGGCCGTAACGAACAGGCCATGGTGCACGCGGCGGTCGGCTACGCCCGGCAGTCGAACCGCCTGTCCACGCACGCCGTGACGACCTCCATCGGCCCGGGCGCGACCAACCTGGTCACCGGCGCCGCCCTCGCGACCATCAACCACCTCCCGGTCCTGCTCCTCCCCGGCGACATCTTCGCCACCCGCCCCGCCGACCCGGTCCTGCAGCAACTCGAAGTGCCGTACGCGGGCGATGTGTCGGTCAACGACTGTCTGCGCCCGGTGTCGAAGTACTTCGACCGGATCACCCGGCCGGAAGCCCTGATCCCGTCCGCCCTGAACGCCATGCGGGTGCTGGCGGACCCCGTCGAGACGGGCGCCGTGACGCTGGCGCTCCCGCAGGACGTGCAGGCCGAGGCGTACGACTGGCCCGACGACCTCTTCGCCGAGCGCACCTGGGTCGTCCGCCGGCCGGGCGCCGACCCGACCGAACTCGCCGAGGCCGTACGGGCGATCAGGTCCGCCCGCAGGCCCCTGGTCATCGCGGGCGGCGGCGTCCACCACAGCCGCGCGGAGGAGGCCCTCGCCGAGTTCGCGGAGGTCACCCGCATCCCGGTCGCCTCCACGCAGGCCGGCAAGGGCTCCCTGCGCTTCGACCACCCCCAGGACGTCGGCGGCGTCGGCCACACCGGCACCGCCACCGCCGACGAACTCGCCCGCACCGCCGACCTGGTGATCGGCATCGGCACGCGGTACACCGACTTCACCACCGCCTCCGGCACCCTGTTCGGCAACCCGGACGTCCGGTTCCTCAACCTCAACATCGCCCCCTTCGACGGGCACAAACTCGCCGGCATGCCGCTGATCGCGGACGCCCGCAGCGGCCTGATGGAGCTGACCGCGGCCCTGGACATGCACGCCCACCGGGTCGCCGACTCCTACGTCGCCGAGTACACCGAGGACAAGGACCGCTGGGAGCACCGCGTCGACGCCTGCTACGAGGCCGACGAACCCGACGTACGGCCGACGCAGCCGCAGGTCCTGGGCGCCCTGGACGCGCTCGTCGACGAGTCGGACGTCATCATCAACGCGGCCGGCTCCCTCCCCGGCGATCTGCACAAGCTGTGGCGGGCGCGCTCGCGGGACCAGTACCACCTGGAGTACGGCTACTCCTGCATGGGCTACGAGATACCGGCCGCGATCGGCGTGAAGATGGCCGCCCCGGACCGGCCCGTGTGGGCGCTGGTCGGCGACGGCACCTATCTGATGATGCCGACGGAGATCGTGACCGCCGTGCAGGAGGGCGTCGCGATCAAGGTGGTGCTCGTGCAGAACCATGGGTACGCGTCCATCGGCGGCCTGTCGGAGGAGACAGGGGCCGAGCGCTTCGGCACCGCGTACCGCCATCGCGCGGACGACGGCACGTTCTCGGGGCTCCCGCTCCCCGTCGACCTGGCCGCCAACGCGGCGAGCCTCGGCATGCGGGTGCTGCGCGCGAAGACCGTGAGCGATCTGCGCGAGGCGCTCGCTCAGGCCCGTGCCGCGGACACTCCCACATGTGTCTACGTCGAGACCCAAACGGCAGACACAGTGTCGGGGGCGCCGCCCGCGCAGGCCTGGTGGGATGTTCCCGTGGCCGAGACCGCGACCAGAGCGTCGGCGGTCAAGGCACGTGAGCTGTACGAACGGCACGTCTCGACCCGACGCCGCCATCTGTGAAGGAGTAACCGGTCATGACGAAGATCGTCAACCACTGGATCGGCGGCAAGGCCGTCGAAGGCGCGTCGGGCACGTTCGGGCCGGTCACCGACCCGGCGACCGGCGCGGTCACCACGAAGGTCGCGTTCGCCTCGGTGGACGAGGTGGACGCGGCGGTCGCCGCCGCCAAGGACGCGTACCTGACCTGGGGCCAGTCCTCGCTGGCCCAGCGCACCTCGATCCTGTTCAAGTTCCGGGCGCTGCTGGACGCCCACCGCGACGAGATCGCGGAGCTGATCACCGCCGAGCACGGCAAGGTGCACTCCGACGCCCTCGGCGAGGTGGCCCGTGGCCTGGAGATCGTCGACCTCGCGTGCGGCATCAACGTGCAGCTGAAGGGCGAGCTGTCGACGCAGGTCGCCAGCCGGGTGGACGTGGCCTCGATCCGGCAGCCGCTGGGTGTGGTCGCGGGCATCACGCCGTTCAACTTCCCGGCGATGGTCCCGATGTGGATGTTCCCGATCGCCATCGCGTGCGGCAACACCTTCGTACTGAAGCCGTCCGAGAAGGACCCGTCGGCGTCCATCAGGATCGCCGAGCTCCTCGCCGAGGCCGGTCTGCCGGACGGCGTCTTCAACGTCGTCCACGGCGACAAGGTGGCCGTCGACCGCCTCCTGGAGCACCCGGACGTCAAGGCCGTCTCCTTCGTCGGCTCCACCCCGATCGCCCGCTACATCCACACCACCGCCTCCGCCCACGGCAAGCGCGTCCAGGCGCTGGGCGGCGCCAAGAACCACATGCTGGTGCTGCCGGACGCCGACCTGGACGCGGCCGCCGACGCCGCGGTATCGGCCGCCTACGGCTCGGCGGGCGAGCGCTGCATGGCCATCTCCGCGGTCGTCGCGGTCGGCTCGATCGGCGACGAGCTGGTGGAGAAGATCCGCGAGCGCGCCGAGAAGATCAAGATCGGTCCCGGCAACGACCCGGCCTCCGAGATGGGCCCCCTGATCACCGCCGCGCACCGGGACAAGGTGGCCTCCTATGTCACGGGCGCGGCGGCCGAGGGCGCCGAGGTGGTCCTCGACGGCACCGGCTACACCGTCGACGGCTTCGAGGACGGCCACTGGATCGGCATCTCGCTCCTCGACAAGGTGCCGACCACGGCAAAGGCGTACCAGGACGAGATCTTCGGCCCGGTGCTGTGCGTGCTGCGCGCCGAGACGTACGAGGAGGGCGTGGCCCTCATCAACGCCTCGCCCTTCGGCAACGGCACCGCGATCTTCACCCGGGACGGCGGCGCCGCCCGCCGCTTCCAGCTGGAGATCGAGGCGGGCATGGTCGGCGTGAACGTCCCGATCCCGGTCCCCGTCGGCTACCACAGCTTCGGCGGCTGGAAGGACTCCCTCTTCGGCGACCACCACATCTACGGCAACGACGGCACGCACTTCTACACCCGCGGCAAGGTCGTCACCACCCGCTGGCCCGACCCGGCCGACGCCCCCTCCGGCGTCGACCTGGGCTTCCCGCGCAATCACTGAGGTTTTTTCGCTCGGCGCCCTGCGGTTCCCGTAGGGCGCCAAGACGCCTCATCCGACTGACCTCTGATGTTCAAATGATCAGCGAAAGCGCCTTGCGGCTACGGATTCCGTAGGTAAACAGGCATTGACGTGACGGTTTTCGTCGGGGTTCCATGCAGCCAATCCGCTGCCCGAGTCGATCGGAACCGCCGTATGACCGACACGCTCCGCCCTGTCGAGACCGCCGTCGTCGAGGCGCCCGACAGCCCCCAGAAGCTCAAGCGCTCGATCGGGGTCGTCGGCGGCACCCTGCTGACCATCTCATGCGTGACGCCCGCCTCCACGCTCTTCGTGGTCGTCCCCGATCTGTTCGGCTCGCTCGGCACCGCCACCGCCCTCACGATCGCCATCGGCTCCCTCCTCTGCATCGCCGTGGCGTTCTGCTACTCGGAGCTCGGCACCCTGATCCCCAGCGCGGGCGGCGAGTACGCGATGGTGTCCACGCTGGCCGGCCGGCTGGCGGGCTGGCTCGTCTTCGTCCTCTCCCTGCTGGTCGTCATGGTCGTCCCGCCGGTGATCGCGATGGGCACGGCCGACTACCTCGCCCCGATCGTCCACCTCGACCCGGCCATGACCGGCGCCGGCGTCATGCTGCTCGCCACCCTCGCCGGCCTGCTCGACCTGCGCGCCAACGCCTGGATCACCGGCGTCTTCCTGGTCCTGGAGGTCGTCGCGGCGGGCGTGGTGGCGGTGCTGGGCTTCGCCCACGCCGAGCGGGGCCCGGACAGCCTGGTCTCGATGCAGGTAGCCGGCGCGGACGGCGGCACGGACACCGTCACGGCCCTGCTGATCGTCTCCGGGCTCGCGATCGCCCTCTTCGTCACCCAGGGCTTCTCGACCGCGGTCTACCTCTCCGAGGAACTGGAGAACCCGCGCCGCAACGTCGCCCGCACCGTCCTCGCCACCCTCGGCATCTCCGCCGTGATCATCCTGGTCCCGGTCGTCGCCATCACCCTGGGCGCCTCGGACCTCGCCGAACTGACCGGCGGCGACATCAGCTCCATGGTCACCGCCTGGTCCAACACCGCGGTCGGCACCTTCGTCAGCCTCTGCGTGGCTCTCGCGATCGTCAACGCGGGCATCGTCATGGTCATCCAGAACTCCCGCGTCCTGTTCGCCTCGGCCCGCGACAAGGCCTGGCCCCAGCCGGTCAACACCGTCCTCGCCAAGCTCGGCCGCTTCGGCTCCCCCTGGGTCGCCACCCTCGCGGTCGGCGTCCCCGGCGCCGCCCTCTGCTTCGTCAACCTCGACACCCTGTACGGCGTCACCGGCGTCTCGGTGACCGGCATGTACCTGCTCGTCGCGGTGGCCGCGCTGCTGGCCCGCCGAGGCGCTCACAAGCACGGGCAGGCGTGGCGCATGCCGCTGTGGCCGGCGATGCCGCTCCTGCTGATCGTGGTCCTGGTGTACATCCTGAGCCAGCAGGAGACGGAGTACCTGCTGTGGACGGGCGGCATCACGGGGGTGGCGACCCTGTACTGGGCCCTTTACCTGCGCCCGCGCCGACACACACGCTGGCTGGTCTCCATACCGACGGACGAGCAGGCGCCCCTTTAGGGGCGCGGGGAACTGCGCGACCAGCCACCACGAACCCGCACCCGGCAGACCAGAGAACCGACCGAACTCTCGCCCGCCGTACCACGAACGCGGTAGACAAACCGCCCGCCGTACCCCCACGGAAGGGCCCGCGATTCAGCCCTCGGTCGATAACTGACCGACAGCTTCACCCCGTACCGTTGAAACATGGATCTTCGACTGTCCGGACTGCGAGGACGCGTACGGAGGCCGCGCCGGTGGATCGCCGCCGCGGCCTCCGTCGTCGTCCTGGCCGGTGCCGGTACATGGACGGCCGTCGCCGGCGACGACACGCCGCAGGTGCGCCGCGCCGACCGGGTCATGGACATGGGAGACGGGGTACGCATCGACACCTCGTTCTTCACGTCCGGCACTTCAGGCCGCCGCCCGGCCGTCCTGCTGGGACACGGCTTCGGCGGCAGCAAGAACGACGTACGACAGCAGGCCGAGAACCTCGCGCGCGACGGCTACGCGGTACTGACCTGGTCGGCCCGCGGCTTCGGCAGGTCGACCGGCAGGATCGGGCTGAACGACCCGAAGGGCGAGGTCGCCGACGTCTCCCGGCTGCTCGACTGGCTGGCGAAGCAGCCCCAGGTCGAGCTCGACAAGACCGGCGACCCGCGGATCGGCATGGCGGGCGGCTCCTACGGCGGCGCGATCGCGCTGCTGGCCGCCGGCCACGACGACCGGGTGGACGCCATCGCCCCGGCGATCACGTACTGGAACCTCGCGGACGCCCTGTTCCCGAACGGCGTCTTCAAGAAGCTCTGGGCCGGCATCTTCGTCAACACGGGCGGCGGCTGCGCAAAGTTCGAGAAGCAGATCTGCGCGATGTACGACCGGGTCGCCGAGTCCGGCACCCCGGACGCGCAGGCCCGCACCATGCTGGAGGCGCGGTCGCCGTCCGCCGTCGGCGACCGCATCAAGGTGCCGACCCTCCTCGTGCAGGGCCAGTCCGACTCCCTCTTCCCGCTCGGCCAGGCGGATCAGGCGGCGAAGGCCATCCGCGCCAATGGCGCCCCGGTCGACGTCGACTGGATCGCCGGCGGCCATGACGGCGGCGACATGGAGACGAGCCGGATCCAGGACCGTGTGGTGTCCTGGTTCGACCGCTACCTCAAGGACGACAAGAGCGCCGCCACGGGCCCGGCCTTCCGCGTCACCCGCACCGGAGGCGTCGACTCCACCGACGGCCAGGCCCAGCTGCGGGGCGCGAGTGCGGACGCGTACCCCGGCTTGGAGAGCGGTCGCAAGCCGATCCCGCTCACCGGCGGCGAGCAGAGCTTCGCCAACCCGGCCGGCGCCAACCCACCCGCCGTCTCCGCGCTGCCCGGCCTCGGCGGCTCCGGCGGCCTCGCCCAACTGTCCTCGCTGGGCGTGGGGATCTCCCTGGACTTCCCCGGCCAGTTCGCCGCCTTCCAGTCGGCGCCGGTCACCGACAACCTGCGCATCACCGGCTCCCCGAAGGCCACCGTCCACGTCAAGTCGACCAGCGAGGACGCGGTGCTCTTCGCCAAGGTCTACGACGTCGGCCCCGACGGCACCCAGCAGGTGCTGCCCTCGCAGCTGGTCACACCCCTGCGCGTCGAGGGCGCCGGGTCCGGCAAGGACGTGACGCTCACGCTCCCCGCCATCGACTACGGCATCGAGAAGGGCCACCGCCTGCGCCTGGTCCTCTCCTCCACGGACCTCGGCTACGCCTCCCCGGCCGCCCCGGCGACGTACACGGTCTCCCTGAAGGGCGACCTGTCGGTGCCGACGGCTCCCGGTGTGAGCACCGCCGCGGCCCTGCTGCCGTCCTGGGTGTGGTGGCTGCCGCTGACCGGCGCGGCCATCGCCCTGGCCCTGCTGCTGACGGCCCGCCGCCGCACCGCCACCCCCGCGCCCGACCCCGAGCTGGCCGAAGTCCCGCTGCAGATCACGGATCTGAGCAAGCGGTACGCGGGGTCGCAGGACCGTTACGCGGTACGGGACCTGTCCTTCCGCGTCGAGAAGGGCCAGGTCCTCGGCCTCCTCGGCCCGAACGGCGCGGGCAAGACGACCACCCTGCGCATGCTGATGGGCCTGATCACGCCGGACGCCGGTGAGATCCGCGTCTTCGGCCACGCCATCCGCCCGGGCGCGCCCGTCCTCTCCCGCGTCGGCGCCTTCGTGGAGGGCGCGGGCTTCCTGCCGCACCTGTCCGGCCGGGAGAACCTGGAGCTGTACTGGCAGGCCACCGGCCGTCCGCCCGAGGACGCCCACCTCGACGAGGCCCTGGAGATCGCCGGCCTCGGCGACGCACTGGCCCGCGCGGTGCGCACGTACTCCCAGGGCATGCGCCAGCGCCTGGCCATCGCCCAGGCCATGCTCGGCCTGCCGGACCTGCTCATCCTCGACGAACCGACCAACGGTCTCGACCCGCCCCAGATCCGCGAGATGCGCGAGGTGATGATCCGCTACGCGGCCGCCGGCCGCACGGTGATCGTCTCCAGCCATCTGCTGGCGGAGGTCGAGCAGTCCTGCACCCACCTCGTGGTGATGGACCGCGGCCGCCTCGTGCAGGCCGGTCCGGTCGCCGAGATCGTCGGCTCCGGCGACACGCTGCTCGTCGGCACACCCACGGCCGTGGAGGAGCCGGTCGTCGAGAAGGTCGCCGCCCTGCCGGGCGTGGCCTCGGCCGTGCGCACCGACGACGGGCTCCTGGTCCGGCTCGACGCCGACGGCAGCGCGACCCGCCTGGTCGCCGAACTCGTACGGCTGGAGGTGCCCGTCCAGTCGGTCGGCCCGCACCGCCGCCTGGAAGACGCCTTCCTCACCCTGATCGGAGGCTCCGCATGAGCACGCTCACCGAGCGCACCGAGGTCGCCTCCGGCTACCGGGCGGGCCGTACGCTGCCCCTCCGGGTCGAGCTGGTCCGCCAGTTGAAGCGGCGCCGGACGCTGGTCATGTTCGGCATCCTCGCCGTGCTGCCGTTCGTGCTGGTCGCCGCCTTCGCGATCGGCGGCGAGCCGGACGGCGGCGGCGACCGCATCACCCTGATGGACACGGCCACGGCGTCCGGCGCGAACTTCGCCGCGGTGAACCTGTTCGTCTCGGCGGGCTTCCTGCTGGTCATCCCGGTGGCCCTCTTCTGCGGAGACACCGTGGCGTCGGAGGCGAGCTGGTCCTCCCTGCGCTACCTCCTCGCGGCCCCGGTGCCCCGAGCCCGCCTCCTGTGGTCCAAGCTCGTGGTCGGCCTGGGCCTCAGCCTGGCCGCGATGGTGCTGCTTCCGGTGGTGGCGCTGGCGGTCGGTACGGCCGCCTACGGCTGGGGTCCGCTCCAGATCCCCACCGGCGGCTCGCTCGACACGGGCACGGCGGCGCAGCGCCTGCTGGTGGTCGTGGCCTACGTCTTCGTGTCCCAACTGGTCACCGCGGGCCTCGCGTTCTGGCTCTCGGTCAAGACGGACGCGCCGCTCGGCGCGGTCGGCGGCGCGGTGGGCCTGACCATCGTCGGCAACGTCCTCGACGCGGTGACCGCCCTCGGCGACTGGCGCCACTTCCTGCCGGCGCACTGGCAGTTCGCCTGGGCGGACGCCGTCCAGCCCCGACCCGAGTGGTCCGGCATGATCCAGGGCACGGCGATTTCCGTAACGTACGCCCTGGTCCTGTTCGCGCTGGCCTTCCGCGGTTTCGCCCGCAAGGACGTGGTGTCGTAGGTCACCGGAAGATCACCCACCGGTCTCGACAGGCGTCTGTCGTGCCCTCTTCGAGACGCATCCGCAACGCTCCGTAGCGCACGTTCCGGCCCCCCGGCCCGTCACAGTCACAACAAGTCGACGTCAACGGACCAAGGGGGCACGGACGATGGGGACGTACCGCATACGACGGCTGCGCGCCGCCCTGCTCGCACTCACCGCGGCGGGCGGCCTGCTGCTCACCGGCTGCAGCGCCGGGGACAGCGGGAGCAGCTCGGCGGACGGCAGCAAGAACGGCAACGGCTTCCCGGCTCCCGACCGCAACGGGACCGGCGGAACCGGCGGAACCGGCGGAACCGGCGAGCAGTACGACGGCGACGGCTCGGAGTCCCGCGAATTCGCCCCCGCCCCCGACCACCTCTCCACCTTCGCCCTGGACGTCGACACCGCCTCCTACGGCTACGCCCGCCGCACCCTCGCCGAGGGCCGCCTGCCCGACCCGTCGACGGTCCGCCCGGAGGAGTTCGTCAACAGCTTCCGGCAGGACTACGACCGCCCCGACGGCAACGGCTTCACGGTGACCGTGGACGGTGCCCGCACCGCGCGGGAGGACTGGTCCCTGGTCCGCGTGGGCCTGGCCACCCGCCCGGCCGAAGGCGCCGGCGAACGCCCGCCCGCCGCCCTCACCTTCGTCATCGACATCTCCGGCTCCATGGCCGAACCGGGCCGCCTGGACCTGGCCAAGGACTCCCTCGGCGTGATGACCGACCGCCTGCGCGACGACGACTCGGTCGCCCTCGTCACCTTCAGCGACGAGGCCGAGACGGTCCTGCCGATGACCCGCCTCGACGGCAACCGGGACGACATCCACGACGCGATCGACAGCCTGGAGCCCACGGACTCCACCAACCTCGGCGCGGGCGTGGAGACCGGCTACGAAACGGCCGTGGAAGGCCTGCGCGAGGGCGCCACGAACCGCGTCGTCCTGGTCTCCGACGCGCTGGCCAACACGGGGGACACCGACGCGGACACCATCCTCGAACGGATCTCCTCCGAGCGCCGCGAACACGGCATCACCCTCTTCGGCGTCGGCGTCGGCAGCGACTACGGCGACGCCCTGATGGAACGCCTGGCCGACAAGGGCGACGGGCACACGGCGTACGTCTCCACCGACGAGGACGCCCGGGAAGTCTTCTGCGACGACCTCCCGCGCAACATCGACCTCACCGCCCGCGACGCCAAGGCCCAGGTCGCCTTCGACCCCGCGACGGTCTCCGACTTCCGCCTCATCGGCTACGACAACCGGCAGGTCGCCGACGAGGACTTCCGCAACGACAGCGTCGACGGCGGCGAGATCGGCCCCGGCCACACGGTCACCGCCCTCTACGCCGTCCGCACCAGGCCCGGCACCGAAGGCCACCTCGCCACCGCGAGCGTCCGCTGGCTGGACCCGAAGACCCGCGCCCCGCACGAGGAGTCGGGCCGGCTGGAGACGGGCTCCCTGCACGACTCCCTGGGCGACGCCTCCCCGAGGTTCCAGGTGACCGCGACCGCCGCCTACTTCGCCGACGCCCTGCGCGACGGCGACGGCCGCTGGGGCTCCCTGCCCGGCGCGCCGGCCCTCCGTGACCTGGGCGAGCACGCCGAGGACCTGGCGAAGGAAACGGAGGACCAGGAGGTGCGGGAGCTCGCCGAGGCCATCGGCCGGGCGGACAGGATGAGGGACTGAGGTACGGGCCGGCGGCTCAGTCCGCGCAGACGGAGGGCAGCGCCCGGACGAGCCCCTCCACATGGAGCGCGTCCAGCTCATGGCCGTACGCGGCCCGGACGGCGGCGATACCCAACCGAGGCTCGCAGGACGGCGACGTCCGCAGCCGCTGGGTGGCCTTCAGGGTGTCCAGCAGTTGGGTGGTGATGCGGTCGAGTGCCGGGCGGACCTCCTTGACCAGGTCAGGGCGCTCGGTGGGCCGCTCCTCGGGACGGGCGTCCCAGCGTGCGTACAGCGCGCGCTGCACCAGCTTGTTGGCCTCTATCTGGTCCCGGAAGACGGCCTTCACCGCGTCCGGATCGAGGCCCAGCCCGGTCGCCCGCGCGGCGACGTCGTCCAGGATCTGCTGCTCGCGCACCGGGTCGTCGATGGGCTTGTCGGTGCCGTACTTGGCGGCGGCGACCTTGTCGGCGAGCAGGAGCCGCTCGGCGAACAGGTCGGTCAGCGCGGTGAGTCCGGGGACGACGGAGGCCGCCCGAACCGGAGCCGCGGTGTGTGCGGCGGCCGGTGCGGCGCCGGCGAAGGACACGGCCGCGGCGGCGCAGACGGCGACCAGGGCGGACCGGAGACGTCGGGGATACACGGGTTTCCTTCCGTGGGGGACGGTCGTACAGCAACGTACAGAGGCACACACCTTCACCACGTCCCGACCCATTGACCTTCCCTTACGCGTGAGTAAGTTGACTCTCCAGTAAGTCCAACTGGCACCGGGAGCCGTCATGGGCGTACGCAAGGATCTGAAGCGGGCGAAGCAGCGCACCGACCTGATGGGCCGCATCACGGTCGAGATCGTCAAGGACGCCGAGGGCGTGGTCCGCGAGGCCCGCACCCCACCCCTGGCGCCGCGGGCCACCACCTGCACCACCGCCGACCTCCCTTACACCAACGCGGCCGAGGCCCCGGACGCCGTGGTGCTCCGCCGCAAGCGGGGCACCACCTGGCACCCCGTCACCGCCACCGCCTTCGCCCGCGAAGTCACCGCCGTGGCCAAGGGGTTGATCGCGGCCGGCCTGGAGCCCGGCGGCCGCGTGGCCGTCATGTCCCGCACTCGCTACGAGTGGACGGTCCTGGACTTCGCCATCTGGGCCGCGGGCGGCCAGACCGTCCCCGTCTACGCCACCTCCTCCGCCGACCAGGTGGAGTGGATCGTCCGCGACTCGGGCGCCCGTCACGTCATCACGGAGACGGACGAGAACACGGAGACGGTGACGACAGGCACAGCCGGCCACCAACAGCCCCCGCGCATCTGGCAGTTGGACGCGGAGGCCCTCACCGAACTCATCGCCCTCGGCCATGACCTCCCCGACGACGAGGTCACCAAGCGCCGCGCCGCCCTCACCCCCGACACCATCGCCACCGTCTGCTACACCTCCGGCACCACCGGCCAACCGAAGGGCTGCGTCCTCACCCACGGCAACCTCCACGCCGAGGCCGCCAACACGGTCGAGCTGCTGCACCCCATCTTCAAGGAGGTCACCCGTCAGACAGCCTCCACCCTGCTCTTCCTCCCGCTCGCCCACATCCTCGGCCGCGCCCTCCAGATCGCCTGCCTGATGGCCCGCATCGAGATCGGCCACTGCCCCAGCATCAAGCCCGACGAACTCCGCCCGGCGCTCAGGGAGTTCCGCCCGACCTTCCTCGTCGGTGTCCCGTACCTCTTCGAGAAGATCCACGACACCGGCCGCGCGACCGCCGAGAAGATCGGCCGCGGCGCCTCCTTCGACCGCGCCGACCGCATCGGCGTCCGCTTCGGCGAGGCGTACCTGAACAAGTTCCTCGGCACGGGCAAGGGCCCCGGCCCCGGCCTCCACGCCGCCTGGGCCCTGTACGACCTGCTGGTCTACCGCCGTATCCGCAAGGAGCTCGGCGGCCGCATGCGCTACGCCATCAGCGGCGGCTCCCCGCTCGACCGCAACCTCAACCTGTTCTTCTACGCCGCCGGAATCATCGTCTACGAGGGCTACGGCCTGACCGAGACGACGGCCGCCGCCACCATCGTCCCGCCGCTGAAGCCCCGCCCGGGCACGGTCGGCCAGCCCGTCCCCGGTACCGCGGTCCGCATCGCGGACGACGGCGAGGTGCTCATCAAGGGCGGCATCGTCTTCGGCTCGTACTGGAACAACCCGGCCGCCACCGACGCCGTGCTCCAGGACGACTGGTTCGCCACGGGGGACCTCGGCTCCCTCGACGAGGACGGCTACCTCACCATCACCGGCCGCAAGAAGGACATCCTCGTCACCTCCGGCGGCAAGAACGTCTCCCCGGCCGTCCTGGAGGACCGCCTGCGCAGCCGCCCGCCGATCGGCCAGTGCCTCGTCGTCGGCGACAACCGTCCCTTCGTCGCCGCCCTGATCACCCTCGACCCCGAAGCGGTGGCCCACTGGCTCGCCGTACGCAAGCTGCCCGCCGACACCCCGATGGCCGACGTGATCCGGGACCCCCGGATGCGCGCCGACGTGCAGAAGGCCGTCGACTACGCCAACGAGGCCGTCTCCCGGGCCGAGTCGATCCGCGCGTTCACCCTGGTCGAGGGGGAGTTCACCGAGGACAACGGCATGCTCACCCCGTCCCTGAAGGTCAAGCGGCACGCCGTGACGGCGGCGTACGCGGACGAGATCGAGGCGCTGTACGGCAACTGAGGGTCCGTTCGGGAACTGACGGGCGGTCGGGCAGCCGAGGTCCGTTCGGCCGCACTCAATTGGTGCAATGAGCCCACATATGACTACGTATCACTAACGGAAGGAGCTGCACCAAGGAGGATGCATGGCCCCTCACCCTCGCCGGTCCGCCCCCAGAGGACTGGCGTTCATCACCGCCGGAGTGGTCGCCGCGGCGGCCCTCGCTCCCGGCACGGCCTTCGGGGCCGACTCCGCATCCCACCCCGACCCGCGGCGCCCCGCGCCCGCCGCGCCCGCCACGCACGCCCCGTACAGCCCCGCGTTCGGCGCGTTCCTCCACTACGGGCCCGTCGGAGTGCAGCGCATGGAGCAGCTCGGCCGCTGGCTCGGCGGGCACGAACTGCGCGTGGGGCACACCTATCTGCCGGGGGACGTGTGGGAGAACATCGAGGGCGGGCACGGCTTCCTCGACAGCTGGGCCCAGTGGCGGCGGGCCAAGCCGGACCGGCTGCTCGTGCTCAACGTCCCGATGATGGAGCGCAACGAGGACGACCTCCCCGACCGGGCCGTCAGACGGCTGCTGCGGCGCGGCGCGTCCGGCGCGTTCGACGACCACTTCGAGACGCTGGCCCGGCGGCTGGTCCGCCTGGGCGTGCCGGACGCGGTCATCGTGCTGGGCTGGGAGATGAACGGCATCACCTACACCCACCGCTGCGCCCCCGACCCGGACAGCTGGAAGCGGTACTGGCAACGCATCGTCACCGTCATGCGCTCGGTCCCCGGACAGAAGTTCCGGTTCGACTTCGCCCCGAGCCGGGGCATGGACACGATTCCCTGGCCGGAGTGCTATCCCGGCGACGACTTCGTCGACATCATCGGCATGGACGCGTACGACCAGCCGCGCGGCCTCAGCTTCGACGAGCAGGTGTCCGAGCCCTACGGCCTGCGGCACCACGTGGACTTCGCACGCAAGCACGGCAAGCCGATCTCGTACCCGGAATGGGGCCTGTTCCGCAACGGCGACAACATCAGGTACATGCTGCGCATGCTCGCGTGGATGGACGAGCACCAGCCGCTGTACAACACCATCACCGACTACTGCCCGCACGGCGTCTGGCTGTGCTCCGACAACCCCCGGGCCTCCGCCCTGTACCGCGCGCTGCTGTCCACCCCGCTCCTGCCACGGCCGGAACCGGGGCCCTCGGTCCCCGTCCCGGCCGTGCCCACGGCCCCCGTCGGCCCGGACCAGACGAACCCGGCCCAGACGAAACCGGACCCGAAACCGGCGGCGACGAAACCGGCGGCCATGCCCTCCGAGCTGCCCCGCTGCACACCGCTGGACCTCGCGAACCTGATCGAGCGCCAGAGCGGCAAGCTCACCGTCTGCCTCCAGTGGGCGGAGCGCTACCGGTGATCCGCGGGGCCGGGGGTCCCGCGCAGGACCTTCTTGGCCCTGTGCCGCGCGGTCGCCTCGCCGGCCGCGACGGCCAGCAGCGGGAGGGTGCGGCGCCGGGCCAGCAGGAAGCGCTGGTTGGGGACCGCCTCGGGGTGCCAGCGGTACTTGTACGGTTCGTCGCCGCGGAGCAGGCTCAGCACCCGCTGCCCCCCGCCGGACGCGAGGTGCTCGGTGGAGGCGTGCAGCAGCATCGCCGCCACGTCCACCTTCCGGTCCCGCAACTCCGGGTGGAAGCCGTACAGATACGTGCCCGCCATCCCGTCCGACAGCAGATTCAGATTGACCGCCACCACCGCCCCTTCGAGCAGGAACTCCGTCACCGCCGCCCGGCCGGAGCGGGCCATGGGGACCACGGACCGGACCAGGTGCTCCAGGAACCGCGGCCGCACGTGCTCCGCCGACATCTTCCGGTCCTGCCACTGCAGCCGGTGCAGTTCGAGGAGCCGGCGCAGCGCGGCCTCGGTCTCGTCGTGGTGCACGACCCGCCATTCCACGCCGATCCGGGCGAGCAGGTTCAGCTTGTTGCGGACCCGCCGGGCGTGCCGTGACGACAGCCGCAGGACCAGCTGGTCCAGGGGCACGGCGGGCAGCTCCAGGCACACCGAGTCGCGCATCCGGTGACGCGGGCCCCGCCAGCACAGGTAGACCCGCTCCATCGCACCGCCCGGCCGCACCTCACGGAAGTCGATCAGCGCCGTGCGGGCCAGGTCGGCCAGTGCGTCCGCCAACGCCCCGGCGCCCGGCGCGGCCACCTCTTCGTCGATGAGCACATCGCACAGGTCGGTGATGGTGCCGCCGACCGGCACCAGCGCCGGCACCGGGCGGTGCACGCCCATCAGCGGCGCCGCCGCCACCAACTCACCGTTCCTGCGCACCAGGACCAGCCGCAGCCTGCCCGGTCTGCCGTACGACAGCCACCACGAGTGCAGCCAGGCATGGCTCTGGAACGGCGTCGCCGACGGGCATGCCCGGTACAGCCGTTCCCACTCCCCGGCCAGCTCCGCGAAGGCGCGCTCCTCGGTGCACACCTCCACCGAGAGGGCGCGGGCCGATGCGGTCACCCGCGTGTCCCCTGGGCATCGGCGGCGCCTGCCGGGCCGGGCACCGACGCCCGGCCCAGGTCGTCGCCCTCCTGCTCCGTGGCCCGCCGCGGCCGGGCCAGCAGCGCGAGGCCGCCCAGCAGACCTCCGGCGCTCGCGCCCACCAGCGAGATCAGCGCCGGGGACGCGGACGACGGCTCGGAGGGTGTCAGGGCACGGGCGAGGCGCTCCAGCCGGACGCCGGTCCGGTCCTGGGTGTGGCCCGCCTGTGTGATCAGCGCCTGGGACACGGCGTCGGCCATGTCGACGGCCCGGCCGGGGCTCGACGACGTCGCCGAGACCGCGACCATCGGCGCGTCCGGCGAGGTCGCGACCTCCACGCTGTCGCGCAGCGTCGACACCGGCACACCCGCCCACACCTGCGCGTCCCCGAGCACCGCGAGCTGCGGGGCCACCCGGCCGTACGCCTGTGCGAAGCCGAGCGCGTCGGTGCAGTCGGACTCGGTCCTGCCAGTGGGCACGGCGACGACGGAACTCGTCGCCGTGTACTCCGGCGGCTTGAACTGGCCGTAGGCGCCACCCGCCACGGCACCGAGCAGCGCGCCGGCCGGCAGCCACCCCCACGAGGGCAGCCGCTTCAGGCGCGCACGGTCGAACAGCGGGGCACGACGAGCGGGGTTGTCCGTCATGAGGAACTCACTTCCGAAGTCGAGCCGGACACAGCGGCCGTGTACAGATCCATCAGCTGCCGGGCGGTGCACGCGATGTCGTAGCGGCGGACGACCTCCGGGACGGTCCGCTCGCCCGGTCCCGCCGCCCGCAGCCGCAGCACTTCCCGCGCGTACGCCCCGGCGCCGCCCGTGACGCGCCGCGCTCCGGGCGCGGCGTCCGGCGGCAGGTCCTCGACGGCCGGACAGCTCGCGTACAGCACGGGCAGCCCGGCCGCCAGCGCCTCCACCACGGCCAGGCCGAAGGACTCCTCCGGCGACGGCGAGGCGAGGACGTCCATCGCGGACAGCAGGGAGACCAGACCGGGCGCCTTGTCGCCGGGGTCGGGCTGATACGGCCGCTCGCCCGTCAGCACCACCCGCTCCGCGAGGCCGAGATCCCGGGCGGTGCGCCGCAGCGCCTCCTCCTCGGGCCCGCCGCCGACCAGCAGCAGCCGTACGTCGAGGGGCAGCAGGCCCAGCGCCTGCACGAGCAGGTGGAAACGCTTGCCCGGGGCGAGGCGCCCCACACCCCCGACGACGAACGCGTTCTCCGGCAGCCCGTGGAACGCCCGCGCCTCCCTGCGGCGCAGCTCGTCGAAGCGGAACCGGGGGGCGTCGATGCCGTTCGGGATGACCCGGATGCGCTGCTCCGGCACACCCCAGTGCCGCAGCCGGTCGGCCACCGTCGGCGAGACGGCCACCGTGGCGCGGCCTAGGCGCTCACCGGCCAGGTACAGCGCGCGGACGCCCGCGTTGAGCGGCCGGCCCTCCAGCCGGGTCTCGCCGATCGAGTGCTCGGTGGCGACGACGGCCTCGACTCCCGCGAGCCGCGCCGCGATCCGGCCGTAGAGACAGGCCCGGTACAGATGGGTGTGGACGAGGTCGTAGCCGCCGGCGCGGATCAGCTCGATCAGGCGGGGCAGCACGCCGAGGTCGCGGTTGCCGCCCATCCCGAGATGCGTGACGCGGACACCGTCGGCGGTCAGGCCCTCGGCGACCGGTCCGGGGTTGGTCAGCGCCGCCACGTCGCACTGCGCGGGCAGGTGGCGCAGCAGCAGGCGCAGTTGCTGTTCCGCCCCGCCGACGCCGAGTCCGGTGATGATGTGCAGTGCCTTCACGATGCCTCCAGAGCACGGCCGTAGACGCGGGCCAGACGCCGCTTGAGCTCCAGCCGCACCGAGGTGTCCACCTGGCCGACGTGGATGCGGGGCAGCGCGAAGTCCCCGGAGCCGGCCGGACCGGGGGCGGTCGAGCAGGCGTAGCGGTAGCCGGCCCGGCGCACGGCGGCGGCGGCACGCTCGTCGAGACGGCCGTACGGGTAGCAGAAGCCCTCGACGTCGTCGCCGGTGAGGGCGGCGAGCCGGCGCCGGCTGTCGCTGACCTCGGTGTGCAGGACGTGGTCGGGGGCCCTGGTCAGATCGAGGTGGGTCAGCCCGTGCGAGGCGATCTCCATGCCCGCGGCCAGGGCGCGGCGGATGCCGTCCTCGTCGAGCAGCGGCTTGCGCGGGCCGATCGGTTCCCAGGTGTTCTCGCCGCCGAGCATCCCGGACAGCACGAACACCGTGGCGGTGAAACCGCGGCGGCGCAGCAGGGGCAGGGCGGTGGTGACGAAGTCGGCGTACCCGTCGTCGAAGGTGAGCCCCACCAGGCCGCGCTCCGCGCCCCGGGCGCGCGCCGCGAGCAGCTGCCGGACGCTCACTCCGCGCAGGCCGCGGTCGGCCATCCAGGTGAGCTGCCGTTCCAGGCGCGCGGGCGTGACGGTGATGTTGAACGGGTCGTCCGGGCAGTCCGAGACCGAGTGGTACATGGCCACCCAGGCGGCGGGGCGCCGCTTCGGACGTCCGCCCCCGGCCGGTTCGGGTTCGGGTGCGACCGCGCGCGGCGCGGCGGAGATGTCAGCGACCATGGCTCAGCTTTCGTGTGAGGGAGCTACGGACGGAGTGCGTGACGCACAGCAGGAGGGCGCGGGCGTCCGCCGCGTCGAGGAGCCAGGCCAGCAGCAGGAAGACGGCGGTCACGCAGACGCAGCAGGCGGCGACGGACGCCGCGGGCGAGGCGAACAGCCCCGCGCACACCAGCCCGGCGCCGGCCGCGACGACGGCCGCGCCGACCGGCCGGGCCAGTTCGGCGACGACGCGGCGGACGCGCACGGGCACACTGCGCGGGCCCAGGCCGTGCAGCAGGAGCAGCGCCGTCAGGGTGATGCCGGCCGCGTTGGCCGCGGCGATGCCGGGCGCGCCCCAGGGGCCCACGGCCCAGGCGCTGATGACGACGGTGACGAGCGTGCCCACGCCCATCGCGCCCAGCGGGTACCAGGTGGTCCGGCCGGCCGAGAAGTACGACCGCACGAGTGCCCCGACCAGCGTGTGCCCGAGCAGCCCGGCCGCGTACACCCGCATGACGGCGGCGGTCGCGGCGGAGTCCTGCGCCGTGAACGCGCCGCGCTGGAACAGCAGTTGGACGATCTGCGGCGCACACGCCACGACCACGGCCCCGCCGAGCAGCACGAGGCACGCCATCAGCAGCAGATCCCGCTCGACCCGGTCCCTGGCCCGGCGCGTGTCGCCCTCGGCGATGGCCTGCGCCACCACCGGGAAGGTGACGATGCACACCATCAACGACAGCGACATCGGCAACTGGGCGACCTTCTGGGCGTAGTTGAGGTGCGAGATGGCACCGGCGGGCAGCCCGGAGGCGAACCAGCGCTCGATGAGGACCTGCGACTGCCGGCACAGGGTGAACAGCACGACTGCGCAGACCAGGCCGAGCGCGAGGGCGCGGTCGCCGTCTGCGCCGTCTGCGTCGTACGTGGACGCGGGCGGGTCGGGCCGCCCGGCGATCCGCCGCCACAGGGACGGGGCCTGTACGGCGGCCATGAGGCACCCGCCGAGCGCGACCCCGAGCGCGGCGGACCGCACGCCCCAGTGCTCGGCGAGGACGACCATCGTGGTGATGATCGCGATGTTGTACGCGATGTAGATCGCGCCCGGGGCGAGATAGCTGCGGTGAGCACGAAGCGCCGCGCTGCAGTACCCGGCCAGCCCGAAACTCAGCACGCAGGTCGCGGTCAGCCGGGTGCAGGACACGGCCAGGGACGGGTCGGACAGGCCGGGCGCGAGCGCCGAGACCACCAGCGGCGCCCCGGCCGCGAGCAGGGCGGCCGCGCCGGCGAGGACGAGGCACAGCCGCGGCAGCGAGGCGGCGACCAGCGCCTGCACAGGATCGGGCGACCCGGCCCCGCACGCCGCCGCCCGCCGCGCCAGCGCCACGCTGAACGCGGGCACCAGCACGAACGCCATACCGTCCTCGATCAGCAACGTCGACGCCATCTCCGGCACCGTCCAGGCCACCAGAAACGCATCGGTGTCCGCCCCCGCCCCGAAGAGATGCGCAAGCGCCTGATCCCGCCCCAGCCCGAGCAGCGCCCCGGCCATGGACAGAACGGCGGAGAGGAGGGTCGCCCGGGCGAGGAAGCGGGCCGAGGGGGCGTGCGTGCGTCGGGCGGCTGCGGGGATGGGGGAGTTGCCGAGTGGGGTCGGGGCTTCTGGGGTGGGTGGGCGGGTGGGGTGGCTGACGACCGGGTGCGGGTGGGTCATGCGGGCCGCGTGGTCGGGGTGGCCGGCTTCGACGGGCGGCAGGCCGTCCGTGCCGGACGCGGGTCCGGGAACGTCCCCGGTCGTCGTCGGACGGGGCCTCATCGCAGGCCCGATTCCGCGGCCGGGGCCGCCGTTTCCTCGGGGGACAGCGCCCACCAGGCGGCGAGGCCGAAGCAGACGGCCGTCAGCACGGTGGAGGGCCCGCCGATGTCCGCGTACAGGAAGTTGACGAGCTGCCACACCAGCAGCCCGCACACTGGGAGCGCGCAGTCCCGGGCGCGTCCGCTCCGCCGCAGCCGGCGCAGTGCGCACACCAGCAGGGCCAGCCAGCCGCCCGCCACCGTGAGCAGGCCCAGCAGGCCCTGCTCGCTGAGGATCAGCAGGTACATGTTGTGCGGGGAGAGCAGCGGCCGGCGCCGGAAGGCCTGGCCCGCTCCCTCCGTGTCGCTGCCCGACGACAGCGCGAGCGAGGCATGCCCGTCCCGGTGCGCGGGGAAGGCCTTCAGCCCCACGCCCGTCACCGGATGCTCACGCCACATGCCGGCCGCCGCGGCCCACATGGTGTACCGGTCGACGACCGACTGGTCCGGCGCGTCGGCGACCTGAGTGATGCTGGTCAGCCGCTCCTGAAGCACCGCGGCGCCCACCCCGAACCCGCCCACCAGCACCACGGCCGCCGCGACCGCCGCCGCGAACACCGTCGCCGCGCGCCGCACCCCGCCCATCAGCAGCTGCACCGCGCAGGCCACCGCCGTGGCGATCCAGGCACCCCGGCTGAAGGACAGCGCGAGCGGCACGAGCAGCAGCAGCGCGCATCCCGCCGCCACGACCCGCTGCCGCGGCACCCGCGCCCCTCGGGCCTGCTGCGCACGTTCCGCCCGCCCGGCGATGCCTGTCCCGAGGGCCAGCCCGGTCGCGGCCACGACCCCGAGCGCGACCACGGTCGCCATGCCCATCACGTCGGACGGCCCGAACGTGCCCACCGCCCGGATGTCGGCCCCCTGATACGACGCCCCGGTCCCGGTGAGGTACTGGTGCACCCCGACGGCCCCCTGCCACAACGCGAGGCCGACCAGCGACCACAGCAGCAGCCGGGCGCCCTTGCGGTCGCGCACCAGCAGCAGCACCGCGACCGGGACGAGCACGAACACCTGCAGATACCGGGCCAGTCCGGTGATCGCGTCCCCGGCCGTCATCGCCCCGGCCGCGGCGACCGCGATGCCCACCACGGGCAGCCCGAGCACGACCGCAGCCGTCCGCGTCAGCGGTCGCCGGGCCCGCCGGACGGTGTCGACGACGGCACCCAGCACAACCAGCCCCGACGCCGCGTCGGCAGGGGTCGCGCCGCCGTCCGGTGCGGCCGGCAGCCCCAGCAGGACGACGACCGCCACGACCGGCAGCACGGACAGGACGGACGGGACGACGGCGGCCCGGCGCAGCGGCGCCGACCGCGGCGGCACGAACGGGGCGGAGGCCGCCGAGGGAGTGCTCACCGGCGCTCAGCTCCCCGTCGGCCGTACGAACTGGGCCGCCGTGCGCAGCAGGATGCAGACGTCCTGCCACAGCGACCAGTTGTCGATGTAGGCGTTGTCGTAGCGGCACCGGTCCTCGATCGAGGTGTCGCCGCGCAGCCCGTGGATCTGCGCGAGCCCGGTGATCCCGGACCGCATCCGGTGCCGCGCCGGATAGCCCGGGTGGGCCTGGCTGAACTTGGCGACGAAATAGGGCCGTTCGGGCCTCGGGCCGACCAGGCTCATGTCCCCGCGGAAGACGTTCCACAGCTGCAGCAGCTCGTCCAGCGAGGTACGGCGCAGGAAGTGGCAGAAGCGGCTCATGTCCTGGTCGTCCGCCACGCTCCAGCGGGTGGCCGCCTCGTGCGCGCTGGCGGGCCGGTGGGTGCGGAACTTCAGCATCGTGAACGGGCGCCCGTCCTTGCCGATCCGCTCCTGCCGGAACACCACGCCCGGTCCGTCCATGACCCGCAGCGCGAGCGCGCACACCAGCAGCACCGGGGAGGCCAGCACCAGCAGCGAGCCCGACAGCACCACGTCGAGCACCCGCTTGCCCACGCTGCCGTGCCGCCGTCCGCCGCCCGGACCCAGCACCCTGCGCGAGAAGCCGGCCAGCTGCCCCGCCCGCTCAAGGCGCCCGCCGAGGCCGTACGACGCCGGGTCCGCCTCCAGCTCCCACAGCACGCACCCGTACGCGGCGAGCCCCTGCAGCAGGGCGGCCTGCTCCACCCGGGTGGCGGGCCCGACCACGAGCACCGTCTCCACCCCGTTCTGGACGATCGCCCGGCGCGCGGCCGGCGCCGTGGTGAGCACCGGCAGCCCGGGTTCGCCGCCGGTGTCGCCGAGGATCTCGGGGGCGTCGGCGACGAGCCCCACCGGACGGACCCCGCAGCCCGGGTCGCGCAGCAGCGCGGCCGCGACACGCCGGGCCGTGGCGGCCGGACCGACCACGAGCGCGGGGGACGGCCGGCGCCGCAACGCCCGCCGCCGGTGACCGTGCACCGCCGCGCGGCCCGCGCAGGCCGCCCCGCAGTGCACGGCGACCGCGACGACCAGCACGGTCACGGGAAGCGACCGCAGCGGGGAGAGCGCCACGACGACCGCCCAGCCGACGGCGATCCGGCCACAGACGGCCGGGAGTTCGTCGAGCATCCCGGGCACGACGGAGGTGTCGTACAGCCAGGCCCGCCGGTTCAGCGCGAGCACTCCGAGGACCAGCAGGGTGAAGACCAGCGGGTATCTGTGCGGCGCGGGCACCACCAGGACGGCCGGCAGGACGGCGCCGCCGTCGACGAGCCACAGGAACGCCGGGGAGGTCCGCCGCGGACGACGGGCCGCCCGCCCGGCGGACGGCCGGCGTCGGGGGGCGAGGCCGCCCGGGGCGGGAACGGAGAGGGCGCCCTCGGGCGCCCGCTGCTGCCCCGCGGCCGAGGCAACGGTACTTTCCGCGGTCATGTGGTGATGCACTTCCTGCCCTCGTCGGGTACGGCAGGCGTGGCAACGCCGCCGAGCAACTCGCGATACACGTCGGTGACTGCGTCCGTGACCTGTCGCAGGCCGTGGGCCCCGAGCACGTGCGCACGGCCCTGTGCGCCCAGCGCCCCACGCAGCGTCTCGTCCCGCAGCAGCGCGGTGAGCGCCCGGGCCAGCGCACCGGGATCCTCCGGCGGCACCAGGCAGGACGGCGGATGACCGGGCGGAAGGCTCTCGCGCGCCCCGTCCACGTCCGTGACGACGACCGGCCGGGCGCACGCCATGGCCTCCAGCGGGGCGAGCGCCATGCCCTCCCAGCGGGACGGCAGGACCACGACGTCGGCGCCCCGGTACCAAGGGGCGGCGTCGGACGCGGCACCGGCGAACTCCACGGACGCGGGTGCACCGGAGCGCAGCCGCTGCGCGTCCGGGCCGTCGCCGACCAGCACCAGCCGCGCACCGGGCACCCGCCGCACCACGTCCGGCCAGGCCGCCAGGAGCACGTCCTGCCCCTTCTGGCGGCACAGCCGGCCCACGCACACCACGAGCGGACCCGGCCCGGACCGCGCGCCCTCCCCCTCCGGCCGGAACCTGTCGGTGTCCACACCGTTGGGGACCACCCGCCACGAGGCGGCGATGCCGCACCGCTGACCGGTACGCCGCTCGGCCTCACTCACGCACAGCACACGCGTCGCCCACCGCGCGCCGAACCGCTCCCACACCAGGGCCAGTTGCGCGACGACGCCGTCCGCGGCCTCGAACGACCAGGCGTGCGGCTGAAAGACGGTCGGCAGACGGCCGTGCACCGCGAGCCGGGCCGCGAGCCCTGCCTTCGCACTGTGCGCGTGCACCAGGTCCGGCCCCACCTCGCGCACCAGCCGCGCCAACCGCCGTACCTCACCGGGGAGTCCGAGCCCCGGGGCGCGGGTGGCGTCCCAGCGCAGCACCGTGCAGCCCCGCGCGCGCAGGGAGTCCGTCAGCGTGCCACCCCCGGGACAGGCCACCGTCACCCGCATCCCCGCGGCGAGCTGCGCCGCCACCAGGTCCGTCACGACCCGCGCGACACCGCCCTCGACGGGCTGCGCGACATGCAGGATGTGCGGCGCGGAAATGCGCATGATCGAGGCTGCCCTTCCGAGGAAAAGAGTCCGAACCAGCAACACGATGTGTGGCTCGCGTTCCCGACCACTTATCCATGTTTATCTGCCAAACAGCCAAACATGTTGGAATGGCGGCGCTCCCCGGGTTGTTTCGCACGCGATGTCACCCGTTCGGAGCCGCCGTGCGCCGAACGGGTTCGGCGCAACGGGTCTTTTCGTATGAGTTCCTGGAAGTTGTCGGCAGCGGAGTTTCCCGAGCGGCCCCCTCTCGTTAGCCCAGGAGAACCGAGAACGAGTCACCAGGAAAGGAACATGATGAAGAACCTGAAGGCTGCCGCTGTCGTCGCCGGCTCCCTCGCCGTTGCCGGTGTCGCCGGGCCCGCCGCCGCGGTGGACATGCCCGCGTCGGGCCTCGTCGACAACGGCAAGACGGTCGCCCGCAGCCTGCCCTCGGCCGCCAAGCTGCCGACGGGCTACGTGGGCAACAACGTCAAGCGCACGGCCGACAACGTGAAGCAGGGCGTGAAGCGGTCGGGAGTGGTGAAGACCCCCGTCTTCGGCGGCACCCTGCCGAACCCGATCGACGGTCAGCTGCTCGGTGGACTTCCGATCAACAGGTAGGCGATCAGGCAGGCGACTCGTTCCTCGACTTCGTCGCCCATCGGCTCGTCGTTCCGGGCCGGCTCCGCACTCCGCGGAGCCGGCCCTTCGGCATATTCGGGGACGGCATTCCGGAAGGTGAGCGGGGGCAATTGCCTTGGTGCTTTGCCGCGTTGGGCCAAATGAATGATGCAGGGTGACCGCGGCCGGGCCGGCTGCGTTAGTCCATTTGAATGGGCGCTCTTTCCTCCTTGCCGGCGCTCCTTGACTGTGGGCCCTGTCCGCGCATCGATGCGGACAGGGCCCACGGGTTTGCCATGAAACACACATAGACGAGGGCGGTCCGCCGGACATCCGGCGGACCGCCCTCGGGTGAGGCGCTGCTCAGAACAGCAGGCCGCCGAAGTACGGGGCGTTCTGCTGCTGGTTGATCGTGGCCGTGTTGCAGGCGGCGTAGTGCGAGTTCGGCGCGGCGACGCCACCGAGGACGGCACCGTTGGACCACGGGGCGAGGCAGCGGGCGTCGAGGAAGGCGCCGTTGACGACGGCGATTCCCTGCTGCGGTTCGTTCACGACGACGGGGGCCGACGAGAAGCCGCTACCGCCCTTGACGGTGGTGGTGTCGCCGTCGGCGGCGGCGGTGCCGCCGGCCGCGAGGACGATGCCCGCGGCGATGGCAGAAATGGCCGTAACCTTGTTACGCATGAGCTGAGCCTTTCCGGGCTGCGTTGGGGTTAACCTGCTCCGAATTGCTCGGAGCAGGAGTCAGAACAGCAGGCCGCCCTTGTAACCGGCGTTCTGCTGCTGGTTGATCGTGGCCGTGTTGCAGGCCGCGTAGTGCGAGTTCGGCGCGACGACACCGGCGAGAACGGCACCGTTGGACCACGGCGCGGCACAGCGGAGGTCGATGACGGTGCCGTTGGCCACGAGGATCCCCTGCTGCGGGGCATTCACCACGACCGGGGACTGCGAGAAGCCGCTGCCGCCCTTGACGGTCGTGCAGTTGCAGGCCGCGGCGGTACCGCCGGCCGCGAGGGCGATGCCTGCCGCGAGGGCGGAGATGGCCGTAACCTTCTTACGCATGAGTTGCGCCTTTCCGGGCTGCGTTGGGGTGATTCAGCTGCTGCGAACGGCTCGGAGCAGGGGTCAGAAGAGCAGGCCGCCGACGTACCCGGCGTTCTGCTGCTGGTTGACCGTGGCCGTGTTGCAGGCGGCGTAGTGCGAGTTCGGCGCGGGAACGCCACCGAGGACGGCGCCGTTGGACCACGGGGCGAGGCAACGACCGTCGACGAGGCTGCCGTTGATGACGACAACACCCTGCTGGGGCTCGTTCACGACGACCGGGGCCGACGAGAAGCCGCTGCCGCCCTTGACGGTGGTGTTGTTGCCGCTGCTGCTGCCATTGCCACTGCCGCCGTCGCCGCCACCGGCGGAGGCAATGCCGGCGGTGCCGATGACAGTGCTGAGGGCGAGGGCCGTGATGACCGCGAACTTCTTGGGCAACTCGGTTCCTTCCTGAATTCACGGTTGCGCACGCTTACGAAAAGGAAACCCGTATATGCACCCCTAAGTCACGGCGGGAACAATCAAACGTGGGCAGATTCCTTCGGATGGCGCAACCCTGCGTGCAGAAGAGAATGCGTCCGGCCCACCGGCAGGGTGCGGGCCGGTGGGCCGGAGTTGTGGTGCGGGGGTGCCGAGAACCGGATCAGAGTCTCAGAATTCCGGGGCCAAGGACTCGTACGGTTGCCGGGTCGTCACTTGGACTTGGGAAGGAAGGTGCCGAGCCCGGCGGAGGTCGGCGCCTTCAGCGGGTGGATCTGGACGGACCCGCTTCCGGCCGGGTTCTTCACCGGAATCGTGGGCCGCTTCGCGGCATCCGGGTCCATTCCGTCCAAGTACACGCCGGACATTCCCACCGCGCTCTTGTTGCTCTTGTCGAACGCGCTGCCCTTCGCGATTCCGCCGTCGCGGGCCAGCCGCGTCACGGCATCGGCCGCGGGCAGGATCGCCGGGCTCACCTTGGTCGGGGACATGAGCCCGAGCGGGCTGGTGGAGATTCCCGATCCGCCCGTGGCGGCCGAAGCCGCCGCGGCGGAGCCACCCACGAGTCCCGCACCGATGGCCAATGCCGCAGTGGTGAAAACTGCCTTCTTCATGATTCACCTCGCTGGAAAGTACCTCTGATCCGACGGTTGGAGAACATAGCAGTCCAAGGCCCCTGCAAAAGCGACGCGTTGCTCCATACGCGTGAAAATCGCAGGGGTGAAGAATGGAATGCACAGAGGCATTCGGAGGGATGGGCATCTGGTCCGCGCATCGATTGATCGTATGGTGCGCCCGGCTCGATTCGATCGCCTGCGCGAGCTGAATGGGGAAATGGGGCAGGCGGTCTACCCTCGCCGCCATGACCATCGACATCGCCCCGTTCACGCCGGTCTGGTCCGAGGAGTTCGACGCCCCGATCGCCTGGGGCTCCACCTGGGTCGGCGACCGGTCCAGCACCTACCGCTACTGCGATCACAACCCGGACGACGACAAGCTCGACTGGCTCGACCCCGGCTGTGTGACCGTCGCGGGCGGCGTCGCCACCTTCACCGCCACACCGGCCGGCCGCACCCTTGAGAACGGCCGGCAGGCCTGGCGCACCGGGCTGCTCACCACCGAGTACTCCGCCGAGGACTTCCGGGTGCGGACCGGCGACTACGTCGAGACCCGCGTCCGGCTGCCCTCGGCGGCCGGAGCCTGGCCGGCGCTGTGGACGTGGAAGGACGGCGGGAGTGAGGTCGACTCCTTCGAGTACCACCCGGACAACCCGAACCTGCTGGAGCTGTCCAACCACGTCACCTTCTCCTCGGCCTACCACACCGACGCCGACGCGATCGCCCCGGGCCGGTGGGTGACCATCGGCACCCGCTACGGCGAGCGTTCCGTCGAGTGGTACGTCAATGGCACGTGCGTCTGCTCCGACGGCACCGGTGTCGGCGCCGACTGGTCGGCGTATCTGATCCTGAACCTGTCGGTGTGCGCGGGCCGGTACCACCCGGCCCCCTGCGACCCGGCACCGATGACCTTCGCCGTCGACCATCTCCGCGTCTACCGCGAGGCCGCGCGGTGGTGACCACCGCCCCGGGCGCGCGGCGGGCCGCGGGCGGCGGCCGTGCGTTCGCCCTGCTTCTGGTGGTCACGGGGGCGGCCGGGCTGCTGGCCTCCTGGGTCATCACCCTCGACAAGTTCAAGCTGCTCGAGGACCCGGACTTCACCCCGGGCTGCAGCCTGAACCCGGTGCTGTCCTGCGGCAGCGTGATGGAGAGCGACCAGGCCGAGGCCTTCGGGTTCCCCAACCCGATGCTGGGCCTTGTGGCCTACGGCGTCGTGATCTGCGTCGGCATGAGCCTGCTGGCCGGGGCCGTCTTCCCGCGCTGGTACTGGCTGACCTTCGAGGCCGGATGCCTCTTCGGGATCGGGTTCGTCTCCTGGCTGCAGTTCGAGTCGCTGTACCGGATCAACGCCCTGTGCCTGTGGTGCTGTCTGGCCTGGCTCGCGACGATCGTGCTGTTCTGGTACCTGACGTCCTTCACCGTACGCAGCGGCTTCCTGCCCGCGCCGGGCCCGGTGCGGACACTCTTCGCGGAGTTCACCTGGGTGCTGCCGGTGCTGCACACCGGGATCGTCGGGATGCTGGTCCTGACCCGTTGGTGGGACTTCTGGACGAGCTGACCATTGCACCGTATGGGCGCTTCTGTGGTGACCGTGGGGCGCCCCGGACGGTTACTCGTACGAACAGCCGAACCGTACGAGGAGTGAGCGATGGCCGTCAGTGCAGACGGGGTGTCGATGGGTGCGGTGCAGGGGGCGGCAAGCCCGGTGCGCAGCGAGCCGGAGGGGCGGACGCGGCGGGAGGTGGCGCGACTGCTGTTCGGCTCCGCGGCCGTGGCGCTCACCCCGGTGCTGGCCGCCTCCCGGCCCTCGCGGTCCGCGGATCGGCAGCGGCACACCGACATCCCCTTCGACGAGACCTACCGCGGCCGCCACATCCAGGGCGCCCCGCATCCCGCCGCCGGCCTGAGCGCGCTCGGTGTCGCCTGGCACGTCACCGTGGACGGCCGCCCGCTGCACCTGATGCGCCGTGCCGACGGCACCTGGCTGAGCATGCTCGACCACTACAGCTGGTACCGGACGCCACTGGAGGCGACCCGCGCGGCCGTCGACGAACTCGGGACCGGCAGGCGGCTGCGTGACGTGGCCCCCGGGCCGTTCGGCGGCGGGCACCCGCACAGGGAGGCACAGCATGGTGTACGTGCGTAAGAACGTGAGCAAGCTGACGCCCACCGAGCGGCGGCGTTTCGTGGGGGCGCTGCTGGAGCTCAAACGGCGCGGGGAGTACGACGAGTTCGTACGGCTGCACATCGCGCACTTCCGCGGGGACGGCGACCGGGGCCTGCGCGCCGCCCATATGACGCCGTCCTTCCTGCCCTGGCACCGTCAGTTCGTGCTGGACCTGGAGACCGCCCTGCGCCGCATCGACTCCTCGGTGACGGTGCCGTACTGGGACTGGACCCGGGACCGGTCGGCCACCGCGCTGCCGTGGACCGACGATCTGCTCGGCGGCAACGGGCGGCGCGGGGACCGGCAGGTGATGACCGGGCCGTTCGCCTATGTGGCGGGCCGGTGGCCCCTCAGGGAGAGCATCACCGACATCGAGTTCCTCACTCGGGACCTGGGCCGCGCCCGCAATCCGATCGACCTGCCCACCCGGGACGATCTGAACTGGGCGCTGAAGGACCCCGTCTACGACGTCTCCCCGTGGGACTCGACGGTCACCAAGGGCTTCCGCAACAAGATGGAGGGCTGGGGCACCGGCAGCATCGCCTGGCACAACCACAACCGGGTGCATCGCTGGATCGGGGGTGCCATGCTCGGCGCCGCATCCGTCAACGACCCCGTCTTCTGGCTGGTCCACGCCTTCATGGACCTGCAGTGGCAGCGCTGGCAGCGGCGCCACCGCAGACACCGCTACCTGCCGGCGCGGCCGCCGGGCCGGGGCAGCGCGCAGTACGGCCGGATCGTCGCCCGACACGAGAAGCTGCCGCCGTGGGACGTGACCCCGGACGAGCTGGAGGACGTCTCCGCGATCTACCGGTACGCCTGAACGACTCACCCGTACGCCTGAACGACCCACCCGTACGCCTGACGGCCGCCTCAGGGCAGCCGTCGTACCGGTGAACCCGCCAGGTACGCCTGGATGTCCTCGACCGCATGGCCGTAGTACGTCGCGTAGTTGGCCTGCGAGACATAGCCGAGGTGAGGGGTGGCGAGCAGGCGGGGCGCCGTGCGCATCGGGTGGTCGGCGGGGAGGGGCTCGATGTCGAAGACGTCGACGCCGGCGCCGGCGATACGGCCCTCGTGCAGGGCGGCGAGCAGGTCGTCCTGATCGACGATCGCCGCGCGCGAGGTGTTGATCAGGTAGGCGGTCGGCTTGAGCAGGGCGAGTTCGGCCGCGCCGAGCAGGCCACGGGTGCGGTCGCTCAGGGCGAGGTGGATCGAGACGAAGTCGCTGTCGCGGAGCAGGTCCTCCTTGCTCGCGGCGAGTTCGACACCCACCTCCTCGGCGCGCTCCTTGGTGAGGTTCTGACTCCACGCGCCGACCTGCATGCCGAAGGCGAGACCGACCTGCGCCACCCGGCTGCCGATCTTGCCGAGCCCGAGCAGTCCGAGGCGGCGGCCGTGCAGGTCGGCACCCAGCGTGCTCTGCCAAGGGCCGCCGTCACGCAGGGCGTTGCTCTCCCGGACGATGCCGCGGGCGAGGCCGAGCAGCAGGGCCCAGGTGAGCTCGACGGGCGGGGTCGAGGCGCTGGCCGTACCGCAGACCGTGACGCCGTGCGCCTCGGCGGCGGCGTAGTCGATGACCGAGTTGCGCATGCCGGAGGCGATCAGCAGCTTCAGCCGGGGGAGACGGGCGATCAGGGAGGCGGGGAAGGGGACGCGTTCCCGCAGCGTGACGACGATGTCGAACTCGGCGAGGGCCGCGGCGAGGGTGTCCTCGTCGGGGAAGTGGGTGGTGAACGGGACGACCTCCACGTCGTCCGCGAGCGGCGACCAGTCGGCGACCTCGGTCGCCACGTTCTGGAAGTCGTCGAGCACAGCACAGCGCAGCCGCACGGCAGTTCCTTTCCATGGTCAGGGAACCGACTTTACGGAAGCGGGGCGGGCGGCCGCTGTACCGTCGGCCGAGAGGGAGGACCCACCTTGTCACCACGCATCCTTGTCACCGGAAGCAGCGGCTTCATCGGAGGGCATGTCGTCGCGGCCCTGCGGGAGTCGGGGGGCGTCACACCGTCCCGGGTCCGGCTCCTGCTGCGCGACCCGGCGCGCGTGCCGGCGGGCGGAGGGCTCGCCGACGGTGCCCCGGCGGTGGACGTCGTACGGGCGGACCTCGCCGAACCGGCAACCCTGCGCGGCGTCTTCGACGGCATCGACGTCGTCCTGCACTGCGCCTCCTACGTCGGTGACGACGAACGGCGCACCGAGACCGTCAACGGCCACGGCACCCGCGCCCTCGTGGAGGAGGCGACCCGCGCCGGAGTCGCCCGCGTCGTCTACGTGAGTACGGCCGCCGTGTACGGCCGAGGTCCCTTCACCGACGCGCCCGTGGGCGGGTTGGCGCATGCGCCCGCCTCGCCCACCAGCCGTTCCCGGGCCGCGGCCGAGCGGCATGTGCTGGACGCGGGAGGTGTCGTGCTGCGCCCGCACCTGGTGTTCGGCGCCGGTGACCGATGGGTGGTGCCCGGGCTGGCAGCCCTGATGGGAGTGCTCTCGGCGGGTTTGAAGGACTGCACCGCCCGGCATTCCGTCGTCGACGTACGGGCGTTGGGGCGCGCGGTCGTCGCCGCCGGGCTGTCGGAGCGGGAACTGGCGGGCGCGCATCACGTCAACCACCCCGACCCCGTGGAGGGTTCGCAACTGCTGGACACGGTGGCCGACCGGCTCGGTCTGTGTCTGCCGGGCGCACCTCTCGACGTCGACGAGGCCCGGACGCGGTTCGCCGGAAAGCCGCGCGTACTGCACCACCTCGGCATGCTCGCCGTGGACCACTGGTTCACGGACGGCGGTTTCTGGGCCCGTGTGGGCGCCGACCCCGGGGTGGGATTCGCTCGGGGTCTTGCCCAACAGGCCGTGTGGTACCGGAAGTTCCTGGACCGTTGACGGGCGCGCGCATTCCCGCTTCTCCGCCTTCTTCCGCTACACCTGGTCCTCGTGGACACCAAACGCGCACTGACGGACAAGATCGCACTGGTCACGGGGGCCGGCCGGGGCATCGGCAGGGGGATCGCCGAGCGGCTCGCGCGCGACGGGGCGCTGGTCGGCGTCCACTACGGCCACAGTGCGGCCGCCGCGCTGGAAGTCGTCGCGGAGATACGCAGGAACGGCGGGCGGGCCTTCCCCGTGCGGGCGGAGCTCGGGGTGCCCGGTGACGCCGACGCGGTCTTCGCGGCCTTCGACGCCGGGTTGCGGGAGCAGGCGGACACAGCGGCGGCGGCCGATGTCCCCGGCTCGCTCGACATCCTGGTGAACAACGCTGGGACGAGCGGATCGGGGCCGATCGGGGAGGCGGTGCCCGAGGTCTTCGACCGTATGATCGCCGTCAACGCCAAGGCGCCGTTCTTCCTCACCCAGCGCGCGCTGCCGCGGCTGCGGGACGGCGGGCGCATCATCAACATCTCCTCGCTGGCCTCACGACGCGTCGCTTTCCCCGAGTCCGTCGCGTACGCCATGTCCAAGGGCGCGCTCGACACGATGACCCTGTGCCTGGCCAAGGAGCTCGGCGGTCGCGGCATCACCGTCAACACGGTCGGTCCGGGCTTCGTCGAGACGGACATGAACGCCCGGCGCAGGGCGACTCCTGAGGGCCGTGCCGCCCTGGCCGCACGCTCCGTCTTCGGCCGGATCGGCAAGCCGTCCGATGTGGCGGACGTGGTGGCGTTCCTCGCTTCCGACGACTCCCGCTGGATCACGGGGCAGTATCTCGATGTCAGTGGCGGTACCGGTTTGTGACGTTGGGGCTTTCCGCTTCCGCGCCGTTGACCTGGTTGGTGATGGACGCCGCCGGATTCCCTGCCGAACACCGCGTCTGGGAAAGGCTGCGTCCGCCGACCCGGCTCACCGGCCGGCTGGGGGCATGAGGTTCGCTGACGTGTCAGGCCTTGTCAGGGCAGGGGATGGGGGACCGGGCGCGTCAGTAGGGTGACGAGCGCGGGCGTGGCCGACGTATCGGAGTTCTGTTCGCCGCAGGGCGTGTCGTGGCGCTGAGCCTCTTGGATGAGGGGGCGGGAGACGCGGCGGACCGACCCACATGAGTTCGGCGACGCGTCGGCCACGCCCTGCCCCAGGGCGCGAGGAGTCAGTCGTCCTGCCGAAAGGGAACAGCCATGAGCACTGCCCCGACCGTCCCGACCACCGCCCTCGTCACCGGCGCGTCCTCCGGGCTCGGCAGGGAGTTCGCCGCCCAACTCGCCGCCCGAGGCCATGACCTGGTCCTGGTCGCGCGCTCTCGTGAGCGGCTCGAAGAGGTCGCCGAGGAACTGGGCTCGGTCCATGGCGTCAAGACCCACGTGGTGGTGAAGGACCTCTCACAGCCCCACGCCGGCCGGCAGGTGGCGCAGGAACTCGCCGACCGGTCGCTCCACGTCGACCTGCTGGTGAACAACGCCGGGTTCGGCACCGCCGGCCGCTTCGAGGAGATCGCCGCGGAACGCGACCACGACCTGCTGATGGTGAACGTCGTCGCGCTCGTCGATCTCACCCACGCGCTGCTGCCCGCCATGCTGGAGCGCGGCACCGGCGCGGTCCTCAACGTGGGGTCGACGGCCGGGTACCAGCCGAGCCCGTATCTCTCGGTCTACAGCGCCTCGAAGACGTTCGTCCTCAACTTCTCGCTCGCGCTGCGCCAGGAGTACCGGGGCCGGGGCATCCGCGTCACCGCCCTGTGCCCCGGCCCGGTCGAGACGAAGTTCTTCGAGGTGATCGGCACCCGTAACGCCGCCGTCGCCGGCAGCTTCACCACGCCCGAGCCGGTCGTCCGGACGGCGCTGCATGCCCTCGACCGGGACCGTGCCTATGTGACGCCGGGCCTCGGCAACGCGCTCATGGCGCACCTGACTCCCCGCCGGCCGCGCACCCTGGTGGCCTGGGTCGGAGAACGGATCTGCCGCAAGGCCCTGCGGCCCGAGAAGGGCGGCAACACCCTCGCCGCCGGGAGCGCCGCGAGCTGACCCGTGGCGCGGACCGTGTGCCGCCGACGGGATGACGGGTGCCGCCGGGGCCGACGGGATGACGGGTCACGTCCCGCGAGTGGTGCGGTCGGTCAGCCTGCACGGCTTCGCAGGTCGCAGGGGTGATCAGCCCGGCGCCCGGGCGCCGGGCGGCCCATGCCGCCGTGACCGGTTCGCGCAGCGGCGCGGGTCGTTCGGCCGCGCCCGCTGTCGACGGCCATTCGGAGTGGGACGGGACGCGCTTCAGCTGAAGCGGTCCGGTGAGAGGGAGTCCAGTGGCGTCTTCGGGGTCCTGCCCTGGACGAGGTCCGCGACGGCCTCGCCGATGCCGGGGGCGTGGCCGAAACCGTGCCCGTTGTCGCCGGCCGCGACGATCATCCGTGGGTCGCCGTCGGGGCGGCCGAGCACGAACTGCCCGTCCGGAGTGCGGGTCTGCGTGCTGATCGCCACGCGGACCGGCAGCGGCTCGAGCCCCGGCACCTTGGCCGGCAGCAGCCGCGCCAGGTCCGACCAGTCGTCGGGGACGACCGAGCGGTCGGTGTCCTCCGGGTCGACCGGCTTGGCGGCGACCCCGCCGTCGTGCAGGCCGAGATGGACGTCGTACCCGCCCTGGGCACCGTGCCCCCACAGGAGGCGACCGTCGTCCACTTCCCGCAGGAAGACCGGGAAGCTCTCCAGCTCGAAGCCGCTGTTCGGTTCGAGCGGACGGAACCAGCTCACGGGCGTGCGGACCGTCTGCAGCGGCAGCCCGGGCAGCAGCGCCGGCAGCCACGCCCCCGCCGTCAGCACCACCTGACGGACCTTCACCGACCGGTGGGCGGTGTGCAGATGGACGCCTCCGGGCACCGGCTCGACCAGGGTGATGCGGGAGTCGGCGTACACCCGTGCGCCCGCGTCCTCGGCCAGGGCGACGGCAGCCCGCACGGCGCGCTCCGGTCGCAGGATCCCCGCGGACGGCTCCCACACGCCGATGTGATGGCCGGGCACGCCGGTGTGGCGCGGGTACTGGAAGCGCAGCGCGGTGGCCGTGAACGTGCGGACCGGGACACCGTGCGCGCGGGCCGCGTGCAGCGTGCCGCCCGCGACTCCCCCCTTCTCCGGCCCGATCACCAGGCCGCCGCCGGCCACGAACAGGCTCTCCTGCCGGGCGTCCTGCAGCTGCGACCACAGCTCCCTCGACGTGAGGGCCAGCGGCACCAGTCCGGGGTGGTCGGGACAGGCGAGGCGGAACATGCGGGAGCCGCCGTGCGACGATCCGAGCGCATGACCGGGCGTGAAGCGTTCGAACCCGATGACGTCGACGCCCCGGGACGCCAGCCGCCACAGAGCCGCCGCTCCCCACCCGCCCAGTCCCACCACCGCGGTCTCGGCATCCCAACGAGTCATGCCGTCACTCCCTGCCTCTCGTCGTCTGTCCGGGCCCAGCCGACCACGTGCGGGCGCGCGCACGCATGAGTAACCGTCACTCACCCGGCGCGGCCGTCCACCTCCCCGGACGCCGGTGCCGGTGCCGGTCGTACCGCCGCCGGCACCGGGCGCGGCTCCGGTTTGGAGTACCTGAGTACTCATGCGCCCGGCCCACCGCCCGTGATCACCTCGGTATGCCGCGTGGTGCAGGCGGCGACGACTGGTGGAGGTTTCGATGCAGTTCCGGGTACTGGGGCCCGCTGGGATCTACGACGACGTCAATCAGCGAACCGTGCAGCTGACCAGTCCGAAGCAGCGGGTGCTGCTCGGGGCGCTGCTGGTCCGCCTGGGGAACCCGGTGCCGACCGAGGAACTGATCTACGAGCTGTGGGGGAGCAACGCACCGGACAAGGCCGGCAACGCGCTGCAGGCCCATGTCTCGCGGCTGCGCCAGCAGCTGATCGAGGTGGAACCCTCCCGCGCGAACAGCCCGCGCCTGGTCGCCCGCGGCCCCGGATATGTGCTGCAGGCCCGGCCCGAGGAGCTCGACAGCGTGCAGTTCCGGCTCCAGGTGACCCGGGCCAAACGCCTGTTGGAGTCCGACCCGCAGTCCGCGGCGCTGCTGCTGCGCAAGGCCCTCGGCCTGTGGCGCGGCCCGGCGCTGGACGGCGGCGGCCACGGACCGCTCTGCTCCGCGGCCGCCGCGCGCCTGGAGGAGGAACGGCTGCTGGCTTTGGAGGAGCTCTGCGACGCCTCGCTGCGGCTCGGCCGGCACAGCCAGGTCGTGCACCAGCTCGAGGAACTGGTCGTCGCCCATCCGCTGCGCCAGCGGTTCCGCGACCAGCTGGTCGTGTCACTGCAGCGCTGCGGACGGCAGAACGAGGCGCGTGCGGTGCGCGACACGGTGCGGCGGACCTCCGCGGGGGAGCCGGGCACGCCCGGCCGGACGGGCAACGTACGGGTGCTGCGCGAGCCGGGCACCGTCCGGCCGGCGATCGTCGAGCAGGCGATGGCGGGGCGTACGGCCGCCTGGCCGGGCGACGCGGACCTCGTCGACCGTTCCGGCCCGCACGGTCACGAACTGGTCCGGCTGCGCGTCCGGGTGGAGGAACTGATGTCGCAGCAGCACGCCCTTCAGTCGGAGCTGGAACGCCTGATGGCTCTGGTGGAGGAGATGACCCCGGCCCGCCGGAGGGACTCCGCGTGAGCGCGCCCCGAGCGTGAGCGCAACCCGATTCGACCGCATATCCCGAGAGGACACCGTCATGCACGTACTGCACACGACCTGCACAGGCGTGGGCACCCCCGAGCAGGTCTGGAAGGTGCTCGTCGACTGCGAGGCGTTCCCCGACTTCATGGAGGGCGTCAACGAGGTGACGATCACCGGTCAGGACGGCGATCGCCGCAGCAGCAGCTGGATCGTCGAGCTCAAGGGCTCGGAGATGGAGTGGGACCAGGAGGACGTCCTCGACCACACCAGGCGGCGCTGGGAGTTCCGTCAGTCCGACGGCGACCTCGCCCACTACGAGGGCTACTGGCAGGTGGCCGAGGACGCCGAGGGCGTCGCCCTCGAACTCAAGGTGGAGTTCGACGTCGGTCTGCCCATGGTGGCCGACATGATCCACCCGGCTGTGGCCAAGGCGCTGGAGGGCTACCAGCGGGGCATCGTCAACCAGAGCGTGTAGGAGAAGAGAGCCATGACAGAGCCGCGCACAGTCGATGCCAAGGAAACCTTCCGGCGCGTGAAGCGCCATTTCTCCCCCGCGCTCGCCGTGGCCGGCAAGTTCACCGGCCAGGGGGCCGTCGAGGCCTCGGCCGAGGGCTGCCGGGTGACCCTGTCGGACGGCCGGAGCCTGCTGGACTTCGGCTCCTACGCGGTGGCCCTGCTCGGGCACCGCAACCCGGTGGTCGCCGATGCCGTGCGAGCCCAACTGGATGTGATGCCCGCCTCGACGCGCTCCGTGCAGACCCCCGTCGCCCCGCTGGCGGCGGAGCGGCTGGCCGAGTACGTCGGCGGCGGCCTCGGCCGGGTCTACTTCGGGTGCGGTGGCGCCGACGCCGTCGAGGTGTCCGTCAAGCTCGCCCGCATGGCCACCGGCCGCACCACCGTCATCGCGGTCGACGGCGCCTTCCACGGCAAGACGCTCGGCGCCCTCGCCCTGACGGACAACCCGCGCTTCAGGGCGGGCCTGGAGCCGCTGCTCCAGGGCGTCGTGCGGGTTTCCCCGGACGACCCGGAGGCCGTTGCGAAGGCCGTGCGCGAACACGACGTCGCGGCCGTCGTGTTCGAGCCGGTCCAGGCCGAGAACGGCGTGCGCATCCTGGACAGCGCCGTCCTCGCCCAGTGGTGCCGCGACGCCCACGAACACGGCGCGTTCGTCATCGCCGACGAGATCCAGGTCGGTCTGCGGCGGTGCGGCGCCCGCTCCGTGGCCCTGGCGGACGGGCTAGACGTGGACTGCGTCCTGCTCGGCAAGCCGCTGGGCGGCGGTGTCCTGCCGGTCTCCGCCGCGGTCGGCAACGACCGGCTCTTCGCCCCCCTGCTGGCCGACCCGATGGTGCACACCGCCACCTTCAGCGGCCACCCCCTGAGCACCGCGGTGATCCCCGTGGCACTCGACCTGATCGAGCGGCACGCCGAGGACGGTGAGCGGATCGCCGCCGCGATGGAGCAGGGGCTGGCCACGCTCCGTGAACAGCATCCCGACGCCGTCGTCGACACACGCGGCCGCGGGCTGCTGTGGGGCATCGACTTCCGCTCGCCGGAGCTGGCCGGCGACGTACTGACCGGGCTCGCGCAGCACGGCATGGTGGTCTCGCCGTGCCTGAGCCGCCCCACCACGATTCGCCTGCTTCCGCCGATCGTCGCCACCGAAGCCGACGTCAAAGAGGCGATGACCCTGCTCACCGACGCGACAGCCGGGGCCGCCACCGGCGCGTAGCGCGTCGGCACGCCCCCACGGAACGACTCCGGAAACGGAATGTCACCGGAAGGACCGTAGATAACTGATGACTTCGACGATACCCACGGACGCCGCCGAGGAGTTCGCCGCCGATGTCGTACTGGCCGACGACATCACCGGCTTCCCGGCCCCGGACCCGGAGACGGTGTCCGAGGTGTTCCTCACCGGTGCGACCGGGTTTCTCGGGGCGTTCCTGCTCAGGGACCTGCTGCAGCACGGCCTCGTCGTGCACTGCCTGGTCCGGGGCGCGGACACCGACGCCGCCCTGGAGCGGCTCAAGGACAACCTGCGAACCTACGAGCTGCTCGACGATCTCGACCTGGACCGCGTCCGCGTCCACACCGGCGACGTCACCCGGCCGCGGCTCGGCATGCCGCCGGAGGAGTACGCCGACCTGGCGCGGCGGACCGGCGCGATCTACCACTCCGCGGCCAAGGTCAACTTCCTCACCATCTACAAGTGGCTGCGCAAGTCGACCGTGCAGGCGACCCACGAGATCCTGCGGTTCGCCTGCGCGGCGGGGGCCACGCTGCACCATGTCTCCACCACCGGGGTGTTCGAGCCCGGGACGGACCGCGGGCCGCGCGGCGAGCTCGACCCGACCGGGCCGCCCGAGGCGCTGTCGCTGGGCTACACCAAGAGCAAGTGGGTCGCCGAGCAGCTGGTGCTCGAGGCATCCCGCCGGGGTGTGCCCGTGACGGTCCACCGCCCCGGTCAGGTGTGGGGCGACTCGCGCACCGGGGCCTGCCAGCCGAACGACTTCGTGTGGCGGTTCATGAAGGGCTCCCTCCAAGTGGGCCTGTACCCACGGAAGTTCCGGCTGGAGATGAACATGGTGCCGGTGGACTACGTCAGCGCCGTGATCGTCGCCGCGTCCCGGCATCCGGAGGGGACCGGCGGGGCCTACCACCAGGTGAGCCCCCGCACGCTGAACTCCGAGGAGATCCTGCGGCTGCTGCGCGGCGCCGGCTACGACCTCAAGGAGGTCAGCATCCTGAAGTGGATGAAGGCCGTCGCGGCGGACCTCACCAACTCCATGGCTCCGCTGCTGAGCATCCTCGTGGAGTCCGAGAAGGTGGAGGTCGCCCGGTTCTCCGACGAGGGCACGCGCGATCTGCTCAAGGGCTCGGGGATCACCTGCCCGGACATCGACGAGAAGGTGTTCGGCCGGTACATCGCGTACTTCGTGCGGCACGGCGTCCTGCCGGAGCCGGGGGCGCAGCCGGAGCCGGGCGCGTGAGGCGGGTCGCCTGAGGCGCTGAGAGCCACGACGACGGCGGCGGTGTTCCGCGAGGACCGGTCCTCGCGGAACACCGCCGCCGTTCGTGCGGTGGCCTCATGGCGTGCTAGGCGACGTGCTCCGAACCCGCCGCGCCGAGGAGCTGCAGCGGCGCCATGCGGTTGGTCTCCTGCGGCCGCCCGAGCAGCTTGTCCAGGCCCCGCTTCAGATCGTTGCGGGCCGTGATGCCGAGCTTGTGGTAGATGCGGTGCAGGTGGTTCTCGACGGTCCGCACGGAGACCACCAGGCGGTCGGCGATGTCACGGTTGGACATCCCGGTCGCCGCGAGCGCGGCGACCTCCCGCTCCCGGGGCGTGAGCGAGGCGAAGTCGCGTTCCTGGCGGCCGTCGCCCTCCAGCCACGGCGGGAGCGTCATACCGGAGTCGCGCAGCAGCTCCCGGCAGGCCGCCGCGGCCTTGCGGCCCTTGCGGTACTGGCCCGTGGCGCGGAACGCCCGTGCGGCCTGGGCCGCGGCCTCACCCGCGAGGGGGAGCGCGCCCATCTCGCCGAGCCGCCCGGACGCCTCCATCAGCGCGGCACCGTCGGCGTCGGCAAGGGCCTCGGTGTAGTCGGCGAACACCCGGATCAGGCCGCCTGTGGTGCGGGCCGCGCACAGCAGGGCACGGTGCGGGAAGCGGACCGCGGCACCGTCCGTGACCCGGGCCGCCAGCAGCAGCGCGGTGGCCGCCCTGACCGTACGGCCGGCCGCGCCCGCCCGCTCGGCCAGATCCGCGGCCTGGGCGGCGGCGCTGAAGTGGTCCCCGGTGTGGGCGAGGACCAGGGCGCTCTCGTACGCGATCTCGTCCTCGGTGATCGGGGACGCCAGGACCTCGCTGCGCAGCGCGCGGACCTCGACCAGCGTGCGCAGCGCCTCCGCGTGGTTGCCCGACTCGGCGAGCGCACCGGCCAGTTGGGCCAGCGGCCAGGCCCCGGTCACCGGGTACGCATGGGCCGCCTCGGCGGCGATCGCCCCCCGCAGCAGTGCGACGGCCTGCTCGGGCTGCCCCAGCATCCGCAGCAGCCGGCAGCGGTCGAGCAGCGCCTGCAGCAGGACGGGCCGGCCGTGACCGGGGTCGTAGCGGTGGACCGCGTCGAGTGCCTCGGCGGCGCTCCTGAGCCGGCCGAGGAGGGAGGAGCAGCGCGCGGAGACCGAGTTGGCGAGGAGCAGGGCGTCGGTGTCCCAGTCGGCGGAGGCGTCCCGGTAGCGGTTCAGCAGCTCCAACGCGCCTGCCGGGTCGCCGAGTTCGGCACGGGCGAAGGCCACCGTGGGCACCACCGCCTGGGCGAGGGGAAGGTCCGCGGTCTCCTCGCCGAGCGCCGTGTCGCCGAGGGCGACCGCCTCGTGGAGCCGGTCCGACATCACGGCGATCATGACGCGGGTGCCGTGCAGCACTCCGGCGCGCTCCGCACCCACCCCGGCGATCGTGCGGTCCAGCAGTTCGCCGGCCTCCTGCACGCGCCTGAGACTCCACGCCATGTTGGTCACCCGGGTGTGGACCGCGGTGACGAACTCGGCCAGCGGCACCTGCACACCGGTCTCCAGGGCGGCGGCCAGGACCGTCTCGGCCTCCGTGGGCCGGTCCTGCCCGACGAGCACCTGGCCCAGCAGCAGGGCCGCCCGGACGCGGTCCGCGGTGTGTTCGGGGTCCTTCGCTACGCGCGTCACGAGCCGGCGCAGATCCGCTCCGTAGTCGGCGGAGGAGGGGACGGGGCCGTGCAGCGGTGTGCCGTCGAGGTCGGAGGGGGCCTCCTGGAGCGCGAGCAGGCACATGCGCTCCGCGAGCGGGAAGTCCCGGCGCCGGATGGCGACATGGGCCGCGGTGAGCAGCTGCTCCCGCTCGGGGACGAGGCCGGCGTCCATGCGCAGTGAGACGATGCGCAGGATGTCGTCCTCCCGGCGCGCCCCGGTGCGCTCCAGGGCGTCGGCGATCTCGCGGCGCAACCGCTGCGCGGTGAGGTCGGACATGCGGGACGCCACCACCACACGGTTGAGCGGGCTGGCCAGCCGGAGCCGGACGCGCGACCGGCTGCGCTCGACGCTGACGATGCCGCGCAGGTCGAGCGATTCGGCCACCTTGGACAGCCCCGCCGCGGCGACGATCTCGGCCTCCAGCGGCTCGGCGACGGTGAGCATGTGGATCAGTTCGTGCTCGTCGTGGCTGAGGTCGCGCAGTCCGACGCGGATGACGTCGGAGAGCCGTTTGCCGGGACGTTCCGTCAGGCCCGGCCAGCGCCAGGTGCCGTCGACGCAGCTGAGCGAACCGTCTTCCAGGGCGTGCTCGACGAGTTCGCGCAGCATCAGCGCGTTGCCGTGCGTGGCCGCCCAGAGCCGCTCGAGTGTGGCGGTGTCGGTGTGGCCGCCCAGCCGGGCCCGCAGCACGGTGGCCATCGCCGTCCTGTCGAAGGGCGCCACCTCGATGTGCTCGACGAGCCGCTCCACCCAGAGCTTGTCGATGCCCGCCGGGGTGGTCGCGTCCTGGCGGGTGGCGGCGAGGACGCTGAGCCGTCCCGCCGCGACGAGTCGGTGCAGGCGGACACTGGACGCGGCGTCCAGCAGGTGTGCGTCGTCGATGCCGACGACGGGACGGGCGCCCGCGGCGCCGTCCCGGGTGGACGGCTGCACGGCCTCCAGGCACTCGGCCAGCGTGCCGAACCCACGGGTGCGGCTCCCGCTGCTCCAGCCGGCTCCGCCGACGGACAGGACCGTGCGGCCCTCGTCGGCCGCCTGCCGCAGAGCGGTGGACAGAAGAAGGCTCTTGCCCACCCCCGGGGCTCCGACGAGAAGAGCTCCGCCGCGCCGTTCGATGGCGTTCTGGACGGTGTGGAGCTCGGTATCTCGCGCTGTTATCGGCCAGTCGAAGGAATCGCTCGTTGACATCTGTTCACGCCCCCGCGGTCGAATGATTTCGGCCATCTTGTGATGCCTGTCCAGAATTCAATCGGCTCGTTTGACCGTTGGATATTTTAACGGTTGATCAACCATGGCGAGAAGGTGAGTCCCTGTCGACTTTCCGGACCCCTTCGAACCGATTGACACTCAGTCCAACAAGATTGGTTCGAGCCAGATTGTTCACTGGACGATGGCCAGTATAGACCGGCAGGTCGGAAGTCAAGCTGGAATTTCTACAACGCGGAGTTGAAATATGAAAATGCCTGGTGGCAGGGGGTTCCGGAGCGAATGCCGCCGGATAATCGGCAACTTGGACCGGCAACTCTGACATCGCATGCGCCCCCGGTTTACATGGGCGCAAAGAAGTCATTCTTTTCATGTTCGGGAACGCTCAGCGGCCCCCTCGGATTATCCGAGGGGGCTGGAATTGACTTTCTGTCAAGAAATCTGTCCGACCAGACTCCAGTGCCGGGCCCGGTTGCGCTCCGCCCAGAACGATGCATACCGGCCGTCCATGGCCATGAGTTCGGCGTGCGCGCCGCGCTCGGTGATCCGTCCCTCGTCGAGGAACAGGATCTGGTCGGCGGCGGCGACGGTCTGCAGCCGGTGGGCGATGACAAGGAGGGTGCGGCCGGCGGTCAGGGCGCTCAGTGCGTCCTGCACCGCCCGCTCGTTCTCCGGGTCGAGCGACGCGGTGGCCTCGTCGAGCAGCACGATCGGGGCGTCCTTGAGGATCGCCCGGGCGATCGACACACGCTGCCGTTCGCCGCCGGACAGCAGTGCGCCGCCCTCGCCGACCCGGGCGTCCCAGCCGTCGGGCAGCCGCTGCACGATCTCCTCGACCCGGGCCAGCCGCGCGGCCTCGCGGACCTCGGCGTCGGTGGCGCCGGGGCGCCCGACCCGGATGTTGTCCATGATGGTGCCCTCGAAGAGGTACACGTCCTGGAACACCACGGAGATGCGGGACATCAGGGTCTCGGGGTCGATGTCCCGGACGTCCACGCCGCCGACGCGCACCGCACCCGAGTCCACGTCCCAGAACCGCGGGACGAGCTTGCTCACCGTGGTCTTGCCGGAACCGGACGGGCCGACCAGCGCGGTCATGGTGCCCTCGGCCAGAGTCAGGGACACGCCGTCCAGCACGGGCGTGCCGTCGTAGCCGAAGCGGACGTTCTCGAACTCGACGGTGTTGCCGTCCGGTACCCGCGGCTCCCGCGGCTGCGGCAGGGTGGGCTGCGCCAGCAGGTCGGCCACCTGGGCCAGGGCGGAGCGGGCCGTGTTCAGGCTCGAGCCGAGCACCGCGGTCTCCGCGATCGGCTCGGTGAACCGCACCGCAAGCACCAGCAGTGCCAGCAACTTGGCCACGTCCAGGCTGCCGTCCAGCGCCAGATAGGTGCCGGTCAGCAGGACGACGGTGAACGCGGCCTGGATCACCAGCGCGAAGCCGATCAGCCCCGGGACCCCGGTGACCAGCACCCGGCGGGACGCCTCGGTCTGGGTGCGCAGCGCGGCGTCGAGCCCGGTGCCGGAGCGGGCGTCGCCCCGGCCGAACACCCGCAGCACCGGCTGCAGTTGGGCGAACTCCACCACCCGTCCGCCGGTCACGGCCCGGGCCGCGGTGCGGGCCTGGTCGGCCTGGCGGCTCAGCGCGGTGCTCCACCGGTAGACCAGGACGATCAGCGGGACGGTGAGCGTTGCGGCGAGGGCCAGCCGCCAGTCGAAGACATACATCAGCACGACCACGGTCACGGGCGTGACGAAGCTGGTCACCAGGGGCCTCAGGAGATGCGCCGGCACGCCCATGATGTCCATCACGCTCTTCGTGGTGAGCTGACCGAGCTGTCCCACGCGCTCCGGCGCGAACCAGCCCAGCGGCAGTGCGGCCACCCGGTCGCCGATGCGGTGCCGCAAGCTCCTCGAGAGCGTCGCGCCCGCCTCGAACCCCATGAGCAGACTCCAGTAGTACGCGGCGCAGTACAGCACCGACACCCCGAGCAGCGCCCACAGCCACGGCCAGACCTCGTCCGGGTCCGAGCCGAACAGCGCCTCCAGCACGGGGACCAGCAGAGCGAAGGCGATGCCCTGCAGCACCGCGCCCACCACCAGGGCGATGACCATCCGGCGCACCGGACGGGCCTGTTCGGGGCCGAGTACGTCGATGAGTTGACGGATCATCAGCTGTGTCCTCCCGCCGTGGCGACGTTCGCGGCCTGTGTGACGGGCGCGGGGCTGTGCGGCTGCCACCGGCTCGTGTGTTCATGGGCGTGCCACATCCGGGCGTACCTGCCGCCCGCGGCGACGAGTTCCGGGTGCCGGCCCCGCTCGACGATCCGGCCGTCCTCCAGCACCACGATCTGGTCGGCGCCGACGACGGTGGAGAGCCGGTGGGCGATCATCAGCACGATCTTGCCCCGGGTCAGCTCCGACAGCGCGTCCTGCACGGCGGCCTCGGAGTGCGGGTCGGCGTAGGCGGCGGCCTCGTCCAGGACGATCACCGGGGTGTCGGCGAGCAGGGCGCGTGCGATGGACACGCGCTGCGCCTGGCCGCCGGACAGCCGTGCGTCCTCGCCGATCACCGAGTCGTAGCCGCGCGGCAGCGCCTCGATCACGTCGTCGACGCAGGCCGCACGGGCCGCGGCGCGCACCTCGGCGAGGTCGGCGTCCGGTCGCGCCATGCGGATGTTGTCGGCCACGGTGTCCTGGGTCAGGCGAACGTCCTGGAAGACGAACGCGACCCGGCTGTAGAGGTCTTCGAGCGCCATGTCCCTGATGTCCACACCGCCGATGCTGATCGCACCGCCGGTGACGTCCCAGAACCTGGGCAGCAGCGCGGCCAGTGTGCTCTTGCCGGAACCGGACGGGCCGACCAGTGCGGTGACCGTACCGGGCGAGAGCTCCAGGTCGACGCCGGCCAGGGCCTCCTGCTCGCCGTCGTAGGAGAAGCGGACCCCCCGGTAGCTGACCCGGTTGCCGTCCGGGGTCTTCGGCGCGTCCGGCACGGGGAGCTCCTCGGTGTCGAGGATCCCGGCGACGCGCTCGGCGGCGCCCTTGGCGATGCGCAGCTCGTAACTCGCGTAGAACAGCGACAGGATCGGCGCGGTCAGGCCGATCCCGAGCAGCGCGAACGGCAGCAGGTCCACGGCGTCCAGCCAGCCCTGCGTCACGAACAATGCTCCACCGGCGAGCGTGGTCACCAGGACCGCGATCGGGGAGAGGACGATCTCCGCGGCGGCCTTGGAGTACTGGGTGGAGCGCACCCAGGTGAGGAAGAACTCCGAGAAGTCGTCGGCCGCCCGGGCGAACTCGCGGTGGGCCCGGCGGGCCTGGCCGAAGGTCTTCACGACCGCGATGCCCTGCACGAACTCGACGGCGCTGCCGTTGATGCGCCCCATGGCCTCGTCGTACAGGGGCAGGTTCTTGGACATCCCGGCCATCGTGGCGCTGTACAGCGTCAGCCCGATGAGCAGGGGCGCGATCACCACCAGGGTCATCCGCCAGTCGACCCAGAACAGATACGCCAGGGAGGTGACCGGGACGACGGTCGCCGTGGTGATGTCGAGCAGCGAGTGGGCGATCAGATGGTGCATCGCGTCGACGTCGTCCTGTACGGCCTTCTTCACCTGGCCGGAGTTGCGGGACGAGAACCAGCCCAACGGCACCCGGCCGAGGCGGGCCGTGAGCGAGCGGCGGATGTGGAACTGCAGGGCGTTGTCGGCGAGATGGGAGATCCCGCCCGCCACCAGCGCGACGATCAGCCTGACCAGCAGCGCGCCCGCGCCGATCGCGGTGACGGTCCAGGCGTCGCCGGTGCGGTTGGGGCCGTCGTCGAGCAGGACCCGGCCCAGCTCGGCGACAGCGATGAAGGGCACCACGCCGGCGGCCGCCGAGACGGCCTGGGCGGCGATCGCCCAGCGCAGCCTTCCCTTGATCGGGTCGAGAATCGCGCCAAGTGCGGTCTTTCCCGCGGCCATGCGGGCCTCCAAGCGCTTCGGTTGGACAGCTGTTAGACGGTGTCTAACAGAGGGTAACTGTATCCGCTTCCCGATGCCGCGCGTCAAGCGGGCCGGGGCGGGTCGAGGTGCAGAGGGGGCGAACGGCGGGCGCCGAAGTGCCGCGGGGGATACGGCACTTCGGCGCCGCCCGGAGGGGAGTCAGCCCGCGACGGGGACCGGCTCCTTGCTGTCGGCGGCCTCGTCGGTCTCCTTGATGCCGTACTTGCTGTAGAACCTCGCCAGCGGACCGGGGGCCCACCAGGCGGACCGGCCCATGAGCTTCAGCACGGCCGGCACGAGCAGGATGCGGACGATGGCGACGTCGGCCAGGATGGCGAACACCATGCCGACGCCGAACAGCTTCATCATGAGCACACCGCTGGTCGCCATCGCCGCGAGCGGCACGCACATCAGCAGCGCGGCGTTCACGATCAGGCGGCCGATCTTCTGCAGCCCGGAGGCCACTGCGGCGGAGCTGTCGTCCAGGAGGTCGTACTGCTCCCGGATCCGGGACACGAGGAACACCTCGTAGTCCATGGAGAGTCCGAAGATCAGGGCGAACAGCATGATCGGCATGTTGGGCTCGATGTTGCCCGTCGAGTCGAAGCCGATCAGCCCCTCGAGGTGGCCTTCCTGGAAGATCCACACCAGGACGCCGAACGTCGCCGACAGCGACAGCAGGTTCATCAGGATCGCCTTCAGCGGCAGCAGCACCGAGCCGAACGCGAGGAACAGCAGGATGTACGTCGCCACCGCCATGTAGAGCAGCATCCACGGCAGCGTCTTGCCGAGCGAGTCCAGGGTGTCGTCGAACACCGCCGTCTCACCGCCGAAGTAGGCCTTGGCACCCGGCGGGGGCGGCACGTCCTTCAGCCGGTTGACCAGGTCGCGCGCCTCGGGGGAGACCGCGGCGCCGTCGAAGGTGACCGACACGCGTGCGGTCGTGCCCGTGGCGCCGGTGATCTGCGCGCCGGTCGCGCCCTTGGTGCGGCCCAGCTGCTCGGCGTAGGCCTGGAGCGCGGCGCCCTGCTCCCGCGAGGTGGCGTCGGACTTCAGCACCAGCAGCGAGTCGATGGACTTCACCGCGTCGCTGTCGAAGTCGCGCTCCAGGGCGTTGTGCACCTGACGGCCCTCGGCGCTGTTCGGCAGCTGCCGGGCGTCGCTCACGCCGAACTCCACGCGCAGGAACGGCGATGCGAGCGCCACCAGCACGGCCAGCGTGCCCACCGCCACGAGGGCCGGGCGCCGCATGAGGCCCTGCGCGAGGCGGTACCAGGCACCCTGGCCCTCCTGGCTCGCCGCCTTCTTGCGGCGGCGCAGCGACAGGGCGTTGACCTTCGAGCCGAGCGCGCCCAGGGCGGCGGGCAGGGCGATGATCGAGAAGAAGACCGACAGCACCACCGCGGCAATGCCGCCGTACGCCATGGACTTCAGGAAGCCGAAGGGGAAGAAGGTCATGCCGGCCAGCGCGACCGCGACCGTGACGCCGGAGACCAGGACCGTGCGGCCGGCGGTCGCGACCGTGCGGGCCAGCGCCTCCTCGCCCGTGTGGCCGCGCTCCAGCTCCTCGCGGTAGCGGCTCACGATCAGCAGGCCGTAGTCGATGGCGACCGCGAGGCCGAGGATCGACACCAGGCTCATGGCGAACACCGACACGTCCGTCAGCTGCGCGATGATCCGCAGCACCGCCATGGAGCCCACGATCGACAGGCCGCCGACGAGCAGGGGGAGGCTGGCCGCGGCCAGACCGCCGAAGACGACCACCAGCAGGATGAACAGGACCGGGAAGGACAGGCCCTCCGCCGCTCCCAGGTCCGCGCCGATCTCGTCACCGGCCTGGTGGTTGGTGGGCACCGGCCCGCCGCGCTGGGTCTCCAGCCCCGGCGCGTCGAGCTTGTCCTTGATCGCCTTGTACGACTCCTCCTTGGCGTTGTCGTCGCCGCCCCGGAGGTTGATCGCCACATAGGTGGCGTGCCGGTCGTGGCTGACCTGCGCCGGCATCTTGGTCATCCAGAAGGTCGAGTATCCGGTGACCGCCGACTTCGGCAGGTCCTGCACCGTTTCGGTGACCGCCTGCCGGAAGGACGGGTCGTCGACCGTGCGGTCCTTGTCGCGGTAGACGATCACCGCGTCGGGTGCCCGCTGCGGGAACGCCCGCTCGGCCAGCTGGGCGGCCTTGCGGCTGTCGGACCCGGGGTCCTCGAACCCGCCGGGCTTCATGTCGCCGAAGACGCCGACGCCGTAGGCGCCGGACAGGACGGCGAACAACAACGTCAGGACCAGGAGGGGTTTGCGCCTTCGGTAAAGGAATCGCCCGAGCGCCTCGAACATGGTTCTCCCTAGGTAGTTGGCGAGCGCCGCATGCCTGCCAGGGTCCGGCGCCGTGGCAACCGTAACAGCGTTTTTATTGCCCGCTCCAGGGCTCTTGCACACTGTCTAACTGTGCGAGTCCCTGGAAACCCATCACGACCTGCGGCTTCGACCAGAAAAACTTCTTTTCAAGGGGTTGCGCCTGAGGGCTGCGTCAGGTCTGACGCGAGGCTGACGTGATGTCAGGGGTCATTCATAACGCTGTTGTCATACTGTGGGGGGATGGCCAGGCTCAAGACACATGACGAAGCGCTTCGACTGCGGCTCATCAACCGCGCGGCCGCCACGGTCTTCGACCGCGGCACGGCCGCGCTGAGCTTGCGGCAGCTCGCGGCGGACGTGAAGACCTCGACCACGGCGGTCTACTCGCTGTTCGGCAACAAGGCCGGTCTGCTGGCCAGCCTCTACGAGGAGGCCGCGCGGCTCTTCGTGATGCGGCTGGCCGCCGTCCGCTCGACGGATGACCCGGCGAACGATGTGATCCGCCTCGGAATGGCCTATCGCGAATACGCGCTCGCGAATCCGCACCTCTATGCGATCCTCTTCACGGAGAGTCCGGCCCAGTTCGAGCCGACGGCGGAGGGGCAGGGCGAGCAGGTCGAGATGTACCAGCCGCTGGTCGACGCCGTGCGCCGGGGGCAGCGGGCCGGGCAGTTCACCACCGAGCTCGAGGCCGAGGTCGTGGCGCTGTCCTGCTGGGCCACCGCGCACGGCCTGGTGTCCCTGGAGCTGTCGGGCAACGAGCCGCCGGGGCTGTCGATCGCCGACTCCTACGAGCGGACGCTGCGTGCCGTGGTGACGGGGTGGCGGGCAGGCTGAGCGGCGGCCGGTGTGGTTGGCGGATGCGAACAGGCCCGGAGGGGGAGTACTCCGGGCCTGTCGTCCGGAAGGGCGCTCCGGGCCTGTCGTCGGCGGGCGTGTGAGGCCCCGTGGGGCAGTGGGGTCAGTCCGAGATCCCGATCCCGACGCCTTCCGCCAGCAGGACCGTGACGCCCGCGCGGCTGCCGGTCCAGCTCCCCGCCTCCGCCTCGGCGTGCAGGCGTTCGACGCGCTGAGCGCCGGGGGACAGCCGGAGGCTGCCGATGGTCAGGGTGCCCGGGGCGGTCCTGGGGGAGCTGTGGTCGGCCGCGCGGACGAGTGCCTCCACGGCTGCGGGGTCGACCGTGGGGTCGGGCGGGAAGGGCACGGTCCACAGATCGGCGGGCAGCACCGCGGGCACCTCGCCGTCCCACTCCGGGAAGACCACGCCCGCCCAGCGGAGCAGCCCACGGTGCGGCCGCGGTGCGTCAGGGTCCGGCTTGGCGCGCTGCGGGGGCACGCCTGGTGGTCCCGCCGCCGGACGCCCGGTGAGGACCGCAGGGCTCTCGCCATAGGCCAGCGTCACCGATGCCACGTCCGTGCCCCCGGTGTCCCGGAGTGTGACGTCCACGCACCACTCGCCGGCGCGATGGAGGCCCCGCGCCTCGCGGTGCAGGGTGAGGGAGCCGTGGGTGAAGCGCAGGCCCGCCAGGTGGATGCGGAGGTCGCGCAGTTCCCGTAGGTGCAGCAGGGGCCAGCCCTCCGGTACCACCCAGTCGCCGGCGGCCACCGCGTACTCGAGGACGACGCTGACCGGTACGGCGAGCTCCGTGCCGACGTGGAATTCGGCGAGGCACGGGTGGTGACGTGCCGTCAGGGTCAGTGTGGTGCGCAGTGAGCGGAAGATCTCGTATTCCTCGACCTCGCCGAGACAGTGGTCCAGCGCGTGCAGCCGGGGCAGATCGGGATGGCCCGTGAGCATGCCGAAGCCGCGCAGCTGGCCGGGGGAGAGGACGGCGCCGATGCGGCCGAGGAAGACCGTCTCGCCGGTGTGCCCGGAGGCCAGTTCGGCACTCCAGCGGCGGGTGCCCTCGGCGGGGTCGAGCGTGGAGACGTACCGGACGGCGGCGGAGTAGTTGGCGATGACACCGAGCCGCTCCCAGGTCGGCCAGCACAGTGTCTGCACGGGCAGCCCGAGGTTGTCCCGCGCCCAGAACCCCAGCCGGGCCAGCGCCTCGTTGCCCGCCGCGTAGTCGATCTGCCCGACCATGCCGCCCATCCGGCCCGCGAGCGAGCCGACGTTGCTGAGCAGCCGCAGCCGGGCCCGGCGTTCGGGACGGGCGAGGATCGCGGCGACCAGGTTGGCGAAGCCGGTGACCTTGACGTCCACGGTGCGGACGACCTCGTCGGCGGACTTGCGGTCGAAGCGGGCCGGTTCGTCGATGCCGGCGTTGTGCACGACGTGCGTCGGTCCGTCGCCCAGCGCGGCGAAGACCCGCTCGACCTGGTCGGCGTCCGTGCAGTCGCAGCGCAGATAGTCGATGCGCAGCCCGTCGGCCGCCGCACCGGCGAGGTTGCGGTGGACGGTGCGGTTCTCCTCCGCCCGGCGCACCTCGCGGCGGACGCGGGCGAGTTCCGCCGGTGTCCTGGCGGTGGCGAGGCGCCCACGCCGCCAGCCGGCGAACTCCTCGTCGTCCAGCCCGGTGCTCGCGTCCGGTGCCGGTCGTTCGCCGCGTCCGGTGACCACCACCCGGCAGCCGAAGTCCTCGGCGAAGGCGCGCGCCGCCGCGAAACCGACACCGCGCGCACCGCCCGTGATGAGGACGGTGTCGTCCGGACCGGGAGCCGTGGCGGAACCGGGCGGCACGACCGGGGCGGGCCGCCCCGCGAGCACATGGCGCCGTCCGTCCCGGTAGCAGACCTCGAAGTGCTCGGGGCGCACGTACTCGCGGGCGACCGCCTCGGCGATCGGCTCCGGCTCGGCACGGTCGACGTCCACGACGACGACCCCGGCGGAGGGCAGTTCACGCGGCAGGCATTTGGCGAGCCCGGCCCAGATGCCGCCGAGCGGCTGCGGCACCGGTCCGGCGCCGTGCCCGCCGAGCCCGCCGAGGTGGGTGACGGCGAGATAGACGTGCCGGCCGAAGCGCCGTTCGGCGGCCCAGCGGCCGTAGGCGCCGCGCACGGCCTCGGTGGTGCGGGCGAGCGCCGGCTGCCATGTCGTGTCACCCAACTCGTATGTCAGGCCGACGACGTTGAGGTCGACGATGCCGTCCCAGCCTTCGACGGGCAGTGCGCTGCCAGGGGTGTACGGCACCACGCGTGCCCCACGCCGCTCCAGCCCCGCGCCGACGGCGGCGACCAGGTCCGGTGACTCGCCCGCCACCAGGAGCGACCGCCCGGCGAGCGGCTCGTCCGCCTCCGGGCCGGGGTGCGGGACCTCCACGGGCTCCCAGACGAAACGGTCCACGGGGCGGACGAAGGCGTCGGGGTCGAAGGAGGACAGGTGCGGGCGCAGTGGGTGCCACCGCTGCTCGGCCGGCGCCGGTCCGGCGGTGGAGGTCATCGTCGGCGCTCCTCGGCCGTCACACGGATGCCCTTCTTGGGGAAGAGGGTGATGTACGCGCCCGACCGCGGCGCGGCGCCGACCGGGCTGAGCCGGAAGCGGCCGTGTACCGCGGCCACCGTCTGGCGCAGCAGTGCCAGCCCCATCTTCTTGCCGATGCACTGCCGGCGCCCGCCCCCGAACGGCAGATAGGCGGACCGGTCCCGTGCGGGGGAGCTGCCCGGCCGGAACCGTTCCGGGTCGAACCGGTGCGGGTCCTCCCACTGCTCGGGGTTGTAATGGGCGCCGTACACGGAGATGAGGACCGGGGTGTCCGCGGGGATGTGACGGCCCGCCAGGACGTCGTCCTCGATGGTCTGGCGGGGGAACTGCCAGACCGGAGGGTGCATGCGCAGCGCCTCGTCGACGGCCATACCGGTGTACGTCAGGGCGTCGAGGTCCGTCGCGGTGGGCAGCCGGCCGTCGAGCACCCGGTCGGCCTCCTCCTCCAGCCGGTCGCGGACCCCGGGGTGGCGTGCGGTCTCGTGCAGCGTCCACGCCAGCGCGAGCGCGGTGGTCTCCACACCCGCGAGCATGAGGGTCACCAGGTCCGACCAGAAGGCGTCCTCCGGCAGGTCGGAGGCGCGGATGAGGGCGGCGACCTCGCCGCCGGAGCCCTGGTCGGCGTCCCACGCGGCCCGGGCGACGACCTCTTCCAGAGTGCGCCGGGCGCGGGTGACGCGACGGCGGTAGGGGGTGGGGACGAACGAGGGGACCATCTTCTCCAGGGAGCCGACCTCCTTGAAGATCGCCTCCAGGGCGACGGACAGCGCACGGGCGAACTCGCCGCCGTCCCGGGAGAGATCCCGGCCCACCAGGGCGTGCCCGATGACCCGGCAGGTGAGCCGCATCGACTCGGCGTACAGGTCGAACGGCCGCCCCGTGCGGGCGTGTTCGGCCCACCGGTCGGTCAGGTCCGTCACGGCCGCGTCGGTCTCGGCGGCCCGCTCGGCGATCGCGTTGGGGGTGAAGGCGGGGTTGACGACCTTGCGGTGCCCCCGCCAGTCGGCGTCGTCCAGCGTCAGCAGGCCGTGGCCCATGAACAACTCGAACGCCTCGTAGTAGACGCCGCGGCGGTAGTTGTCCGCGTTGCCCTGCAGGATCCGCCGGATCCCCTCCGGGTCGGTGACCTGCACGGTCGGGTTGTGCGGGATCATCGGCAGCTTCACGACGGTGCCGTGGGCGTGCTGCGCGCGCAGCACGAACGCCGGCGGGTCGGCCGCGTACAGGATCGTGGAGCCGACGACGGGCCAGGCCAGCGGGAGGCCGGTCGGCCCGTCGGGCTCCCTCGGCGGCGCGCCGCCCGCGACGGCTCCGGTCACCGGGCAGCGGGCGCCGGTTCCGGGGGCGGTGCCGCGGGCCTGGGAGGTGCTCTCACCGGTCATGACGTCGTCTCCCGGCCCTTCGAGGTGCGGCGCTCACGTTCGAGGTAGGCGCCGGTGGTCTGGTGGACATGGCCGAGCACGACGCCGGTCATGTCCTTGATCTGGAGCACCACGTCCCCGTCCGCGGTGACCGCGACGGCCCGGTTGCTCTCGTCGCTCTCCAGGTCGAGGCGCGAGGGCAGTGAGTACAGCTCGACGCGGGTGCCGGCGGCGGCGAGCGAGGCGTCGGTGTGGCCGCCGTACAGGTCGATACGGCGGATCGTGCGCGGCACGGCGAGCGGGGTCCAGCCGCCACCGTGCCCCGGCAGTTCGGCGCGGTCCAGGACGCACACCCGGGCCAGGCCGTCCAGCAGCACGGACGGCACGACGAGCCCGGAGAACCAGCGCTCGACACCCGGCCGGTCGGGGGCGTACCGGGCACGCCGGCCGCTCGGGTGCGTGCGGGTGTCCGCGGTGGACACGAAGACGCCGCTGAGCAGGACGGCCGGATTCGGCACGTGATAGGGATCGGCGAGGGGCTCGGCGCCCTGGTCGTCCCAGTGCTCCCAGCGTGGCGGCGCCACCGGCTCGTCACGCAGCCGGACGCGCGCGGTGAAATGGCGGCGGTCCTTCACCAGCAGACGCCCGTCGGGCGCCAGGACGTCACCGGTCACCTCGACCGCGACGACCGACTCCTGCGGTCCGTCGTCGATCAGCCGTGCCTTGACGCGCTTGACCTCCTCGCGCCCCGCCTTGTAGACGCGCAGGAAGGATTCGAGTCGGACGTCCTCGATGACGGCCGGCACCCGACCGGGCACGAGGTGCATGGCGGCCTCGGCGGCGAGTTCGGGAACGAACGTGCCGGGCAGGGTGGGGTAGCCGTTGACGACGTGCTCGTGGAGGTAGGCGTCGCGGTCCTGGCTGAAGGCGCGGACGACGGTGAGCCGGCCGGGGGCACGGTCGACGATGTCGTCGACGTAGAAGTCGGGCAGTCGCGGGGCGGCCGGGGCGGGCTCCGCCGGGGTGCGGCAGAAGTCCAGGTAGCCCGGGGCGGCGGCCTCGATGGCGGCGCGTTCCGCGGCGCCGAAGAACACGGTGGCGGCGGGCTGCTCGGCCTGGTCGAGCTCGTGCAGGAAGTGGTCGACGCCCTCGGCCGTGGGCATGGCGGTGAACTGGGCGCTCTTGGCCAGGAAGGCCCGCATCAGCGGAGTCGCGCCCAGGCCGACGTCCCGCCACAGGGTCCAGCCGAGGGTGAACTCCCGTGTGCCGCGCGAGGAGTTGTACAGCGCGGCGGTGTTGAAGTAGTCGTTCGCGGCGCCGTAGTCCGTCTCGCCCGTCTGGCCCGTGAACCCGACGAACGACCCGAAGTTGCACCAGCGTCGCGGCTGCCGGTCGCCGAACGCCGCCTTGAGGTGGGCGTAGGAGCGGACCTTCAGATCGCGGACCGTACGGAAGTCCTTGAGCCGCTTCTGCTCCACCGACGCGGCACGGTTCGTGCCGGCGATGTTGAGCAGCAGCTCGACGGTGCCCTCCGCGTCGGTGATCCGGCGGACGACCCGGCGTACGGCCTCCTCGTCGCGGAGATCGCACAGGTGGTAGGTGACCCGGTCCGCGCCGCACAGCTTCCGCAGGGCGGCCAGCCGGTCGCGGACCTCGCGGGCGGAGCCGAGGCGGTCGTACGCCAGGTTCGCCTCGCGTACGGTGAGCCGCTCCGGGCCCGTGGTGCGCATCCGGATGAAGTCCTTGCGCTCCAGACGGGCGTCGGGCTCGTCCGCGCCGGGGTCGGTCGAGCCGATGATGTGCAGACGGGGCCGGTCGCGTCGGGCCAGGGCGAGCAGCAGTTCGGCCCCGATGCCGCGGGCGCCCCCGGCGGCGACGACCGTGTAGTCCCCGCGAGGCACCGGCGGCTCGGCGCGCTCGCCCGGGTCGACGACGGCCTGCCACAGCAGCCGGGTGCCGCCCGCGTAGTACACGACGGGCAGCAGCTGCTCGGTGACGGTCTCGCGGGCCGCGTCCGGCTCCGCCGTGATCAGGTCGCGGGCCTCGTGCACGACGGCCAGGACCGAGGTGCCCGGCCACTCCAGTGCCAGGCTCTTCGCGAACCCGGTGAACAGTCCCGCGCACGGGTGCGGAACCCGCCTGGCGCCGACCCCGCCGAGCACGACCACGACGAACGACTCCGGCCGCGAGGCCGCCGTGACACAGGCCTTCGCCGTGCGGAACAGCGCGTCGTGCAGGTCGAGCAGCGCCTCGGAGGGCGCCTGGTCCTCGTGGTGCAGGTCGACGAGGACGCGGATGTGCCGTGGACGTGCGCGGCCGACGGTGGCTTCGAGGGTGTCGTCGAGAGGGAGCGACTCGACGCCGGACACATGGTCGCGCGTGTTCGTCAGCAGGGCCGTGCCGGGCGGGAAGAGGTCCGGCGCCGGAGCGGCGGAGCGGGCGGGGGCCGGGACCAGGCGCAGGACGTGGCGATCGAGGAGGTGGGGCTCGGCGGAGCCGGTGGGCTCGGGCGCGGCCGCCTTCGCGCGGCGGAACGTCAGCCGGTGGACCGGGCCGTCCTTCTGCACGGCCCGTTCCAGCACTGTCGTGTCCGCCGCTGCCGTGACCGCCTCTGCGGTGTCCGGCCCTGCGGTGTCCGTCCCTGCGGTGTCCGTCTCCGCCCGGGTGAGGAAGGCGATCAGTTCGCGGGCGCCCTCGGCGCCCAGGAGGGTGGTGCTGCGGTGCGGGGCGCTCATGCGGCGCGGCTCCTTTCCATGACGGCCAGGACGGGAAGGCCCGCGTCCTCGGCGAGGGAGCGGCGGGTCACGGCGAAGAGGAACGCGCCCTCGGCGGCGGGCCGTCCGTCCGTGTCGTTCCAGCCGGGCAGCGCCGTGCCGTTGACGCCGGCGACGAGGGCCACGTCGATCTCCTCGAAGCCGAGGTACAGGCCGGCCACGTCGAAGGCCTCAAGGAGCGAGGCCTGGCCCGCGTCGACGGTGAGGCTGAGGCCGCGCAGATCGAAGTAGTTGCACAGACGGGCGGCGATGACGTTCGGCATCTCGCCGGGGAAGGAGTCCTCGGTGGGCGCGGCGATCAGACCGGTGGCCCGCTCCCGAAGACGCTGGAGGAACTTCCCCGTGACGGCGGGTTCCTCGGCGCCCGCCACGGCATGGGCGATCTCGTCGAGGTACGCGCGGGTCTTGTACAGCAGCGCGTTGCGGGTCGCGCCGGTGTGACCGACCACCACTCCGGCCCTCGTGCGATGGCTCAGGCAGAACTCCCGTACGGCGTCGTCAAGTTGCTGCATGCAGCGCACCAGCATCAACTGGGTGCGGTCCGTCGTGCGGGCCGTCGGAGGCGGCATGCGCAGCTCCTGGAACGGCGGGACGGGATAGACGGCGCCGAAGGACGGCTCGGGACCGGGGCCCCGGCCCGCGGCCCAGGCGGCGACCGCCTCGGCGTCCGGGTCGCCGGGCAGCCGGGACGACCAGCCCACGACCACCAGATCCTCCTCGACGGGGGCGGGCAGCGCGAGCGGGGTCCCGGACCGGGCGGCCGCCCGGTGGTCCTCCGAGATGACCAGGTGCGCATTGGTGCCGCCGAAGCCGAAACCGGAGACGGCCACCCGGCGCGGGCGGTCGGCCCGGGCCGGCCACGGCACCGGCTCCCGTGGCACCCGCAGCGCCCCGGACAGCCCGGTCAGCGCGTCCGGCAGCCGCTCGAAGCGGTACTGCGCGGGGATCGTGCCGTGCCGCAGCGCGAGCAGCGCGTGGATCACGGAGACCACGCCGGCCGCCCAACCGCTGTGTCCCACCAGGGACTTGTTGGAGGTGACGTACGTCGGGCGCGCCCCCGCGTACCGCGCGTGCAGGCCGGTGAACTCCGCCTCGTCACCGGCCGGCGTGCCGGTCGCGTGCGCGACGATCCAGTCGATGTCGTCCGGCGCGAGTCCGCCGCGCTCCAGGGCCCGTTCGACGGCGAGTTCCTGGCCGGCGGGCGCCGGAGCGTAGATCGCCTTGCCGCGGCCGTCGGCCGACAGACCGATCGCCGACAGGAGCCCGAGCACCCGGTCCCCGTCGGCGCGGGCACGCGAGAGCCGTTTCAGTACGACGAGACCGGCGCCGTCGGAGAACAGCGCACCGTCCGCCCCGGCGTCCAGTGCGCGCACCGCACCGCCCGCCGAGAGCCCGTTGAGCTTGGCGAACAGCACCGAGCCGCTCGGCGCCAGGGCGAAGGAACCCCCGCAGACGGCGATGTCGCTCTGCCCGGACAGCAGGTCGCGCACCCCGAGATCCATCGCGTAGAGCGAGGAGGAGCACGCGGTGTCCACCATGTGCAGCCGGGTGCCGGACGGAAGGATGCCTGCCATCGCGTCCTGGCCGATGCGGTGCGGGAGGTACCCGGCCGACGGGTCGTCACCGCGGCGGAAGCGGCGCCGCAGCGCTTCTGCGATCGGCCCCTCGGCCGCGTCGTCGCCGTCCTCGGCCAGCGTGTCGAGCGCGGCGCGCAGCACGAAGGCCTCCTCCAGGTGCTGGCTGCCGTCGGGCGTGTAGCCGACGCAGAAGGAGTAGCGGTCGCCGGGGCCGCGGCGGACGCCCTCCAGCGCCTGGTGCAGGCTGTGCCGCAGCCACAGCGCGGTGTGGTCGAGCCCGGCGTCCGCCAGTCCCTCCTCCCGCAGCCTCTCGTGCGGCCGGAAGTCGGTGATGAACCCGGACCGGCGCTGGTAGGTCTTGTCCGGCGCACTGCGGTCCGGGTCGTGGAAGCGGGCGATGTCCCACCGGTCGGCCGGCGCCTGGACGAACAGTTCGCCGCCCTCGAGCAGCAGTCGCCAGAACTCCTCCGGAGAGGAGGCCCCGGGGACCGCGAGGCCCATGCCGACGACGGCGATGGGATCGCGGGTCTCGTCGACCTCGTCGACCTCGTCGACCTCTTCGACCTCGACGGTCTTGTCGGTCTCGTCGGGCCTGGGCTCCGGCTCGTGAGCGGGAGCCGCGGCGGGCACGGTGACCTCGGTGGCCTCGGCCTTCGTCTCCGGCGTCGGCACGGGCCGGCTCGCCGTCGAGGACTTCGGCGTCGGTGACATCGCCGAGCGCAGCAGGGTCAGGCCGCCGTCCGCCAGGACCGTCTGTCCGGTGACCCAGCCGGAGCGGTCCGCGGCGAGGAAGAGGACGACCTCGGCGAGGTCCTCGGGGCGGCCGAGGCGGGCGAGCGGTGTGGCCGCGACCGTGTTGGCGCTGACGTCGTCGAAGGCGGGGAACATCTGGCCGACGGGGTTGTCGATCAGCCCACAGGACGCGGCGTTCACCCGGATCCGGTCCTCGGCGAGCTCCGCCGCGAGATAGCGGGTCAGTGACTCCAGCGCGGCCTTGGAGATGCCCACCGGCAGATAGTTCGCCGGGGTGGTGACCGAGCCCAGGGAGGAGACATTGACCACCGCCCCGCCCTGGCCGACGGCCCGGGCGAGCAGCGGACGGGCGTAACGGGCACACCACAGCGGGCCCTTGACGTTGGTGGTGTAGGTCCGGTCGAGCAGGTCCTCGGTGATCTCCTCGAAGGGCACGAAGGAGCCCGCCGCCGCGTTGTTGACCAGGATGTCGAGCCGGCCGTGCGCCTCGCCGATCTCCGCGAACATCCGTTCCACCTGTGCCGGCCGGGCCACCGAGGCCCTGATCACCCGTACGTCCAGGCCCCGCTCGGTCAGGCGGCGCGCCTGCTCCTTGGCGCTGTCGTAGGAGTGGAAGCAGTTGAGCAGCACGGTGGCGCCGCGCTCGGCGAGCCGCTCCACGATGACCCGGCCCACGCTTCCGGCGCCGCCGGTGACGAGGGCGATGCGCCCGGCGAACTCGGCCTCCCCGTGGCCCATGGGCGTCCCGGTGCTCATCGGGCGGCCGTGCCGTCGGCGAGGGCGCCGCGCGCGGCACCCTCGGCCACGAAGTCCACGACCTTGCCGAAGGTGTCGTAGTCCGCCACGCGCAGTCCGGCCGGGGGCACCCCGAGGCCGAAGCGGTCGCCGATACGGCTCAGCAGCTCGGTCTGCTTCACCGAGTCGACACCGAGGTCCGCCTCCAGAAGCACGTCGTCGGTGAACACCTCCTCCGGGTACTCCATCGCCTCGGCGTACAAGGCCCGGACTCGGCCGGCGAGTTCACCGCGGTCCACCGCGGCGGGCACCTCGCGTGAGGGCGGCGCGGCCTCACCGGCGGCACGGACCGGACCGGCGGCGCCGACGGCCTCGCGGGCGTCGGCGGCCTCACGGGTCTCGCGGGCCTCGGGGTTCGGCACCGCCGGGACCGGCACCGGGATTCCGCCCGGGGCCACCGTGACGGGATGCACCGCCGTGGCCCGGCTCAGCGGCTCCCGCAGCGCGTCCGCTGCTGCCGTCAGGCCTTCCTCCTCGTCGCGGCCCGCGAGCGGCGCCGCCGTGTGGACGCCCGGGTGGGCCCCAGCGACCAGGCTCGTCAGCACCTGCCCGGCGCCCACCTCGACGAAGGTCCGCGCGCCGGCGGAGTGCAGCGCGGCGACGGACGTACGGAACGCGACGGGGGTCACGAGGTGCAGGGCGAGCAGGTCGGCGAGGTCGTCGCCGTCGCGGTAGAAGCGGCCGAGGATCGGCGAGTACACCGGCACGGTCGTCGGGCGGCGCCGGAAGGTGCCGATGCGGGCGGCCAGTTCACGGCGCGCCTCCGCCAGCAGCGGGTTGTGGAACGGGTGCGGGGAACGCAGCGGCGTCGCCGTGATGCCGAGCTGCCGGGCGATGTCCGCGGCCGTGCCGATCGCGTCGGAGGGGCCGGAGACGACGGTCTGGTCCGCGGCGTTGTCGACGGCCACCACCAGGTCGGGGTGGTCGATCAGGGTCACGAGCCGCTCGGCCCGCTCCCGGCCGCAGCGCAGCGCGAGCATCGAACCCCCGCCGCGGTCGTGGTCGCGTACGACGGAGATCCGCTCGCAGAGCACCGCCGCCGCGTCCGCCAGGTCGTAGGCGCCCGCGCAGGTCAGCGCGGCCACCTCGCCCAGGCTGTGCCCGAGGTGGACCGAGGGCTGCGCGCCGCGCTCGGCGAGCAACCGGTGCGTGGCCACCGAGGTGGCGAAAACGGCCAGCTGGAGGATGTCCGGGGCCTGTTGGAGGAGGGCCGCGGGACTCGGCGGCGACGGCCGGAACAGCACCGGGGACACCGCCTGGCCGAGCCGCTCCTTGGCGACGGCGTCCACCGCCTCGAAGGTGCCCCGCACGACGTCGGCGCCGCGCTCCCAGAGCGCCGCGAGGGCGCCGGGACGGTAGGCGCCCTGTCCGGGGAACAAGGCGACGGTCAGCTCAAGGTCTTGCTTCATGGGGGACTCCCGAGGTCGTCAGACACCTGATACGGCGTTCAGCGCGGTCAGGCCGGTCGGATCGGCCAGGTCGAACCGGCGCACCTCCCCGGGGCGGCCGCCCCGGACGGCGAGGGCGAGGGTGTGCCGGGAGGTCGGCCGCAGCAGCTCGAACCACCAGCCGGAGCCGGTGGCCGGGGGCTGCTGCGGGTCGTGCACGGTGATCCGGGCGGCGGTACGGGAAGCGAAGGAGAATCCGTCGAGGTTCCGGCGCATCCCGGTGCCGAGGCCCTTGAGATAGGCCTCCTTGAGCACCCACAGCTCCCTGGTGCGGTCGAGGCGCTCGGCCCGGGGGAGGGCGGCCAGCTCCGCGCGTTCGGCGGGAGCGAAGAAGGCCGCCACATGGGCGGCGGACTCCAGGGACAGGGGCTGGTGCTCCACGTCCACCCCGCAGGCCCGGCCGTCCGTGACGGCGCAGGCGACGAGCCCGTCCGTGTGCGAGACGCTGAACCGCACGCCGTACCGGCCCGGCCGGGGCTCCGGCCTGCCGTGCGGGGTCGTCGGGAACCGCCAGCCGTCCGGTGGGTGACCGGTGCGGGCGCTGAGTGCGTGCCGGCACAGCAGCCGCCCGGCGAGGAACTGTCGACGCTGACGCTCCGTCAGCATCCGGTCCAGCCGGGCCCGTTCCTCCGCGGTGAGCAGTCGCTCGCCGCCGAGCCGCTCGACGAACCCGTCCACGACCTGTTCGGGTAACAGCCACAGGTCGGTCATCGCAGCGTCTCCCAGGCACCCGGCGACCGCGCGGCCTCCAGGAGTTCGGCGAGCCGGAAGGCCAGGTCGAGCGACTGGTCCCGGTTCAGCCGCGGATCGCAGACCGACCGGTAGCGCATGGGCAGGTCGGCGAAGCCGAGGCCGGCGCCGCCGCCGACGCACTCGGTGACGTCGTCGCCGGTCAGCTCCAGGTGCACCCCGCCCGGGTGGGCGCCGAGGCCGCGCAGCACCTCGAAGAAGCCGGCCAGTTCGTCGAGGACGTCGTCGAACCGGCGGGTCTTGTGCCCGGACGGCGCGCCGATCGTGTTGCCGTGCATCGGATCGGACACCCACGCCACGGGCAGGCCCTCGGCCGTGACCCGTTCGACCAGACCGGGCAGCACCCGCCGCACCTTCTGAGCGCCCATCCGGACCACCAGGGTGAGCCGGCCCGGTTCACCCTCGGGCGACAACCGGCCGATCAGGCGCAGCAGCTCGTCCGCCGTGACGGCCGGACCGATCTTGACGGCGATCGGGTTGCTGATCCCGGAGAAGTACTCCACGTGCGCCCCGTCGAGCCGGCGGGTGCGCTCACCGATCCACAGCAGGTGCCCGGAGGTGGCGTACGGGCGGCCGGTGGCCGTGTCGACGCGCGTCAGCGCCGACTCGTAGTCCAGCAGCAGCCCCTCGTGGGACATGAACAGCTCGCCGGGCGTGTGCCAGCCGTCCCCGGTGCCGGTGAAGCCGCCGGCCCGCTCGATCTCCTTGGTGAGCGGCTCGTAGCGGACCCGCTCCGGTGAGGCGGCGGTGAACTCCCGCAGGGCTTCGAGGGCGGGCCCGGGCCCGGCCTGCTCGCTGCCGCCGTACGCCCGGACGAGGTTCAGGGTGGCGGCGGACTTGTGGTAGACGCGGACCATCCGGTGTGGGTCGGGGGTGCGCGCGGCCTGGGTGAAGGCGTGCCCGTTCACCGCGTCGCCCCGGTACACCGGCAGTTCCACGCCGTCCCGTATCTCGGTCGCGGCCGAGCGCGGCTTGGCGTACTGCCCGGCCATGCGGGCCACGGTCACCACGGGCAGCGACATCACATAGCCGAAGACGGTGGCCAGTTGCTGCAGGGTGCTCGCGCTGCGGCTGATGGATGTGGCGTTGATCGCGTCCAGGTCCTCGGCGCAGTCGCCGCCCTGGACCAGGAACGCCTCGCCGCGCGCGACCGCGGCCAGCCGGCTCTTGAGCAGGTCGCACTCGCGCGGCATCACCAGCGGCAGACTCGCCGCGAGGGCGGTGACCGCGGCGTCCAGTGCGGCGGCGTCCGGCCACGACGGCTGCTGCCCGGCGGGGAGCGAACGCCAGCCGGTGTGCACCGCGTGCGCGGTGGGGGGATCGAGCAGGGGGGTCACGCCGTCAGCTCCGCTCGGTGAGGCACCGGCGAAAGCGCTCCGGTGACCAGACTGTCCAGGATGGCCGCCCCACGCCGGGTCATCACCGACTCGGGATGGAACTGCACGGAGGTGAAACCGGGGCCGCGCAGCGCGTGCACCTCGCCCGTCACCGGGTCGCGGGCGACCTCGACCGGGCCCGGGACCGGCGGGCTGTCCAGCAGCGCGCTGTCGCAGTACGCGGCGAACGTGTTGTAGAAGTACACCGGCTCCGGGGTGCCGAACAGATCGACGGTGCGCCGTACGCCCTGGTTCGGGAAGCCCAGCCTGCGCAGTTCGAGACCGAGCAGCGAGCTGAGCACCTGGTGGCTAAGGCACACCGACACGAACGGGATCCGCAGGTTGAGCAGACTGCCGGTGACCGCACGCAGATGCGCGATCTTGGGGTGGTTCACCTCGCGCGGATCACCGGGGCCCGGGCCGAGCACGACCAGGTCGTAGCCGGTCAGCCGGTACGGCTCGTCGTAGCGGCGGACCGTCACGTCGTAGCCAAGGCTGCGCAGTTGCAGCGCGCCCATCGCGGTGAACGTGTCCTCCGCGTCGATGATCAGCACCTTGTCGCGGGTGCCCGCGCGCAGCGGGGTGGGGGCCAGCCAGAAGTCCGACAGCGGGGTGTTGCGCGAGGTGAGCGCCGACCGGATCCGCGGGTGCCGGTCGAGGCCGGCGGGGCGGCGCCGTTCGGCGACCCGGTGCAGGGCGTCGAGCAGGCCGGCCGCCTTCGCGGCGGTCTCGGCGGCCTCCTTCGCGGGGTCGGAGTCGCGCACCAGCGTCGCGCCGACGCCGATCCGGACCCGGCCCGCCGCGTCCACGTCCGCCGTCCTGATCATGATCGCCGAGTCCATGCGCCGCCGGCCCGCGGCGTCCCGGCCGACCAGGGCGGCCACGCCGGAGTAGTAACCGCGGCCGGTGGGCTCGAACTTGGCGATCACCCGGCACGCGCTCTCCACCGGGCTGCCGGTCACCGTCGGGGCGAGCAGGGTCTCCCGCAGGATCTCGCGGACGTCCCGGGTGCTGTGGCCGACGATGCGGTACTCGGTGTGGGCGAGGTGGGCCATCTCCTTCAGGTGCGGCCCCACCACGTGCGCGTCGTCGCACACGCGGCTCATCATCTTCAGCTCCTCGTCGAGCACCATGTACAGCTCGTTGGTCTCCTTGCCGTCGGCGAGGAAGTCCAGCACGGACTCGACGGTGGGGCCGCCGGCCGGATAGCGGTAGGTGCCGCTGATCGGGTTCATCACGGCGACGCCGTCGTCGAGGCTGACATGGCGCTCCGGGCTGGCGCCGATGAAGGTGCGCTCGCCGGTGTGGATCAGGAACGTCCAGTACGCGCCGGGCTCACCGCGCAGCAGGCGGCCCCAGAACGCCAGCGCCGTACGCGCCGACCAGTGCGGGATCTCGGTGACGAAGGTGCGCTTGAGGACGAAGTTGGCGCCGGAGCCCTGGCCGATCTCCTCGTCGAGGACGCGGCGCACGAGGTCGCCGTACTCCTCGTCGTCGAGGTCGAAGCGGCCCTCGCCGGTGACGACGGGCCAGTCGAGCACCGTGTCGAGCACCTCGTCGACGGGCAGCAGCGCCTGTTCGCGCACGGCCATCGCGAGGACCGGCTCGCCGTCGTCGTGGTGGTCGTAGCCGCGCTCACCGATCACCCGGTACGGCAGGACGGCGAGCACCTCGTGGGTGCCGGGCTCGCCGAGGTCGGGGACCGGCAGCTGCGCCGTCCCCGCCACCTCGGTGAACTCGCCCAGCAGCAGGTCGACATGGCGCGCTTCGCCGCTCTCGGGCCGGTGCAGCACCGCGAAGGGCCGTGCACCCGCGGCCAGTTCCTCCAGGGAGGTCATGAGGGGTCTCCTACGGACACGGGGTTCGCCGCCGACAGGGCCTGAAGCACCGTCGCGGTCGGCAGGGTCATGGCGCACCGGCTCGCCGCGTACTGGAGCGCCATCCGGTGGAACTCGGGCGTGAAGTCGGCGATCGCGTCGGCGACCACGAAGGGCTGGATGTCGTGCGCGAACGCGTCGCACGCGGTGAGCAGGATGCCGACGTGGGCGTAGATCCCGCAGATGATCAGCTGGTCACGGCCCTGCTCGCGGAGCAGTTCGAGCAGGGGGGTGCGGTGGAAGGCGCTGGCGCGCCACTTGGTGAGGACGGTGTCCTGCTCGCCGGGCGCGATGGCCTCGGGGATGCCGCGGTCCTCGGGGGCCGCCGACATGCCGGGGCCCCAGAAGTCCGCGAGCAGCCCGCGCTGCCGGGGCGTCATGTCGCCGGGCTGTGCCGAGTAGACGACCGGCACGCCGAGTCCGGCACAGCGCTCGCGCAGCGCCCCGACGTGGGCGAGCAGATCGGAGTGCGGCTGGGCGCCGGCCGTGAACGGGGCGAGGAAGTAGTGCTGCATGTCGTGCACCAGCAGCACCGCACGGCGTGGATCGACGCTCCAGGACACGGAGTTGGGCGGCAGATCTGAGGGCCGTGGCATCGGATACGGGTCGATCGGGGCGATCGCCACGTCGGGTTCCTTTCCTGGTCGGATGACGGCTTGCGTGGGGTGCTTCGCCGGACCCCGGACTACTGACGGCGCAGGGTGCTTTGCGCCCGGGGCCGCGGCGGATCGGCCCCGGGCGCGGCCGGACCGTTGGGGGGAACGGTCCGGCGGTCAGGTGCCCAGAGCCGCACCGCCGTCCACGGTCAGGTCGTGCATGGTGATGTGGGACGACCGCTCGGAGAGCAGGAAGAGGACGGCGTCCGCGACATGGGCGGGCTCGGCGATCCGGCCCAGCGGAATGCCGACCCGGTAGGCCTCGGGCACCCCTTCCACCGAGGCGCGCTCGGCCGCCTCGCCCTGCAGCGCGGTGAGCATCGGGGTGCGGGTGGAGCCGGGCGCGACGACGTTGCAGCGGATGCCGTGCCGGGCCAGTTCCAGACCGAGGCACTTGGTGAACATCGCGGAGGCCGCCTTGGAGGCGGCGTACGCCGCCATCGAGGTGCGGGGGGTCAGGGCCGCGTTGGAGGCGATCGTCACGATCGAACCCCGTCCACGCGGAGTCATCAGACGGGCCACCGACCGGCTGACGTGGAACACGCCGCTCGCGTTGACCGCGAACGTGACGTCCCACTCCTCGTCGGTGAGCTCGCTGGCCGGGCCGCTGCGCAGGACCCCGGCGCCGTTGACGAGGTAGGCGATCGGCCCGAGTTGGGCCTCGACCTTGGCGATCGCGGCATCCACGTCCGCGCTGTCCGTGACGTCCACGGCCACCGCCAGCACGCCCCCGTCGCAGCCCTCCAGCTCGGCCGCCAGCCCCCACAGCGCCGTGATGTCCCGGTCCAGCAGCGCCACCGGCACACCGGTCGCCGCCAGCGCCCGGGCGACCTCGGCACCGATGCCGCCGGCCGCTCCGGTCACCACGGCGACCCCCGACCAGTCCGCGCCGGGCATCCGCGTCGTCGTAGGAGTCGCAGGATTCGTAGGAGTCGTAGAAGTCGCAGGAGTCGTACGGGAATCCCCGGCGCTCATCGGGCCACCTGCCCCAGCACCCGGTCGACCGCTTCGGCGGGAACCCGCAGGGCCCGCGTGGTGAAGCCGCGCAGCGCCTGAAGGTAGCGGTCCTGCAGCGCCGCCTCGTCGACCTCGACGCCCCGGCCGCCCTCCACCAGGGTGCGGCCGCCGACGATCACCGTGTCCACGTCCGCGGAGCCGGCCAGCCACAGGAAGCTCTCCAGCGGCCGCGGATTGAGCAGATAGCGCCAGTCGTCGGCCCGGACCAGCAGCAGGTCGGCCTGCTTGCCGGGCTCCAGGCTGCCGACGGCGTCGTCCCAGCGCAGCCCCTTGGCGGCGATGCGGGTGGCCATCGCGAGCGCGTCGGTGGGCAGCACCTCGGTCTGGTCGGCGCTCATCTCGTTGTACATCTGCCAGGCCGCGCGCATCGTCTCGGCGATCCCCGCGCCGGGCAGCGCGGCCGCGTCGGTCGACAGCGACACGTCCAGGCCCGCCCGGCGCAGCGCCGGCACGACCCCGGTCTCGGTCAGCGAGGACTCGCCCGAGGGGCCGTACTTGCCGGGGGAGTGGCTGATGTGCGCCCGCGCGGCGAGCATCAGCTTCTGCTCGTGCTCGTCGAGGAACGCGCCGTGGCCCGCCATCAACCGGTCGTCCACCAGGCCGAGTTCGGCCAGCCGGCGCAGCCCGGTCTCGCCGTAGTACGTGCGCATCAGCTCGACCTCGTTGCGCAGCGCACCCACGTGCGTGGCGAACGGCAGGTCGTGCCGGGCGACCAGATCGGCCATGCCGCGCGCCAGCTCGTCGGTCATGTTGGTGACGTAGGAGACGTTCGGGCGGCACCTGATCCGGCCCGTGGTGTCCGCGGCGACCACGCCGAGCAGCGACTCGAAGCCGGCGAGGACCGTGTCCGCGTCCCGGGTGCGCACGAACCGCGACCGGTCGGGCGGGCAGATCGCGTCGCTCGCCCAGGTGCTCGCGGAGAAGCGGATGCCGAGGCGGCGGGCTGCGGCGACCATGGAGTGCGGGCGGTTGAGGGAGCCCATGTCGCCGAGCGTCGTCACTCCGCCGCGCAGCTGGATCCACATCGAGTACTCGGCGATCGCCTGCGCCTCGTCCGGCGTCAGGGCCTCGATCAGGTCGTCGAAGCGGTCGAAGGTGGCGGAGATCTGGTGCATGTCACCGCCGCCCCCCATGAACGCGACCTGGTCCTCGCGGTCGGAGACCGGACGCAGTGCCCCGCGCATGGTGAAGCCCATCGCGAACATCTCGTGCCAGTGGGCGTTCACGAAGCCGGGCAGGACCATCATCCCGCTCGCGTCGACCGTGCGCAGCCGGGACCTGACAGCCGCGTCGAGCCCGTCGACCGCCTGCCCGACCTCGGCGGCCGGGCCGACCGCGGCGACCTTGTCGTCCACGATCAGGACGGCGCCGCGGGCGTGCACGGACTCCTGGGCGTCGGCGGTGTAGACCGTGCCGCCGGTGATCAGCCGGGCCGTCATCACGCCGCCCCCGGGTCCGTCGACAGGGACGCGGCCAGCGTCTCGAAGTGCGCGAGCCAGCCGTTCAGCGTGGGCGTGGCGACCAGGGCGTCGAACTCCACCGGAACGCGCGCCTTGCGCCAGCGGCTGACCAGCCGCATGATCTCCAGCGAACTCAGGCCGAGCAGCACCAGGTTGGCGTCCGGCTCGATCCGGGCGGGCTCGAGGCCCAGCACGGGCGCGACGATCGCGCGCAGCTCGCGTTCGGTCGGGAACACAGAGAGGTCCACGTCAGCCTTCCTGCTCGGACGCGGCGTGTGCGGCCAGCGCCTTCTTGTCGACTTTGCCGAGGGGGGTCAGGGGAAGTTCGGGCACATAGCGCACGAGGTCGGGCAGCTTGTAGTCGGCGACGCCCTGCGCGTGCACGGACTGCTTGAGGTCGGCGAGCGAGATCTCGGGGCCGTCGGCGACGAGGTAGGCGCAGATCCGCTCGCCCAGGAACTCGTCGGGCACGCCGATCACGGCCGCCGCGGCGACGCCGGGGTGGGCGAGCAGCAGGTCCTCGACCTCACCCGCGGAGATCTTGTCCCCGCCGCGGATGATCGTCTCCTTGATGCGGCCCTCGATGACCAGGTCGCCGTCCTCGGTGAGCCGGGCCAGGTCACCGGTGCGGTAGAAGCCGTCCGCGGTGAACGCACGCCGGTTGTAGTCGGGCACCCGGTAGTAGCCGCGCAGCGTGTACGGGCCGCGGGTGATCAGCTCGCCGACCCCGCCCGGGGGCAGCGGTGTGCCGTCCTCGTCGACGACGAGCAGTTCGTCGGCGTCGGAGATCGGCTTGCCCTGCGTGGTGAGCACCGACTCGGCCGGGTCGTCCGGCCGGCTGAAGGTGAGCAGGCCCTCCGCCATGCCGAACACCTGCTGCAGCCGGGCGCCCAGCGTGGGTTCGATGCGCTCCGTGAACTCGCGCAGCATCCGCGCCCCGCCGACCTGCACCAGCCGCAGCGTGGACAGATCCTCGTCGGCCCACTCGGCCGCCTCCAGCCACAGCGTCATGATCGAGGGGACCATCGCCGTGACGGTGGCCCCATGCCGCTCGATCAGCGGGAAGCAGTCCATCGGGTTGGGCGTGTCGGCGAGGACCACGGTGCCGCCGGTGTGGAAGGTGCCGACCACGCCGGGGCAGCCGAAGGCGAAGTTGAACTCGATGGGCAGGACGGCGAGATAGACGTCGTCCTCGGTGAGCTCGCACACCTGGGCCGCGCGGTCCGACATGTAGACGTAGTCGTCGTGGGTCCGCGGGATCAGCTTCGGCAGCGCCGTGGTCCCGCCGGACAGCAGGAAGAACGCCACGTCCGCCGGGTCGGGCTCGGGCAGCGGGCGCGGGTCGGCGACGGCCGACTCCAGCTCGGCGACCGAGACGAAGCCCTCGGTCTTGGCGCCCAGCACGAACAGGGACTTGAGCGTGCCGGTCTCGGCCCGGACCTGCCGCGCCAGTTCGCGGTGGTCGTAGCCGCGGTGCGTCTCGGGCACCAGGTAGCCGACCGCCCCGCTCAACTCGACGAGGTGGGCGATCTCGGTGGCGCGGTGCGCGGGCAGCGAGAAGACCAGCTTCGCGCCGAGCCGCATCAGGCCGAACGCGATCGCCACGAACTCCGGCACGTTCGGCAGCTGGACGACGATCCGGTCGCCGGAGCGCACGCCGTGCGCGGCGAACCCGGCCGCCAACCGGTCGGCCCAGCGGTCGAGTTCGGCGTAACCGATCCGCCGTTCACCGTGGATCAGCGCGGTCTTGTCGCCGTACTTCTGTGCGGCCCTGCGCAGCACCGTGCCCATGGTCTCGCCGCGCCAGATGCCCTGCTCGCGGTAGCGGCGGGCGACCTCGTCCGGCCATGGGGTGAATCCTTCGAGCATCTGCGCGCTCCTACTCCGACTCGGGGGTGGCCGGGGCCGCCTCGGTGATCCGTACGACGGCCGCGCCCGCCTCCATGCCGGTGCTCGCACCGATCAGCAGGACGTGATCGCCGGGCCCGACCTGGCCGGTGCGCCAGATGTGCTCCAGGCCCAGGAAGAGGTCGGCGGCGCCGGTGTGCCCGATGGTGTTGACGTACTCCCAGACCGCCTTGTCCTCGGGGACGTCGAGCGGCAGTAGGAACATCGCCTCCAAGGCGGGCCGGCCGAAACCGACGTGGCACACCTTCGCGATCTGATCCCACGTCAGGTCTGCCTGCTTCAGGGTGCGTTCGGTGACCTCGGCGACCCGGTCGCCGAAGTTCTTGATGGGCGGGGCCTGCCCGGCCGCCCACTGCTCACGGACCTTCTCGGCGCGTTCGGCGAAGTTCAGCCCGCGGCCCCGGGTGACACCCGGCGGGAACAGCTCCTCGCCGGCGCGGTGCAGGATCTCCATCGAGGAGTCGGACAGCGAGTCCAGGGCGAGCAGCTCGGCGAAGCCGGACCGGCGCGAGAGCACCACGGCCGAGCCGGCGTCGGCGAGCACGAACAGGCCCGAGGCGCGCCAGCGTTCGACGCCGGGCGTGGAGTAGTTGTCGCCGGTGGTGATCAGCGCGGCGTCGTGCGTCGGGTTGGCGATGAGGCGGTTCGCGGCCACGTCCAGCGAGGCCAGCATGCCGAGGCAGCCCTGCTTGATCTCGACGGCGGGCACCGGACGGTCGATGGTGTTGTTCAGGATGTAGTGCACCGCCGACCAGCCGTCGGGGCCCTGGTGGTGGGTGTAGCTGTGCAGCAGGATGCCGATGTCGTCCGGTCCGTGCCCCGAGCCGGCGAGGGCGGCCTTCGCCGCGTCGATCGCCATCCGCGGGGCGGGCGTGGAGTCGCTGACCGCGGCGGACCGCATGCCCGAGGCCTGGCGGGCCTCCTCGTCGTACAGCCCCTCCGCGACCGCACGCTCGGCCGGGAACAGGGGCGGCAGGTGGCTGCCGATCCCGGCGAGATACAGGTTCGCAGTCCTCATCGAGCCGACTCCTTCGTGTCCTGGTGCATGTCGTGGTGCACGTCCTGGGCCATGCGTGGGGGAACGTGTGGGGGACGTGTCGTGCAGCTGTGCGGCGGACGGGCGGATGCCCTGGGCGCAAGCACAGCAGCGGGGGCGCACGGCCTCATGAGTGGGCGGTACTCAACCGGCGCGGCGCCGGTGTCCCCGGGCGCGGGGGCCGTCGTGCGGTGCTACACCCCGGGCCGGGCCGGATGCCGGGTGGCCGAATTGAGTGGCGACTACTCGCGTCCCCGCCGTGGCCCCGGTGGTCTGCTGCTGCCTGCGCAACCGCCGCGAGCCATCCGCGCACGCGGCCAGGGCACACAAGAGGGAGATCCCATATGTCGTGGGCGCGTCCGGAACCCGGCGACTGGTCCAGCCCCGCCGAACTGGCCGAACTGCAGCGGTCCCAGCTGCCGAGGGTCCTCGCGCAGGCACTGCGGTCGCCGTTCTACGCGGCCCGCTACAAGGAGCGCACCGCGCCGCGCACCGCGGACGACTTCGCCGGCGTCGAGCTGACGACCAAGCAGGACCTGCGCGACCAGTACCCGTTCGGGATGCTCGCGGTGGAGCGCGAGCAGCTCGCCACCTACCACGAGTCCAGCGGTACGGCGGGCGATCCCACCGCCTCGTACTACACCGACGAGGACTGGACCGACCTCGCCGAGCGGTACGCCCGCAAGTGGGTCGGCATCCACCCGTCGGACACCTTCCTGGTGCGCACCCCTTACGGCCTGGTCATCACCGGGCACCTGGCGCAGGCCGCCGGCCGGCTGCGCGGCGCCACGGTCGTCCCCGGTGACGCCCGCTCGCTCGCCACGCCGCTGTCCCGCATGGTGCGCGTCCTGAAGTCCCTCGACGTGACGCTCACCTGGTGCAATCCGACCGAGATCACCATGCTGGCGGCCGCCGCGAAGGCCGCGGGCCTGCGCCCGGAGAAGGACTTCCCCGCCCTGCGCGCCATGTTCACCGCGGCGGAACCGCTGACCGAGGTGCGCCGGCGCCGGCTGAGCGAGATCTGGGGCGGCATTCCGATCGTCGAGGAGTACGGCTCCACGGAGACCGGCACCATCGCCGGGCAGTGCCCCGAGGGCCGGCTGCACCTGTGGGCCGACCGCGCGATCTTCGAGGTGTACGACCCGACGACCGGCGAGCTGTCGGACGCGGGCCGCGGCCAGATGGTCGTGACCCCGCTGTACCGGGACGCGATGCCGCTGCTGCGCTACAACCTCGCCGACGAGGTCGAGGTGTCCACCGAGCCGTGCGCCTGCGGGTGGCTGCTGCCGACGGTCACGGTGCTCGGCCGGGCCGGCACCGAGTACGCCGTCGGCTCCGCCACCGTCACCCAACAGCGGCTGGAGGAGCTGGTGTTCTCCCTGCCCGCCGCGCACGAGGTGATGTTCTGGCGGGCCATGGCACACCCCGACGTGCTGCGCCTGGAGTTCGAGGCCCCGGAGGCGACGCGGGAGCAGGCCGTCAAGGAACTCGGCGCCGCCCTCGACCGCGAACTGGGCGTCCCGCACCGCATCACCGGGCTGCCCCAGGGCACCCTCGTCCCGACGACGGCCCTCACCGCCCAGCGCGACATCCTCAAGGCGCGCTATCTGTTCGCGGAGGGCGAGGACTGGGACAAGGCGGTCATGTACTTCTGACGCCCCACGGCCTCAGGTACCCCACGGCCTCAGGTGCCCCACGGCCCCAGCGCCCCGGGCACCCCGGTCCTCCCTCGTTCTTCTCTCCCATCTCTTTTTCTTCCGTCCCCACGTCGTCTCCCGAGAACGGCATCGAATCGTGAGCGGTGACTGTCATGAGTGAGCTGTCCCCCCTGCCCCCGAGCCCTTCGGAGCCGGTCGCGGTCATCGGCATCGGCTGCCGCTTCCCCGGCGGCGCCGACTCCCCGCAGGCACTGTGGGATCTGCTGATGGACGCGGTGGACACGTCCGGACCGGTACCCGAGGAGCGGTGGGCGCCGCAGCGCGCGCAGTCGCGGGAGAACGCGGCCGTGCTGACCCGCGTAACGCCGAACGGCTCGTTCCTCGACGACATCTCCGGCTTCGACGCCTCGTTCTTCGGCATCTCGGCGACCGAGGCGCGCCAGCTCGACCCGCAGCAGCGGATAGCGCTGGAGGTCGCCTGGGAGGCCCTCGAACACGCCGGCATCCCGGCCACCACCCTCGCCGGCACCGACACCGGCGTGTTCATCGGCGTCGGCACCGACGACTACGGCCGGCGCCTCCTGGAGGACCTGCCCGGGGTCGAGGCGTGGACCGGCATCGGCTCCTCGCTGTGCGGCGTGCCCAACCGCATCTCCTACACCCTCGACCTGCGCGGCCCGTCCCTCGCCGTCGACACCGCCTGCTCGTCCTCGCTGGTCGCCGTGCACCAGGCGTGCGCGAGCCTGCGCAGCGGCGAGGTGCCGGTGGCGCTCGCGGGCGGCGTCATGCTGATGGCCGGTCCCGGCCTGACCACCGTCCTCGACCTGGCGGGCGCGATCTCGCCGGACGGCCGCTCCAAGGCCTTCGACGACGCGGCCAACGGCTACGGCCGCGGCGAGGGCTGCGGCATCGTCGTACTCAAGCGCCTTTCCGACGCCCGGCGGGACGGTGACCGCGTCCTCGCGCTGATCCGCGGCAGCGCCGTCCACCAGGACGGCCGCACCGACGGCATCATGGCGCCCAGCCCCACCGCGCAGGCGCATCTGCTGCGCAAGGCGTACGAAGCGGCGGGTGTCGCACCGCACGAGGTCGACTACGTGGAGGCGCACGGCACTGGCACGAGGGTCGGCGACCCCATCGAGGCGACCGCTCTCGCCGAGGTCGTCGGCGACCGTCCCGAGGGGCGGCGGCCGTGCCTGATCGGGTCGGTGAAGACCAACATCGGGCACTGCGAGGCCGCCGCCGGCATCGCGGGGCTCATCAAGACCGCACTCGCCATGGAGCACGGGGTCATCCCGCCGACCCTGGCCGTCGACGGCCCACGCACGGACATCCCGTGGGAGACCTCGGGGCTCAGCCTGGTCACCGAGGCCACGCCGTGGCCCGAGTCCGGCCGTCCGCGCCTTGCCGGCGTGGCGAGTTACGGATACGGCGGCACGATCGCGCATGTCGTGCTGGAGCAGGCCCCGCACGCCACCCGGCCACAGCCTGCCGAGCCCGCCGCACCCGGCCGGGCGACGCTCTACCCGCTGTCGTCGGCCACCGGCCTCGGCATCACCGGGCAGGCCGAGCGCCTCGCCGGGGCGCTGGACGGGCATGCCCTCGCCGACATCGGTCACACGCTCGCGCACCGCCGCGCCCACCTGGGCAGCCGCGCGGCCGTGGTCGCCGCCGGCCGGGACGAACTCGCCGAAGGGCTGGCCGCACTGGCCGAGGGACGGTCCCACCCGAACGTCGTCACCGGTGAGACCTCGGGCCCCGAGCGGCACCCCGTGTGGGTGTTCTCCGGCCACGGCGCGCAGTGGGCGGGCATGGGGCAGGAACTCCTCGCCGAGGAGCCGGTGTTCGCCACCGCCATCGACCGGCTCGGCCCGCTCTACGCCGAGGAGCTCGGCGTCACCCCGCGCGAGGTGCTCACCAGCGGTGACCTCGAATCGGTGGACATCATCCAGTCGATGCTGTTCGCCATGCAGATCGGTCTCGCCGAGGTGTGGCGCCACCACGGAGTCACCCCGGGCGCCGTCATCGGACACTCCGTCGGCGAGATCGCCGCCGCGGTCACCGCGGGGGTGCTGAGCGAGGAGGACGGCGCGCGGCTGATCTGCCGCCGTTCCGTCCTGCTGCGCAAGGTCGCCGGCAAGGGCGCCATGATCATGGTGGACCGGCCGTTCGACGAGGTGCGCGAGCGCATCGGCGGCACCGACGCCCTGTGCGCGGCCATCGCGGCCGCCCCGTCCTCCACGGTCGTCGCCGGTGACATCCCGGCCGTCGACGAGGCCGCCGAGCAGTGGGCCGAGCTGGGTTGGACGGTCCGCCGGATCGACTCCGACGTGGCCTTCCACAGCCCGCACATGGACGAGGCCGCCGTCGACCTCGCCGCCGCCGTCGCCCACCTTCAGCCGCGCGCACCGCGGGTGCCGCTGTACCTCACCGCGGTCGACGACCCGCGCTCCGGCCGGCGCCAGGACGCCGCCTACTGGGCGGCCAACCTGCGCAACCCGGTGCGCTTCCACCAGGCGGTGCAGGCCGCCGTCGAGGACGGCCACCGGCTGTTCCTCGAGGTCTCCGCGCATCCGGTGGTCAGCCACTCGATCACCGAGGTCGTCGCGAGCCTGCCCGGCGCCCTCGTCACGCCCAGCCTGCGCCGCCGCCGGCCCGAGAGGACCACGCTGCTGACCTCGCTGGCCGCACTGCACTGCCACGGCGTTCCGGTCGACTGGTCCGTGCTCCAGCCCGCCGGACGCCGTACCGACCTGCCGACGACGGCCTGGCAGCACGACCGGCACTGGGTCGAGGCTCGCGCGGGCGCCGAGTCGCCGGTGGACACGCTGCTCGGCACCGAGACCGCGGTGCACGGCTCGCGCACCCGGATCTGGCAGACCACACTCGACCTGCGCACCCGCCCCTACCCGCGCCGCCACCCCGTTCTCGGCACGGAGATCGTGCCGGCAGCGGTCCTGATCAACACCTTCCTCACCGCGGGACGCACCGACGAACTGACCGATCTGCGGCTGCGCCAGCCGGTCGTGGTCCCCCAGACGGAGACGCGCGAGCTGCAGATCGTCCGCGACGACAACGGGCTGCGGCTCGTCTCACGCCGGCTCGGCGCACCGGACACGGCGTGGGCCACGCACACCCTCGCGGCCGTCGGCGGCGGGGAGCCCGTCCAGCCCGTCGTCGCCACGGACGCGCCCGAGGTGCTCGATCCCGGCTACGTCGTCGACCGGCTCGCCGAACTCGGCGTCGCCGACATGGGATACCCCTGGACCATCGACGAACTGCGCCGCGGAGAGGGCACCTTGACGGCCACCGCGAGCGCCCCACTGGACCGCAGCTGGGCGGCGATCCTGGACGCCGCGCTGTCCATGGCCTCGGTGATCTTCTCCGGCCCCGCCGTGCTGCGCATGCCCGCGCACATCGACCAGGTCACCCGCGTCGGCACGCCGCCGCGCCGCGCGGTCATCGCCGTACGGCTCGACCATGACCGCCCCACGACCGTGCACGTCGACATCCGCGGCGAGGCGGACGGCGCCGAGTCGGTGCTGTCCCTGCGCGGGCTGCACTACGGCGAACTCGACCGTGACCTGTCCGGCGAGGACCAGGGCGCAGGTGGCCGCTTCGAAGTGGCCTGGCATCCCTTCCCGGTGGATACCGCCGCCCAGACCACGCTGACCGGCCGCACCGTGCTGGTGCTCGGACCGACGGAGCTGGCCCGGTCCCTGGTGCCCGAGGCCGCGGCGCACGGAGCGACCGTGAGCGTCGACCGGGCGGCGCTCGCCGACGCCGACCACGTCCTGTTCGCACCCGGGGTGCCGGACGGGGCCGGTGCGGCGGAACCGGCCGACGTCGCCGTCGAGTTCGCCCGGCTCGTCGCCGAGATCGCCGCGCTGCCCGGCCGCAAGCCGCTGCTGTGGTGCCTGACCGGCGGAGTGCGCGAGGCGACCGCCCCCGGGGCGCTCGTCCAGGCCCCGCTGTGGGGCATGGGCCGCGTCGCGGCGAGCGAACACCCCGAGTTCTGGGGCGGTGTCGTGGACTTCCCGGCGGGGGCGCCCGCCGAGTTGCCCGGCCGGCTGCTGTTCAACCTGCTGCACCTGCGGCCCGCCGAGCCCGTGGTCGCCGTGTCCGACGAGGGCGCCTTCGTGCCGCGGCTCGTGCCGGCCGAACTCGCCCCGGAGAGCGAGCCGTTCACCTGCCGCCCCGACGGCACGTACCTGATCACCGGCGGCCTCGGAGTGCTCGGTCTGGAACTCGCCGGGCACCTGGCCGAGCGCGGCGCACGCCGTATCGTCCTGCTGGGCCGCACCCCCGTGCCGCCGCGTTCCCAGTGGTCCGACGAGGATCCGCGGGTCGAGGCGCTGCGGCGGCTGGAGGCGATGGGGGTCACCGTCCGCACGGTCGCGGCCGACATCACCGACCCGGACGCGACGAAGGCGGCGCTCGACGCGCTCGAACTCCCGCCTATTCGAGGCGTCGTGCACGCCGCGGGCACCGTGCACAGCGCGCTCATGCACCGGCTGGCGGCCGACGACCTGCGCGCGGTGATGCGGCCGAAGGTCGACGGCGCGCTGGTCCTGCACGAGCTGTTCCCGCCGGGGTCGACGGACTTCTTCGTCCTGTTCTCGTCCGCCGGCCCGCTGCTCGGACTGCCCGGCCAGGGGGCGTACGCCGCCGCCAACACGTTCCTGGACGTGCTCGCCGCGCACCGGCGCACCACCGGATACCCGGAGTCGGTGTCCCTCGCCTGGACCAGCTGGCGCGGCCTCGGCATGGCGACCTCCGCCGAGGCGACCGATGTCGAACTCGCCGCCCGCGGCACCGCCGACATCGCCCCGGACCAGGCGCTGCGGGCCTTCGACCAGACGGTCGCGCACCCGACGGCCGCCGTGGTCGCCGTGCTCAGCCTGCTGCGCGGGCACACCGGTCCCCGCCCCGCACTCCTCGCCGAACTCGCCCGGGGCGACGCCGGGCAGCCGGCCGAAGTGCCCGACTGGGTGGGCCTCACGGGCGACGAGCTGGCCGCGTACCTGCTGGACGACGTGCGGGCCCGCGTCGCCTCCGTACTCGGTGTCCAGCCGGCCGCCGTCGGCGTCCACCGCCCCCTCAGCGAGGCCGGCGTCGACTCCCTGCTCGCCGCCGCCGTCCGCGTCGCCCTCGAACGCGACCTCGGTGTCGCCCTGCCGGCGACCCTTCTGTGGAACTACCCCACGGTGAGCGAGATCGCGGGCTATCTGACCACGGTCCTCACCGACGAGCACGCCGACCAGGAACAGCCCACGGCGTAGCCGCAGGGAGTCCTGACCAGAGCACGGCGCCGAGCTGCCGCCGTCCTCGCCACCGAAGACCGGGTGCGGCCGGTCCGGGCGAGGACGGCGGCCGACGTGTGTTCAGGGGGTGTCTTCCGGAACAGGACGGCTGCGGTCTCCGTCGGCCGGCCGGCCGAGCCGGGTCCGGTGGTGCGGCTGCGAGGCGGGGGAGGCCGCGACATCGGCGTGATGGGGCCCTGCTGGAGCGAAGCCGAGAGCTTGGCGGAGTCGGCGACCGACGGCCACGCGGCGGATGCGCGTGCCAGGGCGGGCCTGCGACGCCGGCACGCTCCGGAAGACGTCCCCGTGGGCGCGGGGTGGGGCGCGGTGGCCGGGGCGAGCGTGTGGTTCCGCGCCGGGCGGGCTTTCGCGGTGGCTGTTGCCGGGTGCGCCCGGCCACATGGCCGTGGGCGGTCCGCCGGTCAGCGCGCCGGTCGGTGCGACGGTTAGTGCTACGGACACGAGGGCCGTCCGGTATCCCGTCCGGACGGCCCTCGCTCGTTGTCAGGTTCGTTCAGAGCGATGTCAGCATGGCCTCCGCGCCGTCCAGGGAGCGTTCGACGGTGAAGCGGAAGAACTCCGTCTCCTGCGCGGCGATGGCCTCGGGATCGGTGCTGCGGGTGCGGGCGGTGGTGCCTGCCGCGGCGAGGCCGGGACGGGACTCGTCCTCGGCGAACACGGCGAGCGCACGGCCCATGTCGGCCCGTGCCGTGGGGAAGTTGCCCCGGTCGTCCTCGACGGCGACCAGCGTGAAGGCGCTGTTGAACAGATAGCGGTAGACCTCGGGCGCCTGCTCGCCGAACCCGGCCTTCAGCAGCACCCGGATGCCCGTGTCGATGGTCGGCAGCGCGGACGGCACGTTCGGCCCCACGACACACAGGCGCCGGGCCACGCCGGGGTACTCGCGCAGCACGGTGCGCCCGTCGAACATCACCGAGCGGAACCAGTCGCGCCACGGCACGTCGTCACCGGGTACCGGTATCCGGGAGATCACCCGGTCGGTGACGCCCATGACCACGGCCTCGCGGTCCCCGACGTGATGGGCGACCACACCCGGCCAGACGTCCAGCTTGGTGGCGATCTGCCGGATGGACCAGCCGTCGAGGCCGCGCTCTGCGGTCAGCTCGACCGCGGCATCGATGATCTTGTCCGCCGTGATCGGCGGCAGGCCCGCCGACGCCCGTGACCGGCGGCGGGGTGCTGAGTCAGACATGACGAAACACCTAACACTGAAGGGCTGGTTGGTGCAGCGCGGTGGCGCCCGGCGGCTCACTGGGCAGGATCAACCCTAACCTATTAGCCACTGTCTAAGAGTCTGGTGTACGCTCTTAGCCAGTGTCTAAGAGGGGCCTTCTGCCTCCTCGGGGCCGGACCGCCTGCGCACGCCCATGGCCGTCCTTCACCCCTGTCCCGTTCCCGGTGCGGCCCCTTCCCCTCCTCGCCGATCCCGACCCGAGAGGCTCCACGCCATGCGCAAATGGATGCCGTTGCTGGCCGTGTGCCTAGGCACCTTCATGCTGCTCATCGACGTGACCATCGTGAGCGTCGCGCTGCCCCAGATGACCGACTCGCTGGACGCGTCCTTCTCCGCCCTGCAATGGGTCGTCGACATCTACGTCCTGGTGCTCGCCGCCCTGCTGATGGCGCTCGGCTCGCTGTCGGACCTGGCCGGAGCCCGGCGCGTCTACCTCGCCGGGCTCGCCGTCTTCGCGCTCGCCTCGCTCGCCTGCGGCCTGTCCACCAGCAGCGCGATGCTGATCGCCGCGCGCGGGGTCCAGGGCCTCGGCGCGGCCGCCATGTTCGCCACCAACACCGCACTTCTGGCCAGCAATTACCAGGGGCGCGACCGCGGTGTCGCGTTCGGCATGTGGGGCGCGGTCAACGGCGCGGCCGCGGCCGCCGGCCCGATCCTCGGCGGCCTGCTCACCCAACACCTCGACTGGCGCTGGATCTTCCTGGTCAACCTGCCCGTCGCCGCCGTCGCCCTGTTCATCGGCGCCAAGCATCTGGCCGGCTCGGCCACCCGCGTCGACCGTCGCATCGACCTGCCCGGCACGCTCGGCTTCACCCTGGCCGCCACCCTGCTCATCTTCGCCCTGATCCGCGCGGGCGAGGAGGGCTGGGGCGCGGGCAGCACCCTCGCCCTGTTCGGCGGTTCGGCGCTCGCGCTGATCGCGTTCCTCCTCGTCGAGCGCGGCCGACGGGACCCGATGCTGGACCTGGGTCTGCTGCGTACGCCCTCCTTCGCCACCCTGATGACCGGAGCCGTCGTCTTCAGCGCCGCCGCCTTCGCCAACCTGGTGTTCGTGTCCGTGTGGGCCCAGTCGGTGCTCGACTTCAGCCCCGTCAAGGCCGGACTGATCCTGATGCCGTTCAGCGGCATGTCCTTCATCGCCGCCGGACTCGCGGGCCGCTTCCTCGCGAGCGTTCCCCCGCAGTACCCGATCGGCGGCGGTCTCCTCCTGATCGGTGCGGGCTCGTTCCTCGAGATGTTCCTCACCGGCACCTCCGGATGGACCGCGCTGCTGGCCGGCTTCCTGGTGGCCGGCATCGGCGTCGGCATCGCCTCGCCGATCCTCGCCTCGGCCGCACTGGCGGCGGCGCCCGCCGATCGCGCGGGCATGGCGGGCGGCGCCGCCAACACCTTCCGCCAGCTCGGCTTCGCGCTCGGCATCCCGGCCGTCGGCACGGTCGTGTCCGGGGTCATCGCCACCAAGCTGGCCGACAGCGGGTTGTTCACCGACTCCGACGCCGCGGCCGAACTCGTCACCGGCGGGCAGTCGGCGGCCGCGCTCGCCCCGGTCGCCGAGGAGTCGCGCGGCGCCGCACAGCGGGTGATCGAGGACGCCTACGCCGCCGGCCTCGACCAGGTGTTCCTGATCGGCGGTCTGGTTGCCGTCGTCGCCGGTGTCCTGGTGCTGCTCGTGGTGCGCGGCTCCACCGTGCCGGCGGAATCCGGGCACCCGCAGCGCACCGCGGATCTCACGACGGCGCCGTAACTTTCGCAAACCGTACGGAAATCAACTGAAAAAGAGACGGGTGTGGCGGGAGGGATTCGCGCCTGAAATCCGCTCCTCCGGATTCGCCTGTTGTTCGGAAGTCGACTTCTGAGTGACGAATCCTTCCTGCCTTCCGCGTTCCCCGCATGCGGGCCCCACAGTTGGTGTAAGTCTTCTGTGATCCGCTTGTGAAGTCGCCGAAAACACGTGTGAAGGGTGGGGGATGACTGGCGGGCGCGAGGGAGACGGTCTGAGAGCCGCTCGCATCAAGGCGGGATTGACTCAGGAAGAGGTGGCGCGCAGAGCCGGAATCAGTGTCAGAACCGTACGTCACATCGAGCGCGGCCAGGTGCGCAATCCGCGTCACGATTCGCTCGACCGGGTGGCCCGGGTCGTCGGGTACGACCGCGCGGGCGCCCTGGCCGCCGGTCCGGGAGCCGACCGGGCCGCGGCCCCGTGCGAGGTGCGCCTGCTCGGGCCGCTGACCGTGATGCAGGCGGGGGCGCCGGTGGCGATGCCGCAGAAGCTGCGCACCCTGCTCGGCCTGCTGGCCGTCCAGGCCGACCAGGTCGTCCGGCACGAGGAGATCGCCGACGTGCTGTGGCCCGGCGACGCTCCGTGCGGATACGCCAGGCTCGTCCACACCTACGCCGCCCGACTGCGTCGGATCTTCGACATGGGGGCCGCCTGCCGGGGTGGCGGCGGGCGCCGGATCGGCACGGTCCGGGGCGGGTACGTCTTCAACAGCAGCGGGGCGCGGCTCGATCTGCGGCAGTTCGAGGACCGCGTCGCGCGGGCCGCGCAGGCGGCCGCGTCCGACCCGTCGGGCGCGCTCGACCTGTACGGCCAGGCGCTGCGCAGCAGGCAGGGCAGGGTCCTGCAGGACGTGCCGCAGTTGTGGCAGCATCCCGCGGCCGTCCGGATCGCACAGCGCCACATCGACGTGACCATCGACGTCGCCGACCTGGCACTGCGGCTGAACCGGCCCGGGTTCGCCGTCGAGCACCTCATGACGGCCGCGCACGAGGAGCCGCTGAACGAGTCGCTGCAGGCGCGGATGATGCTCGCGCTCGCCGGCTCCGGTCGCCGGGCCGCCGCCCTGCAGCTCTTCGAGGACCTGCGGGTACGGCTGCGCAGGGAACTCGGTGTCGAGCCCAGCGACGAGGTCTGGCAGGCGCGCCGGACCATCCTCGCCTCGGTCGCCCCCGAGCCGCCGATGTCACCACCACCTACCGGCGCCACCTCCCTCGTGACCGTACCCCGGCCGCCCGGGCCCGCCCCGCGCAGCAGGCCGCAGACACCACAACAGCCGGACGGCCGAGCCGGGTCGCGTCCGCAGGCGCCGCGCAGGCCCGACGACGTCCGGGACGTCCGGGACGTCCGGGACGAGCCACCGCACCAGCACCCGGAACCACCGGGCGCGGCGGCGCCGCGGTCGTACGGCGAACCGGAGACCCCGCGGGAGCCCGCTCACCGGTCCGACGCAGGTGCACGGGCGTGGGGCGGGACGCCCGCGGGACCGGTGGCCCATGACGCCGTCCCGGCCATCGCGCCACCGGCTCAACTCCCGCCCGTCGCCCCGCCCTTCGTCGGACGCGAGGAACAACTGGACGCGCTGGACACCCTGCTGGAGTGCCGGCGTGCGCAGCACCCGTCGGTCGGGATCGGCGTGGTGCACGGTCCCCAGGACATCGGGAAGACCGCGCTCGCCGTCCGCTGGGCCCACCGGCGGCACGCGGAGTTCTCCGACGGCCAGCTCTACGCCGACCTGCAGGGCAGCACCGGCCGCCCGGTCCCGGTCGGCACGGTGCTCACCCGCTTTCTGCGCGCGCTCGGCGTCAGCGACGCGTGGCTGCCGGACACCTGCGAGGAGGCCTCCGCGCTGCTGCGCAGCCTCGTCGCCGGCCGCCGCTTCCTGTTACTCCTCGACGACGCGGCGGACGCCGCACAGGTGCGCGCCCTGCTGCCGGGCTCTCCCGGCAACCTGGTCCTCGTCACCTCCAGGGCACCGCTCATGGACCTGGTGACCCGCGAGGGCGCCACGCCGATCCCCGTCGACGTGCTGTCCGCGGCGGAGTCGTACGCCCTGATCGAGGCCTGTCTGGGTGCCGAGCGCACCGCCGCCGAGCCCGACGCCACGGCCGAACTGGCCGCGGTCTGCGGCCAGTTCCCGATGGCCCTGCGCACCGCCGCCGCCCGCCTCGCGGCCAACCCGCACCTGTCCATCCGCGTCGTCGTCGCGGAACTCACGCGGGCGGCCGCCGAATCCCTTGACGCCGTTCACCCGCCGCACGGAATTCACACCTCCGTCAGGCCGGAAAAGACGAGCGAACCGCGGCGGGCCGTCCGCCGCAATGGCTGACACGGACGCTGACAGCCATACCCCAGGCTGACACCGGTGTCGGCCTTCCGCGGAGCCCGCCAAATCGCCCCAGCTCAGCGCCGGGAATACCGGTGGAACAACGCCGCACGGCCCTTTCGGACCACCCGGAAAGGCCTTTCCCGGCGCTGAGTTCGGTTGCTGGGTCAGGACCGCCGCCATAGGTTCACGCTTGCGGATCAGGGTCCGCCGCCCGGCCCGTTGTGGCCCTCTTTGCTCATGCATCCATACGCCTCCGCAGAGGGGCGTTCTCCGGGGAATCCCACATATCTCCCCGGCAAACGAGCAGCAAGCCGTTCGGAGAGGATCGGAAATGGTGAAAATCACGGCCGAGGAGGCCCAGAAGTGGCTGATCGAGGAGATCGCGCAGCGCCTGGGCGTTGACCCGTCCGAGGTCCCGCCGGACCAGTACTTCGACGAGCTCGACCTCGACAGCACCGCCGCCCTGATCATCGCGGGCGAGATGGAGAACTGGCTGGGCTTCGAACTCGGCACCACAGCGCTCTGGTACCACCCGACCATCGAGGCCCTCGCGGCGCACATCGCCGAGGAGTCCGAACGGCGTACCGCCGCGGCGTGACACGGGTGGGCGCCGGGCCGGCCACCCCAGACCGTCCGCCCGGCGCCCATCCGGCCGTCGGCCGCTCCCGACCTCCCTGTTCGCCCCAGATCCAGAGAGACTCGCCGTGAACTCATCGCAGGAATCCGACCTCGACCGTCGGCTCGCCCGGGAACCCATCGCCATCGTCGGCCTCTCCGCGCTCTTCCCCAAGTCCAGCAATCTGCGGGAGTTCTGGTCGAACGTCGTGTCGGCCGCCGACTGCATCGAGGACGTGCCCGCCGGCCACTGGGACGTCGACGAGCACTACGACCCGGACCCCACCGTGCCGGACAAGACGTACGCCAAGCGCGGCGGCTTCATCCCCGACACGCCGTTCAACCCGCTGGAGTTCGGGCTGCCGCCGAACACCCTGGAGGTCACCGACGTCCTCCAGCTGCTCAGCCTCGTCGTCACCCGCGATCTGCTGAAGGACGCCGGCGCCGACCAGGACTGGTACGACAAGGCGCGCACCGGCGTGGTGCTCGGCATCACCGGCGCCAACCAGCTCACCCAGCCGCTCACCGCCCGGCTGCAGAGCGGCGTGCTCAAGGAGGTCGTCCGCAGCTGCGGCCTGTCCCAGCGGGACGCCGAGGAGATCGTCGCCAAGTTCCGGCTGGCGTACGCCCCGTGGGAGGAGAACTCCTTTCCCGGCATGCTCGGCAACGTCGTCGCGGGCCGTATCGCCAACCGGTTCGATCTCGGCGGCATCAACATGACGATCGACGCGGCCTGCGCCAGCTCCCTCGGCGCGGTCCGCGCGGCCGTGAGCGAGCTGACCGAGCGCCGCGCCGACACCATGCTGGTCGGCGGCTGCGACGCCGAGAACACGATCTTCATGTACCTGTGCTTCAGCAAGACACCGGCGCTGTCGAAGTCCGGCCACATCCGCCCGTTCGACAAGAACGCCGACGGCACGCTGATCGGCGAGGGCATCGGCATGCTCGCCCTGCGCCGCCTCGCCGACGCCGAGCGCGACGGCAACAAGATCTACGCCGTGCTGCGCGGCGTCGGCACCTCCAGCGACGGCCGCTTCAAGTCCATCTACGCCCCCCGCAAGGAGGGCCAGATGGTCGCCCTGCGCCGCGCCTATGAGGACGCCGACTGCTCGCCCGCGAGCATCGAGCTCTTCGAGGCGCACGGCACCGGCACGGCCGTCGGTGACGCCACCGAGCTCAGCGCCCTGTCCGCCGTGGTCTCCGAGGCCACCGACAGCCGGCAGTACGCCGCCCTGGGCAGCATCAAGTCGCAGATCGGACACACCAAGGCCGCGGCCGGCGCGGCCGGAATGATCAAGCTGTCGCTCGCCCTGCACCACAAGGTGCTGCCGCCCACCATCAATGTGGACGAGCCCAACCCCGCCATCGACTTCACCTCCGGCCCCGTCTACGTCAACACCGAGGCGCGGCCCTGGATCCGCACCCCGGAGCGGCCCAAGCGGCGTGCCGCGCTGTCCTCGTTCGGCTTCGGCGGCACCAACTTCCATGTGGTCCTGGAGGAGTACGACGACGGCGACGACCTCCGCGTCTCCCACCCGGTGGCGGCCGTGCACCTGTGGCACGCGCCCGACACCGCGCGGCTGACCGAGTCCCTCGCCTCGGGTGCGCCCGCGACCGGCGGCCCGGCCCCGTCCGGCCACGCGCGCGTGGCGCTCGTGGCACGCACCGAGCGCGAACTCGCCGACCTGCGCGAACTCGCGCTCGGCGAACTGCGCGCCCGGCCCGACGCCGAGGCCTGGTCCCACCCCAAGGGCGTGCACTTCCGCCGCGGTGCCGCGGCGGCCGGCAAGGTCGCCGCGCTGTTCGCCGGACAGGGCAGCCAGTACGTCAATCCCGGCCGGGCCGCCGTCATGGCGCTGCCGCCGCTGCGGGCCGCCTTCGACGCCGCCAACCGCCACTTCGACGGCGCCGAGCCGCTGTCCCGTGTGGCCTTCCCGCCGCCCGTGTTCAGCGACGCCGAACGCACCGAGCAGGAGGCCGCCCTGCGGGCGACCGCGTACGCCCAGCCCGCCATCGGCGCGCTGTCGGCCGGTCAGTTCCGCTACCTCACCGAACTCGGCTTCCGGGCGGAGGGGTTCCTCGGCCACAGCTTCGGCGAACTCACCGCCCTGTGGGCCGCCGGCGCCCTCACCGACGAAGCCTTCTTCGCGCTGGCCCGGGCTCGCGGCAAGGCGATGGCGCCGCCGCAGGACCCCGGCTTCGACGCGGGCGCCATGGCCGCCGTCTCCGCCTCCGAGGAGCGGGTGACCGAACTGCTCGCCGGCCGCGGCGACGTGGTGATCTGCAACCGCAACGCGCCGGACCAGATCGTCGTCGGCGGCCCCACCGAGGAGATCGACCGCCTCGTCGCCGACGCTGCGGCGGCCGGCCTGCGCGCGAGCCGGCTGCCCGTCTCGGCCGCCTTCCACACGCCCTTCGTCGGCCACGCGGTGGACGCGTTCCGCGCCGACGTGGAGCGGTTCGAGGTCGGCGCCCCCGACGGGACGGTCTTCGCCAACACCCGCGGCGCGGCGTACGGCGCCGACGTCGCCGCCAACCGCACCGTCCTCGCCGAACAGCTCATCAACCCCGTCGACTTCTCCACCCGGGTGGAGGAGATGTACGCGGCCGGGTACCGGGTGTTCGTCGAGTTCGGCCCCAAGAGCGTGCTCACCCAGCTCGTACGGCGCATCCTGGGCGACCGCGAGCACACGGTGATCGCCCTGGACGCCGGCCCCGGCCGGGACGCGGACGTCGCCCTGAAGCAGGCCGTCGCCCAGCTCGCGGTCCACGGACTGCCGCTCGCCACCGCCGACCGCTATGTCGAGCCCGTCGTGCAGGAGCCGCCCGCCAAGGGCATGTCGATCCTCCTCAACGGCATCAACTACGTCTCGCCGGAGCGCAGGGCGAAGTACCGGGACGCCATCGAGAACGGGTACCGGATCGCCGTACCCGCACTGCCCGGCGCCACCGGGGGAGCGGCGCAGGACGCGCCCGCCGGACCGGACGCGGGATCTCCCGGCGCTCCCACGGCTGCGGCCCGCGTCCCGGCCGCGGCCCCCGCGCCGCATCCGTCAGCGGCTCCGCCACGGGCCACCGCGCCCGCCTCGGGCCCGAACGGTCCGGCGTCCGTCGCGGCCGGTGCCTCGTCCACGACGGTGGCCGTGAGCAGGGCGAACCCCGCGAACCCCGCGGCCCACGCCGCCGCGTCCGCCGTCGCCACCGCACCCGCTCCGGAGGCACCCGCCCCCACCCCCGCTCCTGCTCCCACCGTCATGGAGACAGCTCACGTGGACAGTGACCGCCTGGCCGATCTCGTGGCCGACCATCTCGCCCTGCACGACGACTATCTGAACAGCCAGCTGCAGAGCGCCGAGCGCCTCACCGGTCTGCTGGAGCGCGCCGCCGAGCAGGGCCGGCTCGGCCAGGTCCTCCCCGGGATCAACGCCGTCAAGGAGCACGGCCTGGACATCGGACGCAGCCACCTGCGGGCCAACGAGATCCTGCGCGACCTCGCCGGCCTGGAGCTGGGCACGGCGGCGCCCACCACGGCCGCCCGTCCGGCGCCCGCCCGGCCGGCACCGCAGATCGCCCCCCGGACGGCCCCGCAGCCGGCGCTGCCGGCCCCGGCCCCCGCGTCCGCCCCGGCCCCTGCCCTGGCACCCGCCCCCCAGGCCCTGGCCACCGCCCCCGCCCCGGCCGCCGCGCCCACCCCACAGCCCCTGACGGTCACCGAACCGGCTCCCACCCCGGAGCCGGCCGCCCCCTCCGTCGAGGCGGCGGGTGTCGACGCGGCGGGTGTCGAGGCGGCGCTGCTGGAAGTCGTCGGTCAGAAGACCGGTTATCCGACGGACATGCTCGAGCTCGACATGGATGTCGAGGCGGATCTGGGGATCGACTCGATCAAGCGGGTCGAGATCATGGGTGTGATGCAGGAGCGGTTCGGTGGCGGTGTTGCTGCCGGTCCGGAGCAGCTTGCTGAACTGCGCACCCTGCGGCACATCGTGGAGTTCATGGCTTCGTCCGCTCCGGCGGCCGCCCCTGCTCCTGTTGCTGCCCCCGCTGCTGCTCCTGCTGTGGATGCGGCGGGTGTTGAGGCGGCGCTGCTGGAAGTCGTCGGTCAGAAGACCGGTTACCCGGCGGACATGCTCGAGCTCGACATGGATGTCGAGGCGGATCTGGGGATCGACTCGATCAAGCGGGTCGAGATCATGGGTGTGATGCAGGAGCGGTTCGGTGGCGGTGTTGCTGCCGGTCCGGAGCAGCTTGCTGAACTGCGCACCCTGCGGCACATCGTGGAGTTCATGGCGTCTTCGGCTCCGGCGGCTGCCTCCGCTCCCGTTGCCGCGCCCGCTGGCGCTGCTCCTGCTGTGGATGCGGCGGGTGTTGAGGCGGCGTTGCTGGAGGTGGTCGGTCAGAAGACCGGTTACCCGGCGGACATGCTCGACCTGGACATGGATGTCGAGGCGGACTTGGGGATCGACTCGATCAAGCGGGTCGAGATCATGGGTGTGATGCAGGAGAAGTTCGGCTCTGGCGTCGCCGCTGGTCCGGAGCAGCTCGCCGAGCTGCGCACCCTGCGGCACATCGTGGAGTTCATGGCGTCTTCGGCTCCGGCGGCCGCGTCCGCTCCCGCTGCAGCCCCCGCTGCTGTGGATGCGGCGGGTGTTGAGGCGGCGTTGCTGGAGGTGGTCGGTCAGAAGACCGGTTACCCGGCGGACATGCTCGACCTGGACATGGATGTCGAGGCGGACTTGGGGATCGACTCGATCAAGCGGGTCGAGATCATGGGTGTGATGCAGGAGAAGTTCGGCTCCGGCGTCGCCGCTGGTCCGGAGCAGCTCGCCGAGCTGCGCACCCTGCGGCACATCGTGGAGTTCATGTCCGGCGCCTCGGGCTCCGGTGACACCGGCGCGCAGAGCCCGGCCCCGCAGGGTGCCGTTGCCGCCGAGCCCGCGCCGGACGACCGGCCGCGCGGTGGCATCGGCCGTGCGCAGGCCGCGCTCGTGGCGCTGCCCACCCCCGATCTGCTGGTCGGCGCCTACCCGAAGGGTTCCGGTGCCCTGGTCGTGGACGACGGCTCCGAGGTGGCGCCCGCGCTGGTGGCGGGGCTCATCGAGTCGGGTCGGCATGTGCATGTGCTGCGGCTGCCCGGCGTGGCCCAGCGGATCACCGGCGTCAAGGACCACTCCCTGTCGGGGTGGGGCGTGACCGAACTCGCGGAGCGGATGGAGCTCATCCTCGCCGACCGGATCAGCCTGGTGCTCGACCTCTGCGCCGCCCACCACGACGACTTCACCGACGGCACCCGCCGCCTCGCCCACACGCTGCTGGTGGCCAAGCACGCGGTCGAGGCGCTGACCGCCGCGGCCGACGCCGGCCGCGCCGGATTCGTCACCGTCACCCGCCTCGACGGCGCCTTCGGCCTCGGCGGCGTCAGTGAGAACCTCGCCCCGGCCGCGGGCGCGGCGGGTCTGGTGAAGACCCTGGCCGTGGAAGCGCCGCAGTTGTTCTGCCGGGCCGTCGACCTGGCCCCGGCGCTGACCCCGGAGACCGGCGCCGCCCTCGTCCTGAACGAGACGCAGGACGCCGCCACCGACCTCACCCAGGTCGGCCACGACGGCACCCGCCGCGTCGGCCTGGGCCTCGCCGAGCAGCCGCTGCACCCGGAGGCCGCCGGCGCCCCGGCCCTCACCTCCGACGACCTTCTCGTCGTCACCGGTGGCGGCCGCGGCATCACCGCCGCCTGCGTCACCGAACTGGCCGGGCGTCACCGGCCCGGGCTGCTCCTGCTCGGCCGTACCCCGCTGGAGGCCGAGCCGGACTGGGCGAACGGCGTCGAGGACGACGCGCTGAAGGCCGCGGCCGCCGCGCAGTTGAAGGCGGCGGGCGAGAAGCCCACCCCGAAGCGTGTCGACCAGCTTTTCCGCGCCGTGGTCGGCGCCCGGGAGATCCGCCGGACCATCGCCGGCATACGCGCCGCCGGCAGCACCGTCGAGTACCTGGCCGTCGACATCACCGACGCCGCCGCCACCGCCGCCGCGCTCGCCCCCTACAAGGAGCGCGTCACCGGCCTGGTGCACGGCGCCGGAGTCCTGGCCGACCAACTCATCGCCAACAAGAAGGCCTCCGAGATCGAGCGGGTCTTCGCACCCAAGCTGGCGGGTCTGCGCACGGTGGCCGGCGCGCTCGACGCCGACCGGCTGCGCCATGTGATCCTGTTCTCGTCGGTCGCCGGGTTCTTCGGCAACCGCGGCCAGTCCGACTACGCGATGGCCAACGAGGTCCTCAACGCCTGGGCGTCCTCCTTCAAGCAGCGCCACCCCGCCGCCCGCGTCACCTCCCTCAACTGGGGCGCCTGGGACAGCGGCATGGTCTCCCCGGAGATCAAGGCCGTCTTCCAGGAGCGCGGCATCACCCTGATCCCGGTGGAGACCGGAGCCCGGCTGTTCACCGAGCAGTTCGCCGCCGAGCGCGCCGCGGACGTGGTGACCGTCCTCGGCCCGACGACCCCCCTGTCGGAGCCGGAGCGGCCCGCCGCGACCGGTGCGGTCACCGTCGAGCGGGCGCTGGACGCCCTGCCCGGCGACCCGATCGTCGCCGACCATGTGATCGGCGAGGCGCCGGTGCTGCCCGCGGTGGTCGCGCTCGGCTGGGCGATCGGCGCGGTCGAGCGCAGCGGCGGCGCCGCCGTCCGGCAGGTCCGCGACTTCGCCGTCCACAAGGGCATCGTCTTCGACGGCACCCAGCCCGCCCGGCTCGCCCTGACCATGACCCCGGCCGGGGACACGGTCCAGGTCGCCATCCGGTCCACGGACGCCAAGGGCGCCGTACGCCCGCACTACGCGGCCGTGGTCGCCCCCGGCGCCGTACCCGCCGGCAGCACCGTCACCGGCCTGCCCGCCCTCGGCGGCGGACGGGACGCCGACGGCCTCTACGGCGACGGAACCCTCTTCCACGGCCCGGCCCTGCGCGGTGTGCGCCGGATCCTCGCCGAGGACGAGTCGCGGCTCGTCCTGCAGTGCGAGCTGGCCGAACTGCGGCCCGAGGGCGGCGCGTTCGGCGGCGCGATGTTCGCGCCCGGCACCGCGGACCTGCTGCTTCAGGCGGGCCTGGTCTGGGTGCGGCTGTTCCGCGGCAGCGCCTCGCTGCCCCTGTCGGTGGCCCGCGCCGACCTGCACCACCCGCTGCCCGACGGCGCGCCGTTCCTGATCGTCGTCGAACCCGGCGAGGGCAGCGGCTCCACCACCGTGTCGCTCACCGTCACCGCCTGCGCCCCCGACGGAACGGTGCTGGCCCGGTTCGACGGTGTCCGCGTGGTCTCGGCCCCGCAGCTGGCGGCCAAGTTCATCAGCGGCTGATTCCGCTTCGCCGCGGCACAGCCGCACAGCGACACAGCCAGCGCAAGCGATCGGGCCGGCCCGGACGGTTCCTCACCATGCCGCCGTCCGGGCCGGCCGCCCGTCAGAAGGGACCCGAGAGCTCTCATGAGCAAGTACGCCATCATCGGCCTCTCCTGCCTGTTCCCAGGCGCGGAGACGCCCGCCGAGTTCTGGCAGAACCTCCGTTCCGGCGCGGACAGCCGCCGGGAAGGGGGCGAGGAGGTCTTCGGCCAGACGCCCGAGCCCCGCGACATGGACCCGGAGCATGAGATCTACTGCCGCCGGGGCGGCTTCATCACCGACTTCGACTTCGATCCCCACGGCTATCTGCTCGACCCCGAGTACCTCGCCGGCCTCGACCGGATCTTCCACTGGTCCCTGCACGTGACCAGGGAGGCGCTGCGCGACAGCGGACACGCCGACCGCCCGGAGATCCTGGCCCGCACCGGCCTGATCCTGGGCAACTACTCGTTCCCGACGCCCACTTCGGCCAAGGTCAGCGTGCCGCTCGTCCAGGAGGCCGTCCTGGAGGGGCTGCGCCGGGCCGGGCATCCGCCGCTCGGCGCCCTCGCACACGCCGGCGACCGCATCGACCGCGACCGGCTGAACGCCGAGGACCTGCGGGTCAGCGGCTCCCCGGCCGGCGTCGCGGCCACGGCGCTCGGCCTCGGCGGCCCCCGCTACGCCCTCGACGCGGCCTGCTCGTCCGCCCTGTACGCGCTGAAGCTGGCCTGCGACCACCTCGCCGCCGGACAGGCCGACCTCGTCCTCGCCGGTGGTGTGTGCGCACCCGACCCCACGCTCATCCACCTGTCCTTCGGCGACCTGGGCGCCTATCCCCGTGACGGGTTCAGCCAGCCCTTCGACGCCCGCTCCGGTGGCATCGTCACCGGTCAGGGCGCCGGCATGGTCGCCGTCAAACGGCTCGCGGACGCCCTGCGCGACGGCGACCGCATCCACGCCGTCGTCGACGGCATCGGGCTCACCAACGACGGCAGCGGCCGTCACCTCCTCGTCCCCCAGGGCTCGGGTCAGCTGGGCTCGTACCGGCTCGCCTACGAGCAGGCCGGCATCGAGCCCTCGGCCATCGACTACCTCGAGTGCCACGCCACCGGCACGCCCATCGGCGACGCCACCGAAGCCCAGTCCGTGGCCGACTTCTTCGGCGCGGCAGGCGGCGTTCCGCTGATCGGCTCCGTGAAGGGCAACGTCGGCCATCTGCTCACCGTGGCCGGCCTCAGCAGCATGCTCAAGGTCGTCCTGGCCATGGGCCACGGCCACATCCCCCCGACGACCGGCGTCGAACGCCCCATCAGCTCCAAGGACGGGCGGGTCGGCGAGGAGGCCCTCGTCCGCACCGGCCGCGCCTGGCCCAAGGGCGACGGGCCGCGCCGGGCCGCGGTCTCCGCGTTCGGCTTCGGCGGGACCAACGCGCACGTCGTGCTGTCCGAGCCGGACCCCACGTCCGAGCCGGACCCCGCGACGGCCGGTGCCCCGGCCCCCGAGAGGTCCGTGCCCGCGCTCGACATCGTCGGGCTCGGCGCGCACTTCGGTTCCTTCGACTCCCTCGACGCGTACGAGCGTGCCGTGCACGCCGGCCGGGACGCCCTGGCTCCGCTGCCTGAGCGGCGCTGGCGGGGCCTCGACCAGACGCGCGGCGGTTCCCTCGAGCACGGCGCCGGCGTCTCGCCCGAGGCGCTGCCGCAGGGCGCGTTCGTCGACGGGCTCGGCATCGACCCCATCGACCTGAAGATCCCGCCCGCCGACCTGCGCACCTACAACCTCCAGCACGCGCTGGCCATCAAGGTCGCCGACGAGGCGCTGCACGACGCCGGGTACAGCCGGGCCGTGGCCAAGGGGGAGACCGCCCCGCAGCCCCGCCGTATCGCCGTCGTCGTCGGCATGGAGACGGAGCCCACCACCCACCTGCGCATCACCCGGTACGGCCTCGGGGCCTTCGTGCGCCAGGAGTTCGCCCGCGCCGGAGTCCAGGTCGACGAGGCGGAGCTGGCCCGGCTGACGGCCGTCGGCCGCGACGCGGTGGTCGATCCCATCGTCGCCAACGAGGTGCTCAGCTACATCGGCAACGTGATGGCCAGCCGTATCTCGTCCCTGTGGAACCTGACCGGCCCCTCCTTCACGGTCTCCTCCGACGGTTCCGGCACCGCCGAGGCACTTCAGATCGCGCGGCTGCTGCTGCTCGACCCGGGCATCGAGGCGGTCCTGGTCGGCGCCGTCGACCTGGCCGGCTCCGCCGAGAACCTGCTGCTGCGGCCCGACGTGGTCGCCGAGGCCGGGCTCACCTTCGCGGAGGGCGGCCGGGGCCGCCGGATCGGCGAGGGCGCCGGAGCGGTCGTCGTCACCCGGCCCGGCGAGTCCGCCGCGCCGGTGTACGCACGGCTGGACTCGGTCGCGATCCGCCACGCTGCGCCCGTGAACGGCCGGGTGCCCGAGGCCGACGCCGACACGTACGCGGCCGCGGCCGAGGCCGCGCTCACCGCGGCCGGGGTCACGGCCGGGGACATCGGCTACGTGGAGGCCCACGCGGGCGGCACACCGGCCCAGGACCGGGCGGAGATCGCGGGTCTTGCGAAGGTGTTCCCGGCGGGGGGTGGCCCGGGGGGCTCGGCGGGGCCGGCAGGTCCGGCAGATCCGGCAGGTCCGGTGGGTCTGGAAGGTCCGGCAGGTCCGGCGGGACCCGCGGGCCGTACCGGACGGGTCGCGCTGGGCAGCGCCAAGGCGCAGATCGGCGACGCCGGCTGCGCCGCGACCATGGCCGGGCTGATCAGGACCGTGCTCTGCCTGCACCACGGCTATCTGCCCGGCACCGGCGGCTGGAGCCGTCCGGCCGCCGAACTCGCCGACGATTTCGCGGCCTCGACGCTGTACGTACCCGATGCGTCCCGCCCTTGGCTGCGCAGGGCGGCGGGGTCCCGCCGGTACGCGGCCGTCGGCTTCATCGGCGGCTCGGGTGCGCACGGACACCTCGTGCTCTCCGCCGAGGCGACCCGTGGCACGGCCGTGCCCAGCGACTGGCAGCGGGCGGACGGCCCCCTCGTACTCCCGCTGTCCGCGGACTCGTTCGACGGGCTGCTCGCCGGGATCGAACGGCACCGGGAGCTGCTCGCCGGGGACGCCGATCCGTACGCCCTGGCCCGCGACGCCGCCGGGCAGCTGCGCGGCCGTTCGGTCCGCGCCGTGTTCGTCGGACGCGACCGCGCCGAGCTGCGGAGGCAACTCGACCTCGCCGCCCGGGACCTGCCCGGTGTGCAGGCATCCGGCGGCGAGTGGACCACACCCGCCGGCAGCTGCTTCACGGCGCGCCCGATCGGCCCCGGGGGCAAGGTCGCGCTGGTCTACCCGGGCGCGTTCAACTCGTATCCCGGACTGGGCCAGGACCTGTTCCGTGCCTTCCCGGGGCTGCTGGAACGGTTCGAGGGCCAGGCCGACGCGCCGGAGCGGCACCTGCGGGCCGCCGAGCTGTACCCGCGTACGCAAGAAGCGCTCGGGCGACGGGAGTTGATGGCCTGGGAGGCCTCCCTCGGGGAGGACATCCCGTTCATGCTCGCCACCGGCACCAGCTTCGCGATCCTCTACACGGACCTGGTCCGCGACGTCCTCGGCATCGGCGCGCACGGCGGATTCGGCTACAGCCTGGGCGAGTCGAGCATGCTCTTCGCCACGGGCGGCTGGCTGCCGGAGGGCCGGGACGACGCGCTCATCAGCACCACGCAGATCTTCAAGGACCGCCTGTGCGGCCCGCGCCGCACGGTCCGCGAGGCATGGAACCTGCCGGACGGGACGCCGGACGCCGACGTGTGGGCGAGCCATGTGCTGCTCACGGACGCGGAGTCGGTACGGGCCGTACTTCCCCGCTACGACCGGGTCCACCTCACGCACGTCAACACCCCCGCCGAGCTGGTCATCGCCGGAGATCCGGCCCAGTGCCGCGCCCTGATCAAGGAACTCGGCTGCCCCGCCGCGCGTTCGCCCGTCAACGCGGTCATGCACTGCCCGGTGGTGGACGCCGAGCTGGACGGCCTCGCGGGCCTGAACGACTACCCGACGGGCTCCTTCGGCGACCTCGAACTCCTCAGCGCCTACGACTACCAGGTGCTGCCCGCCCTGGACCGCAAGGAGATCGCCCGCCGCATCGCGCACACCCTGCGCTCCCCGATCGACTTCCCGCGGCTGGTACGCGGCGCCTACGAGCGGGGGTTCCGCTACTTCCTGGAGGTCGGCCCGAGCGCCACCTGCTCCCGCTGGATCCGCGAGACCCTCGGCGACACGCCGCACGTCGCGGCCCCGGTCGACCGCCGGGGCGTCACCGCCACGAAGTCCATCGCCGGCCTCGTCGCCCGCCTGACGGCCCACGGCCTCGACCCCGACCTGACCCCGCTCCTGGCCCCGCCCGCCGAACGCGTCCCGCCCCGCCCCACCCGCCCCACCCGCTTCCGCGTGGGCGGCGCGGACCCGGCCCCGTCCCGAATCGCCCGCGAACTGACGGGAACGGCCACAACACCGACCGCGCCGACCCATCCGGCCACACCGACCGCGCCTGGCCATCCGGCCACACCGACCGCGCCTGGCCATCCGGCCACGCCCACCGCAGGCACGGCCGGTACCTCGCCCACCGGGACGCCGACGACTCCCGCCGCCGGGACGGTGACCGCGCGACCCGCGGCGCCAGTGCCCGAAGCCGCGAACGCCGGTGCCCTGACACCGACGGCCACGGCCTCGGCTCCGTCAGCGGGCCGGGCCACGGGAACGGCCACTGCGGCGGGGACGATGCCGGCCGCGGGCCGGGCCACCGCAGCCAGCGCAACGGCCTTGCCCGCGTCGGGTTCGGTGGGTTCGGCCGCTTCGGCCGCCGTGGCGGGGGCGACGTCGGGCGCGGGTCCGGCCGCCTCAGGCGTGGGCCCGGCTGCCTCGGCAGTGGGTCCGGCCGCCGCGGCCGGTGCAACGGCCCTGCCCGCCTCGGGGTCCGCTCCGGCCGCCTCGGCCCAGCCCACCCCCCTCGCGAGCCGAGGCGCCGGAGGCGGTGTGCCGGGTGCGCGTGCTGCCTCGGCCGGTTCCGGAGCAGTGCCGGGCGGAAGCCAGGGCCCGGGAACGCCCACCGTGGGCTCCGGGCCTGCCGCAACCCCGTCCGCGTCAGGTGACGCCACCGCCCCGTCCGCCGACGCCGGCTCCCCGGCCGGGCCGAGCGGTACCGCGGTGCCGGACAGCGCCCCCGTCGCCGCCACGCCGACCCCCGACCCCGTCCCGTCTGTTCCGCCGGAGGACTCAGCTCTCATGCCCGCAGACCCGACCCTCGCCGACCCCGAGGTCATCGCCTTCGACGGCACCCCGGTCCCGTACCTGCCCTGGGCACAGCCCGCACAGCCCGCACAGCCCGCACCGGCCGCCACGCAGGCCACGCCCGCCGCCGCGATGCCGCCCGCTCCCGTGGCAGCGGCGGCCCAGGCGCCGACGCCCCCCGCCCCGGCCGGTCCGACCGCCCACGCGGACGGCGAGGTCTCGGCCACCGTCGCCGCCGACCTCGTACGGGAGATGCGCCGGCAGATGGTCGCCACCCACTCGGTGGTGATGGAGACCCAGCACATCCTCCAAGCGGCCACGCTCAGCCGCGTGGAGGCCCTGCTGGACGGCACCGCCCAGCAGCCGGCCGCCCGCACGACCGGCCATGCGGAGCGCATCGCCCCGCCGGCCCCCGCCCCCCGCGCCGCTCTCCCCGCCGCGCCACCGGCCCCCGCGGCCGACCCGGCGCCGCCCACCCCCGTCCCGGCCCCGCAGGCGACCGCAGCGTCCACCGCCGAGAGTGAGCAGGCCAAGGACGTCAAGGAAGGCGTCATCTGGGACGAGGCCGACCTCCTGGAGTTCGCCGTCGGCTCCGTCGCCAAGGTCTTCGGCCCGGAGTTCGGCGTGATCGACGGGTACGCCAAGCGGGTCCGGCTGCCCGCCCCGCCGTACCACTTCGTGACCCGGGTGACCGCGATCGAAGGGAAGACGGGGGAGTTCAAGCCCGCGACCATCACCACGGAGTACGACGTTCCCGAGGACGCCTGGTACGCCGTGGACGGGGGCGTCCCGCCGGCCGTGACCGTGGAGGCCGGCCAGTGCGACCTGCTGCTGGTCAGCTACCTCGGCATCGACTTCCGCAACAAGGGCGAGCGGGTCTACCGCCTGCTCGACAGCACCCTGATCTTCCGCGGCAACCTGCCCCGCGTCGGCCAGACCCTGCGCTACGACATCTCCATCGACCGCTTCGTGCACCAGGGCGACACCACCCTGTTCTTCTTCAGCTACAAGTGCTACGCCGACGGCGAGCTGATCCTCGAACTGCACGACGCCTGCGCCGGGTTCTTCAGCCAGGCGGAGCTCGACACCCCGCTCGGCATCGTGATGACCGAGAAGGAGAAGGCCGCCCGCGCCGCACTCCCCAGGGGCTGGTTCAAGCCGCTGGCGTACACCGAGAAGAACCACCTCACCCGCGAGGACCTCGACCTGCTCGCACAGGGCCGACCCGGCGAGGTCTTCGGCCCGGACCATGCGCAGGACCCGGGCGTCAACCCGGCGCTGCGCCTCCCGGACGAGAAGCTGCGGATGGTGGACGAGGTCGTCATCGACCGCAAGGGCGGCCCGCGCGGTCTCGGCACGCTCAGCGCGATCAAGAAACTCCAGCCCGACGCCTGGTACTTCACCTGCCACTTCCCGGACGACCACGTGCTGGCCGGCTCGCTGGTCGCCGAGGGCGCCGTCCAGCTGCTGCAGATCTACCTGCTGCACCAGGGCATGCACCTGACCCTCCCCGACGCGCGCTTCCAGTGCGTCACGGACACCCCCATCGAGGTCCAGGTCCGCGGCCAGATCACCCAGGCCCACGAGGAGATCCGCTACGAGGTCGAGGTCATGGAGCTCACGCTCCTGCCGCGCGCCACGGTCATCGCCGACGTCCTCATCTACCTGGGCGACAAGCCGGTCATCCGCATGAAGAACCTCGGCCTCCAGGTCCGGGAGAAGGAGGGCTCGCCCTACCGTCCGGAGATCGGCGGCTTCCCGGAGTTCCTCGGCCGCCGCAACCGGGCCGGCGAGCCCGCGATGATCAACGAGCTGCATCTGGCGCACGCCGCCAAGGGCCTGCTCGACATGGCGATGGGCCCGGAGTTCGAGGTCTACCGCGACAGCCGGGCCCCCTACATCCCCAACGGCGACTTCCAGTTCGTCGACCGTGTCATGTCCCTCAAGGGGACCCGGGGCGACCTGTCGCCCGGCTCGGAGATGGTCACCGAGTACGACTCCCCGGCCGACGCCTGGTACTACGAGCAGAACTCCTTCCCGCACATGCCGAACGCCGTCTACATGGAGACCTCCCTCCAGGCGGCGATCTTCCTGGGCTACTACCTCGGCGCCACCCTGAAGAACCCCGAGGAGCAGTACTCGATCCGCAACCTCGACGGCCGCGCCACCCTGGTGAAGGACATCGACCTGCGCGGCAAGACCATCCGGCACCACTCCAAGCTGCTGATGACGAGCGCCGTCCAGGGCGCGGTCCTGCAGAACTTCAGCTACGAGCTCTCCGCCGACGGCGAGGTCTTCTACACCGGCGAGTCCCTGTTCGGCTACTTCAACGCGGCGGCCCTCGCCAACCAGGTCGGCCTCGACAACGGCCAGTACGTCGCTCCCTGGATCGAGGCCGAGCGGCCGGACCCCGCGCGGGTCCGCCGGATCGAACTGCCCGAGGGCGCCCCGGCGTTCACCGACGAGAGCGGCGGTCACCTCCACCTGCCCGGCGACAAGTTCGCCCTCGTGGACCACGTCGACCTGGTCACCGACGGCGGCCGGCACGGCCACGGCTACCTGCACGGCCGGCGCGCGGTCCGCCCGGACGAGTGGTACTTCGACTGCCACTTCCACCGCGACCCCGTCATGCCCGGCTCGCTCGGCGTCGAGGCCGTCCTGCAGGCCATGCGCCTGTTCGTCCTGGAGCAGAACCTCGCCGACGGCATGGAGCGGCCCCGCTTCGCGATGGCCACCGACGTCGAGATGGCCTGGAAGTACCGCGGTCAGATCCTGCGCCACGACAAGGAGCTCTTCTTCGACGTGCACATCAAGGAAGTCCGCCGTGAGGAGGACCGCCTGCTGGTCGTCGCGGACGCCGACCTGTGGAAGCCGGGCCTGCGCATCTACGAACTGACCGACGTGGCCATCGAGGTCCGTTCCGCCCAGGCGTGACGGCCCACCCGCACCCGCCGCTCAGCCAAGGAGCTTCGTTTCCCCATGGACATTCGCGACACCCCTCTCCGCTGGTACGGGGAGCGGTACCCCAGCACGGATCCCGCCGGGATCTACCACACGCTGGCCGACCTGGAGCAGCCCTGTTTCATCACCGTCACACCCGAGGGCATCGGTGCGGTCTCCGGCGGCTTCGCCCTCGCCGAGGGCGACGGTCTGCCGCTGCTCGCCGCCGCCCGGCCGCTGCCGCCGGAGCGCCTCGGCTCGGCCGGCTTCCGCACCGCGCACGGCGTGCGGCAGGCGTACATGGCCGGGGCCATGGCCGGCGGAATCGCCTCCGCCGACATGGTGATCGCCCTGGCCAGGGAGGGCTTCCTGGCGTCGTTCGGCGCCGCCGGGCTGCTGCCCGAGACCATCGAGCGGGCCATCGCCCGGTTCGCCGCCGAGATCCCCGGACTGCCCTACGCCGTCAACCTGATCCACAGCCCGAGCGAGGACCGGCTGGAGCGGGAGGCCGTCGAACTGTTCCTGCGGCACGGGGTGCGCTGCGTGGAGGCCTCCGCGTACATGGACCTCACGCCGCACGTGGTGCGCTACCGGCTGGCCGGGCTGCGCCGGGAGGCGGACGGCCGGGTGGTCGCCGACAACCGGCTGATCGCCAAGATCTCCCGGCCGGAGACCGCCGAACGCTTCATGCGCCCCGCCCCGGCCACCCTGGTCAGCGCGCTCCTCGAGCAGGGCCTGATCACCTCCGAGCAGGCCGCGCTCGCCCACCACGTCCCGCTGGCCGACGACATCACCGTGGAGGCGGACTCCGGAGGCCACACCGACCGGCGCCCGCTGCCCGCGCTGCTGCCGGCCATCCTGCGGCTCCGCGACACCGTGCAGCGCGAGTTCCGCTACGCCGCGGCGGTCCGCGTCGGCGCGGGCGGCGGCCTCGGCACGCCGGTCGCGGTGGCGGCGGCGTTCGCGATGGGCGCCGCGTACGTGGTCACCGGCTCCGTCAACCAGTCCTGCCTGGAGTCCGGAGCCTCCGCCAAGTCCAAGGCGATGCTCGCCGAAGCGGGCATCGCCGACTGCGAGATGGCCCCGGCCGCCGACATGTTCGAGATGGGCGTCGAGCTCCAGGTCCTGAAGAAGGGCACGCTCTTCCCGATGCGGGCCAAGCGTCTGTACGAGCTGTACCAGACGTACGACGGCCTGGAGACGATCCCGCCGGCCGACCGCGCCCGGCTGGAGCAGCAGATCTTCCGCCGCTCCCTGGAGGACGTCTGGCAGGAGTGCGTCACGTACTTCACCCGCCGCGACCCCGAGCAGCTTCAGCGCGCGGCCGGCAGCCCCAAGCGCCGGATGGCCCTGGTCTTCCGCTGGTACCTGGGCATGTCCTCGCGCTGGGCGGTCACCGGCGACGAGAGCCGCGCCATGGACTACCAGGTCTGGTGCGGTCCGGCGATGGGCAGCTTCAACGACTGGGTGACCGGCAGCTACCTGAAGAGCCCGGGCAACCGCCGGGTCGCGGACGTGGCCCACCATCTGATGCGCGGCGCGGCCTTCCACACCCGGCTCGCCCAGCTGCGCACCGAGGGCGTGCACATCCCGCCGACCGCCGCGGACTACCGGCCCGTCCCGCTGGAGAGCCCGGCCCACGGATCCTCTGTGGGGCTGCGATGAGCGCACTGACCCCCGAGGAACTGGAGGAGCGGCTCGGCGACCCCGCCGACGACGCCAACCCGTACGGCTTCGCGGCCGCTGTCGCCCGCGACGAGCGGGACGTGTTCCCCGAGGCGCTCTGCGCGGAGCTGGTGCGAGCCGGCTTCCACCTCAACTACCTGCCCAAGCAGTGGGGCGGCACCTTCGAGTCCTTCGACCGCAGCCTCACCCTGGTCCGCTCGGCCGCCCGCCGGGACGTCACCATCATGCCCGGCACGATGTTCAGCATCATCGCCGCGACCTGCCTCCAACTGCACGGCAGTGTCGAGCAGCAGCTGCGGGCGGCGGCGATCCTGCGAGCGGGCGGAGCCGTGGCGTTCGCGCTCACCGAGGCCGAGCACGGCAGCGATCTGCTCGCGGGCGAGGTCCGGCTGAGCCCGGACGGCCTGCTGAACGGCGAGAAGTGGATGGTGGGCCTCGGCCTGCGCTGCGACGCCGTCTACGTCGTCGCCCGTACCGGTGAACGGGGCCCCGGCGCCTTCTCGGCGGTCCTGCTGGAAACGGCGGGAATCCCCGCGGACCGTCTGGAACGGGTACCCGCGCCGCGCACCGCGGGCATGCGCGGCGCCGACCTGGCCACCTTGCGCTTCCATGACACCCCGGTGCCGGCCGGCGCGCTGGTCGGCAAGGAGGGCGAGGGACTGGAGGCCGCCGTCAAGGCCCAGCAGGCGGTACGGCTGATGAGCATGGCCGGCAGCCTGGGCATCGCCGACACCGCCGTCCGTATCGCCCTGGACTTCGCCACCGCCCGCCGGGTCGGCCGCACCCTGCTCGCCGAATCCCCCTACCCGCGACGTGAGTTGGCGGTCGCCGCAGCGGCCCTGCTGGCCGTGGACGCGGTCGCGTTGAGCGCGGCGCGCGGGGTGCACGTCGTGCCGGAGGCGTTCAGTGTGTGGGCGCTGTCCGCCAAGCACGTGGTGGCCGAAGCCACCGACGACCTGATCCGCCGCTGCGGCACGGTCCTCGCCACCCGCTCGGTGCTGCGGGAGGGCGCGCACGGCGCCGGGCTGTTCCAGAAGCTCCAGCGCGACTCCGCGGTGGTCCGCGTGATCGACGCCAGCACGCTCGCCAACCTCCGCTCCTACGCGGGCCAGATGCCCCTCCTCACCGAGGGCGTGAAACACCCGGATCCGGCGGCGGTGGAGACCGTCTTCACGCTGGACGCCGAGCTGCCGCCGTACGAACCGGCGCGGCTCGACATGCTCGCGCGCGGCTCGGACCCGATCCTCGCCGGGCTGCCGGAAGCGGCCGCCGCCGTGGCCGACGGCTCCGGCGACGTGGACGCGCTGGTACGGCAGTTGACGGACGCGGTGGCCGGGCTCGGGTACCTGACCCGGGCGGCGCAGCAGCGCGGGGCCGATCCGAGCGCGCTGGTGGACGCCGCCGAGCGGTACGCCTGGCTGCACGCCGCCGCCTGCTGTCTGCACCTGTGGCACGCCAACCGCGACCGGTCCCTGTACGGCACGGAGCCCGGCTCCACCGGCTGGCTCGGCGCCGCCCTGGCCTATCTGCTCGCCCGCGCCGACGGAGTGGACCCGCGCCGCCACGGGGCTCTGCTCATGCCCGCGCTGGACGCCGCCCTCGCGCTGCGGGACGGCAACCGGCTGTTCACCGCTTCGCCCGTACGGCTGGCCACCCCCCGAGAGGAGTCCTGAGATGTCCAAGTCCGATGTGACGGAGCTGGCCGCGCGGCTGGAGGAGTACCTCGGCGATCCGCACGACGCGGACAGCCGGATGCCCTTCGCCCAGATCCTCGACCACGACGTGCGCGGCGAGTACCCGTACCAGTTCGTCGCCCTGCTGCGCCGGTGGGGCCTGCACCTGCGCTGCCTGCCCGCCGAGTCCGGCGGACTCGCCGGCAACGTGGAGACCGGGATCAGCCTGATGCGGCTCGTCGCCCGCCGCGACCCGTCGACCGCCGTCGGCCTCGCCCTCAACAGCCTTGGGTTCATGCCCGCGTGGATCCTCGGCACGGACGAGCAGAAGCGCGGCCTGATCGACGACATGAAGCGCGGCAGCTCGGTGTCCTGGGGTCTGTCCGAGCGCGTCCACGGCAGCGACCTGGTCGCCAACGAGGTGCTCGCCGAGAAGACCGACGGCGGCTGGCTGCTGACCGGCGAGAAGTGGCCGATCGGCAATGCCACGGTCGCCGACAAGACGGTCGTCTTCGCCCGCACCGGCAAGCGGCCGGGCCCCGCGGCGTACTCCCTCTTCGTCCTCGACAAGTGGCAGGCCGAGGCGGGCACGGTGGAGGACCTGCCGTTCGAGGACCTGTACGGCACGCGCGCCCTCGATCTCAGCGGGGTGCGGATGGACCGGGCGTTCGTCCCCGACTCCGCGATGATCGGACGCGAGGGCCAGGGCCTGGAGATCGCCCTCAAGACCAGCCAGACCGCGCGCGTGGTCCTGCTGCACCTGGCCCTGTCGGCCGTCGACACCAGCCTCCGCCTCGCGCTCGACTTCGCCGAGCGCCGGGTCCTGCTCGGCGACGCGATCAGCGATGTGCCCTACACGCGGCGCCAGCTGACGGAGGCGTTCGCCGACCTGATGCTCGCCGACGCGATGGTCCTCGGCGCCGCCCGCGCCCTGCAGGCGGCGCCGGAGCAGATCAGCGTCTGGTCGTCGGTGGTCAAGTACCTGGTGCCGACCCTGCTGCAGAAGACGCAGGCGCAGCTGACCGTCGTCCTCGGCGCGCGCACCTTCCTGCGCGACCACCCGCACTACGGCATGCACCAGAAGATGGTGCGCGACATCCTGATCACGGACATCGCCGACGGCAACACCGTGGTGAACCTGCGCAACCTCGGCCACCAGCTCGCCGGGCTGCTCGACAAGGCCGCCGAGGCCGACGAGGGGCAGCGCGAGGCCGCCGCCGGGCGCGCCGCCACGCTCTTCGGCATGGACCGGGAGCTCCCGGTGTACGAGCCCGTGAAGCAGGAGCTGTTCAGCCGCGGTCTGGACGACGCCGTCCTGGCCGCGCCCGACGGACTGCGCCGGCTGCGCGCCCTCGCCGAGGAGGCGCAGGGCACCGAGGCCGAGCGGCTGCGGTGCGCGGCGGACCTCGCCGAGGAGCTGATCGGCAGGGCGGGCCCGATGCGGGAGCGCGCCGTCGGCCTGAAGTCGGCCCTCGGCAAGGACTACCCGCAGTCGCCGGAACTGTTCGAACTGGCCAAGGAGTACTGCCTGGTGCACGCCGCCGCGGCCTGCGTGCTCACCTACGTCCACTCCCGCGAGGCCATGGACGCGCCGCTGCCCAGCGCCTCCCTGCTGCTGCTCCAGCTGGAGCGGGTCCGCAAACAGCTGCACCCGCACGAACTGGTCACCTCCCAGGCGGTGATCGACGAGGTCATGGAGGTGCTGCGCCATCTCCACCGGGACAACCGCCTGTTCTCGCACTGGCAGTTCCCGCTCGCCAAGCGGGCCACCGACGAGTCCGCCGCCCGCCGCTGAGCCGGGAGACGATCCAAGTGGACCGTACTGACCCGGCGTTCCTGTGGCTGCTGCCCGAAGGGGCAGTGGACGGCTTCGCCGCCGCGCTGGGCGGTACCCGGCTGCTCACCGGCGAGGAGCGCGCCGCGCTCGACCGGCGGCTCACGCCGGGCGCGCGGCGCCGCTACCTCGGCGCGCGGCTGCTGTGCCGCTACGCCCTCTCGGCGCGCACGGACCGGCCCCTGGACAGCTGGCGCTTCACGCGCGGCGTCCACGGGCGGCCCGAACCCGAACCGGCCGACGGGGACGTGCGGTTCAACCTCTCCCACACCGACGGCCTCATCGCCTGCGTCGTCACCCAGGGACGCGGCTGCGGGGTCGACGTCGGCCCCACTCCCGCCCCCGCGGAGCTGACCGCCCACCTCGGCCGGCGGCTGGGCCGCGCCGAGCGCGCGGAACTCGCCGCGGCCGCGCCCGGCGTGCGCGCCGCCCTGGCGAGCGAGCTGTGGGTGCTGAAGGAGGCGTACCTGAAGGCGCTGGGGACCGGGCTGACCCGCGACCTGGACGGATTCACCTTCGTCCGGCGTCCCGGGGACCGCATCGCCGTACGGGACCCGCGACAGCCGGACGCGGACACCCGCTGGTGGTTCGACCTGATCCACCCCGGCCCCCGGCACGTGCTCGCGGTGGCCACCGAGCACGGCGGGCCGGGCGCCCTGCGCCGCACCGACCTGTCAGACCTCTCGCTCACCGCCCTCTCCACCGCATGAAGGACATCACCATGACGCAACCCACCACCCCTCGTGTCGCCATCGTCGGTGCCGGTGTCTCCGGCCTCTCCGCGGCCTACCACCTGCGCGAGCGCGCCCGCATCACGATCTACGAGCGGGAGGACCGCCTCGGCGGTCACGCCAACACCGTGGAGGTCGAGGACGACGGCCGGACCCTCGGCATCGACACGGCGTTCGTCGTCTTCAACCGGCCCGCCTACACCAACCTGTGCGAGTTCTTCGACGAGCTGGGCGTCGAGGCGGTCGAGCACCAGGGCGCCTTCAACTTCTTCGACCTGGACTCCGGCCTGGAGTACGGGACCAAGGAGCTGGACCTGTCGGAGGAGGAGGTGGCCGCCCGCTATTCCGAGGAGTTCCTCACCATCTGGCGCGAGGCCCGCCGCTTCCACACCGAGGGCCGGAAGGACTTCGTCCGCAAGAAGGCCGACATCCCCCTCGGCGAGTACCTCGACCGCGGCGGCTACAGCCAGGCCTTCCGCAACTCCTATGTCATCCTGCTCTGCTCCGCCGTCTGGTCCATCCCGGCCGAGCTGATCTGGGAGATGCCGGCCAGCACCGCCATCGCCTTCTTCATGGGCCACGACGAGGGCGGCCTCGGCGGCCGCCAGGTGGACTGGCGCACGGTCGGCGGCGGCTCCATCTCCTACGTCCGCAAGGCGCTCGCCGCCATCGGCCCCGAGATCCACGTCGGCGAGCCCGTCACCGCCATTCACCAGGAGGCCGACGGCGTCACCGTCACGACCGCCCAGGGCAGCGAGCGCTACGACTACGTGGTGATCGGCGCCCACGCGGACGAGGCCCTGGCCATGCTCGACAACCCCACCGAGCGCCAGCGCGAGGTCCTCTCCAAGGTCCGCTACAACGCCTCGTCGGTGATCCTGCACACCGACCCTTCGGTGATGCCCACCGACCGCGAGCGCTGGGAGGCCTGGAACTACGGCAAGGTCGAGGTCGACGGCGAGGACCGCACGTACGTCGCCTATTACATGAACAAGCTCCACGGATTCACGTCGGAGAAGGACTATTTCGTTACGCTCGACTACCCGCGCGACGTCGATCCGGAAACGGTCATCGCCGCTTTCCCGTACACGCACCCGGTGATCGACATTCACGTCCGGGACATGCAGAAGGACATCTACGACGTCAATGTCGGAACCCGCGTGAAACTGTGCGGCGCCTACTTCCACGCCAAGCGGCACGGTGTGGACCAGATCGGCTCGCACGAGGCCGGTTATTCCTCCGGAATGGACGCGGCGAGGCAGCTCATCAGCGAGCTCTGAGTATTCGAGAACGCAAAGCGCGCCCTCCGGTTGTGCGGAGGGCGCGCTTTCGCGTATCGGGATGTGTCTCAGGAAGTGAGCACCTGACCGCTGAGCAGTTCGGTCAGATACCCCATGACCGAACGCGCCGACGGTTCCTCGGCGGTCTCGACGCCGCTGGCCGACGGGCGGCGCGGCCCGGTCGCGGGGGCCTCGGCGGCCGGATCGGTGAGCACGGGGGAGCAGGCGCCGATCTGTTCGAGGCGTGCCGTCAGCAGCGGGGTGTGGCCGGTCACCGCGGCCAGCCGGCGCCGGGCCTGCCGGTAGGCGCCGATCGCCTCGGGACCGCGGCCGCAGCGGCACAGTGCCAGCATCAGCTGGTCATGGAAGCGCTCGCGCATCGGGTAGGCGGTGGTGGCGTCCTGGAGTTCGGGGACGACGCGGTGGTGGCGCCGGGTGCGCAGCGCGCAGTCGAAGTAGATCTCCAGCGCGTCCTGACGCTCCCGGTCCAGACGGGCCGCCAGGCGGGCGCAGACCGGGCCGTGGACGCCGCCCCCAGAACGGTGCCGCGCCACAGCGCGAGGCCCTCGCGCAGCGACGCGTAGGTGCCCTCGGGATCATGTGCCGTCGTACGGCGCGCCCGGGTCAGGGTTCTCATGAAGCGCCCGGCATCGGTCTCGTCCGCTCGGGCCTGCAGGGCGTATCCCGCCTCGCGGGCGACGAGGCGTGGGGTGTCACGGCGTTCCGGTTCCAGTTGCAGCAGGGATTTCCGTAACGCCGACACATGGGCGTTCAGGGTGTGAGCCGCTCTGCGTGGCGGTGTGCCACCCCACAGTTCCCGGACCAGTTTTTCGCGGGGGACCGGGGAATTGGGCCGTGCGAGCAGGACGCCGAGCAGCAACCGCTGTTTCGGGGCGTTCAGCGGAACGCCCCGGTCTCGGGTCTCGTCGTACAGCTCGGGCGGGCCCAGAATCCGGAACTGCATCCCCTTGCCTCCCCGGGTGCGGTGGGCGCACGGCATTCGCCGTACTGAATTCCGCACACGAGAAGACCACGCGGAGAAAGCGACGGGCCTGAGTCATGGGTACTCACCTTCGCGCCCCGTCGCGGGACGCGCCGCACCGTGCGGACGGGCGGCTCCCCGAGGGACATGAGTACCCCTCACTCATGCTCGCCGGCTCCCTCCGGACCAGTCTGATCGGTCTCGGGCTCGGCGGCGGGCGAGTCGTCGCCGTAGCGGACCACCGACTCGGCCTCCTGTGCGAGCCGGCGCAGCGCCATCAGGGCCGGCTCGAGCAGGAAGGTCAGCAGCACCGCCCGCTCCGCCTTCTCCAGCGGGTCCTTCAGGGCCTGGAGCTGGTCGAGGTCGAACCGGGCGGTCTGCGCGGCGAGTTCGGCGTAGGGGAGGAGGGACCGCCAGTCGTAGTCCATGCCCAGCGAGCGCAGGGTCTGAAGGGTCTGGTCGATGACGTGCCGGGCCGGGTTGTACGGGGAGACCGGCCAGCCCATCGCGTCGATGAGGGCGCTCGCCTCACGGCCGCCCTCGTCGGCGGAGTCCTCGGCCTCCGCCGTCTCCTTGGCGCTGTTGCCGGACGGCCAGATACCGAAGACCAGACCGAGGACGTGGTGTGTGTCGGTCTGGTTCTCGGAGATGGTGTCCAGGACGTGCTTGGCCGCCGCGACGGACAGCCCGCGCACTCCGACCAGGGCGCGGATGAGTCGCAGCCGCTTGAGGTGCGACTCGTCGTACTCCGCCTGGGTCGCGGCCGTGGCGCGGCCCGGTGGCAGCAGGCCTTCGCGCAGGTAGTACTTGATCGTCGCGTTGGGCACCCCGCTGCGGCGACTGAGTTCCGAAATTCTCACGCTTCCTCGCTCTCCCTCTGGCAATTGGGTAGCGTCACTGTCTAGTATAGATAGTGCCACTCACCAACTGTGGAAGCGAGACTACCGTGCCCACTCTTCCCTGGGTCACTCCGAACCCGGCCCGGCCCGACACCAGCGCCTTCGTCATGGCTTCCCGGCTCGAAGTGCGGTCGCTGAAGGACGTCCCCCGCTTCTTCCTGAAGTCCCTCTCCGCCTGGGGCCAGGTGCGCAAGGCCCCCGGAGCGCTCGGGGCGTCCCTCGAGGCCCAGCTGTTCAAGGGGGTCTTCTTCACGCTGTCCGCCTGGGAGAACCGGGACGCGCTCTACACATACGCCAGGACAGAACCCCACAAGAGCGTCATGACCGGCCTGCGCTCCACCATGCGCGGCTCCACGTTCACCTTCTGGGAGGTGCCCGTCGAGCAGCTGCCGATCGACTGGAAGGACGCCAAGCGCCGCATCGACGAGCAGGCCCGCACCGACGCGGCGAGCGGCCGCGGCGCCGCCCACTGAACGCCCGGTCCGAGGCCGCCCCCGCCCTCGGACCGGGTACCGGATTCCCAGGGGGCAACTGCCGTCGGAGTCGCCGGTGACTCTGGCTCCCACGACTCCCGTGGGCCGGTGACGGGGCTCCCGCAACTCCCACGGTTCCGGTGACTCGGGCTCCCGCGGCTCCCACGGTGCCGGCGGTGCGCCCCGTGCCGCCCGGGGTGCCGCCCCGACCCGGCGGGCACTCGGGCACCCCCATGGGCCGGGCCCGTCTGGATGGCCCGGCCGCGCCGGCCGGGAGCGCCGTGGAGCGTCGTCGTGCCATGTAGTGCCATGTCAGGCCGTGTCAGACGGCGAGCCCCGGCGGATCCCTCGCGGCTACTGTCCGCCGAGGAAGCCGGTGGCGGCTGCGATCCCCGCCGGACGAACCGGCGGCCGTCCCGTGCGCGCGCTGCCGACGGGCCGGCGCGCGGCCACACCGCCCGGCCCGCGTACTTCGCCCACCCGCACTGACCGAACCCATCGGCCCGGTACTCGCAGTACCGGAGAAATCCGGAGAACCCAAGGTGACCACGGTCCACGAGACGCTCGCCACGGGCCAGACCGAAGTCGACGCCGTCGGCACGGCGACAGCCCTTCTCGACGCCTACCGGCCGGATACGGACCGTTTCCTGGCCTCGCCGACGCGCACGCTCCTCGCCCGCGGTGTGCGCGCTCAAGTGGCGCATGACGAACGGCCGTTGACCGAACGCGTGCGGGAAGCGCTCACCGCGTCGCGCGCCGCCGGAGAACCGGACCCCGTGGTGGTCGGCGCGATCCCCTTCGACCACACCGGACCGGCCGCGCTCGTCGTGCCCGCGGCGGTGCACCGGGCCCCGGCCCTGTGCGCGGACCCGCTGATCGCGTTCCCCCCGCCCCGGCCCGAGCCCATCGCCTGGACCGTACGCCCCGTGCCGGCGCCCGAACGCTACGGGGCCGCCGTCGCGGCCGCGGTGCGGCGGATGCGGGCGGGCGAGTTCGGCAAGGTGGTCCTCGCGCGGGCACTCGACCTCACCGGCGACCGGTCACCCGACATTCCCGCGATGCTGCAGCGCCTGGCCCGCCGGGACGCCCGCGGTTACACCTTCGCCGTGCCCACCGGGACCGGTGGCACCCTGCTCGGTGCCAGCCCCGAACTCCTCGTCTCCCGGCGCGGAACCGCCCTGGTGGCCAATCCGCTGGCCGGTTCCATGCCCCGCAGCGACGACCTCGCCGAGGACGTGCGGCGCGCCGCCGCACTGCTGGAGTCCCCCAAGGACCTGCACGAGCACGCCGTCGTCGTGGACGCCATGCGTGCCGTTCTCGCCCCTTACTGCTCCGAACTCCACGTCCCCGAACGGCCGACGCTGGTGCAGACCGCCGCGATGTGGCACTTGTCGTCCACCATCACAGGCACCCTGGCCTTACCCTCCGTCTCCGTGCTGGATCTCGCCTGCGCCGTGCACCCCACGCCCGCCGTCTGCGGCGCCCCGACCGAGCTCGCCCGCCGGGTCATCGGCGAACTGGAACCCTTCGACCGCGGTCTGTACACCGGGATCGTCGGGTGGGGCGACGCCGACGGCGACGGCGAGTGGGTCGTCACCATCCGCTGCGCCGAGGTGTCCGACCGAGGCCTCCGCCTCTTCGCCGGAGCGGGCGTCGTCGCCTCGTCCGACCCCACCGCCGAAACCGCGGAGACCGCCGCCAAGTTCCGCACGTTCCTGGACGCGGTGGGGGCAGACCTGTGACCGCGGCCAAGACCTGCCCGGCCGAGCCCCCCGGCAGCACCGACGCCCCCACCTGGCCCCCCGAGTTCGCGGAGCGCTACCGGGCCGCCGGTTACTGGCGCGGCGAGACGTTCGGGCAGATGCTGCGGGCGCAGGCCGAGCGGCACCCGGAGCGGATCGCCGTCGTGGATCCGGCCGGTGCGGGGCGCCGCTGGAGCTATGCCGAACTGGACGACCGCGCCGACCGGTTGGCGGCCGGGCTGCTTGCCGCCGGCGTGGGGCGCGGCGACCGGGTCGTCGTCCAGCTGCCCAATGTCGCCGAGTTCTTCGAGACCGTCTTCGCCCTCTTCCGGATCGGGGCGCTGCCGGTCTTCGCCCTGCCCGCACACCGGGACACGGAGATCACCTACTTCTGCGCGTTCACCGAGGCCGTCGCCTACGTCGTCGCCGACGTGCACGAGGGATACGACTACCGGGAGCTGGCCTCCCGGGTGAAGGCGCAGGTTCCCACGCTCCGCCATGTGTTCGTCGTCGGCGACCCCGCGGAGCACACCCCCCTCGCCGACGTGCCGCGCGAGCCCGTACCGCATGACGGCCCCGACGCGGGCGACCTCGCCTTCCTGCAGCTGTCCGGCGGCAGCACCGGCGTACCGAAGCTGATCCCGCGCACCCACGACGACTATCTGTACTCGGTGCGCGCCTCCAACGAGATCTGCGCGGTCGACGAGCACAGCGTGCACCTCATCGTCCTGCCCGCCGCACACAACTTCCCGCTCAGCTCCCCCGGTTCACTCGGCACGCTGGCCGCGGGCGGACGCGTCGTCCTGTGCCCGAGGCCCGATCCGGACACGGCGTTCGAGCTCATCGAACGGGAGGGCGTGACCCTCACCGGACTCGTCCCGCCGCTCGCCCTGGCATGGACCGAGGCGGCGGCCAGGACCCCGTACGACCTGAGCAGCCTGCAGGTGCTGCTGGTCGGCGGTGCCAAGCTCAGCGAGGCGGCCGCGCGCCGCATCCGCCCCGCACTGGGCTGCACGCTGCAGCAGGTCTTCGGCATGGCCGAGGGCCTCGTGAACTACACGCGGCTCGACGACGACGAGGAGACCGTCGTCACCACCCAGGGACGCCCCATCTCCCCCGACGACGAACTGCGCATCGTCGACGACGAGGACCGCGACGTCGCCCCGGGAGAGACCGGCCATCTGCTCACCCGCGGCCCCTACACCATCCGTGGCTACTGGCGTGCCCCGGAGCACAACGCGCGCTCCTTCACCGAGGACGGCTTCTACCGCACCGGCGACCTCGTCCGGATGACCGACAGCGGCCACCTCGTAGTCGAGGGCCGCGCCAAGGACCAGATCAACCGCGGCGGCGAGAAGATCGCGGCCGAGGAGGTCGAGAACATCATCCTCGGCCACCCCGCGGTGCACGACGTGTCCGTCGTCGCCGTACCCGACGACTACCTCGGCGAGCGCACCTGCGCCTACGTCATCCTGCGCCAGGGAGCCGAACTGCGTGCCGCCCCGCTCAGACGGTTCGTACGGGAGCGGGGACTGGCCGCCTTCAAGGTGCCCGACCGGGTCGAGTTCGTCGACGCCTTCCCGCACACCGGGGTCGGCAAGGTCAGCAAGAAGGACCTCCGCGCGACCGCCGCCGACTCCGCAGCCGATTTCCCCCGATGAGAGCGACCTCACCATGGCACTTCCCTCCATCGCGCCGTACGCCATGCCGGCCGGCCCCGAGCTGCCCCGCAACCGGGTCGACTGGACCGTCGACCCGGCCCGCGCCGTGCTGCTCGTCCACGACCTGCAGAACTACTTTCTGTCGGCGTTCGACCCGGACGCGGCGCCGCTCGACGACCTCCTCGCCCGGACCGCCCGGCTGACGGACGAGGCCCGCCGGCGCGGCATCCCGGTCGTCTACTCCGCCCAGCCCGGCGGCCAGAGCCCCGCGCTGCGCGGGCTGCAGCTGGACTTCTGGGGCCCCGGACTGCCCGACGACGCGCACGCCGCCGCCATCACCTCCGCGGTCGCGCCGCGCGACGGCGACACCGTCCTCACCAAGTGGAAGTACAGCGCGTTCGTCCGCACCGACCTGGCCGACCTCCTCGCGGAGCACGGACGCGACCAGCTGATCATCACCGGTGTCTACGCGCACCTGGGGGTGAACATGACGGCCTGCGACGCCTGGATGCGGGACATCCAGGCCTTCGTCGTCGCGGACGCCGTCGCCGACTTCAGCGCACGCGAGCACCTCGACGCATTGCGCTGGGCCGCGCGCTCCTGCGCGTTCGTGACCACCGCCGACGCCGTCTTCCAGGGGGACCGACCATGACGCTGACCGTGCGGCACATACGCGAGGACGTCGCGGACGTGCTGGGGGAGGACCCCGCCGACATCCCCGACGACGAGAACCTGGTCGATTACGGCCTCGACTCGGTCCGGCTGATGAGCCTGGTCGAGCGGTGGCGGCGCGAGCACGGCGCCGAGATCTCCTTCGTCGACCTCGCCGACCGGCCCGCCATCGAGGCCTGGGCACTCCTGCTGGGAGCCCGGCCATGACGACCGCGGCCGAGCGTGGTCTCCCGCTGACCGCCGCCCAGACCGGGATGTGGTACGCGCAGGCCCTCGACCCGGACAGCCCCGCGCTGAACACGGCCGAGTACCTGGAGATCCACGGTCCCGTACGGCCCGCGCTGTTCGCGCAGGCCCTGCACCGCACCGCCGAGGAGGCCGGGGCGCTGCGGATGCGGATCGCCGAAACCCCGGACGGGCCACGGCAGTTCCCCTGCCCGGTGCCCGCACCGGACCACGGGTTCCCCCTGCACACCGCCGATCTGCGCGAGGCGCCCGATCCGCACGCCGCCGCCCGGGACTGGATGGACGGCGACCTCGCCCGGCCCTTCGACCTCGCCGCCGGGCCGCTCTTCCAGCACGCGCTGCTGCGGGTCGGCGACGAGCGCTGGCTGTGGTACCAGCGCGTGCACCACCTGGTCATGGACGGCTTCGGCTACTCGCTGATCGCCCGGCGCACCGCTGAGATCTACTCGGCGCTCGCGGCCGGACAGTGGCCCGGCGACTGCCCGTTCGGCCGCGTCGACGACCTGGTCGCCGACGACCTCGCCTATCGCGCATCCGAGCAGTACGACGCCGACCGCGCCCACTGGAGCGAGCTCCTCGCCGACCGGCCCGAGGCACCCACGCCGGCCGGACGCACCGTGTTGCCCTCCCGCACCTTCCTGCGGTCCAGTGCCCGCGTCCCGGACGACGTCACGGCGCGGCTGCGCACACGCGCCGGTGAACTCCGCGCCACCTGGCCCGAACTGATCGTCGCCGCGCAGGCCCTGTACGTCTCACGGATCACCGCGCACACCGAAGTCGTCCTGGGCATGCCGCTGATGGGCCGGCTGGGCACGGTGGCTCTGCGCGTGCCCGGCATGGTGATGAACGTCCTGCCGCTGCGGCTGGCCGTCCACCCCGCCACCACGCTCGCCGAGCTGACCCGGCAGGTCGTGCTGGCGGTGCGCGCCGCACGCCGCCACCAGCGCTACCGCTACGAGGACATCAGGCGCGATCTGGGCCTGCTCGGCGAGACCCGGCCGCTCATCGGCCCGCTGATCAACGTCATGCCGTTCGACTACGACCTCACCTTCGCCGGCGCTCCCGCCGTCCCGCACAACCTGTCCGCGGGCCCCGTCGACGACCTCACCGTCAACGTCTACGACCGCACCGACGGCCGCGGGCTGCACATCGACCTCGACGCCAACCCGGCTCTCTACACCCGCGACGACATCACCGCCCACCAGGAGCGGTTCCTCGCCCTGCTCGCCCGGATCGCCGACTGCGACCCCACCGCCCCCCTCGCCGAACTCGGCATGGCCACCGACGCCGAACGCCACCGGGTGCTGGCCGAGTTCAACGCCACGGAGTGGGACGTCCCGGCCACCACGCTCATCGGCCCCATCGAGGCCCAGGCCCGGCGCACTCCCGACGCACCCGCTCTCGTCCACGGGCAGCTGACCCTGACGTACGCGGAACTGAACGCGCGGGCCGACCGGCTGGCCCACCAGCTGGCCGCCAGGGACGTGGGCCCCGGCACACTCGTCGCCGTCGCCCTGCCCCGCTCCGTCCCGCTGGTCGTCGCCCTGCTCGCCGTCCTCAAGGCCGGCGGCGCCTATCTGCCGCTCGAACCGGGCTATCCGGCCGACCGGCTCGCTCACATGCTCGACGACGCCGACCCGGTCTGCGTCATCACCGACGCGGCCACCGCCGGCCGGCTGCCGGCGACCGGACGTCCGTACGTCCTCATGGACGGCACCGGCCCGCAGGACCTGCCGTCGGCCGACCCGCCCCGCGCGCTCACCCCGAGCCACCCCGCGTACGTCATCTACACCTCCGGCTCGACCGGCAGGCCCAAGGGCGTCGTCGTACCGCACTCGGCGATCGACAACCGGCTGCGCTGGATGCAGCACACCTATCCGCTGGCACCCGGCGACCGCGTGCTGCAGAAGACACCGTCCGGATTCGACGTGTCCGTATGGGAGTTCTTCTGGGCCCTCCGCGAGGGCGCCACGCTCGTCCTCGCCGACCCCGAGGGGCACAAGGACCCGGCGTACCTCGCCCGGCTCATCCGCGAACAGGCCGTCACCGTCTGCCACTTCGTGCCCTCCATGCTCCAGGTGTTCCTGGCCGAACCGGAGGCGGCCGGGTGCACCGGGCTGCGGCACGTCTTCTGCAGCGGCGAGGCGCTGCCCCGGGAGACCGCGCACCACTTCCACCGCGTGCTGCCGTCCGTGCCGCTGCACAACCTGTACGGGCCGACCGAGGCCGCGGTCGACGTCAGCCACCACACCTGCGCACCCGAGGACACGGGTCCCGTCCCGATCGGCCGCCCGGTGTGGAACACCCGCCTGTACGTCCTCGACGCGGCCCTCCAGCCGTGTCCGCCCGGCGTCGCGGGCGAGCTGTATCTCGCGGGCGTCCAACTCGCCGACGGCTACCTGGGCCGCCCCGGCCTCACCGCGACCCGGTTCGTCGCCGACCCGTACGGCCCCGCCGGCTCCCGCATGTACCGCACCGGGGACCTGGCCCGCTGGACCGCCGACGGGGAGGTGGTCTACCTGGGGCGGACCGACCACCAGGTGAAGCTGCGCGGGCAGCGCCTCGAACCCGGCGAGATCGAAGCCCACTTGACGGCCGTCGAAGGCGTCACCGGCGCCGCGGTGATCCTGCGCGAGGACCGCCCCGGCGACCAGCGGCTCGTCGCGTACGTCACCGGCAGCGTCCCCGCCCGGGACGAACTGCGCGACCGCCTCGCCGCCGCCCTGCCCGACTACATGGTCCCCTCGTCGTTCGTCGCCCTCGACGCCTTCCCGCTCAGCCCCAACGGCAAGCTGGACCGGGCCGCCCTCCCGGCGCCCGCCACCGCCGGCGGCGCCGACAGCCGTGCCCCACGCAACCCCACCGAGGAGACGCTGACCCGCCTCTTCGCCGAGGTGCTCGACGTCGACCGGGTCGGCGTCGACGACGGGTTCTTCGACCTGGGCGGCACGTCCCTGCTCGCCGCGCGCCTGATGTCCCGCATCCGCGACACGCTCGGGACGCCGGCACCGCTCGGCACGCTCTTCCGCGCGCCCACGCCCGCCGCGCTCGCCGATCGGCTGACGGACGGCGGCCCGGCCGACACCGCGCTGGACGTCCTGCTGCCGCTGCGCTCCTCGGGCGGGCGCACCCCGCTGTTCGTGTTCCACCCGGCCGGCGGCATCAGCTGGTGCTACTCGGGCCTGCTCTCCCGGCTCGGCCCGGACCAGCCCGTCCACGGCCTGCAGGCCCGCGGACTGTCGGCACCCGAACCACTGCCCGCGACCATGGACGAGATGGCCGCCGACTACGTCGACCGGCTGCGCACGGTGCAGCCCCACGGCCCCTACCGGCTGCTGGGCTGGTCGGTCGGCGGCGTCATCGCCCACACCGTCGCCGTCCACCTCCAGCAACGCGGCGAGGCCGTCGAGCTGCTGGCGCTGATGGACGCCTACCCCTCCGACCAGTGGCGGGACCTGGCCGGCCCCACCGAGGAGGACGCACTCAACGCCCTGCTCCGCATGGCCGGCCACGAGGGCGGCACCGGGCTGACCCGGGACGGCGTCCTCGAGCTGCTGCGCCGCGAGGGCAGCGCGCTCGCGGCGCTGCCGGAGCGGGTCCTCGACTCCGTCGTCGGCATCGTCACCAACAACGCCCGGCTGATGCGCGGCCAGCAGCACCGGGTGTTCGACGGTGACGTGCTGTTCTTCACGGCCGCCGCGCCCCGCGCCGAACACTGGCTCACGCCCCGGGCCTGGGCGCCGTACGTCTCCGGGGAGATCGACGAGCACCGACTGGACTGCCTGCACCCGGAGATGACCCGGCCCGGCCCGCTCGACGACATCGCCGCCACCCTCGCGGCCCGCCTGAAGGAACTCGACGGATGACCCATCCCTTCGACCCGGCCGGCACCGGCGATCCCACCCACCTGGTGCTGGCCGACGCCGCGGGCCGGCGATCGCTGTGGCCGACATGGCTGCGGATCCCGCCCGGCTGGACCACCGACTTCGGGCCCGCCTCCCACGAGGACTGCCTGCGCAGCATCGACGTCCCACTGCCCGGCCGGGACACCGAACCCGCTCGCCCCGTACCCCAGACCCTCACCGCCCCTGACCCCATGACTCCCGACCCTGGAGGAAACACCATGTCCGGCACCCGCAACCCGATCGACCGTCGAGCCGTCCTCGGTGCGGCGATCGCCGCCGGCGGTGCGCTCGGCTCGGCGGGAACGGCGTCCGCCGCCACCCCCGACCGGGACCGCACGCGCGACTCGGCCTACGCCGTGAAGTCCGCGGAACTCGCCCAGGGCCTCTACCAAGTGGCCCACTCCACGCGCAACGGCGTGCTGTGGGTGACCAGTTCCATCGGCTACCCCCCGGTCACCCGGTCCCGGCTGCTCAAGGTGGACCCGCGGTCGCTGAAGCTGCTGGCCTCCACCACGCCTCCCGTCACCGACGAGGCCACCGGCGCGCTGGAGGCCGTCTACGGCGTGGCCGTGGACGACGTGCACAACACCGTGTGGGTCACCGCCACGCTGAGCAACGCCCTCGCCGTGTACAGCCAGCGGACCGGCCGCCACCTGGCCACCCTGCCCGGCGTGCGCCACCCGCGGGACGTCGCCGTCGACATCGCGCGCGGCCTCGTCTGGTGCAGCGCACTCGAGGAGGGCGCCATCGTCGCCTTCGACCTGCGCACGTACCAGGAGAAGAAGCGCGTCACCGTCGAGGGCGCCTGGCCCGCGGGCCTCGCCGTCGACCCCTACACCGGCAACGTCTACGCCGCCGACCTGGCCAAGAGCCGCCTGATCGAGGTGGCCGCGGGATCCGACCGGCCGAGGATCCTCCCCGCCGGACAGGGCAGCATCGACGTGGCCCTGGCCGCCGACGGCCGCACCGCCTACACCGCGAACCAGGCCGCCGGTTCCGTCTCCGTCGTCGACCTGGCCTCGGGCGAGGTGAAGAACGAGATCAAGACCGGCGCCGGCACCCTCGCCGTGGCGACCGACATCTGCACCGGACGCGTCTTCGCCGCCAACAAGGACGCCGGTACCACCACCGTCCTGGACCCCCGCGCGGGAACCGTGCTCGCCGACCTCGCCACCGGCGCGAACACCGACCACGTGGTCCTCGCCCACGGCACCGCCTACGTGGTCGACAAGGCGGCAGCGGGCCCGGAGACCATCGACTCCATCCACCGCATCAGCCCGCCCCGCTGACACAGCGCCGCCCGCCCGGCACCGCAGAGCCGGCGCCGCCCGAGGACGGCGCCGGCACTACAGGGTGTCGTTCGTTACCGGAGGGGGCGGTGACCGGTGCGCTGGGACCAGCGGACGGCGGTGAGGCCCAACGCGGCCACAAGGACCACGATGCCGATGATCAGCAGGTAGCCCATCCCCTCCGCCGCCACTCCGATGATTCCCAGCACGACGGCGACCAGAACGAGAAACAGCAAGAGGGCCATGACACGTCCACCTCCCTTGGGTGGCTGAGCGGGCGATCAGCGGCGCGCGAGTTGCCGCTCGCCGCCTGCGCCCGTCTGGTAGGGCATGTCGTAGTGCTGGAAGATCGCTTCCTCCGACTCGGCGGGCAGGATGTCGTCCATGCCGACCGAGGGCGCCTTCTTCACCAGCGACTTGGTGTAGGAGACCTTGACGTAGTCCGGGCCGAGGGTCGCCTCGTCGAGGGGGACGAAGGCCAGGTGGTGGCGGGTGGGGAGCCCGGTGCGGACCGTGGCCATGGCGGGTTCGTCGGTGGTGGTGTCGACGTAGACCGCTTCGAGTACGCCGATCTTGTGGCCCTTCGGGTCGACGACGCTGCGGTTGCGCCACTCGCGGATATCGGCTGAATGGATCATGGCTTGCCTCCTGAGCCGTTGATCCGGGCCGGAACGAGCCGCCCCCTCGGGCCGTCGCAGCCCGCTGAGCCCGGTAGCCCATTGTTCTTCCAGGCTATCCGGGACTCACTGCGTCGCGCCCTCGCGCGGCACGGGTTCCGAACGTGGTAGTCGACAAGGCATGCCGATGAAGCCTTCCGGCGCCGCGGACCGTTCATCTCGGTTCGGGCGGCTGCGCCATGTGATCAGCCGTTCGCCGGTCGGGCGAGGATGGCGGCGGAGCAGGGATTTGAGCTGTGGTCGCGCTCGCTGGGCTTTGCCGCGCTGGGGTTTCTCACGCTGGTGCCGCTGCTGATCATTGTCTCCTCTGCCGATCCCGAGCACGGGCGGGGCTTCGCGCAGTGGCTGGGGGAAGGGATCGGCGTGTCGAGGGCCTCCATGCGGCAGGTCGAGCAGCTGTTCACCCCGCCCGGCCAGGCCCTGCGGACCACGACCGCGTTCGGTATCGCCGCCCTTGCCGTGTTCGGTCTGACCTTCGGGGCGGCGGTGCAGACCGGCTACGAGAAGGTCTGGGACCTGCCTCCGGCCCGCTGGTGGGCCAGATGGCGGCATGTGGTGTGGCTCGGCATCCTCACCGGCTACCTCTACCTCTCCGCCACCACCACGCTGCGGCGCGAACCTCTGGCAGGTGGTGTCGTCGCGTCGTTGAGTGCCGTGCTGTTCCTGTGGTGGTCCCAGCGCCTGTTGCTCGGCGGGAGGATCCGCCGGCGCGCCCTGCTGCCCGGCGCCGTGGCCACCGTGATCGGGCTGCTCGGCCTGAGGGTCTTCTCCAGGCTCGTCTTCTCGCCGTTGATCGCATCCAACGTCGTCACCTACGGACCCGTCGGAACCGTCCTCGTCATCCAGTCCTGGCTGGTCGGCGTGGGTGTCGTCATCTTCGGCGGTGCGCTCGTCGGCCGGCTGCTGTACGAGGAACTCCCGCGCATGGCACACGCACTGAAACGGCGCGGATGAGATGCGGCCCTCCCTCCAGAGAGAACTGTGCCCCTTGACGCGCTCGCCGAGTTCCCGGTCGGCTGCCCGGACATCGCAGGGCGCGCCCCCTGGAGCAGCACCGAGCACCGCTTGAATCGCCCGCTATCCGCGACCCTTGGGCAGGACTACGCTGTGGGGTGAGGCCCCAGTCCCCGGTATCGATGCTCTGTCCCGCACCCCCGGGGAGGCCCACCGTGTCCGTCCTGCTCCTCATCCTCATCGCGGTCCTGTTCGGCTTCGGTTTCCTCGATCCCATCTTGTGGGTGGCTGCGGCGGTGCTGGTCTATGCCGCCACCCGACACGGCCGTGACCGTGGCGGCGACCGGAGCCGCAGCGGCGGTTCCGACCTCGGGGACTACCGGGACTACCAGGAGCGCCGGAATCGCCAGGAACGCTGGGACCGCCGCTACAGCCGTCAGAACCGGGCGCGCTGGCGGCGCGAGGACCGTCGGGACCGCGAACACCGCAGGTGACCCGTGAAGTGGCCGGGCAGCCATGGGTTGCGTCATGAGCCGGCCACGGCCACTGAACGGGGACGCGGCGTTGCCGGCCGAGGTCGTCGAACTGCACGTCAGCAACGAGCAGTTGGGCCGGGCGCCGGCGAACCGTGCGGTCATCGACGAGGCACGAGGCATGGTGATGGCCGGCGATCCCCGCCATGACCGGAACTTGCATGGGTCAGGACCCCAGGCCGGTGAGGGGTTCGGAACTGTCGATGAGGGCGCGGGCCACATCGGCCAGGCGCCGGTTGTGGGAGCGGGCGTAGCCGCGCAGCGCGCTGAACGCCTGTTCCATGTCGATGCCCTGACGTTCGGCGAGCTTCCCCTTGGCCTGTTCGATCAGTACCCGGCTGTTCAGCGCCGTCTGCAGCTGTTCGTTGAGCACCGTGCTGCGCTGAGCGGTGCGTTGTTGCAGCAGGCTGATGGTGGCGACGTCGGCCAGGGCCTGGGCGACAGGTGTGGCGGCCGGGTCGAAGGGGCCGGGGGCGGTGCGGAAGAGGTTCAGGGCGCCGACGATGTCGTCCCGCAACCGCATGGGCAGGGCCTGGACTGCCCCGAACCCGCTGCGCCGGGCCGCCACCGCGAAGCGCGGCCAGCGGGCGGTCACCGTACCGAGGTCGGCGACGATCACCGGTACGCCCGTGCGGAAGCACTCGAGGCAGGGGCCTTCGTCGTTCTGGAGCTGGAAGAGCTCCAGCAGGCGCACCCGTTCGTCGGAGGCGGCCATGACGCGGAGTTTGCCGTCCCGGTCCGCGAGCAGTACCCCGGCGGCGCTCGCGTCGAGCATGCCGACGCAGCGGTCGGTCAGCAGGCGCAGGAAGTCGATGAGGTCGAAGTCGGCGACCAGATTGTCGGCCAGCTCGACGAAGGTCTTGGCCAGAAGCTGTTGATCCATCGTGGGCACCCTCGATTGAGACTAGCCCCTGCCCGAAGGGGCGGGAAGTACGGCACGTTCCTCGGCGGGGCCCGAACGTCAGGTTTCCTCCTCGTCCTGACCCGGCTCCGCGTCCGGGGAGAAACGAAGCCGCCGGGCCACCACGTCGGCGGCCACGTCCGCGAGCCGGCGTCCCCGCGCATAGGCGTGGGCGCGGAGCCGGACGAAGGCTTCTTCGATGCCGACTCCGAGCTGAGCCGTGAGCATTCCGCTGGCCTGGTCGATCTCCGCTCGGTAGGCGCCCAGGTCCTCGATGCCGCGGTCCGGCACAGGCCCGCCGGTCGGCGCGCCCGTCTCGTCGATCCTTGCGTCGAGCAGGAGAAGCGTCGCGAGATCGGCGAACGCCAGGGCGTCGGCCAGCTCCTCCGTGTTCAGTACGGTCGGAATGTTGGCGTACAGGTCCAGAACTCCCGGGCTGATCGCTCCCTTCTGCAGGGGGAGCGAGAACACCGCGCGGGCCCCGGCTTCCAGGGCCGCGTCGGCGAACACGGCCCAGTGATCCTGAAGTTCGATGGTGAGCAGATCGGGTGTCAGTACGGCCGAGCCGCGTACAAAGGCGTCCACGCAGGGCCCTTCGCCCAGGGTGAGCTGTAGCTCTTCCAGTTGCTCGCTGATGTCGTCGGTGCTGCACAACGGATGGCTCGCCGCGGCCTTGGACATCGCCGACAGCCCGGCCCCGCCGACCGGCAGCGCCGCCACGGCCGCCGTGCACACGTCCACCACACTCACCCGGGCACCGCGTCGGGCTGCCTGCTCGGCCACCAGCATCCGAATGCGGGTCGACCGCCTGTCAGGGCCCACCGGGGCCACCGCCTTCAGGCATCGTGACAAGGCCCTCCAGCCTCGCCGTGGTGCGTTCCCCGAAGGGAAGCACCAGCGCGCGGAACGTGGTGGCGCCCGCCGGCCTGCGAAGCTCTCCGACATCCAGCCACCCCCAGGAGCAGAGCGCGGCGAGGGTCGGGCGATCGGCCCGGTCCACCAGGGTCGCGCCGAGCGATGCCTGATGGTCGGTCAGCAGCCGCTCCTGCACACGGCGGGCGAGTTCCCGGTCCTGCGGGTGCGGCCGGATCAGGAGGGCGGCGAACGCGAAGACGTTGCCGGACGCTGTGAGTTGCTCGATGCCGCGCGGCAGTGCTCCGTCGAAGCCGAGCCACCAGGAGCCGTCTCCGGCCACCGGGAATCCGAAGGCGCAGCCCGTCAGGCTGTCCGTCTCGGCGATCACCATGGCGAATCCCGGTCGGCGCATGTCCACGGTGAGACGGTTCAGGAAGTGCTGACGGCTGGGACGGCGGTATGGATCCCCCGGCGCCGTTGCATGGGACTCCACATACAGCCCCGCCAGATCCTCACGCAGGCCCTCCACCAGCCAACGGCTCAGCCGACGCAACCGCGCCGGAGCCACGGCGGGCGGCTGGCCGTCCCCCGGCTTCCGTGACTGTCCCCGCCCGGGTTCGGCCGTCATCGCACATCGCCCGACCGAACAGGCGCAAGGGGGACAGAGCGGTGCGGCGGGGCCGGATGTGGCGCGGCCGGGGTGTCGCCGAGAGCAGGCGGCAGGTGGCCGAACGGAAGGCCGAGGAGCAGGAACCCGCAGCCGGCCAGGTCGAGAATCCGAGCCAGTGTCGTCGGCGGATGGTGCAGTCGCAGCGTCCCACCGGCCACGGTGGCCTGCTGCGCAGCGTCGAGGAAGGCGTTGAGTCCGCTGCAGTCGCAGAAGGTGACGGGGGTGAGGTCGACGTCGATGGTGCGGATACCGTCCCGCAGGCACCGTTCCAGGGATTCGCGCACCAACGGCGCGGATTCGAGGTCGATCTCACCGGACAGGGCGATCAGCGCCTGTTTCCTTTGGTCACGGCGGTGGACGGTGAGCTGTGAGAGGGGCATGACGCCTCGGTTCGGAAGACCATCCGGCAGCGGCACGGTGAGCCGGAGTTCCGGCACCCTGGGCGCGCTCCCGGCAGGGGCGTACTTTCGGCGGAGGCAGAGCAACGGCCGGTCCGAGCGCCTGCGCAGCAGGACAGAGGACCCACCCAGTTGCCTCCAGGGAAGCGCCGGGTGACGGACGAGGAGTCCGCACCCCGCAGCCATCTGTGTTCAGCAACAGCATGCCGCCGGGGTCTGGGACGTCTGCACAACAGCGTAGTCCTCACGTCGTGTGACGGACGGTCCGAAGCAGCCCAATCCCAGGATGTGGACGCGGCGCCCCCTCGCCATTCGATCAGGAAGAGGGTCGCGTCGTCGGTGGTGCGGCCGCCCCGTTGCTGCTTCAGGGCGTGGGAGAGTGAGCGCACCACCGCTCGTACTCCCTTCTCCGTGTGTTCGATGCGGTTGACCCAGTGGATGAGTTGTTCTTCGCCGAATTGTTCTGCGCCGGCTTCGTGCTCCTCGATCAGGCCGTCGGTGAAGCACAGCACCCGGTCGCCGTGTTGGAGCGTCTGCCCGCTGATCCGGGGCTCTTCACCGCCGAAGCCGACGGGCAGGGTGGTCGGGCCGCCCAGCTGCCCGACGACCTTGTTCAGACGCATCATCTGGGCGGTGACGAAGTGGTCGGGCCCGAACTGCTCGGCGATGGCCCGGTCCATGAACGTGTAGATCCCGGGCAGGCCGATGTCGGCACGTCTGGCGTGCCGGTAGGCCCCGACGGCGACGGTCGCCATCGTGGCGGCGTCCAGGCCGTGGCCCATCGCATCGACCATGGCCACGTGCAGGATGTCCTCGTTGAGGGCGTAGTCGAAGCTGTCGCCGGCGACGTCGTAGGCAGGCTCCAGGATTCCGGCCACCGCGACCTGCGGGACGGACATCGCCAGCGGTGGCAGCAGGGACCACTGGATCTCCGCGGTCACGCTCATCGGTTCGCGGCGCCGGGCGAGGAAGAACTGATCGGTGTAGCTGTGCTTGGTGACCAGCATGTCGGCGACCAGGCCGGCGAGCCTGCGCAGCAGCCGCCGGTCGTCTTCATCGACGGCGTCCAGGGTGAGGGCAATCTCGCCCACCTGGTCGCTGCCGTCCAGCAACGGCAGGTACATCCGGACGCCGTCGGACTGCGGCACCTCGACAGTGGTCGCCTGCAGAAAGGCCGTACCGGCGGGAGAGTCACCGATCGGCTCAGGCTCGCCGACCGTCAGCCGCCGACCCGGCAACGGCACCAACACCAGCTGGCCGTAGTCCTGCAGCAGGATCGAGACGTCGCGGCCACCGACCCTGGCCACCTCTTCCGCGATCAGCGGGGCGATCAGCTGCGGCGGCATCTCGTGTGCCCGGTCCAGCAGCACCCCCAGCAGCCGCTCACCGAACCCTTCCGACCGGTCCAGCGCGCCCTCGTCGGGTCGGCGCTCACCTTCCGCCACAACCGCACTCCCGCACCGGCGTCGTCGAGGCTTCTGCCACCGTGTCCATGCTCACCTCGTGCCGCGAGTTCAACGCCCGCACCGACCCGCGCGGCCCGTCCTGCGGTCACAGCGGATGCGCGCCGGGCAGCGCTCGACCCGCTCACGTGATCCGCACACACGCGCTCCTGACACGACCGCGATCAACCCGCACAGAGTGACGCGGCGGGCCACGCCGAACAGCCCATTACGCCAGATGCGGCAGGGCTGGAACAGGTGGCTCTCCGTCCCGTTGCACCTGGGGCGCGATGGCCGAGCCGATCTCCCGGTGACCGAAACCGGCTGGTCACCTGTGGTGAGTGGTACGGCTGCGGCGGCGCGCCGGGAAGCGGCCGCGGCCCCCGTCGCGGTGGTCCCGCCGTTCGCCGGTGGTCGGCGACTCGGACCGGTCCGGTCCCACCGGGGGCTGCGGGGTGCCGCGGCCGCGGTGGCCGGGCAGGGGGGAGCTGTACCGGTGCACGGCGATTCTGTCGGCGTGCTGGACGTTGAGCCGGTGGATCACGTATGCCGCCGCTGCGATGAGGACGATGAAGGCGACGGCCGTCAGAAAGGCGTTCATGGCGGCCACCTCACATACCGACGATCAGGCGGCTCGCCCGACCGGCCCGACCGGCCCGACCTGGCGGACCGGGCTGTTGCGGGACGGCCGCGGACACCGCGGAGGCGCCGCCTTCGTACTCCCACGCCTCGTCCGGGTCCAGTGGCCCGTCGGTCGCGGAGACGCCGTGCCGGGCCTCGTCCGCGGCGATGAGCGCGCTCGCGGTCCGGGGCGGGCCGCCGTAGTCGGACGCGGCGGCCATCAGCCGGGCCGCCGACTCCGCGCCGGTCTCGGGCGGGATGACCAGCAGGTCCCAGCGTCCGGTGCCGTAGGAGAGCAGCAGCAGCTTGTGCGGGTCGATCTCCGGGGTGAACCAGCCGACCTTGACGATGTGGCCGTCCACGGGAACCTTGCGGGGGATGACCGGCCAGTGCTCCGGGTTGACGGCGATGCGGGTGATGCGGCCCCACAAGGGGTCCAACACGTCGGTCAGTGCCGGCAGTTCGCTCTGCAGATCCCGGGAGCGGGGCCACCAGGCACCGTCCAGGAGTCCGCCCGACGTACCGTCGGTCTTCAGGGTGAGACGCGCGGCCGGGGCTGCGACGGGCTCGGGGTGCGGCATGGGTGGAAGCAAGGTCGCCGACATGATGCGGACCCGTCTCCGGGCCGCCTCTGCGGCGGCCCGGGTTTCATCTTTCGCCGGGGACGACCCGGCGTGGAAGCCGGTGTGCGAGATGCCCTCAGTACTGTCCACACTACTCCGCGCTCCGCCGCGGCGCGGAGCAGCGGCCGCCTGGATATGGAGCAGTCGCTGGGTGATCTCCCGGTACTGCCTCAGCGCGAGCCGGAGTCCGTCGGACTGTGCCTCCGGGTCGTGAGGCATGGCCCTGCACCGTCTGCCGGTCGATGTCCGGCCACGGTCCGTGCCAACGCGGTGGCCGCACGGCCGGCCCGCCTCGTCCCGCAGCGTGCGGGAGTACGGTGGAGGAGAGAGAGGGCTCGTCGTATGCCGGCGTCCGAACCGGCCCCGTTCTCGCGACCCCCCTCGCATGGGCAGCCCGTGACCCCGGCCGCGCCATCCGCATCCAGGCCAAGGAGCCACGTATGCCGCTCAGCCCGCCCCCCTCCACCACGGTCGCACCGTCGGACCCCGCCCCGCCGCCCCAGGACTACGACGGGACGTCCCCCTTCCCGCCGGACGCCCCGGCACCCGCGCGCGACGGCGGTGAGCGGCTGTATGTCGCCATCACGGCCGTGATCGTCGTCCTGCCGTTCGTGGCGATCGCCCTGGCCGGCTGGCTGCTGTGGGGCAGCCTCATCCATCCCGCCGACATCGTGCTCGCCCTCGTTCTCTACACGATCACGGGTCTCGGCGTGACCGTCGGCTTCCACCGCGGCCTCACCCACGGCGGCTACCGGGCCGTCCGTCCCGTGCGGATCGCGCTCGCGGTGGCCGGATCGATGAGCTTCCAGGGCGACGTCATCGGCTGGGTCGCCACCCACCGCCGCCACCACGCCTTCACCGACCGCCCCGGCGACCCGCACTCCCCGTACCGCTACGGCACACATCTGCGCGGCCAGTTGCGCGGGCTGCTGCACGCCCACGTCGGCTGGCTGTTCCGCAACGACCGTACGCCGCCGGAGCGCTATGCCCCCGACCTGCTGGCCGACCGCGACATCCGTGCCGTCGCCCGCGCCTTCCCGGCGCTGTGTGTCTTCACGCTCGCGCTGCCGTTCGCGGTGGGATGGGCCATCGGTGGTACGTGGGTGTACGGCGTAACCGCCTTGCTGTGGGCGGGACTCGTCCGCATCGCCCTGCTCCACCACGTCACCTGGAGCGTGAACTCCCTCTGCCACATGATCGGTGAGCGCCCCTTCCGCACCCGGCGCCACGACCGGGCCACCAACCTGTGGCCGCTGGCCCTGCTCTCCTTCGGCGAGAGCTGGCACAACCTCCACCACGCCGACCCCACCAGCGCCCGCCACGGCGTCGACCGCGGTCAGCTCGACCCCTCCGCCGCCGTGATCCGCCTCCTCGAACGCCTCGGCTGGGTGCACGACGTGCGCTGGCCGACGGCGGAGCGGGTCGCCGCCCGCCGCGCCTGACGTCGACCACTCGATCCTTATTCGAGCCGCCGCTCGGGCTCTTCCTCGTCCTCGTCGAGCACATGCACATCGCCGACCGCGATGTTGACCTCGACGACTTCCAGACCGGTCATCCGCTCGATGGCGGCGATCACGTTCTCTCTGACGTCGCCCGCGACGTCGACGATGGAGACGCCGTACTCGACGACGATCTCCAGGTCGACCGCGGCCTGCACCTCGCCGACCTCGACCTTCACCCCGCTGGTGACGGACTTCCCGCCGGCACCGGGCACCCGTTCACGCATGGCCCCCATGCCCCGGGCGAACCCACCGCCCATCGCATGGACGCCCGGCACGTCCCGGGCCGCCAGCCCGGCGATCTTCGCCACCACGTCGTCGGCGATTGTCGTATGGCCGCGCGACCCCGGATCACCTCCGTGCGGCCCCCCTGCACTCTTCCCGCCGCGCTCGCCCAGTGATCCCGTGCGAGGGGTCTCGGGCCGGTTCGGCAGTCCGGTATCCGTCATCTTCGGTCACCACTTTCCGACGCAAGGCGGCCTGTCGTGCCCTTTCCTTCACGCTAACGGCGACTGCCCGACCTCGCTCAGGCAAGTGGCAGCACTACCTCAGCCTCCCGGCACCATGTGGCGCACACCTTCTCCCGGTGGCATGTGCCGGTGACCCAACGGCCCCGGCGTATACACACCGGGGCCGCCCTTCCGGGTCGTTGCACGTGAGAGTGCGCGGACCCACTCACCAGGGTATGCCCGAGACGTCATATCGGTCATATCAGTCATATGGAGGGACGTGTCAGTCATATGGAGGGACGTGGCCGTCACGTGACCGGCCGGAGCCGGCATGGCCAGGTCCTCGCGCGACTGCGCCCCGGTGGGGCCGAGGGGGCGATTACCCAGGGGGCGGGAGACCTCCGTCTCCTGCACCGTCGTTCAGTCGGCGATGTCGACGCCGTATCCGCGTGCGAGGGCGTCGAGGCCGTGGTCGTAGCCCTGGCCGACGGCGCGTAGGCGCCAGATCGGCCCCCTGCGGTAGATCTCCGCGAGCAGCATGGTGCGTTCGGTGGTGGCGGCGTCCAGGGTGGCCCGGGCGAGAAGGGCCCCGCTGCTGCCGGGTGCCGCACCGATCTGGATCGCACCGACCGTTCCGAAGGTGGCGGCGCCGTCGATGGCCGCAGCGACGACGACCTTGCGCGTGGCGGGCGGCAGGGAAGCCAGGTCGAGGGCGACGGTCTGTTCGGCCGGGCCTCCGGTCAGCAGCCGCACAGTCCCGGCCGGGCTCTCCGGAGCTCCGTAGAAGACGAAGTCCTCGTCGAACGTGACCTGCTCGTCCTCGTCGAGGAGGAAGGCGACGACATCGATCTCGTAGCCGGACTGCGGGGCCCAGCCGGCGGTGACGTACCACTCCGGCGCGGGTCTGCCGTGCGGCATGGGCAGGTCGATGACCCCGCCTCTCGGCATCACGTGCGGCTCCCGTGGCCGCAGAGCCGCCTCGGCCAAGGCGGGGACGGTCGGAGCGGTGAGCCAGTCGAGGTCGTGCACGGGGAGTCCGAGAGCGGTGATGCGGCTCATGCGCCGGTCGCCCTGCCCTCCCTCCAGGATTACAACGTCGGTGACGCTGGCGGACAGGTTGACCGCCGCGGACCCGCCCAGCTCGACGACGCGGGTACGGGCCGCCGAGGCATCGGCATGGGCGCCACCGAGTACCAGCACGCGACGCCCCGCCAGAGCCTTGTCCAAGGTACCGACGGAGGGCTCCGGGTGGCGCGGAGCGGGTACCGACACACCGGGGGCGACCGTGGGGCGGGCTGCCTGTTCCGGGGCGGGCGCGGCAGAGGTCCTGGCGGGCGCGGCAGAGGTCGTGACGGGTACGGCAGAGGTCGTCGCGGGCACCAACTCCATGGGCCCGACAGCTGGTTCCGCTTCCGGCTCGGCCACGGGGGCGACAGTGACGGCCGTCGCCTCATGCGCTGTCCCCGGCCGTACGTCGGCCAGCAGCCGCAGGAAGGTGTGCTCGTCGATGACCGGCACGCCTACGGCGAGTGCGCGCCAGGCCTTTGCCGAATCGGACGCCGGTTCATTGGTGACCAGCACGCTGGTGTGACGGCTTACGGAGGTCATCATGTTCAGCCCGGCGGCAACCGCCCGCCCGACCAACTCCGCCCGGGCATGGGCGGTCTCGCCGGTGATCGCGACCTTCATCCCCTGCTGGAGAGGCCCGCCGGGAACCAGTCGTCCCGGATTGCGGTACGCACAGGGAGTCTTCGGCGGCTTCGGCGTGAACTGCGACTCCGCCCGGGGCGGGCAGGTCACCAGCGGCAAGGGCAGATCGAGCCGCGCTGCCTCGCGCAGTGACGCCCGCAGGATCCCGGCCAGCACACGGGTGTCGTCCAGCGCATCGTGCGCACGCTGCTGGGGGACGCCGTAATGGGCGGCGAGGGTGCCGAGCTTCATGTCCTCCGTCGGTGGATCCACCTGGCGATTCAGAGCCAGGGTGCACAGCCGCTGCGACACCGGAAGCCACATCCGCGCACGGGCGAACTCGTAGGCCAGGAAGTCGTAGTCGAACTGGGCGTTGTGGGCGACGAGAACCCGGTCCTGAAGCATCGCCCCGATCCGCCCGGCGACCTGGTCGAACGTCGGCGCACCCTGCAGTCGCTCGACGGACAGCCCGTGCACCTCAACCGGCCCCGGATCGCACCCCGGATTGAGCAGCGTCGAGAACTCCCCGGTCTGCTCGCCGTCCGGACCGATCGTGATCACCGCGACGGACAGCACGCGATCTCGCCGGGCCATGAGTCCTGAGGTCTCCACATCGACCAGGGCCCAGTCGTAGGCGTAGTCGCCCATGGCGGGCACATCGAAGGAGGCGGAGACGAGACTCATGGCGGCAAGGATGATCTGATATCCGGCACTCCCTCAACCTGTATGCCGATTTGCCCTCATCTGGAGGGGCGTGTGGAGGGGCGTGACGAGGAGGTCGTCTCGCGTCGCCCGCGGAGAGACCGCGCAGAGACCGCACCGAAACGTCGGGAGGTTTCAGGGAAGAACACCCACCGAGGGCCGGACAACATCGCCTGAGCGCCCCTGACCAGCAAAAACGCCCTCCCGAAGGAGGGCGGAGACTAGGCGCCCCCGGCAGGACTCGAACCTGCGGCCAAGCGCTTAGAAGGCGCTTCGTGTGTCCGCCTGCACCAGAGCTCTGACCTGTGCAGTTGCTCGCCCCGCCGACGGCTTGCCCGTCGACTTCGACACGCATTCGACTCGCCCTCGTGAGAGTTGCAGACTGCCCTCCAGTAGCCGGGTGGGCTTCTGTTGTTGTCGGTCGACGTCGACTGGCCTCGGACACCCTTGGACGGCTCAGCGACCGCCGAGCGACATCCTGGCGTGAGCACCGCATCAGGAGGTGCAGCCAGTGGTCCGTGCTTAGTGCGCCGAAGCCCTGCCGAACTGCAGTGGTCAGCGCACTGGTCAGGTATGGATCCGCTGATCCTTAGGTGAGCTCGTACGAACCCCTCACTTGAGACCTCGGACAGCGTTACCATGTGAGCTTCGTCACGCCTTGAGGGGGGCTGGATGAGGTCTGGTGGAGTCCGTGGTTCGAACTTCAGCATCGGCGGAGAGCAGGCAGAAGCAGATCCGCTGCTCATGGAGGCATTCTACGAATCCGACGACTATCGGACAGTCTCTTCGAAAGAGGACCCGCGCTGCTTTGTAATTGCGCGAACAGGAAGTGGAAAATCTGCCCTCTTGCAGCGGCTGGAGGAAGAGAATCCCGAGCATGTTGTTCGTGTGGCACCCGAAGACCTTTCGCTGAGCTACATCACCAATCTGGGTGTGATGCGCTACCTGGATGAGCTTGAGGTCAGCCTCGACCCCTTGTTCATCGCTCTCTGGAAGCATGTGCTCCTAGTTGAACTCATTCGCCACAGGTACAAAGTTGATTCCTATGTGGCGAAGATGAACTTCCTGAGTTCACTGCGCGATAAGATCAAGCGCGACCCAGGAAAGAGGCATGCCCTTGACTATCTGGAGGAGTTCCAGGACCGGTTTTGGGTAGAGGCTGACGAGCGCGTCCGTGAAATCACTGAAAAGTTCGAAGAGAAGATCAACAAAGAGGCGAAAGGGACACTCAAGGTCTCGGGTAACGCGGCTGCTACCGCAACGGCAACCATCGGCGGAGGGCTAGCTGACACGTTCTCGACGGAGACTCGTCGCGAGCTGACTGACCGCTTCCAGCGCGTCGTTAATGAGACCCAAATGGCTCGTCTCAACAAAATGCTGAAGGTCCTCGACGAGGATATTCTCGATAGCCGTCAGAACTTCACCTATGTAGTTATCGACGACCTCGATCGCGACTGGGTCGACGAAAAGATCGCTAACGCTCTGATTCGCTGTCTTTTTAGAGCGGTGCTCGATTTGCAGCGCGTTCGAAACCTGAAAGTGATCGTGGCGTTGCGGACAAACATCTTCGAAAACCTCGATTTCGGGCACAGGACGGGAGGCCAGGAGGAGAAGTTCCGTTCGCTTTCCCTTCACATGCGGTGGGGGCCGGCGGAGCTGCGTGACCTCGTGAGTAGTCGGCTGCGTATCGCTTCTGCCAAGCAAGGCGCACCGAGCAATTCTATCTCTGACGTCCTGCCGCGTAGAAATACCACGCGCGGGGACGCGTTTGATTACATGCTGGCGAGAACGCTTATGCGCCCGCGAGACATCATTGCGTTCGTCAATGAGACCTTTGCCATCTCCTCGGGCAGTGAAAGGATCTCGTGGGAGGATATCAAGAACGCAGAAGACTCCTACTCCTACAAGCGGCTGCTTGCCTTGCGTGACGAATGGAAGATGTCCTATCCAGACATTGACCGGGTCTTCGCCGCATTCAATGGGGCGGTAGTTCCAATGTCGCGAGAAGAGTTCACTAGGCGACTCGATGACGCTGCCCTGCTGCTAGCCGACCCCTATTTCAGGGGAAACGAGTGGCTCGACTACATAACATCATCTATGTGGAACAATCCTGGAGGTAGTTGGGCTGAATGGTACGGGCGTCTGGCTTCCCTGCTGTACAACATTGGGTTCATTGGCTGCACTACGGGAAGGCAAAGCACAGTTCGCTATGTCCGTACGTTCCCTGAGTTTGCTGAAAGGGTCAGCAATCTTGAGGCGACTGTGGGATTCACTATTCACCCAGCCTTTCAGGCTGCTCTCGATGTGAGGCTGGACGGACTTCGGCACAGCTAGAGGTATTCAAGCGGCTCGGGTGCTGATGGCAGGAGAGAGCGAGTGGATCCAATCTTTGACCGAGTGGGTGGGGTTTGCGCCTGGCTCCATCAGGGTGTCATTTATTCTTTTCGTGGAGAGCCGCTTGCTTATGTCCGTGCGGAGTGGGTTATCAGCTATCGAGGCCGATATCTGGGGCAGCTGATCAACGGCTACTTTCAAGATCGACATGGCGCATCGGTCGCTTGGATGTTTGGAGCGGCAGGAGGCCCAACAACTCCGGTTCCGGCATTGCCGCCAAACCCTCCTGGGTTGCAGGAACTTCCACCATTTCCTGTGGTCGGTGTTCAGCCGGTATCTCCGGTGGCTTCCCTTGTATGGTCGCGAAGCAGCTGGGATGGATTCGTCGGCGGCTAACGCCTTTCGAACGAGGTCGGCGGAGCGGCTTTGGGCTGGAGCTGCTTTGGGGCGAGTGATCATGGCCCCGTAAGCTTCCGGCGCGTCGGGCAGTCTGTTGGCCTGCCCGTTAAAGCACGACGTTGGGGCCATGATCTTAGAGGCTCGCCCCAAAGTGGCTGCCTAAAGCCGTGGAGCTGACCGCCCCAGCCACAGAGGGTGTCTCCCACTTCATGCCCGCAGCTCGCCAGCGCGCCGCCTTGGCGCGGCCAGCCGGGGCGAAGACAGAGGCAGGCCGCGCCGTCGAGGCGGCGCGCGCCCGCGCCGTGCGCGGGCCTTGATGAAGTAGGGAAAGTTCTATCCCGCTGGGATGAGGCGCTTGCCGTCGTGGCTCCGCACGTGGGGGCCGTTGCCGTCCAAGGCATCCAAGAGCCTGATCGCGAAGACCTCGGACATGCGCTCCGAGACCTCGTCGGGCGTGAGCCACGAGACCGCCGTCGACTCACTCGACGTGCGCTCCGTACCGCCGGAGGGCCTGCAACGGAAGACCAGGGCCACGATGCCTCGGGTCGTGTTCTTGTAGACGCCGGTCAGTTCGTCCACCTCGACGTGGATGCCCGTCTCCTCCAGGACCTCGCGGGCGACTCCCGCCTCGGGGGTCTCGTCGAGTTCGAGCACGCCGCCGGGGAGCTCCCAAGTGCCGTTGTCGGCGCGGCGGATCGCCAGGAGTCGGCCGTCCTCGCGCACCACTACCCCAGCCACCGATACGGAGTGGAGTGGCGGCAAAGTTGCTTCCCGGGTATTACTCATGCACAGGAGCATAGGAGGAAGTGAAGGACTATGGGAACCGCAGTAGGAGGTGAGCGGTCCGTACCTCGCTACGTGCAGATCGCTGACGAGATCGTGCAGCAGATCAGGGCGGGCGTCCTCAAGCCTGGCGACATGGTGCCGAGCGAGTCGGAGCTGGTCGACCGTTATGGCGTCTCGGGGGGCACGATCCGCAAGGCCATGGTCGAGGTGCGCGCGAGCGGGCTCGTCGAGACCCGGCACGGCAAGGGCTCGATCGTGAAAGATCGGCCGCCCGTACGGCACCGCTCCTCCGACCGTTTCCGGCGCTCGCTCCGGCAGGGCGGCAAGGCCGCGTACCTCGCTGAGTCCGAGCAGTCCGGCGCCACGGCCAAGGTGAGCGTCCTCTACATCGGCCCTATGGAGGCCCCCGAGGATGCCGCCCGGCGGTTGGGCGTCCCCGCCGGCACTCAGGTCCTCGCCCGGCGACGCCTCTACTTCCGCAACGGCACGCCCGTCGAGACCGCGACCTCCTACCTCCCCTGGGATGTCGTGAAGGAGATCCCGGAGCTGTTCGCCGAGAACCCCGGCGGCGGTGGCATCTACGCCCGACTCGAAGACCACGGGCACGAGTTCGCCGAGTTCGTCGAGACGCTGCAAGCACGTCCGGCCTCCAAGGCCGAGGCGTCCGAGTTGGCGTTGAGCCCTAGTGCGCCGGTCGTCCATCTGATCCGTGAGGCCCGTACGACCGAAGGTCTCGTGGTCGAGGTCTGCGACACGCTCATGGCCGCTGACCAGTTCGTTTTCGAGTACCGGATCCCTGCCGCCGACTGACGCACGCTCAACTCCCCTCAGCCCGTCGCGGGTTCGTCTTCGCGGCGGGTTGACTCATGTATAGGAGTCAGGCACTCTTCTTCATGTCACTCATATACATGAGTGGTGGAGTCCAGCCTCTATAGAGGAGTGATCTGTTGTGCGTCAGATTCCCGTCGAGACCTCCGGCGCGACCCTGATGGTTGCCCAGCCCCCGCAGAAGAAGGTCGTCAACCGCCAGACCGGCCAGGTCGCGGTGGATCGCGACAGCGGCGAGACCATGTGGACGGTGGACGTGCTGTTCGTGATGAACGGCAACGCGGAGGTCGTCACCGTGGCCGTGCCCGAACCGGGTATCTCCGGCGAGCTGGCCATGGGCACCCCGGTCGCCCTCACCGGCCTGATTGCCCGGCCGTGGGAGAACGAGTTCAACGGCCAGAAGCGGTGGGGCATCAGCTTCCGCGCGGTCGCGGTCACGTCGCTGGCCGCTGCGGGCTCGGTGTCCGAGGCGGCTTGATCATGACGTGGTTCATGGTCGCTGTGGTTGTGGTCGTCGCTGCTGCGGGTCTCCTGCGGTGGCGGCGCCCCGCCTGGTACTGGCTGACCTTCGGGGTCACCTTCGCGGTGGTGCGCGTCCTGGTCCGATACGGCTCGGTCATGGACGCATGCGGGCTGACCGTCCCGCCCTCGCGCTGGCGCCTCACCCTTGCCAGGATCGCCAACCGGCCCGTGCCGGAGTCCCGCCCGCCGCGCATCCTGCGGCTGCGGCCCACCCGAACCGGCCTGGTGCTGCGGCTCAAGCTCCGGCCCGGACAGGACGCCTTCGACATCGCTGCCGCGTCCGACCGGCTTCGCCACTCCTTCTCGATGTACGGCGTCACCTCGCGTGAAATCCGCTCCGGGGTCGTTGAGTTGCGGATGACCGGCTACGACGTGCTCAAGCGGGTGCAGATGCCCGCCAAGACCGACACGGCGCCGATGCGGGTCCCCGTCGCCCTGCGTGAGGACGGCACGGTCCACTACCGCGACTACCGGGCCATACCCCACGCCCTTACCCTCGGCGCCACCGAGTCCGGCAAGTCCGTCTACCAACGCAACCTGGTCGCCGGGCTGGCTCCGATGGACGTCGCCCTGGTCGGAAATTGACTGTAAGCAGGGCGTCGAACTCTTCCCTCTCGCCCGCCGGTTCTCCGCGCTCGCCGACAACCCGGACACCGCCGCCGAACTTCTCGACGCGCTGGTGGCCCACATGGAGGACGTCTACCAGCTCATCCGCGCCGAACAGCGCATCACTGCCGACGTCCCGGACGCCGAGATCGCCGCTGGTATCTGGGACCTGCCCGAACACCTGCGCCCGGTCCCGATCGTGGTCCTGGTCGACGAGGTCGCCGAACTCGCCCTGTTCGCCACCAAGGACGAGGAGAAGCGCCGGGACCGGATCATCACCGCGCTCGCCCGGCTCGCCCAGCTCGGCCGCGCCGCCGGGATCTACCTGGAGATCTGCGGGCAGCGCTTCGGCTCCGAACTCGGCAAGGGCATCACCATGCTTCGGGCCCAGCTCACCGGCCGCACCGCCCATCGCGTCAACGACGAATCCTCGGCGAACATGGCCTTCGGCGACATTGCCCCGGACGCCGTACTCGCCGCCATCCAGATCCCCGCCGACATGCGCGGCCTCGCCATCGCGGGCGACTCGACCGGCGGCTGGCATCGCATCCGTGCCCCGCACACGACGCTGCGGCAGGCCGTGAACACCTGCAACCGGCACGCCGACCTGACCCCACACCTGGCCGTCCTGGCGCCGTTCCGGCCCGCGCTCGGCATCCCCAAGCCGGTGGCTGCCCCGGCCGTCGAGTCCATCCCGGCCACTCCCTGAACTCTCCCGCTCCACGGTCGGCGCGACCGCCTCGCGCCAGGCCCCTACCCGAGCCATGCCCGAAAAGGAGATCACCCGCCATGTGCCCCAACTGCGAGGACTTCGCCCGCACGGTGGTGATGCTCGGCCAACTCGCCCTCTACGCCGACAGCTTCGGCGCCGACCAGGACTTCGTCGACACGGTGGGCCCGTGCCTGGCCGCATCGCTGCCTGAGCCCCCGCCCGGACTGTTCCCGCCCGGCTACGACCCCACCGACGGCCCCGAGTACCCCGGCGAGGGGTGACAACCATGCCCAGCAAGATCCGTCTCGTCGTCCTCGTCCTGGCCGTGATTGCCGGTGCCCTGTCCTTCGCCCACCTGCATGACCTCGCCGCCGCTGCCGGGCAGACCGGATGGAAGGCCTGGGCCTATCCCGTCTCGGTCGACCTGCTGCTGGTCTGCGTGCTGCACCGCCTGCGCACCGACCGTTCCATGACGGCCTGGCTGTGGTTCCTGGTCGCCCTGGTCGCCTCACTCGGCGCCAACATCGCCACCGCTGGTGTCCTCGACCTGGACCACGTCCCGGCCTGGCTGCGCATCGTCGTCGCCGGGTGGCCCGCACTCGCCTTCCTCGGCGGCACCCTGCTCGCCCACGCACCGACTGAGACCGGGGACCGGGTGCCGGTTCCGCCGGCACCCATCCCCGCACCCGACCTTGAGCCCGAACCGAGCCCCGATCCGGAGCCGGAAGCTGCTCCGGTCACCACCCCCGAGCAAGCCCCGGCCCTGCCAGCCGCCGAACCTGCCCCGGCCCCAGCGGTCCCCGTCCCGGCCGCCCTGGTCGACCACGCCCGCAAGGTCGCCCACGACCACCACGCCCGCACCGGATCCCCAATCGACACCGACACCCTCCGCACCCGCCTCGGCGTCCCGCCCCACCTCGCCGACGCCATCGCCGCCCAACTCGCCTGACCAGAGAGGAGAACCACCCGCCATGCCCTCCCGCGACCATTTCCACTCGCTGATGCAGATCGGCCCCGTGCAGATCGGCACCCACCGCGACCGCCACGGCCAGACCAAGCACGCCGCCGTATGCACCGCCGACCGCTGCGGCTGGTCCGCCGACTACACCAGCCAGTCCGCCGCCCAGCTCGCCGCCCGTACCCACCGCTGCCGCGTCCGCTAGGAGACCGCCATGGAAGTACCGCTCTGGCTCGCCCTGCTCGCTGTCGGCTACCTCGGCGTCAAGCTCATCCGCCCGCCCGCCTGGCTCATCGCCGTGCTGCTGCTCGGCGGATTCCTCCTCGCCGACAGCGTCCTGGCTCCCGCCATCAACACCTTCGTCAAGTAGCCCACCCGGAAGGGAGAACTGCCGATGCTCCGTCCGAAGGTCCCGACCATGCCGACACCGACCGGCCCCGTCGCACCGCCCGCTGTGGTCGAGCCGACCGCCGTCGTCCCGGCCTCCCAGACCCCGACGCCCGCCTCGGTAGCCCCGGCGCCGTCCCGGCCCACGGTCCAGCTCACCCCCGGTGCCCTCATGGCCGTTGTCGGGGGCGGTACGGCCGTGGTCCTGGTCGTCGGCGCCGTCCTGGTCTCGCTCCTGCTGGCAGTCGCCATCACGGGCGTCTCGGTCGCCGTCTGCGCCGTCGTCTTGCGCTCCCTGCTGGCCTCCGAGGCCAAGCGACGCTGACCGGCCCCCGGGCGGCCTGACACCGCCAAGCATCCGCCGCCCGGGCGCCGTCCCTGTCCGATCCACTGAACCGGAAGGAACCTCCATCATGACCGGCCCCAACCCGGCCACCCCCACAACCACGAAGATCTGCCCGAACTGCGACGGCTTCGCCACCGCCGCGATATCGTCCGGCGGCCGCGACTCCCGCGGACACCTGCACACGCTCACCGTCGACTGCTCGGCCTGCCACGGCACCGGCACCCTGCCGCTTCGGCCCCGTCTGGCCGTGACCGCGTGCGAGGTGGCTGCCCGATGAGCATCTTCCGCAACGGACTCCCGCGCGACACGGGCCACCCGCTCGACTCGGACATCGACCGAGCCATCGGCGTGGCCAAGGCACACACGCGCCACGACCGCTCTCGCCCCGCACCCTCCAAGACCAAGGGCGACACCTCCGGCCCGTCCTCGGCCGACGCCAACACCCCGCAGAAGCGGGGGTGGCGCCGGTGACGAACTCCGCGGCCATCGCGGGCCTGGACCCGGTCACCCTCAGCGACGCGCTCAGGGTGGCCGGGCTCCCCGGCTTCGACCGCTGGCAAGACCAGATCCGCCGCACCGGAGGCTGCGCCGACCCGATCCACCTGACCGGCTGGGTCCTGCACAAGGACAAGACCACCGGCGAGACCCTGCACCACTACTCCACCGAGAACGAGCCCGGCGGACGCCTCCGTGTCGCCTGCGGCAACCGTCGCGCCTCGCGCTGCCCGGCCTGCGCCTGGACGTACGCGGGCGACACCTACCACCTCATTCGCGCCGGACTCGCCGGAGACGACCACCGCGACATCCCGGCCACGGTCCGCGATCACCCCCGCGTCTTCGCCACCCTCACCGCCCCGTCCTTCGGCCCGGTCCACAACCGCCCCGACCGAGGCAGCTGCCGCTGCGGCACCCACCACCCGGCCGACGACCCCGCTCTCGGCACCGCCCTCGACCCGACGACGTACGACTACGCGAGCGCCGTCCTCTTCAACAACCACGCGGGCGACCTCTGGCAGCGCTTCACCACCCGCCTGCGCCGCGAGATCGCCGCCCGCGTCGGACTCACCCGCCGCGAACTCCCCAACCACGTACGCCTCTCGTACGGCAAGGTCGCCGAGTTCCAGAAACGCGGCGCCCTCCACTTCCATGCGGTGATTCGCCTCGACGGCCCGGAGGGACCTGACACCCCACCCCCCGCCTGGGCCACGGTCGACCTCCTGACCGACGCCATCCACGCCGCCGCGACGCACTCGTACACCTCGGTCTCAGTCCCGGCCGCCGACGACCAACCGGCCCGCAACTTCCGCTGGGGCACGCAGCTCGACATCCGCCCCGTGAAGGCCTTCGGCGACGGCTCCGACATCACCGAACAGGCCGTCGCTTCCTACGTCGCCAAGTACGCCACCAAGGCCGCCGAGAACACCGGCACCCTCGACCGCCGCATCGGCGAACTCTCCGAACTCGACCGCCACCAGGTTCCCTACCACACCCGCCGCCTGATCGAGGCATGCAAGATCCTCGACCCGCTCTACCCGGACCGCCGCCTCTGGGCCTGGGCCCACATGCTCGGCTTCCGAGGCCACTTCAGCTCCAAGTCCCGCCGCTACTCGACCACCCTCGGCGCCCTCCGCCAGGCACGCGCCGACTACCGCGCCGCCCAGGAACGCGAAGCACTCGGCCTGGACGACCGCGAGCCGGACACCGTCCTCGTCCTGGCCGACTGGCAGTACGCCGGACACGGCCACACACCCGGCGAGTCCGCTCTCGCGGCCACCATCCGCCGGCACATCGAGCTCAACCGCGAAACCGCCCGCGAGGCCCTGCTCAGCGAAGGGAGCACAACATGACCACCGCCGTTCGATCACGGAACATGCTCACCCTCGCTGAGGTCTGCGAGGAACTGGGCATCTCGCGCTCGACCTTCTACGACTGGCGTGCCAAGCGGCGTGCACCTCGCTGCATCAAGCTCCCGAACGGCGACCTGAGGATCCGGCGGAGCGAGCTCGACAACTGGCTCGACGACCGGGAGGACGTCGCCTGATGGAGACGACGTACGACGTCAAGGTCTACAAGATCCTCACGTACAAGGGCGCTCGAAAGACCACCTACACGGTGCGTTGGGTGGTCGCTGGCAAGCGCTGGCGCGAGCCATTCGACACCCTGCCGCTTGCTGAGGGATTCCGGTCTGAACTGATCCAAGCCACGGGCAAGGGCGAGGCGTTCGTCATCGCGACCGGGCTGCCGGTGTCCCATCGCTCCAAGTCGGCTGCCATGAGCTGGTACAAGTTCGCCGTTCAGTACGTGGACGCCCGGTGGCCCCAGCTTGGCGGCAACAGCCGAAAGAACACCGCCAAGACGCTAACGGCCACCACTCTCGCGCTGCTCCGTGCCCAGCCCAGCCAGTTCGATCCCGTGGCCGTGCGGACGGCTCTGCGCGAGTGGGCGTTCAACGCCAACCGCCGATCGGAAGCACCGCGGGATGTGGTGACCATCCTCAGATGGGTTGAGCGGAACTCCCTTCCGGTCTCGGCCTGGGAGGACCCCGAGAAGGTCGACGACGTTCTACAGGCCATCGACACCCTGCTCGACGGCAAGCAGGCGGCCGCCTGGTCCCGCAAGCGGCATCGCCGGATCCTCAACGTCGTCATGAAGTACGCGATCCGGCGGCGGATCCTGCGGACCAACCCTCTTCCCAAGGGGAAGGACGCCACGACTGTCGCCAAGACGACCAACGCCGTGGACAAGCGCTGCTTGCTGAACCCCGACCAGGCGGCGGCGCTCCTCGACTGGATCCGTCGACGGCCCCGTGGTGGCAAGCGGCTGCATGCCTTCTTCGCCACGCTGTACTACTGCGGAACGCGCCCCGAAGAGGCCGTCGCCATGCGCGTGCGGGACGTGAGCCTGCCCGAGGTCGACGCGGACGACCAGTGGTGCGAACTGGTGATCCACACAGCTACTCCGGAAGTCGGCAAGCAGTGGACCGACACCGGAGAGATCCACGAGCAACGCGACCTCAAGGGCCGCGCCGAAGGGGACACGCGCACCGTGCCGGGGCATCCCGCCCTGACTCGCATCCTGCGGCAGCACATCGAAGACGAAGAGCTCAAGCCGGGTGATCTGCTGTTTCAGGGCGAGAACGGCGGCATCCTCGCGGGCTCAGTCATCCGCCGGGCCTGGCGCAGTGCTCGCCTGGCGGTACTGCCTCCGCACGTCTTCGACTCGCCGACCGGGAAGCGCGTGTACGACAACCGGCACACCCGCCTGACCAAGTGGCTGAACGACGGGGTCCCTCCCGCTCAGGTGGCCGAGTGGGCCGGGAACAGCGTGCCCGTGCTGCTCGCCACCTACGCCCGGTGCGTCGACGGGCAACTGCCGGATCTGAAGAGGCGGCTTGAAGCGGCCGGGGATCTCCCCGACGTGCCCGGCGCTGGCTGATCCGCGGCCAAGAACTTCGACACGTATTCGACACGGCCACCCGCAAAAACCCGGTGACAGCCGGACAGCCCCGGAGTCCTCCCTTGATCGTTGGGGGAGGGACCGGGGCTTCGTCGCACCCGGCGACACCCGCTCTGAACAGCAAAAACGCCCTCCCGAAGGAGGGCGGAGAGAGGGCGCCCCCGGCAGGACTCGAACCTGCGGCCAAGCGCTTAGAAGGCGCCTGCTCTATCCACTGAGCTACGGGGGCCGGTTGTGGTGGCCTCGTTCGTGGTGCCCGGGTGTGGGCCGGATCCGTGACGTTGCCGGGGACAAGGATAGGGCTCCCGCATCCATGTCCCTGTTGCTTCGCCTCCGTGGCTCGATGTGGAGGTTCGGTGAAGCGGTCCTGATAATCGCAGGCAGGTACGAATCGTGCACCGCTTTTGGCCTCTTGCGCCCCGGGTGTTGTGCACTCGTTATGCCTGGACTGTGCCTGTGTCCCAGTCGCCCCTTCCGCCCCTTGTGTCCCGTCGGCGCGCAGACATGCTCATATGCTTCAGAATTCCCCTAAAATTGGGCATTCTTCGCATGTGGTGACCTTGGACGTACGGCCTCAGCTGCTCGACGCACTCTCCGCCCTGCGCGACTGTGTCGCCGCCGCACGCTTCCCGCTGCCCCTGGCGGGGGCCCCACGCGCGCGTGCCAACCGCGACGAACTGCTCGCGCAGCTCGACGACTATCTGGTGCCCCGCTTGAGAGAGCCCGAAGCGCCCTTGCTGGCCGTGGTGGGCGGATCCACCGGGGCCGGGAAGTCGACGCTCGTCAACTCCCTCGTGGGCAGGCGCGTGACCGAGGCGGGCGTACTGCGGCCGACGACGCGGACCCCGGTACTCGTCTGCCATCCGGAGGACCATCATTGGTTCAGCGCGATGCGCGTACTGCCCGACCTCACGCGTGTGTGGGTGCCCGAGCACGATCCGGCCGAGGAACTGATGCTGCCCGGCGAGGACCCCGCGCGCGTGCTGCGGCTGGAGACCGCCGACACACTGCCCCCCGGGCTCGCCCTCCTCGACGCGCCCGACATCGACTCCCTGCTCGCCGACAACCGCGCCCTCGCCGCCGAACTGATCTGCGCGGCCGACATCTGGGTCATGGTCACGACGGCCGCCCGGTACGCCGACGCCGTCCCCTGGCACCTGCTGCGCACCGCCAAGGAGTACGACGTCACCCTCGTGACCGTCCTGGACAGGGTGCCCCACCAGGTCGTCTCCGAGGTGTCGCGGCAGTACGGGGCGCTCCTCACCAAGGCCGGCCTCGGCGACGTGCCCCGCTTCACCGTGCCCGAGCTGCCCGAGTCGGCCTGGGGCGGCGGACTGCTCCCGGCCACGGCGGTCGCGCAGCTGCGCAGCTGGCTCGTCCATCAGGCGCAGGACCCGGCGGCACGCGAGCAAGTCATGGCCCGTACGGCCAACGGCCTCCTCGACTCCCTCAAGGCCCGCCTGCCCGAACTGGCTGCCGCCGCCGCCTCCCAGTACGCCGCGGCGCTGCGGCTCACCGCGGCCGTCGACTCGGCGTACGACAGCGAGTACGCGCGCGTGCGGAGCCGGTTGCAGTCCGGCGCCGTGCTCGCCGGCGACGCCCTGAAGCGCTGGCGCGCCTTTCCGCTCGACTGCTCCGCCGGGGAGCTCCTCGACTCGCTGGTGGAGAGCCTGAGCACCCTCCTGCTGTGCGCCGTCACCGCCGCTGACGAGCGTGTCGACGACGCCTGGCGGCGCGAACCGGCCGCCGACGCGCCCGAGCTGATGCCCCGTGACCCGAGGCCGGAGAGCGTCGAACACCGCATCGGCATGGCCGTACGGCGATGGCGGCGGGAGCTCGAGGAGTACGCCGAGGACGAGGTGAACGACGTCGATCGCGGCGTCGTCCAGGATCCCGAGGTCGTCGCCGCCCTCGTGGCCACCGCGCTGCTCGGCGCCCGCCGGGCACGGTCCGCGGGGGAGGGGCTCGCCGAGCGGATCGGGGCGCACGGGGCGCTGCGGCTGCGCGACCGGGCCGGGCGGCTGCTCGCCGAGCACCTGGACCGGGTCATGCACAACGAACGCGAGCGTCGGCTCGCACCGCTCGACGCCCTGGAGGTCCATCCGGACCCCCAGGCCGAACTCATCGCCGCGCTGTCCGTACTGCAGAAGGAGAGGTGACCGGTGACCGCCGTCACTGACCAGAACCAAACGGAACAGGACCAGACGGAACACGTCGATCTCCCGGAGGACAGCGCCACCAAGAGCGACGACGAACGGGAACGGGAACGGGAGAACAACGCCCCTGCTGAGGCCGCTTCCGACAATGTCCCGCTGGTGAAGGGCGACCTGGCTGAAGACAAGCCCGGCGAGGGTGAAGGCGCCCCTACGGCCGAGGAGGGAGAGCCCGGGCAGGGCGAGAACTCCGCCGCGGACGAGGGGCCGGAGAGGCGCACGGGCCACGCGCGCGTGACGGACAGTGCCGCTCCCGCGCGCGCAGGCGCCCACGGCCCCGGCGGTGCCCCCGGCTCCGGCAGTGCTGCTGAGGACGGGGCCCCTTCCCGTCGTACGCAATCCTCGTCCCGTACGCAATCCTCGTCCCGTACAGAATCCCCCTCCGGTACGGAATCCGGGGCCCCCTGGGACGACGGGCTGATCGCGCGGCGGGTGAATGAGACCGCCGCTGCGGAGCAGCCCGTGGTCGTGGAGACGCGGACCTCCGGCCGGCAGGTCGTGATGCCGCTCGCCTACGACGGGCCGCTGCGGTCCCGGCTCGACGCGCTGCGCGAACTCGTCGGGCTCTCGCGCGCCCGGCTCGACAACAAGACGCTCGCCGAGGCGGGCCGGGTGCTCGACGAGGCGGCGTCGCGGCGCAGGCTCTCGGGGCAGCACACCGTCGTCGCCATCGCCGGTGCCACGGGCAGCGGCAAGTCGCAGCTGTTCAACGCGCTCGCCGGGGTGACCATCTCGGAGACGGGCGTACGGCGTCCGACGACCGCCTCGCCCCTGGTGTGCAGCTGGAGCGACGGCGCGGTCGGGCTCATCGACCGGCTCGGCATTCCGCCGCGGCTGCGGCGGCGCCCGGCGCAGAGCGCGGCTGCGGACGGGCAGCTGCACGGGCTCGTCCTGGTCGACCTGCCCGACCACGACTCGGCGGCCGTGGCCCACCGTGAGCAGGTCGACCGCGTTCTGGCGCTGGTCGACGCGGTCATCTGGGTCGTCGACCCGGAAAAGTACGCCGACGCCGTCCTGCACGAGCGCTATCTGCGGCCCATGGCGGGACACGCCGAGATCATGTTCGTCGTCCTCAACCAGATCGACCGGCTGCCCGGCGAGGCCACCGACCAGGTCCTCGACGACCTGCGCCGGCTGCTCGACGAGGACGGCATCGCGCTGGGCGAGCACGGCGAACCGGGCGCGACGGTGCTGGCGCTGTCCGCGCTCACCGGGGAGGGCGTCGGCGACCTGCGGGAGGCGCTCGGCCAGTTCGTGGCGGAGCGCGGGGCCGCGGCGCGGCGGGTCGCGGCCGATGTGGAGGCTGCCGGATGGCGGCTGCGGCCCGTATACGCCGCGCGTCGGCGGACCGGGCTCAGCGAGGAGGCACGGGACGAGTTCTCCGCCCGGCTCGCGGACGCGATCGGCGCCACCGCCGCGGGCGAGGCCGCCGAGCGGGCATGGCTGCGCAACGCCAACCGCGCGTGCGGGACGCCGTGGCTGCGGCTGTGGCGCTGGTACCAGGACCGGGGCGAGCCCCCGACGGGGCGCCTGTCCCTGCGCGCCCAGACGGACGAGGAGGCCACCGCGCGCCAGCGCGTCGAACAGGCGGTGCGTACGGTCGCCGAACAGGCGTCGGCCGGGCTGCCCGCGCCCTGGGCGCAGGCGGTGCGCGAAGCGGCCGTACGGGGGGCTCAGGGGCTGCCCGAGGCGCTGGACGAGCTGGCCGCGCGGGCCGGACTGCCGCCGGGGCGGCCGCCGAGGCCGGGCTGGTGGCCGGCGGCCGTGCTGGTACAGGCGTCCATGACGATCCTTCAGGTCATCGGCGGGCTGTGGCTGGTGGGGCAGATCATCGGGGTGATGGCGCCGAACCTGGGCGTGCCGGTGCTGCTGATGATGGCGGGCATCGTAGGCGGGCCGCTCGTCGAGTGGGGCTGCCGGATCGCGGCACGAGGGCCGGCGCGGCGGTACGGCATGGAGGCGGAGCGGCGGTTGCGGGAGGCGGCGGCCGGGTGCGGGCGGGCCCGGGTGCTGGATCCGGTGGCTGCCGAATTGCTGCGCTATCGGGAGGTTCGGGAGCAGTACGGGCGGGTGATGGGGGTTGGGGGCGCGGTGAGGTGAACCGGGGCCTGGGAGACGGTCTTTGACGGGGGTCTCTGAGGGGCGCTTGAGGGGGGGCCGGTCTGTGAAGGGCTTTGAGGAGGGGGCGATCTTTGAGGTGAGCGTCCTGGGACGGCGGGGAGCGTCCTGGGACGGCAGCCGTGGGCTGCTCACTCGTCCGGGTGGCGGAGATATCCACAAGCGGGCGGTGGTCCACAGGGCTCAGCGGGCTCGGCCCGGCGGAGGCAGTCTGGCTTCGCGGCGATCGCGACGGACGCGGTCGATCGCGGTGACGGCGGTGCACCAGGGACGTCCGGGGACATAGGGACGTCCAGGGACAGAGGGACGTCCAGGGACATGCCGTCATGTCGGACGCAGCCGTACGGGACGGGCCCGTACGCGTATCCGCCCGGCGGGAGCGGCCGGGCGAGGGAGGGGTTCGAGATGAACGAGACGATCATCTGCGCAGTGGGCAACGTGGCGACGCAGCCGGTGTACCGGGAGCTCGCGACGGGACCGTCCGCGCGCTTCCGGCTGGCGGTGACCTCGCGCTACCTGGACCGTGGGAAGAACGAGTGGACCGACGGGCACACCAACTTCTTCACGGTGTGGGCCAATCGGCAGCTCGCCACGAACGCCGCCGGGTCGCTGAACGTGGGCGACCCCGTCGTGGTGCAGGGCAGGCTGAAGGTGCGTTCGGACGTCCGGGAGGGGCAGAGCTGGACCTCGGCCGACATCGACGCGCTGGCGATCGGCCACGATCTCGCCCGCGGCACCTCGGCCTTCCGGCGCACTCCCAGGCCGGAGGCGGGCGTCGCCGCGGCCCCGGAGCGACCGGAGCCCGACTGGGAGACGTCCCCTTCGGACAACAGCTCCCAACAGGCCCCGGAACCAGTCGCGGTGACGTGACGTCAGTCACGCCCAGGACCTGACCGAACTGCGGCTTATCGGCGAATGCGTTCCGAACGACCCCGGTGGATTTGTCGATAAGCCCTGCTCACAAGGGATCTTGGCGATAACGATTCCGAGTCGGATCGGCCCTGCGACGGGATCCCAGGGAAGCGTGGTGCGCCGCGTACCTAGGATGCCGGGCATGGCTCTCGGGGCTTGAAGACTCTGCTGGTGGGACCGTCCCCCCACGTCAACGGGTCCTGCTCGAAGGGGAATTCTGTGTTTGCTGCGTTCTCTGCGCTGTCGGTGCGGGGGCGGCGAGGGGCGGCCCGCCTCGCCGCCGCGACCCTGATGTCCGGGCTCGTCGCCGCCTCGGTGGTGGCCGGCGCCGGCCCCGCCGTGGCGGAGGGAACCGCGCAGGGCCAGGGCGGCGCGACCGCCACCATAGGCGGCCTCAAGACATACGGCGCGGCGGTCGTCCACGCCGACTCCGGGGACCAGGAGATCTCGGCGGGCCTGTTCGAGATGTCCGTCGACGGTGGCGGCACTCTGCAGACGTACTGCGTCGACATCCACAACCCCACACAGCGCGACGCCCGCTACCACGAGACGCCCTGGGGCGGCACCTCGCTGGGCGCCAACAAGGACGCCGGCAAGATCCGCTGGATCCTGCAGCACTCCTACCCGCAGGTGAACGACCTCGCGGCACTCGCCGGCAAGGCGGGCGTCAAGGGCGCCCTCACCGAGCAGGACGCGGCGGCCGGCACGCAGGTGGCCATCTGGCGCTACTCGGACGGCGTGGACGTCGACGCCCTCGACCCGCAGGCCGAGCGGCTCGCGGACTACCTCGAGAAGAGCGCCCGGGACGCGGCGGAGCCCCGGGCCTCGCTGACCCTCGACCCGCCCGCGGTCTCCGGCCGGCCCGGTGAGCGGCTCGGCCCGGTGACGGTGCACACCGACGCGGAGAGCGTGACCGTGACGCCGCCGGCGGACGCGGCCACCAGCGGGGTGCGGATCGTGGACAAGGACGGCAAGGCCGTCACGTCCGCGGTCGACGGTGGCCAGGTGTTCTTCGACGTGCCCGAGAAGGCCGCGGCCGGCCAGGCCGAGCTGACGGTGCAGGCCTCGACGACCGTGCCGGTGGGGCGGGCCTTCGCCGCCGAGAGCCGCAGTCAGACCCAGATCCTGGCGGGCTCCAGTGAGTCGACCGTCTCGGCGACGGCGAGCGCGACCTGGGCGCGGACCGGCGCGATACCCGCGCTGTCCGCGGCGGAGAACTGCGACAAGGGCGGTGTCGACATCACCGCGGCCAACGAAGGGGACGAGCCGTTCACCTTCGAACTGCTCGGGATCGAGCACACCATCCCGGCGGGCGAGTCGCGGACGGTGACCGTCCCGCTGCAGGAGGACCAGGCGTACGACTTCACCATCGAGGGGCCGGGCGGCTTCGAGAAGCGGTTCACCGGCGTGCTGGACTGCATGACGCACGTGACCGAGGCCGAGGCGGCGGGCCCCGCCACCCAGACCCTCAGCGAGCCGAGCCCCGCCACGGTCGGCACGGCATCCGACGACACCAACCTCGCCGCGACCGGCGGCTCCGACATGACCCCCCTGATCGCCGGCATCGCCATCGGCCTGGTCCTGATCGGCGGCGCGGCTCTGGTGGTCGTGAGGAAGAGGGAAGCGCCGGCCCAGGACTGAACGCGGACGACGTTCTCCTCTTCTCTCCTCTCCCATCCGGCAGAGAACGGAGTCAGGGGCCTGATCCACTTGCGTGGGTCAGGCCCCTGACGCCAGACACCGGTGCTTGCCCTCGGCGGGACCCATGGACCGTCTGCCCACGGCCCGTACTCCACCGGTAGGTCCTGCCGTGGGGCACCGGCCCGCGCCCGGCAGTCGATGCCGTCGATCAGCCTTCGCCGACCTGCGGATGCCTGCCGGGCTGCGTGGTGGGAAGCCCTTTGTGGAGCGCGGGCTAGAAGGCGCTGCTGTTGCAGCCCATGGTCGAGCCGATGTGGGAGTCCTGGCCACCCGAGTTGCCCTCGCCGTTGAGCGCGTTGCCCAGCACGCCGTTGAGCACGCCGACCTGGCCGAGGACATCGAGGTTCAGGTCGTGCGACTTGCAGCTCGAGCTCTGCAGGACGCTGTTGCCGTGACCGTCGAGGCCCTGGGCGGCGGCGGTGCCGGTGCTCAGGAGGCCGAGGCTCCCCAGCGCGGCGACCAGGACGGAAGCCTTGCGAAGCTTGTGCATGTCATCTCCGGTGAAGTGAGGTGTGTGCGAGTGGGTGCGATCCGTGACAGATCGACTTCGTTCAGTCACGGAAAGCTAATATGAAAAAATCCGGAAATGTCCGAACGGCACGCCGTGACGCGCGATCTCAATTACGAAACCACCCGGACGACCGCGCTTCCCGGCACCACCCACTGAGCCTCCGTCGGCGAAGCCCCAGGTCAGAGCCCCCTGACCATACGGGTTACCACCCAAGGGTGGCCGTCGGGCAAGATGGGGTGTATCTGCCCACTGCCAGATTTCAAGCTGCCGGACGGTTTCTCTTGGCTGAGTTCATTTACACCATGCGCAAGGCGCGCAAAGCGCACGGCGACAAGGTGATCCTCGACGACGTCACCCTGAACTTCCTTCCGGGTGCGAAGATCGGCGTCGTCGGCCCGAACGGTGCCGGTAAGTCGACCGTTCTGAAGATCATGGCGGGGCTTGAGCAGCCCTCGAACGGTGACGCGTTCCTGTCGCCCGGTTACAGCGTCGGCATCCTGTTGCAGGAGCCCCCGCTGAACGAGGAGAAGACCGTCCTGGAGAACGTCCAGGAGGGTGTCGCCGAGATCAAGGGCAAGCTCGACCGGTTCAACGAGATCGCCGAGCTGATGGCGACCGACTACTCCGACGCGCTGCTCGACGAGATGGGCAAGCTGCAGGAGGAGCTCGACCACGCCAACGCCTGGGACCTCGACGCCCAGCTCGAGCAGGCCATGGACGCCCTTGGCTGCCCGGCCGGCGACTGGCCCGTCACCAACCTCTCCGGTGGTGAGCGCCGCCGCGTCGCGCTGTGCAAGCTCCTGCTCGAGCAGCCCGACCTGCTGCTGCTCGACGAGCCCACCAACCACCTCGACGCCGAGTCCGTGAACTGGCTGGAGCAGCACCTCGCCAAGTACGCGGGGACCGTTGTGGCCATCACCCACGACCGGTACTTCCTGGACAACGTCGCCGAGTGGATCCTCGAGCTCGACCGCGGGCGCGCCTACCCGTACGAGGGCAACTACTCCACGTACCTGGAGACCAAGGCGACCCGCCTCAAGGTCGAGGGCCAGAAGGACGCCAAGCGGCAGAAGCGGCTCAAGGAAGAGCTGGAGTGGGTGCGCTCCAACGCCAAGGGGCGGCAGGCCAAGTCCAAGGCGCGTCTCGCTCGCTACGAGGAGATGGCCGCCGAGGCCGACAAGATGCGGAAGCTGGACTTCGAGGAGATCCAGATCCCGCCGGGCCCCCGCCTGGGCAACGTCGTCGTCGAGGTCAACAACCTCAGCAAGGCCTTCGGGGAGAAGGTCCTCATCGACGACCTCAGCTTCACGCTGCCGCGTAACGGCATCGTCGGCGTCATCGGCCCGAACGGTGCCGGTAAGACCACCCTGTTCAAGATGATCCAGGGGCTGGAGCAGCCCGACTCCGGCAACATCAAGGTCGGCGAGACCGTCAAGATCTCGTACGTCGACCAGAGCCGCGAGAACATCGACCCGAAGAAGACCCTGTGGGCCGTCGTCTCGGACGAGCTGGACTACATCAATGTGGGCCAGGTCGAGATGCCCTCGCGGGCGTATGTCTCCGCCTTCGGGTTCAAGGGTCCGGACCAGCAGAAGCCGGCCGGTGTGCTCTCCGGTGGTGAGCGCAACCGTCTGAACCTGGCGCTCACCCTCAAGCAGGGCGGCAACCTGCTGCTCCTCGACGAGCCGACCAACGACCTCGACGTCGAGACCCTCTCCAGCCTGGAGAACGCGCTGCTGGAGTTCCCCGGCTGCGCCGTCGTCGTCTCCCACGACCGGTGGTTCCTGGACCGCGTCGCGACGCACATCCTCGCCTACGAGGGTGAGTCCAAGTGGTTCTGGTTCGAGGGCAACTTCGAGTCGTACGAGAAGAACAAGATCGAGCGGCTCGGACCGGACGCCGCGCGTCCGCACCGTGCCACCTACAAGAAGCTGACGCGGGGCTGATCGATCTTGCGGCACATCTACCGCTGCCCGCTGCGCTGGGCGGACATGGACGCGTACGGCCACGTCAACAACGTGGTGTTCCTCCGGTACCTGGAGGAAGCCCGTATCGACTTCCTGTTCCGCCCGGACAAGGATTTCCAGCAGGGGTCCGTGGTGGCGCGTCATGAGATCGACTACAAGCGGCAGCTCGTCCATAGGCACGCGCCCGTGGACATCGAGCTGTGGGTCACGCAGATCAGGGCCGCGTCCTTCACCCTCACCTACGAGGTGAAGGACGACGACCTGGTCTACGTCCGTGCGTCGACGGTGATAGTGCCGTTCGACTTCGAGGCACAGCGGCCGCGCCGGATCACCGCGGAGGAGAAGGAGTTCCTCCAGGAATACATGGACGACTCCGCCGACGACGAGAGCGATCCGGACGACGAGGAGGAGGCCGTCGCCGCATGACGGTGCTCCACCTCGCCGACGAGGGGGAGGCGGCGGATCTCGCGGCCTTCCTCTCCCGGCTGCTCCACTACGACCGTTCGGCCGCGGTGCGCCTGCAGGCGGCCGGCACCGCGCTCGCCGTCTTCGGGCGGCCGCCGTCCTTCGAGGTGCTGGCGATCCGCGCGGTGCGGCTCGCCAAGCCGTACGAGGACGGGCTCGACGTCATGCTGGACGTGACCGTGTCCGCCGGTGAGCTGCTGGAGTCCGTCGACGAGAAGGCGGCCACCGCCGTCGTACCGGCTGCCGTGACCGGGCCGCCCTGGGCCGGAGTGCTGCCGCCGCGCGGTGGCTGGCGAGCCGAGCCGGGGCTGCCGGCACCGACCGAGCTGCGGGCCATGGTCGGCGCGGCCGTCGCGGAATTCCGGTCCCGTACGCAGGAGCTGGCGCCCGAGCGGCGTACCCGGGCCGAGCTCGACCGCATCGGGCGGGAGATCTGGTCCCGGACCGTCGGGGAGACGCGCCTGCCGGTACGGGCCGTGCACGCGGCCCAGTCGCTGGGCTTCCTGCGACCGCAAGGAGCCGCGGGCCTGGCCGGGCGTCAGGAAGAGCCGGCGCTGCTGTCCTCCGGGGCGTGGCTGCGGCTGCGCACGCCCTACGGGTCGATCGCCGTACGCCGGGCGGGGCTCGGGGCGCTGGACGTCAGCGTCCGCTGATCCTCACCGCCTCACCGCCTCGCCGAACCGGGAGTCGGGGGCTCAGCCCGCCGTGTTCACCATCGACGCCGCCGCATACGTCAGGTAGTTCCACAGCGTCCGCTCGTGCTCCTCGGAGAGGCCGAGCTCGTCGACGGCGACCCGCATGTGCTTCAGCCAGGCGTCGTGGGCTGCCCGGTCGACGGTGAAGGGGGCGTGGCGCATGCGCAGGCGGGGGTGGCCGCGGTTCTCGCTGTACGTCGTCGGGCCGCCCCAGTACTGGATCAGGAACAGGGTGAGCCGCTCCTCGGCCGGGCCCAGGTCCTCCTCGGGGTACATCGGCCGCAGCAGCGGGTCCTCGGCGACACCCTCGTAGAAACGGTGGACAAGGCGGCGGAAGGTCTCCTCCCCGCCGACCTGCTCGTAGAAGGTCTGCTCCTGAAGTGTGCCGCGCCGAATCTCATTCACGGATCCATGGTCTCAGACCGGCCGACCCAGGACTCAAGGCCTAGGACCACCCGCCCCCGGAGCCCACTGAGTCCCCGATTCCGGATCCGTCCGGCACGGCACTCGCCTCGTGCCGCTGGCCGCAGCACAGTGGACGTATGAGCACGCAGGATCTTGACAGGGACGCCGAGGAACTCGCCGGCCTCGCCACGTCGGCGCGGGCCGCACTGGTGCGCGAGATCGACGCGAGCGGGGCCTGGGCCGACGACCCCGTCTGGCGTGGCGTCTTCGCGGCGGTTCCGCGGCATCTGTTCGTGCCGTACTACTACGTCGGCGTCGCCGGCGGCTACGAGCGGCGCTGGGGCCAGAGCCCCGACCCGGCCGCGCGGGAGCGCTGGGTGCGCGGCGCCTACGCCGACACCCCGCTGGCCACCCGGCTGCGCGACGGCGAGCTGCTCTCCTCCAGCAGCCAGCCGTCCCTGATGGCGATGATGCTGGCCGCGCTGGAGGTGGAGGACGGCGACAGAGTCCTGGAGATCGGCGCGGGCACGGGCTACAACGCCGCCCTGCTCGCCCACCGGCTCGGCGACGACGACCTCGTCACCACCGTCGACCTGGAGCCGGAGATCACCGAGTCCGCCCGGCAGCACCTGGCCGCCGCCGGGTACCACCCCGTCGTCGTCACCGGCGACGGCGCACGCGGCATGCCCGAACGCGCCCCCTTCGACCGGATCATCGCGACCTGCACCCTGCCGTCGATCCCGCGCGCCTGGCTCGCCCAGTGCCGCCCGGGCGCCCGCATCCTGACCCCGCTCGCCACCGGCCTGGTCGCCCTCGCCGTACGGGACGCCGAGCACGCCGAAGGGCGCTTCCTGCACACGCCCGCCTACTTCGTGCCGCTGCGGGGCGGGAGCCGCTCCGAGCCGGGGGCCGCGCATCTGGGCGGGCTGCCCCGACGGGCGCGCGACCACGAGCTGTTCCGCTTCCTGCTGGCGCTGACCCGCGGCAGCCTCGATCCGCAGGAGGCGTACGCGCTGTGGGAGCGCGAGGGACAGCCGCAGCGGGAGCGGTACGGGATCACGGTGAGCGGCGAGCACGAGTGGGCGTGGCTGGACGACCCGGAGGGGCCGTACGCGTGGGCGCTGCCCGGTTGAAACGCCGGGAGGTTGAAACACGGGTGGTGAAACACGGGGAGGGGGCGGTCGTACGGCGAGAAAGTGCCGTACGACCGCCCCCTCCCGGTGTCGAGAAGACCTAGCCGCGTCGGATCGTGATCGTCGTCCACGCCCCGACGTGCACCCGGTCGCCGTCCTGCAGCGGTACCGGCACGAACGGCTGGATCGGGTCCTCGGAGCCGTTCACCGTCGTGCCGTTCGTCGAGTTCTGGTCGACGACCGCCCAGCTGCCGTCGGGCTGCTGGACCAGGACCGCGTGCTGGTGCGAGACGCCCGGGTCCTCCGGCGGCACCGACAGGTCGATGTCGGGGGTGTCGCCGGTGGAGTGGCGGCGGCGGCCGATGGTGATCTGGTTGCCGGTGAGCGTGCGCTGCTGCTCGGGCGAGTACGCGGGCAGGTTGAGGCCCGCGGCCTCGGGGCCGGAGCGCTGCATCATCGCCATGAAGTACTCGCGGTCCGGACCGATGGTCGCCGTCCAGGTCGCCGGCTGCTGCGGGTAGCCCGGACCGGGGGGCGGCGGGGCCTGCGTCGAGCCGGGCTGCGGGTAGCCGTACCCGCCCTGAGCGGGGCCGGGGCCACCGGGAGCGCCAGGGCCCCCCGGTCCGCCGGGACCCGACGACGGAGGTGAGATCACCCAGTCGTCACCGCCGCCGAAGGACGGGCCGCCCTGCTGCGGAGGACGGTGGGTCTCCTGCGGGAACCCGGGCGGGGCCGGCGGGCCACCTGGGCTGGCCTGCCCGGGCTGCTGGAAGCCTTGCGGAGCACCGCCGGTCGCGCCCGGACCGCCGGGCGGCGTGGGACCGGGCGGCGGCGGAACCGGCCGCGAGGGGTCGCCGCCGAAGCCGGAGGGGCCGTTGCCTCCCGGACCGCCGAAGCCACCGGGACCACCGGGGCCGCCAGGACCACCCGGTCCGCCGGGGTTGGTGCCGCCCGGCCCGCCGGGACCCTGACCAGGGCCGGGGCCACCGGGGCCGCCGGGCGGCGGGAAGCCGTAGCCGCCGCCGGGGCCACCGGGACCAGGACCACCGGGACCGCCAGGACCACCGGGGCCGCCATGGCCACCAGGCCCACCCGGACCACCAGGGCCTCCCGGCCCCTGCGGTTCCGCGCCGAACGGCGGGATCGGTTCCGCCGGGCGGTTCACCTGGGACGGGCGCGAGCCCTGGTACTCGTACGAGTCACCGCCGCCGAACGACGGCGGGGGCCCCGACTGCTGCTGGAAGTGGGAGGGCAGGCCCGGACCGCCGGGCGCCGGGGGGCGCGGGGCGGCGGGGGTGTACGACGTCGCCGTGTTGGTCAGGAAGTTCCACCGGCACTCCTCGCAGAACGGCGCACCGCCCTCACGCGGCGTACGGCACTGCGGGCACAGCTCGGGCTCCGGTGCGGCGGACGGGTGCGGACGGCCGCCCTGCTGACCGGCGTTCGGGCCACCGAACGGACCGCCGGGGCTGCCAGGGCCGCCGGGCCCACCGGGTGGCGGGAAGCCGTAGCCGCCGCCGGGCGGGGGCGGCGGCGGAGGGGGTGGAGGTACGGCACCGGCCATGCGGTGACCGCAGACCTCGCACCAGTCGTCGGAACCCGACTGGTGTCCGTTCGGGCAGGTCGGCATGTCGGCGCGTCCCTCCTTCGTTCCTTCTAGGTCACTTCTTCACGCGAACAGTCTTTGTCGACCGCGTCTCGAGAGTCATCTCGTCGGCCTCCGCGACCTTCGCCTTCAGTCGCACAGTACCTGCCGCGGCATCGACCACGTCCACCACCTTCGCAAGGAGTTTCGCCGTATCCGCGTTTCCGGAGGCGCTGGCGAGCTGAACGGCCCGGCCCAGTTTGGCCGTTGCGCCATCGATATCGCCCGCTTTGCGCAGATCGAGCCCCTGCTGGATGGCTTGTGCAAGTTCGGCCTGGCCGGTGTAGTGGGCCACCTGCGGGTTGATCGACGTCGAGGCGGCCATGTCGTCGGTCCATACGGCCCGTACGAGGCCCTGCGCGCCCAAGTTGCGCGCCGTGCCGTCGGGTTGCGGGACGACCAGGGAGACCCGGGCGGCGAGCATCTCCTGGCCGAGGCCGGCGGCCGGGACTTCGACGCAAACGTGGTAGTCACGGGACTCGTCGCCCCAGGAACCGGTGGGGTAGTCCCCGGCGCGCGGGCCCGCCTCCGTGCGGCGGTCGGTCAACTCCTCGACCGTCGGAGCGACTTGTTTGACGAATTTGATGGTCGTGCCCACCGGCGTCCACACCCGCAGGGCGACGTCCGCGACCTCCTTGCCCATCGCCGTCTCCATCATCTGCGTGAAGTCGGCGGCGAGAGCGGCCGGATCGGCGACGATGTCGGCGCTGCCGAGCAGGGCGGAGGCGATGCCTGTGACTTCTTTCACTTCCCAGTCGGTGCCCACGCCACGGGCGTCACAGGTGAAGCGTCCGGCGCAGGCGTCGAGCGCGGCCCTCAGGTCCTCGGGCGACTCGTGCTCGTTGCGGCCGTCGGTGAGCAGGATGCCGTGCCGGATGGCGACGTCGGCCGAGGACAGCAGGCGGTCGGCGAGGCGCAGCCAGGTGCCGATGGCCGTGCCGCCGCCCGCGCTGAGCCTGCGCAGGGCCTGCTTGGCCTGCTCGCGGCTGGTGGCGTCGGCGACCGCGAGCCGGCCGCCTCCCGGATACACCTCCTTGGCCACGTGTGTGCCGCCGATCAACGCGAAGTGCACGCCGTCGCGCAGGGTGTCGATCGCGGCGGCCGTGGCGTCGCGGGCGTTGCGCATCTTGGTCGGCGGGTAGTCCATCGAGCCCGAGCAGTCGACCATGATCGCCACGGCCGCCGACGGGCCCTGCCCCGGCGCGTACACGTGCGGCGCCGCGACCGCGCTTCCGATCGTGCCGCCGCCGGTCGCGGTCACCGTGACGATCGCGTTGACCTCGCGACCGCCCTCCGGCAGGTACTCGTTCTGGTACACGTCCACCGAGAACTGCGGCACATTCGACTTCGAGAAATTGGCCATGCGTTCTCAAATCCCCCTAAAGAGCCCCATGGCGGGGCCATGGTTGTCGACGGACCGGTCCCCTCCGGTCCGATGAGACCTCTCCCCGCTGTACGGCCTCAGGCCGATCCTGCCCCCATCGGCGGCACCGGGAACGGCACGACGGCCACTGTTACGTTGTCGTGGCCCCCGCCGTCGAGCGCGTGACCGACCAGCACCTGGGCGCTGTGCAGGGGGCGTGCGACGGCGTCGAGGGGCACGACCTCGGCCATGTCCTCGGCCGCTTCCGCGTAGTTCCACAGCCCGTCCGTGCACACGATCACCACACCCGGACGGTCCGGCTTGAAGGAAGCGGTGTGCGGCTCCAGTTCGTAGGCGTCCGCGCCGAGCCAGCCCGTGATGGCGTGGGCGCGCTCGTCGGCGTACGCCTCGGCCTCGTTCATCAGGCCCGCGGCGACCATCTGCGCGGCCCAGGAGTCGTCCTCGGTGAGCCTGGCCGGCGGTGTGCTGCGGTCCAGCGGCACCCAGTAGGCGCGGCTGTCGCCGACCCAGCCGATGATCAGCAGCTCGGGCGTCACCACGGAGCCGACGATCGTGCAGGCGGGGGCGTTCTGGTGCGGGGCCTGCTCGCGGGCCGTGGCCGGTTCGTCGGCGAGCGCGTTGACCGCGTTCGAGGCGGCGACGATCGCGTCGTGCATGGCCTGCTGCGGGTGCGTGCCGCGCGGGAGGGCGGTCAGCAGCGACTCGCTCGCGGCCCGGGAGGCGGCCATCGAGGCGTCGTCGGGGCGGGTCGCCGAGGACACGCCGTCGCAGACGATCGCCAGGACCGCGGGCCGGCCGTCGGGCAGCGCGGTGCAGCCGATGGCGAACGCGTCCTCGTTGCGGTGGTGGCGCAGGCCGCGGTCGCTGACGGCGGCGACCGGGCCGGCGTCCTGCTCCATGTGGTCGCGTTCGCGCGGCTGGGCGTGCCCGCAGTTCTCGCAGTACCCGTCATGGTCGACACGGCCCGCACGGCAGGCTACGCACACCTTGGTGCCCTCGCGTTGGTTCGGCAGGTCGGCGACGCGCGGGTCGGGCGCCTGCAGCGGGTACTCCTCGGGCTCGGCCGGGCGGTCGAACCGGACGCCGGAGGCCGGGGAGACGGGGGAGCCGGTCGGGGCGGGCGGCGGTGACTGCGGGGGCGGCGGTGTGCCCGGGGGCAGTTCGTGGCCGCCGGAGCCGGTGCCCCGGAGGTCCGCCGGCAGATGGGTGGCCGCCGGGGTGGCGGTGCCGGCCGGCGTGGGGGCGACGGGCCAGTCCAGGCCGGGCGTGCCCGCGGGGGGCGGCGCCGAGCCGTTCATGGCGATGGTCGGGTTGTCGTCCGGCCGTACGGGCACGGCGGACAGGTCGTATCCGCACGCACCGCAGAAACGGTCACCCGACTCGAGCGGCCATTCGCAGCTCGGGCAGGCGGACAACTGGGGCATCTGCGACATCAACTACACCCACGTCCGGGGGCGGTAACGATTGGCACGTTCCACCAGGTCGATCCTCTCCTCGCCGCCCCGTGCGAGCCGGGCCAGCGTGCGGTACGAACGCTCCAGGCCGAAACGCAGTCCCCGCTCGTCCAGGCCGCTGCCGAGCAGCGTCCGTCCTCCGGAGGCGGGCGGGGCGGAACCCTGGCTCCCGGAGAGTATCCAGTCCAGCGCGCAACCGAGGACTTCCGCCGACAACTGCTCCCGGCGCGCCGGATCCAGACCGTACGCGTCCAGCGCCTCGACCTGCCCCGCGGCGGCGGTCAGGTCCTCCAGGAACGGTACGTCGGCGGCGACGGCCGTGCGTCCACGCAGCCGGGCGCGGACGGCCGCGACGCGTGCGGCCGTGTAGTGAATCGAGCTCTCCGGAACCGACTCCAGCGTCCGTACGGCGCTGCGGCGGTCGCCGGCCGCCAGCTGGACGCGGGCGAGACCGAAGGCGGCGCTCACATAGCTCGGGTCCGTCGACCACACGAGGCGGTAGTACTCGGCGGCGTTGTCCAGCTGGCCCAGCACCTCCGCGCACAGGCCGAGGGCCAGCTTGGGGGCGGGCTCGCCGGGGAAGGCGTCGTAGATCGCGTCGAAGGCGAGCGCGGCGCCCTCATGGTCGCCGGTGACGAGCGCGGCGACACCGCGGTACCAGACGACCCGCCAGTCGTCGGGCCGCTCGTCCTCCAGCTCCAGCAGGGCTTGGTGCGCACTGGCGGTGTCGCCGTTCTCCAGCCAGGCCCGCACCTGCCGCAGCCGCGTCTCGGTGGACGGCGCCGACGCGGCGGCGAGGGCACCGAGCAGTTCGGCCGGCGCGGTGGTCATCAGGCCCGCGAGGAAACCGGCGTTGGGGTCGGAGGGGTCGACCAGGGGGACGGGGAGCGCGAGGGCGGCGGCGGGGGTGCTGACGGGCTTGACGATGGTGGGGCTGCCGTTGCCCGAGGGAGGAAGCTGGGGCTGCTGTGGTTTCCCCTTCTGCACCGCGCGTGCCCCCAGCCGCGACACTTCCCCGTCCAGCTTCGGGAACAGTTCCGTGTCCGTGACCCGCACCTCGGGTCCGAACAGCGTCGACAGCGCCGGCCTCGCCCGCCCCGTCTGCAGTGAGACGACCTCGCGCAGGACGCCCGTCAGCTGCTCCGTCATCTCCTGTGCGGAGGCGAAGCGGCGGGCCGGGTCGGGGTCGGTGGCGCGGACCAGGAGGCGGTAGAAGGACTCGTACTGGCGGAAGACCTCGATGTGGTCCGGGTCGGGTAGGGAGTCGACGTAGACGTTCGTGTAGCCCTGGAAGTCGAACGTGAGGACGGCGAGGGTGCGCGCGACCGTGTAGAGGTCGGACGCCACCGACGGGCCGACCTCCGCGACCTCCGGCGCCTGGTAGCCGACCGTGCCGTAGATGGCCGACTCGTCGTCGTCCATCCTGCGCACCGCGCCCATGTCGATCAGCTTGAGCTGGTCCTCGGTCTGGATGGCGTTGTCGACCTTGAAGTCGCAGTACAGCAGGTTGCGGCTGTGCAGGTGGCCGAGGGCCTCCAGCGCCTCGATGCCGTACGCGCACGCCTGCTCGACGGGGAGCGGGTCACGCTTGCCGCCGGGCGTGCGGCGGCCGTTGGCGATCTCCTTCAGCGACTTGCCGCCCACGTACTCCATCACGATGTAGCCGTCGAGCGAGCCCGTGCGCTGGTCGAGGTGTTCGACGAAGTTGTAGATCCGCACGATGTTGGCGTGTTCGATCTCCGCGAGGAAGCGCCGCTCGGAGATCGCCGCCGCCATCGCGTCCTGGTCGCCGGTGTCGAGCAGGCCCTTGAGCACCACCCAGCGGTCGGAGACCGCGCGGTCCACGGCCAGGTAGATCCAGCCGAGGCCGCCGTGCGCGAGACAGCCCACGACCTCGTACTGGCCGTGCACGATGTCGCCGGCCTTCAGCTTCGGCACGAAGGAGTACGGGTGCCCGCACTTGGTGCAGAAGCCCTCCGTACGGCCCGGCCGGTCACCGCGGGCCCGGCCGACGGGCGCCCCGCAGTCCGAGCGCGAGCAGAACCGCTTGCGCTCCGGCACCTCCGGGTTCTCCAGCACCATCGCGCGCGGATCGGGGCGCGGCACGTCCGGGACCTGGACCAGTCCGGCGCCCAGGCGGCCGCGGCCGCTGGAGCCGGCGGTGGAGCCGGAGCTGCGTACCGACACCGAGCGGCCCGTGGAACGGCCCGACAGGGAGCGGGAGAGCCGTCCCGACACCGACCGCCGGGACTTCGACGACTGCGACGACGTACGGGAACTGCCGCGGCTGGTGGAGCGGGAGCTGCCGCTGCCCGCCGAACCGCGCGAGCCCTTGCCGCCGCCCGTCACCCCGGTGGGCGGTGAACCGACGGTGCCGGTCGCCGAGACGACCGGGGCGAGGCCGCAGGTGTCGCAGTACAGCTCACCGCCGCCCACGTCCTCGTACGTCCCGCCGCAGTCCGGCCGCTGGCAGCTCTGCTGTGCCTGACTCATGACGACGACTCCCCCCTGTTCCCCCTGCCCCTCATGATCCCTGCCCCCGGCGGTCCTCGGTCCCCCGCTGACCCGGCACGCGCGGGCCGCCGAGCAGTTCGGCGGCCGCCTGCTGGTAGCGCAGGACGGCCTGTTCGGCGACGCGCAGGTCGCAGGGCGCGCTCCACAGCATGCGGCGGGCCGCGTCGTAGCGCTCGATGAGCAGCGGGTCCTCCGCGAGGCCGTGCCGGGCGACCTTCGCCTTGTACGCGTCGAGGCGGCCGCGCAGCTCGGCGCGGACCGCCAGGGGCGCGGTGACCGCGGTCAACGACTCGCGGGCGCGCAGCAGTTCGTCCTCCGCCTTCTGCTCCAGGGACTCCAGGAGCGGGGACAGACGGTGCCACTGCGCCTGTCTGCGGTACTCGGCGGCCGTCGCCAGCTGCTCCTGCAGCGCGGTCGGCGGGCCGCTGACGACCGGCACCTCCGTGGCGGCGATCTTCGCCAGCACCTCGCCGCGCGCGGTGCGGGCCTCGGCGAGCGTGCGGTCCGCGCGCGAGAGCACGTCGCGCAGCTTGACCAGGCGCTGCTCGGCATCCTGACGGACCGTCAGTACCGCGTCGATCTCACGGCGTACGTCCTCCAGGGCGCGCGCCTCGCGGTCGTAGACCGTGGTGTCGGGCTTGCCCCCGCCGGGCGCCGAACTCCCCGGCGTCGGGATCCAGTAGGCGAGCGGGTCGGACACCACCTCCGCGCGCAGCTTGGTCAGCGTGCGCGTAATGCGCTCCAGGTCGTCGCCCGCCGGGTGCTCGCCGGGGCGTACGCCGACGGAGTGCGCGAGCCGGCGGGTGCGCTGGAGTTCCGCGGCGAGTAAATCGATACGGGCGGGCAGCGCCGACCAGACCGCGTCGGCGGCGACGACCATGTCCAGGCTTGTCGCGTACAGCTCGTTCATCCGGTCCACCAGCGTGGCCAGGGTGAACTGTTCGCTGAGCTTGCCCGGACCTCCGTGCAGGGTCGGGGCGTTGGCCGTGGCCGTGGCGCTTCCGGCCACCGTCACGGATTCGCCGCGCAGCAGCTCCGTCAGCTCCACCAGGTCGTCGCGGCTGGACCAGCGGCGGCGGGCACGGATCTCGCGGGCGGCCCGCAACGCGTCCGTGTACGCGTCGAAGTACGCCCACAGCAGCGTGATCGACGCCTCCGTGGTCGTCCAGCGTTCCTTGGTGATGCCCGTGAGCTCGGCGCCCTCGAGAAGTCTGCGGCCCGCGTGGTCCTGCAGGGCGAGGAGCGAGGTCTCGATCGCCTCGTGCTCCGCGCCGAGCCGCGCCAGCGCACGGTCCACCTCGTCCCGGTCCATCACCGGCCCGGCGGGGTCCGTGACGCCCATCGATCACCTCTCGCTGCTGTCGTGTTCCGTCGGTTCTGTTTCGTCGGTTCCGTCAAACGTCCGTCAGTTGATGGTCGGTCACTTGTACTGCGCCTCGGGAGGAGTCGCCGACGCCGACTTCTTGTCGCCCTGGTCCATGGTCGGGTGGAGCCACTTCTCGTACGACGCCTCCCAGCCGCCGTCCTTGATGTAGTTCTCCAGAGTCCGGTTGACCTGGCGTACCAGATCGTCGGAGCCCAGCTTCATCGCCACGCCGTAGTACTCGTCGGTGAACAGGCCGCCCTTCAGCTGCACCGTGGGGTCCTGCGCGGCCTGACTCGCGGCGAGCGCGCCGTCGGTGACGACCGCGTCGACCTCGCCGAGCTGCAACTTCACCAGGCAGTCGAGCTGGTTGGGGACGGTGGTCCTGATGTCGGCGGAGGCGGGCAGGTCGCGGTTCTTCTTGCCCGCTTCGAGATTGTCGTACGCCGTGGAACCAGTCGCCGAACAGATCCGCTTGCCGGCCAGGGTGTCGTTGTAGCCCGTGATCGTCGAGGTCTTGGGCGCCAGGACCTGCTGGCCGGTCACGAAGTAGGGCGCGGAGAAGGCGACTTGCCCGATGCGGTCGCAGTTGATCGTCATGGTGCGGACCACCATGTCGACCTCGCCCTTCTGGATCGCCTCGATACGGCGGCTGGTCGGGATGGCCTTGAACTGCACCGCGTCGCGGTCGCCGAGGATGTCCTGGGCGATCCGGTGGACCAGGTCGATGTCGAACCCCTCCAGCTCACCGGCCGGGTTGTTCGGGTCGAGGTAGCCCCAGCGGTAGCTGTTGGTGTCGACGCCGACGATCAGGCGCCGGTCCTTGCGGGCCTTGATGGCGTCGAGGATCGGGGTCTCGCCGTTGCCGCCGGACGGCGACAGGCTCTGGTCCTGCGGGTCCTCGCAGTCCTCGGCCTTCACCTGGCTGCCGTGGGCGACGCGCTCGGCTCCGCCGGCCGTACCGTCGTTGTCGCCGTGCGACTGCGACAGGGGCAGCAGGAGAACGAAGGCCACCGCCAGGGCGCAGACGAGCGCCATGGCGCCCACACCGCCCCAGCCCCGCAGGCCTGCCCGCAGCCGCCGCCACGGGCCGGGTGCGCCCCGGAGGCGAAGCGAGTCGGCGCGTGCGCTCGTCGTCGTGCCGTGTGCGTCTGGCGTCGTGCCGTGTGCGTCTGGCGTTGTGCCGTGTGCGTCTGGCGTTGTGGCATGTGTGCCTGGCGTAGTGCCACGTACGTTCGGCGTCGTGCCCTGTGCGTTCGGCGTTGTGTCGCGTGCGTTCATCGTCCTGCCTCCTCTCACCGGTATTCCGACAGCCTGCGGCCGATGCCGAGGACCGCGCCGGTCGCGCCCAGGACCGCGAGGACCGCGGCGCCGGTCGGGAGGCCGGTCAGCGAGTCACGGCCGTAGCTCGCGGCCTGCTTGAACTCGGTCTGCTCGTGCTTGAGGGCCGTCGCCAGGGCCTTGTCGACATTGTCGAAGCACACGCTCGTCGGGTCCTTGGCGGCGCCGATGACGCGGTCGCGGGCGGCCTGGTAGTTGCCCTTCTCATTGTCGACGCGGGCGAGGCCGTGGCGGTCCTTCCAGACCTTCATGAAGCCGTTCGCGTCCTGGACCGGTTTCTTCCCCGCCCTGTCGTCGGCGAGGGCGTCGGCCCGGGCGAGCGCCTTGCGGAGCTGGTCGATCTGCTGGTCGTAGCCCCACTCGTACGCGTCCACGACCTTGCCGTCGTCGAGCGTCTTGGAGTCCGCGCCGCGGCGCACCAAGGTGAGGTTCTCGTCGCTGCGGGCCGTGAGGGAGGCGATGCGGGCCTCGTGCAGCACGTTCAGGGAGCGGACGCCGTGGTCGTAGGAGTCGTTCAGGCCCGCGCGTGCCACGGTGTGGCTCACGGCCAGCCAGAGCAGGACCACGGTGGAGGCGGCGGTGGCGGTGACGAGGCCGTGGTTGAGGACCCTGTTGGTGCGCCGGTAGTTGCGGTGCTGGGCCCAGGCGAGGGCGGCCAGGGCGAGGATGCCGAGGCCTGCCGCCGCCCAGGGGAAGGACTTCGCGTCCGCGTAGTCGTCGCGGAGGCGCTGGTTTTCCGTCTGGTAGAGCTGCTCGGCGGCCGGCAGCATCTTCTGCTGCATCATCTCGTTCGCGGTGCGCAGGTAGGCGCCGCCCACGGGGTAGCCCTGGCGGTTGTTGGCCCTCGCCGTTTCGACCAGGCCCTTGTACTCCGGCAGGAGTCTGCTGAGTTCGGCGATCGTGTTCGCCGAGGGGGAGCCCGGTTCGGAGTTGGCCGCGGCCGTGACGAGTTTGGCGGCGGCCGTGCGGATGTCCCTTTCGTAGCCCTCGCGCATGGCGGGCTTTTCCTGCAGACCCGCGAGGTAGCCGCTGGCTGCCGCGGTGTTGGCGTCCGCCAGAGAGCGGTAGATGTCGGCCGCGTCGGAGCTGAGGGGCTGGCTGCGGTTGAGGACGTCGTCGGCTGCCGTGAACCGGTCGGTCATCTGCCAGGCGGCTACGGTGCCGAAGGCGATGACGAGGGCGGCGAGGAGGGCGCCGATGATGCGGAGGCGGCCGGGTTCGGTGGTGGCGGCTGCGCGGAGCTGGTCGAAGCCCTCGGCGAAGGCGGTGCGGCGTGCCTCCGGCGGTTGAGCAGGGGGGACGGGATGGTTGGTGGCGCTGTGCTGTTCGGGCGGGCCCGGCTGTGGGGGTACGGACGGCATCGTGGGCATGCCGGCGCCCGGTGGTGCTGGGCTGCTCTTCGGCGTCTGTGTCACTGTTGACCTCCCCCATGGCCATCCGTCGACGCAAGTATCGCTGCCGGGACTGACATCCGCACCGGCCTTCACTGGATCTTGATCGGATCGCAGCGCGGACCCCGAACCTCCGGCACACCTCAACACGCCCCGCACGTCCCCCTGCCCATGAATACGCCGGGGGAATCGGTTCGGTTCCAGGACGGGGGATGGGGTTGTTGGGGGGGGGGGCGGTGGTGGGGGCGCGCGTGGATGCGGCGTGCCTCCGGCGGTTGGGCGGTGCCTGCGGCGGCCTGTGCCGCTGAGTGGGGGTTCGCGTAGCGCCTGCGGTCGGTGGGTGGGTCGGGGCCGTGCCGGGGGGGTCCGTCCTCGGACCGGCGGCTGGGCTTAGGCCAGGAGGGGCTGCGTGTTGTCGCCGGCCACTGCGGGCGGACACCCCCCGACACGTCCCCTTGCCGCCGTACGCGACTGCGGGCCCGTGGGGGTACGCGTCGCCACAGCCCACTTAGCTGCGGGCAGTCGTGCCGCTGGGGCGGCTCCCGACCCACAGAGGCGGCACCCCGTTAGCGCCGTGCTGCGCCCCCCGGCCTCAGCCCCACGCCGGGCAACCGTGCAACCCGGCCTACCGCTCGAAGTGTTGTCGGAGCCGCGTGTGTGCCTCCGTAGGCGCCTCCACCGCGTCCAGGCCCAGCAGTGCCGCCCCCAGTACCGGGCTCGCCGTGACCACGGTGGGTACGGCCTTGGGGGCGCGGGAGGTGAGGAGGGATTGGATTCCGTCGGTCAGTTGGGGGTGGCGTGCCGCGAGTACGCCCCCGCCCAGGAGCACCGGGGTCTCCTCCTCCAGCAGGTCTAGGCGGGTCAGTGCCACCGTCGCCATGGTCACCACCTCGTCGGCCAGGCGGTCCACGACCGCGCGGGCCACGGGGTCGCCGTCGGCCGCCGTGGCGAACAGCACCGGTGTCAGCTCGTGGCGGCGGGCGGGTGGGATGCGCTCCAGGTGCAGGGCCTCGACGAGGGCGTACATGGTGGGGAGGCCGAAGTGGGCGGGGAGCGTGCGGGCGAGGGACGTGGGCGCGCCGCGGCCGTCCTCCGCGCGGGCCGCGTGCCACAGGGCCTCCTCGGACAGGCCCCAACCGCCGCCCCAGTCGCCGGAGATACGGCCCAGCGCGGGGAAGCGGGCCGTACGGCCGTCGGGGCGCATGCCCACGCAGTTGATGCCGGCGCCGCAGACGACCGCGACCCCGCGCGGTTCGGTGACCCCGGCCCGCAGGATGGCGAAGGTGTCGTTGCGGACGGATACGTCCGGGCCCCACGCGCGTGTGTGCAGGGCGGTCGCCAGCTGTTCCTCCTCGACGGGGAAGTCGGCGTTCGCCAGGCAGGCCGAGACATGGTCGACCGAGGTGACCCCGGCGGTGGTGAAGGCCCGTTCCACGGTCTCGGCCAGCTTGTCCACCGCCGCCTCGACTCCCACGACGGGCGGCCGGAACTCGCCGCCGCGCGCCGTGGCGAGGACGCTTCCGTCGGCCGCCACGACCGCGACGTCGGTCTTGCTGTTGCCCGCGTCGACAGCGAGGACACGTGCGGTCAGGCCCACGCGAGATGCTCCTGGTTGTGTGCGATCAGCTGGTCGGTGAGGGCGTCGGCGTACGCGTACTGGCCGACGAGGGGGTGCGCGAGCAGCGCCCTGAACACGCGGTCGCGGCCGCCGCGCAGGGCGGCGTTCAGGGCCAGGTCCTCGTAGGCCGTGACGGCAGTCATCAGGCCCGCGTACAGGGGGTCCACGGTGGGGACCGGCAGCGGGGCCGGACCCCTTGGTGTCACTGCCGCCTGTACCTCGATCACCGCGTCGTCAGGGAGGAAGGGCAGCGTTCCGTTGTTGTGCGTGTTCACTACCTGGTGCGGGCTGCCGGTGCCGCCCAGCAGTCCGGCTGCCAGATCCACCGCTGCTTCCGAGTAGTACGCGCCGCCTCTCTTGGAGAGCAGGTCCGGCTTCTCGTCGAGGGCCGGGTCGGCGTAGAGGGTCAGCAACTTTCTTTCCATTTCCGCTACTTCCGCTGCGCGGGACGGTTTGGTGCGGAGTTCTTTCACCACCTCGTCGTGGGCGTAGTAGTAGCGCAGGTAGTAGGACGGCACCACGCCGCCCAGGCGGTCCAGCAGGGGGCGGGGGAGGTGCAGGTCCGCGGCGATCGTGTCGCCGTGGTCGGAGAGGAGCTTCGGAAGGACGTTCTCGCCCTCGGGGCCGCCCAGGCGTACTCCGGTCTCCCAGGTGAGGTGGTTGAGGCCCACGTGGTCGAGGTGGATGGCGGAGGGGGTCACGCCGAGCATCGCCGCGAACTTGCGCTGGAAGCCGATCGCCACGTTGCACAGGCCGACCGCCTTGTGGCCCTCCTGGAGCAGGGCGCGGGTCACGATGCCGACCGGGTTGGTGAAGTCGATGATCCAGGCTGTGGGGTTGGTGCGGCGGACGCGGTCCGCGATGTCCAGGACCACGGGGACCGTGCGCAGTGCCTTTGCCAGGCCGCCGGCGCCTGTTGTCTCCTGGCCCACGCAGCCGCATTCCAGGGGCCAGGTCTCGTCCTGCTCGCGGGCCGCCTGACCGCCCACGCGGAGCTGGAGGAGGACCGCGTCGGCGCCGTCCACTGCCGCGTCCAGGTCTGTGGTGGTGGTGATGGTGCCGGTGTGGCCCTGGCGGGCGAAGATACGGCGGGCCAGGGCGCCGATCAGTTCCAGGCGGTCCGTCGCCGGGTCCATCAGGACCAGTTCCTCCAGGGGGAGGGTGTCCCGGAGGCGGGCGAAGCCGTCGATGAGTTCGGGGGTGTAGGTCGAGCCTCCGCCGACCACAGTGAGTTTCATGGGTGGTTCAGCCCTTTACTCCGGTGAGTGTGACGCCCTCGACGAACGCCTTCTGCGCGAAGAAGAACACGAGGATCACGGGGGCCATGACCAGTACGGTCGCGGCCATGGTCAGGTTCCAGTCGGTGTGGTGTGCCCCCTTGAACGACTCCAGGCCGTAGGAGAGCGTCCAGGCGCCCGGGTTCTCGGACGCGTAGATCTGGGGGCCGAAGTAGTCGTTCCACGCGTAGAAGAACTGGAAGAGCGCCACTGCGGCTATTCCCGGTTTGGCCATGGGGAGGACCACCCGGACGAGCGTGCGGAGTTCGCCGCAGCCGTCCACCCTTGCCGCGTCCAGGTATTCGTTCGGGATCGTCATGAGGAACTGGCGCAGGAGGAAGATCGAGAACGCGTCACCGAACGCCATCGGGATGATCAGGGGCCAGAGGGTCCCCGAGAGGTCCAGCTGCTTCGCCCAGAACAGGTACATCGGGATGATGACCACCTGGGGCGGCAGCATCATCATCGAGATCACCAGCATCAGGGACAGGTTCCGGCCGCGGAAGCGGAACTTGGCGAGCGCGTACGCCACGGGGATGGAGGACACGACGGTGAGGACCGTGCCCAGGCCGGCGTAGATCAGCGTGTTCTTCCACCAGGTCAGGAAGCCGGGGGTGTCGAAGACCTTGGTGTAGTTGCCCCACTCCCAGGTGTCGGGGACCAGGTCGCGGGTGAGCGCCTGCTGGTCGCTCATCAGCGAGGTCAGGACGACGAACAGGAAGGGCAGAGTGAAGAAGAGCGCGGCCGCCACGCCGAGGGAATGGATCGCTATCCATTCCAGGAGCGCCTTGCGGCGGGCCGGGCGTTCGGTGACGGTCGGTGCGTCCAACCGCACCGCCTTGTCCAGCACTTGGGTCATGGGTCAGTCACCTGCCTGGATCAGTCCGCCCCGGCGCCGCATCAGCAGCGCGGTGAACGCCATGGCCAGGGCGAACAGCACCAGCGCGACCACGCAGGCGGAGCCGTAGTCGAAGCGCTGGAAGCCGAGGTTGTAGACGAGCTGGGGGAGGGTCAGCGTGGACTTGTCCGGGTATCCGGGCTCGAACTGCTGGCCGGAGCCGCCGATGATGCCGGAGGCGACCTTTCCGGCCACCAGCGGCTGTGTGTAGTACTGCATCGTCTGGATCACGCCCGTGACGACGGCGAACATCACGATCGGCGAGATGTTCGGCAGCGTGACGTAACGGAACCGCTGCCAGGCCGATGTGCCGTCCAGCTCCGCGGCCTCGTACTGCTCCTTCGGTACGTCGAGCAGTGCGGCCATGAAGATGACCATGAGGTCGCCCACGCCCCACAGCGCCAGCGCGGTGAGGGCCGGCTTGGACCAGGTGGGGTCCGTGAACCAGCCCGGTGTCGGCAGGCCCAGGCCGTCGAGGACCGAGTTGACCGGGCCGGTGCCGGGGTTGAGGAGGAAGACGAAGGCCAGGGTCGCGGCGACCGGCGGGGCGAGGTACGGCAGGTAGAAGAGGGTGCGGAAGACGCCCGCGCCGGTCTTGATCTTCGTGATGAGCAGGCCGATGCCGAGGCCGAAGACCACTCGGCAGGTCACCATCACCAGGACCAGCCAGAGCGTGTTGCGCAGGGCCGGCCAGAACAGTGGGTAGTCGTTGAAGACGTAGGACCAGTTGTCCAGGCCGCGGAAGACCGGTGTGCCGAAGCCGTCGTACTTCATCAGGGAGAAGTAGACGGTGGACACCAGTGGGTAGGCGAAGAAGACGCCGAATCCGATGAGCCACGGTGACAGGAAGGCCACCGTCCGAAGCGCCGACCTGCGGCGCTTCGCGCGGAGAGTGTGCGTGGACATCGGAGCCCTACTTCGCCTGCTCGATGTCGGTGTCGATCTGCCGGGCGGTCTTCTCCAGGCCGGCCTTGAGGTCCTTCACCTTGCCGGACTCGTACTGGTAGCCGAAGTCCTGGAGCGTCGTCTGGTACGTGGAGCCGTTGACGGAGGCCGGCGGGGTGTTCGAGTGCGGGTTCTGGGCGATGTCCAGGAACGTCTTGAAGCCGGGGTCGACCTTCAGGCCGGGCGACTTCAGGGCCGCGAAGGTGGACGGCACGTTGTGGATGGCGTTGGCGAAGGAGACGACGGCCTCGGTGTCGGTCGTCAGGTACTTCACCAGTTCCCAGGCAGCGTTCTGCTTCTCGCTCTGCGGGGCGATGCCGATGATCGTGCCGGAGAGGAAGCCCTTGCCGTACTCGTCCACCTCGTCGTCGGCGACGGGCATCGGGGCGGTGCCGATCTCGAAGTCGACACCCGCGTCCTTCGCCATGCCCAGGCGCCACTCGCCGTCGAGCTGCATGGCCACCTGGCCGGTGTGGAAGGGGTGCTTGGCTCCCCATTCGTCGCCGAAGGTGTTGCGGTACTTCTCCAGCTTCGCGAAGCCGCCGAGGTCGTCGATGAGCTTCTTCTGGTACGTGAACATCTCGGCGAAGGCCGGGTCCTTGGCGATGTTGGACTTGCCGTCGGCGTCGAAGTAGGCGTGGTCCCACTGGGACATGTAGTGATCGACGACCGTCTCGTAGCCGTGGTACGTCGGCATGAAGCCGAGCTGCTGGTAACTGTCACCCTTGCTGACGGTCAGCTTCTCGGCGACCTTCGCGAACTCCGACCAGGTCTTCGGCGGGGACTTGATGCCCGCCTTCTCGAAGGCGTCCTTGTTGTAGTAGAGGCCGTAGGCGTCGCCCAGCAGGGGCAGGGCGCAGCGGGTGCCCTCGAACTGGGTGTAGTCCAGCATCGGCTTCGGGATCAGCTTGTCGAGGTCGAGCTTCGACTTCTCGATGAAGGGCTTCAGGTCGAGGAAGGCCCCGGAGGAACAGAACTTGCCGATGTTGGAGGTGGTGAACGACGACACCACGTCCGGTCCGTTCGAACCGCCCGCGCGCAGCGCCTGGTTGAGCTTGTCGTCGTTGATGTTGCCGACGACCTTCACGGTGATGTTGGGGTGGGCCTTCTCGAAGCGGTCGACGTTCTCCTGGATCGCCTTGACCTCGGCGGGCGCGCTCCAGCCGTGCCAGAAGGTGATCGTCGTCCTGGCGTTGGGGTCGTCGTCGGCACCGGACTCCGACTGGCCGGTGCAGGCCGTGGCGAGGAGGGCCAGGGAGGCGGAGGCGGCCAGCGCGGCCGCCGCCTTGCGGGACGCTGAGGTTATGACTTTCCAGGACTTTCCGGGCATGGCGAGGTCTCCCAAGGGCTGGGCAGGGGTGGGTGAGGGAAGGCGGGGGGTGGGTCAGGGGGTGTGGTGGGCGTGCGCCGACGGGGCGGGCGGTCAGCGTGAGGTGTCGAAGACCTCGTCGCGTGTGGTCGCGAGCGCGCTCTCCAGCGCGCCCCGCAGCACGGGGTGTTCACGGACGTCACCGACGACGAGCCGGGGCCTGGACGCGGCCAGTTCCTCCAGCTCGTCCTGGACGAGGGCGCGCAGCACCTCGCCGCCGGAGGTGAGGGAGGCGCCGCTGAGGACGACCAGTTCGGGGTCGAGGACGGAGACCAGGGAGGCGAGACCGGTGGCCAGCCGGGTCGCGTAGGTCGCCAGGAGCAGCCGGTGCAGGACGGTGTCCTCCGTGGCGGCCCGCTGGACGAGGGTGGCGGCGGCTTCGGCGTATGGCCCGGACGGGATGTTCGTCATGCCCAGATCGCGCGCGAGCCGGGGGATCGCCTGCGAACCGGCCAGCTCCTGGTAGCCGCCACTGTTGGCTTTGGTTACCTGCCGGACCAGGGGCGCCCCGGGAACCGGCAGGAAACCCACCTCGCCCGCGCCGCCGGTCCAGCCGCGGTGCAGGCGGCCGCCGAGGACCAGGGCGGCACCCAGGCCGCCCTCGTTCCACAGCAGCACGAAGTCCTCGTGGCCGCGGGCCGCGCCGAGGCGCTGCTCGGCCACCGCCACGAGGTTGACGTCGTTCTCGTACTCGACCGGCATCGGCAGGGCGGCCGCGAGTTCGTCGAGCAGCGCGGGGGTGTGCCAGCCGGGGAGGTGGGAGGCGTAGCGCAGCCGACCCGTGTTGGGGTCGAAGGCACCGGGGGTGCCGATGACGAGCCGGTGGACGTCGTCGCGGGCGAGGCCGGCCGCCTTCACCGCGCCGTCGAGGGCGTCGGTGACCTGCCGGACCACGGGGTGGGCGGGGCGTCTGCCGGGGGTGGGCAGTTCGTACGACCCCACCGTGCGGCCGGTGATGTCGGCGACGGCGGCGCGGATGCGTTCGGGGGTGACATCGAGGCCCGCGGCGTACGCGGCGGCCGGATTGACCTCGTACAGCTGGGCGTTGGGGCCGGGTCGGCCCTCCGTCGTGCCGCTCGCCAGTACGAGGCCGGCGGCCTCCAGGCGGGCCAGCAGCTGGGAGGCGGTCGGCTTGGACAGGCCGGTGAGCTTGCCGATCCGCGTGCGGGACAGCGGGCCGTGCTCCAGGAGGAGGTCCAGGGCGGCACGGTCGTTCATGGCGCGCAGGACGCGCGGGGTGCCCGGCGTACCGGCGGTTCCTGCCATGGGGATCGACACCTGCCTTTCGGCTGACCAGCTTCTCAGCGGTCTACGAGAGAAGTCCATCCGAATCACTGTTAGGAAGGTTTCCTATCGGATGGCCAGAAAGTACGCCCGTCTGAAAGGTCGCGTCAAGGGTGGTCTACACCAGCAATGCAGTCGTTACCTCTGGGTGCTCAGGCCTGCGGCTCGTGGCCGGGCCCCACTCCCGTATCTCCACCGCGGGCAGCCCTCAGCTGACCGGGCCCGAGCTGGAGAAGCTCGTCCAGCCGGCCTGTGAGAAGGCCATCGCCGACGGGCGGTGCGAGCGGCACTGGCCTCGGTGGCGGGAGTGGGTCGACCGAGGGACGTGTCCGCTGCCCGCACGCCTATTTGGTCACGCTGGGCGGCGTCAGCGGAGTGGCGTTCTGGGCCTGCGGGGAGGACGTGTTGGCGTAGGCCGACGGGGGCGCCATGGCCGCCGTCGGGTCGGCGGCGGGGGTGTCGTCCGCCGGGACGGCCGGGCCGCCGACGATCGGGATGTCGGCCGCGTCGAAGGCGCGCTTGATGCGCCAGCGCAGTTCGCGTTCCACCGTCAGGGACTTGCCGGGCATGGTCTTCGCGGAGACGCGGACGACCATCGAGTCCAGCAGCACGCTGTCCAGGCCGAGGACCTCGATCGGGCCCCAGAGGAGCTCGTTCCAGGGCTCCTCCTTGCTCATCTTCTCGGCGACCTCGCCGATCGTGCGCTTCACCTTGTCCAGGTCCTCGGAGGAACGGACCGTGACATCCACGCCGGCCGTCGACCAGCCCTGCGAGAGGTTGCCGATGCGCTTGACCTCGCCGTTGCGGACGTACCAGATCTCGCCGTTGTCGCCGCGCAGCTTGGTCACGCGCAGGCCGACCTCGATGACCTCGCCGGACGCGACGCCCGCGTCGATCGAGTCGCCGACGCCGTACTGGTCCTCAAGGATCATGAAGACGCCGGAGAGGAAGTCCGTCACGAGGTTGCGGGCGCCGAAACCGATGGCCACGCCCGCGACACCGGCGGAGGCCAGCAGCGGGGCGAGGTTGATGTCGAAGGCGGACAGGATCATCAGGGCGGCCGTGCCCATGATCAGGAAGCTCGCCACCGAGCGCAGCACTGAGCCGATCGCCTGCGAACGCTGGCGACGCCGCTCGACATTGACCAGCAGGCCGCCGAGGGCCGTGCCGTCCACCGCCTCCGCGGTGCGGCTCATCCGGTCCACGAGCTTGGTGATCGCCCGCCGCACGGCCACTCTCAGCACCGCCGCGATCACCAGGATCAGCAGAACCTGAAGGCCTATCGCGAGCCAGGTCGACCAGTTCTCCTCGAACCAGCTCGCGGCCTGGGTCGCGCTCTCCTGGGCGTCCTGGATCGAGGGGACCGCCGGAGTCGTCGTCTCCGAGGGGGACGGCGACGGGGTCGGACCGGCGGCCAGTAGGACGGCGGGCAAGGACACGGCAGGTACCTCCAGTGCAGCGGCCCGCCCCACCGGCAGATGGTCAAGGTCACGAAAAGGTCACCGGCAGGGCAGGTTCACCACACTATCGGGGCATCGTGTGTGGATCGTCGCCACGTTCGAGGGAGGAACCGTGCCCACCTGGGGATGAACTGGTGGGATGAACCGTTCGTCGTCCGGGGGATGAATCAGATGTGGTCGAAAACACTCCCAGCCCGTTACCGGGACATGGTGGCGCTTTCACCAGGCAAGAGGGGAGACTGACTACAGATCGTCCCGGCGCGAGCCACGCGCCGCCGACGCCCAAGGAGGCATCCGTGCCGCATGTCCTGGTCCTCAACGCGTCGTACGAGCCACTCGGCGTCGTACCGCTCCGCCGCGCGCTCGTCCTCGTCCTCGAGAACAAGGCCGTATGCCTCGAGGAGTCCGGCGCCTTCATGCACAGCGCAACCGTCACAGTCCCCGCACCCAGCGTGGTCCGGCTCAAGCGATTCGTCCGGGTTCCCTATCGGGGGCCCGTTCCTCTTACCCGGAGGGCGCTCTTCGCGCGCGACGGGGGCCGGTGCATGTACTGCGGTGGCGTCGCAACCAGCGTCGACCATGTCATTCCGCGCAGCCGCGGGGGCAAGCACGTCTGGGACAACGTGGTGGCGTCCTGTCGCCGCTGCAACCACGTGAAGGCCGACCGACATCTGTTCGAAATCGGCTGGCGGCTGCGCCACAAACCCGCTCCACCCACCGGCCTCGCCTGGCGCATCATCGGCACCGGGCATAGGGACCCGCGCTGGCTGCCCTACTTGCAGCCGTTCGGCGCGGATGATGCCTTGGCCCGGATCGACGGCATTTCCGCCTGACGATCCGGGCTTTCGCATACCTGGCGTACGCCTGCGGAGCGTGCGCCGTGACCGGCCCCGGAGGTCCCCCGTGCCCCCGGGGCCGGTCGGCTGCTCTCACACGTACCGCAGCTCCGCCGGCCGAACCGACCGCCGCAGCAACGGCAGTGACGTGGCCGCGGCCAGCAGACAGGCCGCGTACACCACCACCGGGACCAGCACCGGCACCAGCGGCACGGGCCCGACGGCGTCGTCGATCATCCCGGCCCAGCCCACGTAGATCGCCGTGCCGCCCGCGCCCGCGAGCAGGACCGCCGGTGCGAGCGGCAGCGCGGTCTCCAGCAGCAGCGCCCGGCCGAGCACCCTCTGCGGCACCCCGGCCGCGGCCTGCGCGGCCAGCCCCCGGCGCCGGGTGGCCAGCGACTCGGCGGTGCCCACCGCCAGGGCCGACAGGGTCAGCACCAGGGCGACGAGGACCGCGGCGCCGGAGAGGTCGAGGCCGGTGGTGTAGTACGACCGGTTCTCGGCGAGGTAGTCGGTGTGGTCCACGATGTGCAGCAGCACCTCGCGGATGCCGACGAACGCCGTACCCACGACCGTCACCAGCAGCACCGCCGCATGCGTGCGGGCCGCCGCCCAGGGGTCGTCACGCATGCGTTCCGCCGCGATCAGCAGCGCCGGGCGCTGGGCACGGGCCGCGAGCGCGCTACCCAGCCGCCGGGACGACCAGCCCGCCAGCCACACGGCCGAGACGCCGATCAGCAGACTCGTGGCGAACACCAACAGCGGGGCGAGGGCGAATCCGGGGGGATTGCCGACGTACGTGGTCAGAGCCAGCCCCACAGCCATCACCGTCATCAGTACGCCCATCGCCAGGAACGCCCGCCCCGGCCCCCGCGTCGGACGCACCCGCCGTACCCAGCCCAGGGGCGAGGCCACCACCCGGCGCAGTGACACCGCGCTCACGGCCGCGCCCAGCACCGGGACGGCCACCGCGACCAGGGCGATGCCGAGCCATGCCAGGGGATCGGGGTGCTGCCACAGGCGCAGCAGGAGGAGGACGGAGAAGACGGTGGCCACGGCCGAGCCGGCCAGGCAGGCCAGACCCGCCTCCAGCGCCGCGATCCGCCGCACCTGGGCCGGCGTGGCCCCCGCGAGCCGCAGCGCGGCAAGGCGCCGGTCGCGGTGTACGGCCCCCACGCGGGCGCACTGCCCGAGGAACCCGAGCACCGGAACCAGCAGCAACAACAGCGCGATGATCACGCCCTGCCGGTCGCTGGGCTGGTCGAGCAGTCCGGCGCCGACGGACACCGAGTACTGCCCCTCCATCGGGACGATGGTGGCGACCGCCAGGCCGATGCCGGTCGCGAGCGCCGCCCCGATCGCCGTGAGCGTCACCCGCCACCACTCGCGCCGGTCGGATCCGCGGGTGAGCAGCCAGGCCAGCCGGAAGTCGGCCCTCATGCGGTCACCTCCGGGCAGGTCGTGGCCGTGCCGGTGCGTCTCACGGTGGTGCCGGTGGGACGGAAGCGGCATGTCATGGCGGCGGTGGTGGGCCGGTCCTCCCGCGCGCCACCGGAGAGGCGGTCGGTGATGGTGGCCGCATCGGGCCGGGCGGCGATCCTCGTGCCGCCGTGGAACTCGTCCCTCATGCCGCCACCTCCAGCGGTGTCACGGTCCCGTCGGCCAGCCGCACCTCGCGGTCCGCATACGCCGCCACCTGCGCGTCGTGCGTGATCAGCAGCATCGCCGTGCCCGACTCCCGGGCCGTGTGCACCAGAGCCGTCATCACCTGCTCGCTCGCCAGCGAGTCCAGCGCCCCGGTCGGTTCGTCGGCGAAGACGACCTTCGGGCCGGTGATCAAAGCCCGGGCCAGCGCCACCCGCTGGGCCTGGCCGCCGCTCATCTCGCCGGGCCGCAGTCCCTCCTGCCCGCGCACCCCGAACCGCTCCAGCCACTCACCGGCCGCCGACTGCGCCTCCTGGCGGCGGGCGCCCGCGAGCAGCAGCGGCAGCGCCACGTTGTCGAGAGCCGTCAGCTCGGGGATCAGCTGCCCGAACTGGAAGACCACGCCGAACTCCGTGCGCCGCAGCTCGCTCAGCCGCTTCTCGGGCAGCTGGTCGAGCCGCTCCCCGCCGTAGGTCACCGAGCCGGTGTCCGGGCGGACGATGCCGGCCAGACAGTGCAGCAGCGTGGACTTTCCGCTGCCGCTCGTGCCGGTGACGGCGAGGATCTCGCCGGCGTGCAGCTCGACGGAGGCGCCGCGCAGGGCCTGTGTTCTGCCGTGCGCCTTGACGAGGTCACGGGCCGCCAGCAGCGGCACCGTGGTTCCCCCCTTGTTGCTCATGGTGAGTCGACCTCCGCGGTCAGGGTGGTGAGCCGGGCCGCCGTGGTCGTCATCCAACGGAGGTCGGCGTCGAGGTGGTTGAGGGCGTAGTCCGCCGAGAGCACCGTCGCGAGATCGGCGCCCTGCGCGGTCTTGACCGCCGTGAGCTCCCGCATCCGCTCCATGTGAGCGGCGCGCTGGGCCCGCAGATAGGCCTCCGGGTCGCCGCCGGACAGGATCGAGACGACGACCTTGGCGAAGATCTCGTTCGTCACGAAGGGCGCCGGCGGCGCGATCTCGCCGGCCCACTGGGCCAGTTCCCGCGCCCCGTCCTCCGTGGACCGGTACGTCGTCCGCTCCGGACCGCCGTCCGAGTCGGTGCCCTCGATCTCGGCCAGGCCGTCGCGGACCAGGCGCTGCAAGGTCGTGTAGACCTGCCCGTAGGCCAGCGGACGGGCCTGCGGGAAACGTTCGTCGTGGCGTCGCTTGAGGTCGTAGCCATGGCTCGGCCCTGCGGCGAGCAGCCCCAAGAGGATGTGGCGGGTGCTCATGGCGATCATTATGTACTGAGTACATGTACTGAGTGAATAGTGGCGGGGATGAAAGTCTTACGGCGCAGCAGGATGTGCGGAACAGAATGTGACGAGAGGCACGTTGTTCCGTTCTGTACGTCTGCTCTCGCGCCCGCTGGGTAGGGCTGCGATAACCCGCACGCCCGTACTCGCGAAGGAGACCCCCGTGGCCACAGCATCGGTCCTGTTCAAACCTGAGGCGCCCATCGAGCCGGAGACGCACGACTGCGTCTTCAGCGCCGAGGGCGCCTGCGCCGAAGCCCCCCTCACCAGCGAACCGCCCCTGCCCGACGCCGAGCCGCTCACCAGCGAGCCGCCGCTCGCCGACGCCGCGCCGCTGACCAGTGAGGCGACCGCCTGGGAGACGGGTATGGACACCGGTATGGGTACGGACACCGCTATGGGTATGGACATCGGTATGGACATGGACATGGATTCCCCGAGGTCGTAGATGACAGCACAGCGGCCGGCCGGCACCCCAGACCAGGAACTCCCCTCCGACGATCTGTCCCGGCTCGCCGAGCTGCACGGCGTCGCCACCTCCTACCAGCCGTCCGCGGACCGCACGGTCACGGCCTCCGCCACCGCGCTCACGCTCGCCCTGGCCGCCCTCGACGTCGACACCGGCACGCCCGCCGCCGTCCGCGCCGCGCTCACCGCGCGGGAACGGCAGCTGCGCGAGCGGCTGCTGCCGCCGACGGTGGTGTGCTGGAGCGGCGCCGAGCCCGAGGCGCAGGCCACGCTGTCGTCGCTGCCGGCCGGTACCCGGCTGCACATCGAGACCGAACAGGGCGAGACCCGCGCCGCCGTCGGCCAACTCCCGCCCGGAATCCACCGCTTGACGGCGACCGCCCCCGACGGCCGTACCGCGACCAGCCACCTGGTCGTCGCCCCGCCCCGACTGCCCACGCCCCCCGGACGTTCGTACGGCCTCCTCGTCCAGCTCTACTCCCTCCTCTCCCGCCGCTCCTGGGGCATGGGCGACCTCGGTGACCTCGCCGAACTCGCCGCCTGGGCCGGCCGGGCCCTCGGCGCCGGATTCGTCCAGGTCAACCCGTTGCACGCGGCCGTGCCCGGAGCGCCGACCGACCCTTCCCCCTACCGCCCGTCCTCCCGCCGCTTCCCCGACCCCGTGCACCTGCGGGTCGAGGAGGTCCCCGAGTTCGCCTACGTCGAGGACCGTGAGCGCGTGCGGGGGCTGCTGGAGCGGGCCGGGCGGCTGCGGGAAGCGGTGCTGGAGAAGGGGGAGCTGATCGACCGGGACGCGGTGTGGGAGGCGAAGCGCGAGGCGCTGGAGCTGGTGCGCGAGGCGCCGCTCGGGCCGGGGCGGCGGGCCGCCTACGCCGACTTCCTCGCGCGGGAGGGGCAGGCGCTGGAGGACCACGCCACGTGGTGCGCGCTGGCCGAGGTGCACGGCTCGGACTGGCTCCGGTGGCCGGAGGGGCTACGGGATCCACGGTCGCCCGAAACCGCCCGCGCGCGCCGCGAGTTGATGGACCGGGTCGACTTCCACTGCCGTCTCGCCTGGCTCACCGACACCCAGCTGACCGCCGCCCAGCGGGCCGCGCGCGAGGCCGGGATGCCGGTCGGGATCGTGCACGACCTGGCCGTCGGCGTGCACCCCGAGGGCGCGGACGCCTGGGCGCAGCAGGACTACTTCGCGGCCGGGATGTCGGTGGGCGCACCGCCGGACGCCTTCAACGCGCGCGGCCAGGACTGGGGGCTGCCGCCCTGGCGACCGGACCGGCTGGCCGAGTCGGGGTACGAGCCGTACCGCCGCCTGCTGCAGGCCCTCTTCCGCTATGCCGGCGCCCTGCGCATCGACCACGTCATGGGGCTGTTCCGGCTGTGGTGGGTGCCGCAGGGGCAGGCGCCGACGGAGGGGACGTACGTCCGTTACGACGCCGAGGCCATGCTCGCCATCCTGGTGCTGGAGGCATCCCGGGCCGGGGCGGTGGTGATAGGGGAAGATCTCGGCACGGTGGAACCGGGGGTGCGGGAGACGCTGCGCTCGCGGGGCGTGCTCGGCACCTCGGTGCTGTGGTTCGAGCGGGACTGGGACGGCGACGGCCGCCCCCTGCCCCCGGAGTCCTGGCGCGCCGACTGCCTCGCCACCGCCACCACCCACGACCTGCCGCCCACCGCGGCCCGCCTCACCGGCGAACACGTCGAACTCCGCGACCGCCTGGGCCTGTTGACCCGGCCCCTGGAGCAGGAGCGGGCGGAGGCGGCGGCGGACACGGGCGAGTGGCTGGAGCTGCTGTCCCGGCTGGGGCTGCTGCGCGGCACCGGCGGCGGCCACGGCACCTGCGAGGAGGAGGCCGAGATCCAGGCGGTCCACCGCTTCCTGCTGCGCACCCCGGCCCGCATGGTCGGCATCTGGCTTCCGGACGGCGTGGGCGACCGCCGGCCGCAGAACCTTCCCGGCACGTGGAACCAGTATCCGAACTGGCGGCTGCCGATCGCGGACGCGGACGGGAGGGCGGTGACGCTGGAGGAGCTGGCGGCTTCGCCGAGGGTGCGGGCGCTGGTGGAGGCGGTGCGGGGTGGTGGTGTGGGGCGGGGGTAACGGCTTGCCCGGCGTTGTGGCTGGGTGGGGTGGGCGCGCTGCATACGGCACCCCGGGCGCGCGGTCCCTCCCGGCGTTCGGTACTTTGGCCCCGTGGACAAGAAGAACGCCCTGCGCGCCGGCGCCCTGGCCGCCGGTACGACGCTGATGATGCTGCTCATGTCGTCCCCTGCGCTCGCGCTCACGCGCGACGACGGCGACGACCCCGGCCAGGGCCTGAGCGTCATCGAGACGCTGGGCCAGTTCGTCGTGGCCCCCATCGTGCTGTTCGCTGTCATCGCGGGCCTGGTCATGGTCCTGGACAAGTCGCACAAGCAGAAGGACACGACCAGCTCCAACATCCGGACCAAGGCCGACGTGAAGGCCTGACGCGAGACTCTTCGAGTCCGCCGCGCACTCTTCGAGGGCGCCGGCTCCGTCGTACGTACGCGCATCCGCCGTACGTGGACGAGGCCGGCGCCCTCGGTGTGTTCAGCGACCGTCACGAATGGGTGACCCTCACGCCGGATACGGCGCCGTCAGATACCGCTGCACCGTCGGCGCCAGCCATGCCACGACCTCCTCGGGCGCCAGGTCCACGGCGGGCGGAAACCGCAGGACGTAGCGCGTGAGCGCCAGCCCGAGCAACTGCGCCGACACCAGCGCCGCCCGCGCCGGGGCCTGCTCGGGGTCGGGGCACACCCGGCGGGCGACCGGCAGCAGCTGGTCCCCGAAGATGCCCCGCATACGCTCGGCCCCGGCCTGGTTGGTCGCGCCGACCCTGAGCAGGGCCGTGAGCACCTCGTTCTTCTCCCACATGGCCAGGAAGTGCGTCACGAGCGACCGGCCGACGTCGTCCCGGGTCAGCGACGCCGGGTCCGGCAGCCGCAGATCGATGGCGACGGCCGCCGCGAACAGGCCCTCCTTGTTGCCGTAGTAGCGCATCACCATCGACGGATCGATGTTCGCGTCCTTGGCGATGGCGCGGATGGTGGCGCGCTCGTACCCGTCGGTCGCGAAGCGCTCGCGGGCGGCGTCGAGGATCGCGGTGCGCGTGGCTTCGGAGCGGCGCGGTGGGGCGGGGGGCTTGCCGGGCGTCATGCCAACAACCGTAGGCCAACATGTGTGGGCCAACAAGTGTTGACAGGTCCGGCGCTCGAGCCTACGTTTGCCAACAAGCGTTGACCAACAATCGTTGGCCAACAGACGGTGGCAAACAGACGTTGGCACCCCAGGAGGCCCCCATGAACGGCACCGGAACCAACAGCAGCGGCACCCACCCCCCGCGCCCGAGCTCCGCACTCCCCGTGATCGTCGTCGGCTCCGGCCCCACCGGCCTCCTCCTGGCCGGCGACCTCGCCGCCGCCGGTGTCCCCGTCACCCTCGTCGAAAAGCGCCCCCACGAGATCAGCAACCTCTCCCGCGCCTTCGGCGTCCACGCCCGCACCCTGGAGCAACTGGACGCCCGCGGCCTCGCCGACGATCTGCTCGCCACCGGCAGCACCATCACCGAGCTGCGCCTCTTCCGCCGCCTCTCCCTCGATCTGGGCACGCTGCCGTCCCGCTTCCCGTTCCTGCTCATCACTCCGCAGTACGAGGTCGAGCGGCTGCTGGAGCGGCGGGCGCGTGAGCTCGGCGTCGAGTTCCTCTTCGAGAACGAGGTCGTCGGGCTGCGGCAGGACGACACCGGCGTCGACCTGGATGTGCGCGGCCCGGACGGGGCGGTCGTCACGCGCCGCGCGGCCTATGTCGTCGGCGCGGACGGTCACCGCAGCGCCGTACGCCGGGCGCTCGGCCTGCCCTTCCCGGGCGTCTCCGTCATCAAGTCCCTGTTCCTGGCGGACGTCCGGCTCGCCGAGCGGCCCGAGAGCGTGCTCACCGTCAACGGCGCGGGCGACGCCTTCGCGATGATCGCCTCCTTCGGGGACGGCTGGTACCGCGTCATGGGCTGGAACCGCCGCCACGAGGTCCCCGACGACGCCCCGCTCGACCTCGACGAGATCAAGGAGGTCACCCGCCGCGCCCTGGGCACCGACTACGGCATGCACGACGCCCGCTGGCTCTCCCGCTTCCACAGCGACGAGCGCCAGGCGCCCGAGTACCGGGTCGGGCGGGTCTTCCTCGCGGGCGACGCCGCACATGTGCACTCACCGGCCGGCGGACAGGGCATGAACACCGGCCTCCAGGACGCGGCCAACCTCGGCTGGAAGCTCGCCGCGGCCGTGCAGGGCTGGGCGCCCGACGGCCTGCTGGACACCTACCAGGCCGAGCGTCACCCCGTCGGCAAGGCCGTGCTGCGCAGCAGCGGCGGGCTGGTCCGGCTGGCCCGCGCGCAGAGCCCGGCGCTGCGTGCCGTGCGCGCCCTCGTCTCCGCCTTCGTGAATGCGGCCCGGCCCGCCCGGGCGAAGGCCCTGGCCCAGATCTCGGGCATCGGCTACACGTACCCCGCCCCCCGCGGCTCCCACCGCCTGGTCGGCACCCGCGTCCCCGACGTCGCCCTGGAGAGCGGCCGCCTCTACGAGGCCCTGCGCGGCGGACGGTTCGTACTGATCACGCCGGAGGCTCCGACGGCGTACGACGGGCAGGGCGCCCGCAAGGACCGGCTGACCGTGGAACGCTGGGCGAGCGACCGCCGTACGACCGTGCTGGTGCGGCCCGACGGATACGTGGCGTGGGCGGCGGACGACGCGGACACGGCGGCGGTGGAGCGGGCGGTCGCCGCCCACCTGGGGTGAGGGGAGCGAAGCTCCTTGCCTACCGGGGTTCCGGAGTCCCCGCCAGCAACTCCCGCAACAGGCCGGCCAGTTGGCCGGCCTGTTCGTCGCTCAGGGTGGACAGTGCCTCCGTCTGGACGGCGAGCCCGGCGGTGACGGCCTCGTCGATGAGGCTCAAGCCCTTCTCGGTGAGCGTGACTTGAAGGCCGCGGCGGTCGTGCGGGTCGGGGGAGCGGCGCAGCAGGCCGGCCCGTTCCAGTTTGTCGAGGCGCCCGGTCATGCCTCCGGTGGTGAGCATCAGCGTGGCCGAGAGCTGGCGGGGTGAGAGCGTGTAGGGCTCACCGGAGCGGCGCAGGGTCGCGAGGACGTCGAACTCGCCGCGTGAGATGCCGTAGGGCGCGTACGCCTTCTCCATGCGGTCGCCCATCATCCGCGAGAGGCGGTAGATCCGGCCGAAGACCTCCATGGCCCGCGTCTCCAGGTCGGGCCGCACGGCCGCCCACTGGTCGATGATCGCGTCGACGGGGTCCTTGCGCTGCGGGCGTTCGCTCATGGGCCGAGTATCGGCGGCCAACCGCTCGGCCGCAAGAAAGTAGCTTGACGGAAAGTAGCTTAACGCTAAGCTACTTGCTGCCGACCTACTCGAAGGGTGCGTCCCATGGCCGCGAACCGTGCCGCCCTGACCCTCCTCACCGCCCTCGCCCCCATCTCCTGGGGCACCACTTACGCCGTCACCACGGAGTTCCTCCCACCCGACCGCCCGCTCTTCACGGGCCTGCTGCGCGCCCTCCCCGCCGGTCTGCTGCTGCTCGCCGTGGCCCGCGTACTGCCGCGCGGCGCCTGGTGGTGGAAGTCGGTGGTCCTGGGCGCGCTGAACATCGGCGCCTTCTTCCCGCTGCTCTTCCTCTCCGCGTACCGGCTGCCCGGAGGCATGGCGGCCGTCGTCGGCTCGGTCGGCCCGCTGTTCGTCGTGGGCCTCTCGGCGCTGTTGCTCGGGCAACGGCCGACCGTGCGCAATGTGTTCACCGGGGTCGTGGCGGCGTTCGGCGTCAGCCTGGTCGTGCTGAAGGCGGCCGGCGCGCTGGACGTCGTCGGTGTGCTGGCGGCCCTCGCCTCCACGGCGGCCATGTCCGCCGGCACCGTCCTGACCAAGCGCTGGGGACGCCCGGACGGCGTCGGCCCGCTCGCCCTCACCGGCTGGCAACTGACGGCCGGCGGCCTGCTCATCGCCCCGCTCGCCCTCCTCGTCGAGGGTGCGCCGCCCGCGCTCGATGGCCGGGCGACCGTCGGCTACCTCTACCTGGCGCTGGCGAACACGGCGCTCGCGTACTGGCTCTGGTTCCGCGGCATCGGCCACCTCACCGCCACCCAGGTCACCTTCCTCGGTCCGCTGTCGCCCCTGACCGCGGCGGTGGTCGGCTGGGCGGCGCTGGGACAGGCGCTGACGCCGGTGCAACTGACGGGCATGGCGCTCGCGTTCGGGGCGACGGTCGTCGGGCAGATCGGGGCGGGCGGACGGGGCGTATCGTTCAGTTCTTCTGAAGAGAATCGTCGAAAAGATTCGATGGACGTGACAGTTGCGGCGCTGCGACGGTAGATCGAACCCGATCACCGGCCGGCGAAAGGATCTCCGTGACCGTCGTCCTCCCCAGGACAGCCACCCCGACTTCCCGCCCCACCAAGGCGGCCGCGCTCGGCATCGCGCTCGCCGCCCTCGCCACCGTCGTCTGGTCCGGCAGCTTCGTCACCTCCCGTGCGCTGCACGACAGTGTGCCGCCGGTGCAGCAGGCGTTCTGGAGATGGGTGGTGGCGCTGGTCGCGGTGGCCCCGTTCGGGGCACGGCAGGCCTGGCGGCAACGGGAGCTGATCCGTCGTCACCTCGGCTTCGTGACCGTCGCCTCCCTCCTCGGCGTCACCGTCTACAACACCCTCGTCAACCAGGCCGGGCTGACCACGCCCGCCGCCAACATGGGCATGATCATGGCCGCTTCCCCGGTGCTGATGGCCGTGTTCGAGCGGGCCGCCGGGATACGGCTGGGGGCGCGCCGGGTGGCGGGACTGCTGACGGCCTGCGCGGGCGTCGTGCTGCTGATCGGGGGAGGTGCGGGCGGGGCCCGTTTCGTGGCGGGGGACCTGTGGATGGTCGCGGCGGCCTGCTCCTTCGGGGCGTACAGCGGCCTGTTGCGGCGCAAGCCGGCCGAACTGGGCGGTACGGCTTTCCTCTTCACCACGTTCCTGCTGGGGACGGCCCTGCTGCTGCCCGCGCAGGGGGTGAGCGTGGCGGTGCAGGGCGGCTTCACTCCGACGCCCGGCACGGTCCTGCCGATCCTCTACGTGGGAGTCGCCTCCTCCGCCGTCGCCTTCTTCGCGTGGAACAGGGCGATCGCGCTGGTCGGACCGAGCCGTGCCGGAATCGTCTACTACCTCCAGCCAATGTGCGTGTCCCTGCTGTCCTGGGCCGTCCTCGGCGAGGCGACCGGCTGGGCCCAGGTGCTGTGCATGGCGCTGATCCTGGGCGGAGTCGTGCTGGGGGCGGCGTCGCGGCGGTGACGTAGGTTGCCGCCATGGTCGAGTGGGACATCCGGAAGCTGCAGATCCTGCGGACGTTGCGCGAACGGGGGACGGTGACCGCGACGGCCGAGGCGCTGCGGATGACGCCGTCGGCCGTGTCGCAGCAGCTGACGAATCTCGCCAAGCAGGTCGGGGTGCCGTTGCTGGAGGCGCAGGGGCGGCGGGTGCGGCTGACGGACGCGGCACGGCTGGTGCTGCGGCACGCCGAGGCCGTGTTCGAGCAACTGGAGCGGGCCGACGCCGAGTTGGCGGCCTACGTGCACGGCGAGGTCGGGGAGGTCCGGGTGGCGGCCTTCTCTACGGCGGTGCCCGCGCTGGTCGTACCGGCCGTGCGGGCGTTGCGGGACAGGCACCCGGGGGTGGACGTACGGGTGCGGGAGGCCGAGGCCGGGGCGGCGTACGAGCTGCTGGCCGCCGGGGAGGTGGACCTCGCGCTGTCGCTCGCGGCGCAGGCGCCGACGGTGGGGGACGCACGCTTCACGCGGGTGCCGCTGCTGGTGGATCCGCTGGATGTGGCGCTGCCTCGGGGGCATCGGCTGGCGGGGGCCGGGGTCGTGCGGCTGGCCGATCTCGCGGCGGAGGACTGGATCTTCGGGGGGAGTGGGCCGTGGTCGGACATCACGCGGGGGGCGTGCGAGGCGGCCGGGTTCAGTCCTCGGCAGGGGCATTCGGCGGCCGGGTGGACGGCGATCGTGGCGATGGTGGAGGAGGGGATGGGGGTGGCGTTGGTGCCGCGGATGGCTGCGGTGGCGAGGGGCGGGGTGGTGATGCGGGAGTTGGCGGAGGAGCGGCCGGTGCGGCATGTGGTGGCTGCTGTGCGGAGGGGGAGTGAGGCGAAGGTTGCGGTGGGGCGGGTGCTGTCGGCTTTGGGGGCCGTTGCTGCGCGGCTCGCTTGATGGGTGACCCGGCGTGTGGCTGGGCGGGGGTGGGTGCGCAGCCCGGCCCTGACGGGATGCCGCCTGCGCCCACCCGTGCCGCCCCCAGCGGCACGACTGCCCGCAGGCTCCGCCGGGGGGCTGTGCGGGTGCCGGCGGGCTGCGCCGACGCCCGCAGAATGCGCCGGTGCCCGCGGGCTTTGCCGATGCGCGCAGGCCGCGTCCCCCCGGCAGGCCGCGTCCCGCCGCAGGCCGCGTCCCCCCCGCGGGCCGTGCCGACCCGCAGGCCGCGTCCTCCCGCAGGCCGTGTCCCCCCGCAGGCCGCGTCCGTTCGGCTGCTCGCGCGCTGTGCGCGGACGAAAGGGGGCGCCCGGACTGAGACCGGGCGCCCCCTTCACTTACGTCCGACGAACCGCTACTCCTCCGCCGCCGCGTCCGCCGCCTGGGCCTTGAGGGCCCGTTCCACGCCCGCGCGGGATTCGGAGATCAGGCGGCGCAGGGCCGCGTTCGGCTCCGCCGAGGAGAGCCAGGTGTCCGTCTTGGTCAGGGTCTCCTCGGAGACCTGGATCGTCGGGTACAGGCCGATCGCGATCTGCTGGGCGATCTCGTGGGAGCGGGAGTCCCAGATGTCCTTGACCACCTCGAAGTACTTGTCGGTGTAGGGGGCCAGGAGTTCGCGCTGGTCGGTCTGGACGAAGCCGACGATGACCGCTTCCTGCATGGCGTTGGGGAGCTTGTCGGAGTCGATGACCGACGACCAGGCCTCGGCCTTGGCCTCGGGGGTCGGGCGGGCGGCGCGGGCCGTGGCGGCGTGGCGCTCGCCGGCCGCCGTCTTGTCCCGCTCGTACTCGCCGGCGATCTCCGTCTCGTCGAAGCGGCCCACCGCCGCCAGGCGCTGCACGAACGCCCAGCGCAGCTCCGTGTCGACGACCAGGCCCTCGATCGTCTGGGAGCCGTCCAGCAGAGCCTCGAGGAGGTCGAGTTGCTCCGGCGTGCGGGCCGTCGCCGCGAACGCCCGCGCCCACGCCAGCTGGTGGTCGCTGCCCGCCTCCGCCGAGCGCAGGTGGGCCAGCGTGGCGTCCGTCCAGCGGGTCAGCAGGGCCTCGCGGGCGGCCGGGGCGGCGTACAGCTCGATCGCCAGCTTCACCTGGCGCTGCAGCGACTGCACGACGCCGATGTCGGACTCCTTGCCGATGCCCGACAGGACCAGCGAGAGGTAGTCGCGGGTGGCGAGTTCGGCGTCCCGCGTCATGTCCCAGGACGACGCCCAGCACAGGGCCCGGGGGAGGGAGGCCTCGAAGTCGCCGAGGTGCTCGGTGACGAAGGCGAGCGACTGCTCGTCCAGGCGGACCTTCGCGTACGACAGGTCGTCGTCGTTGAGGAGGACCACGTCCGGGCGGCGCTTGCCCGACAGCTGCGGCAGGGCGGTCAGTTCACCGTCCACGTCCAGCTCGATGCGCTCGTCGCGCAGCAGCTTGCCCGAGGACTCGTCCAGGTTGTACAGGCCCACCGCGATGCGGTGCGGGCGCAGCGTCGGCTCGCCCTTCGCTCCGGCCGGCAGCGCCGGGGCCTCCTGGCGGATCGCGAACGACGTGATGACACCGTCGGCGTCCGTCTCGATCTCGGGGCGCAGGATGTTGATGCCCGCCGTCTCCAGCCACTTCTTCGACCAGGTCTTCAGGTCACGGCCGGAGGTCTCCTCCAGGGCGCCGAGCAGGTCGGACAGGCGCGTGTTGCCGTACGCGTGCTGCTTGAAGTACGCCTGGACGCCGCGGAAGAACTCGTCCATGCCGACGTACGACACGAGCTGCTTGAGGACGGAGGCGCCCTTGGCGTAGGTGATGCCGTCGAAGTTGACGAGCACGTCGTCCAGGTCGCGGATCTCCGCCATGATCGGGTGCGTCGACGGCAGCTGGTCCTGGCGGTACGCCCACGTCTTCATCTGGTTGGCGAACGTGGTCCACGCGTGCGGCCAGCGCGACTCGGGGGCGTGCGCCTGGCAGGCGATGGAGGTGTAGGTGGCGAACGACTCGTTCAGCCACAGGTCGTTCCACCACTCCATGGTGACCAGGTCGCCGAACCACATGTGGGCCAGCTCGTGCAGGATGGTCTCCGCGCGCGTCTCGTACGCCGCGTTCGTCACCTTGGACCGGAAGACGTACTGGTCGCGGATGGTCACCGCGCCCGCGTTCTCCATCGCGCCCGCGTTGAACTCCGGCACGAACAGCTGGTCGTACTTCTTGAACGGGTACGGGTAGTCGAACTTCTCCTGGAACCAGTCGAAGCCCTGCCGGGTCACCTCGAAGATCGCGTCCGAGTCGAGGTACTCGGCGAGCGACGGCCGGCAGTAGATGCCGAGCGGGACGGACTGGCCGTCCTTCTCGTAGACGCTGTGCACGGAGTGGTACGGGCCGACGATGAGCGCGGTGATGTACGTCGAGATGCGCGGCGTCGGCTCGAAGGACCAGACGTTGTCCTTGGGTTCCGGCGTGGGCGAGTTGGAGATGACCGTCCAGCCCTCCGGGGCCTTCACGGTGAACTGGAAGGTGGCCTTCAGGTCGGGCTGTTCGAAGGACGCGAACACGCGGCGGGCGTCCGGGACCTCGAACTGGGTGTAGAGGTAGGCCTGCTGGTCGACCGGGTCGACGAAGCGGTGCAGGCCCTCGCCCGTGTTGGTGTACGCGCAGTCGGCGACGACCCGCAGCACGTTGCGGCCCTGAAGCAGGCCGGGCAGTGCGATCCGGGAGTCCTCGAAGACCTCGCTCGCGTCGAGCGGGTCGCCGTTCAGGGTGACCTCGTGGACGGTCGGGGCCACGAGGTCGATGAAGGAGTCGGCGCCGTTCTCCGCGACGTCGAAGCGCACCGTCGTGACGGACCGGTAGGTGCCGCCCTCCTGCGCGCCGGAGAGGTCGAGATCGATCTCGTACGAGTCAACGGTGAGCAGCTTCGCCCGCTGCTGCGCCTCTTCGCGAGTCAGGTTTGTGCCAGGCACGCGGTCATCTCCTCGATATGTGTGGGTTGCGCCATCCTTCCACGGGACCTGGACCGAACGCGATGTCCGTTTCCCGCCGGTGAACAGGCGGGACGATCGGGAGCCTGGCGTACATGACGACATACATCGCACGTCCGATCGAGGCACCGGTCCTGAAGGAGTTGCGCTCTGCTGACGATCAGGGGCGCGAGATGGTTCCCGCGACGGACGAGGAGGGCGGCGCCCCGCTGCGCTGCTGCCTGCGCCACAGCGAGCCGGGCGAGAGGATCGCCCTGGTCTCCTACGCCCCGCTGCGCCGCTGGGCGGCCCGGACGGGCGCGGCTCCGCGGGCGTACGACGAGCAGGGTCCCGTCTTCGTCCACGCGCAGGAATGCCCGGGCCCCGAGGGCGACGCCCTGCCGTTCACCAACTCCCACCGTGTGCTGCGGCGCTACTCCGCCGAGGGGCACATCCTGGGCGGCGAGCTCGTGGAGCGGGACTTCGAGGCGGCCCTCACGAACGCACTCGACGACCCGGCCGTGGCGCTCGTCCACGTCCGGGCCGTCGAGTACGGATGCTTCCTCTACGAGGTCCGCAGGGCCTAGGGGGTGCCTGCTAGCCCTTCAGCTCCGCCGCCACCAGCTCCGCGATCTGCACCGCGTTCAGCGCGGCCCCCTTGCGGAGGTTGTCGTTGGAGATGAACAGGGCGAGGCCGTGCTCGACCGTCTCGTCGGTGCGGATGCGGCCGACGTACGACGGGTCCTGGCCGGCCGCCTGCAGCGGCGTCGGGACGTCGGTGAGGGCCACGCCGGGGGCACCGGCCAGCAGCTCCTTGGCGCGCTCCGCGCTGATCGGGCGGGCGAAGCGGGCGTTGACCTGGAGGGAGTGGCCGGAGAAGACCGGGACGCGCACACAGGTGCCGGAGACCTTCAGCCCGGGGATCTCCAGGATCTTGCGGGACTCGTGGCGGAGCTTCTGCTCCTCGTCGGTCTCGTTCAGGCCGTCGTCGACGATGGAGCCGGCCATCGGCAGGACGTTGTACGCGATCGGGGCGACGTACTTGTTCGGCGCGGGGAACTCCGCCGCCGAGCCGTCGTGGGTCAGCTTGGGCGCGTCGTCGCCGACCTTCTTGATCTGCTCGAACAGCTCGTCGACGCCGGCCAGACCCGAGCCCGACACCGCCTGGTAGGTGGCGACGACCAGCGCCTGAAGGCCCGCCTCGGCGTGCAGTGGCTTCAGCACCGGCATCGCGGCCATCGTCGTGCAGTTCGGGTTGGCGATGATGCCCTTGGGGCGGTCGGCGATCGCGTGCGGATTCACCTCGGAGACGACCAGCGGGACCTCGGGGTCGCGGCGCCAGGCCGAGGAGTTGTCGATCACCACGGCGCCCTGGGAGGCGACCTTCGGCGCCAGCGCCTTCGACGTGGAGCCGCCCGCCGAGAACAGGACGATGTCCAGGCCGGTGTAGTCGGCCGTCGCCGCGTCCTCCACCGTCACGCCGTCCAGGACCGTCCCCGCCGAGCGGGCCGAGGCGAACAGGCGCAGCTCGGTGAGCGGGAAGTCGCGCTCCGCGAGGATCCTGCGCATGACCGTGCCGACCTGACCGGTGGCTCCGACGATTCCGACCCTCACGGCGACTCCTTTTACGTGATCTGCGTGGCTTGAGTGTGTCTGCTGCATGGCCGAGGCGTTTCCATCATGCGGTCAGCCTCGGCCCGCCTGTCCAATTGTTTGCCCGGGATGCCCGAACGATGGGACGCGGCGGCCCCCGGCCCCGGCTCCGGTTCTCCGGCTCACACCTGGTCTGAGCTGGAGAAATTCGCCCTAGGGCCGTCCCGCGCCGCAAGCTCGCCTGCCCGCCCGGCACCCGGCTACGCGGCGGTGTGACGTACGCCTCGGTCCAGCAGCGGAAAGTCCCGGGAAATTCCCCCGAACGTTTCGGCCCGCTCCTGCGTCACAGTCACCACACGGCAAGGGGAGGGGTGGCTGTGCTGCGCAGAAAGGCCCGCCGCGGCCAGGGGGGCGGCGCCGTCCAGGAGGTCCTGGACGATCCGCTGGACGCGGCCCAGGAGCGCCGGGTGCGGGCGGTGCTCGCGCTCGGCGGGGTGCCGCAGGCGGACCTGCTGGACGGGGTACAGCAGGTACGTCTGCGGCTGCTGGAGCGGGCCGCGAGCGGCCGTGAGGCGCCGCGGGACGTGTCGGCGTGGGCGGCGGTCGTCGCCTCCAACCTCGCCATGGACTGGCACCGGGCCAAGAAGCGCCAGGAGCGGCTCGGCGAGCGGCTCGCGGCGCTGCGGCAGACGGAACACCCCTCCGGCGAGGACACCAGCCTGCTCTCCCTCGCCGTCTCCCGGGGCCTGGACGAACTGCCCGACGCCCAGCGTCAGGTCCTCGTCCTGCGCTTCTACGCCGATCTGCCGGTTCGCGGGATCGCCGAGGAGCTCGGCATCCCGGAGGGCACGGTCAAGAGCAGGCTGCACACGGCGGTACGGGCCCTGCGCGCCCGCCTGCACGAGGACGAGGTGGTGTGACGTGACCGCCGAGAACGAAGACCGCAACGGTCGCGACGGTGACGAAGGCCGCAACGGCCGCGACGGCTACCAGGGCCGTGGCGGTCGCCACAGCCACGCCGGCCGCACCGGCACCGACGCGCTGATGGCCGCGATCACCGACGAGCCGCTAACGGACGAGGCGCGCGCGGACGCCGCCTTCATGGCCGAGCACCGGTCCGCCGTCGCCGATGTGGCGCTGCTTCGAGAACAGCTGGAGATCATCGGGCGGACGCTCGGTGAGCCACCGCCACCGGCACCGGTTCCCGAACCGGTTCCCGAACCGGTTCCGGTACGACGGCCCTCCCGCGTCCGGCGGCGTGCGTTCACCCTCGCCTTCGGCACCCTCGCGGTGGCCGCCGTCGCGTCCGTGATCACGGGCCTGGGCTGGCTGCTGTCGCAGACCGGGGGGAGCAGCGACGATTCCGGAGCCAGCACCGCCGCCGACAGCAAGGAAGCCGCCCCCGATGCCGGCAGCGCCTTCGGCAGCCCCCGTTACCTCGCCTGCTCCCGGCTGGTGGCCGAAGGGAAGGCCACCTCCGTCGAACAGCTCCCCGGTACGACGTCGCTGCGGGTCTCCCTGCACATGACCCGCTACTACAAGCCGGACAAGGGCGAGGCGGAGCTGACCTTCGTGGTCGACGAGAACACCGTGCCCGGTCTCCGCGACGGTGACCCGGTGCTCATCGGCATCCCCCAGGGCGCCCGCCGGCCCGACTTCTGGGCCGTCGGCGAGCAGGACATCGCCCCCGAACGGGCCTGGATCACCGCCTCGCTGCCCCAGTCGCGCGACCAGAGCTGCGAGGGATGACAAGGGGGATGACAGGGGGATGACAAAGGGGCGGGCGCCCGTCACCGGACGCCCGCCCTCACCGCCGTACAAGGAACTACGGCGTGACCTTCTCGATCTTCACATTGCCCACGCCCGCGACCGTGCCGCGCGCGTTCACCAGGCGGACCTGGCCGAAGAACTCGCGGCCCTCCGGAGCGGCCGCCTTCGCGGTGACGCTGCCGGTGACCGCGGCCGAGTCACCCGTGCCGAGCTTCACCGGCGCCGACTCGTCGACCGTGACGGTGCCGAGCGAGGCCGAGTAGAAGACGTCCAGGTAGTCGTACGCGGTCGAGCCGCCCGGCACCGCGTAGCCGATGACCTCGATGCTGTACGTCCCGGCGGCCGGGTTCGCGACCTTGACCGACTCCTCGGAGTCACCGTCGGCGGAGCTGCCGACCTCGGTGCCGGCCGCGTCGTAGACGACCAGGTCGAGGTCCGCGGCCGCGTCGGAGACGTTGCCGATGGTGACGTCGAGGGACGTGGCGCCCTCGGGCACCTCGACCGTCGTGGTCTGCGTGGCGCCCTCGGCGATGGTCGGACGCGTGGTCTTCGACGAGCCGAGCGGGCCGCCGGCCAGCTTGCCGTCGAGGGCGGCGTACTTGTTGGTCACCTTCCAGGAGGCGGCGGCCGGGGTGCCGACCTTGGCCTCGGGGACGGTCACGGTCTCCGGGTCGAAGGCCGCGCCCAGGACGGTGACGTCCAGCTTGTAGGGGTTGTCGAGCAGCGGCGACGTACGGCGCGACTCGACCTCGATCTCCCAGACGCCCGGCTGCGGGTCGGCGTACGCGCGCACGTCCGGCTTGCAGCCGTTGCCGTCGAGGTAGTTGTTGTAGCAGAACGGGGTGCCGGTGGTGTCGACCGGGACGCCGTACGGGTGGATGGCGATGAACCGGGTCTGGCTCTTGCCCTTCAGCCCGCCGATCGCGACCTCCAGCGACTTCGCGCCCTCGGGGACGGTCACGAAGTAGTGCTTGGTGCTGTTGCGCTGCACCGAACCGGACGCCGAGTAGGTGTACTTGAGCGGCGCGGAGACCACGACCGTGTTGAGGATCTGCTTGTCGATGCCCTCGGTGCGCGGGTCGTCGACCTCCAGGATCGCGCTCTTGAGGCCCGCGGAGCCCGGCTTGGCGGCGACCTGGACGGTGACCGGCTTGTTCAGGCCGAGGCTGATCTCGTCGGAGCCGACGATCCGGAAGGTGTCACCGGCGTTGTTCTCCAGGTGCAGCTCGTGCCGGATCGCCTTGTCCGGGCCGGACGTACGCGTGATCGTGACGTCGTACGTCTTCTTCTGCCCGGCCTTGAGGCCGCCCTCGCGGTCGTAGATGCCGGTGCCGAAGCCCGGCGTCTTCAGGAACTGGTCGATCGCGGTGTCGACCGGCGCCTTCACCGTGTACTCGTGGGCGGTGGCGCCGTCGCGGATCGAGTCCCAGGCGTCCTCGACGTTGATGAGGCCGGCACCCTCCTCGTACGCCTGAACACCCCTGATGTGGTCGGCCGTCGAGGTCAGCGCGGTGCGCAGCTTCGCCGGGGTGAGGGCGATGCCCTTCTGCTTGGCGGCGCTCAGCAGCAGCGCCGAGGCGCCAGCGGCCTGCGGGGACGCCATCGAGGTGCCCTGGAGCATGCCGTAACCGGCGGGCAGCGTGTAGCCGGCCTCGGCGACCGGGGCGCCCGGCAGCCAGGTCTGGATGGTGTTGATCGCGGCGCCCGGGGCGACCAGGGTCGGCGTGAAGCCGCCGTCCTCACGCGGGCCGCGCGAGGAGAACGGCATCATCGCGTACGGCTTCTCCACGACCGAGCCGTAGTTGGCGGCCCACGTCTCCTTGGAGATGGAGGCGCCGACCGAGATGACCTTGGCGGCCAGGGCCGGGTCGCCGATGGTGTTGGCGCCGGGGCCGGAGTTGCCGGCCGAGATGACGAGCTGGACGCCGTAGGTGTCGATGAGGCGCGTGTACAGCTCGGCGCGGGCGTTGTTGCCGTCGTTGAGCGCCGGGAGACCGCCGATGGACATGTTGACGATGTCGACGCCGCGGTTGACGACGAGGTCGATCATGCCCTCGGTGAGCGCGACGTTGGTGCAGCCGCCGGTCCAGGTGCACGCGCGGGAGGAGACGAGCTTCGCGCCAGGCGCGGCGCCGTTCATCTCGCCGCCGAACAGGCCGTTGGCGGCGGTGATGCCGGCGACGTGGGTGCCGTGCTCGGACTCGATGACGCCGATGTTGACGAAGTCGCGCTTCTGCCCGACCCAGGTCCCGCCCAGCGGGTCCATCGGCACGTCCTTGCGGATCTGCACGACGAACGGCTGCCGCTCGGCGACGTCCGTGGCCGGGTTGTCGGTGCCGAAGTACCCGACCTGGAAGCCGTCCTTGTACGGCTTCATCGGGGTGTCGTCACCGAAGTCGTTGTTGTTGTTGAGGTCGACACGGACCGTGCCGGCCGCCGCGTCGTAGAGGACGCCCCACGAGTCGGTCTTGTCGCCGTCGCGGTTGGCGTCGCCCGCCGCGTCACCGCCGGTGGTGTACGACTCGAGGAAGGTGCTGACCTGGTAGGAACCGGCGGGAGCGGTCCAGGTCTTGCCGCCGTAGGTGAAGGTGGGCCCGGAGACGGAGGTCACCATCGGGCGCCAGGTGCGGTCGCTGTCGACGAGCGGGTCGGTGGCGGTGACCCAGTCGACTATCTTCCGCTCACCGGTGGTGGTCTTCTGCAGTGCCGGGTGGCCGAGGTCGACGCCGGAGTCGAGGATGCCGATGGTGATGCCGCGGCCGTCCGCCTTCGGGTGGTCGTCCACGAAGTCGACGGCGCCCGTCTCGAAGGACGGGTTGTACGGGTTCTCGGCCGGGGTCTTCTTGCCCGGGGCGGCGTACGAGGTCGCCGCGGCCGTCGACTTCTCGGTGTCGACGGCGGGGTCGTCCAGGGGTATCTCCTCGCGCAGGTCGATGCCGTGCACCGAGGAGAGCTTCGCGGCGGCGGCGATGGCCGAGTCCGCCTTGCCCGTCGGGACGGTGGCCCGGACGTAGCCCAGCTTGTCGTACGTGCGGCCCACAGAGCCGACCGCGTCCAGCTGCTCCGCGACCTTCTCGGTCTGGCCGGGCGCGGTCGCGATCATCATCGTGACGTTCTTGTCGCCGTCGGCCTTGGCCTCGGCGAGCAGGTCGGCGTCGTCCGAACCGAGCTTGTCGTGCGCGGACTTGACGCTCGGGTCCGCCGCGGCCGGCGCGGGGTCCCCGGCCATGGCCATGGGTATCGGCCCGGCCGCGGAGAGCGCGGCGACGAGACCGGCGGCCACGGCTATGCGGGCCGAGCGTCTCGCGCCCGGCTTCGGTTCGCGCTGGGGGGTGAGGGTCATCGGCATCCCTTGTTGGTAAAGAAGCAGGGGTCGTCCGGAATGCGATCCCGGACGACCGCACAGCTTTATGCAAGGGAAGGATGTTTGGGAAGAGTTGACCGAATCGAAATGGACGGATGGGGAAAACCCGCGATGCATTTGGGGCGAGAGAGAGCGAACGGGGCAAGTCGCCCGTAAGCCGAATATTCGGCTGCCCATCCGGCCTCGGCCGCTTAACGTCCCTATGTGCGGAAGAACTTGAGGGTGGCGGCCTACGCCATATGCGTGCGTGACGGACAGCTCCTCCTCGCCCGTTCCCCGGCGCCCCGCGGCGGCTTCGAGTGGGTCCTGCCGGGCGGCGGCATGGAGCACGGTGAGGATCCCCACGACACGGTCGTGCGGGAGGTGGAGGAGGAGACCGGCTACCGCTTCGAGCCCACGGAACTGCTGGGCGTGGACTCCTTCCACCGCATCCTCCCGGGCCGTTTCGGCCGGAGAGTCGACCACCACGGCGTACGGCTCGTCTACGCGGGCCGGATCGTGGGCGGCGACCTGCGCTACGAAGCCAATGGCTCCACGGACATGGCCGCCTGGCACCCGCTCCACGACGTGCACGGGCTGACCCGGGTCCCGATGGTCGACAAGGGGCTGGCACTGTGGCGGGGGAATAGCTTGAGTACCCCGCAAGATGAACACTGAGTGACCGCGTTCCGGCCGTTCGAGGAGCGGTCGAGAACGCGGAAGGTGGCCCAAGATCCACGTACGGTGATCGGCGCTGCGCGTTGCCGTCATGTTCATGCGCAGGTCATCCCCGCTGCCAACGATCCACAGTGAGCGGGACGTTCGCCTCGGTGAACGCCCCGCGACCACTGCCGACGCGTTCGCACTCGGGGAGATCGCGCCATGTCGCGCATACGCTCTGTCGCCAGCTCCGCGCTGGGGGTCCACCGCCGCACCCTGCTCGCCGCCACCGGAGCGGTGACCCTCTCCGCGGGTGTCGGCTACGCCCTGCGGCCCACCGACAGCCAGGCCGCCACGACCACGAACCCCGCGAGCGCGCCGGACGCGGCCGCGGGCGCCGCCGAGGCTCCCGTCGGCGCCTCCCGCAACCTCCCGGTCGCGCTCGCGCCGTACACCCGGGGCACCACCCTCGCGAACGTCGCCACTCCGCGCGGCGATTCCGGCTACCGCCGACTCGGTGACGGTCCCGGCTGGCGGCGGGTCGTCCGCGAGAACCTGGCGTCGGCCAAGGCGGGGCGCGAGAAGCGGCGTACGGCGCTCGCCGCGTTCGTCCAGCTCACCGATCTGCACCTGATCGACGCCCAGCATCCGCTGCGCCTTGAGTACCTGCGCTCGACGGACGTGCACGCCTGGCGGCCGCAGGAGGCGCTGACCGTGCCCGGCGCGGTGGCGCTCGTCGAGCGGATCAACGCGCTGCGGGGCGCGCCCGTGACCGGTGCCCCGCTGCACTTCGCCATGACCACCGGCGACAACACGGACAACAACTGCAAGTCCGAGCTGGAGTGGTTCCTGACGGTGATGAGCGGCGGCCGCGTCACCCCCAACACCGGTGACCCGCGGCAGTACGAGGGCGTCCAGAACAGCGGCCTCAAGCTGTACTGGCAGGCCGACGACAGCATCCGCGACGCCGACAAGCAGCTCGGCTTCCCGCACATCGAGGGCTTCCTGGCCGCCGCGATCCGCGAACTGCGCAGCCCGGGCCTGAACATCCCCTGGTACTCGACGGTCGGCAACCACGACGCGATGCCGCTCGGCACCTACGCCTCGCACAGCGACTCCTACCTCACCGACCTCGCCGTCGGCGGCAAGAAGCTGATGAACGTGTCCGCGGCGGACGCCAAGAAGCTCCAGGACTCCCTCAAGCAGGACAAGGACCCCAGGGGCACCGTCTTCAAGGACTTCCTCAAGGCCCACGCCCGCTCGATGCGCTCGGTCACCCCGGACGAGAGCCGGGCCCCGTTCACGCCCCGGGACTATGTGCGGGCCCACCTGAACCCGGCCCACCGGGGCCACGGACCGGTCGGCCACGGCTACTCGACGGCCAACCTGGACGCCGGTACCCAGTACTACAGCTTCCGCATCGCCGACGACGTCATCGGCATCAGCCTCGACACCACCGATCCGGGCGGTCACTACGAAGGGTCCATCGGGGCGGCCCAGTTCAGGTGGCTGGACCGGACGCTGCGGGAGAACAAGGACTCGTACGCGATCGTCTTCAGCCATCACACCAGCGAGACGATGGACAACCTCCGCCGCGACCCGGCCCGCCCGAGCGAGCGGCGCGTGGGCGGCGCCGAGGTGGTCGAACTCCTCGCCCGGCACCGCAACGTCCTCGCCTGGGTGAACGGCCACATCCACAAGAACGTCGTCACGCCGCGCTCCGGCTCCGGCGGCGGCTCCTTCTGGGAGATCTCCACCGCCTCCCACGTCGACTTCCCCCAACTCGCCCGGATCATCGAGGTGGTGGACAACAACGACGGCACGATCTCCCTGTTCACCACGCTGATCGAGTCCTCGGCCCCGCACCGCACGGACTTCACGGACCTCTCCCAGACCGGCCTGGCGGCGCTCTACCGCGAGCTGTCCTTCAACGCCCCCGGCGCACGCACGACCCTGGCGGGCGACAGGAAGGACCGCAACACGGAGCTGGTGCTGAAGAAGGGCTGAAACACGCTCAACTGCCGCCCCGCGCTTCAACCTTCGCCGCACGCGCCCGGTCTCTCCCCCCGACCACGCTCGACGACGTCGAGCGAGCAGAAGGGGGAGAGACATGAGTGGACGTACGACCCGCATGACCCTGGTGGCGGCCACAGCCGTGGCGCTGTCGGTGGCCCTCGCGGCCCCCGCCGTGGCGGCGTCGCCCGCCAGAGCCGACCACGAGGCGACCCGGAAGGCCATCGCGGCCGCGGTCGAGTCCGGAGTGCCCGGCGTGACGGCGACCGCGAGGGACGGTCACGGCGCCTGGTCGGCCACGGCGGGCGTCGGCGACCTCAAGACGGGCAAGCCGCGTTCGGCGGACGACCGCTACCGGGTGGGCAGCATCACCAAGACCTTCGTCGCCACGGTGCTGCTCCAACTGGAGGCGGAGGGACGGCTGTCCCTGGACGACACGGTGGAGGAGTGGCTCCCGGGAGCCGTGCGGGGCAACGGCCATGACGGCAGCCGCATCACCCTGCGCCAACTCCTCAACCACACCAGCGGCATCTTCAACTACACGGCGGACGACGACTTCGGCCGCACCTACTTCCTCAAGGACGGCTTCTTCGAGCACCGCTACGACACGAAGAAACCCGAGGAGCTGGTCGCGATCGCCATGACCCACAAGCCGGACTTCGAGCCGGGGACGTCCTGGAACTACTCCAACACCAACTACGTCCTGGCCGGCATGGTGATCGAGAAGGCCACGGGCCGCCCCTACGGCGACGAGATCCGCGACCGCGTCATCAAGCCCCTGCACCTGACCGCCACGTCCGTCCCCGGCACCCGTGTGACGGTGCCGGGGCCCAGCAGCCGCGCCTACTCCAAGCTGGCCGAGACGGCGACGGGCCCGACGTACGACGTCACGAAGATCAACCCGTCCCTCGCCTACGCGGCCGGTGAGATGATCTCCAGCTCGGCCGACCTCAACCGCTTCTACACGGCCCTCCTGCGCGGCAAGCTCCTCCCGCGCGAGCAGCTCGCCGAGATGACCACGACCGTCCCCCTCGACGAGGCCAACGCCTACGGTCTCGGCCTGCTGAAGAGCAAACTGAGCTGCGGCGTCACCGTCTGGGGCCACGGTGGCGGCATTCACGGCTCCATATCCGAGGCGGTCACGACCAAGGACGGCCGCCACGCCCTCGCCTTCAACCTCAACGGTGACTGGTCGGGGGACACGGCGGCGGTGATCGAGGCCGAGTTCTGCGGAAAGAGCGGAAAGAGCGGAAAGAGCGGAAAGGCCGAGGCGATCGAGCCGACCCGGACACCAGGCATGACGTTCATGCGCCCGTAGTGTCCGTACTGCCTGATGTCGGCCGACCCGCGGCTTCGCGCCTCCTGCGGGGCCGCCCCAGCAGGCGGAGCGGCCCGCTCACGGCGAGGACCGTCAGCCCCACCGCGCTGTAGGCCAGGTAGCCGGCGCCCCGCAGATAGCGGCCGTCGCGCTCCGTCTCCTGGGCGAACTTCTGCTGGTCGTACGTCCGCGTGCCCGTCGACCGGCCGGTGGCGTTGTCGTAGCCCACGGCGCAGGTGAAGCCGGGCCGCATCCGGCCGGGGTGTTCCTCACCCACGTCGTCCAGCTGGAGCCCGGGGCACTCCGGGACGACGGAAACCGCCCGGCCGCTCGCCAGGCTGACCAGCCCCCAGGCCAGGGGCAACAGGAACAGCGCCACCAACACGCCTCGGGATCTCATCCGGCCCAACCTAGGCCCTGCCCCGGCCGGTGACACGAGGAGGGGCCGCCGGGTGTCGGCCCCGCGGCCCCTCCTCTCCCCTCCTGGTGCTGCGCGCCCCGGTCCGTCACTACCGGGGCAGCACCACGACATACGCGGCCGGATCGCGGTCCGCCGCCGCCATCAGTGCCGTACGGACCACGGCCGCCTGCTGCTCCATCGCGTCCCGGAGCTTCTTCGGGGTGATGTAGACGACCGTGATGCCCAGGCGCTCCAGGTGCTCGCGTTTGCGGGCGTACTCGGACCACAGCGCGTCGTCGTCCTGCCGAGGGCCTTGGCGGGGCGCGCGGGTGTCGAGTTCCACCGCCACCGCCTGCTCCGGCCAGTAGGCGTCCAGGCCGCCGAGGTGGGGGCCGCCGGGCAGGCGCAGGTCGACGTTCCAGACGGGGTCGGGCAGGCCGTAGGCGTGGACCATCTCGTACAGGCGGTCCTCCGCGATCGCGCGCCCCTCGGCGAGCAGGGAGTCCACCGCGTCCACCACATGCGGGCGGCTCAGCAGCTTCGCCTGGCTCAACTCCCGCACCACCGACGCCGGTTCGCAGTGACCGCCACGGACCGCTTCCGTCAGCAGTCGGCGTACCGCGCCCGCGTCCGTCAGCTCGGCCACCGCGTCGGCCAGGGCGCGGGGGACCGGGGCCACCGGGAGGCCCGTCACCTGCTCCGGGGCGGGGAGCGCGGAGGTGCGCAGGATGCGGACACAGCCCGTGGAGCGCAGCCGGCGCAGCCGGGGGACCAGGACGTCGATCGTGTCCAGGGCGGTGAGCGGCGGCGTGGCCGAGAAGCCGTGCAGGGTCAGCGCCGCGAGCCCGGTGATCACCGCCTCCGGGTAGGCGGGGGCGTGTCCTTCGCCCGCTTCGGGCTGGGCCGGTACGCCCGGAGACCGTTCCCGCGCCGCGTACATCAGCACCGCGTGCAGGCGCTCCTCGCTGGTCGGGGGGCCGGGGTGGAGCAGGAAGACGCCGGGGAGGATCTGCTGCCAGGGTCCGCCGGGGCGGCACTGGTCGTTGATCTCGGCGGCCGGGATGCCGTGCGACTTCAGCTGCGCGGCCGTCATGACACGCCGGTGCACCTCGGAGAGATGGCGCAGGGGGCGGGGGGAGAGCGGGGGGACCGGGGTGTTGTGGTTCATGACCCGGAGGTTCCCGCGTCCCGTCCGCCGATTAACCGTTGTTACACGCTCGTCGACAAAAGCGGACAACCCGGCACTAAAGGACGGGTGTTCGGATGCCGAGTAGGCACGGAAAACCCCTGGTCCGTTCGGGTTGGACCAGGGGTTACGGCTGCTATTGCCTGAATTCCGTAACGGTCACGCAGCGCCCTGACCTTTGGCCAGAGGTCTCCTGCGGTTGACGCCGTTCAGGACGCCTCGCTCGCCCTGTCGCACGCCTGCCCCCGCAGCCCCCGCGCCAGATCGTCCCGCGCCTCCAGCACCAGACGGCGCAGGGCCGGCGCCGCGCCCGCATGGGCGGCGAGCCACGCGTCCGTCGCGTCCAAGGTGGCCTGCGACTGCTGGAGCGACGGGAACAGACCCCGGACCACATCCATCCCGATCTGGATCGACCGCTCCGACCACACCCGCTCGATGGCCGCGAAGTACTTCTCGGTGTACGGCGCGAGCAGCTCACGCTGCGACGGCTGACCGAAGCCCGCGATGGTCGCCTCCACCAGGGCGTTGGACAGCGCGTCGGACTCGACGACCTGCGCCCACGCCTGCGCCTTCACCGCCGCCGACGGCCGCGCGGCGAGGCAGCGCACCTGGTGGCGCTTGCCGGACGCGGTGTCGTCACGGGCCAGTTCGGCCGCCAGGACCGACTCGTCCACGACGCCGTGCGCGGCCAGCGGCTCCAGGAACGCCCACCGCAGCTCCTGGTCGATGTCCAGCCCCTCGATCTTCTCCGTGCCCTCCAGCAGCCCCCGCAGCAACCCCAGATCCTGGGCACCCGACGCCACCGAAGCGAAGAACCGCGCCCACGCCAGCTGCTGCTCGCTGCCCGGCTCGGCGGCCCGCAGCTCCCGCAGCGCGCCCTCGGCCAGCAGCCGTTCGCCGGCCGGACGCCACTCGGGCGTCACATAGTGGACCAGCGACGAGTTCGCCCACGCGTGCAGCATCTGCAGCACGCCGATGTCGGACTCGCGCCCCGCGAACCGCAGCACCAGATCCACGAAGTCCCGTGCCGGCAGCAGCGCGTCCCGCGTCATGTTCCACAGCGCCGACCAGCACAGGGCGCGGGCCAGCGGGTCCGTCATGTCGCCGAGAGCGGTACGCAGCGTCGCCAGCGACGTCTCGTCGAAGCGGGTCTTGCAGTACGTCAGGTCCTCGTCGTTGACCAGCACCAGCTCCGGCGCCTCCGCGCCCGCCACCTCCGCCACGACCGTGCGCGGACCGTCGACGTCCACCTCGGCCTGCGAGTACCGCTCCAGCGCGCCGTCCGCGCCCCGCCGGTACAGGCCCACCGCCACCCGGTGCGGGCGCAGCTCGGGGTGCGACTCGGCGGCCTCCTGCACGACCGCCAGCTCGTCGATCCGGCCGTCGGCGTCCAGCAGCACCTGCGGGGTCAGGGAGTTGACCCCGGCCGTCTGCAGCCAGGCCCGCGCCCACGCCCCCATGTCCCGGCCGCTGGTCTCCTCCAGCACCGACAGCAGATCACCGAGGCGCGTGTTGCCGTACGCGTGCCGCTTGAAGTAGCGCCGCGCCCCCTCCAGGAACGCGTCCTGGCCGACGTACGCCACCAGCTGCTTCAGGACCGACGCACCCTTGGCGTAGGTGATGCCGTCGAAGTTCAGCTTCGCGTCCTGCAGGTCACGGATGTCCGCCGTGATCGGGTGCGTGGAGGGCAGCTGGTCGGCGCGGTACGCCCACGCCTTGCGGCGGTTGGCGAAGGTGATCCAGGCGTCCTTGAAGCGGGTGGCGCCGACGTTCGCGAAGGTGCCCATGAAGTCCGCGAAGGACTCCTTCAGCCACAGGTCGTCCCACCACACCATGGTGACCAGGTCGCCGAACCACATGTGCGCCATCTCGTGCAGGATGACGTTGGCCCGGCCCTCGTACGACGACCGCGTCACCTTGCCGCGGAAGATGTACTCCTCCCGGAAGGTCACCATCCCCGGGTTCTCCATCGCGCCGAGGTTGTACTCGGGCACGAACGCCTGGTCGTACTTCCCGAAGGGGTACGGACAGTCGAAGTGGTCGTGGAAGAAGTCCAGGCCCTGCTTGGTGACCAGGAAGACGTCGTCGGCGTCGAAGTACGGGGCGAGGCCCTTGCGGCACATCGCCCCGAGGGGGATCTCCAGCGTCGTGCCGTCGGCGAACGTACGGGAGTAGGAATCCGTGACGTAGTGATACGGACCCGCCACGACGCAGGTGATGTACGTCGAGATCGGCTTCGTCTCCGCGAACCGCCAGATCCCGTCGGCGAGTTCACCGGCCCCGTTGCTCCACACCGTCCACCCCTCGGGCGCCCGCACCTCGAAGCGGAACGGGGCCTTGAGGTCCGGCTGCTCGAAGTTCGCGAACACGCGGCGGGAGTCGGCCGGCTCGTACTGGGTGTAGAGGTAGACCTCGCCGTCCTCGGGGTCGACGAAGCGGTGCAGGCCCTCGCCGGTGCGGGAGTAGGCGCACTGGGCGTCGACGACGAGCTCGTTGTCGGCGGCCAGGTCCTCCAGGGTGATCCGCGAGCCGTCGAAGACCTCGCTCGGATCCAGGTCCTTGCCGTTCAGGGAGACCGCCGTCACACTCGGCGCGATCAGGTCCGCGAAGCTGGTGGCGCCGGGCTCGTTGCACCGGAAGCGGATCGTGGTGACCGAACGGAAGGTGCGCGGCGCCCCGTCCCCGGAGTCTCCGTCGCCGAGGGCGGAACGCACGTCGAGGGACACGTCGTACCCGTCGACGGACAGCAGGGCGGCCCGCTCCCGGGCCTCGTCGCGGGACAGATTCTCACCGGGCACGGGTGGCACTCCCTCGGGTGGTGTTCAGTATGCGGACAGCACTGATCCTGCCATGCGCTCCTGACGGTGAGGAGCAGGGAATGGCGGGGGGACGGTGCTTGTTGCGCTTTCAAACGACGTATCCATAGGAGAGCCATGTCCGAGAGCGGGACCACCGCCACGAAGACCCCCGTCGACTTCTGGTTCGATCCGCTGTGCCCCTGGGCCTGGATGACCTCCCGGTGGGTGCTGGAAGTGGAGAAGGTCCGGGACATCGAGGTCCGCTGGCACATCATGAGCCTGGCCGTGCTGAACGAGGACAAGCTGGACGAGCTGCCCGAGGAGTACCGGGACATGCTGGCCACCAAGGCATGGAAGCCGGTACGGGTGGTGACCGCGGCCTGGCAGAAGCACGGCGCCGACATCCTCGGCCCCCTCTACACCGCGCTCGGCACCCGCATCCACAACAACGGCGAGGGCCCGACCACCGAGGCCATCGCCGGCGCCCTCGCGGACGTCGGCCTGCCCGCCGAGCTGATCGACTACGCCGACCAGGACGACTTCGAGTTCGACGCCGAGCTGCGCGCCTCCCACAAGGAGGGCATCGACAAGGTCGGCCAGGAGGTCGGCACCCCGGTCATCGCCGTGCCCGGCTCCGACGGCGAGCAGATCGCCTTCTTCGGCCCGGTCGTCACCCCGGCCCCCAAGGGCGAGGACGCCGCGAAGCTGTGGGACGGCACCCTCGCCGTGGCCTCGGTGCCGGGCTTCTACGAGATCAAGCGCACTCGGACCAAGGGGCCGGACTTCAGCAACCTGTAGGTCTCACTCGGCCTCGGTGACGGCGGCCTCCTCCTCGCGGAACTTCTCGGGGAGGAGGCCGCGGTCGCTCTTCCTGAGATGGGGGTAATACGTCAGGCAGCCCTTGGCGGTGCAGCGCCAGAGGTTGTCCACGTAGTACCGGGGATCCTTCTTCTCCTCGCGGATCGCCGCCCTCTCCTCGGCGTTCAGCTGCCGGAAGACCTCCATGCCGCCGCAGTCCGGGCAGTGCAGTGTGCGTGTCGCCATCAACTCCTCCTCGCCATCACCGCCAGATCCGGGAAGTCGGTCACCACAGCATCGACCCCGAGCCCGTAGTACAGCGCGTACTCGGCGAACGCGTCACCGAAATCGTTGGCTCCGGTACCGCGGCGGAACTCCGCCGGCAGGAACTGGTTCTCCGCCCGGAAGGTGTACGGCCCGATCCGCAGCCCCGCCGCATGCGCGTCCGCGACCAGGGACGTGCCGGCGACCGAGGACTTGTCCGGCCCGATCCAGTCCGCGTACGCGGCGATCCGCGCCAGCCCCGCCGGCGCCATCATGTCCTTGTACGTCGTCGGATCACCGGACGAGACCAGGTCGTACGGCCCACCCGTGGTCCCCAGCGCCTGCCACAGCGGCACCTTCAGCCGCTCCGCCGCGATCCGCTGCAGGCTCGTCGGCTCGAAGGACTGCACGACGCACTCACGCGGGCCGAGGCGGTTACGGCGGATCGCGGACGCCAGCTTCGGCTCCAGCGGCAGGTCGATCGAGCGGAAGTACGTCGGATGCTTGGTCTCCGGGAAGACGGCGATCGTACGGCCGTAGGCCTTGGACAGCCTGCGTGCCAGGTCCACCACCTCCTGGAAGGTGAGCACCTCCTCGCGGCCGTCGAACACGGTGTTGCGGTTGCGGACCAGCGGCAGCCGCTCCACCGCGCGCAGCGTCTTCAGCTCCGCCAGCGTGAAGTCCTCCGTGAACCAGCCGGTGACCTGCCGGCCGTCCACCGTCTTCGTGGTGCGGCGGCCGGCGAACTCCGGGTGGCGGGCCACATCCGTCGTCTGCGAGATCTCGTTCTCGTGCCGGACGACCAGGACGTGGTCCTTCGTGGGCACCAGGTCCGGTTCGATCCAGTCGGCGCCGGTCTGCACGGCGTACGTGTACGAGGCCGCCGTGTGCTCGGGACGCCAGCCGGCCGCGCCGCGATGGCCGATGACGAGCGGGCGACGCGGCCCGCCGGCCCCCTCGGCGGCCGCCGAGGGCACGGCAGCGGCAACGGGCACGGCAGCGGCCGCCGGGGTGGCGGCGGCCGCGAGCAGAAGGGATCTACGACTCGGGCGCATACAACTCCCTTTCCTCATACTGCTGTTCACGCGCGGGTCCGGGCGCGCGCTTCCCTCAGGCGGGCCAGGTGCTCCTCGTACCCCTTCGCGTAGTACGCCGCCCGCCCTTCGTCCGGCTCGACGACCGCCGTCGGCCGCGTCCACGCCTCCGCGTCCAGCGGCACCCCGTACCGCTCGGCCGCCGCCAGCACCGCGCCCCGCGCGCCCACCTCGCCCTCGACGACACGCAGAGGACGCCCCAGGACGTCGGCGAGCAGCCGCATCCAGGCCGGGCTGCGGGTACCGCCGCCGCAGACGGCCAGCGTGCCGGTCAGCCCCGCCGCCTCCAGACAGTGCCGGGCCGCGTAGCCGATGCCCTCGCAGGTCGCGCGGATCAGATCGGCGGGGGTCGACTCCAGGGAGACGCCGGTGAGTTCGGCACGCAGACGGGGTTCGACGAAGGGGGCACGTTCGCCGGAGGGCGCGAAGTACGGCAGGACACGGACGCCGTTCGCCCCGGCGGGCGTCTCGGCCAGCAGGCCGTCGACCTCGTCGTGCTGGATGTTTGTTGTTGACAGCACCCAGTCCAGCGCCGCCGTACCGACCATCGCGGGCATCGCCCGCAGCCAGTGGCCGGGGCGGTCGGTGTTGATGTACAGGCCGGCGGGTTCGCCGGTGAGGTCCAGGTCGGTGGTCGCGACCAGGCTGGCCAGACAGGTGCCGACGATGAGGAGACCGTCGCCGGGTCGCGTGACTCCCGCGCCCAGGGCGCAGGCCGGGAGGTCGTACGGGCCGTTCGCGATACGGGTGCCGGGCGGGAGGCCCCCGCCCTCGCCTTCGCCCTCGCCCGTGGCGCGGGTCCGCGCCGTTGCGATCGGGTCGCTGACCGGGGCGAGGAGGCCTCGGCGGTGGGCCAGGCCGAGCAGTTCCACGACCCGGTTGTCGTACGTCCGGGTACGGGGGTCCAGGAAGGGCATCGACGCGTCCGAGACGTCCGTGGTCGGACCTGCTCCCGTCAGGCGCTGGAACACCATGTCCTTGCAGTAGACGGCTGCGCTCGCCGCGTTCAGCGCCTTCGGCTCGTGGCTGTCCAGCCAGGCGAGGAGCGGGCCCGGACAGCCCGGGAACATGGCGCTGCCCGTGCGCCGGAACACCGTCTCGAACGTACCGTCCGCCAGCCAGCGGTCGACCAGTTCATGGGCCCGGCCGTCCATCCAGGAGGCGGCGGGGCGTACGGGGCGGCCGTCGGCGTCGACCAGCCAGACGCCGTCGCCCTGGCCGGTGAGGCCTGCCAGGTCGACTGGGTCGGGGACGCGGGCGGTCACTTCTCGCAGTACGGCTACTACCGCCCCGTACACCTCGTCCATGTCCTGCTCGACAACGCCGCCGTGCAGGGCGAGGCCCACGGGACGGGAGGCGACGGTCAGTTCGTCGCCCTCGGCGTTGAACGCGGCGGCCTTCACCGTGGACGTGCCTACATCGATGCCGACGTACATTCCCACGCACCTCTTTCGGCTCGGTCGGCTGTGCAGTGCCTTTGGCAGCTGGTGTGCCGAATGTCTGGGCTCGTACCGACGGCCCCTCAGGTCAGGCAGTGCGCTAGCGGCTCGCCCCGGGCCCAACGCCCCACCTCCGCCGCCGCGATCGCCGCCGCCTTCTCCGCCACCGCGCGGGACGCGCCGCCCAGGTGTGGCGTCAGGACGACCCGGTCGGCGAGGGCGTGCAGGCGGGAGCCGGGGGGCAGGGGCTCCTGGACGTAGGTGTCGAGGGCCGCCGCCGACACCTGCCCGCTCTCCAGCGCGTCGCACAGCGCCTCCTCGTCCAGCAGCGGGCCGCGCGCCACGTTCACCACGATCGAGCCGGGTGGCAGCAGGGCCAGTTCACGGGCGCCGATCAGGCCGCGGGTCTCGGCGGTGAGGCGGGCGTGCAGAGTGATCAGCCTTGATTCGCGGAGGAGTTGGTCCAGTGTGGGGACGCGCAGGCCGTGGATCTCGTGGTGGTGGACGTACGGGTCGTAGACCATCACCCGCGCCCCGAAGGCGCACAGCACCCGGGCCACCCGGCTGCCCACCGCCCCGTAGCCGACCAGTCCGACGGGCAGGTCCTCCAGTTCCAGGCCGCTGTGCTCGTAGGTGTAGTAGGTCGCTCCTTCCCAACTCCCCTGCCGGGCCAGCAGGTCGTGGGCCTGGGGGATGCGGCGCAGGGCCGCCAGCATGAGGCCGATGGTGAACTCGGCGGTGGCGGCGGCGTTGCGGCCGGGGGCGTAGCAGACGCGGACGTCGTGCCGCTTGGCCGCGTCCAGGTTGACGTTCACGGGGCCGCCCCGGCAGACGACGACCAGGCGGAGGTCGGGGCAGGCGGCCAGGACGCGTTCCGTCACCGGGCCCATCTGGGTGACCAGCACCTGCGCCCCGGCGAGCGCGTCGATCAGCTCGTCCTCGGCGTCGCTCGCCTCCGTCACCTCGGCCACCGGGCCGAAGGGCTGCAAGGGCCAGCCGAGGGTCAATTCATGTACGTCGGCCGTGAGTTGAGGGCTGATCGCCTCTCTGATGAGCGACGGCAGGATGAAGTGGTCGCCCGCGGCCACCACACGCACAGGGTTCCCGTTGGTCATCGCAGGGAGTCTCCCGTCTCGGCGTCGAAGACATGGGTGAGGTGAGGGTCGGCGGTGACGTGGACGAGGTCGTCGTGGGCGAGGCGCACCTCGGGGTCGGTGAGGACGACGAGGGGGCGTTCGACACCGGGCAGGGCGAGGGTCGCGATGCCCGATTCGAGGAGGGGCTCGTGGGCGACCACGCGGGCGGGGAGGCCGTCCTCGCCGGTCAGGGTCAGGTCCTCGGGGCGGATTCCGACCGTCACCTCCCGGCCGGGAGCCAACGAGACCGGCAGGGGGACGCGTGCTGTGTCCGACAGGCGGGCGTGGCCGTCGTCGGTCGTCGTGCCGGGGAGGAGATTGATCGCCGGTTCGCCGACGAAGTCCGCCACGAAGACGTTGGCCGGGCTGTCGTAGATCTCGTACGGGGTGCCGAGCTGCTGGATCACGCCGTCCTTCATCACGGCGATCCGGTCGGCGAGGGAGAGGGCCTCCTCCTGGTCGTGGGTGACCAGGATGGTGGTGTGGCCGAGGTCGCGCTGGATGCGCTTGAGTTCGCGGCGGGTGGTGTCGCGCTGGGCCGCGTCCAGGTGGGAGAGGGGCTCGTCGAGGAGGAGGACGTCGGGTTCGCGGATCAGGGCCCGGGCCAGCGACACGCGCTGCTTCTGGCCGCTGGACAGGGCTGCGGGGCGGGCGTCGAGGATGGTGGTCAAGTCGACGCGCTCGGCGATCTCCTTCACCTTGCGGTCGACATCCCCCCGGTCGGCTCGCCTTCGTGCCTTCAGGCCGAACGCCAGGTTCTCCGCCACCGTCAGCGGCGGGTAGAGGGCGTAGTTCTCGAACGCGACCCCGATGTTGCGCTGCTGGGCCGGGCGTGCGGTCACCGACCCGCCGTCGACCAGGATGTCCCCGCCGGTCACCGTCTCCAGCCCGGCGATCATCCGCAGCGTCGTCGACTTGCCGCAGCCCGACGGGCCTAGGAGGCCGAGCAGCTCGCCGGAGCGCAGGGCCAGGTCGATGCCGCGTACGGCGTCCACCGCCGGGCGGCCCCGGGCGCGGTAGGTCTTGCGCAGATCACGTAGCTCCAGCTCGGTCATCGCTGCCCTTCGTCGAGCAAACCTCATAACGGACCTTGTGCTCGTCCAGGTCCCGCAGCGCCTCCGCCGACGCCCCGTCGTCCACGAGGAGCAGGTCGAAGCGGGTCAGGGGGACCACCCGGTGCAGGGCGACCCGGGCGAGCTTGGTGTGGTCGATCAGCAGGATGTTGCGGGCGGCCGCGTCGAGCATGGCCCGCTTCACCGACACGATGTGCTGTTCCTGGTGGTAGGCGTAACCCCCGTGCACGGCCGACGTGGACGCGAAGCAGACGTCCACGCGCAGCTGCTCTATCGCCTCCACGCAGGACACGCCGAGGAAGGAGGAGTGGAGGGGGTCGTAGTCGCCGCCGAGGGCCATGAGGTGGATGCCGCGCTGGTCGGCGAGGACGTTGATCGCCTCCAGGAAGTTGGTGACGACCGTGAGAGGGGTGACCTCGCCGAGGCGCAGCCTGCGGGCTATCTCCAGGGTGGAGGTGGAGTCGTCCAGCATGATCGCCATGCCGGGCTCGATGAGCTTCAGGGCGCGGTCGGCGACGGCGGCCTTCTCCGCGCGCATGGTCTTCAGCCGGTACTGGACGTTGGACTCGAAGACGCCGGAGGGCTGGGCCGTCACCCCGCCCCGGAACTTCCTGACGATGCCCTGCCGTTCGAGCTCGTCGAGGTCCCGGTGGATGGTCATCAGGCTCACCCCGAACCGCTCGGCCAGCTCGGCGGCCGTCGCCGAACCGTCGGCGAGGACCTGCTCGGCCATGGCTGCCTGGCGGGCGGCGGGGCCGTGTTGCGGGGTGCTGTTGCTGGCGTTCATCGTGTCTCGATCCGTCGTCCTGGGCGCTCCGGCCGGTCGGCCTCGAACAGCAGCAGGTTCTCAGGCCGGACCCGCAGCCGTACCGGATCGTCGGGCCGAAGACCGGTCGCGTCGCCGCGCGGGGCGACCAGCGACACGTGCTGCTCGCCGAGCCGGACGGTCACCTCGACGGACCGGCCGAGCACCTCGGTGACGTAGACCGTGCCGGTGAGTTCGTGTCCGGGGCCGCTCTCGCCGAGGGTGAGGTCTCGGGGACGGACGCCGATCAGGACGTCGGTTCCGGGTGCCGTGTCGGCGCTGATCGGCAGGTCGACCTTGCCGTCCGCCGAGCGGAAGCCGCCGTCGGGTGTGACGGCCCCCGGCAGCAGGTTGATGCGGGGCCGTCCGAAGGCCCGGGCCACCTCCGTGTCGTAGGGGCGGTACCAGATCTCCTCGCGGGTCCCCGTCTGCACGATCCGCCCGTCCCGGATGACGCCGATCCGGTCGCCGAGGGCGAGGGCCTCGACGGAGTCGTGGGTGACGTAGAGCGTGGTCGTGTGCCGCACCGCCCCGATCGCCTTCAGCTCGGCCCGCATCTGCTGGCGCAGTTTGGCATCGAGGTGGGAGAGCGGCTCGTCGAGGAGGAAGGCGCGGGCGGGGCGGACCAGGACGCGGCCGAGGGCGACGCGCTGCCGCTGGCCGTTGGACAGCCGGCCGACGGGGCGGTCCAGCAGGCCGGAGATGCCGAGGAGTTCGGCGATCTCGCCGATCCGCTCCCGTGCCTGCGCGGCGGGGAGGCGGTGGCGTGGGGAGCGGAGCGGCGAGGCGAGGTTGTCGTAGGCCGACTTGTGCGGGTACAGGGCGTAGCTCTCGAAGCACATCGCCACACCGCGGTCGTAGGGCTCGACGCCGCGCATGTCCCTGCCGTCGAGTTCGACCGTGCCGGCGTCGGGCTGTTCGAGCCCGGCGACGGTCTTGAGGGTGGTCGTCTTGCCCGCGCCGGACGGGCCGAGCAGGCAGAAGAACTCGCCGTCGGCCACGTCCAGTTCGAGACCGTCGAGGGCCGTGGTCCTGCCGTACGTCTTCCGGATCCCGCGTAGTGCGATGGCCGTGCTCATGACTTCACCGCCCCGAACGACAGGCCCCGCACCAGATACCGCTGGATGGTGAGTGCGAGCAGCAGGGGCGGTACGACCGAGACGAGTGCCGCCGCGGCCGTGAGGTTGTACTTGGGGCGGTCGCCGCCGAGGAAGGACAGGGCGCCGACGGTCACGGTCTGGGCCTCGTTGGAGGTGAGGATGAGGGGGAAGACGAAGTTGTTCCAGGCGAAGATGAAGGCCAGCAGCGACACGGCCGCCACACCCGGCTTCACCAGCGGGAGGGCCACCCTCATGAACGCCTGCTTGCGCGTGTAGCCGTCCAGCAGCGCCGCCTGCTCCAGCTCGGGGGTGAGGTCGGCGAAGTACGACCGCATGATCCACACGATGAGGGGGAGGGTGACGAGCTGGAGTACCCACACCATGCCGACGTACGTGTCGAACAGCCCCAGCTTCTGGTACAGCACGAACAGCGGGATGATCACCGTGAGTTCGGGTGCGAAGCGGAACGACAGCAGCGTGAACATCAGGTTCTCGGAGCCCTTGAACCGCCAGCGGGCCGAGGCGTAGGCGGCAGGGAGTCCCACGAGGAGGGAGAGGGCCACCGCGCCCAGCGACACGACCAGGCTGTTGACGAAGAAGCGGACGAAGGGGATGCCCTCGCTGTCGCCGAGGACCGTGCGGTAGCCGTCGAGGGTGGGGGAGAAGGAGAAGTAGGTGGAGAAGAGTTCGTTCGTCGGCTTCAGTGAAAGGATCACCATCCAGGCGATCGGGAACAGCGCGAAGACGAAGTAGAGGATGAGGGCGGCGTCCGCCAGCCAGCCCAGCAGGCGTTTGCGCACGGTCATTTGGCAGCCACCTCCGCCGCCTTCCGCTGGATCTTCCCCAGGTGCTTCACCAGCACCATCGCGGCGAGATACACCACGGCCCACAGCACGATCGTGTAGCTGATCCCGAAGGAGTACCGCTGGAAGCGGATCGCCTCCAGATACGCCCGGATCTGCAGGACGACGGTCGAGTCGCCCGGCCCGCCCTCCGTCAGGGCGTAGATGATGTCGAACACCTTCAGCGAGTCCATGAACCGGAAGATCACCGCGACGAGGACGTACGGCCACAGCATCGGCAGCGTCAGCCGCCGGAAGGTGTACCACCAGCCCGCCCCGTCGACGGCCGCCGCCTCGAAGGGGGAGGTGGGGAGGGACCGCAGACCGGCCAGCGCGAGGATCGCCACGAACGGCGTGTAGACCCACACGTCCACGGCGATCGACGACAGCAGCGCACCCGTGGGGGTGTCCGTCCACTGCACGCCCCCCAGCCCGAAGGGCCGGAGGAGATGGTTGACCACCCCCACCGACGGCTGGAGCATCAGCTTCCAGATGATCGCCGCGATCACCGGCGCGATCATCAGCGGCAGGATCAGGATCTTCTCCAGCACCCGCCCGACGATCGTCGACCGGTGCAGCAGCAGCCCGACGGCCACGCCCAGCACCGTCTCCACGGCGGCGGCCCCGACCGCGTACAGCACGGTCACCCACGCCGAGTTCCAGAAGGCCTCCTGCGTGAAGACGGTCTCGTAGTTCTCGAACCGCACCATGTCCGGCTGCGGTTTGCTCGCCGAGAAGTCGAAGAGGGTGTAGTACAGGCCGAGCCCGAAGGGGTAGAGGATCCCGCAGGTCAGCAGCAGGGCGGGGACGATCAGGACGTACGGGCGAAGGGCGAGCCGCCATCCCATCGGGCTAGCCCACCTTGTCGGCGAGGTCGCCCGCCAGCCCGTCCAGGACCGACTTGGCGCCCTTGCCGCCGTAGATCTCCTGGAGGGCGGAGGCCCAGCTGGTGGTCGCGTCGAAGAACTGCGCCTGCGGGGTGAACTGGATCTTCGTCTGGTCGACGACCGTCTCGAAGGTCTCGATGAAGCCGGGGAGGTTCTTCATCTTGTTCCTGTAGGCGGAGGCGTCGGCGATCGATTTCCGCACCGGGTCGATGTGGTTGTGCGTGATCGCGCTCTTGAGCAGGTGCTCCTTGCCGGTCGCCCACTGCAGGAACAGCCAACTGGCGCTCTTTTTCTTGCTCTTGGCGTTCATGCCGAGCGACCAGATCCACATGTTGGTGGCGAGGGACCCGTCCGGCCCCTTCGGGCCGGGGTGGAAGGCGATCTTCCCGGAGGCGGGGCTGGCGCCCTCGACCGCCTGGAAGTAGGCCGCGGTGTCCGCGTCGAACAGCATCCCGGCCTTCTTCGCGCCGAGGTCGCTGGAGCACTGGTACCAGGTGTACGACGTCCAGGACGGCGGCCCGCCCTGCTTGACCATGCCGGCCCAGTCCTCGGTGAAGGCGATGGCCTCCGGGGTGTTCATGGCGGGTGTGAGCTTCCCGTCGGTGACGGTGAAGTCGCGCAGTCCGTTGCGGGCGTACATGGTCATGAAGCCGGGGTGGATGGTGGCCCAGCTGCGGGAGCCGCGTACGGCGATCCCGTACATGCCGTCGAAGCCGGCACCGGGGGCTTTCTGTTTGATCGTCCGGGCGACGTCGCGCAGCTCGTCGAAGGTCTCCGCGGGCTTCAGCCCGAGCCGCTTGAAGACATCCGTGTTGTAGGCGACGACGTTCGTCTCCCAGCCCCACGGCAGCGCGTACTGCCCGCCCTGCCCGAGCGGTGCGCCCGCCTTGAGGGACCACTGGTCGGCCTGGAGGAGGTTCGGGAAGAAGTCGGCCTGGTCCCATTCGGCGCCGGTGGCCGAGGAGTTGCGCATCCAGGGGCCGAGGTCTTCGAGCCAGCCGGGCGGGCCGTACTGCCAGACCATGTAGGCGCCCAGCATGAAGACGTCGTAGGAGGCACGTCCGCTGGACAGGTCGACGGTGAGCTTGTCGAAGTAGTTGTCCTCGGGGAAGACGTCGTACTCGACCTTGATGCCGGTCTTCTCGGTGAAGGACTTCAGGTCGGCGACCAGCGCGTCCGTGTACGGGTGCTTGTTCAGCAGCGCCTTGACCGTCGTGCCCTTCTCCCGCTTCCAGTCGAAGGAGCCGGTGACGTCGTCCGCCGCCGAGCCGTTGCTCTTGTCGTCGTCACCGCCGAACCCGGCACCGCAGGCCGCGAGCAGCGGGGTCGCGGCGGCCGCGGCGGCGAGGGCGAGGAAGCGGCGGCGGTCGTGCACGTGCGTGTCCATCCGTGACCTCCACGTGGGGTTCGGCCAAGGTGCTCGGTTAACACGGCGAGTCGACTCGTTAACAGAGGGTGGAACGGCGGAAGTTGGCCGTCAATCCCTCGCGCACGTGAAAATCTCAGTGCAGAGTGAGAAGTTCACGGATCGGATCGCGATATGCGGGAGGTTCCGGATGGCGGATGAGCGTCTCGTGGGTGCGGCCTGGCTCGGGATCGACCTGGGCACGCAGAGTGTCCGCGTGCTGTTGGTGACGGGCGACGGCACGGTTCTCGGCAGCGGCTCGGCCCCGCTGGCCGGGCGGCGGGACGGGGTGCGGCACGAGCAGGATCCGGCGGAGTGGTGGGACGCGCTCTGCGTGGCGTCCCGGGCCGCGCTGCACGGGCGTTCGCGGGTGCCGGTCGGCGGGCTCGCGGTGTGCGGGACGTCCGGGACCGTGCTGCTGACGGACGGGGCGGGCCGGCCGATGAGCCCCGCGCTGATGTACGACGACGGCCGGGCGACGGCGGAGGCGGCGCGGGCGCGGATGGCGGGCCTCGCGGTGCAGGACACCTGGGCACTGCCCAAGGCCCTGTGGCTGACCGAGGCCTACGGGCAGGGGCGGATCACCCACCAGCCGGACCTCATCGTGTCCCTCCTCACCGGCGAGCTGCCTCCGGCCGACTCCAGCCACGCCCTCAAGACCGGCTACGACCTGGAGAGCGACGCCTGGCCGTCGATGCTCCCCCGGCTGGGCCTGCCCGACACGGCGGTCCCCGAGGTCGTACCTCCCGGCAGCCGGCTCGGCGAGGTCTCCCCGACCGCCGCCGAGGCCACCGGCATTCCCGCCGGCACCCCCGTCATCGCCGGGATGACCGACGGCTGCGCGGCCCAGATCGCCTCCGCCGCCCTGCGCCCCGGCTCCTGGAACTCGGTGCTCGGCACCACGCTGGTCCTCAAGGGGGCGTCCCCGACCCCGGTCCGGGACCCGACCGGCGTGGTCTACAACCACCGGGCGCCGGACGGGAGCTGGCTGCCGGGCGGTGCGTCCAGCGTGGGCGCGGGCGTGCTGACGGCGGCGTTCGCGGGTGCCGATCCGGCGGCCATGGACGAGCTGGCCGCCGCGTACGAACCGTCCGGCGCGATCGCGTACCCCCTCGTCTCCCCCGGCGAGCGCTTCCCGTTCCTGGCCCCGGACGCCTCCGCGCTCCTGCTGGGCGAACCGGAGTCGGACGCCGACCTGTGGGCCGCGCTCCTCCAGGGCGTCGCCTTCACGGAACGCCTGTGCCTGGACTACCTGCACCACCTCGGCGCCCCCCTCGACGGCCCCCTCACCTTCACGGGCGGCGCCGCCCGCAGCCCGTACTGGAACCAACTGCGCACCGACATCCTGGGCCGCCCGGCGCGGGTACCGCAGCAGACGGAACCGGCCCTGGGGATGGCGGCGTTGGCGGCGTACGGTGCGGGCGCGGCACCCCGCCTGGCGGACGCCGCGGAGGGGATGGTCCGCATCGGCACGACCGTCGACCCCCGCCCCGACCGCACCACCCGCTTCGCCGAGCCGTACGCCCGCCTGATCGACGAACTGGCGACCCGGGGCTGGCTCCCGCCCCCGGTGGCGGCGCACGCGCACGCGCGCCTGGACATGGATACTTCGGCTTCATGAACCACCTCCGCCGCGGGCCCCGGCAGGCTCAGCCCACGAGCTCGGGGCCTTGGGTTCGATGGCGGGTGTGGGTGTCATGGGGCTGATCGCGCAGTTCCCCGCGCCCCCAGGGCGTTGCAGCGCCGTCGGCTGTTCAGCTCGCGCAGCCTGCGGGCAGTCGTGCCGCTGGGGCGGCTCCCGACCCAAAGAGGGCGGCACCCCGGCAGCGCGGGTGAGCTCCCCACCCCACGGCAACCCCCACGCCGGGCACCAGACCAATGACCCAGCACCGCAGACAACCCTCATCCCACCGGACCGGACCACACATGACCACTGGCACGACCCTCCTCCTGGCCCGCCACGGCCAGACCGTCTGGCACGCCGAGAACCGCTACGCCGGCGTCAGCGACGTGCCCCTCACCGACACGGGCCGCGCCCAGGCCGAGGCCCTCGGGCGCTGGGCCGCCGCCCACCCGGTGGACGCGATCTGGACCTCGCCCCTGTCCCGTGCCGTGGCCACCGCCGAACCCGCCTGCCGGGCCCTCGGCCTCACCCCGCGCCGCGAACCCGGCCTGCGCGAATGCGACTTCGGTGTGCTGGAGGGCCGTACGCTCGCGGAGTTCGCGGCCGAGGACCCGGCCGCCGCGGAGGCGTTCCGCACCGACCCGGTGGCCCACCCGTTCCCGCGGGCGGAGGACCCTGCCGCCGCCGCCGAACGCGGCACCGCCGCCCTGCGCCGCATCGCCGCGGCCCACCCCGGCGAGCGCGTACTCGTCGTCGCCCACAACACCCTGTTCCGGCTGGTGCTGTGCACCCTGTTGTCGATCCCGGCCCGGGAGTACCGCAGAGTGTTCCCGAGGTTGCGCAACGTGGCGATCAGCGAACTCCGCATGAACACCGACGGATCCGCCGCACTTCTCTCCCTCAATGTGCCCTGCGCGCCCGAAGTGCCGTAGCACCATGGGGGCATGACGGAGATCGACACCTCGGTACCGCACTCGGCCCGCATCTGGAACTACTGGCTGGGCGGCAAGGACAACTACCCCGTGGACGAGGCGGCCGGCGACGCCTACACCGCCGTCTTCCCGGGCATCGTCACCATCGCCCGCAGCAGCCGTGCCTTCCTGGGCCGCAGCATCCGGTACCTGGTCGCGGAGGCGGGCGTACGCCAGTTCCTCGACGTCGGCACCGGGCTCCCGACCGTCGACAACACGCACGAGGTGGCCCAGCGCCTCGCCCCCGAGTCGAGGATCGTCTACGTCGACAACGACCCGCTGGTCCTGGCCCACGCCCGCGCCCTGCTGACGTCGACCCCGGAGGGTGTCACGGCGTACGAGGACCTCTCCCTCTACGAGCCGGACAAGATCCTGGCGGCGGCTGCGAAAACGCTCGACCTCACCCGGCCCACCGCCCTGATCCTCAGCGGCATCCTCGGCCACGTCGCCGACTACGACCAGGCCCGCGACCTCGTCCGCGGCCTGCTGGCCGGCCTGCCCTCCGGCAGCTACCTCTCCCTCAACGAGGGCTCCCGCGGCACCGACCCGGCCTACGAGCAGGCCCAGGACGCCTACAACGAGACCGGCGCCGTCCCGTACTTCCTGCGCCCGGTCGACCAGATCGCCGCGTTCTTCGAGGGCCTGGACCTGGTGGAGCCCGGCATCGTCTCCGTCCCCCTGTGGCGCCCCGAGCCGGGCGACGAGGCGCCGCAGCCCATCGGCCAGCACGGCGGGGTGGGCCGCAAACCCTGACGCCCGCCCACTCGCCCGGCAACGGGAAGCCCCCGCGAGTCACGTCCTCGCGGGGGCTTCCCTCATTCCGCCTGCCGTCGTGAAGGGTGAGAAGACGATCACGAGGCAGGACGCCTTCAGGCCTTGTTGCAATAGATTCGCAATAACAAGCTAGCAGCAAAAAGCCCCCGTGTGGATCACACGGGGGCTTCGGTTTCGCCGGGCGGGCGGCGTCAGCTCTTGGCGCGGGTCTTCTGCCAGGCGTACCCGACCACAGCCAGGACCAGCGTCATCCCACCCGTCGAGTACAGCTGCACGCGCGTGTCCGGCTCCCGGGCCATCAGGACGAAGATCGCCGCCATGCCCGCCAGCGCGACCCAGGTCAGCACCGGGAACGCCCACATCCGCACGACCAGCTTCTGAGGCGCCTCACGCTCCAGTCGCCTGCGCAGCCGCAGCTGGGAGACCGCGATGAAGATCCAGACGACGAGGATCACCGCGCCGATCATGTTCAGCAGCCAGGGGAAGACGTCGTCCGGCCGCCAGTAGCTGAGCACCACGCACACGAAGCCGAACACCGAGGACGCCAGCACGGCGACGCGCGGAACGCCGCCCGACACCCGGCCGAGGCCCTTGGGGCCCTGTCCGCGCTGGACGAGCGAGTAGGCGATGCGCGAGGAGCCGTAGATGTTGGCGTTCATGGCGGAGAGCAGAGCCACCAGCACGACCACGTTCATCAGCTGCCCCGCGCCGGGGATGCCCAGGTGATCGAGGGTGGCGACGTACGGGCCCTTCTCGACGATCTCCTTGGAGTCCCAGGGGACGAGGGTGACGACGACCGCCATCGAGCCGATGTAGAAGAGGGCGATGCGCCACATGGCCGTGCGGACCGCGCTCGCCACGCCGCTGACCGGGTTCTCCGACTCGGCGGCCGCGATGGTGACGGTCTCCATGCCTCCGTAGGCGAAGACCGAGGCGAGCAGGCCGATGATCAGGCCCTCGCTGCCGTTGGGGAGGAAACCGCCCGCACCGGTGAGGTTCGCGGTGCCCGGCGCGTCCGTGCCCGGCAGGACCCCGGCGATCGCCAGGCCGCCCAGCACGAGGAACAGGCTGATCGCGCCGACCTTCAGCGCCGCGAACCAGAACTCGAACTCGCCGAAGTTCTTCACGGCGGCCAGGTTCGCGCCGCAGAACACGACCATGAACAGGGCCACCCACGCCCACTCCGGCGTGTGCGGCAGCCAGGTCGTGACGATCTTCGCGGCGCCGATGCCCTCGAGGCCGACGGCCGTGCACAGCAGCACCCAGAAGGACCAGCCCGCCGTGAAGCCCGCCCAGGGGCCGATCGCCCGCTCGGCGTGCGCCGAGAACGAGCCGGAGGACGGGTAGGCGGCGGACATCTCGCCCAGCATCCGCATCACCAGCATCACGAGGAGGCCGGAGAGGACGTAGGCGACGACGATCGAGGGACCGGCGGCGGCGATACCGGCGCCGGACCCGACGAACAGGCCTGCGCCGATGACACCGCCGAGGGCGATCATCGACAGATGGCGCTGCTTGAGGCTGTGGGACAGAGTGGCGTCGTCCGCTTGTGGCGGAGTCTCGACCGTGGGGGTGCTGGGCATGGGCGCGGCTCGTCCAATGCGTGAGATGGGCAAAAACGCCCACAGTCTGGGCAGCCTCTCCGCTCAGAAGGAGAGGCCGCCCACTATGCGGACACACCCGGCACGGGCCGTGACTACGCCGCTACGGAGGTGTAGTGCGAGGCGTCGCCCTCGATCGAGTAGCTCTCCTTGCCCTCGATGCCGACCGGCACGTCACCGGCGACGGTCACCCGGTGCAGGCGGCGCGGCAGACCGTCGTAGTTGTCGATGGCGTAGTGCTGGGTGATGCGGTTGTCGAAGAGGACCAGCTGGTTCTCCGACCAGCGGTGCCGCAGGACGTTCTCCGGCCGGGTCACGTACGCCTGGAGCAGGTCGAGGACCTTGCGGGACTCGCCCGGGGACAGGCCCACGATCCGCTGCGCGAAGCCGCCGATGAACAGCCCGCGCTCGCCGGTCAGCGGGTGCACGCGGACCACCGGGTGGACCGTGCGGTACTTGATCGACGTGAACTGGGCACGCTGGGCGGCCTGTTCCTCGTCGACCTCCTCGTCCGGCACGGCGTAGTCGTAGTCGTTGGTGTGCTCCGCCCACAGCGTGTCGGCGAACTGCCTCAGCGGCTCGGGCAGGTTGCGGTAGGCGGCCGCCGAGCTGGCGATCAGGGTCTCGCCGCCGTACGGCGGGACGGTGACGCTGCGCAGGCTGGTGGCCTGCGGCGGGCTGAGGACGAACGTGACGTCGGTGTGCCAGTGGTTGGCGGCGCGGCCCCGCTCGCTGTCGACGGGGAGGACGTTCGGGACGCCGTCGACGGAGGACACCGTCGGGTGGGCGGTGGTGAGGTCGCCGAAGTGACGGACGAAGGCCTGCTGGCCCCCGTCGTCCAGGTGTACGTCGTCGAAGACCAGGGCCTTGTGGACGTTGAGGGCCTCGCGCAGGGCGGTGACGGTCGCTTCGTCCAGGGGCTGGGAGAGGTCGACGCCGGAGACACGGGCGCCGATGTGCGCGGTGACCTTGCGGATGTCGAGGGACATGCGGGGGAGTCCTTTCAGACGAGGGCGGGTGCGGGGGTGACGTACTGGTTGGCGGGTCGGGGGAGGCCGTAGCGCTCCCGGAGGGTCCGGTGGGGGCCGTATTCCGTGCGGAGCAGGCCGCGGGCGCGGAGGATCGGGACGACGTGGTCGACGAAGGCGTCGAGCCCGGAGGGCAGGACCGGGGGCATGATGTTGAAGCCGTCGGCCGCGCCCTGCGTGAACCAGGTCTCGATCGCGTCGGCGACCTGCTCGGGCGTGCCGGCGAAGGTGAGGTGGCCGCGTCCGCCACCGAGCCGGCCGATGAGCTGCCGCACGGTGAGCCGCTCCCGCCGGGCCAGCTCCACCACGAGCGTGTAGCGGCTCTTGGCACCCTCGACGGCGTCCTCGGACGGCAGGTCGGCGGGGAGCTGGGCATCCAACTCCAGGGTGCCGGGCGGCAGTTGCAGCAGGCTCTCCAGCCGGCCGACCCCGTGCGCGTACACGATGTGGTCCTCCAGGACCTGCTCGGCCGCCCGTGCCTCCGCCTCCGTCGCCCCGATGACCGGGACGATGCCGGGCAGCACCTTGATGTGCTCGGGATCGCGACCTGCTTGCGACGTACGGGACTTGAGGTCGGCGTAGAAGGCCCGCGCGTCCTCGATCGTCTGCTGCGCGGTGAACACGGCCTCCGCGTATCGCGCCGCGAACGCCTTGCCGTCCTCGCTGGACCCCGCCTGCACGAGCAGCGGATAACCCTGCGGTGTGCGCGGCACATTGAGGGCGCCCTCGACGCTGAAGTACGTCCCCTGGTGCCGGGGCGGATGGATCTTGGCGTCATCGCCCCACACCCCGGCCGCCTTGTCGGCGACGATCGCGTCGTCCTCCCAGCTGTCCCAGAGCTTCAGGGCGACGTCCAGGAACTCGCCGGCACGGGCGTACCGCTCGGCGTGCGCGGGCTCGGCGTCCAGGCCGAAGTTGCGGGCGGCCTCGGCACCGGCGGTGGTGACGATGTTCCAGCCCGCCCGGCCGCCGCTGATGATGTCGAGGGAGGCGAACTTGCGGGCCAGGTTGTAGGGGGAGTTGTAGGAGGTGGAGGCGGTGGCGATGAGGCCGATGTGCTCGGTGGCCGTCGCCAGCGCGGTGAGCAGGGTGAGCGGCTCCAGGGCGCCGGCCGGGCGCTGGGCCAGGTTGCCCCACAGCTGCGGTCCGTCGGCGAGGAAGAGCGAGTCGAAGGTGCCGCGCTCCGCGATACGGGCCAGGTTGACGTAGTGGGCCAGGTCCACATGCGCGTACGGGTCGCTCTCGGGGAGCCGCCAGGAGGCTTCGTGGTGGCCGGTGTTCATGAGGAAGGCGTTGAGGTGGAGTTGCCGGGGCATGGGGTTCCTTGTTCTGGGCAGAGGAGGGTGGCAGCTGGTGACTGTTGTGGAGGCGGTGACCCTGTGGCGCCGGGCGGTGCATTCAGCCCGTCCGGCGTTTGAGGACGAGGCCCTTCAGGGCCGAAGCGGGGGTCCAGGGGGCGGCAGCCCCCTGGCGGGGTCGAAGGGGCGGAGCCCCTGGGGCGGGACGGGTAGGGGCGGCGGGGGCGAAACCCCACCCGGCGGGTCACCCGACGTCCTCGGTCACCCCCAGCGCGCCGAGCAGCCGCTCCCGGTACTCCCCCAGCAACGGATCCCGGTACGAGCGCGGATGCGGTCGGTCGATGGTCAGGTCGAGCCCGATGCGCCCCTGCTCCAGCACGAGCACCCGGTCGGCCAGCACGATCGCCTCGTCCACGTCATGGGTGACCAGCAGCACTGAGGGCCGGTGCCGTTCCCACAGCTCCCGCAGCAGGGCGTGCATACGGATCCGCGTGAGGGCGTCCAGGGCGCCGAAGGGTTCGTCGGCCAGCAGAAGTTCCGGCTCCCTCACCAGCGACCGGGCCAGCGCGGCCCGCTGCGCCTCACCGCCCGACAGCTCGTTCGGCCAGGCCCGCTCACGCCCCTCCAGCCCCACCTCGGCGAGGGCCGCACGCCCCTTCCGCGCAGCCTCCCTTCCGTCAAGCCCCAGCAGTACGTTGTCCAGCACCCGGCGCCACGGCAGCAGCCGCGAGTCCTGGAACACCACGGACACCCGGTCCGGCGCGGAGAGCTGCCCGCTGCCCACCACCTCGTGGTCGAGGCCCGCGACGGCCCGCAGCAGCGTGCTCTTGCCGGATCCGCTGTGCCCGAGCAGGGCCGTGAACTGCCCGGCCGGGAGGTCGAGGTCGATGCCGTCGAGGACCGTACGGCCGTCGAACGACCTGGTCAGGCCCCGCAGCTGGACGGCGGGCCGGGTCAGTTGCTCAGTGTGCGGCGCCACGACAGCACCCTCCGTTCGATGATGCGGACCGTGCTGTCGGAGACGAGGCCGAAGATGCCGTAGACGACGAGGCCGACGAGGATGACGTCCGTCTGGCCGTAGTTCTGCGCCTGGAACATCATGTAGCCGAGTCCGCTGGTGGCGTTGATCTGCTCCAGGACCACCAGGCCCAGCCAGGACCCGGTCACCCCGAGCCGCAGTCCGACGAAGAAGCCGGGCAGCGCGCCGGGGACGACGATCTGCCGGATGAACTGCAGCCGGTTCAGCCCCTGCACCTCGGCGAGTTCGACGAAGCGGCTGTCGATCCCGGACAGCGCGGCGTGTGTGTTGAGGTAGATCGGGATGTAGACGACGATGGCGATGATCGCGATCTTGAAGGTCTCGCCGATGCCCAGCCAGAGGATGAACAGCGGGATCAGACCGAGGGTCGGGATCGCCCGGTTGAGGTTCACCGTCCCGTCGATCAGTGCCTCCCCGGTCCGGCTGAGCCCGGAGGCGAGCGCGAGGGCGATTCCGGCGGTGAGCCCGAGGACGAATCCGGTCCCGGCGCGTTGCAGCGAGGTCAGGATGTCGTCGGGCAGGGTCCCGCCGGTCCACAGGTGGGCGCCGGTCTCCAGCACGGTCCAGGGTGCGGGGATCGCGCCGGGGTCCAGCGCTCCGGCGGCGGAGGCGGCGGCCCACAGGACGACTAGGAGGGCGGGGCCGGCGAGCCGGGCGGCGGGGACGCGTTTGCCGGGTGCCAGGGAGCGGCGCCGGCGGACGCGGTGGTCCGGCTCCGGGCCCGACTCCTGCTCCGGCTTCGCGAGGGGCGCTGCCGTACTGACGCTCGTCGTGGTCATGGTCGTCACCTCCGGTATTCCGCGGGTACGGACTTCGCCGCGATGCCCTCGAAGCGGTGGTCGAAGAGTTCGCGGACGTCGAACTTCTTCACGAAGCCGCCCTCCGCGAGCAGATCCGCGGTCTCCTGCTCCCACTGGATGGCCTCGTCCCAACGCGGCGGGTACAGCGGCTTGTTGGCGAGCTCGGAGATGGACTTCGCCTGCGCGGGGGTCAGGTTCTGCGTCTTGACGTAGAACTCCTCGTTCCAGATGTCGGGGTTCTCGTACGTCCACACCTGGCCCTTGGCCCAGTACGGGATGTACGCGGCGACGGCGGCGGCCTTCGCGGGGTCGTTCAGCACGGAGACCGGCGCCCACAGCAGGTTGAGCAGGTCGACGACGTCGGTGGTGATCGTGCGGGCGCCCTTGGACTCGTACTGGGCGAGATAGGCGGGCGCCTGGGTGTTGCCGAGCGGGGCGATGTCGACCTGGCCGGACTGCAGGGCCGTGAGGAACTGGTTGCTGGTCAGCGGGACCAGCTCCACCTCGTCGTACTTCAGGCCCGCCTTCTTCAGTGCCCGCAGGAGGACGACGCCCTGCGCCTGGCCCTGCGAGAAGGCGAGCCGCTTGCCCTTGAAGTCCTCGACCGACCGGATGTCGCTGCCGGGCTTGGTGGCGAAGAGGTAGTTGGGCTTGCGGGTGATGTTGATCGCGACGATCTTCGCGTCGAAGCCCTGGTAGTGCGCCTGGATCGGCGGGATGCCCGCGTTGTTGGCGAGGTCCAGGGACCCCGCGCGGAACGCGTTGATGACATCGGGTCCGGCGCCGATGTTCAGCCAGCCGCCGACCTTGAAGGGCAGCTCACCCAGGTTCGCCAGTTTGAACTGGAGTTGCTGGGTGTTCTGGAACGAGGCGATCTTCAGGCTGGTTCCGGCGGGAACCTTCTTGGCGAGCGGGGCGGTGGAGGCCCCCTCGGCCGCGTCGGCGGCGCTGCTCTCGGCGCAGCCGGTGAGGCCGGCGGCAGCGGCGGTGACGCCCAGCAGCGAGGTCAGGAACAGACGGCGATCGATGCCCGGGGCAGGCAGAGACGGCATGGCAGGACTCCGTAAGCCAAAGTGATGGGAATGCATGCGGAATTCCGGGCAGGGAAAAGCCAGGGCGGGGGAAATTCACGCAGGAGGAAATGAGCGCTTCACACGCGGCAACGTGTCAGCAACACGCGTCAGCAACAGAGGGTGCGACAGCTCACGAACAGGCTCATGAGCAGGATGTTCCTGGTCATCGGTGGCCCCTGTCAACATTCCGAGTTTCTGAATTAAATAGCCTCAGGTGAAGCGGCCAGCGGATCCCGGTAGAGCACGTCGAGCGCCACCGAACCACCGGCCACGGCGAGCACGGAATGCGGAAAACTCGTCGGCACGACGGCCGCCGCGCGTGCGTCCCCGACCCCCGCGCGCAACGCGGCGAGGCAGTCCTCCCGGTGCACGACCCCCATCTCGGTCACCACCACCGTCTCCGGATTGAGCACGTCGAGCAGCAGCCGCGCCGCCCGCCCGACGGCACCCGCCCGCTCCACCAGCAGCCGTACGGCCTCCCGGTCGCCCGCGGCCGCGGCCGCGACCACATGCACGGGGTTCACGCCCTCGATGACGCCCGCGTCCCGGGCCCGCCGGCACAACGTCCGCTCGCTCAGCTCCACTTGCAGGCAGCCGACCCGCCCGCAGTCGCACCTCTCCGTACCGCCCGGCACCGGCAGATGGGCGATGGCACCGGCCTGGGAGCGGGGACCGTGGTGCACCTCGTCGTTGGTGGCGAACGCCGCGTCGACCACGTTGCCGACGAACAGGTGCAGCACGCTCCGGCTGCCGCGCGCCCGCCCGAACAGCCGCTCGGCGTTCACCAACGCCCGCGCGTGCCCGTCCACATGGACCGGCAGCCCGGTGCGCGCGCCGAGCACCTCCCGCACCGGTACCTCGCGCCAGCCCAGCAGCGGGTGTTCGACGACCGTCCCGGAGTCCCGGTCCACCCAGCCGCCCGCGGCGAAGCCGACGCCGAGCGGCCGGCTGCCGGGCGCCGCGTCCAGCAGCGCGGCCAGCCCGTCGGCGGCCCGGGCCAGGACGCCGTGCGCATCCGTGGCGCCCGAGTGCTTCAACTCCCGCTCGGCGACGACCCGTCCGCGCAGGTCGAGCAGTGCCACCGTGGTGTGCGGCACCGCCACATGCACCCCGCCCACCACGAACCGTGAGTCGTCCAGGTCGACCGGCACATGCGGCCGCCCGACGCCGCCCGACTGCCGGGGCGCGGCGGCCTCGCGGATGAGCCCGATCGCGGTGAAGCGGGCGCAGTAGTCCGTCACCGAGGCCGGTGACAGCCCGGTCAGCCGGGCGATGGTGCTGCGCGCGACCGGCCCGTGTTCGAGAACGGACCGCAGGACGACGCTGGCGCTGGTCCGGCGCCGGTCGCGGTCGGCGATCCGGGGGATCGGGGACGACAGGGTGGGTGCCGCTGTATGGGGCATGGGGAACTTCCTCGGGAGCCGGTCCGAACTGCGCCGTCTGAAGCGGGCGAGCCGTACCGACCGGCCGGCTCACCCCGGGTGGCGACAGGCGGCCGCGCCCACGCGTCGCAGGTCGACATGGCGACGCGACGAGAAGTTCCGGGACTGGGCGACCATGACTCGAAGGGTAGGGCAGAAAAGGTGAATCCGACCAGGTCACTAGGATTCGTTTGGAGAGACTCAACAGTCTGGCCGGCAGCCGTGAAGTGAGCGAAACGTCCCTGCCTCAGTGACCGGTGTCACGCAGTACCCGGTGTAACCAGCACCTTTTGTGCAGAGCCCACCAAGCCGTCGCTCCACCCTTTGTCGAGCGCCGACGGAGATCGGCGTGAGCTCCCCGGGTTAGCGTCACGGTGTCCCAACCTGCCCACTCACCCGCGGAGTCCCCATGAGCACCGCTGCCGCAACCGCCCGTCCCGGACAGGTCCTCGCCGACCTGCTCCCCGCCTCCCGCGTCCGGGACGCGGCCCTCGTTCTCGGCGGCGCCGTGCTCACCGGCCTCGCGGCCCAGCTCTCCGTGCCCGTGCCGGGCTCCCCGGTACCGGTGACCGGCCAGACCCTGGCCGTCCTGCTCGTCGGCACGGCCCTCGGCGCCGGCCGCGGCTTCCTCTCCCTCGCGCTGTACGCGCTGGCGGGCATCGCGGGCGTGCCGTGGTTCGCGGAGGGCACCTCCGGCGCCGCGGCCCCGTCCTTCGGCTACGTCCTCGGCATGATCCTCGCCGCCACCGTCGTCGGTGCCCTGGCCCGCCGCGGCGCCGACCGCACCGCGCTGCGCACGGCAGGCGCGATGCTGCTGGGCGAGGCGATCATCTACGCCGTCGGCGTCCCCTACCTGGCCCTCGCCCTCGACCTCTCGGCGTCCGACGCGATCGCGCTCGGCCTCACACCGTTCCTGATCGGTGACGCCCTGAAGGCGGCCCTGGCGATGGGCGCGCTGCCCACCACCTGGAAGCTCATCAACCGCTGACGCCGTAGTTCCTGCGGAAGAGGTTCGCCGGGTCGTACTGCGACTTCAGTCCGGCGAGCCCCTTTCGCGTCTCGCCGTCGTACAGCCCCTCGCTCCGATCCCCGGCCCCGAAGGCGAAGTTGACCGCCCGGCCGAGCGTGCCGGGAGCGAGCAGCGCGAAGGCCGGGTCCAGGACCTTCCGGGCCTGCTCCCGGTCCGCCATCGTCAGCAACCGCACCAGGAAGGCGCCTTCGCGGTACGGCACCGAGTTCGGGGCGGGCTCGGCCAGCGCCCCGCCCAGATGGTTGATCTGTACGACGCACATGGCGTCGGCATCCGGTCCCGTACGGGCGAGCACGCCGGCCACCGTGTCGACGTCGAGCTCGCTCAGCACCGCGCTGTCCCCGTAGTAGGCGTGCGGGAAGTCGGGGTCGCTGTGGATGGTGTGGCTCTCGGCGTACGGCATCTCGCGGAGCGAGTCGCTCAGCACCGGGCCGATCCTCCTCAGCGGGGCGACGAGTTGCTCACCGTCGGGCCCTGTGTGGGCGACCCGCACCGAGATGACGTACCGCCCGCGCAGCTGCGGCGGCAGCGCCGGGATGTCCGGATACGGTACGGCGGCGAAGGACGAGGTCAGCCCGTCGGGCACGGTCCGCGTCCACTCCTCGTACGCCCGCAGTACGGCCGCCGGGTCGACCTCCCGCCCGTCGAAGGCGAGCGAGCCGCCGTAGAGCGTGCGGACCGGGACGAGGCCGATCTCCATCTCGGTGACGACGCCGAAGGCGTGGCCGCCGCCGAGGAGGGCCCAGTACAGGTCGGAGTCGGATTCCGGGGTGACATGGCGCAGCCGGCCGTCGGCGGTGACGACGTCCAGCGACCGGACGTGATCGGCGGCGTACCCGAACTGCCGGGCGAGGATGCCGAGTCCACCGCCCAGCGTGTACGACACGGCACCGACGGACGGGGCCGAACCGTTGAGCGGCGCGAGCCCGTACGGCTCGGCGGCCGCCACCACCTGACCCCAGCGCACGCCCGCCTGCACACGGGCGGTGCGGGCCTCGGGGTCGACGCTCACGCCGTCCATGCGCCGGGTCGAGATGACGGCACCGCCCTCGACCGGTCCGGGCAGTCCGTGCCCGGTGGCGTGGACGCCGATCGGCATGCCCCGGTCGGCCGCGTGGCGCACGGCGGCGACCACGTCATCCGCCGAGGACACGGGGAAGACGACGTCGGGACGCTGGACGAACCAGGTCTGGAATCCGGCGAGTTCATCGTCGTCGCTCAGGAGATGCTCGTCGCTCAGGAGCTGTTCGTCCCTCAGGACTCGTTCGCTGTTCATGACCTCCAGGGTGGCCGGAAAACCTGACAAGTGCCGTCAGGTTTTCCGGCGAAGTGCCGGGGTGCGACGCGGCGACCGCACCGCACCCCGGTCGGTGGTGCTCAGCCTTCCTGCGACCGCCGGGGCCGCCGCAGCTGCGACCACCACAGCCCGGCCGCGCCCGCCGCGATCAGCGTCGCGCCGGCCGCGCCCAGCGGCAGGACGTCCCGGCCGACACCGGTCTTGGGCAGCTCGTCGGCGCCCGGTGCGACCGGCTTGTTGTCGGTGCCGAGAAGCAGCGGCGTGGCGGGGGCGTCGGGCGACGGGTTCGTCGTACCGAAGGGCACCGGGCCCTGCTGCCAGTACGTCTTCTTGCCGTCACCGGTCTGGACGGGGAGGCAGATCTTGCCGGTCTTGCTCAGGTCGTACGTCGCGTCGACGGCGTACGACTTCGACTCACCGGCCGGCAGATTGTCGATGGGGCAGGAGAAACCGCTGTTTGAGCCCTCCGGAAGATTGTTTTTCGCAATCGCGGAGCAGCCCTCGACGTTTTTTACTGTGAGGCCGTCGAAACCGACGACCAAAAGCTGGATCTTTCCGCTGTCCTTGGTCCCTTCGTTCTTGACCGTGGCGGTGATGTCGGTCTCTTCCGAACTGTTGTCCACCGAGATTTTTTCGGGCAGCTCGGTGGTGGTTTTCACCCCGGCCGGCGCCTCGTCGATGACCTTTCCCCCCTTGCTGCTGCCGGATCCCTGGTCGTCCGCACTGGCAGTGAAGGAAAGGATCATCACTGCCGAGAAAGATGTCGCGACCAGCGATCCCGCGATGGCCGTCGTGCGACGAGAACTCATGTTCGTCCCCCTTGCCTGCGCCTGAATTCGCAGTACTTGAAGAGCTACCACAAGATTTCTCCGCACTATGCTGGTACGGCCCGAAGTGTGACCATTGTGTTTCAGTCGGGGATGTCTGAGGCGCGGCAGAGGGGGTGCAGCGGATTGCCGGGGAACGCGGACAACACGGGAAATGCGGGGACCGCGGGAAACACGAGGAGCGGCGGTCTTCCCGGTTTACTGGTGACGGGACGCTACCGACTGGTCGAGAGTATCGGCCAGGGAGGAATGGGGCGCGTGTGGCGAGCCGTCGACGAAATACTCGACCGCCTGGTCGCCGTCAAGGAAATGCGCATCGACGGCCTCGACCCGGAGGACACCCGCACGCGCCGCGAACGCACCCTGCGTGAGGCGCGGGCGACGGCCCGGATCGACCATCCCAACGTCGTCCGGGTCTACGACGTGGTCGACGAGGGCGAACGCCTGTGGATCGTCATGGAGTTGGTGGCCGGCCGCTCCCTGGAACGCATCATGGCGGAGGAGGGCCCCCTGGGCCCGTGCGAAACGGCCCGGATCGGCATGGGCCTGGTGGCGGCACTGCGCCAGGTCCACGCCCGCGGTGTACTGCACCGCGACATCAAGCCGGGCAATGTCCTGGTGGAGTCGGGGGTGGCCGGTGGGCGCGCCCGGGTGGTCCTGACGGACTTCGGCATCGCGGCGATCCAGGACGCGAAGGCCCTCACCATGGTCGGCATGCTGGTCGGCTCGCCCGACTACATGGCCCCCGAGCGCATCTCCGGCCGCCCCCAGGGCCCGCCGTCCGACATCTGGTCCCTGGGCGCCACCCTCAGCGCGGCCCTGGCCGGCCGCTCCCCGTTCTCCCGCGACACCACCCTCGCGACCCTGCACGCGGTCCTGTACGAGGAGCCCGAACTCCCGCCGTCGGCAGGCCCGTTGCGGGACGTCCTCGCCGCTCTCCTGGAGAAGGACCCGTCGATCCGGCCCGCCCTGGACGATGTGGAGACGGCCCTGCAGCCGGTGGCGTTCCCGGAGCCCACGCCGACGATGCCGGTGGTCGGGCGAGGGGCCGGGGAGCCCGCGGGACAGGTGGAGGAGCGGGAGCAGGCCATGCCGGGGCCCCGGGAAACGCCCCCGACGCGGGCGCGGGCGCAGGAGCCTGAGCCGCAGTCCGAACCGGGGCCCCCGCCCGCGCCCGAACCGACGGGCGGCTCACTGCGAGAGCCCGCTCCGACCCCGGAACCGACAACGGCACCTGCCTCCATGCCCGAACCCCAGCCGGAGCCGGCCCCCACCCCCACGCCTCCGGGGGAGAGGCCCACCCCCGCCCTCCTGGAGGCGCCCCCCACCCCGCGCGACCCCCGCCAACCGGACCCCGTACAGGACGCGATACCACCCCACACCTCACCCGCCCCCGCCCCTGCTCCCACCGTCACCCCCACCCCTACCCCCTCCCCATCCCTTCCTCCTCCACCGAACTCGCCTCCGAACCCCGCCCAGAGGCCCGCTCAGAAATCCCGGCCGCCCCAACCGGCGGCTCCCACGGCTCCCCCGCCACCGCACCCCGCCGCCCTGGCGTCTCCCTGTCCCGTGCCGAAGCGGTGACCGAGCGGCGGCCGACCCCGGAGCCGGAGCTCATGCCCAGTGGCTCCCGGCCGTACGGCGCCATGCCGCCCGGCGAGCTCCCCGGCCCCGCGGTCCCGGCCGACCCCCGGCGCGGCCGGCGTCGTACGGGACGGATCGCCGCCGCCGTCGGTGTCGTGGCCGCGTGTGCTGTCATGGCGGTCGTCCTGGCGACCCACTTCGGGGCACCGGAAGACAAGCAGGCGGGTTCCTCGCCGTCACCGGCCTCCTCGGCCGTGTCCTCGCCGGGTACCGGCCCGTCCTCGACGGTCGAGGGCACGTCGAGGCCGCAGAGCCTGCCGCCCGGATCGCGCCGGGAAGCGGGCGGGTTCGCGTGGGTGCCGCCCGAGGGCTGGCGGCGGGACGTCAAGACGGGGTCGGAAGTGCACTACACGTCACCGGACGCCGCACAGGAACTCGCCGCCAAGTCGTCATTGGCCCGCGACGACTTGATGGACTCATGGCAGAAGTCGGAGGAGAACGCCCGGCAGGGGCAGCAGTACCGCAAGATCCGCCTGGAGCGGACGACGTTCCGCGGTCACCCCGCGGTCGTCTGGGAGTACACCTTCACGCTCCAGGGCGAGCCCTGGCACGCCCGGCTGCTGGGCTTCACCGTGGACGGCACGTCGTACCAGATCAACACGTGGTACCGGCCGGAGATCGAGGAGAAGGCCCTCGGCACCTACGAGAAGGTGAAGGACACCTTCACTGTGCTGTGAACTGTGCTGTGAACTGTGCTGTGACCGGACGAAAGGAGAGGGGCGGTGGGATGCACACGATGCACACCCCACCGCCCCTCCGCAGTGATCGACCTGCAGTGATCGACGATGTCAGCCGGTCTTGACCTCGTCGCGCGCCGCAGGGGAGGCGGCCGCCTCGACCGCTGCCGCGCGCCCGCCGGCGACCTTCTGCTTCACGAAGGCGATGGCCAGCACGATCGCCGCCACCAGCAGCGACAGCAGCACGGTCGAGCGGCCGTCGTGCTCGGTGTCGGTGAGCATGTAGCCGAGGACGAACACGATCAGCGCGGCCGTCGCCCAGGTCAGGTACGGGTACAGCCACATCTTCACGACGAGCTTCTCCGGGGCCTCGGCCTTGATGATCTTCCGCATGCGCAGCTGGGAGAAGCAGATCACCAGCCAGACGAACAGGGCGACCGCGCCAGAGGAGTTGACGAGGAAGAGGAAGACGGAGTCCGGGAACTTGTAGTTGAAGAACACCGCCACGAAGCCGAACACCACGGACGCGAGGATCGCCGTCCGCGGCACACCACGGCCGGTCGTACGGGCGAAGGCCTTCGGCGCGTCGCCGCGCTGGCCGAGGGAGAAGGCCATGCGGGAGGCGGTGTAGAGGCCGGAGTTCAGGCAGGACAGCACCGAGGTCAGCACGATGAAGTTCATGATCTGACCGGCGTGCGGGATGCCGAGGGAGTCGAGCGCGGCGACGTAGGAGCCGTCGTCGGCGATGGCCTTGCTGTCCCACGGGAGCAGGGAGACCACGACGAGGATCGAGCCGAGGTAGAAGACGGCGACACGCCAGATGATGCTGTTGGTGGCCTTGGTGACCGCGCGCTGCGGGTCCTCGGACTCGCCCGCGGCCAGGGTGGCGATCTCGCTGCCCATGAAGGAGAAGACGACGAGCAGCACACCGGTGAGGATCGCCCCGGGGCCGTTGGGCAGGAAGCCGCCGTGGTCGGTGAGGTTGCTCAGCCCGGCCTGGTCGCTGTCCACGCCCGGCAGCAGCCCGAAGACGGCGAGCCCGCCGATGACGATGAACGCGGCGATGGCGACGACCTTGATGCCGGCGAACCAGAACTCGAACTCGCCGTAGGAGCCGACGGAGACGAGGTTGGTGGCGGTCAGCACCAGCATGACGATCAGGGCCCAGCCCCACTGCGGGACCTGCGGTATCCAGCCCTCCAGGATCGCCGCACCGGCGGTCGCCTCGACCGCCAGCACGACGACCCAGAAGAACCAGTACAGCCAGCCGATGGAGAACCCGGCCCAGCTCCCGAGGGCCCGGTCGGCGTGGGCGGAGAACGAGCCGGAGGTCGGGTTGGCCGCGGACATCTCGCCCAGCATCCGCATCACCAGCACCACGAGCGTGCCGACGAGGGCGTAGGACAGCAGAATGCCGGGACCTGCGGTGGCGATACCGGAGCTGGACCCGACGAAGAGCCCGGCGCCGATCACACCACCGATGGCGATCATGGACAGGTGGCGGTTCTTGAGCCCGGCCTGTAGGCCGTGGCCGCCGGGGGCCGGTCCGGCCGGTCCGGCCGTCTTCTGGGTCGGCTGCGAAGTCATGGAACGGATTTCCTTTGCGCCGTTGGGGAGGGGTTTTCCCGTACCAGCGGTGTACGAGTCGCATGAGCGGTGTACGAGTCGGACCAGTGAATCGGAGGAGAACGGATTCGGGAACCTTTGATTCGGGATTGTTACTTGAGGTTTCCTTGAGCTTCTATAGTCTGCGTCACAATTGACCTGATCGACACCCGGCGCTGCTGCCCCGAAACAGCCGTGTCACACTCGTTCCATGCGCGTGTATCTCGGCTCCGACCATGCGGGCTTCGAACTCAAGAACCACCTCGTCGAGTGGCTCAAGGCGGCGGGCCACGACCCGGTCGACTGCGGCCCCCACATCTACGACGCCCAGGACGACTACCCGCCCTTCTGCCTCCGCGCGGCGGAGAAGACGGTCGCGGACCCCGACTCCCTCGGCATCGTGATCGGCGGCTCGGGCAACGGCGAGCAGATCGCCGCGAACAAGGTGAAGGGCGTCCGCGCGGCGCTGGCCTGGAGCGAGGAGACGGCTGCGCTGGGCCGCCAGCACAACAACGCGAACGTGGTCGCGGTGGGTGCGCGCATGCACACGCAGGAAGAGGCGACGAAGTTCGTCGAGACGTTCCTGAACACCCCGTACTCGGGCGACGACCGCCACACCCGCCGCATCACCATGCTGGCCGACTACGAGACAACGGGCGACCTCCCCCCGATCCCGCCCCACCACCCCCAGCAGTAGCCACCGACGTCCCCCGCCAGGGGGCTCCCATCTTTCAGCCCGTCCGGCGTTTGAGGACGAGGCCCCTTCAGGGCCGAAGCGGGGGTCTGGGGGCGGCAGCCCCAGGGACCGGGGTCGAAGGGGCGGAGCCCCTTCAGGATGGGACGGGTAGGGGCGGCGGGGGCGAGAATCCTCGTGCGCCGCCCCACCCACCCGCACACGATCAAGGAGCCCCCGTGCCCGAGGGCCACACCATCCACCGTCTGGCCCAGGACTACGCCGCCGCATTCCTCGGCACGACCCCCCACGTCACCAGCCCCCAGGGCAAGTTCTCGGACGCCGCGGACCTCCTGAACGGCTCAGAACTCACCCACACCGAGGCCCACGGCAAACACCTCTTCCTCGGCTTCCGGGACGCCGACTGGATCCACATCCACCTGGGCCTCTTCGGCAAGGTCAACTTCGGCGGCACCCCCGCACCCCCACCCACGGACACCGTCCGCCTCCGCCTGGCGAACAGCACGTCGTACGTCGATCTCCGCGGCCCCACCACCTGTGCCCTGATCACCCCCACCGAGAAGCAGGCGATACACGACCGCCTCGGCCCCGACCCCCTCCGCGACGACGCCGACCCGCACCTGGCCTACCGGCGGATCTCCCGCAGCCGTACGACCATCGCCGCCCTGCTCATGGACCAGAAGGTCATCGCCGGCGTCGGCAACGTCTACCGCGCCGAGGTCCTCTTCCGGCACCGCATCGACCCGTACCGCGCGGGCAAGGACATCACCCCCACCCAGTGGGCCGCGATCTGGACCGACCTGGTCGAGCTGATGCACGAGGGCGTCCGCAACAACCGCATCGACACCGTCCGCCCCGAGCACACCCCGGAGGCGATGGGCCGCCCGCCCCGCGTCGACGACCACGGCGGCGAGGTGTACGTCTACCGCAGGGCCAACCTCCCCTGCCACATCTGTGGCGGCGAGATCCGCACCGCCGACCTCGCCGCCCGCAACCTCTTCTGGTGCCCGGCCTGCCAGACACCGTAGGCCGGCCGGCGCCCGAGCACCGTGGGGAAGCCGGCCCGCGTCAGAAGCCGTGCGGCAGCCACGGCGCCACGGCCGACGCGAACCCCACCGACGCCTCGGCCAGCGCCCCCTGCCGCAGCTCCCGCACCCGCCCGGCACCGCCCAGCGCGCCCAGGCTCACGCCGCCGAGATACGCCGCCCCCAACTCCCGTACGGACAGGGCGAGATCGGCCGAGTCCGCCGTACGCTCGCATGACGCGCCCTTGGCGTCCCCGGACAGCCGCCAACGCCCCGAGTTCCAGGGGCAGAAGGCGTCCTCCACCTCGAACACCACATCCACCGGCGCCTGATAGGTCCGCGCCTCCAGCGCGGCCCCGACGTCCACCAGCCGTACGTGCAACGAGTCCCGCACCCGCAGCGCACACCGCCGGATGTCGGACACCTGGTACTGCCACGCCTCGTCCACGGGCCGCCCGTACGCCTGCACGGTCGACGTCAGGTCGATGCCGAACAGGAACCGCCACAGCGCGGCCTGCGCCGCCGGATCGAGGGCCTGCGCGTCCCGCAGCCGCACGGTGCCCTTGGGGCCACTGGCATCCCAGTCCGGCTTGACGTGGAAGCGCGCGTACCCGACCACTTCACCGTCCCGCTCCGCCAGTACGCACTGCAGCGGCGAGGCGCCCTCCCGCTCGCTCTCCGGGTCGAGCAGCCCGAGCCGCTCCCAGCCGGGCAGCCGCGCGAGCATCCCCGGCCGTTCGGACACCTTGCGTGCGTACACGGCTTCGCACAGGTCGAGGACGTCGGCCGGTACGGCGTACCGCAGATGTACGTCATCGGTGCCGTGCGGCACGGACAGCCGTACCTGGGTCGTGTCGATCTCGGTGTTCACGCCGAAGGTGCCGACGCCGTACCCGAACCGGCCGTAGATCTCCGGCTCGGAGGCGGTCAGCACGGCAAGCGGCCGCCCCCACTCCCGCACATCGTCCAGCTGCCGCCGCATCATCGACGTCAGGACGCCGCGCCGGCGGTGCGTGGCGGCCACGCTGACCATGGTGACGCCCGCGGCGGGCACGGACGCACCGCCGGGCACGGTCAGCCGGAAGCTGAACGCCCCGGCCGTTCCCACGCACGTGTCCCCGTCCCAGGCGCCGAGGGAGTGCTCGAGCTCGGTGAGCGAGTCCCACAACTCCCGCTCCTCGGCCGCCTCCGGAACCCCGCCGAAGGCGCGGATCAGGGTGTCGTACCAGATGTCCCACTCGTCCTGCCGAAGCACCCGCAGCTCCGGACGGCCGGGCTGACCGGGTCGGCCGGGCTGATCGGGCTGACCGGGGTGGCTCGCACTCTCTTTCGCCATGAACCATGCGTACCAGGGCATTGCGGGACGAGCGAGGGAATTTCTCGTTGGCGGCGGCGAGGCCGCTTTCCGTGAAGTTCACTGTGAAGTTGAAGCTCGGACGGGGGACAAGTGGGACCTCCCGTGCCAAGCAGCTGGTCCGATGGATAGGGTCCCGAACTAATGGCAGCAGGACGAGGGCGGCGCACGGCGGCCGAGACGTTCACGGCCCGGTTGAAGATGCAGTGGCACCGGGCCCGCGTCGGCGTGCGCAGAAGCGCGGTGGACTACTTCCGCGGCGACGGCTCGGACTGGATCGCGCTGGCCGGCCTGCTCCTGACCGTCCCGCTGATCTGCACCGTGACGATGGCCAACCCGGTGTGGTTCTCCCCGGCCGCGCTGGTCCTGCCGATCGTGGCGGGCGGGCTGCTGCTGCGCCCGGCGAGCCTGCTGGGCCTGTACGCGGCGGCGGCGACCGCGCTGATCGTGGAGTCGGTGCAGCTGGGCCCGTACACGGAGGGCCCGTCCCGTGTGACCCCGGGTGTGGTCCTCGTCGTCGCCGCCTGCGGCTTCTTCGGCCTGTTGATCGCGCAGTTCCGCAGTCGCGTCGGCGTGCCCTGGCGGCGCGGCGGCACGATGCTGTTCGACCTGCGTGAACGCATCCGCGTGCAGAGCAAGCTGCCGAGCCTGCCGCACGGTTGGCATCGCGAGATGGCGCTGCGCCCGGCGGGCGGGCAGTCCTTCTCCGGCGACTTCGTCGTCGCGGCCCGCACGAACGGCGGCCGCACGCTGGAGGTCGTCCTGACGGACGTGTCCGGCAAGGGCATGGACGCGGGCTCACGGGCGCTGCTGCTGTCGGGCGCGTTCGGCGGTCTCCTGGGCAGCCTGCCCCCGCACGCGTTCCTCCCGGCGGCGAACGGCTATCTCCTCCGCCAGGACTGGGACGAGGGCTTCGCGACCTCGATCCACCTGGTCCTGGACCTGGACTCGGGCGACTACGAGCTGTACTCCGCGGGACACCCACCGGGCCTGCAACTGAGCGCGGGCAGCGGCCGCTGGGAGGAGAAGGCGGCGGAGGGCCCCTTGCTGGGGGTCTACGACGGCGCCCAGTTCGATCCCGTGAAGGGCTCGCTCCGCCCCGGCGACGTGCTGATGCTCTTCACGGACGGCCTGGTCGAAACGTCCGACCGCGACATCGTCGAGGGCATAGACCGCCTCACCGGCGAGGCCGACCGCTACGTCGCCGGCGGCTTCCACGGCGCCGCCTGGCACCTCATCGAGGCGGTGGCGAAGGACGTCAACGACGACAGAGCCCTGCTCCTGATCTGCCGAGAGGGCCCCACGGCCACGGCGGCACGCTGAGCCGCGACACTGGACGGGTGACCGAGACACCGCGGAAGAACCTGTCCCTGGCCGACGTGGAGGCCATCGCCCGCGCCGCCCACGCGGGCCAGACCGACAAGGCCGGACGGCCCTACGCCGAGCATCTGAGGGCCGTCGCCGAGGGCGTACGCGCGCGTGGCGGCGACGACGAGCAGATCGCGGCGGCATGGCTGCACGACGCCGTCGAGGACGACGCGCTGACCGAACAGTGGCTGGCGGAAGCCGCGCTGAGCCGTCGTACGAAGGACATCGTGCGTGCGGTCACCAAGCGGCCCGCGGAGCCCCCCGAGGCGTACGCGGCGCGCATCCTCGCCACCGACGGCGCGCTCCTGGTGAAGGAGGCGGACCTGGCGCATAACGCGGACCCGGCGCGCCTCGCGGTCCTCGACGAGACGACCCGGAAACGACTGACCGAGAAGTACGCGCGGATGCGCGGACTTCTCGGTCTCAGGTCGTCCTGATTGTTCTGAGATGTCCTGGGTCAGGCGTTGACCTTCTCGCGCGCGGCGGCGCCCTCGCGCTTCTCGCGCTCCCGGGCCACCTCCGCGGCGTCCCGCTTGAACGCCCAGTCCATCCTGGGCTCCATCGCGAACCGGAACACCCGCTGCACCGGCTTGGTGCACAGCAGCGTGACACCGATCGCCGCGCACACGGTGACGAAGATCTCGCCGAGCGGGCGGTGCAGCCAGGCGTGGTCGAACCAGCCCTGGTAGTCCCCGGCCTTCACGAAGAAGCCGTGCAGCAGATAGCCGTACAGCGTCCCCGCGCCGAGCGCCGTGAACCACATGTGCCGACGCGGCACCCACGCGAAGAAGCACGCCGTCAGCAGCAGTGAGCAGCCGAACATCGCCAGCACCATGACCGGCCCGCTCCACCACGGCGCGTGCAGCTCCTGAGCGGCGTCACGGTGGTAGAACCACGCGGTGTTCATTCGCGGCACCGCCCACCAGCCGAAGGCCAGCGCGACCGCGCCCACCGGCACCGACAGGATCCGCACCGTGCGCGTGCGCACCATGTGGAAGTGCTCGGGCTTCATGATCAGGCCCAGCACGAAGTACGGCAGGAACTGCAGGACCCGCTGCAGATCCAGGTCGTCGCCGATCTCGGGGGTGACCGTCGCCGCCATGGCGAGGCCGAGCGCGAGCGGCAGCGGCCAGCGGACCGTCTTCCAGATGGGCGTGGTCATCCGCCAGATGAACAGCGCGCACAGGAACCACGTCAGGTACCACGGGTCCAGGAGGCTGATGTCCTGGCTCGGGTCCTCGTCGATCCAGCGCTTGAAGAGCGGATACGCCGTCTCGAACACGATGTACGGCACGGCGACGCCGGTGATCAGCCGCTTCAGCCGGCTGGGGCTGGCGTCGAAGCTGCGCGAGAAGAAGCCGGAGATGATGATGAACGCCGGCATGTGGAAGGTGTACACGACGGTGTACACGGCCTCCAGGATGCGGCTGTCGCCCTTGATCGGCTCCCAGGCGTGTCCTATGGCGACGAGAACGATCGCCAGGTACTTGGCGTTGTCGAAGAACGCGTCGCGCTGCTTGGCACCGCTGGACGCGGCTCTGCTGTTCGCCTGAGCCTGCTGGTTCTGGTTCTGCTTCTGCGGCGAGCGCGGACTGGGCACTCCGTCCGCCGACGACTGTGCCGGGGGGAGTGGCGCTCTGTTGTGGCCGTGCGGTCGCAGCGAGTTCGTCACAGACCCTCCCACCGGAAGCCGGGGGAGTCGATCCAGGACCTCGCTGCGCATGCGGGGGACGAGGCAGCGTGGAACATCTGAGGCACCCTAGCGTTGCCTGTGTGATTTCGTAAAACCCCCGAGGTCATTCGTGGTTATTGCGCGCGACGACGCGTGTACAACGAACATGCACCTGTCGGACACCTGTTGGTCGCCCTCCTTGTCCTGATTCATCCTGACTAAAAGGTGCATATGGTCAGGAGATGTCCGCGTGATGACTCCGGTCCAATGATCGGCACGCCAAGAATTCGAAATGCCTGCGAACACGTTGTGTGGCGATGGAAACGATCCCGTCGAATTCCCTGTGCGGGTGGTCGGTCGAAAAGCCGTACGGGCACAACGGGAGAGGTCCGTCCGCGCAACGGACCCGCACGGATCCGGCACAGGTGTGGCGAACGAAACGTCACGTGCCGCATAGCGGGGCCCGGTTGGTGGCACGATGGTTCTGGCGGGGGTGCGCGGGGTCGCGTCCCCGGGCCGGGAGAGCGGACCGACCGAGGGTGTGATCTGTTGTGGCCATTTCGCTGTCAGTGGTACTGCTGTTGGCGATCATCTTGGTGGTGCTGATCCGTGGCGGATCCCTGAAGGCCGGCCCTGCCGTCGTCGCCGTGCTGTTCGGCTTCTTCCTCGCCTCGACCGGCATGGCCGACGACATCCAGCGGTTCCTCAACTCGATAGCCGAGACCATCAACTCCATCCAGTTCTAGGGTCCGTGGGGTGGCCTGAAGGGGTACGGATACCCTCGTTCGTGATCGTCGAACGTTACGGAACGACGGTGCGGAACGGGGGACGTACGGGATGGCGCTGCGCGAGACGGACCCGGCGGAGGTGGGCGGTTACCGCATCGAGGACCGCCTCGGCTCCGGTGGCATGGGCGTGGTCTACCTGGCCCGCTCCGCCTCCGGCCGCCGCCTCGCCCTCAAGGTCGTGCACGCGCAGTACGCCGACGACGACGAATTCCGCATCCGCTTCCGCCGCGAGGTGGCCGCCGCCCGCCAGGTCAGCGGCGCCTTCACGGCCCCCGTCGTGGACGCGGACGCCGACGCGCCGCGCCCCTGGATGGCCACGCTCTACATCCCCGGCGAGGACCTCGGCACCCATGTCCGCCGCCACGGCCCCCTGCCGCTGCCGAAGTTGCGCGAACTCGCCGCCGGCCTCTCCGAGGCGCTGCGCGACATCCACCGCGCCGGCATGGTCCACCGGGACCTGAAACCGGCCAATGTGATGCTCGCCGAGGACGGCCCCCGCGTCATCGACTTCGGCATCTCCCGCGCCGCCGAGTTCGCGGCCTCCGACGTCCTCACCCAGACCGGCCGGGTGATGGGCACCCCGCCCTTCATGTCCCCCGAGCAGTTCTCCTCCCCGCAGGACGTGGGCCCGGCCGCCGACGTCTTCTCCCTCGGCTCGGTCCTCGCGTACGCCGCCACCGGCCACGGCCCGTTCGACAGCCCGAGCCCCTATGAGACGGCCGTGCGGGTCGTCGACGGCGACGCGGAACTCGACGGCGTACCGGACGAGTTGCTCCCTTTCATCCGTCTCTGCCTGGAAAAGCACCCCAAGTCCCGCCCCACCACAGACGAACTCCTCACCCTCCTGCGCGACGGCCACCTGCCCGACCCGTGCCCCGAACCGGAGGGTGACAGCGCCGCCGATGAGCCGTCCGCGCCCCGCCGCCGACACCGCGGACGACTGCTCCTCGCCTCGGCACTGGGCGCCCTGCTGCTGGCCGCCGCGACCACCTTGACGCTCGTGGCGGTCAACGCCGAGCCGACCCCGGTCGAGCACGACCTGCCCACCGGATGGCGGGCATGGCAGACCAAGGACAGAAACAAGGACGGCGGCGACACCGGCCCCTTCTCGTCCTGCGCCGCTCTCGACGGCGGCCTGATCTGCGCGGGCGACAGCATCAAGGCCGTCCGCTTCTCGCTCGCCACCGGCGACATCGACTGGAGCCACGCGGTCGCGGACCGCCCCGACCCGGACGCCGGCAGCGACGAGGGCGAGCTGCTCGGCGCGGCGGAGCACCGGGTCTTCACCTTCGCGAACCGGGCCCGCAACCGCGAGACGTCGGAGTATGCCGTGCAGGCCCTCGACGCCCGCACCGGAGCCCTGCTGTGGAGCAGGAGCCTGAGCGGCATGCCGCCCTCGGCGCTGTCCGGCAGCGCCCAGCTCATCGACGAGGGCCTGCTCGTGCTCTTCGAAGGGGAGGACAACACGTACGTCCTCCTGGACCCGGCCACCGGCAAGCCCCGCTGGAAACGCTCCGCACCCGCCCGCGACACGTGCACGCTGCGCACCGCGGCCGGCATCGGCTACCTCCTGTGCACCGACGCCGACGGCAAGCGCACCGACATCGCCCGGCTCGACCCGGCCACCGGCAAGGCCCGCTGGACGGCCGAACTCCCCGGCGCGCTGACACTGGCCGGCCGCAGCGGCGGCCACCTCGTGCTGCTCGCGAAGTCCGAGTACGACGAGACGCTGCCGGCCCAGCGCCGCGTCACCCTCCTCGACGCCGACGGCACCGCTCACCGTCAGGTTTCCTTGGCCCTCGCCGTGCCCACGGGCTCCCGGGCCGTGCTCAGCCACGACACGCTTTACTTCACGCTCAACAGCGGCGAGGTCCGCGCCGTCGCCCCAGCCACCGGCCGCACCCTCTGGAGCACCCCTTCCTCCGTCGAACGCCCGGGGGCCCCGGCGATCTCCGATTCCCACGTCTTCCTCGCCTCCCCCGGCGGACGCCTCGCCGCCCTGGACCGCCGCACCGGCAAGGAGACCCACAGCGTCCCCGGCCGCGACGCCCGAGTCGACCCCGTCTTCGTCTACACCGGCTCCACCCCCGTCCTGCACGGCGACGCCCTGTACGTCCCGTACGGCATCCGCTCGGTGTACTCCGTGGACGTACGGAACCTGTGAGACCGAACCCGCGCCACGACGCCCGCGACATGCGAAGGGCCCGGTTCCGCAGAACCGGGCCCTCGGCCGTACAGAGCGGGCGACGGGAATCGAACCCGCGTAGCTAGTTTGGAAGACTAGGGCTCTACCATTGAGCTACGCCCGCACAGGGACGCGCCGCAGGTCAGGTGACCGCGGCACTGCAGGCATCGTAGCGGGTCGTGCCCCCTCGACGCACACCCGATTGCCGCACGCGCCGCCCGTCGGCCGGTGCCGGGGAAATGCGGCGGCCCCACTGCCTGCGGGCATGTACCCTACGTGTCGCACCAGCACGGGGTGTGGCGCAGCTTGGTAGCGCGTCCGCTTTGGGAGCGGAAGGCCGTGGGTTCAAATCCCGCCACCCCGACCACGAGGACCGGTCAACACCGGCCACATGCGCGACGACCTCGTGTGATCGCGTCGAGTGATCGCCTTTGGGGCGTGTCGCCGCTGCCGTTACTATGCAAGCTGCACGCCCGTGTGTCTCTCCGTACGAAGTCACGAAGTCCTCCGGGCGGCGAATCCGCCGGACCAGTCTGGCTCCGGCAGAAACCAAGAAGTCAGCCACAAGGAGACCGAACCGTGAAGAGCGCCGTGGAGACCCTGAACCCGACCCGGGTTCGGCTCACTGTCGAGGTGCCCTTCGAGGAGCTCAAGGACAGCCTCGACGCGGCGTACAAGAAGATCAACCAGCAGGTCACGGTGAAGGGCTTCCGCAAGGGCAAGATCCCGGCCCGCGTCATCGACCAGCGGTTCGGCCGCGGTGCGGTCCTGGAGGAGGCGGTCAACGACGCGCTTCCGAAGTTCTACACCGAGGCGGTCAACGAGGCCGAGCTCAACGTCCTGGGCCAGCCCGAGGTCGACATCACCGAGCTGAAGGACGGCGAGACGCTGAACTTCACCGCCGAGGTCGACGTCCGCCCGGCCATCGAGATCCCGGACTTCTCCGGCATCGAGGTCGAGGTCGACGCCGTCGAGGTGACGGACGAGGACGTCGAGAAGTCGGTCGAGCAGCTCCGCGAGCGCTTCGCCTCCACCTCCCCGGTGGAGCGCGCCGCCGAGGACGGCGACGTCGTCACGATCGACCTCGAGGCCAAGGTCGACGGCGAGGTCCTCGAGGACGGCGTCGCCAACGGCGTCTCCTACACGATCGGCTCCGGCGAGCTGCTGGACGGCATCGACGACGCCGTGAAGGGCCTGGAGGCCGGTGGCGAGGCCACCTTCACCTCCGAGCTCAAGGGCGGCTCGGCGGCCGGCAAGGAGGCCGAGGTCACCGTCAAGGTCACCCAGGTCGCCGCGCGCGAACTGCCCGAGCTGGACGACGACTTCGCGCAGCTCGCCTCCGAGTTCGACACCCTCGAGGAGCTCAAGGCCGACAGCCGCAAGCGCCTGGAGAACATGAAGCAGTACGACCAGGCCACGCAGGCCCAGGAGCGCGTCCTGGAGAAGCTGCTGGAGCTCGTCGAGGTGCCCGTCCCCGAGAAGCTGCTCGAGGACGAGATCAACACCCGTAAGCACAACCTCGAGCACCACCAGCTCGGCCAGATGGGCCTCACCCTCGACAAGTACCTGGAGATCCAGGGCAAGAGCGCCGAGGAGTTCGAGACCGAGACCCGCGAGGCCGCGGTCAAGGGCATCAAGACCCAGTTCGTGCTCGACGAGCTCGTCAAGCAGGAGAAGCTGAACGTCAACCAGGAGGAGCTCACCGAGCACCTCATGCGCCGCGCCGCTTCCTCCGGCATGTCCCCCGACCAGTTCGCCCAGGCGGTCGTCGAGGGCGGCCAGGTTCCGCTCCTGGTCGGCGAGGTCGCCCGCGGCAAGGCCCTGGCCGTCGTGGTCGAGAAGGCCGTGGTCAAGGACACCAACGGCGAGATCATCGACCTGGACGACGAGGACGAGGTCGAGCAGGCCACGGAGACCGTTGAGGCCGCCGAGGGCACCGCTGACGCCGCTGACGAGGAGAAGACCGAGGGCTGAGCCCACGGCGCCGCGTAGCTCGTAGGAAGGGCCCTGGGGACACAATCCCCGGGGCCCTTCTTCGTGCGGCTGGGCAGCGCCGCCGAGGGGCGCGGGGAACTGCGCGAACGGCCACGACGGACCCGCAGCCCTCCGCGCATCGAAGCCCCCACGGCGCTACGCCCCCGGCGAACACTCACGGAACCGGGATGGCACTGCCCGGCCTGCGCGTTAGGGTCCATGAGTATGAGGGCAGGGGAGCCCCCGTTGCCCGCAGAAGACGTAAGACGGCCCGGCGCCGTCGCAAGACGAGCAGGTGGATACGTGACGAATCTGATGCCCTCCGCCGCCGGCGAGCCTTCCATCGGCGGTGGCCTCGGCGACCATGTCTACAACCGGCTGCTCAACGAGCGGATCATCTTCCTCGGCCAGCCGGTCGACGACGACATCGCGAACAAGATCACCGCACAGCTGCTGCTCCTTGCCGCCGACCCGGACAAGGACATCTACATGTACATCAACAGCCCGGGCGGTTCGATCACGGCCGGCATGGCGATCTACGACACCATGCAGTACATCAAGAACGACGTCGTGACCATCGCCATGGGCCTCGCGGCCTCGATGGGCCAGTTCCTGCTCAGCGCGGGCACCCCCGGCAAGCGCTTCGCGCTGCCGAACGCCGAGATCCTGATCCACCAGCCCTCCGCGGGTCTGGCCGGCTCGGCCTCCGACATCAAGATCCACGCCGAGCGGCTGCTGCACACCAAGAAGCGCATGGCCGAGCTCACCTCGCAGCACACCGGCCAGTCGGTCGAGCAGATCACCCGTGACTCGGACCGCGACCGCTGGTTCGACGCCTTCGAGGCCAAGGAGTACGGCCTCATCGACGACGTGATCCCCACGGCCGCCGGCATGCCGGGCGGCGGCGGCACCGGGGCGGCCTGAGACCCCCTGCAGCGCCCCCAGCCGACCGCCTCAGCCCCTAGGAGACAGACAGTGAACGACTTCCCCGGCAGCGGCCTGTACGACCGCGCACGCGCCGAGAGCACGGTGCCCGTCGCAGAGTCCCGCTATGTGATCCCCCGCTTCGTCGAGCGCACCTCGCAGGGCATCCGCGAGTACGACCCGTACGCGAAGCTCTTCGAGGAGCGCGTGATCTTCCTCGGCGTGCAGATCGACGACGCCTCCGCCAACGACGTCATGGCGCAGCTGCTGTGCCTGGAGTCGATGGACCCCGACCGCGACATCTCGGTCTACATCAACAGCCCCGGCGGCTCCTTCACCGCGCTCACGGCCATCTACGACACGATGCAGTTCGTGAAGCCGGACATCCAGACGGTCTGCATGGGCCAGGCGGCCTCCGCCGCCGCCGTCCTGCTGGCCGCCGGCACGCCCGGCAAGCGCATGGCGCTGCCGAACGCCCGCGTGCTGATCCACCAGCCGTACAGCGAGACGGGCCGCGGCCAGGTCTCCGACCTGGAGATCGCCGCCAACGAGATCCTGCGGATGCGCTCGCAGCTGGAGGAGATGCTGGCCAAGCACTCCACCACGCCGATCGAGAAGATCCGCGAGGACATCGAGCGCGACAAGATCCTCACGGCCGAGGACGCGCTGACGTACGGGCTGATCGACCAGATCATCTCCACGCGAAAGATGAACAACGCCGAGGTTCGCTGACGCGGACCCGGTATTGTCTGCTGCCCCTTGGCACGGTTTGGGACGGTGCACGTCAAAGTGAACCGCGCCAAGGGGGGCCCGAACGGGGGGCCAGGCAAGGTACCGTCGGACATAAGGCAGCACCAGGAGCCGCTGGATTCGAAACGTCCAGTCGTCTCCCAGGCGAAGGGGAAGCACACCGTGGCACGCATCGGTGACGGCGGCGATCTGCTCAAGTGCTCGTTCTGCGGCAAGAGCCAGAAGCAGGTCAAGAAGCTCATCGCAGGCCCTGGTGTGTACATCTGCGACGAGTGCATCGATCTCTGTAACGAGATCATCGAGGAAGAGCTCGCGGAGACCAGTGAGGTCCGCTGGGAGGAACTGCCCAAGCCGCGCGAGATCTACGAGTTCCTCGAGGGGTACGTGGTCGGCCAGGAAGCAGCCAAGAAGGCGCTCTCCGTAGCCGTCTACAACCACTACAAGCGCGTCCAGGCCGGCGAGAACGGCGGCGGTCAAAGCCGCGAGGACGCCATCGAGTTGGCGAAGTCCAACATCCTCCTGCTGGGCCCCACGGGCTCCGGCAAGACCCTGCTCGCCCAGACCCTGGCCCGCATGCTGAACGTCCCGTTCGCGATCGCCGACGCGACGGCGCTCACGGAGGCCGGCTATGTCGGCGAGGACGTCGAGAACATCCTGCTGAAGCTGATCCAGGCGGCCGACTACGACGTCAAGAAGGCCGAGACCGGGATCATCTACATCGATGAGATCGACAAGGTCGCGCGCAAGAGTGAAAATCCGTCGATCACGCGAGATGTGAGCGGCGAGGGCGTCCAGCAGGCGTTGCTCAAGATCCTCGAAGGAACGACGGCCTCGGTCCCGCCCCAGGGCGGCCGCAAGCACCCGCACCAGGAGTTCATCCAGATCGACACGACGAACGTCCTGTTCATCGTGGGCGGCGCGTTCGCGGGCCTGGAGAAGATCATCGAGTCCCGGGCCGGCGCCAAGGGCATCGGCTTCGGCGCGACGATCCGCTCCAAGCGCGAGCTGGAGGCCAAGGACCAGTTCGAGGACGTCATGCCGGAGGACCTGGTCAAGTTCGGCATGATCCCCGAGTTCATCGGCCGACTGCCTGTGATCACGAGCGTGCACAACCTCGACCGGGAGGCCCTGCTCCAGATCCTCGTCGAGCCGCGTAACGCCCTGGTGAAGCAGTACCAGCGCCTCTTCGAACTCGACGGCGTGGAACTCGACTTCGAACGCGAGGCCCTGGAGGCCATCGCCGACCAGGCCATCCTCCGCCAGACGGGCGCGCGTGGGCTCAGGGCCATCATGGAGGAGGTCCTGATGTCGGTGATGTACGAGGTGCCGTCGCGGAAGGACGTCGCCCGGGTCGTCATCACGGCGGACGTCGTCCACTCGAACGTGAACCCGACGCTGATTCCGCGGGATGCGCGGGGGCGGGGGCCGGGGGAGCAGAAGACGGCGTAGGCGCCATGCAGACGTGCCGTCTTCCAGGCTGACAATCGGCTGCCCAGGAGACAGCCCTGTGAGCCACGTGGCGCCGACGCGGGTGATGGCTGGCATTCCCGCACGAGTGCCAGGACTCGCCTCGGGGGCCCAGGCTCCCGGATTCGGTCAGGCAGTGGCGGGACGTGAGTGGACTTCGCGCCATGCTGCTCTGTCTTCTGGAAACCCTCACCGAGCAGATGATCTCCTTGCTCGCGGCAAGAGTGACCAACTTGCGGCTACCAAACGGGAGATACGAGCATGAAGCTCAGGCGTGTGATGACGGCATTGTGTGTGACGGCGGCTGCGGGAGCCTTGCCCTTGGTGGCAGCCACACCGGCTAGTGCCTATGGACCTTCGTACTGTGAAAACTACATAGCATCGAAGGACTACGTCGTAGGTCCCAGGGTCAAGGGGGCCTGCAAGTACGCAGGATCTCCCGCGACAGTACAGGTGTGTTCCGCAGGACTGATCAACTCAGGTGTGAGGGACAGCCACGCGTATCAGGCCTGTCGAGCCGTCTGAGATTCCGGTTCGAACAGCATCTGCTCACCTGAATGCAGCTGTGTGCGATTCACGTGCAACATGAAGGGCGCCCGCCGAAGCCCCTCGGGCGCCCTTAATGTTGCCGAGCCCGGCCCTCAGGCCTTGACGCGTACTTCCTGGCGCACCTTCGTGGTGATGTCGACCGCCACATCCTTGGTGATGCCTGTCGTGGCGTCACCCGGCGACACCATGGCGATCGTGCTGTAGTCGGCCCACGCGCAGAACCAGTCGGTCTTTTCCTTCTTGGTCATCAGGTCCTGCCCCTTGGCCGCCTGGCACTTCATGACCGCGCCGTCGAGGTCGACCGCCTCGGGGTCACCGACCAACTCGGTCCTGCCAGTGCTGGAGGAACTGGAGGAAGACTCCTGGGACGACTTCTTGAAGTCGGTGAAGAACTTGTCGAGGGCCGCTTCGGGGTCGGCGATCTCGCCGTATGCGCCGAAGTACGTGATGCCCTTGGCCGTCGCGAGCTCCGACAGGTCGGGCGCGGTGCCCGTCGGGTCCTGGGGGTCGTAGCCGCTCAGGTCCGCCGTCGAGTAGATGCCGACGACGCTCTCGCCGTTCTTGACGCCGCTCTTCTCCAGGTCCTCGGCGGTGTTGTTGGCCCCACCGACGCTCTGCCCGGCCTTGGTGGCACGCGTGTACTCGCTGAGCAGCTTCTCCGGCGTAGCCAGCTTGTGCGCCCCGTCGTCCGCCAGGCTGCCCCCGCCGCCACGGCTGCCGCCGAGCGCGAAGTACGCACCGACCGCGATCGCGGCCACAACCGCCACCGCGCCGATGATCAGGCCGGCCTTCTTGCCGCCACCCCCCGGGGCCGGCGGCTGCGGCACCCCGTACGGCGCCTGGCCGTACGGCGGCTGCTGGCCATAGCCGGGCTGCTGGCCGTACGGCTGCTGGGGCGGGACGCCCTGCGGGGGCTGCTGCGGGTAGCCGTAGCCGGGCTGGGGCTGGGGCTGGGCCGGAGGAGCCTGCTGGGGGTAGCCGTAGCCGGGCTGGGGCGCCTGCGGCTGCTGGCCGTACGGGCCCGGCTGGCCGTACGGTCCGGGCTGCTGGGGCTGCCCGCCGTACGGGCCCGGCTGGTTGTAGCTCATTTCTGGGTTCCCCTCCAGATGCTTATGCGTTCACGACATCCTGGCGCAAACACAGGGGGCGCACGGCATCGGGGTGCCCACCGTTACAGAACAAACGCGTTTCGGGACACGCCCGGGACACCCCTAAACTGAGCCCGTGACCGAGAACGCTCAGCAGCAGCCACCAGCGCCCGACACCGAACTGCCGACCCAGTACGCGCCGGCCGACGTAGAGGGGCCGCTGTACGAGCGCTGGGTAGAGCGGGGTTACTTCGAGGCGGACGAGAAGAGCGACAAGCCGCCGTACACCATCGTCATCCCGCCGCCGAACGTCACCGGCAGCCTGCACCTCGGGCACGCCTTCGAGCACACCCTCATCGACGCCCTCACCCGCCGCAAGCGCATGCAGGGCTACGAGACGCTGTGGCAGCCCGGCATGGACCACGCCGGTATCGCCACGCAGAACGTCGTCGAGCGGGAGCTCGGCAAGGACGGCAAGTCCCGGCACGACCTGGGCCGTGAGGCGTTCGTCGAGCGGGTCTGGCAGTGGAAGGCCGAGTCCGGTGGGCAGATCTCCGGCCAGATGCGGCGCCTCGGTGACGGTGTCGCCTGGTCGCGCGAGCGCTTCACCATGGACGAGGGGCTCTCCCAGGCCGTCCAGACCATCTTCAAGCGCCTCTACGACGACGAGCTGATCTACCGCGCCGAGCGCATCATCAACTGGTGCCCCCGGTGTCTGACGGCCATCTCGGACATCGAGGTCGAGTACCAGGACGACGACGGTGAGCTCGTCTCCATCCGGTACGGCGAGGGCGACGACTCCATCGTCGTGGCGACGACCCGTGCCGAGACGATGCTCGGTGACACCGCGGTCGCCGTTCACCCCGAGGACGAGCGCTACCGCCACCTCGTCGGCCGCGAGATCGAGCTGCCGCTCACCGGCCGCCGTATCCCGGTCGTCGCCGACGAGCACGTCGACCCCGAGTTCGGCACGGGGGCCGTCAAGGTCACCCCGGCGCACGACCCGAACGACTTCGAGATCGGCCAGCGCCACGAGCTGCCGTCGCTGACGATCATGGATGAGCACGCGGTCATCACGGCCCACGGCCCCTTCCAGGGCCTGGACCGCCTGGAGGCCCGCTCGGCCATCGTGGGCGCGCTGCGTGCCGAGGGCCGGATCGTCGCCGAGAAGCGGCCGTACGTCCACAGCGTCGGCCACTGCTCGCGGTGCAAGACCACCATCGAGCCGCGTCTGTCCATGCAGTGGTGGGTCAAGGTCGGTCCGCTCGCGAAGGCGGCCGGTGACGCGGTCCGTGACGGGCGGGTCAAGATCCATCCGCAGGAGATGGAGAAGCGGTACTTCGACTGGGTCGACAACCTCCACGACTGGTGTATTTCGCGGCAGTTGTGGTGGGGTCACCGTATTCCGGTCTGGTACGGGCCGAATGGTGAAGTCGTCTGCGTCGGCCCGGACGAGGAGCCGCCGAGCGGCGAGGGCTGGCGTCAGGACACCGACGTCCTCGACACCTGGTTCTCCTCCGGCCTGTGGCCCTTCTCCACTCTCGGCTGGCCCGAACAGACCGAGTCGCTCGCGAAGTTCTACCCGAACTCCGTCCTGGTCACCGGCTACGACATCCTCTTCTTCTGGGTCGCCCGGATGATGATGTTCGGCCTGTACGCGATGGACGGCACCCCGCCGTTCCACACCATCGCCCTGCACGGCATGGTCCGCGACCAGTTCGGCAAGAAGATGTCGAAGTCCTTCGGCAACGCGGTCAACCCGCTGGACTGGATGGACAAGTACGGCAGCGACGCGCTCCGCTTCACTCTCGCCCGCGGCGCCAACCCCGGTGTCGACGTCCCGATCGGCGAGGACTGGGTCCAGGGCTCCCGCAACTTCGCCAACAAGATCTGGAACGCCACGCGCTTCGCGCTGATGAACGGCGCGACGGTGGACGGGCCCCTGCCGGACCCGTCGAAGATGTCCTCGACGGACCGCTGGATTCTGTCGAGGCTGAACTCGGTCGTCGCCGAAGTCGACGCGTTCTACGAGGACTTCCAGTTCGCCAAGCTGTCCGACGCGCTCTTCCACTTCGCGTGGGACGAGGTCTTCGACTGGTACGTCGAGCTGTCGAAGACGACGTTCGCCGCGGGCGGCGAGGCCGCGGAGGTCTCCAAGCGCGTTCTCGGCGAGGTCCTGGACGTCACGCTGAAGCTGCTGCACCCGGTGGTCCCGTTCGTCACGGAGACGCTCTGGACCACGCTCACGGGCGGCGAGTCGGTCGTCATCGCCGAGTGGCCGAAGGACAGTGGCTTCCGTGACGCGGCGGCCGAGCAGGAGATCGCGACGCTCCAGCAGGTCATCACCGAGGTCCGCCGCTTCCGCGCCGACCAGGGCCTGCAGCCGGGCCAGCGCGTCCCGGCCCGCCTGACCCTCGACGCCACCGCACTCGCCCCGCACGAGCCGGCCATCCGCCAGCTGCTGCGCCTGCAGCCGGAGGGCGAGTCCTTCACGGCCACGGCGACGCTGCCGGTGGGGGGCGCGGAGGTCGCGCTGGACCTCTCGGGCGCCATCGACGTCGCGGCCGAGCGCAAGCGCCTCGCGAAGGACCTGGCGGCGGCCGAGAAGGAGAAGGCCCAGGCCACGGCCAAGCTCGGCAACGAGGCATTCCTGGCGAAGGCGCCGGACCAGGTGGTGGAGAAGATCCGCGGCCGTCTGGCGAAGGCCGATGAGGACATCGCGCGGATTGCTGCGCAGCTGGAGCGGCTGCCGCAGGCGTAGGTGTTTGTACGGCGAAGGCCCCCGGTGCTGTGTAAGCGCCGGGGGCCTTGGCGTCTTCAGGGGCGCGGGGAACTGCGCGACCAGCCACAACGCACCCGCACCCGCCTGACAAGACATGCCATCCCACTCCCTGGGCGCCCTGTCAGTCCCCCTCCGTAGACTGGCCCCGTGAGCGACCAGAACGAGCCCGACCCCCTCGACTCCTTCGAAGAGATCATCGCGGCCGAGACCGACCGCGACCCCGACCTCGCGATCATCGAGGCCGGCAGCCGCACCCTGCGCACCCAGGGCGGCCCGCCGAGCGCCGAAGTGCCCGCGCGGCCCGAGGACCCCGAGGTCGACAAGGCCCTGCGCGAGGTCGAGGCGGAACTCGCGACGAGGTGGGGCGAGACCAAGCTGGAGCCCTCGGTCGCCCGCATCGCCGCGCTCATGGACGTGCTGGGCGAGCCGCAGCGCTCGTACCCCTCCATCCACATCACCGGCACCAACGGCAAGACGTCGACCGCCCGCATGATCGAGGCCCTCCTCGGCGCCTTCGAGCTCCGTACCGGCCGCTACACCTCCCCGCACGTCCAGTCGATCACCGAGCGGATCAGCCTCGACGGCGCACCGATCTCCGCCGAGCGCTTCATCGAGACGTACAACGACATCAAGCCGTACGTCGAGATGGTCGACGCCTCGCAGGAGTACCGCCTGTCCTTCTTCGAGGTGCTCACGGGCATGGCGTACGCGGCCTTCGCGGACGCGCCCGTCGACGTCGCCGTCGTGGAAGTGGGCATGGGCGGCTCCTGGGACGCGACCAACGTCATCGACGCCGACGTCGCCGTGGTGACGCCCATAGACCTCGACCACACCGACCGGCTCGGTGAGACTCCCGGTGAGATCGCCGCCGAGAAGGCCGGCATCGTCAAGCAGGACGCCACCGTGATCATGGCCCAGCAACCGGTGGACGCGGCGCAGGTGCTGCTGAAGAAGGCCGTGGAGGTCGACGCCACGGTGGCCCGCGAGGGGCTCGAGTTCGGGGTCGTGTCGCGGCAGGTCGCCGTCGGCGGGCAGCTGGTCGCCCTGCGCGGACTGGGCGGTGAGTACCCGGAGGTGTACCTGCCGCTGCACGGCGCGCACCAGGCGCACAACGCCGCCGTGGCCCTGGCCGCCGTGGAGGCGTTCTTCGGCGTCGGCGCCGCGCGGGCCGAGTCGCTCGACATCGACACCGTCCGCAAGGCCTTCGCCTCCGTCGCCTCGCCGGGGCGGATGGAGGTCGTACGGCGGTCGCCGACCGTCGTGCTGGACGCCGCCCACAACCCGGCCGGCGCGCGGGTCACCGCCGAGGCGATCGGGGAGGCCTTCGACTTCAGCCGGCTGATCGGGGTCGTGGGCGCGAGCGGCGACAAGAACGTCCGCGGGCTTCTCGAGGCCTTCGAGCCGATCTTCGCCGAGGTCGTCGTCACGCAGAACTCCTCCCACCGCGCCATGGACGCCGACGAACTCGCCGCGATCGCCGTCGAGGTGTTCGGCGAGGAGCGCGTGCAGGTCGAGCCGCGGCTGCCGGACGCCCTGGAGGCCGCGATCACGCTGGCCGAGGAGGAGGGCGAGTTCGCGGGCGGCGGAGTGCTGGTCACCGGGTCCGTCATCACGGTCGGCGAAGCCCGGCTGCTGCTGGGGAAGGGCTGAGTCGGAAGATGCGTACGCTCTGTTCCTCGACGCTGATCGGCGAGTTCTTCGTCATCGGCTTCGCCGGTCTGGTCGCCATGAAGGATCCCGATCTGTCCATGGCGCAGGTGTGGACGGTCAGCGGCATCGCGATGTTCCTGTGCCTGCTGCTGTGCGGCCTGGTGACCCGCCCCGGCGGCGTCGCCCTCGGCTGGGCCCTTCAGATCGCCCTCATCGCCTCCGGCTTCATCGTCCCGACCATGTTCTTCCTGGGCGTGGTGTTCGCGGCACTGTGGTGGGCTTCGGTGCACTTCGGCAGGAAGGTCGACGAGGCGAAGGCGAGATTCGCGGCACAAGCGGACTCCTCCACGCCTGACGCTGCGTAACAGGCGCCCGGACACGCCCTGTAACCTCATCCCACCGCACCCCGGCTGTAAGAAGGAGCCCTCCCGTGACCCAGCGCACCCTCGTCCTGCTCAAGCCCGACGCCGTCCGTCGCGGCCTGACCGGCGAGATCATCAGCCGTATCGAGCGCAAGGCCGGCTGGCAGATCACCGCGCTGGAGCTGCGCACCCTGGACCAGGAGACCCTGGAGCAGCACTACGGCGAGCACAAGGGCAAGCCCTTCTACGAGCCGCTGGTGGAGTTCATGGCCTCCGGCCCGGTCGTCGCCCTGATCGTCGAGGGTGAGCGGGTCATCGAGGGGCTGCGTCAGCTCGCCGGCCCGACCGACCCGATCGCCGCCGCGCCTGGCTCCATTCGGGGTGATTACGGCGTGATCGTCCGGGAGAATCTCATCCACGCCTCCGACTCCGAGGAGTCCGCCGAGCGCGAGGTGAAGATCTTCTTCCCGGGGCGCGCCTGAGCCCCTTAACCGGGCCTGATCTGGGGCGGTCGTAGAAACCCGGCCGCCCTGCGGCATATGCGTGGCGATCGAGGGAACGAGTGCCCCCGATGGCCCGTCTCCACAAGCGGGGCGGTTCGCCATCTGCTGACAATGGCGAAGACCCTCCCGCAGTGTTCGCGAAGGCGCGTCTACGATAGAAGCCTTCACGTCACAGCACCCACTTCGCCGACCTGAAAAGCCGTCAAAAGCTCCCAGGAAGGCCAGACGAATCCTGATGGGGAACTCAATGTCGTTCATCGGCCGTGACATGGCTGTCGACCTCGGGACCGCCAACACGCTGGTGTACGTCAGGGGTCGCGGGATCGTACTCAACGAGCCGTCCGTCGTCGCGATCAACACCAACACCGGTGGCATCCTCGCGGTCGGTGCCGAAGCGAAGAAGATGATCGGGCGCACGCCCGGCAACATCGTTGCCGTACGTCCGCTGAAGGACGGCGTGATCGCCGACTTCGAGATCACCGAGCGGATGCTCCGCTACTTCATTCTGAAGATCCACAAGCGGCGGTATCTGGCTCGCCCGCGGGTCGTCGTCTGTGTGCCCTCCGGCATCACTGGCGTCGAGCGCCGCGCCGTCATCGAGGCGTCGTCCCAGGCCGGCGCCCGTCAGGTGCACATCATCGAGGAGCCCATGGCCGCGGCCATCGGTTCCGGCCTGCCGGTCCACGAGGCCACGGGCAACATGGTGGTCGACATCGGCGGCGGCACCACGGAGGTCGCGGTCATCTCCCTCGGCGGCATCGTCACCGCCCAGTCCATCCGCGTCGCGGGCGACGAGCTGGACAACGCGATCATCCAGCACATCAAGAAGGAGTACTCGCTCCTGCTGGGTGAGCGGACGGCCGAGCAGATCAAGATCACGATCGGTTCTGCGTACGATCTCGACGCTGACGAGCACACCGAAATCCGCGGCCGGGACCTCGTCTCCGGGCTGCCGAAGACCGTCGTCATCTCCGCGGCCGAAGTCCGCAAGGCCATCGAGGAGCCGGTCAACGCGATCGTCGACGCCGTGAAGACGACCCTCGACAAGTGCCCGCCGGAGCTGTCCGGCGACATCATGGACCGAGGAATCGTTCTGACCGGCGGCGGAGCGCTGCTGCGCGGCCTCGACGAGCGGCTGCGCCGGGAGACCGGCATGCCGATCCACATCGCCGAGGACCCGCTGGACAGCGTGGCGCTCGGATCCGGCAAGTGTGTCGAGGAGTTCGAGGCGTTGCAGCAGGTGCTGGACGCCCAGCCGCGCAGATGACGTAACTCTTCGATTCCGCCGTACGGGATGATCTCCTCTCGTACGGCGGATCGTTGATATAGAGGCATAAGCTCACCGATGAGCCTCGAAACCTCGAAACCTCGCAGACAACTCCGCATACAAACTTCGTGTACAGAAGCCCTCGGGTTTTCCCGGGGTTTCCCGAATTCCTATGAGGAAGGGCACGGCCGCCGCACGTGAGGGACACACGAGAGAGCCGGCTGCTCCTGGTGCTGCTGATCGCCATCGCGTTCGCGCTGATCACGGTCGACATCCGCGGCGGGGAGGACTCACCGGTCGACGGTGCCCGTCAGGCCGCCGCCACGGTCTTCGGCCCGATCGAGGACGGCGTGTCGGCCGCAGTGAACCCGGTCGGCAACGCGGTCGCCGCGATCCGTGACTCCGGCGAGCGCCACGACCGGCTCGCCCAGCTGGAGCAGGAGAACGCCGCCCTCAAGGCGAAGCTCGGCAGTGACGACCGCAACCGCAGCCGTCTCAAGCAGCTGGACAAGATGCTGAAGATCGCGGGCGAGGGCCAGTACGGCATCAAGGGCGCCGAGGTCATCGCGATAGGAGCGGCCCAGGGCTTCTCCTGGACGATCACCATCGACGCCGGCGCGAACGACGGCATCCAGCGCGACATGACCGTCCTGAACGGGGACGGGCTCGTCGGGCGGGTCACCACCGTCGGCCCGAACACCGCGACCGTGCTCCTCGCCAACGACCCCGACTTCACCGTCGGCACGCGCATGGAGTCCTCCGACGAACTCGGCTTCGCCTCCGGCCAGGGCGACCGTCCGCTGCGCGTCGAACTCCTCAACGGCAAGGCCGAGGTGAAGAAGGGCGACCGCCTCGTCACCTTCGGCTCGCAGGCGGACAAGCCCTTCGTGCCCGGCGTCCCGGTCGGTGTCGTCTCGCGTGTCGACCCGTCCGGCGGCAACCTGACCCGCACCCTGTATGTCACGCCGTACGTCGGCTTCAGCAAGCTCGACATCGTCGGCGTCGTCGTCCAGGCCCCGGAGAAGGACCCGCGCGACGCGGTGCTCCCCGACAAACCCGAGCCGACCCCGACGCCGACCGTGACGGTCACCGTCACGCCGGGCGCCGAGGTCCCGGGCGAGGGCCAGGACCAGCCTCAGGCGGACGGCCAGAACCAGCCCCAGGCCGACGGTCAGTACCAGCCTCCGGTCGACGGCCAGAATCAGTACGAGCAAGAGCAGTAGGAGCTGAAGCCCCATGCGCGTCAACCGAATCCTGCTCTCCTCCTCCCTGGTCGTCGTCGCCCTGGTGCTCCAGGTGAGCGTCCTGGCCCGGCTGCACCTCCCGGGCGCCGTCCCCGACATGCTGCTCCTGACCGTGCTGGGCCTCGCCCTGGTCTACGGCCATGTCGGCGGCGCCCTCGTCGGCTTCGGCGCCGGCCTGCTCGCCGACCTCGCCCCGCCCGCCGACCATGCCGCCGGCCGCTATGCGCTGGTGCTGTGCGTCATCGGGTACCTCGCCGGGCTCGTCAAGCCGGAGAACGGCCGGCTGAAGTCCGCCACCGGACCGATGGTCGTCGTGGTCGTCGCCGCGATCGGCTCGACCTTGCTGTACGCCGGTGTCGGCGCCCTCGTGGGGGACACCGCCGCCCGCCATGTCGGCCTCGGCAGCCTGCTGTTCACGGCCGCGCTCTACGACCTGCTGCTCGCGCCGTTCGTCGTCCCCGGGATCATGGCGCTCGCCCGGCGCGCGGAGAACGACCCGCTCGCCGAGACCAACTCCCAGGCGAAGAAGCCCAACATCTCCTCCGGCTGGCTCTCGGGTGGCACCGGCCTGCGCATCGGCAGTCAGCGCGGCGGGCTGGGCGGTCTGAAGGTGAAGGCGGTGAAGGCGCGAACGGCGCGCGCCGGGCGCATCAAGGGGGTCAAGCGGCTGTGACCGCAGGAGAGTTCACCGGAACGAGTGAGCCGAGGAGGAACCGGGCCTCGCAGGCCAGTCGTTCCTCACTCGTACACACACACTCGCATTCATCACTCGTACTCAGACACTCGTGTTCCGCACACGTACATCCGCACGCGTACGGCACGCATTCGTCCACGCACTGAGAGGGGGAGGCAGCCGCAGTGACCAACATCCCCGAGACGGGCCGGACGCCGCGCGTCCAGATCCGGCTCGTCGTCATCCAAATCCTCGTCCTCTCCCTCCTCGGCACCCTCGGCGGACGCCTGTGGTACCTGCAGATCCGCGAGGGCGACGCCTACGCCAAGGAGGCGTCGGGCAACCATGTCCAGCAGGTCGTGCAGCCGGCGGTGCGCGGCTCGATCCTGGACGCGCGTGGTGTGGCGCTGGCGGACAACGAGACGCGACTCGTCGTGTCCGCTTCGCGGACGGATCTGCTGAAGATGCCGGACGACGGTGAGGCGGTGCTGACGAAGCTGGCGGGTGTGCTGGGCATGGCGCCCAAGGAGGTACGGGAGAAGGTGCGGCTGTGTGATGCGCAGACGCCGCAGCCGTGCTGGAACGGCTCGCCGTACCAGCCGATCCCGATCACCGACGAGGCCACCCCCAAGCAGGCCCTGCAGATCCGTGAGCGGGCCGAGGACTTCCCCGGCATCACCGCCGAGCCGCAGGCGGTGCGCCGCTACCCCAGCCCGGGTGAGGCCAATACCGCCCAGGTGCTGGGCTACCTCTCCCCGGTCACCGACGAGGAGATCAAACAGGCCCAGGACTCCGACTCGCCCTACCTGCGCTCGGACCAGGTGGGCCGCTCGGGTCTGGAGCGCCAGTACGACAAGGAGCTGCGCGGCAAGGCCGGGGTCACCCGCTACGAGGTCGACAACCTGGGCCGGGTGATCGGCCAGGCCCAGTCCGATGCCGCCAAGGCCGGCTCCAACCTCGTCACCAGCATCGACGCCCGCGTGCAGCGGGTGGCGGAGTACGAGCTGAACGACGCGATGAAGAAGGCCCGCCAGGAGTGGGACCGCAACACCAACGAGCGCTACAAGGCCGACTCCGGTGCGGTGGTGGTGATGGAGGCCAAGACCGGCCGCATCGTCGCCATGGCATCGAACCCGACCTACGACCCCAACGCCTGGGTGGGCGGCATCTCCGCCAAGGACTACAAGAAGCTCACCGGCAAGTCCTCCAACTACCCCCTGCTCAACCGCGCGATCCAGGGCCAGTCCGCCCCCGGCTCCATCTTCAAGGTCGTCCCCACGGCCGCCGCGGTCAACGCCGGCTACTCCTTCGACGGCCCCTACGAATGCTCGAGCTCCTACTCGATCGGCGGCCAGGTCTTCAAGAACTTCGAGTCCAAGGGGTACGGCCCGATCAGCCTGGGCCGGGCCCTGGAGGTCTCCTGCGACACCGTCTTCTACCGCCTCTCCCATGAGGAGTGGAAGCGTGACGGTGGCACCAAGCCGAAGAAGAACGCCAACGACTGGTTCTACAAGACGGCGCACCAGTTCGGCCTCGGTGCGGAGACCGGTATCGACCTGCCCAACGAGGTCACCGGCCGCATTCCGGACCGCCAGTGGAAGCAGGCGTACTGGAAGGCCAACAAGGACGCCTGGTGCAAGTACGGCAAGAAGGACGGCAGTTACGCCGAGAAGATCGCCTACGAGAACTGCCTCGAAGGCAATCGGCTGCGTGCCGGTGACTCGGTCAACTACTCCATCGGACAGGGCGACACCCTGGTCACCCCCATCCAGATGGCCACCATCTACGCGGCCATCTCCAACGGCGGCACCCTGTACGACCCCACCGTCGGCAAGGCCGTCATCAGCGCCGACGGCAAGTCCGTCCAGGAGATCGAGCCCAAGTCGCACGGCAGGCTGCCCATAAGCAAGCAGACGCTGGCCGCGATGGACGACGCCCTCGCCGGCGTCGCCACCCGGGGTACCGCCGCCTGGCGGTTCGCGGACGTCGGCTGGCCGCAGGACAAGATCCCGATGCACGCCAAGACCGGTACCGCCGAGGTCTACGGCAAGCAGACGACCTCGTGGTTCGCCACGTACACCAAGGACTACGCGGTCGTCATGACGATCTCCCAGGGTGGTACGGGTTCCGGCGCCTCGGGTCCGGCCGTGCGCAACATCTACGACGCGCTGTACGGCGTCTCCGACGACGGCACGATCAACAAGAAGAACGCACTGCTGCCGAAGCCGCAGAAGAGCCTGCCGAAGGTCCGGACGGACGGCACCATCGCCTCGCCGAAGGTCGCCAAGGACCCGGCGAAGGAGCAGCGGGCCAGCCAGGAGGGCGAGGCCGCTCCGGACGAGCAGCAGCTCGCCGGCACGGTGGCGACACCGACGGCCGAGAACCGCGACACACGGCGCAGGCGGCACAGGAACCGCAGGCGGGGAAGCCGGAGGATGCTCACATGACCGGCGCCAACAGCTTCCAGGTCTCCGGGTACGGGCCCGAACGAGCGGGCTGGACCCGCCTGTTCGCCCGCGACTCGCTCGCCCGCAGGCTCGACTGGCCGATACTGCTGTCGGCGTTGGCCCTGTCGCTGCTCGGCACGCTCCTCGTCTACTCGGCGACCCGCAACCGCACCGAGCTCAACCAGGACGACCCGTACTACTTCCTGATCCGGCATCTGCTCAACACCGGTATCGGCTTCGCCCTGATGATCGGCACGGTCTGGCTCGGCCACCGCGCCCTGCGCACGGCCGTGCCGATCCTGTACGGCGTCTCGGTCTTCCTGATCCTGCTCGTGCTCACCCCGCTCGGCTCCACCATCAACGGCGCCCACTCCTGGATCAAGCTCCCCGGCGGCTTCTCGCTGCAGCCCTCGGAGTTCGTGAAGGTCACGATCATCCTGGGCATGGCGATGCTGCTGGCGACGAGAGTGGACGCCGGGGACAAGCAGTACCCCGACCATCGCACGGTCGTGCAGGCCCTGGCCCTGGCCACCGTGCCGATGCTGATCGTGATGCTCATGCCCGACCTCGGCTCGGTCATGGTGATGGTGGTGATCGTGCTGGGCGTGCTGCTCGCGTCCGGTGCCTCCAACCGCTGGGTCTTCGGGCTGATCGGCACGGGGACGATCGGCGCGATCGCGGTCTGGCAACTCGGCGTCCTGGACGACTACCAGATCGCCCGCTTCGCCGCCTTCGCCAACCCCGAGCTCGACCCGGCGGGCGTCGGCTACAACACCAACCAGGCGCGGATCGCGATCGGTTCGGGCGGGCTGACGGGCGCGGGGCTGTTCCACGGCTCGCAGACGACCGGCCAGTTCGTGCCGGAGCAGCAGACCGACTTCGTCTTCACGGTGGCGGGCGAGGAACTGGGCTTCATCGGCGGCGGGCTGATCATCCTGCTCCTCGGCGTGATCCTGTGGCGGGCCTGCCGGATCGCGCGCGAGACGACCGAGCTGTACGGGACGATCGTCGCGGCGGGGATCGTGGCGTGGTTCGCCTTCCAGTCGTTCGAGAACATCGGGATGACGCTGGGCATCATGCCGGTGACCGGTCTGCCGCTGCCGTTCGTGTCGTACGGCGGGTCGTCGATGTTCGCGGTGTGGGTGGCGGTGGGGTTGCTGCAGTCGATCCGGGTGCAGCGTCCCATGTCTGCGTAGGCCTCGGCGGTGGGCCGTTCAGGCGCCGTGGTGGGCCCAGTTGGTTACCTGGGGTTCAGGGGCGATAAGCCCTGTCGCCCCATCGTGACGCCCACTAGATTCGGTTCATGGCGGACACCAAGCGCGAAATCGAGCGGAAGTATGAATCCGACGACAGCGGCCTGCCCGACCTGACCGGCGTCGCCGGGGTCGCGGCCGTCATCGACAAGGGTGTCGCGCAGCTGGACGCCACCTACTACGACACCGTGGACGAGCGACTCGCCGCGTCGTCGGTCACCCTGCGTCGCAGGACCGGCGGCTCCGACGCGGGCTGGCATCTGAAGTTCCCCGTCGCCCCGGGGGTACGGGACGAGATCCAGGCCCCGCTGTCCGACACCCTGCCCCGCACGCTCGCCGGCCTCGTCCGCTCCCGGGTCCGGGACGCCGAGCTGGTACCCGTGGTCCGGCTGCGCTCCGACCGCGACGTGCGCGACCTCGTCGACGTCGACGGCCGGTTGCTGGCCGAGGTCAGTGTGGACGCCGTACGTGCCGAACGCCTCAGCGGCACCGGCGGCACCGGCGGCACCGGCGGCAGCGGTGGCAGCGCACAGTGGACCGAGATCGAGGTGGAGCTGGCCGACGGAACCGACCCGGCGTTCCTCGACAAGGTCGAGAAGCGGCTGAAGAAGGCGGGCGTACGGCCCTCGTCGTCGGCCTCGAAGCTGCAGCGGGGCCTGGCGGAGACGGCGCCGAAGAGGAAACGGGGCAAGAAGGCGCGGGCGGCCCAGGCGCCGGTCACCGTCACCGCCGGTGATCATGTGCTCGCCTACCTCCGCGCCCAGCGGGACGCCGTCGTCGAGCTCGACCCGGCCGTGCGGCGGGACGTGTACGACTCCGTGCACAGCATGCGCGTCGCCACTCGCCGGATGCGCAGCGCCTTCCGGTCCTACGGCAGGGTCCTGGACCGGACCGTGACCGACCCGATCGGCGAGGAGCTGAAGTGGCTGGCCGGGGAGCTGGGCGTCGACCGGGACCAGGAGGTGCTGACCGAGCGGCTCACGGCCGCCCTCGACGAACTGCCGCGAACCTTGCTGTCCGGGCCCGTCCGCACCCGGCTGCGCACCTGGTCGCACGCCCGCAGCGGAGGATCGCGACGGCGGCTGATCGGCGTACTGGACGGCAAAAGGTATCTGCAGCTGCTGGAGACCCTCGACGTGCTGCTGACCGACCCGCCTCTGCTTCAGGCGGCGGGCGGGAAGCCGGAGAAGGTGATCGGGAAGGCCGTACGGAAGGACTTCTCGGCTGTGTCCGGGCTGGTCGAGCAGGCGCTGGTGCTGGGGCCCGGGCACGACCGGGACCTCGCGCTGCACGAGGCCCGGAAGAAGGCCAAGCGGGCGCGGTACTCGGCGGAGTCGGCGGTTCCGGCCCTGGGCGGCCCGGCCGCCGGGCTGGTGAAGTCGATGAAGAGCCTGCAGAACCTGCTCGGCGACCACCAGGACAGCGTGATGACCCGAGAGGCGCTGCGGGAGCTGGCGCGGCAGGCGCACGGGGCGGGGGAGCCCTCGTTCACGTACGGGCTGCTGTACGGGCGTGAGGAGCGGTGCGCGGCCGAGGACGAGGCCGGCCTTCCGGCGCTGTGGACGAAGATCAAGGACGGGGCGGGCTTCTGGGCGTACGGAGGACCCTCGCGGCCGCGTTAGGCTGGATGGTCACCCCTGTCAGTTCAGTCCAGCTCACGAAGGTTCGCGAGATGCCTGCCGAAGTCGCTGCGTCGGTGTTCCCGCAGCTCGAAGCTCTGCTCCCCCATGTGCAGAAGCCGATCCAGTACGTCGGCGGAGAGCTCAACTCCACGGTCAAGCCGTGGGAGTCCTGTGACGTCCGCTGGGCGCTCATGTATCCCGACGCGTACGAGGTCGGCCTGCCCAACCAGGGCGTCATGATCCTCTACGAGGTCCTGAACGAGCAGGAGGGCGTCCTCGCCGAGCGCACGTACAGCGTGTGGCCGGACCTGGAGGCGCTGATGCGGGAGCACGGCGTCCCGCAGTTCACGGTGGACAGCCACCGCCCGGTGAAGGCGTTCGACGTGCTCGGCCTCTCCTTCTCCACCGAGCTCGGCTACACGAACATGCTCACCGCCCTGGACCTGGCCGGCATCCCGCTGGAGTCCAAGGACCGGACCATCGACGACCCGATCGTCCTGGCCGGCGGCCACGCGGCCTTCAACCCCGAGCCGATCGCCGACTTCATCGACGCGGCGATCATCGGCGACGGCGAGCAGGCCGTGTTGGACATGACGGAGATCATCCGCAAGTGGAAGGCGGAGGGGCAGCCGGGCGGCCGCGAGGAAGTCCTCTTCCGCCTCGCGAAGACGGGCTCGGTGTACATCCCGGCGTTCTACGACGTCGAGTACCTCCCCGACGGCCGTATCGCCCGTGTCGTACCGAACAAGAGCGGCGTCCCCTGGCGCGTGTCGAAGCACACGGTCATGGACCTGGACGAGTGGCCGTACCCGAAGCAGCCCCTCGTCCCCCTGGCGGAGACGGTCCACGAGCGCATGTCCGTCGAGATCTTCCGCGGCTGCACGCGCGGCTGCCGCTTCTGCCAGGCGGGCATGATCACCCGTCCGGTCCGGGAGCGCTCGATCACCGGCATCGGCGAGATGGTCGACAAGGGCCTGAAGGCGACGGGCTTCGAGGAGGTCGGCCTTCTCTCCCTCTCCTCGGCGGACCACTCGGAGATCGGCGACATCGCCAAGGGCCTGGCCGACCGCTACGAGGAAGACAAGATCGGCCTGTCCCTCCCCTCCACCCGCGTCGACGCCTTCAACATCGACCTGGCGAACGAACTGACCCGCAACGGCCGCCGCTCCGGTCTGACCTTCGCCCCCGAGGGCGGCTCTGAGCGCATCCGCAAGGTCATCAACAAGATGGTCTCGGAGGACGACCTCATCCGCACGGTCGCCACCGCCTACGGCAACGGCTGGCGCCAGGTGAAGCTGTACTTCATGTGCGGCCTGCCGACCGAGACCGACGACGACGTCCTGCAGATCGCCGACATGGCGACCAAGGTCATCGCCAAGGGCCGCGAGGTCTCCCGCTCCAATGACATCCGCTGCACGGTCTCGATCGGCGGCTTCGTCCCCAAGCCCCACACCCCCTTCCAGTGGGCCCCGCAGCTGAGCGCGGAGGAGACGGACGCCCGCCTGGAGAAGCTCCGCGACAAGATCCGCGGCGACAAGAAGTACGGCCGCTCCATCGGCTTCCGCTACCACGACGGCAAGCCCGGCATCGTCGAGGGCCTGCTCTCCCGCGGCGACCGCCGCATCGGTGCCGTCATCCGCGCGGTCTACGACGACGGCGGCCGCTTCGACGGCTGGCGCGAGCACTTCTCGTACGACCGCTGGATGAGTTGCGCGGAGAAGGCGCTGGCGCCGTTCGGCGTGGACGTCGACTGGTACACGACGCGCGAGCGCACGTACGAGGAGGTCCTCCCCTGGGACCACCTCGACTCCGGCCTCGACAAGGACTGGCTCTGGGAGGACTGGCAGGACGCCCTCGACGAGACCGAGGTCGAGGACTGCCGGTGGACGCCGTGCTTCGACTGCGGGGTGTGCCCGCAGATGGACACCCACATCCAGATCGGCCCGACCGGCAAGAAGCTGCTGCCTCTGACGGTCAAGAACGCTGCGCCTGCTCCCAGCGGGCACTCGCACTGAGGTGAGTGAGGCACGGGTAGTCGACGGCCAGGGCTCGTCTTCGCGCTACTGACGGGGTGACCCGCCGGAACGGTCGATCGTGAGGCGCCGGCCCATGGGCTCGTTGCCAGCGGCCTGTACGTCCTGTGCCAACCGTTCCTCTTTGCTGACTGTGTCCTGCCGTGTGTCGTTCACGCCCGGCGCGGCTCGGGCATGCTGGTGCCGGCGCAGCAGCGGGCCGGGTGGGGGGCGAAGGGTGCAGCAAAGGCGGCGTGCGGGGCTGGGATCGCTGGCTACCGGGACCTTGGCGATCGTGATCGTGCTGTTGGAGTCGGTGGCGAACTACGCGAGTGAGTTCGCCCCCGCGTGGGCACAGAATCCGTGGTTGATCTGGCCGGTGTTTGCGGTGCTGGCGCCGCTGAGCGTGGGTCTGGGACTGCTCAGCAGGCGCTTGGAGGAGGGCGAGCCGCCGCCTGCCCGGCTGCTGAGTGTGGGCTCGTTGACCTCCGCGGCCTTGGACTCGCTGCGCCCTCCGCATGTTCCCGTGGATCGTGTCCACGGTCGTGAGGCGGAGCTCGCCCGCCTCACCAGGCTGCTGCGCCGTCCGGACGGCAGGTTCGCGGTGGTCTGCGCGGCGGGGGGTATCGGGAAGACGACCGTGGCGGCAGCCCTCTGCGCGCAGGCGGAAAAGGCCGGGCATGCGGTGTTCTGGATCCGCTGGCGCGACCCGATCGCGCTGAGCGAGCACCTCACCCGGGTTGCGCTGGCCTGCGGCCTGCCCATGGGAGTCCTGGAGCAGGCCCGCGCGGGTTACGAGAACCTGCCCGACGTGGTGTGGCGACAACTCGCCGCCACACGCAAGTGGCTGCTGGTCATCGACAACGCCGACGACACCAACGCGATAGGGCCGGAATCCGAGAAGGTTGGCGACTACCGCGGCTGGATCCGCCCTCACGGCGGGGGGCTGCTCCTCGTCACCAGCCGCGACACCGCGCCCGCCACTTGGGGACCGTGTGCCGAGCTCGTGCACCTGGCCCCTCTCACGGCGCGCGCGGCCGGCCAGGTGCTCCTTGACGCCGCACCTGGGTCGGGTACCCCGGAAGAGGCGGAGGCGCTGGCTGTTCGGCTGGGCGGCTTACCGCTGGCGCTGTGTGCGGTGGGCGCCTACCTCACAAGGCCTACCAGCCGCTACCGCACGTTCACCGCCTACCGGCAAGCGCTCGAAGCAGACCTGCCCTCGCTTCTGGGCGCCGAGGATCCCAACGCCACTGATCCCGAGGTCGCTCGCCGTGTGGTGCGGCACACTTGGGAGCTCTCGCTCGATCAACTGTCGGCGGAAGGCCACCCGTTGGCCCGCCCTCTGCTGCGGTTGCTCGCCCTGTGCGCGGACGCGCCCATCCCGCTCTCGCTCATCACGCCCGCGCTGCTGGCGGCGGCCACTGGAGAGGCAGTGACCCAGGGGAGTCTTGACTCCGCGCTCGGTGGGCTGGACGGATGAAAGCGGTCTGCTCCATCAGAGGTGCCGCGAGCGGCTGTTGAGTCCTCAGGGGAGCCGCTCCTCGATCATCTTCGCGTCGGCGCTCGGCCGGCGTGGAGACGAGGAGTGGCCCGATGTCGGATCGGAAGGTTTCCCGGAGACGCTCGAACCGGCGGCGCAGCAGGTGGGCCGCGGTCTGCGGGGGCGTCGCCCTGTCGCTGACCGTGGGCCTGCAGGGCGTGGCGGCCGCATCCGACGGACCCGTGCCTCCGCGACCGCCGGGGCGGCTTCTCGCCGCCCCCGCGGCGTTCCTCGGGGGGCTCGTTCACCCGGAGGCGTCGCCGTCCGGTGCCAACGACTGGAGCTGCCGGCCCACGCGTCGGCATCCGCGCCCGGTCGTGCTGGTGCACGCGACCTGGACGAACGCCGCTTCCAACTGGAGCATGCTGGCCCCGTGGCTGAAGCGGCAGGGCTATTGCGTCTTCGCTCCCAACTACGGCGGGGCCCCGGGCAGTCCGTTCAAGGCCAACGGCCCTGTCCCGGACTCCGCGCGGCAGGTCGCCCGTTACGTCGACCGCGTACTGAAGGCCACCGGTGCCCGCCAGGTCGACCTCGTCGGGCACTCCCAGGGCGGCGGTCCGACGCCCCGCTGGTATCTGCGGTTCGAGGGCGGCACGGATCCCGCGCATCCGAAACGGAACAAGGTGCACAGCCTCATCGGCCTGGCACCCTCCAACCACGGTGTGACCGCCTCCGGTCTCGGCACGCTGACCACCGAACTGGGTCTCAACCCGACCGTGTCCGCCCTTGTCGGCCAGGCGTACGCGGATCAGATGGTCGGCTCCGAGGTGAACCGGAAGCTGGACCGGGGCGGGGACACGCAGCCGGGGGTCGACTACACCGTCATCGCCACCCGGTTCGACGAGGTCGCCACCCCGTACCAGAACCAGTTCCTCACCGCGGGACCGGGCGCAACCGTCCGGAACGTCCTGATCCAGGAGGTCTGCCCGGCGGACCTCTCCGAACACGTGTCACTCTCGTACGACACCAACGCCGCCCAACTCGTGAGCAACGCCCTCGATCCCGCTCACGCACGGCCCGTCCGCTGCGGCGTCTCCCTGCCGGTACTCGGCGGCTGAGACCGCGCGCAGGAACACGCAGGACAACTGCATCCGGCCAGGCCGTTCCGACGTCTACGACGGTATGGATCTCGAAAAGGCGCCGCCGCAGCGCCAGGAACCCGAGGGGTGCCTGGTCGTCGCGATCCGCATTCCGGTGCGGATCGTCGCGCTCGTGCTGGTCGTGCCGGTGCGGATGGCGTGGGACGCGCTCGTGGTCGCCGGGCGGTTGGTGAACGACGCGGTGTTGCGGCCCCTCGGGCGGGCGCTGCTGTGGCTCGGGCGGGCGGTGTTCGTGTGGCCGTTCGTGGGGCTGTGGCGGTACCTCGTCGTGCCGGTCGCGAAGGGGCTCGTCTGGCTGGGGAACGTGCTCGTCGTCGTGCCCGCGGTGTGGGTGTACCGGTATGTGCTGACTCCGGTGGGGCACGCGTGCGCGTGGGTGGTCCGAGGCATCGGGGCCGGACTGGCGTGGCTGTACGCGCGCGTGCTCACACCCACCGGTCATGCGGTGATGTGGGTCCTCAGGGGGCTGGGCGCCGTACTCGCCGCGATCGGGATCGGTGTGTTGGGGGCCGTGGCTTGGCTGGGGCGCTATCTCCTCGTCGTTCCCGCCCTGTGGGTGTACGCGTGGGTCCTCGCGCCGGTCGGCCGGGCGGTCGCCTGGTGCGCGAGGGGGCTTGTGTGGCTGGTGAGCACGGTCGTCACCGGGATCGGGATCGCGCTGTACTGGACCGCCCGGGTGCTGTTCGTGCTGCCCGCGCTGGGCCTGTACCGGTGGGTCCTCGCGCCGGTCGGCCGGGCGGTCGCCTGGTGCGCGTGGGGGCTTGTGTGGCTGGTGAGCACGGTCGTCACCGGGATCGGGATCGCCCTCTACTGGACCGCCCGCGTGCTGTTCGTGCTGCCCGCCCTGGCCCTGTACCGGTGGGTCCTCGCGCCCGTCGGCCGCGTGCTCGCCTTCATCGGCAGGGAGACATGGGACGCGCTCGGGCACGCGTGGCGGATCGCCGGGCGGATCTCGCTCGCCGTCGGCCGGTTCCTCGCGAACCTCTTCCGGTGGACCTTCGTCGAGCCGGTGCGCTGGGTGTACCGGACGGTCCTCACGCCGGTCGGGCACGTCGTCCGCGACGCGGTGCTGCGGCCCGTCGCCGAGGCCGCCCGCAACGTGGGCCGGGCCACCCGGCAGGCCCTCACCGTGGCCCGCGAGTCCGTACGGCAGGCGCGCGCCGACTTCCGGCGGATGCTGTTCGGGGAGCCGAGGCAGCGGGAGGCTGTGGACCGGCGGGAACCTCGCGGCCGTGAGACACGTACTCTTGGTAGCAGTACGACCGCTCTCACGAAGGACTGAACGACACTGGGCAAGCGACAGCCCGAAGGCCCGCCGCCCGCACCCGCGGTGCAGCGCATCCGACTGCGCTACACCAAGCGCGGCCGCCTCCGGTTCACCAGCCACCGTGACTTCCAGCGCGCCTTCGAGCGTGCGCTGCGCCGTGCCGAGGTGCCGATGGCGTACTCGGCGGGGTTCACGCCGCATCCGAAGGTGTCGTACGCCAATGCCGCACCCACCGGCACGGGCAGTGAGGCGGAGTATCTGGAGATCGCGCTCACCGAAGCGCGCGATCCGGAGCAGCTGAGAGTGCTCCTCGACGAGTCGCTGCCCGCCGGGCTCGACGTCATCGAGGCGGTCGAGGCCCGGACCTCCGGGCTCGCCGACCGGCTCACGGCGTCCGTCTGGGAGCTGCGGCTCGACGGCGTGGACCCGGCCGACGCCGAGCGCGCGGTGGCCGCTTTCAACGCCGCCGAGGTCGTCGAGGTCCAGCGCATGACCAAGAACGGCCTGCGCACCTTCGACGCCCGCCCCGCGGTCGTCGACCTGCAAAGCACCAACGGAACAGAAACGCACAGTTCGGCGGCTGATAGGCCGACCGACCAGCCCTGTGCGATACTGCGGCTGGTTGTTCGGCACGTGACGCCTGCCGTACGACCCGACGACGTCCTGTCCGGTCTCCGCGCCGTGGCCGACCTGGCGCCGCCGGTCCCCGCAGCGGTGACCAGGCTGGCGCAGGGGCTGTTCGATGAAGAGACCGGCACGGTGACCGACCCGCTCGCGCCCGACCGCGAGGCAGCGACGGCCCCAACCGAGGCCGAGACCGCTGCCGCCGCGGCGGCGTCGGCGTAAGGAAGGTTCCGCGTAGGGACGGACGTCGAAGCGCCGCCCTCGTACTCGGGAGCCACCTGGGTCGGGCAGCGCACCGACCAGAAGACTTTCGCCAGGCCGTACGCATTCGGCGTACGGAACCGGCGAGACAGGACACAGAGAGCTCCCGTGCGGCGCCCGCGCCCCGGACGGCGGCAGTCGCGCATCGCGCGAGCCGCGGACGTCACCGGCACCTCGCCGGACCAGGCGCGGCGCCCGGGAGCCTGACGGGAGAAACGCCCGCATGCTCGAGCCGACCGAACCCACCCAGGGTTCCGAAGAACTCAACACACCCAGCGACACCCTGCCGCCGCGCCGGCGGCGCCGTGCCGCGTCCCGCCCGGCGGGCCCGCCGTCGGCTGCCGCCGAGGCGCAGCCCACAGAGGTGGTCGAGCCGGCCATACCGGCTGCTGAGCCCGCCGATGTCGCGGCGCTGAGCGATGACGCCGCGAAGGCCGAGGAGAGCGTCGAGGCCGACGTGACTCTTGAGGCTGCCGAGGCTGAAGAGAGCGAAGAGACCCAAGAGGCGGCGGAGGCGGCTGCGGCTGCCGAGGAGGCCGCATCTGCCGGTCGTCCGCGTCGGCGTGTGGTGCGCCGGGCCGCCGCGCCTGCCGGGTCGCTTGCGGCTGCCGAGGCCGCCGAGACCGTGGTGCCGGCCGCTGCCGCGCCCGGCGCGGAGGAGACGACCGCGGCCCCCGCCGAAGCGCCTGCGGCTGTGAGCGCGGAGGTCACCGAGGAGGCTGCGCCCGCGCGCCCGCGTCGGCGTGCGGTGCGCCGGGCCTCGGCGCCTGCCGGTGCTCCCGCGCCGGCGGAGGCTGCCGAGACCGTCGTCTCCGGTGCCGCCGCCGAGGTGACCGCCGCGCCTGCCGAGGCCGCCGTTCCCGCTGAGGAGGCCGCTCCGCGTCGTACGCGTCGGCGTGCCGTGCGCAGGGCGTCCGCGCCCGCCGCCGGTGCTCCGGCCGACGCCGAGGCCGCCGCGTCTGCGGAGGCCGGTGCCGCCGAGGTGCCCGTGAGTGCCGACGTCTCTGCCGAGGCGGAGGAGGCGGAGGAAGCTGCTGCGGCCGTCGAGTCCGCTGACGTTGCCGAGGCCGCCGAGGCCGCTCCGCGTCGTACGCGTCGTCGCGCCACGCGGCGCGTGTCCGCACCCGCGGCCACCGACGAGGCGCCCGCGGCCGCTGCCGAGGCTCCCGCTGAGGCGCCGCTGACCGCGGAGACCCCCGTGACCCCCGGTATCGACACGGAGACCGCTGCCGTCACCGGTGTCGGCGCGCCCGCCGAGGCACCCGCCGACGAGACCCGTACCCCGGTCGCCCCCGCCGCCGAGACCGTCGAGGAAGCGGCCCCCCGCCGTCGCCGCCGGGTGGTGCGACGCGCCGCCACCGGATTCGCCGAGCCCGCTCGGACCAGCGCCGCCGAGGCGCCCGAGGCTCCGCGGCCGGCGCGTCCCGCCATGGCCGTGTTCCAGGCGCCCGTGTTCACCGAGCCGCAGTTCCAGACGCCCGAGCGGGCCGCCGCCGAGGCAGCCGCGGAGGCCGAGACCGAGGACGTCGAGGAGTTCCCGGAGGAGCAGCCCGGCGCGTCGCGGCGTCGTCGCCGGCGCCGGGGCGGTGCCTTCGGTGAGGAGGCCGAGGCCCAGGGCGTAGAGGCCGCCGCCGAGGACGAGACCGAGGAAGCCGAAGAGGCCGCCCAGGACATCGCCGAGGGCGAGGAGGCCGACGAGACGGAGGAGACCGGATCGCGCCGCCGTCGTCGGCGCGGTGGCCGGCGCCGTCGTCGTGGCGAGGCCCCCGACAGCGAGACCGAGAGCGGTGACGCCGAGGAGCTCGCCGCCGCGCAGGCCGCACAGGACGCCGAGGACACCGCCGAGCAGGAGGAAGAGGACGCCGAGGACGCCCGCGAAGAGGGCGGCGTCTCCACCTCCAGCAGCCGGCGTCGCCGTCGCCGTCGCCGTCGCGCCGGTGAGACCAGCGTCGACACCGAGCCCGGCGAGGGCGACCCCGAGCGCACCGTCGTCAAGGTCCGCGAGCCCCGTCCCGCGCGGGAGAAGGGTGCCGAGCCGTCCGACGAGGTGCAGTCCATCAAGGGCTCCACGCGCCTGGAGGCCAAGAAGCAGCGCCGCCGGGAAGGCCGTGAGCAGGGCCGCCGTCGCGTCCCGATCATCACCGAGGCCGAGTTCCTCGCCCGCCGCGAGGCCGTCGAGCGCGTGATGGTCGTCCGTCAGCACGGCGACCGCACGCAGATCGGCGTCCTCGAGGACAACGTGCTCGTCGAGCACTACGTCAACAAGGAGCAGTCGACCTCGTACGTCGGCAACGTCTACCTGGGCAAGGTCCAGAACGTGCTGCCGTCCATGGAGGCCGCCTTCATCGACATCGGCAAGGGGCGCAACGCCGTCCTGTACGCCGGTGAGGTCAACTTCGAGGCGCTGGGCATGGCCAACGGCCCGCGGCGCATCGAGTCCGCCCTCAAGTCCGGTCAGTCGGTCCTCGTGCAGGTCACCAAGGACCCGATCGGGCACAAGGGCGCGCGTCTGACCAGCCAGGTCTCCCTCCCGGGCCGCTACCTCGTGTACGTACCCGAAGGCTCCATGACCGGCATCAGCCGCAAGCTGCCCGACACCGAGCGGGCCCGGCTGAAGACCATCCTCAAGAAGATCGTCCCCGAGGACGCGGGCGTCATCGTGCGCACCGCCGCCGAGGGCGCGAGCGAGGACGAGCTGCGCCGGGACGTCGAGCGGCTGCAGGCGCAGTGGGAGGACATCCAGAAGAAGTCCAAGAACGGCAACGCGCCGACGCTGCTGTACGGCGAGCCGGACATGACCGTCCGCGTCGTCCGCGACATCTTCAACGAGGACTTCTCCAAGGTCATCGTCAGCGGTGACGAGGCCTGGGAGACCGTCCACGGGTACGTCTCCCACGTCGCGCCCGACCTCGCCGAGCGGCTGCAGAAGTGGACCAGTGAGGTCGACGTCTTCGCCACGTACCGGATCGACGAGCAGCTCGCCAAGGCCCTCGACCGCAAGGTCTGGCTGCCCAGCGGCGGTTCGCTGGTGATCGACCGGACCGAGGCGATGGTCGTCATCGACGTCAACACCGGCAAGTTCACCGGCCAGGGCGGCAACCTCGAGGAGACCGTCACCAGGAACAACCTGGAGGCGGCCGAGGAGATCGTCCGCCAGCTGCGGCTGCGCGACCTCGGCGGCATCATCGTCATCGACTTCATCGACATGGTCCTGGAGTCCAACCGGGACCTGGTGCTGCGGCGCCTCCTGGAGTGCCTGGGCCGCGACCGTACGAAGCACCAGGTGGCGGAAGTGACCTCGCTGGGCCTGGTCCAGATGACCCGCAAGCGGGTCGGCCAGGGCCTGCTGGAGTCGTTCTCCGAGACCTGCGTCCACTGCAACGGCCGCGGGGTCATCGTGCACATGGAGCAGCCGACGGCCGTCGGTGGCGGCGGCAAGCGCAAGAAGCGCGCGCGTGCCGGTGCCGGTCCCGAGCAGGTGCACGAGGCCACGGTCGCCGCCGAGGCGGTCGAGACGGCCGAGGAGGAGGCGGAGACCGAGGCCGAGGTCGCAGCCGAGGCCGCCGTGCCCGCCGCGCTCCCCGAGCCCGCCTTCGCGCCGGACGAGGAGCTGTACAGCAGCGTCGCCGAGGCGGAGGCCGCGGTCGCGCGGGGCGGTCGCTCGCGGCGCCGTGGCGGCCGGCGGGTGTCTGCTCCGGCGGGTGCGCCGAAGCCGGACGGGGTGAAGCCCGAGGCTGTCCCCACGGCTCAGGACGTCACCGTCGAGGAGGAGGTCGCGCGTCCGGTGCAGCCGGAGCCGGCCGCCGAGGCGAAGGCCGAGCCGGCCGCCGTGGAGGACGCGGTCGTCGAGGCGCCGGCCGCCGACCGGGCCCCGGCAGCCGAGGAGGCCGCGCCGAAGGGACGTACGCGCCGTCGTGCGACCCGTAAGGTGACCGCGCCCGCCGGGTCGCCGACGGGGGCCGAGGTCGCCGTGGTGACGGTCAGCGAGACCGCCGCGAAGGCGCCCGAGCAGCAGGCCGGGGCAGCACAGGCCCCGGCCGCGGCCGAGCGGGCCGAGGTCGCCGAGGGTGTCAGCGAGCCGGTCGCGGAGAGCGCCGCTCCGGCCCGTCCGCGGCGCCGGGCCGTGCGCAAGGCCACCGCGCCGACCGCGTCCGAGGAGGCGGCCGTCGTGGTCGTCCCGGCCGCGGAGGCACAGGCGGAGCCCACCGCTGCGGCCGAGGCCCCGGCTGCCGAGGAGGGCGCCGAGGAGGCGGCTCCGGCCAAGAAGACGGCCCGTAAGACGGCCAAGAAGGCCACGGCGAAGAAGGCCGCCACCAAGAAGACCGCGGCCAAGAAGACGGTCGCCAAGAAGGCCACGGCCAAGAAGGCGGCGAAGACCGCCAAGACGGCCGCGGCCAAGTCGACGGCGAAGAAGACCACGGTCTCCGCCGCCACCGACGAAAGCTGAGCAGTGCCCTGTGCGGCCGGTCCGACGTGACCGGCCGCACAGCTACGGAGCCCGGCCCGGTTTGACCCCCTCGGCCACGGCCCCGTAACCTTGACCGTCGGCGTGTCCTTGGATATGGGCGCGCCACATCCCCGTAAACCTCTTCCTCCAGAGCGCTGGGTGTTCCGCACCGGCTGTTCCGGAGAGGCTGCCCGTGCCGGGTGGCTGGACTGCGGGGGTGCCGTTCCCGAGCGAGAGAGTGAGATCCGCGTGTACGCCATCGTGCGCAGCGGTGGTCGCCAGCACAAGGTTGCTGTCGGCGACATCGTTGAGGTTGACAAGATTTCCACTGCCAAGGTTGGCGACACGGTCGAGCTCTCGACCCTGCTCGTTGTCGACGGCGACGCTGTGACCAGTGACCCGTGGGTGCTGGCCGGCATCAAGGTCCAGGCCGAGGTCGTGGACCACCACAAGGGCCAGAAGATCGACATTCTGCGCTACAAGAACAAGACCGGCTACCGCCGTCGTCAGGGCCACCGCCAGCAGTACACGGCGATCAAGGTCACTGAGATCCCCGCGGCTGCGAAGTAAGGGACTGAGGAGAGATGGCACACAAGAAGGGCGCATCGTCCACCCGTAACGGTCGTGACTCCAACGCTCAGCGCCTCGGCGTGAAGCGCTTCGGCGGTCAGGTCGTCAACGCGGGCGAGATCCTGGTCCGTCAGCGCGGCACCCACTTCCACCCGGGCGCCGGCGTCGGCCGTGGCGGCGACGACACGCTGTTCGCGCTGCAGGCCGGTGCGGTGGAGTTCGGCACCAGCCGTGGCCGCAAGGTCGTGAACATCGTTCCGGTCGCCTGACACAGCCCCTTCCGGGCAGCCCGGTTCCGGGCTCAGGCGCCGTAGAGCGTTTCGCGAGGCGGACCTCACTTCCCCTGTGGGAAGGCGGGTCCGCCTTTCGCGTGTTACGTCTAAGACATTTCCGTATGTAACTGGAGGCACTGAACCATGACCACCTTCGTGGACCGCGTCGAGCTGCACGTCGCCGCGGGTAACGGAGGCCACGGCTGTGCCTCCGTCCACCGTGAGAAGTTCAAGCCGCTCGGCGGGCCCGACGGCGGCAACGGCGGGCGCGGCGGTGACGTGATCCTCACCGTCGACCAGTCGATCACGACCCTGCTCGACTACCACCACTCCCCGCACCGCAAGGCCACCAACGGCAAGCCCGGCGAGGGCGGCAACCGCTCGGGGAAGGACGGCCAGGACCTGGTCCTTCCCGTGCCGGACGGCACCGTCGTCCTCGACAAGGCGGGCAATGTGCTCGCCGACCTGGTCGGGCACGGGACGTCGTACGTCGCCGCGCAGGGCGGCCGGGGCGGGCTCGGCAACGCCGCGCTGGCGTCGGCGCGGCGCAAGGCGCCGGGGTTCGCGCTGCTCGGAGAGCCGGGGGACCTCCAGGACATCGTCCTGGAGCTCAAGACGGTCGCCGACGTGGCGCTGGTGGGGTACCCGAGCGCCGGCAAGTCCTCGCTGATCTCCGTGCTGAGCGCCGCCAAGCCGAAGATCGCGGACTACCCCTTCACGACCCTCGTGCCGAACCTCGGTGTGGTGACGGCCGGTTCGACCGTGTACACCATCGCCGACGTCCCGGGGCTCATCCCGGGCGCCAGCCAGGGCAAGGGCCTGGGGCTCGAGTTCCTGCGGCACGTCGAGCGGTGCAGCGTGCTCGTGCACGTCCTGGACACCGCGACGCTGGAGTCCGAGCGGGACCCCGTCTCCGACCTGGACGTCATCGAGGCGGAGCTGCGGGAGTACGGCGGGCTGGACAACCGGCCGCGGATCGTGGTCCTGAACAAGATCGACGTGCCGGACGGCAAGGACCTCGCCGAGATGGTGCGGCCGGATCTGGAGGCTCGGGGGTACCGGGTCTTCGAGGTGTCCGCCGTTGCGCACCTCGGGCTGAAGGAGCTGTCGTTCGCGCTGGCCGACCTGGTCGCCAAGGCGCGGGCCGCGAAGCCGAAGGAAGAGGCGACGCGGATCGTGATCCGGCCGAAGGCCGTCGACGACGCGGGCTTCACCGTGACGCGCGAGGAGGTCGGCGGCGAGCCCCTGTTCCGGGTGCGCGGGGAGAAGCCCGAGCGGTGGGTGCGGCAGACCGACTTCAACAACGACGAGGCCGTGGGGTATCTCGCCGATCGGCTCAACCGGCTCGGTGTGGAAGAGGAGTTGATGAAGGCGGGGGCCCGATCGGGCGACGGTGTCGCCATCGGGCCCGAGGAGAACGCCGTCGTCTTCGACTGGGAGCCGACCGTGACGGCCGGGGCGGAGATGCTCGGGCGGCGCGGCGAGGACCATCGGTTCGAGGCGCCGCGGCCTGCCGCGCAGCGGCGGCGGGACAAGCAGGCCGAGCGGGACGAGGCGGCGCGGGAGTTCGACGACTTCGAGCCGTTCTAAAGGGCGTCGGCTGCGCCGGGCGTCCGTCGAAGGGTGCCCGGCGTGCCGCGCGCCAAGTCGGTTAACGGCAGGGAAAGCCGCGGCGTATCTCAACACAACCAAGCGTCTCTCTGGTGAGTCGTACTGGGCGGCGTGGATGAGGATCTTGGTCCTCTCCGCGTTCAACTTCCCATCGGATTCCCGGAGTCGACGTGGTCGAGGCTGTATCGCGCAGGACGCGGCATGCCGTGATGGTGGCGATCGCCCTGGTGGGTGCGAGCGTGGGTGCGGCGCCGGCGGGGGCGGCCCAGGCTGCGGCGGCCGTCGGTGTGCGCCAGGACTTCAACGGTGACGGCTACGGCGACCTCGCCGTGGCCGCTTCCCACGCCACCGTGGGCGGAAAGGCCGACGCCGGATACGTGGCCGTACTGTACGGGTCGGCGCGTGGGCTGACCGGCGCGGCCAAGAAGGTGTACACGCAGGCCTCCGCCGGGATTCCAGGCACCGTCGAGGCCGGTGACCGCTTCGGCTCGCACCTCGTCGTCGCCGACCTGGACGGCGACGGGTACACCGATCTGCAGGTGTCGGCCGACGGGGAGCAGTGGGAGCAGGGCGGCATCGCCCGGCAGGGCAGCCGGACCGTGCTGTGGGGCGGTCCTGGCGGTTTCACCTCGGGGAAGGTGCGGCCCGACGTCGGTGACGGCCGGTACCAGAGCGGCTACGGAACCGTCACCGGCGATTTCAACGGCGATGGCCATCAGGACCTGCTCGACAACGGCCGCGTGGAGTACGGGCCCTTCGGACGCGACGGTATGCCCGTCGCCCAGGCAGGGGTGGAGCTCGTCGACGGCGACATCCAGCTGGTCCGCGTGGCGGCCGATGATGTGGACGGCGACGGCATCACCGACGTCGTCACTGTCGCCCAGTCGTACGACGCGGACGACGAGGGCGACCGCGGCGAGCACCTGAACTTCCTGCGCGGCAGCCGCGACGGCCTGCAGCCGCTCGTCGTCCTCAAGGACGCACAGGGCGAGAGGATCAGGGCCGGTTACTCGCTGGCCCTCGGCGACGTCAACGGCGACCGTCGTGCGGACATCGTCATGGGCGGCGGAAACCTCAGGTTCCTCTACGGCACCGCGAACGGCCCCGCCGGCACCGTCGCTCCCCGGGTCATCACCCAGGACACCCCCTCAGTGCCCGGCACCGACGAGCCCGAGGACTTCCTCGGCTACGACCTCTCGGTCGGCGACGTGAACGGCGACGGCTACGGCGACGTCCTGGCCGGCGACCCGTACGAGGACCTGGGCACGGTGCAGCAGGCCGGTGCCTTCGTCGTCGTACCCGGCGGACCGGACGGGCCCACCGGGGCCGGCAGCAGACTCTTCAGCCAGAACAGCGCCGACGTTCCCGGTACGGCCGAGAAGGGCGACCGCTTCGGCGAGCGGACCGCCCTCGTCGACGGCAACGGCGACGGCCGGGCCGAGCCCGTCGTAGCCGCGGTGGCTGAGGACTCGTACGCCGGTGCCGTATGGGTCTTCCGGTCCGGCTCCACCGGCGTCACGGCCAAGGGCTCCTTCTCCTTCGGCGCGCGCACGCTCGGGACGGTCGCGAGCGGCGCCAGGCTCGGTGAGCGGTTCCCGCGCTGATCCCTCGTCACCCCCCACGCGTTCCCCCGCCCACGCGTTCCCTCCCCTATGTCAGGAAATCGATGGTCTCGCATTCCCTTCCCCGGCGCCGCAGGCGGCTCATCCTCGCCGCCGGCATCGCCCTGGTCACCGGCGCCGTCCTGGTCCCCGCCGTCAACGCCGCCACACCCGAGGCGACGACCATCACCGCGACCGCGACCGCGACCACGCCCAGCACCAAGCGGCTGCGCGACGACTTCAACGGCGACGGCTACCCCGACCTGGCGATCGGCGCCCCCGGCACCGCGCTGGGCAGCACGGCGAAGGCCGGCGCGGTCAGCGTGCTGTACGGCTCTTCCAGTGGGCTGTCGACCTCGCGCAAGCAGGTGCTGACCCGGCCGGGCCGGGACACGAGCGTGCCGCAGACCGGATACGGCAGCGCACTGCAGAGCGCGGATCTCGACCGGGACGGCTACGCCGACCTGGTGTCGACGGTGGACCGGACCCCCACGCAGAACGGCCCGAACTACGACGGGCTCTTCCTCGTCGTCAACTGGGGCGGACCCAAGGGGCTTTCCGCCACCCCTACCCCGCTCAGCGGAATACCGGAGACGAGCTACCCCGGTCTCACCTACGCCCTGGGCGACGTCGACGGCGACCGGAACCCGGATGTGGTGATGATGGCCGACGTGAACGGCGACCCCGACTCGCCCGGAGACGGCACCGTGCTGCGCGGACCCTTCAGCCGCGGCGGTGACGCGGCGAGCTCCGGGCGGTTCACCGTCGACCCCGAGGGCATGTCCTTCTTCGACGGCATCGCCGTCGGGGACGTGACCGGCGACGGCATCGCCGACCTGGCCGTCAGCTCCACGTTCGTCGACGAGCCCGACTCCCGTGCGGTCGATCTGCTCGTCGGCGGCCCGAACGGCTTCACCCTCAAAGGTGCCCTGAAGGACTCCCAGGGCCGGGTCGTCGGCGGCGAGGACATCGAGATCGGCGACCTCAACAAGGACGGCTACGCAGACATCGTCGTCGGCCACGTCGACGACACCTACGACAGCGACGTCGAACTCCCCAGCAAGGGCGGCGCGTTGATCGTCTTCTACGGCGGCCCGAACGGCGTCTCCGACACCCGTAAGCCCGTGTGGATCAACCAGGACACCGCGGGAGTGCCGGGCGTCGGCGAGTACCACGACGGCATGGGCTCGGGCCTGTCGATCGGTGACACCAACGGCGACGGCTACCTCGATGTGGCGACCGGGCTGCCCGGCGAGGACTTCGACGGCCTCACCGACGCCGGCACCGTCCTCGTGCTGCGCGGCAGCGCGGGCGGCCTGACCACGACCGGCATCAAGTCCCTGAGCCAGAACACCGGCGGGGTGCCCGGCAGCGCCGAGAAGCTGGATCGTTTCGGCGCCGACACCGCCCTCGTCGACGCAAACGGCGACAAGAGGGACGGCCTCGTCGTCGGCGACTGGGCGGAGAACGCGGGCAACGGGGCCGCATGGGTCTTCTCGGCCACGTCGAGCGGTGTCACCGCGAGCGGCTCCTTCACGTTCGGCGCCACCACCATGGGCCTGCCCGCGACCGGGTCCAACTTCGGGGCCTCGCTGGCGGACTGACATCCGCCACCGACATCCGCCACGGACGTCACGCGCAGACCTCCCCCCCACGGACATCCCCCACGAAATCCAGAGGAGAGCACCATGAACAGGCGCAAAGCAACGTGGCGTACGGGACTCGCCGCCGTCCTGACGGTGACCGGAGCCGCCGCCCTGCCGGTCGCCCAGGCCTCGGGTGACACGCCGACCGCTGCCACAAAGCTCCAGGACGACTTCAACGGCGACGGCTACTCGGATGTCGCGATCGCGGCCCCCGAGGCGACCGTCGGCGGCAAGACCAAGGCCGGTTACGTCGCCGTGCTGTACGGCTCGGCGAGCGGGCTCACCACCGCCTCGAAGCAGGTGATCAGCCAGAACACCACCGGCATACCGGGTTCCGCGGAGACCGACGACCAGTTCGGCAGCGCGCTCAGCACCGCCGACCTCGACCAGGACGGCTACGACGACCTGATCGTCGGCGTCACCGGTGAGGACAGCGTCGAGGGCGGCGCCGAGACCGGGCAGGTGGAGGTCGTCTGGGGCGGCGCGGGCGGTCTGTCCGGCGGGTCGACGCTGGCGTACGGGAAGAACACCTACGACCGGCTGAGCGCCAAGGGCGAGCTGACCGTCGGTGACGTGAACGGGGACGGCGCCTCGGATCTGGTGGTCGTCGAGAGCCTGGTCAAGCTGCGCGTCATCAAGGGCCCCTTCGGCCGGGACGGTGCGGCGAAGGGCGGGGAGCAGACGATCCTGGACGACTCCGACCCGCGCTTCCTCGACCTGGCCACCGGTGACGTGAACGGTGACGGCATCGACGACGTCGTCGGCACTATGAACGACGGCGACGAGTACGACGCCCGGCGCATCACGTACTGGCGGGGCACGCCGGGCGGGCTTGCGGAGAAGGTCGTGCTCGAGGACAGCAGGGGCTGGCGCGTGCAGGGCGGCGAGTCCCTCGATCTCGGCGACGTGAACGGCGACGGGTACGACGACATCATCGTGGGCCGTCCGGTCGACGGCTACGACAGCGACGCCAACACCCCGATCCCCCTGGGCGGCCGGGTCACCTTCGTCCCCGGCGGCGCGAACGGGCCCGACGGCACCAAGGCGATGTACGTCAACCAGGACAGCTCCGGAGTCCCGGGCGCCGCCGAGCGGATGGACGGCTTCGGCGCCGATGTCTCCGTCGCCGACGTCAACGGCGACGGCTACGCCGACGTCTCGACCGGCGTGCCCGGCGAGGACTTCGACGGGCTGAGCAACACCGGCGGTGTCATCGTGCTGCGCGGCAGCGCGAGCGGCCTGACCGGCAGCGGCGCCCAGGGTTTCAACCAGAACACCACCGGCGTCCCGGGCGCGGCGGAGAGCAACGACGCCTTCGGCCGCACCACCCACCTCGTGGACGCCAACCACGACGGCCGCGCCGAACTCGTCGTCGGCGCACCGGGGGAGAACGCGGGCGCCGGATCGGTGTGGGTGTTCAGGTCGACTTCGTCCGGCATCACCCCGACCGGCTCGTTCACCTTCGGCGGCGGGACCCTGGGCACGGTCGCCGCCAACGCCAAGCTGGGGTCCGGATTCAACTACTGATCAACCGCTGATCAAGCATCAGACCCGTTGTGGCAAAGACGCGTTCTTGCGCTGCGACGGGTCTTCTGTTGTCTCCCTATTTGTCATGCACGCGAGGTATGCCGTTCATCGGGCGTACCGCCCTGAAGCATGAGCATCCGAAGTGTCCAAGAGGCCAGTGAGGTAAGGGAGTTCGTCGATGACCGGAGTGTCCGGACCCGTATCCCCCGACCGCCGCCGTTTTCTGACCGCGGGCGCCGCGGTACTCGGCGCCGCGGCCTCCGCCCAGCTGTGGCTGCCGACCGCCGCCCGGGCCGCCGAAACGCCGCTGCCCGACGGCGTGTTCAGCCTCGGTGTGGCCTCCGGCGACCCGCTGCCGGACGGCATCGTGCTGTGGACGCGGCTCGCACCCGACCCGCTGGGCGGCGGCGGGATGCCGGACAGCGTCGTCTCGGTCGAGTGGGAGCTCGCCGAGGACGAGCGGTACAGAAAGGTCGTGCGCCGCGGCGTCGCCCAGGCCCGGCCCGAGCTCGGCCACAGCGTGCACGTCGACGTCCGCGGCCTGCGCCCGGGCCGTACGTACTGGTACCGCTTCCGCGCCGGCAGCCAGCTCTCCCCGACCGGCCGCACCCGCACCGCGCCCCACCCGCACAGCTCCGGCGGCCATCTGCGCATGGCGCTGGCCTCCTGCCAGAACTGGCAGCACGGCTACTTCACGCCGTACGCCGACATGCTGGCCCAGGACCCCGACTTCGTCCTCTTCGTCGGCGACTACATCTACGAGTCGACGCCGTCGGCGACGGCCCTGCGCCGCCACGAGGGCACGGGGGAGCCGTACACCCTCGTCCAGTACCGCAACCGGTACGCGCAGTACCGCACCGACCCGGACCTCGCCGCGATGCACGCGAACGCGCCCTGGGTGGTCAGCTTCGACGACCACGAGGTCGACAACGACTTCGCCGGCGAGATCCCGCAGGACCCCGACAAGCAGCCGCACGACGCCTTCGTGGCCCGCCTCACCGCGGCCTACCAGGCGTACTACGAGCACATGCCGGTCCGCGCGAGCGCCATCCCGAACGGCCCGCACATCCAGATGTACCGCCGCCTGGAGTTCGGCCGCCTGGCCCGGCTCAGCGTGCTGGACACCCGGCAGTACCGCAGCGACCAGGCCAAGAGCCAGGAAGGCGCCCAGGACCCCTCACTCACGATGCTCGGCGCCGAGCAGAAGCAGTGGCTGGTCGACGGGCTGCGGCACTCGCCGGCCCGCTGGAACATGATCGGCTCGCAGATCATGATGGCCGAGACCGATCTCCAGGTCGGCCCGGGCAAGCTCTGGTTCTACGACGCCTGGGACGGCTACCAGGCCGAACGCAACGCCCTGATGCAGGAGTTGAAGCACGTCCGCAACCCGGTCGTGTTCACCGGCGACCGCCACCTCACGATGATCAGCGACCTCAAGGAGGACTACGCCGATCCGGACTCCGACGTCGTCGGCGCCGAGTTCGTGGGGACGTCCATCTCCAGCAACGGCGACCAGGACCAGGCCGCCTTCCACCGGGAGTGGGACCCGCGCCTGCCGGACAACCCGCACTGGAAGCTGCTCGACGCCCACCGCGGCTACCACCTCTTCGACATCCGCCGCGACGGCATCGACGCGCAGGTGCGCATAGTGGACACGGTCCGCCAGCAGACCGCTACGCCCAGCACGCTGGCACGGCTGCGGGTCGAGGCGGGACGGCCCGGCGTCGAGGTCGTGTAACGCGCGTCACCCCCGATGAGGGGCCCGGGATTCAGGTACGTCCCAGGCCCCTCTCAGCGCTCTCTCAGCAAGTCCTCTTACCGTCCTCTTGCCATGGAGACGGACTGTACGAGAGCTGAACTCCCGGACGGCGACGGTGTGATCACCCCGCTGTCGCCCGGGACCCGCCTGCTGCACATCGGCCCGCACAAGACGGGCACGACCTCGATCCAGGGCGCGCTGTTCGCGGCGAAGGACGAGATGGCCCGGCACGGCGTCGCATGGCCGGCCACCACCCGGCACCCCATGGAGGCGGTTCTGGCCGCCTGCGCCCGCACCGGCATGATGGGCGACGCCCGGCCGACCGCGCGGCACTGGGAGCGGCTGCTGGAGCAGGTGCGCGCCACGGGCCGGCGCACCTCGGTGATCAGCAGCGAGTTCTTCGCCGACGCCCCCGACGACGACACCGTCCGGCGGATCGTCGAGCAGCTCGGCGGCGACCGCGTGCACGTGCTGGTCACCCTGCGCCCGCTGGCCAAGATCATGCCCTCGCAGTGGCAGCAGTACGTGCAGAACGGCCTGCGCATGGGCTACGAGGACTGGCTGGAGCACATGCTCAGGAAGCCGCCGTACGACAGGCCCAACCCGAGCTTCTGGCGCCGGCACCGGCATGACCGGCTGGTCGGGCGCTGGGCCCGGGTGGTCGGCCCCGAGCGGGTCACCGTCGTCGTGGTCGACGACCGGGACCGGGAGGGGCTGATGCGCACCTTCGAGGCGCTGCTCGGACTGCCGGCGCGTCTTCTGCGTCCCGTTCCGGACGCGGCGAATCGCTCGCTCACCCTCGCCGAGACCGAAATGCTGCGGAATCTTAATAAGGAATTCCGCGCCAATGAACTCCCCGAGGAGCTCTATTCGCAACTTGTCCGGAACGGTGCCGTGATGCATATGAAGAACACGTGCATCCCTGGTCCCGGTGACGTGAAGATCGGTACGCCGCGGTGGGCCGTCGAGGCCGCCGCGGAGATCGGTGCGGAGATGGCGGAGCGTATGGGTGGGACGGGGGTGCGCATTCTGGGCGACATGCGGCTTTTGTCAGCTGTGCCGAAACCCGCGACCCCAACTGATGCCGAGCCGCGCATCGCCCCCGAAGCTGCGGCTCGGGCGCTGTACGGAGCGCTCGCGGCGGCGGCTGCCGCGCCGGTGCGGCACACCGCGGCCGCCAAGTCGCGTACGGTTCACCAGACGTCGTCGACGGAGCTGGTGCGGGTACTCGGCCATCGCTGCCTCAAGCGACTACGGCTTCGCTGAACCTGTGCCGTTACTCACAGCAATTACCCGGAACCTGCGGAGGGCCTCCCGACAATGACCAGGCGTGCAAGGTGAATGACAGGTTGCGCGCACATATGCAGGCGGGGACGCTCACCTTGCACTGCGGTAACCCCAAGTGGGACCATTTCCAAGTTCCCAGTCGCCACAAGGTAGGTCACCTGTGTCCCAGCACATAGCCAAGCCCCGTACCACCGCAGTGATCCTGGCCGGCGGTACCGGTCAGCGCGTGGGTCTGTCGATCCCCAAGCAGTTGCTGAAGATCGCCGGCAAGGCAGTCATCGAGCACACCCTGACCACCTTCGAGAAGGCCGACTCGATCGACGACGTCATCGTGCTGATGGCGCCCGGGTATGTGCCGGACATCGAGAAGATCGTCGCCAAGGCCGGGTTCACGAAGGTAAAGAAGATCATCGAGGGCGGCTCGACCCGGAACGAGACCACCGAGCGCGCCATCGCCGCCCTCGGCGAGGGTCTGGCCGAGGGCGAGGACCTCAACGTCCTGTTCCACGACGCCGTACGCCCGCTGCTGTCACAGCGCGTCATCGACGACTGTGTCGTGGCGCTGGAGCGCTACCAGGCCGTCGACGTCGCCATCCCGTCCGCGGACACCATCATCGTGACCCGCACCCACGGCGAGGACGGCGAGTTCATCACCGAGATCCCGGACCGCTCCCGCCTGCGCCGCGGCCAGACCCCGCAGGCCTTCAAGCTGTCCACGATCAAGCGGGCCTACGAGGTCGCCGCCGGCGACCCCAACTTCCAGGCCACGGACGACTGCTCCGTCGTGCTCAAGTACCTGCCGGACGTGCCGATCCACGTCGTCGCGGGTGACGAGTACAACATGAAGGTCACCCAGCCCGTCGACGTCTTCATCGCCGACAAGCTGTTCCAGCTGGCCTCCACCGCCGCTCCCGAGCAGGTGAGCGAGGAGGCCTACCGTCAGCTCCTGACCGGCAAGACGATCGTCGTCTTCGGCGGCTCGTACGGCATCGGCAAGGACATCGCCGAACTCGCCGAGTCCTACGGCTCCACGGTGTACGCGCTCGGCCGCTCCACCACCGGCACGCACGTCGAGAACCCGGAGGAGGTCGACGACGCGCTGTCCAAGGCGTACGCCGAGACCGGGCGCATCGACTACGTCGTCAACACCGCCGGTGTGCTGCGCATCGGCAAGCTCGCCGAGACCGACAACGCCACCATCGAGGAGGCGCTGAAGGTCAACTACCTCGCCCCGGTGCAGATCGCGCGCTCCTCGTACAAGTACCTGGCCGAGACCAAGGGCCAGTTGCTGCTGTACACCTCCAGCAGCTACACCCGCGGCCGCGCCGAGTACAGCCTCTACTCCTCGACCAAGGCCGCCATGGTGAACCTCACCCAGGCCCTGTCCGACGAGTGGGCCGGCGACGGCATCCGCGTCAACTGCATCAACCCGGAGCGCACCGCCACGCCGATGCGCACCAAGGCCTTCGGCCAGGAGCCCGCGGGCAGCCTGCTCTCCTCCGAGGCCGTGGCCCGCACCTCCCTCGACGTGCTGCTGTCCGAGCTGACCGGTCATGTCATCGACGTCCGCCAGCAGGACCCGACGGCGGCCGCCGGCAAGGCGTCCGGTTTCGAGCAGGCGCTGGCCAGTGTTCTGGACCGCCAGGACGGCATGGCATAATCGCGAGTCAATAGCCTTATGGAATTCAGGCCTCTGCGATTCTTCGTTCACGAAGAATTCACAGGGGCCTGAGTCCTTCCCCCTCCAGACCGGCCCCTCCCTCCAGAGCAGGTTCTCCGTGATATCCACCGCTATTCGCGTCGCCCGGGTGGGCAGCGCGGCCGAGCTGGCCGCGGCGGCCTTCATGATGCTGGGCTTCCCGGCACTCATGCTGGCCGCGCTCGTCCCGAGCGTTCCCGCCTTCGCGGCCGCGGCCGCCGTGACGTACCTGGCGGACCACTATCTGCACCGCAAGGGCAGCTATCTGGTCAACCGCCTGAGCAAGGTGCGCGCCGGTCTGTCGATCCGGTTCCTGATCAGACAGCTCCTGCTGATCCTGCTGCTGGCCCGGCTCGGCTTCGCGGACGACCTGATCTACTACGGCGCGATCGCCTGCTTCATCGCCTTCTACGGCCTCCAGGCCCCGCACGGCGCGCTGGTCACCCTGATCCGCAACCGCCGCCGTATGCCGGTCGCCACCCGCAACGTCGACCTCGCCTCGCGCATCCGTATCCCGGACGCCCCGCCGCGGGGGCTGCTGCACCGCTCCGCCGAGAAGATGCTGCACCTCGACCTCGCGGCCGTCGCGGGCATCCTCGTCTCGGCCGCCCTGGAGTCGGCCGTGGCCGGCTTCGTCGGCATCGGCGTCACGGTGGCCCTGGGCTGCCTCTACGTGCTGGCGCTCGTCCCGTACGTCCGCGGCCGCAAGATCCCGCCGAACGCGGAGACCGTCCTGGCCGCCGTCGACGACTGGCTGCGCGAGTACCGGCCCGAGACGGTGCTGTACTTCTCCGGCTCCAAGGACTCCGCCTACCAGGTCAACATGTGGCTGGAGACCATGGAGCAGCTGGACTCCAAGCCGCTGATCATCCTGCGCGAGCGGGTCATCCTGAACAACCTGGCGGCCACCACGGTCCCCGTCATCTGCGTGCCCGGAGGGGTGCACCTGATGAACCTGGACCTGTCCAACGTGCGCGTCGCGCTGTACGCGGCGAACGTCGGCAAGAACATCCACCTGCTGCGCGTCCCCACCATGAAGCACGTCTTCATCGGCCACGGCGACAGCGACAAGCTGGCCAGCGTCAACCCGTACAGCAAGGTCTACGACGAGGTGTGGACCGCCGGCCGCGCGGGCCGCGACCGCTACGCCATAGCCGACGTGGGCGTCCGCGACGAGGACATCGTGGAGGTCGGCCGCCCGCAGCTGGCGCCGATCCAGGGCTGGCACGGCGTCCCCGAGGGCCGGATCCCGACCGTTCTGTACGCCCCGACCTGGGAGGGCTGGGACGGCAACCCCGGCAACACCTCGATCGTGCTGGCCGGCGAGAACATCGTGAAGAAGCTGGTGAAGGCCGACCCGCCGGTCCGCGTCCTGTACAAGCCGCACCCCTTCACCGGCACCGTCAGCAAGGAGGCCGGCGCCGCGCACAAGCGGATCACCGCCCTGGTCGAGCAGGCCGCCGCCGAGCGTGCCACCGACCCGCGCTTCACCGCCGACACCGCCGCGCAGGCCGCCGCCAAGGCCGAGCTGGCCCGTATCGAGGCGCGGCTGGCCGAGCTGTCCGGCAAGAGCAAGGGCGGCAAGGCGGGCGGTGGCGGCGACGAGGCCGAGGCCACCCGCGACGGCCTGCTGGACGTCGCCAAGCACGAGGAGATCGCCCGGCTGCGCGCCGAGTGGAACGACGCGTACTGGCGGTCCGTCCCCGGCCACGAGCACCGCGTCATCACGGGCGCCGAGCCGCGTCTGTACGACTGCTTCAACGTCTCCGACGCGATGGTCTCCGACATCTCCAGCGTGGTCTCCGACTTCATCGCCAGCGGCAAGCCCTACGCCGTCACCGACTCCGCCGAGCTGGGCGTGGAGGAGTTCAAGCGGCAGAACACGGCCGTGCGCGCCGCGACGATCCTGTCCAACAGCGCGGCCGAGCTGGGCGAGCTGCTGGACGCCGTCCGCGACCCGTCCGCCGACCCGCTGGCCGAGGACCGCAAGGAGCTCAAGCGGTACCTGCTCGGCCCGGACGAGCCGACCTCCATCGAGCAGTTCAACACCGCGGTGGCGAACCTGGCGATCAAGGCCGAGACGCGCAATGTCGGCCAGGAGTCACGGGCGGCGGCCATCCCCGAGCAGCGGGTGTCGGTGGCCGAGGGTGATGTGACGGCCTGACCTGCGAACCAAGAGCGCGGCCCCCGGGGAGGGAATCCTCGGGGGCCGCGCCGTTTTGGTATTGGCCATATCGCCTCTAGCAAGCCTCTTACGTTTCCCGAATAGCGTGAGTCCATGTCAGGTTCACGATGTGATCTGACTCACCAAAACGCGCCTGTGAGGCAACCGCTTGCAACGCCCAGTCGTCTACCAGGTAGCGAATGAGGCGATACGGGGGAAATATCCCGTTGACAAGGGGGAAACGTGACCGTCACGCAGCCTGATGTGACTGTGATCATCGGGGCGTACGAAGCGATGCCATACCTGGTCGAGTGCCTGGCATCCGTCGAGGCACAGACCATCGACCCGGAGCGCATCGAGGTCATCGCCGTCGACGACGGTTCTACGGACGGCACGGGGGAGTGCCTGGAGGAGTTCGCCGCCCGCGCGCCGATGCCGGTCACCGTGATCCGGCAGGAGAACTCCGGGGGCCCCAGCGGCCCGCGCAACGTCGGTCTGGGCAAGGCGACCGGGCGTTACGTCTTCTTCCTGGACGCCGACGACCGGCTGGGCCCCGAGGCCCTGGAGCGCATGGTCGCGATGGCCGACAAGAACGGCACGGACGTCGTCCTCGGCCGGGTCGAGGGCGTCAACCGCACCGCGCCGAAGTCGATGTGGGGCAAGACGCTGGACCGGACCGACGTCTTCTCCTCCAACATCAAGTTCACGCTGAGCGCACAGAAACTCTTCCGCCGCGAGCTGCTGACCCGGCACGACATGCGCTTCGACGAGTCCCTGTGGACCGGCGAGGACGCACTGTTCACGATGGAGGCCTATCTGCGGGCCGACGGCGTCTCCGTGGTCGCCGACTACACCTGCTACTACCTGGTGGGCCGCGACGACGGCAAGCACGTGACCAAGAGCGGCGGTTACACCCTGCGCTTCGACTCCGCGCGCGCCCTGATGAACCTGATCGCCGAGCTCGTTCCGGCGGGCGACCGGCGCGACCTGCTCATGGTCCGCCCCTTCCTCATCACCCTGCTGCCCCAGTTCGGCCCCAAGTACGCCAAGGACAGCGAGAAGGTCAGGGAGCACAAGCTCGAGCTGGCCGGCCCCCTCATGGACGCCTACTGGACCCCGGGCGTCGCCCGCCGCCTCAAGGTCAACGAGCGCCTGCGGCTGCACCTGGTCGCCGAGCGGCGCCCCGACCTCCTGCTGCCGGTCGTGGAGTTCCTCAAGGCCAAGAAGCAGGCGGCGGCCCTCCTGGAGAAGAAGGGCCGCCGTGTCTACCTCGCCTACCCGTACTTCCGGGACCCGGCAGCGGGGATACCCGACTCCGTGTACCTCGCCGAACCGCGCGAGGCCCGCGTCTTCCCCGGGTACCGGGAGGGCGGTACGGACTCGTTCCTGCGGCGCGCGGTCCGCAAGGCACGCCGGATGCTGAAGGCCTCGGGCCGGGCTACGCCGGGCGGGCGGGCTGCTGCGGCGTGACGGACCGGCGCTGGTCGGGGACCTCCGCGGCCCGCCCCGCAGCGGCTGCCGGATGCAGCTCCTGCGCCAGCCGCTCCTCCATCCGCTCCCGGTGCTCCAGGGCGGCCGAACACAGCGCCCGTACGGCCTCGTTGAAGCGCACCTGTGACGTCGGCTCGTCCGGCCCCAGCAGGTGGCGCTTCAACTCCGCCCGCGCCTCGACCAGTTCGTCCTTCTCGGGGTGCCGCACCGCGTCCAGCAGCTCCGGCACCCCGGCCGCGTCCGGCGTCAGCACGGTCGCCGCGCGCACGGTCGGGAAGGCCTTGCGGAACACGTCCTCCGCGAGGCCGCTGGTGTTCGCCACGGCGTACGGCTTCCCGCTCGCCAGGAAGTCGCTGATCACGCTCGACACATCGCTGACGAGCAGGTCCGCCTGGTTGAAGCAGGCGTACAGCGCGGGCCGGACGTCCGTGACGACCTGGTGCTCCCACTCCGGCAGCGACGCCCAGTACGCCTCCTCCCAGGCCTCCGTCGCCCGCGCCACCGCCTCCGCCCGCCCCGGCTCCGGCGCCGACTGGAGCAGCATCCGCTCGACCTGATCGGCGGCCGCCCGGACGGTCGTCGTGGTGAGACGGTCCAACTCCTGGGTACACAGAGCCAGTTCCCCGGTGTCGCGCGGCCGCTCGCCCGCCCGCTCCCGGTTCGCCGCCCTGATCAGCTCGCGGATGCGCAGATCGGCCGCGCCCGCCCGCGGATCCACCGACCCCGTCAGCGGATGCGGCTTGTACAGCAGCCGCACGCCAGGGTCCGCGAGCAGCGCCCGTACGAGGTTCTCGCCGGCCTCGATCAGCGAGGTGTTGCCGGGGTTGCCGTCCCAGCCCTCCCAGGTCGGCGCGTACAGGACAGTGGTGTACGCCCCTGTCGGCGGGCCCGCGTACGGCCGTACGGCCTCCAGCTGCGGCCGCCCGATCTCCACCACGTCCTTGTCCTCGACCCCGACCTCGGCCTGCGCATACCGCTCACGCGCCGCCGGACCGGCCACCCACACCTCGTCGTAGGCCTTCGCGTACGGGTTGCAGGACGACAGCTTGTCGCTCTCGCCGTGGTTGACGAAGGTGTGCTTGAGCGTCGGGATGCGCAGGATCTGGGAGGTCTTGCCGGAGTTCGAGGGGTGGATGAGGACCTGGAGCGTGGACTGCTCCAGGTGCATCAGCGTCGAGACCTTCGGCAGGCACAGGATCGGGACGTCGGTCGGCGCGATCTTCTGCACCATGAACCGTTCGCGCAGCACGATCAGCGGACGCCCGTCCAGCTTCGCGAGCGGCTCCAGCCACATGTTCGCCTGGTACGCCGAGGACGCGCCGCCGGAGAAGTACAGGCCGACCGTCGGCCGGTACTCGGCCAGCCACGCGTCGAGCCACTTCAGCGCCTCCTGCTCACCCGCCGGGCGGCGGCTCGGCAGCAGCCGTACGACAAGGTCGTACAGGCCCAGCAGGGCGAGCCCGAGGGACAGCGCGATGCCGAGGGCCGCGCAGCGGGGGTCGTCGGTGGCCGTCGTGGTCAGCAGGCCCGCCGTGGCCGGGAGACCGAAGGCCAGCAGGCGATGGCCGGGGCGGCGCAGCAGGACGGGCGGGGCGGGGGAGAGGCGCAGCGCGGAGGCGTCGATGTTGCGGGTGACCACCGGCAGGGTGCGGGTGCGGCGGACCAGCACCGAGACCGCCTGGATCGCGCAGTGCAGGGCGTAGAAGGCGAGCAGGCCCGCGACGAGCGGCGTGTACAGCGTCTCGCGGTGCTGCTCGCCGAGCCGCAGCAGCGCCACGACCAGCAGCAGGTCCCGCAGCACATGGCGCACGGTGATGTCCGCGTGCGACTTGGCGAACACCGACAGCATGCCCCGGTGCCAGCGGTACAGCACGCCCTCGACGGCCAGGGACACGACCGTCGCGGCGAGCAGCAGCGGGACGTGCGGGCGCAGCGCACCCACGGCCTGGCCGCAGAAGGCTGCGACCAGGAGAGCCGTGACGAGGGCTCTCGCCGGGATGCGGGACAGGGGTGTGGGCAACTGCGGTCACTCCAAGGTCGCGGCGGGACGGTCGTGCGACCGGGTTAACGCGCGGCGGCCTGCAGACGACACGCACGTGTCCTGAGGGCATGGAGTGACCACGTGCGGAGACCTTCGTCCCCGCTGGTGTTGCCCGCTATTGCCGTCCCGACTGCAGCGCCCGGCGGATGGGGCGGCCCACGACACGGCGCGCGCGCCGGTACACGGACGCCGCCGGTGCTGCCGTGCCCGACTTGCCGGCGCGGGCCAGTTCGCGTCTCAGCCGCTCGTTGTCCGCGCCGAGTTCCGTGATACGGCTCTGCAGCCAGCCGAACCGGGTGGTGAGGGAGGCGAGGTCGGCGTCGTTCCAGGGGCGGATGCCCGCCGGGAAGGACAGCGACCGCATGCGCTGCTCGAAGGCCTGGCCTCCGTCGCCGTGCGTGAACGTGTTCTCCAGGCCGTTCTTGTCCAGGAACCCCGTGAACCGCTCGAACCGCTCCTGGTGACCGCCCATCAGGGCGCCGAAGTCGGCCTCCTCGTACAGCGACGCCGGGTCCAGGTCCTCGGGCAGCTTGTCGATCCGGCGGTGCGGGATGCCGAAGTAGCGGCACAGCTCCAGCGTCCGCGAGTCACCGCACAGCACGGTCGCCGGCGTGCCCGCGAGCAGGGCCGCGATGTTGCCGTGGATGCGCGAGCCGAAGGAGAAGTCGAAGGCGCGCAGGTCGTCGATCCAGGTGACCGGGTCGACGTAGACGCGGACCTTGTCCTCCCGGTACATCGGGTGGTCGGGGTGCGTCGGCATCGCCGTGACCAGCGCGTTCGGGTCGGACAGGTCCCGCCAGTGCAACTGCCGCGCGTCGCTGAGGTTCTGGCCGATGAAGCGCAGGTGGGGATAGCGGGCGTGGGCGTCGGCGATGACGCGGTCCAGGCCCTGGGACCTGACCGCGCTGTGCGAGCCGTTGACCGCGATCCGGGAGCCGGTGGTGAGGGCCGGCTCCCGCTTGGTGACGGTGAGGTCCTTGCCGTACAGGAACAGTGACGGGCAGCCGATGACCTCGACGTCCCGGAACCCCAGGTCCCTCAGGTACTTTTCGGTGAACTCGCCCCGCACCCCGATGGAGGCGCTGCGGTCGAGCACCGCGGAGACGAACTCGCGCACCGCGGGCTCGATGGCCTTCAGCCGCCCCGCGTTGTAGCCGACCCCGGCCTGCGCGCCGACCCCCACGACGACCACCGGGATCTTCAGCTTGGTGATCAGCCGCGTCAGCCGCTTCAACTGTGCCTCGAACGACGGCCGGAACGCGTTGGCGAGCGGCACGACGAAGGCGTCGTACTCCTCGTTGATCCGGGCCGCCGCCGAGACATCTGTGCGGATGCCGTTCGAGACGACCTCGGTGTGCGGGGTCTCCAGGATCTTGTGGGTGGCGTCGCTGAAGATCAGGTTGCCGGAGTTGGTGGCGATGACGTCCCGATGGAGTGCCTCCTCGACGGAGACGACCTCGTAGGGGCTCTTTCCCGAGCGGAGGAGGATGCGCTTCACGCGGGCGGCAGGGTGAGCATGGTGTGGCACAGCGTTCAAATTATGTTTGCGTGGTCTTTGTTTTCTATAGGTAACCAACGCAACCTTTTTGCCGTACGCGAAGCGTGAGCAAACTGCTACGCCCTGCCCGTCCGGAGGCTGGAATGCCCGCGCGCCGCCCGCGCCGCTTCGCGTAGATTGCCGGGCAGGGGAACCGGACGCGCGCGAGGGGAAAGAGCACAGGTGGCAGGGGCAAGGCAGGCCGTGGGCGAGGCTCGCAGGATCGTCGTCAAGGTGGGGTCCTCCTCGCTGACCACCGCGTCGGGCGGCCTGGACGCCGACCGGGTGGACGCGCTCGTCGACGTCCTCGCCAAGAGCCGCAGCGGCGGGGAGAAGGAGATCGTCCTCGTCTCCTCGGGTGCCATCGCAGCCGGTCTCGCCCCGCTGGGCCTGCGCCGGCGCCCCAAGGACCTGGCCCGCCAACAGGCCGCCGCCAGCGTCGGCCAGGGGCTGCTCGTCGCCCGCTACACCGCCTCCTTCGCCCGCTACGGCGTCCGCGTCGGCCAGGTGCTGCTCACCAGCGACGACATGAGCCGCCGCGTCCACCACCGCAACGCCTCCCGCACCCTCGACAAGCTCCTGGCGATGGGCGCCTTCCCCATCGTCAACGAGAACGACACCGTCGCCACCGACGAGATCCGCTTCGGCGACAACGACCGCCTCGCCGCGCTGGTGGCGCATCTGGTGCGGGCCGACCTGCTGGTCCTGCTGTCCGACGTCGACGGCGTGTACGACGGCGACCCCAGCAAGCCCGGCACCTCGCGGATAGCGGAGGTCCGAGGGCCGGAGGACCTCGCCCACGTCGAGATCGGCAGCGCGGGCAAGGCCGGCGTCGGCACGGGCGGCATGGTCACCAAGGTCGAGGCGGCCCGGATCGCGGCCGCCGCCGGAATCCCGGTCGTCCTCACCAGCGCGATCCACGCCGCCGAGGCGCTCTCCGGCGGCGACACCGGTACCTATTTCCACGCCACCGGCAAGCGCTCCGCCGACCGGCTGCTGTGGCTGCAGCACGCCTCCACCCCGCAGGGCTCGCTGACGCTGGACGACGGCGCCGTACGGGCGGTCGTCGAACGCCGCAAGTCCCTGCTGCCGGCCGGAATCGCCGCCGTCGAGGGCGAGTTCAGCGCGGGCGACCCGGTCGAGCTGCGCGACAGCCGGGGGCACGCGGTCGCGCGCGGGCTCGTCAACTTCGACGCCAAGGAGATCCCGCAACTGCTCGGGCGGTCCACGCGGGAGCTGGCTCGGGAGCTGGGGGCGGAGTACGAGCGCGAGGTCGTGCACCGGGACGATCTCGTGATTCTGCATCCCTGAGCGCAGGGAGGGGCGGTCCACGCCTCGGGCCGAAAACAGGGGGAACGCCCCGCAAGAGAAGTCACCCCGAGGTGGACGTTCCGCGCTGCATTGCCCCGGGGGACAACCCCCGGACCCCCGGCCGAAAACAGGGGGAACGCCCCGCAATAGAAGTCACCCCGAGGTGGACGTTCCGCAAAACCGCCCCGCGATCCCTTGCGGCCTGCTCAACTTTGTCTCAGGGACACATTCCGCACTGCTCGACTCTTGCGTGAAGGAGGCCGTCGTGAGACGAGTGCGCCCTGGGGCGGCGGCGTCCCGCACGGTCGGTGAGGCGGCGCGCGCCTTGACGAGCGTCGCGGCCGGCGACCGGTACGAGGAGCCCGAGGACCTGCCTCGCCTGTGGCACGTCACCCTCAGCGTCTCCGGCCAGGAGGCCCCGCTGAAGGACGTACGGCGCGGCCTGGAACAGCTCGCCCACGACCACCCCTTTCTGCTGACCAGCAGATACGCCAACGACCACGCCGAGATCCGCTACTGGGAAGAGGCCCGCGACCTGCACGACGCGGCCGCCGTCGCCCTGCGCCTGTGGGGCGAGCACCGGCAGACCGCCAAGCTGCCGCCCTGGGAGATCGTCGGCCTGGAGGTCATCGACCGCGAGACCTACCACCAGCGGATCGCGGAAGGGTACGGGCCGCTGCCGGCGACCCCGGTGGGCGTCCACCCCTTTTGAGCGTCTTGAGTGGCCTGTGCGCTTGTCTCGGGGTTTGGGATGCGCGATGAACCGGACCCCGTAGCGCACTAACCTTTTCTCATGACCACGCTCTCGCCGTACGACTCCATGACCCCGGTCACCCAGGCCGCCTACCGCGCCAAGGCCGCCGCCGCCGACCTCGCCCCGTTGCCGCGGGCCGAGAAGGACGACGCGCTGCTCGCCATCGCGGACGCCCTGGAGGTCCGTACGAGCGAGATCGTCGAGGCCAACGCCCGGGACATCGCCAAGGCCCGCGAGGCCGGCACGAGCGAGGCGATCATCGACCGGCTGACGCTGACGCCGGAGCGGGTGCGGGCCATCGCCTCCGACGTGCGGGACGTCGTCGCGCTGCCCGACCCGGTCGGCGAGGTCGTCCGCGGCTCCACGCTGCCCAACGGCATCGACCTGCGCCAGGTCCGCGTCCCGCTGGGCGTCGTCGGGATCATCTACGAGGCCCGCCCGAACGTCACCGTGGACGCCGCAGCCCTCTGCCTGAAGTCCGGCAACGCCGTGCTGCTGCGTGGCTCGGCCTCGGCGTACGAGTCCAACACCGCTCTCGTCCGGGTGATCCGCGACGCCGTGGGCGGGGCCGGGCTGCCCGCCGACGCCGTGCAGCTGGTGCCCGGGGAGAGCCGCGAGAGCGTGCGCGAGCTGATGCGGGCCCGCGGCCTGGTCGACGTGCTGATTCCGCGCGGTGGCGCCTCGCTGATCCAGACGGTCGTCTCGGAGTCCATCGTTCCGGTGATCGAGACCGGCACCGGCAACTGCCACGTCTACGTCGACGCCAACGCCGACCTCGACATGGCGATCGAGATCCTGATCAACTCCAAGGCCCAGCGCGTCAGCGTCTGCAACGCCGCCGAGACCCTCCTCGTCCACCAGGACATCGCCCCCGAGTTCCTGCCGCGCGCCCTGGACGCGCTCGCGGAGGCCGGGGTCACCGTGCACGCCGACGAGCGGGTCATGGCGTACGGCAAGGACTCCAAGGCGACCGTCGTCGAGGCCACGGCGGAGGACTGGGAGACCGAGTACCTGTCGTACGACATCGCCGCCGCGGTCGTGGACTCGCTGGACAAGGCCGTCGAGCACATCCGCCTGTGGACCTCCGGCCACACCGAGGCCATCGTCACGACCTCGCAGCAGGCCGCCCGCCGCTTCACCCAGCTGGTCGACTCCACGACGGTCGCCGTGAACGCCTCCACGCGCTTCACGGACGGCGGTCAGTTCGGCTTCGGCGCGGAGATCGGCATCTCCACGCAGAAGCTGCACGCCCGTGGCCCGATGGGCCTGCCGGAGCTGACCAGCACGAAGTACATCGTCACCGGGGACGGGCACGTACGCCGCTGACGTTCCTGCTGTGCGGGGGCGCGTCGGAGGGCTGGGCGGCGCAGGGCGCACGGCCAGGGCATATGCGCCCGACACACGCCCCCGGGCCGCTCCCGTGCAGCACGACAGGCGTCTCACAGGGCGGATGAATTTCCATACCGTCTGCCCAAATTGAACCCCCAGGACTACTCTGGAGCCGTGCCGGAGGACGTGGGGGGCACGCCGTTCCCTGACGGCTGGGAGCCCGACGACGACCACGACCGCGGGGTGTCGGACGAAGAGTTCGCCTCCGTGGTCTTCGACGAGGCCTTCGTACGGGCGGCCGTGGTGCACGAGCCGACCGCCGTCGAGCGCCTCCTTGCCGCCGCCCAGGCGAGAGCAGAGGCCTCCGAGGCGGAAGCGCGCCGCGCACACGGCCGGGGCGAGCGGTACGAGGACGGGTACGGCCCCGACGACCACACCGGTTTCGGCCATGACCCGGAGTTCGACGATCTGGACGACACGGACATCCTCGAGGGCCGTTACGGCGCCCCCGGGATGTACGGCAAGCAGGTCCGCTGGCACCGTCCCGTCGCCTGGGTGCTCGCGCTCGTGATGGGCATCGGCATGGTCGCGCTGGCCTTCACCGCGGTCTACCGCGGCGCCTCCTCCGGTAGCCGGGACCAGGTACCGCCACCCGCGTCCACCGGGCTGGAACAAGGCAGCGGAGCGGCTCCCTCCGCCTCCGCCGACTACTCGCCGCCGGCCGTCTCGGCGACCCCGCGCACGCCCTGATCGGGCCTGATCAAGGGCCTGAGCGTTACCGAGAGCTGCCCGACCGACCTGGTGAGAACCTGTCAGAACTTGTCGTGTACCAGGGCGTTTACCTGAGCTCCCCGCGACCTACTCTGAAGATATGGGAGGGCCTGGCGACCCACCCGAGGGGGCACCCGAGAGCGGCCCCGGAGGTGGCGAGGACGAGTACCGATCCGTCGTCTTCGACGAGTCGTTCGTCCGCGCTGCCCGCCTTCAGGAGTTCTCCGCGCAGGAGCGCCTGGCCGACCACGCGCCCGCTGTGCGCCGCCGCCCACCACTGCGCCGGGGGCTGTCCCGGCAGGCGCTGATCCTCGTCCTGTTGATCGCCGTGGCCTTCGGTACGGCGATCTATATGGGTGTACGGCATCCCTATCAGAACCCCGCCGCTTCCGGACCGCCCGCCGAGCCCCTGCGGATGACCGTGATCCCGCTCGCCCCCGAGGGCAAGGTGCCCGGGACGACCGACACCGACCAGCTGTACGCGCAGAGCCCCGCCGCGCAGTTCCGCATCGGAGCGGAGGGCATACCGCTGCCGGCCGCGCGGCGTACCGCGCACTTCTCGGACAGTCAGGTGACGAGTGCGCTGAGCATCGCCAAGGACTACATCGTGCGGTCCGCGCTGTATCCGGAGGTGCTCACCGGTAACCAGGTCCGGCCGGTCCGGGTGCTGCTCGACCCCGATCAACTGGACCAGTTCGACCAGAGCTTCCGGCTGCCGGCCGCGGACGGGCGGCATGCGCCGACCGGGTGGATGGTTCGCTTCGACCCCGCCCAAGCCGAGCTGGCCGACCGCCGGATCCGGGTGCAGGGCACGCTGCAGGCCGCCGAGACCGACTCCTCCACCCTTGAGGTCACCGCGGACCACACGTTCGTGTATGCCCTGAGGGCCGCCCACGCGGAGAAGACCGCCGAGGCGTCGCTGTTCACCGTCCGGCGTGAGCTGCACTTCCGGTTCGACCGTGAGGACCTGCGGCTGCACCAGACACAGCTGGTCGTGTCCTACGTCCAGGCCGGACCGCTGTCCTGCGCCGACGACTCGACGAACCGGCTGCATCCGCTGCTGGCGGGGCAGACGGCCAAGGAGGGCGGACCGGCGGGGACCGACCCCTATGCCACGGGCGGGGCGACGGCGCTGTGCGGGTCGCTGGCTGTGGGGTCGCAGCCGAAGGTGTGAGCGGGGTGGCCCGTGGCGGAGCCGCTGATCAATGCAGCGGCCCCGTCGGCCCTGAAGAATCTCAGTTGCCGGAGTCCTGACCGTCCTGGTCGTCGCGCCTCGGCTCGTCCTTGGGCGGCGTACTCGTGAAACCCCCGAATCCCCGCCGTACCCGCCCGCCCAGGTCGCCCGCGCCGCCGGCGATGTCCGTGACCAGCTTCATCAGGGGGTCCTTGGAGGACTTCACGTGGTTGGCGTAATGCGACGCCGACTCGCGGAAGGAGTCGGTGACCGAGGTGTCCTTGTCCTCCGAGCGGCGCGGATAGTGGCCGTCCATGATCCGCTGGTGGTCGCGGGACTCGGCCCACTTCTTCAGCTCGGCGGCGCGGACCGTGGTGAAGGGGTGGGAGCGGGGCAGGACGTTCAGGATCTTCAGGACCGAGTCGCGCAGGTCGCCGCCCGCCTCGTACTCCTCGGCCTGCTTCAGGAACGCGTCCACGTTCATCTGGTGCAGATGGTGGCCGCCCGCGAGCTTCATCAGGCCGCGCATCGAGGACTGGAGGTCCTGGCCGACGAGCAGGCCGGCCCGGTCGGCGGAGAGCTCCGACTTGCGGAACCACTCCCGCAGCGCCGTCACGATCGCCATGATCGCGAGGTTGCCCAGCGGGATCCAGGCGACCCGGACGGCCAGGCTGGTGAGGAAGAGGAGGATCGTGCGGTAGACCGAGTGGCCGGAGAGGGCGTGGCCCACCTCGTGGCCGACCACCGCCCGCATCTCCTCCTCGTCGAGCAGCTCCACCAGGCCCGTCGTGACCACGATGATCGGCTCGTCCAGGCCGATGCACATCGCGTTCGGCACCGGGTCCTGGTTGACGTACATCGGCGGGACCTTCTCCAGGTCCAGGATGTAACAGGCGTCCCGCAACATGTCGTTGAGGTGCGCGAACTGCTGGTCCGACACCCGGACCGAGTCGGACAGGAACAGCAGCCGCAGGCTGCGCTCGGGCAGCAGGCCGCTCAGCGCCTTGAAGACCGTGTCGAAGCCGCTCAGCTTCCGCAGCGCCACCAGGGCCGAGCGGTCGGCCGGGTGCTCGTACGCACGCGAGGAGATCCCCGGGAAACGCCTGCGCTGCCTGCTCGGCACGTTCTCGTGCCCGTTGTGCTCGTGGCCGTCGGACATGTCTTCCCCCATGTGCGTGTGGATGGCCCTGTGTGGCGTGTATGGCCGCTGCGGCCCCTTTGCGGAGCCTTGTTCCGTCCTTTGCGCCCCCGAAGCAGAGCCCAGCCTAGGCGGAGTTACCGTGGACGGGCACTACAGCGAAGGAGTTCCGCGCCATGGAACACAACCCCTCAGCCGCCTGGCTCACCGAAGCCGCGAGCGCGGCCGAGCAGCAGGGGGCGGGGAATCTGCTCCGGGTCGTACTGATCGTGATGGTCGTGGGCTGTGTGCTGACCGCGTGGTTCCTGTTGCGGGGCTACAGGCGGAAGGACGAATGAACCCCCGGGAAGGTTCCCCGCTGGTTCTCAGGGAAGGTTCCCCGCGGGCCGTCGGCGGCTCCCCAACGGTGGAGTCGGCGTGATCGCCGTCATGGCGCCCGCTTACGATGAGCCGACATCTTTATCCCGCCCACACCCGATAGGTCACGCCGAAGATGAGCCTCCACAGCGCAGCTGCCCAGTTCGTCACCCTCGCCGCCGAGGGCGAGGAGCACGGGGGCAACCACGACAGCATCAGCCCGCTGGCCACCGGGGTGGCGCATTTCTCATCCTGCTGCTCCTGCTGTGGGTGACCACGCGCTTCAACCGCGACCGCTGAGCCCCGACCAGGCCCCTCCCGGTCCACCCGGGCAGCTGTCGGCCGGAGCCTTCATACGGGGCCGGTAGGGTCTGCACGCATGGGAGAGCAGGACATGCCTACCGGCCCCGGAAACGGCCCGTCGCACCACGGCAAGCGCCGCCTCGGCGTCATGGGCGGAACGTTTGACCCGATCCACCACGGCCACCTCGTCGCGGCCAGCGAGGTCGCCGCGCAGTTCCACCTCGACGAGGTCGTGTTCGTGCCGACCGGCCAGCCGTGGCAGAAGAGCCACCGGCACGTCTCCCCGGCCGAGGACCGCTATCTGATGACGGTCATCGCCACCGCCGAGAACCCGCAGTTCTCCGTCAGCCGCATCGACATCGACCGCGGCGGCCCGACGTACACCGTGGACACCCTGCGCGACCTGCGCGCCCTCAACCCCGACACGGACCTCTTCTTCATCACCGGCGCCGACGCCCTGGGCCAGATCCTGACCTGGCGGGACTCCGAAGAGCTGTTCTCCCTCGCGCACTTCATCGGGGTCACCCGGCCCGGCCACCACCTCGACGACCCCGGGCTCCCCGAGGGCGGCGTGTCACTGGTCGAGGTGCCCGCGCTGGCCATCTCGTCCACCGATTGCCGCGCGAGAGTCGCAAAGGGCGACCCCATCTGGTATCTGGTGCCGGACGGAGTCGTGCGCTACATCGACAAACGCGAGCTGTACCGCGGCGAGTGAGGCGAGTGAGCCGAGAGGGGCGACGGTGAACGACCGATACGACGCGGGAGCCGCAGGGCAGGGCGCCGACCAGTACGAACTCGTCGGCTACGACGAGTACGGGCGGCCGGTGTACCGGCAGATCCCGTCGCAGCAGCCGCCCCAGCAGCAGTACGACCCGTACGCCCAGCAGGGCTACGGCTACGACCCGTACGCGACCGGCCGACAGCAGCCGGTCCCGCCGTACGACCCCTACGCCACCGGCGACACCGGCCGGCAGCCGCCCACGCCCTCCTACGACGCGTACGGCACCGGCACGCACCAGCAGCACGCCGGCGCGCACTCGCCGCCGTACGACCCGTACGGCCGTACCGCCACCAGCGGTCACCAGCCCCGGGTCGCCGAGCAGACCGCCTACATCCCGCACCAGGCCGGACCGGTCGAGGAACCCCTGACGCAGGACCAGGGGAACCGGGAGTACCACACCGAGCAGTTCGCGTTCGTCGAGGACCCCGACTCGGACTCCGAGGACGTCATCGACTGGCTGAAGTTCACCGAGAACCGCACCGAGCGCCGCGAGGAGGCCAGGCGACGGGCACGCGCGCGTGTGATCGCCCTCGCGGTCGTCCTGGCGCTCGTCGCGGCCGGCGGCGTCGGCTACCTCTGGTACGCCGGGAAGCTGCCCGGCCTGTCGTCGTCGGACGAGAAGACCGACACCGCGACGACCGCGGGCGCCCAGAAGCGTGACGTGATCGTCGTCCATCTGCACAACACCAAGAAGGGCGGCACCTCCACGGCGCTGCTCGTCGACAACACCACCACCAAGCAGGGCACGACCGTCCTGATCCCCAACTCCCTCGCCCTGACCGGCGACGACGGCAGCACCACCACGCTCGCCAAGTCGGTCGACGACGACGGTTCCTCCGGGACGCGCGACGCGATCGACACCGTCCTCGGCACCGAGATCCAGGGCACCTGGCGCCTGGACACCCCGTATCTGCAGAACCTCGTCGACCTGGTCGGCAACATCGAGGTCGACACCAACACCGACGTGCCCGACCCGGACGCCAAATCCAAGGGCGCCGCGCCCCTCGTCCGCAAGGGCAAGGCCCAGACCCTCAGCGGCAAGATGGCCGTCGCCTACGCCACCTACCAGGCGTCCGGCGAGGCACAGAACGCGCAGCTGGAGCGGTTCGGGCAGGTCATGCAGGCCGTGCTGCGCAAGATGACCTCGGACACGCAGGGCGCGACCGTCACCATCCAGACGCTGGGCATGATCATCGAGCCGCCGCTCACCGACAAGGACCTCGGCGCCTTCCTCGCCCGGCTCGCCGACCTCGCCAAGGGCGGCGACTACAAGACGGCCCTGCTGCCCGTCCAGACCGACGGCACCCTCAGCGCCCAGGCGAGCGCCGGCGTCGTCAAGGACGTCCTCGGCGGCACCGCCAAGAGCCCCGACAAGGACGCCGCCGTGCGCGTGTCCATCCGCAACGCCAGCGGCGTCAAGGACAACACCGAGAAGGCCCGCGTGGTGCTGCTGAACGGCGGCTTCACCTTCCTGGAGGGTGGTACGGCCGCCACCGCGGCCACGTCCGAGGTCGTCTACGCCGACGCCGCCGACAAGGAGAACGCCACCGAGGTCGCCAAGACCCTGGGCCTGCCCGCCGGGGCGGTCGCCAAGGGCGAGGTGTCCGCGAACGCGGATGTCTCGGTGGTGCTGGGCCAGGACTACGAGCCGTCGTCCTCCTGACCGCTGGCCCGCATAACCGCAGGCCACCCCACGTGAGCCGATAATCACGTGGGGTGCTGTCGGCGGTCCGTGAGACCCTGGGTGTCGAACGACCGCCGACCGGCTGCAACATGTGGGGGACAACCCCCACACCCCCGGCCGACGCTGCACAGACCCCAGCCGATACCTGCTGCCTACCGAAAGCTTCGTAGTGACCGCTACCGACCGTTCTCTCGAGCTCGTCAACACCGCCGCCCAGGCGGCCGCCGACAAGCTCGCGCACGACATCATCGCCTACGACGTCAGCGACGTACTGTCGATCACGGACGCCTTCCTGCTGGCCTCCGCACCCAACGACCGCCAGGTCAAGTCGATCGTCGACGAGATCGAGGAGCGGCTCCTGAAGGAGCTCGGCGCCAAGCCGGTGCGCCGTGAGGGTGACCGCGAGGCCCGCTGGGTGCTGCTCGACTACGTCGACATCGTCGTGCACGTCCAGCACAGCGAGGAGCGCGTCTTCTACGCCCTGGAGCGGCTGTGGAAGGACTGCCCCGAGCTGGAACTGCCCGACGACGCCAAGGCCACCCGCGGCAAGGCCGCGGAGCACGCCAAGCTCCAGGCCGCCGAGGAGGCGGCCGAGCTGGGCGGTGAGTGGCGATGAGCGCCGGCGACGTGCTCGCGGGCAAGTCCGGCCGGGGCCGCCGCATCATCCTGTGGCGGCACGGCCAGACCTCGTGGAACGTGGAGCGCCGCTTCCAGGGCACCACGGACGTCGCCCTCACCGAGGCCGGTGTCTCCCAGGCCCGCCGCGCGGCCCGGCTGCTCGTCAGCCTCAAGCCCGATGCGATCATCGCCTCCGACCTCCAGCGCGCCGCGCACACGGCCGCCGAGCTGGCCGCGCTCACCGGCCTGGAGGTGACGCACGACGAGGGCCTGCGCGAGACCTACGCCGGCGTCTGGCAGGGGCTGACGCACGAGGAGATCATCGGCCGGTACGGCGAGGAGTACGCCGCGTGGAAGCGCGGTGAGCCGGTGCGCCGTGGTGGCGGCGAACTGGAGACCGAGGTCGCCGACCGCGCCGCGCCCGTCGTGCTCCGGCACGCCGAGAAGCTCCCCGACGACGGCACGCTCGTCGTGGTCAGCCACGGCGGCACGATCCGCACGACCATCGGCCGCCTGCTGGGCCTGGAGGCCCGCTACTGGGAGAGCCTCGGCGGGCTCTCCAACTGCTGCTGGTCCGTCCTGGGCGAGGGCGCCCGCGGCTGGCGTCTGCTGGAGCACAACGCCGGCACCCTGCCGGAGCCGGTGCTCGGCGACGACGACTGACGCCGGGGTCCCGGTCGGGGCGACGCGGGACCCGGATTTCACTTTCTGGCAGGTCGCAGGCTAAAGTTCTTCTTGTTCGCCCCGCTGAGCGGGGACGGAACGCAAGGGGCTATAGCTCAGTTGGTAGAGCGCCTGCATGGCATGCAGGAGGTCAGGAGTTCAATTCTCCTTAGCTCCACAGCGAGACAACAAGATCCCGCCGATCGCTTCGATCGGCGGGATCTTCTGGTATCCGCGGCGGGTGCTCGGATCAACAGCCGGGTCGGCACGTGCGGTTCGCGCGCGGCACCGGCCCGTGCCGAACTGTTCCGGTTCGGCTTGAGTGACTTGGGCCCGCCAGGCGTATACCTCTCATGAGGCGCTTTGGGGTGCGTGTTCGGACGGTTCGTACGGCCGTGGAGGCTGCCGTGTCCGGACTGGTACTGAGGCGTCGCTGACCGTATTGGTCCGGCCGTGGCAGAATCAAACGGCCGGAAGGGGGCGCGGCCCGACGGGAGGGAGTAGCGATGCCTGCGAGCATCCTCGGAGAGGTCGGTCACCTCTTCGACGCAGCGTTGACACGGGATACGATCACCCGCCTCAGCTGCCCTTCCTGCGGCTCCGTCCACGTCGCCCAGCTCCTTGGCGACAACGGCGGAATTTCCTACGTGTGCACGGCCTGCGGCCACAGCTGGAGCTGATCGATGGGTGCACACAGGCGAAAGTGCGACTGGTGCGGCAGCGGAACGCCGATTGTCCGTGACATGGAACCGGTGAACCCCGACTACCAGTACTGGTGCGAGGAATGCGCGCGGGCGCTGATCATAAAAGGTGACCCCATCGAGACCTACCGGGAACTCGAGGGCGAACCGATCTACGGCCGCCTCCTCGAAGAACACTGCACACTCAAGCGCTTCTATTCCTTCGTCACGGCTTGATCGCGGCCGGGGTCCCCGAGGGTGACTCCGGCGATCACGAGAAAAAGGCAGCCCGCCGCTCCATAGAGGGCGGAGCCCAGCAACTCGGCGCCGTTTTGATGTAGTTCGTGCCGTCCTGGGCCGTGCGGTACCCACCACAGGGCGTACGAGGAGAAGACCAACAGCCCGCCCAGGGCCGCGGCCCGGTACGCGCGCGTGGCGAGGAGCAGGACGACCGGCACGCACCACACCCAGTGGTGCGACCAGGACACCGGGCTGATGAGCAGTCCCGTCACCGCACACACCGCCACCGCCCAGGCACGCCGCCCGCGCAACTCCGCCGCCACGGCCACGCCCAGCCCTGCCACGGCCACGACGGCCGCCGTGACGACCCAGGCGGCCCCGGGGTCGGGAGTGTGCAGCAGCCGCGCGAGAACGCCGCGCAGGGCCTGGTTCGCGGTGTCCTCGGCGTGCCCGACGCGTCCCACCGCGAACACCATGCGGGTCCAGAAACGCCAGGAGTCGTACGGCAGTACGGCCGCGGCGAGGAGGGTCGCCCCGGCGAACCAGGCGGCCGCCACGCGCGCGTGCCGCAGCCAGGGGCGGCCGGACCCGCGCCGGCGCCGGGCCACGGCACCGGTGGCGAGCAGGAACAGCGCGAACAGGGCCGGCGTCAGCTTCACGGCCGCCGCGAGCCCGATGCCGACGCCGGCCCAGCGGCCTCCCGGGCGTCGTGACAGATCCCACAGCACCAGGACGGCGAGCAGCAGGTTGATCTGCCCGTACCGCAGCGTCGTCCACACCGGCTCGCACCACACGGCCACCGCCGCGACCCACCACACGCTCTCCACGCGCGCGTGCCCGACCAAACGCAGGGACAGCCGTACGAACACCACGAACAGCGCGAGGTTCCCGGCTGTCCCGAGAGCGCGCACCGTCGCCGTGTCGAGGAGCGTCAGCGGAGTGAACAGCAGGGCTGCGAACGGCGGGTAGGTGGTCGGCAGCCGGGCGGCCGTCGTCCGCAGCGCGTACAGGTCGCCTCCCGCGCGTACGGTCGCGCCCTCGGCCCGGTACACCATCAGGTCGATCATCGAGACGTTGGCGGCACGCTGCGCGAGCCAGAACGCGGCGAAGGAGACCAGGCAGGCGCCCAGAGCGACCGGCGCTCGGCAGCGGACTCCGGGGGACGCGATCACGGTCACGAGACCCGACATTAGTGTGCGTATCGACGCGGAGTGGAAACGATTTGGTGCTGCACTGGGTCGACCGGTAATGTTGGCGTCGCCGCCGGGGAAACTGGGCGGACCAGAACACGGGGCTATAGCTCAGTTGGTAGAGCGCCTGCATGGCATGCAGGAGGTCAGGAGTTCAATTCTCCTTAGCTCCACAGAAATCGAAGGCGGACCATCCTTGTGGATGGTCCGCCTTCGGCGTGTGTACGGCTTCTCGCCCGTGATCCGCGTGCTGACACGAACGGCGGGCCGCCCCCCTCGGACGGCCCGCCGTTCGCGTGCTCAGCGGCCCAGCGCGCGTCTGCCGCGGCCCTGGGAGAGGACCGGGAGATTGCGGGACGAGGTCTTGTCCCGGGGTGTCTCCTCCTCGATACGCAGGGCGAGCGCGGGGCAGCGGCGTACCGCGCGCAGTGCCTTCGCCTCGGCGTAGCGCGGGACTTGCGCCTGGGCGACCGTCGGGAAGCCGTCGGCGCCGAGTTCGAAGACCTCCGGGAGGATGTCCGCGCACAGGCCGTGGCCGCGGCACAGCGTCCAGTCGACGTAGATCTTCTGGCGGCTGGGGCCGTTCTCCTCCGCCTCGCCGCCGCCCGGGATGCCCGAAGGCGCCCTGCCCCCCTCGAAGAGCGGCAGAACGCCCTCCACGGGCCGACCGCAGCCGTTGCCGAGGACATGCGCCGCGAGGTCGTCGGTGAACGCCTTGATGGTCGACTCCAGGAACATCGCGGAGCCGTCCGGGTGCGAGCAGGCGCCGCGCCGCTTGACGTTCTTCGCGACTTGCTTGAGCGCCTCCAGAGCGGCGGGGCCACCGCCGTTGAGGATGTCCTCCAAGCCGCGCGCGGCGGCCGGCAGACCGAGGTAGCAGGGCCCGCACTGGCCCGCGCTCTCCTCGGCCAGCCACTGGGCGACGCGGAGGGACTCGCCGAGCGGGCAGGTCTCCTGACTGATCGGCAGGATCGCGCCCGCGCCCAGTGAACCGCCCACCGCGTCCAGGGAGTTGCGCGAGACGATGGCCTCGTTGACCGTCGCCGCGTCGATCCACTTGCCGTGGTAGCCGCCGGTCAGCACGCCCTGGGGGACCGGCGGGGCGCCGGCGAGCTGGAGGACGTAGCGCAGCGGTACGCCCGTGGGGACCTCGATCACCATCGGGCGGGCGACCGCGCCGGAGACCGTGAGCATCACGGTGCCCGGCTCGTCGTACAGGCCGGTGTTGCCGTAGCGCTCCGGGCCGATGCGGGCGGCGATGGCCAGCTGGGCGAAGGTCTCGGCGTTGGACAGCAGGGTGGGTGCGCCGCCGACGCCGTTCTGCGAGGCGCTGACCTTGCGGCCGGGCGGGATCGCCGGGCCGCCGTCGATCGAGCGGATCAGGGAGGCGGCCGCGCCGGTGACCATGCGGACCGGGTTGCGCTGCACCCACGCGCGTAGAGCGGAACGACGGCTGTTGCTGAGGCCGCGCTCGGCGAGCGCCGCCTCCATGGAGCGCTGGGTGGACTCCCGGGTGACCCCCACCACGAGCGTGCGGGCACCCAGGGCTTCGGCGCACAGCAGCGCGCCGTCCAGGATGAGATGCGGGGCACGGTTGATCATCACCGTGTCCTTGCGGCAGGCCGGTTCGTCCTCGCTGCCGTTGACGACGACGACCGGCCGTACACCGCGCTTGATCGCGGCCTCGGCGACCGAGCGCAGCTTCTTGTGGAAGGGGAAGCCCGCGCCGCCGCGGCCCTTCAGGTTGATGTTCTCGGCGAGCTTCGCGAGCTGCTCGCCGCCCATCGGTTCGAGCGGCCCGTGCACCTTCAGATGCATGGGCAGATCGAGCCTTTCGACAAGGTCGAAGCCCGACGTCAGCTGGGGAAGGCCGACAACGCGGACTTCGGGGACGTCGGGCAGGGCCTCGTTCACTTAAAGCCTCCGGAAGGCGTGTTCCAAGGTTCGCCCGAACCCGGTGCGTCGAAGTCGTAGGAGGCACCGGGCAGTGTTTCAGTGGCGGGACCGCTGTTGTTGTACGTGTCGTTCTGGTTGTACGTACCGAAGACGGCGTTCGTCTCAGCGGTGTCGTACACATCACTCGAGCCGTAGCCCGAAGACCCCGAGTCATAGCCCGAGGTGCCCGAATTGCCGTAGACGGGGATGTTGTATCCCGTGTCGTTGAGCGGGTCGTAGGACGACGGGGGTGCCTCGCCGACCGGCGGCGGGGAGGGGATCGGCCAGCTGCCGGAGGTGCTGCCGCCGCCGTCGACGCGGGGGATCGCTTCGGTCGGCTGCATGTCCAGGGGCAGGTCCATGCGGGAGGTCTGGTCGGCCGGGTAGGGCTGCTGTTGCCCGCGGGAGCGAGGTGAGACGGCGCGGTAGGCGGCGGCGAAGCCGCCCGTGGACTCCGCGGACGGGGGAGCGGTGGGCATGCCGGGCAGGGGGCCGGTCCGTCCGTCACGGGCGCGTGCGCCCGCGCGCGACGAGCGTGCCGGGCGCTCGTTCTCGTAGCCCGGCAGGGTCGCCCCGGACGCCGCCCTGGCGCGGCTCTCCTCCAGGTCCTCGCGGCCCGCCGTCTCGTCGTTGCCGATGAGTGCGGCGATCCGGTCGGCGACCTTGCGCTTGTAGGGGCGCGGGGCGGCGCGCAGTGCGAGGGCCGCGGCGACGGCGACCACGCACAGCTCGTAGCAGACCATGAAGAACGTCTTCGCCGGGCGGCCGGCGAACAGGCCGTGGATCAGGGCCGCGCACCAGGCCGGGTAGGCCAGCATGTGCATCGCGCGCCAGCGGGCGGCGACCGGCGCCGGGGAGGCGAACCGGTTGCGCAGCGCTCCGGTGATGCCCACGAAGATCATGAGCAGCGCGGCCAGGGAGCCCAGGCCGATGAGGAAGGCGCTGCCCGGGATCTCGTCGCCGCCGAAGAGCACGAGGCTGAACGGGATCAGTGCGGCGATCGGGCCGGCGTGGTCCAGCGCCAGCTTGACGCCGATGTGCACCAGGAGGAACGCGATCGAGGCGACGGCGGTCACCCGGTGGATGCCCTGCGCGATGATCCGCTGGCGGGTGTTGAGGATCATCCGGTCCTGGGCGACGAGGCCCCAGATCACCGAGCAGGTGAGGCAGACGAGCGACAGGACGCCGGCACCGAAGTTGAGGAACTCCTGGAGCCAGGTGCCGCCGAGCAGCACGACCAGGGGTATCAGCAGCAGAACAGCAGCGGTCGCCACCCCGTAGGCCGACCGGCCCTGTGCGGGGAGCGAACTGTTACTACGACGAGGGTTCATGGGGGCAACTCCGAGCGGTTCGGGAAGGCGGTCCCGCTGCCGCACTCTAAGTGGCTCCATACCGAGGGGTACGGCGTTTGAGTTATTGCGTTGTTATCTACGGGCCGTGAGGGGCTTCTGATGTCCCTTAGCGTGTGTTACGCCAGGTAACAATTGAACCTTGTTCAGCTTTTCGAGGTCTTCACAACTCTCAGGTACGGAACCGGAGCCGCCGTTGTTCATACCTGCGCCCCGCCGTAAGCCCGTCGCGACCCGCTCCGGCGCTGCGGTACCCTGACGCCATGCGTGCCGTACGCCTTCTGCTTAGCGAGCCGCGCTGATCAGTCCCGACCACCGGGCGAAACGGATGGTCGGCATCGGCGCGGCGTCCCCTCCTGTGTGAGGGGATTTTTCGTTTCTTGAGAATCGCAGCCGCTGGCAGAGACGATCGATGGAGCTTTGAGGATCATGAGCGAGACGAATACCGCTGCCGCCGCCGAGGTGGCCGCGCCGCACCGCTACACGGCCGCCCTGGCGGCCGAGATCGAGGCACGCTGGCAGGACTTCTGGGACGCCGAGGGTACGTACGCCGCTCCTAACCCGAAGGGCGACCTGGCGGGCGACTCCGCGGCCGTCGCCCGGCCCAAGAAGTTCATCATGGACATGTTCCCGTACCCCTCCGGTGCGGGCCTGCACGTCGGCCACCCCCTGGGCTACATCGCCACCGACGTCTTCGCGCGCTTCCAGCGCATGACCGGCCACAACGTCCTGCACACCCTGGGCTTCGACGCCTTCGGTCTGCCCGCCGAGCAGTACGCCGTGCAGACCGGCACGCACCCGCGCGTGTCCACCGAGGCCAACATCGAGAACATGAAGGCCCAGCTGCGCCGGCTGGGCCTGGGTCACGACAAGCGCCGGTCGTTCGCCACGATCGACCCGGACTACTACAAGTGGACCCAGTGGATCTTCCTGCAGATCTTCAACTCCTGGTACGACCACGAGGCGAAGAAGGCCCGCCCGATCTCCGAGCTGATCGCCGAGTTCGAGTCCGGTGAGCGTGCCGTACCGGGGACCACGCGCGCGTGGAGCGAGCTGAGCGCCGCCGAGCGCGCCGACGTCCTGGGCGAGTACCGCCTGGCCTACGCCTCGGATGCGCCGGTCAACTGGTGCCCCGGCCTGGGCACCGTGCTGGCCAACGAGGAGGTCACGGCCGACGGCCGCTCCGAGCGCGGCAACTTCCCGGTCTTCAAGGCCAAGCTGCGCCAGTGGAACATGCGCATCACCGCGTACGCCGACCGGCTGCTGGACGACCTGGAGGAGCTGGACTGGCCCGAGGCCATCAAGCTGCAGCAGCGCAACTGGATCGGCCGTTCCGAGGGCGCCCGCGTCGACTTCCCGATCGACGGCGAGCGCATCACCGTCTTCACCACCCGCCCGGACACCCTGTTCGGCGCGACCTACATGGTGCTGGCGCCCGAGCACCCGCTGGTCGAGAAGTTCACCCCGGACACCTGGCCCGAGGGCACCCACGACGTCTGGACCGGCGGTCACGCGACCCCGGCCGAGGCCGTCGCCGCCTACCGCGCGCAGGCCGCCTCCAAGTCGGACGTCGAGCGCCAGGCCGAGGCCAAGGACAAGACCGGCGTCTTCATCGGCTCGTACGCCACCAACCCGGTCAACGGCGAGCAGATCCCGGTCTTCATCGCCGACTACGTCCTGATGGGCTACGGCACCGGCGCGATCATGGCCGTGCCGGCCGGTGACCAGCGCGACTTCGAGTTCGCGCGCGCCTTCGAGCTGCCGATCACCTGCATCGTCGAGCCGACCGACGGCCGGGGCACCGACGCCTCGGCGTGGGACGACGCCTTCTCGTCGTACGACGCGAAGATCATCAACTCGGCGAACGACGAGATCTCCCTGGACGGCCTGGGCGTCGCCGAGGCCAAGGCGCGCATCACCGAGTGGCTGGAGCGCAAGGGCATCGGCGAGGGCACCGTCAACTTCCGGCTGCGCGACTGGCTGTTCAGCCGCCAGCGCTACTGGGGCGAGCCCTTCCCGATCGTCTACGACGAGGACGGCATCGCGCACGCCCTGCCCGAGTCGATGCTGCCGCTGGAGCTGCCCGAGGTCGAGGACTACTCCCCGCGCACCTTCGACCCGGACGACGCGAACACCCAGCCCGAGACGCCGCTGTCGCGCAACGAGGAGTGGGTCAACGTCACGCTGGACCTGGGCGACGGCCCGAAGCGGTACCGGCGCGAGACCAACACCATGCCCAACTGGGCCGGTTCCTGCTGGTACGAGCTGCGCTACCTGGACCCGCACAACAGCGAGCAACTGGTCGACCCCGAGATCGAGCAGTACTGGATGGGGCCGCGCGAGGGCCAGCCGCACGGCGGCGTGGACCTGTACGTCGGCGGCGCCGAGCACGCCGTGCTGCACCTGCTGTACGCGCGCTTCTGGTCCAAGGTCCTGTTCGACCTGGGGTACGTCTCCTCCGCGGAGCCGTTCCACAAGCTGTTCAACCAGGGCATGATCCAGGCCTACGTCTACCGCGACAGCCGTGGCATCGCGGTGCCGGCCGCCGAGGTGGAGGAGCGCGACGGCGCCTACTACTACCAGGGCGAGAAGGTCTCCCGGCTGCTGGGCAAGATGGGCAAGTCCCTGAAGAACGCGGTCACTCCGGACGAGATCTGCGCCGAGTACGGCGCCGACACGCTGCGTCTGTACGAGATGGCGATGGGCCCGCTGGACGTCTCCCGGCCCTGGGACACGCGCGCGGTGGTCGGCCAGTTCCGGCTGCTGCAGCGGCTGTGGCGCAACGTCGTCGACGAGACGACCGGTGCCGTGACGGTGGTGGACGTGGAGCCCGACGAGGACACGCTGCGTGCCCTGCACAAGGCGATCGACGGGGTGCGCGGGGACCTGGAGGGCATGCGGTTCAACACCGCCATCGCCAAGGTCACCGAGCTGAACAACCACCTGACCAAGGCGGGCGGGGCGGTGCCGCGCCCGGTCGCCGAGGCGCTGGTGCTGATGGTCGCGCCGCTGGCCCCGCACATCGCCGAGGAGCTGTGGCGCAAGCTGGGGCACCAGGACTCGGTCGTCCACCAGGACTTCCCCGTCGCCGACCCGGCGTACGTCGTCGACGAGACCGTGACCTGCGTCGTGCAGATCAAGGGCAAGGTCAAGGCCCGCCTGGAGGTCTCCCCGTCCATCTCCGAGGACGAGCTGGAGAAGGTGGCGCTGGCCGACGAGAAGGTCGTGGCGGCACTGGACGGCGCCGGGATCCGCAAGGTGATCGTGCGGGCGCCGAAGCTGGTGAACATCGTTCCGGCGTAGGCCTCCGGCGGTCGGCCGGGTCGGTTGTCGTGGCCGCCGGGCCGGGGCGGATGCCGCGTGCGGCCGGGATGGTCGGGACTGCATGAAGACGGGGCCGGCGGGTCGGATGCCGTGAGCATCGGGACGGTTCGGCCGCCGTGAGTGCGGGGCCGCGGGTTCGGATGCCGTGCGCGGCGGGCGGCTCGGGGTGATCCCCTACGGGCAGGTTCGGGGTTCTGCTGGAACTCCGGGCCTGCCCGCTGCGTTTACCGTGGAAAGTGACGCGGCATGGGTCGTGGCCGGCCGGAGGAGGAGTTCGTGGAAGCAGTGATCGCAGTCGTCGCCCTGCTCTTCGTGCTCTTCGTCGCGCTCGGCGCCTATGCCACGGTGAAGGTGGTCGGCGCCGCCAAACGCCGCGTGGACGAGACGATCACGCACGCCCGGCGCACAGTCGAGGACCACACCCTGCGGGCCAAGTCCTTCGCCCAGCCCGGCCCGGCCGGCGAGCTCGCCCAGCTGCGGCTGAAACTGCGCACCTCCATGCGGGCCACCCAGGACGCGCTGCACGCGGGTGCGAGCGAAGACGAGTCCCTGAAGGAGTCCCTCGGCCTCTTCCACCGCCTCAGCGCACACGGGCACGAACTGGACGCCGAACTGCGGCGCCTGGAGTCCGAGCCCGACCGCTCGACGCTCGCCGCACGGCTGCCCGACCTGCGCGAACGCACCGAGCGCATCGTCCAGTCGGCGGACTCACTGCGCTGGGCGGCCCGCGACCGGGCCAGCCGCTTCGCCGACGACGACCTGGACACCCTCAGCGCACAGATCGACGTGGAGGCCGGCGCGCTGCGGCACTGGCAGACGGCGGAGTCCCCGTCGTCGACGACGCCGTCGGACCGTTCGTCATCGACGCCGCCCCCGTGGCCGGAGGCTCCGGCGCCCGAGGCCGCCGCGACGACCGAGCAGACCTGGCCGGACACCCCTAGGACGCAGCGGGCCGAGGAGCCGACCAGGCCCGCCATCACTCCGCCCGCCCCTCGGCCGACCTACCCCTGGCACAAGAAGGCCCGCCCCGAGAGCACGACTTGAGCCCCATGAGCACACGATGATCCGGTCAAGCCACCACCGGCTGAGTGGGGTCGGACTGCCGCCCGGGCGCTACGGCAGGTAACCTCCAGCTCATGTCCCGCCATGTCGCGATCGTCACCGATTCAACGGCCTACCTGCCGCCGCGGACGATGGAGCGCCACGGCATCACCGCGGTGCCCCTGACCGTGGTCCTCGGCGACCGGGCGCTGGAGGAGGGCACCGAGATCTCGACCCGTTCCCTCGCCCAGGCGTTGCAGAAGCGACGCCCCGTCACCACCTCGCGCCCCAGCCCCCAGGTCTTCGCGGAGCACTACCGCAAGGTCGCCGAGTCCGGCGCCACCGGCATCGTCTCCCTGCACCTGTCCGCCGAGCTCTCCGGCACCTACGACGCGGCGGTCCTCGCGGCGCGCGAGGCGCCGGTGCCGGTGCGGGTGGTGGACACCGGGATGATCGCCATGGCGCTCGGATTCTGCGCGCTCTCCGCGGCCGAGGCGGCGGAGACGGGCGGCACGGTGGACGATGCCGTGACCGCCGCGGAGAAGCGAGCGGGGGGCACCGCCGCCTACTTCTACGTCGACACCCTCGACTATCTGCGCCGGGGTGGCCGTATCGGGGCCGCGCAGGCCCTCTTGGGTTCCGCGCTCGCGGTGAAGCCGCTGCTGCAGCTGGAGGGCGGCCGGATCGGCCCGCTGGAGAAGGTACGGACGGCGTCCAAGGCGATCGCCCGCCTGGAGGAGATCGCCGCCGACCGGGCGGGCAGCGCGCAGGTCGACATCGCGGTACACCATCTCGCCGCCCCCGACCGGGCGTCGGCGCTGGCGGATCGACTGCGGGCCCGGGTGCCGGGGCTGGCCGATCTGCATGTGAGTGAGGTGGGGGCGGTGATCGGGGCGCATACGGGGCCTGGGTTGCTGGGGGTTGTGGTTTCGCCGCGGTGACAGGCCCTTTGGGCGGGTGAGTCACCTGTGTGGGTGGCGGAGTTATCCACAACTGGGTAGTAATCCCCGAGATTTGAGCAAGATCATCGCGGGTCGGGCGAGGTGTCCGATCCTCGACGCATGGCACTTCGAGCACATACACGTATCCGCTCTGCGGCAGTAACCAGCGGCCCGGGCCGCGGTCCTCACTCCGACGTCCGCACGCGCCATCGACGCTTGCAAGCCCGGGGCCGGGCACGGCAGCGGCATGCGTCGGCGGAGGAGCTGCGCCGCCGGGCCGAGGTGATTTTCGCCGAACGGCCCGGGAAGTGGGGGGAGTCGGGGGCAGGGCCGCCCAGGGGTGAGGAGGACGACCCGGGGCCGGTTGCAGGGGGCTCGGAAGCTTGGCGCGGGGATGCGGCGTCGGGGCCGGATGTGCCGGATGCCGGTGCCGTGGTCGGTGATGCGGCCGGTCACGGCGCTGAGCCCGTGGCCGGTGACTCGGGCGCTGGGGAGTGGCGGGCGCGGGCCGGGCTGGCGCTGCGGGAGCGGATGCCGGTGTGGCTGCAGACCAGGTGCGGGCTGGAGCGGCGGAGTGTCCTCGCGCTCACCGTGGTGCTCGTCCTCGCCGCGGGGTTCGCCGTGCAGCACTTCTGGAGCGGCCGGGCGCAGTCCGTGCGCGCGCCCGAGGTGGTGCGGGCGGCGGCCCCGTACGGGGGACGGGAGTCGAGCGAGGAGGCCGGGACGGAGGCGTCGGCGGCCGGTGTGCCGGGTGCCGCCGGGACGCCCGCGGCGCAGATCGTGGTGGACGTCAGCGGCAAGGTGCGCGAGCCGGGGATCCATCGCCTCCCGGCGGGCTCCCGGGTCGCAGACGCCTTGCGCGCGGCCGGTGGCGTGCGTCCCGGCACGAACACCGACGGCCTCAACCGGGCCCGGTTCCTGGTGGACGGCGAGCAGGTGATCGTCGGCAGTCCGGCCGTCGTCCCCGGGGCAGCGCCCGGTGCGGGGGCGGGCGGTGCGGTCGCCGGTGCGGCACCCGCCGGGCCGGTCTCCCTCAACACGGCCACCGTGGACCAGCTCGACACCCTCCCGGGCGTCGGCCCGGTGCTGGCCCAGCACATCATCGACTACCGCACGCAGCACGGCGGCTTCCGTTCGGTGGACGAGCTGCGCGAAGTCAACGGCATCGGCGACCGCCGTTTCGCCGATCTGCGGAATCTCGTACAGCCATGAGTACCGACGCCCGCGCACCCGATCCGACAGCGGATCTCGCGCCCGCCCGCACCGCCGTTCACGCCGCGTCCGGAAGCCGGCTCGGTGCCTCCCACCCCCGACAGGAAGGACCGACCGACCTCCGACTTGTCCCGCCCGCGCTGGCCGCCTGGGCAACGGCGGCGCTGATGCTGGACGCCTCACCGGTGTGGACGGCCGGCATGGCGGTCGCGTGTCTGGCCGTGGCAGGCGTACTGCTGGTGGTGGGGCGAGGCGGGGCGCGGGAGGGGCATGCGGGTGTGTCCGGACGGGAGGCCGTGCCGGGGCAGGGTCCCGTGCCTGGGCGGGATGCCGTGCCTGGGCGGGATGCCGTGCGTGGGCAGGGTTCTGCGGCAGGTCGGTTCGCCCGCGCACATAGGCCCGCTCGCCTCACCTGGCCGCGCACCGCCGTCGCCGCCGTGCTGCTCTGTGTCGCGGCGGCCGCCGTCTCCGCCGGGCTTCACGGGGCCGATCTGCGACGCGGGCCGGTGCCGGGGCTGGCGCGGCAGTACGCCACCGTGACCGCCGAGGTCGAGGTCAGCTCCGATCCCCGGCTCAGCCGGCCCCGGGTCAGAGGGGATCACATGGGGCCGACCTCCGTGCTGTTCAACGCGGAGGTGCGGCGTGTCGAGGAGGCGGACGGCACGGCGGTGGTGACGCGGGCGCCGGTGCTGGTGATCGTCGACGGGGGACGGGAGGTCTCGGAGACCGTCGACGAGGAACCGGAGGTCTCGGAGACCGTCAACGGTGCGTCGCGGCCTTCCGGCGACCGGCGTTCGCCCTGGATGGAACTCCTGCCCTCCACAAGGCTGCGGGTGACCGCGCGTCTAGCGCCCGCCTTGGCCGACGGTGACCGGATCGCCGCCGTACTGCGGGTGCGGGGCCCGGCGGTGCCGGAGGTCGTGGGGGAGCCGTCGGCGGCGCAGCGGCTGGCGGGGCGGTTGCGGGCCGGGCTGCGGGAGGCGACCGACGGGCTGCCGGCGGACGCGCGGGCGTTGCTGCCGGGGCTGGTCGTGGGCGACACCTCGCGGATCACCCCGGAGCTGGACGAGGCGTTCAAGGAGACCGACCTCGCGCACACGCTGGCCGTCTCCGGCAGCAACCTCACGATCATCCTCGCCCTGCTCATCGGCCCACCCGGCATGGCCCAGCTGGTCGAGCGCCGGGGCATCGCGCCCCGCCTCGGTATCTCCCTGCGCACGACCGCGCTGCTCGGCGGAGGGCTCACCCTGGCGTTCGTCATCGTGTGCCGGCCGGACCCGAGCGTGCTGCGGGCCGCGGCGTGCGGAGCCGTCGCGCTGCTGGCCCTGGCGACCGGGCGCCGCAGATCGCTGATCCCGGCCCTGGCGACGGCAGTCCTGCTGCTGGTGCTGTACGACCCGTGGCTGGCCCGCAGTTACGGCTTTCTGCTCTCGGTCCTCGCCACGGGCGCCCTGCTGACCCTCGCGCCCCGCTGGAGTGCGGCGCTGCGGCGGCGCCGGGTGCCGCCGCGGTGGGCCGAGGTGCTGGCGGCCGCGGCTGCCGCGCAGGCGCTGTGCGCGCCGGTCGTGGCGGTGCTGTCGGCTCGGGTGAGCCTGGTGGCGGTGCCGTGCAATCTGCTCGCGGAGTTCGCGATCGCGCCGGCCACGGTGCTGGGCTTCGCGGCGCTGGCGACGGCACCGTTCGCGATGCCGGTGGCCAAGGTCCTGGCCTGGTGCGCGAGTTGGCCGACCAGGTGGATCGCGGACGTCGCCCGGACGGGCGCCGCACTGCCCGGGGCAGGGGTGGACTGGCCCGGCAGCTGGACCGGGGCGGCGCTGCTCGCCCTCGCCACGGTGGTCGTCCTGCTCGCCGGCCGGCGGCTGTCGCGGCACCCGTGGTGGGGCGGTGTCTGCGCGGTGCTGCTCGTGCTGGTGGTCGTGCAGCCGCCCCCGCTGACCAGGGTGGTCACGGGGTGGCCGCCGCCCGGGTGGCGGTTCGCGATGTGCGACGTGGGGCAGGGCGACGCGACGGTGCTCGCGGCGGGCGAAGGGACGGGAGTGGTCGTCGACGCCGGCCCCGATCCCACGCTCGTCGACCGGTGCCTGCGCACACTCGGCATCACGAGGATCCCGCTCGTCGTGCTGACCCACTTCCACGCCGACCATGTGGCGGGCCTGCCCGGCGTGCTGCGCGGTCGTGAGGTGGGCGCGATCGAGACGACGGGGCACGAAGAGCCCCCGGACCAGGTGGAGTTCGTCCACAGGGAGGCGGCCGCCCGGCGCATCCCCGTGACGCGGGCCGCCGCCGGCGAGGAGCGGCGGACCGGGGCGCTGAGCTGGCAGGTGCTGTGGCCGCCGCCCCACCCGGCACTGGCCCCGGACGGCCCGAACGACGCCAGTGTCACCCTGCTGGTCCGGTCGGCAGGGCTGCGGCTCCTGCTGCTCGGGGATCTCGAACCTCCGGCGCAGCGGGCCCTGTTGAGATCACCGGCCGGGGCGCTGCTGGGCGGCGTGGACGTGCTGAAGGTCGCCCATCACGGCTCGGCGTACCAAGATCCCGAGCTCATACGCAGGGCGGCGCCGCGGCTGGCATTGATCAGTTGCGGTGCGGACAACCCGTACGGCCACCCGGCTCCCAGCACCGTCGCGGCGCTGCGGGCGCAGGGCGCGGTGGTGCTGCGGACGGACGAGGACGGGGCGCTGGCGGTCGCGGGCACGGGCGCGGAGCTGCGGGTGGCGGGAGACTGAGGTCATGGATTCCGTTGAGGTTGATGCCTATCTCCGTCGCCTGGGGGTCGAGCACCCGGCGTGGCCCACCGTGGACGTGCTGCGCGAGCTGCATCTGCGCCATCTGCAGACCGTGCCCTTCGAGAACCTGTCGATCCACCTCGGCGAGGAGATCGTCCTGGAGGAGAAGCGACTGGTGGACAAGGTGGTGGGCGCCGGGCGGGGCGGGTTCTGCTACGAACTGAACGGGGCGTTCGGGACGTTGCTCACGGCGCTGGGCTTCGACGTGACGCTGCTCGCCGCGCGGGTGCACGGCGCGGAGGGGCGGCTCGGGATCCCCTACGACCACATGGCGCTGAAGGTGCGGACGGTGGACGGCGGCGCGTGGCTGGCGGACGTCGGGTTCGGAGCGCACAGCCACTATCCGCTGGCGTTCGAGGCGCGGGGCGAGCAGGTGGATCCGGCGGGCGTGTTCCGGATGGTCGAGGCCGGGCCGGACGCGGCCGGGGTGCGTGGCGGGCACGACGTCGCCGAGGCGGCGGACCTGGAGGTCGTCATGGACGGCAGACCGGAGTACCGGCTGGAGCGGCGGCCCCGGGTGCTCGGCGACTTCGTGGCCGGGGCGTGGTGGCACAGCACCTCGCCGGGCTCGCACTTCACGCAGTCGCTGGTGTGTTCCCGGGTGACGGAGGAAGGGGGGCGGATCACGCTCAGCGGCCGCACGTTCAAGACGACGGCGGCCGACGGGACGCGTGAGGAGCGGGAGTTGGGCACGGACGAGGAGGTGCTGGGGGTCTACCGGGAGCGCTTCGGGATCGAGCTGGACCGGGTGCCGACGGTGCGGGGCGCCGACCGGCGGGGGTGAGCGGGCGGGGTGGGGTGCGAGCGGTCAAGGGCCGGCGGTCGCCTTCGGTAGACGTGCCGGAAAATGGCTCCGTGAGTGACGTGAGACATGTCCTGGTGCTGCCCGACCGTGATGCGGCGGAGGAGGTGGCCGAGGCGCTCGGGGAGCGGTTCGGGATCGGTGAGGAGCCGCGGCTGGTGCGGGACGCGCTGGCCGGGGAGGACGACGCCGAGGATGCGCAGTGGCTGGTGGTGCTGCGGGACGAGGAGGGTCGGCTGGATCCGGGGGAGCTGGATGAGTTCGTGGGGGAGTGGGACGGATGGCGGGAGGAGCCGTAGCTCGACCAGGACCTGGCGTTGCCGCCCCGGCACCGGAACCCGTTGTCAGTGGCCCGTGCCATGCTTGTCGCGATGGCCAGGAAGACTGCGAATGACGACCTCCTCGCTCCCGTGACCCTCGCCGTGGGGCAAGAGGAGCTGCTGCTCGATCGTGCCGTGCGGGAGGTGGTCGTGGCCGCCAGGGCCGCCGATGCCGACACGGATGTGCGGGAGCTGATGCCGGAGCAGTTGCAGCCGGGCACGCTGGCCGAGTTGACCAGCCCGTCGCTGTTCGCGGAGCGCAAGGTCGTGGTCGTGCGCAATGCGCATGATCTGTCGGCCGACACGATCAAGGACGTGACGGCGTATCTGGGGGCGCCGGCCGAGGAGATCACCCTGGTGCTGCTGCACGCCGGTGGGGCCAAGGGCAAGAAGCTGCTCGACGCCGCGCGCAAGGCGGGCGCCCGGGAGGTGGCGTGCCCGAAGATGACCAAGCCGGCGGATCGGCTGGCGTTCGTGCGGAGCGAGTTCCGGGCGACCGGGCGGTCCGCGACGCCCGAGGCCTGCCAGGCGCTGGTGGACGCCATCGGGAGCGATCTGCGGGAGCTGGCGTCCGCGGTGAGTCAGCTGGTCGCCGATGTCGAGGGGACCATCGACGAGGCCGTCGTCGGGCGGTACTACACCGGCCGCGCCGAGGCGTCGAGCTTCACCGTCGCCGACCGGGCGGTCGAGGGGCGGACCGCGGAGGCGCTGGAGGCACTGCGCTGGTCGCTGTCGACGGGCGTGGCGCCCGTGATGATCACGAGCGCGCTGGCGCAGGGCGTGCGGGCCATCGGGAAGCTGTCCTCGGCCCGCGGCGGGCGTCCCGCCGACCTGGCGCGTGAGCTGGGCATGCCGCCCTGGAAGATCGACCGCGTACGGCAGCAGATGCGGGGCTGGACGCCCGACGGAGTGGCCGCCGCGTTGCAGGCGGTCGCCGAGGCCGACGCCGGAGTGAAGGGCGGCGGGGACGATCCCGGATACGCCCTGGAGAAGGCGGTCGTGACGGTCGCGCGGGCGGCGCGGTCCAGGGGTCGCGGCTGACCGGGGCCAAGGACGCGCCCAAGCCATGATCCACTGGCCGTCGTAGCGGCCGGGGGGACAATCGTAGGTGCAGCCTGAAATCGCCGTATATGACTGAATGACGGAAAGGTGGCGATCGGTATGGCTGAACACCCGCACGCACAGCTCGTCCGCAAGGGCTACGAGGCCTTCTCGCGCGGTGACATGGACACCCTGCGCACCCTGCTGACGGGAGACGTCACGCACCACTTCCCGGGCGATCACTCGCTGTCGGGCGACTACAAGGGCCAGGACGCCTGTATCGAGATGTACCAGCGGCTTTTCGAGGAGACGGGCGGGACGTTCGCCGTCGAGCTGCGTCACCTCTTCGCCGACGGCCGTGGCCATGTGATGTCGGTGCACCATGCGACGGCCGAGCGTCAGGGCAAGCGCCTGGACATGGACGGAGGCATCGTCTTCCGGATCGTCGGCGACAAGGTCAGCGACCTCGACGAGTGCGTCGGCGACATCGACAGGCTCAACGACTTCTGGTCGTGAACCTACGCACCGAAGCGACGGAGAGGTGGCGGTTGCCATGGCTGAACACCCGCACGCACAGCTCGTCCGCAAGGGCTTCGAAGCCTTCACCCGCGGGGACATGGATGCCCTGCGCGGGCTGATGACATCGGACTGCACGCACCATGTGCCGGGCAGTCACCCGCTGTCGGGCGACTTCAAGGGCCAGGACGCGTGTATCGACATGTACCGCCGGCTCTTCGAGGAGACGGGCGGGAACATGCAGGTCCAGCTGCGCGGTATCGCCGTGGACGGGCGCGGGCACGCGGTCGGCATGGCCCGCTTCAGGGCGCAGCGACAGGGCAAGAGCATCGACGACGAGGGAGCGCTCGTCTTCCGGATCGTCGGTGACAGGATCAGTGACATCGACGAGTGCGTCGCGGACATCGAGAAGAACAACGAATTCTGGTCGTGACCGGGTGACGATCACTGACGATCACCCGCGCAGCGCGCACGCCGAAGGCCCCGCCCACCGCCCTGGGGAAGAGCGGAAGGTGGGGCCTTCGGTTGAAGCCGGTGAGTCCGTACCCGCGTGGCGAACGCAGGCCGCGTACAGACTCGGGGTGCCGGACGGGAGCGGATGAGAGAGGGCCCGCTCGATTCCCTCCGGCGATCAAATCAAGGGTCAGCCCTTGAGGGACGCGACCTTCGAAGCAAGCGCCGACTTCTTGTTGGCGGCCTGGTTCTTGTGGATGACGCCCTTCGAGACGGCCTTGTCGAGCGCACGCGACGCGGCGCGCTGAAGCTCGGTGGCCTTCTCGACGTCACCCGCGGCAGCAGCCTCACGGGCCTTGCGGATCGCGGTCTTCAGGGAGGACTTGACGGCCTTGTTGCGCAGCCGGGCCTTCTCGTTGGTCTTGATCCGCTTGATCTGGGACTTGATGTTCGCCACGAATGAGCCTTTTCAGGTTCTGGCACGGGGCCGCACGGGAGCCGCACGGACATGTGCCGGGTGATTTTCTTGGGGTGTGCCTCGCGCTGAGAGGGCATGAGACACAGCCACCCAGGCTACCAGTGGGCCGGAGAATGGCCCAAACCAGCTCCAGGTCGCCGCCCGTGGGACCATGGAACCTACGTATCGATCCGACCCGAGGCATAAGGCGCCTCAAGAGACAGGACCCTGCGTGCCCGCGACCCCTAACAATGTGCCCGAGCCGAGCCGTACCGACCCGGCTCTGATCCGCAATTTCTGCATCATCGCGCACATCGACCACGGCAAGTCCACGCTCGCCGACCGGATGCTCCAGCTGACCGGTGTGGTCGAGCAGCGGCAGATGCGTGCTCAGTACCTCGACCGGATGGACATCGAGCGTGAGCGCGGTATCACGATCAAGTCCCAGGCGGTGCGGCTGCCGTGGGCTCCCACCCACGACAAGAGCAACACGCACATCCTCAACATGATCGACACCCCGGGGCACGTCGACTTCACGTACGAGGTCTCGCGGTCGCTCGCCGCCTGCGAGGGGACCATCCTCCTCGTCGACGCCGCCCAGGGCATCGAGGCCCAGACCCTCGCCAACCTCTACCTGGCGATGGAGAACGACCTCACGATCATCCCCGTACTGAACAAGATCGACCTGCCGGCCGCGCAGCCCGAGAAGTTCGCCGAGGAGCTCGCCAACCTGGTCGGCTGTGAGCCGGACGACGTGCTGAGGGTCTCCGCCAAGACCGGCATCGGCGTCGACGCGCTGCTCGACAAGGTCGTACGGGAGGTCCCCGCGCCGGTCGGCGTCAAGGACGCTCCCGCCCGCGCGATGATCTTCGACTCGGTCTACGACTCCTACCGGGGCGTGGTCACGTACGTCCGTGTCATCGACGGCCAGCTCAACAAGCGTGAGCGCATCAAGATGATGTCGACGGGCGCCACGCACGAGCTGCTGGAGATCGGGACGAACTCGCCGGAGATGCTCCCGGCCGACGGCCTCGGCGTCGGCGAGGTGGGCTATCTGATCACCGGTGTGAAGGACGTCCGCCAGTCCAAGGTCGGTGACACCGTCACCAGCCAGCAGAAGGGGGCCACGGAGGCGCTCGGCGGGTACAAGGACCCGAAGCCGATGGTCTTCTCCGGCTTGTATCCGCTGGACGGCTCCGACTACCCGGAGCTGCGCGAGGCCCTCGACAAGCTCCAGCTCAACGACGCCGCGCTCGTCTACGAGCCGGAGACCTCCGCCGCCCTCGGCTTCGGCTTCCGCGTCGGCTTCCTCGGCCTGCTCCACCTCGACGTGATCCGTGAGCGGCTGGAGCGCGAGTTCGGCCTCGACCTGATCGCCACCGCGCCCAACGTGGTCTACCGGGTCGTGATGGAGGACGGCAGCGAGCACACCGTCACCAACCCGAGCGAGTTCCCCGAGGGCAAGATCAACGAGGTGTACGAGCCCGTCGTACGCGCCACGATCCTCGCGCCGACCGAGTTCATCGGCTCGATCATGGAGCTGTGCCAGACCCGGCGCGGCACCCTCCTCGGCATGGACTACCTGTCCGAGGACCGGGTCGAGATCCGCTACACGCTCCCGCTCGCCGAGATCGTCTTCGACTTCTTCGACCAGCTGAAGTCCAAGACCCGCGGCTACGCCTCGCTGGACTACGAGCCCACCGGTGAGCAGACCTCCAGCCTGGTCAAGGTCGACATCCTGCTCCACGGCGACAAGGTGGACGCCTTCTCGGCGATCACCCACAAGGACCAGGCGTACGCGTACGGCGTCCGGCTCGTCGCCAAGCTCAAGGAGCTGATCCCGCGGCAGGCGTTCGAGGTGCCGGTCCAGGCCGCCATCGGCTCCCGGGTCATCGCCCGCGAGACCATCCGCGCCATCCGCAAGGACGTCCTCGCCAAGTGCTACGGCGGTGACATCTCCCGTAAGCGGAAGCTGCTGGAGAAGCAGAAGGAAGGCAAGAAGCGGATGAAGATGGTGGGTTCCGTGGAGGTTCCGCAGGAGGCCTTCATCGCCGTACTGAGCAGTGATGACAGCGCGGGGTCGGCCAAGGGCAAGAAGTAACCGCCAGTAACAGAGCGTTGCCTGGCAAATCGCCGCAACGGGGGCCCGTCGTGCGAAAGTGCGGCGGGCCCCTACGCGTGCGTAACGTCGCTGTCTGTAGGAAGTGACAGGCCGCGAACCCTTACGCGGTGGCCTGTCGACCTTTACTCTGATCCCTGCTCGATAGTTACTCGCGAGTTAAACAACAGCTCGCATGTGAAAACCGCCGTAATGAGCCGGATGCAATGCCGGCTGTTGAGCCAGCCGCACTGTCGCGGGCCCGGAGGATGTCGTGAGCGACACACAGACACTGATCGAGAACCGTCCGCCGAGCGTGGCGACTCTCTTCCTGGAGCGCGTGGCGGCCACGCCGGACGCCGAGGCATACCGCTATCCGGTGCCACCGGCCGCGGGGGAGGGCCCGGACGACTGGAAGTCGCTGAGCTGGGGGCAGGCCGCCGAGCGGGTCTACGCGATCGCGGCCGGGCTCATCGAGCTGGGCGTCCAGCCCGAGCAGCGGGTGGCCCTCGCCTCCTCGACCCGGATCGAGTGGATCCTCGCCGACCTGGGCATCATGTGCGCCGGCGCGGCCACCACCACCGTCTATCCGCAGACGAACGCCGAGGAGTCGGCGTACATCCTCTCCGACTCCGAGAGCCGGGTGCTCATCGCCGAGGACGCGGCCCAGCTGGCGAAGGCGCGGGAGAAGCGCGCCGAGCTGCCGTACCTCACGCATGTCGTCGTCATCGACCCGGCCGGTGTCGAGACCGCCGACTGGATCCTCACCCTCGACGAGCTGGAGAAGCGCGGCGCGGCCCGGCTGGAGAAGGACGCCGACCTGGTCAAGGAGCGGGTCGGCGCGATCACCAAGGACCAGCTGGCCACCCTGATCTACACGTCCGGCACCACCGGCCGCCCCAAGGGCGTACGGCTGCCGCACGACAACTGGGCGTACATGGCGAAGGCGATCGCCGCGACCGGGCTGGTCAGCGGCGAGGACGTGCAGTACCTCTGGCTGCCGCTCGCGCACGTCTTCGGCAAGGTGCTCACCTCCGGGCAGATCGAGGTCGGGCACGTCACCGCCGTCGACGGCCGCGTCGACAAGATCATCGAAAATCTGCCGGTCGTGCAGCCGACGTACATGGCGGCCGTGCCGCGCATCTTCGAGAAGGTCTACAACGGGGTCGCCGCCAAGGCACGCGCGGCCGGCGGCGCCAAGTACAAGATCTTCCAGTGGGCCGCCGGGGTCGCCCGCGAGTACGCCAAGGTCTCCCAGGACAACTTCCGGCGCACCGGCACCCACTCCGTGCCGTTCGGGCTCGGCGCCAAGCACAAGATCGCCGACACGCTGGTGTACGCCAAGATCCGCGAGGCCTTCGGCGGCAACCTGCGCGCCTGTGTCTCCGGGTCGGCCGCCCTCGCGCCGGAGATCGGCTACTTCTTCGCCGGCGCCGGCATCCACATCCTCGAGGGCTACGGGCTGACCGAGTCCTCGGCCGCGTCCTTCGTGAACCCCGGTGAGGCCTACCGCACCGGCACGGTCGGCAAGCCGCTGCCCGGCACGGAGGTGCGCATCGCGGCCGACGGCGAGATCCTGCTGCGCGGCCCCGGCATCATGGAGGGCTACCACGGGCTGCCGGACAAGACCGCGGAGGTGCTGGAGGCCGACGGCTGGTTCCACACCGGTGACATCGGCGAGCTGTCGCCCGACGGCTATCTGCGCATCACCGACCGCAAGAAGGACCTCATCAAGACGTCGGGCGGCAAGTACATCGCGCCGGCCGAGGTCGAGGGGCAGTTCAAGGCGGTGTGCCCGTACGTGTCCAACATCCTGGTGCACGGCGCCGACCGGAACTTCTGCACGGCGCTGATCGCGTTGGACGAGGTCGCGATTCTGGGGTGGGCCGAGGAGAACGGGCTCGGCGGCAAGTCGTACGCGGAGGTCGTCGCCGCCCCGGCCACCGTCGAGATGGTCGAGGGGTATGTCAAGAAGCTCAACGAAGGGCTTCAGAAGTGGCAGACCATCAAGAAGTTCCGGCTTCTGCCTAGGGATCTCGATGTGGAGCACGGGGAGATCACGCCGAGCCTCAAGTTGAAGCGGCCGGTGGTGGAGCGGGAGTACAAGGAGCTGATCGAGGAGATGTACGCCGGTACGCGGGAGGCGTAACGCCGTAGGGGAGGGGTGGCGGGACCGCCGGCGGCTGGCAGTCCGTTGTGGCTGGTCGCGCCCATGCGGCGGAGCCGCGAGTCGATACAGTCCCGCGCCCCTTCAGGTCAGGACACGGTCCCTCTGCTTATGAGTTGCCGTATCTCACGGACCTCGTTGCGTAGGTCCGTGACGTCCGGGGGGTCCTCCCCGTCCAGCTTCTTCTCCAGGGCGGCCAGCCGCTTCGTCAGCTCGGCATCGCGGGGCGGTTTCCGGGTCAGCAGACGCTCCAGTTGCTGGTTCTTGCGGTACAGGTCCAGGAACACCGTCACCTTCGCCCGCAGCACCCATGGATCGAACGGCTTGGTCAAGTAGTCCGCCGCGCCTGTCGCGTAGCCGCGGAAGGCGTAGCCGGAGTCGTCGTCGGCGCCGGTCAGGAAGATGATCGGGACGTCCTTCGTCTGGTCGAGCCGTTTGATGTTCGCTGCCGTCTCGAAGCCGTCCATGCCGGGCATCCGGACGTCGAGCAGCACGACGGCGAAGCGTTGGCGCAGCAGCGCCTTCATCGCCTCCTCGCCGGAACGGGCGCGCACGAGCGGCTCGTTGAGGGACCCCAGTACGGCCTCGAGCGCTATCAGGTTGTCCTCCATGTCGTCGACCAGGAGGATGCCGGCACGCTCGTCGGTCGTTGCCTCAGCGGTCATGGTGAATTGGCCTCATTCAGTCGTCGGCGGTACCGCCGGTTCCTCGGTGGGGGCGTCCGTCGCCGCGTCCGCGCCCTCGGGGTCCAGGAGGTCGCAGACGACGGTCAGCAGCTGATCCACGTCCACCGGCTTCGGTACGTAGTCGTGGGCGCCCCGCGCGATGGACTTCTCCCGGTCTCCGGGCATGGCCTTCGCGGTCAGCGCGACGATGGGCAGGTCCGCCCAGCGCGGGGTGCGGCGGATGGCGGAGATCGTCTCGTAGCCGTCCATCTCCGGCATCATGATGTCCATCAGGACGAGTTCGACGTCCGGGTTCCGCTCCAGTGTCTCGATGCCCTCGCGGCCGTTCTCCGCGTACAGCACCGGCATGCCGACGCGGCCCAGGACATGGGTGAGCGCGAAGACGTTGCGGATGTCGTCGTCCACGATCAGCACCCGCCGGCCCGGGAGCACCCGGCCCGCCCGGCCCGTCTGCCACGCCTCCAGCTTGGTGGGTGTCGGCCAGCTCTCGTCCGCGTCGTGGGCGGCCGGGAAGGGCTCGGCCGACAGCTGCTCCGGCACCGGCAGCGGACGGTCCTCGGGGACCGGCCCGGTGGCGGCGTGACCGGGGCTGACGACGGGGACGTACAGCGTGAACGTCGAGCCCTTGCCGGGCTCGCTCTCGGCGACGATACGGCCGCCCAGCAGGCCCGCGATCTCCCGGCTGATGGACAGGCCGAGGCCCGTGCCGCCGTACTTGCGGTTGGTGGTGCCGTCGGCCTGCTGGAACGCCTCGAAGATCACCGGGAGTTTCTCCGCCGCGATGCCGATGCCGGTGTCGGACACCGCGAAGGCGATCACCTCGTCGCTCTCCCGGACTCCCCCACTCTCGACTTCGCTCGAGCGGGGGGACCCCCATCGGTGGTCGGGGTCCTTCATCCGGGTCACCCGTAGCTCCACCCGGCCGCTCGCGGTGAACTTGATCGCGTTCGAGAGCAGGTTTCGCAGGATCTGCTGGAGGCGCTGCTCGTCGGAGTACATCTCGCGCGGTACGTCCTCGCCGACCGCCACCTCGAAGGCGAGCCCCCGGTCGAGCGTGAGCGGGCGGAAGGTGGCGTGGACGTAGTCCAGCAGCTTGATGAGCGGCAGCTTCTTCGGGCGTACGTCCATCCGGCCGGCCTCGATCTTCGACAGGTCCAGGATGTCGTTGATCAGCTGGAGGAGGTCCGAGCCGGAGCGGTGGATCGTCGTCGCGAACTGCACCTCCTGGTCGGAGAGATGGCCGTCCGGGTTGTCCGACAGCAGCCGCGCCAGGATGAGCAGCGAGTTCAAGGGCGTCCGCAGCTCGTGGGACATGTTCGCCAGGAACTCCGACTTGTACTGGGAGGACGTCGCGAGCAGGGCGGCCTTCTCCTCCAGTTCGGCGTTCGAGCGCTGCAGCTCCGCCTGCTGCATCTGGAGTTCGTCCGAGCGCTCCTGGAGCTGCATCGCGAGGCGCTGGGACTCGCCGAGCAAGGACTCCGTACGGGAGTTGGCGATGATCGTGTTGATCGCGACGGCGATGGTGTTCACGAACTGGTCGAAGAACGCCAGGTGCACGTCGGAGAAGCGGGAGAAGGACGCCAGCTCGATCACGCCGAGGAGCTTGTCCTCGAAGAGGATCGGGATGATGACGACGCTGGTGGGGGCCGCCTCACCGAGCCCACTGTTGATCTTGATGTAGTCCGGCGGGGCCTCCTCGACGAGGATCCGCTTCTTCTCGCGGGCCGCCTGCCGCACCAGGCCGTGCACCGGGAGGCCGCCGGTCTCGATCGTCGTGCCCTGCGCGGAGCCGTACCCGGCGATGAACGCGAGCCCCTTCGCCGGAACGGTGGTGCGCAGCGCCGCGCTCTCCTCGTCCGGGTCGGCCAGGAAGAACGCCCCGTACTGGGCGTTCACCAGCGGTGTCAGCTCGCGCAGCAGCAGGTCGGCGACCTCCATCAGGTCGCGGTGGCCCTGCATCAGGGCGGCGAGGCGGGCCAGGTTGGACTCCAGCCAGTCCTTCGCGCGGGTCGTCTCGCGCAGGTTGGCCACCATCAGGTTGATGTTGTCCTTCAGCTCGGCGACCTCGCCGCGCGCCTCGACCGTGATCGAGCGGGACATGTCGCCCTGGGCCACGGCGGAGGCGACCTCGGCGATCGCGCGGACCTGGGTGGTGAGGTTCAGGGCGAGCTCGTTGACGTTCGTGGTCAGGCGCTTCCAGGTGCCGTACACGCCCTCGACCCGTGCCTGACCGCCGAGTTGGCCTTCGCTTCCCACCTCGCGGGCCACGCGCGTGACCTCGGAGGAGAAGGAGGAGAGGGTGTCGACCATGGTGTTGATGGCGGTCTTCAGCTCCAGGATCTCGCCGCGGGCGTCGACGTCGATCTTCTTGGAGAGGTCGCCGTTGGCGACGGCGGTGGTGACCTGGGCGATGTTGCGGACCTGGGAGGTGAGGTTGTCCGCCATGTAGTTGACGTTGTCGGTGAGGTCGCGCCACACACCGGAGACGCCCAGCACCTTGGCCCGGCCGCCCAGCCGGCCGTCGGTGCCGACCTCGCGGGCCACCCGGGTGACCTCGTCGGCGAAGGCGCGCAGCTGGTCCACCATCGTGTTGACGGTGTCCTTCAGCTCGAGGATCTCGCCGCGGGCGTCGACGGTGATCTTCTTGGAGAGGTCGCCGTTGGCGACGGCGGTGGTGACCTGGGCGATGTTGCGGACCTGGGAAGTCAGGTTCAGCGCCATGAAGTTGACGTTGTCGGTGAGGTCCTTCCATACGCCGGACACGCCGCGCACCTGGGCCTGGCCGCCGAGGTTGCCTTCCGTGCCGACCTCGCGGGCGACCCTCGTCACCTCGTCGGCGAAGGCCGAGAGCTGGTCCACCATCGTGTTGATGGTCGACTTCAGCTCCAGGATCTCGCCCTTCGCCTCGACCGTGATCTTCTTGCCGAGGTCGCCCTGGGCGACGGCGGTGGAGACGAGGGCGATGTTGCGGACCTGGGAGGTGAGGTTGTCCGCCATGAAGTTGACGTTGTCGGTGAGGTCCTTCCATACGCCGGACACGCCGCGCACCTGGGCCCGGCCGCCCAGGTTGCCTTCCGTGCCGACCTCGCGGGCGACCCTCGTCACCTCGTCGGCGAAGGCCGAGAGCTGGTCGACCATCGTGTTGATGGTCGACTTGAGTTCGAGGATCTCGCCCTGGGCGTCGACGGTGATCTTCTGGCTCAGGTCGCCGTTGGCGACGGCGGTGGTGACCTGGGCGATGTTGCGGACCTGGGAAGTCAGGTTCGACGCCATGAAGTTGACGTTGTCGGTGAGGTCCTTCCATACGCCGGACACGCCGCGCACCTGGGCCCGCCCGCCCAGCTGCCCCTCCGTACCCACCTCACGGGCGACGCGGGTCACCTCGTCGGCGAAGGCCGAGAGCTGGTCGACCATCGTGTTGACGGTCAGTTTGAGTTCGAGGAGCTCGCCGGTCGCCTCGACGGTGACCGTACGGGTGAGATCACCGCGGGCCACCGCCGTCGTCACCAGGGCGATGTCCCGCACCTGGGCCGTCAGCCGGGCCGCCATCGTGTTGACCGCCTCGGTCACGTCCCGCCAACTGCCCGACAGGCCCTGCACCTTGGCCCGGCCGCCGAGCCGGCCCTCGGTGCCGACCTCGCGGGCGACGCGGGTGACCTCGCCGGTGAACAGGGAGAGCTGGTCGACCATCTTGTTCACGGCCCGGCCGAGGCGGCGCAGGTCGCCTCTTAACTGGCGGCTGCCGTCGTGCAGATCGACGCGCTGGGTGAGGTCGCCGCCGGCCACCGCGTCGAGCACGCGCGTCGCGTTCGCCGCCGGGGCCACCAGGGCGTCGAGCAGGTGGTTGACGTCGTTGACGCGGGTCGTCCAGTCGCCCTGGCCCGGGCTCGCCGAGAGGCGCTCGTCGAGCCTGCCGTGCCGCACCAACTCCCGCTTGACCCGCTGCACTTCCCGGTTGAAGTGCGTGCTGCGGTCCATGATCTGGTTGAAGACCGCCGTCAGCTCGGCCACCACTCCCTCGCCGGTCTCCGGGAGCCTGCGGAAGTCGCCGTCGCGGGCAGCGGTCATCGCGGCAAGCAGCGGACGCAGTTCCGATGCTCGAATTTGACCGTCTTTCTGTCCGTCTTCGAGCACACGCGTAGCACGGTTCTCACTCATGGCGGCCCACTTCGGTAACTCGGTGCTTATGGGCGTGGCCAGTCTGTCACTCTGTCGGCGTCGACCGAGGCGTATTCGTCCGAACCGTTCGGGGAGCTGTCCATGGGGGCCATTCCGGTGCAACGGGAGACCGTCACCCGTGCCTCTGATGTGCCTGCGTCGGGGGGCTGGCGCGCGGAGACCCGCACCACCCTGCCCGGCAGCGCGCTCTCCCCGGGCACCGCCCGCACCCTCGTACGCAACGCCCTCACCGAATGGGCCGCCTCCGGGCTCCCCGGCACCGAAGCCCTCAGCGACCGTCTCGTCGACGACGCCGTCGTGGCCGTCAGCGAGCTCGTCACCAACGCCGTCGTGCACGCCGGCACCGATGTCGAGCTCACCTGCCGGCTGGAGGAGGACACCGGCGCCCTCCTCGTCGAGGTGCTGGACCACCACCCCTCGCGCGCCCCGCGCGACGGCGAGGTCGACGCGCCGTACGAGACCCCGGAGTACGGACGCGGGCTGCGGCTGGTGTCCCGGCTCGCCGAGTCCTGGGGCGTGACCTACCGCACCGGCGCCAAGACCGTGTGGGCGCGGCTGCCCGCCGAGGACCCCGTGACGGCCAGGGACGACATCGAGGCGTACGCCGAGGAGCGTGCGCTGGAGCGCGGGTTGCGTGTCGCCGAGATCCTCGCGCCGGAGCCGCCGCCGCTCCCGACGGCTTCCGCGGGGTCGGCTTCGCTCGATCGGGGGGTCCATTCGGCTGCCATGGAGGAAGGTGACCGTCCGGCTTCGCTCGAGCACGGGGATCGCCATGAGCTGGGGCCCCTGGGGTCCCCGGCACACGGGGGAGCCGCGGGGCACCCGGGACATCCGCCGTATCCCCAGCGCCCCGAGCACGAACGGGACTGGCTCAACCGGGGCGCCCTCTCCTTCCTCGCCGAGGCCTCCGACCTGCTCGCCGGGCAGCTCGACGAGAACCTGGTCGCCGCGCTGGCCGGCCAGCTGATCGTGCCGCGGCTGGCGGACTGGTGCGCGGTGTGGCTGGAGGACGAGGTCGCCGGACGCTGGGGGTACCCCCCGTCCGGCGAGCCCGGGGGCTGGGGACAGCGGCCCGTGGACGGCGCCGCGGGCGCCGGGCCCCGGCTTGCCCGCGTCTGGCACGGCTCCGAGAACCTCATCGAGGAACTCCGCCGCGCCCTGGAGAAGGAGCCGCCGCATCCGAGCGACCACCACCGCACCGGCCCCGTCCCGTACCCCTGGCCCGGTGAGGCGCTCGGCGAGCGCGGAATCCGCGGCACCGCGCTCGCGTACCGCCTGATCGCGGGCGGCCGCCCGCTGGGCACGCTGGTCATCGGCCGGGCCGGCCTCGACCGCTTCCCCGACGAGGTCACCGGGCTCGTCGAGGACCTCAGCCGCCGGGTCGCCCTCGCCATCGGCGCGGCCCGCCAGTACGCCCGGCAGGTCACCATCAGCCGGGTCCTGCAACGCGGACTGCTGCCCGGCGCCGTCGCGAAGATCCCCGGGGTGGCCAGCGCCCTGGTGTACGAGCCGTGCGACAAGGGCGGTCCCAGCGGCGACTTCTACGATCTCTTCCCGGCGGGCGACGGCCGCTGGTGCTTCGCCATCGGCGACGTCCAGGGCAAGGGCCCCGAGGCGGCCGTGGTGATCGGCATCGCACGCCCCTGGCTGCGGCTCCTGGCCCGCGAGGGCTACCGCGTGGCCGACGTCCTCGACCGCCTCAACCAGCTCCTCCTGGACGACGCCACGGAGGCCGCCGACGCCGCCGCCCGCGCGCTGGTCGGCCCGGTCCCACCCGGCGACGGCCCGCAGACCCGCTTCCTGTCCCTGCTGTACGGCGAACTGACCCCCGTCGACGGCGGCATCCGCTGCACCCTCGCCTCCGCCGGGCACCCGCTGCCGCTGCTCCTCGGTGAGGGCGGCGAGGTCCACACCGCCGCGCAGCCCCAGACCCTGCTCGGCGTCTTCGAGGACGCGACGTACACGAGCGAGACCTTCGAGCTGCGCTCCGGCGACACCCTGCTGTGCGTGACCGACGGGGTGACCGAGCGGCGTAGCGGCTCCCGCCAGTTCGACGACGGCGACGGCCTCGCGAGCGCACTCGCCGGGTGCACGGGGCTGAACGCCGAGCTGATCGCGGAACGCATCCGCAGGCTGGTGCACGAGTTCGGCGGCCGCCCGCCGGAGGACGATCTGGCGCTGCTGGTGCTGCAGGCGGAGTAGCGGGGCCGGTCCGGGGCGGTACGGGCGCGTGGCGCGGTTTCCCGGGAGCACGCGCGCGTGCCGGTTCCCGGGAAGAAAGAGCCCCTGGAGCGTTCTCCGGGGAGTACGCGCGCGTCCCCGACATACGCGCCCGAACCGGCGCACGCGCGCGTGCTGGACAATAGAACCCATGCCTTCCGCACTCCCCGACGGCGAGCCCGTCCCCGCCGACGGCGCGCTGCCCGCGCACGCGCTCGCCGGGTCCGCCGACCGACCCCTCGGCTTCTACCTGCACGTCCCGTACTGCGCGACCCGCTGCGGCTACTGCGACTTCAACACCTACACGGCGACCGAGCTGCGCGGCACGGGCGGGGTGCTGGCCTCCCGCGACAACTACGCCGAGACCCTCATCGACGAGATCCGTCTCGCCCGCAAGGTCCTCGGCGACGACCCGCGCGAGGTCCGCACGGTCTTCGTGGGCGGCGGTACGCCCACGCTGCTGGCCGCCGGCGATCTCGTACGGATGCTGGGGGCGATCCGCGACGAGTTCGGGCTGGCCCCGGACGCGGAGATCACCACGGAGGCGAACCCGGAGTCGGTGGACCCGGCGTATCTGGCCACCCTCCGCGAAGGCGGCTTCAACCGGATCTCCTTCGGCATGCAGAGCGCGAAGCAGCATGTGCTGAAGGTCCTGGACCGCACGCACACGCCGGGCCGCCCGGAGGCATGCGTGGCGGAGGCCCGTGCCGCGGGGTTCGAGCACGTGAACCTGGACCTGATCTACGGCACGCCGGGGGAGTCGGACGACGACTGGCGGGCCTCGCTGGAGGCGGCGCTGGGTGCGGGGCCGGACCACATCAGCGCGTACGCCCTGATCGTGGAGGAGGGCACCCAGCTGGCCCGCCGTATCCGGCGCGGCGAGGTGCCGATGACGGACGACGACGTGCACGCGGACCGGTATCTGATCGCGGAGTCGGTGCTGTCGGAGGCGGGCTTCGACTGGTACGAGGTGTCCAACTGGGCGACCTCCGAGGCCGCCCGTTGCCTGCACAACGAGTTGTACTGGCGGGGCGCGGACTGGTGGGGCGCGGGGCCCGGGGCGCACTCGCACGTGGGCGGGGTGCGCTGGTGGAACGTGAAGCATCCGGGCGCGTACGCGGCGGCCCTCGCGGCGGGGCGGTCGCCGGGGGCGGGGCGGGAGCTGCTGTCGGAGGAGGACCGGAGGGTCGAGCGGATCCTGCTGGAGCTGCGGCTTCGGGAGGGGGTACCGCTGGAGTTGCTGCGGGGGGAGGGCCTCCAGGCATCCCGCCGTGCCCTCTCGGACGGACTGCTGAAGCAGGGGCCGTACGACGAAGGACGTGCGGTACTGACGCTGCGGGGGCGGTTGCTGGCGGATGCGGTGGTCAGGGACTTGGTGGACTGATCACTCGGGCGAGTGAAGCGCTGCGGGACATGGGCTCGGTCTCTAACCTGGTTCGTGGGCTGCCGCCGTAGACACGGCGACAGGAAGCGGAGGGCCACGGAGATGACCGCTGTGGATGATCGCCGGGTACACGAAACCTTCGAGAACCTCGAGGTTCCGGAGGGCTTCAAGGCTGAGCTCATCCGGGGGGTAATCGTGATGACGGCCGGGCCCGACAAGGTCCACAACCGCATCGTTCAGTCCGTCCAGGACCAGATCCCCCCCGATCGGTGGGAGCGGCTGCAGACCCAGGATGTGGCCTTCCCCGTTGAGGACAGTGAGCCCCAGCCGGATCTCGTGGTGATGGAGATCGGCGCCGATGACAGCCCGGGACGGCTCGTACCCGGACCGGCCGTGACGATGTTGGTAGAGGTCGTCTCCAAGACCAGTGTCCACCGGGATCATGTGGAGAAGCGCTCGATCTACGCTGCTGGACGCGTCCCCGTCTACCTGATCATCGACCCCTTCGCGGCCCAGTGCCTGGTGCTGACAGAGCCGACCGGCACAGGCTTGTCAGCGGACTATCAGTCGAAGCGGACTCGCAAGTTCGGCGACCCGGTGCCGCTGCCGATCGTCGGTATTGAGCTCGACACCAGCAGGTTCGGCACTCTGCCGCCTCTCACTGCTGCGCGGTAACGAAGTCGATCAACTCCTCCACCCGCCCCAACAACTCAGGCTCCAGATCCTTGTAAGACCCCACCCGCCCCAGAATCGCCTGCCACACCGCCCCCGTGTTCTCCGCAGGCCACCCCAGCGCCCGGCACACCCCCCTCTTCCAGTCCTGCCCGCGCGGGACCTTCGGCCAGCCCGCGATCCCCAGGGACGACGGCTTCACCGCCTCCCAGATGTCGATGTACGGGTGGCCCACGACCAGGGCGTGCTCACTCGTCACCGACTCGGCGATCCGCCACTCCTTCGTCCCCGGCACCAAGTGGTCCACCAGGACCCCCAGCCGCGCATCCGGACCCGGCGCGAAATCGGCCACGATCGACGGCAGGTCGTCGACGCCCTCCAGGTACTCCACCACCACGCCCTCGATGCGCAGGTCGTCGCCCCACACCTTCTCGACCAGCTCGGCGTCGTGGCGGCCCTCGACGTAGATACGGCCGGCGCGGGCCACGCGCGCGCGTGCGCCGGGGACGGCGACCGAACCGGATGCCGTACGGGTGGGACGTACCGGAGCCGCGCCCGACGGCCGTACCAGGGTCACCACCTTGCCCTCCAGCAGGAACCCGCGCGGTTCCAGCGGGAACACCCGGTGCTTGCCGAAGCGGTCCTCCAGGGTGACCGTGCCGGCCTCACAGCGGATCACCGCACCGCAGAAGCCCGTACCCGGCTCCTCGACCACCAGGCCGGGCTCTGCCGGGACCTCGGGGACCGGCTTGGGCTTCTTCCAGGGGGGAGTCAGGTCCGGTGAGTACTGGCGCATTCGAGTGACGATAGGAGAAGCCCGGCCGTCAGGGAGCACAGATCAGCGCGACACGCCGAAGCGGGCGGCGAGGGCGTCGCGCTGGCGTCGTACGAACTCCGCGTCGACCACCGCTCCGTGACCGGGCACGTACAGCGCGTCCTCGCCGCCCAGGTCCAGCAGGCGGTCCAGGGCGGCCGGCCAGTGCGACGGTACGGCGTCGGGGCCGGCCTGGGGCTCGCCGGACTCCTCCACCAGGTCACCGCAGAAGACCACCTCCCGATCGCCGGGGAGCTCGCCCGGCACGAGCACGACCAGGTCGTGGGCCGTGTGCGCCGGGCCCACGTTCGCCAGCAGGACCTGACGGCCGCCGCCCAGGTCGAGGGTCCACTCGCCGCTCACCTGATGGCGGGGGCGGACCAGGGCGTCCACGGCCTCCTCGGCCGCCGCCGGGTCCAGGCCGCCCCGCACCGCGTCCCCGCGCAGCTCCTCGCGCGCGTGCCGCCCCTCGAACACCGTGTCCACACCCACCGCACCGAAGATCTCCGCCCCCGCGAACGCCGCCGCCCCGAAGACATGGTCGAAGTGGGGATGCGTCAGAGCGAGATGAGTCACACGGTGACCCGCGAGCCACTGCGCCTGCGTACGCAACCGCGCGCCCTCCGCGACGCTCGACCCGGCGTCGACGACCAGCGCGGTGCCGTCCCCGACGACCAGCCCCGCCGTGCAGTCCCACACCGGAAGCCGGCACCGGCCCACCCCGGCCGCCAGCCGCTCCCACCCCAGCTCTTCCCAAGTCACCGTCATACCGCGACGCTAGCTGGGACAGCACGTCCGAGCACGGTGGTGCCGGACCGGCCTTGCCCGGGGCGTACCCCACCGCCGTACACTGGCCGGGGACGGCTGGCACTCGGACGGACAGAGTGCCAGGCAAGGTGCCAAAGGGAACGAGTTCTGGAGGTGTGCGCGAGATGCTGAGTGAACGCAGGCTTCAGGTGTTGCGCGCCATCGTCCAGGACTACGTCGGGACGGAGGAGCCGGTCGGCTCCAAGGCGCTCACCGAGCGGCACAACCTCGGCGTCTCCCCGGCGACCGTCCGCAACGACATGGCGGCCCTGGAGGACGAGGGCTACATCGCCCAGCCGCACACCAGCGCCGGTCGGATCCCGACCGACAAGGGCTACCGGCTGTTCGTCGACAAGCTCGCCGGCGTCAAGCCGATGAGCCCGCCGGAGCGGCGCGCCATCCAGAACTTCCTCGAGGGCGCCGTAGACCTTGATGATGTGGTGGCGCGGACCGTGCGGCTGCTCGCGCAGCTCACACGGCAGGTCGCCGTCGTGCAGTATCCGTCGCTGACCCGGTCCACCGTCCGGCATGTCGAGCTGCTGTCGCTCGCGCCCGCGCGCGTGATGCTCGTGCTGATCACGGACACCGGGCGAGTCGAGCAGCGGATGATCGACTGCCCGGCGCCCTTCGGGGAGACCTCGCTCGCGGATCTACGCGCGCGGCTCAACAGCCGGGTCGCGGGGCGGCGCTTCACCGATGTGCCGATGCTCGTCGAGGACCTCCCCGAGGCCTTCGACATGGAGGACCGCGGCACCGTCTCGACCGTGCTCTCCACCCTCCTGGAGACGCTCGTCGAGGAGAACGAGGAGCGGCTGATGATCGGCGGCACCGCCAATCTCACCCGCTTCGGACATGACTTCCCCCTCACCATCCGGCCCGTCCTGGAGGCCCTCGAGGAGCAGGTCGTGCTCCTCAAGTTGCTGGGCGAGGCGAAGGATTCGGGCATGACCGTGCGCATCGGTCACGAGAACGCCCATGAGGGACTCAACTCCACGTCCGTGGTGTCGGTCGGCTACGGTTCGGGCGGCGAGGCAGTCGCCAAGCTCGGCGTGGTCGGACCGACCCGCATGGATTACCCGGGAACGATGGGAGCGGTACGCGCAGTGGCACGGTACGTCGGACAGATCCTGGCGGAGTCGTAAGTGGCCACGGACTACTACGCCGTTCTCGGCGTGCGTCGCGACGCGTCGCAGGAAGAGATCAAGAAGGCCTTCCGGCGGCTCGCACGCGAGCTGCACCCGGACGTCAACCCGGATCCGAAGACCCAGGAGCGGTTCAAGGAGATCAACGCCGCTTACGAGGTGCTGTCGGACCCGCAGAAGAAGCAGGTCTACGACCTCGGCGGCGACCCGCTGTCCCAGGCGGGCGGCGCGGGCGCCGGCGGCTTCGGCGCGGGCGGGTTCGGCAACTTCTCGGACATCATGGACGCCTTCTTCGGTACGGCGTCCCAGCGCGGTCCGCGCTCGCGCACCCGGCGCGGCCAGGACGCGATGATCCGGCTGGAGATCGAGCTCGACGAGGCGGCCTTCGGCACGACGAAGGACATCCAGGTCGACACGGCCGTCGTCTGCAACACCTGCAACGGTGAGGGCGCGGCGCCGGGGACCTCCGCGCAGACCTGTGACATGTGTCGCGGTCGCGGTGAGGTGTCGCAGGTGACGCGGTCCTTCCTGGGCCAGGTCATGACCTCGCGGCCGTGTCCGCAGTGCCAGGGCTTCGGGACGGTCGTGCCGACGCCGTGCCCCGAGTGCGCGGGTGACGGGCGCGTGCGGTCGCGTCGGACCCTGACCGTCAAGATCCCGGCCGGTGTCGACAACGGCACGCGGATCCAGCTCGCCGGTGAGGGCGAGGTCGGCCCCGGCGGCGGGCCCGCCGGTGACCTGTACGTCGAGATCCACGAGATCGCGCACCCCACCTTCCAGCGGCGCGGCGACGACCTGCACTGCACGGTGACGATCCCGATGACCGCGGCGGCTCTCGGTACCAAGGTGCCGCTGGAGACGCTGGACGGGCTGGAGGAGGTCGACATCCGGCCGGGCACGCAGTCCGGGCAGTCGATTCCGCTGCACGGGCGGGGCGTGACGCATCTGCGCGGTGGCGGACGCGGTGACCTCGTCGTCCACGTCGAGGTCACGACCCCGACGAAGCTCGACCCCGAGCAGGAGCGGCTGCTGCGGGAGCTGGCCAAGCTGCGGGGTGAGGAGCGGCCGCAGGGGCAGTTCCAGCCGGGTCAGCAGGGGCTGTTCTCGCGCTTGAAGGACGCGTTCAACGGTCGCTGACGGTTCCGCCGCGGCGGCGGGGAACACGTGGCCCGCGGCAAGGGGAAGGGCCGATTCGGACTTGTTCGGGGGACGTGACAACATGCCGTCATGTCCTCCGCACTGACCGATCTCTTTCCCCACCCGATCGTGCAGGCCCCCATGGCAGGCGGCGTCTCCGTGCCGCAGCTCGCCGCTGCCGTGTCCGAGGCCGGTGGGCTGGGGTTTCTCGCCGCCGGGTACAAGACCGCCGACGGGATGTACCAGGAGATCAAGCAGCTGCGGGGGCTGACCGGCCGGCCCTTCGGGGTCAATCTGTTCATGCCGCAGCCGGAGTATGCCGACCCGGCCGCCGTGGACGTGTACGCCCATCAGCTGGCCGGCGAGGCCGCCTGGTACGACACCGAGCTCGGGGACCCGGACAGCGGCCGGGACGACGGGTACGAGGCCAAGCTCGCCGTGCTGCTCGACAACCCGGTGCCGGTCGTCTCCTTCCACTTCGGCGTGCCCAGCGGTGACGTGCTGGCGTCCCTCCGGCGCGCCGGAACCTTCACCCTCGTCACCGCCACCACCCCCGACGAGGCCCTCGCCGTGGAGCGGGCCGGTGCCGACGCCGTGATCGTGCAGGGCGTCGAGGCGGGTGGGCATCAGGGGACTCACCGCGACACCCCGAGACCGACGGCACGGGTGTCGGGCTGCTGTCGCTCGTCGCCCAGGTCCGCGAGACCGTGAGCCTGCCCCTCGTGGCGGCCGGCGGCATCATGCGCGGCAGCCAGATCGCCGCCGCCCTCGCCGCCGGCGCCAGTGCCGCCCAGCTCGGGACCGCCTTCCTCGCCACCCCGGAGTCCGGCGCCAACGCCCTGCACAAGCAGGCGCTGACCAACCCCCTGTTCGTACGGACCGAGCTGACGCGCGCGTTCTCCGGGCGTCCCGCCCGTGGTCTCGTCAACCGCTTCATGCGTGAGCACGGTCCCTACGCCCCCGCCGCCTACCCCGAGGTCCACCACCTCACCTCGCCCCTGCGCAAGAAGGCCGCCGCGTCCGGCGACGCGCAGGGCATGGCGCTGTGGGCCGGGCAGGGGCACCGGATGGCCCGCGAACTGCCCGCCGGGCAGCTGGTGGAGGTGCTGGCCGCCGAACTGGACGCGGCGGCGACAGCGTTGTCCGCCTTTCCCCGAGGGGGTGCGGGGCGATGACGGCACCCGTCTTCCTGGTCGAGCACTTCGACGCCGGTCGCGGCGGGCGGTACGTCCTCGACGGGCCCGAGGGACGGCACGCCGTCTCCGTCAAGCGGCTCAGGCCCGGCGAGACCGTCGTCCTCACGGACGGCAACGGTCGCTGGGCCGAGTGCGAGGTCGTCGACACGGAGGGCAAGGACCGGCTCGTCGTGCACATGAGCACGGTGGCCGAGGAACCCCCGGAGTCTCCCCGGATCACCGTCGTCCAGGCCCTCCCCAAGGGCGACCGCGGCGAACTGGCCGTCGAGACCATGACCGAGACCGGCGTCGACGCGATCGTGCCGTGGGCGGCCGCCCGGTGCATCACGCAGTGGAAGGGCGAGCGGGGCGCGAAAGCCCTCGGCAAGTGGCGGGCCACCGCCCGTGAGGCCGGCAAGCAGTCCCGGCGCGTCCGCTTCCCGGAGGTCGCGGACGCCGCCACGACCAAGCAGGTTGCGGCACTTCTCGCCAAGGCCGATTTCGCCGCCGTACTCCACGAGAGCGGTGACGAGCCGCTGGCCACCGTCGAACTCCCCGCCGAGGGTGAGATCGTACTGGTCGTCGGGCCCGAAGGGGGCGTGTCCCCCGAGGAGTTGGCGTTGTTCGAGGAGGCGGGGGCGAAGGCGTACGTCCTCGGCCGTACCGTGCTGCGTACGTCGACCGCCGGCACCGCCGCGGCCGCCGTACTCCTCGCCCGCACCGGGCGCTGGTCCTGACACGAGGAGGCGGCGCGACCCTCCTGCACGGCCCCGCCGCCATGACCGACCGGCCCTCGCTCCTCGAACGGTTCGGTGGCGTAGGCGACTTTGGGTGACACTCGATTGTGACGTGCGGGAGCAGGGAGTGGCCGTATGCGCTCTACCGCGGCGGCCGGGACAGTGGCAGGCTGCCCTCCATGGGGGCATTCAGGAGGATTTGGTCTCGCTCGGGTCCCGCGGGTCCTACGGGTCCCATGAGCCCTGCGCGTCGCGCGGGTCGGCGCACGCAAGTGGCGCGTGCGGCAGGCGTGGTGGGTCTCGTCGTGGTCGCCGTCGGCGGGGCGGTCGCCTGTGATCCGGGCGGGTTGAGCAGTGCGACCGTGGCGTTCACGACCGACCAGACGGTGACCGAGGAGCTGGAGCGGCAGAAGGCCGACGTCCAGTGGCTCAACTGCACGGGCTCGTACGAGGACGGCAAGGGCGGTTCCGCCGCCCCGACGGCGACCGAGAACACCGTGGTCAAGGTCGACTGCGAGGGTGAGACCAAGGACGGCAAGGACATCACCGTCACCGGCAGGATCACCCGGGCCGTCAGCGGCGCCTGTGTGCGCGGGGACCTCGTCGCCAAGATCGACGGCAAGGAGTGGTTCCACGTGAACGGGCTGGGCAACTGCAATGCCACGCCCTCGCCCGTCAACCCGGGCGGCGGCGGGCAGCAGCCGGGGCCCACCGTCACGGTCACCGTCACCAAGACCGTCTACTGCAAGCAGCACCCGAACTGCTGGCCGGAGGGCAAGTGACCGTATCCGGAGGGGAGTTGGGCAAGTGATCCAAAGGCCTGTCCCTTGACGCCGCCCCTGCTTATGGTGATCGGGTGACTCAGCCCGCGACGCCCGGATCGTCTTCGTATCTCCGGTACCCGCATCTGCACGGCGACCTGATCGCCTTCACCGCCGAGGACGACGTATGGCTCGCCCCGCTCGACGGCGGCCGGGCCTGGCGGGTCAGCGCCGACACCGTGCCGGTCAGCCTGCCGCGCATCTCGCCCGACGGTACGACCGTCGCCTGGACCTCCACCCGCGACGGCGCCCCCGAGGTGCACATCGCGCCGGTCGACGGCGGGCCCTCGAAACGCCTCACGCACTGGGGCAGTCGGCAGACCCGGGTGCGCGGCTGGACCCCCGACGGGCAGGTTCTCGCGATCAGCGCCCAGGGCCAGGCGGGCAGCCGCCGCACCTGGGCCCACACGGTCCCGCTCGACGGCGGACCGGCCACCACGCTGCCGTACGGCCCCGTCGCCGATGTCGTGTACGGGCCGCGGCTCGTGCTCGCGTCCGCGCCCATGGGGCTGGAGGCGGCACGCTGGAAGCGGTACCGGGGCGGTACGGCGGGCAAGTTGTGGATCGACCGGGACGTCCGCGACGGGCAAGGTGCCGGGGACTTCGTACGGCTGCACGAAGAGCTGGACGGGAACCTCGAGTACCCCGTGTGGGTGGGCGAGCGGATCGCTTTTCTCTCCGACCACGAGGGCGTGGGGGCGGTGTACTCGTCCCTCGCCGATGGGTCCGATCTACGGCGGCACACCCCTGTCGACGGCTTCTACGCCCGGCACGCCGCGAGCGACGGCACCCGTGTCGTCTACGCCTGCGCCGGTGAACTGTGGCTCCTCGACGATCTCGACGGGGCCGAGCCGCGCCGGCTCGACGTCCGGCTCGGCGGGCAGCGCACCGACCGGCAGCCGTACCCGCTGAACGCCGCGCGCGCCTTCGGGGACGCGGCGCCCGACCACTCCGCGCGCGGCAGCGCGGTCGCCGTCCGGGGTGCCGTGCACTGGGTCACCCACCGCTCCGGTCCCGCCCGTGCGCTCGCCGCCGAGCCGGGGGTGCGGGCCCGGCTGCCGCGCACCTTCCGGACGGAGGGCGAGGAGTGGGTCGTATGGGTGACGGACGCGGAGGGCGACGACGCGCTGGAGTTCGCGCCGGCGACCGGCCTCGCACCCGGCGCCACTCCGCGCAGGCTCGCCGCCGGGCAGCTGGGCCGCGTCCTGGAGCTCGCCATGGCGCCCGACGGGAGCCGGGCGGCGGTAGCCGCGCACGACGGGCGGCTGCTGCTCGTCGAACGGGAGACCGGCGAGGTGCGCGAGGTGGACCGCAGCGCGGACGGCGACGTGTCGGGGCTCGTCTTCTCACCCGACTCGGCCTGGCTGGCGTGGTCGCACCCCGGTCCGCGCCCCCTGTGCCAGCTCAAGCTCGCCAACACCACCGACCTGTCCGTCTCCGAGGCGACCCCGCTGCGCTTCCAGGACTACGCGCCGGCGTTCACGCAGGACGGCAAGCACCTCGTCTTCCTGTCGACGCGGGCCTTCGACCCGGTCTACGACGAGCACGTCTTCGACCTCGCCTTCGTGGTCGGCTCCCGCCCGCACCTGATCACGCTCGCCGCGACCACCCCGTCCCCCTTCGGCCCGCAGCGGCACGGCCGCCCCTTCGACGCGCCCGACAAGGACGAGACGCCCGACAGCGAGGGCACCCCGACCACGCGCATCGACCTCGAAGGGCTCGCCGACCGGATCGTGCCGTTCCCGGTCGAGGCCGCCCGCTACACCAACCTGCGGGCCGCCAAGGACGGCGTGCTGTGGCTGCGGCACCCCGTGCGCGGCGCGCTCGGCGCCTCCCGCGCCACACCCGACGACCCCGAGCCCAAGACCGAGTTGGAGCGCTACGACCTCGTCCAGCGGCGCGTCGAGCATCTCGCCGACGACGCCGACCACTTCGAGGTCAGCGGCGACGGCAAGCGGGTGCTGCTGTGGACCGACGGCAGGCTCAAGGTCGTCCCGAGCGACCGGCGTGCCTCGGGCGACGAGGACAGCGACACGAACATCACCGTGGACCTGACGCGCGTACGGCAGCGGGTCGACCCGTCGGCGGAGTGGCGGCAGATGTTCGAGGAGACGGGCCGCATCATGCGGGACCACTTCTGGCGGCCGGACATGAACGGCGTGGACTGGGCGGGCGTGCTGGACCGCTACCGTCCCCTCCTCTACCGGGTGGCGACCCACGACGACCTGATGGACCTGCTGTGGGAGGTGCAGGGCGAGCTGGGCACCTCCCACGCGTACGTCGCACCGCGCGGCGGGTACGGCGGCGGGGCCCGGCAGGGCCTGCTCGGCGCGGACATCTCCCGCCACTCGGACGGAAGTTGGCGTATCGACCGCATCCTCCCCTCGGAGACCTCCGACCCCGAGGCACGGGCGCCGCTGGCCGCACCCGGCGTCGCGGTGCGGGCCGGGGACGCGATCGTGGCCGTGGCCGGAGTGCCGGTGGATCCGGTGACCGGACCCGGGCCGTTGCTCGTCGGTACGGCGGGCAAGGCGGTGGAGCTGACGATCTCGCCGGCGGGCGGCGGGGACGTACGGCACGCGGTGGTGATCCCGATCGCGGACGAGCAGCCGCTCCGGTACCACGCGTGGGTGGCCGACCGGCGGGCGTACGTCCACGAGAAGTCCGGCGGCCGGCTCGGCTATCTGCACGTGCCGGACATGCAAGCGCCCGGGTGGGCCCAGATCCACCGTGACCTGCGGGTCGAGGTGGCGCGGGAGGGCCTCGTCGTGGACGTCCGCGAGAACGGCGGCGGACACACCTCGCAGCTCGTCGTGGAGAAGCTGGCACGGCGGATCGTGGGCTGGGAACTGCCGCGCGGCATGCGCCCGTACAGCTACCCGATGGACGCGCCGCGCGGCCCCGTGGTGGCGGTGGCCAACGAGTTCTCCGGCTCCGACGGGGACATCGTCAACGCGGCGATCAAGGCACTGGGCCTCGGCCCCGTGGTGGGGACGCGGACCTGGGGCGGCGTGATCGGCATCGACAGCCGCTACCACCTGGTCGACGGCACCCTGATCACCCAGCCGAAGTACGCCATCTGGCTGGACGGCTACGGCTGGGACGTGGAGAACCACGGCGTGGACCCGGACGTGGAGGTGGTGCAGCGGCCGCAGGACTGGGTGGCGGGGCGGGACGCGCAATTGGACGAGGCGATCCGGATCGCGTTGGAGGGCCTGGAGGAGCGGCCTGCTAAAACTCCGCCCGGTTTGCCCACCTGAGGGGCGCGGGGCCGTATCGATATGCGGCTCCGCCGCGTGGGCGCGATCAACCCCCACGCACCCGCACCCGCCGACGATACGATGCCAACCGTAAAGATCGGTCCAACCCCCGGAGGGAACATGGCAGGGGAGCCGCAGGACGACTGTCTGTTCTGCAAGATCGTCGAGGGGCATGTTCCGGCGACCATCGTGCGGGAGACGGACACGACCGTCGCGTTCCGGGACATCAACCCCCAGGCGCCCACCCACGTCCTGGTCATTCCGAAGGCGCACTACCGGGACGCCGCCGCCCTCGCCGCCGCCGAGCCGACCCTCGCCGCGGACGTCCTGCGTGAGGCCCAGGCCGTCGCCGACGAGGACAAGCTGGAGAGCTACCGGATCGTCTTCAACACCGGCGCCGGCGCCGGGCAGACCGTCTGGCACGCCCACGCCCACATCCTCGGCGGCCGTGGCATGCAGTGGCCCCCCGGGTAACCAGCCGTGTCCGTACGTGAATTGGTCGTCCTCGGCACAGCGAGCCAGGTCCCGACCCGGCACCGCAACCACAACGGGTATCTGCTGCGATGGGACGGCGAGGGCATCCTCTTCGACCCCGGCGAGGGCACCCAGCGGCAGATGCTGCGGGCCGGGGTCGCGGCTCACGATCTGAACCGGATCTGCATCACGCACTTCCACGGGGATCACTCGCTGGGCCTCGCCGGTGTCATCCAGCGGATCAATCTCGACAAGGTTCCGCACCCGGTCACCGCCCACTACCCCCGCTCCGGCCGGCGCTTCTTCGACCGGCTGCGCTACGCCACCGCCTACCGCGAGACCGTCGACATCGCAAAGGTGCCGGTCAGCGAGGACGGCGTCATCGCCGACACCGGTGCCTACACGCTCCACACCGCCCGGCTGTCGCACCCCGTCGAGTCGTACGGCTATCGCCTCGTCGAGCCCGACGGGCGCCGCATGCTGCCCGAACGGCTCGCCGCGCACGGCATCAAGGGGCCGGACGTCGGGCGGCTCCAGCGTGAAGGGGAGCTCGGAGGGGTCACCCTCCAGGACGTCAGCGAGGTGCGGCGCGGGCAGCGGTTCGCGTTCGTCATGGACACCCGGCTGTGCGACGGGGTGTACACCCTCGCCGACGGCTGCGACATGCTCGTCATCGAGTCCACCTTCCTGGACGAGGACGTCGAACTCGCCGTCGAGCACGGCCACCTGACGGCCGGGCAGGCCGCTCGCGTCGCCCGCGACTGCGGCGTACGGCATCTCGTGCTCACCCACTTCAGCCAGCGCTACACCGAGCCGGACGAGTTCGAACGGCAGGCGCGCGACGCCGGCTTCGACGGGGAGCTGACGGTGGCGCACGATCTGCTGCGGGTGCCGCTTCCGAAGCGTCGGTGAAACGGCCGTACGATGCTTTGATGCCCCTCCCCAAAGCAGAACTGCACCTCCATATCGAAGGCACCCTGGAGCCGGAGCTGGCGTTCGAGCTCGCCGCGCGCAACCGCGTCGAGCTGCCGTACGCCGACACGGACGAGCTGCGCAAGGCCTACCAGTTCGAGGACCTCCAGTCCTTCCTGAACCTGTACTACGAGCTCATGGCCGTCCTGCGCACCGAGCAGGACTTCGCCGACCTCGCGAACGCCTACCTCGCCCGCGCCGCCGCCCAGGGCGTGCGGCACGCGGAGATCTTCTTCGACCCGCAGGCGCACACCAAGCGCGGGCTGGAGCTGGGCACGGTCGTCGAGGGGCTGTGGCGGGCGCTGGGCAGCAGCGAGGCCAACCACGGGGTTTCCACCCGGCTCATCATGTGCTTCCTGCGCGACGACTCCGCCGAGTCGGCCATGGAGACGCTCCGGGCCGCCGAGCCGTATCTCGACCGGATCACCGGCGTCGGCCTCGACTCGGCCGAGGTCGGGCACCCGCCGGTGAAGTTCCGCGAGGTCTACGAGGCCGCCGCCGCGCTCGGGCTGCGGCGCGTCGCGCACGCGGGCGAGGAGGGGCCGCCCGCCTACATCACCGAGGCCCTCGACGTCCTCGGCGTCGAGCGCGTCGACCACGGGCTGCGGTGCATGGAGGACCCGGCGCTGGTCGAGCGGCTGGTGCGGGAGCGGGTGCCGCTGACCTTGTGCCCGCTGTCGAACGTCCGGCTGCGCACCGTCGACACCCTCGCCGACCACCCCCTGCCGGCCATGCTCGACGCCGGGCTCGTGTGCACCGTCAACTCCGACGACCCCGCCTACTTCGGCGGGTACGCCGGCGACAACTTCGACGCCGTACGCCAGACCCTCGGCCTGACCGAGGAACGGCTGCGCGAGCTCGCCCGCAACTCGTTCCTCGCCTCCTTCCTGGAGGACGACGAGGAGCGGCGAGCGCGGTATCTGGCCGAGGTGGAGGCGTACGACTTCAGTTAGCCGCCGTTCAGTTAGCCGCCGTTCAGGTCGCGGCGGTGAGGCGGTCGGGGGCGGCCGGGGTGGCTTCGGCCGTGTCCAGAGGGATCTCGACGACCTCGACGACCTCGACGGGTTCCAGGACCACCGCGGCCTCCAGGACCACCGCGGTCTCCACGACGTCCGCGGTCTTCCGGGGGCGCCGGGCCAGCGCAACGGCCGTCATCGGTACGACGATCACCAGCAGCCCGGCCGCCAGCACGGCCCCCATGACCGGGAACCCCGCCTGCGCCGACAGCACACTCCCGGCCAGCGGGCCCGCCGCCGTGCCCAGCGACGACGCCGAGCCGACGAGCACCGCCCAGCGGCCGCGCGCGTCGAGGGAGGCGGCGAGGCCGATGACGTACGACAGGACGATCGGGTAGAGCGTGTTCCACGCGATCTCGCCGGTCGCGAACGTCGGCAGGTCGGTGGCGGACGCGCTGAGCGCGATGCAGGCAGCGATCAGGGCCGTACCCGCACCGATGGGCAGTGCGCGGCCGAGGCGCGGGCCGAGCGCGCCCGCCCCGGTGACGCCGAGCAGCCCGGCGCCCAGCGCCACGGCGAACACCGCGCCGACGGTGGCCTCGGTCAGGTGCGCCTGGGTCAGGCCGATCCGGCCGCTGACGCCCCAGAGGGAGTTCTGGGCGAGGGACCAGCACAGCATGCAGGCGGCGAGGGTCAGGCCCTGGCGGCGGTGGGGGAGGCGGAAGCTGTCCCAGCCCCGGTGCGAGGGGGTGGTGGCGGCAGGGAGCCGGGCCGTCAACGGCCATACGGCGAGCGCGGTGAGGGCGATCGCCGCGAGCGGGAGGCCGTGCCCGGGGCCGAGGTGGGGGACCGTCAGATAGACGGCGCCCGCGAGGGCGGAGACGCCGAGGAGGCCGAGCGTGGTGGCCCGGTGCGGATCGCGCTCCGCCGCTATGCGGGTGGCGGCTACCGCCGTGGCCGTACCGGATCCGAAGCCGCCGACGAGCACGCACAGGACGACGGCCGGTACGGCGGGTGCGAGTGCTGCGGCGCCGTAGCCGAGGGCGGCGAGCGCGAGCCCGGTCCGGGCCAGCCTGCGTGCCCCGATCCGGTCCACGCGCGACGCCAGCAGGAAGCCCGCCGACGCCGAACTCAGCAGCAGCGCGCTGCCGACGGCGCCCGCCTGGGTGGGCGAGAGCGGAAGCCCGGAGTCGAGCCTGCCGACGACCGTCGGCAGCAGATATGGGGCGAGATACCCGGCCGTGAAAAGGGCGACGAGGGGCCAGGGGGTGGTGCGGGGGGCGAACACGGGCGTTCCTGGGGCATGCGAAAGGAGCGGCTCAAGAGGGGGAGGGGCGCAGGCCGTCGACGGACAGGAACGCGCGGGGAATTTGTATCAAGCGGAGGGAGCTGTGAAGAAGCGGGGGTGGTGTGATCTGAGGCACGTTCTGTTTGCGGTGGGGAAAGGCGGGTAGAAGGCGCCCTCACTCGCGCCAGTGCACCGCCCCGCCCCCGCCGCCCAAGCCGGGAACCGTCGCCTCGATCTTCGCCCTGATCTCCCGCATCACCGCGACGATCCGCTCCTCGTGCCCCGCCGACAGCCGGGCCACCGGCACCGAGCAGCTGATCGCGTCCTGGGCGGGGGTGTCGTAGCGCAGGGCGAAGCCGAAGCCGACGATGCCGAGGACGCCCTCCTCGCGGTCGACCGCATAGCCGCGCGCCCGCACCCCGGCGAGGTCCGCCGCGAGGGAGTCCCGGGTGGTGTGGGAGTTGGGGGTGAGGGCCTGGTACGGGCCCTCGGGGAGGTCGTCGTCGGGGCGTTCGGCCAGGAGCGCCTTGCCCAGGGCGCCCACGTGGGCCGGGAGACGGCGGCCGACGCGGCTGATCGTCCTGAGGTATTCGTGCGACTCGCGCGTCGCCAGGTAGGCCACGTCCCGGCCGTCCAGCCGCCCCATGTGGATCGTCTCGCCCAGCGCCTCGGACGCCTCGTCGAGATACGGGCGTACGACGCGCACGCGCGGGTCGGAGTCGAGGTAGCTGGTGCCGGTGAGCAGGGCATGGATGCCGATGCCGTAGAGCGAGCCGGTGACGTCCGTGCGGACCCAGCCGCGGGAGATCAGGGTCTGCAGCAGCGCGTACATGGAGCTGCGCGGCACGTCCAGCGCGTCGGCCAGCTCCTGGAGGCGCGCCGGGCGGTCGCCGCGCGCGGCGAGGAGTTCCAGCAACTCGACCGTCCGCGCCGCGGATTTCACCTCGCGGACGCCGCCTGTCTCCGACATGGGGCGATCGTAATCGGATCGAATCGGCTCGACCGTGCCATTGACGGTCCCGGTTCGCGTATCTAATCTCCATTCTCATACATGGATGATGTCTACATAGGGAGATGGCCAGGGTGAGCCCCCACAGCCCTCGTTCGGACACGGCCCGGCGGTTGCGGGACGGCATGGCGCAAGGCGTGCTGTCGTTCCCGCTCACCAGCTTCCGCGAGGACGGCTCGCTGGACCCGGACGGCTTCCGCACCCATGTCGCCGACCGGCTCGCCACCGCCCCCGGCGCCCTCTTCCCCGCCTGCGGTACCGGCGAGTTCTTCTCCCTGGACGAGGACGAGTACCGGCAGGTCGTCTCGATCGCCGTCGAGGAGGCGGGCGGACGCGTGCCCGTCGTCGCCGGGACCGGCTACGGCTGGGCGCAGGCCGTCCGGTTCGCGCGGATCGCCGAGGAGGCCGGTGCCGACGCCCTCCTCGTCCTGCCGCACTATCTCGTCGCCGCCCCGCAGGACGGACTGGTCGCCCAGCTGGAGCAGATCGCGGCGCGTACGAGCCTTCCGCTCATCGCCTACCAGCGCGGCCAAGTCGCCTTCACCGCCGACTCGTTGCGGCGCATCGCGCGCCTCCCGAACGTCATCGGCCTCAAGGACGGCCACAGCGACCTCGACCGCCTCCAGCGCCTCACCCTCGCCGCCCCCGAGGACTTCCTCTTCTTCAACGGCGCCGCCACCGCCGAGATCCAGGCCCGCGCCTACGCCGCCGTCGGCGTCCCCGCCTACTCCTCCGCCGTCCACGCCTTCGCCCCCGAGATCGCGAACGCCTTCTTCGACGCCCTCCAGGCCGGCGACCACGGCACGGTCGACAAGCTGCTGCGCGACTTCTACGTCCCGCTCGTCGAACTCCGCGACCGGGTGCCCGGATACGCCGTGTCCCTGGTGAAGGCCGCGGCCCGCCTCCGCGGCCGCCCGGTCGGCCCCGTACGCGCCCCGCTCACCGACCCGTCGGCCGCCGACCTGGCCGACCTGCGCATGCTGCTCGCCGCCGGACTCGACCTCGTAGGAGCCGCCCTGTGAACCTCACGATCACCGATGTCCGCCTGACCCCGATCCTGGTCGCCGATCCGCCGCTGCTGAACACCCAGGGGGTGCATCAGCCGTACACGCCCCGTCTGATCGTGGAGGTGGTGACGGCCGACGGGATCACCGGTGTCGGCGAGACGTACGGCGACACCAAGTACCTGGAACTCGCCCGGCCGTTCGCGCGGAAGCTGATCGGCCGTCAAGTCGGCGAGTTCAACGGCCTGTTCGTCGTTGCGGACGAGGTGGCCGTCGCTCGGTCCCGGGTGTCCGGGCAGGTCGACGTCGGCGGCCTGCGCGGCGTCCAGACCGCCGACAAGCTGCGGCTCTCCGTCGTCTCCGGCTTCGAGGTCGCCTGCTTCGACGCGCTCGGCAAGGCGCTGGGGCTGCCGGTGCACGCGCTGCTCGGCGGCAAGGTGCGGGACGCGGTCGAGTACAGCGCGTACCTGTTCTACAAGTGGGCCGGACATCCGGAGGGCGTGCGCGCCGAGAAGGACGACTGGGGTGCCGCCGTCGACCCGGCCGGGGTCGTCGAGCAGGCGCGGAGGTTCACGGAGCGGTACGGGTTCACCTCCTTCAAGCTCAAGGGCGGCGTCTTTCCGCCGGACGAGGAGATCGCGGCCGTACGGGCACTCGCGGAGGCGTTTCCCGGGCACCCGCTGCGGCTCGACCCCAACGGGGCCTGGTCCGTGGAGACCTCGCTGAAGGTGGCGCGGGAACTCGGGGACGTCCTCGAGTATCTGGAGGACCCGACGCTCGGTACGGCCGCCATGGCCGAGGTCGCCGCGCGGACCGGGGTGCCGCTGGCGACCAACATGTGCGTGACGACGTTCGCGGAGATCAAGGAGGCGTTCACCAAGGACGCCGTACAGGTCGTTCTCTCCGACCACCACTACTGGGGCGGGCTGCGCAACACCCAGCAACTGGCGGCCATCTGCCGCACCTTCGGCGTCGGGGTGTCCATGCACTCCAACACCCACCTGGGCATCTCCCTCGCCGCGATGACCCACGTGGCGTCGACCGTCCCGGACCTCCATCACGCCTGCGACTCCCACTACCCCTGGCAGTCCGAGGACGTCCTGACCGAGCGCCTCACCTTCGACGGCGGCAAGGTCGCCGTACCGGACGCACCCGGCCTCGGTGTCGAGCTGGACCGCGACCGGCTGGCTGAGCTGCACCGGCGGTGGCTGGATGACGACGGCTCGCTGCGGGACCGCGACGACGCGGCGGCGATGCGGATCGCCGACCCGGGGTGGGTGACGCCCTCGGTGCCGCGCTGGTAGCCACGGGAATCGGTGCCTCGCCGGTGACCGGTGCAGGGGGTCGGGCTGGATCGCGGTGGCGTAGTCGCTGATCCGGTGGCGTTGTCGGTGGCGTGGTGCACACTGGCCAGATCAGTACCACGTCAGGGAGCGCACCGTGACCACGCCCACCGTGCCCGACGGAAAGGGGCCCTCGCCCCAGGGGATGTCGTCCATGACAGGGGGACCGTACCGCCGGGCCCAGGTCGACCCCCTCGCAGGCCTGCGCACGCCCACCGACCCGCCCTGGGACGTGTACCTCACGGGCACGGTCTTCCTCGACATCATCTTCACCGGCCTCGACTCGGCCCCGGTGCGCGGGACCGAGTCCTGGGCGCGCGGGATGGGGTCGAGCCCCGGTGGCGTGGCGAACATGGCCACCGCGCTGGCCCGCCTCGGCCTGAAGACGTCGCTCGCGGCGGCCTTCGGGGACGACCACTACGGCGACTACTGCTGGGACGCGCTGGAGCAGGGCGAGGGCATCGACCTCTCGCCGTCGCGCCGGGTGCCGGGCTGGCACTCGCCGGTGACGGTGTCGATGGCGTACGAGGGCGAGCGCACGATGGTCTCCCACGGCCACGAGCCGCCACCCGAGGCTGCGCTCATTCAAGAGGGGGCGCCGGACTGCCCCCCACGCGCGCGTGCCGCCGTCGCCTCCCTGGTGCCGGGCAAGCGGGCCCCCTGGATCGCGCAGGCCGCGCGCAGGGGCACCCGTATCTTCGCCGACGTCGGCTGGGACGACACGGGGGCGTGGGACCTGGCGGGGCTGGCCGACCTGGAGCACTGCGAGGCGTTCCTGCCGAACGCGGCGGAGGCCATGCGGTACACGGGCACCGAGTGCCCCCGGGAGGCGGCCCACGCCCTCACCGCACACGTCCCGGTCGCGGTGGTCACCCTCGGCGCGGAGGGGGCGTACGCGGTGGACGGCCGGACCGGCGAGACGGCCGTGGTCCCCGCGATCGCGGTGGAGGCCCTCGACCCGACCGGCGCCGGGGACGTCTTCGTCGCCGGCTTCGTCGCGGGCACCCTGGCCGACTGGCCGCTGGCGGACCGCCTGGCCTTCGCGGGCCTGACGGCAGCCCTCTCGGTCCAGGAGTTCGGGGGGGCGCTGTCGGCGCCCGGCTGGTCGGAGATCGGGGCGTGGTGGCGCAAGGTGCAGTCGCTTCAGGCGCAGGACCCGGAGGCCCTGCGCCGGTACGCGTTCCTGGCGGACCTGGTGCCGGAGGAGGAGACGAGACCGTGGCCGCTGCGGCGGGCGGTGCCGACGATCGGGTTCCGGCGGTCGGCTTGAGCTGAGCGTGCGGTCGGCGTGAGCTGACCGTCGGTTTCAGTCGTGACCTGGCCGTCCGTGTCAGCCGTGACCCGACCCGCCGTGTCAGCTGGGGGTGGCCGGCGTCAGCACCACGAAGTCCGCGCTCGCCGGGTCGAGACAGACGGCCAGCCGCCCGACCCCCTCGGCGTCCTCCGGCCCCATCTGCACGCTGCCGCCGTTCTCGGTGACCTTGGCGACTGCGGCGTCGCAGTCGGTGACGTTGAAGACCGGGTGCCAGTACGGCCGCCCGTTCGCCAGCGCGAGGTCCTCCTTCGCGAGCTCCATGAGCCCGCCCTGCATCCGCTCCTCGGGAAGCCCCTCAGGCGTGATGAGGGTGTACGCACCCCCGCCACCCGGCAGTTCCATGTCGCTGTACTGCCAGCCGAAGACACTGCCGTAGAACTCCTTCGCGGCCGCAGCGTCGCTCGTGTACAGCTCGGTCCACGACAGCGACCCCGGCTCGTCCGCCAGCTCGAAGCCCGCGTTCTTCCCCGGCTGCCACACCGCGAACTGGCCGCCCAGCGGGTCGTTGTACTGCGCCATCCGACCCCAGTCGTCGAGATCCCGCGGCGCCACGCGCACGGTGCCGCCGGCGCGCTCCACCGCCTGGGTCGTGGCGTCGGCGTCGGTGACCGTGAAGTAGATCATCCACGCCGAGCGCGCCCCCTCCTCGGTGAGCTTGCCCAGCCCGGCGACGGTCTTGCCGTCCTTCTTGAACATCCCGCCTTCGAAGTCCTCCGCCTCCCCCATGGACTCGTACTCCCAGCCGAGCACCGCGCCGTAGAAGGCCGCGGCGGCCCGGACGTCGGGAGCACCGAGGTCGAGCCAACAGGGGGAGCCGGGGGAGAGGTCGGTGGTGATCATGACGATGCCCTTCCGCAGATCCTGACCGCAGATCCTGTACGACCTCAGCCTGACACCGGCCACTGACACTCGCCCGTCGGATGCTCCCGGGGAGGGCGCGTCAGCCCGCCGTCACCGTCGTACGCACCGCCCCGTCCGGCCCCGCCACCAGCACCGGCGTCTGCGGCCCACCGAGATCCCGCACCGCCGCCCGATCCGCGTCCGACGCCGACTCCGCCTCCGTCACCACCGCCGCCGCCTCCAGCGACGTGGCCCCGGACGCCACCGCCATCGCCACCGCCGTCTGCAGCGCGCTCAGCTTCAGGGAGTCCAGGGCGACGGTCCCGGCGACATACGTACGGCCGGTCTCGTCCCGTACGGCCGCCCCCTCGGGCACGCCGTTGCGGGCCCGCGCGGAACGGGCCAGGGTGACGATCTTGCGGTCCTCGGGGTCAAGCGCACTGTTGTCGGTCATGACCTGAGCATACGAACCGAAGCCCGCCCTACCCGGCCACGGGGTACATCGCCCCCCGGCGCCCCTCCGGCGACGCCAGCCACTCGAGCTTCGCCGCCGTGTTCGCCTCGTCCAGCGGCGTGTGCAGCACGATCGACAGATCCGGCCGCACTGGCATCTGCATCACACTCGACTCCAGACACAGCAGCCCGACCAGCGGATGATCCAGCTCCTTGCGGATCTGCCCGGCGTCCTCGATGTCCCGCCGCTCCCACAACTCGGTGAACTCCGGGCTGGACGCCTTCGCCTCGGCCAGCACGGCCTGGAACCCCTCGTCGTCGGGCGAGGCCGAGCACAGGGCGCGGAACTGCGCCACGACCGTACGGGCGTTCTCGTCCCAGCTCTTCGACCGCGACCGGTACATCGGATCCGTGAAGAAGTCGATCAGGCAGTTCCACCGCTTGCCGGGCCGCATCCCGAGCACCGTCGCGGCGGCGTCGTTGTACAGCACGCCGTTGTAGTACTTGTCCATGATGTGCGCCGGATACGGCATCCACGCGTCGATCAGCCGCTGCAGCCCGTCGCACATGTCCCGCTTCTCGGGCGCCACTTCGGGCGCCGGCGGGTTCATCCCGGCCAGCAGATACAGATGCCGGCGCTCGGCGTTGCTCAGCCGCAGCACCCGGGCGACCGAGTCCAGCACCTGCGGCGACACCGAGATGTCCCGCCCCTGCTCCAGCCACTGGTACCAGGACGCGCCCACCCCGGCGAGCACGGCGACCTCCTCGCGCCGCAACCCCGGCGTACGGCGCCGCGCTCCGCCGTCCGGCAGGCCTGCCTGGGCCGGTGTCACCCGGGCCCGCCTGCTCCTCAGGAACTCACGCAGCTCCTGCCGTCGTCCACTCTTCAGCGTGCCCTCGGACACGTACAAGTCCCCCTCGTCCTCTGGCTGGTGGTGCCACCACCAGGACAACTTCCCGCTCCCCACGGCTATTCCGGCGCCAGCAGTCTCTTGCCCATGGCGATCGACACCGACCTCACCCACCCCTCGTCCCCACCGCTCGACACCCCCCGGCTGTCGACGCGCGACAAGCTCGTCCTGTTCGTCCTGTGCGCCGCCCAGTTCATGGTGGCGCTCGACTTCTCCGTCCTGAACGTCGCCCTCCCCGTCCTCGGCGCGGACCTCGGCATGAGCCCGTCGGCGCTGCAGTGGGCGGTCACGGCGTTCGCGCTGCCGTCCGGCGGCTTCCTGCTCCTCTTCGGCCGCATCGGCGACCTCTACGGCCGCCGCAAGCTGTTCCTCACCGGCCTCGCCCTGTTCGCCGCGGCCTCGGCGCTCGCGACGTTCGCCTGGGACCCGGCGTCGTTCCTCGCGGGACGCGCCCTGCAGGGCCTCGGCGCGGCGGTCATCGTCCCGACGGGCATGTCCCTGCTGACCACCACCTTCACCGAGGGCCCCGCCCGGGACCGCGCCCTCGGCATCTCCGGGACGCTGATGTCCCTCGGCTTCACCATCGGCATGGTCGCGGGCGGCGTCCTGACCGACGCGTTCGGCTGGCGCTCCACGATGGGCCTGCTCACCGTCTTCGCCCTGGTGGTGCTGCCGCTGGCGCCCGCGCTGCTGCCCGAGTCCCGCACCCCGCAGCGCCCGCACCTGGACGTACCCGGCGCGATCACCGTCACCGCCGGTCTGCTGTCCCTGATCTACGCCCTCACGACCGCCGCCGACCACGGCTTCGCCCGCGCCGACGTCATCACGACACTCGTCCTGGGCCTCGCGCTCCTCACCGCCTTCGCGGTCATCGAATCCCGCACCGAGGCACCCCTGGTCTCCCTGCCCATGCTGCGGCGCCGCACGGTGGCGTGGGGCAACCTGGGCGGTCTGGTCACCTTCTCGATGATGTCGACGGTGATCTTCGTGCTCACCCTGTATCTGCAGGAGATCCTGCACCTGTCGGCCTGGGAGACGGGCCTGGTCTTCGGCTTCCAGGGCGTGATGTCGGTGATCGCGGGCTCGCTGACCCCCCGGTTCATCAGCCGGCTCGGTGCCCGCCGCACCCTGGTCGTCTCGCTCACCGGTCAGGGCGCCTTCATCGTCGCCCTGCTCTTCCTGAACGCGCACACCTGGTCCGTCTGGCTCGCCACCGCCGCCGTCTCGCTGGCGAGCATGTTCCACCTGGGCGCGATCATCTCCTACGGCCTGACGGTCACCTCCGGCGTCCCCGACGAGGAACAGGGCCTGGCCACCGGCCTGGTCACCTCGACCCAGCAGATCGGCATCACGATCGGCATCCCCCTGCTGGGCGTCCTCGCGACGACCTCCGGCGACCTGCTGTCCGGGACCCGCACGGTGATGGGGATCGACGCGGCGATCGTCCTGGCCACGGCCGTACTGGTGGCGGTGGGACTGGGCACGGCGTCCCGCGGCGGGCGGAAGACGCGGGCCTGACGGGGGTAGGCCCGAGGGGCGTCCCGCGCGACCGGCGGAACATCACGCCGGTCGGTCGCGCGGGGCGCCCCACCCGTGCGCGGCAGCCGGCTCAGGCGCGGTCGAGGCGAAGCCGGTCGGCTCTCGGCAGACCGGCCACGACCAGGTCGTACGAGTCCTCGATGAGCTCCCGGACGAGGCGGTCCGGGAGCTCGCCGTCCACCGTCACCGTGTTCCAGTGCCGCTTGTTCATGTGGTAGCCGGGGGTGATCAGGCCGGGATGCTCGCCGCGCAGCCGGATCGCATCCTCCGGGTCGCACTTGAGGTTGACCTTCAGGGGCCGGGCGTCGATCCAGCTCAGGGCGAACAGCTTGCCCTGGACCTTGAAGACGGAGATCTCCGGGCTGAACGGGAAGTCCTCGACCGCCGCGTTGAACGACAGACAGAACTCGCGCAGCTCCTCGGGGCTCACTCCGCTCTCGCCTCTTCCTCGTCCGGCGCCACCGCCGGGACCAACGGCTCGACCAGCACCGTCACGATCTTGTTCCGGCGACCCGCCGCCGCCTCCGCCGTCAGCCGCAGCGCACGGCCGTCGGGCAGGTCGACCACGGACGACGCCCCGGCGATCGGCACCCGGCCCAGCGCCTTCGCCAGCAGCCCGCCGACCGTCTCCACGTCCTCGTCGTCGTACTCGTCGAGCCCGTACAGCTCGCCCAGGTCGGTGATGTCCAGGCGGGCGGTGACCCGGTAGCGGTCCTCGCCGAGGTCCTCCACCGGCGGCAGCTCGCGGTCGTACTCGTCGGTGATCTCGCCGACGATCTCCTCGAGGATGTCCTCGATGGTGACGATGCCGGCCGTGCCGCCGTACTCGTCGATGACGACGGCGACGTGATTGCGCTCCTTCTGCATCTCGCGCAGCAGGTCACCGGCGTTCTTGGTGTCCGGCACGAAGAACGCGGGCCGCATCGCCGTCGACACCAGCTCGCTCTCCGCGTCCCGGCTGATGTGCGTCTTGCGGACCAGATCCTTCAGATACACGATCCCGACGACGTCGTCCTCGTTCTCCCCGACGACCGGGATACGGGAGAAACCGGAACGCAGGGCGAGGGTGAGGGCCTGGCGGATCGTCTTGTAGCGCTCGATGACGATCAGGTCCGTGCGCGGGACCATGACCTCGCGGACCAGCGTGTCGCCCAACTCGAAGACCGAGTGCACCATACGGCGCTCGTCGTCCTCGATCAGCTGCTCCTGCTCGGCGAGGTCGACCAGCGCGCGCAGCTCCGCCTCGGAGGCGAAGGGGCCGCGGCGGAAGCCCTTGCCGGGGGTGAGCGCGTTGCCGATGAGGATCAGCAGATACGGGATCGGGCCCATGATCCGCGCGAGCGGCAACAGCACATACGCCGCCGCCGTCGCCGTGTTCAGCGGATGCTGGCGGCCGATGGTGCGCGGGGAGACACCGACGGCGACGTACGACACCAGGACCATGACGCCGATCGCGGCGAGCAGGGCCTGTGTGGTGCCGTCGATCGCTATCAGACACGCGTACGTGACCAGCGCGGCGGCGGCCATCTCACAGGCCACGCGCACCAGCAGCGCCACGTTCAGATAGCGGGTCGGGTCGGCGGCGACGAGCGCGAGCTTCTCACTGCCGCGGCGGCCGCTGCGTACGGCCTCGTCGGCGCGGAAGCTGGAGACGCGCGCCAGGCCCGCCTCCGCGCAGGCGGCGAGCCAGGCCACGACCACCAGGGCGATCGCACCGAAGACGAGGGGGAGGCTCATGACACGGTCGGGGCCGGCGACGGACCCGTCAGGCCCTTCTCCGAACGCCAGCCGTCCACGATGGCGGCCTGCAGACCGAACATCTCGGCCTTCTCGTCCGGCTCCTCGTGGTCGTACCCGAGGAGATGCAGCACGCCATGGACGGTGAGCAGTTGGAGCTCCTCGTCCATGGAGTGCTGCGTGGGCGCCTCGGCCCCCTGCTTGGCGGCGACTTCGGGGCACAGCACGATGTCCCCGAGGAGCCCCTGCGGCGGCTCGTCGTCGTCCTTCGACGGCGGCCGGAGCTCATCCATCGGGAAGGACATGACATCCGTCGGCCCCGGCAGGTCCATCCACTGGATGTGGAGCTGCTCCATGGCGTCGGCGTCCACGACGATCACCGAGAGCTCGGAGAGCGGGTGGATGCGCATCCGCGCCAGCGCGTAGCGGGCGATGTCGAGGATCGCCTGCTCGTCGACCTCGGTTCCGGACTCGTTGTTGACGTCGATCGACATGGTGCTGCTCGGTCTCTACTTCCCCTTGTGCCCGGACTTGCCCCGGCTCTGCCCCTTGTGGGCGCCGTTCTGGGTGCCGTGCTTGCTGTCGTACTTCTCGTACGCGTCGACGATACGGCCGACCAGCTTGTGCCGGACGACATCGTGGGACGACAGCCGGGAGAAATGGACGTCCTCGAGGCCCTCCAGGATGTCCTGCACCTGCCGCAGACCGGACTTGGTGCCGTCCGGGAGGTCGACCTGGGTCACGTCACCGGTGATGACTATCTTCGAGTCGAAGCCGAGGCGGGTGAGGAACATCTTCATCTGTTCGGGGCTGGTGTTCTGGGCCTCGTCCAGGATGATGAAGGCGTCGTTGAGCGTACGGCCACGCATATAGGCGAGCGGTGCGACCTCGATCGTGCCCGCGGCCATCAGCCTCGGGATGGAGTCGGGGTCGAGCATGTCGTGCAGCGCGTCGTACAGCGGGCGCAGGTAGGGGTCGATCTTCTCGTACAGCGTGCCGGGCAGGAAGCCCAGCCGCTCGCCCGCCTCCACCGCCGGCCGGGTCAGGATGATGCGGTTGACCTGCTTGGACTGCAGGGCCTGCACCGCCTTGGCCATCGCGAGGTAGGTCTTGCCCGTACCGGCAGGACCGATTCCGAAGACGATCGTGTGCTTGTCGATCGCGTCGACGTACCGCTTCTGGTTCAGCGTCTTGGGCCGGATCGTGCGGCCGCGCGAGGAGAGGATGTTCTGGGTGAGTACCTCGGCCGGGGTCTCCTGGCCGTCCATCTCACCGTTCTCACTCGCCCGGAGCATGGCGATCGAGCGTTCCACTGCGTCCTCCGTCATCGGCTGTCCGGTGCGGAGCACCAGCATCATCTCGTCGAACAGGCGCTGGATGAGGGCGACTTCAGCGGCGTCGCCGACCGCGCTGATCTCGTTGCCCCGGACGTGGATGTCGGCCGCCGGGAAGGCCTTCTCGATCACGCGCAGCAGGGAGTCGCCGGACCCCAGCACGGTCACCATGGGGTGCTGGGCGGGGACGGTGAACTGTGCTCTCGCCTGCCCCTGCGCGGGTGTGTGAGCTGTGGGTGTCTGAGTCATGGGCCGGCTCTGTAGGCCTTGCTCGTCCTCCTCGAAACGACGCGTCCGCCACAGGGGCGGCCTGGCGATTTCAAGGGTACGCCGGGCGACTGACAACGCCGTAGGACTTTTCACCGGGGAGGTCTTCACCGCGGAGCGAGGGTGGTCACGCCGGGTACCACCCCCGTCACGGCGGGAGGAGGGAAGCGGCTCAGAAGCCCAGCTTCCGCAGCTGCCGAGGGTCCCGTTGCCAGTCCTTCGCCACCTTCACGTGGAGGTCCAGGAAAACCGGCGTCCCCAGCAGCGCCTCGATCTGTTTGCGGGACTTGATGCCGACCTCCTTCAGGCGCTTGCCCTTGGGGCCGATGACGATGCCCTTCTGGCTGGGGCGCTCGATGTAGACGAAGGCGTGGATGTCGAGGAGGGGCTTGTCGGCGGGGCGGTCCTCGCGGGGGAGCATCTCCTCCACGACCACGGCGATGGAGTGGGGGAGCTCGTCGCGCACACCCTCCAGCGCCGCCTCGCGGATCAGCTCCGCGATCATGACCTGCTCCGGTTCGTCGGTGAGGTCACCGTCGGGATAGAGGGCCGGCCCCTCGGGCAGGAGCGGGACGATCAGGTCGGCCAGCAGGTCCACCTGCTGGTCCCCGACCGCCGACACCGGCACGATCTCCGCCCACTCGAAGCCGAGCTCCTTGCCGAGCCGGTCGATCGCGATCAGCTGCTCGGCCAGGGTCTTCGAGTCCACCAGATCGGTCTTGGTGACGATCGCGATCTTCGGCGTCTTCTTGATCGACGCCAGTTCCTTCGCGATGAAGCGGTCACCGGGCCCGAGCTTCTCGTTCGCGGGCAGGCAGAAGCCGATCACGTCGACCTCGGCCCAGGTGGTCCGTACGACGTCGTTGAGGCGCTCGCCCAGGAGCGTGCGCGGTTTGTGCAGGCCGGGGGTGTCCACCAGGATCAGCTGGGCGTCGGGCCGGTGCACGATCCCCCGCACCGTGTGCCGCGTCGTCTGCGGCTGGTTCGCTGTGATCGCCACCTTCTGGCCGACCAGAGCGTTCGTAAGAGTGGACTTGCCCGCGTTGGGGCGGCCCACGAAGCAGGCGAAGCCGGCGCGGTGGGGGGCCTCGGACGGCTCGGATGACTGACTGCGAACGCTCATGGCGCCCATTCTCCCTGATCCACAGAGCCCCGCCGTACATCCGACCGAGCGCCGCCCGCACTGTGAGATTCCGGAAACCCCCACGCAACGAAACCTCACGGAAACACACCTGTACGCGACCGGAAACGCTTCCCGGTGACCCTCTGACGAGCCACCGCACCGTGGGAGACAACCGTGACCCTTGCTGCCGCACAAGCCGCAGAGATCGACACCGGCGACACCGCCTGGCTGCTCGCCGCCACCGCCCTCGTCCTGCTGATGACCCCGGGCCTGGCCCTGTTCTACGGCGGCATGGTCCGCACGAAGAGCGTCCTCAACATGCTGATGATGAGCTTCGTGTCCATCGCCCTGGTCACCGTCGTGTGGCTGGCCTGCGGGTACTCGCTCGCTTTCGGCGACGACATCGGCGGCGGGCTCGTCGGCGGCCTCGAGCACGCCGGGATGGCGGGGCTCGGACCCGACAGCGTCCAGGGCACCGTCCCCACCGTCCTCTTCGCCACCTTCCAGCTCACCTTCGCGATCATCACGGCCGCTCTGATCAGCGGCGCGGTCGCGGACCGGGCGAAGTTCGGGGCCTGGGTCGTGTTCGTGCCCGTGTGGGCGCTGCTCGTATACGTTCCCGTCGCCCACTGGACCTGGGGTCCCGGCGGCTGGATCCTCGACCGCCTCGGCGCCCTCGACTTCGCCGGCGGTCTGCCCGTCGAGATCACCTCCGGTGCCTCCGGACTGGCGTTGTGCCTGGTACTCGGGCCGCGCCTCGGGTTCAAGAAGGACGCCATGCGGCCGCACAACCTGCCGATGGTCATGCTCGGCGCCGGTCTCCTCTGGTTCGGCTGGTTCGGGTTCAACGCCGGTTCGGCTCTCGGCGCCAACGGTCTCGCGGCCGCCGCCTTCCTCAACACCCTCGCCGCCGGCTGCACCGGCCTGCTCGGCTGGCTCCTCGTCGAGCAGAAGCGCGACGGCCACCCGACGACCCTGGGCGCGGCGTCCGGCGCGGTTGCGGGTCTCGTCGCGATCACACCGTCCTGCGGCTCCGTCTCGCTCCTCGGCGCCCTCGTCGTCGGCCTCGCCGCCGGTGTCGTCTGCTCCTACGCCGTGAGCTGGAAGTTCAAGCTGAACTACGACGACTCGCTCGACGTCGTCGGCGTCCACCTCGTCGGCGGCGTCATCGGCACGCTCCTCATCGGCGTCTTCGCCGTCGAGTCGATGACCGGCGGCACCGAGGGCCTCCTCTACGGCGGCGGGCTCGCCCAGCTCGGCAAGCAGCTGGTGGCCGTGGTCGTCGTGGCGGCGTACGCGTTCCTCGTCACGTACGGCATCGGCAAGGTCATCGACAAGGCGATGGGCTTCCGGGCGAGCGAGGAGCAGGAGCACACCGGCCTGGACCTTACGGTGCACGCCGAGACGGCATACGATCACGGCGTCCTGGGCCACGGCGCCCCGGTCACCTCGTCCGTCCCCTCCTCCGTCCCCGCCCCGCAGAAGGTCAAGAAGCAGGCATGAAGCTCATCACCGCGATCGTCAAGCCGTACCGGCTCGACGAGGTCAAGACCGCCCTCCAGGAAATCGGCGTGCACGGTCTGACCGTGACCGAGGCGAGCGGCTACGGCCGGCAGCGCGGCCACACGGAGGTGTACCGGGGGGCCGAGTACCAGGTCGACCTGGTGCCCAAGGTCCGGATCGAGGTGGTCGTCGAGGACGCGGAGTCCGACGCCGTGATCGACGCGATCGTGAAGGCCGCGCAGACCGGCAAGATCGGCGACGGCAAGGTCTGGGCGCTGCCGGTCGACACCGTCGTACGGGTGCGGACGGGCGAGCGCGGGCCGGACGCCCTGTAACGAACGCCCGGCCCGGCTTCCCTACGCCACGAAGGGGTCAGTCGAACACGAACGGGCCCGGCGACTGCGGCCCGGTCGCCGTGCAGGTGATGGTGAAGCCGAAGACGGTCATCTGCAGCGAGCCGCCGAAGGCCTCCAGGCTGTCTCCGGACGCGACGGTGCCACTGAGCGGGCCGACCTGGACGGGGTCGCCGGCGGCCATCGCCGGGTTCTCCGTGCCGGTGAAGGCGACGGTGCCGCCGCTCGCCTTCACCAAGGTGAGCGTCGAGGCGATCGAGTCCTCCGACAGCGCGATCGGCGCGGTGATCGCGGAGGAGTTGACGGTGATGGTGGCGGCGCTGCCGTCCTGGGTCGCCGTGAGGGTGGCCTCGCCGCCCCCGAAGCTGCCGCAGTCGGCGGTGATCGTTGCGGTGTCGGGGGTGACGGCGAGGGCGGCGGGCGCGAAGGCCAGTCCGGTGACCGCGAGGGCCCCGGCCGCCAGTGCCGCGCCTGCTCCGATGCGCATGCGTCTCATGGGGATCCGCTCCCTTTCGAGGTGGGGGAATTCCTGCGTGTGGGGGTGGGGGAACTGCTCGGCAGGTGGGTGCGGACAACCTGCGCGGAGAGCGTCGAGCTGAATCTGACGGTCCGTCGGATCCGTCGTTCCCATTGATGCGCGTGGGGCGAGGGTCGGCAAGGGTGATTTCCGGCCTCAACTACCCACGCGTCAACTACCGGCCCTCTCAAGCCCCTTGACCTGCAACGCCGCCTCGGTCAGCGTCGCCGGCCGCGCCCCCAGCACCCGCGCCCACGCACGGAGTGGCTTGTCGCGCCCACGCGGCGGAGCCGCATATGGATACAGCCCCGTGCCCCTTAGGGACGCCTAGTCGACGCTTCTGATACGGCCGACCAGCACCGCCCCCGCCAGCCCGACCACCGCCGCCACCAGATAGAGCACCCGGTATCCGCCGAGGTAGGTCACGATCGGCGCGGCGAGGGCCGGTGCCGCCACCTGCGGCAAGGCATTCGCCACGTTGATGACGCCGAGATCCTTCCCGCGGTCCCGCGCCTTCGGCAGGACGTCCGTCATCAGGGCGAAGTCGACCGACATGAACACCCCCAGGGCCACGCCCAGCAACGCCGCCACGACGATCGCGCCCGCCCATGTCTGCCAAGCCGCCAGCAGGGCGGTGGCCGCCGCCATCAGCACCCCGGACCACATCACGAACGGCTTGCGACGCCCCACCCGGTCCGACCAGACGCCACCGACGACGACCGTGGCCAGCAGCGCCACGCTGTCCACCGCGGTCAGGATCAGCACGCCCTGCTCGGGGTCGTCGTGGTGGAGGCGGTCCCGCAGGTAGTAGAGGAGGTAGAGGAGCACCAGCGCATTGCTGAGGTTGATCAGGAAGCGGGTCAGCCAGGCCCAGGCGAAGTCCGGGTAGCGGCGGGGGCTCAGCCAGAAGCCGCCGGCGAAGGACCGCCAGGACCAGGCCGGCCGGTCCGCGACCCCCAGCCTGAGATCCCGGTGGCGGAGCACATATGGCAGCACCCCCACCACCGCGAACACCGCGCACGCCGCATACCCCGCCGCGATCCCGCCCGCCGCCGTCGCCAGCCCCGTCCCGGCGACGGCCCCGAGGATCTGTGCCGCCCCCAACCAGCCGCCGACCGCGCCCCGTTGGAGCCGCGGCACCCGGTCCGGCACCGCCGCCGTCACGGCCGCGAAGGCGGCGTTCAGCGTCAGCTGGACCAGGCACCAGCCGACCGCCATGGTCCACAGCCCACCGGCCCCGGCGAGCACCAGCAGCGACAGCGCGCCGCCCGCCGCGCCGGCCACGATCCACGGCGTACGGCGCCCCCAGCGGGCCGTGGTGCGGTCCGACAGCGCGCCGAAGAACGGGTTCGCCGCCAGCGACACGGCCGCGCCCACGCCGGTCACCCAGGCCAGCAGCGTCTCCTTCGACATCCCCGTGCCGGGGGCGAAGTCCTCCGCCTGCTGGGCCAGCAGGATCTGCAGCGGGCCGTACCAGCCGACCCAGATCGCCACGTTGGCCAGCGACAGCGCCGCCGTCCAGCTCCGGCCGACGCGGTCGACCGGCTCGGCGAGGGCGTCCACCGTCATCCCTGCGCCCGGAGCACGTCCCGCAGCCAGCCGTAGGACGTCTTCGGGGTCCTGGCCAGGGTCTCGTAATCCACATGGACGAGTCCGAACCGGCGCGCGTACCCCTCCGCCCACTCGAAGTTGTCCAGCAGCGACCAGACGAAGTACCCGCGCACGTCCACGCCCGCCTCCAGCGCCTTGTGCAGCGCGCGGATGTGGCCGTCCAGGTAGGCGATCCGCTCCTGGTCGTCGATGCCCTCGTAACTGCAGCCGTTCTCGGTGATGACGACGGGCGGCAACCGGTCGCCGTACCGCTCACGGAAGCCGGTGAGCAGCTCCGTCAGGCCTTCGGGGACCACCGGCCAGCCGAAGTCCGTCGTCGGTACGCCCTCGATCTCCCTGACGGAGAAGGGCAGTTCGGCGGGCAGGCTCACCCCGCCGAACTCGATCTCGGTGCCCTGCGGGGCGCCCACGCGGGTCGGCGCGTAGTAGTTGATGCCGTAGAAGTCCAGCGGCTCCGCGATGACCTTCAGGTCCGCGACGATGTCCCCGGGCATCAACTCGCCGAGTCCGGCCGGGTACTCGCCCAGCAGTACGGGATCCGCGAAGAGACGGTTGAGCAGGACGTCGTAGAAGTCCGCCGCCTCCAGATCCGCCTGCTCCTGCGACGCCGGCCAGGTCGGCCCGTGCGAGTTGGCGATCCCGATGTCCGTGGCGCCGGCCGCGCGCAGGGCCCGTACGGCGAGACCGTGGGCCAGCAGCTGGTGGTGGGCGACGGGGAGGGCGTCGAAGAGCAGCTGCCTGCCCGGGGCGTGGGTGCCGAGGGCGTGGCCGAGGAGGGTGTGCTCGGCGGGTTCGTTGAGGGTGATCCACTTCTTGACGCGGTCGCCCAGGCGCTCGGCGACCACGGACACGTACTCGGCGAAACGGGCGGCCGTGTCCCGGTCGAGCCAGTCCAGGGCGGCCGGGAGATCCCAGTGGAAGAGGGTCGGCACCGGGCGGATGCCCGCCGCGCACAGCTCGTCCACCAGGCGGTCGTAGAAGTCGAGGCCCTTCGGTGCGTTCACCCGCGGCCACGAGATCGAGAAGCGGTACGCGTCCACGCCCAGGTCGGCGAGGAGCGCCACGTCCTCGCGGTAGCGGTGGTAGTGGTCGCAGGCCACCGCGGCCGTGGAGCCGTCCTTCACCTTTCCCGGCTCGGCCGTGAAGGCGTCCCACACGGAACGCTCGCGCTCGTCCACCGCGCCCTCGATCTGGTGGGCGGACGTCGAGACGCCCCACAGGAAGCCGGCCGGGAACTGAGGTATCGGTGTCGTCGCACCGCGCTCATCGATCGCCATGCGCCGGATCATCCGTACCGGCGGTAACGGAAGTCAACGTCCCGGCGTGAACTGCCCGTTACGCGCCCCTACGCTCCCTCCTTCAGCACCCTGGAGATCAGCTTGCGCTGCTCGTCCGTGAGCCGGGGATCGGAGCAGTACACCGTCTTGCCGTCCACGGTGATCTGGTAGCTGAAGCCGTCCGGAACCCCGATCGGGGGCGTGCCCCGGCCGTCCGCGACCGCGCGTTCGGCCAGGGCCTGCCACTCCTGGGCGTCGGGCCGCCCCGAGGTGTCCACCTCGGCGTGCCGCTCGATGCCCGCGAATCCGCCCGTGCGCCGTACCTGAATACGCATGGGTCCCTGTCTAGTACGGAGTCAGAGGATCCGCACCCCGACCTGCTCCCATGCCTTCTGTACGGCCTGGAGTTCCTCGCCGCCGTCGCCGAAGCGCTCGCGCGCGGCCTTGACGGTCAGCCCCGCGAAGTCGGTGAACAGGGCCCGGTCCGACAGCTCGCCGCCGGTCAGGACGTCGTACCAGATCTGTCCCGCCTTCTCCCAGGCGTGGCCGCCGAGCGCGGTGGCGGCCAGGTAGAAGGCGTGGTTGGGGATGCCGGAGTTGATGTGGACGCCGCCGTTGTCGCGGCCGGTGCGGACGTAGTCGTCCATGGTCGCGGGCTGCGGGTCCTTGCCGAGGACGTCGTCGTCGTAGGCGGTGCCCGGCTCCTTCATGGAGCGCAGGGCCTTGCCGGAGACGCTCGGGGCGAGGAGGCCGGCGCCGATCAGCCAGTCGGCCTCGGCGGCCGTCTGGCCGAGCGTGTACTGCTTGATCAGCGAGCCGAAGACGTCCGACATCGACTCGTTCAGGGCGCCCGGCTGGCCGTAGTACGTGAGGTTCGCCGTGTACTGGGTGACGCCGTGGGTGAGCTCGTGGCCGATGACGTCGATCGGGATGGTGAAGTCGAGGAAGATCTCGCCGTCACCGTCGCCGAACACCATCTGCTCGCCGTTCCAGAAGGCGTTGTTGTAGTTCTCGTCGTAGTGGACGGTGGCGTCCAGGGGCAGGCCGTCGCCGTCGATGGAGTGGCGGGCGTAGGCCTTGAGGAAGAGGTCGAAGGTGGCGCCGAGACCCGAGTAGGCGCGGTTGACCGTGGCGTCCTGGCCGGGCTCCTCGCCCTCGCCGCGGACCTTGGTGCCGGGCAGGGCGGTGCCGTGTTCGGCGTCGTAGATGCTGCGCAGCGGCTGGTCCGACGGTGCCTTCGCCGTCGGGGCGGCCGCGAGGGCGAACTCGGTCGTCACGCGGCGCCGGCCGCGCAGCTCGCTGTCGCGCATCAGGGTCCGCTGGGCGGGACCGGAGAGTGCGGGGTCGTCGTTCCGTGCCAGCTTGTCGAGGACGTGCGGCGGTACGACGGTGCAGAAGACGGGCTCGAAGCCCCCGTTCGTCGTCATGCCCGGCACCCTTGCACTGAGTCATGGGCGTGTCACTACCCGCAACCATGATTGGTGAAATATGCGGACAGCGGGCGGCACGCTCCGTGACGAAGTGGTATGGCGCACTTTTTGTCCTGTTCGTCCCCGTGGTCCCGCATACTGATACGGCACCCCGCACGGGGAGCGGCTCGGCTAGCATGCTGCGCATCATGCGTTTCGGGCTGCTTCTCCTTAGCTGCCGCGGCGAGGGCCTGTAGTCATAGGCCGACTCCCTCCCCGCGGAGCTTTGGCGTTGCGTCGTCGGCCGTCCTTCAGGACACCGGGACTGACCGGACTCACAGTAGGAGCCCACGCATCATGGCGAACCGCCAGCAGCCCAGCCGCATGCCGATCCACAAGTACGGCCGCTACGAGCAGGTCGACATCCCGGACCGCACCTGGCCGGCGAACCGGATCACCGTTGCCCCCCGCTGGCTCTCCACCGACCTGCGCGACGGCAACCAGGCCCTGATCGACCCCATGTCGCCCGAGCGCAAGCGCCGGATGTTCGACCAGCTGGTCAAGATGGGCTACAAGGAGATCGAGGTCGGCTTCCCGGCCTCGGGCCAGACCGACTTCGATTTCGTACGGTCGATCATCGAGGAGCCGGGGGCCATCCCCGACGACGTCACCATCTCCGTGCTGACCCAGGCCCGCGAGGACCTGATCGAGCGGACGGTCGAGTCGCTGAAGGGCGCCAAGCGCGCCACCGTGCACCTGTACAACGCCACCGCGCCGGTCTTCCGCCGGGTCGTCTTCCGCGGCTCCAAGGACGACATCAAGCAGATCGCCGTCGACGGCACGCGGCTGGTCATGGAGTACGCCGAGAAGCTGCTGGGCCCGGAGACGGAGTTCGGCTACCAGTACAGCCCCGAGATCTTCACCGACACCGAGCTGGACTTCGCGCTGGAGGTCTGCGAGGCGGTCATGGACGTCTGGCAGCCCGGTCCGGGCCGCGAGATCATCCTCAACCTGCCCGCCACGGTGGAGCGTTCGACGCCGTCCACGCACGCGGACCGCTTCGAGTGGATGGGCCGCAACCTCTCCCGCCGCGAGCACGTCTGCCTGTCGATCCACCCGCACAACGACCGCGGTACGGCCGTGGCGGCGGCCGAGCTGGCGCTGATGGCCGGCGCCGACCGCGTCGAGGGCTGTCTGTTCGGACAGGGCGAGCGCACCGGCAACGTCGACCTGGTCACGCTGGGCATGAACCTGTTCTCGCAGGGCGTCGACCCGCAGATCGACTTCTCCGACATCGACGAGATCCGTCGCGTGTGGGAGTACTGCAACCAGATGGAGGTCCACCCGCGCCACCCGTACGTGGGCGACCTGGTCTACACGTCCTTCTCCGGCTCCCACCAGGACGCCATCAAGAAGGGCTTCGACGCCATGGAGGCCGACGCGGCCGCGAAGGGTGTCACCGTCGACGACATCGAGTGGGCCGTGCCGTACCTGCCGATCGACCCGAAGGACGTCGGGCGGTCGTACGAGGCGGTCATTCGCGTCAACTCGCAGTCCGGCAAGGGCGGTATCGCGTACGTCCTGAAGAACGACCACAAGCTGGACCTGCCGCGCCGGATGCAGATCGAGTTCTCGAAGATCATCCAGGCGAAGACGGACGCCGAGGGCGGCGAGGTCACCGGCTCCGACATCTGGGCGGTCTTCCAGGACGAGTACCTGCCGAACCCCGAGAACCCGTGGGGTCGGATCCAGGTCAAGAACGGTCAGTCGACGACGGACACGGACGGTGTGGACACGCTGAAGGTGGAGGCGACCGTCGATGGCGTCGACACCGTGCTGTCCGGTACCGGGAACGGTCCGATCTCGGCCTTCTTCGACGCGCTGGCGAAGATCGACATCGATGCGCGGCTGCTGGACTACCAGGAGCACACGATGAGTGAGGGGGCGTCCGCGCAGGCCGCCTCGTACATCGAGTGTGCGATCGACGGCAAGGTTCTGTGGGGTATCGGGATCGATGCGAACACGACGAGGGCCTCGCTGAAGGCGGTTGTGTCGGCGGTCAACCGGGCGGCTCGTTGAGCGTCCGCTCCGGTGGGTGGGCCATGGACTGCTCGCCGTAGGCCCACCGGAGAGTGGGTGAGTGCGGGTCCGCCGTGGCTGGTCGCGCAGTTCCCCGCGCCCCTTTGGGGCGCGGGGTTCCGTCGTTATTCGGCCATCGGCCTGTGCAGGTCACGGAAAGGTCTCGTCCGGGGTAATGACTCTGCCTCCTTGATGTGGCTAACATCACGCAAGCGCGGCGATGTTGCCGCGGCGTTACGGAGGTGCGACGTGCTGCCAGGACGGGGACGAGACGGCCGTGCCGCCAGGCTTGCGCGCATCCTGGGCACCCGCATCGCGTGGTCGGCCGTCGGTGACGGCGAGTTCTTCTGTCCCGGGTGCGGGGGTGACCGCAACTATCAGCGGCTGAGCGGACATCGTCGCTTCACCCTTCTCGGGGTGCCCGTTCTGCCGCGTGGTGAGACCGGCCCTGTCGTGGAGTGCGCCGCCTGTCGTCGGCACTTCGGTACCGACGTCCTCGACCACCCGACGACCACCCGCTTCTCGGCGATGCTCCGCGACGCCGTCCACACCGTCGCCCTGGCGGTGCTGGCCGCGGGCGGCACCTGCGCCCGTCCGTCGCTGGAGGCCGCGGCGGCCACGGTGCGCGCGGCCGGCTTCGACGACTGCACGGAGGACCAGCTGAACGCCCTGGTCGAGGCGCTGGCGGCGGACACCGGGCGGGTCTTCTCCGAGCCCTGCGGGGCCGGGCTGGCCATAGAGCTCCATGAGGCCCTCGACCCGCTCGCCCCGCACCTCGCCCCGGTCGGCCGCGAGTCCATCCTGCTCCAGGGCGCCCGGATCGCCCTGGCCGACGGCCCCTACACGCCCGCCGAGCGAGACGTCCTGTCGACGGTCGGCGCCGCCCTCACCATCTGCGCCGAGGACGTGACCCGGCTGCTGGCCGCGGCGGCGCGCACACCGTCGTAGTCCTCAGCGGTCCGACACGGCCGGGTGCCCCGGCGCGGACGCCTCGGCCCGCGCGCCGATCTCCTCGTCGTACTGCGCGCCGCTCACGGCGATGAGCAGGACGACGACGGCGACGAGCACCTGCAGGCAGGCGCTGATGACGGCGCGGAGCCGGTACAACAGCGCGGCGGTCAGCAGGATGACGCCGCCGGCGATGCCCACATAGAGCCAGTTCGCGGTGAGGCTGATGTCGGAGTTGTCCGCGGCGGGATCGAACGGCTGCCAGCCGCTGTAGTCGATGCCGGCCAGGAAGGCCACGACGGCCCCGATCGCATCGAGGACGAGCAGCCCGACGGCCAGGGCGAGGTCCCCGGCGAGGGGCAGCCACCGGGGTCCGGAGCGCGGGGGCGGCACGTTCTCCCCGCGGAACTGCGGGAGGCCGGAGGGGCGGGGCACGGGGTCGGTCATGGGTACGAGCTTCCCTCGAAAGCAGGGCCGGGTCCTGAGTACCCGTACTCAGGACCCGGCGTCATGCGGACATCAGCTGTGAATCAGCGGCGAACCTCGGTTACAGGCCCATGCCGGTGAAGGTGCGCTCCAGGGAGTCGGCGTAGAGGCGGGCGCCGCCGATCTTCGGGTGGAACGACTGGGCCGACAGGCCGTAGTTGCTGAGAATCGGGTAGTCCGTGGCCGGCTCGTCCGAGTCGACCAGCGTCTTGACGATGCCGTGGACGGTCTCGGGGTTGCCGCAGACTGCCTTGCCCGCGAAGTTCTGCTTCGGGTTGGAGAACCACGCCTTGGCACCCTTGGCCTTCGCGTCGTCCACGGCACCCTGCATCGCGGTCGCGAGCGTGCCGGCCACGCTGCCCAGCCAGTCCGAGGACGAGGCGGACAGACCGATCTGGCCGACGCCGGGGATCGTGACGCTCATGCACGCGCCCCTGTCCTCGATCAGCGGCGGGTACCCCATCAGCACGATCTTGGCGTTCTGGGCCTTCTCGCGGATCTCCATCAGGACCTTGGTGATGTCCGGCCGGACGATCTCGTTGATGATGCCTACCGCGGCCTTCTCCAGCGGCTGCCCGATGAACTTGCGGTCCCGGCCGCCGACGGACTGGTCGACGTCGCCCTCTTCGAAGGTCTTGTCCTTGCAGTTGCCGCCGTTGAACGCGACCAGGCACTTCTGGATGATGGCGGAGAAGCGCGCGTCGTTGCCGCCGATGGAGACGGTGACCAGGGTGGTGTTCTGGTCCAGATAGCCCTTGTCGATCTGCGGCACCTCACCGCCGTTGGACTGCACCAGGCCGTTGTGCACCATGTTGTAGGTGCGGGCGCCGGAGCAGGCGATCAGGTGGTAGTCCATGGCGGTGCCGTAGCTGTCGGCCAGGGCGCCGACGGACTGCGAGCGGCCGGGGATCTTCGCCTGGCGCGACCACGCCTGGGTGGAGCGGTGGCAGGCGTTGCGGGTCTTCTTGTTCTGCTCGTCGAGGTAGTTGGTCTCCGGGTAGTAGTCCCGGTTGCCCTCGGACGCGCCCTCACCGGAGGAGTACGAGTCGCCCATGGCGACGACGAAGTCCTTCGGCTTGGCCGACAGCGGCTGGAAGGCCACCGAGTCCCAGGCGATGTCCTCGTCCCCGGTGCCGTCCTGGGTGTCGGTGTCGAGGGTCACCGACGGCGTGCCGGTGAAGTTGAAGACACCGAGGTCGACCCACTTGTTCGAGCGGATCCGCTGCGGGTGCACCCGCACGGCCGACTTGGAGTCGGTGCCGCCGACCCGGTAGGCGGCCTGCCGGGTGTGGGCGCCGTGGTCCGGCATGTGCACGAAGACGCGCATCCAGCCGCGCTGGGTGCCGCCGAGCGTCCACTTGCCGGCGACGTGCAGCCGCTTGCCGTCGGCGGTCGCACGCCAGCGGGTGTGGCCCATCCAGAAGTGGTTGTTGTTGCCCGCGCCGATCTGGTGCAGGTCGATCTTGGAGGGGTACTTGCCACCCTCGCCCGCGAAGGTGAACTGGAACGTGCCCCTCGAAGCCACGGTGCAGGTACGTCCCGAGGAGCCCGCCGGGATGCTGCCGCTGGGCAGGTCGTCCACGACCAGCGACCCCGACGGCAGACCGGTGTTGCAGCGCGGCGGGTAGGAGTTCTCGTCCGGCTGCTCGGGATAGGTGTCGTCGAACCGGTGGATCGGGTTGCCGCACCGGGCCTCGGTGGTGCAGTTCTTCCAGGCGACCCGCTGGTTCCACCAGCACTTCAGGTACAGCGGGTTGTCGTCGTGGGGGTCACCGGGCAGGACGCACGGGCCCTTGCCGTCGTCGTTGGAGGCGCCTTCGGTGATCTTCGTCGGCACGCAGTCGTTCTGCGAGCCGCAGAAGGTGAAGATGGGCGGCTTGGCCGACGTACGGGCGTCGTTGGAGTTCCACCAGGCGGCGCGGTAGCCGGCCTGCATGTCACCCGGCTTGAACATGGCGGCGATCGGACGGGCGGCCCAGCCGATCACCTTCTCCTCGTACGGCCAGTCCTGCGGATGCGAGGCGTGGCTGTAGTCGTCCTTGCCCTCGGAGTTCTCCAGGAACGGGGTCCTGTTCTCCTTCCACAGCGGGTTGGCCGGGTTGTTCGTCCAGCCCACGCCCCACTTGCCGTTCTGCGGCTGCGACTTGGGGTAGTACCCCGAGTTGTACGCCCACAGCGCGTAGAACCAGTTCTCGATGTACTTCGGATGGCCGTCGTTGATCTCCAGGCCGTCCTTGCGGGTGGTGTTCCACTTCTCGATGAGGATGTTGACACCCGCCGCGATGTTCGCCGCGTAGTCCAGCGCCACGGCCTCCTGCTGGGCCGTGGTCTTGGGCTTCTCGTCCTCCTTCTCCTTGCCGTGCATCCGCATGCCGTCGGTGACCTGCGTGATGCCGTAGCCGCAGTCGGCCTCGGCGAAGTTGATTGCCCAGGGGTCCTGCTGCTGGCCGTTGGAGGCGTACTCGACGCCGTAGAAGTTGCCGATCAGCGAGTTGGCCGTGACGCCGGGCACCGCCAGCCGGGTGGCCTGCCACATGTTCGACTCCTGCGCCGTGATGCCGAGCATCACCTGCGCGGGCACGTGCCAGTCCGCGCCGGAGCCGCCGGCCAGCGGCGTCAGCGGGAACAGCGTCTGCGGCGCGTAGGCCGCCATGCCGGTGTTCTTCCAGTTCGCCGGCCGCGTCGCACTCTTGTTGAGCTTGCCGACGACGGCCTGGTCGACGGCCCACTCGACCTGGCGCGGGGTGGGCTGGAAGGCCTGCTTCTTGGGGTCGTTGCGCGGGACCGAGCAGTAACGGTCGGCTTCGACCGTGTCGTTGGCCGCCGCCCGTGACGAGCCGCCGGCCCTGGCGCCCTGCGCGAGCAGGACCGGGCTCGTCTGCGTTCCCTTGCTGATCTCGCGCTGCCCGCCGACCGGGTCGGAGCCGGGGGGAGCGTCCAGGACGACGGTCTTCCGGGTATCCAGCGCCTTCACCGTCGTACGGACGGTGCGGGCGTCCAGGGCCTCCTCCGGGCGGATCCGGGAGTCCTTGCCGTCCGCCCAGCGCGTCGTGACGACGGCCTCGCCCCGGCTGGAGACCCGGGCGTCCTTGTCGATGCCACCGGGGTTACGCAGCACGCTACTTGCGGCGCGTGAGGTGGAGGCGGCCTTGCCGGTCACGTACACCGTGCCCGAGGGCGTGGCGGTGAGGTCGAACTCGGCGAGCTTGCCCCGCGCGAGCCCGGCGGGCTTGCTGCGGCCGTCGGCTCTCTTGATCTGTGCGGCGCTGACGCGGGAGACCGTGGCGGTGTTCTCCGCCGCCGCGGCGCCGCGCGTCTTCGCCGCCTTGGGGTCCGCGTCGATGAAGGTGACACCGCCGTCGGCGTCGGCCTTGAGCTGGAAGGGCCAGGCCTTCGTGGTGGCGAGGTCGCGGGTCTTGCCGGCCTTCACGGTCACGATGTGGTTGCCGGCGGCGGCGACGATGCCCTGGTCGGTGGGTACGGCCGAGGTCACCTGACCGGTGACGGTCTGCTTGGTGCCGACCTTGCCGGTCCGGGCGTCGACCGTGACCAGCCGGGTCTGGTTCTTCGCCGACCGGTCGTCGGTCAGCGCCGTGAAGACCGCCTCCTCGCCCTGGCCGCACCCCGGCGAGAAGTAGCCCAGCGTGGCCTGGAACGGCAGCTTGGTGACGCGTCCGTCGGTCAGGTCGACGACGGCGGTGAACGCGCCGCGCGTCATCAGCTCGGGCTTGTTGGTGAAGGTGCGGGGCGCGTAGGCGACGGCCGCGTACTTCCCGGACTCGGTCAGACAGGCGTTGCCGATCCAGGCGTCGGTGTCGAAGCCGGGCTCGGACAAGGTCGCCGCGGTCTTCCAGGCGTACCCCCGCTTCTCGTCGGCGACGAGGACATGGAAGCCGGTCGCGTCACCGGAGGTGGTGAAGGCCTGGTCGGACGACGTCCGGTAGTCCTCGCCGAGGACGTCCGCGCGTCGGTCGGCCGGAACGGCCGTCGGCTGGTCACCGGGCTTGGTGCCCGGGTCGCGGGCGGCCCGTGCCGACCAGCCCTTGGCTTCCCCCTGCGGGTCGGCCGCAGCGTATGCCTGCGTCGTGGCGACACCGGCGGACAGCGCCATGGTGAGGGCTGCCGTCACCGGTATCCGCGCACGCCGCAGCAGCGCGTTGCGTATCAACGTGGAATCTCTTCCTGCGAAGTTCAGCGTTCCCATTGCAAAGGGAACGCACGGCGCAGTCAGCGAAGGAGAGAGCGGCGGTCGCGCGGGCCGAGTGGTCGCGTGGTCACCGGCCGCACTGGTCAGGTTGCGGCCGTGCCGGGCACATGGGTGTGACGGGCAACTAGGTGAGACGCAAGGCGTCGCGAGACATAGCGCAGCATTCCCCCGTGAAAAGCGCGCGTTGGGAACCGATGTTCGGTTCAGTGGTCACGTGGAACGTACCAGGTGGGCACGATGCGTGTCACCCACACTTTTCACAGCGTGCTCACACGTGACACATAACACGCCTGCTCCGGCTGTCCGAAGATCTGACGGAGGGTATGGTTTCGCTGACCACTCAACCGCCGCGCTGTGCAACTGCACACATTCTGGCGGAGTTTCACAGCCTTACAGGGGGAACCACCATGTCCCGTGCGCTCGTTCGCAGCCTCGCCGCCGGCGCCGCGCTGCTCACCACCGCGTTCGTGACTCCCGCGGCCACCGCCGCCACGCCCACCGTCGACGAACTGCGCGTGGCGGGGACCAGCGTGCAGCTCACGCCGACCGCCTCCGAGCAGACCAAGGCCATCGCCGCGCAGAACAAGGCGTCCGTCAGGGCGACCGCCACCATGTGCGGCTCCGGCTACAAGCTCCACGTCGCCGAGCGCCTGCCCGACTCCCGCCGCTACGGCACCCTGTTCACCTACACCAAGACCAACAGCCAGGGCTTCTCCGGCGCTTGCGCCGTCTTCGACAACAACATGCCGGGCGGCATGAAGATGAAGCTCAAGCTGTGCCCGAACCGGGTCAACCCCACCTGCAAGGTCGACGAGGGCCTCTTCACCCAGTACGCCGGCCCGGTCAAGATCGAGGGCAGCCATTCCTACGTGTTCTGCTCCAAGGTGACCGCCATCATGTGGGACGGCATCGCGGGCCCGGCCATCATCGACGCCGTACGCACCGCCACTCCCTGCGACTGACGGGCGCCGGCACACGACGACCGGTTGCTGCCGGGTGAGGGGAAGACCCCGGCAGCAACCGGTACCTGCGCGCGCAGCCGCCGCGCCCGCGGTACTCCCCGGGGAGTAATCCCCCCGTTCAGCCGCCCCCGGCAGTACCCCCGAACTCGCCCTCACGCCCGACGATCCGCCCCCTTCCCGCCGGGAGTCTGGAACCGAGCAGACACCCGGACCGGAGGGAGGCCCGTCAGATGGGGGCCGTAAGGACAGCTGTGCGGCGACGGCGTGCCGTGCCCTGGCTCGTGCTGGGACTGTGGATCGCCGTGCTCGCGATCGCCTCGCCGTTCGCGTCGAAGCTGGCGGACGTCCAGCGCGACCGGGCGGTGGACTACCTGCCGGCGAGTGCCGACTCCACCCAGGTCGCCAAGATCCAGGACCGGCTGCCCGGCGGCGAGACCACCCAGATGGTCGTCGTCTACCACCGGGACGGCGGGCTGACCGCCGCCGACAAGGCGACCGCCGCCGAGCAGATCGACCGGATCGCGAGCGAGCACGAGCTCGCCGCCGAACCCGAGGGCATCCCGTCGCAGGACGGGACGACCCTGATGTACCCGGTGGCCAGCAACGAACCGGGCACGGACGAGAAGGCCCGTGACGAACTCGTCCACGACGTCCGGGACGTGGCGAAGGGCGACGACGGACTGAGCGTCGAGGTCGGCGGCGAGGGAGCGCTCGCCACGGATTCCGCCGAGGTCTTCAACTCGCTCGACGGCCCGCTGCTCTACACCACCGCGGCAGTCGTCGCGCTGCTGCTGATCCTCATCTACCGCAGCCCCTTCCTGTGGCTGGTGCCGCTCGCGGTCGCGGGCATGGCCGACTACCTGTCCATGGGCGTGGCCTACGGGCTCCACCAGGGGTTCGGCACCTCGATCTCCGGCCAGAGCTCCGGGATCATGACGATCCTCGTGTTCGGCGCCGGCACCGACTACGCGCTGCTGCTCATCTCCCGCTACCGCGAGGAACTGCGCCGCATCGAGCGGCCGTACGACGCCATGGTCACCGCGCTCAGGGGCTGCGGGCCCGCCGTGCTCGCCTCCTCCGGCACGGTCGCCGCCGGGCTGCTGTGCCTGCTCGCCGCCGACCTCAACTCCAGCCGGGGCATGGGCCCCCTGGGCACCGTCGGGGTGCTGTGCGCGCTCGCCGCCATGCTGACGCTGCTGCCCGCGATCCTCGTCCTGCTGGGCCGGCGCGTCTTCTGGCCGCTCGTGCCCCGCTACGGCAGCACGCCCAAGGCCCGCCGGTCCCTGTTCACCGCCATGGGCAGCTCCGCCGGACGCCGGCCGGCCACCGTGCTGGTGGGCGGCGCCGTCCTGCTCGGCGCGCTCGCCCTCGGCGCCCTGAACCTGCCCGGCAGCCTCAAGCAGCAGGACACCTTCACCAGCAAGCCCGACGCCATCGCCGCCATGGAGACGCTCGCCAGGGCCTACCCCGAGCGCAGCACCCAGCCCATCACCGTCATCACGCCGGAAGACCGCGCCGACGAGACGCTCGCGTCGATCCGCGGGACCCGGGGCGTCGACAGCGCGCAGGAAGGACGTACCGGAGACGGCTGGACGGAGATCTCGGTCCTCGCCACCGCACCGCCCCAGTCCGCCGGGGAGACCGCCACCATCGAGGCCCTGCGCGACAGGCTCGACGGCTCCTACGTCGGCGGGCCGAGCGCCGAGCAGATCGACCTGAAGGACACCAACGCCCGGGACACGACGATCGTCGTACCGATCGTGCTGCTGTCCGTGCTGCTCATCCTGATCGCCCTGCTGCGCTCCCTCGTCGCGCCGCTGATTCTGGTGGGGGCCGTGGTCGCGGTGTGGGGCGCGGCGCTCGGCATCGGCGGGCTCGTCTTCGGGCCGCTGTTCGGCTTCGAGGGCACGGATCCCGGACTGGGGCTTCTCTCCTTCGTGTTCCTGGTGGCCCTCGGCGTCGACTACGGCATCTTCCTGATGCACAGGATGCGCGAGGAGTCCCTGAAGGGCGCCGAACCGGCATCGGCCGCGCTCACCGCGCTGCGCACGACGGGCGGCGTCATCGCCTCCGCCGGGCTCGTCCTCGCGGCCACCTTCGCGGTGCTCACCAGCATGCCGATGGTGCCGCTCGTCGAGCTGGGCTTCGTCATCGCGGTGGGCGTCCTGCTCGACACCTTCCTGGTGCGCACCTACCTGGTGACCAGCGCGAGCGTCGCGCTGCGCCGCAAGGTGTGGTGGCCGGGAGCCCTGTCCCGCGAGCCGGAGCGGCCCGTGCCGCCGAGGGAACCGGAGCGGGTGACCGCCGCCGCCCACTGACCGACCCGGCGCCCCTCTCTCCCGGAGGGGCGCCCTCCTGGCGGAAGATGATCCCGTGCAGCCAGCCAACCCAGCGGTGCGTCCCCGGATCGGCGAGCGGATCATGGCCGCGATCAACCGTGACCCGACGACCGCCCCCCACGGCACCCGCAACGACGCGCTGCTCTCGGTGGTGGCGGCCGGTGTGGCCGTGTGCATGGCGCTGTTCACCGACGAAGGCCGCAGGCCCGACGCCCTCGGCTGGACGCTCCTGATCGCCGCCCATGTGCCGCTGGTGTGGCGGCGGCGCCGGCCGCTGCTGATGTTCGCCGCGATGGTGGCGCTCGTCGTGCCCTACCACGCCCTCGACAACAACCACGGCGCGCCCCTCCCCGCCTCGCTCATCGCGCTCTACACGGTCACCGTCACCCAACGCCCCCTCCGCACGGTCCTGGTCGCGGCCACGGGCCTCGGCATCTCCCTGACCGTGATGCTCACGTTCGGCGAGCACAAGCAGGCCGTCGACCTGCTGCGCATCTACGGCTGGGTCCTCGCCGTCATCTTCATCGGCATCGACGTCCGCTACTACCGCCAGTACGTCGCCTCCATCGTCGAACGCGCCGAACGCGCCGAACGCACCCGCGAGGAGGAGGCCCGCCGCCGGGTCGCGGAGGAACGCCTGCGCATCGCCCGCGACCTGCACGACCTGCTCGCCCACAGCATCACCCTCATCGGCGTGCAGACGTCGGTGGCCGCGCACGTGCTGGCGGCCGACCCGGAGCGGCTGGACCGCGAGACGATCGCGAAGTCCCTCGACGACATCGCCGAGACCTGCCGCACGGCACGCGGTGAACTCCGTACGACGCTGGAGGTGCTGCGCGAGCAGGGTGCCGCCGACGAGGCACGCGGCCCGCTGCCCGGGCTCGACGGAGTGCCGGACCTGGTGGAGGCGGCGCGGCTGGCCGGGGCGCGGGTGGAGCCGGCGGTACGGGTGCGCCAGGTGCCGCCCGCCGTGGGCGCGGCCGCGTACCGGATCGTGCAGGAGGCGCTGACGAACGTCGTACGGCACGCGGGGCCCGAACCGGCCGTACGCGTCGAGCTGTACGAGGAGCAGGGCGCCCTGCGGGTGTCGGTCACCGATGACGGCACGAGGGGCGGGCCCGGCGGCGCAACCGCCGGCTACGGCCTCGTCGGCATGCGCGAGCGGGCCCGCAGCGTGGGTGGCACACTCGACGCCGGACCGCGTACGGGGGGCGGGTTCGAGGTGAGTGCCGTCCTCCCGATCGCAACCGGCCGGGAGGGAAACCGATGATCCGCGTACTGCTCGCCGACGACCAGACCCTCGTACGCGAGGCGTTCGCCATGCTGGTCGAGTCGGCCCCCGACATGGAGGTCGTCGGCCAGGCGGCCACCGGCCGGGAGGCCGCGGAACTGGCCCGCAGCGCACGCGCCGACCTCGTCGTGATGGACATCCGCATGCCCGACCTCGACGGCATCGAGGCGACCCGCCTCATCGCGGCCGACGACGACCTGGCCGGGGTGCGGGTGCTGGTCCTCACCACCTACGACACCGACGAGAACATCGTGGACGCCCTGCGCGCGGGCGCCTCCGGCTTCCTGGTGAAGGACACCCGCCCGGCCGAACTCCTCGACGCCATCCGCACGGTGGCGGCGGGGGAGGCACTCCTCTCCCCGGGCCCGACGGCACGGCTGATCGAGCGTTTCCTGCGCAGCCCCTCCGTACCCACTGCCAGGGGACCCGAATGCCTGTCCGACCGTGAACGCGAAGTGCTGACGCTGGTCGCACGCGGCCTCAACAACACGGAGATCGCCGAGGCCTTGGGACTGAGCCCGCTGACGGCGAAGACCCACGTCAGCCGCATCATGGGGAAGGTGGGGGCGCGGGACCGGGCGCAGTTGGTCATCGTGGCGTATGAATCGGGCATGGTGACACCGGGGAGCCTGTGACGGACAGGTCAATGTCTGACCCTCCGTCAAAGGAGCTCGATGACCCTCCTGAGCCGCACACTCACTCGTACGTTCCTAGTCACCGCAGCACTCCTGACCACGCCTGTGACGGCGGCCGGCAACGCCTCCGCGGACACCGGCTGCACGTCCTCCGTCCCGTACGTCTCGGGCGAGGGCGGCTACGACACCTACCGCATCCCCGCGACGATCACGACCCCGCGCGGCACGGTCCTCGCCTTCGCCGAGGGCCGGCACAACAGTGCGGGGGACACCGGCGACATCGATGTCGTCCTCAGGCGATCGTTCGATGGTGGCTGCACCTGGGGGCCGCTGACGGTGGTCGCCGCCGGGGACGGGAACACGCGGGGCAATCCGGCGCCGGTGGTGGATCCGCGCACCGGCACGATCGTGCTGGTCACCTCCTACAACAGCGGTGCTGTGACGGAGGCGGAGATCATGCGGGGCGAGGCGACGCCGGAGGAGAGCCGCCGGGTCTTCGTCCAGCGGAGCCTGGACGACGGCCGACACTTCTCCTCCCCCCGGGACATCACACGGCAGGTGAAGCCGGCGAACTGGCGCTGGTACGCGACGGGGCCGGGCCACGCGATCGCCCTGCGGCGGGGCCCGCACGCCGGACGCCTGGTCATCCCCTCGAACCATTCATCGGCACCGCCGCCCGGCTCCGCCGACACCGGCCAGGAGGCCAAGTACTACGGCGCGCACGCCATCTACAGCGACGACGCCGGGCTCACCTGGCGGATCGGCTTCGTGGACGACACCTACGACGGTTTCCGCAACGCCAACGAGTCCACGGCCGCCGAACTCCCCGACGGGCGACTGTACTTCAACTCCCGCGACCAGCTCGGCACGAGCATCGGCAACCGGCTCGACAGTCACTCCAGCGATGGTGGCGTGACCCTGGACCGCCCGTACACCGTCCAGCCGACGCTGAACGAGGCGCCGGTGGTGGAGGCGAGCGTCCTGCAACTCCCTTCGCGTGGCGGCCCGTTGCTCTTCTCCGCCCCCTCCGTCCCCACCGCTCGCCAGTCCATGGCCGTGTGGCGGAGCACGGACGGTGGAGCAACCTTCACGAAGGCGCTGACGCTGTCCCAGCAGCGGGCGGCGTACTCCGACCTGGTGCCGCTGGGCCGGGACACGGTGGGGATCCTGTATGAGACGGGGGTGACGGGGACGTACGAGACGATCGAGTTCCGCCGGTTGCGGGTGGCGGATCTGGCGTAGCCGAAGCCCAGAGTTCTTCGCCCCCGCCGCCCCTACCCGTCCCGTCCTCCAGGGGCGCTGCCCCTTCGACCCCGGTTCCTGGGGGCTGCCGCCCCCAGACCCCCGCTTCGGCCCTGAAGGGGCGGAGCCACTTCAAGGATGGGACGGGTAGGGGCGGCGGGGGCGAAAAAGGCCCTTACAGCAACCCCGCCCCGGCCAGGAACTTCCCCACCCGCTCCACCTCCCCCGCCGACAGCGGCACCTGAGGCTCCGCCGTCACCGGACACTCGATGACCCCCCGCAGATGCAGCGCCGCCTTGAACGCGCCCAGCGCCGACGAGCCACCCCCCATCCGCCCGGGATCCCCGACGGTCACCATGCCGAACAGGGCGCACAGGCGTTCTTGTTCGGCCCGGGCCGACTCCCAGTCACCCGCGCGGCACAGGCGGTCGAGCCGGACGTACCCGTGCGGATCGACGTTGGCGAGGCCCGGCACCGCCCCGTCCGCGCCGACCGCGAGCGCCGCGTCGACGAAGCGCTCCGAGCCGGTCAGCACGCTGAAGCCCTGGACGTCGGCCCGGGTCCGGGCGCCGACCACGACCTCACGGAAACCGGCGAGGTCACCGCTGGAGTCCTTCAGGCCCGCCAGGGCACCCTCGGCGGCGAGGCCGAGGATCACGTCGGCGGGGAGTTTGGTGTGGACGGAGCCAGGGAGGTCGTAGGCGATCACCGGGACCGGGCACGCCGCCGCGAGCAGGCGGTAGTGGCGGGCGATCTCGGCCGGGTGGGTCCGGGCGTAGAAGGGGGCCGTCGCCACCACCGCGTCCGCACCCGCCGCCGTGACCTCCCGCACATGGTCCAGTACCCTCGGCGTCGTCATGTCGATCACGCCCGCCAGGACAGGTAGCCGCCCTCCCACGTGCCCCGACACGGCCTCCACCACCAGCCTGCGCTGCCGGTCCGTCAGATACGCCGCCTCCGACGTCGAGCCGAGCACGAACAGCCCGTGCACCCCACCCTCGATCAGATGGTCGACCAGCCTGAGCAGTGACGGGACGTCCACCTCGCGGTCCGGTGTCAGGGGCGTGCAGACGGGCGGGACGACACCGGTGAGCGGGGTGGGGAACGGCATCAAGGCTCCTTGGAAACGTGGCTCTGTCGTACGAGGTCGCGGGTGGCCTCGCCCTCCTCCACTGGATGGTGACACCTGTAACGATGCTCCGGGCGAGACGCGGCCGAGAAATCCGGCATGGTGTCCGCGCACACCTCGTCCGCCTTCCAGCACCTCGTCCGGAACGGGCAGCCGCTCGGCGGGCGGGTCGCCGACGGGACCGGGCCGACCAGCGGGATCGGCTCGATGGGGTCCAGCAGGCCGGGCGTAGCGGAGAACAGGGCGCGGGTGTACGGGTGCCGGGAGGCGTCCGTGACCTCGGCCGCCGGGGACTCCTCGACGATCCGGCCCAGGTACATCGTGATCACGCGGTCACTCATCCGCCGTACCGTCTGGATGTCGTGGGAGACGAAGACCAGCGCCAGACCCAGTCTCTCCTTCAGGTCCAGCAACAGGTTCAAGATCTGGGCGCGCACCGACACGTCCAGCGCGCTCGTCGGCTCGTCCGCCACCACCAGGTCGGGGTCCAGCGCCAACGCCCGGGCGATGGCGACACGTTGGCGCTGACCGCCGGACAGCTGGCCGGGCAGGGCGTCGGTGAGGGCGCGGGGCAGGCCCACCAGGGACATCAGCTCCCGGACCCGCTCCTCGCGGCTCGTCTTCGCCCCCCGGTCGTGCACGTCCAGCGGGTCCCGCAGGATCTGCCGGACCGTCAGTCGCCGGTTCAGCGCCGTCGACGGATCCTGGAAGATCATCCCGGTGCCGGCGCCGACCGTCGTCCTGCGCTCGGCCGGGGACATCGCCCACAGGTCACGCCCCCGGAACGCCACGGTCCCCGACGTCGGCCGCTCCACCCCCACCAGCACCTTCGCCAGCGTCGACTTGCCGCACCCCGACTCACCGACCACGCCGACCGTCTCGCCGGGCGCGATGACGAGATCGGCGCCGGTCAGGGCGTACACCTTGTCCCGTGTGAACAGCCCGCCGCTGCGCGCCTTGTGCACGACGTGCGCGTCGGACAGCTCCACCAGTGCGTTCACGGGATGACCTCGCTCTCCGCCGTCACCAGCTCGACCGCCGGGTGATGGCACGCCGCCGTGTGCGTCCGCGTCCCCAGCAGATCCGGCGCGGTCGTCCGGCAGATCTCGCTCGCCATCGGACACCGGTCCGCGAAGCGGCAGCCCGCCGGGAAGTCGGCGGGGGAGGGGACGACGCCCTTGATCTGCGTCATCCGCTCCTCAGCCGACTCCAGCGAGAGCACGCTGCCCAGCAACCCCCGCGTGTAGTGGTGCGCCGGTGCCTCCACCAGGTCCGCGGTCACGCCCGTCTCCACGATCTGCCCGCCGTACATCACGACCACCCGGTCGGTGACGTCCGCGATCAGCGCCAGGTCGTGCGAGACCAGGATCAGCGCGAAGCCGAGCTCCTCCCGCAGCCCCAGCAGCAGCTCTATGATCTGCGCCTGCACGGTGACGTCCAGCGCGGTCGTCGGCTCGTCGGCGACGATCAGATTCGGGTCGCGGGACAGGGCCATGGCGATGAGGACGCGCTGGCGCTGGCCGCCGGAGAGTTCGTGCGGGTAGCTGCGCAGGGTGCGTTCGGGGTCGAGGCCGACCATCGTCAGCAGTTCGTGCGGGGTACGGCGGCCTCCGCGGCGTACGACCTGCCCCAGCTGCGCGCGGATCGTCATCGCCGGGTTCAGGGACGACAGGGCGTCCTGGTAGATCATCGCCATCTCGTGGCCCAGGAGCCGTCGTCGTACGCGCATCGGCTCGCCCACCAACTGCCGCTGGTTGAACCGCACATGGCCGCGCACCCGGGCGCCCTTCGGCTCCAGCCCCATCACCGCGAGGGCGGTGAGCGACTTCCCGCAGCCCGACTCGCCGACCAGGCCCAGCACCTCACCGGGCTGCACCTCGAAGCTGATGCCGTCGACGATGTCCACGCCGGCATGACGGCCCTCGAAGCCGATGGCCAGGTTCTCCACCGCCAGTACCGGCTGCCGTCCCTGCGGCAACGGCCGTGCCCGTCCCCGCAGTCGCGCCGCCGCCTCCGTCAGTCCCGGCAGTTGCAGCACCTCGCCGCTGCCCGGTTCCGGCGCCTCCAGCCGGTCGTCGTCCCGTACGTCGACCTCGCGCGCCGAGGGCGCCGCCCACGCGTCCGAGACGCCCTCGGAGAGGATGTTCAGGGAGAGGACGGTCACCAGCATCAGCAGGCCGGGGAAGACGGTCGCCCACCAACCCCCGGTCAGCACCATGTTCTTGCCGTCGGCGATGACACTGCCCCAGGAGGGGTCCGGTGGTCGCACGCCCGCGCCGATGAAGGACAGCGACGCCTCGAAGACGATCGCCTCCGCCACCTGGACCGTGCAGAACACCAGGACCGGGGCGGCGCAGTTGATCGCCACGTGCCGGATGACGATGTGGGGCGTGCGGGCGCCGATCACGCGTTCCGCCGTCACATAGTCCTCGCCGTACTGGTCGAGGACGTTCGCCCGGACGACCCTCGCCACCGGAGGCGTGAAGAGGAAGGCGATCGCGCAGATCAGGACGGTGATCCCGCCGCCGAAGACCGCGACCAGTACGGCGGCCAGCGCGATACCGGGGAACGCCATGACCACGTCCAGGCAGCGCATCAGCGTCTCGTCGACCGCCTTGCGGGAGGTCGCCGCGATCGCGCCGATCAGGGCGCCGACGACGAGCGCGAGCCCGGTCGCGCCGAGCCCGATGGCCAGCGACCAGCGGGCCCCGTACATCAGCCGGCTGAGGATGTCCCGGCCGAGGCTGTCCTGGCCCATCCAGTGCTCGGTGGACGGATGCCCGGTGCCGTCGACGGGCGGCTGCTGGTCGAGCGGGTCGTGCGGGGCGAGGACCGGGGCGAGCACCGCCATCAGGACCACCACGGCCAGGAAGCAGACCGCCACCTTCGACAGCAGCGGCAGCCGGCGCCAGCCGCGCAGCCGGATACCGGGCCGGGACAGCGCCTCGGCGAGGCGCTTGCGGTTGAACGTCACGTCGCCTCCCGCAGGCGCGGGTTGACCAGCAGATACAGGATGTCGATGACGAGGTTGACGACGACGAAACCGGTGGCTGTCGTCAGGACGACGCCCTGGACCACCGCCGGGTCACCGTTCTTCACGGCGTCGATCATCAGCTTCCCCATCCCGGGAAGGGAGAAGATCGTCTCGATGACGACCGCGCCGCCGAGGAGGTAGCCGACGCGCAGGCCGAGGACGGTCAGCGGGTTGATGAGCGCGTTGCGGAGCACGTTCCGCCCGACGACCACCCGTGGCGGCAGTCCGCTGCCGATCGCCGTGCGGACGTAGTCCTTGTCCAGCTCCTCCACCACCGCCGTCCGCACGATCCGCGTGAGCTGCGCCGCCACCGGCAGCGACAGCGCGAAGGCGGGGAGGGTCATGGTCTTCAGCCAGCCGGTGAAGGAGTCCGCCGGGTTGATGTAGCCGCCGGTCGGGAACCAGCCGAGGTCGACCGCGAGGTACTGGATCATCAGCAGCGCCAGCCAGAAGCCGGGCGCGGCCACCCCGGTCAGGGACACGACCCGGATGATCTGGTCGGGGAGCCGGTCGCGGTAGATGGCGGCCGTCACCCCGCCGAGCAGCGACAGTACGACCGCGATGCCGAGGCCCAGGAAGGTGAGCTGGAGAGTGAGTGGCAGCGCGGTCATGACCTGGTCGACGACCGGCGCCCTGGTGAGGGCGCTGATGCCCATGTCGCCGTGGAGCAGGTCGCCGACGAAGGCGACGTAGCGGACCGGGAGGGGATCCAGCAGGCCGTTCTCCTCGCGGAAGTCGTGCAGCTGCTGGGGCGTCGGGTTGGCGCCCTGGAAGAACGCGGACGCCGGGTCGACGTCCGAGAACCGCATGACCAGGAACACGAACAGCACGATGCCGAGCATCAGCGGCACGAGCAGCGCGACCCGACGGGCCAGGATCCTGACGACGGTGATCACGGCCGGACTCCCGTCGTGGCTAGGCCCACTTGGCCTGGAGCAGGTTGATACCGGGATACGGCTGTGCCCTTATGCCGGTGAGCTGCTTCGGGTTCCAGGCCGTCATCAGCTCGTTGTGGACGACCGGGTAGAGCACGGCCTGCTCGGCGACGACGTCGATGTAGTCCTGGATCATCGTCTTCTTCTTGTCGGGGTCCGGCTCCTGGGTCGCCCGGTCCATGTCCTTGAAGAGCGCCTTCGCCACGGAGTTGCCGGCCCACCGCGTGTACTGCATCCACAGGTTCTCGGGGCCGTAGTTGTAATGCATGATCAGGTCGGCGTCGAGGCCGAACTGGTTGGGGTTCGAGGCGGCGGCGACGACCTGGTAGTCCTGCTTCTGGTCCATCTTGGTGAAGACGGCCGTCGTCTCCTGCGGGGAGAGGGTGGTCTTGACGCCGATCGCGTCCCAGGACGCCTTGATCGTCGGCAGACAGTCCACGATCCAGCTCACGTTGACGGCGAGGATCTCGATCTTCAGCCCGCTGACCCCGGCCTCCTTCAGCAGCGCCTTCGCCTTGTCGGGGTCGTAGTCGTAGACGGTCTTGGCGCGCCGGTAGCTGGGGTTGGACTCGTTGAGGAAGGAGCTCGACGGCTTCCCGTGCCCCTTCAACGCCACCTCCACCATCTTCTCGGTGTCGATGGCGTAGCGCAGCGCCTGGCGGACGCGGACGTCGTCGAAGGGCTTGTGCTGGGTGTTGAACATCAGGAAGAGGTTGTTCATCCCGGCGCCGCCCGCGACCGTCAGCCCGCCGCTCTCCAGCTGCTGGATGTTGGCGTACGGGATGTTGTCCGCGATCTGCGCACCGGCGCTCGCGCCCGAGATCCTGGCGACGCGCGGCGCCGCGTCCACGATCGTCAGCCAGTTCATCTTCTTGAAGGCGGGCTTGCGCGGGCCGTTGTAGTCGGCGAACGCCTCGAAGGTGGTGTTGGACTTCGGGTGGTGCGCGGTCTGCCGGTACGGCCCCGAGCCGATCGCCTTGCCCTTGATGGCGTCCTCCCAGGCGCCCGGCCGGGAGAAGACGTGCTTCGGCATGATCTTGGCGAGGGTGAGACGTGAAATGCCGTCCGGGAAGGGGAACTTGAGCACCAGCTCGACGTTCTGCGCGTCGATCTTGCGGACTTCCTTCAGCCAGCTCGCGAAGAAGCCCTTGGCGAGGGTCTGGGTCTTCGGGTCGAGGATCCGGTCGAAGACGAAGACGACGTCGTCGGCCGTGACGGGCTTCCCGTCGTGGAACTTGGCGCCCGCGCGCAGGGTGAACTTCCAGGACGTGCTGTTCGGGTCCGCCGGGACCTGGGTGGCGAGCGCGGCATACGGCTCGCGCGAGATCGGGTCGGTGTCCAGCAGCCCCTCGTAGATGTGGTTGTTGGCGGCCATGCAGAAGGCGGACGCCGTCTGGGTCGGATCCCAGCTGCCGTCGTTGCCGTAGCCGATGACCGCGGTGAGCGTCCGGTCCTGGCCGCCGCCCGATCCGGTCTCGTTCGTGGACTCGGGCCCCGACGAACAGGCCGACAGCGACGCGGAGACGGCGGCGGCCGCGCCCAGCGCGCCGGAGTACTTCAGGAACGACCGGCGGTGCAGCGCCGGCACGTCGTGGGTCACGTCGCGCACGGTTCCTCCAACGGTGGGTGGTGAGGAGATACGACGTCCTACGTCCTGACGGTCAGCGCGACCATAGGTGGGGTGGTGGGGGCGGTCAAGAGATCTCACACGAATGGCGCATCTGCCACAGGTCGGACCAATGGCGCTGTGAAATGGCGTGAGTTGACCCATCGTCAGGGCCGTATCCGGCAGACATGGGACGTGGGACGTCTGGATGCGCGTACCATGCGCCGCATGCCGGGGCAGCCCAGGAACAGCCGTACGTCCCGTACATCCCGTGCGTCCGAGGAGTCCAGGAACAGCCGGATCCAGCGCCAGGTCATGCAGCTGATCATCGACCGCAGGCTCCGGGCCGGCGCCCTCCTGCCCACCGAGGCCGAGCTCATGGAGGACCTCGGCGTCAGCCGCAACTCCGTCCGGGAGGCGCTCAAGGCGCTCCAGGCGCTGGACATCGTGGAGATCCGGCACGGCTATGGGACGTATGTCGGCCAGGCCTCGCTCACGCCGCTGATCGACGGGCTGACCTTCCGTACGCTCGCCCGGCACGACCATGACGACCCGGGGGCGCTCGCCGAGATCCTTCAGGTGCGGGAGGTGCTGGAGGAGGGGCTGATCCGGCGGGTGGCGGCGACGGTCACCGAGGGGGAGCTGGACCGGCTGGACGCGGTGGTGTCCCGGATGGAGGCGGCGGGGCGGGTGGGGCGGTCCTTTCCCGACCTGGACCGCGAGTTCCACGAACTGCTCTATGCCTCCCTCGGCAACGACCTCGTGCCGCAGCTCCTCGCCGCGTTCTGGACGGTCTTCCGCCGCGTCTCCGGCGCCCGCGGCCGGCCCGACGATCCCTCTCCCGACCTGACCGCCCGGTGGCACCGCGACATCGTGACGGCGCTGCGGAGCCGGGACGTGGAGGGGGCGCAGCGTGCGATGGCCGTCCATTTCCGGGGGATCGCGGGGTGGGCGGGACAGGAGTCGCGGGGGGCGCGCTGACGGCCGCGGGTCGGGAAGTTCCTCGCCCCCGCCGCCCCTACCCGTCCCGTCCTCCAGGGGCGGAGCCCCTTCACGGTGCCGGTGAGACCGGTCAGGAATCGAGAAGCGCCGCCCCCGCCCCACGGCTAGCGTGACGGGCATGGACATCTCGATTCACGCCAGCTTTCTTCCGCACGACGACCCGGACGCCTCCCTGGCCTTCTACCGCGACGCCCTCGGCTTCGAGGTCCGTACCGACGTCGGCCAGGGCAAGATGCGCTGGATCACGGTCGGCCCGGCCGGCCGGCCCGACACGTCCATCCTCCTGGCACCCCCGGCCGCCGACCCCGGCATCACCGAGGACGAGCGCCGCACCATCCTCGAGATGATGGCCAAGGGCACCTACGGCTGGATCCTGCTGGCCACCCCGAACGTCGACGACACCTTCGAGAAGGTGCAGGCGAGCGGCGCCGAGGTGGTCCAGGAGCCGACCGACCAGCCGTACGGCATCCGCGACTGCGCCTTCCGCGACCCCGCGGGCAACCTGATCCGTATCCAGGAGCGGAGCTGAACTGCGATGACCAAGGCCACGAGTACGGACGCACAGCCGCCCGCCCCGCACGCCGCCGACAGCCATGAGCTGATCCGCGTGCACGGCGCCCGCGAGAACAACCTCAAGGACGTCAGCATCGAGATCCCCAAGCGCCGCCTGACGGTCTTCACCGGCGTCTCCGGCTCGGGCAAGAGCTCGCTGGTGTTCGACACGATCGCCGCGGAGTCGCAGCGCCTGATCAACGAGACCTACAGCGCCTTCCTGCAGGGCTTCATGCCGAACGTGGCCCGCCCCGAGGTCGATGTCCTGGACGGGCTCACCACCGCGATCACCGTCGACCAGCAGCGCATGGGCGGCGACCCCCGCTCCACCGTCGGCACCGCCACCGACGCCAACGCGATGCTGCGCATCCTCTTCAGCCGGCTCGGCACGCCCCACATCGGCCCGCCCAGCGCGTACTCCTTCAACACCGCCTCGGTCCGGGCGAGCGGCGCGATCACCGTCGAGCGCGGCGCGAAGACCAAGGCCCAGAAGGCGACCTTCGAGCGCACCGGCGGTATGTGCAACCGCTGCGAGGGGCGTGGCTCGGTCTCCGACATCGACCTCACCCAGCTCTACGACGACTCCAAGTCGCTGTCCGAGGGCGCGTTCACCATCCCCGGCTGGAAGTCGGACAGCCAGTGGACCGTGCAGCTCTACGCCCAGTCCGGCTTCGTCGACCCGGACAAGCCGATCCGCGAGTACACCAAGAAGGAGATGCACGCCTTCCTCTACGGGGAGCCGACCAAGATCAAGGTCAATGGCATCAACCTCACCTACGAGGGGCTCATCCCGAAGATCCAGAAGTCCTTCCTGTCCAAGGACAAGGAATCGATGCAGCCGCACATCCGCGCCTTCGTGGAGCGTGCGGTCACCTTCACCACCTGTCCCGAGTGCGACGGCACCCGGCTGAGTGAGGGCGCCCGATCGTCGAAGATCAAGGGGATCAGCATCGCCGACGCCTGCCGGATGGAGATCCGCGACCTCGCCGAATGGGTCCGCGGGCTGAAAGAACCGTCCGTGGCGCCGCTGCTCACCGCCCTCCAGCACACCCTCGACTCCTTCACGGAGATCGGCCTCGGATATCTCTCGCTCGACCGCCCGGCCGGCACCCTGTCCGGCGGTGAGGCACAGCGCGTCAAGATGATCCGCCACCTCGGCTCCTCGCTCACCGACGTCACGTACGTCTTCGACGAGCCCACCATCGGCCTGCACCCGCACGACATCCAGCGCATGAACGACCTGCTGCTGCGGCTGCGGGACAAGGGCAACACGGTGCTCGTGGTGGAGCACAAGCCGGAGACGATCGCGATCGCCGACCACGTCGTGGACCTCGGCCCGGGCGCCGGCACGGCGGGCGGCACCGTCTGCTTCGAGGGCACCGTCGAGGGGCTGCGGGCGAGCGACACCGTCACCGGCCGCCACCTCGACGACCGCGCCACGCTCCGGGAGACCGTGCGCAAGCCCACCGGCACGCTGGAGATCCGCGGCGCGACGACCAACAACCTGCAGAACGTCGACGTCGACATCCCGCTCGGCGTGCTCTGCGTCGTCACGGGCGTCGCCGGTTCCGGCAAGAGCTCGCTCATTCACGGGTCCATACCGGCCCCCGAGGGCGTGATCTCGGTGGACCAGACGCCGATCCGCGGCTCGCGCCGCAGTAACCCGGCGACGTACACCGGCCTGGCCGACCCGATCCGCAAGGCGTTCGCCAAGGTCAACGGCGTGAAGCCGGCCCTGTTCAGCGCCAACTCCGAGGGCGCCTGCCCCACCTGCAACGGCGCCGGGGTCATCTACGTCGACCTGGGGATGATGGCCGGCGTCGACACCCCCTGCGAGGACTGCGAGGGCAAGCGGTTCCAGGCGTCCGTGCTGGAGTACCACCTCGGCGGCCGGGACATCAGCGAGGTGCTCGCGATGTCGGTGGCCGAGGCGGAGGAGTTCTTCCGGGCCGGCGAGGCACGCACCCCGGCCGCCCACAAGATCCTCGAGCGGATGGCGGACGTCGGCCTCGGCTACCTCACCCTCGGCCAGCCGCTCACCACGCTGTCCGGCGGCGAGCGGCAGCGGCTGAAGCTGGCCACGCACATGGGCGACAAGGGCGGGGTCTACGTGCTCGACGAGCCGACCACCGGGCTCCACCTCGCCGACGTCGAGCAGCTGCTCGGCCTGCTCGACCGGCTCGTCGACTCCGGCAAGTCGGTCATCGTGATCGAGCACCACCAGGCGGTCATGGCCCACGCCGACTGGATCATCGACCTCGGCCCCGGCGCCGGCCACGACGGCGGCCGGATCGTCTTCGAGGGCACCCCCGCCGACCTCGTCGCCGAGCGCTCGACCCTCACCGGCGAGCACCTCGCGGCCTACGTCGGCGGCTGACCCCATGTGTCTCACCACGGGGCCGGTGATGTCCTTCCTCGCGTCCCGCTCCCGGCAGCTGAGGGAGCGGGCAAGGGGACAGGCAGGGGAGTGGACGCTCCGGGAAGGGGTCCGGGATGATGCGGGTGTGCGTTCCCACCACTCCACGTCCGAGGAGCAGCGGCTGCGGACCCTCGCGGCGCTGCGCCGCGTCCGCGACCGGATGGACCGGGAGTACGCACAGCCGCTGGACGTCGAGGCGCTCGCGCGCGGGGTGCACATGTCGGCCGGGCACCTCAGCCGCGAGTTCAAGGCCGCCTACGGCGAGTCTCCGTACGGCTACCTGATGACGCGGCGCATCGAGCGCGCGATGGCGCTGCTGCGCCGGGGCGACCTCAGCGTCACCGAGGTGTGCTTCGAGGTCGGCTGCTCGTCGCTGGGCACCTTCAGCACGCGCTTCACGGAGCTGGTCGGCATGTCGCCGAGCGCCTACCGGCGGCAGGTGACGGAGGCGACGGACGCCGCTGCGGGGATTCCGTCGTGCCTGTCGAAGCAGGTGACCAGGCCACTCAGGAACCGCGAAGCGCCGGTCGGCCCGCCAGCGCCGGTGACCCGGCAAACGCCGGTCAGCGAGCCGCGGGCGTCGTGACGGCCGGGGGCGCCGTCCCCTGCGCGGCGCCCCCGAAGCCGTCGGTGCTTCCGTCAGCGCTCCCGTCGGAGCTACGGAAGCGTCCTCTGGTAGTACTTGTCGTCGTCGGAGTCGTAGATCAACCTGCCGCCGGCGTCGTACCCCTTGATGTGCGGAGCCACGGTGACCTGCTGGTTCAGCACCCCGGACGCCACGAAGAAGCCGTGGTCGAGGGCGGCCTCGCTGCTGGAGTCGCCGTAGGAGACCCGCACCTCGGCCACCGACGGCTCGACCGTGCCGACCACACCCCAGCGGAACGGCAGCTTCCAGTTGCCGCGGTCGATGACCGACTGCTGGTAGAGCTTGCCGACGTTGGGGTTGACGAACACCGGGCCCTCGTCCGGGATGACGTCGGTGTCGTCGGCGAAGCCGGAGACGCCCTGGGTCTGGCCGTTGGTGATACGGCAGATCAGATGGGCCTGTTGCGCCGGCTCCTCCCGCACCGCGACGACGAACATGCCGTCGTCGGGCGCGTTGGAGTCCCCGGTGCTGCGCATCGCCAAGAGGATCCGGTAGTCGTCCGGTGTGCCCGGATCCGCGGCCCTCACCTGGCCGGCTCCCGACCGGTCGAAGTCCAGGCAGTCCTCCAGCCCGTCCGCCGCCTGCTCGAAGGTGATCCCGTCGAGCAGTTGCCGTGCCGTGGCCGGCCGCGCGGGCCCGCTCGAGGTCGGGGAAGGCGTCGGCGACGCGGCTCGCGTGGCGCTGACCGAGGGCGTCGGGGTCGTCGCCGTGTCCCCGCCCCTCCCCGCACCGCTCAACGCGTACGCCCCGACCGGCATCGCCGCCAACGTCACCAGCGCCGCCCCGGCCGCCGCCACCCGGCGCCGCCGCTCGACCACGCCCCGGCGCCGGATCGCCGGATACGGCACCGGCGACGGCCGGATCGCGTACGCGTCCTCCGCGAGCAACTCCCGCACCTGCTCCTCGAAGTCCCGCTCGCTCTGCGCTTCCCGCCGCTGCTCCTCGTCGCTCACCTGCTGCCTCCCTGCCCCTCCGCGACCCGGGAGAGCCCGGGAAACGTACGCAACTTCGCCAGCCCCTTGGACGCCTGGCTCTTGACCGTGCCGACGGAGCAGCCGAGCACGTCGGCGACCTCCGCCTCGGACAGGTCCTCCCAGTAGCGCATGACCACCACCGCCCGCTGCTTGGGCGGCAGTTGGGCGAGGGCGCCGAGCAGCGGGCCGCGCTCGTCCACGCCCGCGTAGCCCGCGTCGCGCCCCGCCACCTCGGGCGGCGCGGCGGTCAGCGCCTCGGCGACCCGCCGCTTGCGGAACCGGTCGCTGTTGCAGCTGACCAGCATCCGGCGGACGTACGCCTCCGGATTGTCGGCGCGTGCCACCCGCCGCCATGAGCGGTACGCCTTGGCCAGCGCCGTCTGCGTCAGGTCCTCTGCGTGGTGCGCATCGCCCGTGAGCAGATACGCGGTCCGCACCAGATGGGACCACCGCGCCCTGACGAACTCCTGGAACCGGTCCTCTTGTTCGGCCTGCATCAAGCACCCTCCCTCGCCCCCCAGACCACCGATGCGGCGGATTCGGTTGCCCGGCACGCGGAGGTACGTGCGGAGGAACGCGTGGTGCCTCAGCTGAGGGTGTGTGCGAGCAGCTCGGCCGCCTCCGCCACCAGTGCGTCGTCCCAGGCCGCGTCCTGGTCGGGCTTCGTGGACAGGACGGCGAGGACGACGGGGGTGCCGTCGGGGGTCCAGGCGATGCCCACGTTGTTGGTGGTGCCGTAGTCGCCCGAACCGGTCTTGTCCGCGATCGCCCAGGTCGGGGGCAGGCCCGCGCGGAAGCGTTTGCCGCTGGTGGTGTTGTTCAGCAGCCAGTGCGTGAGCAGCCGCCCGTCCGGACGGTTCAGGGCGTCGCCGAGGACCAGACGGGCGTACGTCCGGCCGATCGCGCGCGGGCTCGTGGTGTCCGTGACGCGCCACGGCTCCGCCGAGTTGAGCTCCGTCTCCCAGCGGTCGAGGCGGGTCACCGGGTCGCCGAGGGAGCGGGCGAAGCCGGTGATGGCGGTGGGGCCGCCGAGCTCGCGCAGGAGGAGGTTGGCGGCGCCGTTGTCGCTGTAGGTGATGGCGACCTCGCAGAGTTCGGCGACCGTCATCCCCTCGGCCAGGTGCTCCCTGGTCCGGTCGGAGCCCGCCGGCAGATCGGCCTCCGTGTAGTGGATACGGCGGGCCAGGAACTCGCCGTGCCGGTCGAGGTCGCGCAGGACGGCCGCGGACGCCAGGGTCTTGAACACCGAGCAGATCGGGAAGAGTTCGTCGGCGCGGTACCGCACGGTCCGCTTCGTGGCGAGGTTGTGCGCGAACACGCCCAGGCGGGCGCCGTGCCGCTGCTCCAGCTCGCGCAGCCGGGTCGTCGTACGGCTGCCGGAGCCGACGGCGTGCGCGGGGGACCGGGTGAGCAGGGCCGTCGCGGTGGCGGTGGTACCGGCGGTGAGGAACGTGCGTCGGGACAGCGGGGACGTGGCTGAACCTAAGATCTTGCTCTCCTTCGCTCGTGAGGCGTGGACGATCTTCGTCATGAACGACGTACTCTCTCATCCCTTGGTTGCGGGGCCGTAGACCAACGGCGGACGGCGCGGCGGGCGCGTGCTCGCCACAGTGGCCGTATGGAGAAGACCAGCCGTATGGAGAAGACCAAGGGGATCAGCCGGGCCCGGTTCCTGGCGGGCGCGGCGGCCGTCGGACTGGCGGGGGCGGTGCTGCCCGCGGGGCGGGCCGCAGCGACCGGAGGGCATGCCCGAGGCCTGAAGCACCGGGGCGTCGTCTACACCGTCGGGGCGGGTGAGACACCCGGCACCGCATGGAGCGCCGCCCGGATGCGCAAGGACGTCCGGGTCATCCGCGACGTCCTGCACGCCGACACCCTCGACGTCACCGGCGACGGCGTCGAGCGCCTCACCGCCACGGCCGCCGAGGCAGCCGAGCGCGGGCTGCACGTCTGGCTCCAGCCGACCCTCGGGGACATTCCGGAGCGGGAGATCCTGGACAGCATCGCCGAATGCGGCCGGTTCGCGGAGCGGCTGCGCCGGCAGGGCGCGAGCGTCGACTTCAGCGTGGGCTGCGAGTTCTGGCTGTTCGTGCCGGGCATCGTGCCGGGGGAGACGGCCCTGGACCGCGTCGACAACCTCCAGAAGGGCACCGTCGACATGCCGAAGATGCAGCGCCGCCTGGCCCGCTTCACCGCGAAGGCGGCGGCCGTCGGCCGCGATGTCTTCCACGGCCGGCTGAGCTACGCCGCCGCACAGGAGGAGGACTTCGAGCCGGTCGACTGGAACCTCTTCGACGTCGTCGGCATCGACTACTACTCGTACCACCGCCAACCAGCGGATTATGTACGGGAGTTGAGGCGCTATCTGCGCTGGGGCAAACCCCTGGCGATCACCGAGTTCGGCACCTGTACGTACGCCGGCGCCCCCGAGGCAGGCGGCATGGGCTGGAACATCGTCGACTACGACAAGAACCCGCCGGAGATCAAAGGCGACCTGGTGCGCAGCGAGCGCACACAGGCCGCCTACCTGGCCGATCTGCTGGAGGTCTTCGAGTCGATGGGCCTGTACGCGGCGATGGCCTTCGAGTTCGTCACACCCGACGCCCCGCACCGCCCCGACAACCCGCGCTACGACCTCGACCTGGCGAGCTACAGCATCACCAAAGCCATCAAGGACCGCCCCGACGACCCGCGTTCGGACTGGCACTGGGAGCCGAAGGAGGCGTTCCACGCCTTGGCACGGCAGTACGCCGGGGGGTGCCGGTCGTAGGTCGGGTCATTTGCAGTAGAGGTCCTCATGGGGCCGCTTCCCGGTCGCCAGGAAGTGGGAGACCGCCGCATCCCCACACGCGTTGCCGTTGTCGAGATAAGCGTCATGCCCCGTGGAGTTCACGGTGACCATGACGGCCCGCCTGCCGAGGGCCTCGCGCAGCTTAAGGGCCCCACTTAACGGAGTGGCCACATCCCGTTCGTTCTGGATGAGCAGCACGTTGGACGGCCCCCGGTCACTCACCCGCACCGGCGCCTCCGCCGGCCGCCACGGCCACGCCGCGCACACCATCGCGCTCCTCGGCATCCCCGCGGTCAGCGGATGCTTCGCCCGGCTCTCGGCGACACCCTTCTCGTACCCGGCCGCCGACCTGGGCCAGGCGCCGTCGTTGCAGATGGTGGCCGCACCGACCGCGGTGTAGTTCTGCAGCGCCGACTCCGGCGGGGCGGGCGGCGCGGGCGGCGCCTCGCCCTTGCGGGCGGCCAGCATCAGCTTGGCCAGGATCGGGTAGTCGTCGGGGTCGTAGAGGCTGTCCAGCATGGTCTGGCGCAGCACGTTGCCGTTCAGCTCCGCGGGGTTGGCACCGGGCCAGGGGAGGGGCTCCCTGTCCAGGCGGGCGGCGAGGCGGAGGAAGAGCGGGCGCACCTCGGCCGCCGTGTCGGCGACCCGGTACGGATTGCCGGGCGCGGACGCCCACTTGGCGAACTCGGGGAAGTTGTCCTCGACGCCCACCTCGAACGCCTCCAGCCAGGCGCGCTCCGCCCGTACGGGATCGGGGTGGTCGTTGCTGTCCAGCACGATGCGGTCGGTGCGGTGCGGGAACATCTCGAGGTAGGCGGCGCCGATGTACGTGCCGTAGGAGACGCCCCAGGCGGACAGCTTGCGCTCCCCCAGGGCGGCGCGGATGCGGTCGATGTCGCGGGCGTTGTTCTTGGTGCTGATGTGCTTCATCAGCTCGCCGCCGTTGTCCGCGCAGGCCTCCGACACCCTCCGCGCGTAGGCCATGTTCTCGGTGACGGACCCGTCCGGGGCGGGCCAGGGCAGCAGCTTCGTCCGGGCGAGGTCGCTGGGCTCGACATCACAACTGACGGAGGCGGAGGGCGCGTTGCCGCGCGGCGCGAACCCGATCAGGTCGTAGGCGTCCCGTACCTCCTGCGGCAGCTTCTGCCCCTTGCCCGAAGGGTCGCCGAGGCTGTCGCCGCCGGGCCCGCCGGCGATCAGCAGCAGCGCGCCCCGGCGGGCGGACGGCTTCTCGCTGGGGATGCGGGAGACGGCCAGGTCGATCTTCGGGCCGCCGGGGTCGGCGTAGTTCATCGGTACGGGCAAGGTGGCGCACTGCTGTCGCGGATCGAGCCCCTCGCCTTCGCACTTGGTCCACTTCAGCGGCGAGGGAGCACCGGCGGCGGACGCGGTGAGCGGGGTGACGAGCCCGAAGACGACGGCGGAGGCGGAGGCGATCAGGGCGGCACTCTTCGTGATCTGCTTCATGGACAGCAGCCTGACGGAGCTTGACGGGGCGTCACATCCCGGTAACTCCCGTATCCGCACGGGGGTTTACCCGGTAGGTCCTCCCGGGGGATTACCCGCTAGGTCCTCCCGGGGGTTACCCGGTGAGGTCTACCCCAGCCCGGCCCCGGCCCCGAGTCCCAGCCGCAGCGTCATGATGAGCCGGTCCTCGCCGGGCCCCAGATAGTCCCGCCGCACCCCGCCCTCGGCGGAGAACCCCAGGGACCGGTACAGCATGATCGCCGCCGCGTTCGTCGGTTCCACGGTCAGCCGCACCTCATGGACTCGCTCCCGGCGCAGCTGCCGCAGCACCTCCAGCATCAGCCGCCGGCCCAGCCCCCGGCCCCGCTGGTCGGCGCTGACGGCCAGGCTCAGCACCCAGCACACATAGCCGTCCGAGGTGGTGACGAAGAGGACGTAGCCGTGCAGGCACTCCCCGTCGTCGAGGACGAGGATGCGGTCGCCGTGCACGTCGAGGTGCTGGCGGAGCACGAAGCACGGGTACGGATCGTCGGGGAAGACCTCCCGGTCCACGCGGAGGAGCTCGGGCAGGTCGGCTTCGGTGACGCCTCGCATGGTCAGCGGCCGATCGCTGCTTTCGGCGAAGAACGCCTGGTCAGAGCCGCGGCCCACAACAGGGAAACGTTCCTCCGGCACAGCCATCAACTGCCCCCTATGGGATGGATTGGAGTCACTCATGTGGGTGAGCACCCGTTGCCCGCCGTTTCAGGTGCTCGATTGGGAGATCCGCCCATCTTGAGCAGGGCATATCCAGCGGTTCAAGACTGCGAGTTGCCTGTGCCTCGACGCGCTCCCAGTGCGCCTTCTTTTGGTACCGTGAGTGAATGACCCAGAGATCGTCGGGGGACGTCCAGCTGAACGCGCAGGTGCGCTGGGCGGAGTTCGACCCGATCGCCTACGTGCAGCACAACTACAGCGTCTTACAGGCGGAGGACGCGGAGATCCTGCACCTGATCCGGGATCATTTCGTCGATCATTTCCGGAAGCAGGGCGTCGGCCCGGTTTCCGGCATCGATGTGGGTGCCGGTGCCAATCTCTATCCCGCCCTCGCCATGATGCCGTGGTGCGAGGAGATCACCCTCTTCGAGCGCTCGCCCGCGAACGTCGGATATCTGAAGAGCCAGGTCGACTCCTACGACGACAACTGGGACCAGTTCTGGGGCGCCCTGTGCGAGGAAGAGGCCTACGGCTCCCTGGGCATGGACCCGCGGGAGCGGTTCCGCAAGGTCGTCTGGGTCGAGCAGGGCGACCTCTTCGACTTGGCGCGGTACGAGGGCCGGTGGTCCATGGGGACCATGTTCTTCGTCGCCGAGTCGATGACCACGTCCCACGACGAGTTCGCGCTCGGCGTCGAGTGCTTCATGCGCGCCCTGGCCCCCGGCGCCCCCTTCGCAGCCGCCTTCATGGAGCATTCGAAGGGCTATCACGCGGGCGAACATTTCTTCCCGGCCTGTGACGTGGGAGAATCCGAGGTACGCGCGAGCCTCGACGAATTCGCGCGCGACTTCAAGGTGCAGCGACTCGAATCCGAGGCCGAAGTCCGCGACGGATATTCGGGAATGATCGTCGCCTACGGCTGGCGCCGGAATCTGTGAATCTTCACAACAGAACAGAGCTATTCCTCTATTGATGGCAGTGCGGCCTGTGTGAGGGGCATGGGATGCAGATCAAGCCACGCCAGCATCTGCTGGACATCTGGCAGGCGATCGCCCGCCACTCTTTCGACGGGGGAGAGTGGGCCTGGGGCGACTGGGGCAAAGAGAGCAGTGTGGCCGACGCCGAGCGGCTGCTCTGCCTGCTGTACCCGGCGACCGAAATCCCCGCGTTCCGGCTGGACGACCCGGACACCACACAGGACGACGTCCAGCAGGTCCTGAGAAAGGCCGGCGGGCGGCTGGACATCCCGGCCAACCTCGTCATGGCCGCGGACGACTTCATGCGGACGCACACCGGCGAGGACAAGCGGCCCACCTTTGCCGGGGGTTACTACTTCGGGTCCGCCGACAAGACCAAGGACATCACCGAGGAGCAACGCCAACTCGGCGTGACCGACTCCTTCTCCATGTCGATCACCCTGTGCCTGGCCATCCTCGGCTTCCTCAAGGTCTACGAGACCAGGACCCGGCGCAGCGACATCAAGGAGACGATCGCCGAGCTGCGCTCGGCCACCAGCAGCCGCCTCACCGCGGCCATGGTGAGCCTGCTGCGCTCCTTCACCGTCAACGTCTTCGACACCGACTCCTCCCAGGGCCGTACCCTCGTCGAACTCCTCGCCCAGGGACGGCAGTCACAGCGTCAGGTGCTCAACAAGTTCCAGAGCCGCTTCCGTCCGGTGCGCGCGGCTCTCGTCGAGAGCGTCTTCCTCGGCATCGACGTCCAGGAAGGGCTCAAGGACGAGAACCAGCTCTTCGAGTGCGGCTGGGCGTGGAGCCTGGTGAAGGACGCCCCCGCGGTCGAGACCGACGAACCCATCGGGCCGCAGCCCGAGGGCATCGCCAACCCGGTGCCGTATCTGTACTTCACCGTGGTCGCCCTCGACGGTATCCAGGACCTGTTCTCCGACCGCACCCTCACCCTCGGCCTGCTCAACACCGAGCAACAGAAACTCGCCGAGGCGCTCCGGCTGCGGTGGGAGCTCACCCAGCAGTACTGGTCCCGCATCGCCCGCTTCGACGCCGACCGCTGGCCCCTGGAGGACCTGCCCTGGCGTACGACGGGACAGAAGCTGGAGTCCGCGTACTTCTCCCTCTCCGTCGCCGCCATCCTGGTGCACGACCTGATGCGGCGCCGGGCCACCGACGACGACCTGACCCGCACCGTCGGCGTCATGGAACGCCTCGCCGAACGCGGCCGCATCACCAGCCGGATGACGCGCGACGACCCCATGGTCCACGAGCTGCACAACGTGGGCGTCACCCTGCCCTTGCAGGGCAGCGAGCGGATCGGACCGCCCATGACGTGGTCCATCACCGACTTCTCGGCACAGCTGCTGAAGCGGACCGTCCAGCTGTGCACGCTGTCGCGCAACCTCGCCTCGCACGACCGGCTGCTCAGACTCGCCGAGGGCATCTTCGACCACATGTGGCGCCGCCGCATCCGGGACGGCGAGGGCGTCGGCCTGTGGGACAGCGTCCACCACGCCTACCCCGAGGCGGAGATCCACAAGCGACGGGTGCCGGTGTCGTGGAGCATCACCGAGCGCGTCACCGAGGTGATGGTCCAGGCCCATGAGATGTACCGGCAGCCCCCGATCCGCAGCCTCGAACTCACCGAGCTGGCAAGGGCGTTGCTCAGTGAGTCCGCCCATCTGCTGGGCAACGAACAGATGGAGCCGGCGCCCAAGGACGACGGCCGGCACGGGATGCAACTCAGGAACATCGAGGTCAAGTTGCGCCGCGCCCGCAGCCTCGTGGACGAACAGCCGGGTACGGCCTACGCGTTGACCCTCGACGTGCTGGGACAGCTCGACGCGCTCGCCCGGGCCCGCGAAGCCGCGGACCGGGGAGTGTGAACCGTGCTGATCTTCGCCGCCTCCGACAAGGGAGGCACGGGCCGCTCCGTCACCAGCGCCAACCTCGCCTACCACCGCGCGCTGGCCGGGGACGACGTCTGCTACCTGGACTTCGACTTCGGCTCGCCCACCGCCGCGGCCGTCTTCGACGTGGCCGACGCCCGGCAGGCCACCGAGGACCGCGGCCTGCACGCCTACCTCATAGGAGAGGTCAGCGAACCGGCCCGCATCGACGTCTGGGCCGAGACCGAGCACCAGGTGCTGCGCTTCCCGCCGCCCGGCTCCGGCCGGCTGGTGCTGATGCCCGGCGACGTCAGCGGCGGCGAGTTCGCCACCGGCGACGACAACCTGCGCCGGTGCGTCGACCTGCTGATGACGCTCTACTACGAGTTCGACCTGGTCGTCGTCGACCTCAGCGCCGGCCGTTCCTACGCCGTCGACATGGTCCTGGAGGCCACCGCCCAGCCCGAGATGAGCGAGGTCACGGCCCGCTGGCTGGTCTTCCACCGCTGGACCCGCCAGCATGTGGCGGCCGCCGCCAGCCTGGTCTTCGGCAAGCGCGGCATCGTCGCCGGCGGCGTCCACCGCGGCCACGACGAGGAGACGCTGCGCAACGCCATCCGCTTCGTACGGGCCGCCGTACCCGACCCCGAATCGCCGCTGTGGTCGCAGGTCTCGCCCACCCAGTCGGCGTGGATGCGCAAGACCGACGGCGACCTCAAGCAGCTCGCCTCGACCCACGGCATCGGCTACAGCCAGGTCCTCGGCTCCGTACCCCTGGAGCCGGTCCTGCAGTGGCGGGAGCAGCTCATCACCGACGAGGACGTGCTCGACAGCCAGATCGCCAACCAGGAGACCTGGGACGCGCTGAACCGGCTGGCCGGCCGGCTCACCGACGACAAGTACTGGGAGCAGGCGTGAGCGAAGCCGTGTTCCAGGAGACCACCGCGGAGCTGCGCACCCAGTCCGTGCCGCTGGCCCACCTCTCCCTGGAGCTGGGGCACCTCTACATGGAGGACTTCGAGGCCGGCCCCAAGCGGCTGGGCGAGCACTTCGCCGAGGTGCGGATCTGGGTGGACGCGGTGCGCGCCTCCGCGGCCCGCCGCAGCAAGCGGCCGCGCATCAGCACCTGCTTCCTCATCGATGACTACTTCACCCGCTTCTCCACCCCGGCCGAACTGATCCCGACGGTCCTCAAGGAGGCCGAGAAGGCCGGCCTGGTCATCGACTACCTCGCCCGTGAGTCGGCCTGCGCGGTCGCCGACCGCGTCGACCTCGCGGAATCGGTCATGCACCGCCTGGTCGAGTCACCGCCGCCCGGCAGCTACGGCTCCCGCCCGCCCGTCAGCCAGACCGGCTGGCTCGCCAACGGCCAGCGCACCCCGACGATGCCCGGCCCCGCGCTCGGCGGCAGGGCCCGGGGCTGGGAGCCGCCCCAGGAGACCGCGGCCCGCAACCACTCGGTGTTCATGGACGTCGAGCTGTGGTCCGAGAAGGACGGACGGCGGCTGTGGTCCTGCCCGTTCCTGGCCGCCGTATGGCAACTGGCCCGGCTGGGGCTGTTACGGCACTTCGGTGAGCCCGTGCTGGTGCCGAAGGAGTGGCAGGGCGAGGACTTCCCGCACGACTGGGACCGGCTCGACCCCCTGATCAAGCTCACCGACACCAAGGCGCCCTTCAGCGCCTACCGCACCTGCACCGTCATGCCGAACCGCTTCCTCGCCGTAGAGGACGCCGTACGGCTCATCCTCGACCAGATAGACGTCGACGCAGGGGCCCTGAAGCAGGTCGCGGAGCGGTCCGCGGCCGAAGGGATGCCGGTGCCGGCGGCGGTCGCGCAACGCGCCACCTACGTCTTCTACGAGGAGCCCGGCGACTCCTCCGAGGCTGAGGAGTCCTGAGATGACGGCGGCCCCCGGACAGCCCGCGCGTTCCGTCCTCGCCTGCGGTGAGGTGCGCACCTGTCTGCTCCCGTCCTTCCAGGCACTGGACGGCCGGGCCGCCGCACAGCTGCTGAGGCTGCGCGCCGACGTCCATGTCCGGGTCTCCGAGCGGCCCAGCCTGTACGTCCTGTCCCCCGAGGTGCTGACCGGCGTGGACTGCCGGCTGCCCACCTCCAACGGCAGCAAGGTGAGGGCTGTCGGTACGGTGGCCGCCCGCGCGGCGCTGACCGAGGGCCGCCTGGTGCAGTCGACGGCGTACTTCAGCCTCCCGGCCGCCGGTCCCGACATGCGCCGACCCTGGGGGCAGTACCTCGTCCGGCCGGGCCTGGTCGAACCGTTCGGCAAGCTGCCCCAACAAGCCACCGCCGAGGGTGTGCTGCGCGGTGCCGGGCGCGGCGAGCTCGACCTCGGGATGATCGCCGAGGGCCTGCTCGCCCAGCTCCGCCGCCATCCGCTCCTCGATCGCCGGGTGCCCTTCAAGTCCAGCCCCACAAGGCTGCGTTGGGTCGCGCGACGGGTCCCGGAGGGCGAGCGGGCGGCCCTGGTGAACTTCACGGTCGCGGAGGGCGGCCTGCGGACCATGGAGCTACGGCTGCCGGCCGAGATCCCCACCGCGGCAGCAGCCGGCCTCTGCGAGGATCTCGCCCTGCACGACTGGCTTTTGACGACGGTTCAGCACATGCTGGACAACAGCCGTCTCGGCGCGGCGGACGGGCCTTCGGTCGTCGAGGCGCTCCATCCGGTCGTGGTTCACCTGCTGCATCTGTGGATGCCGCGGGCGCACGTGGACCCCGCGCTGGGTCACCTGTGGGACGTACTGGAAGACAAACCGGGGTTCTCCCGCCAGTGGGAGAACCTGAGCCGGCGCATCAGAGACCGACTGGCCCTCCAGGCCGTGGCGATGCCGCACCAGGCGCTCAGCGCGCGCTGAGGGGCCGTACCACAACCGGAAACCCGACGGGGGATGAGACATGAGCGGAGCACCATTAGGGGCAGGGAACAACGGACACGCAGCACCGCGCCAGGAACAGCGCATGCCCAAGATGTTCTGGCGGATCCTGATCACCGCGGGGGCGGCGGGCGGGGCGTTCCTGCTGACCAGCATCCTGGATCAGGACGACGGGAACATCTGGCAGTGGGTGGCGTCCATCGTCATCGGCAGCGCGGCGCTGATCGTGCAGTACCTGATCGACTTCGGGGAGCGGTTCGAGAAGGTCGACACGCGCTTCAACGAGATCCTCGCCGCGACGACGCTGTTCAGCCAGGTCGACGGTTCGGTGCTGCGCTCCGACGAGGTGACCCGGCTCGTCCTCGGGTACACCAAGGTCCGTGAGCGGGGCGGCGACATCGTGCAGGCCTTCGCGGAGAAGGAGCTGGGCCGCCTCGCCAAGACGATGGAGGGGCTCGGCAGCGGCAGCGCGGACTGCCCCGGCGAGAACAACGAGTGGCTGATCGACATCACCGACTGCGTCAAGATGACCCTCGACGCCACCAGCACCTCGGTGGACCGGGAGTTCTGGACCAGCGGGTCCGCCGAGAGGTATCTCGCCGCGCAGGAGAAGGCGATCAAGAGGCGGGGCGTGGAGATCCGGCGCCTGTTCGTCGTGCGGGACGTGGACGAGGTCACGCCGGAGCTCACGGCACTCTGCGAGAGACACCGCAGGCGTGGCATCGAGGCGCGCATAGCGGTGCGCTCACTGATGGAGTCGAACCCCAAGGTGGACGACTTCATCGTCTTCGACGGCGAACTCTGCTTCGAGACCAAGCCGGACCAGGAGTCCAACCCGGACCGTACCTGGCTGAGCGCCGAGCCGGACCACATCGAGGACCGCGTCACCCAGTTCGCCAAGCTGTGGGCGGAGTCGGAAAGGCAGGCCGGTCCCGAACCGCAGCCGACGGTCGCTTCGGGGGCGTGACGTATGGACGGACAGCAGGGAGCCCGCGGTCCGGCGGCGGGCAGCCTGCGCATGCCGCCGGTCGTGCTGAAGATCCTGATCACGGTGGCCGTGGGGACGGTGACCTATGTGATCAGCAACTTGATCGCCCCGTCCCAGGAGGACCTGTGGCAACTCGCCCTGGCCGTCCTCACCGGTGGTGCGGTGCTGATCGTCCAGTACCTGGGCGACTTCGAGCAACGTCTCGGGGCGGTGGAGACCGGCCAGCGGCAGCACAGGCATGAGCTGACAGAGCTGGTGGACCGGGGCTTCGAGCGGGTGGGGGAGGTGACCGGGCTGTTTAGCAGGCTGGAGCAGTCAGGGATGAACGCCGAGGACGTGGTGCGGCTGGCCCGGAGCGCCGCCCAGGTAGGATACGAAGGCCCCGCCATCGTACGAGCGGTGGCGCGCGCCGAGATAGAACGTCTCGCCTCGTCCATGGCGAAACTGACCTCGGGAAGTGCCGACTGGCCGGGGGAGAACAACGACCTGCTCATCGATCTCACCCAGTGCGCCCGTGACAGCATCGACGCCATCAGCAGCTTCCTCGACCGGGCCTTCTGGGAGACCGAAGCCGCGAAGTACTACCTGGACCTGCAGCGCGATGCGATCCGGCATCGCGGCGTGAAGGTCAGGCGCTTGTTCGTCGTGACGGAGCGCGAGGAATTCGACGAGAGCCTGGCCGCGATCCTGGAGCAGCACAGGGACACGGGCGTCGAGGTCGGAGTAGTTGCCCTGTCCGAGCTGCCGCCCCGCATCAGAGGGGGCGAGACGCTCGACGTCGTCATCTTCGACGGAGAGGTGTACTTCGAGATCACCAGGGATGTGCGGCAGCTCAACCCCAGCGCCAAAGTGGAAGCCCGTGAGGAGAGGGTCGCTCGGCGCAAGGCACGATTCGACAGTCTCTGGGACGCCCGCCTAGAGGACCGGCCGGTGCTAGGCGGAGGCTGAAGCGAAGCGGGTGAACTCCGCCCAGGCGGGGGCGCCGATCAGTAGGACAGGGCTGTCCGAGGCGAGTTTGGTGTCTCGGACGGGGACGATGCCGGGGACTCCGTCGGCTACCTCGACGCAGTTTCCGCCGTCGCCGTTGCTGTGGGTGCTCTTGCGCCAGCGAGCGCTGCTCAGGTCGTACTTGTGCATCGTCTGAAGTCCTCAGCCGCCGACTCGATCAGGGCTAGGGACGCCTCCGGCGACAGCGCGGCGCCCCTGAGCAGATCGTAAGCGCGGTTCGCGCGCTTCACCACTGCCGGGTCGTCCAGAAGGCTCCCCGAAAACGACGTCTCTGTATAGGCGGTTGGAGGCGCGTCATCGAACTCCATGAGCCGCAGTGAGCCGTTGTTCGCAGGTGCCCCCGCCGAGAACGGCAGCACCTGCAACAGCACCTTTCGCTCGCGGGCCCGAGCCGCCATGTGCTCCAGTGCCTCAGCCGCGACCTTCGGTCCGCCCACCGGCACGCGAAGCACTGTTTCATGCACGATCGCCCAATACTCCGGCTTTGTAGCGTCGTTGAGGATCTCCGACCGTTCGACGCGGGCCGTTACCCGCTCCTCGATGAGCTCGTCAGGTGCGAACGGGTGCGTCGCCACCACGAGTGCCGTCGTGTAAGCCGGTGTTTGGAGGAGCCCTGGGATGACGGAGGGCTCCCAGTCACAGATCTTCGTCGCGAGTCGCTCCAGCTCCGCTGCGTGCGCAAAATAGTCCGCGTACCGCTCTTCCTTGATGAGCTGCTGCCACATCCGCTCGAAAATACCGTCGGTTTGCAGCGCCTCGTCAATCCGCTGGGCCACATCCAATTGCGGCTTTCGAATTGTCTGTTCGAACTGGCCGATATAGCCACCGGATACGAAGACCCGCGCCCCCAGTTCCACTTGGGTGATCCCGGCGTCCTCCCGCCGCCGTTTCAGCTCGGCTCCGAAGAACTCCCAGGCCGCCTGACGCGAACCATTGGCCATGGCCAACCCCCTTGCGCTGCCCCGCACTTGTAGCGCTCTTTCGGAGCACAGACTCCTGCCGAGTGTAGGCGTCGCAGGTCACCATGGAGATGAAATGCGTGAAACCCAAAGGGGAGGGGAGTCAGGTGACGGCACGACACTCGGCGCGCTGCGTCGAAGAAGCGGAGGAAGCAGTGAAGGAATTGCGGGCGGCACTGGAGAAGGCAGGAATTACGCTCCCGACACTCCGGCTGGATCCGGCGAGTCTTGCGCGTGAAGCTCCGTGTCCGCTCGTCGAATTGGGCCGGTGCTCGGTCGAGACCGCGCAACGCCTCGCGGCGGTGCTGCGATGAAGCCGCCGATCGGGTCGTACGTGGTCGACACCCGTTCGGGGAGAATCGGCATCGTGATGGGGCACGAGGGGCCGTATGTGCAGCTGAGACCGTACGGCGGCGGCAAGGAGTGGGACGCCGAGCCGCGCAACGTACGGCAGGCCACCCCCGCCGAGCGGCTGCGCGCGGCGACGGCGTACGCGAACGCACGCAGCCGGGGTGAGGTTCCTTGACGTGAGGGCGGGCGCATAAGGTGCGGCGGCATGGGCTTGTGGAGATGGAGGAGGAAAGGCGCCAAGGCGGCCCGTCGCTACCCCGTGCCGCTCACCGTGCACCAGCTGTGGATGGTGTCGCTGAGCGCGCCGGTGAGCCGGGACCGGGGCGCCTCGCGCACCACGCTGTACCCGTTCGTACGGATCGACGAGGAGGGTGCACGGCGCTGGCTGGCCGAGCAGTGGGAGATCACCTCGCGTGAGCAGCTGGCGGGCCGGCTCGACGAGCTGTCCCGCAGCGGGTACCGGGCCCGGGCCTACCGCCTCACCGGCGTCGCGCCGCTCGCCTGGGACGCCGCGCTGTACGTCGACATCGCCCGGCGTGGCTTCGCCTGCGGGCTGATCACCGAGTCCGACGCCTGGACCGCGCTGAAGAACATCGTGCCGGCGGTGGCGGGGACGTACGGCTCCTGGCAGGAGTACGCCGATCACTATCTGCTCGGGCGGCGGGTGTGGCGGGACGGGTTGCGACGACCGACGCCGGGTTCCCGGCGCCGCAGGAGGCCGCCGATGCTCATCTGCAGGCCCTTCTGGACCCGGCGAACCGCGCCAGCCCCTGGAACATGGCCCCCTGGAACGCCATAAGCCACCCCGACCGCACCCGCTGACCCCTGGCGTACGCGAGAATGAACCCATGAGTCTGTTCCGCGACGACGGCATCGTGCTGCGCACCCAGAAGCTGGGCGAGGCGGACCGGATCATGCTGTGCTGCCCCGGGGGGCAACCCCCGGACTTCCGGCCGGGAGCCCGCGGGGGTGTGCGATGAGTCTCTTCCGGGACGACGGCATCGTGCTGCGCACCCAGAAACTCGGCGAGGCGGACCGGATCATCACGCTGCTCACTCGTGGGCATGGGCGGGTGCGGGCCGTGGCGCGGGGCGTACGGCGGACCAAGTCCAAATTCGGTGCTCGGCTCGAACCGTTCTCCCATGTCGACGTGCAGTTCTTCGCGCGGGGGAGCGAGCTGGTGGGCCGCGGGCTGCCGCTGTGCACGCAGAGCGAGACCATCGCGCCGTACGGCGGCGGGATCGTGACGGACTACGCGCGCTACACCGCGGGGACCGCCATGCTGGAGACCGCCGAGCGGTTCACCGACCACGAGGGCGAGCCGGCCGTCCAGCAGTACCTGCTCCTCGTCGGCGCCCTGCGCACCCTCGCCCGCGGCGAGCACGCCCCGCACCTCGTTCTCGACGCCTTCCTGCTGCGGTCGCTCGCCGTCAATGGGTACGCCCCCAGCTTCAGCGACTGTGCGAAGTGCGGCATGCCGGGACCGAATCGCTTCTTCTCGGTGGCCTCCGGGGGCTCGGTCTGTGTCGACTGCCGGGTGCCCGGTAGCGTCGTACCGTCGCCGCAGACCCTGGAACTGCTCGGTGCGCTGCTCACGGGAGACTGGGAGACCGCGGACGCCTGCGAGCCGCGGTACGTCCGGGAGGGCAGCGGGTTGGTCTCGGCCTACCTGCACTGGCATCTGGAGCGCGGGCTGCGTTCGCTGCGGTACGTGGAAAAGTAAGGGAGACGAGAAGCACATGGCCGTGAGTGGGTTCCTGGGGCGCCGGCGCCGCGAGTACAGGACGCCGGAGCCACACCCGTCCGGCGCCCGCGCGCCGAAACTCCCCGGCGAGCTGGTTCCGAACCATGTGGCGATCGTCATGGACGGGAACGGCCGCTGGGCGAAGGAGCGGGGGCTGCCGCGCACCGAGGGGCACAAGGTCGGTGCCGAGCGCGTGCTGGACGTGCTGCAGGGGGCGATCGAGATGGGCGTGGGGGCGATCTCGCTGTACGCCTTCTCCACCGAGAACTGGAAGCGGTCGCCGGACGAGGTGCGCTTCCTCATGAACTTCAACCGCGACTTCATCCGCAAGACCCGCGACCAGCTCGACGAGCTGGGGATACGGGTGCGGTGGGTCGGACGGATGCCCAAACTGTGGAAGTCCGTCGCCAAGGAGCTCCAGATCGCGCAGGAGCAGACCAAGGGCAACGACCGGCTGACCCTGTACTTCTGCATGAACTACGGCGGGCGGGCCGAGATCGCGGACGCGGCGCAGGCGCTCGCGGAGGATGTGAAGGCCGGGCGGCTCGACCCGTCGAAGGTGACCGAGAAGACCTTCGCGAAGTACCTCTACTACCCGGACATGCCGGACGTCGACCTGTTCCTGCGTCCCAGCGGCGAGCAGCGCACCTCCAACTACCTTCTCTGGCAGAGCGCTTACGCCGAGATGGTCTTCCAGGACGTGCTGTGGCCGGACTTCGACCGGCGGGACCTGTGGCGGGCCTGCGTGGAGTTCGCCTCGCGTGACCGGCGGTTCGGCGGGGCCATTCCGAACGAGGAGCTGCTGGCGATGGAGGGCCGCTCCGAGGAGAGCTGACCTGCTCGGCGCACGGGAACGGCCCCGCTCCAGCGAACTGGAGCGGGGCCGTTCCGGGTTCCGGCCGACCTAGTGGTCGTTGAGGAACGTGTAGTCCTTGCACTCGCCGTCAGGGGCACGGCAGAACTTGAAGCCGATCCTCGTGTTCTCCGGCAGGTCGTACACGCCGCCCATGCTGGCCTTGCGGGTGGCGGTGTTGCCCTCGCCACCGACGGTGAACGAGTAGCGCGGGTTGCCGCTCGGGCTGCCGATGTACACGTTCATCGTGACACCGCGGCCGTCGGCGTCGTTGTCCTTGATCGTGACTACGTCACCGTACTCGTTGAAGAAGCCGGTGCCGCTCCAGTCGACGCCAGGCACGTTCCCCCAGGCGTCCCCCGTGTGCATGGTGTGGTCGGCTGCCACCGCGGAATTCGCGACGGTCAGCACCAGCGCGGCGCTCGCGGCGGCCACACCAGCTATACGTCCCAGTCTCAAGTTGTTCTCCTTGTGGTCACGGCTCCTGTGGTCGCAAGAGCCGTGATGATCATATGATGAACATGATCACGGAGGTGTCACCGGGAGTTCGCTTCTCGCCAACTGGCCGGATTTTTCTAGTCGTTGGACGCCGTCGCCGCGCAGTCCGCGCACGTACCGAAGATCTCCACCGTGTGCGCCACGTTGACGTAGCCGTGCTCGGCCGCGATGGCGTCCGCCCACTTCTCCACGGCCGGCCCCTCGACCTCGACCGCCTTGCCGCAGACGCGGCAGACGAGGTGGTGGTGGTGTTCGCCGGTCGAGCAGCGGCGGTACACCGACTCGCCGTCGGAGGTGCGCAGGACGTCGACCTCGCCGGCGTCGGCGAGGGACTGGAGGGTGCGGTACACCGTGGTCAGGCCGACCGAGTCGCCCTTGTGCTTGAGCATGTCGTGGAGTTCCTGCGCACTGCGGAACTCGTCGACCTCGTCAAGGGCCGCCGCCACGGCGGCCCGCTGCCGGGTCGCGCGGCCCTTCACGGGCGGTCCAGCGGTCGTCACCGGTTGCCTCCTCACGTCTGCACTTGCCGGGCCATTGTGCCAGCCCGGACTGTCAGCGGTCAGACGCCGACCTTGCCGTCGCTCTGCCTGCTGGCCGGAATTGCGCACTCCGCAGGGTCGCCGGCGGGCTCCGCGGCGGCCGCGGCGCGGGCCCTGCGGCGGGCCAGCGGCGCCGCCAGTGCCGTCAGCACGATGAACGCGCCGATGGTCAGCAGCACGATCGTCGCGCCGGGCGGAACGTCCTGGTAGTACGAGGTCACCGTGCCGCCGATCGTCACCGCGACGCCGATGCCGACGGCGATCGCGAACGTCGCCGCGAAGCTGCGGCTGAGCTGCTGGGCCGCCGCCACCGGCACCACCATCAGCGCGCTGACCAGCAGCAGGCCGACCACCCGCATGGCGACCGTCACCGTCACCGCCGCCGTGATCGCCGTCAGCAGGTTCAGCACGCGCACCGGAAGGCCCGTGACCCTCGCGAACTCCTCGTCCTGGCTCACCGCGAACAGCTGGCGGCGCAGGCCGAGGGTGACCAACACCACGAACGCGGCGAGCAGGATGATCGCCGTCACGTCCGACTCGCTCACCGTCGAGAGCGAACCGAAGAGGTACGACGTCAGGTTCGCGTTCGAGCCCGTCGGCGCGAGGTTGATGAACATCACGCCGCCGGCCATACCGCCGTAGAAGAGCATCGCGAGGGCGATGTCGCCGCGGGTGCGGCCGTACCAGCGGATCAGCTCCATCAGGACCGCGCCGAGGACGGAGACCAGCGTCGCCATCCACACCGGGGACCAGGAGAGAAGGAAGCCGAGGCCTACGCCCGTCATCGCGACATGGCCGATTCCGTCGCCCATCAACGCCTGGCGGCGCTGGACCAGGTAGATGCCGACGGCCGGGGCCGTGATGCCGACCAGTACCGCGGCCAGCAGCGCCCGCTGCATGAAGTCGTAATTGAGGAAGTCCATCAGCTCAGCAGTCCCGTCCGGATCGGTTCGGCGTCGTGAGCCGCGTGCGGGTGTACGTGGTCGTGGCCGGGCAGCGCGTGCTGGCCGACGGCCTTCGGGGGCGGGCCGTCGTGCAGGACGCAGCCGTCGCGCAGGACGACCGCCCGGTCGATCAGGGGCTCCAGGGGGCCCAGTTCATGGAGGACGAGGAGGACCGTCGCACCGGCGGCGACCTGTTCCCTGAGCGTGCGCGCGAGTACCTCCTGGCTGGCCAGGTCCACGCCCGCCATCGGCTCGTCCATGATCAGCAGCTCGGGCTCGGAGGCCAGGGCGCGGGCTATCAGCACGCGCTGGTGCTGGCCGCCGGACAGGGCGTTGACGGAGTCCTTCGCCCGGTCCGCCATGCCCACGAGGTCCAGGGCACGCCGTACGGCCGAGTGGTCGGCCTTGCGGAAGACGCCGAAGCGGGTGCGGGACAGGCGGCCCGACGAGACGATCTCCGTCACCGTGGCGGGCACGCCGCCCGCGGCCGTCGTGCGCTGCGGGACGTAACCCACCCGCGCCCAGTCGCGGAACCGCGCCCGCGGGGTGCCGAACAGATCGATCTCGCCCGCGCTGACCGGGACCTGGCCGATGATGCTGCGCACCGCCGTCGACTTGCCCGAGCCGTTGGCGCCGAGCAGCGCGACGACCTCACCGTGGCCCACGGTGAGGTCGATGCCCCTCAGGACGGGGCGCGAGCCCAGCTCGGCGCGTATGCCGCGCAGGGAAATGACGGGCTCGGTCATGCCGCCCTCCGTAGGTTGGTCACTTGGCTCCCAGGGCCGTCTTCAGGGCCGTGAGGTTGGCCTCCATGACCCCGAAGTAGTCGTCGCCCTTGGACTTGTCGGTGATGCCCTCGAGCGGGTCGAGGACGTCCGTCTTCAGGCCCGCGTCGTCGGCGAGGGTCTTGGCGGTCTTGTCGGAGACCAGTGTCTCGTAGAACACCGTGGTGACGCCGTCGGCCTTGGCCTCCTCCTGGAGCTCCTTGATCCGGGCCGGGCTCGGCTCGCTCTCCGGGTCGAGCCCGGAGATGGCCTCCTGGGTCAGGCCGTAGCGCTCGGCGAGGTAGCCGAAGGCGGCGTGGTTGGTGAAGAAGACCTTCGTCTTGGTGTTCTTCAGGCCGTCCGCGAACTGCGTGTTGAGGGCGTCGAGCTTCTTGACCAGCGCGGCGGTGTTCTTCTTGTAGTCGGCCGCGTGGTCCGGGTCCGCCTTCTCGAAGGCCGCGCCGACGCCCTTGGCGACCTCGGCGTACTTCACCGGGTCGAGCCAGATGTGCGGGTCGCGGGCGTGCTCCTCTTCTTCGGAGTGCTCTTCGGAGTGCGCCGCCTCGCCCTCGTGCTCGTGGCTGTCCTCGAGGTTGCCGTGGTCCTCCAGCGTGGTGAGCGCGGCGGCGTCGATCTTGGTCTTCACGCCGGACTGCGAGACGGCCTCGTCCACGGCCGGCTGCAGGCCCTTGAGGTAGAGGGCGGCGTCGGACTCCTCGATCTGCGCGCGCTGCTGGGCGCTGACCTCCAGGTCGTGCGGCTCCTGGCCGGGCTCGGTCAGGCTGGAGACCTTCACATGGTCGCCGCCGATCTGCTCGGCGAGGAACGCCATCGGGTAGAACGACGCGACGACGTCGAACTTGTCCGAGTTGCCCGCGGCGGCGCTGTCGGAGGAGCAGGCGGAGAGAGTTCCGATACCGAGAGCGGTGACGGCCGCGATGGCGATCCCGGATATGTGATGTCGTCGTACGTTCATGACAGTCATTTTCAGCCGTGATGGAAACCATTGTCAACAAGCGTGAGCGGCCGCCCACAGAGCGCTACCGATTTGGTTGAGGGGGAGCCCCCGCCGGTACCCTGAAGCATTCGCTGTGAAGCGCCTCGCTTCGTCGCCCGTCGTCGTAATGAAGAGAGCACCGTGGCCGCCGACAAGATCGACACCATCGTCAGCCTGAGCAAGCGCCGTGGCTTCGTATTCCCCTGCAGTGAGATCTACGGCGGCCAGCGCGCCGCCTGGGACTACGGGCCGCTGGGTGTCGAGCTCAAGGAGAACCTCAAGCGTCAGTGGTGGCGCTACATGGTGACGTCGCGCGAGGACGTCGTCGGTATCGACTCGTCCGTGATCCTGGCCCCCGAGGTCTGGGTCGCCTCCGGCCACGTCGCCACCTTCACGGACCCGCTGACCGAGTGCACCTCCTGTCACAAGCGGTTCCGCGCCGACCACCTGGAGGAGGCGTACGAGGCCAAGAAGGGCCACCTCCCGGAGAACGGCCTCGCGGACATCAACTGCCCGAACTGCGGCAACAAGGGTCAGTTCACCGAGCCCAAGCAGTTCTCGGGTCTCCTCTCCACCCACCTCGGCCCGACGCAGGACTCCGGCTCCATCGCCTACCTGCGCCCCGAGACCGCCCAGGGCATCTTCACCAACTTCGCCCAGGTGCAGACCACCTCGCGCCGCAAGCCGCCGTTCGGCATCGCCCAGATGGGCAAGTCGTTCCGCAACGAGATCACGCCGGGCAACTTCATCTTCCGCACCCGCGAGTTCGAGCAGATGGAGATGGAGTTCTTCGTCAAGCCGGGCGAGGACGAGAAGTGGCACGAGTACTGGATGGAGCAGCGCTGGAACTGGTACACGGGCCTTGGTCTCCGTGAGGAGAACATGCGCTGGTACGAGCACCCCAAGGAGAAGCTCTCCCACTACTCCAAGCGCACCGCCGACATCGAGTACCGCTTCCAGTTCGGCGGCAACGAGTGGGGCGAGCTGGAGGGTGTCGCCAACCGCACCGACTACGACCTCGGCGCGCACTCCAAGGCCTCCGGCCAGGACCTCTCCTACTTCGACCAGGAGGCCGGCGAGCGCTGGACGCCGTTCGTCATCGAGCCGGCGGCCGGGGTCGGCCGCGCGATGCTGGCGTTCCTGCTCGACGCCTACGTCGAGGACGAGGCGCCCAACGCCAAGGGCAAGATGGAGAAGCGGACGGTGCTGCGCCTCGACCACCGTCTGGCCCCGGTGAAGGTGGCGGTGCTCCCGCTGTCCCGCAACCCCGAGCTGTCCCCGAAGGCCAAGGGCCTCGCGCAGACCCTCCGCCAGAACTGGAACATCGAGTTCGACGACGCGGGCGCGATCGGCCGCCGCTACCGTCGCCAGGACGAGATCGGTACGCCGTACTGCGTGACGGTGGACTTCGACACGCTGGACGACAACGCGGTGACGGTGCGTGAGCGGGACTCGATGAAGCAGGAGCGGGTGTCGCTGGACCAGATCGAGGGGTACCTGGCGGGGCGCCTGCTGGGCTGCTGACGCCGGTTGCCGTTGCCGGTCCAGGGGCTCTCCGACCCCGGACCTCCGGCTTTCGCCCACCCATCACCTGACTCGGTCGGGTGGTGGGTGGGCGTTTTTTCTCACCGCTCCAGGTCCGCGAAGAGCGCGGCGTGGTCGGAGGCCTGTGTCTCCTGCGATTTCACCTCGGCGAAGTGGTCGAAGGTCTTGGGTGCCCAGACGCCGCGTCGCTCCACGCCCACATCCGTGACCAGCTCCCACAGCTCGGGCGAGAACATGAGGTAGTCGAACTTCTGGTCCCGGCTCGTGGCGGTCCCGATCGTGCCGGGGAGTTCTGTGTCCGGGAAACTCGAGTGGCTCATCGCGTCCTGGAGGCCGGTGCTCAGGAGCGCCTTGACCGCCGGGCTGTCGGGGGAGTCGTTGAAGTCCCCGGCGACCACGATGTGCGAGGAGCGTTCCCGGGCCGCCTGGTAGATCGTCGCCGTGCGCTGGGCCTGGGCCATGCGCAGTTCCGGATTGTCGCCGCTCTGGCTCTTGAAGTGGCAGCCGAGCACCCACACCGGCTGTCCGCCGAGATCGAGCTCGAACTCGGGGCAGTCACGGCTGAACAGGCGCTTTCCCGGCCGATCCGGATCGAGGTCGAAGACATGGGACCGGACCGAGGTGATCGGGAAGCGGCTGAGGATCCCGATGTCGATGCCCCGGGGGTCGTTGCCGTCGAGAACCAGCTCGTAGGGGTACGGCGCCTTCTTCATCACATCGCCGAGGAGCTGTTTGTTGAACCGGCGCAGGGTCGTGCGGTCCTCCACCTCCACCACGAGCAGGATGTCGGCGTCGATCTCGGCCACCACCCGGGCGGTGTTGTGCACGGCCGGCCAGCCGAGGTCGTCGCGGACGAGTTCCACCCAGCCCGTCCAGTCGGAGCGGCCGTCGGCGGTGACCTCGACGAACAGCTTCCGGTTCTTGCGCTTGACGTCGAACAGCGTGTGCTGGCCGCGGGTTTCGTTGATGAAGAACGGCGGCGGGGTCTCCCGTCCCTCCTCCACCACGTGCTTCAGGATCAGCTCGGCGATCCGCGTCCGGTCTGTCTTGCCGTCGGTCTCGACGTCGTAGTCCTCTTTCTCGAGGAGGCCCGTCAGCTTCCTGTAGTCGTTCAGGATCCGGTCGCGCGCCGCATCGTCCTTCAGGTTGAAGACCCTGGGGCGGCGGAAGAGGTTCTCGGTGTTGAAGGTGGCGATGCGGACGGTCATGGCGCCTCCTCGGGCGGCGCAGAGGTTCCGCGCGGCCGGTGGCAGGCGCCGCCGGGGTGACTGCTCGCCGACAACTCCGATTCTCCGCCGGATTGGTCCTTCTCGCAGGTTCGCGATTGGCCCTGTGCGCCGGGCGGGCTCGACGGCAGCGTGTGACTCATGAGTGTCGCGTTTCTCCTCACCACCCTCGTCGTGGTCGCCACCCCCGGCACCGGCGTCGTCTACACCCTGGCCGCCGGTCTCTCCCGTGGCCGGCGCGCGAGCGTCGTCGCCGCCTTCGCCTGCACGCTCGGGATCGTGCCGCACATGCTGGCCACCGTCACCGGAGTCGCCGCGCTGCTGCACGCGAGCGCGACCGCCTTCCAGATCCTCAAGTACGCCGGTGTCGCCTATCTGCTGTACATGGCGTGGGCCACGCTGAAGGACAAGGAGGCCATCGCGGTGGAGGAGGGCGCCGCGCCGCTCTCCGCGGGCCGGGTGATCGTCCGGGGCGTTCTGATCAATCTCCTCAACCCGAAACTGACGATCTTCTTCTTCGCGTTCCTGCCCCAGTTCGTGAACCCGGGCGAGGAGAACGCCCTGCCGCGCATGCTGCTGCTGAGCGCGGTGTTCATGCTGGCGACGTTCGTGGTCTTCGCGGCCTACGGCATCCTCGCGGCCTCGGTCCGCAGCCACGTCACCTCCCGGCCCCGGGTGATGGCATGGCTGCGGCGGACCTTCGCGGGGTCGTTCGTGGCGCTGGGGGCGAAGCTGGCCTTCACCGCACGGTGAGGCTCAACGGCCCTGCAGCGCCTTCACGTTGTCGCCGAACGTCCAGTTCTTCGAGCCGTCCCAGTTGATCGACCAGGTCATCAGGCCCTTGAGCGCGGTGCCATAGTGCCGCCAGGCCTGGGCGACGAGGGACGGTGACATGTGGCCGCCGCCCGCGCCGGGCTGCGCGGGCAGGCCCGGTACCTGCTTGTCGTACGGGACCTTGATGGTGGTGCCCTGGATCACCAGCCCCTTGTTGAGGCAGTCGGTCTGGGCGACGAAGCCCTCGACGGTGCCGGCGGAGTAGGAATCGCCGGAGCAGCCGTACATGCTGCCGTTGTAGTACTGCATGTTCAGCCACCACAGGCGGCCGTTGTCGGCGTACTTCTTGATGATCGGCAGATATGCGCCCCAGATCGAGCCGTACGTCACGCTGCCGCCCGTGACGTACGCCGTCTCCGGGGCCATCGTCAGGCCGAAGTTCGACGGCATCCGCGCCAGTACGCCATCGATGATGCGGATCAAGTTGGCCTGGGACGTGGACAGTTGGGTGATGCTGCCGCTGCCGACCAGGCCCGTCTCGATGTCTATGTCGATGCCGTCGAAGTTGTACTTCTTCAGGATCGGAACGATCGTCGCCACGAAACGGTCCGCCACGGCGGCCGAGCTCAGGTCGATGCCCGCCGCCGCGCCGCCGATCGACAGCAGGATCGTCCGCCCCGCCGCCTTCGCCGCGCACATCTCCGCCGGGGTCGCCACCTTCACGCCCGTGTCCATGCCGTCCTCCCAGAGCGCGGTGCCGTCGGAGCGGATGACCGGGAACGCCGCGTTGATCACGTTGTAGCCGTGCGCGGGGATGCGGGAGTCGGTGATCGGTGTCCAGCCGAAGGGCGGGTGGACGCCGTTGGCTGCGCCGTCCCAGTTCTCCCAGTAGCCCTGGAGGACCTTGCCGGACGGCTTCGACTTCACGGCGCAGGTGTCGGCGGAGGCGGCGGCCAAGGCGCTGGGTGCCGTGGGGAGCTGCGCGAGACAGACGGTCGCGAGCGCTGCGGTGAGCAGGCTGAGGGTGCGGCGGATCATGCGGGGCCTCCCGGTGGGGGTGCGGTGAGGTGTGGTGAGCATGACAGTCGCGCGGTCCAGACCTTTAGTCAATAGGTCTGGACCAATTGGTGTTGTGTGCGGGTTGCGCATGGGCTGACTAATGACAGCTGACAGATATTGAAATCCGTCAGCTGTCATGCCAAGGTGGAGTCATGACGATGCGAACCCGAACCCTCGGAACCACCGGCCCCCAGGTCTCCGCCCTCGGCCTCGGCTGCATGGGCATGTCCGGGATGTACGGCGATGCGGACCGCCCCGAGTCCATCGCCACCCTCCACGCCGCCCTGGAAGCCGGCGTGACCCTCCTCGACACCGGCGACTTCTACGGCATGGGCCACAACGAGCTGCTGATCGGCGAGGCCCTGCGCACCGCCCCGGCCGCCCTCCGCGAGAACGCCCTGGTCAGCGTGAAGTTCGGCGCCCTGCGCGACCCGGACGGCGGCTGGTCCGGCTTCGACGGCCGCCCGGCCGCCGTGAAGAACTTCGCCGCCTACTCCCTCCAGCGCCTCGGCGTCGACCACATCGACGTCTACCGCCCCTCCCGCCTCGACCCCCAGGTGCCGATCGAGGAGACCGTCGGCGCGATCGCCGAACTGGTCGAGAAGGGCTGGGTCCGGCACATCGGCCTGAGCGAGGTTGGCGCCGAGACCATCCGCCGGGCCGCTGCCACCGCCCCGATCGCCGACCTCCAGATCGAGTACGCGCTCATCTCCCGCGGCATCGAGGAGTCGGTCCTGCCGACCACCCGTGAGCTGGGCATCTCCATCACCGCGTACGGAGTCCTGTCCCGCGGCCTGATCTCCGGCCACTTCACCCCCGACCGGCAGCTCGCCGCGAACGACTTCCGGTCGGTCTCGCCGCGCTTCCAGGGCGAGAACCTCCAGCACAACCTGAACCTCGTCGAGGCGCTGCGGAAGATCGCCGAGCAGAAGGGCGTATCCGTCGCCCAGATCGCCATCGCCTGGGTGCTCTCCCGCGGCGAGGACATCGTGCCGCTCGTCGGCGCCCGCACCCGGGAGCGGCTCACCGAGTCGCTGGGCGCGCTGGACGTCACGCTGGACGCGGGCGACCTCACGGCGATCGAGGAGGCCGTACCGGCGGACGCCGCCGCGGGCGACCGCTACCCGGCCGCACAGATGTCCCACCTCGGCAGCAAGTAGTGCCCGAGCCGCCGGGTACGGTCTGACTCATGGCACCGACCCCCGAGACCCTGACCGCCGAGCGCATCCTCGAAGCCACCGAGGAGGTGCTGCGCCGCCACGGCCCGGCCAAGGCCACCGTGGTCGACGTCGCCCGCGCGCTCGGCGTCAGCCACGGCAGCGTCTACCGGCACTTCCGCACGAAGGCGGCGTTGCGGGAGGCGGTGACGAAGAGGTGGCTGGACCGGACGACGGAAGTGCTGGCGGCCATCGTCGCGGCGCCCGAACTGGACCCGGAGGCCCGGGTGCGCGAGTGGCTCGCGGCCCTCTTCGCCGCCAAGCGCCGCAAGGCGGGCGACGATCCGGAGCTCTTCGCCACGTACTCGGTGCTGGCCACCGAGGCCGTCGAAACGGTCGTCAGTGAGCACATCGCCGACCTCACCGGCCAGCTGACCGAGATCGTGCGCGCGGGCGTCGACGCGGGCGCCTTCTCCGCCGAGGACCCGGCCACCACGGCCGGCGCCCTGTTCCGGGCGACGGACCGCTTCCACGACCCGCACTACGCCAAGGAGTGGGAAAAGCCGGGCGTGGAGAAGGACTTCGAGGCGCTCGTGGACCTGCTGATGCGGGGGCTGCGGGCTCGCGGCTGAGCCGTCACAGGGTGCCGAGTTCCCGCGTCGTACGGCCGAGGGGCGCGCATCAGGGCGCGGCCGTGGCCCCGGCCCTGCCAGGCGGGGAGCAGGTCGATGTGCAGGTGGGCGGGGTAGGCGGCGACCTTTGGGGCCAGCATGCGCTCCGGGTGGTGCAGGAGCCGGATCATCTCCTCGTCCGGGGTGGTCGGGGGGCCGGGCGGCTCCGGGTAGCTGTCGGGGCCGAGGGCAGCCACTTGGTGCGGAACGCCTCCACGAAGCGGGGAGTGTCCGCCGCGCCGAGGACGTAGCCGACCGCCCGGCCGTGACCGTCCTCCAGGACGAAGGCGAGGTCCGGTTCCAGAGCGACGTACGGAAGCGCGAACGTCACCGGGAAGACACCGGGGTCCTGATAGTGCGGCCGGCTGTCGCCGCCCTCGTGTGCCGTGCGGATGCAGATGTCTTCCAGTGGCTCCCGGTCCTCGGGGCGGTAGCGACGTATGAACGTCATCGTTCCTGCTGCGCCTCCGTCGGGTCCACCGTCGCCTGGTGGGCCTCCGCCAGATGCTCCTCCGCCTTCAGCCAGGGCAGGAACTGGGCGCCCTTGCGCCAACCGCACGTGTCGCATCTGACCGTGCGCTGCGGGCCTTTGCGCTCCACTCGTACGACGTGCTCCCGTCCGTGTTGGTCCCAGCGGCTCACCTTGCTCGTGTTGATCTCCAGCATGACGCCTCCAGCGTCCGAGGACATCGAGTCCGTGCGCACGGCCCCGAGCGGTCGCGCGCAGCAAGGAGTGTGCAGCAAGACCAACATCAACAGGGACTCTTCACCGGCGCGTTGACCAACCTGTGGCCACACCCTCACATGTCGGACAGTCGATGGTGCGTGGCTGGAGGGGCAACGTCACCGACTGGTCCACCACACGGCACCTGTACCCATCGCGGTGGTCATCAGGGTGACGAACCAGACCGGGACTCGCTGAACGGTCACATGAAGCGGACCGAGCCGAAGCTCGAACACCGGATGACCCTCGATCTGATGCTGCGTCACATCTACTCCTGTCTGCGCTGGAGTGCTCATTCTTGGGTTTCCGACGGGTGGCGAAACACATGGCGAACCCTTGCGTCGGCTGGTGGCGTCGCACGAATACGGAACGATGCTTTCCGCTTCCGTCGTCATGAGGGCGTGCCAAGGAGTGCGACGCGGACGAGGTGCGGCAGCGAGCATCAGCACAGAGCGGGGCTACGGCCGCCAAGCGTCGCCGCCGAACTACGCACTGACCCGAGACGCCTCGCGCACCTCCGCCGACTCCAACCGCTCAGCCGTCCGTTCGGCAGTCCTCCGCGCCCACGCCCCACTGGTCAGCACCCCTACGACCAGTACCGCCAACCCACACCCGGCGACAATCCACCACGCGGGCCGCGCGGCGGCGACGAACGCGGTCCGGTACGACGCCGCCCCCACCCCCGATGCCAGTACCGCACCGACGACCGCCACGCCCAGTGTTTGCCCCAGCTGGCGGCTGGTAGAAGCAACCGCCGCCGCAACGCCCGCCTGCGCCCGCGGCATCCCGGACACCGCCGTATTCGTGATCGGCGCGTTGACGAAACCGAAGCCGAGGCCGAACAGGACGTATCCGAGGACCAGCGTGGCGTTCTGGGTCTCCGCCTCGAACGCCGCGAACAGCACTCCGCACGCCGTCATCGACACCCCCGCGATCAGCAGCGGAAGCCGAGGCCCCCGGTTGCCGACCACCCGTCCCGCGACCGGTGCGCAGACGAAGCACAGCGCGGCCATCGGCAGCATCCACACGCCGGCGTGCAGGGCGTCCAGCCCGCGCACGTTCTGCAGATACAGCGTGGACAGGAACAGGAACCCGCCGAGCGCCGCGAACGCGCTGATCGCGATCACCGTGGCCCCGCTGAACGGCGCCGAGCGGAAGAACCGCAGGTCGATGAGGGGCTCGGCGCGGCGGGGCTCGTAGACGAGGAGGGCGGTCAGCGCGGTCAGGGAGACAGCGCCGAGGAGCAGGGTCTCGCCGGCCGGTGCGGTGGGCGCCGCGATGATCCCGTACGTCAGTGAGCCGAACAGGGCGATGACCAGCACTTGGCCGACCGGGTCGGCGCGGCGTGCCTTCGCGGCGCGGGACTCGGGGACGAAGCGGAGGGTGAGCAGGAGCGCCGCGAGGCCCACCGGGAGGTTGACCCAGAAGATCGACCGCCAGCCGACCGACTCCACCAGCAGGCCGCCGACCAGCGGGCCCGCGGCCATGGAGATGCCGACCACCCCGCCCCACACGCCGATCGCCCGAGCCCGCTCGCGCGGGTCCGTGAAGGTGTTGGTGATGATCGACATCGCCACCGGGTTGAGCATCGAACCGCCCACCGCCTGCACCATGCGGAAGGCGATCAGCGCGTCGAGGTTCGGGGCGAGGGAGCACAGGGCCGAGCCGACGGTGAAGACGATCAGGCCCGCCATGAAGACGCGCTTGCGTCCGATGCGGTCCGCCGTGGAGCCGGCCAGCATCAGCAGTGAGGCGAGGACGAGGGTGTACGCGTCGATCGTCCACTGCAGGCCGGAGGTGCTCGCGTGGAGGTCGCGTTGCAGGGCGGGCAGGGCGACGTTGAGCACGGTGTTGTCGAGGCTCACGATCAGCAGACTCATACAGCAGATCGCGAGGACCAGCAGACGTCGGCGAGGGGTGAGCTCGGGCATGGGGTCCAGCGTACGCCGGTGTCAATAGTGCGTCTAACTAATGAATTGGCAACCGGAGGCGGTCGCATGCGTCGCCGTACGCGACAATGGGGGAATGCCCATGACCGCCACGCCCCTGCAGATCGGCCCGCACACCGTCCAGCCGCCCGTCGTCCTGGCCCCCATGGCCGGGATCACCAACGCGCCCTTCCGCACGCTGTGCCGTGAGTTCAGTGGGGGCAAAGGGCTGTTCGTCAGCGAGATGATCACGACCCGGGCGCTGGTCGAGCGCAACGAGAAGACCATGCAGCTGGTCCACTTCGACGCGACCGAGAAGCCGCGCTCGATCCAGCTGTACGGAGTGGACCCGGCCACCGTCGGCAAAGCCGTCCGCATGATCGCGGAGGAGGGGCTGGCCGATCACATCGACCTGAACTTCGGGTGCCCGGTGCCGAAGGTGACCCGGAAGGGCGGCGGTTCCGCGCTGCCGTACAAGCGGAATCTGCTGCGGGCGATTCTGCGGGAGGCGGTCAGCGGGGCGGGTGATCTGCCGGTCACGATGAAGATGCGCAAGGGCATCGACGACGATCACATCACCTACCTCGACGCCGGGCGGATCGCCGTCGAGGAGGGCGTGACGGCGATCGCGCTGCACGGGCGCACCGCTGCCCAGCACTACGGCGGCACGGCCGACTGGGACGCCATCGCGCGGCTCAAGGAGCATGTGCCGGAGATCCCCGTGCTCGGGAACGGGGACATCTGGTCGGCCGAGGACGCCGTGCGGATGGTGCGCGAGACCGGGTGCGACGGGGTCGTCGTCGGGCGGGGGTGCCTGGGGCGGCCGTGGTTGTTCGCGGATCTGGTGGCGGCGTTCGAGGGCCGGGACGAGGCCCGTGCCGGAGGCACTGATGGATGCAGTGCGCGGCCGGCGCTCCGCGAGGTCGCCGACGTCATGGTCCGGCATGCCACGCTGCTCGGCGAGTGGATCGGTGACGAGGCGCGCGGTGTCATCGACTTCCGCAAGCACGTGGCCTGGTATCTGAAGGGCTTCGCGGTCGGCTCGGAGATGCGCAAGCGGCTCGCCATCACGTCGTCGCTGGAGGAACTCCGTTCCGGGCTCGACGAGTTGGACCTCGACCAGCCCTGGCCGGTGGGCGCCGACGGCCCTCGCGGTCGCACGTCGGGGAACAACAGGGTCGTGCTGCCGGACGGCTGGCTCAAGGACCCGTACGACTGCGCGGGCGTGAGCGAGGACGCGGAGCTGGACACCTCCGGGGGCTGATCATTCCGTCGAGGCGTGCGGTGTCGAGCCGAACGCCGTCAGGAAACGGTCCCGGAAGGAGCTCATCTTCCAGACGGGGGCCTTGGGGGCGGGCTGGAGGCCGTCCGTCCAGTTCCAGGTGGTGATCTTGTCGAGGATCTTGGGGTCCTTGGCGACGATCGAGATCGGCACGTCCCGGCCGGCCTTCGCGCCGCTCACCCGTGAGATGGGCTGGTGGTCGCCGAGGAAGACGAGGACCGTGTCGTCGGTGCCGTAGCGCTCCAGCCACTGGGTGAGGCTGGTGAGCGAGTACGCGATCGACTTGCCGTACTCCTGCTTGGAGCGGGTGGAGTCGGAGATGATGTCCGCGGGGTCGGTGCCCGCCCGCTGGATGGGCTCGAAGACCGAGCCGTCGCCGAGGTCGTCCCAGTCGACCATCTTCGGGATCGGCGCCCAGGGCTGGTGGCTGGAGGTCAGGATGATCTCCGACATCAGGGGCTTGTCGCGATTCCTGCCGTGGACCTGGCGTTGGAAGGCTTCGAGCGCGTACTGGTCGGGCATCGTCGACCAGCTGAACTTCGGGCCCTTGTAGCCGAGTTGGAAGGCGTTGTAGACCCTGTCGAGGCCGTAGTACTGTTGTTCCGGCCAGCCCTTCTGCACGCCCGGCATGATGCCGACCGTGTCCCAGTCGCCGGTCTTCTGGAAGGCCTTGGTGAGGCTGAGGTGGTCGCTCGCCATCACGGTGCGGTAGCGCTGCTGGTTGTCGATCCACAGGCCGGAGAGCGTGGTGGAGTGGCCCAGCCAGCTGCTGCCGCCGTATGTCGCCGACGTCAGCCAGCCGCTCTTCGCGTGGAAGCCTGCCTTCTCCAGCGCCTCGGTGCTGGTGTCGAGGGTGTTGGTCACGCCGGGGGCGATCAGCGGGTCCTCCAGTGCGCTGCGGCCGTAGCTCTCGATGAAGGTGAAGATGACGTCCTTGCCGCGCAGGTCCGGCACCAGCTGGTCGGCCGGTGTGTTGCCGAAGGTGTCCGCCTTCGCCTCCTTCGCGAACGCCGCCTCGTCGCGGAGGGTGTCCATCGCCCGGCGTGCGTGCACCTTGATGACACCGGCGGTGTGGTCCGCGGCGATCGGCACGCCGGCGACCTGGAGGCCGAACGCCGTGCACGTGATCCATACGGTGCCGGCGATCAGGGCGCCCCGGGACGCGTCCGCCTTGTGGCGGGCCAGGAGGTCGGCGATGCGTACGGTGGCCAGGGCGACGGCGGCTATGAGGGCTACGACCAGGAGGACGACGCCGATCGTGAGGAGGACGGTGGTCGTGCCGCCCAGGGAGTCCTTCATGTACGACTGGGCGTCGTCGAGGAGTTCCCAGTCCAGGACGATGTTGAAGTGCCGGCCCAGGTATTCGTTGTAGCCGATGTCGAGGATGTTCAGGGCGGTGAGGGCGCCCAGGGCGGCGCCGGAGATCGCTGCGGTGATCAGGCGGGGGCGGCGGGGGAGGGCGAGGAGTACGGCGGCGCCGATGATGGCCTCCGCGGGGAGGCGTAGGAACTCCGTGGGTTTGAGGTTGCCGAGGGTGTTCGGCATTTGCAGGCAGACGTGGATGAGGGCGGCGGCGAGGGCGGTGACGGTCCAGCCGAGGTATTTCCTGACCTCACCACTCCCACGACCTGTGCCGCTTTCGTCGTCGGGTGCGGGTTCGTCTGTTGCGGCCTCGGCTTCGCCTTCGGCCGAGTTGTTCCCACCCGCACCACCCGTGCTGGTTTCGTCGTCGGGTGCCGGTGGCCCCTGTGGGGCTACCTCGCCGTCGGCGGCCGCGGGTTCGTCGTTCTTGCCGGGCAGTTGACGTAGGCGCGTGAACACAGGCACCCGAAGGTCCTTCCGTGCGAGGCCCCTGGTGGGAAGTGGTGCGGCGGGCCTCGCTGGGGAGGCTGGGGGCCCGCCGTCATCCCGTACGGGCGGCCCCCAGCCGGTGTTCAGCCGTGGCGCCCCAGCGCTCGGCAAACGCTGGGCAAACACCAGGCCAACGGACCCGTGGCAGTCTGCCCGGCCCCGGATCTACGCCCCTCCCACCGCCGTCAGCAGCGCCAGCGGAGCCGCCGCCGAGCGGGACTCCCGTACGCATGCGTGCGGGTACGGCACCGGTTCCGCGTGGGTGTCACGGCCGTAGCCCGCGAGGACCTCCGGCAGCCGGTGGCCGGTTGTCGTCGCCGCGTCGACCAGGGCGTGGGCGACCGTGCGGGCCTCGTCGTGGAGGCCGTAGCGGGCGAGGCCCAGGGCGATAAGGGCGTTGTCGTGCGGCCAGACCGAGCCCCGGTGGTAGGAGAGGGGGTGGTACGCCGGTTGGCCGGCCGCCAGGGTGCGGACTCCCCAGCCCGAGAAGAAGTCCGGTTCCAGGAGGCGGCGGCCCACCAGCTCGCCGTACTCCTTGTCCAGCAGGCCGGACCAGAGCAGATGCCCCGCGTCCGAGGCGAGCGCGTCCACCTGCCGGCCCCCACCGTCCAGCGCCAGTGCGGGGAAGGAGCGATCCGGCATCCAGAAGTCCCGCTGGAAACGGTCGCGGAGGTCGGCCGCCGCCTGTTCCAGAAGGGCCGCGTAGGTCTCGTCCTGCCACACCGTGCGGGACAGCCATGCCGTGCGGCGCAGGGCGTCGTACGCGTAGCCCTGGGCGCCCGCCGCCATCACCGGGCCGCCGGGGCGGGTGCCGTCGGCCGAGCAGATGGCGCCGGGGGAGTCCTTCCAGTTCTGGTTGGCCAGGCCGCCCTGGTCGGCGCGGTAGACGAGGTAGCCGCGGGAGGTCAGTCCGCCGTGGTCCAGCATCCAGGCGATCGCCGCGCGGGCGTGCCGCTCCAGGCGGCGAGCCGTTGGCGCGTCGCCCGTCTGTTCCACGTACGCGCCCAGCAGGATCAGGAACAGCGGCGTCGCGTCCACCGAGCCGTAGTAGCGGCCGTACGGCACCTGCCCGAAGTGCGCCAGCTCGCCGTGGCGTACCTCGTGCACGATCTTGCCGGGCTGGGACACGGCGTCGATGCCGGTCTCCGTCGCCTGGGTCGCGGCGAGTGCCGGGAGCGTGGCGGCGGCCAGCTGGGGGCGGTACGGGAGGGCGAAGAGCGAGGTGAGGAGGGCGTCGCGGCCCAGCAGGGTCAGGAACCAGGGAGCTCCTGCGGCCGGGACGCGCAGCTCCTCGCCGTCCGGGCCCGTCGCCGGGACCTGGAGCGAGGCCAGGTCGGCCAGGCCCCGGGCACAGGCGGCGGCCAGCTCCGGCCAGCCCGTCGGGAAGGCCACGCCCTCTACGAACTCGCCCTCCAGGGCCAGGAGTTGGCCGGTGAGGGCGGCGGGGGAGCGCGGTACGCGCAGGGCCCGTTTGTCGCCGTGCGGGCGGGCCATCACCCGCAGGGTGAGTTCCGCCGTGCCGTGCGGTTCCAGGTCCAGGGCCCAGACCAGGCGGCGGGCGCCGGTGCCCGTCTCCTCGACGCCGTCCGGGGCGGGATCGGCCGTGACGGTCGTGATCGACCGCCATTCGCCGCGCTGGTAGGTGAACTCCACGCCGTCGTCCAGGACTTGGCGGGAGCGGGTGACGCCGGTCTTGGCGTAGGTGCGGTGGTCGGAGCGGAGCTCGAACTGGTCGGTGAAGTCGGCGTCGGCGGTGATGGCGAGCCGGACCGTCGTCGGGACCGGGCGGTTGCTGGTCACGCGGAGCGACTCGATGAACGAGGCGTCTCCGACCGCCTGTTCGCGGAAGAGGGTGTAGGCGGGTGGTTCGTTGCGGCCGCCTCGCGGGACCAGGGCACAGCGGGCCGTGTCCCCGTCGGCGACCGGGGAGAGGGCCTCGGGCACGGCCCCGTCCACTGTGAGCTGCCAGCGGCTCAGGTGCCGGGCGTCGCGTACGAACAACCCGTCCGGGGAGCCGACGCCCCGCACGCCGCTGATGTCCCCGCCGTCGCCGACGGCGGCGAACGTGCCCCCGTACACGAGCAGATGATGCCGGTCCGTCATCCCCGGTTACCTCCCTTGACTCCCGAGATTTGAGTGACAGTGGGGCTGCTGTGCAGCAGGTCGAGCGTGAGCGCGGCGGTCCAGCCGAAGCCGGTGGCTCCGCAGGCCTCGCCGGTGTACGGGTCGACGTACTCGGCGAAGTCGGTGCTGTCGGCGAGGTCCAGCACTGCCGCGCGCAGTGCGTCGGCCCGGTCGGTCTCGCCGTGCGTGCGCAGGCCCCGCTCCAGCAGCCAGGCGGTGTTGAACCAGGCCGGGCCCCGCCAGTACCGGTGCGGGTCGAAGGCCTCGCCGAGGAGGTCGTACGACGGGGCGAGGCGGGTGGTGTCGCCGAGGCCGAAGTGCGGGCCGTGGGCCGTGCGGACCAGGGCGGCGGTGATGTCGCGCGGGAGGGTGGGCAGAAGGAGGGGGATCAGGCCGGAGACGCTGCGTTCCGGGATCAGCTCCCCGGCCGGTCCGCCGCCGCGTACGTCGCGGCAGAAGAACATCCCCTCCGCCGGGTCCCACATACGGTCGATCAGTGCCGCCGTCAGCCGCTCGGCGCGCGCGTGCCGGGCCGTGCCGGTCGCCCCCAGCTCCCGAGCGATCCGGGCCAGCGCGTGCTCGGAGGCGATGAGCAGGGCGTTGAACGCCGGGTCCTCGACAGCGAAATCGCCGGGCCCGTCTGCATACCCGGCGTCCCGGTAGTCCGTCGCCAGCCGCACATACCGCCCGTAGTCCAGATCCGTCGGCCGGTCCTCGGCCGCCCCGTGGTCGAGGTCGGCGCGGCGGAAGGAGCGGGCCGGGGCGGGCGTGACCCTGCTCAGGGGCGCGTCCCAGCAGGGGCTGTTGTCCATACCCTGTTCCCAGGGGTGCACGACGGACGCGAGGCCGCCCCCGCCCAGGTCCCGCCGGTGCAGCAGATAGCGGTGCCAGGCCGCCAGGCGGGGATACACCCGGGTGAGGAAACCGCGCGCCCGGGACAGTCCCGGGTCGGCGCAGTGCACCAGCCACGCGGCCAGCGCATGCACCGGTGGCTGCACGATGCCCGAGGTCTGTACGGTGCGCGGGGCGCCCGCAGCGCGCCCCGCGGTCGAGGAGCGCCAGAAGTCGGGGCTCGGGAAGTAGGCGTCGAGCGGTACGGAGGGGTTGAAGACGATGTGCGGGATCCGCCCGTCACCCCACTGGGCGTCGAGCAGCGTCTCCAGCTCCGTCTGTGCCCGTAACGGCGAGAGGTGCCTCAGGCCGATCGCGATGAACGCCGAGTCCCAGGACCACTGGTGCGGATACAGGCCGCGGGAGGGCACCGTCGAGGTGCCGGTCCAGTTGGTCTCCAGCACCCGGGCGGCCCTGACGTGCAGCGAACCGGCCGCGGGCGGCGGATCGTATGCAATGTCACGCTCGGCGCGACGGGCTGTGAGCTGGGCAGTGCGATCCACTCGGGGCTCCCCGAAAGACGTCCGGCCGACCGGTTCGGTCATGGCTACCGTAGGGTTACGTCTATTTAACACGCAAAACCCAATATGTAATGCAGGGTTGAGAAACACAAGGGGGTGCGCATGACCGGTCAGCCGGGTCGGACGGGCAGGACGACGAAGAGCGGTAGTCAGGCGGGCGCCGGCGATCTGCTCGCACTCGTCCGCAGCGGGCGCGCCACCACGCGCGGCGCCCTCCAGCAGGCCACCGGTCTCTCCCGCGCCACCGTCGGCCAGCGCCTCGACCGCCTCTTCCGCGCGGGCTGGCTGCGCGAGGGCGCCGGCGGTCCCGTGGACTCCCCGCTGGGCGGACGCCCCTCCATCACCCTGGAGTTCGACGGCGAGCACGCGGTCGTCCTCGCCGCCGACCTGGACACCCGGCACGCACGCGCCGCCGTCCTGTCGCTGACCGGCGAGATCTTCGCCGAGCACAGCGGCACACCGGTCGTCGAGGACGGGCCGGACGCGGTGCTGGGCGAGCTGGCGCGCTGGTTCGCCGAACTGCTGGAGAAGGCCGGCCGCCGGGCCGACGAGGTATGCGGCATCGGGCTCGCGGTGCCGGGGCCGGTGGACAGCGAGACCGGCCGGGTCGTCCAGCCGCCGATCATGCCGGGCTGGGACGGCTACGACATAAGGGGTCGGCTGGCGAGGGCCTTCACCGAGCACACGGGGGCCGGGGCCGTGCCGGTCCTGGTCGACAACGACGCCAACCTCATGGCGTACGGCGAACAGCGCACCGGATACCCGGACTGCTCGGCGTTCGTGCTGGTCAAGGTGTCGACGGGTATCGGTGCGGGCGTCGTCGTGGACGGCTCGGTGTACCGGGGCGTCGACGGGGGCGCGGGCGACATCGGGCACATCCGGGTGGGCGCCGACGCGCTGTGCCGGTGCGGGTCCTACGGCTGTCTCGCCGCCGTCGCCAGCGGTGGCGCCGTGGCCCGGCGGCTGGCGGAGGCCGGGGTGCCGGCGGCCTCCGGCTCGGATGTGCGGGACCTGCTGGCGTCCGGGCATCCGGGGGCGGCGGCGCTCGCGCGCGAGGCCGGGCGGCAGGTCGGGGACGTGCTGGCGACCGTGGTGACGCTGCTCAACCCCGGGGTGCTGATGATCGCCGGGGATCTGGCCGGGACGCCCTTCCTCACCGGGGTGCGGGAGCTGCTCTATCAGCGGGCGCTGCCCCGCTCCACCGCTCATCTGGACGTCGTGACCTCGCGACTGGGGGAGCGGGCGGGGCTGGTGGGGGCCGGGGCGATGGTCGTGGAGCATCTCTACGCGCCGGAGCGGGCGGAGGAACGGTTGCTGGTCATGGGTGTGTGACGTCTGGCGGCTATGGGTGTGGCCTCTGTCGGTCACGGGTGTGACGTCCGTCGGTCATGGGCGTGACGTCCGTCGGTCATGGGTGTGTGACGTCGAGGTTTCCTGTCTCGAAGCGCGTCCGCATGGTGAAATCCGGCGCGCTGTGGCAGCGTGATTCTCGCCACCCTTGATAAGGGTTGCGCTCAGATGAGCGGATCTTGAGCGGCTGCACTTCTCCAAGGGGTGGCACTCGGTGCCACCCCTTGATCGTTCATCGATCGAAATCAGACGTGCAGGATGGCCGCTCATCTGAGCAGGAAAGGGCGCTTCTGGGCGCCCATGCATTCAAGAAGTGAAAACATCCGCCTGTCTCTGCTTGCCAAGCTTTGACTTTCGATCCGCTGGCGGACGAGTGGTTACGGGCGCATGACGCGTGAGTGGACGTACCCAGGCGCCTTCGATCTGGGTATGTTCCTCGCCGTCAGGGCAGCCACCGCGTCCTCGAGGGAGTCGAGACCGTGTCGGAAAACAAAGAACCCCACGTAGCGAAGTTCGTTTACGACTTCACCGAGGGAAACAAGGACCTCAAGGACCTCCTGGGTGGCAAGGGCGCGAACCTCGCCGAGATGACCAACCTGGGACTCCCTGTTCCCCCGGGCTTCACGATCACGACGGAAGCCTGCAAGGTCTACCTCGACAGTGGCGAGGAGCCGGCGGCACTGCGTGACGAGGTGAGTGCGCACCTCGACGCGCTCGAGACGAAGATGGGCAAGAAGCTCGGCCAGGCCGACAACCCCCTGCTCGTCTCGGTCCGTTCCGGCGCGAAGTTCTCCATGCCCGGCATGATGGACACGGTCCTGAACATCGGGCTCTCCGACAAGTCCGTGAAGGGCCTCGCCGAGCAGGCCGGCGACGAGCGGTTCGCCTGGGACTCGTACCGCCGCCTCATCCAGATGTTCGGCAAGACCGTCCTCGGCGTCGACGGCGACCTCTTCGAGGAGGCCCTCGACAAGGCCAAGGAGGCCAAGAAGGTCACGGTCGACACCGACCTGGAGGCCGCCGACCTCAAGAAGCTGGTCACCGCCTTCAAGAAGATCGTCAAGAAGGAGGCCGGCCGGGACTTCCCGCAGGACCCGCGCGAGCAGATGGACCTCGCCATCAAGGCGGTCTTCGACTCGTGGAACGGCGACCGCGCGAAGCTCTACCGCCGCCAGGAGCGCATCCCGCACGACCTGGGCACGGCCGTCAACGTCTGTTCCATGGTCTTCGGCAACCTGGGCCCGGACTCCGGCACCGGCGTCGCCTTCACCCGTGACCCCGCCTCCGGCCACCAGGGCGTGTACGGCGACTACCTGCAGAACGCGCAGGGCGAGGACGTGGTCGCGGGCATCCGCAACACCGTCCCCCTCGCGGAGCTGGAGACGATCGACAAGAAGTCGTACGACCAGCTGATGCAGATCATGGAGACGCTGGAGAACCACTACAAGGACCTCTGCGACATCGAGTTCACGATCGAGCGCGGTCAGCTGTGGATGCTCCAGACCCGCGTCGGCAAGCGCACGGCGGGCGCGGCCTTCCGCATCGCGACGCAGCTCGTCGACCAGGGCCTGATCGACGAGGCCGAGGCGCTCCAGCGCGTCAACGGCGCCCAGCTCGCCCAGCTGATGTTCCCGCGCTTCGACGAGAACGCGAAGGTCGAGCAGGTCGGCCGGGGCATCGCGGCGTCGCCGGGTGCGGCCGTCGGCAAGGCGGTCTTCGACTCGTACACCGCGGTGAAGTGGTCGCGTTCGGGCGAGAAGGTCATCCTGGTCCGCCGGGAGACCAACCCCGACGACCTGGACGGCATGATCGCGGCCGAGGGCATCCTGACCAGCCGCGGCGGCAAGACATCCCACGCGGCCGTCGTCGCGCGCGGCATGGGCAAGACCTGTGTCTGCGGCGCCGAGGAGCTCGAGGTCGACACCAAGCGGCGCCGGATGACGGTGCCGGGCGGGCACGTGGTCGAGGAAGGCGACGTCATCTCGATCGACGGCTCCAGCGGCAAGGTCTACCTGGGCGAGGTCCCGGTGGTCCCCTCCCCGGTCGTGGAGTACTTCGAGGGCCGGATGCACGCGGGTGCCAACGACGCCGACGAGCTGGTCGAGGCCGTGCACCGGATCATGGCGTTCGCCGACCGCAAGCGCCGGCTGCGGGTGCGCGCCAACGCGGACAACGCCGAGGACGCGCTGCGCGCCCGTCGCTTCGGCGCCCAGGGCATCGGTCTGTGCCGTACGGAGCACATGTTCCTGGGCGACCGCCGCGAGTTGGTGGAGCGCCTGATCCTGGCGGACACGGAGGAGGAGCGCGAGGAGAGCCTGAAGGCCCTGCTGCCGCTCCAGAAGCAGGACTTCGTGGAGCTGTTCTCCGCGATGGACGGCCTGCCGGTGACGGTCCGTCTCCTGGACCCGCCGCTGCACGAGTTCCTGCCGGACATCACCGAGCTGTCGGTCCGTGTGGCCCTGGCCGAGTCCCGCCAGGAGTCCCACGAGAACGACCTGCGCCTGCTCCAGGCCGTCCACCGCCTGCACGAGCAGAACCCGATGCTGGGCCTGCGCGGCGTACGCCTGGGTCTCGTGATCCCCGGCCTGTTCACCATGCAGGTACGGGCGATCGCGGAGGCCGCGGCCGAGCGCAAGAACGCCAAGGGCGACCCGCGCGCCGAGATCATGATCCCGCTCGTCGGCACGGTCCAGGAGCTGGAGATCGTCCGCGAGGAGGCCGACGCAGTGATCGCGGAGGTCGAGGCGGCGACCGGTACGTCGCTCAAGCTGTCGATCGGCACGATGATCGAGCTGCCGCGCGCTGCCCTCACGGCCGGTCAGATCGCCGAGGCGGCGGAGTTCTTCTCCTTCGGCACGAACGACCTCACCCAGACGGTGTGGGGCTTCAGCCGGGACGACGTGGAGGCCTCGTTCTTCACCGCGTACCTGGAGAAGGGCATCTTCGGAGTCTCCCCCTTCGAGACGATCGACAAGGACGGCGTGGGCTCGCTGGTCGCCGCCGCGGCGAAGGCGGGCCGTGAGACCCGCCCCGACCTGAAGCTCGGCGTCTGCGGCGAGCACGGCGGTGACCCCGAGTCGGTCCACTTCTTCCACGAGGTCGGCCTCGACTACGTCTCCTGCTCGCCGTTCCGGATCCCGGTGGCACGCCTTGAGGCGGGCCGGGCGGCTTCGCAGTCGGCGGGGAGCGACCACCGGTAGGCCCGTCGCGGTCATCGGTAGGCCTACGGCCCACTGAAACTCCGGAGTCGTCGCCTGTCCCCGACCCTCAAGACCGATGGGCGGCGACTCCGGTGCACCAAGGAGGGCGGCACCCTGTGCGGGGGTGCCGCCCTCTCCTGCATGATCTGCGGTGACTGTCGAGCTATGGCGCTGATCTGGCTAAATGGCGATTGCCCAAGCACTTCTCCGGCGGGCCCAAACCCAGCAAGCTGACGCCCTGGGACGAGCGCTCGAACCCACCCGCTGAGTCCTCGCCCCTACCCGCGCCACCGGGCCCTCACGACGACCGAACCCCAGAACGCGTTCACCGGATCCGTGGGCCGGAACACGTAGTCGACGCCTCCCCTCCGGCATGCCCGGTGAGCGGGTCAGGCAGGAGAACACCAGGCGTCCGCCGGGGCGGAGGCGGTCGGTCAGGGCGGGCAGGATGCGGTGCGGGTCGGCGAACCACAGAGCGCCGAAGTTGGAGAACGCCGCGTCCAGGAGGGGAGGTGGGGGATGATCGGCACCGCGTCTCCCAGCCACCACTCCAGGGAGCGTATGGGGGCGAAGCTGGTCATGGCGTGGTGGATGCGTACCGGAGACACGTCGATACCGATGCCGCGTGCGAGGCCGTGCTCGGTGAGGCCGGCGAGTTGTGCTCCGTGACCGCAGCCGAGCTCCGCGACGGTCGCGCCGGTGAGTGGCCCGTTCCGGACCGGGGCCGGGAGCCGTACGGAACATCCAGGCCATGGTCTTCGGGTGAGGCCGGTTCGGGCGGCCGATCCCGTCCCAAGTAGCGGCGTTCAGGCGGGCGTCGGCCGCGTGCTGTGTCACCGCTGTCACAGGGGCCGCCCTTCCCGGAGGCATACGACGGATCCGGAGCGGGCGGCCGTGTGCAGGGCGGTGAGCGTCGGCAGATGTGCCGTCAGGGGCGTGGTGTTCAACTCGGGCAGGGAGAAGAGGCCGTCCTGGTCGTGCTCGGGGCTGCGTCTGATGGTCTGCCCGGCCGGGAGGGTGCCGCCGTGGAAGAAGAAGTCGACCACCGGGCCCGTTCCCTTCATGTCGGCTCGGTGGTCGTAGCCGAGGAAGCGAAGGGGCTGGTCGAGGATGATGCCGGTCTCCTCGTACAGTTCTCGGCGTGCGGCTGCCGGCGGGTCCTCGCCGTGCTCCAGCATTCCGCCGGGCAGCCACCAGGTTCCGGCACTCGGCCGGCCCTCGGCGTAGCGGAGCAGCAGGATGCGGCCGTCGGGGTCCAGGAGCAGCACGCAGGAGGCGACGACGGCCTGCGGAAGGGTTTTGATCCACTCCTCGCGCGGCAGCACTCGCTCCACGTCAAGCCTCCCGGACGGCGACGGTGCGGGCCGCGGCCTGCTTCAGGTGCTCGGTGAACACCGCCTCGGGGTCGGGGACGCCGAGGCGGTGCAGCGCCACCATCGACGTGATGATCACGTCGCAGACCTCCGCCGTCACGTCGTCCCAGGTGTGGCTCGCTCCCTTGCGCGGGTTCGTGCCCGTCGCTCCGATGACGGCCTGGGCGGCTTCGCCGAACTCCTCGCCGATCTTCAGCACCTGGAGTACGCGCCGCTGCGCGGCGGGCACGTGCGCTGTGGCCCGGTCGAGGAACGCGGCGAGTTCGGCCGTGGTCTGCCACGCGGTCCTGTCCACGTTGGTGTTCCTTTCTTCGGGTGAGCGAGGAGAGGAAGGGAGAGCCCGTCCATCCGAAGGAACGTAGCGCGGCGCAGATGGTCACCGGCAGGGCGTCAGCGGGGCGCGCGACGCCTGCGCACCGCCAGCAGCACCCCGCTCCCGGCGAGCAGGGCGGCCGCGCCGCCGGCCGCGACGTACGGCGTGCTGTCGTCGCCTCCGGTCGCGGCCAGGTCGGTGCCGTCCTGGCCCGTCGCCTCGTCGGACGTCGTGTCCTCCCCGGCACCGGACCCGGCTTCGTGGTCCTCGGCGGGGACGAAGTCCGCGGGCGGGTTGTCGCAGCCGATGCCGTCGTTGTCGCGGTCCAGGTGGGAGCCGTAATGCTCGTCGCCCTCGGCGATGTTGGAGTAGCCGTTTGCGTAGGCCTCGGCGCAGTTCTGGAACGGGTGGTCCCCGTCGTGCGCTGCGGCCACGGACGGCAGGGTGGCGAGGGCCAGCGCGGCGACGGCGATGGCGCCGGGCTTGCGGAGCAGGTTCACGGAGCGTCCTTCCATGTTCGTGGTGATATCGGCGCTCATGATCGGGAAGTTGCGATCGGCCGGATATGAGGTGACGAACGTAGTAAGGAGCTGACGGGGCGGGGGAGTTATGAAGGGCCTGTGATACGAACGTGACGTGACCGGAAGGTAGCTCTCCGTGTGGAGCTTGCCCTTCCGGTCCCGTACCGTTCAGCCGACCAGCGGTGGGCGCTGGGCGTACTCGTCGTAACCGCCGGGCAAGGGCCGCGTGTCCAGGTAGAACCACTCGGCGTCCGGGCCGGGGGCCGACGGTGGGGGCTGAGGCGACGTAGGCGCCGGCGGGGGCTCGGGTGCCGTGACGACAGGGATCTCCGTCTTCGCCGGCCCCGGCATCAGCAGCTCCACCCGCAGCCCCAACCCCCGCTGCTGCGCCGTGAATTCCTCCACCTGGTTCCGGCACGCGTGGTCCAGATGGGTCACGCCGGTCAGGTCCAGGCGGATGCGGGGCTTGCCCGAGGCGGCGGCGGACTCCAGGGCCTCGATGACCTGCGGGAGCCGTAGGAAGGTCGCGTTGCCGGCCATGACGACCTTCGCGGTGTCGTCGTCGATGTGCTGCCGGATCACCGTCTGGGACATGCGCAGGGCCGCGAGGACGATCCCGGCCGCCAGGCCGATCAGGACGCCCTCCAGCAGTGCGGTCGCCACGATGACCAGCGTGGTCACCGCCATCACCATGAACTCGCCCCGGTCCTGCCGCCACATCTTCGGGAACTCCTCCGGCGCGAACAGCTTCCAGCCGCTGTGGACCAGGACGCCGGCCAGTACCGAGATCGGGATCAGGGCCAGGACCTGCGGCAGCAGCAGCGCGAAGGCCAGCAGCCACAGGCCGTGCAGGGTGCGGGAGATACGGGTCTTCGCGCCGGCCTGGACGTTCGCCGAGCTACGGGCGACGACCGCCGTGATGGGGAGGGCGCCGAGGATGCCCGCGACCGTGTTGCCGGCGCCCTGGGCGATGAGTTCGGTGTTGTAGCGGGTGCGGGGACCGCTGTGCATACGGTCCACGGCGGCCGCGGTGAACAGGCTCTCCGCGGAGGCGATGACCGTGAAGGTGAGGATCGAGGTGATGACCGCGGTGTCTGCCAGACCCGCGAACTGCTCGGCTCCCGGCATCCGTACCGACGCCAGCAGATTGCCGACCTGGAGCGTCTTCACGTCCACGCCGGGCAGCGCGGCGACCGCGATGCCGATGCCGACCGCGACCAGCGCGGCCGGGATCCTCTTCGCCGGGCCCGGCACCTTCTTCCACACGAAGCTCAGCACGATCGTGGCGACGCCGAGCAGCGTGGCGATCATCGCCTGGGGGTTGGTCAGGATGTCGGCGAACAGGGCCGGGATGCCTGCCATGTTCTCGATCGGGGTGCCAGGGGCCTTTGCGTCGGCCATCGGGTACGCCTGGCTGAACATCAGCGGCAGCCCGATGCCGGCCAGCATGCCCTGGACGACCGCGATGGAGATCGCCTGGAACATCCGGCCCAGGCGTACGACGCCGAGGATGATCTGCAGGATGCCCGAGAACAGCACGATCACGCCGAGCATCGCCAGGCCGTGCTCCAGCACCGTCTCCGCGACGAGCGCGGCGAGTCCGGCGGCCGGCCCGCTGACCTGGAGCGTGCTGCCGCGGACCGCCCCGACGACCAGTCCGCCGATCACGCCCGAGATGATCCCGAGCTCGGCGGGGACCCCGGAGGCGACGGCGACGCCGATGCACAGGGGCAGGGCGACCAGGAAGACGACCAGGGACGCGGTGATCTCGGTGGCGAGGTCGGGCTTCGCGCCGGCGGCCCTTGGTGCCGGGGCGGCCTTCACCGACGTACTGGAACCTGACGTACTCGAACCCGACGTACTCGAACCCGACGTACCCGAACCCTTCGCGGCGCGTGTACGCCCGCGCGCATGCGCCCCGCTCATCCGCTATGCACCCGGAACAGACCGTCGCCCTCCAGCTCGTGCACCTGCCCGGTGTCGACCTCGTAGTACCAGCCGTGCAGCCGCAGCCGCCCGGCGTCCAGCCGCTGCCGCACCACGGGGTAAGTCCGCAATACGGCAAGCTGGTTGACGATGTTGCCCTGCGCCACGTCCGGCAGTGACGGGTCGTCGGAGGCGGTCGTGAGGACCGGTGCCAGTTCGGGGCGGGCGAGCTGCAGCCAGGCGTCCACACCCGGCAGGGCGGTGAGGTCGTCTCCGGACTTCAGCGCGCCCATCGCGCCGCAGTGTGAGTGACCGCACACGACGATGTCCTGAACCCCGAGCACCTCCAGTGCGTACTCGATGGTGGCGGCCTCCCCCGACGCGCCGGGGCTGCCGTACGGCGGCACGATATTGCCCGCGTTGCGCAGCTCGAATATCTCTCCGGGTCGTGCGCCGGTAATCAGGGCGGGGATGACCCGCGAGTCCGAGCAGGTAATGAAGAGTGCCTCGGGATATTGTCCTTCGGCCAGTTTCCGGTATTCATCGCTCTCGAAATCAACCCGCCGTTTGAACGAGCGGGCGCGGTCCAGCAATGCCTTCAACGGTGCCTCCGCGGTGGGGAGTTCGGCCAGGTCATCACACCGTAGAGGGGGTCACCCCAGACGAAGGTTAAGCGAAAGCCAGAGCTCGCCCAGGAATTGGACATTCTTTGTCGTGCGGCCACGCAAGCGCTTGTTCCCTGTAGCGTGTCGACTTCAGGGCAGAGAATGTCAATTCGAGAGACAGGACCCATGGGCATACAAGTGCTGCTCATCGAGGACGACGAGACGATCGCCGAACCGCTCATCGAGGGGCTGGGGCATTTCGGACTGACGGTGGATCACGTCACCACCGGTGCCGAGGGCTTGAGGAGGCCGTACGGCGATGTCGTCCTGCTCGACCTCGGGCTGCCGGACATGGACGGCATCGACGTCTGCCGCGGTATCCGGCAGTTCTCGGACGTGCCGGTCATCATCCTGAGTGCGCGGGGTGAGGAGGCCGACCGGGTGCTGGGGCTGGAGCTCGGGGCGGACGACTATCTGGCCAAGCCGTTCAGTGTGCGGGAGCTGGTGGCACGGGTGCGTGCGGTGACCCGGCGGTCCCAGCGGACGGAGGCGGCGGGCGGCGCGGAGGCGCCGGTCACGGCCGGGTACGACACGACGTCCCCACTGTCGTACGAACCGACACCCCCGCTGTCGTACGACGCCCCGCCGCCCCCGTCGTACGAGGACACCGGGCCGCACCCCACGTACGCACCCGGCCCTCTGGTCGTCGACCGTCGCACCCGCCAGGTCTGGGTCGGCGAGGTGCCCGTCACCCTCACCCCCAAGGAGTTCGAGCTGCTGGCGCTGCTGACGGAGGATCCGGGCGCGGTCTACTCCCGGCAGCAGATCCTGGACCGGGTATGGGATCCGCACTACGAGGGCCCGACCAAGACGCTGGACGTCCATGTCGCCTCGCTGCGACGGAAGTTGGGCGACCCGGCGTGGATCCAGACGCTGCGCGGCGTCGGCTTCCGGCTGGCGGTGCAGACCGAGCCGGGCGGGCAGCAGGTGTCCTCGCCGTGACCCGCCGACTGCTGCTCAGCTACCTCAGCCTCGCCGCGCTCGTACTGCTCTGCCTGGAGATCCCGCTGGGCTTCGTCTACTCGCGCAGTGAGCGGGAGCGGGTGGTCAACGCGGCGAAGGGCGAGGCGGAGTCGGTGTCCGCGTACGCCTCGTTGTCCCTGAGCACCGGGCGGGCCGAGCGTGACCTGCCGCGCCGGGTGGCCCACTGCGCGGAGCGGATCGGCGGGAAGGTGGTGGTCGTGGACGCCTCGGGCGCCCTGCTCGCCACCTCGCATCCGCTGGCCGCCGTCATGTCGGCCGACCTCGCCTCCCGGCCCGGAATCGCGGCGGCCCTGCGCGGCACCGCCACGGTGGATGTCCGTACGTCGACCATCGGTGGGGTGGAGTACCTGTCGGTCGCCGCGCCCATCCGGCACACCTCGGGGTTGCAGGGTGCCGTGTGGCTGACCCTGCCGACCCGGACCGTGCACGAACGCGTCCATCACGTCTGGCTGTTGCTCGGCCTCGGCGGGCTCGGGGTCCTGACCGCGGTCGCCGGGCTCGGTTTCGCCATCGCCCGCTGGACCGGCCGGCCCATCCGCGAACTGGAGCAGGCCACCGACGCGTTGGCGGACGGCGGTCTGCCCGCGCCGGTGACGATCACGAAGGGGCCGCCCGAAGTGCGCCGTCTCGCCGCCGCGTTCAACCGTACGGCCGCCCGGCTGGCCCATCTCCTCGCCGCCCAGCACGCGTTCGCCGGCGAGGCGTCCCATCAGCTCAAGACGCCGCTCGCGGCGCTGCGGCTGCGGCTGGAGAACCTGGAGCCCAACGTCGCCGTGCGCGGCCGGGGCAGTCTGGCCGCCGCGGTGACCGAGACGGACCGGCTCTCACGGATGGTGGAGGGCCTGCTGGCGATGGCCCGCCTGGAGGAGAGCGCCGCGACGCCGGGCCCGGTCGACGTGGGCGCGGTCTGTGCGGAGAGGCACCGCACCTGGCAGCCGCTCTTCGAGAAGCAGCGGGTCTCCCTCGTGCTCTTCGCCGGCAGCGTGGGCCCGGTGCTGGCGGTGCCGGGCGGGGTCGAGCAGATCGTGGACAACCTGTTGTCCAACGCCCTGCGCGCCTCGCCGCCCGGCTCCACCGTGACCATGGAGCTACGGCTGCACGTGCCGGCCCGCCGCGCCCTGCGCGACGCCCGCCCCGCCTGGGTCGACCTGCACATCACCGACGAGGGTCCCGGTATGACCCCGGAGCAGCGGGCCCGCGCCTTCGACCGCTTCTGGCGCGCGCCGGGCGCCCCCAAGGGCGGTACGGGGCTGGGCCTGTCGCTGGTCCAGCGGCTCGCGCACGCCAGCGGCGGCGAGGCGAGCCTGCATGCGGCGGCCGCGGGCGGGCTGGACGCGGTGATCCGGTTGCCGTCGGCGGAGGCGCCGCGCGAGGGGCACGGGCCGGGTCCGGACCGGGGCGGGCAGCGGAAGCGGGGGGTGCCGGCGTTGCGCGCGTGAGCGCACGCGAGGGGGCGCACACGGGCGGTGGCACTCCGGGGTGCGCACGCGGGTAGCACTCACATGAGCGCTCATGGGGAGTGCACAGGCAGAACCCAGGTACGCCGTCCGACGGTCATGCGTTGGCTACGGTCCGTCCACCATGCGCCCCTAGGTTCCATGCCGCCCCCCACGCACGACCCCGTCGCCGACCGGTGGCGGGGCGGTACGGCACCTCTTGGAGTGAGAGTGGAACGTCGTAACCTCCTGCGTGCGGCCGTCCTCGGCGGCTCGGCCGCCGTGTTCGGCGGAACCCTGTGGCGCGGCGCCGCGTACGCCGCGCCCGCCCAGCCCGGCCCCGGCCCCTACGGGCCGCTGGGCTCCCCCGACGCCAACGGCATCAGACTCCCCAGCGGCTTCACCAGCCGCGTCATCGCCCGCTCCGGCCAGACGGTCTCCGGAACGTCGTACACCTGGCACAACGCCCCCGACGGCGGCGCCTGTTACGCCGACGGCACGGGCTGGATCTACGTCTCCAACTCCGAGATCAACCCCTCCGGCGGCGCGAGCGCGGTCAAGTTCTCGTCGACGGGCGCGATCACGGGCGCGTACCGGATCCTGTCCAACACCCGGCAGAACTGCGCGGGCGGCAAGACGCCGTGGAACACCTGGCTGTCCTGCGAGGAGGTGTCCCTCGGCTACGTCTACGAGACCGACCCCTGGGGCACCAACGCGGCGACCCGCCGGGACGCGATGGGCCGCTTCAAGCACGAGGCGGCCGCCGCCGACCCGGTGCGCAAGGTGATCTACCTGACCGAGGACGAGACGAACGGCCGCTTCTACCGCTTCGTCCCGACGACCTGGGGCAACCTGTCCTCCGGCACCCTCCAGGTCATGGTCGCGGGCAGCGGCACGAGCGGCTCCTTCACCTGGGCGAACGTCCCCGACCCGGACGGCTCCCCGACGGCCACCCGCTCCCAGGTCTCGGGCTCCAAGTCCTTCAACGGCGGCGAGGGCTGCCACTACGCCAACGACACGGTCTGGTTCACGACCAAGGGCGACAACCGCGTCTGGCAGCTCAACCTCACCAACAACACCTACGAGTTGGCGTACGACGACTCCCTCGTCAACGGCACGGCCCCCCTCACCGGCGTCGACAACATCACCGGCTCCTCCTCCGGCGACCTCTTCGTCGCCGAGGACGGCGGCAACATGGAGATCTGCGTGATCACCCCGGACGACGTCGTCGCGTCGTTCCTGCGGATCGACGGCCAGTCGAGCTCGGAGATCACCGGGCCGGCGTTCTCGCCGGACGGAAGGCGCCTGTACTTCTCGAGCCAGCGGGGGACGACGGGGAGCTCGTCGGGCGGCATCACCTATGAGGTGACGGGCCCCTTCCGCTCGTAACGGTCACGAAATAGACACACCTCCTCCACAACCGGTCACCGGGTCTTACGGTCATCCCCTCACGTATCACCAGTGGGGGGATGACATGACCAATCCGTACACCGCACCACCCATGCCGCAACCACCCTTCCGACCGGCCCCTGCATGGGCACGGAAGCGCTACGTACTCCCCGCCCTCGGGCTGGCCTTCTTCCTGGGCATCGGCGCGGGCGCCTCCGGAGAGGACTCCAAGACCTCCGACGCGAAGCCGACGGCGGCCTCACCGCGACCCACGGTCACCGTCACGGCCACCATGACGGCCCCGGCGGAGGAACCCGAACCGGCGCCGACGGTGACCGCCACGAAGACGGTCAAGGTCACCAGGACGGTCACGGCGACGCCCGCGGCCGGCGGGGGCGCCGCCTCCGACGACGACGGCGACTCCTCCGGCGGCGACGTCTACTACGCCAACTGCAGCGAGGCCCGCGCCGCCGGGGCCGCCCCCATCCACCGGGGCGAGCCCGGGTACGCCTCCCACCTGGACCGCGACAACGACGGGGTGGGCTGCGACAGTTGACGGGCGGACGGCTGCCCCGGTCCGAGGATCCGGGGCAGCCGTCTCGGTCTCACTGGATCGGGGAGTCGGGCGGCGGTAGCTGGACGATCCGCTCCAGATCGACGGATACGACGCCGTCGACCGCCTGAAGGGCCGGTATCCGGTCCCCGGCCACGGTGCCGGAGAGCGTGCCGAGCACCGGCTGCTCACCCGTGACCGTCAGGCCCGCCCGCCGCAGGGCGTCCGCCACTTCCGCGAACCGGTCGGGGTCGACCGCGAGGATGACCCCGACCGGCGCAGGCCGGGACGGCTCGGTCACGGGGCCTGGAGCAGGCCCGAGCCGACGTCACGGACGGGCTGCATCAGCGGGTACGCACCAGCCAGCAGCATGCCCTTGAGGTCGGCCGCGGAGGCCTGGGGGTTCGCCTCGGCGAGCAGCGCGAGGACACCCGCGACGTGCGGGGTGGCCATGCTGGTGCCGCTCTTGGGCGTGTACCCGCCACCAGGGGCGGCCGAGCGCACATGCCTGCCAGGGGCGGCGATGTTGATCTCGCCGCCCTCACCGTTGATGCCGCCGTTGGAGAAGTAGGGCGTCGTGAGGGCCTTGTCGAGCGCGGCCACCGCGAGGATGGAGGGACAGTTGGCGGGCCGGGCCACGGGCTGGATGTCCGAGGGCCGGTTGCTCTCGTTGCCCGCGGCGGCGACGATCACCGTCCCGCGCTCGAGCGCGCGCTTGGCCAGTTCCTCGTAGGTCTGCGGGAAGAGCTCGCCCGTCTGGACCGGCCAGCCGAGCGACATGGAGATCACCCGTGCGCCACGGGCGACGGCCCAGGCCATGCCCGCGAGGATCTGGCCGTCGGTGCCGAAGCCCGCGTTGTCGAGCACCTTCGCCGCGAGGATCCGGGCCTCGGGGGCCACGCCGTAGCGGGGGCCCTGCTGGGGGTTGGCCGGGCCGGCGGCGGTGCCGATGCAGTGCGTGCCGTGGCCATTGCCGTCCTCGACGGTCTCACCGGGGATGAAGGAGGCCTTCGCCTCGATGCGGCCTGCGAAGTCCGGGTGGTCGGTGTCCACACCGGTGTCGAGGACGGCGATCTTGACATCGCGTCCGGTCAGGCTCGACAGGTGGGCCCGGATGGCCTGCAGGCCCCAGGTCTGCTTCTGCTCGTCCCAGCCCGGGCCATGGGCAGCGGCGATCTCGGCCCTGGTGTGGCGGGCGACCACGTCCTCGTCGCTGCGGAAGGCCGGGAAGAACTCGGTCGGCGCCTGCGTCGGGGCGGTGATCGGGAACGCGCGCACCAGGCGCTCCGGCTCCGCCGCGATGATCGAGGGCTCCGCCTCGGCAGCGGTCACCAGCGCGTGGCGTTGCTCGGGCCGTACCTCGACGACGGCGGCGCCGAGGTCCTCGAAGAGTACCGAGACGTCAGGGCGCTCGAGGAGCTCGGCGACGTTCCCGGGCTCGGATCCCCGGACACGTTCGACGGACGCTATGCCGACGGAGGAACGCAGCGCGTTCAGCCCGCTCTCCTGATTGTTCGGGTCGAGCAGGACCACATACCGGCCGGTGTACTCGCTGCCGTGGCCCGGGACGTGGCCATTGGGGCGATCGGGCTGCCCGCCGAAGGCGTTCCTGTCCATGGGGTCGTTCGCCATTGAATTCCCGCTTTCTGTGTGCTTCCCCCCCCGTACGAGGACGCACGCCGATCGACAGCGCGGCAAGCGCCGAGGATGGTGGGCGTGATGCGGTGGTGGATCGACGTGTAACGCCGTGACCTGCAAGGACGTCCCTCACCGAGGCCTCGGCGTAACCCCCTCGAATACGGTCGCATCGGACATGGTGGTACGCAACAGAACTAAATGGGCCCATCGATGGCCGTGGGAGGCTCGTCGGGCGGGGGTCTGGACTCGCCACCGGAAGGAGCTCGTCATGCCCGGCTGGAACGCGCACGACATCCCCGACCAGAGCGGCCGCGTCGCCGTCGTCACCGGGGCCAACAGTGGGCTCGGGTACGTCACGGCGCGGGAGCTGGCGAGGAAGGGTGCCCGGGTGGTGCTCGCGTGCCGGAGTGAGGCGCGGGGTGCGGCGGCCGTCGAGCGGCTGGGCTCCGAAGTGCGGCAGGCGCAGGTCGAGTTGAGGCTGTTGGACCTCGGAGACCTCGGCTCCGTACGGGACTTCGCCGCGACGTTCCCGTACGAACGTCTCGACCTGCTCGTGAACAACGCCGGGGTGATGGCGTTGCCGTACGGCACGACGGTGGACGGCTTCGAGACGCAGTTCGGCGTCAACCACCTCGGGCACTTCGCGCTCACCGGTCTGCTGCTGCCCGCGCTGCTCGGGACGCCGGGCGCGCGGGTGGTGACCGTGTCCAGTCCGATGCACGCGGTGGCCAACATCGACATCGGTGAGCTGAACAGTGAGCGGCGGTACCGGCGTTGGATCGCCTACGCCCGGTCCAAGACCGCCAACCTGCTCTTCACACACGAGCTCGCACGCAGGCTGGCGGCCCGGGGCTCGGGGGTGGTGGCCGCCGCGGCGCACCCCGGGTACGCGGCCACCAACCTGCAGACGGCGGGGCCGCGCATGTCGGGTCGCCGGGTCGGTGAGTGGTTCATGCGGGTCGGCAACCGCGTCTTCGCCCAGTCCGCCGAGGCCGGCGCCCTGCCCATCCTGTACGCCGCCACCGCCCCCGGCGTCCGTCCCGACTCCTTCACCGGCCCGTCCTTCGCCGGCTGGCGCGGCTCACCCGCCCCGTCCTGGCGGGCACCGTGGACGATCGACGACCGGGCGGGCGAGCGCCTTTGGGAGGAGTCGGAGCGGCTGACCGGGGTGACGTACGACCTGCTCAAGGCGTGAGCGGCGGGTGTGCGCTCAGGCCGTCGCCCCGCTGTCCACCACCAGGTCGGTGCCCACCACCGACGTGGCGTCGTCCGAGGCCAGGTAGAGCACCGCCGCGGCCACCTCCTGCGTGGTCGAGATACGGCCGAGGGGCAGGGTGGCCCGGGCGCGTTCGGCGCGGTCCGCGTCCTGCTCGCCCGGGCGCAGGGACATCGGTGTGTCCACGGCGCCGGGGCTGACGGCGTTGATGCGGATGCCGTCGCCGATGTGGTCGAGGGCGGCGCCCCTGGTGAGGACGGAGACGGCGGCCTTGGTGGCGGCGTAGGCGGCGGCGCCGGGGTGGCGGGCGTGGACGCCGAAGGTGGAGGCGATGTTGACGATCGCTCCGCCGGCCGGCTGGGTGCGCATCTGCCGGATCTCGGCCTGGAGGGCCAGGAAGACGCCCGTGACGTTGATGGCGAGCTGGGTGTGCCAGTCCTCCTCGGGGAGGTCGGCCAGCGGCGCGCCGCCGCGGAAGACGCCCGCGTTGTTCACGGCCACGTCCAAGGAGCCGAAGTGGTCGACCGTCGCGTCCACGGCCGCCTGGACGTCGGCCGCCGCGGAGACGTCCGCCGTGACCGCCAGAGCCTTCCCTCCGGCCGCCTCGATCAGCGTCACCGTCTCGTCCAGCGCGTTCCGCCTGCGGCCGGCCACGACGACGTTCGCGCCCTCGGCGGCGAGCGCGAGCGCGATGGTCCGGCCGATGCCGGAGCCGGCGCCGGTGACGAGGGCGGTCCTGGCGGTGAAGCGGGTGCGTGTGGTGGCGGTGGTCATGATCTCCCCTTTTCTTGACCGATCGGTTCATTATGAAGGCCTGAAAAAAGCCCCTCGAAACGAAGGGCGGCGTTTCAGTCGAGCAGCGCCAATGCCTGTTCCGCCGCGTCCCGCACCCGTGCCGGGTCCGGCGACGCCTTGCCCACGACCCGGAGGCCCTGCAGCAGCACCAGCAGCATGCGGGCGAGGGTGAGCGGGTCGCGGTCGGCGGGCAGTTCGCCCTGGGCCTGGGCGCGGACCAGTGCCGAGTGCAGCACGGTCTCCAGCTGGTCCCAGTTGCGCTCCACCTGCCGTGCGGCGGCCGGGTCGTGCGGGGCGAGTTCCGCCGCCGTGTTGGTGACCAGGCAGCCGTTGAGGCGCAGTCGGTCGTCGGCGGCCTCGGTCGCGTACCGCCGGACGACGGATCGTACGGCCGGCAGCGCGGGCCCCGGCTGGGACAGCTCCCGCACGATCGGCGGGAGCCCGGCCCGGTCGTAGCGCTCCAGCGCCTTCAGGTACAGCTCGTGCTTGCTGCCGAAGGTCGCATAGAGGCTCGCGCGTCCGATGCCGAGGTGCTCGACGAGGTCGGACATCGACGTCGCCTCGTAGCCGCGCCGCCAGAACAGCTCAAGGGCTGCCTGGAGCGCGGCCTCGGGATCGAACTCCTTGGTCCTGGCCACGCGGGCCAGCCTAGGTTCGATCAGAACGATCGGTCAAGAAAGTTCGGTGCTACGACGCCCGTACCTCGTACGTCGCGATCCGCACCGCCTCATCGTCCAGGCACTGCCCGGTCTCCAGGTCGAACCGCTGCTTCAGCAGCGGCGAGGCCACGAACGGGCGGCCCTGGTGCGTGCCGGTCAGGCCGCGGGAGAGGACCGCCGCCCCGCTGAACGGGTCGCGGTTGTCGATGGCGTACAGCTGTCCGGCGCGGTCGCGGAACAGGGCCACCTGGTCGCCGTTCGGCAGCAGGGCCGCCACACCGCGGCCGGGGAGCAGCCGGGTCAGATCGCAGACCGTCAACCAGTCCTCGTCCAGGCGTACTTGGACCTTCAGGTCGGTTGTCTCGGGTGCCAGGGTCATCGCTGGGCGCTTCCTTCCAGGGGACGGTGGCCGATGGTCAGCAGCGGCAGGTCGGGCTTGATCTGGTCGCGCTCGGGGACGAAGCCGACGACCGGGTCGGGCGTGTCGGGGGCGTTGATGAAGGAGACGAAGCGGGCCAGCTTCTCGGGGTCGTTGATGGTCTCCGCCCACTCGTCGCGGTAGTTCGCGACATGGGCCGCCATCAGCGACTCCAGCTCCTCGCAGATGCCGAGGGAGTCCTCGACGACCACGTCGCGCACGTGGTCCAGGCCGCCGGGGATCCGCTCCAGCCAGGTCGACGTGCGCTCCAGGCGGTCCGCCGTACGGATGTAGAACATCAGGAAGCGGTCGATCAGGCGGATCAGCTCGGCGTCGGACAGGTCCTGCGCGAGCAGGTCCGCGTGGCGCGGGGTCGCGCCGCCGTTGCCGCCTACGTACAAGTTCCAGCCGTTGGCGGTGGCGATGACGCCGAAGTCCTTCGACTGGGCCTCCGCGCACTCGCGCTGGCAGCCGGACACCGCCGACTTCAGCTTGTGCGGGGAGCGCAGGCCGCGGTAGCGCAGCTCCAGGTCGATCGCCATGCGGACGGAGTCCTGCACGCCGTAGCGGCACCAGGTGGAGCCCACACAGGACTTCACCGTGCGCAGCGCCTTGCCGTAGGCGTGCCCGGACTCGAAGCCCGCGTCCACCAACCGGGCCCAGATCAGCGGCAGTTGCTCGACGCGCGCACCGAAGAGGTCGATGCGCTGTCCACCCGTGATCTTCGTGTAGAGGCCGAAGTCGCGGGCGACCTCGCCGATCACGATGAGCTTCTCGGGGGTGATCTCGCCGCCGGGGATGCGCGGCACGATCGAGTACGAGCCGTTCTTCTGGATGTTGGCGAGGAAGTGGTCGTTGGAGTCCTGCAGGGCCGCCTGCTCACCGTCCAGGACGTAGCCGCTCGCGCCGATCGTCGGGGCGAGGGAGGCGATGATCGAGCCGACCGCCGGCTTGCAGATCTCGCAGCCGTCGGTGCCGCGGGCGTTCTCCCGGCCGTAGCGGTCGAGCAGGTCCTGGTAGGTGTTGATGCGCAGGGCGAGGACAATCTCGTACAGCTCCTCGCGGGTCTGCGAGAAGCAGCCGCACAGGCCCTTGTCGACCTCGACGCCGGACGCCTCCAGCTCGGCGTTGACCAGCTGGCCGAGCACCTTGACGCAGCTGCCGCAGGTCGTACCGGCCTTGGTGCACTTCTTCACCTCGGGCACGGTGGTGCACTGATGGTCGGTGACCGCGCCGCGGATCGTGCCCTTGGTGACGTTGTTGCAGGAGCAGATGATCGCGTCGTCCGGCAGCGCGGTCGGGCCGAGCTGGGCCGACTCCCCGGCGCCGGCGGGCAGCACCAGCGACTCGGGCGAGACCGGCGGGACCGAGCCGGTGAAGGCCTTCAGCGTGCCGTACGCCTCCGCGTCGCCGACCAGGATGCCGCCGAGCAGCGTGCCGTCGCGGCCGATGACCAGCTTCTTGTACAGGCCCGCACGGGAGTCGGAGTAGACGACGTCCAGGCAGTCCTCGGTGGTGCCGTGCGCGTCACCGAAGGACGCCACGTCCACGCCGAGCAGCTTCAGCTTGGTGGACAGGTCGGCGCCGGTGAAGGCGGCCTCCTCGTCGGCGGCGATGGTCGCCGCGGCCGTCTCGGCCTGCTCGTAACCGGGGGCCACCAGGCCGTACACCCGGCCGTCCGCCGCAAGCGCGCACTCGCCGATCGCGAACACGTGCGGGTCGGAGACCGTACGGCACTGCTCGTCGACCGTGATGCCGCCGCGCTCGCCGACCGTCAGGCCGCAGTCGCGGGCCAGCTGGTCGCGGGGGCGGACACCGGCGGAGAAGATCACCATGTCGGTGGCGAGCTCGGAACCGTCGGACAGCTTCATACCGGTGACGACACCGTCGGCGTCCGTCACGATCTCCTGCGTGCCCACACCGGTGTGGACCGTCAGGCCCATGTTCTCGATGGTGCGCAGCAGCGCGGCGCCGCCGCCCTCGTCGACCTGCACCGGCATCAGCCGCGGCGCGAACTCCACGATGTGCGACTCGACGCCCAGGCCCTTCAGAGCACCCGCGGCTTCCAGGCCGAGCAGACCACCGCCGACCACGGCACCGGTCGTGGCCTTCGTCTTCGCGTACTCCTCGATCGCGAGCAGGTCCTCGATCGTGCGGTAGACGAAACAGCCGGTGGCGTCCTTGTTCGGGACCGGCGGCACGAAGGGGTACGAGCCGGTGGCGAGGACGAGGGTGTCGTAGTCGAAGACCTCGCCGGACTTGGCGGTGACCTTCTTCGCCTCGCGGTCGACGGAGACCGCCGGGTCACCGATGTACAACTCGATGCCGTGGTCCTTGATGAACTCCATGTCGGTCATCGACAGGTCCTCGGGCGTCTTGCCCGAGAAGTACGAGGTGAGCGCCACGCGGTCGTACGCGGGACGCGGCTCCTCACAGAGCACGACCACGCGGTGCGTGGCGGTCAGGCCGCGCGCGGCGAGCGCTTCGAGGAAGCGCTGGCCGACCATGCCATGGCCGACGAGCACGATCGTGGGGGTGTCCGCGGACATCAGGAGCCTCCATCGTTGGTGAGCAGGTGGAGCAGAGGGCCGTCGTCGGGGAGCGGCTCTGCTCCCTCCCAGGCGCGGGCGAGCGCGCCGACGGTGCCGAGTTCGCCGACGAGAACCCCGCCGACCAGGCGGTCGTCGCGGACGACGACCTTGCGGTACGTGCCGCGGGTGGCGTCGGCGAGCTGCACGACGTCGTCGCCGGGCCGGGCCTCCGTCTCGCCGAACGCGGCGAGGTCGAAGGAGCCGAGGGGCGATTCCGGCCCGGTGAGGGTGAGCCGGGTCAGGGAACGGGTGCCGGTGTAGCGGGCGCCCGTGTTCCCGGCCAGCAGCTCGGCCAGCGCATCGGCCTGTTCGAGCGCCGGAGCGGCCAGCCCGTACACCGTGCCGTCGTGCTGGGCGCAGTCGCCGATGGCCCGGATGTGCGGGTCGGACGTACGGAGCTCGTCGTCGACGACGATCCCCTTGCCCACGTCCAGCCCCGCCGCCTGCGCGAGGCCCGCACGCGGGTGGACCCCGCAGGCCAGGACGACGAGGTCGGCGTCGAGCGCGTATCCGTCGGCCATCTCCACCGAGCGGACCGCGCCGCCGACGCAGCGCACGTCGCGTACCCGGCACTCGGTGTGGATCTCGACGCCGAGATCGGTGAGGTGACGCTTGACCAGTTTCGAGGCGGCCGGGTCGAGCTGGCGCTCCATCAGCCGCTCGGACTGCTGGGCGAGCACGACCTGCGCGCCGCGCAGCGCGAGCGCGCGGGCCGCGGAGACCCCGAGGAGCCCGCCGCCGATCACGACGGCCCGCACACCCGGCCGGACCGCCTTGGACAGGCCCAGGCAGTCGTCCATCGTCCGGAAGGCGTGGACGCCCTCCGGCAGCACATGGTCCGGGGTGAACAGGCCGCGCAGCGGCGGGAGCACCGGGTTGGAGCCGGTGGCCAGGACGAGGGTGTCGTATGCGATCTCCGTGCCGTCCGCGAGATGTACGGCTCGCATCTCGCGGTCGATGCCGGTGACCCGGCCACGCGTCAGCTCCGCGGGCGCCGGGAGGGCGATCACATCGGGGCTGTAGCGGCCGGCCAGCACCTCGGCGAGCAGCACCCGGTTGTACGGGCGGTGCTCCTCGTCGCCGACGAGCGTCACGGGCACGCCGAGCTCGCCGAGCCGCCGGGCGAGTCGTACGCCCGCGAGGCCGGCGCCGATCACCACCACACGCGTATTCGAGGTCATGCCTAGGAGCGTGCGGGGTGGGTGTTACCCGACCGCATCACATCTGTTTCCCGCGAGGAACGCTGCCCTCAGCAGGGGCCGGGAGTCGGTGTGAGGGTTCGGAGGGGGCAGCGGGGGCGGGCTGTGAGGTCGGTCCCGGACGGGCGGGGTGGGGCGGCCCGACCTCGGGGTTCCGTGCAGCGGCCATCGTCTACGACCGGGGTGACGGGCGGTGATCTCTTTTCTCGGCGTGACCTGCGCGACTCGGTACGAGCTGTGCCTCGCCGTACCTTCAGCGGCTGCCCGTGAGGTGCGCGAAGACGACGACATTGCCCTGATACCCGGTCGTCCGTGAGTACCCGCCGCCGCAGGTGATCACCCGCAGCTCGGGGCGCGGAGCCGGGCCGTACACCTTCTCGTCGGGGAAGGCCTTCGCGTCGTACACCTCGACGGCGTCGACCGAGAAGAGCGCCGTCCCGCCGTCCCGTCGGTCCACCTCGATCGTGCTGCCCTTCTTCAGGGCGCCGAGGCGGTAGAAGACGGCGGGCCCGTCGGCGTTGTCGACATGCCCGGCGACGATCGCGGTGCCCGACTCACCGGGCGTGGTGCCCGCCTCGTACCAGCCGGCGAGGTTCTTCCGCTCGGCGGGCGGGACGTCGAGGCTGCCCGTCTTCGTCAGGCCCAGGCCCATGAGGGGCGCGTCGACGCGGATCGAGGGGATGCGGATGCGGTCGGGAGGGGAGGGCGGGAGCGCGGGGGTGAGGGAGCGGGGGGAGTGGGGAGTGCGCGGGGGGTGAGGAGAGCTCGGGGCGGCGGGCGAACCGCTCGGCTTTCCGGCCCGGCCCGCCTGCGCGGCCGACGGCTGCGGTGGGGCGTGGGTCTCGGCGCCGTTGCTCAGCAGCCAGGCGCCGGAGCAGAGGGCGAGGACGGTGACGGCGGCTATGACGGCGTTGCCGACGCCGCGGTGACTGCGCACGGGAGCCTCCTGGGACTCTCCTCGGCCGCCCGGTCCCCCTCCGGGCCGCGAGGGGCGTCGGACCCGGAGGGGGAGGGGACGTGCGGTACCGGTGGACGGACAGCGGAGGGTGTCCGTCAGATCCCGTCGCCTCTCGCCCGGCGATGCAGGAGCCAGGTACCGCCCGCGGCGGCGACGGCGAGAGCCGCCACGCCGGCCGCGGTCTGCACGGGGTCACCGCCGCCAAGAGCGCCGCCGACCCCCGTCTTCACACTTCCTCTCGGATGCACCTGTTCGCGCGGGGCGGTCAGCGTGACCACTAGGTCCCCGCTCACCCGCCGACCGCCCTCGGCGCAGGTCGCGACGATCTCGTACGTCCCCGGCTGCGCGCTCGGCGGCACCCGGAACCGCCCGGTCGCGTCCTGCTCGTCGCCGGCCGGCGCCAGCGTGAAATCGCCGGCGCCCACGGCGCTCGCGTCGCCCGCCGCCGTACCGCCGTCCTTGCAGGCGGCCGTGTGCACCGTCACGTCCCCGCCCGGCACGACCGAGGACGGGGACACCTCCAGGTCACCACCACCGTCGCCGCCGTACGCGGGCGTGACGACGAGTCCGGCGGCGCCGACGGCCAGCGCGGTCCCGGTCAGCAGACGGGCGGTACGTCGCATCGATGCTCCTCCGCACTCGACGGGCCACGGCCCGCGACACCCCCATGTGCCGCCGCCTCGGTCGTGCCCCTGCCCTTCCGAGGTAAGGGGCAGAGGGGCCGGGGCGCTTCCTGAGAGAGCGTCAAAAATGGGGTGAACGGGTGGCAGGAAGGCGGGGCGGGGTCGCTGATGCGGTGGTGTTTCAGCAGGTCATGGCCGGGTGCGCGGCATGGTGTGGAGGAGAACCCGATGGGCGGAGGGGCAGGGGTGTGAACGGGTGACCGTCAGGGTGAGCCTCAAGCCGCGGGTCGCAGCCTCCCCGCATTCTCAGGTGGCGTGGAGGACCCGGAAGCGGTCGGGTTGTGCCGGATCCCGATCCACGACTTGGATCGGCGCGCCGGCCCATTGCCACACGCTGATGCCGGGGGTGCGGGAGAACCGGATCTGCCCGCGGGTTCCTTCGACGGCAACGTGCGGCCAGGATGCGGCGATGCGCGCCCGGTCCGAGCCGTGGGAACGCAGCATGTCGGCGAGGATCGCGACCGTGTCGTAGCCCTCGAACGCGACGAACGAGGGCACTTCGGGCAGCCGCTCAAGGAGGGCCTTCTCGACTCGTTCACCGAGGGGGCTGAGACGCTCGGGCAGGTAGCGCAGGAACGGGACCGCGGCACTGTCGTCGCCCAGCGACGCCGACCATTCGGCGAACTCCGGTTGCCCGGCCGGAGCACCGATCATGATCTCGGCGAGGCGCTGGTCGTGGCGGACGGACCTGACGATCGACACGGCCGGCTCCGGGAAGCCGACCAGCAGAAGGAGGGCTGTCGCACGGCTGTCGGCGAGTGCGTCGCACACGGCCGTGGGGGCGAGTGCGCGCGCATCGAGTTCGATGACGGTGCCGCCGCGTGGAGCGAGGCGGTCCCGAAGGATGCGGACCCCTGACGCCCAGTACACGCTCGGTTCGGTTGCGACGGCGATTCGCGTGTGGCCCGCGCCGAGGAGGAAGTCCGCGTAGAGCTGCCAGCCATGCGACTGCGGCGGGGAAAGGCGCGCGACCCATTCCGTCGGCTCCTCGGTGAGCGCGTCGAGAACCGCCGACGAGCACAGGAACGGCACGCCGAGCGCGTCGGCCCTGGTGGTGGCGGCGCGAGCGACCACGCTGTGATACTCCCCGGCCAAGGCGGCCACGCCCAGGCGAGCCAGTTCGTCCACGGCCGCCGTGGCCCTCTGTGGATCGGCGGCAGTGTCCCGGACCACCACCTCGAGCGGCCTTCCGCCGATCCCGCCGCCGTCATTGACTTCGCCGACGGCCAGTTCGAGGCCGGCGAGCAGGTGCCGGCCGGCCTGGACCCAGCCGGGACGGGTCAGCGGAGCGAGAACACCGATCCGGATGGCTGATCTGTCCGTCATCGCCCGCCGCCTCCACACTCCGCCAGCACTTCGCCCACAGCCCGCCGCCCCACCGCCGCCAGCACCGGATTCGTCCCGTTCCCGCAGGTGTCGCCGTAGTAGTGCTCCGCCATCAAGCCGAAGCACAGCGCCCACCCCCGCCCCCGCGCCCACGTCGCATCGTCTACGTCGGCCGCCGCGCGGAACACCTCGCGGGTCTCGGCGTCGAAGACCGTCCATGCCGCGATGGTGTCGGCGGCCGGGTCCCCGACTCCGAGGCCGCCGAAGTCGATGACGGCGGTGAGGCGGCCGGAGGAGGTCAGCAGGTTGCCGGGGAGGAGGTCGCCGTGGAGCCAGACGGGGGCCGCGTCCCACTGGGGGAGGCGGAGAGTGTCCTCCCAGGTCGCTGTCGCCGCCGTGGCGTCCAGCGTTCCGGCGGTGCTCAGGTCCTGGATCGCGGTGCGGAGGTACGCGTCGTGCTTGCGCACCGGGTCGCCGCGCCAGGACGGCGGACCGCCTACCGCGTCCACCTTCCGCAGCGCCGCCACGAAGCGGCCCAACTCCTCGGCGGCGTCCCGTAGTTCGGTGAGCGGCGCTTCGTAGGCGTTCTCGCCCTCCAGCCAGTGGTACACGCCCCAGGGGAGTTCATAGCCGACGGCCGGTTCGCCCTTCGCGATCGGTGTCGGGACGGTGAGGGGGAGGTGCGGGGCCAGGCGCGGCAGCCAGCGGTGTTCCTTGTCGATCTGGCGGGCCCCGCCGGGGACCCGCGGCAGCCGTACGACCATGTCGGCGCCCAGCCGGTACATGGCGTTGTCCGTGCCGGCGGAGGCGACTCGGGTCACCGGCAGCTCGGCCCACTGCGGGAACTGCTCCGCGACCAGCCGGGCGACCAGCGTCTCGTCGATGTCCAGTTCGTCGGCGTGCATCTTGCGTGTCTTCGTGGGCGACGGCATACGGCTCCGTGGTGGCTCGGGGCGGGCGGTTGCGTGGCCGCACGGTCAGGCGGGGCGGGCAGCCGGCTCGGACAGGAGGCGCGGAGCGTATCCGGACCCGTACTGCCGCTGCCACCGCTTTTACGCCCCGAGGCCCCACCCCCGCAGGGCAGTTCAGTCAGCCGCCGGCAAAGTACAGCTCTTCCATCGTGAGCGTGGCGAACTCGGTGTGCTGCACGCGGAAAGCCGTGGTCCGGAGCTGCTCCCAGCACCAGGGGTCGGCCTCGCCCAGGGCCAGCGCGGCGAAGCCGGCCCATTCGACGTCGGCGGGGTCCTCCTCGTCCAGGCCGAGGTCTTTGAGCGTCCGGGCGGGGATGCCGAGGGCGGAGGCGATGGCGTCCGGGTCGCCGGTCACCTCGAACGGCACGTCACCGGGCCAGCCGGAGGCGTGGAACATGGCCCCGTCCGGCAGCCAGACGATGTCCTCGGTGTGGTCCGCCCCGCCGTGGAAGTGAACGCGGCCGACGATACGGGCGTCCGGGTAGCGCTCGCGCAGCCTGCCGGCCTCGGTCAGGAGCGGGGTGTCGTTGCCGTTGTCGGCCAGGGCCGGGTCACTGAAACCGAGGGCGTGCCCCCATGCGGCGGCCTGGACGATGTCCAGGTCGGTCCGGGTTTCCGGGTACGGCACGTCCAGGGCCGACCGGGACCCGATCTCTTCCAGGACCTCCTCCACGGTTCCGAACGACGCGGCGAACTCCGCGGCCCGAGCGGGGTCGTTGGCGGGCAGTGCGCGAGCTTCCACGCCGAACGGTGGGAGGAGGACGGTGATGTTGCAGTGGCCCAGGGAACCACGCACCATGCGGTCGGGCGGGAGGGTCCAGAAACTGTCGCCGGTCATGCGGGTCACCGTAGCCAGCCGGGATCGGCCCCGGCGGGCTTGGCCGATAAACGCTCAGGTGGCTTGAGCCGTCCGCGCGGCAGTCTCACAGCTACCGCACAGGTGAGCGCTTGCTGTGGCCTGTGAGGTGCGTAGCGTCGGCCGTGATCTGTGTGGCTTTTTCTTGCCATCCTTGCTTCGCACTCTTGTGCGACCCATTCGCGCTCCGCCTACAGTGACCCCGCGCCCGGCGGAGCGGAGCCGACCACTCTGCGGACCGCCGGTGAAGCGCGCGATCCACAGTGGGGGAACGGGGGGTCCAGTGCGTCCCATCGGCGCGGCGTCGGCATGAGGAATGAGCGGCGCCCAGTTCTGATTCCGTGACTGCGGTCCCGTCGACGGAAGTTCACCAGTGCGTGTCCTGAAGGGCGCGCCTTCACGTTCGGCCCGTCATGACGCATATCGCCGTACGGGCACTCTCTCCGTTCTCCCGACCCACCGGATCGGAAATGTACGCGCTCGCGCCATAACCCCCGAAAAAGGAGAGCTGTTGAGATTCCGCAGACGAGTGCGAGCGCCGCTCGCCGTGCTGGCGTCCGGAGTTGTGCTTGCGGGACTGGTGCCGGCCGTGGCCTGGGCCGATGAGCCGGCACCCGCGAGCAGTACGGCCGAGGCGCAGCCGAAAGCCGCCCCCGACGCCGTCCCGCCGGCCAGGCGTGCCGCGGTCCTGGGCAAGGAGTGGCGGGAGTCGGGTGACCTGGCGTGGACCACGTCGGGTGACGCGGAGGGCTTCCACCTCCTCACCGCGCACAAGAAGGACGGCTACACCTGGCGCAGTACGGCGACGCTGTCCGAGCCGGGTCTGGAAGCGGACGCCTGGATAGGCAACGTGTGTGTGACCGGCTCGGGCAAGCGGGCCGTCGTGGTCTACGCGCCGCGTACGTTCACCAACAAGCCGCAGCTGATGGCCCGGGGCGCCTTCACCGCGATCGTCGACCTGACGTCGGGCCGGGTGACGAAGCTGAAACTCAAGGCGTCGCTGTCGTACTACAACCCGGGCTGCGGCACGGGGGAGACGGCCGTCCTGACCCAGTCCGGCGGCGAGGACCTGCCCGGCGAAACACGTCGACGGGCAAGCTGGGCAAGCCGGTTGAGCTGAAGGGGCAGATCACCTCGGCCGTCCCGGTCGCGGGCGGCTCCATCGCCGCGGCCTCCGGCGCCGAAGTCGTCCGCATCGACTCCGCGGGCGCCCGCAAGGCCGTCGTCCGCACCGACGGCGTGCCCTACCGGCTCACCCCGGACAGCGCGGGCGGGCTCGCCTTCCTGGACAAGCGCGGCGCGACCACCAAGGTCAAGCACGTCACCGCCGCCGCGGTGACCCGCCCGAGCGCGCGGACGACCCGCGCGGCCGTGCTGGCCCAGGGCCCCGCGACCGAGACGGGACTGACCCGCAGCGCCGGGACCGTGTACGTGACCGGCAGGACGGCGCCGGTGGCGAAGCGGCTCCCCGCCGAGGTGCGCAGGCTCGCGGGCACCGCCAAGGACGTGACCGTCTCCACCCGGGGTGAGGCCGTCCTGAGCCACACCACCTGGGCCGACGGCAAGGGCACGCTCCTGCTGCCGGGCGAGGCCACCTCGGCCCGTCCCGTAAAGCTGTCCATGACGGTCCGGGGCTCCGGGCACAGGGTCTCCTTCACCGTGGACCCCACGCGGCGCGTCTCGCCGTACGCGGCCCAGGGCCGGGACCTGTCACCGGGGATATCCTCCGGCTCCGGCAAGAAGACCTCCGCGAATAAGACCTCCGCGAACGAGATCTCCGGGAACAAAGCCAGGTCCGCTCGCGCCGGCGGCGACCCCAGCAACCCCGTGGAAGAGGAGCGCACCTGCTCCGTACCGCGCAACGACCCGCGCAACCAGGCGATGCAGCCCAAGCCCCGCCAGGTGGAGTGGGCCGTGAACATGGCGGTCAAGGGCCTGCTGAACACCCACATCTCGCGGCCGGCGAACTGGAAGAACCTCGGCATGCCCGCCTACCAGCCGCAGACGCTCTTCCTGAACCCGGCGCTGAACGGCGGCGGCCGTGCCATCGCGCAGGTCATGCTCGGCGTGACCACACAGGAATCCAACATGTGGCAGGCCGCCCGATCGGCGGTGCCCGGCGTCACCGCCAACCCGCTGATCGGCAACTACTACGGCATCGACCTCTACGACGCCGATACCGGCAACGACTGGGACGTCAACTTCGCCGAGGCGGACTGCGGTTACGGCATCACGCAGATCACGGACCACATGCGGATGGCCGGCCGGGAGGACGGACACGGCGGCGAGGCCTGGCCGTACCAGAAGCAGCGCGCCGCGGCCCTCGACTACACCGCGAACATCGCGGCGGGTCTGCAGACCCTCATCGCCAAGTGGAACGAGACCCGCGCCGCGGGCCTGATCGCCAACCACGGCGCCAACGGCCGGCCCGAGAACTGGTACTTCGCCCTGTGGGCCTACAACTCCGGCTTCCACCCCAAGAGCGGGTCCGAGCCCTGGGGCCTGGGCTGGTTCAACAACCCGGCGAACCCGGAGTGGGACGCGGGACGGCTGCCGTTCATGGAGAACGCCGCCGGCGACGACGACGCGAGCGCCGCGGCCCGCCCGCAGAACTGGCCCTACCAGGAGAAGGTCCTCGGCTTCGCCGCACACCCGCCGTCCTTCCTGGAGTCCCCGGGCGTGATGGTCCCCGCCTTCCGCCAGTCCACCTGGAACGGCACCAACGAGGGCGTGGGCGTCAAGGGCAGCGCGAAGTACAACCGGTCCCGCGTCAAGGCGCCCGAGGGCGCGTTCTGCGACTCCTCCAACTCCTGCACCCCCGGCCGGATCTCCGACGGGGCCTCCAACGACACCACGACCAGCGGGCCCTGTGGCCGGTCGGACTTCAAGTGCTGGTGGAACAAGCCGGTGACCTGGAAGAGCGACTGCGTCGACACCTGCGGCTTCGAGTTCATCCGCTTCGGCGAGAGCACGCCGGAGGAGGCCGACGGCACCGCCTACCCGCCGACCTGCTCCAGGAACGGCCTGCCGGGCAGTGCCCTCATCGTCGACGACGTCCCCGCCGGAACCCCGGTGGTCCGGCCGAACTGCTCCAACTCCTGGACCAACTCGGGCAGTTTCTCCTTCAACTTCGCCAACAACGCGGTCGAGACCGTCTACCCGGCCAAGGTCGACCTCCACCAGCTGGGCGCGGGCTTCGGCGGCCACTTCTACTTCGGCCACACCCGGCAGAACGACGCCAAGGGCCAGCGGCTGAAGATCACCGGCACCTGGAAGCTGAACCGGGAACTCGACAAGGACGCCCGGGTCTGGGTCCACCTCCCCGACCACGGCGCGCACACCAAGTTCGCCAGGTACGAGGTCAAGACCCGCAACGGCTGGCGCAGCAAGACCCTGTCCCAGCCCGGCGACAGCAACCGCTGGGTGAAGCTCGGCATCTTCCGTACCAAGGGCATCGTGCCCGAGGTCAGGCTCAGCACCCTCACCAAGGACGGCACCGGGGACGAGGACATCGCCTTCGACGCGGTGGCCTTCGAGCCCGGCGACTGGGACTTCGTGCCCGACATCATCATCCCGGAGGCCGACCCCGACGCCCCGGACCCGGAGTTCAAGGACACGGACCGGCAGAAGCAGCCGAACCCCGACGGTGTGATCGGCGTGTCGAGGAAGAACGAGCACTGCTACGACACGGACCGCGAGGGCGTGCGCCAGTGCATCTCGCGCGACTACGACATCAAGAAGTACGGCGCCGACGCCTGGAAGCAGCCGCGCAGCAGAGCCGCGGACGCCGACGCCCCCTTGGTGCCCTGGTGCGACGACCCGACGGTCTCCGGCTACACCATCACGCGCCGTGAGGGCTGCCACAAGCTGGCCGTCCTGATCAGGTGGACGGTCGACAACAAGACGGTGGGCACGGCCACCTTCATGGTCCGCGAGGAGTTCCTGCTGGAGAACAAGAAGGAGTGGCGGGAGCGGCTGTTCATGAGCCCGCTGTCCATCGACGCGGCGCTGGGCACCGTCTCCCTGGAGTACTGGGACGCGATCTGCACGCCCGACTGCGACGAAGGGTACGTCGGCACCTGGAACGGCCTGACCACCTGGGCCCCCATCACGGACAAGCACTGGGCGTCGGCCACCAAGAAGTTCACCTGGACCACGCCGACGGCCGGCACGTCCCGGGACTTCGACCGCGGAACGTTCCTCAGCTTCAAGGCCAGCTCTCCGGAGGCGACCGGCGCGGTCCAGGCCGTCAAGCCGGAGTGGACCTTCTGGGACCAGGTCACGTGTGACAACTCCGTCGCCGTGAACAACTCGACCGGCTGTGTGCTCGGCAAGCACATACCGACGTTCGAGACCAACACCAAGCGGTATCCGGCCGCGGCCGCCTACTACTGGGTGCTGCGCGAGAAACTGGCCGACCATCCGGGCAGCAAGAAGCACGGCAAGCCGATGCACCGCCTGATGGACAAGGACCAGCAGAAGCACAACCGCGACACGATCTGCAACAAGACCGGCACCGGCAAATGGACGGCCCACCCGGACGCCACCCCGGACACCCAGGGCGTGCAGTGCGACGAGTTCCCCTTCGCGGCCACCCGGGAGAGCGGAGGCGTCCCCACGCCGGTCGTCAACGGAGGCATCTGCGTCCAGCTGTACGCCGAGAAGCAGGACGACGGCACCTGGCGGCTCTTCGACGACGAGCGGTACGACCCGCCCACGTGGAAGGAGATCTGCGGGCGGGCCTCGATGCCGGGCAAACAGAACGGCGACGCGGGCCGCGGACCCGGCCTGTCGGGCTTCTACACCAAGGCACGGGTGCTGGACGGGGAGGAGTTCTACATCGAGGTACCGGGCTACGAGGGCTGCAACACGGAGGACGTGTGCGTGGTGCGCCCCTGATGTGACAGCGCCTGTGACATCACTTGCGACATGGCCTGTGACATCACCGGCGTGACAGGGGGGACCGGCACGACCGCCGGTCCCCCCTCTTCCACGTCAGCGCCAGACCAGTTGCCAGGTGTCGTCGTCCTCATGGACGTACTCGGCGCGGATCTCCTCGCCCGTCGCGGTCACCACAGGGCGTCCGGTCTCCAGGGACTCGACCGTCTCCTCGAACATCGCCGCCACGCTCTTCCAGCGCACCACGCCCCACAGCTCCAGGTCCTGGTCGATCTCCAGGACCGCTCCTTCGGTCGGCCCCTCCCGGTGGTCGACGACGAGCTGTGTCCCCACGATCGTCCTGCCCAGCGGCACCCACCGGACATGCGCCGTGGCACCGACGACGAACTCCTCGTTCTCGTCCTCCAGGCTCCAGGCCACCTCCTGCTCCATGTCCCGCTGCCCGAGCCTCATCCCCTCCGCGTCCAGCGGATAGTGCCCCCCGGGCAGCAGCCCTCCCGGCCCGCCGGGCCGCGCCCAGGTGGACACCCCGTTGTGCCGGGAGAGCCAGAGCCGCAGCTCCGGATGGAGATCGAACCGGTTCTCGGCGATCTCGCCGATCTGCGCCGGGGTCGCGGGCGGGTTGAGGACGCGCAGTTCGTCCGGCGCGTTGGCCTCCAGCCACCGGTCGAGGCGGTCGAGTACATCGTCGAAGGGCACGGTTCGTCCTCACGTGTGGATGCGGAACGTCTGGATGGTGTCTCTTCAGAACCCCTTCCTACCGGACCCCGGTGACAAGAGCATGGCGATCGGCCACACCTGTTTCCGCCCTCAGCCGACGCCGACCGCACTCCAGACGGCCGCCACCGCGCCGTACTCCGCGCTGCCGGACCCGTACAGGTCCTTCGCCGCGTTCAGCGTCGCCGTACGGGCGCCCGCGTAGTTCGTCGAGGACGTCATGTAGACCGTCAGCGCGCGGTACCAGATCTTGCCGAGCTTGTCCCGGCCGATCCCGGTAACCGAAGAGCCGTTGCAGGTGGGCGAGTTGTAGCTGACACCGTTCACCGTCTTCGCGCCGCTGCCCTCGGCGAGGAGGTAGGCGAAGTGGTTGGCGACGCCGGACGAGTAGTGGACGTCGAGCGTCCCGGTCGTGGCGCTCCAGCAGTCGGCCGAGTCGCCGTCCTTCGACGGCTTGTCCATGTAGCGCAGGGCTTCCCGCCCGAAGCCCGACCGGACGATCTTCTCGCCGATCAAATAGTCGCCCGGGTCCGAGGCGTTGCCCGCGTGGAACTCCACCAGCGTGCCGAAGATGTCCGAGGTCGCCTCGTTCAGGCCGCCGGACTCGCCCGAGTACGTCAGTGCCGCGGTCTTCGAGGTCACGCCGTGCGTCATCTCGTGGCCGGCCACGTCCAGCGACACCAGCGGCCCGAGCTGGGTGCCGTCACCGTCGCCGTACGTCATGCAGAAGCAACTGTCGTCCCAGAAGGCGTTGTTGTACTTGTTCCCGTAGTGAACGCGGTTGAAGGAGCCCTTGCCGTCGCCGCCGATGCCCTTGCGGCCGTGGACGTCCTCGTAGTAGTCCCACGTCATGTCCGTGCCGTACTGGGCGTCCACCGCGGCCGTCGAGCGGTCGGCCGTCGTACCCGTGCCCCAGTGGTTGTCGGCGTCCGTGAAGACCGTCGCCGGGGCGCGGTTGAGGCACACGGTCAGGAGGCACAGGTCCGTCTTGTTCGCGGCGTCACCGGTGTACGTGCCGCCGCGCGTCGGGTCCTTCAACTGGTACGTCGATCCGGACGCCGTCGTCTCCAACGGCACCGTGCCGCCGTACAGCGACTTCCCGTCGCCCGACGCCGTCTCGATGCTGTCCCACGCGTCGATCTGCGCGCCGGTGCGGGCGTCCGTCAGCACCGTGCGGGCGACCGGGTTGCCGAGGGAGTCCTGGGCGACGGCATTGGTCCGCCAGGCCAGCCTCGGGGCGCCGTGCAGGGCGTCGACGACCAGCTCGGGCTTGGCCGTCAGCCGCTTCAGCGTCTCGCCGAGGTTGACGGCACGCAGCGCGTTCGCCGCGAGGTCGGCTGCCTTCGGCGCGGAGACCTCCGGTGTGATGCCCGACAGGGAGATCGCGCCCTTGGTGGCGCGGGAGGCGCCGCGGTACGTGCCGTCCTTGGCCAGGTGGACGACGAAGTCACCGCCGAGGACGGGGAGTTGGCGGTACGTCCGGTCGTAGCGGACGTGCTGCGAGCCGTCGGCGTCGATGACGACGTCCCGTACGGACGTGTCCTGCGCGGCGGTCAGCCCCAGGGCCGCGGCACGCTCCAGCAGGACCGACGCCGCGTTCTCGAGCGCGCTCGCCCTGGTCGGCCTGTCGTCCGCGCCGGCGGCGGGGGAGAGCGCGGTGGCCAGCAGGGCCGTGGCGGCGGCGGCCACCCCGGCGGTGGTGAGACGGGAACCTCGGACATACAGCCGTATCCGACTCATCGGTCTCCTTGAACTGGGCGGTAACTGAAGATGACCCAGATTCAAGGGGGCGTGCACATGCCATGACCAGGGTGAATCCGTGGAGGTGTGTGAGGGGAGAGAATCGTTTCCGTGACCCTCTCTCCTCGACTCCCGTTCTTCGTCTACGGCACCCTGCGCCCCGGCGAGCCCAACCACGACCACTTCCTGCGCGGACGCACGCTCGTGGAGGAACCGGCGCGCCTGGTCGGGGCGGCGCTGTACGACGGTCCGGGCTATCCGTACGCCGTCGAGGAACCGGACGGAAGCGGCACGGTGTACGGCGACCTGGTCACCGCGCGCCCCGAGGAGTATCCGGCGCTGCTCGGCGCCCTCGACCGCCTGGAGGAGTACGCCCCGGACGACCCGCGCAACCTCTACGACCGCATCGCCCGCCAGGTGATCCGCGACTCCGACGGAACGGCCGTACAGGCCTGGGTGTACGTCGCCGCCCCGTCCGTCGCCGCTCGCCTGCGCGCGCACGGCAAGCTCATCGAGGGCGGCGACTGGGCGACCCGGCCGCGCGGCTGAGTCACGCAGTCACGCGCCCCGCTTGCCCGACCGGACGCGGACGGCTACGGCTTCACCGCCTCCACCCGCACCGCGCACGCCTTGAACTCCGGCATCCGCGACGTCGGGTCCAGCGCCGGGTTGGTCAGGGTGTTGGCGCGGCCCTCGCCCGGCCAGTGGAACGGCATGAAGACGGTGTCGGGGCGGATGCCGGTCGTGATGCGGGCGGGGGCCACCGCCCTGCCCCGGCGCGAGACCACGGCCACCGGGTCGCCCTCGGCCGCCCCGAGCCGCGCCGCCAGCCGGGGGTGCAGTTCCACGAACGGGCCCGGCGCGGCGGCGTTCAGCTCGTCGACGCGGCGGGTCTGGGCGCCGGACTGGTACTGCGCCACGACCCGCCCGGTCGTCAGCAGCACCGGGTACTCGTCGTCGGGTTCCTCGGCGATCGAGCGGTGCGAGACGGGGGCGAAACGGGCTTTGCCGTCCGGAGTCGCGAACCGGTCGAGGAAGAGGCGGGGCGTGCCGGGGTGCACACCGGCGGCCAGGTCGTCGCCCTGCCCCGGGTCGTCGTCGCCGGGCGCGTCCAGCGAGGCATCCTCGGAGTCCTCCGTGGCGTCCGAATCATCCGAATCGTCCGAGGCGGTCGAGCCGTCAACGGCCGCCGGGCACGGCCAGAACACCCCGTTCTCCTCGATCAGCCGCCGGTACGTGATCCCGGAGTAGTCGGCGGGGCCGCCCGCGCTCGCCCGGCGCAGCTCCTCGAAGACCTCCTCGGGGTCGGTCGGGAACTTCTTCTCCATCCCCGGTTCCGCCCCCAGCCGAGCGGCCAGCTCGTGCATGACCTCCAGGTCGCTGCGGATCCCCTCCGGAGGAGTGATCGCGCGCCGCCGCAGCAGCACCCGGCCCTCCAGGTTGGTCGTGGTCCCCGTCTCCTCCGCCCACTGCGTGACCGGCAGGACGACATCCGCGAGCGCTGCCGTCTCCGACAGCACGACATCGCAGACGGCCAGGAAGTCGAGGGACTTGATGCGCTCCTCGATGTGTGCCGCGCGCGGCGCCGACACCACCGGGTTGGACGCCATCAGCAACAGTGCCCGGATGTCCGTACCGAGCGCGTCCAGCAGCTCGTAGGCGCTGCGCCCCGGCCCGGGCAGACTGTCCGGGTCCACGCCCCACACCTCGGCCACGTGCCGCCGCGCCGCCGGGTCGTCCAGCTTGCGGTAGCCGGGCAACTGGTCGGCCTTCTGGCCGTGTTCGCGCCCGCCCTGCCCGTTGCCCTGCCCGGTCAGACAGCCGTACCCGGACAGCGGCCGGCCCGCCCGTCCCGTCGCCAGGCACAGGTTGATCCACGCGCCGACCGTGTCCGTGCCCTTGGACTGCTGCTCGGGTCCGCGTGCCGTCAGCACCATCGCGTGCTCAGGCTCGCAGAACAGCCGTACGGCTTCCCGCAGTTGCGGAACGGACACCCCCGTGATCCGCTCCACGTACTCCGGCCAGTGCGCCATCGCGGCGGCCCGGGCGTCCTCCCAGCCGACCGTGCGCTCCTGGACGTACTCCTCGTCCACCCGCCCCTCGGCGACGACCAGGTGCAGCAGGCCGAGGGCCAGCGCGAGGTCGGTGCCCGGCCGGGGCATCAGGTGCAGGTCGGCCTGCTCGGCGGTCTTGGTGCGGCGCGGGTCGATGACGATGAGTGTGCCGCCGTTCTCCTTCAACTCGGTGAAGAAGCGCAGCGACGGCGGCATCGTCTCCGCCAGGTTCGAGCCGACGAGGATCACGCAGCCCGTCCTCGGGATGTCCTCCAGCGGGAACGGCAGCCCTCGGTCGAGCCCGAACGCCTTCATCCCGGCCGCGGCCGCCGACGACATGCAGAAGCGGCCGTTGTAGTCGATCTGCGAGGTGCCGAGCACGATCCGCGCGAACTTGCCCAGGCTGTACGCCTTCTCGTTCGTCAGACCGCCTCCGCCGAAGACCCCGCACGCGTCCGGGCCATGTTCCGTACGCGTGCGGTTCAGGCCCTCGGCGATGCGGTCCAGCGCCTCGTCCCAGGTGGCGGGCACGAGCCTGCCACCGGAGCGCACCAACGGGGAGGTCAGGCGGACCCGGGACGAGAGCACCGCCGGTGCCGTACGGCCCTTGCTGCACAGGGCTCCCCGGTTCACCGGGAAGTCCGGGCGCTCGACCACCGCGACACCCCCGTCCTGCAAGGGCGTGAGGTTCATTCCGCACTGCAGGGCGCAGTACGGGCAGTGCGTGGGCGTCGCGGAGTTCGGCATACCGTCCAGCGTGAGTCGAGCGTGTTACGTCCGGGACGGATCCCTGTTACACGGCCGGGACGGTGACCTCCCCGTCGCCTGGCGGCCGCGGTGAGGCTCCGCCGGGAGCGCGGCCCCTGGGGTGCTTCAGCGGCCGCCGGCCAGTGCGCGAGCCACCCCCGGTTCCCTCGGCCCGAGGAACCGCGGATCCGGTTCGAAGACGGCGTCCAGGGCCGCCTTGCCCGCCGCGAGCACCTCCCGGGTGCCGCCGTAGTACCACGTGGCGTCGTGCCTCTCGTCGACCCCCACGCCGTACGACGCCACCCCCGCCTCCTCGCACAGCGCGACCGCGCGCCGGATGTGGAAGCCCTGGCTGATGAGCACCGCCTCGTCGACGCCGAAGATCTTCTTGGCGCGGACGCAGGAGTCCCAGGTGTCGAAGCCGGCGTAGTCGCTGACGATGCGCGAGTCGGGCACGCCGTGCCGGGTCAGATACGTGCGCATGGCGTCCGGCTCGTCGTAGTCCTCCCGGCTGTTGTCACCGGTGACGAGGACGACCTTGATCCGGCCCGCGCGGTAGAGCTCGGCCGCCGCGTCGAGCCGGTGCGCGAGGTACGGGGACGGCTCCCCCGCCCACAGCCCGGCACCGAAGACGACGGCGACGTCGGTGCGCGGCACGTCGGCCGTGGTCCGCAGCCGGTCGCCGGTCACGACGTGCATCCAGGTGGCCGGAAGCAGCGCCAGCACGCACCCGAGCACGACGGCCTGCACCAGCCGCCGCTGCCCGGTGCGGGTGCGCGGCAGTCGTGGTCGGCGCAGCTCGGGTCGGCGCATCGGAACGGTCCCCTCCCGGTCGGCTCACGGCCTGTTCTCGACACTCAGGGACGTTCTGTAGGCCTCCGCGGTTCGCCGCCCGCCATGTGACCAGCTTCACTCCGCCTGCCGAACCCGCAGGTCAAGCCACCTCACACAGCCTGGGAGTCCCGCGGTGAACCCGGTGTAAACACCCGTTATTCACGCGCAACGGGGAGGCAACGTCCCGCCCTCACCATCGATCCATGACGGCGTCGAACCCTCCTCGCGACGAGTCCACGACCCTCCCCGGCCCGGGGGCCCACCTCGACAGTACGGCGCACATCATGAACCGGATCAGCAGCCAGCTCGCCAGCCAGCTCAGCCTCGTCTCGCTCGACGGCAGGCGCCGCCCCGAACCGCCCGCGCTCGTCGTCGTGGCCCACGGCAGCCGCGACCCGCGCGCCCTGAGCACCGTGAGCGCGCTCCTCGACAAGGTCCGTGAGCTGCGCCCCACCCTGCCGGTCCGCCTCGGCCACATCGAGCTGAACGACCCCCTGCTCCCGGACACCCTCGCCGCCCTCGGCGACCGCGAGGCGATCCTCGTCCCGCTCCTCCTCAGCCGCGGCTACCACATCAAGCGGGACATCCCCGAGATGGCCGCCGAGTCAGGGGTACGCGCCCGCGTGGCCGGCGCGCTCGGCCCTCACCCCCTGCTGGTGGAGGCCTTGTACGCCCGCCTGGTCGAGGCCGGCTGGCGCACCGGGATGGACGACGCCACGCGCCGCGCGAGCGCGGTGGTCCTGGCGGCGGCGGGCTCCCGCGACCCGGAGTCCAAGGTCGACACCGGCCGTACGGCCCAGCTCCTCGCCGACCGCCTGGGCGTGCCGGTGGTCCCGGCCTATGCGACGACGGCGGCCCCGACGGTCCCGGACGCCCTCCGCGCCCTGGCGGCCAGGGGCCGCACGAGAGTGGCGATCGCCTCCTACTTCACGGCCCCGGGCCGCTTCGCGACGGAGTGCGCGGAGGCTGCCCCGTGGCTGGCGTCGGCCCCCCTCGGCACCCACCCCGCGATGGCGAAGCTGCTCCTCCACCGCTACGACCAGACCCTGGCGACCCCGGCCACCACGGCACCCGAACTGGCATCGGCTTAGCGCGCCGGGCGCCGAGCCCCCGCTCCCCGGCCTGGTCCGGACGGCGTAACGACGGCGAGTCCCGGTCCGTCGGCCGACTTACGTTCGTAAGGAGGCCGAGGGAGGCATGACATGCCCGATCATCCGAATGCCGCCGTTTTCCACCGCGTCATGACCGCCTTCTCGGCGGGGGACATGGACGCCCTGGCCGAGGTCTTCCATCCGGACGTGGTGTGGCACATCGGCGGCAGGAACCTCCTGGCGGGCGACCACCGGGGGCGCGACGACACGTTCGCCCTGTTCGGCCGCGAGTTCCAGCTGACGGGCGGTACCTACCGCCCCGAGCTGCACGACGTCCTCGCCGACGACGACCACACGATCGCCCTGCTCCACGTCACGGCGACACGCGAGGGCAGACGGCTCGATCTGGACTACGCCCTGGTCCTCCACATCGACGCCGGCCGGATCACCGAGGGCTGGATGGTGACGACCGATCCGGTGGCGTACGACGAGTTCTGGGCATAGGCGAATCGGCTCACCTCCATTTGTCAGACCCTGCCCTTACTGTCGAGGCATGGAAGGAACCGCGGCACACCCCTACGAAAACCACATCCCACCCCCTGGCTACGACCCCACGTCAGTGGAACGCTGGGCACCGGAGCCGGACAAGCGCCCAGGCCGCACCGCCTTCCAACGCGACCGCGCCCGCGTCCTGCACTCCGCGGCCCTGCGCCGCCTGGCCGGCAAGACCCAGGTGGTGACGCCCGGCACCCACAGCCAGGCCTGGGACCCCAGCCCCCGCACCCGTCTCACCCACTCCCTGGAGTGCGCCCAGGTCGGCCGGGAGCTGGGCGCGGCCCTCGGCTGCGACCCCGATCTGGTCGAAGCCGCCTGCCTCTCCCACGACCTCGGCCATCCCCCCTTCGGCCACAACGGCGAAGTCGCGCTGAACGAATTCGCCGAGGACTGCGGCGGCTTCGAGGGCAACGCCCAGTCCCTGAGGCTCCTCACCCGCATCGAACCCAAACGGTTCACCCCGGAGGGCTCCGTCGGCCTCAACCTCACCCGAGCCGCCCTCGACGCCGCCACCAAGTACCCCTGGCCCCGCGGCGCCCACCCCACCGACCCGGCCTCCCCGAAGTTCGGTGTCTACGAGGACGACCGCCCCGTCTTCGACTGGGTCCGCAAGGACGCCCCCGGCGCCCGCACCACCTTCGAGGCCCAGGTCATGGACTGGTCCGACGACGTGGCGTACTCGGTGCACGACGTCGAGGACGGCCTGCACGCCGGCCATATCGACCCCAACCTCCTGCACGCCGAGCCCGAACGCCAGGCGGTCTTCGCGGTGGCCGTCGGACGGTACGTCCCGCAGGAAACCGACCCCGCCGAACTCGCCGCCGCCCTCGACCGGCTCCAGGAAGAACCGTGGTGGCCGCACGGCTATGACGGCTCGGCCGTCGCCCAGGCCCGCCTCAAGGACGCCACCAGCCAGCTCATCGGCCGGTTCTGCCTGGCCGCCGAGAGCGCCACGCGCGCGGCGTACGGCGCCGGGCGGCTCACCCGCTACGGCGCCGAGCTCGTCGTACCGCACGAGACCCGTCTGGAGTGCGCGGTGCTCAAGGCGGTCGCCGACCGGTACGTCATGCAGCGCGCCGAGCAGGAGCGGCTCCGTGCCGACCAGCGGATCGTGGTCGCCGAACTCGCCGAGGCGCTCACGGCCCGGGCGCCCGACGGGCTGGACCCCCAGTTCCGGGCCCTGTTCGACGCGGCTCCCGACGACCGCGCCCGCAAGCGCGTGATCGTCGACCAGATCGCGTCCCTGACGGACGCGTCGGCACGCGCACTGCACGCACGGCTCACCCAGAGGGCGTAGAGAGCACCCTTCCCGAGGGCGTCACGGACGCGGCCGGTGAGACACCAGAGGCGAACGGGCACTCGAAAGTGACCCTGCGTGGCCTGATCGGGTCACCCCCTCTTCCCGCATCACGCTGCGTGCGGGACGCTCGCATGTGGCGGCACCCTTACGAGGAGGCATCAAGTGGTCGACGCGGATCAGACATTCGTCATCGTCGGAGGAGGACTCGCCGGCGCGAAGGCGGCCGAGACGCTCCGCGCGGAGGGCTTCACCGGGCGGGTGATACTGATCTGCGACGAGCGCGACCACCCGTACGAGCGCCCGCCCCTCTCCAAGGGCTATCTCCTCGGCAAGGAGGAGCGCGACAGCGTCTTCGTGCACGAGCCCGCCTGGTACGCGCGCAACGACATCGAGCTGCACCTCGGTCAGACCGTCGACGCCGTCGATCGAGGGGCGAAGACGGTGCGGTTCGGCGAGGACGGCACGCTCGTCCACTACGACAAGCTCCTGCTGGCCACCGGCGCCGAGCCCCGCCGCCTGGACATCCCCGGCACGGACCTGGCCGGCGTCCACCACCTGCGCCGCCTCGCGCACGCCGAGCGCCTCAAGGGTGTGCTGGCCTCGCTCGGCCGTGACAACGGGCACATCGTGATCGCCGGTGCCGGCTGGATCGGCCTGGAGGTCGCGGCGGCGGCCCGCGAGTACGGCGCGGAGGTCACCGTCGTCGAGCACAACCCGACCCCGCTGCACCGCGTCCTCGGCCCCGAGCTCGGGGCGCTCTTCGCCGAGCTGCACCGCGAGCACGGGGTGCGCTTCCACTTCGGCAGGCGGCTGACGGAGATCGTCGGCCAGGACGGCATGGTGCTGGCGGCCCGGACGGACGACGGTGAGGAGCACCCGGCGCACGACGTCCTCGCGGCGATCGGAGCGGCGCCGCGGGTCGCTCTCGCGGAGGCGGCCGGGCTGGAGATCGCCGACCGTACGTACGGCGGCGGCGTCGTGGTCGACGAGCACCTGCGCACCTCCGACCCCGACATCTACGCCGCCGGCGACGTGGCCTCCTTCCCGCACGCCCTCTTCGACACCCGGGTGCGCGTCGAGCACTGGGCCAACGCGCTGAACGGCGGCCCGGCCGCGGCGCGGGCGATGCTGGGGCAGGACGTGACCTACGACCGGGTGCCCTATTTCTTCTCCGACCAGTACGACTTGGGGATGGAGTACAGCGGGTGGGCGCCGCCGGGGACGTACGACGAAGTGGTGATCCGCGGGGACGCCGGGAAGCGGGAGTTCATCGCGTTCTGGGTGAAGGAGAACGTGGTGCTCGCCGGGATGAACGTAAATGTGTGGGACGTCACAGAGCCGATCCAGCAGCTGATTCGTGCCAGGACGCGGGTGAACACGGAGGCGCTGGCGGACCCGCACGTCGCTCTTGAGGGCCTGATCGCCTAGTCCCCAGATGTGTCAGTCCGCCCCCGTAGAATTCACGCGTGGCAGGACGGATCAATGACGAGGACGTGAAGGCGGTTCGGGACGCGGTCCCGATCGACGCCGTGGTGTCCGAGTACCTCCAGCTGCGCGGCGCGGGCGGGGGCAACCTCAAGGGCCTGTGCCCGTTCCATGACGAGAAGTCGCCGTCCTTCCAGGTCAGCCCGAGCAAGGGGCTCTTCCACTGCTTCGGCTGCCAGGAGGGCGGCGACACCATCACGTTCGTGATGAAGGTCGACCACCTCTCCTTCTCGGAGGCGGTCGAGCGGCTCGCCGCCCAGGCCGGCATCACCCTGCGCTACGAGGAGGGCGGGTACAACCCCTCCCACCAGCGCGGCGAACGCATCCGCCTGGTCGAGGCCCACAAGATCGCCGCCGAGTGGTACGCCGAGCAGCTGGCGACCAGCCCGGAGGCGGACACCGGCCGCATCTTCCTCGCCGAGCGCGGCTTCGACCAGGCCGCCGCGGTCCACTTCGGCGTCGGCTACAGCCCCCAGGGCTGGGACCACCTCACCCGCTATCTGCGCGGCAAGGGCTTCAGCGACAAGGAACTGATCCTCTCCGGGCTTGCCCAGGAGGGGCGCCGCGGCCCCATCGACCGCTTCCGGGGCCGGCTCATGTGGCCCATCCGGGACATCGCCGGGGACGTCGTCGGCTTCGGCGCCCGCAAGCTGTACGAGGCGGACAACGGCCCGAAGTACCTGAACACGCCCGACACGACGATCTACAAGAAGTCCCAGGTCCTCTATGGCATCGACCTGGCGAAGCAGCACATCGCCAAGACCAGCCGAGCCGTCGTCGTCGAGGGCTACACCGACGTCATGGCCTGCCACCTCGCCGGCGTCACCACCGCCATCGCCACCTGCGGTACGGCCTTCGGCGGCGACCACATCAAGATCCTCCGCCGGCTGCTGATGGACAACGGCTCGGCCCGCGTCATCTTCACCTTCGACGGCGACGCTGCCGGCCAGAAGGCGGCCCTGCGCGCCTTCGAGGACGACCAGAAGTTCGCGGCGGAGACCTACATCGCGATCGCGCCGGACGGCATGGACCCCTGCGAGCTGCGCCTCGCCAAGGGCGACGAGGCGGTCGCCGACCTCGTCGAACCGCGCACCCCGCTCTTCGAGTTCGCCCTGCGCCAGATCGTCGTCCGCTACGACCTCGACACCCCGGCGGGCCGCGCGGCGGCGCTGGACGAGGCGGCGCCGATCGTCGCCCGCATCAAGAACAGCGGCGCCCAGCACGAGGTGGCCGTCCAGCTCGCGGGCATGCTCGGCATCCTGGACACGCAGTTCGTGGTCAAGCGGGTGGCGCAGCTGGCGCGTTGGTCGCGGGAGCGGGGCGGCCGGGGCCAGGCGCCGACCGCCCGGGGCCCGCAACAGCACTACGACGCGGCCCCCGCGTCCCGGCCGTCGGGCCCGGCCCTGACCCTGCGCAACCCGGTGTACGCCACCGAACGCGAGCTGCTGAAACTCGCCCTCCAGCGGCCCGAGTTGGTCTCCCCGGCGTTCGACGCGTACGGCGTCGACGAGTTCACCGCCGCGCCCTACGCCGCCGTACGCCAGGCGATCATGGACGCGGGCGGCGCCGAGTACGGCATCCAGGACCCGCAGGAGTACCTGGTCCGCGTCCGTGACGCGGCCCCCGACGACCAGGTCCGCGCGATGGTCACGGAACTGGCGGTCGAGGCGATCATGCGCAAGACCGTCGACGAGAACTACGCCGGCGAACAACTCGTCACCGTCCGCCGCCGCGCCGTGGAACGCCGCATCCGCGACATCCAGAGCCAGCTGACCCGTCTGGGCGCGGGCGGCGATCCGGCCCAACTGGCCGCCGTGCAGAACGAACTGTGGGTGCTCCAGCGGTACGACCAGGCGCTACGCGTCCAGGGCGCCGCCGCCCTCTGACCGCCCCGCGAAGGTCGGCGTCACCGCCCGGATCAGCCGGTCCACGAAGGCCTGCTCGTCGTCGGCGTACTGCGGGTACTCGACGACGAAGTGGTTCCACTCGACGTACTGCAGCAGCTCCACGACGTTGTCGAGGGTGACGTACCGCTGTTGGGGGTAGGGCCACTCGCCCGAGAGCCGGAAGACCTCGTGCAGCAGCTCGTAGGGCAGGGGGTGCCGCTCGGCGAGCAGAACCGCGTCGTACAGGTCCTTGCCCTGCGCATAGGCGTCGTTGATCAGCCACATCATCTTCCAGGCCAGCGACAGCGCGGGCGTGGCCGCCTGCACGATCGCACCGCCGGGCAGCTCCACGAGCTCGGGCGGCTCGGGCAGCTTCTCGTTGAAGACGAAGTCGAGCTGGACGTGCCCGTCGGGCAGTCCGGGCGCGCTCCACGGCAGCACCATGCGGCGGCCGGGCACCCGCTCATAGGTCCAGATGTCCTCCACGACAGCGCCCTTCGCCGAGACGCGGACGTCGTCCCCGGACGCCTCCTGCGCGGCGTGCGCGATCCCGTCGAGCATCCGGGCGGTGCGCTCGTCGTCCATCTTCCAGGTGTGCGGTACGACCACGAAGTCCAGGTCGCCGGGCTCGCGGGCGGCCTCGCCGAACCAGGTGGCCATCAGCACGCTGCCGCGCAGCACCAGGGCGTCGACCCACTCCGACCGCGCGATCGCGGCGACGACCAGGTCCAGCGCCCGGCGCCGGGCCACCCGCCAGGCATCCGTGCGAGCGGGGTCGCTGAAGGCCGGGTCGGTCGCGCGGTAGGCGTTCTGGTGCTGCTTCATGGCCGGGTCGAAGACCAGCCGCTGGGTGACGTCCGCGCCGGGCACCGTGCGCAGGGTGAGGGGCAGCTCACGGTCCCGCCGGGCGGCGTCGTCCAACTCCTCCCGGGGCATGTCACGCCACAGGTTCCAGTTCCGCCAGGACCCGCTCATCCCCGTACCCCCTCCGTCAGGTCGTCGTCGATCCACCCGTCGTCCACGGACAGATCGCTGTCGTACAGCACGAACTCCCGCTCCACGTCCACCACTTCGAGCCCCGCCAGCTCGGCCAGCAGCGCATCGAGCGCGTGTCCGGCGCCCTCGGCGTCCACCCCGCGGCACCGCTGGGTCACGAACCGCTCGTGCCGGCCGGCGCCGACGACCCGCCGCGCGTTCCACGACAGATGCGCGCCGTGCGGCACCACCCGGGCGGCCAGGGCGCCGAGGTCCGTGTCCGCGGGCAGCCGCAGCTTCACATGGTGCTCGAAGTACTGCCCGCCGCCGCACGGCCCGGCCGGCACCTCCGGCGCCCAGGGCGCCGACTCGGTCTTGACCCGTACCGGGGCGAAACCGTCCGCCCGCAGCCGCGCCGCGACCTCCTCGGCACCGGCCGTCGCCGCGGCCCGGGAGGGGGAACCGGTCAGGGTGAGCATCGGCTGCGACGGCATCCGGCCGCGGGCCAGTTCGATACAGGTGAGCTTCAGACCCGCGGTGGCCGCCCAGCGGCGCAGCCGCTCGGACTCGGCCGCGCTGTCGCAGCGGACCGTCACATGGGTTTCGTACAAGGATCCGGACACTGCGGAATCGTGCCAGACCAGCCCGGCGACGGCACCCGGGTTTCCCGGGCGGCGGTAACCACGCGGTCACGGACCGGACTCAAAAAGTCACCGCACGCCCCTCGTGGCGGCGATGTGTCGTACTCCACACTGGGTTCCGGTGCCTGAGTCCTCGGAGCGCGGCCGATCCGTTCCCAACGGGTCCCACACCCCCGCGGTTCCGCTCATCGCGTACGGGACGGACAGCGGCGAGGCCGCCGACTCCGCCCTCGAAGCAGCGCTGCCGTATGCCTCGGCAGCGATCATCCTGGAGGTCGCCCCCGTGCAGACCCAGACCCTCAGCCAGACCGACAGCACTACGGCCGGCACGGCTGCGGACGCCGACGTTCTTGTCGCGGTGCCGCCGCAGAGCCGTGTCGCGCACCACCCCGAGGCGGAACCGGAGGCGCCGGCCGAGTCGGCGGAACCGCCCGCCGAGGCGCTGGACGGCGCCGACGCCACCGAGCCGGTGGAAGCACCGCTGCCGCCGCGCGCCCGCGCCGACACCAGCGGGCCGTCCTCGGACCTCTTCCGCCAGTACCTGCGGGAGATCGGCCGCATCCCCCTCCTCACCGCGGCCGAGGAGGTCGAACTCGCCCGCCGCGTGGAGGCCGGCCTGTTCGCCGAGGAGAAGCTGAGCAACACCCCCGACCTGGACAGCCAGCTCGCCCTCGACCTGGACCGCCTGGTCGTCATGGGCCGTATGGCCAAGCGACGCCTGATCGAGGCGAACCTGCGCCTCGTCGTCTCGGTCGCGAAACGCTACGTCGGCCGCGGCCTGACCATGCTCGACCTGGTCCAGGAGGGAAATCTCGGACTCATCAGGGCAGTCGAGAAGTTCGACTACGCCCGCGGCTACAAGTTCTCGACGTACGCCACCTGGTGGATCCGCCAGGCCATGTCCCGCGCCCTCGCCGACCAGGCCCGCACCATCCGGGTGCCGGTCCACGTCGTCGAGCTGATCAACCGGGTCGTCCGCGTCCAGCGCCGCATGCTGCAGGAACGCGGCTACGAACCCACGCCGGAAGAGGTCGCCGCCCACCTCGACCTCCCACCCGAGCGCGTCAGCGAGGTCCTGCGCCTGGCCCAGGAACCGGTGTCGCTGCACGCCCCGGTGGGCGAGGAGGACGACGTGGCGCTCGGCGACCTCATCGAGGACGGCGACGCGACATCTCCGGTCGAGTCGGCGGCGTTCCTGCTCCTGCGGGAACACCTGGAAGCGGTCCTGTCGACCCTGGGGGAGCGGGAGCGGAAGGTCGTCCAACTGAGGTACGGCCTGGCGGACGGCCGCCCCCGCACGCTGGAGGAGATAGGCCGCATCTTCGGCGTTACGCGGGAGCGCATCCGCCAGATCGAGTCGAAGACCCTCAACAAGCTGCGGGACCATGCCTTTGCGGATCAGCTGAGGGGTTATCTGGACTGACGCCGGCTGCGGGCGGTGGGGGCTGGTCGCGCCCACGCGGCGGAGCCGCAAATCGATACAGCCCCGCGCCCCCAAAAGGGGCGTCAGCTGCACGTACCCAAGGGGCGCGGGGAACTGCGCGACCGGCCCCCACCGGCCCCCACCGGCCCGCAGCCGCCCCACGACACCACATGGCACCCTCGAACGCGCTCAGTCCACCTCAGCCACCGCCTGAGCGAACTGCGCCTTGTACAACCGCGCATACGCCCCGTCGGCCGCCAGCAGTTCACCGTGCGCGCCCTGTTCCACGATCGACCCGTTCTCCATGACGAGGATCGTGTCCGCGTCCCGGATCGTCGACAGCCGGTGCGCGATGACGAACGACGTACGCCCGTGCGCCAGTTTCGCCATCGCCTTCTGGATCAGCACCTCGGTGCGGGTGTCGACCGACGACGTCGCCTCGTCCAGCACCAGAATCACCGGGTCGGACAGGAACGCCCGCGCGATGGTGATGAGCTGCTTCTCACCGGCGCTGACCCCGGAGCCCTCGTCGTCGATCACCGTGTCGTACCCGTCGGGGAGCGTACGGATGAAGCGATCCGCGTGCGCCGCCCGCGCCGCCTCCTCGATCTCCCCCCGGGTGACGTCCCTGGCCGCCCCGTACGCGATGTTCTCCGCGATCGTGCCGCCGAACAGCCAGGTGTCCTGCAGCACCATCCCGATCCCGGCCCGCAGTTCGTCCCGGGACATCCGGGCGATGTCGACGCCGTCGAGGGTGATACGCCCGGACGAGACGTCGTAGAACCGCATCAGCAGGTTCACGAGCGTCGTCTTGCCCGCGCCCGTCGGCCCGACGATCGCGACCGTGTGCCCGGGCTCCACCGTCAGCGACAGGTCCTCGATCAGCGGCTTCTCCGGGTCGTACCGGAAGGACACCCCCTCCAGCGCCACCCGCCCCCGCAACTCCTCCGGCCGGACACCCGGCACCGGATCGGCCTCCTGCTCGTCCGCGTCCAGCAGTTCGAAGACCCGCTCCGCCGAGGCGACACCCGACTGCACGAGGTTCGCCATCGACGCGACCTGCGTCAGCGGCATCGAGAACTGCCGCGAGTACTGGATGAAGGCCTGCACGTCACCGATGGACAAGGAACCGGACGCGACCCGCAGACCGCCGACGACCGCCACCAGCACATAGTTGATGTTCGACACGAACAGCATCAGCGGCTGCATGATCCCGCTGTTGAACTGCGCCTTGAACCCGGCCTCGTACAGCGCCTCGTTCTGCTCGGCGAACTGCTGCGCCGACTCCTCCTGCCGCCCGAACACCTTCACCAGGTTGTGCCCGGTGTACATCTCCTCGACGTGCGCGTTGAGCTTGCCGGTCGAGCGCCACTGCTGCACGAAGTGCGGCTGCGACCGCTTGCCCACTCGCGTGGCGACGAAGAAGGACAGCGGCACGGTCACCAGCGCGACCAGCGCCAGCAGCCACGACACCCAGAACATCATCACCAGCACACCGATGATGGTGAGCACCGAGTTGATGAGCTGACCCATCGACTGCTGGAGCGTCTGCCCGATGTTGTCGATGTCGTTCGTCGCCCGGGACAGCACCTCACCGCGCTGGCGCTTGTCGAAGTACGACAGCGGCAGCCGCGAAAGCTTCGCCTGCACGTCCTCGCGCATCCGGAACATGGTCCGGTTCACGGCCCGGTTCACCAGCCGCGTCGCCACCGCCATCAGCAGACCGGCGACGAGGAACACGGCGAGCGCGAGCAGCAGGACGTTCCCCACGGCGCCGAAGTCGATGCCCTGGCCCGGTGTGAAGTCGGTGCTGCGGAGCATGTCGGCGATCTCGCTGTCGCCGCGCTCCCGCATGCCCGCGAGGATCTGCTCCTTGCTCATCCCGGCGTCGAACTGCCGCCCGACGATGCCCGCGAAGACCAGGTCGGTCGCCTCACCGAGGATCTTCGGTCCGGCCACCGACAGGCCCACGCTCACGACCACGCAGAACAGCAGCGCGTAGATGGTGAGCCGCTCGGGCTTGAACCGGGTGACGAGCCGCCTGCCCGACCCCTTGAAGTCCAGCGAGCGCTGGTCCGGGCCGCCGCCGGCCATCATCCGCCCCATCGGCCCGGCCATCAGGCAGCCTCCGCTTCCGTCAGCTGGGAGAGCACGATCTCCCGGTACGTCTCGTTGTCCGCCATCAGCTCGTGGTGCCGGCCCGTGCCGACGACCCGTCCCTCGTCGAGCACGACGATCCGGTCGGCGTCCCGGATGGTCGCCACACGCTGGGCGACGATGACGACGGTCGCTTCGGCGGTCTCCCGGGCCAGCGCCGCACGCAGCGCGGCGTCCGTCGCGTAGTCGAGGGCGGAGAAGGAGTCGTCGAAGAGATAGATCTCCGGGCGCTGGACCAGGGTGCGAGCGATCGCGAGTCGCTGCCGCTGACCACCGGAGACATTGGTCCCGCCCTGTGCGATGGGCGCGCCGAGCCCGCCCTCCAGCCGCTCCACGAACTCCTTGGCCTGCGCCACCTCCAGCGCGTGCCACAGCTCCTCGTCCGTCGCGTCCGGATTGCCGTAGCGGAGGTTGGTCGCCACCGTCCCCGCGAACAGATACGGCTTCTGCGGCACCAGCCCGACCGTCTTCGCCAGCAGCCGGGGGTCGATGGCCGCCACGTCCTCCCCGTCCACCAGCACCCGGCCGTCGGTCGCGTCGAACAGCCGGGGCACGAGCCCCAGCAGGGTCGACTTGCCGCTGCCGGTCGACCCGATCACGGCGGTCACCTCACCGGGCCTGGCCACCAGGTCGATCGACTTCAGCACCGGCTCCTCGGCACCCGGGTAGCGGAAGCCCGCGCCCCGGATCTCCAGATGGCCGTGCCGGCGCAGCTCCCGCACCGGCGCCTTCGGCGGTACCACACTCGACTCCGTCTCCAGGACCTCCTGGATGCGCTCGGCGCACACCTCGGCGCGCGGCACCATCATGAACATGAAGGTGGCCATCATCACGGACATCACGATCTGCATCAGATAGGCGAGGAACGCGGTCAGGTCACCGATCTGCATCCCGCCGCTGTCGATCCGATGGGCCCCGAACCACACCACCGCGATCGACGACAGGTTCACCACCGTCATGACGATCGGGAACATCAGCGCGAGCAGGTTGCCGGTGCCCATCGCCATGTCGGTGAGCTCGGCGTTGGCCTTCTTGAAGCGGTGCTGCTCGTACTCGTCGCGCACGAAGGCGCGGATGACGCGGTTGCCGGTGATCTGCTCGCGCAGCACCCGGTTCACCGTGTCGAGGCGCTCCTGCATGGTCCGGAACAGCGGCCGCAGCCGCCGTACGATCAAGGTCACGCTGATGCCCAGCACCGGTACGACCGCGACCAGCACCCCGGACAGCGGCACATCCAGACCGAGGGCCAGCACGATGCCGCCCACGCACATGATGGGCGCCGACACCATCAGCGTGAACGTCATCAGGGCCAGCATCTGCACCTGCTGCACGTCATTCGTCGTACGCGTGATCAGCGAGGGCGCCCCGAAGTGCCCGACCTCCCGTGCCGAGAAGGACTGCACCCGGTCGAAGACGGCCGCCCGGATGTCCCGGCCCACCGCAGCGGCGGTCCGTGCGCCGTAGTACACGGCCCCGATGTTGCACACGACCTGCGCCAGCGAGATGCCGATCATCAGGGCGCCGTAGCCGAGGATGTAGCCGGTGTCGCCGTTGACGACGCCGGTGTCGATGATGTCCGCGTTCAGCGTGGGCAGGTAGAGGGTGGCGCAGGTCTGCAGGAACTGCAGCAGCACCAGCCAGCCGATGGGCTTTCGGTAGGGCCTGAGGTAGGTCCGCAGGAGTCGTATGAGCACGCTGCTTCTCTCGGAGTCGGCGGAGTCGTCGATGGGGGCGGTTGGTTGCCCCTGGCCCCTATCGTCGAACACTCCACCCGCGTTACCTCAACCGATTAAGCCGTCAGCGGGGCTCCGTACGGCCTTATGGGTACGGCTCCTACCGGTCTCTTACCTTCCGCTACGACCGGACGCCCTCCGACGGCTACGACCGGAACCCCTCTGACCCCTACGGCCGGAACGCCCCGGGATGCGTCTGCTCCCGCACCGACACGAACTGCTGCCGCACCGCCTGCCCCACGGCCAGTTCCTCGCCGGGCTCCAGGACCTGCGCGGCCGCGCCCTGCCAGACCGGCGGGGTGCGCGGGTCGAGTGTGCCCTGCGACACACCGAGCGCCCAGGCTGCCTGGCGGGCGGCGCCGATCGCCGCGTAGTCCGCGGGCTGCGGCACGATGACCTGCGTCCCGAACAGCGCGGGCGCCGCCGCCTGCACGGCGGGCAGTTCGGCGGCCGCCCCGAGCAGGAAGACCCGCCGCACCTCCACACCCCGGCCGCGCAGCACGTCCAGCGCGTCCGCGAGCCCGCACAGCATCCCCTCGAAGGCGGCCCGCGCCAGATGCTCCGGCTTCATCGACTCCCGCCTCAGGCCCGCCAGCGTCCCGGCGGTGTGCGGCAGGTTCGGCGTCCGCTCGCCCTCCAGATAAGGCAGGAGTACGAGGCCGTGGGCCCCCGGCGTCGACTTCATCGCCAGGTCGGACAGGCTCTCCAGGTCGGGCATGCCGAGGAGTTCGGCGGTGCCGCGCAGGGTGCGTACGGCGTTGAGGGTGGTGACGACCGGCAGGTGCATGCCGGTCGCGTCGGCCAGGGAGGTGATCATCCCGCTGCTGTCGACGAGCGCCTCGGGGTGGACGGCCATCACGGACCCGGAGGCGCCGAGCGACACGACGGCGTCCCCGAGCCCGATGCCGAGCCCGAACGCGGCGGCCATGGTCTCGCCGGTCCCAGCGGAGATGAGCAGCCCTTCCGGGGTCGTACCGGCCGCCTCCGCCGGCCCGATCACCTCGGGCAGCATGGCCCGGTGGCCGAGCGCCAGCTCGACGAGATCGCTGCGGTAGGCGCCGGTGGCCGCCGACCAGTAGCCGGTGCCGGAGGCCCCGCCCCGGTCAGTGGTCCTGCGCACGGGCCGGCCGAGCAGCTGCCACACCAGCCAGTCGTGCGCCTGCATGAGGACGGCGGCACGCAGCGCGTTCTCCGGCTCGGTCTTGGCGAGCCAGCGCAGCTTGGTCACCGGCTGCGCGGCCTGCGGCACACACCCCACGGCCTGCGCCCACGCCTCGCGTCCGCCCAGCGCGTCGATCAGGTCGGCCGCCGCGACCTGCGCGCGCTTGTCGCCGCCGACCATCGCGGGGCGCACCGTGTTGCCCTGGGCGTCCAGCGGGACCACCGCGTTCTGCTGCGCCGACACGCCGATGGCCTGCACGCCTTCGAGCAGCCCGCCGCCGGCCGCCTCACCGAGGGAGAGCAGCCAGGCCTGCGGATCGACGTCGGAGGGGCGTGCGCCGCCGCCGTCCGGCGATTCCACCGGGTGCGGGGCATACCCCTGCCTGAGCACGGCGCCTGTGTCCGTGTCGCAGACGACGATGCGAGTGAAATCGGGCGAACTGTCCAGCCCGGCGACTATCCCCATGGCCCAATTGTGCCGTGGCGCTGCGCTGGCTTGGGCCATGGGCGCCTACTCATCGTGGGGTGCCTGTCGGTCGGCGGGTGCGGGTTGTGTGTGGCTGAGCGCGCCCCCGCGGCGGAGCCGCATATTGATACAGCCCCGCGCCCCTAAGGGCGTCGCAGTGGCGCGACGCCCCAAAGGGTCCCCTCACGATCCAAGATCTACGTATTGCTGGTTCCCCAGTCGTCCTCCGCGCCGCCGTTGTGGGCGCTGCGTTCTCGTAGGGAGCGGACCCGGTCGGCCACCGAGGCGGGGACTCGGTCGCTGACCTTCTCGCTGACCGTGTGGTAGGCCTTGCCCGCGAAGTGGCGGCCCTGTTGTGCGGCCGACTCCGCGGTGTTGCGGACGGCGGGGTTCTGGGAGATCTCCCGAGCTGTCTTCTTCAGCTGCTCGTAGCGTTCGCGTCCGGCGCGTGTCCCGAGGACGTAACCGACGGCGAGTCCGATCACGAACGTGACCCGGTAGCGCATGGCGGCCACCCTTCCCTTGCGTAGGTCCCTGGTGCGGCGTCGGCGCCGGGGGGAACCGATTGGCGGAGCACCCCCCTGCTTGCGCTAATGTATGTGTCGCAGCGAGCGCACGCCCCCTGGCGAATACCCAGGTAGGTACGTTCGATGCAACGAGGCATTCCTCCGTAGCTCAATTGGCAGAGCAGCCGGCTGTTAACCGGCAGGTTACTGGTTCGAGTCCAGTCGGGGGAGCTCGGTCCTCCGTAGCTCAATTGGCAGAGCAGCCGGCTGTTAACCGGCAGGTTACTGGTTCGAGTCCAGTCGGGGGAGCATGCTGAACGAGGACCCCGTAGGGGTCCTTTTTCATGTCGGGGTCCCTGTGACGGGAACCGTGCAGGTCGTGGGGGAGTCCTTCAGGGCATGCGAAGTCGACCATACGAAGCAGGAGATCGTATGAGCGGCTATGCTGCGGCAGACGGCGCGCACACTTGTACGCGACACGCCGCTATGGGGCGGTAGCTCAGCCGGTTAGAGCAGCGGACTCATAATCCGTCGGCCGTGGGTTCGAGTCCCACCCGCCCCACCCATCACCATCGGTGCAGAACCGTTTCGACCGGTGGAGAACCGGATCAGGCGCTGCTGAGCCGTGTGCCGATGGTGAAGGACAGCGGGGCGCCGGTATCGAGCGTCGTCCGGAACGGGAAGAAGCCGAGCCGTCTGCGGGTCAGGGTGGCACGCAGGTCCACGGCGCCCGTGACGGCGGTCTCCCGGGGGGTACGGGCGACCAGCGCGAGCCGTTGCGAGCCACGGACCTCGTCCGTCGACGTCGGGGTGAACTCCCAGGTGCAGGTCGGCTCCTGCAGCCCGTACCCCTCCACGAACACCTCGGTGCGCCTGCCGGTCGTGGACACCTCGATCGATGCCTCGAAGAGAAGCCTGGCGCCGAGCGTGAAGGACAGGGGCCGCTCGACCGGCTGGGCGGCTCGCTGGGGGGTCAGCGACCAGACGATGGGAGGCTCCGCTTCGGCACCGTCGTCGCGGCGGAGCTGCACGGTCAGCCAGGCCTGGCCGAAGCGGGCGTCCTCGCTCGGGGTGAAGGTGGCTCCCAGGTGCACCAGGTGGAAGCTCCACTCCCGGTCGCCGAGCAGGGTGCGCAGTGCCGCATCGTCACCGGCCAGGTCCTCGGTGATCGGCTGGACGACAGGGAGGCCGAGCGAGACCGCGCCGCGTACCGGGTCCGGTCGCTCGCCGCCCCGGGTGACCCGGTCGTCCGGCTGGAGCACCGTGGCCACCTCGGTCAGCTCCGGTACCTCGATCTCCATGCGCACTCCTCAACGCCAGTCGCCGATGTAGTAGAAGGCTCCCCAGTCCCGGTACTGCGGATGGCCGGCCCTGGTCCGCCGCTGCGCCTCGGTGAACGCGTCCAGCCTCGAGCTGCCCTGGCGCAGTTCCCCGTAGAGCGTGGTGAAGAAGTCCCGGGACGTGAGGGTTTCCACCGGCCACAGCGTGCCGACGAGCGCGGACGCGCCGCGCAGCAGCAGGCTGGCCGGGATGCCCCGCAGGTTGTCGGCCGCGTCGAACCGGCCGAGCGCGGTCTCGCAGGCGGACAGGGTAACCAGGTCCAGCCCGCTCAGATCGAGGCGGAGCAGTTCGTGCGCGCTGACCCGCTCGTCGGCGACGTACAGGCTCTGGAAGGCCGGCGCTGTGACGTTGTGCATGCCATGAGTGGCGATGTGGAACAGCCGAGTCGAGCCCAGCGCGGCCAACACCGCCTCCTCGGTGGCGCGTTCGTCGAGCAGCGCGGTGGTGCGGAAGCACTCGGCGACGGCGGTGGCCTCCTCGACGGCTTCCGGCAGAGGCGGCAGCGGCCCGTCGGTGAATCCGAGGCCGACCGAGGTGAGGGTGCGCGCGCCGTCGTGGGTCTTCGTCGCCCGCTCGAGCAGGGCGATGGTGGGGAGATAGGTGACGGTCCAGGTGTCGGCGAGCGGTTTGCCGTCCAGATGGAGCAGGTGCAGGGGAGCGTGGTGCAGTGCGCCGTGCGGAACGATGACCAGGTGACGCTTGCCGAGCGCGTACGCCTTCCGCAGCTCGTCCGTGACCGGACCGAACAGGGCCGGCAGACCCTGGTCCAGCTCCTCCTCGCCCCAGCGCGTGACGGGACGCACCGGCCCCGGCTCGGCGAGCACCGCGCGGCGCAGCTGGAAGGTGGCGGCGCCCAGGACGTCGTGGACCCTGACTCGGCCGTCGATGGTGATCTGGGTCCGCAGGCCCGCATGTTCGGCGTCGAGCAGCGGCTGAGTCACCACGGTCAGCCGGTCGTTCGTGGCGACCAGTGACAGCAGCGACCGGCCCCCGTCCTCGTCGTGGGACAGATAGGTGTACAGAAGTACGGTGTCGGCCGGCAGCAGATCGAGCACCGTGTCCATGCTCAGCGGCAGGGGCGTCTGCTCGCCCGTGAGCAGGCGCTGCACATGGGCGTCGAAGGTGCGCTCGAGGTTTTCGCGCTGTCGGGCGGGGCTCAGGTTTCCGGCGTCCAGTTGCTCGGTGTAGGGAGTCGACAGAGTGACCGCGTCGAGGGTCAGGTCACGCTCGGGCTCGTCGCCGATCTGGCCGATCAGCGCGAGCAGGTGCTGAGACGACTCGTCGGCCCGGGCGTCGAACCGAACGTCCGCGTGCAGGGCGTCGACGAACCGCGCGCCCTTGGCCAGTTGCAGACACGCGAACAAGGCGGCCACGTCATCCCGGTCTCGGACCGCGCCGATCACCCGTGCCCAGATCGTCTGCAGCACCTCGGTCGCGGCCGCCCCGATGAGGTTCTCGGCCCGGACCGCAAGCGGGCCGAGGGTATTCACGGTCACGGTGGCGAGGCCGACCCCCCTCGCCTCCGCGACGGCTTTGGCGATGAGGGTGAGCGACTCCATCGCGGCGTCCGGCGCCGGCAGTGCGAGGTACTCGGCGCAGGCGGCGCCCTGGGTACGGATCGCGTGCTCCCAGTCGCCGCGCTCGTGGGCGCGGTAGGAAGCCACGGTGCACCAGGCCGCGGTGAGGGTCGCCAGCGCGTCGTGGTGGCCGGCGAGGTCGTCGGAGAAGACGCGCCGGGTCGTCCTCAGGCCGGCCAGCCAGGCCAGCTCGTCCTCCGGGTCGGTGGCCAGCGCTACGCCTCGAACCGAGAGGGTCAGGAGGGCGACGGCGGCGCGGGCTTGCGGCCAACTCCGGATCTTCGCGCGTTCCAGCAGTGCGACGGCGGCGTCCCCCGGGTCGGTGCCGGGGTCGGGGTCGTGGCCGTCGAGGTCGGATGGCTCGAACGGGTGGGACAACAGATCGTGCTGCACGAGCAGTACCTTCATGCGATCCCGCTCGGGCAGTGCGCGGACGAAACCCTCGGCGTCGGCGAATATCCGCAAGGCCCGCGCCCGATCGGTGGCCCCCAGAAGGTGCCCGGCGCTGATGAGCACGCTGGTCGCGGGGCCGCCGCCGACCTGCGCGGCGATCTCGTCGATCGAGCGGGACAGCAGCCGGTCCACCGTGGTCGGGTCCGGCCGTACACCGGCCGCCAGCTGGGCGACCAGGGCTTGCGCCATCAAGTGCGGGTAGGCCTCGGCGTCGACACTGGTGACCGCGCGGTCGGCCAGCTGGGCCAGGTGCCCTTGGGGCGGCTCGTGCCCCAGCGCGGTGCGGATCTTGTGGAGGTTCAACATCATGCTCAGGGCAAAGCCCTGCTGGGCGCCCTCGGCCACCGCCAGCGCACGGCGGAGGTACTCTTCGCCCGCCCGGAGCATGTCGGTGGTGTCGGGTATCTCCTCGCTGACCTCGTCCGGCACCTCGACCGGGTCGAGAACGTATTCCCCGCGGCGTTCCATCCAGCGGCGGAACTCGCCCGCGATGATCGCTTCATCGCTGCCGATGTACAGGTCGACATGCGGGTCGAGGTGGAGCGCGGCCAGCGCGATGAGCACGTCGGCGGGGTTACCGGGTTCCTCCTCGCCGTCCGCCGCGTACGCGCACAGCACCCGTTCTCCGGCGTCCCGTGCGCTGTGCAGCACCCTGCCGTCCGGCACCATGATCAGCACCTGGCGGGCGACTCCGATCCAGCTGAACCGGGCCATCGTCACGATCGCCCGGCCCTCGTCGCTGTTGGGCAGCCGCTCCGCCGCGGCCAGCACGAGCAACTGCAGGCGTTGCGCCCGCTGCCACTGCCCGTCGTCGTGCAGCCTCCCTACGCCTTCTTCGACCAGCGCTCTGGCGTAGGGGAGGGACAAGGCGCCGACCATACCGACGGAGCGTGCGTACTCCAGCGCGTCCGGCATGCTGATCGACGCGTCCACCGCGTTGAACAGCGTCTCGAACGGGCCCGCCCTGAGGGGGTAGGCGGCCGGCCTCTCATAGAGGTGGTGAAAGACGGAACCGAGCCGCTCCAGCCCGCGTTCTATGCGGTCACGGTCCTCGTCGCTCTCCGCGCCCGGGATCTGACCGTCCTTCACCGCGGTGATCATCTGCAGGGCGGCGAAGGAGAGCAGCGTGGGATGCGGTTCGACCAGTTCCACCAGGTTCTCCGGAGCGGCGTCGGCCAGCTCGCGCACCACGTCGAGGCTTTCGTCGAGGTGCTCCAGCAGCGGCACGACCAGCGACTCCCGGTCCCTCGCGAAGCGGGGCGTGACGTCGTCGACGGCGACCGGTGACTCCTCCATGGCCTCCAGCAGCCCGAGCACCTGCTCGACGGCAGGCTGCAGCACCGCGCGCAGCCGGGCCCGCGACTTCTGCGCCTGCTCGGTTCGGCCGACGCCCTCCAGCAACTCGGCCTCCAGCCGCAGGGCGATCCGCAACCGCCGTTCCAGCCACGGATGGTCGTGGCCCGCGACGTGCTCACGGAGCCGGTCCACCAGTGGGGGCACCTGCTCGGCAGCCACCGGATCACCGCTGGACTCGAGGACGAGCGTGACGGTGTTGAAGAGGGCGACTCCCACCCACAGGGCCACATCCGGGTCGGGGTGCGAGGCGAAATCCTCGACGACCGTCCGGTAAGCGGCCTCGGCTTCCTCGGGACGGCCCAGGGCGCGCAGCGCCGCGGCCCGGTTGTAGCCGAGGTAGGCGACGGTCTTGGCGAGTGCGGGGATGCCTGTGCAGAGATCCAGTGTTTCCTCGATGCGCGTCAGGCCGCGTTCGGCGTCCTCGGTGGCGAACTGCACGGCACCGGAGGCCCATGCGTGGATCCGCTCGGCCAGTTCCTCGGTCGCGTCGACTCCGGTGTGCCGCAGGCGCACCAGCAGGGTGCCGTCCAGGTTCGCCTGACACGCGGAACGGCCGGGGTCGTCGGCGGGCAGGTGGTCGAGGGCCCGTTGACCGGCCTCGACAGCGGCGTCCAGGTCGGCGAGGTCACCCGTGCCTTCGAACCGGCTGCGCAGCGCGAGTCCGAGGCTGGACCAGGCCATGACATGGCTGGGGTGCCCGACGGGCGCCAGGTCGACGGCCCGCCGCAGATGTGCCATCGCCGCCTGGAGGTCTTCCGGTGCACGGCGGTGTACGTAGCGGATGTGGTGGGCGGCACCGAGGTTGAACACAGCAGTGGCGGCGTCGGGATCGTCCGCCGGGAACGTGTCGACCGCCTGCCGCCCGATCTCGATGGCGGCGTCGAGATCGGCCGGTTCGCCGGTGTGCTCGAAGCGGTTGCGCAGCGCGGTGGAGAGGTTGGCCGGCACACCGGCGCGGTCCTCGTCGGCGACCCCGAGCGCGAGTGCCTCACGGCCGGCGGCGACAGAGAGGTCCAGCGCATGGAGATCACGGCTGGACTGGTAGCTCATGAACGCGAGAGCGGCGACGCCGCTCAACAGGCCCGGTCGTTCGGGTGACCCGGCGGGCGTCGCCTCGGCAGCCTGCCTGAGCGAGTCGACCGCCGTATCGATGTCCGCGCGGTCACCGGTCGTATGGAACCGCAGATAAAGGTTCTCGGCATGCTGGGCGAGCCAGTGGCCACGGGACGGGTCGTCCGGCGCCTGCTCGTCGACGATCCGCCCGCTCACCCGGCTCAGCAGATCGAGGTCCGCCGACAGGTCCCCGGACCAGGGAAGGCGGGGCTTGAGGTCCGCAGCGAGTGCCTGCAGCCACAGGAGGAGCTGCGGGTCCCCGTCGTCCGCCGGCGGGCGTGCGGAGACCACCTGATGGAGGGCTTCGACGGCGGCGTCCAGGTCACCGGGCTCCTGGCCGTGGTCGAACCTGGTCAGCAGCATCACCGCCAGGGACGAGCGGTAGACGGGCAGGTTCGGGTGGTCGGTGTCCGCGACGGCTGCGACCGCCTTCGCGGCCGCGTCGACGGCCGCGTCCAGGTCGTCGACGGACAAGGTGCACGCGAACGCGATGCGCAGGACCTGGCTCAGCGCCATCAGACGGTGCGGCAGGGCGGGATCGTCGTCGGCGGTGGCGGCCACGATGTGCCGCCACCCCGCCACGGCAGTCGCGGCGGCGTCCGGCTCCGGTTCCTCGGAGACGGCCGTCAGGAGGCGTTGAGCAGCTTCGACATCGTGCTCGGTGAGGTCTCCGGACCGGCCGAGAAATGCTCGCACGGCCGTGATCGGCTCGTCGTCCATGGCCCTCTCACCTTCCCCCGGCGCGCAAGAGCGGGTGGAGACGCTCATTGCCGAGATGCCCGGCTGGTCCCGGCGGACAGGTGTGCAACACGGCCCATGCTCCCACGCGGAGGCGCCCTGCCGGGGCCAAATCATGGGATATCACTCGGAGTTGTGCTTCGTCCGTATGTGGATCGGCGACTGCGGTCGCAGGGATCTGCCGTCACCTGCCGGGACGTCACTCGCAGACGATCTCGTCCCGCGGCGTGTAGTGGGTGCGGAACGGCTCCCGCTTCACCTCTTCGCCGTCGGCGTAGAAGACCCGCTGCACGGTGACGTCGAAGCCCTCCAGCGGAGTCTGCGGCACGCACTTCTCGTCCGTGCTGACCTTCCGCTCCGGCTCCTTCACGTTCGTGCGCGGCCCCGTGACCGACTCGATCTCGTCGTACTTCTTTGTGCCGAGGAAGGTGATGGTCACCGAGGAGTCGGTGGACTCGGCCTGGATGTACAGGGCGTTGCCGGAGTCGTTCCTGAACCTCAGGTCCAGGCTGCCCCAGGCGACCGTGGCCTCGCGGCCCTCCGGGTAGCGCTCGATGTAGAAGGAGTGGGCGCCGTACTCGACGGGCTTCACCCCGGCGAAGAACATGGCGTTGAAGACCGTCGTGGCCACGGCGGACACGCCGCCGCCGGGGGCCTTCGTGAACTCGTCGTTGAGGATCATGACGCCCTCGACGAAGCCGTTGGCCTCGGTGCGCTCGCCGACGGTCTTGTTGAAGCTCCACGTCTTGCCCGGCATGACGAGGGAGCCGTTGATCAGCTCCACGGCCCGGCCGATGTTCTTCGTGCGGTACGGCGCCGGCTCGAAGTTGACGGTGAACGAGGACATCTCCTCCCTCAGGCCCAGCCGCGCGGCGTTCTCCGAGGTCACCTGGGGTCGCGTCACGCGCGCGGCCACCTCGCCGGTGCGGGCGGCGCCCGACTTGGTGAGCAGCGGCAGCACGGCCTTGCCCAGCGCCTTGTCGGTGACCTGGACGCCGGACCTGGCGTCGTCGGACGCCACGACCTCGTCGCCGTCGAGGCTCAGGGTGGCGTTCCGGGGCGTGGCGGGCAGGTCGGACAGGGGCTCGGCCACCGCGGCATCGGCGCGCAGGCCCTTGGCGTCCAGGGCGGGGGTGAGCTTGCCGGCGTCGTTCGGCCGCATCGTCAGGTACTCGCCGAGCACCGCCGGGCCGATCGTGAACCGTTCGCCGGCCGCGGTGAGCATGACCGGCCCCGACATGGCGGGCCGGCCGAACTCGCGCACGGCGCGCCGCACCTCCGCCGCCGTGACCTTCGGCTTGGTCTCGCGGGCGGGCAGGTCGGTGACGGAGCCGGGCTCGCCGCGCAGGAAGGCGGCGCGGAGGGGAGCGACGGCGGCGTCCGTGTCCAGCGCGTAGCCGTCGCGCGGGGCGACCTGGCGGACCTGGCCGTCGTCGAAGGAGACGGCGCCGTCGCGGACCTTCTCGTCGAGCGACTTCGCCAGTTTGCCGAGGGCGGAGTGGGCCTTGTCCTCGTCGACGCGTACGACCGGCTCGACGGCACCGCCCGAGCGGAAGAGCCCGCCGATCACCGTGAGCGGGTTGGCGTCGTCGGTGCGCGACGCGCGGTCCACGGTCTTCTCGTAGTCGAAGGTGATGCCGGTCTGCCGGGGGTCGACGGTGCCCTTGCGGTCGCCCACCGTCACGGCCAGCTCCCGGGAGCCGGCGGGATCCAGTCGCTTCTCCAGCTTCCGGATGGCCTCCGCGCGGCTCAGCCCCCCGATGTCGACGCCGCGCACCGTCGTACCCGCGTCTATGTCGCCGCCCGCGATCAGCAGGCCGGCGAGATAGAGGCCGCCGACGCCGACGGTGAGTGCGCCGCCGGCGAGGGCGAGGGGTGGAATGGAGGCGATGCGGGGTGCTGAGGTGTTTCGCAGGGCGGAGGGGGCGCGCAGGCGCATGGGTCTCCCGGGCGGACGTTTCGACAGGGACGGCGCGTCCGGTGACGAGCCGCTGTGCGCGAGGCAAGCACATCCAGCTAGCCATAATCGGACGAAAACGCCTATGTCGTAGAACACGTATGTTCCCGGTCACGCGCCTGCCGCACGTCCCTGCCCTACGCCCCTGCCCGCTCCCAGGGCCCGTCACGCCCCGGACGGCACCTCCGTCCTCTCGGCCGGTGTGACCTTGTCCGCTTCGGACGCCGCCAGTGCCTTGTTGCGGCGGACGGAGGCGAGGAAGGACGCGGCGATCAGGACGACGCCGATCAGGCCGGTGATGATCTCGCTGATCTGATGCTGGATGGTGACCAGCAGGATCGCGGCGAGGGCGCCGATGGCGTAGTGGGCGCCGTGCTCCAGGTAGACGTAGTCGTCGAGGGTGCCCTGGCGGACCAGGTAGACCGTGAGGGACCGGACGTACATCGCGCCGATGCCGAGTCCGAGCGCCATCCAGAAGATGTGGTTGGTGATGGCGAAGGCGCCGATCACGCCGTCGAAGGAGAAGGACGCGTCCAGGACCTCCAGATAAAGGAAGAGGAAGAACGCGGCTTTCCCGGCGAGGGCGACCGCCGAGGCCGGTCTGCCCTCGGCCCTGGCCTTCACCGCCTCCTCGTGCTCGTGTTCCTCCTCCTCTTCCAGCCGGTCCTCGAAGTAGCCGGAGAGGCCGCCGACGACGAGATAGGTGATCAGACCGGCGACTCCGGAGAGCAGGACGCTGGCCGTCTTGTCCGCGTGCCCGGTGCTGACGTGGGCGTGGGTGGCGAAGGTCAGCGCCGTGGCCAGCAGGGCGATGAGCGCGAGGCAGACCGCCAGCATGTCGATCTTGCCGAGCTTCGCCAGCGGGCGCTCCAACCAGGCCAGCCACTTGATGTCGCGGTCCTCGAGGATGAAGTCGAGGAAGATCATCAGCAGGAACATGCCGCCGAAGGCCGCGATCGCCGGGTGGGCGTCGGTGACCAGGTCCTCGTAGCGCTCCGGTTCGTCGAGGGCGAGCTGGACCGCCTCGACGGGGCCGACCTTGGCGCTGATGGCGACGATCACCACGGGGAAGACCAGGCGCATGCCGAACACGGCGATCAGGATGCCGAGGGTGAGGAAGAGGCGCTGCCAGAAGGCGTTCATCTTCTTCAGGATCCCGGCGTTGACGACCGCGTTGTCGAAGGACAGCGAGATCTCCAGGATCGAGAGGATCAGGACGATCCCGAAGGCCTCCCAGCCCCACTGCCACGCGGCGAAGGCCAGGCCGAGCGCCGTGACGGCGAACGACCAGCCGAAGGTTCGCAGCACCATCACTGGCCCTCCGCCTTCACGGCCAGCACCGGGCAGCCCACACCCAGCAGGATCTGCTGGGCCGCCGAGCCCATGATCAGCTTGCCGACCGCGCTGCGCCGCCGCAGACCGATCACGACCAGGGAGGCGTCCGTCTGCTCCGCGAGGTCGATGATCTCCTCGGCGGCGTCGCGGGCGCCGAGGACCTGACGGATGTCGAAGTCGATGCCCAGGGCCGCGAGGTCCTGGCGCACGTGGGTCAGGTCGGGTTCCTGGGCGAAGCGCGGGTCCACGATCGCGTCGCCCCGGGAGGTGTTCACCACCAGCAGCTTCTCGCCGCGCCGACGGGCCTCGTCGATCCCCGCGCGCAGGGCCGCCTCACCCTCGGGGGACGGGACGTAGCCGACCAGGATGGTCATCTCGTTTCTCCAGTTGTCTCAGACGGCGCTTCGCGCGCGCAGGGGACGGACGACGAACCGGCCGATCAGCGGCCACACCAGGACCAGCGCGATCACCGCATAGACCGTGTACGACACCGGGCCGCCCAGCAGCCCCGACAGCTCGCCGCCGGACAGCTGGAGGGAGCGCCGGCCCTGCAGCTCCGCGCGCGGGCCGAGGATCACGCCGACGATCAGCGGCAGGACCGGCAGTCCGAAGCGGCGCATCGCGAAGCCGAGCAGGCCCAGGACGAGCAGGATGAACAGGTCCAGGGGCTGGGCGTTGACGGCGTAGGCGCCCATCGAGGCGAAGAACAGGATGCCCGCGTAGAGATAGGGGCGCGGGATCTGCAGCAGCTTCGCCCAGGCCGGGGCCAGCGGGAGGTTCAGCAGCAACAGCAGCAGGTTGCCGACGAACAGGCTCGCGATCAGGACCCAGACCAGGCTCGACTCGCGCTCGAACAGCAGCGGCCCGGGCTGGATGCCGTACGACTGGAAGGCCGCCAGCATCACCGCCGCCGTGGCGTTCGTGGGCAGGCCGATCGCCAGCATCGGCACCAGGGTGCCCGCCGCCGACGCGTTGTTCGCGGCCTCCGGGCCCGCCACGCCCTCGATCGCGCCCTTGCCGAACTCCTCGGGGTGCTTGGTCAGCCGCTTCTCCGTGGCGTACGACAGGAACGTCGGGATCTCCGCACCGCCGGCCGGCAGCGCGCCGAACGGGAAGCCGTACGCCGTGCCCCGCAGCCAGGGCTTCCAGGAGCGCCGCCAGTCCTTCCCGCCCATCCACGGGCGGCCGACCGGGATCACCTCGGCGGGCTTGCGCCGCAGATGCGCGGCCACCCACAGCGCCTCGCCGACGGCGAAGATGCCGACCGCGACCACGACGACGTCGATGCCGTCGGCCAGCTGCGGTATGCCCAGGGTCAGCCGCTGCTGGCCCGACACCGTGTCGATGCCGACCAGGCCGATCGTCAGGCCGAGGAGCAGGGAGATGAAGCCGCGGATGCGGGAGGAGCCCAGGACCGACGTCACCGCGATGAACGCCAGCAGCATCAGCGCGAAGTAGTCGGGGGCGCCCAGGCTGACCGCGAAGTCCACCACGAACGGGGTGATCAGGACCAGCAGCAGGGTGCCGATCGTGCCCGCCACGAAGGAGCCGATCGCCGCCGTGGCCAGGGCCTGGGCCGCGCGGCCCGCCTTCGCCATCTTGTTGCCCTCGATGGCGGTGACCACGGACGAGGACTCGCCAGGGGTGTTGAGGAGGATCGACGTCGTCGAGCCGCCGTACATGCCGCCGTAGAAGATGCCGGCGAACATGATGAATGCCTGCACCGGCTCCATGCCGTACGTCACCGGCAGCAGCAGGGCCACCGTCATCGCCGGGCCGATGCCCGGCAGGACGCCCACCGCGGTGCCGATGACGACGCCTATGAGGGCGAGCAGCAGGTTCATCGGGGCCATGACGTCCGCGAAGCCCTGCATGAGGTTGTTCAGGTTGTCCATCAGGGCCTCACAGGATTCCTTGCAGGACACCGGCGGGGAGGTTCACGCCGAGGCCGATCGCGAACGCGTAGAACGTCGTCAGGGAGAGCGTCGCCGAGATCAGCAGGTTGCGGACGTAGTGGCGGTTGCCCAGCGCGAAGGCCGCGCCAAAGAAGAGCAGGCCGCCGCTGATCACCCAGCCGAGGCGCTCGATGAGCAGCGCGTTCGCCAGGAACACGCCGACCAGCAGCAGCACGGTGCGCCAGTCGCTGCCCGCCGACAGGTCGACGTCCTCGCCGGCCTCCGGTTCACCGCGGCCGCCCCGGGCCACGTCGACGGCGTACAGCACAGCGAGGAGCACGAGCAGGCCGCCCAGGATCAGGGGCACCGCGCGCGGCCCGACCGGGTCGGTGCCGCTGGTGAGGTGCGGGATGCCCAGGGCGTCCACGATGACGGCGGTGCCCAGCAGGGCGAGGAACGCGCACACGCCGTACTGTGCGCGGTCCCCGCCCTCCCGGGGTGGACGGGAGTCCTCCACGGTCCGTTCCTCTGTCTGCGAGCTCATGCCAGCCCGAGCTCGGTCAGCAGGTCGGCGACCGCCTTGTCCTGCTCGGTCAGGTAGCCGGCGAACTCGTCACCGGTGGCGAAGGCGTCGACCCAGCCGTTCTTCTCCAGCTGCGCCTTCCAGTCGTCGGAGTCGTGCATCTTGGTCAGCGCGTCGATCCAGGTCTGCTTCTGGTCGTCGGTGATGCCGGGAGGGGCGACGATGCCGCGCCAGTTGGTGAAGACGAGGTCGATGCCCTGGTCCTTGAGCGTGGGGGCGTCCTTCAGCGCCTCGACCGGCTTCTCGCTGCTGACCGCGAGGACGCGCACCTGGCCCGCCTCGACCTGGTCGAGGAACTCACCGAAGCCACTCGCACCGAAGGCGAGCTTGTTGCCGAGGATGGCCGGGAGCAGCTCGCCGCCGCCGTCGTACGAGACGTAGTTGACGTCCTTGGGCTTGATGCCGACGGCCTTCGCCAGCTGCATCGGCAGCAGGTGGTCGGGGCCGCCCGGCGACGAGCCACCGCCGACCGCGAGCTTCTTCGGGTCCTTCTTCCACGCGGTGACGAGGTCGTCCATCGTCTTGTACGGGGAGTCCTTCGGCACGACGATCGCACCGGCCTCCTCGATCAGCTTGGCGATCGGCGTGGTGTCGGTCAGCGTCGCCTTGGACTTGGAGGTGTACGAGGCTCCGACGACACCGAGGCCCATCTGCATGGCCATCTTGCCGTTGCCCTTCTCGTTCACCAGGCGCTGCAGGCCCACGGTGCCGCTGGCGCCGGGCAGGTTGAACACCTGGACGCCGGAGGCGACCTTGGTGTCCTGCATGACCTGGGTGACGGTGCGGGCGGTGAGGTCGTAACCGCTGCCCGGGGTGTTGGGGACCATGAGGCGCAGGCCCGTCACGGGCTTGTCGGACCCGCCTCCGCTTCCGGACTCCTCCTTGTCGGCGGTGGCACCACAGGCACTGACCGCGAGCATGGACGCGGCAGCAAGAGCTCCGACAAGTGCGGCTCGTCGAGTTCTCATGGCTCATCTCTTTCGCTTGGGCCGATCCGGCGCCATGATTGTGCGGTTCCTGAGACACCCCGTCTCGGTTGTGTGACCATTGAAGGTTGAGTTCATAGTGGTCATAGCGTCACGGCATCAACGGCGCCAACGGCGTCACACGCTCGCCGGTGAGCTGCTGAGATGGCAGCTCGCCATTGTCGTGATCGTGCTGGCCGCCGTCGCCGCGGTCTCGCTGGCGCAGTCCAAGGCGACGTTCGACCGGGTCGAGGGGCGCCGGGTGACCGCGCTCGCCGAGGAGATGGCGGGCAACCCCCTCGTCCGCACCCAGCTGGTCCGGCCCGCCGTGGCCGAGATGCTCGCCCCTCTGCTCCAGTCGACGCTGACCAGGTCCGGCGTCACCTCCGCCACGGTCGCCGACGCCGACGGCGAGATCGTCGCCTCCACCAACCCCACCCTCCTCGGTACGCGGCTGCCGGTCTCCGGCATCGACGCCGCCGAGGGCCGCGGCTGGTCCGGCGAGCTGCCGGTGAACGGCGTCACCGAGCTGGTGGCGCAGGCGCCGGTGCTCCAGGCGGAGAACGACAGGGACCGCCGCCTGAAGGCCGGGGACCACCTCGGCACGGTGATGATCGGGCGGGCCTCGCCGTCGGTCTGGCAGCGGCTGGTCGGCGCCTCGTCCTATCTGCTCGTCTACCTCGGCGTCGCCAGCGTCCTCGGAGTGGCCGGCTCCTGGCTGCTGGCCCGGCGGATCAAACGGCAGACCTTCGGCATGGAACCGCGCGAGATCGCCGGGCTCGCCGAACACCGGGAGGCGATGCTGTTCGGGATCGCCGAGGGCGTGGTGGCCCTCGACCCGCAGCAGCGGCTCACCCTCGTGAACGCCGTCGGCCGGCGGCTGCTGGACCTGCCCGATACTTGCGTCGGGATGAGCCTGGCCGACCTGGGGATCGAGGGGCGGCTGTACGACGTCCTGGCCGGGACCGCCGATGCGGATGAGGACGAGCCCGGCGCCGAACGACGGGACGAGGTGGTCGTACGCCGCGGCCGCGTCCTCGTCATGAACCGCATGGACGTCACCAAGGACGGCCGCCGCCTCGGCTCGGTGACGACCCTGCGCGACCGCACCGAACTCGCCCAGTTGGAACGGGAGTTGGGCTCCTTCCGCAGCACCACCGAGCTGCTGCGCGCCCAGGCCCACGAGTTCTCCAACCAGCTGCACACCATCTCCGGGCTCATCCAGATCGGCGAGCACGACGAGGTCGTACGGTACGTCCGCGCCCTGCGCAAACACCGCGAGTCGCTCGACCTGCACCTCACCAGCCGCGTCCGCGACCGGGCCGTCGCCGCGCTGCTCATGGCCAAGTCGGCGCTCGCCGCGGAACGCAAGGTGCGGCTGAAGATCTCCGAGCGCACGGCACTGGAGCGGCTGGAGCCGACCGACTCGGCGGACGTGGCGACCGTGCTCGGCAACCTCGTGGACAACGCGGTCGACGCGGCCGCGGCGGGCGACGACGACCACGACGCCTGGGTGGAGGTGGAGCTCCGCCAGGACGCCTCCAGCGTGGAGATCGTCGTACGGGACTCGGGGCCGGGCGTGGCGCCGGAGCTCGCGCAGGAGGTGTTCCTGCACGGGTTCACCACCAAGGCCGCGCAGGGCGGTGACCGGGGGATCGGCCTGGCGTTGACCCGGCTGGTGTGCAAACGCCGGGGCGGTGAGGTGTCGGTGGCCAACACGCAGGCGGGCGCCATGTTCACCGCCCGGATGTCCGTCGGCCGTCCGGCCGACCGAGCGACGGAGGGAGTCCGATGATCGACGTGCTGATCGTGGAGGACGACTTCATGGTGGCGCGGATCCACCGCGGATTCGTCAATGACGTCGACGGCTTCCGGGTGGTCGGCACGGCGAACTGCGGGGAGCAGGCGCTCACCGCCGTCGCCGAGCTGCAACCCGACCTGGTGCTGCTCGACCTCTACCTGCCCGACATGTTCGGCCTGGAGATCATCCCCCGGCTGCGGACCGCCGGGCACGACTGCGACGTCATGGTGATCAGCGCGGCGCGCGAGTCGGAGGCGGTGCGGGGCGCCGTACGGCAGGGGGTCGTCGACTATCTGCTCAAGCCGTTCGACGCCGAGGAACTTCGGGCGCGGCTGGAGCAGTACGCGGCCCGGCGCAGCAACCTGTACGCGGCGGTGGTCAGCGGCCAGTCCGACGTGGACCGGGCGCTGGCGCGGGGCGCGGCGCCGGCCGCCACGGCGGCCTCCTTGCCCAAGGGCATGAGCGTGGAGACCGCCGAGCTGATCGAGCGGGAGCTGCGGGCGGCCGAGGGCAGCCTCTCCGCCGCCGAGTGCGCGGCCCGGCTCGGGGTGTCACGGGTCAGCGCCCGGCGGTACCTGGAGCACTTCACCGTCACGGGGCGGGCGGAGGTGTCGCTGCGCTATGGGCAGGCGGGGCGGCCCGAACGGCGGTACAGCTGGCTGGACGGTTAGGGCGTCTCCCACGCCCGGCTGCCTTCCTGGTCGGCCGGGCCGGTCAGCTGGACGATGTCGTCGGACGCGATGTCGTGCAGTCTGATGGCCAGATCCTCCAGGGCGCGGCTGGCGGCGAGTTCGTCGCCGATCTCGGGGATGGGCCGGTCGATCGGGTTGCGGTGGGCCACGCCCCGGCCGGTGACGGTCGAGGTGCTCTCAGCCGTGCCCTGAGTGGTCAGCACGGCTTCGGCGCGGGTGTCGTCGCCGTCCTCGGTGATGTGGATCTGGACGGTCCAGTCCTTGTCTTCCATCGAGATCACTTCCGTACGGGATCGGGAAGAACCCCCCACTGATGAGCCTGCGCCTGTTCCCCGGCCGGGTCCAGCGCGCACCGGCATCTGCCACCCGCTCCTGCCGCGGAGGCATGACAAGTCTCTGGGTGGGCACGATCTGCCGAAAGGTTGCGCAGAGCAGGCCGGTCGCAACGGACCCCAGGTACGAGGAGGGCGCCATGAACCGCCAGACACCCGTCCGTGTTCGTGTCACCCGCCGGCCCGCCGCTCCGCGCGACACCAGGGGCGAGATCGACCGGCGCACCCCCTCGGGCCGGATCCTGCCGTACTGACACCGGGCCTGCCCGCCCTCCCCGACGTAGCGTGAGGGCATGCGGGTGCTGGTCGTCGAGGACGAGGAGCGATTCGCGGCGGGGCTCAGGGACGGGCTGGAGGCCGAGGGCTTCGCCGTCGACGTCGCGCTCGACGGCGTGGACGGGCTCTGGCTGGCCCGCGAGAACAGCTACGACGCGATCGTCCTCGACATCATGCTGCCGGGGCTCAACGGCTACCGCCTCTGCCGGGCCCTGCGGGCCGAGCGCGACTGGACGCCGATCCTCATGCTCACCGCCAAGGAGGGCGAGTGGGACGAGATCGAGGGCCTCGACACCGGCGCCGACGACTACCTCACCAAGCCCGTCTCCTACGCCGTACTCCTCGCCCGGCTGCGGGCGCTGCTGCGGCGCGGGGCACGGCAGCGGCCCGCCGTGCTCGCCGCGGGTGATCTGCGGCTCGATCCGGCGGCCCGGACCGTCAGCCGGGCCGGGCGGGACATCGAGGTCACCGCGCGGGAGTTCGCGGTGCTGGAGTTCCTGCTGCGGCGGGCCGGGGAGGCGGTGTCCAAGCGGACCATCCTCGACCACGTCTGGGGCGACGACTTCGAGGGCGACCCGAACATCGTCGAGGTGTACGTACGGCGGCTGCGCAACAAGGTCGACCGGCCCTTCGGGAGGGAGTCGCTGCTGACGTCGCGGGGGCACGGGTACCGGCTCGTGCCGGACGACGGGTGAGTGGTGCCCCATGACCGGTGAGCGGTACGAGCGCCGGCTGCGGGCCGTACGGGTCCGGGCCACGGTCGTCGCCGTGCTCGCCGTCGCCCTCGCCCTGATCGCCGCCGCCGTCGGGCTCGTCGTCGGGCTGCGCACCGAGCTCAGCAACGACGTGCGGGACGCCGCCCGGGCACGCGCCTCGGACGTGGCCCGGGTCATCGAGGCGGGTCGCGGGGTGCCCGCGCCGACCGTGTCCGCGCCCGACGAGGAGTTCCTCCAGGTGATCGCCGCGGACGGCACGGTCGTCGCGGCCAGCGAGAACGTCGAGGGGCAGCCCGCGCTGGCCCGGCTGGGCCCCGGCGAGAGCGCCTCCGTCGACACCCCGCTCGACGACGACCCCTTCCTGGTGGTCGCGGTCGCCGCCCGGGACGAGGGCCGCGACCTGGTCGTCCTCGACGGACGGGACGCCTCCGGAGTCTCCGAGGCCACGGACACGGTCACCTGGCTGCTGCTCATCGGCCTGCCCGTGCTGCTCGTCCTCGCGGCCGCCGCGACCTGGACGGCCGTCGGCCGGGCCCTGCGCCGCGTGGCCCGCGCCGAGGCCGCGCAGCGCCGGTTCGTCTCCGACGCCTCCCACGAACTGCGCTCACCCGTCGCCACCGTCCGCCAGCACGCCGAGGTCGCCCTCGCCCACCCCGGGCGGACCGACACCGGTGCCCTGGCCGGGACCGTGCTCGACGAGGCCGTCCGCATGCAGCGCCTCGTCGACGACCTGCTGCTGCTCGCCCGCGCCGACGAAAGCGCCCTGCTGCGGGGCGGGCGGCGGCCCGTCGACCTCGACGACCTGGTCCTGGAGGAGGTGGGGCGGCTGCGCGCGGCCGCACCCGGTCTGCGCGTCGACAGCACGGCGGTGGGCGCGGCCCGGGTGACCGGCGACACGGAGGCGCTCCGGCGCCTGGTCCGCAACCTGTGCGAGAACGCGGCGCGGCACGCCCGCACGCGGGTGGCGTTCACGCTGAGGGACGCCGGGGACGGGTGGGTGCGGCTGGTGGTGGAGGACGACGGGTCCGGCATTCCGGCCGCCGAACGGGCGCGGGTCTTCGACCGTTTCGTACGGCTGGACGAGTCCCGTGCGCGGGGGGAGGGCGGTGCGGGGCTGGGTCTCGCGATCGTCGCGGAGGTGGCGGGGGCGCATCGGGGGCGGGTGGAGGTGGGGGTGAGCGAGGGGCTGGGTGGGGCGCGGTTCGTGGTGATGATGCCGTCGGCGGGGGAGTGACGGGGTCGTTTTCGCCCAGTAGCTCGGGATCACTTGTTTACGGCGGCTGCGGGTGGTTCGTGGCTGATCGCGCAGTTCCCCGCGCCCCTAGAGGTACGTGCCGTGGACGTACTTCAGGGGCGCGGGGAACTGCGCGACCAGCCCACGACTACCCGCAGCCGCCCGTGAAGCCGAAACCCGCCCCTGCATTCGGCGTTTTCTGACACCGCGTTCAGGGTCGTTCAGGGGATGTTCAGCGGCTGAGAGGGACCCTCGGCGTATCGGCGAAGCCAAGCGGCATCGAGGAGGGCGCCATGAACAGGCATCGCAGGAACCTGTGGCCGGGGGCCGTCGTGGGTGCCGTCGTGCTGATGGCCGGCGCCTGTTCCGGGAGCGCGGGCGGATCGGAGAGCACCCGCTCCGGCGACTGTGTGCACGTCGTCGACGAGGAAACCGGCAGGACGGGCAAGGACTGCCTGCCGCTCGCCCCCGAGAGCGACCGCGTCGATCTGACCGAGCCGGCGTTCTCCCACCCGACCCGGATCACCAACCCCCTGTACCCGACCGGCGAGGTCGACCAGGTCGTCATGGGCGGCCAGGCGGACGACGAGGTGTTCCGCACGGAGGTCAGCACGCTGCCCGGCACCAAGACGATCACCCTCGACGACCGGAAGGTCCAGGCCCTGACCCAGCAGTACGTCGCCTTCGCCGGCGGCCGGATCCACGAGGTCGCACTCGACTGGTACGCCCAGGCCGACGACGGCTCGGTCTGGTACCTCGGCGAGGACGTCTTCAACTACGAGGACGGCGTGGTCGCGGACACGGAGGGCACCTGGCAGGCGGGCCGGGACGGGGCGCCCGCCGCCATGATCATGCCCGCGCATCCGGAGAAGGGGGACGTGTACCGGCCGGAGAACCTGCCCGGCGTCGTCTTCGAGGAGGTCACGGTCAAGGAGGTGAACCGGACGGTCGAGGGGCCGTACGGGAAGGTCAAGGGCGCGATGACCGTGCGAGAACTGCACATGGACGGCTCGACCGAGGACAAGACCTTCGCCCCGGGCTACGGCGAGTTCTCCACCGGGAACGCGAACGGTGACCTGGAGGCGGTGTCGCTCGCGGTGCCCACGGACGCCGAACCGGGGACGCTGCCAAGGGAGTTGACAGCACTCGACCGGTCGGCACGGGCCGTGCAGGACGGCGAGGTCACCGACGCCGACCTGGGCGCGGTGCGGGACGCGTGGACGGCGTACCGCGGCTCCGACGCCGTACCGAAGCTGCTGGAGCGGCAGATGACGCGCGACCTCGACACGCTCGACGAGGCCGTCGGCGCGAAGGACGAGGAGGAGACGCTCGGCTCCGCACTGCGGGTGGCTCAGAACACGTCGGATCTGCGGCTGCGTTACGAGCCGGTGCGGACGGTGGACGTCACCCGGTTCGACATGTGGGCACGGCAGTTGGGGATCGACGCGGCAGCCGGGGCCGAGGGGGCGGTCGCCGGTGACGTCACCAGCCTCGAACTCGTCTGGGAGCGGCTGAAGGCCGAGGTGCCCGAGGCCCGGGCGGCCGCGGTCACGGCCGACCTGCGCGAGGCCCGCGAGGCCGCCGACCGCGGGGACATGGCGGCGGCGGAGCGGGTGGCGCAGGGCCTGGCGGAGGCGATCGCGGGGGTGAGGAGCTGAGGGGCTCAGCCGGTCGGGTCCAGCTCCATCGGTGCGATCTTGCCCTCCAGCATGGTGCCCAGGCCCTGTACGGCGCAGACGTCGGGCCGCTCGGCGATGTGCACGGGCATGCTGGTGGCCTGCCGCAGCATCTCGTCGAAGCCGGGCAGCAGCGCACTGCCGCCGACCATCATGATCCCGCGGTCGGCGAGGTCGGCGACCAGGTCGGGCGGGCAGTCGCGCAGCACCTTGCCGATGCTGTCGAGGACGGCGGTGAGCGGGGTCTGGATGGCGTCCCGTACGGCCGCGGTGTCGACCTGGACGCTGCGGGCGAGACCGGTGCAGACATCCCGGCCGTGGATCTCGGTGGAGGCGGGCCCGTGGGGCGTGAGCCCGTTGCCGGAGAGCGCGAGCTGCAGCGGCCGTACGCTCTGGCTGGGCAGCATGAGTTCGTGCTCGTGCCGCAGGTGCTGCACGATGGCGTGGTCGACGGCCTCACCGCCGACCCGGACGCGTTCGGCGGTGACGATGTTGCCGAGGGAGAGCACGGCGACCTCCGTCGCGGCCGCCCCGCACACCATGATCATGCTGGCCTCGGGCTGCTCCACGGGCAGCCCGCAGCCCACGGCGGCGGCGATCAGCGTGTCCACCAGCTCCACACGCCGCGCGCCCAGCCCGACGAGCGTCTCCATGGCGGCGCGCCGGGCGAGCGGGTCGGGATTGTGCGGCGTGCACACCGCGGCGCGCAGGAAGGGCTTGCGGCGCAGGGAGCGGCGCATCTTGTCGCCGAGGAGGTGCCGCAGCATCCGCTGCGCCATCTCGATGTCGACGACGGTGCCGCCGGAGACGGGCCGTACGACGCGGATGTAGTCCGGGGTGCGCCCGGTCATCCGCTCCGCGAACTCGCCGACCGCGATCAGGGCGCCGGTACGCGTGTTGACGGCGGCGGCGGAGGGCTGGTCGACGACGAGCCCGGCGCCCTTCACATAGACGCGGGTCCTGGCCGCCCCCAGGTCGACGGCGAAATGGCAGCGGCGCAGCTGCTCCAGCGTGGCGGTCATGGGGGGTCCTCCCGAGAACGCAGACCATGGGTCCGCCGGGTGGGTGGCGGGCCTCGCTTGGGTGTTTCGTGTGTGCGGGGCCGCCGTGTGGGGGCCTCTTACCGCATGGTGCGGGCCGCCGGGAGGGGGGCGCCTTCTGGAGGGGGCCGGGTGGGGTGCGGCTGAATGGGGGGTTCTGGTTCTGATGGGGAGTCAGGTGGGTGTGTCGGGTCACGGAGAACGGGCGGCTTCGAGTATGGGCCGCGGGGAGCCGGCGTAGCCGAAGGCGTTCCGGTTCGGGCATCAGCAGCCGGCGGCGGGGCCGGCACCTTTCAGGCCCGTGATGACGTGCCCGCCACCTGTCGTCTCCACCGGGCATGCCCATGGTTTCGGACGGCCGTCGAGGTCGTCCCGGTTTCCGTTCCGCTGCGTAGGGCGGCGGCCTGGAAGATCCCTCAGCCCCCGACGACGCCCCGGATCACCCCCAGCTCCACCAGGTCCTGCGGCCGGATCCGCAGCTGGTCCGCCGTCGCCTCCACCTCCCCCGGCCCCCGCTTGAGGATCGCCGCGGCCAACTCCGGCGCTATCACCGAGAAGTAACTGTCCGGCGTGGCCCAGGTGTTGCCCGGCGCCGCCAGCGCCAGCGCTCCTCCCGAGCCGCCCTCGCCGATGACCAGCGTGGTGATCGGCGTACGCGCGGCGGCCACCGCGCCGAACAGGTCGGCGATCGCGCCTCCGACCCCCTGCCGCTCCGCCTCTGCGTCGTTCGCGGCACCCGGCGTGTCCACCAGCGTCAGCACCGGGATGCCGAGCCGGTCCGCGAGGCGGATCAGACGGGCGGCGGTGCGGTAGCCGGCGGGGCGGGTCGCGGTGCCGGTCTGGGCGGCGTAGGCAACCGTGCGGCCCTCGTGCTCGCCGAAGCCGCAGAGCATGCCGTCGGGGTCGGCGCCGCCGCAGCGGTCGCCGCTGATCGTGATGCGGTGGGTGAGGTAGGCGTCCAAGTAGCGTGCGGCGCGGGGGCGTTGTGAGGAGCGGGCGCGCCGGACGGCGTCCCAGCCGGTGGCGGGCAGGTCGGCGGCGCCGAGGGGGTGTGGCGGGGGAGCCGGTTCGGTGGAGGGTGCCGTGAGGAGCCGTAGCCACCGCCCCAGCGTCTCCCGCAGCCCCTCCGGCCGTACGACCCCGTCCACGGCCCCCGACCCCACCTGCGCCTCCGCCGTGTACGCCGCCGGATCCGCGTCCGCCGGCCGGACCCGGGAGCCCGCGAAGCCGACCTGGGCGCCGGGCAGGGCCAGGGTCACGTCGGCGCCGGCGCCGAGGGTGGCCCAGCCACCGCCGGTGGTCGGGTCCCGCAGCACGGCGATCTGGGGCAGCCCGGCCCCCCTGGTGAGCGCCGACTGGCGGGCGACGCGCTGGAGTTGGGTCAGCGCGAGCATGCCCTCCTGCATACGGCTGCCGCCCGTCGCCACCAGGGGGACCACGGGGAGACGGCGGGCGCGGGCATAGGTGTACGCCGCCTCCAGCCGGTCACCGGTGCGTTCGCCCAGCGAGCCGCCCAGGAAGCCGAACTCGAACGCGATCAGGACCGCGCGCGTGCCCTCGACGGTGCCGGTGCCGCAGATCACCGACTCCTCCTCGCCCGTCTGCTCGGCGGCGCGGGCGCGCGAGGCGTCGTAGCCGTGCCAGGCGAGTGGGCCGTCGGGGGTGGAGTCCTTTGCCGCGTACGGGAGTTCGGTGAAGTCGTCGGTGACCAGGGCGACGGCCTCCCGGGCGGAGAGGCGGTTCTGGGCGAAGGGGCGGTCCTGGGCGGGCTGCTCAGTCATGGGCCAGCGCCCGCTTCATGATCTTCCCCATGTCGTTGCGGGGGAGCGCCGTGAGGTAGTGGACGGTGCGCGGTCGCTTGTGCGGGGCGAGGCGGTGGGCGACGTGGTCGGCCAACTCCGCGGCAGAGGGCGGGGATTGGGGGTCCGCCGGGACCACCCAGGCCACGATGCGCTCGCCCAGGTCCGCGTCCGGCTCCCCGGTGACCGCCGCCTCCCGCACCCCGGGATGTTCGAGGAGCGCGTTCTCGATCTCCCCGGCCCCGATCTTGTAACCCCCGCTCTTGATCAGGTCGGTGGCCTTGCGGCCGACGATGCGGACGTACCCGTCGGGATCGCGCACCGCCATGTCGCCGGTGCGGAACCAGCCGTCCGCGGTGAAGGCGGCGGCCGTCGCGTCGGGGCGGTTGAGGTACTCGGTGAAGAGGTTCGGGCCGCGCACCTGGATCTCGCCCACGGTCTCGCCGTCGTACGACGTGATCGGCGTCCCGTCCTCCTCCACCAGCCGCAGCTCCACGCCCGGCAGCGGGACACCGACGGTTCCGGCGCGCGGCTCGCCGTCCGACCGCACGCTCGTGTTCATCAGCGTCTCCGTCATGCCGTACCGCTCGACGACCCGCTGCCCGGTCGCGGCCGTGATCCGCTCGTGGTCGTGCACGGGGAGCGCGGCCGAGCCGGAGACCAGGAGACGGGCCCTGCCCAGCGCCTTCGCCAGCTCCGGCTCCTCGGGGAGCGCCTGGGCGATGCGGTGGTACATCGTCGGCACGCCGAACACCATGGTCGCGCCGTCGTTCAGCTCGCGCGCGACGCCCTCCGTGGTGAACCTGCCCAGGTGGCGTACCGATCCGCCGCGGCGCAGCGGGCCGAGGATGCCGAGGACCAGGCCGTGCACATGGAACAGGGGCAGGCCGTGCACGAGGACGTCGTCGCCGGTCCACTGCCAGGCGTCCGCGAGCGCGTCCAGGGTGGCGGTGATCGCCCGGCGGGGGATGACCGCGCCCTTGGGCGGGCCGGTGGTGCCGGAGGTGTAGACGATCAGGGCGGGGTCGGCCTCGGTGGCCTGCGCGTCCGGGCGATGGACGGTGGGCGCGGCGGATGTGGCGGGTGCGGCGGATCGTACGTCTACGTCCACGCGGGCCAAGTCGCTGACGGGAGCCGGTAGTTCATCACCCGGCGCCGCGAGTACGAGACTCGGCGCACTGTCGGACAGGATGTGCCCCAGCTCCTTCTCCCCCGACTTCGGGTTGAGCGGCACGGCGGCGATCCCGGCCTCCAGCGCCGCCACCACGGCGACGGCGGTCTCCAGCGCCGGCGTCGCCCAGACGGCCACCCGGCCCTTGTCCGCGATCCGGGCCGCCAGGGCGCCGGTCGCGGCGGCGAGCTCCGCGTAGGTCAGGGCCCGGTCGCCGAAGCGCAGGGCAACTCGCCCCGCCGGAGCGGCCGTCAGGGCCGGGAAGAGAGAGGACACGCGTCGTACTCCTTAACTGTTCAACGGACACCGACTGCTCTGTCGTCTGCCGGCCTACCCCCAGCCGGGCACGACCAGCGCGAGCCACACCACCGCGGGAACCGCCGCGACCACGATCCCTCCGTACACCATCAGCTGCCGGAAGAAACGCTCACGGTCGACATCCGGTGCCGCGGCCAGCACCAGCGCGCCGTTCGTCGAGAACGGGCTCACGTCCACGACCGTCGCCGACACCGCGAACGCCGCCACCATCCCGACCGCGCCGATCTCGCCCTGTGCCAGGAACGGCACGGCGAGCGGGATGAGCGCACCCATGATCCCGACGGACGAGGCGAAGGCCGACACGATCGCGCCGATGTAGCAGAGCAGGACGGCGGACAGCAGCGGCACGCCGATGTCGCTCACGCTCTCACCGGCCCAGGTGATGGTGCCCATCTCCTCCAGTACGCCCACGTACGTCAGCACACCGCAGATCACCAGCACCGTCGGCCACGCGATCTCGCCGACCGCCTTGCGGCTGTCATCGGGCCAGACGGCGCTCAGGACGACGGCCAGGGTGATCGCGGTCAGACCGGCGTCCAGGTCGAGGAGGAGGACGGCTACGACGAGGGCGACCAGGGCGACGAGGGTGGTGACGCGGGCGGGGGTGAGGCGGATGCCGGTTTCGGCGGGCTGTGTGGCAACGGCGGTGGCGGTGCCGGAGGGGGATACGGCGGAGGCGGAGGGGGATCCGGACGTACCGCCTTCTGCCGTGTGGCCGCCGGGGCCGCCGGGACCGTCGGGGCCGGCTCCCTGTCCGCCGCTGTCGGGGCCCGTGGGCACCGACCCCTGCGCCCACAGCTTGAGCCCCCCGAACAGCACGAACACCACGGCCGCGATGACGAGATTGACGATCAGCGACGCCAGGAAGAGCGCGATCTCGTTCCCCGGCAGCTTCTCCCGCTCGACGATGCCGTTGACGATCGAGCCGTAGATGCTGATCGGCGAGAACCCGCCGCCCTGCGCACCGTGCACCACCATGGCGCCCATCAGCAGCGGGCTGATCCGGTACCGGGCGGCGAAGCTCAGCGCGACGGGCGCGACGATCGCGACGGCGGCCGGACTCACGGCGCCGATCGCGGTCAGGGCGCCGGTGAGGGCGAACATCACCCAGGGGATGAGCGCCACCCGGCCCCGGACGAGCCGGATGGCGGCGTGCACCAGCCAGTCGGTGGTGCCGTTGGCGCGGGCGATCGCGAAGAGGTACGTGACGCCGACGAGGACGACGAACAGGTCGCCGGGGAAGCCGGCGAAGATGCCGTCCGCGTCGAGGTCCGCGACGACGGTGCCGACGGCGAAGGCGGCGGCGAAGGCGAGCGCGCCCATGTTGATCGAGCGGGTCGTGGCGATGACGAACACCACGGCGAGAACGAGGATCGAGATGAGTTCGGGGGACATACGGGCTCCCGTCTTTGGGTCCCGGAGCGGTTGCGGGTTTCCACACCCGCTTGGTGGCTGAGTGGCTGAGCCACTTCGGGGTGATGGCTGGATAGCGTGGGCGCGCGAGGAGCGGACGTCAAGGGGTGACGCAAGAATTGGCTCAGCCACTCGTCCACCCGACCGCCCTACCACCCGCCCCGCCCGGTGTTACGCTCCCGGCGAGAGGGGGACCCCGTGACCGACGACGCCCTGCGCCCCATGACCAAGCAGCGCCTCTACGAGCAGGTGCTCGACCGGCTGCGCGCGTACGTCGCCGAGGGCGGCCTCGGCGCCGGGGACCGGCTGCCCACCGAGCGGGATCTGGCCCAACGGCTCGGAGTCAGCAGGGCGTCGGTGAAGCAGGCGATCGTGGTCCTGGAGGTGCAGGGCCTGGTGGAGGTACGGCACGGGGGCGGCACGTACCTCGTCCGGGACAGCCTCGACGTGGAGCCGGTGGACCGCATGGTCGAGCGCCGCCGGCGCCTGCCCGACGTCCTGGAGGCCCGCGAGGCCCTGGAGACCAAACTCGCCGAACTGGCCGCCGAGCGCCGCACGGGGGAGGACCTCGAGGCGATGCGGTCGGCGCTCGCGCACATGGCGCAGGAGATCGAGGAGAACCGCCCCGGCGTGGAGGGCGACCGCCTCTTCCACGCCGCGGTCACCACCGCCGCCCACAGCAGCATCCTCGCCGAGTTCATGCGCTCCATCGCCGACCAGATCGCCGAGAGCCGCACCGAGTCCCTCCGCCAGCCCCACCGCCCCACCCGCTCCCTCGCCCAGCACCAGGCCATCCTCGACGCGATCGAGTCCGCCCACCCCGGCCGGGCGGCCGCCGCCATGCGGCGCCATGTCCGTACGGTGGCGAAGGTGCGGTTGCTGGACTGGGAGCCGGAGGGCGAGGACCGGTAGGGCCGCTTGTTAGCCTGCGCATCGCACAGCTGTCCCGTCTGCTCGCGCAACCGCCCTCCCTGGAGGAACCGACGTGCCCCGCATAGCCCTCGTCACCTGCCGCCCCGGCCCCGAGGTCGCCGTCGACCGCGACCTTCCGCTGCTGGTGCAGGCGCTGCGGGAAGCCGGGGCCGACGCCGACGCCGTGTATTGGGACGACGACGCGGCCGACTGGGGCGGGTACGACCTCGCGGTGATCCGCTCCACCTGGGACTACAGCTGGCGTGCGGCGGAGTTTCTGGCGTGGGCGGAGCGGTGCGGTAAGGCGACGCGGCTGGCGAACCCGGCCGGCGTGGTGCGGTGGAACGCCGACAAGCGGTACCTCGGGGACCTCGCCGCCGCCGGGGTGCCGGTCGTGCCGACCCGGTACATAGGTCCCGGCGAGGCCGTCGACGGCTTTCCGCTCGACCACGAATACGTCGTCAAGCCCACCTCCGGCGCGGGCGCGCGGTTCGCCGCCCGCTACACGCCCGACGACCACGACACGGCCGTACGGCAGCTCGCACGCATGCACGCGGAGGGGTTCACCGCGATGGTGCAGCCCTACCTCAAGAACATCGACGTCAGCGGGGAGCGGGCGCTGCAGTTCTACGGCGGCCGCCTGCTGCACGCCAGCCGCAAGGGCGCCGTGCTCACCCCCGGGACGCCCTACGACGAGCGCAAGGTCGCCCACCCCGGCCTCGAAGCCTGGGCCCCCACCCCGGCCGAACTCGCCGTCGCCGAACGCGCCCTGGCCGCCGTACCGGAGGCCGCCGAGCTGCTGTACGCGCGCGTGGACCTCGTCGACGGGGAGGACGGGCAGCCGCGGGTCATGGAACTGGAGCTGGTCGAGCCGAACCTGTTTGGCGCTGCACCCCGGGTCGGTGCCGCGGGTGGTAGAGGCGATCCTGGCGGCGGCGGAGCGGCAGTGACCTTTCCGGTCAGCCGCCTTTCCGGTCAGCCGCCTTTCCGGTCAGCCGCCTTTCCGGTCAGCCGCCTTTTCGGTCAGTCGCCGGACTGCTGCTCGTGCCGGTGGGTGCCGCGGGCCAGCTCCTGAAGGATCTCGTGCTCGGTCTTCCCGGTCTCCCGGGCCATCTTGTGCAGCAGTAGCGCGCACAACGCCGAGGCGCCGTCCATAAGGGTCTCGGCCGCCCTCGGGTCCTCGTGGCGCCGCTCCGCCACGTAGGCGGCCAGTAGGTCGTTCCCGGACACGTAGGCGGTCATGAACTCGATGCCGGTACGGATGCGGTCGTAGTCGCTACTCATGGGCCGAACGATGGCACATGCCCACAGCACCACGTGATTCAGCCACCGACCGCCACCCGCTGCAACAGCCCCCACGTGAACTCGGCCACCACCTCCCGCCGCACGCCCTCCCCGTCCGGCGCGGTGAACGCCAGCCCCCAGCGCGTCGGGGCCGTGCCCTCCAGGGGGCGGGCGGGGGCGAAGGCGCGGGCCGCCTCGTCGACGGTGCAGGACCAGGGGGTGAGGTCGTCGAGGGTGCGCAGGACCGGCCCCTCGGCTCCCGGGGCGCGGACCAGCCACTCGTTCCAGACCGAGCCGTTCGGGGCCAGCAGCACCTCGAAGCGCAGATCGGGCCAGAGCGGGACCGGCCACAGCCAGGCCTCGCACTCCAGGTCGCCGACCTTGCGGGAGATCACCGACTCGGGCTTGCCGAACACCGAGCGGTACCGGGAGGCGGCGGCGCGGGAACGGGGAGAGCGGACCATCGCCTGCCACCGCTTGTTCGCCTCGCGCATCTCGGCGAGGGACACGCCCAGTGCGCGGCGGGCGTCCTCCACCAGGTCCGGGTTGTGGTCGGCCATGCGGCGCAGCAGCACCAGCTGGAAGTGGAGCGGGGTGAAGGGGCCGGCGGGGTTCGTTCCGCCGCTAGCGGCGTGCTTTGCGGAGGGCATGCGTTCCATCGTCGCCGATCGGACGGCGGCCGTCGGGGAGAAAGAGGACCGAATTGACGTACCGGGGCCCCCGGAAGGGCAGGACCCGGCGCAGGAGGCCCTGGGTGACGACGTACGAGGTCTCCGCCTGGTGGGTCTCCAGCGGGAAGCGGCTCAGGGGCACCCAGTCGCGGCCCGGCAGGACCCAGCCGTCGTAGCCGAGCAGGGAGAGGTACGTCACCACCGGGCCGATCGGCTGGATACGGGACTCCAGCTCGATGAACAGGGCGGGCCGGTCGCGGGCCAGGATGCCGGTCGCGCCGCGCAGCACCGCGAGCTCGCTGCCGTCCACGTCGACCTTGACGAACCCGACGTCCTTGAGACCGAGTTCGTCGAGGGTGACACAGCTGACCGGCAGGGCCGTGGCGTGGATGTTCCGGCGGACCAGGGAGGACACGCCCCGGTCGCCCGCGTCGTGCGGCGGCAGCCAGAGCCGGGCCGCGCCGGGGCGCTCGGCGGCCGCGGCCTGCACGACCCGGACGTTGGGCGGAGCCGTCGCCGCCAGGAGCCGCGCCAGATGAGGGACCGGTTCCACGGTCACCACCCGGCGTGCCCGCCGCGACAGCCGCCGCGTCCACGGGCCGTACCACCCGCCGACGTCCACGGCCGTGCCGCACTCGGCGGGACACAGTTCCGCCAGCCGGGCCAGCTCCGGCTCGAAACGCGGGTACACGGCCCGGGCGACGGCGGCGACCAGGCGGGTGGGCAGCAGAGGGGCGATGTGCGCGGCCAGGGTCATGGGGCCATCCGTTTGAGGAGTTCCTCGTGCTCGTCGTCGGAGACCTGCTCCCCGGAGGCCGGCAGCAGCTGCGGGATGCCGTCGACGATCGGGTAGCGGCGGTGCAGACGCGGGTTGTACAGCGCCTCGGCCGTCTCGGCCGCATCCTCCGCATCGCCCGGGCCGTCCGGTACGACGAGGTGCAGCGGGCCCTTGTCGAGCGGGCACGCCAGGATCCGCAGGAGCGGGTCGTCGGGTTTCATGGTGGGGTCAACTCCTTGGCCGCTATGGGGGGTTGGGGAGGCTGGGGAGACTGCGCGGCTGGGTCGTGCCGCGGCATCGACAGCAGTACGGCGACGGCGAGCGCCGTGCCCGCGACCCGCAGCGCCAGCCGCAGCGGGTCCTCGGGCAGCGCCTCGCCGAACGACAGCGTGCCGAGCACGGCCGTGTAGAGGCAGGTCACGGTCGTGCACACCGGCACGATCAGCGAGGCCCGGCAGCGCTGCAGCGCCGCCTGCGACATGACCAGCCCGAACGCGCCGGTGAAGAGGAGGAGGTACGGGTACGGGGAGCGGAGAAGATCGAGGAGCGCGCCGCCGATTCCGCTCGTCGTCAGATAGCTCGACACCCCCTTGATGGCCAGCGAGCTCACCCCGTACAGCAGCCCCACCGCCACGCCGTACTCCACGCCGGTCGTCGGCAGCCGGTGCCGGTGCCGGGCCCTGCGCTCGGCGGAGTTGTACAGCCACACGCCCGCCGCCAGCGACGGCACGCACACGAGCAGGATCAGCGGATACGGGGCGGCGTGGCTGACGGTCTCCGACCCCTCCCGCAGCGACAGCACGACCATCAGCAGCGCGGCGAGGATCGCGCTGAGCGCGTACCGCTCCCGCCCGCTGGTCTCCTCGCCCAGCAGCCGAGCGGAGAGCAGGACGAGGAGGACCAGCCCGGAGACGAAGATGCCCTGAGCCGCGGCGATCGGCAGGGTGCGGTAGACGACGAGCTGGGCGCCGAAACCGGCGGCGAGGGAGAGCGAGCCGCCGATCCACAGCGGGCTGCCGAGCACCAGCCGCAGCAGCCGGGCCGGTTGGCGGATACTCACCTGCGGCAGTGCGGTGAGCGCCCGTTTCTCCAGGACGAAACCGAGGCTGTAGAGGGTGTTCGCCATCAGGGCCGCGGCCACTCCCCACCACATGCTCACGCCCCCTACGTCCGTCGTGCGTGCAGCAGCAGGATCGACGCGAGGGGTGGTCTGGCGCAGGCCAGCCGGTCGAGGGGGCGGAGGGGACGCGGTACGCCGTGGAAGGGCGCGCCCGCCAGGCATACGACCTCGAAGCCGGACGCGGCCACGAACTCCCGCAGCGCACGGGCGGTGTAGAGCCGCAGATGGCCCACGACCTCCCGCCCCGGCCGCCCGTGGACGGCCCGCAGGCTGACCTCCGAGAACACCGGCTGTACCCCGGCCAGCAGCAGGGCGCGGTTGTACCAGGCGGCCAGGTTCGGGGTGGAGAGCATGAGGTGACCGCCTGGGCGCAGCACACGGCGGATCTCGTCCAGCGCGGCGTCCGGGTCGACGAGGTGCTCGATCACCTCGCTGAACAGCACGGCGTCGGCGGAACCGGTCCTGAACGGCAGCCCGCCGCCCGTGAGTTCACCGCGGACGGCGTACGGGATCCGGGTGCGGGCCCGTCGTAGGGCGTCCTGGGACCAGTCGATGCCGATGAGGCGGTGGCCGGGGAGGAAGGGGGCGGCGGTGGCGGCCGCGGTTCCGTCGCCGCAGCCGATGTCGAGGATCGTGGCCGTCCGTTCGGCGGACGCCGGTCCCAGGGCCTCCGCGAGCATGCGGGCCTGGCGGCGGCTGCGGGGGGTGCCGGAGGCGACGGGGACGGCGGGGTTCTCGTAGAAGTCGCGCAGTTCTGGGGGTTTCACGGGGGAGGTCGTGGTCACGGGGCCACCTCCGTGGTGTGCAGGTAGTGCTCGAAGAGGTCCCGGAGGTGGGCGCCGTCTCCGTGGCTGAGCAGGGCGCGCGACCAGCGCAGGGCGAGGTGGAGGCGGCCCGCGGTGGAGGCGGTGGTGACGGTCAGGCCGCGGGGCATCCGGGCGGGCGCCGAGAACCACACGGCGTGCGCGCGGCCGGCCTCCTCGCCGAAGTCCAGGGGGTACGGGATACGGCCGATGTTGCTGAGGAGGGTGGTCGAGGTCCAGGGCGCGGCGGCTCTGCGCAGGCCGCGGGTGAGGGCGGCGCGGACGGCGACGGGGGCCCACGGGGCGGTGAGGAGGGAGGCGCCGTGGCCGAGTTGGGGGCGGGGGAGGGACTTGAGGGCGCGGGTGCGCAGTGCCGTGCGGTGCAGCAGGCCGGGCATGTCGTCGTCGGCGCGCTTCAACTCGTCGGGGCAGAAAGGTACTTCGACCAGTCTGGTGCCGTTGCCGATGGGCATGGTGGTGTCTCGGGGGCGGTCGTCCACGGGCATGGTGATGCGGAGGGGGCGGGGGCGGGCGCCGTGTTCTCTGTTCCAGTGGGCGATGGTCAGGGCGGTGGTGACCATGAGCTGGTCGTTGACCGTGTAGGGGGAGCCCTTGGGGCGGTGGGGGAGGGGGAGTTCGGTGACGAGCATGCCGTTGCCGGGGGAGGGTTCGGGGGTGCCGGGGGCTACTCGTGCGGGGTGGGACCAGTTGGAAGGGGTCTCTTCGGAGGGCGGTGGGGTTTCCGTCGTACGGATGGGTGAGGCTGCCGGTGAGTTGTCCCGGCCGCCGTACAACTCTGCGGCTGTGGCGAGGACGCGGAGGCAGGCGGGGCCGTCGAGGGCGGTGTGGTTGATGGTCAGGAACAGCACCGTTCCTTTGCCATGACCGTGATTGCCGCTCGCGGGTTGGGTCGCTCGCCCGCGCCGGCGGGGTGCCGCTCTGTGTGGGTCGGGAGCCGCCCCAGCGGCACGACTGCCCGCAGCGGCGGAGGGTGCGCCGACAGCGTCTGTTGCCTCGCTGCCCTCAACAGGCCCCGCCCCCTCCACCACCTCCAACCTGATCGGCGGCGACAGAGACAGCGGCGGCGCCTGCGTCAGCGCCCGCGTCCGCGCATCCCGCAACGCATCCCTCCCCGGCGCCGGAAAGCTCACCACCTCCACGTCCGGCTCCGCCGTCAGCTCCCACTCGTACCGGCGCCGGTACCACCGCCCCGGCGCCTCCCGCATGAGGATCCGCGGATGCCGGCGCAGTGCCTCGGCGAAGGCCGTACGCAAGCGATCGGGATCCAGCGGCCCCGGCAGATGGACCTCGATGTGGACCGTCTCCGGCTCCTCCTCCTGGAGGCAGTGCCGGGCGACCTCGTCCACGACGGGGAACGGGACGCGTACCGGCGGCCGCAGGGGACCCTCGGCGCGTGCGGGCTGCTGCAGTGCGGTCATGTGGCTTCGCCCTTCCCCGTGTCCTCCGGTCCCGGCGCGTCCTCGGAGCGGCTCGCCCGGAACCTCGGCTTGCTGAACCTGATGCGTGCGGTCGGCGGATCGGGCTCCGGTCCGCCGGGGCCGCGCGCGGAGACGGTCGGGCCGGAGTCGGCGCGGGGGGCCGGGGGACGGGACGAATCGGCCCCCCTCGCCCCGAAGGACTCGGCGCCGGCAGAACTGGCGGACGCGGCTCCCCTCGGGCTGGAGGGCTCGGCTCCCGGCGGCCCAGGTGTCGCGGCGCGCGTAGGACTGGGGGACGCGGCTCCCGACGGCCCGGAGGGCGCGGCGCCCGTCGGACCGGGGGGCGCGGCTCCTGCAGGACCGGAAGACGCCGCTCCTGGCGGCCCGGAGGACGCGGTTCCCGCCGGACCGGAAGACGCGGCTCCCGGCGGCCCGGAAGGCGCGGCCCCCGTCGGACCCAAGGCCTCGCTCCCCTGCGCACTCCGCCCCCGCTCTCGCTGCGGCAGCCCCGGCAGCGGCCGTGTCGGCGGTTCCGGAGGGACCGCCGGAGTACCGCCGCCGTCCGGCGCGGCGGCCGCCCCTTCCCGCTCCCGCACACTCACCACACCCGCGAACAACCCGACCAGCGCGAGGAGTTGAGCCGCAGGGCCGAACGCTCCCTCTCCGGCCCCCACGGGCTCCGCTGCCCCGGCCGCCGCGGCGACCCCCGCCCCCGCGAGCGCCACGACCGCGATCGGCACCAGCAGCGCATGCCTCCGCCACGCCACCACCGCCAGCGCCGGCACCAGCAGGGCGAACCACCCGGCGATGACCACGCCCACCACCGTCACCGCCACCGTGCCGAGCCACAGCCCGGGCAGCGGCGGAGCGGGCTGCGGCTCGTCGGGATTCGGGGCCCGCCGGCGCCACAGCACCAGCCCGGCCAGCAGCGCGATCGCCACCGCACTGCCGATCAGCCCGGCCTCGTACGTCACCGCCGGTTCGTACGACAGCTCGACCGTGCCGCCGGCGCCCGCCGGGATCCGCCAGCCCTGCTGCCAGCCGTCCAGCCGTACCGGCGTCAGTTCCTCGCCGTTCAGCGTGGCGTGCCAGCCGTCGTTGAAGTTCTCGTACGTCGTCAGGTAGCTCGCCGCGCCCGACCCGACGGTCACCGCGCGCCGGTCGCCGAGCCAGTCCCGTATCCCCAGCTCACGCGCCGCCGTCGCGGTGTCGGCGACCGTGCCGCGGGTCAGCGTCACGTCGGTCAGTGCCAGGGGCCCGGCGTCCCCGCCCTCCACCTGGTGCTCTCCGGCCGTCAGCTGCAACTCGGCGTCGTCACGGCCCCGCTGGCAGAGGGTCACGTCCACCTGCCGTCGCTCCACCAGATCCCGTACGGTCCCCCGCACGCTCGTCCGGTACAGCTCACCGTCCACCGAGACCAGCGGCCCCTCCCCGCACGGCAGCGAGAACGACCGGGCGGCCCTCGGCTGCGGGGTCCGGTACTGGTCGAGGGCCGGGATGTAGGCCTCGGTCAGGCCCACCGGCAGGCGGAGATCCTCGCCGACCATCGGGTTGTAGAGGGTCAGCGGGGCCGTCTGGGTGATCGTGATGTCCAGTCGGTCGGTGGTGATCGGCGGGAAGCGTACGTTGCCGTTCTCGTCGACGCCCGCGATGGCCGCGCCGTCCGGGGAGCTGATGTGGACCTCGGTCGGGCGGGTGGACAGCCCCCCGGCCGGCGCCAGCACGACCTCACCCACGGCCTGCTTCCCGGGCCAGCGGAGGTGGATCGTCGGCCGGTCGCCCGCGATCCAGGCCGTGGTCAGGTCGCCGTCGGTGAGGTTGCGCGGCGACAGGCCCGCCCCCAGCCGTGCCGTGGAGTCGGCGGTCGCGACGATCCGGTTCTGCTGGTCCGGCGCCACCTTGTACAGCAGCTTGTCCAGCTCCTCGCCCGCCACCGGCACCGCGCTCGCCCGCACCTCGTACGTCCCCGCGGTGGACGTCGTGAAGCGCCGGTGCAGCCCGGCCTCCGTGCCCGTCGGCGACAGCCCGGTGGGGTCGGCCGTACGGGACAGGGAGACGATCTCGGCGGCGGCACCGGAGTCCTCGGCGTCGGTGGGCAGCCGCAGCAGCCGGGTCACCTGGACCTCCGGCAGATCGATCTCGGAGAAGCCCGCGCCGGTGAGACCGGCCCGCCGGGACACGGAGTCCGTGATCGTCAGCTTCATCCAACTCGTCGCGCCAGCCCGCGCCTTGACGGTCTGCGTCGATCCGTCCGGCCGGAGGAAGGAGCTCACGGCCCCCTTCTCCGTCTCCACCCGCACTCGCGTGGGCGCCTCCCGCACGCCCTCCTGCGGCAGCGGCGTGACCTTGAACGACGACGGCATGTCGTACGCCCCGCCCGCGAACGCGATCCGCAGCCACTCCCCGTCCGGCGAGCCCTCCGCGCCCTCGGTCCACGCCGTGTCCGGGTTCCCGTCGAAGGCGTTGACCGGGTCGAACTGCGGCAGGTGGAAGAGCCAGCTGCCGTACGACGACGCCGTCACCGACCGGGCGCCGCGCAGCTCGGCCACCGTCTGGTGGTCGAGCCCGGTCGTGGGCAGGATCTGGTGCGGTTTCTCCCCCGCGTCCTGGGCGGCGTCGGGCGCGTTGCGCTCGCCGCGGGTGTACGTGTACGACGTGTTGGCGTTGACCAGCCCGAACCGCGTGTCAGCGCGCCGCATCCCGTCGCCGACCACCTGCACCGGCGGTGAGCCGAGCCCGGGATGGTTGTCGCCGGTCAGCACACTGGCCCGCCCCCGCAGTTCGGACGCCAGCGGCAGCAGTGCCTCCGGACCGCCGGACACGACGGCCGTGTCGGCGACCGGCTGCAGCCCGGCCTGGTGCGGGCGCGGCACGTCCTCGCCGACCGGCTTGTAGATCTCCACCGCCCGCTGCCGCGGATACAGCCCCTCCACCTGGAGCGGGGTGTCCGGGGCGATCGTCCCCCCGGTCATGACCGGCCCGAGGCCGGTCACCCGCTCGTACCCGGACTCTTCGAGGGTCCGCTTGACGGTCGTGGTCGGGACGGAGCCGATCTGGTCGGGGTCGAGGTCGTTGCGGACGACGACGTAATGGATACCGGCCCGGCTCAAGTAGTCCGCCAGCCCCGGTACTTGTCCGCCGCTCGTCAGCGCCTGCTCCACGGCGTCCATGGCGCGCCGGTTGCCGGGGGTGCCGAAGGGAACGTAGTCCCGCTGTGCCCAGCGCGAGTCGGCCACGACGTCCAGGGGCTGGTCGATGGTCGAGCCCCAGGTGTAGATGCCGTGCGCGGTCGCCGGGACGACGAGGACACGGGCGTCGGGGGAGTACTTCTCCATCCAGTCGGCCGTGGCCTGCCAGTACTTGGGGATCTCCTTGAAGGAACCCGGGTTGAGGATCGAGCCGTTGAGATACGGCCACATGAGCCCCGGCAGCACCAGCACCGCCGCGATCAGCGGCGAGAACCTCCGCCCCCGCACCGGCCGCGCCCCGCGCGCCTGCGAGGCCACCCCCACCAGATGGGCGAGCCCCAGCACCAACGCGAGCGCGAGCCCCGTCTGGAACTTGTAGATGTTCCGGAAGGGCACGAGCCCGCCGTCCAGCCAGTCCTGCACGACCCCGTGGAAGGGCGCGCCGAACGCCCCGTCGTACCCAGCGAGCAGGATCAGCGCGACCGTCACCACGGTCAGCACCAGCCACCGCCGCTCCGGCATGTCCCGCCGGGCCAGCCCCGCGAGCCCCAGCCCGGCCGCGAGCGCCGAGCACACGATCACGACGACGGACGAGGCGACGGTCCACCCGGCCGGCAGCCAGGCGTCACCGAAGTGCAGATAGGCGACCCAGTTCCCGGCACCGCGCAGGGCCTCGGTCGCCGACATGGTCTCGGTCGTCGTCTGCGAACTCTCCACGTAGGGAAGGAAGTTCTCCCCATAGGCACCGAGCAGCAGCAACGGCACGACCCACCAGGCGGTCGCCAGGACGACACCCGGCACCCACCACGCGATCAGCTTCCGCTGCCGTGGCCCGGGCGGACGGGACAGGAGATACAGCCCGACGGGAAGCAGCGAGGCCAGCGTGGAGGCCGCGTTGACCCCGCCCATGAACGGAACGACCAGCGCCGAGCGCAGAGCGGCGACCCGGGCGGCGTACCGCTCGTTCGTCAACGGCAGCAGCACCCACGGCAGAAACGCACCCGGCAGCGCGGCAGCCGACGTGGACCCGACGACGATGGTGAAGACGGGCCACAGCGCATACACGACGGCACCTAGGAGCCGTGACCCCCCGCTGCCCACCCGCAGCCGCTCGGCCAGCCGCAAGGCGCCCCAGAACGCCACCGACACGATCAGCGACAGCCACAACCGCTCCGCCAGCCACACCGGCAGCCGTACGGCCTCGGCCAGCCAGTAGAACGGCAGCATCGGCCACAGATAGCCCGCGTACTGGTCCTGGATCCCGCCGAAACCGCCCTCGTCGTGCCACAACTGCCCCAGATCGGCGAGGAACTGCCCCGGATCGACGGTCACACCCAGCTTGGTGTCGAAGGTCTGCCGCCCCGGCTGCACCACCAGCAACAGCACGAACACCACGGCCCAGAACCCCAGCAGCCAGCGCCGCGACCGCGGCCCCTCCGGCGGCCCCGAGGCGGGGGCGGGGGTGGGCACGGCTGCCGGGGGAGGAGCCTGGACCGTGGTCGTCGTCATGGTGGACACCGCCTGAGGATGAGGAGGAGGTTCCAGGTGGCGAACTCGCGGATGCCCGGCGCCTTCACGACGGTTTCCGCGAGGAACGGCCAGTAGCGGGAGCGTGCCGAGACGATCTCCACGTCGTCGCGGGCACGGACCTGCCGCAGGGTGGTGCCGATGTGCACGGCGAAGAGGTTCTCGCCGAGGGTGTGCTTGGCGGCCCGCCCGGTACGCCGCCGGTAACGGGCACGGGCCCGCTCGGCGCCGAAGTAGTGCCAGGGGGCCCACTCATGACCGCCCCAAGGGGACAGCCAGTTGGTGAACGACACATAGATGAGCCCACCGGGCCGGGTCACCCGCGCCAGCTCACTGAGGAACGTCTGCGGGTCGGCCACATGCTCGAGCACATTGGAGGAGAAGGCGACGTCCGCGACGCCGTCCTGCAGGGGCAGCAGATACCCATCGGCGACGACGGCCGCCTCGGGCGGCTTCTCGCCCAGTTCCCGCAGGTCCGGCTCGAACAGAAAGGCTTGCGCGCCGCGGCGCCGGAACTCCTCGGTGAAGTACCCGCTGCCACCACCGACATCGACGACGACCCGCCCGGCGACGGAACCGTCGTAGGCCTCGACCTGGTCGACGGCGTCGCGGGCGAGGAGGGAGTAGCAGGATTCCGGGTCGTCCTGTTCATGAAGGAAGGCCCGAAAGAGGGCGAGGGAGCGCCGTAGGGAGGGATCTTTGAAGCGCCGGTCGAGTGCGGCGCCCTTCAAGGGGCGCGGGGCTGTTATCGATTTGCGGCTACCGCCGCGTGGGCGCGACCAGCCACGAACGACCGGCACTCGCGAGACGGCCTTGCCGCCACGGCGAACAGGCGTCATATCGCGCCCCTCACCGCCTCAGAGGCCACCGCCCGGAACTGCCGCACCGTCCGATCCCACCGATACCGTGCCGCCCGATCCCGCGCGGCCTTCCCCATCAGCTCCCGCCGATGCCCGGACAACGCGAGCGTGCACCACGCAGCGGCGAACGACGACTCCCCGGGCGCAAGCACCCCGGTCTCCCCATCCACGACGGAATCCCGAAGCCCAGGCACATCGAAGGCGATGGTCGGCGTCTCCCGCGTCGCGGCCTCGGTGACGACGAGCCCCCACCCTTCGACCGCGGACGGATGCAACAGCAACCAGGCCTCGCACAGCAGCCGATGCTTCTCCGCCTCGGAGACATGACCGGTGAACTCCACACCCGGTCCGGCCAGCGCAGTGAGCCGTGCCCGCTCGGGCCCGTCCCCGACGATGACGAGCCGCCCCCCGGTGACGGGTCGCACCCGCTCCCAGAGCCGCAGCAGCAGATCGATCCGCTTGTACTCGACAAGCCGTCCGACGGCGACGAACAGCGGCTCGGGCGAGCGGTCACCCAGAGGCCCCGGCTCCTCGACCCCGTTGTGCACCACCCGAATACGGTCCCGCTCGACCCCGATCGCCCGCAGCGCATGCGCCGTGGACGAAGACACGGCAACCAGCAGACTCCGATGCTGCGCACCGGTCAGCGCCCAGTGCTCAAGTCTTCGGCCCAGCCGAGCCGCAGGCGCCAACGCCCCGCCGAAGCGCATGTTCCACAGATCGGTATGCACATGGTTGACCAGGCACAACGTCGGCCCGCGATGCCAGAGGGGCGCGAAGTACGGCATCCCGTTGCAGACCTCGACCAGCAGATCGCAGTCGCCGACCTGACGGGCAAAGGCGGATCTGGCGCGCAGGTAGTGGCCGTAGGAGCCGCCGGCCGACACGACCCGGTAGTCGCGGTACGCCGCCGGCCCCCCGCACAGCAGGGTGACCTGGTGGCCGAGCCGGGTGAGCCCGTCAGCGAGGCGGTCGACCAGCAGCTCGGAGCCGCCGGCGGCCTTGTTTCCCAGGTCACGGTGGGCGAGAAAAACGATTCGGCGCGGATGTGGGGGGAGCGCCGAGGGGTGCTGCTGCGTCGCCCAGGGGAGGGTGGCGGGCAGCGGGGAAGGCACGTGCTGGGGCATGGGTGCTCCAACTCGTCTCAGGGTGCGGAACTCAGCGTGGGGGAGGGGAGGTTTTGGGTTCCTGTGGGGGGATTCGCTACTTCTTGGTGTTACTTGGTCGTTTACGGTCGTTGTGCGAGGGGTGTGGACAGGCTGTGTCCGGGTGGGGTTGGACAGTTTTCGCCCGGACCATCGCCAGGGCTACTCACCGGCGTGACAATTTCCGGCTTTATTAGAGCTGACGTCACGTCATATTGTGAGCGTGGGCTGGGGCATCTCGACCGTGCTGGGAGATTCCGGCTGCTTACGCCCACGTACCACCAAAACGGCCCCTACCACCGCAAGCGCGAATCCCACCCCAGCCGCCCCGATCGGCAGCGTCTCCCCCACCATGCGCAGCAGACCGCTGTCCCGCTTCGCCTGCCGTACGGCCTCCTTCTGCGTGGCCTCGGTGAACGCGATCTTCTCGCTGTCCAGCAGCACCGCCGCGTCCTTGTCGCCGCCGGGCGCCCGCAGGGTGCGGCGCGGGCCGGTCTGGGCGTAGATCACCCGGCCGGTGCGCTGGTCGACGACGAGTTTGAAGCCGTGATTGGAGTACCACTCCTCGGCCAGCACCTGCGGGCGGTTCGGCTGGTCGACGATGCTGCCGGGGACGAGCCGGGTGCCGACCTTGCGGGGCGCGACGGTGGCGGTGAACCGGTAACCCGTGTAGCCCTGGATCTTCTCCGTGCCGTCGTAGCGCATGGTGATCGTCGCGTTGCCGGTGTTGTCCCACCACTGGTAGGAGCGTTTCTGCACGTCGAACGGGAACTTCAGATAGGCCTCGCCCTCGATGTACGGGCTCTCCTTGCAGCAGTGCACCGGCCGGGTGGTCTTCCGGTCCATCACCCAGCGGTGCGGGACGTAGTCCAGCGCGTCGTGCGGGTCGGCGGCCGGCAGCGTCTTGTCCGTGTCGACGGTGGTGATCACGTCCCAGACGGCGTTGCCGCTGCGCTCACTTTCCGCCACATTGCCGCGGACCCGCTGGGTGACGGTGATGCGCTGATCCGGCACGGTCTCGATCTTGTCGGTGTCGAAGACACTGCCGGTGCCCTTGTAGACGGCGGTGGTGTCGATGTCGATGGGGTTCACGGCGGCACGCGGGGTCACGTACCAGGCCAGCATGGGCGCCAGTACCAGCAGAAACGTGCCGAGGCCCAGCAGGATCAGCGAGAGAGGTGAGGCTGTACGGCGCATCCGGCACTCCTGGGGGGTTGACGCATGGGCGATGCACGGTCGGTGCACGGTCGTTGCCTGGCCGTTCTTGGGCCGGGAACCGTAGGCGTCCGTTGACGGAGTGTCAATGTCTTGACGGGCTGAGCGGGCTTGTCGAGACTGAACTCGACAGGGTCGGGATCAGGCTGGCGCCACCGGGGTGGGGAACCTCCGGACAGAGAGGCTGACCCTGCGATGTCCAGACTGCTCGCCGCCGCGCTGACCGTCGCGCTCGCCGCCGTACTCGCGGTGGGCGCCGCCCTCGGCGTCGTCGCGCTGCTGGAAGCGACGCCCGACCAGCCGAACACGCCCTTGATCACGTACGAGCAAGCGGGCCAGGGGAGTTGACGGTGGCCGCGACCCGCTCCACGACCTCCACCTCCGCCTCCACCGTCAGCACCCGCTCGGCCTGGCGTGACGTACCCCGCTTCCAGGTCCGCCGTTTCGCGGAGCTGGCCATGGCGGACGCGCCGGCCCTGGCCGAGGAGATCCTGCGCGAGATCCGCCGCGAGTACCCGCATCTGCCCGTCGTCCTCGACGAGTCGGGCGAGCCGATGGCCCTGGTCGGCATCCGGCGCGCGATCGAGGTCTTCGTCCAGCACCTGGAGACGTCGGAGGGCCGCCCGACGGTCCCGCCGGGCGTCTTCCAGGAGTTCGGCAGGGGCGAGGGCCTGCACGGCCGCTCCCTCGACTCCCTCCAGGCGATCTACCGCATGGGCGTACGGCTGGCCTGGCGCCGTTTCGCCGAGATCGGCCAGCGCGTCGACATCCCGCCGCCCGCGATGTACGAGCTGGTGGACGCCGGTTACGAGTATCTGGACGGTCTGGTCGACCAGTCGGTGCGCGGTTACGCGGAGGCGGCGGCGCGCCAGGCGGGCGAGCGGCTGCGCCTCCAACGCCGCCTGATGGAACTCCTGCTGGCCGAACACCACCGGGGCGATCCGGCGGACGCCCTGACCGAGCGGGCGGCCCGCATCGGCTGGCCCCTGCCGGAGAAGGTCGCCGTCGGAGTCCTGCTGCGCCCGGCGCGGGAGGCGGTGGCGCCGGCCGTCGGGCAGGGGGTGCTGCTCGACATGGAGTACGAGCAGCCGCGCATGGTCGTCCCCGAACCGGACGCCGCGGGCCGACCCGAACTGTTGCACCGGGCCCTGACCGGCTGGTCGGGCGCGATCGGCCCCCCGGTCCCGCTCCCCGACGCGGCGAAGTCGCTGCGCTGGGCCGAGGCCGCCGTACGCCTGATGGAACGGCGGCTGCTGCCGGCCGGCGACGTCCTGTACTGCACCGAGCACACCGAGGCGCTCGTCCTCCTGCAGCCCGAGGAGCTGATCGACGACCTGGCGGTGCGGTGCCTGGCCCCGCTGGAGCACTGCGGCCCCACGCACGGCCGACGACTGGCGGAGACGTTACTGGCCTGGCTGGAGACCAGGGGCGGGGCACCGGAGGTGGCGGCCCGCCTGGGCGTCCACCCCCAGACGGTCCGCTATCGGCTGCGGCAGATCCGGGAGTTGTGGGGCGACGAGATGAACGACCCGGACCGGCGGTTCGAGTTGGAGCTGGTGTTGCGGGCGCAGCGGTTGAGGGGGGTGCTGGGCGAGACGCGCCGGTAGGCCGGTAGACGGGCGTAGCGGTCGTAGCCGGTAGACGGGCGTAGCGGTCGTAGCCGGTTGCCGCGCGGCTCAGAGGCCGTAACGGCCCTTCAGATGGCGCCAGAAGTCCCGGAGCATCCACTTGTCGAACTCCGTGATCTGCGCCGCGGATCCCGCCTTCATGAGGAAGCAGCACTGGCCGGTCGGGGTCCAGTCGTAGAAGTCGTCGAGGCCGAAGGTGTGGCCGACTTCGTGCAGATAGACCTGGATGCCCTCCTGGCCCAGCGCGGAGGTGAAGTACTCCTGCCCGACCCACTGCCCCCAGTCGCCGCCGGCACCGCCCTGGAAGCCCTTGGTCAGCCAGAGCGACTGGTCGTAGTGACGGGCCGCGCCGCCCCCGTCGAGGTTGCCGGTGTAGATGTCGACGGAGTTGTCGGTCCACTGGAGAGTGGAGCGGTTCTTCACGGCCCAACCGACGACGTTGACGGGCACGTGGGTGTACGGCCAGGCGTTGTGCCCGGTGCCGTCGGCCTCGACCATGGCGGCCGTCCACTTCCCGAACTGCTTCTTCAGCGCGGCGTGGATCTGGTCACGCAGGGCGGCGCTGACCGGGGCGTCGGACTCCCAGCGGACGCAGTAGTTGACGCTGCCACGGTTGGCCATGACCTGGTCCCAGCCGTAGTTGCGGAAGCCGTAGAGGTCGGGGTAGGTCGACTCGACGTGGTTCCAGACCTCGTTGAGGGGCTGGACGAGGTGGGCGGGCGGATTCCACTGGGCGGCGGCGTGAGCGGGGCCCGCGGTGACGGCGGGCGCAGCGACGAATGCCACCAACGCGGCGAGTGCGGTGCCGAGACGTGCGAGGCGGGTGCGCATCGTGAACTCCCTTGGTGGGGGACGGGACTGCGGCGGGGCCGCTGATGGATGCAGCACGTATGGGTCGCCGCGGGGGCGCGGGGGGTTGCCCGGTGTGGGGTACTTGTGTGTGACGGGCGGGTCGCGCATCGTAGCCGTATGCCCGAGAACCCGGAGTTGCACCTCTGGCTCCAGCCCGTCAAAGGGGAGCCGCTGACCGTGCGGACCGCCGACTTCGCGACCCTGGACTCGGCGGTCGTAGCCCTGAACGAGGCCTTCGACGAGGGCCGCACCCTGCGTTTCGCACTGACCGCCCCGGACGACGCCGAGAACGGGTTCGCGCTGGTCAACTTCGCCCATGTGGTGGCGGTGAAGGTGTGGTCGGCGTCGGCGAAGGGAGCGGATGACGGGCAGTACCTCTGATCGGTGCCGAGACGGGGGCTACGGCTGTGCCATGCCGGCTCTCGCACTCAAGACGCCCCCGTTCTCCCTGCGCGGGAACCTGCCAGAGCTGACGAGGATCGGCTCAGACGGTCTGCCGGGCGGGCCCGGCGGTGCGGGCCGGGGTGCGGGCGGACGTGGCGCGCAGGCGGCGGCCGCGGCGGGTCGGGCCCCAGGGCTTGAGGATCGAGATCACCGTCATGAAGACGTACGCGGACAGGGACACGATCGGCCCGAACAGGACGTCACCGGCATCGGGCAGCGGCCCGCCCGCGGCGACGGCCGCGACCGCGGAGTCCACACCGGGACGCAGGGCGAAGACCGTGGCGGTGGTCGTGGCCAGGGTCATCCAGAACTTGACGTAGACCCACCGGTGCCGCGCCAGCCCCCACGGCGTGCCCAGGGACAGCACGAGCCCGCTGACCAGCGTGAGGAACGCGACCGGCAGCAGGAGCCAGTCGGCGAACAGCTTCATGGCCCGCACGGACGCCTCCACGGTCACCGCGGACCCGGTGGTGGCCGCGGTGACCCCGAGCGCGAGCAGCCCGAGCGTGAGCCCGAGCCAGCTCGCGGAGGCGATGACATGGACGACGAGGAGGGCCCGGCGTGCGGGACGGCTCAGTTTCATGTGCCCCACCGTGCCCGGCGGGGGCGGCGAGGACGTCTGACGGCGGGAGTAACCGCGTGTACTGGCATCGGCGTACCCGGCGAGACTTCGCCTGCTCCACCCTGACGTCGGAACGCCATTCCACGGAGCAGAAGAGCCCCGATGCGGCAACCGACACCCCACACCGCCCTGCGTCGGCTGGACGTCTTCGCGGGCGCCAGGTTTCGAGCCTGTTCGGCGCAGGCCCATTGCCGGGGCAAACGCACTTTGAGTAACCTGTGTTCGTTATCCCGATCGGCTGTTGAAATTTCGAACGCAGCCTCACCGACACCAAGGGAGGGGGCCGGACGTGGGACGCCTTGTACCAGCCGTGACCCGGGCTCTCGACATTCTCGAGCTCTTCCTCGACGGGGACGGTACGCTCTCCGCCCCCGACATCGTGCGCAAGCTCCAGCTGCCGCGCACCACCGTGCACGAGCTGGTCACCACTCTCGCCGCCCGGTCGTACATCGTCCAGGTCCCGGGTCAGCCGGGACGGTACCGGCTGGGTGTACGGCCGTACCAGCTCGGCAGCCGGTACGCCGAGCAGCTCGACCTCGCGGCCGAGGGGCAGCAGGTCGCCCGGTCCGTCGCCGAGACCTGCGACGAGACCGTGCACGTGGCGATCCTCGAGGGCACCGACGTCATCTACATCGCCAAGGTCGACTCGACGCACGCCGTGCGGATGGTGTCCGCGGCCGGGCGCCGACTGCCCGCCCACTGCACCTCCGTCGGCAAGATGCTGCTGGCCTCCCTTCCCGAGCAGGAGCTCACTGCACGGATCCCCGACAGTGCCGAGCTCGTCGCGATGACTCCGAACAGCATCACCGACCCCGGCGCCCTGCGCGAGGCCCTCGCCGGGATCCGTGAGCGGGGGATCGCCGTCGAGAGCCGGGAGTCCAACCCGGACGTGTCGTGTGTCGCCGCGCCGGTGCGGGACCGTACCGGGCAGGTCGTCGCCGCCCTCTCCATCTCCGTCCCCATGATCCGCTGGAGCGAGGAGCGGCGCGCCGAGCTCGAGCAGCTCGCCGCCAAGGGCGCCGCCGAGCTGTCCGAGCGTCTCGGGCACCGGAGCGTGGCATGACGGCGGCGCAGTACGAGGTCGCGGTGCGGGCGGAGGCGGAACTCGGTGAGGGGCCGACCTGGGACCCGGACACGGGGCGGCTCCTCTGGATCGACATCCTGCGGTCCCGGATCCACACGTACGACCCCGTCTCCGGGCGGCGCACGGTCCGTACGACGCCGCAGCACATCGGCGCCGTCAAGCCGCGGGCCGGTGGCGGCCTCGTCCTGAACCTCCGGGACGGCGTGGGCCTGCTCGATCCGGACGACACCTTCCGCTGGCTGCACCACGAGCCCGTTCCCGGCCGCCGCGCCAACGACGCCGCCGTCGCTCCCGACGGCTCCCTGTGGGCCGGCACCATGCGGTACGACGAGGCGCCGGGCGGTGGCACCCTGTCCCGGCTCACCGGTGACGGCTCCGTCGACGTGATCCTCGACGACGTGGCGGTGAGCAACGGCACGGGCTGGAGCCCGGACGGCAGCCTCATGTACTACATCGACTCGCCGACCCGCCGCGTCGACGTCTTCGACTTCGCGGACGGGCGCGCCGTGAACCGGCGCCCGCTCGTCGAGATCGAGGACGGCGCCGGGTTCCCCGACGGTCTCACGGTCGACGCCGAGGGCTGCGTATGGGTGGCCCTGTGGGAGGGCGCGGCGGTACGCCGCTACACGCCGTCCGGCGACCTGGACCGGGTCGTCCCGCTCCCTGTGCCCCGGGTGACGGCCTGTGCCTTCGCCGGCCCCGACCTGACCGACCTGTACATCACGACGGCCCGCGTCGGCCTGACGTCACCGCCCCCGCTGGCAGGGTCGGTGTTCGTGGTGCCGGGGGCGGGGAAGGGCCTGGCGCAGCCGGCGTTCGAGGGCTGAGCCCTCCTGGCGCTCGGGGGTGGGTCGCGCGGCCCGGCGCGGCGTGACTGCGTCTGCTGAGTCGGACCACCGCGCGCCGCGAGCTTCCGGCGGCCCGGCGTTGGTGTGGGCCGGGGGTGGGTGCGCGGCACCCCGTCAGCGCCGGGCTGCGCGACCCACCCCCAGCCCAGCCCAGCCCACCCCGCCTACCGCAACCCCGCCGCCTTCAGCTCCTCCACCGTCAGCGGCGGTCCGCTCAACGGTGGCTTGAGCGGGCCGGCGATCGCGGCGAGCAGCATCGAGGGGGCCAGCAATACCTCCGCCCCCCGCTCCAGTGACGTCACGTCCGTGACCCGACGGGCGATCCGCCCGTTCCCGGTGGCGGTGTGCAGCAGGCGGCCCACGTACGCCGCCAGCAGGCGGTCGCGGAGAGTGGGGCCGCTCTCCGTCGCTCCCGGATAGAACACGTCCATCCCCAGGGCCAGGTCCCACGCCGCCGACGCCGGTCGGGCCACCGCCTGCTGGATCCGCCGGGACAGGCGGGGCGAACCCCAGCCGTGCCGTCGTACCGCGTCCCGCAGGGCCACCGCGGACTGGGCGGCTACGGACATCCCGTGCCCGTAGATCGGGTTGAGCGCGCACAGGGCGTCTCCGAGCACGGCGAAGTTCTCGGGCCAAGCCGGCATCCGCTCGTAGTAGTGGCGCCGGTTGGCGGTCGTCCGCGTGTAGGCCACGTCGGTCAACGGCTCGGCGTGCGCGAGCAGGTCGGCGATGACGGGGTGCCGCAGGTCCTCACGTGCGTACCGGACGAATGCCTCGGCCTCGGTGGGGGGCTCGCCGCCCCGGGAGCCGAAGAGCGTGACGATCCACCGGCCGTCCTCGATGGGCAGCAGCACGCCCCCGCACCCGGGCTTCCCGGCCCGCGGATCCGGCTGGACGTTGACGACCGGGAACCCCTCCCGCGCCGCCTCGGGCGCCCGGAACACCCGACTCGCGTACGCCACCCCGGAGTTGACCTCACGCCGCTCCACCGCCGGCAGCCCGAGCTCCGTCAGCCAGCGCGCCGTACGCGAACCACGCCCCGTGGCGTCGACGACCAGGTCGGCAGACAGGGTCCGTTCGGCAGCGGGCTCCGCCTTCCCGTGCGGCCGGATCCGTACGCCCGTCACCGCCGCGCCCGTGCCGACCGGCCCGAGCACCTCGGCGCCCTCGACCAGCTCGATCCGTTCGTCGGCCAGGACCGCCGCCCGCACGGTCGCGTCCAGCAGGTCCCGGCTGCACAGCAGCATGTGGTGCGACTCGGCCCACCGCCGGTACCAGCCGTACGGCGACAGCGCCACCATGTCCGTGGTCACCGGCAGCCGGTGCGCCCCGGCCTCCCGAAGCCCGGCGACCACGCCCGGGAGCAGTTCCTCCAGCGCACGCACCCCGCCCGACCACAGTTGGTGGACGTGCCGGGCCTGCGGCAGGCCCTTGCGCGGCTCGGGGCCGTCCGGCAGCACGTCGCGTTCCACGACGGTGACGTGGTCGGCGACGTCGGCCAGCGCGCGGGCGGCGAGCAGGCCGGCGAGGGAGCCGCCGAGGACGACGGCGGTGGTGGGGCGTTCAGTCATGTACGGGCACGTTCTCTGCTGGGGCGGCCGGGGCTGCCGTATGGGCACGGACCGCCTCGATCTCGTCGGGGTGGCGGAGGGCTCGGGAGACGGCCCCGATCTCCTGGAGGAGATCCGTGGTGTCACGGGTGTCGGGGCCGCCGGTGCCGCTCCCGTCCGGGGCCCGGCTCCTGCGGTCGGCGACGTCCTGGATGGTCACGGCGGCGGCTAGCGCCTTCGCCCGGCCGGGCGGGAAGCCGAGGGCCAGCGCGGCGTCGTACGACCGCCTGCGCAGGTCCTCGTCGATGTGCCGGGCCAGCGGCAGCAGGACGTCACGGATGAAGGTCTCGCGCCGGATCAGCCGCAGTTCCGGCGAGGCGCGCAGGACGAACGGCACACCGGAACCGTTGACGGACCGCATCAGCCGGTACAGGGGCCGCAGTTCGTGGTGGGCGAGCCGGACCCGCCAGCGGTCGTGGGCGTACTGGCCGGCGTGCGGGAGGATGAAGCCGACCGCGATCAGGATGGCGGACAGACAGGCGACCGGCGGCGCGAGGTCGGTGCTGAGCCAGTCCAGGTCGTTGCCCGTCCAGCGGGCGGCGACGGCGGTCAGCTTGGCCGCGTCGAAGATGAGGTTGAGGGCGTAGCCGACCCCCAGGCACACCAGTCCCCAGCGCAGCCAGGCGTCCAGGCCGTCGGTGCGCACCCAGTTCCAGATCAGCCGGGACGTGATGAGGACGGCCGTGCAGTGCGCGAGCAGATAGAGCAGCGTCTCCTCGCGCATGAACGGCGTGTTGGCGTAGTACGTGTCGAGGTCCCGCACCCGCTCCACGGGCGCGTCGGCGAGGGCGAACAGCACCCACAGCGCGACGATCACGCCCGAGTACGCGCAGAAGACGAGGCGCATGGCGCGGCGGGTCTCGGCGCTGCGGTCGGACAGGCCGTTGCGCCAGGCGATGATCAGCAGTAGACAGGAGCCGCAGAAGGCGGTGAGCAGGGAGTAGACCAGGGGCGCCGCGAAGTTCGGTACGCCCGTGACGCGGTTGACCCAGGCGATCGTCGCCGGAGCCGCGAAGACGAACACGGCACAGGCGAGCAGCAGCAGGCCGCCCACCGCGCGCAGCAGCGGGTCCCGCCAGAGCCGGATGATGGTGGGCAGCTTGATCGCCAGCGCGGCGGTCAGGACGACGGTGGGGATCCAGAACGAGATGTACACCTCGCCCAGAACATGGGAGGGATCCAGCGCCAGGCCGTGAGAGGGAGCGGTCACCGCGCCGCCCTCCCGCTTCCCCGGTAGCCCAGCGAACGCTGCACGGGCCCGAGCGGCGCGTCCGACGCCTGCCCCGACAGCAGCGGCCGGAAGGCGGCGGCCAGCCGGTGCCCGAAGTCGTCGGCCTCGGCCTCGTCCCGCTCCCGGGAACCGTCGCGGGCGGCCACCGTCAGGGCGACGTCCTTCCACCCGGGCCGGTCGGCGAGCGCGTGCACGGCTGCCGTACCGGCGGTGTGGTGGTGGCCGTGCCCGGCGTGCAGATGCCACAACTCATGGCCGAGTATGACCAGTTGCTGCATCGGCTCGGCCCGTTCCTCGACGATGACCAGGTCGAAGTCCTGGAACTCCACCCACAGCCCGGTCACTTCGATCTCGTCGGGGAAGCGCTCGAAGCGCAGCTCGACGGGGCGTCCGCCGCGCAGCGCGCTCATCTCCGCGCACAGTGCCTGGCACAGCTCGCGTGTGTCGGCCGGGGGATGGGGTCTCGCCCGCAGGGCCGCGCTCAGATCGGAGGCCAGGTCGCGCATGGCCGAGCCGGCGTGAGAGCGTCGCAGCGGCAGCCGTAGTCGTAGCGCCGAAGCGACCCGGGCCGCCCTCCTGCGCGCGCCCGCGATGTTCATCGCACCCCCTGTTCCTCCGCCCTTCGGCGGGCTGTTCGAGCCTACGCGGCCCGAAGTGCCCGCGTCATGTGATCGGGCGACCGTTGTTCAACCGGTAACGACCGAGCGGTGTCCATCCGCCGCGGAGTCCTCGCGAAGTCGGCGACGGTTCGGCAGCGCCCTCAGGGGCGCGGGGCTGTACCGGTATGCGGCTCCGCCGCGTGGGCGCGACCAACCACGACGGACCCGCAGACGCCCAACGACCAGTCCCGGCCCCACCCGCGGAGCGAACTCGTGCACAAGGCATTGACTGGAAAGCGCTTGCCGCCTACGGTCTCGTTCGAAGTTGCGGGCGTGATCCGATATATCGAACAGATAGGGCAGGGATGGGACGACCTGACCTGAATCGCAGACAACTCCTTGCCGCAGCCGGCGGTTTGGCCGTGGCGGGCAGCTTCGGCTTCGCGGCGCTCGGGACCGGGGCCGACGCGCTCGCCTCCAGCGCGGACACTCGCGTGCGCTACTGGAACCTCTTCAGCGGCGGCGACGGCGCCAACATGATCGCGATGCTGGACGCCTTCCGGAAGGACAACCCGGACATCGACGTGAAGGACTCCACCCTCCAGTGGGGCAACCCCTTCTACACCAAGCTCGCCATGGCGGCCGCCGGCGACCGCGCGCCCGACCTTGGCGTCATGCACATGGGCCGGGTCACCGGCTTCTCACCGGGCCGCCTCCTCGACCCCTGGGACGTCGGCCTGCTCGCCAAGTACGGCATACGGCAACAGGACTTCAACCCCAGGCTGTGGAACCGCGGCGTCATCGACGGCAAGCTCTACGCCCTGCCGCTCGACATCCACGTCCAGCTCTGCTTCTACCGCAAGGACGTGCTGAAGAAGGCCGGCCTGCTCGGCGACGACGGCAGGATGATCCCGGTCACCTCCACCGACGAATGGTTCGACGTCCTGAAGAAGGCCAAGGCCGCCCAGAAGAAGGGCCTGCAGACGATCGGCCTGTGGACCAACGACCAGAACTTCCAGTGGTGGTTCTTCGTCGCCTTCTACACCCAGCTCGGCGGCCAGTGGTTCGACGACGCCGACACCGAGGTCCTCTTCGACACCGACAAGGCCATCCAGGTCCTGGAGTTCCTCCGCCGGCACGTCACCGACGGGTACGTCATCCCCGGCGCCCCCACCGGCGAACAGTTCGTCAACGGTGCCCCCTTCACCTGGGAGGGCAACTGGTCCGTGCCGGTCTTCTCCGGCGCCGAGCTGGACTACGGCGCGACCCCGCTGCCGCCCGTCTTCGGGAAGCAGGCCACCCACGCCGAGTCGCACGCCTTCGTGCTGCCGCACCAGGCGGGCCGCGGCGGCGCCACCAACGAGGGCGCGCACGAACTCGCCGCGTATGTCGTCAAGCACGCCCTCCAGTGGGCGGCCGGCGGTCACATCCCCGCGTACACGCCGACGCTCTCCACGGACGCGTACAAGAAGCTCACCCCGCAGAACGAGTACGTGAGCGCCATGGACCACCAGGCCACCGAGCCGAAGGTGTGGTTCGCGGGCTCCACCGGCGTCCTCGCCCAGGACCTCGGCCCGGTCGTCGTCTCCTCGACCATGGGCTCCGCCAAGCCGGCCGCCGTGGCGAACCGCATGAAGAGCCGGCTCACCAAGCTCCTCGCCTCGAAGAACCCGATGGACGGCAGGACCGCCGCGCAGGGAGGTGCGGTCGCATGACGACCAGCGCGCACATGACGACCAGCGCTCAGACCGTCGTCGCACCGGCACGTGCCGGGACCGCGACCGCGACCCTCCGCCGCAAGCAGGGCTTCCAGCACGGGGGCTGGTTCGTCGCCCCGTTCCTGCTGCTCTTCGTGCTGTTCGTGATCTGGCCGCTGCTGCGCGGCGTCTACCTCAGCTTCACGGACGCCAACATCTCCGGCGAGGGCGCGAGCTTCGTCGGACTCGACAACTACCGCGAGGCCCTGAACGACTCGGCGATGTGGGACGCGCTCGGCCACAGCGCGTACTTCACGCTGCTGGTCGTCCCGTGCATCACGGTCCTCGCCTTCCTGCTCGCGATGCTCGCCCACAACATCGAGCGCGGCCCATGGCTGTGGCGGCTGTGCTTCTTCTTGCCGTTCCTGCTGCCGTCGACGGTCGCGGGCAACATGTGGGAGTGGCTGTTCAAACAGGGCATCGGCCTGTTCAACGACACCCTCGGGATCGAGACGCCCTGGCTGACCGACAAGTCGTACGCCATGCTCGCCATCGTCATCATGACCCTGTGGTGGACGGTCGGCTTCAGCTTCCTGCTCTACCTCGCCGCCCTCCAGGGCATCCCGGACCACCTGTACGAGGCCGCCAAGCTGGACGGCGCCAACGCCTGGCACCGCATGGTCCACATCACGCTGCCGATGCTGCGCAACATCACCGGCCTGGTGATCGCACTCCAGATCCTCGCCTCGCTCCAGCTCTTCGACCAGGCCGTCGTGATGATGGACTTCGGGCCGGGACCGGAGCTCAGCACCCGCTCCTTCGTCCAGTACACCCTCGAACAGGGCTTCACCAGCTACCGCGTGGGCTACGCCTCCGCGATGTCCATCATCTTCTTCGTGATCATCGCAGTCGTCGCCCTCGCGCGGATGTGGCTGCTGCGCAACCGTGAGGAGGGCGGCCGATGAGCGCCACTCAGATACGGGTCAAGTCCCGCAAGCCCTGGACGCCCAGCCAGATCGTGCTCACGCTGATCGGCGTCGCCGTCTCCGCCGTCTTCGTGGCGCCGATCGCCGCGGCCCTGCTCACCTCGTTCAAGTCCGAGGCGGACGCGGCCGCGATCCCGCCGCACTGGCTGCCGGAGGTCTGGACGGGCCAGGCGTGGAAGGGGCTGTGGGAGACCGGCAACATCAGCAACTGGTTCGTCAACTCCCTGGTGGTGTCGGTCTGCGTCACCTCCGTCGTGCTGACGGTCAGCGCCCTCGCCGGATACGGCTTCGCCCGCACCGAGTTCCGCGGCAAGAACGTCCTGATGGGCATCGTCATGGCGGGCCTGATGATCTCCCCGGCGGTCCTCGGCGTGCCGCTCTTCACCACGGTCCAGCAGATGGGGATGGTCGATACCTACTGGGGGATGATCCTGCCGCAGTGCGCGCCCGCCGCGATGGTCTACATCCTCTACAAGTTCTTCCAGGGCGTCCCGCGCGAGCTGGAGGAGGCGGCCTTCATCGACGGCGCGGGCCGCTGGCGGGTCTTCTTCACGATCGTCGTCCCGCTGGCCCGCCCCTCCCTCGCCGCGGTCGGCATCTTCACCTTCATCGCGTCGTGGAACAACTTCCTCTGGCCCTACATGGTCACCAACAACCCCGACCTGATGACCATGCCGAACGGCATCGCGACCGTCATGAACTCCTACGGCATCCAGTGGGCCCAGCTCATGGCCGGCGGCCTCATGGCGGGCCTGCCCCTGATCGTCGTCTTCGTCTTCTTCCAGCGGCAGATCGTGGCGGGCGTCGCCCACACGGGCCTGGCCGGTCAGTGAACCCCTTGAGGAGGGCCTGAGTTGAAGAGCATCGGACAGAGCTTCAGACTCGCCGCGCTGCTCGCCGCGGCCATGGTCGCCCTGTTGCCGAGCACGGCCCGGGCGGAGGTGACGTACCCGGACCCGAAGGCGATCACCGGCCAGCAGATCATCCACGACCCGACGGTCATCCGCCTCAAGGCCGGCGGCTACGTCGCCTACTCCACCGGCGGCGTGATCGGCGCCCGCCTGTCGAAGGACCTGAAGCACTGGGAGGACGCGGGCAACGCCTTCGCCGAGCCGCCGAGTTGGTGGTACGAGTACAACGACACGGGCGATCCCTGGGCGCCGGACATCTCCTACCGGTCCGGCAAGTACTGGCTGTACTACTCCGTCTCGTCCTGGGGCAGCAACCACTCGGCGATCGGCGTCGCCACGTCCCCGACCGGCCGCCCCGGCACCTGGACGGACCACGGCAAGGTCTTCACCTCCGAGAGGACCGACTCCTGGAACGCCATCGACCCGGCGATCATCAGGACGGACGGCCGGCTGTGGATGGCGTTCGGCTCGTACTGGACGGGCATCCGCATGGTGGAGCTGGACCCGCTCACGGGGAAGGCCCTGCCCGGCGCCACGGTCCACCACCTGGCAACGCGCGCGGACGCCCCGTACGCGGTCGAAGGCCCGTACATCGTCAAGCACGGCCGCTACTACTACCTCTTCGCCTCCTACGACGCCTGCTGCGCGGGCGTGAACTCGACGTACAAAATCAGGGTCGGCAGGTCGACGTCCGTGACCGGCCCGTACGTGGACAGCACGGGCAAGCCGCTGCTGGAGGGCGGCGGCGACCTGCTGCTGGCAGGGCATGGACGTTTTGTCGGCACGGGAGGCGAGTCGGTGTTCCGGGCCAAGGGCCACGACTGGTTGGCGTACCACTACTACGACGCAGAGGACCAAGGCATCCCCAAACTGGGCCTGAACCAACTGCACTGGAAAGCCGACGGCTGGCCGATCGCCCTGTAGGGGCGCGGGGAACTGCGCGACCAGCCCACGACGACCCGCACTCGCCCACGAACGAAGTACCCTCCACCCCGAAAGGCGCACATGAGCACCGCCCGCTTCACCCTGGACCCCGCTTTCACCGTCGGCGAAGTAAACCCCCGCATCTTCGGATCCTTCGTCGAACACCTCGGCCGCTGCGTCTACACCGGCATCTTCGAACCGGACCACCCCACCGCCGACGACAAGGGCCTGCGCCAGGACGTCCTCGACCTCGTCCGCGAACTCGGCGTCACCGCCATCCGCTACCCCGGCGGCAACTTCGTCTCCGGCTACAAGTGGGAGGACTCGGTCGGCCCCGCTGAATCACGCCCCCGCCGGCTGGACCTCGCCTGGCACTCGACGGAGTCCAACCGCTTCGGCCTCTCCGAGTACATCGACTTCCTCCGCAAGGTCGGCCCCCAGGCCGAGCCCATGATGGCCGTCAACCTCGGCACGCGCGGCGTCGCCGAAGCCCTCGAACTCCAGGAATACGCCAACCACCCCGAAGGCACGGCCCTCTCCGACCTCCGCGTCACCCACGGCGACAAGGACCCCTTCGGCATCCGCCTGTGGTGTCTCGGCAACGAGATGGACGGCCCCTGGCAGACCGGCCACAAGACGGCCGAGGAGTACGGCCGGATCGCCGCCGAGACGGCCCGCGCGATGCGCCAGCAGGACCCGAAGGTCGAACTCGTCGCCTGCGGCTCCTCCGGCCAGTCCATGGAGACCTTCGCCGAGTGGGAGGCGACGGTCCTCAAGGAGACGTACGACCTCGTCGACTACATCTCGCTGCACGCCTACTACTGGCCGGAGGACGGCGACGTCGACTCCTTCCTCGCCTCCGCCGTCGACATGGAGTCCTTCATCGAGAACGTCGTCGCGACCTGCGACCACGTCGGGGCTCGCCTCAAGTCCAAGAAGAAGATCAACCTCTCCTTCGACGAGTGGAACGTCTGGTACCTGCGCGAGTGGGAGGAGCACGCGCAGGCGATCGAGCAGAGCGACTGGCCCGAGGCTCCGCGCCTGCTGGAGGACAACTACAGCGTCATGGACGCGGTCGTCTTCGGCTCCCTCCTCATCGCTCTCCTCCGCCACGTCGACCGCGTCACCGTCGCTTGCCTCGCCCAACTGGTCAACGTCATCGCCCCGATCATGACCGAGCCGGGCGGCCCGGCCTGGCGCCAGACGACGTTCTTCCCCTTCGCCCAGGCCTCCGAGTACGGCCGCGGCCAGGTCCTGGACGTCCGCGTGGACTCCCCGACGTACGAGACGAAGAAGTACGGCGAGGCCGACCTGCTGCACGCCACCGCCGTGCGCGCCGAGGACGGCACGGTCACCGTCTTCGCGGTCAACCGCAGCCGCACCGACGCCCTCCCGCTCGAAGTCGCCCTGAACGGCATGGACTTGACTTCGGTCGTCGAGCACAGCGCCCTCGCCGACGCCGACCCGGACGCCCGCAACACCCTCACCGACCCCGAGCGGGTCACCCCGCACCCGGTCGAGGGCACGGAACTGAAGGACGGCCGCCTCACCGCCGTACTGGAACCGCTGTCCTGGAACGTGATCCGGCTGAGCTGACCGATGCCCTCATAGCCGGGAAACGCTCATGGGCCCCAAGGCTGCGCTCAGCTTGGGGCCCTACGGCTGCCCCCCACGCGCACGCTGGTCCGGGCACCGTGAAGGTGACGGAAGCCCTAGCCTTGGAGGCTCGCCGCATCTGATCGAGGGGGGCACATGGCTGACGACGGCATCGAACTGGCCGACGCCGTACAAGCGGTGCGGGACGAACCGATCACCGCGGCGGGTCGCTCGACGGGGCAGGACCTCGTCTTCGAACCGGGCGACATCCAGCCGGAGTTCCCCGTCGAACTGCGCAAGGAGGCCGCAGGCAGCCTGTGGGGCAAGGCCTACGCCTTCGAAGCGGGCATGGACGGGCGGGGCGCCCGCACCCACACGCATCGGGTCGCGGTCACGCTCAAGGCGCTGGACGCACGCACCGGGGAGCCGTGGAAGGTGTCGAACGGGAGCAGGGGCACCACGGCCCGCTTCGGAAGGAGCGGTCGCGCGTAGTGGTCGGGGACAGGACGCTGGGACGCGTTGTCGCGGTGCTGACCGAGCGGCAGGGGACCGGTGTGCTCCTCGACAGCCGTTTCGTGCTGACGGCCGCGCATGTCGTGGAGAACCACGATCTCGTCGAGGTGGTCCACCCCTCGGGCCTGACGGTGGAATGCCAGGTCGAGTGGGTGGACGAGCACTTCGACATGGCACTGCTGTACGCCAGGAGGACCGTCATCCTTCCCGGGTCTGGAGCACCTCTCGGCCGCGTCAGGACCGGCAAGGTCGTCATCGAACAGCCGTTGCCGCACTGCCAGATCGTCGGTTTCCCGCAGAATCAGCGCTACGGCCAGCGCGGTGAGGACCTGGAGTACGACCAGTACCGCGCGACCGTACTCCCGATGGCCGGCCGCATGCGCGACCTCCTCGTCTGCGAACTCGACCTGCCCGCCGCCGACGGCCGGAACCGCAGGACGTCGCCGTTGGCGGGGTTGTCGGGGGCACCGGTCTTCGCCGGGAAGGTCCTGCTCGGCATCGTGACCCAGGTGCCACAGGACCGCCATCACCTGAGGATCGAGGCGGCTCCGGTCGCGTCCGCGCTGAACGTCTCGCGAGGGGCGGAATTCTTAAGTCCCTGGTTCGAGGACGTCACCGACGTCCATCCCCAGGACGAGCTCTTCGAGAGCCACTACGCGGCCGACCTGAGCTCCCAGTACCGCAAGACGGAGATCTTCGGGATCGACGAACTCGGCAGAAGCGAATCACGCTGGGACCTCGATACCGCCTATCTGAGCTTGCAGGCCGCGGAGTCCCTGGCAAGGCGGCGCGGGGTGTCCGACACCGCGCCGCAGCGCATCGACACCCTGCTGAGCGACCGCCCGCGCGTCCTGCTGCGAGGTGAGGCCGGAGCGGGTAAGACGACGCTCGTCTGGTGGCTCGCGGCGCACGCGGCCAGTGGCACCCTCGGACCGAACCTCGACGACCTCAACGGTCTCGTTCCCTTCGTCGTCCCCATGCGGGAGATGTACGCGCGAGGAGGACGTTTCCCCACGGTGTCGGAGCTGCCGTCCGCCGGGCCGGGCATCACAGACGGTGCACCCGACGGCTGGGCCCGCCGTGTCCTGGAGGCTCGTCGAGCACTGCTCCTGGTGGACGGCCTGGACGAAGTCCCGGACCGGGAGCGCGAGGAAGCCCGCCGCTGGCTCTCCGCCCTCCTCGACCGTTATCCGCACACCCGCTGTCTGGCCACCGTCCGTCCCAACGCCGTCGACAAGGACTGGCTGGCCCAGGACGGCTTCGCGGAGCTGACGCTGCTGCCCATGAGCGACGAGGACATCACCGCCTTCGTCGGAGCGTGGCACGACGCCGCCCGCGTCGAGTGCGAACACTTCTACGACATCCGGCGTGGCAACAACGAGCGGGATCTGCTGACCGGTCTGGAGCAGGCTCTGGTCCACCAGCTGGGCCAGAACGCCCCACTGCGCGACATGGCCCGCACACCCCTTTTGTGCGCGGTGATCTGCGCCCTGCACCGCCGTCGGCGGGGCCTGCTTCCCACCACCCGCTGGTCGCTCTACCGGGCCGCCCTCGCCATGCTTCTGGGCGGCCGTGACGCCGGCCGGGGCGTCCACCCCACCGACCACGTCACCCTGGACTCCGACGAGCAGCACGCGCTGCTCCAACGGCTTGCCGTCTGGCTGGTGCGCACCGGCCAGCAGCAGATGACCCGCGATCAGGCCATTCACCAACTCCAGCTGGCGATACGGGACATGCGGCAGATCCGGGAGCAGGGGACACCGGAACGCGTCCTGCTCTTCTTGCTGCACCGCAGCGGCCTGCTCCGGGAACGCGGGGACGATGCCATCGAGTTCATCCACCGCACGTTCCAGGACTTCCTCGCCGCGAAGGAGTTCCACGAGAGCGGATACGTCCTCGAACTCCTCAAACACGCGGAGGAGAAGACGTGGAGCGACGTGATCGTCCTGGCCGTCGGCCACGCCACACGCAAGGACACCCACGATCTCATCGAGGCACTGGTGCTGCGCGGGGACGACGCCCCGACGCGGGCGAAGCGGTGGCACTTCCATCTGCTGGCCGCCCGGTGCGCGACGAGTCTGCTGGCGCTGGACGAGACGCTGATGGACAGGGTGCGTGATCGGGGCCGCGCCCTGATGCCGCCGCAGACCGTCGGCGAGGTGAGCGAGGTCGCGGAGCTGGGTGACTGGGCCGTGGACATGCTGCCGGGCCCGGACGGCCTGAGCGCGGAGACAGCCGGGAAGCTCGTCACCGTGCTCGTCCGCATCCGCAGTGCGCGATCACGGCAGGCGCTCAAGCGGTTCGCGACGCATCCCTCGGACAGTGTCCGGCATGGTGTGGTGATCGGCTGGGCCCTGCAACCCACGGAGGAGTACGCCCGTGACGTACTGGCGGGAATGCACTGCCCGTCGCTTCGAGTCAGCCGCCCTTTGGAACTGGCCTGCCTCACTCGGTTCGGCACCATCCAGCAGCTCGTCGTCTCCGGGCCCCACTCGGCGGAGGAGCTCGATGCCCGGGTTCCGGTGCGGGACATCGAGAGGATCGAGATTCGGGACAACAGCAGAGTCGACAACCTGGAGTTCCTGCGGAAGCGAAAGGATGTGCGGGATCTCGTGCTGGACGCCTGTCCGCAGGTCCGGGACCTTCATGTCCTGTCCGACCTGGCCCTGATCTCGCTCTCGCTCAGCGTGCGGGGGTTCTCGCAGGAGCAACTCCGGTTCCTGCATGAGTTGCGCGGACTCCGGCGGCTCAGTCTCACGGGAGATCCCCGAGACGGCTGGGCGGCCATACGGCCGCACACCGGTGTGCGCGAGCTGAGGGTGACGTCGGAGCGCGACGAGTGGCTCCTGGACCTGGACCGTTGGGCGAGCCTGAGGAGGCTTGACGCCAACATCGGTGGTCGCGACGTTCCGGAGATCGTGCACGGGGTGTCCCGGGCTCCCGAGATCGAAGAACTCGCCCTGGTCATCCGCTCGTTCCAGGAGTTGGTGTCTGCCGTGCCGCTGCCCCAGATCCGTCGTCTGCGGCTCCTCGGCCTGATCGAATACAGCCATGTGTCCCAGGTGCGCCGGACATTTCCCGGTGTGAGTGAACTGGCGCTCTCCTTCGATCCCCCCTCGGGTGTTCCTCAACCGCTGGACCTCCGGAGCCTGCTGGAACTTCCCGGTCTGGCCGTCACCCTCATGGGCGCTGTCCCCGAAGAGCCGCTCATCCTGGGAGCGGAGGAGTTCGGGACCCGGCTCACGATCGAGGCCGCCACCCGCTGACCCCGCTCCCGGCGCGGCGGCAGACGGATCCGATGGTGGTGTGAACGGGCCGGGGTGAATGGCCGGAGTTCGCCCTGGCCGTGCCACGCGCGGCTCCCTACGATTCCAACGCTTCCAGCCTTCACAGAAACCTCACTGTTTATTCAGATGTTCGATGAGGTTGAAACGGGGCCGGGGCGCAGCCACCCCCCATTCCCCAAGGAGAGATCCATGGCACGTGGACTCCTGAGATGTCTGCTGAGCGGCGGCGCGCTGGCCGCTCTGCTCACCACGGCGTTGCCCGCGCACGCGGCGTCGTCCCCGTCCGGCGGGTTCGACGACCCGCCGCCGGACAAGATCATCATCAAGGTTGCCACGGTGAACGGCTCCGGCTGCCCGCAGGGCACCACCGCCGTCGCCGTCTCCGAGGACAACACCGCCTTCACCGTGACCTACAGCGACTACCTCGCCCAGGTCGGCGGCAACTCCGACCCCACGGCGTTCCGCAAGAACTGCCAGCTCAACCTGGTCGTGCACGTCCCCCAGGGCTTCACCTACGCCATCGCCAGCGCCGACTACCGCGGCTTCGCCTCCCTCCAGCCCGGCGCGAGCGCCATACAGCGGGCCTCGTACTACTTCCAGGGCTCCCCGAACACGGCGTACCGCAACCACCCCTACAGCGGCCCCCTCAACGACAACTGGCAGGCCACCGACAGCACCGACTGGGCCCAACTGGTCTGGGCGCCCTGTGGAGTTCAGCGCAACTTCAACATCAACACGGAGCTGCGGGTCAGCGCCGGCACGTCCTCGCCGGACAAGGTCAGCTTCATGACGATGGACTCGACGGACGGCGACATCAGCACGGTGTACCACCTGGCGTGGAAGGAGTGCCCGGGTAAGTGAGAAGGGGGCCGCCCGCTCGGCGGGCGGCCCTTTCCGCTCAGTTCTGCTCGACGCCCAGCGTCAGCGTCCCCGCGTAGCCGGCCGACGGTGAACTGCCCAGCGCCGTGAGCGTCAGCAGGCCGGACGCGGCGCCTCCGTCGTCGTAGATGGAGTCCTGGGCGAGGGTGGTGCGGGGGGGACCGTGTTCGTCGAGTACGGCGACAGCGCGGCGACTCTCGTGGGGTCAGGGTGACGTTCGTGTGCACCTTGACGTGGATGTGGATGCAGCGGCCTCGGTACCACCCCGGTAGACCGAGGTGATCTCGGCTACGCCACGGGAGTTCGTGAGGACTCCGCCGCGCAGGAAGGTGCCGTTGTCGGGCTCGTTGTGGCCGTTGTTGCCGACGAAGCCGGAGTACTCGCCGAGGGCGTCGGCGTGCCAGATCTCGACGAGGGCGTTGCCGAGGGGAGCGCAGGTGTCGTCGTCGACGACGGTGAGGGTGAGCTGGAGCGGGATGCCCGCCTTGTCCTCGCTGATGTCTGCGCGGACGAGCTGCCCGTCCAGGTAGTAGGGGCCTTCGGTCATCTCCTTCGTGAGGGTGCAGACGGCCGCGGTGGCGATCAGTACGGCGCGGCGGCCGATCGGGGTGGGGGATGCCTCGGTGGTGCTTTTCGAAGGCGCATCTTCTGTCATGGACACGGCACCGTAGGAAGGCAAGCTGTTGATGAGCTGCCAGTTGGGCAAGGTGACGGTTCGTCAAGTTCGTTGTCGGTCAGCGCGGACGGTGTCGGGCTCGAACCTCCGGCAAATGTCCACACCGGCGCACCAGGAGTTCATGCCGGGCCTCGCCCTCCACCACATCCATGGCATCGCGCGCCGCCTTGCCGCCGAAGTGTCCGTCTTGGGAATCGGGCCGCAACCGCCGTGTACGCAGCAAGGCGACAGGTCCCGTGAAGAAGTTGGCGTATTCGGTGACCCGACGGTCATAGCGGTGAAGCCCGTCACCGGAATACGGCGTGCACCGCCATAGCGCGGCTGGCCGTCTTCTCTTGGGCGTGCTTTGATCCTGTCGCAATCTGTTCAATCGAAGGGAACCGCAGGTCATGAGCTTCACGCCTCAGATTGAAACGGCTGAGATAGCCGACGCCGTCCTGGACAACGTCTCCGGTGGTCAGGCGGGCGGCGCCGCTGCCTCCGGCGGCATCGCGGGCGCCCTCTCCGGCGGTCTTGCCGGCGGTCTCTCCGAGTCCGTCTCCGCCGTCGCCTGCGCCGATGTCTTTGCCGCGATCTCGCCCGAGGGTGTCGCGCTGGGCGTGCACGGGCACGCTGCCGCCGCTCACTGACGAAAAGTCTGCGACGGGCCCCGGAATTGATTCCCGGGGCCCGTCGGCTTGTATTTGTTTGCATTTCCTGCACTGGTTTCCGAGCAGAAATTCCTCCAGTCGGGACTGGGCGTGCTCGACTCGGTGCCCGTGCCTACGGCGTGCAGGGAAGCCGGACCGTGACGCCGAGGCCGCCGACGGGGCGGGGGACGAGGTCGAGGGTTCCGTCGTGGGCGCGGACGACGCTGTGCACGATGGCCAGGCCGAGGCCGACGCCCGCGTGCTCGTCGGTGCGTACGCGTTCCGTTCCGCGCCGGAAGGGTTCCGTGAGGGTCGGTACCAGTTCCGGTGGCACTGGATGGCCCGTGTTCTCGACCCGCAGCACGCTCACATCGTGCTGCGCTTCGGTGTGGACCGTCACGGTGCCGCCGGCGGGGAGGTTGTGGACGATGGCGTTCTGGACGAGGTTCGTCACCATCCGCAGCAGGAGCTCCGCGGAGCCGCTGGTCCGGGCCGGCCCGCCGGTGACGTCGAGCGTGAGCCCGCGCTGTTCGGCGAGGGGAAGCAGGGTTTCGGCGGCCTCTTCCGCGACGAGGGCGAGGTCGACGCTCTCGCGGGTGAAGTTCCCGCGGTCGCTGCGGCTGAGCAGCAGGAGGGCCTCGGTGAGGTCGATCGCGCGTGTATTGACGGCCTGCAGGCGTTCGAAGAGTTCGCCCTGGTCCCGGGTGGGGTCCTTGCGGGCGACGTCGAGCAGCGTCCGCGAGATGGCCAGCGGGGTGCGCAGTTCGTGGGAGGCGTTCGCGGCGAACCTCTGCTGCTCGGCGACGTGCGACTCGAGTTGTTCGAGCATGGCGTCGAACGTGTCGGCGAGTTCACGGAATTCGTCCTGGCGGCCCTTCATGCGGATCCGGTGGGACAGCGACCCGTTCCCGGCCGTCCGTGTCGCGGCGGTGATCTGTGTGAGCGGTGCGAGCATCCGGCCGGCGAGGATCCATCCCCCGACGAGACCGAACACGAGCAGGAAGGCCATCGCCACGGCCGCGGCGGGGGCGAACGTGCGCACCAGAAGGTAGCGGTTGGGTGAGATCCCGAGCAGGCCCTGGCTGTTGTCGGGCACGTAGCGCAGCAGGAACCCCCACACCACGGCCAGCAGGAGAGCACCGGCGACGGCGAGGAACCCGGCGTAGCTGAGGGTGAGTTTCAGTCGGACGCTGAGCCCTGGGCGTCTAGGCATGCGTACTGCCGGGGCGGGTGGTGCCAGGGCCGGCGACGGAGCCGGTGTCGATGCGGTAGCCGACACCCGGCACCGTGGCGATGATCCCTGGTTCGCCGAGCCGTTTGCGCAGTGCGGAGACGGTGATGCGTACGGCGTTGGTGAAGGGGTCGGCGTTCTCGTCCCAGGCCCGTTCCAGCAGCTCTTCGGTGCTGACGACCCCGCCCTCGGCGGCGACGAGGACTTCCAGCACGGCGAACTGTTTGCGGGTGAGCGCGACGTAGCGTCCGTCGCGGAAGACCTCCCGGCGAAAGGGGTCGAGGCGCAGGCCCGCGATCTCACGGACCGGGGGCCGGGCGTACGCGCGTCTGCGGTCGAGCGCCCTCAGCCGCAGGACGAGCTCCCGCAGCTCGAACGGCTTGGTGAGGTAGTCGTCGGCACCGAGCTCGAACCCGGACGCCTTGTCGTCGATCCGGTCGGCGGCCGTGAGCATGAGGATCGGGATGCCGCTGCCGGAGGCGACGATGCGCCGGGCGACCTCGTCGCCGGAGGGGCCGGGGATGTCGCGGTCGAGGACCGCGAGGTCGTAGGAGTTGACGCTGAGCAGTTCCAGGGCGGAGTCGCCGTCGCCGGCGATGTCGGCGGCGATCGCCTCCAGCCGCAGACCGTCACGGACGGCTTCGGCCAGGTAGGGCTCGTCCTCCACGATCAGTACGCGCATGTCCGAAGCCTAGGCAGCGGAACATATCGCCGACGTATGCAACGACCTGTGCAAAGACGTGTCCAGGACGCCTGGAGGACGTGTGCAGGACGTGTGCACACCGGACACGCGGCTCAGCCTGCCCGCGCCGACGCCGGGCGAGGCCGGTCCTTCGGCGCCTGCGCCGTGGTACGCCACCAGCGGCGCGACGCCAGCGCGGCCAGCACGGCGCCGGCGGCGTTGACCAGGACGTCGTCCACGGAGGACACCCGGTCCAGCCGCAGGACGTACTGTGCGGTTTCCACCAGGACCGAGCAGCCCGCCCCGAGCGCCAGGATCCGCGGCACGGACGCCAGCGCCGCGAACCGCATCGGGGCGAAGAACCCCAGCGCCGCGAAGATCAGCAGGTTGCCGACGATCCCGAGCGCCCCCATCGTGGCCAGGTCCCGCAGCGGTACCAGGCTCACCCGGGCGGGCACGGTGCCGGCCCCGGCGCCCGGCATCAGGGTCAGCCAGAGGAACGGCACCGTCCCGTGGACCATGCCCACCTCGGCCAGCGAGATCCGCCACGCCGTCGGGACGCCGGCGGCACGACGACGGCGGGCCAGAGCCCACACCACCAGCGCGGCCAACGGCAGCGCGACCAAGGTCATGAGCACCACGCCGTTGAACGTGTCGAAGCAGCCGTGCCATCGCCCGGCCATGCACCTCGGAGCGGACATCATGAGCGGCCGCCGCACGACGAACACGGCGCTCGCGATGCCGAGGATCGCCAGGCCGGGGAACACGATCCTGCGCGTGCGGCGGGGCGGTGCCGGCAGGGATGCGTTGTCTTTCATGCCCTTATTGGAGGGGGAGGGCCGTTGCGGGGGCGTATGCGATTTTCGATACGCCCGCGATACGCCCCCATGCCCAACCAGTGTCACAACAGGCCCACCCCAGTCATGGGACAACCTCTAGCGTGGGGACATGAACGACAACCGAATCGAGCTGGCCGACGCCGTGCAGGCGGTGCGGGACCAACTGATCACTGCGGCGGCTCGTTCGGCCGGGCAGGACGTGACGTTCGAAGTGGGCGACATCGAGCTGGAGTTCGGTGTCGAGCTGCGCAAGGAGGTCACGGGCGGGGTGAAGGTGAAGGCGTGGGTGGTCGAGGCCGGGGTCGACGGGGGAGGAGGCACGACCCGGACTCATCGGGTGGCGGTCACGCTGAGGGCGCTCGACGCCCGGACCGGTCAGCCGTGGAAGGTGCGCAACGAGAGCCGAGGGAGCATCGGGCGGTTCGGCGGAGGTGCTGACGCGCGGTGACCGGCGGAAAGGCCCTGAACCGGGCTGTCGTGGTGTGGGGCAACGGCCAGGGAAGCGGGGTGCTGCTCAATCGGCGGAACGTACTCACGGCGTGGCACGTCGTGGAGGACCTCGAGTCCGTCGAGGTGATCCATCCTTCGTCGGGCGAGCTGGTGACGTGTCAGCTCGGCTGGGCGGACGCGACACTCGACGTAGCGGTGCTGACCGCGCCGACGGACGTGATCAGCGCCGAGCGCGCCGCACCGCTGGGAAAGCTCAGGCTGGGCCGAGTCGCCACCGACGCCCCGCTGCCGCACTGCGAGATCGTGGGCTTCCCGCAGATCCAGCGCTACGGGGAGCACGGCGAGGACCTGGAGTACGACCAGTACCGCGTGAGCGTGCTGCCGATGGCCGGCCGGGTGAGGGGCGCCCTCACCTGCGAACTCGACCGGCCGGCAGCCGAGGACGGGGGAAACGGGACCTCGCCCCTGGCCGGGCTGTCGGGTGCTCCGGTCTTCGCCGGGCCCACGCTGCTCGGCGTGGTGACACAGGTGCCTCAGGGGCGTCAGCACCTCAGGATCGAAGCGGTACCGATGTCGGAGGTCGTCGATCGACACGGTCTGGCGTTCCCGCGCACCTGGTTGGAGGACATCTCCGAAGTCCACCCCCAGGACGAGCACTTCGAGGCACGGTACGCGAAGGACCTGGGCTCCCAGTACCGCAAGACGGAGATCTTCGGCATCGACGAACTCGGCCGCAGCGAATCCCGTTGGGACCTCGACACCGCCTATCTGAGCCTGCGAGCCGAGGCCGCCGCGGACCCGTTGTTCGGGTACCTGCCCGGCGAGTTCACGGACTCGCGCAGACCGACATGGGATGGCGCCCAGCGCATCGAGACCCTGCTGACCGATCGGCCCCGCGCCCTGCTGCGCGGCGAGGCGGGCGCCGGCAAGACGACCCTCGTCTGGTGGCTCGCCGCCCATGCCGCCGGCGGTACCCTGGGCAACGAGCTCGCCGAACTGAACGGCCTCGTCCCCTTCGTCATCCCGCTGCGCGAGGTGCACGCACGTGGCGGACGCTTCCCCTCGGTGTCAGAACTCCTCACCGCCGGGCGCGGCATCACGGACGGTCAGCCCGACGGCTGGGCGCACCGAGTGCTGGCAGCTCGTCGCGGCATCCTCCTGGTCGACGGCCTGGACGAGGTACCGGCCGAGCAGCGGGAGAAGGCCCGGCAATGGCTGTGCGCCCTCCTCGACCGCTATCCGGGCACGCGGTGCCTGGCGACCGTGCGCCCCAACGCGGTCGACAGGCAGTGGCTCAGCGACGACGGCTTCGCCGAGCTGACCCTCCTGCCCATGGACGACGACGACATCCGCGCCTTCGTGCACGCCTGGCACAACGCCGCCCGCCTCGAAAGCGACCACCTCTACGACGCCAGGCGCGGCAGCGAGGAACGCGACCTCCTCACCTCCCTGGAGCAGGATCTGGTGCACCAGCTGGAGCGGAACGCCGCGCTGCGCGACCTCGCCCGCACCCCGCTGCTGTGCGCCGTGATCTGCGCCCTGCACCGGCGCCGCCGCGGTCTGCTGCCCACCACCCGCTGGCAGCTCTACCGGGCCGCGCTCGCCATGCTCCTCGGCGGGCGGGACGCGGGCCGCGGCGTCCTCAACGCCGATCACATCAGGCTGGACTCCGACGAGCAGCACGCGCTGCTCCAGCGGCTGGCCGTCTGGCTGGTCCGCACCGGACAGCAACAGATGACGCACGCGCAGGCCGCCCGGCAACTCGACCTCGCCATGCGGGACATGCCCCCCATCCAGGAACAGGGGTCGCCCCAGCGTGTCCTGCGCTTCCTGCTCGATCGCAGCGGGCTGCTCCAGGAGCGGGCGGACGACGCGATCCAGTTCATTCACCGTACGTTCCAGGACTTCCTGGCGGCCAAGGAGTTCCACGAGAGCGGCTATCTCCCGGAGCTGCTCGAAAACGCCCGCAGCGAGGCCTGGCAGGACGTGATCGTGCTGGCCGCCGGGCATGCGGCACGCCCCGACGCCCGCCGTCTCATCGCCTCGCTGATCGATCTCGGGGACGCCGCCGAGCAGCGGAGTGAGCGTCACGTCCTCCACGTGCTGGCGGCTCGGTGCGCGATCAACGTCCAGGCGCTGAACCACGCACTGATGGAGACGGTGAAGGACCGGGTGGACTTCCTCATGCCGCCACAGGACCGTGAGGAGGTCGAGAACCTCGCGAGCCTGGGCGACTGGATCGTGGCGGTGCTGCCGGACGCCGAGGAACTGCGCCGGCGCGTGGCCCTGAACACGGTGCGCCTCCTTGCCCGGGTACGCAGCGCGAAGGCGCGGAGGAAGCTGCGACAGTGCGCATCCCATCCGGACCCGCTCATCCGCAGCGAGGTCGCGAACGCCTGGGACCTGCACCCTTTGCAGGAATACGTCAACGAAGTCCTGGACGGGGCCGACCTGCCGGATCTACTGGTCGACAAACGGGCTCAACTCGTACGACTGGCCCGCCTGGGGTCCGTCGCCAAGCTGACGGTGAGGGGTTCGTATCCATCGGCGGAACTGGACGCCTACCTCCCGGTGCGGCACCTCGAATCGCTCACGATCTGGAACAACGAGACGATCGAGAGTCTCGAGTTCCTGCGGAGCCGAGCGGATCTGAGAAGACTCGAACTGCAGGAGTGCATCTCCCTGCGGGACCTGTCCGCACTCCCCACCCTCGAGCTGACGGCCCTCCGGCTGACCGGCCACATCGAGGGAAGTCTCGCACCGCATCCGGGCGTACGGCACCTGGAGGTGGACATCGAGAGCCTCGCGTGCTTCTACCACCTGGACGTATGGCCGAACCTGCGGGCACTGTCGGTCGAGGGGTACCTCCGCGAACCGTCCTGGTTTCTCCAGGCCGTGCTCGGCGCCCCCGGGCTCACCCGGATCGCGCTGAGCGTCGAGTCACTGCACGAGCTGAACCCCGTGGATCCGCTCCCCCGCATCGAGCGACTGATGATCAACGGCTTGCGGAAACCCGACGACATCGGGCAACTGCGCCGCGTCTTTCCCCACCTGAGAAAGCTGGCCCTGGGCCTGGCGACCGGTGGTTCCGTACTCGATCTGCGGGAACTCCAGGGCATGCCCGATCTGCAACTCGACATCTGGGGCGATGTCCCGGAGGAAGCCGACATCAAGGGAGCGGAGGCCTTCGGCGACCGGCTGCGATGCCACAGAGGCGCGGTGTACTAGCGAACGCCCCCGCATGCGTGGGTGAGGAAGTCGGCCCAGGCGGTGGGGGAGAGGGCGAGGTGTGGGCCCTGGTTGTCCTTGGAGTCGCGTACGTGGATGGTGGCGGGGGTGAGGGCGACCTCGACGCAGTCGCCGTCGCCGCCGCTGCTGTAGCTGCTCTTGAACCAGGCCAGTTCGCTCGTGCTCATAGCTCTCCTCGCATGCGCTGCAACAGGCCCACGGAGTCTTCAGGGGTGAGAGCCTGCGAACGCATACTGGCATACCGCCTCTGGAGGACGCTGACCTCTTTCGCGTCGGAGATGAGCAGGCCGCCTCGCTGCCCCTCGCAATAGGCGAACCACTTGTTCTCCGGTGTCTCCAGGAGCTGCATCGGGCCGTCGAGCCCCGAGTGGGTCTCCCGTTCCGTCGGCATGATCTGGATCTCGATGTTCCGCAGTTCGGCGATGTCCAGTGCGTGGTCGATGAGCTCTCGCGTGGTCGCCACACCGCCCGTTCGCCGCCGGAACAAGTGCTCCTCCAGGACGAAGGCGAACGCCGTGTTCGGTCGTTCTCGCAGCAGTCGTTGCCGTTCGGCCCGCGCTGCCCACTGCGCCTCGATCTGCTCGTCATCCAGGGGCGGGAGCTGGGTTGTGAACAAGGTTCGCGCGTACGCCTCGGTCTGCAACAGCCCCGGGATCAACCGGCATTCGTACGTGTACAGCGTGATTGCCGTTGCCTCCAGCCGCGCCCACCGCCGAAACCACGCCGCCAACCCCGGCTGCCGAGCCAGATGCTGCGCGGCCCGCCGCAAGGCCCCCGTATTCCCCAGCACCGCCTCCGCCCGCTCCGCGAACGTCGGATCCGGCATCCGCCGCCCCAACTCCACCGAAGCCACGGTGTGTTTGGACAGCCCCACCCGATCCCCGAACTCCTCCCGGCTCAGCCCGGCGTGCTCCCGCAAAGCCTGGACGACCGCCCCGAACGTCCGCAGACTGTCCGATGACTCCGGCTCACCACTCGTACCCAGCACATCCACCACCGTCGGCCACCTCCGCGGCAATGGTCACGGCCAGTGATGAGTACTGTCCAGTCCGTAACCGCGTACGCTCCCGCACCGTACGCGCCCCCCACCTGGTGAACTGCCCCCCAAAACCGCCAGATTGGCCCCATGCCCCGTACGTTCACCCAGCGCCTCAGCGCCACCCCCCGAGGCGCCCGCCTGGCCCGCCACCTGACCCTCACGCAGCTCCACACCTGGGGCATCCCCCACGGCACCCCCACCTCCGAAACCGTCGCAGTGATCGTCGCCGAACTGGCCGCCAACGCCGTGACCCACGGCCGAGTCCCCGGACGCGACTTCGAGCTGCGCGTCTCGCTCCCCACGGGCAGCGTCCGTATCGAGGTCAGCGACACCCGTACCGACCCCCGCCCCCCGAAGCCGGGTGACGTACGACCACCGCACCCCCTCGACGAACACGGCCGCGGACTCGTCCTGGTCGACGCCCTGGCCGACCGGTGGGAGGTGCTGGACCGCGACCCGGCGCCCGGCAAGACCGTCCGTGCCGAGGTCGACCTCTGGCGAGGCCGAGGTCAGGGAGCGAAGTGAGCCAACGCCACCCGGAGGATGTCCTGCTGTCGCGGCCAGTCGCCCTCAGGTCCCGCCACCAGCACCGCGTACTGCGTGCCGTTCTCGGCCACGAAGGCGCGGTCGACGACCTTGCGCCGCGTGCCGTCCGGGCGGTCGTACGCGTACACCAGCTCGGCCGCCTGGTCGCCGGGTCCGTCCGGGGTGTCCTGGAGGCTGAGTTCGCGGTAGTTCTTGTTGGTGCTCCCCAGCGTCTGTGACGTCTGGCGCAGTGAGTCGTACGGAGTCAGGCTCCCTTCCGTGTCCGTGTAGATCTGCACCAGGCTCTTGCCGTCGGGGGAGGTGTAGAAGACCCCGTTGCTCTTCTCCTCGCGCTCCCAGCCCTCGGGTACGGCGATGGTGAAGCCGGCCGTGTCCCGCTGAAGCGTGTACCCCGAGGGCACCTCGGTCGGGGACGGCGTGTCCGTGGACCAGGTGCCCACGGTGTCCGTCGGGTCGCCGCCCGGGCCGGCGTCCGAGGTCGCGGTCGGCGAAGGGCTGATCAGGGACGCCGCGTCGGTCCCGGCATCGCCGCCCGCCCCGTCGTCCTGCAGCGCCAGCACGCCGAAGGCCACGCCGCCCGCGACGACCGCGACGGTCGCGCCCGCGATCAGGGCCGTCGTGCGGCGGGACCGCGGCAGCGGGGCGGGCGGCGGCGTCACCGTATAGGTCACGTCGCCGTCGTCGCCCTGTCCGTCGGCCGGGCCCGGCGGGGCGTACGCGGGTAGCGGCGGTGGCGGTGCCGTCGGCGGTACGGCCGCCGCGGACTCGCCGTCCGTCTCCCAGCGCTGTGTCTCGTCGTTCCAGCGCATGCCACCGTCCCCCGATATGCCGCTCATCCCGCCGTCATCCTCCCAACAGTGCCGCCACCGCCTGTGTCACCGCCGCGCCCGAGGCCGCCAGGCCCACCGCCGTGGCCGCGTCCTGGAGGGCCTGGCGCAGGCGGGTCAGCCGTCCCGGGGTCGCCTCACCGGTGTTCTGGATCTCGTCCTCCGTCTCGCCGAGCTGTCGCGTCAGCTCGTCGGTCTCGGGGGTCCTGGCGAAGGCCCTCAGCTGCTCGCGCAACTGCCGTACCGCCTGGAGCAGTTCCTCCTGCTCGGCGGAGAGGGTCGGGCGCGGGGCCTCGTAGTTGTTCGCCACGCTGTGGGCGCCGAAGGCGAAGGCGCCTTTCGCCGTGCCGATGTGGATGTTCTGCGCGCCTGTCGGGGCCCCGCCGCCCGACGCCTGCTCATCCGTTGCCACTGTCCGTCCCTCCCGAGGTTCCGCTTCCGGCTTCCTGGTTGTTGGCCACGCTGCGCTCGCCGAGGGCGAAGGCACCGCTGGCCTGCTCGATCAGCACTCCGCCGTTGCTGACGTTGATGATCTTCTGTTCGAACTCCTCGGTGCGGTAGCCGGCCTCGCGCAGGGCGCGGCGTACGCCGTTGGCCACGCGGTCCTGGATCGTCTTCAGATAGCGCTGGTGGTCCATCTCCTGGAACAGCGACGCCATGTCGTCCGAGCCCAGTTCGCGGACCGAGACGGCCGGGCCGTCCGGCATCGCCCGGCCGGAGCCGCGGGAGGCGAGCCGGCCCAGCAGGGTGAGCGTCCGCCACACGGTGACCACGGACTGGCCGGCGGAGTGCGGGACGCGGGACAGCGCCCAGACCGCCTTGCCGAGCGGGTTGGCGTGCAGGAAGTCGTGGGCCAGCCGGTCGGCCTCCCGGAACCGCGGCCGTACCGGGCGCAGGACGTGCGGGGCGACCTCCAGCATCAGCATGCCGCCCTGCGTGTGCACCCGGACGAAGACCGTGGTGACCAGCTCCTCCTCCCAGCCGCCGACCTGCACCCGCAGGAAGTGGCGCCGCGTCTCCCCGCCCTCCTCGACGGCGCGGTTCCGGTGCTGCTCGAACTGCCCGGGGCCGTAGGGGGCGTGCTGCCTGCTGGGCAGTCCGTCCACCGGGAGGAAGACGCACTCGTCGACGTCCAGCTGCCGCAGCCGGTCCCGGACCGCCGCCGCGCCCTGCGGGGTGCGGGCGGTGGCGGGCTCGCGCAGGGCCTCCAGCAGGGGCTTGACCCGGTCGAGGACGGTCTGGTTGTCGAGCGGCAGCGGCTTCGAAAGGTCCTCGCGGGGCCGCAGCTCGACGGACAGGGACCAGGTGTCGTACGGGGAGCCCGCGCCGCAGAACGGCCGGTCCGCCCGGTACATCACCAGCCGCGCGTGCTGCTCGACCCGGATGCGGTCCCGCAGGTGGTGGAAGCGGCTGCCCTCGGTGGTCCGCTCGGCCGGGTCGGCGGCGGCGTCGGGGAACTTCGGCCGGGACAGCTCACCGGCCAGCGCGCGGGCGACCTGGTGGCGCTCGAAGCCGACGCCCAGCGCCACCACCAGCGGAAGCGCCAGGGCGATCCAGGCGTTCAGGCGCGAGGTGTCGTAGAGAAGCGTCTCGAACGCCAGGCCGGGGAGCAGCAGGAAGTCCCAGAACTCCCTGATGCTGTCGAAGAGTTCGTAGTCGTCGGTGCCGAACGCGTACAGCGTCAGCACGGTGTAGAGCACGGAGAGCCGCGCGTACAGACGCAGGATCCAGGCCGGATAGCGGCGGTACCAGGCGGGCCGTGGGGCCGGTCCGCGCATCCGGGTGGCCAGGTACATCAGCGCGACCGGCATCAGGAACATCAGGCTGAGCCAGTTGGTGAGCGGCACGCTGACGATCCACAGGAACAACACCGCCGCCGCCCAGGCCAGTTGGAGGCGCTGCGCGCGCAGGGCGTGGGCCAGGACGCGGGCCGCGTCGAAGCCGAACGACGGCGCGACGACGCGTTCGTCGTGGACGTAGAGCTCCTCGATGACCGTGTGGCGGTATGTCTCGTCGAGATAGGTGCCGGCGCACAACAAGCGCGTCGCCTCGCTGGCGTGCGGGGCGGTCCGGGGCGGCGCGGACTGTCCGTCCGACCGCTCCGGTTGCGGTGGCACCAGGGTCTGCTGCGTCACTGTCTCGTCCCCCGAGGCGTTTGGCCTTGTGCAGTAGGTGAGTTGACGGGCCAACACTTCAGCATAGGGAGTGACGGACCGGCTACCGAGTGAATAAACGGTGGAGGAAAACGCGGGCGGGGCGCGTGTGCCGTGACCGCTGTTGTGACGGTCCGGGCCATTGACGCGCAAGTGATTCGATTCTACGTTCCCGTCCGAAGTGGCGATCGTTGTTCGAGATACAGAACAGGAGCGTCCCCCCACATGAGCCGCAAGCGCACCCCCCTCCTCGCCCTCCCCGCCGCCGCCCTCCTCGCTCTCGTCCCGTCCTCGGCGTCGGCCTACCCCAACCCCGGCCGGGTCACCGGCTCCGTCGTCACGCACGACCCGTCGATGATCCGTACCTCGTCGGGCCAGTACCTGCTGTACGCCACCGGCGGCGGCATCGCCCACAAGACGTCGTCCGACCGCACCGCGTTCAGCGCGGGCGCCGACGCCTTCTCCTCCCGGCCGAGTTGGTGGCGGAACTACTCCTCCGTCCCCGAGGCCTGGGCGCCGGACATCTCGTTCCAGGGCGGCAAGTACCTGATGTACTACTCGGTCTCGTCGTTCGGCTCGAACACGTCCGCCATCGGCCTCGCCACCTCCACCACCGGCCGGCCGGGCAGCTGGACCGACCAGGGCACCGTCTACACCTCCAGCTCCGCCGGCGACTACAACGCCATCGACCCGAACCTCTTCGTCGACACCGACGGCAAGTGGTGGCTGTCCTTCGGCAGTTGGTGGACCGGCATCAAGATGATCCAGATCAACCCGTCCACCGGGAAGCAGCTGTCGAGCAACACCAGGCGCTACTCGCTCGCCTCCCGCCCGACCGGGACAAAGGCCCTGGAGGCGCCCTTCATCGTCAAGCGGGGCGGTTACTACTACCTGTTCGCCTCGTACGACACCTGCTGCGCCGGCACCAGCTCCACCTACAAGGTCAAGGCCGGGCGGGCCACCAACGTCACCGGGCCGTACGTCGACAAGAACGGCGTCTCGATGATGAACAACGGCGGGACCCCGGTCCTGGAGTCGCACGGCAGCGTCATCGGGCCCGGCGGACAGTCGATCATGAACGACGTCGACGGGGACCTGATCGTCTACCACTACTACGACGGCAACGACAACGGCACGCCCAAGCTGGGCATCAACCTTCTGAACTGGAGCACCGGATGGCCCGTCGCCTACTGACCCTGCTGGCGGCGCTGCTGCTGGCCCTGTCGCTCGGCCAGCCGTCCGCGAGCGCGGCGTCCTTCAGCAACCCGATCAAGACACGGAAGGGCGCCGACCCCTGGATCTCCTAGTACAACGGCAACTACTACATGTCCGCCACCCTCGCCGGCCTCGCCACCGCGCCCAGTGTGCTCGTCCGCCGACGGGGCCGACCTGCGCCAGTGGTCCTGGCTGAACAACACCTGCCAGCGCTTCCGGTTCGTGGCCACCGACGGCGGTCACGTGCGGATCGTCAACGAGGCCACCGGCAAGGTCGCCGACGTCGCCAACTGCTCCACCGCGGACTCCGCCGACGTACGGCAGTGGACGTGGCTGAACAACGCCTGCCAGCAGTGGCGGCTGAACCCCGTGTGAACGGACGGAACCGCCTCTCGCTGCGCGGTCGGCGACGCACGCCCATGTCACCGGTTGCGCACGCGAGGTGATTTCCCGTCACCTCTTTGCCGTACCCCCGGACCGGTGACAGGCTGATCCCTCGGTCCGGGCGGCGTATTTCCCGTCGGAACAGGGTCCGGGCGTGCGTCCCGCTGCACCAGGATGCACACGGGCCGGGCGGAACGGGGGACTCCCGGGGTGTCGGCCTGCAATGGCCGCACCACTGGGGGGAACCGTGAACCACGCGTCCTTCGACATCCAAGACATTCTCCATCCCCTTGATCTCGCCGCCCGGCAGCAGCTGGAGAAGATCCCGGGGCTCCAGACGGCGGTGAAGAAATACCGCAGTCTGGTCGCGGACCGCCGCGACCGTGCCATGTTGCTGTCCAATGCGATCCGTCTGGGCCCGCGCCAGGTGCCGGACGTCCACAAACTGCTGCCGCCGATCTGCGCGTCCTTCGGCATCGAGGAACCCGAGCTCTATCTCATGCCCGGACCGGCCAACGCGATGACGATGGGGCACTCCAGGACCTGTGTCGTGATCCACAACGAGCTGCTCCTGGACCTTCCCGAGGACGAGATCCAGGCGGTGCTGGCCCATGAATGCGGTCACATCCTCGCCGAGCACGTGCTCTACCGGCAGATGTCGATCGCGCTGTTCAGCGGCATGGGATCGCTGGGCGGCAAGGCCGGGATGGTGGCCGCGCTGTTCTCGGAACCGCTGAAGGTGGCGCTGCTGGACTGGTACCGCAAGAGCGAACTCACCGCGGACCGGGCTGCGGTGATGTTCATGGGAGGCCCCGAGGAGCTTCAGCGAGCCCTCTTCCACCTCCAGGGGATCCCCAAGTGGCTGCCGAAGGAGCAGATCGACTACGCGGCGTTCGCCGCCCAGGCCGACGAGTTCGAGGCGGCGATGAACGAGTCGAAGCTGGACCGCTTCCTGCTGCGCCAGCTGGACAAGGAGATGACCCATCCCAACCCGGCACTGCGGCTGCGGGAGATAGGACGCTGGGCGCAGTCGGAGACGTACCGGCAGGTCCGGGCGATCGCGCAGGCCGCAGGCGACCCGGGGACCGGCGGGGGAGACATGGACGACTGTGGCGGATGCGGCCGTCCGGTCCGGACCGACTGGCTGTTCTGCCAGGGCTGCGGAAATGACCTCAGGACCACGGCGGGGGCAGGCTCATGAGCGCGTTCAGCAGCGAGAAGCTCATCCCCGTCGTGGTTCCCGACCTCGCACCGGTGGCCGACGACGTGGTCGCCCACTTCAAGGAACGGGGTTACGACACCGCCTGTGCCGCGGTGCCGGCCGGCGGACACGAGGTCAGCATCACCAAGGGCGGCGTGTTCAAGAAGGCGCTCGGTCTGCGCACCGCGCTCAAGATCGAGATCCTGCCGCAGCCGACAGGGACACTGGTCCGGGCGGGAGTCGGGATCTTCGGCAAGCAGGCGGTTCCCTTCGCGATCGCCATGCTCGTCACCTGGCCGGTCCTGCTGACGCAGATCTGGGGGCTCATCAACCAGGCCGGGCTGGACGACGAGGCGATCAAGGTGGCCGAGCTGAGTCTGAACCGCCTGTCCCGGCTGGCGGGCCGGCCGGAGACCGCGGGCGCGCCCGCCCAGCCCCCGGACGGAGCGCCGGGGTTCTGCCATCGGTGCGGCCAAGCACGCTCCACCGGCGCCGACTTCTGCACGCAGTGCGGTGCTCCGCGCCTGGAACACACGGTGGCCACGTAACGTCGGTCACCGCGCCACTGCCGCATTCGAACCCGGCCGACCCGTCGGCCGGGTCGGTGTCCAGCAGGGTCGTCGTACGGTCGGGATCCTGGCCCGCGTTGCGCACGAGCTGCCGCAGCGGTGCGGCGAGCGCGGCACGGAACAGCCCGGCGTCCGCGCCGAGCGCCTGCCCGACGCGGTGCAGCCCGTGTCCAGCTCCACCGACCCCGCGCCGGGCTCACCCGGCCTGCCCCATCCCCGCCGGGTTCGGCCAGCTCTGACTGTTGGGCCACCCGGTCGCCGCGGCCGGCGTCAGCCCCGGCCCGGTCGTACCCCGCACCTGCGCGGCCGTAAGCCCACCCCGGGCCGGCACTCCGGGCGGCGTAGGCCCGGGCATCGCCGCCGCGGCCGGCGCCACGGGCGACGGGAAGGGCATCGGCGCGGGCGGGGCGGGTGCGGGGACCGGTGCCGGGGCAGGGGCCACAGGAGCCGGCGCCGGCATGGGCATGCCGGTGCCCTGCGGCATCGCCTGCGGCTGAGCGGCCGCGGGCATCCCGGCACTCATGGCCTGAGCGGCGAGGCCCTGCATCCCCGAACCGTTAGTGGAGCTGACCAGCCGATCCACGGCCGCCGTACCCGAGCTGTAGTTGGTCCCTGTACCCAGCTCGGGTACGGCGGCTCCCCTCCTGGACCCGTAGAGCACCTGCTCCAGGCCGGACACCAGGCGACGCACGTCCGTCTGGGGGCGCACCACGAGTCGCAGGAAGCGGCTGGACGAACCGATCTTGTTGCCGCACTCGCGGACCAGGATCCGGTGCTCGGTGAGCAGCCGGTCCCGGACCACGGTGCCTTCGGCGCCCACGGGGAGGCGCACGAAGAGGAAGTTGCCCTGGGACGGGTAGACCGTCAGGCCGGGCAGCGCGGCGAGCTGGCCGGCCATGTCCAGGCGGTCCCGGCGCACCTGCTGGAGGCTCTGCGCGTACTCGGGGCCGTGTTCCTTCAGCATGAACACCACGTGCTCGGCGAAGGCGTTGAGGTTCCACTTCGGCAGCATCGAGCGGACCATGCCCGCGAGCGCCGGGTTGGCGACGAGGTAGCCGAAGCGGATGCCGTGCAGACCGAAGTTCTTGCCGAGGCTGCGCAGGACGATGACGTTCGGCCGCAGCATCGCCTCCTGGACCACCGACGGCTCCTGCTCGGCGTCGGCGAACTCCAGGAAGGACTCGTCGATGACGACCAGGTCCAGGTCGGCCATCGCGTCCATGAACTGCACGAGCGCGTGCTTGTGGAGGTAGCCGCCGTCGGGGTTGTTCGGGTTGCAGATCACCGCGACCCGGGTGCCCCTGGCCCGGATGAACTCGGCGTACTGCGCGAGGTCCAGGGCGAATCCGCTGGACTCCTGGAGCGGGAACATGTCGACCCGCTTGCCGGTCTCCATCGGCTGGTCGGTCCAGCGGCCGAAGGTGGGGACGGGGATGGCGAGGGACTCACGGACCATCAGATGGTCGATCCAGGTGATGAGCTCGGTCGATCCGTTGCCCATCGCCACGCACTGCGGCGGGAGCTGGAGCAGGCTGCACAGCTCGGCGGTGATCGTGTCGGCGCTGCTCGGGTAGAAGGTGATGATGTCCCGCAACCGGCCCGCCATCTCGTCGAACATCTCAGGCGTGGGGAAGTACGGGTTGCAGGGAATGCAGAAGTCGATCGGACCGGCCCCGTCGCCGCCCTCCCGCGTCAGCGCCGCCATCGACGGACTGTGCGCCGCGGTGCTGCGGAACAGCGAGGTGACGTTGTCGGCCATGGAACCTCCGTATGGGGCGGGCCCGGCGGGGACGACCGGGCCCGTCGTCTTTGGGTGGCCCGCGCGGGGGAGCACGGGCCGCCCTTACATACGGAGGCTGAGGTGGCGCTGTTCAACTACTGAGAAACCGGTGAGAACTTGTGTGCCACCTGTGAAGAGCCGTCAGGAGAGCCGTCCGAAGAGCCGTGAGAAGCCGCCGGAAGGGCCCCGGTACGGTCTCAGCGGCTGAACGAGTGGATCGTCGTCGACCGGTACGTCTGTCCCGGCCGCAGCACCGTCGACGGGAACGACGGCTTGTTCGGCGAGTCCGGGAAGTGCTGCGTCTCCAGGCACAGTGCGTCGCCCTGCCGGTAGGTGCGGCCGGAGGGGCCGACCAGGGTGCCGTCGAGGAAATTGCCGGAGTAGAACTGCAGGCCCGGCTCCGTGGTCGCCATCCGCAGGATGCGGCCGGAGGAGGGGTCCTTCAGCGTCGCGCACCACTCGGGCTTCGGCGAGATGCCCTTGTCGAGCACCCAGTTGTGGTCGATGCCCTTGCCGTACAGCAGCTGCTGGTGTGCCTCGCGGAGGTCCTCGCCGATCGCCTTGGTGCGGCGGAAGTCGAACGGGGTGCCCGCGACGGGGGCCAGCTCGCCGGTGGGGATGAGGCCCGAGTCGACGGGGGTGTAGCGGGACCCGGCGATCTTCAGCTCGTGGTTCTCGATCGTGCCGCTGCCCTCGCCGGCGAGGTTCCAGTACACGTGGCTGGTGAGGTTGACGACGGTGGCCTTGTCGGTGGTGGCCGCGTAGTCGATGCGCCAGTCGCCGTGCTTGGTGAGGGTGTACGTCACCTTCACCTTCAGGGTGCCCGGGTAGCCCATCTCGCCGTCGACCGACGTGTAGTACAGGTACAGGCCGACGTCCGAGCCCTTGGTGAACGGCTCGATGTCCCACACGTGCTTGTCGAAGCCCTTGGCGCCGCCGTGCAGGCTGTTCTCGCCGTCGTTGACGGACAGCTGGTAGGTCTTGCCGTCCAGGGTGAACTTGCCCTTGCCGATGCGGTTGCCGTACCGGCCGATCAGGGCGCCGAAGTACGGGCTCTTGGCGACGTAGTCCTCGATGTTGTCGAAGCCCAGGGAGACGTTGGCGTAGTGGCCCTTGCGGTTCGGGATCTCCAGGGACTGCACGATGCCGCCGTAGGAGAGGACCTTCATGCGGGTGCCGCCGTTGGCCAGCGACCAGCTGTAGATCTTCGTGCCGTCGGCGAGCTTGCCGAAGAGGGACTTCACCGGGGGCCTGCCTCCCGTGGCGTGTGCCGTGCCGCCGAGCGTCGTCGCGGCTATGCCCGCGGCCGCGGCTCCTGCGATGACCGTGCGTCTGTTCAGTTCCATGTGCGGCTCCACTTCGTTGGGAAAACGCTGGGAAAGGAACCGGGCCCCGCCTTCCGGCGGGGCCCGTGCTCACTTACGAACCGGACTTGCGCTTGTTCCACACGTCGAATCCGACCGCGGCCAGCAGGGCGAGGCCCTTGATGACCTGCTGCCAGTCGGTGCCGACGCTGAGGAGGTTCATGCCGTTGTTCAGCACGCCGAGGACGAGACCACCGATGATCGCGCCGAGGACGGTACCGACACCGCCGCTCATGGACGCGCCACCGATGAACGACGAGGCGATCGCCTCGAGTTCGAAGTTCAGGCCCGCCTTCGGCGAGGCCGCGTTCAGACGGGCGGCGACCACCAGACCCGCCAGGGCCGCGAGCACGCCCATGTTCAGGAAGACGTAGAAGGTGACCTTCTTGTCCTTGACGCCGGACAGCTTCGCCGCCGGCAGGTTGCCGCCGATCGCGTAGATGTGGCGGCCGAAGACCGCGTTGCGCATGACGTAGCCGTAGCCGACCACCAGCACACCGAGGACGATCAGGATGATCGGCGCGCCCTTGTAGCTGGCGAGCAGCATGGTGACGGCGGCGATCGCCGCGATGATGGCGACGAGCTTGAGCAGGAAGGCGTTCCGCGGCAGCACGTCCAGCGCGAACTCCTGCTGGCGCTTGCGGTCCCGGATCTCCTGGGCGACCACGAAGGCGGCCAGGACGAGGCCCAGCAGCAGCGTGATGTTGTGGTAGTTGGTGGTCGGGCCGACCTCAGGCAGGAAGCCGTTGCCGAGCTTCTGCAGGCCGTCCGGGAACGGGCCGAGGGTCTGGCCCTCCAGGAAGATCTCCGTCAGACCGCGGAAGAGCAGCATTCCCGCGAGGGTGACGATGAACGACGGTATGCCGAGATACGCGATCAGGTATCCCTGCACCGAGCCCGCCACCGCGCCCACCACCAGGCACAGCACCAGGGCCAGTGGCCACGCCACATCGTGCTGAACCGTCAGCACGGCCGCGAACGCGCCGACGAACGCCGTCAGCGAGCCGACCGACAGGTCGATATGGCCCGCGATGATCACCAGCATCATGCCGATCGCGAGGATCAGGATGTAGCTGTTCTGCAGCACCAGGTTGGAGACGTTGCGGGGCAGCAGCAGGTCGCCGTCGGTCCACACCGCGAACAGGACCACGAGCAGGCCGAGCGCGATCAGCATGCCGTACTGGCGCATGTTGCGGCGCAGGCCGTCCAGCATCAGCTGCAGCAGGCCGCCGCCTGCGGCTGATCCGCCGGACTTCCCGGGCGGCGCCGGGGCCGGGGTCTTGGCGGTCACATCCGTGCTCATCGGGATACCTCTTTGTCCTTCGTCATCTGGCGCATCAGCACTTCCTGCGTGGCCTCGGCCCGCGAGAACTCACCCGTCAGCCGCCCCGCGGCCATGGTGTAGATGCGGTCGCACATACCGAGCAGCTCCGGCAGCTCGGAGGAGATGAAGACGACCGCCTTGCCCTGGGCGGCCAGCTGGTCGATGACCGTGTAGATCTCGTACTTGGCGCCCACGTCGATACCGCGGGTGGGCTCGTCCAGGATCAGCACGTCCGGACCGGCGAAGATCCACTTGCTGAGGACGACCTTCTGCTGGTTGCCGCCGGACAGCCTGCCCACGGTCTCGAAGACCGTCGGCGCCTTGATGTTCATGGACTTGCGGAAGCCCTCGGCGACCTGCCGCTCCTCGTGCTCGTCGACCACACCGCGCCTCGCGACCTTGCCCAGGGCACTCAGCGAGATGTTCCGGTTGATGTTGTCGATGAGGTTGAGGCCGTAGTGCTTGCGGTCCTCGGTGACGTACGCGATGCCGTGCGAGATCGCCTCCGCTACGGTCTTCGTACGGATCTCCTTGCCGTCCTTGAGGACCGTGCCGCCCGCGTACCGGCCGTAGGTGCGCCCGAACACGCTCATCGCGAGCTCGGTGCGGCCGGCCCCCATCAGGCCCGCGATGCCGACGATCTCCCCGCGCCGCACCTGGATCGACACGTCGTCGACCACCTTGCGCTGCTGGTCGATCGGGTGGTGCACGGTCCAGTCGCGGATCTCCAGCGCCGGGGCCGCGCCCACCTCCGGCTCGTGCGGGGTGCGCTCGGGGAAGCGGTGGTCGAGGTCGCGGCCGACCATGCCGCTGATGATCCGGTCCTCGGTGGTCTCCGGGGCCTTCACGTCGAGCGTCTCGATGGACCGCCCGTCGCGGATGATCGTCACCGAGTCGGCGACCCTGCGGATCTCGTTGAGCTTGTGGGAGATGATGATCGAGGTGATGCCCTGCTTCTTCAACTCCAGGATCAGATCCAGGAGTTTGCCGCTGTCCTCGTCGTTCAGCGCCGCGGTGGGCTCATCCAGGATGAGCAGCTTCACCTTCTTCGACAGCGCCTTCGCGATCTCCACCAGCTGCTGCTTGCCCACGCCGATGTCGGCGACGCGGGTCTCCGGGTGGTCGTCGAGACCGACCCGGCGCAGCAGCTGGGTGGCGTGCCGCAGGGTCTCCCGCCAGTCGATGAACCCGCCCTTGGCGTGCTCGTTGCCGAGGAAGATGTTCTCCGCCAGCGAGAGGTACGGCGACAGCGCCAGCTCCTGGTGGATGATGACGATGCCGCGCTCCTCGCTCGCGCGGATGTCCTTGAACTCGCAGACCTCACCCTCGAAGAGGATGTCGCCCTCGTACGTGCCGTGCGCGTGGACGCCGGAGAGCACCTTCATCAAGGTGGACTTGCCGGCGCCGTTCTCACCGCAGATGGCGTGGACCTCGCCCTGACGGACGGTCAGCGTGACGTCCGACAGCGCCTTGACACCGGGAAAGGTCTTGACGATCGAGCGCATTTCCAGGACGGGTCCCGCCATGGTCGTGCCTTCCAATCAGTAGGTGCCGACGGTTACTTGAGCTCGTCCGCGGTGTAGTAGCCGCCGCCCACCAGGACCTTCTCGTAGTTGCTCTTGTCGACGCTGACCGGCTGCAGCAGGTAGGCCGGCACGACCTTGGCGCCGTTGTCGTAGGTCTTGGTGTCGTTGACCTCGGGCTTCTTGCCGTTGAGGACCGCGTCGACCATGTTTCCGGCGACCTTGGCCAGCTCACGGGTGTCCTTGTAGACGGTCTGCGTCTGCTGGCCGGCGATGATCGACTTCACCGAGGCGAGCTCGGCGTCCTGGCCGCTGATGACCGGCAGCGGCTTGCTCTTGGAGCCGTAGCCGTCCGACTTCAGCGCGGCGAGGATGCCGATGGAGATGCCGTCGTAGGGCGAGAGGACCGCGTCGACCCGGCCGCTGGTGTAGGTGGAGGTGAGGATGTCCTCCATGCGCTTCTGGGCGGTCGCGCCGTCCCAGCGCAGGGTGGTGACCTGGGTCAGCTTGGTCTGGCCGGACTTGACGACGAGCTGCTTCTTGTCGATGTACGGCTGCAGGACCTTCATCGCGCCGCCGAAGAAGTACTTCGTGTTGTTGTCGTCGTTGGAGCCGGCGAACAGCTCGATGTTGAACGGGCCCTTCTTGGAGCCGTCCTTCAGACCGAGCTTCTCGACGAGGTAGCCGGCCTGGAGCTCGCCGACCTTCTCGTTGTCGAACGACGCGTAGTAGTCGACGTTCGGCGTGCCGAGGATCAGCCGGTCGTAGGCGATGACGGGGATGTTCGCGTCCTTCGCCTGCTGGAGCACGTTGTTCAGGGACTTGTTGTCGATGGCCGCGATGATCAGGCCCTTGACACCCTGCGTGATCAGGTTCTCGATCTGCGAGACCTGCTGGTCCGGGTCGTCCTCGCCGTAGACCAGCTTGGTCTTGTAGCCCTTGGCCTCCAGGTCCTTGACGACGTTCTTGCCGTCGGCGATCCAGCGCTCGGACGACTTGGTCGGCATCGCGATGCCGATGGTCCCGCCCTTGGCGTCGCCCGCCTCCTCCTTGCTGCCGCCCTCACCGGACTGGCCACAGGCGGACAGGGTCAGGGCGAGGGAGGCGGCTCCGGCTATGGCGGCGAGTGCGGCTCTGCGAGTACGCATGATCATCATCCTTGATGTGGGTGGGGCGGGACTCGGTCTGGCGGTGCGAAGACGCCGGACGAAGGGCGATGTGCGGGTCGACCGAGGGTGTGTGGGATTGTGTTCGACTGCGTCTTCTTTTGTGAAGGGGGTTTGTCCGGAACGTTATGCGGGAATTTCGAAGCGCTTCAGCGTTCCGGGTAGCCGTGAACCGAGAGGCGCCATGTCGCCGCCGGCTCCGTGCCGTGCGAGGAGGTCCAGGGCCAGCCGGCCGCGCCGGACGCGTTCCTTGGCGGTGGCCAGCGTCAGGTCCCGCATGTGGTTGCCGTACGGGTAGATGCCGGGGGTCTTGGACAGCCCGAACTTCAGGTAGAGCGGTGCGCCGCGCCGGATCAGCTCGGCGACCTCGTACATCCGGACATATCCGCCGAGATCGTCGGGGGCCTCGATGTACATGTCCATGGGGGCGGCCGACACCCGGCGGATCTCGGTGAGGTGATCCAGTGTCAGATCGCTGGGCACGTTGATCGAGTCGGCGCCCAGCTGCTCGTACACCGCGTACGCGGCCGGGTTGACCGGGCCGATCAGCGCGCTCACCTTGAGCGTCGTGTCGGCCGGGATGATCCCGGCAGCCCGTGCCCGGTGCAGCGTCCACAGCACGCCCTCGTCGGCGACGAGCAGGCACTTGACGCCCAACTCCGTTGCCCGTACGGCGTCTTCGACGCATCCGGCGACCGCGTCGTGGCCGCGGGCGCGCAGTCCGGCCCCCCGCGAGTCGGTGCGCGTGGATCCGCCGATGTCCCAGGTGCCGCGCGGGCCGGTGAACAGGCAGAGCTCGATGTCACGCTCGCCGGTCGCCTCGACCATCTCGGTGATCTCGGCATCGGTCAGCATCCACACGCCGCTGCCCTGGCTGATCCGGTGGATCGGCACGTCCAGCCGCGAGGCTTCCTTCAGGACGACGGCCAGCGCTTCGGGACCCTCGCACGAGGGGATCTCGGTGCGCCATCTGCCGCCGCCCGGGAAGGTATGGGGCGAGGCGTCGGCGGGGGAGAGGTCGGGCGCGCCCAGGCCGAGAGCGGCGAGCGCCTGCTCACCGGGTCGGCGGGCTGCGGAAGCGTCGGTCACAAGCTGTCCTTCGTGTTCGATATTTCGGACGAGGTTCGCGGCTCAGGGCGCGGGTGGCTTGGGTGTACGCCGGTACGGGAGCCGTCAGGTTGCCCCCGTACCGGCGTACGGCTAGGGGCGAAGGAGGACCTTGCCCACCTTCGGATCACCGGACCCGACGAGCTCGATCGCCTGCGGGAACTCCTCCAGCGGCAGCTCGTGCGTGACCAGCGGCAGCGGATCGAGCAGCCCGGCCCCGAACACGCGCACCGTGTGCGCCCACGCATCCGGCGGCGCCCCGAAGACGGTGTGCACCTCCAGCTGCCGTACGACGAGATCGGTCGGGTCGAGTCCGTGCGCACCCGGCGCCGGGATCCCGGTGAGGACCAGCCGCCCGCCGCGCCTGAGCAGGGCGGCCGAGGTGCGCGCGGCGTCGGCGGATCCGGCGGTCTCGATGACGACGTCGAAGTCGTCCGGGAGCTCCTGGTCCTTCGTACGGAAGTCGGTCGCCCCGTACTGCCGCGACAGCTGCTCCCGGTCGCCCCGGGTGCCGACGACGAGCAACTCGGCAGGCGAGCCCGCCTTCAGGAACTGAACGGCGAACATGCCCAGCGTCCCCGTGCCGACCACCGCCACCCGCTCGCCCGGCAGCGCGTTCGCCTTGATCGCGGCGGCCGCGATACAGGCGGCCGGCTCCAGCAGGGCGGCGGCGGTGAGGTCGCAGTCGTCCGGCAGGACGTGCAGCAGGCGGGCCGGGAGCGTGAGCGTGGTGGCCATGGCGCCGGGCTGGGTGAACCCGGTCTCCTCGTACCCGGCGGTGCACAGCGTGGTCTCACCGGCGTGGCAGCGGTCGCAGACCTGGCAGTTGCGGAAGCCCTCACCGACGACCTTGCGGCCGACGAGTGAGTCCGGCACCCCGGCGCCGACCGCCTGCACGGTCCCGGACCACTCGTGGCCGGGCGTGAGCGGGTAGCGGACGTACCCCTCGGGCCGGTTGCCCTGGTACACCTCGCGGTCGCTGCCGCAGATGCCGACCGCGTGGACGCGGACGAGCGCCTCGCCGGCGGCGGGTTCACGAGGCGTGTGCTCGGTGAGCCGGTGCTCGCCGGGCGCCTCGATGACGACGGCGCCGCTCACTTCGTGCCCTTGGGCTTGCGCTGCTCCCAGCCCTCGGCCCACAGGTCGAAGCGGGCCTGCTGCTGCGGGAACTCGGCGGCGGCGTCGGCGTCGAACTCGACACCGAGGCCGGGGGCGTCGGAGAGGTGGAAGCAGCCGTCTTCCGGATTCACCTGCGGCGCGCCCTTCACGACCTTCTTGATCTCCGCGTCGGCGAAGTCGTTGAAGTGCTCCAGGATCTTGAAGTTCGGGGAGGTGAAGCCGACCTGGAGGGAGGCGGCGGTGAGGACGGAGCCACCGACATTGTGGGGAGCGACCAGCATGTAGTGGGTCTCGGCGGTCGCGGCCAGCTTGCGCGTCTCCCAGATGCCGCCGATGTGGCCGACATCGGGCTGGATGATGTCGACGGCCTGGCTCTCGAAGAGCTCACGGAACTCGATGCGATCGTGAATCCGCTCGCCGGTCGCCACCGGGATGTCGACCTTGGCGGCGACCTTCTCCAGCGCCTTCAGGTTCTCCGGCGGGCAGGGCTCCTCCAGCCAGGCGGGCTTGAAGGGGGCGAGTTCGCGTGCCAGCCGCACGGCGGTCGCGGGGGAGAAGCGGCCGTGCATCTCCAGCATCAGCTCGGCGTCCGGGCCGATGGCGTCGCGGACGGCCTCGATGAGGGAGACGGCGTACAGGGTCTGCTCGTGGTCGAGCTCGAAGTGCCCGGTGCCGAAGGGGTCGATCTTGAGCGCCTTGTAGCCGCGCTCCATGACCCCCTGGGCGGCCTTGTGGTACGCCTCCGGAGTCCGCTCCGTCGTGTACCACCCGTTGGCGTACGCCTTGACCTTGTCGGTGACCTTGCCGCCGAGCAGCTGCCAGACCGGCACGCCGAGGGCCTTGCCCTTGATGTCCCAGCAGGCCGTCTCGATCACGGCGATCCCGGACATGACGATCTCGCCGGCCCGCCCGTAGTCGCCGTACTTCATACGGCGGACGAGGTCCTCGACGGCGAACGCGTCGGAACCGAGAATGTGGTTGGCCTCGGCCTCCCGCAGGTAGCCGATCAGCGCGTCGGTGTGGCCCAGCATCCGGGTCTCGCCGACTCCGGTGATGCCCTCGTCGGTGTGCACCTGGACGTATGTCAGGTTGCGCCACGGCGTCCCGACCACGTGTGTGCTGATTCCGGTGATGCGCACGGCAGTTGCCCCTTGCTGCGTCGTCGGCTCAATTCTGGCGCATTCCGATGTGTTCGAGATTTCGTCACACGTTCGAAATGCTGACGTGACAGTAGGGAGGCGGTGGCGGGAGTGTCAATGGGTCGAACACATAACGGTTTCGACACTGCTTTCGATACGGATTTCGGGCGGTCGGTCGCAGAGCGTGGGGGGCGTGTCTGGCGTGTCCTGGCATATCCCTCAACTCGGCATGCCGGAACAGTTAGTTCCCTACAGAACTTTCACAGCTGTGACTATCAACCGTCCCCGCGCGGAACCTAGTCTTCCCGCGTCATGGACTACTGCCACCCGTGCCGACGGCACCTGAACGGCGCCCTCGCCTGCCCGGGGTGCGGCGCCACGGTCGAACATGTCCGCGCGCACGCGGGAGCGCCCAGCGAGGCGTACCCGCAGATGGCCGAGCGGTCTGTGGGGGCGGCTACGGGCACGGTGGGGGCTCAGGGCTCCTACGGCGGGTACGACGGGCAGTACGCGGGCGACGGGCAGTACGCCGGTGGCGGGCAGTACGCGGGCGGCGAGTACGGCGGCGGCTACGAGGGGCAGTACGGGAGCGGCGGCTACGAGGGCGGCTACGACGGCGACGGTTACGGCGTCGGGGGCTCCGAAGAGCCGGCGGACGCCGGGGGCGGAGCAGCCGCCGCGGAGGCCGCGGAGGCCGAAACCGCGTCGGCCGCGCCGGTCGGCGGGCGGGCCGCGCGCAGGGCCGCGCAGCGGCGTGGCCGAGGGCGGGGGCGTGGTGCCGGCGAGCGCGCCGAGTACGCCGAAGACGCCGAGTACGACGACTATGCCGACTACGACGACGAAGACGACGGTGACCTGGACGAGGAGTCCGGGGTGGGCACGAGCCGTCGCGATCGCAAGGCCGCCGCGCACCGCCGTCGCCGTCGCCGGGCCCTGCTGGTCGCCGCGGGGTTCGTCCTGGCCGCGGGCGGTCTGAGCCTCGCCGAGCTCGGTATGGACGCCCCGGGCGCGGACCCGAAACCGGCGGCGGCCGGGGACGAGTCGGCGGAGGGCGCGGCGGCGGACGAGGTGTCCGCGTCCCCGGAGGCGACGGACGGGACGACGGGCACGGACGCGGACTCGCCGTCACCGGGTCCCTCGACGTCTCCGTCGACCTCGAAGTCACCGAAGGACGAGGACGACAAGAAGAAGGACGAGGACAAGACCCCGGACAAGGACGCCCCGTCGCCGACGACGGGCAGCGGCGGCTCCGGCACGTCCACCTCGGACCCCGCCCCCACGTCCGAGCCGGAGAACCCGCCACCTACTGAGGAACCGACCACGGCGGTCCCGACACCGGACCCGTCGCCGTCGGAGACGTGCGAGCGGTTCCTGTGGTGGTGCACGTGAGACGTTCACCTTCGCGAATATCGATGCTTGAGGCTGTTTGAGGGGCGACCCCTCACCTGTCCCGGGTGATCCCCCCCCCGGGGCGCCGGGCTGTGACCGACGCCGTTGCTGAGGGACGCGTCACCGCCCGGGCCGATCTGACGCCGTGACACCCGCCCCCTCCGACGCGGGCGACTCCGGCACGGACGCGCCCTCCCGCAGCCCGCGCCCGCCGGCGGCGGCAGAGGCGCGTGCGTACCAGCGGCCGTACCGCTCGGCTAGCGCCAGGGCGGTGACGCCCTGAAGCAGGATGCTCAGGCCCACGGTGACGGCGGCCACCCGCCCCAGCGTCTGCGCCCCCGGCACCTGCTCCTCGACCACGAGCAGCGCCAGGACGACGGAGGCCAGACCGCGCGGCCCGAACCAGCCGATGAACACGACCGTCGGCATCCGCAGCCCGCTGCCGAGCAGTGCGACAGCCACCGGCAGCATCCGTACGACCGGCAGGCTGAGCGCGGCGTAGAGGGCGATCTCCCAGGTCAGGTGCTGCAGCGCCGGGCCGAGGAGCACCGCCCCGAAGACCATCAGGCTGATCGACGCCAACAGCGCGCCCAGGTTCTCGGCGAACTCGGCCGTGTGGTCCGGGCGTTCGGGCGTGGCGCCGGTGCGTTGCCGCCGCAGGCCGTGCCCGAAGGCGAATCCGGCGGCCCAGGCCGCGATGAACCCGCTGCCGTGGGTGAGGACGGCCGACTCGTACGCGGCCACGGCGACCCCGAGCGGGTAGACCTGCCCCCACTGCCGTGCGACCCAGCCGCGGGCCCGGGCCGCGCGCAGCAGCCGCGCGCCGATGCCGCCGGCCAGCAGGCCCAGGGCGGTGCTGAGCAGCAGGGAGCGCCAGAAGGTGCCCGCGATGCCTTCCTGCGCGTAGGACGTGCCGGGGACGGCGGCGGCGAAGACCACGAAGAACGGCAGCACCAGGCCGTCGTTCAGCCCGCTCTCCGCGTTGAGACCGTGACGGACGAGTGGCGGCACGGCGGGATGGGAGATGGCGGTCCTGCCCACGGCGGCGTCGGTCGGCGCGAGGATCGCACCCACCAGAGCCAGCTCCCAGACCGTCAGCGCGGGCAGCAGCGGCCAGGCCAGCAGCCAGCCCGCGGCGATGTACAGCGGGAGGCCGACGACGAGCAGCCGGACGGGCAGGAACCCGCCCGTGACCAGGTCGCGCCGCCGGACGGCCATGGCGTCGGTGAACAGCACCAGGGTCAGCGCGGCCTCCACCAGAGCCGTGACGGGGGCGGCATAGTGCTCGATGTCGATGACGTCGAGGACTGCGGGACCGATGAGGACGCCGCTCCCCGTGAACACGATCGCCGCCGTCACCGGCGTCGCCGACAGACGGCGTGAGCCGAGGGCATAGGCGGCGGTGACGCCCGCCACCGCCAGCCCCGCCCAGGCACCATCGCTCATCGCGCCGCCCTCCTCAGGCCTGGCGCCGGTCCCCGTGTTCGATGACAGCAGGGCGGCAGCCGACGCGTCCTCACCCGGCGGGGGTGACGACGGGCGCGGCCCTCGGGGATCAGGCTCGGTGGTGTACGGCTGCGCGCCGCAGCCCGGTGAGAAAAAGGAGGCCGCACATGGCCACCACCTCTCGTCCCCAGCACCGTGAGAGGGCGCAGGCAGCCGCCACCGGCCTGACGCTGTTCGCCGGAGTGATGCTGTTCATCTCCGGGATCCTCGACGTCTTCCGGGGAATCATGGCGGTCGCCGAGGACGACGTGTACGTCTCCACGCCCAACTACGTCTTCAAGTTCGACCTGACCAGCTGGGGCTGGATCCACCTGCTGTTCGGGGCGATCGCCGTGGTCGTGAGCTTCGGCCTGTTCGCGGCGAAGACGTGGGCGAGGGTCGTCGGCGTCGGCATCGCGGCACTGCTGATCATCGCCAACTTCCTGTCCATCCCGTACTACCCGGTCTGGTCGCTCACCCTGATCGCCATGTACGCGTTCATCGTGTGGGCCCTGTGCGTGGTGAAGCGGGACACCTTCGCCGATTAGCCGAGGGCTCGAGGGCTGCTCGCCCGTATGGGCCCGCTCGGCGTGCCCGCACGGCGGGGCGCGGACGCAATGGAGGGAAGGGAGGGGCCCCTGGACGACCTGGAGTCCGCATGAGCGCCGCGCACCAGCCCTCCGTGCCCGGGCGCATCGCCCGAGCCACGGCCTCCACGGTGCTGATCGTGGTCACCTGCGTCCTGGTGCCCGTCGCACTGATCACGGTCTGGGTCCACGACATCGCCCTCGACACGGACCGGTATGTGAAAACGGTCGCCCCGCTGGCCACCGAGCCGGCCGTCCAGGACGCGGCCGTCCACCGGATCTCGGAGGCCGTGGCCGTCCGTATCGACGGCGACCGGGCCGCCGCGGAGCTCGCCGACTGGCTGCGCTCCCAGGGCCTGCCGCCTCGGGCCACCGCCGCCGTACGGGGGCTCGGGCCGCAGATCGACTCGGCCGTGGACGGCGCCGTGACGAGGGTCGTCACGCGGATCGTGCACAGCGACGGCTTCGCCACCGCGTGGAAGAACGCCAACGAACGAGCCCACAACGCCGTCGTGCAGGCCCTCACCGGCGAGGGCCGGGGCGCCGTGGGGGTCGCGGGCGGCACGGTCACCCTCGACGTCGGCACGGTCGTCGAGCAGGTGAAACAGGAACTCGTCGACGCGGGTCTGTCGCCCGCGGAGAAGATTCCCCAGGTCGACAAGCAGCTCGTGCTGTTCCAGGCCGAGGAACTCGAGAAGATCCGCGACGGCGCGCACCTGCTGGACGTGATCGGCTACTGGCTGCCCGTCCTCACCGTGCTGACCGGCGCGTCCGGGGTGCTGCTGGCCCGCCGACGGCGGCGTGCGCTCGCCCGTACCGCGCTGGGCGCCGCCTTCGCCTGCCTGGTGGTGGCCATCGCCCTGGTCGTCGTACGCCGCTACTACCTGGACCATCTCCCGGCCGCCGTGCAGTCGGACGCCGCCGCGGCGGCCGTCTTCGACACCCTGCTGCGCTTCCTGCGGTCCGCCCTGCGCACGACGATCGTGCTCGGCGTCGTGGTCGCCCTCGGCGCCTGGCTGATCGGGCCCGGCCGTCTGCCGGTGGCGATCCGCCGCGCCTGTGACCGCACCGCGGACTCCGTGGCCGCCTGGGCCGACGGGCACGAGATCCGGGCCGGGCGGGTGGGCGGGTGGGCGCAGACCCACCGGCGGTCGATCGCCCTGTCCGCGCTGGTGATTCTGGCCTTCGTCTTCGCGGTGTGGAACCGCCCCACCGCGCTCAGCATCCTGGTGTTCGCGCTCGTCCTGCTCGCCGTCCTGGCGGTCCTGGCACTCCTGGCGGCCGGCGGCCGGGTCGAGCGGCGGGCACAGCCCACCCGTCAGGGGTGATGCCGCACGGCCCGCTCCGGCGCACCGTGTAGGCGTCGAGTCCTCAGGCGCCGCACGGCCGTCGCGGCAGCCGTCCAGCGGAGGCGATCATGGACTACCCGCTGCTCAACGTGTTCCTGACCATGCTCTGGTTCTTCCTGTGGATCATGTGGTTCATGCTGTTGTTCCGCGTGGTCGCCGACATCTTCCGGGACGACGCGCTCAGCGGCTGGGGCAAGGCGGGCTGGACGCTGACGGTGTGCGTGCTGCCGTTCCTCGGCGTCTTCGCCTATCTGATCGTCCGAGGGCGGGGGATGGGCGAGCGGGAGCTGCGCCGGGCACAGGACCGGGAGCAGGCGTTCCGCACGTACGTCCAGCAGGCAGCCGCCGAGGGGCCCAAGGCGCCGGGCGCCAAGGCGGACGAGCTGGGCAGGCTGGCCGCGCTGCACGACCGGGGCGCCATCACCGACGCCGAGTACGAACAGGCCAAATCCAAGGTCCTGACGACCTGACGCGGGCGGCGACGTGGACGGGCTGAATGTGCTGCCGCTGGCCGTGACCATGATGGTCGGCCCGCAGATCATGTCGGCGATCATCTTCGTCACGACACCCCGGCCCGTGCGGGTGTCGCTGGGCTTCCTCGCCGGGGTCGCCGCCGCCGCCACCGTCGGCACCGCGATCGCCCTGGGTCTCGCCTCACTGTTCGACCTGGGCGATCCCGGCGACTCCGGATCGAGCGGCAAGATCATCCAGTACGTGCTGGTCGGCCTGCTTGCCGCGGCCGCGCTCAAGAACTGGGTGCGGCGGGAGACCATCCAGCCACCGAAATGGCTGGGCACCCTCATGTCGGCGGACACCAAGCGGGCCCTCAAGGTCGGGCTGCTCGTCATTCTGCTGATGCCGTCGGACATCGTCGTCATGCTGACCGTGGGCACGCACCTGGGACAGACGGACGCGAACTTCGCGGAGGCGTTGCCGTTCATCGCGGCGACCGTGCTCATCGCCGCGCTTCCGCTGCTGTTCCTGCTGGTGTTCCACCACAGGGCGACCGCCGCCATGCCGCATGTCCGCGAGTGGATGAACACGCACAGCTGGCTGATCAACATCCTGGCGTGCGTGATCTTCATCGTGCTGATCCTCGCCTGACGGCGTCACGGCGGCCGGCATGCGGCACGTCCGGGTCAGCCGCCCGCGTCGCCTCCGGCCGCCGACCGGACGGGCACGTTGAAGCCGAAGCCCTGGAGCGTGGCGTGCCGGTCGTCGCCGCGTGCCGGATGCTCCTGAGCCTGGCTGAGTTGCTCGTCCAGAGCCATGGCCGCGGTGATCAGGGCGAGGTGGGTGAACGCCTGGGGGAAGTTGCCGAGTTGTTCGCCCGAGGGGCCGATCTCCTCCGCGAAGAGGCCGACGTGGTTGGCGTAGGTGAGCATCTTGTCGAAGGCGTACCGGGCCCGCCCGAGCCGGCCGCTGCGGGCCAGGGCCTCGACGTAGAAGAAGCTGCACAGGTTGAAGGTGCCCTCGGAGCCCCGTAGCCCGTCGGGGGAGGCCTGGGGGTCGTAGCGGTAGACCAGACTGTCGCTGACCAGCTCCTCGTCCATGGCGTCGAGGGTGGCGAGCCAGTCCGGGTCGTGCGGTGAGACGAAGCCGACCCGGGGCATCAGCAGGAGCGAGGCGTCCAGGACGTCCGTGCCGTAGTGCTGGACGAAGGCCTGGCGCTTGTCGTGCCAGCCTTGTTCGACGATCTGCCGGAAGACCGTGTCGCGGGTGTCGGCCCAGCGGCCGATGTGCCCCGGACGGGCCGCGGCGGTGGACAGGCGGATGCCGCGGTCCAAGGCGACCCAGGTCATCAGCCGGCTGTAGGTGAAGTTCTGCCGGCCGCCGCGGGTCTCCCAGATCCCCTCGTCGGGTTGGTCCCAGTGGTCGCAGAGCCAGTCCAGTACGTCGCTCAGGGCATGCCAGCCGCGGATCGCCCCGATGTCGCCCCCCACGGCCAGCGCGTCGGCCGCCTCGCCGTAGATGTCGAGTTGCAGCTGATCGGCGGCCGCGTTGCCGACCCGTACCGGCCGCGAGCCCTGGTAGCCCTCCAAGTGGTCGAGGATCTCCTCGGTCAGGTGGGGGTCGCCGTCCACCCGGTACATGATCTGCAGGGGGTCGCCCGTGGCCGTGCCGCCGGCCTCGACGCGTCCGCGCAGCCAGCGGCGGAACGCGTGCGCCTCCTCCTCGAACCCCAGATCGATCAGGGCCCGGACGGTCAGCGCGGCGTCGCGGATCCAGGTGTAGCGGTAGTCCCAGTTCCGCTCCCCGCCGATCTGCTCGGGCAGTCCCATGGTGGCCGCGGCGACGGGCGCGCCCGTGGGGGCGTAGGTGAGCAGCTTGAGGGTGATCGCCGAGCGGTTCACGATGTCCTGCCAGCGCCCTCCGTAGGTGCAGGAGCGAAGCCAGGACAGCCAGAAGGTGCGGCACGACATCATCTCGTCGACCACGTCGCCCAGGGAAGGAGAAGGCGCGGGGGTGGCTCCGCTCGCGGTAGCGGTCAGCACGACGGCCGCCGCCTGCCCGGCGGAGAGGGTGAAGCGGCCGACGACGTCGTCGGCCTCGGCGCGCAGGGCGACGCCGGCGGTGGACTGGAGACGCAGGTCGGTTCCCGGGCCGTGGAAAACCGCGGAGCGGTCGCCGTCCCGCGTGAGGGTGTGCGGCGCCCGCGCGTAGTCGAAGCGGGGGCGGCAGGCGAAGGTGAAGGGCAGGGTGCCCCGGACGACACGCGCGACGCGGATGAGACGGTGCCGGTCCGTCGGCGTCGAGGAGTCGACGGGCGGCATGAAGTCGGCGACCTCGCCGACACCGCCGGGCGCCATGTACCGCGTGATCAGGATCGCCGTGTCGGACAGGTACAGCTGCCGTACCGTCATGCCCTCGCTCTCCGGGAGATCCACGGCGAGGCGGCAGTGGCCGCCGCGCCCGCTGTCCAGCAGCGAGGCGAAGACGCTCGGCGCGTCGAAGCGCGGCGTACACCACCAGTCGACGACTCCGGCGGACGAGACCAGGGCGGCGGTCTGCAGGTCGCCGACCATGCCATGCTCGGCGATGGGCGGATAACGGTCCACTGTCTCGCTCCCTCCACCACTGGGTACGCCGAAGCGCCCCGGATCCGGCTCACCTCCATCGTTCGAGCGCGCCCAGGGCAGGGCTTCACCCCTGGCAGGTGAACCTGCGCCGGGTGAGCTCACACGGGCCCGGCGATGCGCACGACGGCCGCGCCGCCACCGACGGCCGCACTCCACCCGCTCCGGGTGATGCCGTTCCGGGCCGGTGGGCGCAGCGTGGAGGACGTGAGGCTCCGAGTGCCGCTGTGGCGTCACGGCGGCCGGAAGGGTGGAGGCGATCGTGGACTATCCGCTGCTCGACGCGTTCCTGACCATGCTCTGGTTCTTCCTGTGGGTCATGTGGTTCGTCCTGCTCTTCCGGGTCATCGGGGACATCTTCCGGGACGACGGCATGGGCGGATGGGCCAAGGCGGGCTGGACGGTCTTCGTCTGCGTGCTGCCGTACCTCGGCGTGTTCGTCTACCTGATCGCCCGCGGACGCGGCATGGGCGAACGCGATGTGCGCCAGATGCAGCGGCAGGAGCAGGCGTTCCGCTCCTACGTCCAGGAGGCGGCCGCCGGCGCCCCGGCCACCGCGGCGCCCGCGGCGACGCGCGTGGACGAGCTGACCAAGCTCGCCGGGCTGCACGAGCACGGCGACATCACCGACGCCGAGTACGAGCGGGCCAAGGCGAAGGTGCTCGCGGGCTGAGCGCGAAGCTGAGCCGTACCGCGCCGCGCGAGCGGCACATCACTCCGGTAGCAGACGGAACTCCAGTACGCGCAGGCCCAGTGACTGGAACCGCACCAACAGGCCGTACAGGTGGGCCTCGTCGTGGACCTGGCCGTACAGCACGGTCTGGCAGGGGACGACGAAGCTGTCCAACTCGGGGAACGCCGTGGTCAGTTCGTCCGACATCTGCCCGTCGACGCGGATCTCGTAGCGCATGAGCGTGCTTCTCTCGCCGACTACCCCTCATGCTGGGCCGACCGGGCGACGGGTGGCATCACCCGGGCGAGGTGACACGTCAGAGCAGCCCGACCTCGCGGGCCCGGCGGACCGCCTCGCCGCGCCGGGTGGCGGCGAGCTTGCGGTAGATGCTCTTCAGGTGGGTCTTCACCGTGTTGACCGACAGATGCAGATCGGCGGCGATCTCCTGGGTGGACATGAGCTGGGCCAACCGCTCCAGCACGTCCTGTTCCCGTGCGCTGAGCGGCTCGGGGTGAGAGGTCGCGGAATCTTCCCGCTGCCGCGACGCGGCGGGGTGCGGCGAGAGCGGGCCGGTCAGCCAGGCATGTCCCCGGGCGAGCGCGGGCCGGTCGAGCAGCAACCGCCTGAACCACGGTCCGGCTTCCGCGAACGGCCGCCTCAGGTGATGCGGACGGGCGGCCGCCAGGGCCCGCAGGACCAGGCTCTCCGCGGCGGCGGAGTCACCGAGCACGTCGACGGCCTGCGCACGCGTCAGCAGCACCCACACGTCGATGACCGGTCCCCGGTTCCGGCGGTCGGGGAGGTCGTCGAGGATGCGCAGAGCCCGTGCGCTCTCGCCCGCCGCCACCCGGGCCCGGGCCTCGGCCACCAGGCTCTCCGCGCCGTGCGCCGGCTGGTCCTCGAACACCTTCACCGCAGCCTTCGGATCGCCGTCGGCCAGATGCGCCGCGGCCGTGGCCATCGCGATGCGGTCGCTCACCCACGGGGACGGCTCGGCGGAGACCGGCGGCTGCTTCGCCACGCCGTCGAGGGCCAGCAGCGCCGCCCGGGAATCCCCCCTCGCGCACAGCATCCGGGAACACAGGATCGCCCGCTCCACCGCCACGACGGGATCGCGGGAGGCGTCGGACGTGGCGGCCGCCCGGTCGAGATGGGCCTGCGCGGCAGCCAGATCGTTCCGGTCGATGGCTACGGCGGCCAGCACGAGCTGGGCCATCCCGATCCGGTCGGACTCCGGCAGCCCCGAGTGCTCCGCCTCGGCGATCACCCCCCGGGCATGCGCCTCGGCCCGGCCGGGCCGGCCGTGCAGGAAGTCGATCAGCGCCAGCCGGCTGAGGGCCTCATGCCGGGGGAAGGCCGTCGAGGGCCCGTGGGCGGCTTCGACGGCGGCGGTCAGCGTGGCGCGCGCGGCAGTGAAGCGGCCTGCCCACAACTGGGCCGATCCGAGATCGGTGAGCATGAGGGCCGTCAGCTCCGGACGCTGTTCCAGCCGGTCGGCCGGGAGGGCGTGCTCCGCCTCCGCGGCCGCCCGGGCCGCCGTCTCGGCCATGTCCGCGGAGCCCGCCACCCGGGCTGCCAGCACCCGCAGCAGTGCACAGCTCAACCGCACCGCCGCGGCGTCACCGTCGTCGATGTCGCCGCCCGGCAGGTTCTCCTCCGCACGACGCAGATAGGTGACACCCCGGTCGACGTCGTGATGGGCCAGCTCGCGCGCCGCGCGCACCAGGTCGGGGGCAGGCCCGGACACCTCCGGCGCCATCCTGGCGAAGAGGCCGTCCAGCCGCTCGGCCGCCAGCCCCGTCAGCAGTCGGCCGATCGCCAGATGGTCGATGAACTCGGCGGCCGCCAGCTCCCAGTCACCCGCGTCCGCCGCATGCAGCAGGGCCTCGTCGAGCAGGCCGGCCCGGATCAGCCACTTGGCGGCCGTACGGTGCAGCTCCGGCTTCAGGCCGGGGTGGCGGACGCTCAGATGCACCCGGAGGATCTCGGCGAACAGCGGGTGCAGCCGGTACCACGAGTGCCCGAGGGGATCGACGAACGCGTTCGCCCGTTGCAGTTCCTCCAGGACGGCTTCCGCGTCGTCCCGCCCGGTGAGGGCATTGGCCAGATCGGGGTGGGTCTCCTTCAGGATGCTGGTGCGCAGCAGCAGGTCCTGGGTCTCGGCGGGGTGGGCGCGGAGCACCTCGCCCAACAGGAAGTCGGCGACCGTGCTGTGCCCCGGCTCGAAGTCCTCCAGGAAGCTCTCCGGGTCACCGGCCCGCTGTGCGGCCAGGGTGCACAGCCGCAGCCCCGCGGCCCAGCCGCCGGTGCGCTCGGTCAGCACCCGCGCGGTCTCGGCGGACAGCGCCAGCCCGTGCCGGTCGACCAGGGCCGCCGTCTCCTCGGCGCGGAAGGCCAGGTCGGCGCCCCGGATGTCGACGAGTTCACCGGCGGCCCGGTAGCGGTGCAGCGGCAACAGCGGCTCCGTACGGCTGGCGATCACCAGGCGCAGGCCGTCGCCGGCGTGGCGCAGCACGAACTGGAGGCCGTCGGCTATGTCGGCACAGCCCGCCACCCGGTCGAACTCGTCCAGGACGAGGGTCACCCGGGTGTCCCGACCGTTCAGCCAGGCGGCGAGCCGGGCGAGCATCGAGTGATCGACCTCGCCGGAGCGGGCCGGGGTGCCGATGTACTCGGGCGGGGCGATGCCGTGGTGCCGGAAGGCATGCAGGACGTAGGACCAGAAGACGCCGGGAGCGCTGTCCTCCGGCTCCACGGTCAGCCAGGCGACGGCACCCGGCGCGCAGCCCGAGATCCAGTCGGCGACCAGCAGCGTCTTGCCCGCCCCGGCGGGCCCGCTGACCAGGGTCAGCGGAGTGCTCAGGCCCTCTGCCAGGTGCTCGACGAGCCGGGCCCGGCGCACGAAGGTCCGAGGCACCGCCGGCACGGCGAACCGTGCGGCGAGAACCGGGTCCCCGCCGGGAGTCACCGCCGTCATGGCCGTATCACCGTGGCGCCCTCCACCGGAGGGTGACATCGTGCCCATCACCCGCCTCATGGAGGCCCGAGCGGTACTACATCCACAGTCCGATCGTCACCCCGGACCAGGGCGCCCGCAAACGGCCCCTAGGCGCCCACGTCCAGCATCCGCCGCAGCAGATCCCGCAAGGACAGCCGCTCCTCCTCCGACAGCCCCGCCAGCGGCTCCCGCGCGAATCGGAGGGAGTCCCGCAGGCTCCGGGCCACCTGCCGGCCCTCCTGCGTCGCCGCCGCCAGCTTCACGCGGCGGTCCGCCGGGTCCGGGCGGCGCTCCACCAGGCCGCGGGACTCCAGCCGGTCCACGATCCCGGTCACGTTCGACGGCTCGCACCGCAGTCGCTGCGCCAGCTTGCGCATCGGCAGCGGCTCCAGCGACAGCAGGCTCAGCAGCCGCGCCTGCGCACCGGTCAGCGCGTGCTCGGCGGCGGCCTCCTCGTACTCCTCGTGATAGCGGGCCACGACCGAGCCGATGAGGTCGACGACTTCGAGGGTCAGCTCATCGGGGCGGCGGGACGTGTGTGGGGTGGCCATGCGCTCAGGATACCCCGGTTACTTGACATCCTGAAATATTCAGGAGCATGGTTGTTTCAGGTACTGAAGTAAAAGCCGCGCGCGAAGCGTGAACCGGAAAGGCACCCCCCATGATCAACCGCGAATGGCACCTCCTCTCCCGCCCCGTCGGCTGGCCCGAGCCCGAGGACTTCGCCCTGGTCGAGGTGGAGGTCCCGACGCCGGGTGAGGGTCAGGTCCTGGTGCGGAACAAGTACCTCTCCGTCGACCCGTACATGCGCGGCCGGATGAGCGCCGCCAAGTCCTACGTCGCCCCCTTCGAGCTGGGCAAGGTCATGCAGGGCGGCGCCGTCGGCGAGGTCGTCGCCTCCAACGTCGAGGGCATCGCCGTCGGCGACCACGTCCTGCACTTCTTCGGCTGGCGTGAGTACGCCGCGGTGGACGCCAAGAACGCCGTCAAGGTCGACCCGGAGGCGGCGCCCCTGTCCACGTACCTCGGCGTCCTCGGCATGACCGGCCTCACCGCCTACGCCGGCCTGCTGCGCACCGCCGCCTTCAAGGAGGGTGACGCCGTGTTCGTGTCCGGCGCGGCCGGTGCCGTCGGCAGCCAGGTCGGGCAGATCGCCAAGCTCAAGGGCGCCTCCCGCGTCATCGGCTCCGCCGGGTCCGACGAGAAGGTCAAGCTCCTGGTGGAGGAGTACGGCTTCGACGCCGCCTTCAACTATAAGAACGGCCCGGTCGGCGAGCAGCTGCGCGCCGCCGCGCCCGACGGTGTCGACGTCTACTTCGACAACGTGGGCGGCGACCACCTGGAGGCCGCCATCGGCTCCCTCAACCAGGGCGGCCGTATCGCCGTCTGCGGCATGATCTCCGTCTACAACAACACCGAGCCCGCCCCCGGCCCGCGCAACCTCGCCCGCCTCATCCAGACCCGCGGCCGCATCGAGGGTTTCCTGGTCGGCGACCACTACGACCTTCAGCCGCAGTTCGTGGCCGAGGTGGGCCCGTGGGTGGCCTTCGGGCAGCTGAAGTATCGCGAGACCGTCGTCGAGGGCATCGAGAACAACCTGGAGGCGTTCCTCGGGGTGCTGCGGGGCGACAACACCGGGAAGATGATCGTCAAGCTGTAGCCTTCTCTGATTTTCCGGCATGCGGTAACTTCTTTCCGAATTCCATCGCGATCGTGGGCGCGAGTCGCGGTGGACCGAGGAGGAAGACAACCGCATGTCGATTCAGCAGTCCGACGTCCTGTACACCGCCGTCGCCACCGCCGAGAACGGCCGCGACGGCCGGGTCGCCACCGACGACGGCAAGCTCGACGTCGTCGTCAACCCGCCCAAGGAGATGGGCGGCAGCGGCGCCGGCACCAACCCGGAGCAGCTGTTCGCGGCCGGCTACAGCGCCTGCTTCCAGGGCGCCCTGGGCGTCGTCGCCCGCCAGGAGAAGGCCGACATCTCCGGCTCGACCGTCACCGCGAAGGTCGGCATCGGCAAGAACGACGACGGTTTCGGGATCATCGTCGAGATCACGGCGGAGATCCCGAAGGTCGACGCCCAGACCGCGCGGGCCCTGCTCGAGAAGGCCCACCAGGTCTGCCCCTACTCGAAGGCGACCCGCGGCAACATCACCGTGACGCTGCTCTGACGCCATTCGTTGCATACGACGAGGCCGCCCCCTTGGACGTAGGGAGCGGCCTCGCCCAGGTTTTTCAGGGGCGCGGGGCTGTGTCAATATGCGGCTCCGCCGCGTGAGCGCGATCAACCCCCGCAAGCCCGCACTCGCGAGACAACCGATCCACCCGAGCTACTGGGCGAAACTGACCAGCATCAGCTCGCCAGCGCCGCCGAATGAACCGCCCTCACCAACCGCTCATTCTCCGGCGCCGCCCCGCCAGGGAAGGCACAACGCCGCCGAACGTAGCCGTAAGCGACCCCGCTGCGAGGATCCGCGAAGGCCTGCGAACCGCCCGCCCCGCTGTGCCCGAAGGCCCCCGCGCCCAGGAACGGGTACCACGTGTCGGCGACCGCCTGGAAGCCGAGCCCGAAGGACTTGTGCGTACGGGCCACCAGGTCGTAGCCGGTCGAATGGATCTGCCCGACCTCGCCGATGGTGTCCGGCTTCAGCAGCGGCGGCCGCTCGTCCAGCTCGCTGATCGCCGCCGCGTACATCCCGGCGAGCCCGCGCGCCGCCGCGACCCCGCCCGCCGACGCGGGCCCCTTGGCGCGCACCCTACGGGAGTTGGCGTGGTCCACCAGCTCGCCCGGCTCCGGCACATGGGTGTTGAAGGCGATCGACGCCAGCGTGTGCGGGCCCGTCGGTACCGAGTCCAGCACCGCCTGCTGCTCCGGCGTGGGGGCCATCGGCTGCACGGAGCGGAAGCGGGGCTCCAGCTCCTCGGGCAGCCCGAGGTAGAAGTCCAGGCCGTAAGGCGCCCGCACCCGCTCCTCGTACACCTCCTGGAGCGTGCGTCCGGTGGCCCGGCGGACGACCTCACCCGCCAGCGCGCCGATGACGAGCGCGTGGTAGCCGAAGGCCGTGCCGGGGCGCCAGAACGGCCGCTGGTCCGCGAGGCGTTCGGCGATGGCCTGGTCGTCGGCCAGTTCCTCCTCGGTGAACCCGGCGTCGACGCCGACCAGCCCCGCACGGTGCGCGAGCAGCTCGCGCAGCGTCAGCGCACCCTTGCCCTCGGCCGCGAACTCCGGCCAGTAGTAGGTCACTTTGCGGTCCAGCTCCAGCGTGCCCTCCTGCACGAGGAGCGCGACCACGAGATGAGCGGCGCCCTTGGTCGAGGAGAACACCCCGTAGAGCGAGTCGGCCTCGCAGCCGTCGCCGGCCCACAGGTCGACGACCTTCCGGCCGTGCACGTAGGCGCACAACTGGCCTTCGTAGTCCGGCCGTTCACCCGCCACGAACGCGGCGAACTCCTCACGTACCGCCTCGAAGCCGTCCGCGACCGTGCCGTGGATCCCTTGCGTCATCCGCTCTCCTTACCTGAGCCGCTTGCGAGTGCCATGGTGAACAATGCCCGTCCCACCTGGGCGAATTCCCCCTTCGGATGGTCCCGGAAGAGTGGTTCCGTGCCGAACAGGACCGCCCGTGGCCCGCTGATCACCGAGGCCTGTCCCGCCGCGTCCACCGGCCCGCCGGAGCCGTCCTGCGACGGCCGCCAGTGCCCGGAGACGAGCGGGTTCCCGGTCGCGTACGACTGCTCCACCCGGACCCGCGGCCCGAGGTCCGTGAACCATACGGGCGCGTACACGAAGCCATGGTCAGGCGCGCCGGACATCAGGGCGTCGGCCGAGTTCACCACGCGCACCACGCCGTTGGCGTCCGCGTTGCCCTCGACCGGCTTCGCGGCCAGCAGTCCGGTCGCCGAGCCGATCGCGGCACCGGTGGCGCCGCGGCCGACGAGGCCGTGGCCGTCGAGGAAGGCGTCGAGAGCCGTGCGGGCCCCGGTGGTCAGGTCGCCGTACTCCAGTCCCGCCGACACGAACAGCACGTCCACCGACGACCAGTCGAACCCGGCGTTGAGCACACCCGTCGAGACCGGTGTGACCTCGAAGTTCATCTCCCGCAGCGCGAACAGCTCGCCGGGCGTGACGGCGGCGGCGACGCGGGTGCGGTGCAGTGGCGTGGTGCCGGTGATCTTGGTGGCGTGGAAGGAGACGTCGTAGGTGCGGGCGGCTTCCGTGGCCTGCCGGCGTGCCGAGCCCGACACGATCGCGCTGCCGTCGGCGGCGCGGCGCGCCTGGACGCCCTTGCGCAGCAGGGAGTTGAGGGCGGCGATCTCGCTCGGGTCCGCCAGCCGCAGCCGCAGGTCGCCGCGCGGGGCGACGTACGCGACGGGGGCAGCCGCGCGCACGGGGCGCAGGACGCCGTACGGCAGACCCGGCAGGGTTTCGACGGCCGCGCCCCACAGCCGGCCGAGGCTCCAGCCCGAGATGTCGTACATCACCGAGACCTTGTCGCTGATGTCCCGCCCGTCCGCGAGGAGCGCGTTCGCGAGGCCGCGCTTGGGCTGGTGCATGTCGACGACGTACGAGCCCTTCGCGTACGACTTCCCGCCGAGCTGGAAGGCGTGCGATGCGCGTGCCACCCGTACGTCATTGGCCAGCAGGTGGTCGACGAGCCGCGCGGTGGCCGTGCCCGAGGGCGGGAGGACATATGCGCGGGGGAACTTGGTCGTGTAGACGTCTTCCGGGCCTGTGCCGGGCACGCCCGGGACGGTCTCCGGCGACACCGGCACCTGTGCCGCTCCCGCCGCGCCCCGCCGGAAGACCTCGATCTGGTCGGCGACGAGTGACGTGCGCCGGGACCGTACGAAGTCGAGGGTGGCGCGCAGGGCCGCCCCGGCGACGTCGACGTTGATCGCGGAGCGGCGGCGCAGCTCGGTGACCGGCAGGGTGTCGTAGGCGCGGTTGTTCACCTGCAGCGGGATCTCGACCGTGTGCGCGGCGACCGTGCCGTGGAAGGCCGCGTACTGCGGGGTGAAGATCGGCGGCCAGTCGTCCCAGCCCTCCTCCTGGTCCCGGAACGGGATCTGCGCGGGCTCGACGCCGTCCTTCGCGGGCGTGTAGCCGAGGCCGTTGACGGCGGCTTCCATCCCGAGGGCGTTGGCGTAGGAGTTCTTCAGGAACAGGTCGTACTCGTAGTTCTCGCCGTGCGGGGGAGTGGTGGGCTCGATGAGGGTGCCGTTGACGTAGCCGTGCAGGTCGAGCATGACGGCCGGCTGCTTGGTGGTCATGATCTGCCGCATCGCCCGCACCTCGGGCTGCGAGGCGGTGACGAAGTCCCGGTTCATGTCGAAGCCGTTGGCGTTCGCGCGCGTGCCGGCGATACGGCCGTCCGGGTTCGCGGTGATGTTGAAGTACAGGCGGCTGTGGGCGAGCAGGTCACGCGTCTTGTCGTCCTTGGCGGTGGCCAGGCGCTCGATGAGCTTCAGGGAGGCGTCGGTGCCCTCCCACTCGTTGCCGTGGATGTTGTTGTTGACGAAGACGGGGGCCTTGTACGCCTTCTTCACCTCGGGGGACTTGGCGGCGAGGGCGGGCGCGTTCTCGATGAGCTCGCGCATGCGCGCCTGGGCGCGGCCCTGGCGGGTGGTCTCGGGGGAGGTGACGGTGACGAGGTAGAGCCGGTGCCCGCCCGCCGAGCGGCCCGCGATCTCGACGCTCACGCGGTCGCCGAGGGCTTGGAGGGCGTTCAGCCGGGGCGCGATGGCGTGGTACGGGGTGAGGCCGAGCTTTATCGATTTGTCGGCCGGGTTCTCCGGGTCCGGGGTGAGGACCTGACGGCGGGGGTAGCCGCGGCTGTCGTCACCGACCGCACGGGAGGCGTCCTCGGTGGAGCCGAGGGCGCGCTGGGCGGCGCTCGCGGGTGTCCGTGCCGCGTGCCGGTCGAGCGCGGCCTCGCGGTGGACGGGGGGTTCGGGGTCGGCGACGGCGGTCTGCGGGGTGAGGAGCAGGGAGCCCGCCGTGGTGACGGCGAGGGCGGTGAACAGAACAGGTCTCGCAGGAACGGTTCTCGTGGTGCGCACGCGTACCTCCTCCGGAAGTTCCTGAGATCGGTACGGCGAGGTGTACCTGTTCGACTCAACGGCAACAAGAGGGAGTTGATGTCACGGATGCCCCGGACGGCCCATGCCGGGGCCTTCGGAGCGGGCATGCTGAGGGCGCCGGGTGTGACGGACGACCACGAGGGAAGAGGGCCCATGGCGACGATCCCTTCGCTCCCCAGCAGGGACGACGTACTTCGCATGGCACGCAGCACCACGGACATCACCGGCCAACTCCTGGACACGGCCGGGAACATCACCCGTATCGCGATCAACACCTTCGACCCCAGAGACGGTTCGGGCGCCGAGGTCCTGCGCGTGCTGCGTCAGACCACCGCCGAACTGGCCGAGGCGAGCGCCTCACCGCAGGCCCAGGAGGCCTTCTACCGCATCGTCGAGACCCTCACCCGGCTCGGCACCAGCGGGGCGCCCCTCGCGGTCCACCCGGTGAGCGAACCGGCGCAGGCCCTGCTGACGAAGCTGGGCGACAGCCTGCTGCCGGTGCTGGACGCGGTGGAGCCGGCGGTCGAGGAGTTCGCGGACGCGCTGGGCGAGCTGGTCGAGACGACGTCACCTCTGCTGCCGGCCACGGCGGGCGTAGCCGCGGGCGCGCTGCTCGCGGTGACCCCCCTCCTCCGCTCCGCGGCAGAGGTCCTGCGCGAGTCGTCCCCCGAACTCCACCGCATCGCCGACGCCTTGACGGCCGCGCTGGCCCCCCTGATGCCGCTCCAGGTGGCCCTGGCGGAACGCGCTGCCGCCGCCGGCGCGAACGTCGTCCGGGCCGCGCTCCCGCCCCTCGCCGACCTCACGGAGGCAGCGGCGGCGACGACGAAGGCGGCGCGGCCGGTGCTGATCGCCGGCGAGGAACTGCTGGTCTCCGCCCTGGAACAGGTCCAGCCCCTGCTCCTCGCCACCGCGGCCCGGGCCGGGCGGGTGGCCAGGGCGGCGGCGGTACGCGTCTCGGCGGCGGTGTCGCCGGCGGCGGAGCCGGGGGTGGTGGTGGCGGTGGCGCCGGTCTGACCAGCCAGTCTGTCAAGCCGTACTGATCAGCCGTACCTCAGCGGTCGTACTGATCAGCCGTACCTCAGCAGTCGTTCTGACCAGTCGTTCTGACCAGCCGTTCTGGTCCGCGGCTTCAGCAGCCGTTGGTCAGAACGGCGGATCGGCGGAGTATCCGGAAGCGTCAACGGCGCCCCAGGGGTTCCGGGGGCCGGCGACGGCGCGGCGCTCGGAGAGCAGCGCCACGGCTTCCTTCGCCCGGCCCTGGCGGATCATCAGCTGCGCAAGGGAGTTGTGGTGGCTTCCGGTGGCCCGGCAGACCGGCTCCATGACCGCGACGGCCTCGTCGAGCCGTCCGGCGTCGGCCAGGAGGTCGGCCAGTTCCGAGACCATGTACCAGGCGTCGGCCTCGGGATGGGCGCGGAGTTCGTCGATCGCCTGTTCGTGTCGGCCGCAGTAGGCCAGCAGCCGGATGCGTTGCAGGAACAGCTCCTCCGACATGCCGCCCACCTGCCCGGCGATGTCGTCGATGGCCGCGAGCGCCTGGTCCGCCCGGCCCTGGTCGGCCAGCAGCGTCCACAACTCGTGGACGATCCAGTCGAGATCACCGCCCATCACCGCCGGTACCGGCAGCAGCACCTCGATCGCCTCGTCGACTCTGCCATGCCGCTTCAGCAGGTCCGCGGTCGTCCACGCGGCGTTCGGCGACCCTCTCGTCACGAACGGCCGGAGCGCATCGACGGCCTCATCCACCAGTCCGCGCTTCTCCAGCAGCGCGGCGAGGCGGTAGGCGGCGTGGTCGTCACCCCGCCCGGCGACGAGCTCCCGCAGCTCCGTCTCCCGGCCGTGCCGGGCCAGCACGTCGGCGACTTGCTTGACGAGGTTCACGTGCACGACGTTGCCGCGCCACGCGAACGCGGACAGCAGCGTCACCGCCTCGTCCACGCGCCCCTGCCGTTCCAGGACCCTCGCCCGCAGACCTGCCGTGCCCACCTCGTCCTGACAGCGTCCGGAGCACTCGAGCCCTGCGCCGACGCCGGGCAGCAGCGCCAGAACCTCAGCGTCCCGCCCGTACCCCTCGGTCAGCTGGACGAGCGCCTCGGCGAGGAACCAGTCGTCGGTGTGCGGCCCCAGCAGCGTGATCACCTCGTCGACCCGCCCCTGGCCGGCCAGCAGCTGGGCCAGCCGGTGCACCGCGAGCCGCTCCCCGTCCTCCGCGTACGGACGCACCAGGGCCACCGCCTCGTCCGTACGCCCCCACTCGTCGAGCAACCCGGCGACGACATCCGCGGCCCCCCACCAGCCGCTGTCCACGAACGAGCGGAGCACCTCCAGACCGTCCTCCCGCCGCCCCTCCTCGATCAGCAGCTCCGCCACCCGCCGCGCGCAGTACCAGTCCCCGCGCCCCGCCTGCACCCGCACCTCCTCCAGGTGCCCGTGCTCGACCAGCAGCGAGACCACCCAGGGCGGTATCCAGCCGTCGTAGGTGCGAGAGCGTCGGTCGAGTTCAGCAGCGTCCACGAGGCCGGACCCTATCGGCCCACCCGCCACGACCCGGCCGATAGAGTTCGGCCATGCGTGATCTCGGGGCCGGTTTCAGGTATCTCCTCCAGGGCCAGCGATGGGTGGCCCGCCACGGAAAGCAGTACGAGTTCGGGCTGATCCCCGGCCTCCTCACCCTCGTCCTGTACGCGGCCGCACTTGTCGCCCTCGCCATCTGGGGCGAGGCCTTCGTGACCTGGTCGACACCGTTCGCCGACGACTGGTCGAGCCCCTGGCAGCGCCTGTTCCGCGGCTTCCTCACCGCCGTCCTGTTCGCCCTGAGCCTGCTCCTGGCCGTCCTCACCTTCACCGCCGTCACCCTGCTGATCGGCCAGCCCTTCTACGAGAAACTCTCCGAGAAGGTCGACCAGGACGTCTCCCCGGACGGCACGGCCCCCGAGTCCGGACTGCCGCTCTGGCGCGAGCTGTGGATCTCGGGCCGCGACAGCCTGTGGATCGTGGTGCGGGCCGCCGGCTGGGGCGTGCTGCTCTTCGCCCTCGGCTTCATCCCGGTCGTCGGCCAGACGGTCGTACCGGTGATCGGTGTCGTCGTCACCGGCTTCTTCCTCACCGAGGAGCTCACGGCCGTCGCCCTCCAGCGCCGCCGCGTGGAACTCCGCGACCGCCTCGCCGTGCTCCGCGCCCGCAAGACCCTGGTCTGGGGCTTCGGCACGCCTCTCGCCGCGGCCTTCCTGGTGCCGTTCGTCGCGGTGTTCCTGATGCCGGGGGCGGTCGCCGGGGCCACGCTGATGGCGCGGGAGCTGATGGGTGAGGAGACCGGGGAGGAGCAGGCGGCGGCGACCGCCCCCGACGGAGAGTCCGTCAGCTGGTGACCGGGCTGTCGGCCGCCACCTTCAGGATCGTCCGGACCTGGGCGATGATGTCCAGCCGGTTCCGCACGAACTCCGGGTCCGTCACCGAGCCGGTCGCCGGGTCCGTGTTGCCCGCCCCGAACTGCAGCACCGGCGTGTGCACATGCCCGCCCGGCAGTACGTGGTGCAGCCCCAGCCGGTCCCGCAGGAGCGTCGCCCGGTAGGCGATCTCGTTGGACAGGTAGTTCCCGCCGCCCCCGGCCCGCGCGGTCGAGCCGGGCGTCGGCCCGTCCGGCCGTACGACGGCCTCGGTGCCGCCCGCCGGGATCTCGGTCACGCTCGTGTTGTCGTACACCGGGAACCGCCCGGTGTTCGCGGCGACGATCTCCTGGTACGGCAGCGTGGTCGTCGTCCACTGCGGCTGCGAGGCCGGGTCGGTGACGGGGATGGTCTCGGTGCGCGAGAGGTTCTCGTTGTCGGGGAAACCGCCCCGCCAGGCCCCGTTGGTCCGCTCGATGTCGAACCGCCCGACGCGCCCCTGGCTCACGGTCGTGAACAGGTCCACCTTCCTCAGATACGGCCGCAGCGTCCGCTCCACCGTCCCGGCCGCGAAGTCCTGCCAGCGCACCGGGAACACGGCGGTCTCCACCCGCGCCGGCCCCTGGGCCGTCTCGATCACCGTGCCGTCGAGGGCGAGCGCGGTCGCGCCGGACGGGTTGGAGATACGGATGTCACGGTCGAGGGTGAAGGGGTCGAAGCCGGTGACCAAGATCCGCTTCATCCCCTTGCCGTGCGGATGGCCGATGTCGGTCTGACCCCGCGAGGTCCGCTCCAACGCATCGAGCAGCGCCGCCCGTCGGGTCTCGCTCAGCCCGAACTCCGGCTCCCACGTCCGCACGTCCCGCGTCATCGACAACCGCGCCCAGTACAGCGGCCGATCGTCGTCCCGGCTCAGATCACCGCCCGCCGGACCCCGGCCCTGCGCCCGGTCGACGGCCCTGCGCCACAGCGCCGACCCTTCGCGTACGACAACCTGCCGGGCCTGCGCGTAGGAGTGCGCGGCACCGAGATCGCGGGCGAACTCCTCTGCGGCGGCGTCGAATCCGGACCGGCGCAGGATCTCCTGGGGGACCGCCTTGCCGAGGCGCTGCTCCTCGACGGTCGGCGCGGGGGCCGTGGGTTCGGCGGCGGCAGCCCCGGTTGCGGGGGCCGACAGTCCGGCCAGCAGGGCGACTCCGAGGATGCCGATCCGAACGCGTATGGAATTCAAGGAAGTTCCGGTCCTTCCGTCACGGTGGGGGGGGCGTGCGTGGTGCGGGACGCCGGAAGTATTTCGTGACGGGAGTGGTCTACGCCATGGCGCGGGACGAGGAGACGGTCAGTCCGTCCTCTCGCTGTTCTCGCCGAGCAGCCCGAGGAAGTCCCGGAACGCGGCCGGCATGTCCACCGACTCCGGGTCCAGCAGCCACTGGTACTGGAGACCGTCCATGATCGCCACCAGCAGGGGAGCGGCCCGCTCCGGCGTGAGGCCGCTGGGCAGGCGCTCGCCGTACTCGGTGCGCAGCACGTCCGCCAGGTTGGCGCGTACGCGTGTGTACCGCTCGGTGAAGTACTCGCGCGCCGGATGGCCCTCGGTCACGCTCTCACCGAGCAGCGCCGAGAAGGTCTGGATGATGGCGGGCCGCATGGCGTTGTACTCGACGATCGAAGCGATCAGCTCGACCCGCAACCGGGTGTTGGGCATCGCGTCCCACCGGTCCCGGTCCTCGAGTACCGCGACGAGCAGCGCGTCCTTGGTCGGGAAGTAGTGCAGCAACCCCTGCTGGGTGAGGCCCACGCGCTCCGCGACCGCGGCCAGGCTCGCGCCCCGGTAGCCGCGCTCGGCGATCACCTCCAGGGCGGCCTGCACGATCTCCGCGCGACGCTCCTCGTTCCTGACCCTCGCGTTCATGGCGCCACCGTACGGCATCGTCCTGACACAAACATAACAGCAAGATAACGAAACCTACCGATCTACAGGTACCCGATGCACGATGGAGGCGCACCTGGCACACCCCGGACTCAACGAGGAGGCACCGTCATGGCGGGAACCCGCACCCAGGCCGATGCAGCACGCGAGGCGGTCGTCGAGGCGGCTCTCGCCCGGCTCGACCTCGATGCGAAGGCGCGGCTGCTCTCCGGCCAGGACATGTGGTCCCTGCCCGCGCTCCCCGAGATCGGCCTCAAGTCCCTCGTCATGTCCGACGGCCCGATCGGCGTCCGGGGCGTGCGCTGGACCGCCGACGACCCGTCCGTCGCGCTGCCCTCGCCCACCGCCCTCGCCGCCACCTGGGACCCCGAACTCGCCCGCCGGGCCGGGGTGCTGCTCGCCCAGGAGTCCCGCCGCAAGGGCGTCCATGTGCTCCTCGCCCCCACCGTGAACCTCCATCGCTCCCCGCTCGGCGGCCGTCACTTCGAGGCGTACAGCGAGGACCCGTACCTGACGGGCACGATCGGCGCGGGCTACGTGAACGGCGTCCAGTCCGGCGGCGTCGGCACCACCGTCAAGCACTTCGTCGCCAACGACGCCGAGACCGACCGCTTCACGGTGAACAACACCGTCGGCGAACGCGCCCTGCGCGAGCTGTACCTGGCGCCCTTCGAGATCATCGTCGAGAACGCCCACCCCTGGGGCATCATGACCGCCTACAACACGGTCAACGGCACGACGATGACCGAGCACCACTATCTCGTGAACGAGGTCCTGCGCGGCGAATGGGGCTTCGACGGCTTCAACGTCTCCGACTGGCTGGCCGCCCGGTCGACCGTCGGCGCGATCGAGGGCGGTCTCGACGTCGCCATGCCGGGCCCGCAGACCGTGTACGGCCCGGCCCTCGCCCAGGCCGTACGGGACGGCAAGGTGGCCGAGGCCAAGGTCGACGACGCCGTAGGCAACGTCCTGCGGCTCGCCGCCCGCGTCGGCATCCTGGAGGGCGCCGAGCCCGTCGTCACCCAGGTGCCCGAGACCGTCGACGGCGGCGCACTGGCCCGCGAGATCGCCCGCCGCTCCTTCGTCCTGGTCCGCAACCAGGGCGCCCTCCCGCTGCGGCCGAACGGCACGGTCGCGCTCATCGGCGCCGCCGCCCGCGACGCCCGCGTCCTCGGCGGCGGCTCCGCCACCGTCTTCCCCGCCCGGATCGTCTCCCCCCTCGACGGCCTCACCGCCGCCCTCCCCGAAGGCACCCTCACCTACGCCGTCGGCGCCGACCCGAACACCGAACTCTCCGTCTTCGACACCCGGTTCGAACTGCGTGCCGTGTGCCGGGACGCCGACGGCGACGTCATCGGATCCGACTCCGCGCCGGGCGGCCAGCTCAAGTGGATGGGCCCCTCGGGCCTGCCGGAGGGCGTCACCCACGAGCGGCTGCACACCGTGGAGCTGACCGGCACCTTCACCCCGCGCGAGAGCGGCACGCACACCTTCGGCATCCAGGGCATCGGCACCTTCAAGCTCACCATCGGCGGCACGACGTACTTCGACGCCGTCCAGAGCCCCGCGAAGGACGACCCCTTCATCACCTTCTTCGGCGAACCCACGCCCCGCGCCCAGGTCGAACTGACCGCCGGCGAACCGGTCGAGGTCTCCCTCACCCATGTCGTCGAAGGCACCGACGACATCCCGATGCAGGCGGTCATCTTCGCCCTCGCCCACCAGGACCCGCAGCGCGACCCCGACGAGCTCATCGCCGAAGCCGTCGAAGCGGCGCGGAACGCCGACACGGCCGTCGTCGTGGTCGCCACCACCGAGCGCGTCGAGTCCGAAGGCTTCGACCGGCGGGACCTGACGCTGCCCGGCCGCCAGGACGAACTGGTCCGCGCCGTCGCCGCCGCCAACCCCCACACCGTCGTGGTCGTCAACTCCGGCTCCCCGGTGGAGCTGCCGTGGCGCGAGGACGTCGCCGCCGTCCTGCTCAGCTGGTTCCCCGGCCAGGAGGGCGGCGCGGCCCTGGCGGACGTCCTCACGGGCACCCACGAGCCGGGCGGCCGGCTGCCCACCACCTGGGGTTCCCTGACCGACGCCCCGGTCAGCCAGGTCGTCCCGGCCGACGGCGAACTCCCGTACGGTGAGGGCGTCTTCATCGGCTACCGCGCCTGGGAGAAGGAGGGCCGCGTCCCGTCGTACCCCTTCGGGCACGGCCTCGGCTACACCGACTGGACCTACGAGTCCGCCGAGGTCGAGGGCACGACGGTCAGGGTCCGCGTCCGCAACTCCGGCGAGCGTGCGGGACGGGAGGTCGTGCAGGTCTATCTGGCGCCGAGCGAGCCCGACGCCGACCGTCCCGCGCGGTGGCTGGCCGGGTTCGCGGGCGTGGCGGCTGGGCCGGGGGAGACCGCTGAAGCGGTGATCGAGATCCCGCGTCGTGCGTTCGAGACGTGGGACGAGAAGACCAATGCGTGGACCTTTGTGAAGGGTTCGTACGAGATCCAGGTGGGGCGCTCGATCGCGGACCGTCGGGTGACGGCGACGATTAACGTCTGATCCGGGAGAAGTACCCAGGAACAGCTCCGGCCCGGGTCCTGACGCCCGGGCCGGAGCTTGGGTCCTCGCTGGCTTGGGTTCTCGCTAACGGACGGAGAATCCGTACACCGTCTCCGACCGGAACACCTCGCCCGGCCGCAGCACCGTGCTCGGGAACTCCGGCCGGTTCGGGGAGTCGGGGAAGTGCTGCGTCTCCAGCGCGATGCCGTCGCCCTGGGCGAAGGGCTCGGTCAGATGGTCGGCGGTGTACAGCTGGAGGCCGGGCTCGGTGGTCGCCACCGTCAGCGCCCGTCCGGTCGACGGGTCGTACAGCTCGGCTACCTCCTCCGCGCGCTCCGTCACCCCCTTGTCCAGCACGAAGTTGTGGTCGTACCCGGCGCCCACCTTCCGTGCCTGACGGAAGTCGAAGCGGGTGCCCGCGACCTCGTCCAGGGAGCCGGTCGGAATCAGGTCCGCGTCGACCGGGGTGAACCGGGAGGCGGCCAGCTGCAGTTCATGACCCCCGGCGTTGCCGGACTGCGATCCGGCGAGGTTGAAGTAGCTGTGGTTGGTCAGGTTCACCACGGTCGGCGCGTCCGTCACCGCCTCGTAGGCGATCCGCAGCGCGCCGTCCGCCTCCAGCGTGTAGGCCGCTGCCACCTCCAGCCGCCCCGGGAACCCTTCCTCGCCATGCGGGCTGACCCGGCTGAGCCGCACACCGTGCTCCACCGGCGTCACCTCCCACACCCGCTTGTCGAAGCCGTGCTCACCACCGTGCAGGGAGTTGGGCGCGTTGTTGGGCGCGAGGGCGTACGTCAGGCCGTCCAGCGGGAAGCGGCCGCCCGCGATCCGGTTGGCGTACCGCCCGATGAGGGCACCGAAATAGGGCCCCGGGTGGGCGAGATAGCCGGCCGGATCGGCGAACCCCAGCACCACGTTCGCCGCGCGCCCGTGCCGGTCCGGCACCTGGAGCGACTGCACGATCCCGCCGTACGACAGCACCCGTACCCGGACGCCCGCGCGCTCCATGGTCCAGCGGTGGACCGGCGTGCCGTCGGAAAGTGTGCCGAAGTGTTCGCTCATGAGCGGAACACTAGTTCGTGACCGTCCGGTAGGCGATCTCGGCCAGCCGTGCCTGCCCGTTCACACTCGGGTGGAACCAGTCCCACTGGCTGAGCTGCTCGGTGCCGAAGCGGAAGTCGTACACCGCGCCGTCGTCGAAGCGGCAGCGCCGGTCCTTCGCACAGACCTGCTCCAGCACCTCGTTGTACGCCTCGACCCGCTCCTGCACCGTCTCGCGCCGCTGGTTCGCCGCCGTGGTGAGGGAGTCGGGCTCGCTCAGCATCGACGGGCAGATGCCGAGCCCCCACACCTGCTTGGTCATCGGGTTCGTACGGCCCTGCTCCCACAGCCGCTTCAGGTTCGGCACGCTCGCGACATACACCTGGGCCTTCGGCAGGGCGTCCCGCAGCGTGCCCATGGCGTCCTCGAACTGGGAACGGAATTCGGCCACCGGGGTCATCGCGTCGGTCGTGTCCCGGCAGGCGTCGTTCGCCCCCGCCATCACCGTCACCAGCTCCGGCTCGCGCGCCACGGCCCGGCTCATCTGACCGGCCAGGTCCGCCATCCGCGCCCCGGTCACGGCGTAGTTCCAGCTCCGCTCGGCAGCCTTCGCCTTCCCCAACAGCCGTACGGCGAGACTGTCGACCCGGGGACTGCTGCCGGTCGCCCAGGAGACCGAGGGGCAGTCCGACAGGACCGAACAGGCGTCGAAGCCGGTCGTGATGGAGTCGCCGACGGCCGCGATCGAGGCCGGGCTGCGGTCCCAAGTCGGGGTCGGCTTCGGGGACGGCCGCGCACTCTGCGCCTCGGTGCCCGACGGGCCCGGGGAGTTGCCGCCGACCGCGTCACAGCCGGCGACGCCCAGGACGGCCGCGGTCACGGCGGCGAAGACAGCGCGCGAGAGGTGCCGTCGCTTCCGCATGCAGTGATCCATCCCCTCGTTCGGCCCCGTCATGGTGTCCAACCAATAACAACGCACAAGGGTTCCCGCCCGGCTCATGCAACGGCTCACACCCGTACAAGCGTCCTGCCGGGTGAATGGCGGGCGTTTCACGGCACCGGGAGCGACGGTACGTCACACTCCTTGCGCCGCCGCACGGTAGCCTCGCCATCAACGTGGCTGCCCGGCCACGATCGTCCGCCAGTTCGCAACATGTCCGCTCTGCCCGGAGGTACCGGTGACGACACGTGGAGTTCTGTACGTGCACTCCGCGCCGCGCGCGCTGTGCCCGCACGTCGAGTGGGCCGTCGCCGGGGTGCTCGGCACACGCGTCAACCTCGACTGGATCCGGCAGCCGGCCGCGCCCGGCACCTGGCGCTCGGAGTTCTCCTGGCAGGGCGAGGCGGGCACCGCGTCGAAGCTGGCGTCGGCCCTGCGAGGCTGGCACTTGCTGCGCTTCGAGGTGACGGCCGAGCCCTGCCCCACCGCCGAGGGCGAGCGCTACAGCTGCACCCCCGACCTGGGCATCTTCCACGCGGTGACGGGCATTCACGGCGACATCCTGATCCCGGAGGACCGCCTGCGCGCGGCGCTGGCCCGCTCGCAGCGCGGCGAGACGGACCTGGAGGCGGAGATCGCCAAGCTCCTGGGGAAGCCGTGGGACGACGAACTGGAGCCCTTCAGGTACGCAGGCGAGGGCGCCCCGGTCCGCTGGCTCCACCAGGTCGTCTAGAGAAACTCGGCCGGCAACGCCAGTTGTTCAGGGGCGCGGGGAACTGCGCGACCAGCCCCCACCGACCGTGATCCGGCCGACAACAGACACCACCCACGGCGAATGGCCCGAACTCTTCCCAGAGTCCGGGCCATTTTCAACTAGCGCCTGTTTCAGATCGTCCTGAACGCCAGCACCACGTTGTGCCCGCCGAACCCGAACGAGTCGTTCAGCGCGGCGATCCGGCCCTCTACGGGCAGCTTGCGCGCCTCACCACGGACGACGTCGGCGTTCGCCTCGGCCTCCGGGTCCAGGTTCTCGATGTTGATCGTCGGCGGGGCGACCCGGTTGTACAGCGCGAGCACGGTCGCCACCGTCTCCACGCCACCGGCACCACCCAGCAGATGCCCGGTCATCGACTTCGTCGCCGACACGGCCATGTGGTCGGCGTCGTCACCGAACACCTTCCGCAGCGCCTTCAGCTCGGCGATGTCACCGGCCGGCGTCGACGTCGCGTGCGCGTTGACGTGCACGATCTCCGCCGGGTCCAGGTCGGTCCGCTCCAGCAGGTTCTGCAGGGCGTGCGAGATACCGCGCCCCTCGGGCTCCGGCTGCACGATGTCGTGGCTGTCGGCGGAGATGCCCTGCCCGACCGCCTCGGCGTACACGCGGGCCCCGCGCTTGGCGGCGTGCTCGGCGGACTCCAGGACGATGACACCGGCGCCCTCACCGAGGACGAAACCGTCACGGGCGACGTCGTAGGGACGCGAGGCACCCTGCGGGTTCTCGTTGTTCTTGGACATCGCCATCATGTTGCCGAACGCGGCGATGGGCAGCGGGTGGATCGCCGCCTCCGTGCCACCCGCGACGACGACGTCGGCGCGGCCGGTACGGATCATCTCGATGGCGTAGCCGATGGCCTCGGCACCCGACGCGCACGCCGAGACCGGCGTGTGCACGCCCGCGCGGGCGCCCACGGCCAGACCCACGTTCGCGGAGGGGCTGTTCGGCATCAGCATGGGCACGGTGTGCGGGGAGACGCGGCGAACGCCCTTCTCCTTCAGCACGTCGTACTGGTCGAGCAGCGTCGTCACGCCACCGATGCCGGAGGCGATGACCGCACCGAGGCGGTCGGGGTCGACGTTGGGGTCCTCGCCGGCCTTCGCCTCGAAGCCGGCGTCCTTCCAGGCCTCCTGCGCGGCGATCAGCGCGAACTGCGCCGAGCGGTCGAGGCGGCGGGCCTGCGGCCGCGGGATGACCTCGGTCGGCTCCACCGCGACCGGCGCGGCGATACGGACCGCCTGCTCGGCGGCCCACTCCTGCTCCAGGGGCTTGACGCCGGACTTGCCGGCGATGAGGCCCTCCCAGGTAGAGGCTGCGTCGCCACCCAGCGGTGTGGTTGCGCCGATACCGGTGACGACCACGGTGCGATTGGTCGAGCTCACGGGAATTCTTTCTCCAAGGAATGGGGATTCAGCGGCGCCACCGCCGGGTGGCGGGGCAGTCAGCCTCAAGGCCTGATCGGTGGATCAGCCCTGGTGCTTGAGGATGTAGTCGGTCGCGTCGCCCACGGTCTTGAGGTTCTTGACGTCCTCGTCCGGGATCTTGACGTCGAAGCGCTCCTCGGCGGCGACGACGACCTCGACCATGGACAGCGAGTCGACGTCCAGGTCGTCGGTGAAGGACTTGTCCAGCTGGACGTCCTCAACCGGGATGCCGGCGATCTCGTTCACGATGTCGGCGAGACCGGCGACGATCTCTTCCTGAGTGGCGGCCATCTTGGCGCTCCTTCGTTGTTTGTTCAGGGTTGTTCGGAGGGTTTTGGCGCCCGCCGCGGCAGCGGCAGGTGGTGCGGTTTCCCGTGCCGGTTCGCATGATCCGGCACGGAGTGCCTAGGGGAGAGTAACGACCGTGGCGGCGTACACGAGACCCGCCCCGAATCCGATGACGAGCGCGGTGTCGCCGCTCTTCGCCTCGCCGGTCGCCAGAAGCCGCTCCATCGCGAGCGGAATCGAGGCGGCCGAGGTGTTGCCGGTGGTGCGCACGTCGCGGGCGACGGTGACATGCTCCGGCAGCTTGAGAGTCTTCACCATCGAGTCGATGATCCGCTCGTTGGCCTGGTGCGGAATGAAGACGTCCAGTTCGTCCGAGGTGATCCCGGCCGCGTCCAGCGCCTGCTGGGCGACCTTCGCCATCTCGAACACGGCCCAGCGGAACACCGCTTGGCCCTCCTGCGTGATCGCAGGGAACTTCTCGACCTCGCCGGAGCGGTAGTCCGTCCACGGCACGGTCTGCTTGATCGTCTCGGACTTGTCGCCCTCCGAGCCCCAGACCGTCGGCCCGATGGCCGGCTCCTGGGACGGGCCCACGACGACCGCGCCGGCGCCGTCGCCGAACAGGAAGGCCGTCGCCCGGTCCTCCAGGTCGGTCAGGTCGGACAGCCGCTCGACGCCGATGACGAGGACGTACTCGGCGGAGCCCTCGACGATCATGCCCTTGGCCAGGGTGAGGGCGTAGCCGAAGCCCGCGCAGCCGGCCGAGATGTCGAAGGCGGCGGCCTTGTTCGTACCGAGCTTGTCGGCGATCTCGGTGGCGACGGCGGGCGTCTGCTTGAAGTGCGAGACGGTCGAGACGATCACGCCGCCGATCTGCTCGGCGGAGATCCCGGCGTCGGCGATCGCCTTGCCGGACGCCTCGATCGACATCGCGGCGACCGTCTCCTCGTCGTTCGCCCAGTGCCGCGTCTCGATGCCGGAGCGCGAACGGATCCACTCGTCGGACGAGTCGATCTTCTCGAGGATCACCTCGTTGGGCACGACCCGCGTCGGGCGGTAACCACCGACACCGAGGATGCGTGCGTACGGGGCGCCCTTGCTGGGCTTCAGCTTCGCCATGCTCCGGGGCTCCTTGTCAGGCGTGCTCGGCGATGAGCTCGCGAGCAGCGTCCAGGTCGTCGGGGGTCTTGAGCGCCAGGGTCTGCACACCCGGCAGTGCGCGCTTGGCCAGACCGGTCAGCGTGCCACCCGGGCACACCTCGATCAGGGCCGTGACGCCGAGCTCCTTGAAGGTCTCCATGCACAGGTCCCAGCGGACCGGGTTCGCGACCTGCCCGACGAGGCGCTCCAGCACCTCGGCGCCGGTGGCGACCGCCCGGCCGTCCTTGTTGGAGACGTAGGTGAGCTTCGGGTCGACGGGCACGAGCTCCTTGGCGGCCTCGGCCAGCTTCTCGACCGCGGGGCCCATGTGGCGCGTGTGGAAGGCGCCCGCGACCTTCAGCGGGACCACCTTGCGCACGCCCTCGGGCTTGTCCTCGTTCAGCGCGGCGAGCTGCTCCATCGTGCCCGCGGCCACGATCTGACCGGCGCCGTTGATGTTCGCCGGGGTCAGGCCGAGCTTCTCCAGGTGCGCGACCGAGGTCTCCGGGTCGCCGCCGAGCAGCGCCGACATACCGGTCTCGGTGATCGCGGCGGCCTCGGCCATGGCCAGGCCCCGCTTGCGCACGAGGCTCAGCGCGGCGGTGTCGTCGAGGACGCCCGCGAAGGCGGCGGCGGTGATCTCACCGACGCTGTGCCCCGCGACGGCGCCAGGGGTCGTGTCACCCAGTGCCGCGGCGGACAGGATGCCGGCCGCCACGAGCAGCGGCTGCGCCACCGCCGTGTCCCGGATCGCGTCCGCGTCGGCCTGCGTGCCGTAGTGGGCGAGGTCCAGTCCGATGGCGTCGGACCACGCGGCGACGCGGTCGGCGGCACCGGGGAGTTCGAGCCAAGGGGTCAGGAAGCCGGGCGTCTGGGCGCCCTGGCCGGGAGCGACGAGTACGAGCACTCTCACACTCTCTCTTGGGGACGGCCGACGCCGCCCGTGGGGACAAGGACGAAGAACGCGAGGGGGTTTTGTGGGCCCCCGACAAAACCCTAGAGCTGAAGATCTCCATCCACCAGACGCCCCAGGATCAGCGCGATGCGCAAAGTGAACGCAGAGCGTACATCGGACGGCGACCAGCCGGTGACGTCAGTCACACGTCGAAGCCGGTAGCGCACGGTGTTGGGATGCACGAACAGCATCCGTGCCGCGCCCTCCAGACTGCTCGCCTGCTCGAGATAGACGGCGAGCGTCTCCAGAAGAGCCGACCCGGCCTCCTCCAGCGGTCTGTAGATCTCCTCCACCAACTGCTCACGCGCACCGGGATCCCCCGCGATGGCACGTTCCGGAAGCAGATCGTCCGCGAGTACCGGCCGCGGGGCGTCCTGCCAGGCGGAACACGCCTTCAGCCCGGCGGCCGCGGCCTGCGCCGACCGCGTGGCGGCCAGCAGATCCGGCACGACGGGCCCCGCGACGACGGGCCCGGCGGCAAACGGCCCGATGAGCGACTTGGCAACGGCCAGCGGGTTGTCACTTCCCCCCGCGATGACCACGAGCCGGTCCCCGAGCACCCCGGTCAGCACCTGCAGCTTGGCATGCCGGGCGGCCCGCCGGATGGCCTCGACGGTCAGTTCGGAGTCCCCGTCGGGTGCGGTGCCGAGCACGACGCACACATGCTCGGGGGAGTTCCAGCCGAGCGCGGCGGCCCGTGACACGGCCCCCTCGTCCGCCTCGCCGCTGAGTACGGCGTTGACCACGAGCGACTCCAGCCGCGCGTCCCAGGCACCGCGTGCCTCGGCGGCCTGGGCGTAGACCTGCGCGGTGGCGAAGGCGATCTCCCGGGCGTACACGAGCAGCGCCTCCCGCAGCACGCTCTCGTCACCCGGTGCCGCCACCTCGTCGATGGCCGACTCCATGACCTCGATGGTCGTCCGCACCATCTCCACGGTCTGCCGCAGCGTGATGGCCCGGGTCAGCTCGCGGGGGGCGGTCCCGAAGACGTCGGTGGAGATGGCCTGGGGCGCGTCGGGATGCCTGAACCACTCGGTGAAGGCGGCGATACCGGCCTGGGCGACGAGACCGATCCAGGAACGGTTCTCCGGGGGCATGGCCCGGTACCACGGCAGCGTCTCGTCCATCCGCGCGATGGCCTGCGCGGCGAGAGAACCGGAGGACTTCTCGAGCCGCTTCAGCGTCGCGGAGTGGGGGTGGACGTCGTGCGCGGCGGCTTGGGACTTACGGGCTTCGGGTTCGGGCACGGGGACAAGACTGCCTTATCGGGACGGGTGTGCGTGTCGGAGGGGTGGTGATGTGCCTTGTCGCCCGATCGGCTGTGCAGTGCTTTTTACGGCCGGTGTGCCGAATGTCTGGCTCGGTCGCCTTCGGGGCGCCACATGTCGGTGTCGTCGGCCCGGTGCGGTTGGTGGGCTCTTGCCCGGCGTCGGTGTGGGCTGGTCGGCCGGGCTACCGTGGTGCCCGTGATGGACGTACGGCGCGCCGCGGAGCGGTATCGAGGGGGCGATCCGGAGGGCGGGATCGAGTCGTTCCACGCCTTCTCCTTCGGGTCCCACTACGAACCGGACAACCTCCGGTTCGGCGCGATGATCGCCTGCAACGAGGAGCGGCTCGCGCCCGGCGCCGGCTTCGACGAGCATCCGCACAGCCACACCGAGATCGTGACGTGGGTGGTCGAGGGCGAGCTGACCCACCGCGACTCGACGGGCCACGAGACCCGGGTCCGCCCCGGGGACGTGCAGCGGCTGAGTTCGGCGGGCGGCGTACGGCACGTGGAGCGCAACGACGCCGGCGCCCCCCTGACCTTCATCCAGACCTGGCTGGCCCCGCTGACGCCGGGCGGTGACCCGTCGTACGAGATCGTCCACGGCATCGCGGACTCGACGCCGTACGCCGTCCCGGAGGCGGGCGCCATGCTCCACGTACGGCGTCTGGGTGCGGGGGAGCGGACGGCGGTGCCGGACGGGGCGTATGTGTACGTCCATGTCGTGCGCGGTGAAGTGCGCCTGGGCGGCGAGGAGTTGTCCGCCGGTGACGCGGTTCGCATCACGGATGCCGAGGATGTGGAGGCGGTGGGGGTCAGCGGCGCGGCAGAGCTGCTGATCTGGGAGATCGCGGGCTGAGGTCACGACGGGGGTGTGGGGCTCGAGATGACGGAGTGGTCCGTGAGGCGTCCAATGGAGGTGTCCGACGCTCGCTCGGCAGGGAAGAGCCGAGGCCATGGCCAAACGGAAAGCCACAGGTGGGCTGCGGCGGCTCGGTGAGTGGTGTGCCCATCACTTCGTGATCGTGATCGTCGCCTGGGTGGTGGCCCTGGGGGCGCTGCAGGCGCTGAACCACATCCACGGCGGGACGTACTCCGACGACTTCGCCCTGTCCGATGTGCAGTCCCAGGAGGGCCTGGACGTCATCAAGCAGCACGATCCGCAGGCCGGGGGCTACAGCAGCCAGATCGTCCTGCACGACGACGACAAGGCACTGTCCTCGCTGGGCTCGCAGTTGTCGGCCACCGTCGCCGACCTGCAGAAACTGCCGCACGTCCTGGCCGTGCAGAACCCCTTGGACGCCACCTCCTCGAAGGTCGGGCCCGTGTCCTCCGACGGGAAGACCGGCTACCTCACCATCCGTTTCGACGAGCAGCCGTCCCTCCTCGGCGACGGTTACCTCGACGGGGTCGACGACGCCGTGCAGCCGCTGAAGGGCGCCGGCGCTGACGTCGAGTACGGCGGATCGCTCGGTGAGCTGGCGCGGCCCGCCGCCGACGACCGGGTGAGCGAGCTGATCGGGTTCGCGGTCGCCATCGTGGTGCTGCTGGTCGGGTTCGGCAGTGTGATCGCCGCCGGGCTGCCCCTGATCACCGCGCTGATCGGCGTGGTCGGCGGCCTCGCCTGCCTCGGGCTGCTCGCCATCGCGTTCACCTTCGCCACGGTCTCACCCACCCTCGCCACGATGATCGGCCTCGGGGTCGGCATCGACTACGCGCTCTTCCTGATCACCCGTCACCGGCAGAACCTCATGGACGGCGCCGATCCGGTGCGCGCCGCCGGCCATGCCGCCGCCACCAGCGGACGCGCGGTGCTCGTCTCCGGTACGACGGTGATCGTCGCCCTCATGGGCCTGTGGGTGTCCGGCGTGAGCTTCATCGGCAAACTGGGTGTCGCCGCGGCCGTCACGGTCGTCTCGGCCGTCCTCGGCGCGCTGACGCTGGTCCCGGCCCTGCTGGGGCTGATCGGCCGCCGTATCGACCGCTACCACGTGCGCCGCCCGGTCGCCGAGACCGACGCCGAACCGGGCGCCGAGGTCACGGGCACCTGGCACCGCTACGCCCAGCGCGTGGAGCGCAGACCGTGGCAGTTCCTGGCCGCGGGCCTCGCCACCGTCGCGGTGCTGGCCATCCCGCTCTTCTCGATCCAGCTCGGCCACATCGGCGACGGCGCCGATCCCACCTCCTTCACCGACCGGCGCGCCTACGACCTGATGACCGACGCGTTCGGCCCCGGCTCCAACGGGCCGCTCACCGTCGTCATCGACCAGAGCTCCGTACCGGACGCGCAGCGCTCGGATCTGGCCTCGAAAGCCCAGAAGGCTCTGGGCGACGCGTCCGGGACGTCCTTCGTCACGCCCCTGACGCCGACGCAGGACGGGGACGTCCTGCTCGGCACCGTCTACTCGGCACAGTCCCCGCAGAGCGCGGACACCACCGACCTCACCAACCGGCTCGTCGACGACACGCTGCCCGACGCGGTCTCCGGCACCGACGCCAAGGGCTATGTCACCGGCACGACGGCCGCGCAGGTCGACTTCCGCGACCTCGTCGCGAGCCGGCTGCCGCTGATCATCGGCGTCGTGGTCGCCCTGGCCTTCCTGATCGTCCTCGCGGTCTTCCGCGGCCTGCTGGTCGCCGTCAAGGCGGCCGTCCTCAACGTCCTGTCGATCGCCGCCTCGTACGGCGTGGTCGTCGCCGTCTTCCAGTGGGGCTGGGGCGGGCCCCTGCTGGGCGTCAACGGCAAGGTGCCCATCGAGAGCTATGTGCCGATGATGATGTTCGCCATCATCTTCGGGCTGAGCATGGACTACGAGATCTTCCTGCTCTCCCGCGTGCACGAGGCCTGGCTGCGCACCGGGGACGCGAAGGCGTCGGTCGCCCACGCGCTGGAGATCACCGCCCGGGTGATCACCTGCGCGGCACTGATCATGGTGAGCGTCTTCGCCGCCTTCATCGTCAGCGACAACATCGTGGTCAAGATGCTGGGGCTCGGCCTCGCCGTCAGCGTGCTCATCGACGCCACCGTGGTCCGCCTGCTCATGGTGCCCGCGGTGCTGACCCTGCTGGGCCGGCACGCATGGTGGACGCCGCGGTGGCTGGACCGGGTGCTGCCGCACATCGACACCGAGGGAGAGTCCGAGACCCTGGGGGCCCGCCCGGAGCCCGGGCCCAGGGCGGGAGAAGGGGACGCCGACCGGGCTACAGCTCGGCGAGCACGGCGTCGGTGAAGGCCGGCCACGTCTCGATCGCCCACGGGCCGAACGCCCGGTCCGTCAGCGCGACGCCGGCCGCGCCGGCGTCCGGGTCGATCCACAGGAACGTACCCGACTGCCCGAAATGCCCGAAGGTGCGCGGCGAGGAGGAAGAGCCCGTCCAGTGTGGCGACTTGCCGTTGCGGATCTCGAAGCCGAGCCCCCAGTCGTTCGGGTTCTGGTGCCCGTACCCCGGCAGCACGCCCTTCGTCCCCGGGTACTGCACGCTCATCGCCTCGGCGACCGTCCGCGGGTCCAGCAGCCGTGGGGCCTGCACCTCCGCCGCGAACCGCAGCAGGTCCTCGACCGTCGACACCCCGTCCTTCGCCGGAGAGCCCTCCAGCGACGTGGCCGTCATGCCCAGCGGCTCCAGCACCGCCTGCCGCAGATACTCCGCGAACGGGATGTCCGTCGCCTTGGCGATGTGGTCCCCGAGCTTCTCGAACCCGGCGTTGGAGTACAGCCGCCGCTCCCCGGGCGGGGCCGTCACCCGGTGCTCGTCGAAGGCCAGGCCGGAGGTGTGCGCGAGCAGATGCCGCACCGTCGACCCCTCAGGCCCGGCCGGCTCGTCGAGCTCGACGGCCCCCTCCTCGTACGCGACGAGGACGGCGTAGGCGGCCAGCGGCTTGGTGACCGAGGCCAGCGGGAAGCGCTGCCCGACGGGGCCGTGGGTCCCGAGGACGGTGCCGTCCGCCCGTACGACACCCGCGGCGGCGGTGGGGACCGGCCAGTTCTCGATCAGTGCGAGGCTCTGCAAGGACATGCCTGTGAGCCTAAGCCGCTCAGAGCTTCAGCATCATCGTGGGGTCCGGCCTGTGGACGAAGCCGAGGGAGGCGTAGAGCGGCTCGGCCTCCGGGGACGCGGTGAGCATGACCTGCCCGGCACCCCGCTCGCGGAACCACACCAGCAGCTCCTCCATGCACGCGCGCGCGTACCCCCGGCGCCGCGCCTGCGGATCGGTGGCCACGCTGAAGACGTACCCGGTCAGCCCGCGCGGATTGCCCGCCTTCCCGATCCGGTAGTCGACCGTCCCGACCACCAGCGCCGCCAGCGCCCCCGGCCGGTCCGGATGGTCGACGACGAACGCGGCGAAGTCCCCGTCCGCCTCACCCAGTTCCTCCCTCAGGGTCGGCAGGGACTCGGCGTGCCACCGGGTGGAACTGTCCCCGTCGGGCAGCGCGTCGATCATCACCTGGCGCAGACGCAGCACTTCCTCCGCGTCCTCGGTCGTGGCACGGCGTACGAGACTCATGTCCCGCACGCTAACCACGGCGATCACGCCATGTCCCGTGCTTTTCTTACCGTTTCCGCTTGCTTGGAGCGCACTCCAAGGTCATAGCGTGGAGCGCATGACGGTGATGGAGACCACGAGTACCAGGACCGACAGCTGCGCCGCCCCGCCGCACCCGCACCGGCGGCCGGAAGGCCAGGACAGCTACACGATCAGCGAGGTCGTCGCCTTCACCGGTCTGACGGCCCACACCCTGCGCTGGTACGAGCGGATCGGCCTCATGCCGCACATCGGCCGCTCGCACACCGGCCAGCGCCGCTACAGCAACCGCGACCTGGACTGGCTCGACCTCGTCGGCAAGCTGCGGCTCACCGGCATGCCGGTCGCCGACATGGTCCGGTACGCCGAGCTGGTGCGCGAGGGCGACCACACCTTCGGCGAGCGCTTCGAGCTGCTGGAGTCGACCCGCCGCGACGTCCTCGCCCGGATCGCCGAGCTCCAGGACACGCTGGCCGTCCTCGACCGGAAGATCAGTTTCTACGCGGACGCGGGGCGTCTGTACGAGCAGGAGAAGACGGAGAAGGCCGGATGACGGACAGCAGGATCGCAACGGTACGACTCGGCGCGACGGGACCCGAGGTGGGTGTCCAGGGCCTCGGCTGCATGGGCATGAGCTTCGCGTACGGCCCCTCGGACGCGGACGAGTCCAGGGCGACCCTGGAGCGGGCGCTGGACCTGGGCGTCACGCTGTACGACACGGCGGACGCGTACGGCGCGGGGGAGAACGAGAAGTTCCTGGCGCCGTTCTTCAAGGCACATCGTGACGAGGTCGTCATCGCCACGAAGTTCGCTCTGGCGATCCACCCGGACGACCCGACGAAGCGGATCATCCGCAACGACGCGCCCTACATACGCCAGTGCATCGAGGCGAGCCTGAAGCGCCTGGACGTCGACGCGATCGACCTCTACTACATGCACCGCCGGGACGTGAACGTCCCCATCGAGGAGACCGTCGGCGTCATGGCCGAGCTGGTCCGGGAGGGCAAGGTCAAGCAGCTGGGCCTGAGCGAGGTGACGGCGGGCGAGCTGCGCGCCGCGCACGCCGTTCACCCCATCGCGGCCGTCCAGTCCGAATGGTCGCTGTTCAGCCGCGACATCGAGCCGAAGGTGCTTCCCGCGGCCCGCGAGCTGGGTGTGACCCTGGTCCCCTACTCCCCGCTGGGTCGAGGCTTCCTCACCGGCTCCTTCGCCCGGGCCGAGGACCTCACGTCCGACGACTTCCGCCGCCAACAGCCCCGTTTCACAGGCGAGAACGCGGCCGCGAACGCCGCCCTGCTGGACCCGATCCGCGAGGTCGCCGACGCGCACGGGGCCTCCCTGGGCCAGACAGCCCTGGCGTGGGTCCAGCAACAGGCTGCGGTGCATGACCTGCCGGTGATCCCGATCCCGGGCACACGCAAGCCGGGCCGGGTGGAGGAGAACACGGCGGCCACCCGAATCGTGCTGACCGAGGAGGAGTTGGCGTTGCTGGAGCCGATCGCGGCGAAGGTGGCGGGCGACAGGTACGCGGATATGTCCTTCGCCTCTTCAGGCAGGGAGTAGAGCAGACGCTTGGTCCTAGAGCTCTGCCAACAACTCCGCCTTCTTCACCGAGAACTCCTCATCCGTCACCAACCCTGCCTCGTGCAGTTCTCCCAGGTGACGGATGCGCTCGGCGATATCGGCGGGGTCGCGCCGCGGTGCCGAGGCCGGCACCGCGGCGACCGGCCCGGACTTGCGTACCGCCTCCAGCACAGCGGCGGCGAACGGCAACGACTCGTGCACCGGCCCGTACCCGAGCCCGAAGACAACGGCCGCCGGATCCTGATCGGCCTGCGCGGGCTGGTCGTCGGCAGAGTCCCGTCGCAGCAGGCGCAGATGCCCTTCGAACACCTCCGGCGACCGCCACTCGACCCCGCTCAGCTCGGTCACCGGAAAGCGCTGATCCCCGGCCTTCCACTTCGCCGAGGACGCCCCCGTCCAGAACCACCGGAAACGCACCGTCTTGCCGTCGAAGGACGCCTTCCCGTCGTACGCCTTGAACGACAGCGGCACATCGGGCGCGTCCACCAGGAACTCCTCGGCATCCCCGTTCTCCGGCAACCGCGCCCGCAACTCGTCGGCGTAGTACTCGGCCAGCGTCTCCTTGTCCCCGGGCAGCACCAGCCGATACGGATCGCACCCTTCCTTCAGCTGCCCGGCCGCCGCCTCCATCAGCGGATCGGCACCGGGACGGGGCTCGACACGCAGCACCACAGTGCCCCGCTTCCCCGGAGTCAGCGTCACCCCGGCGATCGCCTCAAGAGGAACACGACGTTCCCCGAGCGCCTGAAAGAGCTTAGGTGTTCGAATCCCCCGTTCGTAACGGATGAGCACGGAGTCGGACTCGAACTCCCAGGCGGCATGAAATCCGGCCAGTACGTCACCCATGCGGCTCATCGTATGCGGCACGCGCTCCTCCGTCGCCACCCCGCGCAGACCGCAGTTCCTGCGCCTCTACGCGCGTCCGACCGACGCCGTGTCGGACAAACCCGCCCGACAGGCCTCGGCATCGTCGGCACACCGCACCGACCCGTACGCGCCAACTCCGATCTCGGCGAAGTTCGCCACGCTGTCCGTACCCGGCTCGAAGTAGCCGCCGTGCCCCTTGGCGTCCCGCGCCGACAGCACCCGGGCCCCGAACACCGCCGAGACCGGGTCCTCCCCGTGCCCCAGGCCGCCGAGCTCCAGATACGGCACGTCCTGCACCCAGTCGTCCGCGTCCCGCATCGCCCACACCTGCGCGGACGTACGCAGCTGGGATGCCTTCTCGACCCGCATGCCGGGGCTGCCGGCCACCGCTATGTCGGCCACCCGTTCCGGCAGGGTGTGCGCGGCCAGGCCGCACAGCACCGAGCCGTAGCTGTGGCAGAAGAGGGAGACCGGTGAGCTGCCGGGCAGCGCCCGCACCAGCGCGTTCAGACGTACGGCCCCGGACTGCGCCCGCATCGCCGTCGCCGAGTCGATGCCCAGACCGTCCGGCGCGGTGTAGTCGGCCCAGGCGATCACGGCCGTACGCGTCGAAGGGCTCGCCGCGCGCTCGGCGGCGTACAGGGACTGTGCCATGCCGACCGGCGCCGAGTACTTGCGCGTGGTGCGCTGGAAGGTCAGCACGTTGGTGTCGACGCCGGGGACGACGACCGAGATCCGCTCGGCCTTCGTCAGATCGCCGAAGACTTCCGCGGCGCGCCCCGAGCCCTCCGGATCGAAGGCGAGGATGTGCCGGTCCGCCTGCATCATCGCCTCGAAGCGATGCATACGGCGGCCCGCCTCACGCTGCCCGTCCGGCGTGAGTCTGTTGTCGTGCATGCGCTTGCGCTCGACCTTGCGCGCCTCGTCGAGCGCGATGCGGTTGGCGCGGTAGCGCAGCTGGACGGGGGCGCCGTTCATGTTGCCGACCGCGAGCGGATAGCGGCGTGCGAGGCTGCCGCGCTGCTGATCGGTGAGCGAGGCGAAGAAGCGGGCGAGCCGGGCGGGGGAGGAGGTCGCCGCCGGCAGCGGGTGTCCGGCGATGCTGCCGTGCTCCCAGGCGCTGAGTGATGCCTGGAGCGGCGGGGTGCTCCGGTGGTGGCGCAGGGCGGTCCAGCCGGTGGTCGCCAGCATCACGAACACCACGGCCAGCGCGAGCAGAGCGCGCCAGACGTTCAGTTGCGGGGACGTGTCGAAGGAAGTCACTGGGAGGACACACTAGGAGAACGAGAGGGTCTCGCGTTAACCAAGTGACGGGTATCACGTTTCGATCACGTCGGTGGGAACACGCCGATGACCTCAGCGTGTTCGCCAGCTCTCGCTGAGTGCGGGACCCACCTGTTCGAGATATGAGATGGTCAACGTCCGCATGGCGTCGAGGCTGAAGTCCTGCCCGCTGCTCCACTGACGCTCCATCAGCCGCATCACGCCACCGAAGACGGCCACCGCCACGCGCGGCCGCGGATCGGTGTCCACGTCGAGCCCCTCGCGTTCGGCGAGCACCCGCGCGATGGCCTCCTCGATCTCCACGGACTTGCGCAGATGGGCGGCGAGCAGCACGGGGGTCGACTCGACCACGCGGCACATGCGCAGATACAGCTCGACCGGTACGACGGCCTCGATCACGTCGTTGAGCGTGTCCCAGCCCTCCAGCACCGCCTGCCGCAGCGCCTCCATGGGGGCCTCCTGCGGCGGACGCCCGCGCACGGCCGCCACGAAGTGCGCCACCGTCATTTCCTCCAGTGCGAGGGCGGCCTCCTCCTTGCCGGCGAAGTAACGGAAGAAGGTCCGCTGCGAGACGTCGACGGCGTCCGCGATGTCGTCGACGGTGGTGTGCTCGTATCCCTGGGTGGTGAAGAGCTCCAGCGCGGTGCGCAGCAGTGCGTCCCGTGTGCGCTGCTTCTTGCGTTCGCGCAGTGTTTCCATAGCTGTCAGTTACCGACTTGTGAATTGGTTTGTCAATTGTCAGTGGCTGTCATTAGCCTCGCACGCATGACTAGTCAGACCACCATCGACACGACGGGGTCGGGGGCAAGGCACCGGCAGCTCCGTCGGACGCGACGCCGGCCAAGGGGTTGCGCGGCCACCCTTGGTTCACCCTCATCACCGTCGCAGTGGGGGTCATGATGGTGGCCCTCGACGGCACCATCGTGGCCATCGCCAACCCGGCCATCCAGAAGGACCTCGGCGCGACCTTCGCCCAGGTCCAGTGGATCACCAACGGTTACTTCCTGGCCCTCGCGGTCTCCCTGATCACCGCCGGCAAGCTCGGCGACCGCTTCGGGCACCGCCAGACCTTCCTCATAGGCGTGGTCGGCTTCGCCGCCGCCTCCGGTGCCATCGGCCTGTCCGACAGCATCGCGCTGGTCGTCACCTTCCGTGTCTTCCAGGGCCTGTTCGGCGCGCTGCTGATGCCGGCCGCGCTCGGCCTGCTGCGTGCGACCTTCCCGGCCGAGAAGCTGAACATGGCGATCGGCATCTGGGGCATGGTCATCGGCGCCTCCACCGCGGGCGGCCCGATCCTCGGCGGCGTCCTCGTCGAGCACGTCAACTGGCAGTCGGTGTTCTTCATCAACGTGCCGGTCGGCGTCATCGCCGTCGTCCTCGGCGTCATGATCCTGCTCGACCACCGCGCCGAGAACGCCCCGCGCTCCTTCGACATCCTGGGCATCGCCCTGCTGTCGGCCGCCATGTTCTGCCTGGTCTGGGCCTTGATCAAGGCCCCGGAGTGGGGCTGGGGCGACGGCAAGACGTGGACGTTCATAGCGGCGTCGGTCCTGGGCTTCGCGCTCTTCGCCTTCTGGGAGACCAAGGTCAAGGAGCCGCTGATCCCGCTCGCGCTCTTCCGCTCGGTCCCGCTCTCCGCGGGCGTCGTCCTGATGGTCCTGATGGCCATCGCCTTCATGGGCGGCCTGTTCTTCGTGACGTTCTACCTGCAGAACGTGCACGGCATGAGCCCCATCGACGCCGGCCTGCACCTCCTTCCCCTCACCGGCATGATGATCGTCGGCTCCCCGCTCGCGGGCGCGATGATCACCAAGCTCGGCCCGCGTGTCCCGCTCGCGGGCGGCATGGCGGCCACCGCGATCGCCATGTACGGCATGTCCACGCTGGACACGAACACCGGCAGCGGCATCATGTCGGTCTGGTTCGCCCTGCTCGGTCTCGGTCTCGCGCCGGTCATGGTCGGCGCCACCGAGGTCATCGTCGGCAACGCGCCCATGGAGCTGTCCGGCGTGGCGGGCGGTCTCCAGCAGGCGGCGATGCAGATCGGCGGCAGCCTCGGCACGGCAGTCCTGGGCGCCGTCATGGCCTCCAAGGTCGACAGCGACCTCGCCGGCAACTGGACGGACGCGGGGCTGCCGCCGCTCACGGCGGCCCAGGAGGCCCAGGCCTCCGAGGCGGTCCAGGTCGGCGTGGCACCGCTGGCGCCGGGCACCCCGGAGCAGATCGCCGCGAAGATCACGGACGTGGCGCACGACACATTCATCTCCGGCATGAGCCTGGCGTCCCTGGTCGCCGCGGGTGTGGCCGTCGTCGCGGTCTTCGTCGCCTTCCTCACCAAGCGGGGCGAGAACGCGGAGGCGGGCGCGGGCGCGGCGCACATCTGACGCGGATTCCGGCGGAGTTCGCCTATCAGGGTGACTCCGCCGGGGATTCCTCCCCTCCGGTACGCGCCGCAGGTCACATTGGGTCAAGCCGGGGCCTGCGCCGCGCTGCCGGAGGGGGACAGCGCGCCGACGGTCCGGAACGCGCAGGAATGACCGGCGCATCGTGGGTACTCGCCAAGTCGAACGCCGACTCAGGGAGTTGACGATGGCGGGCTTCGGACATGGAACGCGCAGGTACCCCCGCTCACGTGGCCGGACGTGGTCACGGACCGGGCCGGATCGCGCGACGCTCGGAATCGTCGGAACCATCTGCGCGGTCGCCGGATTCTTCGTCCTGGGCATCATCCTGGGCCCCGTGGCGATCGCCTGCGGCTGGCTGGCGATGGGCCGCAGCTGGACCGGGGCCCGCCCCGTTCCCGCCCTGATCGCGGTGGTGTTGGGCGCGATAGACACTCTGCTGGCGATCATCTGGCTGGCGGGGGTGGCAACACCGGGGAACGGCATGTTCTAGCGCCCAAGAGCTCGGGACTCCGGGTTCGAGGGCGGCTGCGGGTGGCGGGGGCTGATCGCGCAGCTCCCCGCGCCCCTCGGTGGGCCGCAGTGCCGCCTGCCGGCCAGTACCCGCTCACCCACCCAGCCTGCGGGCAGTCGTGCCGCTGGGGCGGCACGGGTGGGCGCAGGCGGCACCCCGCCAGCGCGGGCAAGCGTCCTCACCCCGCCCCAGCCGCCACGCCGGGCAACCAGCTAACGGACGTGTTCCTCGCCGACCTTCTGGTTGCCCGACAGTTCGGCAACCTCGGCCCGCAGCGCCCGGACTTCCTCCGTCAGCACCCGTATCGCCTCCGTCTGCCGCCGCTCCTCCACGTCGTCCATCTCGAACCGAGCTATGAACCACGCGGCGATGTTCGCGGTCACCACACCCAGCAAGGCGATCCCGGACAACATCAACCCCACCGCGATCATCCGCCCGAGCCCCGTGGTCGGCGCATGATCCCCGTACCCCACGGTCGTCATGGTCGTAAAGGACCACCACACCGCGTCACCCGGCGTCTTGATGTTCCCGCCCGGCGCATCCCGCTCCACGGACAACACGGCCAGCGAGCCGAACATCATCAGCCCGACCACCGACCCGGCGACGTATGTCGTCAGCCGGATCTGTGAGGCCATCCGCGCCCGCTGCCCCACGAGCAGCAACGTCGACACGAGCCGCAGCAGCCGCAACGGCTGCACCAGCGGCAGTACCACGGCGCACAGATCCAGCCAGTGGGTCCGCACGAACTCCCGGCGCCGCTCGGCAAGAGCGAGCCGCACGACGTAGTCCAGTGCGAACGCCCCCCACACCCCCCACTCCACCGCGAGGCACGCGGACTCGACCTCACGGCTCGCGTCCGGCTCGACGATCGGCACGGCATAGGCCACGGCGAACGCCAGAGCCAGACCGAACAGCGGCCGCTGGGTACGCCGTTCCCAACGGACTTGTGCGGGAGCTACCTTCATGGCCGCATCGTAGGAAATGTGAAGGGGTGGTGTATCCCGCAGGTCATCCACGGGCACACCACCCCGTCGAGCCGTTGACGCCACAACCCTGCGACGCCATGCCCCTTCGGACGCTACGCGTCGCCCCCGGCAGCCCCGGGATCAGCGGCCGACACATCGAGCAGCTGGTACCGGTCGATCGCCTGCTTCAGCACCGACCGGTCCACCTTCCCTTCCTTCGCCAGCTCCGTCAGCACGCCGACGACCACCGACTGCGCGTCGATGTGGAAGAAGCGGCGGGCCGCCCCGCGGGTGTCCGCGAACCCGAAGCCGTCCGCACCCAGCGACTGGTACGTCCCCGGCACCCACCGGGCGATCTGGTCCGGCACCGACCGCATCCAGTCGGAGACGGCCACGAACGGCCCCTGGGCCCCGGTCAGCTTCCGCGTCACATACGGCACCCGCTGCTCCTCCTCCGGATGCAGCAGGTTGTGCTCCTCGCACTCCACGGCCTCGCGCCGCAGCTCGTTCCAGGAGGTCGCCGACCAGACGTCGGCCTTGACGTTCCACTCCTCGGCGAGGATCTTCTGCGCCTCGATCGCCCACGGCAGCGCGACACCGGACGCCATGATCTGCGCGGGGATCGAGCCCGAAGTGCCCTCGCTGAAGCGGTAGATGCCCTTGAGGATGCCCTCGACGTCCACGTTCTCCGGCTCGGCCGGGTGCTGGATCGGCTCGTTGTAGACGGTGAGGTAGTAGAAGACGTCCTCGCCGTGCGGGTGCTCGGGCGAGCTGCCGTACATCCGGCGCAGGCCGTCCTTGACGATGTGCGCGATCTCGAACCCGAACGCCGGGTCGTACGCCACACAGCCCGGGTTGGTCGAGGCGAGCAACTGCGAATGGCCGTCGGCGTGCTGCAGGCCCTCGCCGGTCAGCGTCGTACGGCCGGCGGTCGCACCGAGCACGAAACCGCGGGCCAGCTGGTCCGACATCTGCCAGAACTGGTCGCCGGTGCGCTGGAAACCGAACATCGAGTAGAAGACGTACACCGGGATCAGCGGCTCGCCGTGCGTGGCGTACGCCGAGCCCGCCGCGATCAGCGAGGCGGTGCAGCCGGCCTCAGAGATGCCGTCGTGCAGCATCTGGCCGGTCGGCGACTCCTTGTAGGCGAGCAGCAGGTCGCGGTCGACGGCCTCGTACTGCTGGCCCAGCGGGTTGTAGATCTTCGCGCTCGGGAAGAACGAGTCCATGCCGAACGTGCGGTACTCGTCCGGCGCGATCAGCACGAACCGCTTGCCGAGCTCCTTGTCCCGCATGAGGTCCTTGAGGAGTCGGACAAAGGCCATGGTCGTCGCGATGGACTGCTGGCCCGTGCCCTTCTTCACGGTCGCGTACGTCTTGTCGTCCGGCAGCGCCAGCGGCTTGGAGCGCACCACGCGCGTGGGGACGTAACCGCCGAGCCCCTTGCGGCGGTCGTGCATGTACTGGATCTCTTCCGAGTCCCGCCCCGGGTGGTAGTACGGCGGGAGCCCGCTCTCCAGGTCCTTGTCGGAGATCGGCAGGTGCAGCCGGTCGCGGAAGCGCTTGAGGTCGTCGACCGTCAGCTTCTTCATCTGGTGCGTGGCGTTGCGGCCCTCGAAGTTGGGACCGAGCGTCCAGCCCTTGATCGTCTTGGCGAGGATCACGGTCGGCTGGCCCTTGTGGGCGCGGGCGGCCGAGTAGGCGGCGTAGATCTTCCGGTGGTCGTGACCGCCGCGGCCCAGGTGCAGGATCTGGTCGTCGGTCATGCCCTCGACCATGGCGCGCAGCCGGTGGTCGCCGCCGAAGAAGTGGTCGCGGATGTAGGCGCCGGTCTCGGTGGCGTACGTCTGGAACTGGCCGTCCGGCGTGGTGTTCATCTTGTTGACGAGGATGCCGTCGCGGTCCTGCGCGAGCAGCGGGTCCCAGGTGCGGTCCCAGATCAGCTTGATGACGTTCCAGCCGGCGCCGCGGAAGATCGACTCCAGCTCCTGGATGACCTTGCCGTTGCCCCGCACCGGGCCGTCGAGGCGCTGCAGGTTGCAGTTGACGACGAAGGTGAGGTTGTCCAGGCCCTCACGGGCGGCGATGGACAGCTGGCCCAGCGACTCCGGCTCGTCCATCTCGCCGTCGCCCAGGAACGCCCACACATGCGACTTGGAGGTGTCCGCGATGCCGCGCGCCTCCATGTAGCGGTTCATCCGCGCCTGGTAGATCGCGCCGATCGGGCCGAGGCCCATCGACACGGTCGGGAACTCCCAGAAGTCCGGCATCAGCCGCGGGTGCGGGTAGCTGGACAGCCCGTACGGCGCCTTCGACTTCTCCTGCCGGAACGCGTCGAGGTTCTGCTCGCTCAGCCGGTCGAGCAGGAAGGCGCGCGCGTAGATGCCCGGAGAGGCGTGCCCCTGGAAGAAGACCTGGTCGCCGCCGTCGCCCTCGTCCTTGCCGCGGAAGAAGTGGTTGAAGCCCACGTCGTAGAGCGAGGCCGAGGAGGCGAAGGTGGCGATGTGGCCGCCGACGCCGATCCCCGGGCGCTGGGCCCTGGACACCATGACGGCGGCGTTCCACCGGGTGGCGTTGAGGATCTTGCGCTCGATCTCCTCGTTGCCCGGGAAGAACGGCTCGTCCTTGGTGGCGATCGTGTTGACGTAGTCCGTGCTGCGCATCTCGGGCACGGCCACGCGCTTCTCGCGGGCCCGCTCGATCAGCCGCAGCATCAGATAGCGGGCCCGCTCCCGGCCACGCTGGTCGACGGCGGCGTCGAGGGAGTCGAGCCACTCCTGGGTTTCCTCGGGATCGAAGTCAGGAACCTGACTCGGAAGGCCGCCAATGATGATCGGGTTGCGATCGGATCCGGAAGCCACGCTGGTCCTTACCTGTCAGAGGGCTGTGTTTCTGGGGTTTCTGGGCGTCTGCACCGCTCCCCATCGTGTACCTCGGGGCGCAAAACGTCATCTCTACTGCGGGGTAACCGGTGCTTGGTAAACGGCTGAGTGCCCACGCATGGTTCCCAAACGTGCAAAGGGGGCACATTGGCGTGGTGTGCGTCACCTTGAGACGATGATGGTGTGCCTGGAGTTGCGGTGACACGTTCAGGATCGTCACCGTTTCGGCGGTCTGAACGGCCGGGTACTTGCGCGATCCGTCCCGCCCGTGTGGACTACGGCCAATGCTTCGCGCACGCGCGTGGCTGAGTTATTCCCAAGACATGATCAGGAGGCAACCCGTGAGCGCGACCGCGGACCACGCGGAGGAGCGGACGAACCCTGCCGTCAGGCTGGGGTTCCAGCCCGAGCAGGTGGTCCAGGAGATCGGCTACGACGAGGACGTAGACCAGGAACTCCGCGAGGCCATTGAGGAAGTCGTCGGCAACGAGCTCGTGGACGAGGACTACGACGACGTCGCCGATGCCGTGGTGCTGTGGTTCCGCGACGAGGACGGCGACCTGACGGATGCGCTGGTGGACGCCACCACGTACATCGAGGAGGGCGGCTCGATCCTCCTGCTCACGCCGAAGACCGGCCGTGACGGCTACGTGGAGCCCAGCGACATCTCGGAAGCCGCGACGACGGCGGGTCTGTCGGCGTCCAAGAGCGTCAGCGTCGGCAAGGACTGGAGCGGCAGCCGGCTGGTGACGCCCAAGGCCGCGAAGACCAAGAAGTGATCCGGTGACGGTGCCGGGCCGGGCCGAAAAGCCCGGCCCGGCCTCCTGCACGGGCCCCGGTGGCCGCTGCATAGGGTGGGTGCCACCCGAACAGCCCCACCGAAGGGACATCCACGACGATGGCGATCCAGGTCGGCGACAAGGCCCCCGACTTCGAGCTCAAGGACAACCACGGCGCGAGCGTGAAGCTCTCCGACTTCCGCGGTTCCAAGAACGTCGTCCTGCTCTTCTACCCCTTCGCCTTCACCGGCGTGTGCACCGGCGAGCTGTGCGAGGTCCGCGACAACCTCCCGAAATTCTCCGACCGCGACACCCAGGTGCTCGCCGTCTCCAACGACTCCATCCACACCCTGCGCGTCTTCGCCGAGCAGGAGGGCCTGGAGTACCCGCTGCTCAGCGACTTCTGGCCGCACGGCGAGGTCAGCCGCGCCTACGGCGTCTTCGCCGAGGACAAGGGCTGCGCCGTGCGCGGCACCTTCGTCATCGACAAGGAGGGCGTGGTGCGCTGGACCGTCGTCAACGCGCTGCCGGACGCGCGCGACCTGAACGAGTACGTCAAGGCGCTCGACACCCTCTGATCCCGGCCGTCACCGACACCTGTGATTCTTCGGCATCAAGGCCTGCGAGGTACGGGAACCCGTCACTAGGATCGACTCGTTGATCCGATATCAAACGCACGGCGGGGCTCCCCGCCCCTGGACACCAATGGAGGACTCGTGGGAGTCAGCCTCAGCAAGGGCGGCAACGTATCACTGACCAAGGAGGCCCCCGGGCTGACCGCGGTCATCGTCGGTCTGGGGTGGGACGTCCGCACCACGACCGGCACCGACTTCGACCTGGACGCAAGCGCGCTGCTGCTAAACAGCTCCGGCAAGGTCGGCAGCGACGCGAACTTCGTCTTCTTCAACAACCTCAAGAGCCCCGACGGCTCCGTCGAGCACACCGGCGACAACCTCACCGGTGAGGGCGAGGGCGACGACGAGCAGATCAAGGTCAACCTCGCGGGCGTCCCGGCCGACATCGAGAAGATCGTCTTCCCGGTGTCGATCTACGACGCCGAGAACCGCCAGCAGTCCTTCGGCCAGGTCCGCAACGCGTTCATCCGCGTCGTGAACCAGGCCGGCGGCGCCGAGATCGCGCGCTACGACCTCAGCGAGGACGCGTCCACCGAGACCGCGATGGTCTTCGGCGAGCTGTACCGGCACGGCGCGGAGTGGAAGTTCCGAGCCATCGGCCAGGGTTACGCCTCGGGCCTGCGCGGCATCGCGCAGGACTTCGGCGTGAACGTCTGAGCCGTCGAGCACCTGAGTTCGACGACCGGGGCGTGAGAGTCCAGGACGCCACTGGCTGACTCCGGCGCCGCATTCGTTTGGGTGCGGCGCCGGATGCGCAGGACAACCAAAGAAGCAGCACCCTGGGGAGGATCAGCATCATGGGCGTCACGCTCGCCAAGGGAGGAAACGTCTCCCTGTCCAAGGCCGCACCGAACCTCACTCAGGTGATGATCGGGCTCGGCTGGGACGCGCGCTCCACCACCGGAGCCCCCTTCGACCTCGACGCCAGCGCCCTGATGTGCAACGGCGGACGGGTTCTGGGCGATGAGTGGTTCGTCTTCTACAACCAGCTCAAGAGCCCGGACGGCTCGGTGGAGCACACCGGGGACAACCTCACCGGCGAGGGCGACGGCGACGACGAGTCGATCCTGGTCGACCTCCCCAAGGTGCCGGCCCACTGCGACAAGATCGTCTTCCCTGTCTCCATCCACATGGCCGACGAGCGCGGCCAGACTTTCGGCCAGGTCAGCAATGCCTTCATTCGCGTGGTGAACCAGGCCGACGGCCAGGAGCTCGCCCGCTACGACCTGAGCGAGGACGCCTCCACCGAGACCGCCATGATCTTCGGCGAGGTCTACCGTTACCAGGGGGAATGGAAGTTCCGGGCGGTGGGACAGGGGTACGCGTCCGGACTCCGCGGCATCGCACTGGACTTCGGGGTCAACGTCTCATAACGCGATATGAGCAAAAGCCGGGCCCGAGTGGGATGCGAAGACGGGCCGACTAGACTTCGGGTTCAAAAGTTCGTAAAGCCGAGTGCGGCGCGGGGGAGCCCCGTACATACAGGATTGGGTAGCCAGTGGTTCTGAAAACCTTCGGTTGGTCGTTCGCGGTCACCGCGCTCGGCCTGGTTGCAGCGGTCCTCTTCGGGGGGTGGACCGCCTTCGGCATCGTGGCGATCCTCTCCGTCCTCGAGATCTCGCTGTCCTTCGACAACGCGGTGGTCAACGCCGGAATCCTGAAGAAGATGAATGCCTTCTGGCAGAAGATCTTCCTCACCGTCGGCATCCTGATCGCCGTCTTCGGCATGCGACTGGTCTTCCCCGTGGTGATCGTCGCGATCAGCGCGTCGCTCGGACCGATCGAGGCCGTCGACCTCGCGCTCAGCGACAAGGACCGCTACCAGGAGCTCGTCACCGACGCCCACCCGGCGATCGCCGCGTTCGGTGGCATGTTCCTGCTGATGATCTTCCTGGACTTCATCTTCGAGGACCGGGACATCAAGTGGCTCGGCTGGCTGGAGCGCCCGCTGGCCAAGCTCGGCAAGGTCGACATGCTGTCGGTCTGCATCGCACTGGTCGTTCTGCTGATCTCGGCCCTGACCTTCGCGACCCACGCCCACCAGCACGGCGGTGCGCACGTCGACAAGGCGGAGACGGTTCTGCTCTCCGGTATCGCCGGTCTGATCACGTACATGATCGTGGGCGGTCTCTCCGGCTACTTCGAGGACAAGCTCGAAGAGGAGGAGGAACGCGAGCACGAGGCCGAGGAAGAGGCCGAGCGCACCGGCAAGCCCCGCTCGGCGGTCGCCATGGCCGGCAAGGCCGCGTTCTTCATGTTCCTCTACCTCGAGGTCCTGGACGCGTCCTTCTCCTTCGACGGCGTGATCGGCGCCTTCGCCATCACCAACGACATCGTCCTGATGGCGCTGGGTCTCGGTATCGGCGCGATGTACGTCCGGTCGCTGACCGTGTACCTCGTGCGTCAGGGCACCCTCGACGACTACGTCTACCTCGAGCACGGCGCGCACTACGCGATCGGCGCGCTCGCCATGATCCTGCTCGTCACCATCCAGTACGAGATCAACGAGATCATCACCGGCATGGTCGGTGTGATTCTGATCGGCTGGTCCTTCTGGTCCTCGGTCCGCCGCAACCGCGCGCTCGCCGCCGCGGAGGGAAAAGCGAAGGCCTCGGACGAGAAGACTGAGGTCTCGTCCGGGGTGTGACACCCCTGCAAGCGAGGAACGCTCTGTGCGGGGCGGCCGGGCTCCGGCCGCCCCGCCGGTTTTTCCAAGTGAACGCGGTTCTCTGGTGGGACGTGGGGGCGGAATGGGCTTCTTGGACGGGCTCTGGCGTGGTCGAGCCGCGGAGTTCGACTCGGGCAGTGCGTCGACGAATGCGATAGAGCTGACCAAGCGGCACGATCGGGTGTCGCTCACCAAGCAAGGTGCTGCCACGGGGCATTTGCGGATCAACCTCGCCTGGCGGATGCGGACGTCCGACATCGGGGGGTCGCAGCGGGAGAGCCTGTTGCGGCATCCGTTCAAGGCCCTCAAGCCGCCGGAGGTGCTCGGGCACAGCCAGAGCATGGTCAATGTCGACCTGGACCTCGGGTGCCTGTATGAACTGGCCGACGGGACGAAGGGGGTCGTCCAGCCGCTGGGCGGGTTCTTCGGGGACGTTAACTCGCCGCCATACGTCAAGCTCAGCGGGGACGACCGGTTCGGATCGGCGTCCGGGGAGACGATGTACGTCAACCTGGATCATCGGGAGAACATCAAGCGGTTGCTGGTCTTCGTGTACATCTATGACCAGACGCCGGCGTTCGACCGTACGCATGCGATCGTCACGTTGTACCCGAGCAATGGGCCCCGGATCGAGATAGGTCTCGATGAGCGGCACCCTCAGGCTCGGTCCTGTGCGGTGGTGATGATCGAGAACATCAAGGGTGAGCTGTGGGTTCGGCGTGAGGTGAAGTTCGTTTACGGGTTTCAGGCCGAGCTGGATCGGTTGTTCGGGTGGGGACTGCAATGGGGCCGCGGGTACAAAACCAAGGCGGAGCGCTGACGCTGGGTTTCGGCCGGTGCGCCTAAGAGTTCGGGGCCTTGCGCTGTATGGCGGCTGCGGGTCGTTTGTGGCTGGTCGCGCCCACGCGGCGGAGCCGCATATCGATACAGCCCCGCGCCCCTGACGGGGCGCTCCCGTCACCGTCCGATGAATTGGGGCCCTTGAGGAGGCAGGCGGAACTCCTGGTTCGGAGCTGTCGTCACCGGGGGCGGGTAGCCGTAGCCCGACTGGGCGTGGGCCGGCTGGCTCGTCGGCTGGGGATAGCCGTATGCCGGCTGGGTCGCCGGGGGCTGCTGAGGGTAGCCGTACGACGGCTGGGGCGGGACCGTCGTCGTCGGCTGTTCCGGGGGCAGGGGCTGGGAGACCTCCGGTACCGAGGTCGGCTGAGCTGCCGCAGGCTCCTGCGCTGCCTCGGCCTCGTCCACCGAGATGCCGAAGTCCGTGGCCAGGCCCTTCAGGCCGTCCGAGTAGCCCTCGCCCAGGGCGCGGAACTTCCAGCCCTCGCCGCGGCGGTACAGCTCGCCGCAGATCAGGGCGGTCTCCTGGCCCGTCTCCGGCTTGATGTCGAAGTACGCCAGCGGGTCGCCGTCGGCGGCCGTCGCGTCGTACAGCAGGATGCGTAGGTCCCGTACGCGGTCGAAGGTGACGCCGTCCGCCGAAGCGACCAGCTGAATTTGACCGACGTCGGGCTCGACACCGGCGAGATCTGTCTGGATGGTGTCGGTGAGGCCCTCGGCGAGCCGCTTCTTGCCGAGGCGCCACACCTTCCCGGAGGGGTGCCGGGGCTGGTTGTAGAAGACGAAGTCCTCGTCGGAGCGCACACGACCGTCGGGGCCGAGGAGCAGAGCCGAGGCGTCGACATCCGGGACCCCCTGCCCGGGCGTCCAGCGCAGCACGGCGCGCACCGTCGTGGCCTTGAGCGGGACGTTCGACCCCTTCAACATCGCGTGCGTCATGCCGTCATCCTGCCCTCTCCGTCCTGATCACGACAACGCGGGGGGTACGCAGACCGTGCGCGCTCGTGTTCGTCCGCGTTACCAGAAATTCATGCCCTGCGGGAACCCCTGACATGGGTATCTACGTACTATTACCGGCCACCTGTGAACAGCTCACAGGGGCCACTGAGACACCACGGGGGAGTTCTATGCGTCATTTCGGGCACATCGCCCCGGAGGTGCGGCAGCGCCTCTTCCACCAGGAGCCGTGCGAATTCACCGCCGGCTCCCCGGCCCGGCTGCTCTCCGCGGCCCTGGGCGCCACGCTCTACAGTCCGGCCACCCGGCCGCGGCTCGCCGACGACATCGTCAAGCAGGCGGGGAACGGCGTGGTTTCGATGGTGCTGTGCCTGGAGGACTCCATCGGCGACGAGGACGTCGCGGCGGGCGAGGAGAACCTCGTCCGGCAGTTCGCGGACCTCGCGGGGCGAGCGGGCGCCGCACTGCCGCTGCTCTTCGTCCGGGTGCGCACACCCGAGCAGATCCCCGACCTCGTCCGGCGCCTGGGCCCGGCCGTGCGGCTGCTGTCCGGGTTCGTGTTCCCCAAGTTCACCGAGGAGCGTGGCATCCCCTTCCTGGAGGCCCTCGCCGCCGCCGAGACCGCCCTCGGGCACCGGCTGTTCGGCATGCCCGTGCTGGAGACGCCCGAGCTCATGTACCGGGAGTCCCGCGTGGACGCCCTGGAGGGCATCGCCCGCGCCGTCGACAAGTACCGGGACCGGGTGCTCGCGCTGCGGCTCGGCGTCACCGACTTCTGCTCCTCGTACGGGCTGCGGCGCGCCCCCGACATGACCGCCTACGACGTGCAGATCGTCGCCTCCGTGATCGCCGACGTCGTGAACATGCTGGGGCGGGCCGACGGCACCGGGTACACGGTGACCGGACCGGTGTGGGAGTACTTCCGCGTGCCCGAGCGCATGTTCAAGCCGATGCTGCGCACCAGCCCGTTCCTGGAGGGACAGGCCGTCGAACTGCGCGAGAAACTGATTGAGCACGCGATGGACGGGTTGCTGCGGGAGATCTCCCTCGACCACGCCAACGGTCTGCTGGGCAAGACCTGCATCCACCCCTCCCATGTGCCGGCGGTGCACGCACTGTCCGTGGTCAGTCACGAGGAGTACGGCGACGCCGTCGACATCCTGCGGCCGGAGCGCGGCGGCGGGGGCGTGCTGAGGTCGGCGTACACGAACAAGATGAACGAGGTGAAGCCGCACCGAGCCTGGGCCGAGCGGACCATGCTGCGCGCGGAGGTCTTCGGCGTCGCGCGCGAGGACGTCAGCTTCGTGGATCTGCTGGCCGCCGGAATTCCCGGCTGAACCCACCTCTATCCAAGGGACGCATGAACAACGCAGTGAACAACGGGGTCTGGTCCGGCAGCTGGGTCGCCGAGCGGCTCGGAGTCCAGCTCGTGGGCGACGACGAGCTCACGGAGCTGCTGGGACTCGCCCTGCGCCGCAACCCCAAGCGGGCGCATCTGCTGGTCTCCAACGTGCTCGGCAAGCACGTACCGCAGTCACCGTCCGTGGTGTACGGCGCCGGCTTCGCCCTGGGCCGCCGGGTGCGGGAACTTCTGGGCGCCGACGAGGCCGCCCGGGCGGTCGTCCTCGGCTACGCGGAGACGGCGACCGGCCTCGGCCACTCCGTCGCCGACGGCATCGGCAGCGCCCCGTACCTGCACTCCACCCGCCGCCCGGTCGCCGGGGTCGCCCCGGCGGGCGGCTTCGAGGAGTCCCACTCGCACGCTACGTCGCATCTGCTGCTGCCGGAGGATCCGGGCCTGCTGGCGGGTGACGGGCCGCTGGTCCTGGTCGACGACGAGTTCTCGACGGGGAACACGGTCCTGAACACCATCCGGGATCTTCACGAACGGTATCCGCGGCGGCGGTACGTCGTGGTGGCGCTGGTCGACATGCGGTCGGCCGAGGACGCCGGGCGACTGGAGGAGTTCGCGCGGGAGATCGGCGCGAGGGTTGATCTGGTGGCGGCGGCTTCGGGGACGGTGCGGTTGCCGGAGGGGGTGCTGGAGAAGGGGCAGGAGCTGGTGGCGCGGTACGAGTCTGAGAGTGCCGCGAGCGGTAGTCGGTCGTCTGCGCGACCAGCCCCCACGGGCCCGCGCCCGGACGACAACCCCACCCACCCCCACATCACCCGCGTCGACCTGCACTGGCCCCCCGGCCTCCCCGACGGCGGCCGACACGGCTTCACCCCCCAGCATCGAATACGACTCGAAAGCGCCCTCCCCGCCATGGCAGCCCGCCTCGCAGAGGCACTGCCGGCTGACGCGCGCCGCGTCCACGTCCTCGGCTTCGAAGAGCTGATGTACGCCCCCCTGCGACTCGCCCGTGAGCTGGAGCAGGTCGTGGAGGCCGAGGTGCGGTACTCCACGACCACCCGTTCCCCGGTCCTCGCGGTCGACGACCCCGGCTACGCGATACGCAGCCGTATCGTCTTCCCCGCCCACGACAACCCCGCCGACGGCCCCGGCGAGCGCTACGCCTACAACGTCGCCGGTGCCGGCTTCGACGCGGTCATAGCCGTGGTCGACTCGGTCGCCGACACACCCGAACTGCACGCACCCGACGGTCTGTTGGACCGGCTCGCCGCCCACACCCCACACGCCGTCCTCGCGGTCGTCCCGTCGTACGTCCCCGAAAGGCCCTCCATGCTCCCCGAGCCCCTCCGCGGCCCCGCCTTCTCCTCGTACGCCCCCGAGGAGGTCGGCTGGCTGCTGCAGGACCTCTCGGACGTGACGCTGGAGGCGCCGACCGAGGAGCGCGAGGAGGCCATCCAGAGCGGCGGCGCGCACTACGCGGAATCGCTGCCGGTGGAGTACCAGCCGAGCGAGCAGTACCAGGCACTGTTCCACACGGCGCTGGAGGAGTCGGCGGCGCGGCTGGCGCAGGCGGTCGGCGCGGTCACCGAGATCGTGCTGGCGGAGCGCTCGCCGCGGCCGGTGCTCGTCTCCCTCGCCCGCGCCGGCACCCCCGTCGGCGTCCTCATGCGTCGCTGGGCCCAGTTCCGGCACGGCCTCGACCTGCCGCACTACGCCGTGTCGATCGTGCGCGGCCGCGGCATCGACGCCAACGCGCTGCGCTGGCTGGCCGAGCACCATGACCCGCGTGATGTCGTCTTCGTCGACGGCTGGACCGGCAAGGGCGCCATCACCCGCGAACTGGCCGCCGCCCTGGAGGAGTTCGAGCAGTCCGACGGCATCACCGGCTTCGACCCGGAGATCGCCGTACTGGCCGACCCGGGCTCCTGCGTGCGGACGTACGGCACCCGCGACGACTACCTCGTCCCGTCCGCGTGCCTCAACTCCACGGTCTCCGGCCTGATCTCGCGCACCGTCCTGCGCGCCGACCTGGTCGGCCCGAACGACTACCACGGCGCGAAGTTCTACCGTGAACTCGCCGGCGCCGACGTGTCCGTGGCCTTCCTGGACGCCGTCTCCGCCCGCTTCCCGGAGGTCATGGACGCCGTCGACGCGACCGCCAAGGAGCTGCTGTCCGCCGACCGCGCACCCACCTGGGAGGGCTGGAAGGCCGTCGAGCGCATCAGCGAGGAGTACGGCATCCACGACGTGAACCTCGTCAAGCCGGGCGTCGGCGAGACCACGCGGGTGCTGCTGCGCCGCGTGCCCTGGAAGATCCTCGCGCGGGCCGGAGCCGGCGCCGACCTGGACCACGTCCGTCTGCTGGCCGAACAGAGAGGGGTCCCGGTGGAAGAGGTCGCCGAACTGCCGTACACCTGCGTGGGGTTGATCCACCCCAGGTACACGCGGGGCGCGACGGGCGCCGACGGCAAGGCGGTGAACGTCTGATGCCGGTGCTGGTGGCGAGCGACCTCGACCGTACGCTCATCTACTCCTCGGCCGCGTTGGCGCTGACCATGCCGGACGCGCGGGCGCCCAGGCTGCTGTGCGTGGAGGTGCACGAGAGCAAGCCGCTGTCGTACATGACCGAGACTGCGGCCCAGCTGCTGACCGACCTCGGCGACGCGGCCGTCTTCGTACCGACCACGACCCGCACCCGCAAGCAGTACCAGCGCATCAACCTGCCCGGCCCCCCGCCGAAGTACGCGATCTGCGCCAACGGCGGCCACCTGCTGGTCGACGGCGTCTCCGACCTCGACTGGCACGCACAGGTCACGGCCCGGCTGGCCGAGCAGTGCGCACCGCTGGCGGAGGTGCAGGACCACCTGATGGCGACGGCGTCCCCGGCGTGGGTGCGCAAGCACCGGGTCGCCGAGGACCTCTTCGCCTACCTGGTCGTCGAGCGCGAACTGCTGCCCGAGGAGTGGGTGAAGGAACTCGCGGTCTGGGCGGAGAACCGCGGCTGGACGGTGTCACTGCAGGGCCGCAAGATCTACGCCGTCCCGAAGCCCCTCACCAAGAGCGCCGCCATGCACGAGGCCGCCCGGCGGGCGGGTGCGGACCTGACGCTGGCGGCGGGCGACTCCTTGCTGGACGCGGACCTGCTGCTGGCCGTGGACAGGGGCTGGCGGCCGGGGCACGGTGAGCTGGCGGACGCCGACTGGACGGCACCGCAGATCAGCGCGCTGCCGGAGCGGGGGGTGCTGGCGGGGGAGCGAATCCTGCGGGAGTTTTTGAAGGCAACTCGCCCGGCAACGCTCTGAAGGGCGCGTAGCGCCCTAAGGGGCACGGGGGCCATATCACTGTGCGGCTCCGCCGCGTGGGCGCGACCAGCCACAACGACGCCGCACTCGCATGACGACAGCGCGCGGCACCCCCGTAGGCGACTAACCGCAGCAGCCCCCGCCACAACACCCACCGCCCCCGCCGCCCGCCCTGGGCGCGGGGGCGGGAGCCGAGGCCGTGCCGCCCACAGCCACCGTCGACAGAAGCTTCACCGTGTCGTCATGCCCCGCAGGGCAGCTCGCGGGCGCGGACGACTCCGCCATCGGCCGGCTCAGTTCGAACGTGTCGCCGCAGCTGCGGCAGCGGTACTCGTAGCGAGGCATGCGCACAGATTAGCCCGGTCAGTGCGCGGCGCCCCGCTCCTCACGGATCTGCGCGACCACCCGGGCCACCGCCTGCCGTACCGCCTCCGCCTCGGTCAGGAAGTGCCAGTAGTCCGGATGGCGCCCCTCCAGCGTGCCGATCGCCCGCTCCAGCCGCGCGACGGAGTCGTCCAGGGGCCGCGCGTGCCGCGGATCGGGCGTGTTCCGCCCCGCCATGGCCAGCCGCTGGGCGTCCCGGATCGCGAACCGCGTCCGGTCGACCTCCTGCTGCGGGTCCTTCTGCACGGCGTTCAGCCGGCGCAGCCGGTCGCCCGCGGCGGACACCGACTCGTCGGTGCTGTTCAGCAGCGCCCGGACCGTCGACAGCAGCGCGATGGCGTCCGGCCAGCGCTGGGCGTCCCGCGCGGCCTGGGCCTCCTTCAGCTTCAGCTCGGCCTGCCGTACGTTCTCCGCGGCACGCTCCGGGACGCCCTGCAGGTCCTGCCAGCAGGCCGCGGTGAACCGCCGCCGCAGCTCGCTCAGCACCGGCTCGACCTGCCCGGCACGGGTCGTGAGCGCCTGCGCATGCGTACGCAGCGAGACCAGGCGGTGGTCGATCTCGGCGGCCTTGTCCGGCAGCCGCTCGGCCTCCACCCGGACGGCTTCCGCCTCCCGCGCCACCCGCTCGGCACGCTCCAGCGTCTGCGGGACGCCATGCTGCCCGGCGCCCTGGTTCAGCTTGGTCAGCTCGGGCGCGAGAGCGGCCAGCCGCGCCGCGAGGTCGTCCGCCGTCAGCCCCGATGCCCGTACGGCATCCAGCGCGTTCGAGGCGGCGAGCAGGCCCTGCCGGGCGCGCTCCACGGCCGGGGCGAGGCGGGCCAGCTGCGTCTCGGCCTTGCCGATCAGCGGCCCGAGCCCGTCCGTGAACCGGTCCAGCTCGCGCTTCACGTTGTCGAGCTCGTCCTTGGCCCTGGTCAGCTCGGTACGCGCGCGTGCGGCAGCCGAGGCCTCCAGGTCGTCGCGGTCGAGGTCGTGGGCGTCGACGGCCTGGATGTACTGGTGGCTGACCTCGTCGATGCGCCGCCCGAGCGCCTCGAAGTCGGCGGTCGCGCGACGGGCGGCGGGCGAGTCGTCGACGGCCGTGATCGTCTCGATGGAGATCCGCAGATCCCGCTGGGCGGTGTCCAGCTCATAGAACGCGGCCGCCGCCGCATCCTTCGCGGCCTGCGCCTCGGCCCGCTGACTCTCGGCCCGCCCCCCGAACCACCGCCGCGTACCGCCACCGGCGAAGGCAGCGGGCAGGGCCAGGACGGCCACGAGAGGGAGCGCGGCCAGGGTGAGGGTGTCGAGGAGGGCCTGCCCACCGGATCGGACCGCACGACGACCGGCCTCTACGGCGGGGTGAACGGCCTGCACGGCGGGACGGACGGCCTGCACGGCGGGACGGCTGGCCTCTACGGCGGGACGAATGGCCTCTACGGCGGGACGGCCGGCCCGCAGGGCTGCGGAGCGCGCGGGGCGGCGCTGTGCGCGCGGCGCTGACGGCGAGTTCGGCTGCGGAGGTGTCGCCGTCACATCCCTCTCCCGTGCTGTCATTCACCCTGCCCGGTGTCATTCTCCCACCGGTTTAGGACGAACACACGGGCCGGTCAGTTCGCCGTTCGCACCGTGACTTTTCCGTCCCCGGTGCGCGCGGAGACCACATGGGAGCTGGCGTCGTCCCGCGGCACGGACACGTCCACCGCCCCGTCGCCGGTCTCGGTCGTCACCCGGTACGTGGCCCGCGGCAGCTCGATCGTCACGGAGCCGTCGCCGCTGCGGGTCTCCACCAGGTTCGGCACGGTGCCGAGTTCGAGCCGGACCGAGCCGTCCTTGGTCTTCGCCTTCACCCGACGCGAGGAGACATCGGCGACCCGCACGGATCCATCACCGGTCTCCAGATCCAGCGGACCGCTGGAGTCGGTGACCTGCACGGACCCGTCCGCCGTACGAATACTCAGCGCATCCCGGAACCCCCGCGCCCGCACGCTGCCGTCCCCGTCCTCGACCTTCACGGTGACCCCGCGCGGCACCTCGATACGGTGCTTGGCCGAGCAGTCGGCGATCATGCCGGAGCACTTCTCCCGCAGCACCAGCCGGTCGTCCTCCATCGCCCAGGTCACCTTCGGGTCCGAACCGATCGCGACCGACCCCTGGAACCACCGGGTGACCTCGACGGTGCCGGCCTTGTTCCCCTCGGCGGCGACGATCTCCAGCGCCGAGTCGTCGGAGTCGACGGTCAGCGTCCGTCCCTCCAGCGCGAAGGACCGGTGCTCGGGATCCTTGTCGTCCCCGGCGGAGGCCCCACAGGCGGCGAGCCCCGCGACAAGCACCACGACGGCTCCGGTGACGGCGGCTGCGCGGACGGCAACGGTACGGGCCATGACGAACTCCCCCTGAGACTCCCCTGAGACCGACCATGACGGCCCAGGATTACGACGGTGCTTCGACCGTACGAATCTGGGGTTCTGCGCGGTATCCGGCGGCCTACCGGACTGACGGTGGGGCTAGCCCCAGGTGCGGGCGCGCTGCGGCGCACATGAGCCCTCGATGTGAGACACGAGTTCTCACATCGAATGAGTGACCCTTTCCCGGGACGGTCGTTGTGTGTGATGAAAGGATCTTCGGTGTCGGTAGGGGGTGGGTGGGCAGCGTGCGGGAGTTGGCGGCGTCATTTGTGGTGCCAGGTCCCGTCGGCGTGTCGATCCGGGCGCGGCTGCGGGTGTCATCGGCGGACGCGGTGGTCCTGACCGAGTTAGGCAGGTTCCTCGGCTCGCTGGCCTCAGGCGATCTCGCGGCGCGGTCCCGGCAGGGGGCTGGCCCACGACGCTGTCTCCTGGGCTACGCGGAAGCGGGCGCTGACAGCGTCCTCTTCCGCGCGATGGGCGGGCAGTGTCACCAGGGCGACGGACGACCAATGGGCGCTGGCGAGGCGTGGTCAGGCCGCCGAGATGGCGTGGCTGCGGGGGCAGATCACGCGGATAGAGGCCCGGCTGCCCCGGCCGCTGGGTGCCAAGGCCGACAAGCAGGCAAGGCTGCCGCGCGGCTACGCCACCCGGTGGGAGTGGCATGCCAAGTCCCGCCGCCTTCGCGTCCTTCAGGACCGGTTGGCTGCTCTTGAGGCCGACTGGGCGGCGGGCCGCGTGCATGTGGTGCGCGGTGGCAAGAAGCTGGCGCACCTGCGCCACCATCTGGACGAGGCCGGGCTGAGTCGCCAGGCATGGCGCGAACTGTCGATCAGGCTTCCGGCGGCCCTGGCTCACCTGGCGAACGCCCCGTACGGCCGGTACGGGCTGGATGCGACCGTCACGTTCACCCACCGGGCTGGGGAGTGGCGGGAGCGGATCGTCGCGAACCGGGCTGTCGCCTACCGCATCCACCACGACTCCCAGCGCGGCCGCTGGTCGCGGTGGACATGAACGACGATCACCTCGCCGCCTGGCACCTCGACGTGCACGGCAACCCGGTTGGCGAACCCAAGCGGTTCTTCTACGACCTGTCGGGCAGCGCGCATCACCGCGACGCCCAGATACGACACGCGCTCACCCGACTGCTGCACTACACCCGTAACTGCGGGGCCCTGGCGATCGCGATCGAGGACCTTCATTTCACCGACAGCACGTGCCGCGAGCGGCAAGGCCGGAACAAGCGTTTCCGATGCCTCGTCTCCCGCTTCCCCACCACCAAGCTCAGGGCCCGGCTGGTCTCAATGGCCGCCGAGCAGAATGTTGCGATCGTCGCGGTGGACCCGGCGTACACCTCCCGGGGGGGGTGCCCAGCACTGGCAGCAGCCCCTGACGACCCCCGCTCGTAAGATCACTCGCCACGATGCAGCAGCCGTGGCGATCGGACGGCGCGCCCTCGGGCATCCGATCCGGCGACGGACGGCACCGCCCCCGCACGACCAGAGAGATCGTGCGGGAAAGCGGGCGACCAGTGTGCCCAACACCGCTCGGGGCACGCGGCTGAGCATGCGCCCTGGCATCAGGATGCACTTCCGCTCAGTCTTCAGGAGGGAGCTCCTCCTCTCCGGACCGCGATACCGGTTTGCCGGACAGGGCCCGGGACAATGTAGGCTGTCGGCCTGCCCCGGGTGCGTAGCTCAGTGGTAGAGCGCCTGCCTTACAAGCAGGATGTCGGCGGTTCGAAACCGTCCGCGCCCACAGCAGCAGAGGGCCCCGCCGTTCGCGGCGGGGCCCTCTGTGTTTCAGTTCTCTTCCTCCGTGGGCGCCTCGTGGGCGTGCTTCAGTTTCATGCGGGCGTCGACCCGCTCCGCTCCGGACAGCTCCGACCAGAAGCGGTGGCCGCTGACGAACACCGCGAGCTCGTGCTCGCGCCGTCGGAGCTTTTCCACCTCGGCCTGCTCGTCCTCCGTCCAGCCGGGGGAGGCGGGGCGCTCGACCTTGCGCCAGCCGTTGTCGTCGCTGAACCCGTCCAGGGGTACGACCGACCAGGGAAGCCGCCTCAGCAGGGCCGACAGCTCGGCCCGGACCTGATGCAGCTCCTCCTGGCCGGCGAGGAGGTCACTCGGAAAGTCATAGGGCGTAGCCACGGCCCAATGCTACGCCTGTTCGATTTTGGGTTGCGAGCTCCTTTGGGGGGTTCATGCGAACGAGTGTGTGGGTGGCTGAGTGCGGGCCGTTCGTCAGGCTCGCGCCTTGGAAGTCCGGCGCCCGGGACCTAGTGACCGGCGTCCCTCAACTCGCGTACCAGTCGGGCCGTCACCGGCGTCGCCACCCCGTGCCGTTCCGCCGCCCGCAGCAACGCGCCGCCGATGGCGTCGAGTTCGAGGGGGCGGCCCGCCTCGGCGTCCCGCTGCATCGACGACTTCGTGCTCGGCGGGAAGGCGTCGTAGCGGGCGAGGGCCTGGGCCGGGTCGGCGGGGGCGCCGCAGGCTCGGCTGACGGCTGCCGTCTCCTCGACGAGGGACGTCAACTCCTCGCGGTGGTGCGTGCGTACGTCGCCGAGGGAGAGGGTGTGGCGGGTGGTGAGGAGGGCGAACGGGGCCAGGAAGGACATCTTCGCCCACAGGGCCGCCGTCTCGTCGGGGAGGACGCGGGTGGCGGGGCCGGCCGTGTCGAGGACCTGTGCGAGGGCGTCCAGCCGGTCGTGGGGGACCGTGTCGCCGGTGAGGTCGATCTCGGCGAAGGGGCTGGCGTGCTCGATCTCGCCCGGGGCCAGGCGCGTCGACTCGGCGCGGATGACGGCGGGGGCGACGCGGTCGGGGCCGTATCGGGCGCGGAGTGTCTGGGGGTGTTCCACGCCGTTCAGGAACGGTACGACGAGGGCGTCGCCCAGCGCGGTGGGCGGGACGCGGGTCAGAGCCGCGTCGAGGGTGGTGGCCTTGACCGTGAGCAGGCAGGCGTCGACCGGTTCACGCAGCTCGGTGTCTGCCTCGACGTCGGCCGTGAAGTCCCCGAACAGGCCGCTGCGGACGTGGATTCCGGTCGTACGCAGGGTCTTGGCCGTGTCGTCGCCGGCCAGGCAGATGACGCGGTGGCCCGCCCTGGACAGGAGCGCGGCCAGCAGGCCGCCTATGCCGCCCGGGCCCAGGACCGCCACGGTGAGGTGGCCATGCCCGGATGTGTGGTTCGCTGCCATGTGATTCCTCTCGTCGGTCGGCCCCATAGTGGTGGCCGCCTCTGAAGTGATCATGGCAGAGGAGCCCCTCTCCGGGGGAGACTTGTCTGCATGTGCCGCAGCATCAAGACACTCCGTCCGCCCGTGTTGCCCGAAGAGGCGACGGAGGAAGAAATTCGGGCCGCCGCCCTGCAGTACGTGCGCAAGGTCTCCGGCTTCCGGGCACCGGCCGCGCACAACCAGGAGGTGTTCGACCGTGCCGTGGATGCGATTGCCGAGGCTACGGCGGAGTTGCTGGATGGGTTGGAGGTGCGGGGTCTCGGGGCGGCCCGGAAGGCTGGGTAGCGCGGGGTAGCTCGATGCGTGCCCGGCCGCTGGGGCTGGGGCCGGGGTGGGACGCTCGCCGGCGCCGGCCGGGTGCCGCCTCGCATTGGGTCGGGAGCCGCCCCAGCGGCACGACTGCCCGCAGGCTAGGTGGGTGGGTGGGTGGGGCGCGGGAGGCGCAGGCCACGTGGGCGGGCGCGGGGCGGCGAAGGCTGGGATGGGCGCGGGGACCGCAAGCCGGGCGAGCGGGTGGGGGAACGCGGGCTCGTGGGCACTGACCAGCTGACGGTGCTGCGGCTGACCTAGGGGCGCGGGGAACTGCGCGACCAGCCGCACACCACCCGCAGTCGCCGACGACCCCGAAGTCCCGAGCTCCTGGGCGAGCCGCTGGCCACCCGCAGTCGCCGAACGACCCCGAAGCCCCGGCCTCCTAGGCGAGCGGCTGCCCCCCGGCAGGGCCACGGCGTCGCATCAGATACGTCGCCAACGCCCCCGCCCCGAACAACGCCGCCACCGACACCCCCGTCGCCAGCCACGTCGCCCCGAGCCACTGGGCGCCGAAATAGCCGAGGGCCACGCTGTAGACGGCCCAGGTGAGGCCCGCCAGGGCGGACCAGGGGAGGAAGTCGCGGGCGCTGCGGTGGGTCGCGCCGGCGCCCAGGGAGACCAGCGAGCGGCCCGCGGGGGCGAAGCGGGCCAGTACGACCAGGGCGCCGCCGCCCCGGGCCAGGGCCGTGCCGAGACGTTCCTGCGCCGAGGTCAGGCGGCGGGAGCGGGCGATCGCGCGGTCCAGTCGGGCGCCGCCGCGCCGGGCGAGGCGGTAGGCGACGAGGTCGCCCAGGACGGAGGCCGTCGCGGCACAGAGCGTCAGGGCCAGGATGTCCGGGACCTCGCCGGGGACCCGACCGGTCGCGGCTCCCGAGCCCGCGGCCGCCGCCGTCGCCGCCATGATCACCAGTACGCCGCTGGGCAGGACCGGCAGGAACACGTCCAGCAGGACCGACAGCCCCACTACGCCGTAGATCCAGGGAGCCGCCGTCAGCGAACCCACATCCTCGAAACCCTCGAGCACCGCAAACTCCCCGTTGTCCCCCGTGGCCGGACCACCGTGCCGCGACGTCGCGGGGGAGCGGCAGGGGCGGCCTATGACAGCCATACAGCGTACGCCTGGGGTGTGACAGGAGGTTCATCGGGGGCTCGTGTGTTCGGCACAGCATGTTCACCGGGCTGCCGGGAACGAGCGCGACAAAACGGCGCCCGCACCGCGTGGGACACGCGGACACGGGCGCCGTCGTACGGGGCAGGTCGCATCCCCGCCGGGGCCGGGGCCTGGCCGGAGCGGTCAGGCCGTCACCGGCGTCTGGTCGGCCGCCGTCCTGCCCCGCGCCGCAGAACGCTTGGTGAACAGCCGGTCCAGGCCGAACGCGCCGGAGCCGGTGAAGATCAGCAGGAACATGGCCCAGCAGTACATGGCGGCGCCTTCGCCCTGGTTCTCGATGGGCCACAGCGCCTGCGGCTGGTGGACCTTGAAGTACGCGTACGCCATAGCGCCGGAGGAGATGAACGCCGCGGCGCGGGTGCCGAGGCCGAGCAGGACCAGGCTGCCGCCGACGAGTTCGATCACGGCGGCGTACCAGCCGGGCCAGGTGCCCGCTTCCGGGGTCTGGCCGCCGAAGGTGCTGAAGAGCGAGTTGGCGCCGTGGCAGGCGAAGAGCAGGCCGACGACGATGCGGAACAGGCCGATGGCATAAGGCTGGGCGCTGTTCAGGCGTCCGGTCATGTGGGGGACTCCCTCGGTCTGGATGGTGTGCCGGTCACTGTGAAGGAACGGCGCGGGGACGGATACTGATCGGTAGCCCCACGTTAGGTAGCCCTAATCGACACTTGCAAGTTCAACATTCGGCCAGCGCTTCGCCTCGGAATCCCCGTCAGCCCCGGAAACAACCACGTGTAGCACCGCCCGTGCCACCGCATCCGCGTCCGAAAGAGTGACCGAATCCACACCCGGCCGTGCTCCCGCCGCCGTCACCCAGTGCACACCCTCCGTGGGCACCCCGAACGCGAACCTCCTGGCGTGTGCCCGGCCCTGACGGTCGATCAGACGGTACGGTCGCTGTGTTACGTCCAGCCCGCCGGTTTCGTAACCGTCGACGGTGTGCGGGCGGCACTGCCCGGTCTTCAGCAGCCGGGCCAGCAGGTCGTCGGCGCTGCGGCGCAGGTCGGGTTCCGGCAGCCGCGCCTCGATCAATGCCGTCACCCGGACCGCCGAACCCCGCACCTCCGGAGAGTGCGCCGCCCAGGCCCCCGCCTCCTCCCGCACCTCCAGCCGGGGCCCGAGCACCTCCACCACACCCGCCTCCATCAGTGCCACCAGCTCCTCCACGCGCCGCCGGGGCGGGCCGATGGACAGGAAGGCGTTGAGCGGGGTGTACCAGCGGTCCAGGTGGTCCCGGCGGGAGGCGCCGGCGATGCCGCCGTGGTCGACGATCAGCCGCAGTTCGTTGCGCAGGTCGCGCAGCACGTCGAGGGCCGACTTCAGCGGGCCGTCCACATTGCCCCGGGCGGCCTGCGCGGCGTCCTCCCGCAGATACGCCAGCAGCCACTCGCGCCACTGCCCGGGATCCGCGAAGTCCCGTCCCGTATACGGCCGCGAGACCCGGTCCCAGCTCCAGCGCTCGCTCTCCGGGACGCCGAACTCGTCGAGCAGGAGCGTCTCTTGAGGGTCCCGGTGGGGGACGGCGAGAAAGCGCTCGGTGAACTCGGCCCGCCGAGCCCCCGCCCCAGGCCCGGCCGCCGGTATCAGCGCTGTGTAGTACACCGTCTCCACCTCCTTCGCCACCAGCGGCCATATCTCCATGAGGAAGTCCGGCGCCTCCCCCGAGTCGGCCCGCTTGCGGAAACCGGCGATCACCTCGGGCGTCAGGACGAGCGGGAGATGGCGGCCGTACGGCCCCTTCGCGTTGTCACCGCGCGCCTGGTACGGGATGCCGCGGCGCGAACCGGCGTGCAGGCGTGGCTCGTTGCCGGACGGGACGTAGCGGAGTTCCTCGCCGGTGCGTACGAAGCGGCCGCCGCGGCCCGTCGTCAACAGGGCCATGTGGTCGAAGAAGTTGAGGCCCAGGCCGCGCAGCAGCACCGGTTCGCCGGGGGACACGGCGGTGAGGTCGACGTCGGCCGGGTTCGCTGGCGGCACGTATCGCAGACCGTTGCGCGCGGCGTACGCGGCGAGGCCGCGCTGTGTCGTGTCGGCGGCCGTCGGCAGATGCCCCTGGGCCAGGACCACGGCGGACAGGCCGGGCAGGGTGCGGCCGTCGTCGAGGGTGAGGACCTGGTGGCCGTCGGGCGCGTCGTCGAGCCGTACCGCACGGGCCGCGTGCGTCTCGACCCGTACCGCGGGCGGCGCCTCGCGCACGACCTTCGCGAACACCCACTCCAGGTAGCGGCCGTAGTGGGCGCGGGTCGGATACTCGTCCGGGCCGAGCGCGCCCGCCGCCCAGTCGTACAGGCTGGGGCCCGGCCGGATCGGGCCCGAGCAGTCCACGCTGTCGTCGGTGAACAGCGTGACCTGCGAGGACACCGTGTTCATCAGCAGCTCGGGCGACTGCGCGGTCCGCCACACGCGTCCGGGACCGGGCGGTGCCGGGTCGATCACATGGACCGTGAGGCGCGCCCCGGGCGGGAGGAGTTCGCCGGCGGAGGCGCAGAGGCGTTCCAGGACGCTGGTGCCTCGGGGGCCCGCGCCGACCAGGGCGACGGAGACCGTGGGGGACTCCGAGGGCGGTACGGAGGTCGGTGCAGTCAAAGGGGTGACTCCCGGGCGTGGGGGGCGCGGCGGAGCGAACCGCCGGTCGGAAGCGGACGGTCCGGCTCATCATGCCGTCGGGAGCGGGGTGAGCCGACCCCGGGGGTCGGTGAGTGTGGGATGCATCACGAGCATCACATGCCACGGGGGTGACAAGCGGGCAAGCAGGCGGAACAGGCTGATTACGGGGCGAGTTCGGACTCCATGACCGTTCGCAGCCGCGCCTGCGCACCCGTCTTCGCCCCTCGCGCCGCCCGCGCCTGCTCCAGCCGCAGCCGCGCCGAACGCCCGCGCAGGGTCAGCGTCATGAGCTGGTTGCCGAACCACGGCCCGCCCGTCCTGCGCCAGTCGATGGGCGGGCGCGGACAGCCCCCGTGCCCCGCGATCCGCCGCCCGAGCACCCGGGCGAACGCGCTCCACCCGAAGCGGAAGCCGAGCCGGATCGCCAGAGGGACGGCGTTGTGGACGGGGGAGCAGGTCAGCTGGAAGACCCCGGCGTCGGGCCCCTCGCCCCGCGGCCAGCTCGGCTCGGCCACGTACGCGTGATGCACGTCCCCCGACAGCACGCACACCGTCGCCGGCGCTCCCGCCCCCGACCCGGCCTCGGCGATCAGCGCCGCCAGCGCGTCGAAGGACGCCGGGAACGCCGCCCAGTGCTCCAGATCCGCCCGCCGCCGCAGACGCTCCCCGAACTGCGCCCAGCGCTCCCCGCGCTCGCCCCGGCACAGGGCGGCGTTCCACGCCTCGGCGTCGTGCACCAGGTGCGGCAGCAGCCACGGCAGGGACGTACCGATGAGGAGGTGGTCGTACGAACCACGCGCGTCGAGCACCTGCTCGCGCAGCCACCGCGCCTCACCCGGATCGAGCATGGAGCGCGCGTCCTCGTCGAGCACCCGGGCCGCCCGTGTGTCCACCATCAGCAGGCGTACGCGGCCGAAGTCGCGCCGGTAGCTCCAGCGCACGGAGGCGGGTTCGGCGTCGGCGCGGCAGGCGAAGTCGCGCACCAGGTCGGTGCCGTCGGGGACTTGGCGTACGGCGGCGTAGAGCGGGTCGGCGGCCAGCTCGTCCGGCGACAGATTGCCGAGGTGCTGGTGCACCCAGTACGACATCAGCCCGCTCAGCAGCCGTTCCCGCCACCAGGAGGTGGCCCGCATGTCGGCGAGCCAGGCGGCGGAGGTGTTCCAGTCGTCGATGACGTCGTGGTCGTCGAAGATCATGCAGCTGGGCACGGTGGACAGCAGCCAGCGCACCTCGGGATCGAGCCACGACTCGTAGTACAGCCGGGTGTACTCCTCATAGTCCGCGACCTCGCTGCCCGGCGGGTCGCTCAGATCACGCCGGGCGGCCAGCCAGCGCCGGGTCGCCGGGGAGGTCTCGTCGGCGTACACCTGGTCGCCCAGCAGCACCAGCACATCCGGCCGCTCACCCTCCGGGTCGGCCGCGATCCGGGCGGCCAGGGTGTCCAGGGCGTCCGGGCCGACCGTGTCCTTCTCGTCGGCCGGCGGCGCGGCCCAGCGGCAGGAGCCGAAGGCGAGACGGACGGGGTCGCCGTCGGCCGGGGTGCGGATGACGGAGGGCGGGAACTTCCGAGAGGAACCCGAGGACCCGGCGTCGTGAAGCGGCCACACGCGCGTGCCGTCGAGGAAGACCTCGTACGGCGTCGTCGTCCCCGGAGCGAGACCGGTCACCGGCACCAGGGCGTAGTGGTGCCCGGCGATCTGGAAGGTACGGGCCTCGCCGCCGGAACCGTCCGCTCCGCGTACCTCGGCGGTGCACGGACGGCTCGCCTCGACCCAGACGGTCGCGGACGAGCCGTCGGCGTACCTCAGCAGTGGTCCCAGGCGCAGTTCGGCCACGTCATCGCCCCTCTCCGTCGCCCCGTACGGTACGGAACGACGGAGGTGAGCGGGGAGGTTCCGCAGATCACGGTTTGCCGAACTCCGTCAGCGGTCCCTCGGTGCGGAGGGTCAGCAGCTCGCGAGGTGGTTCGTGAGGGCGGACTTCTCCGCCGAGTCGACCGAGAGGTCGTAGTAGTACTTCACCTGCACCCAGGCGCGGACGTACGTGCACCGGTATGCGGTCCGCGACGGCATCCAGGTGGCCGGGTCCTGGTCGCCCTTGGCCTGGTTGACGTTGTCGGTGACGGCGATCAGCTGCGGCCGGGTCAGGTCGTTGGCGAAGGCCTGGCGGCGGGAGGTGGTCCAGCTGTCGGCGCCGGAGTCCCAGGCCTCGGCCAGCGGGACGAGGTGGTCGATGTCGACGTCGGAGGCGGCGGTCCAGGTGGCGCCGTCGTACGGGGAGTACCAGCTGCCGCTGGTGGCTGCGCAGGAGGAGTCCTGGACGACGTTCGTGCCGTCGCGCTTGAGGACGACCTCGCGGGTGTTGCAGGCGCCGGACTGAGTGATCCAGTGCGGGAAGAGGTCGCGGCTGTAGCCGGTGCGGTCCTCGGTGGCCACGGTGAGCTGGGCGAGGTAGCTGCGGGCGGTGGCGCCGCTGACGGGGGTGGGGAGCGCGGCGGAGGCGGTCGGGGCGTTGAAAAGCGCGACGGAGGCTATGAGGCCGCTGAGGGCCGCGAGTATGCTGACCCGTCGACGCGCGTAGAACTTCGACATGCGAACTCCCTTGGGAGGCGGGGGTGTTGGCGTGCGAGCGAGGGAATGCTCGCGGCGCCGTGTTGCGGGGAGGTGTGCGTTGGGTTAGAAGCTAATGACGCGTGCATGACACGACAAGGTTTACGGCGAAACGATCACGTACCATGGGGGACGCAGAAGGGGAGTAGCTCTTCGCCGGACCGTCGACATACTGCTCAGCTCGTCTGAGCCGGCGCCCGGAGGCGGACCTCGTTTCGTGAGGTCGGCCAGCGAGACCTTCGGCAAGCAGTGCACGCCCGTGCCGTACGGCAGGGGTGCCGAGTGTGCTGCCGTGCCGAGGTGTCTTTGCAGGATGTACAGCACTCTCGGTGGGGCAGCCCCGACCGATTGAGGAACCTTGATCAGCTTCACCGTGACGGCGGTCGTCTTCGGCGTCGTCTTCCTCGCCGAACTGCCCGACAAGACCGCGCTCGCCGGGCTCGTCCTCGGCACGCGCTATCGCGCCTCCTACGTCTTCGCCGGTGTCGCCGCCGCGTTCGCCCTGCATGTCGCGCTGGCCGTGGCGGCCGGCAGCGTGCTGACGCTGCTGCCGCAGCAGATCGTGCAGGCGCTCACCGGTGTGCTCTTCCTGGGCGGTGCCGCCGTTCTCCTGATGAAGAAGGACGAGGACGAGGAGGAGATCCGCAAGCCGGAGAACCAGTCCTTCTGGAAGGTGTCCGGGGCCGGGTTCATGCTCATCCTCGTCGCCGAGTTCGGGGATCTGACGCAGATCATGACGGCGAATCTCGCGGCGCGGTACGACGATCCGCTGTCGGTCGGCATCGGTGCGGTGCTGGCGCTGTGGTCCGTGGCGGCGATCGGGATCCTCGGGGGGAAGGCGCTGATGCGGCGGGTGCCGCTGCGGTTGATCACCAAGGTGGCGGCGCTGGTGATGCTGGCGCTCGGGGTGTGGAGCCTGTGGGAGGCGGTTGCCGGGTGAGTCGGGGGCGGGGGTGTGGTGAGTGGCGTGGCGTGGTGACCCGGTGATCCGGTGATCCGGCTGAACTGTCGGTGAACGGTTTCTGTAGGTGGTGGCGCGATCGGGGATCAGTTTTGTACCGTGGAGGAACAAAGTGGCTCCCGCCCGTTTTCCCTGACCGGCGGGCGGGACCACCTTGTCCCTCCGGGGGTCATTCGTGTGCCCCCGTGCCCCTCGCCTTGGAGCTGCCGATGCCGGCCACCACCGTGCCTTCCGTGCCCACCGTGCTCACCGCCCGCGCCCTCCTGCTCGACATGGACGGCACGCTCGTCAACTCGGACGCCGTAGTGGAACGGATCTGGCGTCGCTGGGCCGAGCAGCACGGGCTGGACGGCGACGAGGTGATGAAGGTCGTGCACGGACGCCAGGGGTACGCCTCGATGGCCCTGTTGCTGCCCGACCGGCCGATGGAGCAGAACCACGCCGACAACGCCCGCATGCTCGCCGAGGAGACGGCGGATGTGGAGGGCGTGGTGCCGATTCCGGGGGCGCCGGAGTTGCTGGCCTCGCTGCGGGGGTTGCCGCATGCGCTGGTGACGTCGGCGGATGCGGCGCTCGCGGCGGCGCGGATGGCTGCCGCCGGGCTGGAGCTGCCTGATGTGCGGGTCACCGCGGAGTCCGTGGGGGCCAGCAAGCCGGATCCGGAGGGTTTCCTGAAGGGGGCCGCGGAACTGGGCGTCGAGCCGGCTGATTGCGTCGTCTTCGAGGATTCGGCCGCCGGGATCGAGGCGGGGCGCTCCGCGGGGATGCGGGTGGTGGGCGTCGGGCCGCGGGCGGGTTTCCATGCGCCGGACGTGTGTGTGGCGGATTTGCGGCAGGTACGGGTTGAGGTTGCGGCGGGTGGGGAGATCCGGGTGATCGTCGCCTGAGAGCTCGGGGCGGTCGGGTTGATGGCGAAGTCGAACCCCCGAGCTCCTGGGCGAACCGCGTCACGGCTCCGTCGTTTCCGACTCCAGCCTCTCCCTCGTCGCCAGGTCATACACCCCGTACTCCTCCGGCTGAATCCCCCGCGCCCACTGATACCTGCTGACCGCGTCCTCGACCCCCTCGTTGTAGGTGCCCCTGGCCTCCCGCGTGTAGAGGCCGAGCTGGGTCAGGCGGAGTTCGAGTTCGGTGACCTCGGGGCCGCGGTCGCCGCGGCGGAGGGTCGGGGGCGCGGGCTGCAGGGCCGCGGCGGAGTCGTCCTGGGGAGCCGTGGCTTCGGCGGACGAGGATGAGGGCGGCGCCGTCGGCTCCGCCGAGCGTGACGGCGTGGGGGACGCGCTGGAGGCGGAGGGGGAGGATGACGGCGACGTGCTCGGCGTGGGGGACGCCGGCGCGGCGGCCGGTGCCGATCGCGTCGGCGCCCCGGTCGGTGACGGCTCCTCCGAGGCTTCGCTGGTCGACGGTGCCGGAACGCTCGGCCGTACGTCGTTCGGGAGGGCCGTCTCCCGCGACGGTGCTTCGTAAGTGAACAGGCCACTGGCCAGACCCGCCGCCGCGAGCACGGCCACGAGCGCCCCGCCCACACCGAGCAGGACCGTACGGCGGTGCCGGCCCGCCCGGCGCGGGGCGTCTTCGCTGTCCTCCCCGCCGTAGTCCTCCCCGCCGTAGTCGGCCTCGTCGTGGTCGGCCTCGTCGTGGTCGGCCTCGTCGTGGTGGGCCGTGCCCGGCTCGAAGAGGCTCAGGTCCTCTGCGTTCGGTGTCGTCGCCGGTGGTGACAGAGGGGTGGGGAATGTCGGGGCCGTCGGTTCGGTGGCGGACGGTGCGGCGGGTGGGGCCGTCGTCGGCACCGCTCGCAGCGGCATCGTTTCGCCCTCGCGGCCGTCGCCGCCCTCCAGTTCCACGTATGGCCGTATCCGCAGCGGATCGAAGTCCTCCGCCGCGGCCGCCTCCGCCGTACGGGCATCTCTCAGGGCTTCGGACACGCGCGCGCCGCAGCCGCACGACGGGGTGTTGTCGACCGCTCTCGGTGCCCCGCACTCCGGGCACCGGCGACCGTGCGGGTGCCCCGGGTCGTCCGGACCCATCGCTCCCTCTGTTCCCCTCGGCTCGCTCACGCGTTCGCCCCTCCCCTCGCGAACTCCCCACATTACGCAGACGTTCCTCACGCGGTCTCCGCAAGCCCCCGGAATAACCGATTCCAAAGGGACTCGACAGGCCATAACCGCGTAAAGCGATCACGATGGGAGGTGCAGGGAGGTGTAACGACTGCCTCGGGAGGTCTTCATGGGCGGCGATGCGCACGGTATGACGGGAAATGTGCGTGACGCGCAGCCCCCGAAGCGGGGAGTCGAGACGCACGAGAACGTGCCCGGCGACGTCCTCGTCTCCATCGGCGCGCTGCTTCTCGGCATGCTGCTCGCCGCCCTCGATCAGACCATCGTCTCGACCGCGCTGCCGACCATCGTCAGCGACCTCGGCGGCCTGGAGCATCTGTCGTGGGTCGTGACCGCGTACCTGCTGGCGTCGACCGCCGCGACTCCCCTGTGGGGCAAGCTCGGTGACCAGTACGGGCGCAAGCGGCTCTTCCAGATCGCGATCGTGATCTTTCTCATCGGGTCCGCGCTGTGCGGCATGGCGCAGAACATGGCGCAGCTCATCGCCTTCCGGGCCGTTCAGGGACTCGGCGGCGGCGGGCTCATGGTGCTGTCCATGGCGATCGTCGGCGACATCGTCCCGCCGCGTGAACGGGGGCGGTACCAAGGGCTGTTCGGTGCCGTGTTCGGGGCGAGCAGTGTGCTCGGGCCGCTGCTCGGCGGGGTGTTCACGGAGCATCTGAGCTGGCGGTGGGTGTTCTACGTCAACCTTCCCGTCGGGGTCGTCGCGCTCGCCGTCATCGCTACCGTCCTGCGGATTCCGCGCAAGTCGACGCGGCATGTCATCGACTACCTCGGTACGTTCCTCATCGCGTCCGTCGCCACCTGTCTGGTGCTGGTCGCGTCCCTCGGCGGGACCACGTGGGGCTGGGGGTCGGCGCAGATCGTCGGGCTGGCCGTTCTCGGAGTGGTGCTCGCCGTCGCGTTCGTCGCCGTGGAGCGGCGGGCTGCCGAACCCGTGCTGCCGCTCAAGCTGTTCCGGGTGCGGACGTTCACGCTGTCGGCGGTCATCAGCTTCGTCGTCGGGTTCGCCATGTTCGGCGCGATGACCTATCTGCCGACGTTTCTCCAGGTCGTGCAGGGCGTCAGCCCGACCATGTCCGGTGTGCACATGCTGCCGATGGTCCTCGGCATGCTGCTGTCGTCCACCGGGTCCGGGCAGATCGTCAGCCACACCGGGCGCTGGAAGGTGTTCCCGATCGCCGGGACCGGGGTCACGACGCTGGGTCTGCTGCTGCTTCACCAGCTGGACAGGGACAGCTCGACTTGGGAGATGAGCCTGTTCTTCTTCGTGTTCGGGCTGGGGCTCGGGCTGGTCATGCAGGTGCTCGTGCTGATCGTGCAGAACGCCGTCTCGTACGAGGATCTCGGCGTCGCCACCTCCGGGGCGACCTTCTTCCGGTCCATCGGGGCCTCGTTCGGTGTCGCCGTCTTCGGCACGGTCTTCGCGGGGCGGCTCGACGACAAGCTCGTGGACGCGTTCCGGGGGGTGCAACTGCCGCCCGGTGTCTCGCTGGAGGGGCTGGAAGCGGATCCTCGGGGCATCGCCGAACTGCCGGAGGCGTTGCGGCCGGGGGCGCTGGAGGCGTACGCGTCCGCCATCACCGACGTGTTCCTGTACGCCGCTCCTGTCGCGCTGCTCGGGTTCGTGCTGGCCTGGTTCCTGCGGGAGGACAAGCTGCGGGGGTCCGTGACCGCGCCCGATGTCACCGAGACGCTGGCCAGCAATCCCGTCGAGCGGTCGTCGTACGACGAGGTGTGCCGGGCGTTGTCGGTGCTCGGGACGCGGGAGGGGCGGCGGGAGGTGTACCGGACGATCACCGCGCGGGCCGGGTACGACCTGCTGCCGGCGGCGAGTTGGCTGCTGCTGCGGATCAAGAAGTACGGCTGGGTGGAGCCGGCGCTGCTCGCCGAGCGCACCGCTGTGCCGCTGCCGGTCATCCTCGACGCCGCCCGGCAGGTCGAGGGGCGGCGGCTGGCCGTGCGCGAGGGGCTCGACCTTGTGCTCACCGCGGAGGGGCGGGAGGTTGCCGGGCGGTTGGCGCGGGTGCGGGAGGAGTCGTTGGCGGAGTTGCTGGGGGACTGGTGGGGGCCGGATCGGCCTACCGATCTGATTCAGCTGGTGAAGGAGCTGAACGAGGAGTTGTGCGGGTCGGACCGGGAACAGCCGCGTGCCTCCGGCGGCTGAGCCGGGTGCCTCCGGCGGTTGGGCCGGGGGCGTGCGGTTGTCCGTGCGGGGTCGGTGGGGGTGCGCGTTGATGCCTGCGGCGGCCTGTGCCGCTGAGTGGGGGTTCGCGTAGCGCCTGCGGTCGGTGGGTGGGTCGGTGCCGTGCCGGGGGGGGGTGTCCGTCCTCGGACCGGCGGCTGGACTTAGGCCAGGAGGGGCTGCGTGTTGACGCCGGCCACTGCGGGCGGACACCCCCCGACACGTCCCCTTCCCGCCGTACGCGACTGCGGGCCCGTGGGAGTGCGCGCCACCGCCTTTCGGCCGCAGCAGCCTGCGTTGCTGCGCGCCGCCACGCTGATTCAGCCGCAGGTCCGCGCCAGCCTGGGCGCAGCGGCACCCCGTCAGCGCCGGGCTGCGCGACCCACCCCAGCCCAGCCCCAACGCCGGGCAACCGTGCAATCCGCCCAGCCACAACGCCGTCGCGTCAGTGCAGGGCCTTGCTGAACCAGTGGTCGGCGTAGGGGTCGTCGTTGTGTGGGGCCGTTTCCTCGTAGCCGAGGTGGGTGTACAGGGCGCGGGCCTCGACCAGGTCGTGGCGGGTGTCCAGGATCAGGCGGGTGGCGCCCCATGCGCGTGCCGTGTTCTCGGCCGCCCGTACGAGCACCGCGCCGCCGCCCTTGCCGCGCATCTCCTCGTACACGAACACCCGCTTGAGCTCGGCGGTTTGCGCGTCCAGCAGTCGCACTCCGGCGCAGCCGGCCGGCTCGCGCGCGTACCGGGCCACCAGCAACGTGCCTTTCGGCGGCCGGAGTTCGTCCCACGTGGTGGCGGCGATCTCGCGTTCCAGTTCGGCCGGGTCGGTACGGCGCCCCTCGTGGAGGAGGTAGAAGCGGTCGCTGACCTCCGTGTAGTACGCCCGCCAGAGCGCGGCGGCGACGGGGGAGTCGGGGGGGTCCGGGGCGACGGTCCAGGTCATGGGCGTCATTGTGGGGGAGTGGATCAGTGGGCCCGCAAGCGAATATGGGTGGCTCCGGGTGCGTCCAGGGCCTGTGTCTTGCGCCATTCGACCTGCTTGTCCCCGACGTTGTCGAACAGGCGCCGCCCGCCCGCGCCGGTCAGGACGACGGGGACGATGTGGAGCAGGAGTTCGTCCAGCCATCCGGCGCGGATGAACTGCTGCACCAGATCCGCCCCGCCGGCCAGGGAGACGTCCTTGTCCCCTGCCGTGTCCCGGGCCACTCCTTCTCGCACTTGCCTGATCCCGGGTCCCTCACCTTGCGGCGGCCGTTTGAGGGGGGTCTTCCGGGCAACCCGGCACACATGTCCACAAGTGTGATCGTTCTGATCGTGATCGCGGCGGTCGTCGTCGTGCTCGGCGCGGCCGTCCTGGCCCTGCGCGCTCGGGGTACGCAGGGCAGCCGGGGTCTGAAGCGGCGCTTCGGGCCCGAGTACGAGCGAGCCGTGGCCCGGCACGACGGGGACGCCAAGGCCGCCGAGAGGGAGCTCGCCCAGCGGGTGGAGCGGCACGGCGGGCTGCGCGAGCGGCCGCTGGAGCCGGTCGAGCTCGAGCGGTTCGAGGCCCGTTGGACGGCGGCCCAGGAGCATTTCGTCGACTCGCCGAAGCAGGCCGTCGACGAGGCGGACCGGCTGCTCGCGGAGCTGGCGCAGGCACGGGGTTTCCCGGACGGTGCGCAGTACGAGGAGCAGCTGTCCGCCCTGTCCGTGCACCACGCGGACCATGTGCACGGCTACCGGCACGTCCACCGCGTCGCCCATGCGCACGTGGGCGGCGGACAGGAAGGCGGCGGGCCGGGTACGGAGGAGATGCGTGAGGCGATGATCGAGGCCCGGGCCCTGTTCGAGGATCTGACGGCCCCCGTCGGGCGTCACCACGGGGCTTCCCGGGAGCCTCACGAGTCCCGCAGGGACGGCGACGGGCGGGCGGCCGCCCGCACCGACGGCCACCGCGGCCATCTGCCCTGGACGTTCACAGGGCGTCACGCGAAGGGGAGTTGAGTGACATGACGGACGCGACGACCGGCAGGGGAATCGATCCCCAGGAGCCGGCGAGGAGCGGGCCCATAGTCGCGCCGACCGGCGGGACGGAGCGTGGTGGCACGGAGTCGCGCGAGTCGCGCGTCACCACGCCGGGCGGGATCGACACGGAGCGCGGGCGCGTGGCCACTCCGCTCTTCCCGCACGACGAGTCCGACAAGTTCGAGCTGCAACTGCAGCACGCGGTCTCCGGGTTCGTCGACGGCCCTCGGGCCGCCGTCGAGGAGGCCGACCACGTCCTGGAGGAGCTCACCGGCCGCCTGACCGAGGCGGTGGCGCAGCGCCGCCGTACCCTGCGCGGGTCCTGGCAGTCCATGGACGTCGCCGAGGACAAGCCCGGCTCGTCCACCGACACCGAGCAGCTTCGTCTCGCGTTGCGCGACTACCGTGAGCTGGCGGAGCGGCTCCTACACATCTGACGCATCCGACACATCTGCCTCGTCCGCCGCTCGGCGCCCCTCCTGGCGCTGCCGCCACTCCCGTACGACCTCTTCGACGTCGTACGGCTTGCGGCCCAGGGGCGGGCCGGGCGGCGGCTTCAGCAGCATGTCGCGGATCTTGACGTTCACGTCCGTGATGATCTTCCGGACGATGCGCTCCGTCGGCGCCGCGTAGGCCGCCGTCAGCGCGTCCTCCGCCTCCTTGCGCAGAGCCAGGCCCGGGGGCAGGACCGACAGGCCCTCGCGGGCCATTTTGCGTTTCACCCACCACAGTTCGTCGTACGGGGATTCAAGGTCCGGCGGTAGTGGTTTGCCCGCTCCGGGCAGCCGGTCGAATTCGCCGCGCGACTGCGCGTCGTGGATCTGCTTGTCGACCCAGGACTCGAACGGGACGCCGGGGGGCTTTCGCTCGGTCATGAGTTCATTGTGCCGGACGCGGTGGTGCCGGGCGATTTATCATGCGGGCGCGGTGGCCAAACGGCCGCCGTACAAGGACGTTTCAGGAGGAGCGCACGTGCTCGAACTCACCATGGCCGCCGTGTCCGCGGCGGACGAGGGTGCCACGGCCGGCATGCTCATGGCCGATGCGCCCAGCGAGCCGGGCGCCGTGCTGCGGGTGGGCCGGGACAAGTCGGTGTGCCGGCTGGCGACGCCGGACGACTGGCTGTTCGTGTCGCGGGTCCACCTGGAGTTCCTGTGCGGTCCGGACGGCGGCTGGCAGGTGACCTGGCTGCGCGGCTCGCAGGCGGATCCGTCCTCCGAGGTACGGCTGACCGTGGGGGAGTACGCCCAGCCGATCGCGTACGGCGGGACGGTGCCGCTGCCCAGGGGCGGCAGCGGCGAGATCGTCGTCCAGGACCGGACCGCGCCCCGCAGCGTCAACGTCGGCTTCTATCACGAGGCTTGAGCCGAGGAGAGCCCTGAGCGGCCAGGGGCTCACAGCACGCGGGCCAGGGCGAAGCCGTCGTAGCCCTTCGTGCCCACCGTCTGGATCGCCGTGCCGTTCAACCTCGGGTGGCTGCCGATCAGTTCGATCGCGGCGCGGCTGCCCTGGATGTCCGGCGCGGTGCTGTCCGCGTCGGCGACCCGGCCGCCGCGCACCACGTTGTCCACGACGATCAGGCTGCCGGTGCTCGTCAGCCTGAGGGCCCAGTCGATGTAGTGCGGGTTGTTGGCCTTGTCGGCGTCGATGAAGACCAGGTCGAAGGGGGCGGGGTTCTCGTCGGCCAGCTTGGGCAGTGACTCCAGGGCCGCGCCGACCCGCACCTCGACGATCTTGTCCAGCCCGGCGCGCGCGATGTTGCGGGTGGCGACCTCGGCGTGCTTGGGGTTGTACTCCAGTGAGATCAGCCGGCCGTCGGCGGGCAGGGCGCGGGCCAGCCAGATGGTGCTGTAGCCGGCGAGCGTTCCGATCTCCAGGATGTTCCGGGCGCCCTGGATCTCGGCGAGGAGCTGGAGGAACTTGCCCTGGGGTGCGGTGACGTTGATCATCGGCAGTTCCGCCGCCTCGCTGTCACGCAGGGCCGCCTGGAGGGCGTCGTCCTCGGGGGAGAGGTGCGCGGAGAAGTACTCGTCGACGTCGTCCCACCGCTGCGACTCGCTCATCGCCTTGCCTTTCGTATGCGTGTCCCGTCCGGGATTCCAGCATGCCCGGATTCAGGCGACCGGCGCAGGTGGCTGCGCCGGGGGCGGCGGCATTTCCGGCCGCCGGGAGCGTCGTACGGCGCACGCGGCCGCCGTCACCACGGCCAGGGTGAGCCCGCCGGCCACCGTCAGCAGCCACGCCGGGACGCCGGCCACCGTGCGCAGCCGGTCCTCGTGGATCACCTGCTGGAAGGTGTCGTCGACCGGTGCCCGGCGCAGCACGTGGTCGCCGGAGATGTGTTCGGGGTGCGGGAACTCCTGGCCGATCGCGGTCAGGAACGGAGTGCCGGACGCCAGCTCGGCCAGCGGGCCGGAAATCCCGGTCACCCGTCCGGCGTAGGTGACCCGGGGGCGTTCGCCGCCGATCCGGGAGCTCGGTTCCATGCGGTGCGCGGCCAGGACGTACAGGCCCAGGGACTGCGGGGTCTCGGCGAGGCGCGACAGGCGCATCGGGTAGACCGGCTCGTCCGCCCGGAAGGTGAGGTGCAGCGGGTCCAGCGTGCCGGTCAGCTGCTCACCGGCGCTCTGCGCGGCCAGCTTGACGGCGACGTACTCCCAGCGTTTCTGCACATACGGCCGAAGCGTCCCGGTCAGCCGGGGCGGCAGGGCGAAGCCGTTGCGGTCCAGCCAGCCGTCGAGGGCGCCGGGGTCGGTGGCCGTCAGCCGGGCCACGTCGAAGGGGCCGAGGCGCTGCCGGCCGACGACGCTCACGGGAGGGCCGCCGCGGGCCCAGGGCGGGCGGGGGCGGCCGGCGGTGCCGTCACCGGTCACCAGGGGCCAGTCGCCGTCCTGGGGCCAGAAGTGCCGGCGTTCGCGGTGCACGGGCGCGGTGACGTCGTGCAGCTCGTCGAAGAGCTGGGGGTCGCCGAGCCGGACCGTCGCCCGCCCCGGCACCGGCATGATCCACGCGACCCGCTCGGCGTCCCCGCCGACGGTCAGCCGCATCACGACCTGCTCGCGCGCCCCGTCCCACCGCACGACGGACTCCTCACGCCCGACGGTCACGCGCCGCGCGTCGCCGGGCACCATGGCCCCGCAGCCGCACGCCCACGCGGGCGCCACGAACTGGCCGAGCTGGAGGGCGAGCAACGCCAGACCGAGGGTGAGGACGCGGCCGTGAGGCCGACGCCGGCCCCGTGCCCGCAGTAATTCCGCCATTGCGCGCAGCGCCTCCATTCCCGCAAGCCTCTCCACGGTCGTGACGTCCGGCTCCGTCGCGTCGTCGGTTGCGAGGCCCGGCTCCCCCGTCCCGGCTCCCCCGTCCCGCCGCCCGGCCCGCCGGCGCCCGGGCTTCAGACGGTACGGCGGATGATCCCGTCGCGGGGCCCGCCTTCCGCGATGTGATCGATTCCGCCTCGCCGGAGGAGGCCCCACCGGAGGCGGGCGTGCCGGCCCCCGACTATCGTCATCGGGACAAAAGGAGAGCGGACGTCAGGTGAATCGGGGGTTGCCGGCGTCTCTCCCGGGGGCGATGCGGGCCCCATCGGGTTCGTAAGGATTCCTGACGCGTGTGCCGTGTGGGACGAGGCGGGGCGGGAGGCCGACGAGGCGTGGCGAAGGCGGAACACGGTGGGCGACCGGCCGAGGCGCTCGGAGCCACGGCTGTCGGCGCGGTCCAGGCACGCGTACGCCTGGCGCGGCTCGGCCTGTGGCTGATCGCCGCGATCCTCGCCGTACGGCAGGTGGCCGTCGTCCTCAGTACCCCGGACGGGGAGCGGCTGACGGATCTGGAGACCTGGGTCGGCCCGGACGGCGTCCTGCATGTGAAAGGTTCGCTGTACGACTCGACGCAGTTCACGGGTACGCCGTTCGGCGGACTCGTCCTCAAACCGCTGACCCGCGCCGCCGAGCAGGCCCTCGGCTGGGGCTGGACGTTCGGCACCCTCCTGCTCGTCGTCGCCCTGGGCCTGGTCGCCGCCCGCGCCCTGCCCCAGCCGGTCAGCCGGCGGACCTCGCTGCTCGCCGCGCCGGTCGCGATCAGCCTGCTCATGCTGTCGCTGCCCGTGCGCAACACCCTCTACCTCGGCCAGACCAGCATCATGCCGGTCCTGCTCGTCCTGCTCGGCTGCTTCGCCGTGCGCGGCGAGCGCACCAGCGGCGTGCTCATCGGCGTCGCGGCGGCCCTCCAGCCGACCCTGCTGCTGTTCACGCCGCTGCTGTGGTTCACCGGCCGCCGCCGGGCCGCGCTCTCCACGGGGGCCTCGTTCGCCGGGTGCACGGTGCTCGCCGCGGTGGCGATGCCGCACGACTCGTACACCTACTGGGTCCACCACTTGGCCGGCGTCGGCCTCGGCGGCCGCGCCGACGACCTCGGCAACCAGTCCCTGCACGGCGCCCTGCTCCGGCTGGGGCTGACCGGCTCCCTGGAGATCGCCCTCTTCCTGCTCATCGGCGCCGCCGTCGCCGTCCTCGCGCTGCGCCGCGCCGTGCGCTACGCCCACGACGGGCAGCTGCTCCTCGCCGTGGCGATCACCGGCTGCGCGGCGATCGTCGTGTCCCCCACCGCCTGGCAGCACCAGCTGCTGTGGGTGCTGCTCGCCGTGGTCGGCCAGGTCGGCAGGCGGGCCTCCGACCGGTATGTGTGGCCGATCGCGATCGTGCTGGTCATGACCTTGCCGGCCAGGATGATGGTGCCGGACAAGGCGCTCTTCCACCCCCTGCGCGCCGACCTCGTACTCCTGGCCGCGCTCGCCACGGCAGCGGTCGTGCCGTTCCTGTCGCGCACGTCGCCGTACTGGCAGACGCCGATCCCGACCCAGTACGCCGACCCGGCCCCGTCCCGCTTCCGGCGCGTCCCGCTGGTGTCGTTCCTGCGCCGGGTGATCACCCGCCCCAATCTGCTTTTCGAACTCCTCCTGATCCGGGTCACGTACTACGCCTACGCCCAGATCCGCCTCGCGGCCGCCGGAGGCTCCAACTCGGCCGGCCGGGTGACCGCCGAGGAGAACGGCGAGGAGATCCACTCCATCGAGCGCGCCCTGCACATCGACATCGAGCACTGGGCCAACCACGCCGTGGTGAAGGTCGACTGGCTGCGGGACTTCTTCGACTTCTACTACACGTCGTTCCACTTCGGCGTCCCGCTCGCGATCCTCGCCGTCCTCTACTGGCGCCGCCCCGTCGACTACCGCTGGGCCCGCACGGCGATCGGCTTCGCGACGGTCTTCGCCCTGATCGGCTTCTGGCTCTACCCACTCGCCCCGCCCCGCCTGATGCCCGGCCTCGGCATCATCGACACGGTCCACGGCCCGCAGGACTTCTCCAAGCCCGACTACGGCACGCTCACCGAACTCACCAACCAGTACGCGGCGATGCCGTCCCTGCACTTCGGCTGGTCCCTGTGGTGCGGCCTGGTGATCGTCATCCTCGCCCCCAGATGGCTGAAGCCGTTGGGCCTGCTGCACCCGCTCTTCACGGTCACCTCGATCGTCGCCACCGGCAACCACTGGGTGCTGGACGCGGCCGGCGGGGCGATGGTCGTGGGCGCGGGCTTCGCCATGACGTACCTCTTCCAGGGCCCGCGCGCCCGGACGGTCACGGCGCGGGCGGAGAAGGACGCGGTCAGCAGTGGCGCCCGGGGTCCGGTGAAGGACCGTACTCCGAGCTGATGCGGTATTCGCCGGGGGCGGAGACGGTCAGGCGAGTGAACTCGCCCTCGGGGGTGAGACAGCCGCCGCCGTCCACGTGGAGCCACGGTGAATGGGCGACGCGCACCGTGGCGGTCCCGGCCCGCGCCATGCGGACGACGACGTCGGCGCTGGACGTCGACACGACGCTCGCGGGCTCGGACACCAGAGGCACGGCGTCCCGCACCCGGTACACCCGCCAGTGCGCGTCCCGCCACACCGGCACCAGCCAGTCGGGCCGGTGATCACGTATCAGCCGGGCTTCGTCCTTGGCGTACCCGTCGGGCTTGCCCATCGGCAGCACGACGAACCCGACGGCCCAGCGATCCAGCCATGTGCGGTAGGTCGCCGCGTCGAACGACCCGTCGTAGAACAGCCGGGCCCGCTCCATGTCGAGCTGCCGGTTCCAGCCGCGGGCCATGTTGACGTGCGGGGCGAGCCCGCTGGCCTCGCGGTGGTTGCGGGCCGGGACGACCTCGACGCGGGTGCGGTCGGCGCCGAGGCGGTCGAGGGCGCGGACCACTCCCTGCGTCTCGGCGGCCCAGGCGGGCACCCTGGTGGAGACGTACAGATCGTCCCCGGTCTTCTTGCCGACCCAGCCGACGGAGAAGACCAGCGCGGCGATGAGCAGCCTCCGGCGGACCTTGGCGAGGCCGGGCCGGGCCAGCAGGACGGCCAAGAGGGCCGCGGGCGCGAAGAGTTCGGCGAAGCGCTCGACGTTCGTGCCGATGGGGGAGGGAATGAGGTACGTCAGGACGGCCCCGCCCGCGTAGACGGCACCGCTCCAGCGGGCGACGCGCCAGGTGCGGGGCGCGAACGCGGTGACGGCCAGGCCCAGGAAGAACGGCGGCCATATGCGGTCGGCGAACATCAACTGCTCGCCCTTGAAAGGGAAGAGGAGGGTTGTGGCGCCGACGGTGACGGCGGGTGGGAGGAGGAGGGCGAGGGCGCGGGGGAAGTCGCGGGTGAGGAGAAACGCGGCGCCTACGACGACCAGGAACAGGCCCGCCACCGGGCTGGCCATGGTCGCCAGGGCGGCGTAGGCGGCGGCGAGGACGATTCGTCTCCCGTGGGTGAGCATCAGGCACGCGCCGAGTCCGAAGGCGACGCCGAGCGCGAAGGTGGTGCGGCCGGAGGCCACGTTGCACCACAGGGCGAAGGACGCGAGGAGGGCGGGGCCGAGGGGTCTTCGCAGGCCGTCGACGCGGGTGATCAGGACGGCGGCGAGCCAGGTGGCGGTGATGCCGGAGATGACGGTGACGGCGCGGACGCCGACGGCGGCCATCAAGTACGGCGATATCAGGCTGTAGTTGGCGGTGTGCATACCGCCGTACCAGAAGAGGTTGTAGGCCGAGTCACCGTGCCGCGCCGTGAAGCCGGACCACGCGTACTGGGCTGCCAGGTCGCCGCCGCCGGTGGCGAGGAAGGCCCACCAGATCGCGTAGAGGGGGAGGGCCGGGAGGGTGGCCAGCAGCGGGATCCGGTGGCGGTGGTACAGCGTGCGGAGGGGGTGGTTCCGCGGGAGGGCCGTGTTTCGTCGCTCTGGGCGGGCTACGGTGAGTTCGGCTGGGACCACGTGTTCGAAGACGTGAAGTCGCAAGGAAACGTTCACTGTCCGCGGAAGAACGGCTATGTCGCTGCCGAAGGCGCGGGCCGGCCTCGCTCTAGACAGGAGGGACGGCAGGCGGGACGGGCAACGACCAAGCCGCCCTGACGCGTTGAAGCGTGGACCGGGCCAGCGTGTCGGCCGTGCCGATCTCGCGCTGGGCGCCTGCCAGGGCGGCGAAGGAACCGGAGTAGTGGCGATCGGATGCCTCGCGGAACTGCTCCAGTGTGAGGGCGTCCGTGAAGATTCCCTTCACCGTGTCCAGGTAGTAGGCACGGTTGGCCAGCGTGGCGCCCATCCGGGCGCGGTCGCCGATCGCTCCGGCCTGCTGGTGAATCAGGTTCCCCAGCTCGTCGAGTCGATCGTCGGCGACGACGTCCCGGCGGAAGAGCTGCGCGAGTTCGGCATGCTCGTCCGAACCGCCGGCGGCGTTGGCGATGCGGTCGACTTCGCGTTCCACGAGTTTGGCGGCCAAGTCGGTGAGCGAGCGGGGCTGGTCCGGTGAGACGTACGCGATGGCCGCGCGGGCCGTCCGCAGGAGGTCGCGCGGCATGCCGCCCGACAGGCAGTAGAACAGTGCGGCGAAGGGAACCGGCAGCCTCGTCACCCGACGGCCCAGCAGGAGTTCGGCCCTCTTCTGATCGAGGGGCTCGACCCGGACGACCTCGTCGATCGCGCTGTCGAAGGCATCCCGTCGGCCGACCGGCGCCAACTCGGCGTCCCGCAGCGCCTCGTCGGAGACCGACAGCACGAACAGGCAGTTCGGGACGTCGAACACGGCCTTGAGCTCGTTCAGGAAGGTGCGCGCGGCGGCAGCCGGCTCGATCCGGTCGAGTTCGTCGATGCCGATCACCAGGCGCCTCGGCCCCTCCTCCTCGCGCAGCTCCAGTGCCGTCGCGCCGAGGAACCTCTTCAGCGCATCCACGATCTCGGGGTACGTCTGCGGCTGCTCTGCGAGCGAGCTTGCCCTCTTCGCCGACAGATTCCAGCTTCGCCATCCGGCGCTGAGAGCCGCCTCGTCCGACTGGGTCTGCAGGTAACGGATCGAGCGCTTGTGCCGCTCGGCCTCCTGTGCCGTGCCGAGACCTTCCTTGATCACGAGGTCGCACAGCTTGTAGAAGAGGTGGAGCATGAACTCTCGCCGGTCGAAGAGGACCGGTACCGGCTCGACGAGGCTCAACTGCCCTGCCGGACTCGAAGGGTCCGCCTCGTCGACCCTGCAGAAATTCCGAAGCACCTGCGTCTTGCCCGCGCCGCGCGGGCCCGACAGAGCGATGCTGCCGCCCGCCATGCCCGCGCTGATCATGGCGAGTTGGCGGTCGGCTCGCGTCGGCACATGCTCATGACCGGCGTGCAGTTGCCTCAGGCCGGGGGCATCGGTGATGGTGAGTCGCGTGGAGAAGACGCGCTGGGTTTGTTCGCTGATGCGTTCCCGTACGAAGCTCAGCAGTTCCCGCTCCACGGCCTCCCGCCACACGGCCTCCGACTGCCGCACCGCTCGGCTCCATCCCCCCAGGGCGATCAAGTAGCCGAGGGACAGCGACTGCCTGGACACAGCCGGGGCGAGTCGTGCAAGCGCCAGCGGCGGAAGCGCGAACAACGCGAGAGAGCCCAGCGCGAACCAGACGCCCTCACCGTACCCGCCGACCTCGTCCACCGGCCGGTGGTGCGACAGCTGCCAGGCGACCTCCGTCGGGTAGATCCCCACGAAGATCGAGCACACCAGCGCCAGAAAGCCATACGCGAAGCCGCCGGCGATGAGCAGTTGACGCCCTTTGGAGGGCGGTGCGCCTGCCCGCACATCGCGCGACAGAAGGTAGTGGACACACCAGGGCACAAAGGCCACTGTGAAGGCGATCCCGACTGTGACCAGGATGAATCCGAAGGCCTTGCTTGCAAGGGACCCGAGCGAGACGGAACGGTCATGGGCCAGAGCGTCCTTGAGCGCCTCGCTCCAGCCGTACGACACCGCCACCGTGAGCAGTATCAGCAACACCAGTGCGCCGGCCGCCATCAACACCCTGCGGAGCCGCGCCTCCAGGCGAGCCCGGGATACAGCCTGCTGATACGTGTTCTCCGCATCCCGGGCACGACCCAGAACGACGTCCCGCTTCACTTCCGCGGCAGCTGCCAGGCTGTCCTCGCTCACGCCGCTGCTCTGGACTTCGGTTCCGCTCAGCACACGCGGCAGCAGTTGCGCGAACAGTTCTTCTCGACTCAGTACCGGCACTCTCAGGTACTTCCGCACCAGCACTCGAACCACACCGCCTTGCCACCCCCTGGCACCGGATCCACGCCCCACTTGTCAGCCACTGAATCGACAAGGACCAGCCCGCGCCCGCCCTCCGCCTCCGACGACAACTCCCGTGGCACCGTGGGAAGTTGAGGGGATCCGTCGGTGACCTCCACCCGGACCGCCCCCTCCTGCCGCAGCACCAGCACCTCACACCGCCGGTCCGGAACATGCCGTACGACATTGGCGACCAGCTCGGTCACACCCAGTTCCACGGCGTCGGTGAGTTCGGGCATCTCCCACTCGCCGAGCAGCGAGCGCGCGATGCTGCGGATGTGGCGGGCCGAGTGTGCGCCGACGGTGAGGCGCAGCCGGTACTGGGGGCGGAAGGGGGCCCGGTAGGTGGGGGGAATGTATCCGTTCACGGTACGAGCGTGACCTCGCACAACTACGCTGGGCTACCGAACGGACACAACAGGTCCCGAAGTGGGCCGAGTTGCGTGAGAGGGGCTCTGCGTGACCCACATCAACACCCTCGATCCCGGCGCCTCGCCACTGGACTACTACGGCTTCGAGCTGAGGCGTTACCGCGAGGCCGCCGGGCTGACGCAGAAGCAGCTCGGGGCCATCGTCTACTGCACGGGTTCGCTGGTAGGCCAGATCGAGACGGCCCGCAAGCTGCCGACGTTGCCGCTCAGCGAACGGGCCGATGCCGCGCTGGGGACGGACGGGGCGCTGTCCCGGCTGCATGAGCTGGTGATGCGTAGTCAACTTCCGGCGTGGTTTCAGCAGGTGGCGGAGTTGGAGGCGCGGGCGACAGAGATCGGCACTTTCCAGATGGGCATGGTGCACGGCCTCCTCCAGACAGGCGAGTACGCCCGCGCCACGCTGGGTGCGTTGGACGAGACGGACCTCGACGATCGCACCGCCGTACGGCTGGCCCGTCAGCGCATCTTCGACAAAGGGGAGCCGCCGGTCTTCTGGATGATCCTCAGCGAGGCCGCGCTGTACCAGGAGATCGGCGGGTCGGCGACCATGCGGGGCCAACTGGCTCACCTTTTGTCCTTCGAGAGCAACCCACGGATCAACATCCAGGTGCTGCCTTTCTCGGCGGGCGCGCACGCGGGGCTGACAGGCTCGTTCACCCTCTTCCGCTTCGCGAGCGACCCGGACATTGTCTACACCGAGGGCTACGGCAGCGGGCATCCGACCGCGAACCCGGACACCGTCAAGAACTGCTCGCTCCGTTACGATCATCTTCAAGCCGCCGCGCTCTCCCTCAGGGACTCGGCGGCGCTGATCCGGCGCGTAATGGAGGAACGCTATGGGGAGCAACGCGGTTCCGACGGTGATCCAGTGGCGTAAGTCCAGCTACAGCAGCGACCAGGGCGGCGAGTGCGTAGAAGTTGCCGAAGTCGTAAGCACTGTCGCCATCCGCGACTCCAAGAACCCGGCGGGCCCGATCCTCACCGTCGGACCCACCACCTTCACGGCGTTCTTGGATTGGGCTACAGCCGCTGAATGATCGTGCCGGTGGCCAACCCACCCCCCGCACACATCGTCACCAGCGCGAACTCCTTGTCCGCCCGCTCCAGTTCATGAAGTGCGGTCGTGATCAGCCGGGCCCCGGTGGCCCCCACCGGGTGCCCGAGAGCGATCGCACCGCCGTTGGCGTTGACCTTCTCCAGGTCCTGCTCGAAGACCTGCGCCCAGCTCAACACCACTGAAGCGAAGGCCTCGTTGATCTCCACCAGATCAATGTCCTTCAGGGACATCCCGGCCTTCCCCAACACCGCTTTCGTCGCGTCGATCGGCCCGTCGAGGTGGAAGTGCGGGTCGGCCCCCACCAAGGCCTGCGCCACGATCCGCGCCCTCGGCCGCAGCTTCAGCGCCCGCGCCATCCGCTTCGACGCCCACATGATCGCCGCCGCCCCGTCGCTGATCTGCGACGAGTTGCCCGCCGTATGCACGGCCGTCGGCATGACGGGTTTCAGCCCCGCCAGGGCCTCCATGGACGTGTCGCGCAGCCCCTCGTCCTTGTCGACGAGCCGCCACATGCCCTGCCCGGCACGCTGCTCGTCCTCCGTCGTCGGGACCTGGACCGCGAACGTCTCCCTCTTGAACCGCTCCTCCGCCCAGGCGGCCGCGGCCCGTTCCTGCGACATCAGACCCAGTGAGTCGACGTTCTCCCGGGTCAGCCCCCGATGGCGGGCGATCCGCTCCGCCGCCTCGAACTGATTGGGCAGATCGACGTTCCATTCGTCCGGGAACGGCTTCCCGGGCCCGTGCTTGGACCCCGACCCCAGCGGCACGCGCGACATCGCCTCGACGCCACAGCTGATTCCGACGTCGATGACGCCCGCGGCGATCATGTTGGCGGTCATGTGCGACGCCTGCTGCGAGGACCCGCACTGGCAGTCGACCGTCGTCGCCGCCGTCTCGTACGGCAGGCCCATGGTCAGCCAGGCCGTGCGCGCGGGATTCATGGACTGCTCGCCGGCATGGGTCACCGTTCCGCCGACGATCTGCTCGACGCAGTCCGCGGGAATGCCGGTGCGGCCCAGGAGTTCGCGGTAGGTCTCGCCCAAAAGATAGGCGGGGTGGAGGTTGGCGAGCGCGCCGCCGCGCTTGCCGATGGGGGTGCGGACGGCTTCGACGATCACGGGTTCGGCAGCCATGGGTGCGGATCCTCTCCGAGGCTCTGCGGAACTAGTACGTGTTCTAGTTCTGGGTGCAGTTTGCTGACGCCGACTGGCTGACCGCAAGGGCTGTGCAGGCAATTGGGGGGTCCATGGCTATTGCTAGTTGTAGAACCCGTTATTACCGTCGCGGTGATCCCTCTTAGCTGATGGACCGTCAGGAGCTGCTCATGCCCTGTCCCGCGCTTCCCGACGGGTTCGACTTCACCGACCCCGATGTGCTGCAACACCGCGTACCCCTCCCGGAGTTCGCCGAGCTGCGCCGGGCCGAACCGGTCCGCTGGATCCCGCAGTCGGGCAACGTGGCCGGGTTCCAGGACGAGGGCTACTGGGCGGTGACCCGGCACGCGGACGTCAAGTACGTGTCGACGCACCCGGAGTTGTTCTCGTCCACCCTCAACACCGCGATCATCCGCTTCAACGAGCACATCGAGCGCGACTCCATCGACGCGCAGCGGCTGATCCTGCTGAACATGGACCCGCCCGAGCACACCCGGGTCCGCCAGATCGTGCAGCGCGTCTTCACCCCGCGGGCCATCCGCGCCCTGGAGGAACGCCTGCGGTCGCGGGCGCTGGCGATCGCCGCGAACGCCAGGGACCGCTCCGGCCCCTTCGACTTCGTCACCGAGGTCGCCTGCGAACTGCCCCTCCAGGCCATCGCCGAGCTCATCGGCATCCCGCAGGACGACCGGGCCAAGATCTTCGACTGGTCCAACAAGATGATCGCGTACGACGATCCCGAGTACGCCATCACCGAGGAGGTCGGGCAGGAGTCGGCCACCGAACTGATCGCGTACGCGATGAACATGGCCGCCGACCGGAAGGAGTGCCCGGCGAAGGACATCGTCACGACGCTGGTGGCGGCGGAGGACGAAGGCAACCTGCGCTCGGACGAGTTCGGCTTCTTCGTGCTGATGCTGGCCGTCGCGGGCAACGAGACCACCCGCAACGCCATCACCCACGGCATGCACGCCTTCCTCACCCACCCCGAGCAGTGGGAACTCTACAAGAGGGAGCGCCCCGCGACGGCGGCGGAGGAGATCGTCCGCTGGGCGACCCCGGTGGTCTCCTTCCAGCGCACGGCGACGCAGGACACGGAGCTGGGCGGCAAGCAGATCAGGAAGGGCGACCGGGTAGGCATCTTCTACGCCTCCGCCAACCACGACCCCGACGTCTTCGCCGACCCCGACGCCTTCGACATCACCCGCGACCCCAACCCCCACCTGGGCTTCGGCGGAGGCGGTCCCCACTACTGCCTCGGCAAGTCCCTGGCCGTCCTCGAAATAGACCTCATCTTCAACGCCGTGGCCGACGCCATGCCCGGCCTGCGGCTGGCCGGCGACCCGCGCCGGCTGCGCTCCGCGTGGATCAACGGCGTGAAGGAACTCCGGGTCAGCACCGGCTGACCCGCCCCGAGGGAGGCAGGAGCACCCCCTATCCCTACGCCCCGTTCCTGCCTCCCCCGGGGCCCGTCACTCGGCTATCCTCACCGTCTGTGCGAAAGATCATGATCCGGTCCGTGCCGACCGGTGCGGCCGTGGCAGTCACCTGGGGCCTCGGCCCGGCGTTCACCGATCCGGGTACCACGCGGCATGTCGTGATGGTGCTGCTCTTCGTCGTCACGGTCCTGGCCGTCGGCTTCGTCGTCGACGCGGTGGCGGGTGACCGCGACTAGGGGGGCGGCGGGCAGGACGAGCGAAGGCGGCGACCCCGGGGATCATGGGGTCGCCGCCTTCAGTTCTGTGTGGCTGGGTCGGCTCAGTACCAGCCGTTCGCCTGCCAGAAGCTCCAGGCGCCGCACGGGCTGCCGTAGCGGTCCTTCATGTAGTCCAGGCCCCACTTGATCTGGGTGGCCGGGTTGGTCTTCCAGTCGGAGCCGGCCGAGGCCATCTTGTTGCCCGGGAGGGCCTGGACGAGGCCGTAGGCGCCGGACGAGGCGTTGGTGGCGTTGACGTTCCAGTCGCTCTCGTGGTCGACGATGTTCGAGAAGCACTGGTACTGGGCCGAGTCCGAGATCATCTTCTTCGCGATCGTCTGCGCCGAGGAGGACGAGGTCGTCGCGGCCTGCGCGGGAGCGGCGGCGAACAGCGTGCCGGCGGTGGCGGCGGCCAGGGCGGCACCGGCGAGGGCCTTCTTCGGGGCGGAGATGCGGCGGAAGGTGGAAACGACGGACACGGGGAGCCTTTCTTCGGGGACAGTGCGCCGCAGGCATGCCGGAACCACGCGATGCGAGGCGGGGGCATGCGTCGGCGCCGCGGCCCTGTGGGCACGTCGGCGCCGTGCGACGTCGTCCAGAGAAGCAGGCCGGGAAGGCGTCCGCAATGAGCCCTTTTGCTAGTTGTGGTCGTATGCGGGAGGAAGGTCGTTTGTGTGACGGGGCTCTCAATGTGCAGGTCAGGCAGCGAATTGCCGTGTTCATGGCCTCCGATTTGTCCGACTAAAGAGGATCGTAGGTGATGTGGGTCATGTGGGGTGGTTCACCGGGTGCGTAACGGCCCGCGTGCACCGCTTCACCCTGCGGGAGCGTCGAATGTGACGGGGCTCTCGAAGGCCGCCCGGCGCGTGGCCCGGCGCAGCGCCTTGAGGATCGCCGGGCCGAGCGTGAAGGTGAGGATCACGGTGACGACCGCCCGGCCGAGGTCCCAGCCGAGCGAGGTGGCCAGGCAGTACGCGACGAAGCGGGCCAGATTGGCCAGGGGCCCCGCCTCGGGGTCGGGGGCGATGTTCGAGCCGTCCGCGAGGAGGTACGGCCAGCCCTGCATGTTCATCACCGTGCCGTAGGCGAACGCGGCGAGTAAGCCGTAGCCGGCCAGCAGGACCAGCTCACCGCGCCCGCGCAGACGATCCGGGCCCGGCAATAGTCCGGCGCCCATCGTGAACCAGCCCATCGACAGCATCTGGAACGGCATCCACGGCCCCACCCCGCCCGTGAGCAGGGCGGACGCGAACATCGTCACCGCGCCGAGGACGAACCCGAAGCCCGGGCCGAGGACCCGGCCGCTGAGCACCATCAGGAAGAACATCGGCTCGATACCGGCCGTCCCGGCGCCGAGCGGGCGCAGGGCGGCCCCGGTCGCCGCCAGCACGCCCAGCATCGCCACCGCCTTCGGGCCGAGCCCGGACTCGGAGATCGTCGCGGCGACGACCGCGACCAGCAGGAGCAGCAGGCAGGTGAACAGCCACGGGGCGTCCTGCGCATGGGCGCTCACCTGCGCGGCGGGCGGGGCCAGGAAGGGCCAGCCGAGCGCGGCGACGCCGACCGCGCTGACGAGGACGAGGGCGGCGACCGAGCGGGGTCCCAGGCGGACGGCCCGGGCCTGCGGAGCATGGGGGGCCTGGGGGGTGGAGCGGCCGGTCATGCGAGGGCCTCCCTCACCTCGGCGACCGTGAGCCACTTCTGCGGGGCCAGGATCTTGGCCACCTGCGGGGCGAAGGAGGGCGAGGCGACCACGACGTCCGCTGCCGGGCCGTCCGCTATCACCTCACCGTCGGCGAGGAGCACGACACGGTCGGCGAGCTCGGCGGCCAGCTCCACGTCATGCGTCGCCAGCACGACGGCGTGCCCCTGGGCGGCCAGGCCGCGCAGCAAGGTGACGAGGCGGGCCTTCGCCGCGTAGTCCAGGCCGCGGGTCGGCTCGTCGAGGAGCAGCAGCCGAGGGCGGGCGGTCAGGACGATGGCCAGCGCGAGTGTCAGACGCTGGCCCTCGGAGAGGTCGCGGGGGTGCGTGTCGTCGGGGACGTCCGGGAGGAGCTCGGAGACGAGGGCGCGGCAGGTGCCGGGCGCTGCGCCGGCGTCGGCGTCGGCGGCCGTGCACTCGGCGGCGACCGTGTCCGCGTACAGGAGGTCGCGGGGTTCCTGGGGGACCAGGCCGGCTCCGCCTACGGTCACCGAGCCGGCGGCGGGTTTGATGAGGCCGACCAAGGTGTTGAGGAGAGTGGATTTACCGGCGCCGTTGCGGCCCATGACAGCGATTGTTTCGCCGGGGGTGACGGTGAGGTTGATGCTGTGCAGGGCTCGGGTGTGGTCGCGGGTCACGGTGAGGGCTTTTACCTCGGCTGTGTGGGGGGTCGGTGGGGCGGCGGGGGTGCGCCTGCGCTGGAACCATCGGCGGGGAGTGGGGTTTTCGCCCAATGGCTCGCGGGGATTTGATTGTTGGCGGCTGCCGGTTTGTTGTGGTTGATCGCGCCCACGCGGCGGTAGCCGCAAATCCAGTGCAGCCCCGCGCCCCTCCAGGGCGATGACCTCCCGCTTCTCAAGCCGCTGCCGTAGGTTCCCCGCCCGTCGCCGTGCGTCCCGGACCGTCAGTGGCAGCGGGGACCAGCCCGCCAGGCGGCCCAGGTCCACGACCGGCGGATACACCGGGGACATGGCCATCACCTCCGCCGGGGTGCCCAGGATCGGGGCCGCGCCCGGTGCGGGCAGCAGGACGACCTGGTCGGCGTACTGGATGACTCGCTCCAGGCGGTGTTCGGCCATCAGGACCGTGGTGCCCAGGTCGTGGACCAGGCGTTGGAGGACCGCGAGGACCTCTTCGGCGGCGGCGGGGTCCAGGGCCGAGGTCGGTTCGTCGAGGACCAGGACGCTGGGGTGCGGCGTGAGCACCGAGCCGATCGCGACACGCTGTTGCTGGCCGCCGGAGAGGGTGGCGATGGGGCGGTCGCGGAGGTCGGCGAGGCCGAGGAGGTCCAGGGTCTCCTCGACCCGGCGGCGCATGACGTCGGGGGCGAGGCCCAGTGACTCCATGCCGTAGGCCAGTTCGTCCTCGACGGTGTCGGTCACGAAGTGGGAGAGGGGGTCCTGGCCCACCGTGCCCACCACGTCCGCGAGTTCGCGGGGCTTGTGGGTGCGGGTGTCCCGGCCGGCCACCGTGACGCGGCCACGCAGGGTGCCGCCGGTGAAGTGTGGGACGAGTCCGCTCACGGCGCCCAGGACGGTGGACTTGCCGACGCCCGACGGGCCGACGAGGAGGACCAGTTCGCCTTCCGGGACCTCGAAGTCGACGCCCTGGACGGTGGGTTCGGGGGCGCCGTCGTAGGTCACCGACACGTTCTCGAAGCGGATCACGACGGCTCCTCGGGGGCGGCGGGACTGCTGGGTGCGGGGCTGACGAAGGCCGGGAGCAGGCCGAGGAGGACGGCCGCCGCGGGCCACAACGGGAGGGTGGGGGCGACGAGGGGGATCACGCCCGGGTGCAGGGCCGCCGGGTCGCGGGTCGAGGCGAGGGTCAGCAGGGCGGCGACCGCCGCGCCGGAACCGGCGACCAGCCAGGCGCGGGCGTCCCAGCGGTCCGGGCGGTAACGGGTGCGCAGGGTGCGGCGACCGCCGAGGCGGAGCCCTGCCAGGGCGGCGGCGAGTCCGGTGAGGAGGACCGGGAGGCCGTACGTGCCGCCTTCGGCGGTGAGGAGGCCGTACGTTCCCGCGCAGACGCCCAGCAGGCCGCCGAGGGTGAGAGCGGTGGTCGTACGGCGGACGCGGGGCGGGACGGCGGCGGTACGGCCGTAGCCGCGGGCGTCCATCGCGGCGGCGAGCGAGACGGACCGCTCCAACGCGCCTTCCAGGACCGGGAGCCCGACGTGCAGGAGGCCGCGGATGCCGGTGTGCGGGCGGCCGCGCAGGCGGCGGGCGGCGCGCAGGCGCTGGACGTCGGCGATCAGGTGGGGCGCGTAGGTGAGGGCGACCACCACCGCTACGCCCATTTCATAGAGGGCGCCGGGGAGGGACTTGAGGAGGCGGGTCGGGCTGGCTAGGGAGTTCGCCGCGCCCACGCAGATGAGGAGGGTGGCGAGTCTCAGGCCGTCGTAGAGGGCGTTGAGAAGGGTCTCGGCGGTGACCTTGCCGCCCAGGCGGATGCCCTGGGCCCAGTCGGGGAGGGGGAGTTCGGGGAGCGTGACGATCACGTGGGTGCCGGGGAGGGGAGAGCCCAGCGCTGCCGCGAAGAGGAGGCGGATGAGGAGGACGGCGAGGGCGAGTTTGACGAAGGCGGTGTAGGAGCGGGCGGTGGGGGTGTCGGGGCGGCAGGTCGCTACTACGTAAGCCGAGGTTGCTGTGAGGAGGGTGAGGAGGAGGGGATTGGTGGTGCGGGTGGCGGCTGTACCCAGGGCGAGGGACCAGAGCCACCAGGCGCCGGGGTGGAGCTGTGCGCGGGGGCGCGGGCGGGGAGCGGGGACGCTTGCCCGCGCTTGCGGGGTGCCGCCTCTCTTCGGGTCGGGAGCCGCCCCAGCGGCACGACTGCCCGCGGGCTGCGTGGCTCGACCGCTCGCGGGCTGCGTGCGTCGGCCTGCCATCAAGCTCGCCGCCGCCGTGCTTGCCAGGCCGCGGCTGCTCCCAGTACTGCCACTACGGCAATCCCGGCCACCAACCCCAGCGACGGGCCGTCGTCCGAGGTGTCCTTCTTCTCGGAAGTCGTCGGCTTCTCGGCGCTGGACACCTGCTCCCCGCACCCCTTCTCCGGGTACCCGGAGATCGCGCACAACAGGGCGTTCGTGTCGTAGCGGAGGGGCTTGGCCACCGCGGCCAGTGCTTCTGCCGTGGTCGCGTCCGGGGCCACCCGCGCGCATGCCGCGCGGCGCGCCGGTGGGGTCTCGCCCGACGGGGCGTCAGCTGTCGTACCGAAGTCGATGACGAGAGCCACCCGCTTCTTGCCGTCCTGCGGCGGAGTCCTCGCGCAGATCACCTCGAACACTGCCGTGCCCCTCGGGCGGGCCGCGTTCTTGGAGTCCTCGCTCACCGCGAAGCGGAAGCCCTGGACGTCGCCGTCGGACGGGCGGGCGGTGGAGGGGCCCTGGGTGGCGTAGGTCCAGGTGTCGCCGTCGTGGTCCCAGAAGGACCAGTAGCGGTAGCCGGTCGCCTGGGCGGCCTGGGCCGCGCCGGTCAGGAGGACCAGCGCGGCCAGGAGCGGAGCGAGCGCGCGGCGGATCACCGTCGCCCGCCCTTGTTGCGGCCGCTCAGCAGGAAGCCGATGCCGATGCCCGCGACCAGGCCGACGCCGACGATCCACCACACGCTGACGCCGTTGTCGTCGTCGGCCACCCGCTTGCCCTCGGGCTTCTCCGACGCGGTCCTCGCCGACTGCGGTGCGGGGCCCGTCGCGTTGAGCTGCTTCACCAGGTCGGTGCCGCCGAAGTCGCGGGGGTCGGTGCCGGCCGCGTGCGCGGCGAGGACGAGCTGGGCGTAGGCGGCGGGCCCGCTCTGCTCGGCCCAGCCGGCGTAGTGCTGCTCCAGCCAGACCAGGGACTCCCGGCCCTGCTCGGTCAGGCCCGCGGCGGCGAGCGCCACCACCGCGTCGGCGGTGTTGCCGTAGTCCGGCTGGTCCTTGGCGCCGGGCAGCGCGGACTTCAGGTAGCCGGTGCCGTTGAGGGAGCGGGCGAGGTGGACGGCGCCGTTGAGGGCAGCGTCGGCGGGCGTGCGGTTCTCGCCGCCGAGGCACTGCCGGGTGCTTGCCGGAGCCTTGCCCGCCGTCGTCACCAGCCCCTTGCCGAGGACGCCGAGGACGCCCGCGGCGGTCGCGTCCGCGTTGGGCGCCAGCGTGCCCTTCTTGTCGGGCTGGAACGCGAACGCGCCCGCGTCCTCGCTCCCGCACGGCAGGGACAGCTTCAGCAAGGCGTCGTACGGGGACTTGCCCCCCTTGCGCACCTCTCCCGGCTTCTCACCGACGGCCGTGAGGGCGCCGACCACGACCGAGGTGGAGTTGGCGTCGCTCGGGCCGCCCGCCGCGTACCCCCACCCCCCGTCCTTGTTCTGCACGGACTTCAGCCAGGCCACCGCCTTGCCGGTCGCGGCGTCGTGCCCGCCGAGCGCGGCGAGGGCCTGGACGGCGGCGGCCGTGTTGTTGGTGTCGACCAGGGTCTTCGCGTCGCAGGCCGTCGAGACGTCGGCGCGGAACGGGGCGAACGCGCCGTTGGCGCACTGCTGCCCGGTGAGCCAGTCCACGGCCTTCGCCGCCGGCTGCACGCCCACCGTGTCCTGGGCGAGCAGCGCGAGGGACTGGCGCCAGACACCGTCGTACGTCGGGTCGGCCGTGCCGTACAGGCCCGCGGGAATCGCCACCGACGGGGACGCGGACGGGGCGGAGTCGGCGGCGGCTGCGGGCGTGGCGGCGGCCGTACCGATCACGACGGTGGCGGCCAGGGCCGCGGCGCTGCGGCGGACGTACATGATCGGCGGGTGCCCTTCCCTGAGGGAACCGGGCAGCACAGGGGGAGACCCCCGGGCGGCTCGGCTCCGTACCTCGACGGTGCCGTGCGCCGGCCGGTTGCCGGTGCACGTGAGCCGGTCACAAAACCCGTGCGGGGCGATCCGGCTTGCCACGGGGTGGCTCACGGTTGCGGGTCAGCGCCGGATTTGCACCGGCTTCCCCCCGTACGGGTGTGATGACGACGCCGCCACTCTACCCGGCCGTAACCGAACCCCTGAGGGCCGCCTGTGCGGGCGGGTAGGTTCGGGCCATGGCTGAGGGGGCTGTGGGGAGACTGCTCGGGTCGGGGCGTACCGCGGACGTGTACGAGCTCGACGAGGCGTGGGTGGTGCGCCGCTTCCGGGACGGGTACGGGGACGCGTTGGCCGAGGGCGCGGTGATGGCGCACGTGCGTGAACACGGCTATCCGGCGCCGAGGGTACGGCTCGCCGACTCCTCGCGGACCGACCTGGTGATGCAGCGGCTGTCGGGGCCGACAATGCTGCGGGCACTGACCGAGGGGGCGCTGGGCGCGGACGAGGCGGGCGGCATGCTCGCCGGTCTGCTACGGCGGTTGCACCGGGTGCCCGCACGCCGATCGGACGGCAGTGTCCTCCACCTCGACCTGCATCCGGACAACGTCATCCTCACGCCCGACGGTCCGTACGTCATCGACTGGGACAACGCACGGGACGGCGACCCCGGCCTGGACTGGGGCTCCTCCGCGGTGGTCCTCGCCCAAGTGGCCGTGGACGACGGACCTCTTGCCGAACCCGCCCGAGCCCTCCTGGCCGCCCTGCTCGCCGACCCGTCCGACCTGACGGAGGACGGCCTGGCGGGGGCGCTGCGGCGCCGCGCGGCCAATCCGACGATGACTCGGCGGGAGGTCGAACTCCTCGGTGCTGCGGAGGAGTTGATCCGTACGTTCATGCGCGAGTAGCCGCGAGTAGACGCGAGTGGAGGGGCGCCGGCCTGCGGTGGAGCTCAGCTGTCGACCCTCGGCGTGGGCCCGCCGAACGGAAGGTGCAGGGTCCGCGAGGCCAGCAGCCACTGACCGTCGACGCGGCGGAAGGTGTCCGCGTAGTGGCCGACCTGGACGGGCGGGGCGGCCGGGACCATGCCGCCGGTCCGGCCTTCGACGCGGTAGGTCGTGAAGTACGACGTGGCCTCGGCCGTGTCCGGCGAGGTCACCGTGACGCGGATGTTGGACATGATCCGCCGCGAGAGCTTGTCCGCCGGCCGTGCGCCGAAGTACGCCCGCAGTGCCGCCCGTCCCTCGGAGCGGCGCCCGTCCCCGGGAGGGGGCCACTCCCACCGGCCGTCCTCGGTGAACAACTCGGCGACGGAGGCCGGTTCGCCGAGGTCGAGGCGGTGGACGAAGTCGAGGATCAGACGCTCGCAGGCGCGCTCGGCGAGGAGTTGCTCGAGGGGGCCCATGGGTCCGTTGGTACCAGCCGGGAGCACGGGGCACGATCGAATTGCCCAGCCACGTACGCCACCGCTCACACCGCCACGTACATCACCGGCTCACTCCCCGCCACCGCCTCCGCCCGCCCCAGCTTCACCAGCCGCCGCAGATGCGACTCGGCCTCCGCGATCGCGATGTTCCGTGAGCCGTAAGGGATCTGGTCCCAGGGCCGGTTCCACTCCATGCGCTCGGCGAGCTGCCAGGGGGTGAGGGGCTCGGACAGCAACGCCAGCAGTCCGGTGAGGCGTTCCTCGTGGTGGGTCAGCAACTGCCGTACGCGGACGGGCGCGTCGGTGAACGCGTGCTGGTGGGCCGGGAGGATCTCGGCGGGGGCGAGACGGCCGACGCGTTCGAGGGAGTCGAGGTAATCGCCGAGGGGGTCGGTGACGGTCGTGTCGTCGGGGTCCTCGTACAGGCCGATGTGCGGGGTGATCTCGGGGAGCAGGTGGTCGCCGGAGAACAGGCGGCCGTGGCCCGGCAGCCGGGCCGGGTGTTCCTCCTCCAGGTGGAGGCAGACGTGGCCGGGGGTGTGGCCCGGGGTCCAGATGGCGCGCAGGCGGCGGCCGGGGAGGTCGAGGAGCTCGCCGGGGACGATCTCGCGGTCGGGCGCGGCGGGCGAGAAGCCGGGCAGGGAGCGGGGGCGGCGGGCGGCGCGGAGCGGGGACACGTGGGCTTCCGGGGCGCCGGCCGCCGTGAGCTTGTCCGCCATGTACGAGAACCAGCGCTCGGGGCGGGTCGCGCGGGTGCGCCGTACGATCGCCGCGTCCGCCGCGTGCATCGCGATCCACGCCCCGGAGGCCTCGCGCACCTTGCCCGACAGGCCGTGGTGGTCCGGGTGGTGATGGGTGATCACCACGCCGTGGATCTCGGCGGGCGCCGTGCCGCACGCCGTCAGGCCCTCGGCGAGGGCGTCCCAGGAGGCCGGGTCGTCCCAGCCGGTGTCGATGAGGACCGGGCCGCGGTCGGTGTCGACGACGTACACGAGGGTGTGGCCGAGCGGGTTGTCAGGGATGGGGACCTGGAGGGACCGGACGCCGCCGCCGTGGTCGTACACCTGCGCCATGGGCTCCCCAATCGCCGCACACCGGCACACACCGACGGCCACTATAACTAGAACGGGTTTCGATGGGAGCCTGAGTCATCCAGGCTTGGCGTTCCGCATCCGCTCCGGGGTCCAGAACTCCCTCATCTCCTCGGGGCTCTTGGTCTCCCGGTGGACGGACACCCCGTTGCCATGTGTGACGTCGTCCCAGTTCGAGGCCGTCCATACGGCGCCGCAGGCGGCCGTCGTCATGGCCGTCGCGAACACCGCCCACGCGCGCCTGCGCTCACGGTTTGCCGTCATCCACCGTTCCTCCCCGTCGACTTGATCAGCGTAGGCGTGAGTGATGTGCGATCCGTGGACTCCTCGTAGTGGAACTGGTATCAGTTCTGAAACAGCGTCAGATACCAAGGAAACCCGCTCCAGCTCCGCAGGAGGCGTCGGCCATGACCGAGCTCGTGGAACACGGACAGCTGTTCATCGGCGGGGAGTTGACCGACCCCCTGGGCAAGGACGTCATCGAGGTGATCTCGCCGCACACGGAGGAGGTCATCGGACGCGTGCCGCACGCCTCGCCGGCCGACGTCGACCGGGCGGTCGCGGTGGCGCGGAAGGCGTTCGACGAGGGCCCCTGGCCGCGGATGTCGCTCGACGAGCGGATCGAGGTCGTCACCCGCATCAAGGACGGAATCGCCCTGCGGCACGAGGAGATCGCCCGCGTGATCTCCTCCGAGAACGGCTCCCCGTACTCCTGGAGCGTCCTCGCGCAGGCGCTCGGCGCGATGATGGTGTGGGACGCGGCGATCACGGTCGCGCGGAACTTCACCTACGAGGAGCGGCGCGACGGCGTGCTGGGGAAGATCCTCGTGCGGCGGGAGCCGGTCGGGGTCGTGGCGGCCGTCGTCCCCTGGAACGTCCCGCAGTTCGTCGCCGCCGCCAAGCTCGCGCCCGCGCTGCTCACCGGCTGCACGGTGATCCTCAAGCCGTCGCCGGAGTCACCGCTGGACGCCTACCTCCTCGCCGAGATCGCGAAGGACGCCGGGCTGCCGGACGGGGTCCTGTCCATCCTCCCGGCGGACCGCGAGGTGAGCGAGTACCTGGTCGGGCACCCGGGGATCGACAAGGTCTCCTTCACGGGGTCGGTGGCGGCCGGAAAACGGGTCATGGAGGTCGCGGCCCGCAATCTCACCCGCGTGACGCTGGAGCTGGGCGGCAAGTCGGCGGCCGTCGTCCTGCCGGACGCGGACGTCGAGGCGACGGTCGCCGGTGTGGTCCCGGCGGCGTGGATGAACAACGGCCAGGCGTGCGTGGCCCAGACGCGCATCCTCCTGCCCCGCGCCCGCTACGACGAGTTCGCCGAGGCCTTCGCCGCGGCGGCGGGCGCGCTGGTGGTCGGCGACCCGCTGGACCCGGCGACCCAGGTGGGGCCGCTGGTGGCGCAGCGGCAGCAGCGCAGGAACCTCGACTACATCCGCATCGGCCAGGAGGAGGGCGCGAAGATCCTCACCGGCGGCGGGCGTCCGCAGGGCCTGGACCGGGGCTGGTACGTCGAGCCGACGCTCTTCGGCGACGTCGACAACTCGATGCGGATCGCGCGCGAGGAGATCTTCGGCCCCGTGATCTGTCTCCTCCCCTACGGCGACGAGTCCGAGGCCGTGAAGATCGCGAACGACTCCGACTACGGCCTGAGCGGCAGCGTCTGGACGGCCGACACCGCGCATGGCATCGAGGTCGCCCGCCAGGTCCGTACCGGCACCTACTCGGTGAACACCTTCAGCCTGGACATGCTGGGCCCGTTCGGCGGCTACAAGAACTCGGGCCTGGGGCGGGAGTTCGGCCCCGAGGGCTACGGCGAGTACCTGGAGCACAAGATGATCCACCTGCCGGCCGGCTGGGAGGCGTGAGCCGGCATGGGCGACCGCTGGCACGTCGAGGTCGACCGGTCGGTGTGCATCGGCTCGGCCCAGTGCGTCCACCACGCCCCCGACGGCTTCCGCCTCGACACCGGCCGCCAGTCCCATCCGGCCGACCCGGAGACCGACGCGAACGAGAGGATCCTGGCCGCGGCGGAGAGCTGCCCGGTGGAGGCGATCGTGATCACGATGCTGGGGAGCGGGGAGCCGGTGTTCCCTCCGGAGGACTGAGGCTGTTCCCGTCCCGTCCCGAGCCTCGCCCCGAGGAGCAGGGCTGCCGGCGACGCGGGGTACTCTCCTGCGGTTCCGGCGGGTCGACAAGGGTGGGGAACGTGCGCAAGTCCGAGGCCAGAGAGCTGCTCAAGCAGGCACGCACGGCATGGGAGGCCGAGGACTGGCTGCGCTCCGCCGAGCTCCACGAGCAGGTGCTCGCGCACTTCCCGGACGAGGAGCCGAGCGCGGTGTGGTGGTACGACGCCGCGCTCGCCCACAAGTTCCTGCGCAACTGGCAGAAGGCCTACGAACTCGGGCGTGAGGCCGCCGCCCGCTCACCGCGCGGCGAGGGCGACCCCGCGTACTGGAACCTCGGCATCGCGGCCACCATCCAGCGCGACTGGGCGACGGCCCGGGACGCCTGGGCCGGCTTCGGCTTCGAACTCCCGGAGGGCGAGGGCGCGATCGAGGGCCGCTTCGGGAACGCCTGCGTACGGCTGGACACCGGCGGGCAGCGGGAGGTCGTCTGGGTCGAGCGGCTGTGCCCGACGCGCGGAAGGGTGGTCAACGTGCCGGTCACGGGCGGGCGCCGGTACGGCGAGATCGTGGTTCACGACGGCGTCCCGAATGGCGAGCGGATCGTCGACGGCACGACGTATCCCGTCTTCGACGAGCTCCTGCTCTTCGAGTCCTCCGACCTGCCCACCCTGGAGGTGACGGTGGCGGCGGGCGAACCCGGCGACCTGGAGGCGCTGATCGGGCTGTTCGTCGAGCACGGCTACGGCGCCGAGCCCGCGAGCGCCGTACGGATGCTCTGCGCCTGCTGCAGCGAGGGCAGCCACCAGCAGGAGCGGACCGTGCAGGCGGGCGCCCAGCAGGTGGCGCTGGCGGCTCCGGAGAAGGATGCGCGACGGCTGCTGGAGCGATGGGCCGGGGAGGCTGTGATCGGGCGGAGCTGGAGCGGGCTGAAGGCGGTCGGCTAGACAGGCGGTCGGCTAGACAGGGTGTCCGATTTTGCCCAGGAAAATAGCTATTCGGGGTGTTCTCTTTGGGGGCAAACGTTCTATTATGGAAGTCGGCCTACGGGACGAGTGAGGGAGCCCGAACCGGAGTAGCCGACTCTGGCGGGAAGCCGAAGGGCTTCCGCTGGGGCCGACATCGACGGTCCGGGCTGAGAGGCCGGAAAGTCGGAAGACCGGAAGGCGACCCCCAGTACCTGATCCGGGTAATACCGGCGCAGGGAACCCGTCTCGTAGGTCTTTTACGTGCCCGGACGCGCCCGGTCTCCTCGCGCGCCCGGGCTTCTTCATGCGTCATGGGTACGCGGGCGCCGTCTCAGGTGTCCGTGGGTGCCGTCAGGTCGATCAGGCGGCAGACCGTCTCGATGTCGATCTTCACCTGGGCGATCGAGGCGCGGCCCGAGAGCCAGGTGATCAGGGCCGAGTGCCAGGTGTGCTCGATGACGCGGACGGCGGAGAGCTGCTCGGGCGTAGGGTTGTCCAGCCCCATCGCGTCCAGGATGATCACCGTCGTCTGCCGGGACACCTGGTCGACCTCGGGGGAGACGCTGCGGTCGGCGAAGGTCAGGGCGCGGACCATGGCGTCGGCCAGATGCGGCTCGCGCTGCAGTGCGCGGAAGGCGCGCATCAGGGTCTCCGCGACCCGCTCCGCCGCCGTCTCCCCCTGCGGCGGCTTCTTCCGCAGCGTGCCGTGCATGTGCTCCAGCTGGTCCTGCATCGTGGCGACCAGCAGATGCACCTTGGACGGGAAGTAGCGGTACAGCGTGCCGAGCGCCACCTGCGAGGACTCCGCGACCTCCCGCATCTGCACGGCGTCGAAACCACCCCGGCTGGCGAGCTGCGCGCTGGCGTGCAGGATGCGCCGGCGACGAGCCTCCTGCCGCTCGGTGAGAGGCGGTGAGGCGGGGGTCGCGCTACTGACTTCCGCAGGCATGGATCCCGTTCCGTGACAGTCGGTGAGGGTGAGTGACCGGACAGAGCATGCCAGGGCGTCGGCCGTGGCGTGAATCACCTGATCCATCGCTCACAGCGGCGCTACCTGCCGGTAGATTCAGAGCCTCTTGAACGATCAAGTCTGAAACTTGTTCTAGATTAGCGTCCCGGCGTAATCTCGCGGGACAGAGCAGGGAGAAGGGGGCCTGGAGTGACCGCTGAGGCCAGGGAGGCCGGGTCCCCGAAGGACCTTGCCGCCGACGGCGAGCGACCGCTCGACATCGCGCTTCTCACCTATAAAGGGAACCCGTTCTGCGGCGGCCAGGGCGTCTACGTACGGCACCTCTCCCGCGAGCTGGCCCGCCTCGGCCATCGCGTCGAGGTCATCGGCTCCCAGCCCTACCCCGTCCTCGACGAGGGCGCGGACTACGCCGACCGTCTGAGCCTCACCGAGCTCCCCAGCCTCGACCTGTACCGCCAGCCCGACCCCTTCCGCACCCCGAAGCGCGACGAGTACCGCGACTGGATCGACGCGCTGGAAGTGGCGACCATGTGGACCGGCGGCTTCCCCGAGCCGCTGACGTTCTCGCTGCGAGCCCGCCGCCACCTGCGCGCCAGGCGAGGGGACTTCGACGTCGTACACGACAACCAGACGCTCGGATACGGCCTGTTGGGCGACGTCGGCGCGCCCCTCGTCACCACCATCCACCACCCCATCACCGTGGACCGGCAGCTGGAGCTGGACGCGGCCGAGGGCTGGCAGCGGCGGATGTCCGTACGCCGCTGGTACGCCTTCACCCGCATGCAGAAGCGCGTGGCACGCCGCCTGCCGTCGGTGCTGACCGTCTCGGGTACGTCCCGCGCGGAGATCGTCGACCACCTCGGCGTACGGCAGGACCGTATCCACGTCGTCCACATCGGCGCCGACACCGACCTCTTCTCGCCGGATCCTTCGGTACGGCAGATACCGGGCCGCATCGTGACGACCTCCAGCGCCGACGTCCCGCTGAAGGGCCTCGTCTTCCTCGTCGAGGCACTCGCCAAGGTCCGCACCGAGCACCCCGACGCCCACCTCGTCGTCGTCGGCAAGCGGCCCGAGGAGGGGCCGGTCGCGCAGGCCGTCGAGCGGTACGGCCTCGAAGGCGCCGTCGAGTTCGTCAAGGGCATCTCCGACGCGGACCTCGTCGACCTGGTCCGCTCGGCCGAGGTGGCCTGCGTGCCGTCGCTCTACGAGGGCTTCTCCCTGCCGGCCGCCGAGGCCATGGCCACCGGGACGCCGCTCCTCGCCACGACCGGCGGGGCCATCCCCGAGGTCGCCGGACAGGACGGCGAAACCTGCCTGGCGGTGCCACCGGGCGACGCGGGGGCGCTGGCCGCCGGGCTGAGCCGACTCCTGGGCGACCCGGACCTGCGCGCCCGACTCGGCGCCGCGGGCCGCGAGCGGGTCCTGCAGCACTTCACCTGGGCACGGGCCGCCGAGGGAACGGTGGCCCGCTACCGAGAGGCGATCGCCCGCTCGGCGGGCCCGGATGCCGGCCGCTCGGCGGCACCCGCGATGGAACGCCCCGCGCTCCAGACCCCCGGCCGCTCCGCGGCCTCGAACGATGTCGTACCGGCAGGGGTGACCAGCGCGGCCCAGACCGGGGAACCCGCCCGCGTCACCGGGGCCGCCCAGTGAGCCCCGCGCACACGACCCTCGACCCCCGTCCCTCCAACCGTTCCGACCGCGAAAGCAGGCCCACGTGCTGACCGTCGACTTCTCCCGGTTCCCGCTCGCCCCGGGCGACCGCGTCCTGGACCTCGGCTGCGGTGCCGGCCGGCACGCGTTCGAGTGCTACCGGCGCGGCGCCCAGGTCGTGGCGCTGGACCAGAACGGTGAGGAGATCCGCGAGGTCGCGAAGTGGTTCGCGGCGATGAAGGAGGCGGGGGAGGCACCGGAGGGGGCCACGGCCACCGCCATGGAGGGCGACGCCCTCGCGCTGCCCTTCCCGGACGAGTCCTTCGACGTCGTCATCATCTCCGAGGTCATGGAGCACATCCCGGACGACAAGGGCGTCCTCGCCGAGATGGTGCGGGTGCTGAAGCCGGGCGGCCGTATCGCCATCACCGTCCCCCGCTACGGCCCCGAGAAGGTCTGCTGGGCCCTGTCCGACGAGTACCACGAGGTCGAGGGCGGCCACATCCGCATCTACAAGGCGGACGAGCTGCTGGCGAAGATCCGCGAGGCGGGACTGAAGCCGTACGGCACCCACCACGCCCACGCCCTGCACTCGCCCTACTGGTGGCTGAAGTGCGCGTTCGGCGTCGACAACGACAAGGCCCTGCCGGTGCGGGCGTACCACAAGCTGCTGGTCTGGGACATCATGAAGAAACCGCTGGCCACCCGGGTCGCCGAACAGGCGCTGAACCCGCTGATCGGCAAGAGCTTCGTGGCGTACGCGACCAAGCCCCATCTGCCGCGCCTGTCCGAGACGTCTGAGACCTCCGAGGCGGCCGCCAAGTGACCACCCCCCGGACAGAACACCTCGTCCTGCCCGGGGTCCTCACCGCCGAGCAGGCCGCCGCGACCGTCGCGGGGATCCTCGCCGTCCAGCGGGAGGACGGGGCGATCCCGTGGTTCCGCGGACACCACCTCGACCCGTGGGACCACGTCGAGGCGGCGATGGCGCTGGACGCGGCCGGTGAGCACACGGCCGCCGAGCGGGCGTACACCTGGCTGGCCACCCACCAGAACGAGGACGGCTCCTGGTACGCCGCCTACGCGGACGGTGCCTTCGACGACATCACCGACACCGGCCGCGAGACCAACTTCGTCGCCTACATAGCCGTAGGCGTCTGGCACCACTACCTCTCCACCGGCGACGACACGTTCCTGGACCGCATGTGGCCGTCCGTCTACGCGGCCATCGAGTTCGTCCTCCAACTCCAGCAGCCCGGCGGCCAGATCGGCTGGCGGCGCGACGAGGACGGCACCGCGACGCAGGACGCCCTGCTGACCGGCTCCTCCTCGATCCACCACGCGCTGCGGTGCGGGCTGGCCATCGCCGAGCAGCGTGAAGAGCCCCAGCCCGACTGGGAGTTGGCCGCAGGTGCCCTGCGGCATGCGATACGGCGGCATCCGGAGCGGTTCCTGGACAAGGACCGGTACTCCATGGACTGGTACTACCCGGTGCTGGGCGGCGCGTTGACGGGTGCCGAGGCCAAGTCCCGCATGGAGGAGGGCTGGGACCGCTTCGTCGTGCCCGGGCTCGGAGTGCGGTGCGTCGTGCCGAATCCGTGGGTGACGGGGGGTGAGTCCGCCGAACTCGCCCTCGCCCTTTGGGCGATGGGCGAGTCCGACCGTGCGCTGGAGATCCTGCAGTCGATCCAGCACCTACGTGACCCGGAGAGCGGGCTGTACTGGACCGGCTACGTCTTCGAGGACGACGCGATCTGGCCGCGGGAGCTGACGACTTGGACGGCCGGGTCCCTTCTCCTTGCCGTCGCCGCCCTGGGCGGCCACGAGGCCACTTGCGCGGTATTCGGCGGCGATCGTCTGCCGATGGGACTGGACCCGGACTGTTGCGCCTGAGACGCCGGGGGGATCAGTCAGTGGCGGTGTACTCGATTGGCGATGGCGTGACCCACGAACAGGTACACGACCGCCGCCAGGCCGTACCCCGCCACCACCCTCGCCCACGCCTCGTCGAACGTGAACAGGTCGTGCGACCAACCCGCCAGCCAGCGGGCCGCGTCATGGACGAACTGGACGAAGTCGTTCGCCCGGTTGGCGTCCAGTAGGTACATCAGGATCCACAGGCCCAGGATGAGGGCCATGATGTCGGCAACGATCGCGATGACCGTGCCGGCCTGGTTGGCACCGTTGCGATATCGAGGGGACATGTCCGTCGGGTGACCCTTGAACCCTGGATGAAACCTCGGCGCGTCAGGCTATGAGGTGAGCTCGGCGAGCACCCGCAGCGTGTGCCGGTCCGGTGCCAGCGCCAGCAGATCCGTCACCGGCCCCTTCCGCCACAACTCCAGCCGCTCGGCGATGCGTTCACGCGGCCCGACGAGGGAGATCTCGTCGGCGAAGGCGTCCGGGACGGCGAGGACGGCCTCCTCCCGGTGGCCCTCCAGGAACAGCCGCTGAATCCGCCGGGCTTCCGCCTCGTACCCCATGCGCGCCATGAGGTCGGCGTGGAAGTTGCGGGCCGCGTGGCCCATGCCGCCGATGTAGAAGCCGAGCATGGCCTTGACGGGGAGCAGGCACTCGGAGACGTCGTCGCAGACCTGGACACGGGCCATGGGTGCGACGATGAAGTCCCGCGGGAGGTCGCGTACGGCCTCCCCGTACACCTCGGGTCTGCTCGGCGACCAGTACAACGGCAGCCAGCCGTCCGCGATCCGGGTGGTCTGGGCGACGTTCTTGGGCCCCTCGGCGCCGAGGAGGACGGGGAGGTCGGGGCGAAGGGGATGGGTGATCGGCTTCAGGGCCTTGCCGATGCCGGTGGCGCCCGGGCCGCGGTACGGGTGGGGGTGGAAGCGCCCGTCGAGTTCCACGGGAGCCCGGCGCTTGAGGACCTGCCGTACGACATCGACGTACTCGCGGGTGGCGGTCAGCGGTGAGCTGGGGAACGGTCGCCCGTACCACCCCTCCACCACCTGCGGCCCGGACAGCCCGAGCCCCAGCATCATGCGCCCGCCGGAGAGGTGGTCGAGGGTGAGGGCGTGCATGGCGGTGGTGGTCGGGGAGCGGGCGGCCATCTGGGCAACCGCCGTGCCGAGCTTGATCCTTGAGGTCTGAGCGGCGATCCAGGTGAGCGGCGTGAAGGCGTCGGATCCCCAGGACTCGGCCGTCCATACGGAGTCGTAGCCGAGCCGCTCCGCCTCCTGCGCGAGGGGGACGTGGTCCGCGGAGGGGCCGCGACCCCAGTAGCCGAGTGCGAGCCCGAGCCGCATGCCGCCTCCTGACGGTACGTCAGATCCATGCCTGGGCCTGCGACTGTACGACAACGGCCCCTCACCGGGAAGGGTGAGGGGCCGTTGAGGAGAGTGCCGGGCTCAGCCGCGCTGGATGCCCGAGGTGTCCTGGAGCACGCCACGGCGGCCGTCCTGCGTCTGCGCGACCAGGGCCGGGCCGCGCTGCTCGACGGCCAGGTACCAGGTGCCCGGCGCGAGTTCGGCGATCGGCGTGGGCGAGCCGTCCTCCGCGAACAGGGGGCGCGGCACGGGTACGGCGAACCAGAACGGCGAGAAGTCGGCGGAGGGCGCCTGCGGCGCCTGCGGCTGGCCACCACCGAAAGGCTGCCCCGGCTGCGGCTGCCCGCCGTACGGCTGCTGCGGCTGCTGGGCACCCGGGTAGCCGTAACCGCCCTGGGGCTGGGCGCCGTAGGGCTGGGGGGAGGCGGGGCGGGGGCGGGGATCAGGCCGGCCTGGAGGGCGGGGACGAGGGGGGTGGCGACTGCGGCGCCGGCCATGACCAGGGTGGCGATGAGGGCGAGGATCAGGCCGATGCCCGCGTCGGGGCCGGAGGTGCCCTCGCCCACGTTGTTCAGACCGCCCGCCGGGTCGAAGATGTTGCCGAGCGCGCTCCAGGCGGCGAAGACCGTGAAGGCGATGCCGAACTGTCCGAGGTCCAGACCGACGACCTTGGGCGCCTGCGGCAGCCCCCGGGCGACCACGATGAGCGCGGCGCCGATGAGGCCCGCCAGCACGACGCCGAGCAGGAGCGGTCCGCTGCCCCAGGCGTTCGGCATGTCGATGCCTTCGGCACCTTCGTCGGAGTACAGGCCGAGGAACGACGCGATGAACAGCAATACCGCTGCTCCGATCACCACGCCGTCGCCTCGAGTGAGGGAGCGGATATTCACTTCAGGTCCTTCGTCAGTCGTCTAGTCATCGGCATCGCTGGAGGCATCGCTGTCACCATGTCGCCATCAGGCCCCGGTGTGAAGCGCGGGGGTGGCCCCTCATCGTACGGACGACCTTATCGTCCGACAGACGAGGCTGTCCGCCGGGATCAACCCGTGGACCATTACCCCCGCAGGAAGCTCACGATTCCCTCAGAGATCCCTCGCGCCGCCTTCTGCCGCCACGCGCCGCTGGTGAGCAGCGCCGCGTCCTTGCTATCGCGCATGTTGCCGCACTCGATGAACACCTTGGGAACCGTTGACAGATTGAGACCGCCAAGATCCTTACGCGTGACGAGTCCCGTGCCGTCGCCGACGTAGTTGGAGGGCGCGCTGCCGGTGACGCGGACGAAGGAGCCCGCGATGCGCTCGCCGAGGTCGCGGGAGGGGGCGACGATCGGGCCGGTGTCGGCGGCGCCCGCGTCCACCCGGCCCGGGAGGATGACATGGAAGCCGCGGTCACCGGCCGCCGCGCCGTCGGCGTGGAGGGAGACGACCGCGTCGGCCCCCGCCTTGTTGCCGATCTGCGCCCGTTCGTCCACGCACGGCCCCCACGGCCGGTCGCCGTCCTGTGTGAACTTCACCGTGGCGCCCTGCTTCTGCAGCAGCGTGCGCAGACGGTGGGCGACGTCCAGGGTGAACTCGGCTTCTGTGTAGCCGTCGTTGGTGGACGTCCCTGTCGTGTCGCACTCCTTCCAGTTCGTGCCGATGTTCACCTTGCGGTTGATCTCGGCCGTGTGCTGGAAGTTGTGGGGGTTGTGGCCCGGGTCGATGACGACGACCCTGCCCTTGAGGGGGCCGGAGGCGGCGGGCGCGGAGGTGGAGTCGGCCGTGGATTCGGCTGTGGAGTCGGTGGTCGGGGTCGGCCCCGGCGGCTTGTCGTCCTCCGTGGAGGAACCGTCGGCCGGCGTGAACGGACCGCCCGACGCCGAGGAAGCCCCGGTCGGCCGGCCCGGGCCCTCGCCGGGTCCGCCCACCGCCTCGTACATCACCCATCCGAGCAGCGCCCCCGGCACGAGAGCTGCGGCCGCGACGGTCAGGGCGCGGCGTCGGCGGCGGGGCTGGGGAGGATCGAAGTCCGGACCTACGTACGACACGCCTGCCACCTTACGGGCCGACCCGGGCGTCCGTCGGTAAGCCACGGCCGGGTCACGGTCGAGCGATCTCGCCGCGGGATCAGGCTCCCGCCGCCGTCCGCCGCAGCACCCGCAGTGACTCCGTGACCGACACCTCAGTGAACGCCCCGGACTCCAGCGCCCGCAGATAGACGCGGTACGGCGCCTGCCCGGTGAACTCGTCGGTCGGGTCCGGGAAGACGTCGTGGATGACGAGCAGTCCGCCCTCCGCCACATGCGGGGCCCAGCCCTCGTAGTCGGCGTTCGCGTGCTCGTCGGTGTGGCCGCCGTCGATGAAGACGAGGCCGAGAGGGGTACTCCAGATCTTGGCCACCTGCGGTGAGCGGCCGACGAGGGCGACGACGTGCTCCTCCAGCCCGGCGCGGTGCAGCGTGCGGCGGAACGTCGGCAGCGTGTCCATCAGGCCGATCTCGGGGTCGACCGTCTCCGGGTCGTGGTACTCCCAGCCCGGCTGCTGCTCCTCGCTGCCGCGGTGGTGGTCGACTGTGAGGGCCGTCACCCCGGCCTCGCGGGCGGCGTCGGCGAGCAGGATCGTGGAGCGGCCGCAGTACGTGCCGACCTCCAGGAGGGGGAGACCGAGGCGCCCGGCCTCTACGGCCGCCGCGTAGAGCGCGAGCCCCTCGCCCGTGGGCATGAAGCCCTTCGCCGCCTCGAACGCGGCCAGGATCTCGGGCTTGGGGGCCGGGGCCATGGGGGTCCCTTTCGGTCGTACGAGCGTGTGGGCGCCCATCGTGCACCACACCCCCCGTCATGGGGACGACGGGGGGTGTGGGAGCCGGGCGTCAGCAGGGTGGCCGTCTCGCCTGGCCGTAGCCGGGTCTCAGCCGGGTCTCAGGCGGTGACCGTCTCTCCCGGCAACGACAGGTCCAGGTCGACCGGGCTGTCGTCGCCCGTGTGCGTCGCCGACGAGGCGAGCGGGGCGTGGCCGTCGGCCCGGGCGGCCAGGACGTACGCGCCCTGGGCGGGGACGGAGACGGCGTAGCTGCCGTCCTCCGCGGAGAGGGTCGCGCCGGCCTGGCGGCCCCGGCGGTCGATCAGCGTCACCTTCGCGCGGGCCACCGGCGTGCCCTCGGCGTCCAGGACGCGGCCGCGGAAGCCGCGCAGGACCTCCTCGGCGCGCTCCAGGTTGGCGTCCTCCTCGCTGCTGGCGCGCAGCTGCGGGTGGGCGGCGGGGCGGTGCTTCGGCAGGAAGAGGGCCAGGAGGAGGCCTACGGCCACCGCGGCGGTCGCGATCAGGAAGGAGACGCGGAAGCCGTGCATGGTGGGGATCGCCACGCCGTTCACGTTGTTCGCGGTGTTGGCCAGCACCATGCCGATCACGGCGCTGGAGACCGACGTACCGATGGAACGCATCAGCGTGTTGAGGCCGTTCGCCGCGCCCGTCTCCGACGCCGGGACCGCGCCGACGATCAGGGCGGGCAGGGAGGAGTACGCCAGGCCGATGCCGGCGCCCAGGACGACCGCGATGACGAGGCTCTGCCAGGGGGCGCTCATCAGGCCGAGGCCGGCGCCGTAGCCGATCGCGATGATCAGCATGCCGAGGATGAGGGTGGTCTTGGGGCCGTACGTCGCGGACAGGCGGGCGTAGACCGGGGCCGTGAACATCATCGTCAGCCCCAGCGGGGCCACCAGCAGACCCGCGACGACCATCGACTGGCCGAGGCCGTAGCCGGTCGCCTTCGGGAGCTGGAGCAGCTGGGGGAGGACGAGGGAGACGACGTAGAACGAGACTCCCACCATGATCGACGCCAGGTTGGTGAAGAGCACCGCCGGGCGGGCCGTGGTGCGCAGGTCGACCAGCGGGGCCTGGGTGCGCAGCTCGTAGACGCCCCACAGGAGGAGTACGACCAGCGACGCGCCGAACAGGCCGAGCGTGGTGCCGGACGTCCAGCCCCAGTCGCTGCCCTTGGTGATCGGCAGGAGGAAGAGGACGAGGCCCGCGGACAGGCCGAGCGCGCCCAGCAGGTCGAAGGAGCCTTCCGCGCGGACCTTGGACTCCGGTACGACGAGGAGGGTGAGGGCGATGGCGAGGGCGCCGAGGCCCGCGGCGCCGTAGAAGAGGGCGTGCCAGTTCGTGTGCTGGGCGACCAGGGCCGCGGCGGGCAGCGCGAGGCCGCCGCCGACGCCGATCGAGGAGCTCATCAGCGCCATCGCCGAGCCGAGCCGCTCGCGGGGCAGCATGTCGCGCATCAGGCCGATGCCGAGGGGGATCGCGCCCATCGCGAAGCCCTGGAGGGTACGGCCGACGATCATGGGGAGCAGGTCGCTGGTGACCGCGCTGATCAGTGCGCCGGCCACCATCACGGCCAGGCTGGTGATCAGCATGCGCCGCTTGCCGTAGAGGTCGCCGAGGCGGCCCATGATCGGGGTGGCGACGGCGCCGGAGAGGAGGGTCGAGGTCAGCACCCAGGTGGCGTTGCTGGGCGTGGTGTCCAGCAGCTGCGGCAGGTCCTTGATGACCGGGACGAGCAGCGTCTGCATCACCGCGACCACGATGCCCGCGAAGGCGAGCACCGGGACGAGGGCCTTCCCGGCCGCTCTGCCGGTGGGCTGGTCGGCCGACGGGTGCGTCGACGTGTGCGTCATGGGGCGAGGCCTCCGGGCCGGGGAGTGGAGTCAGGTACGTGTGTCCTGAACTACGTATGCATGGGCAACTATTCCGATGCTTTGGCGTACTAACGAATTCTTGACCATTCCATGAGGATGTGATCGTCCGTCAGGCGATCCGACCTCGGCGGCCTCGCCGGCTGCACCGGGCCGGTCCCGCTGACACAGGGCACCAAGCCCTAGGGCTCGCGACCGAGGCGGGGCGGTGCGAAATGCCGATGCAGGGGCGTAACCGGGTTGAGAGCATGACACCCATGCTCGAAGCCGCCGACGCCACCCGCGCCTCCCGCCGTACCGCGCCGCCTACCTGGCTGGTGGTGGCACTCGCGTGTGCCGGGCAGTTCCTGGTCGTGCTCGATGTGTCCGTCGTGAACGTGGCCCTGCCGTCGATGCGGGCCGATCTCGGACTGAGCGCGCAGGGCCTGCAGTGGGTCGTGAACGCGTACGCGATCGCGTTCGCGGGGTTCATGCTGCTCGGCGGGCGGGCCGGGGACCTGTACGGCCGTAAGCGGATGTTCCTCGTCGGGCTCGGCCTGTTCACCCTGGCCTCGCTGGCCGGCGGGCTGGCCCAGGAGGGCTGGCAGCTGCTGGCCGCGCGGGCCGTACAGGGGCTGGGGGCGGCGGTGCTGGCGCCCTCGACGCTGACGATCCTCACGGCTGCGGTGCCGGAGGGCGCTCCCCGTGCGCGGGCCATCGGCACCTGGACCGCCGTCGCCGGGGGCGGTGGCGCGGCGGGCGGCGTCGTCGGCGGGGTGCTGGTCGACGTGCTGTCGTGGCGCTGGGTGCTGCTGATCAACGTGCCCGTGGGGGCGGCGGTACTGGCCGCCGCACTCCTGTGGCTGGCGGAGAGCCGGAACGGGGACGGACGGCGGCTGGACCTTCCGGGCGCGGTACTGGTGACAGCGGGGCTGGCCATCCTGGCCTTCGGCATCTCGCAGACGGAGGCGGAGGGCTGGACGGCCACCGCCACGGTCGTACCCCTCCTCGTCGGCCTGGCGCTGATCGGCGTGTTCCTCGTCGTCGAGGCGCGTACGGCCGCTCCGCTGATGCCGCTCGGGCTGTTCCGCCGGCGGGCGGTGTCGTCGGCGAACGTGGCGATGTTCCTGTGCGGGTCGGCGATGTTCTGCATGTGGTTCTTCATGACGCTGTACGCGCAGAACGTGCTGGGCTACACGCCGCTGGAGGCGGGTCTCGCGCTGGTGCCGAGTTCCCTGGCGGTCGTCTTCGGGTCCAAGGTCGCGCCGCGGTTCATGCGGGTGCTCGGGGCGCGCGGGCTGGCGGCCGCGGGGACGGCCGTGGCGGTCGCCGGGTTCGCGTGGCAGTCGACGATGACCGTGCACGGCACCTATCTGACCTCGATCATGTTCCCGGGCATCCTGATGATGCTGGGCGCGGGCCTCGCCTCGACCCCGCTCGCGGCGCTGGCCACGTCCGGGGCGGCGCCGGGGGAGGCCGGGCTGGTGTCGGGGCTCGTCAACACCTCCCGCACGATGGGGGGTTCGCTGGGACTCGCGGTCATGTCGACCATCGCGTCGGCCCGTACGGCCGGTTCGGCGGGGAGTGGGACGCCGCAGGCGCTGACGGAGGGGTACGCGCTGGCGTTCCGGGTGGGGGCCGGGGTGCTGGTCGGCGGGGTGCTGCTGATGATGGTGTGGCTGCCGCGAGAGACTTCTTCGAGCTGAGAAGTGCCTTCGCAAGCAGAGAAATACCTTCGCAAACTGGGCAATACCTTCGCTGTCGGCCGCCGCCCTGGAGAAACTGAGAAATCTTTCTTTCGGAGGCAGGCAACGATCCGGTCGGCCCATGGACTCCTTTAGACATCTAGGAGGTGCCCATGGGGGATCGCAAGCAGGCTCGGGACTCGGAGTTCCAGAGCTTTGTCATCGGCCGCTGGCCGCGGCTGATGCGGACGGCATTTCTCCTCACGGGGGAGCAGCACGCCGCGGAGGATCTGGTCCAGTCGACGCTCGAACAGGTCTATGTGGCCTGGCGCAGAGTCGGCTCGGCCGACGACCCGGAGGCCTATGTACGGCGCGTGATGATCAACGCGCACGCACGCAAACACCGCAGGCGACTCAGGGAGTTCCTCGCACCGAAGGACGACTCCGGCCTGGTGCGCGAGGTGGCGGACACCGGTGACCGCATCGCCCAGGCCGAGGACCGCAGCGCCCTGCTGTCGGCGCTCGCCCAACTGCCGCCACGTCAGCGGGAGGCGGTGGTCCTGCGGTACTGGGAGGACCTGACCGAGACACAGACGGCGGAGGCGATGGGCTGTTCCGTCGGTGCGGTGAAGAGCAACGCGGCCAAGGGGATCGCGAAGCTCCGCGCCATACCGGGACTGGCCGAGACGGTGACGCAGGGAGGGCGGAAGTGATGAGCGCGGACCGGGAGACGAACCACGGCATGACCAGCCACGACATGACCCCCACGGACATCTCCCTCCTGCTGGCCGACGCCGCGGACGAGGTCGAGATCGGTATAGCCCCCTACCAGGCGGTGATTCGCGGCGGGCGGCGGCGCAGGGCGCGGCGGTGGGCGGTGGCCACGGCGGCGGCGCTGGTGCTGGCCGGAGCGTCGGGTGGGCTCGCGGTGGCCGAGTTCCGGGGCGGGAACGGACAGCTGACACCGCCGGCGGCCACTCAGTCGCCGACGGCGGAGCAGCGGAACCTCTACACGGCCCAGCGGACCACGCTGGCGACGGGAACGGACCGGGGCAAGGAGTGGCGGGTCGTCATTGACGTGTGGCCGGCGCCGCGCGACGAGGCGGAGGCGGCGGGCCAGTGGGAGGCGATGGGCCACTACGCGTACGGTGAGCGGCCCGCGGACGCGGACCAGTCCTCCGATCTGGTCGGCAGGAGCTCGTTCTTCGTGTGGCGCAGCGTCGGAGACGAAGAGCAGTCGGTGACGATGCTGGGCACGTTCGCCAAGGGGGACACCCTGTCGGGCAATGACATCGAGCACGTCTCGCTCCCCCTGGACCCGAACTTCCCCGCCCCTCACCGTTTGGTCATCGGCCAGGTCGCCACGACCGCCCAGCGCATCGGCTGCACCTGGGCGGACGGCACGACGACCGAAGTCCACAGGGTGCCCAAGGGATACGACGTCAACAGCGACCAGCAGGTGATTCGCCCGGCGGACGGGTCACCGACGAACTGGTTCGTGTGCCTGGCGCCGGAGGGGACGGAGTACAAGTCCGTGAAGGTGACGAAGTAGGAGGAGGGCCGGTGAACAAGGCCTGGTCGGCGTCGCGCAGAACGCCGCCCTGACGGTCATGTGACAGGGGACTTCCGGCACTTCACCCTGTCCCCGGAGTGATGCCTCCAAGCCCGCCGCCTCGGCTCCGCACACGGCCCTCGACGGCGTCCGCCCGGTCCCCTCCCACCCCTGCTGACCTGGATGTCAGGCGCAACCGGCATACGATCGCCGCACGGGAGAGGGGGACCGGATGGACCGGAACATTCGCTCGGTGGACGACGTGCTGAGGCTGCTGGACAGCATGGTCGGGCAGGAGGCGGACCGCTGGACCAGCGGTGCGGCGGACTGGTGGGACGCGTTCTACGCCGACCGCTCCAGGCCGGTGCCGTTCTTCGTCGGCAAGCCCGACGAGAACCTGGTCTCCTACCTGGACCACGGTCTCCTCACCGGTGGCTCCAGGACGAGGCGGGCCCTCGACCTGGGCTGCGGCCCGGGCCGCAACGCGCTGTTCCTCGCCGCGCGGGGCTTCGAGGTGGACGCGGTGGACCTGTCCCCGTCCGCGGTCGCCTGGGCCGAGGAGCGGGCCCGCGGGACGGGAGCGACGGCCAGGTTCCACTGCGGTGACGCCTTCGAGCTCACCGGCACCCAGCTCACGGGACCGTACGACCTGGTCTACGACTCGGGCTGCTTCCACCACCTGCCCCCGCACCGACGCATCAGCTACCTGAGCCTGCTCGACCAAGTCCTCGCTCCCGGCGGCCACTTCGGCCTCGCCTGCTTCGCGGCCGGTGGCATGGGCTCGGAGCTCTCCGACGCCGAGTTCTACGGTCGCTCCGGCCCGCAGGGCGGACTCGCCTACACCGCCGAGTCCCTGCGCCGGATCTTCGCGGACCTGACGGAGGTCGAACTCCGCCGCATGCACGACGAGCCGGCCGACTCACCGCGCTTCGGCGAGGACTTCCTGTGGACCGCGTTGTTCCGCCGAGAACCCGCCGTGTGAAGGGTCGCCGCGAGGACGCCGCAAGGTCGCCGCGAGGCGCCCGCTACAGCCACCCCTGCCGCCGGGCCTCCCGCAGCGCCTCCACGGGGTCCTGGGTCCCTGTCTTGGCGAGGGCGGCGGACAGACAGCCGCGTACCGTCGGCTCGGCGAGACGCAGTCGACCGGCGATATCGGTGACGGTCGCGCCGTCGGCCGAGGCCTTGAGGACGGTGCACTCCTGGGGCGTGAGCGGGTTGGGAGCGTCGTTCGCGGCGTGTGCGGCGAGGGCCGGGTCGATCACCGTCTCGCCGGTCAGCACCCGGCGGATCGCGGCCGCCAGTTCCTCCACGGGGGCGTCCTTCACCAGGAAACCGGCGGCACCCGCGGCCATGGCCCGGCGGAGGTGTCCGGGGCGCCCGTGGGTGGTCAGGAGCAGCACCCGGCAGTCCGGCACCTGGTCGCGCAGCTGGGCCGCGGCGTCGAGGCCGCTCCGGCCCGGGAGGTCGACGTCGAGGAGGGCGACGTCGGGGCGGTGCGCAAGGGCGGCGTCCACGATCGCGTCCCCCGCCGTCAACTGCGCCACGACCACGATGTCCGGCTCCATCCCCAGCAGTAAGGCGAGCGCCCCGCGCGCCATGCCCTGGTCCTCGGCGAGCAGGACCCGGACGGACTTGGCGGGCCGGTGGTGCCGGGGCATTTCGTTCACGGCCCAAGGGTAGGCGTGCGGTCCCCCGTCTGCGCTGGTCGTGGCCCGGCGGAAAGTGAGCGGTGCCCTGCCGGCCAGGAGCAGCGCGGGGCCGCTCCCCCCGGCTGAGGCACCCGTGCCGCACGCGTGGCCGGCCGGGGCCTGGACCCGCCCCGGCGATGCCGCCCGCGGATCCCATGCAGAACGGCGTGGGACCAGTCCCGGCAATGCCGCCCGCGGTGCCCACGCCGAACCGGGCGAACGCGATCTGATGCGGCGTCAGGAGTCTTCACAAGTGCGGTGCGCTCGGCTATACAGGGGGCGCCGGACTGGAACGCGTTCTAGAACGGCCCGTGACGACCTCGGTGCGGCCGACGGTGCGGACGGCCGTACCGAGGTCTTGCCCGATATACCGGTTGCCCCGATCCGCCGGATGTCCCGTTCTGTCAGGAGCCCCATGCCCATCGACGCCGCCAAGGCCGTAGCCGCCGAACCCCGGACCGGCGAGATCTCCTGGACCGCGAAGGACGTGCAGCTCTACCACCTCGGCATCGGCGCGGGCGCCCGACCGGACATCGCCGGCCCCGCCACCGACCCCGACGAACTGCGCTACACCCTGGAGTCCCGGCTGCACGTCCTGCCGAGCTTCGCCACCGTCGCGGGCGCCGGCTCGCCCGGCGTGATCAGCAGCCTGTCCATGCCCGGCATCGAGGTCGACCTGGCCCGCGTCCTGCACGGCGGGCAGTCGCTCACCGTCCACCGCCCGGTGCCCGTGGCGGGCACCGCCACCGCCACCGGCCGTATCGCCGCCGTCTACGACAAGGGCAAGGCGGCCGTCCTCGTCATGCGCACCGAAGTCGCCGACGCCGACGGCCCGCTGTGGACCAACGACGCGCAGATCTTCGTACGGGGAGAAGGGGGATGGGGTGGGGACCGCGGCCCGTCCGCACGCCTCGAACCGCCCACCGGCGACCCCGACAAGGTCGTCGAGCGGCCCGTCCGCGAGGACCAGGCCCTCCTCTACCGCCTCTCCGGCGACCTCAACCCCCTGCACGCCGACCCGGAGTTCGCCAAGATCGCCGGATTCGAGCGGCCCATCCTGCACGGGCTGTGCACCTACGGGATCACGCTCAAAGCGGTCGTCGACACGCTGCTCGGCGGGGACGTGACCCGGGTGCGGTCGTACGCCACACGGTTCGCCGGGGTCGTGTTCCCGGGGGAGACCCTGCGCATCCGCGTGTGGCGGGAGGGGGAGGGCCGGGTCCGGGTGGAGGTGGGCGCCGTCGAGCGAGGCGACGCGCCCGTCCTCGCCGACACGATCGTCGAACACACCTGAGTCAGACCGTTGCCCGAGGGGAGCCGCACCATGCGCGCAGCCGTACTGCACGAGATCGGCCAGGACAAGCTCGAGGTCCTCGACGACGTCGAGGCGGTGGGCTTCGGCCCCGGCCGGGTGAGGGTCCGGGTGCGGGCCACGGGGCTGTGTCACTCGGACCTGTCCGCGATGGCGGGGGTGCTGCCGCAGCCGGCGCCCTTCGTGCCCGGTCATGAGGGCGCCGGGGAGATCATCGAAGTCGGGGAAGGCGTACGCCACCTGAAGCCCGGCGACCGCGTCGTCGTCTGCTGGCTGCCCGCCTGCGGTGCCTGCCCCGCCTGCAAGCGCGGCCAGACCGAGCTGTGCCTGGCCGGGTTCATGAACGCCGGCACCCCCAACTTCAAGCGCCCCGGCGGTGACGTCTTCGGCTTCGCCGGCACCGGCACCTTCGCCGAGGAGGTCGTCGTTGACGCCGGCTGCGCGGTGCCGATCCCCGACGACGTCCCCTTCGACATCGCCGCCCTCATCGGCTGCGGGGTCACCACCGGACTCGGTGCCGCCCTCAACACGGCCGACGTGGAGGCCGGTTCGTCGGTCGCCGTCATCGGCTGCGGAGGCGTCGGCATCTCCGCCATCCAGGGCGCCCGGCTCAAGGGGGCCGCCGAGATCGTCGCCGTCGACCCGGTCGCCGCGCGCCGCGAGTCCGCCCTCAAGTTCGGGGCCACCAAGGCCGTCTCGCCGGACCAGCTGCCCGACGCCAAGCAGCAGGTCACCGCCGGCGAGGGCTTCGACTACGTCTTCGAGGTCGTCGGCAAGTCCGCCACCGCCAGGACGGCGTACGAGAACACGCGGCGCGGCGGCACGCTCGTGATCGTCGGCGCGGGTGCCATGGACGACTTCTTCCAGCTCAACATGTTCGAGCTGTTCTTCGACGAGAAGCGGATCCTGCCGTCCATGTACGGCGGCGGCGACGTCCTGCGCTCCTACGAGCGCACCATCGCCCTGTGGCGCGCCGGCCGTATCGACCTGGCGGGCCTGATCACCCACCGCGTACCGCTCGCCGACATCAACGAGGCCCTGGACCAGATGCGCACGGGCGCGGCGCTGCGTACGTGCATCGAGATCTGACCGGAAGGACGGGAGTGTCTGTGTCGCTGCCACTCGAGGGACTGTCCGCCATCGTCACCGGCGCCGGCCGCGGCCTGGGCCGGGCCGAGGCGCTCGAACTGGCCCGGCTCGGCGCGGCCGTCGTCGTCAACGACTACGGACAGCCGCGCCGGGACGGCTCGGGCGAGGCTTCCACCGGGCCCGCCGAGGAGGTCGCCGCCGAGATCCGCAAGGCGGGCGGCACGGCGCTCGCCCACACCGGGGACGTCGCCGACTTCCGACAGGCCCGTCAGCTGGTGGAGCTGGCGATCGCCGAGTTCGGCAAGCTGGACATCCTGGTCAACAACGCGGGCATCCTGCGTGACCGCATGGTCTTCTCCATGGCGGAGGAGGAGTGGGACTCGGTGATACGGGTCCACCTCAAGGGCCACTTCAACACCACCCGCTTCGCCGCCGCGCACTGGCGGGAGCGGTCCAAGGCGGCGGGCGGGCCGGTGTACGGGCGGATCGTGAACACCTCGTCGGAGGCGTTCCTCGCCGGGTCCGCCGGACAGCCCAACTACGCGGCGGCGAAGGGCGGAATCGTCGGCCTCACCACCTCCACCGCCCTGGCACTCGCCAAGTACGGCGTGACCGCCAACGCCATCTGCCCGCGCGCCCGCACCCGCATGACCGAGGACGTCTTCGCCGGCCTGGAGCGGCCGGAGGACGGCCTGGACCCCCTCGCCCCCGAGCATGTCGCCCCACTCGTCGGCTACCTGGCCTCACCGGCCGCCGCCCGCATCAACGGCCAGTTGCTCGTCGTCCACGGCGGCATGGTGGCGGTCGTCGAACGGCCGCGGGTGGGGGCGAAGTTCGACAGTAAGCAAGAGGCCTTCACGTACGACGAGTTGGACGCCGTACTCGGTCAGTACTACGCGGCACGGCCGCAGGGGGAGACGTTCGGCGCGGTGGAGGTGCTGGGCCTGAAGAGGGCGTAGAAGACGGCGTAGAAACGGGACTTGGAAAGGGCGTAGAAACAGGAACGGCCCCGCTCCTCGCGAGGAGCGGGGCCGCGCGGCGTCAGGCTGCCGTCTCGGTCTCCTCGACCGGCTTGCGGTGACGGCCGCGAGGGGCCGTCTCGCTGTCGTGGGCCGAAACAGGACCCCGGTGCCTGCCGTGACCGGCGGCTTCCTGGACGTCGGACGACGGCTGGGTCGTGCTGGCGTTGCTCATCGGTAAAGCTCACCCCGTCAACATGATCTTTCAAACAGCCGGGCGAGTTTAACCAACGCACCGAGGGCCGAATCCAGGCGGCCACACCAACCGGCACTACTTCGTTACAAGATTGCCCAACGGCGCTTGCTGCAACGGCACAGGGCGGGGCGTGACGGGATGCGGAGGGTCCGTTTCCGAGGGCTCGCGCGATGGCGGCCCGGAGTCCCAACCTCTCCCCGAGTCAGGGCCTGACTTCACCTCTTTCTCCGTCGATGCCGGACCGGGCACCTCCACCCGAGCCACCCCACACCGCACCTCCCGCGTGGCATACGGCAGGTGCAGCACCCCGTCCCGCGACCAGAACCCGGTACCCGCCAACCACCCCTCGGGCGCCGGAAGATGACGCACCTGCCGTTCGGCGGGCCGCCACACCCCGACCCAGCTCCCCACCGGCCCGTCGATGCGCAGCGCCACCCCGCAGCTCTCCGGCGTCAGCACCTGCCCCGGCTGGACCGCGAACGGCGTCACCGTGCAGTCGGCCACCCGCAGGCACTCCGGGAAACGCACCGGCAGCGTGCTGCCCAGCACCCCCCAGCCCAGCCGTCCCTGTCCCGGCGAGGGGGCGTCCGAGCGGATCAGCAGCAGCCCGCTGTCCGGGTCGGCGAGCAGCACCCGGTCGTCGCTGGCGTCCGTGATCTGCAGCAGCGGCGACACCTCGCCGCCCCGCTCCAGGTCCACCACGACGGCCTTCGTACGGCCCCCGGACTCCCGGTCGAGGGCCAGCATCCGCCCGCCCCGGTCCAGCCACGCTCCACCCGAGCAGCGCCCCGGGACCTCCGCGATCTGCTCCGGCCCGAAGGCGCCCCCCGCCACCAGCCACACCGCGCTGGAGCGCCGGCCCACCGCGAGGGCGTACGCCTTGTCGCCGCCCGGAGCCGGGGGCAGCAGCCGCAGCCGCGCTGCCTCGTCCGGGCACTGCACGGCGCCCAGCAGCAGCTCACCGGTGCCGGGTCCGGTCGGGTACAGCAGCGAGAAGACGTGCCGTCCGTCGGTGCGGCGGCGGATCAGGACCCGGCCGTCGCCCATGGGCTGCACCTCGGTGCCGGGCTCCTCGGGCTGGTGGGCGGGCAGGGGCACGGCGTAGGGCTCGGGGCCGTCCAGGGTCCAGCGCTCCGGGAACCAGCAGTCGCCGTCCAACGCGAGGCGGGCGGCGTAGGAACCGTCCGCCGTGATGGTGCAGCCCGCCCGAGGCAAGTCGCCGTCCTCGTGCTCAGCCGCGGGCTCGATCGCACAGGCCGTCATGGTCCGGTCACCTCCAGTAACGAAGCTAGTTTTCGCACGCACAGGCGTGGGATCGGCAGCATCCGCTTCACACAAAGGGGTGGCAGAGGAACGATTCGCCTGAGGAAACGAGGGCGATTGTGCTGAGCGGGTCCGGGCTTGGCAGGCGCAGCTGCCCAGGCATGAATCGGCGCCGATCCCGCGGCTCCGGCGCCGGTACAGCCGTACGGGGCATCCAGGTAGCCTGTCCCTCGTGCCCCGTCTGTCTGAAGTCATCGCCGCGCTGGAGAACCTGTGGCCCGCCGAGCGGGCCGAGTCCTGGGACGCGGTCGGCACCGTCGTGGGCGACCCCGACCAGGAGGTCTCCCGGGTCCTGTTCGCCGTCGACCCGGTCCAGGAGATCGTGGACGAGGCGGTGAAGCTGGGCGCCGACCTGCTGGTCACCCACCACCCGCTCTACCTCCGCGGTACGACGACGGTCGCGGCCTCCACCTTCAAGGGCCGGGTCGTGCACACACTGATCAAGAACGACATCGCCCTGCACGTCGCGCACACCAACGCCGACACGGCCGACCTGGGCGTCAGCGACGCGCTGGCGGGTGCGCTGGACCTGCGGGTCGTACGCCCGCTGGTGCCGGACGCGAGTGATCCGGAGGGCCGGAGGGGTCTGGGCCGCATCTGCGAGCTCGACCACCCTCTGACCGTCCGCGAACTCGCCGCCCGAGCCGCCGAGCGGCTCCCCGCCACCGCGCAGGGCATCCGCGTCGCGGGCGACCCCGAGGCGGTCGTACGGACGATCGCCGTCAGCGGCGGCTCCGGCGACAGCCTCTTCGACGACGTACGAGCGGCCGGCGTCGACGCCTTCCTCACCGCGGACCTCCGCCACCACCCGGCGTCCGAGGCCGTGGCCCACAGTCCTCTCGCGCTGCTCGACGCGGCGCACTGGGCCACCGAATGGCCCTGGTGCGAGCTGGCCGCGAGCCAGCTCGACGAGATCTCCGACCGGCACGGATGGGACCTGCGCGTCCACGTCTCCAAGACGGTCACCGACCCCTGGACCGCCCACGCGGCGTCCAACCCGCCCACTAGCACTACGGGAGCCCCCAACTGAACGCCGCCGCGGCCGACCAGATCCGACTCCTCGACGTCCAGGCCCTCGACGTCCGCCTGCAGCAGCTCGCGCACAGGCGGAGGTCCCTGCCCGAGCACGCCGAGATCGAGACGCTGAACAAGGACCTCACCCAGCTGCGCGACCTGCTCGTGGCCGCGCAGACCGAGGAGAGCGACTGCGCCCGCGAGCAGACCAAGGCCGAGCAGGACGTGGACCAGGTGCGCCAGCGCGCCGCCCGCGACCAGCAGCGCCTGGACTCCGGCGCCATCACCTCCCCCAAGGACCTGGAGAACCTCCAGCACGAGATCGCCTCCCTCGCCAAGCGCCAGGGCGACCTCGAGGACGTCGTCCTGGAGGTCATGGAGCGCCGCGAGTCCGCGCAGGAGCGGGTCGCCGAACTGACCGAGCGGGTCGGCTCCGTCCAGTCGAAGATCGACGACGCGACCGCCCGCCGGGACGCCGCGTTCGAGGAGATCGACGGCGAGGTCGCCACGGTCACCAAGGAGCGCGAGGTCATCGCGGGCGCCGTACCGGCCGACCTGCTCAAGCTCTACGACAAGCTGCGCGAGCAGCAGGGCGGCATCGGCGCGGCCAAGCTGTACCAGCGCACATGCCAGGGCTGCCGACAGGAGCTGTCGATCACGGACATCAACGAGATCCGCGCGGCGGCGCCGGACACGGTGGTGCGGTGCGAGAACTGCCGCCGGATTCTGGTGCGTACGGCGGAGTCGGGTCTGTAGGACCCGGTAAGTGAGGGGCTTGAGCCCCGGTAGGTAAGGGGCTTTGGTCGTGCGGGAGTTCATCGTCGAGGCCGACGGCGGGTCACGGGGCAACCCGGGGCCCGCGGGCTACGGTGCCGTGGTCATCGACGCGGCGACGGGCCAGACGCTGGCCGAGCGGGCCGAGTACATCGGCATCGCCACGAACAACGTGGCCGAGTACCGGGGCCTGCTCGCGGCCCTGCGTGCCGCGCACGAGCTCGACCCCACGGCCACGGTCCACGTCCGCATGGACTCCAAGCTGGTCATCGAGCAGATGACGGGCCGCTGGAAGATCAAGCACCCCGACATGAAGCCGCTCGCGGCAGAGGCGGCACGGGTCTTCCCCGTTCCTCAGGTGACGTACGAGTGGATCCCGAGAGAGCAGAACAAGCACGCGGACCGGCTGGCGAACGAGGCGATGGACGCCGGGAAGCGCGGGGAGCAGTGGTCGGCGTCCACTTCCACGGCGGAGCTGGAGGCGGCTGACGCGAGGGCCGCGGCGGGGGCGAGGGCTGCGGGGGAGGCGAGGACTACGACGGCGCCCGAGCCGTCCGGCCCACCGGGAGACGCCGCCGCGGGCGCGGCACGGGCACGTGCGGCGCTGGCGGAGGGGCGGGTCTCTGCGACTCCGTCGGCCTCGAAGGCCGAGGCCGATGTCAGGGCCGCGCGCACCGTGGCCACGCCCTCGTCCGGCTGGGCTCCCGCCGACATGGGGGCGCCGGCCACCTTCGTCCTGCTCCGGCACGGGGAGACCCCCCTCACCCCGCAGAAGCGGTTCTCCGGCAGTGGCGGTACCGATCCGTCCCTCTCCGACGTCGGCCGGGAGCAGGCCGAGCGCGTGGGCGCCGCCCTCGCCCGGCGGGGCACCATCCAGGCCATCGTGGCGTCGCCGCTCGCCCGCACGCGGGAGACAGCCGGCATCGTCGCCGCCCGCCTCGGCCTCGACGTGACCGTCGACGACGGCCTGCGCGAGACCGACTTCGGCGCCTGGGAGGGCCTCACCTTCGGCGAGGTCCGCGAACGCTACCCGGACGACCTGAACGCCTGGCTGGCCGACCCGGAGGCCCACCCCACCGGCGACGGCGAGAGCTTCGCCGAGACCGCCGCCCGCATAGCCGCGACCCGCGACAAGCTGATCGCGGCGTACACCGGCCGCACGGTCCTCCTCGTCACGCACGTCACCCCGATCAAGACGTTCGTACGCCTTGCCCTCGGCGCCCCGCCCGAGTCCCTGTTCCGCATGGAACTGTCGGCGGCCTCCCTCTCGGCGATCGCGTACTACGCCGACGGCAACGCCAGCGTCCGCCTGGTCAACGACACGTCACACCTGCGAGCCTGAACCGAGCGTCGCCGCCTCTCGCGCCAGCTCCTCCACGCGCCCCCAGTCCCGCGCGGCCACGGCGTCCGCGGGCAGCATCCAACTCCCGCCCACACAGCCGACGTTGGGCAAGGAGAGGTATTCCGACGCCGTCGCCGGACCGATCCCGCCGGTCGGACAGAACCGGGCCTGCGGCAACGGCCCGGCCAGCGACTTCAGATACGCCGTACCGCCCGCCGCCTCGGCCGGGAAGAACTTCATCTCCCGCACCCCGCGCTCCAGCAGCGCCACCACTTCGGATGTGGTCGACACCCCCGGCAGATACGGCACCCCGGACCCGCGCATGGCCTCCAGCAGTACGTCCGTCCAGCCCGGGCTGACCAGAAACCGCGCCCCCGCCGCGACGGCGCCCGTCACCTGCTCCGGCGTCAGCACCGTGCCGGCCCCGACCACCGCCTCCGGCACCCCCTCCGCGACCGCCCGGATCGCCTCCAGGGCGCCCGGCGTCCGCAACGTCACCTCGATCGCGGGCAGCCCACCCGCGACCAGTGCCCGGGCCAGCGGTACGGCGTCGGAGGGATCGTCGACCACGACCACGGGTACGACGGGCGCAAGATCCAGGACTGAGGTCATGGCCTCATCCTGCCCACGGCCATCAGCATGCGCAAAGGTCGTTGCATGTGCTGCAACGAGAGGGTGGTCCGGGTCGGTTCAGTGGATCTCGTCCACCAGCACGTCCAGCGACCACGCCTTCCCGGCGCCCTTCGGAGGCTCCACCTCGACGACGTACCCGAGGTCCCGCAACGCTTCCACCAGCTCGGCCGGGCTCTTCGGCGCGGCCCCCGCCGTCAGCAGGCTCCGTACGATCCGCCCCTTCGTCGCCTTGTTGAAGTGGCTGACGACCTTCCGGGTCGGCGCATGCAGCACCCGTACCGTCGCCGTCCGCCCGGCCACCTCGCCCTTCGGCTTCCACGCCGCCGCGTACGCCGACGATCGCAGATCGAGCACGAGCCCGTCCCCGGCGGCCTCGGGCATCACCTCCGCCATCGGCGTCCGCCAGTACACGCCGAGCGCCCCGAGCCCGGGCAGCTTCACACCCATCGAGCAGCGATACGAGGGGATCTTGTCGGTGACCCTGACGGCCCCCCACAACCCGGAGAACACCAGAAGCGAACGACCCGCCCGCCGCTTCGCGGCAGCGTCCAGCGACGCCAGGTCGAGGGCGTCGTACAGCACGCCGGTGTAGATCTCCCCGGCCGGCCGCGCGCCCGCGGTCAGCAGCCCGGCGTTCTTGGCGACCTCGCCGCGCAGCCCTTCGCTCAGCCCTAGTACGTCCCGTGCCTTGTCCTCGTCACCCGCACACAGCTCGACCAGCTCACCGAGTACGGCCGCACGGGCCTCGGTGAGCCCCGGCAGCGACAGCGACTCCAGCTTCAGCGAGGCACCCCGACCGGACGAGGCCTTGCCTTCGGAAGGCGGCAGCAGGACAAGCACACGTACTCCTTCAGTCGAACTCCGCCACAGGGTACGGCGTGCCACCCGGCGCCCCCCGCCCTACGGTGGCTGTATGCCCCGCCGCCCCATCCATGTGACCGGCGCCCCCGAGGGCCCGCTGCGGGCCGCGCTCGCCGCGCTGCGCACCAAGCTCCACGTGCCGGCCGACTTCCCGCCCGAGGTGCTAGCCGCCGCCGAGCAGGCCGCGCAGGCGCCGGCGCTGCCGGAGCACGACGCCACCGACATCCCCTTCTTCACCATCGACCCGCCCGGCTCGACCGACCTCGACCAGGCGATGCACCTGTCCCGGCAGGGCACCGGCTACCGCGTCCGGTACGCCATCGCCGACGTCGGCGCCTTCGTCGTACCCGGCGGGCCGCTGGACAAGGAGGCGCACCGGCGGGTGACGACCCTGTACTTCCCCGACCTCCGCGTCCCGCTGCACCCGCAGGCGCTCAGCGAGGACGCCGCGAGCCTGCTGCCCGAGCGGACCCGCCCGGCCGCGCTGTGGACCATCGACCTCGATGCGAACGGCCGTACGATCGCCGTCGACGTCCACCGCGCCCTGGTGCGCAGCCGGGCCAGGCTCGACTACGCGGGCGTGCAGGCGCAGATCGACGCCGGTACGGCGGAGGAGCCCCTGGTCCTTCTCAAGACGATCGGCCTGCTGCGCGAACAGCTGGAGATCGAACGCGGCGGCATCTCACTGCGCGTCCCCGACCAGGAGATCACCGAACGGGACCGCACCTACGAGCTGAGCTACCGTGCCCCGCTCCCGGCCGAGGGCTGGAACGAGCAGCTCTCCCTGCTCACCGGCATGGCCGCCGCCCAGCTGATGCTGGCGCACGGCACGGGCATCCTGCGCACCCAGGAACCGACCACGGCCGGCAAACTCGCCGAACTGCGCCGTACCGCGCACGCCCTGCACATCGACTGGCCGCACCATGTGTCGTACGCGCAGCTGGTGCGCTCCCTCGACCCGACCGCACCGCGGCACGCGGCCTTCCTCCAGGCCTGCACCGGGCTGATGGCCAGCGCCAAATACACCGTCTTCCAGGGCGGCCACCTGCCACAGCAGACCATGCACGCCGCCGTCGCCGCCCCCTACGCGCACTGCACGGCCCCACTGCGCCGCCTCGTCGACCGGTACGCCACCGAGATCTGCCTCGCCGCCGTCGCCGGCCGGGAACCACCCGGCTGGGTGCTCACCGCCCTCGCCACCGTGCGGAAGCGGATGGCCGAGGGCGGCAGGCGCGCGCGTGACATCGAGCGCAGCTGCGTCGACCTCGTGGAGGCCGCCGTGCTCAAGGACCGGGTGGGCGAGATCTTCGAGGGCTGCGTGGTCGAACGGGAGCACCCGGGACACGACGGGAAGGTGGAACCCGGCGTCGTACAGCTGGCGTCCCCCGCGGTCATCGGCGACATCACGGAAACGACCGAGGACTCCCTGGGCGAGCGCCGCCCGGTCCGCCTCACCCGGGCGGACATGGAGGTCCCTACGGTGAGTTTCGCGCTCGCCTGATTGCTTGCGCTCGCCTGATTGCTTGCGCTCGCCGGATTGCTTGTACGAGGCGGTCGGCGTCGTCGGCGTGGAAGCGGACGAGGCGGATGTCCCGCCGACGGCCGAGGAAGGTGAAGTGGGAGACGGGCTCGGTGAGTTCGAGCGTCAGGGAGGTCTGCGCCCCGATGGCGAGGTTGAGTTCACCGTCGGCCCGCTCATGGGTGGTGCGCAACTCGCGGCGCACATGCGCGATCTTCTCCAGCGGTATGCGCAGATCGACATGCGCGGCACGCCGGACGCGCAGGGAGCCGGTGTCGAGGACATGGGGTCGTACGACGGAGGCGGCGTGCATCGCGACGACGAGGACGATGGTGTAGACGTCCAGCATGAGCACCACCCGGTGCACGGCCGGATAGTCCCGCAGCAGCACGGACATGGTGATCGACTCGACGACGCACACGAAGGCGAACCCGAACATCATCGGTCCCTGCCCGCGCGCATACCCATAGGCGGTGCCTGAGCCGGCCCCGTGCCGACGCCGGGCCGCCCACAGAGCGAGGCTGACGAGGAGCCGCAGCTCATGCCGGGCGAGGAGGAGCACGGTGTTCATCCCTGCTCCCCCGTTTCCTCCATCTCGTCCATGAGGATCCGCAACGTACGGCGGATGGCCTCCGCCTGCGCCGGGGCGAAGTCGGCGTAGAAGGCGCGCAGTAAGCTGCTGTCCTGGTCGATGTCCGCCCCGATGCCCGCCTCCGTGATCAGTTCGCGGGGAATCAGCTCGGCGAGCAGCCGGGCCGCCTCGCTCACGCGAGGGTCGTCGGGCTCGGCCTCCGCGAGGTCGTCGAGCAGCGCGTAGGCCTCGTGCGCCCGCGCCACCGCATCCGGACTCGCGAGGGCGCCGCTCCACAGGGACATCAACTGCTCCCGGACCTCCGGTGACGCCGCCGTGTCGAGCAGCGCGAGGATCTCCCGGTCCTTGGCGGCCATGGGGGAGTCGGACGACAGATGGGCGGTCCGGGCGAACAACTCGCCCAGCTCCGGCGAGACCGGCCCCTCCGCGGGCAACTCCTCCGCCCCGAGCAGCGCCCGAAGCCGGGCTCGCCGCTCCCGGATGGCGGCCTCCTGCCGGGCGAGGTCCTCATCCAGCTCGGTGAGCACCTCGACGAGATCCTTCCCGGCATCCTCGGCGAGCACGTCCCGCACCTCGGCGAGCCCCAGCCCCAGCTCGGTCAGCCGCCGGATCCGGGCGAGGACGACTGCATGCCGCAGGGTGTAGTCCCGGTAGCCGTTGGGCCGCCGCTCGGGCTCGGGCAGCAGCCCCTGATGGTGGTAGTGCCGCACGGTCCGCGTGGTGACGCCGACGGCGGCGGCGAGTTCTCCGATCCGCATGGGATCAGTACAAACGCTGACGTTGCGGCAGGGTCAAGCGAACGCCTCCGGCGGCATGGAAACGGGGCGGGCAGGTGTTGACCCCTTCATGGGCCAGGGGGTGCGAAGTGGGTGAACAGGCGCTGTGGACCAGGGCGCGACTCGGCCGGGGCGGACCCCCGCTCGACCTGCTGACCGCTCGCTTCGACCGGCACGTCTACGCGCCGCACGCTCATGACGAGTTCACGATCGGCGTGTGCGTCGGCGGCAGTGAGGTCATCGACTACCGGGGCGGCCGCATACGCCCTGGCCCCGGCTCCATCGTCGTACTGGCACCGGGAGAGATGCACACGGGCGGCCCGGCGGCCTCCGACGGCTACGCCTACCGAGCCCTGTACGCGGACACGTCGCTGCTGACGGACGGCACCCTGGGCACGGCCGTCCCGCACTTCCACGACCCCCTCCTGGACGACCCGGAACTGGCCACCGCCCCTGCGCATCACGCACACCGAACTCGCCGCCTGCCCCGACCCACTGGAGACCGAGTCCCGCCTCCCCTGGCTCCTGACGGCCCTGGCCCGCCGCCACTCCACGGCCCGCGCGGCGAGCGACAGGGTTCCCGGCGCCGACCACATCGCCCACGCCGTACGCGACCGCCTGGCCGACGAGCTCACGGCCCCGCCCTCCCTCGCAGCCCTGGCCACCGACCTCGGCCTGTCCCGCTACCAGCTCCTACGCGCCTTCCGCACCGCGATGGGGGTACCGCCGTACGCCTGGCTGGCCCAGTACAGGGTCGGCAGGGCTCGCGGCTTCCTGGAGTCCGGCCTGCGCCCGGCCGAGGTCGCCGCCCTGGTCGGCTTCGCGGACCAGGCCCACCTCACCCGCTGGTTCCGCCGCGTGCTCGGGGTGACCCCGGCGGCGTACCGCAACAGCGTTCAAGACGCGGGAGCATGACCCGGCCGAAACTCGCCGCATGACTGCACGCGGCTGGTTTCTGTTCGCCCTGATGGGCGTGGTCTGGGGCATCCCGTACTTGATGATCAAAGTGGCGGTGGAGGCGGTGTCCCCCTCGGTGGTGGTATTCACCCGATGCGCCCTGGGCGCCGCACTGCTCCTGCCGTTCGCGATCCGGCAGGGCGGCCTGATCAGGACGGTACTCCGCCACTGGCGCCCCATGCTGGCCTTCGCGTGCATAGAGATCATCGGCCCCTGGTGGACGCTGACGGACGCCGAGCGCCACCTCTCCAGCTCGACGGCAGGCCTGCTGATCGCGGGCGTCCCGATCGTCGGCGTCGCCCTGGCCCGCTTCTTCGGTGGGGCGGAGCACCTGGGCATACGCCGGCTGACCGGCCTGCTCCTGGGCCTGACCGGCGTGGCGGTCCTCACGGTCCCGCATCTGACAGGCGGCGACGCCCGCTCCCTGGCGGAGGTACTGCTGACGGTGCTGGGCTACGCGACGGCCCCGCTGATAGCGGCGCGGTGGCTGAGGGACGTACCGTCCCTCCACCTCACAGCGGCCTGCCTGACCCTGGCGGCACTGGTGTACGCGCCCGCGGCCGCCCTGACCCGGCCGACCGGGATGCCGTCGGCTTCGGTGCTGGCGGCCCTCTCCGGCCTCGGCGTGATCTGCACGGCGGTGGCCTTCGTCGCCTTCCTGGAGCTGATCAAGGAGGTGGGCCCGACGCGGGCCACGGTCTTCACGTACGTCAATCCGGCGGTGGCGGTGGCGGCAGGGGCCCTGTTCCTGGACGAGCCCCTGACGGCGGGAGTGCTTGCCGCCTTCGTCCTGATCCTCGCCGGATCAGTACTGGCGACGGCCGCCCCCCGCAGGCCGGTAACATGGTCGACACGGCAGACGAGCCGGGCGGACGGCCGCGTGGAGTCCCCTTGACGGGGGGCTTCCCGAGGAACGTCCGGGCTCCACAGGGCAGGGTGGTGGCTAACGGCCACCCGGGGTGACCCGCGGGACAGTGCCACAGAAAGCAAACCGCCGGGGGTCTTGGCCCTCGGTAAGGGTGAAACGGTGGTGTAAGAGACCACCAGTGCCCAGGGTGACCTGGGCAGCTAGGTAAACCCCACCCGGAGCAAGGTCAAGAGGGGCCGCCTTTCGCAAGAGGGGCGTCCCTGCGCGGACGTTCGAGGGCTGCCCGCCCGAGTCCGCGGGTAGACCGCAGGAGGCCGGCGGCAACGCCGGTCCTAGATGGATGGCCGTCGCCCGGGGCTCCGCGAGGAACCCTGGGAACAGAACCCGGCGTACAGCCCGACTCGTCTGCCGCTCTTCATTTTCGCAGGTCAGAGGCCATGTTTAGTCGATGAACAAACTGTCCGGGTCGAATCCGGGTCGAATTCGGGCCGTGCAACTGGGCGACAGTGCGGAGAAATACGGCTCGTATTGTGCACCCTGTCCCGCAGATAGGGGATGGACAGGGCATATCGGTCCCTTGTTGGGTGCAAGGTACTGCCCGAAGCCAGTGCTGAGCGAGCTGGGACGCTGCGGGCGCCTTCGAAAGTATCGTTCGGCGTGTCTCCCCGCTGGCGGGGCTGGGGGCAAGTCATTCCGTCTGCTGTGACTCGCTGGCAGAACCGCCTTCTTGGGGTGCCCTCACGCGTTGTGCTGCGTTGAGGTTCACGTCGATCGTCAGGTTCTCGTGGTTGTCGTTGATCCTCGCGGCGAGTGCCTGGATAGAGGTGGCGTCGAACCGGTATGGCGGAGGCCAGTCGAGTAGGGGATTGGCCGGTGGCCAAATCGGCACGACAGAACCGTGAAAGTCCTCTAGGGGAGCGAGGTCTCCCTCGTGGAAGGGGATGAGCACCTGGAACGCGACCTTGACCACCGAGAAGGTGACGCACAGGCCGAGGAAGTCGTCACTTGAAGCGTTCCCCGGCATGTAGATCGGGCGCGACACCACAGTCAGGGGGTTCACGTCATGGTATGCGGCGATCCAGATCTGCATCCCGTGGTGCGGTTGGCGGAAGATCTCCAGGCCCTGCCCGGCGCCGTGAGGAACGATGTTGCCGCCTATCGCATCGAAGAGGATGGCCATCTTGGCGGCCCACAGGGCGAGTCGGCCTTGGGTATGCTCGTTCAGCGATCTCACGTGGAAGAACATCGGGACGAGGATGTCCTTGACGTCGTTCTCCAGCGTTGACATCCACGTGTTGTTGCAGTGCTGGCAGACAGGTGTTGTCGGCCAGTTGATACGCCGCCGACGGGGATCCGAGCTCCGCACGCCGTGGCGCTTCATCTCGCGCACGAGCCACTTGGGGTAGACGTCTTCGTCGGTGGGCTGGGCGTGTGGGTCCTGACAGAAGGGGCAACGGCCTGGTGGCGGGGCCATCCAGTTCGTGTGGGCCTGGCCTTCGAGATTCGTGTCGATGTCCATCGTGGTCAGGATGTCGGCAAGTTGGGCTCTGCCCGCGCGGAGGAGTTGGACAGCCGTTCCGAGGCAAGCGCGGTGAGCTGCCCCCAACATATAGAGCGGTTCGTCGTCCGGTGGTGGAAGAGGATCCGAGAACATGCGTCCTACGACGCGTGTTCCGATCAACCAGCTCCCAGAGCGCGTGCCGCCGATCTCCACCCATGAGTCGCGGGCGCGCTTGACGAGCTCGCCACAACCAGCGAGGCAGTCCAGCCTGCGCCAGTCCCAACTCCATGAACTCCAAGCAGTCGCCATGGCTAAGAGTGACAGGGGCTGAACTGATCTGTCCCGAAAATTTCTGCAGACATCATTTGCCGCCGCCGAATCCGAAAAGCAGCAGAGCTTCAATGTCGGCCAGCAGCGGTGTGGGGCAGTTGACACCTGTCGGCAGTCGAGCGTGATGCCAAGGCCGCGTGGCCGGCGGCGATGCAAGTGGCAGGAATGGGGCACGCACAGAATTGCTCGAATGTGACCCACCTGCTGGCGCTTGGTAGTGATCGGGCTTTGAACCCGCTCAGTGGGTGAAGAGGTTGCCCAAGCCTGAAGTCGGCCGGACCATGGAGTCATGGACTACCGTCCCCTCCTCGCTCAGCACGCTGTCCAGCTCACCCACGACGTGCCGCGGTGGGAAGATGCCGCTCAGATCGCCGGGCTCGACGACCCGTACGTGGGCAAGGCCTCGTACGTCTGCGGTGTCATGCGCGAGTTCATGCAGGCCTCTGGGCTCAACTTCGAGCACAACTACCACCTCGGGTCGCTCTTCCTCGCCCTCGATGCCACCGAACTGATCGGCCGGATTGTCACCGGCAAGCGCGGAACAGACGGCAGCACCGAAGTCCTTCGGGAGGGTGTGCGGTACCTGGAGGGTCACGCTGATCCGCAGGCTAGGCCCTTGCCGCACTCCGCAGTGCAGTACGTGAAACTGAGGAACTTTGCCGGGCATGGCGCAGCGCAGCTCGCGCGTAGCGTGGCCATCACGCCTGACTCGACTCAACTGCTGCTCCGGCACTTGGCCTACGTGTTGAACACGATGTGGAAGGACCCATCTCTGTCGGCCAACCTGGCCGCAGCTGAGATCCATCCGCTATTCACCGTGGTCAAGGGAAGCCGACAGCCGGTGTATGTGCGCGACATCCAAGAGCACCTCATGACATCTAAGCCCGCCGACGGTCTAGAGCACGACTGCTGGCGATACGACGAGGCCGCGATCCTGGACAACTCATCTCCATCAGCGAGTGGAACCGCTTGACCACGATGAACACGCCTCCAGCAAGTCCACCGCTCACGCCGGTCTACCCGTACAACAAACCGGGCCGGCCCATCCTCCTGCACGACGGCCCGATGGGTGGGCTCGGCACAGATGATGACCCTGGCCGCGTCGAGCTGACCTGCTCACACGGGTTCAACCTTGAGTGGGAGGTTGGCGGTGGCGCGACGCCGGGCTTCGCCAACCGAGACCAGGTTCCCCTGACGCTTCGTCGTCCCATGGGCGACATGACCCTGCCCGGGTTCCCCCGAAACGTCGATGGTGGCTGGTCGAACGGAGCCGTCTTCGGGAACTCCGATGCTCCCTTGAGTCGAATCCTCGCTCATTGGTTCAACCTGCCCAACTGGCATGGACCGTTGGGACTGGTAGAGGAGACGCCGCGCGGCAAGCATGAATGGTCCGGCCGATGGTTGCTCGAAGCCAATGGATGGAAGATCACGCTCGACGTTCGTCCTGACCATCAGCAGGTCTGGCAGGAACTTCACAAGACCGACGTGTACGTGATGACGCACGTCATGGAGGTGCGTCGCGCCGATGATTCCGTCTTTACGGCCGACGAAGCTGACCCGTTGCTGACGGCGCTGCACGTCGGGATCTCGTTTGCCCTCGGTCGCTGGGCTGCCCCGATGCTGCCCGCGGGAGAAGACGGCGACGGCCGAGTGGTCTGGGAGCAGTGGCGAGCTGCTCACTGCGACCCGGCACGCTCGAACAGCGATGGCTGGTGGTACGACCAAGATCACGAATCGCTCGGCGACTTCCTGCGTCTGGCGATCGCCGCCTTCCTCGACCCGGACAAACTCACGCCCCTGCGATTCCAGATGATGTACGCGATCTCGGCCTTGCGGAGCCGAGACTTCGTCGAGCCCCGAATCATCATGGGGACAGCCGGCTTGGAGCACATCATGTGGCAGAGCCTCGTCTTGAGCGGTGCCCTGACCGAGCGGGAGTACAAGCGGCGGCCAGCTCACGACCTGCTGCGCACGGTGCTGCGCGATGCCCAGATTCCGGTAGCCATCGACCCTGGCCTGTTGACGGCCGCCGCGCAGTACGCCGCCGATGTGAAGGCAAAGGAGAACAAGGACATTGACGGGGCCGATGTCGTCACGTGGGTCAGGAACCGGCTGGTACACCCGCAAGAATCGCAGGAGCGGATCTACGGACTGGACGGGCTGACACGAGATGCATGGCTTCTCGCTCGCCAATACCTCGTGTTGCTGATCCTCAACTCGCTCGGATACACCGGAAATTACCGGGACCTCACCTGCATCGCGGGCTGGGTAAGTGACGTTACCAAAGTGCCTTGGCGCTGAACATGGTGGCGTGACCATGTGCCAGGCATCGGACGGATGCCCGTGAAGGGCCGTACTTACGGTCGTTGGCTGCAAGCCGTCAACGATGCCTACCAAGAGAGGCTTCCGGATCACCAGGTCAAGTCCGCCACTTTTGTTAGGAGTCGTAAAGAGAATCGAGCGCTACACGCGGCAGCTGTCGATGTGGGTGACTTCGCGGTAGTCGACGATGGTGGGGCTGGCCATGGACTCTCGGTAGACAAGGACGGCACGGCCGTAGGGCCAGGCATTGTCGTTGCCGAAGTTCTGCTGGGCTTCGGAGCAGCTGCCGAACATCAGGCCGCGGACGATGTCAGTGAATCCGGTGTCGTCACGGTAGTCCTGTCCTTCCGGGTAGATACCGGGGCCGAAGGTGACGAACATGGTCTGGGCTGCGGGGTTGAAGGTCACGGTCACGGTGTCGCCCATGTATTGCTGTCCCTGAAGGATTGGCGCTGCGTCCGTGATCAGGCGCTGTGCGGCAGTCTTCTCGGCCGAGGTGGCCGGGAGCCGGGCTGAGGCCCATTCGTCCACGTTGGGCTGGGCGTTGTCGCTGCGGGTGTAGGCGGGGGAGGGGACGCTAGCGCGTTGGGGGGTTTGAGACGTCGCTGGCGCCGAGGGGGAGGTCGTAGCAGGGCTCGTTGCCCGGGAGGTGGACTGTTGGGCCGCGGCGGTGGCAGTGGCGGCGCTCGTGTGGCTGCTCGGTGTGGGGACCTGGCCGTGGGCGGCGTTTGATGATTGGGAGGCAGCCGCGAGGGCACCGCCGAGACTGCCGAGGACGGCGGCAGCCACGGCGACCGTCAGATACAGGGGTGTGCGGTTATGGCGCCTGGGCGGGGTGGGCCAGGCGGGTTCGGCTTCAGGCGCCACGTCCCAGTGCGCGCTGACGAGGTCGGATATCAGGGTGGGCTGCTGGTCGCCAGACGCGAGGACGGCGGTCGCCTCGGCTGAGAGCAACTCGGTGCACTCACCCGCCAGTTCAGCGGCACTCGGCCTATCAGACGGGTTCTTGGACAGAGCCTTCTCCACCAGGCGCCGCAGGCTGGTCGGTACGCCCTCCAGGTCTGGTTCGGCTTGCATGACGCGGAAGGCCACCGCATCAGCGGCGCCGCCGCCGAAGGGGAGGCGGCCAGTGGCTGCGTAGGCGAGGAGGGCTCCCCAGGCAAACACGTCGGCTTGGGAGCCGACGGCGCCGGTGCGGTAGTGCTCGGGACTGATCCAGCCGGGCGTGCCGGTCATCACTCCGGTGCGGGTGACCGAAGTGCCGTCCAGGGCGTGGGCAATGCCGAAGTCCAGGACCTGTGGGCCGGAGGGGGCCAAGATGACGTTCTGCGGCTTCACGTCCCTGTGGATGACGTTCTGCGCGTGTACAGCGGCGAGTGCGGCTGCGGTGCCGGAGGCCAGCGCGTACAGACGCCCTCCGGACAAGGGGCCGTTGGCCGTCACGTGCTCGTTGAGGGTGAGGCCGGGGATATAGGGCGTGACGAGCCAGGGCGTCGAAGCTTGGGTGTCGGCGTCGCGGACCGGAACCAGGCACGGCCCGGTGACGCGCTGGGAGAGCTGCACTTCCCGCCGGAACCGAGCGCGGAACTCATCGTCTGCGGCCTGAGCCGGATGCACGACCTTGACGGCGACCCGCTCGCCGGTGGCGGTGAGAGCGGCGTACACCGTGCCCATGCCGCCGGATCCAAGTCGTCCCACAACGCGGTAGGGCCCCACCCGGCGCGGATCGCCCTGCTGCACCGGCTGAACACGGTTGGACACGACAGCTCCCCCAGGCTGATCACGGCGCACATCGGCCGTAACGATGGGCAGATCGTATCGACGTGATGTTCACCGAGCGGCTCAAGTGCCATATCCCGTCCCCAGCCGTGTGCTCGCCCGGCCGTGACGATGAGCGCAGTGTTCGGGCACAGGCGCGCGGCGAACGAGATGATCGCGCTGCACTCAACATTTGTTGGGCCGCTGCAGGATCGACAGCCACGCTGCTGAATCAGCGGATGGTGGCATCGGCCGCCGGATCCGACTGAGTGGAATCGGTCATGGCTGACTTGCGCCCTTCCGGGCTTGTCCTGCGTTGCCGAGACTCTCGCTTCAGGAAGGTTCGGGGGAGGGCGAGATGGCTGTTCAACGTGGACGGAAGCCGGCCCGTCGTACCGGGCGGGTGACAAGGGCAACGCCGATCGTGCTTGGCGGAGGCGGCCTGCTCATCGTGCTGATGGTGTTCTGGTCGGAGGTGTGGCCATACGTCGTTGGGAGCGTGGTCCTCGGCGGTATCGGAGCCGTGGGCTGGTGGCTGTGGCGTACCGACCGGAGGGTGCGTGCTCGGGACCGCCGTTGGCGCCAGGACGAGGTGGTGAAGGCCGGTCGGCGGACCCTGGTCGAGGTGGATGCGATGACGGGCACCGAATTCGAGGAGTTGGTTGCCGACTTGTGCCGTAGGGACGGGTGTACGGAGGTCCGGCGGGTGGGTGGTTCGCACGACAACGGTGCCGATGTCGTCGGTCGTCTGCCGGATGGCCGGACGTTTGTGATCCAGTGCAAGCGGTACGCGCCCAGCAGCACCATCGCCAGCCGTGAGCTGCGTGATCTGCTGGGTGCCAAGGTCCACTTCCAGGCCGACGTGGCGGTGTTTGTGACGACCACCAGGTTCAGCCGTCCTTCCGAGAGGTTTGCCGTCGAGCACGGCATTCTGGCCCACCGCGATCACCTCGGCTTGTGGAACAACGGAGCGTCGCTTCTGGCGCTGAGCCGTGTGAACGGTCGCGGCCAGGGCGACTCCCGTCACCGAGCGCGTTGGAAGCAGGCCTACGGGAAGTGACTGACCGGTGTCCAAGGGCCGTTCACTGGTCAGCGGTGCTCGTGTCGTACAGTCGCCACGCCGGGTACCGCAGGGCGTGACCGCTCTCTTCGCTGCGGTCCACGAGCCGACGGCGGTGCAGCATCAGGCGCATGTGGCGTGCTTCGTCAGCGCCTTCGTCCGGCCCGCGGTCGAGCAGGACGGCCTGTGGACGGGCAGCGTCCTGGGTTCGTACCAGGACGTCGACGGGGTGGCCGTTGACGCTCTCGCCGAGTGCTGCTGTTGTTCCCGGCTGTGTGGACATGACCTGGTAGAGGCGCTGCAGCAGGTCGTCTCCCGCATGGTCTTCGATGCGAGGCCCGGTCGTGGTGGCGGCGTTCAGCAGCTCGGTGGCGACACCGCCCCACTTGCGCCACAGGTTCATGTCGCCGACCACGATGAGGTGGCTGCGGGCGCGGGTGATGGCGACGTTCCAGAGGTTGAGCTGGCGGTGGACCCAGCCGATCGCGCTGTCGTGCATGCCTTCACCGGCGACGAGGGAGAAGACCATGACGTCGCGCTCACCGCCCTGGAAGGTGTGCACGGTGCCGACGCGCACGCGTTGCCGGCCGTATTGCCTCAGTTGCGCGCGGAGTTCGTCGGCTTGGGGCGTGAAGGGGGTGACCACGCCGATCGTGGCTTCGTCGGGGAGTTCCTCCAGCAAGGCACGCACGAAACTGTCCACCTGCCGGATCTCGGCGTGGTTCACCCAGGAGCCGCCGTATGGGGGCCGGGTGGCCCGTCCGGGAACGTGGGACCAGAAGATCGGTTGCCTGGGCAGGGACGGGCGGTCCCGGGTGTCGGTGAGGACCGTCAGCCCCCGGTCGTAGAAGAGTTCGTTGGACACGGCGGCGATGTCCGGGTGGCAGCGGAAGTGCTCGTCGAGAAGGAGGGTGCCTCCCGCGGAGCGCTCGGCGGCGTGGAATGCGGAGTGGCGGCGGTGGGCGAGCCGGTGCTTCTCCAGCCAGCCGGAGCGCAGGCCGGTCTTGCGGCGGATCAGAGCCTCGCGTTCCGGACTGATCTCGGCGATGTGCGGGAGCTGCATGGCGTCCCCGATGACCAGGGCTCGCCGCGCCCGGAACAGCAGCGGAAGCACGTGCGGGATGGCGCACTGGCTGGCCTCGTCGATGACGACCAGGTCGAACAGGGCGGGACCGAGCGGGAAGCGCCGAGCGGAAAGGCTGGTGACTGCCCAGCCGGGTGCGGCAGGGAGCACTTCGCGCACGGCGGCCCAGTCGGTGCGGTTGCTGTCTCTGGCGCTCAGAAGATTGCGGATGCGCTGACGGCCGGTCCGCGCGTTGCTCCGTACGGTGCTTTCCAGCAGGGCGCGGGAGGCGTTTTGTAGGCCCGCTTCGGCAGCGCCGACCGTCGTAGCCAGCGCGGTGTCATCGACATGGGCGACCTGTGCGTACCCGTTGCGCCAGGCTGCTTCCGCAGCAGCGAAGTCGGCCAGAGCGAGGCAGCCTTCTGACCGGTCCCCCTCGAAGGTCTTGAGACCGATCTTGCTCAGGAAGCGGCCGCGCCGCCAGGTGCCGAAGAACCGGGCGTGGGCCAGACGCCGTGCCCGGGCCTCCAACTGATCGAGGCTTCTTGCTTGTGACAGGACCTCGGTCAGTTCGGTTACAGACTGGCCGAGTTGGGCGGCGTGTTCCTCACGCAGTTGGCCGGCTTGAAGCAGGTCCTTTTCGGTCGTGGTGACCTGGGCGAGATCCTGCCGGACGCGGGCGAGTTGGCCGCGGGCGATGTCGACGTCCATGGCGGCCGTGGCCACGTTGAGGACGGGTTCCGGCGCGGTGCGCAGGGCGTCCAGGCCTTTGGCCTCGGTTTCGACGTAGTTCCCGGTCTTGGCCTTGGCCGAGCCGGTGCGTATGACACTGCCGGGTACGAGCGTGTCGCAGCGGCGCCAGACCTCGTCCACCGCCTCGTTGTTGTTGGAGGCCACGAGAACGGTCTGGCCGCTCGTCACCGCTGTGGCGACGAGGTTGGCCACGAGCTGGCTCTTTCCGGTGCCCGGCGGTCCCGTGGCGACGGTCAGCCGTCGGGTCATGGCCGAGTGCAGCACGGCGGCTTGGGCCTCGTTGCAGGGCAATGGTGTGACCAGACGTGTCGGCTCTGGTTCCGACAGGGCCAGTGCGCGGGTGCGTTCGGCCGGGTCGGGCGAGAGGGCAGCGAGCGCTGTCGTCTGGATGCGGTCCGTCTGCTCCGCGATACCGGCGAAGTCGTCCAGGAGCTTCTTCGTATAGGCGGTATCGGGCAGCGCTGTGAAGAGCACGGCGGTGTTGCGCGCGCCGTCGCCGGGCGTGTGAATGTCGATGCGGTCGGCGAGCTGATCGGGAAGGAGTTCCTGGACGCAGGGGATCTCGAACTCCTCCCGGAGGAGCTTGCTCGCTTCCACGGCCATGCGGTCGTGCTGGCCGCGATGCCAGGTCGGCTGGAAGGTATCGGCGAGCTGGGCGGCCTCCTCGTCCCCCAGCCAGTCCCGCGCCAGCTGAGGGTGCGGCTGGACGGGACCGTAGGGCTTGAGCCGTACCCGGCCGTCTTCGGAGACGACCTCCACGCGGCGGGTCAGCAGGGGCGCGAATTTCGGGTGCCGCCAGGGGCGGCCGCCGCGTGGCCCGGTCAGGACCACGGCCGGGTATCCGGCCCACAGTTCTGCCTCCTGCTCGACGGCAGACTCGATCAGCCCGCCTGCCTCTGCCGGGACGGGGATGCAGCCGTCGTCGTCGACGTCGCCGGATAGAAGTCGCTCCGAGACGGAGAGGCAGACGTATGAAGTGTCTTGGTCGCCGACCGACATCAGCGGTGTCTCGGTCTCGTCAGAAAGCACGCACTCGCGGTAGTAGTCCAGGAGGTGGTGCCACGTTGGTTGAGACGAGGCGGATTTGCGAGTGGGCGCCTGGGCCTGCGGCGCGGAGGAGAGGGTGGGGCAACGGGTAAGTGGTGTGAGCAGCGGGGCCGCGCCGAACGGGCAGTCGGCGATGACGATACGGTCGTCGACGCCGTGCGCGAACTTGACCGGCACCTGGCGGGCACCCTGGGCGCGCATGCGTCGGTTGACGTAGTGGAAGAGGTCCTCCACCGACACGTCACCCTTGCCGTCCTTGCTCACCTTGCCGGTGCGCAGGGCTTCGATGACCTCGGCGGTGAAGGCGGACGGCCGCACCTCGCCGGTGCTCTCCGTGTCGGCGTACGAGTCCTCACCGGCCCGTGACGACGACAGCACGTACACGCCGCGGCTGGTGAGCAGGGGCTGCTCCTGCTCGGCGGACTTCGCGACGGAGTCGGTCTGCCGGTCGGAGGTGCGCAGGCCCACGGCGAAGCCGCCGCTGCGGCAGCAGTCGATCATTACGACCTTCTGCGGCGCCCAGCACTGCTCCAGCTGCTCGTTGACGAAGCCCGCGCTCACCCCCGTTTCAGCGATCCGGTCGAAGTCGGTGTCGGTGGCGATGAAGTGGAACTCCCCGCCGTCCCGCACGAGTCGCGCGCCGTGTCCGGATACGTAGACCAGGGCCAGTTCGTCCTGCTCACAGGCGTCCAGGAACTCGCTGACGGCCTCCTGCATGTCGGCGGCGGTCAAGTTCTCCCGGGACGTGATGGAGACGAACCCGCCGATGTTGCGGTGTCTGAGGACCTGCTCCATGCCCCAGATGTCGGCCCGCGTGGAGGGCAGCGGCGGGAAGCGGCTGTCGTCGTAGTGCTCATTGCCGATCAGCAGGGCGCGGCGCCTGACAAGCCGGGTCACTCGCCGTCACCTTTCGGGCTATTGGACGGGGCGTCACCCACCTTGTCCAGGAATTCGCGGACCACGCGCTCCTGAGCGGCGTCCGGGCGGCCCGTAATGGCAACGGAATGCCCGTCGTAGGTGACCTCGACCTTGCGGTGCCGGTCCTTGGCGCACCATTCCTTGATCGCGGTGATCAGGACCTGGGAAGCGGGCCGGGCGACCGCGGTGGCCGTGGCAGCCCACAGGGCCACCTCGCCGACGCCGACGCCCTTGTGGCCCGGTCGTACTGCCGCGTCGTCTTCGGTGAAGCCGGCGACCACGCCCTCCGTTCCGTGCAGGGCCGCGTACAGATCGCGCGTGAGACGCTCCTGCCGCAGCGCGTCCCCGCCGGCCGCCACCACGAGCTGCCACCGGCGTCCCCGTCCTGCATGCACCACTCCTTGTTATCGGGTCATCACGTGGGATGACTTTGGCATGAAGATGCCCCTGGCAACAGCTCGACGGGGATCCACAGGGGCACCATTCAGCCAGCCGTGAGCTACAGCATCGTGTCGGCTCGACTCAGAGTGCGCGCAGCCGGCGGCGTGTGCGGGGCGGCTCGGGCAGCAGCCGCATGGCCATGATGGAACCGTCCTCGCGCAGCGAAACAGGCCCGTCCCAGTCGTCCTGGCGGCGGACAGCCCGCCACCTCGATCGCAGAGCGTATGCGCTGCGCCGGTACTCCTCCATCCGCCCGTCGCGCAGGTGATCGAAGAGACTTGCCTCGAGACCGGAGAACGCGTCCACCCGCGTGCCGTTCAACCGGAAGACGTGATCCGTCCCGACAAAGGACATCCCGCCGATCTCGTGATCGATGTCCTGCACGATTCCCGTACCGGCATGCGTGAAGCCCTTGAAGTGCCGCTTCCCCTGCCGCTCCGTCAGGTACTGCGCCGTCGGCTCACCGCCGCCGGTGAACCCCATCAGCCCGGCTGCCCCTGCCCGCGCGAGAGCCCTGCGGAACCATGGGTACTGGTCCGGCATCACCTGGAAGCCGCTCACGCGTTGCTCGTCCTCGCCGTCAGCGCCCGGGACGCGGACGTCGGGGTAGATGTTCAGGTCCTGCAGCTGGCGATCCGCGTCCAGAGCGTCCGGTGGCATGGGCAGGGAGCCGTCACCGGGGGCATGCAGCACGTGCACGATGATGCCGCCCTGCCCGAGCAGCTCCGTCGACGTCACCACGGTCGGCGTCTGATCCCAGGGGCCGATGTGCACCGCCTCGACCTGCGCTGAGGCAGCGGCCAGGTGGGTATGCGCGTAAGAGCCCTTCGCATGAGTCCCCTTGCACGCGAGAGGGACGACCTTCGACGGCTCGCCAGGCTTCCACGCCTCCAGGAGAAAGTCGGGGCGCAACTTCACCCAGTCCCGTCGCTTGACGTCCTTACCCACCAAACGCCCAGCCCGCCTGCAGGGCGATGTCCGCGTCCACGACCGAGATCAAGTGTTCCGGGTACCGCTTCTTGAGCGCTCGCTCGGCGACGGCGAGCGCGAATCCGATGCCCAACTCGCCGGACTGCACAGTCTTGTACTGGCGCCTGGGATTCAACCCTTCCACCGACAGCGCCATATACCGACCAGGACTGCCGTCCAGTGCCTGGCAGTACTTCAGACAACCCCAGTGCTCAGCCAGCCCACGCCCGGCTCCCTGCCGGGACAGCACAGCGGCACGCCCCAGCGCGTGCAGCACATCCCACGGAGTGAACCTGAATGACGGGCCGACCTCGGTGGCAGGCAACGGCCTCAACCCCGGCTTTCGCCGGAGCGGTTCGCGCCCGTCCTCCCGTCGTTCCTTGTCGTCCTTCGCGGCGGCATCGGCGACGGCTCCCGCCAACGCGCTGGTCGAGTCGATCTGCACATTCCAGGCCTGCACGAGTTCCTTGAGCACCTGTGCTGCTTCTGCCACGGCTGTTCCCCCTACGTCGCATCGGTGGCGTCACGACAAGATCGAGACGCTAGGTCGGATACGAGGGGCACACACAAGGGGACATACCCGCGCACAGTCCGAAAACGGACGCCAGAGCTGCTGCCGTGCTGCTCGACGCGGCCGAGGCCCAGCCAGGAGCCGAACGCCGGTCGAAGGTTCGAACCGACGCAACCGGGTACCGCTGCGAATTGGCTGGATCCCTGTGAGGGCTGCAGAGGGAGGGGCGGTCAATCTGCTGAGGCGGTCATCGAAGCAAGGTGCGGCTGAGGCCGCTCCTGGACGCGGAGTTGGAGGCAGGAGAGGCAGGCGCTCAGGACGCGGACGCCGCGCAAGCCACGACGGTAGACCCGTTCCGCAACGACGTTGCCGGAGCGTCGATGTGTGAGAACGCGGTTCCGAACACGGTGACCATGACCTCCTCCACAGCGAGGGGTGGGTGGGCGTAGGTATCCCAGGTCTCGGAGAATTTGGCGTGCCGGGAGAGTGCTTGCACGGTCTTCGGGTCGTGCTTGCCGGAGCCGCCGAGCGTGGTGGTGTAGAAGTGCTTGAGGTCGTGGAAGCGGGTCCTTTCCGGAAGTCCGGCTTGCTTCACGGCCTTTCGCCATTTCTGGTGGAAATCGGTGTGCAGTACGGGTCGGCCGTGACGGTTCGTGACGATCAGGTCCTCGTCCGGCGGCTCGGCGTAGCCGCGTGCCTGGCGGCGGCGTTGGGCGGCTGGTGAGACGGGCTCCGGCTCGGAGAAGCGTGACACGTGGTGTGCCAGCCGCTCGATCAGGTAGTGATCCACTGGCAAGGTGGCGTAGCTGGCCTTGGTCTTGAGGCGTACGGTCTTACCGCGCTGCCGTTGTTCTTCGATGTGCAGCAGGTCGTGTTTCCATGCCACCTGGCTTCGCTTCAGCCCGAAGGCCTCGCCCTGGCGTAGTCCGGCGCAGGCTCCGAGCCAGATCAGGACCTCGTAGCGCGGCGCGACCGTCCGCATTGCCGCTGCGACCGCGGCGACCTGCCCAGGAGACAGTGCAACTTTGACGCGGGGGGTGACGTCCGGGAGGTCGATCCGCGCCACGATGTTTGCAGGTAGCGAGACGTCCTCGTCCAGCATGTAGTGCACGAGGATGCGCCAGGTCTTGAAGACCTGGACGACGGTGCAGGCAGAGTCGAGGCCTTCCTTGTCGAGGAGGTAGTCGACAAAGGCCATGGAATCGGGTCGGCGCAGGCTGCTTGCACGGCGGTGGCCGGCGAAGGGCAGGATGTGGTTGCGGAGATGGCTTTCGTAGGTGTCGCAGGTATTGGTGTTCTTCTTCCGCTTGCGTCTCCTTTCCATCATCTCGGTTGCGAAGTATTCAACCGGCAGGCTGCCCGGATTACTGTCGCGCGACGTCTGCCTTTCGACCTCCGTGAGCACCTTGTCCAGGTAGTCGCGGGCTTGCTGCCAAGTGGCAAAGGTCGGCCGTTTCTCCTTTCCTGCGGAGTCGGCGTACCGGGCCTGCCAGCGATGGCCTCGGCCGTGGTCCGCAGACGGGTACAGAGGTTGCTGTGGCGTTCCGCACCGGCACGGGGTGTCACCGCGTTCTGGTTTTGGATATCTCTTGTGCCAGCGATCGAACGGCTCGATTGGCTTGCTCATGTGCCCCGCCCACGAAACTGAGCTGCATGCTGGACCTGTCGCCGACCTTTTGCACTGGCTAGGCGGTGGGCGCGACGACGTTGTTGCTGCCCGCCACGGCGATGCTGTCCGTTACGACGAGTAGTTATGCACAGCTGTTCATGGCGCACGCAAAGGTGTGACGGTCGAGTCGCCGTGTGCCAGCACGTGAACTGTCACCAGACCCGCGACTCCTGTCCCTGGGTATGCAAATCCGTCGCCTCAGAGAGGCACGGGGATACAGCCTGGAAGAACTCGCAGAGCGCAGCGGGCTGAGCTTTCGCGGCCTCATCTATATCGAGCACGGGCAGCGCAGCCCCAGCGTGCTGACGCTTCTGGATATCGCAGCAGGACTAGGTGTGGAACCGGGCGAGCTCGTCAACCATGTAGCGCGCGAGGTGCCAGGCAAACGAGGCTCACCATAGTTCGCAGGCGGTCAATAGGGGATCGGTGTTTCCTGCCAGCACACGACGCCCGTTTGGGCTTTGCTGCTCGCGGGCAGGGTTTTTCAGGCCGAATGACTGCGGGCGTCAGGGGGGATTAGCCGGCGGGCCTGCGGTCACGAGGGGCGCTGCGCGAAAGGTGTTCTTCGTGCCGCAACCACGTTCTGTGGCTGACGGTTTGGCGCCGACGGCACTCAAACCTGTCAGGAGCAACGATTCTCGGTGAGGTGACCGACGCCAGTGCCGAATCCCACCGGCTGCTGCGGCATTCGCATACTTCCGTGCGGGTTCACGGTGCACGGTGCCTGACGCGAACCAGTCGTGGGCGTTAGGCAGGGCGTCCTCGGGGATGTCGGTGAGGAAGACGACGGCCAGGCCGCGACGGGCTCTGGAGCAGGAGACACAGAAGAGGTTGCGTGATCGCTCCAGTCGTTTGTCGAGGTCGTGACCGGCGAGCATCTTGCCCACGAGCGCCGCGCGTTCGATGCTCGCGGTTCGTCTACGGGCGGGTTGCCCTCAAGATTTTGACGGAGGGGCGGACCGCTGTCCGAACTTCGCTCGCCAGTGCTGGCCGAGATGGTAACGAGGTCGACTCACCCTCACCCAGGGTGACTCAGTCCGCGATGCTCTCATCCAATTTGGCCAGGTGCTCACGCACCAATTCACCCAAGAGATCGCCCGGGTAGAGCTTCGCCTGGTATGCGGCCCTGAGGAATGCCGTCCGGTCTTTCTCGGCAAGGATCATCGTCGGTGCGGAGAACCAAGCCTGCGGATCCTTCCAACCACAGCACATCCGCCGGACGCAGGTGTCGGCCCCGGTCTCCCGTACCTTCGGCGCTATCCAAGGGTGATACGGGTAACCCTTCAATTCCGCCTTGCAGCGTTCGAGTACTTTGAACATGCCTGCCTTGCCCTTGTGCGTCTCACGGCCATAGTGGTGGCGAAACCAATCGCGGCGGTCGATGTCGGCAATCTCCCTCTGGGCCTGCTCAACGCGGCGTGGAATCCCAGCAAAGACCTCGGGACGCATTGCCCTGCTGGTGAAGCCGACCTTCGGGTAGCGATGGTGCAGATCCATGTCACGCACCCAGAGGCGCGCGGACCGTCCGTTCTTCCATCGATTGCAGCCAGCGCATGCCGGTACGAAATTCCACCAGATGTCTGCTCCGTGCTCTGCCACCGGTCTCTCATGGTCGAGAGTCGTAGCAGGCGACCGTCCGCAGTAGACGCAGGTCCCCCGATGAGCGGTCAGGACCATGAGCCACACCCATGTCGGCTGAACTCCACGACTCCCGCGCGGTGTTGCCGCCGTCTCGCTAGCCACGCCACCTCCAGTGTGCTGTCAGAAACAGAGGAGCGACCATAGTGCCGACGACTGACAATGCGAGCGTTAGGGGCGGGTGAGGCGACGGGTGAGGCTGGTGATGACGGTGGTGCCGAGTAGCCAGCCTGAGAGGGAGCTGAGCCAGGCGATCCAGGCGGTGCTGTCGACAGGGATGAACGCCTTTTCCTGGCCCAGGTCGAGGATGGGCAGGATCAGGTCGAGGGCGAAGACGACCGGTTGGAAGGACGGTCCGTGGGATTGGGCGGGCCGTGGTGGTGCTGCTGAGAAGGCGATGGAAGCGGTAGCGACAAGTGCCAGCAGCCATATGAGCGCGCGCCCTGGTCTGTAGCCGTATCCGACAGTGGCGTCTTCGATGTAGCCCCAGAGTCGGGCAGGCCTTGGCAGGCTACGTCGCCGTTGTCGATGCCGAGCCAAGAGCACGGTCCGCGCGTCGTCGTCATGGCCGAGTTGACGGTAATAGGCGGCCAACTGTTCGTAGGGCTGAGGGTGGTAGTCAGTGCCGCGCTGCAGCCAGGGAAGACGGTGGGCGGCCGGCATCACAGGGTGGAGGGCTTGGTAGGTGAGTGCGGTGAGCGCGATCTGTGCGGGCCATGAGTCGGCGGCATCGGTGATGGCAACGATCGAGGCAGCGCTCAGGTCGAGGGTGGCGGGTGGTGCAGTGAGGGAACCCAGATGGAGCGCTCCGAGGGCGGTGTGGTGCAGTTCGACGGTTGTTTCCTCCACGAACGTTGTCTCGGTGAGTGAAAAGGTGCCCTTGATCTCGGCGCGGGTCAGATCGATGTTTCCTGCGACGCGTGTCGCATTGTCCAGCGTGACGTTTGCTTCCACTCGGGCTCCGGGAGCCCGAAGCGCGTACTGGTGGTAGGGGAGGAGCGTGCTGGCGGTGAGTTCAATCGATTCGCCGACGACGGCAGCGAACAGATTGATGCCCCCCTCGACAGTCAAGCCGTCAGCGTAGATACCACCACCGACGTTGAGCGTGGGAGCGCTGACGGCCCACCCAGTGGTACTGCGTATGTAGGCACGGGCAAGCCAGCATTGGCCGCCGATCGTTGCGCCGAACAGACGGATGCCGCCGCCGTCGACCAACAGGTCGGTGCAGCGGAGGTCTTGGACGAGGTGGAGGCCGTCGCCACGGAATGCGGGACGTCCCTCCTTCCCGGACAGGCGTGCCTGGGTGAGCTCAAGAGTGAAGGCCTGGGCGCCCCACAGGTTCAGTCCGCCCGTCACGTGAGCGGAGTGCGCGTACAAGCCGCCCTCGATGCGGAGTTGCGGCCCGTTCACGGCAAAGCCGGATCTGTCGCCTGTGACGAGGGCGGAAGTGAGCCACAGATCGCCCCTGATCTGCGCGCCGAACAGGTCCACTCCACCGCTGACCAGCTGGGCGAGCGTCAGATCACCGTCTACGCGAAGTCGGTCGGCGCTCAGCCAAGGCATCTGGCACCCCGTGAAGTCCGCCGCACGCAGCGAGGCGTCAGCGAGTTCCACCGGCTCATCGAAACGACAATCGAGTAGGGAGAAGGGTATCTCGACCGCGGCGTAGTGCAGCTGAAGACGTCCGGTGATGTGCGCACCGACCACCTGTAGACGCGGCACCGCTCCCGGCTCCGGCGTAGGGGGGTTCAGTAGGAGAACGGCAATAACCTCGGCAGGGACTTCCTGGGTCATGGAGCTCGGGTCTTGCGCTGTGCCTTCGGGTGAAGCAGCGGTGAGATTAAGGACGTTGCCGTTGCGTACTGCTTGCCACAGGCGTTGTGAAATCGGATTCCAGTGGGCAGGTGGTGTGGTCACCTTGACGATGGTGCCTGCTCTCGGCTGTCAAGTGTGAACTGCTGGACGCGTCTTTGGCGGCGCGGAGCCGACAACGCACGTGCCCATCTTCGGCGTGCGTGTGTTCGAATCCGCTCGCCGGTTGCCCTGGCATCTCGGCAGGCCGCATGTGTTTGAACCGTTCAGGTCCCGGTTGCTGGTGCCAGGCGTCTGGGGAACGTGGCCCGGCGGCTGCGCTCGCCCGGTCTGCCGGTGTGCGTTGAAAGCACTCCTGCCTGCAGGTGAGTGTTCACCGAGGGCGGCAGCTGCTCCGTGCCATGGGTTAGCCGCAGGTGGCGAGGCTGAAGTGCACCGGTGGACATTCATGTCCGGAAATGATTGTGCATGATGCCCGTCACATTGCCCGGTGTGCAGCTGCCGGGGATCCTAAAAGGCTTGCCACAGTGGCAGGCGTTTGGGGGATGTGATGGCCCGCCCGGCAGTACGAGATGGCAGCGATCCCAAAGCCGTCCGCGACACTCGCGTCTTGATCGACTGTCTGCAGGAGCTGGTGCGGGGCGCCGTCTCCAAGACCATCCGGGACTGTGCCAAGTACCCGGAAATGGTGTGGCTCGCGGACGCTCCCGATGGGACCGTGCGCCGTGCTGTGGACGCCGACCCTCGCATCATGGTGGTCAAGCACCGTCCGTCCAAAGAAGCACCGCGGCTGCCTGCGATCCTGCACGGCAGGGTATCCGCCGAGGCCGCCACCACCGCTGCGGCGCAACCTCCCGGCCTGATTGACAACACACCGAATGACCGTCAGATGACCGACGACCAGGCAAGCGTGGAGGAGAACCAGCTGGCCCTGGGGAGCGGCAGCTCCGAAGAACGTAAGGCGTACGAGACGTGGGCCGGCAAGTGGATGCGATGGTCGCAGGAAGAGCTGGCGGCCGAGCCGCAGCGGCGGCTGCACCAGCAGCTGTACCGGATGGCCAAGAAGATCGAGCAGGACAGTGACACCTTCGAAGTAGTTCTGGCCGTAGGTCTCTTGCAACTCGGAGCCCAGCGTCCCTCGGCCCGGGTCCGCAGGCACATCGTGACAACACCGGTGACCCTCACCGTTGAACCGGCTTCGATCAACGTGACCGTTTCTCTGGTGCCGGAGCACCCCGGCCGTCTGGAAGACACTGACTTCCTTAGCGAGTCCGACGGCTACACGTCGGAGCTGCTGGGGGTCGTACGCTCCGCTGTCGAGGACGTCCCCTTCCACCCGCTGTCGGACCGGGCGGCACAGGCCGTGCGCTCGTGGGCGCAGCGGGCTTTCGGAGTCGACCGCGTGCTCCCGTTCGACCCAACAACCGGCCAGCACCCCGACCTCACCGCTGAACCCGAGGCGCGGTCACTGCATCTCGCGCCCGCACTCATCCTGCGCGAACACAGCCAGCGCTCCGTCCTCGGCTTCTACGAGAGCATCGCCCGGGCGCTGAAACGTCCCGGAGCACAGGCTCCTCTGGGACTGGCGCAACTGCTGTATGACCTTGAACCGGAGCACCGGACGGCCTGGGGGAGCAGGAATGGCTCCGTGCCGCCGGCACTGGGACCGGATCCGCTGTTCCCGATGATCACCAACGCTGCCCAGCGCGATGTCCTGGACCGGCTACAGCGCGACACCAGTGTCGTGGTCCAGGGCCCGCCGGGCACCGGAAAGACACACACCATCAGCAATCTGATCGCCGCGCTCCTCGCGGACGGGAAGCGAGTTCTGGTCACCAGCGCGAAGAGCCAGGCTCTGAATGTGCTGCGTGACCAGCTGCCGTCACAACTGCGCAGCATGTGCGTGATCCAAGGCGATCAGTGGCAGGGCGGCAACTCCGATCTGAGCCAGTCGCTGGGAGCCTTGGCGCACCTGAACGCGACAACGAACCTTGATCGGCTCCAACAGCGCATTGACGATCAGCAGACGCAGCGGCACCAGCTCATGGCGGAGCAGGCCAAACTCCAAGACCGCCTGCGTCAGGTACGTGAAGTCGAGTGGTACGAACACGCTGAGATCGCGCCGGGCTACCGAGGGCGGCTCGACGAGATCGTGCAGGCGGTGGAAGACGGCGCAGCCGAATATCAGTGGCTGCCGCCCCTGGATGTTCAGGCCCCACAGGTCCCGCCCCTGACCACGGACGAAGCTGAGCGACTGTGGCTGCTCGTTACCCAGCATGGTCCCGGAATCCTCGACGCCCGCATCCAGTACTGCCCGGACCCGGCAACGCTGCCGGACACGACGGAGGTTTCCCGCTGCATCACGGAACTTCAAGGAGCCGAGGAGGCCGTCGGCCGCGAGCCGGTCACACCGCTGGCGCAGGAACTGGCGGACCACGGTGACGCGCGGCTCATTGTGCTGGAAGCGCTCCTCGACCGAGCTCAGCAGGCCCTGCAGAGGGTAGGGCTGTCCGCGGACCCCACCTCCTGGCAGGCGGATATCTGGTCCACGCGCGCGCTGCAGGACGGCATCGCCCAGCGATGGCAGCAACTGTGGGACAGCATCCGAAACGCCTCACAGCGTGCACAGCAGACCCACGACGAGATAGCCGCCGCATCCTTCCCGGAAGTAGAGATCCCCCGCCTCTCCGAAAGCGAGGAGAAGGAACTCCTGATCGCGGGCCGCAATCTGGAGCAACACGTCCTGCGCACCGGAAAACTGAACACGCGATGGCCCCGGCCGGCCGTCGTCAAGCAAGCCCGATTCCTCCTCGAACAGTGCCGGGTGGAAGGCATGGCGCCAGCTGGCCGAGAGCACATCACCGCGGTCGTACGGCAACTGGAGATGCGCGCCCACGCCCGCACCCTGCGCGGCCGGTGGACTGGCGTCGGATCGGCCGTCGGACAGGACACCACCGAACTGATGACGTCCGAGCTCCTGGACAGAGCCGTCATCCTGCAAGCCATCGACACCTGCGTGGAGGTCATCCGCCAGGTCCACGCAACCCTGCTGGCCGACGGAATCCAGACACCGGTCACCACCGCCGAGCAGTGGCGCGACATCCGCCAGGCCACGGCCCAGGCCCGCCAACTCCTGCACATCAGGACCGCAACACAACGCTTCGAAGAACTCCTCAAGAGCCTTCCACCGCCCCACCCGCATGGCGTGGAGGAGCTGCAGCGCGCGGCGGATGCCGCAGTGGCCCGTGATGCGCAGGCCTACGCGCAGGCGGTGGACGCACTGGCTGCGGCATACCAGCGTGAGGCAGACCGGCGCGAGACCGGGAAACTCTTCGAGTGCCTTGCCGAGGCCCACCCCGAACTCGCCAAGGACTTCGCCGGCGATCCCCTCGCCCCGCACTGGCGCTCCCGGTTCGCCGCGCTGCCCCAGGCCTGGGCGTGGCGGCAGGCGCAGGACTTCCTCGACACCCACCTGCTCCCGGGACGCGAAGAGCAGCTCGAAGGCGAACTGACCCAGATCCAAACCCGGCTGCGCGACCTGGTGGAACAGCTGGTCTGCGACCGCGCAGCACTCCATTGCGTCAGCCGCATGACCACCAAGCACAAACAGGCCCTGGCTGCGTACGCCAGCGCCGTGGCCAACGCAGGCCAGGGAACCACCGAGTACGGCAAACGCCACCAGCGTCACGCGCGCTCAGCCATGCAGACAGCGCAAGGAGCGGTACCGGCGTGGATCATGCCGCTGAACCAGGTAGCGGAAACGATCAGTCCAGAGCCGGACTCCTTCGACGTCGTCATCGTCGATGAAGCAAGCCAAGTGGGCCTGGACGGCCTGCTGTTGCTCTGGCTTGCACCGCGCATCATCGTCGTCGGCGACGACCGGCAGTGCGCCCCGTTCTACAGCGGCAGCAAGCACGACCGGATCACCCAGATCTTCGACGAGCGCATGGCCGGCCTCGAACCCTGGCAGCGCGAAGGCTTCGACCCCAAGTCCAACCTGTACGAACTGCTGCAGTCCCGCTTCACCGAAGTGATCCGTCTCACCGAGCACTTCCGGTGCATGCCGGAAATCATCAAATGGTCCTCCATGCAGTTCTATCCCGACAACCAGCTGGTCCTGCTGCGCCAGCACGGCTCCGATCGCCTCCCGCCGCTGAAGGTCGTCCATGTGCCCGAAGGGCACTGCGAAGGGCGCCGGGACAAACTCATCAACCGGCCGGAGGCGGAGGCCGTCGTCAACGAACTGCACCGCCTCACCCAGGACCCTGCCTACGCAGAGCGCAGTATCGGCGTGATCATCCTGCGCCACGGCGACCAGACACGACTGGTGCAGGACCTCGTCGACCAGCGCATCGATGTGTCGGCCCGCGAACGCCACAGCATCCTGGTCGGCACACCCGAGCAGTTCCAGGGAGACCAGCGCGACGTCATCCTCCTGTCGATGGTCGTCGACGGAGCCAACGTCATCGCCGCGACCGGCCGGAACAATGAACGACGCTTCAACGTGGCCGCCAGCCGGGCCCGCGACCAGATGTGGCTCTTCCATTCCCTGACCGTCGACCAGCTCAGCAGTAAAGACCTGCGGCGCTCCCTGCTCACGTACATGGTGAGCCCGCCCCCGCCCTACACACACCCGCACCAACCCGTCAACGTCTGCGCAGACCGACACTGCGCGCCCTTCGACTCGCTCTTCGAGCAGCGTGTCTTCCTGCGCATCAAGGAACGCGGCTACGACGTGGTGCCCCAATGGGAAGTCAACGGAAAGCGCATCGACCTCGTGGTCACCGGAGGCCACGGACGCCTCGCAGTGGAGTGCGACGGAAGCCCTCACCACTCCACCCCGAAGCAGATCCACGACGACGCCGAGCGCGAGCGGGAGCTTCGCCGCGCCGGCTGGACGTTCTGGCGCATACGCAGCAGCGCCTTCGCCCTCTCACCCGACGAGGCCTTGGAACCTCTGTGGGAACGCCTGACCGAGCTGGGCATCCATCCCCGCACGGTCCGCGAGCCATCCACCGATGACGCGCCGACCGACATGCCCTGGACTCCGGTCGGCCTGGCCGAGGCCGAACCCGACGAAGACGCGGACCCCTACGACGGTGAGCCGGACGAAGACAGCGAGGAACACTGACATGGACAACTACGACGACAGCACCCTCGAAGAACTCGCCGCCATGGTCTGCGGTGACGAGCCGGGCATGAAACGCCGAGCGGGCTGGGAACTCGCTCCATTCCTCCGCCGGGCCGGCTGGGAAGACGTCCCCGACCACGACGGCAGCCCGCGCCACCACTGGGTACACACCATCCTGCGCGAACGCCAGGAAGACCAGGCAGGAGACACCGAGCGCGTCATCCTGCGCTTGGCCGACCGACGGGAATACCAACAACAACCCGCCGACTACGACGCCGTCATCCAGCGCCTCCAAGAAGTCCTCGCCCTCGAAGCCCGCCGCATCGACTACCGCAAAGGGCAGCCGTTCCTCATCGAGTACGACCCCGACGAACCCCCTCGCCCGCAGCGCGTAGAGCTGAAGGTGGCCATCACAGACATCGTCTCCGATCCCGACCTGGCCCGCGCCGTTCAGCTTCGCCTGGACGAAGCCCGCATCTGCCAAGAACACGGCGCCTACACCTCCGCCGTCATCATGCTCGGGAGCCTCCTCGAAGGCGTCCTCGTCCACGCCGCCGACGTCAGAAACGCAACCGTGCCGCTGACCCGACCCGCCCGCGACACCCGGCTGCAGGAGCTCATTCAGCACGCCCACACCAACCGGTGGATCGACCAAGACGCAAAGATGGCCTCGGACCTGCTACGGATCTACCGCAACCTGGTCCACCCCCTCGCGGAGAAACGAGCCAAACACAGCGCAGACTTCGACACAGCCGACCTCTGCTGGTCCACAGTCAACGCTGTGCTCAACGACCTGGCGGCAAGCAACCCTCAGTAAGCGTCGGTAATGGCGTTGACGGGTCTGACCGGTTATAACAATTCTCTACACCCGTCAACGTCGCGCTGCTGAGGCTCACCTCATCGATTGCGGGCGCAGACTGATCGCAAACTCCCCTTGGCGCCCTGGCGCAGGTAGACCCAACTTCCCTGCCAGACACAGGAGATGGTCATGCGGCGAGCGCCCTTGGAGTAGGTGCCAGGGCGTTCTGAGATTCCTCATGACGGCGCACACAACCGAGAATCGTCTGCGTCATTCAACTGCAGATGCTTCCCCGAATTCAGCCTGCGATCCCTCTGCTCCAGCCTGCTCGGGAATATCAACCGGGGACGGTCCCAGAGATGCTGCTCCGAAGAATGCCTCGAAGATGAGGTCGAACTCGCAAGCCGCGGAGTCCTTAAAGACAGGCAGGCCGCGGATGGCTTCCGCAGTGGTGTACCGCTCGCAGAACGTGCGCGCCCGATCGTTCTTATTGTTCGATTCGTTCGTCTGCAAGTCGGGATAGTAAGCCTCGATGGCCCCACGCTCCCACACGTAGATGTCCTCGTGACGGAGCATTCGCAGCAGATCCAGCTTCATCTTTTCTAGCTCAGGGTCGCTGGCTTCCTCCAGGATCCTGCGCGCCGATCCTGAAGCGGAGCGGGCGAAGAAGGCATCTACGGCGGCGTTCAGCTCATCGAATCCGCATAGTCCTTGGGCGTGCTGCTCGCTCTTTATCTGGGCCTGTCGCCACAGTTCCCGTGCGCTGCCACTGGTTCGGATGCTCTTGAGCGTCCTGTTGGAAACGTCCGATTCTTCCTCCTCCACCAACTCCGTGACCCGGCAGACGATCCGATCACGCAGTTCATGGCACTTTCTGCTGGCACCCAGCTTGTCGAATCCGTCAAGTACGGCGTCCAGGTCAGCAATGACTGCGACCCGCATCTCGAAACGCTGGAAGAACTTGCGGTACCGCTCGATGCTTCCCTTTCCCTCTACCTTGGCGATTGCGGCACCGTGCTTTTCGAAGTCCCACTGAGGGTTGAGGGTGCGCGCGATATGGGGAATGAGAGTTCGGTCGCTGGGACCCTCCACGAGGAGAACGGAGTTGGCGAAGAAGGCGGCCTCGTTGTTCTCGTACGTGATGATCTCGAACTGGTCCCGGGCGTTCATGTCGGACAGATCAATCACACAGGTCCGGCTGGCCGGCGGTTCCAGGGTGTGGTCCTTGACGACCTTCACGAAAGTACCTGTTGCCCCGGGGGCGCAGAACGAAGACGAGTGAGTGCTGACCAGGACGTCGTTGTAGTGCGAGAAGATCGTCAGGGCTTCAAAAAGCTTGCGCTGTGCCTGCGGGTGGAGGAAGACCTCCGGCTCTTCGAACAAGAGCAGACAGGGCTGCTGGGCGCTGTCGGGCTGCGAAGGCCGTGCAGTTTTGAGGTCCACATATGTACGCAGGATCGCGAACGCCACTGACCTGCGCAGACCGTCACCCTTGGTCTTGAACGGGCCACTGATGCCATCGTTGATGGCGATCTGGGCCTCTTCCAGCAAGCTGCGCAGCCGGGGTGGGGGAATCTCTAGACGCACGCTTGCGCGAGGGAAAGACTCTTGGAGGTTCTGCTGGATCAATGTCTCGATCTGGCGCACTTCCGGCAGCCGCCGGTCCGACTCGCTGCCGTCCTCTTCTGCCACCACATTGAGCTGGTTCCGCAGTTGGTCGAAAGAGGCTTCCAGCTCAGGGAGTTGATGCTCGATGTCTTCGAACAGAAGGGACAGGAGTCGACCGAAGGTCGCCGATGACGTCGTCTTGAGATCGTCGTTCAGCTCTTTCACGGCTGGGATGTAGATTGGCTCCGGCAGCAGCGGAGCCACCGACTTATCCAGACCGGTCATCAGGGGATCGTCGCCCGTGCTGTAAGCGTCTTCCGGAAGCGCGGCAACGAGTTCCGCCCACTCTCGCTTCACGGCGACACGCGTGACCTTCCCGGACAGCTTGTCGAAGATCTCCGGGTAGACGCCTCGAACGTTTGCCTCCAGCTCCTCGGTAGAGATCCTGGGGCGAAGGACCTCCTCAAGAGCTGGTTTCCGGAAACGGGCATCGCTGGGCACCTTCTTGACCACCCACATGGAGCCCTTTCCTGGACCGGTATAAGTCCGGGCCAAGGTGAGGCGGCCGTCGCTCACTTCTGGCTCGATACGTGAGCGGTGGCTCTCCTCCAGGCGCTGAAGGTCAGCCTCGCGAATTTCGGTGAAGGTGAGCTGGATGCGAACAGGTCGCGCGGGATCGAGAAAGTCGCCCTCCGTGACGGCGGCTGAGCGCAAGAAGATGTTGAGGGCCTGGAATACAGACGACTTCCCCGCATTGTTCTCGCCGATCAGACAACCAAAGCGGGAGAGGCGGATGTCAACCCGGCTGAGCCCCCGAAAGTTGTCGATCTTGATGTGTGCGAGGCGCATGGTGCTCCAGAAGACTGTCGGACTGAACCGACATCGTAGAGGCCCATGTGACCTCGACGTGGAAGTTCGGACACCGTGAGGGCAAGGTCCTGCCGTGAGTTGACGCAGCACAAGATGCAAGGGCCGTCGAACAGGCGCAGGAGGAGAGGAGCGTCGACGCGTCGACAAGTTGGGGCGGACCGTAACTGCCGACGCGGCGATGTTGATGGCCCGAGGTCCGCCAGCGGGTCCCGCATCGATCGGTGTGTCGGGCCTACGCAAATCAGTGCGAGCGGTCTCCGTTGTCCTGAGGCGAGGCGAGGTCTGGCGGATAGCCGTGGGCGCGGAGATAGGCATCCAGCGCGTAGGCCACGACGTCGCCGTGCTGCACGCCGTGGTCGGCGTGGTAACGGCGGATGCGGCGCTGGATTTGGAGGGCGTCAGGGACGGCGTAGTTGAGCTGACCGCGCTTGACGTTGCGGTTGCTGATGACTGCGAGCGTATCGGGGTGAGGAGCAAGCGGATCATCGGAGGGCTTGGACTGTGCTTCGAGTGCGTCGGCCAAATCACGCAACCGACGGGCGTGGTGAGAGAGGTCGGGCACGAAGTTGCTCCGGTCGGTCCGGATAGGCGGCTAGTTAGCCTCCTATGGGGCTATAGGAATAGTCGGCAGAGGGTGGCCGCGCACTCGGCGAGTTGGCGGCCACCCCATCTGTCGCATGGTGTGTCAGAACCCGCGGGTGGTGAGCCACTCGTCCAGTGCGACCGAGACAATGTCACCGATCGGCAGGTGGTCGAGTTCGTTGTCCAGCGCGAATCGCTTGATCCGCTTCTTCAGCTTCATTGCGGCGGGGACCGAGGAGTCGAGGCTCTCGCGCGTGATGATGCGTTGGTTGAGAACGGCGGCAGTCTCGGGAATGCCCTGAGGCTGGCCCGGTCCCTGAGCCCATGGGGTTCCCTGGCTCGGTGTTGCCTCCGCCCGCGTGCGCTGCTCCTGGTGAGACACCGGAACATCGCTCCTCACCGGAAAGGCCGTCCCGCCCGGGGCCGGAGAAACGGTTGGCCGTACGGCCACCTCGGTGGTGGGGGACACCCCTGCGGTCGGGGAGGTGGCTTGAGCCGGACCGGCCTGCGCAACCTGCTCGACCAGTGGCGCTGCCTGAGCCGCCGGTGCCGCGGGCTCGGCAGCCTGGGCCGCGAACTGCTCGTGACCCTGCGTGGAATGCCCGAAGGGAACTGACTGCACCGCGGCATCTGCCGCGGCCGGACCAGCCGGCTGGGCGGCCCAAGCCTGGCCGGGGCCGCTCGGTGCGACGTCGGCAGTTGGTGGGGCTTGGGGCTGCGGCCTCACGGAAACCATCTCGGTCGGGTCGCCCTGCGCCGCAGTCTCCACAGGGACCGGGGAAGGGGACGGGGCCTCGAACTCACCCGTAGCGGGACGGCCTTCGCCTTTCGCGACGGCCTGTTCGGCGGCGTACTGCTCGGGCGTGAGCTCGGCGGTCGGCGGAGGGGGCGGCGGGGTCGTCTTTCTGGCCCCGCCCAGGGCGCGCCCGCCGGTGCGGCTGGCGGGAGGCTTCGGCCTCTCGTTCTTCTCGCTCATGCCTCGGTCAGCTCCTTCATCAGGTTGGCGTACTCGCTCAGTTCGGTCGGGATCTCGCCGAAGGCCTCCATGTAGTGCACCCAGGAGTGGATGGTGGTGTCGGCGAGGGGGAAGGGTTCGTCGCGGTCCGGGCCGATGCCCTCGCCCTGGGCGGGGTCGAGGAGCTGGTCCATCGCGCGGCTGGGCAGGCTGGTGCGGTCGTCGGCCTTGACCATGACGACGTGGGCGGTGACGTCGTGGCGGTTGCGGGCGGCGGCGCGCTCGGCCTCGTCGAAGGTGGCTACGAGCTTGCGGCGCTCGATCTTGGTGGGGGGCGACTGGCACGATCAGCCGGTTCGCTTCGGTGACAGCCTCGTGGAAGAGGCGGGCGCTGCCGCCGCCTGCGTCGACCACGATCGCGCCGAACTCGGACCGCTTCTCACGGATGTACTCGGCGATGTCGTCGAACGGGTACCGCTCGACCACCAGGTTCTCGGGGATCTCGAAGCCCTCGGCCTGGGCGACCTTGAACCAGTCGTAGGCGGACTGGCTGGTGGCGTCGGCGTCCAGCAGCAGTGTCGGCAGGTCGAGGACAACGGCGTAGTAGAGGGCGATGAACCAGGCCGAGGTAGTCTTGCCGGTGCCGCCCTTGAGCATGCCGACAACGATCACGAAGGCGTCCCAGGCGCGGGCTGTGGCCGCCTCCAGGGTCTTGGTACGAGTGTTCTCACTCACGGGTGCTTGATCTCCTGAAACTGGAAGGTGCGTTGTCGTATGTGCGCGGGCCGCATGCGGGTGCCCGCTTGGTGCAGGAGCCGGTACACGGTGGCGACCGAGTAGTTGGACTCCTTGGCGAGGTCCGGGACCGTGGCGCCAGCCTCATAGCGCGCTCGCAGGGACAGCGCGAGCTTCTGCCGGTCAGCAGCCCGAGCTGCGGCGCGCATCCGCAGCGTCTGCTGCGTGGTGCGCACGCTGCCGCCGGCCTCGATCAGCAGACGCCGGGCAGCACGCTTCGTACCTTCCGCAGCCGCGGCAAGCTCGGTAAGGGTCGCGCCGTGCTCCTCGTACAAGGTGCGAAGATGCGCTGCGAGGCGTTGGCGTGCCTGAGGGTCCTGGCGCATGCGACGGGTCTGCCACGACGTGCGTATCACGGTCCCGGCATCGTGCAGCCGGTTGAGAACCGTGCCGTACGACAGGCCGCTGCTGGCCACGAGTTCGTCGACCGTGGCGCCGGACTCGTACTGCTTGCGCAGGTCCTCGGGCGTCACCGTCTCGCTCGCATCGGAGGTGACCGGGGGCTCTGGGTTCATGCGACGGACTCCCATTCGCTGAGGGCTTCGGCATGGGCGGCGGCCAGCTCGTCGTAACTGCGCTGGTCGGCAGGGGCGATGAGGATGAGCCGTCCATCGGTGGCGATCCGCCAGCCAGGAGCGGCGCAACCGGTGACCGGGTCGAGGACGCACCCACCGGGGGCGTGCCACGCAGACGGGATCTCGTCGGGGCGGGGTGCCGGGACGAGGACCTGGCGGCCGTCGCGGACGATCAACACGGCCTTGCTGCGGTGCTCCGACAGCCGCCCCAGCGCCTCCCGGTACGCCGACCGTTCGGCAGCGTGCAACGCCTTACGCTGGGCCGCGACGCCCGCGGTGCCGTACTGCCGGGCGACCGCGTCCCAGCCCTGTGCCGGGTGCGCGGTAGTGCCGGGAACCGCATCCGGCAGGCTGGTACCGAAGCCCTCCAGCGCGCGAGGCGTGAGGCTCCAGGTCTCTCCGCTGTGGTGCACGAGGCCGTGGTCGGCCAGGCGACGCAAGGTCCGGTAGGCGGTGGCCCGGGACACCGAGGCCGAGCCGACGAGCTCGCCAATGGTCTGGGCGGGTCGGGCGTGCAGCGCGCCGATGATCATGAGGGCGGAGCTGCCGAGGCCGTGGTGGGCGAAGGTGTCGTGGCCCATCAGGCGGCTGATGACGGTGGAGTCGATGTCGGCCGCCGCCCGTGTCTCAGGGGTGGGCCACTCCTCAAGTGCCGGGTCGGGGGGGTACTGAGTGGTCCGGAAACGAGACAGCGAAGCGGGGGCGTTGCCGTCGGCGAGGTACCAGGTGGAGCCCTCCCGGCCATGGCCGACTCGCAGGCGGCGCAGCCAACCCTGTGGCTTGAGGACCGTCTCGTAGACGACCCGAAGGGTCGTCCGGGATATCCCGGCTTCCTCGGCGGTCTGCCGCTCACTGGCGTGGTGCAGGGGCCCGCCGGCGATCTCGGCGAAGGTCAGGTGCGCCCGCAACACGCGCAGTGCGGTCCGCCCCCGCTCCCCGCGCCAGGGCGTCGTCTCGATCCGATCCCGCAGCGCGGCGAGAACCTCGTGCGCCTGCTGACGCGACTCCAGGACCCGCGTGCTGGCGACCGCGGCCGAGGCGCTGGCCCACACCCGGCGGATGTAGTCCAGGGCACGCGCCTGCCCGGAGCGCAGCGCGATGTGCTGGACGTGCCGACCACCCTCGTGGTCGGGGTGCCGCAGCAGCCGGGTCAGCTCGTCGATGGTGCCGCCGGCGCGGGCGACGTGGCAGGCAATGGCCGCGGTGATCCGGTGGCCGTGCTCGGCCGCGCCCTGACGGTCTGGGCGCGGGACCACGGTTCGGCCGTCGGAGCCGAGCCTGCTGTAGCTTCCCGCCGCGTAGCGGCCGGTGAGGTCTCCGAGCAGGACAAGGTCAGCCGCGGCTCGGGGCAGCCGGTGAAGTCCCAGTCGCTCGCTCGGGTGAAATGTCCGTCGGGATGGGTCTGCCTGATGGGTGTGGTGTGGCACTGTGGGGTCGTCTCGCAAGGACGTGGACGCCACCCAGGCCCGCTAAAACCACGGGTGGTGTCCGGAACCGACCTCCAATCGGTGCCAAGCGAAGCCTCCAGGATGGCCGTCCTGGAGGCCTTCGTATGCCTGGCTCCTCGGCGGAGGCAGGCGTCCCCATCGCGGCTCGACCGAGATCGACTCGGAGCGCCGCCAGAGGAGTCCTGACTGTCCGGCACCGCCCCGACCTCGGCCGACTCGGAACCAAAAACAGAGGGCGATTGCCTCTGACTGGCTCCGAGCAGCTCGGGTCGAATCGGGGTCGAATCAGAGCGGTTTCCTCTGACTGCCTCCGGTCGCCTCTGCAACCCGCCCTAGCAGGTCACAGCCGGTCCGATCCCGCAAAGTCGCAGGTCAGAAAGGTGCTCCAGGAATACCCGGCGTACAGCCCGACTCGTCTGCTGATCCCGCTACGACCAGGGAAACATCCTGGCCGCGGCGGGATTTTCTGTGTCCGGATGCAAGTGCCCGGCGGGCGGCGGGGAAGGTCCCGCCGTCGCCTCACGGGTGGGCGATCCCGCGCTCCCCGGCTTCGGGCGCACGGACTTCCGGCTCCATGCAGTCGCCCTCGGGCTTGCTGGTGCGCAGTTCAGCCCACACGCGTTTGCCCCAGTGCATGCGGTCGCTACCCCATCGGTCGGCGATGCTGTCGACCAGGGCCAAGCCGCGCCCCCCGACGGCATCCGGCGGGGCGTCCATGAGGTCCGGCATGGTGCGTGACCGGTCGGTCACGGCCAGGCGCACCCGGTCGGGCGCGGGGCGGGTGACGATCGCCCGGCACGCGGGGGAGCCGCTGTGCCGGACGGCGTTGGTGACCAACTCGGACATGATCAGCGTCCCGTCGTCGTCGAGGTGGTCAAGACCCCACGTCGCTAAGGCGGTTCGTACGAGGCGGCGGGCCGTACTCACGCTGGTCTCGCTGCACGGCAGCGTCTCGGAGTAGCCGGGAAAGCCGGTAGGACGGGCGGAAGCGGTCATGAGCATCGTCGTCCCCTCAGCTCCTGCTGGGCTCTCGGCCACGGAGCGGCGGGGACGTGCAGGCGGTTGGACGCATGGGGGGCTTCCCTTCGGTGGTGCGGTCGCGTGAGGGGACGCGCATCGGATCGTCGCAACGAGAAAACTCCCGTGTGCAAAGCGTCACCGGACTTCTCGCCGGACTTCCGGCGGACTTTTTTCAGGGCACCGGACTTTTCCCGTCAGGTGAGGCGACTACCGTCGGCAGGGGAGGCACCTTCGGCTACGGGGAGGCGCGAGGTGGACGAGACGTTGACCTCTTTCGCGCGTGCATGCATCGAGCGCGGATGGAGCAAACCGTCGCAGTTCATCCCGGCTTTCCAGGCGACCGCCGAACTGGTCGGGGAACATGTGACCCTCACTGACCGTCAGTTCCGGCGGTGGAGGCGGCCGAAGCCGCCCAGACCGCATCCCCCGGCTTGGCGGGTGTTGCACGCGATGTTCGGCATGGACCCTGTCGAGCTCGGATTTCCGGGGCCGGGCCCCAGCACGACGGCGGGCGCGTTCCGTGCGCCGCCGGAAGAGGTGACCGTGGACCGCAGGACGTTCGTCGCCGATTCCCTCGGCGTCGCCGCCGGGTTGGCGATGGGATCTCGGGAGAGCACTGGCATTCCCGAAGCCGTGGGCACCGCTCACCTTCTCGAACTCCGGGAGGGCCTGCGGTCTCTGTACACCCTCGACGACGCCTACGGCGGCGGAGACGTCCGTTCCCTCGCCGTCCGGCATCTGCGGCGTGTCCGCCGCATCATCAACACCAGCAGCTTCCCGGACACCATCGGCCGTCAGCTCCAAAACCTCGTGGGCGAGACGGCCGAGCACTGCGCGTGGCTGTACTACGACGCCGACGACCAGGACACTGCCCGTGCCTACTGGGGTGAGGCCCTGACGACGGCCACCATGCTCCATGACGCCGGTCTTCAGGTCCTGGTCATGGTGTCGCTGAGTATGCAGGCCAGCTACGAGGGTCGCCCTCGCGACGGGTATGACCTCGCCCGCGCCGCCCACCAACTCGCGGTCCCGTTCGGCTCTCCCGTGCTGTTGTCGCTCATCGCCGCCCGCGAAGCCCGCGCCCTGTCCCTGATGCAGGACCAGAGCAGCGCCCGCAAGAAGCTTGCCGAGTCCATGCGCATGGTCGAACGTTCCGAACGCGGACGGCCCGCACCGGACTGGGCCGCGTTCCACGGCCACGCCGAACTGGACTACGCCCAAGGTCTGCTCTATTCGGAGGCCGGGCACCACAAGGCCGCGGTCCCCTTCCTGCGGGCAGCACTCGCCCACCAAGACCGTTCGTACGGGCGCAACCTGGCCCTGTACCGCATCACCCTCGCCCGAGGACTCGTCCAGGCCGGCGAGGTCGACGAAGGCGCCGCCGAAGCGGTCGGCAGCCTCACCCACCTCGAAGAAGTCGAGTCCGGCCGCGTGACCCGCCGCATCACCGAGGTACGTGACCTGCTGTCCACCGTCGATACGACCAGTGCCCGCGACGCAGCTGAGCAACTGACCCAGTACACCCAGCAGAAGGGAACCGGCTGATGGCCGAGGTGACGTACGAGCGGCACGACGGGCCGGAAGCGGCCGGGCAACTCGACGCCTTCCTCCCGGCGTACGAAGAGGTCTACGCCGAACCGCCGTACTGCGAAGGACCCCGTGACGTCGCCGAGTTCATCGACCACTACCTGACCCAGACCCAGCGTCCTGGCTTCCGTCTCGTCCTCGCCCGCGACGCCGGCGAAGTCGTCGGATTCAGCTTCGGCTACTACCTCGCCCCTGACACCCGCTGGTGGCAGAACCTCCAGGACGTCGACCTCCCGGACGACTTCACCCGCGAGACGGGCGAGCGGACCTTCGCCATCATCGAACTCGCCGTACGCAAGCCGTGGCGCCGCCAGGGTCTCGCCGCCGCGTTGCACACACGGCTCCTCGAGGGCTTGGACGTCGAGCGGGTCACCCTGACGATGCGACCTGAACCCGAGGCCGCCCCGGCGCAATCGGCTTATGCAGCATGGGGCTATCGGAAGGTCGGCGTCTCCCACCCGTGGGAGGGGGCGCCGTATTACGACTGCATGGTGCGCGAGCTTCGTTGAAGCGGGGCGGGCTCGCATGCTCCGAACCCGCCCACGGAGGACTACACGAGGGCTGGTGCCTCGACCCCGGATGCCGGTTGGATGAGGGATCGCAGTTTCTCGCGGGTCTCCGGATCCGTCGAGTAGACGATCGTGCCGACCATGCCGCGGGTCAGCAGCACTTTGTACGTGTTGCGGATGAGTCGGTTGATGTCGTCGTCGGATGTTGCCTTGGTGAAGGACGGGTCCTTCGAGGCCGAGCGGTCCACGATCCAGCGGTCCGTCCGCCACACCAAGTCCGGTCCGATGATCACGCCCGACCAGTCGTACTCGAAGCCCTGGGCGGTGTAGACGCAGCCGACCTGGGTGAAACCGGCCGGGTCCGTGGCCCAGAGGGGCGCGGGTGGGGCGCCGAGTACGGATCTGTCTCCGTAGACGTTCCAGGGGCGGGCCCAGTCGCCGATGACGACGTCGGTGGGGAGCGTCGTCATGTCCGGGGTGATCTTCGTGGTCCACTTCCAGCAGTAGCCGGCCGACATCCGTGCGCCGTAGCCTTCCGCGCGGCGGGCGATGAGGAAGTCCTCCAGCTCGTGGGGGGATTCCGCGATCAGCAGCTGGAACTTGCCGTCCGGCTCCCACTGATGGGGTGTGCCGCCGTCCAGGCCCAGCAGGTCGATGACCCACTTCTCGTAGGCTTCACTGCCGCCGCATCGGAACTGGCCGTCCAGCGCCACCACCGTGCAGTCCAGGTTTTGCGCAGCGGCGGCCCGCTGAATCGCCTCCTTGGTGCCCATCTCGCCGGGGCGCACCACCTGGTGCTGGTCGAGGAGGAATACCGGTACTCGGGCCGCGTCCAGTAGCTCCGCCACCTGGGGGCGGCCGGTGCGCAGCTCCGCTTTCGTGTAGCGGTTGGCGGAGGTCTTCCGAAGGCGGTGGGCCTCGTCGCAGATCAGTACGTCGAGGTCGTTCGGCTCGGCGTCCATGAAGCTGTTGAAGTACTTGAACAGCTGTTGGACCTCACGCTTCCGGTTGCCGGCGACCTTCCGCATCGTCTTGGTGAAGGATTGCGAACCGGTCGCGTGGAGAGTGGGCACCCCGCGTCGGTACAACTCGCCCAGCAGCGACATCGCGACCACGCTCTTGCCGGAGCCCGGGCCGCCGGTCACCACGATCACTTGCTTGTGGTTGGACCGCCTGGCCTTGCGTACGGCGGACATCACCTTCTCGTAGGCGACCCGCTGCTCGGCGAGGAGCACGAACTGTTCACGGTCGCGGATCTCGGCCGCCGCTACGGACATCAGCTGCTTCGACGGCCGTACCTTGGCGTCGAGCAGTACGTCCGCTGCCTGCGCGCCGGGTTCGGCGGCGAGCCGCGAGCGCAGGAAGTCGAGGAAAGCGCCGCGCTGTTCGCCGGTGTACATCCGGCCGTGCTGGTCCTCCTTGACGCCGCGCAGCCCTGCGACCCCGAATTCGGTCGCGTTGTGGAGGAATGCCACACCGGCCAGGGACTTGGGTATCCGTTCCAACGCCCCGTTGAACGACAGCAGGTACTCGCAGTAACCCCGCACCTGCTCGATGGGGTTCAGCACGGGCTGTGCGTAGGAGTCGATCCGGCACAGCAGTGGTTCGTCTTCCTCCGGGTAGGCCGTGCTCCACTGCTTGAGTTCCACTACGACGTACGACGGTTCGCCGGTGGTGGGGTGAACGCCGGCCAGTATGGCGTCGGCGCGCTTGCTGGTGAGGGGCAGACTGTATTCGAGGAGGACCTCGACGGCGTCGAGCTCGGCCTCCATGAGTGCGTTGACGAGCGCCGGCAGGCTGCGTTCCCAGGACCGTATCTCCGCCTGCGCGGGCTTCCGGCCGTGCTGGTGACGGAAGTTCTCGGTCAGATGCAGAGCCAGCGACCCTTCGAGGATGCGGGCGGCCACGGACGCCGCGGACTCACGGAACAGCAAGAAAATGCCCCCAGGCAGCACGAAGAAGACTCGTGCGGGTGGGGGCATGTCCTCCGGTGTCCGCCGGCAGGCGGATCAGGAAGCCCGTCGGGCCGCTGAGATGGTGCTCGCCATCCTAGGCGAGCCTGCCGATCAAGAGGAGGGGACGGGGAGGGGACGGCGAGGGGACGGGGTCAGTCGGGCGGTGCGGTGGGACGCGGGGGTTGGGCGGCCGGGTCAGCGCCGCCATTGGATGCCCTGGCACGGAGGCTGCTCGAACACCGCGGCACCGACAGACCCGTAGGGTTTCCCCATGGTGACTGCGACGGTCCGTGAGTGGCATGACGAAGAAGGGTGGGGCGTGCTCGACTGCCCCGAGACTCCCGGTGGCTGCTGGGGCCACTACTCCGACATCCAGATGGACGGGTTCCACGTGCTGTCGGCCGGGCAGACAGTCGACCTCGTCTGGGAAGCCCCCGGCTTCAAGCAGGACGGGTACGACTACCGCGCGGTGAGCATCGTGCCCCGGACTGCCTGATGTCTGATGTCCGCACCTGAAGGCTGGGCCCGGGGCGCCACGGCCGTCAGAGCGCGTCCACCGCGCTCACCTTCCAGCCCTCGTCCGTGCCGGTCATCGTCAACCGCACCCGGTTCAGATCCACCCGCGACCCCGATACCTGCGTGCTCTCCGTGACCTGGTTGACGAAGAGCAGCACCACGACCTTCTCCGGGGAGGCCGAGACGACGGAGGCGGCCGGGGTTCCGCCGGCGGCCGGGGCTGCGATCGTTGCCTTCACCACGCCGTGGTACTTCGTGGCCGTCGGGCCGACCACCGTCTTTGTCGTCTTGCTGTACTCCTCTTGGAAGTCGCCTGTCAGGTGGGCGCGGGCCCGGGTGAAGTCCCGGTCCAGGTGGCGGTAGTCGTACGACAGGACGACCGGTGCCGCCTTCTGCGCCGCTGCCAGCGCCTCGGTGCGGGCGGTTTCCGTCTTCCGAGCGTCCCAGGATTTCCAACCCAGTACGGCAGCTGCGACCAGAGCCGCAACGAGCAGGACTCCGAGCAGCGCCGTGAGCAGCCTTCGGCGGCCAGGGGTGGACCGTTCCTCCGGTGCGTCGTCCTCCTCGAAAGCCTCCGGGGACGGCTCCGGTGGGTCCTGCCAGCCGTCCTTCGGGGCCTCGATCAGTACCGTGCGGCCTGCGGGCGGGTGCTCGGCGCCGGCGCCGAGCGCCTCGTCGGTGGCCGGCGCCGAGTCGGCGTCTCGGTGGCCGCGTTCCGCGCGCTTGGCTGCTGCGCGGGCGGCTGCGGTCATGGTGCGCCGGGTGGTGGGGCCGGGGGCGCGGCCGGTGGTCGTCTTCGGCATGGTCGTACTCCTCAATGATCCGTGCTGGCTCGTGGCGTCCGTCAGCCGACGAACTCGACGTCCGACGTCAGCCAGCGGCCGTCCTTGTGGACCAGGTCCAGCTGGAGGCGGTATGTGCGCGCCTCCCCCTGCGGCACCGCCGTGTTCGTCACCTTGCTGTCGGCCACCACGAGCACCCGCGCCGAGTCCTCGTCGGCGCGGACGATGCCCGCCTCCAGGACCTGGCCCTCCGACACCGACTTGTTCTGGGCCACCAGCTGCGTCAGCTGCTTCGTCTGTGCCGCGAACTGCTTCTTGAAGTCGCCGGTCGCGCCCGACAGGACGTTCGCGCTGTCGCGGTCGTAGTGCCGGTAGTCGAGGGAGGTGAAGTTCAGCGCTGACTGGCGGGCCGCGGCCAGGATGTCCTGGCGGCGCTGCTCCGCCTCGCGGTGTTCGAGGAGGCCGAACGTGAGCCAGATCGTCACTGCGGTGGTCAGGACCGTCGCCGCCACGAGTCCGGCCGTCACCATCCCCGTCATCATCCTAGGTCGCCTCAGCTTCATGCCATGGGGCCAACGAGCAGCCATTGCCACGACTCCTTTCCGAACACGGCCCGCTGGCCGCCCGTCGAGCCGATCTCGACGTTCCTGCCGTCCGGAGCGACGGTGGTGCCGGTCTCCGGGTCGTACGGGGTGACGAATGCGGCCTGGTTCGCGCCGCCGTAACCACCAGAAGCCCCCGGCGCGTTCTGCGCGCCCCGCACCGACGACTCGCTGCCGCGCGGCAGCGTGCAGCGGGCCTGCGTGTTCGCCTCGCGCGTGCTGGTGTCCGCCGGGTCTCGGCGTGCCGTGCCGTATCCCTGCTTGCAGGCCGGGGGGTCGTCGGCGTTCAGCACCATGCCGAAGTGGGTCGTGCCGTCGCCCGGGATCACCGTGTAGCTGCCCGCCACCATCACCGGGAAGGTGACCAGGGCCTGTTCCACGCCGGGCAGCCGCGCAAGCGTCACCTGGCCGCCGCTGATCAGGTTCGCCAGCAGGACCGACAGCTCCGGGCCTGTCGACTTCAGCAGCGAGTTCACCTCCTGCGCCGCCGGCCGGGCATTCCCGATCAGCTTGCGCAGGTCCCCGTCGCTCTCCTTCAACTGGGCCGACAGCAGCGCCAGGTCACGCGCGAAGGACTTGATCGACGAGCCCTGGTCCGCCTGTGTCTTCAGTACCGTCCGCGAGTCCTCGATCAGCTTGATCGTCTCCGGCAGTGCCTCCGACGCCGACTCGACCAGGTCGTTCCCCGAGTCCACCAGGCGGCTCAGGTTCGGGCCGGTTCCGGCGAAGGCCTCGCCCAACTCGTCGATCGTCACCTGGAGGTCCTTCTTGTCGACCGAGTTGACCAGGCGGTCGAGGGACAGAACCAGGTCTGTCGTCGGCAGCGGTACGCGGGTGTTCCGGCGCGGGATGTCGCTGCCGTCCAGCAGGTACGGGCCGTGGGACGTGCGCGGCTGCAGGTCGACGTACTGCTCGCCCACCGCCGAGCGGTTCGCCACGACGGCGAGCGTGTCCGCGGGGATGCGAGGCGCGCCGTCCTCGATGTCCAGGGACACCGAGACACCGTCGCCGCCCGTCAGGTGCAGCGCGCCCACCTTCCCCACCGGCACCCCGCGGTACGTCACCTCCGCGCCGGGGAACACGCCCCCGGAGTCGGGGAAGTCCGCGCGGACCGTGTAGCCGCGGTCCAGGACGTCGTCCACCAAACCCGTGTACTCGGCGCCCACGTACGACACGCCCACGGCGGTGATCGTGGCGAAGGCCAGCAGCTGGACCTTGACCGTACGGGTGATCACGGCTGGACCCCCTTCAGCATCAGCTCGGCGAGTTCGAGGTTGATCCCCTCGGGCCAGTCGCCCCCGGCGACGTAGCCGGCCGTGCACATCGGCGGGCACAGCAGGTCACCCCCGCCCGCGGACGGGGCCGAGGGCGACGACGGCGACGACGGCGCGCTCGGGCCGTTCGGGAGCGCCGTGGGTGTCGGTACGCCCGGCAGCTCCGGGAGATCCGGTACGTCCGGGAGGTCGGGGGTCTCGGGGAGCTCGGGGCCCGGAGTGTCTCCGTCGCCGCCCCCGTCCCCGTCACCCGGCTTCTTCGTCAAGTTGCCGTAGATGCCCGCCAGATCGAGGTCCGCGGTGATGTGGAGGTTCACATAGTCGCCCTTGATCGCGTCCACCGCGTTGCGCGGGAACGGGTAAGTCGTCAGCAGCTCAAGGGAGTTGGGCAGGTCGTCGCCCGCCTTGTTGAGCTGCTGCAGGATCGGGCGGAGCTGCTTGAGGTTGGCGACCGTGTCGTCGTGCGAGGCGTTGATCACCTTGGTGCCCGTCCGGCCCAGGTTCGACAGGGCCGTCAGCATCCTCGTCAGGTCGCGCCGCTGGTCGGCCAGGACCTTGAGGGCCGGGGGCATCTCCTCCACCGCCTCGGCGATGGTCTTCTTCTCCTTGCCGAGGCGTTTGGCCAGGCGGTCCACGGCCTTCAGGGCCCGGACGATGTCCTGCTTCTGCTTGTCCAGGCCGCCCAGGAACGTGTCCAGTTCCTTCAGCAGCGACTTGACCCTGTTCTCCCGGCCCTCCAGCGCCTTGTTCAGCTCCACGGTGATCGTCTTGAGCTGGGCCACCCCGCCGCCGTTGAGCAACGCGGACAGGGCCGACAGCACCTCCTCGATCTCCGGGTTGCGGCCGCTGCGGGACAGGGGGATGACGTCGCCTTCGGCGAGGCGGCCCACCGGCGCCGCGTCCGCGGGCTTCGACAGCGCCACGTACTTCTCGCCGAGCATGCTGGTCTGGCGTAGCTCGGCGATCGCGTTCGCCGGCAGCTTCACCGAGTCGGCGACGCGCAGGTGCACGCGCGCGTGCCAGCCGTCCAGCTCGACCTTCTCGACAGCGCCCACCGTCACGTTGTTGACCTTCACCGCCGACTGCGGCACCAGATCCAGTACGTCACGGAACTCGACGGTGACGTGGTACGCGTTGCCGTCGGAGGCGGCGCCGCCGGGCAGCTGGACGTCGTACCAGCCGTTGAACTCGCAGCCGGTCAGGAGCAGTGAGCCGACTGCCGCCCACGCCGCCACCCCGCCCTTGCGCAGCGCACCCCTTCGCAGCACGCCCCTGAACAGCAGGCTCTCGTCGCTCATGCCCTCGCCCCCAGGATTCCGCCGAGCGTGCGATCGACCGTGCCCGTGACCGCCGCGCCGCCCTCCGGCAGCTCCGGCAGGGAGTCGAACAGCTTCCTCAGCTCGGCGCAGTCGGGGTTCTCGCCGCCCTCGTCGCCCGTCGTCCTCAGTACGGAGCACAGCAGCGAGGCCGGGTCCTGCGCCTGGTCGGCGTTGTTGCGGGTGTCGAGGGTGCCGGCCGACGGGTTGTAGGCGTTGTTCAGGTTCGACATGCCGGTCGGGGCCACCTCCAACAGCTCCTCCAGTGCCGCCCGTTGGGTGACGAGGACCTTGGTCACCTTGCTGAGACCCTCCACGTTCGAGGTCAGCGACTTCTTGTTCTTCTTCACGAAGGCCGACACGTCACCGAGCGCCGTCCCCAGGTTCTTCAACGCCGCCGCCAAGTCCTTGCGCTCGCCCGCGAGTTGCTCGGCGACCTTGGCAAGGCTGCTGTTGAACGACCGCACGCTCTTGTCGTCTGCCGCCAGCGCCGCCGTGAAGACCTGGAGGTTGCGGACCGTGCCGAACAGGTCCGTGCGCCCGTCGGACAGGGTCGTGACCGCCGCCGACAGGTCCTCGACCGTCTGGTGCAGGTTCTTGCCCTGGCCGTCCAGGTTGTCCGCGCTCACGCCGAGCAGCCGGGACAGGGCACCGTCCTTGTTGGCGCCGTCCGGGCCGAGCGCCTCGGCCGTGGTGTGGAGGCTGTCGAAGATGCGGTCGAGTTCGACGGGGACGGCCGTACGCGATTCGGGGATCTCGTCCCCGGTTCGCAGCACCGGGCCGCCCCGGTACACCGGCAGCAGCTGCACGTAACGGTCGCTGACCACCGAGGAGTTGATGATGGCCGCCTGTGCGTCCGCCGGGACCTTGCGGCCGGAGTCGTACTCGAACTCGACCCGCACCCGGCCGCCCTCCGGCGTGATCTCCTTGACCTCGCCGATCCGGACACCGAGGACGCGGACGTCCGAGCCCGGGTAGATGCCGACCGTGCGCGGGAAGTACGCCGTGACGCGGACCGGCTCGGGACGCGGCCACAGGACGTAGGTGAGCCCGGCGATCAGGACCAGGACGGTCAGCAGGGCCGCGCGCTTCCTCCAGCGGGCGCCCACTGCGCCCCAACGGCTGCTCATTGCGCCCCTCCCGTCCGCGTCTGCGGCACCACCGGAGCCGCGACCAGGTTCTGGACGTAGGAGTCGAACCAGCGGCCGTTGCCGAGGGTGTTGGTGAAGAGCCGCACATAGGGCGCGAGGAGCTTGATGCTCCTGTCCAGGCTGGACTGATTCCGTTCGAGCATCTCCACCACGCGGTTCAGGCCCTTGAGAGCGGGCCCGATCTCCTTGTCGTTGTCCTGGACCAGGCCGGAGAGCTGGATGCCGAGCGCGGCGGAGCTCTTCAGCAGTTTGTGGATCGCCTCGCGCCGCTTGCTGATCTCCTTGAACAGCTTGTCGCCGTCCTTGACCAGGGTGGTGAAGTCCGACGACCGGTCGGCCAGGACGTCCGTGACGCCGTTCGCGTGGGCGAGCAGCTCGCGCAGCGCCTTGTCGCGGGAGGCCACCGTCCGGGAGATCTGCGACAGGCCCTTGAGCGACGCCCGTACCTCTTCGGGGGAGTCCTCGAAGGTGGCGGAGATCGTGTTCAGGGCCTTCGCCACGCGGTCGGTGTCGACCTCCTCCGTCGTGGTGGTGAGGTCGCTGAAGGCCTGGACGACGTCGTAGGCGGGGACGGTCCGCTTGAGCGGGATCTGGCTGCCGGGCGCCAACTGGCCGCGCCCCTTGGGGTGCAGGGCCAGGTACTTCGCGCCCAGGATCGTCTTGACCCGGATAGACGCCCCGGTGTCCGTGCCGAAGGCCGGCTCGCCCTTGATCTTGAAGGTGACCTTGACGTGGTCGCCGTCCAGGTCGACCTCCTCCACCTTGCCGACCTTGACCCCGGCGATCCGCACCTCGTCGCCCGGCTTGAGGCCGCCCGCCTCCGCGAAGGCCGCGCTGTACGTCTCGCCGTCGCCGATGACCGGCAGCCGGTCGGCGTTGAAGGCGGCCACCGTCAGCAGTGCGAGGACAGTGAGGCCGACCGCGCCGATGACGACGGGGTTGCGCTCGCGGAAGGGGGAGAGGTGCGGGCGGCGGATGCGGGGGAGCCGGATGCGGGGCGGCGCGACCCGCACCTTGATCAGCGGTTGCCGGCGAGGGCTGCGGCTCGGCAGCAGGCGGACGCGCGGCAACCGCAGCTTCGGCGGTTCCACCCGCACCCTGAACAGCGGCTCCGGACCGTGCTTGCGGCTCATGACCCGCACCTCGCCCTCGCCACGTGCAGATCGGGCGTGAGCACCTGCCGTGACGTCGACTCCGTCTTCGGCAGGACGATCCGGCCGTCGAAGTCACACAGGTAGAAGTTGAACCACGAGCCGTAGGACGCCGTCCCGGTCAGCTCGTTGAGCTTGTTCGGCAGCCGCTTCAGCACGCCCTCCACGGTCTTCTCGTTGTCGTTCAGCGTTCCGGTGAGCTCGGTCAGCTCGGCGATGTCGTCCTTCAGCGGCGGCCGTGCGTCCTTCAGCAGGCCCGAGGTGGCCTCGGTCAGGTCGCCGATGCCCACCAGGGACTGCCCGATGGGCTTGCGGTCGGCGGACAGGCCCGAGATGACCCGGCGCAGCTGCTTGAGCAGGCCGGAGAAGCGGGCGCCGCGCTTGTCCAGCGTCCCGAGCACGGTGTTGAGGTTGTCGATCACCGAGCCGATCAGCTTGTCGCGGCCCGCCAGCGTCGAGGTGAGCGACGCCGTGTGGACGAGGAGGCTGTTGACCGTGCCGCCCTCGCCCTGGAGCGTGCGGATGATCTCCGTGGCGAGCTGGTTGACGTCCTTCGGGCTGAGCGCGGCGAACAGCGGCTTGAAACCGTTCAGCAGGGCGTTCAGGTCCAGCGCCGGCTGCGTGCGGGACAGCGGGATCGTCGCGCCGGGGTGCAGCCGGGTGCCGTCGCCCGTGCCCTCGGTGAGGGCGACGTACCGCTGGCCCACCAGGTTGCGGTACCGGATGACGGCGCCCGTGCCGGTGAGCAGCGGCCGGTCCCGGCTGACCGTGAAGGAGACCTCGGCCAGCGTCCGGTCCTTGATCCGGATGCCCTCGACCTCGCCGACCCGCACTCCGGCCACCCGGATGTCGTCGCCCTTCTCCAGGCCGGTGACGTCGCTGAAGACCGCGCGATAGGTGTCCTTCGGGCTGAAGGAGATGTTCACGATGGTGGCCGCGAGCAGGGCCGTCGCCAGGATCGTCACCAGCGCGAAGAGGCAGAACTTGATCAGCGGCGCGGCGGTCTGCCGGGCGCCCTTGGCTGTCGTACGGCTCATGCCACACTCACCGCCGTCCCGCGCACCAGCGGCCCGAACAGCAGCGTCGTGACCGGCGGCACCTCGTCGGCGGGCACGCCCAGGACCGGGGCCACGAGCGAGCCGACCGCCCGCTGCTCGGCCTCGGTGGCGGAGACGCCGAGCGGGCCGTGGCCCGCGGACGAAACCCCGGACTTCGAACCGTCGTTGAGATGAGCCCCGGGCGCCGGCACCGGAGGATCCGGAAGATCACGGCAGTTGGGCCCCGACCGCTCGCCGTAGCGCGGCTCCTCACCGGGCTCGTATGCCCCCTGCGGCCGTACGACCTCCAGCGTGATGTGCATCTTGCCGCCGGCGAACGCCTCCTCCGATGCCTTCTCCTGCCGGACCAGACCGGCCAGCAGGCACGGGTACTCGGGGGAGTAGCGGGCGAACAGCTCCAGCGTCGGGCGGGAGACCTGGCCGAGGGTGATCAGCCGGCCGCCGTTCGCGTCGAGGAAGTCCTCGGTGGTGCCCGCGACGGTGGCCGTGCTCTTCAGCGCCGCCGCGAGCCGGTCCTTCTGCTCGACGAGCGTGCGGCTGGTGGTGATGGAGTTGCGCAGGATGTCCATCAGGTCGGGCGCCGCGTCGCCGTAGATCTCGGCGACCTCGGCGAAGCGGGCGATGTTCTCGGTGAGGGACGGCAGATGGGGGTTGAGGCGGCGCAGGTAGGACTCCAGGCGTGTGAGGTTGTCGCCGATGCGGTCGCCGCGGCCGTCGAGGGCGGTGGCGAACGCGGAGAGCGTGGCGTTGAGCTTGCCGGGCTGGACCGTGCGGAGCAGGGGCATCAGGTCGTTCATCAGCTGCTGGACCTCGATGCCGACGCGGGTGCGGTCCTGGGTGATGACGTCACCGGCGCGGATCGGGCGAGCGGACGAGGACGCGGCGCCGGCGGGCGGGACCAGGTCGACGTACTTCTCGCCGAACAGCGTCTTGGGCAGCAGCCGCGCGTGCACGTCCGACGGGATGTACGCCACGTGCTCCGGCTTGAGCGCGATGTCGAGGCGCGCCTTCGTCCCGTCGGCGTGCACCTCGCGCACCTCGCCGACCAGCAGCCCGCGCAGCTTGACGTCGGCCCGCGGATCGAGCTGGTTGCCGAGGCTGTCGGCCTCCAGCGTGATCCGCACGACCGGTGTGAAGGCCTGCTGGTAGACGGCGACCGACAGCCCCAGCAGCAGTGCGAGTACGGCGAGGAACACCACGCCGTACAACCGCAGTCTCAGCACCCTCGGCACCCTCATCGGGCGGCTCACCCCGCTATCCGTACGGTCGTGTTGGCGCCCCAGATCGCCAACGACAGGAAGAAGTCCAGGACGTTGATCGCCACGATCGAGGTCCGCACCGCGCGGCCCACGGCGACGCCGACGCCCGCCGGGCCGCCGCTCGCGTAGTAGCCGTAGAAGCAGTGCACCAGGATGATCAGGACGGCGAAGACGAGCACCTTGCCGAAGGACCACAGCACGTCCACCGGGGGCAGGTACTGCTGGAAGTAGTGGTCGTAGGTGCCCGCCGACTGGCCGTAGTAGCCGGTGGTGATGGTGCGGGCCGCGAGGTACGAGGACAGCAGGCCGATCACGTACAGCGGAATGACAGCGACGAACCCGGCGATCATCCGCGTCGTCACCAGGAACGGCAGCGAGGGCACGCCCATCACTTCCAGCGCGTCGGTCTCCTCGCTGATCCGCATCGCGCCGAGCTGGGCCGTGAAGCCGGCGCCGACGGTCGCGGAGAGCGCGAGGCCGGCCACCAGCGGGGCGATCTCGCGGGTGTTGAAGTACGCCGAGAGGAACGCCACGAAGTTGGAGGTGCCGAGCTGGTTGAGGGCCGCGTAGCCCTGGAGGCCCACCTCCGTGCCGGTGAAGAAGGACAGGAAGGCGATCACGCCCACCGTGCCGCCCACCACCGCGAGTGCGCCGCGGCCGAAGCTCACCTCGGCGAGCAGCCGCAGGATCTCCTTCTTGTAGCGGCGCAGGGTGCGGCCGGTCCAGGCCAACGAGCGGCCGTAGAAGGAGAGTTGGACGCCGAGCGCTTCCAGGGAGTGCAGCGGGCGTGCGAGGAGTCGTGGAAATTTCATCGTCGGTTCTCTCAACCCCTCTGCGGGACGACCTGGAAGTACACCGCGGTCATCACGAAGTTGGTCACGAACAGCAACATGAAGGTGATCACCACCGACTGGTTCACCGCGTCGCCCACACCCTTCGGGCCGCCCTTCGCGGTGAGCCCCTTGTAGGAGGCGACGATCCCGGCGATCGCGCCGAAGACGAGTGCCTTGATCTCGGCCGCCCACAGGTCGGAGAGCTGGGCGAGGGTGGTGAAGGAGGCGAGGTAGGCGCCGGGAGTGCCGTTCTGCAGGACGACGTTGAAGAAGTAGCCGCCCGCGACGCCGACCACCGACACCAGGCCGTTGAGCAGCACCGCCACCAGCATCGACGCCAGGACGCGTGGGACGACCAGCCGGTGAATGGGGTCGATGCCCAGCACCTGCATCGCGTCGATCTCGTCGCGGATCTTGCGCGCCCCGAGGTCGGCGCAGATCGCCGTGCCGCCGGCGCCCGCGATCAGCAGTGCGGTGACGATCGGCGACGCCTCGCGCAGCACGGCCAGCACGGAGGCGGCTCCGGAGAAGGACTGGGCGCCGAGCTGCCGGGTCAGGCTGCCGATCTGGAGTGCGATGACCGCGCCGAAGGGGATGGAGACGAGGGCCGTCGGCAGGATCGTCACGCTCGCGACGAACCACGCCTGCTGGATGAACTCCCTTGCCTGGAACGGCCGTCGGGGGATCGTCCGGAGGACGTCCAGCGCCATCGCGAACAGGCTCCCGGAGTGCCGCAGCGCGCCGATCGGTGACAGGCTCATGCGCCGGCCCCCGCCGTCTGGCGCAGCGCGGCCTCGCGCCGGGCGATGGCCTCCCAGCGCGGTGGCCGCGGGATGCCCGGCCCCGGCAGCAGGCGGGGAGTCATGGCCTGACTGCCGGGCGACTGTGTGCCCTTGCCGTCGTCGCCGAGGGCGGCGAGCTCCTGCTCGACCTGCGCGGCGTCCTTCTCCTCCGCCATGCCGATCGGGCCCTGCATCCGGCCGTTCAGGAACTGCCGTACGACCGGCTCGTCGCTGGTCAGCAGTTCCTCGCGCGGCCCGAACATCACCAGCTCGCGGCGGAACAGCAGCCCGATGTTGTCCGGGACCTGGCGGGCCGAGGCGATGTCGTGGGTGACGATCAGGAAGGTCGCGTCGATCTGGGCGTTGAGATCGACGATGAGCTGGTTGAGGTAGGCGACGCGGACGGGGTCGAGGCCCGAGTCCGGCTCGTCGAAGAGGATGATCTCCGGGTCGAGCACGAGCGCCCGGGCGAGCCCCGCCCGCTTGCGCATCCCGCCGGAGATCTCACCGGGCAGCTTCCCTTCCGCCCCGATCAGCCCGACCATGTCCATCTTCTCCAGCACGATGCGCCGGATCTCGCTCTCGGACTTACGGGTGTGCTCCCGCAGCGGGAAGGCGATGTTGTCGTACAGGTTCATCGAGCCGAACAGCGCGCCGTCCTGGAACAGCACGCCGAAGAGCTTCCGCACCTCGTACAGGTCGTGCTCGCGCAGCTTCGTGATGTCCCGGCCCTGGATCGTGATCGACCCGCGCTCCGGCTTCAGCAGTCCGACGAGCGTCTTGAGGAACACCGACTTGCCCGTGCCCGAGGGGCCGAGCATGACCGAGACCTCCCCGGCGGGCAGCGTCAGCGAGACGTCCTGCCAGATGACCTGGTGACCGAAGGACTTCGTCAGCCCCTCCACACAGATCTCGACACCCATCCGGTCCACCCTTCAGCCCGTGTCTTCGTCGGTGAGCACCTCCGACATCTGCTCTACGGGGAGGGGTCGGGCGTCCGTCGTTTCCGTGGCGGATTTTTTTCGGGCGGGTTTCGCGTGGGGGATTTGGGGTGGATTGCGGCTGGTTGTTCCTGGGATGACTTACGGCCGTGTGTCCGCGGCTACGGCGGTGAGCTCGCTGTCGGCGTGGGGGCGAGGAGGGCGACGGTGCGGCGGCGGAGATGTCCGGGAACGGCGTCGTGTCCGTCGGGTCGACGGTGGGGCCCACGGCAGGTCGGGACCTCGCGGGGTCCGGGCCGTCGACTGCGCAGGGCGCCTGCGGGCCCTTCGGCGCGGAGAACATCGGCAGCCGTCGCCGAGGTGGCGGACTCTTTCGGGCGGGTTACCGGGCGCGGTTTTGGGAGGTTTTGCGGTCGCGGGTCGCGGGTCGCGGGTCGCGGGTCGCGGGTCGCCAGTTGCCGGGTTGCCGGGTTGCCGGGTCGTCGGGATGCGGGGTCGCGGGGTTGCCGGGTTGCGGGGTCGCCGGCTACGGCAGTGTGTCAGCCGGCGGCACGGGCAGCGAGGTGGACGGTACGGCGGTGGAGGCGTCCGGGATCCCGGGCGGGGCCGTCGGATCGACGGACGGATCCACCGGCAGGTCGGGAACATCGGGCAGATCCGGCACGTCGGGGACGTCCGGCACCTCGGGGGTCAGCGGGACGTCCGGTGCGGACAGCACCGGCAGCGGGGACACCGGGACCTCCGGGACGGCCGGCACCTCCGGCACGTCCGGCACTTCTGGCAGCGACGGCACGGACAGCGGGAGGAACGATTCGTCCGCCGGGGACTCGGCGGCCTTCCGTTCGCCCGAGGTAGCTGTGGGCGTGTTTCCCTGAGGCGTACGGCCCGCCCCACTGCCGTCGGGCCGCAGCGCCTCCGTGCCGTCCGGCGTGGCGACGGCGGGCCGGGGCGCCGTACCGCCTCCGTCCCCGTTCCCGTCGAGAGCGTACGGCAGGACGAACCCCGCCACCGCAAGGGTCGCCGCCGTCGAGGCCACCGCCACGGCGTGCACCTTGCCGCCGCCGCGCGGCCGCCCCCACCCGATGAGGAACAGCGCGAACCCGAGGGTGGCGGCCAGCGACTGCCGCAGCGTCCGCCGTGCCCGGGCCAGCAGCGACTCGACGGTCCGGTAACTGAGCCCCATCCGGACGGCGACCTGCCCGACGTCCAGGTCCTCCGACTTCAGCCGCAGCGCCTCGGCCTGCCGTGCGGGCAGCTCACCACTGCGCACCGCCAGCCACTTCGCCTCGGCCCGGTCGCACACGGCCTCCTCGACGGGAACCGGGCCGGGGGCGATGAGGGTCGGGCTGGTGCGCACCTGCGCCTCACGGTTGACCTGCCGGTAGCGGTCGACGCACAGCCGCATCGTGACCGTCGTCAGCCACGCCGCGAGCCGCTCGTCGTCCAGGTCGGGGCGCTCGGCGGCACGCAGCATCGCCTCGTGCACCGCGTCCTCGGCGTCCTCCGCACTCATCGACCTGCGCCGGGCCACCTTGAGCAGTTGCTCACGGTGGCTCCACATGCGCCGCCACCGTTCGTCGGCGGCGTGCATCTCCGCAGGTGTCTCTGCGGGCATGTCCGCAGGCATGTCCGTCGCCATGAGGGCCCCTTCGCGCTCACCCACCGGCCTCGTGCTGTCCGGCGGGGGGCGACATTACCGCCGAGTATCGGCGGTTGTGGAGGGGGTGGCGGTCATCGAGTCCGCGCTGTTACTGGTGAGTGGGGTGCCGTCGGACAGCAGGTCGTCGCCGGGGAGCTCGATGTCCGGGGAGGGCAGGGGGAGTTGCGGGTTCTCGGGCGCCTCCCCGGGTTCGGTGGCCGGGCGGGACCGGGTGGGGGTCGGTGAGGCAGGGGACGACGGCGGGCGGGACGGGGTGGCGCTCGGGCGGGTCGAGGGGGGCGTGGGTGAGACCTCCTTCGGCTTGGAGGGGGACGGTGCCGGCTCGGGGCGTTCCGTGGAGGCGGCGGAGCTGTCCGGGACGACCCTGTGCCCGTCCAGGAAGTACGCGTACCAGGCCCTGACCGTGCGCAGATAGGCCGACGAGTGGTTGTAGCCGAGGATCGCCCGGTCCAGCTCGGCCGGGACGGACAGGTCCCGTCCACCCGCGCACAGGTAGCGCCCGGCGGCGAGGGCCGCGTCGAAGACGTTGTTCGGGTCGCTGCGCCCGTCACCGTTGCCGTCCGCGCCCCAGCGGGCCCAGGTCGACGGGATGAACTGCATCGGCCCGACCGCGCGGTCGTACGCCGCGTCCCCGTCGTGGGCACCGCCGTCGGTGTCCCGGATCAGCGCGAAGGCCACGCCGTCCAGCCGCGGGCCGAGGATCGGCGTCACGGTCGTACCGTCCGGCGTCACCCGGCCGCCCCGGGCCTGACCGGACTCCACCTGCCCGATCGCCGCCAGCAACTGCCACCGCAGCCGGCAGCCGGGCGCCTCGCGCGACAGCCGCTCCTCCGCCCGCCGGTACGCGGCGAACACGCTCGCCGGCAGCGCGGCGGCCGTCTCCGCCGGAGCCTGTGCCGTGCCGCCGTCGCGCTTTCCGGCCCGCAGCGGCGGCAGCTCGGTGCGGTACGGGGCGTCGCCGGAGACGCTCGGTCCGTGCTCGGCGGGCGTCTGCCCCGGCGCGGGCGCCGAGGCGCGTACCGGGACCGCTCCCGGCGCCTGTGAGGCGGTGAGCGCCACCATCGCCGCCACCGCGGCCGCCGTTCCCCTGACCCGCCTGCCCCTGTCCCCTGACACGTCCTGATCCCCTCCCTGTGCACTGCTGTCGTCTGCTCTACGTGCCAGGGGGGCGGGTCCGTCGCGGGGTTTCCAAGTGCTTATCACCTGCCCCGTCTTCTACCCTGTGCCGGAACGGCTGAGCAGGGGGGATCGGCGATGAGCATGTACTTCGACATCGGTGACGAGACGCTGTGGAACCCGTCGAACGGTGCCGGCCGCCTCTTCCTGCGGCAGGTCGAGGTCTTCGAGGCGGAGCTCGAGCTGCCCTCGGGAATCGGCCAGGGCAAGCACTGGGGCGACCCGGACACGCTCGAGGTCGATCCGGCCGTGTACGCGGAGTTCGCCCGCGGCCTGGTCGCCTGGCACTGCCGGACGGGGCACTCCGTGATCCTCGCGCTCTCCGAGGGGTTCGTGGCCACGGCGGTCGCGCTCGCCCGGCGCGCCGGAATCGAGGTGGCGGCGCCCGAACCGGGGTCCGGCCATGCGCCTGGTGGCGTCCAGCACGACGTGCAGGTTCCCAGTGATCCCCGGACCGGATCAGCCGCTGTTCTCACCGCCCTGGACACCCGGGCACGGGAGATGGACCGCTGGATGGCCCGCTGAGCCGGTGCGCCCAAGGCCCCGCCTTGCCGACCCGAACACCCCCGTCGGCTTGCCGTTCCCGCCTCTTGCCCGCCCCGGCTGAGACGTCTTCTAAGGCGGTCTCCGCACGCCGCTCAGCGCCTCCTCCGCCCGCTGGTCGACGATGTGGGTGACCAGGTGCTGGGCCGCTCCGAAGACGACCGCCCAGCCGAGGATCTGCGCGGAGCTGTCGAGGTCGCTCAGGCCGGGTACGAAAGCCCCCTTGATGAGCACGATTCCGGCCACCGCGGACAGCGCGCCCACGGGGAACTTCAGCACAGCCGTGGCGAGCGGCAGGCGGAACTTGTACTGCGTGGCCTGGTCCACGTGGAGCCGGTGCACCGCCGCGACCACGGTCAGGGCCGCTCCGATGAGCCCCGCGCACTCCACGGTCAGTACGTCCAGCGTGCTGGAGTACGTGCCGGTGGCGACATCCGTGACGGCGGGGGCCTCGGCCGTCGGAGGCAGGCCCTCGACCTTGTGTTCGCCGGTGGGGCAGACGACCCGGTTTCCGGGTGGCTGGGGGCGAAAGCACAGATCCAGGGACTGCTTGTCCAAGTAGCCCCACAGGGCCAGCGCGACCAGTCCCAGCGTCGCCGCCCCCGTGACGATCCAGAGCAGGTCCGCAAGGACGCGCACCCGCCGGTACTTGCCGCCCAGCGCCGCGTGGGCGAAACCGAGGGCCCTGACCAGTGCGCTCCGCTCCTGGTCCGTGAGCGGCCCGTCGCCGGCTTCGACGTTCCCGGCGATCTCCTCGACGGCCTGCCGCTGGGGGCTGTCCTCCGGCAGCTGGCGGCGCACGATGCCCAGGACCTCGGGGGTTCTCGCCCGCACCTCGTCGTCGGAAGCGAGGGAGAGCAGATCGGTCTCGGCGGCGCGGATGTTCGACCAGGCGCGTTCGAGGGTGCCGGATCTGGGCCGGAACCGCGATGCGTTCAGGCACGCTTCCTCGGCTTCCTGGAGATGCCGCTTCACTCCTTCGAGCCCGGCCTGCCGTCGGCCGTCGGCGTCGCCCACGGCGCGGCATTCCTCCTTCGCGAGCTGGGTTCTCATCCGGGAGATGACCGTCAGCGGCAGCTCCCGCCAGGGCGCGAGGTTGGCTCTGCCGCCGGAGCGGGGAGGCGGGGGCACCACGAAGAAGCGCCGGGCCTTCCCCGTGTCCCACATCCGGGCCTCCCTGACCTCCCTCGTGAACTCCAGTACGACACGACCGCGGCCCGCACCACCAGGCAACCTGCTCCCGACGGGTGAAAGCTCCCACCCCGGCCGGCCGAACCCCGCCCGACCCGGCACATCACCCGTCCGGGCTGTTCCTGGAGGCCGGAGTTCCGGACTTGCTCTAGGCAGGAGAAGGAGACCCCGGTGCTTGGAGGCAAGGCGTGGACGACAACCGCAGACTCCCCCTCGTCTATGTCCGGGGCTTCGCCGGCGGAACGAGCGGGATCAACAAGGCCGTGGACGACCCCTTCTACGGCTTCAACGAGGGGTCCGTGCACGTCCGCGTCGGCGCGCACAACCAGCCGCGCTTCCACCAGTTCGAGAGCCCGCTGCTGCGCCTGCTGCGGGAGGAGGGCTACGAGCTGCTCGTGAAGGGCAATCAGGAGACCTATCTCGCCGAACATGCGGAGATCCCCGCCAACTCCATCTGGGTCCACCGCTTCTACGACCGCTCGGCGACGACATGGGGCGGCGAGCCCCAGGAGTACGTGCTGGAGCACGCAGCCGCCGACCTGCTCGACCTGATCGACCGGCTGCGCGAGAAGTCCGGCGCGCCCGCCGTGATCCTCGTGGCCCACTCGATGGGCGGCCTGATCTGCCGCTGCCTGCTGCAGAAGGTGCTGCCGGACCTGGGGCGTGACGCCGACTGCGTCGCGAAGTTCTTCACGTACGGCACTCCGCACGGCGGCATCACCTTCGACATCGGGGGCGGATGGATGGAGCGGGCCCGGGACGCCCTCGGCATCCAGGGCGCCGACATCTTCGGCCCCCGGCGGATGTACGAGTACCTCACCCCGAAGGCCGACCTGGACCCCGACGGCCCGCCCAAAGGATGGGACGCCCGGGTCATGCCCCAGGGCCCGGGGAAGCTGCCCATCGAGCGGGTCTTCTGCCTGGTGGGCACCGACCCGGCCGACTACGACGTCGCCTTGGGGATGTCCTCCGCCGCCGTCGGCCCGCACAGCGACGGGCTCGTGCAGATCGAGCGGGCGTATGTCCCGGGCGCGCACCGGTCCTTCGTGCACCGCAGCCACAGCGGGCGCTACGGCATGGTCAACTCCGAGGAGGGCTACCAGAACCTGCGGCGGTTCCTGTTCGGGGACACCCGCATCGAGGCGTCGCTGGTCGACTACCGGCTGCCCGACGACGACGATCTCGTGTGGCAGGCCGAGGCGACGCTGTCGGTGCGCGGGCTGCCCGTGGTGATGCACGAGCAGCTCGCCGCCCACTGGTGCCCGATCCAGCTCGATGCCGCCAAGGACGGGCCGGGGGCGTCGGTGTCGCTGGCGACCACCTTCCTCAACAGCGGCCTGCGCCAGTCCACGGACGAGCCCATGCGGTTCATGCTCGACCTGCGGCTCATCTCCCTGCGCGAGCGGCACGGCATCCTCAGCTTCCGCGACCACCTGGAGCAGAGCGCCGACTTCGCCGACACCCTCGTCATCGACGTGGGCACACCTCAGGCCGGCCCCGGCATCTGGGCCGCCTGGAACTCGGAGATCGAAGGCGCCATCCGCGATCACCGTGTCGCCGGAGCACCCCGCTCCGACGAGGACCCCGCTCCCGGCCGCTGGGTCGCGCACATCAAACTGCCCGAGACCACGGCCCGTCTCGTCGGCGGTGACGCGAGGATCCGGCTCGTCGCCACGCCCTGGACGTAAGGGCCGCCAACTCGTGGCCGTATGCCGAAGCCGCCGTCGACCGACGCGGTACCGGACGTCCTGCTCGTCCTCGGCGATCCCCGCACCTGCGAGCCGCTCTCCGCGCTGCTGGAGCTCGCCGGATACCGCACCGTCGCGCGGTGGACCGCGGCACCGAGGCCACCACCGCGCTCGCCGAGCGCCGGTTCGATCTGGTCATCCTCGATGTGACACTGCCGGACACCGACGCGCTCCGGCACAGTCGCCGTCTCCTCGCCCCCGACCGGCCGTCCTGCTGCTCACCGGGACCGGCGAGTTCCTCGGCAGCCTCCCCGGCGGCGGCCCCTGCACGGACGGGCGACCGGGGGGCACCCCGGGCCGAGTGGCCGAAGTCCTCGCCCGGGCACGCCAGTTGGTCAGGGGAGGCGAGCTCGCGGGATGGGACGGCGCCCTGCGCTACGGCGACCTCGTCCTGGACGACGCCACCCACCTGGCCCGCCGCGGTGAGCGCACCATCGAGCTCACGCCCGCGGAGTACCGGCTGCTGCGCTGTCTGCTGGTCAACGCCGAACGCGTGCTGTCCAAGGAGCAGCTCGGGCGGCACGTCTGGGACGACCCGCCGACCGACTGGGTCGGGACGTCCGCGTAGGCGTGCGCCTCGGCGGTCGGCTCCAGCAACGAGGGCCGACCGAGGGAGCGCAGCGAGTCGTACGGCGACGGCCCGGTCGCCTTCCACGAGCTGCTGCGGCGCTGGCGGGCGGAGGGCGGCATGAGCGACGTACGCGTGGAGGACGGGGCATGAGCGCCGTGCGGTCGAGCAGATACGACGTCACAGGCAACCGGCGTGCACACAGCGCGCGTTGGACTGTGGAGCGGCTCAACCCGCCGAACCGGTCGTGGGGTTCCAACGGCGTCGCGTTCGGGCCCGACGGGCGGCTGTACGTCCCCCAGTTCCTCGCCGGGCAGATCAGTGCCGTGGACCCGGCCTCCGGGGACGTCGAGGTGGTCGTCCCGATGGACGGTCCCGTCCAGTCGCCGGACGACCTCGCCTTCGGCGCGGACGGCTCGATGTACATCGCCGACCTGGTGCCGGGGCGGGTGTGGCGGCGCGGCCGGGGCGGGGAGGGGACGGTGCTGCGGCTGACGCCGGGTGCTCCGCTGTGAGTGCCGCGACAGGTCGTGGGTCGGCCGCGGCACCATCGTGGCCGGTCGCGCCCACCCGGCGGAGCCGCATATCGACACAGCCTCGCGCACCTCCACGGCGCTGCCGAACCGGACCCGATGTGCTCAGGCGCCCGGAACGGGCCGCCTACTCCCCGAACAAGGACTCCTGGCCCTCGAACCCGGCCGCTCCCTCGTCCTTCTCCGGCTTGTCCAGCCTCCTGTTCCGCGCGCCCACCACCAGCGCCGTCGCGGCGGCCGTCGCCGCGAGGGCCGTCGGCACCATCCAGCCGCGGTCGAGGACATGGCCGAGCGCGTGGTCCAGGGAGAGGCGGCCGGGGCCCGCGATCGCGAGGCCGGCCGCGGCGAGGCCCAGGGTGGCCGCGTACTCGAAGCCGCCCTCCTGGTTGAAGAAGCCGTTCGGGGCGTGCACCGTGGCCGCGCCCGCCATTCCGCCGGCCGCCGCCGCACCCGCCGCCGGGGTCGCCAGCCCCAGCGCCAGCAGCGTGCCGCCACCGGTCTCCGCGAGGCCCGCCGCCACGGCACTGGCCTTGCCCGGCTTGTAGCCGACCGACTCCATGAACTGGCCGGTCCCCTGGATGCCGTGCCCGCCGAACCAGCCGAACAGCTTCTGCGCGCCGTGCGCGGCCAGCACCCCGCCGGCACCCAGCCGGAGCAGCAACAGCCCCAGATCACGTCGGTCATAAGCGCTCACAATGCCTCCCGGACAGAGAGCAGGAACACACAGCGGTTCGGACAGCAGGACCAGATCCCCTCCCGCGTATCCACCGTCGCACCGACGACACCCGCCCGGCCTCCCGTCGCCGCCGTTCGGGTGGCGGGCCGCCGGGGCCGGTGTGAGGCTGACCGGTATGACGATTCAGACGTCCAAACTCAGCGACCCCGCCGTCCGCGCCTTCGTCACCGCCGTCAACGCCCACGACCGCGAGGGCTTCCTGAGCATCCTCGCGCCGGGCGCGACCATGGCGGACGACGGCACCGACCGCGACCTCGCCGACTGGATCGAAGCGGAGATCTTCTCCTCCAACGGCCACATGGAGGTCGACAACGAGTCGAACCACGGCCGCGACCTCCTCGCCAGCTACCGCAACGACACCTGGGGCGAGATGCGCACCCGGTGGCACTTCGAGGTCGAGGAGGACGGCAGGATCTCCCGCTTCGAGACCGGTCAGGCGTAATCGCTTTCAGGAAGTTCACTCAAGGGCCTTGCCTTCGTGTGCACTCCAACCCCTAACGTCCCACCTCATGGAGACCAAGAGGACTTTGGGACGGACCGGCATCGCGGTAAGCGCTCTCGGCTTCGGCTGCTGGGCCATCGGCGGTGAGTGGCAGGCGGCGGACGGGCAGCCGCTCGGCTGGGGCAAGGTCGACGACGAGGAGTCGGTACGGGCGGTCCGGCGCGCCCTCGACCTGGGCGTCACCTTCTTCGACACCGCGGACACCTACGGTGCCGGCCACAGCGAACGCGTCCTCGGCCGCGCCCTCGGCAAGCGCCGCGCCGATGTCGTCGTCGCCACCAAGTGGGGCAACGTCTTCGACGAGGAGACCCGCACCCTCACCGGCGCCGACGACTCCCCGGAGTACGTGCGCCGGGCGCTGACCGCCTCGCTGAAGCGGCTGGACACCGACCACGTCGACCTCTATCAGCTGCACCTGTCCGACGCCGACCCGGAGCGCGCCGCCGAACTACGTGACGTCTGCGAGGAGTTGGTGCGCGAAGGGCTCATCCGGGCCTACGCGTGGAGCACCGACGACCCGGCCCGCGCCGCCGTCTTCGCGCAAGGGGAGCACTGTGCGGCCGTACAGCACGCGGCCAATGTGCTCCAGGACGCGCCGGAGATGTTCGCGCTGGTCGAGGAACTGGAGCTGGCGAGCATCAACCGCAGCCCCCTGGCGATGGGCCTGCTGACCGGCAAGCGCAGGACCGGGCAGGCCCTGGAGGCCGGGGACATCCGCAGCCGGCCGCCGCAGTGGCTGCAGGGCTTCGAGGACGGATCGGGCGCCGACCCCGAGTGGGTCGCCCGCGTCGACGCGCTCAAGGACATCCTCACCAGCGACGGCCGCACGCTCGGCCAGGGCGCCCTCGCGTGGCTGTGGGCCCGCAGCGCGCGCACCGTACCGATTCCGGGGTTCCGCTCCGTCGCTCAGGCCGAGCAGAACGCGGGGGCGCTGGAGAAGGGACCGCTCACGGCCGAGCAGATGACCGAGGTCGACCGGATCCTGGGTCGTTGAGCACCGCCGTACCGACTGTGCGGCAGCCGTTCCACGCACCGGTGCGTACCTCGCGGTCCCGCGCGAAGTCCACCCCCACCCGGTGATCGTGGAACGGCTGCCGCATCCCCCCTCGGTATGGCTTGCGGAATCTATCGGCTTCAAATGTGAAGCTCTGGTGCAGGCGAAGTTGAGCATATGCCGCCCACCGGCCGCGATGCTGCGGAACTTCATATTCCGCTTGTGCAAGTTGTGGAGGTGACGGTAGGGCGGCGGGAACCTCAGCCGCGCCCCACGTACGGCATCGCCGTCGCCAGTACCGTCGCGAACTGCACGTTCGCCTCCAGCGGCAGCTCCGCCATGTGCCGCACGGTCCGTGCCACGTCGGCGACGTCCATCACGGGCTCGGGCACCACCGAGCCGTCGGCCTGAAGCGCGCCCGTCTGCATGCGCGCGGTCATGTCGGTCGCCGCGTTGCCGATGTCGATCTGGCCGACGGCGATGCGGTACGGCCGCCCGTCCAGCGACAGCGACTTGGTCAGGCCGGTCAGGGCGTGCTTGGTCGCCGTGTAGGCCACCGAGCGCGGGCGGGGCGTGTGGGCCGAGATCGAGCCGTTGTTGATGATCCGGCCGCCCTGCGGGTCCTGCTCCTTCATCTGCCGGTACGCCGCCTGCGCGCACAGGAACGCCCCGTTGAGGTTGATGTCCACCACATGCCGCCAGGCGTCGTACGACAGCTCCTCGACCGGCACCCCGCCCGGCCCGAACGTCCCCGCGTTGTTGAACAACAGGTCCACCCGCCCGAACCGCTCCACGGTGGCGGCGAACAGGGCCGCCACGTCCTCCTGCCGTGACACGTCCGCCCGTACGGCGAGCGCGGCGCTGCCCGGCACCAGCGCTGCCGTCTCCTCCAGCGTCTCCACGCGCCGCCCCGCCAGCGCCACCGACCACCCCGCGCGCAGCAGTTCCACGGCGACCGCGCGCCCGATGCCGGAGCCCGCGCCGGTCACCACGGCGATCCTCGTGTCCGTTTGCCTGTCATTCATGGGACGGCAGGTTAGGCGAGGGTCCGCCATCCGGAACTCATGCGTCCGCCATCCGGGTGTTGTGTACGCGCCAAGCGAGTGTCGTCCCCGGCCACTCCAATGCCTCATGCATCCATCAGGCAGGGGAGGACCGTATGACCATCACACCACACGCGCCCCAGCACGCCCCCGAACTACGCGCCGCCGCCCGCCATATCGGCCGCCGCCGTTTCCTGACCCTCACCGGCGCGGCCGCCGCGCTCGCCTTCGCCGTCAACCTGCCCGCCGCGGGCGCCGCGAGCGCCGCAGAGCTCGACGCCCGCAAGATCGACGACGACCCCTTCACCCTCGGCGTCGCCTCCGGCGACCCGCTGCCCGGCTCCGTCGTCCTGTGGACCCGCCTCGCCCCCGCCCCGTACCAGCCCGACGGCGGACTGCCCGCCGAACGGGTCACCGTCCACTGGGAGCTGGCGCACGACGAGAAGTTCAGCCGGATCGCCAGACGCGGCACCGCCACCGCGCACCCCGAGTTCCACCACACGGTCCACGTCGAGGTCGACCAGCTCGACGCGGACCGCGTCTTCTACTACCGCTTCCGCACCGGCAGCTGGATCAGCCAGACGGGCCGCACCCGAACGGCGCCCGCGGCAAACGCCTCGGCGAGCTCGCTGACCCTCGCGGCCGTCTCCTGCCAGGCGTACACCGACGGCTACTACACGCCGTACCGCCATCTCGCGCAGGACGACGTGGACGTCGTCTTCCACCTCGGCGACTACCTGTACGAGTACGCGGTCAACTCCGTCGGCGGCTACCGCAACTACACCGACCGCACGCTCCCCGCGCTCTTCAACCGCGAGACGGTGACCCTGGAGGACTACCGCCTGCGCTACGCCCTCTACAAGACCGACCCCGACCTCAGGGCCGCGCATGCCGCGCACCCGTTCGTCGTCACCTGGGACGACCACGAGACCGAGAACAACTACGCCGACGACACCCCCGAGAACAACGTCCCGCCGGAGGAGTTCCTGCTGCGCCGGGCCTCCGCCTACCGCGCCTACTGGGAGAACCAGCCCCTGCGCAGCCCCCAGCAGCCCACCGGCCCCGACATGCAGCTCTACCGGCGCCTGCGGTGGGGCCGGCTCGCCCAGTTCGACGTGCTGGACACCCGGCAGTACCGCTCCAACCAGGCGTACGGAGACGGCGCCCAGATCCCCGGACCGGACGCCGACGACCCGGCGCGCACCATGACCGGCGAGACCCAGGAGCGCTGGCTGCTCGACGGGTGGCGCGAGTCCACGGCGCTGTGGAACGTCGTACCGCAGCAGGTCACCTTCTCCCAGCGGAAGTTCGACCTCACCACGCCGTCCCGGGTGTCGATGGACGCCTGGGACGGCTACCGCGCCTCCCGGCGCCGGGTGCTGGACGGGGCGAAGGCCGCCGGCATCGAGAACCTGATGGTGCTCACCGGGGACGTGCACGTCGGCTACTGCTTCGACATCAAGGACGACTTCGACGACCCCGACTCCGCCACCCTCGGCACGGAGATCGTGGCCACGTCCGTCGCGAGCGGCCGGGACGGCATCGACAAGCCCGCCAACTGGGACACGTACATGCAGGCCAACCCGCACATGAGGTTCTACAACGGGCGGCGCGGCTATGTGACCGTCGCGCTGGGGGAGGACCAGGCGCGGGCCGACTTCAAGACGGTGCCGTACGTGACCAGGCCCGGGGCGCCGGTCACGACGGCCGCGTCCTTCGTGACGGAGGCGGGGGCGCCGGGGCTCAAGCAGGCGTGAGCTCGGGCGCCAGGTCCTCGTCGGGGGCCTCGCCCGGGTAGCGGACGCCGACGCGGTCCCGGATCGCGTCGAGCGTCCGCATCACGGCCAGCGTGCCGTCCAGCGGGACCAGCGGGGACTCCGTCTCCCCGGCCCGCAGGGCCCGCATCACCTCGGCGGCCTCGTGCCGCAGGCTGTTGCGGGGCCCGTCCGCCGGGTCGGCCGTGAACTCCTCCGGGTCACGGCCGTCGCGGTGCAGCACGAAGCGGTCCGGGAAGAAGAAGCCGGACGGCACGTCGATACGGCCCTGCGAGCCGGTGACGGAGGCGGACGTCGCCGTACCGCCGACGATGGAACAGTGCACCGAGGCCATCGCGCCGCCGTCCCAGGAGAGCAGGGCTCCCGTCTGCAGGTCGACGCCCTCCGCGGACAGCGTCGCGCGCGCCGAGACGTCCGACGGCTCCCCGAGCAGCAGCTGGGCGAAGGACACCGGGTACACGCCCAGGTCCAGCAGGGCGCCGCCGCCCTGCGCGGGGTCGCGGAGGCGGTGCGAGGGCGGGAAGGGGCCTGCCAGCCCGAAGTCGGCCTGGACATGGCGTACTTCGCCGATCACGCCGTCGTCCACCAGCGCCTTGAGTCGCCGGACCACGGGATTGCAGTACATCCACATGGCTTCCATCAGGAAGCTCCCGCGCGCCTTCGCCAGGGCGACCAGTTCCTCGGCCTCGCGCGCGTTCAGCGTGAACGCCTTCTCGCACAGCACGTTCCGCCCGGCCTCCAGGCACAGGCCCGCGGCCGCGCGGTGAGCCGAGTGCGGGGTGGCGACGTACACGACATCGATGTCGTCGTCCTGCGCGAGCGCGGCCCAGTCGCCGTACGCCCGCGGTATCCCGAACCGCTCCGCGAACGCGTCCGCGGAGTCCTGTCTGCGCGAGGCCACCGCGACCACCTCGGCGTCGGGCAGATCGACGAGGTCCGCCGTGAACGCGGCCGCGATCCCGCCGGTCGCCAGGATCCCCCACCGCACGCTGCGTTCCGCCACCGCGGCCCCACCCCTCGCTCATGTCAGCACATGTGACGCTCGGCACTCTGTACGAGCTGAGAGCATAGAGGGCGGATCACTCGGAGAGGGAGGGGCGCATGGGCGACCGTGGGGGGCCGGCACAGGACGTGCCGCAGCCGGCCATACCGCAGCCGGCCGCACCGACGACGGAGCAGTCGGCCACACCGAGGACAGCGCAACCGCCCACACCGAAGACAGCGCGACCGCCCACCCGCTCCCTCCGCCGCACCGGCCTCCTCGTCACCCTCGTCCTGGGCGGCCTCACCGCCACACCCCCGCTGTCGATGGACATGTACCTCCCGGCGCTCCCGGAGGTCACCCGCTCCCTGCACGCGCCCGCCGCGACCGTCCAGCTCACGCTCACCGCCTGCCTGGCCGGCATGGCACTCGGGCAGCTGGTGGTCGGCCCGATGAGCGACCGATGGGGCCGCAGGCGCCCGCTCCTGGCGGGCCTCGCGGTGTACGTCGTCGCCACGGCGCTCTGCGCGCTCGCGCCCACCGTCGAGTTCCTGGTCGCCTTCCGGCTGGCGCAGGGCCTCGCGGGCGCGGCGGCGATCGTGATCGCGCGGGCCGTCGTACGCGACCTCTACGACGGCGTGGCCATGGCCCGCTTCTTCTCGACCCTCATGCTGATCTCCGGGGTCGCCCCGATCGTGGCGCCGCTCATCGGCGGGCAGATCCTGCGGGTGACGGACTGGCGCGGCGTGTTCGTCGTGCTCACGGTCGTCGGGGTGCTGCTCGCCGGGCTCGTCTGGCGGAGGCTCCCCGAGACACTCCCGGCGGCCGACCGGCACAGCGGCGGGGTCGGCGAGGCCCTGCGCGCCATGCGCGGTCTGCTCGCCGACGGGGCCTTCGCCGGGTACATGCTGGCCGGCGGGTTCGCCTTCGCCGCGCTGTTCGCGTACATATCGGCGTCGCCGTTCGTGATCCAGGAGATCTACGGGGCCTCGCCGCAGACCTTCAGCCTGCTGTTCGGGCTCAACTCGGTCGGGCTGGTGGTCGTCGGCCAGATCAACGGCAAGCTGCTGGTGGGACGGGTCAGCCTGGACCGGGTGCTGGGCGCGGGCCTGGCGGTGGTGATCCTCGCGGCGACGGCGCTGCTGCTGATGTCCGTCGGCGTCTTCGGCGAGGTCGGGCTGGCTCCGGTCGCCGCTGCGCTGTTCGTCCTGATGTCCGCGATGGGGGTGGCGCTCCCCAACGCCCAGTCCCTGGCCCTGCTGCGCACCAAGCACGCCGCCGGATCGGCCTCCGCGCTCCTCGGCACGTCCTCCTTCCTCGTCGGCGCGATCGCCTCGCCGCTCGTGGGCATCGCCGGGGAGGACACCGCCGTTCCGATGGCCGTCGTCCAACTGGCGGCAGCACTGGTGGCGCTGGCGTGCTTCATGGGAATGTGCCGTCCTTGGAACAGACGTGCGGATGGACGTACGGATGGACCTGTGGGTGCGGAGGGAGCAGACAGCTGAGCGCGCCGAGACTGCGCGGGGACACGCCGGAAAGGGCCGGACTCGACCCCGAGGAGATCCGTCACCTCGTCCGCGAGGTCCACGACCTCACCACCGGCTCCCGCCCCTGGGCGGCCGGAGCGGTGCTGGTCGTCGGGCGGGGGCCGTACGTCGCCGTCGAGGAGGCGGCGGGCTGGGCGGTGCGGTACGCGTCCTACGACGAGGAGACCGACGCGGGGGTGGAGCTGCCGCCCGCCGCACGCGTTCCGATGACCACGGCCACCCCCTTCGACCTGGCCTCCCTCACGAAACTCTTCACCTCGGTGGCCGCGGTGCAGCAGATCGAGCGCGGCACGCTCGGCATCGACGCGCGGGTCGGGGCGTATCTGCCGGACTTCCGGGCGGCCGCCCGGCACGACATCACCGTGCGCCAGCTGCTCACCCACACCTCGGGGCTGCGGCCCGAACTCCCGCTGTACGACTGCGCGGACGACGCGGAGCGCCTGGAGCTGCTGCGCGCGGAGCCGCCGGTGGGGGTTCCCGGTACGTACTGCTACTCGGACCTGAACCTGTTGTTGCTGCAACACGTGCTGGAACGCATCACGGGCCGCGCCCTCGACGTCCTGATCCACGACGGCATCACCCGCCCCCTCGGCATGACCGCGACCCGCTTCGGCCCGTGCCCCGGTGCGGCGGCGACCGAGGACCAGCGGCGTCCCTGGGCCAAGGCGGACCGGGGAATGCTGAGGGGTGTCGTCCACGACGAGAACGCATGGGCGCTGGGCGGGGTGGCGGGCCACGCGGGACTGTTCTCGACGGCCCGGGACCTGGCGGTCTTCTCCCGCGCCCTGCTCTCGGGCGGCGCGTACGGCCCCGCGCGCATCCTCGGCCCCGACTTCGTGGAACTGCTCCTGACCCCGCCCGGGCTGGGGTTCGCGGTCGACCAGCCGCGGTTCATGGGGGAGCTGGCGGGGCGGGGAGCGGCGGGGCACACGGGTTTCACGGGGACGTCGCTGGTGGTGGATCCGGCGACGGACACGTTCCTGGTGCTGCTGGCGAACACGGTGCATCCGCGCAGGCGGACGCCGGACAACGGGCCGAGGGCACGGGCGGGGACGCGGGTGGCGCGGGCGGTGCGGGGCCTGTAGCGGGCCGCAAGGTGTTACGCCCCCGCCGCCCCTAACCGTCCCGTCCCTGGGGGCTGCCGCCCCCAGACCCCCGCTTCGGCCCTGAAGGGGCCTCGTCCAGGGGCGGAGCCCCTGGTTCGCAAGCGCCTCGTAGAATCGGCGAGTGAACGCCCCCGCATCCCCGGCAGACGCCCTCCGCAGCAGTCTCGCCACCCTCCTCGACGGCCTCCCACCCCGCCAGGCCGCCCAGGCCGTCGACCGGCTGATCGCCAGCTACCGGGGCGCCACCCCCACCGACGCCCCGATCCTCCGCGACCGAGCCGACGTGGCCGCCTACGCCGCCTACCGGATGCCCGCCACCTTCGAGGCGGTCCACGCGGCACTGGAGGCGTTCGCGGCGGCCGTACCGGCATGGACCCCCACCAGCCACACCGACATCGGCGGCGGAACCGGCGCCGCGACCTGGGCCGTCACCGCGACCTGGCCCGGCGAGCGCAGCGTCACCGTGCTGGACTGGGCCGAGCCCGCCCTCGCGATCGGCAGGGAGATCGCCGCCGCCAACCCGGCCCTGAAGGACGCCCGTTGGCACCGCGCCCGGATCGGCTCGGCACTCACCCTCGACCCCACCGACCTCGTCACCGTCTCCTACGTCCTCAACGAGCTCACCGCCCCCGACCGCACCGCTCTCCTCGACACCGTCGCGTCCGCCGCCCGGACCGTCGTGATCGTCGAACCCGGCACCCCCGACGGCTACACCCGCGTCATCGAGGCCCGCGACCACCTGATCACCGCCGGCTTCCGCGTCGCCGCCCCCTGCCCGCACAGCGCCGCCTGCCCCATCGTCCCCGGCACGGACTGGTGCCACTTCTCGGCCCGCGTCAGCCGTTCCTCCCTGCACCGCCAGATCAAGGGCGGCTCCCTCGCCTACGAGGACGAGAAGTTCAGCTACGTCGCCGCCACCCGCCTCCCGGCCACCCCGGCCCCCGCCCGCATCGTCCGCAAACCCCAGATCCGCAAGGGCCAGGTCCTCCTCGACCTGTGCGAGACGGAACCCTCCCTGCACCGCACCACGGTCACCAAACGCCACGGCGACCTCTACAAGGCGGCCCGGGATGCGGAGTGGGGAGACGCCTGGCCCCCGGCCGAGGACCAGGAAGCCCAGGCCATCTAAGCCACCCAGGGCAATCCAGTACTGTCACGACGACTCGTCGGACGTCGCTCCGCCCTGCCGTCTCTCCTGGAGTCGTTTCTCCTGAAGCCTGCGCAACAGCTCCTTCTTCTGGGTCTGGGCGTCGGTCCCGGCACCGATCCGGCCGCCTTGCCCACCGCCGCGCAGCGCCTTCCGGCCGAGGTTCCGTCGCGTCCCGCCGACTCCCAGCATGTTTCCGGCTCCGCTTCGGGCCATCTTGAACTCCTTTCACCATCCATCTGGTACGAGACGTATCGTCTCGTGCGCCGATGTCTCAAGGTTTCAGCGAGACGCTGCGTCTTGTCAACCTGATAAATTCGGCCCATGGAAGCCCAGAAGTCCGCCCCCAACGCCACCCGCCGCAGCGAGAGGTCCCGTCGCGCCATCTACGACGCCGCCCTCGCCCTCGTCGCAGAAGTCGGCTACCCCAGGACCACCGTCGAGGGCATCGCCGCCCGCGCCGGCGTCGGCAAGCAGACGATCTACCGGTGGTGGTCGTCGAAGGCGGACGTGCTGATGGAGGCGTTCCTCGATCTCGCCGAGCAGGCCTCGCGGGACCTGGGCCAGGAGCCCCACGTCTTCCCGGACACCGGAGACCTCGCCGCCGATCTCAAGGGTGTCCTGCGTGCCACCGTCGACGAGTTGAAGGACCCTCGGTTCGAGGCCCCGTCCAGGGCCCTGGCCGCGGAGGGTGTGGTGGACGAGCAGTTCGGCCGGGAGCTCGTCGCCAAGCTCCTGCAGCCCTCGCTCGACCTGTACATCGAGCGGCTGCGCGCCGCGCAGGCGGCGGGGGGCGTACGCCCCGAGGTCGACCCGCGCATCGCCCTGGAGCTCTTCGTCTCCCCCCTCGCCCAGCGCTGGCTCCAGCGCACGGGACCGATCTCGTACGAGTACACCGACACCCTCGTCGACTACGCCCTCCACGGCATCGCGGCCCGGGCGCGATAGGGGGCACGCGCAGGCGCACGGTAGGGGGGTAAATCCCGCCAAAGCAGCTCATTACCCCTGATCAAGGTGCTGTGTATCACCTCGCCCCACCTGGCCCGGTTGTCCGCTACGGCCCCCCGGGGCGCACGATGGTGGGACCATAGGGCATGCTGTTCCGCACGACAGCGAGGCGAGGGGATAGATGAGCGCGGAGTTGGGCGGCCGGACCGGCCTGCAGGGCAAACTCTCCCAGTGGCTGCGTGGACGCCGCCCGAAGGACGCCGCCGCGGACGACGGCGGTCGTGAGGCCCTGCTGCTGGCCGCCGCCGGAGCGGGTCTGCCGCTCGCGCCCGCCGCGCACCCCGCCCCCGGTTACCGATGTTCCTGTGACCGCGTCGGCTGTCCCACGCCCGCCCGGCACCCGGTGTCCTTCGCCTGGCAGACGCAGTCCACCACCGACCGCGCCCAGATCGAGCGCTGGGCCCGCCATCAGCCGCAGGCCAACTTCATCACCGCGACCGGCATGGTCCACGACGTGCTCGACGTGCCGCTGGAGGCCGGGCGCGAGGCGCTGGAGCGGCTGCTCGGCGCGGGGATCGAGGTCGGGCCCGTCGCCGAGAGCGACGACGGCCGGCTGCTGTTCTTCACCCTCACCCGCGGCACCCCCGAGGACGAGGACGAGTGGTGGCCCTGTGAGCTGGACTGCCACCCCGAGACCATGGACGAGCACCCGGGACTGCGCTGGCACTGCCGGGGCTCGTATGTCCTCGTACCTCCCGCGCAGTTGCCCGGCGAGGGACAGAACGTGCACTGGGTACGCGGGCTCGAACACCCGCTGCCCGACCCGCTGACCCTGCTGGAAGTCCTCACCGACGCCTGCGCCCGCTACGTCGGCGAGGAGCCCGACCACGTCCCCGCGGGCTGGCCCCTGCGTCACTGAGCTGCCGTAGCAGGCAGCTGAACTGCGCAGGAGCCCCGCGCTACTCGCCCTTCGCCGACGTCAGTCCCTGAATCCGGCCGAGGACGTCCACCTTCCCGGCGCCCTTCTTCGGGGTCAGCGCCGCCTCGTTGGAGACGATCTCCATCGTCAGCGACTGCTTGATCTCGCCTTCCGTCAGGGCCTCCACGGCCTTGTTCGGCGCGACGAGCGTGGTGCCGGTGTAGGCCGTCTGCTTCTCGAAGTGATGCGTGGTGAAGAACACCAGCGCGCCACCGTCCGCGGTGCGCAGTGCCAGCGGCGCGTAGTCGCCGTTCGTCCTCGGCTCGTCGATGTACTGCCTGACCAGGCCCGGCTTCTTGGCCTCCTTCGCCCGGTCCGCGCGCCACTTGCTGGTGTTCAGGCCGTCCGCGAAGGTGTTCCCGCCGTTCTTGAGGTAGTTCGCGTACGCCTTGCTCAAGTCCGCCGGCGCCACGGCCAGTTCGGCCGAGTTCGCCGGGACCGCCTCGGCCCAGCCGTCCTTGTCCGTCCTGAACTTCGGTACGTCGCCGGGGGCCATCAGGGTCAGATACGTCGCCTCCCACGGCTCGGACAGGCTGTTGCGGCTGAACACGAAGACCCAGCGCGCGCTGCCCCCCTTGTTGGCGGCCGCGTCCGCGACGAACCAGCGCGGCCAGCCCGCCTTCTTCGGGATCGTGAACTTGGCGTCCGACAGCTCCAGCGGGGTGTACGACGGATTGCCGCCGGGACTGGTCGCCTTGCTCGCCTTCAGCCGCGCCTCGAGTATGTCGCTGAGCGCGCCGGAGACGTGATCGGCCTCCAGGGAGATGTCGTAGGCCTTCTCGGCCTTGTTGTACGCGGTAGTGAACTGCTGGAGCGCCTTGGCGGCCTCCGCCTTGGTGGCCGAGGGGAGAATCTCCCTCTCCCCGTGGACCACCACGCATCCGCTCGCCGTCAACGACAAAGCGGTCACCGACGCCGCAATCAGTACGCTCCGGTCAAGCCTGCGGAGCCTTCGAGGGCCGCGTTCCCTGCTCATCAGGTCCCTTCACCTTCCCCTTCCCGGAGGCGAACCCTACCGGGGCCAGGAACAGCGCGAGCGTCGGGATCAGGTACAGCAGCCACACCGTGACCTGGAGGACGGTCGGGTCCGGCTGGAAGTTGAAGACGCCCTTCAGCAGGGTGCCGTACCAGCTGGACGGATCGATGGTGTCGCTGATGTCGAAGGCCTTGTTGCTCAGGCCCGGCACCCAGCGCGCTTCCTGCAGGTCGTGGAAGCCGTACGCCAGCACGCCCGCCGCCACGACGACCAGCATGCCGCCGGTCCAGGTGAAGAACTTGGCGAGGTTGATGCGCAGGGCACCGCGGTAGAACAGCCAGCCCAGGACGATCGCCGTGGCGATGCCCAGCGCGACGCCGATCAGCGGGCGCGGGGTGCCGTCGCCGGCCGCCCGCACCGACGCCCACACGAACAGGGCCGTCTCCAGACCCTCCCGGCCCACTGCCAGGAACGCCGTCGCGACCAGCGCACCCGTGCCCATCTGCAGGGCGGCGTCCAGCTTTCCGTGCAGCTCGGACTTCAGGTGCCGGGCGGTGCGCCGCATCCAGAACACCATCCACGTCACCAGGCCCACCGCGAGGATCGACAGGGAGCCGCCGAGCGCCTCCTGCGCCTCGAACGTCAGCTCCTGGGAGCCGAATTCGAGGGCGCAGCCGAAACCGAGGGCGAGCGCGACCGCGACGCCGATGCCGATCCAGATCGGCTTCAGCGCGTCCCGCCGGCCCGTCTTCACCAGGTAGGCGATGAGGATGCAGACGACGAGGCTGGCTTCCAGGCCCTCGCGCAGACCGATCAGATAGTTGGAGAACACGGTCCCTTACGCCTCCTCGGAGAACAGCGTGCTGCCCCACCAGTCGTCCTTGTCGCGGACGCCGGGCGGGACGGCGAAGACCGCCGAACCCACGTGCTGGATGTACTCGTTGAGCGTGTCCGTGGCCAGGTTGCGCTGGATCGGGATGAAGCCCTTGCGGACGTCGTTCTGGTACGCCAGGAAGAACAGGCCCGCGTCCAGGCGGCCCAGGCCGTCGGTGCCGTCGGTGAAGGAGTAGCCGCGGCGCAGGATCGTCGCCCCGTGGTTGGAGTCGGGGTGTGCGAGCCGGACGTGCGCGGTGGGCAGCATCGCCTTCAGGAACGGCTCGTCGCGCTCCTTGGCCTTGCCGACCGGGGCGCCCTCGCCCTTGTCACGGCCGATGATGTCCTCCTGCTCCTGCAGCGAGGTACGGTCCCAGGTCTCGATGTGCATGCGGATACGCCGGGCGACGAGATACGAGCCGCCCACCATCCAGTCGGGACCGGCCTTCTCGTCCACCCACACGAACTTCTTCAGCCGGTCCGTCTCGGTGCCCGCGATGTTGCGGGTGCCGTCCTTGAAGCCCATGAGATTGCGCGGCGTCTGCTCCTCCGGCGTCGTCGACGACGTCTTGCCGAAGCCGAGCTGCGACCACTTGATGACGACCTTGCCGAAGCCGATGCGGGCCAGGTTGCGGATCGCGTGCACGGCGACCTGAGGGTCGTCGGCGCAGGCCTGGATGCACAGGTCGCCGCCGCTGCGGTTCTTGTCGAGGTTGTCACCGGCGAAGTGCGGCAGATCGACGAGGGCTTCGGGCCGCCGGCCGGCGAGGTCGAACTTCTCGAACAGCGACGGACCGAACCCGATGGTGAGGGTCAGCCGTGACGGCTTCAGCCCCAGCGCCTCACCGGTGTCGTCCGGCGGCGCCTCGGCCAGACCGCCGTACGCGCCCTCGCCGACCGCCTGCCCGGCGGTCATCCGGCGCGCGGCCGCCGTCCAGTCCTTGAGCATCTGCACGAACGCGGCCCGGTCGTCGGTCTTCACGTCGAACGCGGCGAAGTGCAGCCGGTCCTGCACCGGGGTGGCGATGCCGGCCTGGTGCGTGCCGTGGAAGGCGACCGCGGCGCCCGTCGCGGCGCCGGCCGGGTCCACGTCGTTGCCGGTGCGGGTCATGGCGACCGTACCGCCGGCCGCGGCGGCCCCGAGCGCCAGGCCCGCACCGCCCCAGCCGATCAGCGCGCGCCGGGTGGGTGCCGTCGGGCCGCTGTCCGTGTCCGTGGGTGCCTTCGGGCTGCTGTCCGTGTCCGTCATGGCTTGGGCTCCCGGTTACTTCGCGACGGCGGCGGCGAGCTTGGACAGCGGCTCCGCAAGGGCGTTGACGCCGTCCGACAGCTCCTTCTGCTGGGCCTCGGTGACCTTGTCGTAGGAGACGAAGTCGTACGAGTTCTTGTCCGCGCGGTACTTGTCGAGCAGCGTGTTCAGCGCGGCGAACTGCTTGTCGAGCTCGGTGACCAGCGCCTGGTCGTTCTCCTTGGCGACCGGCTTCAGCAGCTCGTACGCCTTCTGCGCGCCCTCGACGTTGGCCTTGAAGTCGACCAGGTCGGTGTGCGAGTAACGCTCCTCCTCGCCGGTGACCTTGCCGGTGGCGACCTCGTCGAGCAGCTCCTTGGCGCCGTTGGCCATGGAGGTCGGGGTGATCTCGGCCTTGCCGACCCGCCCCTGCCAGTCCTTCAGGTCGGTGATCAGCTGGTCGGCGAGCTCCTTCTCCCGGTCGCCGATCTTCTTGTCCTTCCAGAGCGAGCGCTCCAGGCGGTGCCAGCCGGTCCAGTCCTTCTCCGGGTCCTGGCCGGCCTCCAGGCCGTCCTCGCGGACGTCGACCTTCGGGTCGATGTCGCCGAAGAACTCGGCGACCGGCTCGGTGCGCTCCCAGCCGATGCGGGAGGGGGCGTAGGCCTTCTTCGCGGCCTCGATGTCGCCGTCCTTGACCGCCTTGGCGAAGGTCTCGGCGAGCGGCAGGGTCTGGTCGGCCTGCTCCTGTGCGTACTCGCGATAGGCGGCGACGGCCTTGTCCAGCCGCGGGTCGCGCTTGGCGGCGGCGCCCCCGCCGGTGGCCTTGACGGTCTGGCGGATGCCGTCGCCCTTCATACCGGGCTTGCAGGCGATCGTGTAATTGCCCGCCTTCACCTCGGCGGTGACGGTCTGCTTGGTGCCGGGGCCTATGTTCTCGCGCTCGGTGACGATGCGGTCGTCCGGGAAGAGGATGTAGACCTCGGTGACCTTGGAGCCCTTGTTCTCGATGGCGAGCTCGACGTGCCCGGCCGGGAACTCCTTCTTCGACACCTCGCACTTGTCGTCCGTCGCGGTCACGTTGATGACGCGGTCGCCGCCCTCCGAACTGCCTTTCTCGGTGCAGCCGGTGACGGCGGTGAACGCCGCCACGGTCGTGGCGGCGACGACGGCGGACAGTCTGAAGGGGCGCATTTCGGCTCCAAGGAGGTACCTAGCGGGCACACAGATAAGGTGAGATTCCCCAAACTTATCTGAGGCTTACCTCACCAAAACCGGTACGTCCAGTGAAGCTTCTCTCATCGACGGCGTACGAGCACAGCTTGATCACGGAGGCTCAAAACAGCCCCCATGGTCCGGTCAAGGGGCGGTCAAGCGAGCCGTTTCGGGGTGATCAGGACGGCCCCGGTCCGCGGATGCGGGAACACCTCGACCGGCTGCTGGTAGACGTCCGACAGCAGCCGCTCCTCGAAGACCTCGGCCGGCGGACCCCCGGCCGCGACCCGGCCGGCGCACAGTAGCGCGACCCGGTGTGCGTAGGCCGCCGCGAGCCCCAGATCGTGCAGTACGACGACCACCGCGTCCCCGGCCCGCGCCCGCTCCCGGCACACCCTCAGCACCAGCTCCTGATGCCGCAGGTCCAGCGCCGCCGTCGGCTCGTCGAGCAGCAGCAGCGGGGCGCGCTGGGCGAGCACCCGGGCGAGCGCCACGCGGGCCCGCTCCCCGCCGCTGAGCGCGGAGAACGGCCGTACGGCGAAGGCGGTCACCTCGGTGGCGGCCATCGCCTCGGCCACGGCGAGGTCGTCCTCCGCGGGCGAGGAGACGTGGGGTGCGCGGCCCATCCGTACGACGTCCGCCACGGCGAAGGGGAAGGACAGCGTCGCCGACTGCGGCAGAACCGCGCGACGCAGGGCGAGTTCGGCGGGGGACCAGTCGGTCGCCGGGCGGCCGTGGATCCGTACGACACCCGCGGCGGCCGGGAGGTCGGCGGCCAGGGCGCTCAACAGGGTGGACTTTCCCGCGCCGTTGGGGCCGACGAGGGCGAGGACCTCGCCGGCGCGGACGGTCAGGTCGACGCCGTGGAGCACCTCGCGGGGGCCGAGGCGGACGTGGAGGTTGGCGGCCTCCGCGAGGATGTCGCCGGGCTTCGCGGGCGGTGGGGGTGCGGGGTGGGGGCGGAGGAGTCTCATATGTGGGCTTCCTGGGCGGGGCGGGGTTTCGAGTCGTCGATTGCGGCTGGGGTGCCGAATGTCTGGCTCGGTCGCCTTCGGGGCGCCACATGCCGGTGTCGTCGGCCCGGTGAGGTGGGTGGGCTCTTGCTCGGCGTTGTGCTCGTCATGCCCAACCGCCCTGGCGGCGCCGCGTCCTGCGCAACAGCCAGAAGAAGAACGGGCTGCCCAGCAGTGCGGTGAGGACGCCCAGCGGCAACTCGGCGGGAGCCGCCACCGTGCGGGCCGTCAAGTCCGCGGCGAGGAGCACCACCGCTCCGAGCAGGGCGCTGCCCGGCACCAGGAACCGGTGCCCGGGGCCCGCGGCCATCCGCAGCAGATGCGGCACGACCAGGCCGACGAAGCTGATGATCCCGGAGACGCTCACGGCGGCCGCCGTCAGCAGCGCGATGACGAGCACGAGGACGATCCGCAACCGCTCCACGTCCACGCCCAGATGCCGCGCGGGCCGCTCGCCCAGGGCCAGCAGGTCCAGCCGGCGGGCGTACAGCGGCGCGACGGCCAGCCCGAGTGCCGCGCACGGCAGCACGGCCAGCACCTTCGGCCAGGTCGCCTGGGAGAGCGAGCCGAGCTGCCAGAAGGTGATCTGCTGGATGGCCGCGGCGTCCGCGAAGAACAGGAACAGCCCGATCACCGCTCCGCCGAAGGCGTTCACCGCGATGCCGGTGAGGATGAGCGTGACGACTTCCGTACGGCCGCCCGAGCGCGACATCGCGTACACGAGCAGCACGGTGACGAGCCCGGCGGCGAAGGCGAACACGGAGACCGTCCAGGTCCCGAGGAAGTCGACGCCGAGCGCGATCGCACCGACCGCGCCCACCGCCGCGCCCGACGAGACACCGATGACGCCGGGCTCGGCGAGCGGGTTGCCGAACACGCCCTGCATCAGCGCGCCCGCGCAGCCGAGGGAGGCGCCGATGAGCAGCGCGAGCACGATGCGCGGGAACCGGACGTTCCAGAGCACCGACTCGGCGACCCGGTCGAGCTCCGTGCCGCCGAGGCCGATGCGGTGCTGCAGGGAGGCGAGGACGTCGCCGACGGGGACCGGGTAGGCGCCGATGGCTGCGGCGATCGGGGTCAGGGCGAGGAGGACGGCGATCAGGGCGGTGGCCAGGAACCACGTGGTGGGGCGGCGTCTGGGGGGTGGGGTGTCCGAGGTGGTCGCGGGGGCGGCCTCTTCCAGTACGGTCACGCGGGTAGTTTAGGTTAGGCTTACCTTCATTCGCTAATGGTTGATGAGTAAGGCCGTTGCTGCGCCTGCGCCGACCTGGCCGCCCCGCACGATGCTTCAATGCCCCCGTGACTGACTACGACGTCCTCCGCGTCTTCTGCGGCCCCACGGGTGGATACGGCAACGAACTCGGCGTCGTCCGTGACGGATCGGTGATGCCCGAGCGGAGCGACCGGCAGGCGTTCGCGGCCAAGCTGGGGTTCAGTGAGACCGTGTTCGTCGATGACCCCGAGCGCGGGGTGATCGACATCTATACGCCGACTCTGCGGTTGCCCTTCGCCGGGCACCCCTGCGTCGGGACGGCCTGGCTGCTCGACGTGCCTGAACTGGTCACCCCGGCCGGCGTCGTGGGGGCGCGGCTGGACGGGGAGTTCAGCTGGATCGAGGCGCGGGCGGAGTGGGCCCCGCCGCGCACCCTGCGCCAGTGCGCGACGGCCGCCGAGGTCGATGACCTGGACGTCCCGCCGCCCGGTGAGTGGATCTACGCCTGGGCCTGGGAGGACGAGGCGGCCGGACGGATCCGGGCCCGCGCCTTCCCCGGCCGTGCCGACGGCATCGAGGAGGACGAGGCCACGGGCGCCGCGGCGCTGCTCCTCACGGACCGGCTGGGCCGCGCCCTGAACATCACGCAGGGAGCGGGGTCGCAGATCCTGACGGCACCGCAGCCGGGGGGTTGGGTGGAGGTCGGGGGCCGCGTTTTTCTGGAGCGGTAGCCCCCGGAGGCGGTCACGCCGACAGGCGGAACTCCTCGCCCAACGCCTGGAAGACCCCGGTGTTCAAGGCGAACGCCTTCTTGCACTCGGTCACGATCCGCTGCCTCTCCAGGTCGTCGGCGTGCACCGCGTCCAGCAGCTCGCGGTAACTGCGCTTGAACGCCGCCGGGTTGGGGATTGCGTCGAAGACGTAGAACCGGACCCCGTCGCCCTTCTTGGCGAAGCCCCACGTCTTCTCCGCCTTGTCGCGGATGATCTGGCCGCCGGAGAGGTCGCCGAGGTAGCGGGTGTAGTGGTGGGCGACGTAGCCGCCCGGCCAGCGCTCGGCGCACTCGCGCACCCGGTCCGCATACGTCCGCGTCGCCGGGAGCGCCGACAGCCCCGCCCGCCAGTGCGGACCCCGCAGATGCGCCAGGTCCCGCTCCAGCGCCGGCAACCGGAACAGCTCCGGCCGGACGAAGGGGCCCGCCATCGGATCCGACGCCAGCCGCTCGGCCCCGGCCTCCAGCGCCTCGTACACGAACCACAGCTGCTCGGTGTACCGCGCGTACGCGTCGACGCCGAGCCGTCCGCCGAGCAGGTCGCTCATGAACGTCGAGGTCTCGGCCTCCACGTGCTGTTCATGGGACGCCGTGCGGATGAGTGTCGAGAAGGAGTCCATGAGCCATATCCTCTAAGGTAAGGCTAACCTAAGTCAATAGGCTTGCCGACACTCTGTCGGTAAAAGACTACAAGAGAAAGCCCGCCCCGGCAGGGCGGGCTCGGTGATCGCTGATCAGGGGAGCGTCAGGATCTCCGCCCCTGTCTCCGTCACCACCAGCGTGTGCTCGAACTGCGCCGTCCGCTTGCGGTCCTTCGTGACGACCGTCCAGCCGTCGTCCCACATGTCGTACTCGTGCGTCCCGAGCGTCAGCATCGGCTCGATCGTGAAGGTCATGCCGGGCTGCATCACCGTCGTCGCGTGCGGGCTGTCGTAGTGCGGGATGATCAGGCCCGAGTGGAAGGAGGAGTTGATGCCGTGGCCGGTGAAGTCGCGGACCACTCCGTAGCCGAAGCGCTTGGCGTACGACTCGATCACGCGGCCGATGACGTTGATCTGGCGGCCCGGCTTGACCGCCTTGATCGCGCGGTTGAGGGACTCGCGGGTGCGCTCCACCAGCAGGCGGCTCTCCTCGTCGACGTCTCCCACCAGGTACGTGGCGTTGTTGTCGCCGTGCACCCCGCCGATGTACGCCGTCACGTCGAGGTTGATGATGTCGCCGTCGCGCAGCACCGTGGAGTCCGGGATGCCGTGGCAGATCACCTCGTTGAGCGAGGTGCACAGGGACTTGGGGAAGCCTCGGTAGCCGAGCGTGGAGGGGTAGGCGCCGTGGTCGCACATGTACTCGTGCGCCACCTTGTCCAGCTCGTCCGTCGTCACACCGGGCGCGATCAGCTTCGCCGCCTCGGCCATCGCCTGCGCGGCGATCCGGCCGGCGACACGCATCGCCTCGATGGTCTCCGGGGTCTGCACCTCCGGACCCGAGTACGGCGTCGGCGCGGGCTTGCCGACGTACTCGGGGCGGCGGATGTTTCCGGGTACGGAACGGGTGGGAGAGAGCTCCCCTGGAACGAGCAGCGACTGGCCAGACATGCCAGCGAGTCTAAGACAGCGGCCATGGGGGACCATGTCCGTGGCGAGCCCAGGCGAAAGGAGCCGGTCATGGCCCTGTTCAAGAAGCGGACGGTCGGGAAGCCGGGGGAGTGGTACTACTGCCTCGTGCACAAGAAGGTCGAGGAGGGGCCGGAGTGCCCGGCCAAGGACCGCTTCGGGCCGTACACCTCCCGGGAAGAGGCCCAGCACGCCATGGACCTCGCGCGCGAGCGCAATCTCGAGTGGGAGAACGACCCCCGGTGGCACGACGCCCCGGCCGGGCCGGCTGACGAGGACTGATCAGCCCCGCGCAGGTGCCGGTGCGGTGGCCGCCGCCCGCTGCTGCCGCAGCCGTACCGCATGCTCGTTGGTGCGCGCGTCGTACGACATCAGCTTCGGCAGACACAGCGCCAGCAGCCCCACCGCGCCCACGCACAGCAGCCCTCCCGACCACACGGACGTCCGGACGCCCTTCCAGGCGGCGACGCCCCCCACATAGGTCTGGCCGAGCTGCGGTCCGACCGAGTACGACAGCAGCTCGATCCCGGCGAGCCGGCCGCGCAGCTCGTCCGGGATCGTCTGGTTCCACATCACCCCGCGGAAGATGCCGCTGACCATGTCGGCGGCGCCGCCCAGCGTCAGGAACAGCAGCACCAGCCATACGCTGCCGCACACACCGGCGGCCGCGATTGCCACGCCCCACAGCGCGGCCGACACGACGACGGCCCGCCCGTGCCGGTGGACCCGTGAGGTCCAGCCGCTGGTCAGGCTCACCAGCATCGCGCCGGCCGGGACGGCCGCGTACATCAGACCGAGCGACCACGGGGCGTCCAACTCGTCCGCCAGGAACGGCAGTACGGCGAGCGGCATCGCGAAGAGCATCGCCGCCATGTCGATGACGTACGTGCCGAGGAGCTCCTTGCGGCTCCAGGCGTAGCGGGCGCCCTCGGCGATGGCCTTGAGGGACGGCTTCGCCGCCGCGTGGGAGGCGGGGGAGGGGGCGATGCCGAGGGTGAGCAGGACGGAGGCGACGAAGGTCAGCAGGTCCGCGCCGTAGGCCCAGCCGAGCCCCGCGTACGCCACGACCACCCCGGCCAGGGCCGGGCCCGCCACGCCGCCGACCTGCCAGCGCAGCGCGTTCAGTGAGGCGGCGGCCGGGAGGTGCTCGTGGGCCACGATCCGGGGCCACAGGGCGTCCAGGGCCGGGCGCTGGACCGAGACGAGGGCCGAGGACAGGGCGGCGACGGCGTACAGCGGCCAGACGGCCGGGCTCGGCAGCACCGCGTTGACCAGCAGCGCCGCGCTCAGCACCGCCTGCCCGGCCTCCGTCCACACGATCAGCTTCCGCTTGTCGAGGGCATCGGCGAGCGCGCCCCCGTACAGCCCGAACACGATCAGCGGCACCAGCTCCACGGCCCCGATCGCCCCGACCGCCGCGGCCGATCCGGTGAGCTCCTTGATCTGCACCGGCAGCGCGACGAAGGTCAGGAAACTGCCGAAGGAGGAGATCAGTCCGGCGAGCCACAACCTGCGGAAGTCGGCGGAGGCCCGCCAGGGCGCGAGGTCGGGCAGTACGGAGGTCACGAGGGGCCATGTTCGGGTGAGGCCGGAGCCGGGGGCAACCGCTTTTGTGAGCGGGCGGCATCACCAGCGCGCAGGTGGCGGTGCCGTCAGCAACTCCGCCAGCTGTGCCAGACGGTCCCGGAAGCGTCGGCGCCCCCTAGGAGAGGGCAGCGCGTTCTCCCCGGCCGCCGCGCTCACCAGGTGCTGCACCGTGTCCAGGTCCAGCTCCGCACCCTCCGGCACGGCCAGCGCCTCATGTGCCAGGGCCGTCAACTCCCGCTCCTCGGCGCCGAGCGCCAGCACCGTCGCCCCGGCCTGCCGGGCATCGTGCACCCGCTCCAGCAGCGGTGCCCCGGGCCCGCCCGGCGACACCACCAGCAGCGTCTCCCCGCGCCGCGCCGCCGCCAACCGTCCCAGGCCCACCGCCAGATGCGCCGGATCCGAGGCACGCGCGCCATGCCGTACGAGGGTCGGGGCCAGCTCCGGCGTGCCGGACCACGCGGCCTCGTCCACCAGATGGGCCGCCAGATGCCACGGCTCGTACTCCGGTGTGCCGACCAGCAGCAGGCCACCGCCGTGCGCCACCGCCGACGCCCGCAGGGTCCCCGCGAACCGCCGCGTGGACCCCAACCACTCGGTCCCGGCGAGCACTTCACGGAGCAGCGCGACACGTACGGCGTCCATGTGCCGCATCCTGCCGCAACCGTCCACTCGTGACCCCGAGTTCACCTCGAATTCGCCCGGTACGGGGAAGCAGAGGGGCCCGGCGGCCATGTGTGAGGAGTACGAGTCATGACCGAGACCAGCGTCCCCTTCCGCGCGGGCCAGGAGGGGTATGCCTCCTTCCGTATCCCGGCCGTCGTCGTCAGTCACCGGGGCACGGTGCTCGCCTTCTGCGAGGGCCGGGTCGACTCGGCCCGCGACCACGGCCACATCGACATCGTGCTGAAGCGGTCGACGGACGGCGGTCACACCTGGGGCCCGCTCAAGGTGGTCGCCGACAACAACTGGCACCTCGCCGGCAACCCGGCCCCCGTCGTCCTCGACACCGGCCGCATCCTGCTCGTCTATATCCGCAACCACGCCACCGCCACCGAGGACGCCATCCTGCGTGGCGAGGTGAACGACGACGACGGGCGTCGCATCTGGGTGCGCCACAGCGACGACGACGGCCTCACCTGGTCGAGCTCCAAGGAGATCACCGCGCAGGTGAAGAAGCCGGGCTGGCGCTGGTACGCCACCACGCCCGGCCACGCCATCCAGCTGAGCACCGGCCGGGTCGTCGTCCCCGCCAACCACACGATCCCGCCCACCGGCACCGACACCGGCACGGAGGCCAGGTACAACAGCGGCCACTGTCTGCTCAGCGACGACCGCGGCGCCACCTGGTACCTCGGCTACCTCGACGAGAACACCGACGGCTACGTGAACGTCAACGAGACCACCGCCGCCGAACTCCCCGACGGCCGCGTCTACTTCAACACCCGCAACGACTCCCCGTCCCCCGGCAACCGCGCCGACGCCCACTCCGAGGACGGCGGACGGACGCTGGTCAAGCCCTTCCGCCCGCAGGCCGGCCTCGTCGCCCCCATCTGCGAGGGCAGCGTGCTCCAGCTCCGCGACCCCGACGTCCTGCTCTTCTCCGGCCCTGCCGACCCCGCCGCCCGCGCCCTGATGACCATCCGCGCCTCCACCGACGGCGGCACCACCTGGCGGCCCGTGCACACGGTGGACGGTCTCCCCGCCGCCTACTCGGACCTCGTACGGATCGACGCCGCCACGGTCGGACTCCTCTACGAGACCGGCGACTTCGGGCCGTACGAGACCATCACCTTCCGGCGGGTGCCGGTGACGCGGCTCACCTGAGCCGCTCGGGGTGCGCGGGACGGACGTAAAGTCTGCCCATGACCTCTACCGACAGTGCACAGCAGCCCACCGACGCGCCCGCGAAGGCCCCGGCCAAGGACCCCTGGGACCTCCCCGACGTCTCCGGGCTCGTCGTCGGCGTGCTCGGCGGGACCGGGCCGCAGGGCAAGGGCCTCGCCTACCGGCTCGCCCGGGCCGGCCAGAAGGTGATCATCGGTTCGCGGGCCGCCGAGCGTGCCCAGGCCGCCGCCGAGGAGCTCGGGCACGGCATCGAGGGCGCCGACAACGCCGAGTGCGCGCGGCGCAGCGACATCGTGATCGTCGCCGTGCCGTGGGAGGGCCACGGCAAGACGCTGGAGTCCCTGCGCGAGGAGCTGGCCGGCAAGCTGGTCGTCGACTGCGTCAATCCGCTCGGCTTCGACAAGAAGGGCGCCTACGCGCTCAAGCCGGAGGAGGGCAGCGCCGCCGAGCAGGCCGCCGCCCTGCTGCCGGACTCCCGGGTGACGGCGGCCTTCCACCACCTGTCGGCGGTCCTGCTGCAGGACCCGGAGATCGACGAGATCGACACGGATGTGATGGTCCTCGGCGAGGTGCGGGCGGACGTCGAGATCGTCCAGGCGCTGGCCGGCCGTATCCCCGGCATGCGGGGGATCTTCGCGGGGCGGCTGCGCAACGCCCACCAGGTGGAGTCGCTGGTCGCGAACCTGATCTCGGTGAACCGCCGGTACAAGGCGCACGCCGGGCTCCGCGTCACGGACGTCTGAGCCGATGGGGGACACTGGCTTCACCAAAGCAGTCCAAGCAGTCCAGCAGTGCAAGCAGTGTCCCCCGACAGGAGCCGACCCCATGCCCCGCCTCGCCTACTACACCCTGATCGTCTGTGTGCTCTCCGTGGCCGCGGCGGTCGTGTCCTTCGTCCAGGGCAGCTGGCTCGGGATCGTGTGGGTGCTGCTGGCGGGGCTGTCGTCGAACATGACGTGGTACTACGTCAAGCGCGCCAGGGACGAGCGGCGGGGCTCGGTCACCGGCTGATCGAGCAGAACTCGTTCGTGTCCTGCCAGAAGCGGAACAGGTCGTAGCCGCAGTACGTGTCGAGGTCGCTGATCCCGAGGCCGCGCAGGACGGCGTCGACCATGTCGAAGAACGCGCCGTTCACCGACGGCACCCACAGCAGCGCGAACACGAACAGCAGGCCGAACGGGGCGAACGGCTCCACCTGGCGCCTGATGTTCTGCGACAGCCAGGGCTCGACCACGCCGTAGCCGTCCAGGCCCGGGACCGGCAGGAAGTTCAGGATCGCGGCCGTGACCTGGAGCAGCGCGAGGAAGGCGAGCGCGAAACGGAAGTCCCCCGGGACGCCGTCGAGCGCGTCCAGCCAGAACGGGGCGGTGCAGACGACGGCGAAGAGGACGTTGGTCAGGGGTCCCGCCGCCGAGATCAGACTGTGCCGCCAGCGCCCCCGGATCCGCCCGCGCTCGATGAAGACGGCGCCGCCGGGGAGGCCGATGCCGCCCATGATCACGAAGATGACGGGCAGCACGATGCTGAGCAGCGCGTGGGTGTACTTCAGCGGGTTGAGCGTGAGATAGCCCTTCGCCCCGACCGAGATGTCGCCGCTGTGCAGGGCGGTACGCGCGTGTGCGTACTCGTGCAGACACAGGGACACGATCCACGCGGCGGTCACGAACAGGAACACGGCCAGACCGGGCTGCGCGGCGAACCCGGTCCAGGTGGCCCAGCCCGTCACCGCCGTGACGGCCAGGATCCCGACGAAGACGGGGCTGATCCGCCGGTCGCTGCGGCGGGTGAGGGCGGTGGTCATGAGGAGCGGCTCCTGGGGGACGGGACGTCGGGCCTGCCCGACCGTACCGGGCGCACGGGGAAAACGTCTCGCGGTGAGCGGTGGTTCCGTAGAGGGTGGGGGCATGGGGCTTTGGCATGTCTTCTACGAGGACTGGCAGATGGAGTGCTGCGGTACGCCGTTCAAGGTGGGCGACGAGGTGAGCTGGCCGCTGCTGTTCACGGACGCGGACGACGCCCTCGGCGGCGGCTGGGACGACGAGCTCTCCAAGATCGTGGGACCGGTGGAGGAGTTGCCGGACGACGAGGACGGCTCGGTGTGGGTCCTGCGGGACGAGACGGGGCTCACTGTGGCCCTGGGCGGGGAGACCGGTGCCGACGTGGGACCGGGGGACCGGATCCGGCTGGTCGGCCTCCTCGCGGTGGAGACGCACGGGGGCGAGTGGCCCGAGGTGAGCGGCCGTGTGCGGGCGGTGCGGGTGGTGACCCAGCAGTACGCCGAGACGGCACCGGGCTCGCGGTCCTGGGAGCCGGTGAGGGGGCCCGGGGCGCGGCGGCTGCGGTCGGTGGACGCGTGCCCGAAGTGGTTCGCCGACGGGATGCCGGGCGAGCGGGGGCGGCGGTCGGTGGACGCGGGGGTGGTGGTGACGCTGGAGGTGCCGGACGGGGGTGCGAGGGGACCGAAGCCGTGAGTGCGCGGCGACCGGGGCGCCTCACACGCCCGGCCCGTGTTCTCGCCGCGACCGCGCTCGGCGGCACGGCGGCGTCCGGCTGTGCCCTGTTCGCCGTAGCCGCCGCCCCTCCCGCGCCACTCCTCGCCCCGATACGTCATGATCTCCCCGCCCTGCCCAACCCTGTGACCTTCCCCTGACCGACCGGAGACAATGGACCCCGTGCGCTATCGCATCCTCGGCACGACCCAGGCGCTCCGCCCCGACGGCACCCCCGTTCCGGTGGGCGGAGCGCGGTTGCGTGCTCTGCTGACCGTGCTGGCGCTGCGGGTCGGACGTACCGTGCCCGTGAGCGTGCTGGTCGACGAGGTGTGGGACGGGGATTCGCCCGCCGATGCCACGGGGGCGCTGCAGGCGCTGGTGGGGCGGTTGCGCAGGGCCCTCGGCGCGGATGCCGTCGCCTCGGTGGACGGCGGCTACCGCCTCGCCGCCGCGCCCGACGACATCGACCTGCACCGCTTCGAACGCCTCGCCGGCGAGGGCACGCGCGCGTTGGCCGACGGCGACCCCGCCAAGGCGGCGGTCGTCCTCGACGACGCCCTCGCCCTGTGGCACGGCCCCGCCCTCGCCGACCTCCCCGACCGCACCGCCGAGTCGGCCCGCTGGGAGACCCGGCGCCTCGACGCCCTGCGCGCCCGGCACGCCGCCGGCCTCGCCCTCGGCCGCGCCGACGAGTCCCTCCCCGAGCTGACCGCCCTGTGCGACACGCACCCCCTGGACGAGCCCCTCCAGGCCCTCCGCCTGCGCGCCCTGCGCGACGCGGGCCGCACGGCGGAGGCCCTGGCCGCCTATGAGGAGGTACGACGACTGCTGGCGGACCGGCTCGGTTCCGACCCTGGGCCGGAACTACGGGCGCTGCACGGGGAGTTGCTCCGGGCGGGGCAGGGTGCGCACGGGGGAGGGGCCGGCGCACGTGCGCGCGACGGGGACGGGCAGGGGACCGGCCCGCACGCCGACGCGGGGGCCCGCCGGCCGACGTCCTGGGGTACGGGCACGGGCGTGTCTGACGCATGGACCGGCGCGGGCACGGGCGTGTCTGACGCGTCGACCGGCGCGGGCACGCGTGCGTCCGATACGCCGAACGGCGCGGGCTCGCGCACCGCCGGCACGTCGACCGGCCCCGGTGCTCCCGCTCACCGCGATGCCCGCCGCACGGCAGCGCCCGACCGGACCCGCACCCTCGACTCCCCGGCCAGCCGTGGCACATCGCCTGCCGCTGCCCCGACCCCACCCGCGCCCACCGGCAACCTCCGCGCCCGTCTCACCTCCTTCGTCGGCCGGGAGGCGGACATCGAGGCCATCCGCGGTGATCTCGGCACCGCCCGGCTCGTCACCCTGCTCGGTCCCGGCGGTGCCGGGAAGACACGGCTGTCGCAGGAGGCCGGTGAGACCGTGCGGGACGCCGCCCCGGACGGGGTGTGGCTGGCCGAGCTCGCGCCGGTCGACGACCCGCAGGCCGTACCGGAGGCCGTGCTCACCGCCGTCGGCGCCCGCGAGACCGTGCTGTACGGCGCCGGGGCCGAGGCCATGCGGGCCGGGTCCGACCGGCACGACGACCCCGTCGAGCGGCTCGCCGAGCACTGCGGCAAGCGCCGCATGCTGCTGATCCTCGACAACTGCGAGCATGTCGTCGAGGCCGCCGCCCGCCTCGTGGAGGAGCTGCTGGAGCGGTGCCCGGAGCTGACGGTGCTCGCGACGAGTCGTGAACCCCTCGGCGTACCCGGGGAGTTGCTGCGGCCCGTGGAGCCGCTGCCGGAGCCGGTGGCGCTGAAGCTGCTCGCCGACCGGGGGGCCGCGGCGAGGCCCGGGTTCCGGATCGCGGACGATCCGGAGGCGTGCGCGGAGATCTGCCGGCGACTCGACGGGCTGCCCCTCGCCATCGAGCTCGCGGCCGCCCGCCTCCGCATGCTGACCCCACGTCAGATCGCCGACCGGCTCGACGACCGCTTCCGGCTGCTCACCTCGGGCAGCCGTACCGTCCTGCCCCGCCAGCAGACCCTCCGCGCGGTCGTCGACTGGTCCTGGGAGCTGCTGGACGAGGACGAACGGGACGTGCTGCGACGGCTGTCGGTGTTCGCCGGCGGGTGCGATCTCGCCGCCGCCGAGGCCGTGTGCGGACCGGGCGCACTGGACGCGCTCGGCTCGCTCGTGGACAAGTCCCTCGTGGTGGCCGCCCCTTCGAGCGACGGCGAGATGCGCTACCGGCTGCTGGAGACCGTCGCCGAGTACGCGGGCGAGCGGCTCGACGAGAGCGGGCGGCGCGGCGAGGCCGAGCGCACGCACCTGACGTACTACCGCGAACTCGCCCGCACCACGGAGCCGTTGCTGCGCGGCGCCGGTCAACTCGCCGCCGTCCAGCGGCTGGAGCGCGAGAGCGAGAACGTCCGCGCCGCCCTGCACCACGCCGTCGCCCTGCGCGACGAGCAGGAGGCGATGTGCCTGGTGCTGTCGATGGCCTGGTACTGGCAGATGCGCGACCAGCGCATCGTCGCCCGCAACTGGTGCCGGGAGATCCAGGATCTCGGGCCCGACCCCTTCATCGAGCCCGTCCGGCCCGCCGCCCCGCTGTGGGAGCGCTGCACGGCCACGCCGCCCCCCTGGACGGGTGAGGTCCTCGCAGAGGCCCGGCGCGGCGTCCACCTGGTCCATCTCGCCTGCATGGACACCGAGTTGGACGCCTGGCAGACCCCTGAGCGGCAGAAGAAGCTGCGCGTCATCAGCGAGACGTACGAGCCCGGACTCCCGCAGGGCTGCCGGTTCCCCGGCTCCCTGTGGTTCTACGCCGTCCTGCTCACCGGGGACGTGGCGCGGGTCCGGGAGATCGTCGACGCCGCCATCGACACCTGCCGCTGTGTGCCCGGATACGAGTGGGACCTCGCCGCCGGTCTGCAGATGCGGGCCAATCTGCTCGCCAACCGCACCGAGTGGAGCGGCGACGCCACCCGCGACGCCGACGAGTCGCTGGCCATCTACCGCCGCCTCGGTGATCTGTGGGGCACCGCGGAGGCACTCGCCGCGCGCGCCGAGGCACAGGAGCGCCGGGGCGAGTACCGCGCGGCCGCCGCCGACTACCGGGCGGCGATCGAACACGCCGAATGCCTCGGCGCCCGCGCCCAGGTGGGCGTGCTCAGCGCCCGGCTCGGCGCCGCCCTGATCGAGTCCGGCGAGACCGAGCGGGGAGAGCGTCTGCTGCGCGAGGTCATCGAGCAGGGGGGCGGCGTCACCGAACACGCGATGCCCTTCGCCCGGCTGATCCTGGCCGGCCGGCTCGGCATGACCGACCGGGTTCCCGAGGCGCGTGAGCATCTCCGGCTGTTGCGCGAGCAGTTCAAGATCGCCCACTTCATCATCTTCGACGCCTTCATCCTCGGTGCCGAGGCCTGGCTGGACGCGGTCGACGGCCGCTACCCGGAGTCCCTGGACAGGATCAGGCGCGCCCTGGAACGCGCCGGGGACCCGCTGTCCCAGGCCATCGCCCCGCAGATGCGCTCCGCGTACCTGACCACCGCCGCGTTCGCCCTCGCCCGCGTCGACGGCGGCCGCCGGGCCCGTGACGCCGCCCGCTGCCTCGGCGCCGCCGACGCGCTGCTGCCGCCCCGGCACGTCCCGTCGTCCCAGGAGCGCGAGGTGTACGACCGGGCGGTGGCGCGCACGCGCGCGGTGCTAGGCGACGCGGCCTACGAGGCGGCGTACGCGGAGGGCGGCGGCCTCTCCGCCGAGGAGGCCGCCGCCCTGGTCTGACGCACACCGACACGCACCGACGCGGGCCGGGTCCGTACGTCAGCTCTTCGTCCGGAACTTGTGGATCGCGACCGGCGCCATCACCGCCGTGATGGCCACCGACCAGGCGAGCGTCACCCACAGGTCGTGCGCGACCGGCCCGCCCACCATCAGGCCACGCGCGGCGTCCGCGAGCGTGGACAGCGGGTTGTAGTCGGTGAAGGCCTGCAGCCAGCCCGGCATCGACGTCGTCGGCGCGAAGATCGACGAGCCGAACTGCAGCGGGAACAGCACCAGGAAACCCATCGCCTGCACGGACTGCGCGTTCTTCATGATCACGCCCAGGGTGAGGAACACCCACATGATCGACGAGGCGAACGCCGTGGACAGGGCCACGGTCGCGAACAGCCCGGGCCAGTTGGTGATGTCGAACCCGACGGCCACGGAGACGATCATCAGCACGGTCGTCGCGAACAGCATCCGCAGCAGCTCCACCGAGATCTTCGCGAAGAGCACCGAGCCGCGCCCGATCGGCAGGGACCGGAAGCGGTCCATGACACCGGAGTTGAAGTCCTGGCTGAAGCCGGTGCCGACGCCCTGGGACAGCGTCATGCTCATCATCGCGATCATGCCGGGGATCACGTACTGCACGTACTGTTCCTGCCCGCCGCCCAGCGCCTGCCCGATCGAGCCGCCGAAGACGAACACGAACAGCAGGGTGAAGATGACCGGCATCAGCAGCGCGTCGGCCATCGACTCCGGGTCCTGACGGATCCACAGCAGATTGCGGCGGACGAGGGCCCCGGTGTGCCGCAGGTGCCCGCGCAGCGAGATGCGGGCGTCGTCGGTGGTGGTGACGGTGGCGGCGCTCATACGGCGACCTCCTCGCGGTCGTCGGCGGGCACGGCGTCCTGCGGCGCACTGGCGCGGTGGCCGGTGAGGGACAGGAACACCTCGTCCAGGCTGGGCAGTTCGGTGGTGATGGAGGCGAGCGTGATGCCGCGCGCGGTGACGGCACCGACGATCGCGGTGAGCTGCTCGTCGCTGAGGACCGGGACGAGCAGCGTGCCGGTCTCGGTGTCCACGGTGGTGGTGGCGAGCCCGGTGATGCCGAGCTCGTCCAGGTACCCGGCGAGGGGCCGCAACTGCAGGGCGTCGGCCGGCCGGACGCGCAGGGTCCGCCCGCCGACCTTCGCCTTGAGCTCCTCGATGCCGCCGCCCGCGATGACCTTGCCCCGGTCGACGACCGTCAGCTCGGAGGCGAGCTGCTCGGCCTCCTCCATGTACTGGGTGGTCAGCAGCACGGTCACACCGTCCCCGACCATGGCCTTGACCTCGTCCCACACCTCGTTGCGGGTGCGCGGGTCGAGCCCAGTGGTCGGCTCGTCCAGGAACAGCACCTTGGGCCGCCCGATCATGGAGGCGGCGAGATCGAGCCGCCGCCGCATACCGCCGGAGTACGTGGCGGCGGGCCGCTTGGCCGCCTCCGTGAGGGAGAACCGCTCCAGCAGCGCGTCGGCACGCGCGCGTGCCTCCTTGCGGGGCAGGTCCAGCAGCCGGCCGATGAGGTACAGGTTCTCCCACCCCGGGAGCTTCTCGTCCACGGAGGCGTACTGCCCGGTGAGCCCGATCACCCGCCGCAGCTGCCGGGGCTGCCGTACGACGTCGTAGCCGGCGACGGTGGCCTGTCCGGCGTCCGGCGCCAGCAGCGTGGACAGGATCCGCACCAGGGTGGTCTTCCCGGCGCCGTTCGGCCCGAGCACGCCCATGACGGTGCCTTCACGCACCGTGAGGTCAACACCGTCCAGAGCCTTGGTCTCGCCGTAGTGCTTGACCAGCCCCCGCACGGATACGGCGCTGCTCACGCCGTCGGGGTTCTTGTCGATTCGCGTCATGGGGACGACGGTGTCAGGGCCCACCGACAAACGACCGACAGATCACCGACATGGCCTACAGGGCGCCGACAGGGCGGATCCGTCCCCCGCCCGGACCCGCCTCCCGCCCGGGTCGGTCACCGGCTCATTGGCCGACCCGCCCGTCCACGCACTCGCGCAACAGGTCGGCATGCCCGCAGTGGCGGGCGTACTCCTCGATCCGGTGCACCAGGAGCTCACGCACCGCGAACCCCTCCTTGCCCAGCCGCTCGCCCAGATCCGGGTGCTCGGCCAGCGCGGCGTCGGTCGCCGCCTGCTCGCGCTCCAGATCGGCGTACGCGGCGTCCACCACGGCCTGCTCGGCGACGGCTCCGAGGAAGTCCCCGTCGGGATCGCCGTACAGCTTCGGCAGCGGATCGCCCTCGGTGATCCAGTTGCGCCAGTCCCGTTCCGTCTCGGCGAGGTGCCGGATCAGGCCGAGCAGGGACATCGTCGAGGGCGGAACCGAACGGCGGGAAAGTTGCTCCGGGTCCAGGCCCTCGCACTTCATCCGCAGGGTCATGCGGTAGTTCGTCAGGAAGTCCTGCAGCGTCGCGAGCTCGCCGTCCGGACTGACCCCGTCGCTGTTGCGGGGGTCGTCGTCGGGGTCGACCCACATGTCGGGGTAGGTGGTCGCCTGGCTCCATCGTGCGGGTTCGTCAGTCATGCGGCTCATGCTGGTGCGGGAAGTGCCGGGCCCGCCAGTGGGTTTCGGGGAGAAGAGGGCGCCCCGCCGACGGGGGAAGATCGGCGGGGCGCTGTGGTGCCGCAGTGGTTCAGGGGTGTCGGAGCCCGGAAGGGCTCAGTGGACCGAGTGCTCCTCCTGCGGGAACGTTCCGCCCACCACGTCCTCCGCGAACGCCTTCGCCGCGTTGCCCATGACCTCGCGGAGGTTGGCGTACTGCTTGACGAACTTGGGGACCCGGCCGCCGGTCAGGCCCAGCATGTCCGTCCAGACCAGCACCTGGGCGTCCGTCTCCGGACCGGCGCCGATCCCGACCGTCGGGATGTGCAGGATCCGCGTCACCTCGGCCGCCAGCTCCGCCGGCACCAGCTCCAGGACGACCGCGAACGCGCCCGCGTCCTGGACCGCCTTCGCGTCCCGCAGCAGCTGCGCGGCCGCCTCCTCGCCGCGGCCCTGAACGCGGTAGCCCATGGCGTTGACGGACTGCGGGGTCAGGCCGATGTGGGCCATGACCGGGATGCCGGACTCGACCAGCAGCTCGATCTGGCGGTGCGAGCGCTCGCCGCCCTCCAGCTTCACCGCGCCGACCCCGGCCTCCTTCACCAGCCGGGTCGCCGAGCGCAGCGCCTGCACCGGGCCCTCCTGGTAGGAGCCGAAGGGCAGGTCGCCGACGATCAGGGCGCGCGAGGTGCCCCGTACGACGGCGGCCGACAGCATGGTCATCTCGTCGAGCGTGACGGGCACGGTGGTGTCGTACCCGAGGTGACAGTTGCCCGCGGAGTCGCCGACGAGCATGACCGGGATGCCGGCCTCGTCGAACACGGACGCGGTCATCGCGTCGTACGCGGTGAGCATGGGCCACTTCTCGCCCCGCTCCTTGGCGAGAGCGATGTCGCGGACGGTGATGCGGCGGGTGCCCTTCCCCCCGTACAGCGCCTTGCTGCCGTCGGAAGGCTTCGCCTGAGGCGTCTGGGCAGCCGAGAGCTGCGTCATGGCAACGGCTCCTTCATGTCATCTCGAGGCGCCCTGACGGCGTCCCCGGACCGTCTCCATGGTGGCACTTCGTGCCAGGGAGGGCCAGGCCTCCCGCTGTGAGTTCCGCCCCCCGGCCCTGCGTAAGATGTCGGCAAAAATTTACGATACGAGACGGTGCCGTATCGAAAATCGCCTACGCTCGACGGCATGACTTCTCCCGTCCCTGACACCGGCCCCCGGATACCGGAAGCCGTGCACCGGCGCCGCTGGGCGATCCTCGGCGTGCTGATGCTCAGCCTGCTGATCGTCGTCCTGGACAACTCGATCCTGAACGTCGCCATCAAGACCATCTCGACCCCGGCCCCGACCGGCCTGGGCGCCACGCAGAGCGAGCTGGAGTGGGCGATCAACGCCTACACCCTCGTCTTCGCCGGCCTGCTGTTCAGCGCCGGTCTCCTCGGCGACCGGCTCGGCCGCAAGAAGGTCCTGCTGGGCGGGCTCGCCGTGTTCGGCGTCGGCTCCGCGCTCGCCGCCTTCTCCGGCTCGCCCGGCGAGCTCATCGCCTTCCGCGCGGTGATGGGCCTCGGCGCCGCGTTCGTCATGCCGGCCACCCTCGCCGTCCTCATGAACGTCTTCGAGCGGGACGAGCAGCCGAAGGCCATCGGCATCTGGGCGGGCGGCGTCGGGCTCGCCATCGCCATCGGGCCCATCACCGGCGGCGTCCTGCTCGACCACTTCTGGTGGGGCTCGGTCTTCCTCATCAACGTGCCGATCGTGCTCCTCGCGCTCGCGCTGATGCTGTGGCTGGTCCCCGACTCGCGTGACCCGGACCCGGGCCGCATGGACCCCGTCGGCGTCGTGCTCTCCGTGGTCGGCCTGGTCCTGCTCGTCTACGGCATCATCAAGGGCGGCCAGCTCGCCGACTTCACGGACCCGACGGTCCTCGCGACGATCGCCTCCGGTCTCGCCGTCCTCGTCGGCTTCGTCGTGTTCGAGAAGCGCAGTGACCATCCGTCCATCGACGTCACGTACTTCAAGAACAAGGTCTTCTCGGCCGCGATCGGCGTCATCGCGCTGGTCTTCTTCGCCCTCATGGGCGTGACCTTCTTCTCGGTCTTCTACACCCAGAGCGTGCGCGGCTACTCACCCCTGCAGACCGGTCTGCTGATGCTGCCGCTCGCCGCCGCCCAGATGATCTTCGCGCCGCGCGCCCGGCTCGTCGTCGACCGGTTCGGCAACCGGGCCACCACCACCGGCGCCATGCTGCTCATCGCCGCCACCCTGGCCGCGTTCGCCACGTTCGAGGCGGACACGCCGATCTGGCTCCTGGAGGTCGTGTTCTTCCTGATGGGCGCCGCCATGGCGCACATCATGACCCCGGTCAGCGTCGTCATCATGCAGGCCCTGCCCCGCGAGAAGGCCGGCTCCGCCTCCGCCCTCAGCAACACCTTCCGCCAGGTCGGCGGCGCGCTGGGCATCGCCGTACTGGGCTCCGTCCTGTCGACCGCGTACCGCGGCGGCATCGAGGACCGGCTCACGGCGCTGCCGGAGGACGTACGGCACACGGCGGGCGAGTCCATCGAGGCCACGCTCGGCGTCGCGGCCCGGCTCGGGCAGCGGGGCGAGGCCCTCGTCGGCCCGGCCCACGACGCCTTCCTGCACGCCATGCATGTGACGGCGCTGTGGGGAGCGGGCATCGCCGTGCTCGGCGCGGTGGTCGTGGCGCTGTTCCTGCCGGGGCGGCCGACGGCGCCTCAGGAGGGGGAGCCCGAGCGGGAGTTGGCCGCCGCGGAGTAGAAACTGAGCAGGACAAGGACACGCGCCGACGCGGCCTTCGCGTACGACGGCGCCGTACACGGGGGAGAATCAGCCCAGCCCAGGAAAGGACCGAACCCAGTGAGCCTCGCCGACAGCCATCCCCGGCACGACGGCCCCACCCGGGGCCGCCCCCGCAGCGAGGTCGTGGAGCGGTCCATCATCGAGGGCGTCATGAAGCTGTTGGAGGAAGGCGTACCGCTCGCGGAACTCTCCATCGAGCGCATCGCCCGCACGGCCGGCGTCGGCAAGGCCACCATCTACCGCCGCTGGAGCGGCAAGGAGGAGCTCTTCGTCGACGTCGTGCGCACCGCGGAACCCCCGGACCCAGAACTCCCGGGCACCTCGCTGCGCGACGACCTCGTGGCGTTCCTGGAACAGATGCGCCAGCGCGGACTGATGACCCGTTCGTCGGCCCTCCTGCGCAGCGTGTTCTCCCAGGTGAAGAGCAGCCCGAAGCTCTGGGACGCCTATCACACGATCGTCGTCGAACCGCGGCGCAGGAAGCAGGTCGCGCTCCTGCGCCGCGCGCAGGAGAACGGCGAGCTGCGCACGGACATCGACGCCGAGTTGATGAACGACCTGTTCATAGGGCCGATGCTGATGCGCACGGTCATGCGGGCGGACACCGTCCTGCGGGCGGACGGTGACCTCCCGGAGGGGCTGTCGGAGCAGATCGTCGACGCCGTTCTCGAAGGTCTACGGCCCGTCAGTTCGCGCACCTCGTAGATCGCATGTGCGCGTTTCGTCACAGAGCGCGCTTTCCCTCACCGTGACCGGAACTCCTGAAGGTGACTTGTACGTCCTCGCCCCCGTACGGCCGTCATGAGGACGGCAGGAACGGAGCCGATCATCCCCTAGGGTTTCTTTGGGCGCGGGGGGACGACGGAGTGCACGGCAGGTAGTGAGGCGACGGTATGGCGCAGCAGGCGTACGTGACGGAGACGGACAACGGAAGCTCGGGGCCCGAGCGCCGGGATTCCGGGCTTCGGCGCCTGACGGAACGCCTGAGGAACAACCGCCTGGTCGCGGGCTGGCGCGGCGACCCGCGCATCTGGCGGCGCGGCATCGTGCTGGCCGCCCTCGCGGTGATCCTCGCCCTGGTGATGCTGCTGCACGCGCAGATCCCGAACCGGATCGGCAACCTCGGCAGCCTCACGGAGACGTTCCTGCCGTGGCTCGGCCTGTTCGTCCCGCTGCTGCTCCTGCTGGCCCTGGTCCGCAGGTCCGCGACCGCCCTCATCGCCGTGCTGCTCCCGGCGATCGTGTGGCTGAACCTCTTCGGCGGCCTCCTCGTCGACCGGACCGGCCCCGGCGGCGACCTCACGGTGGCCACGCACAACGTCAACGCCGACAACACCGATCCGTCCGGCACCGCCCGGGACGTGGCCGCGTCCGGCGCGGACGTGCTCGCCCTGGAGGAGCTGACGGCCGCGGCGGTGCCGACGTACGAGAAGGCACTGGCGTCGACGTACAAGTACCACTCGGTGCAGGGCACCGTCGGGCTGTGGAGCAAGTACCCGCTGAGCGGGGTCAAGCCCGTGGACATCAAGCTGGGCTGGACGCGCGCCATGCGGGCCGTGGTGACCACGCCGTCCGGGCAGGTCGCGGTGTACGTCGCCCACCTGCCGTCGGTGCGGGTGAAGATGGAGGCCGGGTTCACCGCCCGGCAGCGCGACAAGAGCGCCAACGCGCTGGGCGAGGCCATCGCCGACGAGCCCGTGGAGAAGGTGGTCCTGCTCGGCGACCTGAACGGCACGATGAACGACCGCGCGCTCAACGCCGTCACCGCCCAGATGCGCTCCACGCAGGGCGCCTCGGGCAGCGGGTTCGGGTTCAGCTGGCCGGCGTCGTTCCCGATGGCGCGGATCGACCAGATCATGGTGCGGGGCGTGGAGCCGGAGAGCTCCTGGACGCTGCCGGAGACGGGCAGCGACCACCTTCCGGTGGCTGCTCGTGTGAAGGTCGACACGTCCTCGTAACCAGAGGGAATACTGGGACTGAGAGCCTTTGTTCCGGAACTGAACATAAGGTGGATCCGGACTACCGCTCTCCCTCGAAAGGCACGGCTCTCTTCATGCCCCTGGCCCTGCTCGCCCTGGCCGTCGGCGCCTTCGGCATAGGTACCACCGAGGTAGTAATTCGCACGTAGGTACACGGAGTGTAGCGGGAAGCGATCAAGGAACGCCCAGCTCAGGGAGCCTTCCTTTCTAAGGCAGGGTGCGACCTGGAGACGGCCGCCGACAGGGCCGAAAACTACGATCTGTAGCCGGAGAACCGTTATCGACTCTTTACCGTCGGCGCAGGTCGTTCAGCGCTCCCCAGTTGCCGGAGTCGTGCACGGAGGACGCACGGTCGATCTTGCGACTCATGGAAGCGGTCCGCAGCCGGGCGCGCAGCTCCGGCGGCCAGGTGGCGATGGCCTCCGCGTCCGGGTCGGCCGGGACAGGCTCGGCCGCCGGGCGGGCCGGGGGCTCCGGGCGGGACAGGCGCCGCAGGGCGCCCTTGAGCCGCTGAATCTCCGCCGCTGCACCCGGCTGGCCGGGGTCGGCCGCCAGCTCACGCAACCGTCGCTTGATCGTCTTCCGGTCCATCGTCGTCCTCCTCGTCGAGCAGATCTCCGAACTCGTCCTGGATCTTCGCCAGTTCCGCCAGCACGGCGTCAGCGCTGTCCGGCTCGCGGTAGCGCGGAGGGGCATCGTCCGCCCTGCCACCGGACGAGCCCGGCGGCAGGGCGAGTTGCGGCCGGGGTGCCTCCGGCGCCGGGCCGGGGGCCTCGCCGTCTTCGGCCTTGAGCGCGCGCCCGGCGACCTCCAGCGCGTACGACTTGAGCTTGGCCCGGTAGGCGCCATCCAGGTCGGGCAGGGCGGCCGTGACGGCGTCCACGGCGGCGATGATGGCGACGACGGACGTCTCGACCTCCTCCTCCAACCGGCGCTCCAGGGCGATGGTCATCGCCTCGGGGGCGTCCGCGCCCCGTAGCTTGCGGCGGGACTCGTTGATGCGGATCAGCCGGTCGACCGCCTTGAGCTTGGCGTCGGTGTCCTCAGCCTTGGCCATGATCGCGAACACGCGCTTCCACAGGGCGGACAGCTCCGCCTCGCGCAGGGCCACGTACTCCTCGGCGGGCGGGCCGATGCGGGCGGCCACCTCTTCCGTCAGGATCTCGTGCACTCGGGTCTGGCTGAGCCCCACCTCAGCGGCGATCTGCCGTTCGGTCAGCCCGGCCACCTTGAGGTTGAAGATCTTCGCGTTGCGGTCGGCGTGGGCCGCCGGGTTGGGCCGGGCCTGGGGCGGTGCGCCCATGATTGCTCCTCAGTGATCGGGCCCTATGGGGCGGGTGGGGCTCATGCGGCGTGAGCCGGCAAAGACCTCACCGGACAAGCAGGGTGGTGACAGGGCGGCCCGCACATGCCCGGGGCGCACAGCGGCTCACCCATGCACGTGGTGACCTCACGCCATGACCCAGAGGCGCCGGGCCGGTCCATGGTGTAGTTCACGACGGCCAGCCACGCCCGGCCCTCGTACTCGACGGCGTCCCCGGCGGCGTAGGCGCCCGCGTTGTACCACTGACTGCGCCACCGGGACGGGGCGGTCGGCGCCGGGGACGCCGGGGTGTTGAAGCGGAAGCCCGAGGGGGCCCGGCCGGGCAGCCGGGTCGATGCCCGGGTGATGTGCCAGGCGTCGCAGGCTCCGCAGAACTGGACCGTCGAGGCTCCGGGGTGGCAGCCGAGGGCCGCCAAGGCGTTCGCCTCGGAGGTGTAGCAGTTGCGTCCGCAGGGGCGCATGATCGGTCTCCATTCTCGATCTTGGAGGCCGGGCTGTTCGGGCTGTTTCCCTCTTACTGTTAGAGGTTCAGCGGTTTGAGCTGTGGCTTTGTATCCCCGGGCTTAGAGGGATAGAGCCGGAACAGCCCGAACAGCCCGCCGGACTACTCAAATGGGTCGATATCGCCCTTCCGGACCACGTTGAGCCCCCTGGAGCGGGCCGTTCCGACCCGCACTTCGGCCACCCCCGGGCAGTTTCGGAGTCGGGCCATGAGGGTGTTCCGGCCCATGAAGTGCCCGCCGTTGTCCTCGGCCCACTTCTTGAACCACCGGTGGACGTCCGCCGGGATCGCGCCCCGGCCGGGCTGTGTGGTGGTGGTCAGCTCTTCGTCGAACCACTGCCGCACCCTGTCCGAGCGGGTCTCGAACTCCGCCTGCACTTCGGCCTGCGTCGCGTCGTACCGGCCCCCGCGCAGGTTCATCCGCTGCCAGGCCCGCACCCAGCGCACGAGGATGCCCGGCAGCTCGTCGTGCATCTTGCGCTCGATCTCGGGGTCCTCCCGGCCTGCGAACGACAGCCCGAACCGGAAGGGCTTCACGCGCTCCGTGTACGCCCGGGATGCCTCGCTCACCTGCGGCAGCTCGTTCGCGCTGAAGGCGAACAGGGCCCTGTTGGTGAACTGGAACCGGCCGCCGTACTTGCGCTCAGCGTCGATCACGTCTTCGCCGGTGAGCATCTTGAACAGCGACGTGTCGCTGACGTCCTTGCCGGACAGGTCGGCCGCCGCGTTGAGGATCTTGCCGTAGATGCTCGCCGCCACGAACCGGTTCTCGCTGAGTTGGTGCAGGGTGACGGCGGAGATGTTCTCCCGGCCCGCCACGGCCTCCATCAGGCGCAGGAAGGTCGACTTGCCCGACCGGCTGGGGCCGTACAGGAACAGCGCCTTCGGCGGCGTGCGCGACGGATCGAGCATCGTACTGGCGACCTCCTCCAGGTCGCTGACCTGGTTGGGGCACACTTCGGTCAGCCACGCCTCGTAGCCGGGGCACGGCGCCTCCGGGTCCCAGGAGACGGGGAGTTGAGCCGTCGACAGGTACTCCGGCCCGTGCGGGTGCAGCTCACCCGTGCGCAGGTCGAGCATCCCGTTCGCCAGGTTCACGATCGGCTCCGCCGTCCGCTCCGGGAGCTGGATGCCCTGGGTGTAGAGCTTCGCCTGAACCTTCTGCTCCGCCGTCGTCAGGTGGCCCGGCCGGTGCTGCTCACCCAGCCGTTCCGACACAGCCGCCGCGAACCCCATGCCGTCCAGCCGGTAGACGCCGTCCCGGTACAGCGCCACCCGGCCCTCAGCAGTCAGGGCGGCCGGGTGGTCGTCCATGACGGCCTTGGCCAGCGTGTCGGCCAGCAGCGCGCCGGACGCGTCGAAGAACCGCGACTTCCGCTGTGGGGGCCTCTTGGGGAGCCTCGGGGCGGCGGCCTCCACGATCCGGACGAGGTACGGGGTGCGCTTGTCCTCGGGCCGCCGGGCCATGACGTCGTCCAGCCCGTCGGTGCCCCGAGCCCCGGCGAGCTTGGCCAGCCGGACCGAATCCGCGCCCTCGGCCGCCAGCGCGTCCCGCAGGCCCTCGGCCGCATCCCAGACGTGGTGGTTGGTGGTGACGTCCTTGTCGAACAGCAGGACCACGTCCTGTCCTTCGGCCCAGAGGAGGTCAGCACCCGACCAGCCCCAGCAGCCGTTGAGCCCTATCACGCCCCACTCGGTCGGAGCCGACAGGACCGCCTGACGCGACTGGAGGCAGCCCTCCACCACGAGCGTTGGGTGCCCCGGCTGCGCCGTCCGGAAGTGCCACAGCATCGGCTCGGCGCCGGACTGGTTGACGTACTTGACCGGCTCGCCGTCCTCGTTGGTCACCGGTTCGTCCGGCCGGACGACGTACGACACCCGGTCGTCGAGGTCATGCGCCGTGAAGATCATGCCCCGGCTGCGTACCAGCGACCGGGGACGTCCGGCGGGAGGTCGCTCAGGTCGTAGAGGGGGCTGATTCCCAGCTCGGCCGCACGCTCCACGGGAATTCCGGACCGCTCCAGCTTGGCCCGGCTGGCATCCGTGAACGGCTTTTCGCAATTCATCGAATCGGTTATTTCGTCGGACGCTGGGGTACGCTCTCCGTAGACGTTGGCGGCGTCCTCTTCGATTGCCGGGGTTCCCAGGCCCCGGCTTTCGTTTGCGCTCATTCCTGCACACCCCCTGCCGGGGCGAGCAGCCGTCGCACCTTGGCGATCACTACGTCGGGCGCCGGAGCGCGATTGACCCGTGCCTGAATTTCCTCGTCCAGCGTCGGTCGGTCCTTCACCGGCATTTCCTGGGCCATCTCTGGGCCCCTTTCCACACTGGTTGCCTCGCGCCTCCTTTCCGTGGTCTTTGGTCAGGTGCTGTGCCGGTCGGTAGACGCCTTGCCCGTCCGGCGGGTGGTGCTCGGTCCGGCTACGCGGCCGGGCCCGTCAGTGCTTCAACCTCGCGACGCAGCCGCTTGGCCTCGGTCTCCAGCGTGTTGGCCCGCTCCAGCGTCAGCTCCGCGTCCAGGCGTTCCGCCTCTTCGGTGCGGCCGTAGCGCAGGGCGATGGCCCGGCGACCCTTGAGGGACCGCTCGGCGGCCGACATCGGGACCTTGGGAATGGGCATGATCTCCTCCCGGAAAGCAAAAGGAACCCGCGCCCCTTGTGGGGCTGGGTTCCTTGGTCTGCTTACAACCTACCCCGGGTGCGAGGTTCAGCAAACCGTCTGGGCACCGGGCGCCGAAGTTTGTAGGTTCCTATTTATCTTCATCTACTTAATTCGTGTACGCGCTTTTACGCGCGATTACTCACGGGGGTACACGAGGGCGCAAAGGGGGCGCACCCCAGTCATGATCCCCATTCTTTGGAGTGCGCCCGCACCTCCATTATGCTCCTTTTAAAAGCCGGGAGGCGCGCAATGGATTTCCTCACCATTTCCCAGGCGGCGGACCGCCTGAACACGACGACGCAGGCGGCGTACGACGCCCTGAAACGCGGCGACCTGGAGCGCGTGCCCGGCGAGGGGATCATCCTGCTCACCGGGGCGTCGGTGGACGCCTTCGCCCGGCGTCGGCGCAGCCGGGCCGCCTCGGGCCTCACCCCGGCCACGGCCGCGCAGTACCTGGCCGATCACCTCCGTCCGCCGCCCGAGCCCCTGACCGTGGACGGCCGCAGCATCGCCACCGGCGAGAAGCCCACGCCGCCTGCTCCGCTCACGCGGGAGGAGCTGCGCACCCGGCGGGACAGGGCGCTGGCCCAGATGCCCGCCCTGCGTGCGATCTTCAGCGCTGACGTACTGGACGCGGTCCTCCTGCCAGACGGCGCCGGGTGCCGGTGGTGCGCGTCGGACGTCCCGGCGGACGAGGTGTTCGCCGCCCGAGGCGAGGCCACCTTCGGCCTGCTGTTCGGCATGGAGCCCTGTGCCCGGGACATCGCCCGCTGGGATGACCAGGTAGCCGCCACAGAGCGGCGCCGGGCCGCCGCCCGCGCGGCCAGCGACCAGACAGCGGCGGACGGCCGTATGCGGGCGGATGCGCTGCGCTTCGCTGAGTTGAAGATCGGTGCGCCCTACGCCGACGACGCCGACGGCCCGCTCAGCTTCGACTGCGCCGGGCTCATCCGCTGGGCCTACGCGCAGGCGGCCGGGGTGCTCGTGCCCCGGCTGAACCTGCCTCTCATCGACGCCGGGCAGCGGGTGGAGCTGGACGGCCTGGAGCCGGGGGACGTCGTGCTCAACCGCCTGGCCACGCATGCGGGCCTGTACGCCGGGAACGGCCGGGTGCTGCACGCGGTCGAGGGCGGGGTGCAGTACACGTCCCTGGAGGGCTTCACGGACGGCGTGAGGCTGTCCCGGCCGGGCCTGGTGGCCTCGGGCGCGGAGACCGTTGACAGCGGCTCTCTCGCCGCTCTGACGGCTCTCGCGGCACTGCGGGCCGCCGCTGACGAGATGGGGCTGACGTCGTGAGCGCCCGGTACCGGTGGCCCCGGCCGGGGGCCGAACTCTCCCCCGCTACTCGCGCGTTGACGCTGCTCCAGGGCAACGGGGACACCGGCATGACTCCAGCGTCGGTCGGGGTGGTGCTGGGGCTGCCCGCCGGGCAGGCCCGGCGCCTCCTTGAGACGCTCGTCCGTCGGGGACGCGCCGTCCGCGTAGACGACAACTACCGGGCCGCTCCAACTGACGAGACTCCGGGAGGCGTTGACCATGTCCGGTGAACTGGACGCACAGCAGGCCGCCATCGTCGCCGCCGGGCGCGCGGCGCTGGCCGACATCCAGCAGGCGTCCGGCGAAGCGACGGCGGCCGTGGTGCGGGTGATCGAGGCGCAGACGGGCGTCACCCTCGCTGCTCCGCCCGGCCCGTCGATCATGGACGCAACCCGTCAGCAGCTCATGGACGCCGACCGCCGGGCGCGAGCCGCCGTGGCCGCGATGGACATCGTCCTGCGCCAGTGGCACTGGGGCGACGCGCAGACCCTCGGTCAGCTCATGCCCGACCTGCCGGAGCACGTCCGTGAGGCCGTGGCGGATCACCTCGTACAGGCGGGGCAGAGCTGACGTGGGCGGCGGGGTCGACAGCATCAGTCCGTTCCTGCGCGCCAGGGCGCTGCGTCACATCCAGACCAACCCCGGCCGCACCGCCGACGAGCTGACGGCGATGCTGTCGGTGTACGACCGCAGCCTGTTCGGCGGGGCACTGCGGAGCCTGCGGGAGTGCTGCCAGGTCCGCGTGGACGGCGACGGCCGGGTCTGGCCCGCCTGAGCTGGGGCGACTCCTTGCCGGCCGATATAGCTAAATCACTCTCCGCCTGGACGGCTACGCTCGGCAGACATGAGCACAATCAGCGGCCCGGCGACGGCCGTTACCGACGCGGGCGAAGCGCCCGTCTCCGTCAGCCTCCGGCAGGTGCCCGACGGCATCCGCAACCCGTACTGGTCCGGCACGATGACCCTCCGCTCCGTAGAGGTGTGGCGGGAGATCGACAGGACTCGGCAGCTCCGTCTGCGACTCCCCGACGGGCAGGAAGGCCCGTTCGACGTCCAGGACGGAGTGGGCATGCCACCGACCGACGCGAGGCCCGCCACGTTCCGCATCACCCGGAACGACGGCGAGTCCTTCACAACCGGCTGACGACAGAGCCCCGCCGGGCGTACCCGGCGGGGCTCGTGTCTGTGCGTCAGAGGGACCCGAGGATGTTGGTCGCCGTGGTCCCGAGTTCGCCGAAGCCACCCATCAGTACGACCGTCGCCGCGATGGCGATCAGGGCGGGGACGCGGTGCTGCTTGGCTGCGGCCACGAGGACCACCAGAGCGATCAGTGCACCGAACTGGATCATGCGTAGCCACCTTCCGTCCGCACGAGGCGGACCATGCGCTTGACAGTCTCGGGGTTGGCGCCGGGCAGCGCCTCCACGACGGCCGCCGGATCTGTGGTGCCGGACTCGTACAGGGCGCGGACCCGGTCCTTGACGGATCCGGATTCCGGATCCGTCCGGGCGGATCCGGATCCGGCGGACTGGGCGGTCCGGATCCGCTCCGCCGTGCCCTCCATCTCGGTCCTCAGCCGGTCCTCCGTCAGGCCGTCGGTGGCCGGGGTGCGCCACTCCAGCGCGGTGACGGATCCGGATCCGTCCAGGGCGGAAGTCTCCTCCCGGATCCGCGCCCGGGTGCGGTGGAGCTGTCGCCGGACGGCGACGGTGGCCATCTCGGCGTGGACCTCGGCGCGCTCGGCGGCGGCCCACTGTGCGGACGCCGGGTCCAGCTCCGCCCCCGTGGCCCGCATGACGACGTGCCAGAAGCCCTTGGCCACAAGGCTGACGGCGGCCCCCGCCAGACCCACCCCGAGGGAGCCGCTGACGGAGCCGTGAGCGGCGATCAGGCCCATGGACAGTGCCAGGGCCGCCCACCCCGCCCGGCGGGGCGTACGGGCGCGCTCCGGGTCGTAGCGGTTGATCCACTCCAGCACCAGGCAGCCGATCCATGCGGCGTCGAACACGAACGCAATCAGGTACGCGACCCACACGGGGGAGGTCAGCGCGAGCAGTCCGCCGATGGCCACTGTGGACCACACGACCGCCCCCAGGACGATGAGTCCGGCGAGCGCCGTGACCGCCTGGAGCGCCTGTGCGTCACGGTCCGCCGGGGGCACCGGCACGTCGATCGAGTACGTCTCGGTGACGTCGTGGGTCTTGCCGTCGATGGTCTTGGGCACCGTCCTTGTGCGGTGCTCACTCCGGGTCTTCACTGGGAGGTCCCTTCTTCCTGAGCAGGGGGGAGGGCGAAGCCGTCCGGGGTCGCTTCGACCTGGCCCCGGGCGGCGAGTTGGGTGATCTTGCGGTGGACCGAGCCCGGGTTGCGGCCGGTAGCGCGGGCGATCTCCCGCACGCCCGCCGGGCCCCCGAGCAGCGCGCGTTCGATCTCCTCCGCGAACAGGTCCGTGCGGGTGTTGCCTGTTGCGTGTTGCGTGGGTCCGCCCAGGTCAAAGGCGTGTGCAACGGGCGCAACGTCCTTGTGCAGGTCCACGGGCGGGGCGAACTCGGGGGCGGTGTACGGGCCCTGGCGCTCCAGGGCGGCCAGGCGTCCGGCCGACAGCCACAGGCCGTACACCACCCGGGGCGCGGACATGGCCCGTACGGGCGTCCAGATGAGCATCTGGCCCGAGCGCATCAGGCGGTGCGGAGCCCACCCGGCGGCCACCAGCTCCTTGAGCGCGACGCGCGCGGCCTCTTCGGTCTGGAGCTGGTGGACGAGCTTGGCGCTGAACTGGTCGCGGATCTCGCTCGGGACGCTGTCGGTCTTGGGGTCCTGGAGCCCGAACCACAGGTGCACGCCGAGTTCCCGGCCGGTCTGGATGACCGTCACGAGGTCGCGCATACCGGCGGCCGACAGCATGTTGAGGAGCCGGGACTCGTCCATGATGATCGCGAGGTGCGGAGGCTCGGCCATGAGCGCTCGGGCGGGCAGCTCCCGGGTCACCAGGTCCCGCAGCCGGGCCTCGATCGCCTCCATGGTGTCGAGCACCGGAGCCTTGCCCCGGTAGGCCCGGACTGAGGCGCCCCACTTGCCGTCCCAAGCCTCAAGCGACCAGGAGGAGTTGGACAGGGCCCAGGCCGCGAGCACCCGCAGCGCCGACGACTTCCCGGACCCCGTGAAGCCGACGACCATGATGTGCTGATCCGGCCGGATCCGCTCGTACCGGCCGAGAAATCCCCGGCGGGCGATGCGGACCGTGGGGCGGATCCGGCTGTCCGGCGTCCAGCGGAACAGCCGGGCCAGCGCGGCATCCGGCAGGACGGCGTGCAGACGCTGCGCGAGGGTCCGGCGGGCGGCCTCACGCTCCTTGGCGGCCTGTCCGGCGACGATGGCCCGGCGGGCGTCGCGGGTGGCCTTCCACAGCCGGTAGCGGTACCGGAGGTAGAACCAGGCCCCGGCGGCAGCGGCCAGGCAGAGAACGACGGTCACGCGGACGCACCCCCGTCCGCCTCCAGGTAGCGGATGAGGTCGGCGGTGCGCACCTTCTGACGGCCCACCACCCGCAGCACGGGCACGGGGAACTCACCCCGGGCGGCGAGGGTGAAGGCGGTGGTACGGCCGATGCCCAGTGCGCGGGCCGCCTGAGCGAGTGTGACGAGGGCGGGCCAGGTGCGGACCTCGTCCAGGGTTGCTGGTTCGCCCATGGGGCGCCTCCGGGTTCGGGACATGACCCGGCCCAGAAACGCGACGACCACGGACCCGCGTTCTGGTCCGTGGTCTGTGGTCTTTGCTCCTCCCAGAGTACGCCCGAGTACGGCTCAGTTCCAGGGAGTTCGGGGGCGTACAGCACCCAATCTGAACTGGGCGGACTCCTTTAGCTAAATCAGCCGGCAGTGGGCCCTCGTCACACGTTGAGCGCCCGGCGGGCGTCAGTGATGAGCCGGTGCGCGTCGGCCCCGTACACGGCCGACTCCCGCAGGGTGTTCCAGGTGCGGAGGTAGGTGCTCACGCTGGCCTCGTCCTCCACCCACAGCTCGGAGTGCCACGTCTCCACGATTACGCGGCTGTCGTCGTAGACCCAGAAGGCCGTGGCGGGCGGGATCTTGAGCGAGGCGCTGAGCGGGACGATGCCGAGTTCGACCGTGTCCAGGCCGACGGCGCCGGACAGCCGGTCGAGCTGCGCCGCCAGCACCGACGGCGGACAGACCAAGGCGCGCAGCGCGGCCTCCCACAGGAGCAGGTGGAAGCGCTTGGAGGGGTCGTACAGGGCTTCCTGCCGCTTGATGCGGGAGCGGACGGCTTCCTCCGTGTCCCGGGGCGACTGCTGGAGTTCGGCGTACCGGGCGAAGATCGACCGGGCGTAGTCGGGGGTCTGGAGGATGCCGAAGATGATGGACGACTCCCAGCCCCGGAACACGGAGGCGTCACCGTGTGCGGCGAGGTGTGTGTCCTGCACGGGCTTGTGTCCGGAGGCGAGCTGCCGCCGCCATGAGCGGATGTGTGACTCGAACCCCCGTAGCCGGGCGAGTAGTTCGTCGTAGGCGTCCGGCTGGCCGGTGCCGTCGGCCCAGGCGCGGAGGTCGTCAGGCGTGGCGGTCTGACGGCCGTTCTCCAGCTTGCTCACCTTGGGCTGCGGCCAGCCGAGGCGCCGGGCGAGTGCGGAACCGGTGAGCCGACCGTCCGGCGCCGTGAGCCTCAGCTCACGCAGCCGGATACCGAGCGCCTCGCGCGCCTGCTGGTAGTCGGTGGTCACCGGTTCCGCTCCTTGGCCCTACAGGTTCGCCGCGAAGGCGTCGTACGGCACGGCGTAGTGCTGCGCGGCGTCGCGCACCTGTGCGTACCGGTTGACCTCCACCGGCTCCGTGATCAGCTCCACGTTCACCAGGTTGTCGGCGTCGTCGAAGTTGAGCCGGGCCACCAGCCGGGAGTCGAACAGCCAGAAGTCCTCTGCGGGGAGCTGGAGGCGTTCGGCGTCGGTGCGCCAGAGCTGCCGGATGTCCTCGCCGACGGAGCTGTTCCGCCGGGCGTTGTCGAGCAGGTAGAGCTGGCCCGGGGTGGGCGGGCTGTCGACGACGCGTACGCGCTCGAACCGCTTGCCGAGCGCCACCTGTTCACGGCGCTCGGCGCACCACTCGGCGTCCTTGCCCTCCCAGTCGACGGGCTCGCCCCGGAGGAACTGCGCGTAGGTGTCGGTCACCTCGTCGGAGGCGTACCGGCGGCGGCTCTCCAGCCGCCAGGCCGTGTGCTGGAACTGAGTGAACAGCCGGTCGAACTCATCCAGGCCGATGATGTTCGGCACGCGTGTGACCTCCTTGGGGCCGAAGTCGACGAGCAGTTCGCGCGGGACGACGATAGGCACCTCGCCCTCTCCGAGGTGCCGCAGGCGGGCGATGTCGTCAGGGTCGGTGAGCGCCGGTCCGTGAATGATGACCTCGCCGGTGTCGAGGTCTTCGTGGACGGCCGGGCAGCCGTTCACGCCACTGCCCGTGCCGTTGAAGCGCAGCCGTCGCGCCATGATCGGTTCCTTTCGCCGGGTACTGGTGCCCTCATGATCAGCGTGCTCGGGAGTGGACGGTACGGGTTCGCCGGGCCCCCGTGGACATAAACGGCTATAGACAGCCCCTACCCGCGAATAACCGGGTATAGGCGCTAGCTGCCTCAACCGCCTCTTTACAACGCTCAGTTCATGGTCACTGCACAGGAGACGGGCACCACGGATGCCCTGGAAGCGGTTGAGGTGCTGCGCGAAGCACTGACGGCGGCGGGGATCGTCCTGCCGTCCCTGGGGGCGGATACGGCATCGCCCTCACTGAACCTGATCAACCTGGGCCGGGTGCGGGCTGATGTCGCGCTCCGGCTCGCCGACGTGATCCAGCGGGGGTGCGCATGAACGCGTATACGCCCCAGGTTGACGAGCTGGTGTGGGACGAGACCGCGCGCAAGGTCGGCCGGGTGATGGGCCGCGAGGGCGGGTGCTGGCAGCTCCGGCCGCCCGGCGGCGGGCGGGAGTGGGACGCGCAGGGCCCTCTGCGGCCCGCTACGGCGGCGGAGAAGCTGTCGGCAGGCGTGGCTATGGCCAACGCCCGGAGCCGGGGAGAGGCGCCGTGAGCGCCCCCGCGACGGACACCCCGCCGCTGTCGGCCGAGTGCACGCTGGGCCAGCGGCCGGACTACAGGGACGTGCACCGCGAGTGCCGCCAGACCAAGGACGTCCCGCTGCCGCACTCGAACGGGGCTGTCCTGCTGGTGCGCCGGTGCGGGTGCGAGTGCCACAGGCGCCGGGGTGGTGCGCTGTGACGGCGAGCGTGCACGTGTGCCGGGCGTGCGACGAGGAGATCACCGACCCGGCGGACGCGGTGGCCGTGGCTCACGAGCTGGGCAACTCGGGCCCGGGGTGGACGGTGTGGGCCCACCGTGAGCACGTGGACGACGTGGAGCTGATCGACCCGGACCTGCTAAGGATCATGCTGCGCATCTGGACGGTGCGCCTCGGCGCGTAGCCCCAACAGCACGGAGCCGCCCCGATGCCGATGCGGGGCGGCTCCGTCGTGTGCGGGTGGATCAGGTGCGGCGCCGTAGCAGGGCGACCCGGAACGGCGTCAGCACGGGACGCTGACGGGGCGTCTCCGGCCTCGTGCCCCTGACCAGCAACCGGCGTAGGGCCCGGCCGACTTCGGCCGCCTGAGCGCCGTACAGGGGCTCGCGGATGTCGCTCATGCTGCCGTCACCCACTTGATGCGGTCTCGTACGGCGTCTGACGGGCTGTCGGCCACGCGCCGGAGCCGTACCTGCCCGATGACCTCGGGGCTGAGCAGAAGGGCGGCCACGGCCCGCTGAGCGGCGATGTCCGTCGCCTCCCAGCGCGCGGCGATGGTGTCGGCCGGGCCCTGGGGGAACAGCGCCTCCAGCGGGTTGGGCCGGGTGAGGCTCTGCTCCTTCTCCTCCAGCTCCTTGACTTCGGTCTCCAGCCGCTCCTCACGGCGGGCCAGGCGGCGCTCCTCCGCCAGCGACTCGGGCTCGGCGGTGCGGGTCTCATCCAGGGCTGTGCGCTTGGCGGTCAACTGAGCGCGGACGCTCCTCAGTTCGGCATCGTCGTGTCCATTGCCGAGCCTGGTGTAGACGTCCGGCCGGGCCAGCCAGCCCAGCACGTGACGGGCCAGGATGCGGTCCAGCTCGGCCTTCTCGCTCAGTCGCACGCAGCCCTTGTCCCGGCAGGCGTACACCTGCTCGCCCTCGGCCGACAGGTGCGCCGTGACGGTGATGGGGCCGCCGCAGACGTCGCAGCGCACGGTCATGGTCCAGATGTGCTTGGCTCCGCCGCCGGGGTTGGTCCGGCGCTGGGGGTCGTTGAGCATCGCCTGGACCTCAGTGAACAGGGTGACGAACTCCTCGGCGTCCATGGGGGAGCCGTCGAAGTCGGCAACCACAGGCCAGGCGGCGTCCACCTCACCGGTCACGATCTTCTTGCGCTTGCCGGTCTCGGGGTCCTGCACGGTCTTGGTGATGACGCGCTTGCCGACGTAAGAGATCTTGCGGGCCATCTGGGACAGGGACTGCGCGCTGAAGGGGACGCCGTCCCGGCTGACGATGCCGCGTGCGGCCCAGTCGTCGGAGATGACCTGGAAGGACTCCCCGGCCCGCAGCTTGACGAACAGGTCGATCACGTTCAGGGCTTCGGTGGGCTCGGGGAGCTGCGCCTCGGGGCGGGTGACCAGACGACCCTTGGAGTTGCGGACCTTGGTGTACGTGCGCCGGTAGCCGTAGGGGATCAGCCCGTGGGGCTTGCCCTTGCGGGCGTTGCTGGCCAGGGTCCGGGTCACGCGCTCGCTCGTCTCCTCGGAGGCCGCCGCCGCCTTCAGGCTCTCTTCCTGGAGGGCGTGGCGGTCGCGCCACTTGTCCAGATCGTAGAGGCGCGCGTGCGTGGTGATGAAGATCTTCACGCCGCGCGCCTGGCAGGCGTCGATCAGGTCGAGCCACTCGCGGGGCTGGCGGCTGCCCCGGCTGTTCTCCCACATCACGAGTACCTGCGCGCCGAAGGTATTGGCCTCCAGGTCGGCCATGAGGCGCACGAAGTCGTCGCGCTCCTTGAGCGCGAACCGGGAGGCGGAGCCGACGTCGCGGTACGGCTGGCCGACCAGCGTGATGCCGTTGTCTGCGGTGACGTAGGTGTTCTCGTCGTGCTGGTCGTCGTTGCTGCGCTCGTAGCCGGACGTGTCGATCGAGACGCGCAGGTATTCGCGGCCGATGAGCGTTGCGGTGGTGGTGGCGGTCGTCATGTCCCCTCCCGGGTGGTCTGCCCTACCCCTTCAACCATGCACCCATCTGCGAATTACGACCGAGTTCGTGATGATGGGCCTGCTGCCCGACGTCGCGGACGACCTGCACACCTCCATCCCCACCGCCGGGCACCTGGTCTCGGCGTACGCCCTCGGCGTAGTCATCGGCGCCCCGCTGCTCGCGGCCGCGACCGCGCGGATGCCGCGCCGGACGGTCCTCATCGCGCTGATGGCGCTGTTCGTCGCGGGCAACGCCGCGTCGGCCTTCGCGCCGGACCACTCCTGGCTGCTCGTGGCTCGCTTCGTGAGCGGTCTGCCGCACGGCGCCTTCTTCGGCGTCGGCGCGGTGGTCGCCACGGCCATGGTCGCGCCGGAGCGCAAGGCCCGGTCGGTGTCCCTGATGTTCCTCGGGCTGACCGTCGCGAACATCGCCGGGGTGCCGGTCGCCACGCTCATGGGGCAGCACCTGGGCTGGCGGGCGACCTTCCTGGGCGTCAGCGCGATCGGCCTGGCCGCCATCGCCTCGCTCGCGCTGCTGATCCCGCACGACCGGGTGCCGGCGCCGTCCGCCGGGCTGCGCGGGGAGCTGGCCGCGCTGAAGTCGCCGCCGGTGTGGCTCGCCCTCGGGACGACGGTCGCGGGCTTCGGCGCGCTCTTCGCCGCGTACAGCTACATCACGCCGATGCTGACCGACTCCGCCGGGTACGCCGACGCCAGCGTGACGCTGCTGCTGGCGCTGTTCGGGGTGGGTGCGACCATCGGCAACCTGCTGGGCGGGCGGCTGGCGGACCACTCGATGCGCAGGACCCTGTTCGGGGGCCTGCTCTCGCTCGCCGCGGTGCTGGCCCTGTTCCCGCTGCTGATGTCCACGGCCTGGAGCGCGGCCCTGGCGGTGATGCTGCTCGGCATGGCCGCGTTCGTCACCGGCTCCCCGCTCAACCTGATGGTGATGGAGAAGGCGTCCTCGGCCCCGTCCCTGGCCTCCTCCGCCAACCAGGCGGCCTTCAACCTCGCCAACGCGGGCGGCGCCTGGATCGGCGGCCTGGCCCTCGCCGCCGGCTTCGGGGTGACCTCGCCGGCCCTGGCCGGGGCGGCGCTGGCCGTGCTCGGGCTGGGCGTCGCGGGGGCCGCGTACGCGGTGGACCGGCGCCGGGCCGCCGCACCGCGGGCCGGGCGGGAGCGGGTGGTCGCCGGGCATGTTCCGCAGCAGGCGGAGAGGGTCCGGTCCTGAGTCCTGCGAGTCCTACGACGACTCGCACGTCCAGTCCTGCGGGTCCTACGACGACTCGCACGTCCTACGACGATCCGCGCGTCCCACGACGATGCGCGGGTCCCGGGACGAAGGGGGCGCCCGGTGACCACCTGGCGCCCCCCCATTCGTTTCTCTCACCGGTCTCTCACTGGCGGTACGACTCCACGTAACCGTTCGCAGGCGTCCCCACGCCCGTCACGTCGTCGTAACCCTGCACGGCCTGGAGCGAGCTGTCCTTGCCGAGACTGCGCACGGACGTGGTCAGGCCGCCCGTGGCGTCGTAGCCGTTGACGTAGTCGACGCGCGCGACCGCGATCCCGGAGCCCGTCGGATTGTCGGTGACGTCGTGGTACGCCTTCGAGCCGTACTTCGCGTAGATCGCCGGGTTGGCGAAACCGAGCGGCTTCCCGCCGCGCGCCTCCTGCGCCAGCGCCTGCACGGCCGCGATCACCGGCGCGGCGAGCGAGGTGCCGCCGATGCGGTACTCGTCGTACGCCTGGGTCTTTCCGTCCGGCAGGGTCTGCGTCTGGCCCACCAGGAACCCGGTGTTCGGGTCGGCGATCGCCGCGATGTCCGGCACGACACGGTTGCCGTCGGCGCTGTTGGCCTTGGCCAGCGCGTCCGGCACGACGCCCTTCTGCCAGTACGGCTCGGCGACGGTCCTGCTGGTGCCGCCGCCCGCGCCCGAGGTGAAGGCGCCGGGGAAGTCCGTCCAGCTCTTGCCGTCGGCCGACAGCACCGCCTTCTGCGTGCCCCAGCCGGTCTCCCACAGGTACGAGTCGCCCTTGCCGACCGCCAGCGACGTGCCGCCGACCGCCGTCACCCACGCCGAGTTGGCCGGGGTGTCGACCTGCTTGGTGCCGGTGTTGGCGACCTCGTCGCCGTTGTCGCCGGAGGAGAAGTAGAAGCCGATGCCCTCCACCGCGCCGAGCTGGAAGACCTGGTCGTAGGCGGCCGCGAGGTCGGGCGTCTGGTTGGCCTCGATGTCGCCCCAGGAGTTGGAGACGATGTCGGCGAGGTGGCTGTCGACGATCTTGCCGAGCGAGTCGAGCAGGTCGTCGTCGTAGCAGGAGGCGGCACCCACGTACGTGACGTTCGCGGCGGGCGCGACCGCGTGCACGGCCTCGACGTCGAGGGTCTCCTCGCCGTACCAGCCGGCCGCCGAGCACTCCTTGGTGTGCGTGTACTTGGCGGGCAGGACCTCGCGCAGCTGACCCGTGGTCCAGGCCGCGTCGCCGTGCTTCTTCGCGTAGGTGGCAGCGTCGAAGGCGATGGTCGGGGAGGCGTACGCGTCGGTGATGGCGATGCGCACGCCCTTGCCGGTGCGCTTGCCGGCGCCGTACGCGGCGCGCAGCTGCTTGCCGGTGTACCCCTTCACGGCGTACGGGATCTTCGTGCCGTAGGCGTCCGGCAGCGTGGTCGCCACGTTCGAGCCGTAGTACGACGAGAAGGGTCCGGCATTGCGGAACACGGTCTCCGGCGGCGGCAGCTGGTCCTGGTGGCGCGCCAGGTGCGGCGCGTTGTCCAGGCCGGTGACGGTCAGGACGGCGTCCTTGAGGGCCTCCGGCACCGATGCCGTCGTCGCCGGCGCGCGGTAGGTCCGGGCGCCCTTGGTGTAGTTGTGCAGCTGCGTGCCGAACGCCTTCTCGGCGGCGGCCACATCGCCGGTGACGGCGACATAGTGCTGCGTGACATCCGTGACCTTCAGGCCCGCCGACGTCAACCAGCTCTTGACCGCGGCCACTTGGGCCTTCGTCGCGCCGAAGCGGGCCTGCGCCTGCTTGGCGGTCAGGTACGTGCCGTACGACGCCGAGTCCGGGTCGGACACGGCCTTGGCGTAGGCGGCGAGACCGGTCGCGTCCCGTCCCGCGAGGTAGACGCGGACGGAGACGGGGGCGCTGTCGGCGGTCGCGCCCCGGTCGGCCTTGGTCGTGGCCCACGCGGGCCTGGTTCCCGCGAGCGTGTCCCGGTCCGCGTGGCCGGCGGCGTGCGCCGCGGGTATGCCGAGCGCCAGCGCGCCGGCGAGCAGGGGCAGTGTCGCCGCCAGGCTCACTCCGGCGCGCAGGGTGGCGCGGTTGGATCTCATGAAACCCCCTGTGCGGTTCGTCGCGAGTGGATCACTCGCCAGTCGTCACTCTTGCGATGAACCGTTCATGCCAGGGGAATGCGAGGGCCAAGAAGCCCTCAATTAACCTAATGACAAGGCCATTTGATGGTCGAGGAGAAAGCGAGGATCACGGTCGCGGCTTCGCGCCCCGCTCCTCCAGCATGTCCTTCATCAGGTCGATCTCCGACTGCTGCCCATCGACCATGCCCTGCGCGAGCTTCTTCTCCACGTCGACCGTGCACTTGTCGACACAGCCCTCGGCCATGTGGATGCCGCCCTTGTGATGGTCCGTCATCAGCTGCAGATAGAAGACCTCCGCCTGCTTGCCGCTGAGGCCCTCGAGCTTCTTCATCTCCGTGTTGGTCGCCATGCCCGGCATCAGCGCGCCGTCCCCGGCGGAGGGCATGTCGCCCATGCCCATCCAGGTCATCGGCGCGTCCGACGACACCTTCGGCAGCTCCCACAGATCCAGCCAGCCCAGCAGCATGCCGCGCTGGTTGGCCTGCGTCTGGGCGATGTCGTACGCGAGCCGCCGTATCTCCTCGTCCTTCGTGCGGTCGCGGACGATGTACGACATCTCCACGGCCTGCTGATGGTGCACCGCCATGTCGCGCGCGAACCCGGCGTCCGCCGAGTCGGCGCTCGGGGTCCGCTCGGCGCCGCCGTCCTCGGCGACGGCGTAGGTGATCGCGCCGGCCGCGACGAGCACGGCCGCCGCGGTCCCGGCAATCCAGCCGACGTGCTGCCTCACTCCGACAGACCGCCCGTGCAGGCCGCGCCCGGCTCGGGCGTCTGCTTGCCCTGGACGTACGTCTCGAAGAACTTGTCGACGTTCGGGTCGCTCGCGCTCGTCACCGTGCGCTGGTGGCCCCACGCGCTGAGCATGATCGGGTCCTTCTGCTTCTCGTCCGGGCTCATCAGCGTGTACGGCGTCTTCTTGACCTTCTCCGCCAGCGCGGCGACATCGGCCTTGGAGGCCTTGCTGCTGTACGTCACCCACACCGCGCCGTGCTCCAGGGAGTGCACGGCGTTCTCGTTCCTGAGTTCCTTGGTGTAGACGTCGCCGTTGCAGTTCATCCAGGCCCGGCTGTGGTTGCCGCCGACCGGCGGTTCCACCGGGTACTTCACGCTCGTCTCGACGTGGGTGCGGGCCAGGGTGCCCTTCCACGTGTTCACGCCGTCCTTGCCGGCGACGAACTTCCCGGTGGTCTTGTCCTTCTCGGACTGCGCCGAGTCGCTCTTGTCGGACTGCGACTGGATCAGGACGACACCGCCGACGACGAGACCGGCGACGACCACCACGCTGGCCGCGATGGTGAGGATGCGGTTGCGGCGCTCACGGGCACGCTCGGCACGCCGCATCTCCTCTATTCGCGCCTTGCGATCCGCGCTGCTCTTGTTCTTGGCGGAGCCCATGAGGTGTGCCCTTCTGAGGGGGTGGGACGGTCGGGTCCGCTGATCGTAATGGGGGAGCTGGGGCGAGATGTAGGGAGGCTGCGAACCGCCGATATTTTGAGCCGCGGATGCGCATTATCTACGCTGCCCCCATGCGGCTGCTGCGCTCCACCGACCTGGCCCTGCGGCTCCTCATGCGGCTCGCCGTCCTGGGTGACGCCACGCCGACGACCCGCGAGGTCGCGGCGGACATGGAGGTGCCCTACACCCACGCCGCCAAGGTCGTCGCCGAGCTGCAGCACATGGGTCTGGTCGACGCCCGCCGGGGCCGCGGCGGCGGTCTCTGGCTCAGCGACAAGGGCCGTACCGCCTCGGTCGGCGCCATCGTGCGCGCCTTCGAGGGGGACGGCGACGTCGTCGAGTGCGAGGGCGACAGCCCCTGCCCGCTCCACTCCGCGTGCCGGCTGCGGGGCGCGCTGCGGCGGGCCCAGGAGGCCTTCTACGCCTCACTGGACCCGCTGACGGTGACCGACGTGACCGCGGACCCGACCGGTCCGCTCCTGCTGCAGATCGGCCGGACCCGCTGAGAGTCAATGAGGCCCACTGAGGCGCACTGAGGCCGGCTCCGCCTCAGCCCTCCTGCGCCAGCCAGAGGTCCGGCCCGAACACCTCGTAGTGGATGTCGGCACGTGCCACGCCCTTCGCGATCAGCTGCGCCCGCACCGCCCGCATGAAGGGCAGCGGACCGCACAGGTACGCGCGCGTGCCCTTCGGTACGGCGATGTCGGTGAGGTCGACCAGACCGGTGCGGTGGGACTCCCCGGCGCCGTCGGCGTCCGTCTCGTACCAGAAGTGGACCGAGGCGTCCGCGAGCTTCCCGGCGTACGCCTCGTGGTCGGCGCGCAGGGCGTGCCCGCCGGGGGAGCGGTCGCCGTGCACGACGGTCACCGGGCCCTCGTGCCCGGCGTCCGCGAGCTCACCGAGCATGGCGACCATCGGGGTCACGCCGATGCCGGCGGAGGCGAGCAGCAGCGGGGCGTCGGTGCCGGCGAGCACGAGATCGCCGTACGGCGCCGACAGGCGCAGCCGGTCACCGACCCGCACGCGCGCGTGGAGGTGGTTCGAGACCTCGCCGTCGGGGGCGCCCCCGCCCCGCACGCGCTTCACGCTGATCTGGCGGATCGGCGAGCCGGGGGCGGCGGAGAGGCTGTACTGGCGTATCTGCCGGGCCCCGTCCGCCAGCTCGACCTGGACGGAGACGTACTGCCCGGCCCGGAAGCCGGGTGCCGGGCGGCCGTCGGCCGGGCGCAGCCGGAAGGTGGCGACGTCGGCCGTCTCCTCGACGCGTTCGACGACCTCCCACTCCTGCCACCTGCTCCCGCCGCGCTCCTCGTACAGCCGCTTCTCGATCGCGATGAGTGCGTTCGCCATCAGCCAGTAGACCTCGTCCCAGGCGGCCGCGACCTCGGGCGTGACGGCCTCGCCGAGGACGTCGGCGATGGCGGCGAAGAGGTGCTCGTGGACGATTCCGTACTGCTCCGCGGTGACGCCCAGGGAGGCGTGCTTGTGGGCGATGCGGCTCAGCATCGCGTCGGGCCGCTCGTCGGGGTGGTCCAGGAGGTACGTCGCGAACGCGGCGATCGATCCCGCCAGGGCCTGCCGCTGGGTGCCCGCCGCCTGGTTGCCGCGGTTGAACAGGTCACGCAGCAGCTCGGGGCGGGCGGTGAACAACCCGGCGTAGAAACGCTCGGTGATCTCGGCGAGGGACGCGCCGACCGCAGGCAGGGTGGCGCGGACGGTGACGGCGGACTGCTCGGACAGCATCAAGTCTCCTCAAGCTCGAAGGGGACGGTGAGGGTGACCGCCCGCCCTCATTAAAACTTGCATCTGAGATGCAAATTAAAGCGGGGTGGGTCTTACGGGGCCGGGCATTACGGATGTCAGTCCGAGCAGGCAAGATGGGCGGCAGAGCAGTTCATCGAGTGCCGTGGCAGGACACGTGCCGTATGCCGGGCGTTCGGCCCGGGGTCGCCCCGGCGATCAAGGTGCGCAACGCGCCTGAAACGGTGTTGTGGTGGGATGCTCATGTGCCCGACCGCCACTCCAGCAGTACCGGAGACAGGCGGCCTGACCAGCAAGGATGGGGAAGCGGAAGATGGACAAGCAGCAGGAGTTCGTGCTCCGGACGTTGGAGGAGCGCGACATCCGGTTCGTACGGCTGTGGTTCACGGACGTGCTGGGCTTCCTCAAGTCCGTGGCCGTGGCCCCGGCCGAGCTGGAGCAGGCCTTCGACGAGGGCATCGGCTTCGACGGCTCGGCGATCGAGGGCTTCGCCCGTGTCTACGAGTCCGACATGATCGCCAAGCCGGACCCGTCGACCTTCCAGATCCTGCCCTGGCGCGCCGAGGCCCCCGGCACCGCCCGCATGTTCTGCGACATCCTCATGCCGGACGGCTCCCCGTCCTTCGCGGACCCGCGCTACGTCCTCAAGCGCGCCCTGGCCCGCGCCTCCGACCTGGGCTTCACCTTCTACACCCACCCCGAGATCGAGTTCTTCCTGCTGAAGGACAAGCCCGTCGACGGCACGGTGCCGACCCCCGCCGACAACTCCGGCTACTTCGACCACACCCCGCAGAACATCGGCATGGACTTCCGCCGCCAGGCGATCACCATGCTGGAGTCGATGGGCATCTCGGTCGAGTTCTCCCACCACGAGGGCGCCCCCGGCCAGCAGGAGATCGACCTGCGCTACGCCGACGCACTCTCGACGGCCGACAACATCATGACCTTCCGCCTGGTCATGAAGCAGGTGGCGCTGGAGCAGGGCGTCCAGGCGACGTTCATGCCCAAGCCGTTCTCGGAGCACCCGGGCAGCGGCATGCACACGCATCTCTCGCTCTTCGAGGGCGACAGGAACGCCTTCTACGAGTCGGGCGCCGAATACCAGCTCTCCAAGGTCGGCCGCTCCTTCATCGCGGGCCTGCTGCGGCACGCCGCGGAGATCGCCGCGGTCACCAACCAGTGGGTGAACTCCTACAAGCGCATCTGGGGCGGCTCCGAGCGCACCGCGGGCGCCGGCGGCGAGGCCCCGTCGTACATCTGCTGGGGCCACAACAACCGCTCGGCCCTGGTCCGCGTCCCGATGTACAAGCCCGGCAAGACGGGCTCCGCGCGCGTCGAGGTCCGCTCACTGGACTCCGGCGCCAACCCGTACCTGGCCTACGCGGTCCTCCTCGCCGCCGGCCTCAAGGGCATCGAGGAGGGCTACGAACTCCCTCCGGGCGCCGAGGACGACGTCTGGGCCCTCTCCGACGCGGAACGCCGCGCGATGGGCATCGAGCCGCTGCCGCAGAACCTGGGCGAGGCGCTGACGCTGATGGAGCGCAGCGATCTTGTCGCCGAGACGCTCGGGGAGCACGTCTTCGACTTCTTCCTGCGCAACAAGCGGGCGGAGTGGCACGAGTACCGGTCCGAGGTGACGGCGTTCGAGCTGCGGAAGAATCTGCCGGTGCTGTAAGCGCAAGGTCGGAGCCGGTTCCCGGCAGGTCAATGCAGGACGGGTCGGTAGATGAGCTCCTGGATGTGACCGTCGAGTGTCCGGTTCTCGATCAGCTCCAGATCGAAGTCGGCCGCGCCTTGAAAGATCGGGTCCAGCCCGGTCCGACCGGTGATGACAGGGAAGAGCGTCACCTGCAAGCGGTCGACCAGGCCGGCGGCCATCAGCGCCCGGTTCATCGACAGGCTGCCGTGCGAGCGCAACGGCACGTCGGACTCCTCCTTGAGCCGGGCGACGACGTCGACGGCGTCGCCGCTCACGACGGTGGCGTCCGGCCAGTCGAGGGGACCTTCCAGCGTCGTCGACACCACCGTTGCCGGCATGCTCCTCATCCGCGTGACCCATGGGTCCCGTACGTCGGACTCCTCGGTGCTCTCGGCCAGCATTCGCGCGAATGCCCGGTACGTGTTGGCCCCGAAGACCATCCGCTGCTCCGCGTCGTACAAGGCCAGGCGGTGGTCGAGCAACTCGGGGCCTTGCTTGCCCCAGTAGCCGGTCCAGTCGCCGCCGGCGGCACCGTAGCCGTCGAGGCTGGAAAAGACGTCGAAGGTGTAGGTGGCGGTCATGTCGTTCTCCTCGCGTCGCGGTTGAACGATGCATAGACCCGGCACGCTGCCGAAACTCATCGCCGCCCGCCCCGAGGGGCCCCGACCACCCGCGTGGCCTCAGCGGGCCCAGGGGCGCGGATCGTCCGCGCCCCTGAGACCGGCTAACTCGCCGCCAGCTTCGACAGGAGCTGGTGCAGCGGTTCCGTAGCCCTGCGCCGGTACTCCTGGATCGACCAGCCGTTGCCGTCGGGGTCCGTGAAGTACATGAACGTGGCGCCGTCGTCAGGTGCGTACTGGACCGGCTCGGAGACCTCGAGGCCGCGTTCGACCAGCTCCGCATGGGCCGCCTTGATGTCGGCGACGCAGAGCTGGAGGCCCTGGTAGGAGCCGGGCGCCGGGCGGGGGCCCTTCGCCATCTCCCAGATGCTGTCGCCCAGGGCGATCGAACAGCCCGAGCCCGGAGGCGTGAGCTGGACGATGCGCATGCCCGGCATGACCTCCTGGTCGATGTCGACGTGGAAGCCGACCTTGTCCCGGTAGAAGTCGCGGGCCCGGTCGATGTCGCTCACGGGCAGCGGGATCACTTCGAGTGTGAAGTCCATCGCTAGTCCTCCAAGGTGAATCGCCAACGGGTCTGACTGAACGGCTCCCCCTTACCGAACCGGAAAACGACGCGCTGCGCCACGTGAAGGGCACGTTCCGCCATTTCCAAGGCACCGGCATCGGGGTCAGGGACGGTGCTGCCCCGTCCTCGAACGCCGAACGGGCTGCCGGCTCGAGGCGTGCCCGGCGTGGGGGCTGGGCTGGGGTGGGTCGCGCAGCCCGGCGCGACGGGGTGCCGCTGCGCCCACCCGTGCCGCCCCAGCGGCACGACTGCCCGCAGCTACGCACGCTGGCGCCGACCTGCGGCTGGGTGGGGTGGGCGTGACGGCCCGCGGCTATGCGGGCTGTGGTGGACGGCAGTGCGGTCGGCGTGACGGCCGCGGCTGGGTCGGCGTGACGGGCCGCGGTCAGGCTCGCTCGGCAGCCCGTGGGGGGAATGCGCGTACCCCTACGGGCCTGCAGTCGCCCACGGCGGGAAGGGGACGTGTCGGGGGGTGTCCGCCCGCAGTGGCCGGCGTCAACACGCGGCACCTCCTGGCCTAAGTCCAGCCGCCGGTCCGAGGACGGACACCCCCCGGCACGGCCCCGACCCACCCACCGACCCGTAGGCGCTACGCGCACCCCCACCCCACCCGCACAGGCCGCCGCAGGCATCAACGCGCACCCCCACCGACCCCCACAGGCCGCCGCAGGCACCCCGCCCAACCCCCGGAGGGTTACGCTCGACCGCGTACGACCTTGATCGGGCGTGTAAGACCCCGATCGGACGGGAGGCCAGGCATGACGGCGCCGGGGCGCAGGAGCAGTACCTTCACGCGGCTGCTGCGGCACGGATTCACCGATCCCTCGGCCGCCGAGCGGCTGCTGGAGAGTGTCGAGCTGGCGCCGATCAGGAACGACCCCGTGCTGCTGGAGGCCCTCGGCGCCACCGCCGACCCGGACCTGGCCCTGCACGGTTTCGTACGGCTCCTCGAAGCGCAGCCCGGCCCCGGCCCCCAGCGGCAACTGCTGGACACGGTGATAGCGGCCAAGCCCCTGCGCGACCGGCTGCTCGGCGTGCTCGGCGCCTCCTCAGCGCTCGCCGACCACCTCGCCAAGCACGCCGGCGACTGGCAGGCGCTGGTCATGTACGAGCCGAGCGATCTGCACCCCGGCGTGGAGGAGTTCGAGCTCGGGCTCGCCCAGGCCACCGACCCGGTGTCCCTGCGCGTCGCCTACCGGCGCTGCCTGCTGTCCATCGCCGCCCGCGACGTGTGCGGCACCACCGACGTGGCCCAGACGGCCGCCGAACTCGCCGACCTCGCCACCGCCACCCTGCGCGCCGCCCTCGCCATCGCCCGAGCCGCCGCGCCCGAGGACGCCGCGCTGTGCCGGCTCGCGGTGATCGCGATGGGCAAGTGCGGCGGCCATGAGCTGAACTACGTCTCCGACGTGGACGTCATCTTCGTCGGTGAGGCGGTGGACGGTGCCGACGAGGCCAAGGCCCTGCGGTCGGCCACCAAGCTCGCCTCGCACATGATGCGGATCTGCTCCGAGACCACCGTCGAGGGGTCCATCTGGCCGGTGGACGCCAATCTGCGCCCCGAGGGCAGGAACGGCCCCCTGGTGCGCACGCTCAGCAGCCACCTCGCCTATTACCAGCGCTGGGCCAAGACCTGGGAGTTCCAGGCACTCCTCAAGGCACGCCCGGTGGCGGGCGACATCGAGCTGGGCGAGGAGTACGTCGCCGCGGTGGAGCCGCTGGTCTGGAAGGCCGCCGAGCGGGAGAACTTCGTCGCCGACGTGCAGAAGATGCGGCGAAGGGTCGTGGAGAACATCCCCGTCGCCGAGCTCGACCGGCAGCTCAAGCTCGGCCCGGGCGGGCTCAGGGACGTCGAATTCGCCGTACAACTGCTGCAGTTGGTGCACGGCAGGGACGACGCGTCCCTGCGCAGCGGCACCACCCTGGACGCGCTCCAGGCCCTCGCCGCCGGCGGTTACGTCGGCCGCGCCGACGCCGCCCAACTCGACGACGCCTACCGCTTCCTGCGCTCCATGGAGCACCGCATCCAGCTCTACCGGCTGCGGCGGACCCACCTGGTGCCCGAGGACGAGGCCGACCTGCGGCGCATCGGCCGCTCGCTCGGCCTGCGCGTCGACCCGGTCGCCGAGCTGAACCGCGAGTGGAAACGGCACGCGAGCGTCGTACGGCGGCTGCACGAGAAGCTCTTCTACCGGCCGCTGCTCGATGCCGTCGCCCAACTCGCCCCGGGCGAGGCCCGGTTGAGCCCCGGTGCGGCACGCGAGCGGCTGGTCGCGCTCGGATACGCCGACCCGGCGTCCGCACTCCGGCACCTGGAGGCGCTGGCCTCCGGCGTCAGCCGCAAGGCGGCGATCCAACGCACCCTGCTGCCCGTCCTGTTGGGCTGGTTCGCGGACTCGGCGGACCCGGACGCGGGCCTGCTGAACTTCCGCAAGGTCTCGGACGCGCTCGGCAGGACCCCTTGGTATCTGCGGCTGTTGCGGGACGAGGGCGCCGCGGCCGAGAACCTCGCGCGGGTGCTGTCGGCCGGCCGTCTCGCCCCCGACCTGCTGATGCGGGCGCCGGAGGCGGTGGCGCTGCTCGGTGACGGCGACGGCGGCACCGGGCTGGAGCCGCGTTCGCGTGGGCATCTGGAGCAGGAGATCCTCGCCGCGGTGGGGCGCGCGGACGGTGCCGTACAGGCGGTGACGGCGGCACGCGGTGTGCGGCGCCGGGAGCTCTTCCGTACGGCCGCCGCCGACATCGTCGACTCCTACGGCACCGAGACGAAGCCGGCCGAGGCCGATCAGGGTGCGCTGGTGGACCGGGTCGGCGCCGCGGTGTCGGATCTGACGGCGGCGACGCTGGCGGGCACGCTGCGTGCGGTGGTGCGGGACGGGTGGGGGGACACCCTGCCGACCCGGTTCGCGATCATCGGCATGGGCCGCTTCGGTGGGCATGAGCTGGGGTACGGCAGTGACGCGGACGTCGTGTTCGTGCACGAGCCGCGGGACGGTGTCGACGAACACGAGGCCGCGGCGGCGGCGAACCGGGTGGTCGAGGAGATGCGGCGGCTGCTGCAGATCCCGAGCGCTGATCCGCCGCTGCTGATCGATGCCGATCTGCGGCCGGAGGGCAAGTCGGGGCCGCTCGTGCGCACGCTGAACTCGTACGCGGCGTATTACCGCCGGTGGTCGCTGATCTGGGAGTCGCAGGCGCTGCTGCGGGCCGAGCCGGTTGCCGGGGACTTGGAACTGGCGAGTCGCTTTGTCGATCTGATCGATCCGCTGCGGTATCCCGCCGAGGGGCTCGGTGAGGACGCCGTGCGGGAGATCCGCCGGCTGAAGGCCCGTATGGAGTCCGAACGGCTCCCGCGCGGCTCCGACCCCAAGCTGCACACCAAACTCGGGCCCGGTGGTCTCTCCGACGTGGAATGGACGGTTCAGCTGCTGCAGCTCCAGCACGGCTGGGCCGAGCCGGGGCTGCGGACGACGCGGACGCGGGAGGCCCTTGCCGCGGCTTGCGCGGCCGGGCTCATTCCGGCCGAGGAGGCGGCGATCCTGGACGAGGCGTGGGTGCTGGCCACACGGGTGCGCAATGCGGTGATGCTGGTGCGGGGGCGGGCCGGCGACACGTTTCCGTCGGACGCTCGTGAGCTGGCGGCGGTGGGGCGCTACCTGGGGTACGAGCCGGGGCACGTCGGGGACATGCTCGATGCGTACCGGCGTACTACGCGTCGGGCTCGGGGTGTGGTGGAGGAGCTGTTCTACGGGGCCTGAGCTGCGGCTCGTGGGGTGCGCGTCGATGCCTGCGGCGGCCTGTCGCGGTTCGGTGGGGTGCGCGTAGCGCCTACGCGTGGGTCGTGGGTCGGGGCCGCGCCGAGGGGTGTCCCTCCTCGGTCGGGCGGTTGCCGTCCCTCAAGAGGTGCTGTTCCTCGACGCCCGCCGCTGCGGGCGGACACCCCCCGGCACGTCCCCTCTCCGCCGTGGGCGGGTGCGGGTGCGTGCGTGCTTGCGCCACTCGCCTCGGCAGTGCGTGCGGCAGCGCTCCGTACCAGAGGCGTGCCACCGTGTAGCCGAAGGCCAGGCACATGAGGCCGCCCACCGCGTCCAGCCAGAAGTGGTTGGCCGTGGCGACGATCACGACCAGGGTGGCCGTGGGGTAGAGCAGGCCCAGGACGCGTGCCCAGGGGGTTCTTGTGAGGGCGAAGATCGTCAGGCCGCTCCAGACGGACCAGCCGATGTGCATGGACGGCATCGCGGCGTACTGGTTCGACATGTTCTTCAGGTCGCCGGAGGCCATCGAGCCCCAGGTGTCGTGGACCAGGACCGTGTCGATGAAGCCGCCGCCCGTCATCAGCCGTGGGGGAGCGAGCGGATACAGGTAGTAACCGATCAGGGCCACGCCCGTGGTGGCGAAGAGGACCAGGCGGGTCGCCGCGTAGCGGCCGGGGTGGCTGCGGTAGAGCCAGACCAGGACGCCGAGGGTGACGATGAAGTGCAGGGTCGCGTAGTAGTAGTTCATGCCGACGATGAGCCAAGTCACCGAGTTGACGGCGTGGTTGATCGTCTCCTCGACGGCGATGCCCAGGTGGTGTTCCAGCTTCCACAGCCAGTCGGCGTTGTGGAGGGCCTCCGCCTTCTGTTCCGGCACCGCGTTGCGGATCAGTGAGTACGTCCAGTAACTCACCGCGATCAGCAGGATCTCGAACCAGAGGCGGGGGCGGCGTGGGGTGCGCAGACGGTGGAGGAGGCTCTGCCCGGCCTTGTCCGTGACAGGGTGCGGAACGGCCGCTTCCCGGCCTTCCAGTGTCGTCACGGTCGTGTCACCCATAGGCACAGAGTCTGCCAGATTTGCTTTCCCCGACCGATCATCCCTCGGGTGGGTTCAGGACGCATGTTCTACGGCGGGCGTGCAAGCCCCATTCTCCTACCAACGCAGGGCTGGATGCCGGGATTCTCCGCCTTGGGGACGAGTCAGGAGTGATTCCTGTTCCCGGGCGCCGAAGCCGTCGAACCGCGTACCACCAGCTCCGGCATGAACACGAACTCGCTGTGGGGTGCAGGGGTCCCGCCGATCTCCTCCAGCAGCGTGCGCACCGCGGCCTGGCCCATCGCCGGCACCGGCTTGCGGACCGTGGTGAGGGGCGGGTCGGTGAAGGCGATCAGGGGGGAGTCGTCGAAGCCCACGACCGAGATGTCCGTGGGGACCTCCAGGCCGTGCTGGCGGGCCGCCCGTATCGCGCCCAGTGCCATCATGTCGCTGGCGCAGACCACTGCCGTGCAGTTCCGGCCGATGAGCGCCGTGGCCGCCGCCTGGCCCCCCTCCAGCGTGTACAAGGAGTGCTGGATCAGTTCGGTCTCTATGACGTCCGTCGGCAGGTTCAGCTGGTCCTGGATCGCACGGACGAAGCCCTCGATCTTGCGCTGGACCGGAACGAAGCGCTTGGGGCCGAGCGCGAGGCCGATGCGGGTGTGGCCCAGGGAGGCGAGGTGGGTGACCGCCAGGGTCATGGCAGCGCGGTCGTCGGGCGAGATGAACGGCGCCTGGACCTTGGGGGAGAAGCCGTCGACCAGGACGAAGGGGACGCCCTGGGCGCGCAGTCGCTCGTAGCGCTGCATGTCGGCGGTGGTGTCCGCGTGCAGACCGGAGACGTAGATGATGCCGGCCACTCCGCGGTCGACGAGCATCTCCGTGAGCTCGTCCTCCGTCGAGCCGCCCGGGGTCTGGGTGGCCAGCACCGGGGTGTAGCCCTGCCTGGTCAGTGCCTGGCCGATGACCTGGGCGAGCGCCGGGAATATCGGGTTCTCCAGCTCCGGGGTGATCAGACCCACCAGGCCCTCGCTGCGCTGCCGCAGCCGCACCGGGCGCTCGTAGCCGAGCACGTCGAGTGCGGCCAGCACGGACTGGCGAGTGGTGGCGGCGACGCCCGGCTTCCCGTTGAGGACGCGGCTGACGGTCGCTTCGCTCACCCCCGCCTGAGCAGCGATGTCGGCAAGCCGTGTGGTCACGGCACTGGACTGTACCGGGCGGATCTCGCCTTGCACACCAATCGGACGCCGCGGGCGGCCCGTTGACCGGCCCGGTGCGGGCTGCTGCCTCATCGCGCTCCCTAGTGAAAGTGATGGCAAGAGCTTGCAGAGTCTTGCACAGCCACCCCCTGTGCCGCTCCACCACTGGAAAGACGCGTCTCACGGCGGTCGCCGAACGGTCACGCCCGGATAACTTCCGAGACTTCTTGCACTTTTTTTCTGCAAGGTCTTTCGCAAGGATTGCATCGCTGTTACGTTCACGTCGCCCGGCGGCCTCCCCCACTCTCGACTTCGCTCGAGCGGGGGGACCCCATCGGCGCAGTCGGCAAGACAGCAGGCGGAGGCAGACGGGGCCGCCCCTGCACCACACGGGCTTTCACCCTCAAGGAGATCTCATGCGGCGTGGCATAGCGGCCACCGCGCTGGTGGCGTCCCTCGCCCTCGCGGCGACGGCCTGCGGCGGCGGGGACGACAGTGGCAGCGACTCGAGCGGTCCGGTGACCATCACCTGGTGGGACACCTCCAACGCCACCAATGAGGCGCCGACGTACCAGGCCTTGGTCAAGGAGTTCGAGGCCGCCAACAAGGACATCAAGGTCAAGTACGTCAACGTCCCCTTCGACCAGGCGCAGAACAAGTTCGACACGGCCGCCGGCTCCAAGGGCGCCCCGGACATCCTGCGCTCCGAGGTCGGCTGGACCCCCGCCTTCGCCAAGAAGAGCTTCTTCCTGCCGCTGGACGGCACCGAGGCCCTCGCCGAGCAGGACAAGTTCCAGCCCAGCCTGATCGAGCAGGCCAAGTACGAGGGCAAGGTGTACGGCGTTCCGTTCACCACGGACACCCTCGCCTTCGTCTACAACAAGGAGCTGTTCAAGAAGGCCGGCGTCGAGGCCCCCAAGACCTGGGACGACCTGAAGAAGGCCGCCGCCAAGATCAAGGACAAGACCGGCGTCGACGGCTACTGGGGCTCCACCCAGGCCTACTACGCCCAGACGTTCCTCTACGGCGAGGGCACCGACACCGTCGACGCCGACGCCAAGAAGATCACCGTCGCGTCGCCCGAGGCCAAGAAGGGCTACGAGACCTGGCTGAGCCTCTTCGACGGCAAGGGCCTGCACAAGGCCGACACCACCGCCGACGCCTACGCCCACATCCAGGAGGCGTTCGTCAGCGGCAAGGTCGCCGCGATCATGCAGGGCCCGTGGGAGATCACCAACTTCTACAAGGGCTCCGCGTTCAAGGACAAGAGCAACCTCGGCATCGCCACCGTCCCGGCCGGCTCCTCCGGCAAGGCGGGCGCCCCGACCGGCGGCCACAACCTCTCCGTGTACGCCGGTTCGGACAGGGCGCACCAGGAGGCTTCGCTGAAGTTCGTGAAGTTCATGACCTCGGCGAAGGCCCAGGAGACCATCGCCCTGAAGAACAACACGCTGCCCACCCGCGACGACGCCTACACCGCCGAGGTCAAGGCCGACCCGGGCATCGCCGGCTACCAGAGCGTCCTCGCCGCCGCCCAGCCGCGCCCGGCCCTGCCCGAGTACAGCTCCCTGTGGGGCCCGGTGGACGCCGAGCTGCTGAAGATCGCCGGTGGCAAGGTGTCCCTGGACAAGGGCCTGAGCACCGCCGAGACCGCGATCGCCAAGCTGGTCCCGGACTTCAGCAAGTGACCCCGAGTGGCCGCCGGATCGCCCTGAATGATGGGGGGAGCGATCCGGCGGTCACCGGCCTGTGCGCCGTACACCCACGAGCCGCACATCCGACGAGCCGTACACCCTTGATCTGTCGATCTTCATGAAGGTTGTCGAACCATGACAGTCGCCATCGACCGCGCGACCGGGAAAACCCGAGGTGACCGCGGGCCACGCCGCGGACTCGGCCAGCGCCTGAAGCACGGCTACCAAAAGCACTGGTACGCGTACGTGATGATCGCTCCGGTGCTGATCGTCCTCGGCGTCCTCGTGCTCTACCCCCTGGTGTACGGCTTCTACCTCACTCTCACCGACGCCAACAGCCTCAACAGCGCCCGCACGATCGGCGTCAACGAGATCGAGGCCACCTACAAGTTCATCGGTTTCGACAACTACGCCGACATCCTGTGGGGCGAGACGGCGTACGACCGCTTCTGGTCGCACTTCATCTGGACGATCTTCTGGACCGCGGCCTGCGTCACCCTCCACTACACCATCGGTCTCGGCCTCGCCCTGCTGCTCAACCAGAAGCTGCGCGGCCGCACCCTGTACCGGCTGATCCTGATCCTGCCGTGGGCCGTGCCGACCTTCGTCACCGTCTTCGGCTGGCGGTTCATGCTCGCCGACGGCGGCATCATCAACTCCGCCTTGGAGAGCCTGCACCTGCCGACGCCGCTGTGGCTGGAGGACACCTTCTGGCAGCGGTTCGCCGCGATCATGGTGAACACCTGGTGCGGTGTGCCGTTCATGATGCTCTCGCTGCTCGGCGGACTGCAGTCCATCGACTCCTCGCTCTACGAGGCCGCCGAGATGGACGGCGCGAGCAAGTGGCAGCAGTTCCGCTACGTCACCCTGCCGGGTCTGCGGTCCGTCAGCTCCACCGTCGTACTCCTCGGCATCATCTGGACCTTCAACCAGTTCGCCATCATCTTCCTGCTGTTCGGCGACACGGCCCCCGACGCGCAGATCCTCGTCACCTGGGCCTACTACCTCGGCTTCGGACAGCAGCCGCGCGACTTCGCGCAGTCGGCCGCCTACGGCATCCTGCTGCTGGCCATCCTGATCGTCTTCACCTCCTTCTACCGCCGCTGGCTGAACCGCAACGACCAGCAGCTCGCGATCTGAGGCAGGAGTCCCCATGAGTACGACCACTGTTGAGAACCCGGTGAACAAGCAGGACTCCATGACCACTGCCGCCCCGCGCAAGGCGCCCCGCCGTGGCGAGCGCAGCCTCGCCGGCTCCCTCGTCTCGCACGGCATCCTGATCGTCGCGAGCCTGATCGCGCTCTTCCCCGTCGCCTGGCTGGTCTACCTGTCCCTCGGCCCGGACAAGGACGACTACCTCCACCCGGGTGGCATCTGGGGCAAGATGACGCTCGACAACTACACGTTCGTGCTGCAGGAGACGAAGTTCTCCGACTGGCTGCTGACCACGATGGTCGTCGTGCTCGGCACCACGCTCATCGGCGTCATCATCTCCGCCACCACCGGCTACGCGGTCTCGCGGATGCGCTTCCCGGGCTACAAGAAGTTCATGTGGGTGCTCCTGGTCACCCAGATGTTCCCGGTGGCCGTCCTGATGGTGCCGATGTACCAGATCCTGTCGGACCTGCAGCTCATCGACACCTATCTCGGACTCGTCCTCGTCTACTGCTCGACCGTCGTCCCGTACTGCGCGTGGCTGATGAAGGGCTACTTCGACACCATCCCGTTCGAGATCGACGAGGCGGGACGCGTCGACGGGCTGAGCCCCTTCGGCACGTTCGCGCGACTGATCCTGCCGCTCGCCAAGCCGGGCCTGGCGGTCGCCGCGTTCTACAGCTTCCTCACGGCCTTCGGTGAGGTCGCGTTCGCGTCGACGTTCATGCTGTCCGACACGAAGTACACCTTCGCGGTCGGTCTGCAGACCTTCGTCAGCGAGCACGACGCGCAGCGCAACCTCATGGCCGCGACGGCGGTTCTGATCGCCATACCCGTGTCCGCGTTCTTCTACTTCGTGCAGCGGAACCTGGTGACCGGCCTTACCGCGGGCGGCACCAAGGGCTGAGCCCGGGACCCACCACGACTCCCGCGCCTTGCCGCGCGGGTGGCGGCCGCGGTGCCCATCCGACCCCGCTGTCACCGCGGCCGCCTCACTCCGGGGACCGGCGATCCCGGGCCTTTCCGCAACCCACTGAAAACCTGCAAGCGCCACAATCCTGTGGATGCCGACGAAAAACCCCGTGAACTCAACCCCGTTACGCATCAAGGACGCCATGAGCCAGCACTCGACCGACCCGGCACCGAACTCCGCCGTCGCCACCGTCGCCAAGCGCCGCGACTGGTGGCGGGACGCGGTGATCTACCAGGTCTATCCGCGCAGCTTCGCCGACAGCAACGGCGACGGCATGGGCGACCTGGAAGGCGTACGCTCCCGACTCCCGTACCTGCGCGACCTCGGCGTGGACGCCGTGTGGCTCAGCCCCTTCTACGCCTCCCCGCAGGCCGACGCCGGCTACGACGTCGCCGACTACCGGGCCGTCGACCCGATGTTCGGCAACCTGCTCGACGCGGACGCGCTGATCCGCGACGCCCACGAGCTGGGCCTCAGGATCATCGTCGACCTGGTCCCGAACCACTCCTCCGACCAGCACGAGTGGTTCAAGCGGGCGGTCGCCGACGGGCCCGGCTCCCCGCTCCGGGACCGCTACCACTTCCGCCCCGGCAAGGGGGCGAACGGTGAACTCCCGCCCAACGACTGGGAGTCCATCTTCGGCGGCCCGGCCTGGACCCGGGTGACCGAGCCGGACGGCACCCCCGGCGAGTGGTACCTGCACCTCTTCGCCCCCGAGCAGCCGGACTTCAACTGGGAGCACCCGGCGGTGGGCGACGAGTTCCGCTCGATCCTGCGCTTCTGGCTCGACATGGGCGTCGACGGCTTCCGCATCGACGTGGCCCACGGCCTGGTGAAGGCGGAGGGCCTGCCGGACCTCGGTTCCCACGACCAGCTGAAGCTGCTGGGCAACGATGTCATGCCGTTCTTCGACCAGGACGGCGTGCACGCGATCTACCGCCAGTGGCGCACGATCCTCGACGAGTACGCGGGCGAGCGCATCTTCGTCGCCGAGGCCTGGACCCCGACCGTCGAGCGGACCGCGAACTACGTCCGCCCCGACGAGCTGCACCAGGCCTTCAACTTCCAGTACCTGTCGACGGACTGGGAGGCGGAGGAGCTCCGCAAGGTCGTCGACCGCACGCTGGAGGCGATGCGTCCGGTGGGCGCCCCCGCCACCTGGGTCCTCTCCAACCACGACGTCACCCGCCACGCGACGCGCTTCGCCAACCCCCCGGGCCTGGGCACCCAGATCCGCACGGCGGGCGACCGCGAGCTGGGCCTGCGTCGCGCACGGGCCGCCACACTGCTGATGCTGGCCCTGCCCGGCTCGGCCTACATCTACCAGGGCGAGGAGCTCGGCCTGCCGGACGTCGTCGACCTGCCCGACGAGGTGCGCCAGGACCCGGCGTACTTCCGCGGCGCCGGCCAGGACGGCTTCCGTGACGGCTGCCGGGTGCCGATCCCCTGGACGCGCAAGGGATCGTCGTACGGCTTCGGCGCGGGCGGCAGCTGGCTGCCGCAGCCGGCGGGCTGGGGCGAGCTCAGTGTGGAGGCCCAGAGCGGTGACCCCGACTCCACCCTGGAGCTCTACCGCGCCGCCCTCGCGGCCCGCCGCGAACACCCCGGCCTCGGCGCCGGCGACTCGGTCGAGTGGTTGAAGGCCCCCGAGGGCGTCCTCGCCTTCCGGCGCGGCGACTTCGTGTGCGTCGCGAACACCGGCGGCGAGTCGATGACGACTCCGGCCTACGGCCGTCTGCTCCTCACCAGCGGTGAGGTGACCGAGGCGGACGGCGAGGTGAAGGTGCCGGGCGACACGACCGTCTGGTGGACGACGGCCTGACGGTCCCGCGGAGCCATCGCCCCCGGCCCTGGACGGCTCTGAAAGTTCTTGCATCAACTTCACATGGCCCGCTGCCTTTTCAGGCAGCGGGCCTTTAACATCTCCGTCACCGCAAGTTTGCTGAAAGATTGCAGCAAGCGCATTCAGCGGCCCCCACATGCCTTCAACGAAGAAGGACAACCCCACATGGCATCCAACAGATCCCTCGCGGGCGCCCTCGCGCTCGCCGCCGCGGCGGCCGTCATAGCCCCCGGCACCGCCCACGCCTCCCCACCCGGTACCAAGGACGTCACCGCCGTCCTCTTCGAGTGGAACTTCGCCTCGGTGGCGAGGGAGTGCACCACCACCCTCGGCCCCGCCGGCTACGGCTACGTCCAGGTCTCCCCGCCCGCCGAGCACATCCAGGGCTCGCAGTGGTGGACCTCGTACCAGCCGGTCAGCTACAAGATCGCCGGGCGCCTCGGCGACCGTACGGCCTTCCAGAACATGGTCAACACCTGCCACGCGGCCGGTGTGAAGGTCGTCGTCGACACCGTCGTCAACCATATGTCGGCGGGCAGCGGCACCGGGACCGGCGGCTCGTCGTACTCGAAGTACACCTACCCCGGCCTGTACTCGTCGTTCGACTTCGACGACTGCACGAGTCAGATCTCCAACTACCAGGACCGCTGGAACGTCCAGCACTGCGAACTGGTGGGCCTCGCCGACCTGGACACCGGTGAGTCGTACGTCCGCGGGGCCATCGCCGGTTACATGAACGACCTGCTCTCCCTCGGCGTCGACGGCTTCCGCATCGACGCGGCCAAGCACATCGACACCGCCGACCTCGCCAACATCAAGTCCCGGCTGAGCAATCCGTCGGTGTACTGGAAGCAGGAGGTCATCTACGGCAGCGGAGAGGCCGTCCAGCCGACCGAGTACACGGGCAACGGCGACGTCCAGGAGTTCCGCTACGCCTATGACCTCAAGCGCGTCTTCAACAACGAGAACCTCGCCTATCTGAAGAACTACGGCGAGGGCTGGGGGTACATGAGCAGCGGCGTCTCCGGTGTCTTCGTCGACAACCACGACACCGAGCGCAACGGCTCCACGCTCAGCTACAAGGACAACGCCAACTACACGCTGGCCAACGTCTTCATGCTCGCCTGGCCGTACGGCGCCCCCGACATCAACTCCGGCTACGAGTTCACCGACCACGACGCCGGCCCGCCCAACGGCGGCCAGGTCAACGCCTGCTGGCAGGACGGCTGGAAGTGCCAGCACAACTGGCCGGAGATCAAGTCGATGGTCGCCTTCCGCAACGCCACCCGCGGTCAGGCCGTGACGAACTGGTGGGACAACGGCAACGACGCCATCGCCTTCGGACGGGGTAGCAAGGGCTTCGTGGCCATCAACCACGAGTCGGGCTCCCTGAGCCGTACGTACCAGACGTCGCTGCCTGCGGGGACGTACTGCAACGTGCAGAACAACACCACCGTGACGGTGAACTCCAGCGGCCAGTTCACGGCCACCCTGGGCGCCAACACCGCTCTGGCGATCTACGTCGGCAAGTCGAGCTGCTGAGCGCCCCGCTGAAAATTCTTACCGATGGTTTCAAGCCTCTTGCTGTAATCCTTACGGCGGCGATACGGTCGCGCGGGGTCGGACCCAAAGAGCCGTAATCGCAAGGAGTCCATCTGTGATACCGAGATGGCCGACGCCGTCGAGGCGCCGAACCGCCCGTACCGGACGGGTCGCTGCGGTCACCGTGACCGCGCTGGCCGCAGCGCTCGTCCAGCCCCTCGCGGCGCAGGCGGACACCCCGCCTCCGCCCCCGTCCGACGCCAGGCTCGCCGCCGAGCCCGCCCGGCACGACGCCACCCGGGAGCAGTTCTACTTCGTCCTGCCGGACCGTTTCGCCAACGGCGACGTGAGCAACGACAAGGGCGGCCTCACCGGCTCCCGTCTCGCCACCGGCTACGACCCCACCGACAAGGGCTTCTACCAGGGCGGCGACCTCAAGGGCCTGACCAAGAAGCTCGACTACATCAAGGGCCTCGGCACCACCGCCATCTGGATGGCGCCGATCTTCAAGAACCAGCCCGTGCAGGGCACGGGCAGCAACGCCTCCGCCGGCTACCACGGTTACTGGATCACCGACTTCACCCAGGTCGACCCGCACTTCGGGACGAACAAGGACCTTCAGACCCTCATCTCCAAGGCCCACGCCAAGGGCCTGAAGGTCTACTTCGACGTCATCACCAACCACACCGCCGACGTCGTCGACTACGAGGAGAAGTCCTACGACTACCTCGCCAAGGGCGCCTTCCCGTATCTGACGAAGGACGGCAAGCCCTTCGACGACGCCGACTACGCGGACGGGAAGTCCGGCTTTCCCGCGGTCGACGGCGACTCCTTCCCGCGCACCCCGACCGTCCCCGCCGCGAAGAAGAACCTCAAGGTCCCGTCGTGGCTCAACGATCCGACGATGTACCACAACCGCGGCGACTCCACCTTCGCCGGTGAGAGCTCCACCCACGGCGACTTCTCCGGCCTCGACGACCTGTGGACCGAGCGTCCCGAGGTCGTCAGCGGCATGGAGAGGATCTACCAGCGCTGGGTGCGGGACTTCGACATCGACGGCTTCCGCATCGACACGGTGAAGCACGTCAACATGGAGTTCTGGACCCAGTGGGCAACGGCCCTCGACTCCTACGCGGCCAAGCGGGGCCGCGACGACTTCTTCATGTTCGGCGAGGTCTACTCCGCCGACACGAACATCACGTCGCCGTACGTCACCCAGGGCCGCCTCGACGCCACGCTCGACTTCCCCTTCCAGGAGGCGGCACGCCAGTACGCCTCCCAGGGCGGCAGCGCGCGCAAGCTCGCGGGCGTCTTCGGCGACGACTACAAGTACACGACCGACAAGGCCAACGCCTACGAGCAGGTCACCTTCCTCGGCAACCACGACATGGGCCGCATCGGGTACTTCCTGAACCAGGACAACCCGAAGGCCACCGACGCCGAGCTGCTGAAGAAGGACAGGCTCGCCAACGAGCTGATGTTCCTCAGCCGCGGCAACCCGGTCGTCTACTACGGCGACGAGCAGGGCTTCACCGGCTCCGGCGGCGACAAGGACGCCCGCCAGACCCTGTTCGCCTCGAGAACCGCCGACTACCTCGACGACGACCAGCTCGGCACCGACCGCACCCACACGAGCGACGCCTACGACACGAGCGCCCCGCTCTACCGGCAGATCAGCGCCCTGTCCAAGCTCCGCAAGGCCAACCCGGCCCTCGCCGACGGCGTCCAGACCGAGCGCTACGCGGCCGACGGCGCCGGCGTCTACGCCTTCTCCCGCACCGACGCCAGGACGGGCACCGAGTACGTCGTCGCCTTCAACAACGCCGACGACGCGAGGACGGCGACCTTCGCGACCGGTTCGGCCGACATGGCGTTCAAGGGCATCTACGGCACCGACGACTCCCTCAAGAGCGACGGCGACAAGAAGCTCACCGTCACCGTCCCGGCCGGCTCGGCGATCGTCCTCAAGGCGGCCGGCAAGCTCGCCCGGCCCGCCGCCGAGCCGGCGCTCACCCTGAAGGCCCCGGCCACCGGAGCCACCGGCACCGTCGAGATCGGCGCCGACGTCGACGGCGGTCAGCTCAACCGCGTCGTCTTCGCCGCCCAGGTGGGCGACGGCAAGTGGAAGACGCTCGGCTCCGCCGACCACGCCCCGTACAAGGTCACCCAGACCATCGGGAAGGACGTACCGGCCGGAACGGCCCTGCGCTACAAGGCGGTTGTCAGCGACTCGGCCGGACGCACGGCGAGCGCCACGGCGGCCTCCACCACCGGCACCCCGCCCGCCGAGGAGCCCCCCACCGCCTCCTCCCGCGACTACGCGATCGTCCACTACAAGCGCACCGACGGCGACTACGCCGACTGGGGTCTGTACGCCTGGGGCGACCTCGCCGACGGCGAGTCCACCAACTGGCCGGACAGTCACCCGTTCACCGGCCGGGACGCCTACGGCGCCTTCGCCTACGTCAAGCTGAAGCCCGGCGCCTCGACGGTCGGCTTCCTCGTCATCGACAAGCAGGGCAACAAGGACGTCTCCGCGGACCGCACGATCGACGTCACCAAGACCGGCGAGATCTGGGTCGAGCAGGGCAAGGAGGCCGTCCGCACCGAGAAGCCCGCGGCCGACTACCCGGCCCCCGACAAGACCAAGGCGGTCCTCCACTACCACCGCGCCGACGGGAACTACGACGGCTGGGGCCTGCACGTCTGGACGGGCGCCGCGAACCCCACCGAGTGGTCGAACCCCCTGAAGCCGGTCAAGACTGATGCGTATGGCGCAGTCTTCGAGGTACCGCTCACCGACGGTGCCACCAGCCTCAGCTACATCATCCACAAGGGCGACGAGAAGGACCTGCCCGCCGACCAGTCGCTCGACCTCACGGCCAACGGTCACGAGGTGTGGCTGTTGAGCGGCCAGGAGAAGTACCTGCTCCCGCAGCCCGCGGGCTCCGCGGCCGCGCTCGACCTGACCACCTCCAAGGCGGTCTGGATCGACCGGAACACGGTCGCCTGGAACGGCTCCGAGGCGGCCGCCTCCACCCAGCTGCTGTACAGCCGGGACGGCTCGATCGCCGTCAAGGACGGCGCGCTGACCAGCGACGACGAGCGCTGGCTGCGCCTGTCCAAGACCGCCCTCACCGACGCCCAGAAGGCGAAGTTCCCGCACCTGAAGAACTACACCGCCTGGTCCGTCGACCCCCGCGACCGCGACCGGGTCCGCGAGGCTCTGCGCGGCCAGGTCGTCGCCTCCCAGCGCGCCGCCAACGGTGCCGTCCTGGCCGCGACCGGCGTCCAGATCGCCGGCGTCCTCGACGACGTGTACTCCGGCGCGACGAAGGCCGACCTCGGGCCGACCTTCGACAAGGGCCGTCCGACGCTGGCCGTCTGGGCGCCCACGGCACAGTCGGTCGAGCTGGAGATCGGCGACTCCACGGTCGCCATGAAGCGGAACGACACGACCGGCGTCTGGTCCGTCACCGGTCCCAGGTCCTGGAAGAACAAGCCGTACCGGTACGTCGTCCAGGTCTGGGCGCCCAGCGTCCGCAAGGTCGTCACCAACAAGGTCACCGACCCCTACTCGGTCGCCCTCACCGCGAACTCCGAGCGCAGCCTCGCCGTCGACCTGCGGGACAGGTCCCTGGCGCCGACGGGCTGGTCCACGTACACCAAGCCCAAGGCCGTCCCGCTGAACGACGCCCAGATCCAGGAGCTGCACATCCGGGACTTCTCGGTGGCGGACAAGACGGTGCCCGCGAAGGACAAGGGCACCTACCTCGCCTTCACCGACAAGCTCAGCGACGGCTCCAAGCACCTGAAGAAGCTGGCCGAGGCGGGCACGTCGTACGTCCATCTCCTGCCCGCCTTCGACATCGCCACCATCCCGGAGAAGAAGTCCGAGCAGGCGACCGTCGACTGCGACCTGGCCTCCTTCCCGGCCGACTCCGACAAGCAGCAGGAGTGCGTGGCGAAGATCGCCGCGAAGGACGCCTACAACTGGGGATACGACCCGTACCACTACACGGTCCCCGAGGGCTCGTACGCGAGCGACCCCGACGGCACCGCGCGCACGGTCGAGTTCCGCAAGATGGTCAAGGCGCTCAACGAGGACGGCCTGCGGGTCGTCATGGACGTCGTCTACAACCACACCGCGGCGAGCGGCCAGGCGGACACCTCCGTCCTGGACCGGATCGTCCCCGGCTACTACCAGCGCCTGCTCGCCGACGGCTCGGTGGCCAACAGCACCTGCTGTGCCAACACCGCCACCGAGAACGCCATGATGGGCAAGCTGGTCGTCGACTCGATCGTCACCTGGGCCAAGGAGTACAAGGTCGACGGCTTCCGCTTCGACCTCATGGGCCACCACCCGAAGGCCAACATCCTGGCGGTCCGCAAGGCCCTGGACGAGCTGACCCTCGCCGAGGACGGCGTCGACGGCAAGAAGATCATCCTGTACGGCGAGGGCTGGAACTTCGGCGAGGTCGCCGACGACGCCCGCTTCGTCCAGGCCACGCAGAAGAACATGGCCGGCACCGGCATCGCGACCTTCTCCGACCGGGCCCGGGACGCCGTACGCGGCGGCGGACCCTTCGACGAGGACCCGGGCATCCAGGGCTTCGCGTCCGGGCTGTACACCGAGCCCAACTCCTCGAAGAACAACGGGACTCCGGAAGAGCAGAAGGCCCGTCTCCTGCACTACCAGGACCTCATCAAGGTGGGCCTGTCCGGCAACCTCGCCGCCTTCCGTTTCACGGACACCGGCGGCAAGGAGGTCAAGGGCTCCGAGGTCGACTACAACGGTCAGCCCGCCGGTTACGCGGACGCACCCGGCGACGCCCTCGCCTACGCCGACGCGCACGACAACGAGTCGCTGTTCGACGCCCTCGCCTTCAAGCTGCCCGCTTCGGTGAGCGCCGCCGACCGCGCCCGTATGCAGGTCCTCGCCATGGCCACGGCCGCCCTCTCGCAGGGCCCGGCCCTCTCCCAGGCCGGGACCGACCTGCTGCGCTCCAAGTCGCTGGACCGCAACTCCTACGACAGCGGCGACTGGTTCAACGCCATCCACTGGAACTGCGCCGACGGCAACGGCTTCGGGCGGGGGGTGCCGATGGCGGCCGACAACGCGTCCAAGTGGCCGTACGCCAAGCCGCTGCTCGGCAGCGTCAAGGTCGGCTGCGAGCAGATCGAGGGCGCCTCGGCGGCGTACCGGGACCTGCTGCGGATCCGTACGGCGGAGGGCGCCTTCTCCCTCGGCACGGCGGACCAGGTGCAGTCGAAGCTCTCCTTCCCGCTGTCCGGGAAGGACGAGACGCCCGGCGTGATCACCATGCGCCTCGGTGACCTCGTCGTCGTCTTCAACGCGACGCCCCAGAAGCAGGAGCAGCGGATCGTTTCGCCGGCCGGCCAGGACTATCGGCTGCATCCGGTGCAGGCCTCGGGTGCGGACCCTATCGTCAAGTCGTCGTCCTATCAGCAGGATTCCGGAACGTTCGCCGTTCCGGGGCGTACTGTCGCCGTCTTCTCACTGATCCGCTGATACGGCTACTACCTTGAGTGGGGCGGACCCGGTCACCGGGCCCGCCCCACTCGTGCATATCCAGGGGCTCCCGACGATGGACGGTTACGGCATGCAGTCCAGCGCGACCGTGATGGTCGTCGACGACGTCTCGGCCAACCGCTTCGCCATGGGCGCCGTGCTGCGCCGCGCGGGGCACGGCGTCGTACCGGTGGCGAGCGCGGGCGAGGCGCTGATCGAGCTCGACGCACGGCTGCGCGCGGGCGCCCTGCCCGACGTGGCCCTCGTCGACGTCGGGCTGCCGGACATGAGCGGCTTCGAACTGTGCCGCCGGGTCAAGGCCCGGCCGTCCACGGCCGCGCTGCCCGTCGTCCACTTCTCCGCCATGTCAGTGGACGCGGGGGACCGGTGCCGGGGGCTCGACGCGGGCGCCGACGCCTATCTGACCGTGCCGGCCGAGCCGGGCGAGATCGAGGCCGTCGTACGGGCCGCCGTCCGCGGGGCACGCCGACGCACCGCCGCCGAGGCACTCGCCCACCGGCTGACGGTGCTGTCCGAGGCGATCGTCAGCGTGCAGGCCGCGCGCTGCCTGGAGGAGCTGGCCGACGCGGCGGCCGTGGGTGCCGCCCGGCTCACCGGCACCCCCGCCGTCGTCTTCGTCGTCGGCCCGGACGGCCAATTGCACCTGGGCAGCTCCCGCAGGCGGCTCCTGCTCCCCGATGCCGTGGCGCACGAGGAGGCGGCCCGGCTGATCGTCCTGCTCGCCGAAGGCCGGGGACCGGGGCGCCTGGGCGTGCACACCTCCGTCGTCCCCGCCTCCCTGTGGCCCACCGGTTTCTTCCGCCCCGGCGTCCAAGAGGACGCCCGCCTGGTCCTGGCGTCGGCCGAGGAGGGCCGGACCCAGGTGTGCATCGCCACGCCGAACCTGAGCACCCCTGGCGAATTCAGCTGCGGATCGGCAGTGCCCCCGAGGGGCGCGGGGCTGTATCAATATGCGGCTCCGCCGGGGGGCGCGACCAGCCACGACGAACCCGCAGACGACCACCAGCACGACGCGGCACTTCCTGTCACGGCACTGCCCGCGGAGCGCCTCGCTCAGGCCACCGCCCTCGCCGCCGAACCCCTGCTCATGTACCAGGCGGAGCGGGACATCGCCCTCACCCTCCAGCACAGCTTCCTGCCCCAGCCGCACCGGCTGCCCGACCTGCCGGGCGTCGACCTCGTCGTGCGGTACGTGCCCGCCTCCCGGCAGACCGAGATCGGCGGCGACTTCTACGCCGCCCTGCGCACGGGCGAGGGGGTGCTCACCGCGGTCGGGGACGTCGTCGGGCACTCGCTGGACGCGGCCACCGTCATGGTCGAGATGCGGCACGCGCTGCGCGCCCACTGCGTCGAGGAGAGCGACCCGCGGGTGCTGGCCGGACGGCTCGACCGGATGCTGCAGCACTATCACCCCGATGTCACCGCCACGGTCTGCCTGGCCCTCGTCGACCCCGGCACCGGGCGGGTGCGGATCGCCAACGCGGGCCACATTCCGCCGCTGATCGTGCGCGAAGGGGGCGCCGCCGAGTACGCCCCCGTGTCCGGTCCGCTGCTCGGGCTGGGCCTCGACCGGCCCGAGCCGAGCGAACTGCTCCTGTCCGGCAAGGACCGGCTCCTCATGGTCACCGACGGTCTCATCGAGACCCGCGGAGTCGACCTCGCCACCTCCATGGAGCAACTGCGCACGGCCGCCGCCGACGCCCCGTCCAGCCTCGACGCGTTCTGCGACACCCTCCTGGGCTGCTTCGGGCGGGGCCGGGAGGACGACATCGCGATGCTGGCGCTGAGGTTAGGGTGAGCGCGTCGCCGTAGAACAGGAGTGCCCATGCCGCAGATCACCGTCGACTACTCCGCGCCGCTCGCCGACGGCTTCGACCGGAACGGCTTCGCGCTGGCCCTGCACGATGCGGTGGTCGAGATCGCGGCCGCGAAGTACGAGGCGTGCAAGACGCAGTTCCGGGCCACCGAGGACACGACCGTGGGCCGGGACGCGGACGGTCACGCGGTCGTCCACGTCACCCTGGGCCTGCTGGCGGGGCGTACCGACGAGACGAAGGTGCAGCTCACGGAAGCCGTACTGGAGCTGCTGCGCGCCTATGTGAAGCCCGCCGAGGGCACCGCGCTGCACGCGTCCGCCGAGGTGCGCGACCTCGATCCGTCGTACCGGAAGTTCGACAGCTGAGCCTCAGGACGTCAGCGAGATCAGCCGGCCGACCAGGTCGCTGAACGGGCCGTCGGCCGGCTCGTCCTTGAACATGCGGCGCAGCAGGTCGCCCATCTCGTCGTCGTAGGCGGCGCTGACGGCGGCCAGCGCGGCGAAGTCGTGCACGAGCTGGACCTCCAGCTCGGCGCGCGGGATGCGCCGGCCGTCCAGCCAGATCAGTGCCGTCGACTCGGCGAGCGAGATCCAGGAGCGGACGACGAGTTCCAGCCGCGCGGGTGGGTTCTCCACCCGCAGATGCGAAAGGATCTGGACATACGCGGCCTGCCGTACGGAGTCGATGAGCGCGTTCGTCGCCGTCGAGCCGACGGCCGGGCCGCCGCGCATCAGCGCCGAGAAACCGGGGCCGTGCTCGTCGACGAAGTCGAAGAACCGGCGCATCACCCGCAGCAGCCGCGCCCCCAGCGGCCCCTCCCGCGGCTCGACGAACCGGCCCGCCAGTTCCTCCGACGCGCGCTTCAACGCCGCCTCGTACAGGCTGAGTTTGCCGGGGAAGTAGTGATAGACCAGCGGACGCGAGATGCCCGCGGCCGACGCTATCTCGTCGATGGAGACCTCGTCGGGCGAGCGCTGACTGAACAGTTCGAGGGCGACGCCGATCAACTGCTGCCGCCGCTCCTCGACTCCCATTCTTCGCCGTACCCCGGTAGTCATGCGAACACCTTACCGATCGAATCCGGCCCCGAACGGACCGGACCGACCACAGGTGTTCACATATCCAGTACGAGTCGATCACTCCGCGCCCGCGACACACAGATCAGCATGGAGTCGGCCCGCTCGGCGTCCGTCAGCAGCTCGTCCCGGTGGTCCACCTCGCCCTCCAGCACCCGCTGTTGGCACGTCCCGCAGAAGCCCTGCTCGCAGGAGTACGCCGTATCGGGCAACTCGGCGCGGACGGCGGCCAGTACGGTCGAGTCGGCGGGGACGGTCAACGTCCGCCCGCTGCGCCGGAGTTCGACCTCGAAGGCATCGCCGCCCGAGGTGCGCGGCGTGAACCGCTCCAGGTGGACCCCCGGGAACCGCTCCTCCAGCGCGGCCATCAGCCCCTCCGGCCCACAGCAGTAGACGGCGGCCTCCTCGGGTACGCCCGCGAGGAGTACGTCGAGTTCGGGAATCCCCTCCACGACGGTCACCCGATCCCCGCCGAGCTTCTCGACCTCCTCCAGGAACGGCATCGAGGCGCGGCTGCGCCCGCAGTACACCAGCCGCCACTCGGCATCCTCGGGCAGCGCCCGCAGCATCGGCAGGATCGGGGTGATGCCGATGCCGCCCGCCACGAACACGTACGACCCGGCCTCGACCAGCGGGAACCGGTTCCGCGGTCCCCGCACCTCCAGCTCCGTCCCCTCCCGCACCTGCTCGTGCACCTCACGCGAGCCGCCCCGCCCGTCCGGGACCAGCCGGGTCGCCACGGTGTACGACGAGCCGTCCTCCGGATCGCCGCACAGCGAGTACTGCCGCACCAGCCCCGAGGGCAGCACGAGGTCGAGATGCGCGCCGGGCTCCCAGCGCGGCAAGTCGTGCCCCTCCAGGCGGAGTTGCACGACCCCTTCGGCGACCTCCTCGCGCGAGGTCACCAGCAGACGCAGCGCCCGTGACCGGGGCCGCCCGGAGACCGGCTCCTCCAGGGCGGGCATCGGCCACAGTGGCGAGGCCTGGATACGGCGCCGCATCGCCCGCCGGGCGAGCAGGGCGGCACCGGCGACGACGGCGACGGTCCGGAGCTTGGGCATCAGGCAGCACCCTTCGCGGACTTCTCGGCCGTCTCGGCGGCCCGGGCGGCGGGGGAGGAGGCCAGGTAGGCGACGGCCTGGGCGGTGGAGCCCTCCTGGGAGGGGTGATACGTCCGGCTCAGATACCGGGGGATCGACTTGACCATGTCACCGGTGGCAGGGAGCAGACCCCGGCGGCCACGGACGTACAGGCCGTTGAAGCTCGCCTTTCCGTTGATGAGCGTCGGATCGTTCTCCATGAAGAAGCGCGCCCCGCGCTGCCACAGGAAGACAATGGCCGTGAACGCGGTCGCCCACGTCCGCACGCGCCGCCGGTAACTTCCGTCGACGTGCATGAACAGGTCGAAGGCGACCGACCGGTGCTCGACCTCCTCGGCCCCGTGCCAGCGCAGCAGGTCCAGCATGGTCGGGTCGGCGCCGCGGCGGTCCAGCTCCTCGGCGTTGAGCACCCAGTCGCCGAGGAAGGCGGTGTAGTGCTCGATCGCCGCGATGAGCGCGACCCGCTCCATCAGCCACCACCGCCGCGCCCGGCCCGGCGGGAGCGTGCGGTCGCCGAGCAGCTTCTCGAAGAACCAGTCGACCTGGGCGGTGTACGGCGTCGGATCGAGCCCCTGCTCCCGCAGATGCGGCAGCACCTCGTCATGGGCCTGCGAGTGCATCGCCTCCTGCCCGATGAACCCGATGACGTCCTCGCGCAGCCGCTCGTCGCGGATGTACGGCAGCACCTGCTTGTAGACGTGCACGAACCACCGCTCGCCGGCCGGCAGGAGCAGATGCAGCACGTTGATGGTGTGCGTGGTGAGGGGATCACCGGGCACCCAGTGCAACGGGGTGTCGTCCCAGGAGAAGGACACCTTGCGGGGCTTGAGGGGCACCCGGTCCTGCGTATTAGACATGGCGTCAATGTACTGACGGGTAGGTCGTCGGTGAACCCCCGTGCACGACCTTGTTTACGCGACTGTCAGCAAGGCTCACTGAAGCCCGTTGATCGACCGACCGCTCTCCAGCGTGCCCTTCAGCTCCGCCTGCGCGCCCTGCTTGGCGCGCTCGGCCAGCAGGCTGCCCTCGGAGGTGCCCTGAACGCCGCCCGTGGCCCGGATCGACTCCGTGTCCCGGGTGCCCGCTGCCAGCAGATACCAGCCGCCCGTCTGCGCCTTCCACAGCACCCCGGCCAGCACATGCGGATCCCGCGCCCCGCACGCCGCCACGTTCTGCGCCTTGGCCACCACCGCCGCGTGCGTCGCGCCCGGCGTCCGGAACTGGGCCAGCACCCGCTCTCCGCCGCCCCGCCAGGTCTCGGCACGCGTGCACACCCACTCCGCCGAGCCGGTCCCGTCGGGCAGCGCCTGCTGGGCATAGGCCCAGGCGTTGACCGTCCGCACACCCGCGGAGCGCATCGCGCCCAGCCAGCAGGAGTACGGCGCCCAGGTGCGCAGCGCCTCCGGACCGGCCGCGTCCTTGACCGACCCGGGACGGCCGGTGGTGAGGCGGGCCGGGACCAGTTCGGCGAGGTCGGTCACCAGACGGGTGCCGGTGCTGTCGGACAGCTGCAGGGCGTTCCACGAGGTGCAGGTGCCGGTCTGCTGGGCCGCGGGGCTCGCCATCGGTGCGGTGACACCGTCGGTCACGGTGAGGTTCATCGGTCCGGTGCGCGGCTTCAGCAGGTCCCGCTCCGCCGCCGACTTCACCCAGGGCGCCAGCAGATAGCGGACGTTGCCGTCGACCCGGCTCACCACCACCGCACCGGCCTCCGCCCTGGTCGCGCCGTCCACCCGGGAGAAGTCCAGGGCGGCGCCGGCCGTGCCGTCCTGCGGTTCGGCGTAGCGGGCGATGCGCAGGCCGTCGTAGAGGATCACCACGCGCGCGTTGTCGATGCTCCCCGCGTACAGCAGCTGCGGCGCGCCGGGCGGGCCGCCCGCCGGGGTGCCGGGCGTCGCCGAGACCTGGACCTTCTCGCCGGGGCGGGCCCATACGGCGAGCGCGCGGCGCAGCAGGGCCGAGTCGTCCGTGAGGTCGCCGCGCGCGGGCCACACGGAGAAGTCGGTGCGGGCGGAGGACTGCCAGGCCAGCGCGGGAACCTTGGTCAGCTGGGCCGGATCGAGGGCGGCCTCGGCCGCCGGGTTCTGCGCGTACGGGGGAGCGGCGGGACCGTCCGGGCTCCAGCCCTCGCCGGGCAGGCCGAGCAGGGCCCCGGACACCAGGAGGGCGGCTGCGGCGGCCAGCGCGGCCTTCGTGTGCTGCCTGCGCCGCATCAGGTCGGTGGGCCGGGCATGGAGGGAGCACGGGTCGAACTCCGCGGAGTCGAGCAGCGCGTACTGCGCCTCGACCGTGTCCGCCTCCTCCAGCGCCTCGTCCACGTCGTCGACACCGGCCGCCGTCAGCACCTCGGCCACGTCGTCGTCGGTGAGCTTCTCCAGGCCGCGCAGGACGTAGGCGGCCCGCGCCGGGCCGGACAGCGCCGACAGCCCTTGGTCCAGGGCGAGTTCATCGGCGCCGCCCGACCTGGGGAAGAGGCGCAGGCCCCACACCTGGGGCAGCAGCGGCGGCAGTTGGGAACGCTTGGGCCAGGCCAGGCGCTTCAGCGGCCGGCCCGCCTCCAGCGCCGTCCGCAGCACGCGCAGGCGGAGCAGCGCGTACCCGGGGTCGCCTTCCCGGCCGGTCGACTGGGCCGGGATCACGGGCGTCGCCGCCGCCCGGCCCCGGGGCAGCGCGCGCTGGGTGAGGGAGTGCGCGGTCACCACGCGCCGGTTGCGGCCGAGGCTCGGCGGCAGCACCAGGTAGGCGAGCCGGACGAGGCGCGGATAGTGCTCGACGAGCGCGGCCTCGGCCCGCTCGACGTCGACGACCGGGTCGTCCGAGGCGGGAGCGGGGCGCGGGGCGACATCCTGTGACTGCACGTTCAGCAGAACGAGCGAATCGGCGGTAGGTCACCGCCGGATGGACCACCCGGACCCGGTCCCGAGCCCAGTCAGCTCTCGTCCTCCAGCAGGAGACGGGCGTAGTTCGCCATCGAGCGCTGGTAGCGCGGGAGATGAGGTGCGAGGGCGCCCAGCACGAGGGACAACCCCTCACGGTCCCGCCCGAGGCTCGACAGGCACAGCGCCAGCGTGGCTCGTACCGCGTCGTCCAGCTCGTCGGAGGGCGCATCCAGTTCGGGCGTCAGGAGCTTGACGCCCTCCTCGGTCTGCCCGATGTTCCGCAGGGAGCTGGACAGCTGGATCTTGGCCCGCCGTCCCTTGTAGCCGGTCAGCCCCCGGGCGAGCGCCTCCCGGTACAGCGGCACCGCCTTGTCCGAGTGCCCCGTGGAGTCCCAGGCGCAGGCCTGCTCGAAGGGGCCCAGGGGGCTGTCGTCGGGCAGTTCGGCGACGAGGGAGTCGATCACCGCCCGGAAGTCGGCCGCCTCGGTCTCGGCGTAGTCGTCGAAGGTGGCCCACGCGGCGGTGACGCGATCTTCCCAGTCCTGGTTCACCGGCTCACCCTCGCACACGCGTATGGGGGACCGCACCGGTATTTTGAGCGCTCCGGGCGCCGGAGCCGTATCGAACATGAGGGCCCCTCGCCGGGGCTCCGTACGGCATGTCGCCGGAAGGGACCGGAGGAACAGATGAGGTTGACCCGACCGAGGCTCGCGCTGGCCGGCGCGGCGGCGATACTGGCGGTGGCGGGCTGCGGATCCGACGGGGGCAGTGAGGCCGCCGTGCCCGAGACCGCCACCGGCAGCCTGGAGCACCTGGCCGCCGAGGTGAAGTGCAAGCCGAACATGCAGACCGACGCCGACGAAATCCGGCAGGCCCTCTGCAAGAACACCGACGGCAAGTTCGTCCTCGCCACCTTCGCCACCGACCGCGGCCAGCGCGAGTGGCTGAACGGCGCGAAGGACTACGGCGGCTACTACCTCGTGGGCCGCAAGTGGGTCGCCGTCGGCCAGGAGAAGACGGTCACGGCGCTGCAGAGCACGCTCGGCGGGACCATGGAAGAGGGGTCGGAGCACATGAACCCCGGCGGCAGTCACAACAGCGGCAGCCACCACGGCTGACCGGCCCGAAAGGCAGCAGAAACCGAAGGGCAGCAGAAAGGGCAGCGGAAAGCCGGCGGTGGGAAATCCCACCGCCGGCTTTCCGCTGTTCCTACCGGCTCACGACTACTGGCAGTCCTGGCCGCTGTTGATGCAGTTGACCACCTCGTTCATCGTGTTCTCGTCGAAGAAGTTGATGAAGTCGTTGTGGTCGGTGATCGGCTTGTGCAGCTGGTCCGGGAAGGAGTCCACCGCGAACGCGTTCTGGACCTGTCCGTTCTCGATGGTCGGGGCCGGAACGTCGTAGACCAGACGCACCTGGAGCTGGGGGATCGCCTGGAAGCCGTTGGCGCAGGTGCCGTCGGCCTGGACGAACGCCACGTGGGTGCGGTGGTTGGCGCTGTCGATGTTCTGGCCGTCCCAGCAGCTCTGGAAGTTGCTCGTCCGGACCACCGAGCTGCCCTCGGGGCAGATCGGGTACTTGTCGTGCAGCTGCACCTTGTCCTCGAAGCCGGTGCAGCTCCAGTTCGCGTTGGCGTTGTTGTTGCCGTTGACGAAGGACTTGGCGTCACCGGTGATGATGCGCAGGGCCTCCGGCATCGCGACGACATCGCTCGTCTTGTTGCCGACGAACTTCAGCTCCGCCTCGCTGGCCTGGATGATCGTGCCGACGTTGCCGTCCTGACCGCCACCGGGGGCGTTGGCGTCGATGTCGTTCTGACCGTCCTGCACGCGCAGCACCGGCCAGAAGTACGACGACCTGTCACCCTGGTTCTGGCATGTGGTGTCGCCGTTGGCCAGGTCCTCGTCGCTCGCGAACGCGTTGTTGGCCTGGTTGCCGACGTAGTCGTGCTGGTGCTGGGCACCGTTGCTGACACCGGGGGCGACGATCACGTTGTCCGAGTTGCGGTTCTCGTTCTCGTTGGTACCGCAGTTCGTGGTGAAGCTGCCCGTCGAACCGGAGTCCCCGTTCGCGGGGAGCCCGTTCGCCCCCACGCCCAGCTGGGCGTTGCCCTGGACCTGGGTGATGTCCACGAAGTCGTCCGCCGACGGGCCGTTGCCGGCCTGGCCGCCGTTGCCCTGGTCCTGACCCTGGTCCTGGCCGTCCTGGCCGTCCTGGTTCTGGTCCTGGCCGTCCTGGTTCTGGTCCTGACCGTCCTGGCCGTCCTGGTTCTGGTCCTGGCCGTCCTGGTTCTGACCGTCGCCGGCGTTGCCGTCGTTGGTCTCCGGCTGGTCGGCCGGGACGCCCTTGCACTCGGCCAGCTGGTCGAGCCCACCCGGCGCGGTTCCGCCCACGCGCCGGATGTTGATGCCGATCCGGTCGAGCGTGGCCGTCCGCTTGGACTTCAGCGGACCGAGGATCGCGTTGTTGACGAAGCCGGCGTCCCCCGCCTGGGCCTGGCGCGTGTCCGCGAGACGCTTGTAGGCCTCCGTGATCTGCTGGTCGAGCAGCGCCAGCTCCTTGGCGACGCCCTTGCGCGCGCTTCGCGGCACGTTCGTCAGCTGCTGGCCGACGTCCGGGCAGTCGATCGTGGCGACCTGGGCGCCCGCGGACTTGGTCCGGTTCCACCCGGACTGGTCCTCGTGTGCCGAAGCATAGAAGTTGGCCCAGACAAGCCCGCCCCCACCGAGCGCTAGGGCCGCCGATGCGGCTATGGCCTTGGTGGCCAGCGGCGTACGGCGTTTTCGTGTGTTGCGTCCCATGGAACTCCTCTGACTTCCTTTTTCGGGGCATCGAGGCGCCCGACAGGAGTGAAGCGGCTCCCTCTCATACGGAGGGCGTCCCAGGGGTGTTCAGCCGTCTCGGAAATTGTTGAGAGATTCGTGAGAACGCTGTGTTCTCAACCGCCTCTGAAATACCTGGAGTTGTTGATCCCGCACGGCGGGTGAAAGGCGGGTCCGGTTTCACCGGCCGTGGTCGAGATACGCGAGAACCGCCAGCACGCGACGGTTGTCGTCGTCCGATACCTCCAGGCCCAGTTTGGCGAAGATATTGGCGGTGTGTTTCGCGATCGCCCGTTCCGTGACGACGAGCCGCTCCGCGATCGCCACATTCGACCGTCCCTGAGCCATCAGCTCCAGCACCTCCCTCTCGCGGGGGGTGAGCCGCGCCAGCGGCTGGTCGTCGGCCGCGCGCCGGCTCAGCAGCTGCTGGATCACCTGCGGGTCCATCGCGGTGCCGCCCGCCGCGACCCGCCGTACGGCGTCCACGAACTGGTCCGCGTCGAACACCCGGTCCTTCAGCAGATACCCCACCCCGCCGCTGCCGTCGGCGAGCAACTCCCGTGCGTACAGCTGCTCCACGTGCTGCGAGAGCACCAGCACCGGCAGACCGGGCTTCTTCCGGCGGGCTTCCAGCGCGCACTGCAGCCCCTCGTCGGTGTGCGTCGGCGGCAGGCGTACGTCGACCACGGCGACGTCCGGCTCCAGCTCGGCCAGCGCGCGGGACAGCTCGGGGCCGGTCTCGACAGCCGCGGCGATCTCGAAGTCGTAGGCCTGAAGGAGCCGGACGAGTCCGTCGCGCAGCAGGAACAGGTCTTCGGCTAGGACAACGCGCAAGGGAGCTCCATGGTGACCATGGTGGGACCGCCCGCGGGGCTGCTGACGGCCAGGACGCCGTCGAATGTACCCAGTCGCCGCTCGACTCCGGCCAGGCCCGAACCGGCTCCGATCACCGCGCCGCCCCTGCCGTTGTCGGTGACGGTGATGCGCAGCATGCCGTGGCCTTCCCCTTCCGCCGTGTGGTGCAGGTCGATCCAGATCCGGTCGGCGTCCGCGTGCTTGACGGCGTTGGTGAGCACCTCGCTGACCGCGAAGTACGCCGCCGACTCCACGGGTGCCTCCGCCCGCCCGGTCAGCTCCACGCTCACCTCGGTCGCGACCGGCAGCCGCAGCGCCAACGCCCGCACGGCGTCGCCCAGTCCGCGCTCGGCGAGCACGGGCGGATGGATGCCGCGCACGAGGTCGCGCAGCTCGGCGAGGGCGTCGGCGGAGGACTTGCGGGCCTGGGCGAGCAGCAGCCTGGCCTGCTCGGGGTCCTTGTCGAGCAGCATCTCGACGGTGCCCAGGTCCATGCCCATCGCGACCAGGCGGGCCTGCGCCCCGTCGTGCAGGTCGCGCTCGATACGGCGCAGTTCGGCGGCGGAGGTGTCGACGGCGTCGCGCCGGGTCTCGGTCAACACCCGTACCCGCTCGGCCAGTTCGCCCTGGTCGGAGGCGAGGACGGCGCGGGTGAGGCGGAAGTGGGCCTGGAGCAGGCGCGGGGTGAAGAAGTGGGCGAAGAAGAGCAGGACGAGGGCCAGGGCGGCGGCACCGAGCGCGGACGCCTGCCCGGTGACCGGCACGAACCCGTACCAGTACCCGTCGGGGAAGACCCGCCACAGTCCGGCCGCGATCGCGAAGCCCTCCAGCGGATAGAAGAGCAGGACCGCCGGCAGCAGCGCGGTGACGAAGCCCGCCGTCATGTCGACGGGCAGCCACAGCACGTCCCGCCAGGTCTGCGGGTCGCGGAGCATCCCGAAGGTGCGCGCCCACGGGTTGGCGTCCGGGGGCATCGGCTGGTAGGCCGACGGGATCCGCACACTGCACCACTCGGCCGCCAGCCTCCGGCGCACATCCGCGAAGTCCCGCACCCCGCCCAGGATCCAGGGAGTCGTGACGATGCCGACGCCGATCGGAATGAGCGCGATGGAGACGAGGGCCAGCGTGAAGCACAGCACCGAGACGGGCAGCATCGCCACGGCCAGCACGAGCCCCCGTACGGCGGCGAGGACGACGCCCTTCGGCCGTGAACTCTTCCTGCCCGTCTTCGTGTTGGTGTCCATGCCGTCAGTCTCGTCGAGGAGACCGACGGCGGTCACGGGGCCGAGCCCCCGGATCAGAGGGTGGTGTCAGGTACACCCCGCTCGGTTGCCGCGAGGACCTTCGCCTCCACCTCCGGGTCGAGCCCCTTCGGCGTCCGGTCCGGCCGCATGGGTGCCGTACCGCCGATGTCCTGGAGCCACCGCCAGGTGTCGGCGACGGTCTCCCCGACCGGCCGGCAGCGCAGCCCGGTCGCGACGGCCCTGGAGACGTCCGCGCTGTGCAGGGCGTCGTGCAGGTCGCTGCCCGGCGGCACCCACACCGGCAGCTGGGTCCATGGCTCGATGCCCGCGTCCAGGATCACCTCGGGTTCGGTCCAGCGCAGCTCGGCGGTTCCGCCGACGGTGGCCACGCAGGCGTCCAGCAACTCGCCCATGGTGGCGTGCCCTTGCGGACTCATCAGGTTGTACGGCCCGCTCAGCTCCCGCTCCACCGCGCCCAGGATCCACTCCGCGAGGTCGCGGATGTCGACGTACTGGAGGGGGAGGTCCCGCGGGCCCGGCGCCAGCACCGGCCCGCCGCGCGCGATCCGGGTCAGCCACCAGGGCAGCCGGCCCACGTTCTCGTACGGACCGAGGAGCAGCCCCGCCCGCACGAGCACCGACTGGTCCGCCCCGAACTCCTCGACCGCGGCCAGCTCGCCGCCCCGCTTGTCGCGCGGGTAATCGGTGTGCTCCGCGCCGGACTCGGCGCCCTCGACCAGCGGCGCGTCCTCGGTGTACCCGGCGGGCGGCGCCCACGCGTACACCGAGCAGCTCGACACATACACATACCGTCCGGCGCGGCCCCGCAGCAGCCGCGCCGTGTCCCGCACCGCGCGGGGCGCCGCCGACCAGGTGTCGACGACGGCGTCCCACGCGCCGGTGTCCTCGGCGAGGGCGGCGAGCCCGTCGGCCGCGGTGCGGTCACCCCGCAGCAACCGCACCCCGGCGGGGGGCTCGTGCCGACCCCGGTTGAAGACGGTCACGTCCCAGCCGCGCCCGAGCGCCGCCTCCACGACGGCCCGCCCCGCGAACTCCGTACCACCCAGCACCAGAAGTCTCATACCGCCGACTCTGCCCGGTGCGGGCGCGGGACGGAACAGGACTCTGCCGTCAGCAGAAGGGTTCCGAGGGGGCGGCCGGGCAGGTCAGCGCCCGCTCGGCGGGGTGTACTTGTACCCCACGCGCCGCACGGTCCGGATCGCGTCCCGGTGCTCTGCGCCCAGCTTGCGGCGCAGCCGGGCGATGTGGACGTCGACGGTACGGCCGTCGCCCACATGCCCGTACCCCCACACCGTGGTGACCAGCTGGTCGCGGGTGTGCACCCGGTGGGGGTTGGCCACCAGATGGGCGAGCAGCTCGAACTCCAGGTAGGTGAGGTTGAGTTCACGCCCGTCGACCGCGGCGGTGCGCCGCACGGCGTCGACGGTGACGAGCGGGTCGCCGTCGGCGTCACGGGCCGCCGGGCCCGGGACCGGCGGCTGCTGGTCGGCGGGGACGAGCACCAGGTAGCCGATCATCGGCGGCTGCCCCGGCAGGGTGGGCAGGGAGTGCGGGGGAGCGGGCAGCCAGGTGGCACCCGGCGGCAGGAGGTCCGCGACGTCGATCACCTCGTCCCGGTCCACGGCACGCAGATGATGCCGTGGAGCGTTCGGGGCAGGGGAGTTGAGCGTGGCGGCGGTGGAGAGAGAACGAGTGGTCGCCATGAGAGGTCAGCTCTTTCGCGCGAGAAGTCCGTCGGACGTGGGACGTTGAGAGACGTACGTCGTTTTCGCGCTGGCCGGAGGCCGGGAGGGTACGGCTTTACAGGGCCCGCGCGTTCACCGCGCGGCAACACACCCGGTCGAAGTCGTGGTGCTGACGGGAAGGCCAGAAGGGCTCGAGGTCATGGCGACCTGTCGCGGAGTACTTCTGGAAGCTGGCCATGCCCCCATTGAAGCAGACGCCCGCCTGCGGCGGGACCCTTCGTCTCATCCTTCCAGCCGTTTCTCCCAGGTCAACGGCGTGACGTTGATCGCTCTGCCGGGGGAGCCGTCCCACTCCGTGGACAGGCCCACCTCGGCGAGCGCGGAGACGACCTCGTGCCCGACGGCGGTGGTGGTCTCCTCGGAGCCGTCGAACCCGCCGTAGTAGAGGCTGAGTCCGTATCCGTCGGCGGCGTGCTCCGTGCCCTGCTGGTGGAAGAAGACGAACCCCCGCGCGTCCTCGCGTTCCGCACCTATCTCCGCCATGCCGCAGCCCCGGCAACAGGTGAAGTTCTCCCGGGCGGTGATGCCACCGGCTTCCAGCACCTCGAAGGCGCTGGTGAGCCGCTCCGGATCGGTGACGCCCTCCCACACCTCCTGCTCGGCGAGCCGCTCCACCCACAGCCGGTCCACCAGGTGCCAGGCCTGGGCGTTGGACACCGGCCGCTCATCACCGTCGACAAGGTGGTCCTCGGCGATCTCGACAAGCTCACTCCGGCTGTCGTACCCGCAGCGCAGCCGCGCCCGCACCCGCTCCTCGACCTTCTCCCGCACCTCGTCCGGCAGCGCGGCCACCTCCTCCCGAGGCCCCGGATCGACCGGCTCCCACACCACGCCCGCGTCCCAGCCGGCCTCCTGCCGTGCCCAGCCGGTCAGCAGGTCCGCCACCCGGCCGACGTCGGTGAGGTTCGTGCCGTGGAAGTCGTCCGGGCCACCGCGGTGCTCCAGCCGGTGTCCCCGCCCTCCTCGTGCCACACCTGCGCGAACACATCGGGCAGGTCCGGTATCCGCTGGACGATCAGGAACCGGTCCCCGGATCCCCCGATCCGCCGGACCAGCTTCCGCAGCCGCCCCGCCGAAATCCGCGCGTGCGTCTGCCAGTTCTCCGTCTCGACCCTGATGGGCAGGCCGTCCCCGTCGATCACCATGTCCCCCACCATGGCACGCACCACTGACAACCGGTCACCGCACGGCGAAGGGGGCGCCCACCTCGACGGTGGACGCCCCCTCAAGGAGCCCTGGGTGGGATCAGACCTGGCCGGCCTTCTCCAGCGCGGAGCAGCAGGTGTCGACGAGCAGACGCGTCACGACGTACGGGTCGACGTTGGCGTTCGGACGGCGGTCCTCGATGTAGCCCTTGCCGTCCTTCTCGACCTGCCACGGGATACGGACCGAGGCGCCACGGTTGGAGACACCGTAGGAGTACTCGTTCCACGGGGCGGTCTCGTGCAGACCGGTCAGACGGTCGTCGATGCCGGCGCCGTAGTTCTTGACGTGGTCGAGCGGCTTGGAGCCCTCACCGAGCGACTCGCACGCGGTGATGATCGCGTCGTAGCCCTCGCGCATCGCCTTGGTGGAGAAGTTGGTGTGCGCGCCCGCGCCGTTCCAGTCGCCCTTGACCGGCTTCGGGTCCAGCGTCGCGGAGACACCGAAGTCCTCGGCGGTGCGGTACAGCAGCCAGCGGGCGATCCACAGCTGGTCCGAGACCTCGAGCGGGGCGAGCGGGCCGACCTGGAACTCCCACTGGCCGGGCATGACCTCGGCGTTGATGCCGGAGATGCCGAGACCGGCGGCCAGGCAGTTCTCCAGGTGGGCCTCGACGACCTCACGGCCGAAGATCTCGTCGGCGCCGACACCGCAGTAGTAGCCGCCCTGCGGGGCCGGGAAGCCGCCCTTGGGGAAGCCGAGCGGGTAGCCGTCCTGGAAGAAGGTGTACTCCTGCTCGATGCCGAAGATCGGCTCCTGGGCGGCGAACTTCTCCTCCACCTCGGCGAGCGCGGCACGGGTGTTGGTCGCGTGCGGGGTGAAGTCGATGTTCAGGACCTCACAGAGCACGAGCACGTCGTCGCCGCCGCGGATCGGGTCCGGGCAGGTGAAGACCGGCTTGAGCACACAGTCCGAGGCGTGGCCCTCGGCCTGGTTGGTGGAGGACCCGTCGAAGCCCCAGATCGGCAGCGCGTCCAGACCCGCGGGCTCACCCGCGATGATCTTCGTCTTGGAACGGAGCTTGGCCGTCGGCTCGGTGCCGTCGATCCAGATGTACTCAGCCTTGAAGGTCACGGGCCACATCCTTCGGGGGTGGGTCTAGGCGCACTTGCGGGTGCTGCGGCGCTGCGGCACTGAGGCGCCGCTCTTGATGCCCGCGAGCCTGTCAACAGGCGATTTCCCGGTCATTGCTCGAATGTGAACCCCGTGTTACCTGGTGGTGGTGTGGCGCGACTCACGCTGTGAGCGGCCGTACAAAGTCGATACGGCGACATCCGGCGCTGTGGGGGCGTGCCGTCCTGCGGCTCGTATGCGATGGGAATGCGTAGGTCCTGCCGCCCGTGGCCGCGGGCGGCAGGACCAGTGACACGTACGGCGTGGTTACCCGGCCATCACCCCACCTTCTCGATCACCGCGCGGCGGATCAGGAACTTGCCGGGCTCCCGCACCTGCTCGAAGGCGGCGTTGTTGAGCAGCACACAGCTGCCGGAGACGGACGTGACCTCCACCGTCGTGGACTTGTTGTTGTCCAGGTTGGTGACCTTCAGCTTCGTGCCGGCCGGGAACTGGTTGCTGGACGCGGCAGGAGCCCCGCCCTCACCGGACAGCGTCACGGTGGACCCGTTGCAGACCTGCTGGCCGGACGCCGCGGCACCGCCGCCGGTCCCGTTTCCCGCGGATGCGCTCTGCGACGGCGCGGCACCCCCGGCCTGCTCGCCCGCCTGCTCACCGGCTTGCTCACCGGCCTGCTGTCCCGCCTGCTGACCGCCCTGCGCCGGCTGCGAAGCCTGGGAGCCCTGAGCCGACTCCCCAACCGCGCACCCGGACGCTTCCTGCTGGACCTTGATCTGCTTGATGACGGCCTCGCGGTTGGCGATCCGCGCCTCCGACTGTGCGTCGGGATTGGCCCGTTGACCGTCGATGAACTTCTGGTTGTTGCCGAGAGCGGTGGCGAGCCCCTGGCAGACGTTCGAGTCCGCGGCCGACAGAGTCTTGGGACTCTGCGAGGCGTTCGAGGTGCTCGCCATGGCGAAGGCACCACCTCCTGCCACCGCCGCCGCGCTCACGAACAGCGCGATCTTCTTCTTCGTGCCGAGAGTTCTCCTGCGCGACATGCGCGCCTCCTGAGAGGTAGGGGAGCGTACGTCGCTATGTACGAGATACCGAACGAAGTTACTCAGCGGTTACAGGAGTCACTGAAGTAACCTGCGTCACACATTCTTTCCCTCCTCGTACGCCGCCACCGTGTCGTTGACGTACGACAGAAGGCCCTCCGTCTGCTGGGTGATCGCGGCCTCCTCGGTCTCCGCGCCATCGCCCCACTGTCCGCTGGCGAACACCACCGAGCGGACGGTCATCACCCGGCGGAAGACCCCCGCCGAGCCGGGCGGCACGGTCGGCAGCCCCGCCTCCGGCGGTGGATCGAGCGCGACCACCTGATACGTCACCGGGTCCATCGAGGCCATCATGAACACCCGGGAGGCGTCCTCGACGCGCGCAAAGCTCAGCACGGTGACCGTCACCTGCGAACGCCGGTCGGCGTCCGTGAAGAGGGCGGCGGTCAGCCTGGAGCAGGGCTCGCCCTGTTCGATCAGCTCGGCCAGCTGTGGCGACATTCCGCGGGCGCAGTCGGTGGTCGTCGCCAGGTCCACGCGCGTGTAACGGGAGCCGTCCTTCAGCCGCACGCTCTTCTCCGGAAACGCCTGCCCCGGGCGGATCACGGGCCGTGCCAGCAGGGAGGGCAGAGCGGTCGGCGCGTCGGAGGGCAGGGTGGCGTCGACGGTGGGAACGGGCGTATCCGATACGGCCGTCGGGGCCGGTGAGCCCGCCTCGGGGTCGCCGTCCCCGCCCCGGTACATGGCCACACCGGCGGCGATGGCCGCGACGAGAACGACGCTCGTCCCGGCGGCCACCGCGCGCCGGGTCCGCCGTCGCCGGCGTATCCGCTCCTGCTCGGCCGCCCACTGGGCGTACGGGTCGGGCTGCTGCCCATAGGGCGCGTACGGCGGGGGCTGCTGCCCGTACGGCATTCCTTGATCACCGAAGCTCATGGCGGCGGAGGGTAACACCGCGCACCGCCCCGGCACCCGCCGCCCGACAAACCCTCAACTACCGGGACAGAGCGTCCCGTACGGCCTCTTCGGTGCGGGCGACGACGGCCGTGCCGTCGTCGGCGGTGATGATGGGTCGCTGGATGAGCTTCGGATGCTCGGCGAGCGCCTTGATCCAACGGTCGCGTTCCGAGGCGTCCCGCGCCCACTCCTTGAGCCCCAGCTCCTTGGCGGCGGCCTCCTGGGTGCGCGTGATGTCCCAGGGCTCGAGTCCGAGCCGTTCGAGTACGTCCCGGATCTCGTCCTCGGTGGGTACTTCCTCCAGGTAGCGGCGGACGGTGTAGTCGGCGCCCTCGGCGTCGAGGAGCGTGAGCGCGCTGCGGCACTTGGAGCAGGCCGGGTTGATCCAGATTTCCATGTCGCACACGGTAGCCCGTGGGAGCGCTGTTCGATTTTGACACCGCCTCACGCGCACCTGGGGAAGCTGGTGTGACAGGGCGCCAAATACCTTCCTCACCTGGAGATTTACTGGGCTGCTCGGGCTCCCTGATTGTCAGTGGGGGCCGGTAAACTGGGAGCAGTGTTCGAGGGAATCGCCGAGGACGCCGAAGTCTCCGGCGAGCGCCCTGACCGCGACAGGAGGATGCCTGTGCCCGCTGCCGCACTGAAGCCGAAGCCGACCCGTAAGCCGCTGCCCACCCAGTCCACCGCGAAGCACCCGGTCCTGCTGGACCTGCCGTACGCGCCCGTGGAGAAGCGGCCGCTGCCGCCGGGCCGTCCGCGCGAGTGGTACGTCACCCACAACCGCCGCCTCAAGGCCATGCGCCTAGCGATCGCCCTGCTCGACTCGGGCGTCTACATGCCGAACCAGGCGCGCAACGAGACGATACGGAGCACCGCCGAGATGATCGGGGTTCATCCGCCGTCGGAGACGACGTGCCACATGGTGCGGGCGCTGATGCGGTACGCGCGATAACCGTGGCGCCGGGTGCCGTCCGTTGTCGGCGGCGCCCGGCGTTGTCGTTGCCGTCTACCTGGGCCGGCGTTGACATGGGCTCCCGGAGGTGCCGCCTACTCCGCCAACTCCCGCTCCAGCGGCGTCCGGAACCGAGGCGTCACCCGAGCCGCCCCCACCCACTCCAGCAACCGCTCCGCCTCCACCGCGACCGCCGCCTCCGCCGCGTGCCGCTCCGCGCGGCCCAAGTCCTCCAGCAACCGCCAGACGATCTCCCCGTCCCTGCGCTGGGCCCAGCCGCCCACCACACGCCCGTTCCACCACACCGTCGGCCCCACATTGCCGCTCTGGTCGAACAGCGACGGCCACAGTTCCGGCCCCAGATACCACTCCCGCCGCTGCCACCCCATCGCCGTGGGGTCGAGGGCGGGCAGCAGCGCCGCCCACGGCTCCGGGGGCCCGGCCACGGGGTCGACATCGCCGTCGACGACGTACCCCGTCCCCTCGTCGAGGGACACGGCCTGCGCCCCGATCGCCGCCAGGGCCCGGCGCACCTCCGTCACGCGCCACCCCGTCCACCATTTCAGGTCCGCTTCCGTCGCCGGTCCGCACACCGCGAGCCAGCGCAGCAGCAGCTCCGCCTGCGCCTCGGCCACGTCGAGCTCGGGGTGCTCGGGTGCCGGTGCCCACCGGAACTGCGAGGACGTCCAGGAGCCCAGCGGCCGCCCCCGCACCACCTTCCCCTCGACGCCCAGCACCCGCAGCAGCCGCGTCGAGACGGTGTGCACCCCCTCGTAGCTCTTCCCGGCCGCGTACACGAACTGCTCGCGCAACCGCGGCTCCTCCTCGGCGAGTTCGGCCGCCGTGGCCTGCCCGCGGCGCGCCAGCGCGGCCAGCGCCGACTCCTCGACCTCCGCCAGCCATGCCGCGTCCGGCGCCCCCGCCTTCGCCATGTCCTTGACCAGCGAGACCCGCTCCCGGGCGGCGACCGCGAGGCCGGTCGAGGCGTGTACGACGGCCGTCAGCGCGGTGGGGAACACGAACACCGTGTGCCGCATGCCGTGCATCCGGACCAGCGCCCGGTCCTCGTACAGTGCCCGCTCGGTCCGGGCGACGGTCTTCGCGGGCTCCGCCAGCCGTGCGCCCACGGCCAGGTACACGGTCGCCGGATCGGTTCCGTGCAACGCCACCAGGGACTCGGCGACCTCCACCGGCCCGGCGGCCCGCGCCACCCCGGCCAGCCGATGCCGCAACCCCAAGCGAGCCCGCCGCTCCGCCACCCCGATGTACCGCACCCCGTCACCCATCCCGACCTCCACCCGTCGCGCCGTCCCGCGTCCTCATCCCTGACCGCATCCTCCCCGACACCACTGACAGTGGCTCCCCGCCGGGCGGCTACCGGCCCCGTCAGCTGACAGCCGGGCCGGGGGACGGGTACGTCGCTGATCGCATCCTCCCGGATGCCCCTGACAGTGGTCCGCGACCGTGGCGGTCACGGGTCCCGTCATTGCTCAGCGCATCTCACCGGACGCCACTGCCCGTGACCCGCCGCCGTGGCGGCCGCCGCCCCGTCACCCGAGTGCCGTATACGGCATGCGTACGCCCCTCGTCCGGCCGTTCACTGCGAGCAGGAGGTGGCGCCCGCTCGAGCGGGCGTGGCGGTGCGTGGCAGTGGGAGGCGCGATGGGCAGTGAGGGCACGTACGGCATACGACAGTCACCGCACGGGCCGGACGGATGCGGAGCCGGTCTCTCATGACCGCCCCGGCCACCCCCGCCCACCCCGCCACCCCCGCCGACCGAGCACTCCGCGGGAAGGCGGTCCGCAAGCACGTCTCCCGTTCCGCGCACGCCGCCCGGGTGCCCTCCGCGGACCGCCCCGACCCCGTCGCCGTACTGGAACGCCAGGGCCATGACCGGCTGCCGGAGCTGCTGCCGATCCGGTACGGCCGGATGGCGGCCTCCCCGTTCGCCTTCCTGCGCGGCGCCGCCGCCGTGATGGCCGCCGACCTCGCCGCCGCCCCGCACACCGGCCTCACCGTGCAGCTGTGCGGCGACGCGCACCTGCTCAACTTCGGTCTCTACGCCTCCCCGGAACGCGCCCTCCTGTTCGACCTGAACGACTTCGACGAGACGTTCCCCGGCCCGTTCGAGTGGGACGTCAAACGGCTCGCCGCCTCCGTCGCCGTGGCCGCCCGCGAGAACGGCCACCCGGAGGCCAAGGCCGGCCGCGCCGCTCTGGCCGCCGTGGCCGCATACCGCACCACCATCCGCCGACTGGCCCGGCTCGGCGAGCTCGACGTCTGGTACACCCGCGTCGACGCCGAGCAGCTCCTGCCCCTGGCCCGCTCCACCCGCAGCCGCCGCCGCGCCGAGTCCAGCCTCGGCCGGGCCCGCCGCCGCACCAGCCTGCAGGCCTACGGCAAGCTCACCGACGTCGTCGACGGGCGCCGGCGCATCATCCACGACCCGCCGCTGCTGGAACCCGCGGGCACCTCCGACATGGCCTCCCTGCGCAAGATCTTCAGCGACTACCGCTCGACCCTCTCCGAGGAGCGCCGCCTGCTCCTCGACCGCTACCGCTTCGTCGACGCGGCCCGCAAGGTCGTCGGCGTCGGCAGCGTCGGCCTGCGCTGCTTCATCGTGCTGCTCGCCGGACGGGACGCCGACGACCCGCTGTTCCTGCAGATCAAGGAGGCCCGGCAGTCCGTCCTGGAGGAGCATCTGCCGAGCGGGCCCTACACCCACCCCGGCCACCGCGTCGTCGCGGGTCAGCGTCTGCTGCAGGCCGCGAGCGACATCTTCCTCGGCTGGATGTCCGGCCCGCAGGGCCGCGCCTTCTACTGGCGTCAGCTCCGCGACATGAAGGCCACCGCGGACGTCGCCGGGATGAGGCCGGACGACCTCCTGGCCTACGCCCGGCTGTGCGGCACCGCCCTCGCCCGGGCCCACGCCCGCTCCGGCGACCGGATCGCCATCGCCGGGTACCTCGGCGGCGCCGACACCTTCGACCGCGCGATCACCGACTTCGCCCTGGCCTACGCCGACCAGACCACCGCCGAACCCGCGGCCCTGGGCGCGGCCGTCGCGGCCGGGGTGGTCAGGGCCGCGCCCGGGGTGTGACGCCGTCAGCCGTACCGCTCCGAACCTCGTCAGCCATACAGTTCCCGGGAGAACCCGTCAGCCGCCCGGTTCCCGGGAGACCCCGTGAGCCGCCCGGTTCCTGGGACCTCGTCAGCCGCCCAGCCCCAGCTCCCGGGCCTCGTCGGCCGTACGACTCCGGCGGCGGCGTCGACCGTACGGCTCCGACGGCGGCCTCAGGCATACGGCTCCGGCGCCCTGTCAGCCGTACCGCTCCAGCAGCCCGCCCACATACGCCGTCAGCCGCTCGCCCAGTACCTGAGGCGTCAGGTCCGTCCGCCCCAGCTCACGCCATGGCCCCGCGAGCTTCGCCGCATCGGGGGAGTACGCGAGGGCGTCGAGCAGCCGCCAGTACAGGTGGTCGCCGGCGTCGGCGAGGCGGCGTCCGCCGTGTGCCTCGTACCGGTCCCGGAAGCCGAGCCCGTGCTCGGGGCCGTGCAGCAGGGCCAGCGCCGTGGAGCAGTGGGCGACGTCGAGGTCGGCCGGGCCCCACGACGTCTCCACCCAGTCGACGACACCGCTGATCCGCAGCTCCGCGCCCGCGCCGCTGAACAGCACGTTCCCGGGTGGTAGTCCCGGTGCAGGAAGCAGCCGTCGTAGGCGGGGGGCTCGGCGCGGATCACGTCCACGGCCCGTTCCCAGAGTGCTCCGCCCGGATGCCGTACTCGCTCCGGGGACGTCCACGCCTGGTACGTACGCGGGCGCTCCTCCGGTACGACCCGGTGGATCCAGGCGAGTTGGGCGGCCAGGAGGTCCAGGCGACGTTCCAGATCCTCCTCGTCGACCCGCACCCGGCCCGGCAGCAGGGACATCAGCAGCGACGGGTGGTCGCAGTGCTCGGCGGTGGCGTCCACGGCGATCAACCGGGGTGCGGGGATGTGGTCGTGGGCGGCGAGCAGGGTGTGGATCGACGCCTCGCGGCTCAGCAGGCCGGGTGCGTGTGCGCGGAAGAAGGGCTTCACGAACGTGCGCAGCGCGAGCTCCGTGCCGTCGTCGAGGGTGAGCCGCCGCATCTGCGAGCTCCACCCGCCCTTCGCGAAGGCGGCGCGGGCGACGGTCCGCCCGTCGGGCAGCTGCTTGTCCAGCCATGACCGGGTGGCCGTCCACCCCCGGTCGCCCAGGCCGGTCAGCACCGCGGTCACGAACTCCCGCCGGTCCTCGGCGTGTTCCTCGAACCACAGCCCCAGCATGTGCTCCGCGTCCGGTACGTCGAAACGGCTGAACTGCGCACGGGCGGCCAGCGCGTCCTGTACCGCCTCCGTCACGTCCGGCGGGATGACCGCTTCCGTCCCCGGCACCGCGAGCACCGCCCGCCCCTCGTACGCGCGCAGTACGTCCAGTGCGGGCGCCCCGCGCCAGCCCTCCGGTCTGCGGATGATCTCGCTGAACCGCCCGTCCCCCTCACCGAAGGGAACGTCCCACGCCTCCTCCGCGTACACCGCCGGCGCGCACAGGCCCACCGCCGCCACCCGTTCCCCGTAGTGCCCGACGAGGTCCGCCACGGTCTGCCCGCTCATGCTGAAGCCGACCAGAATCAGTGGACCGCCGTCCGGCACCTGCGCGTCGATGACGGCGACCGCCTGCTCGAAGCGCCGCCGCAGGCTCAACTCCCTCAGCACGCCGGTGCTTTCACCGTGGCCCGAGAAGTCGAAGGCCAGCCCGCGGCAGCCGCGCGCCACGAACTCCGTCAGCAGCGGCACCAACCGCTCCTTGCTGCCGTTGCCCGCCCCGTGCAGCAGCACGACGGTGGCCGATTCCGGGCCGCCGCCGTCATCGCCGTACACCCCACTGAGCCGTTCACCGTCGCAGGCGTATGTGAAAGAGGAGAGCTCGGTCATGCGCCCCATTCACGCACACAACTCGGGCCCCGGGAAAAGGAGATGCACGCCGAGTGACCGGCTCCCTACCCTGGACATGCGTAACGGAGCTGTTCACGCCGCTTCTCGCAGGGCAGGCGTCACCCTGCGGACTCGGGGCTACTCTCTACGCACCGACGGACGGCCGCCTTCCCCCAGCGCCCCGTCGAGACATCGATCACCGCTCCAGATCCAGGTTCAGACCCAGATCCAGATCCAGAAACAACCCACGCTCACGGAGGCCCGTGATGGGCACCATCGTCATGTCCGGGACTGTCGTCCTGGTGATCCTAGGATTCGGAAACCACCTCTACTGGCTGGCCGCCGTCGCCGTGCTGTTCCTGTACCTGCAGTACGGCCGGGACTCCTCCGCGTCGCGCGGCGGAGCCGGGGGAGGGTCCTCGTCGGGAGGGCCCATGCCCGCGGACTACCGCGCCTACCGCGACCGCCGCGACATGCAGGCCAAGTGGGAGCGCCGCTACCGCCGCGAGCGTCCCCTCGAGGCCCGTCGTCAGGAGCGCGAGAAGAGCAAGTGAGACCAGCCCCGCTGGTAGCCCCGGTGCCTCCGGTCACAGGCCGGGGGCACCCCAGACCGGGAACCAGCGGTTCAGGTCCTGCTCGATCCGCAGGTCGTTCGCGAGGGCGGCCTTCACCCGCAGTTCCAGCGGGTTGTCGCGCCGTTCCGCCCTGCCGGGCAGCGGCGCGAAGGGAAAGAAGGTGCCGCGTTTGTAGAGGTAGACGAGGGCGAGCCGCCTGCCCTCGTCGTCCTCGAAGCCGGCCAGGGAGCAGAGCAGTTGCGGGCCGAAGCCGTTGACCTCCATCGCGCTGTTCACCGCGTGCAGGTCGTTGACCAGCTCCGGCAGCTGCTCGGGTGTGCGCCGGGAGACCAGCCACGAGTAGCCGTAGCCGTCCCGGGTCAGCTCCACCGGCCGGCCCTCGCGCTCGGCGTCCGCGTCGAGCAGCGCCTGCACCTCGCGGTGCGTCTGCTCGAAAGCCGCGCCCTCGACCGCGGCGAAGCACACCGCCCCGCTCCCGGTCGGCCGGAACCCGGCCGCCGCCTCCAGCGTCACCGCCGCCGACGGCAGCGCGAAGAGCTGGTCGAGATCGGGCGCGACCGGTTTCGTACGACCGAGCAGAATGTCCAGCAGCCCCATGCTCACGCCCCTCCGGGAGCCGCCGCCTCGCCCAGCTCGACCGAGATCCGCCCCAGTTGGTCGAGTCGCTGCTCCAGACTCGGGTGGGTCGAGAAGAGCCGCGCGACCGACGGCTCACGGCCGAGCGCCGGCGTGAAGTAGAAGGCGTTGAAGGCCTGCGCCGTCCGCAGATCCTTGGTGGGGATCCGGGCGATGTCCCCTGTCACCTTGGTGAGCGCGGAGGCCAGCACCGAGGGCCGCCCCGTGAGCAGCGCCGCGGCCCGGTCGGCGGCCAGCTCCCGGTACCGGGACAGGGCCCGGATCAGCAGGAAGCTGAGCGCGTACACGGCAGCCGACACCCCCATGACGACGGCGAAGACGACGGCGGTGTTCTGGTCCCGGCGCCCGCCGCCGAACAGCTGCGAGTAGAAGGCGAACCGCACGATCAGCCCCGCGATCACACCGAGGAACGAGGCGACCGTGATCACGGCGACATCCTTGTGCGCCACATGCGACAGCTCGTGCGCGAGCACTCCCTCCAGCTCGTCCGGCTCCAGCCGGCGCAGCAGCCCCGTGGTCACACAGACGACGGCGTGATCGGGATTCCGCCCGGTCGCGAACGCGTTCGGCATATCCATGTCCGACACGGCGACCACGGGCTTCGGCATGTCGGCTAGGGCGCACAGCCGGTCGACGACCCCGTGCAGCTCGGGATACTCCTCCCGCTCCACGACCCGCCCCCGCATCGCGAACAGCGCGACCCGGTCGGAGAACCAGTACTGGGCCCCCAGCAGCCCGGCCGCCACGACCACGACCAGCACCCAGGACTTCAGCAGCACGATCAACGCGGCGACGAACCCCACGTACAACAACCCGAGGAGAAACAGCGTGACGCCCATGCGGGCGGTCAACCGCCGATCACTCCTGAAGCGGCTCTGCATCTCGCATCACCCCGCGCACTCAGGCACTCGTCCCACTGCCCAGTGTGCACCCGGCAACGCCCATGAACGGGTCGTGATCGGCCCTAGGACCAGCAAAGGCCCCGGCCTCGGTACGTGGCCTCAGTACGTACGGAAGTTGATGTAGCCCAGCAGCACGATCACCGCGGCGACGCAGCCCAGGACGATCGCCGTCGACACCCAGCCCGAGCGCCGGTGGCGCCGTGCCACATGCTCGGGGTCGGCCCGGAACGGTACCGGACCGGGCGGGTTCTCCTTCCAGCGCGCGGCGAGCATCCGGGCCCGGGCCGAGGGCTCCTTGTGCTCGGCCTGCTCCGCCCACCTCAGATCGAACTCGCGCTCCTGGTCGTCGTGTTCGCGCTCGGGCATGTCCCGTCCACCCCCGTGTGGTCTCATCGGCAGCAGAATAGAACATACGCCCGCGCCCCCGCTGTCGGTACGGACAGCGGGGGCGCGGGCGTATGCCTCGGTGCGGGACCGGTCAGGTGCCGATCACACGTCGAAGTAGAGCTCGAACTCGTGCGGGTGCGGACGCAGCTGCAGCGGCGCGATCTCGTTCGCGCGCTTGTAGTCGATCCACGTCTCGATCAGGTCCGGCGTGAAGACGTCGCCCTGGAGGAGGAACTCGTGGTCGGCCTCGAGGGAGTCGAGGACGGCCGGGAGGGAGGTCGGAACCTGCGCGACGCCCGCGTGCTCCTCGGGAGCCAGCTCGTACAGGTCCTTGTCGATCGGCTCGGCCGGCTCGATCTTGTTCTTGATGCCGTCCAGACCCGCCAGCAGCAGGGCCGAGAAGGCCAGGTACGGGTTGCCGGAGGAGTCGGGCGCGCGGAACTCGACGCGCTTGGCCTTCGGGTTGGAACCCGTGATCGGGATACGCATCGCGGCGGAGCGGTTGCGCTGCGAGTACACCAGGTTGATCGGCGCCTCGAAGCCCGGCACCAGCCGGTGGTACGAGTTCACCGTCGGGTTGGTGAACGCGAGCAGTGACGGGGCGTGCTTGAGGATGCCGCCGATGTAGTAGCGGGCGGTGTCCGAGAGACCCGCGTAGCCGGCCTCGTCGTAGAACAGCGGCTGGCCGCCGGCCCACAGCGACTGGTGCACGTGCATGCCCGAGCCGTTGTCACCGAAGATCGGCTTCGGCATGAAGGTCGCCGTCTTGCCGTTGCGCCAGGCGACGTTCTTCACGATGTACTTGAAGAGCTGGAGGTCGTCGGCGGCCGCGAGCAGCGTGTTGAACTTGTAGTTGATCTCGGCCTGGCCGGCGGTGCCCACCTCGTGGTGCTGGCGCTCGACCTTCAGGCCGGCCCGGTCCAGCTCCAGGGAGATCTCGGCACGCAGGTCGGCGAAGTGGTCGACCGGCGGGACCGGGAAGTAACCGCCCTTGTAGCGGACCTTGTAACCGCGGTTGTCCTCGAGGGCACCGGTGTTCCAGGCGCCCGCCTCGGAGTCGATGTGGTAGAAGGACTCGTTCGACGACGTGGCGAAACGCACGCTGTCGAAGACGTAGAACTCCGCCTCCGGACCGAAGTAAGCGGTGTCCGCGATCCCGGTGGAGGCGAGGTAGGCCTCGGCCTTCTTCGCCACGTTGCGCGGGTCACGGGAGTACTGCTCGCCGGTGATCGGGTCGTGGATGAAGAAGTTGACGTTGAGGGTCTTGTCACGGCGGAACGGGTCGACACGGGCGGTCGACAGGTCCGCGCGCAGCGCCATGTCGGACTCGTGAATGGCCTGGAAGCCACGGATCGACGATCCGTCGAAGGCGAGCTCCTCGTCCGGGTCGAACGCCTCGACGGGCACCGTGAAGTGCTGCATGACGCCCGGCAGGTCGCAGAACCGGACGTCGACGAACTTGACGTCCTCGTCCGCGATGAACTTCTTGGCCTCGTCGGCGTTCTGGAACATCCAGCTCCTCCTACTCCCGACCGTCCTCGCCGGGGTGGTAGTTCGTTCGTGCGGCCAGTGCGGTGGCACACGCTGACCTCGACCCTAGGGACGGGTGATTTCTCAGGCGTGACCCATTTGTTTCGCACACGTTAACCGGACATCCCGTACCTCACCCCACCTGTCCACATCGCAAAACGGGCACAGTACCGTGGGCACGTGGACAAGAGGCAAGCAATCGGATCCTGGCTCTCGGGGCCCCGCGCGGCGGCCGAGGAAGCCGGTGTCGACTTTGGATACCGGGGCGAACAGCTCGGTCTGCCGGAGGAGGGGCCGGGGTCGATCGCCCGCCCGGGACGACGGCTGGGTGCCATCGCCGTCGACTGGGGGATCAGCCTCTTGATCGCATACGGTCTGATCACCGACGGCTACGGCCAGGCGACCAGCAACTGGGCCCTGCTCGTGTTCTTCCTGATGAGCGCCCTGACCGTCGGCACCGTCGGCTTCACTCCCGGTAAGCGGCTCTTCGGACTGCGCGTGGTCGTCCTGCAGACCGGCACCGTGAACCCGCTGCGCGCCCTGCTGCGCACGGCCCTGCTGTGCCTCGCCGTCCCGGCCCTGGTCTGGGACCGCGACGGCCGCGGCCTGCACGACCGGCTGGCCGGCACGGTCGAGGTCCGGATCTGACACCGGCTTCTTCGCCTACGACGTCGGCTTCCTCGCATACGACGCCGGCTTCTTCGCATACGACGAAGGGGGCGCCCGGAGATGACTCCGGGCGCCCCCTTTCTCGTACGAGGGAGATCAACGGGCCTTCGGCCCGCCCTTCGGCAGCTTCATGCCCTTGGGCATCGGACCCTTGGGCAACGGCATGTTGCTCATCAGGTCGCCCAGGGCCCGCAGCCGGTCGTTGGTGGCGGTCACCTGGGGGCCGGTCAGCACGCGCGGCAGCTTCAGCATGGTGGTCCGCAGCTTCTTCAGCTCGACCTGCCCCTCGCCCGTGCCGACGATCAGATCGTGCACCGGCACGTCCGCGACGATGCGGTTCATCTTCTTCTTCTCGGCGGCCAGCAGGCCCTTCACCCGATTCGGGTTGCCCTCGGCGACCAGCACGATGCCGGCCTTGCCGACGGCCCGGTGGACCACGTCCTGGCTGCGGTTCATCGCCACCGCGGGGGTCGTCGTCCACCCCCGGCCGACATTGTCGAGCACGGCCGCGGCAGCGCCCGGCTGGCCCTCCATCTGCCCGAAGGCGGCCCGCTCGGCCCGGCGCCCGAACACGATCGCCGTCGCGAGGAAGGCGAGCAGGAGGCCCAGGATGCCGAGATAGATGGGGTGACCGATCAAGAAACCGATCGCGAGGAAGACACCGAAGGTGACGATTCCGACTGCCGCGAGTACAAGACCGATCTTCTTGTCGGCCCTGCGGGTCATCTTGTAGGTCAGAGCGATCTGCTTCAGTCGCCCGGGGTTCGCAGCGTCCGCTGCCGTGTCCTTCCTCGCCATGCCACGAAGTCTACGTGGCCCCGGAGGCGCCGACGACGGCAGTGCCTCAGGGACGGACGGAGGTGACCTGCTCCAGGACGCGCTGTGCCTCGACCCGGTCCTTGGCGCGGCGGCGGTCCTCCAGGACGGAGGTCCAGGCGTTGCGGCGGGCGGTGCGCTGGCCGCTGCTCATGAGCAGGGACTCGACGGCACGGAGTGCAGTGGTGAACGACGGGATGGCGGTGGCGCGAACCGGCGCGGCCTGCATGGTGGAGGTCCCCCTCGGGATCGGCGGCTCGGGTGTGAGCGGTACACGGGGTGTAAAACCAGTGTCACTGATTGGTGTTACCAGGGCGTGACCGACCGGTCAAACACCAATGAAGCCTTGATTCGTGGCGGGAAAACCTTGACGCGGCCCTGACGGCCTCCCCAGCTGCGGGGACACCCCAGGACCGCGTCGATCGGAGGTTACTGCGCGGTAAGCGCTTGTGCGCAGATTCACACGGGCCGACTGGCACTGGGTGCCATAGGAGGCGGGTACGTGGGAAGGCTCAGACGGCCTGCGAAGCGACGTATGTGCCTCGCTTCTCAACGGCCATCTGGTACAGCCGGCCCGCACGGTAGGACGACCGGACGAGCGGCCCGGACATCACCCCGGAGAAGCCGATCTGCTCGGCCTCCTCCTTCAGCTCCACGAACTCGTGCGGCTTGACCCAGCGCTCCACGGGGTGGTGGCGGACGCTGGGGCGCAGGTACTGCGTGATGGTGACCAGCTCGCAGCCCGCGTCGTGCAGCTGCCGCAGCGCCTCGCTGACCTCCTCGCGGGTCTCGCCCATGCCGAGGATCAGGTTGGACTTGGTCACCAGGCCGAAGTCACGGGCCTCGGTGATGACCTTCAGGGAGCGCTCGTAGCGGAAGCCGGGGCGGATGCGCTTGAAGATCCGGGGCACGGTCTCGACGTTGTGCGCGAAGACCTCGGGGCGGGACTCGAAGACCTCCCGCAGCAGCTCCGGTACGGCGTTGAAGTCCGGGGCGAGCAGCTCGACCTTGGTGTGGCCGCCCTCGCGCCGCGCGGTCTGCTGGTGGATCTGGCGGACCGTCTCGGCGTACAGCCAGGCGCCGCCGTCCGGGAGGTCGTCGCGGGCGACGCCGGTGATGGTGGCGTAGTTCAGGTCCATCGTGACCACGGACTCGCCGACGCGGCGCGGCTCGTCGCGGTCGAGCGCCTCGGGCTTGCCGGTGTCGATCTGGCAGAAGTCACAGCGCCGGGTGCACTGGTCGCCGCCGATGAGGAAGGTCGCCTCGCGGTCCTCCCAGCACTCGTAGATGTTGGGGCAGCCGGCTTCCTGGCAGACCGTGTGCAGGCCCTCGCTCTTCACGAGGTTCTGCATCTTCGTGTACTCGGGACCCATTTTCGCCCGGGTCTTGATCCACTCGGGCTTGCGCTCGATGGGGGTCTGGCTGTTGCGGACCTCCAGGCGCAGCATCTTGCGTCCGTCGGGTGAGACTGCGGACACGTCGGCTCCCTGTAGCTTCGATTCTTCGGCGTACACCAGGGTACGCCCGTGCGTTGTGCGCCCCCGGGCTGGGCAACCTTGCGGAACGCCGGTGCATTCCTGCGCGGGCCGCTTGCGCGGGCCTCGTCCTCAAACGCCGGACGGGCTGACTTGCACCCCAGGGACGGGCCGAGTCAGGCAGCCCGGGTCTTCTCGATCTCGCGCGGCTTCAGGTCCGCGTTCTCCAGTACGTCCCTCAAGTGCCGCTCGACGACCGGCAGCACCTCGGCGATCGTGACGTCCCGGCCGAGCTCGGCCGCGAGGGAGGCGACCCCCGCGTCGCGGATGCCGCACGGGATGATCTTGTCGAACCACTTGTTGTCCGGGTTCACGTTCAGCGCGAAGCCGTGCATCGTCACGCCCTTCGCGACCCGGATCCCGATCGCCGCGATCTTGCGGTCCTCGCGCCGCTGGCCGGCGTTGGAGGGCGCGTACTCGGGGCCGTTCAGGCGGGGGTCGAACTCCTCGTCGGTGAGGCGCGGGTCGAAGTCCAGGGAGAGGCCGCCGAGGGCGGGACGCTGCTCGACCGGGTCGCCCAGGACCCACACCCCGCTCCGGCCCTCCACGCGCGTGGTCTCCAGCCCGAACTCCGCGCAGGTGCGGATCAGGGCCTCCTCCAGGCGCCGTACGTGCGCCACGACGTCCACCGGGCGCGGCAGCTTCTGGATCGGGTAGCCCACCAGCTGGCCCGGGCCGTGCCAGGTGATCTTGCCGCCGCGGTCCACGTCGATGACCGGCGTGCCGTCCAGGGGCCGCTCGTTGTCCGCCGTGCGCCGGCCCGCCGTGTACACCGGAGGGTGTTCGAGCAGCAGGACCGTGTCGGGGATCTCGTCCTCGAACCGCGCCGCGTGCACCCGGCGCTGCTCGTCCCACGCCTCCTGGTACTCGACGGCGTCCGCGCCGAATCCCATGCGGACGAACCGCAATTCACTCACGGCCAGCCTCCTTGGAAGCCCTGGAAGGTCGTAAGGCACAAAGCGTGCCCACGCCACTGTACGACCGGCTCGTTCGGGTGATGCCTCCCGGCCCCGCGTCAGCCCGGTACGGCAATCCTCACACGATCGGATGAATGGGTGGGGAAATGTGCGATCGGCTGCTTACTCTCCGCTACATTCGCGCCGTTCGAGAGGCCAAAAGGGCAGCTCACCGGCAATCCGGGCACTCGGCGGCCGAACTCGCCCGCGAGGCCCGAAAGGCAGGAGACCGCACCGCAGATGACGGAACGACCCGCGCAGCGCACTCCCAACCGCCAGCTCGCCGCGCTCATCGCAGAAGCGGGATTCTCCAACGCGGGTCTCGCCCGCCGAGTGGACCAGCTCGGCCTCGAACACGGGCTTGATCTCAGATACGACAAGACATCGGTCACCCGCTGGCTGCGTGGGCAGCAGCCGCGGGGCACGACCCCCGCCCTCATCGCCGAGGTCTTCACCCGTCGCCTCGGCCGCCGGCTCACCGCCCAGGACCTCGGCCTGGACGCCTGCGCGCCCGTGTACGCGGGCCTGGAGTTCGCCGCGACGCCCGAGGAGGCCGTCGACATCGTCAGCGGCCTGTGGCGCAAGGACTCCGGCAGCCACGCCGAGCTGCGCAAGATCGCCTTCACCCCGGCCGGCCTCGTCGTGCCCAGCCGGGACTGGCTGATCGGCCGCGCCGACGAGAAGGTCGCCCGCGGCGAGCCGGTCACCCGCATCCCGGCGCAGGGCCGCCCGGCGGCCGTACCCCGCCAGCGCGGCCAGGCCGAGCGCGGCCCCGGGCAGAAGGTCACCGGCGGCGACATCGCCGCACTGCGCTCGGTCGGCGAGCTGTTCCGCTCCCTCGACGACATGTACGGCGGCGGCCACGCCCGGCAGGCCCTCGTGCGGTACCTGGAGCACGAGTGCGAGCCGATGCTGCGCGGCACCTACGGCGAGCAGACCGGCCGCAAGCTGTTCGCGGCCGCCGCGGACCTGACGAGGCTCGCGGGCTGGACGTCGTACGACATCGCGGCGCACGGTCTCGCCCAGCGCTACTTCGTGCAGTCGCTGCGGCTCGCGCAGGCGGCGGGGGACCGGGCGTACGGCTCCTACGTCCTCGTCACGATGAGCCGTCAGGCCGTCTACCTCGGGCACGGCCGCGAGGCCGTCCAGCTCGCGCGCGTGGCCCAGCAGGGGGTCGGGACCAGCGCACCGCCGGTCGTCCAAGCCCTGCTGCACGCGTGCGAGGCGCGCGGGCACGGCGTGCTGGGCGAGGTGCGCGCCTGTACGGCGTCCCTGGTGCGGGCCGAGCGCGCCCTGGAGGCCGCCCGGCCCGGTGATGACGTTCCGTACTGGGCGCGGTTCTTCGACGAGGCGCAGCTCGCCGACGAGTTCGGGCACTGCCATCGGGATCTGCAGCAGTTCCGGGCGGCGGCGCAGCATGCGGAGCGGGCGCTGCAGTTGCGCTCCGCTGCGTATGCCCGTAGTCGACTGTTCTGCCGGGTTGTCCTCGCCTCCGCACGTCTTGGCCTCGGCGAGCTCGACCAGGCCTGTGCGCTCGGGGCGGAGGCCGCCGGGCAGGCTGCGGAGATGCGGTCTGTGCGGGCGGTCGAGTACGTCAAGGACTTCGAGCGGAGGTTGGAGCCGTATCGGGATGCGGCGCCGGTGAGGGGGTATCGGGACAAGGTCGCTGCGCTGGGGTAGGGGGCTCGCCGTAGCTCCGGCCGACGTATGCCTTGTGCGGGTTCGTTGTGGCTGATCGCGCAGTTCCCCGCGCCCCTTCAGGGCGCTTCACGCTGCGGCGCGTAATGGTTCAGCCCTGTGCAGCGAGCCCGCCGTCCCCAGATCCGTCAGGATCGCCGTCGCCGCCCGGTGGGCCGAGTGGAGGGCGCCCTGGACCGTGCTGGTGTCCCGGTGGTCGCCGCAGACGTACAGGCCCGCCAGCAGGCGCACCGGGCGGCGCAGGTCGTGCGGTGGGCGCATCGCGGGGACGGCCTCGGGGGTGTGGTGGACGGCGAGGGTCTCCCAGCGCGCCGTGGACGTGCCGTAGAGGCGGGACAGGTGCATGCGTACGGCCGTGTCGATGTCGGGCGGCGGTGTGCCCAGGACCGTCGAGGAGATGAGGGCCCTGCCCGCGGGCGCGCGGCTCGGGTCGACCTGGCTGGTCACCGCCGTGTGGGCGACCGGGCCGCCGCGGTCGGCGTCGAGCAGCAGGGCGGCGCCGGTCGTCGGCGGTTCGTCCGTCGTGTGGTGGACGACCGTCACCGGGTGGAAGTCCGGTACCCGCAGGCCCGGCAGCAGCTCGGCGGCGGTCCGTGCGTCCGTCGCCAGCAGGACGGCCCGGCACTGTATCTCGCCGTGCTCCGCGGTGGTCACCGACGTCGTCGCGACCGACGTGACCCGCACGCCGGTGTGCACGGTGCCCGGCGGCAACGCCCCCGCCAGCAGCTCCGGCAGCGCCTCGGCGCCGCCCTCCGGCACGCACAGCCGCCCGCTCGCGAAGGCGCGCAGCGCGAGATCCGCGCACCGGCTGGAGGTCGTCAGCTCCGGGTCGCACAGCAGGGCGGCGAGCAGCGGCCGCAGGAAGCCGTCGACCGTGCGGGCCGGAACGCCTCGCGCCGCGAGGGCCTGCGCGGCCGGCAACTCGGGGCGGGCCAGCAGCCGTTCGACGGGTGCGGAGGCGAGGCGGGCGAGCGCCGCGCCGAGCCGGGCCTGGTCGACGGCGGTGCCGAGCGGAGCGCTCGCGCGCACCCTCGGTATGGGCGTCTGGCCCGGAACCGCCCGCACGGACGCCGCCCGAGGGGCGCTCGCCAGGGCGCGTACGGCGTGCAGTGCGCCCCGTGCGCGCCGCGCGCTCGCCGGGTTCGCCACCGCGCCCGCGCGATGCCGGCGTCCGTCGCTGTGCAGCAGTACGCCTGGCGCGAAGGGGCTCAGCGCCAGTGCGCCGAGACCTGGAGTCAGGCGTAGTTCCGGATACGACGTCGACAGAAGTTGCCCTATCCGGTCGAGCCGGAACCCGTCGACCTTCTCGGTCGACATGCGGCCGCCCACGTAGGGGGCGGCCTCCAGTACCGCGGTCCTAACTCCTGCGCTGGTCAGCCGATGCGCCGCGGAGAGTCCGGCGACCCCGGCTCCCACGATGACGACGTCCGCCTGGTACGCGGGCTCAAGCACGTGCCCCTCCTCGAGGTTGCGCGGCCGGTGGAGACGTCATGCCCCCAACAGGCTCCGGGGATACCCGAGTTCGGCACGAGGTTAGGGCCGTGATCGGTCAGGAACAGTCGCGCATCGACAGAGCACGGTCGCACAGCGGTCGCATACGGACACCGTGCGGGGCGTTCCTTTACTTCGCTCCGGGCCGCCCTTTACCCGGCAGCCGCCCGGATCGCCCCCTCGATCTCCGGGAACGCGAAGGTGAACCCCGACTCCAGCAGCCGCGTGGGCAGCACCCGTTGGCTGCCGAGCACGTCCCCGGCCATCTCGCCGAGCACCGCACGCAGCACCGGCGCGGGAACCGTGAAGAGTGTCGGCCGGTGCAGCACGCGTCCCATGGCCTCGGTGATCTCACGGTTCGTCAGCGGCTGGGGCGCGGTCACGTTGAACGGCCCCGAGAGACCGTCGGTGTCGATCAGATGCCGGATCGCCGCCACCTCGTCGTGCAGCGAGACGAACGACCAGTACTGCCGCCCGTCCCCCATCCGCCCGCCGAGCCCGGCCTTGAACAGGGGGAACAGCCGTCCCCAGGCCCCGCCGTTCCGGGCCACCACCAGCCCCGTACGCGGGAACACCGTCCGGACGCCCGCCTCCTGCGCGGGCGCCGCGGCTCCCTCCCACTCCACCACCAGCGAGGGCAGAAAGCCCTCCCCGGGCGGCGCGCTCTCGTCGACGGCACGCTCGCCCGTCTCGCCGTAGTAGCCGATCGCGCTGCCGTTGACGAAGACCCGCGGCCGCTGCTCCGGCTCCAGCGAGGCGATCGCCTCCGCGAGCGCGGCCGTGCCGAGCACCCGGCCGCTCCGCAGCTTCGCCTTGTACGCCTCCGTCCAGCGGCGCGACCCCACGTTCGCCCCGGCCAGATTGACCACCGCGTCGCACCCGGCGAGCCCCGCCGCGTCCACGGACCCGCTTTCCGGGTCCCACCGCACTTCGTCCTTGGACCTGGGCGCACGGCGCACCAGCCGCACCACCTCATGACCCTCGGTGAGCAGGGACCGCACCAGGGCGCTGCCGATGAGACCGGTGGAGCCGGCGACGGCGATTCTTGAATGTTCCATAACTGCCATCCTGCCTCTGACCACATAAATTCCCGGTCGGTTTCGCGCCCGCGTCTTAGGGTGGCGCCCATGCCCCTGCCCCACCAGTCGCCATACATACGCATCGCCCTGCCGGACGACGAGGAGGAGCTGTCCCTTCTCGATCGCGGCACGTGGTCACACCTGCACGCCGTCACGCCCGAGCCGCAGCCGCCGTACCGCCCGTTCTTCGACGAGCGCCACGCCCCCGACGACCACCTTGTCGCCGAACTGGACCGCCGTATCGTCGGCTACATCCGCCTCGGCTTCCCCACCCCGCTCGCGGCCAACGCGCACGTACGGCAGATCCAGGGCCTCGCCGTCTCCGACGAGGCGCGTGGCCGGGGCGTCGGGCGGGCACTGATCCGCGCGGCCGTCGAGGAGGCCCGCCGCAGGGGCGCCCGCCGGCTCACCCTGCGCGTCCTCGGCCACAACACACCGGCCCGCAAGCTGTACGAGTCCGAGGGGTTCGTCGTGGAGGGAGTGCAGCCCGAGGAGTTCTTCCTGGGCGGGGAGTACGTGGACGACGTGCTCATGGGGCGCAGCCTCTGACGTCCCGTCAACGGTCGGTCGCCTTTGCGGCCTGACCCGTTGGCCTTTACGAGGTGACGAGATCCCCCGTGTCCACCGATGCCGTCGCGTTCGCCGCGCGCTTGGCGTCGGAGGCGACCTCGGCCGCGGTCAGGACGTAGCCGGTCTCGTCGTCGGAGGTGGAGCGGGCGAAGACGACGCCGAACACCTTGCCGTCGGTGGTCAGCAGCGGGCCGCCGGAGTTGCCGGGGCGGACGGTGGAGCGGATCGAGTAGATCTCGCGGGTGACGGTCTCGTCGTTGTAGATGTTCTGGCCCGTCGCCTGCACCCGGTTCGCGACCGTCGCCGCCTGGAGGTTCAGGTCGCCGTCCTCCGGATAGCCCGCCACGACCGCCGAGTCGCCGCGCGTGGCGGCGTCGTCGAACCGCAGGACGGGGGCGCGCAGCTCGGGCACATACAGCACGGCCACGTCCCGTTGCGGGTCGAAGAGCACGACCCGCGACTCGTACGACCGCCCGACGCCGCCGACCCGCACGCCGGGCTCGTCGATGCCGGCCACCACATGGGCGTTGGTCATCACGTGCTGCGGGGCGTAGACGAAGCCGCTGCCCTCGCGGCCCTGGGTGCCCGAGACGCCCTCGATCTTGACGGTGCTGAGCTTGGCGGCGTTGGTCGCGGCCGCGGTGACGCTGTCGCCGGTGGGCTTGGCGACCTCGGCCGTCGACTCGTTCTCGAACGGGTTGAAGACCTGTGGGAAGCCGGCCTGGGTGAGCGCGGAGGTGGCCCGCGAGAACCAGGCGGGTGTGGTGTCCGGCATGGCGTCCTGAACAGTCCCGAGCAGGCGCGAGTCCCGGATCGCGGACGAGAGCAGCGGGGAGGAGGAGGCGGCCAGGACACTCGCCGCCACCCACGCCACGATCAGCACGGCCACGGAGTTCGCCACGGCCCCGCCGACTCCGTCGGCCACCCTGAGCGGCCCCCGGTCCAGCTCCCTGCGCAGCCGCAGCGCCAGCCGCCCCGCCAGTTCGTGCACGACCACCGCCGGGGCCAGCACCGTCAGCACCGCGGTCACGGTCGCCTGCGTCGTACCCGGTGTGACCAGGTCCATCATCCACGGCAGGATCCATACGCCGATCACCGCGCCGCCCACGAAACCGGCGAGCGAGACGCAGCCGGCCACCAGTCCACGCCGGTAGCCGGACGCCGCGTAGGCCAGGATCACCAGCAACAGCAGGATGTCGAGCAGGTCCACGGAGCCGCCTTTCTCTCGGACCCCTTAGTACGCGCGGAAGGCGCCCGTTGATCAGCACCCGCACGCGCGCCGCCGGGAACCGGCCACGCTGCGTACACCTGGGGAAACGCCCCGGACCCGGACGATGGTTCCACCGGGTGGCCCACCACACATCGCGGGCGGAGCGGATCGGTCGGACGGTAGAACCATGCGTGTCTTCCGACGGGTCACCCGACGGGTCTTCCGGAGAACACGGGGGAGACGAAGACCACGTGCCGTACACATACCGTGGGCTGCGCGAATACCGGGGGTGGCGCGGGCAGGGGGTGAGGCTGCGCGTGCGCCGGGCGTGGGGTGGGTGGGGGAGGCTGCCCCTGGGTCTGGCGGGGGGTGGGCGGACGGGGCTGCCCCCAGGGCTCGCGGGGGTCGGGTGGCTGCGCGTGGGTCCGGCGGGGAGGGGGCGGGAGGCGCTGCGCTTGGGTCCGGCGGGGAGGAAGGCGCTGCGCGTGAGCCCGGCCGCGAGGCTGGGAATGCGGGGGCTCCGGGTCGACCGGGGCGCGAGGCTCTGGGGGCGTGGGCGGCCGGTGCGTCGGGAGCGGAGGGGGCGGTTTCCCGTGATTCCGGTGCGGAGGCTGCGTGTGCGCCTGCCGGGCGGGATGAGCCCGTTGTGCAGCTGGGGCCAGGTGGGCACTCCGCCACCGGACCACATTCCCGCACCGCTCGTCCCTTCCGGCTCCGCCCGCGGCTCCGAACCCGCCCCCAGCCCGCCGCCGGACGCCCCCTCCCGCCCGCCGGACCCCCCATTGCGCGCGCCGGACGCCCCGCCCCACACGCCGGACGCCCTCTCCCGCCCGCCGTCCTCCCGCTTCTCGCCTGTCTCCCCGGTCTCGCCGCAGTCATCGCGTTGGTGCTGTGCGCGAGCGGGGTGGAGCATACGGTTGCGGCCGGTGGGCGGCCTGTCGAGGCGCGGCCTGCTGCCGGGCATCAGGCGCCGCGGCCGTACATCGTGCCGAGGGCTGTCTGGCTGGACGGCGGCACGCGGCACGGTCAGCCGCCCCCGCGATACGACGACCGGGTCGTCGCCGTCTTCGTGCACCACACCGACTCGCCCAACGGGTACGACTGCGCCGACGCGCCCCGCATCATCCGCTACCTGTACGCGGGCCAGACCGGCTCCCGGGACTGGGACGACATCGGCTACAACTTCCTCGTCGACCGGTGCGGCACGATCTACGAGGGCCGCGCGGGCGGTGTCGACCGTGCCGTCACGGGCGCCCACACCCAGGGCTTCAACCACCGCACGACCGGCATCGCCGCCCTCGGCACCTTCACGGCAGGCGTCGCCGTGCCGAAGGCGATGAGCGAGGCGATCGCCGCGCTGGCCGCCTGGAAGCTGGGGCTCTCCGACACGGACCCGCGCGCGAAGGTCCGTCTGACCTCCAGCAACAGCCGCAGCCGCTACGCCTCCGGCACCACGGCCCTGCTCCCCGCCCTCGCCGGCCACAACGACGGCTACATGACCAGCTGCCCCGGCGCCGCCCTCACCGCCCGCCTGCCCGAGATCCGGCAGCTGGCGGCACGCCTGCAGGGCAGAAGTGCGTAGCCGAGTAGCCGAGCGCACGGCCGTTGTCGGCCCGGGTCCGTCACCTGCGGCCGAGGTAGACCCCCAACGCCCGCTGCAGCACCTTGCCCTGGGCGCCCACCGGCAGTTCCCACTCCCCGAGGTACTCCACGGCCCGGCCGCCCGTCCCGGTCTTGAAGCTGAGCCGTCCGAGCAGCCGGTCCTGAGTGAGGGAAGGGGTGATGGAGCGCAGGTCGTACGTCTCGGCGCCCGCCGCCCGCGCATCGCACAGCATGCGCCAGAGCAGCGCGCTGCTGGGCCGCAGCCCGCGCCCCCGGCGGCCGGACGCGGCGTACGAGTGCCAGACGCGGGAGCCGACGTTGATCATGAGGGCCGCGGAGAGCACCTCGCCGTCGTACTCGGCGAGATAGAGGCGCAGCCGGTCGTCGTCCTCGGCGTTGAGGGCCTGCCACATGCGCCGGAAGTAGTCGAGCGGGCGTGCCTTGAAGCCGTCGTGGGCGGCGGTCGCGGTGTACAGGCGGTAGAACTCGGGCAGGTCGGCGGCCGAGCCCCAGGCGACACGGACGCCCGCGGCCTCGGCCGTACGCAAGGCCTGTTCCCAGTGCGGGGCGAGGGCGCCGCGCAGCTCGTCCACCGAGCGCCCCGCCAACGGGATCTCACAGCCGTAGCGCGGCTGGCCGAGTCCGAAACCGCTCCCGTCGTCCTCCGCGCACGGCCGCCACCCCAGCCGCCGCAGCCGCTCCGCGACATCGAGGGCGTATCCGTCGATACCGGACGGGGGCAGATCCTGCAGATGCCGTACGTCGGGGTCGGCGATGCCCGCCGCCACGGTGGCCGCGTCCCAGTGCCGTACGACGAGGGGCGGGCCGATCCGGACCGAGAACGCCCCGATCCGCTTCAGGTGGGCGACGAGCGGGTCCAGCCACCGCTCCAGACGCGGCGTGCGCCAGTCGATCGCGGGCCCGTCGGGGACGTAGGCGAGATAGCGCCGGGTCCCGGGCAGCGGCCGGTACAGGACCAGCGCCGTCGTGATCATCGCCTCGCCGTCGAACCAGCCGACGCTCTCCGGCAGCCAGTCGGGCTTCACATCGCCCCACTCGGGGATCTGGAGATGGCTCGCGTCGGGATTCCGCCGCAAGTGGGCGAGGTGTTCCGTGCGCGGTATCTCCCGCACGAACAGGCTGGTCATGGGCAGGTTGCTCCGGGTCGGGGGCGCCACCGTAAGCCGGGGATCACCCGGCCGGTCAAGAGTTCACGGGCGAACGGTCGTCGACGCACACCCCAACAGTCCGTGCAGACACGAACAGTCCGCACAGACATGAACAGTCCGCGCACCCTCACAGGTTTCTCGTAGCCGACTCACCGATCACCCCGAGACAGCCTTCCTATCGTCATGCACACGCACTGACCGGAGGTGGGGATCATGAGCAGCGACTACAGCGGCAGCGGCAACCGCGGCGGCAACGGCAGCAAGCGCGTCTGGACGGTGGTCTGCGCGGTCGCGACCGTCGTCCTGGGGCCGGCCGCCGTCACGGCGTCCGCGCTCGACCAGGCGAACAAGGCCCCGATGCCCCACGCGGTGAAGGCCGACCAGACGCAGGCGTACCTCCCGTCGGAACCGAACCGCAGGCGGGCCGTGGCCTGAGGCCCAGTACTGAGGTTCTCAGTCCTTGAACCGCTCCCACAGCCTGGGCATCCGCTCCGCCAGCGCCCGTTCGTTCTCGAGGTCGACCGGTGTGCCCGCCGGTTCCGGGGGCGCGGGCGGGATGCCGAGGTCGGGGGCGACGGTGCCGGTGAGCTGTTCGTAGGCCTCGTCGGCCGCGTAGCCGAGCTCCTCGGCGTCGCCGTCGAACTCCTCGTCGAAGTCGTCCAGCAGGTCGGCGAGCGAGTCGGGGTCGTGCACGCCGCCCTCGTACACCTCGCGGCCCTGGCCGATCAGCCAGCACCGGAAGAAGTCGAACGCGTCGTCGCTGGCCCCGTCCAGCAGGATCCAGGCCGCGGCCCACAGGTCCCAGGTGTACGCGCGGTTGTAGCGGGCCTCGAAGTGACGGGCGAAGTCCAGGACCATGTCCGGGTCCAGTGCCAGGAGCCGCTCCACCAGCAGGTCGGCCTGCTCCTCCGGGTCGCCCTCGGCGGCCTCCCGGGTCGCGTCGATCAGCTCCCAGAACTCCGTCTCGTCCATCACGGGTCAAGCATCGGCCCTGGAGGGGTGGGGCGCACGTGGAGTGGAGCGGATTGTTATAGGGGGCTCATGGTGTCGTACGCCGTGGGCGGCGCAGCCGGCGCGATCGAGCTCATCGCGTACGGCCCCTGGAGACGGCCCGGCGCTGCGTGGCACGACGTGGCTCATCGCGTCGTAACGACCGTGGGCGACGGGACCCTACCCGCCTCATGGCGTACGCGTACCTCTCACGAGCCGTACAACCCCGCCAGCCGTATCGCATCGCTCGCGAAACGAGCCCTCAGCTCCTCCGGCGCCAGCACCTCGACCTCCGGCCCGAGCGCCGCGAGCTGGCTGTGGGCGACCTCCTCGGACTCCACCGGGAGGGTCAGTGTCACCCACCCGGCCCCGTCCGGGGCGCCGGCCGCCTCCAGCGCCTCCCGCGCGGACTGCGGATCGACGGTGTACGGCAGCCGGCGAACCCCGTCCGGGGACACCCGCACCACGACCTCGGCCCGCAGGATGGACCGCGCGAACTGCTCCGCCCGCTCGTCCCAGAAGGCCGGCAGATCGAACTCCTCGTCCCGCTCGAACCGCTCGTCACCGGGGTCCACGGCGGTGAACCGGTCGATCCGGTACACCCGGTACGTCCCGTGCCCCGCCACGCGGGCGCACAGATACCAGACCCCCGCCTTCAGCACGAGCCCGTACGGCTCCAGCTCCCGCACCACTTCCTGCTGACCCTCCCCCTCCCCGCGCCGGTACCGCGCGACGATCCGCCGGTCGTCCCACACCGCGTCGGCCACGGCCGGCAGCAGCTCGGGTGTCTTCGGCTCCTTGAACCAGTTCGGGGCGTCGAGATGGAACCGCTGAGCGGCGGTGCGGGAGGCGTCGCGCAGGGAGGGCATAAGGGCCGCCGACACCTTGAGCCGGGCGGCGGATGCGGCGTCCTCCAGCCCCATCTCCCGCAGCGCTCCCGGCACGCCGGACAGGAACAACGCCTCGGCCTCGCTGCGGCCCAGCCCCGTCAGCCGGGTGCGGTACCCCCCGATGAGCCGGTACCCGCCGGCCCGCCCCCGATCGGCGTACACGGGAACCCCGGCCTCGGACAGCGCCTGCGCGTCCCGGGTGACGGTCCGCTCGGACACCTCCAGCTCGCGCGCGAGTTCGGCGGCGGTCATGGCGGACCGGGACTGGAGGAGCAGCACCATCTTGATGAGCCGGGCAGCACGCATACGGCCATGATGCCGGGGCCCACTGACAACGAAGGGGTACGGCAGCCGCCGTACCCCTTCACTGACCGTCAGCTTTTACAGCACCGTCCGCTGTTACAGCCCGTACTTCTCGCGCGCTTCCTTGACCGCCGTCGCCTTGACCTCGCCCTGCTTCGCGAGCTGGGCCAGGGCCGCGACGACGATCGACTGTGCGTCGACGCCGAAGTGGCGGCGGGCGGCCTCGCGGGTGTCGGAGAGGCCGAAGCCGTCGGCGCCGAGGGAGGAGTAGTCCTGCTCGACCCACTGCGCGATCTGGTCGGGGACCTGGCGCATGTAGTCGGAGACCGCCAGCACCGGGCCCTCGGCACCCTGGAGCGCCTGGCGGACGTACGGCGTCCGCTCCTCGCCGCGCAGCAGCGCCGCGTCGGCCTCCAGCGCGTCCCGCCGCAGCTCGGTCCACGAGGTGGCCGACCAGACGTCCGCCGCCACGCCCCACTCCTCGGCGAGCAGCTTCTGGGCCTGAAGCACCCAGTGGATCGCCGTACCGGAGCCGAGCAGCTGGATCCGCGGGGCGTTGGCTACCGGGGACAGCCCCGCCGACTCGGCCGTGTTGAAGCGGTACAGGCCCTTGACGATGCCCTCGTCGATGCCGAGGCCGGCCGGCTTGGCCGGCTGCGGCAGCGGCTCGTTGTAGACGGTGAGGTAGTAGAAGACGTTCGGGTCCTCGCCCGGCGCCGCCTCGCCGTACATGCGGCGCAGACCGTCCTTGACGATCGTCGCGACCTCGTACGCGAACGCCGGGTCGTACGTCAGCGCCGCCGGGTTCGTCGCCGCGATGACGGGGGAGTGGCCGTCGGCGTGCTGCAGGCCCTCGCCCGTCAGCGTCGTACGGCCCGCCGTCGCGCCGACCAGGAAGCCGCGGCCGAGCTGGTCGCCGAGCTGCCACATCTGGTCGGCCGTGCGCTGCCAGCCGAACATCGAGTAGAAGATGTAGAACGGGATCATCGCTTCGCCGTGCGTGGAGTACGCGGTCGACGCGGCGATGAAGTCGGCCATCGAACCGGCCTCGGTGATCCCCTCGTTGAGGATCTGGCCGTTCTCGGCCTCCTTGTAGTACATCAGCTGGTCGCGGTCGACCGGCTCGTACGTCTGGCCCTTGGGCGAGTAGATGCCCAGGGACGGGAAGAGGCTCTCCATGCCGAAGGTGCGCGCCTCGTCGGGGACGATCGGCACCCAGCGCTTGCCCGTCTCCTTGTCGCGGACCAGGTCCTTGATCAGGCGGACGAAGGCCATGGTGGTGGCCACGTTCTGGGAGCCGGAGCCCTTGTCGAAGCTGGCGAACGCCTTCTCGGCGGGAGCGGGCAACGGCGCCACCGGGTGGACGCGGCGGGCCGGGGCCGGGCCGCCGAGGGCCGCGCGGCGCTCCTGGAGGTAGCGGACCTCGGGGGAGTCGGCGCCGGGGTGGCCGTAGGGGACGACCCCGTCGACGAAGTCGCTGTCCTTGATCGGCAGGTCGAGCAGGTCGCGCATCGCCTTGAACTCGTCCACCGAAAGCTTCTTCATCTGGTGGTTGGCGTTCTTCGACGCGAAGCCCTCGCCGAGGGTGTGGCCCTTGACGGTCTGGGCCAGGATGACGGTCGGCGCGCCCTTGAACTCGACGGCGGCCTTGTAGGCGGCGTAGACCTTGCGCGCCTCGTGGCCACCGCGGGAGAGGTGGAAGCACTCCAGGATCTTGTCGTCGCTCAGCAGCTTCGCCATCTCGACGAGCGCCGGGTCCTTGCCGAAGAAGTCCTGGCGGATGTAGGCCGCGTCGCGGGTCTGGTACGTCTGCACCTGCGCGTCCGGTACCTCGCGCAGACGGCGTACGAGCGCACCCGTGGTGTCGAGCTGGAACAGCTCGTCCCAGGCCGTGCCCCACAGCGTCTTGACGACGTTCCAGCCGGCGCCGCGGAACTGGGCCTCCAGCTCCTGCACGATCTTGAAGTTGGCGCGGACCGGGCCGTCGAGGCGCTGCAGGTTGCAGTTGATGACGAAGGTCAGGTTGTCCAGGCCCTCGCGGGAGGCCAGCGCGAGTGCGGCGGTCGACTCCGGCTCGTCCATCTCGCCGTCGCCGAGGAAGGCCCAGACGTGGGACGCGGAGACGTCCTTGATGCCGCGGTTGGTGAGGTAGCGGTTGAAGCGGGCCTGGTAGATGGCCGACAGCGGGCCGAGGCCCATCGACACCGTCGGGAACTCCCACAGCCAGGGCAGACGGCGCGGGTGCGGGTAGGACGGAAGGCCGTTGCCACCGGCTTCCTGGCGGAAGTTGTCGAGGTGGGCCTCGTTCAGGCGGCCGTCGAGGAAGGCGCGGGCGTAGATGCCGGGGGAGGCGTGGCCCTGGATGTAGAGCTGGTCGCCCGAGCCGTCGGCCTCCTTGCCCTTGAAGAAGTGGTTGAAGCCGGTCTCGTACAGCCAGGCCGCGGAGGCGAAGGTGGCGATGTGGCCGCCGACGCCGTATTTGGAGCCGCGGGTCACCATCGCGGCCGCGTTCCAGCGGTTCCACGCGGTGATACGGCGCTCCATCTCCTCGTCACCGGGCACGCTCGGCTCGGCGGCGGTGGGGATGGTGTTGACGTAGTCGGTCTCGAGGAGCTTGGGCAGCGCGATGCCGGTGCCCTCGGCGCGCTCCAGCGTGCGGCGCATCAGGTATGCGGCACGGTGCGGGCCGGCCGCCTTGGCGACCGCGTCCAGCGAGGCCTGCCATTCGGCGGTCTCCTCGGGGTCGCGGTCCGGGAGCTGGTCGAGCTCGCTCGGCTGGATGGCCTGGGGGTCGGTCATGTCGCCGCCTTCCTCAGTCGAAGGGGGTTCCCTCATCGGTAAGGGTTCGGGTGTGCCCTTGGTCTTGGCAGGACAGGGCGGAGGGCCTCGGTGCTGTGACACCTTGCGGCTGCCGCCGCGTGGCCCGTCGGCGACTGTAACTCCCTGATCGATGATCGATCAAAGGGCAGAAGGGGAAAAAGTCCCCGGAGCGAGAAATTGGCATCCGGTGCCGGGTCATCAGGCACGCGGTGCCGCGTTTTGCCTGCTCACCTGAGTTGTGACCGGCTAGCTTGGGCGGCTCGCGGGGGTCGGGAAGCACTGAAACACCGATGAGGCCCGGACGCTGTCCCCTGCGTCCGGGCCCCATCGGCGTTCGCGACGCCGGGTGTGTTCAGCCCATCGCCGTCTGCCGGGGCGCCCCGGTCTCCGACCGGCCCGCGGTGTCCTCTCGGTCCTGCTCACGCTCGGCGCGTTCCCGCTCCATGCGCGCGTGTTCCTGCTGGTGCCGTGCGGACTGCTCGCGGGTGATCACCTCGGTGGCGGCGCCGACGGCGACCGCGACCGGCCAGGCCATGGCTCCGGCTACGGTCATGCCGCCGAGGAGGCCGTAGAAGGCCAGCCTGCGGGGCGAGGGGAGCAGGGACGTGGCCGTCGCCGTGGCGGTGCGGGCGCCGGAGAACATGTCGCCCGGTGTCACGTAGGGGATCGGAACCCGGGGGTGCGCGGTGTGCAGGTGGACGACCCTGCCGCCGTGGTGCTCCTCCGTCGGTGCCTGCTGGGTCTCGGGGCCCATGGCCTCCTCGGCCTGGGGCGTGGCCTGAGGTGGGGTTGTGTGCTGTACGTGCTGGGTCTGCGGTTCTGGGGAAGTCATCTCCGTCATCCCCTGCTGGAAAGCGTCGGTGAGGGGTCCTTCCAGCCGCCTTCCATCGCTACGCGCGGCTAAACCCGACCCGAACGGACAATTCGCTCAGGTTGGTTGGGTGTCCGCGTCAGTTCGGTGTCCGCCTCAGGCGTGGGCGGCTGCCGGGCCCCCGCTCACGGCGAACGCCTTCCAGAGCTGGATGGCCAGGCGCACCAGGAGGGCCTCGAGCAGGGCGATCGCCACATTGGCCAGGACCGTGGTGAGGATGTGCGGCATGATCGGCCGCCTTTCGTGTGCGTTGTGCTGCGTACGACTCCTTTGTCCGCGCCGATGTCATCCGGCAGGCTGCACCCGGGTGTCCTGCGGGTGAACTTTCCCCAGCGCATCGGCGGCGCCCCGGGCCACCGCGGGCATCAGCACCGACCCCGCCGCCGACGCCAGCGCGATCGTCCAGCCCACCGGCCCGAGCGGCCGGCTGCCGAAGAAGTGGCTGAGCCCCGGCACGGTCACGACCACGCCCAGGACCACCAGCGACCCGACCACGGCCGCGGCCACCACCGGATCGCGGCCCGCGTCCTGGAGCGTCTGGAACAACTGGGAGGTCACCAGGGCGACCAGCGCGACGGTGTCGGCGTGCGCCCGGGTGCCGGTCGCCCGGGCCGCGATCCAGGCCGCTGTGGCCGCCACCGTCGTGAGGGCCGCGCGCAGCCGGATGTGCCGGGTCAGGGCCTCACCGAGCGAGGCCTCCGGGCCCTCCGCGAGCAGCTGGTCCCGGTGGGCGGCGGGCGGCCGGGCGGCGATGGCCATCGCCGGCAGCATGTCGGTGAGCAGGTTGACCAGGAGCAGCTGGCGGGCGCCCAGCGCACTGCGCCCGGTGAGCAGCGTGGTCCCGAGGGTGAAGGCGATCTCGCCCAGGTTGCCGCCGAGCAGGACGCCCAGCGCCCTGCGCACCGAGGCCCACATGGCGCGGCCCTCCACGAAGGCGTCGACGATCGTCTCGATGCGGTCGTCCGTGACGACCACGTCGGCCGCGGCCCGGGCCGCCGGGGTGGCCCGCGAGCCCAGGGCGATGCCGACGTCGGCGATCCGGATGGCGGGTGCGTCGTTGGCGCCGTCGCCGGTGACGGCGACGATCCGCCCGGCCGAGCGCAGCGCGGTGACGATACGGACCTTGTGCGCCGGGGTGGTGCGGGCGAACACCGTGATGTCCGGCAGTGTCCTCGCGAGCTCCGCGTCCTCGAGGGCGTCCAGCTCAGCCCCCGTCATCAGGCGCGGCTCCTCCTCGGGGCGCAGTTCCCGGGCGATCGCGGCGGCGGTGCTCGGGTGGTCTCCGGTGACCATGACGATGCGCACCCCGGCCCGCGTCAGCCGGTCCACGCTCTCGGCGGCGGTGGCCCGCACCGGGTCCGCGAGACCCAGCAGGCCCAGCAGACTCAGCCCGTGGACGGCGTCGTCGCCGAGGCCGGGTCCGAGGCCGGGCTCACCCTGGGGCGCGTCCGCGGGCAGGACGCGCTCGGCGACCGCGAGCACCCTGAGGCCGCGCCGGGCCAGCCGGTCGATCTCCGCCTCCGTCTCCGCGCGCAGTCCCTCGGCGAACGCCTCCGTGGCATCCCCCCGGCGGACGCGGTCGCAGCGGGCCAGTACGACTTCCGGTGCCCCCTTGACGACGATCCGCGCCTCGCTGTCGGACCGCCCCAGCACGGCGTGGTAGCCGCGCCCCGGCTCGAACGGCAGCTCCGCCAGCCGCTCCCAGGCGTCCGTGCCGAGTCCGGCGGCCCGGGCCGGGGCCGCGCCGAGCAGCTCGGCGCCGGTCGCGATGGCCCGGTCGGTGGGATGGGTGAGGTCCGCGGCCGTGCCCGGCGGACCGGCGAGGGCGGCCGTGGCGACGATCCGGCGCAGTGCCGGGGTGAGCCGGGCGGGCGCCCCGCGCTCCCGGCCGTCGGAGACCTGCTGGAGACTGATCCGGCCCTCGGTGAGCGTGCCGGTCTTGTCGAAGCACAGCACGTCGGTGCGGCCCAGCGCCTCGATGGTGGAGGCGCTGCGGACCAGGGTGTCCCGCTTGGACAGCCGACGGGCCGCCGCCAGCTCCGCGACCGTCGCGACGAACGGCAGCCCCTCCGGTACGGCCGCCACGCACAGGCTGACCGCGGACCCCAGGGCGGCGCCCAGCGGCCGTCTGCGCAGCAGGTCCACGGCGAAGAGCGCGACGCCCGCGGCCACGGACAGCGGCAGGAACCACCGCCCCAGCGCCTTCAGCCGCCGCTCCACCCCGCTCTCCGGCGGCGCGCCCTCGGGGCCCGCCTCGCCCGCGCTGCCCGCCTCGGTGGCGGTTCCGGTGGCGACGACCACGCCGAGCGCGTGACCGGCCGCCACGGTCGTGCCCTCGTAGAGCATCGAGGAGCGTTCGGCGACCACCCGGGCCGAGGTCGGCGCGGCGCTCTTCACGACGGGCAGCGACTCGCCGGTGAGGCTGGACTCGTCCACCTCCAGGCCGTGCGCACGCACCACCCGGCAGTCCGCGGGCAGCGAGTCCCCGGCCCGCAGCTCGATCACGTCGCCGCGCACCAGATGCTCGCCGGCCGTCTCCACCGGCTCCGTCCGGCCCGGCCTGAGCACTCGCACCCGTACCGACGTGGCCTCCACGAGCCGTTCCGCCGCCTCGTCGGCCCGCTGCCGCTGCACCCCGCCGACCAGCGCGTCCACACCGAGCACCCCGCCGATCAGCACCGCGTCCAGGACCGAACCCAGCGCCGCCGAGATACCGCCGCCGACCGCCAGGATCGGCGTGAGCGGATTGGCCAGCTCCTCCGCGACCCGGCCGATCAGGGTGACGGCGCCTTCGGGCCGGTCGCCTCCCTCGAACTGCCGCCGCCGCGCGGCCTCGGCCTCGTCCAGTCCCCGGGACGAGGTGGCGAGCCGGGCCATCACCTGACGTACCGCCATCGCGTGCCAGGGCGTGCGCTCGGTGGCGGCCGGGGCCGGACGGCCGTGCAGCCGCCACCCCGCCCAGAAGCCCGCCGCCATGCCGGCGACGGTCACCCCGTCGGCCACCAGACGCGCCCGCACCCAGGCACGCGGGCGGGGCACGAGCAGCGCGAGCGCAGAGCCCGCCACCGCCCCCGCGCCCCCCATCCGGGCGCACAGCCGGCTGATGCGCCGGGCCTCCGGCAGGGCCGTCAGCAGCAGGTGGACGACATCGGGCGGGGCGGCGACATCGGCGTCCCACGGCACATGTCGCGGGTCCGAGATCGACCCGATGCCCAGATCGGCTCGGACGAGCGCACGCCGGGTCCGCGCCGAGACCACCGCTACCCCATGTCCCTCCGCCTGGAGCGAGCGCACCAGGGCGGCCGTCCGCCGGTGCCCGGTCGGCACGGCCTCGTCGAGCCCGAACCGCAGATGCAGTCCGGGCGGTCCGCCGACCAGCCGTACCCGGCCGCACTCCTGTGCCGCGCGCACCAAGTGGTGGGCCAGCGGGTGCAGTTGCGGAACGAGGGCGGCCACGGCCACGGGCGTGCCGGTGCGCAGGACGAGCATCACCCGCGCCCCCTCCTCGGCCCACCGCCGGGCCTGCGCGACCGTGTCCGGCGGCACGACGCCGTCGCCCTCGGTGCCGTCGGGGAACGGCCGCAGCTCCCAGCCGTCCCGCCGACTCGGTGTCAGAGCCTTACGGCCGTGCCGGAGGCGCTTCCCGGCCGGACCGTCCGCCGCGATCAACTCGTGGATGCGTACGTGGATCTCGTCGTCGCCCGGACCGCCGCCCACCGCACCGCCGCCCGCCGCACCGCCGTCCGTGAGGCCGTGGTCCGGAGCACCGGGTGACGGCAGGCGCAGCACCCCCTCCACCGTCCAGTCGCCGTCGGCCAGGACGCGGGCGTCCAGGACCACGGTGTCGATCCGGTCCAGGCGGCGCAGCACCTCCGGCCGCAGCACCAGCGCGCCCCGGTCGGAGAGGACCCGGCCCATCGAGCAGGCGAACGCCTCCCGGCCGAAGTGAGGGCCGCGCGGCGTTCCCGCGATCAGCAGGGCCAGCCCCCGGTCATGGCTGAGCGTGCCGACCGAGGTCAGCCCGTACGCCGCCAGGGACACCGGCGCCGCCACGTTCGCGTACCGGTCACCCGGGCCCGGCGGCAGCGGCGCGGGACGTTCGTAGGCGGGGACCGCGTCGTGGCGGTACGTCCCCTCGTGCACGGCCAGCCTGGACGCCCACTGCGCCCACGCCCCGCGCCGGGCCCGCACCTCCGTGTACCGGGCGGCCGCCAGCACGGCTTGCACCGTGGCGCCCAGCGGCCGGAAGGTCAGCGTCGTCACCAGCAGGTTCGCCACGGCGAAGCCGCGCTCCGTCGCCGTCTCGCCGACCCGGCGGGCGATGCCTTCGCGCAGTGGCGGGGTGGTCTCAGTGAACTGGATCGCCGACATCACCAGCGGGTGCAGGCCGCGCAGCCCGATCGCGTCGCCCACCGACGCCACGCCCACCGCCAGCAGCCCCGCCCCGAGCCGCACGGCCGCCCCGACCTGCGCCCCCCGCGCACCGGGGTAGCCGACAGCGGGCCGCCCACGATCCGTGGCCCCCTCGCGGTGACGGGCTGTGCCGTTTGCCGTCTCGTGCTGGGGGGCTGTGCCGTTCGCCGCGTCGTGCGGAGGGGCCGTGCTGTTCGCCGCCTCGTGCGGAGGCGCCGCACCCTTCCCCGCCTCGGGCTGCGGGCCCTCACCCCGAGACGGGGCCCTCTCGCACTGACGATCCGCGCCCTCAGCCCCCTCGCGCTGCCTGCCCCCACGCCCCGCTCCCTCCGCGGCGGAGGCGTCGGCGGCCGTGACGGCGGTGGTGACGAGGTCGAGGTCGGTCTCCGGCCCGCAGCCGACGTACACGCAGCCCAGCGTGCCGTTCACCTCGGCGCGGCCCACCCCCGGCAGGCGGCGCAGCGTCGCCTCGAGTTCGCGGGCCGCGGCGGTCGTGCCGGGCCGCCCCAGCCGCCGCACCTCGATCTGGACGCCTTCGGGGGTCCGCCAGAGACCGGGCGTACGGGGCCGCAGCATCGGCCCGATCACCGGCAGCGCCGCCGGTACGGCCGTCAGACCCTGCGCGAAGGAACGGACCGCCGACGCCGTCGAGGCCACGGCGGTCAGGGTCGCGGGCAGGAGGGACGAGGGCAGCACGGAGGACAGCTGTGGCCAGGTCACGCGGCCAGTATCGGCAGGTCACAGCGGCCTCGCCTGCCACAGCAGCGCGGGGTGGGCCAGGTGGACGAGTCCGGCTCGGGCTATTCGCCTTCGTGCCGCGGCGCGCACCCGAGCACATGGGCCTTGACGATCTCGGCGATCCGGGGATCCCGGCGCTGGAACGCGGCCACCAGCTCGTCGTGCTCCTCCGCGTACGACTGCTGCACCGTCCCCAGCCACCGGATCGACAGGGCCGTGAAGACCTCGATGCCGAGGCCCTCCCAGGTGTGCAGCAGCACCGAGTTGCCCGCGGCGCGGACCAGTTCACGGTGGAAGGCGACCGTGTGCCGTACCTGGGCGGTGCCGTCGGCGTTGCGGTCGGCCTCGTACAGGGCGGTGACGTGCGGCTCCAGGGCGGAGCAGTCCTCGGCGAGACGGTCGGCGGCGAGTTCCGCGGCGATGGCCTCCAGGCCGGCCCGGACCGGGTAGCTCTCCTCCAGGTCGGCCGCCGTCAGACTCCGTACGCGTACGCCCTTGTTGGGCGCGGACTCGATCAGCCGCAGCGACTCCAGTTCGCGCAGGGCCTCGCGTACGGGTGTCTGGCTGACCTCCAGCTCGGTGGCGATGCGCCGCTCCACGATTCGCTCGCCCGGCTGCCAGCGACCGCTGATGATCCCCTCCAGGATGTGCTCGCGGATCTGTTCGCGCAGCGAGTGGATGACGGGGGCGGTCATGAGGGCTCCTTAGGGCGCGTTGACGTTTAGACAATAAGGCCGTTGCGCTCCGTAGGGAGGGCGCGTGGGGGCGCTTTCGTGCAGGTGAGACGAGACTTACACGTCGGGGGTCGGTTGGGGAGCCCAGGAGCTCGGTCCGGTCCGGCTTCGGGCGGCGCCGAAAGCCGACGCCCCGCCCGGAGAAGCTCCGGGCGGGGCGCCGTAGTCCCGATCAGGGAGATCAGAGGCCGAGCTCGACCTCGAACTCGCCCGCCTCCAGGATCGCCTTGACCGCCGTCAGGTAACGGGCCGCGTCGGCGCCGTCCACCAGGCGGTGGTCGTAGGACAGGGTCAGGTATGTCATGTCGCGGACGCCGATGACCGTGCCCTCCTCCGTCTCGATGACGGCCGGGCGCTTGACCGTGGCGCCGATGCCGAGGATCGCGACCTGGCCCGGCGGCACGATGATCGTGTCGAACAGGGCGCCACGCGAACCGGTGTTGGAGATGGTGAAGGTCGCGCCGGACAGCTCGTCCGGGGTGATCTTGTTGGCGCGGACCTTGCCCGCCAGCTCCGCCGTGGCCTTCGCGATGCCGGCGATGTTGAGGTCGCCCGCGTGCTTGATGACCGGGGTCATCAGGCCCTTCTCGGAGTCCACCGCGATACCGATGCTCTCGGAGTCGAAGTAGGTGATCGTGCCCTCGGCCTCGTTGATCTTGGCGTTGATGACCGGGTGGGCCTTCAGCGCCTGGGCCGCCGCCTTCACGAAGAACGGCATCGGGGAGAGCTTGACGCCCTCGCGCGCGGCGAAGGAGTCCTTGGCCTGGGCGCGCAGGCGCATCAGGCGGGTGACGTCGACCTCGACGACCGAGGACAGCTGCGCCTGCTCGTGCAGCGCCTTGACCATGTTGTCGCCGATGACCTTGCGGATGCGCGGCATCTTGACGGTCTGGCCACGCAGGGGCGAGACCTCCAGCGCCGGGGCCTTCTTGGCGGCGGCCGGAGCCGCGGCGGCGGGGGCCGGGGCAGCGGCGGTGGCCTTCGCGGCCTCGGCGGCGGCGACGACGTCCTGCTTGCGGATACGGCCGCCGACGCCGGTGCCCTTGACGGCGGCCAGGTCGACGCCGTGCTCGGCGGCGAGCTTGCGCACCAGCGGGGTGACGTAGGCGCCCTCGTCGGTCGGCTTGGCGGCGGCCGGGGCAGCCGGAGCCGGGGTGACCGGAGCGGGGGCGGGCGTCGGCGCGGGGGCCGGAGCCGCGGGCTGGGCCGGAGCCGGGGCGGCAGCGGCGGGCGCGGCCGGAGCGGGAGCCGGAGCGGCCGGAGCCGCGGGGGCGGCCGGGGCAGCGGCGGCGGGAGCCGGAGCCGCCGGGGCCGGGGCGGCCGCCGGAGCGGCACCCGCGACGCCGATGACGGCCAGCTTGGCGCCGACCTCGGCCGTCTCGTCCTCGCCGACCACGATCTCCAGCAGCGTGCCGGAGGTGGGGGCGGGGATCTCGGTGTCGACCTTGTCGGTGGAGACCTCGAGCAGCGGCTCGTCGGCCTCGACGCTGTCACCGACCGACTTCAGCCAGCGGGTGACGGTGCCCTCGGTGACGGACTCGCCGAGCGCGGGCAGGACCACGTCCGTGCCCTCGGCCGTACCGGCGCCTGCGGCGGCCTCGGCGGTCGGGGCGGGAGCGGGGGCGGCCTGCTCGGTGGAGGGCTGGGCGGCCGGAGCCGGCTCGGGAGCCGGCGGGGCGACCTCCTCGGCGGCGGGGGCCGGGGCGGCAGCGGGGGCACCGGTGCCGTCGTCGATCACGGCCAGCTCGGCGCCGACCTCGACCGTCTCGTCCTCGGCGACCTTGATGGAGGCCAGGACGCCGGCGGCGGGGGAGGGGATCTCGGTGTCGACCTTGTCGGTGGAGACCTCGAGCAGCGGCTCGTCGGCCTCGACGCGCTCACCCTCGGCCTTCAGCCAGCGGGTGACAGTGCCCTCGGTGACGCTCTCGCCGAGCGCCGGAAGGGTTACGGAAACCGCCATGGTTTCGGTTGCTCCTTACGAATTGCGGAAGTCTGAGTCGTCGCTTCGTCGACCGAGGGTCAGTCGTGCGAGTGCAGCGGCTTGCCCGCCAGGGCCAGGTGGGCCTCGCCGAGCGCCTCGTTCTGCGTCGGGTGGGCGTGGATGAGCTGGGCGACCTCGGCCGGCAGGGCCTCCCAGTTGTAGATCAGCTGGGCCTCGCCGACCTGCTCGCCCATGCGGTCGCCGACCATGTGGACGCCGACCACCGCACCGTCCTTGACCTGGACGAGCTTGATCTCGCCCGCGGTGTTCAGGATCTTGCTCTTGCCGTTGCCCGCCAGGTTGTACTTCAGAGCGACGACCTTGTCCGCACCGTAGATCTCCTTGGCCTTGGCCTCGGTGATGCCGACGGAGGCGACCTCCGGGTGGCAGTAGGTCACGCGGGGGACACCGTCGTAGTCGATCGGGACGACCTTCAGACCGGCCAGACGCTCCGCAACCAGGATGCCCTCGGCGAAGCCGACGTGCGCGAGCTGCAGGGTCGGGACGAGGTCACCGACGGCGGAGATGGTCGGGACGTTGGTGCGCATGTACTCGTCGACCAGGACGTAGCCGCGGTCCATCGCGACGCCCTGCTCCTCGTAGCCGAGACCGGCGGAGACGGGCCCGCGGCCCACCGCCACCAGCAGCACCTCGGCCTCGAACTCCTTGCCGTCGGCGAGGGTGACCTTGACGCCGTCGGCGGTGTACTCGGCCTTCTGGAAGAAGGTGCCGAGGTTGAACTTGATGCCGCGCTTGCGGAAGGCGCGCTCAAGAAGCTTCGAGCTGTTCTCGTCCTCGACCGGGACGAGGTGCTTCAGGCCCTCGATCACGGTGACGTCCGAGCCGAAGGACTTCCACGCGGAGGCGAACTCGACGCCGATGACGCCGCCGCCCAGGATGATCGCGGACTTCGGCACGCGGTCCAGGACGAGGGCGTGGTCGGAGGAGATGATCCGGTTGCCGTCGATCTCCAGGCCCGGCAGCGACTTCGGCACGGAGCCGGTCGCGAGGAGCACGTGGCGCCCCTGGATGCGCTGGCCGTTGACATCCACCGACGTCGGGGAGGACAGCCGTCCCTCACCCTCGATGTACGTCACCTTGCGGGAGGCGACGAGACCCTGCAGGCCCTTGTACAGGCCGGCGATCACGCCGTCCTTGTACTTGTGGACCCCGGCGATGTCGATGCCCTCGAAGGTGGCCTTCACACCGAACTGCTCGCTCTCGCGGGCCTGGTCGGCGATCTCGCCCGCGTGCAGCAGGGCCTTGGTGGGGATGCAACCCCGGTGCAGGCAGGTGCCGCCGACCTTGTCCTTCTCGATCAGGGCGACGTCCAGGCCCAGCTGCGCCCCGCGCAGGGCCGCGGCGTAACCACCGCTACCACCGCCGAGGATCACTAGGTCGAAAACGGTGCTGGCGTCGTTCGCCACGTCACGTCCTCCATGCATGTGCGCCGTACGCCGGTCTTCACTGACCGGCTGGCGGCTGGTGTCCGGCCGCTCGTTCTTCGGCCCTTAGGTGGGGCCCTGTCCTGCCGACGCCCATCTTCGCACTTGTCCACACCGAACGAGACGCCGGGCCGGTGTGTGAGACGCCCCACGTTCAGTTGAGCGGGCACGGCAGAGTCGGTTGAGCGGACATGGAAGAGGGGGCTCCGCTCTACCCGCGCGCGGAGTCCCCTCACCCGTAACAACGTCAGCCCAGGTCACCCGCGGCGGTCAGCTCGGCGAGCCGCACCAGCGTCCGCACACCGGAGCCGGTGCCACCCTTCGGCGTGTACCCGAAGGGCCCGCCCTCGTTGAACGCGGGCCCCGCGATGTCGAGGTGCGCCCACGTGATGCCCTCACCCACGAACTCGCGCAGGAAGAGACCGGCGACCAGCCCGCCACCCATCCGCTCACCCATGTTGGCGATGTCGGCGGTGGGCGAGTCCATGCCCTTGCGCAGGTGCTCCGGCAGCGGCATCGGCCAGGACGCCTCCCCGACCTCCTCGGCGGCCTCCACGATCGCGGTACGGAACGCGTCGTCGTTGGCCATCACACCGAAGGTGCGGTTGCCCAGCGCCAGCACCATCGCGCCGGTGAGCGTCGCGACGTCGACGATCGCGTCCGGCTTCTCCTGCGACGCGGCCCACAGGGCGTCGGCGAGCACCAGCCGCCCCTCGGCGTCGGTGTTGAGCACCTCGACCGTCTTGCCGCTGTACATGCGCAGCACGTCACCCGGACGCACGGCGGACCCCGACGGCATGTTCTCGGCGAGCGCCAGCCACCCGGTGACGTTCACCTGGAGGCCGAGCCGAGCGGCGGCGACGACCGCGGCGAAGACGGCCGCCGCCCCGCTCATGTCGCACTTCATCGTCTCGTTGTGCCCGGCCGGCTTCAGCGAGATGCCGCCCGAGTCGTAGGTGATGCCCTTGCCGACGAAGGCGAGGTGCTTGTCCGCCTTGGAGTGCGTGTACGTCAGCTTCACCAGGCGCGGGCCCGCGGCCGACCCGGAGCCGACACCGAGGATGCCGCCGTAGCCGCCCTTGGTCAGCGCCTTCTCGTCGAGCACCTGCACCTTGATGCCGTGCTCCTTGGCCGCCGCCGAGGCGATCGCGGCGAAGGACTCGGGGGTGAGGTCGTTGGGCGGGGTGTTGATGAGGTCGCGGGCGCGGTTGAGCTCCTCGGAGACGGCGGTGGCGCGCTCGATCGCCGCCTTGTGCTCCTTGTCGCGCGGCTTGCCGCCGAGCAGGGCGGCCTCGGCGAGAGGGGCCTTGCCGTTCTTCTTGTTCTTCTCGTCCTTGCCGTTCGCCTTGTAGGCGTCGAAGGCATAGGCGCCGAGCAGCACGCCCTCGGCGACGACGCCGACGTCGGCGGCATCGCCCAGCGGCAGCGCGAACGCGGCCTTCTTGGAGCCGGCGAGGCTGCGGGCGGCGACGCCGGCGGCCTTGCGCAGCGCCTCCGCGTCGTACGCCCCGTCCTTGGCGTCCTCGGGCTCGGCACCCAGGCCGACCGCCACCACGAGCGGGGCCTTGAAACCGGCGGGTGCGGGGAGCTTCGTCACCTCGCCCTCGGCACCGGAGGCACCGAGGGTCTCCAGGACGCCGGCCAGCTTGCCGTCGTACGCCTTGTCCACGGCCTCGGCGCCCGGTGCGACGACCAGGCTCCCGCCCTTGGAACCAGAGCCCTTGGCGACACCGATCACGATCGCGTCGGCCCGCAGGCCGGGCGCCGCGGCGGTGCTGAGAGTGAGAGCAGTCACGGTGGTGAAATCTCGCTTCCGATGTGAAGTTGCGATGGCCGAATTGGTGTGGGTCGACCGGGCCCGACGGCCGACCCTAGTTCCGACCTACGGGTGCGGTATCAGCGGGGCCTTCCCCGGTACGGCGAACACTCGGGACGAGCCTACGCTCGTGTGAGCGTTCGCTCATTCCTACGGGCGTTCACCTGTCGGTGGCGTCGTGGTCATTTCTTGATCCTTGATGTTGGTGAGCTGAGTCACACTCGTCTGGTTCCGGTGAGCGATCAGCTTGCCGCTTGCATGATTTCCACGGATCCTCCGCCGATCTGTCACGGGCGGCCGTACGGGGATCTTCTGGGGGGAAGGGGCAACCAATGGCGCAGAGTGCGCGCAGACGGAGAAACCGCAGGAATACGGTGGCCGCCCTGGCGGCCGCGAGTCTGCTGAGCCTGGGCCTGGCGGCGGCCCCGGGCGCCGCGGCCGCCGAGGCGCCGCGCATCGATCTCAGGGTGCTGGTCGTGGACAACGGCGACAGCCCCGTCCGGGCCGTCACCGCCCAGCTGAAGAGCACCGGCATCCCGTACACGACCGTCGACCTGAACGACGCGAACCGCCCGACCATCACGGACGCGTTCCTCAGCGACACGGTGAACGGCAGGCCCCGGGCCAAGTACCAGGGCGTCGTCCTGCCCAGCGAGGCCCCTTTCGGCGCGGGCTCCGCCGAGCAGACCGCGCTGGAGAGCTACGAGCGCACCTACGGCATCCCCCAGGTCGACGCCTACACCTGGGCCCACCCGGGCGTCGGCCTCGACTACACCAGCGAGGGCGGCTGGGCCGGCGCCCTCGACGGGCGGCAGGCGTCCGTCACCGACGCGGGCAGGGCGGGGTATTTCGGCTATCTCGACGGCGCCTTCACCTTCGAGGACAACGACGCGTCCGTACAGGAGAGTTACGGCTACGCCGCCCGGCCCCGCACCGGCTTCACCAGCTATGTCGACCTTCCCGTGCCCGCGGGCTCCGGGCGCGGCAGCCTCATCGGCGAGTACGCCCACGACGGGCGCCGCGAGCTGGTGGTGACCTTCGCCTACAACCAGTACCAGCAGCAGTTCCGGGTCCTCGCCCGTGGCATCGTCGAATGGCTGACCCAGGGCGTGCACCTGGGTCGGACGCGCAACTATTTCGCGGTGCACGTCGACGACGTCTTCGCGCCCGACAGCCGCTGGGACACCGAGCACAACTGCACGCCCGGTGACTTCGACTGCGTGGGCGGCGACGGCGAGGGGACCACGCCGATCCGTATGACCGCCGAGGACGCGGTGTACGCCGCCCAGTGGCAGCGCGAGCACGGGTTCACGCTGGACATGGTCTACAACGCCGGCTCCGGCGAGGAGTGGAAGCGCGAGAACGGCGGCACCGACGCCCTCACCGACCGCCTGCTCGCGGACAAGGCGCAGTACCGCTGGATCAACCACACCTACACACACCCGTTCCTCGGCTGCGTCCAGGACACCTCGACCGTCCCGTGGAGCTGCGCCGAGAACGCCGACGGCTCGACGCGGTACATGAGCCGCGCCGACATCTCGGCGCAGATCCGCGACAACCACAACTGGGGCGTCACCAAGGGGCTCCCGCTCGACCGCACGGAACTCGTGACCGGCGAGCACTCGGGCCTGAAAACCCTGCCCCAGCAGCCCGACGACAACCCCCACCTCGCCGGAGCCCTCTCCGACAACGGCGTGAAGTGGACCGCCTCGGACAACTCCCGTGAGCCCGACCAGCGTTCGGTCGGCGCCGCGCTGACCGTGCCCCGCCACCCGATGAACGTGTACTACAACGTGGGAACCGACGAGGAGATGGCCGACGAGTACAACTGGATCCACACCTCGGCGGCCGACGGCGGCAGCGGCATCTGCGCGAACAACCCGGCGTCCACCTGCCTCGACGAACCGCTCGACCCGGCCACCGGCTACCGGTCGTACATCGTCCCGCAGGAGGCCCGTGCCGCCCTCGGCCATGTCGTCTCGGGCGACCCGCGCCCGCACTACGCCCACCAGTCCAACCTGGCCGAGGACCGGACGCTGTACCCGGTCCTGGACCGGGTGCTCGCCGACTACCAGGCGCTCTTCGCCGACAACACCCCGGTGCAGAACCTCGCCCAGAGCGCCATCGGCACCGAGCTGCAGCGCCGCGCCGCCTGGCGGACCGCTCTCGCGAACGGCTCCGTCACGGCGTACCGCATCGGCAGTACCGTCACCGTCAAGGCCCCGTCCGGGACCACGATCCCGGTGACCGCACCGGAAGGGACCACCAAGCAACTCTTCATCGGCACCACCGCGTTCGGCACGCCGTACGCGGGACAGCGCTCGGCCTGGACCACGCCCGAGCTGCTGCAGACCGCGCTCAAACTGAATCTGCCGTAGAACGCGACTAGGGCCAGCGCCAACGCCTCTAGGGCGTGGGGAACTGCGCGACCAGCCACAACGGACCAGCAGCCGGGGTCCGGGCAGCAGTTCCCCACCCATCATCCGCAAAGCAGGGGGAACCGCGTAGCGATGCGTACGGGCCGTCATGTCACCATGCTCACCGAAGGCACCTATCCGCACGTCCACGGCGGCGTCAGCACCTGGTGCGACCAGCTCGTCAAGGGCATGCCCGAGGTCGACTTCCACATCGTGTCGCTCACCGGCAGCGGCCGCGAACCCGTCACATGGGAGCTGCCGCCCAACGTCTACCGGCACACCTCCGTACCGACCTGGGGCCCACGCCCTGGGCGGTGCCGAGCGCCGTACGGCCGGGCCCGCCGCCGTTTCAGCGACGCCTACGAGCGTTTCCTGCTCTCCTTCCTCGACCCCGAGACCCACTGCGACTTCGGCGAGGCCCTGGACGAGCTGGCCGAACTCGCCCGCGACGGACGCCTGTCGGCGGCCCTGCGCACCGAGTCGGCGCTGCGGTCGCTGATGTGGATATGGACGATGCCGCATCTGCCGACCGCGGCCGCCCGCCCGACCGCGCACGACGCCCTGACCGCGACCGACCTGCTGGAACACGCCCTGCGCCCCCTCGGGATCCGCATCCCCGAGGACTGTGTCGCCCACGCCGTCAGCAGCGGCCTCGCGACCCTCCCCGCCCTCGCCGCCCGCAGGCTCGACGGCGTGCCCTTCCTCCTCACCGAGCACGGCATCTATCTGCGTGAGCGCTACCTCGGCTACCGCAGCGACGCCCAGCGCTGGCCCGTGAAGGCGTTCATGCTCGGCTTCTACCGTGAGCTCAACTCGCACGGCTATCGCACCGCCGACCTGATCACCCCCTGCAACCAGTACAACCGCCGCTGGGAGGAGCGCGGCGGTGCCGACGCCGACAAGATCCGCACCGTCTACAACGGCGTCGACCCGCACGCCTTCCCGCACGCCGGCCCCGAGCCCGACGTCCCCACCCTCACCTGGTGCGGCCGCGTCGACCCCATCAAGGACCTGGAGACCCTGCTGCGGGCCTACGCCATGGTCCGCGCCGAACTCCCGGAGACCCGCCTGCGCCTGTTCGGCCCCGTCCCACCCGGCGGCGAGGCCTACCGCACCAAGCTGGAGAAACTCGCCGCCGAACTCGGCGTCACGGACGGCCTGACCTTCGAGGGCCGGATCAGCGAGGTCTGGCGCGCCTATGCGGCCGGACACGTCGTCATGCTGTCGTCCATCTCCGAGGGCTTCCCGTTCTCCATCATCGAGGCCATGTCCTGCGGCCGTACGACGGTCTCCACGGACGTCGGGGGAGTGCGCGAAGCCGTCGGCGACACCGGACTGGTGGTCCCGCCGCGCGAGCCGGAGAAGATGGCGGCCGCCGCCCTCACTCTGCTCCGCGACGACGAACGGCGCCGGAAACTGGGTGAATTGTCCCGGCAGCGCGTGATCGACCGCTTCACTCTCCGGCGCTCCGTGGACAATTTCCGGACGATTTACCAAGAGCTCGCGGGCAGCCCCGAGGTGTACGAGCCCACGCTCGAAACGGTCGCCGACTGGACCCTCGAACTGCGCGATCCCTGGTACGAGAAGGTGGCGACGGACGGAACCGGCTGGTGAGCGGAAGCCTCTGGATGCCGCCCGGCGCCCGCCCCGACACCCTGCCCGTGATCCCGCGCCGGCGCACCGCACCCGGCTGGGCGCAGCCCGATCCCATCGACGAACTCGCCGAACGCCTCGACGACTTCATAGCCGCCTCCGTCCACCCCGACGAGATTGCCGCCCTGCTGGAGTCCGACGGCCTGTCCGACGACCAGATACGCGAGCGCTACGGCGTCAAGGACTCCTTCGCGCTGGCGGAGGAGCTGTACGAACGGGTCGAACGCCGCTGTCCCGAGCCCGACGGCCCGGTCCCCGACCCCTGGCAGGTGGGCCTGCTGGGCTGCCTCCTGAGAGGCGTCGTCTTCGCCCTCCCCGGCTTCGGCTACGTCCTCGGCGCACCCCTGCTCGTCGGCCCGAAGGACGACTCCGGCCTCCCCGCGGGCACGCTCCCGCTGCTGGCCGGCGCCCTGGTCGGCTGGACATGGAACCAGGGCCTCGCCCATCGGGCCTACTCCTGGCTGGGGTTGGGCGACCGCTCCGCCGCCCGCCGCTCTCTGCTGCTGGGGGCACCGGCGGGCGCCCTGCTGGGCGCTTTGGCCGCGTTCGCCGTGGCCGGTACGGGCCATCCGGTGGCGGTCGCCTTCGCGGCCGGGCAGTCGGTCTACCTGGGCGCGGCGACCTCCCTACTGGTGATGGGCCGCGAACGGGCGCTGCTGGCCGCCTTGTCGCCGATGGCGGCGGGCGCCGTTCTGGGGTTCGTCCATCATGTGCCGGACACCGCGAGACTGATCCTGCTGCTGGGCTCGCTGACGGTGGTGGCACTACTTGGCCTCCGTGAGGTCGCGCCCCCAAAGGGGCGCGGGGCTGTATCGGACATGTGGCTACCGCCGCGTGGGCGCGACCAGCCAGGACGCACCCGCACACGGCCAACGGCAAGGGGCCCCCGTCTCTCCGCATCCCTCCCCTACGCTCTCTTCGGTCTCGCCACCGGCGTCCTGGTCCTCCACGCGGCTCTGGGCGATGTCCTGACCGGCGAGCAGCAGCGCACCGCCGCCCCCGCCGCCGTGGCCCTGACCCTCAGCATGGGCCCCGCCGAATGGCTCCTGTACCGCTTCCGCAGCGGCAGCCTCGCCGGACTGCGCTCCAGCAGCACACCGAAGGCCTTCTGGCGGACCACGGCGGTCACGGTCGTCGAGTGCCTGTCGGCCTACCTGCTCTCCCTGCTCGTCCTGAGCCTCGCCACCTCCGCGCTGTGGCCGCACGCCCAAGGCATCGCGGGCATCCGCCTCGCCGGCCTGCTCCTCCTCGGCGCGCTGCTGTGGACCGGCCTGCTGCTGCAGTCCTTCGGCGCGGTGCTCGGCGCCGCGACGGTGTGCTGCGTGGCGGCCCTCGCCCAGACGGCCGGCCTGGTGACGCACACCGGCAGCCCGCACGAGGTCGGCCTGATCGTGTACGGGGCGGCGGCGATGATCCAAGCCGCCCTCGTCTGCGCCCTGTTGGGGAGAGTGACCGCCCACCGATGAGCGAGCTGCTGATCCCGTACTACGAGCACCCGTCCGTCCGCCCCGCCGAATGGGAGGCGATCATCGCGGCCGCACCCCGCCTCTACGGGGTCGTCCTGAACCCGGCCAGCGGCCCCGGCGAGGCCCCCGACCCGGCCTTCGCGGAGGTCGCGGCCCGCCTGCGCCATGCGGACGTGCGGGTGCTCGGCTACGCCGACACCGACTACGGCCGACGCCCGCACATGGACGTCGTACGCGACCTCGTGCGGCACCGCGAGTGGTACGGCGCGGACGGCGTCTTCCTCGACCAGGTCGCCGCGGGCCGCGAGGAGTTCGGCTACTACCAGCGGCTCGCGACGGCGGCCTGGGGCGCCGGCTGCGGCACGCTCGCCCTGAACCACGGCACGGCACCGCACCCGTCGTACGCCAGGATCGCGGACGTCCTCGTCACCTTCGAGGGCACCTGGGCGACGTACGCCCGCCTCGGCCCGCCCCAGTGGCGCGGCGGCACCGGAGTGCGGCTGTGCCACCTGGTGTACGGCGTCCCGGCCGATGTCGGCCTCGCGGACCTGGCGCGCGCCCGCGGAGCCACGGTGCACTGTGCGGTGCCGGGCGCGGGCGATCACCCGTGGGGCACGTTGCCGCACACGCTGGGGCCCGTCGGCTGAGCCGCCCCCGTCCGCCGGTCGCCCAGCACGCCGAGTCGAGCACCCGCCCCCTGGTGCTGCGCCGGGTCCCGGCGGCCGAAGCCGAGTTCGATACCGAGCAGGCACGGCGTGGGTGCCGTCGGGCGGGCTGGGCGTCAGCCCAGGGACAGCACGACGAGCGCGGTCGTCGCCGCCGTCTCCGCGAGCCCGCCGAAGACGTCACCGGTGACGCCGCCGAAGCGGCGGGTGCAGTGCCGCAGGAGGAGTTCGGCGGCGGTGAGTGCGGCGAGGACCGCGAGGGCGGTGCGGGCGAGGTCGTACGTCCCGAGCAGCGCTCCCGCCGCGGCGGCGACGCCGGTCACGGCCAGGGCGACGGCCACCGCGCCCCGTACGGGAACCACCCCGGCCACCGCGGCCCCCAGCCCCTCCGGCCGTGCGGCGGGCACGCCGGTGCGCGCGGCGAGGGTGAGCGCGAGGCGGGCGGCGACCGCCGAGACGACGGTGGCGAAGGCGCCCCGGGCCCACGAGCCGTCGTACAGCCGGGAGAGCGCGGCCACCTGGGCGAGCAGCACGAACACGAGCGTGATGACGCCGAACGGCCCGATGTCCGACTGCTTCATGATCCGCAGGGCGTCCTCGGCGGGCTTGCCGCTGCCGAGCCCGTCGGCGGTGTCGGCGAGCCCGTCGAGATGCAGCCCCCGGGTGAGTACGGCGGGAACGGCGACCGCGGCGACGGCGGCGAGGAGCGGGCCGGCGCCGAGGACGAGGAGCAGGAGCCCGAGCAGGCCGGCGCTCACCCCGAGCACCACCCCCACCAGCGGAGCGCAGAGCATCCCACCCCGCGCGGCCTCCCGGTCCCAGCGGCTCACCTTGACGGGCAGCACACTGAGGGTGCCGAAGGCGAAACGGAGACCGTGCAGGGGCAGCGGGGTCATGGACGGCGGGGTCATGGACACGCCCGCAGAGTAGCCCGGACGCCGCACCCGCCAGGCAGCGCACCCTGGCCGCCGACACACTGACCCCATGGGCCACTGGCTGGAACGCAACGTCATCGAACCGGGCAAACTCCCCCTGCTCCTGGCCCTGACCGCCTTCGTGGTCACCTTCCTCGTCACGCGTCTCATCACTCGCCTCATCCGCGCGGGCAAGGGCCCCTTCCGCAACATCGAGACCGGCGCCGTCCACATCCACCACGTGGTCCCGGGCGTCGTCCTCACCGTCGCGGGCGGCTTCGGTGCGGTGTCCAGCAGCCGTTACGGCTTCGGCGCCGCCGTCTTCGCGGTGATCTTCGGCATGGGCGCGGGGCTGGTCCTCGACGAGTTCGCGCTGATCCTGCACCTCGACGACGTGTACTGGAGCGAGGAGGGACGCAAGAGCGTGGAGGTCGTCGTCCTCACGGCGGCCATGGGAGGCCTGCTGCTCGTGGGCTTCTCACCGCTGGGCGTCAACAACCTCAACCAGGACGAGGCGCAGAGCCGCGGCACGGTCCTGCTCAACGTCGGTGTGAACTTCCTCTTCTCCCTCATCGCGCTCAGCAAGGGAAAGGCCCGTGTCGCGATCTTCGGTGTGATCGTGCCGGTCATCGCCCTGGTCGGCGCCATCCGCCTGGCCCGCCCCAACTCCGCGTGGGCCCGCCGCTTCTACGTCCGCCGCCCGCGCGCCCGCGCCAAGGCCAGCCTGCGCGCCTACCGCCACGACCGCCGCTGGGTCCGTCCCCGCCGCGCCCTGGAGGAATGGCTGGGCGGCAAACCCGACGCGGCGCCCGGCAACACCGCCGACCGCCGCTGACGCCGGCGCAGCGCCGCCGCCGCCCCGCACCAGCACCGCCGCGATCGCCGCCAGGTGCTCCTTCCCGGCGAGGTTCTCCTTCAGCGCCACCTCGACCACCATCGCCGCGACCACGGCACCGGCCGTGACATACGCGCGGTAACGCCACCCGAGGACCGCCGGCACGCTTGACCCGTCGGCCCCCCTCTTCCCGCGGCAACGGCACCCACCGACGACGGCGCAGCCCGGCGATGCCGAACTGTCCGCAACCCCCTGCTCGGCCTACTCGGCCTCTGAAAGCAGCTCCGGGTCCGCCGGCTCCCCGGACATCTCCGGCTCCTCCGATTCCTTCGGCTTCTCCGGCAGTTCCGCGGCCAGTGCCGCCGCGGCCTGGACCATCGGCAGGGCCAGCAGGCCCCCGGCTCCCTCGCCCACCTTCACGCCCTGGTCGAGGAGCGGCTCCAGGGCCATCCGGTCCAGTGCCTTCGCCTGACCCGGCTCCCCGCTGTTGTGCGCGGCAAGCCACCAGTCCGGCGCCCGGAACGCGATCCGCTGCCCTACCAGCGCGCAGGCGGCAACCACCACCCCGTCCAGCACGACCGGCATCTTCCGCACCGCACTCTGCAGCAGGAACCCCGTGATCGCGGCGAGGTCGGCCCCGCCCACCGTCGCGAGCAGCTGCAGTTGATCCCCGAGCACGGGCCGGGCCCGGCGCAGGGCGTCCCGGATCGCCGCGCACTTGCGCATCCACGCGAGGTCGTCGATGGCCAGCCCGCCCCGCCCGGTGACCACGGAGGCATCCGTCCCGCACAGCGCCGCGACCAGCACCCCGGCCGCCGTCGTCCCGCCGACGCTCACATCGCCGAGCACCACCAGATCCGTACCGGAGTCGGCTTCCTCGTCGGCCACCGCCACCCCCGCCCGGAAGGCCGCCTCGGCCTCCTCGAGCGTCAACGCGTCCTCGACGTCGATACGACCGCTCCCGCGCCGCACCCGGTGCCGTACGACGGCCTCCGGTAGCGACTCCGGGTCGCAGTCCAGCGCCATGTCGACGACCCGTACCGCGACCCCGAGCCGCCGCGCGAGCACGGACACCGGCCGGCCGCCCTCGAGGACCTCCCGCACCAACTCCCCGGCGCCGCCCGCGGGCCGCGCCGACACGCCCAGTTCGGCGATGCCGTGGTCTCCGGCGAACAGCACGACCCGCGGCTGTTCGATCGGCCGTACCGGTACCGCGGCCTGCGCCGCCGCCAGCCACTCACCCAGTTCGTCGAGGCGGCCCAGCGCCCCGGGCGGCACGATCTGACGCTCACGGCGGGCTTCGGCATCCCGGCGCACCCCACCGTCGGGGCGCTCGATCAGATCAGTGAAGTCGTCGAGATTAAGCGAGCTCATTCGCCGAACAGTACCGGCACCGGTCGAACAGAACGGCCCCACATGGCCACCAGGCGCTCCGCCACGTCACCGCCACATCCGCACGACGTCGTTGCACCCAAGATCGCCATCCCATACGTTCCGTTTTGCAGTGGATTGTCGGGGCATGCTCGCAGCACCATTCCGCCGTAAGCCGCGCCGTATGCCCCGGCGGACGCCCCGCCGTACCCCCTCGCGCTCGGGAGCCGCTCATGACCGCGACCGCACCCTCGCAACGACGCCCCGCCGCCTGCGCGTTCACCCTCGCCGCATGCCGGGACCACACCTACGCCCCCCGGTTCCTGAGACTCGTACGACAGGCGTCGCCCCGTCACCTGAGAGCCGCGGCCCGCGCGGCGCTCCCCTTCCCCGAGCCGGAGAGCTGGCTGGACGTGGGCACGGGCGACGCACGCTTCCCGGAGGCGGCCAAGGAGGTCTTCCCCTACACCGCGTTCGACGGCCTGGACCCGACCCACCGAGTCCTGCACGCGCGCGTGGCCGAGCGCATCGAGGAGGCCCACGTAGGGCAATTGACGGACCCCCGGATCACGGCCCGTCTGCGCACCCGCTACGACATCGTCAGCATGCTCCGCCACCTGGAACACACCCCGGACCCCCGCGCGGAACTCCGCGCCGCCCTCTCGGTCCTCCGCCCGGGCGGCCATCTCATCGTCGAACTCCCCAACCCGCGCAGCGCGTTCGCCCTGTTGTTCGGCACGGCGTGGATCCCGCAGAGCCCGCACGGCCACCTGCACCTGCTGCCGCTGCGCACGCTCCACGAGGAGCTGCGGTCCCTGGGCTGCACGATCGTCGCGACGGACCGCCGCACCCCGCACGTGCCCTACGACCTGGCGGCCACGATCGCCCTGGTGCTGAACCTCCTCCTGGGCCCGGTGCTGGCCGTACTGGGCGCGCCGTTGGTGGCCGCCGCGTGGGCCGTCGACCTGGTCCTGGCCCCCTTCCTCCGCCGCACCCCCCTGTCGAACGGATACCGGGTCATCGCCCGCAAGGAGCCAACCTGAGTGCAGCGCCCCCTCAGGGGCGCGGGGCTGTATCGATATGCGGCTCCGCCGCGGGGCGCGACCAGCCACGGACAACCCGCAGCCGCCCGACGACAAACCGCGGCACCCTCATCCGCGAAGGACAAGCGCCTGGCCCGCAACAACCAGAACCACCTGCTCGCACTCACCCGCGAACGCGGCGTTCAGCCGCCCGAGCTCATCCCGATACCGCCGCCCCGACGCCGTGGCCGGCACAATCCCCGACCCCACTTCATTGGACACGGCGACGACGGTCCGCCGAGTCGCCCGCACCGCCCCCGTGAGCTCGCGCACGCGCTCCCGCAGCGCCCGCTCACCGCCGTCCGCCCACACCGCGTCGTCCCACGCCCCGACGGAGTCCATCGCGTCCGTCAGCCACAGCGACAGACAGTCGATGAGCAACGGGGCCCCGTCCTCGGCCAGCAGCGGCACCAGGTCGCACGTCTCGGCGGTACGCCATGACCCCGGCCGCCGATCCCGGTGCGCGGCGACCCGCGACGCCCACTCCGTGTCCCCGCTCCGGCTGCCGCCGGTCGCGACGTACAGCACATCGGGGAAGGCCTCCAGCCGCCGCTCCGCCTCCACCGACTTCCCGGACCGCGCCCCGCCCAGCACCAGGGTCCGCCGGGGCACGTCCGGCACGTCCTCGTACGCCCCCACCACCAGCGTCGCCCCGTCCGGCACCGCCCGCGCGCCCGCCGCGGCCAGCCGCCGCCGCAACTCGGCGCCCGGCGGCACGTCATGGTCGAGGTGGACGGCGACGACATCCGTCGTCGGACCGACCGCGCCCACCGCCCGCAGCTTGGCCAGGGCGTCCGGCCGCCCCACGACATCGGCGACCACCATGTCGTACATCCCGACGGCCCCCTCCTCCAGCCCGGCCGGCGCACCACCCGGCGGCAGATACAGCAGCCGCTGCCCGTCCGGCCCGGTCACCGCGTACCCGGTGCCCGGCGAGTCCATCGCCACCGCCCGCACCCGATGCCCCGTCAGCAGCGCCAACTCCCGCCCGTCCGGCACCCGCCCGGGCTGCGGCACCCCCGCCGGCACCTCGACGGCGGGCCCGTCGTGCGGATGCGACAACAGCACCTGCCGTACGCCGCCCAGCGAACGCCCCGCCCTCGCCGCCGCGAACGCCGCCCCGGGCGTCAGATCCAGCAACAGCGCCCCGTCCACGAGCAACGCGGTGGCCGCCCGCGCGTCATCACCGAGCGCGCTCGCACAGGCCGCACAGGGACAGTCGGGGCGGGGGAGGCCCGCGGGGGCACCGGTGCCCAGGAGAGTGAGTTCCACGGACCCGATTTTCGCTTGTCCGCGCAGGTCTTGCGCATCCGACTAGGCTCAGCGCAGGAGCTGGATCAAGATCCGGCTCCTCCTGTGCACGTGCTGACACCTTGGAGGCGTACATGGCGGCATGGACGTGGCGGTTCGAGAAGGCCGACGGGGCGGAGGTCCAGCCCGCGGTGCAGCCCGAGGAGTTCACCACCCAGGGGGACGCCGAGTCCTGGATCGGTGAGCACTGGAAGGCGCTGCTGGAGGGCGGTGCGGACCAGGTGCGGCTGTTCGAGGACTCCACGGAGATCTACGGGCCGATGAGCCTGCACGCCGAGGAGTCTTGAGCGCAGGGGCGAGGGCCGTGTACGGCAGGCCCTCGCCCTCCCTCACCTCACTGCTCACCCAGCGTCACGTCCACCGTCTGCTCACGGCCGTCGCGCGTGTACGTCACGGTCGTCCGCTCGCCCGGCCGGTCGGAGGCCAGCTCCTCGGCGAGTGAGGTGATGGTGGTGATGTCCGTGTCACCGAGCCGGGTGATGACGTCCCCGGGCTCGATTCCGGCCTTGTCGGCCGCCCCGCCCGCCATCACCTCGACGACGGCGACGCCCGCGACCTCGTAGTCCTCGTTCACGACCGTACGGCCCGTGATGCCGAGCGCCGCCCGGCCCGAGTCGGTGACCCGGCCGTCCTTCACGATCTGGTCGGCGATCGTCCGCACCGTCGACGCCGGGATCGCGAACCCGATGCCGGGTGCCGCACCCTCGCCCGCGCCGGGGTCGGTCGCCGCGAGGGTCGGGATGCCGATGACCCGGCCGTCGAGGTTCACCAGGGCGCCGCCGCTGTTGCCGGGGTTGATGGCGGCCGACGTCTGCACCATGTTGGCGATCGTCGCGCCCGTACCGCCCTGGCTGCGGCCCTCGGTGACGGTCCGTCCGGTCGCCGAGACGATGCCCTGCGTCACGCTGGACGACAGTCCCAGCGGCGAACCCATGGCCAGCACGATCTGCCCGACCTCGACCTTCGCCGAGTCCCCGAACGCCGCCGCCTTCAGCCCCTTCGGCGCCTTGTCCAGCCTGATGACCGCGAGGTCCTGCTGCGGGTACGAGAAGACGAGCCGTGCGGTGAGGGTGTCCTCGCTGTTGGCGGTCGTCACCCGGAAGCGGTCCTCGTTCCCCACGACATGCGCGTTGGTGACGATGTGTCCCTGGCCGTCGTAGACCACGCCCGACCCCAGATCGTTCCTGGCCTGGATCTGCACGACCGATGGCAGAACGTCCCTGATCACCTTCAGGTAGCCGTCCTGCAGATCGTCGACCGCCCTCGGGGCGGCGGCCTGCGCGGCCTGCGTGGTCGAGTCCTCCTTCTCGCGCGAGCGCGCGGACGGGGAACCGGAACACGCGGAGAGGAGCCCGAGGCAGCACAGCAGGGCGACGGCCACGACGACCGGCCGCAGGGCACGGAAACGGCGAGCATCCATGCCCCGAGTCTCACCGCGGACCACGGGTCCGGCCTGCGCTGCTCACCCGAACGGGGCCCTGGTGAAAGCGGCTGCGGTTCGACAGCGGCCCAAGGGCGCGGGGCTGTATCGATATGCGACTCCGCCGCGACAGGGGCCGCGCTCATGGGCCCCCGCTCGAGCGAAGCCGAGAGTGGGGGAGAAGCCGAGGGTGGGGAAGCGACCAGCCGCGACGGGCCCGCGGAAGACCGACGGCCTGTCGTGGCCCCGCGGCGGAGCCGCAGGCCGACACCGCCCGCGGAGTGCTCAGCCGCGCACTCCGCACAGATGCAGCAGCGCCGCCACGCTCCGATACGGGTCCGTCTTGCCGGCCCGCTCCTCGACCGCCACCAGCGTCTCCACGTCCGGCGGGATCTGAGCCCCGTCGGCCGCCGTGTCGGTGAACACCCGCACCCCGTACCAGGCGTGCAGCGGCGCCCCGATGCCCGCGAGCGTCGCCGTCAGTTCGGCGAGCCGGTCGGCCCGTACGTCGAGCCCCAGGCGGTTCCGGTACGCGGTGGTGTCGAAGGCGGCCAGTGCCCCGGCCCAGTCCCTGGCCAGCCCCGGCCGCATGGCCAGCGCGTCGCCGTTGCGCACGAGGAGTGACAACAGTCCGCCCGGGGCGAGCATCCGGGCCAGCCCGGCCAGCAGCGGATCGGGCTCCTCGATGTACATCAGCACGCCGTGGCACAGCACGACGTCGAAGCTGCCCGGCAGAAAGTGGACGCCCGTGTCCCGTCCGTCCCCCTGGACGATACGGACCCGCTCCCGGATCCCCTCGGGCTCGCCGGCGAGCTCCTCGCGGGCGGTCGCGATCATCTTCGGGTCCTGCTCGACGCCGGTCACCTGGTGCCCGGCCCGGGCCAGGCGCAGCGCCTGCGTGCCCTGGCCCATGCCCACGTCGAGCACCCGCAGCCGCTGCCCGACCGGGAACCGCCCGGCTATCTGCTCGTCGAGCTGCCGGGCCACCAGCTCCTGTCGTACGACATCACGCAGCCCGCCCAGCTTGCTCAGCCAGGCGTCGGCCGCACCCCCGGAGAACGCCGTTGTGCTCAGGGCCGCTCTCCGCGCTTGACCTGCGGCTTCGGCAGCCGGAGCCGGCGCATCTGCAGGGAACGCATCAGCGCGTAGGCGACGGCGCCACGCCGGTTGTCGTCGGGGAAGCGCTCGGCCAGCCGCTTCTTCAGACGGAAGCCGGTGACGAACGAGTCCAGCACGATCAGCACGATCACGACCAGCCACAGCAGCAGCGCGATGTTCTGCAACGCCGCCACCCGGACCATGCTCAGCACGAGGATGACCACGGCCATCGGCAGGAAGAACTCCGCGATGTTGAAGCGCGAGTCGATGAAGTCACGCGCGAACCTGCGGACCGGACCCTTGTCACGGGCCGGCAGATACCGCTCGTCGCCCCCCGCCAGCGCCTGGCGCTGCTTCTCCAGCGCGGCCCGGCGCTCCTCGCGCTGGCGCTTGGCGGCGTCTTTGCGCGTCATCGACGTGTTGGCCACGCTGCGGCGCTGCGACTGGGCCTCACTGCGCTTGGGCGTGGGGCGGCCCTTCGGGGCCTCGGGGTGACGGGTCTCATTGGAGTCGGTCACCAGCGCCTTGTCGGCGGCTTGGGCCTTCTCTTCCTTGGCACGGCTACGGAACACAAAACCCAAGGGTACGGGGTGCCAGGGGTTGGACCCCAGCCCCATGGGGAACGATCCGGCAACACCAGTCGTCGTAGGGGGACAGAGGGGACGTTGCACCCGGGAGTCACCTACTCCTTACGCCGGAGCGGGACCGTACGCAGTCGTCCTTGGGGATGAGCGCATCCGTCCCCGAACAGTGCGTCAATGGATGCAGGGCCCGTACTGTGGGTTCTGTCGCAGAGCTGGAGCTGGACGTCAGAAGGGGGCGCGCGAAGCCCATGAGCGGTGTCATGAAGCGTATGGGGATGATCTTCCGCGCGAAGGCGAACAAGGCCCTTGACCGGGCCGAGGACCCGCGCGAGACCCTCGATTACTCGTACCAGAAGCAGCTGGAGCTGCTCCAGAAGGTCCGCCGCGGCGTCGCCGACGTGGCCACGTCGCGCAAGCGCCTGGAACTCCAGCTCAACCAACTCCAGCAGCAGTCGACGAAGCTGGAGGACCAGGGCCGCAAGGCGCTCGCGCTGGGCCGCGAGGACCTGGCCCGCGAGGCGCTGTCCCGCCGAGCCGCCCTCCAGCAGCAGGTGACGGACCTGGAGACCCAGCACGCGACCCTGCAGGGCGAGGAGGAGAAGCTCACCCTCGCGGCCCAGCGCCTGCAGGCGAAGGTCGACGCCTTCCGCACCAAGAAGGAGACGATCAAGGCCACGTACACCGCGGCCCAGGCCCAGACCCGGATCGGCGAGGCGTTCTCCGGCATCTCGGAGGAGATGGGCGACGTCGGCCTGGCGATCCAGCGGGCCGAGGACAAGACGGCCCAGCTCCAGGCGAGGGCGGGAGCCATCGACGAGCTGCTCGCCTCGGGCGCTCTGGACGACCAGTCCGGCATGCACAAGGACGACATCCAGGCCGAGCTGGACCGGCTCTCCGGTGGTACGGATGTAGAGCTGGAGCTGCAGCGCATGAAGGCGGAGCTGGCGGGCGGCCCGTCGGCCGGTCAGCAGGCCATCGAAGGCGGCCCGGGTGGCCAGTCGCAGCAGCAGTCCCAGCAACAGCCGCAGGACACCCCGCGCTTCGACAAGCAGTAAGGCAGCGCCGACGGCCGGGGCCCACGCCGAGGAGGCCGAGATGGGCGACCTGATCGTCCGGATCATGGGTGAGGGGCAGGTGAAGCTGTCCGACAGCCATCTGCCCGAGCTGAACAAGCTCGACGACGAGCTCCTGGTGGAAATGGAGAACGGCGACGGCCCCGGCTTCCGCCGCACCCTCGACGCACTCCTCTCCAAGGTCCGCGAACTGGGCGAGCCCCTGCCGGACGCCTCCCTCGAACCGTCCGAGCTGATCCTGCCGTCGCCGGACGCGACGTTGGAGGAGGTGCGGGAGCTGCTGAGCGACGACGGCTTGATCCCGGGTTGAGCTGGGGTGCCTCTGGGCGCCGTCCGTGAAAACCAGCCCGTCCGGCGTTCGAGGAAGAGGCCCTTTCGGGGCCGAAGCGGGGGTCTGGGGGCGGCAGCCCCCAGCCGACGCGCACCGCGACGCCGGGCACACAACACAAGGAACCTCCAGTTGGCCCCCGTTCCAAGCCCCGCAGGGACACGCCTCCGGCGGCACCTCAAGGCGCACCCCATGGCGCTGGACGCGGCACTGGCGGTCGGCGTGCTGGCCTGCATGGTCGCCGGTTCGTTCGTGGACCCGCACGGGAAGAGCGGGGTGACCTGGACCCTGCGCACCCCGGACGTGCTCAGCCTCCTGCTCATCACCCTCGGCGCCGCGGCCCTGGTCTTCCGCCGCCGCGCCCCCATGACGGTCCTCGCCCTCACCGGTACCGCCTCCGTCATCGAGTCCGTCACCGGTGACCCCCGCGCCCCCGTCGCCATGTCGGCGGTCATCGCCCTCTACACCGTCGCCTCGACCACCGACCGCTCCACGACCTGGCGCGTGGGCCTGCTCACCATGACCGTCCTGACCGGCTCCGCGATGCTCGCCGGCCCCCTGCCCTGGTACGCCCAGGAGAACCTCGCCATCTTCGCCTGGACCGGCATCGGCGCCACCGCCGGCGACGCCGTCCGCAGCCGCCGCGCCGTCGTCGACGCCATCCGCGAGCGCGCCGAGCGGGCCGAGCGCACCCGCGAGGAGGAGGCCCGCCGCCGCGTCGCCGAGGAGCGCCTCCGTATCGCCCGGGACCTGCACGACGTCGTCGCCCACCACATCGCCCTCGTCAACGTCCAGGCCGGCGTCGCCGCCCACGTCATGGACAAGCGCCCCGACCAGGCCAAGGAGGCTCTGGCCCACGTACGCGAGGCCAGCCGCTCCGCGCTCAACGAACTCCGCGCCACCGTCGGCCTGCTGAGACAGTCCGGCGACCCCGAGGCCCCCACCGAACCCGCCCCGGGCCTCGACCGCCTCGACGAACTCGCGGGCACCTTCCGCAGCGCGGGCCTCCAGGTGGAGGTCGCCCGCGCCGACCAGGGCACCACGCTCCCCGCCGCCGTCGACCTGGCCGCCTACCGCGTCATCCAGGAGGCGCTGACGAATGTGCAGAAGCACGCGGGCCCGGAGGCCAAGGCCGAGGTCAGTGTCGTCCGCGTGGGCCCGAACATCGAGATCACCGTCCTCGACGACGGCGCCGGCGAGGACGACACCCACGACGGCGGCGGCCACGGCCTGCTCGGCATGCGCGAGCGCGTCACCGCCCTGCGCGGCACCCTCACCACCGGCCCCCGCTACGGAGGCGGTTTCCGCGTCCATGCGATCCTGCCGGTCAAGAGCCGCACACGCCCCGCGGAGGACGCGGCTGACACCAGCCGCTGAAGACGCCGTACGACCGCCGTATGACACAGCCGGGGAACTCGCACGCACCCCGCGGGAGTTGTCGTATGGCAAAGCCGACCGCCTCGTCCCCCTCAGAGGACCCCGCATGACCATCCGCGTCCTGCTCGCCGACGACCAGGCACTCCTGCGCAGCGCCTTCCGGGTGCTCGTCGACTCCGAGCCCGACATGGAGGTCGTCGCCGAGGCGTCCGACGGGGCGCAGGCGGTGCGGCTGGCCAAGGAGGCGCGGGCGGACGTCGTCCTGATGGACATCCGGATGCCCGGCACCGACGGCCTCGCCGCCACCCGCATGATCAGCGCCGACCCGGCTCTCGCACATGTCCGCGTGGTCATCCTGACCACCTTCGAGGTCGACGACTACGTCGTGCAGTCGCTGCGCGCCGGCGCCTCCGGCTTCCTCGGCAAGGGCTCCGAACCCGACGAACTCCTCAGCGCCATCCGCGTCGCGGCCGGCGGCGAGGCCCTGCTCTCCCCGGCCGCCACCAAGGGCCTGATCGCCCGCTTCCTCGCCCAGGGCAGCGCGGACGACGACCGTGACCCCGCCCGCTCCGAGCGGCTCGACGCCCTCACCGTCCGGGAGCGCGAGGTCCTGGTGCAGGTCGCGGGCGGGCACTCCAACGACGAGATCGCCGAGCGTCTCGAGGTCAGCCCGCTGACCGTGAAGACGCACGTCAACCGGGCCATGTCCAAGCTCGGCGCCCGCGACCGGGCCCAGCTCGTGGTGATCGCGTACGAGTCGGGGCTGGTACGTCCAAGGGTGGAGTGACCTCGATGCTGTGTACTGCGCCCGGAGTATGCGCCGTATAAGGAAATGGACCTGGGGTCTACGAAACCGGGCTCCCCGATGGATCAGGGTGTAGGGGCGGGCGCTCACCTGTGCGCACAGACGCCCCTGCCACGTCCGCTGCCCACTTCTGCCGCTCACAGAAGAGAGACCCTGACCCATGTCCTGGCTGTCCAGATTCAGCCTTGCCCAACGTGCCCTGATCGGCCTGGTGTCGATCATCGCGCTCGCCTTCGGGGCGATCGCAATACCCCAGCTCAAGCAGCAGCTGCTGCCCTCCATCGAGCTGCCCATCGTGTCCGTCCTCGCGCCGTACCAGGGCGCGTCGCCGGACGTGGTCGAGAAGCAGGTCGTCGAGCCGATCGAGGACAGCCTCGAAGGCGTCGACGGCATCTCCGGCGTCACCTCCACGGCCAGCGAGGGCAACGCCGTGATCATGGCGTCCTTCGACTACGGCCCCGACAACCAGCAGCTCGTCGCCGACGTCCAGCAGGCCGTCAACCGGGCCCGCGCCCAGCTGCCGGACGATGTGGACCCGCAGGTCATCGCCGGTTCCACGGACGACATCCCGACCGTCGTGCTGGCCGTGACCTCCGACGAGGACCAGCAGGCCCTGGCCGACCGGATCGACCGGACCGTCGTGCCGGACCTGAAGGACATCGACGGCGTCGGCCAGGTCACCGTCGACGGCGTACGCGACCTCCAGGTCACCGTCACGCCGGACGACGCGAAGCTGGCGAAGGCGGGCCTGACCTCGGCGGCCCTCACCCAGGCACTCCAGGCGGGCGGCGCCACCGTCCCGGCGGGCTCCTTCGACGAGGACGGCGACAACCGCACGGTCCAGGTGGGCGGCGGCTTCACCTCGATCCAGCAGATCGAGGACCTGAGGGTCACCGCCGAGGGCGCCGCCGCGAAGAAGCCGGTCCGCCTCGGTGATGTCGCCACCGTCAAGCAGGAGCAGGCCCCGGCCGACTCCATCACCCGCACCGACGGCAAGCCGTCGCTCGCGGTCGCGGTCACCATGGACCGCGACGGCAGTGCGGTCGCGATCTCGGACGCCGTCCGGGACAAGCTCCCCGAGCTGCGCAAGGACCTCGGCTCGGGCGCCACGGTCACCGTGGTCAGCGACCAGGGCCCGGCGGTGAAGAAGTCCATCGACGGCCTGACGACGGAAGGCGCGCTCGGCCTGCTCTTCGCGGTCCTCGTCATCCTGGTCTTCCTCGCGTCGATCCGCTCGACGCTGGTCACAGCCGTCTCCATCCCGCTGTCGGTCGTGCTGGCCCTGATCGTCCTGTGGACGCGCGATCTGTCGCTGAACGTCCTGACGCTCGGCGCGCTGACCATCGCCATCGGCCGGGTCGTCGACGACTCGATCGTGGTCCTGGAGAACATCAAGCGGCACCTCGGCTACGGCGAGGAGCGCCAGGCGGCGATCCTGAACGCCGTCCGCGAGGTGGCCGGCGCGGTGACGTCCTCGACGCTCACCACGGTCGCGGTCTTCCTGCCGATCGGCCTGGTCGGCGGCATGGTGGGCGAGCTGTTCGGCCCGTTCAGCCTGACCGTCACCGCCGCGTTGCTGGCCTCGCTGCTCGTCTCCCTGACGGTCGTACCGGTCCTGTCGTACTGGTTCCTGCGCGCCCCGAAGGGCACGCCCGAGGACGCCGAGGAAGCGCGCCGGGTGGCGGAGGAGAAGGAGGCGAAGAGCCGACTGCAGCGGTTCTACGTCCCCGTCCTGCGGTTCGCGACGCGCCGCCGACTGACCAGCGTGCTGCTCGCGATCGTCATCCTCGTCGGCACCTTCGGCATGGCGCCGCTGCTGAAGACGAACTTCTTCGACCAGGGCGAGCAGGAAGTCCTCACCGTCAAGCAGGAGTTGAAGCCGGGCACCAGCCTGGCGGCGACGGATGAGCAGGCCCGGCGGGTCGAGAAGCTGCTCGCCGGCACCAAGGGCGTCAAGGACTACCAGGTCACGGTCGGCTCGTCCGGCTTCATGGCGGCCTTCGGCGGCGGCACGGACACCAACCAGGCGTCGTACCAGGTGATGCTGGAGGACTCGGCGTCGTACGACGAGGTGCAGGACCGTATCGAAGCGGGCCTGAAGAAGCTGGACGGCATCGGTACGACCACGATCGCGGCCGGTGACGGCTTCGGCGCCCAGGATCTGAGCGTCGTCGTGAAGGCGGCCGACGCGGAGGTCCTGCGCAAGGCGGCCGAGCAGGTACGGGAAGCCGTGGCCGGCCTGGACGACGTCACCGACGTGACCAGCGACCTGTCGCAGAGCGTGCCGCGCATCTCGGTGAAGGCCAACGACAAGGCGGCCGCGGCCGGCTTCAACGACCAGACCCTCGGCATGGCGGTGGCCCAGGCGGTCCGCGGCAACACGGCGGCCCAGGCGACCCTCGACGACACCGAGCGGGACGTCGTCATCAGGTCGGCGAAGCCGGCGACGACCCTGAAGCAGCTTCAGGGCCTGCGCCTCGGCCCGGTGAAGCTCGGTGACATCGCGGACGTGAAGCTGGTGGACGGCCCGGTCTCGATGACCCGGATCGACGGCCAGCGCGCTGCCACGATCAGCGCCAAGCCGACCGGCGACAACACCGGCGCGGTCAGCGCGGACCTCCAGTCCAAGATCAACGGGCTGACCCTCCCGGCGGGCGCCACGGCCGAGATCGGCGGCGTCTCCCAGGACCAGGACGAGGCGTTCGCCAACCTGGGCCTGGCCATGCTGGCGGCGATCGCGATCGTCTTCATGCTGCTGGTGGCGACCTTCCGCTCGCTGGCCCAGCCGCTGATCCTGCTCGTCTCCATCCCGTTCGCGGCGACGGGCGCCATCGGTCTCCTGATCGCCACGGGCACCCCGATGGGCGTCCCCGCGATGATCGGCATGCTGATGCTGATCGGCATCGTGGTGACGAACGCGATCGTGCTGATCGACCTGATCAACCAGTACCGGAAGCAGGGCTACGGCGTCGTGGAGGCCGTGATCGAGGGCGGCCGCCACCGACTGCGCCCCATCCTCATGACGGCCCTGGCGACGATCTTCGCCCTGCTCCCGATGGCGCTCGGCGTCACCGGCGAGGGCGGCTTCATCGCCCAGCCGCTGGCGGTGGTGGTGATCGGCGGCCTGATCACCTCGACCATGCTGACCCTGCTGCTCGTCCCGACGCTCTACACGATGCTGGAGCTCCGCAAGGAGCGCCGGGCGAAGAGGCGGGCGGCGAAGCGGGCCAAGAAGGCGGGCACCCCGGACCGGCCGGCGCCGGCTTCGGACGAGCCCGAACCCGCGGGCGTGTGACGGCCCTCGGCGTCCGATAGGGCGACGGTCACGGTCCACGGCGGCCGGGCCCCCGATGCACAAAGATCGGGGACCCGGCCGCTGCCGTACCCGGGGTTACGTATTCTGTGGCCTCGAACTGCTTGGCGGGGAGGGGATTCGGGCGTGCCGCTGCACAGGGACGACCCGAGGTCGGTCGGCGGGTACAGGCTGGTCGACCGGCTCGGGGCCGGGGGCATGGGGATCGTCTACCGGGGCAGAGCACGTTCGGGCCGTGAGGTCGCCGTCAAGGTGGTGCACTCCCAGTACGCCGAGGACCCCGTCTTCCGCACCCGCTTCCGGCAGGAGATCGAAGCCGTCCGCAAGGTCAGCGGCGCCTTCACGGCCCCGGTCGTGGACGCCGACCCGGAGGCGGCCCGGCCCTGGATGGCGACCCAGTACGTGCCCGGCCGCTCGCTCGCCGACCGGCTGCGCGAACGGGGCCCGCTGCGCGGCGCCGAACCGCGGCAACTGGCCCTGGGACTGGTGGAGGCGCTGCGGGACATCCACCGGGCCGGGGTCGTGCACCGAGACCTGAAGCCCGCCAACGTCCTGATGGCCGAGGACGGCCCCCGCGTCATCGACTTCGGCATATCCCGGGCGGCGGAGAACCACCAGACCCTGACCGAGACGGGCCAGATGATCGGCACCCCGCCGTTCATGTCCCCGGAACAGTTCACCGACGCCCGCAAGGTCGGCCCCGCCTCCGACGTGTTCTCGCTCGGGGCGCTGCTGGTGTACGCCGTCACCGGGCGCGGTCCCTTCGACGCGGACAGCCCCTATCTGACGGCGTATCGGGTGGTCCACGACGAGCCCGTGCTGGACGGGCTGGCGCAGCCGCTACGCGGGGTACTGGAGCGCTGCCTGGCCAAAGAGGTGGCGGACCGGCCCGAACTCGACGAACTCGCGCGGGAGTTCGCGGCCGTCCGGCCCGAGCCGGCGGAGGGCGACCCGCAGACCGTGAGCCTGCGCCTGGACACGCCGGCCGCCGACGGGAAGACCAGCCCCGGGAACGACGCCGACGGGACGGCCGCCACCGGCTCCGGGGGCGCATCCGGGCGGACGTACGCCCCCCGCTTCGGCCGCCGCCGCGGCAGGCGTCCGCTGTGGGCCGTGACCGGCACGGCCGGCGCGCTCGCCCTGGGGCTGACGGGCTATCTGCTGCTCGGGGCGGGCTGGGCGGACAGCGGCGACGCGACCGGCACCGCAACCGCCCCTGCACCGTCTGCCTCCTCCCGGTGGTCGGCGCTGCCCGACGGCTGGCGGCCCTGGCAGACGACGGTGAACGAGACGGCACCGCTCGGCGCGCGGAAGGCGATCGCGGGCGGGTTCGAGGGCGACTCCGCCTGTCTGATGCACGACCTCGCCGCCTACTGCGCGGGCCAGGGAGTCCTCCCGGTACGTCTGGACGGCCTGACCGGCAGGACGGTCTGGCGCGCCGACCTCGCACCGGCCCACGCCGAGGGCGCGGACTACTGGGCCCAGCTCCTCGGCGTCCGCGAGGGCGCGTTGCTCGTCCGGCAGAACATCACCAGCGCGGACGGCCAGACCGAAACCATCCATGTGGTCGCCCTCGACACCAAGACCGGCGCCAAGCTGTGGTCCCGCGAGGTGAACGACGAGAACGTCGACCTGGTCCTGTCCGGCGAGGTGGTCCTGACGGCCGACGGCCGGACGGTGACCGCCCGGTCGCCGCGCACCGGCGCCGCACGCTGGACCATGGAGGTGCCCGACGGCTACTACTGCTCGTTCTCGACGGTCGGCGCGGACCTGTACGCCCACTGCACCCTGGACGGTCCCGAGAAGTCCCTGGTGCTGGCGGTGGACCGGACCGACGGCTCGGTACGGCGCATCGAGGTGCCGTACGCGAGCGGCATCCTCGGCGGGCTCGACGGCCGCCTGGCCCTGGTGGTGTGGACCGAGGAGAGCGAGACGTCCGTGTCGGGCTCGGCGTACAGCCGGCTCCTGCTGATCGACCCGGAGACGAACACCCGCAGCACGACGAAGCTGGCGCAGGCCTACGACGGGGAGCCGACGCTGGTGGATGGCACCCTGTGGATCGCGTCGGCGAACGGCCGGGTGGCCGCGCTGTCGGCCCGGACGGGCAAGCAGCTGTGGCAGACCCCCACCAGCCTGGAAGGCCCGGGCAAGGCGACGTACGACACGCGGACCCACACCCTGTACCTGGCCAGCAACAGCGGCCGGGTGGCGGCCCTCGACGCACGCAAGGGCACCCTGCTGTGGGAGACGCTCCCACGGGTCGCCCGGGTGTTCTCCGGCGGCACCATCGGGCCCGAGGTGAAGCTCAACGAGGGCGCGCTGGTCGTCACCGCTCCCGACGGCACCGTCTTCAGCCTCGACCCCGCGCACCCCGAGCGGGAACCCGCCTCGGGGTGACGGGGCAGGGCGAGGCCTACGGCAGGGCCAGCATCCGCTCCAGCGCCAGCTTCGCGAACGCCTCGGTCTCCTTGTCGACCTCGATGCGGTTGACGAGGTTGCCCTCGGCCAGGGACTCCAGGGCCCAGACCAGGTGGGGCAGGTCGATGCGGTTCATCGTCGAGCAGAAGCAGACCGTCTTGTCGAGGAAGACGATCTCCTTGCCCTCGGGCGCGAAACGGTTCGCCAGGCGGCGGACCAGGTTCAGCTCCGTGCCGATGGCCCACTTGGAGCCGGCCGGGGCGGCCTCCAGCATCTTGATGATGTACTCGGTCGAGCCGACGTAGTCCGCGGCGGCCACGACCTCGTGCTTGCACTCGGGGTGGACGAGGACGTTCACGCCCGGGATGCGCTCGCGCACGTCGTTCACCGAGTCGAGGCTGAAGCGGCCGTGCACCGAGCAGTGGCCGCGCCACAGGATCATCTTGGCGGCGCGCAGCTCGTCGGCGGTCAGCCCGCCGTTCGGCTTGTGCGGGTTGTAGACGACGCAGTCCTCCAGGGACATGCCCATGTCGCGGACCGCCGTGTTGCGCCCGAGGTGCTGGTCGGGCAGGAACAGGACCTTCTCGCCCTGCTCGAAGGCCCAATCCAGGGCTCGCTTGGCGTTCGAGGAGGTGCAGATCGTGCCGCCGTGCTTGCCCGTGAACGCCTTGATGTCGGCGGAGGAGTTCATGTACGACACCGGCACGACCTGCTCGGCTATCCCGGCCTCGGTCAGCACGTCCCAGCACTCGGCGACCTGCTCGGCCGTCGCCATGTCGGCCATCGAGCAGCCGGCGGCGAGGTCGGGGAGGACGACCTTCTGGTCGTCGGACGTCAGGATGTCCGCCGACTCGGCCATGAAGTGCACGCCGCAGAACACGATGTACTCGGCCTCCGGGCGCGCGGCCGCGTCCCGGGCCAGCTTGAAGGAGTCGCCGGTCACGTCCGCGAACTGGATGACCTCGTCGCGCTGGTAGTGGTGGCCGAGCACGAAGACCTTGTCACCGAGCTTCTCCTTGGCGGCACGGGCGCGCTCGACCAGGTCCGGGTCGGACGGCGAGGGCAGATCACCGGGACACTCGACGCCGCGTTCGCTCCTCGGGTCGGCCTCACGGCCGAGGAGCAGCAGGGCGAGGGGCGTCGGCTGTACGTCGAGCTCCTGGGTCTGGGCGGTGGTCACGACACGCACCCTTTCTGTTCTGCGGCTCGCCGGGTCCGGAAGATCCGGACCCGGCGGGTCATGCGGGACACCTTCATCGACTTCTCGTCGAATTGACGCTATCTATCATAACCGGTTCACGTCAGTTTGACGATGGCCATCGCGTCGATGTGACGTGAATCCCGGTGAGGCCCCGCGTATTCCCGAATGAGGCGTTTTCCGCTTCGCGCGCCGTGTGCGAGCATGAAGAAGGACCGAAAGACAAGCGCCCGGCCCCGGAATGAATCCGCGGCCTTGCCGGTTGCACTCGTCGGCAAGCAGTCTCCGTACAACCCGGGAGAGATGTAGATGTCCGTATCGGACGAGACCAGCACCGTCACCGACGGCATCGTCCTGACCGACGCCGCCGCGTCCAAGGTCAAGGCCCTGCTCGACCAGGAAGGCCGTGACGACCTCGCCCTGCGCGTGGCCGTCCAGCCGGGTGGCTGCTCCGGCCTGCGCTACCAGCTCTTCTTCGACGAGCGCTCCCTCGACGGCGACGTGGAGAAGGACTTCGGCGGTGTGAAGGTCGTCACCGACCGCATGAGCGCCCCGTACCTGGGCGGCGCCACCATCGACTTCGTGGACACGATCGAGAAGCAGGGCTTCACGATCGACAACCCGAACGCGACGGGCTCCTGCGCCTGCGGCGACTCCTTCAGCTGAGCCCAGCGGCGACACCTTCGGCCGAGACCGGCTGAGAAGACACAGAAAGGCGGCGGCCCCCTCCGACGGGGCCGCCGCCTTTCCGTATCCGCGGGCCCTTACCGGGCCCCGGACGTCTGCGGTGCGTCCGGGAGCCGCGCCCCGGGCTTCTCCAGCGGGATCGCCCGGCCGTCCGTGCCCACGACCTTGCGGTCGCCGAGCGGCTCGTCCAGCTGCACCGTCTTGTGGAACACCTTGGCGATCAGGATGCAGACCTTGTCCGGCTGCGAGGTCTCGGTCACCCGGACCGTCACCTCGTCGCCGCTCTCGCTCGCCGTCACCTTGTAGTCGGCGCACACCCCGCCCGTGAAGGCGACGGTCAGCTCCGAACCCTCCGCCGTGTAGCCGTCCGCCGTCACGTTCCGCGTGACGGGCGCCGAGGTCGGCTCGTCGTCCTTCGGTCCGGTCGGCCGCGGGCTCGGCTGTTCGGTCGGCCCCTCCGAGGGCGTGGACGAGGCCAGGTACTTCGGGTCGATCGCCGGATACGTGACCGTGAAGCTGTCCTGCGCGCCCGGCGTCCGCACCTGGAACAGCCACGACGGCACCAGCGCCTGCCGCGCGTCCACGTAGTGCGAGGCCAGCCCGAACACCGCCTTCTCGACCGTGACGGTGTCCTTCGACGGCGCCCCCGTGGACGCCTCCGCACCGCAGGGCGCCTCAAGACGGTCCTTCAGCGGTACGGGGCTGGCGCAGCCGCCGATGCCCATGCGGCCGCCGGACGCCGGCGCCGCGTTCATCAGCCCGAGCGCCTTCCCCGCAGCCAGCACGGGGTACGTGTCCCCCTTCACCGGCGCCTTCAACTGGCCGCTTCCGCCGACCACCTCACCCTGGGCGCTCACCGTCACCCCGGTCGTCCAGCCGTACGTGGGCAGCCCGCCGACCACCGGATCGGCGTTCACCACCCGCTGGGCGCCCATGAGCTGGCTCGCGTCGAGCTTCGCGTCATCCTGACCCACCGCCTTGAGAACCGGTGCGGCGGCCTTCTTCGCGGCCTCCTCGCTCACCGGGTCACCGGCCTGGTCGGCGGGCTTCTTCGCGCAGACGGTCGTGCTCTGGCAGGCATCGGTGCCAGGTGTGTACCGGTAGTACGTCCAGGTTCCCGGAGCCTGCTTGTTCACCTGCAGACTGGGCCCCGCCCCGTCCTTCGCCCCGACCCTCCAGGTCTGCCCCTGCGCCACCGGCGTCCCGTCCACCCGAGCGCCTCGGCCAGCCGGGCCACCTCGGCCGCGCCGACCTCGCCCCCGGCCCGGTACACCGGCGCCGAGCCGGGCCCGTCCGGGAGGTCCCCGTCGGCCTTGTAGGTGACGCCGTACGGGTTGGGCTCCCCTGGCGCGATGCCGTTGTTGTCGCCCTCGGTGTAGCCGTCGAGGTGGAGCGGCGGGGGAGTGTCGTCGCCGGGCGCCGCCGACGTCGTACCGTCGTCCGACCCCCCGGACGCGTTCGCGGCGAGGTAGGCCCCGCCGGCCCCGACGAGCAGGACGGCGGCGGCGACGGAGGCGATGATCGCGGGGGAGCGGCGCCGGGCGGAATCACCGACGCCGGGCTCTTCATGACCGGCCTCGCCGTGAAGGACCTCTTCGTGAGGAGCCTCTTTATGACCGGCCCCTTCATGAGCGCGCTCGCCCTTGATCTCGGCGGCCTCGGCCTCGTGCTCGCCCTCGGCGTCGGGAACGGCGGAGCCGTCCTCCACGACAGCGGAATCCTCGGCGGCGGAGGCCTCGGCAGCGGAGGTCTCGGCACCCGCGGCGCCCTTTGCCTCCCGGGCGCCCTTTGCCTCCCGGGCGCCCTTCTCCTCCCGGGCGCCCTTCTCCTCCCGGACGCCCTGCTCCTCGGCGGAGCCGTCGGCGCCCGTGTCGTCGTTCTCGGGTCGCTCGGTGTTCACCGCATCGCTCCTTCGGCTGCGCACATGTCCCATGCCCCTGACCGGACCCTGCCAAAAAGGTCGGCCCACGGGGTCGTATCCCGCATCCCCCTTACGGGGGACAGCGATGGGACGCAGCGGGGGAGCGCGCGGTTCCCAGAAAGGCGCCGATTCGCTCGGCGAAGTTCGATCAGCCCGCGTAGCCCGATCAGTCGCCGTAGTCCGACATCGCGTCCAGCAGTCGCGCCGACTTGGGCGGCACGGTCACGCCATGGATGAGTGACGGGGAGACCGGACGGGAAAGGACGCGGTCGGGAACGGTCCAGTGGGGAGCCATCCGCGCGCAGTCACCGAGCAGCGACGCCAGGTCGACCTCCAGGTCGGCCGGAACGGGGGCGTGGACCTCGATTTTCGTCATGGAGGCACCGTATGCACGCTCGAGCCCGCGAAGAAAGATCTACTATCAGGTATTTTTGGCCGCTTCAGAGTCCCGGTCACGAACGGTAGCGTGGACTGTCAATCAAACCTCCCCGCAGGAGACTCCACGCCGTGCGCATCGCAGTCACCGGCTCCATCGCCACCGACCACCTCATGACCTTCCCCGGCCGCTTCGCCGACCAGTTCGTCGCGGACCAGCTGCACACGGTCTCGCTGTCCTTCCTGGTCGACAACCTGGACGTACGCCGGGGCGGCGTAGGCGCGAACATCGCCTTCGGCATGGGTCAGCTGGGCACGAAGCCGATCCTGGTCGGCGCCGCGGGCTCCGACTTCGACGAGTACCGGGCCTGGCTGGACCGGCACGGCGTCGACACCGGCTCGGTCCGCATCTCCGAGACCCTGCACACCGCTCGCTTCGTCTGCACCACCGACGCCGACCACAACCAGATCGGCTCCTTCTACACCGGTGCGATGAGCGAGGCCCGCCTGATCGAGCTGAAGACCGTCGGGGACCGCGTCGGCGGCCTCGACCTGGTCCTCATCGGCGCCGACGACCCCGAGGCGATGCTCCGCCACACCGAGGAGTGCCGCTCCCGCTCGATCCCGTTCGCCGCCGACTTCTCCCAGCAGATCGCCCGGATGAACGGCGACGAGATCCGGATACTGCTGGACGGGGCGACGTACCTCTTCTCGAACGAGTACGAGAAGGGGCTCATCGAGTCCAAGACCGGCTGGACCGACGAGGAGATCCTCTCCAAGGTCGGCCACCGCGTCACGACCCTCGGGTCACGGGGCGTACGGATCGAACGCGCGGGAGAGGACCCGATCGAGGTCGGCTGCCCCGAGGAGGAGCGCAAGGCCGACCCCACGGGTGTCGGCGACGCCTTCCGGGCCGGGTTCCTGTCGGGACTGGCGTGGGGGGTCTCGCTGGAGCGGGCCGCGCAGGTCGGGTGCATGCTGGCGACGCTTGTCATCGAGACGGTGGGGACGCAGGAGTACCAGTTGCGGCGGGCTCACTTCATGGAGCGGTTCAGCAAGGCGTACGGGGACGCTGCCGCTGAGGAGGTCCAGGCCCACCTGGGCTGAGGGGCGACTACTCATCTGCCTTGGCATGAGCGTTGTCGTGTGCAGGTGCGTGGGGGCTGGTCGCGCAGTTCCCCGCGCCCCTGATCAGCGCTGCTTCGCAGCGTCTGATCAACCCAACCTGCGCACCACATACGCCGAACCTCGCTCCGCCGGCTTCTCGCCCACGTACTCCTGCCCCCGCATCTCGCACCACGCCGGGATGTCCAGGCGGGCCGCCTCGTCGTCCGACAGGACGCGGACGGTGCCGCCCACGGGCACGTTCCCGATGACCTTCGCCAGCTCGATGACCGGGATCGGGCACCGCTTGCCGAGGGAGTCCACGACCAGGACGTCCTCCTCGTCCACGACCGTCCCGCCGGTCGGCGCCCCCAGTTTCTCCCGCACCCCCGCCACGGCTGCCGGCAGCACCTCCAGGAACCGCTCGACGTCCTCTTCCGCCGTCCCGAACGGCAGGGACACCCGCACGTTCCCCTCGCTCAGCACCCCCATCGCCTTCAGCACATGGCTGGGCATCAGCGTGCTGCTCGTGCAGGACGAGCCGGACGACACCGAGAACCCGGCACGGTCCAGTTCGTGCAGCAATGTCTCCCCGTCGACATAGAGACAGGAGAAGGTGACGATGCCGGGGAGGCGCCGCACCGGATCGCCGACCACCTCCACATCCGGCACCAGCCGCGGCACCCGGGCCCGGATCCGCTCCGTCAGCTCCCGCAGCCGTACCGCCTCTTGGGCCGCCTCGGCCCGCACGGCACGCAACGAGGCCGCCGCGGCGACGATCGCCGGGATGTTCTCGAACCCGGCCGCCCGCCCCGACTCCCGCTCGTCCACGGGCCCTTGCGCGGCGAACCGCACCCCTTTCCGCACGACAAGCAGTCCGACCCCCGAGGGCCCGCCCCACTTGTGAGCACTGGCCGTCAGCAGCGACCAGTCACCCCCGACCCGCCCCCACCCCAACGACTGCGCCGCATCCACCAGCAACGGCACCCCGGCCTCCCGGCACACACCGGCCACCTCCGCCACCGGCTGCTCGGTTCCCACCTCATGGTTGGCCGACTGAAGACAGGCGAGCGCGGTGTCCGGCCGCAGCGCCTCCGCGTACGCCCGCACACTCACCATCCCCGCCCGGTCCACCGCAACCTGAGTGACCGCCCCACCCGCGGCCTCGTGCGCGTCAGCCACATGGAGCACAGAGGAGTGTTCGACAGCAGACACGATCAGGTGGCGTCCGATCCGGTGGCGCCCGGCGAGCGCTCCCGCGATGCCTGAGTGCACAGCCCTCGTCCCGGACGATGTGAACGTCAACTCGTCCGCCCGACACCCCACGGCCTCGGCAGCCGCCTCCCGCGCCGCATCGAGCAGCAACCGTGCTCGCCGCCCCTCCCGATAGAGACGGGCAGGATCGGCCCACCCTTCATCCAGGGAGGCCTGCAGAGCCTGCCGGGCAACGGGATGCAGAGGAGCACTGGAAGCAGCATCGAAGTAGGCCACACAGCAACGCTAAACGCCCGGTCACTGCAACGTCCTTTCAGGGGCGCGGGGCCGTGACATTTGCGGCTCCGCCGCGGGGCGCGACCAGCCCCGAACAACCCGCAGCCGCCAATCAAGCGAACCCCCCACCCCACTAGGCACCCCTCCCCGCGAACCCTCGGAGAGCGTCGGCTAGGGTTTGGTCCGCATAAACATCCAAACCCCTGCCCGACGCAGGGCGGCGACCGACCAGCGAGAAGAAGGCAGGCCGCAGCCAATCCGCGCGGGCGAGACTCTCGGGAAGGCGCTACGTGAGTCCCAACGGCTCCGACCGCTCGCCGCGGCGCCCGATGCGGCGGAAGCTGCTGCAGGCAATGACTGCGGGCCTGGTCCTGGCGACAGCCACCGGTTGCTCGTACAACTGGGAAGACTTCCCCCGTCTTGGTATGCCCACCCCGACCACGGAAGAGGCTCCGCGGATCCTCTCCCTGTGGCAGGGTTCCTGGGCGGCGGCGCTCGCCGTCGGCGTGCTGGTGTGGGGCCTCATCATCTGGAGCGCCATCTTCCACCGGCGTAGCCGCACCAAGGTCGAGGTCCCTCCGCAGACCCGGTACAACATGCCCATCGAGGCGCTGTACACCGTGGTCCCGCTCATCATCGTCTCGGTGCTCTTCTACTTCACGGCCCGCGACGAGTCGAAGCTCCTCGAGCTCAAGGACAAGCCCGACGTCACCGTCAACGTCGTCGGCTTCCAGTGGAGCTGGTGCTTCAACATGGTCGCGGACGTCGAAGGTTCCACCGGCGACGCCAAGACCGCCAAGGAACTGGAAGCGATCCCGGACCGGTTCAAGGAAGACTTCCCGGCGAACGCCGGCGGCGTCTACGACTGCGGCACCCCGGGCACCCGGAATCCGCAGACGGGCAACCCGGGCCCGACCCTGTGGCTCCCCAAGGGCAAGACGGTCCGCTTCGTCCTCACCTCGCGTGACGTCATCCACTCCTTCTGGGTGGTGCCGTTCCTGATGAAGCAGGACGTCATCCCGGGCCACACCAACGCCTTCGAGGTGACCCCCAACCGTGAGGGCACCTTCCTGGGCAAGTGCGCCGAACTCTGCGGCGTCGACCACTCCCGGATGCTGTTCAACGTGAAGGTCGTCTCCCCCGAGCGCTACGAGCAGCACCTCAAGGACCTCGCCAAGAAGGGGCAGACCGGTTACGTTCCCGCCGGCATCGCGCAGACGAGCCACGAGAAGAACCGGGAGACGAACAACCTGTGAGCATCCTCAACGAACCCCAGGGTGCCGCGGCAGCTGAGGACTCGTACGAGAACGAGCTGCCGGTCCGGCGCAGGCAACCCGGCAACGTCGTGGTCAAGTGGCTCACCACCACCGACCACAAGACGATCGGGACGCTGTACCTCGTCACGTCGTTCGCGTTCTTCGTGATCGGTGGCGTGATGGCGCTGCTGATGCGTGCCGAGCTGGCCCGTCCGGGCCTGCAGATCATGTCGAACGAGCAGTTCAACCAGGCGTTCACGATGCACGGCACGATCATGCTGCTGATGTTCGCGACGCCGCTGTTCGCCGGCTTCGCGAACTGGATCATGCCGCTGCAGATCGGCGCGCCGGACGTGGCCTTCCCCCGGCTGAACATGTTCGCCTACTGGCTGTACCTGTTCGGCTCGCTCATCGCGGTGGGTGGCTTCCTCACCCCGCAGGGCGCGGCCGACTTCGGCTGGTTCGCCTACAGCCCGCTGTCGGACGCGGTCCGCTCCCCGGGCATCGGCGCCGACATGTGGATCATGGGCCTGGCCTTCTCCGGCTTCGGCACCATCCTCGGCTCGGTCAACTTCATCACCACGATCATCTGCATGCGCGCCCCCGGCATGACCATGTTCCGCATGCCGATCTTCACCTGGAACGTGCTGCTGACCGGTGTGCTGGTCCTGCTCGCCTTCCCGGTGCTGGCCGCCGCGCTGTTCGCGCTGGAGGCGGACCGCAAGTTCGGCGCGCACATCTTCGACTCCGCCAACGGCGGAGCCCTGCTGTGGCAGCACCTCTTCTGGTTCTTCGGCCATCCAGAGGTGTACATCATCGCGCTGCCGTTCTTCGGCATCATCAGTGAGGTCATCCCGGTCTTCTCCCGCAAGCCGATGTTCGGCTACATGGGTCTGATCGCGGCGACCATCGCCATCGCGGGTCTGTCCGTGACGGTGTGGGCGCACCACATGTACGTCACCGGCGGTGTGCTGCTGCCGTTCTTCGCCTTCATGACGTTCCTCATCGCCGTACCCACCGGCGTGAAGTTCTTCAACTGGATCGGCACCATGTGGAAGGGCTCCCTGTCCTTCGAGACGCCGATGCTGTGGGCGACCGGCTTCCTCATCACCTTCACCTTCGGTGGTCTGACCGGTGTCATCCTGGCCTCGCCGCCGATGGACTTCCACGTCTCCGACTCGTACTTCGTGGTGGCGCACTTCCACTACGTCGTCTTCGGCACCGTCGTCTTCGCGATGTTCTCCGGCTTCCACTTCTGGTGGCCGAAGTGGACGGGCAAGATGCTCGACGAGCGCCTCGGCAAGATGACGTTCTGGACGCTGTTCATCGGCTTCCACGGCACGTTCCTGGTCCAGCACTGGCTGGGTGCCGAGGGCATGCCGCGTCGTTACGCCGACTACCTCGCGGCCGACGGCTTCACCGCCCTGAACACGATCTCGACGATCAGCTCGTTCGTGCTCGGCGCGTCGCTGCTGCCCTTCTTCTACAACGTGTGGAAGACGGCCAAGTACGGCAAGCCGGTCGGCGTCGACGACCCGTGGGGCTACGGCCGCTCGCTGGAGTGGGCGACGTCCTGCCCGCCGCCGCGGCACAACTTCCTCACCCTGCCGCGGATCCGTTCCGAATCCCCGGCGTTCGACCTGCACCACCCTGAGATCGCCGCGCTCGACGAGCTCGAGAACGCCCCGCACGGGGGCAAGGCTCTGGCCGGCAACGGCGCCAAGGAGGCCGGCAAGTGAAGATCCAAGGCCGGATGTTCATGTGGCTGAGCGTCTTCATCCTCGCCATGGCGATCGTCTATGGCGTGTGGTCGAAGGAGCCGGCCGGTACCACCGCGCTCTTCCTGGCCTTCGGCCTGGCCATCATGATCGGCTTCTACCTGGGCTTCACCGCCCGGCGGGTCGACGTGGGCGCGCAGGACGACAAGGAGGCGGACGTCGCGGACGACGCCGGCGAGGTCGGGTTCTTCAGCCCGCACAGCTGGCAGCCGCTCTCCCTCGCGATCGGCGGCGCCCTCGCCTTCCTGGCGATCGCCGTCGGCTGGTGGCTGCTGTACTTCTCGGCGCCGCTGATCCTGGTCGGTCTCTGGGGCTGGGTCTTCGAGTACTACCGCGGTGAGAACCGCACCCAGTAACACGAGCTGAGCTCACAGGGAGCCCGGACACTCCGTCAGGAGGGTCCGGGCTCCTGCTTTTGCAGCAAACCCCCTCACCCGAACGCGTCACCCCGCGCGCCGCGGGTGACGCGGCTTCCTAGCGTGAAGCCATGACCAACCCACCACCGCGCACGAGCACCCTCATAGGCTGCTCGCTGCTCGTGATAGCGCTCGGCGCGAGCGCCATAAGCTGCAGCAGCGACGGCAACCCGCTGTCCGCCGACCCGTACGACGCGGCGGACCAGATCGCCTTCAACGGCCCCTCGGGCGGCGGCAAGAAGGCCGACCCCGACAAGCCCCTGGAAGTCACCACGGAGGACTCCGACGGCCGAATAACGGACGTCACCGCCAGGGACGCCGCAGGACGCTACGTCGCGGGCGAACTCTCCGCCGACGGCACCCGCTGGCACAGCACCTCCCCGCTCGCCGCCGACGCCCGCTACACGGTGCGCGTGAGCACGGAGGACGAGGACGGGGCCCCCGGCCGCAAGGTCCTCACCTTCGTCACCAGCAAGCCGACCACCAAGAAGCATCTGACGGTGAAGTTCGGCCCGAAGGCGGGCAAGTACGGCGTGGGCCAGCCCATCACGGCCGAGCTGAACCAGCCCGTCAAGGACACCAAGCAGCGCGCCATAGTCGAACGGGCCCTCAAGGTCGACTCCACGCCCGCCGTGGAGGGCACCTGGCACTGGGTGAGCGACAAGGAACTCCACTACCGCCCCAAGGAGTACTGGCCCACCGGCGCGACGATACGGGCCCGCAGCAACCTCGACGGCGTCAAGATCAGCGACCGCCTCTGGGGCGGCAAGGTCAAGCCCCTGACCATCACCATCGGCGACCAGGTCATAGCCGTCACGGACGCCGCGTCCCACCAGCTGACGCTCTACCGGAACGGCGAGGAGGTCAGGTCGATCCCCGTCACGACGGGCAAGCCCGGCTTCGAGACCCGCAACGGCGTCAAGGTCGTCCTGGCCAAGGAGTACTTCGTACGGATGCGCGGCACCAGCATCGGCATAGCCGAGGGCTCCGCGGACTCCTACGACCTACCCGTCTACTACGCCACCCGCGTGACCTGGAGCGGCGAGTACGTCCACGCCGCCCCCTGGTCGGTCGGCTCCCAGGGCTACGCCAACGTCAGCCACGGCTGCACCGGCATGAGCACCGCCAACGCCGAGTGGTTCTTCGACAACGTCCGCGAGGGCGACATCGTCAAGGTCATCAACTCGTACGGCAACACGATGGAACCGTTCGGCAACGGCTTCGGCGACTGGAACCTCGACTGGAAGAAATGGCGAGGCGGCAGCGCCCTACTGGGCGGCACGCCTGACGGCCCGAGCCCGTCGGAACGGGCAAGACTGAGGCCGCAGAGCATTTAGACCACCGGGGCGGCAGCCAACCCAGAGGGGCGCGGGGAACTGCGCGACCAGCCCCCACGAGCCGCAGTCGCCGGACTATCTGCTGAACCGAGTTCCTAGGCGCTCTGAAGCCTCTTCGTCCGCAACAGAGAAGCCAGCGCCGCCGCGAACTCCACCGGCTCCACAGGCAACGTCACAGCCGCCTCAGCCCGGCTCCAGGTAGCCAGCCACGCATCCTGCGGCCGCCCGATGAGCAGCAGCACCGGCGGGCAGTTGAACACCTCGTCCTTGATCTGACGGCACATCCCCATGCCCCCCATGGGCACGGCCTCACCGTCCAGGACGCAGACGTCGATGCCCCCCTTGTCCAGCTCACGCAGCACCGCGGCCGGAGTCGCACACTCCACGAACTCCACCACAGGCACATCCGGAGCAGGCCTCCGTCCCGTCGCCAACCTCACCTGCTCGCGGGTGTTGGAGTCGTCGCTGTAGACCAGCACCGTGGCGGTCGGCTGCATTGTTCCTCCGTGACGTCAGCGTCGTAAGGACAGGCCTGTTGGCCCGGATGCTACTCCCTTGAACACCACGTCAACACCGGTATGAACGGGGAAGACACTCCGAACGGCACCCCCCGGAGTGAGGGCGGGATAAGCGACCGACATAATGTCGGTCGTGGCGACAGCAACGACAGTAGACAAGGGTCACGCGCACCCGTCGGTCAACCGGCCGAACCTCACCAGCGTCGGAACCATCATCTGGCTGAGTTCCGAGCTGATGTTCTTCGCGGCCCTCTTCGCGATGTACTTCACCCTGCGATCGGTGACGGGTCCCGAGTTCTGGAAGGAGAAGGCGGACTTCCTGAACTTCCCGTTCTCGGCGACGAACACCACGATCCTGGTGCTCTCCTCCCTCACCTGCCAGCTCGGCGTGTTCGCCGCCGAGCGCGGTGACGTCAAGAAGCTCCGGGGCTGGTTCATCGTCACCTTCATCATGGGTGCGATCTTCATCGGCGGGCAGGTGTACGAGTACACCGAGCTGGTCAAGCACGAGGGCCTCTCGCTCTCGTCCGACCCGTACGGCTCGGTCTTCTACCTGACCACCGGCTTCCACGGCCTGCACGTGACGGGCGGCCTCATCGCCTTCCTGTTCGTCCTCGGGCGCACGTACGCGGCCAGGAGGTTCACCCACGAACAGGCGACCGCCGCGATCGTCGTGTCCTACTACTGGCACTTCGTCGATGTCGTCTGGATCGGCCTCTTCGCCACGATCTACATGATCAAGTAGCCGGGCCCGATCCCGCGCGCGTTCCACAACGCACCTACCGCAAGCATCGACGCAGAAGATCCTGACACCGGGGTAATCCGTGAAAAAGCTCTCCGCACGACGACGCCATCCGCTGGCGGCGGTCGTCGTCCTACTCCTCGCGCTGGCGTGCACGGGGGGGCTGTACGCCGTGTTCGCTCCCGCGGACAAGGCGCAGGCCGAGGAAACCGCCCAGTCCCTCACCATCGAGGAGGGCAAGAAGCTCTACACCGTCGGCTGCGCCAGCTGCCACGGAACCGGCGGTCAGGGCACCTCCGACGGTCCGAGCCTCGTGGGCGTCGGCGCCGCGGCCGTGGACTTCCAGGTCTCGACGGGCCGTATGCCGGCCGCCACCTCCCAGGGCGCCCAGGTCCCGCGGAAGAAGAACATCTACTCGCAGGCCGAGATCGACCAGCTCGCGGCGTACATCGCCTCGCTGGGCGCCGGCCCGTCCATCCCGACCGAGGAGCAGTACAGCGCCGAGGGAGCGGACATCGCCAAGGGCGGCGAGCTCTTCCGCAACAACTGCGCCCAGTGCCACAACTTCACCGGCAAGGGTGGCGCGCTGACGCACGGCAAGTACGCGCCGACGCTCGAGGGCGTCGACCCGAAGCACATCTACGAGGCCATGGAGACCGGCCCGCAGAACATGCCGTCGTTCCCCGACACCACGCTGTCGGAGCAGAACAAGAAGGACATCATCGCGTACCTGAACGCGGTCAACAGCGATGAGACGGTCAACCCGGGTGGTCTGGAGCTGGGCGGCCTCGGCCCGGTCAGCGAGGGCCTCTTCGCCTGGATCTTCGGTCTCGGCGCATTGATCGCGGTCGCCGTCTGGGTCGCCGCTCGGACCGCAAAGGCCAAGAAGTCATGAGTAGCCAAGACATTCCAGAAGAGAACCTGCCCGCTGAGCAGGACGCCACCGTCGCGGTAGCGGACGAGAAGGACCCCTTCGCCGACCCCGGCCTGCCGCCCCACGAGCACCGGATCCAGGACATCGACGAGCGGGCCGCCAGGCGGTCCGAGCGTACGGTCGCCCTGCTGTTCACGGTGTCGATGCTGGCCACCGTCGGCTTCATCGCCTCGTACGTCGCGATCCCGCACGACAAGTCGATCTTCGTCTTCCCGATCGGTCACCTCAACGCGCTGAACTTCGCGCTGGGTCTGACCCTCGGTGCGGCGCTGTTCTGCATCGGCGCGGGCGCGGTCCACTGGGCCCGCACCCTGATGTCCGACGTGGAGGTCGCCGACGACCGGCACCCGATCGAGGCGTCGCCCGAGGTCAAGGCCAAGGTCATGGCCGACTTCAAGCAGGGCGCCAAGGAGTCCGCGCTGGGTCGCCGCAAGCTGATCCGCAACACGATGTTCGGCGCGCTGGCCCTCTTCCCGCTCTCCGGTGTCGTCCTGCTGCGTGACCTCGGCCCGCTGCCCGGCACCAAGCTGCGCCACACCCTGTGGTCCAAGGGCAAGCTGCTCGTCAACATGAACACCAACGAGCCGCTGCGTCCCTCGGACGTCGCGGTCGGCTCCCTCACCTTCGCCAAGCCGGAGGGCCTGGAGGAGCACGACCACGAGTTCCAGAACGAGATCGCCAAGGCCGCCCTGATGATCGTCCGGCTCCAGCCCGACGACATCAAGGACAAGCGCGAGCTCGAGTGGTCGCACGAGGGCATCGTCGCGTACTCGAAGATCTGCACCCACGTCGGTTGCCCGATCTCCCTGTACGAGCAGCAGACGCACCACGTGCTCTGCCCCTGCCACCAGTCCACCTTCGACCTGTCCGACGGTGCCCGAGTGATCTTCGGCCCGGCCGGTCACGCCCTGCCGCAGCTGCGCATCGGCGTGAACGACGAGGGCTACCTCGAGGCGCTCGGCGACTTCGAAGAGCCCGTCGGTCCTGCTTTCTGGGAGCGCGGATGAGCACTACGACGACCCCCGAGTCCCGCTCTCGCGGGAAGGCACCGGCCGGCGAGCGCGTCGCCGACTGGGCCGACGGCCGGCTGGGGATCTACTCCCTGGCCAAGGCCAACATGCGCAAGATCTTCCCCGACCACTGGTCGTTCATGTTGGGTGAGGTCTGCCTCTACAGCTTCATCATCATCATCCTCACGGGTGTGTACCTGACGCTGTTCTTCCACCCGTCGATGAACGAGGTGGAGTACCACGGCAGCTACGTCCCGCTGCAGGGACAGCTGATGAGCGAGGCGTTCAGCTCGACCCTGCACATCTCCTTCGACGTGCGCGGTGGTCTGCTCATCCGGCAGATCCACCACTGGGCGGCGCTGATCTTCCTCGCCGGCATGTTCGTGCACATGATGCGCGTGTTCTTCACCGGCGCGTTCCGCAAGCCGCGTGAGATCAACTGGCTGTTCGGCTTCCTGCTGTTCGTCCTGGGCATGTTCACCGGTTTCACCGGCTACTCGCTCCCGGACGACCTGCTCTCCGGTACGGGTGTGCGTTTCACCGAGGGCGCGATCCTGTCCATGCCGATCGTCGGCACGTACATCTCGTTCTTCCTCTTCGGCGGCGAGTTCCCGGGCGTCGACTTCGTGGCCCGCTTCTACTCGATCCACATCCTGCTGCTGCCGGGCATCATGCTCGGCCTGGTGGTCGGCCACCTGATCCTGGTCTTCTACCACAAGCACACGCAGTTCGCGGGCCCCGGCAAGAACAACAAGAACGTCGTCGGTATGCCGCTGCTGCCGGTCTACATGGCCAAGGCCGGAGGCTTCTTCTTCCTGGTCTTCGGTGTCATCGCGGCCATCGCGGCGGTCGCGCAGATCAACCCGATCTGGGCGATGGGCCCCTACCGTCCGGACCAGGTGTCCACCGGCGCCCAGCCCGACTGGTACATGGGCTTCGCCGAGGGTCTGGTCCGCTACATGCCGGGCTGGGAGATCAACCTCTGGGGCCACACGCTGGTCCTGGGCGTGTTCATCCCGCTGGTGCTCTTCGGTGTGGTCCTGATGGCGATCGCCGTCTACCCGTTCATCGAGTCCTGGGTCACCGGCGACAAGCGCGAGCACCACATCCTGGACCGTCCGCGCAACGCCCCGACGCGTACCGCGTTCGGTGTCGCCTGGATCACCGTGTACATGATCGGCCTGGTCGGCGGTGGCAACGACCTGTGGGCCACCCACTTCCACCTGTCGATCAACGCGGTCACCTGGTTCGTCCGGATCGGGTTCTTCGCCGGGCCGGTCCTCGCGTTCATCATCACCAGGCGGATCTGCCTCGGCCTGCAGCGCCGGGACAAGGACAAGGTGCTGCACGGCCGCGAGTCGGGCATCATCAAGCGCCTGCCGCACGGTGAGTTCATCGAGATCCACGAGCCGCTCAGCCAGGACGCGCTGCACACCCTCACCGCGCACGAGCAGTACAAGCCGCTCGAGATCGGCCCGACGGTCGACGAGAACGGCGTCGAGCGCAAGGTGAAGGGCTCCGAGAAGCTGCGCGCCAAGCTCAGCAAGGCGTACTTCGGCGAGGACGGCCAGATTCCCAAGCCGACCGTCGAGGAGTACAAGGAGATCACGAGCGGCCACGGCCACCACTGACGCTCCGCTGGTAGTGCCGCGTTTGGTAGTGCCGCGTCGTGTTGGTTGTCGTCTGCGGCTCCGTCGTGGCTGGTCGCGCAGTTCCCCGCGCCCCTGAAGGGGCGCGGTCGAACCGCGACCTTGCCAGGACTGCTCAGCCACGCCACGGTTGAAGGGCCCCGTCCGGTGTTCGGACGGGGCCCTTCTTCGTGCCCCCGGGCTGGATAGGGTGGACCCGTTGAGACTCGCGTCCCGTAGTGCGGGACACCATCTGACCCAGGAGCGGCTTATGAGCGCTGTGACCCCCGCTGGAGGCGACACCGCGGCGGGCCGTTCCTGGCCCCTGCTGCTGAACGGCTTGCTGGACGGCCGGAACCTCACCGCCGACGACACCGCGTGGGCGATGGACGTGATCATGCGCGGCGAGGCGACGGACGCGCAGATCGCCGGGTTCGTGGTGGCGCTGCGGGCCAAGGGAGAGACCGTCGAGGAGATCGCGGGTCTCGTCCGGACCATGTACGCGCACGCGAACGTGATCGAGGTGTCGGGTCCGACCGTCGACATCGTCGGTACGGGCGGCGACGGCGCGAAGACGGTGAACATCTCAACGATGTCGTCGATCGTCATCGCCGGCACGGGTGCCAAGGTCGTCAAGCACGGGAACCGGGCGGCGTCCTCGGCATCGGGCGCCTCGGATGTGCTGGAGAAGCTCGGCGTCAATCTGGAGCTGACGCCGCAGCGGGTGGCGGAGGTCGCGGAGGAGGCCGGGATCACCTTCTGCTTCGCGGTGAAGTTCCACCCGTCGCTGCGCCATGTGGCGGCCGCGCGAGGCCAGTTGGGCATCAGGACCACCTTCAACGTCCTCGGTCCGCTGACCAACCCGGCGAAGGTGAAGGCCCAGGCGGTCGGTGTGGCGGATCCGCTCATGGCGCCGATCGTCGCGGGCGTCTTCGCCGAGCGCGGCAACTCCTCGCTGGTGTTCCGCGGTGACGACGGCCTCGACGAGCTCACCACGACGTCCACGTCCCGGGTGTGGGTGGTGCGCGACGGCAAGGTGACCGAGGAGACCTTCGACCCGCGCGACGTCGGCATCGACCTGGTGCCGGTGGAGGCGCTGCGCGGCGCGGACGCGTCGTACAACGCCGACGTGGCGCTGCGCCTGCTGAACGGCGAGACGGGGCCCGTCCGGGACGCCGTACTGCTGAACTCGGCTGCCGCACTGGTCGCGTTGCACCCGACGGACGCCCCGCTCACCGAGCAGATCCGGGCCGGGATGGCGAAGGCGGCGGAGTCGATCGATTCGGGGGCGGCCAAGCGGACGCTCGACCGCTGGGTGGCGGTCAGCAACGCATAGCGCGGGAGGGCGGTCCCGTAATTCGGACACGAGTTGCGGGACCGCGATCACTTCACGTACGTTCCTGTCCAGGTCATGAGTGACAGTCATGAGGCCCCGGCCGACTGTCCGGCAACCCTCCGTCCGTGGCGGGGTGCCCCGGGTGAAGACCAGGCCGTAGGCAGCGAGGTCTACGGCAAGCGCGGACCCCTCGCGCGCTTTTTGAAAGCGTGAGCCCAGGGGTCCTGGGTCGTCGAGGAGTCTTCCGTGAGCAAGCGAATGCGATAGGGCCGCAGAGCCCCGCCTCCGCATCCCCCTTTCACCCTTCCCATGCTTGAGCCGTCCTGCTGTGGCGCGCTCGCGTGGTGAGTTCCGTCTGCCTTCACGGGAGTTCAGCCATGTCCGTCTCCACCGCTGCCGCCGTCCAGTCCGTTTGCTCCCCGCTGCCCGTTCTGGGCCGGGATGTCACCGTCCCGCTCGTCACCGGCGGCGAGGTCACCTACGCCGCGCTCGACTACGCCGCCAGCGCGCCCGCCCTCCAGCGCGTCTGGGACGACGTGGCGGCCTACGCGCCGTACTACGGCAGTGTCCACCGCGGTGCCGGCTACCTCTCGCAGCTCTCCACCGACCTGTTCGAGAACGCCCGGAGGACGGTCGCCGAGTTCCTCGACTGCCGGGCCGACGACCAGCTGATCTTCACCCGCTCCACCACGGACTCGCTCAACCTCCTCGCAGCCGCCCTCCCGGCCGACTGCCAGGTCTTCGTCTTCGAGACCGAGCACCACGCCTCCCTGCTGCCCTGGCGCGACGCCCGTGTCACCTACCTCAACGCGCCCCGCACCCCGCGCCAGGCCGTCGCGACGCTGGAGCGCGCCCTCGCCGACCGCGACCCCTATGGCCCGGCCCTGGTCTGCGTCACCGGCGCCTCGAACGTCACCGGCGAGCTGTGGCCCGTACGCGAGCTCGCGGCCGCCGCCCACGCGCACGGCGCGCGGATCGTCCTGGACGCCGCCCAGCTGGCCCCGCACCACCCGGTGAGCATCCGGGACCTGGACGTCGACTGGGTCGCCTTCTCCGGCCACAAGCTGTACGCCCCGTTCGGCTCCGGTGTCCTGGCCGGCCGCGCCGACTGGCTGCGCGCGGCGGAGCCGTACCTCGCGGGCGGCGGCGCCAGCCGCAAGGTCGCCCGGCGCGAGGACGGGGGAGTGGACGTGGAGTGGCACGAGAGCGCCGCCCGCCACGAGGCCGGCTCCCCGAACGTCATCGGCGCCTACTCCATCGCCTCCGCCTGCAAGGCCCTCGCCGAGGCGGGCTTCGACAGCCTGGTCGCCCGCGAGCAGTACCTGATCGAGAAGGTGCGGGCAGGGCTCGCCGAGGTCCCCGAGGTCCGGATCCTTTCCCTCTTCGGTGACGACGCCCCCCGCGTCGGCGTGATCTCCTTCGTCGTCGACGGCTGGAACAGCTCCCACTTCGCCGCCGCGCTCTCCGCCGAGTACGGCATCGGGGTGCGCGACGGCCTGTTCTGCGCCCACCCGCTGGTCCGGACGCTGCTGGGCAGCGACCCGCAGACACAGGGCGAGTGCGGTGCTCCGGAGGCGGCGCCCGGCGAGAAGTCCCTCAACGCGATCCGGGTGAGCTTCGGGGCGGGTACGCCGGACGAACATGTCGAGCGTTTCGTGAAGGCCGTACGCGAACTCGTACGGGACGGCGCGAAGTGGAACTACCGCACGGAGGACGGGCGTTGCGTCCCCGCGGTCTGAGCATGTGACCGTGGAGTACGTCGTACGATCCTCCCCGTCCGCCGGTCGGCGATCAAGCGATGGGGGAGTCGTGCACGTGCTGCGGCAGTCGGATCCGCGCCGGATCGGCCCGTACCGGGTGGTGGGCAGACTCGGCGCGGGCGGCATGGGCGAGGTGTATCTGGCCGAGTCCCGGTCGGGGCTCCGACTCGCCGTCAAGGTGGTGCGCACCGAGCACGCCCAGGACCGCATGTTCCGGGCCCGCTTCCGGCAGGAGGTACGGGCCGCACGGACGGTCGGCGGCGCCGGTACGTACACCGCGCGTGTCGTCGACGCCGACACCGAGGCCGAACGTCCCTGGATGGCAACCGAGTTCGTCGAAGGGCCGAACCTGCGGGACGCGGTGCTGGACCACGGACCGCTCCCCGAGGACGCGGTCCTCACCCTCGCGGCGGCGCTCGGCGAGGCCCTCGACGCGATCCACGGCAAGGGCATGGTCCACCGCGACCTCAAGCCGTCCAACATCCTCCTCGCGCCGGACGGCCCCCGCGTGATCGACTTCGGGATCGTACGGGCCCTGGAGGCGACCTCGCTGACCAGGACCGGCACCATCGTCGGCTCGGTCGGCTACGTCTCGCCGGAGCAGATCCGCAACGGCGCCGAGGTGGGCCCGGCCAGCGACGTCTTCTCGCTGGGCGCGGTCCTCGCGTACGCCTCCAGCGGCCGTGAGCCCTTCGGCGAGGGGCAGGACTCGGTGATCCTGCTGCGGATCCTGACCCGGGACTTCGATCTGACCGGGGTGCCGAAGCGGGTGCTGCCGCTCGTCGAGTCCTGCCTGGGCGCCGAGCCGGAGGAACGGCCCACCCCGCGGGCCCTGGTCGAGGCAGCGGGCCACACCGGGCGCTCACTGCGGGACAGCACCCGCCCGGGTTGGCTGGCTTTCACCGAGGACAGTCCGGAGGGCGACGAACGGTGGCTGCCTGACCGGGACTCCGGGAAGGACCGGAGCCGCGTCGAGTACGTCGCCCCGGCCACGGTGGTCAGTGAGCCTTCGGCGGCGGATGTCCCGACCGAGCCCGGCGGCACCGAGCCCGCCGCCACCGTGCGCGGGCCATCGCGGCGCCGCCTCCTGGCGATCGCCTCGGGCGGCCTGCTGGCCTCGGGGGCCGGTGTCAGTGGCTTCCTCTTCGCACGGGAACCCGGTGGCGGGCCCTCCGGCAGCCGCGCCTCGAAGTCGCCGTCCGCGAAGCGTAGTTCCGCTCCTGCGCCGACGGTGGCCTGGCGGTACGAGAGCGGGCAGCTGGATGCGGCGGGCGGGCCGTGTGTAGGCGTGTCGCCGGACGGCGGCGTGCTGTACACGGCCGTCGACAGCGGCACCGTGTGCGCCGTTTCCGCCGAGGGCGAGGAGCTGTGGCGGAACAGCCTCCAAGGGGGAGGGGCGTCGACGCCGGTCGCCACCGCGGACGCGGTCTTCTGCACCACGTATGGCGGAGACGAGGAAGCCCCCTGGTCCCTGCTCTGCGCGGTGGACCTCGAGGGCCGGCTCCTGTGGAGCAGGAACCTCGGAGAGCACGGCTCCGTCCCGGTCCTCGCCGGTGACGCCGTTGTCGTGGGGGCGGGGGGTACCGACGCGGGCGAGATCCGGGCCTACTCCGCCGACGGCAGTGTGCGGTGGCGCAGAACGACTCCCGCCGGAGTCACCAGCGACCCGCTGGTGGCCGGCGGTGTGGTCTACGCGGGCACGTACGCCGACCGCCTGGTGGCCCTGGACGCCGCCGACGGAACCATGCTCTGGACCGTGTCCGCCGGGGCCGACGTCAACAGCCCCACCCTGGTCGGCGGGCGGACCCTGGTGACCACGTCGGGCACCGAGTCGCGGCTGCACGGATTCGACCTGGACGGCAACAGGATCTGGAGCAGCGCGGAGCTGGGCGAGGCGGAGGGATGCGTCGCGGTGGGTTCACTGGGTGTCGTCGACATCGGGGGCACTCTTACGGCGATCAAGGCCGACGGCTCCGAGGCATGGACGTACCAGAGCGGCACGGACTGGCTCCCCGGACTGGCCGTCGCCGGCGAGACGATCTATGTGCAGACCGACAGCGCCGTCCACGCCGTCGGACTGGACGGCAAGCGCCGCTGGTCGGCGCCGGTCGACACCTCCGAGTCCATGGTGGCCCCGGCGCCCCACGGCACCCGCCTCTACGTCAACACACCCCAGAGCATCACCGCCCTGGACCTCAAGGCATAGCTAGCTGTCCAGCCCGATCGCGAACGCCGCCTCCAGGTCGTGCTGCGAGTACGTCCGGAACGCCACGTGCGTGTCCGTCGCCTCCACGCCGGGGATCTTGCTGATACGGCCAGGGATGACCTCGGCGAGGTCCTCGTGCTGCTTCACCCGCACCATGGCGATCAGGTCGTACGTCCCGGTGACCGAGAAGACCTCGCTGACACTCTCCAGCGAAGCGATCCGCTCCGCGATCTCGGGAATCCGGTCCACGCTGGTCTTGATGAGGACGATCGCGGTGATCACGGCTGGTTCTCTCCCTCGGAGGCCGGAGCAGGGGCGGCCTTCACTCTAGTCGCCCGCCCGTCGCCCACCACCGCCCTTCCCAGGCCGCGCTACGCGCCCTTCCCTTTTCCGAACCGGGCCCACGCGAAGCCGAAGCCCACCGCGAAGCCCACCAGGTGCGCCAGATACGCCACCCCCGGACCCTGGTCCGCCCGCCCCGCCGCCACCCACTGCAGGGCCACCCAGAACGGCAGCACGACCCACGCGGGGAAGCGCAGCGGCAGGAAGAGCAGGAACGGAAGCAGGCTTGTGACGCGCGCCCCGGGGAAGAGGAACAGGAACGCGCCCAGGACCGCGGAGATCGCCCCGGACGCGCCGACCAGGGACTGGCCGGAGTCGTCGTTGGCGGCCGCATAGCCCAGCAGGGCCAGGTAGCCGCAGCCCAGGTAGAAGAGCGTGAACTGGACGCGGCCCATCCGTTCCTCGGTCATCACGCCGAAGACGTAGAGGAAGAGCATGTTGCCGAGCAGGTGCACCCAGCTGCCGTGCACGAAGAGGGCCGTGGCAGGGGTGAGGACGGCCCGGGGCGCCCCCTCGAAGAGCTCCGCGGGAACCACACCCCAACGGTGGAAGTAGGCCCGCTGAGCGGCGAGCAGCCCCTCGCCGGAGCCGTACGCCGGATTGAGCCCCGCCGCCGGGCCGGTCAGGAAGAGCAGACAGCACAGGGCGATCAGCCCGTACGTCACCGGCGCCGACGACCGGAAGACGGACCGGCCCGATCGGCCCGATCGGCCCGCCCTGCCGAACCGAGTCCCGAAATGCGCCACGCTCCAGTTGCCGATCATGAACACAGAGCATGACGTAACGGGACGCACGCGCACAGACCGCCTCGCCGCCCGAGACGGACAGGCGGCGAGTACCCGCCAGGCCGTAGGGTTACGAGCCACACGCACCCGGGAGCCCGGGGGCGTCACGGACAATAGAAGGCCTAGAAGGAAAGAGCACGGTCACGATGACGGTTCCCCTGCCGACCGCCACGACGCGGTGGCGTTGCACCCTCTGCGGCAACCTCACGCGCTTCGACGTGACGCGCTCGTCCAAGGTCGTGGAGTACGTCCACCTCGATCTGGCCGGTGAGCCCAAGGTCGAGGAGCGCGAGGTGCTCAGTGAGACGATCGAGTCGGTGCGCTGCCGCTGGTGCAACGCCGTGGACAAGGTGGAACTCGTGGACAGGCCGGGCGCCGGCTCCTGACGGGAGCCGGCCCCTGTACAGGTGATCCCCGCGGGGATCCCGCACAGGCATTGGGGTGTGACGGATGGTGGAGACACAAGGCGGGGGGCCGGGCGACGGCGCCGCTGAGGTGCTCGACCGTCCGCTGCCCGACGCCGTACGGCGCAAGGTCGTCCAGATCGTGTCCGACGGCTTCGGCGGGCTGACCGTCGGTGAACTGCCCGCGCAGCTGCGGCAGTACGCCCGGTTCGCACCGAACCGTCGGGCCAAGTTCGCCGGCAACGCCATGGCGGCGGCGCTGGAGACCGATCCGCTGTTCCGGCAGCGCATCGGGGAGAAGTTCAGAGAGGCCCAGCCGGAGCTCTCCGGCGCTCTCGACACAGGCTCGGCGCCTCCGGCCGCGGATCCGCTCGACGTGGCGGCCGCGGCCTATGTTCTGCGGCCCACCGGCTGGGTCAAGCTGGTCACCGCGGCCGGCGAGGAGGCCCTGCGGGCCGACGCCGAGCGCGCCGACGAGGAGAACCGCGCCGAGCTGGAGCGGCTGCGCGAGGAGCTCGCCCACGCCCGGGAGCACACCCGGCACGAGACCGAGCGGCTGCGCACCGAACTGGACGCGGCCAAGAAGGAAGCCGAATCGCTTCACCGAAAGCTGCGCTCCGCCCTCAGTGACGTCAAGCGCGGCGAGGCCGCCCTGCGCAAGATCCAGGGCGAGATCGAGGCCGTGCGCGCCGAGGGACAGGCCCAGCTCTCCGCGGCCGAGAGCGAGACCCGGCGGCTCAAGGCGCGGCTCGGGGAGGCAGAGTCGGCCCTGGAGGCCACGCGCAGAGCGGCCCGCGAGGGGCGCAGCGTCGAGGACATGCGCGTACGGCTGCTCCTGGACACCCTGCTGGACGCCACCCAAGGGCTGCGCCGCGAACTGGCGTTGCCGCCGGTCTCCGTACGGCCCGCCGAGACCGTCGACGCGGTCGAACCGGGCCGCATGACCCCGAAGGACATCGCCGCCCGGGCCTTGTCCGAGAACGACCCCGCGATCCTCGACCAGCTCCTCGCCCTGCCGCAGGCCCATCTGGTGGTCGACGGCTACAACGTCACCAAGACCGGCTATCCCCAGATGCCCCTGGAGAAGCAGCGGCTCAGGCTGCTCGGCCAGCTATCCCAGCTCGCCGCGCAGACCGGCGCCGAGGTGACCTGTGTCTTCGACGGGGCCGAACTGGCCGCACCGGTGCTGCTCGCGCCGCCGCGCGGGGTGCGGGTGCTGTTCTCCAAGCCGGGCGTGACCGCCGACGAGCTCATCCGCCAGCTGGTGCGCGCCGAGCCGCCGGGCCGGCCGGTCATCGTCGCCTCCACCGACCGCGAGGTGGCCGACGGGGTGGCCCGGGCGGGGGCGCGGCCGGTGGCTTCTGCGGTGCTTCTCAAGCGGCTGTCCTGAATAGGCCAACGTGCAGGGTCAATGCCCGAATTGACGGAACCGTCACGCAACGTAGTGTCAAACGGGCGTCACATCATGTGAGTTGTGTGCAAAGAATGCATGGCGTGACGAGAATTTTCTTCTGAGGATTTGATCTGATCACAGGAGGGTCACTAGTGTCAGCCACCGAACCTCCGAGCGGGTGATCACTCAGAAGAAGGGTTTCACCTCCGTGGCGTCCCACCGTCGACCCAAGCAGCCGAGCCGTGCACGCGTGACCGTGCTGACCACCGCTGCCGCTGCTGCCGTGGCCATCAGTTCTCAGGCCGCCAACGCGGCCCCCAGCGAGAAGCCGAGCAAGGACGAGGTCAAGGCCAAGGTCGACAAGCTCTACGAGCAGGCCGAGCACGCCACCGAGGAGTACAACGGGGCCAAGGAGAAGCAGGGGAAGCTCCAGAAGGAGATCTCCACCATCCAGGACAACGTCGCCCGCGGCCAGGAAGAGCTCAACGAGCTGCGTGACGCGATGGGCCTCGCGGCCGCCGCCCAGTACCGCACGGGCAGCATCGACTCCTCCGTCCAGCTGTTCCTGTCGTCCGACCCGGACGACTACCTGGACAAGGCGTCCACCATGGACCAGCTGAGCGCCCAGCAGGTCGACCAGCTGAAGAAGATCCAGGACAAGCAGCGCGAGCTCGCCCAGCAGCGCGCCGAGGCCGCCGACAAGCTCAAGGACCTCTCCTCCACCCGCGACCAACTGGGCAAGAAGAAGAAGGAAGTCCAGGCCAAGCTCGCCGAGGCGCAGAAGCTGCTCAACACGCTCACGGCCGCGGAGAAGGCCGCCATGGCCGCCGAGGAGGAGCGCGCCAGCCGTTCCTCCGCCGAGCGCGTGGACCTCGGCAACACCGGCGCCGCCTCCGGCCGCGCCATGGCCGCCTTCCAGGCCGCCCAGAGCAAGATCGGCTCGCCCTACGTCTACGGTGCCTCCGGCCCGTCCTCCTTCGACTGCTCGGGCCTGACCTCCTGGGCCTTCGCCCAGGCCGGCGTCTCGATACCGCGCACCTCGCAGGCCCAGGCCAGCTACGGGACGCGCATCTACAGCCAGTCCGAGCTCAAGGTCGGCGACCTGGTCATCTTCTACGGCGACCTGCACCACGTCGGCTTCTACGCGGGCAACGGCCAGATCCTGCACGCCCCGCGTACCGGCACGGTCGTCCGCTACGAGTCGATCAACAACATGCCGTTCCAGTTCGGCGTCCGCATCTGACCCCGGTCGTACGCCTCCAAGATCAACACAACGTGCCGCCCGAACGAGCGAATTACGGCACCCCCGACTGACCCCACGCCCCGCCCATGACCTGCGTCATAGGCGGGGCGTCACTTTGTGTGCCCGCGGAGGTCGTTGGTCGTCACCCCGGCACGGAGCTACTGTCTGCCGCGTTTCCCCCGCTGTCGGGGGACGAGTCCGTGTCCGCCAGCGGAAGGAGAGCGGCTTCCCGTGGGGTCCCATCGCCGCCTTGCACCAGCCGGGTTCGACCGTGGCGCCGGTGCAGCGCTCTGTGTCATGTCAGCCGCCGCCACGGCCCTCGGGGTCGTACCGGCCACGGCCGCACCGCACGACGACACCCGGGCCAAGGTGGACCGCCTCTACGAGGAGGCCGAGAAGGCCACCGAGGCCTACAACAAGGCCGACGAGCGGGCCGACAAGCTCCGTGACCAGGTGGGCAGGGCACAGGACCGGATCGCCCGGCAGCAGGAGGACATCAACTCCATGCGGGACGCGCTCGGTTTGCTGGCCGGTGCCCAGTACCGGTCCGGCGGCATCGACCCCTCCCTCGCCCTGCTGCTCTCCGACGACCCGGCCGACTATCTCGACAAGGCCGCCCGGATCGCCCGGATCAGCGCCCACCAGGCCGGGGAGCTGGAGGACCTCCAGGACGCCATGCGCGTCCTCGCCCAGGAGCGCACCGAGGCGGCCAAGAAGCTCACCGAGCTGGAGAAGAGCCGCAAGGCCGTCGCCCTCCACAAGCGGACCGTCGAGCGCAAACTCGCCCAGGCCCGCAGGCTCCTCAACTCCCTCACGGAGAGCGACCGCGCCGCCTACGCCCGCGCCTCCCGCTCCGGCCGCGACATCATGCCCGACTTCGGCAGCGCCGTCGCGTCCTCGGCCCGCGCTGCGGCCGCCGTCGCCGCCGCCCAGTCCGCGCTGGGCAGGCCGTACGTGTGGGGCGCCAACGGCCCCTACGGCTTCGACTGTTCGGGCCTGGTCCAGTGGTCGTACGCCCAGGCCGGCGTCTCCCTGCCGCGCACCTCGCAGGGCCAGCGGTACGCCGGCCGGCAGGTCCCGCTCTCCGAGGCCCAGCCCGGCGATGTGGTCACCTACCGCTCCGACGCCAGCCATGTCGGCATGTACGTCGGCAACGGCCAGGTCATCCACGCGCCCTACCCCGGCGCCCCCGTGCGCTACGACCCGGTCGGCATGATCCCGGGGGCTACGGTCACCCGGGTCTGACGCGGGCCGCTCCGCCGAGGGCCCTGTCCGGCGCCCCGGTCGGCTGTCGGAAGCGGCATCGCATCGGCGCAGGTGGGCCGGGGAGGCCGGGGGTGCCTCGCGGGGTAGGCGGGCGCGGCGCAGGTTGCCGCGCTGAAATGCCCGGTGTCGGGACATCGGCGCATGCCGCACCGACCGGCTCGCCCGGCGGCCGGGGGCTCGCCCTCCTCGGCCGACCACGGGCGCCGTCCTGGCAAACGCCGGGCCGCGGGTCCGAACGCGGGTCTGACTCGGGCGCCCTGCCCGCCGTACGATCGGGAAATGGCTGGTCGAAGGCGGGCGCCGGGAGCGCGCATGGTGGTCGCGCTGTGTCTGCTGCTCGTCTCCCTGGTGGGCTGCGGCGGGCGGCCCGGCACCGACAGCGCGACGGCCGAGGTGCAGCGCGTCCTCGACCGGCGGTCCGCGGCGATACTCGACCGCGACGAGGCGGCGTTCCTGGGCACGGGCGCGCGGGACTGGTTCGGCAACCTGCGCGCGCTGCCCCTCGCCGACTGGTCGTACCGCCTGACCGGCCTGCGCCGCACCGGCGACACCGCGACCGCCGAGGCCGAGCTGCACTACCGCGTCCGGGGCTACGACCGGGCTCCCGTCACCGCCGGCCGCACGCTGAGCCTGCGCCTCGACAGGGAGAGCCGCTGGTACGTCGAGGCCGAGCGGCCCGCGAAGGGCTCCGCCCAGCAGCTGTGGGACCAGGGCGCGGTGCGCGTCGCACGGGGTGAGCACAGCCTCGTCCTGGGCGTCGGGCAGTCCGCCGCGGCGCTGCGGTCGTACGCGGAGCTGGCGGACGACGCGGTACCGGCCGTGTCGCAGGTGTGGGGCGCGGACTGGGCCCGGCACGTCGTGGTCCACGTACCGAAGTCACTGGCCGGCATGGCGGGGCTCCTCGGCTCGCCCGCGTCCTCCTACCGCGGGATCGCCGCGGTCACCACCGGCGAGACCGGCGCCCCGGCGAACGCGCCCGCCGACCGGATCATCGTCAACCCCGACGCGTACGGCGTGCTCGGCGCCACCGGCAAACAGGTCGTCCTCACCCACGAGACCACCCATGTCGCCACCCGCGCCGCCACCACCGCCGCCACCCCGCTGTGGCTGTCCGAGGGCTTCGCCGACTGGGTCGGCTACCTCGGCAGCGGCCGCTCCCCGTCCCAGGCCGCGCCCGAACTGTGGCGTGCGGTGACCGAGGGCCGGGTGCCGGAGGCACTCCCGTCCGACGCGGACTTCGGCTTCACCGGCGACTCCGGGAAGCTGGCGCGGGCCTACGAGGGCGGGTGGATGGCCTGCCGGATGATCGCGGAGCGCTGGGGCGAGGTCAGACTCGTCGAGTTCTACCGAGCCGTGGGCGCGCACGAGCGTCGGGCGGGGGCGGTCGAGGGAGCGCTGAAGGACGTGCTGGGTACGTCGACGGCGGACTTCACGGCGCAGTGGCGGGACTACCTGCGGGCTCAACTCGCCTGAGCCGGCGGGCTCAATTCCCCTCATCACCCAGTTGCGCGATGGCCTCCGTCAGCCACGCCCGCTCCGCCTCGCCCGTCGCCCGGGCCACCCGGAGCATGCCCTGCCGGAACAGGTCCTCGGCCTCCTCCGCCCGCACCGGCTTCCCGCCCTCGTAGAAGACGCTCGTGGCTGTCGGCGAGCGAGAGGATCCGGCGCGGGTCGGGTGCTCGAGCACCCGTTGTTGGGTGCCGGGCGGCGAGGACTCTCGCCCCCGCCGCCCCTACCCGTCCCATCCCAGGGGCTCTGCCCCTTCGCGGTACGGCCGTGCAGCTGCCGCTCGCGTACGGGCTGTCGGGGCTCGGGTTGCCGGGTGTGTGCCTGGCGCTGGCGCTCTCCATGGGGGTGCAGTGCGCGGCGGTGGTGGTGCTGCTGTGGCGGGCGCGGCGTCAGGAGGGCAGCGAGGTCTCCTTGGCGCGGGTGGCCTGAGCCGGTACGGGGAGCGGGGCGGGCCGGGTCACCGTCGAGCGCCAGAGCTCGCGGGCCGCGAGGAGCGTGGCGAGGACCAGCAGGCCGTTGCGGACGAACAGGAGCGTGACGCCGAGGCCGTCACTGGCGACGACGTGCGCGAACCAGACCGGGAACTCCAGGGTCGTCACGACGGAGGCCGCCAGGACCAGGCCGACGGGGAGCGTCATCCGGCTGCCGCGGAAGCACAGGCACACGGCCGCGAGGCCGACCAGCCACACCAGGTACTGGGGGCTGATCACCCGGCTGGTCGTCGTGAACATCAGCACCGCCACGAAGGCCGCGTCCGCGAGCGTGTGCGGCCCGAACCGCTTCGCCCGCAGCCGCCACAGCAGCAGCCAGCCGAAGGCGAGCCCGCTCAGGACGAGGGCGGCCTTGCTGACGGCGTCGACGTACGGGCCGAGGAACTCCACGGAGCCGTAGTTCAGCAGCACCTGGCCGTCCCAGCCGTACTGCCGGGCCACATGGAAGACCAGCGCGCCCAGCGACTCCACCTCGGTGCCGCGGTCGCGCTGGAAGGTCAGGAAGGCGAAGGCGCCGGGCATGGCGAGGGCGAACAGCGCCGCCAGGCCGCCGGCGGTCAGCGCGGCCGACGCCCAGGCGCCGCGCCTGCGGGCCGCGACCAGCAGCAGCACCGGCCACACCTTCAGCATCGCCGCGAAGGCCGTCAGCGCCCCCATCACCCGCGGATGCCGGGCGCCCGCCAGCAGCGCGGCCACGGCGACGGCGGTGACCATCACGTCGTAGCGGGCGTACACGGTCGGCCCGAGCAGCGGCACGCCCGCCACCCACACCCAGGCCCCGCGCAGCGTCCGGCCCGGACGCAGGCCGACGTACAGCAGGAGCAGGAGGACGGCCAGGTCGGCGGTGAAGCAGAGCACGAAGAACGCCGACGCGTAGTCCAGCCAGAACACCAGCGCGGGGGAGAGGATCGCGAGGGCCGCGGCGGGCGGGTACTGCCAGGTGACGTCGTCCAGCGGGAACGTTCCGGTGCGCAGCACCTCGTACCAGCCCTGGTAGATCACCGACACGTCGCTGGTGACGTCCGGGCCGGGGAAGACGTACACCTTGAACACGAACAGCAGCAGAAGCACCCTGGTCAGGCACCAGACCCCCAGAAGCCATGCCAGGGATCGCCGCGTGCCCGTCGTCTCCACCGGTTCCCCTGCCGTTCGCTTCCCGCCTTGAGGGGAACATGATGTCCTGTCCAGCTGTGTGCGGGCCATAAGCACGGCCGAGCCCCGGCTGTGAACAGCGGCTTCGGTAAGGTCGGCGGCGATGCACAAGACCCTGATCGTGACGAACGACTTCCCGCCCCGCCCCGGCGGCATCCAGGCGTTCCTGCACAACATGGCGCTGCGGCTCGACCCGGAGCGGCTGGTCGTCTACGCCTCCACCTGGAAGCGCGGCCGCGAGGGCATCGAGGCCACGGCCGCCTTCGACGCCGAGCAGCCCTTCACGGTCGTACGGGACCGTACGACGATGCTGCTGCCGACGCCCGGGGCGACGCGGCGGGCGGTCGAGCTGCTGCGCGAGCACGGGTGCACGTCGGTGTGGTTCGGGGCCGCGGCCCCGCTCGGCCTGATGGCACCGGCCCTGCGCAGGGCCGGTGCCGAGCGGATTGTGGCCACGACCCACGGCCACGAGGCGGGCTGGGCCCAGCTGCCGGCCGCCCGGCAGCTGCTGCGGCGGATCGGGGAGTCGACGGACACGATCACCTATCTCGGCGAGTACACGCGCTCACGGATCGCCACCGCGCTCACGCCGGACGCGGCCTCGCGGATGGTGCAGCTGCCGCCCGGGGTCGACGAGAAGACCTTCCACTCCGGGTCGGGCGGCGACGAGGTGCGGGCACGGCTGGGCCTGACGGACCGCCCGGTGGTGGTGTGCGTGTCCCGTCTGGTGCGGCGCAAGGGCCAGGACACCCTGATCCAGGCGATGCCCCGCATCCTGGCCGCCGAGCCGGACGCCGTGCTGCTGATCGTCGGGGGCGGCCCGTACGAGAAGGACCTGCGGCGGATGGCGGAGGAGACAGGGGTCGCCGACTCCCTCCGCTTCACCGGTCCCGTGCCCTGGTCCGAGCTGGCCGCGCATTACGGCGCCGGAGACGTCTTCGCGATGCCGTGCCGGACGAGGCGGGGCGGGCTCGATGTGGAGGGCCTCGGCATCGTGTACCTGGAGGCCTCGGCGACGGGGCTGCCGGTGGTCGCGGGTGACTCGGGCGGGGCGCCGGACGCGGTGCTGGACGGCGAGACGGGGTGGGTCGTCCGGGGCGGTTCCCCGGAGGAGGCGGCCGACCGGATCGTAACGCTGCTGGGAGACGCCGAGCTCCGCCGGAGGATGGGGGAGCGCGGCCGGGAGTGGGTCGAGGAGAAGTGGCGCTGGGACCTGCTGGCGGAGCACTTGAAGAACTTGCTGTAGTGCAGCCGACCTCTCAGGGGCGCGGGGAACTGCGCGACCAACCACAAACCACCTGCAGCCGCCGACAACGAATACTTGGCACCCCACTAGGCGGAACCTAATAATCCGCACATGCTGCGCACATGACATCAAACCTGATGCAGCGTCAGCTGACAAGACGTCAAATCCTCGGAATGGCGGCACTCCAGACCGCCGCCACCCTCGGCTTCACCCGCATCGCCCTCCAATCGGCCCACGCCGCCGAGCCCGACGCAGTCGAATCCGCCCCGGCGATAGTGGTCGGCTCCGGCTACGGCGGCGCAGTCGCCGCCCTCCGCCTCGGCCAGGCCGGCATCCGCACGATCGTCCTGGAGATGGGCCGCCTCTGGAACACCCCCGGCCCCGACGGCAAGGTCTTCTGCTCCACCGCCGCCCCCGACCAGCGCTCCATGTGGTTCCGCACCCGCACCGAGGCCCCGCTCGCCACCTTCCTGTGGCTGGATGTCGTCAACAAGGACATCAGCCCCTACCCGGGCGTCCTCGACCGCGTGCACTACGACCACATGTCCGTCTACGTCGGCCGAGGCGTCGGCGGCGGCTCCCTGGTCAACGGCGGCATGGCGGTCACCCCGCTCCGGTCCTACTTCACCGAGCAGTTCCCGACCGTGGACGCCGCGGAGATGTACAGCACGTACTTCCCACGCGCCCGCTCCATGTTGGGCGTCAACACCGTCGACCCCGCCTGGTTCGAGTCCACGGAGTGGTACCGCTTCACCCGGATCTCCCGCAAACACGCGACCAACACGGGCCTGAAGACCACCTTCGTGCCCAACGTCTACGACTTCGCCCACATGCAGCGCGAGGCCGCCGGCACGGCCACCAAGTCCGCGCTCGGCCAGGAGGTCATCTACGGCAACAACCACGGCAAGCGCAGCCTCGACAAGACCTACCTCGCCTCCGCGCTCGGCACCGGGAGCGTCACCATCCACACCCTGGAGAGGGTGAAGTCGATCAGCAGGGCGCCCGACGGGACGTACGTCCTGACCGCCGACCGGATCGACAACACCGGCACGGTCGTCGAGACCAAGGAGTACGGCTGCACGTACCTCTTCCTCGGTGGCGGCAGCGTCGGCACCACCGAACTCCTCGTCCGCGCCCGCGAGTCGGGCACGCTGCCCGCGCTGGACGCGAGCGTCGGCACCGGGTGGGGGACCAACGGCAACGTGATGCTCGGCCGGGCCAACCACCTGTGGGACACGGTCGGGGCCAACCAGTCGACCATGCCGGTCATGGGCATCGACGACTGGGCCAACGCCGCCAACCCCGTCTTCGCCGAGATCGCTCCTTTACCCACGGGACTGGAGCACTGGGTCAGCCTCTATCTGGCGATCACCAAGAATCCGTCGCGGGCGTCGTTCTCGTACGACAGCGGTACGGGGGCCGTGAAACTCGGCTGGAGTGCCGCCCAGAGCGCGGTGTCGGTGAGCATGGCCAAGAAGCTGTTCGACCGGATCAACTCGGCGAACGCCACGATCTACCGGTACGACCTGTTCGGCTCGTCCAACAAGGTCTTCGCCGACGACTTCACGTACCACCCGCTGGGCGGGTGCGTGCTCGGGAAGGCGACCGACAACTACGGCCGGGTGAAGGGGTATGCACGGCTGTACGTCACCGACGGCTCGCTGGTGCCGGGGTCGATCGGGGTGAACCCGTTCGTGACGATCACCGCGCTCGCCGAACGCACGATGGCGCGGGTCCTCGTGGAGGACACCGCGCCATGACGCTTTTCCGGAAGGGGCCCTACTTCTGGTAGATCGCCTCGATCTCGTCCGCGAAGTCCTTCGCCACGACGTTGCGCTTGAGCTTCAGCGACGGCGTCAGATGGCCCGACTCCTCCGTGAACTGGGAGGACAGAATGCGGAACTTCCGCACCGATTCCGCCTTCGACACCGCGGCGTTGCCGTCGTCGATCGCCGACTGGATCGCGGCCAGCAGGTCCGTGTCCTCGCGCAGCGACGCCGCGGTGGAGCCCGCCGGTTTGCCGTGCTCGGCGGCCCAGCGGCCCAGGAACTCCTCGTCGACGGTGACCAGTGCGCCCACGAACGGCCGCCCGTCGCCGACCACCATGCACTCCGCGACCAGCGCGTGCGCGCGGATACGGTCCTCTATCACGGCCGGGGCGACGTTCTTGCCGCCCGCCGTGACGATGATCTCCTTCTTGCGGCCGGTGATCCGGAGGTAGCCGTCCTCGTCGAGGGTGCCGATGTCGCCGGTGTGGAACCAGCCGTCGGCCAGCGCCTCCTCGGTCGCGCCCGGGTTGTTCCAGTACTCCTTGAACAGGTGCTCGCCGTGCAGCAGCACCTCACCGTCGTCGGCGATGCGGACCACCGAGCCCGGCAGGGGCTGGCCGACCGTGCCGATCTTCTGACGGTCCCAGGGGTTGAAGGCGGTGGCGGCGCAGGACTCGGTCAGGCCGTAGCCCTCCAGGACTGTGAAGCCGATGCCGCGGAAGAAGTGCCCGAGGCGCTCGCCCAGCGGGGCGCCGCCGGAGATGGCGTACTCGCCCTTGCCGCCGAGGACCGCGCGGAGCTTGCTGTAGACCAGCTTGTCGAAGACCTTGTGCTTGATCTTCAGGCCGACGGACGGGCCCGACGGGGTGTCCAGCGCCTTGCTGTACGCGATCGCGGTGTCCGCCGCCTTGTCGAAGATCTTGCCCTTGCCGTCGGCCTGGGCCTTGGCGCGCGCCGAGTTGTAGACCTTCTCGAAGACGCGCGGCACGCCCAGGATCAGCGTCGGGCGGAATGAGGCCAGCTCGTCGGTGAGGTTCTTGATGTCCGGGACGGTGCCCAGCTTGATCGGCGCCATCATCGGCGCGACCTGCACGAGGCGGCCGAAGACATGCGCGAGCGGGAGGAAGAGCAGGACGCTGCACTCACCGGTGCGGAACAGGGGGCGCAGGCGCTCGACGACGTTCCCGCACTCGGCGAAGAAGCTGCGGTGGGTGAGCACACAGCCCTTGGGGCGCCCGGTGGTGCCGGACGTGTACACGATGGTCGCCGGGTCGTCCGCCTTCGCCAGCGAGCTGCGCTCCTCGACCGTCGCATCGCTGATGTCCTGGCCCAGTCGGCCCAGCTCCTCGACTCCGCCGGCCTCGATCTGCCAGACGTGCTTGAGCGCGGGCAGCCGGTCGCGCACCGACTCGACGGCGGCCGTGTGATTGTCCAGCTCCGTGATCATGGCGGTCGCGCCCGAGTCACTGAGGATCCACTGCACCTGCTCCGCGGAGCTGGTCTCGTACACCGGCACGGTCACCGCGCCCGCCGACCAGATCGCGAAGTCCAGCAGCGTCCACTCGTAGCGGGTGCGGGACATCAGGCCGACCCGGTCGCCCGGCCGGACCCCGGCGGCGATGAGCCCCTTCGCGGCGGCGCGCACCTCGGCGAGGAAAGCGGTGGCCGTCACGTCCTGCCAGGCACCACCCACCTTGCGGGCGATGACGGCGACGTCCGGGTGCTGCGCGGCGTTTCTGCGGACGATGTCGGTCAGATTGCCGTCCGCAGGGACCTCGTACAAAGCCGGAAGGCTGAACTCGCGCAAGACTGCTGCTCCTCATAGGGCGCCGGCGCCACGACGTTGTGTGATGCGACGGTGCGGTCCAAGGCTCGGGCTAGTGCTCGGGAATTCACATGTTGAAATCCAGAGCACGACTGGACCGACCGGACGTTACCCGCCGGTATGGCTTCTTCGACAGGGGGTCCCGGCGAGATGTTCGCTGCGTCACACGGATTGGTGTTTCTGCGCGCACAGTAGTCGAGCGGTCTGACGACTGGCCAGTAACCATCGGTCCCGCCGCCACTGTTCACGTTTGCCGCACACGCCTACCCTTGATCGTCATGGCACCGACACCGACGGGAAACCGCAGGACCCGCGTCCATGTGGTCAGCGATGTGCACGGCAACGCCCGCGACCTGGCCAGGGCCGGCGAGGGCGCCGACGCCCTGATCTGCCTGGGCGACCTGGTGCTGTTCCTGGACTACGCCGACCACTCGCGCGGCATCTTTCCCGACCTGTTCGGCGTGGAGAACGCCGACCGCATCGTGGAGCTGCGCACCGCCCGGCGCTTCGAGGAGGCGCGGGAGTTCGGGGCAAGGCTGTGGGCCGGGATCGGCTCGGACCGGGCGTCGGTGATCGAGAAGGCGGTACGCAAGCAGTACGCCGAGATGTTCGCGGCGTTCCCGACACCGACGTACGCCACTTACGGCAATGTCGACATGCCGCCCCTGTGGCCGGAGTACGCCGGTCCGGGCACGACGGTGCTGGACGGGGAGCGGGTGGAGATCGGCGGGTGGGTCTTCGGCTTCGTCGGCGGCGGTCTGCGCACGCCGATGCGGACCCCCTACGAGATCAGCGACGAGGAGTACGCGGCGAAGATCGAGGCCGTGGGGGAGGTGGACGTGCTGTGCACCCACATCCCGCCGGAGGTCCCGGAGTTGGTGTACGACACGGTGGCGCGGCGCTTCGAGCGGGGGAGCAGGGCGCTGCTGGAGGCGATTCGCCGTACGCGTCCGCGTTACTCCCTTTTCGGCCATGTCCATCAGCCGCTGGTCCGGCGGATGCGGATCGGGGCGACGGAGTGCGTGAACGTGGGGCACTTCGCGGGGTCGGGGAAGCCGTGGGCGCTGGAGTGGTGAGTGAATTCGGGGCCGGTGGGCATTTTCGCGACGACGGCGCTGGTGGGGGTGGAGTCGGCCGGTCGGGCGCGCGGTAGCCTTCACGCTGCACACGCGTGCGCACCACGACTTCTTACCGGCCCGCATCTGGAGGAGCCACAGCGATGGCGGAACACACCAGCTCGAGCATCACGATCGAGGCGGCACCGGCCGACGTCATGGGGGTGATCTCCGACTTCGCCCGCTACCCGGACTGGACCGGCGAGGTGAAGGAGGCGGAGGTCCTCAAGACCGACGGCGAGGGCCGCGCCGAGCAGGTCCGCCTTGTGATGGACGCCGGTGCGATCAAGGACGACCAGGTGTTGGCGTACACCTGGACCGGTGAGAACGAGGTGTCCTGGACGCTGGTGAAGTCCCAGATGCTGCGGTCGCTGGACGGCTCGTACATCCTCAAGCCGGCGGGTGCCGGTTCGACCGAGGTCACGTACCAGCTGACCGTCGACGTCAAGATCCCGATGCTGGGGATGATCAAGCGCAAGGCCGAGAAGGTCATCATCGACCGGGCGCTGGCGGGCCTGAAGAAGCGCGTGGAAGCGGGCAAGTAGGGGTCGCGCCGTAGGGGTGCCGGTGCGTTGCCGGGTGCGGGCCCGTCGTGGCTGGTCGCGCCCCCGCGGCGGAGCCGCTATCGACACAGCCCCGCGCCCCTGGGGGCGCTGCAGCGCCGCCGGCTGCGCATGCGGCCACCCCCGCCCAGCCCCCACGCCGGGCACCGCGAAACCGGGCTGAACCCCAACGTCCGTTACGGTTCACCCCCATGCGCACCATCCTGATCACGGGCCCGGGCGGCAGCGGCCGTACCACTGTCGCCGCCGCCACCGCGCTCTCGGCGGCGGCCAACGGCACCAGAACCCTGGTCCTCAGCGCCGACCGCACCGACACCCTCGGCGCGGCCCTCGGCGCGAGCACAGGAGCCGCCCCCACCCGGGTCACCGAGAACCTCACCGCCTGGCGCCCGGACGCCGCCGTCGGCTTCCGGGACGACCTCGCCGCCTTCCAGGAACGCGCCGCCTCCGCCCTCGACCTCCTCGGCGCCTCCCGCCTCGACCCGGAAGAGGTCACCCCCCTCCCCGGCGCCGAGGAACTCGCGCTGCTGCGAGCCCTGCGGGACGCCGCGCTGGCCGAGGCCCATGACCTCCTCGTCGTCGACCTCCCCGCCACCCCGCACGCCCTCGCCCTGCTCTCCCTCCCCGAAGAGCTGCGCCGCTACCTGCGCAGGCTGCTCCCGCCCGAACGCCAGGCGGCCCGTGCCCTGCGGCCCGTCCTGGGACGGCTGGCCGGCGTTCCGATGCCCGCGGAGTGGCTGTACGAGACCGCGGCCCGCTGGGACGTCGAGCTCGCCGCCGTCGAGGCCGTCGTCGCCGACCGCGACACCGTCGTACGGCTGGTCGCCGAGCCGGGCCCGGGCGGCGCCGACGCCGTACGCGCCGCCCGCCTCGCCCTCGCGCTGCGCGGCCTGCGCCCCGACCTGCTGGTCGCCAACCGCGTCCTGCCGGAGGCGGAGGCGCCGGCGGACAGCTGGCTCGCGGGGCCCGTCGCCCAGCAGCGCAAGGTCCTGGAGGGGTGGGGGGAGGAGGATCACAACGTCCACCGCGTCGCGCATCTCGGGCGGGACCCCCGCGGCGCCGACGACCTCGCCGCCCTCGCCGTGCCCGCCGTCAACGACACCTCGTCCACGGTCGAGTGGCCCGTCACCGACCGGCTCGCCGACGACGGCGTCCTGGTCTGGGCCATCCCTCTGCCGGGCGCTGTGCGCGACGAGCTCGACCTCATCCGCCGCGGCGACGAACTCGTCGTCACCGCGGGCCAGTTCCGGCGCATCGTGCCCCTGCCGTCCGCCCTGCGCCGCTGCGCCGTGGAAGGGGCCGCACTGCGGGACGGCGAGCTGCGGATCCGGTTCGCGCCGGATCCGGAGCTCTGGCCGCGGGCACGGTGAACCAGGTGCGCCCGTTCGGGTAACGTCGGAGAGACGAACCGTAGTCAGGAGTCCGTCATGAGCGAAGAGCTCCCCCCGTCCGACGCCGGTCAGCCGGAGGCGATCGACGAGGTGCGGGCGACCGACGCCGACGCCTGGGCCACGGCGTGCGCCGAGGACCTCGCGGCGGAGAAGGCCCGGCGCCGCGCCGAGTACGGCCCGCACCCGGGCTCGGCCGCCGAGGAACTGCGCAAGCTCGTCGACGCCGTCGCGGACAAGCTGTCGACCATCCAGTCCCCGCTGCTCGGCGCGGTCGCCGGGCCCGCCGCCCAGCAGGTGGTCAAGCAGGTCGTGGAGCAGGCCAAGGCAGCCGTCGAGCCCGTCATCGAGCGCAACCCGGACGTCTTCGACCACCTGGCCGCCGCCGGCAACGAACTCCTCGCCGCCTACCGCTCCGCGGTCCAGGCACAGGAACGCCGCTGGACGGGTCGTACCGACGACACCCACGAACTGGACGAGCCGGCCGACGACGACCGCCCGGACCGGGGCGACGGGAGCGGCCCCGGCCAGCGCATCGACCTGGACTGACGCGGTACGACTCCCTCCCCGGGGCTCCCGCGCCGCCCCGGGCCCCGTCCGCCGAGCGGACGACGGAACCCCGACGGCAGGGCCTCGGGTACGGTTGGCCGTAGCGGGGCTCGACCGAAACTGAGGGATTCATGGGACTCACCATCGGCGTCGACATCGGCGGCACGAAGATCGCGGCCGGCGTGGTCGATGAGGAAGGCAACATCCTCTCGACCCACAAGGTGCCGACCCCGGGCACGCCCGAGGGAATCGTGGACGCCATCGCTGCGGCGGTGGAGGGCGCGCACGCCGGGCACGAGATCGTCGGCGTGGGCATCGGTGCCGCCGGGTACGTCAACCGTCAGCGTTCCGAGGTCTACTTCGCCCCCAACATCCACTGGCGCAACGAGCCGCTGAAGGAGAAGGTCGAGGCCCGCGTGGGCCTCCCGGTCGTCGTCGAGAACGACGCCAACGCGGCTGCTTGGGGCGAGTACAAGTTCGGCGCGGGCAAGGGCCACCGCAACGTCATCTGCATCACCCTCGGCACCGGCCTCGGCGGCGGCATCATCATCGGCAACAAGCTGCGCCGCGGGCACTACGGCGTGGCCGCCGAGTTCGGGCACATCCGCATGGTGCCGGACGGCCTGCTGTGCGGCTGTGGCTCGCAGGGCTGCTGGGAGCAGTACGCCTCCGGCCGCGCCCTCGTCCGATACGCCAAGCAGCGCGCCAACGCCACCCCGGAGAACGCCGAGATCCTCCTCGGCATGGGCGACGGCACCCCCGACGGCATCGAGGGCAAGCACATCTCCATGGCCGCCCGCCAGGGCGACCCGGTCGCCGTCGACTCCTACCGCGAACTCGCCCGCTGGGCCGGCGCCGGCCTCGCCGACCTCGCCTCCCTCTTCGACCCGTCCGCCTTCATCGTCGGCGGCGGCCTCTCCGACGAGGGCGAACTGGTCCTCGACCCCATCCGCAAGTCCTACAAGCGCTGGCTGGTGGGCGGCAACTGGCGCCCGGTGGCGGACGTGATCGCCGCCCAGCTGGGCAACAAGGCGGGACTGGTGGGCGCGGCGGACCTGGCCCGCGAGCCCGACCCGATCATGTAAGGCTCACTTTTCGGCACAGGGGGCTGTGCCGACCTCTTAGGGGCGCGGGGCTGTATCAGTTTGCGGCTCCGCCGCGTGGGCGCGACAAGCCACGACGAACCGGCAGTCGCCAACGAGCCTCGCGCCCCGAGCCATTGGGCGTACATTGATCCACATGGCGCTGCTCCCAGAGTCCCGCACAGACCCCGACGGTTCAGCCCTCATCCGCGTCCTGAGCTACAACATCCGCTCGATGCGCGACGACACAGCCGCCCTCGCCCGCGTCATCACCGCCTGCACCCCCGACCTGGTCCTGCTCCAAGAAGCCCCCCGCTTCTTCCGCTGGCGCAAGAAACTCGCCCGCCTGGCCCGCGCAGCGAACCTCGTCATCCTCACCGGCGGAGCCACGGCAGCCGGTCCCGCGATCCTCTGCAACCTCAGGGCCACCGTCGAGCGAACAGAGGACGTACTCCTCCCACTCACCCCCGGCCTTCACAGACGCGGCTTCGCCACGGCAGTGGTCCGCTTCGGCGGCGCCCGCGTCGGCGTCCTCAGCTGCCACCTCAGCCTTCAGAAGGACGAGCGCTACGAGCAGGGCGGCATGCTCCTGGACCGGCTGGCCGGCATGGGCGTGGAGCACGGGATCGCGGGCGGCGACGTGAACGAACGCCCTGGTGGCCGCACCTTCAGCCGTCTGGCCACCGGACTCCAGGACTGCTGGGCCATGGCCCCCTGGGGCAGCGAGTACACCTCCACCCCGGCCGACCCCCATCAACGCATCGACGCGATCTTCGCTACGAAGGGCATCGAGGTACTCGGCTGCGGGGCCCCCCTCGGCCATCCCGGCGTGACGGACACCGACCTGAGGGCGGCCACGGACCACCTTCCGGTCCTGGCCGCCCTCAGAATCCCAGCCCTCTAAACGCATCCCAGCCCGCTAGACGACTGCTCCCCGCCCCGGATCGTCGTCCTCGTCATCATCCGTGCGCATCCGCATCACCAGCGTGGCGAACCCGCCCAGGAAGCCGCCGATGCCGAGCGTGGCCAGCCACCAGGTCATCTCCCAGCCGAGCACGACCGCGAGCAGCAGCAGGATCGGCCCGCCGATCACGGCCAGCCAGGCGAACTTGGTGGTCACGTCGGCTTCGGGCAGCGGCGGCGGCTCCGGCGGTACGAAGTGGCCCTCGTCGTCGGCGTCGAAGTCGTCGTCGGCCGGCTCGGGCGCGCTGTAGTCGCGCGGTCCGGCGCCGACGCCGGGCGCGAAGGAGACGGAGCTGCCCAGCGGCTTCAGGGGCTTGTCCTCGTCCTTGGGCGCCTGAGCCTCCTGGCCCTTGGTGCCCTCGGGCTCCCCGTCGCCGTTCGTGTCGGACTCCAGCAGCGCCAGGTCCTCCACCGACTTGAACGGCTTCGCGCCCGGCGGGTCCGGCGGCTCGTCGCCGTACCCGGCGACGATCGCGGCCCAGGCGGCGTCCTCGTCGAACGGGACGTGCTGCTCTTCCGGCTCGCGATCCTCGCGGTCCTCGCGCCTCTCGCGGTCGGAGTCGTGCTCAGCCACGTGCGGTCGTCCCTTCCTTGCCCACGCCGGTTGCGAGCCGGCCGATGAAGCCGAGGCTCTCCTCGAAGATCCGGTCGGCGTCATGGTCCAACGTCGCCACGTGATAGCTCTGTTCCAGCACGATCTCCGTTACGTCCGTCGATGACACCCTGCTCAGGATCCGGTCCGCGTCGGCCGCGGGCACGACGTGGTCCTGCCTGCTGCGCAGGACCAGCAGTGGCTGCGTGACCTGCGGCAACTCGCCGTCGACCAGGCGGAAGAAGGTCCGCAGGGAGTGGGCCGCGTGCAGCGGCACCCGGTCGTACCCGATCTCGACGCCGCCCTTGGCGATGTCACCGGTGATCCCCCGTGTCGTACGGACTAGGTGGCGGGAGACCGGAAGGGTGTACGCGGACAGGCCGTGCACCTTGTTCGCCGGGTTGACGACGAGCACGCCGGTGACGTCCTCCCCGTGCTTCGCGGCCAGCCGCAGCGCGAGGGCGCCGCCCATGGACAGGCCGGCCACGAAGACCCGCTCGCAGCGGTCGCGCAGGCTGCGCAGGGCGCGGTCCACCTCGGCGTACCAGTCCTGCCAGCCGGTGACCTGCAGGTCCTCCCAGCGGGTGCCGTGCCCCGGCAGCAGCGGCAGCGAGACGGTGAGCCCGCGCTCGGCCAGATACTCCGCCCAGGGGCGCAGCGACTGGGGGGAACCGGTGAAGCCGTGGCAGAGGAGGACCCCGACCTCCCCGCCCTCACGGCGGTACGGCTCGGCTCCAGGAAGGACCGGCACCTTACGGTCTCCTGTTCGTGAGAGGGACGACACGGACGAGAGCAATGACATGAACCCGCGCGGGGCAGCCGCATGTCGATACAGCCAGGTGTGCTTCACCGTACGCGACCGCACTGACACCGACCAGGGTCGTCGAACTCTTTGACGGCGGTCCGGGTTAAGGTCTGATCGACAGACACAGGAGGCACTCGGTTGTTGTACGGCGCGATGAAGGTGGCCATCGGGGGACCGCTGAAGGTCGCTTTCAGGCCCTGGGTGGAGGGGCTGGAGAACATTCCCGCCGAGGGCCCCGCGATCCTGGCGAGCAATCACCTGTCCTTCTCCGACTCGTTCTTCCTGCCCGCGGTCCTCGACCGCAAGGTGACCTTCATCGCGAAGGCCGAGTACTTCACCACTCCGGGCGTCAAGGGCCGGCTGACGGCCGCGTTCTTCAAGGGCGTGGGCCAGCTGCCCGTGGACCGGTCAGGGGCACGCGGGGCGGGCGAGGCGGCCATCAAGAGCGGCATCGAGGTCCTCGAACGCGGTGAGCTGTTCGGCATCTACCCGGAGGGCACGCGCTCGCCCGACGGCCGGCTCTACCGGGGCAAGCCCGGCGGCCTCGCGCGCGTGGCGCTCGCCACCGGGGCGCCGGTCATCCCGGTCGCCATGATCGACACGGAGAAGATCCAGCCGCCCGGCAAGGTCATGCCGAAGCTGATGCGGCCGGGCATCCGGATCGGCAAGCCGCTGGACTTCAGCCGGTACCGGGGCATGGAGCACGACCGGTTCGTGCTGCGCGCGGTGACCGACGAGGTCATGTACGAGATCATGAAGCTCTCCGGCCAGGAGTATGTCGACATGTACGCGACCGCCGCCAAGCGGCAGATCGCGGAGGCGGCGAAGGCGGAGAAGGAACAGGCGCGGAAGAAGAAGGAACAGTCCGAATAGAGTCGGCCGCACACTGAGCCGAGGGGGTGGGGGGCATGGCCAAGCGCGAGCGGGTCATGAGGATGTCCGTCGAGCAGCCGCTGTGGCGTGCGCTCACCGGCTACCGCGTGCTGACCATGGTGTACGCGATCGGGCTCTTCGCCAGCGCCCACAAGGAGGTCGCCCGCCCCTGGCCGGCCATCGCCTACTTCGCCGTCCTGGCCGTCTGGACGCTGGCCACCCTGCCCAGGGTCGCCAACGCCGCGAGCTGCACCAAGCGCTTCCTCGCCGTGGACCTCACCATCGCCCTCGTCGGCATCCTGCTCACCCGGGTCGCCGAGTCGCCCGAGCGGATCGACGCCGGTGCCCCGACCCTGCCGTCGATATGGACCGCCGGCGCCGTGCTGGCGTTCGCCATCAAGGGCGGTTGGCGCTGGGCCGCCTTCGCCTCCACGCTGGTCGCCGCCGCCAACCTGATCGAACGCTCCGGGGTGCCGACCCGCGACACCATCCACATGGTGCTGCTCGTCTGGATCGCCTCCATCGCCATCGGCTACGTCGTCGAGGTCGCCCGCGCCTCCGAGCGCACCCTCGCCCGGGCCCTGGAGATCGAGGCGGCGACCCGTGAGCGGGAGCGGCTGGCCCGGGACATCCACGACAGCGTGCTCCAGGTGCTGGCCATGGTGCAGCGGCGCGGCGCCGTCATCGGCGGCGAGGCGGCCGAGCTGGGCCGGATGGCCGGCGAGCAGGAGGTGGCGCTGCGCACGCTGGTCTCGGGCGGACTGGTACCCGTGTCGCGGGTGTCGGAGGACGCCGCCGAGGGAGCGGTCGTACGGGCCGTCGACGAGCCGGACGACTCCACCGGTCCCGTCGATCTCCGTGCCCTGCTCGCCCCGTACGCCGGCGCCCGGGTCAGCCTCGCCGAGCCCGGCGCGCCCGTGTCCCTGGCCCCGGTCGCGGCGCGGGAGCTGACCGCTGCCGTGGGGGCCGCCCTGGACAACGTGCGTCGGCATGCGGGCGAGCACGCGCGCGCGTGGATCCTCGTCGAGGACGAGCCCGACGAAGTGATCGTCACCGTGCGGGACGACGGACCCGGCATCCCCGAGGGCCGGCTCGCGCAGGCCGAGGGCGAAGGGCGGCTCGGTGTCGCCCTGTCGATCCGGGGGCGGCTGCGGGACATCGGCGGCACCGCCGAGCTCATCTCGGTGCCGGGGCAGGGCACGGAAGTGGAACTGAAAGTACCGAAGGACAGCAGCGCTGCACGGGGGAAGGCGGGACAGCGATGACGGACACCGCGAACGGACGGGGCGGGCAGGACGGACAGGGCGGACAGCAGGGCGCGATCAAGGTCATGGTGGTCGACGACCACCCCATGTGGCGTGACGCGGTCGCCCGCGACCTGACCGAGTCCGGCTTCGACGTGGTCGCCACCGCGGGCGACGGCGACCAGGCCGTACGCCGCGCCAAGGCCGCCGCCCCCGACGTCCTGGTGCTCGACCTCAACCTGCCCGCTAAGCCCGGCGTCCAGGTCTGCAAGGAGCTGGTGGGCCACAACCCCGCGCTGCGGGTCCTGGTTCTCTCCGCGAGCGGCGAGCACGCCGACGTCCTGGAGGCCGTGAAGTCCGGCGCCACCGGCTATCTGCTGAAGTCGGCCTCGACGGAGGAACTTCTGGACGCGGTGCGCCGTACGGCCGTCGGCGACCCGGTGTTCACGCCGGGCCTGGCCGGACTGGTCCTCGGCGAGTACCGCCGCCTCGCCTCCGAGCCCGCACCCGCGGCCCCCGACGCCGATCAGCCCAAGGCCCCGCAGCTCACCGAGCGCGAGACCGAGGTGCTGCGCCTGGTCGCCAAGGGCCTGAGCTACAAGCAGATCGCCGAACGCCTGGTCATCTCCCACCGCACGGTCCAGAACCACGTCCAGAACACGCTCGGCAAGCTTCAGCTGCACAACCGGGTGGAGCTGGTGCGCTACGCGATAGAGCGCGGCCTCGACGACGAGTGACCTGCACGCGTGACGGCGAGTGACGCGCCCGTTTGACGACGCGTAAACCAAACACCCGACAGTTCACCGGAATTGCCGTTCCGACCCATCCCTGTGTGACCTGGCTCACCATTAGCGTGGCCTCACCAGGCAACCGCGGCGAAGGGACATTTCCATGCGGGTCGGAGTACTGACCGGAGGCGGCGACTGCCCCGGTCTCAACGCCGTCATCCGGGCCATCGTCCGCAAGGGCGTGCAGGAATACGGCTATGACTTCGTCGGCTTCCGGGACGGCTGGCGAGGTCCCCTCGAGAACGACACCGTCCGTCTCGACATCCCCGCCGTGCGCGGCATCCTGCCCCGCGGCGGCACCATCCTCGGCTCCTCGCGCACCAACCCCCTCAAGCAGGAGGACGGCATCCGGCGTATCAAGGAGAACCTCGCCAAGCAGGAGGTCGAGGCGCTCATCACCATCGGCGGCGAGGACACCCTCGGCGTCGCCACCCGGCTCTCCGACGAGTACGGCGTGCCCTGCGTCGGCGTACCGAAGACGATCGACAACGACCTGTCCGCCACCGACTACACCTTCGGCTTCGACACCGCCGTCGGCATCGCGACCGAGGCGATCGACCGGCTGCACACCACCGCCGAGTCCCATATGCGGGTCCTCGTCTGCGAGGTGATGGGCCGTCACGCCGGCTGGATCGCCATTCACTCCGGGCTGGCCGGCGGAGCCAACGTCATCCTCATCCCCGAGCAGCGCTTCGACGTCGACCAGGTCTGCGCCTGGATCACCTCCCGCTTCAAGGCGTCGTACGCCCCGATCGTGGTCGTCGCCGAGGGCGCCATGCCCAAGGACGGCGACATGGTGCTGAAGGACGGGTCGCTGGACTCCTTCGGGCACGTCCGGCTGTCCGGGGTCGGCGAGTGGCTGGCCAAGGAGATCGAGAAGCGGACGGGCAAGGAGGCCCGTACGACGGTCCTCGGTCACATCCAGCGCGGCGGCACGCCCAGCGCCTTCGACCGCTGGCTCGCCACCCGCTTCGGCCTGCACGCCATCGAGGCCGTCCGCGACGGCGACTTCGGCAAGATGGTCGCCCTGCGCGGCACGGACATCGTCCGTGTCCCGATCGCGGACGCGACGGCCAAACTGAAGACGGTCGACCCGAAGCTGTACGAGGAGGTCGGAGTCTTCTTCGGCTGACGGCGGGCCGGAGCGGAGGTCCGGGGGCGGCAGCCCCGGACACCAGGACGACTGAAGGCAAGACGCCTAAACGGTCGTGTTCCGCAGCTGACCGACCAACTCCCGTACGACGGCCGCCCCGTTCAGCGTCAGGATCGACTCCGGGTGGAACTGCACCCCCGCGAACCCGGGCCCCCGTACGGCGTGTACCTCCGCATTGTCGGCCCGGCTGATCTCGATGCCGTGCGCGCCCAGCTCCGCGGCCACCTCGTCGTCGCAGCGCGCCACGAAGCTGTTGTAGAAGCCGACGGTCTCGGCCCGCCCGAACAGGTCGATCGTCGTCTGCGCGCCCTGGTACGGCACTTCCTTCCGTACGATCTCCAGCCCCAGCTCGGCCGCGATCAGCTCGTGCCCGAGGCACACGCCGAGCACGCCGTGCCGGTGGTTCCGGATGACCTCGGCGGTGAGCTCACGCAGGAAGCGCATCTTGGGGTCGGTGAGGTCGGAGGGATCACCGGGGCCGGGGCCGAGCACCACCGGTCCCTCGTGCGCGAGCACCGCCTCCCGCAGCCCCTCCTCGTCGTACCGCCGGACGGTCACCTCCAGGCCGCTGGACCGCAGGACGTGGCCCAGCATCGCCGTGAAGGTGTCCTCGCCGTCGACGACCAGGGCGTGGCCCGTCAGGGAATCCGACCGCTCCTGCATCCGCAGCCAGAACGGCGCCAGCGACGCCCGGCGTCCGTCGAGCGCGGCACGCACGCGTGGGTCGTCGGCGAGACGTACGCGCGCGTGCTCCTCACGCGGGCGGGACGGCCGTACGCCGAGAGCCGCCAGCACCCCCGCCGCCTTGGCGTGCGTCTCGGCGACCTCGCTCGCCGGGTCCGAGCCGCGCACGAGCGTGGCCCCGACCGGCACCCGCAGCCCGCCGTTCGCGTCGATGTCGGCGGTGCGGATGAGGATGGGGGAGTCGAGGGTCTGGGCGCCGCCGGAGTCACGGCCGATCAGGGCCAGCGCACCGGCGTAGTAACCGCGCCCCCCGACCTCGTGCCGCTCGATGACCCGGCAGGCGTTCTGCACGGGCGAGCCGGTGACCGTCGCCGCGAACATGGTCTCCTTCAGGACCTCCCGCACATCCAGCGAGGACTTGCCGCGCAGCTCGTACTCGGTGTGCGCGAGGTGAGCCATCTCCTTCAGCCGCGGGCCGACGACCACCCCACCCATGTCGCCGACGGTGCACATCATCTTGAGCTCCTCGTCGACGACCATCGACAGCTCCTCGATCTCCTTGCCGTCGGCGAGGAAGCCGAGCAGGTGCTCGGGGGTCGGACCCTCGGCGGGATAGCGGTACGTCCCGCTGATCGGGTTCATGACGACAGTGCCGCCGGACATCCGCACGTGCACCTCGGGGCTGGCCCCGACCAGCGTGCGCTCACCGGTATGCACGACAAAGGTCCAGTACGCGCCCCGCTCGCCCTCCAGCAGCCGCCGGAAGAGCGCGAGCGCGTCGGCCCGCCCGAACCCCGGGATCTCGCCCCCGTACGTCCGCCGGATCACGAAGTTGGCGCCCTCGCCCCGCCCGATCTCGTCCCGCAGCACCCGCCCCACGATCTCGCCGTACTCCTCGTCGCCGACGTCGAAGCCACCGCCCTCGACGCGGACGTCGTGCGCGGGGAGCTGCGCCAGGGCGTCGGCGAGCGGGATGCCGTACGACTCCTCGGGGATCAGGACGGACAGCGGGGTGCCGTCGTCGCGGACGTCGAAGCCGCGCTCGCGGATCTGCCGGAAGGGGACGAGCGCCAGGCCCTCGTCGGGGAGGTCGGCGAGGCGGTCGTAGGTACTGACCGAGCCGATCATGACCTCTACGGTCTCGTGGTCGTGGCCTGGGGTTCGACGGCGCAGCAGGGCGAACGGGCGTGGGTCGGCCGGCAAGCCGAGCAGGTTCATGGGTCCGTACTCCTTCTCCGAGGATCCGGTGGATTCGGTGGGAGAGGAACGACCCCGGGAAACGCCGAAGGCCGCCCCTCGGGCGGCCTTCGCGAAGTCTTGCGTACGCGCAGTCAGTGGGCCGCCGGATGAGCGGTCCACCACCAGTTCTGGGTCGAGTGCGCGAACATGCGAGGCACCCTACCCCAATCTCCGGTGTCCGGGTCGTGCACTCCGTGTCTCAATTACTGGGCATGGGGCGGAACGCCCGACACGACCCCGTAATGTTGACGTCGTGACCGTGAACGCTAAGACCAGCGCGAGCGCTGGCAACACCTGGCGAAACCTGCCCGCGGCGCAGCAGCCCGAGTACCCCGACCCCGAGGCTCTGCGCGCAGTCGTTGCGGAGCTGGAGTCGTATCCGCCGCTCGTCTTCGCGGGCGAGTGCGACCAGCTGCGCGCCCGGATGGCTGCCGTCGCCAAGGGAGAGGCGTTCCTCCTCCAGGGCGGCGACTGCGCCGAGGCCTTCGACGCCGTGTCCGCCGACCAGATCCGCAACAAGCTCAAGACCCTGCTCCAGATGGGCGCCGTGCTGACGTACGCCGCCTCGGTGCCGGTCGTGAAGGTCGGCCGGATCGCCGGCCAGTACTCCAAGCCGCGCTCCAAGCCGACCGAGACCCGCGACGGCGTGACGCTCCCGACCTACCGGGGCGACTCCGTCAACGGCTTCGACTTCACCGAGGCCGCCCGCGTCCCGGACCCCGAGCGCCTGAAGCGGATGTACAACGCGTCCGCCTCGACGCTCAACCTGGTGCGCGCCTTCACCACCGGTGGCTACGCCGACCTGCGCCAGGTGCATGCCTGGAACCAGGACTTCGTGAAGTCCTCCCCGTCCGGCCAGCGCTACGAGCAGCTGGCGCGCGAGATCGACAACGCGCTGAACTTCATGCACGCCTGCGGGACCGACCCGGAGGAGTTCAAGACCGTCGAGTTCTACTCCTCGCACGAGGCGCTGCTGCTCGACTACGAGTCGGCGCTGACCCGCGTCGACTCCCGCACCGGGCAGCTGTACGACGTCTCCGCGCACATGGTGTGGATCGGTGAGCGCACCCGGCAGCTGGACCACGCGCACATCGAGTTCGCCTCGAGGATCCGCAACCCGATCGGCGTCAAGCTCGGCCCGACGACGACGGCCGAGGAGGCGCTGCAGTACATCGACCGCCTGGACCCGGAGCGCGAGCCGGGCCGGCTGACCTTCATCGTCCGGATGGGCGCCGACAAGATCCGGGACAAGCTCCCCGAGCTGGTCGAGAAGGTCACCGCCTCCGGCGCCACCGTCGCCTGGGTGACCGACCCGATGCACGGCAACACCTTCGAGGCGGCCTCCGGTCACAAGACCCGCCGCTTCGACGACGTGCTCGACGAGGTCAAGGGCTTCTTCGAGGTCCACAAGTCGCTGGGCACCCACCCGGGCGGCATCCACGTGGAGCTCACCGGTGACGACGTCACCGAGTGCGTGGGCGGCGGCGACGAGATCTTCGTCGACGACCTGCACCAGCGCTACGAGACGGCCTGCGACCCCCGGCTCAACCGCAGCCAGTCGCTGGACCTGGCATTCCTGGTCGCGGAGATGTACAGGGACCAGTAGCCGGGGCGCCTGTTACAGGCCGGTTCAGGACAAGCTGTGGGGCGCGGATCACATACGATCCGCGCCCCACAGCACTTTTGCGGCACCTGAGCGACGGGTAAGGTTAGGTTAGCCTCACCGATCAAGGGGATGGCACAACGAATCCCACCGGGAGGTGAACCGCGTGTACGTCTGCAGTTGCTTCGGGGTCACCGAGCAGCAGGTGAAGCAGCACGCGGAGAACGGTGCCTGCACCCCCCGCCAGATTGCTTCGGCCTGCAAGGCCGGTACGGATTGCGGGTCGTGCGTACGCCGCATCCAGGCGCTGCTGGGCAGGGGCGCGTGCCCGCGCCGTGAGCTGGCCGACCAGGGCAAGCCGGTGCTCGCGGGACTGGAAGAGGCGGCCTAACTCGGCTGCTCGATCTGCTGCGCGATGTAGAGCGCCTCGCCGATCTTGTCGATGAGCTCCAGCTGTGTGTCCAGGTAGTCGATGTGGTGCTCCTCGTCCTCGAGGATCGACTCGAAGAGATTCGCGGACGTGATGTCGCCCTTGGTGCGCATCACCTCGATACCCCGCTTGAGGCGGTCGATCGCCTCGACCTCGATCTGCCGGTCGGCCTGGAACATCTCGGTGACCGTCTGGCCGACCCGCACATGGAACAAGCGCTGATAGTTGGGCAGGCCGTCCAGCATGAGAATGCGCTCGGTGATCTTGTCCGCGTGCTTCATCTCGTCGATGGATTCTTCACGCGTGTACTTGGCGAGCTTCGTCCAGCCTTTGTTGTCCTGGATCCGGTAGTGCAGCCAGTACTGGTTGATCGCGGTCAGCTCGCCGGTCAACTGCTCGTTCAGGAATTCGAGGACCTCGGGGTCGCCCTGCATCGCAGAGGCTCCTTCCGCGCGGGGGAACTGGCAGGTTGCGCCGCATGATTGCACCGGCGACAAAGATCGTCCAGTAAGTCTTCACTTAGTAAGTAAGTGCATGCTTAGTCCAGTTTGGGCGGAATTGCGGAAGGTGTGGTCCGGTGCACCGCCGCGGGTCTGTCAGGATGGAGTCATGGGTCAGCCGGTGGAGCGCGAAACTGGAGCAGCAGCACACTCCGAGCTTCCGCCGGGGCAGCGAGTGCAGCGTGGCTGGCCGGTCACCCACTACGGGCCGGTCCCCAAGTTCCGCCCCGAACGCTGGGAATTCAGGGTGTTCGGCGCGACCGCCGACGGCGAGAAGCACTGCTGGACCCACGAGGAGTTCACGGCCCTGCCGTACACCACCGTCGTCGCCGACCTTCACTGCGTGACGAAGTTCAGCATGCTCGGCGCGGAGTGGGGCGGCATCCCGGCCCGTACGATCCTGGAGATCGCCCCGCCCGCACCGACGGTCACCCATGTGATGGTGTGGGCCGAGTACGGCTTCAGCTCCAACCTCCGCCTCTCCGACTTCGCCTCCGAGCGCACGATCTTCGCCACCCACAAGGACGGCGAACTGCTCACCGCGGAGCACGGCTTCCCCCTCCGTCTGGTCGTCCCCCATCTGTACGCCTGGAAGGGGCCCAAGTGGGTCCGTGGCGTCGAGTACATGACCGCCGACCGCCGCGGCTTCTGGGAGGAGCGCGGCTACCACAACATCGGCGACCCGTGGAAGGAACAGCGCTACTCGTACCAGGAGGAGCCCGGGGACGGCCCCGAGCTCTGAGTCCTGATCCTCTTGGGGTGCGTCAGTGGTGGTACTGGTGCACCACCGCGTGCCCCTTGCCGCGGCCGATCATCCACTTGTTCACGGGCGTCGTGAGGACGAAGGCGACGGCGAGCGCGATCGCCAGCACCCACCAGAACAGCGGGTCGGCGAGTTCGGCGTCCATCGCGCCCGGCCACAGCACGATCACGCCGTTGTCGACCAGCTCCATCACGGCGATCGACAGCGTGTCCGCCGCCAGTGCCACCTTGAGTGCGCCGCGCAGATCGAGGCCCGCCTTCAGGACGCCGCGCAGAGTGAGCGCGTACCCGAAGAAGAAGGCGAGGACGATCGCCAGGACCAGGGTCGGTACGGTGCTCCAGCCGAGCGCGGTGCCGATCACCATGCCCAGCACTTCGCCGATGGCGCAGCCGGTGAGGCAGTGCAGGGTGGCCCGGACGGCCATCGCCCAGGTGCTGGTGGCGGCGGCCTCGTGGTGGTGAGCGTGTGTCGCGTGTGCTTCGTGCTGCATGACTGCCCCCAAGGTCAGGTTACGGTTCCCGCATCGAGCAGGAACCGTATACCCCCCAGGGGTATTCCCTAACGGCTTACGCGTCCCGAAGTTTTTTCAGCCGCTCCACGTCCGCCGCGTGGCCCTCCTTCCCGCCGGGTGTCTCGATGATCAGCGGTACGCCCGCCGTGGCCGGGTGGGTCATCAGCGACCGGAACGGGTCCTCGCCGATGTGACCTGCGCCGATGTTCTCGTGCCGGTCCTTGTGCGCGCCGACGACGTCCTTGGAGTCATTGGCGTGGATCAGCTTCAGCCGGCCCTCGCCGACGGTGTCCACCAGCAGGTCGAGCGTCTGGTGCATGCCGGACGGGCCGGTCAGGTCATGGCCGGCGGCGAAGATGTGGCAGGTGTCCAGGCACACGCCCAGCTTCGGATGCGAGTCCAGCGCCTCGAAGTACGGCCCGAAGTCCCAGGTCCGCGAGCAGAGCGAGGCGCCCTGCCCGGCGGTGGACTCCAGAAGCAGGTAGGGATCGTCGTCATGGGTCAGCTCGTCGAGCAGCGGCAGCATGTGCTCCCGTACCTGCTTCAGGGCCACCGAGCGCTCCCGGCCGCCGGTCGCACTGCCCGTGTGCACGACGACGCCCAGCGCGCCGATCTCCCGGCCCCGCCGCAGCGAGTGCCGCAGCGACTCCACCGACCTCTCGACGGTCGCCTCGGTGTGCGAGCCGAAGTTGATCAGGTACGGCGCATGGACGTACGCCGGGATCGACTCGGCCTCGCACACCGCGCGGAACTCCTCGTCCTGCCGCGGATTCCCGGCGGGCGTGGCCCAGCCGCGCGGGTTGGCGACGAAGACCTGGACCGTCTCGGCCTTGAGGTCGTAGGCGTAGGTGAGGCCGACGGAGCGGAGACCGCCGGCCACGGGGACGTGGCCGCCGATGGGGTTGCGGGACGGGCCGGGGGCGGGTTCGGGGGCGGCGGACTGCTGACTCTTCACCCGTTCAGAGTGTCATGGCCGCCGTGGACCCCGGTCACCGGATGGTGACCACCGTCATCGGATGGTGATCGTGATCGTCGACCCCTTGGGTGCCCTCTCCCCGCCCTTGACGGACTGCTTCTTGACCGTGTCGCCGAACAGTCCCAGCAGGCCGCGGTCCTCGTCGACCTCGAAGCCGGCGGCCTCCAGCTCGGCCCTGGCGTCGTCGACACTGTCGCCGGTCACGTCCGGGACCTCGATCATCTCCGGGCCCTTGGACAGCGTCAGCGTCACCGTGTCGCCCTCGGCGGCCTGGCCGTTCGCCGGTGACTGCCGGGCGACCTGGCCCGCGTCGAACTCGGAGTTGACCCGCGCGGGGGCGATCTTCACCTTCAGGCCGGCCTCCTCCAGGTCGGCCCTCGCGTCCGCCAGGGTCTCGCCGGTGACGTCCGGGACGTCGATGGGGCTGCCCTTGCTGACGGTGAGCTCGACCGCGGAGCCGGAGCGGACCTTGGTGCCGTCCCCGGGTTCGGAGGAGATCACGAAGCCCGGGGAGAACTCGTCGTTGAACTCCCGGGTCACCCTGCCCGGCTGGAGACCGCTGTCCTTCAGCACGGTCCGCGCCTTGTCCAGCTTGTAGCCCTGCAGGTCGGGGACCTTGACGGTCTCCGGCCCCGCCGAGATGACCAGGTTGACCGAGTCGTTGTTCCGGATGCGGGCGCCCATCCCCGGGTCCGTGCTGATGACGGTGCCGCGCCTGACGGTGTCGCTGTAGGCGCGCTCCACCTTGCCGAGCTCCAGCCCGGCCTCCTCCAGCCGGTCCTCGGCCTGCGCCTGGGTCTTGGACAGGAGCGACGGGACCTTGGTGAACTGGCCGGAGTTGATGTACCAGACGCCGACACCGAGGCCGAGGGCCAGCAGGACGGCGGCGACGATGACGAGCGGGCCGCGCGGCGCACGCGAGGTCCCCGACCGGCGCCGGGGCGGCAGGGGCGGCGGGGCCTCCAGCCGGCTGGTCCGGTTGAAGACGGGCTCGGGCTCGTCCTCGTTCACGGGCAGCGGCCGCTGGATGGTCAGCGCGCGCGGGATCACGCTCGTACGGTCGTCGGCGTTGCTGTGCTCCGCCGAGAGTGCCTGCGGCGGCACCGCGTCCAGCTGGTCCGCGCTCAGCGCGGCGCGTGCCTCCCGGGCCTGCGCGAGCAGCGCCACGGCGTCGTAGGGCCGAAGATCCGGAGTGCGCGCGGTGGCCGACGCCACCAGCTCGTCGAGTTCGTACGCCAGCCCCGGCACGAGCGCCGAGGGCGGCGGGACGTCCTCGTGGAGGTGCTTGTAGAGCACCACGGCGGGGGAATCCCCGTCGTGCGGTTTGTCGCCGGTCAGCATCTCGTAGAGGACGACACCGCACGCGTACACGTCGACGCGGGCGTCGGCGGCGCCGGGCTGCTCGATCTGCTCGGGCGCGAGATAGGAGACGGTGCCGAGCACGGCACCGGTGGTGCTGGTCACGGTGTCCACGGACCGCACGAGCCCGAAGTCGGCGACCTTGACCCGGCCGTCATCCCCTATGAGCACGTTCTCCGGCTTCATGTCCCGGTGCACGAACCCGGCGCGGTGCGCGGCACCGAGCGCGGCGAGCACCGGCTCCAGGATGTCGAGGGCGGCCCGGGGCTGCAGCGCCCCGCGCTCGCGCAGGACGTCGCGCAGCGTGCAGCCCGCGACGTACTCCATGGCGAGATAGACGTACGACCCGTCGGTACCCTGGTCGAAGACCTGCACGACGTTGGGGTGCGCGAGCCGGGCGACGGACTTGGCCTCCCGGATGAACCGGTCGACGAACGCCCCGTCCACCGCCAGCGCCGGATGCATCACCTTGAGCGCGAGGACGCGGTCGAGGCGGGTGTCCAGGGCCCGGTAGACCGTGGCCATCCCGCCGACCGCGATCCGCGCGTCCACGCGATACCGGCCGTCGAGCACCTGCCCGACCAGAGGGTCCTGAAGGGTCGTATCCACGCAGGTGAGTGTACGAGCCGACACTGACACACCTGCCGGTTCGGTCAGGATCGGGCCGGTACTGCAGCCGACCTGTGACGCAAACCACGCAGCCGCGGCCGCACCGGGTGCCTAGAAAGCAGGCCGTTCCGGATCCAACCGCGCCAACCCCTCCGCAGGAGACGACGCCTCGGCAAAGTGCCGCCTGGGAATCCGCCCCGCCCGGTACGCCAACCGCCCCGCCTCCACGGCATGCCGCATCGCGTCGGCCATCAACACCGGCTCCTGCGCCCGCGTCACCGCCGAGGCAAGCATCACACCCGCACACCCCAGCTCCATGGCGAGCGCCGCATCGGACGCCGTACCGGCCCCCGCGTCCAGAATCACCGGCACGCGCGCGTGCTCCACGATCAGCTGGAAGTTGTGCGGATTACGGATGCCGAGCCCCGACCCGATCGGCGACCCCAGCGGCATGATCGCCGCACACCCGACGTCCTCCAGCTTCCGCGCCAGCACAGGGTCGTCATTGGTGTACGGCAGCACCGTGAACCCGTCGTCCACCAGCGTCTCCGCCGCATCCAGCAGCTCGATCGGATCCGGCAGCAGTGTCCGCTCGTCGGCGATGACCTCCAGCTTGACCAGATCCGTACCGAGCGCCTCGCGCGCGAGGCGGGCCGTCAGCACGGCCTCACCCGCCGTGAAGCACCCGGCCGTGTTGGGCAGCACCCGGATGCCGAGCTTCTCCAGCACGGACAGGACGGACCCGTGCACCGACGGGTTCACCCGCCGCATCGCGACCGTCGTCAGCTCCGTCCCGGACGCCACCAGCGCCCGCTCCAGCACCTCCAGGCTGGGCGCCCCGCCCGTGCCCATGATCAGACGGGACGTGAAGGACGTACCGCCGATGACAAAGGGATCGTCGGCCATGGTTCAGCCTCCTTGGACGGCGGTGAGGACCTCGACGCGATCCCCTTCGGAGAGGGACGTCGACGCCCACTGCGCGCGCGGGACGACGGTTTCGTTGAGGGCGGCGGCCACTCCGGAGGGCGCCGCGGTGAGGGACTTCACGACCGTGTCGAGAGCCGTGCCCGGCTCGATCTGCCGACGCTCGCCGTTGACCGAGATGGTGACCGGGGTGTTCATGCGGGCTGCTCCGTGAGTGCGGCGGCGCTGAACCTCTTCGGGGTGAACGGCCGGGCTTCCTCCGGGAGTTCACCGGTGGTCAGGACGTGCGCCATGGCGTCGCCGGTGACCGGCGTCAGCAGCACGCCGTTGCGGTAGTGCCCGGTGGCGAGCAGCAGCCCGTCCAGCTCGGTCGGGCCGAGCAGCGGCGCGTTGTCCGGGGAGCCCGGGCGCAGTCCCGCGCGCGTCTCGGTGAGCGGCAGTTCCGTGATGCCGGGCACCAACTCGTGGGCGTCGCGCAGCAGCTCGTACACCCCGCCCGCGGTCACCGTCGTGTCCCAGCCCAGCTCCTCGCTCGTCGCCCCCACGACCAGCTCCCCGCTCTCGCGCGGCACCAGATACACCTGGCTGCCGCGCACCACGGCCCGCACGGTCCGGTTCAGGAACGGCGCGTACCGCTTCGGCACGGTCAGCCGCAGCACCTGGCCCTTCACGGGGCGCACGGGCGGCAGGACGTCGTCCGGGAGTCCGGGCAGCCGCCCGCTGAGGCTGCCGGCCGCGAGGACGACCTGGCCCGCGCCCAGCTCGGTGCCGTCCGTCGTGGTGACACCGGCGGCCCGCTCCCGTACGACGGTGAAGCGCTCGGCCCACGCCCGGTGGAAGACCACCCCGGCCCGCTCGCACGCGGCCACCAGCGCGCCGGCCAGCCGCCGCGGATCGATCTGGTGGTCACCGTCCACCCGAAGCCCGCCGCGCACCCCCGGCGCGAGCATCGGCTCCAGGCGTCGGCAGTCACGCCCCGACAGCCACTCGGAGTCCAGCCCCGACTGGCGTTGCAGGGCGTGCAGTTCGCGCAGATGGGCGCGGTCGTCGGCGTCCAGCGCGACGGCGAGCGTGCCGCACTGGCGGTAGCCGAGGTCATGGCCGGTGACGTCGGTGAGCTCGGCCGCGAAGTCCGGGTAACGGCGGGCCGAGGCGAGGTTCAGGCCCAGCAGGGTCTGCTCGCCGTAGTGCAGTTCCGTGACGGCGGCCAGCATCCCGGCGGCCACCTGGGCGGCGCCGCCGCCCGGCTCCGGGTCCACGACGGCCGTCGTGAACCCGCGCTGCGCGGCCCGCCACGCCGTGACCAGGCCGATGATTCCGCCCCCGATGACAAGGACGTCTGACGTTCGCGTACGCGACATGGGCGTCCAGCCCCTCCCTTCGCCGGCATGACCCGGATCAGGTTCGTACGGTCGGAGGCCGCCAGCCTCCCTCTCAGCCCGGTGCGTCCGGGCTCCCGCGAGTGCTTTACGTTGGCCACCCTAGCCCGCTGCCGTATGTCTCAGTAAGGGAGCCTCCGCCCGTGGCCCGCTCGCTCGACGGTCTCGTCCTCGCCCCTGTCGCCGATCAAGCGGCAGGTCAGGTGGGTACGCGCACCCGGTTCACGTACCACGAGAAGGACGGCGAGATCTGGGCCGAGTACGCGGGCGGCGACGTCGTACGCGGGCATCTGGTGGGTACCAGAGAGGGTGACCGGCTGGACTTCCGGTATGTGCAGCTCAAGCGGGACGGGACGACGTCGTCGGGCCACTGCGTGTCGACCGTGATCGAGCTGCCCGACGGGCGGGTACGGCTGGAGGAGACCTGGGAGTGGGAGTCACAGGCAGGCGAGGGAACCAGCGTTGTGGAGCAGGTCACTGAGCATGCCCCCTGACTGACAATTTGTCAGTTGTCTATGGTGATCAGGTGAGCGAGCAGACGCAGCAACGGGGCACGTCACAGGCGCGGCGCGTGGTCGTCGCCGGCGCGGGCATGGCCGGGGTGCAGACGGCGGTCGCCCTGCGCGAACAGGGCTTCCCCGGCACCGTCACACTGATCGGCGCCGAGCCCCACCAGCCGTACGACCGGCCGCCCCTGTCCAAGGCCGTGCTGCTCGGCAAGGCCGAGGGCTCCGCCTTCGACGTCGACTTCGAGGCGCTCGGCATCGACCTTCAACTGGGGCGCGAGGTGCTGGGCGTGCGCCCCGCCGACCACGAACTGGACACCGAGGCCGGGCCCGTCCCGTACGACGTCCTCGTGATCGCCACCGGCGCCGAACCGATCCGGCTGCCGGGCGCGGAGGGCGTGCCCGGCGTGCATCTGCTGCGCACCCTGGACGACGCCGAGCGGCTGCGGCCGGTGCTCGCCCGGCAGCACGACATCGTGGTCGTCGGCGCGGGCTGGATCGGCGCGGAGTTCGCCACGGCCGCGCGCGAGGCGGGCTGCGCGGTGACGGTCGTGGAGGCCGCCGACCGGCCGCTCGCGGGTGCGCTGCCCGCGGAGGTGGCGGCGCCGATGGCCAGCTGGTACGAGGACAGCGGGGCGGTGCTGCGCACGCACGCGCGCGTGGAGCGCGTCGAGCCCGGCGCGGTGATCCTCGACGACGGCTCACGGCTGCCCGCGGGCGCCGTCGTGGTCGGCATCGGCGCGCGGCCCGCCACGGGCTGGCTGGCCGGTTCGGGGATCGAGCTGGGCGTGCACGGGGAGGTCGTCGCCGACGACCACCTGCGCACCTCCGTGCCGGACGTCTACGCGGTCGGCGACTGCGCTTCCTTCCCTTCGGGAAGGTATGGCGAGCGCCTGCTGGTCCACCACTGGGACAACGCCCTCCAGGGCCCGCGCACGGTCGCCGCCAACATCATCGGCGAGGCCACCGGTGAGCCTCCCGCGGTCTACGACCCCGTGCCGTACTTCTGGTCCGAGCAGTTCGGCCGCTTCGTCCAGTACGCCGGCCACCACGCCGCCGCCGACACGACCCTGTGGCGCGGCGACCCGTCGGGCCCCGCCTGGACGGTGTGCTGGCTGAAGGACGACCGGCTGGTCGCCCTGCTGGCGGTGGGCCGGCCGAGGGATCTGGCACAGGGACGGCGGCTGATCGAGGCGGGCACGCCGATGAACCCGGTGCTGCTGGCGGACCCGGCACGGCCGATGAAGGCGGCGGTGGCGTAGGGCGTCGGAGCGACGGCTCGCGCCCGGGTGGACCGGCCTGACTTCCGACTGTCAGTGGCAGATGGCAGGCTTGTTGCCGTGACCGAGATTGACGCAAAGATCGATGCTCTCGTCCCCGCCTGGCTCACCCTCCCCGACATCGCCGAAAAGCTCGGCGTCGAGGTGACCCGCGTCCGGCAGCTGGTCAAGGAGGGCCAGCTCATCGCCGTACGCCGTGGTGAGAACCGCGCGCTGCACGTCCCTGCCGCCTTCATCGACGGGGACAAGGTCGTCAAGGGCCTGTCCGGCACCCTGACGCTCCTGCGGGACGACGGCTTCACCGACGAAGAGATGCTGGAGTGGCTCTTCACCCCCGACGAGAGCTTGCCCGGCACCCCCGCGCAGGCGCTCAGCGAGAATCGCGGCACGGAGGTGAAGCGCCGCGCCCAGGCGCTCGCCGTCTGATCTGAACAGCCGGACCTGAACACCGTTCGGCGTACGGGCCGGGGTCCTGCGGGCCGCGGTCGTGGCTGACTGCGGCCGTGGGGCGGGCCTCGCCCGTACGCCTATCGATACGGCGGTGTCGTCGCCCGGTGTCGGGCCCTCGGCCGTCCGTCCGGCAGCAGTTGCCCTGGGCGGTCTGACGCAGGCGGCACGGCAGGTGCGCCGACGCCCAGCACCGGGTGCCCAGCACCGGCCCCCGCTCCCGCACCCGGCTCCGGCTACCGTGCCTCCGTCCGGCACCATCCCGACGCACCCGACGCACCCGACGCACCCGACGCACCCGACGCACCCGACGCACCCGACGCACCCGACGATCCCAGGGGCCACTTCCATGTCCGACACCGCCACCGCAGCCACCGCCCGCGCCCAGCTGGCCGACGCCCGGCTCTACCTCTGCACCGACGCCCGCAAGCAGCAGGGCGACCTCGCGGAGTTCCTGGACGCCGCCCTGGCCGGCGGTGTGGACATCGTGCAGCTGCGCGACAAGGGCATGGAGGCGGCCGAGGAGCTGGAGCACCTGAAGGTCTTCGCCGAGGCCTGTGCCCGGCACGGCAAGCTCCTCGCGGTCAACGACCGCGCCGACGTGGCGCACGCCGCCGACGCCGACGTCCTGCACCTGGGCCAGGGCGACCTCCCGGTCCCCGCCGCCCGTGCGATTCTCGGCGACGACGTCCTCATCGGCCGCTCCACGCACTCCGAGCCGGAGGCCACCGCGGCCGCCGTCCAGGAGGGCGTGGACTACTTCTGCACCGGCCCCTGCTGGCCCACCCCCACCAAGCCAGGTCGCCACGCCCCCGGCCTCGACCTGGTCCGCCACACCGCCGCCCTCGGCACCGACCGCCCCTGGTTCGCCATCGGCGGCATCGACCTGGCCAACCTCGACCAGGTGCTGGAAGCGGGCGCCCGCCGTGTCGTGGTCGTACGGGCGATCACGGAGGCGGACGACCCGGGCGCCGCGGCGGCGGAGTTCGCGAAGCGGCTGCGGCAGGCGGGGTAGGGCGGCCCTTCGGTCACGGGACCGGCCGCGTCTCAGTTTCCGCCCCACGCGTCTCAGTCAGTGGTCGTCCCGGCCGCGATCCACGCTCTCGGCGCCCTGCCCGGCCTGCCGCAGGGCCATTTATGGCCCTCGTTGTCCAAGGTGTGGACAACAACCCGACAATTCGGGCAAATGTCCGGCGCCCGGTTGGGGGACCGGGGACCCCTGGTTAACCTGCGAGTATGGCCCTCGGCACCGCATCCATCAGGTCGGACCACGCTCGTACCGTGCGCGAGATGCTCGCGACCGGCAAGACGACGTACTCCTTCGAGTTCTACGCGCCCAAGACCCCGAAGGGCGAGCGGAACCTGTGGAACGCGCTGCGCCGGGTCGAGGCCGTAGGTCCCGACTTCGTCTCCGTGACCTACGGCGCGGGCGGTTCCACCCGCGCCGGCACCGTCAAGGCGACCGAGGCGATCGCCTCGGACACCACGCTCACGCCGATCGCCCACCTCACCGCGGTCGACCACTCGGTGGCCGACCTGCGCAACATCATCGGGCAGTACGCCGACGCCGGGATCCGCAACATGCTGGCGCTGCGCGGCGACCCGCCCGGCGACCCGCTGGGCGAATGGGTGCCGCACCCCCAGGGCCTGACCTACGCCGCCGAACTCGTCGAACTGATCAAGGCGTCCGGCGATTTCTGCGTGGGCGTCGCGGCCTTCCCCGCGATGCACCCGCGCTCCGAAGAGTGGGAGGCCGACGTCCGGCACTTCGTCGACAAGTGCCGTGCCGGGGCGGACTACGCGATCACGCAGATGTTCTTCGAACCGGAGGACTACCTGCGGCTGCGCGACCGGGTCGCCGCCTCCGGCTGCGACACCCCGATCATCCCGGAGATCATGCCGATCGTCAGCGTGCGGAACCTGGAGCGGATCCCGTCCCTCACCAACGCTTCCTTCCCCTCCGCCCTGAAAGAGCGGATCCTCACAGCAAAGGACGATCCGGCGGCTGTACGCTCGATCGGGATCGAGTTCGCCACCGAGTTCTGTGCGCGGCTGCTGGCCGAGGGAGTGCCCGGACTGCACTTCATCACGCTCAACAACTCCACGGCGACCTTGGAAATCTACGAGAACCTGGGCCTGCACCACCCACCGCAGGCCTAGACCGGCCGTCCTGATATACGTCACACTGCGTAGGCGGCCACTGGGAGAGGGGCGTACATGGGCTGGACGGTCCTCTACATCGCGTTCGGCATCGTCGCGCTGTGGCTGTTGGGCGAGGTGCTGCTGCAGTACAAGGCACGGCTGCGCTGGCGGCTGCTCGCCTTCGTCGGTTTCCTCGGCGTCGTGGTCGGGGTGCTGATCCCGTCCGTCGTCGTCATCGGTCTGGGCGCCGCCGCGTTCGCGGTCGGCCAGACCTACGTCACGCTGTCGTTCCGCCGCGGCTTCTCGGCCGGCTGGGCGGTCTCCGCGCCGGCCCTGGGCCCCCTGGCCGCCGCCAAGCGCCGCCGCGGCGAGCCGGAACGCCAGGAGCCGACCCTGGAGGTCTCCGACCTCGAGGCGGCCGAGAGCGGTTTCGGGAGCGGCGACGGCCCGTACGGTCAGGACGACGGCAAGTACGGCCAGGACAGCGTCGGTTACGGCCCCGACGACTACGACCGCGACGACGTCTTCACCCCCTCGCGCCCGGCCCAGCCCACGGCCGCCGAGACGACCGCCGTCTACGAGCCGCAGCCCCTGCCGGAGGACACCGGCTCGTACGGCATATACAGCGACCCCGCCTACGCCGCCGCCGACCAGAACTACGCGGCCGCAGGCCAGCCCCAGGACCAGTACGCGACGGCCGACCAGAGCTATGCCTACGGCTACTCCGGCTACGACCAGCAGCAGTACGGCTACGACGCGACCGGCCAGCAGCAGTACGCCGCGTACTCCGACCCGTACGTCGGCACCCAGACCTACGACGGCACCTCGTACGACGCCTACGGCCAGCAGCAGTACGGCCAGCAGGGCTACGGCCAGGACCAGTACGCCACCGGCACCTACGGCCAGACCCCGCCCGGCGGTGTCTGGGTCCCGCAGCAGCGTACCGACGAGGCGTACGGCGGCGAACTCCCGCCGGAGCAGCAGTACCCGTACCAGGGCAACGGCCAGGAGCAGGGGCAGGGCAACGGGTACGACGAGCAGTACCGCTTCTGACGGCCCACGAGACGCGCCCTACGCGGCGGTCACCACGCCAGGCGCCCTCAGCGGCGGTCTCACTGCGAGCCCCGGAACTCCGGCCCCTCCACGATCAACCCGGCCACCAGCGCGCCCGACATACCGGCATGGGGGAGACCCCCGCCGGGGTGGGACCAGCCGCCGACCGTGAACAGCCCGGATATCGCCGTGGTGTTGGACGGGTGCAGCAGGCGTCCGCCGACCGCGGCCAGCGCCGGCGCGGGAACCGCGCCGCCCTCCGCGCCGGTCGCCTCCCCGATGTCGGCCGGGGTGCGCACCTCGTGCCAGAGAAGGCGGTCACGCAGGCCCGGCACGGCACGCTCGGCCACAGTGATCAGATGTGCGGCGTGCTGATCGAAGGTCTCCGACTCCGCCCGGTCCCCGTCGGGCTGAGCCGGCACCGTCGAGGTGAGGGTGATCGCCTCATGGCCTGAGTCCGGAACCAGCGCCGGGTCGTCGGGCCGCAGAACTGTGACCGTGGGGCGGGTGGGCAGGCCCCCAGCGGCGCCGAACAGGGCATCCAGCTCGGTCTCCCGGCTCTCCGCGTGCACCACCGTCCGATGTGCGGTGCCCTCCGGTCGGCCGCCGCGCAGCGCCAGCAGCACCGTCAGACGGCTCGCCGCCCCCCGCTGGGGCGCGACCCCGGCCTCGCCTCGCACCGCCGTCCCCCGGACGAGGCGGTCCAGCACCCCGGGAGCGACCCCAGAGACCACGAAATCGGCGTCCACCACCGCCCCGTCGGCCAGCTCCACCCCCGCCGCCCGGCCGTCCTTCTCCAGGATCCCGGCGACCTCGACGCCGAAGTGGAACTCGACCTTCCTGGCGAGGCACCGCTCGTACACCGCCCGCGCCAACTCCCGTATGCCGCCCCGCACATACCAGGTCCCGAAGGCGTGCTCCATGTACGGCAGCACCGCCGCGCTCGCCGGGGCCTCGCGCGGATCCAGGCCGTAAGCGAGGGCGTGGCTCTCCAGCAGGGCGATGAGCCGGGGGTCGCGCAGCTCCCAGGCGCCGACCTCGGCGAGCGTGCCGGCCCGGCGGGTGCGCAGGAGTCGCTTGTGGGGGACCGCCGGATAGGGTTCGCGCTCGGCCAGCACCTGCCAGTTCGGCCACAGGGGCTCCTCCAGCAGCGGTCTGCGGGTGCGGTCCCAGGCCTCGCGGGCGCGGACCAGGAAGTCGCCCCAGCGGTCGCCGGTCCCGGCGCCCAGCGCCTCGTCCAGGGCGGCCACCACACCCGCGCGCGAGGCGTTCGGCAGAAACACCTCGGTGCCGTCCGCGAAGACGTGCCGCGCGGACGGGTCGACCTGGACCAGCTCGACGCACGCCTCCAGCGGCTCCTTGCCGGTCTTGAGGAACAGGTCGCGGTACACGGCGGGCAGGGGCAGCAGCCCCGGTCCCGTGTCGAAGCCGAAGCCGTCGCGCTCGAAGCGGCGCACCGCTCCGCCGTACGTCTCCGTACGCTCGTACACCGCCACCCGGTGGCCCGCGACGGCCAGCCGGGCAGCGGCCGCCATGGCGCCCATCCCGGCGCCGATCACCGCAATCCTTGCCATGCGTGGGACTTTATCGGCCGCCACTGACAAGGGCTCGCTGACCTCGGGCAATGGCTCGTTGATCGCGGGCGGAGGCTCAGCTCTTCGACGTCTGGTCGAGGTTCAGCTCTTGACGTCCGGCGGAGGCTCAGCCGGGCCGCTGTCCCACCGCTTGCGCGATCCGCTTCTCCTCCCGGCGCTCGGCCCTGCGGCGCAGGAAGCGACGGATCCGCGAGGCCAGGAAGAGGACCATCAGCAGTCCGGCGAGCAGCAGCGCGCCGGCGACGACCGCCGCGGCGACGGGGTAGAAGATCGCGAGCGTGATGAGGGCACCGACGCCGAGATCCTCGGCGATGCTCACCACGATGTTGCTGAACGGCTCGGGCGAGGTGTTGACCGCCATCCGCGTCCCGGCCTTCACCAGGTGGCTCACCAACGCCGTGGAACCGCCGACCGCGCCCGCCGCCAGCTCGGGCACCGACCCGCTCTGCCCGGCGAGCAGCGCCGCGACGACCGCGCCCGCGACCGGCCGGATCACGGTGTGCACCGCGTCCCAGGCCGAGTCAACGTAGGGGATCTTGTCGGCGACCGCCTCGCAGAGGAACAGCACACCGGCGGCTATCAGGACATCGGGCCGTTGCAGCGCCTCGGGCACCTCGTCGCTCAGCCCCGTCGCGCCGAATATGCCGAGCAGCAGCACCACGGCGTAGGCGTTGATGCCGCTGGCCCAGCCGCTCGTGAAGACCAAAGGGAGTACAGACACGGGGGCGATCGTAACCAGTCGGCAACGGACGGTCTTGGGGATGAGTGCGCAGGTCTGAGTACGCGTACCTAGTCGGTGAGATGAGTACACGCGCGGATGGGGGCCGACCTGCGTGAACGAGAGAGTAGAGGCACGGAGAAGGGGATCGGCTCCGGCACCGGCGACACGGGGCGCCGGAACGGAGCGGCCCCGGATCCGCTCCTTCCGCCGACTTGGCGTCGGCGGGAGCGAGACGGGGGACCCGGGGGAACGACCGAACGGGGGTCCAACGGGGGAGACGGGGGACACGGGGAAAACGGGGGAGCACGAGAAGGCGCCGGTTCGGCGGTGGCCCGCGGGGGACGCGGCCACTTCGGACCGGCGCTTTCGCATGCGTACGGCGGCCTGCGCGTGCCGGCCGCTTCAGTGGCGCCCGCTCACCCGGCCCTGCAGCAGCCGGGACAGCGCCGCGTGCACGTCGTCCAAGGAGCGCTCCGGCTGGAAGGACTTCCAGTCCAGCGCGGCCACCAGGACCATGCCGACCAGTGCGGAGGCGGTCAGCTGGACGTCGATCTCCTCGCTGAACTCGCCGTTTTTCACGCCTTCGCGCAGCACACCCTCGACGACCGCCACGGCCTGCTGCCGGACCACCATCAGCGTGGACTGCCAGGCCCGGTTCGTCCGCCACAGCTCGGCGACGTACAGCTGGGTGAAGGACGGATAGCGGTCGATGAAGACCAACCCCGCGCGGACCATCGCGTCCAGGGCGTCCACCTTGCTGCCGCCCTCGCGTTCGGTCTTCTCGGCCGCCTCCCGCAGGGAGGCGGTGAGGAGCTCGACTCCGTGCCGCAGCAGTTCCTCGAAGAGGACCGACTTGCTCGCGAAGTTGTAGTAGACCGTGCCCTTCGCCACCCCCGCCCGCTCGGCGATCTCGTCCACCGTCGTGGCGGAGAAGCCCTGTTCGGCGATGAGCGTGACGGCCGCCTCGTAGAGCTTCTGCCGGGTGGCCTCACGGCGTGTGCTGCCGCCCGACGCGGCGCTGCTGCTTTCCATGGCAGCGATTGTCCCGCGCGCGTTCACAGGCTCAGCTCCGGGTGCAGCCGGTCGAGCGTCCACACCTGCCGGCGGCGGGCCGACAGCGCGGTCAGCGCGAGGGCGCCCGCGGTGAAGGCGACGAGCACCACGCACGCGTGCCACACCGGTTCCAGACCGCCGCCCGTGATGAGCCTCCTGAGCGCCTCCACGACGTAGCTCATCGGCAGGAAGGGGTGGAGCGCGTTGAAGAAGCCCGGGCTGGTCTGGACGGGGTAGGTGCCGCCCGCGGACGTCAACTGCAGCATCAGGAGAGCCAGGACGAGGATCCGGCCGGCCGCCCCGAAGCGCGCGTTCAGCCACTGCACGAGCGCCGCGAAGCACGCCGTCACCAGGAACAGGAAGCCCACCGTCCCGGCCGCCCGCGCCATCTGCAGCCCGATCGCCCAGTGCAGCACCGACATCAGGGCCACCGTCTGCAGCACCCCGATCGCCACCACGGGCAGCCAGCCGGCCAGCGCGATCCGCCATGCCGAGGCACCCGCGGCGAGCGCACGGCGGTTCATCGGCGCGATCAGCATGTACGCCACCATGGCGCCCACCCACAGGGACAGCGGGATGAAGTACGGGGCGAAACCGGTGCCGTAGTTGGCCGCCTTGTGCATGTCCCGGGAGACGAGCTGGACCGGGTCGGCCATCACCTCGGTGCGCTGGTCGCGGGCCTTCTTGTCGTAGTCGGGGATCTGCTTCGCGCCGTCGTGCAGCCCGTCCGAGAGCTTCCCGGAGCCGTCGACGAGCTTGTAGATGCCGCCGCTGAGGTCGTAGGCACCCGTCTTCAGCCTGCCGACACCCGTGTCCAGGTCGGCCGCGCCCGTCGTGGCCCCGCCGATCCCCGAGTGCAGCTTCTTGGCACCCGCGGCGACCTTGGCGGCCCCGTCGTTCAGCTTGTTGATCTTGGCGACGGCGTCGTCGAGGTCCTCCGAGAGGTGGGGCGCGCGGTCGGCGAGCGCCTGGGACTGCTTCTGGAGGGTGGCGAGGTTCTTCTTGAGCGCCTTCAGATCGCCGTCGTGGTCGGTGATCAGCGCGTTGAGGTCGTCGGCGATCGTCGCCACGTCCGCGGCCGACTGCTTGGCCTTCTTCAGGTCGGAGCAGGCAGGGTCGGGCAGTACGGCGTCCTCGCAGCGCGCCTTGTAGACGGTGTTCAGCACGTCGGAAGCCGCATGCGCGCGCCTGGCGGCGTCCGGCGCCCGCTTCACGAGGTCGTCGAGGTTGTTGCTGATCGCCGCCGAGGTGTCGGCGACCAGCTGGGCGGTGTCCCCGATGGTCTTCTCGTTGTCCGCCAGGAACGGGCCGATCTTCTGGTCGATGCCGTTGACCCTGTCGGCCAGCGTCTGCGTGCCCTGCGCGACCTGCCTGGAGCCGTTGTCCAGATCGCCCGCGCCCTTATTGAGCTTCTTCAGGCCCGTCGACAGCTTGCCGCTGCCGTCCTTGGCGTCCTTCAGCCCGTCCGCGAGGTCCTTGGAGCCCTTCTCCGCCTTCCCGATGCCGCCTTCGAGCTGGTCGGCACCGTTCGCGGCCTTCACCGTCGCGCCGTGGATGTCGGAGAACGACACGAAGATCTTGTCCAGGAACGACCGCGACGCCTTCGTGGAGGCGGCTTCGCGCACCTCGCTGAAGACCGTCCGCGAGATCTGCCCGACGATGTAGTTGTTCGCGTCGTTCGTACGCACCTGGAGGGCGCCCGTCTCGGGCGAGTCGCCCGCGCTGGAGCCGATCCGCTCACTGAAGTCGGACGGCATGGTCAGCGACAGGTAGTAGGTGCCGTCCTCGACGCCCTTGCGGGCCTCCGCGTCACTCACCTCGTGCCAGTCGAAGACCTCGCTCTCGCGCAGCCCTTCGGTGATGTCGTCGCCGACGGTGAGCTTCTTCCCCTCGACGGTCGCCCCCTTGTCGTCGTTCACGAGCGCCACGGGGATGCGGTCGAGACGGCCGTACGGGTCCCAGAACGACCACAGGTACAGGGCGCCGTACAGCAGGGGCAGCACCAGCAGCGCGACCAAGGCGGCACGCGGCAGCTTCCCCCGCCCGAAGCGCCTCAGTTCAAGCGCGGCGAGCCTCGGCGAGCGCATCAGCGGCCTCCTTTCCGTCGGTTTCCCTGGACTCTTCGGCTTCCTGGGGCTCTTTGGCTTCCTGGGACTCTTCGGTTTGCTGGGGCTCATCGGTTTCCTGGGAGACGGACGCCCTGGCGGTCTCCCGGGTGCTGGACGGCTGGTCGGTCGCCTGCGTGGACACCTCGACCGTGCCGTCGGGAGCCTCACGGCACACCGCCATGACCGTGGTCCCGGCCTCGGTGATCGACTTCAACAGCGCCCAGACCTCGGTCCGCTCGGCGTCGGAGAGCTTGAGATCGGTGTCGTCGACGCCGAGCAGGCGCGGGCGGCCGATCAGGGCCAGCGCGATGGACAGCCGCAGCGCCTCCATCCGCTCCAGATCGCGTACGGCGGTACGGGGGCCCTTGGGCAGGGCGTCCAGGTCGACGCCCGCTGCCGTCAGCGCGGCGTCGATGCGCCGCTTCTGCTCGGTCCTGCGCTCGGCACGCGGTCGCAGGAGCCCCCGCAACGAGTCGCCGAACCGCCGCTGCAGCAGCGCCCGTTCATGGAGGTGCTCGGCGACGGTCAGGGCCGGGTCCAGGTCGGTCACACCGGGAACGTGGGCCAGGGCGCTGACGCGCCGCACCGCCGCCATGCGCTTGGGCAGCACCGCATCGCCCACGGTGGCCGCTCCCTCGGAGAGCTTCATGCGCCCCGTGAGCGCCAGCAACAGGCACGTGCGGCCGGTGCCGGACGGACCTTCGATCGTGATCAGTGAGCCGGGCTCCGCGTCGAAGGAGACCCCGCGGAACGCCCATCCGCGGGGCCCTTCGAGGCCGAGACCCTGGGCCGTGACACCGACTCCGGTCACGGTTCCCCCCATCCCTGCCCCCTCAATTTGAACTGACTGGTCAGTGCAAAACTACTCCGAACTCCCGATCGAAGCAAAAGTGCAGGTCAGAACGGATTGTCAGTGCCATACCTCACGATGGGCACATACGGCACCTCGTATCAGGGCGTGCCGTCACACAGACGACAGGAGGTTCGTCATGGCCAGCTACCACGCAGCCGCCGCCCGCCGGCGCCGCGCCACCGGCCCTGCCCCCTCACTGACCGGCCCGGCGAGCGACGTGCACCCCGTGCTCCGCCGGGCCACGGCCCCGCCCGCCGCCCTCGACCTGCTCGCCCAGGCCCGTGCCGGACTCGACGAGGCCGCCGTTCTGGAGACCCCGAACGAGCGCTATGCCACGGCCCACCTCGCCGCCCTGCGCACCGCCGCCGCCGTGCTCGCCGCGCGAGGGCGCCCGGAGCCGTCGCCCAGGCGCCGAGCCCGCATCAGGAGTGCCTGGGAAGTGCTCCCCGAAATCGCGCCCGAACTCACCGAGTGGAGCGCGTTGTTCGCCTCCGGCGCCCGGCGCCGCGCCCGGGCCGAGGCGGGCATCCAGGGCGCGGCCAGCCGCCGGGACGCCGACGACCTGATACGTGACGTGGCGATGTTCCTCCGCCTCGTCGAGCGGATGCTGGTGCTCCAGCCGGTCCTGCCGCAACCGCGACCGGACGCGGACGCGGAGGAGCCCGACCGCGCACGACACGGGCGCGAGGACATGCCGGACGCGGGCTGACGGCAGGTGCGTCGCGGGTCGGGCTTCTGAGCGGTGCCGGGGCGGCTTTGTGTGTCGGGTTCGGGACGTGCTCGTGCCGTATCGGCGCTCCCGGGCGTGTGCTCCGTGCCGTATCGGCGCTGTGGGTAGGGGCCGGCGCTGTGGGGAGGGCCCGTCTGCCCGTGAAAGTTGCCGCGGCCCGCCCGCCCCCTGCTGCCGGACCTTGCCCTCCCTGTCGGACCTTGCCCTCCACGGCTGCCCTCGCCCTGCCATCCGCCCTGCTGACACCCTCTGCCGTCCGCCGGGCGAGACGGTGGGGGTCGTGCGGCACCGCGATGGCCGGGTGGGGCGGCGTAGGCAATAGGGTGGAGGGCGCCTGAAGCCTTCCCAATCCCGTGATCCGGGCGCCGGGGAGGCAGCCCGTTCGCTCCGCCGCGCCAGTGGCGGTGCCGTGCCGAGGAGTCAACTGCCGTGTCGGACCCGATGCGCCCGCCCGTCTCCCATCACCACCCCCACGCGACGTCGCTGCGCTCCGAGTCCTCCCGACCCCGCGCCTCCCTCCGTACCGCCGTGGTCTGGGAGGTCCTCCAGGACGCCCTGGACCGCCGGGTCAAGGCCACGGGCCGGCAGGCGCTGGACGTCCTCGACACCGGAGGCGGCAGCGGCAACTTCGCGGTGCCCCTCGCCCGCCTCGGCCACCGGCTCACCGTCGTCGACCCCAGCCCGAACGCGCTCTTCGCCCTGGAGCGGCGCGCCGCCGAGGCCGACGTCGCCGACCGGGTGCGGGGCGTCCAGGGCGACGCCCACGGCCTCTTCGACGTGGTCGAGCGCGGCGGGTACGACGTCGTGCTCTGTCACGGCGTGCTGGAGTACGTCGACGACCCCGCCGAGGGTGTCCGCAACGCGGTCGCCGCCCTGCGTCCCGAGGGCGTCCTCAGTCTGCTCGCCGCCGGACTGGGCGGTGCGGTGCTGGCGCGGGCCCTCGCCGGTCACTTCAAGGAGGCCAAGCAGGCCCTGGAGGACCCGGACGGCCGCTGGGGGCAGGGCGACCCGGTGCCCCGGCGATTCACCGCCGAGCAGCTCACCGCGCTGGTCGAGGGAGCCGGCCTGCGGGTCGGTGCCGTGCACGGGGTGCGGGTCTTCGCCGACCTGGTGCCCGGCGTGCTGGTGGACACCGAGCCCGGCGCACTCGAGGCGCTGCTGAAGCTGGAGGAGGCTGCGGCAGAGCTGCCCGCCTTCCACTCGGTGGCCACGCAGCTCCACGTGCTCGGCGAGACGCGGGAGACCAGCGAGGCCTGAGCCGCCTTCCGTGAGCGGACCGCAGGGGTGCGCCGTTGATCAGGGACTTGGCTGCACATGGAGTACGCCACAGGCCCCCCGATCGGGCGCTCAGCGCCGTATGATCGAGGGAGACCGTTCCGGCATGACGGGTCGGCCGCTGGGGAATGCAGATCTCAGCGAGCCGGGACGCCCATGCCGGAGCCCGGTTGGCCAATTGGCGTAGAGGGGCGGGTTTCACGGGGGCGATTCCCTGCCTATCCTGAAGGGACCCCCCGGGTCGCCCCGGCGACTGCACGATGAGGAGGACTCCGTGCCGCTCTCGGAGCACGAGCAGCGAATGCTCGAGCAGATGGAGCGAGCGCTGTACGCCGAAGATCCCAAGTTCGCGTCGGCGCTTGAGGGAAGCGGGCTGCGTACGTACACCCGGCGGCGGGTCTACCAGGCGGTCGCGGGCTTCCTCGTGGGTATCGCGCTCCTCATGGCTGGAATGGTCGCCAAGCAGGTCTGGCTGAGCGTGGTGGGGTTCCTCGTCATGCTGGGCTGCGCGGTCCTGGCGGTGACCGGTTGGCGCAAGGCCCCGAAGCCGGGCGAACAGCCCGCCGCCGGCCCGCACGCTCGCCGTCAGCCACGCCAGAAGCGCTCCATGATGGACCGCATCGAAGAACGCTGGCAGCGCCGCCGCGACGAACAGGGCGGCCACTAGCTCGACGATCAGCTCCCGAACCTACATCAGGGGGTGACCACCGGACGGGTGGTCACCCCCTGATGCATGCTCTCGTACGGCCCGATGGGAGCCGGGGGCGGCGCTGCAACGCCCCCTTGGGCGCGGGGAACTACGCGATCAGCCACACACCCCCCGCAGCCGCCATCGAACCCAAGACCCCGAACTAGTGGGCGCCGGGACAAGCCGTTGTCACGTGTCCGGGCGGCGAGCCCTCACCCCCGCTGTCCGGACGTGGACGGCTTGCGCCACGTCGGTCGGGCGGCGGCAGCGCGTCGCTGGAGGGTGCTCCACCAGTCCGACAGGGCCCACGTCACCCGCACGCTGGACCGTGGGGCCAGCAGGGCGCGCATCCTCGTCGGCCGGCTGACCTTGGACTCGAGGTTGGACAGGACACGGCGGACGTCCTCCGCGAGGCCGGCCACCGGGTGGGGACTGGGGGCGTACAGGACCTGTTCCACCGCGTCGGCGATGCGATGCACAGAGGCCACGGCCGGTGGGTCGAGGTGGCCGAGGCGGACGATGCGGGCGGCCGTCTTGCGGGGGGTCTGGGAGTCGTCCGGGGGGATGCCGAAGTCCCAGGCGATGTCGGTCAGTTCCTGCCAGACCGCCAGCGTGTGCAGCGAAACGTCCGCTTCCGTGCGGCCGTGCGCTCCCAGCCGTACCGCCCGTGTCCGCAGCCGCCACAGCATCGGCGCCAAGGGGATCAGCAGCGCCGCCAGCCCGCCGAGCACCCAGGCCAGCACGGCGTACCACTTCGGGCCGTCGTCATCCGTGGGCAGCGCGGCCTGAGGGGACTCGCTCGCGCACAGCTCCCGGTTCTGCCCCACGCAGCTCTGGCTCGCCGAGGGCGAGGCGGAGGGCCCCGTGCTCGCCGACTGTGAGGGCCGCACCACGTCGGGAAGGGCCGAGCCGGTCGTGTCCGACTGGGTGTACGACGGAACCGAGCCACGGGTCGGCGTCGGCTCGAAGCGGGTCCAGCCCACGCCCTCGAAGTACAGCTCCGGCCAGGCGTGCGCGTCCCTCAACCCCACCGAGACCGAGCTGTCGCCCTGCGGGGTGCCGGGTGCGAAGCCCACCGCGACCCGGGCAGGTATCTCCAGCGAGCGGGCCATGGCCGCCATCGCGAAGGAGAAGTGGACGCAGAAGCCCTGCTTGTCCTTCAGGAAGCGGGCGATCGCCTGCCGGCCGCTGCCGACCTTGACGTTGGTGTCGTACTGGAAGCCGCCTGTCACGGAGAAGTACTCCTGCAGCTTGACCGCCTGCTCGTAGTGGCTGGTCGCGCCCTTGGTGACCGCACGTGCCGTCTCGGCCACCACCGCGGGCATCGAGTCGGGCAGCTCGGTGAATTCGCGCTTCAGGGCGGCGGGCGGTTCCGCGGCGTTCGCCAGTTGCTCGGCCGTCGGCTGCACATCGAGGCTGCGCACGGTGTACGTCACCCCGCGCGTGGTCTGGCGGCGGTCGCCGACGACCGTCATGCCCAGCGGCTCGTACCGCCAGTTGCCGTCGATGTCCACGCCGCTCGGCGGGTACGGCATCGGCAGCCAGTTCTGGGCGTACCAGTCCGCGGCCGAGATCGTCGTCTCGACCTCCGCACGCCGCACGTCGGGGCCGAGGCCCGTGGGCGTGGGGAACTCGCCCGGCACGGACTCGATGCTGCGTTTCGACGGCTGCCAGGTGGTCCCGTCGAAGTCGTCCAGCGAGACGATCCGCAGGTACAGGTCGGAGAGGTCCTTCGTGTTGGTCTTCAGGGAGATGACCTCGCGGTCCTCGTCCACGTTCAGACTGTCGCGCAGCGACACCAGCGGGTTGACCGCGGAGATCGTGCCCCCGCTGCCGCTTCCCGAGCCCACGCCGGTGCCTGCCGCGTCCAGCAGACCGCCGTTCATGGCGGGCAGGGCGAGCGGCACCACCAGGGCCACGCCCAGAGCGAACACGCCGATGCGCCGCCCGGTGCGCACCGGCGCCACCGCACTACTGGGCTCCCCGCCCGGCGTCCGTGGCGCCCCGCCGAAGACCCGGCCCCACTGCGAGAGCCGGTCGCGGCCCTCGGCCAGCAGCAGCATCAGATAGCCCGCGGCGGCGACCACGAACCACAGCCAGTCGGCGCCGCCGTCGGACAGCCCCGCGGCCACGGAGTACAGCGCGAGCAGCGGCAGCCCGGCCGGGGCGGCGCTGCGGAAGGTCACCGCCAGGGTGTCGACCGCGAGGCCGATGATCAGGACGCCGCCGATGAGCATCAGGCGGATGCCGTCCGAGAGCGGCGCCGGGATCGAGTACCGGCTGACGTCGTCCGCACCTGCCTGCAGCAGGTCGGCGAAGTGACGGAAGGCCTCCGGGCCGGGGATCACTCCGAGGATCGCCTGCTGGTTGGCGAAGGTCAGGGTCAGCAGCATCAGGGCGACCAGGGCCTGCGCCGCGACCGTCAGGGGCCGCGCCAGCGGCACCCTGCGGGTGGCCATGCCCACGCCCATCTGGATCGCCAGCAGGAAGACCGCCTGCACCAGCCAGGTGGCCGGGGAGACCAGTGGCAGCAGGGCGCACGACGCCATCAGCGTGGCCGACGCGGCGCTCAGCGCCATCCGTGTCCGCCCGCTCATGCCGGTCCCCCCTCACCCCGCGCGCCACTGATCGCGGCGGCGTCCGTACGCGCCCGGTCCGCCTGGCGCCACAGCTCGTTCAGCGAAGCGCCCCGCGGCACGCTCAGGGCCGTCCAGCCCGCCTCCCGCAGCATCCGCAGCCGCTCCTCGCTCCTGTTCAACGGACCGGCCACATCGGTCGGTTCCCGCCCCCAGCCGTCGCCGTCCAGCACGAAGGCCACCGCGCCACCGCTGCGCTGCCGCATCTTGGCGGCCACCGTCGCCTGCTCCTCGTCGAGGTCACCGAAGAAGGCGACCAGCAGCCCTTCGTTGCCGCCGCGCAGCACGTCGTACGCCCGCGACAGACCCGTGCCGTCGGAGTGGTCGATCACCGCGAGGGTGTCCATCATCAGCCCGGCCGCGTCCGCCGACTCCTGGCTCGCGCCCGCGAACCCGTCGGAACCCTCGCCGGGCACCGAGTTGCCGGTGTCGGTCAGCAGCCGTACGGAGAAACCCCGTTCGAGCATGTGGACCAGCACGGACGCGGTGCCCGACACGGCCCACTCGAAGGCCGAGTCGGGGCCCGCGCCCTGGAAGGCCAGGCCCCGGGTGTCCAGCAGCACCGTGCAGCGGGAGCGCTGCGGCTGCTCCTCGCGGCGCACCATCAGTTCGCCGTAGCGCGCGGTGGAGCGCCAGTGCACCCGGCGCAGGTCGTCGCCGTACCGGTATCCGCGCGGGATCACGTCGTCCTCGCCGGCCAGTGCGAGCGAGCGCTGCCGCCCGTCGCCGTATCCCTTCGCCTCCCCGCTGAAGCGCACCGGCGGCAGCGGCTCCACGCGCGGGATGACGGTCAGGGTGTCGTACGTCGAGAAGGACCGGGTGAGCTCGCACATGCCGAACGGGTCGGTCAGGCGCAGCTGCAACGGGCCCAGCGGATAGCGGCCGCGCAGGTCGGAGCGCACCCGGTAGGACACCTCGCGGCGGCCGCCCGGCTCCACCCGGTCCAGCACGAAACGCGGGCGCGGGCCGAGGACGTACGGCACCCGGTCCTGCAGCATCAGCAGGCCCGTGGGCAGCCGCGAGACGTTGTCCATCCGCAGATGCACGCGGGCCTCGCTGCCCGCGGGCACGCGCGCGGGGGAGAGCCGGCGGCTGCCCGCGACCCGGTAGCGGGTGCGGTACCGCACGGTCGCGCAGACCAGGGGTAGCACGGCGAGCAGCAGCCCGACGCGCAGCAGGTCGCTCTGGCCGAGGACATAGGCGCAGACGGCGGCCGCGACGCCGGCGGCCAGGAAGGACCGGCCGCGTGTGGTCAGACCGGTCAGTGCCGTGCGCAGCCCGCCCTTCTCGCCCCGGTCCGCCTCGGCCTGGCCCGTACTGCCGGAGGTCATCACAGCCTCCGGGGCGGCTGCTGGCCGTAGGCCGCGGCGCCCCGGCCCAGGCCGCCGAAGCCGCTCTGCTGCTGCGGCGCGGCGGGCACCGGGGTGCGCTGCAGGATCTCCTGGACGACCTGCTCGGACGTACGGCGGTTCAGCTGGGCCTGTGCGGTGGGCAGCAGGCGGTGGGCCAGGACGGCCACGGCGAGCGCCTGCACGTCGTCCGGCAGCGCGTACTCCCGGCCGCTCAGGGCCGCCGATGCCTTCGCCGCGCGCAGCAGGTGCAGCGTGGCGCGCGGGGAGGCGCCGAGTCTGAGGTCGGGGTGGGTGCGCGTGGCCGCGACCAGCTCCACCGCGTACCGGCGGACCGGCTCGGCGACGTGGACGCCCCTGACGGCCTCGATCAGCTTCACGATGTCGTGCGCGTGGGCCACCGGCTGGAGGTCCTCCAGCGGCGAGACGCCGCCGTGCACGTCCAGCATCTGCAGCTCGGCCTCCACGCTGGGGTAGCCGACGGAGACACGGGCCATGAAGCGGTCGCGCTGCGCCTCGGGTAGCGGGTAGGTGCCTTCCATCTCCACGGGGTTCTGCGTGGCCACCACCATGAAGGGGCTCGGCAGCTCGTAGGTCTGGCCGTCGATCGTGACCTGGCGCTCCTCCATGGACTCCAGGAGTGCGGACTGCGTCTTCGGCGACGCGCGGTTGATCTCGTCACCGATCACGATCTGGGCGAAGATCGCACCCGGCTTGAACTCGAAGTCCTTGCGCTGCTGATCCCAGATGGACACACCCGTGATGTCCGACGGCAGCAGGTCGGGCGTGAACTGGATACGCCGCACCGAACAGTCGATGGACCGTGCCAGCGCCTTGGCGAGCATTGTCTTGCCCACGCCGGGGACATCCTCGATCAGAAGATGTCCCTCGGCGAGCAGTACGGTCAGCGAAAGCCGTACGACCTCGGGCTTGCCCTCGATCACTCCTTCCACCGAACTGCGGACACGCTCCACAGTGGCGGTCAGATCAGTGAGGCTCGCTCGATCGTCATAGGTCGTCACCCGGCCCTCCTCGGCCCGTTCTTTCCGGGCCGACGCTCTACCACGCGGACCGGCCCACCCCTGGAACACGGACACCACGCGTGAAAAGTTCCGCGTGTTGCCACACCCGCATTCTTGCTGCCGTTACCGATTCGTGTCACTCGCCTGTGGACAACTGCCTGCGATATGTCGGGTCTTACGGCCTTTTGTGCACGCCGGAGCCCAAATTGACAGCGAAACGACAGCTACGGCGGATGATCAGGCGGGGTCGACCTCGCGCAGCAGACCCGTCTTCACGTCGAAGACGAAGCCCCGCACGTCGTCGGTGTGCAGCAGGAACGGCGAGGTGCGCACCCGCTGCATCGACTGCCGTACGTCCTGGTCGACGTCCCGGAAGGACTCCACCGCCCAGGCGGGCCGCTGGCCGACCTCCATCTCCAGGTCGTGCCGGAAGTCCTCGGTGAGGGTCTCCAGACCGCAGCCGGTGTGGTGGATCAGGACGATGCTGCGGGTGCCGAGCGCCCGCTGGCTGATGGTCAGGGAGCGGATCACGTCGTCGGTGACCACACCGCCCGCGTTGCGGATGGTGTGGCAGTCGCCGAGCTCCAGGCCGAGCGCGGCGTGCAGGTCGAGACGGGCGTCCATGCAGGCGACGATGGCGACGTGGAGCACGGGACGGGCGTCCATGCCGGGGTCGGTGAAGGCGGAGGCGTATCGCTCGTTCGCCTCGACGAGACGGTCGGTGACCGTGCCGCGGGGGGCTATCGCACCTTGAGGACCAGCGGGAACCGATGCAGAAGTCGTCATACCCATGACGGTACTGGTCACAGCGTTTCCGGTCCTGTCGTGAGAAGGGAAAAAGAGCGTTATCACGCGCTCACTGTGAGGTAATCCACAGAGGTGAGGCGGAGGTTTCCGTGTGGGCGATTTTTCCCGGCTCGTGGCGCCAGGATCGCCCCGGAGCGCGACGCGCAGGCCAGTTGATTGACCGCGCGACACCGTGGACTAAAGTGACGCGAAGCGGGAGGGCCGGCTCTCCCTGCTGGACTGAAATTTCCTGGAGACCCCGGCGATTTTTCCGGAGATCTCCCCGCGTGCGCGGCGCGTACGTACGGCTCGGCCTCCTCCCGCTCCCGGTCGGCTGACGCTCTCGGCGCCGGCAGGCCTCCCCTTCACGAGCGGGCGGGGACCCGGCAGTGCGTACGGGCCCGTCGGATCTGAGAGGGCCCCTTGAGCCAGAGTCGACATGTCCCGGTGATGCTCCAGCGGTGCCTGGACCTGTTGGCCCCCGCCCTGCAGCGGCCGGGAGCGGTGGTCGTCGACTGCACGCTCGGCCTCGGCGGCCACAGCGAGGCTCTCCTGACGCAGTTCCCCGAGGCCCGGCTCGTCGCGCTCGACCGCGACAAGGAGGCCCTGCGCCTGTCCGGCGAGCGGCTCGCGCCGTACGGCGAGCGCGCGACCCTCGTGCACGCCGTGTACGACGAGCTCCCGGAGGTCCTGGAAAGGCTCGGCATCGCGCGCGTGCAGGGCGTCCTGTTCGACCTCGGCGTCTCCTCCATGCAGCTCGACGAGGCCGACCGCGGCTTCGCCTACGCCCAGGACGCCCCCCTCGACATGCGCATGGACCAGACGACCGGGATCAGCGCCGCCGAGGTCCTCAACACCTACCCGGCCGGCGAGCTGGTCCGGATCCTGCGCGCGTACGGCGAGGAGAAGCAGGCCAAGCGGATCGTGGCCGCGATCGTGCGGGAACGGGAGAAGGAGCCGTTCAGCAACAGCGCCCGGCTCGTGGAGCTGATCCGCGACGCCCTTCCGCAGGCCGCCAAGCGCACCGGCGGCAACCCGGCCAAGCGCACCTTCCAGGCGCTGCGCATCGAGGTCAACGGCGAGCTCTCCGTCCTGGAGCGGGCGATCCCGGCCGCCGTGGAGGCCCTCGACGTCGGCGGGCGGATCGCCGTCCTGTCGTACCACTCGCTGGAGGACCGGCTGGTCAAGCACGTGTTCGCGGCCGGCGCCGCCAGCACCGCGCCGCCCGGGCTGCCCGTCGTCCCCGAGCGCTACCAGCCACGGCTCAAGCTGCTGACGCGAGGTGCCGAACTTCCCACCGAGGAAGAGGTCGCCGAGAACCGGCGCGCGGCACCTGCGCGCCTGCGGGGGGCCGAGCGCATCAGGGAGTCCATCGAATGAGGGCCGTGAGGCAGGGGCGGGCGTCCGGGTCCAGGATTCGAACCCGTGAGTTGGAGAACCGGACCCGGGGGAGGGTGAGTGAGTAGGAAACCCGAACTGAGAGGGCGGGCCGCCCGGCTCGCGCGGCTCATCCCCGCAGGGCGCGCACGAGCCGCCCGCACGCCCTTCGTCCTCCTCGTCGTCCTTCTCCTCGGCGGCGGCCTCATCGGGCTCCTCATGCTGAACTCCGCCCTCAGCGAAGGCGCGTTCAAACTGGACGACCTGAAGAAGGACACCAAGTCCCTCACCGACGAGGAGCAGTCCCTCCAGCGGGACATCGACGCCTACTCCGCTCCCGACGCCCTCCAGCGTCGCGCCCACGAACTCGGCATGGTCCCCGGCGGAGACCCCGCCTTCCTCAACCCCGACGGCACGGTCAAGGGCGTCCCCAGCCCCGCGCCCGAGGACCGGACCTCCGTGTACACCCCTCTCGTCCTCGCCCCCGAGTCCCTCGTCAGCGAGCCCACGGCACCCCCGACAGCCGGCGCGACCGCCGGCCCGCCGCCCGCGCCGACCGCCGAGGCCACTCCCGCCGCGCCGCAGTACGCGTCCCCCGAGGTCACGCCCACCACGCCGCAGTACGCGCCCCCCGCTCCGCAAGCCACCCCGTTCGCCCAGTCCTCCGCATACCCGACCCCCGGCAGGTGACGGAAGTGGTCGAAAGTTCACCAAGGCAACCGCCGCGCCGCCGCGTGCCCGGACCCGCGAAGCCCGCCCGCTCCGGCGGCGCCCAGCGGCGCCCGGGCCCCGGCGCCCGCCCGGCCCGCCGCCCGGCATCCCGCCCCGCGGTCCGCACGATCCGGCTCGGCAGCCCCCGCCCCAGGCTGCGGATGGTCAGCCTCGCCCTGACCCTCGTCCTGCTCGCCTTCGTCGTACGGCTGCTCCAGGTGCAGGGCGTCGACGCCAGCACCTACGCGGCCAAGGCCGAGAAGAACCGGTACGTCGGCTACACCCTGGCCGCCGAGCGCGGCGGCATCACCGACCGCAACGGCGTCGAGCTGGCGACCAGCGTGGACGCGTACGACATCACGGCCGACCCCACGCTGTTCTCCCGCGAGCAACTGAAGATCAATGACGGCCCCGAGCAGGCGGCCGCCCTCCTCGCGCCGATCCTCGGCCAGCAGCAGGAAACGATCGTCAGGAAGCTGCGGCCCGAGAACAAGAACTCGCGCTACACCCTGCTGGCGCGGCGCCAGACCCCGCAGGTCTGGAAGCAGATCAAGGACCTGAAGACCGCTCTGGCCACCAAGGCCGAGAAGGACGAGAGCACGGTCAACGTCCTCGCGGGCGTCCTCTCGGTCGCCAGCAGCAAGCGGGTGTACCCGAACGGCGACCTGGCCGCCGGGATACTGGGCTGGGTCAACGCCGACGGCAAGGGCGGCGGCGGCGTCGAGCAACAGCTGAACAAGGCACTGTCCGGCAAGGACGGCGAGATCCGCTACGCCCAGTCCGGCGGCCGCCAGGTGCCCACCGTCGGATCGACCGAGACGCCCGCCGTGCCCGGCAGCGACGTCGAGCTCACCATCGACCGCGACATCCAGTGGGCCGCGCAGAACGCGATCAGCGAGCAGGTGGCGAAGTCCAAGGCGGACCGCGGCTATGTGATCGTCCAGGACACCCGCACCGGCCAGATCCTCGCGATGGCCAACTCGCCCGGCTTCGACCCGAACGACCTCTCCGAGGCCAGCGCCGCGAACATGGGCAACGCGGCCGTCCAGGACGCCTACGAGCCCGGCTCCACCGCGAAGGTCATCTCGATGGCCGCCGTACTGGAGGAGGGGGTGGCCACGCCCCTCACCAACGTCGTCGTGCCCAACCGACTGCATCGCGGCGACCGGCTCTTCAAGGACGACATCGACCACCCCACCTGGTACCTGACCCTCAATGGCGTGCTCGCCAAGTCCAGCAACATCGGCACCATCCTGGCCACCGGCCAGCTGGGCAAGACGCAGAAGCAGTCGAACCGGATCCTCTACAACTACCTGCGCAAGTTCGGTTTCGGCAGCCCCACCGGGCTCGGCTTCCCTGGCGAGACCCCGGGCATCCTCGCCGCCCCGAACACCTGGTCGACCTCGCAGCAGTACACGATTCCTTTCGGCCAGGGCGTGTCCATCAACGCGATGCAGGCGGCCTCCGTCTACTCGACGGTCGCCAACGGCGGCGTACGCGTCGAGCCCACGCTCGTGCGCGGCACCAAGGGACCCGACGGGCAGTTCACGCCCGCCCCGAAACCCAAGAAGACCAGGGTCATCAGCGCCAAGACGGCCAAGACCCTGGCCCGGATGCTGGAGTCGGTCGTGGACGACGAGGAGGGCACCGGCACCAAGGCGCGCATCCCCGGCTACCGGGTCGCGGGCAAGACGGGTACGGCGAACCGCGTGGATCCGGCCACCGGCAGGTACCGCGGCTACACGTCGTCGTTCGCCGGCTTCGCCCCCGCCGACAAGCCCCGTGTGACGGTCTACTGCGCGATCCAGAACGCCACCTCGGGCAACTACTTCGGCGGCCAGATCTGCGGACCCATCTACAAGAAAGTCATGGAGTTCGCGCTGAAAACCCTCCAGGTCCCGCCGACCGGCGCCAAGGCCGCCAAGCTCCCGGTCGGCTACAAACCCTGACCGCCCCGACGACCCCTGACCCCACCTGATCAGCACCGAGCAGCCAGGAACCACCTCGTGACAACGATCACTCCCGACTCCGGAAACCAGGGCACGCCCCGCCCCTCACTTCGCTCCGAAGCCGGTGCGCCCGGTACGCTCACCGCCGTGCCACACGCTGATCAGTCCCAAACCACCCAGAAGGGGCAGCCCGTGACGTATCCGGGACCGCCCAGGCCGGCGCAGGTCTCCGCCACACCCCTCGCGGAACTCGCCGACCAGTTGGGTGCCCCTGCGCCGGAACACGCGGAGGGCGCCGCCGAGGTCACGGGCATCACCCATGACTCGCGGGCCGTCCGCCCCGGCGACCTGTACGCCGCCCTCCCGGGCGCCCGCCTGCACGGCGCCGACTTCGTCACGCAGGCCGCCGGCCTCGGCGCGGCCGCCGTGCTGACCGATCCGACCGGCGCCGAGCGGGCCGCCGCGACCGGGCTCCCGGTCCTGGTCGTCGAGGACCCGCGGGGCCGGATGGGCGAACTGGCGGCCACGATCTACGGCCACCCCGGCCGCGACCTGCTGCAGATCGGCATCACCGGCACCTCCGGCAAGACCACGACCGCGTACCTGGTCGAGGGCGGCCTCAAGACGGCCCGCGCGACCGGACTTATCGGCACGGTCGAGATGCGCATCGGCGACGAGCGCATCAAGTCCGAGCGCACCACCCCCGAAGCCACCGACCTCCAGGCCCTGTTCGCCGTCATGCGCGAACGCGGCGTCGAGGCGGTCGCCATGGAGGTCTCCAGCCACGCGCTCGTGCTCGGCCGCGTCGACGGCTGCGTCTTCGACATCGCCGTGTTCACCAACCTCAGCCCGGAACACATGGAGTTCCACTCCGACATGGAGGACTACTTCCGGGCCAAGGCACAGCTGTTCACGCCGAAACGCAGCAAACTCGGCGTCGTCAACCTCGACGACGAGTACGGCCGCAGGCTCGCAAAGGAAGCCACGGTCCCGGTCGTCACCTTCTCCGCCGAGGGCCACCCCGACGCCGACTGGCGGGCCGAGGACGTGGAGATCGGCCCCATGGACTCGACGTTCACCGTGATCGGCCCCAAGGGCGAGCGGATCGCCGCCAGCTCGCCGATCGCGGGCCCCTTCAACGTGGCGAACACCCTCGCCGCGATCGTCGCTCTGGCCGCCGCCGGTCTCGACCCGCAGGCCGCCGCCGACGGCATCGCCGCCGTGCCGGGCGTGCCGGGCCGGCTGGAGCGGGTGGACGCGGGGCAGCCGTATCTCGCGGTCGTGGACTACGCCCACAAGACCGACGCCGTCGAGTCGGTGCTCAAGGCGCTCCGCAAGGTCACCGAGGGCAGGCTGCACGTGGTGCTCGGCTGCGGCGGGGACCGTGACACGACCAAGCGCGCCCCGATGGGCGCCGCCGCCGCCCGCCTCGCCGACACAGCCGTACTGACCTCCGACAACCCCCGCTCCGAGGACCCCCTCGCGATCCTCGCAACCATGCTCCAGGGCGCGGCGTCCGTGCCAGTACACGAGCGTGGCGAGGTCCAGGTCTTCGAGGACCGGGCCGCCGCGATCGCCGCAGCCGTCGCCCGCGCACAGCCCGGCGACACCGTGCTGGTCGCGGGCAAGGGGCATGAGCAGGGCCAGGACATCGCCGGGGTGGTGCGTCCCTTCGACGACCGCCAGGTGCTTCGCGAAGCTATCCAGAAGACCCAGGGATGAACTTGTGATCGCCCTCTCTCTCGCCGAGATCGCAGAAGTCGTCGGCGGGCAGACGCACGACATACCGGATCCGTCCGTCGAGGTCACCGGATCCGTCGTCCGGGACTCCCGCGAAGTGGAGCCCGGCAGCCTCTTCGTCGCCTTCGTCGGTGAGCGTGTGGACGGCCACGACTTCGCGGAAGCGGTCGTGGCGGCCGGTGCCGTCGCCGTACTGGCCTCGCGTCCCGTGGGCGTGCCCGCGATCGTCGTGGCCGACGTCCAGAAGGCCCTCGGCGCGCTCGCCCGGCATGTCGTACGACGGCTCGGCGCGACCCTCGTCGCCCTCACCGGCTCGGCGGGCAAGACCAGCACCAAGGACCTGATCGCCCAGGTGCTCCAGCACAAGGCGCCCACCGTGTGGACGCCGGGCTCGCTCAACAACGAGATCGGGCTCCCGCTCACGGCCCTCAGCGCCACCGAGGAGACCAGGTTCCTCGTCCTGGAGATGGGCGCCCGCGGCATCGGCCACATCCGCTACCTCACGGATCTGACGCCCCCCAAGATCGGCCTCGTGCTCAACGTCGGCACCGCCCACATCGGCGAGTTCGGCGGCCGCGAGCAGATCGCGCAGGCCAAGGGTGAGCTCGTCGAGGGACTGCCGTCGGAAGAAGACGGCGGCGCCGCGATCCTCAACGCCGACGATCCCCTCGTACGGGCCATGGCCTCCCGTACGAAGGCGAAGGTGATCCTTTTCGGAGAGTCCGGCGAAGCGGACGTACGCGCCGAGAACGTGAGACTCACGGACAGCGGACAGCCTGCCTTCACCCTTCACACACCCTCCGGTGCAAGCGATGTGACCATGCGCCTGTACGGTGAGCACCACGTGTCGAACGCGCTCGCCGCGGCCGCCGTCGCCCATGAGCTGGGCATGTCCGCGGAAGAGATCGCCACCGCGCTCTCCGAGGCGGGCTCCCTCTCCCGCTGGCGGATGGAGGTCACCGAGCGCCCGGACGGCGTGACGGTCGTCAACGACGCCTACAACGCGAACCCCGAGTCCATGCGGGCCGCTCTGCGCGCCCTGGCGGCCATGGGCAAGGGGCGCCGTACGTGGGCGGTGCTCGGCAAGATGGCCGAGCTCGGGGACGAGGCGCTCGCCGAGCACGACGCGGTCGGACGGCTCGCCGTCCGGCTCAACGTCAGCAAGCTCGTCGCGGTCGGGGGCAGGGAAGCGTCCTGGCTGCAACTGGGCGCATATAACGAGGGTTCGTGGGGTGAGGAGTCGGTGCACGTGTCCGACGCACAGGCGGCGGTCGACCTGTTGCGCAGCGAGTTGCGCCCGGGGGACGTCGTACTCGTGAAGGCGTCCCGTTCGGTCGGCCTGGAGAGCGTCGCCGACGCGCTGCTCTCCGGCGGTGCCGAGGGTGAGGTTGCCGCCCGATGATGAATCAGATCCTGTTCTCGGGTGTCATCGGTCTGTTCCTGACCCTGGTCGGCACCCCGCTGCTGATCAAGCTGCTGGCCCGCAAGGGCTACGGCCAGTACATCCGTGACGACGGCCCCCGGGAGCACCACAGCAAGCGCGGTACGCCGACCATGGGTGGTATCGCCTTCATCCTGGCGACGGTCGCCGCGTACTTCCTGTCCAAGCTGATCACGGGCAAGCCGCCGACGTTCTCCGGCGTCCTGGTGATCGGTCTGATGGCCGGCATGGGTCTGGTCGGCTTCCTCGACGACTACATCAAGATCGTCAAGCGTCGCTCGCTGGGTCTGCGGGCCAAGGCCAAGATGGCCGGCCAGCTGCTCGGCGGTATCGCCTTCGCGGTGCTCTCGCTGCAGTTCGCCGACAACCGCGGCAACACCCCGGCCTCCACCAAGCTCTCCTTCGTGCAGGACTTCGGCTGGTCCATCGGCCCGGTGCTGTTCGTCGTCTGGGCGCTGTTCATGATCCTCGCCATGTCGAACGGCGTGAACCTGACCGACGGTCTGGACGGCCTCGCCACCGGCGCCTCCGTGCTGGTCTTCGGCGCCTACACGTTCATCGGCGTCTGGCAGTTCCAGGAGTCCTGCGCCAACGCGCAGACGCTCACGAACCCCGGCGCCTGTTACGAGGTACGCGATCCACTCGACCTCGCCGTCGTCTCCTCCGCGCTGATGGGCGCCTGCCTCGGCTTCCTGTGGTGGAACACCTCGCCCGCCAAGATCTTCATGGGTGACACCGGTTCGCTGGCTCTGGGCGGCGCGCTCGCGGGTCTCGCCATCTGCTCGCGCACCGAGCTGCTGCTCGCCATCCTCGGCGGCCTCTTCGTGCTGATCACCATGTCGGTGGTCATCCAGGTCGGCTCCTTCCGCCTCACCGGCAAGCGCGTCTTCCGCATGGCGCCACTCCAGCACCACTTCGAACTCAAGGGCTGGTCAGAAGTGCTCGTCGTGGTCCGTTTCTGGATCATTCAGGGCATCTGTGTGATCGTCGGACTGGGCCTCTTCTACGCAGGATGGGCAGCGGACAAGTGACCGACTGGCAGGGCAAGAACGTCACCGTCGCCGGGCTCGGCGTCTCCGGCATCCCGGCGGCCAAGGTGCTGCACGGCCTCGGCGCGAAGGTCACCGTCGTCAACGACGGCGACGACGCACGCGCGCGTGCCCAGGCCGAGGAGCTTCAGGCCCTGGGCATCGCCGTCCGCCTCGGTGACGGAGACACCCTGCCCGCCGGCACCGAGCTGATCGTCACCTCTCCGGGCTGGAAGCCGGACAAGCCGCTGTTCGCGGCGGCTCGCGAAGCCGATGTCCCGGTCTGGGGCGACGTCGAGCTCGCCTGGCAGCTGCGCGGCCCAGACGCCGCGCCCTGGCTGGCCGTCACCGGCACCAACGGCAAGACGACGACCGTGCAGATGCTGGCCTCCATCCTGAAGGCGGCGGGGCTGCGCACGGCCGCCGTCGGCAACATCGGCATCTCGCTCCTCGACGCGGTGCTCGGCGAGGAGCAGTACGACGTCCTGGCCGTGGAGCTGTCCAGCTACCAGCTCCACTGGGCGCCCTCCCTGCGCGCCCACTCCGCCGCCGTGCTCAACCTCGCCCCCGACCACCTCGACTGGCACGGCTCCATGGAGGCGTACGCGCGCGACAAGGGCCGTATCTACGAAGGCAATCGCGTCGCCTGCGTCTACAACGTCGCCGACAAGGCCACCGAGGACCTGGTCCGCGAGGCCGACGTCGAGGAGGGCTGCCGCGCCATCGGCTTCACCCTCGGCACCCCGGCCCCCTCCCAACTCGGCGTCGTCGAGGGCATCCTGGTCGACCGCGCCTTCGTCGAGAACCGGCAGAAGAACGCCCAGGAGCTCGCCGAGGTCTCCGACGTCAACCCGCCGGCCCCGCACAACATCGCGAACGCCCTCGCGGCGGCGGCCCTCGCCCGGGCCTACGGCGTGCCCCCCAAGGCCGTACGGGACGGTCTGCGGGCCTTCACCCCGGACGCCCACCGCATCGCGCACGTGGCGGACGTGGACGGGGTCGCGTACGTGGACGACTCCAAGGCCACCAACACCCACGCGGCCGAAGCCTCGTTGGCGGCGTACGAGTCCATCGTGTGGATCGCGGGCGGGCTCGCCAAGGGCGCCGTCTTCGAGGAGCTGGTCGCCAAGTCGGCAAAGCGCCTTCGCGCAGCCGTGCTCATCGGCGCCGATCGTGGCCTGATCCGGGAAGCCCTCGCGCGACACGCGCCGGAAGTACCCGTCGTCGACCTCGACCGGACCGACACTGGGGCGATGCTCGCGGCAGTCCAGGAGGCCAAGCGGCTCGCACAGCCCGGTGACACGGTGCTCCTTGCCCCGGCCTGCGCCTCGATGGACATGTTCGCCAACTACAACCAGCGCGGTGACGCGTTCGCGGAGGCGGTTCGCGAACTCGGCGCGGGCGCCTGACGCCGGGTCTCGGCCACTGCGGGTGCTTCGGGACCCCCGCCGTGATGTGGAGGGACGCGTGACTCGGATGTGGCCGGCCAGTACGTACGCCCACGGCGAGGCGGTGAGCGCCGATGCCCGGTAGCCGTACGGGACGGCCTCCCGTGCAGCGGGCCGTCCGCCGCCCCGCCCCGCCCGGGCCATCGCACGACAACCCGGTACGGCGGCTGTACACGCGCGTGCACCGAGCATGGGACCGGCCGCTGACCGCGTACTACCTGATCCTCGGCGGCAGTCTGCTGATCACGGTGCTCGGTCTGGTGATGGTCTACTCGGCCTCCCAGATCACCGCGCTGCAGATGTCCCTGCCGGGGTCGTACTTCTTCCGCAAGCAGCTGCTGGCCGCGGTGATCGGCGCCGGCCTGCTGTTCGCCGCCTCCCGGATGCCGGTGAAGCTGCACCGGGCGCTCGCCTACCCGATCCTCGCCGGTGCCGTCTTCCTGATGGCGCTGGTGCAGGTGCCCGGGATAGGAGTCGCGGTCAACGGCAACCAGAACTGGATCGCCCTCGGCGGCTCCTTCCAGATCCAGCCCAGCGAGTTCGGCAAGCTGGCCCTGGTGCTGTGGGGCGCCGACCTGATCGCCCGCAAGCAGGACAAGAAGCTGCTCACGCAGTGGAAGCACATGCTGGTGCCGCTCGTCCCGGTCGCTTTCATGCTGCTCGGACTGATCATGCTCGGCGGCGACATGGGCACGGCGATCATCCTGTCGGCGATCCTGTTCGGCCTGCTGTGGCTGGCGGGAGCGCCGACCCGGCTGTTCGTGGGGGTCCTGTCGTTCGCCGGCGTGATCGGCGTGCTGCTCATCAAGAGCAGCGAGAACCGCATGGCCCGCCTGCAGTGCCTCGGCGCCACCGAGCCCCAGTCCGGCCCGGTCGACTGCTGGCAGGCGGTGCACGGCATCTACGCCCTCGCCTCGGGCGGAATTTTCGGTTCCGGGCTGGGGGCGAGTGTGGAGAAATGGGGCCAACTCCCCGAAGCCCACACCGACTTCATCTTCGCCGTCACCGGTGAGGAACTGGGCCTCGCGGGGACGCTGTCGGTGCTCGGTCTCTTCGCGGCTCTAGGCTATGCGGGTATCCGCGTGGCCGGACGCACGGAGGACCCCTTCGTGAGGTACGCCGCGGGAGGCGTGACCACCTGGATCACCGCGCAAGCTGTGATCAACATCGGTGCGGTGCTCGGCCTGCTGCCGATCGCCGGCGTCCCCCTCCCGCTGTTCTCCTACGGAGGGTCCGCCCTGCTGCCGACCATGTTCGCCATCGGGCTGCTGATCGCCTTCGCGCGCGACGAGCCCGCTGCGCGGGCGGCGCTTTCTGCGCGGCAACCCCGCTTTGGTAGAAAGCGTGCGGGAGGCGCCGGTTCCGGCCGGGAGCCTCGGAGATGGAACACGATGCGACGGCGTGCCTCGGCGGCGCGTTCGTCCGGAGAGCGGTGAATTTCGGTGCATGTCGTACTCGCCGGTGGGGGGACCGCCGGCCACATCGAGCCCGCGCTCGCCCTCGCGGACGCCCTGCGCAGGCAGGACCCGACCGTGGGGATCACGGCCCTGGGCACGGAGCGCGGCCTTGAGACCCGGCTCGTGCCCGAGCGGGGCTACGAGCTCGCGCTGATCCCCGCCGTACCCCTGCCGCGCAAGCCGACACCCGAGCTGATCACCGTCCCGGGCCGGCTGCGCGGCACGATCAAGGCGACCGAGCAGATCCTGGAGCGCACGAAGGCGGACTGCGTCGTCGGCTTCGGCGGCTATGTCGCCCTGCCCGGCTACCTCGCCGCCAAGCGCCTCGGCGTGCCGATCGTCATCCACGAGGCCAACGCCCGCCCGGGCCTCGCCAACAAGATCGGTTCGCGGTACGCCGCCCAGGTCGCCGTCGCCACTCCGGACAGCAAGCTCCGCAACGCGCGCTACATCGGCATCCCGCTGCGCCACTCCATCGCCACCCTCGACCGGGCCGCCGCCCGCCCCGAGGCCCGCGCGATGTTCGGGCTCGACCCGAACCTGCCGACGCTGCTGGTCTCCGGCGGCTCGCAGGGCGCCCGCCGCCTCAACGAGGTCGTCCAGCAGGTCGCTCCCTGGCTGCAGCAGGCCGGCATCCAGATCCTGCACGCGGTCGGCCCGAAGAACGAACTGCCGCAGGTGCACCAGATGCCGGGGATGCCCCCCTACATCCCGGTAAGTTACCTGGACCGGATGGACCTCGCGTACGCCGCGGCCGACATGATGCTCTGCCGGGCGGGCGCGATGACCGTCGCCGAACTCTCCGCCGTCGGACTCCCGGCCGCCTACGTCCCGCTGCCCATCGGCAACGGGGAACAGCGGCTCAACGCCCAGCCGGTGGTCAAGGCCGGCGGCGGGCTGCTGGTCGACGACGCGGAACTCACGCCCCAGTGGGTGCAGCAGAACGTCCTGCCCGTGCTCGCCGACCCGCACCGGCTGTACGAGATGTCCCGCGCCGCCGCCGAGTTCGGCCGCCGGGACGCCGACGACCTGCTCGTCGGCATGGTGTACGAGGCGATCGCCTCGCACCGTCGATAGGACCGTATGACGGAAGGCAGGGGACGTGGTCGGACCGACTACCGCCGAGCGCGGTGAACGCCAGCAGGAGTCGTCCGACCCGCCCCTCGTCCGGCGGAGGTTGAGGCCGCGCCTTCGTACGATCATCATCCTTGCCGTCACCCTTGTGCTCCTCGGCGCTGGCTCCGTCTGGGCGTTGTACGGCTCCCAATGGCTGCGCGTCGAGCGCGTATCGGTCTCCGGAACCCGGGTTCTGACGCCCGCGCAGGTCCTCGAGGCCGCCGACGTCCCGGTCGGGGCACCGCTGATTTCCGTCGACACCGATGCGATTGAGGCACGACTGCGCCGGAAATTGCCCCGAATTGACGTGGTTGACGTGGTCCGTGGCTGGCCGCATGGAATCGGCCTGAAAGTGAAGGAGCGGACTCCGGTTCTGATTGTCCAAAAGGGAAGAAACTTCATCGAAGTGGACGATGAAGGTGTCCGATTCGCCACGGTTTCTGAGGCTCCGAAAGGTGTCCCCGCTCTGGAATTGACGGTGTCCCGGTCGAGCTCCGCCGCCGCGAGCCTGCGCCGCTTCGGCGAGGAACGTCTCGTGCGCGAGGCGGTGCGGGTCGCCCGTGCCATTCCGGCCGCCGTCGCGCGCATCACCCAGGTCGTCAAGGTCCGTTCCTACGACGACATCTCACTGGAGTTGGGCGACGGCCGGACCGTCGTATGGGGGAGTGGCGAGAAGGGCGCCGCGAAGGCTCGCGCACTCACCGCTCTCATGAAAGCCTCGCCGGATGCGCGGTACTTCGACGTCAGTGTTCCCACCGCCCCTGCGTCAGCGGGGAGTTGACGCACATCCGCGCAGGCCAGCACCCTGGTTGGGCAGCGACACGGCTGATCACATAGGGTGAAAAGAAAAACGGGAGGTTCGGCGTGTTCGTTGAACGTGCGCCACTTGTCGACTTAGTGTCCTGTTCAGAAGACTTCAAGGAACAGACACACTGGTAACCCTAAACTTCAGGGTTAGGGTTCGGGTCGGCGCTACGGACCGTCCCATTCGGCATCAGTCGCCGGTTCACGAAGCACACCGCTTCCCGTGATCCGACGACCCGTAACTCGAGGCGAGAGGCCTTCGACGTGGCAGCACCGCAGAACTACCTCGCAGTCATCAAAGTCATCGGTGTCGGCGGCGGTGGTGTCAATGCCATCAACCGGATGATCGAGGTCGGTCTCAAGGGCGTCGAGTTCATCGCTATCAACACCGACGCGCAAGCTCTGTTGATGAGCGACGCCGACGTCAAACTCGACGTCGGCCGTGAACTCACCCGCGGACTCGGCGCCGGAGCCAACCCGGCCGTCGGCCGCAAGGCCGCCGAGGACCACCGCGAGGAGATCGAGGAGGTCCTCAAGGGGGCCGACATGGTCTTCGTGACGGCCGGTGAAGGCGGCGGCACCGGCACCGGCGGGGCGCCCGTCGTGGCCAACATCGCACGCTCCCTCGGCGCCCTCACCATCGGTGTGGTGACGCGCCCGTTCACCTTCGAGGGACGGCGCCGCGCGAACCAGGCCGAGGACGGCATCGCCGAACTCCGCGAAGAGGTCGACACCCTCATCGTCATCCCGAACGACCGGCTGCTGTCCATCTCGGACCGCCAGGTCTCGGTGCTCGACGCCTTCAAGTCGGCCGACCAGGTCCTCCTCTCCGGTGTCCAGGGCATCACCGACCTCATCACCACCCCCGGTCTCATCAACCTCGACTTCGCCGACGTCAAGTCGGTCATGTCCGAAGCCGGTTCGGCCCTCATGGGCATCGGCTCGGCCCGCGGCGACGACCGCGCGGTGGCCGCGGCCGAGATGGCGATCTCCTCCCCGCTCCTCGAGGCCTCCATCGACGGAGCCCGGGGCGTGCTGCTCTCCATCTCCGGCGGCTCGGACCTCGGCCTGTTCGAGATCAACGAGGCCGCCCAGCTGGTGAGCGAGGCCGCCCACCCCGAGGCCAACATCATCTTCGGCGCCGTCATCGACGACGCCCTCGGCGACGAGGTCCGGGTCACCGTGATCGCGGCCGGCTTCGACGGGGGCCAGCCGCCGGCCCGCCGGGACACCGTCCTCGGCTCGACCTCGTCCTCCTCGGCCCGCCGCGAGGAGCCCACTCCGGTACGGCAGACCGAGAGCCGTCCGTCCTTCGGCTCGCTCGGCAGCGTCAAGCCGAAGGAGGACCCGGAGCCGGAGCCCGAGCCGGTGGCCGACATTCCGGTCGCCCCGCCGGTCCCGCCGTCGCGGACCTACGCCGACAGCGCGGCGGAGGAACTGGACGTCCCGGACTTCCTTAAGTGATCCTTCTGACGTGATAGGACAGCGCGACACCGTGAGCGGCGCGCACTTCGCCTTCACCGACCGGTGGGGCGGGGTGAGCGCCGCTCCGTATGAGGAGCTCAATCTCGGCGGGGCGGTCGGCGACGACACCGACGCCGTCCTGGCCAATCGCGAGCTCGCCGCCAAGTCCCTCGGGCTCGACCCGGGTGACGTCGTCTGGATGAACCAGGTGCACGGGAACGACGTCACGGTGGTCGACGGGCCATGGCGTGATCGTCCGGTCCCCGAGGTCGACGCGATCGTCACGGCGCGGCGGGGTGTCGCCCTCGCCGTCCTCACGGCCGACTGCGTGCCGGTCCTGCTGGCCGACCCGGTCGCCGGGATCGTCGCAGCCGCGCATGCGGGGCGGCCCGGCATGGTCGCCGGCGTCGTCCCGGCCGCGCTACGCGCGATGACCGAACTGGGCGCCGACCCCGCCCGGATCGTCGCCCGCACCGGCCCCGCCGTCTGCGGCCGGTGCTACGAGGTGCCGGAGGCGATGCGCGCCGAGGTGGCCGCCGTTGAGCCGGCGGCGTACGCCGAGACGAGTTGGGGCACGCCGGCGGTGGATGTGGCCGCCGGGGTGCACGCGCAGCTCGCGCGGCTCGGGGTGCGCGACCGGGAGCAGTCGCCGGTGTGCACCCGGGAGTCGGATGACCACTTCTCGTACCGCCGCGACCGCACGACCGGTCGGCTCGCGAGCTATGTCTGGCTGGACTGAATGGACATGACGGACCGTAAGGACGAACTCGCCGCGAACCTGGCGAAAGTGGAGGACCGTATCGCCGCGGCCTGTGCGGCCGCCGGGCGCCCCCGCGAGGAGGTGACACTCATCGTGGTCACCAAGACCTACCCCGCGAGCGATGTGCGGATCCTGTCGGAACTCGGTGTGCGCCATGTCGCCGAGAACCGCGATCAGGACGCGGCGCCGAAGGCCGCCGAATGCTCGGATCTGCCCCTTGTTTGGCACTTTGTCGGCCAGCTGCAGACCAACAAGGTGCGGTCCGTGGTCGGTTATGCGGATCTCGTGCAGTCCGTCGATCGTTCCAAGCTCGTGACGGCGCTTTCGAAGGAGGCCGTACGACAGGGGCGCGAGGTGGGCTGCCTCATCCAGGTGGCGCTGGACGCGGGAGAGAAGGAGAGGGGCGAGAGGGGTGGCGTGGCGCCGGGCGGGGTCGAAGAGTTGGCCGGCCTCGTCGCGAAGGCTCCGGGGCTACGGCTCGACGGGCTCATGACCGTCGCTCCGCTCACCGGGGAGTACGCGGGGCGCCAACAGGCGGCGTTCGAGCGGTTGATGGATTTGTCGACCGACCTGCGCCGAGCCCATCCGGCTGCGAACATGGTGTCGGCAGGGATGAGTGCGGATCTCGAAGAGGCCGTGGCGGCCGGTGCGACACATGTGCGCGTCGGCACTGCGGTACTCGGAGTCCGCCCCAGGCTCGGGTAACGTCGCCAAGAAGTCGGACCACAGCAGAAAATATGGTCAATGTCGCCGAAAGGCGGACGTAACGACCACGTGGATCGCGGGCATTGGCAGTCGTCGTCGATCCACCACAGAGCGGAGGACTCAGAGAATGGCCGGCGCGATGCGCAAGATGGCGGTCTACCTCGGCCTCGTGGAGGACGATGGGTACGACGGCCGGGGGTTCGACCCCGATGACGACTTCGAGCCCGAACTGGACCCGGAGCCCGAGCGGGACCACCGACGGCACGAGCCGTCGCACCAGTCGCACAGTGCACATCAGTCCCAAAGGGACGAAGAGGTGCGAATCGTGCATCCGCCCGCGCCGCGTGAACCCGTGGCCCGATCGACTTCGCTACCCGCGGAATCCAGCCGTCCGGCGCGCATCGCGCCCGTGGCGTCCATCACACAAGAACGCGCAAGCCTGGAGAAGAACGCACCGGTGATCATGCCCAAGGTCGTGTCGGAACGAGAGCCTTACCGGATCACCACGCTTCACCCGCGGACCTACAACGAGGCCCGTACCATCGGGGAACACTTCCGTGAAGGCACCCCGGTGATCATGAATCTGACTGAGATGGATGACACAGACGCGAAGCGACTTGTCGACTTTGCGGCCGGTTTGGTGTTTGGTCTTCACGGCAGCATCGAGCGGGTGACCCAGAAGGTGTTCCTGTTGTCTCCTGCTAACGTCGATGTCACGGCGGAGGACAAGGCCCGCATCGCAGAGGGCGGGTTCTTCAACCAGAGCTGAGACGCACCACCGGATAGACCGCACGAACAGGGGAGAGGGAAGCACCAGTCATGAGCGTGGTCCTGCAGGTTCTCTACATCGCGCTGATGGTGTTCCTCATCGTGCTCATCTTCCGGTTGGTCATGGACTACGTCTTCCAGTTCGCCCGCTCATGGCAACCCGGCAAGGCGATGGTGGTCGTTCTGGAGGCCACCTACACTGTCACTGATCCACCGTTGAAGCTTCTGCGGCGGGTCATCCCGCCGCTGCGTCTCGGGGGCGTGGCGCTCGACCTGTCCTTCTTCGTACTGATGATCATCGTCTACATCCTGATCACGCTCGTGCGGAGCGCGATGTGAGCGATGTGACAGATACGGTCTTGCCGACTGCCGACGACTACGTTGAGGTGAAGAGATGCCGTTGACCCCCGAGGACGTGCGGAACAAGCAGTTCACGACCGTCCGCCTCCGAGAAGGCTATGACGAGGACGAGGTCGATGCCTTCCTCGACGAGGTCGAAGCCGAACTGACGCGCCTGCTCCGCGAGAACGAGGACCTGCGCGCCAAGCTGGCCGCGGCCACGCGCGCTGCTGCCCAGAACCAGCAGAACATGCGCAAGCCTCCGGAGCAGCAGGACCAGCAGCAGGGCGGCATGCCGCAGCAGGGCATGCGCGGTCCCGGGGCTCCCGTCCCCGCCGGGATATCGGGCCCGCCGCAGCAGCAGATGGGTGGCCCCATGGGTGGCCCGCCCCAGCTGCCGAGCGGTGCCCCGCAGCTGCCCGCCGGTCCCGGCGGTCAGGGTGGCCCGCAGGGTCCCGGTCCGATGGGCCAGGGTCCGGGGCCGATGGGCCAGCCCCCTATGCAGCAAATGGGTGGCCCGATGGGCGGTCCGATGGGTGGCCCCATGGGTGGCCCCGGTCAGGGCGGCCCCGGTGGCGACAGCGCCGCGCGCGTTCTGTCGCTTGCCCAGCAGACCGCCGACCAGGCGATCGCCGAGGCCCGTTCCGAGGCCAACAAGATCGTCGGCGAGGCGCGTTCGCGTGCCGAGGGTCTTGAGCGTGACGCTCGTGCCAAGGCTGACGCCCTGGAGCGGGACGCGCAGGAGAAGCACCGTGTCGCGATGGGCTCCCTGGAGTCCGCCCGCGCCACGCTGGAGCGCAAGGTCGAGGACCTGCGTGGCTTCGAGCGCGAGTACCGCACGCGGCTGAAGTCCTACCTCGAGTCCCAGCTGCGCCAGCTGGAGACCCAGTCGGACGACTCGCTCGCCCCGCCGCGGACCCCGGCCACGGCGTCCCTCCCGCCGTCCCCGGCGCCCTCCATGGCACCGGCCGGCGCGAGCGCCCCGTCGTACGGCGGCAACCAGACGATGGGTGGTGCGCCGAGCCCTGCCGCTCCCTCCTACGGGGGTCAGCAGCAGATGTCTCCGGCCATGACCCAGCCGATGGCGCCGGTGCGGCCGCAGGGCCCGTCCCCGATGGGCCAGGCTCCCTCGCCGATGCGCGGGTTCCTGATCGACGAGGACGACAACTGACGGTTGGTAGTACGCCGTAGGCGTCGGCAGCGTTCAGGGCGGGGCCCCGGATTTCGATCCGGGGCCCCGCCCTTTTGCTACGCGTGTTCACGGGGTTTGCGGTGTTTGTTCGGGGGTTGGGTGCGGTGTCCGACGTACACAACGCCGAAGGCCCGGGACCACCAAGATTTTTTGGCGGTCCCGGGCCTTCGGATGTTCGGCCGAGCCTCGCTATGCCTTGCGCAGGCGGAACGTCAGGGTCAGCCCCTCGTCCGTGAACGCGGAGCCATACGTGGCGTCCGCCTCGCCCTGGGCGAAGTCAGTCGCCAGGACCTCGTCGGCGATCAGCTCGGCGTGCTCGCTCAGCGCCCCGATCGTCGCCGTGTCCGTCGCCGTCCACCGCAGAGCGATCCTGTCGGCCACGTCCAGGCCGCTGTTCTTGCGGGCCTCCTGGATCAGGCGGATCGCGTCACGGGCGAGGCCCGCTCGGCGGAGCTCCTCCGTGATCTCCAGGTCCAGGGCGACCGTGGCGCCGGAGTCGGAGGCGACCGACCAGCCCTCGCGCGGCGTCTCCGTGATGATCACCTCGTCCGGAGCGAGCGTGACCGTCTCGCCGTCGACCTCCACCGACGCGGTGCCCTCGCGCAGGGCCAGGGACAGCGCCGCCGCGTCCGCGTTCGCGATCGCCTTCGCCACGTCCTGGACGCGCTTGCCGAACCGCTTGCCCAGGGCGCGGAAGTTGGCCTTGGCGGTGGTGTCCACCAGGCTGCCGCCCACCTCGGACAGCGACGCGAGCGACGAGACGTTCAGCTCCTCGGTGATCTGCGTGTGCAGCTCGGGGTCGAGGGTCTCGAAGCCCGCGGCCGCGACCAGGGCACGGGACAGCGGCTGGCGGGTCTTGACGCCCGACTCCGCGCGCGTGGCGCGGCCCAGCTCGACCAGCCGGCGCACCAGCACCATCTGCTTGGACAGCTCCGGGTCGATGGCGGCGAGGTCCGCCTGCGGCCACGACGCCAGGTGCACCGACTCCGGGGCGCCCGGCGTGACCGGGACGATCAGGTCCTGCCAGACCCGCTCGGTGATGAACGGGGTCAGCGGGGCCATCAGCTTGGTGACCGTCTCGACGACCTCGTGCAGGGTGCGCAGTGCCGCCTGGTCGCCCTGCCAGAAGCGGCGACGCGAGCGGCGGACGTACCAGTTCGACAGATCGTCGACGAACGCCGAGAGCAGCTTGCCGGCGCGCTGGGTGTCGTACGCCTCCAGGGACTGGGTCACCTGGTCGACCAGCGCGTGCAGCTCGGACAGCAGCCAGCGGTCCAGGAGCGGGCGGTCGGCCGGGGCCGGATCGGCCTCCGACGGCGCCCAGTTGGACGTACGGGCGTACAGGGCCTGGAAGGCGACCGTGTTCCAGTACGTCAGGAGCGTCTTGCGGACGACCTCCTGGATCGTGCCGTGGCCCACGCGGCGGGCCGCCCACGGGGAGCCGCCGGCCGCCATGAACCAGCGGACCGCGTCGGCGCCGTGCTGATCCATCAGCGGGATCGGCTGCAGGATGTTGCCCAGGTGCTTGGACATCTTGCGGCCGTCCTCGGCGAGGATGTGGCCGAGGCAGACGACGTTCTCGTACGACGACTTGTCGAAGACCAGCGTGCCGACCGCCATCAGCGTGTAGAACCAGCCGCGGGTCTGGTCGATCGCCTCGGAGATGAACTGCGCCGGGTAGCGGCTCTCGAACAGCTCCTTGTTCTTGTACGGGTAGCCCCACTGCGCGAACGGCATCGAACCCGAGTCGTACCAGGCGTCGATGACCTCCGGCACGCGCGTGGCCGTCTTGCCGCAGCCGTCGTGGCGGCAGGCGAAGGTGACGTCGTCGATGTACGGGCGGTGCGGGTCGAGGCCCGACTGGTCGGTGCCGGTCAGCTCGGTGAGCTCCGCGCGGGAGCCGACGCAGGTGAGGTGGTCGTCCTCGCAGCGCCAGATCGGCAGCGGGGTGCCCCAGTAGCGGTTGCGGGACAGCGCCCAGTCGATGTTGTTCTGCAGCCAGTCGCCGAAGCGGCCGTGCTTGACGGTCTCCGGGTACCAGTTCGTCTTCTCGTTCTCTTCGAGGAGACGGTCCTTGATCGCCGTCGTGCGGATGTACCAGGACGGCTGCGCGTAGTAGAGCAGCGCGGTGTGGCAGCGCCAGCAGTGCGGGTAGCTGTGCTCGTACGGGATGTGCTTGAAGAGCAGACCGCGCTGCTGGAGGTCCTCGGTGAGGTTTTCGTCCGCCTTCTTGAAGAAGACGCCGCCGACCAGCGGGACGTCCTCCTCGAAGGTGCCGTCCGGGCGGACCGGGTTCACGACGGGCAGGCCGTATGCGCGGCAGACCTTGAGGTCGTCCTCACCGAAGGCGGGGGACTGGTGGACCAGACCCGTACCGTCCTCGGTGGTGACGTACTCGGCGTTGACCACGTAGTGGGTGCCGCCCTCGGTCTCCGGGAACTCGACGAGCTCGAACGGACGTTGATACGTCCAGCGCTCCATCTCGGCGCCCGTGAAGGTCTGGCCGGTGGTCTCCCAGCCCTCGCCGAGGGCCTTGGCGACCAGCGGCTCGGCGACGACGAGCTTCTCCGCGCCTTCTGGGCCCTTCGTCGCGACGACGTAGGTCACGTCCGGGTGCGCGGCCACGGCCGTATTGGAGACGAGGGTCCAGGGCGTCGTCGTCCACACCAGGAGCGCGGCTTCGCCGGCGAGCGGACCGGAGGTGAGCGGGAAACGGACGTACACCGAGGGGTCGACGACCGTCTCGTAGCCCTGCGCCAGCTCGTGGTCGGACAGGCCGGTGCCGCAGCGCGGGCACCAGGGGGCGACGCGGTGGTCCTGGACCAGCAGACCCTTGTTGAAGATCTCCTTGAGCGACCACCAGACGGACTCGATGTACTCGGGTTCCATCGTGACGTAGGCGTCGTCGAGGTCGACCCAGTAGCCCATGCGGGTCGTCAGGTCGGAGAAGGCGTCGGTGTGGCGCAGCACGGACTCGCGGCACTTGGCGTTGAACGCCGCGATGCCGTAATCCTCGATGTCCTTCTTGCCGCTGAAGCCGAGTTCCTTCTCGACCGCCAGCTCCACCGGGAGGCCGTGGCAGTCCCAGCCGGCCTTGCGCGCCACGTGGTAGCCACGCATGGTGCGGAAGCGGGGGAAGACGTCCTTGAAGACGCGGGCCTCGATGTGGTGGGCGCCGGGCATGCCGTTGGCGGTGGGCGGGCCCTCGTAGAACACCCACTCGGGGCGGCCCTCGGACTGCTCCAGGCTCTTGGCGAAGATCTTCTGCTCGCGCCAGAAGTCGAGCACGGCGTGCTCGAGGGCGGGCAGGTCGACCTGGGCGGGCACCTGGCGGTACGTCGGCGTTGTCATCAGCGAGCTTCCTCCGGCGGACTTGCTGCCTTCCGTCCGGAGGGACGAGAGCCGTGTCTTTCCGTACGCCGGTTTCGGCGCGCTCCCGCGGTACCACCCTCCTTGGCCCGCCGACACGGGGTGTGCGTCGGTGAGCCCCCTCATTGGGGTCGCGATGCCGGTTCTACTGGCCGCCGCCTACGGCTGCGGTGTTCTTCCGACGGCTCCGGGGTGATCTTCACGTCGCGCTCGCCCCCGGGCTTCCACCGTCCCCGGGTCGCTCTGGGCTGCGTACGTCGCTACTCGTCCCCATCCACGCTGTTCGCTCCGCCCAGTGTACGGCGCCCCGCGGACAGCGGCCGACCGGATTTCCGGGACGGCAGCGGGGGAAGGCAGCCGACCGGATTTTCCGGGCCGTGGGGGCGGGGATGGTGTTCGGGCCGCGATGACCCGAATGGTGCGGTACGCGTGTTCGGATTCTGGGACGTCCGGCTCGGCGGCATACCCCGCGGGGAGCTGGGCACAACGCATGCATGCCTGGCGCGCGACCTGCGCGAGGCGGGCGAATCGGGCGGTGTGCCCCGTTGCCGCGGGACTCAAGTCGATTTATCGTCCCAGCACGATTCGCGTGCAAGATCACAATATGTGAAGGGGCCGCGGCATGGTGGCGAAGAAGACCGCCGTACAGCAGTCGGCGTCGGGCCGGTCCACCCATGCGAGTGCCTCCGGCGGTGCGAGTGCCTCCGGCGGTGCGGCCAAGGATGTGGGCGGGAAGAAGAGTGCGCAGGGGGGCTCCGCGGGAGTGCGCGGCGGTCAGCCGGTGAAGACGGTGCGGGGGGCCGCTGAGTCGGCGGCGAAGAAGGCCGGGAAGAAGACGGGGGCGAGGGCGGGGGAGGCGGCGAGGACGGGTGCGAAGGCGGGAGCCAAGAAGACGTCGGAAGCGGTCCCGAAGACAGCCGCGAAGAAGGCGGTCGTTGCCAAGACCTCGGCGCCCAAGACCTCGGCCCTCAAGGCGGTCGGAGGGAAGGCGGCCGTATCGAAGACCGCCGTCGAGAAGGGCGTCACCGAGAAGGGCGCCGCTGAGAAGGGTGCCACTGAGAAAGCCACGTCCAAGAAGGCGGCCGCTGCCAAGGGGGCTCCTTCGAAGAAGGCGGTCGAGGGGGCGGCTGCCAGGAAGGCGGCGACCAAGAAGACCGCCAAGGCCGCCAAGGGCGCGAAGACGGCGAAGGGAGCCACGACCGCGTCCAAGGGCAGGGCGGCCAAGGAAGGCGCGGCCAAGAAGGCCGTGGCCGCGGAGCGGGCGGGCGAGAAGGCGGTCGGGGAGAAGGGCGTCGGTGTGATGGGGGGCGTCGAGGAGGGCGGCGCTGGGGAGAAGAGCACCTCCAAGAGGAGCGCGGCCAAGAAGAGCGTGGCCGCGGAGCGGGCGGCCGAGAAGGCGGTCGCCAAGAGCACGTCCAAGAAGGCGGGCGCGGCGCAGGCCGCGGAGCAGACGGGAGCCACGACAGTGGTTGCGAAGAAGACTCCTGGCACGGCCACGGCGGCGAAGACCGCCGTTCCCAAGGCACGCATCGCCGCGGCGGTGGAGCCCGGCGAGCTCGCCGTACGCCCCGGTGAGGACCCCTGGACCCTGGAGGAGGTCGAGGAGGCACGGGCCGAGCTGATGTCCGAGGTGATGCGGCTGCGCGACGAGATCACGTCGTCCGAGCAGTCGCTGGTCGGCCTGATGCGGGACTCCGGGGACGGCGCCGGCGACGACCAGGCGGACACCGGCGCCAAGAACATCACGCGCGAGCACGAGCTGGCACTCGCCGCCAACGCGCGCGAGATGCTCACCCAGGCCGAGCGGGCCCTGGAGCGGCTCGACGCGGGTACCTACGGCCTGTGCGAGAACTGCGGCAACCCGATCGGCAAGGCGCGGATGCAGGCCTTCCCGCGCGCGACCCTGTGTGTCGAGTGCAAGCAGAAGCAAGAACGCCGGTACTGACCGGTACAAGAAGGCCGGTACCGACCGGTAGGCGGGTGCCGCTGGACGTGTCGTACTCTCGTCCTCAGTCAGGTACCTAGGTCGAGGGACTCACGTGGCAGAGGCGGAGCGCATCATCGGTACGCCGAATACCCCAGAGGCGGCGGGAGCCGAGCCGGAGCAGTCCGACGAGAAGGCGAAGGACGCCGGGGCCGAGCGGCCCCGGGGCAGGCGCCGGATCGCCGTGCTGTTCGGGATCGCGGCCTTCGCGTACGTCCTCGACCTGGTCAGCAAGATGATCGTGGTCGCCAAGCTGGAGCACCACCCGCCGATCGAGATCATCGGGGACTGGCTGAAGTTCGAGGCGATCCGCAACGCGGGTGCGGCCTTCGGCTTCGGCGAGGCCTTCACCGTGATCTTCACGGTGATCGCGGCGGCCGTGATCGTGGTGATCGCCCGGCTCGCCCGCAAGCTGTACAGCCTGCCCTGGGCGATCGCCCTCGGCCTGCTGCTCGGCGGTGCGCTCGGCAACCTCACCGACCGGATCTTCCGCTCGCCGGGTGTCTTCGAGGGGGCGGTCGTGGACTTCATCGCGCCCAAGCACTTCGCCGTGTTCAATCTGGCGGACTCGGCGATCGTGTGCGGCGGCATCCTGATCGTGCTGCTGTCGTTCAAGGGGCTCGACCCGGACGGCACCGTCCACAAGGACTGAGGCCCGCAAGGGGCCGCGAGGCGTCCGCGAGGGGTTGTCCACAGGCTCCGTACGGGACTGTCTCACCCGTCCGGCATACTCGTCGGGTGAGCACGATTCCCGAGATCCGTACCCTGCCCGTGCCCGACGGCCTGGAGGGCGAGCGTGTCGACGCCGCCATCTCCCGCATGTTCGGCTTCTCCCGTACCAAGGCGGCCGAGCTTGCCGCGGCGGGGAAGGTCACGGTCGACGGGTCGGTGGTCGGGAAGTCCGAGCGGGTGCACGGTGGCGCCTGGCTCGAGGTGGAGATGCCCCAGGCTCCGGCGCCCGTGCAGGTCGTCGCCGAGCCGGTCGAGGGCATGGAGATCGTGCATGACGACGATGACGTGGTGGTGATCGTCAAGCCGGTCGGCGTCGCCGCGCACCCGTCGCCGGGCTGGAGCGGACCGACGGTCATCGGCGGGCTGGCCGCGGCCGGGTACCGGATCTCCACGTCCGGTGCCGCCGAGCGTCAGGGCATCGTGCACCGGCTCGACGTGGGCACGTCCGGGCTGATGGTCGTAGCCAAGTCCGAGTACGCGTACACGTCGCTCAAGCGCCAGTTCAAGGAGCGCACGGTCGACAAGCGGTACCACACGCTCGTCCAGGGCCACCCCGACCCGACCAGCGGCACCATCGACGCGCCCATCGGCCGCCACCCCAACCACGACTACAAGTGGGCGGTCACGGCCGAAGGCAAGCCGTCCGTCACGCACTACGACCTCATCGAGGCGTTCCGCGCGGCCTCGCTGCTCGACGTGAAGCTGGAGACCGGCCGCACCCACCAGATCCGCGTCCACATGGCGGCCCACCGCCACCCCTGCGTCGGCGACCTGACCTACGGCGCCGACCCGACCCTCGCCAAGCGCCTGCGGCTGACCCGCCAGTGGCTGCACGCCGTACGGCTCGGCTTCGAGCACCCGGGGGACGGGCAGTGGGTGGAGTTCGAGAGCGACTACCCGGCCGACCTGCAGAAGGCCCTGGACCAGGTCCGCGAGGAGACCTGGGCATGAGCTCTCCGGCGAATCCCCCGTCGTACGTCGTGCGGGTCGCCGAGGACCCCGCCGACCGCGAGGCGTGCTTCGCGGTGCGCAAGGAGGTCTTCGTCGTCGAGCAGGGCGTCCCGCAGGAGATCGAGTACGACGCCTACGACGCCGGTGCCGTGCATGTGCTGGCGGTCCGGGAGGACAGCATGCCGCTCGGGACCGGGCGGCTGCTGCACGGGGAGGCGGCGGCGTCCAAGGTCGGCGGTGACCCGTCCGTGGGGTCGCTGGGGCGGCTCGCCGTGACCCAGGCGGCGCGTGGCCTCGGCGTCGGGGCGGCCCTGGTGCGGGCCATCGAGGAGGCGGCACGCACGCGTGGCCTCACGGCCGTGGACCTGCACGCGCAGACGCATGCGCTGGGGTTCTACGAGCGGCTCGGGTACGTGGCGTACGGGCCGGAGTTCCCGGACGCGGGGATACCCCACCGGGCGATGCGGCGCGCTCTGTAGGCGAGGGCCTGTGGGCGCTGGTGAGAAGGGTGGCGTGGCAGGCTTGAGGTCTGCCCTGTGGACGCCGCTATCACCGGAGCGCTGACCGTGGATCAGTTGGCCCTGCTGTTCGTGCTGTTGCTCGGTGCCCTGGTGAGTGTCCCCGTGGGGGACCGGTTCCGACTGCCGGCGCCGGTGTTGATGACGTTGCTCGGGGTCGTGCTCGCGCTGCTCGACTTCGTGCCGAACGTCGACATTCCGCCCGACCTGATCCTGCCGCTGCTGCTGCCGCCCTTGCTCTACGCCGCCGTACGGCGGACCTCCTGGCGGCAGTTCGCGGCGAATGTGCGGCCCATCTTCCTGCTGGCCGTCGCGCTGGTGTTCGTCACGACGGTGTGCGTGGCCGCGGTCGCCCACGCGATCGTGCCGGGGCTGCCGCTCGCCGCCGCCGTGGCGCTGGGCGCCCTCGTCGCGCCGCCCGATCCGGTCGCGGCCACCGCCGTCGCCGGGCAACTCGGGCTGCCGCGGCGGCTGGTGTCCATCCTGGAGGGCGAGGGGCTCTTCAACGACGTGACCGCCATCGTGCTGTACCACGTGGCGATCGCGGCCGCCGTGAGCGGCACGTTCTCGCCGTGGCAGGCCGGACTCGACCTGGTGCTGTCCGCCGTCGTGGCCCTGGCCGTCGGGCTCGCCCTGGGCTGGGGCGCCAACAAGCTGATGGACCTGCTGGGGGACGCCACCCTGCAGATCGGGCTGACCCTGCTCGTGCCGTACGCCTCGTACGTGCTGGCCGAGGAACTCCACAGCTCGGGTGTGCTCGCCGTGCTGACGACCGCCCTGTTCCTCGCCGAGTACGCCACCGACGCCGACGACGTGATGACGCGGCTGGCCGGGCACGCCTTCTGGGACATCGTCGACACGCTGGTCACCGGCGTCGCGTTCGGGCTGATCGGGCTCGAACTGCACAACGCCGTGCGGACGGCGTCCGGGCGGTGGGGCGAGATGCTCGGCTGGGCGGCCGCGGTGGTCGGGGTCGTCGTACTGGTACGGCTGCTGTGGCTGCTGCCGGCCACCTGGCTCACCCAGCGGATGCATGCGAAACGGGACTACGACGAGGAAATCCCGGTGAGCTGGCGCGAGACCGTCGTGATGTGGTGGGCGGGCATGCGCGGCGTCGCCTCGGTGGCCCTGGCGCTGGCCGTTCCGCTGGAGACGGACGCGGGCGCCGCCTTTCCCGACCGGGACGAGATCGTGTTCATCGCGTTCGGGGTGATCATGGCGACGCTGGTGGCACAGGGCCTGACCCTGCCGTGGCTGGTGAAACGGCTCGGGGTGCGCGCCGACAGCGAGCGGGAGAAGGAGCTCGAGAAACAGCTGGCGGTGCGGGCGGCCAAGGCGGCGAAGCGGAGGCTGAAGGAGATCGAGGCCGTCGAGGAGCTGCCGGAGGAGCTGTCCGAGCAGATGCTGCGCCGGGCGTTCGAGATCGGGGTCCGGATCAGCCCGGAGTTCGGCGAGGAGGAGCGCCGGGAGGCGCATCAGCAACGCGTGCGGCGGCTGAAGCGGGTCCGGCGGATCCAGGGGGAGCTGCTGAGCGCGGCACGCCACGAGGTGCTGGCGGCGCGCAGTGAGCCGGGGGCCGATCCGGAGGTGGTGGATCGGGTGCTGCGGCATTTGGACGTGCGCAGTATGCGGTGACCGCGCCGCCGACCACGGTCTCTTCGTACGATCTGATCATGGCTCGCAACGTGGTGATCAGTGGTGGCGGTACGGGAATCGGGCTCGCGACGGCGCAGCTGTTCGCGGCGGACGGGGATCAGGTGCTGCTGCTCGGGCGGCGCGCCGAGGTGCTGGAGCAGGCGGCGGTGCCCGGGGCGCTCACCTACGCGGCCGACCTGAGCAAGGTGAGCGGCGTGCGGGGCGTGGAGCGCTTCGTGGCGGCGGAGCTCGGCACCGTGGACGTACTGATCCACAGCGCCGGAGGCTCCGGGTACCTGGAGCCCAAGGTGGACAGCGACGAGCCCCTCGACGTCGTCCTGCACAACTGGACCCTCAACTTCGGCCTCAACACCCTGACCGCGGCCCTGCTCACCGAGGCGCTGAAGGACCGGCTCGCCGACCCCGGCGGGCGGGTGCTGTTCCTCAGCTCGATCGCCGCTTTCCGGGGCTCGGGCAGCGGGGCGTACGCGGCGTCCAAGGCGGCGCTGCATCCGTACGTCCATGATCTGGCCCGGCAGTTGGGGCCGCGCGGCATCACCGTGAACGCGGTCGCGCCCGGCTATGTCGAGGACACCGAGTTCTTCGGCGACGGGATGGACGAGCAGCGGCGCGCGCGGCTCATCGCGGAGACCTCGACCGGCCGGGCCGGGACGCCCGGGGACGTCGCCTCGACCCTGCACTGGCTGGCGTCCCACGCCGCCGGGCACATCACCTCGCAGATCATCCAGGTCAACGGCGGAGCCGAGCGCGGCCACTGAGGCGGTCAGGAGCGTTCAAGGACAGTCACGAGCAGTCGGTGGGTGGTCAGGGGCGCTCAGGGCGTGACGCCGCCTGGTGGTCGTGCTGGTGGGTGCGGCGGGCCGGGATGCGGCCGGGTACGGGGAAGCCGGGCGGCAGGGCCGCGTCCGCCGCGTTGACGCGCGGCAGGGCGTACGGGTGCTGCTCGACCAGCCAGCGGATCAGCTGCTCGCGCACCGCGACCCGGACCGTCCACAGGTCGTCCGCGTCCTTGGCCGTGACCAGGGCCCGCACCTCCATGGTGCTCGGCGTGGAGTCGGTGACGACCAGACCGTAGTCGCGGCCGTCCCAGGCCGGGCACGCGCGCAGGATGTCGCGGAGCTGATCGCGCATCTTCTCCATGGGCGCCGAGTGGTCGACGTGGAGGAAGACGGTGCCGGTCATCTGGGGGCCGCCGCGCGACCAGTTCTCGAAGGCCTTCGCGGTGAAGTACGACACCGGCATGGTGATCCGGCGCTCGTCCCAGGTCCGCACGGTCAGGAACGTCAGCGTGATCTCCTCGACCGTGCCCCACTCGCCGTCCACCACGACGGTGTCCCCGATGCGCACCATGTCGCCGAAGGCGATCTGCAGACCGGCGAACATGTTGCTCAGCGTGGACTGGGCGGCGACACCGGCGACGATGCCGAGGATGCCGGCCGAGGCCAGCAGCGAGGCGCCGGCCGCGCGGAACGCCGGGAACGTCAGCAGCATCGCCGCCACGGCCACGACGCCGATGACCGCCGACACCACGCGCATGATCAACGTCACCTGCGTGCGCACCCGCCGCACCCGGGCCGGGTCGCGGTGGGCACGGGCATAGCGGCTGTACGAGGTCTCGACGACCGCCGCCGCGATGCGGATCGCCAGCCAGGCCGCCGCCCCGATCAGCACCAGCGTCAGCACCCGGCCGATGCCGACCTCGTGCTCCTCCAGCAGCTTCGCCTCGTCGTACGACCCTCTGAGCAGGGCCGCGCACAGGACGAGCTGGTAGGGGATGCGGGCGCGGCGCAGCAGACCCCACAGCGGGGTCTCACTGTGCCGTTCGTCGGCCTTGCGCATCAGGCGGTCGGTGGCCCACCCGATGATCAGGGTGAGCATGACCGAGCCACCGATCACGATCAGCGGTCGGAGTATCGTCTCCATCCCCCGAACGTAACCAGTCGGGCGGGGTCATGAACATGTGCGCCGGTGAGGCGGTGGTCACGATGCTGTCGTACCCGGCTGGCACCATGGCCTCATGAACATCATGCTGTTTCACTCGACCTATGGCCTCAGGCCCGCGGTGCGCCAGGCCGCGGACCGGCTGCGCGCCGCCGGACACGAGGTGTGGACGCCGGACCTCTTCGAGGGACGTACGTTCGAGACGGCCGAGGAGGGCATGGAGTTCAAGGAGCAGGTCGGCAAGGACGAGCTGCTGAAGCGGGCCGTGCTGGCCGCCGCGCCGTACTCGGAGCGAGGCCTCGTGTACGCCGGGTTCTCGCTCGGCGCCTCCATCGCCCAGACCCTAGCGCTCGGCGACGAGAAGGCGCGCGGCCTGCTGCTCCTGCACGGCACGTCGGACATCGCGCCGAACGCCTCGGTGGACGACCTGCCGGTCCAGCTGCACGTCGCCGAGCCGGACCCGTTCGAGACGGACGACTGGCTGAGCGCCTGGTATCTCCAGATGGGCAGAGCGGGCGCCGATGTCGAGGTGTACAGATACGCCGGGGCCGGCCACCTCTACACCGACCCCGACCTGCCGGACTACGACGAGGAGGCCGCCGAGGCCACCTGGCGGGTGGCACTCGGCTTCCTGGAGACCCTCTAGTCTCAGCCCGCGGCCCGGTACGCCGCCCAGTTCTGCTGCATGCGCGTCACCTGGCCCGCGGTGAACTGGTACATGCAGGAGTCGTACGTGTAGTCCATGAAGTTGTGGATCGGGTCCACGCCCGCCTTGCGGGTGCAGGTGTCGCGGCCTTCGGGGCACTGGTAGGCGGCGCTCTTCTCGGCCGGGGTGTCGTCGACGTAGTCGCCGTTGCCGTTACAGCCGCCCTGGAAGGTGTGGTAGAGGCCCATCCAGTGGCCGACCTCGTGGGTCGCCGTGTCGCCCTCGTTGTAGTTGGCGGCCGAGCCGCCCGGCAGCGAGGCGTCGAGGAGCATCACGCCGTCCATGGACGGGCTGGACTTGTAGGAGCTGGGGAAGGTCGCCCAGCCGAGGAGGTCGTCGCCGAGGTTGGCGGTGTAGATGTTGAGCGCGTTGGCGCCGCCCTTGCGCAGGGCGGACTTCATCGCCTTCTCCTCCGCGGAGCCGTAACCGACGTTGTACCAGGCCGCGTTGTCCGTGTAGTCGGTGCCGGCCAGGGTGAACTGGTAGCCGGAGTCGACGTTTCCGCTGCCCTGGCCGGCGTAGGCCGCGTTCAGGACGCTCAACTGGGCGTTGATGTCGGCGGAGTCGAGCCGGCCGGTCGCGCCGTCGTGGATGACGTGGAAGTAGACCGGGACGGTGGTGGAGGCGGCCGCGGCGAGGCTGCGGCTGCCCGAGGCGGGCAGCTTGCCGAGCTTGGCGCGCAGATCGGCGTCCATGGCCTGGGCCTTGGCGGCGCTGACCTCGTTCGGTTCGGCGACGGCTTCGCCGCTGTGTCCGGGGTGGGCCTCGCGGGCCGCGGAGTGGCCGGCCTCCTCGACGCAGTCGGCGGCCGGAGCCTGGGCCGCCGCGACTGTGGTGGGCGCCGAGAGGGGAGCGAACATCAGGGTTCCGGCCACCGCGGTCGTGGCGAGAACACGTCTGCGCGTATGGGGTGATATCCGGGCAAGCGCACGCATGCCGACTCCTAGCTGATGCGTTGGGGAGAGGGGCGCAGGGGTCTTCCTGGCCGCCGCCCGGAGATTACGTGGACATGTTCATGTCCGAAGAGAATCGTTCAGGCCCAATCAATCACCCGGCAAACAGGGGCGATTGGGGTAAGTGAATGATCAACCGTCCAGAGTCCGAGATCGCGGCGTAACGGGTTCCGCCGCCCGGGCGGGTGGTGTGTCCGGATTCGGACCGCGACTCACACCACCCGCCGTAGCGATGTGATCTCCGGTTAACGGCTCTCAAATGGGCCAGGGTTGGCTGAAAATCGACCCTGGGGCACAGCTCTTACACAGGGTCGTAGGTCCGCTCGACCTTCTGCGTGCCGCTGCGCGTGCGGTACGAACGGGTCCACTTCGCGGTCGCGTCCTGCTTCGTCTTGTCGGACAGGACGTAGTAGTCCATCTGCGCGCGGTCGGCCGTGATGTCCAGGACGCCGTAGCCGTGGCGGTCGGTGTCGACCCAGTGGACATGCCGGTTGGCGGACTTGATGATCGGCGCGGCGATCGCGGAGACCGTGCCCTCGGGGACCTTGACGATGTCGTCGAGGTTGTCCGAGGTGACCGAGGTGACGACGAACTCCGTGGCGGCGGAGGCCGACAGCGGGTACGTACCGGCGTCCACCGGCACGTCGTTGGCCCACGCCATGTGAATGTCGCCCGTCAGGAACACGGTGTTGCGGATCGCGTTCGAGCGCAGATGGGCCAGCAGCTCCCGGCGGTCGTCCGTGTAACCGTCCCACTGGTCGGGGTTGAGGGCGAGACCCTCCTGCGGCAGGCCCAGCAGTTTGGCGAGCGGCTTGAGCAGGTCCGCGGTGAGGGAGCCGATCGCGAACGGCGAGATCATCACCGAGTTGCCGACCAGCCGCCAGGTGGTGTCGGAGGACTTCAGCCCCGCCTTCAGCCAGTCCAGTTGGGCCCGGCCGGTGAGCGTGCGGTCCGGGTCGTCGACCTCGCCGTTGCCGACCGAGACCTGCTGCGAGCGGAAGGAGCGCAGGTCGAGCAGGGAGAGGTCGGCGAGCTTGCCGAAGCGCAGCCGGCGGTAGGTGGTGCCGGCGACGGCCGGGCGCACCGGCATCCACTCGAAGTAGGCCTGCTTCGCGGCGGCCTGGCGCGCGGCCCACGTGCCCTCGGCGCCCTCGGTGTGGTTCTCGGCGCCGCCCGACCAGGTGTCGTTGGCGATCTCGTGGTCGTCCCAGATCGCGATGACGGGCGCCTTCGCGTGCAGGGCCTGCAGATCCGGGTCCGTCTTGTACTTGCCGTGCCGGACCCGGTAGTCGGCGAGCGTGAGGGTCTCGTGGGCGGGCGCGGTCTGGCGTACGACGGTGCCGCGTGTGCCGTACTGACCGGTGCCGTACTCGTAGATGTAGTCGCCGAGGTGGAGCCAGGCGTCCAGGTCGCCGCGGGCCGCGAGATGGCGGTACGAGGCGAAGTATCCGGCCTCCCAGCTGGCGCAGGAGACCACGCCGAAGCGGAGGTTGGACACGGACGCGCTCGCCGCCGGCGCGGTGCGGGTGCGCGCCACCGGGGAGTCGGTGCCGCCCGCCGAGAAGCGGAACCAGTAGTCGGTGGCCGGCTCCAGGCCGCGTATGTCGGCCTTGACGGTGTGGTCGGAGGCGGCGGTCGCGGTGGCCGAGCCCTTGGCGACGATGGTCGTCAGCGCCTTGTCCCGCGCGACGACCCAGCTGACCTCGGTGTCCGGGCCGAGCCCGGAGCCGGGCGTCGCCTCGGGCGTGGGCGTCACCCGGGTCCACAGCAGGACGCCGTCGGGCAACGGGTCACCGGACGCGACGCCGTGCAGGAAGGCAGGGACCGCTTCGGCGGCACCCGCGGGCAGGCCGACGGCGAGCGGGCCGGCCAGGACAGCCGTCGCCGCCGCGGCCTTGACGACCGTACGGCGGCGAGGGGTAAGGGAATTGAGCTGTTCAGATGCTCTGTATCGACTGGTCACAGCCGATCAGATTACTGATCGGTATGAACAAAGGCGGGCGAACCTGTGAAAGTTCGCCCGCCTGTCAGACGAAGGCCGGTCTCCCGTCGGCGTCAGCCCTTGAGGGCCGCGTCCACCGCCTTGGTGAACTCCTCCGCCGTCCACGGCTGGTTGGGGCCGGAGGTCTTCAGCTGCTTGCCGTCCATGACGAAGCTGGGGGTCCCCGTCACGCCGTCCTTGTTGGTGTCGAAAGCCTTCGACATGGCCAGCGCCCAGGCGTCGTAGGTGCCCTCCTTCACCGCGTTCTCGAACTTGGCGTTGTTCTTCAGGGCGGGGACGGCGTCCGCGATCTCGATCAGGTAGTCGTCGTCCTTGAACTTGTCGTCCGTCTCCTCGGGGTGGTACTTCGCCGAGTAGAGCGCGGTCTTGTACTCGAGGAACGCCTCCGTGCTCACGTTCAGCGCGGCGCCCATGGCGCTCATCGCGTTCTTGGAGCCCTCGGCGTTGGCGCCGATCTTGCCGTCCTTCAGCTGGTCGCCGTCGAGGAAGGTGCCACCGATGAACTGGATCTTGTACTTGCCGGCCTCGATGTCCTTGTCGACGACCGAACCGGCGGCCTGCTCGAACGAGGCGCAGACGGGGCAGCGCGGGTCCTCGTAGATCTTGAGGGTCTTCTTGGCGCTGTCCTTGCCGATGACGACGGTCGTGCCGTTCGTGCCCGTGGTGTGGGCCGGGGCGACGACCTTCTCGTCCTTCACCGCCTCCCAGTGGCTGGGCTTGCTCGCCTGGACGACGGCGTAACCTATGCCGCCCGCCGCCGCCAGGACGCCGACGACCGAGCAGGCGACGATGATCTGCCGCCTGGCCTTGGCCCGCTTGGCCTCGCGCTCGCGTTCGGCGCGCAGCCGCTCCCGGGCCGCCGTCTTCGCCGCCTGGCTGTTCCGCTTGCTCATGCTGGTGATCTCCATGGGGACGCGCACACGTCGTGTGCGGGATACGTAGGGGGTGGGCTGTGGTGCTCAGATGCTGTTCACGCGAAGGTGAAGGCGGGCGAGCACGGCGGTCCACGCCGTCCCAGGGAGTGCACGAGGAAGCGGGTGCGGGCGGTGCCCGTACGACGGGCCGGGCGCGGCAGGCGGCGGACCGGCAGGGTGCGGCTTACCGTCACCGCGGCGACCGCCAGCAGCAGCGGGCGGAACGTCGTCGCCGTCACCGCCCTCAGCAGCTGGGCCAGGGCCCGCTCGCCGCGCCGCAGCCAGGCCGCGGCGAGGAGGCCGACGCCGATGTGCGCGCCGAGCAGGAGCCAGGGCGTCGCCGGGCCGGCCTGGGCGAGGACGGTGGCCAGGCGGTGCGGGTCGGCAGCGGTCACGCCGGCCAGGGGAGTGCCCACGGCGGTGTTGTCGCCGCACAGCACGTCGAAGCCGACGGACCGCAGTGGACCGGCGACCGGGCCGCCCGCCCTGCCGTAACAGACGTGCTGGCCGGTGGTGAGGATCGTGTCGGCTGCCAGCTCCAGCGGGATCAGCAGCGCGGCGATCCGCCCGAAGGTCCGCTCGCGGCCGGCCAGGGCGTACGCGACGACGAACACGGCGGCCGTGAGCAGGGCCACCGTGTTCAGCGGCAGCGGCGCGCGGGACAGCAGCACGTGCGACGCGGTGCTGAGCGTCACGACGAGTGACGTGAACAGCGCCGCGCGTACGGCTCGTAGCTGGGTCCCGGATATGTCCATAGCGGAGGAGAGTGTGTCACGTAGTCCTGTAAGAGACCCTTAAAGGGTGCCTGTGAGTGGCCGGACGGGACCTGTGAGCGGCCTTTCCGTCACAGACCCGGAATGCGGCCGTTGCGGAACAGGTCCACGAAGATCTGGTGGTCGGCACGCGCGCGTGCGCCGTAGCCGTGCGCGAAGTCGACCAGGAGCTCCGCGAACCCCTCCTCGTCGGCCGCGATCGCCGCGTCGATGGCCCGCTCGGTGGAGAACGGCACCAGGGACTCGCCGGAGGTGTCGTCCGCCGCCGCGTGCATCGTGGCCGTGGCCCGGCCGAGGTCGGCGACGACCGCCGCGATCTCCTCCGGGTCGTCGATGTCGCCCCAGTCCAGGTCCACGGCGTACGGCGAGACCTCGGCGACCAGCTGGCCCGCGCCGTCCAGCTCGGTCCAGCCCAGCCACGGGTCGGCGTTCGCCTGCAGGGCGCGCTGGGAGATCACCGTGCGGTGCCCCTCGTGCTGGAAGTAGTCGCGCAGCGCCTGGTCCGTGATGTGCCGGGAGACGGCCGGGGTCTGGGCCTGCTTGATGTAGATCACGACGTCGTTCTCGAGGGCGTCGGTGTGGCCCTCCAGAAGGATGTTGTACGACGGCAGCCCGGCCGATCCGATGCCGATGCCGCGACGGCCGACCACGTCCTTGACCCGGTAGGAGTCCGGGCGGGCCAGCGAGGCGTCCGGCAGCGTCTCCAGATAGCCGTCGAAGGCCGCGAGCACCTTGTAGCGCGTGGCCGCGTCCAGCTCGATCGAGCCGCCGCCCGGGGCGAAGCGGCGCTCGAACTCACGGATCTCGGTCATCGAGTCCAGCAGCCCGAAGCGGGTCAGCGCGCGGGCGTCGCGCAGCGCGTCCAGCAGCGGGCCCTGGGCGGTGTCCAGGGTGAAGGGCGGCACCTCGTCGCTCTTGGCGCCGGTCGCCAGGGCGTGCACACGCTCGCGGTAGGCGCCCGCGTAGATCCGCACCAGCTCGCTGATCTGCTCGTCGCCGAGCGCCTTGGCGTAGCCGATGAGGGCGATCGAGGCGGCGAAGCGCTTGAGGTCCCAGGTGAAGGGGCCGACGTACGCCTCGTCGAAGTCGTTGACGTTGAAGATCAGCCGGCCGTTGGCGTCCATGTACGTGCCGAAGTTCTCCGCGTGCAGATCACCGTGGATCCAGACGCGGGACGTCCGCTCGTCCAGGTACGGTCCGCCCCGCTTCGAGCCAAAACCATTGTTTGCAGTCAGGTCGTGGTAGAAGAGGCACGCCGTGCCGCGGTAGAACGCGAAGGCCGAGGCCGCCATCTTCCGGAACTTCACGCGGAACGCGGCCGGGTCGGCGGCCAGGAGCTCGCCGAAGGCGGTGTCGAAGACGGCGAGGATCTCGTCGCCGCGCTGCTCGTCGTTGAGCTGGGGGACCGACATCGCTGGGTGCCTCCTGGTGCAGGTGGTGCATGACGTGTGGGGCGGATGCTCCCCTCACGGCAACGTGCGAGGGTCCGTGGGAGTGCCCGCGTTCTTCGGATGAAGGTACGCGGGGAACGCGCCCGAGTGTCAGTGCCGAGGCATAGACTTCGACGCTGTCCCCCAGACTGTCCGCAGCCCGTCGGGATCCTTTCTGGATCTTGTCGACGTATGTTTGCCTTGGAGGCCCGAACCGTGTCGAAGCCGCCGTTCACGCACCTGCACGTCCACACCCAGTACTCGCTGCTGGACGGTGCCGCGCGGCTGAAGGACATGTTCAACGCGTGCAACGAGATGGGCATGACGCACATCGCCATGTCCGACCACGGCAACCTCCACGGGGCGTACGACTTCTTCCACTCCGCGCAGAAGGCCGGAATCACCCCGATCATCGGGATCGAGGCGTATGTCGCCCCCGAGTCCCGGCGCAACAAGCGCAAGATCCAGTGGGGCCAGCCGCACCAGAAGCGGGACGACGTCTCCGGTTCCGGTGGTTACACCCACAAGACGATGTGGGCCGTGAACAAGACGGGTCTGCACAACCTCTTCCGCCTGTCCTCGGACGCGTACGCCGAGGGCTGGCTGCAGAAGTGGCCCCGTATGGACAAGGAGACGATCTCCCAGTGGTCCGAGGGGATCGTGGCCTCCACCGGCTGCCCCTCCGGTGAGGTCCAGACCCGGCTGCGGCTGGGACAGTTCGACGAGGCTCTGAAGGCGGCCGCCGACTACCAGGACATCTTCGGCAAGGACAAGTACTTCCTGGAGCTGATGGACCACGGCATCGACATCGAGCACCGGGTCCGCGACGGCCTCCTGGAGATCGGCAAGAAGCTCGGCATCCCCCCGCTGGTCACCAACGACTCGCACTACACGTACGCGCACGAGGCGGGCGCCCACGACGCGCTGCTGTGCATCCAGACCGGCAAGAACCTCTCCGACCCGGACCGCTTCAAGTTCGACGGCACCGGCTACTACCTCAAGTCCACGGACGAGATGTACGCCATCGACTCCTCGGACGCCTGGCAGCAGGGCTGCGCCAACACGCTCCTCGTCGCCGAGATGGTCGACACCACCGGCATGTTCGAGAAGCGCGACCTCATGCCCAAGTTCGACATCCCCGAGGGCTACACCGAGGTCACCTGGTTCAAGGAGGAGGTCCGCCGCGGCATGGAGCGCCGCTTCCCGGGCGGCATCCCCGAGGACCGCCAGAAGCAGGCCGAGTACGAGATGGACACCATCATCTCGATGGGCTTCCCCGGCTACTTCCTCGTCGTCGCCGACTTCATCATGTGGGCCAAGAAGCAGGGCATCGCGGTCGGCCCCGGCCGAGGCTCCGCGGCCGGCTCGATCGTCGCCTACGCCCTGGGCATCACCGACCTCGACCCCATCCCGCACGGCCTGATCTTCGAGCGGTTCCTCAACCCCGAGCGCATCTCGATGCCCGATGTCGACATCGACTTCGACGAGCGCAGGCGCGTCGAGGTGATCCGGTACGTGACCGAGAAGTACGGCGCCGACAAGGTCGCCATGATCGGCACGTACGGCACCATCAAGGCCAAGAACGCGATCAAGGACTCCGCGCGCGTGCTGGGCTACCCGTACGCGATGGGCGACCGCATCACCAAGGCCATGCCCGCCGACGTCCTCGGCAAGGGCATCCCGCTCTCCGGCATCACCGACCCCAACCACCCCCGGTACTCGGAGGCGGGCGAGGTCCGGTCGATGTACGAGAACGAACCGGACGTGAAGAAGGTCATCGACACCGCGAAGGGCGTCGAGGGCCTGGTCCGGCAGATGGGTGTGCACGCCGCCGGCGTGATCATGTCCAGCGAGACCATCACCGAGCACGTCCCCGTCTGGGTCAGGCACACCGACGGCGTGACCATCACCCAGTGGGACTACCCGAGCTGTGAGTCGCTCGGCCTGCTGAAGATGGACTTCCTGGGCCTGCGCAACCTGACGATCATGGACGACGCCGTCAAGATGGTGAAGTCCAACAAGGGGATCGACATCGATCTCCTCAGCCTCCCGCTGGACGACCCCACGACCTTCGAACTGCTCCAGCGCGGCGACACCCTCGGCGTCTTCCAGTTCGACGGCGGCCCCATGCGCTCGCTGCTGCGCCTGATGAAGCCGGACAACTTCGAAGACATCTCCGCCGTGTCGGCCCTGTACCGCCCGGGCCCGATGGGCATGAACTCCCACACCAACTACGCCCTTCGCAAGAACGGCCAGCAGGAGATCACCCCCATCCACAAGGAGCTCGAAGAGCCCCTCAAGGAAGTCCTGGACGTCACCTACGGCCTGATCGTCTATCAGGAGCAGGTGCAGAAGGCCGCCCAGATCATCGCGGGCTACTCACTCGGCGAAGCCGACATCCTCCGGCGCGTGATGGGCAAGAAGAAGCCCGAGGAGCTGGAGAAGAACTTCGTCATCTTCCAGGCCGGCGCCCGCAAGAACGGCTACAGCGACGAAGCGATCCAGGCCCTGTGGGATGTGCTGGTGCCCTTCGCCGGCTACGCCTTCAACAAGGCGCACTCCGCCGCGTACGGCCTGGTCTCGTACTGGACCGCCTACCTGAAGGCCAACCACCCCGCCGAGTACATGGCCGCGCTCCTGACCTCCGTCAAGGACGACAAGGACAAGTCGGCCGTCTACCTCAACGAGTGCCGTCGCATGGGCATCAAGGTGCTCCCGCCGAACGTCAACGAGTCGGTGCACAACTTCGCCGCCCAGGGCGACGACGTGATCCTCTTCGGCCTCGAAGCCGTGCGCAACGTCGGTACGAACGTGGTCGAGTCGATCATCAAGGCCCGCAAGGCCAAGGGCAAGTACGCCTCCTTCCCCGACTACCTCGACAAGATCGACGCGGCCGCCTGCAACAAGCGCACCACGGAGTCGCTGATCAAGGCGGGCGCCTTCGACAGCCTGGGGCACACCCGCAAGGGCCTCACCGCGCACTTCGAGCCGATGATCGACAACGTGGTCGCGGTCAAACGCAAGGAGGCAGAGGGCCAGTTCGACCTCTTCGGCGGCATGGGCGAGGAGGAGAGCAACGAGCCCGGCTTCGGACTCGACGTGCAGTTCACGGACGAGGAGTGGGACAAGACCTATCTGCTCGCCCAGGAGCGGGAGATGCTCGGCCTGTACGTCTCCGACCACCCGCTCTTCGGCCTGGAGCACGTGCTGTCCGACAAGGCCGACGCGGGCATCGCCCAGCTCACCGGAGGTGAGCACGCGGACGGCGCGGTCGTCACCATCGGCGGCATCATCTCCGGCCTGCAGCGCAAGATGACCAAGCAGGGCAACGCCTGGGCGATCGCCACCGTCGAGGACCTCGCCGGTTCCATCGAGTGCATGTTCTTCCCGGCGACGTACCAGCTCGTCTCGACCCAACTCGTCGAGGACGCCGTCGTGTTCGTCAAGGGCCGCCTCGACAAGCGCGAGGACGTGCCGCGCCTGGTCGCGATGGAGCTCCAGGTCCCCGACCTGTCGAACGCAGGCACCAACGCGCCCGTGATCCTCACCATCCCCGCCACCAGGGTCACCCCGCCGATGGTCAGCCGCCTCGGCGAGATCCTCAGCCACCACAAGGGCGAGAGCGAGGTCCGCATCAAGCTCCAGGGCCCGACCAAGACCACGGTGCTGCGTCTCGACCGGCACCGGGTGAAGCCGGACCCGGCGCTGTTCGGCGACCTGAAGGTGCTGCTCGGACCGTCCTGCCTGGCGGGCTGAGCGGCAGGGCAGCCGCCGAGGTGATCGCGAGAGGGGCGCGTCCCGCACGGGACACGCCCCTCTTCATGTGCCTGGGTCTCAACAACCCGTTATGCAGATGTCAGTTGTGACCGAAGCGCTTCTGCCGGCCCTTGCGGGCCATGTCGCCCGGCGTCACCGGTGTGATGCGCGGCTCGGCCTGCGTCTCCATCGTGGACTGCTGGGCCTGCTGCTGACCACGCTCGGGCTGCGGCTGCTTTCGGTCCTGCTTCTTGTTCTTGGCCATGGTGATCTGCCTCCTGTGGGGGATCTAGGGGCCAGGGCCGCGACCAGATTCACATAGGCTGATAAAGAACGCATTTCGGATAATTACCCTGTGTAACAGCGGTTGTCGGGGCGTGGGGCATGGCGCGCCACGGTGGCGATGCCCCGAAACGCCACGCCGAAGATCGAGTTCGCCCCGTTAACCCCCGCGCGGTCGGGCAGACTCGAAGGAAGCCCGAAGCAAACCTCCCAGGAAGAGGGTGAGTCGCGTGGACCGCTGCATCGTCCTGGTGGACGCCGGGTATCTGCTGGGGGCCGCCGCCAGCCTCCTCGCCGGGGAGCCCTCCCGGTCCCGGATCACCGTCGACCACACCGCCCTCATTCAAGGACTGCGCGAGCGCGCCGAGTCCGACACCCAGCAGCCCCTGCTGCGCATCTACTGGTTCGACGGCGCCCCCGACCGCGTCCCCCAGCCCGAGCACCGCAGGCTGCGCGTGATGCCCCGGGTCACCGTCCGGCTGGGCGCCCTGACCCGCAGCGACGGCCGCTGGGCCCAGAAGGGCGTGGACGCCGCGATGCACGCCGAGCTCACCGAGCTGGCCCGCAACCGCGCCTGCTCCGACGTGGTGCTGGTGACCGGAGACGGCGATCTGCTGCCGGGCATGATGGCCGCCAAGGAGCACGGAGTCGCCGTACACCTGTGGGCGGTGCAGGCCGCCGACGGCGATTACAACCAGTCCGAGGACCTGGTCGCCGAGGCCGACGAGCGGCGCGTCCTCGACCGTACGTGGATCACCAAGGCCGTACGCGCCAAGGAGCTCACCGGAGTCTGCGCGCCCCCGCCCGCCCCCCGCCCCGAGATCGCCGCGATTCTGTCCGCGCCGCTGCCCGACTCCGCGCTGGCGGCGCCGGCCGAGCGGTCCGCCGACGAGGGCCGGCACGCCCCCGCGGTCGCCGCCTCGGAGAACGGCACGCAGGAGCGGGTGCCGGCACCCAAGGGCGTGCCCACGCCGAAGGACCTCGCCGCCCTGCGTGCGCCCGGCTTGCAGCAGGCCCAGCCCCCGGCGAGCGCGACGCTGCGCTGGTCCTCCGACAAAGGGTGGGTCGACCGGCCCGGCGTCGCGGCCGAGTCGCCCGAGGCCGCCTCGATGCCGACGCTCGCGCAGCTGACCACGGCGGAGCAGCGGTGGGCCGACCGGGAGGAGGACATCACGACGGTCGGCGGCGATCCGTACGAGGTGGGGCAGGTGTTCGCGCGGCGGTGGATGGGGCGGCTGGGGGACCAGAGCCATCTGCAGCGGCTGTCCGGGATGTATCCGCGGATTCCGCATCGGATCGACGGAGAGCTGCTCAGGTACGCGGCCCGGTTCGGGCTGCTCGCGCACAAGGACGACCAGATCGACGAGCATGATCGGTATGCGATCCGGGCCGGGTTCTGGCGGGAGATCGATGTGCGGACCGCGGCGGAGCATGCGCCTGCGGGTGAGTGAACCGGGTGGGTTGCGGTGAGTTCGTCACCGCCGGACTTCGCCGTCGTGGTTGAGCGCCGTTGCGGTGGATTTACCGGGACAGGGGGATTTGTGACCGCGAGCTGGCGATTTGTGCCGAGTGGCCGACCCGAGGGCGGAGCCGGGGGCCGGACCCCGTAGTCTCGTCCCTTGTGAGTACGCGCGCGGCACAGGCACTTCGGCACAGTGGTGATGTCGTGTGCGCCGTGCGCGGGCTGACCAAGACCTATCCGGCGGTACGCGGGCGGCGCGGGACGCCCGGGACGCCCGAGGTACGGGCCACCGACGACGTACGGCTGGACATCCGGCGCGGCGAGATCTTCGGACTGCTCGGGCCGAACGGCGCCGGCAAGACCACTCTCGTACGGCAGCTCACCGGGCTGATGCGCCCCGACCGCGGCAGCGTGGAGATTCTCGGGCACGACATCGTGCGGCACCCGGAGCGGGCCGCGCGCATCCTCGCCTACCTCGGACAGGAGTCGACCGCCCTCGACGAGCTGACCGTGTCGCTCGCCGCCGAGACCACCGGGCGGCTGCGCGGCCTGGACGTGCGGCAGGCGCGGGCCGAGCGGGACGCCGTACTCGACGAGCTGGGGCTCACGCCGATCGCCGGGCGGCCGCTGAAGAAGCTGTCCGGCGGGCAGCGGCGGCTGGCCTGTTTCGCCGCCGCGCTGGTGGGGGAGCGGCCGTTGCTCGTGCTCGACGAGCCGACCACCGCGATGGACCCGGTGGCGCGGCGGGCCGTGTGGTCGGCTGTGGACCGGCGGCGGGCCGAGCTGGGGACGACCGTGCTGCTCGTCACCCACAACGTCATCGAGGCCGAGACCGTGCTCGACCGGGTCGCGGTGCTCGACCGGGGCCGCGTGATCGCCTGCGACACGCCGTCCGGGCTCAAGGAACGCGTCGCGGGCGAGGTGCGCGTCGAGCTGCTGTGGCGGGACCGGGCGCCCCTGGACGTACCCGAGGTCGCCGCGCTGCAGGACCGGGCCGTGGAGTCCGGGCGGCGCTGGACGCTGCGGCTCGCCCCCGAGGAGGCGCGCGCGGTCGTCGCCACCGTCACCGGCGGGGCCGCCTTCGCCGCGCTGGACGACTTCACGCTCGCCACGCCGAGCCTGGAGGACGTGTATCTGGCGCTGGGTGGGGCCGCACAGCAGGGGCTGGTGAAGGCGTGAGCACACGGACTGTCGTATCCGTATCCGTACGGAGCAGGGTCACCGCAGGGAACAGGGCCACCTCCCCAGTGATCCCCAGTGTGAAAGGGAGCAGCGCCACGTGAGTGTCGTACCCGCCGAGGTTCTGCCGGGCAGCGCCCTGGCCGTGGACGAGACGGCCGCTCCGGCCGCGGCCGAGCTCGGGCCGCGCGCCCGGCTGTGGCCGTCGCTGTGCGCCGTGTACCGGGCGCAGCTGTCCCGTGCGCGGGTCGCGCGGATCCCGCTGCTGTTCGTGGCGACCTTCCAGTCGATCGGGATCATGGTCCTGATGCGCGGAGTCGTGGACGGCGGGGCCGAGGCGCAGGCCGTGGTGGCCGGGTCGGCGGTGCTCGTGGTGGCCTTCGTCGCGCTGAATCTGCTCGCGCAGTACTTCGGGCAGCTGCGGGCCAGCGGCGGGCTCGACCACTACGCCACGCTGCCGGTGCCGCCGGCCGCGGTGGTGCTGGGGGCGGCCGGGGCGTACGCCTCCTTCACCGTGCCGGGGACCGTGGTGACGGCCGTCTTCGGGTGTGTGCTGTTCGGGTTGCCGGTGGCGCATCTGTGGGTGCTGGCGGCGGTGATCCCGTTGGCCGGAGCCGCGCTGGCGGGGCTGGGGGCGGCCCTCGGGCTGCTCGCCCCTCGTCCCGAACTGGCCACGCTGCTCGGGCAGTTGGGGATGTCCGCGGCGCTGCTGCTGGGCGTGCTGCCGGCCGACCGGATGCCGGAGGCGGTGCGGCTCGCGCGGGATCTGCTGCCGTCGACGTACGGCGTGGAGGCCTTCGCGCGGACGTTCGGGCCGCATCCCGACTGGGCCTTCGTGCTCAGGGACCTCGCGGTGTGCGGGATGGTCGGGGTCGTCTCGCTGGCCGTCGCCACCTGGGCGTACCGCCGGGCGGCCGTCCGGTGACGCGCCGCACAGGTCGGCCTGGCACGATGGCAGGGTGACCGCTCCGCTGACTCCACCACCGCCGCCGCGTGACCAGTCCCCGAACAATGCGTGGCAGCCGCCCGCTGCCGGGCACGCGGCCTCCGCGCCGCATGACGCCGGGTACGGCGCCCCGTCCGGTTCCTCCGGTCCTCCCGGTCCCCAGAGCCTCCAGGGTCCCCAGGGCCCGCACGGCGGGTACGCCATGTACGGCGTCCATGGTTCGTACGGACAGGACGGTCCCGGGATGAAGACCGAAGTGCGAGAGGCTGCCCTGGTCACGGTGGTGGTGGCGCTCTGTGGGGCGCTGCTCGGGGTGCTGTGGTGGTGGCTGGCCCCCAGTGTGCCGCTGGTCGGGGACGTCGTCGACGAGAACTGGGTCGTCTACTTCAAGGACACCGAGGGCGAGCAGGCGGTCGGGGTGGACGGAACGTTCACTCTGCTTGCGCTCGCGTTCGGGCTGGTGAGTGCGGTTGCCGTGTTTCTCATACGGCGGCGTGGGGGCGTGCCGTTGGTGGTGGCGCTGGCCGTCGGGGGGTTTCTCGGGTCGTTGCTGGCCTGGCGGGTGGGGGTGTGGCTCGGGCCGACCGAGGATGTGATCGCCCACGCGAAGGATGTGGGGAAGGGGGTTGCCTTCTCTGCGCCGTTGAAGCTGGGGGCCAAGGGGGTGTGGCTGGTGTGGCCGCTGGCTGCGCTGGTGGTGCATCTCGGGCTGATGGCGTTGTTCGGACCGCGGGACGGGGATCCGTATCAGCAGCATGCGGAGGGGCATGCGCAGCAGGGGCCGTACGGGGCGCCGCCGGTGTAGGGCTCCGGGGGGCGCGTTCGCGCCGGAGACCAACTGCGCGGTCGAACACGCGCGTCCCTTAGGGTCTCGGCATGCGGCGCACGGACATCACTCGGGACGACGGCACGTGGACCGGCTTGTCCCTGGAGATACAGGCGCGTCGCCAACCGGGTCTGTGCCTTTTCAGCGCCGAGCGACGGCTGCTTCTCGCCCAGCAGTCGCGGCCTGTGCTCCTTGCCGCTGTCGACGAGGACCACTGTGGCGTGGAGTTCTGGCGCACCGACGCGTACCGCTCTGTCGTCCCGCCGCTGCGTGCCGAGACAGGACGGGCTCTGGCCGGTCGGCTGGATCGCTGGGCGTACCGCTTCGCCCAGTGCCTGCTCGACGCGCCCGGCAGCCCTCTGCACGACGGCCGATGGCTGATCTCGCAGGACAGCCCGCTGCTGCGCTGGAACCACGGCCACCTGCCGCAGTCCGAGTACTGGGCCTCCATGCTCATCGAGGGGCATCCGGACGGATACATCGACTGGTTCGTCCATTCCGGCTCGTGGGAGGTCCTCGCCCTGCGGCGCATGCCCGACGCGGGCGACGGCCGGGTCAAGGCGTACCGCAAGCAGGCCCGTGACGGGACGCTCCCGCCCGTCCTGCTGTGGTGGGTCAGCGGCTTGGACTGCCATCTGATCCTGGACGGCCATGCGCGACTCGCCGCGGCGATCGCCGAGTCGACCGCGCCCCCGCTGCTGCAACTGGACCGCATCTCACCGAGCGATGAGGTGGTCGCAGGCACCGGGCAGGCAGTGCAGCGTTACGAGGCAGAACTGGCGCGCTTCGCCGAGCTGCGCGCCAGCCATGGGGCCGCTGTCCCGGATGGTGCCGCCATCGCGGGACCGTCCCTGGCCCGCCGCCTCCACGAACTGCATACGGCGCCACAGCGCACCTGGGCCTGGCCGCTGCCGGGCGGTGAGGCCCAGTGGCGGGGCATCGCACGTGAGGTGACTGCCAGCCAGGGCTGGGCCCCGGCCGGTCGGCCACCGACCTGACGTCGAGCGGACCCCTGCCAGGGGGCGTGCGCCCCCTGGAGGTGCCGGTGTCTACGCCGGGCGGTGGCCGTGGTTCGAGCGGCCCTTCTTGGTGCGCCACTTGCGTTTGCGTGTTTTCTTCGACATGTCCTTCGTAGTTAGCCGAGGATGCCGTGGGCGTCGAGGGGTCACGCACGCCCGATGGGGGCGAGGGCCGCGTTCGTGAGCTTGGTCAGGGCTTCGGGGGAGAGTTCGACCTCCAGGCCGCGGCGGCCCGCGGAGACGCAGATCGTGGCGTGGGCGGAGGCCGATGCGTCCAGGACCGTCGGGAGCTTCTTGCGCTGGCCCAACGGGGAGATGCCGCCCCGGACGTATCCGGTGGTGCGTTCCGCCAGGGCCGGGTCGGCCATCGTCGCGCGCTTGCCGCCGACGGCCGATGCCAGGGCCTTGAGGTCCAGCTGGCCCGCCACCGGGACCACCGCCACGGTCAGGTTGCCGTCCACGTCCGCCACCAGGGTCTTGAAGACCCGGTCCGGGGAGACGCCCATCGCCTCGGCCGCTTCCTCACCGTAGGAGGGGTGGGAGGGGTCGTGGTCGTAGGAGTGCATCGTGTACGAGACGCCGGCTGCGGTGAGTGCCACCGTCGCGGGCGTGCCGCCGGGCTGCTGCTGTTGCTTCTTCGACTTCTTCGCCATGTGGCCGGTTCCCCAGAAGGCTGTGCTTCAGTAAGGCTGTGCGTCAGTTGAGACTCGTCGGGCCGCGCGTCAGGTCCGACGCCGGCAGCGACGGCAGGGTACGGATGATCGAGGTCTCGGTGCGAAGGAGTTTCAGCTCGTCGCGCAGGCGGGACGCCGTGTCGGGGGATTGCAGCAGGCGCTGCTTGGTCGGGGTGTCCAGCATCATCGCGGCCGCCACCAGGTAGGAGACGACCGAGGGCTGGTCCGGAAGTTCGGCGGCCGTGGACAGGGAGCGTTCGCGGGCGCCCGCCAGGCGCTTCTGGTACTGGCGGAAGGCCCGCAGGACCCCCTCCGCCAGCGCCCCCGCCTCGTCGCCCGGCTCCTCCGTGAGTTCTTCCAGTTCCGCCGTCAGGAACGGGCCCGACGCGTCCACCGACAGCAGGCGTACGCGCGTCGTTCCTGTCGCCAGTACCTCGAAGGTGCCGTCGGCCCGCTCCCGGATCGTCGCCGCGTCCGCCACGCAGCCCACCCCGTGGAACGCCTTGAGCGGGTCCGGGCCGAAGCCCGCCGCCGGGCCGCGCTCGGGGATGGATGTGGGATCCGGCATGCCGGGGGCGCTCTGGGCCACCTCGTGGCCGTCGCGGATCGCCACGACGGCGAAGCGGCGCGGTTCCTCCTCGGGGGTTTTCAGGAGTTCGCGCATCATGGCGCGATAGCGCTCCTCGAAGACGTTCAGTGGCAGCACGAGCCCCGGGAACAGCACCGAGTTCAGGGGGAAGAGCGGAAGGCGGACGGTCACGGCGTCAAAGCCTAGTGGTCACCGGGCTGAACACGTCCGGCGTGCCCACTCCGTGGATGACCGGCCCCTGGAGGACCGGTCCGTGGGTGACCCGCGCGCGCATCCCGCGGAGCGGCGGCAGCCGCCCGCGCCCGGACCTCCTCGCGTACCTCCAGGAACCGGCCCAGCGGATCCTCCGAGAACCGGCCCCACGGGAAGGACGTGGCGTACGGGCCGATCAGGCGCAGCTGCTCCAGGGCGTCCTCCCAGCGGCCCAGCCGTACCAGGACGTACGCCAGCTTGTTGCGCATCCCGGCCGGCCAGAGGTCGGCCGCAGGGAACAGGGAGGAGAGCGCGATGGCCCGGTCGGCCGCCGCGTCCAGCCGCTCCGGCGGCACGCCCGGACCGCAGCCGTCGGTCAGGTAGGCGAAGGCGGCCCGGGTCGGCAACGCCTGCACGAGGGAGTCGGCCGGGGCATCCTGGGCCGCCCGGTCGGCGAAGTCGAAGCACTCCCGGTGGGAGCCGTGCCAGGACGTGGCCAGGTAGCGCAGGGCGGCCACATGGCAGCCGTAGTGGAGCGGGGCGCGCCGCAGCGCCGCCTCCCACAGTTCCCCGAAGTAGGTGTGCCCGGCGCGGGAGCCGCGCGCGTGGTCCAGCGCGATCCGCCACGGCACCGGGTCGCGGTCGTCGGCGCGAGCGGCGGCCGTGATCAGCGGGCTCACCCCGCGCAGCTGCTCGGCCCGGGCCGGTGACTGCCAGGCGCGGTCCACCGCGAGCTGGGCCTGGACCAGCAGCGCGTCCGGATCGTGCGGGGCGGCCGCGCTCCAGGCCTGCAGCCACTCGGGCCGCGAGCGGGCGAAGGCGGCAAGGCGCAGCACATACCCGTCGCGGGACTCCCACCGTGCCCCGAGCCGGGTGGCGGCGAGCAGCCGGGCAGCAGGTTCGTACGCGCCCCGCCCGGCCGCGACCAGCGCGGGTCCGAGGTGGTCGTCGGGCGCGTCGAGGAGCACCTCGCCGTCGGCGGGGAGCCCGACGGCGGGGTGTTCTACGTTCCTTGTCGTCCGGGACGCACGGCCGAACGGGAGCAGCAGAGCCATGGTGTCGACCATTGAAAGACCGCTGGTCCTACCCGCGCCAGAGGGAACGGACAACCCGTGGAAAGTTGTACGCGGATGGGTCAAGAACCGGTAAAGGTCAACGGTTCAACAACTGTCCGACATTCGTATGTTCTCCTCAAGAACCCCACTGACCTCACAAAACTCAGGGAAATTCTGCGAAACTCCGCCGGGTCAGTTCCGTCGCAGCAGCCGCGTGGCCCCCGCCGCCACCGTCGTCGCCAGGATCCAGCCCAGCAGGATCATCGCCGCGGCGAGCCACTGCCAGCCACCGCTCAGCTGCCAGAACCCGACCTGCCCCAGTTCGATGACCGGCAGCAGCAGATCGAGGGCGAACAGGGCCGGGTTCCAGGTCGGATGCTCGCCGCCCTTCAGCGGGGGATGGTCGGCGTACGCGAAGGCCACCGAACTCGCCGCCCACAGCACCGCCATCCATACGGCGGCCCGGCCCGGCCGGTAGCCGTAGGCGACCGTCCAGTCCTGCGCGTACCCCCACAGCTTGGCCGCGGGCGGCAGGGTCTCGCGGCGGCGGCGCTGCTTGGCGAGCAGCACCTCGCGCGCGTCCTCGTCCTCACCGCCCGCCCGCAGCACGGAGGCCAGCCGCTCGTACGGTTCCGGGTTGTACTCGGCGGTCGCCGCGGCCACCCACTCCAGCCGTCGCTCAAGCGGGAACGGGCCGCGCGGGACGAGGTTCTCGTAGGTGAAGCCGCCCATGTGCAGCAGGCCGGGACCCGGCCAGGCGTCCGCCCGGTCCATCAGGTTGACGACCCGCGCCCCCGACAGCACCACCCCGCCGCGCTCCGGCCGCTCCCCGAGGAAGCGCAGCTCGGGCGTCTGGATGCGGCGCAGCGACAGCTCCTGCTCGTCGGTGAAGGTGAACCGGGCCCGCTCCAGGTCGACAGCGTCCCCGAACCGACCGTCGTCCAGCCGCACCCCGCCCTGGCAGGCGAACCGCTGGATGCGTGTCCCGCGCGCGGGTGTGCGGCCGCTCAGCAGCGGGCTGCCGATGCCCGCCGGGGTCAGATAGAGGGTGCGCCCGACGGTCAGCTGGGGGGCGTTCAGCGCGAGCCGCGTGTACGGGTTGACCAGCCGCGCGCCCCGCAGGCTGAGCGACACGCCGATGTTCGCGCCGCGCAGACTCAGCTCGCCGTGCGACTCCAGCATCTCGGCCTGGAAGTCCTGGCCGACGTTGATGCCGTCCGCGGCGATCGACCGGCCGCTGCGGTCCCGGTAGACGATCGCCTGATTGAGCAGCAGATCCGTGCCGATCTGCGCGTCGGTGAGCCGTACCCCGTTGTGGAAGCGGCAGCGCGGCAGGTGCAGGTCACCCTCGGTGTGCACCCGGGCCGCCTCCAGACGCGGCACCGAGCAGCCGACCAGCCGCACGGTGGTGAAGTGGGCCTCCGGCAGCCGGATCTCCTGATCGAAGCGGCAGCCGCGCATCTCGACGTACGGCACCACCGTGCCGCCCGCGAGGTCCATCGTGTCGCTGATCCGCACGCCGACCAGCTTCAGCGACGACACCCGGCCCGCGAGGGCGGGCGGTCCGTCCAGCAGCAGCCAGCAGACGATCCGCGCGCGTACGGTCCGCTCCTCACCCCAGGGATGCCCGCCGTGCGGATCGTCGACGACCGTGTCGCCGCTGCTCAGGTCGTACACGGTGCCATTGCGGAAGGCCTGCCACATGCCTATCTCGGCGGCGGTCAGACCGTCCGGCAGTTCCCCGTCCGGGGTGCCGGGCCCCTCGGTCACAGCTTTACCTTCCTCCCCGTCTACTCGCGGGTCGTTTGTCCTCGTACAACCGTTCATGCCCGCTGAGTAACGCCCCGAACGCTAGACGTGAAGGGGATCTTCCGGGTTCCTGACGACGCGCGTATCAGCCACTGGAATGCGCGGACGGCTCGCGACCCGGGTCTGAGAGAATTGAGCCCGTGATCTCCCGAATCGATCTGCGCGGCGACGCCCTTCCCGAGGGCCCCGCCCTGCGTGACCTGCTGCCCCGAGCCGAGTTCGACGTTCAGGCCGCCCTGGAGAAGGTGCGTCCGATCTGCGAGGCCGTGCATCATCGGGGCGACGCGGCGCTGATCGACTTCGCCGAGAAGTTCGACGGCGTCAGGCTCGACCAGGTGCGGGTGGCGCCCGCGGCGCTCAGCCGCGCGCTGGAGGAACTCGACCCGGCCGTGCGCGCGGCCCTGGAGGAGTCCATCCGCCGCGCCCGGCTCGTCCACCGCGAGCAGCGCCGTACGACGCACACCACCCAGGTCGTGCCCGGCGGCTCGGTCACCGAGAAGTGGGTGCCGGTCGAGCGGGTCGGGCTCTACGCGCCCGGCGGCCGCTCGGTGTACCCGTCCTCCGTGGTCATGAACGTCGTGCCCGCCCAGGAGGCCGGCGTCGAGTCGATCGCCCTGGCCTCGCCCGCCCAGGCCGAGTTCAACGGCCTGCCGCACCCGACGATCCTCGCCGCGTGCGCGCTGCTCAGCGTCGACGAGGTGTACGCGGCCGGCGGTGCGACGGCCGTCGCGATGTTCGCGTACGGCACCGAGTCCTGCCCGCCCGCCAACATGGTCACCGGCCCCGGCAACATCTGGGTCGCCGCGGCCAAGCGCTACTTCACCGGCAAGATCGGCATCGACGCCGAGGCGGGCCCGACCGAGATCGCGATCCTGGCCGACTCCACCGCCGACCCGGTGCACGTCGCCTCCGACCTGATCAGCCAGGCCGAGCACGACCCGCTCGCCGCGGCCGTCCTCGTCACCGACTCCGTGGAGCTCGCGGACGCGGTGGAGAAGGAGCTGGAGCCGCAGGTCGCGGCCACCAAGCACATCGACGACCGGATCGTCCCGGCCCTCAAGGGCAAGCAGTCCGCGATCGTCCTGGTCGACGGCGTGGACGAGGGCCTGCGGGTCGTCGATGCGTACGGCGCCGAGCACCTGGAGATCCAGACGGCCGACGCGGCCGCCGTGGCCGACCGGGTGCGCAACGCCGGCGCGATCTTCATCGGCCCCTGGGCGCCGGTCTCGCTCGGCGACTACGCCGCGGGCTCCAACCACGTGCTGCCGACCGGCGGCTGCGCCTGCCACTCCTCCGGGCTGTCCGTGCAGTCGTTCCTGCGGGGCATCCACATCGTCGACTACACCAAGGACGCGCTGGCCGAGGTCGCGCATCACGTGGTCACGCTGGCGGAGGCGGAGGACCTGCCGGCGCACGGTGCGGCCGTCAAGGCTCGGTTCGGTTGGAAGGTTCCTGAAGGCAAGTGACTGGCATCGACGATCTCCCCGTACGGGACGAGCTGCGCGGCAAGTCCCCCTATGGCGCGCCCCAACTCGACGTCCCCGTACGGCTGAACACCAACGAGAACCCCTACCCGCTGCCCGAGCCCCTCGTCGAGCGCATCGCCGAGCGGGTCCGCGAGGCGGCCCGGAACCTCAACCGCTACCCGGACCGGGACGCGGTCGAGCTGCGCACCCAGCTCGCCAAGTACCTGACGGACACGTCCGGTTACGAGGTGGGCCTCGCGAACGTGTGGGCGGCCAACGGGTCCAACGAGGTCATCCAGCAGCTGCTGCAGACCTTCGGCGGACCGGGCCGTACGGCCATCGGCTTCGAGCCGTCGTACTCGATGCACGGCCTCATCGCGCGCGGCACGGGCACCGGATGGATCTCCGGACCCCGCAACGACGACTTCACGATCGACCTCGCCGCCGCCCAGAAGGCGATCGCCGAGAACCGGCCGGACGTCGTCTTCATCACCACGCCCAACAACCCCACCGGCAACGCGGTCCCGCCCGAGACGGTCCTCGCCCTGTACGAGGCCGCGCAGGCCGCCAAGCCCTCGATGGTGGTGGTCGACGAGGCGTACATCGAGTTCAGCCACGGCGACTCGCTGCTGCCGCTGCTCGAAGGCCGGCCGAATCTGGTCGTCTCCCGGACGATGTCGAAGGCCTTCGGCGCGGCCGGCCTGCGCCTCGGCTATCTCGCCGCGCACCCGGCGGTGGTGGACGCCGTCCAGCTCGTACGGCTGCCGTACCACCTGTCGGCCGTCACCCAGGCGACCGCCCTGGCCGCCCTCGAACACACCGACACGCTGCTGAAGTACGTCGAGCAGCTGAAGGCGGAGCGGGACCGGCTGGTGAGCGAACTGGTCGCCATCGGCTACGACGTCACGGCGTCGGACGCCAACTTCGTGCAGTTCGGACGGTTCGACGACGCGCACGCCGTCTGGCAGAAGATCCTCGACCGGGGCGTCCTGGTCCGGGACAACGGCGTGCCCGGATGGCTGCGCGTGACCGCCGGAACCCCCGAAGAGAACGACGCGTTCCTCGACGCGGTACGTGAACTGAAGAAGGAGCAGAGCGCATGAACCGCGTAGGACGCGTGGAGCGGGTGACCAAGGAGACCTCGGTCCTCGTCGAGATAAACCTGGACGGCACGGGCCAGGTCGATGTGTCGACCGGCGTCGGCTTCTACGACCACATGCTCGACCAGCTCGGCCGGCACGGTCTGTTTGACCTGACCGTGAAGACCGAGGGCGACCTGCACATCGACTCCCACCACACCATCGAGGACACCGCCCTCGCGCTGGGCGCCGCCTTCAAACAGGCGCTCGGCGACAAGGTGGGGATTTATCGATTCGGCAACTGCACGGTTCCCCTTGACGAATCGCTGGCCCAGGTGACGGTCGACCTCAGCGGCCGCCCGTACCTCGTGCACACCGAGCCCGAGAACATGGCGCCGATGATCGGCGAGTACGACACCACGATGACCCGGCACATCCTGGAGTCCTTCGTCGCCCAGGCGCAGATCGCGCTGCACGTGCACGTGCCGTACGGGCGCAACGCCCACCACATCGTGGAGTGCCAGTTCAAGGCGCTGGCGCGGGCCCTGCGGTACGCCTCCGAGCGGGACCCGCGCGCGGCCGGCATCCTTCCCTCCACGAAGGGTGCGCTGTAAAGCCATGAACGGTCTGTCGACCCTGCTGATCGTCGTCGGCCTCTTCCTGGTCGGCGGCATCTACTCCTTCGTCAAGCAGCAGATGCCGAAGGGCCTCATCGTGCTGCTCTCGATAGGCGCCGCGATGTGTCTCGTCGCGGGCGTCCTGAGGCTGGAGGTGTGGAATTGACCGAGTCCAAAAAGGTCGTGGTCTTCGACTACGGCTTCGGCAACGTCCGCTCCGCCGAACGCGCCCTCGCGCGCGCGGGAGCCGACGTCGAGATCACCCGTGACTTCGACAGGGCCATGAACGCCGACGGCCTGCTGGTGCCGGGCGTCGGCGCCTTCGCCGCCTGCATGCAGGGGCTCACGGAGGCCCGCGGCGACTGGATCATCGACCGCCGGCTGTCCGGCGGACGTCCCGTGATGGGCATCTGCGTCGGTATGCAGATCCTGTTCGCGCGCGGCATCGAGCACGGCGTCGAGACCGAGGGCCTCGGCGAGTGGCCCGGCTCGGTCGAGCCGTTGCAGGCCGACATCGTGCCCCACATGGGCTGGAACACCGTGGACGTGGCGGCCGGCTCCGAGCTGTTCGCCGGCCTGGACGCGGACGCGCGCTTCTACTTCGTGCACTCCTACGCCGTCCACGACTGGAATCTGGAGACGCACAACCCGGCGATGACCGCTCCCAAGGTCACCTGGGCGACGCACGGCAAGCCCTTCGTGGCCGCCGTGGAGAACGGCGCCCTGTGGGCCACCCAGTTCCACCCCGAGAAGTCCGGCGACGCCGGAGCGCAGCTGCTCACCAACTGGATCGGAACCCTGTAGAGACATGGCCAAGCTCGAACTCCTCCCCGCCGTCGACGTCCGCGACGGCCAGGCCGTCCGCCTCGTGCACGGCGAGTCCGGCACCGAGACCTCCTACGGTTCCCCGCTGGAGGCCGCCCTGGCCTGGCAGCGGGCGGGCGCCGAGTGGCTGCACCTGGTCGACCTGGACGCCGCGTTCGGCACCGGCGACAACCGGGAGCTGATCGCCGAGGTCACCAAGGCGATGGACATCAAGGTCGAGCTGTCCGGCGGCATCCGCGACGACGCCTCCCTGGCCGCCGCCCTCGCCACCGGCTGCACGCGCGTGAACCTCGGCACGGCCGCCCTGGAGACCCCCGAGTGGGTCGCCAAGGTCATCGCCGAGCACGGCGACAAGATCGCCGTAGGCCTCGACGTACGCGGCACCACCCTGCGCGGCCGCGGCTGGACCCGCGACGGCGGCGACCTCTACGAGACGCTGGAGCGCCTCAACAAGGAGGGCTGCGCCCGCTACGTCGTCACGGACATCGCCAAGGACGGCACCCTCCAGGGCCCGAACCTGGAGCTGCTGAAGAACGTCTGCGCGGCGACGGACCGTCCGGTCGTCGCCTCCGGCGGCGTCTCGTCCCTGGACGACCTGCGGGCCATCGCCGAGCTGGTGCCCCTCGGTGTCGAGGGCTCCATCGTCGGGAAGGCCCTGTACGCGAAGGCGTTCACCCTGGAAGAGGCCCTGGAGGCGGTAGCCCGGTGAGCGGCGTACGACGCGTCACGACGGGTGCGCCCTGGGAGGAGGACTTCGGCTACTCCCGGGCGGTCGAGCTGCCGAACGGCCTGGTGCTGGTCTCCGGCTGCACGTCCATAGTCGACGGCCAGATCGCCGGAGGCGGTCCGTACGAGCAGACGGTCAACGCCTTCAACGTCGCCTTCGCGGCGCTGGAGCAGGTGGGCCTCGGCCGCGACGACGTCGTACGTACGCGCATGTACATCACCCACGCCCGGGACGTGGACGAGGTCGGACGCGCTCACAAGGAGCTGTTCGACGCCGTCCGGCCCGCCACATCCATGATCATCGTCTCCGGCTTCGTGGACCCCAGCCTGGTCGTCGAGGTCGAGGTGGAGGCGTACCGAGAGGCACCCGAGTCATGACCCTGGCCGTTCGAGTCATCCCTTGCCTGGACGTGGACAACGGCCGGGTCGTCAAGGGCGTCAACTTCCAGAACCTGCGCGACGCGGGCGATCCCGTCGAGATGGCCAAGGTGTACGACGCCGAGGGCGCCGACGAGCTGACGTTCCTGGACATCACCGCCTCGTCGGGCAACCGCGAGACGACGTACGACGTGGTGCGCCGCACCGCCGAGCAGGTGTTCATCCCGCTGACGGTCGGCGGCGGCGTCCGTACGGCCGAGGACGTGGACCGGCTGCTGCGCGCGGGCGCGGACAAGGTGGGCGTCAACACCGCCGCCATCGCCCGCCCCGACCTGATCCGCGAGATCGCCGAGCGGTTCGGGCGGCAGGTGCTGGTGCTGTCGGTCGACGCGCGGCGCACTCCGGAAGGCACCTTCGAGGTCACCACCCACGGCGGCCGCAAGGGCACCGGCATCGACGCCGTCGAGTGGGCGCACCGGGCCGCGGAGCTGGGCGCGGGAGAGATCCTGCTCAACTCGATGGACGCGGACGGCACGAAGGACGGCTACGACCTGGAGATGATCCGGGCGGTACGCAAGCACGTGACGATCCCGGTGATCGCCTCCGGCGGCGCCGGCAAGCTCGACGACTTCCCGCCGGCCGTCGGGGCGGGGGCGGACGCGGTGCTCGCTGCCTCCGTGTTCCACTTCGGGGATCTGCGGATCGGCGAGGTGAAGGAGACCCTGCGGGCGGCGGGGCACGCCGTCCGCTAGCGGGGCGTGGCCCGGTCAGCCCCGGTCGACCGGCGACTGATCATCGCGCGCTCGGCGACCGCGTCCCAGCTGGCCGACCAGGTCGACGAGGCCGTCTCGCTGGTCAGCTACCACCTGCGCAAGCTCGCCGAGCACGGGCTGATCGAGGAGGCCGAAACGCAGAGCGCGGACGGCCGGGAGCGCTGGTGGCAGCCCGCCTCCGACGGGATCTCCATCCGCGACGAGGACTTCCGGGACGCGCCGGAGAAGGCCGCCGCGCACACCGCGGCCAGCCGGCTCTTCTTCGAGCAGCGCGCCGACATGTACCGCCGCTACCTGGACGAGCGCCCCCACTGGGGCGACGCGTGGACCACGGCCTCCGACTCCGCCGAGTGGCTGCTCAGACTCACCGCGGATGAGCTCTCGGAGCTGTCCAAGGAGATGTACGCCCTCGTCCGCAAGTACGAGGAGCGTGGCCGGGCCGCCGACGCATCCGGCGACACCGAGGGCCGCGAGAACGTCGCGGTGCACACGTACGGCTTCCCGTTCCGCTTCTGAGAGGAACAGCACCCGTGACCGTCACGCTCACAGGCCCTGCCGTCGCCGCCGAGCGGCCCGCCCACCGCGACCCCAACGTACTGCGCTGGCTCACCGCGTACACCGCCTCCATGGTCGGCGACAACATCTACTACCTGGCCCTGTCCTGGGCGGCCGTACAGGCCGGGACGCCCGCGCAGGCGGGCCTGGTGATGACGGTGAGCGCTGTGCCGCGGGCCCTGCTGATGCTGGGCGGGGGAGTGATCGCCGACCGGTTCGGCCCGCGCAGGGTGGTCATCGGCAGTGACGCCGTGCGCTGCGTGGCCGTCCTGGCCGTGGCCGCGCTGCTCTTCCTCACCGACCCTGGGCTGTGGCCGCTGGCCGTCCTCGCCGTGGTCTTCGGCACGGTCGACGCCGTGTTCATGCCCGCCGTGGGCGCCCTCCCCGCGCGCGTGACGAGCCGGGCCCAGCTGGCGCGCGTGCAGGGCATGCGCGGGCTCGGGATCCGGTTCGCGAGTGTCGTCGGCGGCCCGCTCGGCGGCCTCGGCGTGGCCATGGGCGGTGCCGCGGCGGCCTTCGGGCTGGCGGGGCTGCTGATAGCGGTGTCCATGCCGCTGCTGGTCTCCGTACGGGTACGTGAACTGCCCCCGACGACAAGGCGAGCCCCGCCGCCGAAACGGCCTGGCGCGATCTGGTGGTCGGCCTGCGCTACATCCGCCGGCACCGTGTCCTCGCCCCGCTGATGATCGCCATCGCCCTCGGAGACCTCGGCTTCGTCGGCCCCTTGAACGTGGGACTGGCGCTGCTGGCCGACCAGCGCGGCTGGGGCGCCGCCGGGATGGGCTGGGTGCTCGCCGGCTTCGGCGTCGGCGCGGGGGCCGCCTCGCTGCTGCTTACCGTGCGGGGGCGGCTACCGTACGCCGGTCATGTCGCCGCGTACGCGATCCTGGCGGGCGCGGTCGCGATCGGCGCCCTCGCCTACGCCCCCGCCGTCGCCGTGGCGGTCGGCGTGGCCGTGCTGATCGGGGTGCTCGCCGGACTCAGCGGCGCCCTGTGCGCGGCCCTGCTGCAGACCCAGTCCGACCCCGCCTACCTCGGTCGCGTCTCCGCCGTCGCGAGTCTGGCCAGCCTCGGCCTCGCCCCGCTCAGCATGCCGCTGGCCGCCATGGCGATCGAGGCGTGGGGCACAGGTCCGGTCTTCGTCGTCAGCGCGGCGGTCTGCGGTCTCGGCGGCGTCGTCGCCCTTGCCGCCCGTCCCCTCCGCCGCGCCGAACTGCCTCGCTGACCGCCCCTCAGATGCCCAGCTGCTTCGTCTCGTGCAGCTTGGCGATCGCGTCCTTGTCGCCGTCCAGCTCCACCTTGGCGGCGCTCTGCCGGCCGTAGGCGAACAGCAGCAGCTCCGACGGCTCGCCGGTCACCGTGACCACCGGCGTGCCGCGGTGGGCGACCGCCGTCTGGCCGTTCGGGCGGCGCAGCACCAGGCCCGTGGGGGCGCTGCGGCCCACGAGACGGGCGGAGCGCTCGAAACGGGACCACAGAGCGTCCTGGAACACCGGGTCGAGCTCGCGGGGCGTCCAGTCCGGCTGGGCGCGGCGGACGTCCTCGGTGTGGACATAGAACTCGATCGTGTTCGACGCCTCGTCGATCTGCTTGAGCTGGAACGGCGAGAAGCGCGGCGGGCCGGTGCGGATGAGCTGGATCAGCTCCTCGTACGGCTTGGCCGCGAACTCCTCCATCGCCTTGTCCAGGCGCGGCGCGAGCTGCTTGATCAGCAGGCCGGCGGCGGCGTCGGGGCGGCGCTCGCGCACCACGACGTGCGCGGCGAGATCACGGGTCGTCCAGCCCTCGCAGAGGGTGGGGGCGTCGGGGCCCTCGGCCTCCAAGAGGTCGGCCAGGAGAAGTCGTTCACGCTTGGCGAAGGTCGACATGGAGTCAGCCTACGACCGCCCATGAGGTCCGCCCAATGGACAGTCACGCAGCGTTGTCAGTGGCGCGCGGCACAATGGCATCCATGACCACCAGCACGCCCCGTCAGCCCAGCCGGCTGGACCCCGAGATCGCCGCGCGCCTGAAGCGCAGCGCGGACGGGCTCCTCCCCGCCATCGCCCAGCAGTACGACACCGGAGAGGTGCTGATGCTCGGCTGGATGGACGACGAGGCCCTGCATCGCACGCTCACCACCGGCCGCTGCACCTACTGGTCCCGCAGCCGCCAGGAGTACTGGGTCAAGGGCGACACGTCCGGCCACTTCCAGTGGGTCAAGTCGGTGGCCCTGGACTGCGACGCCGACACCGTGCTCGTCAAGGTCGACCAGGTCGGCGCCGCCTGCCACACGGGCGCGCGCACCTGCTTCGACGTCGATGTGCTGCTCAGGGAGACCGAGGGCGCCGATTCCGGCGTACCGGTCTCGGATCAGTAAGGTCAGCCGCCATGGACCTCGAGACGTTCCGCAAGCTGGCCACCGACCGCCGGGTCATTCCGGTCACCCGCAAGCTCCTCGCCGACGGCGACACCCCGGTCGCGCTCTACCGCAAGCTCGCCGCCGAGCGCCCCGGCACGTTCCTGCTGGAGTCCGCGGAAAACGGCCGTTCGTGGTCCCGCTACTCATTCGTGGGCGTACGTTCGTCGGCGACCCTCACCGAGCGGGACGGCCAGGCCCACTGGCTCGGCGCCCCGCCCGTCGGCGTCCCCGTCGAGGGCGACCCGCTCGCCGCCCTCCGCGCCACCATCGAGGCCCTGCACACCCCGCGCGACCTCGCCCACGACCTGAACCTGCCGCCCTTCACCGGCGGCATGGTCGGCTATCTCGGCTACGACATCGTGCGCCGCCTGGAGAAGATCGGCCCCGGCGAGCGGGACGACCTGGGACTGCCCGAGCTGACCATGCTGCTCACCAGTGACCTCGCCGTCATGGACCACTGGGAGGGCTCCGTCCTGCTGATCGCCAACGCGATCAACCACAACGACCTCGACACCGGCGTCGACGAGGCCTACGCGGACGCCGTCGCCCGCCTCGATGCCATGGAGGCCGACCTGTCGCGCGCGGTCGCCCAGCCCCCGGCGGTGCTCCCGCCCTCCGAACTCCCGGAGTACACGGCCCTGTGGGGCGGCGAGGACTTCCAGGAGGCCGTCGAGGACATCAAGGAGCGCATCCGGGCCGGGGAGGCCTTCCAGGTGGTCCCCTCCCAGCGCTTCGAAACCCCGTGCACGGCAAGCGCGTTGGACGTCTACCGGGTCCTCAGGGCGACCAATCCCTCCCCGTACATGTACCTGTTCCGCTTCGACGGCTTCGACGTCGTCGGCTCCTCGCCGGAAGCCCTGGTGAAGGTCGAGGACGGACAGGCGATGGTCCACCCCATCGCCGGGACCAGGTGGCGGGGCGCCACGCCGCAGGAGGACCAGGCCCTCGCCGACGAACTGCTCGCCGACCCCAAGGAGCGCGCCGAGCACCTCATGCTGGTCGACCTGGGCCGCAACGACCTGGGGCGGGTCTGCGAGCCGGGTTCGGTCGAGGTCGTCGACTTCATGTCCATCGAGCGGTACTCCCATGTGATGCACATCGTCTCGACGGTGACGGGACGGGTCGCGCCGGGACGCACCGCCTTCGACGTCCTGACGGCCTGCTTCCCGGCCGGCACCCTCTCCGGCGCCCCCAAGCCCCGCGCGATGCAGATCATCGACGAACTCGAGCCGTCCCGGCGCGGGTTGTACGGCGGCTGCGTCGGCTATCTCGACTTCGCGGGCGACTCCGACACCGCCATCGCGATCCGTACGGCCCTGCTGCGGGACGGCACGGCGTACGTCCAGGCCGGCGCGGGCATCGTCGCCGACTCGGACCCGGTCGCCGAGGACACCGAGTGCCGGAACAAGGCGGCCGCGGTCCTCCGGGCGGTCCACACGGCGAACCGGCTCGGGTGACCGCGAGAGCCTGGCGCCCGGTTCACATGACCGCGCGCGCCCGGCTCGGGTGAACCCGGGTGGCCGTTCTCACCGAACCCCGGGTGACTGATCGTTCCGGGTTCGGGTGATAGTGGAGTACGTGACTGCTGTACCTCACCTCCGTTCCGAAGCCCCCGGTTCCGCCCGGGCCGGCCGTATGAGCCTCGCCGTCGCCCTGCTGTGCGGGGCGCTCGGCGCGGCCGTGGCGCTGCTCGCCACCCGGCAGCGCTGGTCGGAGGGCACCGTGACGGTGGCCGGCGGCCCGTTCCCCCTGATCGCCAAGGGCAGCGACGTCACGGGCGTCCCCGCGGCCCTGGCCATAGTGGGGCTCGCCGCGCTGGTCGCCGTCTTCGCCGTCCGCCGGGCCGGCCGCTTCATGGTCGCCGCCCTGCTCGCGCTCTCCGGCGCCGGCACCGTCGCGGCCGCCCTGCTCGGCGCCTCCGACAGCTCCGCGCTCGACGAAAAGGCCGCGCAGGCCTCCGGCGACACCTCGGCCACCGTCCAGGCCCTCACCCACACCGCGTGGCCGTATGTCGCGGCCGTGGGCGGCGTCCTGATCCTGCTCGCCGGACTGCTGGCCCTGCGCTACGGCCGCCTGTGGCCCGGCATGTCCGGCCGCTACGAGCGCGGCGGCGCACCCCGGCCGCGCCGCAGGGCCCCGGCCACCGACCCCGACCGCCCCGAGGAACTCTGGAAGGCCCTCGACCGCGGCGAGGACCCGACCGGAACATAGCCCCGGCCTCCGCGTCGTGACCCCCGATCACCGCACCCGCACGCGTGCGGGACAATGACAGCGAGCGACCGGCTCACCCACGTACAACACGTACACAGCAACGAGGAGCAAGCAATGGCGGGCAGCAGCCACGGTCACACCCCGGCCGCCTGGACCGGTGTCACGATCGCCTTCATCGGTTTCTGCGTGGCGGGCGCCTTCATGGTGATGGACCAGCCCGCAGGCTTCTGGGGCGGCATGGGCCTCGTGGTCGTCGGCGGCATCGTCGGCTGGGTCATGAGCGCGATGGGCATGGGTCAGCCGAAGGACGCGCACAAGGCGCTGCTCACGACCCAGGAGCGCGAGACGGCCGGCGCCGAGAGCTGAGACGCGCAGCACCTCGCTGAGGGGCGACCCGGCGCCGATGGGTGCCGGGGGACGCCCCTCACGCGCGTACGGGGGCACAATGCGAGACGTGAACGCCGACAGCCAGGAGCCGACCGACAGCCGCGGGGCGACGCAGCCCGGCACCGGCGCCGTCCTGGGGCGACTGGCCGTCCCGGCGGGGGTGCTCGCCGCCGTCGCCGGCGCCTTCGCGTACGTGGGGGCCGTGGACCCGAACGAGCCCGGCCACTATCCCGCCTGTCCGCTCCTGCAGTACACCGGCCTCTACTGCCCTGGCTGCGGCGGACTGCGCAGCGCGCACGCCGTCGTCCACGGGGACCTCGCGGCGGCACTCCAGGACAACGCGCTCGCCGTCGTCGGCTATGCGCTCTTCGCCGTGGTGTGGACCGTCTGGGTGATCCGGTCGGTACGAGGGCGGCCGCTCAGGCTCGATCTGTCGTCGGCGCAGCTGTGGGCGGCGGGGGCGTTGCTGCTGGTCTTCACCGTTGTCCGGAACCTGCCGTTCGGTGGCTGGCTGCATCCTTGATCAACTGAGGAATGTCCAGGTAGTGGGACCGCCGTCAACCGGATGCGAGGCCTACGCCCTCCTCCGGATACCATCGCAGTGACCACCTGTTTTCACCGGTCGCTGGAACTGTCAACCGTCTGGAAGGGGGCCGCTCGCGTGAGTGTGCTCGACGAGATCATCGACGGAGTCCGTGCCGACCTCGCGGAGCGGCAGGCGCGCGTCAGCCTCGACGAGCTCAAGGAGCGCGCGGCGAAGGCTCCCGCGGCCAAGGACGGGGTCGCCGCGCTCAAGGGCGACGGCGTCAAGGTCATCTGCGAGGTCAAGCGCTCCAGCCCCTCCAAGGGCGCGCTGGCCGCGATCGCCGACCCGGCCGGGCTCGCCGCGGACTACGAGGCGGGCGGCGCGGCCGTCATCTCCGTACTGACGGAACAGCGGCGCTTCGGCGGCTCGCTGGCCGACCTGGAGGCGGTCCGCGCGCGCGTGGACATCCCGGTCCTGCGCAAGGACTTCATCGTCACGTCGTACCAGCTGTGGGAGGCCCGGGCGTACGGCGCCGACCTCGCCCTGCTGATCGTCGCGGCCCTCGACCAGTCCGCACTGGAGTCGCTGATCGAGCGGGCGGTGTCCATCGGCCTCACGCCCCTCGTGGAGGTGCACGACGAGGACGAGGTCGAGCGCGCCGTGGACGCGGGCGCGAAGATCATCGGTGTCAACGCGCGGAACCTGAAGACCCTGGAGGTCGACCGCGGGACGTTCGAGCGCGTAGCGCCCGAGATCCCCGCCGGCCTGGTCAAGGTGGCCGAGTCGGGCGTCCGCGGCCCGCACGACCTCATCGCGTACGCCAACGCCGGCGCCGACGCGGTCCTGGTAGGCGAGTCCCTGGTCACCGGCAAGGACCCGAAGACGGCGGTCGCCGACCTGGTGGCGGCGGGCGAGCACCCCGCATTGCGGCACGGGCGCGGCTGATCACCCGCTAGGCTTACCCCGATGACTCTCCCGACCACCCTGACGACCCGGGACCCGTACGCCCGCCTCGCGCGCGGCTGCCGGCCCCGAGGTTGCCGCGCGCCCGCGCGCAGGGTCCACGGGCGGAGGGTCAGGTACGTCATCGGAGACGAACCTGGGCAGGTCAACGGCCGTCGATGGCAGCGCGCCCCTTAGGGGCGCGGGGAACTGCGCGACAAGCCACAGCCGGCCGTCAGCCGACTGACGAAGCCCCGCCCCCACGGCGATTAGTGCACTCAACACAACTCACCGTGAGGTATCCGCATGCCCAGCGACTTCTTCATCCCCGACCCGGAGGGTCAAGTCCCCAGCGCCGAAGGCTACTTCGGCGCGTTCGGCGGCAAGTTCATCCCGGAGGCCCTCGTCGCCGCCGTGGACGAGGTGGCCGTCGAGTACGACAAGGCCAAGCACGACCCCGAGTTCGCCCGCGAGCTCGACGACCTGCTGGTCAACTACACCGGCCGCCCCAGCTCCCTCACCGAGGTGCCTCGTTTCGCCGAGCACGCCGGAGGCTGCCGCGTCTTCCTCAAGCGCGAGGACCTCAACCACACCGGCTCCCACAAGATCAACAACGTGCTCGGCCAGGCCCTGCTCACCAAGCGCATGGGCAAGACCCGCGTCATCGCCGAGACCGGCGCCGGCCAGCACGGTGTCGCGACGGCGACGGCCTGCGCGCTGTTCGGCCTCGAGTGCACGATCTACATGGGCGAGATCGACACCCAGCGCCAGGCCCTCAACGTGGCCCGGATGCGGATGCTCGGCGCCGAGGTCATCGCCGTGAAGTCGGGCTCACGCACCCTCAAGGACGCCATCAACGAGGCGTTCCGCGACTGGGTCGCCAACGTCGACCACACCCACTACCTCTTCGGCACGGTCGCCGGCCCGCACCCCTTCCCCGCCATGGTCCGCGACTTCCACCGCGTGATCGGCGTCGAGGCCCGCCGCCAGCTGCTGGAGCGCGCCGGACGTCTCCCCGACGCCGCCATCGCCTGCGTCGGCGGCGGCTCCAACGCCATCGGGCTCTTCCACGCCTTCATCCCCGACACGGACGTACGCCTCATCGGCTGCGAGCCCGCGGGGCACGGCGTGGAGACCGGCGAGCACGCGGCGACCCTGACCGCGGGCGAGCCCGGCATCCTGCACGGCTCGCGCTCCTACGTCCTGCAGGACGACGAGGGCCAGATCACCGAGCCGTACTCGATCTCGGCCGGTCTGGACTACCCGGGCATCGGCCCCGAGCACTCCTACCTCAAGGACACCGGCCGCGGCGAGTATCGCGCGATCACCGACGACGCGGCCATGCAGGCCCTGCGCCTGCTGTCACGGACCGAAGGCATCATCCCGGCGATCGAGAGCGCGCACGCCCTCGCGGGCGCGCTGGAGGTCGGCCGTGAGCTGGGCAGGGACGGCCTGATCGTGGTCAACCTGTCCGGCCGCGGCGACAAGGACATGGACACGGCCGCCCGTTACTTCGGCCTGTACGACACCGATGCCGAGGTCGCCGCCGACGCAAACGGCGGTGCCGCCGAGATCCAGGGGGACGCCAAGTGAGCGGGAACATCCAGCTGCTGACCGACACCCTCGCCGGCGCCAAGGCCGAGGGCCGCTCCGCGCTCATCGCCTACCTCCCGGCCGGGTTCCCGACCGTGGACGGCGGCATCGAGGCGATCAAGGCCGCCCTCGACGGCGGCGCCGACGTCATGGAGGTGGGTCTGCCGCACAGCGACCCCGTCCTCGACGGCCCCGTCATCCAGACCGCCGACGACATCGCCCTGCGGGGCGGGGTCAGGATCGCGGACGTGATGCGCACGGTCCGCGAGGCGTACGAGGCCACCGGCAAGCCGATCCTCGTCATGACGTACTGGAACCCCATCGACCGCTACGGCGTCGAGCGCTTCACCGCCGAGCTCGCCGAGGCGGGCGGCGCCGGGTGCATCCTGCCCGACCTGCCGGTCCAGGAGTCGGCCCTGTGGAGGGAGCACGCCGAGAAGCACGGGCTCGCGACGGTCTTCGTCGTGGCGCCCAGCAGCAAGGACGAGCGGCTCGCGCAGATCACCGCGGCCGGCAGCGGCTTCGTCTACGCCGCCTCGCTGATGGGCGTCACGGGGACCCGCGAGTCCGTCGGCGCGCAGGCCCAGGACCTGGTCGGGCGCACCCGGGCCACCGGCACCGACTTGCCCGTCTGCGTCGGCCTCGGCGTCTCCAACGCCGAGCAGGCCGCCGAGGTCGCCGGCTTCGCCGACGGCGTGATCGTCGGCTCGGCCTTCGTCAAGCGGATGCTGGACGCGCCGGACGACGCGGCCGGTGTCGAGGCCGTGCGCACGCTCGCCGGTGAGCTGGCGAAGGGCGTGCGCGAGCAGGCGTAACACATCCGTACATATCGGATGTTTTCTACTGGTCACTCGAACGGGTGGACCTGAGGCCGGGGAGGCGCGCTGCGCCTCCCCGGTTCGTTCTGCGGGTGTGAGCGAAAAGAATCGTGAGGGAAAGCGGACCGCCAGGGAGCGGCTGGCGGTCGAGCGTGAGAAGCAGAAGGCCGCCGACAAGCGGCGCCGTGCGCTGATCGTCGGCACCAGCGTGGTCTGCGTCCTGGGACTCGCGGCGGTGATCGGAATCGTCGCGGCGAACGCCGGCAAGGACAGCGGCAGTGACTCCGCGGGGCCGGTCGTGGGGCCCTCGGGGGCGCAGGGCAAGGACGGCCTCGCGATCCCGGTGGGCCAGGAGAGCGCCAAGTCGACGCTCACGGTCTGGGAGGACTTCCGCTGCCCGGCCTGCAAGTCCTTCGAGGACGCGTACCGATCGACCATCCATGAGCTGACGGACTCCGGCAAGCTCAAGGTCGAGTACCACCTGGCGACGATCATCGACGGCAACATGGGCGGCACCGGCTCCCGCAACGCCGCCAACGCCGCGGCCTGCGCCCAGGACGCCGGGAAGTTCACGCCGTACCACGACGTGCTGTACCAGAACCAGCCGCCGGAGGTCGACGACGCCTTCGCCAAGAACAGCAAGCTGCTGGAGCTCGCCGCCAAGGTGAAGGGCCTGGACACGCCCGCCTTCCGCACCTGCGTCGAGGACGGCACGCACAACAGCTGGGTCAACAAGTCCAACGAGGCGTTCCAGAAGGGCGGTTTCAGCGGGACGCCGACGGTGCTGCTGAACGGCACGAACATCTACCAGGACCAGACGATGACCCCGGCGAAGCTGAAGCAGATGGTGGAGGAGGCCGCCAAGGGATGAGCTCCGGCGGGCAGGGCCTGCTCAGGGAGCTGCCTGTTATGGACCCGTAGCCGGGCTGCCTGCCATCGGTGCCGCCCGGCAGGGTAGCGTCGACCTTGCCATGGAACTTGCCTACATTCCCAGCCCGTCGCGCGGGGTGATCCACCTCGGCCCCATTCCGCTGCGCGGCTACGCCTTCTGCATCATCATCGGTGTCTTCGTAGCCGTCTGGCTCGGCAACAAACGCTGGATCGCCCGGGGCGGGCGGGCCGGCACGGTGGCCGACATCGCGGTCTGGGCCGTCCCGTTCGGCCTCATCGGCGGCCGGCTCTACCACGTGATCACGGACTACGAGCTGTACTTCAGCGAGGGCCGTGACTGGGTGGACGCCTTCAAGATCTGGGAGGGCGGCCTCGGCATCTGGGGCGCGATCGCGCTCGGCGCGCTGGGTGCCTGGATCGGCTGCCGGCGCCGCGGCATCCCGCTGCCGGCTTACGCCGACGCCGTGGCGCCCGGCATCGCCTTCGCGCAGGCGATCGGACGCTGGGGCAACTGGTTCAACCAGGAGCTGTACGGGCGGGAGACGGATCTTCCGTGGGCCCTGCACATCACCTCCTCGGTGGACGGCCGGGAGCCGGGGTACTACCACCCGACGTTCCTGTACGAGTCGCTGTGGTGCATCGGGGTCGCGCTGCTGGTGATCTGGGCCGACCGCCGCTTCAAGCTGGGGCACGGGCGGGCGTTCGCGCTGTACGTCGCCGCGTACTGCGCCGGCCGTGCCTGGATCGAGTACATGCGGGTCGACGACGCCCACCACATCCTGGGCGTGCGGCTGAACGTCTGGACCGCGCTGATCGTGTTCCTGCTGGCGGTGATCTACCTCGTGGTGTCGGCGAAGAAGCGGCCGGGTCGGGAAGCCGTGGTGGAGCCGGGTGCCTCTGGCGGTGAAACCGACGGTGACGAGGCCTCCGGCGGTGAGGCCGACGGCGATACAGAGGCCGACGTCGAGGGCGACACCAAGGATGACGTCAAGGACGGGGCCGGGTCGACGACGAAGAAGACGTGAGGCTTGGTTCTACGGCTATGAGGGCGCTCGGAGTTGGTCCGGGCGCCCTCGCTGTGTGTGAGCGGTGAGTTCCGGTGAGTCAGGCACCGCCGGAATGCGCCGTGGGGGTGCTCGCCGTTGCGACGGAAAAGAACATGGTCAGCGCCGGCGGCCCAGGCACAGGGTTCGCTGGGCTGCCGTCACCACCGCCGCGTCGATGAAGGTTCCGTCCTGCAGGGCCTGGGCGCCGTGTTCTGTGGCCGCCGCCTTGATGATCCTTTCCGCCTGTTCCAGTTCCTCCTCCGTGGGCAGGTAGGCCTGTTCGATCACCGGGAGCTGGCGGGGGTGGATGGCCGCCCGGCCCAGGAAGCCGAGGGCGCGGCCGTGGGCGCAGGACGCGGCCAGGCCCTCCAGGTCGCGGATGTCCGGGTGGACGGACTGGGGTGGAGGGGGCAGTCCCGCTGCTCTGGCCGCTACGACGACGCGCGAGCGGGACCAGTCGAGGCCCGCGTCCTCCCGTACGCCCAGGTCGGCCCGTAGATCCGCCTCGCCCAGGGAAATGCCGCGCAGGGTGGGATGGGCGGAGGCGATCGCGTAGGCGTGTTCGATGCCGACGGCTGTTTCGAGGAGGGCGTACAGCGGGGGTGTTCTGCCCAGGGTCTCCACGAGGCAGGTGATCTGCTCGGCCGACGTCACCTTGGGGAGGCGGAGGCCGGAGACACCCGGCAGGGGTGCCACCGCCCACAGGTCCGCCGGCGCCAGCGGACCGTCCAGGGCGTTCACCCGGACGTGGACGGGCACCGGTTGCGGCTGGGAGAGAAGTTCGGCGGTGGCCTCACGGGCGTACTCCTTGCGGTGAGGGGCGACCGCGTCCTCCAGGTCGATCACGACGACGTCCGCTCCGGAGACCAGCGCCTTCGCCACCACCGCCGGCCGGTCGCCCGGAGCGTACAGCCAGGTGAGGGGGCAGGCCGTCACAGGGCGCCCTCCTCGCGCAGGGCCGCCAGGTCGGTGGGGGTCAGGCCCAGGCCGGTGAGGATCTCCTCGGTGTCCGCGCCGTGCGGGCGGCCTGCCCAGCGGATCGTGCCGGGGGTGGCGGAGAGCCGGAAGAGGACGTTCTGCATGCGCAGCGGGCCCAGTTCGGGGTCGTCCACGGTGGTGATCGTGTCGAGGGCCGCGTACTGCGGGTCCGTCATCACGTCGCGGACGTCCTGGATCGGGGCCACCGCCGCCTCCGCCTTCTCGAAGGCCGCGAGGACGTCGGCGCGGGTGTGGCGGGCGATCCAGTCGCCGACCGCCCGGTCGAGGACGTCGGCGTGGCGGGCCCGGTCGGCGCCCGTCGCGAACCAGGGCTCGTCGATCAGGTCGGGGCGCCCCACGAGATGCATCACGCGCTCGGCGATCGACTGGGCGGAGGTGGAGACGGCAACCCAGGTGCCGTCCGCGGTGCGGTAGGTGTTGCGCGGGGCGTTGTTGGCGGAGCGGTTGCCGGTGCGCTGCTGCACGTAGCCCAGTTGGTCGTACCAGGTCGGCTGAGGGCCGAGCGCCAGCAGCATCGGTTCGATGAGGGCCATGTCGACGACCTGGCCCTCGCCGGTGCGCTCGCGGGCGGCCAATGCCGTCATCACCGCGTAGGCGGTCGCGAGGGCCGCGATCGAGTCGGCCAGGCCGAACGGCGGGAGCGTCGGGGGCGCGTCCGGTTCGCCGGTGAGCGCGGCGAAGCCGCTCATCGCCTCGGCGAGGGTGCCGAAGCCGGGGCGGTGGGCGTAGGGGCCGAACTGGCCGAAGCCGGTGACGCGGGTGAGGACCAGGCGGGGGTTGGCGGCGGAGAGTTCCTGCCAGCCGAGGTCCCACTTCTCCAGGGTGCCGGGGCGGAAGTTCTCGATGACGACGTCCGCGGTCGCGGCCAGGCGCAGGAGGGTGGCACGGCCTCCGGGCTTGGAGAGGTTCAGGGTGATCGTGCGCTTGTTGCGGCCCAGCACCTTCCACCACAGGCCCACGCCGTCCTTCGACGGGCCGTGGCCGCGGGAGGGGTCCGGTTTCTCGGGGTGCTCGACCTTGACGACCTCCGCGCCGAAGTCGCCGAGCATCGTGGCGGCGAGGGGGCCGGCGAAGAGGGTGGCGAGGTCGAGGACGCGGAGGCCGGTCAGGGGACCGGGGGGACGGGGCCGGGTGTCGGGCGCGGTCATGAGGCGTACTGCTTCTCGATCTCGGGGCGGTACGGCATCGATGCCGAGGCGCCCTCCCGCTGGACCGACAGTGCGGCCGCTGCCGCCGCCCAGGCCAGCGCTTCCCGCATCGGCCGGCCCTCGCCCAGGGCCACCGCGAGGGCACCGACGAAGGTGTCGCCGGCACCGGTGGTGTCGACGGGCGTGACCTGCGGGGCGGGGACGGTGAGGGGTTCGGCGCCGCGGGCGACGTACAGGCTGCCGGCCGCGCCCAGGGTGACGACCACCTCGGGCACCAGGTCGAGCAGCCCGATGGCCGCCTCGCGGGGGTCGGTGCGGCCGGTGAGGGTGGTGGCCTCGCTCTCGTTGGGGACCAACAGGTCGACGGCGACGAGGAGTTCGTCCGGGAGCGGCTTGGCGGGGGACGGGGTGAGGACCGTACGGACGCCGTGGCGGCGGGCCGCCTGGGCGCCGGCGACGACCGCGGGAAGCGGGATCTCCAGTTGGAGCAGCAGGATGTCGGCGGAGGCGATGACGCCCTCGTCGCCGGGGCTCAGGTGGTCGACCGTGCCGTTCGCGCCGGGGATCACGACGATGGCGTTGCCTCCCTCGTCGTCCACCACGATGTGCGCGGTGCCGGAGGGTCCCTCGACCGTGCGGAGGTCGTCGGTGTCCACGCCGGAGTGTTCGAGGGTGGAGCGCAGGTGGGTGCCGAAGGCGTCGTTGCCGACGGCGCCGATCATCAGGACGTCGCCGCCCGCGCGGGCTGCCGCGATCGCCTGGTTGGCGCCTTTGCCGCCGGGGATCGTACGGAACTCCCGTCCCGTCACGGTCTCGCCGCGCTGTGGGGCCTTTTCGACGTAGGTGACGAGGTCCATGTTCGTGCTGCCGAGCACGACGATGTCGGTCATGGGCGAGTGGCCTCCCAGTGGGTGTGTCGGTGAGCGGGGTCGTGTGTGAGCTCGTGGGTGAGTTCGCGGGTGAGTTGGGCCAGCGTGTCGAAGCCGGTGCCGTTGAAGTCGGCGACGGAGGTGGCGAGGCGGTTCTTGAGCGGGGCCGTCCAGCGGTCGGGGAGGGCGGTGGGGGTGCCGGCGAGGAGGGCGGCGATGCTGCCCGCGGTCGCGCCGTTGGAGTCGGTGTCCCAACCGCCCGATACCGCGCGGCAGATGGAGCCTGTGAAGTCGCCTTCCGCGTGGGTGAGGGCGGCGGCGATCATGGCCGTGTTGGGGATTGCGTGGACCCAGTGGTGGGTGGGGGAGTAGGTGGCGTGCAGTGCGTCGACGATCGTGTCGAAGTCCTCGTGGGCCTTTGCCAGTTGGATGGCGTGGCGGATGGCCCGGGACAGGCGGGAGTCCGGGGGGATCACCGTGAGACCGGTGTTCAGGCAGGTGTGGATGGCGTGGGGGCCGCTCGCTGTGGCTGCCCGTGCGATGACCGCCGCCGTGAACATCGCCGCGTAGACGCCGTTGGCGGTGTGGGTGAGGGTGGCGTCCCGGTGGGCCTGTTCGGCTGCGGCGGCCGGGTTGCCGGGGTTGGTCCAGCCGTGGACGTCCGCGCGGATCAGGGCGCCGATCCATTCGCGGAAGGGGTTGCGGTGGCGGGCCGTGTGTGGGGGTTCGATGCCGAGGAGGAGGTTGCGGTGGGCGATGCGCTCGGCTGTGAAGGTGCGGCCGGGTGGGAGTTCGTCCAGCCAGAGGCGGGCCACGTCGGTGGTGGTGAAGGTTTTGCCGTGGCGCTGGAGCAGGAGGAGGTTGAGGAGGGGGTAGTTGAGGTCGTCGTCCTCGGGCATGCCGTCGATGTTCTCGGCGAGGGAGGTGTTCGCCGAGCGGCGGTTCCAGGGGTGGGCGGTGAGGAGGTCTGCGGGGACTCCCTTGGCTGTGAAGTACGTGGTGAGGGGCCAGTTGCCGGTCGATTTGGCCAGTTGGCGGATGGCTTCGAGGGGGAGCTTTTCTACGGGTTTGCCCAGGAGGCAGCCGATGGCGCGGCCGAGCCAGGCGGCTTCGTAGCCGGCTGGCGTGGGGGTTGTGGTGGGGCTGGAGACGCTCGCCGGCGCTTGCCGGGTGCTGCTCTCAGGTTGTGACGGCCAGTTCGGGCAGAGGGACTTGATCTCCTCCAGGTCCGTCGGCTCGTCGTCCTTCAAGCGGCTGGGTAGGTCCGCCAGCTCATCCAGCAAGTCCTCTGCCAGTTGGCGCAGATACCTGGACGCAGGTTCTGGTGATGCGCCCGCGCGCAGGGGGGCCTCCGAGCCGCCCGCCGCCTTCCACCTCTCCGCGATCCTCGACGGCTCCCGGCCGTCCAGCGCCGCCTGGCGGAGTTCGTGGCCCAGGAGGTCCTCCGGCTGGACCCAGGTCAGTCGGAGCATCCTCGGCCCTCCAGTGCGGTGAAGGCCGCTTCGTGCGCTCGGCGGCGGTGTACGTCCCGTTCGTGGATCTCCCTCGTCACCTCGGTCAGCGTGCGGGGCGGTTCCCACAGGTCCAGGCGGCTGGCCTCCGCGACCGTCTTCGACCAGTCCTCCGGGACCGGTGAACCCAGGGCGCCGGCCAGGGCACCTGCCATCGTGGCGATCGAGTCGCAGTCGCGGCCGTAGTTCACCGCGCCGAGGACCGACGCGCGGTAGTCGCCGTTCGCCACCACCAGCATCCCCAGCGCGATGGGGAGTTCCTCGATGGCGTGGAGGCGGGAGGGGCGGCGGGCGCCGAGGGAGGGCCGGCGGTAGTCGGGGCCCACCGTGTCGTACGGGGTCACCGCCGCACGGAGCGGGGCCAGCGCCGACTCGAAGTCCGTGTAGCGGCTCGCCGCCTCGCAGACCTCCTCGATCGCCGCCCTCGTGCCGTCCTTCGCCAGGGACAGACAGGCCGAGACGATCGAGTCCGGGGTCGCCCCGGGGGTGCACGCCGCCGCCACCGCCGCCGCGAAGACACCCGCGGCCTCGCGGCCGTACGACGACTGGTGGGCGCCCGCGATGTCCAGCGCCTCGGCGTACGCGGCCCTCGGGTCGGCCGCGTTGACCAGGCCGACCGGGGCCATGTACATCGCCGCACCGCAGTTGACGATGTTGCCGACGCCCGCCTCGCGGGGGTCCACGTGGCCGTAGTGGAGGCGGGTCACCAGCCATTTCTCGGCCAGGAAGACGCGGTGGAGGGGCAGGGCCTCCGTCTCCAGTTCCGGGATCCAGCGCGGGTTCGTCATCAGGTCCGGGACCAGATGGTCGGCGATCGCGTACGCGTCGAGGTGGTCGCGGACCGTCGCGTAGACACGGACCAGTGCGTGGGTCATCAACGTGTCGTCCGTGACGTGGCCGTCGCCCTTGTGGTACGGCGCGATGGGGCGGGCCGTGCGCCAGGCGTCCCCGTTCCAGGGGCCGACGATGCCGTGGACGCGGCCGCCGTGGCGCTGAAGGATCTGGTCGGGGGAGTAGCCCTCCACCGGGCCGCCGAGGGCGTCGCCGACCGCCGCGCCGACCAGGGCGCCGGTGATCCGCTCGTCGAGACGCGGGCCACTGCTTTCTTCTGCTTTGGGCGTCATGCCCCGAATCATCCTCCTGGTCGGGCCGGTTGTGCGGCTTCCAGGAGTTCGGCGAGTTCCACCAGGTCGGTGCCGGTGAGCCGGGGGAGTACGCAGCCGGAGAGGGTGCGGCAGGTGTCGCGCCAGGTCGCCGGGATCGACGTACCGCCGCCGAGTGCGCCTGTCAGCGCGCCCGCTAGAGCCGGTGCCGAGTCCGCGACCCGGGAGAGGCACGCGGCGGCGGGGACCGCCTCGGCGATACGGCCGTCCGCGGCGACGGCGAGGGCCAAGGCCACGGGGACCGTTTCGGCTGCGGCGATGCCGTAGCTGTAGACGTGGTCGACGATTTGGTGTTCGAGGAGGGGGATCAGGGCGAAGGCGCTGTCGGCGTCCCGTGCGAGCTTCAGCGCGTGGCGGGCGTTGCGGCCGATCTCCGTCTCCTCGGGGAGTTCGGCGAGTGCGGCTGTCACGCAGGCCTCGGTGTCCGCGCCGGTCAGGGCGAGGGCGAGGGCCGCCGCCATCGCTCGCGCGCCGTGGACGCCGTCGCCGTCCTGCGTGTAGCGGGCGTCGAACTCGGCGAGGTCGGCGGCGCCTTTGGGGTCGCCGGGGTGGGCTACGGCCAGGACACAGGCCCGTACGCATGCCGCGTCGTCGAAGTAGTGCGGGTTGTCGTGGCCGGTGGCCGGTGGGCGCAGGCCGGTGGCGAGGTTGCCGAGGCCCGCGCGTACGGAGATGCGGGCGCGCAGCGGGATGATCGCCGACTCGACCTCGGGGGCGCGGTCCGCCGCGGCGGCGACTTCGTCGGCCACGGCGGTCCAGGTCAGGTCGATGGCGGCTCGGGTGCGGCGTTCTCGGCTGAGGTCGCCGAGGGCGGAGTCGTCTCCGGCGCGGAGTACGGCCTCTGCGGCGAAGGCCGCCCATTCCGCGTCGTCGGAGGGGCCGAGGCGGAGGGGTTCGGGGGGTTGGTTCAGGGCGATGGGGACGGGGAGGGTGGTCGTTGCGTTGTGTTCGGCGAAGGTGTCGAGTTCGCGCGTGAGGCGGCGGGTCCAGTCGGGCATGCGGGCGGCTCTGTGGCGGGCGGCGGGCCAGCCGGCGGCGTCGCCTGCGGCTAGGCCCAGCAGGAGGCCGAGGACGCGTTGTCCCTCCGGGGGGCGAGCCGTTTCGGCCTCGGCTTCGCCTTCGGCCTGTTCGTTCCCACCCGCACCCGTGCGACTCGCGTCGTCGGGTGCGGGTGGCCCCAGTGGGGTGTTCTCGCCGTCGGCGGGTGCGGGTTTGTTGTCGGGGGTGGGTGGGGCGTGCGGTGTGTCTTGGCCGTCGGCGGGTGCCGGTTCGTCGTTGGGGTGGGTGGGTCCTGTCGGGTGGCTTCGCCGTCGGTGGGTGCTGGTTCGTTCGGCTGGGTGAGGGGCGTGGGATCGGCGTCGGGGGGTGCCGTTGTCGGGGTGCCCTCGGTCCATGGGGTGGGGGGTCTCATCGGCGTACCCCTTCGGACGGGGCCAGAGCCTCACCCCGTACGGATCCCCCTGCCCCCCACTTGCCGCCTTCCCCCGGCACCAGCAACTCCGCCACATCCAGCACGTGATGCCCGGCCATCGACGGCAGGCAGCTCCCTCGCGCCGGGGCGATCGCCGCCGCCCACTCCGTCGGGATCGCCGACTCTCCCTGGGTCGCACCGGCCAGGGCGCCCGCCACCGCCGCCGTCGTGTCCGCGTCCCGGCCCATGTTCACGGCCGTCAGCACCGCCTGGACGAAGTCACCGTCCGCTGCCGCGTAGGCGCCGAAGGCCAGGGCGACCGCCTCGGGGGCCAGGTCGGTCCAGGGGTAGCCGCCGATGACGACCGCGGAGCGGACCGCGCGTTCGCCTCGGTGGGCCACCGCCACGGCGCGGCGCAGCGAGCGGGCCGTCCAGGAGTCGTCGGGGACGACGGCCAGCGCCGAGGCCACCACCGCGATCGTCGATGCCCCCGCCATCGCCGCCGCCACGCCCGCCGCCACCGCCTGGCCGCCGTAGATGCCTTCGCCCTCGTGGCTGACCGAGCCGTCGATGGCCACCAGGCGGGCCGCCTCCGCGGGACGGCCCGCCGCGAAGACGCCGAAGGGGGCCGCCCGCATGGCGAGGCCGTCGCTCCAGGCGTGGCGGTGCTGGGCGGAGATCGGTGCGGCCAAGCCACGGCGCAGGTTCTCCAACGTTCCCCGCTCACTGAAGCCCGCGCCCCGGAAGGGACCCTCCGCCCGGTCCGCGATCCACTCGTGCCAGGCCGTCTCCACATGGGCCGGGGTGAGGGCCGAGCCGTGGCGGGCGAGGAGGAGGCCGGAGAAGATCGCGTACTCGGTGTCGTCCGTGCCGGCGGGGCTCTCGGTGACGAATCCCGTGATGCGGCCCCAGCGGGCGCGGATCTCGGAGGGCTTCATGTTCTCCGCCGGGGCGCCCAGTGCGTCGCCCACCGCAAGGCCCAGCAGTGCGCCGCGGGCCCGTTCGCGGAGCTCGGCGGCGTCCCCGGGCGCCGGGACCGAGGGGATGCAGGCGATCGATGGCATGCGTGGCCTCTCCTCCGGGGGCTCCGCCCAGGGCGCGGAGCCCTTTGCGGATGTGTCCCACCGTCGGCGGTTGACCAGAGCCTCGGACGCCTCAGTGTCACCCGGTCGGCATCTGAGCGCACTTTCGCACGAATGAGCGTTCTAGGTAAAACCGCAGGTTAGCCCAGCCTTTCCTTGCTGGCGGGAAGGGATTTTCCGACGTAGATTCGGTGTTGTCCAAGAGTAGAACTTGTCTAAAGACAGCCTTTCCTAATTTCCTGAGCCGGGGGGACCCTCATGGCCATCATCGAGACCGAAGCGCCGCTCCACGCGGCGCACCGTGACAACCACACCCACCGGGACGTGAACGGCGGCTGGCTGCGCCCGGCTGTGTTCGGTGCCATGGACGGCCTGGTCTCCAACCTCGCTCTGATGACCGGTGTCGCGGGCGGGGCGGTCAGTCACCAGACCATCGTGCTGAGCGGGCTCGCCGGGCTTGCCGCCGGCGCCTTCTCCATGGCCGCCGGTGAGTACACCTCCGTGGCCTCGCAGCGCGAACTCGTCGAGGCCGAGCTGGACGTCGAGCGGCGGGAGCTGAGAAAGCACCCGAAGGACGAGGAGGCCGAGCTCGCGGCGCTCTACGAGGCCCGCGGCGTCGAGCCGAAGCTCGCCCGGGCCGTGGCCGCGCAGCTCTCCCGCGATCCCGAGCTGGCCCTGGAGATCCACGCCCGCGAGGAACTCGGCATAGACCCCGGCGATCTGCCGTCGCCGCTCGTCGCGGCCGTGTCGTCGTTCGGGTCGTTCGCGCTGGGTGCCCTGCTGCCCGTACTGCCGTATCTGCTCGGTGCGACCGCGCTGTGGCCGGCCGTACTGCTCGCGCTCGTCGGGCTGTTCCTGTGTGGTGCGGTCGTGGCCAAGGTGACCGCGCGGACCTGGTGGTTCAGCGGACTGCGACAGCTCGCGCTCGGTGGTGCCGCGGCCGGTGTGACGTACGCCCTGGGCAGCTTCTTCGGGACGGCCGTAGGATAGTTCGGCTGGCACTTATGCGTTGGGCCGCATAAGTAGCCGTTACTCGCTGGTTTCGAATGCTTAACCACCGGGCATGAGCCGTAAGCGCTGTGGGCAATGACGCCTGTGGCGCACTCGCGGGGTGGGCGACGGCGCCCCCTCCGCCCCCTGGGATCGACGGACATCGACCTGTCCCGCTCGGTCCCCACATACTTCAAGCCATGTGCGCGGAACCCCCGCCGTAAGCCGTGGCGTCCGCATGTTGGAACGGACTATCCCGGTTCCCGAGAACCGCTCCATCATGTAACCTGCACGAAATTTTGCGATCACGCAGAGGGCCAACGTCGTCCCTCGGCACCTTGCATATGCCAGATGACGACGACGGGAGAGCCGATGCGTACGCCGCGCCAGCCGTCCCAGCACTCCGCGAATGGCCAGAACTGGTCGTTCATGGATGCTCGCCCTGCTGCGCAGGGTATGTACGACCCCCGCAACGAGCACGACGCCTGTGGCGTCGGCTTCGTGGCCACCCTCACCGGCGAGGCGAGCCACGCGCTGGTCGAGCAGGCGCTCACCGTTCTGCGCAACCTCGAACACCGCGGTGCCACCGGCTCCGAGCCCGACTCGGGTGACGGCGCGGGCATCCTCTCCCAGGTGCCGGACGCCTTCTTCCGCGAGGTGGCCGGATTCGAGCTGCCCGGGACCGGTGCGTATGCCGTCGGTATCGCCTTCCTGCCGGAGGAGGGGACGGCCGAGGCCGTCTCGCAGATCGAGACGATCGCCGGCGAGGAGGGCCTGACGGTCCTCGGCTGGCGTGAGGTGCCGGTCGCGCCCGAACTGCTCGGTGCCACCGCCCGGTCGACGATGCCGGCCTTCCGGCAGATCTTCGTCACCGACGGCCGGTCGGAGGGCATCGCCCTCGACCGCAAGGCCTTTGTGCTGCGCAAGCGCGCCGAGCGCGAGGTCGGCGTCTACTTCCCGTCGCTGTCGGCCCGCACGATTGTCTACAAGGGCATGCTGACGACCGGTCAGCTGGAGCCCTTCTTCCCGGACCTGTCCGACCGCCGCTTCGCCTCCGCGATCGCGCTCGTGCACTCCCGGTTCTCCACGAACACCTTCCCGTCGTGGCCGCTCGCGCACCCGTACCGGTTCGTCGCGCACAACGGTGAGATCAACACCGTCAAGGGCAACCGCAACTGGATGGTCGCGCGCGAGTCCCAGCTGGTCTCCGACCTGTTCGGCCCGCAGGAGAAGCTGGAGCGGATCTTCCCGGTCTGTACGCCGGACGCCTCCGACTCGGCTTCGTTCGACGAGGTGCTGGAGCTGCTGCACCTCGGCGGCCGTTCCCTGCCGCACTCCGTGCTGATGATGATCCCCGAGGCGTGGGAGAACCACGACTCCATGGACCCGGCCCGGCGCGCCTTCTACCAGTTCCACTCCACGATGATGGAGCCCTGGGACGGCCCGGCCTGTGTCACCTTCACCGACGGCACCCAGGTCGGCGCAGTGCTCGACCGCAACGGTCTGCGCCCCGGCCGCTACTGGGTCACCGACGAGGGCCTCGTCGTCCTCGGCTCGGAGGTCGGCGTCCTCGACATCGACCCGGCCAAGGTCGTCCGCAAGGGCCGTCTGCAGCCCGGCCGTATGTTCCTCGTGGACACCGCCGAGCACCGCATCATCGAGGACGACGAGATCAAGGCCCAGCTCGCCGCGGAGAAGCCGTACGCGGAGTGGCTGGAGGCCGGCGAGATCGAGCTCTCGGACCTGCCCGAGCGCGAGCACATCGTGCACACGCACGCCTCGGTCACCCGCCGCCAGCAGACCTTCGGTTACACCGAGGAGGAGCTGCGCGTCATCCTCGCGCCGATGGCCAAGGCCGGTGCCGAGCCGATCGGTTCGATGGGCACCGACTCGCCGATCGCCGCGCTGAGCGACCGCCCGCGTCTGCTCTTCGACTACTTCACCCAGCTGTTCGCGCAGGTCACCAACCCGCCGCTGGACGCCATCCGCGAGGAGCTCGTGACCTCGCTGCGCTCCTCGCTGGGCCCGCAGGGCAACCTGCTCGACCCGACGGCCGCGTCCTGCCGCTCGGTCACCCTGCCCTTCCCGGTGATCGACAACGACGAGCTGGCCAAGCTCATCCACATCAACGCCGACGGCGACATGCCCGGCTTCAAGGCCGCGACCCTCTCCGGCCTGTACCGGGTGCACGGCGGCGGTGACGCCCTCGCCGCGCGCATCGAGGAGATCTGCGCCGAGGCCGACGCCGCCATCGAGAACGGCGCCCGCCTGATCGTCCTGTCGGACCGCCACTCCGACGCCGAGCACGCGCCGATCCCGTCGCTGCTGCTCACCGCGGCCGTCCACCACCACCTCATCCGCACCAAGCAGCGCACCCACGTGGGTCTGCTGGTCGAGGCCGGTGACGTCCGCGAGGTCCACCACGTCGCCCTGCTCATCGGCTACGGCGCCGCCGCCGTCAACCCGTACCTGGCGATGGAGTCCGTCGAGGACCTGCTGCGCGCGGGCACCTTCCTGAACGGCATGGAGCCCGAGCAGGCCATCAAGAACCTGATCTACGCCCTCGGCAAGGGCGTCCTGAAGGTCATGTCCAAGATGGGCATCTCGACCGTCGCCTCCTACCGCGGCGCCCAGGTCTTCGAGGCCGTCGGTCTCGACGAGGCCTTCGTCGAGAAGTACTTCAACGGCACGGCCACCAAGATCGGCGGCGTCGGCATCGACGTCATCGCCAAGGAGGTCGCCGCCCGCCACGCCAAGGCCTACCCGGCCTCCGGCATCGCCCCGGCGCACCGCGCCCTCGACATAGGCGGCGAGTACCAGTGGCGCCGCGAGGGCGAGCCGCACCTGTTCGACCCGGAGACGGTCTTCCGCCTCCAGCACTCCACGCGCACCGGCCGCTACGACATCTTCAAGAAGTACACCGAGCGCGTGAACGAGCAGTCCGAGCGGCTCATGACGCTCCGCGGGCTCTTCGGCTTCAAGTCCGACCGGCAGCCGATCTCCATCGACGAGGTCGAGCCGGCCAGCGAGATCGTCAAGCGCTTCTCCACCGGCGCCATGTCGTACGGCTCCATCTCCAAGGAGGCGCACGAGACCCTCGCCATCGCCATGAATCAGCTGGGCGGCAAGTCCAACACCGGTGAGGGCGGCGAGGACCCGGAGCGTCTGTACGACCCGGCGCGCCGGTCCAGCATCAAGCAGGTCGCCTCCGGCCGCTTCGGTGTCACGTCCGAGTACCTGGTCAACGCCGACGACATCCAGATCAAGATGGCCCAGGGCGCCAAGCCCGGCGAGGGCGGCCAGCTGCCCGGCCACAAGGTCTACCCGTGGGTGGCCAAGACCCGTCACTCGACGCCGGGTGTCGGCCTGATCTCCCCGCCGCCGCACCACGACATCTACTCCATCGAGGACCTGGCCCAGCTGATCCACGACCTCAAGAACGCGAACCCGCAGGCGCGGATTCACGTCAAGCTGGTCTCCGAGGTCGGCGTCGGCACGGTCGCCGCGGGTGTGTCCAAGGCGCACGCGGACGTGGTGCTCATCTCCGGCCACGACGGTGGTACGGGTGCCTCCCCGCTCACCTCGCTGAAGCACGCGGGTGGCCCCTGGGAGCTCGGCCTCGCCGAGACCCAGCAGACCCTGCTGCTCAACGGCCTGCGCGACCGCATCGTCGTGCAGACCGACGGCCAGCTGAAGACCGGCCGTGACGTCGTCATCGCCGCGCTGCTCGGCGCCGAGGAGTTCGGTTTCGCGACCGCGCCGCTCGTCGTCTCCGGCTGCGTCATGATGCGCGTCTGCCACCTGGACACCTGCCCGGTCGGCATCGCCACCCAGAACCCGACGCTCCGCGACCGGTTCAACGGCAAGGCCGAGTACGTCGTGAACTTCTTCCAGTTCATCGCCGAAGAGGTCCGCGAGCTCCTCGCCGAGCTGGGCTTCCGCTCCATCGAGGAGGCCGTGGGTCACGCCGAGGCGCTCGACGTCACGCGTGCCGTCGACCACTGGAAGGCGCAGGGCCTGGACCTGGAGCCGCTGTTCCACGTGCCCGAGCTGCCCGAGGGCGCCGTGCGCCACCAGCTGATCGAGCAGGACCACGGCCTGGAGAAGGCGCTCGACAACGAGCTCATCAAGCTCGCCGCCGACGCCCTGGCCGCGGACTCCGCGACCGACGCCCAGCCGGTGCGCGCCCAGGTCGCCATCCGCAACATCAACCGCACGGTCGGCACCATGCTCGGCCACGAGGTGACGAAGAAGTTCGGGGGCGCGGGTCTGCCCGACGACACCATCGACATCACCTTCACGGGCTCGGCCGGCCAGTCCTTCGGCGCCTTCCTGCCGCGCGGTGTCACGCTGCGCCTGGAGGGCGACGCCAACGACTACGTCGGCAAGGGCCTCTCCGGCGGCCGCGTCATCGTCCGCCCGGACCGGGGCGCCGACCACCTCGCCGAGTACTCGACGATCGCGGGCAACACGATCGCGTACGGTGCGACCGGCGGCGAGCTGTTCCTGCGCGGTCGTACGGGCGAGCGGTTCTGTGTCCGCAACTCCGGTGCGCTGGTCGTCTCCGAGGGCGTGGGCGACCACGGCTGCGAGTACATGACCGGCGGTCACGCGGTGGTCCTCGGCGAGACGGGCCGTAACTTCGCGGCCGGTATGTCGGGTGGCGTCGCGTACGTCATCGACCTGGACCGCGACAACGTCAACGTCGGCAACGTGAACGCCGTCGAGGCGCTGACCGACGACGACAAGCAGTGGCTGCACGACGTCGTGCGCCGTCACCAGGAGGAGACCGGCTCGACGGTCGCCGAGAAGCTGCTGGCCGAGTGGGACACCGCCGTGGACCGCTTCAGCAAGATCATCCCCAGCACGTACAAGGCAGTGCTCGCCGCCAAGGACGCCGCCGAGCGAGCCGGTCTCTCCGAGACCGAGACCCACGAGAAGATGATGGAGGCGGCGATCAATGGCTGACCCGAAGGGCTTCCTGAACCACGGCCGTGAGGTCGCCAAGACCCGTCCCGTCAGCGAGCGCGTCAAGGACTGGAACGAGGTCTACGTCCCCGGCTCCCTGCTGCCGATCATCAGCAAGCAGGCCAGCCGGTGCATGGACTGCGGCATCCCGTTCTGCCACAACGGCTGTCCGCTGGGGAACCTGATCCCCGAGTGGAACGACTACGCCTACCGCGAGGACTGGGCGGCCGCCTCCGAGCGCCTGCACGCGACCAACAACTTCCCGGAGTTCACCGGTCGCCTCTGCCCGGCGCCCTGTGAGTCGGCGTGTGTGCTCGGCATCAACCAGCCGGCCGTCACCATCAAGAACGTCGAGGTCTCGATCATCGACAAGGCGTGGGAGACCGGGGACGTCGCCCCGCAGATCCCCGAGCGCCTGTCCGGCAAGACCGTCGCGGTCGTCGGCTCGGGCCCCGCGGGCCTGGCCGCCGCCCAGCAGCTCACCCGGGCCGGTCACACCGTCGCCGTCTACGAGCGGGCGGACCGCATCGGAGGCCTTCTCCGGTACGGCATCCCCGAGTTCAAGATGGAGAAGCGGCACATCAACCGCCGTATCGAGCAGATGCGCGCGGAGGGCACCCGCTTCCGTACCGGTATCGAGATCGGCCGTGACCTCAAGGCGACCGACCTGAAGAAGCGGTACGACGCCGTGGTCCTGGCCGTCGGCGCCACGACCGCCCGCGACCTGCCGGTGCCGGGCCGTGAGCTCAAGGGCATCTACCAGGCCATGGAGTACCTGCCGCTGGCCAACAAGGTCCAGGAGGGCGACTTCGTGGCGCCCCCGATCTCGGCCGAGGGCAAGCACGTCGTGGTCATCGGCGGCGGCGACACCGGCGCGGACTGCGTGGGCACCGCCCACCGCCAGGGCGCGGCCTCGGTGACGCAGCTGGAGATCATGCCCCGCCCGAACGACGAGCGGAACCCGGTCGCCCAGCCCTGGCCGACCTTCCCGATGCTCTACAAGGTCACGTCCGCGCACGAGGAGGGCGGCGAGCGGGTCTACTCCGTCTCCACCACCCACTTCGAGGGCGACGAGGACGGCAACGTCCAGTGGCTGCACCTCACCGAGGTCGAGTTCATCGACGGCAAGCTGACCCCGAAGCCGGGCACGGAGCGCAAGATCCCGGCCCAGCTCGTGACGCTGGCGATGGGCTTCACCGGCACCGACCGGGAGAACGGCCTGGTGGACCAGTTCGGCCTGGACCTCGACGAGCGCGGCAACATCGCCCGCGACGCCGACTTCCAGACCAACGTGCCCGGCGTCTTCGTCGCCGGTGACGCGGGCCGCGGCCAGTCGCTCATCGTGTGGGCAATCGCGGAGGGCCGCTCGGCTGCCCGCGGCGTCGACCGCTTCCTGACCGGGGCGAGCGAGCTGCCGGCCCCGATCCGGCCGACGGACCGTGCGCTGATGGTCTGAGCGCACCACAGGTGACCTGACAGTCACTCAGTGACCTGACAGGCACTCAAAAACGTCCCGTACAACGGCGTACGGAACACTGACGGCGCCTGCCCCTTGTCCCCGACCGGACGAATGGGCGGGCGCCGTCGCCTTTCTCAGATGGCTCGCAGCCGCACGGTCACCGGAGCCGGTTCCTCGGGAACGGGCAGCGACCGCACGGTCAAGGCGTCCCCGTTCTCGACCACTCCGCTGCCGGACCGGTCGAGATGGGCGTCCACCACGACCCGCCGCTCCGGCGTCCAGTCGGCCGACAGCCGGAAGGGCACGGCGAGCGTGCCCTCCCCGTCGTACGAGAGGTCCTGGACCGTCACCGCGAGCTCCCGGGCGGGCGCGTCCGCGAGTGTCACGTCGAGGAGCCGCACCCGGAGGACCGCCTCCGAGAAGGCGCCCAGATCAGGAGTGAGCAGCACGCGTCCAGAAACTGTCGTCATGTCCCTCAGGAGTTGAGCACGGCGTACCGCGCCTCGATGTCGACCGGCCCGCCCGTGAGGTTGCGGATCTCGATAAAGTACTTGATCAGGTTGCTCGCCTGACGGTCCACCTGGACCTTCCACTCCACCTGGGCGTTGCCGTCCACCATGGGCCACGTCGGGACGACGGTCCAGTCGACCCGCCACGCCTCCGGCCAGCTGTGGGTGAACCACCGCCGGCTGGTGTTCGCCGGTACCTGTCCGCGGAACTGCACTCCCAGAATCATGACGTTCCCCCTTCCGGGGCCTCGGGTGCGGCCCCACCGTCCTGCATGTTCTCGGCGGCGGGCAGCTGTGCGCCGCCCGGAGCCCCGCCGCCCTGAGCGGCACCCAGCGGCGCGTACGCCGCGCCCGCGAACTCGGGTCCGCCGATGCCGCTGCCGGTCCCGGTGACGCTGACACCCGCCGGGGCGCCCGGCGCACCGCTCAGGTCCGGCGCCGGACCGGCGTCGACGGCGTCGGCCCAGCCGGCCGGCGCGGACTCGCCCTGCATACCCATTCCTTGCATGGTTCCCCCTGTCAGGTCACTCAGGTGGCGTTGGCGCCCCAGCCCAGCACGTCGTAGCGGGCCTGGATGTCGACCGGACCACCGGTCAGATTGCGGATGTTGAGGAAGTACTTGAGCAGTCCACCTGACTGCCGGGTCACCTGGACCCATGACTCGATCTGCGCGTCCCCGTCCACCACGGGCGCGGTCGGCACGACCGTCCAGTGGACGTACCAGTGCGCCGGCCAGCTGTGCGTGAACCAGCGCCCGACCTGCCCGGCCGCGACCCGTCCGGTGAACTGCACACCGGAGAAGCGCGCCGGCGACTCCAGGTTCGCGTACATCGTGCGTACGGCGAGACAGTCGCCGGGGCTGAGCCCCTGCCGCTGGCCGATCTCCACGGTCTGCCGGGGCACGATGGTGTCCTGGCCGTTGTTGGAGAACGCCCACCGCGGATAGTGCATGATCGAGTGGTAGTCGTACGCGCCGACGTCGTCGCCGTCGGTGATGTGCTGGTTGAAGTTGTGGGCCATGCCCTGCTGGATGTTGGCCCAGTTGATGGTGACGAACTGGTCCCGGTCCTCCCGGCTCTGCTCGTGCCACAGCCCGACCGCGTGCCCGATCTCATGGATCGCGGCGCCCAGTTCGCAGCCCTGGCCCAGCGTGATCTGCTGGACGTTGCCGCGCCGGCCCACGGCCGAACTGCAGCCGCTGCCGGGGACGAACCGGATGAAGTCCGGGTACTGGCTCTGGTTCTGGGCCGTGCGCTGCACGAACCGGATGCGGGTGTTGCGCTGCCAGTGGTCGATCGCGCCGGTCACCCGGGCCTGGTCGGGCAGGGTGGGGTCTATCTCGTACGGTACGAGGCCGTTCGCCCAGCGGAACTGTGTGCCGGGGATGATCACCCCGCTCTCCAGGAGCGCGACCGCCTGGTCGGCGGCGACCTGCTTGGACTCGATGAGGTCGAGGACGATGTCGCCCTCGAACACGGGCCGGCCGTCGACCTCGGTGTACTGCACGGCCTTCGGCCCCTTGCCCGCCAGCTGGACCAGCCCCGCCTGCACCTCCGGTCCGACCTGGTACGGCCCGAACCCGAAACCGGCGGCGGCCGGTTCGGCCGTATCGGTTGCCATGGCGTCCCCCTTTTTTTGGCGTTGTTCCCCCTTGAGGGGATTAACGTCGATGAGGGACCAAGTTCCGTCAATGGGCGGCGGAGTCGGCTTTTGTCTCGTACGTCTGGCCAGGGGGACTAGGGCACCTTGTACGTCTCCCCGTACACCTGCCACACCAAGGGAGTGGCGAGCCTGAAGTTGCCGTCGTAGAGGAACCGCCGCTGGGCGGTGTCGATGCGTGTGGTGTCGATGCCCTTCCTCTTCTCCCGCATGGCCTTCTTGCGGATGTCGAGGAAGATGTCCAGGTACGCCTTCTCCGAGCCGCCCTCGGAGGGGGTGTTCGCCTCGCGCAGGGCGCGTTCGCGCAGGCCGTAGAAGCTGGTGGCGTTGGTGCCGGGGCCGTGGAAGACCATCGCGTCGTAGTAGACGAACTGGCCCAGCGTGCCCAGGCCGTCGAGCTTGGCGAGCCGGACCGCGGGGTTGAAGTACATGCGGTCGCGTTCGGTGTCCTGCGCCTCGCGGAAGGCGGCGACCTTCGCCTCGGCCTTCCAGGCGGCGGTGAAACCGGGGTCGAGGCCCTCGTGGGAGTCGGTGCCGTCGACCTTGCGCAGGGCGGGGAGGTACTTCGCGAGGCCGTTGTCCGGGTGGGCCTTGGTGTAGTTCTCGACCAGGATGAGCATGTCGTGGGTGCCGGAGCAGAAGCCGATGATGCCCGCCGTGTAGCCCTGGCCGTCGCCGATGTCCTCGATGTATCCGTAGGCGCCGCGCCAGTCCAGGGTCGAGTTCTCGGCGCTGGCCACGATCTGCTGCGCCAGCTCCTTCTTGGCCGGCGCGGCGAGCCCCGCCGGCAGGCTCGCGATCAGCTTGTCGTCCTCGGCGCGCTCCTGCTCGGCCCGGCTCTTGGCGTCCTGGCGGGCCAGCTGCTCGGCGGAGACGGGTGGCTTCGCCGGGCTCTCGGCGGAGTCCGTGGGGGCGAGGAAGTAGGCCGCCGCCGTGATGACGACGGGGACGGCGGCGAAGAGCAGGACGCCTCGTCGTCTCACTGGGCCACCCCTGCGCCCGTCAGTTCCGAGACCTTGGCGAATGCGAGCACCGCCAGCACCACCAGCACGCCCACGCAGGCGACGCCCTGGATCACGGCCTGGCGCGGCCCGCGCGGGGCGTATGCGTAGGCGAGCGTCACCGCGGCTCCCGTCAGCAGGCCGCCGAGGTGGCCCTGCCAGGACGTGAGTCCGGCGGACAGCAGCAGCCACAGGAGCAGGAACGTCGTGAAGCGGTTGACGACCCGCATGTCCGCGCCGATCCGGCGGGCGAGGACGTAGTACGCGGCGCCGAGGCCGAAGATCGCGCCCGACGCACCGACGGACTCCACGTTCACGTCGGTGAGCAGCAGCTCGAACACCGAACCGCCCAGGGTGGCCAGCAGGTACAGCGCGAGGTACCGGGCCCGGCCCAGCATGGGCTCAACGACCCGGCCGAGCTGCCACAGCGAGAGCATGTTCATCACGATGTGCAGCAGCCCGAACGTGCCCTCGGTCGGCGGCGAGTGGAGGAAACCGCTGGTCAGTAGCCGGTCCCACTGCCCGGCGACGACGCCCTCGGCGTGGTACTCCGACGGGTACCCGGGCTCGTAGACGTAGTAGCCGCCGTCCGGCCCGACCAGCCGGGCGCTCAGCATGGCGAACCGGTCCAGGATCTCCGGGCGCACCACCTCGGCCACGTAGGCCAGGACGTTGAGCCCGATGAGCACGGAGGTCACGAGCGGCGTCGCCGAGATCCGGCCACCGACGACCGTACGCGCCTGCCGCACCGACCGCGCGCCCTCCCGTACACACTCCACGCACTGGTGGCCGACGGCCGCCTCCCGCATGCAGTCCGGGCAGATGTACCGGTCGCAGCGGGTGCAGCGGACGTGGGACTCCACCTTGGGGTGGCGGTAGCAGGTGGTGACGGTGGACTCGGTGGACTCGGGTTCCACGGCAGCCGGCTCCTCGAAGGGGACTGGACGGACGGTGAGCCGGTGGGGACGGCGGCGAACAAAATAGCGAACAGCTGTGGACGGAGGGATGGGCGGGGCCCATGGTGCCGTAACCTCGGCAAGCATCAGAAGCACGAGGGGGACACCATATGGCCGCGATCAGTCTCAGCAAGGTGGAGGAGACCGCGCCCGCGCTGGTCAGCCTGTACAAGAGCGCCGGGGTGTCGCTTCACAAGCACGGGCTGGACGGGGTGCGGGCCGCGGTCTATCTGGTGGTCGACTACTCCGGGTCGATGAAGCCGTACTACAAGGACGGCAGCGTGCAGGCGCTCGCCGACCGGGTGCTCGGGCTGTCGGCGCACCTCGACGACGACGGGACCGTGCCGGTGGTGTTCTTCTCCACCGACATCGACGCCGAGACCGAGATCGCGCTGGCCGACCACCGGGGGCGGATCGAGCGGATCGTGGCCGGGCTCGGCCACATGGGCAAGACCAGCTACCACCTGGCGATGGACGCCGTCATCGACCACTACCTGGACAGCGGGTCGAAGGATCCCGCCCTCGTGGTCTTCCAGACCGACGGCGGGCCGATCAACAAGCTCGCCGCGGAGCGATACCTGTGCAAGGCGGCACGGCTGCCGCTGTTCTGGCAGTTCATCGGGTTCGGGGATCCGACGAGCAGGCAGTTCGAGTACCTGCGCAAGCTCGACGAGCTGTCCGTGCCGGACAAGCGGATCGTCGACAACGCCGGGTTCTTCCACGCCGGTGCGGAGCCGCGGAAGGTGTCCGACGCCGAGTTGTACGACCGCCTGGTCGGCGAGTTCCCGAAGTGGCTGGCGGCGGCCCGGGCGCAGGGGATCGTACGGGGGTAGTGGCCCACCCGGGTGCGCGGCAGTTCGTTCATCCGGGCTCGCGGCAGTCGCTCTTCCGGGCTCGCCGCAGTTGCTCACCCGCTTGCCCGCACCGTTGGCTCAGCCGGTACGGCCATGTAACCCTGTGGTTGATCCGACGGGGAGGCGACGACGTATGGACGGCGCACGATCGGGGAACGACAGGGCGGGAGCCGCGCGCAGGGAGGCTCCCGGCAAGGGCGAGAAGATCGCCGTCTGGGCCGACGGGCGGCTCGGTATCTTCGCGCTGGCCAAGGCCAACATGCGCAAGGTCTTCCCGGACCACTGGTCCTTCATGCTGGGCGAGGTCTGCCTCTACAGCTTCCTCATCCTGATCCTCACCGGCGTCTACCTCACCCTGTTCTTCGACCCGAGCACCAGCGAGGTCGTCTACCACGGCTCCTACGAGCCCCTCAACGGCGTCCTGATGACCAGGGCCTACGAGTCGACGCTCGACATCAGCTTCGACGTGCGCGGCGGGCTGCTCATCCGGCAGATCCACCACTGGGCGGCGCTGGTCTTCGTCACCGGCATGCTCGTGCACATGATGCGGGTGTTCTTCACCGGCGCCTTCCGCAAGCCCCGCGAGCTCAACTGGGTGTTCGGCTGGACGCTGCTGATGCTCGGCATCATCACCGGGCTGACCGGCTACTCCCTCCCCGACGACCTGCTCTCCGGCACGGGCCTGCGCTTCGCCCACGGCGCGATCCTGTCCATCCCCGTCGTGGGGACGTATGTCGCCTTCTTCCTCTTCGGCGGGGAGTTCCCCGGGGAGGACTTCATCGCGCGGCTCTATCCGATCCACATCCTGCTGCTGCCCGGGATCATGCTCGGCCTGGTGGTCGCCCATCTGATCCTGGTCTTCTACCACAAGCACACGCAGTACCCGGGCCCCGGCCGCGACCAGAAGACGGTCGTCGGGATGCCCTTCCTGCCGGTGTACATGGCCAAGGCGGGCGGCTTCTTCTTCCTCGTCTTCGGCGTGCTGACGGTCATGGGCGGCATCGCCAGCATCAACCCCGTCTGGGCGTTCGGGCCCTACCGCCCCGACATGGTGACCACGGGCGCCCAGCCCGACTGGTACCTGGGCTTCTCCGAGGGTCTGATCCGGGTGATGCCGGGATGGGAGATCAACGCCTGGGGCCACACCCTGGAACCGGGCGTCTTCATCCCCTTCTCACTCTTCCCGCTGATCCTGCTCGCGATCGGTCTGTACCCCTTCCTGGAAGCGTGGATCACGGGTGACAAACGCGAGCACCACATCCTCGACCGGCCGCGCAACATGCCCGTGCGCACCGGTCTCGGCGCGGCCTGGCTGAGCCTGTACGCGGTGCTGCTGATCGGCGGCGGCAACGACATCGTGGCCACGCATCTGCATCTGTCCATCAACGTGATCACCTGGTTCGTGCGGATCGCGGTCTTCGTCGTACCGGTCGTCACCTTCCTGGTGACCAAGCGCGTCTGTCTCGGGCTGCAGCGCCGGGACCGGAACAAGGTGCTGCACGGCAGGGAGACGGGCACCATCAAACGGCTCCCGCACGGCGAGTTCATCGAGGTCCACGAACCCCTCTCGCAGGCGCAGCTGTTCACCCTCACCCAGCACGAGCAGCCTCCGCCGTACGAGACCGGGCCGCGTGTCGACGCGAACGGCGTCCGGCGCCGCATCGCCCCGTCGCAGCGGGTGCGGGCCAGGCTGGCGCAGGCCATGTTCGGGCCCCGGACGCGGATCGCCAAGCCGACGGTGGAGGAGTACCGCGAGCTCACCAGCGGCGATCACCACTGAGCACGTCGGCTCTGCAGACGTCCGGGCTGCCCCAGGCGGTGCGCAGGGCCCGCGCCTTGGTCAGCCACAGCGACAGGTCGTACTCCGCCGTGTAGCCGATCGCGCCGTGCAGCTGGAGCGCCGTACGGGCGGTGGCGTACGCGGCCTCGCAGGCCGTGACCTTGGCGGCGGCGACATCGGCGGGGGCCATGGTGAGCGCGGCGCCGAAGAGGAGGGGCCGGGCGAACTCCAGGGCGACCTTCGCGTCGGCCAGCCGGTGCTTGACCGCCTGGAACGAGCCTATGGGGGCCCCGAACTGGGTGCGCTGCTTGACGTAGGCGACCGTCCTGTCGAGAAGCCCGAGCCCGACGCCGAGGGCTTGGGCGGCGGTGGTGAGGCGGGCCGTGAGGAGGGCGGGGGTGACGGGTGGGTCGGTGGCCAGGATTTCACCGCCGTGCGGGGTGCGGAAGAGGCGGCGGGCGGGGTCCAGGGAGGGGCGTGGAGGGCCGGGTGGGGGAGTGAGACACAGCTCCGTCGGGGTGCGCGCCGGGATGGATTCGCCACTGGCTGACATGGCCTGGGCAGGCGTCGACACGGCCAGCCGTACGTCCGCCGCATCCGCGTCCAAGGCGAATCCCGCATCTGCCAGGGTGACGATCGCTTCGCCGCGCGCCAGCGACGGAAGCAGCCTTTTCGCCGGGCCGGGGTCCGGCAGCCCGGCGAGCAGCACGGCCGCCGAGACCGTCTCCACCAGCGGTCCCGGCACCGCATGCCGCCCCAACTCCACAAAGGCGAGGGCGAGTTCCACGGGCCGGGACCCCAGCCCCTCGTACGCCTCCGGAACCGCCAGCGCGAACACCCCCGCCTCGGCGATACGGGACCACAGCGCACGGCCCCTCGCATGCTCGCCCCGGCTCCACTCCCGTACGGCCGCCGGCGTGTCCGCCGCCGTCAGCATCGCGTCCAGCGAGCCGGCGAAGGCCCGCTGTTCGGTGTCGAGGAGGAACCTCATCAGCGCCGCCCCTTCGGCAGGCCGAGCAGGCGCTCGGCGATGATGTCGCGCTGGATCTCGTTCGTGCCCGCGTAGAGGGGGCCGGCGAGGGAGAAGACGTACCGCTCGGACCAGTCGGTGTCCGCCAACTCGCCCTCGGGGCCCAGGAGATCGAGGGCCGTCTCGTGCAGGGCGATGTCGTACTCCGACCAGAAGACCTTGTTCAGGCTGGACTCCGGGCCGAGCGACGCACCGTCGAGGAAGCGGGAGGCGGCGGCGTAGGTGAAGAGCTGGTAGGCGCGCGCGCCGATCAGGGCGTCGGCCACGCGGTTCCTCGTGGCCTGCGGGCTGCCCTGGGTCCGCCAGAGGCCCAGCAGACGCTCCGCGCTCGCGAGGAAACGGCCGGGGGAGCGCAGCATCAGACCGCGCTCGTTGCCCGCCGTCGACATCGCGATGCGCCAGCCCTGGCCCGGTTCGCCGATCACGTCCTCGTCCGGCACGAAGACCTCGTCCAGGAACAGCTCGGCGAAGGCGGGCTTGCCGTCGAGGCGGGCGATGGGGCGGACCGTGACGCCGGGGGCGCGCAGGTCGAACATCAGGTAGGTCAGGCCCTGATGGGCTTTCGGGGCGTCGGGGTCGGTGCGGAACAGGCCGAACGCGCGGTCGGCGAAGGCGGCGCGCGAGGACCAGGTCTTCTGGCCGCTCAGCAGCCAGCCACCGTCCGTGCGCACGGCCTTCGACCTGAGGGAAGCCAGGTCCGAGCCCGCCTCCGGCTCCGACCAGGCCTGCGCCCAGACCACCTCACCGGTGGCCATCGGCGGCAGCACACGCGCGCGTTGCTCCTCCGTCCCGTGCTCGAAGAGGGTCGGGGCGAGGAGGCTGATGCCGTTCTGGTTGACGCGTCCCGGTGCGCCCGCCGCGTAGTACTCCTCCTCGAACAGCAGCCACTGCACCAGCGTGGCGTCCCGGCCGCCGTACCGCGTCGGCCAGTTCACCACCGACCAGCGGTCCGCGGCCAGTCCGGTCTCCCACGCCCGGTGCGCCGCGAAGCCTTCCTCGGTCTCCAGGGAGGGCAGCGGATCGGGTGGCACATGCGCGTGCAGCCAGGCGCGGGCCTCGGCGCGGAACGCCTCGTCGGCGGCGGAGTGGGTGAGGTCCACGGTCGCCCCCCCTTCCCTGACGGGTCCCTAATGGTCTTCCCTAACAAGTGTTTGGTAGGTTAGCGTGCTGCCATGACAAACGTCGAGGCGCCGACGTACGTTCCCGGGCACCGGCTGCTCGCCGGGCGCACCGCCGTCATCACCGCGGCGGCCGGTGCGGGCATCGGCGGCGCGACCGCCCGCCGCCTCCTGGAGGAGGGCGCCCGCGTGCTGATCAGCGATGCGCACGCGCGGCGGCTGAAGGAGTACGAGGCGGATCTGGCCCGGGATTTCGAGGGCGCGGTGACGTCCGCGGTGTGCGATGTCACCGACGAGACGCAGGTACAGGCGCTGTTCGACACCGCCGTACAGGAGCACGGCCGGCTCGACGTGGTCGTCAACAACGCGGGCCTCGGCGGGACTTCCCCGCTCGTCGACATGACCGACGAGCAGTGGTCGAAGGTCCTCGACGTGACCCTGAACGGCACCTTCCGGTGCACCCGCGCCGCCCTCCGCCGGATGCGGGACACCGGCGGCGTGATCGTCAACAACGCCTCCGTCGTCGGCTGGCGCGCCCAGGCCGGGCAGGCGCACTACGCGGCCGCGAAGGCAGGGGTGATGGCGCTGACCCGGTGCGCGGCGGTGGAGGCCGCCGAGTACGGCGTGCGCGTGAACGCCGTGGCGCCGAGCCTGGCCATGCACCCCCACCTGGCCAAGGTGACGACCCCGGAACTGCTGGCCGAACTCACCGCCCGCGAGGCCTTCGGACGGTACGCCGAGCCCTGGGAGGTGGCCAACGTGATCGTCTTCCTGGCCTCGCCCTACTCCTCGTACCTGACCGGCGAGGTCGTCTCCGTCAGCAGCCAGCACCCCTAGCACCACAATGGAACCGTGCCGACCAAGAAGAAGCCCCAGGTGACCGCCGCAGCCGCCCGGCGCCGCGAACTCCTCGACACCGCCGCCGAGGTCTTCGCCGAGCAGGGCTACAACGCCACGACCGTACGCAAGATCGCGGACCACGCGGGCATGCTCGCGGGCAGCCTCTACTACCACTTCGACTCCAAGGAGTCGATGCTGGAGGAGATCCTGCGGACCTTCCTCGACGAGCTCTGGGCCGGCTACGACGCCGTCCTGGGCGCCGAGCTGGGCCCCCGCGAGACCCTCGAAGCCCTGGTCACCGAGTCGTTCCGGGAGATCGACCGGCACCGCGCCGCCGTCGCGATCTACCAGAAGGAGAACAAGCAGCTGGTGGCGCAGGAGCGGTTCGCGTTCCTCGCCGAGTCGCAGCGCAGGTTCGAGAAGGCGTGGCTGTCCACGCTGGAGCGCGGGGTCGCGGCCGGGGTGTTCCGGTCCGACCTCGACGTCCGGCTCACCTACCGGTTCGTGCGGGACACGGTGTGGGTCGCCGCGTCCTGGTACCGGCCCGGCGGACAGCACAGCCCGGAGGAGATCGCCCGGCAGTACCTGTCGATGGTGCTGGACGGGATCGCCGTACGTACGTAACTCACTGAGGAGTCTGGGGAGTTGCCATGGCCGAGGCCTACATCGTCGAAGCGGTCCGTACGCCCGTCGGGCGGCGCGGAGGAGGGCTCAGCAAGGTCCATCCGGCCGACCTGGGCGCGCATGTGCTGAAGGAACTCGTCGCGCGCGCGGGCATGGATCCGGCCGCCGTCGAGGACGTCGTCTTCGGCTGCCTGGACGCGGTCGGGCCGCAGGCCGGGGACATCGCGCGGACCTGCTGGCTGGCGGCCGGGCTGCCCGAGGAGGTGCCGGGCGTGACCGTGGACCGGCAGTGCGGGTCCTCGCAGCAGGCCGTGCACTTCGCGGCGCAGGGCGTGCTGTCCGGCACCCAGGACCTGGTGGTCGCGGGCGGCGTGCAGAACATGTCGATGATCCCCATCGCCTTCGCCACCCGGCAGGCCGCCGAGCCGCTGGGTCTGACCGCGGGTCCTTTCGCGGGCAGCGAGGGCTGGCGGGCGCGCTACGGGGAGAAGCCGGTGAACCAGTTCGTCGGTGCCGAGATGATCGCCGCGAAGTGGGGGATCAGCCGGCAGGACCAGGAGGAGTTCGCGCTGCGCTCGCACCGGCGGGCGCTGCGGGCGATCGACGAGGGGCGCTTCGAGCGGGAAGTCGTGCCCTACGGTCAGGTCGCCGTCGACGAGGGGCCGCGCCGGGACACCTCGCTGGAGAAGATGGCCGGGCTGAAACCGGTCATCGACGGCGGCACGATCACCGCCGCCTGTTCCTCGCAGGTCTCCGACGGCGCGGCGGCGATGTTGCTGGCCTCGGAGCGGGCCGTGCGCGAGCACGGGCTCACGCCCCGGGCCCGGGTGCATCACCTCTCGGTGCGCGGTGAGGATCCCATTCGCATGCTCACCGCCCCGATCCCCGCCACCGCCCACGCCCTGAAGAAGACCGGCCTGTCCATCGACGACATCGACCTCGTCGAGATCAACGAGGCCTTCGCGCCGGTCGTCCTGGCCTGGCTGAAGGAGACCGGCGCGGATCCGGAGAAGGTCAACGTCAACGGGGGTGCCATCGCGCTGGGGCATCCGCTGGGAGCCACGGGCGTGAAGCTCATGACGACCTTGCTGCACGAACTGGAACGCACGGGCGGCCGGTTCGGGCTGCAGACGATGTGCGAGGGCGGGGGACAGGCGAACGTGACGATCATCGAGAGGCTGTGAGTCATCAGTCCCTGAGGTCCGTGAGGCGCTCCCGTACCTCCTCGGCCTCCTTCATGGTCCGTTCCACCAGTTCCGCGCACGACGGCAGGTCGTCGATCACCCCGGCGACCTGCCCGGACGCCATCACGCCCAGATCCGTACGGCCGTCCACCATCGCCGACTTGAGCAGCATCGGGGTGTTGGCCGCGAGGAGCACCTGACTCCACGACAGGTCCTTGCTGTGCCGTAAAGCAAGGCCGTCGCGTACCAGTTGCGCCCAGGTCAGTCCGGACAGCCTCCGGAAGCCCGCCGCCCTCCGCAGGGCGTGGAACACCGCGCTCACGCGGCCGGCGTTCTCCAACTCGGCGACCAGCTCCGTACGCAGCATGCGGTGCGGCAGCCCGTCGACCGCCCGCGTGACGGTGACATCCCGTACGGTCGCCGCCAGATACCGCGCCTTCACCGCGTCCGGCACCGTCGAGTCCGAGGTGAGCAGGAACCGCGTGCCCATGGCGACGCCCGCCGCCCCGTAGGCCAACGCCGCGACCAGCCCCCGCCCGTCGAAGAAGCCGCCCGCCGCCACGACCGGTATCTGCACGGCGTCGACGACCTGCGGCAGCAGCACCGTCGTCGCCACCTCGCCGGTGTGCCCGCCGCCCTCCCCGCCCTGCACGATCACCGCGTCCGCGCCCCACGCCGCGACCTTCTCGGCGTGCCGCCGGGCACCGACCGAGGGGATGACGATCACGCCCGCGTCCTTGAGTTCGGCGATCAGCTCCCGGGAGGGCGCGAGGGCGAAGGAGGCGACGCGCACCCCCTCGTCGATCAGGACGCGGACCCGGTCGCCGGCGTCTGAGGCGTCCGCCCGCAGATTCACCCCGAACGGCGCGTCCGTCCGGGACCTGACCTCCCGTATCGCCTCACGCAGCCGGTCGACCGTCATCGTCGCGGACGCCAGGATGCCCAGCGCGCCCGCGTTCGCCGTCGCCGAGACCAGCCGCGGGCCCGCCACCCAGCCCATCCCCGTCTGCACGATCGGCCGGCGGACCCCGACCAGCCGGGTCAGCGCCGTCTCCATCACGCACCGACCTCCCGCGCGCGCGTGTTCCCCGGGTCGATCACCTCGCGGATGAGCCGCAGCTCCTCGGCGGTGGGTTCGCGGGTCGGCGGCACCTCGTCCGGGACGGCCAGCTCGAAGGCGGTCGCCTCCTGGACCTGCTCCGGTGTGACGCCCGGATGGAGCGAGGCGAGCCGCATCGAGTGGTCGGGTGTGGCGAAGTCGAAGACGCCGAGGTCGGAGACGACACGGGGGATGCGGTGGTAGGGGGCGTCGCCCGCGTGGTCGTAGCCGACTCCGCAGACCATGTCGACCTTCTCGACGAAGACCCGCCGGGAGTGCCTCGGGATCCAGTAACTGGTCGGATGGTTGAGGGTGTTGACCGGCGCGCCCCGCACCCCGAGCAGTTGCCGTTTCGGCCGTTCCCAGTCACCGATGCAGGAGATGTTCTGGTTGCCGAACCGGTCGATCTGGCTCGCGCCCATCATCACGTGCCGCCGGCCGCCGGTTACCAGGGCGAGGTGTTGCCGGTACGGCAGCCAGCCCTCGGCCGTCCCGTCCGGGCGGACGAGCATCGCCTCGCCGTCGGTCAGCAGCAGGTCCGGTGCGAAGGTGAGCCGTGCCAGCCGGGCCCCCACGGATGGGATCAGACCCATCGGGCTCGCCAGGATCTCACCCGAGTCGCGCCAGGCGTCGGCACAGGCGATCACGCAGTACTCGGCGCGGGTCGGTGGGGGAATGGGTGTGCGGGTGGGCGGGGGAAGGTGCGTGCGGGTGTTCTCCGTCATGACCTCTCCCTGACCGCCGACTGGTACGTCTGCTCGTCCCCGCCGAGGAAGCGCGCCGCGAAATCCGGCCAGGGCGTCGTCGCGTACGCCTTCTGGAAGGCCTCGTCCCGGCCGTAGTCGGGCGCACAGGACGTGAAGTGCGCTCCGTTCGGCGCCTCGACGACCCCCGTCACCGTGTGCCGCTTGATCAGCAGCGACTGCGGGGCCGCATCCTTCGTCAACTCGGCCGTGTCGACGATCCGTTCGCACGAGACATACGCCACGTCCGCGGCCCCGCAGAAGAGGTCGTCGAAGTAGGGGTCGGGGCCCAGGTACTGACCGTTGCCCTGCCGGTCCGCGCGGTTGACGTGGAGCAGGGCCGCGTCCAGACGCAGGGCGGGCATGGCCACGAACGTCTCGCCGTCGTCGTACGGCGACGTCACCGTCCGCAGGCCGGGGTTGACCCGCATGACGTCCGAACCGATCCCGGCCCGCACCGGCAGGAACGGCAGCCGGTTCGCCGCGGCGTGCAGGCCCCACATGAACATGGCCTCGTCGATCTCCATGAGCTCGAAGGCGCCGCGTTCGCGGGCCGCGCGGTAGTGCGGTTCCAACGGGATCGAATCGAGGGTGACGAAGGCCGTGACCAGTTTGCGGACCCGTCCGGCGGCGGCGAGCATGCCGACGTCGGGGCCGCCGTACGAGACGATCGTGAGGTCGGTGACATCGGAGCGCAGCAGCGCGCGCACCAGGGCCATCGGCTTGCGGCGCGAGCCCCAGCCGCCGATGCCCAGGGTCATGCCGCTGTGCAGCCGGGACACGACCTCCTCCGTGGTCGTCGTCTTGTCGCTCACTCAGCCACCGTCCCTTCCGAACCTGTCACGGACCCGGTCGGCCACCCCGCTCAGGTTGGCCTCGAACGTGAAGCCCTGCTCGAAGCGGTAGCTGCGGCGCACGTCGACCGGATCGATGCCGTTGATCGCGGCCTTGGCCAGCCGCAGCAACTGCCCGTCCTTCGCGGCGATCTCGCGGGCCAGATCCAGGGCGGCGGTGCGCAGTTCGGCGCGCTGTACGACCCGCCACACCGAGCCGTGCGCATGCAGCTCGGCCGCGGTCGCCGTGCGCGAGGTGTAGTACAGCGCGCGCATCAGATGCTGCGGGACGAGCCGGGCCAGATGGGTGGCCGCGCCCAGCGCTCCCCGGTCCAGCTCGGGCAGCCCGAACGTGGCGTCCTCGCTCGCCACGATCGCGTCCGCGTTGCCCACCAGGCCGATACCGCCGCCCAGGCAGTAGCCGTGCACGGCCGCCACGACGGGCACCGCGCAGTCGTACACCGCGGCGAACGCCTCCGCGCAGGCGTGGTTGACGTCGATCAGCGCGCTGTGCCCGTCCTTCTGTATCTCCTTGATGTCCACGCCCGCGTTGAACCCCCGCCCCTCGGCCATGAGGACGACACACCGGATCTCCGGGTCACGGCCCGCCGCCCGCACGGCGTCGGCCAGGGCGAACCAGCCCTTCACCGGCAGGGCGTTCACCGGGGGGAAATCGACCGTGACGACGGCGATTCCATCCCTTTCGGGTCCATTCCCTTCGGGTCCATTCCTTTCGGGCCCCTTTTCCGGGGACGAGGTGGAGACACCCATGGCCGCATCAGCTACCTTTCCACCAAACGTTTGTTAGGTGAAGGGTAGCCGGGCATGAGGCTGGACGGGAAGGTCGCGGTCGTCACGGGCGGCACGCGGGGTGTCGGTGCGGGCATAGCGCGAGCCTTCGCAGAGTCCGGTGCGGACGTCGTCGTCTGTGCGCGCAGACCCCCCGAAGTCCCGCTCGCCCAGGCCGAGTTCAGACCGCTGGATCTCCGCGACCCGGAAGCCGTACGGTCCTTCTTCGCGGCCCTGCCCCGCCTCGACGTCCTCGTCAACAACGCGGGTGGCACACCGTACCGACGGTTGACGGACACGGGCGCCGAGCGGCACGCGCGCGTGATCGAGCTGAATCTCGTCGCGCCGATGACAGCATCCCTCGCCGCGTACGACCACCTGAAACATGCGCGGGGTTCGGTCGTGATGATCGGCAGCGTCAGTGGCGGCCGCCCGTCGCCCGGGTCGGCGGCATACGGGGCCGCGAAGGCCGGGCTGGAGAGCCTGGCCCGTTCGATGGCGGTGGAGTGGGCGCCGGAGGTCCGCGTCAACACACTGCTGGTCGGCATGGTCCGCACGGAGCAGTCGTTTCTCCACTACGGAGGCGAGGACGGCATCGCGGCCGTCTCCCGCACCGTCCCGCTCGGCCGCCTCGCCGAACCCGCCGACGTCGGCGCGGCCGCCGTCTTCCTCGCCTCCGACGCCGCCGCCTACATCAGCGGGGCGAGCCTGCTCGTGCACGGCGGGGGCGAGCGGCCCGCCTTCCTGGACGCCGCAACGGTCAACAAGGAGGCATGACATGAGCCGGATCTGTGAGGGACGGGTCGTCGTCGTCACCGGCGGGGGCCGGGGGCTCGGGCGCGCGCATGCGCTCGCGTTCGCGGCGGAGGGGGCGAAGGTCGTGGTGAACGACCTGGGCGTCGGCTTGGACGGCACGTCGGGGGCGGAGGGCTCGGGTCGGGAGGGCTCGCATCGGCGGGTGGCTGCCGACGGGCCGGGTCGGCGGGGGGCCGGGGACCGCTCGGCCGGGGAGGTGGTCGGCGACCATGAGGACGGGCAGATGGCCGGCGACCGTGAGGGTAAGCGGGTGGTCGATGGCAGCCGCTCTCGGCGGGTGGCTGGGGACAGCCTGACCCGGGAGGGGGGTGCCGACCGTCAGGCCGGGCAGTTGGCCGGTGAAAGCCGCGCTGGGCAGGCCGCCGGGGACAGCCTCGCTCGGCGGGTGGCTGCTGATCGCCCAGTTGGGCAGGTGGCCGATGACAGTCGTGCGCGACAGGTGGCTGGTGATCGCCCGGCGGGGCAGGCGGCCGGTGGCAGTCCCGCCCAGTGGGTGGCTGCCGACCGTCAGGACGGGCAGGTGGCCACCGGCAACCCGGCCCAGCAGGTGGTCGACGAGATCCGTGCGGCGGGCGGTGAGGCGATCGCGCACGGTGGTGACGTCGCGACGAGTGCCGGGGCGGCGTCCCTGGTGGCGGCCGCGGTGGAGACGTACGGCCGCATCGACACCCTCGTCAACAACGCCGGCTTCCTGCGCGACCGGATGCTGGTCAACCTCGACGAGGACGACTGGGACGCCGTCGTACGCGTCCACCTCAAGGGGCACTTCCTTCCCCTCAAGCATGCGGCCGCGTACTGGCGAACGGAGGCGAAGGCGGGCCGTACGCCGATCGCCCGGGTCGTCAACACGAGCAGCGGGGCGGGGCTGTTGGGCTCACTCGGGCAGGGAAACTACAGCGCCGCGAAGGCGGGCATCATCGGCCTGACCCTGGTGGCGGCGGCCGAGCTGTCCCGCTACGGCGTCCAGGTCAACGCGATCGCCCCTGCGGCCCGTACCCGCATGACGGAACGCACCTTCGCGGAGTCGATGGCGGTTCCCGAAGCCGGCTTCGACGCCATGGCCCCGGAGAACGTCTCCCCGTTGGTCGTCTGGCTGGGCTCGGCGGCGAGCGCCGGGGTGACGGGCAGGGTCTTCGAGGCGGAGGGCGGGCGGATCACGGTCATGGAGGGATGGAGGGCGGGGCCGAGTGCGGACAAGGGGGCGCGGTGGATGCCGGAGGAGGTGGGGGAGGCGGCGCTGAAGCTGTTGGGGGAGGCGGAGGTGCCGGGGGCGGTGTACGGCGCGTGAGGGGTTTTCGCCCCCGCCGCCCCTACCCGTCCCATCCTTGAAGGGGCTCCGCCCCTTCCACCCCGCCAGGGGGCTCCGCCCCCTGGACCCCCGCTCCTCAAACGCCGGACGGGCTGGTTTCAGCCCGTCCGGCGTTTGAGGACGAGGCCCGTTCAGGGCCGAAGCGGGGGTCTGGGGGGCGGCAGCCCCCAGGGGCCGGGGTCGAAGGGGCAGCGCCCCTGGAGGACGGGACGGGTAGGGGCGGCGGGGGCGAGAAACCCTACGTGTCGCACTCCAGCACCGTCCGGCACAACCCGCACCGCGCCCGCACCCGCCCCCGCACCGGCACCCGAATCCGCTGCTGACACGTAGGACACGGAAACGACACCCGCAACGGCCCCCGCCCATCCGGCGTGAACGCATACGGCACCCCCGCCCGGACCCCGGCACCAGCACGAGCCCCGGCCCCGGCACCGGAACCGTAATGCTCCTGCGCATGCCGCCGATCACGGGCATACCGCCGCCGCCCCGCCCACCCCGCCGCCGTCAAGGGAGGCTGCTCCTCGTCGCGGCGGGCCTCGGCGAGGCCCTTCACATACGCCGTGTAGGCCTGGGGGCTCGTGAACCACACCGACGGATCCTCGGCGAAGACCTGCGCCCGCTTGGCGAGGACGTACCCGAACTCCTCCGGCGTCAGATACCCCAGCTTCTGCGAGGACGCCGCGTCCTCCCGGTACGCGTCGAGAAGCAGCCAGCCCGCGCCCAGATACGTCGTCGCCGTGTCCGTGAGGATCTCGTTGTCGCGCGTGCCGGGGAAGGCCAACCCGAGGCGGTGCAGATACACGTGCATCACCTCATGGGCGAGCGCCGCCCCGATGTCCTGGCGATGGGTGCGGAAACGGTCGTTCAGCTCGACGAAGTACTCGGGCCCGGCGGCGAGTTCGACGTTCGCCGCATGCGTCATCTCCCGGAAGCTGACGATCAGGCGGGCGTCCGGCAGGCGGTAGTGCCGCACCAGCTCGCGGGCCACCCGCTGCGCGCCCAGATACAGATCATCCGTGTCGCAGAACGCCACATCGACCGGCGCCACGCTCGTCGCGAACGTCTGGATGGTGTCGTACGACAGCCGCCTGTAGAGCGCGGTGATCGAGGCCCGCACCGTCTCCAGGTGTGGGAAGCCGTGCTGGACCGGTCCGCCGTTCGCCACGGCCGTACCCCCAAGACGCCTTGAACCCGATTCCACTCTACGGGGATGTGAGGGGAATTTCCCTGGTGAGGTTCCACGCCGGGGACGTGAGATCCGTCCTTGTCAAGCATGCCATCTGATCTTCATACTGCGGGCCGCTCAACACGCCATGAAAGGACGTATGTTGACCCACAGCTCGCCGAAAAGAAGCGGCATGACCCTGGCCAAAAGAGGCGCGGCCGTCGGTGCCGTCGCCCTCGCGGTCGCCTCCCTCCAGCCCCTCAGCGCGAACGCCGCGTCCACCGCTGCGTCCAGCAGCCCGAGCGGCGCGTCCACCCGTGTCGTCGGTGGAACGCCCGCCGCGCAGGCCGAGTTCCCGTTCATGGTCCATCTCTCCATGGGCTGCGGCGGGGCGCTCTACAAGAAGGACGTCGTCCTGACCGCCGCCCACTGCATGGACGGCTCCGGCAACAACACCAGCATCACCGTCACCGCTGGTGTCAACGACCTCAACTCCTCCGCCGCGATCAAGGTCAAGTCGACCAAGGTCAAGGTGGCCCCGGGCTACGACGGCAGCGGCAAGGACTGGGCGCTGATCAAGCTCGCCCGGCCCATCGACAAGCCGACGCTGAAGATCGCCACCACGGACCGCTACAACCGCGGCATGTTCACGATCGCCGGGTGGGGCGACACGAAGGAAGGGGCCGGTGAGGGCACGACCAAGCTCCAGAAGGCCACCGTTCCCTTCGTCGCCGACCGCATCTGCAAGCGCCACTACGGAAACCGGCTGGTGTCGAAGGAGGAACTGTGCGCCGGCTGGCAACGCGGCGGCATCGACACCTGCCAGGGCGACTCCGGCGGCCCCATGTTCCGCAAGGACGACGCGAACAAGTGGATCCAGGTCGGCATAGTCAGCTGGGGCGACGGCTGCGCCCGCACCGGTGTGCCCGGCGTCTACACGGAGGTCAGCACCTTCGCGAAGGACATAGCCCGCGCGGCGAACGCCCTCTAGGCAGCCGCCGCGGCAAGGGGGCATCAGGGGTGCATCGGTGGTGCATCACTGGTGCCTCATGGTGCATCACTGGCGCCTCAGTGGTGGGCATCAGCATGCGTCAGACGGCCCGGAGCACCGGGGCACCCGCCTCGCCGGACCCCGGCCGGGCCGTCTCCGCCAGCTCCAGCACCCACACCTCGTTGACTCCCTCCCGCAGCACGGGCCCCGGGACGTACAGCGACCGCTGTGGGCCCGCGGACCAGTAACGGCCGAGGTGGGAGCCGTTGATCCACACGAACCCGCGGGTCAGGCCCGGCAGCTCCAGGCGGGCGTCACCGGCGCCCCGCACCGTGACGGTGCCCCGGTACAGCCCCGGGGCACCGTCCTCGGGCAGCTCCCGCGACGGCACCGCCCGGACCCCCTCGGCGTCGTCCAGCGCCTCCAGTCGCAGCCCACGCGCGCGTACGTCGTGCAGATACTGCCGCTCGTGCAGCACGCCCCCGGTGATCCCCTTGGCCTCGCCCAGGCGCGGCCCGTAGTTGACCCGCCCCAGGGACTCCACCCACAGCTCCACGCGCGCGTACCCGGCGACGGGCTCCTTGAGGTACGCGTCGTCCTCGGTGAGCACCCCGGCCCGCGCCCCGTCGACGTACACCACGGCGAGATCCCGCAGCCCCCGCACCCTCAGTGGATACGGCTGCCGCGGCCCCGGCACCGTCACCTCGTACCGCACCAGGCCCCGCTCGACACCCAGTTCCTCGAAGGTGGGCAGGACGGGGCCGGACGTCTCCGGGCCGCCCAGCGTCTCCAGTACGTCGCCCAGGGGCGCCCAGCCGGTCAGGACCGCCTCGGCCGGCGAACCCAACGACGGGGGCGCGGGCGGGACTTCGGACAGCGGGCCGTCGGCGTACTCGGCGAGGACCTCGCGGAAGGCCCAGAACTTCGCCGTGGGGCGGCCGTACTCGTCGATCGGGGCGTCGTAGTCGTACGACGTCACGTCGGGCTCCAGCGGCCCGTCGTGCAGCGCGCCGCCGCCCCGGTTGGCGCCCGCCCAGCCGGCGAAACTCGTGCCGCCGTGTGCCATGTACAGGTTGACCGAGGCCCCGCACTCCAGGATCTCCCGCAGGGCCGCCGCCGCGTCCTGGGGATTCCGTACGACGTGCTCGCCGCCCCAGTGGTCGAACCAGCCGCACCAGAACTCCATGCACATCAGCGGACCGTCGGAGCGGTGCCGGCGCAGCGTCTCGAAGGCCACGCGCGCGTGGGAGCCGAAGTACACCGTCGCGAGGACCCCGGGGATCGTCCCACCGGAGAGCATGTGGTCCTCTCACGGTCGCCGACCACGCCGCCCGGCACGGCATGACCCTCGCCGAACTGCGCACCGCGGTGCGGCGCGGCGCCGGCTGCAGCCCCAAGGACTATCTGCTCGGCATCCGCCTGGGCCGCGCCAAGGAACTCCTCGCCGGCACCGAGCTGACCGTCGCCGCCATTGCCCGCCGCGTCGGCTACGACGACCCCGCCTACTTCTCCCGCCTGTTCACCCGCCGCGTCGGCATGGCCCCCGTCCGCTTCCGCGCCCAGCAGGGCCGTACCGTCCCCGGTGGCTGGTCCCACCAGGTCCCCGACCCCGACGACCCACCCGTGATCGAACGGACGACCACCTGACGGGCCCCGTAGGCTGGGCCCTCATGACCACCAGCAATCCGTCCCCCGGCGACGTCGACCCTGCCGTCCGTGAGGAGCTCGCCCGGCTGCGCGACAGCATCGACAACATCGACGCGGCCGTCGTCCACATGCTCGCCGAGCGCTTCAAGTGCACCCAGCAGGTCGGCCACCTCAAGGCCAAGCACCAGCTCCCGCCCGCCGACCCGGCCCGCGAGGCCCGGCAGATCGCCCGCCTGCGCACCCTCGCCGAAAACGCCAAGCTGGACCCGGCATTTGCGGAAAAGTTCCTCAATTTCATCATCGCCGAAGTGATCAGGCACCACGAGAGCATCGCCGAGGACACGATCAACGGCGTTGCGCCCACGGCGAACTGACCCGGGCCTGCCGCCGATTGCGCCTGGCAGGCCGGGCGGACGACGCGAATGCGACGACGGCACCCCGACAGGCCCTCCCGGGGGAGTGACACGGCGGCCCGTGCCGGGCATGCTGCGCTGTGCACTCCAAGTCAGCTGACACGCACTCCCCGTCAGCGCCCCCGGACATACCCTGGATGTCCACGCGGGAGGGACGTCGGGCCATGCCGTCGGATGCCAAGATCCTCATCGTCGACGATCACGAGGACACGCTGTACGCGCTGGAGAGCGCCCTGGCCCCGTTGGGCTACCGGCTCGCCCGTGCCACCAGCGGAGACGAGGCGCTCAAGCAGGTGCTCCGCGGCCAGGTCGGCCTGCTGCTCCTGGACGTCCGGATGCCCGGCGTCAGCGGCCTGGAGGTGGTGCGCTACATGCGCCGGGTGGAACAGACCCAGCACATACCGGTCGTCCTGCTCACCGGCTTCGGCGCGGACCAGGAGCTGATGTCCACCGCCTTCGGACTCGGCGTCGCCGACCTGGTCCTGAAGCCCATCGACCCCTGGTCGCTGCGTACCAAGGTCCGCTACCTGTACGACTCCTACCGGCGCCACCGCGCACTGGAGCACGAGATCCGCGAGTTGCGCGCCCTCGTCAAGAACGACCCCGGGGCCGAGGACCCCGGAGCCGAGCACCCCGGACCGCGCCCCGCCCTGCCTCACCCCGACGTCCGCGTCCCGCCGCAGCGCGACAGCCCGGCGCAGACGCCGACCACAGACCGGACATGACGCCAACCGCGGGCCGGACCTGACTCCAACCGCAGACCGGACATACCGTACGTACCGATCCGCCCCTGTGCCCTGTCAGTGGCATCAGGCAGCATGTCCTGCATGTCCGTACTCACGCGCGACGAAGCGCAGACCCGTGCCCAGCTCCTCGACGTCCATCGCTACACGATCGAACTCGACCTGACCACCGGGGACGAGACCTTCGACTCCCGCACCGTCATCCGGTTCACCACGCGCGCGGACCACGCGGACACGGACACGTTCGTCGAGATCAAGCCGGCCGAGCTGCGCTCCGTCACGCTGGACGGACACCCCCTCGACCCGGAGACCCTGGACGAGAACCGGCTGCCCCTGAAGAACCTCACCGCCGGCGAGCACGAGCTGCGCGTCGAGGCGGCCATGCGCTACTCCCGCACCGGCGAGGGCATGCACCGCTTCACCGACCCCAGCGACGGCGAGACCTACGTCTACACGCAGCTGTTCATGGACGACGTCCAGCGCGTCTTCGCCGCTTTCGACCAGCCGGACCTCAAGGCCGTCTTCGACCTCACCGTCAAGGCCCCCGAGGGCTGGACCGTCCTAGCCAACGGGATCACCGAACACCTCGGCGACGGCCGCTGGCAGGCCGCGCCCACCCCGCTGATCTCCACCTACCTCGTCGCCGTCGCCGCCGGCCCCTGGCACTCCGTGCGCACCGAACACCGCGGCCTGCCCTTCGGCCTGCACTGCCGCCACTCGCTCGCCCCCTACCTCGACACGGACGCCGACGAACTCCTCGACGTCACGCGCGCGTGCTTCGACCGCTACCACGAGAAGTTCGACGAGCCGTACCCCTTCGACTCCTACGACCAGGCGTTCGTCCCCGAGTTCAACGCCGGCGCCATGGAGAATCCCGGACTGGTCACCTTCCGCGACGAGTTCGTCTACCGCTCCGCCGTCACCGACACCGAGCGCCAGACCCGCGCCATGGTCATCGCCCACGAGATGGCCCACATGTGGTTCGGCGACCTCGTCACCCTGCGCTGGTGGGACGACATCTGGCTGAACGAGTCCTTCGCCGAGTACATGGGCTACCAGACCTGCGCCGAAGCCACCCGCTTCACCGACACCTGGACCGACTTCGGCGTCGCCCGCAAGGCCTGGGGCTACGACGCCGACCAGCGCCCCTCCACCCACCCCGTCGCCCCCGAAGCCGTCCACGACACCGCCACGGCCCTGCTCAACTTCGACGGCATCTCCTACGCCAAGGGCGCCTCCGCACTGCGCCAGCTGGTGGCCTGGCTCGGCGAGAAGGACTTCCTCGCCGGCATCAACACCCACTTCGCCCGCCACAAGTTCGGCAACGCCACCCTCGCCGACTTCATCGACTCCCTCGCCTCCGCCACCGAACGCGACGTCCACGCCTGGGCCGACACCTGGCTGCGCACCACCGGCGTCGACACCCTCACCCCGGCCGTCACCCCCGGCGAGAACGGCACGTACAGCCTCACCGTCGACCGCGCCGGCAGCCGCCCGCACCGCATCGCCGTCGGTCTGTACGACCTGGACCTCGGCGACAACGACGGCCACCTCGTCCTGCGCGACCGCCTCGACCTCGACGTGCCGCACCCGGCCCCGCGCCCCATCGGCAAGCGCCCGGCGCTGCTGCTGCTCAACGACGGCGACCTGACCTACGCCAAGGTCCGCTTCGACCCCGAGTCCTTCGAGACCGTCCGGGGGAGCCTCGCCGGACTGCCCGAACCGCTCACCCGCGCGGTCGTCTGGAACGCCCTGCGCGACGCCGTACGCGACGGCGAACTGGCCGCCACCGCCTACCTGGAGACGGCCCGCACCCACCTCCCGCACGAGTCCGACCTCGCCGTCGTCCAGGGCGTCCTCGCCTTCGCCACCACCCAGGTCGCCGACCGCTACCTCACCCCGGAGCAGCGCCCCGCCGCCCTGGCCACCCTCTCCTCCCTCTGCCGCGACCTCATCCGCCGCACCGAGGACGGCGACCACCCCGGCCTGCGCCTCATCGCCGTACGCCACTTCATCGACGTCGCCGCCCACCCCGAGGCCATCGCAGCCTGGCTCGCCGACGGCACCGTGCCGGGCGGACCCGAACTCGACCCCGAGCTGCGCTGGCGTGTCCTCGGCCGCCTCGCCGTCCTCGGCGCCGTCGACGAGGCCGCCATCGCCGCCGAGCTGGACCGCGACCCGAGCGCCACCGGCCAGGAGGGCGCCGCCCGCTGCCGGGCCGCCCTGCCCGACGAGGAGGCCAAGGCGAAGGCCTGGGCCGCGATGTTCGCCACCGACGACAGCAACGACCTGTCCAACTACCTCTTCACCGCCACCGCCCAGGGCTTCTGGCAGCCCGAACAGGCCGACCTCGTACGGCAGTACGTGCCCCGCTACTACCCGGACGCGGTCGCCGTAGCGGCCCGCCGAGGCCCCGCCATCGCCGAAGCCGCCGGCCGCTACGCCTTCCCGGCGCACGCCGTCGACGCCGACACCCTGCGGCTGGGCGAGGAGTGCCTGCGCGAGGGCGAGCCGATCCCGGCGCTGCGACGCAAGCTGGTCGACCAACTCGACGACCTGGCACGGGCGTTGCGGGTGCGGAAGGGCTAGCGCGCTGGTCGCCACGACGTAGCGGGCCGGCCGCGGTGGTACAGCGGCCTGGTCGCCATGACGTAGGGAGCCGCTGCACCCTCTGGCGGATGCGGTGGCCCCTACCCCGCCGCCTTCCGCACGCCACCCCGACACGCTTTCCCCGCACGCAAGTACCCCCTTTCGGGTTCCGATCGTTGGGCTTTTCGGGCGTCATCACGCATCCGGGTACAAGCTGGAAGTCCCTCTTGCCCCAGCGCCCGGGAGGACAGGATGAGCACGCCGTCGTCGCTCGCTTCAGGCCCCGAAGGACCCCACGCCCTACGGCCGTTGCTCGACACCGTGCTCCACGCGCTGAGCGAGGGCACCCGGGCCCGCGGAGGACCACTGCCCTCGGGCGGCCCGGACGCGGTCGCCGCGCGCGTACGGGACGCGATCGGCGACGTACTCCCGGACCAGGGCGACCCGAACGCCCTCCACACCGTCGTCCGCGCCCTCACCGAGACCACCGCCGACCCCGCGGACCCCCTCTGCACCGCCCACCTCCACTGCCCGCCCCTGGCCGTAGCCACCGCGGCCGACCTAGCGGCCTCCGCCCTCAACCCCTCGCTGGACTCCTGGGACCAGGCGCCGGGCGCATCGGAGCTGGAGGCGTTGGTGACGGCGGCGCTCGCGCGGGAGGTGTATCGCGTCCCGGGGATGCCCCTGCTGGGAGCCGCAGCTCTCGACGCCGGCCGGCATCTTTCAGCCCGTCTGGGGGTGCCCCCTCTGGGGGAGTTTGAGGACGAGGCCCTTTCAGGGCCGACGGGGGTCCAGGGGGCGGAGCCCCCTGGCGGGGTGGAAGAGGCGGAGCCCCTTCAGGACGGGACGGGTAGGGGCGGCGGGGGCGAGAAAACTCGCGCACACCCCGACGCCCTGATCACCACCGGCGGCACCGAATCCAACCACCTCGCCCTCCTCCTCGCCCGAGAAGCACACGGCACCGGCATCCGGCTCGTGCACGCCGCGAACGCCCACCACTCGCTGCCCCGCGCCGCCTGGCTGCTTGGCCTCCCGGAGCCCGTCGTCGTCCCCGCCCCCGCCGGCACCCTCGACCCCGCCACCCTCGACGAGGCCCTCACCGCCCTGCCCGGCCCGCGCGGCTCCCTCGTGGTCGCCGCCACCGCCGGCACCACCGACGCCGGACTCATCGACCCCCTCCCGGAGATCGCCGCCCTGTGCGCCACCCACGGCGCCCGGCTCCACATCGACGCCGCCTACGGCGGAGCCCTCCTCTTCAGCGACCGCTACCGCGACCGCCTCACCGGCCTCACCGCCGCCGACACCGTCACTCTGGACCTGCACAAACTCGGCTGGCAGCCGGTCGCCGCAGGACTCCTCGCGGTCCGGGACCCGAGCGACCTCGCCGTGCTCCACCACCGCGCCGACTACCTCAACGCCGACGACGACACCGAGGCGGGCGTGCCCGACCTGCTCGGCCGCTCCCTGCGCACCAGCCGCAGGCCCGACGCCCTGAAGATCGCCGTCACCCTCAAGACCCTCGGCCGCACCGGCCTCGGCCGACTGGTCGAGCAAGTCTGCGGCCACGCCCGCGAGTTCGCCGCCCTCGTTCACGACCACCCCGGCTTCGAGCTCTACGACCGGCCCACCCTCAGCACGGTCCTGTTCCGGCCCGCACACGCAGACGACGATGCCGTCGCCGCCGTACGCCGCAGGCTCCTCATCGACGGCCGCGCCGTCCTCGGCCGGGCCCGCATAGACGGGCGCCTGTGGTTGAAGGCGACCCTCCTCAACCCCCGCACGCGCCCGGACGACCTGGCCGCTCTCCTGAAACTGGTGGAAGGAAACACCCCCGGATGAGTCCGCAGTCGAACCCCTCTGCCGATATGCACCGCACCCCCGCAGCCGATGTGCTCCCCAAACCCCCGCACCACGACCCCGACACGCCCCGCGACCTGGTCGGAATCGGCATCGGCCCCTTCAACCTCTCCCTCGCCGCCCTCGCCCAGCCCCTCACCGCCCTGGACGCCGTCTTCTACGAGCGGCGCCCCGCCTTCTCCTGGCACCCCGGCCTGCTCATCGACGGCTCCCGCATCCAGGTCCCCTTCCTCGCCGACCTGGTGACGCTCGCCGACCCCGCCAGCCCCTGGTCCTTCCTGAACTACCTCAAGGCCCGCGACCGGCTCTTCCCCTTCTACTTCGCCGAGCGCTTCCACATCCAGCGCGCCGAGTACGACGCCTACTGCCGCTGGGTCTGCGAGAACCTCCCCGCACTGCGCTTCGGTCACCAGGTCGACGCCGTCCGCTTCAACCCCGAACGCGACGTCTTCGAGGTCGACTTCACCCAGCTCGGCCCGGACGGCGAGGGCGAGGCGCTCGGCCGTACGTACACCCGGAACGTCGTCCTGGGCATCGGCACCGAGCCGTACGTCCCGGACCCGCTCAGACCCCTCGTCGACGCACCCGCCGTCCCCGTCATCCACGCCGCCGACTACCTCGACCACCGCGAGAGACTGCTCGCCGCCGAGCACATCACCGTCATCGGGTCGGGACAGTCCGGCGCCGAGGTCTTCCTGGACCTGCTCCGGCACCGTCCCACCGGGCGCGAACGGCTCCACTGGCTCGGCCGTACCGAGGCGTTCGCACCCATGGAGTACTCCAAGCTCGGCCTGGAGCACTTCACCCCCGACTACACCCGCTACTTCCACGCCCTCGCGGAACCGGTCCGCGACCGGCTCGTCGCGTCGCAGTGGCAGCTCCACAAGGGCATCGACGCCGACACTCTCGCCGCGATCCACGACGAGCTGTACCGCCGCACCCTGCACGGCGGCTGGCCCGACACCGTCATCACCCCCGGCGTCCTGGTGCGCACCGCCGGCCGTATCGCCACGACCAAGGTCGAGCTCCACCTGGAGCACATCCAGCAGAACACCCGTTCACGCCTGACCACGGACGCGGTCGTCCTGGCCACCGGCTACCGCGAACGGTCCCTCGACTGCCTCCTCGCCGGTCTCGACCCCTACCTGCGCCGGGACAACCAGGAGCGCCCCCGCGTCGACGACCAGTACCGCCTGGTCATGGACCCCTCCGTCACCGGCTCCGGCTGCCACGTCTACGTCCAGAACGCCGAACGCCACACCCACGGCATCGGCACTCCCGACCTCGGCCTCGCCGCCTGGCGCAGCGCGGGCATCCTCAACTCCCTCACGGGCAAGCAGACCTACCGCCTGCCCACCCGCACGGCCTTCACCACGTTCGGCCTGCAACAGAAGGAGCCCCGGATCCCGTCCGCGCGCCGGCCGAAGGTGCTGACACCGCTCATGGACGGGATCTGAGGCTCCCCACAAAGAGACCTACGGGCCTAGAACACCGGCGTACCGTTCCGCGTGAGCTTCCAGTCCACCGACGCGAACTCCTTGGGGTCCAGCACACCCTTCGCGGTCACCCACTCCGCGATCCGGGTGCGGATCTCCGTCGACTCCGACCACAGCTCCTGGGCCGACGCCACATGCGGGAACGCGCCGCCGCCGTTGGCCCGGTAGTTGTTCACGGCGAACACGAACTGCTGGGCGTCGTCCAGCGCGGCACCGTTGTAGGACAGGTTCTTGATCCGCGAACCGGCCGCCTGGGCGATGTCGATCTCGTACGACAGCCCCGACACGTAGTCGTAGTTGTAGTCCGGGCGGTTGTTCGCGTTCGTCAGCTTGGCGACATCGACCGTCACGTCCGGCGCCGTCTGCACGAAGTACTCCGCCGAGTACTCCAGGTACGCCTTGATCTGCGCGCCCGTCATGAGCTTCGCGACCAGCGTGTTGTCGTACACGTACAGGCTCGACAGATCCCGGATCGTCACGTCCCCGGCCGGGATCTCCGAGGTGCGCGAGAAGGGGGAAGCCTGCGCGATGACGGGCAGCGAGGCGTACTGCGTGCTCGCCAGCGCCGCCTTGACCACGTCCTCCTGGACCTTGGTGATCAGGTCGATGATCGGGGCGTCCTTGTAGCGCGCCTCGACCGTGGTCAGCGTCTCGGTCGCCGTGCCGACGACCTGGTTGACGTACTCCACGACGATGTCGTGGTCGTCCTTCAGCAGCTTGGTGATCCTCGGGTCGTCGGCGACCGTCTTCGAATCGCGCACCGTCGCCTTCACCGACTCGACCGTCCAGCGGCCCTGTGCGAAGACCAGCTCGAAGTCGAACAGGGTCAGCCGCTGCGCGTAGCAGAGCGGCTCCGACAGCACGACCGTCTTGCCGGTCTTCTCGTTCGTGACCAGCAGCTCCGCGATCTCCGTGTGCGCGTGCCCGACCAGGATCGCGTCGATGCCCGGCACCTGCTGGGCCACCAGCGCCGACGAGTTCTCGATGTACGGCAGCTGGTCACCGTACGACGACGTACCCGACGACCCGGAGTGCGCCGACACGATCACGACGTCCGCGCCCATCGCCCGCAGCTTCGGCACCCACTTCGCGGCCTGCTCCTCCAGACCCGGGAACGTCAGCTTGCCCTGGACGTACGCCTTGTCCCAGATCGCGATACCCGGGTTGGTGAGACCGAGGACCGCGACCTTCACGGGCGGGGCGCCCGGAACGCAGAACTTCTTGATGAAGTACGGCGGGAAGGCGGGCTTCAGCGTCTTCGCGTCCAGCGCGTTCGCACCCAGCAGCGGGAAGTCGCACTGCTCCTCGAACTTGCGCAGCGTCTCGATACCGTAGTTGAACTCGTGGTTGCCGAGGGCCACCGCGTCGTACCCGATCGCGTTCATCGCCGCCGCCATCGGGTGGATCGGACCACCCTCCGCGGTGATCGGGTCGACCTTCGCGTAGTAGTACGTCAGCGGGGTGCCCTGGATCGTGTCGCCCGCGTCGATGAGCAGCGTGTTGCGGCGGCCCTTCTCCTCGCGGACCTGGTCCACCAGCGTCGAGACGCGCGCCAGGCCCTTCGCGTTGCCCTTGGCGTCCGCGTACTCCGCGTCCTTGAAGTAGTCCCAGTTGAAGATGTTGCCGTGCAGGTCGGTCGTGCCCATCACCGTCAGCGAGTACCGCTTCCCGGGCTTCTTCGCCGTCGTGGTCTCGGCGGCCTGCGCCGCCGGAGCCGCCGCCGCGCCGGCGATCGCCACCCCCGCTCCGGTCACGGCGGACTTCTTCAGGAACTTCCGGCGGTTCAACGGCATGGGTGCTTCTCCCGGGGGAATGGTCAACAACGCGCGTAGATACTGACGCGCGTAGATTCTGACCTGGTCATGGCGAGTGACAACAGACCCCGCAGGTTTCGATCTGATGACCTGCCGGGTCCGTAACCGAGCAAGCGATGACAGAGTGGGACGTATGACCGCCCCTTCAGAGGAACTTCAGCCCGCAGTGCCCTACGGCACCCCCGACGCTCCCCGCATCGCCGTCCGAGGCGAGGCCCGCCTGGAGGTCGACCCCGAGTTCGCCCGCATCAGCGTCACCGTCGCCGCCCGTGGCAAGGACCGCCGCGCCGCCCTCGACGACCTCACCCGCCGCAACGCCACTGTCCTCGACCTCATCAAGACCTACGGCGACGCGGTGGAGCGCCTGGAGACCGGCTCCTTCTCCATCACCCCGGAACTCAAGGAGAAAGGCCGCGGCGAACGGATCCACGCCTACCACGGCCGCGTCCACGTCACCGCCGAGCTCACCGACTTCACCGCTCTCGGTGAACTCACCACCCGGCTCGCCGACTTGGACCTCACCCGGGTGGACGGCCCGTGGTGGGCCCTGCGTCCCGACTCACCCGCCTACCGGGAGGCCCGGCAGCAGGCGGTGCGGGAAGCGGTCCAGCGGGCGCGGGAGTACGCGGAGGCGCTGGGTGCCTCGCTCGCCGCCCTGGTCGAACTCGCCGACATCGGCGCGGAGAACCCCCAGCCCATCGCACCCGCCCCCGCGGGCCGTATGCGCTCCATGGCGTACGGCGCCGCGGAAGACGCCGCGGCCGCCCCCCTCGACCTCGAACCCCAGCGGCAGCGCGTCTACGCCCAAGTGAACGCGCGATTCACCATGACGCCGCCACAGCTGTGAACAACCCCGGCGGGGCGGGCTTCGAACGCTCATCGGAGCGCCCCGTCGCACAATTCAACACTTGTCAATAACCCTTCATGTAAAGGTTGTTGGGTGGTCACGCCCGGCCAATTCTCTACCCGCCGGTAAGTCATAGAGTCGAAACATGCGCCGAGCGAAAATCGTCTGCACCCTGGGTCCCGCCACCGACTCGTACGACCAGATAAAGGCACTGGTCGACGCCGGAATGGACGTCGCCCGATTCAACCTCAGCCACGGCAGCTACGCCGACCACGAGGAGCGCTACCAGCACGTTCGGAAGGCATCCGACGAGACCGGCCGCAGCGTCGGCATCCTCGCCGACCTTCAAGGCCCGAAGATCCGCCTCGGCCGCTTCACCGAAGGACCCGTACTCCTTGAACGCGGGGACACCTTCACCATCACCGTGGAAGAGGGCGCGGAGGGCAACCGCGAGCAGTGCGGCACGACGTACGGCGGCCTCGCCGGCGATGTCACCCCCGGCGAACGCATCCTCGTCGACGACGGCAAGGTCTGCCTGGAGGTCACGTCGGTCGACGGCCCGCGCGTCCACACGACGGTCGTCGAGGGAGGCATGGTCTCCGACAACAAGGGCCTGAACCTCCCCGGCGTCGCGGTGTCGGTCCCCGCCCTCTCCGAGAAGGACGAGGCGGACCTGCGCTGGGCGTTGCGCACGGGCTTCGACGTCATCGCGCTGTCGTTCGTGCGCAGTGGCCGGGACATCGAGGACGTGCACAGGATCATGGACGAGGAAGGCCGCCGCCTCCCCGTCATCGCCAAGGTGGAGAAGCCGCAGGCGGTCGAGGCGATCGACGACATCGTGGCCGCGTTCGACGGCATCATGGTCGCGCGTGGTGACCTTGGCGTGGAGATGCCGCTGGAGCAGGTACCGATCGTCCAGAAGCGCGCGATCAAGCTGGCGAAGCGCAACGCCAAGCCGGTGATTGTCGCGACGCAGATGCTCGACTCGATGATCGACAACTCCCGGCCTACGCGCGCGGAAGCGAGCGATGTCGCCAACGCGGTCATCGACGGCACGGACGCGGTGATGCTGTCCGGCGAGACCAGCGTCGGCAAGTACCCCATCGAGACGGTCCGGACGATGGCGAAGATCGTCGAGGCGGCCGAGGAGGACGTCCTGGCCAAGGGCCTGTCGCCCCTGACCGAAAGCAACAAGCCCCGCACCCAGCCCGGCGCGGTGGCCCGTGCGGCAGCCGAGATCGGCGACTTCCTGGGCGCCCGCTTCCTGGTCGCCTTCACCCAGTCGGGCGACACAGCCCGCCGCCTGTCCCGCTACCGCTCGCCGATCCCGCTGCTGGCCTTCACACCGGAACCGGCCACGCGGTCGCAGCTGAATCTGACGTGGGGCGTGGAGACGTTCCTGGGCCCGCACGTCGAGTCGACCGACGCGATGGTGAACCAGGTCGACGAACTGCTCCTGAAATACGGCCGCTGCAAGAAAGGCGACGTCGTCGTCATCACGGCGGGATCGCCGCCCGGCGTTTCAGGTTCGACCAACATGGTCCGCGTCCACCACATCGGCGAGGACGACATCCCCCAATAGAAAAGCAGTGGGAAAATCGAAGGGCCCCTCCATCGGAGGGGCCCTCATCGCGACCTTGAAATCGAAGGAAAAGTGCCCCGGGTCGGACTCGAACCGACACTGTACGGGTTTTGAATCCGTTGCCTGCTGCCAATTGGGCTACCGGGGCTCGAAGAATCCAAGGTTCCCCCTGACCCTCCGCGCGTCCACCATACCGTAGCTAGGTAGGCTCTTGGGAGCAGCACCCCTGCCCCTGAACGAGGAGCCCCCGTGACCGCCCCCGAGTCGCCCCAGCCCGTAGACGCGCCCGACGACGACAAGTCGCACGTGCCTCCGCTGACGACCCGTGTCGTCATTGCCGAGGACGAGGCGCTGATCCGGCTCGATCTCAAAGAGATGCTCGAAGAAGAGGGGTACACCGTCGTCGGCGAGGCCGGTGATGGTGAGCAGGCCGTCGAGCTGGCCCGTGAGCACAGGCCCGACCTCGTCATCCTCGATGTGAAGATGCCGAAGCTGGACGGTATTTCGGCGGCGGAGAAGATCGCCGAGGAGAGCATCGCCCCGGTGCTGATGCTGACCGCCTTCTCGCAGCGGGATCTGGTCGAGCGGGCCCGGGACGCCGGTGCGATGGCGTACCTGGTCAAGCCGTTCAGTAAGAGCGACGTCGTCCCGGCGATCGAGATGGCCGTCTCGCGGTTCACGGAGCTGAAGGAGCTGGAGAAGGAGGTCGCCGACCTCACCCAGCGCCTGGAGACGCGCAAGCTCGTCGACCGGGCGAAGTCGATCCTCCAGACCGAGTACGGGCTGACCGAGCCCGCGGCGTTCCGGTGGATCCAGAAGACCTCCATGGACCGCCGGATGTCTATGCAGCAGGTCGCCGAGGCCGTCATCCAGGACGCCGAGGAGAAGAAGGCCGCCAAGGGCTGACGCCCCACCCTACGGGAGAGGCCCGCGCCCCCTGCTGGGGACGCGGGCCTCGTCGTATGGGCGATCACCGTACGGCGATCAGTCCTCGCCCAGATACGCCTTGCGCACCGACTCGTCGTGCAGCAGGTCCTGCCCGGAGCCGGAGAGGACGATCTTGCCGACCTCCATGACATGGCCGTGGTCGGCCAGGGAGAGCGCGGCCTGGGCGTTCTGCTCGATGAGCAGGATGGTGGTGCCCTGGGACTTGAGCTCCTGGATGGTCGACATGATCTTCTGCATCATGATCGGCGAGAGGCCCATAGAGGGCTCGTCGAGCATGAGCAGCTTCGGCCGGGACATCAGCGCCCGTCCCATGGCGAGCATCTGCTGCTCACCGCCGGAGAGGGTGCCCGCGGCCTGCTTGCGGCGCTCTCCGAGGATGGGGAACAGGTCGTAGGCGCGCTGGATGTCCTTCTCGATGCCTTCCTTGTCGTTGCGCAGGAAGGCGCCGAGGCGGAGGTTGTCCTCGATCGTCATGCGGGGGAAGATGTGCCGCCCCTCGGGGGAGTGGGCGAGCCCCAGCGAGACGACCTTGTGGGCGGGGATCTTCTTCAGTGACTTGCCGTCGAACCGGATGTCGCCGGACAGCGGCTGGAGGAGGCCCGACAGGGTGCGCAGGGTCGTGGTCTTGCCGGCGCCGTTGGTGCCGATGAGGGTGACGACCTCGCCCGCGTTCACCTTGAACGAGATGCCCTTGACGGCCTCGATCTTGCCGTAAGCGACCCTGAGGTCCTCGACCTCGAGCAGTGCGGTCACTTGTCGTCCCCTTCCGTGGTGCTCTGCGCGTCGGCCTCCGCAGCCTCGACTTCGGCGGCTTCCGCGGTGCCCGGCTCGCCCTCGAAGGGCGTGCCGAGGTAGGCGGCGATGACGCGCTCGTCGGCCTGGACGACCTCGGCGGGGCCCTCGACGATCTTCTCGCCCTGGACGAGCACGGCGACCCGGTCGCACAGGTTCATGATGAACCGGATGTCGTGCTCGATGACGAGGACGGCGATGCCCTTGTCCCGGATGGCGAAGATGAGCTCCTCGGCCGCCCGGGTCTCCTGCGGGTTCATACCGGCGGTCGGCTCGTCGAGGAGGAGCAGACCGGGCTCGCTCGCCAGCGCCCGGGCGATCTCCAGCTTGCGCTGCTCGCCGTAGGGCAGGTTGCGGGCGAGGAGGTCGGCCTTGGCGGCTAGGCCGGTGAACTCCAGGAGCTCCATGGCCCGGGCCCGCGACTCCTCCTCGGCCTTCTTGAAGCCGGGCAGGCGCAGGAGGGCCGACCAGAGGCCTTCCTTGGTGCGGGTGTGCCGTCCGACCAGCACGTTCTCCAGAACGGTCATGTTGGCGAAGAGCCGGATGTTCTGGAACGTACGGGCGATGCCGGCCTGGGTGACCAGGTGCGGCTTGGGCGGCAGCACGGTGCCCTGGTAGGCGACCTTGCCCTCGGTCGGCACGTACAGGCCGGTGAGGCAGTTGAAGAAGGTCGTCTTGCCGGCGCCGTTGGGGCCGATGAGGCCGACGATCTCGCCGGTGTTCACGGTGAGGTCCACGTCACGTACGGCGGTCAGACCGCCGAAGCGCATCGTGACGCCGCTGGCGTCGAGCACCGTCGTGCTGGTGGGTGCGGTCGTGGTGGTGGTCATGGCGGTCACGCCCCTGCCTTGGCGACGCCGGTCGCGCCCTCGGGCAGCGACTTGTCCTCCGGTACGTCGAGCTGTCCGGTCTCGTGGAATTCGAGCTGCTTCCTGCGGTCGGCGACCAGGCCCTCGGGGCGGAAGCGCATCAGCAGCATCAGCGCGACGCCGAAGAGGAGCAGCTGGTACTCCGCCATGAACTGGAGCTTGGCCGGGATGAGGTAGAGCAGCGCGGCGCCGATCAGCGGACCGCTGATGGTGCCCATGCCGCCGAGGATGACGGCGGCGAGCAGGAAGGCCGAGTTCGGCGGCACGGAGCCGGCGAACTGGTACTGCTCGGGGGTGACGCTGTACGACACGTGCGCCTGGACGGTGCCCGCGAGGCCGGCGAGGGACGCGCCGAGCGCGAAGGCGAGGAGCTTCAGGCGGAAGCCGTTGATGCCCATCGCGGTGGCGGCGGTCTCGTCCTCGCGGATGGCGACCCAGGCGCGGCCGATGCGGGACTCCGCCGAGCGGCGGAAGACCATGACGACGATCGCCGTGAACAGCAGCATCAGCAGGTAGTAGTTGCCGGAGCGGGTGAGCTCGTGGCCGAGGACGTCGTGCGGCAGGCCCAGGTTGAACCCGAAGATCTCCAGGTCGGGGATGTTCGGGATGCCGTTGGAGCCGTTGGTGACGTCCGGTCCGCTGTTGCCGTTGAGGTTGTTCATGGTGATGCGGAAGATCTCACCGAAACCGAGCGTCACGATGGCGAGGTAGTCGCCGCGCAGCCGCAGGGTCGGGGCACCGATCACCACGCCGAAGATCAGCGAGGCGGCGGCACCGGTGAGGACCGCTGCCCAGAACGGGAAGTGGACGCCGATGGCCGACTGCGGGGAGCCGGAGACCAGGGCGGCGGCGTAGGCGCCGACGCCGAGGAAGGCGACGTAACCGAGGTCGAGGAGGCCGGCGAGGCCGACGACGACGTTGAGGCCCAGGGCGACCGTGGCGAAGATCAGGATGTTCGCGCCGATGAGGGCGAACTGGTCGTTGGTCTGGGTGAAGGGGAAGCAGATCGCCGCGACGAACGCCGCCGCGAGGGTGACGTTGCGGTGCTTGGCGGTCAGGGCCGACAGGCGCTTGAGCAGACCGGCGCGGGTGACGGCGGTGAAGCCGAACGCCGCGATGATCAGGAAGCCGATGAACAGCTCGGAGTACTCGGTGCCGATGCCGTACGCGAAGACGTACAGACCGAGGCCGAAGCCCGCGGCGATGATCAGGATCTCCGCCCAGGCGGGCAGGTCCTTGGCACGGCCGGGGTCGGGGGCGCTGAGCGAGTGGCGGATCCGTCCCCACAGGTTCGGGTTCGGGTCCTGGGCGTCGTAGGGCTGGTCGACCGGGAGGCCGAGGGCGCCGATCACGGCGACGAGCGCGCCGATGCCGGAGACCCAGGCGCCGGGCTCCAGGTTGACCAGGCCGCCGAGCTCCTGGCTGATCGCGCCCATGGCGTAGCCCGTGGTGCCGAACACGCCGAGGGAGGCGAGCAGGACGGGGCTGTTCTTGCCGCCGGGGGTGAGCCAGCCCAGGCCGCGGATACCGTAACCGGAGAGCGCGAACAGCAGCGTGAGCAGGGCTCCCACGAGCGTGAGCACCTGAAGGCCGCCGGGGTAGCCCGTGACGGTGAGGTTGCCCGGGAACTCCTCGGTCCAGGTCCAGGCGAGGAAGGTGCCGACGAGGGCTACGGCGGAGCCGGCGACTGTCACCGCGCGTGCCGCGGCGGGCGGCAGCGGGATGATCGGGGTGGCCGGAGCGGTGGACACCTTGGTGGTGTCGGTGTTCTTGTCCATGGGGGTCTCGGTGGTCATGGGTATCACGCCCGATCCGCGACGCGTTCGCCGAGCAGGCCCTGTGGCCTGAACAGCAGGACGAGGATGAGCAGGCTGAACGCCCATACGTCCTTCCAGGCGCCGCCGCCGAAGAGCTCCATCCCGGGGATGTCGCCGATGTAGCCGGTGGCGAGGGACTCGGCCACGCCGAGGACGATGCCGCCGAGCATGGCGCCGTAGATGTTGCCGATGCCGCCGAGCACGGCGGCGGTGAAGGCCTTGAGGCCCATCAGGAAGCCCATGCGGAAGCCGACCTGACCGTTCTTCAGGCCGTAGGCGACGGCGGCGATGGCGGCGAACGCGGCACCGATGGCGAACGCCATGACGATGATGCGGTCGGTGTTGATGCCCATCAGCTTGGCCGTGTCGGGGTCCTGGGCGGTGGCCTGCATGCCGCGGCCGGAGCGCGTCTTGGTGACGAAGAGGCCGAGGGCGAGCATGCACAGCGGGGCGGCGATCAGGACGAAGAGGTCGCCGCGCTGGACGTTGGCGCCCAGGACGTCGATGGGGCCGCCTTCGAACTGCGGGAAGGTTTGGTCCTTCTTCGCGTCCGGGTACCACATCCACACGGCCTGCTGGAGGACGATGGACAGGCCGATGGCGGTGATGAGGGGTGCCAGGCGTGGCGCTGTGCGCAGTGGCCGGTAGGCGAAGCGTTCCGCCGCGGTGGCGACGGCGACCGAGACGATGACGCCGGCGAGGATCATGAGGGGGATCGCGGCGCCGAGGGCGAAGCCTTCGGGGAGTACCAACCAGACGGTGAGGGCCCCGAAGCCCCCGACCATGAATATCTCGCCGTGGGCGAAGTTGATGAGCTGGACGATGCCGTAGACCATCGTGTAGCCGATCGCGATGAGTCCGTACATCGCGCCGAGGATGAGTCCATTGGCCAGCTGTTGCGGCAGTTCGTTCACCGCAGGGCCTCCGTGGAGTGGTTCGGATATGGCGCCGCGCGGGAGCGCTGGTGGGCGTTCCCGCGCGGCCTGGATCAATGTGTGATGGGGGAGTGTTCTCTACTCGTCCTCTGCTCAGCCAAGCTTGGGTTCGCCGCTGAACTCCGGCGCCCATGCCTTGTTCTTGACCTTGTACGCGGTCATCGTGTGGTTCGTGGTGTCACCGAACTCGTCGAAGGAGATGGTGCCGGTGACGCCGTCGAACTTGACCTTGCTCATGGCGTCCAGGACCGCCTTGCGGCCGTCGGACGGGACCTTGCCGTCGTTGCCCTCGACGGCCAGCTTGACGGCCTCGATGATGGCCCAGGTCGCGTCGTAGGTGAGGCCGCCGTAGGCCTCGTAGTCGTCCTCGTAGCCCGCCGCCTCGTAGTCCTTGATGAAGGTCTTGGCGGAGTCGAGCTGCTCGACCGGCTTGCCCACGGAGGTGGCGAGGTCGCCCTCGGCCTTCTTGTTCAGCTTCGGGTACTCGCCGGAGTAGATGCCGTCGCCGCCCATGAGCGGGATGTTCTGGCCGCTGTCCTTGAGCTGCTGGCTCAGCGGGGCGGCGGCCGGGTACTCGCCGCCGTAGTAGAGGGCTTCGGCGCCGGTCTTCTTGATCTTGGCGACCACGGCGTTGAAGTCACGGTCGTCGGGGTTGATGTGGTCGCTGCCGACGATCTGGCCGCCGAACTTGGTGAAGTTCGCCTTGAAGGAGGCGGCGAGGCCCGCGCCGTAGGTCTTCTGATCGTCGATCAGGTAGACCTTCTTGATCTTGGCCTGGTTGTAGAGGTAGTCGGCCGCGAAGGCGCCCTGGATCTCGTCCGTGGTGGCGGTGCGGAAGAACGTCTTGAACTGGCGGACCGAGTCGCCGGTCTTCCAGCCGTCGCCCTGGGTCAGCTCCGTACCGGTGTTGGCCGGGGAGACCTGGGTGAGGCCGGCGTCGTTGAACGGCTTCTGCATCTGCTGCGAGACGCTGGAGTTCAGCGGGCCGACGACGCCGAGGACGTCCTTGTTGCTGATGAACTTCTGGGCGTTCTGCTGGCCGACGGACGGCTGGGCCTGGTCGTCGAGGGCCTCGATCTTGAACTCGACGCCCTTGACGTACTCCTTCTTGTTGGCCGTCTTGGCGGCCAGGTCGGCGGAGTTCTTGATGCCGAGGCCGAGTGCGGACAGGTCGCCGGTCAGCGGGGCGTCGACGCCGATCACCACAGTGGTCTTGTCGCCGTTGCTGCTGTTGCCGCCCTCGTCACGCGACCCACAAGCCGTGAGTGTCAGCGATCCCGCCGCGAGCGCGGCGGTTATAGCGATGATCGAACGTTGACGCACGAATCAGGTCCTTTCCCTGGCACGGCGGCTCCCCGTGGAACGCGCCGAGTCGAGCGCTGGGCCGAAGTGGCTTCGAATCCGGTGGCTCGGTGACTGGCGGTGACTCTAAGCGCGTGAAGGGAACATGGAGGAGGGCCTGACGAATGCTGTGACGCTCTTGTTATGACACGGGGTAACACAGAGCGGTACTCGGTGGGGGGAAGAGAGGATTTCCGGCCGATTCGCCCTGTCCGCATAGTGAGAACCCGCAGCGTTCGCGCGTAGCTCTTTCACGAGTGTTCACCAGTTTTGGTGATTACCCGGGTCGTTGCTGAAGGCTACCTCAGGGCCTCTGTGGGCTTGTGGGAAGGGTGCTCCTCGGGGGAGAACCGTGGGCCTGTATTGCAGCCGTATTACGCAGAGTTACAGTCGCGAAAGGTCTTCGGCGCCCTCGGATCCTTTTCGTGTATGGGGCACGAATATCGGGCGTGAAAGCGGAATTGGGCATAGCCTCACCCGGCACCCCATGGCCCTCCGGTGGGCTCGCCGTTTCGGTACCGCTTCTCGCACAACTCGCGCGCCTTGCGGTCGATCAGGTGGTCGGCCGCCTGTGCGTCCGCGCGCCTGCGTTCCGCCCGGGCGGCGTCCACCACCTTGCGGAGGATCTCGTACTGGCCGTCGGACAGGCCCATCGACTGGTAGTCGCCGTACGTGTCGCCGGTCAGCGCCCGGCGCGACCAGTAGCCGATGATCTGCGTGCACAGCCGCGCGGGCGGAGTCGCCGACGGGGAGGGCGAGTCGGCGCTCGCCCGGGTCGCGTTCGCGTTGTCCCTGGCGCCCGGCTGGTCGCACCCGGCCGCCAAGCCGGCGGCCAGCAGCGCCAGTCCGAGCGCTGCCGCCGTCCGCCGGGCTCCTCCCGTCGTCATGCCTCGACGGTATGCCGCCGGGCGCTCGGGTTCAACGACGGGGAAGCGTACGGGCGTTGGCCGTGGCGACAACGTGAGGGTGGCCGCCGTGGCGACAACGGGTGGCGGCCGGGGTGACAGCGTAAGAGTGGTGGCCGGAACGTAGCGCCGGCCGGAGTGTCAAGTCAGTGTCAGTTCGCCGCCCGGAGGCGCTCCTCGTCGCTGCGGTTCACGTCCCGCAGCAGGCAGGTCAGCCGCGCGCTGCACACGCGCCGCCCCTGCTCGTCGCTGATCACGATCTCGTACGTCGCCGTGGAGCGCCCCCGGTGCAGGGGCGTGGCCACGCCGGTGACGAGGCCGGAGCGGACGCCGCGGTGGTGGGTGCAGTTGAGGTCGACGCCGACCGCGATCTTGGAGCTGCCCGCGTGCAGCATCGACCCGACCGACCCGAGCGTCTCGGCGAGCACCGCGGAGGCGCCGCCGTGCAGCAGCCCGTACGGCTGGGTGTTCCCCTCCACCGGCATGGTCCCCACGACCCGCTCGGCGGAGGCTTCCACGATCTGGACACCCATGCGGTTCCCGAGGTGCCCGGCGGAGAACAGGGCCGGCAGGTCGACGCCGAGCGCGGCGTACTCGTCGATGACCTCTTGCGGGAACTTCACGTGCTGCTGCTCGCCCATGGGCCGGCTCCGTTCGTCGTGCTCCGTCGGTACGGGTCGACTGAGCAAACGCTCAGTCGGTGGCCGATTGTTCCAGACGGACTACGACGGACTTGCTGGCCGGGGTGTTGCTGGTGTCCGCGGTGGCGTCCAGGGGGACCAGGACGTTGGTCTCCGGGTAATACGCGGCCGCGCAGCCCCGGGCCGTCGGGTAGTGCACGACCCGGAAGCCGGGCGCCCGCCGCTCGATCCCGTCCTTCCACTCGCTCACCAGGTCGACGTAGGAGCCGTCGGCGATGTCCAGCTGCTCGGCGTCCTCGGGGTTGATCATGACGATCCGGCGGCCGTTCTTGATGCCCCGGTAGCGGTCGTCGAGTCCGTAGATCGTGGTGTTGTACTGGTCGTGCGACCGCAGGGTCTGCAGCAGCAGCCGTCCCTCGGGCACCTTCGGGTACTCGATCGGAGCCGCGGTGAAGTTGGCCTTGCCCGTCGCCGTCGGGAAGCGGCGCTCGTCGCGCGGGGCGTGCGGGAGCGTGAAGCCGCCCGGGCGGGCCACGCGCGCGTTGAAGTCCTCGAAGCCGGGGATCACCCGTGCGATGCGGTCCCGGACCGTCGCGTAGTCCTTCTCGAACTCCTCCCAGGGTGTGCGGCTGGTCTCGCCCAGCACGCGGCGTGCCAGGCGACAGACGATGGCCGGTTCCGACAGCAGGTGCGGGCTCGCGGGCTCCAGGCGGCCCCGGGAGGCGTGCACCATGCCCATGGAGTCCTCGACCGTCACGAACTGCTCGCCGCTGCCCTGGAGGTCGCGCTCGGTGCGGCCGAGGGTGGGCAGGATCAGCGCACGTGCGCCCGTGACCGCGTGCGAGCGGTTGAGCTTCGTCGACACGTGCACGGTCAGCCGGGCGCGCCGCATCGCCGCCTCGGTGACGTCGGTGTCGGGCGTGGCGGACACGAAGTTGCCGCCCATCGCGAAGAAGACCTTCGCCTCGCCGTCGCGCAGCGCGCGGATGGCCCGTACGACGTCGTAGCCGTGCTCGCGCGGCGGCGCGAACCCGAACTCCTTCTCCAAGGCGTCCAGGAACGCCGGGGCGGGCCGCTCGAAGATGCCCATCGTGCGGTCGCCCTGCACGTTGGAGTGACCGCGCACCGGGCACACGCCCGCGCCGGGGCGGCCGATGTTGCCGCGCAGCAGAAGGAAGTTGACGACCTCGCGAATGGTCGGCACGGAGTGCTTGTGCTGGGTGAGGCCCATGGCCCAGCAGACGATGGTGCGCTGCGAGGCGAGGATCATGGCCATGGCCTTGTCGATGTCCGCGCGCGTGAGGCCGGTCGCGGTCAGCGTCTCGTCCCAGTCGGCGGCACGGGCGGCCGCGGCGAACTCCTCGTAGCCATGGGTGTGGTCGCGGACGAACTCCTCGTCGACGGCGCCCTCGGTCTCCAGGATCAGCTTGTTGAGGAGGCGGAAGAGGGCCTGGTCGCCGCCGATGCGGATCTGCAGGAAGAGGTCGGTGAGAGAGGCACCCTTGAGCATGCCCTGCGGGGTCTGCGGGTTCTTGAAGCGCTCCAGGCCGGCCTCGGGCAGCGGATTGACGCTGATGATCTTCGCGCCGTTGGCCTTGGCCTTCTCCAGGGCGGAGAGCATGCGCGGGTGGTTCGTGCCGGGGTTCTGCCCGGCGACGATGATCAGGTCCGCCTTGTAGAGGTCCTCCAGCAGGACGCTGCCCTTGCCGATGCCGATGGTCTCGTTCAGAGCCGACCCGGACGACTCGTGGCACATGTTCGAGCAGTCCGGCAGGTTGTTGGTGCCCAGTTCGCGCGCGAAGAGCTGGTAGAGGAACGCGGCCTCGTTGCTGGTGCGCCCGGAGGTGTAGAAGACTGCCTCGTCGGGAGAGCCGAGGGCGGTGATCTCCTCGGCGACGATGTCGAAGGCGCGCTCCCAGGTGACCGGCTCGTAGTGCGAGCCCCCTTCGGGGAGGTACATGGGGTGGGTGAGCCGCCCCTGCTGCCCCAGCCAGTAGCCGCTGCGGGTCGCGAGGTCGGCGACGGAATGCGCGTCGAAGAACTCGGGGGTGACCCGGCGCAGGGTCGCCTCCTCGGCCACCGCCTTCGCGCCGTTCTCACAGAACTCCGCCTTGTGCCGGTGGTCCGGCTCCGGCCACGCGCACCCCGGGCAGTCGAAGCCGTCCTTCTGGTTCACCCGCAGCAACGTCAGCGCGGTGCGCTTCACGCCCATCTGCTGCTGGGCGATGCGCAAGGTGTGCCCGATGGCCGGCAGCCCCGCAGCCGCGTGCTTCGGCTCGGCGACCTGCGGCGCGTCCTGAACCGGATCACCCTTGGGCGGCTTGGTGGCCATCGCGCACTCCTCTTTGTGTACACGTGTGAGGTACATCTCCGATCCTCGCACGCGGGACGGACAACGAGGGGGGCGGGCCGGGGAGGGGGGATCGACCCGCCCGGCAGGGTGCCCGGCGGTGCCGGACCGTCCGGAACCCCCGATGGGGACCGACTGTCAGTGGGGCGTGGCAGGATCGGGGGCGTGGCAGAGACAGCATCGAAGCAGACCGACACCAACCCCGGCGGCAGCCGGCCCCGCCTGATGCTCATGGACGGGCACTCGCTGGCGTACCGCGCCTTCTTCGCGCTGCCCGCGGAGAACTTCACGACGGCGACGGGCCAGCCGACGAACGCGATCTACGGCTTCGCGTCGATGCTCGCCAACACGCTGCGTGACGAGGCGCCCACCCACTTCGCCGTGGCCTTCGACGTGTCCCGCAAGACGTGGCGCTCCGAGGAGTTCACGGAGTACAAGGCGAACCGCTCCAAGACCCCGGACGAGTTCAAGGGCCAGGTCGAGCTGATCGGCGAGCTGCTCGACGCGATGCACGTCTCGCGGTTCGCGATCGACGGCTTCGAGGCCGACGACGTGATCGCCACCCTCGCCACCCAGGCCGAGGCCGACGGCTTCGAGGTGCTGATCGTCACCGGCGACCGCGACTCCTTCCAGCTGGTCAGCGAGCACACCACGGTGCTGTACCCGACGAAGGGCGTCTCCGAGCTGACCCGGTTCACCCCGGAGAAGGTCTTCGAGAAGTACGGATTGACCCCCGCCCAGTACCCCGACTTCGCGGCCCTGCGCGGCGACCCCTCCGACAACCTGCCGGGCATCCCGGGCGTCGGCGAGAAGACGGCCGCGAAGTGGATCAACCAGTTCGGATCCTTCGCGCAGCTGGTCGAGCGCGTCGACGAGGTCAAGGGCAAGGCCGGCCAGAACCTCCGCGACCACCTGGAGGCAGTCAAGCTCAACCGCCGGCTGACCGAGCTCGAGCGCAACGTCGAGCTGCCCAAGACCGTCGCCGACGTCGCGCGCGTGCCGTACGACCGCAAGGCCGTCGCGATGATCCTGGACACCCTGGAGATCCGTAACCCCTCCCTGCGTGAGCGGCTCTTCGGCGTCGACCCCGGGGCCGAGGAGGCCGAGGCCACCCCGATCTCGACCGACGGCGTGGAGCTGGACGGCTCGGTGCTCGGCACCGGCGAGCTGGCCCCCTGGCTCGCCGAGCACGGCGGCGAACTCCTCGGTGTCGCCACGGTCGACGCCTGGGCGCTGGGCACCGGCTCGGTCGCCGAGGTCGCGCTCGCCGCGGCCGGGGGAGCGGCGGCCTGGTTCGACCCGTCACAGCTGGACGAGGCCGACGAGAAGGCGTTCGCGGCCTGGCTGTCGGAGGCCGACAAGCCCAAGGTCTTCCACAACGCCAAGGGCGCGATGCGGGTCTTCGCCGAGCACGGCTGGAGCATCGAAGGCGTGCGCATGGACACCGCGCTCGCCGCCTACCTGGTCAAGCCGGGCCGCCGCTCCTTCGACCTGGACGCGCTGTCCCTGGAGTACCTCCACCGCGAGCTGGCCCCGGCCGCCGCGGCCGACGGCCAGCTGGCCTTCGGCACGGACGACGGCGCCGAGGCCGAGGCGCTGATGATCCAGGCGCGTGCGGTCCTCGACCTGGGCGAGGCCTTCGAGAGCCGCCTTGAGGAGGTCGGCGCCGCCGATCTCCTCCGCGACATGGAGCTGCCGACCTCCGCCCTGCTGGCCCGGATGGAGCGGCACGGCATCGCGGCCGACCGGGCCCACCTGGAGGCCATGGAGCAGATGTTCGCGGGCGCCGTGCAGCAGGCCGTGAAGGAGGCGCACGCGGCGGCCGGGCACGAGTTCAACCTGGGCTCGCCCAAGCAGCTCCAGGAGGTCCTCTTCGGCGAACTCGCCCTGCCCAAGACGAAGAAGACGAAGACGGGCTACACCACGGACGCCGACGCCCTGGCCTGGCTCGCCACTCAGACCGACAACGAACTGCCGGTCATCATGCTCCGCCACCGCGAACAGGCGAAGCTGCGCGTCACCGTCGAGGGCCTGATCAAGACGATCGCGACGGACGGCCGTATCCACACGACCTTCAACCAGACGGTCGCGGCGACGGGCCGCCTGTCCTCCACGGACCCGAACCTGCAGAACATCCCGGTCCGCACGGACGAGGGCAGGGCGATCCGCCGGGGCTTCGTGGTCGGCGAGGGATTCGAGTCCCTGATGACCGCCGACTACAGCCAGATCGAACTGCGCGTGATGGCCCACCTGTCCGAGGACGAGGGCCTGATCGAGGCGTTCACCTCGGGCGAGGACCTGCACACCACGGCCGCCTCGCAGGTGTTCGCGGTGGAACCCGCCGCGGTGGACGCCGAGATGCGCCGCAAGATCAAGGCGATGTCCTACGGCCTCGCCTACGGCCTGTCGGCCTTCGGCCTCTCCCAGCAGCTGAACATCGACGCGGGCGAGGCCCGCGCCCTGATGGACGCCTACTTCGAGCGCTTCGGCGGCGTACGGGACTATCTGCGCCGCGCCGTCGACGAGGCTCGGGCGACGGGCTACACGGCGACCCTCTTCGGCCGCCGCCGCTACCTCCCCGACCTCAACAGCGACAACCGCCAGCGCCGCGAGGCGGCCGAGCGCATGGCCCTCAACGCCCCCATCCAGGGCACGGCGGCGGACATCGTCAAGATCGCCATGCTCAAGGTCGACCAGGCCCTGCGCGAGGCGAACCTCACCTCCCGCATGCTCCTCCAGGTCCACGACGAAATCGTCCTGGAAATCGCCCCCGGCGAACGCGAGGCCGCGGAGGAACTGGTCCGCCGAGAAATGTCCAACGCCGTCCACCTCAGGGTTCCCCTGGGCGTCTCGGTGGGCCTGGGCCCGGACTGGGAATCGGCCGCGCATTAGCAACTCCAGCGGCTGGGCCGTTTGGGAGCTGAGTGCCGAGTTTGCCTTTGGCCAACCCGGCACTCAGCGGAGGCCTGACAGGTGGGTGCCAGGCAGGCGCGGGGGAACTGCAGTTCCCTCAGGGGCGCCGGGAACTGCGCGACCAGCCCCAGATGCCCCGCAGTCCCAAAACCACAGCAACCAGGCAGACGCTCGGGCACTCAGCCCCCACCACCCGCAGCCCCGAAAACCACCCACCGGCACATGCAGGGGCCCCGGCCCCACCCACGGAGGGCCCGTCACTCGCTCGGCCCCCGCAAAAGCGCCCCCGACACCCCTTGCCCGTAAGGATGGCGGGCATGGGTATACGCACGCTCCATCCCGGGACAGCCCCGGCACAGGCGAACGTGAGCACCGAAGACGCCCTCTCCACAGCGCCGCCCTCGGTCCCGCCCTTCGCCGAAGGCGCCGGCACCGCCCGCCTCCCCGCCGATCTGATGAGCACCCTGCAGCACACGGCGAGAACCCTCCGGCACCGCCTCGCCCACCGGGCGCACGGCTTGGCCGAACTCACCCGCGGCTATCTGGCCCTCGCCCTCACCGCGCTCCCACGACCCCGCCCCGTGCGCACCGTCACCGTGTTCGCCGTCGGCGCCACGGGCCCCGTCACCGAGCCGCGGGCCGGCTCGACTCCCGACCGGCTCCAGCCCCACCCGCATCCGCATCCGAATCCGCACCATCGGAGCCCCGGACCGGACGCCACACCCTGACCCCCACGGCATACAGCAGCAGCCCCAGCACGAGCCCCGCGCCCGCCCCGAAGCACAGCGTCGGAATCAGCTCCCAGTACTCGGCGGTCGACCCCCAGTACGCCCACCACCGCGAGGCCCGCTGCACAGCCGCCACGGCAGCGAGCCCGCCGATCACCGCCAGCGCCCACCACCGGTCCCGTACCGAAAGCACCGGAACCCCCACCGGCGCGGCCGCGGGGGCCCGCCGTAGCGCCACGGCCACGAACGCGGCGATGACGACCGCCGCCACCGCCGAACCGCCGTACTGCAGATACCAGTACAGCGGCGACCCGGCGATCTCCTCGCCCAGTACGGGAAACACCCGCATCCCCCAGCGGTCGAGATGCGTGAACGCGTCCCACACGACATGCGTCAGCGCCCCGAGCGCGGCCGAGACGTACCACCGCATCGCGAGCGACGGCCGTACACGCGCGCGTGGCGCCCCGCAGCGCAGCAGCGTGGCCACCCGCGCCTGGCGCCGCAGCGGCAGCAGCGCCACCAGGGGTTCGCGCAGCAGGAGCCACAGGCCCACCAGAGCCCAGGCGATGACCACGTCGACGGTGAACACGCCCGCGAACGAGTGCGTGACATCGCCGAACTCCATCGCCCCGGACAGGACACTCGCCGCGTAATAGGTCATGTCGGGAGCGAAGGAACCCGCCACCAGGGCGGCCGGTACCAGGGCGCCCCGGCCGGTTCCGTCGGTGCGTACGGCGGGCAGTACGGCCGCCGCATGGCTCAGCGTGAACGGCAAAAGGGCTCCTTGCGCGGGGTGTTGACGGGACCGGTGGCGCCGGTCGTCGGCCAAGCCAGGGACGAAGCCGGCACGGAAGCCGGTACGCAAGCCAGTATGAGGGACGTCGGACAGGCGGATCGCACACGGCCAACTGGTAAAAATCGGGCACCAACGGGTGCCGGTGCAAAGGAAGTTGTCGTAGGGTCGCCTGGGTCACCGCGCCGCGGCGCGCGGTCGGACAAGCGAACCACGCGAACAGCGCATGAAAATGCGCCGCGGGGGCAACTGTCGCGGCGAGTCGATCGTCACAACAGGGGCGGGCTCATCGTGCCGAGCCCGGCAGACAGAGACGGGCGCTCGGGCGTCCACGGGAGGGGTTCACTCTATGGCGGCGCAATTCGGCAGGCTGCGCAAGGGGGCGGTGAACACCACGGTGGCCGCGGTCGTGGTCGCGGCACTGGCCGCGTCCCAGGCTCCGGGAGTGACGACCGACGACGCCGGCAGAAGGGTCACCACCGGAACCCAGCCCTCACCGGACACGCCCGCCGAGGACAGCGCGACCGGCAACTCGCCGTACTACACGGACCTGCCTCCGCTCAACAGCCCCAGCCCCTCGCCCACGGCCGACGGCCCCGTCAACCCGGGCGCCGGCGAGGCGGGCATCCCCGCGACCGTGCTCGACGCCTACAAGAAGGCCGAGGCCGCGCTCCGGGAGGCCAAGCCCGGCTGCAACCTGCCCTGGGAACTCCTCGCCGCCATCGGCAAGGTCGAGTCCGGTCAGGCCCGCGGGGGACGCGTCGACGCGAACGGCAACACGCTCTCCCCGATCCTCGGCCCGCAGCTCAACGGCAACGGCTTCGCGAGCATCAGCGACACCGACGGCGGCGCCTACGACGGCGACAGCGCGTACGACCGTGCCGTCGGCCCCATGCAGTTCATCCCGTCCACCTGGGCGTGGGCCGGCCGCGACGGCAACGGCGACGGCGAGAAGAACCCCAACAACATCTACGACGCCGCGCTCGCCGCCGCCCACTACCTGTGCCGCTACGGCTGGGACCTGTCCACCCAGGGCGACCTCGACCGCGCGATCCTCAGCTACAACAACTCGCAGGACTACCTCAACCTCGTCCTGTCGTGGCTGGAGTACTACCGCAAGGGCACCCACGAGATCCCCGACGGCACCGGCACCCTCCCGTCCGGCCGCAGCGACGACAACGCCGGGGCCAGTCCCTCGCCGTCGCCCACCCCGCCCAAGACGCCGACGACGCCCAGCAGCCCCGCCAAGCCCGGCGGCAACGGCGGCGGCTCCACGAGCCCCAAGCCGACTCCGCCCACCACGACCCCGCCGAGCACCACCCCTCCGACCCCCACCGACACGGTGCACCACCTGGAGGACGCGGGCACGGCGAAGCTCACCGCGATGGCGGGCGACACCTTCACCGAGAAAATCAGTGCCCGCGCCGAGACCAGGGCCGGCAAGGGCGTCGCCAAGGTCCGGATCCGCTTCACGATCATCGGCGCCACCGACGCCGCCTTCAGCGCCGGCGAGAAGTACGCCACCGCCCTCACCAACAGCGCCGGCGAGGCAGTGGCGCCGGCGCTCAAGGCGGGGGAGAACACGGGCGAGTTCGTCGTCCGCGCCACCGTCGTCGGCCGTACGATCACCGGCCTCGACTACACGGCCACGGTCACCGAGCGCGCCGCCGACACCCTGACCCGCACCAGCGACACCGCGCTGACCTGCACCCCGGGCGGCGAGTTCGCCGACCAGGTCGAGGTCAAGGCGACCTACAGGGGCGCCGTCGCGGACAAGGTCGCGGCCACCGCCACCCTCATCAAGTCGGCGGACGACCCGACCGAGAACGACAAGGGCCCCTACTTCAAGGACGCCGACGGCAAGGCCGTACGCACCCTGACCGGCCTGACGACGGACGCCGACGGCTTGCTCAAGCTGCCGAAGCTGTACGCCGACGACACCACCGGCACGTTCCTGCTCCGCATCAACACCGCGGGCGGCGCCACGCTGACCGTGGAGCTGAAGGTGGCGGCGGCCGAGACGTCGCCCAGCCCGACCCCGTCGGAGTCGACGTCCGGGTCGGCATCGCCGAGCCCGACCGTGTAGGCACCGCACGACCCGACGCGGGGCGCCCTTCCGCCGGCCACGGCGGACCGGGCGCCCTTCGTTGTGTGTGCAACGTGTTCTCATCTCGCCCGCCCGTTGCTACGGTGCCCGAACCTGACGATGTATCAGCTCCGGGGTTCCGGGAGGCCCGTATGCGCGCCCTGATCGCCGCCGCGACCGGTCTCGCCGTCGCGCTCGCCCTGGTGTTCACCCTCACCGCGCTCGGCAGCCCGGCGGGCGGGACATCCCCCAAGCCGCTGCTGACGACCGTGCCCGCACACCCCTGACCGCGTCCGCCCGTCCGGGAGGGAGGCCGAGATGCGCCGCAAGGCCAGTCTGATCCTGCTCGCCCTCGCCGTGTTCTTCGCGGCCCTGTCCCCGCTGCTGCGCTGGTACGCCTTCCCGCGCCTGGCCAAGATCCCGGCGAACCAGTACCAGGACATGGTCCTGGAGGCGAAGGACGCGACCCTTCTCGACTACGGCACGATGAAGGCCCGCAAGGTCCCCAAGGTCACCATCGTGCAGACGCTGAAGGGCAACGTCGAAGCCTCGGAGAAGATCGAGGAGACGGCGGGGAAGGACGTGGTGGTCTGGGACGGCCTGTCGTACGTCGTCGGCCCCGACGGCAAGATGGTCTCCAGGATCCCCGAGCGCTACATCTTCGACGCCCACACCCAGGACCCCGTGCACGCCACCGGCGAGACGGTCGACGGCGACCCGGTGAAGCGGGAGGGCATCGAGTTCAAGTGGCCGTTCCTGACGGAGAAACGGGACTACGAGTACTTCGACGCCCAGACCCGCACCAGCGCGCCCATCCACTACAAGGGCACGCAGGACTTCCGCGGCGTCGAGGTCTACTACTTCGAGCAGACCATCCCCTGGACCAAGGTGAAGTTCCCCAAGGCGATGCCCGTCAAGGGCATCACCCCGGAGTCGGTGGCCAGGACCGGCACCACCCGCTGGTACACGACCGTCCGCAAGTTCTGGGTCGAACCCCTCACCGGAGCGCCCGTCTACGGCGAGGAGATCCACAAGGAGGAACTGCGCGGCGGCACCCTGCTCGGCGACCGGGACAAGGTGACGGCGTTCGCGGGCCACGTGAAGATGCGCGAGGACTACATCGATCACACGGTCGACCTCGTCAAGTCCAACCGCACCCTGGTCCTGCTGATGACGTCGTATCTGCCGTGGGGCTTCCTGGCCCTCGGGCTGCTGCTCCTGACACTGTCCCTCTACCTGGAGGCACGCGGCCGCCGCCCGGGCGACCCCAGTCCGGCCCAGGACACCGAACCGGAACCGGTCACCGCCTGAGCCGGGCGTTGGTGTGCCGGGTCGGCTCAGCGTTGGCGGGGTCCTCGGGCCACGGATGCTTGGGATAACGGCCGCGCAGCTCCGCCCGTACGCCCTTGTAGCCGTCCTTCCAGAAGGAGGCGAGGTCGGCGGTGACGGCGGCGGGGCGCCCGGCGGGGGAGAGCAGATGGACGAGGAGCGGCACCCCGGCGACCGAGGGCGACTCGTGCAGCCCGAACATCTCCTGCAACTTCACGGCGAGGACGGGCTGTTCGGGGTTGCCGTAGTCGATCCGGATCCTGGACCCACTCGGTACGGCGATCCGCTCCGGGGCGAGCTCGTCCAGCCGCCCGGCCTCTCCCGAGGCCCAGGGGAGCAGCCGGGCGAGCGCCTCCCCGGCATCGATCCGCGCGAGGTCCGCCCGCCGCCGGGCCCGGCTCAGCTCGGGCTCCAGCCACTCGTCCACGCGCGCGTGCAGCGCGTCGTCGGACACGTCGGGCCAGGGCTCACCGAGGTGGAGGCGCAGAAAGGCGAGCCGCTGCCGCAGGGCGACGGCGTCGGGGGACCAGCGCAACAGGCCGAGGCCTTCGTGCCGTAGCCCTTCGAGGAGTGCGTCGCGTACGAGACCGGCGTCAACGTCCCTGAGCGCCCGCACCGCCAGCTCGACGGCCCCCAGCCGTTCGACCCGCCGCGCGACCACGTCCCCGTCGGCCCAGTGGACCTCGTCCCGCTCCTCCAGGAGTGCGCCGGCCGCCTGCCGTGCGATCTCCTCGTCCACGACGGCCCCGAGCTGCACGCGCGCGTGCCCCTTTCCCACCGGCCGATCGGCTGCGGCGACAGCGATCCAGGGCGCACCGCACAGGGCGCTCCCTTCGGCCGCCTCGGCCCGCGTGCCCGACACCATGAGATACGACCCGCCGTCGGCCTTGGCGACACGCTCAGGGAAGGCAAGCGCGGCAACTAGCCCGACCAGGTGGTCCTCACCGATGCCCGCACGGTCGGCTCGCGCGTCGCCGACGACGGCCCGCAGCCGCCGCACCTCCGCCCGCCACCGCCTCGCGTAGGCGTCACCCCCACGCCGAGCGGCCCGCAACGCACCGGCGAGGTCATCCCCGTACTCCCGCGGCGCTTCCTCACTCAGCAGCGCGACAACCTCCGCGGCCAGGTCGACCCCGACCAACGGAGCCGAGTCCATCAGCGCCCGCCCCAACCGAGGGTGCAACCCCAGCCGAGCCAACCGCACCCCTCGCTCCGTCGCCCGCCCGACCGAGTCCACCGCGCCGACTCCAGCGAGAGCGTCCCGCGCCGCCGCCATCGCCCCGGCCGGCGGCGGATCCAGCAAGGCGAGCCCGGCGGCCTCCGGATCGCCCCAGCACGCCGCCTGCAGCGCGAACGCCGTCAGGTCGGCCACCTTGATCTCCGGCGCCGGGAAGCGCGGCAGACGCGCGTCCTCGGCCTCCGCCCAGCACCGGTACACCGCACCCGGCGCCTCACGCCCGGCCCGCCCCGCCCGCTGCCGCCCCGCCGCCTGCGAGGCCCGTACGGTGGTCAGGGCGCTCAGCCCGCGCGCGTGGTCGACGCGGGGCTCCCGCGCCAGCCCCGAGTCGACGACCACCCGCACCCCGGGAACCGTCAGCGACGACTCGGCCACGGCCGTCGCCAGCACCACCCGACGCCGCTCACCACCGGCCAGCACCGCGTCCTGCACGGCGGCCGGCGCCCGCCCGTGCACCTGGAGCACCTCGACATCACCGAGGTCCGCCAGATCCCCCAGCTGCCCGGCCACCCGCGCGATCTCGCCCACGCCGGGCAGGAAACACAGCACGTCCCCGGCCCGCTCGGCCAGCGCCCGCCGCACCACCGCCGCCACGTGCGTCAGCAGCGCCGGGTCGACACGCATACCGTGCGGCGGCCGTACGGGACGTGCCGGCGGCGCCCACACGACCTCCACGGGGTGCGACACGCCCGCCGCCTCGACCACCGGCGCGTCACCCAGCAGCCGGGCCCACCCCTCGGCGTCGGTCGTCGCGGACGCGGCCACCAGCCGCAGCTCCGGCCGCAGCGTCTCCCGGACGTCCCACAGGAACGCGGCCACCGTGTCCGCGTCCAGATGCCGCTCGTGGCACTCGTCGAGCACCACCACGTCGACGCCCGTCAGCTCTTGGTCGCGCTGCAGGCGCTGCAGCAGCACACCGGTCGTGACGACCTCCACGCGCGCGTGCCGCCCGACGACCCGCTCTCCGCGCACCGTGTAGCCGACGCTCTCGCCGACCTTCTCGCCCAGCAGCCAGGCCATCCGCCGCGCGGCGGCACGGGCGGCGATACGGCGCGGCTCGGCGACGACCACGCGACGCGCGGGCCCGTTCCCGAGCAGCCCGGCCAGCTCCAGCGGCACCAGCGTCGTCTTGCCGGTGCCGGGCGGCGCCACCAGGACGGCGGTACCCCGCCCGTCCAGGGCGTCGTTCAGACCGGGCAGGGCACTGCGTACGGGCAGCGCGTCCAGGGCGTCGTAACGGATCACGCTCTCAGTCTCGTACGCACACGAAGATCGCCGTCCCCGGGATCAGGTTCCCGCGCAAGGGCGACCAGCCACCCCACTCCGAGGTGTTCCAGACCGGCCACTCCGGCTCCACCAGGTCCACCAGCCGCAGGCCCGCCGCCACGACGTCCCGCACCCGGTCGCCGATCGTCCGGTGGTGCTCGACGTAGACCGCACGGCCCTCGTCGTCCTGCTCGACATACGGCGTGCGGTCGAAGTACGAGGCCGAGACGGACAGGCCCTCCGGACCCGGCTCGTCCGGGAACGCCCAGCGGATCGGATGCGTCACCGAGAAGACGAACCGCCCGCCCGGCCGCAGCACCCGCCGCACCTCCCGCAGCACCAGCACCGGGTCGGCGACGAACGGCAGCGCGCCGTACGCCGAGCAGGCCAGGTCGAAGGAGGCGTCGGCGAAGGGGAGGGTGCCGGCGTCCGCACAGATCAGAGGGAACGATCCGCCGATGCGCAGGGCGTGCTGCAGCTGGCGGTGGGAGATGTCCAGGGCGACCGGGTGGGCGCCCTGGGCGGCCAGCCAGCGCGAGCACTGGGCGGCGCCGGCGCCGATCTCCAGCACGTGCCTGCCCTTGAGGTCCTCCGGCGGGCCGAGCAGCTCGGCCTCGACCTCGTCCAGGCCCTCGGGGCCCCACACGAAACGGTCGTCGCCGAGGAACGTGCCGTGCTCGACCTGGTACTCGTCCGCGTTGCGGTCCCACCAGCCCCGGTTGGCCCGGGAGCTCTCCACGACACCGGCGTCACGTCGGGTGGCTTCGGGTTCGAACGCTTCGGGCTCTTGGATGATCGGCTCCCTCGTCGTACTCTTCCGTCCAGCTCTTCCCGGAGGTGCCACGAAAGGGACGTCATCGCGTCTGCGTGGCCTCGGAAGACAGGACTTGTGCCGGGTATGCGGCGATCCGCCCCGCGTGGGCGGCTTCGCGCATTGACCATGTCCGGCTGCCCCCGTATGCTACAAGTTGCGCTGCGGGCCTGCGCACCTCAGACGTAGCAGGCTGCGCTCGCATCTGTTGTATGTCCCCTCGGTTGTCGAGGCGCCACCAGGATTTTCATGGGGCGCTTCCTTGGCTGTCCGGCTTCTGCAGAGCGAAACGGGCTCCCGGCGTAAGCAGTACCTACGACTTCAATGTCCGTACCGGAGCCCTTTCCCACATGACGAGCAGCACCGAGACCACCGCCACCACCCCGCAGGTAGCGGTCAACGACATCGGTAACGAGGAAGCCTTCCTCGCCGCGATCGACGAGACGATCAAGTACTTCAACGACGGCGACATCGTCGACGGCGTCATCGTGAAGGTCGACCGGGACGAGGTCCTGCTCGACATCGGTTACAAGACCGAAGGCGTTATCCCGAGCCGCGAGCTCTCGATCAAGCACGACGTCGACCCCAACGAGGTCGTCGCCGTCGGTGACGAGATCGAAGCCCTTGTTCTCCAGAAGGAGGACAAGGAAGGCCGCCTGATCCTCTCGAAGAAGCGCGCCCAGTACGAGCGTGCCTGGGGCACCATCGAGAAGATCAAGGAAGAGGACGGGATCGTCACCGGTACCGTCATCGAGGTCGTCAAGGGTGGTCTCATCCTCGACATCGGCCTCCGTGGCTTCCTCCCGGCCTCCCTGGTCGAGATGCGCCGCGTTCGCGACCTCCAGCCCTACGTGGGCAAGGAGCTCGAGGCCAAGATCATCGAGCTGGACAAGAACCGCAACAACGTGGTCCTGTCCCGCCGTGCCTGGCTGGAGCAGACCCAGTCCGAGGTCCGCCAGACGTTCCTCACGACCCTCCAGAAGGGTCAGGTCCGTTCCGGCGTCGTCTCCTCGATCGTCAACTTCGGTGCCTTCGTGGACCTGGGTGGCGTCGACGGTCTGGTCCACGTCTCCGAGCTCTCCTGGAAGCACATCGACCACCCCTCCGAGGTTGTCGAGGTCGGCCAGGAAGTCACCGTCGAGGTTCTCGACGTCGACATGGACCGCGAGCGTGTCTCCCTGTCGCTGAAGGCGACCCAGGAAGACCCGTGGCAGCAGTTCGCCCGCACCCACCAGATCGGCCAGGTCGTGCCCGGCAAGGTCACGAAGCTGGTTCCGTTCGGTGCGTTCGTCCGCGTGGACGAGGGCATCGAGGGTCTGGTCCACATCTCCGAGCTGGCCGAGCGCCACGTGGAGATCCCGGAGCAGGTCGTCCAGGTCAACGACGAGATCTTCGTCAAGGTCATCGACATCGACCTCGAGCGCCGTCGCATCAGCCTCTCGCTGAAGCAGGCCAACGAGTCCTTCGGTGCCGACCCGGCCTCGGTCGAGTTCGACCCGACCCTGTACGGCATGGCCGCGTCCTACGACGACCAGGGCAACTACATCTACCCCGAGGGCTTCGACCCGGAGACCAACGACTGGCTGCCGGGCTACGAGAAGCAGCGCGAGGAGTGGGAGCGCCAGTACGCCGAGGCGCAGGCCCGCTTCGAGCAGCACCAGCAGCAGGTCATCAAGTCCCGCGAGGCGGACGCTGCGGCTGCCGCCGAGGGTGGCGACGCCGCGGGTGCGGCTCCGGCCGCGGGTGGCGGTTCGTACTCCTCCGAGGGTGCGGACACCTCCGGTGCGCTGGCCTCGGACGAGGCGCTGGCCGCGCTTCGCGAGAAGCTGGCCGGTGGCCAGAGCTGAACGCTGGCTCGCTGAGGCTTAGCAGCTGACTGAGGGGCCGTACCTTTCGAGGTGCGGTCCCTTCAGTTTTTCGGGGGTGCTGGCCGTCCTTCGAGTGCAGCCCGAATGTGGCTGGTCGCGCAGTTGCCCGCGCCCCTAGGTTGGATGCCCATCCCGGCAAGATCATGTGAGCCCCTTCTTCGGGAATGCCCACGCCCGTAAGGGCGTTGTCACTTATGGACACAAGGAGGGGCGGTCACAGTGCTTGATCCGCAGGGTTTGTACGCATGGGAGCCGAAGGGCCTGGCTGTCGTCGACATGGCGCTCGCCCAGGAGTCGGCCGGCCTTGTCATGCTCTACCACTTCGACGGATACATCGACGCGGGCGAGACCGGCGACCAGATCGTCGACCGGATCCTCGACTCGCTGCCCCACCAGGTCGTCGCCCGGTTCGACCACGACCGGCTGGTGGACTACCGGGCCCGGCGCCCGCTGCTGACCTTCAAGCGCGACCGCTGGAGCGACTACGAGGACCCCGCCATCGAGGTGCGGCTCGTACAGGACGCGACCGGGGCGCCGTTCCTGCTGCTGTCCGGGCCCGAGCCGGACGTGGAGTGGGAGCGCTTCGCCGCGGCCGTGAAGGAGATCGTCGAGCGGCTCGGCGTACGGCTGTCGGTGAACTTCCACGGCATCCCCATGGGCGTCCCGCACACCCGCCCGGTCGGCCTCACCCCGCACGGCAACCGCACCGACCTCGTCCCGGGCCACCGCAGCCCCTTCGACGAGGCGCAGGTGCCCGGCAGTGCCGAGTCGCTGGTCGAGTACCGGCTGATGGAGGCCGGGCACGACGTCCTGGGCGTCGCCGCGCACGTCCCGCACTACATCGCCCGCTCGCCGTACCCGGACGCGGCCCTGACCGTCCTGGAGGCCGTCACGGCGGCGACCGGGCTGGTCCTGCCCGGCATCGCGCACTCCCTGCGCACCGACGCCCACCGTACGCAGAACGAGATCGACCGCCAGATCCGCGAGGGCGACGAGGAGCTCACCAACCTCGTCGAGGGCCTGGAGCACCAGTACGACGCCATCGCCGGCGCCGAGACCCGGGGCAACATGCTCGCCGAGCCGGTGGACATCCCGTCCGCGGACGAGATCGGGCGCGAGTTCGAGCGGTTCCTGGCGGAGCGGGAAGGCGACAGCTGAGGGCCGACCGGGCCTGCCGGGTGTTGATGTCAGTGGCAGGCCCTAAGCTGCGGCTCATGTTGAAGGTGGGCCTGACCGGCGGCATCGGTGCCGGTAAGAGCGAGGTGTCGCGGCTGCTCGTGGAGCACGGGGCCGTGTTGATCGACGCGGACCGGATCGCGCGCGAGGTCGTCGCGCCCGGTACGCCAGGTCTTGCCGCCGTCGTCGAGGCGTTCGGGGAGGACGTGCTCGCCGAGGACGGCAGCCTGGACCGGCCCAAGCTGGGCTCGATCGTCTTCGCCGACCCCGGTCGGCTCGCCGTACTGAACTCGATCGTGCACCCCCTCGTCGGTGCCCGCTCCCGTGAGCTCGAAGAGGCCGCCGCCAGGGACGCGGTTGTCGTCCACGACGTCCCGCTCCTCACGGAGAACGGCCTGGCGCCGCTGTACGACGTGGTGGTCGTGGTCGACGCCAGCCCCGAGACCCAGCTCGACCGGCTCGTCCGGCTGCGCGGCATGACCGAGGCGGACGCACGCGCGCGGATGGCCGCGCAGGCGACGCGGGAGAAGCGCCGGGAGATCGCGGACATCGTCATCGACAACGACGTACCGCTGGAGGCGCTTCAGCGGCGCGTGAAGGACGTGTGGGAGGAGCTCGTGCGCCGGGCGCACGGGGAACAGGGGAGCCCACAGCCCCGGTCGCCCCAGGAATAGCGGCACGTCGTTCGCGCGTTGAACCGCTCCAGTGAGGGAAGGACTTTGCCGTGCCCGAGACCAGCGGTTCGACCGGACGTACTCCGGAGACGCATGTCATCGACTTCCGCGCCGCCGAGCAGCTGCTCGCCGCGCGGGACCCGCGGGGTGCGGTGAAGCTGCTCGACGGGGTCATCGCCGCGCATCCCGAGAACACCGCGGCCCGGCTGCTGCGTGCCCGTGCTTTCTTCGCCGCCGCCCAACTGCGGCCCGCCGAGCTGGAGTTCACCATCGTCCTGGAGCGCGAGCCGGACAACGCCTTCGTGCATTTCGCGCTCGCCCGGACCTATCAGCGCCAGGGGCGGCACGACCAGGCCAAGCGCCACTTCCGGCTGGCGGCCGCGCTCGATCCGAACCCGGAGTACGTCAAGGCGGCACGGTTCGACGCGTGAGCGCTCCGCGGGGAGTGCCGCCATCGGCCGTCTAGTGTCTGCGGGACCGTCGTGGCTGGTCGCGCCCCCGCGGCGGAGCCGCATATGGATACAGTCCCGCGCCCCTTCAGGGCGCGGCCGAACCGCAGCCGACTTCGCTGGCCGCTCAATGATGGCGGTTCGGCGGTGGTGGCCGGTACGGGCGGTTCTCGGGCGGGCGGTACGGGGGTATGTCGCGGCCCGGCTGGTAGTGCGGGCCCTGGCGGATGTGCCTGAGGACCATGGCCAGGTCGATCGTGATCACCAGCCACAACACCCCGCAGGCCACCGCCCAGCCGGGGCGGCCCGCGAGCGCGAACGCGACGGTGCCGAAGACCGCCCAGACCACGCCCCACACGCACAGCCAGAAACGGGCACGCAGTGCACTGCGCGCTGTCGTAGGCTCACTGCCCGTACGCATCGGAATCACCACTTTCTCTTGAAACGTACTCCTCGTACTCCTCGCAGGGGGCTCCGTGCTGCCGGACACCGATGACCTGGCCGAAGTGCTGCTCGACCTCGGAGTACCCCACGAGGACGTCAACGACCTCGTCCGGATGGGCCGACGGGTGACGGACGACCCGGAGCTGCGGCAGTTCCTGGAGCGGTCCGTCGACGAGCTCGTCCGGGGGATGGGCGAGGTCGGCGGCCCCGTCGACCTGCCCGACCTCGACTGGGCCACGGGTGCCCTGCAACGCTGCTTCCCCGTGTACGTGTTCGTCGCGGCGCTGCCCGCCACGCGTGCGTACCACCGCGAGCGCGGCATCCCGGCCGACGTCACCCGGCGCACCCTCGCCGATCTCGGGCGGAACATGGCCGTGTACCGCAGGCGGTACGGCCGGGCGGGAGTGCAGGCCCCCTGGTGGCTGATCCATCATTTCCGCGGCGAGCTCTACCAGCTGGGGCGGCTGCAGTTCGAGCGGGCGCGGCTCGGGCAGCGGACCGGGGCGGGGCTCAGGGCGGCCGGGCTCGACGCCGGTCCGGGCTCGCCCTGTCTGAACCTGCACATACCCGACTTCCATGGGCCGCTGTCCCCGGCCGCCGTCGACCGGGCCCTGGCGCTGGCCCGGGACTTCTTCCCACGGCACTTTCCCGAGGAGCGGTACCAGGTGGTGACCTGTCACTCCTGGCTGCTCGACGCGCAGCTGAGGAAGTACCTTCCCGGGGACTCCAACATCGTCCGGTTCCAGGAACGTTTCCGCGCCGCCCGCGCGGAGACGGAGCCTGCCGACACCGAGCCGGTCCAATTCGTGTTCGGCGACCCGGAGTTGCCCCTCGAGAGCCTGCCGCGCCGCACGGCCGTGGAGCGGGCCGTCGGGGACCACTTGCGGGCCGGCGGCCACTGGTACATCGGGCACGGGTGGCTGCCGTTCGAGAGGAGCGGAGGAAAGTCCTTCGTACGGCGATGAGTTCCCGGCCGAGCCCCGGTCTACCTCTGTGACAGCACCACGGACCGCTTCACACAGGAGACCCCCATGTCCGAGACCACCGCTCCCGTCACCTCCGGCACCGTCATCGCCGAGTCCGCGACCCCGCGCGGCCGCCGGGCCCGCATCGCCCTGCGCGGCCTGCAGATTCTGCTCGCCCTCTTCTACGCGATCGCGAGCGCGCTGCCCAAGCTGATCGCGCACCCGACGGCCGCCGAGGGCTTCGACGAGCTCGGCTGGGGCAGCGCCGGGATGTACACCATCGGCGCACTCGAACTGGCCGGCGCCGTCGCGCTGTTGATCCCGGTGCTGCAGTCGGTGGCGGCGATGGCGCTGAGTGCGCTGATGGTGGGTGCGTTCGTGGTCACGATCACTGCCTTCGGCGGCGAGAACGCGGCGACACCGCTCATCCTGATCGTGCCGCTCGCCCTGATCGCCTGGGCGCGGCGGAGCTCCAATGCGGATCTCCTGCGGCTGGTGCGCCGGCGCGCATGACCCGACGGTGGCGGTGGCGGTGGCGTCCGGCCCGGGCCTTCTCGGCCTGCCGGACGCCATCGTCGTATGTCATTATCCGCGCGGTATGCCATTGACCGCGGATATGTCATTGTCCGCGCGGCCGTCCCGCGCCGCCGCCCATGAGGCCACGCAGCCGTTCCAGCTCGCGGCGGTCCCGCTTGGTCGGGCGGCCCGTGCCGCGGTCGCGGATGCCGGCCGGGGCGACGGCCTCGCGCGGCGGGGGAGGGGGCGAGTTGTCGACGTAGCACTGGACGGCCACCGGTGCGCCCACCCGCTTGCGGATGAGCCGCTTGACGATGACGATCCGCTCCCGGTTCTCCTGCCGCAGCCGCACCTCGTCGCCTATGCGCAAGGCGTGGGAGGGCTTCACGTTGTGGCCGTTCACGCGCACGTGCCCGCCCTTGCAGGCGGTGGCCCCCATGGAGCGGGTCTTGACCAGGCGTACGGCCCAGATCCAGCTGTCGATCCGCACGGTCTCGCCGTTCTGCGGACCGGCGGCCTCGGCGGCGGCCAGGGCGGCGGCGATCTTCGGGTCGACGGCCTGCTCGGCCTTCCCCGCGTCCGGTGATCCTCCGGCCGTGCTGCCGGTCTTCTCCTCGTCGTCCTCGGAAGCCATGCCTCGACCTTAGTCCCCGTACGGAGAGCTTGGCCGCGGTCTTTCCGCCCGGAGAACTCGGCCGCCGTACAGAACCGGGACGGCTTTACGGTGGAGCTCGGGGCGGCTTTACGGTGGAACTGTGGACGCCCTCGCTGATCTCGACCGCCGGATCGCGGGCTGCCGGGCCTGTCCGCGGCTGGTCGCCTGGCGTGAGGAGGTGGCCCGCACCAGGCGTGCCGCCTTCGCCGACCAGACGTACTGGGGCCGACCGGTCCCGGGCTTCGGCCCGCCCGACGCCCGGCTGCTGATCGTCGGGCTCGCGCCTGCCGCGCACGGGGGCAACCGCACCGGCCGGATGTTCACCGGCGACCGTTCCGGGGACGTGCTGTACCAGGCGCTGTACGACGTGGGACTCGCCTCGCAGCCCACGTCGGTCGCCGTGGACGACGGCCTGAAGCTGTACGGCGTCCGCGTGACGGCCCCCGTGCACTGTGCCCCGCCCGCCAACAAGCCCACCCCGGGCGAACGGGAGACGTGCCGGTCCTGGCTCGTGCAGGAGCTGAGGCTGCTGCGGCCGACGCTGCGGGCGGTCGTCGTCCTGGGCGCCTTCGGCTGGCAGGCGACCCTGCCCGCGCTGGGGGAGGCGGGGTGGCGGGTGCCCCGGCCGCGGCCGGCGTTCGCGCATGGGGCACGGGTCACGCTCGATGGCCTCGAAGGTCATGAGGGCGTCGAAGGTCACGGCGGCCTTGAAGGTCACGGCGGCCTCGCACTCTTCGGGTGCTTCCACGTCAGCCAGCGCAACACCTTCACCGGCAGGCTCACGCCCGCGATGCTGCGGGAGGTGCTGGGCGCGGCGGCGGGGGCGGCCGGGCTGAAATGAGGGGACGGGGCGGTCGTACGGAGGTTACGGTGCCCCGATGGCGATCATTCACCGCACCACTCTCAAGCCCACCAAGCTGGAACTGCTCACCTCCTGGCTGCCCACCCGCCCCTGGTACCGGGGAGGCACCGGCGAACCCGAGTTGGTGAAGGCAGGCGGCTTCCGGCTGGACGACCCGGAGGGCGAGGTGGGGATCGAGTTCATGGTGGTCACCGATGCCTCCGGAGCCGCTCCCACCGCCTACTTGGTGCCGCTCACCTATCGCGGCGCCCCGCTCGACGACGCGGAGCACGCTCTGGTCGGCACCATGGAGCACGGCGTGCTGGGCCAGCGCTGGGTTTACGACGGGTGCCACGACCCGGTGCTGGTCGCCCAGTTGGCCGCTCTGATCGAGGGCCGGGCCCAGGCTCAGGCCCAGAGCCTCAGCGACACACCCGACCGAGAGGTCGGCCGTTCGTACACCGGCGAAGGCGCCATCCCCTCGGACTTCACCGCCCCGGTCACCGACGACCAGGAGGGCACCGAACTGCGTGCACCGGGCGGTGCGACCCTCCGCCTGCACCGGGTCCTGAGGCCCGCCCCCGACGGCTCGCCCGTCCCACCGCCGGGAGCGACGGGCCATGTCACGGGCGCGTGGGACATGCCCGACGGCACCCGCGCCCAGGCCCTGTTCGCCGCCTTGCACACGACCCCCGGGTCCTGACGGCCCTCCCTCGGTCATCTTCCACGGCTACGGCAGGTCCTCCGCCGCGGCCTCCCCGAACAACTGCCGTACTGTGGAGCGGTAGTTGGTCTGCACGTGCGCGAGGGCGTGCGCACGGGCCCGGGCGGGGTCGCCGGATGCGATCGCCTCGTACAACTCCCGGTGCTCGACGAGCAGTTGGGGCCACTCCTCATTGCGTCGGGTCATCCAGCGCAGGCGGCCCGCGACCGGTTCCAGGGCCTCGATCAGCAGGCTGTTGCCGGCCATGGCCACGATGCGGTCGTGCAGGCGGCTGTTGACGTCCGTGATCACTTCGGCGTCCCCTGCCTCGGTGGCGGTGGCCGCCTGGTCGAGGAGCTGTTCGGCCTCGGCCAGTTCCTCCGGCGTCGCACGGGACGCGGCGAGCCCTGCCGCGTACACCTCCAACGCCTCGCGCAGTTCGAAGAGCTCCTTGACGTCGGTCGGGGTAAGCCGCCGTACGACCGTACGGCGTGGCGTCTCGAAGAGGACGAACCCCTCGGCGACCAGCGCACGGATCGCCTCGCGGACCGGGACGCGGGAGACTCCGAAGCGGTCGGCCAGTTCGCGCTCGACGAGCCGGTCGCCCGGGCGGAGGCGGCCCGCGATGATCTCCTGCCGCAGGGTGGCCAGGACGCGCTCGCGGATCGCGCCCAGGGGTTCGATCTTCGTCGTGGAGCTCATGGGGTCATCTTCGCCGACCCCGGGCCTGTTTTACGAAGCCTTAACGAGAGCGACATCGGTCAGAACTGTTGACGGCGGGACTATGTCCGCTGTTTGGTATACCAAATGCCCTCCACAAGAAGTCCCCCGTCCCCGGCTCTTGGAGGCCCCGTGTCCCTCGCCGACCGTGCCGAAGTCACCGGCACACCAGCGTTCGTCCCCGATCCGCGGCTCACCAACGAAGACCTCGCGCCCGCGGGCAAGCGCAACTGGAAGGTCTTCGACCTCTTCGCCATGTGGATGTCCGACGTCCACAACCTCGGCAACTACACCTTCGCCGCCGGTCTGCTGGTCCTGGGCATGAACGTGTGGCAGGTCTTCACGTCCCTGCTCGTCGGCTTCGTGCTGATCTACATCGGCATGAACTGGATGGGGAGGATCGGCCAGCGCCACGGCGTCCCGTTCCCCGTCGTCAGCCGCATCAGCTTCGGCGTCTGGGGCGCCAACATCCCGGCGCTGATCAGGGCCGTGATCGCCATCATGTGGTATGGCATCCAGACGTATCTGGCCTCCGTCGCGGTCAATGTGATGCTGCTGGCGGCGTGGCCGGGCCTGGAGTCGTGGACGCACAGCTCCTTCCTGGGGCTGGACGCGCTCGGCTGGGTCTCCTTCCTCGCGCTGTGGTTGATCCAGGCGCTGATCATCAGCCAGGGCATGGAGTCGGTGCGCAAGTTCCAGGACTTCTGCGGCCCGGCGATCTGGCTGGTGATGATCGCGCTGGCGGTGTGGATCCTCGCCAAGGCCGGCTGGACGATCTCGCTCACGACCACCCCCCACCCGGTGTCCGTCGGTGAGCAGTGGCGGCAGTGGTTCGGCGCGATCGGCCTGATCCTCGCCACGTACGGCACGCTGATGCTCAACTTCTGCGACTTCTCGCGCTTCGCACCCGACTACCCGACCGTCCGGAAGGGCAACTTCTGGGGCCTGCCCATCAACTCGACGGCGTTCGTGGTCGTCTCCGTGATCGTCACGGCCGGTTCGCTGGAGGTGTTCGGCGAGGCCATCACGGACCCGGCGGAGCTGGTCGCCAAGGTCGGCAACACCTGGGTCCTGGTCGTGGCGGCCCTGACCTTCGCCATCGCCACCATGGGCGTCAACATCGTCGCCAACTTCGTCTCACCGGCGTACGACCTGGCCAACGTCTGGCCGCAGAAGATCACCTTCAAGGTCGGCGGCATGATCAGCACGGTGGCGGCGCTGGTAGTGACCCCCTGGAACCTCTTCTCCAACCCGACCGTCGTCAACTACTTCCTGGGCGGCCTCGGCGCCTTCCTCGGCCCGCTGTTCGGCGTGATCATGGTCGACTACTACCTGGTCAAGCGCGGCCGCGTGGATGTGAACGAGCTTTTCTCCGCCGCGCCCGGCTCCCGCTACTACTACCGCAAGGGCGTCAACCCCAAGGCGCTGTGGGCGTTCCTGCCGGCGGCGGGCGTCGCGGCGGTGCTGGCGCTGGTGAAGACGTTCAGCGATGTGGCGCCGTACTCGTGGTTCATCGGGACGGCTATGGCGGCGGGGCTGTATCTGGTGCTGTGCCGCGGTGAGCGCGCGGAGTCCGCTGCCGAGGCCGCCACCGAGCCCGCCGCTGAGTCGGCCACCGAGCCCGTGACGCGGGAGGTCTGAAGGACGTGCGGATCGTCGTCACCAACTGCAACACCACGCAGGAGATGACCGAGGAGATCGTACGAGGTGCCCGGGCCGCCGCAGGCCCGGGCACCACCGTGCTCGGGCTGACGCCGCAATGGGGGCCGGAGTCGGCGGAGGGCTGGCTGGACAGTTACCTGTCGGCGGCTGCCGTGATGGACGCGCTGCGGACGTACGAGGGCCCTGAGTACGACGCGGTCGTCATGGCCGGCTTCGGCGAGCACGGGCGCGAGGGCGTGCGGGAGCTGGTGGACGTGCCGGTCGTCGACATCACGGAGGCGGCGGCGCATCTGGCCTGTCTGCTGGGGCGGCGGTACGGGGTCGTCACCACGCTGGAGCGGTCGTGCGGGCAGATCGAGGACAGCCTGGAGCTGTCCGGGGTGGGGCGCAACTGCGTCGCCGTGATCGGTACCGGGCTCGGAGTGCTGGAGCTAGAGGACGGCGAGCGCGCGGAAGCCGCCTTTCTGACGGCCGCCGAACGGGCGCGGGACGCCGGCGCCGAGGTCCTGGTGCTGGGGTGTGCCGGGATGACCGGGTTGCAGCGGGCGGCGGGGGAGAAGCTGGGGGTTCCGGTGGTCGACGGGGTGGGGGCGGCGGTGAAGCTGGCGGAGTCGCTGGTGGGTCTGGGGCTGACGACGAGCCGGGTCGGGAGCTATGCGGAGCCGTTGCCGAAGCGGCGGACATGGGGGCGGCCGCCTCAGGGGTGAAGGGGGCCTCGCCGCCTCAGGGCTGGACGGGGGCCTCGGCGCCATCGTGAACGGGAGCCTTGCTGCCACCGTGAATGGGAACGTTGCCGCCACCGTGAACGGGAGCCTTGCCGCCACCGTGAACGGAAGCTTTGCCGTCACCCGTACGCCAGACGTACCGCACGTCCGGCTCGCGCTCTTCGTTCCCGCTGCCGTCCGTGTACTCGACGGCGACGAAGCCGTGCCGCTCGTAGAAACGGTGGGCGGGCTTGTTGACCTGGAAGGTCCACAGGCTCAGCCCGTCCGGACGGAGCCGCTTCGCGAGGTCGACGAACCGGTCGCCGATGCCGCGGCCGCGCCAGTCGGGGTCGAGGTAGAGCTGGGAGAGCTGGTCGTCGTCGAGCACCAGCACGCCGACTATGCGGTCGGCGGCCTCGGCCACCCAGGTCTCCTGCCAGGGCACCACGACGTCCCGGAAATACGCCCGTACCTCGTCATCGGTGTGCGGCCGGACGACCGCCGGCAGGGCGGCGGCGAACGACCGCAGCCAGACGTCGGCGGCGGCAGCGGAGTCTGTGGCGGTGGCGCGGCGGAGAGCGACGGAGATCATGACTGCGCCGCCTCCTCCGGTACGACGGCCGTGGCGGTGATCTCCACCAGCTGCCCGCGGTATCCGAGGCACGCCACTCCGATCAGCGTCGACGAGTGGGGCCCTGCGCTGAGCCCGGAAGCCTCGACGACCTCCCATACGGCCGACAGCACCGCGGTGTCACTGCTCACGACGTACACGTCGGTCGACAGGACGTGCGCCAAGTCGCTTCCGACAGCGCGCAGTTGCTCCTCGAGGTTGGCGATCACCTGCTGCGCCTGCCGCACGGGGTCTCCCTCACCGACAAGGCTTCCGTCCGCGTCCAGGGGCACGGAACCGGCGAGGAAAGCGACCTTCGTGCCGGCCTCGACGACGGAGGCGTGGGAGTAGGTGGGGGGCGGGAAGAGGGCGGGGGAGGTGACGCGGCGGATCATGCGGGCTCCTGAGCGGCAGGCCGTTACGTCGGCACGGCGGCGCGGTCGGCGGTCAATCTGCCGATCATGGGGGCCCGCACTGCCCCTCGCATCCGAATTTTCCGCGCCGGTCACACCGCCGGAAGCCCTCTGACCGGAAGCCGTCTGACCGGAAGCTGCTCGACACGGTGAACGACTCCGGGTCGACGCACTCGCCGAGGGCGCCCTCGGCGAGTGAGGCGAGGTCCCAGAGCCCGAACCGGCGGCCCTCGCCGAAGGTGACGGGACACAACTCGGGGAGCGCCGCGAGACGTTCGTGCACGCGGGCGACTTGATCAGCCTTCATGCGCCCGGAGCGTAGGGACACGGCCGTGCGTCGACCGTGCGTCTGTGGATCTTCTTCCGGATATGTCATCCCGGCCATGGACGGCGCTGCTGTTCACGCAGCCGACGTTCGCACTCCTGTGCAAGGTTCGGGTACGCCTCGGAGATGGCCGCATAGATCCGGCGCTGCAGCAGTTTCATGGCTGCCGCGCGTCCGGTGCGTTCGTACAGCTCGTCGACGATCCTGTCGTAGCGGGTCAGCCGATGGCGTAGGTAGTCGACCTTCCATCGGTCGAGCACGCCGGGCTCGGTACTTTCGACCGTGGCGGGCTCGGCGACATGCCTCCAGCGCCACAACGCCCGCTCCTCGTCCCGGACGTTGCGGTGCTCGACCGCCAGTACCACGAGCCTGTCCGGGGCCAGCCGCGGCACCTCGATGGGCTCCGCCGCGATTCGCGCCAGCACCTCCCGCCGCCTGCGCACAACGGCAGCCCGCGCGGCAGCGGACCGCCGCGCGGCGGCCGCCGAAGCGGTCCGGAACTCCTCGCTTCCCTCGGCGGCTTCTACGCGCTCGATGCTGTAGAGGTGGGTGTGCCGGGCGGAGTGGAAGTGCGGGTTGGCGCGCAGCAGATCGGGTTCGCCGAGTAGTTGGCGCACCATGCCGGGGGTCCATCCACGGGCTCGTAGGCCCGCGGCGGAGAGGTGCGTGCGGGGTGGCTGTGGCTGCTCGTGGCTCTGGCTATGGTTCTGGCTCTCCTTCTCTGGACTCTTCTCATGCGTCGTCATCAATGCTTCCCCCGTCGTCGTAACGCTGAGTGACGACTTCCTTGATAACGCGCGGCACTGACAACACGAGGCGGAGTGGCCGGACGCGGACGCGATGAGGGCCGAACTGCTCGGCGGCTCCCGCGCCGCCCGAGCACTGGTACGGCACCGCCCGAGCCGCCCTTACCTACACCAAGGCCATTGGGGCCTTGCAAAAGGTATGAATCGGGCAAAGAATTCGTCTTGTTCTCTCCCTCCCCTGGAGGGCTCCATGCGCCTCAAGCACCCCTTGGTCACCGTGGTCGCGCTTCTGTTGGGCCTCCTGCTGGCCCTCGGCGCCATCGGCTCGCTCGCCGGAGAAGATCGGAAGCCCGCCTCCTCCGAGAAGGTGCCCGCCGACGTCCCGACGAGCGAGCAGCCGTCGACCCGCTCACCCGCGGCAACGACGACACAGACGCCCGCCGAGCCCCGCGGCGCCAGTCAGCCGGCCACCGAACCCGCTGCGAAGGCGCCGGACAGGAAACCGCCCGTCGTGAAGGTGGTGCGCATCATCGACGGCGACACCATCGACGTGCGCGGCGACGGCCGCATCGTGCCGAAGGACGCCGTCGTCCGCGTGCGTCTGCTGGAGATCGACACTCCGGAGCGGGGCGACTGCTTCGCCGGCGCCGCCACCGCCCGAACCAAGGCACTTCTGCCGCCGGGCAGCAGCGCACGCATCGAACGCGACGCCGACCTGACCGACCGCTACGACCGCTATCTGCTCTACGTCTGGAACGCCAAGGGCGTCTTCGTCAACGAGTCCCTCGTCCGCAGCGGCCACGCCGAGGCGGTCCTCTACCCGCCCAACGACAAGCACTGGCCCAAGATCTCCCGTGCCGAGGACACCGCCCGCCGAACGGGAGCCGGCCTGTGGACCGCCTGCATCGCCGACACACCGCAGCAGCCCATGGCACCGGACACCCCAGAGCCCGCGGCCCCGGACGCCGCCAACCCCGGCCTGCCCGCCGGGCCTCCCGCCGGTGTCCCCGACGTGGACTGCTCGGATCTGTCCGGCCCGGTGTGGGTCGGCGCGAACGACCCCCACCGGCTCGACAGCGACGGTGACGGCATCGGCTGCGACAGCAACTGAGCGACGCGTTCGGGCCCTGTACGGCACTTGCGTTCATAAAGAACGTGGCCTTTCCGAGCATCGTCACATCCCCGAAACCTCCACGCCCCATCAACCCCAAGACCTCGCCCTACCGTGGACACCACAGCCCGGCCACCGTCGCCCGAAGGCACACCCCCGCCTCACACAGACGACAGGAGCCTTGTGTCCCGCCCCGCCGCACCGAGTGTCACCCTTCCGCCCTGGCTCGCTCACACTCTCCGCGCTCAGCGTGGGCCCGTGCCCTGGAACGCGGTCGTGCGGGGAGCTCTGTCCGCGGGGCCCCTCCTGCTCGCCGCGGTCCTCGCCGGCCACACCACTCTCGGCGTCGTAGCCGCCATAGCCGCCATGCTCGCCGGTATCAACGACCGCCCCGGCAGTCGTCGTGTCTCTGTCAAGCGGCTCGGGGTGCCCGCGCTGGCGGGGGCGGTGGGGATGTTCGTCGGGACGTATGCGGGAGAACAGGTCGGAGCCGTTCCGCTCACCCTCGTCCTCACCGGGCTCGGGCTCTTCGCCGGAGGCATCAGTGCCGTCGGACCGGTCGCCTCCGCTTCCGGTACGCAGCTCCTCGTCGCCGCCGCCGTCGGGGCCGGGATGCCATTGCCCGAGAGCGGGTGGCTGCGGGCGCTCGCCTACCTCGCGGGGGCGGCGTGGCTGCTCGCGTTGCGGCTCGTGCTGCCCACGCCCGGCTCCCTCGCCGGGGACTTCCGGTTCGACGGGGAGCGGGATGCCGTAGCGGGGGTGTACGACGCCGTCGCCGAGTTGCTCGATGCCGTGGGGACCGACCGCGCCACCGCTCGCCGTGCCGCGCTGACCGCCGCCCTCGATCACGCGCAGGACGCCCTCGCCGGGCCCCGGCTGCGGCGGTACGCCTCCTCGTCCGCCGAGCGGCGGCTGCATGCCCAGTACGCGGCCGCCCTTCCCCTCGCCGAGGCCGCGACCGCGCTCGCCTGGGCCGGGGAACCAGTGCCGGTCCGGGCCTCGGAAGGCCCCCGCCGCCTCGCCGCCGCCGTGCGGGGCAGCACGCACACCGGCCCGCTCCCCGCGCCCTCCCGTTCCGCGCCCGCCCTGCGCGCCCTCGACGACGCCCTGCTGCGAGCCGCCGAGGCCTTCGACCGGGGCCGGGGCGACAGCGACGACCTGCACACCCGGCGCCGTACGGGCAAGGATCTCGTGCGTGCCGTGTTCGGGGTCGGCGGGCGGGAGTACGGGCTCCGGGTCGCCCTCTGCTTCGGGGCCAGCGCCGCCATCGCGCAGGCCCTGCACCACGCCCAGTGGTACGGGCAGCACGAGCACTGGTACTGGCTCCCGGCCACCGCCGTCTTCCTCGTCAAGCCCGATCTCGGGCCCCTCGCGTCCCGGGTGCTGTGCCGGGCCGCGGGCACCGTGCTGGGCGCCCTTCTCTTCGCCGGGTTCGCGGCCGTGCTGCCCCGGCCGGAAGGGCTCATCGCGCTCGTGGCGGTCAGCGGCGCCCTCATCCCCGTCGCCACGCGGCACTTCGCCGCCCAGACCGCCGTGGTGACGGTCCTCGTGCTCGCCCTGGTCATGGTGGGCGGCGAGCCGCAGGCCTCCGCCGGCCGGATCGGGGAGACCCTGCTGGCCTGCGCGATCGTGCTCGTCGTCGGGCATCTGCCGATGCCCGGGCAGCGGGGTGGGGGCGTGCGGGCCCGGCTCACGGCGGCAGGCCGGGCCGCGCATGCCTACCTCGCCCATGTGCTGAGCGAGTCCGACGACCGCGCCGCCCGCTGGACCCTGCGCCGCGAGGCCTATCGGGCGCTCGCCGAGGCCCGTACCGCCATCGCCGTCGCCTCCGCCGAACTGCCCGCGCTCGCCCGGCACACGGAGGGCGCCGACGAGGTGGCCGCCCTGCTCGAACGGCTCGTCGACACCACCACCGCGTGCGCCGTGCACCTCGACGACACGGGACGGCTCACGCCCCGGCACACCGAGCGGCTCGCCGAACTGCTGGATGAGCTCCACGCGCGCGGGGAGCGGGCCGGAGTACGGGTCCCCGACGTCCCTCCGGTGCGCCTCGCCGGCTGACGCCGCCCGCCCCGTCGCCCTCGCCCCCCGTTCCGTCCCGTCAGTCCACCCGTATCCACACCGGCGCATGGTCCGACCCCGGCGTTCCGACCCGGTCCGTCGGGTCCTCGCCGACGGACGGCAGTTCCAGGGGCTCCTCCTGCAGGTCGGGCAGGCCCGTGCCCGCCGCGGTGAGGCGGCGCACCAGCCGGTGGCTCGCCAGGACGTGGTCGATCAGCTCGGCGCGCCCGAAGCTGACACGGGAGAAGCGCCGCTTGGGGCGGATGCGCGGGGCCACGTTCCACAGCCGGAGCGGATCGCCCAAGTCGGGCTTGAGGAAGGCGCGTTCCCTGTCGAGCTCGGAGCCGGGAGGGCCGAGCAGCATCTGCGTGGTCGCGGCGTTCGCCACGTCGTTCATGTCGCCGAGGACCGCCACGTCCCGCTCGCGTCCGTCGCCGTCGAGGAGTTCGTCCGCGAGGGCGCGCAGGGTCGTCGCCTCAGCGGCCCGCCGGTAGAGGGCGTAGGCGCCGAAGCGGGCCCGTTCGCCCTCGTCGTGCGGGTGGAAGCGCCTCTTGTCGCCGTTGCCCGGGTAGGTCAGCAGCTTCGACTTCAGATGGGCGACGGCCACCCGCAGCGGACCGCCGCCGGCGTCCAGCTCCACCGCGAGGAAACCGCGGCTGGTCTCCCGGTCGTGCTCGCCGGGCTGCAGGCCGTCGTCGCTCTGCACGGGGCGCAGCCTGTCCGCGAACATCCGCGTGTCCCGCAGCACGCGCATCGGCGTACGGCTGATGAAGCCGACGCGGATGCCCCGGCCGTCCCGGTGCCGGGACAGCGCGGTGTGCCACTCCCCGCCCACGGCCTCGACCAGGTCGGCGAGCGCCTCCTCCTGCTTGACCTCCTGGACGCCCAGCAGCATCGGGTCGAGCGCGGTGATCACGGAGGCGAGGGCCTCCACTTTCGCCTCGTACTCGGCCTGGGTCTTCGGGGCGCCCTGCTCGTCGCCCGGCAGCATCAGATTCTCGAGATTCCACGTACCGAGGAGCATGTCGGGCCCCTTCCAGAAGCCGTACGACGGGCTGTGGTGAGGCCCAGCGTGCACGTGCCCGCGTCGCCGGGACAGAGCGGCGACGGGATGCGCGGTTCACCCCCTCCGAGGGCATGACCGCGCCGTACGGTGCGTGTATGACGCCTTCTCCCGCCGGTCTCATCATCACCCGATGCACGGTTCTCACGCACGACGATCATGAGCGGATCGGGTTCGCCGAGGACGCCGCGATCGTCGTGCGGGACGGGGTCGTCGAAGCGGTGATCGGCAGTGCGGAGGCCGAGGACCTGCCCGCGGCCGAGCGCATCGACGCGCGCGGCCAGGTCGCCCTGCCCGGCCTGATCAACTGCCATACGCACGCCCCGATGGTCGCCCTGCGCGGTGTCGCCGAGGACCTGCCCACCGAGGAGTGGTTCAACGACGTCGTCTGGCCCGTCGAGTCCAACCTCACCGAGAAGGACGTTGAGTTGGGGGCCCGGCTCGCCTGCGCCGAGATGATCCGCGGCGGGGTCACCTGCTTCGCCGACCACTACTTCTCGATGGATGCCGTAGCCGCCGTCGTCGCGGAGTGCGGGATGCGGGCGCACCTCGGGGAGGCCTACTTCTCCTCCCAGGGCACGCAAGGGCGGGAGCGGTCACTGGAGTTCGCGCTACGGCATCGCGGTGGCGCCGGCGGCCGTATCACCACCGCCCTCGCCCCGCACGCCCCCTACACCGTCGACGACGCCGACCTCACCGCCACCGCCGCACTCGCCCGCGAGCACGGCCTCCCCGTCCACCTCCACGCCTCCGAGAACCGCGACCAGGCCGACACCAGCCTCGCCCGCCACGGCGTCACGCCCATCGAGGTCCTGCAGCGCACCGGCCTCCTCGACACGGACGTCCTCATCGCCCATGGCACCGGCATCCTCGACCGCGACCTGCCCGTCCTCCAGAACGCGGTGGGACGCGTCGCCGTCGCGACCTCGCCCCGCGGCTACCTCAAGTTCGCCTGGCCCACCACCACACCCGTACGCGCCCTGCACGACCTCGGCATCCCCGTCGGCCTCGCCACGGACGGCGCCGCCTCCAACAACTCCCTCGACGTATGGGAGTCGATGGCCCTCACCGCCCTCATCCAGAAGTCGAGCACCGGCGACCCGCGCTGGCTGACGTCCCGTCAAGCCCTGCATCACGCCACCCTGCAGAGCGCCCGCGCCGTCGGCCTGGGCGACGTCGTCGGCAGCATCGCCCCGGGCCGACGCGCCGACATCATCCTGGTCGACCTCACCGGCCCGCACACCCAGCCCGTCCACGACCTCCCCGCCACCCTCGTCCACAGCGCCCGCTCCTCCGACGTCCGCACGACGATCGTCGACGGGCGGGTGCTGATGCGCGACAGGGAGCTGCTGACGATCGATGTGCCCGCCGTGGTGCGGGAGTTGGGTGAGCGCCTGCCGGCCTTGTTGGACCGGAGTCACGGCAAGCGGATCCAGGATTACAAGACCTGAAATCCGGCCTCGCAGAAGCGTTTTGCCGCCAACCAGCGGTAGTTGATCGGTAGCCCAAGGTGGTTTCGCGCTACACAGGAAAGCCGGAACGCACCTGTCTGACGGGAGGGCTGGCCGGGTGGAGCTGACGATCAACGTGGCGGTACTGCTCGCTGTCATCATCGTCGTGCGACTGCGCCGGCGCACGCAGGCGCGGAGCCGGAACGACGAGAAGCTGACGGTGGCCATCGTGCTGGTGTTCGGCATCCTTGTCGCGCCGACCGCCTTCGGACAGGGAGTCGTGGACGTGGTCGGCCAACTCGCCCAGGGCGTAACGCAGTCGGGCAGCCCGTGATCTTCGGCACTAGGCTGATCCGCATGGACCCCGCCGACGGCCTCCTCAACGATCCCCACGACGTGTACCGGCGCCTGCGCGACACCGCGCCGGTGCACCGCATCGCCGGCACCGACGGCAACCCCGCGTGGGTCGTCACCCGGTACCAGGACGTACGCGAGGCCCTGACCGACCCGCGGCTGTCCGTGGACAAGAGGCATGCGAAGGAGGGCAACTACCAGGGTCTGTCCCTGCCGCCCGCCCTCGATGCCAACCTCCTCAACATGGAGGCGCCCGACCACACCCGCATCCGCCGGCTGGTCGTCCGGGCCTTCACCCCGCGCCGGGTCGAACAGCTCCGCGTGCCCATCCGTGAGACCGCCGACCGCCTGCTCGACGCCCTCGGCCGGCACGGCACCACCGATCTGATCGCCTCCTATGCGGCGCCCCTCCCCATCACCGTCATCTGCGACCTCCTGGGTGTCCCGGACCGGCACCGGCGTGACTTCCGGGTGTGGACCGACACACTCCTGGCCCCCGACCCGACCCGCCCGCAGGACGCCAAGGGAGCGGTGGCGGCGATGCTCGGCTTCTTCGGCGAACTCCTCGCGGACAAGCGGAAGGAGCCCGCCGACGACCTGCTCTCGGACCTGATCGCGGTCCGGGACGAGGGCGACCGGTTGAGCGAGGACGAGCTGATGTCCCTCGCCTTCCTCATCCTTTTCGCCGGATACGAGAACACCGTGCAGCTCATCGGGAACGCGGTGCTGGCGCTGCTCCGACACCCCGAGCAGCTCGCCGCCCTGCGCGAGCGTCCCGCGCGACTCCCGGCCGCCGTGGAGGAGTTCAGCCGCTACGAGGGCCCCGCCCTGCTCGCCATCCGCCGCTTCCCCACGGAGGATGTCACCATCGGCGGCGTCACCGTCCCCGCCGGCGAGACCGTCCTGCTGTCCCTGGCCGCCGCCAACCGCGACCCCGCCCGCTTCCCCGACCCCGACCGCCTCGACCTCTCCCGCGACGCCTCCGGACATCTCGCCCTCGGCCACGGCATCCACTACTGCCTCGGCGCACCCCTGGCCCGCGCCGAGACCGAGATCGCCCTGGCCGCCCTCCTGGAGCGGTTCCCCGAACTCGCTCTCGCGGACACGGACATCCGGTGGCGCCGCTCGCTGCGCGCGCGTGGCCTTCTCTCGTTGCCGGTGTCGTACTCCGAGAAGCCCTCCTGCTCCGAGAAAATCTCCTGAAATTCTCCTCGCCGGCGATGAGTTCCGTCCCTCCCACCGGTCACCACCCCGAACGGACCGTCGCACAGGAGGGGGCCCATGTCGCTTCCGGAGATCGTCTCGCGCGAGCAGTGGCGCGCGGCACGCGAGGAACTGCTGGTCAAGGAGAAGGCGGCCACGCGCGCGCGTGACGCCCTCAACGCCGAACGGCGCAGACTGCCCATGGTCGAGATCGAGGAGGAGTACGTCTTCGAGGGCGGCGACGGCAAGGCCACGCTGCTCGACCTCTTCGAGGGGCGGCATCAACTCGTCGTCTACCACTTCATGTTCGCCCCCGAATGGGACGCCGGCTGCCGCAGCTGCTCCGGGTTCCTGGACCAGATCGGGCACTTGACGCACCTGAAGGCACGCGGCACGACGCTGGTCGCCGTCTCCAGGGCGCCGTACCCGAAGATCCTGCCGTTCAAGGCGCGCATGGGCTGGACGGTGCCGTGGTACTCGTCGTACGGCAGTGACTTCAACCACGCCTTCGAGGCGACCTTGGAGCACGAGGGTGAGCTGGTGGAGCGGCCCGGCGTCAGCTGTTTCCTGCGGGACCGGGAGCGGGTCTTCCACACCTACTCGACCTACGAGCGCGGCCTCGACGGGCTGGGCTCGACCACCAGCTTCCTGGACCTCACCGCGCTGGGCCGGCAGGAGGAGTGGGAGGAGCCCAAGGGGCGCGCGTCGGCTCTTGGGGCGCCTGCGGGCAGTGAGCGCATCCGCTATCACGATGAGTACGAAGATTGACACAAGCAGTAAGCATTGATCATCGAGAGTGAGCGGATGCTCACACATCGCGGTGAACGAGTGTCAACTACGTCTCAGTCCCGTCACCGGGCGAGGCGTTTCACCCCCGGCAGGCGTTAACTCCTACAAGTACAACGCTTACTGGAGGTGCGAGATGGTGAACGGGCGAACAGTGCTCGAACGCTTTCCCGCGGGCGGGCCGCGGGGATCGTGGCCGGCGGAGGAGTTCGCGCACGCGCGGCGGATGGAAGGTCTGCCCGCGGAGGTCGTCATGGACCTCGCGACGGACGCGTTCCTGGTGATCGTCCGCGGCGAGGTCACGGCTGACGCCGCCGCGTGAGACGAGAGCGGCCCGGCGTCCGGTCGGGCCCTCGTGCTGACGGCCCGCCTCAAGGGCGGGCCTCTTGCTGATCAGCCCGCCTTCGGAGCGGGCACCCGTGCGGTGAACTGCTCCGCCTGGAGCGAGTACAGCTCCGCGTAGACCCCGCCGGTGGCCAGCAGCTCGTCCGGTGTCCCGGACTCCACGAGCCTGCCCTGGTCGAGGACGTGCACCAGATCGGCATGGCGTACGGACGCCAGTCGGTGGGTGATGAGGACGACCGTCTGGCCGGCGGAGGCCAGGGCGCGGATCTTCTCGAAGACCTCCAGCTCGGCCCGTGCGTCCAGGGCGGCCGTCGGCTCGTCCACGATCAGGATGCGGCCGCGCCGGTAAGCGGCCCGGGCGATCCCGAGCCGCTGCCACTGCCCGCCGGACAGCTCGTGCCCGCCGCTGAACTGCCGGGCCAGCAGGGTGTCCAGACCGCGCGGCAGATCGGCCACCACCTCCTCGGCCCCGGCCTCGGCGAGCGAGGCGGCCAGGCGCTCCTCGGTGAGCGGCGCCGACGAACGGCCGACGGCGACATTGACCCTGGCCGTGAACGGCCAGCGCTTGAAGTCCTGCGCCACCATCGCGATGCGCTCGGCGAGCTGGTGCCGGTCGGCGGTCGCCGCGTCCACGCCGTCCCAGAGGATGCGGCCGCGGTCCGGCGTGTAGAGGCCCGCCAGCAGCTTCACCAGAGTGGTCTTCCCGGAGCCGTTCTCGCCGACCAGGGCGACGATCCGGCCGAGCGGGAGGGTGAGCGTGACGTCGTCGAGGGCGGGGCGGGAGGACTCGCCGGGGTAGGAGAAGCTGACGTTCTCGAAGCGGATCTCCTCGGGGTCGTCGGGCAACTGGGCCCCACCGACCGGAATCGCCCGCTCGGCCGCCTCGACGTACAGCCGCTGCAGATCGCCCACGAAGAGGGCCTCCTCGTGCAGAGCGTTGACCTCCAGGACCAGACTGTCGAGGCTCGACGAGCCGGTGCGGATGGCGATCACGGCCGTACCCGCCACGGAGAGCGCCATGGCGCCGGCGAGCAGCAGCCCGCCCAGCGTGGCGTACGTCGCGACGGTCGCGAGGCCCGTCCACACCGCCGCGATGAGCCCCGTACGCGCCGCGAGCCGGGCCAGCCGGGCCTGTTCCGCCTCCGCCGTCTCCGACATGGCCCGGTAGTGACGCAGCAGGAAGGGCCCGACACCATGGACGCGGATCTCGGGCGCGGCGGCGGGCTCGGTCAGCAGCCCGCTGATCAGATGGCCGGCGCGGGAGTGCTGCACCCAGGTGTGGAACGACTCGTAGCGGCGCCGGGCGTTGGTCAGGGCGCTCCAGGCGCTGGGCAGGGTCATGGTGGCGAGCAGGGGGAGCAGGGCGGGGTGCAGCACGGTGAGCACGCCCGCGGCGGCGATGAGCGAGATGGCCGCGTTCACGACACGAGTGCTGTACGAGATCATGCGGCGGGCGGACGATGCGCCGTACTGGGCGGTGTCCAGCAGCTTGTGGAAGGCGTGGTCCTCGATCGCGGCGAGCTCCACGGCCGCCGCGCGCTCGAGATACAGCTCGGTCGCCACTCGCTCCACCTTGGGCTCCAGACGCCCGGTGGCGTACGTCGATGCCGCCCGCAGCAGCGTCGAGACCACCATCACGGCGGCCATGGTGGCGAGCGCGGGAACGGCGCCGCGTAACCGCTCCTCCAGCGCCCCGCCTCCCATGATCCGCCCCAGCACACTGTTGACGGCGAGCAGCCCCACCGCCTGCGCCAGTCCCCGGACCACCTCGGCGCCCAGCACGGTCCGCGCGGCACGCCGATCGGCCTGCCAGGCCAGCCGGAAGCTGGACGACAACAGCGACGGCAACCGCGTCACCATGGCCCGGAAGCCCAGCTCCAGAAAGGCGTCCCGGTGCTGATTCCACCCCATGTCGTACCGCAAGGCCCCGCCGAACAACAGCCGCTCCGATTCGGACACCTCGGCCGCGACCTCACCAGAACGACGCTTCTTCCCCACCACTCGGCCTCCCCCGACCGTCACTCGTGACGGAGGGCCACTATGGCGGGGTGGGCGGGTTCGGGGGAGGGCGCGAGTGAGGGGTGGGGGTGCGCGCGGGCGTACGCCGCGACTCGCTGACGCGGGGCGGGGGCGCCGTGGGGCTTCAGGGTCTTCGGCGGGTGCGGGTTGTGGGGGGTTGCTCGCGCAGTTCCCCGCGCCCCTCAGGGCGATGCCGGTCTACATCTTTCACGGGGTCGAAGGGGCGGAGCCCCTTCAGGATGGGACGGGTAGGGGCGGCGGGGGGAGAAAGACGAGGCAGCCTCACGCACTGAGCTGTCTGGACCACGTCGGAGTAGTCCCCATAACCCTGCACAGGGCCAAGTACAGCGGAATCGGCGGCGTATACGGCACCGTCCCATCCGGCCGATGGATCAGACGCGGAGTGTCCAGAACAAGGGCCCCCGTCGTGTACCGCACGGACGCCGGCCAGTGCAACGCATAGTCGGAGTCGGACGGCACGATCCACCACCAGTGCGACTCGTCGGCGTAGACACACCCCACGCGAGGCAGCCGAGGCAGAACGAGAGGCCCGAAGCGGGCGGGAACCGCGACCGCGTCGCAGCCCAGAGGAACCGTCATCCCGTCGGGGACGGGCAGCCGCCGAGGCACGTCAGCGGTGCGCAGACCACGACGGAGCCGGACCAGCGTGTCCAGGCTCAGCACCTGGCCCCCGCCGGAGCCACGGCTCACAGCCATCCGGCCCCCGCCCCCATGCCGTACCACCCCTGCGCCTCGTCCTCGTCACCGGAACCCCCGGACGGCCCCGGCTTGGGCCGGGACCCCCATCCGAGGTCGTCGCACGGCTCGGTGCCCTGGTGAGAACCGCCGCGGGAGGCCCCCCGGAACGCGGCCCCACGCGGCAGATCCACCCAGATCACCAGCCCGGACCCCTGCTCATGAACTCCCCACGCATGGCAGAGGGCGTCGATGAGGAGCAGTCCCCTCCCGTGCTCCTCCTCGGGCCGCGCCGCCAACGGGTGCGGCTCACCCGGAGCGCACCCCTCGTCACGCACGGCTATACGCACCAGCTCGGCGCCGTCGTGCAGCTCGCACACGATGTGCTCGCTGGCGGTGTGCACGATCGCGTTGGTGACCAGCTCGGACACGACGAGAGCCGCCGTGTCGCAGGTGTCCTCGCACACCGACCAGCCGCCCAGCCGAGCCCTGGTCAGGCGTCTGGCCTGCGCGGGAGAACCCGGATGCGCGGCCAGTTCGAAGCGGAACCGGCGCTCGGCGGCGGCGCCCCGCTGGGGCCCTACTGCCGGGGCGGCACCGAGGTCGTGGGGGACCGCGGCGGCGTCTGTTCCTAAGGGCGGGGACGGAATCACGCTTGCCACTATCGCCCCGTCGCGAACACTTGGCAAGAGTCACTCTGAAAATTGCAGAGTGCTGTGTGACTCTCTGGAAGGCCGTGGCACACTGCTCGCAACAGCATGTCGAACGGCGCCAGTTGGGATCACCGAAGATCCACCCGCGATCTTCGAATAGGTCTTCGAATGGCGCCGTCGGTCTGTCAGGGTTCAGTTGGCCCGTCAGGGTTCGGTTGGTCCCTCAAGGTTCGGTTGGTCGGTCAAGGTTCAGTTGGCCTGCCAGGGTTCAGTCGGTTGGCCAGGATTCAGTCGTCTGTCGGGATTCATCGTGGAGGTGGAGCGTGAGCGAGCCGCGGTCCGCGCCGACGGTCGGTCAGGTCGTTCTCGGTCGGCGCCTGCTGGACCTGCGGGAACGCGCCGGACTCAAACGCGAGGAGGCGGCCCGTATCCTCCGCGTCGCCCCCGCCACGGTCCGCCGTATGGAGACGGCCGAGGTCACACTCAAGATCCCGTACCTCCAACTGCTCCTGAAGGCCTACGGCATCGCGGACGACGAGGCCGACGCCTTCGTGCAACTGGCCGAGGAGGCCAACAAGCCCGGCTGGTGGCAGCGGTTCCACGACATCCTGCCCGGCTGGTTCTCGATGTACGTCAGCCTGGAGGGCGCGGCCGCGCTCATCCGGTCGTACGAACCCCACTTCGTGCCCGGCCTGTTGCAGACCGAGGACTACGCGCGCGGAGTGTTGCGGTCGGGCGCCATCGGCCAGACCAGCCCGGACGACATCGAGCGTCATGTCGCCTTGCGCATGCAACGCCAGCAACTGCTCACCCGTGACGACGCGCCCCGGCTGTGGGTGGTGATGGACGAGACCGTGCTGCGCCGCCGCGTCGGCGGCCCGGAGGTGATGCGTGCCCAGATCGACAGGCTGCTCGAGGCCACGAAGCTGCCCAACGTGACGCTGCAGGTGGTCCCGTTCGCGAACGGACCGCACCCCGGCACGTACGGGCCCTTCGCGCTGTTCCGATTCGCCATGCCGGAGCTTCCGGACATGGTCTACATCGAGTACCTGACCGGCGCCGTCTACCTCGACGCGCGCGTCGAGGTGGCGACCCATCTCGAGGTCATGGACCGCATGGCGGCGCAGGCCGCCACGGCACATCGCACGAAGGAGATCCTCCGGGGTCTCCGCAAGGAGCTGTGAATGGATCGCATCAAGCCGCGCATACGCGTCTACAACGGCATGCCCGCGCGGGACTTGGGCAGCGAGGGCTGGCACAAGCCGTGGAGCGGCGGCAACGGCGGCAGCTGCCTGGAGGCGATGAAGCTCGCCGACGGCCGAATCGCCGTCCGTCAGTCGACCGACCCGGACGGTCCGGCCCTGATCTACACCCCGGACGAAATGACGGCGTTCATCGAGGGCGCCAAGGCGGGGGAGGCGGACTTCCTGCTGTCCTGACCCGGCGCCGTGTCCGGGCATGTTGTTCAGCCACTTCTTCTCCCGTCGCTTCTTCTGCCGGCACTTCCCTTGTTTGGTACTGAGTTGATCATCGACCACCGCAGACCCTTATGGAGTTCGTCATGACCGGGCGGAACCGTTTCGTGGAGATCGACACCAGCAAGCCGCATCCCGCGCGCATGTACGACTGGTATCTCGGCGGCAAGGACAACTACCCGGTCGACGAGGCCATGGGGCAGCAGATGCTCGCCCTCGACCCGCGCGTCCCGGTGATGGCGCGGGTCAACCGCGCGTTCATGCACCGCGCCACCCGCTGGCTCGCCCAGCAGGGCGTCCGCCAATTCCTGGACATCGGCACCGGCATCCCGACCGAGCCGAACCTCCACCAGGTCGCCCAGGAGATCGCGCCGGACGCGCGCGTCGTCTACTGCGACAACGACCCCATCGTGCTCGCGCACGCGGCGGCCCTGCTGCGCGGCGCCGAGGAGGGGACGACGGAGTACCTCCAGGCCGACGTGCGCGACCCCGACGCCATCCTCGAAGGCGCCAAGCGCGTCCTGGACTTCGGCGAGCCGGTGGCCCTGTCCCTCGTCGCGCTGCTGCACTTCGTGTCCGACGAGGACGGTGCGCACGACCTGGTCGACCGGCTGCTGTCCGAACTCCCCTCCGGCAGCTACTTGGTGGTCTCCCATGCCACCGCGGACTTCACCCCCGAGGAGTCCAAGGCGGCGACCGAGAAGCTCAAGGCGGCCGGCGTCACGCTGGCCCTGCGCTCCCGCGAGGAGTTCACCCGCTTCTTCGCGGGCCTCGAACTCGTCGAGCCAGGCGTGGAAGTGCCCCACCGCTGGCATCCCGAGCTCGGTGAGCCGGTACCCGGGCAGGACGATGGGGTCATTCCCGGGTACGGGGCGGTGGGGCGCAAGCCGTAGCGCGGCACAGTGCTGAGGCTCCCAAGTGGCAGAGGCCGTAGGGCTCGTTGCCCTACGGCCTCACAAGTGGCCTCACAGGTACGACATGAGGCGCCGCGGTGCGTCCACCAGCCGGCTGACGACCACCACCGGCAGCGGAGGCTGCTCGGCCTTGGCGGGGCTGAGGTTGAGCCCGTAGTAGATCTGCTCCAGCGACGGCGGTCCGACCGCGAGGTTGCGCCGGACGGCCTGCGACGGCGACTCCTCGCCGGTCTTCACGAGGTACGCCGCGACCATCGCGCCCGTACGGCCGACACCCGCGCCGCAGTGCACGAACACCGGGCCGGACGACGAGGAGACGGCGTCGATGAAGCGCTGCACCTGCTGCGGCGACGGCGTCTGTCCGTCGCGGATCGGCAGGCGTACGACGTTCAGCCCGGCCTTGCCCGGTTCGGCCAGCTGGGCCGCGCTCATGTCCTCGGCGCGCAGGTCGACGACGGTGGTGATGCCCATGCCCGCCAGTGCCCGGTAACCGGCGGGGGAGGGGGCGGAACCGCGCCACAGCCGCCCGTCGGTGTCGACGGGCTGGAAGTGGTTCACGCCCTGGACGGAGCGTGTTCCGGCGGGTGCCGGGGTCTCCTCGCGGGCCCAGTACGAGGCCCCCAGGATGCTGCCTGCGCCGACTGCCCAGAGAACGATGTAACCGATCACGATGCCGAGGAGGATCCGCAGTGCACGCCGGGAGAGCGGGCGCTTGCGGAGGGCGGGGCGGGGCAGCGTTGCGGTGAGAACAGCCATGGGCGACCTGGGGGACTAGGGGACGAGAACGCCTTGGAAGGGTACCCCCGGGTCTGTGATCAATAGGGTGCTACGTCTGATTCTGTGCGCTATGTCTCATTTGCCGGGCACGGTCGCTCACTCCCACCCGCTCACCGTGAGTCGTCGCCCGACTCCACATCGGAGACGCCGACCACCGTGAGATGGGCGCGGTCCAACGTCGCGTCCTCCAGGCAGCCGCGCAGCCGCATGACGTCGTGATCGGTGAGCGCCGGCCGCACGACCCCGGCGTACATGCCGTTCCCGAGATCGCCGAGGGAGGCATTGCGCAGGGGTGCGGCCGTGGAGTGGCGGCAGCTCTCCCAGATCTGGTGAGCGGCCAGCGCCTTCCCGTCGGACGACACGTCCGGCTCCCGCAGATCGATCTGGACGAGCACCGAGGTCGCCTCGTGCTCGTTGGCCTCCCCGGCCCTGGTCTGGGTGAGGTCGGCGAGACCCACGACCAGCGCGGCGAGCAGGGCGACGCTGAAGACCGCGACCGTCGTCACGCGCGCGGTACGGCCACGGGACGCCCCGGCGCCGAGCTCCGGCAGGTCGTCCAGGTCGCCGGGTGCCGCCGGAGCGGGCGCGGCGAGGACGGCCAGCCGCCCGGCCAGACGGCGCTCGGCGGGTCTGGCCGTGGCCGACGCGACCTTCTGCACCACCCAGGCGAGCCCGGACAGCACCACTCCGGCGACCATGAGGACCGGGACGAAGACGTACGCCCGGTCCGCCGAGTCGTCCAGCCAGCGGAACCGTGTCTCCTCGCGTGTCACGGCCGGCTCCCGCAGCCGCGTCAGCACGTCCTCCTGGCGGGCGTCCAACTCCCGCTGCCGCCGGTCGGTGTCCCGCAGCCGCTCCTCGATCCGGTTCAGCCGCCCCAGCGTCACCAGGCCCAGCAACATCACCTCGACGACCAGCAGCAACACCCCGCAGATCATCGCCCGCTGCCACTGCCAGCGGTACAGATAGACGACGAGGTAGGTGCCCGCGCCGGCGGCGGCCAGCGCTCCGAAGACGTACGCGATCTTCCTCATGACGCGTCCCCCAGTCGTACGTCACCGGCGGTCCCGTCGACGGTGAGCCGGGAACCGGGCGGGAAGCGGCGTACGGCGTCGGAGGCGCCGACCACCGCGGGGAGCCCGAACTCCCTCGCCAGGACGGCCAGATGGGACAAGGGGCTGCCGGTCTGGGCGACCAGGCCGGTCAGGCCGGGCAGCAGTGGGGCGAGCGCGGGGTCCAGGGTGCGCACGACCAGGACGGCGTCCGCCGGCCGGGGCCCCGCCCCGTCCCATACGGTCCCGACGACGCGCCCCGCGGACACGCCCCGCACGCCGTCGCCCCGGCCCGCCGCGCGCTCGGCGACGACGACCTGACCGTCCGCGAGCCGGAAGGTGTCGGGCAGCGGCGGCGACTCGGCCTGCGGCACGCGCGCGTGGAGGTCGCCGGGCAGGGCCCCGCCGTCCAGCACGGCGACCAGCTCCGCCCACCGCAACAGCCCGACGCGCTCCACGCCGACCCCCAGCCGCCGCGCCATGTCCCGCACGAGCCGCACCTGCAGCTCCTGCACCCAGCGGATACGGAGGCGGAGGGCTTCGCGGGGTGGGAGGGGGGTGAGGCGTGCGGTTGGAGTGGCGGGTGTGATCAGGGGGTGCGCGCTGGTCGGGCCGGTCGGCTTGGGGGCCGTCGTTTGCGGGTGCGGGTGCGGGTGCGGGTGCGGGTTCGGGGTCGGGTGCGGATCGGTCGGGAGTGCGTGCCGGGGCGCGGTGACCGGGGGCGTGTGCGGGGTGGCGGCGTCTGGGGGGCGGGTGGCCTGCGCGGCGCCGGTGTACGGGGTGGCGTATGCGGCGACGGGCATGTTGGCCGGGGTGGCTCGCCGAGCCGGTTCGAGGGCCGGCGGACGCGGGGAGGGCGGGTGGCTGCGGTGGCCGTTGCCCATGGATGCCGCTTGTGTGGGCCAGGTCGGTGGCGCTGCGGGGCGGGTGGTGCCGTTGGTGGGCGGGTGTGTCGTCGGCCGTCCGGGTTCGGTGTCTTCCCGGTCCGGGGCGGTCGTGCGCTGCGGCTGTCCGTGCTGCTCTGCCGTCGCAGCCGGGCGGGGAGCCGTCGTGGTCGTCGGTGGGGGCGTCGCCGTAGCGCCCGGCAGTCGTCCGTGGCCGCGCAGGCTCGGGGCGGTGAGGGCCAGGATCACGGGGTCCATGGCGACGATCCGGTCGTCGGGCACGCCCCGCGCGCGGGCCTCGGCCAAGGCGGCCAGGGCCGTGCCGGCCGCGGTGCCGCTCTTGGGCGGTTCGTCGAGGAGGGCCCCGGCGAGGGCCTCCTGGGCGTGCAGGGAGACCAGGACTCGGCGGGTCCAGCGGAGCTCCGCGGCCAGGGCGGCGCCGGAGAGCCCGCCGGGCGACGGGATCTCGGCGAGGCGGCGGTCGACGTCGGCGACGAGATCGGCCGCCAGCCCGGGCAGGGAGGACGCGAGGCGGCCCACCCGCCACGCGGCGGCGAGCCGGCGCGCGCCGGGCGCCGGGTTGAGCCACGCGAGCCGGCGGTGCCGCGGCGGCACGGCGCCGAGGAGGCGCAGGTCGGCGGCGGCGCGTCCGGCGACCGTCGTGACCACGGGCACCGACTTCAGCAGCCGGCGCGGCGCAGTGCCCCCGATGTCGAGTGCGGCGGCGAGCCCACGGGCCATCGGCGCCACCCACAGGTCCTCCTCCAGCGGTCCCAACTGCTCCGGCAGCGTCTCCGCCACAGGGCCGGGCCCGAGCAGCCGCGCCCCGCGGGCCGGCCGCGCCGCCATCGCCGTGATCGGCCGGCTCTGGAACAGCCACAGCTGCCCGTCCGCGTCGAACCCGAACTCCACGTCCTGCGGCCCGCCGAAGACCCGCCGGACCCGCCGCGCGAGCCGCGCCAGCCGGAACAACTCGGCCCGCGTCAGCAGCGAGCCGCCCTCCGCGGACGCGGCGTGCGGGTTCCCGGAGGCAAAGGCCTGCGGACCCCTCGAACCCCTCGGGGACCTCCTCCGCGGGTCCCCTGAGCCCTCCGCCGCCCTCGGCTCGCCCGAACTCTCCGTCCGCAGCAGCCGTCCGTGCTCGCTCAGCCAGTAGTCGGTACCGGCCCGCGCCCCGCTGACCAGGCTGTCCGGTCCGCCGCGCACCGCGCTGACCAGCAGCCGGTCGGCCCGCCCCTCGACCGGGTCGGCGCCGAACATCACCCCGCCGACCCGTGCCGTGAGCATGGGCTGCACCAGCACCGCCATCGGCGCCGTGGACCCGTCGGACCGGTGCGCCGAGTCGAGCACGGTCTGTACGGCCGTACGGAAGGCCCGCCAGCCGCGCACGTCGAGCACCGAGGCGAACTGGCCCGCCAGCGAGGACTCCTCGGTGTCCTCCTGCGGCGAGGAGGACCGTACGACCAGCGGGCGGGCACCGCCGTCGGAGAGCTTGTCCCAAGCGCGCCGCAGGGCCACCGTGTCGCCGCTCGCCCGGTGCGGGATCACGAACCCGGGCAGTACGGGCAGTCCGGCGCGGGCCGCCCGGGCGAGGTTCGCGGCCTTGGACCCTATGAGCTGGGGGATAGCGGCGCCGGGCTGGTCGAGCGGGACGACGGCCGGGCCGTACGCCTCGACCTGTCCGGGGGCGACGTCGCCCCGGTTCTCTTCCCCGTCGCGGGCAGCTTCTCCATGACGTTCATCGAGCGTCGTCATCGAACACCCTCCAGGACCGACCGCCAACAGGGGGGACGCGCGGGGGTGGCCCTGCGCCTGACGACGGAACGAAGGATGGGGGCGAGCCGCTACCGACCCGGTCCCGGGTGCGACGACGGCACGCCTCCTGCTCCGATGATCCCACTCCTGTTCGGATACATGTAGCCCAGAAGCCACTTTTCGGACACATGGGAGAACAAATCGGAATGCGGCGGTATGCCGGGACGGGACGACTCGGCCGGCGGAAGCAGTACTCGGCTCCTTCCCGGGCAGGAGACGGCACGGGCGGGCTCCTTCGCAGGCAGGAGCACGGTGCGGTCGGGGTCTGGGGTCCGGTTGTGGCTTGGAGCGCGGTGCACCCGCGGTCTGGGGTCGTCTTGCGGGCAGGAGCGGTGCGGCGGGGCCTGGCCCGGGCGCCTCTTGCGCGCAGGGGAGCGGTGCGGGCGGGCCTGGCCCGGGGCCCGGGGCCGCGCGACTCACCCGCCGCCCGGTCTCCCTCCCTGCCCCGGTTCGCCGCCTGGCGGCAGCACCCCGCACAGCGCCTCCAGCGTCGCGCCGTACGCATGCTCCGCCGGCGTCGCGAAGCCGACGACGAGGCCCTCGCGGACGGGCATGTCCGTCTCCGTGGCCTCCGGGTGCCGGAACTCGGCGAGGCCGTCCAGCGCGATGCCCTGCCAGGTGGCAGCCTTGACGGCGGACCGCTCGGTGCCGGGCGGCAGCCGCAGCACGGCGTGCAGTCCGGCGGCGACACCGGTGACCTCGATGTGGGGCGCGTGCTCGGCGAGCGCCGCGACGAGGCGGTCACGGCGGCTCCGGTACCGCTGCCGCATACGCCGTACATGACGGTCGTACGCCCCGGAGGCGATGAGGTCGGCGAGGCTCAGCTGATCGAGGACGCTCGCCCACGCCTCACGCTCGCCCTTGGCCGCGAGCACGTCGTCGACGTATCGCTCCGGCAGCACCATCCACCCCAGCCGCACCGCCGGCGACAGGCTCTTGCTGACCGAGCCGATGAAGATCACCCGCTCCGGGTCGAGGCCCTGGACGGCGCCGACGGGCTTGCGGTCGTAGCGGAACTCACCGTCGTAGTCGTCCTCCAGAACCACGCCCCCACGCGCGCGTGCCCAGTCGATCACGGCCGCGCGGCGCTCGGGGTGCAGCGGGCCGCCGGTCGGGAACTGGTGCGCGGGCGTCAGCAGCACGGCCCGCTCGCGTCCCAGCCGGTCGACGCGTGCGCCGTCCTCGTCCAGGGGGAGCGGTACGGTCCGTACGCCCCCTGCGGCGAGGAGTTCCCGGTGGAAGCCGAGCCCGTACGCCTCCACGGCCAGGGGCCCGCGCAGCACGCCGCGGCCCCCGCCCCTGTCCTGGCCGAACAGCAGCCGCAGGGCGTGCGCGAAGCCGGAGCAGATCACGATGCGGCCCGGCTCGGTGCGCACGCCACGCGCGCGTGCCAGGTACTCGGTGAGCGCCTCCCGCAGTTCGACGCGTCCGGCGGGATCACCGGGCCCGAAGACCTCGTTCGGCGCCTGCTGGAGGGCCCGCCGGTAGGAGGCCAGCCAGGCCGCGCGCGGGAACGCCGATGCGTCCGGGGTGCCCTGCCGCAGGTCGTGCCGAGGTCCACGCGCGCGTGGAGGTGCCTTACCGGGCACTCGCTCGGCATGTCTCAGCGGCTCGGCCCTCCCCCACTGCCTCACGAGCGTGGCCGGTACCCCCATGGCCACCCTCGTCCCGGAGCCCTGCCGTGCGGTGAGCCAGCCCTCGGCGACCAGCTCCGCGTAGGCGTCGGCCACCGTGTTGCGGGCGACCCCGAGGTCGGCGGCGAGCGAGCGGTACGGCGGCAGCCGGGTGCCGGGCGCGAGCCGCCCACTGCGCACCGCCTCGCGCAGCGCACGGGTCAACGCGGCCCGCCGCCCACCCGGTGCCGACGCCTCCGACGACCCTGACGTTTCGGAGAGGTCCAGGTACAGGTCGGCGCCGATCCGCTCCGCCGAATTGACCCATGATTTCGCCATGGAAATGCACCCTACAGCCGGTCTTTCGAGCCCGTAGCTTGGAGCACATGACGACGAACACGACTGCTGCGTACGGCACTTCCGGCATCGACTCGGCCACCGCCACCGCCACCGCTGCCGCCACCACCGCCATCGCCACGGCCGAGGCCGCGCGGACCCGCCTGGACTTCGCGAAGTCCGCCCCGAAGGTCTTCCGCGCCATCGTCGGCTTCGACGCCGCCGCCCGCGAGGGCCTGGACCCGGCGCTGGTCGAGCTGATCCAGATCCGCGCCTCGCACCTCAACCACTGCGCCTACTGCCTCCACATGCACACCAACGACGCCCGCAAGGCCGGTGAGAGCGAGGACCGGCTGCACATGGTCGCGGTCTGGCGCGAGGCCCGCCACTTCTTCACCGAGAAGGAACAGGCGGCCCTGGCCCTGACGGAGGCGGTGACCCTGGTGGCCGACGGCGGCGTCCCCGACGACGTCTACGCCCGGGCCGCAGCCCACTTCGACGAGCGGGAACTGGCCCACGTACTGGCCCTGATCCTCACGATCAACACGTGGAACAGGGTGGCGCTGGCGACGGGGAAGGTGGCGGGGACGGACGAGCGGCGGTAGGCCAGTAAGCCGGTAGGGGGACCACGGCGGCGCGGCTGGAGGTCCTCCACGCCCCTAAGGCAGTGGGCGAGGTGCCGAACTCGCCGCAACCACCGCCCCTCAAACAGTCATGGGCCGGTCGTACGGCGAGATCGGCGCCGGCAGCCGCGAACTCCCCGTCAGGTAGCGGTCGACGGCTGCCGCCACCGCCCGCCCTTCCGCGATCGCCCACACGATCAGCGACTGTCCGCGCGCCGCGTCACCCGCAGCGAACACGCCGGGGGCGTTCGTGGCGAACCCGGCGTCCCGTGCGATCGTGCCGCGAGGCTCCAGCTCCAGCCCCAGCTGGTCGATCAGGCCGTCCTCGCGGTCGGGCCCGGAGAAGCCGAGGGCGAGCAGTACGAGGTCGGCCGGCAGCGACCGCTCGGTGCCCGGCAGCGGGCGGCGCTGTGCGTCCACCTCGACCAGGTGCAGCGACCGTACCTGCCCGTCGGCGTCACCCGTGAAGCGGAGCGTGGACGCCGCGAACAGCCGGGCGTCCGCGTTCGCCGCGGGCGCCGTCTGAAGATCGCGTGCCTCCTCGTGCGCGGCCGACAGACGGTAGATCTTCGGGTACGTCGGCCAGGGCTCCGCGTCCTCGTCCCGTTCGGCGCCCGGTTGGGCGTAGATGTCCAACTGGGTCACGGACGCGGCACCCTCCCGTACGGCGGTGCCCAGACAGTCGGCCCCCGTGTCCCCACCGCCGACGATGACGACGTGCTTCCCGGCGGCGGACATCGGGGACGTCTCCAGGTCCCCCTCGCACACCCGGTTGGCCAGCGGCAGATACTCCATCGCCTGCTGGATACCGCTCAACTCCCGCCCAGGGACGGGCAGTTCCCGCCACGCCGTGGCCCCCGTGGCGATCACCACGGCGTCGTAACGCGACCGCAGTTCGGCGGCTCCGACGTCCCGCCCGACCGCCGTCGACGTACGGAACTTGGTCCCCTCGGCCCGCATCTGCTCGATCCGCCGCTCCAGATGGTGCTTCTCCATCTTGAACCCGGGGATCCCGTACCGCATCAGCCCACCGATCCGGTCGTCCTTCTCGTACACGGCGACCGTGTGCCCCGCCCGCGTCAGCTGCTGTGCCGCGGCGAGCCCGGTGGGACCCGACCCGATCACCGCGACCGTCCGCCCGGACAGCCGGTCCGGTGGGCGCGGCGGCGCGAAGCCCTCCTCCCAGGCCCGGTCGGCGATGGCGCACTCGACGTTCTTGATGGTGACGGCCGGCTGGTTGATCGCCAGCACACACCCCGCCTCGCACGGCGCCGGACACAACCGCCCCGTGAACTCGGGGAAATTGTTCGTCGCGTGCAGCCGGTCGGCTGCCGCCCGCCAGTCCTCCCGTGACACCAGGTCGTTCCACTCGGGGATCAGATTGCCCAGCGGACAGGCGTCGTGGCAGAAGGGTATGCCGCAGTCCATGCAGCGGTCGGCCTGCTTGCTGATGATCGGCAGCAGCGCCCCGGGGACGTACACCTCGTCCCAGTCCTTGACCCGCTCCTCGACGGGCCGGCGCGGCCAGTCCTGGCGGGGGGTGGTCATGAAACCCTTGGGATCGGCCATGGCCGTCTTCCTTGCGTGTGCGTGTGACGTGGGGGAGCCGTGCGTCATCGGGCGGCACTCTTCCGGCCACGATACGTCCCACCGGCGGTGTGCGCAGAGTGGGGGACAGCGCTTTCTTCGCGGTTTTTCCGTGGATTCTTCTTGGGCTCGCCCCATGCGGAGTGGGCAGGGGTGGGCCGATGTGGAGCGGGTCGGGTGGGCGGGCCATGGGGCCCATGCGGGGTGGGCCGGGATGGGGCGCGGAGCGGAGCCGGGGAGGGTCAGCTGAGGGCGAGGACGTACGACACCGTCGCGGCGGCCGAGGCGACCATCCGGACGTGGTTCCACGCCGTCCACTCGCGCACGTACGTCGGCCAGTAGGCGGCCGCCTCCGGGGTGCCCGCGTCGAGCTTGAGCAACGCTTCGTTGCGGGGCACGTTCGCCGCCATGGTCACCCCGAACGAGCCGAACAAATACAGCCCGCTCCCCAGCAGCAGCTCCACCGTCCCCTCGTCCGGCCAGAGCACGAACGTCACCACGGCGATCACCGCGCACAACACCGCCGACCCGACGAACACCAGCATGAACGCCGGCGTCAACGCCGTCACATTGATCGCCTGCATCGTGGCGACGCCCTGCGCCGGCGGCAGCGCGGCGAGCCCGCGCATCACGAAGGTCGAGAAGGCGCAGAAGACCCCGGCCACGAGACCGGTCCCGACCACACCGATCACGACCAGTACGAAGTACGGCCCGTCAATCATGTCAACGTCAACTCCCGCATCCAGCCGAGATCCTTCCCGGCCCGGCCCCATCTGTCACCTCAAGTGAAGTCGTGTACGAGAACGGTCACCATGGCTGAACGACGCCCACACATACGCGAGCGTCCAGCAGGGCGAAGGCCGGGCGCCGAGCCTTGAAGAACGGCACCGTGGGGTGGCCGGTTCACCCCCCGGTCCTGCTGTGCCCGTGCCCGTACCTGTGCCCGTGCCCGATGGCCGTCTCCCGCGCCAACGTCAGCCGACCCCCGACACCTCCGCCCGCCACGCCCGCAACGTCGTCTCCACCATCGCCGCGATCCGGCGCCGAGCCTCGTGCCGAGGCACCCCGCTCATCAGCAACTGGTCGTAGGGGGTGTCCAGATGGCGTACGGACGCCACGACCGCCGATGTCACCGCCCCCTCGGACAACGCCCGCCCCGCCGCACTGCGCCCCACCCGCCCACTGCCCCGCACCGACGCATGCGCGGCGATGTCCCGCGCCCGGTCCGCCGGACACCCCGGGAACAGCCGCCGTATCTCCGCCGCGAACGCCTCCGCGAACCGCACGTCCTCTCGCACCCGCCGCCGTGCGTCCCGTACCCGCCGCCGTCGCCGAGCCTCCGCGTCCGCCAGACACCGATGCTCGGCCCGGGCGAGCCCCGCCTCCTCGACGAGGACTCCCTGCCGCTCGTAACGGCTCTTGCGCCGGTTGAACCGGACGACCACCGCCGACAGCGCACTCTCCTCCCGCGACCGACGTGTCAACGCCGTGTCGCCGCGCGGCAGGAACACCAGATGTCCGAGATCGGCACAGTCGAGACACCGCGGCGCCCCGTCCTCCAGCACGAGCATCGGCAACGGCCCCGCATGACACTCCGCACAATGCCGCCGCTTGAGAGGCTGGATCACCAGAAGGCCGGTGCGGGGCGGGGGAGTTGCGAGGGACGCCATATCGGGTTCTTTCCCCGTGGGGCGGCTCTGGGGAACTACCCGCCTGGGACAGCGGACTGCCTGGCCGGGAGGAGCGAACAGCCCGATTCGGGCAGCGAACCGCCTGATAGGGACAGGGGACCGCCTGATCGGGTGGGTAAGCGGCCTGATCGGTCCAAGAGCGGGGCGAGCAGGGCCGCGAAGCGATCCGATGGACCTGGGACACCCGGCCCCCGCAGCCGCGCCGAAACCTGCCGACCGTAGAGCACCCCGGCATCCCGACCGCTCCCTGTCGCATCATGGGCCCTGTGCGACTCGAAGCGATCACCTGGGACCGGCTCGGCGACCTGCTGGCCGAGCGGCTGCTCGACCTGAAGCCGGCCGACGGCAGCCCCTGGCCGCGCATCGCCTTCGACGGTGCCCCGGCGGCCCACCCGGGAGACCTGGCCGAGCGGGTCGGCGAGGCGTTGCGCATACGCGGCCGTCCCTCGCTCGCCGTCGGCACGGAGGGCTTCCTGCGCCCCGCCTCGGTCCGGCTGGAGCACGGCCACCGGGACGTGGACGCCTATTACGACGGCTGGCTCGACACCGGCGCCCTGTGGCGCGAGGTCTTCGGTCCCCTCGAACCCGGCGGCGACGGCCGCGTCCTGCCGGATCTGTGGGACCCGGTCACCGACCGGGCCACCCGCAGTCCCTACGTCCAACTCCCGCCCGGCGGCTTCCTGTTGCTGCACGGCCCCCTCCTGCTGCGCCACTGGTTCCCCTTCGATCTGACCGTCCACGTCCTTCTCTCACCCGGTGCTCTGCGCCGCCGCACGCCCGAGGCCGAGCACTGGACCCTCCCCGCCTTCGAGCGCTACGAACACGAGACCGACCCGGCCGGCACGGCTGATGTCCTGGTGCGCGCCGACGACCCGCGGCACCCGGCGTGGAGAGGCTGATCCAATAACCCCTTCTCTATGCACGTGCATTTAATTACTCTGCTCCCATGACGACCTCCACGAGTGATCCGATCTCCTTCGACGACTCCGTCCGCTCCCTCCTCGACGGCAAGAACTTCGCCAGCGTGGCCACCCTTGGCCCCGACGGCGCCCCGCAGAACTCGGTGGTCTGGATCAAGCGCGAGGGCGACACCGTGCTCTTCTCCTCCGTCGACGCCCGCCAGAAGGTGCGCAACCTCCGGCGCGACCCCCGCATCAGCGTCTCGGTCTACGACCTCGCCAACCCCTACAGCTCGGTCGAGATCCGCGGCACCGCGGAGATACTCCCGGACGAGGCCAAGCGGCTCCCGTTCGAGCTCTCGCACAAGTACCTCGGCATCGACCCGCCCGCCGAGAAGGACGACGAGACCCGCGTGATCATCCGTGTCGTCCCGCGGAAAATCATGCGCTTCGCGGCCTGAGCGCCTCCCGCTGCCCGGTGGCCGTCGCCAGCCGGTTCCGGGTGCATGTGGCGGGCGGCGCGGCGAGAATGAAGGGCGCCGGGACTAGCGGTGCGTCCCGCACCGCGCCGGCCGTCCGGCATCGGGAGGTACTTCATGACCACTGCCGGAGACATCATGCACCGTGGTGCCCAGTGGATCCCGGCCCACGAGACCCTGGACCGCGCCGCCCAGTTGATGCGCGAGCTGGGCGTCGGAGCCCTGCCCATCAGCGACCAGAACGAACGGCTCTGCGGCATCCTCACCGACCGCGACATCGTCATCGGCTGCGTGGCCATGGGCCGCGACCCGAGCAAGGTCACCGCAGGCGAGATGGCCCAGGGCACCCCGCGCTGGATCGATGCGAACGCCGACATCAGTGACGTGCTCCGGGAGATGAAGGAGCATCAGATCCGCCGGCTCCCCGTCATCGACAACAAGCGCCTGGTCGGCATGATCAGCGAGGCCGATCTGGCCCAGCACCTGTCGGAGGCCCAGATCGGCCAGTGGGCCGAGAGCGTCTACGCCAGGACCGGGGCGCCGACGACGCACTGATCCGGCGAACGCCTCACCCTCGCCAGTGGTGATGTCCTCGTCCGGCCGACCGTGCCGGGCGGGGACGTACCGGAGTCTGCCGAAGCAAGCTCAGAGCCATCCGTTGCGCCGGAAGCCGCGGTACAACGCCAGGCACGCGGCGGATATCACCGCTATGACCAGCGGATAGCCGAACGTCCAGCGCAACTCCGGCATGTAGTCGAAGTTCATCCCGTACACCCCGCACACCATCGTCGGCACGGCCACGATCGCGGCCCAGGCCGTGATCTTCCGCATGTCCTCGTTCTGCGCGACGGTGACCTGTGCCAGGTGCGCCTGGAGGATCGAGTTCAGCAGTTCGTCGAAGGCGAAGATCTGCTCCTTGGCGCGCAGCAGATGGTCGGACACATCGCGGAAGTACGCCTGTATCTCCGGCTCCACCACCCGGATGGGCAGTGTGGCCAGGTCCTCCAGCGGGCGGCTCAGTGGGACCACGGCCCGCTTCAGCTCCAGGAGTTCCCGCTTCAGCTGGTAGATCCGCCCCGGGTCGACCCGCGCGCCGTTCTCCGCGAACACATCCGTTTCGACCGCGTCGATGTCCTCCTGCACCGAGTCCGTGACGTTCAGATAGTCGTCGACCACATGGTCCGCGATCGCGTGCAGCACCGCTGCCGGCCCCTTGGCGAGCTGCTCGGGGTCCGACTCCAGCTCCTCGCGCAACGGGCCCAGTGAGCCGTGCCGCCCGTGTCGCACCGTGATCACGAAGTCCCGGCCGACGAACACCATGATCTCGCCGGTGTTCACGACCTCGCTCGTCGCCGTGAGCTGCTCGTGCTCGACATAGCAGACCGTCTTGAACACCGCGAACAGCGTCTCGTCGTACCGCTCCAGCTTCGGCCGCTGATGCGCCTCGACGGCGTCCTCGACCGCCAGCGGATGCAGGGCGAACAACTCGGCGATGCCCGCGAACTCCTGGTCCGTCGGCTCGTGGAGGCCGAGCCAGACGAATCCGGCCCCGCGCTTGCGCACCCGCTGCACGACGTCGACCAGGTCACCGCTTTCCGGGACCCGTATCCCGTCCCGGTATGTCACGCAGTTCACGACCGAGGAGCCCAGCGGGGATCGGGCGGGATGGCTGAGGTCGACGCGGGGGTGCCGTCGAGTCAGCCTTGCCACCTTGCGGAGGCCGCCGACCTTTCCGAGGCCCGTGACCTTCCGCAGATTCCCTGCCATGGACATCTGGATCTCCTTGCGTGGATCCTCGCGCCGCATCTCTGCGCCCTGGCCCGCCAGTTTGCCAGTTGGGCGTGAGCGGCGGGTAAGCCTGTGGGAACAGCGGATTCCGCTTTGTTCCCGTCTGTGGATGAAGGGAGTTTGCCCATGTCGCCTCGTGGCATGGGTGCGAAAACTGGGGGAACGGAGGGGGGTCGTGTGGAATTCGCGACCTCCCGTCGAGCGTCGACCGCTACCGACAAAGAGAGCAAATGGGATGATCTCGGCATGATGCGAACCGACGGGTATCTCCTCGACAACCGGCAGGCCGAGGCAGGCGGGCACTGCGACGCCCTGGGACCTCTCTTCGACCCCACGACGTTCCGGCACCTCGAAGGGTTCGGCATCGGGCCCGGCTGGCACTGCTGGGAGGTGGGTGCCGGCGGCACTTCGGTGGTCTCCTGGCTGGCGAAGAAGGTCGGCCCGACCGGAAGGGTGGTCGCCACCGACCTCGATACCTCACGGCTCGCACCGGCCGCCCGCCCGCCGGTCGAGGTCCGCGTCCACGACGTGGGCGCCGAGGAGCCGCCGGGGGACGAGTTCGATGTGGTACACGCCCGGATGGTCCTCTCTCATGTACCGGACCGCGAGCGGGCGTTGCGGTCGATGATCAAGGCCCTGCGTCCCGGCGGCAGGCTCCTGGTCGAGGACACCGACCCCGCGCTGCAGCCCCTGCTCTGCCCCGACGAGCACGGCCCCGAACAGCAACTGGCGAATCGCCTCCGCGACGGCGTTCGCACCCTCCTGGCCGACCACGGTGCCGATCTCTCCTTCGGCCGCAGGCTGCCGCGCCTGCTCCGCGAGGCCGGGCTGTGCCGGGTGGCCGCCGACGCGTACTTCCCGGTCGCCTCGCCCGCCTGCGCCGATCTGGAGGCCGCCACCATCCGCGAGCTCCGCGACCAGCTCGTCACCGCGGGCCTTGCCACCGACCAGGACATCGACCGCCACCTTGCCGGCGTCTCCGCCGGCCGCATGGACCTGGCGGCGACCCCGATGATCTCTGCGTGGGGGCGCAAGGCATAGGCAAGGGGTCACACCGTCCGGGGCGGTCTCCCGCCCACCTGCTCCACCGCCAGTGCTCCCGCCCGGCACCCCTCCCGAGCCGCGTCCTCCGGTCCGGCGCCGGTGAGAAGGGCCGCGAGGAATGCACCGGTGAAGGCGTCGCCGGCACCCGTCGTATCCCTCGGGGTCGCCTGCACGGCGGGGACGTGGGCGCCCACGGTGCCCGACCGGGCGACCAGGGCGCCGTCCGCGCCCTGCTTCGCGACCACCAGCGGGACATGACGGCTCAACTTGGCCGCCGCGTCCGCCGCATCGGGCAGCCCCGTGAGCAAGCACGCCTCGTCACGGCTCGGCAGTAGGACGTCCACGCCGTCCACCAGCGCCAGAAAGCGGTCGACGCCCAGCTCCGTCAGGAACCCCGCCGACGCCGGATCCAGGCTCACCGGTACTCCACGCGCGCGTGCCGACTCCAGAGCCACTGCCACGAGCGCCCGGCTCGGCTCGGAGAACATCAGGTAGCCCGACAGATGCAGCCGGGCGACCCCGTCGAGCAGCGCGTCCGACCAGTCGCCGGGGCCGAGCCGCAGGGAGGCGCCGCTGTCGGTGAGGAACGTCCGCTCGGCGGCGGCGCCCTTGTCGACCAGGCAGATCACCGTCCCGGTCGGCGCCTGCGGATCCACGACGAGACGGGGCCGCACTCCGCACACGGTCAGCTCCCGCTCGTGCCACGCGGCCGTGTCCGCGCCCACCCTCCCCAGAAGCCGCACATCGGCACATCCCCAACGCGCGGCCCAGCAGGCCACGTTGGCGCCCGCACCGCCCGGCACCGTCCGGATGGCCGCGGCCGTGTCCGTCCCCGAGGCGAGCGGCCCCCGGTGCCGGGCGATGACGTCCGTCACCACGTCCCCGACGACCAGCAGCGCGCCGTCATGGGCGCCGCGGACGGCCGGTGCGCTCCCCGAGCCGTCAGGAGCTGTCCCGCCGCTGCCGGGTTTCCTCGCTGCCGCCTCATTCCCGGGTTCGCGGCCCGCCGCCTCGTTCTTCGGTCCGCGGCCCGCCGCCTCGCTCCCCGGTCCCCGGCCCGCCGCCTCGCTCCCGCCGCCGCGTGCCCCCGCCCCGGTCATGACCCGCTCACGCCCCGGCCCACGCTGCCGCGATCCGTCCCGCCAGCCGTACGTTGCCGCGCACCGCCGCAAGATTGGCGCTCAGCGAGGCACCGTCGGTGTGCCGTACCAGGTAGTCCAACAGGAACGGCGTGACCGCCTGACCGGTGATGCCCCGCTCCTCGCACGCGTGCAGCGCTTCGGCGAGCACACGCGTGTGCAGCTCCGGATCCAGCTGCTCCGCCTCCGGCACGGGATTGGCGACGATCAGAGCCGACTCGGGCCCGCCGAGCGCGTCCTGAGCGCGCATCACCTCGGCCACCTCCTGCGGCGACTGAAGCGTCCAGTCCACCGGGTGCCCCGAGTCGGACAGATAGAAGCCGGGGAAGCGTTCCGTGCGGTAGCCGGCCACCGCGACGCCCAGCGTCTCCAGCCGCTGCAGGGTCGCCGGGACATCCAGGATCGACTTCACGCCGGCGCACACCACGGTGATCCGCGTGCGAGCCAGCAGCCCCAGGTCGGCCGACTCGTCCTGCGTCACCGTCCACTCCCGGTGCACGCCGCCGAGCCCACCCGTCGCAAACATCCGTACGCCTGCGAGAGCCGCCAGCAGAGCGGTCGCCGACACCGTGGTCGCCCCGCTCGCTCCCGAAGCCACCGCGAGCGGCAGGTCACGGTGCCCCAGCTTGCGGATACCGTCCTCGTTCGCGATCCGCTCCAGCTGCTCCTTGTCCAGTCCGACATGGGGCCGACCGTCCAGCACGGCGATCGTCGCGGGCACGGCGCCCTCCCGCCGTACGACGTCCTCCAGCTCCAGCGCCACCTGCAGATTGCGCGGGCGCGGCAGCCCGTGCGCAATGATCGTGGACTCCAGAGCCACCACGGGTCGACGCGCGTCGATCGCCTCTCGCACCTCTTCGGACACCACCAGCACCACGCGCCTGCCTCCTGTCTGTCGGTCTTCCCTCATCTCTGGCGGGCGGCGCACCGGGTCAAACCCTTGCGGCCTGTGGGAGACGACACCAGCCTTGGGTGCATGACGGACAACACTGCGCGTCTCGACCATGTCGTCCTCTGGGTACGTGACCCGGTGGCGTCGGCCGACTTCTACGAGAAGGCGGTCGGCATGGAGCCGGTCAGGCTCTCCGAATTCTCCGCGGGGGCTGTTCCGTTCCCCTCCGTGCGCCTCAACGAGGAGACGATCCTCGACCTCATGCCGCTCACCATGGCGGAGCGCATGCAGATGCTGCCCGGCAGCGTCGCCAGCTCCGGCCACCCGGTCAACCACGTCTGCCTGGCCCTGACCGGAGACGACTTCGACGCCCTGCGGGCCCGCCTGGAAGAACGCGGCGCGCCCGTGTCGGACATCTCCCACGACTCCTTCGGCGCCCGCGGCAAGGCCAAACGCAGCTTCTACTTCCGCGACCCCGACGGCAACGTCTTCGAGGCCCGGCACTACGACTAGCCTGCCGCGGTCTCACCCAGTCCGCCGGGGCCTCAGCCGTCCACCGAGACGTCCCGCGCCCGGCGCCTGCCCCGCGTGAACAGTGCCAGCGCCGCCAAGGGGACGAGCAGACACGCGGCGGTGAAGTTCAGCCAGGCGTAGCTCGCCTTGGCGACCACGAGCCCGGCCGCCGCTCCGCCGATGCCTGCGGAGGCGTTCATGATCAGGTCCGACAGCCCCTGAGCGGCGGCCCGCGCGGGCTGCGGCACGGAATCCGTGAGCAGCGCGGAACCGGAGACCAGCCCGGCCGACCAGCCGAGCCCGAGTACGAAGAGCCCGATGGCCGTCTGCCCGTGACTGCCGCCGGCCGTACCGGCGAGGAACACCGCGCAGGCGAGCAGCCCCACAGCGAGCCCGATCCCGGACAGCCGCCCCAGCCGGTCCGACAGCCGCCCCATGAGCGGCGCGAACGCGTACATGCCCGCGATGTGCCCGCTGATGACCAGCCCGATCAGATCGATGCCCGCCCCGTGATGGGCGAGGTCGACCGGAGTCATCGACATCACCGAGACCATCGCTGTGTGCGCCACGGCAACCGTCACCACCGCGAGCCGGGCTCGTTGCGAGGCTGCCACGGCGGCCAGCCCGGCCCGCAGCGAACGGGCCGCGGGCGACTGCTCCTCGGCCGGTGCGAGAGCACGCGCCGTCAGCAGCGGGTCCGGCCGCAGCAGTACGGCCACCACGACCGCGGATATCAGGAAGATCCCGGCCGCCCACAGGAACGGGCCGGCCGCCGCAGGTATCCCGAGGCCCGTGACGCTGCGGCCGGCGGGCGAGGCGATGTTCGGGCCGAGGACCGCGCCGATGGTCGTCGCCCATACGACCAGGGAGATGGCCCGGGCCCGCCGCTCCGGCTCGGCCAGATCGGCCGCCGCGAACCGCGCCTGCAGATTCGCCGACGAGGCCGCGCCGAACGCGGCCATCCCGCACAGCAACAGCGGAAAGCTCCCGACGCGGGCCGCGACCACCGTGACACCGGCACCCACCGCCCCGATGAGATAGGCCAGCACGAGCCCGGGACGGCGCCCGCGCGCGGTCATCAGCGCGGCCAACGGCATCGACAGCACCGCTGTACCGGCGACGGTCGCGGTGGGCGCGAGCCCGGACAGCGACTCGGTGCCGCTGACCTCCGTGGCGAGCACGGCCGCGAGCGCGATGCCGGTGGCGACACCCAGCCCGCCCAGGATCTGCGTCGTGATCAGCACGGCCGTCGTACGGCGCCGCAGGGCCGGCAACCGGTCGGGCGTGACGGACGCGACGACCTGCCGCTCGACGGCGGTCACGAGGCGCACCCGCCCGTGCGGCGCGCCGGACCGGACCACCGGGGACAGCACACCGGACCGGCCGCGTACGGGTGGGTGAAAAGTGTCGTCACAGGCGCAGTCTCCCCCTCTTCTCTCGCCCGCCCAACCCGGTCAAGGACCGGGCCCGACCGGGTGAAGGACCAAGAAGCCTCTCAGAACAGCGGCTCCGGCAGTACCCCCTCCAGCGCGAGCAGCCTCCGCTTGGTCTCCAGGCCGCCCCCGAAGCCGCCGATGCCGCCGTCGCTCTCCACGACCCGGTGACAGGGCACCACGACCGGCAGCGGATTGGCGCCCATCGCCATCCCCACCGCCTGGGCGGCGCCCGGCTGGCCGACCCGCCCGGCCAGATCGCCGTACCCGACGACCGTGCCGTACGGGACGCCGGCGGCCAGCTCGCGCAGGACCTGCCGGTTGAAGCCGGAGATGAGGGACCAGTCCAGCGGCAGCTCGAAGTCGCGCCGCGTACCCGCGAAGTACTCCTCCACCTGACGTATCGCCTCGGAGAGCAGCGGAGAGCCAGGCGCCTCCACCGGCTCGGTGCCCAGCCGGGACGCCAGATGCTCGAGTGCCTTGTCGCGCACCTTCTCCGTGGCATGGAACACGACACTGACCAGGCCGTCGCGGGTCGCGGCCAGCATCAGTGGACCGATGTCGGTACCGACGACGGCCCACACGACCTGCTGCTCGTACTGCCCATGGCTGTCCATGCGCCCACCGTACGACCCACCACTGACAACGCCCCGGGAGCGGGCCTCGGCCCCTGCACAGACCTCAGGCCCTCGGACAGGGCGTCCCGCACCACGTCGGGATGGTTGGTGATGATGCCGTCGACGCCGTACCCGGCGACCAGCCGGGCGGTGTCCGCGTCGTTCACGGTCCAGGTGAAGACCTCCAGCGGCCTGCCGTGCGGACCGGTGAAGGCGTGGACGGAAGCGACGTAGCCCCTGGAGATGGAGCCGTACGCGGGATTGATCTGGTCGGCGAAGGTCGCGTACCCGGCGAGGTCCGCCGCGGGCGGCGTCCCGAGGAAGCCGGTCCTGACGGCCGGCTTCAGCTTGTGGACGGTCCGCATGCTGTCGGCGCTGAAGCTCTGCACGATGAGCCGGCTCGCCAGGTGGGGCGGATCGAGCCAGCCCCCGTCGTCCAGCACCTCGAGGGTCTGCTGTTCGATGCCCGGGTACAGCTCGGGGTTCTTGATCTCCAGGAGCAGCTTCTGGTGGTGCAGCTCCACGCGGTCCATGAACTGTTCCAGCGTCGGCACGCGCGCGCCCGCGTACGCGGGGCCGAACCAGCTGCCCGCGTCCAGGCGGGCGATCTCGGCGGCGGTGAAGTCCTTCACCTTCCAGGGCGCCCGGTCGGGGAAGACCTGCTCCACGTCGGTCGTGCGCTTCAGGTTGTCGTCGTGGAGGACGACAAGCTCGCCGTCCCTGGTGCGCTGTACGTCGTTCTCCACCCAGTCGATGCCCAGTTCGGCGGCCTTGTCGACGGCGGCGAGCGTGTTCTCGGGGGCGTAGGCGGAGGCTCCCCGGTGAGCGATGACCGTGGGCTGCTCGGCGCCGGCCCGGGCGTCGGAGGCGGGAAGCAGCAGAGCGGCGGTTCCCAGGAGCGCGGTCGTCATGGCGGCTACGGCGCGCGCGTGCATGCGTACTCCTCGCGTCGAACGATCACGGACAGCTCAACTGTGACAGCAGACGGTCAACGACGAAGGAGTACAGAATGGCCACAGAATGAATGGAGTTGCCCAGGCCCGCTCACTCGTGCCGCACAACTGGGGCAAGGCCGTGTTTCTTTGCCGGAAAATCGTTCGACCATTCCGGTGGGAGTTACCCTCTGCCTCAACCCTGACCGCTCGGGCGGTGCTGGGAGGGGGCGCATTTCACGGGGTTCCGGGACGTAAAAGGGCGGGAAGGGCAGCCGCGTATGCAGGGCACGATCGACGGTTTCAGTTACGGACTCGTCACACCGCTGGTGGCCTACCTCATGGCCTGCCTCGGCGGTGCCCTCGGCCTGCGCTGCACCACCAGATCGATGCTCGTCTCGCAGTCCTGGCGCCCGGGATGGCTCGCTCTGGGAGCGGCGGCCATCGGCTCCGGCATATGGACCATGCACTTCGTCGCGATGATGGGGTTCACGGTCAAGGAGACGCCGATCCACTACGACAAACCCATGACGTTCGCGAGCCTGGCCGTCGCCATCGTCATGGTGGGCATCGGGATCTTCATCGTCGGTTACAAGGGCGCCAGCGGAACGGCCCTGTTCACCGGCGGCACCATCACCGGTCTGGGCATCGCCTCGATGCACTACCTGGGCATGGCCGGCATGCGGCTCGACGGCAAGCTGGAGTACAACACGATCACCGTGGCCGTCTCCGTCGTGATAGCCATGGTGGCGGCCACCGCCGCGCTGTGGGCCGCCGGACAGGTCAGAGGATTCCTGTGGAGCGTGGGCGCGAGCCTCGTCATGGGCCTCGCCGTCAGCGGCATGCACTACACCGGCATGGCCGCCCTCAGTGTCCATCTCCACGGCACGGGATCCCCCTCCACGGGCGACTCACCCGCCGCCCTGCTGGCGCCGATGCTGGTCGGCCCGCTCGCCTTCCTCCTCCTCGCGGGCGCCGTCGTACTGTTCGACCCGAAGATGGTCATGGGGAAACCCACAGTGGCCCCCGTCGAGCACAAGCCGGGTGTCCCGGCCCACGCCACCGTCCCGCACCCGACCCGTCGGCCGCCGCTGCGCCCCCGCCGCTCCCCGGAGCCCCGAGGGTCCCGGACCCCGCAGAACCACTGATCGGGCCGCGTTGTCAGTGGCGGGTCGTACGGTGGATTCCATGCGGCCCGTTTCCAGCATCGAACGCACGGTGGCGCCCTTCGAGGTCGTCAGCCCCTACCAGCCCAGCGGCGACCAGCCGCAGGCCATCGCCGAGCTCGCCCGGCGCATCGAAGCCGGCGAGAAGGACGTCGTCCTGCTCGGCGCGACCGGCACAGGCAAGTCCGCCACCACCGCGTGGATGATCGAGAAGCTCCAGCGCCCCACCCTGGTGATGGCGCCGAACAAGACGCTCGCCGCCCAGCTGGCGAACGAGTTCCGCGAGCTCCTGCCGAACAACGCCGTCGAGTACTTCGTCTCGTACTACGACTACTACCAGCCCGAGGCCTACGTCCCGCAGTCGGACACCTACATCGAGAAGGACTCCTCGATCAACGAGGAGGTCGAGCGCCTGCGCCACTCCGCGACCAACTCGCTGCTCACCCGCCGCGACGTCGTCGTGGTCGCCTCGGTCTCCTGCATCTACGGCCTCGGTACGCCGCAGGAGTACGTGGACCGCATGGTCCCCCTCAAGGTCGGCGAGGAGATCGACCGGGACGAGCTGCTGCGCCGCTTCGTGGACATCCAGTACACGCGCAACGACATGGCCTTCACCCGCGGCACCTTCCGGGTGCGCGGCGACACCATCGAGATCTTCCCGGTCTACGAGGAGCTCGCCGTCCGCATCGAGATGTTCGGCGACGAGATCGAGGCCCTCTCCACGCTTCACCCCCTCACCGGCGAGATCATCAGCGACGACCAGCAGCTGTACGTCTTCCCGGCCTCCCACTACGTCGCGGGCCCCGAGCGCATGGAGCGGGCCGTCAACGACATCGAGAAGGAGCTGGGGGAGCGCCTCGCCGAACTGGAGAAGCAGGGCAAGCTCCTGGAGGCCCAGCGCCTGCGGATGCGTACGACGTACGACCTCGAGATGCTCCGCCAGATCGGCACCTGCTCCGGTGTCGAGAACTACTCGATGCACTTCGACGGCCGCTCGCCCGGCTCCCCGCCCAACACCCTGCTGGACTACTTCCCGGACGACTTCCTGCTCGTCATCGACGAGTCGCACGTCACCGTGCCGCAGATCGGAGCCATGTACGAGGGCGACGCATCCCGCAAGCGCACCCTCGTCGACCACGGCTTCCGCCTGCCCTCCGCCCTCGACAACCGCCCCCTGAAGTGGGAGGAGTTCCAGGAGCGCATCGGGCAGACCGTCTACCTGTCGGCGACCCCGGGCACCTACGAACTCTCCCGCTCGGACGGCCAGGTCGAGCAGATCATCCGCCCCACCGGCCTCGTCGACCCGGAGGTCGTCGTCAAGCCCACCGAGGGGCAGATCGACGACCTGGTCCACGAGATCCGGCAGCGCGTCGAGAAGGACGAGCGCGTCCTGGTCACCACCCTCACCAAGAAGATGGCCGAGGACCTCACGGACTACTTCCTGGAGCTCGGCATCCAGGTGCGCTACCTGCACAGCGACGTCGACACGCTGCGCCGCGTCGAGCTGCTGCGCGAGCTGCGCGCGGGCGAGTTCGACGTCCTGGTCGGCATCAACCTCCTCCGCGAGGGCCTCGACCTGCCCGAGGTGTCCCTCGTGGCGATCCTCGACGCCGACAAGGAGGGCTTCCTGCGCTCCGGCACGTCCCTGATCCAGACCATCGGCCGCGCGGCGCGCAATGTCTCCGGCCAGGTCCACATGTACGCCGACAAGGTCACCCCGGCGATGGCGAAGGCCATCGACGAGACCAACCGCCGCCGGGAGAAGCAGGTCGCCTACAACAAGGCGAACGGCATCGACCCCCAGCCGCTGCGCAAGAAGATCAACGACATCGTCGCGCAGATCGCCCGCGAGGACGTCGACACCGAGCAGCTGCTCGGCACCGGCTACCGCGCGAAGAAGGACGGCCGCGGCACCAAGGCCCCCGTGCCTTCCCTCGGCGACAAGGCGGCCAAGGGCGCGAAGGCGGGCAAATCCGCCAAGGGTAAGGCCAAGGAGACGGTGCCGACCGACCGGCCGGCGGCCGAGCTGGCCGAGCAGATCGAGGAGTTGACGGAGCGTATGCGCGCCGCAGCCGCGGATCTGCAGTTCGAGATCGCGGCCCGGCTGCGCGACGAGGTGTCCGAGATGAAGAAGGAACTGCGCCAGATGAAGGAGGCGGGCCTGGCCTGACCGGCCACGGGCGCCGGTCACCGCCCCGATACCGGCGCCCCGAACCGCCTTCGGGGGCCCGCCAAGCACGCGCTGTGTTGCAAGACCGACACAAAGTGCGGACCGGGGTACGGCACTGTCAGTGCCCCTGCGTAGGGTTCTGGTCATCCGCGGAGTCCGCGGCCAACAGGGGACAGCTCGAGAGGGGAATCAGCACGTGACCGTCAACATGACCAAGGGTCAGGCCATCAGTCTGCAGAAGAACGACGGCGGCAGCCTGACCGCGGTGCGCATGGGTCTCGGCTGGCAGGCGGCTCCCCGGCGCGGCCTGTTCGGCTCGCGGACGCGGGAGGTCGACCTCGACGCCTCCGCCGTCCTGTTTGCGGACAAGCAGCCGGTCGACGTCGTCTTCTTCCGCCACCTGGTGAGCGACGACGGCTCCGTGCGCCACACCGGTGACAACCTCGTCGGCGGTGTCGGCCAGGGCGGCGACGACGAGGCGATCCTCGTCGACCTGGCGCGTGTCCCGGTCCACATCGACCAGATCGTGTTCACCGTGAACTCCTTCACGGGCCAGACCTTCCAGGAGGTTCAGAACGCGTTCTGCCGCCTGGTAGACGAGACCAACGGCCAGGAACTCGCCCGCTACACCCTCGCGGGCGGCGGCGCCTACACGGCCCAGATCATGGCGAAGGTGCACCGCAACGGCCCGGGCTGGACGATGACGGCCCTCGGCACCCCGGCCAACGGCCGCACCTTCCAGGACCTGATGCCGTCGATCCTGCCGCACCTGTAGGACCTGCAAGGCGGCCCGGCGAGCGGCACACGACACGACAAGCGACACAGGGGGACGAAGGCATGACGGCCGAGCTGGTGCGGGGGCAGAACCACCCGCTCTCCCAGGCCCGTCTGGAGATCCGGGTCTCGGCCGGCACGCCGATCGTGACCGCAGCCACGCTCGGCGACGAGCAGGGCAGGATCCACGGGGTCGAATGTGTGGCCCACCCCGGCGCCCCCACCCTGCCCGGCCTCGAAGTCTCCCGGCAGGCGGCCGCCGACCATCGCCTCGCGGTGGACCTGGACGCCATGCCGGAGGCCGTCCACCGCGTCAGTGTGCTGCTCGCCCTGCCGACCGGGAGTGGAGGAGGCCCGACCCGGTTCGGGGCCGTCGCCGCTCCCTTCGTCGCGATCACCGGCCTCGACGGCACCGAGGTCGTCGGCTACACCATCACCGGCCTGGAGGCCGAGTCCGCAGTCGTCGCCCTGGAGCTCTACCGTCGCCAGGGCGCCTGGAAGGTCCGCGCGATCGGCCAGGGCTACGCCGGCGGCCTCGCCGAACTCCTCACCGACCAGGGCCTGCCCCAGGCCCACCAACTCGCCGTCAGCATCAACGAAGCGGTGGCCCAGGGCATGGCCCGCTCCGTGCCGGCACCCCCGCCACGGACCGACGGCGACCGCTCCCGGCAGGCGGCCGCACCGGCGCTAGGCCCGGACCAGGGCGGCCCCGCACCACAGGGCGCCTCCAGCCCCGTCCCACCGCAGCCGACGTCGCCCTACGGCACCCAGGAACCGGGCGTGCCCGGCCAGCCGACACCGCCGTCGACCTCCCCGTACGGCACCCAGACGCCAGGAGTGCCGGGCCAGCCCACGCCGCAGCCGTCGTATCAGGGCGGAAGCGGCGCCACCGACCCCACCCAGCCGTCCGCACCGACGGGCGGCGGGCCGATCGACTACAGCCACCCGCGCCGCCAGAACGCGGCTCCGCCGCCGCCCCCGCCGACCGCGCCCCCCGCCCAGCCGGGGCAGCCCGCGCAGCCCGTGGCGGGTGATGCCACCGGTTGGTCCATGGAGGAGCGGCTCTACAACCAGGTGTGGGGCATGTTCGAGGACCTGGCCCGTACGACCGCCGCCTACCGCAGCGCGGTCGACTTCGCCGACTCGCGCATGGAGAAGGAACTCGACCAGGTCCTGTCGGATCCGCGCAGCAGGATCGGCGGACAGGGCGACGCCGCACGTGAGGCGGCCCAGGCCAAGCACGCCCAGCTCGTCAACCAGGCCAGGGCCACGCTCGACCGGGACATCGCCCAGCTCACCGCGGAGTCCGAGGTCGTCGAGCCCGCACTTCCGCCCGCGTACGCACGCTGGGACAACCCCGTCTGGCACGGCTACCGCGTACCGATGGAGATACCCATGGCCCTGCGGCTGGGTGACCTCCACCTGCCCGAGAGCGACCGGTTGCGCATCCCCATGCTGGTCCGGCTGCCGCTGGAGCGCGGCCTGTGGATCGACAGCGGACCCGGCGGGTCGCTCGACGGCTCGTTCACGGACTCCCATGACCTGCGGCGTCTCGCGATGGAGGAAGCCGTGGCGCACGCGGCACGGCTGCTCGCCGTCTATCCGGCGGGCGAGTTCACCGTGCACGTCATCGATCCGGCAGGGTCGGGCGCACAGGCACTGGCACCCCTGGTGCAGACCGGTGTGCTCGCGGCCCCGCCGGCCCTGGGCGCGGCGGGAGTCGCGGACGTCCTGGCACGGCTCACTCAGCGCGTCGACCTGGTGCAGATGGCGGTGCGCGGTGGTGCGCCCGACTCCCTGCCGCCCGGTTTCGACACCTCCGAGCAGCTGCTGATCGTCAATGACTTCCCGCACGGCTTCGACGACCGGGCCGTGAACCAGCTGCGCTACCTGGCGGACGAGGGTCCGGCTGTCGGCGTCCACCTGATGATGGTCGCGGACCGCGAGGAGGCCTCCGGCTACGGCCCGTTGCTCGACCCACTGTGGCGTTCGCTGCTGCGACTGACCCCCGTGCCGGACGACCATCTCGCCGACCCGTGGGTGGGGCACGCCTGGACTTACGAGCCCTCCCTGGTACCGCCCGACAGCCAGGTGCTCCAGCAGGTGCTCGCGCAGGTCGCCGCAGCCCGGGCCAAGCACTGGTAAAGCGCCTCTGACCAGCACACTTGGCACTTCTTTTGCCAAGTACTTTACCTTTCCTTGGTGATTGGGGTACTGTTCATCCCACGGAGGGGAGTACTCCCTGTCTGCTGCGACGTACCCGTCAATACGGATCCGGCCAGATCCCGGGGCGTCGGCCCATCGTGGGTGGAAGAGACCTCCGGCGCGCGACGACGCTGACATTTGCCGTTACGACTGCCGGAGGCGCAGTGGAAGTTTCCACGACCCTGTGGGTCCTGACCATCGTGGGCCTTGCCGCCCTGATCGCGGTCGATTTCTTCATCGGCCGCAAGCCGCATGACGTGTCGATCAAGGAAGCCGGAATCTGGACGGTCGTCTGGATCGCCCTGGCGGGCCTCTTCGGGCTCGGCCTGCTGATCTTCGGCGGCGGACAGCCCGCCGGAGAGTTCTTCGCGGGCTTCATCACCGAGAAGTCGCTGAGCGTCGACAACCTCTTCGTCTTCGTCCTGATCATGGCGAAGTTCGCCGTGCCGTCCCAGTACCAGCAGCGAGTGCTGCTCGTCGGTGTCCTCATAGCCCTGGTGCTGCGGGCCATCTTCATCGCCGCGGGCGCGGCCATCATCGCCAGCTTCTCGTGGGTGTTCTACCTCTTCGGCGCCTTCCTGATCTGGACCGCCTGGAAGCTCATCCAGGAGGCCCGGGCCGACGAGGAGGACGAGGAGTACGAGGAGAACAAGCTGCTCAAGGCCGCCGAGCGCAGGTTCGGTGTCGCCGACCGCTACCACGGCACCAAGCTGTGGATCCAGGAGAACGGCAAGCGGGTCATGACCCCGATGCTGGTCGTGATGCTGGCGATCGGCACCACCGACGTGCTGTTCGCCCTCGACTCCATCCCGGCGATCTTCGGTCTGACGCAGGACCCGTACATCGTGTTCACGGCCAACGCCTTCGCGCTGATGGGTCTGAGGCAGCTGTACTTCCTCATCGGCGGCCTGCTCAAGAAGCTGGTCCACCTCAGCTACGGCCTGTCGATCATCCTGGGCTTCATCGGCGTCAAGCTGGTGCTGCACGCGCTGCACGAGTCCGGCGTCCATGTCCCGGAGATCAGCATCCCGGTCTCGCTCGGTGTGATCTGCTCGGTCCTGATCGTCACCACGATCACCAGCCTGAGGGCCTCCAAGAAGCAGGCGGCGGCCGAGGCGGCGCAGGAGCGGAGCGAAGGCGCTCCGAAGGACAGCATCGACGTCTGACCACGTCGGACGTAGGAAGAACCAACACCGGGAGTGGTGCCCAGCGAATTGCCGAGCACCGCTCCCGGTGCTTCGTTGGGTGCTGGTGTCCCCGGCCGGGGACACAACAGCCGGGGGGTGGAGGCACCCGTGGACGCACCCATGAAGTTCGTGCAGATCATCGACTTCGAGACCGAACGCATCGACGAGATGCGGGAGCTGGCCCATGAGACGCAGCAGCGCTTCGAGGGCCGCAGCGGCGGCCCCACACGCCGTCTCGTCCTCAAAGACCGGGGCCAGGCCAACCGCTACCTCGTAGTGATCGAGTTCGACTCCTACGAGGACGCCATGCGCAACAACGACGACCCCGAGACGACCAAGTTCGCGGAGCAGATGGCCGCACTGTGCAGCAGGCCGCCGTCCTTCACGGACTGCGACGTACAGGAGATGACCGATTTCGCGTAGCGACATACGACACACAGGGCCCCCGCACCCCGAGGGCGCGGGGCCGCCCGACGGCCACAAGGACCGGAATGCGAACCCCCAGGGCCTCTGCGACGATCGCTCCATGATCGCTCGGCTCAGGCCGCTCACGACCCGGTGGACGTCCTTCATGCCGGTGCTCGCGGTCGTCCTGCTGGTCTTCACCTGGGGACGGGACCTGCCCGGCGCGGTCGTCGCGCTGGTGACTGTGGTCCTCGCGGGAGCCGTCCTGGCCGCCGTACACCATGCCGAAGTGGTCGCCCACCGGGTCGGCGAACCCTTCGGTTCCCTCGTCCTCGCGGTCGCCGTCACGATCATCGAGGTCGCCCTGATCGTGACCCTGATGGCCGACGGCGGCGACAAGAGCTCCACCCTGGCCCGGGACACGGTCTTCGCCGCTGTGATGATCACCTGCAACGGCATTGTCGGCCTGTGTCTGCTGGTCGCCTCGCTGCGGCACCGTACAGCGGTCTTCAACCCCGAGGGCACAGGAGCCGCGCTCGCGACCGTCGCCACCCTGGCCACGCTGAGCCTGGTGCTGCCGACGTTCACCACGAGCAAGCCCGGCCCGGAGTTCTCCAGCGTGCAGCTGACGTTCGCCGCGCTCTCCTCGCTGATCCTGTACGGCCTGTTCGTGACGACGCAGACCGTGCGGCACCGCGACTACTTCCTCCCCATCACCCGGCAGGGCGAGGTGATCACAGCGGACGACCACGCCGACGTACCCTCCGCCCGCGGCGCCTTGATCAGCCTGGGGCTGCTGGGCCTGGCGCTGATCGGCGTGGTCGGCCTGGCCAAGGGGGTGTCGCCGACCATCGAGTCCGCAGTGGCGGCCGCCGACCTGCCCCATGCCGTCGTCGGCGTGATCATCGCCCTGCTGGTGCTGCTCCCCGAGACGATCGCCGCGCTGCGCTCCGCCCGCAGAGACCGCGTGCAGACCAGCCTGAACCTCGCGCTGGGCTCGGCGATGGCCAGCATCGGCCTGACCATCCCCGCGGTCGCCCTGGCCTCCATCTGGCTCTCGGGCCCGCTCGTCCTCGGCCTCGGCCCCACCCACATGGTGCTGCTCGCCCTGACGGTCGTGGTGAGCTCGCTGACGGTGGTGCCGGGGCGGGCGACGCCGCTGCAAGGAGGCGTCCATCTGGTGCTGTTCGCGGCGTATCTGGAGCTCGCGATCAATCCATAGCCGCCGCGTTCCGCAGCCGCTGTGGCTCCGCGGCGATCGTCGTGCGGAGCTGCGGTGTCCCGGAGCCCGTCACCCGGTGGCGGGCTCCGCCGCCACAGCGGGCACCGGGCGCGTTTCGGGAAGCAGCGCGAAGCAGCCCAGGCTGAGCAGCGCGATGCCCGTCAGATACGCCCCCACCCCCCAGGGCACCCGACCGCCCTGCTCGGCCAGCGCCGTGGCCGCGATCGGCGTGAGCGCGCCCCCGAGGACGCCACCGAGGTTGTAGCCCACCGCGGCGCCCGTGCAGCGCACCCGGGGCTCGTACAACTCGGGCAGATACGCTGCGATCACGGCGAACATCGTGATGAACGCGATCATCGCCCCGGCGAACCCCAGGAACATCGGCAGCGGCGCGCCCGTCGCGAGGAGCGCGACCATCGGGACCATCCACAGGGCCGCGGCAGAGCACCCGATCAGGCAGAGGGGCCGTCGCCCGTAACGGTCGCCGAGGAGAGCCATCACCGGTGTGAGCGAGCCCTTCACCACCACCGCGCTCATGACGCAGGTCAGCATGACGCTGCGGCTCACCCCGAGCCGCTCCGTGGCGTACGCGAGGGACCAGGTCGTTACGGTGTAGAAGATCGCGTATCCGATAGACAGCGCCCCGGCCGTCAGCAGCACGAGCCGCCAGTGGTCGCGTACGACCTCGGCGAGCGGCACGCGCGCGTGGTCGTCGATTTCGAGGAACCGGGGGCTCTCGGCGAGCGACGACCGCAGCCACAGCCCCACCACCGCGAGCACACCCGCCGCCCAGAACGGCACGCGCCATCCCCACGCGGCGAACTGAGCCTCGGAGAGCGTCGCCGACAGCCCCAGCACCACACCGTTGGCGAGCAGGAAGCCCAGCGCGGGCCCGACCTGCGGGAAGCTCGACCACAGCCCGCGGCGCCCGGCAGGCGCGTGCTCCACGGTCAGCAGGACGGCCCCGCCCCACTCGCCGCCGATGCCCAGCCCCTGCAGGAAGCGCAGCACGAGCAGCAGCAGGGGAGCGGTGACACCGATCGTGTCGTACGTCGGCACGCAGCCGACCGCGACCGTGGAGGCACCGGTCAGCAGCAGCGAGGCTACGAGGACCGGCCGGCGTCCGTGCCGGTCCCCGATGTGCCCGAACAGCACCGACCCCAGGGGCCGCGCCACAAAGCCCACGCCGAACGTCGCGAAGGCGGCGAGGGTCCCCGCCACGGGCGAAAACGTAGGGAAGAACAGCGGGCCCAGGACCAGCGCCGCCGCGGTCCCGTAGACGAAGAAGTCGTAGAACTCGATGGCCGTCCCGGCGAGCGAGGCCGCCGCGAGCCGCAGCATGGAGGGTGCCCTTACGGTGCGTACGTCGTGCATGCTGCGTCAACTACCCACAGTGACCACGGGTTACGGGGGCGTACGGGCGCGCCGGGCCCTCCTCAGTACGTGACGGTGATGCGCCGGGCGAGGCCGTCGACACGGACGATGCCGCCGTAAGGGATGACGAGTTGCGGATCGGTGTGGCCGAAGTCCACGTCGAAGACGATCGGGGTGTTGGGGGCATATATGCCCATGGCCCGCAGCACTGCCTCACGCTGCGCGGCGGCGTAACGTGCGCCCTGTTCGGGGCTGTTGGGGCGCTCGAAGGACCAGGTCCTCGCCCGGCCCATGAGCAGCGCCGCGAAGCGCCGCAGAAGCCCGCGCTCGCCCATGTTCCGCAGGGTCCGGAAGACCTCGTCGGCGCTCGGCATGTCCTCCGACGTCTCCAGGAGCAGCACTCCGCCGTCGTATGCCGACAAGTCGCGCGAGATCTCGCGGTCGGCCATCAGCAGCCAGCCGACGATCTCCAGGCAACCTCCCCAAGTGCGGCCTTCCACCGCCCGGTCGGCATTGACCCAGGTCCATCCGTCGGCTGGGCGCATCTCCGGCTCCGCGTCGAAGGTCGCCGGGTCGGCCCAGTCGCCGTTGATGTCGCTCCAGCTCTCGGCCGGCTTGAGTTCGTACTCGCCCGAGGTGAACAGCGCGGCCCGCAGCGAGTCGGCGGTCTGCGGGTGCATGGCGCCGGGGCGGCCCAGCTCGCACATCACGGTCGCGCCGTGAAAGCCGACGATTCCGGTGTTGTACAGAAACATGAGCAGGTTCGTGTTGTCGCTCATGCCGAAGAACGGCTTCGGGTTCGCCCGGATCAACTCCCGGTCCAGCAGCGGCAACACGGTGATCTGGTCGTCGCCGCCGATGGACGCCATGACCGCCTTTATGCCGGGGTCGGCGAACGCGGCGTGGATGTCGTCGGCCCGCTCCTGCGGCGTCGAGCCCACCTTGCGGGTCGCCGGGTACTCGACCGGTTCGAGACCGTAGTCCTTGCGCAGCCGCTCCAGGCCCAGCTCGTAGGGGCGCGGGAAGAGCGCGGGCAGACCTGCGGAGGGGGAGATGACAGCGACGCGATCGCCGGGTAGGGGCTTCGGAGGGTACGAGATCATGGTCATGACCGGAGGGTAGGACCCATGGCGTGATGCATGCACCGTGATAAACCGGGGTCTGAGCAGCGGTCCTCGACGGGCCGCCCGACCCCGAACGGACCGGAGGAACCGTGCCCCGCACCCTGGCCAACGCCCCGATCATGATCCTCAACGGCCCCAACCTGAACCTGCTGGGCCAGCGCCAGCCGGAGATCTACGGCTCCGAGACCCTGGCCGACGTGGAGGCCCTGTGCGCCAAGGCGGCGGCTGCGCACGGCGGCACGATCGACTTCCGGCAGTCCAACCACGAGGGCGAGCTGGTCGACTGGATCCACGAGGCACGGCTGAACCACTGCGGGATCGTGATCAACCCCGGCGCCTACTCGCACACCTCGGTGGCGATCCTGGATGCGCTCAACACCTGCGACGGGCTTCCTGTGTTGGAGGTCCACATCTCCAACATCCACAAGCGCGAGTCGTTCCGGCACCACTCGTACGTCTCCCTGCGCGCCGACGGCGTCATCGCGGGGTGCGGTGTGCAGGGGTACGTGTTCGGTGTGGAGCGGGTCGCGGCGCTGGCGGGAGCGGGACAGGCGCACACCTGAACCCCGATCGGCAGGTAAGTACCGCCGACCATTGCGGGCGGTCCTTACAGCCGCCCCGCCTCCACGATCCGCCGCAGGAAGCGCCGCGTGCGCTCCTGCCGCGGATCGCCGAAGATCTGCTCAGCTGTGCCGCGCTCCAGCACCACACCTCCGTCCAGAAAACAAACCTGGTCGGCGACCTCGCGGGCGAACCCCATCTCGTGGGTGGCCAGCACCATCGTCATCCCGTCCTCCTTCAAGTCGCGGACGACGGCGAGGACTTCGCCCACGAGCTCCGGGTCGAGGGCGGCGGTGATCTCGTCGAGCAGCAGCAGCCGGGGACGTACGGCCAGGGCGCGGACGATCGCGACCCGCTGCTGCTGACCACCGCTCAGCCGGTCCGGGTACTCGCCCGCCTTGCCGGCCAGCCCGAGCCGCTCCAGCAGCTCACGCGCGCGTGCCTCGGCCTCCGCCCGGGACACGCCGTGCACCCGGCGCGGGGCGAGGGTGATGTTCTCCAGGACCGTCATGTGCGGGAAGAGGTTGTACGCCTGGAACACCACGCCGATACGGCGCCGTACGGCGTCCTGGTCGACGCGCGGATCGGTGATCTCCTCGCCGTCCAGCCAGATCGCGCCGTCGTCGATGTCCTCCAGGAGGTTCGCGCACCGCAGCAGCGTGGACTTGCCGGAGCCGGAGGCACCGATCAACGCGGTCACCGTGTGCGGGGCGACCTCCAGGTCGACATCCCGCAGCACGATCGAGCTCCCGAAGGTCTTGCGGACGGACTCCATGCGCAGCACAGGCGCGTCGCTCAAAGAGCTTGCGTCGCTCACAGGGCTCCTCCTTGGGCGCGCCGACGGTCCATCCGGGCCGTCACCCAGTCCGTGAAGCGGGTCATCGGGATGGTCAGCGCCACGAAGACCAGGCCCGCGACGATGTACGGCGTGTAGTTGAGGCTGCGGCCCACGATGATGTCCGCGGCCCGTACGGCGTCCACCGCACCGCCGATCGACACCAGACCGGTGTCCTTCTGCAGCGACACCAGGTCGTTGAGCAGGGGCGGCACCTGACGGCGCACGGCCTGCGGCAGGACCACGTGCCGCAGCGCCTGCCGGTTGGTGAGGCCGAGCGAGCGGGCCGCGGCGCGCTGCGAGGGGTGGACGGACTCGATGCCGGCGCGGAACACCTCGGCGACGTACGCCGAATACGTCAGCGTCAGCGCCGTGCCGCCCAGCAGCACCGGATCGACGGTGACGCCCTGCAGCCGCAGCGCGGGGACCCCCAGCACGACGATCATGAGGTTAATGATGAGCGGAAGGCCCCGGAAGAAGTCCGTGTACGCGGCCGCCAGCACCCGCAGCGGGAAGAACACCGGGCCACGCAGGGTGCGGGCGACGGCGATGAGCATGCCGAGGACCAGCACGGCCGCGCCGCAGATCAGCAGCAGCCGGACGTTGAGCCACAGCCCTTCGAGGACCTTCGGGACCGCCTCGCGCGCGTACTCCCAGTTGAAGAACGTCTCCTGGGTGCGCGGCCAGCCCGGCGCATTGACCACGACCAGGTAGAGCACGACCCCGGTGACCAGGGTGGAGAGGGCCGCGATCGCCGTGGCGCGGCGGGCGCGGGCGCGCTTGTAGCGCTCGCGGGCGAGACGTCGTTGCGAGGGGACGTAACCGTCGTCGCCCGCGCCGGGCATGCCACCGTTGTCGTCCGCGCCCTCGTGGCCGGACCTTTCCTTCGGGACCGTCACTTGCCGGACTCTTCCTTCGTGACCGTCACTTGAGCACCGGAGCGTCGACGGCGTCCGACAGCCACTGCTGCTCGAGCTTGTCCAGGGTGCCGTCCTCGCGCAGGGTGTCCACGGCGTCCGTCACGCACGCGGTGAGTGCGCTGCCCTTGTCGAGCACGAGCCCGAACTGTTCCGGCGTACCGCCCTGGTTCTCGAACTGCCCGACGATCGTCGCGTCCGTCACCTCGGCGGCGGTGATGTAGAACGCGGTCGGCAGATCGACGACGATGGCGTCGACCTGGCCGTTCTTCAGTGCGGACTTGGCCTGGTCGTTCTTGGCGTACGCGGCGGCCTGCTGCGTCGGCTTCACCACGTCGTCGATGTAGTCGAGGCTGGTGGTGCCCACCTGGGCGCCCAGCTTGAGGCCTTTGAGCTCCGCGATGCTCTTCGCCTTCGCGGCCTTGGTGCCCTTCAGCGCGATGACGGCCTGGCGGACGTCGTAGTAGCCGGAGGAGAAGTCCACGGCCTTCTTGCGCTCGTCGCTGATGGACACCTGGTTGATGTCGAAGTCGAAGGTCTTCTCGCCTGGTGCGAAGGCCTTGTTGAACGGCACGCTCTGCCAGACGACGGCGCCCTTGCCGTAGCCGAGCTGCTTCGCCACGGCATAGGCGACCGCCGACTCGAATCCCTCACCGTTGGCGGGCTTGTCGTCCTTGAACCAGGGCTCGTACGCCGGCTCGTCGGTTGCGATCGTCAGCTTGCCGGAGGTCTTGGTGGCCAACTTGCCCTTGGCGCAGGTGTTCCCGGCCGACCCGGACGGCGTGTCGGCGGCCTTGCCCTCCGGCTGCGGGGCACAGCCGAGAGCGGTGGCGAGGAGTGCTGTCGTTGCGACGGCGACGGCGCGACGCAGCGCGCGAGGGGCAAGGTGCATGGCGGGAGATTGACAGTACACCGTCGTGTTTGTCGAGGTCGCGACGGCAATCGTCCGCATAGTGGGAACGGGTGTTGCGTTCCTGTGAACACGTCCCGCCGCAGCCACAGCCGCAGTCGCCGGGGCCGCCGGTCGAGGGCGGGGATTGGGAGACCGGCGGCCCGTACCGCTCAGGAGCCGTCATCCTGCGCGGGGCTGCTTCCAGTTGACTGCGCAACAACGTCCGCCGGGAGCGCGCGCATGGCACCGGCGCGTGTGAACGATTCACACGGGGCGCGTACGCGGGGAGTGCACGGCGCGCATGCTCGCCGGTTGCGCGTCCAGCGGCCCGGCGGTCACCAGCCCCGCGCGTGCCACTCCGGCAGATGCGGCCGCTCCGCGCCCAGCGTCGTGTCGTTGCCGTGCCCCGGGTAGACCCACGTCTCGTCCGGCAGCACGTCGAAGATCTTCGTCTCGACGTCGTGGATCAGACTGGCGAACGCCTTCGGATCCTTACGGGTGTTGCCCACGCCGCCCGGGAACAGGCAGTCCCCGGTGAACACATGGGGGTGCCCGTGCGGGTCGTCGTAGACGAGGGCGATCGAACCCGGCGTGTGCCCCACCAGGTGGCGCGCGGTGAGTTCCACGCGCCCTACCCGGATGGTGTCGCCGTCGTCGACCAGGACGTCGGTCGGCACCGGGATGCCTTCGGCGTCGTCGCGTCCGGCGTACGTGCGCGCGCCGGTGGCCTCGACGACCGCGGCGAGCGCCTGCCAGTGGTCGCCGTGCCGGTGCGTGGTGACGACGGACGCGATGCCGTCGTCACCGATCATGCCGAGCAGCGCGTCCGCGTCGTTGGCGGCGTCGATCAGCAGCTGCTCGTCCGTGGCCCGGCAGCGCAGCAGATAGGCGTTGTTGTCCATCGGGCCGACCGCGATCTTGGTGATCATCAGGTCCTTGAGCTCGTGCACGTCGGCGGGGCCACCGACGGTCACCTGTCCGCTGTACGTCATGTCGGCAGCCTATAGCGGCAGGGCGGTCCCCGGGCTGTCCAGGCTCCCCAGCGGCAGGGCGGCCCGGGGAACGGACCACGGCGGCGAGGCGGCCCCGGGGACCGTCCAGGTGCTACAGCGGGGGAAGCGACGGCAGCGAGCCGCCCTCCACGCTCAGGCCGGATCCGTCGCGGCGCCCGGCGAGCCAGCCGAGCAGCTCGGGTGCGGGACCTCGGACGGTGACCTCGGCAGCGCCCTCCTCCCGGCCCGTGCTCCACGCGCGCGTGCCGTCCGTGAGACGGGTCGGCGGTACATCGGGGTGCCCGGTGAACCTCTCCGCGAGGAAGTCGATCTCGCGCTCAACGAACTCCGCCGGCAGGTCCTCCAGCTCGTACCCGATCCCGAGATCCACGTGGTGCAGCTCCACCTCGACCCACCGCCGGAACGGCACCCGGGCCGCCACGTCGGTGACCCCGTTGCGGAGCTCCACCGTGCGCGACCAGTCCGCGGGCGCCGCTCCCGTCTCCTGGAAGCGGGCCGCGCTCTCGCGCACGTCGGAGAGCTGGGTGTCGAGAGGGCGCGGGGCATCCCGTTCGATGTCGGCGTCCCGAGCGGTGGCGGAGAGGTACATGGGACGCCCTTCGAGGACGTTCACGAGGGCGTCGGCGTTGCGGGCGAGGTGCGCGAGGACGTGGCCGCGGGTCCAGCCGGGGAGCCGTGACGGCTCGGCCACGGACGCGTTGTCCAGTTTGGCGGCTGCGGTGAGCAGCCGGTCGGTCGCTTCACGTACAGACGCCAGGTCACGAGCGTGATCAATCATGCTGCTGACACTAGCCCCGCCACACCTTTGGGTGAAGGTGGTGAACGCGTGCCGTAAATCGAATGCGCGTGCTATAGGGTCGGTCGTGACGTCGGGCATGCTGGAGGGCCCGGGATTGTTGTCGCATCCGGGAATCCGACCGGCGTTGTCAGTGGCTCCCCCTAGTCTGAGAAAGCACGGGGGCCTCGAATCCGGGAAAGCACGGGGGCCTCGCCCCCCTGTCACTTCTCTCAAGAAAGGTGCGGACCGGCGTGGCCGACCGTCTCATCGTCCGTGGAGCGCGCGAGCACAACCTCAAGAATGTCTCGCTCGACCTCCCGCGCGACTCGCTCATCGTCTTCACGGGCCTGTCGGGGTCGGGCAAGTCCTCGCTGGCCTTCGACACCATCTTCGCCGAGGGGCAGCGGCGCTACGTGGAGTCCCTGTCGTCGTACGCCCGGCAGTTCCTCGGCCAGATGGACAAGCCGGACGTCGACTTCATCGAGGGCCTGTCCCCGGCGGTCTCCATCGACCAGAAGTCGACCTCGCGCAACCCGCGCTCGACGGTCGGCACCATCACCGAGGTCTACGACTATCTGCGACTGCTCTTCGCGCGCATCGGCAAGCCGCACTGCCCCGAGTGCGGCCGCCCGATCTCGCGCCAGTCGCCGCAGGCCATCGTCGACAAGGTCCTGGAGCTGCCGGAGGGGAGCCGCTTCCAGGTGCTGTCGCCGCTGGTGCGCGAGCGCAAGGGCGAGTTCGTCGACCTCTTCGCCGACCTCCAGACCAAGGGCTACTCCCGCGCGCGCGTGGACGGCGAGACGATCCAGCTGTCCAACCCGCCCACGCTGAAGAAGCAGGAGAAGCACACGATCGAGGTGGTCGTCGACCGCCTCACGGTGAAGGACTCCGCCAAGCGCCGCCTCACCGACTCCGTGGAGACCGCCCTCGGCCTGTCCGGCGGCATGGTCGTGCTCGACTTCGTCGACCTCCCCGAGGACGACCCCGAGCGCGAGCGCATGTACTCGGAGCACCTGTACTGCCCGTACGACGACCTGTCCTTCGAGGAGCTGGAGCCGCGCTCCTTCTCCTTCAACTCGCCCTTCGGCGCCTGCCCCGAGTGCACTGGCATCGGTACGCGCATGGAGGTCGACCCCGAGCTGATCGTCCCGGACGAGGAGAAGTCCCTCGACGAGGGCGCCATCCACCCCTGGTCGCACGGCCACACCAAGGACTACTTCGGCCGCCTGATCGGAGCCCTCGCGGACGCGCTGGGCTTCCGCACGGACATCCCCTTCGCGGGTCTGCCGCAGCGCGCCAAGAAGGCCCTGCTGTACGGCCACAAGACGCAGATCGAGGTCCGCTACCGCAACCGGTACGGCCGCGAGCGCGTGTACACGACGCCCTTCGAGGGTGCCGTCCCCTTCGTCAAGCGCCGGCACAGCGAGGCCGAGAGCGACGCCAGCCGTGAGCGCTTCGAGGGCTACATGCGCGAGGTGCCCTGCCCCACCTGTGAGGGCACCCGCCTGAAGCCGATCGTCCTCGCGGTCACGATCATGGAGAAGTCGATCGCCGAGGTCTCCGCGATGTCGATCAGCGACTGCGCGGACTTCCTGGGCGAGCTGAGGCTCAACGCCCGCGACAAGAAGATCGCCGAGCGCGTGCTGAAGGAGGTCAACGAGCGGCTGCGGTTCCTGGTCGACGTCGGCCTGGACTATCTGTCGCTCAACCGTGCGGCCGGCACGCTCTCCGGCGGCGAGGCCCAGCGCATCCGCCTGGCCACCCAGATCGGCTCCGGACTCGTCGGCGTCCTGTACGTCCTCGACGAGCCGTCCATCGGCCTGCACCAGCGCGACAACCACCGGCTCATCGAGACCCTCGTCCGGCTGCGCGACATGGGCAACACGCTCATCGTCGTCGAGCACGACGAGGACACCATCAAGACCGCCGACTGGGTCGTCGACATCGGCCCCGGCGCCGGTGAGCACGGCGGCAAGGTCGTGCACAGCGGCTCTCTGAAGGAGCTGCTCGCCAACGCCGAGTCGCAGACCGGCCAGTACCTGTCCGGCAAGAAGTCCATCCCACTGCCCGACATCCGCCGCCCGCACGACCCGTCCCGGCTGCTCACGGTGCACGGCGCCCGTGAGAACAACCTCCAGGACATCGACGTCTCGTTCCCGCTGGGCGTGTTCACCGCGGTCACCGGCGTGTCCGGCTCCGGCAAGTCGACGCTGGTCAACGACATCCTGTACACGCACCTGGCCCGCGAGCTCAACGGCGCGCGCAACGTCCCCGGGCGGCACACGCGCGTGGACGGCGACGACCTCGTCGACAAGGTCGTGCACGTCGACCAGTCGCCCATCGGCCGCACCCCGCGGTCGAACCCGGCGACGTACACCGGCGTCTTCGACCACATCCGCAAGCTGTTCGCCGAGACCACCGAGGCGAAGGTCCGCGGCTACATGCCCGGCCGCTTCTCCTTCAACGTCAAGGGCGGCCGCTGCGAGAACTGCGCGGGCGACGGCACCATCAAGATCGAGATGAACTTCCTCCCGGACGTGTACGTCCCGTGCGAGGTCTGCCACGGCGCCCGGTACAACCGGGAGACCCTGGAGGTCCACTACAAGGGCAAGTCCATCTCCGAGGTCCTGAACATGCCCATCGAAGAGGCCATGACCTTCTTCGAGGCCGTCCCGGCGATCAACCGCCACCTGAAGACGCTCAACGACGTCGGTCTCGGCTACGTCCGGCTCGGCCAGTCCGCGACCACCCTGTCCGGCGGTGAGGCGCAGCGCGTGAAGCTCGCCAGCGAGCTCCAGAAGCGCTCCACCGGCCGCACGGTCTACGTCCTCGACGAGCCGACCACCGGTCTGCACTTCGAGGACATCAGCAAGCTGCTGAAGGTCCTCTCCGGCCTGGTCGACAAGGGCAACACGGTCATCGTCATCGAGCACAACCTCGACGTGATCAAGACCGCCGACTGGGTCGTGGACATGGGCCCCGAGGGCGGCGCAGGCGGTGGCCTCGTCGTTGCCGAAGGCACACCTGAGCAGGTCGCCGGGGTGCCCGCCAGCCACACCGGCAAGTTCCTGCGCGAGATCCTCGGCGCCGACCGGATCAGCGACGCGGCCTCGGTGAAGGCCCCGCGCAAGACGGCGGCCAGGAAGACGGTCGCGGCGGCATCGACGGCGAAGAAGACGGCGACCGCCAGGACCACGAAGCCGGCCAACAACAAGGCCACCGACAAGGCGGCCGGGGCCACGAAGAAGACGGCAACCGCGAAGAAGTCGACGCGGGCCCGCAAGGCCTGAGGCTCGCGGGCAACGAGCCCGAACAAATCCTGAAACGTGCGGCGCCCCGCGGGAACTCCCCGCGGGGCGCCGCACGTTCCCTCATCAGCCGCCCGATCCCTGCGGCTGCGACGAACCTTGACTCCTCAACAGCGGAATGGAACGGAACCCAACGCCTCCTAGAAGTCCCCCAGTTCGGAGGCGTACGGCGGTTCAGCCCCCGCCCGGGAACAGGTGATCGCGGCAGCCCGCGCCGCGAACCGCAGCAGCCGTGTCCAGCCGTCGGCGCCCAGTCCCACAAGCGCCTCGGCGGACAGAGCGTCCTGGGCGGCCAGGCCGTGCAACAGGGCCGCGTTCACGGTGTCGCCCGCACCGATCGTGTCCACGACGTCGACCTTCTCGCCCGGCACGGCGTGCACCGCGCCGTCCCGCGTGAAGGCGATCAGCCCGTCACCGCCCTGAGTGATCACGACGGCCGCAGGTCCCGCGGCAAGCCACTCGCGCGGAGTGCCGCCCAGCCACAGCGCGTCCTCCTCGGAGAGCTTCAGCAGCGACACCGACGGCAGCCAGCTCTTGAACCGCGCCCGGTAGCCGTCCGGGTCGGGGATCAGGCCGGCCCGGATGTTCGGGTCGAGCGCGGTGAACACCCCTTGCGCGGCCGCGCTCCGCATCAGCTCCTCATAGGCGCTCGCCCCCGGTTCCAGGACGAGCGAGCAGGTACCGAAGGACACCGCGCGCGCCTCCGCGGGCAGCGCCCTGGGTGCCGTGAAGAGCCGGTCGGCGGTGCCCTCGACATAGAAGGAGTACGCGGCCGACCCGTTCGCGTCGATGGTCGCGACCGCGAGGGTTGTCGGCTCCATGCCGCGCTGCACGGCCGATGCATCGACCCCGGCCTTCCGCAGCCCGTCGAGCAGTGCCTCTCCGAAGGCGTCGTAGGACGTGCGGGAGTAGAAGGCGGTGGGCGAGCCGAGTCGGCCGAGGGCCACCGCGGTGTTGTAGGGGCCGCCGCCGAGCGCCGGCTTCAGACCCGCAAGGGCGCCCGGGCCCTGCGGTACCAGGTCGATCAGAGCCTCACCGGCGACGACGATCACGAGACGGTTCCTTTCACGGACGACAGGGGCTGGTCGGGACTGTCGGATGGCAGGGGCTGTGCGGTGGCCTCGGGCTTCCCGGACCCCTCTGGCACTGCGGACCCCGCCGGCATCCCGGGCCTCGTGGATATCACCGCCCGCCCGAGCGTCTCGGGTGTCCCGGCCTTTTCGGATCGCCGGGCCCGCCCGGACCGCGGCGGCTGTTCGTCGCAGCCGCACGACGTGCGATGCACGAAGGTGCACGGGAGACGCACCGTCCGGGCGGGCCGGTCCGGCGAGGCAAGGCGGTCCAGCAGCACACGGACCGCCTCAGCGCCGATGTCCCTGCTGGGCTGCGCTATCGCGGTGAGCCGGGGCGAGAACAGATCGGCCCAGGCGAAGTCGTCGAAGCAGCACAGTGCGATGTCGTCGGGCACGGACATGCCGCGGTCACGCAGGGCGCGCAGGGCGCCGATCGTCATCGCGTTGTTGGCGGTGACGAGCGCGGTGGGCGGTGCGGCGAGAGCCAGCAGCGCGGCGGTGGCCTGTTCGGCGCCGGCCGACTCGGAGTCGCCGTGCACGACGAGGTGTTCGTCGTAGGCGAGCCCGGCGGCGGCCAGGCCGTCCCGGTATCCGGTGAGCCGCTCGCTGGTGGTGCTGAGTCCGGGCAGGCCGGCGACCAGGGCGATCCGCCGGTGGCCGAGTCCGGCGAGATGGGTGACCAACCGGGCCACGGGTTCGGCGCTGTCGGCGCAGACCTGGTCGAAGCGGGGTGAGCCGTCCGCAGAGGTGTCGACCACGCGGTCGAGGAGGACGGTCGGCACATGGTGGCGGCCGAGGTAGGCGACCAGATCCCGGGGGTCGGCGGAAGGCGCGACGATCATGCCGTCCACCCGGCGTTCGTGTAGCAGTTGGACGACCTTGCGTTCATGCACCGGATCGTCGTGCGGGTCGGCGATGAGCAGGCTGTAGCCGTGTTCCAGGGCCGCGGCCTCGACGCCCTGGAGGATCTCCGTGAAGTACGGGTTGCTGATCGCCGACACCGCGAGCCCTATGGACCGGGTGCGGGAGGTGACCAGGGAACGGGCGAGGGTGTTGGGCGTGTAGCCGAGCTCGTCCATGGCGTCCAGCACCGCCTGGCGGGTGTGGGGCAGCACCGGCCGAGTGTCGTTCAGCACATGGGAGACGGTGGCCACGGACACGCCGGCGCGCCGGGCGACGTCGGCCATGGTCGCCATCGGGATCCCCTCCCTGTTCCGCCTGTGCCGCGCCCCTCCCCGGGGCGCGGCGGGTCTTCTGGCCGGGAACGTATCCCATTCGGAGCCGGACGTAAACGCTTGCGCAATCGTTTACGTCCCCTCCAGGCCTGCCAAGGGGAACGTCAGGCCGTGCTCGGATCAGAACGTGGCGGTCAGCCGGGCCGAGGCCAGGGTGGTGCGAGGGCGCCTCACTCCCACTCCCACCCGATGCCCACGATCCCCGTCCGCACCCGTGGCTCGACAAGGTGGACGGAGTGGTGCAGGCCGCTGAGGGCCAGTCCCTGGTGGCCGCTGCGGGGCGCTGCCGCCGAGTGCTGGGCGAAGCGGTGGCAGCGGACGGGGAGGGCGTTCTCGGCGAAACGGACCTGGAGGGCGTACTGGCCGCCCGCAAGCGGAAAGCCGCGGGCGTATTCACGGGACACATCGGCCGTGCCGTCCTCGACGCCGTAGCGGAAGAGGTAGGTGTCGCCGGCCCGCAGACGCCTGTCGAAGAGCATCTCGGCCACGAGGACACCGGTGTCGTGGTGCCACCGGACCCGTCCCGTGCGGCAGTTCTCCAGAGCCCGCACCGTCATGCGCTCCGGTACGCACCCCGGGTCGCCGTGATGGACGGCGACGAAGCGGTCCACGCCGTCCTTGTGGGCGCGCACGATGTGGTGGGACTCGCGCCCCGCCAGCTCACGGCGCGCGCCGATCCGTACCCGCTCGTGGTGGGCGAGGGTGTGCACGCCGCCGTCGACCGGCCAGTCCAGCTCCGCCAGCAGCTGCTCCAGGACGCCCGACGCCTCCACCAGGGAGCGGTAGGAGCGAGCCGCCGGCCGCTGAAGGGCCGCGTGGTCGTCGGCCTCGGCGAGCAGCCGGATCAGGGACTCCTCCGGCAGTTGGAGTATCTCCTCCAAGGCCCGTACCGCGCGCAATGACTCGGGGCGCTGCGGTCGGCGCGCCCCCTGCTGCCAGTAGCTCAGGCTGGTGACGCCCACCTTCACACCGCGACGGGACAGATGGTGCTGCACGCGCTGCAGCGGCAGTCCCCGGGCGGCTATCGCGGCGCGCAGGGCGACGTGGAAGGGGCCGCCTTGCAGGGCCGTGTCCAGTTCCGCGGTGGCGACGGCAGGGATGTCCGCGTGCTGTGTGGCGTGCGGCATGCAGGGGCCTTTCTGTGGTTGTTCACAACGGTTGGTCGGACCGTTCGCGCGGCTCGTCGGGGCCACCCCGTGGGCACGGCAGGGGGCTTCACATCCGTACGCCGTGGTTCACGGCCCCGAGTTCCCCCGCATTGAAGCGTGTTGACCAAGTCCCGACAACACCTGATGTCCGACGGCGGCGCACGGCTGGCCGAGTCCCGATGCCTTCGCGTGCCCGGCTGCCTCAAGTCGCGGGAGGTGCCCCGAATCCGGATGTGCATGCGGGCATGGCAGGGTGTGGCCGTGCATTCGACGGATGATCAGCCACGGCCCCTGGCGACTTGCTGGCTGTACTGGATCGCGGTACCGACCGGTGACCAGGCCGGGGTCATGGCGACACTGGGGCTCAGCCGGTCCAGGCCGGTGACCTTCGCGGAGGCCGAGGTGATCATCGACGAGGACGGCCACGGAGGGGCGGACGACAATCCCGACGGACTGGCCCGGGTGTACGTGAGCCCGGAGGTCGACGGATGGACCTTGGTCATCGGCCCGTGGTGCGACCCGTGCGGCAGCGCGCGCAGCGATGAGGTGCTGCGTCTGTGCGGGGAGCTGAGCGCACGGTACGGCCGGGCACAGGCGTACTACTACGGCATGCAGGGCGATGGTTCAGCCTGGCTCGTCACCGAGCGTGGCACGGTGCTGCGACGTTACAGCGAGACGGGGGAGGGCGAGGACGCCCTGCTCACCCTCGGCGAACCGCTGCCCTTCGAAAGTGCCCGGCGGGAGGAGCTGGGACTGCCACCGACCTGGGACGAGGCGACGGAGAGCGACGACGACCAGGACGAATGGAAGTGGGCCGCGTTCGATCTCGCTCCCGGGATCGCCGCCGCTCTGGGCGTCAGCCCGCTCACGCTGACGGCCGACACCCGGGTGCGTGGCACGGGCGTTCTCGCGATCACGAACGCCGCCGTGGCGGACCGCGCGGCCGACGGCGGCCCACGAGGGCCACGCTGAGGTCCTGAGCCGGTCTGTTCGCCCCCGCCCACAGCGTGCACGGACACGTCACCGCGGTGTCCGGCACCGGGCCCCGGAACGCGGCATGACCACCCCGTGCGGCGGCCGTTCTCCCGTCGCCGGCGTCCCGCCGAGCGCGCAGCCGGGTTGTCCACAGCCTCGCCGGACTGTCACCCCTCGCCAGTAGGGTGTGAGACATGGCCGACCCCTCCAGCTACCGCCCCAAGCCGGGACAGATCCCGGACTCTCCCGGGGTGTACAGGTTCCGCGACGAGCACCGCCGGGTGATCTACGTCGGAAAGGCGAAGAGCCTGCGCCAGCGCCTGGCGAACTACTTCCAGGACCTGGCGGGCCTCCACCCGCGCACCCGCACGATGGTCACCACGGCCGCGTCCGTGGAGTGGACCGTGGTGTCCACCGAGGTCGAGGCCCTGCAGCTGGAGTACTCCTGGATCAAGGAGTTCGACCCCCGGTTCAACGTCAAGTACCGCGACGACAAGAGCTACCCGTACCTCGCGGTGACGATGAACGAGGAGTACCCGCGCGTGCAGGTGATGCGCGGTCACAAGAAGAAGGGCGTCAGGTATTTCGGGCCGTACGCGCACGCGTGGGCGATCCGCGACACCGTCGACCTCCTCCTGCGCGTCTTCCCCGTGCGCACCTGCTCGGCCGGCGTCTTCAAGAACGCCCGCCGCACCGGCCGCCCCTGCCTGCTCGGCTACATCGGCAAGTGCTCCGCCCCCTGCGTGGACCGCGTCTCCGCCGAGGAGCACCGTGAACTGGCCGAAGAATTCTGCGACTTCATGACCGGCCGCACGAGCACCTATCTGCGCCGTCTGGAGAAGCAGATGATGGAGGCGGCCGAGGAGATGGAGTACGAGCGGGCCGCCCGCCTGCGCGACGACATCGAGGCCCTGAAGAAGGCCATGGAGAAGAACGCGGTCGTGCTCGCCGACGCGACCGACGCCGACCTCATCGCCGTCGCCGAGGACGAGCTGGAAGCGGCCGTGCAGATCTTCCACGTCCGCGGTGGCCGGGTGCGCGGCCAGCGCGGCTGGGTCACCGACAAGGTCGAGGAGATCACCACCGGCGCCCTCGTCGAGCACGCCCTCCAGCAGCTCTACGGAGAGGAGACCGGGGACGCCGTCCCCAAGGAGGTCCTCGTCCCGGCCCTGCCCGAGCCGGTGGAGCCGGTGCAGGAGTGGCTCACCGGGCGACGCGGCTCGAACGTGTCGCTGCGCATCCCGCAGCGCGGCGACAAGCGCGCCCTCATGGAGACCGTCGAGCGCAACGCCAAGCAGGCTCTCGTCCTGCACAAGACCAAGCGCGCCTCCGACCTGACCACGCGCTCGCGCGCGCTGGAGGAGATCGCGGACGCTCTCGACCTGGACAGTGCCCCCCTCAGGATCGAGTGCTACGACATCTCGCACCTCCAGGGCGACGACGTCGTGGCCTCCATGGTCGTCTTCGAGGACGGGCTGCAGCGCAAGAGCGAGTACCGCCGCTTCCAGATCAAGGGCTTCGAGGGCCAGGACGACGTCCGCTCCATGCACGAGGTGATCACCCGTCGCTTCAAGCGCTACCTCGCCGAGAAGGAGAAGACGGGGGAGTGGGCCGACGGCGAGAACGCTCTTGCGACCTCCGACGCGGACAGCACCCTCACCTCCGACGCACAGAGCACGCTCACCTCGCCCGGCGAGCCCCTTACCAACGGCCTCAAGGACGACGACGGCCGCCCCAAGCGCTTCGCCTACCCGCCGCAGCTCGTCGTCGTCGACGGTGGGCAGCCCCAGGTCGCCGCCGCCAAGAAGGCCCTCGACGAGCTCGGGATCGACGACGTCGCCGTGTGCGGCCTCGCCAAGCGCCTGGAGGAGGTGTGGCTGCCGGACGACGACGACCCGGTGGTCCTGCCCCGCACCAGCGAGGGCCTCTATCTGCTGCAGCGCGTCCGAGACGAGGCCCACCGTTTCGCGATCACCTATCAGCGCACGAAGCGGGCCAAACGTTTCCGGGCGAGCCCGCTGGACGACGTGCCGGGGCTCGGGGATGCGCGCAAGCAGGCACTGCTGAAACATTTCGGTTCGTTGAAGAAACTTCGATCCGCCACCATCGACCAGATCTGCGAGGTGCCCGGCATAGGCCGCAAGACGGCCGAGACGATCGCCGTGGCGCTTGCCCAGGCGGCACCGGCCGCACCCGCCGTGAACACGGCGACTGGAGAGATCATGGAGGAGGAACCCTCCACCATGGGTTCCAGCGGGGAGCCCGTACGGACGGGCGCCCCGGACGAGCGACGGGGGCAGGAGACATGAATGTGAACAAGCACGACGGGCAACAAGGCCACAACGGAGACGGAGCACAGGTGAGTACCGGCACGAACGGCGATACGGCCGGACTTCCCGAGGCGGCCATCCCGGAGCTGGTGATCATCTCCGGCATGTCCGGGGCGGGCCGCTCGACGGCGGCCAAGTGTCTGGAGGACCTCGGCTGGTTCGTCGTCGACAACCTCCCGCCCGCGCTGATCCCCACCATGGTGGAGCTCGGCGCCCGCTCCCAGGGCAACGTCGCCCGGATCGCGGTGGTCGTCGACGTCCGCGGCCGGCGCTTCTTCGACAACCTCCGTGAGTCCCTCTCCGACCTCGACACGCGGGGCGTGACGCGCCGGATCGTCTTCCTGGAGTCCTCCGACGACGCCCTGGTGCGCCGCTTCGAGTCGGTGCGCCGCCCGCACCCCCTCCAGGGCGACGGCCGTATCGTCGACGGCATCGCCGCCGAGCGCGAGCTGCTGCGCGAGCTGCGCGGCGACGCCGACCTGGTGATCGACACCTCCAGCCTCAATGTGCACGAGCTGCGGGCCAAGATGGACGCCCAGTTCGCCGGCGAGGAGGAGCCCGAGCTGCGGGCCACCGTCATGTCCTTCGGCTTCAAGTACGGCCTCCCGGTCGACGCCGACCTGGTCGTGGACATGCGCTTCCTGCCCAACCCGCACTGGGTTCCGGAGCTGCGCCCCTACACCGGCCTGAACGAGGAGGTCGCGGCGTACGTCTTCAACCAGCCCGGCGCGAAGGAGTTCATCGACCGCTACTCCGAGCTGCTCCAGCTGATCGCGGCCGGATACCGTCGCGAGGGCAAGCGGTACGTGACCATCGCGGTCGGCTGCACCGGCGGCAAGCACCGCTCGGTCGCCACATCGGAGAAGCTCGCAGCGCGCCTTGCCTCCCAGGGCGTGGAGACGGTGGTCGTGCACCGGGACATGGGACGCGAATGACGGGACGTACTCCGCGGCTGAGCAGGCTGCGCCGCGCGGTGCCCGAGTCGCGCGCCGGCCGGCCCGCCGAGGCCCGCGGTGCCAGGCCGCGGCGCCGGGGCACCCAGCCCAAGGTCGTCGCCCTCGGCGGCGGTATGGGCCTGTCCGCCTCGCTCGCCGCGCTGCGCCGGATCACCGGCGACCTCACCGCCGTCGTCACCGTGGCCGACGACGGCGGCTCCAGCGGGCGCCTGCGCGACGAGCTGGGCGTGCTGCCGCCCGGCGACCTGCGCAAGGCGCTGGCCGCGCTGTGCGGGGACGACGACTGGGGCCAGACCTGGGCCCGCGTCATCCAGCACCGCTTCCACTCCAAGGGCGACCTGCACGACCACGCGGTGGGCAATCTGCTGATCGTCGCGCTGTGGGAGCAGCTCGGCGATCATGTCCAGGCCCTCGACCTGGTCGGGCGGCTGCTCGGCGCGCAGGGGCGCGTGCTGCCCATGTCCGCGGTGCCGCTGGAGCTGCAGGCCCTGGTCAAGGGGCACGACCCGGACCGGCCCGAGGAGGTCGACACCGTGCGCGGCCAGGCCACCGTGGCCCTCACCCCCGGCGAGGTGCAGTCGGTGCAGGTCGTGCCGCACGATCCGCCCGCCGTTCCGGAGGCCGTCGCCGCCGTCCGGGACGCGGACTGGGTGGTGCTCGGTCCGGGCTCGTGGTTCTCCTCGGTCATCCCGCACCTGCTCGTCCCGGAACTCCTGGACGCCCTCATCGAGACGAAGGCGCGCCGGGTACTCTCGCTGAACCTCGCGCCGCAGCCGGGAGAAACCGAAGGCTTCTCCCCGCAGCGTCATTTGGAGGTTTTGGGACGACACGCCCCTAAACTCGCCCTGGACGTGGTGCTGGCCGACGAGGCCGCCGTGCCGGACCGGGATGTGCTCACCGAGGCCGCCAAGCGGCTCGGTGCCGCGGTCGAGCTGGCCCCGGTGGCCCGGAGGGACGGGACGCCCCGGCACGACCCGGAGCTGCTGGCCGCCGCGTACGACCGTATTTTTCGGATGCATGGAAGGATCGGCCCATGGCGATGACGGCAGCGGTGAAGGATGAGATCTCCCGGCTCCCCGTCACCCGGACCTGCTGCAGGAAGGCGGAGGTCTCCGCCATTCTGCGGTTCGCCGGCGGCCTCCACCTGGTCAGCGGACGGATCGTGATCGAGGCGGAGCTGGACACCGCGATGGCGGCCCGCCGGCTCAAGCGGGACATCCTGGAGATCTTCGGCCACAGCTCCGAGTTGATCGTGATGGCGCCGGGCGGGCTGCGCCGCGGCTCGCGCTACGTCGTGCGCGTGGTCGCGGGCGGTGACCAGCTGGCCCGGCAGACCGGCCTGGTCGACGGGCGGGGCCGCCCGATCCGCGGCCTGCCCCCGCAGGTGGTCTCCGGGGCCACCTGCGACGCCGAGGCCGCCTGGCGGGGCGCCTTCCTGGCGCACGGTTCGCTCACCGAGCCCGGCCGCTCCTCCTCGCTGGAGGTGACCTGCCCGGGCCCCGAGGCAGCGCTCGCTCTGGTCGGCGCCGCCCGTCGGCTGTCGATCGCGGCCAAGGCCCGCGAGGTGCGCGGCGTGGACCGCGTGGTCGTCCGGGACGGCGACGCGATCGGCGCCCTGCTGACCCGGCTCGGCGCGCACGAGTCGGTGCTGGCCTGGGAGGAGCGCCGCATGCGCCGCGAGGTGCGCGCCACGGCGAACCGTCTCGCCAACTTCGACGACGCCAACCTCCGCCGCTCGGCGCGCGCGGCCGTCGCCGCCGGCGCCCGCGTCCAGCGGGCCCTGGAGATCCTCGGTGAAGAGGTCCCCGAGCACCTCGCCGCCGCCGGACGCCTGCGCATGGAGCACAAGCAGGCATCCCTGGAGGAGCTGGGCGCCCTCGCCGACCCGCCGCTGACCAAGGACGCCGTCGCCGGCCGTATCCGCCGGCTGCTCGCCATGGCCGACAAGCGGGCCCAGGACCTCGGCATCCCGGGCACGGAGGCCAACCTCTCCGAGGAGCTTGCGGACAACCTCGCGGGATGACATAAGGGATCGTCAACGTGCCGGTGCCGACGCCCACTTGGGACGTCGGCACCGGTATTTGTCAGTCTTTGCGGCACTCTTGACTGGACCGTGAAGTGGCATGAGCCTGGCAGTCATTCGTCACTGTGGCGAAACACTGCTAGGGGGGTTCATGAGACCCAGAGCGAGATCGATCCTCGCTGCCGGTGCGCTCCTGATAGGCGGAGCGAGCATCGCACCCATCGCCCAGGCACAACCGGGCAGTTCACAGGAGACAGACCCGAACGAGGTCAAGGTCTTCCGCGCCGAGGTCACCAAGAAGCAGATACCCCTGCTGCTCGCGGCCGGCCAGGACGGCCACGAACTCAGTGAGCAGGCGCCCGAGAAGGGCACGGCCACCGTCGAGGTCTACCTCACCGACGACCAGGCCAAGAAACTCGAGAAGCAGGGCGTCGAGCTCACCGAGCACGACCTCTCCGCCAAGGCCGAGGCCCGTACCGAGAAGGCCGCCGAGGGCGTGTACCGCCCGTACAGCGGAAGCGGGGGCCTCAAGGAGGAGATCGTCCGGACGGGGCAGGAGAACCCCGGCCTCACCAAGGTCGTCTCCATCGGCAAGACCATCAACGGCCAGGACATCCTGGCGGTCAAGCTCACCAAGAACGCCAAGAAGACGAAGGACGGCGCCAAGCCGTCCGTCCTCTACGTCTCCAACCAGCACGCGCGCGAGTGGATCACGCCGGAGATGACCCGGCGCCTGATGCACTACTACCTGGACAACTACAAGACCGACAAGCGCGTCAAGAAGATTGTCGACTCGACCGAGCTGTGGTTCGTCATCTCGGCCAACCCCGACGGCTACGACCACACCTTCAAGGACTCCACGACCCGCCTGTGGCGCAAGAACCTGCGGGACATCAACGGCGACGGTGCCATCAGCACCGGCGACGGCGTCGACCTCAACCGCAACTTCCCCTACAAGTGGGGCTACGACGACGAGGGTTCGTCCCCCAACCCCACCAGCGAGACCTACCGCGGCGCGTCCCCGGCATCCGAGCCGGAGACGCGGGCGATGGACGCCTTCCAGAAGCGGATCGGCTTCGACTACGGCATCAACTACCACTCCGCGGCCGAACTCATCCTCTACGGTGTCGGCTGGCAGGTGGCCACCGACAGCCCGGACGACGTCCTCTACAAGGCGCTCGCCGGCACGCCGGAGAACCCCGCCGTCCCCGGCTATCACCCGCAGGTCTCCTCGGAGCTGTACACCACCAACGGCGAGACCGACGGCCACGCCTCGAACGTCAACGGCACAGCGATGTTCACGCCCGAGATGTCGACCTGCCAGACCGCGTCGAACATCGACCCGAACGACCAGTGGAACGCGCGGGACTGCCAGTCGGTCTTCAACTTCCCGGACGACGAGAAGCTGATCCAGGACGAGTTCGCCAAGAACGTCCCGTTCGCGCTCTCCGTCGCCGAGTCCGCCGCCAAGCCCGACCAGCCGAAGTCATCGGTCGGCCTGAGCGCCGCCGACTTCACGCCGGCGCCGTTCACCACGTCGTACTCCCGCGGCGCCGACCAGGAAGTCTCGGTCGTCGCACGGAAGTCCGTGCGCGACAAGGAGCTCAAGTACCGCGTCAACGGCGGCCGTACGGAGGACATGGCGCTCAGGCCCTGGAAGGGCGGCGAGACGTACGGCGGTGAGGACAACCTCTACTTCGACGAGTACCGGGCCAAGGTCGCCGACGGTGACCCGGGCGACAAGGTCGAGGTGTGGTTCACCGGTGAGACCAGGAGCGGAAAGAAGGTCTCCAGCGAGCACTTCACGTACACGGTGGCGCAGCGGCCGCGCGCGGACGTCCTCGTGGTCGCCGAGGAAGGCGCCACCGCCACGCACGCGCAGAAGTACGTCGACGCGCTGAAGGCCAACGGCCGCAAGGCGGTCGTCTGGGACGTCGCCACGCAGGGCGCGCCCGACGCGCTCGGTGTGCTGAGCCACTTCGACACCGTCGTCCACTACACCGGCGCGAACGTCCCGGGCAACGCCACCCAGCTCCAGCTGCGCGCCTTCCTCAACGAGGGCGGCAAGCTGATGGAGGCGGGCGAGCAGGCCGGCGGCGCCGTCGATCTCGGCGGTGGCACCCTGTCGAACGACTTCAGCCAGTACTACCTGGGTGCCTACTCCCGTACGTCGACCCCGGGGGCCACCGGCTTCACCGGCTCCGGCAAGCTCGGCGGCTTCACCGGAGCGCTCGGCGACGCCACCGGCAATCCGCTCGACAAGGCCGGTACCTACGCCGTCACCTCGGACGAGCTGCCCGCCGCCACGTACCCGCAGTTCGCCAGCGCGGGCGCGGGCCAGTTCGCCGGGACCGTCAACCCGTACGGGCCCTACGCGGGCTCCTCCATGGCGGCCGCCGTGCACACCGACGACGCTTACAAGCGGCTGACCAGGACCGTCGACCTCACCGGAGTGAACGCGGCGGACAAGCCGGCGCTGCGCACCCAGCTGCTGTGGGACGTCGAGCCCGGCTACGACAACGTCCTGGTCGAGGCCCACACCACCGGGGCGGAGGACTGGACGACGCTCCCCGAGGCGGGCGGTGCCACCAGCACCACCGTGCCGGCGGACTGCGAGGCCGGGTTCTACGTGGCCGAGCACCCGTGGCTGGCCCACTACCTCAGCGTGGCCAGCAGCGGCTGCACCGCGACCGGCAGCAGCGGCTCGTGGAACGCCCTCACCGGTGCTTCCGAGGGCTGGAAGCAGCTCAGCTTCGACCTGAGCGCGTACGCCGGCAAGTCGGTCGAGCTCTCGATTAGCTATGTCAGCGACCCGTCCTTCGGCGGGCACGGCGTCCTCGCCGACGAGACCTCGCTCGTCGTCGGCGGTACGGCGACCGAGACCGAGGGCTTCGAGACGTCGCTCGGCGCCTGGAAGGTGACCGGACCGCCCGCGGGCAGCCCGGCCGCACTCAAGGACTGGACGCGCACCGGAGCGCTGTTCCAGACCTATGGAGCGGTCACCACGGACGACACCGTGCTGCTGGGCTTCGGCCTGGAGCACGTCTCCGCGGCCGCCGACCGCAAGGCGCTCATCGGAAAGGCCCTCGACTCACTTGACGAGTGACACGCCGAGGTCAACTGTGCGCGACGCAGAGTGACCAAATCGAGTGATCCGGGCTTTCGGGCGAGGCGGTCCGTACCCCTACTGACGGGTACGGACCGCCGTGCCGTGTATGAGGCATCTGGATGTCACCACGGCGGCCTCAGAGAGGTAGGGTCGTAGGCGGTCGGGGACATCCCAAATAGAGCTCGCCGGCACCGCATGGCCGGCGTACCAACGAGGAGATCGGTTCGTGACGATCCGCGTAGGCATCAACGGCTTCGGTCGTATCGGTCGCAACTACTTCCGCGCGCTGCTGGAGCAGGGTGCTGACATCGAGATCGTGGCTGTCAACGACCTGGGTGACACTGCGACCACCGCTCACCTGCTGAAGTACGACACGATTCTGGGCCGCCTCAAGCAGGAGGTCACCCACACCGCCGACACCATCACGGTCGACGGCAAGACCATCAAGGTCCTGTCGGAGCGCAACCCCGCAGACATCCCGTGGGGCGAGCTGGGCGTCGACATCGTCATCGAGTCGACCGGCATCTTCACGAAGAAGGCCGACGCCGAGAAGCACATCGCCGGCGGCGCCAAGAAGGTCCTCATCTCGGCTCCGGCCTCCGGCGAGGACATCACCATCGTGATGGGCGTCAACAACGACAAGTACGACCCGGCGAACCACCACGTCATCTCCAACGCCTCCTGCACCACCAACTGTGTGGCGCCGATGGCGAAGGTCCTCGACGAGAACTTCGGCATCGTCAAGGGTCTGATGACCACGGTGCACGCGTACACGAACGACCAGCGCATCCTGGACTTCCCGCACAAGGACCTGCGCCGCGCCCGTGCCGCCGCCGAGAACATCATCCCGACCACCACGGGTGCCGCCAAGGCCACCGCGCTGGTCCTCCCGCAGCTCAAGGGCAAGCTGGACGGCATCGCGATGCGCGTCCCGGTCCCGACCGGCTCGGTCACCGACCTCGTCCTGGAGCTCGGCCGCGAGGTCACCAAGGAAGAGATCAACGCCGCCTTCCAGAAGGCAGCCGAGGGCGAGCTGAAGGGCATCCTCGAGTACACCGAGGACCCGATCGTCTCCTCCGACATCGTCAACGCCCCGGCGTCCTGCACCTTCGACTCCTCCCTGACCATGGTCCAGGAGGGCAAGAACGTGAAGGTCATCGGCTGGTACGACAACGAGTGGGGCTACTCCAACCGCCTCGTCGACCTCACGGTCTTCGTCGGCAACCAGCTCTGATATCCAGAGCAGGCACCTTGATGTGAGTCAGGGCTCGGGCGGCGCAGGGACGCGTCGCCCGAGCCCTGACTCACGTGCAGAACAGAGCTGTTGGATCACGAGCGCTTCCGAGCGATCACGAGCCCTTCTCAGGAGTCCCCTACATGAAGACGATCGACGAACTTCTCTCCGAAGGCGTCGCCGGCAAGCGGGTCTTCGTCCGCGCCGACCTGAACGTGCCGCTGGACGGCACCACCATCACCGACGACGGCCGTATCCGCGCCGTCCTGCCCACCGTCAAGGCCCTCACCGAGGCGGGCGCCCGCGTGGTCGTCGCCTCGCACCTGGGCCGCCCCAAGGGCGCCCCGGACCCGGCCTTCTCCCTCGCTCCCGCCGCCGCCCGCCTCGGTGAACTCCTCGGCGCCGACGTGGCGTTCGCGACCGACACGGTCGGCGACTCCGCCCGGGCCACGGTCGCCGGCCTCACCGACGGCCAGGTCGCCGTCGTCGAGAACCTCCGCTTCAACGCGGGCGAGACCAGCAAGGACGACGCCGAGCGCGCCGCCTTCGCCGACCAGCTCGCCGCCCTCGCCGACGTCTACGTCGGTGACGGCTTCGGCGCGGTGCACCGGGGGCACGCCTCGGTGTACGACCTCCCGGCCCGCCTGCCGCACTACGCCGGCCACCTCATCGCCACCGAGGTCGGCGTCCTGAAGAAGCTCACCGAGGACGTCAAGCGGCCGTACGTCGTCGCGCTCGGCGGCGCCAAGGTCTCCGACAAGCTCGCCGTCATCGACCAGCTGCTCGGCAAGGCCGACCGCCTGCTCATCGGCGGCGGCATGGCCTACACCTTCCTCAAGGCCAAGGGCTACGAGGTCGGCATCTCCCTCCTCCAGGAGGACCAGATCCCGGCCGTTCAGGAGTACATCGAGCGCGCGGAGAAGACCGGCGTCGAGCTGGTCCTGCCCGTCGACGTCCTGGTCTCCACCGAGTTCCCGGACCTGAAGACCAAGGCCCCGGCCAACCCCACGACCGTCGCCGCGGACGCCATCCCCGCCGACCAGGAGGGTCTGGACATCGGTCCGGAGACCCGCAAGCTGTACGCCTCGAAGCTCGCCGACGCCGCCACCGTCTTCTGGAACGGCCCCATGGGCGTCTTCGAGCACCCCGACTACGCCGAGGGCACCAAGGCGGTCGCCCAGGCCCTCGTCGACTCCAAGGGCTTCACCGTGGTCGGCGGCGGCGACTCCGCCGCGGCCGTGCGCACCCTGGGCTTCGACGAGAACGCATTCGGCCACATCTCGACCGGTGGCGGCGCCTCCCTCGAATACCTCGAGGGCAAGACGCTCCCCGGCCTCGCCGCACTGGAGGACTGACCTTTTATGAGCACGCGCACGCCGCTGATGGCGGGCAACTGGAAGATGAACCTCAACCACCTCGAGGCCATCGCCCACGTCCAGAAGCTCGCCTTCGCCCTCGCGGACAAGGATTACGAGGCCGTCGAGGTCGCCGTCCTGCCGCCCTTCACCGACCTGCGCTCCGTGCAGACCCTGGTCGACGGCGACAAGCTCCGGATCAAGTACGGCGCCCAGGACATCTCGGCGCACGACTCCGGCGCCTACACCGGCGAGATCTCCGGCCCGATGCTGGCCAAGCTGAAGTGCACGTACGTGGCGATCGGCCACTCCGAGCGCCGCCAGTACCACGCCGAGACCGACGAGATCGTCAACGCCAAGGTCAAGGCCGCCTACAAGCACGGCCTCACCCCGATCATGTGCGTCGGCGAGGAGCTGGACGTCCGCGAGGCCGGCAACGCCGTCCCGCACACGCTCGCCCAGGTCGAGGGCGGTCTGAAGGACCTCCCTGCCGAGCAGGCCGAGTCCATCGTGATCGCCTACGAGCCCGTCTGGGCCATCGGCACCGGCAAGGTCTGCGGCGCCGAGGACGCCCAGGAGGTCTGCGCCGCCATCCGCGGCAAGATCGCCGAGCTGTACTCGCAGGAGCTGGCCGACAAGGTCCGCATCCAGTACGGCGGCTCCGTGAAGTCCGGCAACGTCGCCGAGATCATGGCTCAGGCCGACATCGACGGCGCCCTGGTCGGCGGCGCCTCGCTGGACGCCGACGAGTTCGTCAAGATCGTGCGGTTCCGCGACCAGTGAGTATGCGCTAACGGCGATTCGTCGTACCCTTGCGGGGCCGAAGCTGTTATTTGGAGCCTGAAGCTTCAAGAAAGGCTTCGGCCCCGTCGTTATCCGAATCCGAGGAAGTTGGTCCAGCCGTGGTTCTGGGGTTCTCCATCGCCCTGATCGTCTTCAGCCTGCTGATGATGCTGCTGGTGCTGATGCACAAGGGGAAGGGCGGCGGCCTCTCCGACATGTTCGGTGGCGGTATGCAGTCGTCCGTCGGCGGCTCCTCGGTCGCCGAGCGCAACCTCGACCGGATCACCATCGTGGTCGGTCTGCTCTGGTTCGCGTGCATTGTCGTGTTGGGCATCCTGATGAAGGTGAACAACTGACCGGCACGCACATTCCGTACGTAAGGCCCCATGTTCGGTACGCGCAGCTGAGCGCGGCCTATCATGGGGCTTGCGTCTTGGTGTGGGGGATCTGTAACTCCAATCACTGGACGCGCGTTGGGCCTTACGTAGACTGAGGCGCTCGCAGCGAAGCGAAACGCCGACTCGCTTCGCGGCACCATCACGCAGGGAGTTACGACCGTGGCAAGTGGCAACGCGATCCGAGGAAGCCGGGTCGGGGCGGGGCCGATGGGCGAGGCCGAGCGCGGCGAGTCCGCGCCGCGGCTGCGCATCTCCTTCTGGTGCTCCAACGGGCACGAGACGCAGCCGAGCTTCGCCAGCGACGCGCAGGTACCCGACACCTGGGACTGCCCGCGCTGCGGCTTTCCCGCAGGACAGGACCGGGACAACCCGCCGGACCCGCCGCGCACCGAGCCCTACAAGACGCACCTGGCGTATGTACGGGAACGGCGCAGTGACGCCGACGGCGAGGCGATCCTCGCCGAGGCGCTCGCCAAACTGCGAGGCGAAATCTAGAAGTTGAGGACCGGCCCGGCATCCCAGGATGTCCGGCCGGACCAGCTCCACGCACCGGCGCCGATCCGCTCGCGGACCGATTGTCAGTGGTGCCCTCTACGGTTTGTTCATCGATGGTGTGCATCGATGGACCGTGAGGGGGAGTTGTGGCGACGGCTGAAGCGGCGGACCTGCGTGCGCCCGCGTGGCGCGGGGGGTTCGGACGGCTGTGGAGCGCCGCCGTGCTCTCCAGCTTCGGTGACTCCCTGCGCACTGCTGCCCTGCCGCTCCTCGCCGTGACACTGACGGACCGGCCACTGGTGATCGCCGCCGTCACCTCCTGCGGCTATCTGCCGTGGATTCTCTTCGGGTTGCTCGGCGGCGCTGTCGCCGACCGGGTGGACCAGCGGTGCGCGATGTGGATGGTCGACGCGTTACGAGGCCTGCTGGTCGGTGCTTTCGCGATGGCCGTGGCGCTCGGTCACGCCTCGATCGGCCTGCTCATCGCGCTGGCCTTCACCCTGACCGCGCTCCAGACGCTGTTCGACAACGCCTCCACGGCACTGCTCCCCGCCCTGGTGGACCGAGAGGCCCTCGGCAGTGCGAACGCCCGCCTCATGACAGGTCAGCGCATCGCCGGTGGGTTGGTCGGCGGGCCGGTGGTGCCGGTGCTGCTGGCAGGGGGAGCCGCCGTTCCCTTCGCGGCCGACGCCGGCACTTTCCTGGTGGCGGCCGTACTCGTGGCCTCGCTGCGGACCGAGGCACCCGAGCGGAAGCCGGCCCCGGCCGGCAGCACCCTGCGCCGGGAGATCGCGGACGGACTGCGCACCCTGTGGCACGACCGGGCCCTGCGAGGCCTGTGCGCCGCCACCGCACTGTGCAACATAGGCATGGGCGCTCAGCTCGCCACGCTGGTCGTCCTGGTGACGGGATGGCTGGACGCCGGTGCGGCGGGGTATGCGGCGGCGGGTGCCGCGTTCACCGTCGGCGGCCTGGCCGGGGGAGTGGTGAACGGACGGATCGTGAACCGTCTGGGCCGGATGCCGGCGGTGCTGCTCGCCGGCACGGTGCAGACCGCGGCCCTCGTCGTCATGGGCACCGTGCGCAGCCTGGCCGTGCTGCTGGCCGCCCTGGTCGTCTTCGGGCTCATGGGCATGGTGTGGAACGTCAACACGACGACGCTCATGCAGCAGCGCAGCCCCGCCGAGCTGCTGGGCCGGGTGGCCTCGGCCTTCCGGACCCTGGCCTTCGCTGGGGTGCCGCTCGGCGCGCTGCTGGGCGGTGCCGTCGCTTCCGCCTGGGGGCTCAACACCCCGCCGCTGCTCACGGCCGCCTTCTTCGTGCTGGCCGTCACCGCGTTGATACCGGCGCGCAAGCCGGACGTACCTGTTGTTGCGCCGGACGACGACGCCACGACGGCTCACGCGCCGCGCTGATCAATTAGGTTGGAACAGCTGGGACAGGCACGAAAGAAGGCTGAAGTCGGACATGAACGCAGACGGCCGTACCAGGCTGAACCGGACGCCCGAGTGGACCGCGCTGGCCAAGCACCGCGAGGAGCTGGGCGAGGTGCAGCTGCGGGAGCTGTTCGCCGCCGACCCGGGCCGCGGTGCGGGGTACACGCTGCAGGTCGGCGACCTGCACATCGACTACTCCAAGCACCTCGTCACCGACGAGACGCTGCGGCTGCTGCGCGAGCTGGCCGCCGCCACGGACGTGTTCGGGTTGCGGGACGCCATGTTCCGCGGCGAGAAGATCAACACCACCGAGGACCGCGCCGTGCTGCACACCGCGCTGCGCGCGCCGCGCGACGCGGTGATCGAGGTCGACGGGGAGAACGTCGTGCCGGCTGTGCACGCCGTCCTCGACAAGATGGCCGACTTCGCCGAGCGGGTCCGCTCCGGCGCCTGGACCGGCCACACCGGCAAGCGCATCAGGAACGTCGTCAACGTCGGCATCGGCGGCTCCGACCTGGGCCCTGCGATGGCGTACGAGGTGCTGCGCAGCTTCACCGACCGCGACCTCACCGTCCGTTTCGTGTCGAACGTCGACGGCGCCGACCTGCACGAGGCCACCCGCGACCTCGACGCGGCGGAGACGCTGTTCATCATCGCGTCCAAGACGTTCACGACGATCGAGACGATCACCAACGCCACGTCGGCGCGCAACTGGCTGCTGGGCGAGCTGAAGGCGGGTCAGGAAGCCGTCGCCAAGCACTTCGTCGCGCTGTCGACGAACGCCGAGAAAGTCGCCGACTTCGGCATCGACACGGCGAACATGTTCGAGTTCTGGGACTGGGTCGGCGGGCGGTACTCGTACGACTCGGCCATCGGGCTCTCGCTCATGATCGCCATCGGTCCGGACCGCTTCCGGGAGATGCTCGACGGCTTCCGGCTCGTCGACGAGCACTTCCGCACCGCGCCCGCCGAGGCCAACGTGCCGTTGCTCCTTGGTCTGTTGGGCATCTGGTATGGCAACTTCCACGACGCCCAGTCTCATGCGGTGCTGCCGTACAGCCACTATCTGTCGAAGTTCACGGCGTATCTGCAGCAGTTGGACATGGAGTCCAACGGCAAGTACGTCGGCCGGGACGGGCAGGAGGTCGACTGGCAGACCGGGCCGATCGTGTGGGGCACGCCGGGCACCAACGGGCAGCACGCCTACTACCAGTTGATCCACCAGGGCACCAAGCTGATCCCGGCGGACTTCATCGGCTTCGCCGAGCCGGTCGCCGAGATGAGCGACGAACTCAAGGCGCAGCACGACCTGTTGATGGCGAACTTCTTCGCGCAGACGCAGGCGCTGGCGTTCGGCAAGACGCCGGACGAGGTGCGCGCGGAGGGGGTGCCGGAGGAGCTGGTGACCCACAAGACGTTCAAGGGCAACCACCCGACGACCACGATCCTCGCGCGTGAGCTGACGCCGTCGGTGCTCGGGCAGCTGATCGCGCTGTACGAGCACAAGGTGTTCGTGCAGGGCGCGGTGTGGAACATCGACTCCTTCGACCAATGGGGCGTCGAGCTCGGCAAGGTCCTCGCCAAGCGTGTCGAGCCCGCGCTGACCGAGGGCGCGGACGTGCCGGGGCTGGACGCGTCGACGAAGGCGCTCGTCGCCAAGTACCGGGAGCTGCGCGGACGGCAGTGACGGGTCCCTCCGGGGGTTGCGCGGGGCGCCTATGAGCTCGGTGCCTTCTGTTTGATGGCGGCTGCGGGTTGTATGTGGTCGGTCGCGCCCACGCGGCGGAGCCGCATATCGACACAGCACCGCGCCCCTGGTCGGGTGCAACGACTGCGCCGCTGCACCCGACCTCAGGCGACCGCGCTCAAGGTGTCCGCGAGGCGGCGGCGTGCCGCGCGGGAGGCGGGGACGGCGGCGAGCGCGGCTGCGCCCGTGACCGCCGCGGCGCAGAACAGCAGCAGGAGCGCGGCGGACGGACCCTGGGCGATCCCGGCGCCGATGCCGCTCGATCTGCCCTGTTCGTCGATCAGCCAGTGCGCGAGGGGCGTGCCCAAGGCCGTGCCGATGACGACCGCGGCCAGGGCGGTGCAGGCCGTGGACGTGACGGTGATCGCGGTGATCTGCCGTGGGGACAGGCCCATGGCCTTGAGGGCCAGCAGGTCGCGCTCGCCCTCGCGGACGGTGCCGCCGATCGCGGTCAGCAGTTCGATGAGGCCGATGAGGGCCAGGACGGCGATCAGGCCCACGACCACGCCACGCAGGGGTGAGAGCCCTTCGGCGGGGTTGGGTACGGCGTGGACGTCCAGGCGTCCGTGCCCGGCGTCGGCCAGGCGGCCGGCGACGTCGTGCGGGTCCGCGCCCGGGCGGAGGCGCAGCTCGTAGAGGGTGGGGCCGAGGGCCGGGTCGTTCTCGCGGAGGGTGTCGAGGGAGGTGGAGATGACGCGGCCGGCGTTCTCCGGCTCGATACTGCGGCCCACGATGTGCAGGATCTGCGGCTGATCGCCCACGGTCATCCGCACCCAGTCGCCGACCCGCACGTCCAGCAGATCGAGCAGCCCCTGCCCGGCCACCGCCTCGTCGCGCCCGCGAGCGGGACGGCCCTCGGCGAGGGCGTACGGGTAGGGCTCGGCGCGGGTGCCGAGGCCGCGCAGGGCGATCGTGGCGGTCTGGCCGGGGACCAGGGCGGCCACCTCGACGCCCGGGTAGGCGGCGGCGACCTGCGGATCGCGTTCCAGCAGCGCGCGGGCGTCCAGGTCGGAGAGGCCGGAGTCGGCACGGGCGGTGAGGGCGGTCGGCAGGCCGATCCGGTCCGGCCTGCTGTCGAAGCGGTCGATGGTGGTCCACGCGCTCATCGCGACCACGATCAGCAGCAGCGGCAGCGCGAGCCGGGCGACCGTGGCCGGCGACCGCAGGCGGCGCGAGAACGCCCGGTGCCAGCCCAGCACCAGAGCGGGCGGCAGCCCCAGCCCGAGGGCGCGGCGGGACAGACCGGACAACCGCCCGGCCGGTGGAACCGCCGGTCGCAGCCCCAGAACGCGCCGGACGGCGCTCGTCAGGCGCCTGCCCGACAGAGCCGCTACGGATGGTGATCCGAGGGTCCGGCCGGTCGGGCCGGATGGACCTGCGTCCGTCGGTGGAGCCGCCGCGGAGCGTGTTCCGAGGGCCCGGCCCGTCACACCGGACAGGCCACCGCCCATCGGTGCCGCAGGCCGCGGCACCGGTACCGGAGGCACGCGCCCCGCCCGCCACGCCGCGAGCCCCGTGGTCGCGCCGATGAAAAGCACCGCGCCCACCGGCACGGTGAACAGCGCCACGGTGTGCCCGGGCAGCCCCTGCCACACCCCGACCGCGTCCCCGAGCCGCCCCGGGATACGGCTGCCCAGGGCCTGGATGAGGGACGCCGCGGCCACGGCACCCAGCAGCGCGTAGGCGAGGTGCTGCAGCAGGAAGACGCGTACGACCTGACCCGGCGTGAAGCCGATCGCCTTCAGCACCGAGATGTCCCGCAGATGGCCGCGGATACGGGTGCCGATCGCCCCGTGCACGGCGAGCCCGGCGGCGACCAGCGCGCCCAGCCCGAACAACCCCAGCACCTGCCCGAGCAGCCGGTTGTCGCCCTGCGCCTCGGCCCGCGCCTGCTTCCAGGTGGACACCTCGCTGACCGCGCCGGCGCCCAGCACGGTCACGGCGCGCTGGACGGCGTAGTCGGTGTCGTCGGGATCCGTCAGGCGCAGCCCGATCACCTGGCCGCCCGGGTTGCGCACCGCGGACGGCGGCGCCCAGACGAGCCCCGGCTGCTCGCCGGGCCGGTAGCGCGGCTCGGCGCTGTCGGCGATGCCGAGGACGGTAAGGGTCCGGCCGGTGCCCGGCAGGGTGAGGGTGTCGCCGGGGGCGGCCAGGAGGGCGCGGGCCAGGCGGCTCTCCAGGACGACGCCGTCGGGGTTCGCGGGGTCCAGCCAGTGCCCGGAGGTGAGGAGCGGGCGGTCGACGGCGGGGCGCTCGGGCGTGCCGCGCAGTTCGACGGAGGCACGGGTGCCGCGGGAGGAGAGGGTCGTGGAGGCGGTGGGGTAGGGGCCCGCGACGGACTCGACGACGTCGTCCAGCTCGGCCAGCTTGCCGGTGTCGGCCGCGGAGCCGGTGTGCAGCCAGACGTGCGCGCCGTGCGCCTGGGTGAAGACGCGCTGCCAGGGATTGGTGGCGTAGCCGAAGAGCGCCGTGGCCAGCAGCAGCGACACGACGATCCCGGCCGTGGCCAGGACGAGGAACAGCGCCTCGCCGCGGTGCGTACGCAGATCGGAGTGCGCCCAGCGCAGGGTGGCTCGCACGGGCCTCAGCCTCGCCGCTCGCGCGCGGAATGCGGACGGCGCGCCTCGCGCCCTGCGGACCCGGGAACCCGCGGCTCGGCCCGCCCTCGTCGCCCGCCCGCTGTAGACACGAGCACCCGCGCCCCGGCCTGGCTCCGGGACTCGTGTGCGTTCAAGCGGCTCGTCGGCCGACGGTCGTACACCCGCATGTCAGTCCTTGAGTTCCAGCACACCGGATATGCCCGAGCGGCGGGACGGGGGCGTGCCGTCCAGTTCAGCGTCGTCCGCGATCCGGCCGTCGAAGAAGCTGATCACGCGGTCCGCGGCGCTCGCCAGCCGTGCGTCATGGGTGACCAGGACGATCGTCTGGCCCCGCTGGTGGAACCGGGCCAGCAGCCGCATCACCTCACGGGTGCCCTTGCTGTCCAGGCTGCCCGCGGGCTCGTCGGCCAGCAGCAGCGGCGGACGGTTGACCAGGGCCCGGGCCAGCGCGACCCGCTGCTGCTCGCCGCCGGACAGCTCGCCGGGCATGCTCCGCTCCTTGCCCGCGAGGCCCAGCTCGGCCAGCAGCTCCGCCCGCTCGGCGCGGGCCCGCTTCGGCGGGACGCCGGCCAGCAGGGCGGGCAGCTCGACGTTGTCGGCGACGGAGAGGTCGGAGACCAGGTTGAAGAACTGGAAGACGATCCCGATGCGCTTCCTGCGCTCCACCGCCCAGCGGGCCTCGCGCCACGCGTCCGCGCACTCGCCGTCCAGCCAGATGCTGCCGCTGTCGGGTCGCTGCAGTCCCCCGAGGAGATGCAGCAAGGTCGACTTACCGGCACCGGAAGGGCCGGTGATCGCCACGAACTCGCCCTGCCGCACCGAGAGATCGACCCCGCGCACGGCATGCGCCGGAGCGCCCTCGCCGTAATGCGTCTTGACCAGGCCCTCGGCGCGCAGCACAGGGCTCCCGGGACCGTCCTCGGGCACCGCGGCACCGTCGGCGCCCAGCACAGGAGTGGAATCGTCGCTCACTCCAGCTCCTCCAGCTCTTCCTGGCACCGCTCCAGCCAGTCGAGGTCGGCCTGCAGATGCAGCATCGCGCCCTCTATCAGCAGATGGGCGATGCGGTTGTCCCGGTCCTCGGCGGCGGCCAGCTTCGACAGTTGACGCATGGTGTTCAGGTACTGGCGCCGCTGCTTGTTGATGAGGGCGATCTGGTCCGCGAGACCGGTCTGCGGGGCGAGGGCCAGCTTCATGAAGAACTCGTCCCGTACCCGCGGCTCGTCCTCGGGCTCCTCGAACCAGGCGCGCAGCGCCTCACGCCCGGCATCGGTGAGGTGGTAGACCTTTTTGTTGGGCCGGCTGGACTGCTCGACGTCCTCGCCCTCGATCAGTCCCTGCTTCTCGAGGCGGCCGAGGGTCACATAGATCTGGCCGACGTTCGGCTGAGGGTACGCGGAGCCCAGCATCTGCTCAAGGTCCTGCTTGAGCTCGTACCCGTGGGCCGACCCGCGCGCCAGCAGGGCCAGGAGGGGCAGCCGCACTCGCGCTCTCCTCCTCGCATCCTGGGTAATGTGCCGCAAGGCCCTAGGGCCTGGCGCCACTCTCCCGCCTGCCCGCCCTTCGGGCGGACGACGGTAGATTGCCGCCAGGCCCTAGTATCGCGCATACCTAACAGGTATACATGGCCCCTGGATCCGAGCGAAGATGCCCGGTGCCGGTATGCAAGGAGGAACCTATGCGGTGGATACACGCCGCCGGTAGGGGCCTCCTCGTCCTCGTTGTGATCTTGGCGGGTTACGTCGCCTCCGGTGCCCGGGGTGACGAGAACACCGCGAGCGGCAGGGGGCCGCTGACCCTCGCCACCGCCGGAGACCTCACCGGCTATCTCGGTTCCGTCCTGGAGGGATGGAACCGCACCCACCCCGGCGAGAAGGTCACCCTCGTCGAGCTGCCGGACTCCGCCGACGAGACCCGCGCGCAGATGATCACCGACCTGCGCGACGGCGACGGCGGCCGCTTCGACGTGCTCAACATCGACGTCAGCTGGACCTCGGAGTTCGCCGCGGCGGGATGGATCCGGCCCCTGCCCCGCGACCGCTTCCCCCTCGACAGCTTCCTGACGCCGGTCGTCGACACGGCGACCTACGACGACCGGCTCTACGCCGTCCCGTACGTCACGAATGCCGGGCTGCTCCTGTATCGCAAGGACATCCTGGCCAAGGAGGGCGTCGACCCGCCGCGCACCTGGGCCGAACTCGAGCGGGACGCCAGGACGATCGCGCCGAAGTACGGGCTCGACGGCTACGCCGGCCAGTTCCTGCCGTACGAAGGGCTCACCGTCAATGCCGCCGAAGCCGTCTACTCGGCGGGCGGCTCGATCCTCGGCGACGAGGGCGAGCGTGTCACCGTGAACTCGAAGGCGGCCCGCGAGGGCATCGGCTTCCTCGCGCGCGGCGTACGGGAGGGCTGGATCCCGAAGCGGGCGCTGACGTACAAGGAGGAGGAGTCCAAGCAGGCCTTCCAGGACGGCCGCCTGCTGTTCCTCCGCAACTGGCCGTACGCCTATGCCGTCGCGTCGGCCAAGGGCTCACCGGTCGCCGGGAAGATCGGCGCCGTACCGCTGCCGGGTCGGGACGGGCCGGGCAAGAGTGTCCTCGGCGGCTCCAACCTGGCCGTCAGCGCCCACGCCCGGCACCCCGACTCGGCCGCCCGTCTGATCGCGTACCTGACCAGCGAGCGCGTCCAGCGCCAGGTCCTCACGCGCGGCGCGCTGCCACCCGTACGCGCCGACCTGTACCGGGATCCGGAGCTGGTGCGGGCGTTCCCGTACCTGCCGACCCTGCGCGAGAGCGTGCGCACGGCCCAGCCGCGCCCCAAGAGCCCGCGCTACGACCAGGTGAGCCTGGTGGTGCAGGCGATCGTGCATGACGCGATGACCGGGCGGGACACGCCCGAGGCGGCGGTTCGCCGGCTGGCGCGGGAGCTCGACGCCGTCGCGCGCTGAGTAGTTACTCGTTAAGTAACGCGGACATCTCATCTTGGCGCTTCTCGCCCCCTTATGTCCGGAATTACCTGGCCAACTGCCCAGTAGCTTGTGCTCTTTTCATTGACACCCTCGCGACACGCCTACTTAACATGCATGCATAACTGCTGCCCTTCACAGAGACAGGTCAATGGGTTGGTGAACAGGCACCACTGGTGGCGCGACGCGGTGATCTACCAGGTGTACGTCCGCAGCTTCCTCGACAGCACAGGCGACGGGGTCGGCGATCTCGCCGGGGTCCGGGCCGGACTGCCGTATCTGAAGAAGCTCGGGGTGGACGGGATCTGGCTGAGCCCCTTCTATCCCTCGCCGCAGCACGACCACGGCTACGACGTGGCCGACTACTGCGACGTCGACCCGCTCTTCGGCGACCTCGCCGAGTTCGATCTGCTGGTCGCAACAGCCCGGCAGCTCGGCATCAAGGTGCTGCTCGACATCGTCCCGAACCACTGCTCCAGCGAGCACCCGTGGTTCGCTCAGGCGCTGGCCGCCGAGCCCGGCAGCGCGGCCCGTGCCCGCTTCCACTTCGCCGACGGCCGCGGCGCCGACGGGTCCGAGCCGCCCAACAACTGGCACTCCATGTTCGGCGGCCCGGCCTGGAGCCGGGTGACCGAGGCGGACGGGCGGCCCGGCCAGTGGTACCTGCACATGTTCGCGCCCGAGCAGCCCGACTGGAACTGGCGCAACCCCGAGATCGGCGCCGAGTTCGACCGCATCCTCCGCTTCTGGCTGGACCGCGGCATCGACGGCTTCCGCATCGACGTCGCCGCCGGCCTCTACAAGCACCCGGAGCTGCCCGACTCGGACGACCCCGAGGCCGACGCCCGCACCCGCGACTCGGTCAACCCGCTCGCCTGGAACCAGCCCGAGGTGCACGAGGTGTGGCGCCAGTGGCGTTCCATATGCGAGGAGTACACCGCCCGCGACGGCCGCGAGCGGCTCCTGGTCGGCGAGGTGTCCGTCCCGACCGCGCGTGAGCATGCCCTGTACGTCCGCTCCGACGAACTGCACCAGGCCTTCTTCTTCGACCTGCTCAGCGCCCCCTGGGAGGCCGACGCCTTCCGCAAGGTCATCTCCGAGGCCATGCAGGACATCGCCGGCACGGGCTCCACGGTCACCTGGGTCCTCAACAACCACGACCAGGTCCGTACCGTCACCCGCTACGGCGAACCCGCCACCGAGGGCAGCGGCCTCGGCGCCGCCCGCGCCCGCGCCGCCGCGCTGCTGATGCTGGCGCTGCCCGGAGCCGCGTACATCTACCAGGGCGAGGAGCTGGGCCTGCCCGAGGTCGTCGATCTGCCCGACGACGTGCTCACCGACCCGATCTTCCGCCGCACCGGAAGCCGCGCCCGCATCCGCGACGGCTGCCGGGTGCCGCTGCCGTGGTCGGGACAGGCGTCGCCGTTCGGCTTCACCTCCGGCGTGGAGAGCGCCAAGCCCTGGCTGCCGCAGCCGGACTACTTCGCCGAGTACGCGACCGACCGGGCCCTGGCCGACACCCGCTCCTTCTGGCACCTGTACCGCGACGGCCTCCAACTGCGCTCCGCACTGCCCCAGTTGGGCGAGGGCACGCTGCGCTGGCTGGACAGCCCGCCCGGCGTCCTGGCCTTCGTCCGCGGTGACGGCCTCGTCTGCGCCGTCAACTTCGGTACGGCTCCCACGTCGGCGCCCGTCTCCGGCACCCCGCTGCTGTCGAGCGGCCCCTGCCCGGCCGGGGTGCTGCCCGGTTCCACCGCGGCCTGGTGGATGAGCGACGGGACCGAGCTCACCACCGCCTGATTTTCCGTCAGTTTCCCCATCCTCGAAGGGACATCAACGATGATGCGACGACGTACCACCCTGCTCACCGGCTGCACCGCCCTCGTCCTGGCGCTCGGCGCGACAGCCTGCGGCGGCGGACCGGTCTCCGCCGGCGGCGGCGACAAGGCGCTCAGCGGTCAGACGGTCACCGTGGCCGGAGTCTGGACCGGCACCGAGCAGAAGAACTTCCAGAAGGTGCTGGACGCGTTCAGCGAGAAGACCGGCGCCAAGACCGAGTTCGTGTCCACCGGGGACAATGTCTCCACCGTCGTCGGCAGCAAGATCGAGGGCGGCAACGCCCCCGACGTGGTGATGGTCCCGCAGCTCGGCGTGCTCCAGCAGTTCGCGAAGAAGGGCTGGCTCAAGCCGTTGTCCGGTGCGGCCCAGAAGTCGGTGGACACCAACTTCGCACCCGTCTGGAAGAACTACGGCAGCGTCGACGGCACCCTCTACGGCCTCTACTTCAAGGCCGCCCACAAGTCGACCGTCTGGTACAGCCCCGAAGCCCTCGCCCAGGCGGGCGTCGAGGCGCCGAAGACGTACGACGAGATGCTGAAGGCCGGCCGGACCGTCTCCGACTCGGGCCTCGCCGCGTTCTCGGTCGCCGGGCAGGACGGCTGGACGCTGACCGACTGGTTCGAGAACGTCTACCTCTCGCAGGCCGGACCCGAGAAGTACGACGCCCTCGCCGCGCACAAGCTGAAGTGGACCGACGCGTCCGTGGTCGAGGCGCTCAGCACCCTCGGCAAGCTGTTCAAGGACAAGCAGCTGATCGCGGGCGGCCAGAAGGAGGCCCTCAACACCGACTTCCCGGGCTCGGTCGAGAAGGTGTTCGGGCCGAAGCCCGAGGCGGGCATGGTCTACGAGGGCGACTTCGTCGCGGGTGTCGCCAAGGACCAGTTCGGCAAGTCGATCGGCGAGGACGCGAACTTCTTCCCGTTCCCGGCGGTCGGCGGTGGCGAGGCGCCGGTGGTCAGCGGTGGTGACGCGGCCGTCGTCCTGAAGGACGGCAAGAACCAGAAGGCCGGCATGGCCCTCCTGGAGTACCTGGCGACGCCGGAGGCCGCGGCGGTCTGGGCCGAGGCGGGTGGCTTCCTGTCCCCGAACAAGAACGTCGACCTCGCGTCGTACGGCGACGACGTCACCCGGGCGACCGCCAAGTCCCTCGTCGCGGCCGGGGATTCGGACTCGGTCCGCTTCGACATGTCCGACCAGGCCCCGGCGGCGTTCGGCGGCACCAAGGGCGCCGGCGAGTGGAAGCTGCTGCAGGACTTCCTGCGCGACCCGTCGGACCCGAAGGGGACCGCGGCGAAGCTGGAGGCCGCGGCGGCCAAGGCGTACCAGGGCCAGGGCTGACCGGTCATGACCGCCACACTCGTGAAAGAGACGAGCCCGGCGCCCTCCACGGGCGCCGGCAAGGCGCGGGGCCGCCGCACCCGGCGGCGCGGCCGGATCATCGCCCTGCTCTTCGTCTTCCCCGCGCTGCTCCTGCTGGGCGCGCTGGTCGTCTACCCCGTGCTGTTCTCCGTCGGACGCAGCTTCTTCGACGCCTCCGGCACCCGTTTCGTCGGCGGCGAGAACTACGCCGAGATGTTCCGCGACCCGGCCACCCTCAAGGCCATCCGCAACACCACGATCTGGGTCGTCGTGGCCCCGGCCCTGCTGACCGGCCTCGGCCTGATCCTGGCCGTGCTGGTGGAGAAGATCCGCTGGGCGACCGCCTTCAAACTGCTGCTGTTCATGCCGATGGCGGTGTCCTTCCTCGCGGCCGGCATCATCTTCCGGCTCGCGTACGACGAGGACCCCGACAAGGGCGTGCTGAACGCCGCCGCCGTGTCCGTGCACGACGCCTTCACGGGCACGTCGACGTATCCGACGGCCCGGGCGCGCGACGGGCAGGGGCTGACGAAGGGGGCGGACGGCTCGTACCGCACGAGCGCGAGCGCGTCTGCGGGCGAGGCGGTGACGCTGGGCCTGGTCGGCGTCCTGCCCGCCGACCTGCCCGGGGATGCTCGGCCGGCGTATGCGGCAGCGGAGCGGAAGGCGGGCCCCGGTGAGCTGCGCGGGGTCGTGTACCTCGATTTCACTCCCGGCGGGGGAGGGGAGCAGGGCAAGGTCGACCGGCGCGAGAGCGGGCTGCCGGAGATGAAGGTCGAGGCGGTGCGGGCCGGGAAGACGGTCGCTTCGGCGACTACCGCGTCCGACGGTTCCTTCCGCTTCGAAGGGCTGGACGACAGGTCGTACACGGTCAAACTGCCGGCCTCGAACTTCGCCGCGCCCTACGAGGGCATCTCCTGGCTCGGTCCCACGCTCGTCACGCCGGCGATCATCGGGGCGTACCTGTGGATCTGGACGGGCTTCGCGATGGTCCTGATCGGCGCGGGCCTGTCGGCCCTCCCCCGGGACGCGCTGGAGGCGGCGCGGATGGACGGCGCGAACGAGTGGCAGATCTTCCGGCGGATCACGGTGCCGCTGCTGGCGCCCGTCCTCACGGTCGTGTTCGTCACCCTCGTCATCAACGTGATGAAGGTCTTCGACCTCGTCTACATCATCGCGCCCGGGCCGGTGCAGGAGGACGCGACCGTGCTCGCCACACAGATGTGGCTGGTGTCGTTCGGCGGCGGCAACAACCAGGGCCTGGGCAGCGCGCTCGGCGTACTGCTTCTGCTGCTGGTCATCCCGGCCATGGTCTTCAACGTCCGTCGTTTCCGAGGGAGTCAGCGATGAACGCGGCCATGAACACGGTCAGGCGCGGCCTGGGCAACGGGCTGGTGCAGGCCTTTCTGGTGGTGATCGGCCTGGTGTGGCTGACGCCGCTGGCCGGGCTGTTCCTGTCGTCACTGCGGTCCGCCGAGGACACGGCGAAGGGCGGCTGGTGGACGGTGTTCGCCAGCCCCGGCCAGCTGTCCTTCGACAACTACTCGGCGCTGCTTCAGAACGCCGGGATCACCCAGGCCTTCTGGAACACCGTGCTGATCTCCGTGCCGGCGACCTTGCTGGTGGTGGTCATCGCGGCGCTCGCCGGGTACGCCTTCGCGTGGCTGGACTTCCCCGGGCGGGAGGCGATCTTCCTGGTCGTGGTGGCGCTGCTCGTGGTGCCCGTGCAGATCGGGCTGCTGCCGGTCGCCAAACTCTTCGGCCAGCTGGGCCTGTTCGGCACGATTCCCGGTGTCGTCCTCTTCCATGTGGCGTACGGGCTGCCGTTCGCCGTGTTCCTGCTGCGGAACTACTTCGCCGAGATGCCGAAGGAGATGCTGGAGGCGGCGCGGATGGACGGGGGCAGCGAGTGGCGGATCTTCACACGGCTGGTGCTTCCGGTGGGGCGGCCGGCGATCGCCTCACTGGCCATCTTCCAGTTCCTGTGGGTGTGGAACGACATGCTGGTGGCGCTGCTGTTCGCCGACAGCGCCTCCCAGCCGCTGACCGTGGAACTCCAGTCGCAGATACGGCAGTTCGGCAGCAACATCGATGTGCTGGCGCCGGGGGCGTTCGTGTCGCTGGTGGTGCCGGTGGTCGTGTTCTTCGCGTTTCAGCGGCACTTCGTGCAGGGGGTGATGGCGGGGTCCGTGAAGTAGCGCGGACACCTTGCCGTGGCGCGGCTGTGCGGCACATGTGCTTCGGGCCCTCACTTCACTGAGAAGCGAGGGCCCGAAAGGCGTTCACGGAGACGCTGTTGGATACAGCGACCTCGGCAGCTGCGATGCCGCCGCCGAGTCCAGCAGCCACAGGGTCCTCGAACGGCCGTACGCCCCCGCTGCCGGTGCCTGGATCTCGCCCGCGCCCGACAGCGCGATAGCCGCGGCCTGCGCCTTGTCCTCGCCGGCCGCCAGGAGCCACACCTCGCGGGCCGAGCGGATCGCCGGGAGCGTGAGGGTCACGCGGGTCGGCGGCGGCTTCGGGGCGCCGTGGACGCCGACGACCGTGCGTTCCGTCTCGTAGAGCGCCGGGTGCTCCGGGAACAGCGACGCCACGTGGGTGTCCGGGCCCACGCCCAGCATCAGGACGTCGAACGTCGGAACCGAGCCGTGGTTCTCCGGGCCCGCCGCCTTCGCCAGTTCCTCCGCGTACGCGGCCGCCGCCGCATCCGCGTCCGTGCCGAACGGGCCGTCCGACGCCGGCATCGCATGCACCCGCTCCGGGTCCAGCGGCACCGCGTCCAGCAGCGCCTCGCGTGCCTGTGTGACGTTGCGCTCCGGGTCGCCCTCGGGGAGGAAGCGCTCGTCGCCCCACCAGAGGTCCAGCCGGGCCCAGTCGATGGCGTCCCGGGCGGGGGCGGCCGCCAGCGCGGCCAGCAGGCCGTTGCCGTTGCGGCCGCCCGTGAGGACCACGGACGCGGAGCCCCGGGAGGCCTGCGCGTCCACGATCTTCGTGATCAGCCGGGCCGCCGCGGCCTGGGCCATCAGCTCCTTGTCGTGGTGCACGACCAGCTGCGGTGCCGTACTCACTTCGCCGCCGCCTTCTTCACCGGTTCCAGCGCCGCCGCTTCCTTCGCGGGTGCTTTCGCAGCGGCTTCGACGGGAGTCTCGACCGCTGCTCCTTTGGCCGGCGATCCCCCCTTGTCCTGCGACTCTTCGGCCCGTGACTCCTCAGCCCGTGACTCTTCGGCCCGTGAGTCCTCGGCCGACGGCTCCTCCGCCCTGGCCACAGCGGCCTCGGCCAGGGCCACGGCCTGCGCGGCCTTCGCCACGGCGGCCTCGGCGCCCCGAACCGCCGGAACCGGAACGGAGCTCAGCCGCTCCACGCCGAACCGCAGCGCCGACGCATACGTGTCGTCCGGGTCGAGCCGCCGCAGTTCCTCGGCGATCAGCTCGGCCGTCTCGCGCCGCTTCAGCGCCACCGCACGGTCCGGCTGGCCCTGGATGGAGAGGGTCGCCAGGGAGCCGTCCGCACGGTCGAGCGTGATCGGGCCGCAGTCGGTGGCCATGCGGACCGCGGTCAGACCGGGGCCCGACGACAGCGACCGCTTCACGGGGACGTCCAGCCGGTCCGCGAGCCACATCGCCAGCAGCTCACAGCTCGGGTTGAACTCCTCGCCCTCCACCTCGACGGCCCGCACCTCGCAGACCACCTGGTCCAGAGCCGCCGCCAGCATCGACCGCCACGGCGTGATCCGGGTCCAGGACAGATCCGTGTCGCCCGGCGTGTAGGCGTCGGCGCGCGCCGACAGCTCCCGCACCGGCTGCTCCGAGGCGTACGTGTCCGTCACCCGGCGCTGGGCCAGTGCCCCCAGCGGGTCGTTCGCCGGGTCGAGCGGCGCGTTCACCGGCCACCAGACCACCACGGGGGCATCCGGCAGCAGCAGGGGAAGGACGACGGACTGCGCGTGTTCGGAAACCTCGCCGTACAGCCGCAGCACCACCGTCTCGCCCGTGCCCGCGTCCGCGCCCACCCGCACCTCGGCGTCCAGCCGGGACTGCGTACGGTCGCGGGGCGAGCGGGAGACGCGCTTGATGACGACCAGGGTGCGTGAAGGGTGCTCGCGCGAGGCGTCGTTCGCGGCCTTCAGGGCGTCGTACGCGTTCTCCTCGTCCGTCACGATGACCAGCGTGAGCACCATGCCGACGGCCGGCGTGCCGATCGCCCGGCGGCCCTGCACCAGCGCCTTGTTGATCTTGCTGGCCGTGGTGTCGGTCAGGTCTATCTTCATGGCCGGCGCCAGCTCCGTCCGTCTCGCTCGAGCATTTCGTCCGCCTCGACGGGACCCCACGTACCGGCCGGGTACTGGGCAGGCCTGCCGTGCTTGTCCCAGTACTCCTCGATCGGGTCGAGGATCTTCCAGGACAGCTCGACCTCCTCGGTGCGCGGGAAGAGGTTGGCGTCGCCGAGCAGGACGTCCAGGATCAGACGCTCGTACGCCTCCGGGCTGGTCTCGGTGAAGGACTCGCCGTAGGCGAAGTCCATCGACACGTCCCGGATCTCCATCGACGTACCGGGCACCTTCGAACCGAAGCGGACCGTGACGCCCTCGTCGGGCTGGACGCGGATCACGATCGCGTTCTGCCCGAGTTCCTCGGTGGCCGTCGTGTCGAAGGGGGAGTGCGGCGCCCGCTGGAAGACCACCGCGATCTCGGTGACCCGGCGGCCGAGCCGCTTGCCGGTGCGCAGATAGAAGGGGACGCCCGCCCAGCGGCGGTTGTCGATCTCCAGCTTGATCGCGGCGTACGTGTCGGTCTTCGACTTGGCGTCGATGCCCTCCTCCTGGAGGTACCCGACCGCCTTCTCGCCGCCCTGCCAGCCGGCCGCGTACTGCGCGAACACCGTGTCCCGGCCCAGGTCCTTCGGCAGCCGCACGGCACCGAGCACCTTGGTCTTCTCGGCGGCCAGCGCGTCCGCGTCGAAGGAGGCGGGCTCCTCCATGGCGGTCAGGGCCATCAGCTGGAGCAGGTGGTTCTGGATGACGTCACGGGCGGCGCCGATGCCGTCGTAGTAGCCGGCGCGGCCGCCGATACCGATGTCCTCGGCCATGGTGATCTGCACATGGTCCACGAAGGACCGATTCCAGATCGGCTCGAACATCGTGTTGGCGAAGCGCAGCGCCAGGATGTTCTGGACGGTCTCCTTGCCCAGGTAGTGGTCGATGCGGAAGACCTGGTCCGGGGCGAAGACCTCGTGGACGACCTTGTTGAGCTCCTCGGCCGACGCCAGGTCGTGACCGAACGGCTTCTCGATCACCGCGCGCCGCCAGGAGCCGCCGGTCTGGTCGGCCAGCCCGTGCTTCTTCAGCTGCTGGATGACCACCGGGAAGGAGCGCGGCGGCACCGAGAGGTAGAAGGCGAAGTTGCCGCCCGTGCCCTGTGCCTTGTCCAGTTCCTCGATGGTGCCGCGCAGCCGCTCGAAGGCGTCGTCGTCGTCGAAGGTGCCCTGCACGAAGCGCATGCCCTGGATGAGCTGGTGCCAGACCTCCTCACGGAAGGGGGTCCGGGCGTGCTCCTTGACCGCGTCGTGGACCTCCTGCGCGAAGTCCTCGTTGGCCCACTCGCGGCGGGCGAAGCCGACCAGCGAGAAGCCCGGCGGCAGCAGACCCCGGTTGGCGAGGTCGTACACGGCGGGCATCAGCTTTTTACGTGACAAATCGCCCGTAACGCCGAAGATCACCAGGCCCGACGGCCCCGCGATACGCGGGAGCCGTCGGTCGGCGGCGTCACGAAGCGGGTTCGCTTCCGTGACGGTGAAGGGTGGCAAGGGATCAGCCCTCCGAGGGGGCGAGGCGCTCGAGCACGGCCTCGGTCGACTTCAGCAGGTCGTTCCAGGACGCCTCGAACTTCTCGACGCCCTCGTCCTCCAGCAGCTGGACCACGTCGTCGTAGGAGATGCCGAGCTTCTCGACGGCGTCCAGCTCGGCGCGGGCCTGCTCGTAGGTGCCGGCGATGGTGTTGCCGGTGATCTCGCCCTTCTCCTCCGTGGCCTGAAGGGTGGCCTCGGGCATGGTGTTGACCGTGTTCGGCGCCACCAGCTCGTCGACGTACAGGGTCGGCTTGTACGCCGGGTCCTTCACGCCGGTCGAGGCCCACAGCGGACGCTGCTTGTTGGCGCCCGCGTTCTCCAGCGCGCTCCAGCGGTCGGACGAGAAGACCTCCTCGTACGCCTGGTAGGCGAGGCGCGCGTTGGCCACGCCCGCCTTGCCGCGCGCGGCCTTGGCCTCGTCGGTGCCCAGCGCGTCGATGCGCTTGTCGATCTCGGTGTCCACACGGGACACGAAGAAGGAGGCCACCGAGTGGATCTTGGACACGTCCAGGCCCTTGGCCTTGGCCTTCTCCAGGCCGGCCAGGTAGGCGTCCATGACCTCGCGGTAGCGGTCCAGCGAGAAGATCAGCGTGACGTTGACGCTGATGCCGTTGCCGATCGTCTCGGTGATCGCCGGCAGGCCCGCCTTGGTCGCCGGGATCTTGATCAGGGTGTTCGGACGGTCCACCAGCCAGGCCAGCTGCCGGGCCTCGGCGACGGTCGCGCGGGTGTTGTGCGCGAGGCGCGGGTCGACCTCGATGGAGACCCGGCCGTCCTGGCCGCCGGTGGCGTCGAAGACCGGGCGCAGGATGTCGGCGGCGTCCCGGACGTCCGCCGTGGTGATCATGCGGATCGCCTCTTCGACCGTCACCTTGCGGGCGGCGAGGTCGGCGAGCTGCTGGTCGTAGCCGTCACCGCTGCTGATCGCCTTCTGGAAGATCGTCGGGTTGGTGGTGACACCGACGACGTGCTGCTGGTCGATCAGCTCGGAGAGGTTGCCGGACGTGATGCGCTGGCGCGACAGGTCGTCCAGCCAGATCGCGACGCCTTCCTCGGAGAGGCGCTTCAGTGCGTCTGTCATGGAAAATCAAACTCCTACGTCTCGTATATGAGCGTCAGCGCTGGGCCGCGGCGAGGGATTCCCGCGCGACGGCAGCCACGTTCTCGGCAGTGAAGCCGTACTCCCGGAAAAGGACCTTGCCGTCGGCCGACGCACCGAAGTGCTCCAGGGAAACGATGCGACCCGCGTCCCCGACGTACTTGTGCCAGGTGAGACCCACTCCGGCCTCCACCGCGACACGCGCCTTGACGGCCGGCGGAAGGACGCTGTCCCGGTACCCCTGGTCCTGCTCCTCGAACCACTCCACGGACGGCATGGACACGACTCGCGTCGGCACCCCGTCGGCCTGCAGCTGCTCGCGTGCCTCGACGGCCACATGCACCTCGGAACCGGTCGCGATGAGGATGACCTGCGGCTCGCCACCGTCGGCCTCGAACATCACGTAACCACCGCGCGCGGCGTCCTCGTTGGCCTCGTAGGTCGGCACACCCTGCCGGGTCAGCGCGAGCCCGTGCGGGGCACCCTTGCCGAACTCCTTGGTCCAGCGCTTGAGGATCTCGCGCCAGGCGATCGCGGTCTCGTTGGCGTCGGCCGGGCGGACGATGTTCAGGCCCGGGATCGCACGCAGCGAGGCCAGGTGCTCGATCGGCTGGTGCGTCGGGCCGTCCTCACCGAGGCCGATGGAGTCGTGCGTCCACACGTACGTCACCGGCAGGTGCATCAGCGCCGACAGACGCACGGCGTTGCGCATGTAGTCGGAGAACACCAGGAAGGTGCCGCCGTAGATACGGGTGTTGCCGTGCAGCGCGATGCCGTTCATCTCCGCGGCCATGGAGTGCTCGCGGATACCGAAGTGGATCGTACGGCCGTACGGCTGCGCCTCCGGGAGCGGGTTGTCCGCGGGGAGGAAGGAGCTGGTCTTGTCGATCGTCGTGTTGTTGGAGCCGGCCAGGTCGGCCGAACCGCCCCACAGCTCGGGGATCACGGCCCCCAGCGCCTGGAGGATCTTGCCGGACGCGGCACGCGTCGCGACACCCTTGCCGGGCTCGAAGACCGGGATCTTCTCCTCCCAGCCGGTGGGCAGCTCGCCCTTGCTGATGCGGTCGAACTCGGCGGCGCGCTCCGGGTTGTTGTTGCGCCACTCTTGAAGCTGCTTCTCCCACTCGGCCTTGGCCTGACGGCCGCGCTCCAGCGCCTTGCGGGTGTGGGTGATGACCTCGTCGGAGACCTCGAAGGACTGCTCCGGGTCGAAGCCGAGGACGCGCTTGGTGGCCGCGACCTCCTCGTCACCGAGCGCCGAGCCGTGGGCGGCCTCGGTGTTCTGCGCGTTCGGGGCGGGCCAGGCGATGATCGAGCGCATCGCGATGAAGGAGGGCTTGTCCGTGACCGCCTTGGCCTTCTGGATCGCGGCGTAGATGGCGGCCGGGTCGAGGTCGCCGTTGGCCTGCGGCTCGACGCGCTGCACATGCCAGCCGTACGCCTCGTACCGCGCGGCCGTGTCCTCGGAGACGGCCGTCTCGGTGTCGCCCTCGATCGAGATGTGGTTGTCGTCCCACAGCAGGATCAGGTTGCCGAGCTTCTGGTGGCCGGCCAGCGAGGAGGCCTCGGCGGAGATGCCCTCCTGGAGGCAGCCGTCACCGGCGATGCAGTAGATGTAGTGGTCGAAGGGGGAGGTGCCCTCGGGGGCCTCCGGGTCGAAAAGACCGCGCTCGTAGCGGGCGGCCATCGCCATGCCGACGGCGTTGGCGACACCCTGCCCCAGCGGACCGGTCGTCGTCTCCACGCCCACGGTGTGGCCGTACTCCGGGTGACCGGGGGTCTTCGAGCCCCACGTCCGGAACGCCTTCAGGTCGTCCAGCTCCAGGCCGAAGCCGGCCAGGTACAGCTGGGTGTAGAGGGTCAGGGACGAGTGGCCGGCGGACAGCACGAAGCGGTCGCGCCCGACCCAGTCGGCGTCCGCCGGGTCGTGCCGCATCACCTTCTGGAAGAGGGTGTAGGCGGCAGGCGCCAGGCTCATCGCCGTACCCGGATGGCCGTTGCCGACCTTCTGTACGGCATCGGCGGCCAGGACGCGGGCGGTGTCGACGGCCCGCTGGTCCAACTCGGTCCACTCGAGGTCTGTGGTGGTCGGCTTGGTGCTCACCCTGGGTCAGGGCTCCTCTCCACATGTCACGCATGTCGAATGCCGGTGCACGGGGCGCCCCGGCCGTGGTCGAGCCTACCCCCGTAAGTACGTGCGTCTTTTCGAGTCATTCCAGACTGCCGGGACTCTCGGGGATCCGCCTCCCCACTGGGCTGGATCGCATTCGGCAACTGAATACGCAGGCGCTCGTCCGAGTGCTCAACCGAGTGCCGGTCGGCTCTTCCGGGGGTGGCTTCCAACACGACCCGACCCCCGCGAATGTCCGGGTCTGGGCAACGTCTACAGTGGCGTGGTACGCGCGAGCCTTTACCGGGACTTCACACGGGGAGGCTTGCTGGGATGTCTCTGTCAGGGGTGTGCGTGACGGCCGTTGAATCCCGTCCAGCGGGGATTATCGGGACGAGCCAGAGCCCGAGCCGGCGGCCGATCGGGGCCCGGGTCAAGGCGTTCGTGGCGCTGACCAAGCCGCGGATCATCGAGCTGCTGCTCATCACCACCGTTCCGGTGATGTTCCTCGCCGAGCAGGGCGTGCCCGACCTCGGTCTGGTGCTCCTGACCTGCATCGGCGGCTACCTCTCGGCCGGTGGCGCCAACGCGCTGAACATGTACATCGACCGGGACATCGACGCGCTCATGGACCGGACGTCGCAGCGTCCGCTGGTCACCGGCATGGTCAGCCCGCGCGAGTGCCTGGCCTTCGGCATCACCCTGGCGGTCGTCTCGACCCTTCTCTTCGGCCTCACCGTCAACTGGCTGTCGGCCTGGCTCTCCCTCGGCGCGCTCCTCTTCTACGTCGTCGTCTACACGATGATCCTCAAGCGCCGAACGTCGCAGAACATCGTGTGGGGCGGCATCGCGGGCTGCATGCCGGTCCTGATCGGCTGGACGGCCGTGACGAACTCCCTCACCTGGGCGCCGCTCATCCTCTTCATGGTCATCTTCTTCTGGACGCCGCCGCACTACTGGCCGCTCTCCATGAAGGTGAAGGAGGACTACGCGCGCGTGGGCGTGCCGATGCTCCCGGTGATCGCCTCCAACAAGGTCGTCGCCAAGCAGATCGTGATCTACAGCTGGGTAATGGTGGCGGTGTCGCTCCTGCTCACGCCGCTCGGCTACACGGGCTGGTTCTACACCGCGGTCGCGCTGGGCGCGGGCGGCTGGTGGCTGTGGGAGGCGCACGCGCTGCAGAACCGCGCGAAGGCGGAGGTGACGGGCGCGAAGCTGAAGGAGATGCGCCTGTTCCACTGGTCGATCACGTATGTGTCGCTGCTGTTCGTGGCGGTCGCGGTGGACCCCTTCCTGCGCTAGAGGCTGTGCGGCACGTTCCTGCGGTAGAGGCTGTGAGGCACGGGTCACGCACCCCTCCCGTCGCCATTCGATCTACTCGTCGGTAGCATCCTGGCCATGGCAGACAAGGTGGCCAAGCTGGCCAAGCAGATCAACACCTTCGCGAAGTCCCACGGCGGCGCCGAGGCCCAGGTCGCCTACATCGGACAGCGCGGCGCCCGCATCGTGCTCGTCGGCGAGGACGGGGGCTGGGGAGACCTGGTGGCCCCGTCGTACGAGATCGCCGAGCAGGCGGTGGAGAAGGCCGGTATCACCCGCCACGAGTCCTTCGACGGCGAGTTCGCGGCAAAGGTGACGACGGGCAAGTACGAGTGGAAGCGGATGGCGGGCATCCAGATCGGCGGCTGAGCAGCGCCCTGAAGGGGCGCGGGGCTGTGTCGATTTGCGGCTCCGCCGCGTGGGCGCGACAAGCGCCACCAACCCGCACCCGCCGAACAAACTGAGCCACCCTCCCCCTTCCGCAACACCAAGTTGCCGGTTCACCCGTTAGGACCTGTAGAGCAAGCGCAGCGCCTGGCGTCCACCACGGGGAGAACCGGATGATCGACACGCCATCCCTCGTGGACCAGTACTGCCACGGCGTACTGCGCACGGAACTGGGCCTCGGCACCTTCGAGGCCCAGCTGGCCCGCACGGAGGGCCCGCCCGCTCCGGGCACCACCCTCTTCGACACGCAGACGGGCTTCGCCGTACGGCGCTGGTGTCCCCCGTTACTCGGCCTGGAACCGCACTGCCCGCCCGCCCGCTATCTCGCCCGCCGTCGTGAGCTGGGCGTGCTGGAAGCGGGCCGCAGACTGCTGCGCGGCAGCGGCATCACGACGTACCTGATCGACACCGGCGTACCCGGCGACCTGACCAGCCCTTCCGAGATGGCCTCCACGGGCGAGGCCGACGCCCACGAGATCGTGCGGCTCGAGCTGCTCGCAGAGCAGGTCGCCGACACCTCCGGCACCGTCGAGTCCTTCCTCGCCAACCTCGCCGAGTCGGTGCACGGCGCGGCGGCGAACGCGGTGGCCTTCACGTCGGTCGCGGGCGTACGGCACGGACTCGCACTCGCGCCGGAGCCCCCGGGGCCGGGAGAGGTACGGGGCGCGGCGGGCCGCTGGCTCGCGGGGCGCAGGGTGGGAGGGGAGCTGACCGACCCGGTCCTGCTACGGCACCTGCTGTGGATCGCGGTGGCGTCGGGGCTGCCGCTGCAGCTGCATGCGGGGCTGGGGGAGCCGGGCGTGCGCATCGACCGTACGGACCCGGTGCTGCTCACGGACTTCGTCCGCGCCACGGCCGGCCTCGGCACCGACCTGATCCTGCTGCACGGCTACCCGTACCACCGCCACGCCGCCCACCTGGCGGGCGTCTTCCCGCACGTCTACGCGGACTCGGGCGCCGCCCTCATCCGCACGGGCGCCCGCGCAGCCACGATCCTCGCGGAGATCCTGGAACTGGCCCCCTTCGGCAAGATCCTCTTCTCCAGCGGGGCACAGGGCCTGCCCGAACTGCACGTGGTGGGCGCGGGGCTCTTCCGCGAGGCCCTCGCCAGGGTGCTCGGCGGCTGGGTCGCCGAGGGGGCGTGGTCGCCGGCGGATGCGCAGCGGGTGGCGGGGATGGTGGCGGCGGGCAACGCCCGGCGGGTGTACGGGCTGGAGTGAGGCGTACGCCGCCCCGGACGCCGACGCCGACGCCGACGCCGACGCCGACGACGGAGGCGATACGGGATGTGCCCGTACCGCCTCATGACTCTCACTCCGGTCGACCGGCCCATATGACGGGCAGTGGCGGCAGGGCGCCCGGCGTGGCCTCGGGCGGCCTGCCGTCCTCGTCGCAGACGACCCGGGCGAGGTCCGTGCCGCTCGACGAGCGGCAGAACTGCGTGGGGTACTTGGTGTACTTCGTCGGCGGGGCAGGCGCCGGACCGACGACGGCGCAGTTGAAGCAGTCCTCTGGATCGAGGGGCGGAGTGATCCGCATCTCCTTTCCGACAGCCAGGCTGTTGGCGAGGACGACCCAGGTGCCCAACTGCTCGACGCAGTGTTCGGCCGCGTCGCGCTCCCAGCGCCTTTGCTGCTTGCTGATCGGGGAGGCGAACAGCGGGACGAAGATGTGGGAGACGCCGAAAGCCTGGCACTTGCCCAGCCAGGTGGCCGACTGCTTGATGTCCTCGCAGATGAGGATGGCGACGCGTCCCAGCGCCGTCTCCAGTACGGCCACCTTCTCGCCGTGGGTGATGTCCTCGGCGGCCGGTTCGTGCTTGGGCCGGCCCGGCAGCTGCCACTCGGCCGCCTGTCCCTCGCCCAGCGTGAAGCCGGCCATCTTATCCTGCCACCACAGGACCCGGGCGGTCTGACGATCGACCATCATGGCCCGGTTCGGCGGCGGATCGGAGCAGCCGAGCGGGCCGGTGCCGAGCGGGCCGGAGCCCACCGGACCGGCGGCGACCGGACCCGTGCCGATGAGGATCCACTGCAGCTTGCTGTTCGGGGCGGGGTCATTGTGCAGCAGCGTGTCCCAGTGTTTGATCAGGTCCTCGGACATGGTGTACTCGGGCAGCACACCTATCTCGGCTCCCGAAGCCTCCAGGTTGCGGAGCACGACGTCGATCCGCGGGAGCAGTTCGTCGTCGGCGGGCGAGATCCGGTAGAGACCGATATCCGCATCCTCCGGGAATTCGAACTTCAGATCGGTGTGCCTTTCCAATAAGGGCGCCGATCCTACGGCAATCGCTTTCCCCGGGAATCCTGGTTCATTCTCCAAGATCCCGCCGTGCCAGATTCCTTCACAGTCCGCGGGAGTCACCCGGTGTACGGAGAAGAAATCGGCCTTCCTGGTCCATGCGGCGACCACCCGGCTCGGGCGGGTGTAGCGGGGCAGCAGCAGTCCCGCGTGCTTTGTGTTGGTGTTGAGGCTGCTGGTCGACAAATAGCGCCAGCCGATGTCCGCCATCGCCGGCGTCGCCGTCTCGCCGGCGTAGAGGCCGGCGACCTCGAAGGAGCGGTCGAGGCCCATGAGCACGGAGAAGACGCCCTCGTCGCCGTGTTCGGCGATGATGTCGCGGATCAGCGGGACGCTCGCGAACCCGTCACTCAGCACGTCTTCGCACACCAGCTCCGCCCGCTTCCTCACCTTCTGGTCCTTGAACCACTTCCTCGCCGTGTGGTTGCTGAAGTACTGGGTCGGAAGCGTGTCGTAGAGCAGGACGAAGAGATCGGCCGGATCCGCCGGTAAATCGATCTCGTCGGGCGAGCGGGCAGGGTCACGCGGCTCTTTGCTGTTCATCGTCCCCCCGGTGCGTGAGTGCGTAGCCCGGATATTAACGGCGTGTCACGCATATGCGTATTGGAATTGTCGAAAAACAGGCAACGAAAACGATTCAGGTGATCGACTGAGACTTGGGAGGTCTCTTCGTAAAGCCGTCGTACGGATCATGGATTATCACTTGACAGTCACTTGACATGCCCCCATGGTGGGATGGCACCCCCATGACCAAGGGCCAGGAAAGAGAGGGTGACATGAGTGAGTCAAAGGGACCCAGGCGTGACCGGTTAACCGCAGTGCAGGCCGTGCTGGAGGAAATGACGGCGGAACAGCAAATTCCGCCCGCGATATTCAGCTCGCTGGCCATGCTCGTCACCGACGCGTCGCTGACCGCCGACGAACCGGCGATACGGGCCGCCCACGACGGGCTGCGGAGGCTGTACGGGCATCATGTCCGCGCCGACCGCGACCAGGACGCGCACGCCGAGCTGCGCGGACATCTGCTCGGGCTGATCGACATGACGACCTGGGCGCTGCGCAGGCTGCCCTCGGGACTTCAGCTGAGCCTCGATCCGCAGGGGCACGCCGCCCGTTTCCTGGTGGCCATCACCCAGCAACCCGGCCTGAGCAACGAACAGCTGGCCGAACTGCTGGACGTCGACATCACCGAAGTCAGTCGCATCGGCCGGAAGATGATCGCCGCGGGCGTGGCCTGGAAGAGCCGTCAGTGGCGCCACAACTCCTGGGGCATCACGCCACGGGGCGCGCAGTACCTGGAGGAGTCGGGGCTCATATCCGCGGAGCCGGACAGGCTCGACCACTGCGTGGGTGTGAAGGTGCGCCCCTCCGCCCTGACCGGCGTGGTCACCGACGCCAACGGGGATGTCCAGGTCAGCATGGGTGTCGAGGTGGGACTCGGCAGCAGCCAGGAGGAGCTGACCGAGGCCCTGGCCCACTTCGTGCACGACCTGCTCGACAAGGTGCCGCCCGCCGCCGAGGGCGCGAAGGCCGGGCGGACAGGGCTGGGCGTGGAACTGGGCGGCCATGTGGAGACTGGCCGTGGCGACATCGTCAACGCGCCCAACTACGCGGGAGCGGACTGGTCGGGCCTCTCGCTGGCGGGCGCCCTCCAAGAGGCGACCGGTCTGCCGACCGTCCTGGAGAACGACGCCAACGCCCTGGCCCAGCTGACGCTGAACCTGGGGGACGCCGGCGACAGCGGCGACTTCGCCGTGGTCCTGCTCGACCAGGGCGTGGGTGCCGGACTGATGGTCGGTGGCCGGATCCTGCACGGGGCGGCGGGGGCCGCGGGGGAGATCGGCCATGTGGTGGTCGACGGATATCGCGAACACCGGTGCAGTTGCGGCAACATCGGCTGCCTGGAGAGCGTCGCGGGTACCGGTGCCATCGCCCGCCGCGTCCATGAGCTGACCGGGCACGAAGTACCGGATCTCGGCGCGGCGCTGGCCCTCTTCGGAGGCGAACGCAAGAGCGTCGACGATTCCCTGGGAATGGCCGGCCGGGCACTTGGCCTCGGCATTGCCGATCTGCTCAACCTCACGAACCCGGCACGCGTCGTGGTATACGGCCCGGAGGCGCTGGTGACGGAGGGGCGGGACGAGTTCCCCGCCGCGCAGGTCTTCATGGCGGCCGTGCGCAGGACGTACACGGAGCATGCGTTCTCCACCGCGCGCGACGTCGAGCTGGTGACCAGGGCCTACGACGACGAACTCGGTGCCCGGGCGGCGGCCGCGGTCGCCCTGGACAGGCTCGGCCGGCGTTAGGAGCCTGCGATGGCGGAACGGGGGACGGCGCAGGGCATGACCACCGGCACCGAGTACGCGACGACACGGGATGTCGTCCTGCTCATCGCCGTCCTGCTCGTCCTCACCGTCACGCTCGCCATGGTGCTGGTCCAGTCCTGGCCACCGCCCCCGGCACCAGGTGGCGGCACGGCGGGGCCCGACCGCACACAGATCCTGTTCTGGACGCCCGACGTGTCGCTGGACACCCGGCTCTTCCTGGTCGTCGTGGCGGCGGGTGGTCTGGGCGCCCTGATCCATGTGCTGCGCTCGGCGTACGAGTATGTCGGCAACCGGCGGCTGCGGCGCAGCTGGCTGACGATGTACCTGCTCGAGCCGTTCGTCGGGGCGACCTTGGCTCTCGTCGCGTACTGCGTTCTGCGCGGCGGGCTCACGACCAGCGTCGCCTCGTCCGGCGACATCAACCCCTATGGGACGGCCGCGGTGGCCGCGCTGGTCGGGATGTTCTCCCGGCAGACCGTGGACAAGCTGCGCGCCGTGTTCAACACGCTGCTGGCACCACCGCAGGACAGCCCCGGGGAAGGGCTGCCCAGGCCGTCGTCCCCCGAGAGCCCGGCTCCGAGTGGTTCAGCCGCCCCGGAGGGAGGGGCTCCCGGTTCCTCAGACCCCAGCTCCCACCGCTGACCCCGACTGCGCCGGCCCCGGGACCTCCACGTCCGGTGCAGGCCGTTCCCGCAGCGCCAGCAGCAGCCGCAGCACCGCGATCCACACCACGGCCGAGCCCAGCATGTGCAGGCCGACCAGGAGCTCCGGGAGGTCCGTGAAGTACTGGACGTAGCCGATGACGCCCTGGGCGAGGAGGATCAGGAAGAGGTCGCGGGTGCGGTTCAGGGGGCCCTTCGGGGCGTCGACCGCCTTGAGGACGAACCACAGGGCGAACGTCAGCGTGACCACGATCCAGGCCAGCACGGCGTGCAGCTTGGTGACGTTCTCCCAGTCCAGCGGCATCCGCTCGACCTTGCTGGAGTCGCCCGCGTGCGGACCCGCGCCGGTGACGACCGTGCCGACCGCGATCAGCAGCACGGACGCCGCGACCAGGAACCACACCAGCTGCTGTACCGCCTTGCCGACCAGGGGGCGCGGTGCCGCGTCGCCCTCCCGGGTGCGCTGCCACATCACCGTGGCGACGGCGATCAGGGCGGAGGAGAGCAGGAAGTGCGCAGCGACCGTGTACGGGTTGAGGCCGACCAGGACGACGATGCCGCCGAGCACCGCGTTGCTCATCACGATCCAGAACTGCGCCCACCCGAGCCGGGTCAGGCCGCGCCGGTACGGCTTCTCGGAGCGCGCCGCGATGATCGCCCAGCCGACGGCGGCACACAGCACGTAGGTGAGCATGCGGTTGCCGAACTCGATGGCACCGTGGAAGCCCATCTCACGCGTCGCGGTCAGCGAGTCGTCCGTGCACTTGGGCCAGGTCGGGCAGCCGAGCCCGGAACCGGTCAGCCGTACGGCACCGCCGGTGACCACGATGACCACCGACATCACGAGCGCGGCGAGAGCCGCCCGCTGGACCGTCCTCCGGGTCGGGGTCCAGCGTGCGGCGATGAAGGCGAGGGGGTTGCGCACGGCCGCTAGGGCGTCGGCGCGGGTCACGTTTGGCACGCGCTCTATCGTAGGCGGCCGCTTGTGCACGCTTTCACGAGGGTCCGCACCGGGTGCACGGGCCCTACTCCCAGCGGAAGAACTTCCCGGCCGCCGCCAGCCCCACGACCGCCCACACGGCGAGAATCCCCAGGTCGCCCCAGGGCATCCCGGCGCCGTGCTGGAGCACGTCGCGCAGTCCGTCCGACAGCGCCGAGATCGGCAGCAGCCCCAGCACGTCCTGCGCGCCCGCCGGGAACTTGTCCAGCGGCACGATCACCCCGCCGCCGACGAGCAGCAGCAGGAAGACCAGGTTGGCGGCGGCCAGGGTGGCCTCGGCCTTGAGAGTGCCGGCCATCAGTAGGCCCAGACCCGAGAAGGCGGCCGTCCCGAGGACCAGCAGGAGCACGACGGCAGCCGGGTTTCCGTGGGGGGACCAGCCGAGCGCGAAGGCGATCACCGTCAGCAGCGCGATCTGGAGGACCTCCGTGACCAGCACCGACGCCGTCTTCGCCGTCATCAGGGCCCAGCGGGGCAGCGGAGAGGAGGCCAGCCGCTTCAGTACGCCGTACCGGCGCTCGAAGCCCGTGGCGATCGCCTGCCCCGTGAACGCCGTCGACATCACGGCGAGCGCGAGGATGCCGGGGGTGAGGAAGTCGACGGCCTTGCCCGCGCCGGTGTCGACGATGTCCACCGAGCTGAAGAGGACCAGCAGGAGCGTGGGGATCACCACGGTCAGCAGCAGCTGCTCGCCGTTGCGCAGCAGCATCTTCGTCTCGAGTGCCGCCTGAGCCGCGATCATGCGGGGGAGGGGGCGGCGCCCGGCTTCGGGGTGTACGTACCCGTACCGACGGTGGTCACGAACGCAGCTCCTTGCCGGTGAGCTCCAAAAACACGTCCTCGAGGGTGTGCCGTTCGACCGAGATCTTCTCCGGCATCACGCCGTGCTGCGCGCACCACGACGTCACCGTCGCGAGCAGCTGGGGGTCGACCTTGCCGACGACACGGTACGAGCCCGGCGTCAGCTCCGCGGCCGAGCAGTCGGCGGGCAGGGCCTTGAGCAGGGACCCGACGTCCAGGCCGGGGCGGCCGGTGAAGCGGAGGGTGTTCTCGGCGCCGCCGCGGCACAGCTCCTCGGGGGAGCCCTGGGCGATGACCCGGCCCGCGTCGATGATCGCGACGTCGTCGGCGAGCTGCTCGGCCTCGTCCATGTAGTGGGTCGTGAGGATCACGGAGACGCCGTCGGCGCGCAGGTCCCGGATCAGGTCCCAGGTGGCCCTGCGGGCCTGCGGGTCGAGCCCGGAGGTCGGCTCGTCCAGGAACACCAGCTCCGGGCGGCCGACCACGGCCATGGCGAGCGCGAGCCGCTGCTGCTGGCCGCCGGAGAGGCGGCGGTAGGTGGTCCTGCCGCAGCTGCCGAGCCCGAGGCGTTCGATGAGGGCGTCCACGTCCAGCGGATGCGCGTGCAGCTTGGCGACATGGCGCAGCATCTCGTCGGCCCGCGCGCCCGAGTAGACGCCGCCGGACTGCAGCATCACGCCGATGCGGGGCCGCAGCTCGCCGGACTGTCTCACCGGGTCGAGGCCCAGGACGCGCACCGTGCCGGAGTCCGGCTTCCGGTAGCCCTCGCAGGTCTCGACCGTCGTGGTCTTGCCCGCGCCGTTGGGTCCGAGCACGGCGGTCACGCCCGCCTCGGCCACCAGGTCGAGGCCGTTCACCGCGGTCTTCGTGCCGTACCGCTTCACCAGGGCCTGGACCTGGACCACGGGCTCAGTTCGCATGGCTCCAGAGTCTAGGTACGGCCGCCGCGCCCGCGGTGGGCGGGTTCATATCTCCTCCTCACGGGGCCGGTGCACGGCCAGCCACTGCTCCGCGTACGCCACCGCGTCGGCCAGCGGGAACAGTCGTGCGTCGGCTGCCCCGACCTTCCCGCGTACGACGGGGCGGTCCCGCTCGAAGTCGTACCCCAGCTCGTCGAACCGGTCCGAGGTGATCGACACCTCGGTCACCACCTCCCAGCCCGTCGGCCCAGGCCGCCCCACCTTCACCAGCGGCGACGGGATGCGGTACTCGGCCAGGTGAAAGCTGGTGCACGCGTCGTAACCGGCGCCGAGCAACAGCACGCGCGCGTGGCGCGCCTCCAGCCGAGCGAGCGGGCTGCGCTCGCCGAGGCGGCAGTCCGGGGCGTGCCCCTCGACGATCTCCGCGGCGCGCGGGCCGACGGCGGCGAACGAGGTCTGAGGGTGCGCACTGCGCAGGGCACCCGGCCATGTCCGTACGGTCTCCGGGATCACGCCGACCCCGCGCGTGGGCGTGACCAGGGGGTCGTACGCGGGCATCGTGGCCCGGATCGTGTCCCACCACTCCTCGGGAACCGGCGGGTTGCTCCACACCGCCGGGTCCGAGAGGTCGCCCGACTGTGTGGGGACGACCAGAGTGCCCTCCTGGCCGAGCGCGTCGAGCAGTCCCTGGACGACTGCGACGGCTCCTCCGCAGACCCAGCCGAGGGAGCTCAGCGAGGAGTGCACGAGGAGCGTCTCACCGCTTCGGACGCCGAGCTCGCGCAACTGTGCGGCGAGGGTGTTCCGAGTGACAAGAGGGCCGGTCGGAGGGGGTGTCGACATGCTTCGGAAGTGTCCCGGAGGGCGCCGCGCGACGCCAGCGATTTGATCGATCAAAGATCATTTCCGCAGGTCAGATTAGGTATGCCTAAGTGACGCAGCGCACCGTCGAGGCGCCCGGACGCGGCTTGCCCGGTCTTGAGGAATTACGCAACAATGGCGTTGTGAAAAACGTCGGCGAGGCTCGGGAGACCCCCATGGGAACCCCTCAGGAGGAGCTCGCGACCGGGGAGCGCTCCACGCGCAACCGGGTCGCGCGATCCATCCTGGACCACGGGCCGTCGACCGTCGCCGAGCTGGCCGGCCGGCTGGGACTCACCCAGGCAGCCGTACGCAGGCATCTGGACGCGCTGGTCGCGGACGATGTCGTGGAGGCCCGGGAACAGCGGGTGTACGGCACGCGCACGCGTGGCCGTCCCGCCAAGGTCTTCGCGCTCACCGACTGCGGACGCGACGCCTTCGACCAGTCGTACGACAAGCTCGCCGCGGACGCCCTGAAGTGGATCGCCGAGCGCGAGGGCGGGAGCGAGGCGGTCGCCGCCTTCGCCCGGGCCCGGATCGCCGCCCAGGCGAGCGCGTACCGCAAGGCGATCGAGGCCGTCAGCCCGGATGAGCGCACCGAAGCCCTGGCCAAGGCCTTGAGCGTGGACGGGTACGCTGCTACGGCGCGCAGCGCACCCCTCCCTCAAAAGGGCGAGCAGCTCTGCCAGCACCACTGCCCGGTCGCCCATGTCGCGGAGCAGTTCCCCCAGCTGTGCGAGGCGGAGACGGAGATCTTCGCCGAGCTGCTCGGAACGCACGTCCAGCGACTGGCGACCATCGCGCACGGCGACGGCGTCTGCACGACGTTCATCCCGAAGATTTCCCACACCACCGATAACGCATCTGCAAGCACGGCCGGGAGGAACCCCGCATGACTCTCCCCATCGAGGAGACTGCCCACCCTGAGCTCGAGGGCCTGGGCAAGTACGAATACGGCTGGGCCGACTCCGACGAAGCCGGCGCCTCTGCGAAGCGCGGTCTGAGCGAGGATGTCGTCAAGGACATCTCCGCGAAGAAGTCCGAGCCGGAGTGGATGACCAAGCTCCGTCTCAAGGGTCTGCGTCTTTTCGACAAGAAGCCCATGCCGAACTGGGGCTCGGACCTTTCCGGTATCGACTTCGACAACATCAAGTACTTCGTACGCTCCACGGAGAAGCAGGCGGAGTCCTGGGAGGACCTGCCCGAGGACATCAAGAACACGTACGACAAGCTCGGCATCCCCGAGGCGGAGAAGCAGCGCCTCGTCGCCGGTGTCGCGGCCCAGTACGAGTCGGAGGTCGTCTACCACCAGATCCGCGAGGACCTGGAGGAGCAGGGCGTCATCTTCCTCGACACCGACACCGCTCTGAAGGAGCACCCGGAGCTCTTCAAGGAGTACTTCGGGACGGTCATCCCGGTCGGTGACAACAAGTTCGCGTCGCTGAACACCGCCGTGTGGTCGGGCGGCTCCTTCATCTACGTCCCGCCGGGCGTCCACGTGGAGATCCCGCTCCAGGCCTACTTCCGTATCAACACGGAGAACATGGGCCAGTTCGAGCGGACCCTGATCATCGTCGACGAGGGTGCCTACGTGCACTACGTCGAGGGTTGTACGGCCCCGATCTACAAGTCGGACTCGCTGCACAGCGCCGTGGTCGAGATCATCGTCAAGAAGAACGCCCGCTGCCGTTACACGACCATCCAGAACTGGTCGAACAACGTCTACAACCTGGTCACCAAGCGCGCCGTCGCCTACGAGGGCGCGACCATGGAGTGGATCGACGGCAACATCGGCTCCAAGGTGACGATGAAGTACCCGGCCGTCTACCTGATGGGCGAGCACGCCAAGGGCGAGACCCTGTCCATCGCCTTCGCGGGCGAGGGGCAGCACCAGGACGCCGGCTCCAAGATGGTCCACATGGCGCCGAACACGTCCTCCAACATCGTGTCGAAGTCCGTCGCCCGCGGTGGCGGCCGTACCTCCTACCGTGGTCTGGTGGAGATCGGCGAGGGCGCCCACGGCTCGAAGTCCAACGTGCTGTGCGACGCGCTGCTCGTCGACACCATCTCCCGCTCCGACACGTACCCCTACGTGGACGTCCGCGAGGACGACGTGTCCATGGGCCACGAGGCGACCGTCTCCAAGGTCTCCGAGGACCAGCTCTTCTACCTGATGAGCCGCGGTCTGAGCGAGTTCGAGGCGATGGCGATGATCGTGCGCGGCTTCGTCGAGCCGATCGCCAAGGAACTGCCCATGGAGTACGCCCTTGAGCTCAACCGGCTGATCGAGCTGCAGATGGAAGGCGCGGTCGGTTAGGACCGGTCTTTCGGTAAGCAGCTAGCGAAATCTGACGTAGGAAAGAGAGCAGACCGACAGCCATGGCTGAGGCTCAGAACATCCCCGTGGGGTCCACCACCGCGGGCCAGATCGCGGTGGCCGCCGAGTCGACCGTCGCCACGCGCATGAGCGCGCCCCCGTCCTTCGACGTGGCGGACTTCCCGGTCCCGCACGGCCGCGAGGAGGAGTGGCGGTTCACTCCGCTGGAGCGCCTGCGCGGGCTGCACGACGGCACCGCGGTGGCGACCGGCGACGGCCTGCAGGTCACCGTCGAGGCCCCCGAGGGCGTCACCGTCGAGACCGTCGGCCGCGACGACGCGCGCCTCGGCAGGGCGGGCACGCCCGTGGACCGCGTCGCCGCCCAGGCGTACTCCGCCTTCGAGAAGGCCGGTGTCGTCACCGTCCCCAAGGAGACGGTCCTCACCGAGCCGATCCGTATCGCCGTGCACGGCACGGGCGGGGTCGCCTACGGCCACCAGGTCGTGGAGCTCGGAGCCTTCGCCGAGGCCGTCGTCGTCATCGACCACACCGGTGACGCGGTGCTCGCCGCCAACGTCGACTACATCCTGGGCGACGGCGCCAAGCTCACCGTCGTCTCCGTCCAGGACTGGGACGACAAGGCCGTGCACGTGGGCCAGCACAACGCGCTGATCGGCCGGGACGCCACCTTCAAGTCGTTCGTGGTCACCTTCGGCGGCGACCTCGTGCGCCTCCACCCGCGCGTCGCCTACGCCGGCACCGGTGGCGAGGCCGAGCTGTTCGGCCTCTACTTCACCGACGCGGGCCAGCACCAGGAGCACCGCCTCCTGGTCGACCACAACACCCCGCACTGCAAGTCCAACGTCGCCTACAAGGGCGCGCTCCAGGGCGACGACGCGCACGCCGTGTGGATCGGCGACGTGCTGATCGAGGCCAAGGCCGAGGGCACGGACACGTACGAGATGAACCGCAACCTCGTCCTCACGGACGGCGCGCGGGTCGACTCCGTGCCGAACCTGGAGATCGAGACCGGCGAGATCGTCGGAGCCGGCCACGCCTCCGCGACCGGCCGCTTCGACGACGAGCAGCTCTTCTACCTGATGGCCCGCGGCATCCCGGAGCACGAGGCCCGCCGTCTCGTCGTCCGTGGCTTCTTCGCCGAGCTGGTCCAGCAGATCGGTGTCGAGGACATCGAGGAGCGCCTCATCACGAAGATCGAAGAGGAGCTGGAGGCGTCGGTCGCATGACCACCTTCGTACGCGCCTGTGCGCTGAGCGAGCTGGAGGAGGACACCCCGAAGCGGGTGGAACTCGACGGCACGCCGGTGTCCATCGTGCACACCGAGGGCGAAGTCTTCGCGATCCACGACATCTGCTCGCACGCGAACGTCTCGCTGTCCGAGGGCGAGGTGGAGGACTGCCAGATCGAGTGCTGGCTGCACGGCTCCAGCTTCGACCTCCGCACCGGCAAGCCGTCCGGCCTCCCCGCGACGCGCCCCGTCCCCGTATACCCCGTAAAGATCGAAGGGGACGACGTTCTCGTCTCCCTCACCCAGGAGTCCTGAGGCACCCATGGCAACGCTTGAAATCCGAGACCTGCACGTCACCGTCGAGGCCGACAACGCCACGAAGGAAATCCTCAAGGGCGTCGACCTCACCGTGAAGCAGGGCGAGACGCACGCCATCATGGGCCCCAACGGCTCGGGCAAGTCGACCCTCGCCTACTCCCTCGCGGGTCACCCGAAGTACACGATCACCGGCGGCACCGTCACCCTCGACGGCGAGGACGTCCTGGAGATGTCCGTCGACGAGCGCGCCCGCGCGGGCCTGTTCCTGGCGATGCAGTACCCGGTCGAGGTCCCGGGTGTCTCCGTGTCGAACTTCCTGCGCACCTCCGCCACCGCCATCCGCGGCGAGGCCCCCAAGCTGCGCACCTGGGTGAAGGAGGTCAAGGAGGCCATGGAGCGCCTCAACATGGACCCGTCCTTCGCCGAGCGCAACGTCAACGAGGGCTTCTCCGGCGGTGAGAAGAAGCGCCACGAGATCCTCCAGCTGGAGCTGCTCAAGCCGAAGGTCGCGATCCTCGACGAGACGGACTCCGGTCTGGACGTCGACGCGCTCCGCATCGTCTCCGAGGGCGTCAACCGAGTCCGTGAGACAGGCGAGGTCGGCACCCTGCTGATCACGCACTACACGCGCATCCTGCGCTACATCAAGCCCGACCACGTGCACGTCTTCTCCGGCGGCCGCATCGTCGAGTCCGGCGGCGCCGAGCTCGCCGACAAGCTGGAGAACGAGGGCTACGAGGCATACACGAAGGGTGGCGCATCCGCGTGACACAGCTGCCGGGCCTCCTCGACACCGAGGCGCTGCGCAAGGACTTCCCGATCCTGGACCGCGTCGTCCACGACGGCAAGAAGCTCGTGTACCTGGACAACGCGGCGACCTCGCAGACGCCGCGCCAGGTGCTCGACGTGCTCTCCGAGTACTACGAGCAGCACAACGCCAACGTCCACCGTGGCGTGCACGTCCTCGCCGAGGAGGCCACGGCGCTGTACGAGGGCGCGCGTGACAAGGTCGCGGAGTTCATCAACGCGCCCAGCCGTGACGAGGTGATCTTCACCAAGAACGCTTCCGAGTCGCTCAACCTCGTGGCGAACATGCTCGGCTGGGCCGACGAGCCCTACCGGGTGGACTCCAACACCGAGATCGTCATCACGGAGATGGAGCACCACTCCAACATCGTGCCGTGGCAGCTGCTCGCGCAGCGCACGGGCGCGAAGCTGAAGTGGTTCGGTCTCACGGACGACGGCCGTCTCGACCTGTCCAACATCGACGAGATCATCACGGAGAAGACGAAGATCGTCTCCTTCGTGCTGGTGTCGAACATCCTGGGCACGCTCAACCCGGTCGAGGCGATAGTGCGCCGCGCGCAGGAGGTCGGCGCGCTGGTCTGCATCGACGCCTCGCAGGCGGCGCCCCACATGCCGCTGGACGTGCAGTCGCTGCAGGCCGACTTCGTGGCCTTCACCGGCCACAAGATGTGCGGCCCGACCGGCATCGGCGTCCTCTGGGGCCGGCAGGAGCTGCTGGAGGACCTGCCTCCGTTCCTGGGCGGCGGCGAGATGATCGAGACGGTGTCGATGCACTCGTCGACCTACGCTCCCGCCCCGCACAAGTTCGAGGCGGGCACGCCCCCGATCTCCCAGGCGATCGGCCTCGGCGCGGCGATCGACTACCTCAACTCGATCGGCATGGACAAGATCCTCGCCCATGAGCACGCGCTCACCGAGTACGCGGTGAAGCGGTTCGCGGAGGTTCCGGACCTGAGGATCATCGGCCCCACCACGGCCGAGGACCGCGGCGCCGCGATCTCCTTCACCCTCGGCGACATCCACCCGCACGACGTGGGCCAGGTCCTCGACGAGCAGGGCATCGCGGTCCGCGTCGGCCACCACTGCGCGCGGCCCGTCTGCCTCCGGTACGGAATTCCTGCGACCACGCGAGCGTCGTTCTATCTGTACTCCACGCCGGCCGAGATCGACGCTCTGGTCGACGGCCTGGAGCATGTACGGAACTTCTTCGGCTGACGGGACGGAACGAGCGATCGCATGAAGCTGGACTCGATGTACCAGGAAGTCATCCTGGACCACTACAAGAACCCTCATGGGCGTGGTCTGCGGGATGGCGACGCCGAGGTGCACCATGTGAACCCGACGTGCGGCGACGAGATCACCCTCCGCGTGAAGTACGCCGGCACGAAGATCGAGGACGTCTCGTACGAGGGCCAGGGCTGCTCCATCAGCCAGGCGAGCGCGTCCGTACTGAACGAGCTCCTCGTCGGCAAGGACCTGTCCGACGCGCAGAAGATCCAGGAGACCTTCCTGGAGCTGATGCAGTCGAAGGGCCGGATCGAGCCCGACGACGCGATGGAGGAGATCCTGGAGGACGCGGTCGCGTTCGCCGGTGTCTCCAAGTACCCGGCCCGGGTCAAGTGCGCCCTCCTCAGCTGGATGGCGTGGAAGGACGCGACGGCCCAGGCGCTGGGCGGAGCCGACGCCGAAAGGAAGACGGCATGAGTGACACCGTGGAGATGAAGCCGGCCTCGGAGGAGGAGCTCCGCGAGGCCCTGATGGACGTCGTCGACCCCGAGCTGGGCATCGACGTCGTCAACCTGGGCCTGATCTACGGCATCCACATCGACGACTCGAACGTGGCCACGGTCGACATGACCCTCACGTCGGCGGCCTGCCCGCTGACGGACGTCATCGAGGATCAGGCCAAGTCCGCCACGGACGGCCTCGTCAACGAGCTCCGCATCAACTGGGTGTGGATGCCGCCGTGGGGCCCGGACAAGATCACGGACGACGGCCGGGAGCAGCTTCGGGCGCTGGGGTTCAACGTCTGACGCCGGCAGACCACACGAACAGACGGCGAGGTCCGATGGACGGACCTCGCCGTCTGTCGTCTCAGGCCAGCCCTGCCACCAGCTGGAACGCGGAGTCCGACAGGTAGAGGGAGCTGTTCTGGAAAGGGGCCAGTTTCAGCTGGAAGTTCTGGTGGCGCAGGAACCGGCCGGGGTAGTTGACCGACTCCAGCATGACCGCGCCCGAGTACGCCGCCGCTCGGGGGCAGAACGTGGCGTCCTGCCGGAACAGGGCGGAGCCGTCGTTGCGCTCGGAGCGCAGGACGAAGTCGCGGTGGCGGAGGTACGTGCCGTCGGCCGTGGCGAAGGAGTAGCAAGAGGCGTCGGCCAGGCCCTTGACCAGCTTGAAGGTGGAGTCCTCGCGGCTCTCCGAGCCCCCGACGGTGTCCAGCTTCACGTAGCCGCTGTTCACATGCCAGTAGCGGTCGGGGTAGTTGACCGAGCGGACGGATCGCCAGGTGCCGGCTGGGGGTTTCGGCGCGGTGGTCGGTGAACCGGTCCCGCTGGAAGGCGACTTGGACGGCTCCGGCGCGGGCTTGGGTGTGGTGGCGTGCTGTTGGCCGGGTGCCCGGGGCGCCGCCTGTGGGGTTGCCAGGCCGCTCTTGCCCTTCGCGGGAGTCGTCTGCGACGGGGTGGCGAAGGAGATCAGGCCAGGGGTCGTGGTGTCCGAGGCGGAGGACGAAGCTGCGGCTGACGTATGGTCAGGTGCCCTGTCCGATACGGCGATTGCCGTGACGCAGGCGACGACCGTTGCCACCGCCATCCCGCCCGCCAGCCAGAGGCGGCGCGTCCCCGGCGTCCGGGAGGTGTCCGGGGCCCAGCCGTTTTCCCAAGGTTGATCCTGAGGCGGCCGGGTCTTGTTTTCTGGCATGCGCTGTTCCTCCAGCGGCGTCATGAGGAGACGGCCGCGGCTGCGAAGGCCCGGTATGTGAACGGTGAAACACTAGTGGACCCTGTGGCTCGGGAGCAGCCCTTTGCGAGAGCCGTATCCACATCGAGTTCTCAGCGCTCTTTGAGGCGCGCGTTGTTCGGCGAACGGCCCGTGTTCGCCCTTGATCGGTCCCGACCAAATGCGCTGAGCGGCGTGTGAATTCGGAGGTGGGGCATCATGAGCGGCGGCATCGGAGATCACGTACTGGAGGAGTCCCGCATCATGGTGCACCGCGTCCGCCGTGCCCTCCGTCGAGCGTCGGCGGCCGCAGCCCTGTGCGGTGCGCTCGCCATGGCCGCGGGCGGATGCACGGCGTCCGGCGGGGATGACGCCGACGCGTCGGGCCGCCCGACCGCCTCGCCGACCGCGGGACCGGGCGGCGGTGGGAAGGTGGTGCTGCCCGAGCCGGGGGTCCGCTTCGACTACCAGATCGGCGGTTCCTACCGGCCGCCCGCCGGCGTACGCGCCGTCTCCCGCGACCGCACCGCGAAACCGGCGCCGGGGGTCTACAGCATCTGCTACGTCAACGCCTTCCAGGCCCAGCCGGACGCCGACGGCTGGTGGCAGGCCCACCACCCCGACCTGCTGCTCCGTGACGCCGACGGCACGCCGGTCGTCGACCGGGACTGGGACGAGGCCCTGCTGGACATCTCGACGGCCGCCAAGCGGAAACGGCTTGCCGGGATCGTGGGGAAGTGGATCGACGACTGCGCCGCGGCCGGATTCCAGGCGGTCGAGGCCGACAACCTCGACTCGCACGAGCGGTCCGACGGACTGCTGACCGCCGAGGACAACGTGGCCTTCGGGAAGCTGCTCGCCGCCCGGGCCCACGCCGCCGGTCTGGCGATCGGCCAGAAGAACGCCGCCGGACTGGCGCGCCAAGGGCGTGGCCTCGGCTTCGACTTCGCGGTCGCCGAGGAGTGCGGACAGTACGACGAGTGCGGCGCCTATGCGGACGCCTATGACGACCGGGTCTTCGTCATCGAGTACCGGTCGGACGGCCTCGCCGCCGCGTGCGCGGAGTGGGGCGACCGGCTGTCGGTGGTTCTGCGGGATCTGGATGTCGTACCGGCCGGGGAAGCCGGGTATCGCCGCCGCACCTGCTGATCCGGTCCGGCGGCCACATTGCTCCGAGCGCACCGATGTGTGGTGTCGTTGTGTACGGCCGTACGCAACGTTGTGTACGCTCGTACACATGGGATACCTGATGCTCGCGGCTGCCATCGCCGCCGAGGTGGGCGGTACGACCGCCTTGAAGTACAGCGACGGGTTCAGCCGTCTCTGGCCGTCTGTGCTGACGGTGCTCGGGTACGCCGTCTCGTTCCTGCTGCTCGCCCAGACCCTGAAGACGGTGTCGGTCGGCACGGCGTACGCGATCTGGTCCGGTGTCGGCACCGCGGCCATCGCCACCATCGGGATCCTGTTCCTGGGCGAGGGGATGACGGTCGCCAAGGCCACCGGGATAGCGCTGATCATCGTCGGTGTGGTGGTGCTGAATCTGGGGGGCGCGCACTGATGCCTCGGCGCTACGACCCCGAGCGGAGGCAGCGGATCATCGATGCGGCGATTCGGGTCGTCGGGGAGAAGGGGATCGGGGGGCTGAGCCATCGCACCGTCGCCGCCGAGGCGGATGTGCCGCTCGGTTCCACGACGTACCACTTCAAGACCCTCGACGATCTGCTGGTCGCCGCCCTGCGTCAGGCCAATGAGGGCTTTGCCGAGGTGATCGCCTCGCGGGGTGGGCTGGAGGACCCGGGGGCCGACCTGGCCACCGAGCTCGCGGGGTGGATGGGGGAGTGGCTTGCGGGGGACCGGACGGGCGTCGAGCTGGAGTACGAGCTCTATCTCGCCGCCCTGCGTCGTCCTGCGCTGCGGCCGGTTGCGGCGGAGTGGGCGCAGGATCTTGCCGATCGGTTGTCCCGTCGTACGGATGCGGTGACGGCGCGGGCGCTGGTGGCGTTGATGGACGGGATCTGTCTGCAGGTGCTGCTTGCCGGGGGCACCTATGACGAGGAGTACGCGCGGGAGGTGTTGGCGCGGGTCATTCCGTGACCGCCGTGTGTTCTTCGCCCCCGCCGCCCCTACCCGTCCCATCCTGAAGGGGCTCCGCCCCTTCGACCCCGGTTCCTGGGGGCCTGCGGCCCCCAGACCCCCGCTTCGGCCCTGAAGGGGCCTCGTCCTCAAACGCCGGACGGGCTGAATGATGCGGGCCGGCATTCAAGGTGCGGGCTTCGTCCTCGAACGCCGGACGGGGTGAATGATGCGGGCCGGCGTCTCGCCGTACCGCCCGGCACGTGAGACGCACCCCCGTCGGTTCGCTCCCGCGGTGGGGGTCACGTTAGGTTGCCCTTATGACCGACACGACTGCTCCTCGCACCACCGGCGCCGTGGCCGCCGGCCTTGCCACGATCGCTGCTGACGGCACTGTTCTCGACACCTGGTTCCCCGCGCCCGAGCTCGTCGCCGAGCCCGGTCCCGCCGGCAGCGAGCGGCTGTCCGCCGAGCGTGCCGCGGAGCTGCTCGGTGGTGGCGCCACCGCGGCGATCGGGCCGGACGCGCGCCGGGGCGTCGAGGTCGTCGCGGTCCGCACGGTCATCGCCTCGCTCGACGAGAAGCCGATCGACGCCCACGACGTGTACCTGCGCCTGCACCTGCTGTCGCACCGGCTCGTCAAGCCGCACGGCCTGAGCCTGGAGGGCCAGTTCGGCTTCCTCGCCAACGTCGCCTGGACCTCCCTCGGCCCGGTCTCCGTGGACGACATCGAGAAGGTCCGGCTCAATGCGCGGGCCGAGGGGCTGCACCTTCAGGTGACGTCCATCGACAAGTTCCCGCGCATGACGGACTATGTGGCGCCCAAGGGCGTACGCATCGCCGACGCCGACCGCGTGCGGCTCGGTGCCCACCTCGCCGCGGGCACCACCGTCATGCACGAGGGCTTCGTGAACTTCAACGCGGGCACCCTCGGTACGTCCATGGTCGAGGGCCGTATCTCCGCGGGTGTCGTGGTCGGTGACGGCTCCGACATCGGCGGCGGTGCGTCGACCATGGGCACGCTGTCCGGCGGCGGCAACGTGATCATCTCCATCGGTGAGCGCTGCCTGATCGGCGCCGAGGCGGGCGTGGGCATCGCGCTCGGCGACGAGTGTGTCGTCGAGGCCGGTCTGTACGTCACCGCCGGCACCCGTGTCACCATGCCCGACGGGCAGATCGTCAAGGCCCGCGAGCTCTCCGGCGCCTCCAACATCCTCTTCCGCCGCAACTCGGTCACCGGCACCGTCGAAGCCCGCCCGAACAACGCGGTCTGGGGCGGCCTGAACGACATCCTGCACAGCCACAACTGATCAACGGCGGCCGTAACCTGCGGCCGCCTCATCGATCAACATCCTGACCTGCTGCCGAGTTGTCGGCAGTTGTTGGGGTTGGTCATCGTTGAGCGCCCTTCCACGGCCCGAGGACGGCCCGGGAGGGCGCTCGCGCATACAGGGTGCTCGCGCATAGGAGACACCTCCCCAAGTCCGTCACGTACTACCTTGAGGTGCCAGCCATGCCAGGATTGCAATAACCAGGGCCGCGAGACCGGCGAAGCCTCCAATTACAGTCCATAGGGCTTGCGTTCGTGGGGTCGGGCTCCAGCTAAGTATTCCATGCAGTCCCCGGGGATCCCTCAGGAATATGTGTGCGCTGTTTGGATAGATGAAGAAGGCGGCCCGCCAATAGAACATGCTCAACAGTGCGACAGCGTACGGGCCGTCACTGAGGTCTATGCCCAGCACTGTCAGGCCCACGAAAAATACGGCACCAAAAATTTCTAGGATCGCAGGAAGCAGGGAAAAGGCGCCGACGCGCAGTGTGGTTATCCTCTCTCCGCGCAGGGCCGACAATGCTGCTGCGAGCATTCGATCCGCATCTTGCGCGCTTGCGCTTCGAGTCGTGATCCTGACATCCCAAGTTTGCACCCTGCGGAACCACCCTCGAAATGCTTGAAATCGTGATGGTCCTTCCGGATTCCCAAACTCGATATGGATTGAATCGGCGTTTGGGGTTGAGGCTCCTGACGCCTTGATCAGTAGGTGGTGGAGTTCTTTCATGCCTGTCGCTTGATTTTTGAGATCCGTGACGCTTGATCCTGTCAGGTGTACTGCGCCCTTTGCTCCTGTTCCTTCCACTTCGATGGACATTCCAGGAAAGGTCGCGCTTAGTGTCTGAATGGCTGTATCTATCCTGCTGTATCTTGATGCCGTAAAAGGCGCCCTCTTGTGTCTGATCTCGGTCCGCACGTGTTCCTCTGTCGTAAGTCGTCAACTAATGCGCTGGTTGCGGGAGGAGGATAGACGTTTACCACGGAACGGGGCGTGGCGAGGGGTACTTGGGTGCAATGAGCCATTGGCTGACGCCTGTGCCGTTTCGCAAGGATTGGTGGCGTGCCGTCATGGAGTGAGTGCGATCAGCCCGTCGTGGACGGGGTCGTCGCGGTGCTCGCGGGTGCGGACGGCGTCAGGAATGCAGTCGATGATCACCGGTGGCCAATCCCGTCTCCGACCCCACCCCAGACATCCCCGACCTCGCTCGCATCCGCCTGACCATCCCGGCGGCGGCCATCGCAGCGAACTGGCCACGAGGGTCCGCTCCTGCTGGGCCTCGGCCCGACCCACCAGGTCTCGCTCTTCATCTCCATCGCGTGGGCACTCTGACGGTCATCCCCGGCTGCGCGACGCCGCGCAGCCGGGCCGCCTCCATCTGGTGCCGTTCGCGGCGTACTTGGTGCCGGCGGTCACCCCCTGGCGGCAGCGGCTGCCGCCCCGGGGGACCTGCCGGCCAGCCCCGGGATCAGCACCGCCGCCACCGCCAGGTGCATCAGAGCGAGGGAGACCCGGGTGCCGCCGTCCATGCCGTCGCCGACGAACGGCAGGAAGGACACGGCCAGCACGGCGCCGGCCACCCCGGTCCAGATGGCGCGGGCGCGCCGCGCCCCGAACCGCTCCAGGGCGGCCAGCAGTCCCCAGCCGGAGAGCGACGCGAGCAGTGCGACGACCGCCACGGGCGCGGCGCCGATGTCGAGGGTCTGCTCGCCGTCGGCGATCCGCAGCCGGTGCCCCAGCAGCGGGTCCGCGACCAGCCACACCAGGACGGGGGCCAGGACGGCCAGGGCCGTAACCCCCAGGCGCCTTCTTCGCGCGCTCACTTGGCGTCTCCCGAGAGCGCCCCGTGCAGGAAGACCTCCACCAGCTCCTGCGGAGTCAGGTCGGGCTCGTCCTCCGTGCGCGGCTGGGTGAAGAGCAGCCCGAAGAAGAGGGCCGCGATCTGCTCCGGCGGCCGGCGCAGGGCGGCCTTGTCGGGCTCCAGCAGTTCCGCGAGGGCCGCGCGGATACGGGTCGTCGACTCGGTGCGGCCCGCGCCGCGCACCGTGCCGGGGTGCTTGCCGCCGCGATGCCCCAGCGAGCCGGCGATCGCGCCCATCCTGGACAGGTGCGCCTGCAGCGCCTCGGCCGCCTCCGCGAGCCGGTCGGGCAGCGGCTGGGATACGTCGATCGCGTCGAGCTCGCGGACCGCGTGCTCGGGGGAGAGCGCCTCGGCCATGCAGGCCTGCAGCAGCTCGTCCTTGTCGGCGAAGACCCGGAAGATCGTGCCCTCGCCGATGCCCGCGGCGCGGGCGATCTTCGCGGTCGTCACCGCGGCGCCGTACTCGGCGATCAGCGGGATCGCGGTCTGGATGATCATCGCGCGCCGCTGCTCCGGCGACATGCCGGGGGCGCGGCGTCGGGGGGTCTGGTTCTCCTTGGGAGCAGTCATGACCGCGAGCGTACGGAGTGAGTACTCACTCCGTCAATGAGTGAGTACTCACTCCGCTCGCTTTTCCCGTACTCGGCTGCCTGTCAGCGGGCTGGTCCTGCGAGGCGGCGCACCAGGAGCAGGGTCATGTGAGGTGGATGGCGTTCTCCGCCACTCTTCCCGCGCCCGCGCCCACTCCCGCGCCGACGCCGGCGTCGTAACCGAGGCGCGGCGGCGCGCTCACGTACGGGTTACTCCACGTGACCTCAGTGCGGTCCAGGCAGATGAACGGGTGGACGCAGTGTCCGATCACACGCCGAACCGACGAGATGAGGACCGAGGGCCGATGACGGGTCGAGTGAAGATGAACGAGCGGACGAGGACCGTACTGCGCCTGGTGGTCGGTGCGTTGACCCTGGCGGGGGCGTGCTGGCTCCCGGTCGGGACCGCGTACGCCGACGAGACCAACACGGGCTCGCACAACGGTCCCCGCATCGGGCTGGTCAACGTCGGTCAGGTGGACGATCCGATGGAGGATGTGCTGGAGCACTTCCTGCTCCTCGGCGACGGATACCGCTGGGGCTGACCGCGCACCGGGCCGAGCGCCGGGCCGGGCCCGTACCGCACACGGATGCGGTACGGGCCCCGCCCTGTTCCACGAATGGTTCCGGCGACGGGCCGGCCGCGGCGGTATGGCGGGGTAGGCAGCCCGCCTTCGCCGAGCGCCGATCAGCCGGCCGTCAACTCCGCGTACGCCGCCAGCAGGCCGTCGACCGCCTCACGGCCGGCGGCCCGCAGTGGTGCGCGGACCGGGCCCGCGGGCAGGCCGAGGGCGTTGAGGAGCGCCTTGGCGGTGACGGTGCCCGGCAGGCCCGAGGCCATCATCAACTCGATGAGCGGCGTGGCGCGTTGCTGGAGGTGTGCGGCCACGGCGGTGTTGCCGGCATCGAACGCGTCCAGCACGGAACGAAGATGACGGGGGATCACGTTGGCGACCGTGCTGACATACCCCGCACCGCCCACCGCGTACAGCGCGAGGTTGTGCTCGTCGCAGCCCGCGTAGTACGCCAACTCCGTGCGGGCGAGGACCTTCTGGGCGGCGAGGAAGTCGTACGAGCAGTCCTTCACGGCGACGATCCGCGGGTGCTCGGCGAGCCGGATCAGCGTCTCCGGCTCGATGCGGGTGCCGGTGCGGCCCGGGATGTCGTACAGCGCGAGCGGCAGCCCGGCCGCGTCGGCGACCTCGCGGAAGTGGGCCTCGACGGCGTCCTGCGGGGGCTTGCTGTAGTACGGCGCGACCACCAGCAGGCCGTCCGCGCCCGCCTTCTCGGCCGCCAGGGCCAACTCGACGGTGTGCCGGGTGTCGAAGGTGCCCACACCCGCGACGACCGACGCCCGGTCGCCCACCGCCTCCCGAACGGCCCTGATCAACTCCGACTTCTCGGCGTCGCTCGTGGTCGGCGACTCACCCGTCGTACCGGAGAGCACCAGGCCGTCGCAGCCCTCCCCCACCAGCCGGTCGGCGAGCCGCTGCGCGCCGTCGACGTCGAGCGATCCCGCCTCGGTGAAAGGCGTGATCATGGCGCACAGGGCGCGGCCGAAGGGAGGCGCGGAGGCGGCGGTCGTCGTCATAAGAGTAGTGTCGGCGCGGCAATTGCGTAGCTCCACTTAATTCTTCTACGAGGTGCCGGTAAGCAACGCTGAGGAATGGTGGGTGTCGTGGGCGTCCTTGGCCGTTGTAGGCCCTATGTCCAAAGTCGGCCGTGATGGGTCACCATGGCCGGGACGGTCAACGACCCCTGGTCATGGGAGGCGTCATGAAGCTCGGCAAGGCACTCGCCACCGGAGTCGCGGAAGAGCGGCCGCAGACCCACGACGAAGAACTCGAACTGGCCGAGGAGATCGCGGAGATCACGGCCGTCGAGGCGGCCGCGCCCGAAGAGGCCCCGGCCGCCCGATGAGGCTGCGGCTTCCGGAGGAACGCCCGACGGAGCCGCCGACCGGATACAAGATCGCCCACCCGATGCTGTCCCAGGACGGCACCCGGGCCGCCTTCACCGGTGTGTCGCTGGGTGGCGCGCTGCCGTACGGAGTCCTGGCCGACGCGTCCTGCGTCTACGGCCTGCGGCACCGGGCGCCGAGCCGCCGCTGCGACTGCGGCTTCCACTGTGTGCACGACCGTACGGCGGCGGAGGCGCTGCTGTGCACGGCCGAGCACCGGGCGGCCGTGCTGCTCGACGTCACCGTGCTGGGCCGGTACATCCGCTTCGAGCGCGGCTTCCGCTACGCCCGCCAGCGGGTGCGCACCGCCACGGTCGGCCCGTGCGCCTGCGGTACGGTCGCCGCCGCCCTGGCCGACGCCGGCTGGGGCCGCCCCGGCTGGCGGGCGCTCGCCCCCTCCTGCGCGGGATGCCTGCGCGGCCGTACGTCCGTCTCGCTCGCGGGGTTCGCCCGGCTGGCGGGGGAGGGGCTGCGGGTGGTGGCCGGGAAGGCGGCGTCCGGGGCGGTGGCCGGCCTCGGGGACACCGACGAGCTGGGCGTACCCGAACTCGCCGCCGAGGCTGCTTTGTTGCAGGCCCGCCTCGACTGGTTCCAGGCCCAGCTGGCCCGGCTCGGGGAGGGGAAAAGTGGTGGGGGAGCCAAGGGGCGGTAGGAGGAAATCCGGCGGGGCGTGAAGCGCCCCCAAGGGGCGCGGGGCTGTATCGATATGCGGCTCCGCCGCGTGGGCGTGACCGGCCACGACGGAACCCGCAGACCGCGTACGGCAGCCACCCGGCAGATGCGTCCCGGTGTCCGGCGTAGCGGGGGCCCCGCCGGGTACCCGGAGTGTTCCGAAACCGAGAGGAGGCGGAGCACCGTGACCGGGACCACGGACACCGCGCGGCCCGTGCGCGACGAACACCACTCCGTGGGCGAACTCGTCAGCCAGGCCACCGAGCAGCTTTCCCACCTCGTGCGACAGGAGGTCGCCCTCGCGAAGGAGGAGCTGGCCGCCAAGGGCCGGCGCGCCGGACGCGGTGGCGGACTGCTGGGCGCGGCGGGTGCCGTCGCCTACGCCGGTCTGCTCGCCCTGGCCGGCACGGCCACCGCCGCACTCTCACTGACGCTGTCCGTCTGGGCCGCGGCACTGATCGTCACCGGGGCGCTGTTCCTGTTCGCCGGCCTGCTGGCCGCGGCGGGCCGTGCCCAGCTGCGGCGGGCCGCACCCCCCAGGCCCGAGGAGACGCTCGGCAGCGTCAGGGCCGATGTCGAGGAGATCAGGGAAAGGGCGCATCGATGACGCACAGGAAGGCGGGAGACAAGGGCGGCAAGGCCCACTCCGCGGCGAAGGCGACCGTCGGAAAGGCGGCCGGCGGCGCCAAGGGACCCGACGAGCTGCGCCGCCAGATCGAGCGGACCAGGAAGCAACTCGGCGACACCGTCGAGGAGTTGGCGGGCAAGGCGGACGTGAAGGGCCGAGCGCGGGCCCGCGCCGCCGACCTGCGGGACAAGGCCGGCGCGATGACCGTGCAGCTGCGCAGCACCGCGGCCCAGGCTGGCCACACGGTGCAGGACCGGGCGACGCGGGCGGGCCACACCCTGCAGGACCGGGCGAGCCATGCGGGCCACGCCGTGCAGGACCGGGCGAGCCATGCCGGTCATGCCGTCCAGGGCCGGGCGGGCCAGGCCGGACACACGGTGCAGGACCGGGCGACCCGGGCGGGTCAGACCGTGGAGAAGAACGTGCCGTATCCGCTCCGGACCGCCGTCCGGTTCGGGCTGCGGCATCCGGCGCCGGTGGTGGCCACGGTCGTCCTGGCGGTGATCGTGGTGGAGGTGATGCGCAAGCAGCGCCAGTACCCGTGAGGCGGCCGCCTCCATGCGGGTCCACCCCATACGCGGGTCTCACCCCAACACGCTTGACCTGAAGCTCGGTTGAGGTTGAAGGGTGGTCGGTGCAGAGAGCACCGATCAGCACCGATCACCCCTCACCGAGCCACGGGAGTCCGCCATGACCCGCCGTACCATGACCCGCCGTACCGACACCCACCCCGACCTCACCCGCCCCGAGGTCGGGGCACCCTTCTTCAGCACCTGGCGCGTCGGCACCCCCGAACGGCAGAAGCAGGCCGTCGAGGCCATCGCCGGCACCTGGGAGCGCCGCCCCTGGCCCGCCGCCGGCCTCCTCGGCTACCACGTCTACGCCGGCCACGACGGCTCCACCCTCCTGCACTACTCGCAGTGGAGGAACGAGCAGGCCTACGACGCCTTCGTCAAAACCCACCGCCAGGAGCGCAACGACGAGATCGACACCGCCGTACCCGGAATCGAGCGACTGAGGCTCGACCGATACCGGCACTACCGCAGTGGCACCCGGGACGACCACGACACCCGGGTGCCGGGCTGCATCGTGATCGTCGACGTCGAGTTCGAGGGGCCCGACCCCGACCGGCAGCGCGCCTGGGTCGACGCAGTCTTCGAGGCCCTGGACAGCGAGCCGAACCCGCATCCCGGCGGAATCGCGGCCCACTTCCACCTGAGCACCGACGGCACGCGGGTCCTCAACTACGCCGAGTGGGAGACCGCCCAGCACCACATCGACGCCCTGGCCAAGCCCGGTGAGGGCGTCGGCTCGGGGTCCGCGCTGTGGGAGCGCGTGCAGAACTGGCCCGGGCTGAAGGGCAGCACGGTCGACCGGTACGACCACGCCCTGGGCCTCGTACCCGACTGAGTTCCGCCGACCCGCCGCACGCCCACTGGCCGCCGCACGCCCACTGGCCCGCCGCACACCCACTGACCCGCCCCACACTCATTGGCCGCCGCCCCATGGCCCGCGCCGAACACTCGATCCGTCTGGACAAAAAAAGTTTTCGGTGAGACGGTGGACGCATGCTGGACGTCACCGTCATCGAGGACCCCGAGGCCGCAGCCGTCTCCCTTGACCCCATAAGGGCCCGGCTGCTCGCCGAGCTGGCGGCCGGGCCCGCGTCGGCCACCATGCTGGCCGGCAAGGTCGGGCTGCCCCGGCAGAAGGTGAACTACCACCTCAAGGCGCTGGAACGGCACGGCCTGGTCGAGCTGGCCGGCGAGCGCCGCAAGGGCAACGTCACCGAGCGGCTGATGCAGGCGACCGCCGCGTCGTACGTGATCTCGCCGCTCGCGCTCGCCTCCGTGCAGCCCGACCCGGACCGCTTCCGCGACCAGCTCTCCGCCCGCTGGCTGCTCGCGCTCGGCGCCCGGCTCGTCCGGGACGTCGGTTCGCTGATCACCGGCGCGGCGAAGGCCCGCAAACGGCTGGCGACGTACGCGCTGGACGGCGAGGTCCGCTTCGCCTCGGCCGCCGAACGTGCCGCCTTCATCCAGGAGTTGACGGCGGGCGTGAGCGCGTTGATCCGCAAGTACGACGCACCCGACGCCGAGGGCGGCCGGGACCACCGGATCGTCGTCGCCGTCCACCCCACGGTCAAGGAACAGCCCACGATCAAGGAACAGCCCACGGTCGAGGACCAGCAGCCCGCCCAGGAAATCGAGCAGTAGGCCCCAGGAGCCCGCCATGTCAGAGAAAAAGGAATTCGAGATCGCCCGCGAGTTCGAGGTCGACGCCACCCCTCAGGAGGTGTGGGAGGCGATCACCACCGGGACCGGTGGCTACCTGTGGCCGATGGAGCCGCCGGAGCCCAAGGTCGGGGGCAAGGGGCCCTTCGGGTCCACCGTCACCGCCTGGGACCCGCCGCACCGCTACACCAACCGCGTCGAGGACGTCGAGGGCATCGCCGAGCAGACCGCCAACCAGCTCGACTACACCATCGAACCGCGCGACGAGGGCCGGCGCGCCTGGGTGCGGTACGTGCACAGCGGGATCTTCGTCGACGACTGGGACAACCAGTACGACGGCGCCGCCAAGCACACCGACTTCTATCTGCACACCCTGCGGGAGTACCTGGTCCACTTCGCGCCCCGGCCGGCCGCGTTCGCGACGTTCGACGGCCCCGAGGCGTCGAAGGCCGCAGACGCTCTCGCCGCCGTCGGGCGAGCGCTGGGTGTCGGGGAGGACGTGGCCGCCGGGACGCGGGTGACGGTCCACGGGCCCGACGAGTTCGACGCCGTGGTCGACTATCGCGACCCGTACTTCATCGGGCTGCGCACGGACCGGGGCCTCACCCGCGTCTTCGGACGCAACCACTGGGGCTACCCGGTCGGCATCTCGCTGCACGATTTCACGCCGGGCGCCGACATCAAGGAGTGCGAAGCTGCCTGGCAGGACTGGCTGAACGGCGTGTTCAGCCAGTCCTGAGCCCGGGCGGGCCTGCCGGCTACGGCCGGAACCGCAGCACCTGCGGGTCGTGGTCGCTGATCTGGTCGTTGAACTCCGCGTTGATGTGCACGCTGTCGTACTCGAAGTCGCAGGAGCGCCGGATCGACGGACTGATCAGGATCTGGTCCAGCGTCTGGGCGTTGCCCTGGTAGACGTACGAGTAACGCTCGCTCCTGGGCAGCGACTTGATCGCCGACCACAGTTCGCCGTCGCCCTCGAGGATGTTCACGGTGTCGGAGAACTCGAAGTCGTTGATGTCGCCGAGGGCGATGACGTCCGCGTTCTTCTGCGTGTCGAGGATGTCCTTGACGAAGGAGTGGATCGCCGTCGCCTGCGCGTGGCGCTGGATCTCCGAGGTCCGGGCCGGCGGCTGGTACTGAGAGGTCAGACCCTGGTCGCCGCCCTTGGAGTTGAGGTGGTTGGCGATCACGAAGACCGTCTTGCCGCGGAAGACGAACTCGCCCACCAGCGGCTTGCGGCTGTTGGTGAAGGCCGCGTTCACCGGGTCGATCCGGCCGGGGGAGACCGTCAGGGCGGCCTTCCCGCGCTCCTTCGTCACACCGACCGCGGTGGTGGCGTCGCCGCCCGCGCGGTCGGTGAAGGAGACCCGCTCCGGGTTGAACAGGAACACCTGGCGGATGTTGCCGCCGGGCTCGCCGCCGTCGGTGTTGTTCACCGGGTCGATCGAGCGCCAGTCGTACTTGGGGCCGCCCGCCGCGACGATCGCGTCGGTCAGCTTGGCCAGCGTCTGGTCGGCGGCGACCGTGCCGTCGTTCTTGGCGCCGTTGTTGTCCTGGATCTCCTCCAGGGACACGATGTCGGGCGACTGCAGGTTGTTCACGATCGCGGAGGCGTGCTCCTCGAACGTCGCGTCGGACGGGTCGAGGTTCTCCACGTTGTACGTGGCGACCGCGAGCTCGCCGCGCGACTGCTGCTGCGTGGTCTCCCGCTCCAGACCGGCGCTCTTGAGGGTGCCGAGCTGGTTGGCGACCAGGGTGTAACCGCCGAACTGGTTGTAGTCCAGCGGGCCGGCCGTGGTGCCCTCCAGGACGTCACCGACGTTCGCCACCGGGAAGTCGGCGGGCTTGCCGAGCGACTGGATCTGCAGCCGGCCGGTGTTCTGGGACTCGTAGGAGCCGTAGACCGTGCCGCCGCGGCGGTTGCGGTGCTCCCACGGCTTCACCGTGACCCACAGCTCGGTGTACGGGTCGGTGGCGCCCACCACGCGGGTGTCGGCGACCTGGACGTTCTCGCCCTCCAGCGACTCGTAGTAGTCCAGGGCGTACTTGGCGGGCTCCAGGGGCAGGCCGTTGACCGAGCCGCCCGCGGCGGTGTCGCCCGCGGGGCTGTAGGCGGCCGGGACCGACTTCGCGTCGATCACCTTGGCGGCCGGGACCGCGTTGCCGCTGGAGACGACGGTGACCGTCGGACGCGTGATCTCGGTCAGCGACTGGTTGCCGGAGGAGGCGCCGCCCGGGACGTACTCCGTAACCGTGCCCGAGACCAGGACCGAGTCGCCGACGGCGACCTTCGGGACGGAGCTGGTGAAGACGAAGACGCCCTCGCTGGTGGCCGGGTCGGCGTCGGGGTTCGGATCCTGGATCCAGAACCCTCTGGAGGAGCCGTAGGTGCGCACGCCGGTGACGATTCCGGCCACGTCCGTGACCTGCTTGCCGGCGTACGGGGATATTCGGGTGCTGCCCTGGATGTCATGGATGCGCACGGAGTCGGCGTGCGCCGGTGAGGGCAGGACAACTGCCTGGGTGACCGTCGCCGCGGAGCAGACGGCGGCGACGGTGAGCGCGGCGAGACGCGCGGACTTCTTGCTCGGCAACGGGATCCCTCCGGGGACATACATGGGTGCCGGGACGAGGGTGGAGCGTGGAACAGGTCAGTCGCGACCGGTGGGGCGGCGGCAACGCGCGTAGAAAATACAGTGAACAGATGTCCGCCAGATTTCTACGCGCGTAATCTCCTGCCTGGTCACGCCACTTGTCAAGGTTTCGGCCATGTACGCGGCCTGACGGGGAGATGAACCGGGCGGCATGGGTGGAAATCCGTCTAGGCTGAGCGGCTGAGCCGTGTTGTGTAACGGCTGAGCCGTGTTGCGTACGGCCATGCAGAGCGCCCTAGGAGAACCAGCCGATGTCAGACAGCTCCCGCTCCCCCCTGCCGCCGGTGCGGCTGCACCCCGAGGCGGAGCTGGCGCGGGACGCACTGTCCACGCCGCTGCTCTCCCGGGCCGCGCGGCTGGCCCGCTGGGCCGGGCCCGACACCCGGGTCGACGCCGGGGGCGGGCTCGTCGACGAGCAGTTGCCGGCCGCCGCCGAGGTGCTCGGGCTGAGCGGGGACGACGCCGCCGCCTACGCGAGCGAGGCGTGGCGGGTGGCCGTGGACACCGGGCTGGTCGAGATCGTCGACGAGGACGCGGGCACGGTCGCGGCCGGCGCGGACCTCGCGCTGCTGACCGGCGGTTCCCCGCAGGACGTGCTCGGAGTGTGGCTGGGCGCGCTGGAGACGGTCCTCGCGGACGCGAGCGTGCCCGATCTCGACGACCTGGTCGACGTCATGGACGCCGGTGGCGAGGTCGACTTCTCCTCGCTGGACTGGGATCCGGAGGCCGAGGCCGAGTTCCTCGACGGGGTGCTCGGCAACCTGTACCTGCTGACGGTCAGCGACGACGGCCCGGGCGACGGGCCTGTCCCGCTGCCCGCCCTCGCCGCATCGATGATCGTGCCCAGCGACATGGGCGAGCCCACGAACGACGTGCTGGAGCAGGTGTCCGACGCGATGATGCGCCTCGACGACCAGTTCCGGCTGCTGCAACCGGTCGGGCTGGTGGAGTACCAGCCGGTGGACGAGGCGCTGATGGCGGACGCCGAGGCCGCCGCCGAGGAGCCACCGGCCGGCCTCGACGACACCGACGTGTCGCGCTACGGCATGGTCCGGCTGACCCCGCTCGGACGGTACGGGCTGCGCTCTCGTCTGCTGGAGGCCGGGTTCGAGGCACCGGCGGTCGGGGACCTCGCCGACAAGGGTGCCGACGCGCTCCTCGACGGCACGGCCACCTACCCGCAGGCCGCCGCGCAGGCCGAGACCGAGCAGTGGCTGGCCCGGCGCGAACCGCTCGCCGCGGCACGGGAGTTGCTGGCTGCGGCAAAGGGCCTGGACTCCGGGGCGCCGCTGCGGCGGCTGCGCTGTCAGCAGGCGCTGTCCCTGGTGGGTGCGGAGGCCGAACCGGCGCTGCGGGAGGTCCTCGACGATCCCGAGCTCGGCGGGCTGGCGCGGGTCTGGCTGACCGAGGCGGGATTCTCCGACGTTCCCGCGCCGTCCCAGGACCTGGTGTTCTGGCTGACCGTCGACACGGTTGCAGCGCAGCTGGCGGCCGAGGGGAACTCCGACGAGCTGAGGGCGCTGGTGCAGGGGCTTGCCGCGCAGCACAGCGGGTTCTTCGCGGCGGCCTGGCGGGTGGATCATCCGGCGACTGCCGATGTGCTGGAGGCAATGGGGCGGTTGCATCCGGACAAGAAGATCGCCAAGGAAGCGCGGAAGGCCGCGTTCAAGGCGCGGTCGCAGCAGGGCGGGTAGCGGCCGGGTGGCGTCTGCGGGTGCGTGGGGGCTGGTCGCGCCAGCGCGGCGGAGCCGCATATCAGATACAGCCCCGCGCCCCTTTGAGTGTTGTTCAACCGGCGTTCATACGTGGGCGGGACCGTTGCGCCGATTCGAAGTCCGCCACCCTCCACGGCGCACCCACTGTCACAGGAGACACCATGTCGCTCAGCCGCAGGGACTTCGCCAGGAATTCCGCGATCACCGGTGCCGGGGTCGCGCTGGCGGGCAGCGCCGGCGTTCTCGGCACCGCGCCGAACGCGCTCGCGTCCACGGAGACGGAGGACGGGGCCGCGAGCGAGGAGTCCGCGGACGCCTATGGTGGCGGCGTCGGATACGGACCGCTGATCCCGGACCCCAAGGGTATCCTGGCACTGCCCGCCGGGTTCAAGTACCGCGTCATCACCTACAGCGGCAAGACCAAGCTGGAGTCGGGCGAGTTCACCCCCTCCAACCACGACGGCACGGCCACCTTCGACGGCCCGCGCGGCACCACCCTCCTCGTCAACAACCACGAGCTGAAGGGCCCGCGCGCCAACTGGAAGTACCCGGTCCCGCTCACCGAGGGCCTGGTCTACGACACCGCCGCGTCCGGCGGCTGCACGGTCGTGGAGGTCCGCCCCGACGGACAGGTCGCCGAGTGGGTCGGCATCGCCGGCACCTCCACCAACTGCGCGGGCGGCAGCACCCCTTGGGGCACCTGGCTCACCTGCGAGGAGAACTCCGACAAGGCCGGCACCAACGGCATGACCAAGGACCACGGCTACGTCTTCGAGGTCGACCCGATCGACCGCCGTGCCAACCGTGACCCCAAGCCGCTGAAGTTCTTCGGCCGCTACGACCACGAGGCCGTCGTCATCGACCCCAAGCGCGGCCACGCCTACCTCACCGAGGACGCCGCCTCGCCCAACGGCCTCTTCTTCCGCTGGACCCCGCCGAAGGGCTTCGAGTACGGCCGCGGCAAGTTCCGCACGCTCGCCGACGACGCGGGCGTCCTGCAGGCCCCCAAGTGCTTCGACTCCGGCGGCAAGTTCGTCGACGACCTGTCCCGCGCCACGAAGATCGGCACCGTCTACGGCGTCGACTGGGTCGACGTCCCCGACCGCGACGCGAAGACCACGCCCGTGCGCAAGCAGTTCGCCGCCGGCGAGGTCACCCGCGCCCGCAAGCTGGAGGGCATGTGGTGGGGCGACGGCGGCGCCTACATCGTCTCCTCCTACGCCCGCGCGGAGAGCCCCGTCCAGCACGACGGCCAGGTCTGGTTCTACGACCCCAAGCGCCGCACGCTGACGTTGAAGGTCCTCCTCGGCGTCAACCCCGACCCCTCGAAGGACGGCGCCCTCGACGGCCCCGACAACATCACCGTCTCCCCGTACGGCGGCCTCGTCATCGCCGAGGACGGCGAGGGCATCCAGCACCTCTTCGGCGCCACCGACAGCGGCCGCACCTACCCCATCGCCCGCAACGAACTCAACATCGGCACCGAAGACGAGCCGGAATACAGCGAGTTCACCGGCGTCACCTTCTCGTGCGACGGCCGGACCCTGTACGCCAACATCCAGACGCCGGGCATCATGCTGGCCATCACCGGGCCCTGGAAGCGGCAGAAGCGCGGCTGAACTTAATTCGCTCGCTCCACCCGAGTTGCGCCTCCTACAGTGAGATCACGACATCGCACCTCCCGGTGCGAAGGCAGCGGCTACTTCTTTTGCAAAGAGAATCCAGTGCCGCAGCCGACTTGATCTCGGGAGGCGCAGCTCATGGTGGGTGCCCGGTGCGCAGGCAACGGTTACTTCCTTGGATCTGGCGGTTGCGGGTTCGAATCCCGTCATCGACTTCGGGTCGGTGTAGCTCAATTCGGAAGAGCACCAGGCTAAAGTCCGTCGCCGACTCCTGATCTCGGGCACCCTCCTTTTGCCGCGCCTCCTCCCTGAACATCAAATAAACGGGGGGAATTCATCATGGCGCGATTCAACACCCGGGCGGCCAGGCCGACGCCCACTTCGCGGGTGACATCGACGGGACGGGTGCTGCGTACCTACGAAGGCGGCCGAGGCCGTGAGCGCGATCCGCGCTCCGAGCTCTTCCTGCTCGCGGTCGCCAACTTCGTCACGCAGCGAACCTTCTACGAGACCGGCACGGACCGCGACGACCGGTTCGCGCGTCTCGTCGGCGAGCTCGCCGTCACCGACCCGACCTGGACCGCCGGCCTGCTCGGCTGGCTGCGCGGCGAGGGCAACCTGCGGACGGCCTCGATCGTGGGCGCCGCCGAATACGTGAAGGCCCGCCTCGACGCGGGCGTCACCGACGGCCCCTCGAACCGCCAGGTCATCGGCTCCGTACTTCAGCGGCCGGACGAGCCGGGCGAGCTGCTCGCGTACTGGACGGCGACCTACGGCCGCAACGTACCCAAGCCGGTCAAGCGCGGTATCGCCGACGCCGTACGGCGTCTCTACAGCGGCAAGTCGCTGCTGAAGTACGACACCGCGTCCAAGGGCTACCGTTTCGGCGACGTCCTGAACCTGGTGCACGCGGCACCGGACCCGGACAAGCCGTGGCAGGGCGAGCTGTTCCGGTACGCCCTCGACCGGCGGCACAACCCGGACACCGCGCTGCCGGCCGAGTCGAGCCGTGTGCTCACCGCGCACCGCGCGCTGATGGCCCTGCCCGTCGAGGAGCGGCGTGCGGTGGTCACGTCGGAGGGAGGTGCCGAGCGGCTCGCGGCGGCCGGGATGACCTGGGAGGCGCTGGCCGGCTGGCTGCAGGGGCCGATGGACAAGGAGGCCTGGGAAGCCGTCATTCCGTCCATGGGCGCGATGGCTCTGACGAGAAACCTGCGGAACTTCGACGAGGCCGGTGTCTCGGACGAGGTGGCCGCCCAGGTCGCGGCCCGGATCAGCGATCCGGCCGAGGTCGCGCGCTCGCGGCAGTTCCCCTTCCGGTACCTCGCCGCGTACCAGCATGCGCCCTCGCTGCGCTGGGCGTACCCGCTGGAGCAGGCGCTCGGCCACTCGCTGGCCAACGTGCCCGCGCTGCCCGGCCGCACTCTGGTGCTCGTCGACCGCTCGGGCTCGATGTTCTGGTCGCGGCTGTCCGACCGCTCGGAGCTCAACCGGGCCGACGCGGCGGCGATCTTCGGCGCGGCGCTCGCGCTGCGGGCGGCGGACGCGGACCTGGTCCAGTTCGGCACGGACAGTCACAAGGTCGCCTTCCGGCGTGGTGAGTCGGTGCTGAAGGTGCTGGAGCGGTTCGGCGACCTCGGCGGCACGAACACCACCGAGGCGGTGCGCCGGCACTACCGCAAGCACGACCGGGTGCTGATCGTCACCGACGAGCAGTACGCGCCCAGCCACCACGGCGACCCGACCGAGCAGGTCCCGGCCGACGTGCCGGTCTACACCTGGAACCTGGCCGGCTACCGGGCGGGCCACGGCCCGTCGGGGAAGGGCAACCGGCACACCTTCGGCGGCCTGTCGGACGCGGCCTTCCGGATGGTGCCCCTGCTCGAGGCCGCCCGGGACGCCGACTGGCCCTGGACCGCCTGAAGTCTGAACCGAGCCGTGGCCCGCATCTTCACGGGGGATGCGGGCCACACCCTTGTCCGCTCTCCGTGCTGACATCTAACATTTCAGTTCATGAAGGCGATACGACCCGTCGGCCGCACCCTGCTCAGGGACCAGGCCTACACGGCGATCCGGGACGCCATCGTGGCCGGCGAGATCGAGCCCGGCGCGGTGGTGCGGGACGCCGAGCTCGCCGAGCGGCTGGGGCTGTCCCGGGCGCCCGTACGGGAGGCCTTCTCACGGCTCGTGGACGAGGGGCTGCTGGAGAGCAAGCCGCAGAGCTACACGCGGGTGACGCCTGTGGTCGCCGCTGAAGTACGGGACGCGGCGGCCGTGGTCGGTGCCATGCACGAGCTGGTCACGCGGGTTGCCGTACCCCGGCTGATGGCTGCGGACGTGGAGATCATGCGCACGGCCAATGAGCGGTTCGCCGCCGCCGTGCACTCCGGTGACGTGGACGCGGCCCTGCGTGCCGACGACGAACTGCACGACGTCCTGGTGCGCGTCAGCGGCAACCGCGCGGCCGCCGCCACCATCACCCGGTACACCCCCCTCATCCGCCGGCTGGAGCGACGCCGCTTCGGCGAGGGCGGCAACTGCCGTTCGGCCGGGCTGCACGAGCGGTTGATCGAGGCCTGCGCACACGGTGACGCGGACGAGGCGGTCCATGTCACGGCGGAGATCTGGCGGGGACTGGAGGAACTCGCCGACGACATTCCCTGACAGCCCCCGCATCCCGGAGCACTCTGGAGGATCCGCATGTCCCTTTCCTCGTACGAGCGTTACCCCCTCCTCTTCGGCCCATCCCCGGTACACCCCCTGGAGCGCCTGACCGCCCACCTCGGCGGCGCCACCCTCTGGGCCAAGCGCGAGGACTGCAACTCCGGGATCGCGTACGGCGGCAACAAGACCCGCAAGCTGGAGTACCTGGTCGCCGACGCGCTCGCGCGGGGCCGTGACACGCTCGTCTCGATCGGCGGCGTCCAGTCCAATCACACCCGTCAGGTCGCCGCGGTCGCCGCCCGCGCCGGTCTCAAGTGCGTGCTGGTCCAGGAGAGCTGGGTGGACTGGCCGGACTCCGTCTACGACAAGGTCGGCAACATCCTCGTCAGCCGCCTCGCCGGAGCCGACGTACGCCTCGTGCGGGCCGGATTCGGCATCGGCTTCAAGGAGAGCTGGGAGCAGGCGCTCAGGGAGGTCGAGGAGTCGGGCGGCAAGCCGTACGCCATCCCGGCCGGCGCCTCCGACCATCCGCTCGGCGGGCTGGGGTTCGCCGGTTGGGCGCACGAAGTCGCCGAGCAGGAACAGGAGTTGGGGGTCTTCTTCGACACCGTGGTGGTGTGCTCGGTGACGGGGTCCACCCAGGCGGGCATGATCGCCGGATTCGCCGCGATCGAGGAAGCGGGCGGCAGGCCGCGACGCGTCCTCGGCGTCGACGCCTCCGCGAAGCCGGCCCGGACCCGGGCGCAGATCGCCCGCATCGCACACAACACGGGACAACTCATAGGCCTCAAGCGGCAGTTGACCGCGACCGATGTCGAGCTGGACGAGCGCTACCACGCCGGCACGTACGGCATCCCGGACGAGACGACCCTGGAGGCGATGCGACTCGCGGCACGGACCGAGGGGATGGTCACCGACCCCGTCTACGAGGGGAAGTCGATGGCCGGAATGATCGACCTGGTGCGGCGCGGGGAGATCGGCCGGGACTCGACCGTCCTGTACGCCCACCTGGGCGGCCAGCCGGCACTGAACGCGTACAGCGCGTTGTTCTGAGTGGGCGGCAAGTCGCCGGGGGGAGGCGCAAAGCACCCGCCCCTGGGAGGCGCGAAGCGCCCCCCAGGGGTGCGGAGCTGTGCTGATATGGCGGCTCCGCCCCGTGGGCGCGACCAGCCACGACGGTGCCGCAGACAGCAGACGGCCCAACGCGGCACAAACCGGCGGAGCGCTACAGTGCACAGCGTGTGGGCGGACGATCAGGGGCGGGAGCCGAGTCTCGTACGGCCGGACGGCCCTCGCCGCCGGGCCACGATCCACGATGTTGCGAAGCTGGCCGGAGTGTCCCGGCAGACGGTCTCCCGCGCGGTCAACGACAAGGGCGAGATCGACCCGGCCACCAAGGAACGCGTGCTGGAGGCGGCGCGGCTGTTGGACTACCGGCCGAGCCGGTTCGCGCGGGGCCTGGTGCAGAAGGGGACCGTCACGGCGGGTCTGGTGATACCGGACCTGATGAATCCCTTCTTCCCCGAGGTGGCCGCGGGTGTGCTGGAGGCGGCCGAGCAGCGCGGCTGGCAGGTGGTCGTGTGGGACTCCCGCATCGACGAGGCCCGGGAGCGGGACGCGCTCGATGTGCTGTCCCACCAGGCGGACGCGGTCGTGGGCTACTTCAGGAGCCCGGACGACGTGCTCACCCGGCACCTCGGCGGCGTACCGCTGGTGCTGCTGGAGCGCGGCCCGCAGCAGACCCGCTTCGCGGCCGTGGGCATCGACGCCGCCGCAGGGCTCGAACAGGGCATGGCGCACCTGGTGGCGGCGGGGCACCGCAGGATCGGCATGCTGGACGGCGTGCACGGCCCCGGCCCGCGCAGGCAGGCCTTCCTGGCGGAGGCCCGGCGGCACGGCCTGCCCGTCGACGAGAAGTGGATAGAGCTGTGCGACGAGCACAGTGTGGCCGGGGGCGAGGCCGGCATGGAGCGACTGCTCGACGCGCGGCCCGAGATCACCGCGGTGTTCGGCTTCAACGACCTCATCGCCGTCGGCGCGATGCGCGCCGCACGGCGCCGCGGGCGGCGGGTCTCGGACGACCTTGCCGTGCTGGGCTTCGACGGACTGTCGCTGGGCGAACTCGTGGAACCCGGCCTGACCACCCTGCACATAGACAAACGGCGGCTCGGTCGGCTGGCCGTGGAGCAGGTGGCCCGGCTGCGGGCCGGGGAGGATCCGATGAGCGGCGCGGACGCATGGGTGATCCCCGAGCTCGTGATTCGGGCCTCGGCCTGACCGGCCCTGTCGGCACCCTCCGGAAACCTCAACACATGGCTGTGCACGACAGGGGCACCCCTGGAGCGGGGCGCCCCGGACGTCGTACGGACTGCTACAACGCCTGCGCGGCCGGCTTCACCATCCCCCTCACGGTGCGGGACTTCACGAAGTCGCCCATGGCCGTCATCTCCCACTCACCGGAGAACTGCTTGATCAACTTCGCCATCATCACGCCCGTCTGCGATTCGGCGTTGGTGAGGTCGAAACGGACGAGTTCCTCGCCGGTCGCGGCGTCGAGGAGGCGGCAGTAGGCCTTGGCGACCTCGGTGAACTTCTGTCCGGAGAAGGAGTTGACGGTGAAGACCAGTCCGGTGACCTCCTGAGGCAGCCGCCCGAGGTCCACCGTGATGACCTCGTCGTCGCCCCCTCCCTCGCCGGTGAGGTTGTCGCCGGAGTGACGGATCGCGCCGCCCACGATCTGGAGCTTGCCGAAGTAGCAGCTGTCGATGTGGTTGCGCTGCGGGCCGTAGGCGATGACCGAGGCGTCCAGGTCGATGTCCTTGCCGCGGTACGCCGGCTCCCAGCCGAGGCCCATCTTGACCTGGGAGAGCAGGGGGCGGCCGCCCTTGACGAGGGAGACGGTCTGGTTCTTCTGGAGGCTGACCCGGCCCTTGTCGAGGTTGATCTTTCCGGCGCCCGGGGCGGGGGCGGCCGGTGCCGCGGGCGCCGGCGGAGCGGGGGGAGCCGGGGGAGTGGACATCGGCGGGGCCGGCGGGGTGACCGGCGGCTGCATGGCGGGCGCGGGCGGTGTGACCGGCTGCGGTGGGGCCACCGGTGCGGGCGCCGGGGCCGGTTCCTCGACCGTGACGCCGAAGTCCGTCGCGATGCCCGCCAGCCCGTTGGCGTAGCCCTGGCCGACCGCGCGGGCCTTCCACTGGCCGTTGCGCAGGTAGACCTCGACGATCACCAGGGCCGTCTCGGTGCCGAGCTGCGGGGGCGTGAAGGTGGCCAGGACGCTGTTGTCGTCCGCGTTGCGGATGGTGGCCGTCGGTTCGATGCCCTGGAAGGTCTGGCCGGCGGCGTCCGGGCTGGCGGTGACGACGATCTTCTCGATGCCTGGGGGTACGGCGGTCGTGTCGACCGTGATCGCGTCGGGGCTGGTGCCGCCGCCCGAGCGGTACGTCACGCCGGGCCCGCTCGGCTGGTTGTAGAAGATGAAGTCGTCGTCGGAGCGCACCTTGCCGTCGGCGGTGAGCAGCAGGCCCGATACGTCGAGCCGCACCGGGGCGGCGACGTCCACCGTCACGCGCGTGGCGGAGAGAGGGATGTTCGAGCCGGGGGTCATAGCTGTCATGCCCGGTGAACGAGCGGGGGCGTTTTACCGTTCCCTTACTCAGGGGCCATTTGGTGGAAGGAGGGGCGGGGTCAGCGGCGGTTGCGGGGGTGGTTGCGGGCGGTGCGTTCGTTGCCGCGTTTGTAGTTCCCGGTCCAGCGGGCCATGACGAGCTGGGGGTCGCCCGTTTCCACCTCCGTGCGGAAGTCGTCGGCTCGGGGGCCGCGGAGGGTTGTGGCGGGGTGGCCGTGGTGGGTGATGCGGATGGTGCCGTCCGGGTGGGCCTCGTAGTGGAAGCCGTGGGGGCTTGGCATGGCCGGATCGTACGGGCGTACGGCGGCCCGACCCACCGATTTTCGCCCCGCCGCCGCCCCTACCCGTCCCATCCCCAGGGGCGCTGCCCCTTTCGACCCCGGTTCCTGGGGGCCTGCGGCCCCCAGACCCCCGCTTCGGCCCTGAAGGGGCCTCGTCCTCAAACGCCGGACGGGCTGAGTGCAGCTGACCACGGGCGAGAGGTGGCTCCCCGCCCGGAGTCTGGGGCGGGGGCGAAGGAGGCTACGGGACGACCACGATCTTGCGGCCCACTCCGGACGCGAACTGCTCCAGCGCCTCCGGGTAGCGCTCCAGCGGGATGCGGTCGCTGATGAAGACCTCGGGGTCCAGGACCCCGTTCGCGAACAGCTCCGCCGCCCGCTCGAAGCTGTGCAGGACCGCCATGGAGCCCGTGATGGTGATCTCCTGGTTGTAGATGCGGTACGGGTCGATCGTCACCCGCGTCGCATAGTCCGCCACCCCGAACTGCAGGAACGTCCCCGCCTTCGCCACCCGGTCCAGGCCGTCCTGGATCGCCGCCGCGTTGCCGGTCGCGTCCACCACCAGGTCCCAACCCTGCGGCCGGTCCAGTTCGTCGGGGTTGGCCGCCGACGCCGAGGCGCCGAGGCGGCGGGCCGTCTCCAGCCGTGCCGGGTTCACGTCCACCACGTCCACGCTCGCCGCGCCGGTCCGCTTGGCGAGCTCCAGCATCATCAGGCCCATCGTTCCCGAGCCGTAGATGAGGACGTGGGCGCCCAGGCGGGACTGCAGGACGTCGTAGCCGCGTACCGCGCACGACAGGGGCTCCACCAGAGCCGCGTCCTGCGTGCGGACGTGCTCCGGCAGCTTTACGCAGTTCGCCACCGGAGCGACCGCGTACTGCGCCGCGCCCCCCGCCGTCGTCACGCCGATCGCCGCCCACCGCTCGCACAGGTTGTTGTGGCCGGTACGGCAGTAACGGCACTCGTAGCAGTACAGGGACGGGTCCACCGCCACCCTGTCGCCGACCGACAGTTCCGTGACCCGGGTGCCGACCCCGACCACCTCGCCCGCGAACTCGTGCCCGGGCACGATCGGCAGCTTCGGCGCGAACTCGCCCTGCAGGATGTGCAGATCGGTTCCGCACAGGCCGCACGCCGCGACCTCGACCACGACCTCGCGCGGTCCTGGCGTCGGGTCCGGGACCTCGGCGACGACGGCCTTGCCCACGGACTCGATGACGGCGGCCTTCATTTCACGGCTCCCAACGACAGGCCCTGGACCAGCTTGTCCTGGGCGGCGAACCCCGCGGCGAGCACCGGCAGGGAGATGACGAGCGACGCGGCGCACACCTTCGCCAGGAACAGGCCCTGGCTGGTGATGAAGCCGGTCAGGAAGACAGGGGCCGTCTCGGCCACCACGCCGGTCAGCACACGAGCGAACAGCAGCTCGTTCCAGCTGAAGATGAAGCAGATCAGGGACGTTGCGGCGATGCCCGGCAGGGCGATGGGGGCGACCACGCGTCCCAGGATCGTCGGCAGCCTCGCGCCGTCGATCTGCGCCGCCTCGATGATCGCGACCGGCACCTCGGCGAGGAAGGACTGCATCATCCACACCGCGATCGGCAGGTTCATGGCCGTGTAGAGGATGACCAGCGCCCAGATGTTGTCGAGCAGGCCGGAATTCTTCGCGAACAGGTAGATCGGCAGCAGGCCCGCCACCAGCGGCAGCATCTTGGTGGAGAGGAAGAAGAACAGGACGTCCGTCCACTTCTTCACCGGGCGGATCGATAGTGCGTAGGCGGCGGGCAGCGCCAGGAGCAGGGTCAGCAGCGTCGAGGCCAACGAGGCCGTCAGCGAGTTGATCAGGGAGGGCCAGGGGCTGGCGCCGCCGCCCGCGCCGAAGAACTCGCGGTAGCTGTCCAGGGTGAGAGAAGCGGCGAGGGAGGGCGGGTTGGTCGCGGCGTCCGCCTCCGAATGGAAGGACGTCAGGGCCATCCAGAGGATGGGGAGGACGAACAGGATGCCGGCCAGCCAGGCGGCGACTCCCAGGGCAGCGCCCTGGAACCGGCCGCGGAACGGCAGTCGTCGCGGGCCTGCGGTGGTGAGCGTGGTCATCAGCGGGACACCTCCGCGCGGAACAGGGACGACACGACGCGCAGGGCGAAGGTCGCGAGGATGATCGAGCCGATGACGACGATGACGCCGGCCGCCGAGGCGAGGCCGTTCTCGTGGGCCTGGTAGAAGGTCTGGTAGATGGTGTACGGCAGGTTCGCGGTGCCCAGACCGCCGGAGGTGATGGTGTACACCGCGTCGAAGTTCTGCACGATGTAGATCGAGCCGAGCAGCACGCTCAGTTCGATGTAGCGGCGGATGTGCGGCAGCGTCATGTGGACGAACACCTGCCAGTCGTTCGCGCCGTCCACCCGTGCCGCCTCGATGAGCTGCGGGTCGCGGCTCTGCAGTCCGGCGAGCAGGATCAGCGTCATGAACGGGGTCCACTGCCAGATCAGGGACGCTTCGACGGCCATCAGCGGCATCTCGGAGATCCAGTCCGGCTGGGTCGCCCCGTCCCCTCCGATCCAGTGCAGGATGCCGTTGAACAGGCCGTATTCAGGGTTGAAGAGCACGTGCTTCCACAGCAGCGCGGCCGCGATCGGCACCAGCAGGAACGGGGCGATGAGCATGGTGCGGACCGCTGCCCGGCCGCGGAATTTCCGGTCCAGCAGCAGCGCCAGCAGCAGGCCCAGCACCAGGCTGACGAGTACGACCGTGGCGGTCAGCAGGACCGTCGTCCACACCGACTTGCGCAGTTCGGGTGTGCTCAGCACTTCCGAGTAGTTGGCGAAACCGGCGAAGTGGCGGTCGTCGGGGTAGAGGGCGTTCCAGTCGAAGAACGAGATGACCAGGGTGGCCACGAAGGGCAGCTGCGTCACGACGATCATGAAGATCAGCGCGGGGAGCAGCGGGGCCCGGGTGGCCCAGGCGCGCATACGGTTGGGCCGCCGGGCCGCCGGCCGCGGGGAGGCGGCGGCGACCCGGGTGGGGGGAGTCGTCACGGTCATTACTGGTACTTCTTTCCGACGGCCTCGGCGAGCTTCTGCGCCTTGCTCAGCGCGCTGTCCACCGACTGGCGGCCGGCGATCGCGGAGCTGATCTCCTGGGAGACCTTGGTGCCCAGGTCGGTGAACTCGGGGATGCCGACGAACTGGATGCCGGGCGCGGGCCGGGGCTGCACGCCCGGGTCCTCGGGCTTGGCGTTCGCGATGGCGTCCCGGGTGACGTCCGCGAAGGCGGCCGCCTCCTTGCGGTAGTCCGGGATGTCGTAGGTCGAGGCCCGCTTGCCGGCCGGCACGTTGGCCCAGCCGATCTTCTCGCCGACGAGCTTCTCGTAGTCCTTGCCGGAGGCCCAGGAGATGAACTTCCAGGCGTTCTCGGCGTTCTTGGACGCCTTCTGGATGCCCCAGGCCCAGGTGTAGAGCCAGCCGGAGCTGTCGGTCTTGTCGACCGGGGCGGGTACGTAGCCGATCTTGCCCTTGACCGGGGAGCCGGAGGCCTCCAGGGAGCCGGCGCCGGCGGTGGCGTCGTACCACATGGCCGTCTTGCCCTGGGTCATGTTGTTCAGGCACTCGGCGTAGCCGGACTGGGCGGCGCCGGACTCGCCGTGCTTGCGGACGAGGTCGACGTAGAACCGCGTGGCCTCCTTGGACTCCTTGGAGTCCAGCTGTGCGTTCCAGTCCTTGTCGAACCAGGTGCCGCCGAAGGTGTTGATGACCGTGGTCAGCGGCGCCATGACCTCGCCCCAGCCGGGCAGGCCGCGCAGGCAGATGCCCTTCATGCCGGACTCGGCGCCGCCCACCTTGGCGGCGAGGTCGGCGACCTGCTTCCAGGTGGGCTTGGCCGGCATGGTCAGCCCTTCCTTCTCGAAGACGTCCTTGCGGTACATCAGGAAGGAGGACTCGCCGTAGAAGGGCTCGCCGTAGAGCTTGCCGTCCTCGGCGGTGAGGGCCTGCGTCATCGGCTTGAGGATGTCGCCCTGGTCGAAGGCCTTGTCGCCCTTGACGTACGAGTCCAGGGAGTGGAGCCAGCCGTTCTTGGCGTAGATCGGGATCTCGTAGTTGCTCAGGGTGGCGACGTCGTACTGGCCCGCCTGGTTGGCGAAGTCCTGGCTGATCTTGTCGCGGACGTCGTTCTCGGGGAGCACGGTGAAGTTCACCTTGATCCCGGTGTCCTTGGTGAAGTTGTCAGCGGTGAGCTTCTGCAGCTCGACCATCTGCGGGTTGTTCACCATCAGGACGTTGATGGAGTCGCCGCCGGAGGATCCGGACCCGCCGGCGCCCGCGCAGGCGGCGAGCGGAGTGATCAGCGTCCCTACGGCAGCCACGAGGAGGAGGTGGCGTGGCGCGCGTCGGCTCTGGGTTCGCATGTGGTGCTCCTGGACATTAGGAACAAAGGGGACGGGGGTGGGTATGGAGGTGCCTTGTGGAGTGGGTTGGCTGGATTTCTGGATCTTCGGTTGGGTGCGTGCTGCCGGGGATCGGCTCGGCCGTCAGACGCGGATGACCTGCGGTCCCAGCAGGGAGTAGCGGTGGGCCTCGGCCGCGGGGAGCAGGGTGCTCGTCACGATCGCCTCCAGGGCGCCGACGTCGGCGAACCGGCAGAAGCTGACCGCTCCGAACTTGGTGTGCACCCCGGCGAAGACCGTGCGCCGCGCGGACCGGATCGCCTGCGACTTGACCTCGCTGACGGCGGGGTCGGGGGTGGTGAGGCCGTGATCGCGGGAGATGCCGTTGGCGCCGATGAACGCCAGGTCGATGACGAAGCCGGCGAGCATCTTCGTGGTCCAGTGGTCGACGGTCGCCAGCGTGCCGGAGCGCACCCGCCCGCCGAGCAGCAGGACCGACATGTTCTCGGCCTCGGCGAGCGAACCCGCGACCGGCAGGGACGCGGTGACCACGGTCAGCGGCCGGTCCCTGGGCAGGGCCTCGGCGACGAGCTGCGGGGTGAAGCCCTCGTCGACGAAGACCGTCTCGGCGTCCCCGAGCAGCCCGGCCGCCGCGGCCGCGATCCGGCGCTTCTCGGGCACATGGCTGGTGGCGCGGAAGGCGAGCGTCGTCTCGAAGCCGGCGCTCTCCACGGGGTAGGCGCCGCCGTGGGTGCGGCGGAGCAGGCCGTGGTCCTCCAGGACACGCAGGTCCCGGCGTACGGTCTCCTTGGCGACGCCCAGTTCGGTGGCGAGCTCGGTGACGTCGACCGAGCCGGCGGCCCGCGCCAGGCGCACGATCTCACGCTGGCGTTCCTCGGCGGTCTTCGCCGCATTCGCCGTCGTCATCGTCGACACCCGCTTCCGTGCTGTGCTGCGTGACTCGATCGCCTCCGGGGCGGTCGGGTCGTGTTGCCCGTTCGGGCCCGGTGGGGCCCATGGGGGAAGTTCTACAGCGGCAAAGCGGGACTGAACAGGCCTGTTGTCAAGTCGATGCTGCCCGTTTCTGCCCGTTCGGCGCTGCGCGTGACCGTCTCGGACCTGGGCGGCCGTAGATCGCGACGTGAGATCGGGCAGCGCGGATGCCCGAATACGGAAGCGGACGGGTCCGTTCGGTGCCCGTCCGCTCTCCGGACGCTCGTTTTCCGCCGCGCCGGCGGCCTCAGTACGGCCAGATCGGCGGGTCGCTCACGAAGTGGCCGCCCAGGTAGGCGTGCGCGATGTTCTCCGGGTCGAGCTCGCCCTGCTCGGCGATGAGCTTCTCGGCGTACGGCTCGGAGTCGTCCTGCGGTTCGTAGCCGAGGGCGCGGGCGGTGGTCAGGTCCCACCACAGGCGCGTGTTCGCGGAGGAGCCGTAGACGACCGTGTGCCCGACGTGCCCGGCGGTCAGCGCCGCGTGGAAGAGGCGGGCGCCGTCGGCGGGGCTCATCCACACCGAGAGCATGCGGACGCTGGTCGGCTCGGGGAAACAGGAGCCGATGCGCACGGACACCGTTTCCAGGCCGTGCTTGTCCCAGTAGAACTGGGCCAGGTCCTCGCCGAAGGACTTGGACAGGCCGTAGAAGGTGTCCGGGCGGCGCGGGGTGTCGATGGGGATGAGGGCGCCCGGGTCGTGCGGTGGCTCGCCCTGGGGGCGGGGTGTGAAGCCCACCGCGTGGTTGGAGGAGGCGAAGACGATGCGGCCCACGCCCTCCTCGCGGGCGGCCTCGTACAGGTGGTAGGTGCCCTCGATATTGGCCTTGAGGATCTTCTCGAAGGGGGCTTCCAGGGAGATGCCCGCGAGGTGGATGATCGCGTCGACGCCCCGGACGGCCTCGCGCACGGCGTCCTTGTCGGCGAGGTCGGCGACGATCGCGTCCGGTTCGCCCTCGACGGGGCGCAGGTCGAGCAGCCGCAGTTCGTAGCCGTACGCCGGGAGCAGGTCCCGCATCAGGGTGCCGAGCCCGCCTGCGGCGCCGGTGAGCAGAACGGTGCGGGGGGCTGGCATCCTCGGTTCTCCTTCGGTCAGCGGCCGCATGTGTGCACGGTATTCACATTCGTGGACTAGTTAAGGATCATCACCCTCTCGCGTCAAGGGTGGTGCAGTGCGTGTTCATAAACATAAACTCTGATCAGTATCCTGCACTCACTCGTTCCCGTTCCCGTCTCGTCCCAGGGAGAGCCCGTGACGCCTGCCCCCCTCGCCGCACGACTCAGCATTCCCAGCGGGCCCTTGTTCTTCCCGGTCACGGCGTACGGCCCCGACGGCGCGGTCGACCTCGACACCTACCGCGCCCATGTGCGCCGAGGCGTGGAGGCCGGGGCCGCCGCCGTGTTCGCGTGCTGCGGCACCGGGGAGTTCCACGCGCTCACGCCCGAGGAGTTCGAGGCATGCGTGCGGGCGGCCGTCGAGGAGACGGCGGGCCGGGTGCCGGTCGTCGCGGGCGCCGGATACGGCACCGCCCTCGCCGTGCGGTACGCGCGGCTCGCCGAGGCGGCCGGGGCGGACGGGCTGCTCGCCATGCCGCCGTATCTCGTCGTCGCCGGACAGGAGGGGCTGCTGCGGCACTACAGGGAGGTGGCCGCGGCGACCGCGCTGCCCGTCATCGTCTACCAGCGCGACAACGCCGTGTTCACCCCGGACACCGTCGTCGAACTGGCCCGCACCGACGGGATCATCGGCCTCAAGGACGGTCTCGGCGACCTGGACCTCATGCAGCGGATCGTCAGCGCCGTACGCACCGTAGTCCCGGGCGACTTCCTCTACTTCAACGGCCTGCCGACCGCCGAGCAGACCCAGCTCGCCTACCGTGCCATCGGCGTCCCGCTCTACTCCTCCGCCGTGTTCTGCTTCGCCCCGGAGATCGCCCTCGCCTTCCACCGGGCCCTGGAGGCGGGCGACGACACCACCGTCGGCCGCCTCCTCGACGGCTTCTACCGCCCGTTCGTCGAACTGCGCGCCCAGGGCCGCGGATACGCCGTCGCCCTCGTCAAGGCGGGTGTACGGCTGCGCGGTCTGGACGTGGGGGAGGTCCGGCCTCCGCTGCACGAGCCGAGCGAGGATCATGTCAAGCAGCTCGCTCAGATCATCGAGCGCGGGTACGCGCTGCTGGAGAAGGAGCCGGAGGACACCAAGTGAAGGCGTCGGCATTCGTCTACCCCTGGGACGTCAACGGAGACCCGGAGGCACCCGGGAGGATCGCCGCCCTCGGCGTGGATCAGGTGACGCTCGCCTCCGCCTACCACTCCACCCGCGCCCTCACCCCCCGCCACCCGCACCACCGCATCGTCACCGCCGAGCACGCGGCCGTGCTCTACCCGGCGGACGGCCGGTGGCAGGGCCGGGAACTGCGCCCGTACCCGGCCGGGGACTGGGCGCCCGGCGATGCCTTCGGCGAGGCGGCCGCCGCGCTCGCGGGCGCCGGCCTCGAGGTGCACACCTGGGTGGTCCTGGCCCACAACTCCCGCCTGGGCGCCGAGCACCCGGACACCTCGGTCGTCAACGCCTACGGCGACCGTTACCCGTGGGCCCCCTGCATCGCGCAGACCGCCACGCACGCGTACCTCGTCGACCTGGCCGCCGAGGCCGCCGTACGCCCCGGGGCACACGGCACCGAGCTGGAGTCCCTCGGCTGGTACGGGCTCCAGCATCTGCACGCCCACGACAAGACGGCCGGGGTGCCGCTCGGGGACGCCGGGCAGTACCTGATGTCGCTCTGCTTCTGCCCCACCTGCCGGGAGGGCTACGGCGCCCAGGGCCTGGACGCCGACGAGCTCGCGGCCGCCGTACGCGCCGCCCTGGAGCCGCTGTGGCAGGGCACGGTTGCCGCCGAGGGCTGGGCCGGGGTCGAGAAGCTGCTCGGCGAGTCGAACGCGACGGCCACGCGCGCGTGGCGCGACGAAACCGCCCGCACGCTCCAGGAGGCGGCGGTCCAGGCGGTTCGCCGGGCCGCTCCCGACGGCTTCCAGGTGCTGCTGCACGCGGACCCGGTGACGTACCACTGCGGCGCCAACGCGGGCGTCGACCCCGCGCACATCCTGTCCGTCGCGGACGGCGTGGTCGTGCCGTGCGCGGGCGGCCCCGGGCTGCTGACGCCCTTCGCCGAGCAGGGCCGCGAGGGCGCCGTCATCGCCGCCAACTTCGGCGTGGTCTCCGGGATGGGCGGCAGCCCGGGCACGCTCGCGTCGGACGCGGCACGCGCGCGTGAACTCGGGGCCACGGAAATCCGGCTCTATCACGCCGGGTTGGCGTCGGACGGGGACTTGGTGGCGGTGCGGGAAGGGCTCGCCGGACTCTGAAGCAGCGGCAGGGCGGTCACCAGCCATGTCAGGCCGATGACCGCCAACAGCGGCCGTACGTCGAGCAGTTCGACCAGGGCCGCCCCCGCCGCCAGCCCGACGACGTTCGGCGTGAGGACGAGGGTGTTCGCCGTGGCGGCCGTACGGCCCAGCAGCGCGTCCGGCGTCTCACGCTGTACGGCCGTGAGCGCGGCGATCAGGACGCAGGGCAGGCCCGCACCGATCGCCGCGCTGCAGGCCAGGGCCACCGGGTCCGACGGGATCGCCCGCAGGCCCGCCGCGGCCGCCGTCAGGGCGATGCCGTACGCGGCGAAACGGCGTTCGCCGAGGCGGCGCAGGGCCGGCCCGGACAGCAGCCCGATCGCCACGGACCCCGCGCCCTGGACGGCGTACAGCACACCGGCGTACGCGGGCGTGTGCCCGAGGCCGTCGATGACGGCGTACGCCATCGCCCCGTTGAGACCGGCGAACAGCATGGTGGTGCCGCCGGCCAGGACGAGCGGGCGCAGCCGCGGGTGCGACCACAGATGGCGGGCTCCCTCGGCGGTCTGCGCCCGCCAACCGCCGCCCCGCACCTCGGGTTTGCTCTCGCAGACCCGGAGGCAGGCGTACAGGCCGGTCGCGACCACGAACGTCACGGCGTCGAGCAGGGCGACGCCCGCACCGCCGTACGCCGCGTAGACGCCCGCGCCGGCCAGTGGGGCGAGGAGCTTCATGCCCTCGGTGGCCGTCATGCGCAGCCCGTTGAAGTCCCCGAGCAGGGACGGCTGGACGGCGGTGGCGACGAGGGCGGACTCGGCGGCGTCGTGCACCACGCCTGCCGCGCCGTAGACGAACAGGACGGCGAAGAGGAGCCAGACGCCGTCCGGGGAATCGACGGTGACGAGGGTGAGCAGGAGGGCGGCCAGCAGGAGGTTCGCGCCGATCAGCAGTGGTTTGCGGCGCGTGCGGTCGGCGAGCGTGCCGAGGAGGGGGCCGGCCAGGGTGGGCGCCCACATGGCGAGCATGCACAGCGCGGCCAGGCCGTCGGAGCCGGTGAGGTCCTTGACCCAGACGCCGGATGCCAGCCACAACGCCGACGTGCCGAAGCCGGAGACCACGACTCCGGTGAGGTAGAGGCGGGCGTTGCGGTCGCGCAGGAGGGGCCATGCCGCGGTCCATGTCGTCGTCATGCCTGGCCATCGTGGAGCTAAGGAGGGCGGGCGCGGATCGGGAAGGTGCTCTAGGAATGAGATGCGGCTGCACTCGGGGCGGGGCGGGACCGACGCCGGCGGCGTCCTCAGTCACTTCGTCATCAAGGTGGAGTCGATGGACGCCACCCTCGCGGAGCTCGCCGCCCGGGGTATCGACGCCGAGGCGCCCGTCTCGCCGTACGGTTCGGACGACTTCCGGACTGCGTGGATCACGGATCCGGACGGCAACCGGATCGAACTCGTCCAGTGGCCGGCCGGCCATCCCGACGGCCTCAGTGCGGCCGACTGGCAGGACTGAGGCGGGTCAACGGCGGCAAGCGGCTCGGCGGGAATCCGTCGGAAGCTGTCGGCAATGCCTCTGGGGCGGCTGAGGTGCCGGTCCTAGCGTCGGGATCATGACTTACGCGCTTCCCGTACTCGTCGGGCTTGTCTACGTCCTCCTCATGTGCCTCGTGCGTGAACCGCACCGGCGCCGCCTCAACGCCCTCATGGTGGGCGGAGCGGGCGCCGCCTACCTGAGTGGTGGGGGGCTCGGCGGGTGGGAGTTCGCGTTCACCGCGCTCGCCACCTATGTCGCCTACCGGGGCCTGGACTCGTGGGCCTTCATCGGCGTCGGCTGGCTGCTGCACACCGGCTGGGACGTCGTGCACCACCTCAAGGGCAACCCGATCATCCCGTTCGCCCGTGACTCCTCCCTGGGGTGCGCGATCTGCGACCCGGTGATTGCCTTGTGGTGCCTGGCCGGCGGCAGGACGCCGCGCGAACTGGTCCGGGTGGTGCGCGCCGGGCGGCTCGGGAGTGCCGGGCGCGGCGCGAGTGCCGCGCGGGTCGAGGTCGTGCAGACCGGCGCGCGATGAGTTTCCGGGCCGGGGGCAGTCCACCCTCCATGACCCCGGGAACCGCAAGGAGCACCCGATGACCGACACGACCACCCTCGACCTCCGACCGCAGGCCCGCATCGTGGCCCACCTCGCGGAAGGCGTGACCGACGACCAGCTCTCGGCGCCGACGCCCTGCCCGGGCATGGCGGTGCGCAACCTGCTGGGGCACCTGCTCGGTCTGGCCGTCGCCTTCCGTGATGCCGGCCGCAAGGACCTGGGCCCCACGACCGACACCGACCCCGACGCCGTCCTCCCGGACATCGGCCCCGGCTGGCGCGAGGAGCTGCCCAAGGTCCTGGCGGAACTGGCCGAGGCATGGCGCGACCCGGCCGCCTGGACCGGCGAGACCCGCGCGGGCGGCGTGCCACTGACGGGTGCGGAGGCGGGCGTCGTCGCGGTGGACGAGCTGGTGATCCACGGCTGGGACCTGGCCCGCTCGACCGGCCAGGGCTACGAGCCCGACCCGCCTGCCCTGCAGCTGTCGTACGGCATGCTCCTCGCAGCCGCCGACGACCCGAGCAGGGGAGGCGGCATCTTCGGCCCGGTCGTCCCCGTCCCGGACGACGCTCCGCTGCTCGACCGGGCGGTGGGGTTGAGCGGGCGGGATCCGCAGTGGCGCCCGTCGGCCGTATAGGCCCACCTTCACAAGCCGCAACCAACGCGAAGAAGGGAAACACCAGCCATGTCACTAGCCCGCGTCCACAACTTCTCCATCTCGCTCGACGGCTTCGGCACCGGTGAGGGTCTGAGCCATGACGCGCCGTTCGGCCACGCCGGCGAAAGGCTGCACGAGTGGATGTTCGCCACCCGGTGGTGGCACGAGATGGTCGGCAAGTCAGGCGGGACCGGCGGCCTCGACGACGCCTTCGCGCGACAGTTCGCGCCCGGGATCGGCGCCGAGATCATGGGCGCAGGGAAGTTCGGCTTCCCCGGTTGGCACGAGGACCCGGAGTGGAAGGGGTGGTGGGGGCCCAACCCGCCGTTCCACACACCGACCTTCGTCCTCACCCATCGTGTGCGCCCGTCGATCGAGATGGAGGGCGGCACGACGTTCCACTTCCTCGACACCTCGCCCGCCAAGGCGCTGGAGACGGCCCGCGAGGCCGCGGGCGGCCAGGACGTGCGCATCGGCGGGGGTGTCACCGTGCTCCGCGACTTCCTTGCCGCCGGGCTCATCGACCACCTGCACGTGGTGGTGGTCCCGATCCTGCTGGGCCGAGGCGTACGCCTCTGGGACGGACTGGAGGACGTCCAGAAGGATTACGAGGTCGAGGCGACCTCCTCGCCCAGCGGAGTCACGCACGTGACGTTCACCCGTGCGGGGCTCTGAGGGCGCCGAGGTCGAGGAACGCCCGAGGGCCGGACAGTACGTACGCTTCCCTCCATGCCCCTCACCCTCACCGTCCTCGGCACGGCCTCCCCGCACCCTGCCCCCGGCCGCCCCTGCTCCGGCTATCTGGTGCGCGGCGGCGGGGCCGAGGTGTGGGTGGACGCCGGGACCGGGACTTTCGCGGAGTTGCAGCGGCATACGGATCCGGCGCTTGTAGCTCCGCTGGGTGACCGGGGGTAACCGCCGTAGGACTGCTGGCCGTCCCCGAGTGCGGGCCCGTCGTGGCTGGTCGCGCAGTTCCCCGCGCCCCTAGGTGAGCTGCAGCGACCGCACCCACATTGCACCGCCACCCACGACACTGAGACCTGCGAACAGTGCACCGACCGCCAGAGCCCGTCCTCGCGTACCCGGGGACCGAAGGCCCTGTCCCGCCCTCACCGAACTCGCCCGCGACGCCGACCTGTTCCTGTGCGAGGCCGACATCCATGAGCATCGCGATGGCGAACAGGTGCACCTGACGCCCGAGGACGCCGGAACCGCCGCCCGCGAGGCGGGCGTACGGGAGCTCGTCGTCACGCATGCCGGGCCCACGCTCACCCCGGAGGCGGCGGCCTCCCGCGCCGCCGCGGTCTTCGGCGGGCCCACCGTCGCCGCGCGCGAAGGTCACCTCCTGCGTTTCTGAGGCAACCTCAAGTTCCTTTGTCAGAAGCATTGACGAAACATGCGCCCCCTCCTACCTTCATCGCGTCGTACTTCGTACGTCATATATGAGACGCGATACGCGAGATCCCCTACCTGAGATCCCCTACCTGAGATCCCCTACGCGAGATCCCCTACGCGAGATCCATCTCGCGAAGATCCGAGAGGCGCGCATGACCTCTGTGCCCACGCCGATCCCCTCCCGCACGCAGTACGTGCTGGAGGAGATCAAACGCCGCATCCTCACCGGGCAGTTGACGCCCGGTCAGGCCCTGGTCGAGACCGAGCTCGCCGCACAGTTCGGGGTGTCGAAGACCCCGGTGCGCGAGGCGCTCAAGACGCTGGCCGGGACCGGGCTGGTCATGATGAGCCAGTACAAGGGCGTCACGGTGCGCATGGTGGACGCGGACATGGCGCGCGAGGTGTACGACGTACGGCTGCTGCTGGAACCCGAGGCGCTGAAGCGGGCCGTGCGGCGTGGGGCCTCGCTCGATGCGGCGCGGGACGCCCTGACCCGCGCCGACGCCGCCACCGACACCGCCGAACGGTCGCTCGCCAACCGGGAGTTCCACCGCGCCCTCTACCTGCCCTGCGGCAACCCGCTGCTCGGCCGGATGCTCGACGAGGTCCGCGACCAGGCCGCCCTCGTCTCCGCCGTCGCCTGGGCCGCCTCGCCCTCCTGGGAGCGGGAGGCCGGCGAGCACCGGGAGATCCTGCGGCTCGCGCTCGAAGGGGACGCCGACGGCGCCGCGCGTGCCCTGCACGCCCACATCGCGTCGTTCGTCGAGCGGGCCTTCCCCGAGGCGGGTTCCGAGGTCCAGGGAGAGGACGGTCCGGCATGACAACGACGTTCGAGACCCAGCGGACGGCCCTGGCCGACGTGGTGGCGATCCCGGTGACCCCGTTCGCCGAGGACGGCACCGTCGACCAGGCCGCCCACCGGGCCCTGCTGCGTCGTCTCCTCGACGGGGGCATCACCACCCTCACCCCCAACGGCAACACCGGTGAGTTCTACGCCCTCACACCCGAAGAGCGTCGCCTCGTCACCGAGTTGACCATCGACGAGGCCAGGGAGCGCGCTGTCATCCTCGTCGGCGTCGGGCATGACATTCCCACCGCCATCGCCACCGCCCGGCACGCCCGCGAGCTCGGCGCCGAGATGGTGATGGTCCACCAGCCCGTCCACCCGTACGTCTCCCAGAGCGGCTGGGTCGACTACCACCGCGCCATCGCCGAGGCCGTGCCCGAGCTCGGCGTCGTCCCGTACATCCGCAACGCCCAGCTCAGCGGCGCACGCCTCGCCGAACTCGCCGACGACTGCCCGAACGTCATCGGCGTGAAGTACGCCGTGCCGGACGCCGCCAAGTTCGCCGCCTTCGCCCGTGACGCCGGCCTGGAGCGCTTCGTGTGGGTCGCCGGGCTCGCCGAGCCGTACGCCCCCTCATACTTCTCCGCGGGCGCCACCGGCTTCACCTCCGGACTCGTGAACGTCGCCCCGTCCGTTTCGCTGAACATGATCGAAGCGCTTCGATCCGGGGACTACCCGGGCGCAATGAAGGTCTGGGAGCAGATCCGCCGCTTCGAGGAGCTGCGCGCCGCGAACGGCTCCGCCAACAACGTCACCGTCGTCAAGGAGGCCCTAGCCTCTCTCGGCCTGTGCCGCCGCGACGTCCGCCCGCCGAGCCGGCACCTGCCCGAGGCCGAGCGCGCCGAGGTCGCCGCGATAGCCGCCGGGTGGTCGATATGACCGACAGGATCGACAGAATCGACAGGGGCGACAGGGGCGACAGGGCTGCACGAAAGCGTCCCGAGGAACTCAGAAGCCATCAGTGGTACGGCACCGAGGGTCAGCTGCGCACCTGGTCGCACAACGCCCGCATGCGCCAGCTGGGATACGAGGCGGAGGAGTACCGGGGCCGCCCGGTGATCGCCGTCCTCAACACCTGGTCCGACATCAACCCCTGCCACGTCCATCTGCGTGAGCGTGCCGAGGCGGTCAAGCGGGGGGTGTGGCAGGCCGGGGCTTCCCGCTCGAGTTTCCGGTCTCCACCCTCTCGGAGACGTACCAGAAGCCGACCCCGATGCTCTACCGCAACCTCCTCGCGATGGAGACGGAGGAGCTGCTGCGGTCGTATCCGATCGACGCGGCGGTGCTGCTCGGCGGCTGCGACAAGTCGACGCCCGCGCTGCTGATGGGCGCGGCCTCGGCCGACGTACCGTCGGTCTTCGTGCCCGCGGGGCCGATGCTGCCGGGGCACTGGCGCGGTGAGACCCTCGGGTCCGGCACCGACATGTGGAAGTACTGGGACGAGCACCGCGCGGGCAACCTGACGGACTGCGAACTGCGGGAGCTGCAGGGCGGGTTGGCGCGTTCCCCCGGCCACTGCATGACCATGGGGACCGCGTCCACGATGACCGCGGCGGCGGAAGCCCTCGGTATGACACTGCCGGGCGCCTCCTCGATCCCGGCCGTCGACTCCGGGCACGAGCGGATGGCCGCCGCCTCCGGGCGCCGGGTCGTGGAGCTCGCCTGGACGGGGCTTGAGCCGTCCATGATCCTCACCCGCGAGGCCTTCGAGGACGCCGTCACCACGGTGCTCGGGCTCGGCGGCTCCACCAACGCGGTCATCCATCTGATCGCGATGGCCGGCCGCGCGGGCATCAAGCTCACCCTCGACGACTTCGACCGCATCGCCCGTACCGTGCCGGTGCTCGCGAACGTCCGGCCCGGCGGTCGGACGTACCTCATGGAGGACTTCTACTTCGCCGGCGGCCTGCCCGCCTTCCTCTCGCGGATCACCGACCTGCTGCACCTGGACCGGCCGACGGTCAACGGCACCTTGGCCGAGCAGATCGAGGGCGCCGTCGTCCACAACGACGACGTCATCCGCCCCCGCGACAACCCGGTCGCCGGCGAGGGCGGGGTCGCCGTGCTGCGCGGCAACCTCTGCCCGGACGGCGCCGTCATCAAGCACATCGCCGCCGAGCGGCACCTGCTCAAGCACACGGGACCGGCCGTCGTCTTCGACGACTACAAGACCATGCAGCGCACCATCAACGACCCGTCGCTGAACATCACCGCGGACAGCGTGCTGGTGCTGCGCAACGCCGGGCCCAAGGGCGGCCCGGGCATGCCCGAGTACGGCATGCTGCCGCTGCCCGACCATCTGCTGAAACAGGGCGTACGGGACATGGTGCGGATCTCCGACGCCCGGATGAGCGGCACGAGTTACGGCACGTGCGTGCTGCACATCGCGCCCGAGTCGTACGTCGGCGGCCCGCTGGCCCTCGTACGCACCGGGGACACGATCACCCTGGACGTCGAGGCGCGCATCCTCCAACTCAACGTGGCCGACGACGAGTTGGAGCGCCGCCGAGCCGAGTGGACCGCACCGCCCACCCGCTACGAGCGCGGCTACGGCGCCCTCTACAACGAACAGATCACCCAGGCCGACACCGGCTGCGACTTCGAGTTCCTGGCCCGCCCGGGCAAGTCCCCAGCCCCCTACGCAGGCTGACACCAACGCCGCAAAGGGGCGCGGGGAACTGCGCGACAAGCCACACGCACCCGCAGCCGCCACAAGACCGCAAGAGGCACCCACGCACAGCGAGAAAGCGCTTCCCGCACCACAAAAGCAAGCCTCACGCACGACGTACCAAGAACGGAGACCAGTCATGGCCCAAGCCGCAGCCGTGGCGAAACCGCCCGCGCCACCCCGGCGGCGCCGTGCCTCCGCCACGCCGCGCAGGCTCCCGTATCTGCTGATCGCCCCGGCGGCCCTGCTCATGCTGGGCTTCATCGCCTACCCGGTCATCAGCGTCTTCTACTACAGCCTGCAGGAGTACAACCCCACCAAGCCGTGGCGCAACGGCTTCGCGGGCTTCGACAACTTCGTCCACGCCTTCACCGAGGACCCGCTGTTCTGGGACACGCTGGTCTTCAGCGCCAAGTGGGTGTTCGTCGAGGTCGGGCTGCAGCTGCTGTTCGGGCTCGCGCTCGCGCTGATCGTCAACCAGACCTTCGTGGGCCGGGCACTGGGCCGCGCCCTGGTGTTCTCGCCGTGGGCCGTCTCCGGCGTGCTGACCTCGGCGATCTGGGTGCTGCTCTACAACTCCCAGACCGGCATCACCCGTTACCTCGCGGACGTGGGCATCGGCTCCTACGGCACCAGCTGGCTGTCGGACACCTCCACCGTGTTCCCGGCGGCGATCGTCGCCGACCTGTGGCGGGGCGTGCCGTTCTTCGCGATCCTCATCCTCGCCGACCTCCAGTCCGCCTCGAAGGACCTGTACGAGGCCGCCGAGGTCGACGGGGCCAGCTGTATCAAGCAGTTCTGGCACATCACCCTGCCCCATCTGAAGGACGCCATCGTCCTGTCCACGCTGCTGCGCGCGGTGTGGGAGTTCAACAACGTCGACCTGCTCTACACCCTCACCGGTGGCGGGCCGGCCGGCGAGACCACGACGCTCCCGCTCTACATCGCCACCATCAGCGTCGACGCACACAACTTCGGCTACGCGTCCGCCCTGACCACGGTCGCGTTCGTGATCCTGCTCTTCTGCTCGATGGTCTATCTGCGGCTGAGCAAGTTCGGAGGTGAGGACAAGTGAGCGTCAAGGAAGCCACCAAGGCCGCGCCCGCCCCTGTGCGTGCCGCCCCCGAACCGCCGCGTCCGTCGAAGAAGAACCGTTCCTGGGACGAGGTTCCGCGCTGGCAGATCTACCTCCCGCTGTCGATCTACCTGGTCTTCACCCTCATCCCCTTCTACTGGATCCTGCTCTTCTCGCTCCGCCCGGCCGGTTCGATCTCGCTCGTGCCCTGGCCGATCACCTTCGACCATTTCGAGAAGGTCTGGACGGAGCGGAGCTTCGGCACCTACTTCCAGAACAGCGTGCTGGTCGGTGTCGTCACCCTGCTGATGACGACCCTCGTCGCCCTGGCCGGCGGATACGCCCTCGCCCGCTTCAACTTCAAGATCAAGCGCGCGTTCATGCTCGCCCTGCTCTGCTCCCAGTTCGTGCCGGGCGCGCTGCTCCTGGTGCCGCTGTTCGAGATCTTCGCCGAACTCCGGATGATCAACTCGCTGGGCAGCGTCATCATCGCGGAGACGGTCTTCCAGTTGCCGCTGTCGATGATCCTGATCAGCAACTTCATCAAGAACGTGCCGTACTCCCTGGAGGAGGCGGCCTGGGTCGACGGCTGCAACCGGATGACGGCCTTCAGGATCGTCGTCCTGCCACTGCTGCGGCCCGGTCTGATCGCCGTCGGCTCCTTCGCCTTCGTGCACTCCTGGAACCACTTCCTGTTCGCCCTGATGTTCCTCAACAACCAGGAGAAGCAGACCATCCCGGTCGGCCTCAACACCCTGATGGGCGCGGACAGCGTCGACCTGGGCGCACTCGCCGCGGGCGGCATCATCGCGGCCGTACCGGTGGTGATCGTGTTCGCCTTCATCCAGAAGTGGCTGATCACGGGCTTCAGTGCGGGGGCGGTGAAGGGGTGAGACTCCGTCGGATCACCGCGCTCACGGCTCTGTTGGGACTGCTGTGCGTCCCGGCTCACGCCGACGACACCCGCGACATCAGCCGCGACACCCTCGCCCCGAACGACGGCTGGGCGGCGGCCGACGGTGGTACCACGGGGGGTTCCACCGCCGACGACGCCCACGTCTTCACCGTACGCAACCGGAGTGAGCTGGTCCGCGCCCTCGACGGCGGCAGCGCCACCCCGAAGATCATCAGGATCGCCGGGACCATCGACGCCAACACCGACGACGACGGCGACCACCTGGACTGTGCCGACTACGCCACCGGCGGCTACAGCACCAGGAAGTACCTGGCCGCCTACGACCCCCGCACCTGGGGCTCCGCCAAGCCCAGCGGCCCGCTGGAGGAGGCCCGCCAGGCCTCGGCGGCCCGGCAGGCCGAGCGGGTCGAGCTGCCCGTCGGCCCCAACACCACGATCGTCGGACTCGGCGACTCCGAGAACCCAGCCGTCCTCAAGGGCGCCAGCCTCCAGCTCAGGGGCGCCGACAACGTCATCGTCCGCAACCTCGAACTCCGCGACGCCTACGACTGCTTCCCCGTCTGGCAGCCCAACACCGGCGGCCTCGGCGACTGGAAGACCGCGTACGACAACATCTGGCTGCGCGGCGCCACCCACGTCTGGATCGACCGCGTGACCCTGAGCGACCAGGGCCACCCGGACGAGAAGGAACCCACCTACTTCGGCCGCAACTACCTCCGCCACGACGGCCTGCTGGACATCACCAACGCCTCCGACCTGGTCACCGTCTCCTGGAGCCGCTTCGCCGGCCACGACAAGGCGATGCTCATCGGCAACGGCGACACGGCGACCGGCGACCGCGGCAGACTCCGGGTCACCCTGCACCACAACGAGTTCGAGTCCGTCGTCCAGCGCGCCCCGCGCGTCCGCTTCGGGCAGGTGCACCTCTACAACAACCGGTACGTCGTCCCGGACGACGCCCACGACTACCGCTACTCCCTCGGCGTGTCGACCGAGTCGGCGATGCACGCCGAGAACAACGCCTTCCACACCCCCGGCCACATCGAGGCCGCCGACCTGGTCAAGAGCTGGAACGGCACCGCCCTCCACCAGTCCGGCACCCTCTTCAACGGCTACCCGGTCGATCTGCTCGCGATCCACAACGCCTACAACTCCGGCAGCGAGCGCGATCTCACGGCCGACGTCGGCTGGACACCTACCCTGCACACAAAGATCGACAGCGCCGAGGCGGCCGACCGGGCGGTGGCACGCGGCGCGGGCGCAGGGAGGATCCCATGAGCACTGCCGTACCCATCGTCCTCGCGGGCGCGCGCGGCCACGGCCGCTGGCACCTGGACAACATCCGCCGGCTCCAGGACAAGGGGATCGTGCGGCTGGCGGGGATCTGCGAGCTGACTCCGCTGAGCGAGGAGGAGCTCCCCGAGGGGCTCGTCCTGCCCTCGGGCGCCCCTGAGCAGTCCGCCGACTTCGGTGCCCTGCTCGACTCCACCGGCGCCCGGATCGCGGTGATCTGCACGCCGATCCCGACCCACACCGACCTGGCGCTGACGGCGGCCCGGCGTGGCGTGCACATCCTGCTGGAGAAGCCGCCCGCCCCGTCGTACGCCGAGTTCCGGCGCATGGCCGACGGGGTCGCCGAGGCCGGCGTCGCCTGCCAGATCGGCTTCCAGTCGCTCGGCTCGCACGCCGTGCCCGCGATCCGGACGCTGATGGCCGAGGGCGCGATCGGCGAGATCACCGGGATCGGCGGGGCCGGTGCCTGGGCGCGGGCCGAGGCGTACTACCGGCGGGCGCCCTGGGCGGGCAGGCGCAGGCTGAACGGCGTCGACGTGATCGACGGGGTGCTCACCAACCCGCTCGCGCACGCCGTCGCCACCGGCCTGGCCCTCAATGGCTCCCTCCGCGCCGAGGACGTCACCCACATCCAGACCGAGCTCTACCGCGCCAACGACATCGAGTCCGACGACACCTCCTGTGTCCGCGTCACCACCGAGCAGGGCCGCCCGGTCGTCGTCGCCGCGACCCTGTGCGCCGAGGACCCCGACGAGCCGTACGTCGTCGTCCACGGCGACCGCGGCCGGATCACCTTCTGGTACAAGCAGGACCGCGTCCTGCTCCAGCGCGCGAACCACGGCCCCGAGGAGTACGAGTACGGCCGTACCGACCTGCTGGAGAACCTGGTCGAGCACCTCACCGACGGCACCGACCTGCTGGTCACGCCCGAGGCGACCGGCGCCTTCATGAAGGTCGTCGAGGTGATCCGGCGGGCCCCCGACCCCGCCCCGCTGCCCGACGGGGCCTGGCAGCTGCTCCCCGACGAGCAGCGCCGGGTCGTACCCGGCATCGACGGCCTGGTCGCGGCCGCCGCCGACGCCCTCGCCCTCTACTCCGAGCTGGGCGCCCCCTGGGCGCTCCCGGCGAGAACGAAAGAGGTGAGCACCTGATGACCCCCCACGACACCGCGGTACTGCGCGTCGCGGGCCGCCCGGTCGGCCGGTACGTCACCCGGCCCGAACTGCCGGCCCGGCTCTCCCCACGCCCGTACCTGCACCCCGTCACCACCCTGGCCGGCACGGCGGTCACCGAGCTCAGTCCGGCCGACCACACACACCACCTCGGCGTCGGTGTCGCCGTTCCCGACGTCGGGGGGTCCAACTTCTGGGGCGGGCGCACCTTCGTCCGCGACCAGGGCCCGACCGAGCTGGACAACCACGGCGCCCAGCGGCACACCGACTTCCAGCTCCGCGACCCCGACGGCTTCGTCGAGGAACTGCGCTGGGTGGCGGCAGGGACGGAGCTGCTGCGCGAGCGCCGTACGGTCGCGGCCACCGAACTCACCGAGTTCGCCTGGGCGCTGGACTTCACCTTCTCGCTGACCAACGTCACCTCCGGCCCGCTGTCGATCGGCAGCCCGGCGACGAACGGCCGCCCCGGCGCCGCGTACGGCGGCTTCTTCTGGCGGGCCCGCAAAGAGGCGTCGGCGCCGGACGTGTTCACCGTCGACCGCGAGGGCGAGGAACAGGTCCACGGCACCCGTGCGACCTGGGTGGCTCTCGCGGGCTCCACCTGGACCCTGATCTTCGCCGGGGCCACCGAACAGACCCGCCGGGACCCGTGGTTCGTGCGCGCCACGGAGTACCCCGGCGTCGGATCCTCCCTCGCATCCGAGGACCGGCTGCCGATCCCGCCCGGCGAGACCGCCGTACGCCGCATCGTCACCGTCGTCGCCGACGGCCGCGTCAGCCGGCTCGAAGCGGCGTCGCTGGTCCGCAAGGCGGTGAGCCCGTGACGACCGAGACCGGGACCTACACGAACCCGATCCTCAACGCCGACTGGTCCGACCCGGACGTCGTCCGCGTCGGCGACGACTTCTACCTCACCGCCTCCAGCTTCGGCCGTGCCCCGGGCCTTCCCCTGCTGCACTCCCGGGACTTGGTCAACTGGACCCTGGTCGGGCACGCCGTCGAACGCCTCGAACCGGCCGAGGAGTTCGCTGCTCCCCGGCACGACTGCGGCATCTGGGCCCCGTCGATCCGCCACCACGACGACCGCTTCTGGATCTTCTGGGGCGACCCCGACCTGGAGCGGGAATCCGTACGGCTTCTTGATCACGAAGTCGAGGATCGTCAGCGACGCGCCCGACGGGACCTTCCACCTCGGGCGGCCCTGGCACCCGGGCGGTGAGCCGGCGGCGGTCGCGCAGGTGCTGATCCGGGAGACCGAACTGCCCGCCGCGATCAAGTCCGCGCCGTGGACCGACATGAGCGGGTTCTCGTGGAAGGACGCTCGGTTCGCGGAGTACCGGAACCACGGGCCGGGGGCCGCGATCACCGCGGATCGTCCGCAGATGAGTGACGAGGACGCCCGGTCCCACAGCGTCGCCGACTACCTCAAGGGCACGGACGGCTGGATGCCGCACGCCCACCACTGACCCCCCACAACTTCATATCTCCGTTTGATCCAGGTGTGATCCAGAAGAGAGAGCCGACCAATGAAGATCAGCAATCGCAGGAGCAGCACAGGCGGGCGCCGCACGTCGGCCGCCGTCGCCCTGAGCGCCGTGCTCGCCCTGACCGCCACCGCCTGCGGTGACGACGGCAGCGGCGGCGCCGGCGGCGACAAGGGCGCCGAGGGCAGCGGCACGGGGAAGATCGTCTTCTGGGACAACAACGGCGGTGTCCGCACCGACATCTGGAAGGAGATCATCGCCGACTTCGAGAAGGCGAACCCGGACATCAAGGTCGAGTACGTCGGGATTCCGTCCACCGACTACCAGTCCAAGGTGGACACCGCCATCCAGGGCGGCGGACTGCCGGACGTCGGGGGCGTCGGCGCGGCGATGCTCGCGGGTTTCGCCGCGCAGGGCGCGCTGGAACCGCTCGACGACCGGCTCGGCAAGTCGTCGCTGAACAGCAAGCTCAACGAGGACATGGTCGCTTCACTGAAGGCCGCGAGCGGTGGTGACGGCAAGCTGTACTCGATTCCGACCTCCGCGAACAACGGTGTGCTGTACTACCGCACCGATCTGTTCAAGAAGGCCGGGCTGGACGAGCCGACGACCTGGCACAAGTTCTACGAGGCCGCGGACAAGCTCACCAACGCCAAGAAGAACGAGTTCGGTTACACCATCCGCGGTGGTGCCGGATCCATCGCCCAGGCGCTGGACGCGATGTACGGGCAGTCCGGGATCACGTCCTTCTGGAACGGTGACAAGACCACGGTCAACGATCCGAAGAACGTGGCCGCGCTGGAGAAGTACGCCGCGCTCTACAAGAAGGTCACTCCGGCCGCCGACCTCAACAACGACTTCACCAAGATGGTCGCCCAGTGGGATTCCGGCACGATCGGGATGCTGAACCACAACCTGGGGTCGTACCAGGACCATGTGAAGGCGCTGGGCACGGACAAGTTCCGGGGGATTCCTCAGCCGGTCGGCTCCGACGGGAAGCGGGTTCAGGTCTCCAACCCCGTGGACGGCATCGGGCTGTTCAAGAGCTCCAAGAACAAGGAGGCCACCTGGAAGTTCATCGAGTTCGCCACCTCGCACGAGGAGAACTCGAAGTTCAACGAGTCGGCGGGGCAGGTGCCGGCGAACAACGACGCGGCCAAGGATGCGTGGATTTCGAAGGCCGAGCCGACGAAGTTGGCTGCCGCCGCGTTGACGGATGGGTCGACGACGATTGTGCAGTTGCCGTATTACCTGCCCGACTGGAACACGATCTCCAAGGCCGACAACGAGCCGAACTTCCAGAAGCTCCTCAATGGCGACCTGAGTGCCAAGGAATTCCTGGACACCATGGCCGATCAGCTGAACGAGGCTCAGGCCGAGTGGAAGCAACGGAACGGCTAAGAGCTCGGTCGCTTCGCTGCGCGGCCGGCTGCGGGTTGTTTGTGGCTGGTCGCGCAGTTCCCCGCGCCCCTGAGGGGGTGTCACTTCCCCCTGCTGAAAGGCACCCTTGTGTCTCTTACTCGCAGACAGGTCGGTTTGGCGGCCGTTGCCGCCGTTCCTCTCGCCCTCGCGGGCACCGGTACCGCCCAGGCAGCGCAGCGCCGTCGCACTCTCTATATCGCCGGTGATTCCACGGCCGCCCAGAAATACGCCGACGCCGCCCCTGAGACCGGGTGGGGAATGGCGCTCCCCTTCTTTCTGCACAAGGACCGGCCCGTTTCCAATCATGCGGTGAACGGGCGTAGTTCCAAGAGCTTTGTCGATGAAGGGCGGCTTGACGTCATGCTCCAGACCATCCGGCCCGGGGATATTCTTCTCGTCCAGTTCGCCCACAACGACGAGAAGGTCGCCGACCCCACTCGGTACACCGAGCCCTGGACGACGTACCAGGACTATCTGCGGCTGTACATCGACGGCGCCCGTGCCCGTGGCGCGCGGCCGGTGCTGGCCACTTCCGTGGAGCGGCGGAAGTTCGACGGGAGCGGCAACGCCGTGCCGACCCACGGCGACTATCCGGCGGCGATGCGCGCGCTCGCCCGGGAGGAGCGCGTCACGCTGCTCGACATCCAGGCGCTGTCGCTGGCGTTGTGGCAGCGGCTGGGGGTCGAGGAGACGAAGAAGTACTTCGACTGGACCGCCACCGAGCAGGACAACACCCACTTCAACCCGCCCGGCGCGATCGCCGTGGCGCGTCTTGTGGCGCAGGAGCTGCTGCGCACGCGGGTGCTCGGCCCGCAGGACGTGCGTCGGCTGGACGAGGAGATCCCGGAGTCCTGGATCACCTGGCCGCAGGCTGCCGCGTAAGACCAACCTCCTCAGACTGCAGAAAAGAGAGCCGCACAATGAACGCACAAATGTGGCATGGGCATGCCATAAGAAGGGCCGCTGTTCTGATCGGCTGCACCGCGCTCGTCCTCGGCCTCACCGGCACCGCAGCGGAGGCCCGCTCCCGTGACCTCGGGCGTGAGGTTCTCGGCGGGGCTGACGGCTGGGGCTCGGAGGGCTCCGGCACGACCGGTGGCTCGGCCGCCGACGCCGCGCACGTCTACACCGTGACTACGTGGGCGGAGGTCAAGGCCGCCCTCAGGGACGGCGGCAGTGCGCCCAAGATCATCAAGGTCAAGGGTGTGATCGACGCCGTCTCGGAGGGGTGTGACGCCTTCGCCGTCGAGGGCTACGACTTCCAGCAGTACCTCAAGGACTACGACCCGGCCGTCTGGGGCCACGACAACCCGGTCAGTGGTGAGCAGGAGGACCTGCGGGCCGCCTCCGCCGCCAACCAGGACAAGGAGATCAAGGCCAGCGTCCCTGCCAACACCACCATCGTCGGCGTTGGCAAGGCGTCCGGGATCCGCGGCGGCAGCCTCCAGATCAAGGCCGTGGACAACGTCATCGTCCGCAATCTGACGCTCGAAGCACCCATCGATTGCTTCCCGCAGTGGGACCCCACCGACGACAACAAGACCGGCGCCTGGAACTCCGAGTACGACGGTGTCGTGGTGTACGGCTCCACGCATGTGTGGGTCGACCACAACGCGCTCACCGACGGGCGTTACCCCGACAGCTCCCTGCCGTCGTACTTCGGCAAGGTCTTCCAGCAGCACGACGGGCTCCTCGACATCGTGCGCGGCGCGAACCACGTCACCGTGTCCTGGAACGACTTCGAGGACCACGACAAGACCATGCTGATCGGCAACAGCGACAGCGCCGGCTCCACCGACAGCGGCAAGCTCAAGGTCACCCTCCACCACAACCTCTTCCGGGGCATCGTGGAGCGGGCGCCGCGCGTGCGGTTCGGCCAGGTGGACTCGTACAACAACCACTTCGTCGTGACCGGCGACCAGTCGTACGCCTACACCTTCGGCGTCGGCAAGGAGTCCCAGCTGTACGCCACCGACAACGCCTTCTCGCTGCCGTCCGGTGTCAGCGCCGCCAAGACGCTGAAGAAGTGGAACGAGTCGCCGCTGACCGCCGCCAACAACTACGTCAACGGCAAGCTGACCGACCTCATCGCCGTCCACAACGCGGAGATCCCCGGCGAGACCCTCCAGTCGGGCGCCGGATGGACGCCGACCCTGCGCACCAAGGTCGACCCGCCCCAGGCGATCCCCGGGATCGTCGACCACTGCGCGGGCGCCGGACACCTGCGCTGACCGACCTGCACCGGGCCGGGGCGCCGAGCCCCGGCCCCACCACCCCCCACGGCGAGGAAGTACCCCGACACCCCGAAGAGCCGCACCGCGAAGGAGCACCCGCATGCCCTCGCCCCACCGCCGACTCCCCCTGTCCAGAAGGGGATTCCTGACGGCGGGCGCCTCCGTTGGCGCCGCGCTCGCCCTCTCGCCGGTCCCCGCGCGGGCCGCCGGCCACGCCAGGACCTGTCCCTTCGGCCGCTACGGATCACCGGCCGCCCGCCTGACCCCGCGGACCCTGTACGTCGACCCCGCCGGCCAGGGCGACTTCACCACCGTCCAGGCCGCCGTCACCGCAGCGAGCGGCAGCGGCTGGACGCTGGTCCTCGCGCCGGGAACGTACCGCGAGACGGTCGCCGTCGACGTGACGCGTACGGAGATGATGTGGCTCGGCGCCAGCGGTGACCCGCGCGACGTCGTCATCTTCTACGACAACGCCGCCGGCACCCCCAAGCCCGGCGGCGGCACCTACGGCACCACCGGCTCCGCCGCCACCCTCGTCCAGGCCGACGGCTTCACCGCCCGCGCCATCACCTTCGCCAACGACTGGCTGCGCGCCGACCACCCCGGCATCAGCGGCACGCAGGCCGTCGCCCTCAAGGTGCAGGGCGACCGGTCCGCGTTCCACCACTGCCGGTTCCTCGGCCACCAGGACACCCTGTACGCCGACTCCATGGCCCTCGGCGTCTTCGCCCGCCAGTACTTCTCGCACTGCTACGCGGAGGGCGACGTCGACTTCGTCTTCGGGCGGGCCACGGCCGTGTACGAGCACTGCCACTTCCGGACCCTGACCCGGACCGACCTGGCGTCCGCTCCCTACGGCTTCGTCTTCGCACCCTCGACGGCCGCCGCCAACCCGCGCGGCTACCTGGTGACCCGGAGCCGTATCACCAGCGAGGCCCCGGACGCCTACTACAAGCTGGCCCGCCCCTGGGTGCCCAGCTCCGATCCCACCGCCCGCCCGTCGCTCACCGTCCGGGAGACCTGGCTGGGCCCCGGCATCGACGCCGTCGCGCCCTACACCAACATGTCGGACAGCTTCCCGTGGCAGAACCCAGCGCTTCACCGAGTACCGCAACACCGGCCCCGGCGCGGTCGTCACCGTCCCCGAGAACCGGCCCCAACTCGCCGCCGAGCAGGCGGAGTCGGTGACCCGTGAGGCGTACCTGGGTGACTGGCAGCCGTGGAAGGAGGCGTGCTGACCATGCGTAGGCGCGCTTTTCTCGCGGCTGGGACGGGCCTGGTCGTCGCCGGGGCCACCCCCGCCTTCGCCGCCGGGTCCCGCCGTGTCCTGCACGTCCGCCCCGGCGACTCCGTCCAGGCGGCCGTGGACGCGGTGGACGGGCCCGGCTGGACGATCGTCCTGCACCCGGGGACGTATCGCGAGGTCGTGAAAGTCCCCGCCGAGAGGGCCGAGTTGACACTGCGCGGCGCCACCCGTGACCCGCGCGACGCCGTGATCGTGTACGACAACGCCAACGGCACCCCCAAGCCCGACGGTTCGGGCACCTACGGCACCGCGGGCTCCGCCACCTTCACCTCGGCCGCACCCGGACAGACGGTCCGCGATCTGACCCTCGCCAACGACTGGCTGCGCGCCGACCACGCCGACATCACCGGCACACAGGCCGTGGCGGCGTACGTCACCGGTGACCGGTCGTCCTTCGAGAACGTCCGGTTCCTCGCCCACCAGGACACCCTCTTCGTCGACACGACCGCGCTGGACGCCTTCGACCGGCAGTACTTCCACCACTCCTTCTCCTCCCCGGTCACCGTCGAGCACACCTGGGCCTTCGGCAACGGCAAGAACCGCTGGGGCGACTCCGCCTTCGCGGGCGACGGCAACGGCTACAAGCTCGGCGGCGACGGGGAGACCGTGGCGCACCTCGTGAACAACTCCGCCGCCTGGGACAACGCCGGCAACGGCTTCACCGAGAACAGCAACAAGGGCGCCATCGTCATCAACCGGACGACCGCCTACGCCAACGCCAAGTGGGGCTACTGCTTCGCCACGGGCGCGGCCCGGCTCGGCAAGAACCTCGCCGTGAGCAATGGCAGCGGCCTGGTCAGCAAGGGCTCGTCGGTGGTCTCGTCCGGCAACAACTGGGACTCCGGGATCGCCACCCCGGCCTTCCGGTCCACGGACGCCTCGACCACCTACAACGCCCGCCAGTCCGACGGCTCCCTGCCTGCGACGACCTTCCTGACCACGGGGAGCACGACCATCGGGGCGACGATGGACTGAGCTGTCGTGTGACGGCCTGTGACAGACGAAGCGGGCCGGAGGATCGCGTCCTCCGGCCCGCTTCACGGGGCAGCCGTGTGCCTGCCGTCAGTCCCGGCGGATCAGCTCGGGGTCGATGCGGCGGCCGACCAGAGGGAGGGTGCCGATGATCGCTACGGCGAGGACGCCGAGGGCGGAGACCAGCAGTACAGGCACGCCCGCGCCGTCCCAGAAGATCTCGCCGCCGCCCGTGACCAGATAGGCGGTCTCGGCCAGCTTGCCCGCGACGAGGGCCAGCAGCAGGCCGATCGCGAGCGGCATAAACCACTGCGTATCGCGGCCGTCACCGCCGCCTGCGCCGTCGCCGGTGCCGCCCTGTACGGTGCCGGCGCGGCCACGGCCGGACAGTCGACCGCGAACAGCACCAACGAGCCCTACAACATAGGGCTGCTGGTCAAGGACATGGACAGTTACTACGGCACCACCCTCGACACGAACGGTGTCTACCAGGCGTCCGCGGACAGCCCGTACGCCAAGGACCTGGCGAAGATCGACAAGGACGCCCGGAAGTACATCGACAAGGCGGCCCGCAAGGCGCTGCACAAGGGCGAGAAGCCGGCCGTCGTCTTCGACATCGACGACACGCTGCTGCTCAGCCTCGACTACGAGAAGAAGACCAACTACACGTACAACGGCACTACTTGGGCCGAGTATGTGAACAAGGCCGATCGCCCGGCCGTCTTCGGCAGCCCCGAGCTCGTGCGGTACGCCGAGAAGAAGGGCGTCGAGGTCTTCTACAACTCCGGTCTGAGCGAGGCCCAGCGCTCCGCCGCCGTCGAGAACCTGAAGAAGGTCGGCGCCGATGTGAACCTCGACGCCGACCACATGTTCCTCAAGGACAAGGCGAACCCGCCGGCCTATCTGGGCGAGTGCGCCACGCCGGGCACCTGGACGTGCACGACCGTGCAGTACAAGTCCGGCACCCGGCAGCACATCGAGGACGGCCTCGGGTACGAGATCATCGCCACCTTCGGCGACCAGTACAGCGACCTCGAGGGCGGCTTCGCGGACCGGACGTACAAGCTGCCGAACCCGACGTACTTCGTGAGCTGAGCGAGCGTCACCGCCGCACCGGCTTGATCCCCTCCAGGCTGGGAACCACCGGCTTGATCGAACCGTCCGCCGCGAACTCCAGGCGGTCGATCGTGGTTTCCCGGTGCATGCCGTCGCCGCCCGGCTTCCCGGGTCCGTTCAGTGCGAACCGGTGGTAGACGATGTACCAGTCGTCCGTGCCGGGCACGTTCACCACGGAATGGTGGCCGGTGGCGAGGATGCCGTACTCGGGACGCTTGGACAGGATCGTCCCCTTCTTGGTCCAGGGGCCGAGCGGGGACGGTCCCGTCGCGTACGCCACGTGGTAGTTCTCGCTGCGGGTGTCGTCCTCGGACCACATGAAGTAGTACGTGCCGTTCCGCTTGATCACGAAGGAGCCCTCGCGGAAGTTGTCCGGGGTGATGTCCCGTACCTGCGAGGCGTCGTACGACACCATGTCGTCGTTCAGCGGGACCACGTACCCGTGACCGTTGCCCCAGTAGAGGTACGACGTGCCGTCGTCGTCCGTGAAGACCGCCGGGTCGATCATCTGGCCTTGGAGCGAACCGACCTTCGCCACCAGCGGCTTGCCCAGCGCGTCCTTGAACGGGCCCGCCGGGGAGTCGGCCACCGCCACGCCGATCTGCTGCTCGGCGCAGAAGTAGAAGTAGTACTTGCCGTCGCGCTCGGCGATCGCCGGGGCCCAGGCGTACTTGTCGGCCCAGCTCACGTCCGGCCCCAGGCCCAGGATCACCCCGTGGTCCTTCCAGTGGACCAGGTCCTTGGACGAGTACGCCTTGAAGTTCGTCCCGCTCCAGCCCTGGAGGCCGTCCGTCGTCGGGAAGATCCAGTACTCGCCGTTCAGGTAGTGCACATCCGGGTCGGCGTTGAGGCCCGGCAGGACGGGACTGCCGGTCCGTACCGCCTCGACCGTCCAGGTGCGCCGCGTGCCGTCCGCCGCCGTCACCGTGTACGTCTGCGGCTTGCGGAAGTCGCGGCGAGTACCGGACCTCGGGCTCACCTTCGCCCCTTCACCCACCCACAACCTCGGGGCCAGCCGCGTGAGGTCGGCGTCCGGCCGCATCGGCAGGACGACCTTCGACGCGCTCTCGGTGACGATCGCGTACCCCTTCTGGTCCTTCGCCGTCGCGTCCACGACCGAGGTGGGGCTCGCGGGATACGCGGCGAGCAGCCGGTCGTACTCCGCCTGCGTCACCGGGATCACCGTGCCGTGCCGGGGGCTGGCCGGCAACTGGTAGTTGGTGGAGGGGGTCCACTTGCCGGAGTCGAGGTCGGTGGTCTCGAAGGGGATGTAGCCGCGGCCGCCGTATTCGTCGATGAACAGGTACCACTTGTCCTCGGTGTTCGACTTGAACACCGTCGGGCCCTCACCCCGGTCCATCGCGCCGCTGCCGATGCAGTCCGCCACGAAGTCGTACTTCGTCGAGGTCAGCGACGTCGACTTCTCCCCGGTGATGAACTTCGCGCAGGGGCTGGAGGAGGCCGGGTCCCGCTCGTCCTTGGTGTAGCGGTAGTACGTGCCCTTGTGTTCGACGACCGTCGAGTCGATGACCGAGTAGCCGGGGTCGTTCCAGACCTTCGGCTCGCTGAAGGTGCGGAAGTCCTTCGTGGTCGCGTACAGCATCTTGTTGTACGTCGATCCCGTGTGGTCGGGGTCGTCGGCGGCGTACAGCTTCGACGCCCAGAAGACGACGTACTCACCGAGGCCGGCGTCCCAGTAGGCCTCGGGCGCCCAGGTGTTGCCCGCGTTGTCGGGGGAGACCAACACCTGCCGCTGGTCGGTCCAGTGGACCAGATCGGTGGACTCCCAGACCATGATCGACTTGCTGCCGTGCCGCTGGACGTGGTCCCAGCTGCCGCTGCTGTTCCGGTACATCCGCAGGTCCGTGGCGATCATGTAGAACTTGTCGCCCTCGGGGGAGCGGATCACGAACGGGTCGCGCAGCCCCTTCTCGCCGATCGTGGAGGTGAGGACCGGCTTGCCGGCGTTCAGCTCGCGCCAGTGGAGCGGGTCGTTGCCGCGGCTGAGGGCGTAGCGGATCTGCTCGCCGTCGGCGGTGCCCTCGCCGGTGAAGTAGGCGAAGAGGTAGCCGGCGTACTTCGGCTGGTTCACGGGTGGTGCTCCTGAGTGGGCGGAACCGGGTGGGGCGGTGAGGAGGGCGAGAAGCAGCGAGAGACAGGCGACGAGGAGGATGCGTGGGCGCATGTCAGTCCTGTGTGAGTGTGGGGGTTCCTGTTGGGTGATGTGCGCCTTCGGAGTCTCGCCAGCGGGAATCAGCACGTCAATCGGTGGGTGCGGGATGAGCGTCGGCGAAAGTTTCGCTTGTTTTCGGTGAGGTGCGGCAACCTTCGCGGCCATGGCGGCGACCGGATGGCAGAAGCGGGCCGGGGCGGCCCCTCCGGCCCGCTTCGTCCGCCCAGGGACCCAGGAGAGGAAGACCCCGTGCGTCTGAGCACCGGCCGTCACCGCAGGACCCGTACTCTCTCCATCGCCGCGGCGATCGCCGTCGCCTCGGGAGCGGGCGGCGTCCACCTCGGCCTCTCCGACGGCGGTGCCGAGGCCGCCTCGACGACGGTCACCGTGTCCAGCACCGCTCAGCTGGAGTCGGCCGTCAAGAACGCCGCCGCGGGTACGACGATCCAGGTGCGCGGCGGCACCTACCGGCCGACGGCCACCCTCAAGTCCACGGCGAACGGCACGAGTTCGGCGCGGATCACGCTGCAGGCGTACGGCAGCGAGAAGGTGAGGATCGACGGGTCCGAGCTGCCCGACGGCTCCTGGCTGGCCGGCATCTACGGCGACTACTGGACCGTGCGGAACCTCACCTTCGTCAACTCCCCGGCGCAGGGCTTCGTCGCCACGTCGTCTGTGGGCGGCGTCTTCAAGAACCTGGTCACCGCCGACAACGGCGACTCGGGGTTCACGCTGCGCGGCGACGGTACGACGAACAACCTCGTGCAGAACCTGGACAGTTACGGCAACTACGACCCCCCTGGACACGGCCAGAACGCCGACGGGATCGCCATCAAGTTCGGCTCCGGGACGGGCAACGTCGTCGACGGTGCGCGTCTGTACAACAATTCGGATGACGGGATCGACCTCTGGCAGTTCTCCACGGCCGTCACCATCAAGAACTCGTGGGCCTTCGGCAACGGCAGGAACCGGTGGGGCGACTCCGCCTTCGAAGGCAACGGCAACGGCTTCAAGCTGGGCGGCGGCGGGGCCTCGGTGGCCCACAAGGCGCAGAACAACGCCGCCTGGGACAACACCCTGCACGGCTTCACCGAGAACTCCAACACCGGCGCGATCGTCCTGTACCGCAACACGGCTTACTCCAACGCCGAGTCGGGGTTCTACTTCGCCACCGGTAAGGCGAAGCTCGCCCGCAACCTTGCCGTGAGCAACAAGAAGGGCCCGTCCAAGCTGGGGTCGTCGACGGTTTCCGCGGCGAACAACTGGGACAGCGGGGTGTCCACCCCTTCCTTCAAGTCCACGGACGCCACAACGGCGTACGGCGCCCGCGAGGCGGACGGCACGCTGCCGGCGACGACGTTCCTGACGACGGGCTCCACCGCCATCGGCTCCACGATGAACTAGCTCTCAGGCACAAGACGAACGCCCCGCCGATCGTCATCGGCGGGGCGTTCTTGTCGCCGGCCCGAGGGGGGCTCCAGCCGGCGCTGCTGACCGAGGGGGGCTCAGGTCAGCAGGTCCAGGGAATCTTCAGGACGTTGTACTGGGTCGTGTCCGTCTCCACGCACTACTTCCGTCTTCCACGCACTACTAGGGACGTAGAACGTGAACATGTGGTTGTTTCCGCGGTACGAAACCGTGGGGGGCGGTGTGCGTGCTCACAGGCCGTGCTCCGAGGGAGGTCATTGAACGTTCACTCACTGGTACGTGATGTCAGATGACGAGAACTTGCAGGAGGTTCCGTCCGGACCGGTGCCGAGTTCCTTCGGTTCCTTGCCGCTGCTGTTGCCCTGGAAGCGGGTGCAGGTCTTGATCTTCTTGCCGCTGTCGCCGTGGACGCGGATCTTGCGCAGGGCGGCCGTGTCGCCGTAGTTGGAGTTGATGCCGACGATCGACTTGCCGGGCGCGGTGACGTCCACGTCGTTGATGATGACCGTGCGCTTGTACTGCGTCGAGCAGTTGCCGCAGGAGCGCACCAGCTTGCCGAAGTTCTCCACCTGGAACTTGGAGACGACCAGCTTCCCGGCGCCGTTGAACTGCAGCACCTTGTCGTCGGCGTTCTTCGCGCCACCGCCGTACACCGTGTACACGGCCGACGACGACTTGCCCTTGAACGTCGCGGCGTCCTCGCCGACGTCCAGCCACCATACGTTCTGCAGCGTGCAGGAGCCGAGGCAGTGGACGCCGTCCGCGGCCGGGGTGCCGATGATCATGTTCTTCAGGACCGCGCCGTCGGCCAGGAGGCGGCCGCGCCGGCCGAGGACAGTAACGACGTGGTGGTGACGATCGCCGCACCGGTGATGCCGAGTGCGGAGACCCCGGCGATCACCGCCCGCCGCTTGGTGACCTTGCGACGGTGACGGACGCGCTGTCCAGACTGTGCTGTCATGAACCGTTTCCTTGCGTGGAGGGGGATCCTTGCGTCTCCTGGTCGCCACGCGTGTGGAAAGGGTTGCCGGTCCGGAAGGATTTTCTTTACGAGTCCCCGTCGGACGTCGAGTCGTCGTCACCGTCGTGCGACGCGAAGTCGCCCGCGACGGACAGCTGCTCGCCGCCCGCCGTGGCCGTCATCGCATAGCTGTCGTCCTTGGCGTCCCGGCCGCCGCGCTCATGGTCGTACTGCCCCGCGAACACCCACTCGCCCGGACGGACCGTACGGCCCTCCTTGAGCACCCAGGTGTAGACGACGAAGCCGTCCTTCTCCTCGACCGTCAGCGTGAAGTCGTCCTCCGGCAGTGAGCGCCAGGCGCCGGTCGAGGTGACCCCGCCGGTCTGGGCGACCTTCAACCGCACGGTGAGCGCGGTGAGTTGCTCGCTCGTCCTGAGGGTCAGATTGCTCTGCGCCCAGAAGTCGTTGCTGTGCGGGTCCACCGAGCCGTCCGACCACAGCGGGCCGTCCTCCTCGCCCTTGGCGGCGGGCGGCCGTGCCGGGGCGGTCGGCTGCGCCGGCGCCCCGGTCGTCTCGCGGGACTCCGGTGTGTCCTTGGGGGTCGGGGCGGGCGGAACCGGGGCGCGGCTCGTCGCGTCCGGCGACGGGGTGGGGGTCGGCGACGTGGCCACCGTCTGCTGCGGGGTGTCCTCCTTCACGGCGGACGCCACCGCGTAGCCGCCGACTGCGAGGACACCGGCCACCGCGGCCGTGGCGGTCGCCACCCGGAACCAGCCGTAGACCGGCGGACGGGTCGCCCGGTGGTCGGGGCGGGTCTGTTCGGCCATGCCGCGCTCGATACGCGCCAGGATCCGCTCGCGGTGAGGCTCGTGCGCCTCGGCCGCCTCGTGCAGCTTGGCGCGCAGTTCGTCGTGCACGTCCCGCCGCATCATCGGTTCCTTCCTCCGGCGTTCCCGGTGCGGGCCATCGCCGCCGCGTGCACCTTGAGCGGAGCGCCCTGCGTCCCGAGCAACCGCTGCAGCTCGGCCATCCCCTTCGAGGTCTGGCTCTTCACCGTACCGACCGAGACGCCGAGGGCGAGCGCGGTGTCCTTCTCGGAGAGGTCGAAGGCGTGCCGCAGCACCACACAGGCGCGTTTGCGGAACGGAAGTCTACGCAACGCCTCCTGGACGTCGACGACACCCGCGACGTCCGGGTTCTCGGCCTTCTCCTCACGCTGCGACCAGAACAGGGCGATCCGCCGCCGTTCCCGGACCGCGCTGCGGATCCTGGTGCGGGCCAGGTTGGCCACGACCCCGCGCGCGTACGCCACCGGATGGTCTGCCGCGCGCACCCGGTCCCAGCGGTGCCACAGCGCCAGCAGCGCGTCCGCCGCCAGATCGTCGGCGGCGTCCGCCTCGCCCGTCAGCAGATGGGCCAGGCGCGACAGTTCGGCGTAGTGGCGCTCGAAGAAGGCGTGGAACTCCACGGAGGCGGCGTCGTCGACGACTGTGCCCACGGGCGACCCCTCCTGCCTGTGCGTGTCATGTGAATGACATGTGCTTGTCCGGAGATCATCCGGGCGAGATGCGGAAGCGTAGCAGCGATCGAGTGCTTGGTTCGTACGAGGCTCCGAACATCGTGTGGCAGGCCGTACGTTGAGCGGCGCTGATTCCGTAACACGGAGAAAACCTGAAACGGGTTCAACGCGGGAACAATCCAGCCAGCATCCGCACACCGATCAATCAGGCACCAAGGAGCAACCGTCATGTCCGAGTCCCAGAAGGTGGCCGACCGGTCAGATGCCACGCCACCGGGCGTGAACAGCGTCGACCGGTTCTTCAAGATCTCCGAACGAGGGTCCACCTTCGCCCGTGAGATACGCGGCGGCTTCGCCACGTTCTTCACGATGGCCTACATCCTTGTCCTGAACCCCATCATCCTCGGCAGCGCGAAGGACAAGTTCGGCCACCAGTTGGATGCCGTCCAACTCACCACCGCCACCGCCCTGGTGGCCGCGGTCATGACGATCATCATGGGCGTCGGCGGCAACCTGCCGCTCGCCCTCGCCGCGGGCCTCGGCCTGAACGCCGTCGTCGCCTTCCAGATCGCCCCGCTGATGTCCTGGGACGACGCGATGGGCCTGGTCGTCCTCGAAGGCCTGCTGATCTGCGTGCTCGTGGTCACCGGTCTGCGCGAGGCCGTCATGCACGCCATCCCGCAACCGCTCAAGCAGGCGATCAGCGTCGGCATCGGCCTGTTCATCGCCTTCATCGGCTTCGTCGACGCCGGATTCGTCAGCCGCATCCCGGACGCCGCGAACACCACCGTCCCGGTTCAGCTGGGCGGCACCGGCCAGCTCACCGGGTGGCCGATTCTCGTCTTCTGCCTCGGAGTTCTGCTGACGATCGCGCTGCTCGCGCGCAAGGTCAAGGGCGCCATCCTCATCAGCATCGTCACCATGACGGTCGTCGCGATGATCATCAACTCGATCGCCGACATCAAGGCCTGGGGGCTCACCACGCCGGCCTGGCCCGACAAGGTGGTCGACACCCCCGACTTCGGACTCATCGGCGACTTCAGCCTGTTCGGCGCGTTCGGTGAGACCACTGCCATCACCGTCGTCCTGCTGATCTTCACGCTGGTCCTGTCCGACTTCTTCGACACGATGGGCACAGTCGTCGGCATCAGCGCGGAGGCCGGTCTCCTCGACGATCAGGGCAAGGTGCCGAACCTGGGCCGCGTGCTGCTGATCGACGGTGCGGCGGCGGTCGCGGGTGGCGCGTCGTCGTCTTCTTCCGCCACGTCCTACATCGAATCGGCGGCGGGGGTCGGTGAGGGCTCGCGTACGGGCTTCTCGAACCTGGTCACCGGTGGTCTGTTCGGCCTGGCGTTGTTCCTGACGCCGCTGCTGACGATCGTCCCGCTGCAGGCTGCCGCCCCGGCCCTGGTCGCCGTCGGCTTCCTGATGATGACCCAGGTCAAGCACATCGACTGGGACAAGTACGAGATCGCCATCCCCGCGTTCCTGACCATCGCCGTGATGCCGTTCACGTACTCCATCACCAACGGCATCGGGGCCGGGTTCCTCGCCTACGTCGTGATCAAGACGGTGCTGGGGAAGGCGAAGGACATCCACTGGCTGCTGTGGGGGACCTCGGTGCTGTTCCTGGTGTACTTCGCGATCGACCCGATCGAGCAGGTATTGGGCGTCAAGTAGCCCTAGTTCTCGAGTGCCGCCTCCATGACCTTCCGGGCCACGGGGGCGGCCAGTCCATTGCCGCTGACCTCCGACCGCGCCGCGTCCGACTGCTCGACCACCACCGCGACCGCGACCTCCTTGTCGCCGGCCTTCGCATACGACGTGAACCAGGCGTACGGCGTCTTGCTGTTGTTCTCGCCGTGCTGGGCCGTGCCCGTCTTGCCGCCCACGGTCGCGCCCGGGATCTGGGCGTTCGTGCCCGTGCCCTTCTCGACGACCGTCCGCATCGCCGACTGGAGCTGCTCGGCCGTGTCGGAACTGACGATCTCCTCGGTGCCGGCGTTGTCGTCGTAGTTCTCCAGGACGTTTCCGCCGCCGTCGGTGATCTGCGACACCATATGCGGCGAGACCAGCTTGCCGCCGTTGGCTATGGCGGCCGACACCATGGCCATCTGCAACGGGGTCGCGGTGACGTCGAACTGGCCGATGCCGGACAGCGCGGTCTGCGCCTTGTCCATGTCCGTCGGGTACACGCTCTCGTACGCCCGCACCGGCACGTCCTGCTCGTCGTCGTTGAAGCCGAACTTCTCCGCCATCGCCCTGACCTTGTCCTGGCCCAGGTCGACGGCCATCTTCCCGAAGACGTTGTTGCACGAGTACTGCAGGGCCACCCGGATCGAGGCGTTCTCACAAGGGGCGGACGGGTTCTCGTTCGTCAGCTTGCTGCTCGACTGGGGCAGGGGGTACGGGTCCGGGCTGACCGTCTTCTCGTCCACCGAGGAGACGAGACCGTCCTCCAGCGCGGCAGCGGCGACGACCAGCTTGAACGTCGAACCCGGCGGCAGCGGCTGGCGCAGCGCGCGGTTCGTCAGCGGCTTGTCGGCGTCCTTGGTCAGCTGCTTCCAGGCGGCCGAGTCGCCCGTCGTGATCTTCGACGGGTCGTACGACGGAGTGGAGACGACCGCCAGGATCTTCCCGGTGGCGGGGTCGATCGCGACGGCGGCGCCCTTCTTGTCGCCGAGCGCGTCGTACGCCGCCTTCTGTACGTCCGGGTCGATCGTCGTGATCACATTGCCGGGCTCGGACCGCTTGTTGGTGACGGTGTCCAGCACGCTCTTCAGACGGTTGTCGGTGCCGTCGAGCAAGTCCTGGTAGATGCCCTCGAGCTGGGTGGCGCCGAACGCCTGTGAGCTGTACCCGGTGACGGCCGCGTACAGCGAGCCGTCCTTGTACGTCCGCTTGTACGCGAGGTCGCCGCTCGTCGTGCGCGCCGAGCCGGTGACCGCCTCGCCGCCCACGACGATGTTGCCGAGCGGCTCGCTGTACAGCGCGATCGTGTTCCGCCGGTTGTCCTTGTCGTCCGCTAGGGCCTGGCCGTCGTAGAACTGCACCCACGTCGCCCTGACCAGCAGAGCGAACACGAGCAGCAGCGCGAAGACGGACGCCCGCCTGATCGTCTTGTTCATCCCACTCGGGAGGACGATCGGGATGGGGGCAATCGTTCCCTTGCGCCCCGTTTTCTCATCGAGCGTTCATGAAGCCCGCCTCGTAGGCGGCGATCACCGCCTGCGTGCGGTCCCGGGTGCCCGTCTTCGCCAGGACCGCCGCCACATGCGACTTCACGGTGGCCGGACCCACGTCCATCCGCCGTGCGATCTCCGCGTTGGTCAGGCCCTGCGCCATCAGCCGCAGCACCTCGCTCTCGCGGCATGTGAGCCTCGCCACCCAGGGCGGCGGCGCGGGGTGAGCGCGCGCGTGCTCGGCCGCGAGGCTGCGGACCGCCGACGGGAACAGCAGGGTGTCGGTGTGCGAGACCAGCCGTACGGCCTGGACCAGCGCGTCGGCCTCCGCCCGCTTCAGCAGGAACCCGGCGGCTCCGGCGCGCAGGGCGTCGTACACGTACGAGTCGTTCTCGAAGGTCGTGACGACGACGATCCGGGGCGGGTCGGCGAGCGTGGCGAGGATCTGCTCGGTGGCCCGGATCCCGTCGATCTCGGGCATGCGGACGTCCATGAGGACGACCTCCGGTCTGCGGTCCCGCACGACCGCCACGGCCTCGGCCCCGGTGGCCGCCTCGCCGACCACCTCCATGTCCGCCTCGGCGGAGAGGATGGCGCGCAGGGCGGTGCGGACCATGCGTTCGTCGTCGGCGAGGACGATCCGGATCGTCATGCGGGTCCCTTCATGGGCAGTCGTACGTGCAGCCGCCACGTCCCCTGTGTGGCGCCGGCCTGCGTCGTCCCGCCCAGCAGCCGCGCCCGGTCGGCGATGCCCCGCAGGCCGTGGCCGCCGCCGGGCCGGCACTCGGGGGCGCAGGCGACGGGATTCTCGACGGTGATCTCCAGGTGCCCGTCGGCCACCGCGGTCCGCAGCCGCACGGTCACCCCGTCGCCGGCGTGCTTGAGGGCGTTGCTCAGCCCTTCCTGCACGATGCGGTAGGCCTCGCGGGAGACGACGGGCGGCAGGGCGTCGGGGTCGGCCGTGAGCGTGGCCTGCACCCGCAGCCCACTCGCGCGGGTGCGGCGCAGCAGTCCGTCGAGGTCGGCGGCGAGGGTGGGCGCCGGGGCCGTACCGGGAGCGTCGCCGTCTCTCAACACGCCCAGGACGGTGTCGAGTTCGCCGATCGTGCGCCGGGTGGTGTCCTCGATCGCGGCGAGGGCCTCGCGGACGAACTCCGGGTCGGTGTCCAGCACCCGGCGGGCCGCGCTCGCCTGGAGGGTGACGGCGCTGAGGGCATGGCCCACGGAGTCGTGCAGTTCGCGTGCGAGCCGGTTGCGCACGGCGAGGTCGGCGGCGCGCGCCTCGGCCGCCGCGAGCCGGTCCTCGGGTGTGGGCCCGAGCAACGCGGGCGCCCAGCGGGAGAGGAAGGCCCCGGAGCCGGCCGCGCACACCGCGAGCGCGATGAGGATCGCCACGCCCGCGACCGGCCCGAGCGCGAACACCCAGGTGTGGTCGAGGGCGGACGGCAGTTCGAGCCAGCCGCGGTTCACCAGGGCGACGACGGGCAGGGCGACGAGGAACGCGGCGAACGGCGGCACCGCCAGCGACATCCCGGAGATGATCCCGCCGACCCCGAGATGCAGCGTGAACCAGGCCGCCGTACGCCCCTTCGCATCCCGCGTCCGGGCCGGCCCGTAGGCCAGCCGGTCCCGGTCGACCCCGCACAGCCACCTGACGGCGCCGGCCTCCAGCGGCCGGGTCAGCGGGAACAGCACGGCGGTGACCGCGGCGAGGGGCAACCCGACGGCGAAGGAGAGGAGTTGGAGAGGCAGGTCGTTGAAGACGTACCGGGAGTCGGTGGCGGGGCCGACGACGAGCTGGCCGACGAAGACGTACGGCATGGCGAGCGCGCCGCCGATGATCAGATGGAGCCATCGGCGGCGCGCCTGCCGGCCGAACAGGAACCGGGCGAACTCGCTCACGCCGTACGAGGTTTCCGGCATGCGGCGCGCTCCGCGAGGAAGTGGACGCCGAGGCAGGCGACGAGGATGCCGACGATCATCTCGCCAGCGTAGGCCAGGTTCATCAGCTGTGTCGGGGCGTCGGCCACCTCGGTGAGCGAGGCCAGCGACAGCCAGCCCGCCCAGCAGACCGTGGCCGCGGAGCCGACCCAGGCGAGGGCGAGGGGAAGCCTGACGGGCAGGGCCCGGCCGCGCCGGAAGGCGAGGAGGACGCCGCCGGTGACGGCCATGGCGAGGAACACGGCGGACAGGACCTCCATGACGTAGAAGTCACTGGTCCGGTCGGCGATCCGGATGTCGTTGAGCCCGGCGGTGCTGCCGCACGCCCACAGCACATGGGCGGTCAGCGGCAGCAGGGCGAGTACGGCGGCCGCGACGGCGACCGCCCGCTGGGCCGCACCGATGACGCCGACCGGAAGCTCCCAGACGCGCCCCTCCCACAGCCGGCCCCAGCGGTCGCGGGCGTACAGCACGAACAGGGCGCCGAGGGTGAGGCCCTGCACGATGAACCCGGTGTAGACGACCCCGAAGACCCAGGCGTCGAGGAACGGATCCCCGCGGTCGTCCGTGGTGTCCGTGGTGCCCCCGAGCGCGCTGACGATCAACTGGATCGGAAACCCGGCCATGAGCGGCGCGAGCAGCCCCGTGGCCACCCACGCGGGGAAGGCCAGCAGCCACGCGGGCAGCCGCAGCCCCCACGGCCGGGTCAGCACCAGCGCGAGCACGATCACGGTCCCGTCCATGAGGACGGTGATGCCGTTGGCGACGATCATGCTGCCCCGGTGCTCCAGCAGCGAGCTGCCGTCCGGGATCCCGATGCGGCTCCCCGCGATCCAGGCGATCTTGAGCGCGAGATACGGCACGCAGGAGACGACGGCGACGGCCCTCAGCGCGCGGCGGGACCGGCTGGGGCCGATGGCGCCTTCGTCGGTCTCCGGGTCGGGAGCGAGTGTCTGCGTCATACGTCCACGCTCCCGCGAGGAGCCGGACGAGCACGTCCTGCACGGCGACGATCCGTCTCCGCCGCATGGGGGAGACCGATCGTCTCGCTGGGGGAGACCGAGCTCAGAGCCTGCGCGTCGCCAGCGTCAGCCGGTCCCGTGCGTCGAACAGGGCGTCCTTCACCATCTGTTCGTGGGCCGGTGTCAGCCGGGCCACCGGGACCGAGCAGCTGATCGCGTCGCGGGCCGGGGTGCGGTACGGGATGGCCACGCCGAAGCAGCGCAGGCCCAGGGTGTTCTCCTCGCGGTCGACGGCGAAGCCCTGCTCGCGGACCTGGTGGAGCTCCTCGATGAGCTTCTCCCGGTCGGTGATCGTGTTCTCGGTCAGCGCGGGGAGCGTCTCCGGGAGCATCTTGCGGACCTGCTCGTCGGTGTAGGTGCTCAGCAGCGCCTTGCCGAGGGAGGTCGAGTGCGCGGGCAGACGGCGGCCGACCCGGGTGAAGGGGCGCAGGTAGTGCTGGGACTGGCGGGTGGCGAGGTAGACGACGTTCGTGCCGTCCAGGCGGGCCAGGTGGATGGTCTCGGTCGTGTCGTCCGACAGCCGGTCCAGCGTGGGGCGGGCCGCCGCGACCACCTCGTCGCCGTCGATGTACGACGTGCCGACCAGCAGCGCCCGTACGCCGATGCCGTACCGCGTGCCCGTCGCGTCCGTCTCCACCCAGCCCAGCTCGACGAGCGTGCGCAGCAACATGTAGAGGCTGGACTTGGGGTAGCCGACGGCCTCCTGGACCGACGCCAGGGAGTGCATACCGGGGCGTCCGGCGAAGTATTCGAGCAGTTCAACCGTCCGTACCGCGGACTTGACCTGCGCCCCGCCGCCCGTCTCGCCAGCCGACATCGCCCTTGACCCCTTCGTTCGACGGGAAATAGTCTCCGACAGCATATTCATCATCAGAGACAGCGTTCAGTATATCGAACGACCCTGGTGAATGACCCCGTACTGCGGCATGACATGTGTGGAGGGACCCGCGGTGGCAGCAGCACCAGTCTGGAGTGTCGACCCCCGAACCGGGAAGCAGCGTGAACAGGTTGCGGTGGAGGCCACAGCCCAGGAGGTGGACGCCGCCGTCCGCGCCGCGCACGAGGCGCGCGGCTCCCTCGCCGACCGCGCGGTCCGCTCGGCCTTCCTGCGCACCGCCGCCGACAAGCTCCAGGCCGCCAAGGACCAGCTCGTCGAGGCCGCCGACGCCGAGACCGCGCTCGGCCCGGTCCGCCTCACCGGCGAACTCGCCCGCACCTGCTACCAGCTGAGGGCCTTCGCGGACATCGTCGACGAGGGCGCCTTCCTGGACGTCGTCATCAACCACCCCGACGACACCGCGACCCCGCCGATCCCGGACCTGCGCCGCTACAAGGTGCCCCTCGGCGTCGTCGCCGTCTACTCGGCCTCCAACTTTCCCTTCGCCTTCTCCGTCGCCGGCGGCGACACCGCGAGCGCGCTGGCCGCGGGCTGCCCGGTCGTCGTCAAGGCCCACCCCGACCACCCGGGCCTGTCCGAGCTGGTCGCCCACGTGCTGCGTACGGCCGCCGCCGCGCACGGCATCCCGGCCGGCGTCGTGGGTCTCGTCCATGGCTTCGAGGCCGGCATCGAGCTGATCAAGCACCCGCTGGTCGCCGCCGCGGGCTTCACCGGTTCCGTGAAGGGCGGTCGCGCGCTGTTCGACGCGGCGGCGGCGCGTCCGGTGCCGATCCCGTTCCACGGCGAGCTGGGGTCGCTGAACCCCGTCGTGATCACCGAGGCCGCGGCGGCCGAGCGGGCCGAGGCGATCGGCACCGGGCTCGCGGGCTCGATGACGCTGGGCGTCGGGCAGTTCTGTGTGAAGCCGGGGCTGGTGCTGGTGCCGTCCGGTGCGGCCGGTGACGGGCTGGTGAAGTCGCTGACCGACGCCGTGAGCGACAGCGAGGCGGGCGTCCTGCTGGACCACCGGATGCGGGACAACTTCATCGCCGGGGTCGCCGAGCGCGCGGAGCTGCCGGACGTGGAGTCTCCGGTGACGCCCGGGGCGGGCGGTGAGCACACCGTCAGTGCCGGGTTCCTGACGGTCGCGGCGAGCAAGCTGGCGCAGGAGGGGGCGTACGACCTGCTCCTGGAGGAGTGCTTCGGGCCGGTCACGGTGGTGGTCCGCTACGACGACGAGTCCGAGGCCCAGCAGGTCCTCTCCCGGCTCCCCGGCAACCTCACCGCCACCGTTCACCTCTCGGCCGAGGAGGCGGCCGGTGAGGGACGCGGCGCGGAGATCCTGGCGGAACTGACGCCGCTGGCCGGTCGCGTCCTGGTCAACGGGTGGCCGACAGGTGTCGCGGTGGCTCCGGCCCAGCACCACGGCGGCCCGTACCCGGCGACGACCTCGACGTCCACCTCGGTCGGCGGTACGGCCATCGAGCGCTGGCTGCGGCCGGTGGCGTACCAGGGTGCCCCCGAGGCGCTGCTGCCGCCCGAGCTCCGGGACGACAACCCGCTCGGCCTGCCCCGCCGCTTCAACGGGCGCCTCGAACACTGAACGACTAAGGGCCACACGGCGGAGGGGAAACTGCAAAACTCTGGGGATGGACGTGGAACTTCCTGAACTGCCTTTTCTCCTCCGCACCTACGGCCCCGACGGCCACTGGTCCTACGACGACGGCATCCTCTCCGGATGGGCCGGCCCCCGGCAGGACCGGTTCGTGCCGCCCACCGGGGAGGCCCTGGACCCCGCCTCCGACGCGCCGCGGCTCCTCGGCGCTCCCGAAGGCGACTTCCAGCTGATAGCCCGCGTCACCGTCGGGTTCGCCGCCGCCTTCGATGCCGGAGTGCTCTACGTCCATGTCGGGGAGCGGGCCTGGGCCAAGCTCTGCCTGGAGTACTCGCCGGATGTGCCGACCGTCTGCACGGTGGTCACGCGAGGCCACTCCGACGACGCCAACTCCTTCACCGTGGAGGGGAGTTCGGTCTGGCTGCGGGTGAGCCGGACCGGGCGGGCCTTCGCCTTCCACGCCTCCCGGGACGGTGAGCGCTGGACCTTCGTCCGGCTCTTCACGCTGGGGGACGAGAAGGAGACGGACGCCGCCTTGGTCGGCTTCATGACGCAGTCGCCGATGGGGGAGGGCTGTGTCGTGACCTACGACCACCTCGAGTTCAGGACCGACTGGCCGAAGGACCTGCGAGACGGAAGCTGAGCAGGCCCGTCAGCGCGAGCAGGGCCGCGCTGATCCCCACGCTCAGCCGCATCCCCGCCACGAAACCGTCGGAGACCAGCGCCCCGAACACGGCGATGCCCAGCGCCCCGGCCATCTGCCGCGCGGCGTTGAGGACGCCTGCCGCCAGGCCCGCCCGTTCGGCGGGTACGGCGTCCATCATCGCCGCGGTCAGCGGCGGCACCGTCAGGGCGCAGCCCAGCGCCATGGGGACGAGGAGCAGGGCCACCACGACAGCGGGCGTGCCGGTGTCGACGTACAGCGTCACGAGCAGTCCTGCGACGGCCAGGCCCTGCCCCACCAGCATGGGCAGCCGCGCGCCGTAGCGGCCCGCGAGCTTGCCCGCCACCACGTTCGTCACCGCGATCAGGCCCGTCATCGGCAGGAACATCAGCCCGGCCTGCAGTGCGGAACGGCCCTGCACCTGCTGGAAGAAGAGCGAGAAGACGAACACCATGCTGTAGAAGGCCACGCTCACCGCCGCCCCCGCCGCGACCGTCACCGCGACGGTCCGGTTGCGGAAGAGGCCGAGCGGGACGACCGGGTGCGGCCGGCGTGCCTCGATCCGGAGGAACGCCACGGCGGCTGCCACAGCCACCCCCAGCGCCGCCCAGCCCGCCGTCCCGCCCTCGATCACCGCGAAGGTGAGGGCCGTGAGCGCCACCACCGCCGTCACCTGGCCGGGCAGGTCCAGCGGTGCCGGACGGCGCTCGGAGCGCGGCGCCCGGACCAGCAGCGCGAGGATCAGCGCACCGATCGGGAGGTTGACGAAGAAGATCCCCCGCCAGTCCCAGGCCGTGGTCAGCGCACCGCCCGCCACCGGACCCAGCGCCACCGCCACCGAACCGCCCGCCGCCCACACGGCCACCGCACGGGCCCGCCGCGCCGGATCGGCGTACGCCTGCCGCACCAGCGCCAGCGAGGCCGGCAGCACCACGGCCGCCGCCACGCCCTGCACCACCCGTGCGCCGATCAGCGCGGGCAGGTTCGGCGCCAGGCCGCAGGCCGCCGAGGCGAGCGTGAAGACGGCGGCGCCCAGGGCGTACGCACGGCTCGCCCCCGCCCGGTCCGAGAAGGCCCCCGTGGACAGCATCAGCGCGGCGAAGGCCAGGGTGTAGGCGTCCACCACCCACTGCAGGCCGGACATTCCGCTGCCGAAGGACGAGCCGATCGCGGGCAGGGCCACGTTCACCACGGACGCGTCGAGGCAGACCAGCGCGAAACCGAGGAGACCGGCGGTGAGGGTCAGGGCGGGGGAGGCCTTCTGGGGTTCCTTGGGCTTGCCATGCTCCAACTCGCCCTGGTCATGAGGGAGTTGCGTGCTGGCGCGTGTCTCGTTCGTCGACATGCCTCCATGCTGCGGATCTCCGCCGCCCTACAGTAGTGGCCGCAATGCCATGCACCCGGAGGTTCTGGCCATGCCCCAGCCGCGCGCCCCGCACCGCATCGCCGTCGTCGCACCCTCGCCCGTGTCGATGTTCAACCTCGCCATCCCGGAGATGCTGTTCGGCAAGGTCGAGGTGGACGGGCGGCCCGGCTACGAGGTGGTCATCTGCGCGGCCGAGCCGGGACCGGTGCCCACCAGCGGCGGGCTCGACCTGTACGTACGGCTCGGACTCGACGCCGTACGGGAGGCGGACACCGTGCTCGTCGCGGGGACCGGGGAGCCCTTCGAGCCGGAGTCGCGGATCGTGACCGCCGTCCGTGAGGCGGCCGACGACGGCAAGCGGATCGCGTCGCTGTGCACGGGCGCCTTCCAGCTCGCCGAGGCCGGCCTGCTGCACGGACGCCGGGCCACGACGTACTGGGCGCACGCCGAGGAACTGCGCCGCCGCTACCCGCACGTCGACCTGCGCGGCGATGTGCTGTACGTGCAGGACGGGCCGTACGTGACCTCCTCCGGCTACGCCGCCGGCATCGATCTGTGCCTGCACATCATCCGCACCGACTACGGCGCCGCCGTCGCCAACGAGGTCGCCCGGCTCGCCCTCGTCGCGCCCGTACGGCCGGGCGGCCAGACCCAGTTCACCCAGACCCCGCTGCCGCCCGAGCGCGGAAATGCCTGCGCCGACACCCGCGGCTGGGCCATGCGCAACCTCGACAAGCCGCTCACCCTCACCGACCTGGCTCGCCACGCCGGCGTCAGCGTCCGCACCCTCACCCGCCGCTTCCACGCCGAGAGCGGGGTGAGCCCCTTGCAGTGGCTGCTCCACCAGCGCATCGAGCGCGCCAAGGAACTGCTGGAGACCACCGCCCTGCCCATGGACCAGGTGGCCCGCGCCTGCGGGCTGGGCACGGCCGACTCGCTGCGCGGGCACGTGGTCCGGCGTACGGGGCTGACGCCGAGCGCGTACCGGGCGCAGTTCAGCCGGCTCGGAACCGGGGCGCCGGAGGCCACGTCCTCCGTTGCATGATCAGTGACCGAGTGACCAGAAGCCGGGTGATCCGTACCGTCCTGTCCGCCGAGACGGAGGCGGTCGCCGCGCTGCACGCGCGTGCCCGGGCGACGTACTACCCGGACGGGATCCCGGACGACGGCACCGACTGGTCCGCCGCCTGGCGCGCCGCCATCGAGCGGCCCGACGGCCATGTGCTGTGCGTGGTCGAGCAGGGCCGGATCCTCGGTGTCGCGTCCTTCCGCACACCCGAGGGCGCCCCCGCCGGCACGGTCAAGCTGTTCCAGTTCCACGTCGACCCCGACCACTGGGGCAGAGGCATCGGTACGGCCCTGCACGCGGAATGCGTGGAGCAGTGGCGGGCCGACGGCAAGCGCACGGCCGTGCTCGACGTGCACGTGGACAACCGGCGTGCGCAGACCTTCTACGCCGGCCGGGGCTGGCGTCCGGATCCGGACAACCCGCCCGCCGAGGGCGACCACCACCTGTTCCAGTGCTTCTCCGTGGCCGGGGAATGAACACGGCTGCTTGAACGTTCACGTACGAGATCGGAGAGAGCCTCCGTATCCGTACGACCTGGAGAGAGCCACAGACATGCGCGTCGAGATCTGGAGCGACATCGCCTGCCCCTGGTGCTACGTGGGCAAGGCCCGCTTCGAGAAGGCGCTCGAGGCCTTCCCGCACCGCGACCAGGTCGAGGTGGTGCACCGCTCGTTCGAGCTGGACCCGGGGCGCGCCAAGGGCGACATCCAGCCCGTGATCACCATGCTCACCAGGAAGTACGGCATGAGCGAGGCGCATGCCCAGGCCGGTGAGGAGAACCTCGGCGCGCAGGCCGCCGCCGAGGGCCTGGAGTACCGCACGAAGGGCCGCGACCACGGCAACACCTTCGACATGCACCGCCTGCTCCATCTCGCCAAGGAGCACGGCAGGCAGGACGAGCTGATCCAGATCCTCTACCGGGCGAACTTCGCCGAGGAGCGGTCCGTGTTCTCCGAGGGCGACGAGCGGCTCGTGGAACTGGCCGTCGAGGCCGGGCTCGACGCCGACGACGTCCGCAAGGTCCTCGCCGACCCGTCCGCCTACGCCGACGACGTCCGCGCCGACGAGCGCGAGGCCGCCCAGCTCGGCGCGACCGGCGTGCCGTTCTTCGTCCTCGACCGCAAGTACGGCGTCTCCGGCGCCCAGCCCGCCGAGGTCTTCGAGCAGGCGCTGACGCAGGCGTGGGGCGAGCGCTCGCCGCTGACGCTCATCGACGGCGGGGCCGCCGCCGCATCCGGGGACGCGGACGCGTGCGGGCCCGACGGGTGCGCGGTGCCGCAGCGCTGAGCCGCTGAACCGCTGAACGAACATGCAGGTCGAGGGCGATCTATAAGCGTTCCTTAGCGAAACCACGTAAAGATTCGCAATGGACCAATAGGTGTTGAGGGCCCACAGTGGAGCCATGGAGACCTTCGAGAGCCTCGTCCGCGCCGAGTTCGCCCCGAAGAACGTCTATCTCAACACCGCGAGCAACGGTCTGCTGCCGGCCCGCACCGTGACCGCCGTGCAGGGGGCCGTCCGGATGCGGGCCGACGGCACACCGCTGGGCCCGCTGTACGAGGACGTGGAGGCCGTGCGCGCCTCGTTCGCCCGGCTGGCCGGCGTGCCGGTCGAGCGGGTCGCGACCGGGGCCTCGGTCGCCGAGTACGGCGGGCTGATCGCCGCGTCGCTGCCCGCCGGGGCCGAAGTCCTCACCGCGGAGGGCGACTTCGCGTCCCTCGTGAACCCCTTCCACATGCGCGGCGACCTCAAGGTGCGCGCCGTCCCGCTGGAGCGCCTCGCCGAGTCGGTCCGCCCGGACACCGCCCTGGTCGCGGTCAGCGCCGCACAGTCCGCCGACGGCCGGGTCGCCGACCTGCCCGCGGTGCGCGAGGCGGCCCGGACGCACGGGGCGCGCACCTACGTCGACGCCTCCCAGTCGGCCGGATGGCTGCCGCTGGAGGCCGGTGCGTACGACTTCCTCGCCGCTGTCGGCTTCAAGTGGCTCATGGGCCCGCACGGTGCCGCGTTCTGCGTCGTCCCGGAGGACTTCGGCGGGCTGACGCCGCTGCTCGCCGGCTGGGTCGCCGGAGAGATCCCCTGGGACAGCTGCTACGGCCCCGTCGAGGACCTCGCCCACTCCGCACGGCGCTTCGACATCAGCCCCAGCCTCTTCACGTACGCCGGGCTGCGCACCTCCCTGGAGCTGATCGAGGAGCTCGGCGTGGCCGCGATCCAGGCCCACGACCTCGCCCTCGCCGACCGCTTCCGGTCCGGCCTCGCCGCCCTCGGCCAGGAGCCGGTGCCCTCACCCGGCTCGGCCATCGTGTCCGTGCCCGGGCTCGGGCACCGCCAGCCCGAGCTGAGCGCGGCCGGCATCGAGGTGTCCAACCGCGCGGGCAATCTGCGCGCGGCCTTCCACCTCTACAACACCCCTGAGGATGTCGATCGGTTGCTGGACGTCCTGTCCTCCTGAACGACCGGCTCTCCTGAACCACTGGCGCGGGCCTCGCGAGGACGCTAGGAAAGGCACCAGGGGTGGTGGTGCCGGTGGAGTCCACGGACGGCACGTCCGTACAGCTGCCTGCCGACGCGGAGATACACCGGCGGCTGGTCTACGGCGACGAGTCCGCGCTCGCCGAGGTGTACGCGGCGTACGGCGGGCTGGTGCGCCGGGTCGCCGTGCGGGTCACCCGCTCCGCGGCCGCCGCCGAGGACGTGGCGCAGGAGGTCTTCGCCCAGCTGTGGAGCAGGCCGTACGCCTTCGAGCCGGGCCGTGGCTCGCTGCGCACCTGGCTGTCCGTGCTCGCCCACCGGCGGGCCGTGGACTGGGTCCGCAGCGAGGCCCGGCACCGCAAGGACGCCGGGGCCGACGACTCGGCGCTCCAGGCCATCCCCGACGCCGGTCCCGGCCCCGACGAGACGGTCGTCGACCGGGAGCGCTCCCTCCTGCTGCACACCGCCCTCGCCGAACTCCCGCAGCCGCAACGGGAGGTCGTGCACCTCGCCTACTTCGCCGGCCGCACCTACCGGCAGGCCGCCGTCGAGCTGGGCATCCCCGAGGGCACGGCCAAGACCCGGCTGCGCACCGCCCTGCGCACCTTGGCGCAGTCTTTGGCCGACCCGCCGGATCCGGCGCTCGAAAGGGGCGCATGATGGCGAGAGGGGTACGGGCAGGGAACAGGCACGGGACACGGGGAGGAGGTGCGCGGTGACCGGCGAACACGAGACGGTACGTGACCTGCTGGCCGCCTGGGCCTTCGGCGCCCTCGATCCGGCCGACGGGGGGACGGTCCCGGCGCACCTTGCCGAGTGCGGGAACTGCGCGGCGGAGGCGGAACGGCTGCGGGAGATGGTACGGCTGCTGGACGGGCCGGCGCCGCCCGGCATTCCTGAGCGGCCCGCCACCGACGTGCTGTCCTTCGCCCTGCGCGAGCGGCCCGCCGCGCCGCGGGTCACCGCGCACGCCGCGCCCTATGCCGCCGCCGTCGCCGGGCTGAAGGCGCTGCTGCCCGAGGTGTACGGCCGGTGGGGGTACGACCGCTGGAGCGTCCCGGTCGTGCACGACTGGAACGTGCACGCGACCCTCGCCCATCTCCTCGCCGCCGACGAGCACCTGGCCGTACTGCTCGGCATCGAGGCGCAGGTGCCGCCCTCGCGGATCGAGGACGGCACGGGCTGGGAGGCCGCCTGGAACCGGCGCACGGCCGACGTGATCGTCCACGAGCGGCGCCGGAGTCCCGAGAAGACGGTCGCCGCCTGGTCCGCGCAGGCGAACTCCCTGCTCGCCTCGCCCGAGGCCCACGACCCCGAACTGGCCGCACGGGCCGTGACCTTGACGGGGCTGCGGCTGCCCATCGCCGACCATTTCCTGGCGCGCGCCTTCGAGACGTGGATCCACACCGACGACATCGGCCGCGCCCTCGGCCTCGCCGTCCCGCCGCCGCCGCAGGAGCACCTGGCGCAGCTGGTCCGCCTCGCCGTCCGCATCCTCGGCCTCGCCCTCGGACCCACCGCGCCCCCGGTGCTGTTCTCGGTCACCGGGGGCGAGCAGTGGGTACTGGGCTCCGCGGACGAGCCCGTCCGGGCCGAACTCACCCTCGATCCCGTCGACTTCTGCCTGCTGGTCGGCGGGCGGTACGCCCCGCAGACGGTGCCGAGGGCCGAAACGGGCGACGCGGCCGCCGTACGGAACGTACTGGAGCGGGCCGCGTCGCTGTCGTGGCTGTGAGGGTCACCTCACGTGAGGCTCACTTCACGGGGGTGAAGTCCCTCGCGCCGATGAACTCCGGCCGCCGTACCGGAGCCGCGAAGGGCTCGACCGCCGCGTTCTCCACGCTGTTGAACACGATGAACACGTTGCTGCGCGGGAACGGGGTGATGTTGTCCCCGGAGCCGTGCATGCAGTTGCAGTCGAACCAGGTCGCCGAACCGGCCTTGCCCGTGAAGAGCTTGATGCCGTACTCGCTCGCCATCGCGGTCAGTGCCTCGTCCGAGGGCGTGCCCGCGTCCTGCATCTGGAGGGACTTCTTGTAGTTGTCCTTCGGCGTGGCCCCCGCACACCCGAGGAAGGTCTTGTGCGAGCCGGGCATGATCATGAGCCCGCCGTTGGTGTCGTAGTTCTCGGTCAGCGCGATCGAGACGGACACCGTCCGCATGTTCGGCAGACCGTCCTCGGCGTGCCAGGTCTCGAAGTCGGAGTGCCAGTAGAAGCCGCTCGCCCCGAAGCCCGGCTTGACGTTGATCCGCGACTGGTGGACGTACACGTCCGAGCCGAGGATCTGCCGCGCCCGCCCGACGACCCGCTCGTCGCGCACGAGCGAGGCGAACACCTTGCTGATCTTGTGCACTTCGAAGACGGACCGGATCTCCTTGGACTTCGGCTCGATGATCGAGCGCTCGTCCGCGCGGATCTCCGGGTCGGTGACCAGCCGCTCCAGCTCCTGCCGGTAGACGGCGACCTCGTCGTCGGTGATGAGCTGGTCGACGGCGAGGAAACCGTCGCGCTCGTACGACTGCAGGTCCGTGGCCGTGATCGGGCCCGGGGTGTCGGGGGCGCCCCACACGACGGGGTCCTGACGCGGGGTCGACACCTCGGTGGCGCCGCGGCTGGGGTAGAGATCGGTGACGTGTGCGGTCATGGCAGTGGTCATGGGTTTCTCACACCTCCTCGGGCTCGGTGAGCAGCGGGTACACGCCGTTCTCGTCGTGGTCCTCCCGGCCGGTCACGGGCGGGTTGAAGACACAGATGCAGCGGAAGTCCTCCTTGATCCGCAGCGTGTGCCTCTCATGGCCGTCCAGGAGGTACATGGTCCCGGGCGTGATCGTGTGCGTCCGCCCGGTCTCGTGGTCGGTCAGCTCGGCCTCGCCCTCGACGCAGACGACGGCCTCGATGTGGTTCGCATACCACATCGACGTCTCCGTACCCGCGTACAGGATCGTCTCGTGCAGGGAGAAGCCGACCTTCTCCTTGGCGAGGACGATGCGTTTGCTCTCCCAGGTGCCGGACGCCGATTTCACATGGCGCTCGGTGCCTTCGATGTCCTTGAACGAACGGACGATCACGGTGCTGCGATGCCTCCTAGGTGGTGGGTGTGCTCGGTCGGTGAGGGGGTCTTTGAGATGTGCCGGTCAGGCGGTCTCACGGGTGGCGCGGGCGAGGATGCTGAGCCCCTCGTCGAGCTCGTCCGGGGTGACGGTGAGGGCGGGGAGCAGCTTGACGACCTCGCTCTCCGGGCCGGACGTCTCGATGAGCAGCCCGAGCTCGAAGGCGCGCTGGGCGATGCGCCCGGCCCGCTCCTTGTCGTGGAACTCCATGCCCCACACCAGCCCGCGGCCCCGGTACTCCTTCACGTCGGCGAGGTTCTCCTCGCAGATGGCGATCAGCCCCTGCTCGACCTGCTCGCCGCGCGCCCGGGTCTGCTTCTCCATCGCGCTGCCGTCGGCCCAGTACATCTCGAGGGCGGCGGCCGCGGTGACGAAGGCGGGGTTGTTGCCGCGGAAGGTGCCGTTGTGCTCGCCCGGCTCCCATATGTCCAGCTCGGGCTTGAACAGGCACAGCGACATGGGCAGTCCGTAGCCGCTGATGGACTTGGACACGGTGACGATGTCGGGGGTGATGCCCGCCTCCTCGAAGGAGAAGAAGGCACCCGCCCGCCCGCAGCCCATCTGGATGTCGTCGACGATCAGCAGCATGTCCTGCCGCTCGCACAGCTCGGCGAGCGCGCGCAGCCACTCGGGACGCGCGACATTGATGCCGCCCTCGCCCTGCACGGTCTCGACGATCACCGCGGCGGGCTTGTTGAGCCCGGAGCCCTGGTCCTCCAGCAGCCGCTCGAACCACAGGAAGTCCGGGACGGTGCCGTCGAAGTAGTTGTCGAACGGCATGGGCGTGCCGTGCACCAGCGGGATCCCGGCGCCGGCGCGCTTGAAGGCGTTGCCGGTGACGGCGAGGGAGCCGAGGGACATGCCGTGGAAGGCGTTGGTGAAGGACACGATGGCCTCGCGCCCCTTCACCTTCCGGGCCAGCTTCAGAGCCGACTCGACGGCGTTGGTGCCGGTCGGGCCCGGGAACATGACCTTGTACGGCAGGTCGCGCGGCCGCAGCACCAGGTCCTGGAAGGTCTGCAGGAAGGTGCGCTTGGCGCTGGTGGACATGTCGAGCCCGTGCGTGACGCCGTCCCGCTCCAGGTAGTCGATCAACGCCCGTTTCAGGACCGGGTTGTTGTGCCCGTAGTTCAGCGAGCCGGCCCCGGCGAAGAAGTCCAGATACTCGTGGCCGTCCTCGTCGTACATGCGGCTGCCTCGCGCACGGTCGAAGACGGTGGGCCAGCCGCGGCAGTAGCTGCGCACCTCGGACTCCAGGGTCTCGAAGACGCTGAGGTCGGGCTGGGTGATGGTCACGACGAATCGCTCCTCGTTGCGTGGGGGGAGGTCGGTGGGGAGGTCGCAGGTGGTCACAGGGAGAGGGGACCGATGCGGTACAGGACTTCGGGGTCGTGGGGACCGTCCGGGAACACGCTCGTGGGGAACAGCACCTCGCGCTCCAGGGCGGCGCCGTGCCGCTCGGCGAAGGAGCGGAACAGCCGCTCGGAGGCGGTGTTGCCGGGCGTGATGGTGGTCTCGACGCTCGTGACGCCGTACGCGCCGGAGACCCGCGCCACGAGCCCGTCGAGCAGTGCGGCGGCGATGCCGCGTCCGCGGTGGGCGTCGTCCACGGCCACCTGCCAGACGAGCAGGGTGTGCGGGCGGTCCGGCCGTACGTACCCGGTGACGAAGCCGACCGGCTCCCCGCGTTCGTCACGCGCGACGGCCGACGTGCCGGCGAAGTCGCGGCACCACAGCAGATAGCTGTACGACGAGTTGAGGTCGAGGGCCTTGGAGTCTCTGGCAATCCGCCACAGCGCGGCCCCGTCGGCCACCGCCGGACGGTCGATTTGCAGGTCTGCTTGTGCGGCAGTCATGCGAATTGAATTTACCGAGGGAAATTCGAAATTGCATGGCCGTGAGGGGTTACGTGTGAGGTCCGAATGTGTTATCACGCGGGCGTGAGCACCTCGGCGACAGGGCTCCTATTCGCCCCTTCTGTCCGGTTAATACCGCACAAAACGGGCACGATGTGGAACGCGTCACAGCCATGTAACTCTCACGAGATCTGCCCGAATTACGCCGGTTGGTGTTCGCGAAATCTTTGCGTTTAGGTTCGGGGAAAGCGGGCAGAAGAAGAGGGGAAACTGCCTTCGAAAAGAATTCCAGGAATTACGCTGAATTCAGGCTCCGGTAACACCGTCGATACGCTCTCGCAGAATGTCGGCGTGGCCGTTGTGCCGCGCGTACTCCTCGATCATGTGAATGAACACCCAGCGCAGACTGACCTCGACACCGGCCATCGGCCCGTCCGTGATCCGCCCCACACCCCCTGAAGGGGCCTCGTCCCCAAACGCCGGACGGGCTGAATGCAGCTGACCAGGGTCGAGAGGTGGCCCCCCGCCGGGGTCTGGGGCGGAGGCCCAGGGGCTTTCGAGGCCGGCCTCTTGGCCGACCGAGTCGGGTGGTGGGTGGGCAAATGTCCGGAGCCCCCTGGCGGGGTGGAAGGGGCGGAGCCCCTTCGGGATGGGACGGGTAGGGGCGGCGGGGGCGAGGAACCGCTAGCGCCAGCCCGCGGTCACCGCCCGCAGCGCACCCTCCACGTCCACGTCCAGCCCCTTCTCCGTCAGCGCAGCCCCCAGCGCCGCCACACATCCCCGCACCGCGTCCGGCGTCGCATCCACCCCGTAGTGATTGACCCGGATCATCTCCTTGGCCAACGCCCCACCCCCCGCGGCCAACGGCAACCCGGGATCGACCTCCAGCGCCCGAGCCACCACCTCCGACGCCACCACCCCCGCCGGCACCCGAAGCGTCGTAGCGACAGGAGCGGCCTCCGCAGCGTCGTACACGTACGGCTCCAGGCCCCCACCCAGCGCCGACGCCCCGGAGCGAGTCGACAGCGCAGCGGCCCGGTGACGGGCCATCACCGCATCGAGCCCGTCCTCCTCGATCCGCTCCACACAGGCCTCCAGCGCCAGCATCTCCAACTGCGCCGGCGCATGCAGCAGGGCCTTGCGCCCGCCGTCGATCCACCGTTCCTTCCAGTCGAGGAGCGAGAGATACGACCGCCGCGGCGCCCCCGGATTCGCCGCCATCCGCGCCCACGCCCGCTCGCTCACCGACACCGCCGACACCCCGGCCGGCCCGCCCATCGCCTTCTGCGCCCCGATCACGCACAGGTCCACGCCCCACGCGTCCGGCAACACCGGCTCGGCCCCGATGGACGCCACCGCGTCCAGGTAGAACAGTGCCCCGTGCTCCCGTACGACCTCGCCGATCTCCGCGACGGGGTTCGTGTTGCCGGTGGCCGCCTCCGCGTGCACCAGGGACACGAAGTCGATCTCCGGATGCTCGGCGAAGGCCTGACGGATCTGGTCCGCCGTGACCGCCGTATGGAAGGGCACCGCCAGATCGATCACGGTCGCGCCGCAGTCACGCAGCCAGTCCCCGAAGGTCTGCCCGTACGGACCGGTGATCACGTTCAGCGCGGTCGTGCCGGGCCCGGCCGTCCCGCGGATCGCCCCTTCCAGCGGCAGCAGCGCCTCACCCTGCATGATCACGACGCCCTGCTGGGTCCCGAGCAACCGCGCCACCCGGTCCTCGATGGAAGCGAAGCGCTCCGCGGTCAGCGGGGCCAGATCCAGGAAGGGATGGGTCACGGCGGGAACTCTCTTCAACATCGCAGGGGCAGATCAACATCGCAGGGGCAGACGGTGTCGAGGGTAACCGCCGCCCCTGACCGGCCTCCGACTGCCGACTTCTTAGGCCGGACAGCCCTCCAGCCATCGGTTTGGTTTGAGGGCCTCAAACCTCTCCTTATAATCGGAACCCACAGTTCCCTGACAGGAGGCTCCGCGTGAAGACGACCCTCGGGCGCCGGACCCGCATTCTGGCCGCCACCACCGCGACGGCCGGGCTGGTGCTCGTGGCCGGCTGCACCTCCTCCGACGACAACGGAGGCAGCGGTACGAAGACGGCGGCCGGCGGCGTCGAGCTCGTCAAGGCGGGCCAGCTCACCACCTGCACCCACCTGCCGTACCCGCCCTTCCAGTCGGAGATCGACGGCAAGGTGCAGGGATTCGACGTGTCGCTGATCGACCTCGTCGCCAAGGACCTCGGCGTGCAGCAGGAGATCCTCGACACGCCCTTCGAGAACTTCAAGACCGGCGCCTTCCTCAACTCCGGCGAGTGCGACCTCGCCGCCGCCGGCATGACCATCACCGACGAGCGCAAGAAGAACGTCGACTTCTCGGACCCGTACTTCGACGCCACCCAGGCCGTCCTCGCCGACAGGAAGAGCGGCATCTCGTCCTTCGCTGACCTCAAGGGCAAGAAGGTCGGCGCCCAGGCGCAGACGACCGGCGAGGACTACGCCAAGAGCCAGGGACTGGACCCCGTCTCCTTCGAGTCCTCCGACGCCGTGCTCAACGGCCTGCGCACCGGCCAGGTCCAGGCGGTCGTCATCGACTACCCGGTCGTCCAGGGCTGGCTGAAGGACAAGGCCAACGCGGCCGCCTTCGAGATCGCCGACAACATCAACACCGGCGAGCAGTACGGCTTCACCGTCAAGAAGGGCAACACCAAGCTCCGCGAGGCCATCAACAAGGCGCTCGCCGACGCCAAGGCCGACGGCACGTACAAGAAGCTGTACGAGCAGTGGATCGGCCCGTACGACGAGTCCGCGGCGTCCCCGTCCGCCTCATGACCGCCACCGACATAGAAGTACAGCCGAAGAAGAAGGGTCTGACCCGGCGACAGAAGCGCGGCCTGTCGCGCGGCATCCAGTACGTCGTCTTCGTCGCGGCCGTGATCGCCTTCGCGTTCGCGGCCGACTGGGACCGGCTGCAGAACCAGTTCGCGCAGGAGGACATCGCGCGGCGGATGTTCCCGGACGTCATCACACTGGCGCTGAAGAACACGGTGCTCTACACCGTGTCCGGGTTCGTCTTCGCCCTCGTGCTCGGACTGGTGCTCGCGCTGATGCGCCTGTCGTCCGTCGGGCCGTACCGCTGGCTCGCCGGTGTCTACATCGAGATCTTCCGTGGTCTTCCCGCCCTGCTGATCTTCATCTTCATCGGCGTGGCGGTCCCGCTGGCCTTCCCGGGCACGGAGATCGTCGGCGGGACCTACGGCAAGGCCGCCCTCGCGCTCGGTCTGGTCGGTGCCGCGTACCTCGCGGAGACCTTCCGGGCCGGGATTCAGGCGGTGCCGAAGGGCCAGATGGAGGCGGCCCGTTCGCTCGGCTTCTCGCCCGCGCGGGCCATGATCTCGATCATCATCCCGCAGGCGTTCCGGATCATCCTCCCGCCGATGACGAACGAGTTCATCATCCTGTTCAAGGACTCCTCGCTCGTGCTGCTCCTCGGCGTCACCCTGGAAGAGCGCGAACTGTCCAAGTTCGGCCGCGACCTGGCCAGCACGACCGCCAACTCCACGCCGATCCTGGTCGCGGGCCTGTGCTATCTGCTGGTCACGATCCCGCTCGGCTTCGTCGTCCGCCGTATGGAGGCCAAGGCCCAGGAGGCCGTCAAGTGAGTACCAGCAGTACCAGGGCCGAGATCCAGGTCCGCGACCTGCACAAGTCCTTCGGCGACAACCAGGTGCTGCGCGGCATCGACCTGGAGATCGGACAGGGCGAGGTCGTCTGCGTCATCGGCCCGTCCGGCTCCGGCAAGTCGACGCTCCTGCGCTGTGTGAACCTGCTCGAGGAACCCACCAAGGGCCAGGTCTTCGTCGGCGGCACCGAGCTCACCGACCCGGACGTCGACATCGACGCCGTACGCCGCCGTATCGGGATGGTCTTCCAGCAGTTCAACCTGTTCCCGCACCTCACGGTGACCGAGAACCTCACCCTGCCGCAGCGCCGGGTCCTCAGGCGTGACAAGGCCACGGCCGCCAAGGTCGCCGCCGAGAACCTGGAGCGGGTCGGCCTGGCGGAGAAGGCGACGGCGTACCCGTCGTCCCTCTCCGGCGGCCAGCAGCAGCGCGTCGCCATCGCCCGCGCGCTCGCCATGGGCCCCCAGGTGATGCTGTTCGACGAGCCGACGTCCGCGCTGGACCCGGAGCTGGTCGGTGACGTACTGGCCGTCATGCGCATGCTCGCCGACGAGGGCATGACGATGATGGTCGTCACCCACGAGATGACCTTCGCGCGCGAGGTCGCCGACCGGGTCGTCTTCATGGACGGCGGCGTGATCGTCGAGGACGGCACCCCCGACCAGGTCATCGGCAACCCCCAGCACGAGCGCACGCGCCACTTCCTCTCCCGCCTCCTCGACCCGGCGATGGCGGAGGTGGAGGAGGAGACCTCGGACCAGGTGGGCAAGGGCGAGTAGCCGGTCACTAGGGTGCAGTACATGAGCGAACGCGCGGTGCTGCACGTGAAGGGCCGGGTCCTGGCCGGCCCCGACGACGTCCGGGACGAGCTGTGGGTCGTCGACGGCCGGATCTCCTACGACCGCCCCGCCGGCGCCCGTGACGTCCGTACCGTCGAGGGCTGGGCCCTGCCCGGCCTCGTCGACGCGCACTGCCATGTGGGCCTCGGCGCGCACGGCCCGGTCGACGACGACATCGCGGAGAAGCAGGCGCTGACCGACCGTGACGCGGGCGCCCTGCTGATCCGCGACGCCGGTTCGCCCTCCGACACCCGCTGGGTCGACGACCGCGAGGACCTGCCGAAGATCATCAGGGCCGGCCGGCACATCGCCCGCACCCGCCGCTACATCCGCGGCTACGCGCACGAGATCGAACCGGACGACCTCGTCGCCTATGTCGCCCAGGAGGCCCGGCGCGGCGACGGCTGGGTCAAGCTGGTCGGCGACTGGATCGACCGCGACCTCGGGGACCTCGCGCCCAGCTGGCCGCGCGAGGCGGTCGAGGCGGCCATCGCCGAGGCCCACCGCCTGGGCGCCCGGGTCACCGCGCACTGTTTCTCCGAGGACTCGCTCCAGGACCTGGTCGAATCGGGCATCGACTGCATCGAACACGCCACGGGCCTGACGCAGGACCTGATCCCGCTGTTCGCCGAGCGCGGGGTGGCGATCGTCCCCACCCTCGTGAACATCGCGACCTTCCCGAAGTTGGCCGACGGCGGCGAGTCCAAGTTCCCCCGCTGGTCGGCCCACATGCGCCGCCTCCACGAGCGCCGCTACGACACCGTCCGCTCCGCCTACGACGCCGGTATCCCCGTCTACGTCGGCACCGACGCGGGCGGCCACCTGCCGCACGGCCTGGTGGCGGCCGAGGTGGCGGAACTGGTCACCGCCGGCATCCCACCGGTCGAGGCCCTCGCGGCGACCACCTGGGCGGCCCGGGCGTGGCTGGGCCGACCCGGCCTGGAGGAGGGGGCTGCGGCGGACCTGGTGGTGTACGAGACGGATCCACGGGCCGACGTACGGGTGCTGGCGGCACCGCGGCGGGTCGTCCTGAACGGCAGCGTGGTCGGGTAGCCGACGGAGCATTGCCGGCGGAACACCCACCGGACCGCCCCGCATCCCCGGATCACGGACCACAGACCACAGACACGATCCGTGCAGCCTTGAACGGTGTCCGACGGCGGAGGTGCCCACGCGGTGGATCCGCGTACCGCCGCCATCCCCGCGTCTCAGCGACGTACCAGGTCCATCGCCCGGCCCAGCGCCCGCAGGAAGGCGCCGACCGTCCCCCGGTCCCGCACCGCCAGCCGCAGCCACTCCTCGTCCAGCCCGGGAAAGGTGTCCCCGCGCCGGACCGCGAACCCGAGGTCGCGCAGGTGCCGTCGCACGGCCGCCGCCTCCGGCAGTCGTACGAGGACGAAGGGACCCTCGGCGGGCTCGGCGACCCGGAGCCCGGCCGAGGCGAACTCGCCGAGGCCCGCGACGAGATGGGCCCGCTCGGCGGCGATGCGGTGGGCCGCGTGGGCCGCCTCCGCCAGGGCCCGCGGGGACACGCAGGCCTCCGCGGCGGCGAGCGCGGGCGTGGAGACCGGCCACAGGGGCTGGGCGCGCTCCAGGTCGGCGATGGTCTCCGGGGCGGCCAGGACGTAGCCGATCCGCAGCCCGGCCAGACCCCAGGTCTTGGTCAGGCTGCGGAGCACGACGAGACCCGGCACGTCCGTCCGGCCGGCCAGCGCCTCCCGTTCGCCCGGCACCGCGTCCATGAACGCCTCGTCCACCACCAAGGTCCTCCCGGGGCGGGCGAGTTCGGCGATGGACGCGGCCGGGTGCAGCACCGACGTCGGGTTGGTCGGGTTGCCGATCACCACCAGGTCGGCGTCCTCGGGGACGGCCGCCGGGTCGAGGCGGAAGCCGTCCGCCTCCCGCAGCAGCACCCGGTCGACCGTGTGGCCCGCGTCGCGCAGTGCCGCCTCCGGCTCCGTGAACTGCGGGTGCACGACGACCGGCCGGCGCACCTTCAGCGCCCGCGCCAGCAGGACGAACGCCTCCGCCGCCCCCGCCGTCAGCAGCACCCGCTCCACCGGCAGCCCGTGCCGCGCCGCCACCGCCGCCCGCGCGGCCCGCCCGTCCGGGTAGGCCGCGAGGGAGCCCAGCGACTCGGCGATCCGCTCCCGCAGCCAGGCCGGGGGCGTGTCCGCGCGGACGTTCACCGCGAGGTCGGTGAGCTTCGCCCCGTCGTCACGGACCTCGGCGTCCCCGTGGTGCCGCAGGTCGTGTGCCTCAGTGGGCATGGGAGTGGGTGCCATGGTGGTGTCCGTGGTGGTGATGACCGTGGTGGTGGCCGTCGTCGTCCGGGTGGAAGTGCGGCTGCTGCGGCATGCCGACCTTGTCCTCGAAGCCGGGCAGCGCGATGCGGTACACGCACGAGTCGCAGTTCATCCGCAGGTCGCCCTTCAGGGCCTCCTCGTACCGCTCCATCACCAGGTCGAGCAGCTCCGGCTCCGGACCGATGACGTCCGCCGAGCGCACGTCGACCTCCGGGTGGGCGGCCGCCCAGCCCTCGGTCTGCTGGCGGACCCGGTCCGGGAGGATGCCGGTGAAGAGGAAGTAGGGGAGGACGACGATCCGCCGTGCTCCGAGCTTCACACACCGGTCCAGGCCGCTCGGCACGTCCGGTGCCGCCAGCGACACGAACGCCGTCTCCACGCCCGCGTATCCGCGCCCTTCCCACAGCAGCCGCGCCGCCTTGTGGACCTCGGCGTTGGCGTCGGGGTCCGTGGAACCACGCCCGACCAGCAGCACGGTCACGTCGGCCCGGTCCCCCGGCGTGCGCCCCTCCGTGCCGAGCGCCTCGTCGAGGCGGCGCTCCAGGACGGACAGCAGCGACGGGTGCGGGCCCAGCGGGCGGCCGTAGGTGTACGAGATCCCGGGGTGCCGCTCCTTCTCGCGGGCCAGCGCGGCCGGGATGTCGCCCTTGGCGTGCCCGGCGGACACCAGCATCAGCGGTACGGCGGCGAACCGCCGTACGCCTCGCTCCACCAGCTCGGTGACGGCCTCGCCCAGCGGCGGCGGGGACAGCTCGATGAAGCCGCCCGCGACGGGCAGCTCGGGGTGGCGGCGCCCCAGCTCCCGTACGAAGTCGCGGAACGCCTCGGCCCCGGCGTCGTCCCGGGTGCCATGACCGGCGATGAGCAGGGCGGGCGGCGGGGTGGTCACAGTTTCTCCTCGGGATGGGAAGTGGGGTGGTACAGCAGGGCGTTGAGGGCTGCCGAGGCGACCGCCGAACCGCCCTTCTCGGACACGTTGCTCACGGCGGGCAGCCCGCTCTCGCGCAGGGCGGCCTTGGACTCGACCGCTCCGACGAAGCCGACGGGCAGACCGATGACGAGGGCCGGGTCGGCGTCCAGCGTCAGCAGCTCCTCCAGCGCGGTCGGCGCGTTGCCGATCACCCAGAGGGCGCCCGGCCCGACCTGCTCGTAGGCGAGCCGGATGCCATGGGCCGAACGGGTCAGCCCCGGCCCGGCCACGGCGTCCCTGAGCCGGCAGACGGTCTCGCGCCGGGTGATCCCGGCTCCGACCATCTCCACGTCCACGACGACGGGCGCCCCGGCGTGCAGGGCGGCGTGCGCCTTCGCCAACTCGCCCTCGTCCATGACGAGGTCGGTGGCGTAGTCGAGGTCGGCGGCGGAGTGGATGACCCGCTCCACCACGGCCCGGGTCAGCGGCGGGAAGTGCGAGGTGTCCAGGCGGGCACGCAGCCGCCGGTAGGACTCCTCCTCGATGGGATGGATCACGCGGTTCACTCGGCGCCCTCCTGCGGTGCCTGCCAGCGGTAGCCGCGCGGTGTCACCATGCGTCCCGCGATGTCCCGGGTCGCCGTGTTGCCCACGGTCACGACCGTCATCATGTCGACGGTCGCCGGGTCCAGGGCGCCCAGTGTCGTGAGCCGACTGGACTCGTCCGGCCGTGACGCGTTCCGTACGACACCGACCGGCGTCGTCGGCTCGCGGTGCTCGGAGAGGATCGCGAGGGCCTTGGGCAGCTGCCAGTCCCGGCCCCGGCTGCGCGGGTTGTAGAAGGTCACGACGATGTCCGCCTCGGCGGCGGCCCGCACCCGGCGCTCGATGACCTCCCACGGCGTATGGAGGTCGGAGAGGCTGATGGACACGTGGTCGTGGCCGAGCGGGGCGCCCAGGATCGCGGCGGCGGCGAGGGCCGCGGTCACGCCGGGGACGCCGATCACGTCGATGTCGTCGGACGCCTCGGCGAGCGCGGGGGAGGCCATGGCGTACACGCCCGCGTCCCCGCTGCCGATCAGCGCGACGGCCTGACCCTTGCGGGCCTCCGCCACCGCCGTACGAGCGCGCTCCTCCTCGGCGCCGAGCCCCGACTCCAGGATCCGGGTACCGGGCCGCAGCAGATCGCGGATCTGGTCGACGTACTGGTCGAGGCCGACGAGGACGGAGGCCCGCTCCAGCTCGGCCTTCGCCCGCGGGGTGAGCAGGTCTCGGGCACCCGGCCCGAGCCCGACCACCGCGAGCCGCCCGCGCCCCGGACGCCGTACGACGGCGCAGGTGGCCATCGCCGGCTGCCCGTCGGCGCGCTCCGACTTCCGCTTGGGCACGAGGAGTTCACCGCCGCTCACCAGGGCGGCGGCCTCGGCGACGGAGGGGGTGCCGACGGCGGCGAGGGGCGCGTCGGAGGGGTTGGGGACCGCTACGGCCGCCAGCTCATCCGCGGAGTGGGTGACGAGGGGGACGCCGAGGCGGGCGGCGGCCTCGACGACGCCGGGCTCGTCGGCCTTGGCGTCGACGGTGGCGAGTTCGGCGAGGGACTTGGGGGAGAGGCCCGCCTCGCCGAGCGCGCTCTCGATCAGCCCGAGGATCTCCTCGACAGGGGCGCCCTTGGAGGCACCGACACCCACGACGAGGGACGGCGGACGCAGCACGACCTCGCGCTCCGCGGGCTCGACCACCCGGTCCGTCAGCCGGATCGCGTACGACCCCTCGGCGCCGGCCCGGAGCGGCGGCAGCGGCCAGGCCATCTCGGCCTTCAGCGCCACCGGTTCGCCGTCCAGCATGGCCCGCGAGACGCCGGCGACATCGCCCTCCACCGGGAAGCCGAGCGTGTCCAGACCGGGCACGCCCACGGCATCCGTCGCCGTGGTCACGACGGGCTCGGCGCCCAGCAACTCCCCGACCTCCCGGGCGAGTTCATTGGCCCCGCCGCCATGCCCGCCGACCAGCGACACGGCGAACCGTCCGCCCTCGTCGACGCACACCACACCCGGGTCGCTCGCCTTGTCCGCCAGCAGCGGGGCGACCAGCCGTACGACCGCCCCCGTGGCCAGGAAGCACACCAGCTGCTCGCACTCGGCGAACGCCCGGCGCACGGCGTCCTTGAGGGGGCCGTCGTACACGCGCGTGCGGTCCGGCCACGCCGCGGCCAGCCGGTCCCGCGCCGCCGCCCCCGCCGCGGTGGCGGAAATGAGGCCGATCACTGGGCAACTCCTTCAGTACAGGCTTGAGGCCGCACGCCCCACAGCAGGAAAACGGGATTGGTCGCCGCGAGCCGGGTCACGTCCCCCGGCAGCGGCGCGAGCCGGGACGACTGCAACAGCACCCCGTCACAGGAGAACCCGGCTTCCGTCAGGGCCTCGCGCGCGGCCGGCACCCGGTCGAGGGCGGCCATGGCGACGACCACCGTGCGCCGGGCGCGCCGCGCGCAGGCGGTGACGACGGCGGGCAGTTCGCGTCCGCCGCCGCCGACGAACACGGCGTCGGGGTCGTCGGCGAGGTCCGTCAGCGCGTCCGGCGCCGGGCCGTGCACCACCTGCACGTCCACGCCGTGCGCGGCGGCGTTGGCGCGGATCCGCTCCACCCCGTCCGCCGCCTTCTCTACGGCCACCGCGGCCGCCCCGAGCCGGGCGCACTCCACGGCCACCGAGCCGGAGCCCGCGCCGACGTCCCACACCAGGTCGCCGAGCCGCGGCCCCAGCCGGGCCAGTGCCAGCGCCCGTACCTCGAACTTGGTGATCATCGAGTCGCGGTGCGCGAAGCCGGCCTCGTCCAGGGCCCATCCGGCGGGCCGTACGTCCGGCCCTGCGAGCGTTCGTACCGGACCGAGCACCCGCGTCTCGTCCAGGCAGAGCACGACACTCACCGCCGTACCCCAGTCACGGGCCGCCGCCTCGACCGGGGTCAACCGCTCCACGCGCTCCCGCTCCGGATCGCCGAGCGCGGAGGCCACGACCAGCACCCGCCCGGTGTCCCGCAGGGCCGCCCCCAGTTCGGCCGGCCCGGCACCCGGCCCGGTCAGCACGGCGACCTTGGGGTGCGCCCGGCAGACGTTGACGGCCGTCCGGGGCTCCCGCCCGTGCGCGCTGACGACGACCGCGTCGTCCCAGGTCAGCCCGAGCCGCGCGAAGGCGGTGGCGACGGACGACACCCCCGGCCGCACATCCAGCCGCTCCGGCCCGAACCGCTCGGCGAGCGCCCGCACGATCCCGAAGAACCCGGGGTCGCCGGAGGCCAGCACCATCACCGGCCGATCCTTCGCAACGTACTCCTCGACCGTGTCGAGGGCGGGCGCGAGCGCCCCGAGCACGACCCGCTCCACCCCGTCGGGCAGCCGTACGGCCTCCAGATGCCGCCGCCCGCCGACGACCAGCTCGGCAGCGGCGAGGACATCCTCGGGAGGTGGCGCTCCCGTCCCCGTACCGACGACCGTGATCGGCCGGCCGGGGATCACGAACTCGCCCCTCGCTCGCGCAGCGCCCGGCGGGCCTGAGGGTCGGCCTTGCGGTACCCGTGGAAGTGACCGGGGTGGTACAGGTGCGAACGTGTGCCGTGCGCGTCGAGGGCCGGGCCGACCAGGAACAGGGTGTGCTTCCAGAGCTTGTGCTCCTTGACGGTCTCCTCCAGCGTGCCGATGGTGCACCGCACGATCAGCTCCTCCGGCCAGGTCGCCTGGTAGGCGACGACGACCGGCGTGGACGTCGGATATCCGCCCTCCAGCAACTCCAGCACGAGCTGCCCGCTACGGGCCGCGGACAGGAAGATCGCCATGGTGGTGCCGTGCTTGGCGAACTCCCGGACCTCCTCCCCGGGCGGCATCGGCGTCTTGCCACCGCCGAGCCGGGTGAGGACGACGGACTGGGCGACCTCGGGAATGGTCAGCTCGCGCTGCGCGAGCGCGGCGACCGCGGAGAAGGCGGACACCCCGGGCACGACCTCGGTCTCGATGCCGATCCCGGCACACCGGTCGAGCTGTTCCTGCGTACCGCCCCAGAGAGCGGGGTCACCGGAATGAATACGGGCGACCTTGAGTCCCTCGTCCCGGGCCCGCTCGTACACGGCGACGACGTCCTCCAGGGACATGGTCGCCGAGTCGAGGATCTCGGCGTCCTCGCGCGCATGCTGCAGGACCTCCGCCTGGACCAGGCTGGCCGCCCAGATCACGACGTCGGCCTCGGCGATGGCACGCGCGGCACGGAACGTCAGCAGATCGGCGGCGCCGGGGCCGGCACCGACGAAGGTCACCTTGCCGGTGGGGGCATCGGCCATGGGGAATCGGTCCTCTCCTACAGGGGGGCGGGGTCAGGGGGTTCAGGGGCCAGGGGGATGGGCGTCCGGGCGTTACTCAGGACCTCGTACAGGCGTCAGAGCTTGCCGCCCCGCCCGCCGTCGCGGCGCGCGGGGGCGATGAGCGTCGACAGATAGGGAAGGGGCGTGCCGTCGAGCTCGGCGGCCGGCCGGATCGACTCCTCCTCCAGCCCGAGCGCCGACCCCCACACCGCGTCCTTGAGCCGCCCGGTCTCCCGCAGCGCCTCGGCGACCTCCTGCGCCTGCCGGCCGAACTTGTAGGCGACGACGGTCCCGGGCCCGGCGAGAGCCTCCTTGAGCACGGTCGCCCCCGCGGTGACGGGCACGAGCGTGAGCGGCTCGGTCCCCTCGGTCAGCACGGCACCCGACCGTGCGGCGAGGTCCTGCATGGCGGTGATGCCGGGGACGGTCTCGACGACAGTGTCCGGCACCAATTCGCCGATGGTCTGCGCGAGATAGGTGAAGGTGGAGTACACATTGGGATCACCGATGGTCGCGAAGGCCACGGCGGCATGCCCGCGCAGCAGCTCGGCCACGCGCTCGCCCGCCGCGTCCCAGGCGGCCTCGCGCCGCCCCCGGTCGGTCCGCTCATTGAGGGCGAACACGACGCGTACGACCTTCTCCTCGGGCACGTAGTGCAGCACGGTGGCCTCGGCGCGCCCACGCTCACCCGTGTCCATCACGGGCACGACGACGACATCGGCGGCGCGCAGAGCGTTGACGCCCTTGACGGTCACCAGCTCCGGATCCCCGGGTCCGACCCCGACTCCGATCAACCTGCTGCTGCTCATGACGTCCGGCACCTCTCCACGAACCGACGGGCGACACCGGGCTGTGCGGCCCAGTGCGTGTGCAGATAACTCGCGTGCACGCCCTGCTGTACGAAACCTTCGACCCGCCGCCGCGGGCTGCGCATCCCCCAGGCCGGAGCGTCCCCCGAGCCCGGCTCGACGACCGTCCGATGAAACTCGTGCCCCCGCATCCGCGTCCCGGCCGCCGCGAGGGAACTGTCGCCGACGGCGACGGCGTCCCGATACCCGAGGGTGAGCCGCTCGCTCATCCGGGCGGTGGCATCGAGCACACCGCACATCGGCTGCCCGTCGAGCTCACGGCAGAGGTAGAGCAGCCCGGCGCACTCGGCGGCCACGGGAGCGCCACTCTCCGCGAGGGCGGCGACAGACTTGCGCAGAGGCTCATTGGCGGACAGCTCGGCGGCGTACACCTCGGGAAACCCGCCACCGATGACCAAGCCGCGTGTGCCGTCGGGGAGTTGTGCGTCCCGCAGCGGGTCGAAGGGGACGACTTCGGCACCGGCGGCGGTGAGCAGCTCGGCGTGCTCGGCGTAGGAGAAGGTGAAGGCAGGACCACCGGCGACGGCAACTCTCACACGCCGGTCGGCATTCTCAGCCCGCCCGGCGTTTGAGGACGAGGCCCCTTCAGGGCCGAAGCGGGGGTCTGGGGGCGCAGCCCCCAGGGTCGGGACGGGAAGGGGCGGCGGGGGCGAGGAAGCCACGACCTCAGCCGCATCCCAAGCCGCACAAGACAACGCACCCGCACTCCGCGCCAGCCCCAGCAACGCCTCCAGATCGCACCCGTCGGAGACCTGCGCGGCCATCGCCGCAACCGCATCCAACGCGGCAGCCCGCCGCTCGGCGACCGGCACCAAACCCAGGTGCCGCGACGGCGTATCGACCTGAGCCACTCGCCGCAACACCCCCAGCACAGGCACCCCGGCCGAGTCCAACGCCTCCCGCAGCAACTCCTCATGCCGATCCGACGCGACCTTGTTCAGAATCACGCCCCCGACCCGCACCTCCGGATCCCAGGACGCGAACCCGTGCACCAGCGCCGCAACAGACCGCGACTGCGACGACGCGTCGACGACCAGCACGACCGGCGCCCGCAGCACCTTCGCGACATGCGCGGTGGACGCCAGTTCACCCTCCCCCGCGGCCCCGTCGTACAGCCCCATGACCCCCTCGACGACGGCGATGTCACACCCCCGCGCCCCATGCAGGAACAACGGCCCGATCAACTCCGGCCCGCACAGGTACGCGTCGAGATTCCGCCCCACCCGCCCGGTGGCGAGCGAGTGATACCCGGGATCGATGTAGTCCGGCCCCACCTTGTGCGGAGACACGGCAAGCCCCCGCGCGGCGAACGCGGCCATCAACCCCGTGGCAACGGTGGTCTTGCCGCTGCCCGAGGAGGGCGCGGCAATGACCAGCCGAGGGACGGAAGAAGTCACCACTCGATGCCCCTCTGGCCCTTCTGGCCCACGTCCATCGGATGCTTCACCTTGGACATGTCGGTCACGAGGTCGGCGAAGTCGACGAGCTTCTCGGGCGCGTTTCGCCCGGTGATCACCACATGCTGGGTCCCCGGCCGGTTCCGCAGCACGTCGATCACCTCATTGGTGTCGACCCACCCCCAGTGCATCGGGTACGCGAACTCGTCGAGCACGTACAGCTTGTACGTCTCGGCGGCCAGGTCCCGCTTGACCTGCTCCCAGCCCTCCCGGGCCTTCTCCTCGTTGTCCATCTGCTGGTCGCGCTGCACCCAGGACCAGCCCTCACCCATCTTGTGCCAGTCGACGGGCCCGCCCTCCCCGGACGCCCCCAGCACCCGCAGCGCGTTCTCCTCGCCGACCTTCCACTTGGCCGACTTGACGAACTGGAACACCCCGATGGGCCACCCCTGGTTCCAGGCCCGCAGCGCAAGCCCGAACGCGGCGGTCGACTTGCCCTTGCCGATGCCCGTGTGCACCACGACCAGCGGCCGATTACGCCGCTGCCGGGTCGTCAGCCCGTCGTCCGGCACCACACTCGGCTGTCCCTGAGGCATTACGCGGCCCTCCTCTGTACGTCCTTCACCAGTCCGGCGATGGAGTCCGCCCGCAGCTCGTCGAGCGTCACCGCCGTACCGCCGAGCTCACCCGCGAGCTGCCCGGCGAGCCCCAGCCGCACCGGCCCCGACTCGCAGTCGACGACCACCGACGCGACCCCCTCGGCCGCGAACAGCCGCGCAGCCCGCCCCGCAAGAGCGACGGGCTCGGGCCCACCGGTGGCCCGCCCATCCGTCACCACGACCACCAGCGCCCGCCGCGCCGGATCCCGCAGCCGCTCCACCCGCAGCACGTCATGCGCCTTCAGCAACCCGGCGGCCAACGGCGTCCGCCCACCGGTCGGCAGCGACTCCAGCCGGGCCGCCGCCGCGTCCACCGAAGAGGTCGGCGGCAGCGCGACATCCGCGGCCGAGCCCCGGAACGTCACCAGCCCCACCTTGTCCCGCCGCTGATACGCATCCAGCAGCAGCGACAGCACAGCCCCCTTCACCGCACTCATCCGCTGCCGAGCCGCCATCGACCCCGAGGCGTCCACGACGAACAGCACGAGATTCCCCTCGCGCCCCTCCCGCGTCGCCTGCCGCAGATCGTCCCGGCGCACCACCAGCCCAGGCCCGGACCGCCCCCGCGCCCGCTGATGCGGCGCCGCGGCCTGCACGGTCGCCGCCAGATGCAGCTTCGTCAGCGCACCCTGGGGACGCCGGGCCCCGGTGGTGCGCCCGTGCTCGGTCCGGGCGCGCGAACGCCGACCGGCGGCACCCTCGCCGATGCCCGGCACGCTCAGCACCTTCGCACGGAAGGGCTCGGCGGCCCGCACGGCCTGCTGCTCACCCGACCCGGCCCCCGAAGGCTGCGGCTCGCCGCCCTCCCCGGCCTCGGGACGCGCGGCGGTGTCACCACCCTGCGGCCCGCCGTCGGACTCGGAAGGCGGCTGCCCGCCCCCACCCCCACCGGGCCCGTCCGGATCGGGGTCCTCGTCGCCCTCCCCGGAGAACTCCTCCAGCGTCTCGTCGAGCTTGTCCTCGTCGAGCCCCGGCGCATCGAAGGGATTACGCCGCCTGCGGTGCGGCAACGCGAGCAGCGCGGCCTGCCGCACATCCTCCGCGAGGACATCCGTCCGTCCGGCCCACGCGGCCAGCGCGGTGGCCGTCCGCGCCATCACGATGTCGGCCCGCATGCCGTCCACCTCGAAGGCGGCACAGGTCGCCGCGATCTGCCGCAGCGCCCCGTCACCCAGCCGCACCGACGGCAACAACTGCCGTGCCGCGATGATCCGTTGACGTACGGCAGCCTCCTCGTCGGCCCAGCGCGCGGCGAAGCCGGCCGGGTCGTCGTCGTAGGCGAGCCGCCGCCGGACGACCTCCACCCGCTGCTCCGGCTCCCGCGAGGCGGCCACCTCGACGGTCAGCCCGAACCGGTCGAGCAGCTGCGGCCGCAGCTCGCCCTCCTCGGGGTTCATGGTGCCGACGAGCAGAAATCGCGCCGCATGCCGGACCGAGACGCCCTCGCGCTCCACATACGACGCGCCCATCGCGGCCGCGTCGAGCAGCAGGTCGACCAGGTGGTCGTGGAGGAGGTTGACCTCGTCGACGTAGAGAATCCCGCGGTGGGCGTCGGCGAGCAGGCCGGGCTCGAAGGCCTTCACGCCCTCCGCCAGCGCCCGCTCGATGTCCAGGGCGCCCACCAGCCGGTCCTCGGAGGCACCGACGGGCAGCTCGACCATACGGGCGGGGCGTTCGACGCCGCCTCCGCTCTCGTGCGGCCCGTCCGGGCAGGACGGGTCCGGTGCGGCGGGGTCACAGGAGAAACGGCATCCGGGGACGACCGCGACCTGCGGCAGCAGCGCCGAAAGGGCGCGCACGGCCGTCGACTTCGCGGTGCCCTTCTCGCCGCGCACCAGCACACCGCCGACCGCCGGCGACACGGCGTTCAGCAGCAGCGCGAGCCGCAGGTCGTCCTGGCCGACAACGGCCGTAAAGGGGAAGGGGGTGGTCACTTGTCGTCGCCCTCCAAGTCGCCTTCCAGCTCCAGGTAGGTGGCGCGCAGCCGCTCCAGCGTGTCGGCGTCCGGCTCGGCCCACAGCCCGCGGTCGGCGGCCTCCAGGAGCCGCTCGGTGATGCCGCGCAGCGCCCACGGGTTGGACTTCTTCATGAAGTCCCGGTTCTCCGGGTCGAAGACGTACTCGGCGCTGAGCTTCTCGTACATCCAGTCGTCGACCACGCCCGCCGTGGCGTCGTAGCCGAACAGGTAGTCCACGGTCGCCGCCATCTCGAAGGCGCCCTTGTAGCCGTGCCGCCGCATGGCCGCCATCCAGCGCGGGTTGACCACGCGGGCGCGGAACACCCGGTGGGTCTCCTCGCCCAGCGTGCGCGTCTTCACCTGGTCGGGGGTGGCGCTGTCACCCACATACGCCTCGGGGTTGGCGCCCGTCAGGTGCCGCACCATGGCGACCATGCCGCCGTGGTACTGGAAGTAGTCGTCGGCGTCGACGAGGTCGTGCTCACGCGTGTCGACGTTCTTCGCGGCGACCGCGATCCGCTTGAACGCCGTCTCCATGTCCCCGCGCGCCGCCCGCCCTTCGAGCCCGCGCCCGTAGGCGTAGCCGCCCCAGACGGCGTACACCTCGGCCAGGTCGGCATCGCTTCGCCAGTTGCGGGCGTCGATCAGCGGCAGCAGACCGGCACCGTACGCGCCCGGCTTGGAGCCGAAGATACGGGCCGTGGCGCGGCGCCGGTCGCCGTGCTCGGCGGTGTCCTCGTCGGCGTGCGCCTTCACGAAGTTCCGGTCGGCGGGCTCGTCCAGCTCGGCGACCTTGCGGACGGCGTCGTCGATCAGGCCGACCACGTGCGGGAAGGCGTCCCGGAAGAAACCGGAGATGCGGACCGTGACGTCGATGCGCGGCCGTCCGAGCTCCTCCAGGCCGATGACCTCGAAGCCGGTCACCCGGCGCGAGGCGTCGTCCCACACCGGGCGGCAGCCGAGCAGCGCGAGGATCTCGGCGATGTCGTCGCCCTGGGTGCGCATCGCGGACGTGCCCCAGACCGTCAGGCCGACGGACTTCGGGTACTCGCCGGTGTCCTGGAGATACCGCTGCACCAGGGAGCCCGCGAGGGATTGCCCGACCTCCCAGCTCAGCCTGGACGGAATGGCCTTGGGGTCGACGGAGTAGAAGTTCCGGCCGGTCGGCAGGACGTTCACCAGGCCTCGGGTCGGTGAACCCGACGGTCCCGCCGGGACGTAGCCGCCGTCCAGCGCCCGCAGGATGTGCCCGATCTCGTCGGTGGTCCTGGCCAGGCGCGGCACGACCTCGTTGCAGGCGAACTCCAGCACGGCCACCGCGTCCGGGAGCTCGATGCCGAGGACGTCACGGACGAGGGCGGGCACCTGGGACGTCGCCCAGCCGCTCGCTTCCATGCCCTCCGCGATCCGCCGGCAGAGCTGCTCCAGCAGGTCGATGGCGTCGGCGGCCGTACGGGACGGGCCGTCGACGAGATCCGTCAGCTCGACCGGCACCTTCACCGGGGCACCCGGCTCCGCGAGCAGCTCCTTCTCGACCAGCCCGAAGTGGGCCGCGAGGCAGGCCCTGAGCCCCGGCAGCGCGTTCGCCTGTCCGCCCCACACCTGCGAGGCGCGCAGCACGGCGAGGACGAGGTTCACGCGCGGCTCGCCGACCGGGCCGCCGCCGAGGATGTGCAGGCCGTCGCGGATCTGCACGTCCTTGATCTCGCACAGATAGCCGTCGATGTGCATGACGAACTCGTCGAACTCTTCGTCGTCCGGCTGCTCGTCGACATGCAGGTCGTGGTGCAGCTCGGCCGCCTTGACCAGCGTCCAGATCTGGGCCCTGACCGCCGGCGCCTTCGTCGGGTCCAGGTCGGAGACCAGCGCGTACTCGTCGAGCAGCTGCTCCAGCTTGGCCAGGTCGCCGTAGGTGTCGGCGCGGGCCATCGGCGGCACCAGGTGGTCGACGACGGTGGCGTGGCCGCGGCGCTTGGCCTGAGTGCCCTCGCCGGGGTCGTTGACGATGAACGGGTAGATCAGCGGCAGGTCGCCGAGCACGGCGTCCGGAGCGCAGCCCCCGCTGAGCCCCAGTCCCTTGCCCGGCAGCCACTCCATGGTGCCGTGCTTGCCCATGTGGACGACGGCGTCCGCGCCGAACGAGTTCTCCAGCCACCTGTAGGCCGCCATGTAGTGGTGCGACGGCGGCATGTCCGGGTCGTGGTAGATCGCGATCGGGTTCTCACCGAAGCCGCGCGGCGGCTGGATCATGACGACGACGTTCCCGAACTGGAGCGACGCGAGGACGATGTCGTCCCCGTCGACGTACAGGGAGCCCGGCGGCTCGCCCCACGCCTCGGTCATCGCGTCCTTGAGCTCCGGGTCGAGCTTGTCGAACCAGGCCTGGTAGTCGGCCAGCGGCACGCGCGCGGGTGCCGAGGCCAGCTGCTCCTCGGTCAGCCACTCCACGTCGTGCCCGCCGGCCTCGATGAGCCGGTGGATCAACTCGTCGCCGTTGTCCGGGTATTCGGTGAGCGAGTATCCGGCGTCCCGGAGCGCGTCCAGCACCCGCACCGCCGACGCGGGCGTGTCCAGGCCGACCGCGTTGCCGACCCGCGAGTGCTTGGTCGGGTAGGCGGTGAAGACGAGGGCGAGCCTCTTGTCCGCGTTCGGCTTGTGCTTCAGCCGTGCGTGCCGTACGGCGATACCGGCGACGCGCGCGGCACGCTCGGGGTCGGCCACGTACACGGGAACGTCGTCCGGGCCCTGCTCCTTGAAGGAGAAGGGGACGGTGATGAGGCGGCCGTCGAACTCGGGGATCGCGACCTGCATCGCCGCGTCCATGGGGGAGAGGGCGGCGTCGGACTCGTCCCAGGCGGCTCGGGACGAGGTGAGGCAAAGGCCTTGCAGCACGGGGACATTGAGCTCGGCGAGGGCGCCGATGTCCCAGGCCTCCTCGTCGCCGCCCGCCGACGCCTGCGAGGCGTGCGTGCCGCCCGCCGCGAGGACGGTGGCGACGAGGGCGTCGGCCTTGCCGAGGACCTCGTACAGTCCCGCGTCCGCCCCGCGCAGCGAACCGCAGTACACGGGAAGGGCGTTGGCGCCGTGCGCCTCGATGGCGTCGCACAGGGTGTCCACGAAGGCGGTGTTGCCGCTCAGCTCATGGGCCCGGTAGAAGAGCACCCCGACGGTCGGCCGGCCGCTCACGAGCGGACGCTCGCCGTGGACGCCGTACTCGGGCATCTTCTGCGGCTCGACGAACCCCTCGCCCGTCAGCAGCACGGTGTCCGAGAGGAACCGCGCGAGTTCGGTGAGGTTGGCGGGCCCGCCCTCGACGAGGTACTTCAGCGCCTCGGCCACGACACCGGCCGGGACGGACGACTCGGCCATCAACTCGGCGTCGGGGACGGCCTCGCCGCCCAGCAGCACGGTCGGGACACCGGACGCCTTCAGCTTGGCGAGCCCGTCCTCCCAGGCCCGCTTGCCGCCCAGCAGCCGTACGACGGCGATGTCCGCGCCGTCGAGCAGCGCGGGCAGCTCGCCGTCGACGTCCACGCGCGTCGGGTTGCCGATCCGGTAGTCGGCACCGGAGGCGGCCCGGGCCGCCAGCAGATCCGTGTCGGCGGTCGACAACAACAACACAGTGCTCATGCGGGCGCTCCCGGTGGAATGAAAGGCAGTCCTTGCGGCGCGCCCGACTCGATGAGCCGCCAGAGCGCGTCGGTGTCCGCGTGCTGTTCGATCAGATCGCCGAGCCGGTCGAGCTGCTCCTCGCGCAGCGCGGCGAACGAGGTGTCGGCGGCCGGCACGAAGCGGCGGCCCGCGGCGGCCGCCACCTCCCGCAGAAAGGCCCGCCGGAAACCGTCCGACTCCAGCGAGCCGTGCCAGTGCGTGCCCCAGGTCTGGCCGACCCGGCAGCCGTCCAAGAAGGGCTCGCCGCCCGACATCTCGGCGACCCCGTGATGGATCTCGTACCCCTCGACCCGCTCGCCGAGAGCTTCCCCGGTCGGCCGGGTCAAGGTCTTCTCGCGGGCGAACCGCACCCGGAGGGGCAGGACCCCGAGGCCGTCGACATGTCCGCGCCGGCTCTCGACGTCGTCCTCGATGTGCTCGCCGAGCACCTGGAAGCCACCGCAGATACCGAGGACGGGCCGCTGCTCGGCGGCCCGGCGCACGAGGGCCTCGGCGAGCCCCCGCTCCCGCAGCCACTCCAGGGCGCGGACGGTTCCGCGGGTGCCGGGGATCACCACCAGGTCCGCGTCGGCGAGTTCCTCCGGCCGGTCCACGAACCGCACGACGACACCCGGCTCGGCGGCCAGGGCGTCGACGTCGGTGAAGTTGGACATCAGGGGGATCGCACAGACGGCGACCCGGAGTACGTCCTCCCCGACGGGCGGGGCGGTGTTCGACTCCCGGACCGTCCCCCGCAGCGAGACCCGCAGCCCGTCCTCCTCGTCGATACCGAGCCCGTGCCGGAAGGGCAGGACACCGTACGTCCGCCGCCCGGTGAGCCCGTGCAGCATGTCCAGCCCCGGCTCCAGAAGGCTGACATCCCCCCGGAACTTGTTGACGAGGAACCCGGCGACGAGCGCCTGGTCCTCGAGACTCAGGAGCGCGACGGTCCCGAAGAACGAGGCGAAGACGCCACCGCGGTCGATGTCACCGACGACCAGCACAGGCAACCCGGCATTCCGGGCGATCCCCATGTTCACGATGTCGGTGCGCCTGAGGTTGATCTCGGCGGGACTCCCCGCCCCCTCACAGATCACCGCGTCATACGTGCCCCGCAACTCGGCGAGACAGTCCAGCACGGTCCCCAGCAGCGCCTGCTGCCGCCCGCCGTGGTACCCGCGTGCGCTCAGCTCACCCACCGGCTTGCCGAGCAGCACGACTTGGCTGCTCTGCTCGCCACCGGGCTTGAGCAGCACGGGATTCATCAGCGCGGTCGGCTCGACGCGACAGGCCTGTGCCTGCATGGCCTGCGCCCGCCCGATCTCGGCGCCCTCGCGCGTGACGAACGAATTGAGGGACATGTTCTGCGCCTTGAAGGGCGCGACCTTGACGCCCTGCCGCACCAGCCACCGGCAGATCCCGGCGGTGACGACGCTCTTCCCGGCGTCGGAGGTGGTACCGGCGACGAGAAGCCCACCACCCGTCATGACGTACGTCCTCTCTTGGTGCGGCCTCGTTTCAGGAGCCGCGCGCCGGCGCACACGCCCAGCGCGAGCCAGCTCACGCGCTGCGAGAGCCGTACGGCACGCTCGATGTCCGTGACCCGAACGGGCCGCCCGGCGCCGCCGTTGAGCACGGGCCGGTGCTCGACCCGCCCGCCGTACGACAGCGTCCCGCCCAGCCGCACCCCGAGGGCCCCGGCGAACGAGGCCTCGACGGGCCCGGCGTTGGGGCTCGGGTGCTTCGCGGCATCGGCACGCCAGGCCCGTACGGCCGCCCGCGGGTCACCGCCCGCGACGGCGGCCAGCACGGCGGTCAGCCGCGCGCCCGGCCAGCCCGCCATGTCGTCGAGCCGGGCCGAGGCCCACCCGTAGCGCCGATAACGAGGCGACTTGTGCCCGACCATGGCGTCGAGGGTGTTCACGGCCCGGAACCCGACAAGGCCCGGCACACCGCCGACGGCCCCCCACACCAGTGCCCCCACCACCGCGTCGGAGGTGTTCTCGGCGACGGACTCGACGACGGCCCGGGCGATCCCGTCCGCATCCAGCGCCTGCGGATCCCGCCCGCACAGATGCGGCAGCCGCTCCCGGGCCCCCTCGACGTCCCCCGCCTCAAGGGCACGCCCGATGACCCGCGCCTCACGCGCGAGCGAGGTCCCGCCGACAACGACCCAGGTGGCGGCGGCAGTCAGCGCGACGGAGGCGGTACGGGACCGGCGTACGACGTGCTGCGCCGCGGCGCCGAGCGCCACCGCACTGCCCGCACACACGGCGGTGTGCAGCACGCCCCATCCGCGGTGATCCCGCCACAACACCTGCTCCACGGCCCCGGCGGCCCGCCCGAACGCGGCGACCGGATGCCCCCGGCGCGGGTCGCCGAGCAGCAGATCACCGAGAAGTCCGGCGGCGGCGCCGTACGCGAAGACGCGATCGGCACGCATCGGGGTCAGCCGACCGTCGGCTCAGACGAGGGTCCGACACTGCATCTCGATCGGCAGGCGAGCATCGCGTTATGTCCTCACTCAGGGTGTCCACGCCCTGGTTCGACGAGACCGGCGGTGAGAGTTCCTGGCTCCCGGGGCTATCTACCCCGGTGACAGTGGCGGGACCGCGCCGGATTCACACCGGCTTCCTCTCCTGCCGCCGTACATGGCTCCGGCAGTCCACCACGGGGCCCGAAGGGGCGTCAACTTGCTGTTGACCTGCGAAGGGAGAGTGTGCGAAGGCCCACACAGGCGTGAGGTGCGGGACGGTGTTCCGTCCCGCACCTCGAGTGCTCCGGCGCGCTCCCGCGCGCTGTGTGTCAGGCCACGACGGCCGTGTGTGTCAGGCCACGATCAGATAAATCCCGTACCCCACGGCCGCCGCACACGCCGCGAAGCACGCGTATGCGCCGGTGACCGCGAGCGCGGCCGAGCCGCCCTGGGCCGAGGCCTTCTCCTGGCGGGACAGGCCCGCGATGCCGAGGGTGAACAGGCCCACGAGGGCCACGGTGACCACGAGGCTGACGCCGAAGACGGAGCCGAGAGCCGCCCAGTCGATCTTCATACTGCTGTTTCCTTCGTTACCGGGTGGGCGGGGCTCAGACCGTGGTGGCCGACGAGGTCGCCGGTTCGGTCGCCGGGGCCGGGATCGTGGCCGTGAGGTCCTCGGTCACCGTGCCCGCCGGCGGCGGCGTCACGGCGGCCATGGCCGTGGTCACCACGCCGGCCGGCTCGTCGGTCTCGTTGACGTTCGTGTGGTCGACGACCTCACGGCGGGAGATCTTCCAGATCGCGGCGCTGGAGGTGACGAGGAAGATCGCGACGAGGGCCGTGCCCCAGGCACCGAAGCCCGTCACGTACTCGGCGAGCGCGCCGACCAGGGCGGCGGCCGGGAGCGTGAGGCCCCAGGCGACGAACATGCGGGTGGCCGTCGACCAGCGGACCACGCCGCCCTTGCGGCCGAGGCCCGCGCCCATCACCGAGCCGGAGACGGAGTGCGTGGTGGAGAGGGAGAAGCCGAGGTGGGAGGAGGCCAGGATGACCGTCGCGGCGCTGGTCTGGGCGGCGAAGCCCTGCTGCGGCTGGAGGTCGGTCAGGCCCTTGCCCATGGTGCGGATGATGCGCCAGCCGCCGAGGTAGGTGCCGAGCGCGATGGCGACGCCCGCAGAGAGGATGACCCACATGGGCGGGTCGGAGTCGGGGGCGAGGGTGCCGCCGGCGACCAGGGCGAGGGTGATGATGCCCATCGTCTTCTGCGCGTCGTTCGTACCGTGGGCCAGCGAGACCAGGCCGGCGGAGGCTATCTGGCCGGCGCGGTAGCCCTTCGCCGAGGCCTGGCCGTCGGCCTTCTTGCCGAGGGAGTACGTCAGGCGGGTTGCCAGCATCGCGGCGATGCCCGCGACCAGCGGGGCCGCGATCGCCGGGATGAGGACCTTGGTGACCAGCACGTCACCGTGGACCGCGCCCACGCCCGCCGAGGCGATGGTGGCGCCGATCAGACCGCCCATGAGGGCGTGCGAGGAGCTGGAGGGCAGGCCCACCAGCCAGGTCAGCAGATTCCAGAGGATCGCGCCGACCAACGCGGCGAAGATGACCTCGGGCCGGATGCCGGTCTCGTCGACGAGACCCTTGGAGATCGTGTTGGCGACCTCCACGGAGAGGAAGGCGCCTACAAGGTTCAGCACGGCGGACATGGCCACCGCGACCTTGGGCTTGAGCGCACCGGTCGAGATGGTCGTGGCCATCGCGTTGGCGGTGTCGTGGAAACCGTTCGTGAAATCGAACGCGAGTGCGGTTACCACCACAATCGCGAGGATCAGCGAGAAGTTTTCCATTTACCCAGGCAATCGTTCGAGGTCATTGGCTGGACGAACGTAGGTAACCCGAGTGAACGGAAGGTGAACTGGGGCAGGCCGCACGGTGTCCGGCAGGGAGGGTTTCTCCTATGAGCGGAGGCTCCGGTTCCGTCGGGCAGCGCGCGGCCCAGGCGCCGCACGGTCAGTAGCCGCGGGCGAACTTCCTCAGCTGACTCATGGACCCGTTGAAGAGATTCTGGTCACCCGGCAGGCTCCCGCCGCCGTTGTCGTACTGCCAGAAGGTCCAGAACTGCCATCCGGCCGGCAGCGTGCCCGCGCTCGATGAGTTGTAGCGGGCTGCCCACAGCGCGTGATTCGAGGCGAAGGCGCGGCTGGCGCCGGTGCAGGTGTTCCACCAGTGCGTGGTGGTGTAGATCACCGGGCGGCGACCGGTGAGCCGCTTCACCTCGTTGCTGAAGGACTGGATCCAGTTGACCATCTTGGCCTTGCTCAGCCCGTAGCACTTGTGCTTGCTGTACGGGTTGTACTCGATGTCGAGCGCGGGCGGCAGCGTCCAGCCGTCCGGCGTCCAGCCGCCGCCGTTGCGCACGAAGTGCTGCGCCTGCGTCCTGCCCGACGACTTGTTCGGCAGCGCGAAGTGGTACGCGCCGCGGACGAGGCCCGCGTTGCGGGAGCCGTTGTACTGCTGGCCGAAGTACGGGTTGCGGTAGGTGTGGGACTCGGTCGCCTTGACGTAGACGAACGTGGCGCCCTTCGCCTTCGCGCTCTGCCAGTTGACGTTCTTCTGGTGGGAAGAGACGTCGTGGCCCTTGGGCTTGCCTGCCGCCGCCGCCGGAATCTCGGCGAGTGCGGTTCCCCCGAAGGTGAGCGCCGCCACGGATGCCGCTATGAGGTGGGAGCGGTGGCGGGAGCGGTGATGGGACGGTTTGCGATCACGAGCCATATTTCCCCCGGAATGGCGACGTGCACGACAAATCCCCCAGAGATTACTGGAAGGCCACTGCATGCCGGTCGATCTCAGGCCAAGCACGGGAAGAGGGGGATGTATCCGGATATGCGTACTTCCGGACGCCGGTCTTCCGGCCTAAAGTGCCCCGGCTCATGGGCGACTTGAGGCCGTGTCGCGGTGGTGCCTGGCAGTATCGCCGCATGGCGGAGGACATGGTGGAGGACATGGCTGAGGAGCGGCGGGACCAGCGGGGTGTTCGGGGTGTGGGGGATGCGCGGGAGGGCGCACAGGAAGCGGGGGAGCCGTGGGGCAGGCGCGTGCGTCCCGAGGAGGCGGATGCCTGGGAGGCCCTTGTTGCGACGGCCCGCCGCACCGTCACCGACGGGCTGGTCGTCGGCACGTCCGGGAACGTCTCGGTGCGCGTCGGTGACACGGTGCTGGTCACGCCGTCGGGAGTGCCGTACGACCGCCTGACGCCGGAGGACGTGACGGGGGTCGGCCTCGACGGCCGGCAGGTGCTGGGCGTCCTGGTGCCGACGAGCGAGCTGCCGATGCACCTCGCCGTCTACCGCGCCACGGACGCCGGCGCCGTGGTCCACACCCACGCCGTCCATGCGACGGCGGTCTCGACCGTGGTCCCCGAGCTCCCGCTGATCCACTACATGGCCGCCGCCCTCGGCGGACCGGTCCGGGTTGCCCCGTATGCGACGTACGGCACCCGGGAGTTGGCCGAGAACATGCTCCAGGCCCTCACCGACCGCACCGCCTGCCTCCTCCAGAACCACGGCACGATCGCCTACGGCACGACCCTGGACCAGGCGTACGACCGCACGGCCCAGCTGGAGTGGATGTGCCGCCTGTGGCTGACGGCTTCGTCGGTACCAGGGCTCGCGCCGACGCTGCTGTCGGAGGGGCAGGTGGCGGAGGTGGGGGAGCGGTTGCGGGGGTATGGGCAGCGGGGTGCGTCCGGCGGTTGAGGCGGGTGCCGGCGGCGGTCTGTGCGGTTGAGGCGGGTGCCGGCGGCGGCCTGGTGCGGGTGGGGGTGCCGGCGGCGGCCTGCGGGTGGGGTGGGTTCTGGCGGCGGCCTGGTGAGGGTGGGGTGGGTTCTGGCGGCGGTCTGTACTGGTGGGGTGGGGTGCTGACGGCGGCCTGTGCGGGTGGGTGGGGTGCGCGGGGCGCCTGTGGGTGGGTTGCGGGTCGGGGCCGTGCCTCACTTTCGACGCCGGTCCGCATCATTCAGCCCGTCCGGCGTTTGAGGACGAGGCCCGTTCAGGGCCGAAGCGGGGTTCTGGGGGCCGCAGGCCCCCAGGGACGGGGTCGAGGGGCAGCGCCCCTGGAGGATGGGACGGGTAGGGGCGGCGGGGGCGAGACGCCCTGCGTCCTTCCACTGGCCGCTCCCCGCCCACGCCCGGACACTGGACCCGTGCGCACTGTCAAAGCGACGGCCGCTGCCGTCACCGTGGCTCTCGCCGCCGGCGCCGCGAGCGTCGCCGCCGGCCGCATCGCCAGTGGCGCCGCGCTGACGGCGCCCCCCGGCCGGCCCCTGCCCACCGAACCCCGGCTCACCGTGCACGCCACGGCCGCCGGCCAGATCGCGCTCACCCGCGACCTCGCCTCCCTGCGCCCCGGCACCTACGGCCTCGCCGGCGACGCCTCGCACGCGGTCGTCGGCCCCGTCCTCGCCACGGCGAACCACTCCGCCGACACCGTCGTACGCCGCCTGGAGCGCGTCACCCACGGCACCCTCCGGCCCGGCGACAGCGTCTGGCTCACCCCGAACGTGTACGTCGGCAACCCGAGCGCCGCCCTCGGCCTCGACCACGCCGACGTCGACATCCCCGGCGAACTCGGCGCCCTGCCCGCCTGGTTCGTCCCCGGCAGCCGGGACACCTGGGTCATCGCGGTGCACGGCCTCGGCACCACCCGCGAACACGCCATGAACGTCATGCGGTTCCTCAACGGCCGCCACTTCCCGGCCCTCGCCCTCGCCTACCGCGGCGACCTCGGCGCACCCCGCCCGCCGGACGGCCTGAACCACCTCGGCGAGACCGAGTGGCGCGACCTGGACGCCGCCATGCGCTACGCCGTGCGGTACGGAGCCAAGCAGTTCGTGCTGCTCGGCTGGTCCACCGGCGCGACGATGGCGCTACGTGCCGCCGCGCACTCCGGTCTGCGCGACCGTGTCTCCGGGCTCGTCCTGGACTCCCCGGTCCTCAGCTGGGAAACCACGCTGCGGGCCCTCGCCAGGGCCCGCCACACGCCGAGCGCGCTGCTGCCGCTCGCGGTCCGCGCGGCACAGGGCCGCACAGGCCTGGAGGCCGAACGCGGCAACGGAGCCCCCGACCGCCTCACGGTGCCGACCCTCATCTTCCACGGCCCCGACGACAGGGTGGCCCCCTGGACCCTCTCCCGCCGCCTGGCCGAGGCCCACCCCAACCTGGTGGCCCTCCACACGGTCCGGAACGCCCCCCACGCCGCCATGTGGAACGCCGACCCCGAGGCCTACGAGGAAGCCCTCCGCCGCTTCATGACACCCCTCATGTGACACCCGCTCCCGCCCGCACGCCGACCTCTCCCACGGCCCTCTCCGCACCTTCTCAGCGGCTCGTCCTCAGCGGCTCGTCACTGTCAGTCGCTCCGGACGCTCTCCTTACGCGCCGTTCCCCCGCCCTCGGCCCCCTCCCCTCCCGTACCGGTCCCACAGATTCCGTTTAACCCCGTACCACTGGCCTGTTATCGGTCCTTCGCCGCCCGCAGGACCCCGTGCGTTGGCCATCCCCGTAGCCCCTCGTGACATTCCGTTTGGGTTTTCGGACCGTCAACCGGAAGACTGCACCCGTGACGTCCCGTATCCCGCGCGACTCCAGGCTTCGACTCGTCCGCCCGCGACCCCTGGCCGCCGCCCCCCGAGCCGTGAACCAGCGGCGCCCCCGCCGCCCCGCACCGCGCCCCCCGGAGGGCACACCGGCGCAGGCCGAGCTGGCCAGAATGGCTCGCTCCGGTCTGGCCGCCGCGGCCCGCGTCGCCCACTGGGCCGACACCGCTCTGGGCCCCGGCCGTGACGGTGCCGGCTCCGACGGCAAGGGCACCCTCTCCGACGCGACCGCCGAACGCGCGGCCCAGGATCTCGGCCTGACCGTGGCTCAGGTCCGTGCCGACTGGGACACCGCCCGCCTCGCCGGCCTCGTCGAGGTGCACGGCGACAGCGCCCGCCCCGGCTGGCGGCTGCGCGCCTGGGACCGTGACGACAGCGCCGTCCTGCGCGGCTGGGTCGCCCTCTTCGACGCCTGGTCTCTCGCCCACCCGGAACCCGAGCAGCACGAGCACGCCGCCGCCGTGGCCGACGTCGTCTCGGCCATGCCCCAGGTGCTCTCCTTCCTGCAGCTGTCCGCCGGTCCGGTCCCCGTGGAGCAGCTCCTGGACCTGCTGGAGCAGCGGGTCACCGAACTGCGCACCGAGCGCTGCGAGATCCCCTATGGCCCGCGGCCCGAGCCGGTCGCCGACGCCGCACCGCCCGCGGACGACACGCCTCTCGCCCCCCTCCTCGACTGGGCCCTGCGCGCCCTCGCCTCCGTCGGCGCCCTCACCTACGGCGACGGACAGGCCACGCTCACCCCTCTCGGCAACTGGGCGGTCTGGGTCAAGCTGGAGCAGATCTGCGTCGCCGCCCAGAGCCCCGCCGGCAACATCGAGCAGGCGGCCGAGGACATGCTCCGCGGCTGCGCCCAGCTCCGGCCGAACGCCGCCCGCGACGAATACCGCGCCTGGCTCGCCGCCCGCCCCGTCGGCAGCGCCGTTACCGAACTCCTCGCCGCCGCGCGTGGTGAGGACGCCCTGCTGCGCGGCCTCGCCTTCGAGGCGCTGCGTGTCGTCGGCGCCCCCGCCGAGCCCGACGTCCGCGCCGTCGTCGACGAGCCGACGCTACGGCCGTACGCCCTGCTGTGGCTCGCCGAGCACGACGGCATCGACCCCGAGGACGCCCACGAGGTGCTCACCCGGGAAGAGGCCACCTGGCTGTGGGTCGACACCGCCGCCGCCGTCGCCGACCACGGCGAGGCCCCGATGCTCGTACGGCACCTGGAGTCCGCGCTCCAGCCGACCGTCCCCGCGCTCCTCGACGAAGTGCGCGCCGTCGGTCACCCCCGCACCGTGCAGGTCCTGGTCGCGCTCGCCGCCGCGCACCCCGACCCCGCCCTCGCCAAGGCCGTACGCCGCGCCGCCTTCCAGGTGCACACCGGGGGCAGCTGAGCCGGACCGGCGCTCAGCCCTGTATCGCGGGGGCGTAGGTGCCGAAGCTCCACACATTGCCCTCGACGTCCCGGGCCATGTAGTCCCGTGAGCCGTAGTCCTGGTCCGTCGGGGGCATCAGGATCTCGGCGCCGTGCTCCACGGCCCGCCGGTGGTGTGCGTCGACGTCGTCCACGACGACGTACACCCCGGTCGTGCCCGCGTCCTTCATCGCCGTGTCGAAGACGCCGCCGCGGCCCTTCGAACCGAGCATCACCGCGCCGTTGCCCTGCACGAGCTCGGCGTGCAGCACCGAGCCGTCCTCGCCTTCGAACACCGACAGCTCGGTGAACCCGAAGGCCTCCGTGAGCTGTTTGATCGCCGCCTTCGCGTCCACGTACAGCAGCGTCGGGTAGATACTCGGACGCCCACCGCTCGTGCCTGCCATGCCGATCACCCCTTCGTGATCCATCGCTGTCACTGCCGTCACATGCCGGAACATGCCGGAACACGCCTGGTTCCGACCCGCTGCCCAGTCTTGCAGCGACCACTGACAACGGCCCGCGAGCCGGGTGCCCGGCCGCCCGGCCGCAGAGCCGAACGGGGGAGAGGCCTCCGCCGACTCGCCGTGTCCCCACGCCATACCCCGCCACCCGCGCCGGGCATGGCTACGCTCTGCGCCTGATCCGCCGGAAGCAGTCGTCGGGAGAAGGCCGAGAGGGCTCCCCGAAGGTTCCCGAGGGGGCGTGGGTGGTTGTTCTGCCGGTCGAGGCGACGAAGCGATGACCCTCGAATCGGGCAGTCGCACGAGCACCGAACCGGGCAGTCGCACGAGCACGGCCGTGCCTTCCCGACCGGAGCACCTCCCGGAACCCGCCCCGGGCACCACCCCACGCCGCTTCCTCCACGTCCCCCGCCCCCTCCGCGCAGCCGCCCTGGTCCTCCTCCTCGCGGCCCCGCTCCTCACCGCCGCCCACCACGCCCGCCCCACGCCCTACGGCGACCACCTCACCGTCCACGCGCGCGTGCGGCACACCACCGCACAGCAGCCGACGACGACCCGGTTGCGCACGCGCGGAACGGCCGTCGAGGCCTATGCCCCCCGCACGGGGACGACCCGTTGGCGCTACACCCGGGAAGGCCGGCGCCCGCTGACCTCTCTCCGGCTCGCCCCGCTCCACGCGCGCGTGGAGGCGATCACGCTCTGGGACGACGGCATGGTCACCGACACCGACGGCCGTACCGTCCGCTGGCACCGCGCCCTGCCCGCGGCCCGCGACTGGCTTCCGGCCCACGGCGGCACCGGCGTCCTGCGCCCCCTCGGCCGCGGCATCCTCGCGGTCGTGACGCCCCGCCGCGTCTTGGCGTACCGAATCGCCGACGGCGACCTGCGCTGGGTGCTGCCGGCCCGTGAGGGCTGCGCCTTCGAGCCCGCACGTGCCGTACATCACGGCAGGGAGCTCCTCGTCGCCCAGCCCTGCCCCCGCGCGGCCTGGACCGCGCAGCTCATCGCCGTGGACGACCTGGGACGGATCGCCCCGCACCGCAGACCGCTCGGCAATGAGGTCCGCAAGGGGACGGCGGCGAGCCGGGGTCCGAACACGTGAACCCAGAAAAAGTGGTTGCACGGCCCCGTTAGACTGGCTTCCATGGCCATTCTCCTCGCGCATTAGACGGCGGGAACGTCCTCAGCCGCCCATCCCGCCACCTACCCCCGCCCTGGAGTCTGTCCGTGATCTCCGCCTCCGGTATCGAGCTGCGCGCCGGTGCGCGCGTCCTCATCGAGTCCGCGACCTTCCGCGTCGCCAAGGGTGACCGCATCGGCCTCGTCGGCCGCAACGGCGCCGGCAAGACGACCCTCACCAAGTGCCTCGCCGGCCAGGGCATCCCCGCCGCCGGCACCATCACCCGCTCCGGCGAGGTCGGCTACCTCCCGCAGGACCCCCGCACCGGCGACCTCGACGTCCTCGCCCGCGACCGCATCCTCTCCGCGCGCGGCCTGGACGTACTGATCCGCAAGATGCGCGAGAACGAACAGCGCATCGCCACCGGCAAGGGCGCCACCCGCGACAAGGCGATGAAGCAGTACGAGCGCCAGGAGACGGAGTTCCTCACCAAGGGCGGATACTCCGCCGAGGCCGAGGCCGCCACCATCGCCGCCGCGCTGAACCTGCCCGACCGTGTGCTGGGCCAGCCCCTGCACACGCTCTCCGGCGGTCAGCGCCGCCGTATCGAGCTCGCCCGCATCCTGTTCTCGGACGCGGACACCCTGCTGCTCGACGAGCCGACCAACCACCTCGACGCCGACTCGATCATCTGGCTGCGGGACTACCTGAAGACGTACCGCGGTGGGTTCATCGTGATCTCCCACGACGTCGACCTGGTCGACACGGTCGTCAACAAGGTGTTCTACCTGGACGCCAACCGCGCCGCGATCGACATCTACAACATGGGCTGGAAGCTCTACCAGCAGCAGCGCGAGGCCGACGAGAAGCGCCGCAAGCGCGAGCGGCAGAACGCCGAGAAGAAGGCCGCCGCGCTCAACGCGCAGGCCGACAAGATGCGCGCCAAGGCCACCAAGACCGTCGCCGCGCAGAACATGGCCCGGCGTGCCGAGCGACTGCTGTCGGGCCTCGAAGAGGTGCGCCAGTCCGACAAGGTCGCCAAGCTCCGCTTCCCGGAGCCGGCGCCCTGCGGCAAGACCCCGCTGACCGCCGAGGGCCTGTCGAAGTCGTACGGCTCCCTGGAGATCTTCACCGACGTCGACCTGGCCATCGACAAGGGGTCGAGGGTGGTCATCCTCGGGCTCAACGGCGCCGGAAAGACGACCCTGTTGAGGCTCCTCGCGGGCGTCGAGCAGCCGGACACGGGAGCGGTCATCCCCGGCCACGGGCTCAAGATCGGCTACTACGCCCAGGAGCACGAGACCCTGGACCCCGATCGGACGGTCCTGGAGAACATGCGCTCCGCGGCCCCCGACATGGACCTCGTCGAGGTCCGCAAGGTGCTCGGCTCGTTCCTGTTCTCCGGCGACGACGTCGACAAGCCGGCCGGCGTCCTCTCCGGCGGCGAGAAGACCCGCCTCGCGCTCGCCACCCTCGTAGTGTCGTCGGCGAACGTGCTGCTCCTCGACGAGCCCACCAACAACCTGGACCCGGCCAGCCGCGAGGAGATCCTCGGCGCGCTGCGCACCTACAAGGGCGCGGTCGTGCTCGTCACCCACGACGAGGGCGCCGTCGAGGCGCTGCAGCCGGAGCGGATCATTCTGCTGCCGGACGGTGTCGAGGACCTGTGGGGCTCCGACTACGCGGATCTCGTCGCCCTGGCGTGATCGAATGCGTGATCACCGGCGTATGGATCATTCGGCCCATTGGTGATCCATCATCTGTGTGAGATCTCCTCGTACCGAGGTGTGTACTACATCGATTTCGCGGCCGAGTCCTTTATCGACAAGGGCTCGGCCGTCGCGCGTCCCTGACCTGGCACTTCGCGAAAGAACCCGTTCGGCCGTACGGACGCCACCCGCCGGAATTACAGATTCCGCATGTGGGGATGCGCTCCTGTCGTCAAAACCTTGTCTCACGGACCTTGCCGAATGGGTGGCCATGAAGCTCCGGAGGGGTGATCATGAGGAGACCAGAGCGCACTTCCCATGAGGAGGCACGGGTGGCCGAGACTCTGAAGAAGGGCAGCCGGGTAACCGGCGCCGCGCGCGACAAGCTCGCGGCAGACCTGAAGAAGAAGTACGACTCCGGTGCGAGCATTCGGGCACTGGCCGAGGAAACCGGCCGCTCGTATGGTTTCGTACACCGGATGCTCAGCGAATCGGGCGTCACGCTTCGAGGGCGTGGCGGGGCGACGCGGGGCAAGAAGGCCGCATCGTCCTGAACCCGGGCGGCCCATCGGCTTCGATGGTGGCCACCCGGTCGGTCGGCTGACTGGCCGGGTGGTTACTGTGCAGTCACTTAGGGGGTGCCCTTCCGGGCATCCCATGATGACCGCACTCATCGGAGGCACCCCATGGCTTCGCCCGACCAGGAACTGGCTCCCCTGCTCGACAAGAACGGCGTACGGCTCACCGTCGACGGCGCGATCGCCACGGTGACGCTGAACAACCCGGCCAAGCGCAATGCACAGAGCCCCGCCATGTGGCGGACGCTCGCAGAGGCCGGGCGGGTCCTGCCGGGCAATGTGCGGGTGGTCGTGCTGCGCGGAGAGGGCAAGTCCTTCTCCGCCGGACTCGACCGGCAGATGTTCACGCCCGACGGGATCGAGGGCGAGCCCTCGTTCATCGAGCTCGCGCGCAGCAGCGACGGTGAACTCGACGCTGCCATCGCCGAGTTCCAGGAGGGTTTCACCTGGTGGCGGCGCAACGACATCGTGTCCATCGCCGCCGTACAGGGGCATGCCATCGGGGCGGGTTTCCAGCTCGCGCTCGCCTGTGACGTGCGCGTCGTCGCGGACGACGTGCAGTTCGCCATGCGTGAGACCAGCCTCGGGCTGGTGCCGGACCTGACGGGTACGCACCCGCTGGTCGGGCTGGTCGGATACGGCCGTGCGCTGGAGATCTGCGTGACGGGGCGGTTCGTGTCGGCCGAGGAGGCCGTCAGCAGCGGGCTGGCCAACCTCGCCGTGCCCGCCGAGCAACTTGACGACGCCGTACGGGATCTGGCGGGGGCGATCGTGTCCGCGCCACGGGACGCCGTGATCGAGACCAAGGCGCTGCTTCGTGGTGCCGTGGACCGTACGTACGACGAGCAGCGCGGCGCCGAGCGAGCCGCGCAGGCGCGGCGTCTGCGGGACCTGGCCGGCCTCGGCGAATGAGCCCTGCGCTGACGAGCCGTGTGCTGATGAGCCCTGCGCTGACGAGACAGGCGCCGATCAGCCGACGGCCGTGACCAGCACCGCCACCGTCGGGTGATCCGGCAGCGCCGCTCCCGCCTTCCTGCGGACCTCCCGGGCCACCTCCACGGCCCGGTGGTCCGCGCTCACCGCGATCTCCACGCGCGCGTGCCGATGCGGCAGAGCGGCCTCGTCCTGCCGTTCCTCGATGTGCACCGCCCGGGCCAACCCGCCCAGGGCGCCCGTCAGCCGGGTCACCCCCGGGACCGCCTGTGCCGCGGCGCAGACGCGCTCCTCGTCGGGGTTCCCGGGTGCCGCGGCCTGCGCCGGTTCCGGCTGCCGTACGGGGGCGGGTTCCACGTCGTCGTCGAGCAGGGCCGTCACCCGTAGGTCGACCTCGGTCACCGTCAGGCCGAGGCGTTCCGTCGCCGCGGCGGCCAGCAGTTCGCGCAGCCGGTCCGCCGTCGCCGGCAACGGCTCGGTCGCCGTCGCCGCGAAATCCGCCGTCACCCGCAGGGGGCCCGGCGGCAGGGCGCTGGGCGGCGGCGGTACGGCGGCCTCCTGCGCGTCCTCCGGATCGGTGAGGGCGATCCGGAGCGTGCCCAGCCGTACCCCGCGCATGTCCTCGGCCGCGCGCTTCAGAACCGCCTCGGCCGCCTTCTCGGAGATCCACGCGCCGTCGCGCGCGCCGCCCAGGGGCAGCAGTCTGCCGAGCCCGAGCTGATTTCGGACTGCTTGTGTCCACCGATCCGCCGTAGTCATTCCTCCAGCCTGCCGCATCCCTGGCGCGCGATCGCGTAACCGTGCTTACGGTGGTCGAAGGACGACAACCGCAAAGGATGTACGGCCATGACCGAGACGACGGATCAGAACCGGGGGACGGAGGGCGAGGCCCTCAGCACACGAAAGGCTCAGACGACCAGGCGCGGCGGGGGAGACCCCGGCGCCCGGGGGCGGACGACCATCGCGGACGGCGTCGTGGAGAAGATCGCCGGGATGGCCGCACGCGATGTGGACGGCGTGCACGCCATGGGCAGCGGACTGGCGCGGACCTTCGGGGCCGTGCGCGACCGGGTGCCGGGCGGCGCGAAGTCGGTGACGCGCGGGGTGAAGGCCGAGGTCGGCGAGGTGCAGGCCGCGCTCGACCTGGAGATCGTCGTCGAGTACGGCGTGTCGATCGCCGATGTGGCCCGGGACGTGCGCGAGAACGTGATCACCGCCGTCGAGCGGATGACAGGCCTCGAAGTGGTCGAGGTCAACATCGCGGTGAGTGATGTGAAGCTTCCGGAGGAAGAGGAAGAGGAACCGGAGCGCCGGATCCAGTGAGGCGCCGGCGACCGAACGACGCGAACGACGCAAAGGCCGGGGAGCTGTTGAGAAACTGAGGAGCGCACCATGAGCATGGCCGTGGTCGGCATGATCGCCGGCATGGCATTGGGCTTCGCCGGGTATTTCGGCGGATTCGGCGCCTTCCTGCTGGTGGCGGCCCTGGGCGCCGTCGGTTTCGTCGTCGGGCGGTTCCTGGAGGGGGAGTACGAGCTCGGTGACTTCTTCCGGCGCCGTGACGAACGGCGGCGGTGACGCCGGTGAGCACGGGGGCCGGTGAACTCGGCAGACCCCTACCGGTCGTCCCGCCGGGCGAGCGCGGGGCGACCCGGATCGCCGACCGGGTCGTCGCGAAGGTCGCCTCACAGGCCGCGCGCGAGGCGGTGGGCGAGCGGGCCGAGGACGCCGCCCGCCCGTACGCCAATGTCGTCGTCGCCCACGGCACCGCCCGGATCCGGGTCCACCTCGAACTCGAGTACCCCACCGACATCGGCGCCCGCTGCGCGACCGTGCGTCGGCATGTCGCCGAGCGGGTAGGCGCGTTGGTGGGCATGGCGGTGCCGGAGGTCGCCGTGCACGTGGAGCGGCTGCACCCGGCGCCCGGGCAGGGCGCGGCACAGGGGAGGACGCGATGAGCGAGTCCCAGGGTCCCGAGGGCACCACACAACGACTGCCGGTCATCGAGAAGGAGACCGGCCCCGACACCCTCGACCAGTCGGCGTCGGCGGCGGACTACGAGCCCCCGCCCGCACTCGACGCCGAGGACGGCGCGAACCGTCGCTTCTGGTCGGCACGCCGCATCCCGGCCGCGATCATGGCGCTCCTGCTCTTCGTCATCGCCGGCTTCTTCCTGTACGACATCGCCTCCGTGCGCGCCGACCGGCCCGCCATGCGCTGGCGCCGGGAACTGGCCCGCGGACTCGCCGAACGCCCCCTCGACGACACCTGGGTGCTCGTCGGCGCGGGTGTCGCCGCCGTCCTCGGGCTCTGGCTGCTGGTCCTGGCCACCACGCCCGGCCTGCGGTCGGTCCTGCCGATGCGGCGCACCCACCCCGACGTACGCGCCGGACTCCACCGCGAGCTGGCCGCCCTCGTCCTGCGTGACCGGGCCATGGAGGTCTCCGGCGTCCAGTCGGTCCGGGTACGGATGCGCCGGAAACGGGCCGACGTTCGCGCCGTCTCCCACTTCCGCGAACTGGACGACGTACGCGCCGACCTTGACGCCACGCTCGCCGGCGCGATCAAGGGCCTGGGCCTGACCCGCCCGCCCGCGCTGTCGGTGCGGGTACGACGGCCCGGACGGAAGGGGTGAGCGCCGTGCTCAGGGTGGTCAACCGGGTACTGATCGGGCTCGTCGGGCTGGTACTGCTCGTGATCGGCGGTTCCGTACTGGCCGTGGGCCTCGGCCTGGACCCCCCGTCCTGGTGGATCCACGACAGCCGGCACGACGTCCTGCTCAGCGACGCCGAGCGGACGCGCTGGCGGGACGACGGCTGGTGGTGGCCGACGGTCATCGCCGTACTCGCCGTCCTCGTCCTGCTCGCCCTGTGGTGGCTGACCGCGAATCTGCGCCGCCACCGCCTCACCGAGGTCCTCGTCGACACCGGCGACGGCGAGGGCGCACTGCTGCGGGGCCGGGCCCTGGAGACCGTCCTGGCGAACGAGGCGGCGACCCTGGAGGGCGTCCACCGCGCCCACGTCCACCTGCGGGGCAGGCGCAGCGCACCCGAGACCCGGGTACGGCTGCTGCTGGAGCCGCACGTGGATCCCGGGACAGCCCTGAACGACCTCACCGCACAGGCCCTCACCCACGCCCGCAATTCAGCGGGGTTGGCGGAATTGCCGACAGAGGTCCGCATGAAGGGCGTCAAGCACCGTGCGGAAAGGGTGACTTGACCGTCCTCTCAGAACCCGTGCCGCATCCCGCCGTCGACAGGCAACATGATTCCCGTCAAATAGGAAGCAGCCGGGGACAGGAGAAACACCGCCGCACGCCCGAACTCCTCCGGAGTCCCGTACCGCCGCAGCGGAATACGGGCCTCGTTCGCCGCCCGTGTCGCCTCCGGGTCGGCAGACATGCCGTCCAGCTCCCGCACCCGATCCGTGTCGATACGGGACGGAAGCAGCCCCACGACGCGAATCCCCCGCGGCCCCAGTTCATCCGCAAGGGACTTCGCGAACCCGGCGAGCCCGGGCCGCAAGCCATTGGAAATCGTCAGCCCGGGGATCGGCTCATGCACCGACCCCGACAGCACGAACCCGATGACCCCGCCCTCGTCGAGCTCCGTCGCTGCCGCCCGCGCGAGCCGGACCGCGCCCAGAAACACCGACTCGAACGCGGCCTGCCACTGCTCGTCCGTGTTGTCCGCGACGAACCCGGCAGGCGGCCCACCGACACTGACGAGAATGCCGTCGAACCGGCCGAACCGCTCACGGGCGATGGCGATCAGCCGCGCCGCCGCCTCCGGATCGGCGTTGTCGACGGCCACACCCACGGCATTCGACCCCAGCTCGGCCGCCGCGGCGACAGCCCGCTCGGTGTCCCTCCCGGTCAGGACGACCTTCGCCCCGTCGGCCACCAGCTCACGCGCCGCCGCGTTGCCCAGTCCGCGGGTCGCCCCCGTGACGACGTACACCCGGTCCTTCAGTCCAAGATCCATGGCCCCTATCCTGCCCCGTCGCCCCCGAACAGGGCGAGGGCGGTGTTCACCAGGCCGATGTGGCTGAAGGCCTGCGGGAAGTTGCCGAGCTGGCGGTCGGCCACCGGGTCGTACTCCTCGGACAGCAGACCCACGTCGTTGGCGAGACCCACCAGCCGGTCGAACAGCTCACGTGCCTCCTTGGTGCGCCCCGTCATGTGCAGCGCCTCCGCGAGCCAGAACGAGCAGGCCAGGAACGTGCCCTCGCCGCCCGGCAGTCCGTCGACGGTTGTCTCGTCGGTGCTGTAGCGGCGCAGGAAGCCGTCATGGCTGAGCTCGGCGCGGATCGCGTCGATGGTGCCGAGGACGCGCGGGTCGTCGTGCGGCAGGAAGCCCACACGCGGGATGAGCAGCAGCGCGGCGTCGAGTTCACGGGAGCCGTAGGACTGCGTGAAGGTGTTCCGCTCGGCGTCGTAGCCCTTCTCGCACACCTCGCGGTGCACCTCGTCGCGCAACTCCCGCCAGCCGTCGAGGTCGCCCTTCAGCTTCGGGTTCTTCTCCAGCGTGCGCACCGCCCGGTCCGCGGCCACCCACACCATCACCTTCGAGTGCACGAAATGACGGCGGCCGCCGCGCACCTCCCACAGCCCCTCGTCCGGCCGGCGCCACTGCGAGCGCAGCCACTCCATGAGGGAGGACTGGATCGCCCACATGTGCGGCTTGAGGGGCAGGCCCGCGTCCCGGGCCAGTGCCAGCGTGTCCATGACCTCCCCGTACACGTCCAACTGCAGCTGTTTCACGGCCTCGTTGCCGATGCGTACGGGAACGGAGCCGGCGAAGCCGGACAGCCACGGCACCTCGAACTCGGGCAGCCGCCGCTCGCCCGCCAGGCCGTACATGATCTGCAGGTCGGCCGGGTCACCCGCGACCGCGCGCACCAGCCAGTCGCGCCAGGCCTCGGCCTCCTCCCGGTAGCCCGCCGAGAGGCCCACGTTCAGCAGGAGGGTGGAGTCGCGCAGCCAGCAGTAGCGGTAGTCCCAGTTGCGGACACCGCCCAGTTCCTCGGGGAGCGAGGTGGTGGGGGCGGCGACGATGCCGCCGGTCGGCCGGTAGGTGAGGGCCTTGAGGGTGATCAGGGAGCGGACGACGGCGTCGCGGTGCGGGCCGTCGTAGTGGCAGCGTCCCGCCCACTTCCGCCAGTCGCGGACGCTGGTGCGCAGCGCCTTGTGCGGGTCGACGAGCGGTGGGCGCGGCTCGTGCGAGGGGTGCCAGGTGAGGACGAAGGCGACCTTCTCGCCCTTGTCGACCGTGAACTCCGAGTGCGTACCGAAGTCCTTGCCCCAGGTGTGCACTTCGGGTTCGCTGCGCAGCCAGGCCGAGTCCGGGCCGGCGACGGCCACCCGGTGCCCGTCGGTCCTGCGCACCCAGGGGACGACCGAGCCGTAGTCGAAGCGGAGCCGCAGGGTGCTGCGCACGGTGACCCGGCCGCGCAGGCCCTCCACGATGCGCACGAGGTCGGGGGCGCGGTCGCGTTGGGGCATCAGGTCGGTGACCCGGATCGCGCCCTCGTCGGTCTCCCACTCGGTGTCCAGCACCAGGGTGTCGCGGCGGTAGGCGCGGCGGGTGCAGGGGCCTTTCGCGTGCTTGGGGGCGATGCGCCAGTGGCCGTTGTCCTCGTCGCCGAGGAGCCTCGCGAAGCAGGCTCCCGAGTCGAAGCGGGGCAGGCACAGCCAGTCGACGGAGCCGTCCCTGCCGATCAGGGCGGCCGTCTGCTCGTCGCCGATGAGGGCGTAGTCCTCGATGCGGGGGTGCACGCGAGTGCGGGTTCCCCCAGGGCCGGTAGGCCAATCAGGGGTGGGGCCGGGGGAGTGACGCGCCCGCCGCGGACCCCGTGCCGGAGAAGATCACCCCGGGATCCGTCGGAGCCTGGTTGAGGACCCACAGGCCGATCAGCGTGGCCAGAGCGAACACGACCATGACGAGGACGGCGAGGACGAGCCGGCGCCGGCGTTCCCGGCGCAGCCATTCGCCGCGCGCCGTGCGATAGGCGTCGGGCGCCGCCTGCACCCCGTCGGCGAGCGCGGAGAGCGCCTCGCGCAGCTCCCGCTCCGTGCGGTCCGGACCGGTGCCACGCGACCCAGTCGCGTCTCGATGCGTCATCGCCGGGCCTCCATCGCCTGGGTCAGGGCGGCGAGGCCGCGCGCCGTATGGGTCTTGACGGATCCGCAGGAGATCCCCATCGCCGCGGCGATCTCGCCCTCCTTCAGTCCGAGCCAGTGCCGCAGCACCAGCGCCTCGCGCTGCCGGGCGGGCAGCTGCTGGAGCGCGTCGATCAGGACGCGCTGGTCGTCGCGGAGCAGGGCGGTGCTCTCGGCGGAGGCGACGAGCTCCTCCGCGGGCTTCTCCACGTGCTTACGGGCCACTTGGAGATGCCGTATCCGCATCCGCGTCAGATTGCAGACGGTGGAGCGCAGATACGCCTCCGCCGCCTCGGTGTCCCTCAGCCGCCGCCACTTCCGGTAGATCTGGTAGTAGGCCTCCGCGACGACGTTCTCCGGGTCGTCGGCACCCAGCAGGACGGCGAGGCGCAGCATCGAGGAGTAGTGCAGCTCGAACAGGCGGGCCAGTCCGGCCTCACGCTCCAGATCCGCCGGGTCGCTCACGGCGGGGGCGAGGGGCACGGCCGGTACGGGAGTCTCCGCTTGAGTCTCCGTTTCGCGTCTCAGGTGCTGTCTCACGGGTTGTTCGCTCCCGTCTCGTGGCGCCGCCTGACGCTCAGGCGTGACGGCAGGTCGGTGAGGTCGGCGCCGCGCGGGACGCCGAGGCGTTCGAGCACCGCGGTCCCGGCCACGGCGACGGTCAGGTTGAGGAGCAGAGCGGCGAGCCCGGCGTAGATCTCCGGCCCGGAGCCGAAGGACACGACCGACGAGAACCCCTCCCGTACGACCATGTAGGTCCCCGCCACCATGCCCACGCCCCAACCGGCGAGCAGCGCCCGCGGATGCAGCCGCCCGGTGAACAGCCCGACCGCGACGGCCGGGAAGATCTGCAGGATCCAGACCCCGCCGAGGAGCTGGAGGTTGATGGCGTCCTGGTCGCGCAGCCCGAACACGAACGCCACCGCGCCGACCTTCGCGGTGAGCGACACCGCCTTGGCGATGCGCACCTGCCGTTTGGGCGTGGCCGTCGGATGGACGTACTCGACGTACACATTGCGTACGAAGCTGGTGGCCGCCGCGATCGACATCACCGCCGCCGGCACCAGCGCCCCCACGGTGATCGCGCCGAACACCAGCCCGGCCAGCGGGCCCGGCATCAGCCGGTCGACCAGCATCGGTACGGCGGCCTCGGCGCCGCCCGCCGGGGCGCGCACGCCCGTCGCCAGGGCCGCGATGCCCAGGAAGCCGAAGAGGGCGAGCAGCCCGGTCCAGGCGGGCAGCGCCACGGACACCTTGCGCAGCGTCTGCGGTCCGTCGGCGGCGAAACCGGCGGTGAGGACGTGCGGGTACATCAGCAGCGCGAGCGCCGAGCCTAGGGCGAGGGTGGCGTAGGCGGGCTGCTGCTCGGGGGTGAGGAGCAGCGCCGGGCCGCCGAGGCGCTCGGCCGCACCGTCGAAGACCGCACCCGGGCCGCCGAGCCGCTCGAGCACCAGCCAGGTCACCGCGGTCAGCGAGACGAAGACGGCCACGGCCTTGAGTGCCGAGATGACGGTGGGGGCGCGCAGCCCGTGCCGGTAGGTGGCGACGGCAAGCCCCGCGAACAGCGCCACCATCACCAGATCACCGGCCGCACCCCGCGGATACACGCCCCCCGCCGCCAGCACCGCCCGTATGCCGAGCAGTTGCAGCGCGAGATACGGCATCGTCGCGAGGATCCCGGTCAGCGCGACCACCAGCGCCAGCGGCGGCGAGCCGTACCGGCCGCGCACGAAGTCGGCCGCCGTGACATAGCCGTGCGCGCGGGCCACCGTCCACAGGCGGCTCAGCAGCACGAAGGCGAGGGGGCAGACGATCACGGTGTACGGCACCGCGAAGAAGGCGGGGGCGCCGTTGCCGTAGGCCAGGCCCGGTATGGCGGCGAAGGTGTACGCGGTGAAGATCGTGCCGCCGAGCAGCAGCCAGGTCCACACCGGGCCGAGGCTGCGGTCGGCGAGCGCCCAGCCCTCCAGGGACGGCAGCCGGTCGGTCGGGCGCAGGCGCCGCGCGGTGACGGCCAGCAGCGACGCTCCGCCGATCACGGCGAGAAACGTCGCGGTCATGGCGCCATCGGCCATGGGTCACCGTCCTTGGTGTGCCTGTGCCCTCGCGGGAGAGTTGCGCGAGCGGCCGGGATGGAGGACAGAAAACCGGCGGGAAATTTCCTGGAAATTCGCTGTCAACCGGTCTCGGGGGGTGGGCAACTCTTGCACAGACCGACAGCGAGCGGGAGAGGAGCGCAGGTCATGGCACGGACCGGTCATCACCGGCTACGGCGCGTCGCGATCGCCGTACTGCTTCTCGCGCCCGCCGCAGGCCTGCTGTGGGTCCCCTGGTACGCCGGTGCCGAACCGCGGCTGGCCGGGACGCCGTTCTTCTACTGGTACCAGCTCGCCTGGGTGCCGGGGTGCGGCCTCTGCCTGCTCGCCGCGTACGCGCTGACGGACCGACATCGAGGTCGACATCGCGATCGCTGAGCCGTACTTCCCTTTCTGCTTCACCCCTGTTCTGCGTCACCCCTACTGTGCCCACCCGTTGAGGTCAGGAGCCGCCATGCCCACATCAGCCATGCCCGAATCCGGCCATGAGGCGCCGGAAACATCACGAATGTCGCCGAAGTCGGTCGCGATCTGGAGTGCCGTCGCCCTCGCCGGCGCCCTGGGCTGGGCCGTGCTCGCCCTGTCCCGGGGGGAGGAGATCTCGGCGGTCTGGCTGGTCGTCGCGGCCCTCGGTTCGTATGCGATCGCCTACCGCTTCTACTCGCGGTTCATCGCCCGTCGGGTCCTCCAGGTCGACGACACCCGCGCCACTCCGGCGGAACGGCTGGAGGACGGCGTCGACTACCACCCCACCGACAAGCGGGTGCTGTTCGGCCACCACTTCGCGGCGATCGCCGGCGCCGGCCCGCTGGTCGGTCCGGTGCTGGCCGCGCAGATGGGCTATCTGCCGGGCACGATCTGGATCATCGCGGGCGTGATCTTCGCCGGCGCGGTACAGGACATGATCGTCCTGTTCCTCTCCATGCGCCGGGACGGCAAGAGCCTGGGCCAGATGGCCCGCGACGAGATCGGCAAGGTGGGCGGTGCCGCAGCGCTGATCGGCGTCTTCGCCATCATGATCATCCTGCTGGCGGTCCTCGCGATGGTCGTCGTCAACGCGCTGGCGGAGTCCGCGTGGGGCACGTTCTCGGTCTCCATGACCATCCCCATCGCCCTCTTCATGGGCTTCTACCTGCGCTATCTGCGGCCCGGCCGGGTCGTGGAGACCAGCTTCATCGGGGTGGCCCTGCTGCTGCTCGCCATCCTCGGCGGCGGCTGGATCCAGGACTCCTCGCTCGCCGGGTACTTCGTCTGGAGCCCCGAGACCCTGGTCTTCTGCCTGGTCGGCTACGGCTTCTTCGCCTCCGTGCTGCCGGTATGGATGCTCCTCGCACCCCGTGACTACCTCTCGACCTTCATGAAGGTCGGCACCATCGCCCTGATGGCCGTCGGCGTGGTGATCGCCGCCCCGAATCTCAAGGCCGAGTCGGTGACCGACTTCGCCTCCACCGGCGCCGGACCGGTGTTCGCCGGCTCCCTCTTCCCCTTCCTCTTCATCACCATCGCCTGCGGCGCGCTGTCCGGCTTCCACGCCCTGGTCTCCTCCGGCACCACGCCCAAGCTGATCCAGAAGGAGTCCCAGGTCCGCCTCATCGGCTACGGCTCCATGCTCACGGAGTCCTTCGTCGCCGTCATGGCCCTGATCGCCGCGTGCGTCCTCGAACCCGGCCTGTTCTACGCCATGAACTCCCCGGCCGCGCTGCTCGGCCCGACCGTGGACACCGCCTCCGAAGCGGTGAAGAACCTCGGCTTCACCATCACCCCGGACCAGCTGACGGCCGCCGCCAAGGCGGTCGAGGAAGAGACGCTGGTGGGCCGCTCCGGCGGTGCGCCCACCCTCGCCGTGGGCATGTCGGAGATCTTCGCCGGGGTGTTCGGTGGCGCCGGGATGAAGGCCTTCTGGTACCACTTCGCGATCATGTTCGAGGCGCTGTTCATCCTCACCACGGTGGACGCCGGCACCCGCGTCGGCCGCTTCATGCTCCAGGACATGCTCGGCAACGTCTGGAAGCCGATCGGCCGCGTCACCTGGAAGCCGGGCATCTGGATCACCAGCGCCCTGGTCGTGGGCGCCTGGGGATACTTCCTCTACGCCGGTGTCACCGACCCCCTCGGCGGCATCAAGCAGCTGTTCCCGCTGTTCGGCATCGCCAACCAACTGCTCGCCGCCGTCGCCCTCGCCGTCACCACCACCGTGCTGATCAAGTCCGGCAAACTGCGCTGGGCATGGGTCACCGGCATCCCGCTGGCCTGGGACGTGGCGGTCACCTTCACGGCCGGCTGGCAGAAGATCTTCTCGGACAACCCGGCGATCGGCTTCTTCGCCCTGCGCGACAAGTACGCGCAGGCCATCGAGGACGGTCAGCTCCTCCCGGGCGCCACGAACATGGACGACATGCACACCATCGTGCTCAACAACACGGTCGACGGCGTGATCATGGCCGTCTTCCTCCTGCTGGTCCTCACGGTCCTGGTCAACTGCGCCGTGGTCTGCGTCCGCGCCGTCCGCGCCCCTCAGCCGCTGCCCACGACCGAGGCGCCGTACGTCGAGTCCCGCATCGACGTGCCGGAGCAGGCTGGTGAGCCGCTGGTGGGTGTCCGGTCGTGAACGTCCGACGGTGGGCCGGGGCGGTGCGCTGGTATCTGCGGGAAGTGACCGGAGAAGCGGAGTACGACCGCTACTGCGAGCGCCACCGACGTCACCACCCGCACGCCCCGCTCCCGACCCGGCGGGAGTACGAGGTACTGCGGACCCCGCACCGCGAGGAGCATCCGCAGAGCCGCTGCTGCTGACGCGGTCGACGTTCCGCCCAGAGGGCGGCTGCGGGTGGTTCGTGGTTGCTCGCGCAGTTCCCCGCGCACCTTGGGTACGCCCGTTGCACGTACCGATGGGGCGCGGGGGAACTGCGCGACCAGCCCCCGACCGCCCGCAGCCGCCCCCAAACAGAACCCCTACGGCGAGACCACAGGGACGCAGACGCCCTGGTCCTGCGCGCCTTCGTCCAGTCGGCCCGCGCCCCGGCCGAGGGGCACTCCGCGGTCCGCCGGGCCGAGCAGACGTGTCTGCGTGCCGCCGCGTCCTGCTCACCCTGGCATCGGGCGGCCTACCACCTGATGCTGCCGTACCTGTCGCCGCGCGGGCACGGCGCGGTCCCCGACATGATGGACTTCGCCTGGCAGGCCGCCTGCCAGACACCGCACGGATCCCCGATCGCCCTGCGGAAGAGCGGGGGCGGTAGCCCGTGACGCTACACCGCGGCCGGCGTCGTCTCCGTCTCCTCCGGTGCCGCCGCCCGGCCTCGTTCCCGGGCCTCGCGGCGGGCCAGGACGAACCAGCCGATCGGGACGCCCGCCGCGAACAGCCACCACTGGATGGCGTACGCGTAGTTCAGCGGAGCGTTCTCGTTGCCGGGCTTGCCGATCAGTTCCGGCGTGTCGCCCTTGGGCTCGGGGGCCGTCTGCACGATGTAACCGCCGAGCACCCGGGCATCGAGGCGCTGTGCCTCCTGCTCGCTGTCGATCAGCATGACCTGCCGGTCGGGGAGGCCCTTGAGGTCCTTGATGCCGCTCGCCTCTGTCGTCTCGTCCGGCATCAGCCGCCCGCTGACGGTGATCAGGCCGTTCGGCGGCGCGGGAACCTTGGGGAACGCCGACTGGGTGGGTCCGCCGGGAATCCAGCCGCGGTTGACCAGCAGCACCTTGCCGTCCGTCAGGACGAAGGGGGTCAGGACGTGGAAGCCGACTTCCTCGTCGTCGTTGACGCGCCGCCTCACGACGACTTCCCGGTCGGTGTCGAAGCGGCCCTCGGCGGTCACCGTGCGGTACCGCTCCTTGGAGGTGACCGTGTGTCCCGGGGCGGTCAGCTTCTCCACGGGCACCGACTTCGCGCCCAGCGCGTCGGCGACCAGCTGGTTGCGTGCGGAGCGCTCCTCGTAGCGGTGCATCTGCCAGATGCCCAGCCGGATCATCGTGGGGATGAGGAGGAGGGCGACCAGCGTGAGGATCACCCACTGCCGGGACAACAGGAAGCGGTACACCCCACGACCGTACAACTCGGTCGTGGGGTGATCTCAGGCGGGTACCGGCTCACACCTTGTCGACGATCCCCACCTTTCCCTCCTCGCGGGCGCAGTGGGCGCCGCAGAACCAGTGGCCCTCGACCTCGACGCCCTGCCCGATGATCTGGACGCGGCAGTGCTCGCAGATCGGTGCCATGCGGTGGATCGCACAGGAGAAGCAGTCGAAGACGTGCACCGCGCCCTGCGCGTGCACCTCGAAGCTCATGCCGTAGTCATTTCCGCATACTTCACATTTCGCCATGCGCCACAGGGTGAGCCGTCACCGCGGCCCGGGCGAGACGGCTCCGGGCGAGTCGCGCGGCAATCACCCGTCCGTACGGTCACGGCCCCGACGCGGGTTCCACGTCCCTGAGGAGTTGCCCGAACGCCGCCTCGTCCACCACCGGCGTCCCGTACTGCCGGGCCTTGACCACCTTCGAGGTGCCCGCGTCCGGGTCGTTCGTGACGAGCAGGCTGGTCAGCCGGGACAGGCTCGTCGACACATGCAGCCCGGCCTCGATCGCACGGTCCTCCAGCAGCTCGCGCTCGATCGACGTGTCTCCGGAGAAGGCGACCCGCATGCCTTGTTTGAGCCTTTTGCCATCTTCGTAGCGTCCGGGGTTGGGATAGGGGCACGCGGGCCTCTTCCGGGACGGGCGCCAACTGGTCGGCCGGTAGCTGCTGTAGCCGCCGTAGCCCCCGTTTCCGCCCGCCTGCTGTCCGATCCGGGGCGCGGCGCTGTCCCGCCACTCGGTCAGCGGCCGGCACTCCTGCAGCGGCAGCCGCACGCTGCCCGCGGCGGCGGCCCGCAGACTCGGCCGGAACGCCTCCGCCAGCACCCGCGCGTCGTCCAGCGCGTGGTGCGCGCGCTGCTGTACGACGCCGAAGTGCGCGGCCAGTGACTCCAGCTTGTGGTTGGGCAGCGGCAGGCCCAGCTCCTTGGACAGCGCGATGGTGCACAGCCGCTGCCGCACCGGGGCCTCGCGCTCCGCGCGCGCGTACTCCCGCGCGATCATCTGCCAGTCGAAGACGGCGTTGTGCGCGACGAGCACCCGGCCGTCCAGCCGGGCCGAGAACTCCTCGGCGACGTCCTGGAAGAGGGGGGCGCCCTCCAGTGCCTCGCTCGTCAGACCGTGGATCCAGACCGGTCCCGGGTCACGCTCCGGGTTGACCAGCGTGTACCAGTGGTCCTCGACCTCGCCGCGCGCGTCCAGCCGGTAGACGGCCGCGGAGATTATCCGGTCGTCCCTGGCCAGGCCGGTGGTCTCCACGTCAACGACCGCGTAGCCCTGCGGATACGCGGCCGGCCACGCCGTGGGGGAGGACGCTCCCGTCGTGAGGTCTTCGAGCATGGTCACTGAGGATACGGGCCGGGACTGACAGTCCTGACCGTCAGGTGCCTTGCTCCGTCCGCCCGTTCGGGCGCTCCGAACGCAAGGACGTCAACCGGTCGGCGTGCACGCGGGGTTGCTGTGCCCAGGTGAGCCGGATGCCTGACCGGGAGCGTCGGTACGTCCCTGATGTCCCCCGCGGTGCAATTCTCCGCATGTGACCGAAGCAACGCATGACGAGGCCCACGGCGGCGCCCTGGGCGAGCGGCTGAACTGGCTGCGGGCGGCCGTCCTCGGAGCGAACGACGGCATCGTGTCGACCGCGGGACTCGTCGTCGGCGTGGCCGGCGCCACGGACGATCGCGCGGCTCTGCTCACGGCCGGACTGGCCGGGCTGCTCGCCGGGTCGATGTCGATGGCGGCCGGGGAGTACGTCTCGGTGTCCACGCAGCGCGACTCGGAGAAGGCCGCGTTGGCCGTGGAGAAACGGGAGTTGCGGGAGCGGCCGGAGGAGGAGCTCGCGGAGCTGGCGGAGTTGCTGGAGCGACGCGGGCTGTCCCGGGACGTGGCCCTGGAGGCGGCGGCCCAGCTGACGGAACGGGACGCGTTGAAGGCGCACGCGCGCGTGGAGCTCGGTATCGACCCGGACGAGCTGACCAAACCGTGGCACGCGGCGTGGGCGAGCTTCCTGGCGTTCACGGCCGGTGCGCTGCTGCCGCTGCTCGCGATGGTGCTGCCCCCGGCGGACTGGCGGCTGGCGGTCACCGTCGCCTCCGTGCTGGCCGCCCTCGCCCTGACCGGCTGGAGCAGCGCCCGCCTGGGCGCCGCCGCCCCGGCTCGCGCGGTGCTGCGCAACGTCGCGGGCGGCGCGCTGGCCATGGGGATCACCTACGCGGCCGGGTCGCTGCTGGACGCGGCGGGGGTGTAGCGGCGGCCACCCGAGGGTGGGGGCCGATATTGCCGCGCGGTTCCCGCAGGTCACTGGCACACTCGGAGCCCTCGAAGCGCGCCGGGCGCCGACGGCGACGTACGGTGGGACGCGCGCTCGACCCACCCCCCGAGCGCACGTACGACCAAAGACGAGAAGGACCCTCGCCATGCGCGCCACCACCATCCACGCCCCCTTCGACATGCGCGTGGAGGACGTGCCCGATCCGGTGGTGCGGCAGCCCACCGACGCCGTGGTGCGGGTGCTGCGTGCCTGTATCTGCGGCAGCGACCTGTGGGCGTACCGCGGCGAGGCGGCCCGGCAGCCGGGTCAGCGCATCGGCCATGAGTTCCTCGGCGTGGTCGAGGAGACCGGATCCGAGGTGACCGGCGTGCGGCGGGGCGACCTCGTCGTCGCGCCCTTCATGTGGTCCGACGGTGTCTGCGACTACTGCCGCGAAGGCCTCACCACCTCCTGCGAGCACGGCGGCTTCTGGGGCTCCGTCGGCTCCGACGGCGGCCAGGGCGAGGCAGTGCGCGTCCCCTACGCCGACGGCACCCTCGTGCAGCTCCCCAAGGACGCCGCCTCCGACGACCACCTGCTGTCCGCCCTGCTGACCCTGTCCGACGTCATGGGCACCGGCCACCACGCCGCCCTCGGCGCGGGAGCACGCCCGGGCGCCACGGTCGCCGTCGTCGGGGACGGTGCCGTCGGGCTGTGCGCGGTGCTCGCCGCCAAGCGCCTCGGCGCCGAGCGCATCATCGCGCTGGGCCGCCACCAGGTCCGTACGGACATCGCGCGCCGCTTCGGCGCCACCGAGGTCGTCGCCGAGCGCGGGGACGCGGCCGTGGAGGCCGTGCGCGAACTCACGCGCGGACAGGGCGCACACGCCGTCGTCGAGGCCGTCGGCACCGAACAGTCCATGCGTACGGCGGTCGAGATCACCCGCGACGGCGGCACCATCGGCTGGGTCGGGGTACCGCACGGCAGCGGTACGGGACTCGACCTGAGCGTCATGTTCGACCGCAACATCGCGCTGCGCGGAGGAGTCGCACCGGTCCGCGCGTACATCCCCGAGCTGCTGCCCGACGTCCTCGACGGCACGATCGACCCGTCCCCCGTCTTCGACCTGACCGTCGGACTGAAGGACGTCCCCGCCGGCTACAAGGCGATGGACGAGCGCACCGCGCTCAAGGTCCTGGTCGCCGACTGAGGCCGTACGGAAGCCGGCTGCGGACGTAACGGGCTCACCAGCGGATCGGCACCGGCAGCGCCGTCAGCAGCCCCGACAGCGCGACCACCACTCCCAGGGCGACGACCTCCGCCCGCGCGGGGGAGCAGGCGGTCAGCGGGTCGGGTGCCCGGCGCAGCCGGATCCGCGCCCACAGGGCGAGCGCGGCCACGGCCGCCACCAGGATCACCTTGGCCAGCAGGGCGCGCCCGTACGCCGTCCCGGTCAGCTGCTCCAGGACCGTGTCCGACGGCATCCGGCGCAGTGAACTCCACACGCCCGTCGCGGTGATGGCGCCGAGGAGAACGGCCGCCACGCGCGCGTAGAGCCCCAGAAGGGCCGCGCCGGCCTCCCTGACGCCCCAGCCGCGCAGGGTCCGCAAGGCATACAGCAGTCCGCCGGCCCAGAGCGACGCGCAGGTCAGGTGAATCAGCGTCAACCCGGAGCCCAGCAGCGCACTGTGCTCGGTCGTCGGGTGCGCCCGCAGCGCCTCGGCGACCACGACCGCCGCCAGCGGCCAGACCTGGGTGGCGGGGCGGCGCGAGAGGGCGCACAGCCCGGCCACGGCGAAGGCGTTGACCTCCAGCAGCGCGAGCTTGCCGTCGCGCGAGTCGTAGAGGCCGCCGATGTCGAGGTCGGAGGGGCTGTGCGGCACGAGGTTGCCCGTGGACACGACCGAGGCGAGGCCGAGGGCCGCGACGAAACCGACGGCGGCCGCGTACGGTGCCCAACTGCGGGGGCCGGCCGGGGGAGCGCCGGGCACGGAACGGGCCAGCCGCTTCACGAACAGCTCGCCCGACGGGACGCACAGCGCCGCGAACAGCACCGCACGCAGCAGCGCGATCCCACCGGTGCCGGGCGCGGCGGCCTCCCCGGTGCCGTGCAGCGCGGCCGACGGCCCGAGCAGCGGGATCAGCGCCGCCAGCCCCACCAGGACGAGAACGGCGACGGCCCGGCCCACGCCGGGGCGGGGTCTGGGCCCACTCCCGTCGGACAGGGCAGGGGAGGGTTTCGTCAACGTCACCTCGTGATCTTCACAAAACATCTCAGAGCCGGGCAAGTACCGGAAAACAAGTGGGGTACGGCATTCCGCCCAGGGGTACGGCTCCGGTGGCGCCGGCGCTCAGGGGCACCGCGCGGAGTGCCGGCCTCCGCCGCTCAGACCCACCGCGCCGCATCCGCGCCCCAAACCCCCGGCGGCCGCGCCCAGTCGACGGGGCCGCCCGCGAAGGACACCGGCGACAGGGCGTACCGCAGTCGCCCCAGCGGGCTGTCCCGCTCGGTGAGCCAGGCGTCGGGTGCGTCGTAGACCAGGTTGCCTTCCGGGCCCGGCTCGATCCCGTTCAGCAGCCACTCGGCCGTGCGCGCCAGCGACAGCTGTACGCACCGGCCGTACCGCTGCTCCCGCTGCTCGGTCAGCGCCCGCAGCACGGCCGCCGCCAGCAGATACCCCGTCCCGTGGTCGAGGGCCTGCGCGGGCAGCGCCCCGGGCCGCTCCGGCGACCCCTCGATCGCGGCGATTCCGGTGGCGGCCTGCACGAGGCTGTCGAACCCGCGCCGCTCGCCCCACGGCCCGTACGAGCCCCACGCCGACAGCTGCGCCACGATCAGCCCGGGCCGCCGCTCGGCCAGCTCCTGCGCCGACAGCCCGAGCCGGTCCAGGGCGCCCGGCCGGTATCCGGTGACGACGACGTCCGCCGCCGCGAGCAGGTCCTCGAAGGTGTGTCGGTCGGCCACCAGGTCCAGCGTCGTCGACCGCTTCCCGAAGCCCGTGTCGGCGTGCTGGTCGGCCAGTTCCGGCAGCTGTGGCGCGTCCACGCGCAGGACGTCCGCGCCGAGCAGCGAGAGCGTGCGCGTGGCCACCGGTCCCGCGATGACCCGCGTCAGGTCCAGTACGCGTACTCCGGCGGCGGGCAGCAGGGGAGAACCGTCGAGAGGCGGGAGCGCACGCGCGCGTGCCGCGTCCAGCCGTTCGTGCTCGACGAGCGGCCGCCGGGCCACCTCGGCCGCCTGCTGGTCCGCCGCCCACTCCTCGGGCGTGCGCAGTGCCACGGCCAGCCCGCCGGCCGCGTACACGGCCTCCTCCACGTCGCGCGCGGACCGTTCGGCCAGGGCCGCCCCCACGGCGTCCGGATCCTCCTGCGCCCCACCCAGTGCGGCCAGCAGCCGGGCGCGGTGATGCGGATAGTTGGCATGCGTCCGCACCCAGCCGTCCGCCGTCCGCCAGAACCGCGACAGCGGCGCGAAGGTGACCGGTACGCGCCCGTCGACCAGCAGATGTCGTTCACTCACGAACGCCGTGGCGATCGCCCCGTCGTCCAGGCGTACCTCGGGCACCTGGGGGAGCCCGGCCCGCCGCGCCCCGAGCTCGGCGGCGGCCAGCGCGCACGCGCCCACGCACGCGCGTGCCAACTCCCGTACGGGAAGGCGCGCATGAAGCGCGCCCTCCCGCATCACGGTCGACACACGCGGAAGAAGGGCGGGATCGCCGCCCACCGCGGACCAGGCGGAGCTGATTCCAGTCATGACTGCACTATGCAGTGTTGACCGAGTCAACATCTTGACCGGAGTGTGCCCGCCGTCCATCCGGCCTGCCGGTCAGTCAACGGCATCCAGCGCGTCGACGATCCCGAACCCGTAGAAACCGTTGTACCGCTTGCCGCCCTCGCACACCGCGTCCTGCGTGCCGTCGCCGTCCTGGTCGTACGACTCGGGGCAGCCCGGGTTGTCCGCCTGTGCCTTCAGCAGCGCCTGCAGCTGGGCCGGAGACGCATACGGGTACTTCGACTTCAGCAGCGCGGCGACGCCGGCGGCGTGCGGGGAGGCCATCGAGGTGCCCTGCAGCCAGCCGTACTCGCCGTTCGGCATGGTGGACAGGATGCGGCCGTTCGCCGACGGGGTGTCCGTCGGGATCTGGAACTTCCGGTCGCCGCCCGGGGCCGCGACGTCGGCGACGCCGTAACCGTAGGACGAGTAGTACGACTTGACGTTCTTGACGCCCGTCGCGGTCACCGTCACCACGCCCGGCAGCTGGGTCGGCACGTCGAAGCACGTGTGCGGGTCGATCGTGCGGGGGACCGGCGTGGAGTCGTCGGGGCTGGTGTCGTCCACGATGGAGTCGGCGTCCATGTCGTGGTTGGAGTTGCCCGCCGAGGCCAGGTGCAGCGTGCCCTTCTTCTGGGCGTAGAGCTGGGCCCGGTTGACCGCGTCGACGATGGCCTTCTGGTCGGGGTCGTCCATGCAGTTGTACAGCCACGGGTCGACGTAGTAGCTGTTGTTCGTGATCTCCACGCCGTGGTCGGCGGCGAACACGAAGGCGCAGACGACGCTCTCGGGGTAGAAGAGGCCGTTGTTGGGGTCGCTCACCTTGATGCCGGCGACCTTCACACCGGGCGCGACACCCGCGACGCCGATGCCGTTGCGGGCCGCGGCTATCTCACCGGCGACGTGCGTGCCGTGGTAGTCCTCCGCGGTGTACGGCCGCCAGGCGCCCTCGCTGGTGTCCGCGACACCGCCGACGCAGTTCGCCGACTGGGACGCGGAGAAGTTCGGGGCCAGGTCCGGGTGGGTGTCGTCGACGCCGGTGTCGATGACGGCGACGGTGACCTTCGAGCTGCCCGGGTTGATCTTGGCGGCCTTGTCGGCGCCGATCACCCGCAGGTCCCACTGGTCGGCCTCGAGCGGCTCGCTGCCCTCGGTCGCGGCGGACGCCTTCGCGAGCTTCGTGCTCTGTGCGTGCGACAGCTTCTGCGCCGGGCCCTCGTCCGTCGTCCCGGCGGCGCTCAAGGGAGCCGTACGGGTGGCGCCCGCCGACTCGACACCGCGCACCGCGCGTATCTGAGCGCCGAAGGACGGGTTCGCCGAGTGGACGACGATCACGCCGATCTTCGCGTACGTGGCGACGACGGTGCCGCCGGCCGCGGCGGTCGCCTTCTTCACCGACTCGATCGTGCGGCGGTCCGTCTTGGTGTTGACGACATAGGCGAGGCTGGGAGCGTCCGCGGCCTGCGCGGCGGGCTCCGCGAGCGGTGCGGCCGAGGCCGCCGCAGGCAGGAAGCCGAGCGAGGCGGTCAGCGACAGAACGAGGGGTACGGCGACGCCGAGTCGGCGTCTGGACCGCAGATGAACCATGGGTTCTCCACATCATCCGGAACGGGAAACTGCCCGAGGCGTGGATGGGACGCGGGCAGGTACATGCCAGTGGTGCAGGAGCGAAGCTATCCCCGATCTTCCTGGCCAGCAATCACTGATCCGAGCGACTTCGGAAAGAAGCCCCCGGAGTTGAACCGGTCCTCGCGTGGCGCCGTGACCTTGGGAAGGAGGCGCGAGCAGGATCGAGCCCCCTGTCGGATCACGCGCAGTGGCCCTAACATCGCCACCCGGTCACGTGATCCACGTCACCGCGAGGAACAGAGCCGCCATGCCCGTACCCGATTCGTCCCCACTCCCTGATTCGTCCCCAACCCCCCATCCATCCCCGTCCACTGTCGCAACAGCGCCCGCAACGCGAGGAGACTCCGTGGCTACCGACGCACCGCCCCCCTCGAAAGAGCAACACAAACTCCCCTCTCCTGAGGAGTTCACCGAGGTGCAGCAGAGTGCGGAGTTCGGTGAACTGCGCCGCTCCTACCGCTCCTTCGCCTTTCCGCTGACCGTCGCCTTCATCGTCTGGTACCTGCTGTACGTCCTGCTCTCCAATTACGCGGGCGACTTCATGGGCACCAAGCTGTTCGGCAACATCAACGTCGCGTTCGTCTTCGGTATCGCCCAGTTCGTCACCACGTTCCTCATCGCCTGGTGGTACGCGCGGCACGCAGGCGCCAAGCTCGACCCCAAGGCCGAGGCCATCAAGACCCGTATGGAGGGCGGCGCATGAGCCCCGCGACGATCCAGGTCCAGCTCGCCGCCAATGAGGCCAGCGAGCACCGGCCGCTGATCATCACCCTGTTCGCGCTCTTCGTGGTCGCGACCCTTTTCATCACCGTCTGGGCGGGCCGGCAGACCAAGGACGCCGCCGACTTCTACGCGGGTGGCCGGTCGTTCAGCGCCTTCCAGAACGGCCTCGCCGTCTCCGGCGACTACATGTCCGCCGCGTCCTTCCTCGGCATCGCGGGCGCCATCGCCCTCTTCGGTTACGACGGTTTCCTGTACTCCATCGGCTTCCTGGTCGCCTGGCTGGTCGCCCTGCTCCTGGTGGCCGAGCCGCTCAGGAACTCCGGTCGCTACACGATGGGTGACGTCCTCGCGTACCGCATGCGCCAGCGCCCCGTGCGCACAGCGGCCGGCACCTCCACGATCGTCGTGTCGATCTTCTACCTGCTGGCCCAGATGGCCGGTGCCGGCGTCCTGGTCTCGCTGCTGCTCGGCATCACCTCCGACGCGGGCAAGATCCTCATCGTCGCCCTCGTCGGCGTCCTGATGATCGTGTACGTCTCCATCGGCGGCATGAAGGGCACCACCTGGGTCCAGATGGTCAAGGCCGTGCTGCTCATCGGCGGCACCATCCTGATCACCTTCCTGGTGCTGCTGAAGTTCAACTTCAACATCTCCGACCTGCTCGGCAAGGCCGCCGAGAACAGCGGCAAGGGCGCCGCCTTCCTGGAGCCCGGCCTCCAGTACGGCGCGACCGGCACCTCCAAGCTGGACTTCATCTCCCTCGGCATCGCCCTGGTCCTCGGCACCGCCGGCCTGCCGCACATCCTGATCCGCTTCTACACGGTGCCCAACGCCAAGGCCGCCCGTAAGTCCGTGAACTGGGCGATCGGCATCATCGGCGGCTTCTACCTGATGACCATCGCGCTCGGCTTCGGCGCCGCGGCGCTGATCTCCCAGGACGAGATCATCGCGTCCAACCCGTCCGGCAACACGGCGGCCCCGCTGCTCGCCCTGCACCTGGGCGGCGTCGACTCGGCCTGGGGCGCGATCCTGCTCGCGACCATCTCGGCGGTGGCCTTCGCGACGATCCTCGCGGTCGTGGCCGGCCTGACCCTGGCCTCGTCCTCGTCGTTCGCCCACGACATCTACGCGAACGTCATCAAGAAGGGCCAGGCCACGGAGAAGGAGGAGGTCAGGGCGGCCCGCCTCGCCACGATCGGCATCGGCGCCGTCTCCATCCTCCTCGGCGCCCTCGCCCGCGACCTCAACGTCGCCGGCCTGGTCGCCCTGGCCTTCGCGGTCGCGGCCTCCGCCAACCTGCCGACGATCCTCTACAGCCTGTTCTGGAAGCGGTTCACCACCCAGGGCGCGCTGTGGTCGATCTACGGCGGTCTCATCGTCGCCGTCGGCCTGGTGCTGTTCTCGCCCGTCGTCTCCGGCGACCCCAAGGCGATGTTCCCCGACGTCGACTTCGCCTGGTTCCCGCTGAAGAACCCGGGCATCATCTCCATCCCGTTCGGCTTCCTCATGGGCTGGCTCGGCACGGTCCTGTCCAAGGAGGAGCCCGACGCCGCCAAGTACGCGGAGCTGGAGGTCCGGTCCCTGACCGGCACCGGCGCCCACTGAGCACGCCCCCTGAGCGGCCGCGTCGTAGGTCTCTACGACGCGGCCGCGTCTTACGTCGTGGGATCGGGCTGGTGTCGCTGTCAGTGCCGTCACGTAGGCTCACAGGTGACGGAAGAAGATTCTGGTCCGTGACGAGGGAGGGGGCCCACGTGCTCATCGACACCTACGGCCGGGTGGCCACCGACCTGAGGGTCTCGCTGACCGACCGCTGCAACCTGCGGTGTACGTACTGCATGCCCGAGGAGGGCCTGCAGTGGCTGGCCAAGCCCGATCTGCTCACGGACGACGAGATCGTCCGCCTGATCGACATCGCCGTCACCTCCCTCGGCATCGAGGAGGTCCGCTTCACCGGCGGCGAGCCCCTGCTGCGCCCCGGCCTGGTCGGCATCGTCGAGCGCGTCGCCGCTCTCGACCCCCGCCCCCAGATGTCCCTGACGACGAACGGCATCGGCCTCAAGCGCACGGCGGCCGCCCTGAAGGCCGCGGGCCTGGACCGGGTCAACGTCTCCCTGGACACCCTCCGCCCGGACGTCTTCAAGACCCTCACCCGCCGCGACCGCCACAAGGACGTCATCGAGGGCCTGCACGCCGCCCGCGGCGCCGGCCTGACACCGGTCAAGGTCAACTCGGTCCTGATGCCGGGCCTCAACGACGACGAGGCCCCGGACCTGCTCGCCTGGGCGGTGGAGCACGACTACGAGCTGCGCTTCATCGAGCAGATGCCCTTGGACGCCCAGCACGGCTGGAAGCGCGACGGAATGATCACCGCCGGAGACATCCTGACCTCCCTGCGCACCCGCTTCGAGCTGACCGAGGAGGGCGCGGAGAAGCGCGGCTCGGCCCCCGCCGAGCGCTGGCTGGTCGACGGCGGCCCGCACGTGGTCGGTGTCATCGCCTCCGTCACCCGCCCGTTCTGCGCGGCCTGCGACCGCACCCGCCTGACGGCCGACGGCCAGGTCCGCACCTGCCTGTTCGCCACGGAGGAGACGGACCTGCGCGCGGCCCTGCGCTCGGGCGCCCCCGACGAGGAGATAGCCCGCATCTGGAAGCTGGCGATGTGGGGCAAGAAGGCGGGGGCGGGCCTCGACGACCCGTCGTTCGTGCAGCCGGACAGGCCGATGTCAGCGATCGGTGGCTGACGAGGGGTCTTCCCCTGAAGTGAGGTCTTCCCACTCCTTCAGCAGGACCACGTCCTTCAGAAACCCCCGCACCCCGAGGAACTGGGACAGATGCTCCCGGTGCTCCTCGCAGGCGAGCCACGTCTTACGCCGCTCCGGCGTATGAATCTTCGGGTTGTTCCACGCCAGCACCCACACGGCGTCGGCACGGCAGCCCTTGGCGGAGCAGATCGGCGTCTCGTCACTCACAGCTTCGTCTCACCAGTTCGCGCACAAAAAGGCGACGCCGAGCAGCCACGGGGGGAGCTGCCCGGCGTCGGTCCATCGCTCCGACGGGGGATGCGGAGCGTCCACGAAGTATGTCACGGGTAACCCGTCCCCCGGCACCGGAACAACACTATTGATCTGAGCTTTTCCTGAGCTTGGCGTGGACTCGACTTCCGGGGACTTCCGGAGGAAACCGCTCCGGAGGATCACACCCCGTCGCCCGGTTTGCTTTGTGCGCCCGGCGCGGAGTCACCCGCCACATCTTCCGGGACAGGTTCCGCGAAACCGTCGTTCGTCCGCGGCGGCGCGATCATCGGCCGCATCGGCGCCATCACGAACGTCGACGGCAGGGACGGCGCATTCTCCCGCCCCGCGTTGGCGATCACCACCGCGATGTACGGGAGGACCGCCCCGAGCACCAACGCCACGATCGCGACGTGCCGTTCGACGTTCCACAGCGAGGCCGCGAGGATCACCGACACCGTACGGACCGACATCGAGATGACGTACCGGCGCTGCCGGGCGCGCACATCGTCCTGGAGACCCGCCCGGGCCCCGGTGATCCGGAAGACCTCGGTGTGGCCCGCGTGCAGCTTCCGCATCACATTCCACCATCCGCCCGCATCGGACTCTCCCCCTGCCCGTACCCGTCCGCCCCCGTCGGGAGCCCGGGCCAGGACACCTCCCACGGTACGCCTCGCCTGCGCCGCCTACGAGACCGGGGCCCCTACCACCTGGGGGAACGCTCTCAGCCGTAACGCGTACAGCCATACCCGGCATGCGGCGTAAGGCGCCTGGACCGACACTGGCCTTAGTGCTCACGTCGAGCCGTACGAGGAGGCCACCATGGGCTGGTTGTGGGCGATCATCGTGGGACTCGTGCTCGGCCTGATCGCCAAGGCCGTCATCCCGGGGAAGCAGCACATCCCTCTGTGGCTGACCACCATTCTGGGCATGATCGGAGCCATCGGGGGCAATGCGATCGCGCGGGCGGCCGGTGTCGACGCGACTGCGGGGATCGACTGGTGGCGCCACGCCTTCCAGCTCGTGGCCGCGGTCATCCTCGTCGGCCTCGGCGACAGGGCATACACGGCGGCCCGGGGCGGCAGACGCAGAGCCTGACGGCGCAGACGGCGAACGGGACGGCCTCCGGCACCGGAGCCGCCCCGTTCACAGGTCCGCTCAGCCGCCGGTCACCTCGACCGCCGCCAGGTTCTTCTTGCCCCGGCGCAGCACCAGCCACCGCCCGTGCAGCAGCTCCTCCTTCGCGGGCACCGCGTCCTCGGAGGCGACCTTCACGTTGTTCACGTAGGCGCCGCCCTCCTTCACGGTGCGCCGCGCGGCGGACTTGCTGGCCACCAGGCCGACCTCCGCGAAGAGGTCGACGACCGGGCCGAGCCGGTCGACCTGGATGTGCGGCACCTCGGAGAGGGCCGCCGCCAGCGTCCTGTCGTCCAGGTCCGTCAGCTCACCCTGGCCGAAGAGGGCCTTGGACGCGGCGATCACGGCGGCCGTCTGCTCGGCCCCGTGCACCAGCGTCGTCAGCTCCTCGGCGAGCGCGCGCTGCGCGGCACGAGCCTGGGGGCGCTCCTCGGTCTGCTTCTCCAGCTCCTCCAGCTCCGCACGGGACTTGAAGGAGAGGATGCGCATGTAGGTGGAGATGTCCCGGTCGTCCGCGTTCAGCCAGAACTGGTAGAAGGCGTACGGCGTCGTCATCTCCGGGTCGAGCCAGATGGCGCCGCCCTCGGTCTTGCCGAACTTGGTGCCGTCGGCCTTGGTCATCAGCGGTGTCGCCAGAGCGTGCACGTTGGCGTGCGGCTCCAGCTTGTGGATCAGGTCCAGACCCGCCGTGAGGTTGCCCCACTGGTCGCTGCCGCCCTGCTGGAGGGTGCAGCCGTGCCGCCGGTAGAGCTCCAGGAAGTCCATGCCCTGCAGCAGCTGGTAGCTGAACTCCGTGTAGCTGATGCCCTCTTCGGACTGCAGCCGACGGGCGACCGAGTCCTTCGTCAGCATCTTGTTGACGCGGAAGTGCTTGCCGATGTCCCGCAGGAACTCGATGGCCGACATGCCGGCCGTCCAGTCCAGGTTGTTCACCATCACCGCGGCGTTCTCGCCCTCGAAGGACAGGAACGGCTCGATCTGCGCGCGCAGCCGCGTCACCCAGTTCGCGACCGTCTCCGGGTCGTTCAGCGTGCGCTCGGCCGTCGGGCGCGGGTCGCCGATCTGGCCCGTGGCGCCGCCCACCAGCGCCAGCGGGCGCAGGCCGGCCTGCTGCAGGCGGCGCATGGTGAGGACCTGGACCAGGTGGCCGACGTGCAGGCTGGCCGCGGTCGGGTCGAAACCGCAATAGAACGTGACGGGACCGTCCGCGAGCGCCTTGCGCAATGCGTCCTCGTCAGTGGACAGGGCGATCACGCCGCGCCACTTCAGCTCGTCGACGATGTCCGTCACGGTTCTCGTGTCTCCTCGAGGTCTTCGGGCAGTCGGGTGACAGCCGACTACGAGGTTATACGCCCTGACTGACAGAGCTCATGTTGAAATCGGGGACGCGCAGGGTGGGCATCGCCGCCCTGGTGAACCAGTCGCTCCACTCCCTGGGCAGTGTCTTCTCCGTACGCCCCGCCTCCGTGGCCCGCCCCAGCAGGCCGACCGGCGACTCGTTGAACCGGAAGTTGTTGACCTCGCCGGTCACCTCACCGTTCTCGACGAGGTACACCCCGTCCCGGGTCAGGCCCGTCAGCAGCAGCGTCGCCGGGTCGACCTCGCGGATGTACCAGAGGCACGTCAGCAGCAGTCCGCGCTCGGTGTTCGCGACCATCTCCTCGATCGACCGGTCCTGACCGCCGTCCAGGATCAGGTTGTCGATCCCCGGCGCCACGGGCAGGCCGGTCAGCCCCGCGCTGTGCCGACTGGTCATGAGGTGCTTCAGCTCGCCCTCGCGCATCCACTCCGTGGCCGCGAGCGGCAGACCGTTGTCGAACACCGACTGGTCGCCCCCGGAGGAGTGCGCGATCACGAACGGCGCGGACTCCAGGCCCGGCTCGTTCGGGTCGCTGCGCAACGTCAGCGGCAGCTCGCTCAGCTTCTCGCCGACGCGCGTCTTGCCGCCGGGCTTGGAGAACACCGTCCGGCCCTCGACGGCGTCCCGCCCCGACGCCGACCACATCTGGTAGATCAGCAGGTCGGCCACGGCGGTCGGCGGCAGCAGCGTCTCGTACCGCCCCGCCGGCAGCTCGAGGCGCCGCTCGGCCCAGCCGAGGCGTACGGCCAGCTCCGCGTCGAGCGCCGTCGGGTCCACGTCCTTGAAGTCCCGCGTGGAGCGCCCCGCCCACGCCGAGCGCGTACGGTCCGGCGACTTGGCGTTCAGCTCCAGCGTCCCGTTGGGCTGGTCGTGCCGCAGCCGCAGTCCCGTGGACGTGCCCACGTACGTCGACACCAGCTCGTGGTTGGCGAAGCCGTACAGCTCCCGTCCGCCCGCACGCGCGCGTGCGAACGCCTCACCGAGCGCCGGAGCGAAGTCGGCGAACACGGCGGACGACGTCTCGGCCGGGGCGTCCATGAAGTCCGGCGACGCCGGTACGTCCGTCACCAGCGGCTGCGCGTCCTCGGCGGGCCCTGCCCCGCGCGCGGCGGCCTCGGCGGCCCGCACCAAGGGCTCCAGCTCGTCCCCGGTCACAGCCGACCGCGACACCACCCCGGAAGCCGTGCCCTCCTTGCCGTCGACGGTCGCGACGACGGTGAGCGTCCGCCCGCGCGTGACGCCGTTCGTGGTCAGCGCGTTGCCGGCCCAGCGCAGATTGGCGGTCGACTGCTCGTCGGCGATGACGATACACCCGTCCGCCCGCGACAGTTCCAGGGCCCGCTCGACGATCTCGTGCGGCTTGCTCGTTCGGGCGCTCATCGACCGGCCTCCTGGGTGGTGTTAAGGATGTTGACGCCCTTGAAGAGGGCCGACGGGCAGCCGTGCGAGACCGCGGCGACCTGCCCGGGCTGGGCCTTGCCGCAGTTGAAGGCGCCGCCCAGGACGTACGTCTGCGGGCCGCCCACCGCGGCCATCGAGCCCCAGAAGTCCGTGGTCGTCGCCTGATAGGCCACGTCCCGCAGCTGGCCGGTGATCCGGCCGTTCTCGATCTTGAAGAACCGCTGTCCGGTGAACTGGAAGTTGTAGCGCTGCATGTCGATCGACCAGGACCGGTCGCCGACGACGTAGATGCCGCGGTCCACGCTCCCGATCAGATCCTCGGTCGACATCCCGGCCGGATCCGGCTGCAGCGAAACGTTGGCCATGCGCTGCACCGGCACATGGCCGGGGGAGTCGGCGAAGGCGCAGCCGTTGGAGCGCTCGAAGCCGGTCAGCTTCGCGATCCGCCGGTCCAGCTGGTAGCCGACGAGGGTGCCGTTCTTCACCAGGTCCCAGGACTGGCCCTCGACGCCCTCGTCGTCGTACCCGATGGTCGCGAGGCCGTGCTCGACGGTGCGGTCACCGGTGACGTTCATCAGCTCGGAGCCGTACCTGAGCTTGCCGAGCTGGTCGAAGGTGGCGAAGGACGTACCGGCGTAGGCGGCCTCGTAGCCGAGGGCGCGGTCCAGCTCGGTGGCGTGGCCGATGGACTCGTGGATGGTCAGCCACAGGTTGGAGGGGTCGACGACGAGGTCGTACGGCCCCGGCTCGACGCTCGGCGCCCGCATCTTCTCGGCGAGCAGCTCCGGGATCCGCGCCAGCTCGTCGTCCCAGTCCCAGCCGGTGCCCGTCAGGTACTCCCAGCCGCGTCCCACGGGCGGCGCGATGGTGCGCATGGAGTCGAACTCGCCGCTCGACTCGTCGACCGACACGGCGGTCAGCTGCGGGTGCAGCCGTACCCGCTGCTGGGTGGTCACCGTCCCGGCGGTGTCGGCATAGAACTTGTTCTCATGGACGGTGAGCAGCGAGGCGTCGACATGGTTGACCCCGTCCGCCGCCAGCAGCCGCGCGCTCCACTCCGCCAGCAGCCCCGACTTCTCCTCGTCGGGCACGGTGAACGGATCGATCTCGTACGACGAGATCCACGTCTTCTCCGCGTGCACCGGCTCGTCGGCGAGCTCCACCCGCTCGTCCGACCCGGCGGCCTTGATCACCTGGGCGGAGAGCTTCGCCATCGCCACCGCCTGCGACGCGACCTTGGCGGCGGCGTCCAGCGTCAGATCCACACCGGACGCGAACCCCCAGGTCCCGCCGTGCACCACGCGCACCGCGTACCCGAGGTCGGTGGTGTCCGACGACCCGGCGAGCCTGGCGTCCCGCAGGCGCCAGGACGCGCTGCGCACCCGCTCGAACCGGAAGTCCGCGTGCTCGGCGCCAAGCGCACGCGCGCGTGCCAGCGCGGCGTCGGCCAGGGCGCGTAGCGGAAGCGCCGTAAAGGCTTCGTCGATCGTATGAGGCACGGAGGTCTCCCTGCTGTCGTGGCCTGTCGGCTCCGATCATGTCGCGCGGGCGGGGCCGTGGACCACACGTTTCCGGCGGGAGTCCGCATCTTTCTGTAGGGATCCGACAGTGACACCCCTACGCCACTGTCGGTGCCCGAATGTCCGCGGCCGGGACCGGCCCGATAGGTTTTCGGGGAAGCCGCCTGCCATCCACGTGTTCGGGCGGGTGTGTCAGACCCCTATCGAAAGGGTGATCCGTTGAGCCGCTCGGTTCTCGTCACCGGAGGCAACCGGGGCATCGGCCTCGCCATCGCCCGTGCTTTCGCCGACGCCGGCGACAAGGTCGCCATCACCTACCGCTCGGGTGAGCCGCCGGCCGGCTTCCTCGCGGTGAAGTGCGACATCACCGACCCCGAGCAGGTGGAGCAGGCCTACAAGGAGATCGAGGCCGAGCACGGCCCGGTCGAGGTCCTGATCGCCAACGCCGGCGTCACCAAGGACCAGCTCCTGATGCGTATGTCCGAGGAGGACTTCACCTCGGTCATCGACACCAACCTCACCGGTACCTTCCGCGTCGTCAAGCGCGCCAACCGCGGGATGCTGCGCGCCAAGAAGGGCCGCGTCGTCCTCATCTCGTCCGTCGTGGGCCTGTACGGCTCCCCGGGCCAGGCGAACTACGCCGCCTCCAAGGCCGGCCTGGTCGGCTTCGCGCGCTCCCTCGCCCGTGAGCTGGGCTCGCGCAACATCACCTTCAACGTCGTCGCGCCCGGCTTCGTCGACACCGACATGACCAAGGTGCTCACCGACGAGCAGCGCGCGGGCATCGTGTCGCAGGTGCCGCTCGGCCGGTACGCGCAGCCGGAGGAGATCGCCGCGACGGTGCGGTTCCTCGCCTCGGACGACGCCTCGTACATCACTGGAGCCGTCATCCCTGTTGACGGCGGACTGGGAATGGGTCACTGATCACCATGAGCGGAATTCTCGAGGGCAAGCGCATCCTGATCACCGGTGTGCTGATGGAGTCCTCCATCGCTTTCCACGCCGCCAAGCTGGCCCAGGAGCAGGGCGCGGAGATCATCCTGACCGCCTGGCCCCGGCCCACGCTGACCGAGCGCATCGCCAAGAAGCTGCCCAAGCCGGTCAAGGTCCTGGAGCTCGACGTTTCCAACGACGAGCACCTCGCCCGCCTGGAGAGTCAGGTCCGCGAGCACCTGGGCGACCGGCTCGACGGCATCGTGCACTCCATCGGCTTCGCGCCGCAGGACGCGCTCGGCGGCAACTTCCTCAACACGCCGTTCGAGTCCGTGGCCACCGCCATGCACGTCTCCGCCTTCTCCCTGAAGTCGCTGACGATGGCGCTGCTGCCGCTGATGACCGAGGGCGGCTCCGTCGTCGGCCTCACCTTCGACGCGCAGTTCGCCTGGCCGCAGTACGACTGGATGGGCCCGACCAAGGCCGCCCTGGAGGCCACGAACCGCTACATGGCGCGTGACCTGGGCAAGCACGACATCCGCTGCAACCTGGTCTCGGCGGGCCCGCTCGGCTCCATGGCCGCGAAATCCATCCCCGGCTTCGCCGAGCTGGCGTCCGTGTGGGACAGCCGCTCCCCGCTGGAGTGGAAGCTGGAGGACCCGGAGCCGGCGGGCAAGGCCATCGTCGCCCTGCTGTCGGAGTGGTTCCCGAAGACCACCGGCGAGATCATCCACGTGGACGGCGGCCTGCACGCCATCGGCGCCTGATCCTCCGGTACGCCGTCGACCCCCCGTTTCCCGCACCGCGCGGGGAGCGGGGCGTCACCCGTTCGGCCTACCCGGCCGGGCGGGGGAGACCCACAACTGCGCACTCTGGATTACGCGTTCACTACGCGAGCCCCTCCCCAGCACGGCCGAGGAGGTCCCCTTGTGCGCTTGTCCCACAGCCTGGCCTCAACGACCGTCGCCGTCGCTCTCCTGCTGCTCGTCTCGTACGAGGCGATGCCCCACGCGCGCGTGCATGCCGCGGAAGTGGAGTCCGAGGAGCCGTTCGGCGCCGCGTGCCGAATCCGCGTAACCGGCTCCCGCGTGACGGCGTACTGCCACAACCCCTATCCCGGCACCGACCGGGTGACTCTGCACGTCGAGTGCGCCCGCTGGTGGGACCTCGACAGTGACAGCTCTCCGGTGGAGGCCGGGCCCGCGCAGACCGTGCGGCTGACCGGGCGCTGCTGGAAAGAGGTCGGCTCGGTGTGGATCAGCCACCAGCGGGAGCGCTGAAACGCCCCGGGCGGCACAGGAACGGATAGCTGGCCGCCTCCGCCGCGGCCGCCGCCGCGTCGCCCGCGCGGATCGCGTCGACCAGCCGCCCGTGGTCCATGTGCGTCTCCGGCGTCAGCTCCTCGCCGACGTCCTCGCGCAGCCAGTCCCGCAGCACCTCGCCCAGGTCGGCGTACATCGCGGTCATGACGTCGTTGTGGGAGGCCGCCACGACCGCCAGATGGAAGGTCGCGTCGGCCGCTACGAACGCCTCCGCGTCACCCGACTCCCAGGCCTCCTCGCGCCGCACCAGCAGCGCGTCCAGCTGCTTGAGGTCCTTCTCCGTGCGCCGCTCCGCGGCCAGCTTCGCGGCGGCCGACTCCAGCGTGGAGCGCAGCTCGGCGATGTGCCGGGGGTCGGCGTCGGCGAAGCGGCGGTGCATGACGCCCGCCAGCTCGCTGGTGGCCACCACATAGGTGCCGGAGCCCTGGCGGATGTCCAGCAGGCCGTTGTGCGCGAGCGCGCGGACCGCCTCGCGGACCGTGTTGCGGGCCACGCCGAGCTGCTCGACCAGCTCGGGCTCCGTCGGGATGCGGGAGCCGACCGGCCATTCGCCCGAGGTGATCTGGTTCCGCAACTCCGCGATGACCTGCTCGGACAGTGCCGAGCGGCGGGGGTGGCTCAGGGGCATGGCACACCTTCGCACGGGAAGGCCGGGACCGTGTAGCCCCGGACTGGACAGTCAATCATCCTATGATTCTATGATGGCTCCCATGGCAAGCGAGGACACCCGGACGGTGACGTCCATGCGGATACACACCCCTGAGACACACACCCCTTCCCAGCCCGCCACGCGCGCGTGGACGATGCGGCTGCTTGTGCTCGGCATCGTGCTCACCGCGCTGAACCTCCGCCCCGCCATCACCAGCCTCGGAGCCCTCCTCGAGGAGGTCCGCGACGGGCTCGGCATGAGCGGCAGCGTGGCCGGGCTGCTCACCTCCGTGCCCCCGCTGTGCTTCGCCGTCTTCGGCGTGGCGGCCCCGCGCCTGGCGCGCCGCTTCGGCCCGGGCACGGTGGTGTGCGCGGGCATGGCCGCCATCACCGCGGGCCTGCTGATACGGCCGTACGCCGGAGGTACGGCCGGCTTCCTGGCCGCCACCGCTCTCGCCCTCATGGGCATCGCGGTCAGCAACGTCCTGATGCCGGTCATCGTCAAGCGCTGGTTCCCCGACCGGGTCGGCTCCATGACCGGCCTGTACTCGATGGCCCTCGCCCTCGGTACCGCGTCCGCGGCGGCGGTGATGGTGCCCATGACCGAGGCGCTGGGCGGGAGTTGGCACACCGGGCTCGCGGTGTGGGCGGCGCTCGCGGCGGCGGCCGTAGTGCCGTGGCTTCCCTTCGTACGGGACCGTGGGGCGGCGCCCGCGGCCTCCGCGCAGACGCCTGCCGCCTCCGCGCAGACGCCTGCCGCCTCCGCGCAACAGAATCACGCGCGCGTGGACGCGCCCCCGCTGCGGATCACCCGGAGCCGCACCTCCTGGGCCCTCGCCGTCTACTTCGGGCTCCAGGCCACCGGCGCCTACATCACGATGGGCTGGATGGCGCAGATCTTCCGCGATGCCGGAGTGCCCGCCGGCACGGCGGGGCTGCTGCTCGCCGTCACGATGGTGATGGGCGTGCCGCTGGCCTTCGTCATCCCGCGCGTCGCCACCAGGCTGCCGCACCAAGGGCCGATCGTGCTCGTGCTGGGCGCCTGCGGTCTCGTCGGTTACGCCGGCCTGTACCTCGCGCCGGCCGCCGGCTCCTGGGCCTGGGCCCTGCTGCTCGGCGTCTCCAACTGCTCGTTCCCGCTGGCCCTCACGATGGTCGGCATGCGGGCCAGGACCAGCGCGGGAGTGGCCCAGCTGTCGGGCTTCGCGCAGAGCACCGGCTATCTGCTCTCCATCCCCGGCCCGCTCCTGGTGGGAGTGCTCTACCAGCACAGCGGCGGCTGGGGGCTGCCGATCGCGCTCATGGCCGGCCTGATGATCCCGCAGATGGCGGTGGGTGTCCTGGCGGGACGCAACCGCACGGTGGAGGACGAGGCGGCCCGCTGAGCCGCACCCCGGAGGGCCGCGCCGGGGCGGAGGGTGCGAGACTTGCCGTATGTCGCCAGTGCTCGACCCGAACCCCCAGAACGGCCAGAAGAAGATGCTGCTCGTCTTCGGCGCGTTCTTCGCCATCTTCGTGATCATCGCCGTCATCGCGACGATCGCCTCTCCCTGACGGGAACGCACTGACGCACGTCCCCTACGGATGCGCAGGCCGACATGTACGCATGCCGGCCTGCCGATGGTGGGGCTAGCCCCACCATCCCCTAGGGGGTGGGTGTCAGGGTCAACTGGGTGGATCACCGGATGGGTTGAGGGCCCGGAGTTCCGTAGCTTCGAAGTGTGACCGCGAGAGGCGGACACGGACCGCTCGAGGACTCACGGAGGCACCATGTCGGCCCGCATGCACACCCCGCCCCACCCGGCGTCCACGGGCCGTGCCGACATCCGGCTGCCCTGGTGGGCCCTCGCCCTGCCGACGCTCGCCTTCGTCACTCTGCTGACGCTGATACTCAACCCGTCCGACGCGCAGGCGGCGACCGCCGAGCCCGCGATCACCCAGCTCTTCGAGCGCATACAGCAGCTGATCATGCGCTGAGCACGGGCGAAGCCGCCCGTCAACTCCCTGCGCCCCATGGCCTGTTTCATGCGAAGCTGGGTCTCATGAGCGTCGCAGAATCCCGCAGGATTGTCCTCTTCCGGCATGCGAAAGCCGACTGGCCACAGGTGACCGATCACGAGCGGCCGCTCGCCGACCGGGGCAGAATGGACGCGGCAGAGGCCGGACGCAGGCTGGCCGACACCGACATCCCCTTCGATCTGGCCCTGTGCTCCACCGCGACCCGGACCCGGGAGACCTGGAAGCTCGCCGTCCACGAGTTCCCGCACCGGCCGAAAACCATCTACGAAGAGCGGATCTACGAGGCCTCGCCCGGCGAGCTGATCGCCGTGCTCAACGAAACACCCGACGACGTGCAGAACGTCCTGCTGATCGGCCACAACCCGGGCGTGCAGGGCCTCGCCGAAATCCTGTCCGGCTCGGCCGAGGACGAGGCACGCGAGCGGATGAGCCGCCGCGGCTTCCCGGCCGCCGCCTTCGCCGTCCTCTCCTTCAGCGGCCCCTGGAAGACGCTGGAGCCCGGCGTGGCCACGCTGCTGGACTACTGGGCACCCTCGGAGTGACCGCCCCACGCGTAGGGCCCGGCACCGTTGTGGTGCCGGGCCCTACGCGTGCAGGTCAGCGGATGAGGGGGGTGCGAGCCGTCAGGCCGGGTGATCACGGGCGAGTCGTCGGGTCCGGGTGATCACGGTGGGTCGTCGGGTCCAGGTGATCATGGGCGGGTCGTCAGGTCCGGCAGATCACGGGCGAGTCGTCAGGTCCGGCAGATCACGGGCAGGCCGTCAGGTCCCGGACGAGTACGTGCCGCTCATCAGGCCTCGTCGTGCATGTCCGCCGCCTCGACCTCTTCGCGGGTGACGCCCAGCAGATACAGGACCGTGTCCAGGAACGGCACGTTCACCGCCGTGTGCGCGGCCTCCCGCACCACCGGCTTGGCGTTGAAGGCGACGCCCAGACCGGCCGCGTTGAGCATGTCCAGGTCGTTGGCACCGTCGCCGATCGCCACCGTCTGCGACAGCGGCACCCCCGCCTCGGCGGCGAACCGGCGCAGCAGCCGCGCCTTGCCCGCCCGGTCCACGATCTCGCCGGTGACCTTGCCCGTCAGCTTGCCGTCGACGATTTTCAGCGTGTTCGCCTGGGCGAAGTCGAGCCCGAGCCGCTCCTTGAGATCATCGGTGACCTGGGTGAACCCACCCGAGACGACCCCGACTTGATAGCCGAGCCGCTTCAGCGTACGGATCAGCGTGCGCGCGCCCGGTGTCAGCCGCACCTCGCTGCGCACCTTCTCCACCACCGAGGCGTCCAGCCCCTCCAGCAGCGCCACACGCGCGTGCAGCGACTGCTCGAAGTCCAGTTCCCCGCGCATCGCGGCCGCCGTCACCTCGGCCACCTTGTCCTCGCAGCCGGCGTGCGCGGCGAAGAGCTCGATCACCTCGTCCTGGATGAGCGTGGAGTCCACGTCCATCACGACCAGGCGCTGCGCGCGCCGGTGCAGGCCGGCCGCGACGACCGCGATGTCGACACCCAGTGCCGCCGCGTCCGTCACCAGGGCGGTGCGCAGCGGCTCGGTCTCCACACCGGACACCGCGAACTCGACCGCGGTGACGGGGTACTTGGCGAGCCGGAAGATACGGTCGATGTTGCCGCCGGACTTGGTGATCCGGGCGGCGATCGCGGCCGTCGCCCCCGCGGTGAGCGGGTGCCCGAGCACGGTCACCAGGGAGCGTCCGAGCCCGCGGGGCCGGTTGTCGCCGCGGCCGGAGATGATCTCCGCCTGCATCTTCATCGACTCCGCCCAGCTGTGGACGGTCGCCCGCAGATCACCCTCCAGATCGGCCGGGGGCTGCGTCACGAGCGCGCACAGCGTGATCCGGCCACGGGTGACGACCTGCTCGATGTCGACCACGTCGACGGAGTAGGCGGCCAGCGTGTCGAAGAGGCCGGCCGTGATGCCCGGCCTGTCCTTCCCGAAGATCTTGACGAGAAGTGTGGGGATGTCGGAGGTCTGCGAAGCGCTCATGGTGCTTCCACCGTATCCGGCACTCAGTGCCTGGTGCCCCTGAGGTCCGTCTAGCGGACACGGAACAGTGGGTGTCTGGCGGATGGCCCGAGTCTTACATTCCGGCCACGGCTGCACCAGTGGCTGTGAGCCGGCACAGGGGCACCTGTGGGCCGAGCTCACCGACTCGTATCCCGCACGGTTCCCTTGCCGCTCGAGGGCGACCGTGTGCCGCTTGGAGGCGAGGGCGATGCGGCTGGGAGGCGAGGGCGGTGCGGCTGGAGGCGGCCGTGGTGCCGTTGGGAGGCTGCCGTGGTGCCGGTGGGAAGGCCGCCGTCTGGATCCTGCTGGGTGTGATCGTCGCCGAGCTGTGGGCGGAGGTGCCCCTTTCGCGGACGGCGACGGCGAGGAGTTCCCCCCGCCGCACCGATCTCCGTCAAGGAGGCCGTCATGCCGTGGTCGCAGTTCCGTCAAGCCGTCGTCGGGCGTCCGCGGCATCCACGGGTACGTGTCGACACGGACGCCAGACGGCGTCACCCGGCCGCCTCCGCAGCCGTACCGCGGCCCCTGCCCGGGCGGTTCACCAGCGAGGCAGTCCTGCCCCGCTCACGGATCACGAGCGCCCCTTCGGCTTCCTCGGTGGCGGGAGAGGAGGAGGGGGTGGCGGAGGTGGCGGAGGTGGCGGTCCTTCGCCCGCTCCGGACGACGACCGGTCCCCACGCCGTCGAGGAGGCCGGGGCTGCCTCGGGGGCGGACCGATCGGCCGGATGACCGTGGGCGCGCCGTACATGTCGTCGCCACCGGCGGACGGAGGCTCACCGGGCGCCTGACTGGACGGCGGCTCAGCGGACTGCGGGTCACCGGGCCGCCGTATGTCGTCCGACCCCGACCCCACGTCGCGCTGAGACCGCGCGCCGCGTGCGGGCCCCGGCTCGCGTCCCGACTGCGGCCCGTCCCCCGACCCCGGCTCGCGTCCTGACCCCGGCCGCGCATCGCGCCCCCACCCCGCGTCGCTTCCGCGCGCCCCGTCGGACGGTGGCGCGCCTCCGGAAGGCGGGGCCGCACCCGGCGGCCGCGCGTCCTCCGGCTCGCGTAGTTCCTCCGGCATGCGCAGGTAGGGGTTCGTCCCCGGGTTCGGTGGCCGATACGGCGTGCCGGGCGCGTACGGCCCGGGCAGGCTCCCGTACGGCGAAGCCCCGGCACCCTCCGTCGGCGTGCCGGCCGCACTGGCGCTGTCCGTCACCGTGGCCGCCGTACCGGCTCCTTCCGCCGGTCCCGCAACACCCGGCCTCGCACCCGCCGCCACCTCGCCCCGCGCCGCCGCTGTCGCCCGTCGCCCCGCGGCCCCGGTCGCCCGGGCGAGCAGCCCTCCTACGGCGCCCGCTCCCGCGCCCCACGCCGCCCCCAGGACCAACGCCATGCCGAGGTTTCCCCGCAGCTGCACCCCGGCGCCGAACGCGTCGAAGCCCAGCACCGACAGCGAGGCGTCCACCGACACCTCGGTCAGCCACGCGAGCAACGGCAGCGTCAACGCCGTGGCGACACCGAGCCGCAGCGCACACCGCCCGGCGAAACGGAGGGGCCCTGGATCCCGTACGCCCCGGATACCTGTGCCGCCACCGGCATCGGCGCCTGGTTGCCGTACGACTTCCGCATCCAGCCTTCTGACGCCACCGACCCCGTCGCCCCTGCCCAGCGCCCCGGCCCACCCCCCGACCCGCGCCTCCACCGGCGTCCGTACCGCAGTCAGCACGCCCGCGAGCAGGATCATCACCGCCGTCGCGACCCCCAGCAGCCACACCCGGCCGTCCAGCTCCGCCAGCCTGCTCAGCGTCACCGTCTGGTCGGAGTCGCTGTTCAGCAGGTCGTCCAGCGGAGTCGGCAGCAGGGCCGCCAGGACCCCGGTCGCCCTGCCGTCGAACGGCACCAGCAGGCCGATCGGGACGCCGAGCCACACGCCGTTCGGGGCGCCGAGCAGGGCGGCGCCCGCGATGCGCTTGGGGTGGGCGTCGCCGATCGCCGCGTAGGCCGCCGCCGCGAGCCCGGCGGCGACCGCGATCAGGAGCACCGTGACGAGGGCGGAGACGGCGGGTCGTACGACGCGGTGCACGGCCTCCCAGCCGCGCGGCAGCGGGGTGCGGCGCGAGGCCAGCAGGGCGATCAGGAGGATGCCGGCGGACCAGCCCATACCGCCGAGCAGCGTCGGCGCGGTGTCCACCGTGAAGCCGACCGCCGCCTTCGCGTCGATGAGGTCGCCGATCTGGTCGGGCAGCAGCCCGCCGATGTCCCCGATGTCGCCCAAGCCGGGGATCTCGACACCACCGCCCCCGCCTCCGCCTCCGCCCGGCAGGTCGTCGAGCCCCAGCGAGCTGCCGTCGATCGTGATGACGTCGTGGCCCGCCCACGCGAGTCCGCCCAGCATCGCCACGAACAGCGCGACCACCGCGCCCGCGCGCGCGAGGAGTTCGGCCGGCGCGATCACAACTCCCGTGGCCCGCAAGGACCGTAGGAAGAACCACGACAACAGCACCGCGCCGACCAGGCTCACCCCGAGTGGCGTGATCTCGACGGCGGTCGCAGCCTCCGCGCCCGTCAACCCGAAAGCGGACACATCACCGGACGGTGTGACCGAACCACCCGCCCCAAGGGCCACCACCGCCGCGGTCATCGGGCCAAGAGAACTCGACGTGTCCGCCTCCAGCAGATGCAGCCCGAGCGCCGCCGTGCCCGCCATCCCGATCAACGCCCAGCTCACAGAGGCGATCGCGGACAGCAGGATGTCCCCCCACGGCAGCCGTGCGCCGTGCCTCGCGGTCTCGACGTTCGTGGACGCGCTCATGCAGACCCCCCGATCCGCGGCACCGCCGGCTCGCCGCGCATGTCCCCCTCGCGTGGATTACCACTCTCCGGGCTGGTTTCCACCCCGTCAACGGAACCAGTCGAAGCACGCGCGCGTGCCAGTCATAAGGCCCGACTTTCAGTCAGGGGGCGGAGCCTGAAATAGTTCCCGACGATGTTCGACATCCCTAGACTCCCTCTGATGGGGGTAACTCGGGGGACTACTCAGTGGGGCATGGAGTGCCGGAACTCGTACTGGAATTGAATGGACGGACCTGGACGCTCGATCCGTCCAGGTCCTACACCCTCGGACGCGATCCGCAGGGCGACATCGTGTTCGACGACGCCAGGGTGTCCTGGCGGCATGCCACGGTCAGCTGGAGCGGCCGCAGTTGGGTCCTCGAGGACCACGGCAGCACCAACGGCACGTTCGTGCAGGGCCAGCGGGTCCACCAGGTGGAGATCGGCCCGGGCATGGCCGTGCACCTGGGCAACGCGACCGACGGACCGTGCCTGAACCTCTCCGGCACCGCGGCTGGCGTCGCCTCGCCGCAGGCCCAGCCGCAGCAGCAGCCGTACGCCGCGCAGGGCGCACAGGCCGGCTGGGCTCAGCAGGCACCGGCCCAGCAGGCACCGGTGCAGCAGACACCGGTGCAGCAGACACCGGCCCAGCAGGTCCCGCAGCAGCAGGCCCCGCAGGCCGGCTGGCAGCAGCCGCAGCAGCCGTCCGTCGCGAAGGTGCCGCACCAGCAGGGCCCCGGCGGTGGCGCGGGGGCGCCGCCGGTCTACGGCGACCGCAGCCCCACCACGTTCCACCAGTTCTCGATCGGCCGCGTCATGCGCATCGGCCGTGCCCTGGAGAACGAGCTGGTCGTCTCCGACCTGCAGGTCTCCCGGCACCACGCCGAGTTCCACTCCATGCCCGACGGCCGTATGGAGATCCGCGACCTCGGCTCCCACAACGGCACCTACGTCAACGGCCAGCCGATCCCCAAGGGCGGCTCGCAGCTGCTCGGCCCCACCGACATCGTGGGCGTCGGCCACTCCACGTTCCGCATCGTCGGCGACCGCCTCGAGGAGTTCGTCGACACCGGTGAGATCTCCTTCTCCGCCCGCCATCTGACCGTCACGGTCGACGGCGGCAAGCAGATCCTCAAGGACGTCTCCTTCGGCGTCCCGGAGAAGTCCCTCATCGCGGTCATCGGCCCGTCCGGCTCGGGCAAGTCGACCCTGCTCAAGGCGCTCACCGGCTACCGCCCCGCCAACCAGGGCGATGTCCTCTACGACAACCGCAACCTCTACAAGCAGTTCGCCGAGCTGCGCCAGCGCATCGGTCTGGTCCCGCAGGACGACATCCTGCACAAGGAGCTGACCGTCAAGAAGGCCCTCAAGTACGCGGCCAAGCTCCGCTTCCCCGCCGACACCACGGCCAAGGAGCGCGAGGCCCGCATCGACGAGGTGCTGCGCGAGCTGAAGCTGGACATCCACAAGGAGAAGAAGGTCACCTCCCTCTCCGGCGGCCAGCGCAAGCGCGTCTCGGTGGCCCTGGAGCTGCTCACCAAGCCGTCGCTGATCTTCCTGGACGAGCCCACGTCGGGCCTCGACCCGGGTATGGACCGCGACGTCATGCAGCTGCTGCGCGGCCTCGCCGACGACGGCCGTACGGTCCTCGTCGTCACCCACTCCGTGGCCGAGCTGGCGCTGTGCGACAAGCTCCTGGTGATGGCGCCGGGCGGTGCGGTCGCCTACTTCGGCCCGCCGGAGGAGGCGCTGAACTTCTTCGGCTACGACACCTGGGCCGACGTCTTCTCCGCTTTCGAGAACTACCGCGACTACGACTGGGCGGGACGCTGGAAGGGCTCGCAGCACTACCAGATGTACGCCGCGGACATCGACGCGATTGCTCCGCAGTCCGTACAGATGCCTCCGATGCAGGCGATGAAGCCGCCGAAGCCGCAGGGCTGGATGTCCCAGTTCCTGACCCTGGTGCGCCGCTACGTTTCGGTGATCGCCTCCGACAAGGGCTTCCTGGCCCTGACGGTGATCCTGCCGCTCGTCCTCGGCTCGGTGAGCCTGCTCATCGACTCCGGCAAGGACCTCCTGGTCAACACGGAGATCAATCCGAACACAGGCAAGCCCGTCGCCAACGGCACGGCCCTCACCGTGCTGCTGATCCTCGCGGTGGGCGCCTGCTTCGCCGGCGCCGCCAACTCCGTCCGTGAGCTGATCAAGGAACGGGTCATCTACGAGCGGGAGCGCGCGACCGGCCTGTCCCGGTCCGCGTACCTGATGTCCAAGGTGTTCGTGCTCGGTGTGATCACTGTGCTACAGGGTCTGATGGTCGGTGTCATCGGCTTCTCCAGCCGCACCATCCCGGACGAGGGTCTGATCCTCGGCAGCCAGATCCTGCTGGAGCTCTGCATTCCGATCATGGCGCTGGGCTTCACCGCGATGATGTTCGGCCTGATCATCTCGGCCCTGGTGAAGACCGCCGAGAAGACCATGCCGCTGCTGGTCATGTTCGCGATCGTCCAGGTCGTCTTCACCGGCTGTCTGTTCCCCCTGGCCAACTCCATCGGCGTCAACGAGCTCTCGTACCTGATGCCGTCGCGCTGGGCGGTCGCCGCCGCGGGTGCCACGCTGGACTTCAACCAGATCAGTCCGCCCGCCAAGGGCGACAGCAACGACCCGCTGTGGGAGCACACCGTTGGCGCCTGGACCATGGACATGCTCGCCCTGATCGCCCTCGGCGTGATCTGCGGCTTCTTCGTGGCCCGCTTCCTGCGCCGCCACGAGCCCGAGGTCATGCGCAAGTAGTCCCTGTCGTACGACGCACGAAGGGCGGCACCCCGTCAGGTGGGTGCCGCCCTTCGGCGTACGGATCAGAGGCCCGCGCCTACCTCGCTCAGTACGCGCTGTTGACGTTGTCGATCGAGCCGTACCGGTCGGCCGCGTAGTTGGCGGCGGCGGTGAGGTTGGCGACCGGGTCGTACTGGCTCCAGGCCGTGCCCGGGACGTGGTAGGCGTCGAAGGTCGGCTTGATGACCTGCAGCAGACCGATCGACGGAACGCCGTTCTGGGCGTTGATGTCCCAGTTGTTGATGGCGTTCGGGTTGCCCGAGGACTCCCGCATGATGTTGCGGTACAGGCCGTTGTAGGAGCCCGGAATGTCGTGCTTCTTCATGATGTCCAGGGCCTCACGGATCCAGCCGTCGAGGTTGTTGGCGTAGCTCTTCGCGGCGACCGGCTTGACCTGGACGCGCTCGGCGGACCGGCTGGCGGCCTCCTTCGCCTTGCGCGCGGCCTCCGCCTTCTTCTTGGCGGCAGCCTCGGCGGCCCTCTTCTTGGCGGCAGCTTCGGCGGCCACGTGCTTGTCGTGGGCCACCGCGGCCCTGTGCTTGGCGGCAGCCACGGCAGCCTTGTGCTTGGCCGACATCTCCTCGGCCTTCACGCTGGGGGACGCGAGCTGGTCGGTGACGCTGGCCTTGACGTCCTTGATCTGCTCACTGCTGTACGCCACCCGGCCCGTGGGGGCCTCGGCCGTGGTCGTCTGTGCGTTGCCGGGGACGGCGGTGAAGGCGAGGGCGGCGGCACCGAGGGTGGCGACACCGGCGATCGCGATCTTGTGCCGCTTGGTCAGCGCACGATTGTGACCGCGGTTGAAGGTGTTTTTGAGCATGGCAGATGGACCTCTTCGAATAGCGCGGAGGTCGCTCGCTGTCCTGCGTGGGACACGGGTGCTTCCGGCACAAGCGCCGCGGTCGGAACCCGCGGCGCTGAGCGACGTCAGCCATTCTTAGCGGCCGCAAAATTGCCAGGCAAAGGTGTGACGTACGATCCCCGGTAGTGGATCAGGGAGGGGCAAAACCGGACAGATGGGAAGGTCTGTCCCGCTCAAAAGGGGCGAGTTATCTCCTACTCCCCTTCGTATGTGATCTGAGCCCTATTGGCGGGCTCACATCGGCCGCGTAACGGTCTCACCGGCAGTTGCTGGAGCAATGCTCTGTGTGAGGACCCTCCGTCGGGAGGATGAGATGGACGTCGCCGAACTCGTGCCACAGGTAGAGCCCGCGCAGCGCCTCGTCGTAGCTGCGGTCGATCGCGGCCCGTCCCGCGACCGCCTCCAGCATCAGCAGATGCGAGGCCTCCGGCTCGTGCAGCCCGGTCAGCAGCCCGTCCACCACCCGTACCCCGCGCTCCGGCGTGACGACGAGATCCGTCCACCCTTCACGCGCGCGTACGACCCCGTTGGCGTCCACCGCCGACTCCACGGCCCGCACGGCGGTCGTCCCGACGGCGATCACCCTGCCGTCCCCCGCCTTGACCGCATTGATCAGCCGAGCCGACGCCTCCGGCACCGCGAACCGCTCCGGATACGGCGGCTCGTGCGCCTCCGCCGAGGCCACCCCGGTGTGCAGCGTGATCGGCGCGAACTGCACACCCCGGCTCACCAGCTCCGTCACCATCCGCACCGTGAAGGGCCGCGCCGCGCTCGGCATCTCCGCGCTGCCCGTCCCGTCGGCCGACGGCAGCGCGAACACCGTCTGGTACACGGACAACGGCTGGTCCCGCTCCGTATAGGAGTAACGAATCGGCCGCCCGTGCTCACGCATCAGTCCGAGGATCCCTGCCCCCTGGATGTCGCCCCCACCTTCAAGGTCCCCCTGGGGTCCGGCCACCCGTGCCCACCACAGCCGCTCACTCCCCGAGCTCAACGGCTCCTCCAGCACCAGCCGCACGCCCCCGGGAAGCCGCACCTCGGTCCCCGCAGGCCCTCCCGCACGCGCGCGCGTAGTGCCCCGTTCATCGGGATCCCGCAGCTCGACCGCCCACCGCCCGTCGTCCCCGCGCGTGGAGAAGTGGGCCACCACGCGCGCGTGCCCGATCCACCCGTCCACGGCGGCGGCCAGCGTCTCCGACGTGTTGACGACCAGGAGATCCCCGGCCCGCAGCAGCAGCGGCAGCTCGCAGAACGTGTGATGCGACACCTCGCTGCCCCGCGACACCAGCAGCCGTACGGCATCCCGGTCCAGCCCCGGCCCGCGCTGCTCGGCCGGGATCCGCGCCGACAACTCCTCCGGCACCCTCACCACCAGGGTCATCGCCGCCCCTCCAGCAGGGCCGGAGCCCCATAGCGACCGCTCGCCGGCCGCTCGTCCAGCAGTTGCAGAAAGGCCGGCACCACACTGGCCGGCGTCGGCCGCGGATCGTCGTCGTCCGGTACGGCCGCCGCGTACAGGTCCGTGCCCATGTCCCCGGGGTCGACCGCCCACACCCGCAGCCAGGGCTCCTCCTCCCCGAGCACTGCCGCGAGATGGTCGAGGGCGGCCTTCGACGCCCCGTACCCGCCCCACGTCTCGTACGCCTCGGCGGCCGCGTCCGAGCTGACCGTGATCACCGCGCCCGTCCCGGACGCCCGCAACAGCGGCAACGCCTCCTGGACCAGGCCCAGCGCGGCGACCACGTTCACCTCCAGCGCCCGGCGCAACCCCTCCAGCGGCAGTGTGTCCAGCCGTACCAGCGGCTCGGCGCCCAGCGCGCTGGCGTTGCTCACCAGCAGGTCGACGCCGCCCAGCTGCCAGGCGGCCGCCACCAGCTCGGACCGGTGCCCGGCGTCCGTGACGTCCCCCGGCAACGCCGTCACGCGCGTGCCGTACGTCTGGAGCCCGGCCGCCGTCTCCTCCAGGACCTCCGCCGTCCTGGCGTCCAGCACCAGATCCCAGCCGCGCGCGGCCAGCGCCTCGGCGAGCGCCCGCCCCAGCCCCTTCGAGGCCCCCGTGATGATCGCTACCGGCATGACAACCGTCCCCTCGTTCCAGGCCGCCTCCGATCGGCGGTGCCCTCAACGTAGGAACCGGGTCACCCGCCGCGCCTCGGACGCGGGGCGCAAAGCCTCGGGGCCCTTCGTCCTACACCGCGCACCGTGGGCCTTTCGCCCTAAGCCGCCGAGCCCGGGACCGCAGACCTAGGTCGCTGGCCGCAGCCGGCCGCCTCCACAGGTCCGATCCGGCTGTCACACCCCGCCGGTACCGTGAGGGCATGAGTCAAGGCCCCAGGTCCGGCCTAGCGGCGGTGAGCTCCGCGCTGCTGGCCATGAGCAGGCATCTCGAGGTGCGCGACGTCCTCAAGACGATCGTCGCCTCGGCCCGCGAGCTGCTCGACGCGCAGTACGCCGCGCTCGGCGTGCCGGACGACCACGGCGGCTTCGCCCAGTTCGTGGTCGACGGGGTCAGTGACGCGCAGTGGAAGGCGATCGGCCCGCTGCCCCGCCAGCACGGCATCCTTGCCGCGATGCTCCAGGAGGCCAACGTCGAGCGCCTGGCCGACGTCCGCAAGGACCCGCGCTTCGAGGGCTGGCCGTCGGCGCACCCCGACATGTCCGACTTCCTGGGCCTGCCGATCCGCGACGGCGACGAGGTCATCGGCGCACTCTTCCTGGCCAATAAGAACTGCCCGAAGCCGCAAGGAAGTTGCGGCTTCACGGCAGAGGACGAGGAACTGCTCTCCATCCTCGCCCAGCACGCCGCGATCGCCCTCACCAACGCCCGCCTCTACGAACGCAGCCGCGAGCTGACGATCGCCGAGGAACGCTCACGCCTCGCCCACGAACTGCACGACGCGGTCAGCCAGAAGCTGTTCTCCCTGCGCCTGACGGCCCAGGCGGCCGCCGCCCTGATCGACCGCGACCCGGGCCGAGCCAAGGGCGAGCTGCACCAGGTGGCCGCGCTCGCCGCCGAGGCCGCCGACGAACTGCGCGCCGCAGTCGTCGAGTTGCGCCCCGCCGCCCTCGACGAGGACGGCCTCGTCGCCACCCTGCGCACCCAGATCCAGGTCCTCGACCGCGCCCACACCGCGCGCGTCACCTTCGCCGGCCGCGGGGTGAAGGCCCTGCCCTCCGCCCAGGAGGAGGCCGTGCTGCGCGTCGCCCAGGAGGCCCTGCACAACGCCCTGCGGCACTCCGGAGCCGAGCACGTCGACGTGACGCTGGACCGGCGCGGCAGCGGAGCGGTCCTGCGGGTCACGGACGACGGCAGCGGCTTCGACCCGAAGGCGATACGCCGCGCAGGGCGCCACCTCGGCCTGGTCTCCATGCGGGACCGGACGAGCGGGGTCGGCGGCACGCTGACCGTGGAATCGGCGCCCGGCAAGGGCACCACGATCGAGATGGAGGTCCCCGGTGGCTGACGCAATCAAGGTGCTGCTCGTCGACGACCACCAAGTGGTCCGCCGGGGCCTGCGCACCTTCCTCGAAGTGCAGGACGACATCGAGGTCGTGGGCGAGGCCGCCGACGGCGCCGAGGGAGTGGCCCGAGCCGAGGAGCTGAAGCCGGATGTCGTCCTCATGGACGTCAAAATGCCGGGCATGGACGGCGTCGACGCCCTGCGCAAGCTCCGCGAACTGGACAACCCCGCGCGCGTGCTGATCGTCACCAGCTTCACCGAACAGCGCACGGTCATCCCGGCCCTGCGCGCGGGCGCCGCCGGTTACGTCTACAAGGACGTGGACCCGGACGCGCTCGCCGGAGCCATCCGCTCGGTCCATGCCGGCCACATCCTGCTCCAGCCCGAGGTCGCGGGCGCCCTGTTGTCCCAGGAGGAGGCCAACGCGGGGCAGGGGAGAGGCGGCTCGCTGACGGAGCGGGAGCGCGAGGTCCTCGGACTGATCGCGGACGGCCGCTCGAACCGCGAGATAGCCAGAGCCCTGGTCCTGTCGGAGAAGACCGTCAAGACCCACGTCTCGAACATCCTGATGAAGCTCGACCTGGCGGACCGCACGCAGGCCGCGCTGTGGGCCGTACGCCATGGCGTGACCGGCTGAAACGCTCTCCGCAGGACATGACGCTCGGCAATTCGGAGGGTTCCCCTCCGGGCTGAGATTCATACCGTCGTGGGAATGTCCCCCGGATGGCGCATCCTTCGTGGATCTCCGCCGTTCTCCAGTGCGTGCTGCGGCGACTGCCGCGGCAATCGCAAGGAGGGCTTAGAAGTGAAGAACCTGAAGAAGGCAGTGGCTGTGACGATGGCGGCCGGTGGCCTGCTGGCGGCCGGTGCCGGAATGGCCTCTGCCACCGACGGTGCGCACGCCAACGGCAAGGCCGTGGGCTCCCCGGGCGTCGCCTCGGGCAACCTCGTCCAGGTCCCCGTGGACGTGCCGGTCAACGTCTCCGGCAACACCGTGAACGTCGTCGGCCTGCTGAACCCGGCCCACGACAACCTGGCCGTCAACCACTGACGACCACCCCGAAGCAAGCAGTGACCTCCGGCCTCCTGGGCGCCCCCGGGAGGCCGGTCAGTTTCTCGGCGCATCTCTGCTGCAGCTGACGCGGCCTGCAACCAGCCGTGCCGCTGGGGCGGCTCCCGTCGCAAAGAGGGGCGGCACCCCGCCAGCGCCGGGCCGCGCGACCCACCCCCGCCCAGCACCTCGCCGCGCGACCCGTCCCACCCCCGCCCAGCGCCTCGCCCGCCGAGCGACCCGCCCCACGCCGCGCACCCTCAGCCCGCGCTCAGCGCATGCCCCGCTCCCGCTCCTCCACATACGCGTTGTACGCAGCCACCTGCGCCCGCCGAGCAGTCCGCTCAACAGGCCGCAGCACCTCGGACCGCGCCGCCATCTCGGACGCACTCATGGCCCCGCCGTGCCCGTTCCCATAGGCAAGGGAGATCAACAACCCCACCCGCTGCGCAAGCTCCAGCACCCGCACCGCCCGCGGCGGATACCCCGGTGCCAACACCTCCCGGCCCCGCTCGGCCCGCGCCCGATACGCATCGATCGCCGCCTCCGCCACCGGCCCCGACCCGGCGACATCAAGCCGCGACAACATCTCGGTAGCCTCCCGCAGCGCCTCCGCCAGCTCCCGCTCCGCCTCACCCAGCGACGGCACATCGGCAGGCGGCGCCTCCCGCACACCCAGGCAGTGCCACACGACCTCGACATGCACATCACCGTCGGGCCCGGCCTCGTACACCTCCGGCACCAGCCCGAACGCGGCGCCGTGACAGATCACCGCCTCCTCGGCATCCAACGCCCGCGCATTGAACTCCGGCGGCCCACTCAGCCCCAGCGGATGCCCCGGCGCCGGCAGCGCGACCCGTAGCCCGCTCACCCCGAGCGCCCGCAGCCGCCCCAGCGCCAGCGTGAGCCCGACGGGCGCCGACTCACCCGGCAGCCCCTCCACCCGGTGCACGGCATCGTCCCCGACGATCTCGAGCACAGCGTCATCCGGCGAGACAAGTCCGGCCAATAGGGCATTTCCCCAAGCCGCAAGACGTCCTGAACGTGGTTCCGAGAGCATGCCCCCACCCTAAGGACCGGACCGATGGAATGAAGCGCTGGACCGGTGGCGTAGATTTCGTTGAGGGCTGCGCCCACCGGCGCACGCGACCACCGAGACGCCTAGCCGCCGAGACGCCGACACCGGTCACACTGCAAGGGGAGACAACGCGCTCATGAGCGATGTTCTGGAGCTTCAGGACGTATCCGTGGTCCGTGAGGGCCGGGCTCTGGTGGACCAGGTCTCCTGGTCGGTCAAGGAGGGCGAGCGCTGGGTCATCCTCGGCCCCAACGGAGCCGGCAAGACCACCCTCCTGAACGTCGCGTCCAGCTACCTCTACCCGACCACGGGCACCGCCACCATCCTCGGCGAGACCCTCGGCAAGCCCGGCACCGACGTCTTCGAGCTGCGCCCGCGCATCGGCGTGGCCGGCATCGCCATGACCGAAAAGCTGCCCAAGCGCCAGACCGTCCTCCAGACCGTGCTGACCGCCGCGTACGGCATGACCGCCACCTGGCACGAGGACTACGAGGAGATCGACGAGCAGCGCGCCCGCGCCTTCCTCGACCGTCTCGGCATGAGCGAGTACCTCGACCGGAAGTTCGGCACCCTCTCCGAGGGCGAGCGCAAGCGCACCCTGATCTCCCGCGCCCTGATGGCCGACCCCGAGCTGCTCCTCCTCGACGAGCCCGCCGCCGGCCTCGACCTCGGCGGCCGCGAGGACCTCGTCCGCCGCCTCGGCCGCCTCGCCCGCGACCCGATCGCCCCCTCGATGCTCATGGTCACCCACCACGTGGAGGAGATCCCCCCGGGCTTCACCCACGTCCTGATGATCCGTCAGGGCAAGGTGCTCGCCGCCGGGCCGCTGGAGCTGGAACTCACCTCCCGCAACCTCTCCCTCTGCTTCGGCCTCCCCCTCGTCGTCGAACAGGTCGGCGACCGCTGGACCGCACAGGGCCTCCCCCTCTCCTGACCCCGCCCTTCACCCCGCGAACACCCCGGTAAGAAGGCCCTTCAAACTGATCGGCGCCCTGTCCGCGACAGGGCCCGCAGTCCTACCATGACCATGTGGAAATCGACGCGTGGGTTTGGTGGTTGATCGGCGCGGCAGCGCTCGGCATCGGGCTCGTGATCACCGCGATGCCCGAACTCGGCATGCTGGCGGTGGGCGCGGTCGCGGCCGCGGTGGTCGCCGGCATCTTCGGCGGTGACGCCGTCGTCCAGGTCGTGTCCTTCGTCGTCGTCTCGACCGCACTCATCGCCGTCGTACGGCCCATCGCGAACCGACATCGCGCACAGCGGCCCCAACTCGCCACCGGCATTGAGGCATTGAAGGGCAAACAGGCCGTCGTACTGGAGCGCGTCGACGCCTCCGGCGGCCGGATCAAGCTCGCCGGAGAGGTCTGGTCGGCACGCTCCCTCGACACCGACCGCGCCTACGAAGTAGGCCAGGAAGTGGACGTCGTGGACATCGAGGGGGCCACGGCGATCGTCATGTGACCTCGCACGACGTAAGTGGCGCGAACGCGCCACGGGCCACGCGACGGTCTGTCAGACTCGACCAGCAAGATCTTCAACAACCATAAGATCTGCCGAAGTTGCCGCAGCGGAGAAGGGATACGGGGAAACGACGATGGAACCGGTCATCATCGTATTGATCATTCTGGTGGTGTTGGTCTTCATCGCCCTGATCAAGACGATCCAGGTCATCCCGCAGGCGAGCGCGGCCATCGTCGAGCGCTTCGGTCGCTACACGCGGACACTCAACGCGGGCCTGAACATCGTGGTGCCGTTCATCGACACCATCCGCAACCGCATCGACCTGCGTGAACAGGTCGTGCCGTTCCCGCCGCAGCCGGTGATCACCCAGGACAACCTGGTCGTGAACATCGACACGGTCATCTACTACCAGGTGACCGACGCCCGCGCCGCCACCTACGAGGTCGCCAGCTACATCCAGGCCATCGAGCAGCTCACGGTCACCACACTCCGCAACATCATCGGCGGCATGGACCTCGAACGGACCCTGACCTCCCGCGAGGAGATCAACGCGGCCCTGCGCGGCGTCCTCGACGAGGCCACCGGCAAGTGGGGCATCCGCGTCAACCGCGTCGAACTCAAGGCGATCGAACCGCCGACCTCCATCCAGGACTCGATGGAGAAGCAGATGCGCGCCGACCGTGACAAGCGCGCCGCGATCCTCACCGCCGAAGGTACGCGCCAGGCCGCCATCCTCACCGCCGAGGGCGAGAAGCAGTCCCAGATCCTCCGCGCCGAAGGTGAGGCCAAGGCCGCCGCCCTACGCGCGGAAGGCGAAGCCCAGGCCGTCCGCACGGTCTTCGAAGCGATCCACGCAGGCGACCCCGACCAGAAGCTCCTGTCCTACCAGTACCTCCAGATGCTCCCGAAGATCGCCGAGGGCGACGCCAACAAGCTCTGGATCGTCCCCAGCGAAATCGGCGACGCCCTCAAGGGCCTCTCGGGCGCAATGGGCAACCTGGGCGGCCTGGGCGGCGGTTCGGGCAACGGAGCCTCCGGCAACAGCGGAGGCTCCGGAACGGAACGCCGAGAGAAGCCGCAGATCGACTGACGGCAGGAGGCCGTACGCCAAAGGGGCCCGCCTTCCAAGGAAGGCGGGCCCTACTTCCCTCAGGGGCGCGGGGAACTGCGCGACAAGCCACACACAACCCGCGGCCAACGACCAACTCCAGGCCCTACGGCGATCGGTCAGGCCGCGTCCAGTGCCAGCCAATCCGGCAGCGCAGCAAGGTCGTCGGCCCCCAGCGCCAGCAACATCGCATCGGCCGGCGTCGGCTCGAACGGCTCCCGCAGCAGCGGCATCCCCGCCTGCTCAGGCGTCCTGTTGGCCTTCCGGTGATTGTCCTCCGCACAAGAGGCCACCGTATTCAGCCACGTGTCCTGCCCACCCTGAGACCGCGGCACCACATGGTCCACGGTCGTAGCCCTGCGCCCGCAGTACGCGCACCGGTGCCGGTCCCGCACCAGAACACCCCGCCTCGACCACGGCGCTTGTCTTCGGAACGGCACCCGTACGTACCTGCAGAGCCGAATCACCCTGGGCGCCGGTATGTCGACCGCGGCTCCACGCATCCGCAGTTCGGGGTGGGCCTGCTCAACAACGGCCTTGTCCTGAAGCACCAGAACGACGGCTCGGTTCAACGTCACCGTCGACAGCGGCTCGAAGCTCGCGTTCAGTACCAGCGTGTCCCGCATGACCAGCCCACCTCCCGTGTGCACCTGCCCACCCCCTGGCGGGCTGGGATCAACTCTGGCCGGGCACGCCGAGATGGACAACGAAATAAAAAATGCCCGCCCCTGATCACTTCCAAGACCAGGGGCGGGCAAACGTTCCATGAACGTCAGGCTTCGGCAGGAACCTCGTACTCAGCGATCACATGGGCACGCGCGATCGTGTGGAACCGCAGATTGAACCCGACGGCGGCCGGGCTGGCATTCTCGTCCGGCCCGAGCTTCTCCTGGTCCACGGCGTACACCGTGAACACATAGCGGTGCGGCCCGTCCCCGGCCGGCGGCGCGGCACCGCCGAAGTCCTTCGACCCGTAGTCGTTACGAGCCTGGATCGCACCCTCCGGCAGACCCTCGAACTTGCCGCTGCCCGCACCGGCCGGCAGCTCGGTCACCGAGGCCGGGATGTCGAAGACGACCCAGTGCCAGAACCCGCTTCCCGTAGGAGCGTCGGGGTCGTAGCAGGTCACGGCGAAGCTCTTGGTCTCGGCCGGGAAGCCCTCCCAGCGCAGGTGCGGCGAGGTGTTGCCGGCCGCGTAGACCTGAGCGTCCTTGAGGGTTCCGCCGTGCTCGACGTCCTCGCTCACGACCGTGAAGGACGGCACGGGCGGATGGAAGTCGTGCGGCAGCGGCCGCCTCTTGAGCTCGGTCACTTCGATACCTCCTGACGAACCAGTGGAATCAGCAGTTCCGAGCCTAGAACCAGTTGCGCTTGCTGCCGACCTCGGACAGCCACTGGTTGAGGTACGCCGCCCAGTCGGTCCCGTGGAAGTCGTTCAGACCGACCTGGAACGACCGGAAGGTGTCGCTGCCCTCGCTGAAGAGCCCCGGCTTCTTGTCCATTTCGAGGACGACGTCCATCGCGTGCTCATCCGCGACGAAGCTCAACTCGACCTGGTTGATACCGCGGTACTGCTGCGGCGGGAAGAACTCGATCTCCTGGTAGAACGGCAGCTTCTGCCGCGTACCGCGGATGTGGCCGCGCTCCATGTCCGCGTTCTTGAAGCGGAAGCCCAGCTGGACGAAGGCGTCGAGGATCGCCTTCTGCGCGGGCAGCGGGTGCACGTTGATCGGGTCCAGGTCGGTGGAGTCCACGGCCCGCGCGATCGCCAGCTCGGTGGTCACACCGATGTTCATCCCGCGCAGCGCCTGACCGTCGATCATGGTGATCGGCGTCTCCCAGGGGATCTCCAGCGTGAAGGGCACCCCGTGCACGGCCTGGGCCTGGAGCTCGAAGGCACCACCGAGCTGCACCTTCGTGAACTCGATGTCCTGCTTGTACTCCGAGTCCTGGCTCTCGACCTCGACACGCGCCTGAAGGCCGACGGCCAGGCCCTCGATGTCCTGGTTCACGGACCCGCCCTGAATCCGCACCTCACCCTGGACGACACCGCCCGGAACGACGTTGACCTCCGTCAACACCGTCTCGACCGAAGCACCGCCGGCCCCCAGGCTCGCGAGCAGCTTCTTGAACGCCATGACTCTCCTCTTCTCAGAGTGGATCCCTGATCCCTACAAACGCGATCCGACCGTGGCCGGTTCCGCACCCCACCCTGGCAAGGCGCACGCCCCGTGACCACCCCGTCGCGACCACCCGTCTGCACTACCCTCGGACGGCATGATCGTGACCCCCGACCGTACGCCTCTCCCCCGAAACTTCTTCGACCGGCCCGTCCTGGAGGTCGCCCCCGACCTCCTGGGCCGCATCCTCGTACGCACGACACCGGACGGTCCGATCGCCCTCCGCCTCACGGAGGTCGAGGCCTACGACGGCCCGAACGACCCCGGCTCCCACGCCTATCGCGGCCGCACGGCCCGCAATGACGTGATGTTCGGTCCCCCCGGGCATGTCTACGTCTACTTCACCTATGGCATGTGGCACTGCATGAACCTGGTGTGCGGCCCCGACGGCCAGGCGAGCGCCGTCCTCCTCCGGGCGGGCGAGATCGTCGAGGGCGCCGAGCTCGCCCGCAAGCGTCGACTCTCGGCCCGGAACGACAAGGAACTGGCCAAAGGCCCGGCCCGACTGGCCACCGCCCTGGGCGTGGACCGGGCCCTGGACGGTACGGACGCCTGCGCCTCCGGCGAGACACCCCTGAGGATCCTCACCGGCACCCCTGTGCCCTCCGACCAGGTACGCAACGGTCCCCGCACCGGCGTGGCAGGCGACGGCGGTAACGGGGACATCCACCCCTGGCGCTTCTGGATCGCCAACGACCCCACGGTGAGCCCCTATCGGGCCCACGTCCCGAGGCGCCGCCGAAGTTGACGCGCTCTTGCGAGGCGCGTAACGTAGCCCGAGCCGCTGAACCGGGTACTGCGCTAGTCAGCAGCCGGAGCGGCCAACCCACTACCTACGAGAACCCCTCAGCGGGGTCAATTCTGGTGTGCTCGCATGCCCGAATTCGAACCCGCCGCCCCCGATTATGAATCGGGCGGGGGAATCGGCTAACGTAGTGAATGTCGAAAGGCCGACGGGCGAAAGCCCAGAGCCTCCCGACATCCCGCCGACAGGGAATCGGATCCGAAAAAGGATCTGATAGAGTCGGAAACGCAAGACCGAAGGGAAGCGCCCGGAGGAAAGCCCGAGAGGGTGAGTACAAAGGAAGCGACCGTTCCTTGAGAACTCAACAGCGTGCCAAAAGTCAACGCCAGATATGTTGATACCCCGTCTCCAGCATCTGCTGGGGCGAGGTTCCTTTGAAAAAACACAGCGAGGACGCTGTGAACGGTCGGGCCTATTCCGCCTGACTGTTCCGCTCTCGTGGTGTCACCCCGATTACGGGGAAGCATTCACGGAGAGTTTGATCCTGGCTCAGGACGAACGCTGGCGGCGTGCTTAACACATGCAAGTCGAACGATGAACCACTTCGGTGGGGATTAGTGGCGAACGGGTGAGTAACACGTGGGCAATCTGCCCTGCACTCTGGGACAAGCCCTGGAAACGGGGTCTAATACCGGATATGACCATCTTGGGCATCCTTGATGGTGTAAAGCTCCGGCGGTGCAGGATGAGCCCGCGGCCTATCAGCTTGTTGGTGAGGTAACGGCTCACCAAGGCGACGACGGGTAGCCGGCCTGAGAGGGCGACCGGCCACACTGGGACTGAGACACGGCCCAGACTCCTACGGGAGGCAGCAGTGGGGAATATTGCACAATGGGCGCAAGCCTGATGCAGCGACGCCGCGTGAGGGATGACGGCCTTCGGGTTGTAAACCTCTTTCAGCAGGGAAGAAGCGAAAGTGACGGTACCTGCAGAAGAAGCGCCGGCTAACTACGTGCCAGCAGCCGCGGTAATACGTAGGGCGCAAGCGTTGTCCGGAATTATTGGGCGTAAAGAGCTCGTAGGCGGCTTGTCACGTCGGTTGTGAAAGCCCGGGGCTTAACCCCGGGTCTGCAGTCGATACGGGCAGGCTAGAGTTCGGTAGGGGAGATCGGAATTCCTGGTGTAGCGGTGAAATGCGCAGATATCAGGAGGAACACCGGTGGCGAAGGCGGATCTCTGGGCCGATACTGACGCTGAGGAGCGAAAGCGTGGGGAGCGAACAGGATTAGATACCCTGGTAGTCCACGCCGTAAACGGTGGGCACTAGGTGTGGGCAACATTCCACGTTGTCCGTGCCGCAGCTAACGCATTAAGTGCCCCGCCTGGGGAGTACGGCCGCAAGGCTAAAACTCAAAGGAATTGACGGGGGCCCGCACAAGCGGCGGAGCATGTGGCTTAATTCGACGCAACGCGAAGAACCTTACCAAGGCTTGACATACACCGGAAAGCATCAGAGATGGTGCCCCCTTGTGGTCGGTGTACAGGTGGTGCATGGCTGTCGTCAGCTCGTGTCGTGAGATGTTGGGTTAAGTCCCGCAACGAGCGCAACCCTTGTCCCGTGTTGCCAGCAGGCCCTTGTGGTGCTGGGGACTCACGGGAGACCGCCGGGGTCAACTCGGAGGAAGGTGGGGACGACGTCAAGTCATCATGCCCCTTATGTCTTGGGCTGCACACGTGCTACAATGGCCGGTACAATGAGCTGCGATACCGCGAGGTGGAGCGAATCTCAAAAAGCCGGTCTCAGTTCGGATTGGGGTCTGCAACTCGACCCCATGAAGTCGGAGTCGCTAGTAATCGCAGATCAGCATTGCTGCGGTGAATACGTTCCCGGGCCTTGTACACACCGCCCGTCACGTCACGAAAGTCGGTAACACCCGAAGCCGGTGGCCCAACCCCCTTGTGGGGAGGGAGCTGTCGAAGGTGGGACTGGCGATTGGGACGAAGTCGTAACAAGGTAGCCGTACCGGAAGGTGCGGCTGGATCACCTCCTTTCTAAGGAGCATCTAGGCCGCCAGGCTTGCTTGGTGGTCCAGAGCCACTACGTCGGCGAACGATCGACGGTGGTTAGCTCATGGGTGGAACGTTGACTACTCGGCACACTTGACCAGCTTTTCTTCCTAGTACTGCTTCGGCGTGGAACGGAATGGGGAGTGGCGAGGGTGTCGGGCACGCTGTTGGGTGTCTGAGGGAATGGATTTTTCCTCAGTTGCCGGCCCCAGTGCACTCGGATCGATGATCCGGGGTGATGGGTGGTTGGTCGTTGTTTGAGAACTGCACAGTGGACGCGAGCATCTGTGGCCAAGTTTTTAAGGGCGCACGGTGGATGCCTTGGCACCAGGAACCGATGAAGGACGTGGGAGGCCACGATAGGCCCCGGGGAGTCGTCAACCAGGCTTTGATCCGGGGGTGTCCGAATGGGGAAACCCGGCAGTCGTCATGGGCTGTCACCCATACCTGAACACATAGGGTATGTGGAGGGAACGCGGGGAAGTGAAACATCTCAGTACCCGCAGGAAGAGAAAACAACCGTGATTCCGGGAGTAGTGGCGAGCGAAACTGGATGAGGCTAAACCGTATACGTGTGAGACCCGGCAGGGGTTGCGTATGCGGGGTTGTGGGATCTCTCTTTCACGGTCTGCCGGCTGTGAGACGAGTCAGAAACCGTTGATGTAGGCGAAGGACATGCGAAAGGTCCGGCGTAGAGGGTAAGACCCCCGTAGTCGAAACGTCAGCGGCTCGTTTGAGAGACACCCAAGTAGCACGGGGCCCGAGAAATCCCGTGTGAATCTGGCGGGACCACCCGCTAAGCCTAAATATTCCCTGGTGACCGATAGCGGATAGTACCGTGAGGGAATGGTGAAAAGTACCCCGGGAGGGGAGTGAAATAGTACCTGAAACCGTGTGCCTACAAGCCGTGGGAGCGTCGGAGTGGAGCTTGCTTCACTCTCGTGACTGCGTGCCTTTTGAAGAATGAGCCTGCGAGTTTGCGGTGTGTTGCGAGGTTAACCCGTGTGGGGAAGCCGTAGCGAAAGCGAGTCCGAATAGGGCGATTCAGTAGCGCGCTCAAGACCCGAAGCGGAGTGATCTAGCCATGGGCAGGTTGAAGCGGAGGTAAGACTTCGTGGAGGACCGAACCCACCAGGGTTGAAAACCTGGGGGATGACCTGTGGTTAGGGGTGAAAGGCCAATCAAACTCCGTGATAGCTGGTTCTCCCCGAAATGCATTTAGGTGCAGCGTCGTGTGTTTCTTGCCGGAGGTAGAGCACTGGATAGGCGATGGGCCCTACCGGGTTACTGACCTTAGCCAAACTCCGAATGCCGGTAAGTGAGAGCGCGGCAGTGAGACTGTGGGGGATAAGCTCCATGGTCGAGAGGGAAACAGCCCAGAGCATCGACTAAGGCCCCTAAGCGTACGCTAAGTGGGAAAGGATGTGGAGTCGCACAGACAACCAGGAGGTTGGCTTAGAAGCAGCCACCCTTGAAAGAGTGCGTAATAGCTCACTGGTCTAGTGATTCCGCGCCGACAATGTAGCGGGGCTCAAGCGCACCGCCGAAGTCGTGTCATTGCGATATATACCCCCAACGGGGATCGTGATGGGTAGGGGAGCGTCGTGTGCCGGGTGAAGCAGCACCGGAAGGTAGTTGTGGACGGTTCACGAGTGAGAATGCAGGCATGAGTAGCGATTCACACGTGAGAAACGTGTGCGCCGATTGACTAAGGGTTCCTGGGTCAAGCTGATCTGCCCAGGGTAAGTCGGGACCTAAGGCGAGGCCGACAGGCGTAGTCGATGGATAACCGGTTGATATTCCGGTACCCGCTGTGAAGCGTCAAACATCGAACCAGGCGATGCTAAGTCCGTGAAGCCGCCCCGGAGCCTTCGGGCAAAGGGGAGTGGTGGAGCCGACGAACCAGACCTGTAGTAGGTGAGTGATGGGGTGACGCAGGAAGGTAGTCCATCCCGGGCGGTGGTTGTCCCGGGGTAAGGGTGTAGGCCGTGCGATAGGTAAATCCGTCGCACTTGTGGCTGAGACCTGATGCCGAGCCGATTGTGGTGAAGTGGATGATCCTATGCTGTCGAGAAAAGCCTCTAGCGAGTTTCATGGCGGCCCGTACCCTAAACCGACTCAGGTGGTCAGGTAGAGAATACCGAGGCGTTCGGGTGAACTATGGTTAAGGAACTCGGCAAAATGCCCCCGTAACTTCGGGAGAAGGGGGGCCAGCTCTGGTGAGAGGACTTGCTCCTCAAGCTGGGGGTGGCCGCAGAGACCAGCGAGAAGCGACTGTTTACTAAAAACACAGGTCCGTGCGAAGCCGTAAGGCGATGTATACGGACTGACGCCTGCCCGGTGCTGGAACGTTAAGGGGACCGGTTAGCTCCATTTCGGTGGGGCGAAGCTGAGAACTTAAGCGCCAGTAAACGGCGGTGGTAACTATAACCATCCTAAGGTAGCGAAATTCCTTGTCGGGTAAGTTCCGACCTGCACGAATGGCGTAACGACTTCTCGACTGTCTCAACCATAGGCCCGGTGAAATTGCACTACGAGTAAAGATGCTCGTTTCGCGCAGCAGGACGGAAAGACCCCGGGACCTTTACTACAGTTTGATATTGGTGTTCGGTTCGGCTTGTGTAGGATAGCTGGGAGACTGTGAAGCTTGGACGCCAGTTCAGGTGGAGTCGTCGTTGAAATACCAGTCTGGTCGTGCTGGATGTCTAACCTGGGTCCGTGATCCGGATCAGGGACAGTGTCTGATGGGTAGTTTAACTGGGGCGGTTGCCTCCTAAAGGGTAACGGAGGCGCCCAAAGGTTCCCTCAGCCTGGTTGGCAATCAGGTGTTGAGTGTAAGTGCACAAGGGAGCTTGACTGTGAGACCGACGGGTCGAGCAGGGACGAAAGTCGGGACTAGTGATCCGGCGGTGGCTTGTGGAAGCGCCGTCGCTCAACGGATAAAAGGTACCCCGGGGATAACAGGCTGATCTTCCCCAAGAGTCCATATCGACGGGATGGTTTGGCACCTCGATGTCGGCTCGTCGCATCCTGGGGCTGGAGTCGGTCCCAAGGGTTGGGCTGTTCGCCCATTAAAGCGGTACGCGAGCTGGGTTTAGAACGTCGTGAGACAGTTCGGTCCCTATCCGCTGTGCGCGTAGGAGTCTTGAGAAGGGCTGTCCCTAGTACGAGAGGACCGGGACGGACGAACCTCTGGTGTGCCAGTTGTTCTGCCAAGGGCATGGCTGGTTGGCTACGTTCGGGAGGGATAACCGCTGAAAGCATCTAAGCGGGAAGCCTGCTTCGAGATGAGGACTCCCACCCACTTGATGGGGTAAGGCTCCCAGTAGACGACTGGGTTGATAGGCCGGATCTGGAAGCACGGTAACGTGTGGAGGTGACCGGTACTAATAGGCCGAGGGCTTGTCCATAGAGGCTCGCGTCCACTGTGTCAGTTCTGAGACAACGACTGTTGTCGGCTTTGAGCAGAACAGACAAAAGAAAAGTGTGCTTGTTCGCTCGAAACCATTAGGGTTTCGGTGGTCATAGCGTGAGGGAAACGCCCGGTTACATTCCGAACCCGGAAGCTAAGCCTTACAGCGCCGATGGTACTGCAGGGGGGACCCTGTGGGAGAGTAGGACGCCGCCGAACAATCTTTGGGAAGGACCCCTGGTCACCAGCGTTCAGCTGGGACCAGGGGTCCTTTCGTTTTTAGAATGCTTGCGGTACCGAAGACAGGAGTCACCATGTCCACCAACTCTCCCGACGATCGACCGGAGCGGGACCAGCGCCGACGGGACAGTGGTGACCGCGGCGACCGGGGGGATCGGGGGGATCGGGGGGATCGCCGAGGATTCCGCGGCGACCGCGGCGACCGTGGTGGCTTCCGGCGGGACAACGAAGGCCGTGACGACCGGTCCGGTGGGCCGCGCCGGGACAACGACCGTGGTGGCTACGGCCGTCGGGACGACCGTCGAGGTGACGACCGCGGTGAGCGCGGTGGCGATCGCGGTGGTTTCCGCCGTGACGACAGCCGCGGCGGCTACGGCGGCCGGCGCGATGACCGGCGTGAGGGTGACCGTGGGCCGCGTCCGGCGTTCCGGCGTGACGACCGGTCCGGTGGGCCGCGCCGCGACGACCGTGACCGCGATCGTGGCTTCCGTCGTGACGGTGACCGAGACCGCCCCGCCTTCCGCCGAGATGACCGCCGTGACGACCGTCGCGACGACCGCCGCGACGACGACCGTGGTGGCTACGGCCGTCGCGATGACCATCGCGGTGGTTACGGCCGCCGAGACGACCGTCGGGGCGATGACCGCAGCGAGCGCGGCGGCTTCCGCCGTGATGACCGCCGTGATGACCGCCGTGATGACCGCCGTGATGACCGCCGTGATGACCGCCGTGATGACCGCCGTGACGATCGGCGTGACGACCGCCGTGACGACCGCCGCGACGGGGATCGTGGGGGCTTCCGGCGGGATGACCGGGACCGTGGATTCCGTGGCGACGACCGCGACCGTGGCTTCCGCCGGGACGACCGGGGTGAGCGCGGCGATCGCGGTGACCGTGGTGGGTTCCGTCGCGACGAGCGTCGGGGCGAGGATCGTGGGGACCGTGGTGGGTTCCGGCGTGAGGACAGCCGGGGCGAGCGCGGTGGGTTCCGTGGGCGGGACGACCGTGGAGGCCGTGGGTTCCGGCGTGACGACCGGGGCGGACGTCCCGGCGGGTTCCGTGGGCGGGACGACCGGCGTGACGACCGGCGCGGCGGTGGCCGGTTCCGTGACGAGCGGGACCGTGACCGCGACCGCGAGCCGATCAAGCGGCTGCCGATCCCCGAGGACGTCACGGGCGACGAGATCGACAAGGACGTACGGCAGGAGCTGCAGAGCCTGCCGAAGACGCTCGCGGAGGATGTCGCCAAGAACCTGGTGATGGTCGCTCGGCTCATCGACGAGGACCCCGAGGGTGCGTACGGCTACTCCAAGGTGGCGCTGCGGCTCGCGTCGCGTGTGGCCGCCGTACGGGAGGCCGCCGGGTTCGCCGCGTACGCCAACCAGAAGTACGGTGAGGCGCTCGCCGAGTTCCGGGCGGCTCGGCGGATGACCGGCAACACCGACCTGTGGCCCGTCATGGCCGACTGCGAGCGTGGGCTCGGGCGGCCGGAGAAGGCGCTCGACATGGCCGGCGCGCCCGAGGTGCAGAAGCTGGACAAGGCCGGGCAGGTCGAGATGCGGCTCGTCGCGGCCGGCGCCCGGCGTGACATGGGGCAACTGGACGCGGCCATCGTGACGCTGCAGAGCCCCGAGCTGGCCTCCAACGCCGTACAGCCGTGGACCGCGCGGCTGCGGTACGCGTACGCCGACGCGCTGCTTGCCGCCGGGCGGCAGGGTGAGGCGCGTGAGTGGTTCGCCAAGGCCGTCGAGGCCGACAAGGACGGCAGCACGGACGCCTCCGACCGGCTCGCCGAGCTGGACGGTGTCGAGTTCGTCGACGCCTTCGACGAGAACGAGGGTGAGAACGAGGACGACCGCGGCGACGAGCAGGCTCGGCCCGATGAGGGCGACAAGGAGTGAGCGGCGCTTGAGGTGAGGGGCGGGATCCCGGGAAGGGGTCCCGCCTCTCGGCGTTTCAGGAGGCCTCCGGCGTTCAGAGGTCCAGGGCGCGCAGGACCAGGCCCGAGGCCGGCTTCGGGCCGAACGACGTCGACTTGCGGGGCATGGTGACGCCCTGGCGGGCGAGGTCGCGTACGACGTCCTCGCGGACCGGGTGCATCAGGACGGCCGTACCGCCGTCGCGTTCCGCCTTCCGGACGGTGGCGGCGGTGTCGTGGATGTAGGCGATACGCGTCGGGTCGTCCTCGGGGATGTGCCAGACATGGGCGAGGAGTGTGGCGTGCAGGACCGTCGCGTCCAGGGTGCGCCAGGCCGCCGGGCGGTCGGCGGGGACCGTACGGGCGAGGAGGGCCGCGTCCGGCTGGTCGACGAGGTGGAAGGCGCCGTCTCCGGCGAGGAGGTAGGCGTTGCCCGTGCAGGCCGCGTCGGCCAGCGCCTCCAGGGCCTCGGGCAGCGGCGCGTCGAGGCGGCGTACGCGGAACAGGCCGTCCAGGGCGGCCAGGGCGTCCGGTACCGGGAGGCCGTGCAGGAGGCGGTGGATCGCGCGGACGCGGAGGGGGTAGCGGGCTGTGTCGACCAGGAGGACGAGGCCGTAGTCCCAGGCGCTGGGGGAGGGGTGCTCCGCGCGTAGACGGCGGTACGTCGCCCAGCGGTGGTGGCCGTCGGCGATCAGGGCCTGGTGGCGGGTCAGGTCGGACTGGACGCGGGCCAGGTCGGCCGGGTCGGTGATCGACCACAGGCGGTGGCTGAAGCCGTCCTCCGTGGTGGTCGCGAGGAGCGGCGGGCGTTCGACCGTGCGCTCGATGACGGCGGTCGTGTCGGCGGCCGTGCCGTTGCCGCGGTAGGTCAGGAGCAGGGGCTCGAGGTTCGCCGACGTGGCGCGCATCAGGGCCGCGCGGTCGGCGACCACGTGCGGCATGACGTCCTCGTGCGGCAGGACCAGGCCCTCCGCCGGCTCCGTCACGCGCAGGGCGCCGATGATGCCGCGCTGCAGCATGCCGTCGCCGTCGTGCTGTTCGTAGACGTAGAGGCCGGGCTCGGGGTCGGCGGTCAGGACGCCTTCGGACAGCCAGCGGCGCAGGGTCTTCGCTGCCTGTTCGTTGCGGGCGCTGGGCGTGCCGGCCTGGGGGAGGATCAGGCGGACGATGTTGTGCGGGTCCGCGTCCTGGAGGTGATGCAGGCCGTCGGGGCGGACGACGACGTCGTACGGAGGGGATGTCACGGCGGCCAGGCTGCCGACCCGGTCGGGGTCGTAGCGAAGCCCTCGGAACGGGGTGAGTTCGAGGCCTCGGCGCGCCGTTGCTTCCGGGTGACCTGCTGTGTTCATCCCGGCATCGTACGGGTGTCAGTGGCATGGGGGATGATCGGGGGAAAGCCGTCGAACGAGGAGCGATGCGGAATGAGCCAGAGCGTCAGGACGAGGCCCGAGGGCAGTGGCCAGGCCCTGAGCGAGGCGTACGACACGGCGCTGCTCGACCTCGACGGTGTGGTGTACGCGGGGGGCAACGCGATCGTGCATGCCGTGGAGTCGCTCGCCGTGGCCCGGGCGGGCGGGATGCATCTGGCGTACGTCACGAACAACGCCCTGCGGACTCCGGACACGGTGGCCGCGCATCTGACGGAGCTGGGGATACCCACGGGGGCGGACGATGTCATCACCTCGGCGCAGGCGGTCGCGCGGCTGATCAGTGAGCAGGTGCCGGCGGGGGCGCGGGTGCTGGTGATCGGCGGCGAGGGGCTGCGGGTGGCGCTGCGCGAGCGCGGGCTGGAGCCGGTGGAGTCGGCGGACGACGATCCGGCGGCGGTCGTGCAGGGGTACGGCGGGCCCGAGTTGCCGTGGGGGCGGTTCGCGGAGGCCTGTTACGCCATCGCACGCGGGGTGCCGTGGTTCGCGTCCAACACCGATCTGACGATTCCGAGCGCGCGCGGGATCGCGCCGGGCAACGGGGCGGCCGTGGAGGTCGTACGGATAGCCACCGGCGCCGAACCGCAGGTGGCGGGCAAGCCGTTGCCCCCCATGCACCGGGAGACGATCCTGCGGACCGGAGCCGAGCGGCCGCTCGTGGTCGGGGACCGGCTGGACACGGACATCGAGGGGGCGTTCAACGGGGACGTCGACTCGCTGCTGGTGCTGACCGGGGTGACCGACGGCGCCCAGCTGCTCGCCGCGCCGCCACAGCACCGGCCGACGTATGTCGACGCCGATCTGCGGGGGTTGCTCACCGGGCAGCCGGAGGTCACCCCGGACGGGGGCGGCTTCCGATGTGGCGGCTGGACGGCGACCGCCGGGGCGGAGCGGCTGGAACTCGACGGCGACGGTTCGGGCTTGGACGGGCTGCGGGCGCTCTGCGCGGCGGCCTGGACCATGGCCGGAGAGGGCTCGTGTGCGCTGGACGCGGGGAAGGCGCTGGCGCGGCTGGGGTTGTGAGTCGGCGTACGGCGCTGTGAGTCGTCGTACGGCTCCGGAGTGAGTGCGGGCACGCTCGCGCAGCGGGATCGTGGCTGAATGGGAGGGTAGGCTAACCTAACTGCGTGTTGGTCGACAGTCCTCCCGAACAGCGCGCGGAGCCCGAGTCCGCGCCCCCAACCCGACGGGCGATACGTGCCGTTGGGTTGCTTGTCTCTGTCCTGATTCTGGTGGTCGTCGCGTTGGCGAGCATCGCGATCGGGGCGAAACAGCTGTCTCTCGGGGAGGTCTGGCACGGCTTGTTCGAGGCTTCCGGGACCTACGGCGACGTCGTGGTCGACGACCGGATCTTGCGCACCGTTCTCGGACTGCTCGCCGGTGCCGCCCTCGGCCTCGCCGGGGCCGTGCTGCAGGCCCTCACCCGCAATCCGCTCGCTGATCCCGGCCTGCTCGGCATCAACGCGGGCGCGTCCGCCGCCGTCGTCACCGCCATCACCTTCCTCGGCGTCACAAGCCTGAGCAGCTATGTCTGGTTCGCCTTCCTCGGCGCGGCCGCGGTCGGGGCGATGGTCTGGTTCCTCGGCGGCAGCCGGGGTGCCACGCCGGTCCGGCTCGCGCTGGCCGGTACGGCGATCAGCGCCGCCCTCTACGGTTATCTCCAGGCCGTGATGATCATGGACGACGCGGCGCTCAACAAGATGCGCTTCTGGACGGTCGGTTCGCTGTCCTCGGCGACCGACCAGACCATCACCCAGGTACTGCCGTTCCTCCTCGCGGGCACGGTCCTCGCGCTCGCCCTCGCCCGTCCGCTGAACGCCATGGAGATGGGCGACGACACCGCCAAGGCCCTCGGCGCCCACCTCAACCGCACCCGGGTCCTGTCGATGCTGGCCGCGACCGTGCTGTGCGGGGCCGCGACCGCCGCGTGCGGGCCGATCGTGTTCGTCGGCCTGATGGTGCCGCACGTCGTACGGTCCTTCACCGGACCCGACCTGCGCTGGATCCTGCCGTACGCGGCCATCCTGTCGCCCGTGCTGCTGCTCGGCGCCGATGTCCTCGGCCGGATCGTCGCCCGGCCCTCCGAGCTCCAGGTCGGCATCGTCACCGCGATCCTCGGCGGACCGGTCTTCATCTTTCTCGTACGACGGCGGAGGACGGCGCAACTGTGAGGACGGCACTGAAGAACGACGCCAAGAGCGCGTCGAAGACCTCGAAGAGCGAAGCGAAGACCGGGGGCAAGCCCCTGGGGAAGGCCACCCGTGCCACCCGTGCCGTGCGGACCCCGGGCGGGTTCTCCGTGCGACTGGACGTCCGGGCGCTGACCGTCGTCGTGCTGCTGCTGGGCGCAGCGCTCGCCGCGAGCGTCGCGCTGATCGGCACCGGCGACTTCCCGATCGCGGCGGGGGACGTACTCAAGACGCTGGTCGGGGACGGCAACGCGGGGCAGGAGTTCATCGTCAACGAGCTGCGGCTGCCGCGGGTCCTGGTCGGGCTCCTGGTCGGGGCCTCGCTGGGCCTCGGCGGTGCGCTGTTCCAGGCGCTGTCCCGCAACCCGCTGGGCAGCCCCGACATCCTCGGCCTCGGGCAGGGCGCCACGGCCGGGGCGCTCGTGGTGATCGTGCTGTTCTCCGGGAACGCCAGCGAGGTCACCGTCGGCGCGCTCGTGGGCGGACTCGGGACCGGGCTCGCCATCTATCTGCTCGCCTGGAAGCGGGGCGTGCACGGTTATCGACTGGTCCTGGTCGGTATCGGCATGTCCGCGATCATGACGGCGGTCAACGGCTATCTGCTGACCAAGGCCGACCTGGTCGACGCCGCCCGCGCGGTGGTGTGGATGACCGGATCCCTCAGCGGCCGTGACTGGGCCCAGGTCTGGCCGCTGCTGTGGCTGTGCGCCGTGCTCGTACCGCTCGTCCTCGGCAATGCGCGCGAGCTGCGGATGATGGAGATGGGCGACGACGTCTCGTACGCCCTCGGAGTGCGCGTCGAACGCGTACGGCTGCTGCTGATGCTGTCCGCCGTGCTGCTCACCGCGGCCGCCACCGCCGCCGCCGGCCCCGTCAGCTTCGTCGCGCTCACCGCCCCGCAGCTCGCCCGGCGCCTGACCCGCTCGCCCGGGCCGAACCTGCTGCCCTCCCTGTGCATGGGCGCCGCCCTCCTCGTCACCGCCGACTGGATCTCCCAGCGGGTCTTCGGCGCCGACCAGCTGCCGGTCGGCGTGGTCACGGGCGTGCTCGGCGGCGTGTACCTGCTGTGGCTGCTGGTCACCGAGCGCAAGGCGGGCCGGATATGAGCGCCGGCAGCAGTAGCGACGCCCGCATCAGTGAGGGCCCCATCAGCGAGAGCCTCAGCAGCGGGCCGAACAACGGGCTGAACAACCGAAGGAGCACTGTGAACCGCCTGTCCGCCGACAACGTCACCCTCGCCTACGACCAGCGGGTCATCGCCGAGCAGTTGTCGGTGGAGATACCCGACAACTCCTTCACCGTGATCGTCGGCCCGAACGCCTGCGGCAAGTCCACGCTGCTGCGGGCGCTGTCGCGGATGCTCAAGCCCAGCGAGGGTCGGGTGCTGCTGGACGGGCAGGTCATCCAGTCGATGCCGGCGAAGAAGGTCGCGCGCACGCTGGGGCTGCTGCCGCAGTCGTCGATCGCGCCCGACGGGATCACCGTCGCCGACCTGGTGGGCCGCGGCCGCTACCCGCACCAGGGCATCCTGCGCCAGTGGTCCACTGAGGACGAGCGGGTCGTACAGGAGTCCATGGAGCAGACCGGCGTCGCCGAGCTCGCCGATCGCTATGTCGACGAACTGTCCGGCGGTCAGCGGCAGCGCGTGTGGATCGCCATGGCTCTCGCCCAGCAGACGCCGCTGCTGCTGCTCGACGAGCCGACGACCTACCTCGACATCCAGCACCAGATCGACGTCCTCGACCTCTGCGCCGAGCTGCACGAGGAGCAGGGGCGCACGCTGGTCGCCGTACTGCACGACCTCAACCACGCCGCCCGGTACGCCACGCACCTCATCGCCCTGCGCGGCGGGGAGATCATCGCCGAGGGCGCGCCGAACGACATCGTGACGGCCGAGCTGGTCGAGGAGGTCTTCGGGCTGCGCTGCCAGGTGATCGACGACCCCGAGACCGGCACGCCGCTGGTGGTGCCGGCGGCGCGGAAGGCGCGTACGGCGGCGAAGGTGGTCGCTACCGAGGCTTCCTGAGCTCCTTGGGGCCCCTGAGCTCCCTGAGGAGTCGCTACAGAAGCTTCCTGAGGAGCAGCAGGTCGCGCAGACCCGCGTGCAGCTTCACCCGGCCCGAGCCCCAGGCCTTGGCGAAGTTCAGCTCGCCATTGACCAGGGCGACCAGGTCGTCGCCGGTCATGCTGAGTCTGATCTCGGCCTTCTCGCGGGGCGGACCCTGGAACGTGTCGTGGACATGGATGCGGCCGCCCGCCATGCGGCCGGCGAACGTCACGTCCAGGTCGGTGATGTGGCAGCTCACCGAGCGGTCCAGGGTCGCGGCCGTGCGGACGTCCCCTTCGGCACGCTGCATGTTGTCCGAGAGCTTTTCGAGTGCGGCGCGGCACTCCTCGATCGTGGCCATCGCGATCGACGGTACCCCAGCGGTTCGGGGTAGCGTCTGGGCATGAGCGACTCAGTTCCGGAGACGGAGATCCCGGACCCGCGGATCCCGGACCCGCGGATCCCGGACGCGGGGATCCCGGACGCGGGGATCCCGGGGGAGGCGACCGAGGCGGTGGCCGAAGCGGAGGCCGAGCTTGCGGTCGAACCCGAGTACGACCCCGCCGCCCCCGCCCCGCTGAACATCCCCCGCATCCCCACCGGCAACGCCGACGTCGACGCCCAGCTGGAGCGGCTGGGCGATGCCGACCACCTCGCCACCGACGGGCACATCGAGGTGTACGAGGATGTACATCGGGGGCTGCGTGACGCGCTGACCGCGCTCGACGCCCGCCCGGGACCTCCGGCGCCCCCACCGACGTATGGCAGTAGGAGCTGAACCGAACGTGGCAGGAGTCGCACGCCGCCGTCTCGACGCGGAGCTGGTCCGCCGCAAGCTCGCGCGTTCGCGTGAGCACGCCAGCCAGCTGATCGCCGCCGGGCGGGTCACCGTCGGCAAGACCGTCGCGACCAAGCCCGCCACGCAGGTGGAGACCGCGGCGGCGATCGTCGTCACGGCCGACGACAGTGATCCCGAGTACGTGTCGCGGGGCGGGCACAAGCTCGCGGGTGCGCTGGAGGTCTTCGTACCGCAGGGGCTCCAGGTGGAGGGGCGGCGGGCGCTGGACGCCGGGGCGTCGACCGGGGGATTCACCGACGTGCTGCTGAGGGCGGGAGCCGCGCATGTCGTCGCCGTCGACGTCGGATACGGACAACTCGCCTGGACTCTCCGGAGTGATGAACGCGTCACCGTCAAGGACCGTACGAACGTACGCGAGTTGACGCTCGAAGCGATCGATGGGGAACCAGTGGATCTAGTCGTGGGGGATCTGTCCTTCATCCCGCTCGGACTGGTGCTGCCCGCCCTGGTGCGGTGCGTGAAGCCGGACGCCGACCTGGTGATGATGGTCAAGCCGCAGTTCGAGGTGGGGAAGGAACGGCTGGGGAACGGCGGGGTCGTCCGCAGTCCTCAGCTGCGGGCCGAGGCCGTGCGCGGCGTGGCCGAGAAGGCATGGGAACTCGGGCTCGGGGTGAAGGGCGTCACGGCCAGTCCGTTGCCCGGACCCTCCGGGAATGTCGAGTACTTTCTGTGGCTGCGTGCCGGGGCGCCTGCCCTGGACCCGGCCGACGTTGACCGAGCAGTGGCGGAGGGGCCGCGTTGATGCAGAACCGAGCTCGTACTGTTTTCCTGCTCGCCCACACCGGGCGGCCCGCCGCCATCCGCAGTGCCGAGCTCGTGGTCAAGGGGCTGCTGCGGTCGGGGATCGGTGTGCGCGTGCTGGAGGCGGAGGCGGAGGATCTGCCTCTGCCGGAGGAGGTGCAACTCGTCAAGGAGGCGACCCCGCAGTGCCTCGACGGGTGCGAGCTTCTCATCGTGCTCGGCGGTGACGGGACGCTGCTGCGGGGCGCCGAGTTCGCGCGGGCATCCGGGGTGCCGATGCTGGGCGTCAACCTGGGGCGGGTCGGGTTCCTCGCGGAGGCCGAGCGCGACGATCTCGACAAGGTTGTCGACCGGGTCGTGACCAAGGCGTACGAGGTCGAGGAGCGGATGACCGTCGACGTCGTCGTTCATCAGAACGGCAACGTCGTGCACACCGACTGGGCGCTGAACGAGGCGGCCGTGCAGAAGGCGGGCGCCGAGAAGCTGCTCGAGGTCGTGCTGGAGATCGACGGGCGGCCGGTTACGGGGTTCGGGTGCGACGGCATTGTGCTGTCCACGCCGACCGGCTCGACGGCGTATGCCTTCTCTGCGGGTGGGCCGGTGGTGTGGCCCGAGGTGGAGGCGCTGTTGATGGTGCCGATCAGTGCGCATGCGTTGTTTGCGAAGCCGTTGGTGACGTCGCCGGATTCTGTGCTCGCTGTGGAGGTTCTGCCGCATATCCCGCCGGGGGTGTTGTGGTGTGACGGGCGGCGGACTGTGGAGTTGCCGCCGGGGGCGCGGGTCGAGGTGCGGCGGGGGGCTGTGCCGGTGCGGCTGGCTCGGTTGCACCATGCGTCGTTCACGGACCGGTTGGTTGCGAAGTTTGCGTTGCCGGTTTCCGGGTGGCGGGGGGCGCCTCACTAGCCATCTGTGGGGGGTGGTTCGGAGCGTCGGCGGCTGCGGGTGGTTCGTGGCTGGTCGCGCCCACGCGGCGGAGCCGCAAATCGATACAGCCCCGCGCCCCTGGGTATCTCCACTCGCCTGGGTGACATGCGAGGCCCATACACATTCGTCACCTGGACCTTCACATCAGGGGGCTGGGGGGCGTCGCACTCTCCACCCCTGACCTCGTAAGGTCGTGTCCGTGTTGGAGGAGATGCGGATACGGTCGCTCGGGGTCATCGACGATGCGGTCGTCGAGCTGTCGCCCGGGTTCACCGCCGTCACCGGTGAGACGGGTGCGGGCAAGACCATGGTGGTCACCAGCCTCGGGCTGTTGCTGGGTGGGCGTGCGGATCCGGCGCTCGTGCGGATCGGGGCCGAGAAGGCTGTCGTGGAGGGGCGGGTCACCGTGCCCTCGGACGCGTCGGTCGCCGTACGCGCCGAGGAGGCCGGGGCCGAGCTCGACGACGGGGCGCTGCTGATCAGCCGTACCGTTTCCGCCGAGGGGCGGTCGCGGGCGCACCTGGGTGGGCGGTCCGTTCCGGTGGGCGTTCTCGCCGAGCTCGCCGATGAGCTCGTCGCCGTGCACGGGCAGACCGACCAGCAGGGGCTGCTGAAGCTGTCCCGGCAGCGGCAGGCGCTCGACCGGTACGCGGGGGACGCCGTCGCCGGGCCGCTGGCCAAGTACGGCGAGGCCTACCGGCGGTTGCGGGCTGTCTCGGTCGAGCTGGAGGAAATCGTCACGCGCGCGCGTGAGCGGGCCCAGGAAGCCGACATGCTGCGGTACGGGCTCGACGAGATCGCGGGCGTGGAGCCGCGTGCCGGTGAGGATGTCGAGCTCGCGGAGGAGGCGGAGCGGCTCGGGCATGCGGAGGCCCTGTCGTCGGCCGCCACGGCCGCTCATGCCGCCCTCGCCGGCAATCCCGAGGACCCCGAGGGCATCGACGCCGCCACGCTCGTCGCGGGCGCTCAGCGTGCCCTGGACGCCGTGCGGTCGCACGATCCGGCGCTGGCCGCGCTGGGCGACCGGATCGGCGAGATCGGGATCCTGCTGGGCGATGTCGCCGGAGAGCTGGCGGGGTACGCCGACGATCTGGACGCCGATCCGCTGCGGTTGGCGGCCGTCGAGGAACGGCGGGCCGCGCTCGGCGCGCTGACGCGGAAGTACGGCGAGGACGTCGCCTCGGTGCTGGCCTGGGCCGAGCGCAGCGCCGCGCGGCTCACCGAACTGGACAGCGACGACGAGCGGATCGAGGAGCTGACCGCCGAGCGGGATGCGCTGCGTGCCGAGCTGGGCGGGCTGGCGCAGGCGCTGACCGATGCGCGGACGGAGGCCGCCGAGCGGTTCGCCGCCGCCGTGACCGCCGAGCTGGCCTCGCTCGCCATGCCGCACGCGCGCGTGTCCTTCGCCATCCGGCAGACCGAGGATCCGGAGGGGGTCGAGGTCGGCGGGCGTACGGTCGCGTACGGGCCGTCCGGCGTCGACGAGGTCGAGCTGCTGCTCGCGCCGCATCCGGGGGCGCCGCCGCGGCCCATCGCCAAGGGCGCGTCCGGCGGTGAGCTCTCGCGCGTGATGCTCGCCGTGGAGGTCGTGTTCGCCGGGACGGATCCCGTGCCGACGTATCTCTTCGACGAGGTCGACGCCGGTGTCGGCGGCAAGGCGGCGGTCGAGATCGGGCGCCGGCTGGCGCGGCTCGCGAAGACCGCGCAGGTCGTGGTCGTGACCCATCTTCCGCAGGTGGCCGCCTTCGCCGACCGGCAGTTGCTCGTGGAGAAGACCAACGACGGGTCGGTCACCCGGTCCGGTGTGAAGGTCCTCGAAGGCGAGGACCGGATCCGGGAGCTGTCCCGGATGCTCGCCGGACAGGAGGACTCGGAGACCGCACGGGCGCACGCGGAGGAGTTGCTGGCGACGGCTCGGGCGGACGTGTAGCGGGCTCCTCCGCTCTGCGAGGGGCGGCGCTGTCGGCCGGCGAGGGGCGGGCATCCGGGGGCCGGGAGGGCCGCCGGGACCAGGGAAGGGCCGGGCTGTCATGGCGGCCCGGCTTGGCGGTTGTGGCGGGCGCTAGCCGGGGGCCGGATTGGCAGTGGTAGCTGGGGCCTGTTGCCGGGGCGGAATTGGCTGTGGTGGCCGCGGCCGCGATGGCTGAGGCTGGGCTTGGCAGTGGTGGCGAGGGTCGGCAGCCGCGGCCGGGCTCGGTAGCGGGGGCCGTGTCGTCAGCCTGGCCGCGATTGGCGGTCGTGGCCGGGGTCGGCAACCGGGCCTTGATTGTCAGTGGTGGCCCGTAGCGTGGCCGCATGATCCAACGTGCTCCCAGGACCACCGCCTTCGGCCTCTCCGCCGCCCTCACCCGCGCCACCGTCGCCGCCCTGCGTGCCAAGGCACCCGGTGGGCCCGGCCGTTGGGAGCGGAAGAACTACGCGGGCCGGACCGTGGAGTTGTACGCCGGTGCCGCCTCCGCCCTGGCGACCGCGGTCGCGGCCGGACGCGTGCGGCCGGCCGCCGGGGTGGCCGTGGCTGTCGCCGGAGCCTGCGGGGCGTACGACGACGTCGCCGGGGCCGGTGATCCTCGGCGCGGGTTCGGGGCGCATCTCTCCGCCCTCCGGGACGGCGAAGTCACCAGCGGCGCGGTCAAGTTGATCGGGATATCAGCGGCGGGGCTCGTCGTGGGGGCGTTCCTCAAGGAGCGGCCCGTGGACAAGCTGCTCGCGGGCGTGGTGATCGCCGGGGCCGCGCACTTCGTCAACCTCGTGGACGTGCACCCGGGCAGGGCCGCCACCGCGGTGCTCGCGCTCGGGGCACCGGGGCTGCTCCGAGAAGGGCCCGGCGCCCGGATCGCCGCCACCGCCATGGGTACCGCCGCGGCCGTACTGCCCGACGACCTCGGTGAGCGGGCGATGCTCGGCGACACCGGCGCCCATGCGCTGGGCGCGGCCCTGGGCGCCGCCGTCGTCGCCGGGAACAGTCGGGCAGGGCTGGTCGCGCATGCCGCCGCCCTCGTGGCTGCCGCGGCGTACGGCGACAAGGTGAGCGAGGCGGCGCGTGCGCTGGGCGGGCGGTGAGACGAAGGACAGCCTGTCACCGAGGCGTTGGCCGGTCCGCTGAGGCGGAGGGTCGGCTCGTCCTGGAGGTGTGGTCGGTCCGCTGAAGCGAAGGTCGGCTCGCCCCGGAGGCGAGGTCGGCCCACCGAAGCGGGAAGCCGACCCTCCCTGGACGCGTGGTCGGTCCACCCAAGCAAAGGTCAGCCCTCCCCAAGGCATGGTCGGCCCACTCGTGAGGCGACGACGGGCTGTGGGTGTCGTTGACGGCCTTGCCGGGGAGACGAGCATCAGCCCATCGCAGTGCGTCGGAGTGGACGCCGGGCCTGTTGTCGGGTCGGCGCGGTGCGTTGGATCAGGCTCGCCGCTGCGGCGGGCGCCGCGTGCAAGTGTTCGGGTGGAACCCGGGGTTCCTCACCCATGCAGGTGACTCGCCCCGCCGTAGCGCCCGGCCCCCGCCCTCCCGCCGTTCACGGAACACCCGTACGTGCTGGCATCCTTGGCGTAAACACGTCGTACGCGTAGGGATCCTCGCGGTACATCCCCTCCGCCCGATCCTTCTGTACTTTCTTCGTGACCGCCCACCCACAACCAGGAGCCCCGGCCACGTGACCCCCGTGAGCAGCCCCTCACCGCACGGCCAGTCGTCGCTGCGCACCGTGCAGGTGCTGGGCGGCGGCAACGCCGGCAGTAGCGCGCATGTGCGATCGCTGGCCTCGGGGCTGGTCGCGCGGGGTGTGCGGGTCACCGTGTGCGCCCCTGTCGAGGCCGATCACCTCTACGACTTCACGGGCGCCGGCGCCGAACACGTGCACGTGCCGAGGAGCAGCGACCCCGCCTCAGTGGCCGCGCTGAGGGCAGCGTGTGCGGATGCCGACCTGGTGCATGCGCACGGGCTGCACGCATCCTTCCGTGCCGTGCTGGCGCTCAGCGGGCGGCGCACTCCGCTCGTCGTCACCTGGCACGACCGGGCGTATGCCGAGGGGGCCCGCGCCCATCTCGTACGGCTGTTGGAGCGGCGGGTCGTCAAGGGCGCCTCCGTCGTGCTCGCCCGCCGCACCGGTGCGCGGGACGCGCGGCTCGCCGCCGTCGCGCTGCCCGGGCCGCGCCGCGGCGTCGAGCACGACGACCCCGACCGGCTGCGGCCCAAGGTCCGCGCCGAACTCGGCGCCACCGGACGCCCGTTGCTGATCGCCGTAGGCTCGCTGGAGCGGCATCGCGGATACGACGTACTGCTGGACGCCTCGCGCGCGTGGCGGCGGCTCGATCCGGTGCCGTTGGTGGTGATCGCGGGTGAGGGGGAGCTGCGGGGCGCGCTGCAGCGGCGGATCGAGGACGAGGGGCTGCCGGTGCGGCTCATCGGGCGGCGCGACGACGTCTCCGAACTGCTTGCCGCCTCCGACATCGCGCTCCTGCCCAGCAGGTGGGAGTCGCGGTCCGTGCTGGCCCAGGAGGCGCTTCACGCGCGCGTGCCGCTCGTGGCCAGCGGCGTCGGCGGCATCCCGGAACTCGTCGGCGACGCGGCCGAACTCGTCCCGTACGGCGACCCGGAGGCGCTCGCCGACGCCGTCGTACGGCTGCTCGGCGACCCGGAGCGGCGGGAACTCCTCAAGGAGCGGGGCGTGCGGCAGGCGGCGACCTGGCCGACGGAGGACGAGACCGTGGCCCAAGTCCTCAGCGTGTACGACGAGTTGACGCAGCCCCGGCCGATGATCTAGGCGCTCGGCAGTGGCCCTTCCTACGGCACGTGCCGCCGCGCGCGCAGCGCCAGGCTCAACGCCAGTACCGTCTGCGGGTCGTCGAGGTCGGTGCCGAGCAACTCGCCGATGCGGGCGAGGCGGTTGTAGAGCGTCTGCCGGTTGAGGTGCAGCTCGCGGGCCGTCTCGGCCTTGCGGCCCGCGTGCGCCAAGTAGGTCTCCAGGGTGGGCAGCAGGGGCGGTTTGGAGCCGTTGTCGTGGTCGCGGAGCGGGCCGATCGCGCGGTCCACGAAGGCCGCGAGGTCCGGGTGGTCGCGCAGCCGCCACAGCAGCAGGTCGATGTCCAGGCGGCGGGCGTCGTACCAGGGGCGGTCCGTCAGGCCCTGCGCCGCCGTCGCCGTCTCCGCCGCGTGCCTGAGGCCCGCCGAGGCCGCCGCCCAGCCGCCGGTCACCCCGACGACCACGACCGGCGGCTGCGCCCCGGGCCGCTGGATCCCGGCCCGCTCCACACCCGCCCGCAGCGCCGCCGCGACCCGGTCCGCGACCGCCGACCGCTCCGACCCCGACCGCAGGCCCAGCAGCACCAGGACACGGCCCTCCACCGGCCGTACGCCAAGCAGCACCGGCACGCCCACCGACGCCAGCTCCTCCGCGACCGCACGCGCCAGCACCGCCCAGCCGCCGCCAGGGGACAGCACATCGCCCAGCCGCATCACCACCGGCAGCAGCGGGCTGGTGCCCGGCTTGAAGCCCAGCACGCGCGCCTGCGCCGGGGCGTCCTCGGCGGCGATACGGCCCTCCGCGAGGTCGGTCAGGAAGTCCCCGCGTCCGCGTGCCGCCAGCTCCTCCTCCTGCCGCGCCTGCATCAGCACCACGGCCAGAATCCCCGCCGCCCGCTCGGCAGCCATGCGATGGACGGGCGTGAGCGGGCCCCGCACGGGGAGCAGGACGAGCCGCGCCCGGACCGAGGCTGTCCTGGGGCCGCCGCCCGGCACATCCACCAGCACCGACCCGGCGGGCGGCGGCGCGTCCTTGTGCTGCCCCCGCAGCCCCTCCCACACCTGCAACGGATCCGCACCCTCGGGCCCGGCCCCGGCGGCGTACAGCAGCCGGCCGTCCGTCGTCTCCAGGAAGACCGGATTGCCGCTGAAGTCGGCCAGGATGCCGAGCACCTGGGGCACACCGCCGCCGCCGAGCAGTGCTTCCGTGCACCGCCGGTGCACCTCCTCCGCCCGTTGCAGCAGCGCGTAGTGGCCGTTGACGATCTCGGTGTGGATCTCCTCGGTGACCGTCACGAAGGGCACCTCGCGATGTAGCTGGACGAGCGGCAGCCCGGCCGCACGGGCCGTGTCGACCAGCGCGGCGGGTAGGCGCGTGAAGCGCGGGCCGAGCTCGACGACGAGGGCCGCGATACCGCGCTCGGCCAGGGTGCGCACGAACGCGCGCTGGTCGGCCGGGCGGGTGCCGAGACCGTAGCCCGTGGTCAGCAGCAGTTCCCCGCCCTTCAGCAGCGAGGCGATGTGCGGCACCTCGCCCGCGTGCACCCACCGCACGGTCCGGCCCAGCCGGTCGGCGCCCGCCAGGATCTCGGGGAGCCCACTGCGCAGCCCGGGCAGCTCCAGCGCCCGTCGCACGGTGATCCCGGCGCCGTGGGTGCCGAATCCGCCGTCCGTGCCGTCCGTGCCGCCTGTACCGCTGGCCGTACCGCCCGTACCGCTGTCCATGAGCCGGACGCTACCCGCGGGGATGCTTCCACGACATCTCCGGACGGTTACGGAGAAGATCACCGGCGCCCGACGCCCGACAATGCGTCGCGCCGGACGCCGGATTGCCGGACCCCTTGTCGGTTGTGGCGTACATCACTGCGCCGCCAGACTGACGCATCCGAAGGAAAGCGGCGCCTTCACCTTCGGATTTCGTTGCGGAAGCACCGTCGAAAGGGATGGAATGACGGAAACACCCACGCGAGAGGTTCACCGGCTCAAGGCGAACTCCGTCGGCCTGATGGGCGTCGTCTTCATGGCGGTCGCCACCGCCGCGCCGATCACCGCGATGACCGGCAACCTGCCCATCGCGGTGGGCTTCGGCAACGGCACGGGCGCGCCCGCCGGCTATCTCTTCGCGACGCTCGTGCTGACGGTGTTCTCAGTTGGATACGTCGCCATGGCCCGCCGTATCACCGCCGCCGGCGCCTTCTACGGCTACATCTCACACGGCTTGGGCCGGATCACCGGCATGGCCTCCGGGATGCTCGCCGTGCTGGCGTACGTCGTCTTCGAGGCGTCCATCGTCGGAGTCTTCTCGTACTTCGCGCAGACGACGGTCCACGACCAGCTCGGCCTCGACCTGCCCTGGGTCCTGTACGCCGCCGCCATGCTGCTGGTCACCGCGGTCCTGGCGTACTTCGACATCAACCTCACCGCGAAGGCCCTCGGCGTGATGCTGATCGCCGAGATCGCGGTTCTCTTCGCGGTCGCCACGGCCGTACTCCTGCACGGCGGCGGCCCGGACGGCATCCCCGTGGAGCCCGTCAATCCCAAGAACGCCTTCACGGGCGCGTCCGCCGGACTGGGCCTGTTCTTCGCCTTCTGGTCGTGGGTCGGCTTCGAGTCGACCGCGATGTACGGCGAGGAGTCACGCGACCCCAAGCGCGTCATCCCGCGCGCGACGCTGATCTCGGTGATCGGCGTCGGGCTGTTCTACATCTACGTCTCCTGGATGACCATTGCCGGCAACGGCCTCAAGGCCTCCGTCGAGATCTCTTCCGGCACCAGCCCCCTCGACCTGTTCTTCGCCCCGGCGCACACCTACCTCGGCGCCTGGGCGGTCGACGCCTTCCAGTGGCTGCTGATCACCGGCTCGTTCGCCTGCGGGATGGCCTTCCACCAGTGCGCGGCCCGCTATCTGTACGCCATCGGCCGCGAGGGCTTCCTGCACCCCGGGCTCGGCCGTACGCACGCCCGGCACGGGTCGCCGTACGTCGCGTCCTTCGTGCAGTCGGTCATCGCCGTCGCGCTCGTCGGGGCCTTCTGGCTGACCGGTCAGGACCCGTACATCCACCTCTACACGCTGCTCGCGATCCTCGGCACGATGGCGATCCTCATCGTGCAGACCCTGTGCTCCTTCGCGGTCATCGGCTACTTCCGCAAGAACCATCCCGAGGACCGCCACTGGTTCCGCACGCTCACCGCCCCGCTGCTCGGCGGCGTCGGCATGATCGCGGTCGTGGGCCTGCTGGTGACCAACCTGGACACCGCGGCCGGTACGGCGGCCGACTCGCTCTTCTTCAAGGCCATCCCGTGGATCGTGGGGCTGGTGTTCTTCGGCGGGCTCGGGCTCGGCCTGTATCTGAAGGTCAGGCAGCCCGAGCGCTACGACATCATCGGCCGGATCGTGCTGGAGGACTCGGCCGAGCGGGAGGAAGATCCGGTTACGGCACGTGCGGCGGGGTAGCGGCGTCGGCATGGACTTCAGCGTGGTGGCCGTGGCACGGGAGGACGACAGTCCGGTCGATGAGCCGTTGCGGGTGGCGGTGGCCGCCGATCGGCTCGGGTACCGCGAGGTGTGGGCGGGGGAGGGGCCGACCTGGGACTCCTTCGTCCTCGCCGCCGCGATCGGGCGGGCCACCGAGCGGGTCGCGCTGACGGCCGGTCCCGTGGCGGTGTCGGTGCGGGATCCGTTCGGCATCGCGCGGGGCGCCGCCTCGGTCGCCGCCGTCACCGGGCGGCCGGTCGGGGTGGCGCTGGGGACGTCCAGCAAGCGGGTCGTCGAGGGCGTGCACGGGGTGCCGCGGGTGCGGCCCGCGGCGGCGATGGAGGGCTCGGCAGCGGCCGTACGCGGCTTCCTGCACGGCAGGCCCGGCGAGTCGGTGGTCCCCGGCAGCGTCTTCCGGCGCCGCCTCCAGCCGCCCGGTGGCCCGCTCACCGTCGCGGCTTTCGGTGACCGCGCGATCGCCACGGCGGCCGCGCACGCCGACCGGATGCTGCTCGACATCGTCTCGCCGGAACAGGTCCGCACGCTGCGGGCGAAACTCGAAGCGGCCACCGAGCGTGCGGGCCGTACGGCACCGCCGATCCTGGCCGCCTGGCTGCCGGCCGCCGTCGATCCGGACCCGGACTCTCTCGCGCAGGTCCTGCGGAGCATCGCCGGGTATCTGACGGTGCCGGGCTACAGCGACATGTTCGAGGCGGCAGGGTTCGGTCAGGCCGTCGAGCTGGCCCGTACCGGTGCCGACTCCGGCACGCTGGTCGGGGCGCTGCCCGCCGAGGCGGCCGGTGTGGTCGGCCTGGTGGGCGACGCCGACGCCGTACACGCGCGTGCCGAGGAGTACGCCGAGGCCGGGCTCGACGAGATCGCCCTCGTCCCGGCTACGGCGGCCGATCCGGGCGGGGAGCGGACCCTGAGGGCGCTCGCGCAGACCTGAGGGCCGTCGTGTCTCCGCCGGTGCAGGCGTTGTCAGAGGCTGCCCGTAGCTACGGGCGCTGTGCGGTGCCGCCCGCCTGACAGCCGGGGGCAGGCGTCGGTCCGCGCAGGCTGGTCCAGGCCGCCATGATCCTGCCCGCGCAGCCCTGATCGCGGAATCCGGAATCCAACAGGAACCCGGAATCCAACCGGCATCACGGCGGCCGTCGAAGCTTCAGGCCGGCCTGATGTTGTGGTTGAACCGGAAGACGTTGTCCGGGTCGTAGCGCCGCTTCAGTTCCGCCAGCCGCCGGGTGTTCTCGGCGCCCAGGCCCGCGATCACGCGTTCCGCGCCCTCGTCGCCGATGAAATTCAGGTAGACGGCGCCGGTGCTCCACGGCCGGACGTCGTTGCGGACGTCACGGACCCACCGGATGCACCGCTCGTCGTCCGCCGGGTCCTCCCACATGCCGTAGGGGTGCACCGCCCAGGGCGCGTCCCGGTAGGGCACCGGGTACTCGTGCGGGCCGGCGGCGATCGCGCCGCCCTGCGGGAGGAGGGCGTGCTGGGTGCCGGTCGGTACGGGCATGCTCAGCGCGTCGGCGCAGTAGACGTCGACGAAGTCGTCCGGCGCTCCCGTCAGATACTCCGCCGACCAGTAGTGCCGCATGCCGGGCGGATCGTCGATCATGCACTGCACATCGGCGTACGGCATCGCGCCGACGATCTCGGCCTCGTGCGGCAGCGCCAGCAGCGGCTCGGCGTACTTGCGCATGTCCTGCTCGGCACCGGCGTACGTCAGGAGCGCACCGCACACCAGCGTGCCGACCAGGGGCGGCGGCACGAAGTCCGCGGGCGGGCCGGTGAACCACAGGATGCCGCCGCCCACCTCGTCGGGGCCGGACTCCATCACGTCGCGGAAGGTGCGGACGGCGTCCGGTGCGAATTCCGGCCGGTACAGCAGCAACGCGATGGCGAACTCGGGCAGCTCGTGCAGCTTCAGCGTGATCGCGGTGGCGACGCCGAAGTTGCCGCCGCCTCCGTGCAGGGCCCAGAACAGGTCAGGGTTCTCGTCGGCGTTCGCGTGGGTCAGGTTGCCGTCGGCGGTGACCAGCTCGACCCCGAGCAGATTGTCCACGGCGAGTCCGCAGCAGCGGTCGAGCCAGCCGGTGCCGCCGCCGAGCACGAAGCCGCCGACGCCGGTGGTGGACGCCCGGCCCCCGGTCGTGGCGAGGCCGTGCGGCTGGGTGGCGCCGTCCAGGTCGCTCATCGTGGCCCCGCCCGCGACCCGTACCGCCTCGGCCGCGGGATCGACGGTGACCGCGCGCATATGGCGCAGGTCGATGACCAGACCGTTGTCGTTGAGCGCCATGCCCGCCACGCTGTGCCCGCCGCCGCGCACCGCGATGTTGAGATCCAGGTCACGCGCGAACCGCACGGCCCGCACCACGTCGTCCTCGTCCACGCACTGCGCGATCACCGCGGGCCTACGGTCGATCATGGTGTTGAAGACGACCCGCGCGTCGTCGTAGCCGACCTCGCCCGGCGCGAACACATCACCGGAGAGATCCTCGCGCAGCGCGGCGAGGGCCGCGCCCGCCTTCGAGCGGGAAGCCATGGCCGCCCCCTTCCGACAAGGGGCAATCGCTGCTTCCAGGCTAGGCGGGCGCGACAGGTCCGTCCTGTTCAGCCGGATCCCGTGCTGGTCAGCCGGATCCCGACCTGTTCAGCCGCCGTACGCCCCGGACGCCGTCAGCCGCAGGGCGGTGTCGATCAGCGGAACGTGGCTGAAGGCCTGCGGGAAGTTGCCGACCTGGCGCTGCAGGCGCGGGTCCCACTCCTCCGCCAGCAGACCGAGGTCGTTGCGCAGGGACAGCAGCTTCTCGAACAGCTTGCGAGCCTCGTCGACGCGGCCGATCATCGCCAGGTCGTCGGCCATCCAGAACGAGCAGGCCAGGAAGGCGCCCTCGTCGCCGGGCAGCCCGTCGACGCCCTCGTCCTCGCCCTGGGTCGGGTAGCGCAGGATGAAGCCGTCCGGCGTGGACAGCTCACGCTGGATCGCCTCGATGGTGCCGATGACGCGCTTGTCGTCCGGCGGCAGGAAGCCCATCTGCGGGATCAGCAGCAGTGAGGCGTCGAGCTCCTTCGAGCCGTACGACTGCGTGAAGGTGTTGCGCTCCTTGTCGTAGCCCTTCTCGCACACGTCCCGGTGGATGTCGTCGCGCAGCTCCTTCCAGCGCTCCAGCGGGCCGTCGGCGTCGCCGGACTCGATGAGCTTGATGGTGCGGTCGACGGCGACCCAGGCCATCACCTTGGAGTGCACGAAGTGGCGGCGCGGGCCGCGCACCTCCCAGATGCCCTCGTCCGGCTCGTCCCAGTGGTCCTCCAGGTAGCGGATCAGCTTCAGCTGGAGCAGCGAGGCGTAGTCGTTGCGGGCCAGGCCCGTCATGTGGGCCAGGTGCAGGGCCTCGGTGACCTCGCCGTACACGTCCAGCTGGAGCTGGTGCGCGGCGCCGTTGCCGACCCGGACCGGGGCGGAGCTCTCGTAGCCGGGCAGCCAGTCCAGCTCGGCCTCGCCCAGCTCGCGCTCGCCGGCGATGCCGTACATGATCTGCAGGTTCTCCGGATCGCCCGCGACCGCCCTGAGCAGCCACTCCCGCCAGGAACGGGCCTCCTCGCGGTAGCCGGTGCGCAGCAGCGAGGACAGGGTGATCGCCGCGTCGCGCAGCCAGGTGTAGCGGTAGTCCCAGTTGCGGACGCCGCCGATGTCCTCCGGCAGCGAGGTCGTGGGCGCCGCGACGATGCCGCCGGTCGGGGCGTACGTCAGCGCCTTCAGCGTGATCAGAGAGCGGATCACCGCCTCGCGGTACGGGCCGTGGTACGTACAGTGCTCGACCCACTCCCGCCAGAAGTCCTCCGTCGCCTCCAGCGACTGCTCCGGCTCCGGCAGCGCCGGCGGCTGCTTGTGCGAGGGCTCCCAGGAGATGGTGAACGCGATCCGCTCACCCGGGGCCACCGTGAAGTCCGAGTACGTCGTCAGCGACTTGCCGTAGGTCTCGGCCTCCGCGTCGAACCACACCGAGTCCGGGCCGGCGACGGCGACCGTACGGCCCTCGTGCTTGTGGACCCACGGCACCACCCGGCCGTACGAGAAACGCATCCTGAGCGCCGAACGCATCGGCACCCGGCCCGAGACGCCCTCCACGATGCGGATCAGCTGGGGCGCGCCGTCACGCGGGGGCATGAAGTCGATCACCCGGACCGTGCCGCGCGGCGTGTCCCACTCGGACTCCAGGATCAGCGAGTCGCCGCGGTAGGTGCGCCGGGCCGCGGTGGGCGGCGGGGCGTCGGAGGCATGGGCGGGGCCGAGCCGCCAGAAACCGTGCTCCTCGGTGCCCAGCAGGCCGGCGAAGATGGCATGCGAGTCGAAGCGGGGCAGGCACAGCCAGTCCACTGTGCCGTCCCGGCAGACCAGTGCGGCGGTCTGCATGTCTCCGATGAGTGCGTAGTCTTCGATGCGCCCGGCCACGTGCAACTCCAGTCGAACGGCCACGTCACCCCCTTCTGGCAAGGGGGCTCTCGCTAGTGCGGTCAAGGGGTGGTTGTAATGCGTCGTTGAGCCGTGAAGCAAAGCAGTCGCTTCCGCCCTGAGGCAAACGACGGTCTCTTCTCAACAATCTCTGCTCAACGAACTGACGAGCTCTCGTTGTTCCGGGTGTGACGGGCGGGGGTGGTGCCGTGTTTGCCGGCCGGGCTCGGCAGCGAATGTCCGAGCAGGATACGACGCACGTAGATGATCTGCGTGCCGCTCCGGGCAACCCGGGTCGGCCGAACGGGTGAGCAAGGGGTGAGCGATGGGTGAGAAACGGGCGGGCCGTGCGGATCCGTGCCGAATCGTGTGCGGAGCGTGGCCGGAAGCCGTCGCTGCTCGGCGCTGATACCCTGGTAGCCCGTGGACCGGTGGGCGTGAAGACCCCCGAACCGCACTTCAAGATCGCGACCACGGGAGCCCCCTCTTGGCCATGCCAAAATCCACGACGACCAAGCACATCTTCGTCACCGGGGGTGTCGCCTCCTCGCTCGGCAAGGGCCTGACGGCCTCCAGCCTCGGCATGCTGCTCAAGGCGCGGGGCCTGCGCGTCGTCATGCAGAAGCTGGACCCATACCTCAATGTCGACCCTGGCACGATGAACCCCTTCCAGCACGGTGAGGTGTTCGTCACCAACGACGGCGCCGAGACCGACCTGGACATCGGCCACTACGAGCGTTTCCTCGACCGTGACCTGGACGGCTCCGCCAATGTCACCACCGGTCAGGTGTACTCGACGGTGATCGCCAAGGAGCGGCGCGGCGAGTATCTGGGCGACACCGTGCAGGTCATCCCGCACATCACCAACGAGATCAAGCACCGCATCCGCCGTATGGCGACGGACGAGGTGGACGTCGTGATCACGGAGGTCGGCGGCACGGTCGGCGACATCGAGTCGCTGCCGTTCCTGGAGACCGTCCGCCAGGTGCGTCACGAGGTCGGCCGGGACAACGTATTTGTGGTGCATATCTCGCTCCTGCCGTACATCGGCCCCTCGGGAGAGCTGAAGACGAAGCCGACCCAGCACTCGGTTGCGGCTCTGCGGAACATCGGTATTCAGCCAGATGCGATCGTGCTGCGCTGCGACCGTGAGGTGCCGACCGCGATCAAGCGCAAGATCTCGCTGATGTGCGACGTCGACGAGGCCGCCGTGGTGGCCTGCCCCGACGCCCGCTCGATCTACGACATCCCGAAGACCGTGCACGGCGAGGGCCTGGACGCCTACGTCGTCCGCAAGCTGGACCTGCCGTTCCGCGACGTGGACTGGACGACCTGGGACGACCTGCTCGACCGCGTCCACAACCCCGACCACGAGATCACCCTCGCCCTGGTCGGCAAGTACATCGACCTGCCCGACGCCTACCTCTCGGTCACCGAGGCGCTGCGCGCGGGCGGCTTCGCCAACAAGGCCCGCGTGAAGATCAAGTGGGTCACCTCCGACGACTGCAAGACCCCCGCCGGCGCCAAGCAGCAGCTCTCCGACGTGGACGGCATCTGCATCCCGGGCGGCTTCGGCGACCGCGGTGTGCTCGGCAAGGTCGGCGCGATCAAGTACGCCCGCGAGAACAAGATTCCGCTGCTCGGGCTGTGCCTGGGCCTGCAGTGCATCGTGATCGAGGCGGCGCGCAACCTCGCCGACATCGGCGACGCGAACTCCACCGAGTTCGACCCGGCCACCTCCCACCCGGTCATCTCCACCATGGCCGAGCAGCTCGACATCGTCGCCGGTGAGGGCGACATGGGCGGCACCATGCGGCTGGGCATGTACCCGGCCAAGCTGGCCGAGGGCTCGATCGTCCGCGAGGTGTACGACGGCAAGGAGTACGTCGAGGAGCGGCACCGTCACCGGTACGAGGTGAACAACGCCTACCGCGCGGAGCTGGAGAAGAAGGCGGGCATCCTGTTCTCCGGCACGTCCCCCGACGGCAAGCTCGTGGAGTACGTGGAGTACCCCCGCGAGGTCCACCCTTACCTGGTGGCCACGCAGGCCCACCCCGAGCTGCGCTCGCGTCCGACGCGTCCGCACCCGCTGTTCGCGGGCCTCGTGAAGGCCGCGGTCGAGCGCAAGAATTCGAAGTAACACACCAGTTGTACGGTGGCCGGGGTGCAAACCTTCAAAGGTGCGCACCCCGGTTTTCTTTGGCGGGTTGAAAGCGTGTGGAAGGGCAGGGCATGACGATCAAGGACACCCCGCAGGAGTGGGAGATCCGGGCGACGGACACCCCCTTCGTGGGCAACAAGACCTCCGTCCGCACGGACGACGTGGTCATGCCCGACGGCTCGGTGGTACGCCGCGACTACCAGGTCCACCCCGGCTCGGTGGCCGTCGTCGCCCTCGACGAGGAGGACCGCGTCCTGCTCATCAAGCAGTACCGGCACCCGGTCCGGCAGAAGCTGTGGGAGATCCCGGCCGGCCTGCTCGACGTCCCCGGCGAGAACCCGCTGCACGCCGCCCAGCGTGAGCTGTACGAGGAAGCCCACGTCAAGGCCGAGGACTGGCGGGTGCTGACCGACGTCTACACCACTCCCGGCGGGTGCGACGAGGCCGTACGGATCTTCCTCGCCCGGGATCTGTCCGAGGCCGACGGGGAGCGCTTCGACGTGGAGGACGAGGAGGCCGACCTGGAGCACGCGCGCGTGCCGGTCGATGAGCTGGTCAGGGGCGTGCTCGCGGGCGAGTTGCACAACAACTGTCTCGTCGTCGGCGTGCTGTCCCTGGTCGCCGCGCGGGGCGGCGACGGGCTGGACGCGCTGCGCCCGGCGGAGGCACCGTGGCCGGCGCGTCCGTTCGAGTCCTGAACGCGCCGCCCTCTCCGGGGCCCAGCGGCACACAGGGGAGTCCCCCGGTCGGATGATCCGATCGGGGGACTTTTCCGCTCTGCGCCGACGGGAACGTCATAGCGCGTGAACCAGCGTGAACTAGGCTGCCCACTGCCCGTAGCCGAAGTGACAGGCTTGCAGTTCGGGAGCACCGATGGCTTCGACGCCCAGACCGCGTCCAGCATCCGCGAAGGGTGCCGAGGCGATGGGCTGCGCCCCGCGGCTCGGGTATCTCGGCCCGGCGGTCATCACACCGTCAGCATCCCGGAAAACCGGGTCCACCGGCCGCGGCCGGAATTGTGCCTGCAGGAGTCGGGCGTGTGCCCGGCCAGCATACGGACCGCTGGGCGTTCGTGTGGTGCTCTTGCGGCAACCCGCCCTGGGCGGGAAGGGAGTATGACGGTGGCGGAACAGGCGGTCGCATCCGGAGAACGGGCGGCAGACGTGGCACCCGGCATCCAATTCCTCGGCCGTGCACGCGAGTTGAAGGAGCTCCGCGCCGACATCGAGCGTGCGGGCCTGGACACCCTCTCCGGCCGTAAGGTGCCACGCGCGCGCGTGCTGCTCATCGCCGGCCGTCCCGGCTCGGGCCGTACCGCGCTCGCCGAGGAACTGGTACGGCAGGTGGCGGACCGTTACGCCGACGGTGTGCTGCGCGCCCGCCTGAGCGAGCCCGACGGCACCCCCGTCCCCGTCGCGCGCGCCGCCCGCGAGCTGCTCACCGCCCTGGACCGGCCGATTCCGCCCGGCGCCGGCGAGGACGACCTCACGGCGGCCCTGCGCGAGGCCCTGGCCGGGCGGCGGGCCCTGCTCCTGCTGGACGACGCGGCCGAGGCCGAGCAGGTCGACGCCCTGCTGCCGGACGCCCCGCAGTGCCTGGTCGTCGCCGTCTCCGGCGGACCGCTGACCGGGATCGCGGACGTACGGCCCTGCACCCTCGGCGGACTGGACACCAAGTCGGCGGTGGAGCTGCTGTCCCGGCACGCCGGCTCGGTCCGCATCACCGTCGACCCGCGGTCCGCCGAGGGCCTCGTGGAGGTGTGCCAGGGGCAGCCCGCCGCGCTGATGCTGGCGGGCGGCTGGCTCGCCGCCCGCCCCAAGGCGGCCGTCGCCGACCTCGCCAAGCAGCTGCGCGCCGAGGGCGACGAGGGCACCGCGCTCGGCCGGGTCTTCCGCCTCGCCTACGCGTCCCTGCCGACCACCGCCGCCCGGATGCTGCGCCTGCTCACCCTCGCCCCGGGCGGCTTCGTCGACCCGCACACCGCCTCGGCCCTGGCCGGCTGCTCGGTCGACGGCGCCCGCACCACCCTGGACGACCTGGTCGCCCTCGGCCTGCTGCACACCGTCGACTCGCCGCTGCCGCAGTACGAGGTCCCGGCCTGTCTGTACACCCACCTCAAGGCCCGCACAGAGACCCAGGACCGCCCCGCCGAGCTGCAGCTGGCCCGCGCCCGCGTGCTGGAGCGGACCGTACGGCTGCTGCAGTCCTGCCGGGCGATCACCGAGACCGACAGCCCCGAGACCCGCCAGAAGCTCCTCGGCATGCCCCAGGCCCTGCGCTTCCCCAACCCCCGGGCGGCCGCGGACTGGCTGACCATCCGCAGGCCCGCCCTGCTGGCCTCGGCCCGGGCCGCGGTCGCCGACGGGGAGCTGGACACCCTCGCCCGGCGCCTGATGTCCCAGCTGGTCAGGGCGCTGGTCGTGCACGTCGGCACACAGGCGGCCGCCGACGACCTGTACGGCATCCACGGCCTGGTCCTCGACGTGGCCGAGCGGCAGAACCTCCCGCGCGAGAAGGCCGCCGCCCTGCTGAACCTCGGCGACGTCGACGCCCGGACGGGGCGTACGCAGGCGGCCCTGGTGCGCTATCGGGCCGCGCTGGACGCCGGCCGGGAGGCGAACGACCCGTATGCGACCGGCCGCGCGATGGAATCCGTAGGCGGCGCCCACCTGGAGCTCGGGGACTACGACCGGGCCGCCGACTGGTTCGGCCGGGCGCTGGCCCAGCGGCTGGCCCGCGACGAGCGCGCGGACGCCGCCCGGCTGTACGGCCGTATCGGCGCCGCCCACACCTATGCGGGCCGGTACGGCGAGGCGCTGCGGAACTGGCGGGCCGCGGTCGCCGGGTACCGCAAGAACGGCGATCTCGCCGGTCACGCACGGGCGTTGAGCGAGCTGGCCCGGGTCCAGGAGTACGCGGGACGGCCCGAGGAGTCGCTGAGCACCTGCCAGGAGGCGGTGGAGTGGGCGCGGCGCGCCGAGGACACGCGGCTGCAGGCGGCGCTGTACCTGCGGCTCGCCGACACCCTGGAGCGCCTCGGCGATCCCGCGGCGGCGCAGCTGCACCGGGGAGCGGCCCGGCGGATGCTGGGGGAGGAGCCCGAGGAGCCCGATGTGGACGAGTCTGGCACCGAGCAAGACGCTTTCGAGCCGGAACATGACGCTAACGCCTGCGAAATCCGTAGTACATCCACTGAAGATTGATGCAATGAAAGGCTAGACAGCGAGAACACCTTCATTAGACTGGCTCTGCCGCACCTTCTCCTGCGGTGTCTCCCGGTGTGCCCTGCACGCTCGGGTATGTCATGTAATGCCCCCACACCCTCTGAGCCAAGGACCGTGATCGACGTGAAGGTCGGCATCCCCCGCGAGGTCAAGAACAACGAGTTCCGGGTGGCCATCACCCCCGCCGGCGTGCACGAGCTGGTGCGCCATGGCCACCAGGTCGTCATCGAGCAGGGCGCCGGTGTCGGCTCGTCGATCCCGGACAGCGAGTACGTCGCCGCCGGCGCCCAGATCCTCGGCACCGCCGACGATGTGTGGGCCACCGCCGACCTGCTGCTGAAGGTCAAGGAGCCCATCGCCGAGGAGTACCACCGCCTCCGCAAGGACCAGACGCTCTTCACCTACCTGCACCTGGCCGCCTCCAAGGAGTGCACGGACGCGCTCATCGAGTCCGGCACCACGGCGATCGCCTACGAGACGGTCGAGCTGCCCTCCCGTGCCCTGCCGCTGCTCGCCCCCATGTCCGAGGTCGCCGGGCGCCTCGCCCCGCAGGTCGGCGCCTACCACCTGATGCGCGCGGGCGGTGGCCGCGGCGTGCTGCCCGGCGGCGTCCCGGGTGTGCCGGCCGGCAAGGCCGTCGTCATCGGCGGTGGCGTCTCCGGCTGGAACGCCGCCCAGATCGCCATCGGCATGGGCTTCCACGTGACCCTGCTCGACAAGGACATCAACAAGCTCAAGGAGGCGGACAAGATCTTCGGTACGAAGATCCAGACCGTCGTCTCCAACGCCTTCGAGCTGGAGAAGGCCTGCCTCGAGGCCGACCTCGTCATCGGTGCCGTCCTCATCCCGGGCGCCAAGGCGCCGAAGCTGGTCACCAACGAGCTGGTCTCGCGGATGAAGCCGGGAAGTGTCCTTGTCGACATCGCGATCGACCAGGGCGGCTGCTTCGAGGACTCCCGCCCGACGACGCACGCCGAGCCGACCTTCCCGGTCCACAACTCGGTCTTCTACTGCGTCGCCAACATGCCCGGCGCGGTGCCCAACACCTCCACCTACGCGCTGACCAACGCCACGCTGCCGTACATCGTCGAACTGGCCAACAAGGGCTGGGTCGAGGCGCTGCGCCGTGACCCCGCGCTGGCCAAGGGCCTCAACACGCATGACGGCAAGGTGGTTTACCGCGAGGTGGCGGAGGCACACGGCCTGGAGCACGTGGAGCTCGAATCGCTGCTCGGCTGAGCCGATCGACTAAGTCACTTTCTGGTAAAGGCGATACGTCAACACGAGTCGTCAACCGAACGCACCCGGCCGGACCTTGCTCAAAAAGGTCCGGCTGGATGTGTGTATGGTCACTTTGCGGCACTCGGTCAACTCGCCTCGAACGCAACCCTTCGGGCGATTCGTACACCGGTGAAACCTGCTGTGCGACGGCCGTACGCCCTTGACAGCGCGATGTTTCATTGTCGACACATCTGCCCGGTCCGGCGGATTGTGTTGCTGCGGACCGCCGACACGCCATAGAGTCGCCAACCGTCGGCATGGTGCCACGCTGACCTGTCTAGAAGTTTCCTGGTCACCAAGGAGGTAAGACGACTTGTGAATGAGTCGACATTTTCTCCCGGGGGTGGTCAACCAGGAATGCCTGTACGGGGCCAGGGTCCCGCGGGATTCGAGGCTGTCGGCTCCGTCGCTGTCCGAACCTTCGCAGCCCACCAGAGCCAGACCAGCCCCCACACGGCTCTGTCAGCACACCAGAGCATGGATGGCCATCACGTGAACGCCATGGCCGGCGACGGAAGTGGCGCGCCCCACAACCACTTCGCCGACTACGACGAACTGCCCGAAGGGCACTTCTACGACCCCGACGCGGAGTACGAGCCCGACCCCGAGTACGCGGCCACGCTCGCGCCCGACGCTGCCCGCCAGCGCCGCGAGCGCATCGGCCCGACCGGGCGCCCGCTGCCGTACTTCCCGATCCCGGGTCCGCTGACCGACCACGGTCCCGCGAAGATCATCGCGATGTGCAACCAGAAGGGCGGCGTCGGCAAGACGACGTCGACCATCAACCTGGGTGCCGCGCTCGCGGAGTACGGACGCCGGGTCCTCCTCGTCGACTTCGACCCGCAGGGCGCGCTGTCGGTCGGCCTCGGCGTGAATCCGATGGAGCTCGACCTCACGGTCTACAACCTGCTCATGGAGCGGGGCATGTCGGCCGACGAGGTGCTCCTGAAGACGGCGGTCCCCAACATGGACCTCCTCCCGAGCAACATCGACCTGTCGGCCGCCGAGGTCCAGCTGGTGAGCGAGGTCGCGCGCGAGTCCACGCTGCAGCGCGCCCTGAAGCCGCTGCTGCCCGACTACGACTTCATCGTGATCGACTGTCAGCCCTCGCTCGGCCTGCTCACGGTGAACGCGCTGACGGCCGCGCACAAGGTGATCGTGCCTCTGGAGTGCGAGTTCTTCGCGCTTCGTGGTGTGGCGCTGCTGACCGAGACCATCGAGAAGGTCCAGGAGCGGCTCAACCCGGAGCTGGAGCTCGACGGGATCCTCGCGACGATGTACGACTCGCGCACCGTGCACAGCCGTGAGGTGCTCGCGCGTGTCGTCGAGGCGTTCGACGACCACGTCTACCACACGGTCATCGGGCGCACGGTCCGCTTCCCGGAGACCACGGTCGCCGGTGAGCCGATCACCACGTACGCCTCCAACTCCGTCGGCGCCGCCGCCTACCGCCAGCTCGCCAGGGAGGTGCTCGCCCGGTGTCACGCCGAGTGAGTCTGCCGGGGGCCGACGAACTGTTCCGTACGACAGGGGGAATGGCGCTCCAGCCGTCCACTCCCCGGCGCCCGGCCAACGGCGAGGCCCGGGTGCCGGCTCCCGCGGGGGAGAGCGACGCCGTGGCCGCTGAGGACGCGCCGCAGTCGGTGCCCGCGCAGGGCGGTGACGGTGACGGCGCTGAGCACGTGGCCGCCGACGCGGAGTCCGTCGACGCCGGTGAGTCGCGCAGCCGGGCCGCGGCCGCGGAGCGTTCCGCGCGGCGTCAGGGGGCGCAGGAAGGTTCTGCCGCGGGTGCCTCCGGCGGTGCCGCCGCGTCCGGTTCCGCTGGTTCTGCCTCTGCCTCTGCCTCTGCCGCTTCTGCTGCCGCGCCGCGTAAGCGGGGGCGGGCCGCGGCGCGTCGGCCCAGTGGGCGTGAGCGGCACGACGAGAAGATCACCGTGTACGTCTCCGCCGAGGAGCTCATGGATCTGGAGCATGCGCGTCTGGTGCTCCGTGGTGAGCACGGGCTGGCCGTCGACCGTGGGCGGATCGTCCGCGAGGCGGTGGCCGTGGTCCTCGCCGATCTGGAGACCCGTGGGGACGCCAGCATCCTCGTACGACGGCTTCGCGGGCGGTAGCGGTAGCCTGCGGGGGCTATGACCTCGAACGACGTTCCCGCCCGCGGTGCCGGTTCCTCCGGTGGCCGTCGGCGTGCGCTGGGGCGGGGGCCGGGAGCAGCGCCGGTGTCCGTACCGGCTCCGGTTCCCGTACCGGATGCGGTTCCCGCGGAGCCGGAACCCCAGGTTCCCGAGGTCGTGGTCCCGGAGCAGGAGCAGGAGCAGGAGCAGGAGCAGGAGCAGGAGCAGGAGCAGGAGCCTCAGGCCGTTGCCCCGGAGCCTGCACCAGAGCCGGTACCCCAGGCCTCCACTGCAGAGCCCGCCGCCGAGTCGCCCGACCGGCAGGACGAGACCGAGCCCGGCGACGACGGCGTCTTCAAGGTTCGGCTGTCCAACTTCGAGGGCCCCTTCGATCTGCTCCTCCAGTTGATCTCCAAGCACAAGCTCGACGTCACCGAGGTCGCGCTGTCCAAGGTGACCGACGAGTTCATGGCGCACATCCGGGCGATGGGGGCGGACTGGGATCTCGACGAGACGACCGAGTTTCTCGTGGTGGCGGCCACCCTGCTCGATCTGAAGGCGGCCCGGCTGCTGCCCTCCGCCGAGGTCGAGGACGAGGCCGACCTCGCGCTGCTGGAGGCGCGGGACCTGCTGTTCGCGCGGCTGCTGCAGTACCGGGCGTACAAGCAGATCGCCGACATCTTCAGCCGGCGGCTCGATGACGAGGCCCGGCGTTACCCCCGTACCGTCGGGCTCGAACCGCACCATGCCGAGCTGTTGCCCGAGGTCGTCATCAGTATCGGGGCGGAAGGATTCGCCAGGCTCGCGGTGAAGGCGATGCAGCCCAAGCCCAAGCCGCAGGTGTACGTCGACCACATCCACGCGCCGCTCGTGAGCGTGCAGGAGCAGGCCGGGATCGTCGTCGCGCGGCTCAGGGAGCTCGGCGAGGCCAGCTTCCGGGCCCTCGTCGAGGACACCGACGACACCCTCACCGTCGTAGCGCGATTCCTGGCGTTGCTGGAGCTGTACCGCGAGAAGGCCGTGGCCCTGGACCAGGAGACCGCGCTCGGGGAACTCGTCGTGCGGTGGACCGGCGGGGACGGCGAAGAGGCGCCCCTGGTGACCGACGAGTTCGACCGGCCGCCCGAGCCGCCGAAGCAGGAGGAGAAGAAGGCGTGAGTGAGGAGACCACCGAGCTTCCGGTCGGGCTGCGTACCGTCGCCGACCTCGACCTCAAGCCCGCCCTGGAGGCGATGCTCATGGTCGTGGACGAGCCCGCGACCGAGGAGCACCTCGCGAAGATCCTGGAGCGGCCCAGGCGGCAGATCGCCGACGCCCTCCGGGAGCTGGCCGACGAGTACGCCGTGCAGGGGCGAGGCTTCGAGCTGCGGTTCGTCGCGGGCGGCTGGCGCTTTTACACCCGCCCCGAGTACGCGGCCGCCGTCGAGCGGCTGGTGCTGGACGGGCAGACGGCCCGGCTGACGCAGGCCGCCCTGGAGACGCTCGCCGTGGTCGCGTACCGGCAGCCGGTCAGCCGCAGCCGCGTCTCGGCCGTGCGCGGAGTGAACTGCGACGGTGTCATGCGCACCCTCCTGCAGCGCGGTCTGGTCGAGGAGGCGGGCACGGAACCCGAAACAGGTGCGATCCTGTACAGGACGACGAACTACTTCCTGGAGCGGATGGGCCTGCGCGGTCTGGACGAGCTCCCGGAGCTCGCGCCCTTCCTCCCGGAGGCGGAGGCGATCGAGGCCGAGACCCAGGAGGGGGTGCCGTCGTTCGACCCGGACGCTCCCGATGACGGTCCGGGCGCCCCGGCACACCGGGGCACCGACGACGCAGACGACCAGACGGAACTTTGATGCGAAGCAGCGGCAGCGGCAAGAGTGGTGGGCGCGGTAACTACCGCGGTGCCGGCAACAACAGGGACCAGAAGCAGGGCGGTCAGGGCGGCCAGGGCGGCCGTCCGCGCAAGCCCCGTCCCGAGGAGCGCCGCTACGACGTGGGCCCTGGGGCGACCAAGGACGGGCCGAAGTCCGGGCGCGGCGCCTCCGCGCGCGGCGGTGCCAAGGGCGGCCCCAAGCAGGGCCAGCAGCGCGGCACCGGTCGGGGCCGTTCGGCCCCGGCGACGTCCCGCGAGTACGACGCCCGCGCCGAGGAGCGCAACCGCGAGCGGTACGCCGGCAAGAAGGACGTCAAGCTGCCCAAGACCTTCCCCGGCGCCGAGCAGGAGGGCGAGCGGCTGCAGAAGGTGCTCGCGCGCGCGGGCTACGGCTCCCGGCGCGCCTGCGAGGAGCTGATCGACGAGGCCCGGGTCGAGGTCAACGGCGAGATCGTCACCGAGCAGGGCCTGCGGGTCGACCCCGAGAAGGACGAGATCAAGGTGGACGGCCTGACGGTCGCCACGCAGTCGTACCAGTTCTTCTCGCTCAACAAGCCCGCCGGTGTCGTCTCGACGATGGAGGACCCCGAGGGCCGCCAGTGCCTCGGCGACTACGTCACCAACCGCGAGACCCGGCTCTTCCACGTCGGCCGGCTGGACACCGAGACCGAGGGCGTCATCCTGCTCACCAACCACGGCGAGCTGGCCCACCGCCTCACCCACCCCAAGTACGGCGTCAAGAAGACCTACCTCGCGGCCATCGTCGGCCCGATCCCGCGCGACCTGGGCAAGCGTCTGAAGGACGGCATCCAGCTGGAGGACGGCTACGCGCGCGCGGACCACTTCCGGGTCGTCGAGCAGACCGGCAAGAACTACCTGGTCGAGGTCACGCTGCACGAGGGCCGCAAGCACATCGTCCGGCGCATGCTGGCGGAGGCCGGCTTCCCCGTCGAGAAGCTGGTGCGCACCGCCTTCGGGCCGATCACCCTCGGCGACCAGAAGTCGGGCTGGCTGCGGCGGCTGTCGAACACCGAGGTCGGCATGCTGATGAAGGAAGTCGATCTGTAGGTCGCTGTACGTCGCTTGCCGTGTCGGCCGGTTCTGGATTCGTCCGGGACCGGCCGATTCGTTTTCGCCGCTCCGCCGGTCTGTATCCGTGACGGAAGGAGCGGGGATGAACACGACCGTCCAGGAGGCGCCTCAGAAGGCGCCTGAGGGGCCGCTGAGGGCCTTGCGGGGCCTGTCATGAGCTCGGGTGAGCTGCTGGAGCGTTCGCTCGCCTACGCGCTGGGGAGCGTCGCCGAGGTGGAGAGGGGGAGTCTCGGACGCCGGACGCCATGCGCCCAGTGGGATCTGGGGCAGTTGCTCGGGCATCTCGACGACTCACTGGACGCGCTCTACGAGGGGCTGACGGGCGGGCGGATCGGGCCGTTCCCGGGTGCCGACCGGGCCTGCGGCTTCCGTACGCGCGCGTGCGCCGTGCTCGGCGCCTGGGCGGCCGGGCCCACCGGGCGAGTGCTGATCGGCGAACGGCCGCTGGACGTGCGGGTGATGGGCGCTGTCGGTGCCGTCGAGATCGCCGTGCACGGCTGGGACGTCGCCCAGGCCTGCGGTCGGCCGAGGCCCATCCCGGGGTCGCTCGCGGCCGAGCTGCTGAGCGTCGCCCGCTGCGTGGTCACCGAGGAGGACCGGGGCGTGCGGTTCGGGCCGCCGGTCGAGGTGACGCCACGCGCGCGTGCCGACGTCCGGCTGCCGGCCTTCCTGGGGCGGCGGGGCGGCGCATGAGGTGACAGGGGTTGCGGTGACCTGCCCCTCTCTTTATAGTCGTACTGACTATTAAGGGGGTGGGTTCGCATGGAGTACGACAAGTACGCCCACGAGCCTTTCGCCGTCACCGCCGACCTCGCCGTCCTCACCATCCGCGAGGGCGCCCTCCACGTCCTGCTCGTCGAGCGCGGGCAGGAGCCGTACCAGGGGGACTGGGCACTGCCAGGCGGCTTCGTGCAGCCGGACGAGTCGGCCGAGACGGCGGCCCGGCGCGAACTCGCCGAGGAGACCGGCCTGTCGGACGTCTCCGGGCTGCATCTGGAGCAGCTGCGGACCTACAGCGAGCCCGACCGTGACCCCCGGATGCGGGTCGTGACGGTCGCCTTCACCGCGCTGCTGCCCCGCCCGCCCGAACCGCACGGCGGCAGCGACGCGGCGCAGGCGCGCTGGGTGCCGTACGACAAGGCGGGGCCGCTCGCCTTCGACCACGACCGCATCCTGGCCGACGCCCATGAACGCGTCGGCGCCAAGCTCGAGTACTCGAGCCTCGCCACTGCCTTCTGCCCGCCCGAGTTCACGCTCGGCGAGCTGCAGCACGTCTACGAGGTGGTGTGGGGCACCGCCCTCGACCGGCCCAACTTCCGCCGCAAGGTGCTCGCCACGCCGGGCTTCGTCGAACCCGTCCCCGGCGCCGCCCGGCTCACCGGCGGCCGCGGCAAACCGGCCGCGCTGTACCGCGCCGGCACCGCCACCACCCTCCACCCGCCGCTGCTCCGGCCGACCCCGGAAGGACGCCCCGCATGACCACGACCACCGTCCGCAAACGCGCCGCCACCGGGTCTTTGACCGGCCTCGCCCTCGGGGACGCGCTCGGCTTCCCGACCGAGTTCAACGACGTGCCGTCGATCCTGGCCAAGTGCGGGCCGTGGCGCGAGATGGAGCTGCCGACACCGGCGATCGTCTCGGACGACACGCAGATGACGCTGGCGTTGGGCAAGGGGCTGCGGACGGCCATGGACCGGGGGCTGCTCGGGCCCAGGCGGTTGGAGCGGCCGGTGCGGGAGGAGTTCGTCGACTGGTATCAGTCGCCGGAGAACAACCGCGCGCCGGGCCGAACCTGCCTCGTCGCCTGCAATCTGCTGAAGGACGAGCAGAGGCCCTGGCAGGACGCCAGCCAGATCGGCTCCAAGGGCTGCGGTGCCAACATGCGCGTGGCTCCGCTCGGGCTCGTCCCCGGTCTGAGCGACGAACAGCGCGCGGGCGCCGCCCAGTTGCAGTCCGCCCTCACCCACGGGCATCCGACGGCACTCGCCGCCTCCGACCTGACCGCCCACGCCGTACGCCTGCTCGCGCAGGGCGCCGAGCCGACCGGCCTGGTCGGCCTGCTGCGGTCGTACGCCTACGACAACCGCACCCGCTACCACGACCGATGGCTCGGCGAGCTGTGGACCCGCAGTCAGGACCCCTCGGCCGAGCACTTCATCGCGCGCGGCTGGGACGAGTGCCTGGCGGTCCTGGACCGCCTTCAGGAGGCGGTGCGCAGTGCTTCGCCCGAGACCGACCCGTGTCTCGCCACCGGCCAGGGCTGGATCGCTGAAGAGGCCCTGGCCACCGGGCTGTTGTGCTTCCTGTGGTTCGTCGACGAGCCGCTGACGGCCCTGCGGCGGGCCGCCTGCACCTCCGGCGACTCGGACTCGATCGCCTGCCTGACCGGAGCGTTCGCGGGCGCCTGGCTGGGGGCCGACGCCTGGCCGACCGAGTGGGCGGACCGGATCGAGTACCGGGGCGACCTGCTGACCCTCGGAGCGCTCTGGGACGCTTGACGGATGATCGACGCCCTCGCCCTCGACCTCACGCCCGTCGTCGCCGAACAGCCCGACCCGGTGCTGTTCGCGACCGTCTCCGGCGCCCACCTGTACGGCTTCCCGTCGCGCGACTCGGACGTGGACCTGCGGGGCGTGCACCTGCTGCCGGCCGCCGATCTCGTCGGGCTCCGGGAGCCGGACGAGACGCGGTCGCGCATGTGGATCCGGGACGGCGTCGAGATGGACCTGGTCACGCACGACCTGCGCAAGTTCGTACGGCTGATGCTGCGGCGCAACGGCTATGTGCTGGAGCAGCTGCTGTCGCCGCTCGTCGTGCACACCACCGACGCCCACCGGGAGCTGGCCGAGCTCGCGCCCGGCGTCCTCACCAGCCACCACGCCCATCACTACCGCGGGTTCGCCAACACCCAGTGGCGGCTGTTCGAGAAGACCGGGGAACTCAAGCCACTGCTCTACACCTTCCGGGTGCTGCTCACCGGCGTCCATCTGATGCGCAGCGGTGAAGTGCAGCCGCATCTACCGAGGCTGATCGGGGAGGTCGACGCACCCGCCTATCTGCCGGAGCTGATCGCGGCGAAGGCGGAGCAGGAGCACGGGGCCGCCGATGTCGACCACGCGCGCGTGGCGGCCGACATCGAGCAGCTGCACGGTGTGCTGGACGAGGCGCAGACGGCCTCAGCGCTGCCCGACGCCCCGAGCGCCTACGACGCCCTGCACGCCTTCGTCGTACGGACGCGGCTGGAGGGCTGAGGCGCGGCGGACGCGGGTCAGGAAATCCTCCACGCGGCGGCGGTCCGGCTCCGGCGGGAGCGGGCTGTGGTGGCAGGACTCCCCAGCCTCCCTCGCCAGGCGGGTCATCCAGGACTCGACCTCCGGCCAGGGGACCTCGCCGCGCTTGACCGCGAGCAGTGGCTCGCGCTGGTCGCCCACGTCGATCGTGAGCCGGCCGGTGCGGAGCAGGTCGCGGGCGCTGATCAGGAGGCGGAGCAGGTGCATCGCGTGCTTCCAGCGCGGGGCACCGTGTGCGCGGACGTCCGCCTCCAGCTTCTTGCGCTGGCCCAGCGCGTAGCGGGTGAACGTCTCGTACGCCTGGCGGGACAGGAACGCCTCGCGCAGGGCGAGGAGTTCGCGGCCCGTGGCGTCGGCGTACTCCACGAGCGGGGAGTGCAGGCACTCCAGGATGTTCGGGTTGGCGCGCAGGGCCAGTTCGCAGAAGCGCTCGAGTTCCCAGCTGAACTGCTCCTCCTGAGGGCCTTCGATATGCGTCGGCGGCTTGTCGAAGCGCCAGAAGAGGGCCGTGGGGGCGAGGAACACGCCCCGGCGGTCGGTGTCGCTGCCGTCCGTCGCCAGACCGAAGGCGCGCGAGCCCATCACACAGGCGTAGATCGTGTGGTCGCGTACCAGGGTCTCGGGGTGCATGCCCCGGAGCGTACGCGGGGGATCACACCAGGCGGATCGAATTTCCCTCCACGGTGATCTTCTTCTCGGGCAGCGGCCTCGTCGCCGGAGGGTTGGCCACCGAGCCGTCCGTGATGTCGAACTTGCTGCCGTGGCAGGGGCAGTTGATAGTGCCGCCCGAGACACTGCCGACCGTGCACTGCTGATGCGTGCAGATGGCGGAGAAGGCCTTGAACTCGCCCGCCTTCGGCTGGGTCACCACCACCTCCTCGTCCTTGAGGATCGTGCCGCCGCCCACCGGGACGTCGGCCGTAGTGGTCAGCTCCTGGCCGGGGGAGGCGTTGGAGGACGATTCGCCCTTGTCGTCGTACTCGCCGCAGCCCGCGACGAGCGCCGCCGCGCCCGTCGCACCGGTGGCGATGAGGATCGTGCGCCGCGTCGGACGGTTGCTCATGTCGTCACTCCGAAAGTGCGGAAGAACCAGAGGGCGGAGGTCAGCCAGATGATCGTGAGGGCGGTGAAGACCAGCCCGCCGACGATCGGCAGCAGCCAGCCGGGAAGGCGCTCCGAGCGGAGCAGCAGCATCTTTGCACTGAAAGCGCCGAAGAAGAAGCAACCCAGGAGGGAGTGCAAGAAAACGCGCATTTCGTATGTCTGGTAGCCCAGTGCGTACAGGCAATGCACCGCCACGGGGACGGACACCAGGAACGCCACCCGGCCCGACCAGCGGTGCAGGGCGGACGACCAGGCCGGCCCCGGCAGCTTGCCGTACACCATGAACGCGGAGACCAACTGGACCAGCGCGAAGAAGATCGCCGCCGTCGCCAGCCACGACTTGACCGCGCCGGTGCTGCTGAACCCGGCGAGGTTGAAGGCCGTCCCCGCCGGGTCGTGGACCTTGCCGTACGCCCCGAGGGCCACCGCGACCGCGCCGGCGACCAGCGCCGGGACCAGATAGCGGGCCGCGTGCGGGCGGCGGTGGCGGGACTGCGGGGACGGGAAGTCCTGGGTGACGGCGTTCGGGTCGACGGTCATGATCGACTCCCGTGAGGAGGGGAGGGGAGGGGGAGCGAGGACGGAGCGGGGTGGATCAGGGGGCGGCTGGGCGGGCCGTGAGCTGCTGTCCGTCGACCGCCACCGCACCCGTCTCCGGGTCGATCCGCGGGGCGGGCGAGGGCCGGCCGTCACGGGTGAGGACGCCGACCTGCCGGCCGCCCGGCAGCACGATCCAGCCGCCGTCGACCCGGGCGCCGCGCACGGTAGTGGTGGCCCGGTACAGGCCCGACGGCTTCTTCGTCCTGTCGGCGGTGAAGGCGTAGTGGCCGCCGTCGATGTCGACCGTGCCCCGGATCCGCGTGCCGTCCTCGAGGGTGCCCTTCAGGGCGGAACCGTCCTTGCCGGTGAGGCGCATGGTCCCGTCGTCGTTCACCTCGCCCTTGAGCCAGGACTCCTTGTCACGGCCGTCGCAGAAGTACGCGATCGCCCTGCCGTCGCGCAGGTTGACGGCTACGGCGGAGGAGTCGTCGGCGGTGCGGCCCGCGTAGCCGGCGTCGGGGACGGGTTTCCTGGTCGGTGAGGGGGACGGTGACGGGGCCGTCTTCGTGGGCGTCGGTGGCGCCGTCGCCGAGGGCGACGCTGTGCGGTGTCCGCGGACGAGGAGGAGGTGTTCTTCGTCCCCGTCGTCGCGTTGAGCGACAGCATGAACACGCCGACCAACAGTCCCGCGAGAAGGGTGAGCAAGGGTCCGGGACGCTTCATAGAGGCCTCCCCCGAGGCGAGCTTCCTGCCCATGAGAGCGGACCCGCGCAGCGCCGTCCAGGGGCGCGTGGATGCGTTCGCGGTCCGGTAGCGGAATCGGGATACCCGGGTGACAGTGGCTGAGTCCGGGCCGGTCCCCTCCCGTGCCCGGTCGTAAGTCGGTGACCGGCGACCAGCTCCAGCGGGCGAGGTGCCCTCGCAATCCGACCTGGAGGCGCTGATCGGGCAGCAGTCGCCGTGAGCGGGCCCGCAGCCGTCTCAGCGGGCGGGCGGCATACGTCTGGCGTGCGCGGGCTGACTAGGCTGGCAGGTCGAAGAGCCGATCCGTACAGCAGCGAGGAGCCGAGCAGTGGCGGTACGAGCGGTCCGGGGGGCCGTCCAACTGGAGCGGGACGACGCCGGCCACATGGACGAGCGGGTCGGGGCCCTGCTCACCGCGATCCTGGAGCGGAACGGCCTGAGCTCGGACGACCTGATCAGCATCTGGTTCACGGCCACGCCTGATCTGCACAGCGACTTCCCGGCGGCCGCCGCCCGCAAGCTCGGTCCCGGCCTCGCCGACGTACCGCTGATCTGCGCCCAGGAACTGGACATCGAGGGCGCCATGCCGCGGGTCGTCCGCGTGCTCGCGCACATCGAGTCCGAAAAGCCCCGCGCCGACATCGCGCACGTCTACCTCGGCGCCGCGGCCGCTCTGCGCAAGGACATCGCCCAGTGAGGACCGCACTCGTCATCGGCACCGGCCTCATCGGTACGTCCGCCGCGCTCGCCCTGTCCCAGCGCGGGGTCGTCGTCCACCTCGCCGACCACGACCCCGAGCAGGCCCGTACGGCGGCCGCGCTCGGCGCCGGCACGGACGAGGCGCCCGAGGGCCCCGTGGACCTCGCCATCGTCGCCGCCCCGCCCGCGCACGTGGCCGGGGTCCTCGCCGATGCCATGCGCCGGGGCGTGGCGCGCGGCTACCTCGACGTGGCCAGCGTCAAGGGCGGGCCGCGGCGGGAGCTGGAGGCACTGGGGCTGGATCTGTCCGCGTACATCGGTTCGCATCCCATGTCGGGGCGGGAGAAGTCCGGGCCGCTGGCCGCGTCCGGTGACCTCTTCGAGGGCCGGCCCTGGGTGCTGACGCCGACCCGGGACACCGACACCGAGGTGCTGAACCTCGCCCTGGAGCTGGTCTCGCACTGCCGTGCGGTGCCGGTGGTCATGGACGCCGACGCCCACGACCGTGCGGTTGCGCTGGTGTCCCACATGCCCCACCTGGTGTCCAGCATGGTCGCCGCGCGGCTGGAGAACGCCGAGGAGGCGGCCGTACGGCTGTGCGGGCAGGGCATTCGGGACGTGACCCGGATCGCCGCGTCCGATCCCCGGATGTGGCTCGACATCCTCGCCGCGAATCCCGGGCCCGTGGCCGACCTGCTCACGGATGTCGCCGCCGACCTGGAGGAGACGGTGCGGGCGCTGCGGGCGCTGCAGTCGTCCGACGAGGCGAAGCGGCTGGAGGGGACGTCCGGGATCGAGGACGTGCTGCGGCGTGGGAACGCCGGGCAGGTCCGCGTGCCGGGCAAGCACGGGGCGGCTCCTCGGGTGTACGAGGTCGTGGCCGTGCTGATCAATGACCAGCCGGGGCAGCTCGCGCGGATCTTCGCGGATGCGGAGCGGGCAGGGGTCAACATCGAGGACGTGCGGATCGAGCATGCGACGGGACAGCAGGCCGGTCTGGTCCAGCTGATGGTGGAGCCCAAGGCGGTGCCGGTGTTGTCCGCGGCGTTGCGGGAGCGGGGCTGGGCCATCCGTCAGTAGGGGGCGGCGTTGTCGTTGCCGTCTTCCGGGGGCCCGCGGCCGAGGTGCGCGGCCGGACGAGTGACGCGTACCCAGTAACCTTGTGCGGGGTGCGTTCGCGCCCCGCCACTCTCGCCGAACCGCACCAGGAAGGTGTCCCCCCGTGGAAAACGGTGCCGCCAAGCCCGTGATTGTCGCCATCGACGGCCCCTCCGGCACGGGCAAGTCGAGCACGTCGAAGGCCGTCGCCGCGCAGCTCGGGCTGAGTTACCTCGACACCGGCGCCCAGTACCGGGCGATCACCTGGTGGATGGTGACCAACGGCATCGACATCGAGGACCCGTCCGCGATCGCCGCCGTGGCCGGCAAGCCCGAGATCGTCTCCGGCACCGACCCGGGCAACCCGACGATCACCGTCGACGGTGTCGACGTGTCCGGTCCGATCCGCACCCAGGAGGTCACCTCCAAGGTCAGCGCGGTGAGCGCCGTGCCGGAGGTGCGCGCGCGGATCACGGAGCTGCAGCGCTCGCTCGCGACCTCCGCGGAGATCGGGATCGTCGTCGAGGGACGTGACATCGGGACGACCGTGCTGCCGGACGCCGACCTGAAGATCTTCCTCACCGCCTCCCCGGAGGCCCGCGCCGCCCGCCGCAGCGGCGAGCTGAAGGGCGCCGACGTCCACGCGACCCGCGAGGCGCTGATCAAGCGCGACGCGGCCGACTCCAGCCGTAAGACCTCGCCGCTCGCCAAGGCGGACGACGCGGTCGAGGTGGACACCACCGAGCTCACGCTGTCGCAGGTCATCGAGTGCGTCGTCACGCTCGTCGAGGAGAAGCGAGCCGGGAAGTGAGCGTTGCGTCCGTGCCCTCCGAGCGGGGCGCCGAGGTCGGGCGGCGCATCGGCGTCGGCCTGATGTACGGGCTGTGGCGGCCCCGGGTCCTGGGCTCCTGGAAGATGCCCGCGACCGGGCCGGTGATCCTCGCGGTCAACCACAGCCACAACATCGACGGGCCGATGGTGATGGGCGTGTCGCCCCGCCCCGTGCACTTCCTGATCAAGAAGGAGGCGTTCATCGGGCCGCTGGATCCGTTCCTGACCGGGATCGGCCAGCTGAAGGTGGACCGGCACTCCGCCGACCGGACAGCCATCACCCAGGCGCTCGACGTCCTGTCCCACGGCGGTGTCCTCGGCATCTTCCCCGAGGGCACCCGCGGCGAGGGCGACTTCGCCTCGCTGCGCGCCGGGCTCGCCTACTTCGCGGTACGCAGCGGGGCGCCGATCGTCCCGGTCGCGGTGCTGGGAAGTTCCGAGAAGCGGGGACGGTTGATAAAGGGACTGCCGCCGCTGCGCCACCGCGTCGACGTCGTCTACGGCGACCCCTTCGAGGCGGGCGACGGCAGCGGGCGGCGCACCCGCAGGGCGCTGGACGAGGCGACCGAACGCATCCAGAAGCAGCTCACCGCGCACCTGGAAAACGCCAGGCGACTGACCGGTCGCTAGGCGACACTGAGTAGTGGATCAGCTGGGAGACAGCCGGGCGGTCCACCGATCACCACGATGAACGAGGTACGGACTTCATGAACGACCACATCCACTCCGAGGGCTCGCTCGAAGAGCACGACCACGGAGAGCTTGGCGACGCCGAGTACGCGGAGTTCATGGAGCTCGCCGCGGAAGAGGGCTTCGACCTCGAGGACGTCGAGGGTGCCATCGAGGCCGCCGGGCACGGGCCGTTGCCCGTCCTCGCCGTCGTCGGGCGGCCGAACGTCGGCAAGTCGACGCTCGTCAACCGGATCATCGGCCGCCGTGAGGCCGTCGTCGAGGACAAGCCCGGCGTCACCCGGGACCGGGTGACCTACGAGGCCGAGTGGGCCGGGCGCCGCTTCAAGGTCGTCGACACCGGCGGCTGGGAGCAGGACGTCTTCGGCATCGACGCCTCCGTGGCCGCGCAGGCCGAGTTCGCCATCGAGGCCGCCGACGCCGTCGTGTTCGTCGTCGACGCCAAGGTGGGTGCCACCGACACCGACGAGGCCGTCGTACGACTGCTGCGCAAGGCCGGCAAGCCCGTGGTGCTGTGCGCCAACAAGGTCGACGGTCCCAGTGGCGAGGCGGACGCCGCGTACCTGTGGTCCCTCGGCCTCGGCGAGCCGCACCCCGTCTCGGCCCTGCACGGCCGTGGCACGGGCGACATGCTGGACGCCGTTCTCGAGGCGCTGCCCGAGGCCCCGCGCGAGTCCTTCGGCGGGGGCGGCATCGGCGGCCCGCGTCGTATCGCCCTGATCGGCCGCCCGAACGTCGGCAAGTCCTCCCTTCTGAACAAGGTGGCCGGCGAGGAGCGCGTCGTCGTCAACGAGCTGGCCGGCACCACCCGTGACCCGGTCGACGAGCTCATCGAACTGGGCGGCGTGACCTGGAAGTTCGTCGACACGGCCGGTATCCGCAAGCGCGTCCACCTCCAGCAGGGCGCCGACTACTACGCCTCGCTGCGCACCGCGGCCGCGGTGGAGAAGGCCGAGGTCGCCGTCGTCCTGATCGACGCCTCCGAGTCGATCTCCGTCCAGGACCAGCGCATCATCACCATGGCCGTCGAGGCGGGCCGCGCGATGGTCATCGCCTACAACAAGTGGGACAACCTCGACGAGGAGCGCCGCTACTACCTGGAGCGGGAGATCGAGACCGAGCTGAACCAGGTGTCGTGGGCGCCGCGCGTCAACGTTTCGGCGCGCACCGGCCGGCACATGGAGAAGCTGGTCCCGGCGATCGAGACCGCCCTCGCGGGCTGGGAGACCCGGGTTCCGACCGGCCGCCTGAACGCCTTCCTCGGCGAACTGGTCGCCGCCCACCCCCACCCGATCCGCGGCGGCAAGCAGCCCCGCATCCTCTTCGGCACCCAGGCCGGCACCAAGCCCCCGCGCTTCGTGCTCTTCGCCTCGGGCTTCATCGAGGCGGGCTACCGTCGCTTCATCGAGCGCCGGCTGCGCGAGGAGTTCGGCTTCGAGGGGACGCCGATCCATATCTCGGTGCGGGTGCGCGAGAAGCGCGGCAAGAAGAAGTAGCGGACACGGCGGAAGGGCGGCCCGGTCAAGGGCCGCCCTTCCGCGTGCTCAGCCTCTGCGCGCCGGCGGCAGCGCGGCCGGGACGTGGTGCATCCCCGACCCCTGCGGGCCGATGTGCCCGACACGCTGCCACTGCGGCTGCTGACCGCTGCCGTGCCGGGCGCTGTGGGCCCCCGCGCTGTAGGCGGTGTACGAGCTGCTGAACGACCCCGGGCGATGGGCGCCGTACGAGCCCGTGCTCCGCGGAATGTTCCCGAACGCGGTGAACCCCAGATCCTCCTCGCCGCTGCGGTCACCCGGCAGCGAGCGGAAGGACTTGACGTACTCGGCGTAGAGCGCGTCGTAGATCGGCGTGGCCGATGGGCCGCCCTGATGGCGGGGAACGTCGTATGCATGCACGTATGTCCAAACGACCCCGCGCTCGAAGAGATGCGGCCGCTGTGAAGGATCGCCTGCTCATTGGGGGCGCGGGCAACGCCCCAGCGGCGCGGGGAACTGCGCGACCGGCCACAGACGGCCCGCAGCCGCCGTACTACGTGTGGCCCCCTTTGAGCGGACGCACTCACGTCCCCGCAAGCGGCAGCGCCGCCGCAACCAACTTCCCGTTCGCCGCCGCCTTGTCCAGAGCCTCCCGCAGCAGATCCTCCCGAGGCTGACGCCCGATGGAACCCACCGGCGCCGCGAACATCAGCACCTGCTGATGCTTGTTCGCGGCGGCTCGCCACCCGTCGGTCACCTGCAGAGGCTGATGCGCCTGCCACCACGCGACCGGCTGCCCCCCATTCGGGCCCGGCTGCAGAACCGCATGCAGCTGACCCATGGCGAGCAGCACGGACCACCCGTGCAGCACCGGCGGCACCTCGGCCAGCTCCGTCGCCGGCATGAACCCCTGCTCGATGAGAAGCGGCAGGAAGTCGTCGCCGGCACCGACCGCCCCGGGCCGCACGATGGGTCCCGTCGGCTCGACGACGAGGGCGGGGTGCAACTCCCCGGCGATCAGCACCAGTCCGCTGGTCACGCCGAGCACGGCCTGCTCCGGCACGATCTTGTCCGGCTCCAGATCGACCGTGTCGCCGGTGATGGACTTCACCGCGCCCCGCAACTGCTCCTCGGTGACCTGGACGACCTGCGAGGGCAGGCAGGTGGCGTGGGCGAAGGCGAGGACGGCGGTCTCGTCCCCGATGAACAGGACGGTGCTGGTGCGCTCCTGTTCGGAGTCGCCCGGGGTGCGGCACGACGTGCAGTCGTAACTGCCGGGGGCGTTCTCTCCGGCGAGCAGCCGGTCGGCTTCTTCGTCGCCGATCTCGGCACGTACCTCGTCGCTGACGTCGAGCATGCGCGGCACGGGTGGCTCCCTCGGGATGTGATGCGTGGCGGGGCCGGGTGGCTCCCGGCCCGTGAACCGGGCGGGTCCCGGGCTCATGAAGGAGACAACGGACGATCTGTGGCGGGAGTCACGCACCACACCGAACGGAATCGAACCATCCACCGCGCACGGTCACCTCGAGTGCGGATTCGCCTACTCACCGTCAAGTCCTTGGAAATCCAAGGAAGTTGGTTGCGTGAGGTGAGTCACAGATCGGCGGGCTGCCTGGTCGACAAATCCTGAAATCAGCGAATGAAGTGGGTGGCCGGAAATCGCTGATACCGGAGGTAACGGCGAACTGGCCTGGAATGACAAGGAGTTGGTTGATACCGCCCTTCAGCCTCCCTACATTCCTCGGCCGTGTGCAACGAGCACCGCTCGGGTACGTCCGCCGCACTACACCAGTCAGCCAGCAAGCAGCACCAGCCTCAGGCGGACGGGGCGAGCGCGACTCACGCGCCCCATGGCGCGGGGAGTGGCGTACCGCCTTGGGGAACCCCGGGTCCTTCGAGAGGGAACTACATGTCCGAATGTGCCGATACCACTCACGACAACGCTCGTAAGACGCAGAAGGCTCCGAACGGGAGCCGGACTCGTACGACGGCGGTCCTCGCCGGGGCGGCACTGCTCGCTCCGCTCGGGCTGCTGGCCGCAACCGGCAACGCCGCAGCGGCGGACAGCGGAGTGTGGGACCGCATCGCCCAGTGCGAGAGCGGCGGCAACTGGCACATCAACACCGGCAACGGCTACTACGGCGGACTGCAGTTCGCCGCCTCCACCTGGCGCGCGTACGGCGGTACGGCCTACGCCCCGACGGCGGACCAGGCCACCAAGGCCCAGCAGATCGCCGTGGCCACCAAGGTCCAGCGGGCCCAGGGGTGGGGCGCGTGGCCGACCTGTTCGGCCCGGGCCGGAGCGTACGGGAGCGCACCCGCGGCTCCCGCCGCCGGCTCGTCGGCCTCCACCAGGGCAGCCCCGACGACTCCGTCGCAGACGCCGGAACGTTCGTCGGGCCACACGAACCGCGGCTCGTCCCGCGGGGACTACACCGTCCGTGAGGGCGACACGCTGAGCGGTATCGCCGCCCGGCACGGGACCACCTGGCAGCGGGTCTACGCCGCCAACAAGGCCGCCATCGGCGGTGATCCCCACCTGATCGTGCCCGGGCAGCGCCTCGAACTCTGAGCGTCGCTCCCCTGCCGGGGCACGGGGCCCCACCCGGTCCGCCGACCGGGTGGGGCCCCCGGGTCCCTCGGACGCGCCGCGGCGGTTGACCGCAACAAGCTGCCTAGCGTGCTCATATGAAATGCACACCGCTCACGATCGTTCTCGCCGGCTCGCTGCTCACCGCCGTTGCTCCGGCCACGGCGCACGCAGCGCACGCCCCGCACGCAACGCGCGCCGTGCAGGTGGCGCCACCACCACCGGAACTCGGACCGCCCCCCAAACGTGTGTCGTTCGGCTGTGCCGGGGACCAGTGGCCCTGGGGCTGCGTCGCCCAGTGTGAGAGCGGCGGCAATTGGCACATCAACACCGGCAACGGCCACTACGGAGGGCTGCAGTTCTCGCAGCGCACATGGGAGGGCTTCGGCGGGGGGAAGTACGCCCCGCGCGCGGATCTCGCCACCCGTCAGGAGCAGATCACGATCGCCAAGAAGGTGGTGGCCGTGCAGGGGTGGGGGGCGTGGCCGCACTGCTCCAGGAGGTACGGGCTCAAGGGCCGGGCGTACTTCGGTCTCAAGAACCGTGCGTACCAAGGCATCGAGAGCCGGGCGGACATCGAGAGCCGGGCGGGCATGGAGAAGCCCAGCATCGCGGATCGGCTGACCTCGAGCACATCGCTGCTCATCCGGAAGGGCTCGACCAGGTTCGGTGCGCTGCACGGCGCTCCCATTCGCCCGCCTCGCCGCTGAACACGACCGCCCCGCGCCGCAGTTCGTGGACGAGTGCCGCCCGGCCGTGCAGCACGGGCGGCAGTCGTTGTTCGGCGATGACCACGCATGCGTCGAGTTCGCTCAGCAGTTCGTACGTACGGGTGGCGACCGTCGGCGACATGCCCTGCGCGGGTTCGTCGACGAGCAGCACGCGCGCGCGTGCCAGCAGGGCGCGGGAGAGGGCGAGCATGCGCTGCTCGCCGCCGGAGAGGGTGCCGGCGCGGCGTGCGAGGAGGGGCTCGAGCGCGGGGTAGGCGTGGAGGGCGACGTCGTACGAGGCAGCCGCGAGTTCGAGGTTCTCGCGGACGGTGAGGGAGCCGAACACGGCTTGCCGTTCGGGGACCAGGCACAGTCCGCGGCGGGCCCTCTCATGGGCGGGCACGCGGGTCATGTCGATGCCGTCCCACACCACCGTGCCGCCGGACAGGGGCACGGTTCCGGCCAGCGCGCGCAGGGCTGTCGTACGGCCGGCCCCGTTCCGTCCCAGCAGAACGGTCAGGCCGGGGCCGGGGGCGGCGAGGGTCACGCCGTGCAGGGCCTCCAGGGGGCCGTAGCGCACGCGCGCGTGGCGCAGGGAGATGGCGGTCATGCGGGGGTCTCCCGGGGGCCTGCGGCGTCCAGTACGCGGTCGGATGGGCCGGAGGCGACGATGCGGCCCGCCGTCATGACGTGCACGGTGTCGGCGAGGTCGGCGACCAGGTCGAGGTCGTGCTCGACGACGAGCAGGGCGGTGCCGTCGGCGGCGAGGGCCTTCAGGATCCGGGCCAGTGCGGTGACCTCGGCGTTGTCGAGGCCTGCGGCGGGCTCGTCGAGCAGTAGGACGCGCGGGCTGCCGGCGAGGGCGCGGGCCAGCTCCACGCGCCTGAGTGTGCCGGTGGGCAGGTCGGCGGCGGGGCGGGAGCGCAGAGGGCCGTCCAGGGCGACGAGTCTGAGGGCTCGTTCCACGGCTGCGGGGTCTCGGACGCGTCCTTGCTCGGCGCCTACGCGGACGTTCTCGGCCACGGTCAAGGAGGGGAAGACGGCCAGTTGCTGGAAGGTGCGGGCGATGCCGAGGCGGGTGCGGGCGTGGGCGGGCAGACGGGTGATGTCGCGGGTGCCGAGGAGGACCTGGCCGTGGGTGGGGCGGTGGGTGCCGGCCAGGCAGTGGAACAGGGTGCTCTTTCCGGCGCCGTTGGGGCCGATGATTGCGGTGACCTGGCCGGGGGCGACGGTGAGGGTGACGTCGTCGAGGGCGGTGAAGCCGTCGTAGCGGGCCTGGAGGTGGTGGGTCGTCAGTGCCGGTGGGTGGGGGTGCCCGCGGCCTGCGGCCGCGTCTGGTTTCCCACCCGCACCACCCGTGCGACTTTCGCCGTCGGGTGCGGGTGGCCCCTGTGGGGGCTCAGCGCCATCGGCGGCTGCGGCGCTTCGGGCGCTTACGGGGTGGGCACCGGCTTCGCCAACCTTGCCTGCGGCGCGACCGGCCGCGCCCGCGTCGCCACCGCCCACGCTGCCCCCGCCCTTGCCCGCGCTGTCACGGTCTGCGCTGCCACCGCACGCGCCGCACTCGCCCGCACTGCCACCACCCGCGCTACCCCGGCCTGTGCCGCTCCGGCCCGCACCGCCCCCGCCCACACCGCCCGCATCGGTCTCTTCCCCTCGCCGTTCCCCGCCCTCCGCCGCGCCCTCCGCCCGTCGGCTCGCCACCGGGCGGTCCCGCCGCAGTGATGGGTCTCTGGCCCCGTGCTGCTCCTCCCGGCGCGTCGGGCCCGCGACGCCCGACGCGGTGAGGCCCGCCAAGGGCGGCTGGGGGGCTGGGCCTCGCTCCGCCGGGCGCAGGAGCGTCCGCACCCTCACCCCCAGCGCCGTCAGCGTCGCCCTACGCCGCAGCCGGAGCCTCTCCGCCGCCGCCCGCAGCGCCTCGTACGGCCCCCCGGGGAAGCGGCCCACCAGGACCGCCAGTACGCCGATGAGGGCCGCCGCCACCCCGCCCCGGGCGCCCGCGTCGAGGCCGACCAGGAGGGCGGCGGCTGCCAGGGCGCCCAGGGTGCTGTCGGCGCCGAGGACGACCACCGCGGCGAACCAGAGGAGGCCGCGGACGGGGTCGTAGGCGGCGGGGTCGAAGGCTCTGAGGCTCATGCCGAGCAGGCCTCCGCCCAGGGCCGCCAGGGCGGCGCCCGAGACGAAGGCCAGGAGCTTCAGGGAGGGCACCTGGACGCCCGCCGCCGACGCCCCCGACTCGTGGTCCCGCATCGCCGCCAGGGCCCGGCCGGTGCGGCCCCGGCGCAGCAGCCAGGTCGTCAGAAGGGCGGCTGCCAGGAGGGCCAGTTCCAGGACGTAGTACGCGCGGTCGCCCTCGAAGCCCGCCGGGCGGCCCAGGGACAGGCCCGAGATCGCGTACGGCTGGGCGAACACGAAGCGGCTCACCCCGACGCCGACCGCGAAGGTGGCCAGGGCGAGGGCCAGGCCTCGGCGGCTGATCGCCGGCCAGCCGGTGAGCAGACCCAGGGGGGCGACCAGGACGACCGCCAGCGCGAGGGCGGCGAGCTCCGGCAGGCGCGGCAGGCCCGGGAAGCGGCCCGCTGCCAGCAGAGCCGTGAAGAGGGCGCCCAGGCCCGCGTACGCAGCCTGCCCGAGCGATATCTGGCCGCCGCGGCCCGTGACGACGACCAGCGAGAGCAGCACCACGGCCAGCGCCGGCACCTGCACCGACGTATGCAGGTCCGAGCCCGCGAAGCCCAGGGGGAGCAGGAACAGCACCGTCGCCACGATCCAGGCCCCCGGAGGCGTCGGCACGCGCGCGGTGGCCGTGCGGGGGAGAGCGTCACGCGTACCTACGCTCGGAAGGGCCAGGGCCGCGATCAGCAGGGCCACGACGAAGAGGTTCGTGCCGACCGCTTGCAGGAGGGGAGCGCCCCAGCCCGACGGGTGCAGTCGGGTGAGCTGGCTCTGCGCCACCCCGATGGCCAGCGCCGCCACCACGGCGACCGGCAGGCTCCGCATGCGCGCGGCCACCGCGACCGCGACCACCTCCATGACCAGCAGCGGAAGACCGTACGGGTCCAGCCGGACGTACGGTGCCAGCAGCACGCCCGTCAGGCCCGCCGTGAACGAGCCGAACGCCCAGCCCGCCGCCGCCACCCGGTCCGCGTCGATGCCGCCCAGGACGGCCAGCTCACGGTCGTCCACCACGGCACGCAGTTCGCGGCCGAAGCGCGTCCAGCGGATGACCGCCCCGACGCCGGCCGCCAGCAGCAGGGCCACCGCCAGCTGCCCCCACGGATCCGCCGACACCAGCTCCGGCGCGTCGTCCCGCGCCCCCTGGCCCCACAGCAGCGCCGCCCCGCCCACCAACAGCACGAACACCCCGATGGACGCGACCAGGGTCTGCGCCGGGTCGCTGCCCAGGACCGACAGCGGCCGGAAGACGAACCGTTCCAGCACCATCCCGATGGCGGGTGCGAGGACCAGCAGCGTCACCGTCGCACCCGCCCACAGCGGCCAGCCCCACTCCACCACGCACTGCCGCAGCACATACGCGCACACCATCGCGATCGCCCCGTGAGCGAAGTTCAGCACGCCGGTCGCGCGGTACGTCACGATCAGACCGATCCCGGTGAGCGCGGCGGCGCTGCCGACCGACAGACCGGCCAAGGTGAGGTCGTACGTCAGCGAGGACATCAGTCGTCCGCTTCAGTCATCCGCTTCGACGGGCTCACAGATCGGGCACGGGCCCAGTTCGCCGCTCCTCACCAGCTTCGCATCGACGGGGACGGCCTCCACCTTCCCCGCGACCAGCGGACAGTCCGCGCGGTGCCAGAGGGTGCCGCCGGGCATCATCAGCAGGTCCCCGCTGACCGCGAGCGGCGCCGTGGCCGGCTGCCCCGACTCCTCGGCGTCGGCGGGCTCGGCGGCCACCAGAAGGCCGTACAGCTCCTCCACACGCGCGGCGGCGAGCGTGCCCCGGCCGTGGGTCAGCAGCACCGACCCGGCGATGATCAGCGCGGCGCCGGGAACCGTGCAGGACGCGAGATACGGCAGCTGCCGCTCGGCGAACCGCTCGCCGGAGATCCCGTACCAGCCGATGACGCACAGCACAGCGCCGGCCGCGAGCGCGGCCCAGCCGGCCCAGAGGACGGGGTGCACGGTCCGCAGTCGGGCTGTCCGCATCGCTGGCTCCCACACGTCGGTCTGTGCGCACGCACATCGGGTCATGCACACCGGTTCGGTGCATGTGCCTGTCCATGTCAGCCAATGGCTTGCACTATGCCTCCTGCAAGCTGACCCTGAAAGCACCGGGCGCACACGGCCCGGATCGACACCCGGTGGTGAGCCAGATGGTTCTCGGGAGCGACCTCAGGCGGAGCAACGCACACAGGGCGCGCGGCCCACGGGCGGCGGGACGGGGGACCGCGCTGGCGGCCGCCCTGCTTCTCTTCCTCGCCCCGGCCCTCGCGGCCTGCAGCGACGACGAGGGAGGCGGCGGCAACGAGACACCGCCGACACCGACCGTCGAGCAGACGGAGACGTCACCGGCCGCGACGGCGCCCGCGGACGCGGGGGCGGCCGAGACGGAGATCAAGCAGAACTGGGCGAAGTTCTTCGATCCGAAGACGTCCCTCAAGGACAAGCAGACCGTCCTGGAGAACGGCGACCGGATGGCGCCGGTCCTGCAGGCGTTCAGCGGTGACGAGCGTGGCGGGCAGGTCCAGGCGAAGGTCTCCAAGGTCGAGTTCACCTCGCCGACCGAGGCGAACGTCACGTACGACCTGACGCTGAAGGGCGCGACCGCCCTGCCGAACGCCGCCGGAACCGCGGTGGAACAGGACGGCACCTGGAAGGTGTCCGCCAAGACCCTGTGCGCGCTGGTCCAGATGAGCGGCAATGGGTCGCCGATCCCGGGGTGCTGAGGCGGCGATCGCCGTGATGGTGCTGGCTCTGAGTACGGCGTGCGGCAGCCGGCTGCCGGAGAGCGACTTCGAGCACCGCGACCGGAGCACTCCCTCGGCGCCCGCCGGTGACCGCACGCCCGTCCGCGTCGGCGTCATCACCAGTGCCACCAGCCCCGTCGGCGGCAACGCCTTCACCGGCCCCCGCGACGGCGCCAAGGCCTTCTTCGAGCGCCTCAACGCGCGCGGGGGCATCGACGGCCGCCCGGTCGAGGTGCGCGAGTGCGACGACGGCGGCAGCGGCGTCGGCAACAACGAGTGCGTGCACGAACTGATCGACGAGGACGGGGTCGTCGCCCTGGTCGCCACCACCGCCTTGGACTACGCGGGCGCCGAGCGCGTCTCACGCGCACGCGTGCCCGACATCGGCGGCCAGCCCATCGGGGCCGCCTACGACACCTATCCGCATCTGTACGGCATCTACGGCAGCCTCGCGCCCCGCGACGGCACGACCGGCTGGGACGGCAGGCAGTACGGCGGCACGGAGGTCTACCGCTACTTCAAGCGCGAGCACGGCGCCCGTACGGCCGCCGTCGTCTCGTACAACCAGCCTGCTTCGGCCGCCTACGCCCGGCTCGTCGAGCGGGGGCTCAAGGCCGAGGGCTACGAGGTGGTCACCGAGCAGGTCGACTTCGCGCTGCCCAACTTCCGCGCGGTGGCGGCCGATCTGAAGGAGCAGGGCGCCGACCTCGTCTTCGACGCCATCGACACCCACGGCAACGCCCGGCTGTGCAAGGCGATGGACGACGTGGGCGCCGAGGTCACCGCCAAGGTCACGAACGTACAGAACTGGACGTCCACCGTCGCCGAGGACTACAGGGACTCCCCGCGCTGCCGCAACGCCCTGTGGGCGACCGGATCGTCCCGCAACTTCGAGGACACGGAGCAGGACGCCGTACGGGAGTTCCGGGACGCCACGAAGGGCCTCAAGACGCACTCCCAGTGGCAGCTGGAGGGCTGGGCGGCGGCGATGTGGTTCACGGACGCGGCGAGGGCGTGCGCCGACGAGGGCGTCACGCGCGCGTGCGTCGACGACTTCATGAACCGCAGTCAGGGATACACCGCAGACGGTCTGCTGATCCCGGTCAGGTTCGAGCGGCTGGCCGAGCCGCCCAAGAGCCGCCGGACCTGTCTGTCGGTGGCCCGCTGGGAGGACGGCAAGGGCTGGGTCTCCCAAGGAGACATGAACTCCACGTGCTTCGAGGTCCCGCAGCTGTCGTATCGGCCGTGAGGGGCAAACCAAAAGGCCGCATCGCCGGTCCAACTGACGGAGCAGAACGCCGAGGGAGGAACCGCACCGCATGACGACGCCCCTGTCGCACACCGCACCACTGCGCGCCGACTGCATCGCGGATTCGGCCGGCGGGCTGACCTTCGACGTCAGCGCGACCGGGTCGAGCGAGCCCGCCCACCTCGTCCTGCGCCACCGCGAGGGCCAGGAGGAGGTCACCCTGCCCCTGACCCCGGCCACGAAGGGCCACCTGCGCGCCGCCCTGCCCAGCAGCGTCGCCCTGCCGGAGGGCCACTGGGACGCGTACGCGCGCGTGACGGAGGGAGAACCGCACCGTTTGGCACCGGGCGCCATGAAGGTGCACTCCCATGCTTCCCGGGTCCCGTACGAGACGCGACAAGGCAACCTGAGCGTCGAATGCCGTAGCGGGACAACGCCCTTCAGGGCGACGCGCTTAGGGGCGCGGGGAACTGCGCGATCAACCCCGACGAACCCGCACTCGCCCGCGATACCCGCATCCCCGAGCTATTAGGCGACTGGCAAACTCGGACCATGCTGGACACCTCCGCCAGACTCCTGCGGTTGCTCTCCCTCCTCCAGGCCCACCGCGAATGGTCCGGCGCCGCACTCGCCGAACGCCTGGGCGTGACCCCGCGCACGGTCCGCCGAGACGTCGACCGCCTGCGCGAGCTGGGCTACCCGGTCAACGCCACCCCCGGCACCGGCGGCGGCTACCGACTCGGCGCCGGCGCGGAGCTCCCCCCACTGCTCCTGGACGACGACGAGGCAGTCGCCGTGGCCGTAGGCCTCCGCACGGCCGCGGGCCACGGCATCGAGGGCATCGGCGAGACCTCCGTACGGGCCCTCGCCAAGCTGGAGCAGGTCCTGCCGAACCGGCTGCGCCGCCGCGTCGGCGCCCTGAACGCCTTCACCGTGCCGATGCTGCGCGGCCCCCAGCCCTCCGCCGTCGACCCGGCTGTCCTGACCGAGCTGGCCAACCTCTGCCGGGACGCGGAGCGGCTCCGCTTCGAGTACCGCGACCACGAGGGCGCCCCCACCCGCCGCAGCGTCGAACCGCACCGCCTGGTGTGCAGCGAGCGCCGCTGGTACCTGGTCGCCTGGGACCTGGACCGCGAGGACTGGCGTACGTTCCGCGTCGACCGCATCACGCCCAAGCCGCCGCACGGCCCGCGCTTCACGCCGCGCACCCCGCCCGCCGAGGACCTCGCCGCGTACGTCTCCCAGGGCGTCTCCACGCGCGCGTACGCCTCGCACGCCGTCATCCGGCTGCTGGTGCCCCTGGAGGAGGCGGCCGGGAGCATCTCGCCCTCAGCCGGGCAGCTGGAGGCGGAGGGGCCCGGCAGCTGCATCCTGCGCACCGGAGCCGGAAGCATCGACGTGATGGTGATCCATGTGATGCTGATGGGCTTCGAGTTCGAGGTCGTGGAGCCGGACGAGCTCGTCGAGGCGATCAGGACGGCTCACGGCCGGCTTGCTCGCTCTTTGGCTCGGGCTGCGGAGCCTCCAGCGCGTGCTCGGGGTGGTGCAGGTCGAACGCCGGGGACTCGGAGCGGATCCGCGGCAGCGTCATGAAGTTGTGCCGTGGGGGCGGGCAGGAGGTCGCCCACTCCAGAGAGCGGCCGTAGCCCCAGGGGTCGTCGACCTCGACCTTCTTGCCGTACTTGGCGGTCTTCCAGACGTTGTAGAGGAACGGCAGCGTCGACAGGCCCAGCAGGAACGCGCCGATCGTGGAGACCGTGTTCAGCGCCGTGAAGCCGTCGGCGGCGAGATAGTCGGCGTACCGGCGCGGCATGCCCTCCGCGCCCAGCCAGTGCTGCACCAGGAACGTGGTGTGGAAGCCGGTGAACAGCGTCCAGAACTGGATCTTGCCGAGCCGCTCGTCGAGCATCTTCCCGGTGAACTTCGGCCACCAGAAGTAGAAGCCGGCGAAGATCGCGAAGACGACCGTGCCGAAGACGACGTAGTGGAAGTGCGCGACCACGAAGTACGTGTCCGTGACGTGGAAGTCCATCGGCGGTGACGCCAGGATCACCCCGGTCAGCCCGCCGAACAGGAACGTCACCAGGAAGCCCACCGACCACAGCATCGGCGTCTCGAACGACAGCGAGCCCTTGATCATGGTGCCGGTCCAGTTGAAGAACTTCACGCCCGTCGGCACCGCGATCAGGAAGCTCATGAACGAGAAGAACGGCAGCAGCACCGCGCCCGTCGCGAACATGTGGTGCGCCCACACCACCACCGACAGACCGGTGATCGCCATCGTCGCCGCGACCAGCGTCAGATAGCCGAACATCGGCTTGCGGGAGAAGACCGGGATGATCTCGGTGATGATGCCGAAGAACGGCAGCGCGATGATGTAGACCTCGGGATGACCGAAGAACCAGAACAGGTGCTGCCACAGCAGCGCCCCGCCGTTGGCCGCGTCGAAGATGTGCGAGCCGAACCTCCGGTCCGCCTCCAGACACAGCAGCGCCGCCGCGAGCACCGGGAACGCCATCAGGATCAGGATCGACGTGAACAGCGTGTTCCAGACGAAGATCGGCATCCGGAACATCGTCATGCCGGGCGCGCGCATTCCGATGATCGTGGTGATGAAGTTGACCGCGCCGAGGATCGTGCCGAAGCCCGCCAGCGCCAGGCCCATGATCCACAGGTCGGGGCCGATGCCGGGGGAGCGCTCCAGGCTGTTGAGCGGTGCGTAGGCGAACCAGCCGAAGGAGGCCGGCCCGTTCGGCACGATCAGCGACCCCATGACGATCAGGCCGCCGAAGAGGAACAGCCAGTACGAGAACATGTTGAGCCGGGGGAAGGCCACGTCAGGGGCGCCGATCTGCAGTGGCATCAGCTCGTTGGCGAAGCCCGCGAAGGTCGGGGTCGCGAACAGCAGCAGCATGATCGTGCCGTGCATGGTGAACATCTGGTTGAACTGCTCGTTGGTCAGCAGCTGCAGCCCCGGCCGGGCGAGTTCGGCCCGCATCAGCAGTGCCATGACACCGCCGGCCAGGAAGAACACGAACGACGTGATCAGGTAGAGATGCCCGATCTTCTTGTGGTCGGTGGTGGTCAGCCAGTCGACGATCACACGGCCGCCGGGCTCTTTGATCCCCATGGGCCGTGCCGTCGCGGTCTGCGTCCCCATCGCTCGCTCGCCCCTTCGCTCGTCGCGCCCCGGGCCCGCTGAAGCCCGCGCCGCACGCACCGACGCGAGCTCACGCCATGATGCTCGCGTCGGCAGCGCTCCGACAGGGGGCGTACGGAGGTTCTGTGTCGGGCCCATGTATTTCCTGTGCGGAACCGGCTCCCGCGTTCCGTGCGCCCGCTGCGGCAGCAGCCGATGATGCGCGGAGGGAAAAGGAGTCCGGGGGCAGTTCTCCGGGCACTTTTCCGCCGGTCTATTGGCCTGGTCGGCGCGACACGCGGGAATTACGATCGAATGCCTGCAGAAGGCCTATGGAACCGCTCGTCCGTGTGACGAAGTGAGGCCGAAACTCGTGTCGTGGTTCTGTGACAAAAGCGTGACGCGAGAGGGATGTGTGACCTGGGTGGCCGCTACAAAGGTTCCCGGTCCGCTCTGGCCGGATCGTTCGCACAGGGCCTAGCGTGGCGACATGGCACCCATTCCCGAACCCCCTGCCGAACCCCAGGACAGCCCGGACACCTATGTCGGACTCGCCGCCGACCGGGCCGAGCGGCTCGCCCGTGATCGGGGGTGGTCGACGGTGCGTTCGCTGCCGCCCGGGGCGATCATCACCATGGAGTACCGCAGCGGCCGCCTGAACTTCGAGGTCGAGGACGGCCAGGTGAGGCGGGCCTGGAAAGGCTGACAACGGGTGAAGGCCCCGGTTCCCGCCGAGGAACCGGGGCCTTCGCCGTACGGAGGTGGTGTGCGTACCGAACCCCGCTGTCCGGGCAGGTCAGCCGCCTGTGAGCGGGCGGGCCGCCGGGGCCGTGCCGCGGGTGATGCGGTCCGTGTGCGGCGGACGTCGGCTGCCGGCCGGGGTGACCGGCGTGCGCTCCGCGCGGGCCGTGTGCGGGCCGGGTGCCAGATAGACGGGCGCCCGGGGCGCACGCGACGCGGGGGCCGCCTCGCGGGCGGCGACGTCCTCGTCGGCCGCCGTGGGGCGCGGCTTGAGCCGCACCGGGACCTCGACCGGGGTGGTCGGCGCAAAGGCGCCGGCCCGGCGCTCGCGCCAGCTGTCGCGCAGGTCGAAAATCCGGGTCTCGGCGCGGGCGATCAGCGGCTCGAACCACGGCAGGGCGAGCAGGATCAGCAGGCCGGCGGCCCAGCCGAGCAGCACGTCGCTCAACCAGTGCGTACCGAGGTAGACGGTGGACAGTCCCACGCCCAGTGAGGTCACCGCCGACAGGGCCGACAGCCAGCGGCGCGCTCTCGGGGTGGAGGCCAGATAGGCCAGGATTCCCCAGGTCACCACGGCGTTGGCGGTGTGGCCGCTGGGAAATATATCGCCGCCCAGCCACATCTCGTTCGAGCCGATGCTGGTCGCGTAGTGCGGTCCGAGGCGGCCCATGCCGATCTTGGCGGCACCGACGGTGATGTTCAGCAGGAGCAGCGAGACGCCGAGTGCGAGCAGCGGCCGCAGCGTGTGCTGCCGCCAGGAGCGCCAGCCCAGCCAGGCCGCGACCATCACGGCGGTCGGGCCGCGCTGGCCGAGCACCACGTAGTAGTCGACGAAGGCGTGGATCTCCGACCACTGCTGGTACGGCCGGAAGAACATGACCTGCCAGTCGAGGCGGACCAGCCACGAGGTGATGACGACGGCCCACACGATCGCCCCGTAGAAGGCCAGGGTCGCCGCGAGCAGCACGACCCTGTGCCGACTCATCTTCGGCACATCGATGTGGGCCGGTCGTTCCGGCTCACGGTCCAGCCTGGCGAACACCCGGTCCAGACGGGTGAGCTTCGGTTTGGTACGCACCCAATCGACGTTACAGCGAGTGAGCTCAGATCCCGGTCGATTCCACCGCTTTGTGATGACGATGTGATGTGGGATTCCTCTCAAAGGGCGGGCTATTTGCGGCGACTTCACAATCGGTGGCAGCCGCGCCCGGCAATTCCTTTGATCATTCCAGCGCATGGTTTTATGCGCTTTATAAATTCGTTCACCGAAAGCTGGTTCTGAATTCTCCCGGCGCTCATCGGATGTACGTCAGCCGGTCACGGGGGACCGGAGCCGTTCAGCCAGAACGCCCCGTAGAGCGCCGACGCCCCCGCGACGAGCGCCAGCACCGCGGCCGACCTGCGCGTGCGCAGCCGGGCCAGGGCAACGGCGAGCGGGAGCAGCAGCGGAAAGGCGGGCAGCAGCAGGCGCGGTTTCGAGCCGAAGTAGCTCGACGCGCACAGGGCGAGCGCCGTGACGACCCCCGCGTACACCAGCAGCGCGAGCGGCTGGCCCTGCCGGACACAGACCAGGTACAGCCACACCACGAGACCGACCCCGGCGATCAGCGCGAGGCCCGCGAGCGCCGACGGAAACGACGTGAACTTGTCGGCGACGAAACGGGCGAAGGCGTAACCGCCGTCGAAGCCGTTGCGCCAGCCGGCCTGGACGTCGAGATAGCCGAGCGGGCCCTTGCCGGTGCGATGGCCGACCCACAGCACATAACCGGCGGCGCCCAGGGGCGCCAGCAGCATGCCGAGGGCGCGCCGGGGGTCACGCGCGCGGTCGGCGGGCGCCGCCCTTCGATCCCGCACGAACGAGGCGATCCCGGCCGCCCACACCGCCGCGACGACGGCGAGACCGACCGGACGGGTCAGACCGGCCAGCAGGGCCAGGGTGCCCGCCGTCAGCCAGCGCCCGGTCAGGACCGCGTACAGCGACCAGGCCGCGAGCGCCGTGAACAGCGACTCGCTGTACGCCATCGACTGCACGACCGCGACCGGCAGCACCGCCCACAGCAGCGCGGCGCAGACCCCCGCCCGGCGGCCGTACACATGGTCGGCGACCGCGAAGATCCCCCAGGCCGCGGCGAGCGAGGCGAGCAGGGAGACCAGGAACCCCGCGTCGGCGTACGACAGAGGGGTCACCGCCGCGACCAGCCGCTCCAGCCAGGGCAGCAGTGGGAAGAAGGCGAGGTTGGAGTGCACGTCGCCGTTCGGCAGGCGCACCTCGTAGCCGTAACCCAGCTCGGCGACCCTCCTGTACCAGAGCGAGTCCCAGCGGGCGGTCAGCAGCGTGTACGCGCTTTTGCCGGAGGCCGCGCTCCACAGGGCCAGCGCGAGCAGCCCCAGGGCACGTACGGCCGCATACCCGAGGAGGGCCGGGGCCGCCCGGTTCAGGGCCGAAGGGGCCACGCGCGTAGAAAGGTCGGTCACGGGCCCGATTATCGACCTGGCGGGGAACCGGGTGGGCACGCTCGGGTGTGCTGCCCAGGGGGAGGGGAGTGGCGTACGCCACACCTGTTCCGCTGGGAGTGTGAGAGGTCCGCCACTCGGCACCGGCGCGGACTCGCGTACCCTGACGATTCACTCGCTTCGTTGCGCGGGCCGGAGACCACCGCTCCTCTCCGGCCGAGTCACGGGGAGTCCCCACCCCGTGAGCCCGCCGGGGCGAGGGAACATCTGGGAGGTACGTACATGTCCGGTCCGACCACGGCTGCCGCTGCGCTGCGCCGTCGGGCGGCCGGGGCCGGTGCCAACCGCTGGGTCGTCCTGGTCGTCCTGTGCGTCAGCCTGCTCCTCGTCGCCGTCGACGCGACCGTCCTGCACGTGGCGGTGCCCGCAGTCACCGAGGACCTCAGGCCCGGCGCGATAGAACTGCTCTGGATCGTCGACATCTACCCGCTGGTCTGCGCCTCGCTGCTGATCCTCTTCGGCACGCTCGGGGACCGCGTGGGCCGCAGACGGGTCCTGCTGCTCGGCTACGGCCTCTTCGGCCTCGCCTCCGGCCTCGCGGCCCTCGCGCACGACCCGCAGGTGCTGATCCTGGCCCGCGCCCTGCTCGGCGTCGGCGGCGCGATGATCATGCCCGCGACGCTGTCGATCCTGCGCCAGGTCTTCCCGGACCGACGCGAGCGCGCCCTCGCGATCGGTATCTGGAGCGCGGTGGCCGCGGTGGGCGCGGCGGTCGGGCCGCTGCTCGGCGGCTTCCTCCTGGAGCACTTCTGGTGGGGCTCGGTCTTCCTCGTCAACATCCCGCTGATGCTGGTCAGCCTCCCGGTGGGTCGCCTGCTGCTGCCCGAGTCCAAGGGCGACGGCCGTGGCCCCTGGGACGTGGTCGGCGCGCTGCTGGCGGCGGGCGGACTGTTCGGCGTCGTGCTGGGCGTGAAGCGGCTCGGCGGCGGGGAGCCGCTGGCCAGCCTGTTCACCCTGGTGCCGCTGGTGGTCGGCGCGGCCCTGCTGGTGCTCTTCGTACGACGGCAGCGGCGCCGGGCGCATCCGCTGGTGGACCTCAGGATGTTCGCGCGGCCGGCGTTCAGTACGTCCGTCGGGTGCATCGTCCTGGCGATGCTCGCCCTGGTGGGGCTCGAACTGATCGCGGCGCAGTATCTGCAGCTGGTGCTGGGACTGTCGCCGCTGGAGACCGGGCTACGGCTGCTGCCGCTGACCTTCGCCGCGATGGCGGCGGGGCTGGCGGGCGCGCGGCTGCTGCGGCGGTTCGGGCCGCGTCGGATGGTGTGCGCCGGGTTCTGTCTGACGGCCGTCGCGGTGCTGTTGCTGACGGCGATGGGCGGCGAGGACAACCCCGGGCTGCTGCTGTTCGGGTTCGTGCTGCTGGGCTTCGGACTGGAGACGACGCTCTTCGGGGCGTACGAGTCGATGCTGAGCGAGGCTCCGCAGGAACAGGCCGGCGGGGCGGCGGCGATCGGGGAGACGTCGTACCAGCTGGGCGCCGGGATCGGGATCGCGTTGCTGGGCAGCGTGATGAACGCGGCGTACGCGCCCGGGCTGGCGAGTGTGTCGGGGGTTCCGGCGTCGGCCTCCGCGGCGGCTTCGCACTCGTTGGGGGAGGCCTACGAGGTTGCCGCGCAGCTGGGCGGGTCGGCGGGGGTGGCCCTGCAGCGGGCGGCTCGGGACTGTTTTGTGCACGGGTTGCATGTGACGTTGCTGGTGAGCGCGGGGTTGTTGCTGCTGGGCGCGGTGATGGCGCTGCGGTTGCCGCGGGTCATGCAGTGTGAGGCGCCTGCCGTGGAGGCGGAGATTCCTGCGCCTCGGGAAGTCGTGGAGTCCCGCGTCTCCGCTTGACCAGGGGGCTTGTTCGCCGTCGGCGGCTTGCGGTCCGTGGGAGTTCTACTGGACGTGCGGGACACTGCGTCGTAGCGTCTGCCCCAGAGTCGTAACTAGCGCTGCTAGTTTTAGTCGTTGCCGGAGGGTGGTCCCATGTCCGCGTCCTCGAAGTTGCCCCCGTTCGACCCCGCCGACCCCCTCGGCATCGACGACCTCCTGGAGCCCGAGGACCTGGCGATCCGGGGCACCGTGCGGGAGTGGGCGGCGGATCGGGTCGTGCCGTATGTCGCCGAGTGGTACGAGAAGGGCGAGCTGCCGGGGATCCGTGAGCTCGCCCGCGAGCTGGGGGAGATCGGCGCCCTCGGGATGTCCCTCGACGGCTACGGGTGCGCCGGTGCCTCCGCTGTGCAGTACGGGCTCGCCTGTCTGGAGCTCGAGGCCGCCGACTCCGGGATCCGGTCCCTGGTCTCTGTGCAGGGGTCCCTCGCCATGTACGCCATTCACCGGTTCGGGAGCGAGGAGCAGAAGCAGCAGTGGCTGCCTCGTATGGCTTCCGGCGAGGTCATCGGGTGCTTCGGGCTGACCGAGCCCGATCACGGGTCCGACCCGGGCTCCATGCGGACGTATGCCAAGCGGGACGGCTCGGACTGGGTGCTCAACGGGCGGAAGATGTGGATCACCAACGGGTCCGTCGCCGGGGTCGCCGTGGTGTGGGCGCAGACGGAGGAGGGGATTCGCGGATTCGTCGTGCCGGCCGACAGTGCCGGGTTCTCCGCCCCGGAGATCAAGCACAAGCTGTCGCTGCGCGCCTCCGTCACCAGCGAGCTCGTCCTCGACGACGTACGGCTGCCCTCCGATGCCGTGCTGCCCGAGGTGGTCGGGCTCAAGGGGCCGCTCAGCTGTCTGTCGCACGCGCGGTACGGGATCGTGTGGGGTGCGATGGGGGCGGCGCGGTCCTGTTTCGAGGCCGCGCTCGACTACGCGAAGTCACGGGAGCAGTTCGGCCGGCCGATCGGGGGCTTCCAGCTCACCCAGGCCAAACTCGCCGACATGGCGCTGGAACTGCACAAGGGGATTCTGCTCGCCCACCACCTGGGGCGGCGCATGGACGCCGGCCGCCTGCGTCCCGAGCAGGTCAGCTTCGGCAAGCTCAACAACGTCCGCGAGGCCATCGACATCTGCCGTACGGCCCGGACGATTCTGGGTGCCAACGGGATCTCGCTCGAATATCCCGTGATGCGGCACGCCACCAACCTTGAATCGGTGCTCACCTATGAGGGCACCGTCGAGATGCACCAGCTCGTGCTGGGCAAGGCGCTCACCGGACTCGACGCGTTCCGGTAGACCCCGCGCGGGAGGCAGGGCCGGTGAGCGGCCCTGCCTCAGCTCTGGTTGTAGAAGCCGTCCGAGCGGTGAGCCGCCGGCTCCCCGCTGATGATCTCCGTGTCCGCCGGGGTCAGCAGGAACACGCGGTTGGACACGCGGTCGATCGAGCCGCGCAGCCCGAAGATGAGCCCTGCCGCGAAGTCGACGACGCGCTTGGCGTCGGCGGGCTCCATGGCCGTGAGGTTCATGATGACCGGGACCCCGTCCCGGAACAGCTCACCGATGGCGCGGGCGTCCCGGAAGCTGTCCGGGGTGACCGTGCCGATACGGCGGCCCTTCTCCTCTGCGACATCCGTGGCCACCTTGACCCGCGGGTCGGTGACCCAGGCATCCCCGGGCTCGGTCCCTTCGGAGTAGTCGTCGTCGTAGTAACGCTCGTCATCGTTGTCGTCAACGAGGCCCAGCCAGGCACTCGCCTTGCGCACCGATCCCATGGACGCCTCCTCTCACAGCGGTCTTTCTTCCCTTCCGCATCCCTATGGTCATCCATGATGCGGACGTCGTGCCAAGTGGATAGACGCCGCGCGGGGGGTTTGTGACGGTACTGGTGCACAGCGGATCCGTCGAGAGCCCGTGTCCCCCAAGGGGCATGCCACGTACGGCTGCTGACTGTGAGTGAAATATGATTCTTCGCGGCGTATGGGTGAGGCCGGGTGCGTACGGGTGAACGAGTCCGCCCTCGCGATCGGTACTCCGGTCGGTACGATGCGGCAGCTCAGCGTCGCAGGAAGCGGCGCGGGAATGCCGTAAGAACCTCGGGGGAGCGTCGTGTTCGGAATAGTCAGGCCCTGTCGTCATCGGCTCGGGGAAAAGCTCGCCGGCCAATGGATGGCGCATTTGTGCGGGTTGTGCCTCTCGTTGCGCGGGGACCACGGTCAGCTCGCGCGGATCGTGACGAACTACGACGGGCTCCTCATCTCCGTTCTGACGGAGGCTCAGGCCGAGCAGAACAGTGGACTGCGGCGTACGGCGGGACCGTGCCCGTTGCGCGGAATGCGCACCGCTTCCGTCGCGCAGGGTGAGGGTGCGCGGCTCGCCGCCGCCGTCTCGCTGGTGCTCGCCTCCGCAAAGGTGCGGGACCATGTGGCCGACGGGGACGGGCTGCTGGCCCGCAAGCCGGTGGCCCTTGCTGCGCGCCGGGTGGCCGCGGGCTGGGGCGCGGCGGGTGCCCGCACCGGCTCGGCCGTCGGGTTCGACACGGCCGTACTCGTCGACGCGGTGGACCGGCAGATCGGCGTCGAGGCGCTGGCCGGGCCCGGGACGCCGATCCTCGCCGTCACCGAACCGACCGAGACGGCGACCGCAGCCGCCTTCGCACACACCGCGATCCTGGCCGGACGGCCGCACAACGCCGAGCCGCTCGCCGAGGCCGGGCGCCTCTTCGGACGGCTGGCGCATCTCCTGGACGCCGTGGAGGACCAGGCCGCTGACGCCGCGTCGGGTGGGTGGAACCCGCTGACGGCCACGGGAACCTCGCTCGCCGAGGCGCGGCGGCTCGCCGACGACGCCGTGCACGGCGTGCGGTTGGCGTTGCGTGAGGTCGAGTTCACGGATGCCACACTCGCGCACCTGCTGCTGGTGCACGAGCTGCGGCGCTCGGTGGACCGGGCGTTCGGCACCGTGCCCACCTGCGCGTCCCACCAGCCCGGGCCCTATGGGCAGCCGCCGCAGCAGGGGCAGGGGGTGGGGCCGTACGGGATGCCGCAGAATCCGTATGGCGGCGGGAGTCCGTATGCCGGTGGGAACCCGTACGCGGGTGGTGGGGGAGCGCCCGGCGGTGGTGGCGGTGGCGGTGGCGGTGGTGACTTCGGGGGGTTCGGCGGTGGACCGGCCCCGCAGCCGCCGAAGGGGCGGCGTGGGTTCTGGGCCGGCTGTGGGATGTTCTGGCTGCTGTGCTGCACCTGCAAGCTGTGCTGTGCGAAGGAGTACGAGGGCCCGTGGTCCCGCAAGAAGCGCGAGGGCTGCTGCCGGGACTGCGACTGCAACGGCTGCGACTGCTGCTGCCCCTGCGACGGTTGCTAGGACTGTCCGGAGAGGCGACTTCCGGACAGCCCCGGTACGTGGGCGGCGATGGCTGACGGGGGGCAAAGGCGGCCAACTTTCATGGATCGTTCAAAGCTTGACGGCCGAAAGGCGCCCTTGCGGCTACCCGACGTTCGGCCGAATACTCCCCCTCAGCGCTTGTCAGGAGCACGGCGTGTTCGGAATCCGGACACACGGCCCGCTGACTGCGCCTCACGGGCCCCGACCCCACGCGGGCCCCCGACTTCCCTTGGAGGGAACGAAAAGTGAGGATCAAGCGCACCACCCCCCGCAGCGGCATTACGAGACGGACCCGGCTGATCGCCGTTTCCTCCGGACTCGTGGCCGCAGCCGCGATCGCGATCCCCAACGCGAACGCCGCGGACACGCCCACCACCTTCAGCGCCGCCCAGCTCAAGAGCGCCAGCGGCTCGGTGCTGAAGGCCGACATCCCGGGCACCGCCTGGGCGGTCGACAGCAAGACCAACCGCGTCATGGTGACCGTCGACAGCACGGTCTCCCAGGCGGAGATAGCGAAGATCAAGCAGCAGGCCGGGGACAACGCCGACGCGCTCACCATCAAGCGCACCCCCGGCAAGTTCAGCAAGTTCATCCAGGGCGGCGACGCCATCTATGCGAGTAGCTGGCGCTGCTCGCTCGGCTTCAACGTCCAGGACAGCAGCGGCAACCAGTACTTCCTCACCGCCGGCCACTGCACCGACGGCGCGGGCACCTGGTACTCCAACTCCGGCCGCACCCAGGTCATCGGCTCGACCGCCGGCTCCAGCTTCCCGGGCAACGACTACGGCATCGTGCGGTACTCCGGGTCCGTCAGCCGGCCCGGCACCGCGAACGGCGTGGACATCACCCGCGCGGCCACGCCGAGCGTGGGCACCACCGTCATCCGCGACGGCTCCACGACCGGCACGCACAGCGGCCGTGTCACCGCCCTCAACGCGACCGTCAACTACGGCGGCGGCGACGTCGTCGGCGGTCTGATCCAGACCACCGTCTGCGCCGAGCCCGGCGACTCCGGCGGTTCGCTGTACGGCAGCAACGGCACCGCGTACGGTCTCACCTCCGGCGGCAGCGGCAACTGCACCTCCGGTGGCACGACCTTCTTCCAGCCGGTCACGGAGGCCCTCAGCGCCTACGGTGTCAGCGTCTACTGACGTCCGCCTCGGACATCGGCACCTGATGGCCTGATCCGCAACCGGCAGCACGCAAGCCCCCGCACGCAACCGCCGTGCGGGGGCTCGCTACTGTCTACGCCGTCACGGGGGAGGGAGCGGAGTTGGAGTTCGACGACCGGCAACGGCGGGTCCGGCGCAGCCCCTTGCTGTTCGTGGCGCCGCTCGTGCTGCTCATCGTGCTGACGCTGGTGCTGCTGTGGGAGATCGTGCGGTCGAACGTGACCGGCACGGCGAGCCAGGAGTGGCCCTGGCGGCTGCGCTTGATGGACATGAATCCCCTGGGCAGCCTGCTGGCGGTCGCGCTCGCCGCCGTGTTCGGCCGGGCCCAGTACGGGCGGACGGTGCGGCCCGCGCTGGGCTGGAGCTCCAGCTGGACGGTCGGCGACCTCGGTCCGGACGAGTCGGCCTGGACCGTGGAGATACTGAACGGCGGCTCGCAGCACGCCGTTGTGGAGCGCGTGGACTACTGCTTCGTCCCGCGTGGCGGGGAGCCCACCGAGTGGACCGACCACGCCGGGCTGCGGGAGGTGCTCGCCGAGCGAGGGCTGGTCCAGGGCAAGAACTACTACCTCCGGCTGACCGGTGCGGGGTTCCCCCTGGGCAGCGGGGGGATGCGGGCGGGGGCCTACGGCCGGCGGTTCGTCGACGAGATCGACCAACTGCGCATGCGGCTGCGGGTCACCGACGCCGTGGGCGACAGCCATGAGCGGATCATGGACCTGATGCGAGGCGCCCGGCTGGACTGGCCCGGCAGCCGTCCGGGGCGCTCCGCTCGGTGAGGCGGCCGCGAGTCGGCACCGAGGGCGGGCCCGCCCTGGTCAGGGCGCAGGGTGCGGCGGCGTCGCGCAGAGCCAGTCGAGTACGGCGGGTACGGCATCCAGCGCCCCGAAGTGGCCCGTGTCCGGCTCCAGGACGGGACGGGCGCGGGGGATGCGGGCCGCGAGCCACTTGAAGTGGCCCACCGGCGAGAACGTGTCCAGGGCGCCGTGCCACAGCAGGACCGGCCGGGTGACGGCGGCCGGGTCGAAGCCCCAGTCGCTGAGCAGAGCGAGGTTGTCGTCGAGCCAGCCGTACGCCGAAGTGCGCAGCGCCTCACGGTAGTTGCGCAGCAGCATCTCGCCGACGGCCGGGGCGGAGACGATCCGCCGGTCGGCATCGGTGAGCCCGTCGCGGATGGACACCAGCAGCTGTGCGGGGTCCCTGCGGATGGCGGCGGCGCGGGTGGCGAGCCGCTCGGCGAAACCGAGCGGGTCGGTGAGCGCCCGGGTGTACTCCTCGACGTTGGACTCGGCCATCCCGTCGAACCAGCTCAGCCCCTGCGCGTCCGGCGGTGCGGGGGACACGAGCACCGCCGCCCGCCGTACCCGCGCCGGCAGCAGCGCGGCGCAGGCCAGCGCGTGCGGGGCGCCGCCCGAGCGGCCGAGGACGGCGAACCGGTCGAGCCCCAGGGCGTCCGCCAGCTCCGCCACGTCGCGGGCGGCGTCGGCCACCCTGCGGCCCGGCAGACGGTCCGAACCTCCGTATCCGGGGCGGTCGTAGGCGATGAACCGTATCCCCGGGTGCGCGGCCATGACGTCCTCCGGCACCACGCCGAGCCGGCAGCCGGGGGTGCCGTGCAGCAGTACCACCGGCGTGCCGTCCGGGTCGCCGCGCTCCTCGACCCTCAGCCATCGCCCGTCTTGCATCCGTACGCCGCCGACCACCTGTGTCCTCCGTCTCCCCAACGCGAACATCCCGGAGTTACCGTCGAAGTACACACCTGGTGCGCCTCATTCGGACCCTGGGGGGTCGTCATGGTCGGGGAGCTGGTGGCGGTGGGAGTGACGCTCGCGTCCGCCGGAGCGGTGTATGTGGCGGCGGCAGCGCGGGTCGTCAAGCAGTACGAGCGGGGGGTGGTCTTCCGGCTCGGGAAGCTTCGCTCCCAGGTGCGCGGGCCCGGGTTCACCATGATCGTTCCGGGCGTCGACAAGATGCGCAAGGTCAACATGCAGATCGTGACGATGCCCGTGCCCGCACAGGAGGGCATCACCCGGGACAACGTCACCGTGCGGGTCGACGCCGTCGTCTACTTCAAGGTGACCTCCCCGGCCGACGCGGTCGTACGGGTGGAGGACTACCGGTTCGCGGTCTCGCAGATGGCGCAGACGTCGCTGCGGTCCATCATCGGCAAGAGCGAGCTGGACGATCTGCTGTCCAACCGCGAAAAGCTCAACCAAGGGCTGGAGTTGATGATCGACAGCCCGGCTGTCGAGTGGGGCGTGACGATCGACCGGGTGGAGATCAAGGATGTGTCGCTGCCCGAGACCATGAAACGGTCCATGGCGCGGCAGGCGGAGGCCGATCGGGAGCGGCGAGCGCGGCTGATCAACGCCGACGCGGAACTTCAAGCCTCGAAGAAGCTGGCGGAGGCGGCTCATCAGATGGCCGACGCCCCTGCGGCTCTGCAGCTTCGGTTGCTGCAGACGGTGATGGCGGTCGCGGCTGAGAAGAACTCCACGCTGGTGCTGCCGATTCCGGTGGAATTGTTGCGGTTTTTGGAGAAGGGGGCGCAGGTCACGGCCCCCGGGCAGGGTGAACCCCCGCCCCTTGAGGTCCGCTTGGATTCGGATCCCGGAGGGTCGAATTCAAGACAGGAGTAGACCTCACGCGCTGCTTATGGTTCGCTCGCTTGCGGTGTTTGCTGTGCGAAGGGAGCGGGTGTGACTGTGCACGGTCAAGAGGGCGGGGGAGCGCAACCCTGTTCTACGCGCGTCCTGAAGTCGACCTTGTGCGCTCCCTGCGGGCACCGGAATAGTGAACGTTGTTCAACCGGCCCGGACGCGGCTTTTGTTGTGCGCCGCCTTCGTTGCCGTACGCCTTCCGGTTCGTGAGGTCCCCACAACCTCTCGGGCCGACCCCCCACAGGAGGACGTGAGTTGAAGCACCGACGCATACCCAAGCGGCGTGCAGCCGTGGCAGGTGCGGGTATCGCCGCACTGGTGGCCGCGGGAGTGACTTTCCAGACTGCGAACGCGAGTGAGACGCCTGAGGCATCCGCGCCGAAGACCCTGTCGGTCGGCGCGGCCGGAAAGCTCGCCTCGACGCTCGCGGAGGACCTCGGCGCCGATGCCGCGGGTACCTACTACGACGCGCAGACCAAGAACCTTGTTGTGAACGTCCTCGACGAGGCCGCCGCCGACGCCGTCGAGGCGGCCGGGGCCAAGGCGCGGGTCGTCGCGAACTCGCTCGCCGAGCTGAAGAGCGCGCGGACGACGCTCAAGCAGGACGCGACCATTCCGGGCACCTCCTGGGTGACGGACCCGACGACCAACAAGATCGTCGTGACCGCCGACCGTACGGTGTCCGATGCCGAGTGGGCCAAGCTCGGCAAGGTGGTCGACGGGCTGGGCGCCACGGCCGAACTCCAGCGGACGAAGGGGGAGTTCAAGCCCTTCATCGCGGGTGGTGATGCGATCACCGGTGGCAGTGGGCGCTGCTCGCTCGGCTTCAACGTCGTCAAGGGCGGCGAGCCGTTCTTCCTGACCGCCGGGCATTGCACCGAGGGTATCTCGACCTGGTCGGACTCCAGCGGCAAGGAGATCGGCAGCAACGAGACGTCCAGCTTCCCGGACAACGACTACGGGCTGGTCAAGTACACCGCTGAGGTCGACCACCCGAGCGAGGTCAACCTCTACAACGGCTCCACGCAGAAGATCACGGGGGCGGCCGAGGCCACCGTCGGCATGGCGGTCACTCGCAGTGGGTCGACCACGAAGGTGCACGACGGCAAGGTGACCGGGCTGGACGCCACCGTGAACTACGGCAACGGTGACATCGTCAACGGGCTGATCCAGACCGACGTCTGCGCCGAGCCGGGTGACAGTGGTGGGTCGCTGTTCTCCGGGGACAAGGCGATCGGGCTGACCTCCGGGGGTAGCGGTGACTGCACCTCCGGTGGGGAGACGTTCTTCCAGCCGGTGACCGAGGCGCTGTCGGCGACGGGGACCGAGATCGGCTGACGCCTTTCGTCGCTCGGTTCGTTCGTGAAGTCCCGCCCCTGTGTTGTTTGGGGGGCGGGACTTTGCGTGTTTGGTGCGGGTTGTGGCGCGTATGCCTGCGGCGGCCTGTGTTGCTTTGTGGGGGTTCGCGTAGCGCCTGCGGTGGGTTGGGGGTCGGGGCCGTGCCGGGGGGTGTCCGTCCTCGGTCGGGCGGTTGCCGTTCCTCAGAAGGGTGCCCTGTGTTGACGCCCGCCGCTGCGGGCGGACACCCCCCGGCACGTCCCCTTCCCGCCCTACGCGACTGCGGGTGCGTATCTCCGTGCGTTACGGCGTCTTGGGGCGGGCGCCTGTTCGCAGCCGGGCCGCCAGGAGTGTGATCGCGGTGCCCGCTGCCGCCCAGGCCGAGAGGACCAGGAGTGCGGCGGTCATGTCGTTGCCCTTGAAGTAGGCGATCGAGCGTGTTGCCCAGGTGCCTGCGCCCGGTGGCAGGGCTGGGCCGAGGTCTCTCCAGAACGGGGGGAGCAGTGGGGGTGGGAGGGCGCCGCCCGCGCTGGGGTTGCCCAGGATGACGATGATCAGGATGACCAGGCCGATGCCGGCCATGCCGAAGGTGGCCTGGAAGGCCAGGGTGGCCGCGCCCACCGCGAAGATGATCAGGGCGCCGAGGCCCCAGAGGGCGGCGATGCTGCCGGGCAGGGCGTCGAGGATCGGGCCGACGATCAGGGCGCCGCCGAGGCCGCCGATGATGGCGACCAGGGCCATGGCGATGAGGCGGATCGCCGAGCGTCTCGGGGTGGGGCGGCCGGCGCCCGAGCTGATCGTCATGATCGAGGCGCAGAGGTAGCCGCCCACGCACCAGCCCACGGTCACGTAGAAGGACGAGAGGCCGTTGGCGTCACGGCGGGCGGCCGGGGCCGCGTCGATGGTGCGGAGTGTGCGGGCCTCGGATTTTTCGAGGGTGGTGACGAGGGTCTCCAGGGTGGTGGCCAGCACCCTTCCGCCTCCGGTGGCCACCAGGAGGGTGTCGGTGGTGGCTGTCGGGTTGATCAGCAGGGCGCCGTCGATGTCGCGGTTCAGGATCTGCTTGCGGGCCGTTGCCTCGTCGGTCACGGCGCGGGGGTCGAGGGGGTCGCCGGGCAGGTTCTGCAGTCGGGTCACTGCTTGCTGGGCGGCTGCTCGGGGGGCTACGACGCCGAAGGGGACGTCCTTGGGTTTCGGGTCGTGCAGTGCTCCCACGTAGGAGGCGATGAAGAGCAGGGCCAGGGCCACCGTGCCGGTCACGAGCAGCGTGGCTCGTGGAGTGACGGCGTCCTTCACCTCGGCCAGGAAGGGGTTGCGTGGAGTGTCGGCGCCGGTGGTCTGCGTCATGCCCCCACGGTCCGGGTTGCGGCGTGTTTGTGCAGGTGGGAGGCGGCTGAACGGATGTCGTACGAGTGTTCGAGAAAGGGGCCGGACATGGTCTATGGTGGGGGTGGGAGAGTTGGGAACTGATGTTCGAGGATCGGTGTTCGAGAGCCGGTCCCGGGCTCATGAGTGCGGGAGGTGCGTGTGCCGGGGTTCACGCATCTGCACACCGCCTCCGGGTTCTCCTTGAGGTATGGGGCCTCGCATCCGGAGCGGCTGGCCGAGCGTGCCTCCGAGCAGGGCATGGATGCCCTGGCGCTCACCGATCGCGACACGCTCGGGGGTGCGGTCCGGTTTGCCAAGGCCTGTGCGGCGGCGGGGGTGCGGCCGTTGTTCGGCGTCGAGCTGGCCGTGGAGGAGTACGAGCTGTCGGGGTCGGGGGACTCTGTGCGGCGTCGTCGCGTGCCGGTGCGGGGTGGCGCCTTTGTCGATGAGTCGACGCCTCGGGTCACCTTTCTTGCTCGGGATGGGGCTCAGGGGTGGGCCGATCTGTGCCGAATCGTTTCGGCTGCGCATGCCGGGGAGGGGCCGCCGATGCTGCCCCGGGGGGACAACCGGGGGACGGGCTGATCGTCCTGCTCGGTCCCGGGTCCGATGTCGGGCGTGCGCTTGCCGCCGGGCGTCCCGATCGGGCGGCCAGGCTGCTCGGGCCCTGGCGGGAGATCTACGGCGACTCCCTGCGGCTGGAGGCCGTCTGGCACGGGCGCAAGGGCACCGGCCCGGGCTCGCTGCGGCTGGCCGCCCGTACCGTCGGATTCGCCGCCGAACAGCGTGTGCGGCCCGTGCTGAGCAATGCCGTCCGGTATGCGGAGCCCGGTCTGGGGCCGGTCGCCGATGTGCTGGACGCCGCGCGTCGGCTCGTGCCCATCGACTCCATCAAGGACCTGGACTCCGGTGAGGCCTGGCTCAAGGATGCGGAGGAGATGGGGCGGGTCGCCGAGCGGGTCGTCGAGGCCGCGGGTTTCCGGCGCGACACCGCGTACCGGCTGCTGGAGCAGACCGGGGCGGTGGCTGCCGAGTGTCTCGTCGATCCCGAGGACGACCTCGGTATCGGCAGCGTCCACTTCCCCGAGCCGTACCTCGTCGGTGCCGGACAGCGCACCGCCCAGCGGGCGCTCGCCTCGCGGGCCGTGGCGGGCATGGTGCTGCGCGGCTATGACGGGCGGCGGGCGTACTGGGAGCGGATGCATCAGGAGCTGGACATCATCGCCCACCACGGGTTCGCCTCGTACTTCCTGACGGTTGCTCAGGTGGTGGACGACGTGCGGAAGATGGGGATCCGGGTGGCCGCGCGGGGCTCCGGGGCGGGGTCGCTCGTCAATCATCTGCTCGGCATCGCGCACGCCGATCCCGTGGAGCACGGGCTGTTGATGGAGCGCTTCCTGTCCAAGCGGCGGCTGGTTCTGCCCGACATCGACATCGATGTGGAGTCCGCGCGGCGGCTCGAGGTCTATCGCGCGATCATCGACCGGTTCGGGACCGAGCGGGTCGCGACCGTCTCGATGCCGGAGACCTATCGGGTGCGGCATGCGATCCGGGACGTGGGTGCGGCCTTGTCCATGGACCCCGCCGACATCGACCGTATCGCCAAGTCCTTCCCGCACATCCGGGCGCGGGACGCCCGTGCGGCACTGGACGAGCTGCCCGAGCTCAGGCAGCTGGCGGGGGAGCGGGAGAAGTACGGCAAGCTGTGGGAGCTGGCCGAGGCGCTCGATGCCCTTCCGCGGGGCATCGCCATGCATCCGTGCGGGGTGCTCCTCTCCGATGCCTCCCTGCTCTCCCGTACGCCGGTCATGCCGACCAGCGGCGAGGGCTTCCCCATGTCGCAGTTCGACAAGGACGACGTCGAGGACCTCGGGCTGCTCAAGCTCGACGTGCTGGGCGTGCGGATGCAGTCGGCGATGGCGCACGCGGTCGCGGAGGTGGAGCGGGTCACGGGGGAGCGGATCGATCTGGACGCGCTCGACTTCGAGCGGGGGGACGGCGATCCGGCGACGTATCAGCTCATTCGTTCGACGGAGACGCTCGGGTGCTTCCAGATCGAGTCGCCCGGGCAGCGGGACCTGGTAGGGCGGCTTCAGCCGGCGACCTTCCATGACCTCGTCGTCGACATCTCGCTCTTCCGGCCCGGGCCGGTCGCCGCCGACATGGTGCGGCCGTTCATCGAGGCGCGGCACGGGCGGGCGCCGGTGCGCTATCCGCACAAGGACCTGGAGGAGCCGCTGCGGGAGACGTACGGGGTCGTCGTCTTCCACGAGCAGATCATCGACATCGTGCACATCATGACCGGCTGCGGTCGGGACGAGGCCGACCGGGTGCGGCGCGGGCTGTCGGATCCCGAGTCGCAGGGGCGGATCCGGGTGTGGTTCGCACAGCATGCGGCGGCCAAGGGGTATGACGCGGAGACCATCCGGCGGACCTGGGAGATCGTCGAGGCCTTCGGGTCGTACGGCTTCTGCAAGGCGCACGCGGTCGCCTTCGCCGTGCCGACCTATCAGTCGGCCTGGCTGAAGGCCCATCATCCGGCCGCCTTCTATGCCGGGTTGCTCACGCACGATCCCGGGATGTATCCGAAGCGGCTGCTGCTGGCGGACGCGCGGCGGCGTGGGGTGCCGATCCTGCCGTTGGACGTGAATGTGTCGGGGGTCGCACACCGGATCGAACTGGTGTCTGAATCTGGGCGGTCCGGGGGGACTTGGGGGCTGCGGCTCGCCCTCTCCGACGTGCACGGCATCAGTGAGGCCGAGGCGGCGCGGATCGCGGAGGGGCAGCCGTATGCCTCGCTCCTCGACTTCTGGGAGCGGGGCCGGCCCAGTCGTCCGCTCGCGGGGCGGCTCGCGCAGGTCGGCGCGCTCGACGCCTTCGGGGGCAACCGGCGTGATCTGCAACTGCACCTGACCGAACTGCACCGGGGCGCCCGGGGCGGCGGCGGGGGACAGCTTCCGCTGGCGGGCGGGCGGAAGACGGCCGCGGCCGGGCTGCCCGACCTCAGCTCGGCGGAGCGGCTCAGTGCCGAGCTGGGTGTGCTGTCCATGGATGCCTCACGCAATCTGATGGACGACCACCGGGCGTTCCTCGACGAGTTGGGCGTCGTCTCGGCGCGGCGGCTGCGGGAGGCGCGGCACGGCGAGGCCGTGCTGGTCGCCGGGGCCAAGGCGGCCACCCAGACGCCCCCGATCCGGTCCGGCAAGCGGGTCATCTTCAGCACGCTGGACGACGGGACGGGCCTGGTCGACCTCGCCTTCTTCGACGACTCGCACGACGCGTGCGCCCACACCGTCTTCCACTCCTGGCTGCTGCTCGTGCGTGGCGTGGTGCAACGGCGCGGGCCGCGCAGCCTGAGCGTGGTGGGTTCCGCCGCCTGGAATCTCGCCGAGCTGATCGAGCTGCGTGCCGAGGGCGGGCTGGACGAGGTGGCGGCGCGGCTGGCGGAGCCGGTACCGGTGCCGGGGGCGACGGGGGCCACAGGGGACGGCGGAGATCCGGCGCGCGGCCGGCGAATCCAAATGCCGACCGGATACGAACTGAACCCGTGGGCCGATCTGCGACCGGCGGGTCAAGAGCCTTCACAGATACGGAAGTTGTGGCACCAGAGTCCGGGGAGTGCGGGATGACCATCCTCTGCGTACGTTTCCAGCTGCCGCCGACGGACGAGGCGGCCCTGCCGGGGCTGCTCGGACTGCTGGAGGACTTCACGCCGGTCGTTCAGGCGCTGCCACCCGACGGGGCGCTGGCCGATCTGCGGGGCGCCGAGCGGTACTTCGGGCGGAACGCGGTCGAGCTGGCGTCGGTGATCCGGGTGCGCGCCCTCGCCCATCACGGGGTCGACTGCGTGATCGGCGCCGGTCCGGGGCCGATGCTGGCCCGCGTCGCCCTGCGGGACGCCCGGCCGGGGGTGACCTGTGCCGTCCCCGAGGAGCCGGACGCCATCGCGGAGTTCCTCGCCGAGAAGCCCGTCGCCGCGCTGCCCGGCGTCGGTGCCGCGACCGCCCGCACCCTGGGCGAGTACGGCCTCGACACCCTCGGCCTGGTCGCCGCCGCCCCCTTGTCCACGCTCCAGCGCCTGGTCGGCGCGAAGGCGGGCCGTGAGCTGCACGAGAAGGCGGGCGGAATCGACCGGGGCCGGGTGATGCCGAACGCCGTGTCGCGCTCGCTCGCCACCGAACGGCCCTTCACCCGCGACGAACTGGACCCCGACCGGCACCACCGCGCCCTGCTCTCCGCCGCCGAGGAACTGGGCGCCCGGCTGCGCGCCCTGGACAAGGTCTGCCGCACCCTGACCCTCACCGTCCGTTACGCCGACCGCTCCTCGACCACCCGCAGCCGTGCGCTGAAGGAGCCGACGGCCCACTCGCCGGCGCTCACCAGGGCGGCGTACGGCCTGTACGACGCCCTCGGCCTCCAGCGCGCCCGCGTCCGCGCCCTCGCCCTGCGTGCGGAGGGCCTCGACCCCGCCGAGCAGGCCTCCTACCAGCTCACCTTCGACCCGCTCGACGAGAAGGCCCGCCGCCTCGAGGAGGTCGCGGACCGCGCGCGAGCGAAGTTCGGGCCGCATGCGGTGATGCCGGGGTCGCTCGCTCGCCGTTTAGGGCTCAGTTGGCCCACGGCGGCGTGATGCGGGTGCCGTCGGCCAGCTCCGCCGTCAGGCCGATGGACGTGGTGACCCAGGTGATCGCCGTCCGGTCGGTCGGGTTCTCGACGGTCAGGGTCGCGCCGGGGTTGATGATCAGGGTGTCGCCGGGCGTGATCCGGTCGGTGCGGTCGTCGAGGGTGATCAGCAGTTCGCCGTCGAGGAGGTGGAGGATCTCCTCCCGGTTGACGGTGTGTGCGGGGGCCTTGGTCCCGGCCGGGATCTCGCCGCGCCAGGCGCAGAGTTCTTTGCTGCCGGTGCGGGGCGTGGCGTACGAGACGAAGCGTGCGCCGGGCCGCTCCGCTTGGGCTGCACGGGTAGGGGGCACGTTGTTCAACTGGCAGTCGATCCACGTGGTCGGGGGTCCAGGCCGACCGTGGGTGCCCCGGAAACAATGCGTTCCGGTGAGCCTGGGTGCCGCAGCGGGGGCGGTCGTCGGGCACCGCCGGAACGCGCTGTCTTGGTGTAGCGCCGCTGCGGCGGGAAGGGGGAGGGCGACCTCGTCCTGAACCCCGGGACGTCAACTCGGCTGAGCCGCGCAGCGCGGTCGCCGCCAGTCAGCTCGTGGACGAGCTCGTGCGCAAGGGGTACGTCGAGCGACGGCCGCATCCGCAGGATGCGCGTGCTCGGCTGGTCGTGCTGACCGAGCGCGGGTGGGCCTGTACGCGGGCCGCGGAAGAGGCGGCCGCGGACGTCGTGCGCGAATGGAGCGGTCTGGTGGGTGAGGCTGAAGTCCGCGCTGTATCGCCAGTTGCTGCGTCTCGCGCCCAGCGGCCCCCTGCGTCCTTCCTGGTGACGGCTTATCAGGAGACGTTCATCCGCCATTGACTATCACTGGAAGTTTTTACTGACGCGTAACTTCACACGTCTACTACTCGCCCGTAACTTGACGAGTGAACAGCATCCTCGTGATCCGGATCACAGGGCGTAAGGCAGTCGCACCTCCCTTGAGCCGCAAGGAGATCACCCGATGCTGCCCTGGAAACGAGTGCTCAGACCCCTGGCCGCGCTGCTGCTGACCACCGCGGTCGCCGTCGTCCCCGCCACCACCGCCCAGGCGGCCGAAGCGGCGGCGACCTCGAACAGTGGCTGGAACGACTACTCCTGCAAGCCGTCCGCCGCCCACCCCCGCCCCGTCGTCCTCGTGCACGGCACCTTCGCGAACTCCGTCGACAACTGGCTCGGACTCGCGCCCTACCTGAAGAACCGGGGCTACTGCGTCTTCTCCCTCGACTACGGCCAACTGCCGGGCGTGCCGTTCTTCCACGCCCTCGGCCCCATCGACAAGTCGGCGGAGCAACTGTCCGCCTACGTCGACAAGGTCCTCGCCGCGACCGGCGCCGCCGAGGCCGACCTCGTCGGTCACTCGCAGGGCGGCATGATGCCCCGCTACTACCTCAAGTTCCTCGGCGGTGCCGTGAAGGTGAACGCCCTCGTCGGCATCGCGCCCAACAACCACGGCACCACCCTGGCGGGGCTCACCAACCTGCTCCCGTACTTCTCGGGCGCCGAGGACCTGCTCACCACCGCCACGCCCGCCCTCGCCCAGCAGGTCGTCGGCTCCGACTTCATGACCAGGCTCAACGCGGGCGGCGACACCGTTCCCGGCGTCCGCTACACGGTCATCGCCACCAAGTACGACGAGGTGGTCACGCCGTATCGAAGCCAGTTCCTGAGCGGGCCCGGCGTGACGAACGTCCTGGTCCAGGACCTGTGCTCGGTCGACCTGTCCGAGCACGCCTTCGTGGGCCTGACCGACCGGATCGCCTTCCACGAGGTGGCCAACGCGCTCGACCCGGCCCACGCCACCCCCACCACCTGCGCCTCCGCGATCAGTTGAGCAGGTGAGCGCGGAACGCACCGCCGGGGCCTGACCGACCTGAGCCGCCGGTCAGGCCCCGGAGCTCTTGGCTCAGCGACCGTGACGAGCGCCGCCGGCCGCCCGTCGGCGCACCGACGCGAACAGGACCGCCGAACCGAGTGCCAGGGTGGCCGCGCCGCCCATCGCCAGATACGCCGTGCTGCTGTCGCCGCCGGTCTCGGCGAGGTTCTCGCCCGCGCCGGCCGCCTTCGGCCGGTTGGCCGGGGTGGAGGACTGCGCCTCCTCGGCCGCCGCGGCCGGGTCCGCCGACGTACTGGCGTCCTGGTCGCCGTGGCCGTGGTGCTCGATGGTCGACTTGTCGGCACCGTCCTCGATCTGCTCCTCGGAGGGCGCGGAGGCGCTCGGGGCCGGCGCGCCGCCGCCGCCGCTGCTGTCATCGGCGCTGCTGTCATCGGCGGTGCCGCCGCCGAAGGCGACGTCCGAGCAGGAGTAGAAGGCCTCCGGGCTGTCCGAGCGCTGCCAGACCGCGTACAGCAGCTGCTTGCCGGAGCGCTCGGGCAGGGTGCCGGAGAACGTGTAGAAGCCGCCCGAGGCCGCCGGGTCGGTGGCCGTCGCCACCGGGTTCGCCAGGTCCAGGTCGTCCCAGGCCAGCGGCTTTGTGGGGTCGTAACCCTGCTTGGTGAGATAGATCTTGAAGGTGCCCTTGTGCGGGGCGGTCACGCGGTACTTGAAGGTGTACGACCCGCTGCTCACGCTCGTCGCCGGCCAGTCGGCGCGGGCCAGGTCGAGGCCCTTGAACTCGTCGCTGTTCGCGCTGCACAGCTTGCCGTCCGGGATCAGCTCCTGGTGGCGGCCGGCCGCGTCGCCGATGCGGATGCCGTTCCAGTCGTAGAGGGCCTGCGTACCGCCCGCCGCGACAGCCGCCTTGCACGCGTCGGACTTCGGGCTCTCCGGGCCCTCCGCGTAGCACTGCGAGACCCGGCTGACCGGGTCGCCCATCGCACCGTGCGCCGCGGCGGGGGCGGTGGCGAGGGCGGTCAGGGCGAGCGGGGTCAGGCCGAGGGCGGCGACGGTGGCGGCCTTGCGGCGTGCGGGCATGGGGGATCTCCTCGGAACCGGAACGGGTGTGCCGGATCCAAGAAACCGTGAAATCGCCTGTCGCAGGGGGTTCGCGGCGATCTTTAGGGTCGCCTTAAGGGAGTGCTCAGACTGAGATCAGGTAGGTAGCGTGCACGCCATGACGAGCGAGGAGATCCGGCCCGCCACGGCCGCCGACGTCCCGGCCGTGAAGGACGTGACCGACGCGGCCTACACGCACTACATCGAGCGCATCGGGGTGGTCCCCGTGCCCATGGAGGCGGACCACGCGGCGAACGTCGCCGCGGGCAAGGTGTTCGTGACGGGCGATCCCGTGATCGGGCTCGTCGTGCTCGAGACGCACGAGGACCATCTGTTCCTCGACAGCATCGCCGTCCACCCCGACGCGCACGGCAAGGGCGTGGGGCGGCGGCTGCTGCACTTCGTGGACGCACGCGCTCGTGCGCTCGGCCTGCCCGAGGTCAGGCTCTACACGAACGCGCTGATGTGGGAGAACCAGAAGATCTACCCGAAGTACGGCTACGAGATCATCGAACGTCGGGTGGACGGGCCGTACGACCGCATCCACTACCGCAAGCGGCTGACCTGACGCGTTCCCGTATGACGTTTGTCCTTTTGCTTGCGTTTCCGTTTGATGCGGCCGGCAGCACGTCTCAGCCGTCCGGCCACCAGGTTTGCGCGATGTCCTTGCGGACCTCGGGTCGTCCCGAGGGGCGCTCGTCGGCCTCCTCAAGGACCCGGCGGGCGTCCGTCTTCCTCTTCAGGGGCTTCTGCACGGTCACACGGCGCATGGCTGCCTCCTTCAGGGGCCACCGAGTTCCTCGTTCTCAAGGAGGTAGACCCTTTCGGGGAGAGTTCCTCATCGCCGCTGGTCCTGTCAGTGGCGGCTGTCACCATTCGACTGTCAGTGGCGGGTGTCACTCTTGGCCCATGACGAACGGTGAAGACGCCCTCACAGGGACGGACATGGACTGGGACGCGGCAGCCGCCTCCTTCGACGACGAGCCGGACCACGGTCTGCGTGACCCCGAGGTGCGCCGAGCCTGGGCCTCCCGGCTGCGGTCCTGGCTCCCCGGGCGCGCGTCCGACGTCCTCGACCTCGGCTGCGGCACCGGCAGCCTGTCGCTCCTCGCGGCCGAGCAGGGACACCGGGTCACGGGCGTGGACCGGTCCCCGGCGATGGTCGACCTCGCCCGCGCCAAGCTCGCCGGGCGTGACGCGGCGTTCCTGGTCGGTGACGCGGCGGCGCCGCCGGTGGGGGAGGAGCGGTTCGACGTCGTACTCGTACGGCATGTCCTGTGGGCCTTGCCCGACCCCGCGCGCGTGCTGCGGCACTGGGTGGGGCTGCTGCGGCCCGGGGGACGGCTGGTGCTGGTCGAGGGCGTGTGGGGGACGGTCACCCCCGTCGGCATACCGGCGGACCGGCTCACCGGCCTGCTCGCCCCGCTCGCCGAGCACGTGCGCGTGGAGCACCTGTCGGACGACGAGCTGCTGTGGGGGAAGGCCGTGGCCGACGAGCGGTATGCCGTGGTGGCGACCGTCTAGGTCAGCAAGGATCCAGGCCCGCTAGACCAGCAAGGACTCCAGGCCGCCCTCGACGGTGGCGAACGCCTCCAGCTCGTCCAGGGCCGCCACCGCCGCGGCCGCGGCCTCGGGGTCCGTCTCCGCCAGGCCGCTCTCGGCGAACTCGTCCTCGTCGAGGCGGCGTACGTCCGTGCCGTCGGCGGATCGCCACAGGTCCAGGTCGAGGTCCTCGACGATCAGCTCGGTGCCGGACAGCGTGGCCGGGCGGGTGACATCGCAGTACCAGCCCTTGAGGGCGCCCGCGGCGTCGCGGACCTCCTTGACGGCGTACCAGCGGTCGCGCCAGTAGTACTCGGTGAAGACATCGCCCGGCTCGAAGCGGACGAAGCCGAAGTCGCGGACGCCGTCGCCGGACCAGGGGGCTCGGACGGCGATGCGGGTGCCGTCGTCCTGGAGCAGTTCGGCGGCATAACGGATCTTCGTCCGGCTTCCCTTGACGAGGACCACGTCCAACAGGGATGCCTGATCAGCCGAGTTCGCGGACATACCGCACCTCCGTCGCGCAGATCTCATAGCCGAGCCACTTGTTGATCGCGAGCATGGGGCCGTTGCCGGTGTCGTTGCCCGTGAACGCCTCCGTGCAGCCGGTGGCGCGGGCGCGGTGCAGCGAGTCGTTCTTGACGAGCTTGGCCAGGCCACGGCCGCGGTGGGCGCGGGCGGTACCGGTCATCGCCGTCGAGTAGCGGCCCTCGCCGTCGGTGTACGCCACGGTGAAGGCGGCTGGGCGGCCGTCGACCACCGCCACCGTGGTCAGCTCGTGGTTCAGCAGCGGGTGTTTCCAGGTCTCCTCGATCCAGGCCTCGTAGTCCGTGAACTCGGTGGTGACATCACTGGGTTCGTCCAGGACCGTCTCCGCGTCCAGCTCGAAAAGCGGGCGTGGATCGTCGGTGAAGTCGGCGGCCGTGCGCAGTTCGACGCCCGGTGGGACGTCCGGCAGCGGCGGGAGGGCGCCGTTCGCCAGGCCCAGCCGGAGGAAGTGGCCGGAGCGGCCCCTCGTGTATCCGCGCCGCTCGGCGAAGGCGCGGTTGGCGGGCTCGTCGAGGGCCCAGGCGAGCAGCTTGGTCGCGCCCTGTGCCGCCAGGTACTCCTCGCCGGCCTTCACCAGGAGCCGGCCGGCGCCGCGGTGGGTCCGGTCCGGGCGCACATAGACGTTCAGGCAGCCCTGGCCCGCATCCGGGCTGTCATGCACCAGGTGGACCTGCGCGGTGCCGATCACCTCCCCGTCCTCCTCCGCGATCAGCGGACGATAGCGGGCGTCGGGGTGCAGGTGGGTCGCGGTGTGCCGGACCGAGTCCGAGGTGAACAGGATGTATGGCAGGGCCAGGCGGCGGACCCGGGCGAAGCCCTCGGTGTCGGCCGGGACGTCGGGGCGGAGCTCGCGCACGATCACTGTCATGAAGAGGCACCGTACGTGGGGAGATGCCGGGGTGCCTCTCATTTTCCGGCGGCTGCGGGACAATCGGCATGTGAGCCTGAAGATCCACATCGATGACAGTGCGGCGCCGTACGAGCAGGTGCGGGCGCAGATCTCCGAGCAGGCGCGGTCGGGGGTGCTGCCGGTGGGGTACCGGCTGCCGACCGTGCGGGGGCTGGCGGAGTCGCTGGGGCTGGCGGCGAACACGGTCGCCAAGGCGTACCGGGCGCTGGAGAGTGACGGGGTGATCGAGACGCGGGGGCGCAACGGCACGTTCGTGGCTGCCGCCGGCTCGGCCGCGGAGCGTCAGCTGGCGTCGGCCGCGCAGGAGTACGTGGAGCGGGCCCGGCGGCTGGGGCTCACGGAGGCCGAGGCGTTGGCGGCTGTGCGGGATGCCCTGCGGGCGGCTTACGGGGAGTAGTCAGCGGCGTGCGGCGAGCTCCGGCGTGCGGGTTACCGTGCGGCCCGCTCGGGTGGCTGCCCTTGCGAAGACCACCGCGTCCTCCACCGCCGCCCCGCCGGGGTCGTTGTTGAAGTACGCGTACATGTCCTCGGTGTCGGACCAGGTGGTCGCGATGCGGTCGACCCAGGTCTCCAGGGAGCGTCGGCCGTAGCGGGGCCAGGGGTGGGCGCGGCCCTCGTGGAAGCGGACGTACCCCCAGTCGGTGGTGCGCCACAGGGGCGTCACCGGGCGGGCCTGGACGTCGGCCCAGCACAGGGCGGCTGCGCGGGACTCCAGGATCTCGCGGGTCTCGGATGCCCACCAGGACGCGTGGCGGGGCTCGACCGCGACCCTCGTCCCGGACGGGAAGCAGGCCAGGCAGGCATCGAGGAGCTCGGGGTCGGCGCGCAGAGTCGGCGGGAGTTGGAGGAGTACCGGCCCCAAGCGGTCACCCAGGCCCGCCGCGTGGGACATCAGACGGTGGACCGGCTCCTCGGGGTCCTTGAGGCGCTTGATGTGGGTGAGGTAGCGGCTGGCCTTCACCGCGACCACGAAGTCCCCCGGCACCCGGTCGTGCCAGGCCTCGAAGTTCTCCCGCGTCGGCAGCCGGTAGAACGCGTTGTTGAGCTCCACCGTGGCGAAGTGGCCCGTGTACTCCTCCAGCCACAGTCGCATGGGCACATCCGTGGGGTAGAGGGCACCCCGCCAGTCCCTGTACTGCCATCCCGACGTCCCGACGAGCAGGGTCATACCCCCATGAAAGCACTGGAGGGCTACAGATACAGCCCCGCGTCCGCCCCGTCCCGCGGCTCCGGCAGTGACGTCGGGGACGTGCCCCGCTTCAACGCGTACAGCTCCGCCAGGGTCGCCCCCTCCCGGCCGACCCCCTCGTCACTGCCCAGCCAGTTCACCGCCTCCCGGCGCGTCAGCGGCCCCACCTCGATACGGGCCAGACAGCGGCCGGGCCGGACGACGGCGGGGTGGAGGCGCTCCAGGTCCTCGTTGGTGGTGACGCCGACCAGGACGTTGCGGCCCTGGCCCAGCAGGCCGTCCGTCAGGTTCAGCAACCGCGACAACGCCTGGCCCGCCGTGTGCTTGGCCTCGCCGCGGATCAGCTCGTCGCAGTCCTCCAGGAGCAGCAGCCGCCAGCGGCCCTTGCCGGACGCGTCGTCCTCGCCGATCGCGATGTCCATCAGATAGCCGACGTCGGAGAAGAGGCGCTCAGGGTCCAGTACGCAGTCCACCTGGCACCAGTCCCGCCAGGAGCGGGCCAGCGTCCGCAGCGCCGACGTCTTGCCGGTGCCCGGCGGGCCGTGCAGCAGGAGCAGGCGGCCCGCGATGTCCTCCGGGGTTGTCTTCATCAGGCGGTCCATCGCGTCCGCGACCGGCGCCGTGTAGTTGGCCCGCACCTCGTCCCAGGTGCCCGCCGAGATCTGCCGGGTCGTGCGGTGCGGGCCGCGCCTGGGGGAGACGTACCAGAAGCCCATGGTCACGTTCTCCGGCTGCGGCTCCGGCTCGTCCGCCGCGCCGTCCGTCGCCTCGTCCAGCACCCGCGCCGCCAGTTCCTCGCTGGTCGCCGTCACCGTGACGTCGGCGCCCCGGTTCCAGCGGGAGATCAGCAGGGTCCAGCCGTCGCCCTCCGCCAGTGTGGCGCTGCGGTCGTCGTCGCGGGCGGCGCGCAGCACGCGGGCGCCCGGCGGCAGGAGCGTCGCTCCGGACCGTACGCGGTCGATGTTCACCGCGTGCGAGTACGGCTGCTCGCCCGTCGCGAAGCGGCCGAGGAACAGCGCGTCGACGACGTCGGACGGCGAGTCGCTGTCGTCGACGTTGAGCCGGATCGGCAGAGCGTCGTGTGGGTTCGCAGACATGCGGCCATGATCCGGCACGCGGCGCCCCCGTGCACCCGGTTTCCGTGCTACGTCCCGCCAACGGTTCATGTCGGCGCCGTGCCCGATGCGTCCGCGGTATGCCTGCTGTACCCCGTCCGTCCTGTTACAGGACCGTGTAGTGCAAAACCTGCCCGAGCGACTGTCACCCCCGTTACCGTTGTCCTTGATGGGACGTCATGGGTGGAATTCGGGGGCACGGCGGTGGCGGCTCACCGCGCTGCTCGGCGTGGGCGCGACGGCTCTGGCCCTGGTCGTGACCCTCCTCACCACGCTTCCGGGCAACGGCGTGAACACCGACGGCACCTCACGCGACGGCGACAAGGTCCACGGCACCCCGACCGCCACGCCGGACGCGACGAATCCGGAGGTCGGCTGGGGGTTCACCCACACCCAGCACAGCGCCGACGAGGGCCACTCGGCCGCCGTCGAGCGCGTCGAGGGACGGCTCGCGGACGCCGGGGGACTGCCGCAGATCCAGCACATCATGGGCTGGGGCGCGAACAACCCCGAGCCGGCCGAGGGGCGTTACGACTTCGAGGACATGGACCGGCGCATCGACTTCATCCGCGCCTCCGGCAGCACCCCGGTCGTCACCCTGTGCTGCGCCCCCGACTGGATGAAGGGCGGCAAGGCCGGCGTCGACAACACCGACTGGAGCCAGGCCGCCCTGGAGACGGCGCCCGAGCCCGAGCATTTCGACGACTTCGCCGCGCTAGCCGTGACCGTCGCCAAGCGCTATCCGGACGTACGGCACTTCATCGTGTGGAACGAGTTCAAGGGCTTCTGGAACGACGCCGAGGCCCGCTGGGACTACGAGGGCTACACCAAGCTCTACAACCTCGTCCGCAAGGCGTTGAAGAAGGTCAACCCGGACATCATGGTCGGCGGGCCCTACCTCGTGATGGACAGTGTCGACCCGCGCGCCCACGAGGCGTCGAAGGATCTCACCGGCCCCTGGGGCGCCCTGGACCAGCGCACCGTCGACGCCTTCGAGTACTGGAACCGGCACAAGACCGGCGCCGACTTCGTCGTCGTGGACGGCTCCAGCTACACCCGGGACGACGAGCTCCTGCCCGACGAGTTCACGGCCACCGACAAGTTCACGGCCGTCAGCCAGTGGGTACGGCGGCAGACCGACGACCTGCCCCTGTGGTGGGCCGAGTACTACGTCGAGCCCGCCGACGGCAACGACGAACGCAAGGGCTGGTCCGAGCCCCGCCGTGTCGCCGTCCAGGCCGCCGGCCTGATCGCGTTGGCCAAGGGCGGGGCCACCTCCGGCTTCTACTGGAACCCGGAGAAGGAGAAGGGCACCGAGTGCGCCGGCTGTCTGTGGACACCGACCGACACCGCCGGCGGCGGGGAGAAGCTGCCCATGTACGACCTGGTCTCCCGGTTCGGCAAGGAGTTCGGGCCGGGGACCGAGTACGAGAAGGTGTCCGTCGCCGCCGCCGACGTGCCCGACGTCCGGGTCCTGGCCACGGACGAGGTCGCGCTGGTCGTGAACACCCTCGACCGGCAGACCAGCGCGAAGATCGACGGCAAGAAGGTCGAGCTGCAGGCGTACGAGGTCAAGTGGCTCGAGCGCTGAGCCACTTGACCGCGACGCGATCGCTGCGATCGTCTACTTGATCGTCAGGAACCGCTGCACCAGCGAAGCCAGCAGCACCGCCAGCAGCGGCAGCGAGAACCAGAAGCTGCTCTGCAGCCACCGCAGCTGCCGCACGCTCGGCCGCACCGCCACCCGTACGACCTCACGGGCCATCAGCAGCCCGATCAGCGCGACCGCCGCGAGCCCGCCGACCACCGACCACGGCGTCCAGGTCACCTGCGGCCCGACCGGCCCGGGATCGGCCTTCGGGACCTCGCCCGTGGGCTGCTTCTTCAGCGCGTACATCGTCGCGTCGGCGTTGGCGAAGACCTTCTTCAGCTCCTGCCGTTGGTCCAGGTTCTGGATCAGGCGTGTCTCCCAGGTAGCCGAATAGCCCACGTCCAGCCGGAGATAGGTGACCTGACCACGGTTGATCATCAGATACGAGTTCGGCCCCGCGTCCTTGAGCGCCTTCACCAGGCCCGACACCAGCACCGGGTCGACCGGCGCCTGCGTCGGCACGTACTCGACCTTCTCCATGTCCCGCGAGCCCCACGGCATCGCCGGTGTCACGTCGTTGACGGGATCGCTGCTCAGCCACAGCAGCCGCAGGCTCGGATCGTCATGGGCGTACACGTACTCCATGGCGGCGACCTCGCCGGGCCGCACCCGCTCGAACGGCTCGTTGCCCCAACGCGCCACCAGGAAGCCGCCCATGAGCGCCAGGCCCGCCATCAGCGCGGCCAGCGGGGCGAGGCTCACCCGGTCCTTGTCCCGCTCCTTGGCGGTGACGCCGGTGCGCGGGAAGAGGGCGAGTCCGGTGAGCAGGGCCGCGCCGGGCAGGGCGAACATGAAGACCCGCAGGGCCATCTCACCGCCGTACGACTGCATGCCGAAGCCCAGGAACGGCACGAAGGTGAGGACGAGCAGCGAGCGCTCCCGGTAGTGGTGGAAGCGCCGGCGCCACCAGCCCCAGCAGGCCATCGCCATCACACTGCCGGCGAGCAGCACGCGCGTGTACAGCACCAGCTTGTGAGTGGAGCTGCCGCCCTCGATACGGCCGGAGACGGAGGACGACACATTGCTGCCGACGCCGCCGACACCGCCGAAGAGCTCGTCGAAGTGCCCGGACCAGTACGGCTCGGCCATGAAGCCGATCCACACGGTCACCATGACGCCGAACAGGATGGGCAGGCCGCGCAGTTCCGACTTGCCGATCAGGACGAGTGCCGTCAGCACGCCCAGCATCACGAACGGCGTGAGCTGGTGGGCCGGGACGCTCGCCGCGAACAGACCGGTCACCACCATCAGCAGGACCGCCCGCTGCCGCCGTTCGGCCGGCTCGACCTCCAGCTCGCCGGGCCGCCACTTCGTCCAGATCACGCGCGGGGCGCGGAACCAGACCAGCAGGATCGCCGCGAAGACGAGGTACAGCAGATAGGTGAAGCCCTGCGGTGAGAAGTAGTCCTGGCCCACCCAGCCGCTGAGCACGAAGACCCAGATGCCGGTCCACTTGGCCCGCCAGCTGGCCCGCATGGAGCGCACGAGCAGGAACATCGGGACCAGGTACAGGAGTTGCATGGCCAGCGGCCACCAGCGGATGACCTCGGTGAGATCGGTGACTCCGCAGGCCTTCGCCACGAACGCGGCCGCCGCGAAGAAGCCCGGCCAGCTCCAGCGCGCGTCCAGGTCGGGCACGGCCGACCCGGTGCGGTCGATGTAGTCGAGGAAGCCGAGGTGCTGCCAGGCCGTGGCGAACCGTGGCTCGGTCTCGATCAGCGCGGGCAGGGAGTGCAGGGAGACGACCGTGGCGAGCAGGGTGACCAGCAGCAGCGCCCTGTGCTCACGGCCCAGCCACAGCAGCGAGGCGAACACCACCGCCAGCAGCGCGGCCCCGACCAGCGTCGGCAGCGGCAGCACCGAGATCAGCCCGAGCCCGCCCATCCCGTCCAGGTCGGCCTCGCCGAGCCGCAGCGAGGGCACCCAGTACAGCAGCAGCGCGGCGATCAGCAGACAGCCGAGGACTACCCCGAGGCGGGTGGGCTGGAGCCGCTCGCGCCAGGTCGGCGCGGGCGCGTCGGGCTGTCGTACGGGCTCGTCGGGCATGGGCGGCTCTCCCCGTACGACGGCCTCCTGCCGTACGACGGCCTCCTCCCGTACGGCAGCCTCCTCGCGCTCTTCCGGTACGGCCTCCTCGCCCCTGCCCGCGTCGAAGTCCTCCTCGAACGGCGCGTCCACCTCGGCGGGCCCCAGCGAGGCGTCCGAGCCGGGCTCGCGCTTCTCGACCGGCAGCCCGAGATCCGCTGTGCGCGCCCAGGTAGGCCGGTGTTCGGGACGTACCGGTGGCGTGCCCGTGGGCGGTGTGCCCGGGCCCGGGCGGACGTCGGGCCGGCGTTCCAGGTGGTCGAAGTCGACGTGGATGCCGAGGGCGAGGGTGTCGGTGTCGAGCGCCCAGCCGGGCATGCGCCCCCGCGCTCCCTCGGGCGCCTCGCGCGCTCCCAGGTCGGCGAGGTCACCGTCGGGGGCCGCGTCCTCGGGCACCTCGGCCGATGTCGCCCGTGCGGTCCGGTACAGCTTGGGCGCGGCGATCGCGACGATCACCGCGAGGGACGCGATCTCGGCGACGCCGGCACCGGTCAGGCCCATGCGGGGCAGCAGCACCAGGGTGAGACCGAGCACCAGGGCGCACAGCAGGCCCTGCAGCCAGGCCAGTCCGGCGGTGCGGCTCTGTGCGCGCAGGACCGCGAAGTACGTCTCCATCACGACCCGCAGCAGCGCGCCGACGGCGAACCAGCGCAGCAGCGGGGTCGCCGCGTCCGCGTATCCCTGGCCGAAGACGCCCAGGATCCAGGGCGCCCCGAAGAACAGGACCGCGCAGACCGGCACCATGATCCGCGCCATGCGCTTCAGCGCGGCCCGGGTGTTGGCGGCCAGCCGTCCCGGCGCGTGCGAGCCCTCGACGGTGAGGGAGGCGCCCATGTTGATGGCGAGCAGATTGACGGTGCCGCCGATCGTCGCCGTGATGTAGAAGTACGCGTTGTCCTCGGCGGAGACCTGCGCGGCCACGATCACCGGGATGAGATAGACCACGGCGAGCGAGAACAGCGAGCCGGTGTAGTCGCCTGCCAGGAACTTCCCGATCTCCTTCAGGGACGGCGGGCGTGCGTGGTCCTCGGTCGCCTCCTCATGGCGCGGCACCAGGCGCCGGAACACCAGCCAGCCCAGCGGCAGCACCGACACCGCGATGGCCGCGACCCACGACACGAAGACACCGGCGGTGGGGATCGCCACCGCGAAGGCCACCAGCAGACCCAGCTTCACCGCGGAGAACACGGTGTTGCCGACCGGCACCCACACGGCGCTGCGCAGCCCGGTCAGCACGCCGTCCTGCAGCGTGAGCAGGTTCCAGGCGATGACGGCCACGACGAAGAAGAGCCCGCCCGCCGCCCCGTTCAGGAACCGGTACGACGGCCCCCACAGGTCCAGCGTCAGCAGGAAGACGCCCGCGGCCAGCGCCACGACCAGGCAACTGCCCGCGTACGTCCGGAAGATCAGGCGGCCGCTCGCACGTCCCGCCACCGGAATGAACCGGGCCAGCGCCCCCGTCAGCGTCACCGCCGTCAGGCCCGCCAGGAACTTCATCGCGGCGATCGCGGCGGAGCCCTGGCCGACCGCGGACTCGGAGTAGTAGCGGGCCGCGGCCAGCCAGAAACCGAGCCCCAGCACGGCGGAGATACCCGTGTTGATCATCAGGGCGTAGGCGTTGCGGAACAGCTGACTGCCCCCGGAGGACCTGCCCAGGCCGGGCAGGCGAAGCCGGCGCCCCGACCGCTCGGGCGCCTGGGTGTCGGGCGAGGCGGGCTCGGTCGTGGTCGTCGTGTCAGACACGGGAACGGATGGCCTTCCGGCGGACCTGTCGTGCTCTGCGGACCAGGGCGTACCCCTTGGTGAGGGCGCGGTCCCCGGCGAAGGTGCGGGCGATCGCACGGCCCTCGACCAGCCGCTGGAACTCCTCGATGCCGGTGCCGCGGCGCACGGTCAGGCGGGTGAGGGCGTACGGCCCCTGCCGGCGCCGCGCGAGGCCGTTGTTGACGGCGAGCGCCTGGGCGTACCCCGTCTCGCGCACAGCCTCGCGCACCCGGCGGCTGGAGTAGCCGTACGGGTAGGCGAACGAGGCCGGGACGGTGCCGAGCTGGTCCGAGATGATCTCCTTGCACAGGATCAGCTCGGAGCGCAGCCTGTCGTCCGGGAGCTGGTCGAGCTGCGGATGCGTGTGGCTGTGGCCGCCGATCTCGACGTCCGCCTCCGCGAGGTCGCGGACCTGGTCCCAGTCGAGCATGGAGTCCAGGCCGCCGCCCATGTCGTGCGGGCCCTTCAGCCAGCCCGTGGAGACGAACACCGTGGCCGGGAAGCCGTGCTTGGCCAGCACGGGCAGGGCGTGCCGGTGCACGCCCTCGTAGCCGTCGTCGAACGTGATCAGCACCGGCCGCTCGGGCAGCGGTTTGCCGGAGCGCCAGCGCGCCGCGAGATCGGCCGTGCGGACCGGAGTCAGGCCCAGATCGCCGATCAGCGCCATCTGCTCGGCGAACGCCTCCGGCGCCACCGACAGGGTGCGGGTGGCGTCGTTCGGCGAGGTGGAGACGGCGTGGTACATGAGAATCGGCACGCGCGTGTCGGTCATCTGCTTTCCCCCTTGATGCCCGCTTCCCCCTCGATTCCCGCTTCCCCCTCGATTCCCGCCACCGAGTACGCAGCGCCGCCCCGGCGCGCCCGGACACTCCCCACCACGTACCCACCGGCCGCCGTCAGCACCCCCGCGACGATCGCGCCCGCCCGCCCCGCACCGCCCGGCCGGGCCAGCAGGGCGTCCCGCAGCCCGCGCGCCACCCCGGCCGGCAGGACCCGGGTGGTGTACCGGCGTTCGGACTCAAGTCCCTTGTCGGCGCCGACACTTCGGGCCACCAGCGCCTTGGACAGCCCTTCGGCGTACGTCCGCGTGCGGAAGTACCCGAAGTGCTCGCGCGCCTCGGGTACCCGGTGGTGGATCACCGCACGGTCGTCGATGAGCAGCACCGCGTCGGGCCGGGCCCGCGTCAGCCGGATGCACAGTTCCGTCTCCTCGCAGCCCAGCGGCAGCCGGTCGCCGTCCCGTCCGATGCCGCTGGCGAAGCCGCCCGCGAAGTCGAACGCCGTACGCCGGAAGGAGGCGTTGCCGCCGAGGACGTTGCGCACCTTAACCCGGCCGCGCGGCAGGCCGCGGTAACTGCAGCCGACGACCCAGTCGAACTCCTCCGGGAACCACGCCGGCCGGCGCCCCGACGCCCAGATCGGCTCCGTGCGCCCGCCGACGGCCATGACGCGCGGGTCGGCGTACCCCGCGGCGAAGTGCCGCAGCCAGTCCCGCTCGGCCACGGCGTCGTCGTCGAGGAACGCGATCACCTCGCCGTACGAGGCGGCGATACCGGTGTTGCGGCCGGCGGACAGACCGCGGGGGCCCGCGTTGGCGAGCACCCGCACATCGGTCGCTTCCTTGTACTCCTTGGTCAGCCGGTCCAGGAGGGCCTCGTTGTGGTCGACGACCAGCAGCGTCTCCAGGGCCGGGTACGCCTGCGCCCGCACCGAGGAGACCGCCGCGAGGATGTCCTCCCAGCGGTCCTCGGTGTACACGCAGATCACGACGGAGATGTCGGGACCGCTCAAGACGCCTCTCCCCGGACCGAGTGACTCGAGCGACCCGAGTGAACCGGGCGAACCGAGTCGAGCGTCGGGGAGTGCGCCGCGGCGCTGCGGCGGCGCAGGGCGCGCCGGTTGGAGCGCTCCTTGAGGATCACCTTGAGCACCCTCAGCCCGTCCCGCACGGCCCGCAGATTGCTGGTGCCGTGGATGCGGAGGTACTCGTGGCTGGGTATCTCCTGCACCTTCAGCCCCGCCTTGACCACCCGGATGTTCATCAGGGTCTCCACCTCGAAGCCGGTGCAGTCGAGGTCGATCTTGTCCAGGCAGTGCCGCCAGAACGCGTTGTATCCATAGCAGAGATCGGTGTAGCGGGCGCCGAACTTGCGGTTGACGGCCGTGCACAGCGCCCAGTTGCCCAGCTTGCGGATGAAGGTCATGTCGTCGGTGCCGCCGCCGTTGGCGAAGCGGGACCCCTTGGCGAAGTCCGCGCCCGAGACCAGGGCGGAGACATACGACAGGATCTCGTTGCCGTCGGCCGAGCCGTCCGCGTCGACCATCACGATGATGTCGCCGGTGGCCGCCTCGAACCCGGTGATCAGGGCATCCCCCTTGCCCTTGCCGCGCTGCCGCACGACCTTCACGTCCGGCCACAGTTCACGGGCCACTTCGACGGTGTCGTCGGTGGAGTTGCCGTCCACCAGGACCACTTCGTGTATCCAGTCCGGCAGTGTCTTGAAGACGTACGGCAGATTCTCCGCCTCGTTCATGGCCGGGATCACCACGCTCACCGGCGGCGCGATGGCCAGGTGCGAGGAGACGGGCCGGTACTTGCCGGCCGGTGACGGATCGTGATCCGCGACCGCCGGGCGCAGTGCAGAACTCATGAGTCTGGTCCCTCTCGTCCGGTGGACCGCCCGCCCCTGGGCGGCCCGGTTATGTGTCCGGTTCGAAAGGGGGGTTCTTCTCACTCACGGCACGGAGGAACGGATCTCCGTACGCGTGTGGTGAGCTGGCATGTCTGGCCGGCCACCCGAAGATCGGCAGCCGGTCGCGCGGCACGACTCGGTCGCAAGTGCGGACACCTTCACCGAGCACCCCCCTACCGCGCCCCGCTCCGTGACCGCCGCGGTCCTTGAGCCCTCCCCTAGAGCCGCTTGCTGACAGTCCGATGCGGGTGAGATGTACGACGGTATTGATGATTGCGCCTGTATGGCAAGAGCTGGAACGAGCCCTCACGTTTTTGTTGGTTTGACCGGAGTTATCGCTCTCCCGAGCGGATCTTCCCCATCCGCTTGAGGAGCCGGTCCGCCGGTTCGAACAGTTCCGGCCGTGACTGCACCGTGTTGCGCAGCGCCCGGACCGGGGCACGGCGTGCCCGGTGCCCGAACGCGACCGGGTGACGCCGGGTCACCCACCCCTCCGACACCGTCAGCTCGCGTGTCTTCAGGGAGTCCTTGTACTCCTTCTGGCCCCGCCCGAGATCCAGATAGGCGATGCCGTCGGCGGCGGCCGCCTCGGCCATGCGCAGATGCAGCACCAGCCCGGGCGAGTACTTCGAGAACGCCGGGTCGTACGCCGGGAACCAGCACGCCAGCACCCGCTCGGTGCGCAGCCCGAAGTGCGCGGCGATCGGCTTGTCGTTCGCGTACAGCACCGAGAGGACGCCCGCGAACGGCTCGGAGCGGGTGTGGAACAGCTGCTCCACGAGCGCGGTGATCCACTCGTGCGCGAACCGGTCGCTGCGCCCGGTCCTGCGGTACTGCGCGGACTTCCAGTCCATCAGCGTGCGCAGGGCGGCGGGATCACGCTCGTCGTGCACATACCGCACACCGTCGTGGTCCCGGCCCAGCTTGCGCTCCTTGGCGAGCGTCGTCCGCGTGAACTTCGGTGACCGCTCGCGCAGTTGGGCCAGATACGCCTCGTACCCCTGGTCGACGTCCATGACCGGGGACGGATACGTGCCGGTCGCCTCCGTCGCGAACGCCGTCTGGCCCTCCACCAGGTGGTCGAACTCCCAGACGGCGAGCCCGCACGCCTTCAGCAGCTCCCGGGCGTCCCAGGTGAACCCGGGCCGGTGCACCAGGCCCTGGGCGTCCGAGACACCCAGGCCGACGGCCCGGCCGACACCGGCCGCCGTCCGCTGGAACGGGAAGAACGCCGCGGGCTCCCCGCCTTCCCGTACGACCGCGATCCGCGCCCCGCGCCGGCAGCGGCCGACCGCGAGGGCGAACTCGGGCGAGAGGAACGGGTTGCCCAGCTCGGGCGAACCCTGCAGATGGGCCTTGGACTGCATCGATGTCCACGCCGCCCGGTCGGCGGAGCTGAGCTCGCCCGGGCGGTACACGCTGATGTCCACGTCAGTCAGTCCGCCTTTGCGTCGTACGGCCGCGCAGCCGCCGTACCAGGACCAGCAGGAGAATGAGGGCGCTGATCGCGGTCACCGCCACGATCCCGCCGCGTACCGACCACCGGTGCACGGCCAGCATGCCCTGGGTCACCAGCATGTTGACGACGACCGCGCCCGCAACCGCGGCGACGGCACGGCCGAAGAGATCCAGCCCGCGCAGCGCGGCGGCGATCGCCGCGGCCGGCGCCGCGAGCAGGAAGAACAGAGTGAAGGGGCCGCGCAGCGGCGAGCCCGAGTCGACGAGCGCGAGGACTGCGCCGATTCCCCCCACAGCCGTCGCGGCACCCGCGAGCAGCGGTGTCAGGTCCCTCCCCGGCCCTGGTCGCGCCCGCTCGGTGTCCTCAGCCTCGGCTCTGGATGAAGCTGTCTTGATACGTAAGGTCTGCATTGGCGACTTTGCCCCCCGAAGCGCCGGATGCCGGGCTTCAATGTGGCTCAGTTCCGCGCCGGCCGTCAAGATGCGCATGGACTCTTGACATTTGCTGGTGTCCGGCTTCGCGCAAGTGTTCCCCGAAGGCCGGTGGGGCCTCCGGGGAACGGTTGTTCAGGTGGTGCGGGAGCGTCTTACGACACGAGCTTCAGCAGCCGGTTCGGCGAGCCGCTGCCGGGGCTGGTGACCACGTTCGTGGTGGCCCCGGCGGTCAGGGCCGAGGCGACCTGGGCCGGGGTGGACGAGGTGTGGCCCGCCAGGTAGACCGCGGCCGCGCCCGCGACGTGCGGTGTCGCCATCGACGTACCGGAGATGGTGTTCGTCGCGGTGTCGCTGGTGTACCAGCCCGCCGTGATGGAGGAGCCGGGCGCGAAGATGTCCAGCACCGAGCCGTAGTTCGAGTAGCTGGCCCGGGCGTCGGTGCTGGTGGTGGCGCCGACGGTGATCGCCTCGGTGACCCGGGCCGGGGAGTACGAGGAGGCGTTGGCGCTGCTGTTGCCGGCCGCGATCGCGTAGGTCACGCCGCTGGCGATGGAGTTGCGGACGGCCGTGTCCAGAGCGGTGGAAGCCCCGCCGCCGAGCGACATGTTGGCGACCGAGGGACCGGAGTGGTTGTTGGTCACCCAGTCGATGCCCGCGACCACGCCCGCGGTGGTGCCCGAGCCGCTGTTGTCCAGCACCCGGACCGCCACGATCTTCGCGCTCTTGGCGACACCGTAGGTCGAACCCGCGATCGTCGTGGCCACATGGGTGCCGTGGCCGTTGCCGTCGGAGGCGGTGGTGTCGCCGTCGACGGCGTCGTAGCCGTAGGAGGCACGGCCGCTGATCTGCTGGTGCGTGATGCGGACGCCGGTGTCGATGACGTACACCGTCACGCCGCTGCCCGCGCTGTCCGGGTAGGTGTAGGTGCCGGACAGCGGAAGCGAGGTCTGGTCGATGCGGTCCAGGCCCCACGGGGCGCTGGACTGCGTGGCGTCCATCCGGACCCGCTGGTTCTGCTCGACCGAGGCCACCGCCGGGTCGGCCGCGAGTCTCCTGGCCTCGGCCGCGGAGAGGGTGGCGGTGTAGCCGTTGAGCGCCTTGGTGAACGTCTTCTTCACCGTGCCGCCGTACTCCTCGACGAGGTCCTTGCCGGCGGCCGAGGAGGCCTTGAGGCCCGCGCTCTTCCTGAGCGTGACGATGTAGCTGTCCTTGACCGCCGTGGGGGAGTCGGCGGCCAGGACCGTGCCCTCGGCCGGGGCGGCCTGGGCGGGGAGGGAGGTGAGTCCGCCCACGAGGGCGGCGGTCGCCAGGCCGGTTATCGCGGCGAACCGGAGCTTCCTGCTACGCAGTTGTGCCATTACGAGGGAGTCCTCCTCTTGGCGGCGCGCGCCCGGGTGGGGCGCGAGCCTGTGGGGGGTGCGCGCGTGATCGCGGGCACGACCTCGGAACGTCGCGTTCCCGTTCCGAAGCCGAGGTAAAGGATCTGTGCTCCCGGCGTGACCGACAAGGGAGTTGATGACCTGTCAACAACTCTGTCATGAACACGCAATCGAACCCACAGTGAACCGACAGGGTGAGGGTGGTGATGAGCTGAAAAGTCTTGGCATGGACACTTCCGGTCAACACGCGTAGTTGGTACGACGGTTATTGCAGTGATCCTGCTATAGGGAGGTTCCATGAGACGTTCCCGATTTTCCGTATACGTCGCCTCACTCCTCCTCGCCGTCGGCACCGCCCTCACCGGGGCCGCCACCGCACAGGCCTCCGACACCGCCGCCACCGGCGGCTATGTGGCCCTCGGCGACTCGTACTCCTCCGGCCTCGGGGCGGGCAGCTACGACGCCTCCAGCGGCGACTGCTCGCGCAGCACCAAGGCGTACCCGTACCTGTGGGCCGCCGCGAACTCACCCTCGTCGTTCCACTTCACCGCCTGCGCGGGCGCCCGTACGAGTGATGTCACGGCCAGTCAGCTCGGCCCGCTCAACTCCTCCACCGCCCTCGTGTCCATCACGATCGGCGGCAACGACGCGGGATTCTCCGACATCATGACGACCTGTGTGCTGCAGTCCGACAGCGCCTGCGTCTCCCGGATCAACACCGCGAAGGCGTACGTCGACTCGACCCTGCCCGGCAGGCTCGACACCGTGTACTCCGCCATCCGCACCAAGGCCCCGTCCGCCCATGTGGTCGTGCTCGGCTACCCCCGCTTCTACAAGCTGGGCGTGACCGGGTGCCTCGGCCTGTCCGAGACCAAGCGCAGGGCGCTCAACGACGCGGCCGACTACATCGACGCCGCGATCGAGAAGCGCGCCGTGGACCACGGCTTCACCTTCGGTGACGTACGGCCCACCTTCACCGGACACGAGCTCTGCTCCGGCAGCTCGTGGATGCACTCCGTCAACTGGCTCAACATCCCGGAGTCGTACCACCCGACGGCCGCGGGCCAGTCGGGCGGTTACCTGCCGGTGCTGAACAGCGCGGCCTGAACCCCCGCGCAGCCGGCTCTCCTACGAGCTCGGCGACTCGCTGGGCGTTGGCGAGACCCCGCCCGTCGGGGTCTCCGTCACACAGGTCACCGAGAACGGCACCGAGTTGGACTTGGTCTCCACCGGATCGCGGACCTCGACGCTGATCTCGTTCTCGAACGTCCCGCTCTCGTCGTACGTCGTCACGAACGCCCTGTCCTGCTTGGTCCGCCCGCCGCCCTCCGGGAACGACAGGGTCTTCCAGCCGGAATCGATGACCTCGCCGTCCTTGGACACCCAGCGATAGTCGACCTCCGCCGGCAGCCGCCCCACCGTGAACGTCGCCGTGAAGGCGGGCGCCTGGCTCTGCGGCGGCGGACAGGCCCCGGAGTACTCCGTGTTCGCGCCCGCCAGGGTGACCCGCACGGACTGCGGCGCTGGAGCGGTCGTACGGCTGCTGCTCGGGCTCGGCGTCGGGCTGGTGGCCTCGCCGGTCTCCTCGTCGCTCGGCGTGGGTGACGTCTCCACGCCCGTCTGGCTGGTGGTGTCCCCGGAGCCCGCTTCCCGGCCGTTGTCCCCGCGGTTGAGCAGGGCGTACGTGAGCCCCGCCACGGCCAGTGCGACGGCGGCGACGCCCGCGACCAGGGCGACGGCCGCGCGGCGGTTGCGGTCGGGACGGACGGGAGCCGTGGTCGAGGCGGGGGCGCCGGTGACGGGCCGGGTCGGCGCGGGCGGGGGGACCGGGGCCGTCGGGGCGGTCTGCGACGGCGACGGGAACGCCGCGACGGTCGGGGTGTACGGGCCCGCCCGCACGGCGTCCGCGCGAGGCGTGCCTCCCGCGCCGATGATCCGCAGGTCCTGCTCGGCCCGGTCGGCCGGCAGCCGCTCGGCCGGGTCCTTGCGCAGCAGCCCCTCGATGACGGGGGTGAGCGGACCGGCCCGGTGCGGCGGGGGCAGCTCCTCGTCGACGATCGCGCGCAGGGTGCTCAGCGGGGTGTCCTGGCGGAACGGGGAGTTGCCCTCCACGGCCGCGTAGAGGAGCACGCCGAGGGACCACAGGTCGGACTCCGGGCCGGGTGTGCGGCCCAGCGCCCGCTCCGGGGCCAGGAACTCCGGCGAGCCGATCACCTCGCCGGTCATCGTCAGCGCGGAGCTGCCCTCGACCATGGCGATGCCGAAGTCCGTCAGGACGACCCGGCCGTCGTTCGACATCAGCACGTTGGCCGGCTTCACGTCCCGGTGCAGCACCCCGGCCTCGTGCGCGGCGCGCAGCGCGGCCAGCACTTCGGCGCCGATGTGCGCGGCGCGCTGCGGACTCAGCGGGCCCTCGGCGTCCAGCAGCTCGGCCAGCGAGATGCCGCGCACCAGCTCCATGACGATCCAGGGCCGGCCGTCCTGCGTGGCCACGTCGTACACCGTGACGACATTGCGGTTGGCGACCCGCGCCGCCGCCCACGCCTCGCGCTCCAGCCGGGCGTACATCCGCTCGACCTCCGGCAGTGGCAGCCCGTGCGGGGCGCGCACCTCCTTGACGGCGACCTCGCGGTGCAGCAGCTCGTCGCGGGCCCGCCACACGGTGCCCATTCCGCCCTCGCCGAGCGGGGACAGGAGGCGGTAGCGGCCCGCGATCAGACGTTCACTGCCCGATTCTTCGGACACGGGCGTCCCCCATTCGCATCCGTGCGCGTTCTCCCCAAAAGTAGCTCAGCCGAGTGCGGATGCCGCCCCCTGGAGAACCAATCCGGCCCCGATCAGGACGACGAGCACCGCGGATGCCAGTGGCGTCGTCCTGCGGACGAAGACCGTCACCGGGTGGGCCGTCCAGCGCGGACGCCGGTCAAGCACCCGGGTTACACCTGTACCCAGCCGCACCACGGCGAACCCGGCCGCGGTGAGCGTGAGGGCGAGCCCGACGCCGTACGCCACGACGAGCAGCAGCCCGAACCACGCCTTGCCGAGCGCCGCAGCGCCGACGAGCACGACGACCGCGGAGGGGCTGGGCACGAGGCCACCGGCGAAGCCGAGGAGGATCGTGCCGCGGAGAGTGGGGGCGGTGGCGTGGGTGTGGGTGAAGCCGCCGTGGGTGTGGGTGAGCGGGCCGTGGGTGTGACCGTGTGCCTGACTGTGGTCGTGGTCGTGCTGGTGGCCGCGGTCGTGGTCGTGGCTGTGGTCGTGGCCGTGGTGGTCTGCGGGCGCGTGTGCATGGACATGGCCCGGTGCGGCCGCGGGGGACTCCGTCGCGGTGCGGGTGTGCGCTGCGACCAGGGCCGGTTGGCGCTCGTGGGGGTGGTCGCTCTCGTGGGTGTGTTCGTGCGTGGGGGTGTGGTCGTCGTGCTCGTGAGAGTGCGGGTGGTCGTGCCCGTGCGAGTGTTCGGGCCCGTGCCCATGCCCATGCCCATGCCCATGCCCGTGCCCCTGCGAGTGGCCGTGCCCGCGGATGTGCCAGGCCCGGCGTACGAGCGTCACGCCCGCCGCGATCACCAGGGCGCCGCTCGCGATGCCCAGCCAGGTGATCACCGACGGCGCCGCCGCCGAGCCGGCCGTGACCAGGAGGCCCAGGGCGACCACGCCCAGGGTGTGGGTGACCGTCACCGAGGCGGCCAGGGGCATGACGTCCTTGAGGCGTGCCTGGCCGCCGCGAGCCGTCGCGACCGCGGCCATGATGGTCTTGCCGTGGCCCGGGGCCAGCGCGTGCATCGCGCCGAGGAAGACCGCGACGACCAGGGCGAGGGCGGCGAAGCCGAGGGTGAGGTCGTGGCGGGCGACCAGGCCGTCCAGGGCGCGTGTCCAGCGGTCGGCACCGCGCGGCAGCACGGAGGAGGCGGGGGCGTCCTGCTCCGCCTCGGCGAGGGCCGGTCCGCCGGGACGCACGCGCAGGGACGCGGTCTTGGTGTCGGCCGGGGAGGAGAGCAACTCCTCGGGATACTCGGTCAGTTCGCGGGAGACCGACTCCTTGGGCACGTCCGAGGCGGTGAGTGTCATACGGTCCCCGCGTGCCGTGATCTCCCGCCAGCCGGGGCCGGCTTCCGCGCCCGCGCCGCGGAAGCCGAGGGCGACCGTGGCGTCCTCGGGGAGCGGTGCCGTCAGCCGGCACTCCACGCGGAGGGTGTCCAGCCCCGCCTGACCGGGCCGCACGCGCGCGTGGCTGCTGTTCAGCGTCAGTTCGACCGTACGGCCGTCCACGGTGACCTCGCTGCCCTGCGCGGCCTTCGCGCAGCGCTGCCGGGCCCACTCCGTCATGCCCGCCTTCTCGATGTCCGGCTTCGCCTGCGTCGCCGGGATCTCGGCGAGGTCCTCGACATGGTGGACGCGCAGTTCGCCGGGGGCGGCGACGAGGCCGTCGTAGCGGTTGACGGTGAAGTTGCCGAGGGGGTGCGCGCTCGCGGAAGAGGAGGGGAGCAGTGCGAGCGCGCAGGCCGCCGTGAGGACGGCGGCGGACGAGGCGAACAGTCGACGGAGGGTCACTTGGCCGCCTCCAGGTCCTTGAGTGCCGTACGGGCTTCCCGGGCACCCAGCGGGGAGAAGCCGGGGTTCAGCTTCAGCGCGGCCTGCAGATGCTCGCGGGCGTCCTCGGCGTGGCCCGTGGCGCGCTCGATGATCCCGCGGTGGTAGAGGAACGCCGCGTTGCGGTAGCCGGTCGCCGTGGCCCTGCGGGCGTAGGGCAGGGCTTCCTCGTCCTCGCCGTTGGCGTGCAGCGCCCAGGCGAGCGCGTCCGCGGTGTGCACGGTGTGCCGGCGGTTCCACTCGGCGCGGGCGGCGCGCAGGGCGGAGGCCTTGTCGCCGTGGTCCGCGGCCGCGAGGGCGGTGTCGAGGTCGGCGTTGACGCCGTTGGCGCGGGCGAGGGCCGTCCAGGCGTCGACGAGCGCGTACTGGTCGTCGGCCCTGGCCCGGTCGCCGGCCGCCTCGTACAGCTCGCCGAGTTCGACGAGCGGGCCGGGCAGCGGGTAACGGGCGACGACGTCCGCCAGGCCCTTCGTCGCGGCGTCCTGTTCTCCGCTCGCGGCCTGTGCGCGGGCGCGGCCTTCGAGGGCGGGGACGTAGTTCTCGTCGGCGGCGAGAGCGCGGGCGTAGTGGGTGAGGGCCGACTCGTAGTCGCCCTGGTTCCAGGCGAGTTGGCCGAGCTGGGTGGCGACGTAGGCGATGTCGCCGGGCGTCACTGCGGAGGAGAGCGCCTGGTTCAGTACGCGTTGGGCGGTGCGTACGTCGCCGCGCAGCTCGCGTACGTACGCGTACCGCGTGAAGACCGGGATGCCGGGGCGGCGGTCGTCGGCGGTGTCGGCGGCCTTGCCGGCGTCGGCGTAGCGGCCGAGTTCGACGAGGGCGTCGATGCGGGTGCACAGGGCGCGTTCGCTGTAGGGGTTCACCTTCAGCGCCTGGTCGGCGTACTTCAGGGCGTCCTCGAAGTCGTGCCGGGCGGCGGCGAGGGCGGCGCGGCCGGCGAGGGCCTGGTCGTTGTCGGCCTTGAGTGCGAGCGATCGCTTGAAGGCCTGGTCGGCCTGGGGGTAGCGGGAGGGGTCGCCCTTGGTGCGGGCCTGCTCGACGTAGGCGAGGCCGAGGGTGGACCAGCCGGTGAAGTCCCTTGGCTGGGTGCGGAGATGGGACTGGAGGGAGATGATGCCCTCGTCCAGGTCGCCGCTTGCGAGGAGGCCGGGGGACACGGCGGCGGAGGCGGGGGCGACGTTTGCCGGGGCGTTGTCGTGTACGGCACCGATCGCTATGGATCCGGCGGTGAGCGCTACGGCCAGCAGGGCGGCGCAGCCGGCGAGGTGGAGCGCGCGGCGGCGTCCTGCCGCGGCGGTGCGTCGTACGGCGGCGATGCGCTGGTGGGCGGTTTCCTCGCCCCCGCCGCCCCTACCCGTCCCGTCCTCCAGGGGCTCAGCCCCTTCGTCCCCGCTGGGGGCTGCCGCCCCCAGACCCCCGATTCGGCCCCGAAGGGGCCTCGTCCTCAAACGCCGGACGGGCTGATCGATGCGGACCGGCGTCGAGTGGTCGTGCCCGGCCCCCGACGCCCGCCGCCTCGCGGCCCTCACCCGGCGCACGGCGGCAACGCGGTCATCGGTCCCCGCGGCAGCGGCATCCGCACCGGTGGCTGTGCTGTTCTCCTCGTTCTCCGGTGCGTTGTCGTTCGTATGCGGGGCCATGCCCTCTCCTCGATCGGCTTTCCGGCAACGGTGTTGTCACGTGCGGCGGCGCGGCCCGCGCCGTGGGGGATGAGTACTTCGCGGGCCGCGCCAGTAGGTGGGGGCCTAGTACGCCCGGTCCCGCATCCGGCGCCACCAGGCCAGGGCCGCGCCGATCAGCAGGACACCGATCGCCCCTGCGCCTGCCGAGCCGGCGATCAGGGTCGTGTTGTCGGTGCCGCCGGAGGCGCCGGCCGGCTGGAGGGCGTCGCCGAGCTGGCTGCGGACGTCGGTCTCACCGTTCGTGCCCTTGGCGAGCGGGCCGCGGGAACCCTCGGTCGGCAGGGCGACGTACGGGAAGGCCTTCTCGAAGTCCTTGTCGTTCTTGTCGACCGCGTCGCCCAAGTCGTTCTTGGCGCCGAGGAGTTCACCCTCGACGACCTGGAGCGAGGCGTCGATCACGTCGTCGGTGAGGCGACGGCCGTTCGGGAAGCCCGCGTTGTCGCCGTCGAGGACGCCGAGCCGCTTGGGTTCGGCGGCCGGCTTGATCGAGGTGTTCAGGCGCAGCATCTCCGACGGAGTCACGTGCGGCGGCTGGTTGAGGTCCTTCACGCCCTTGAGGAAGACGTCGACCAGGTCGTTGCGCGGCTCCTTGGGCGCCGGGATCTTGTAGATCGCCTCGATGAGCTTCGGCAGCTCGGGGTTGGTGACGTTCTTCAGGAACTGGGCGTCGTCCCAGGGCGCGGACGCGTTGAACTTGTCCTTGTCCTTGAGCGGGTTGACGACCTCGTTGATCAGCGGGTTGCCCAGGCGCGAGACCTGCTCGAAGTAACCCTTGGCGTTCTTGCGCTGGGTCGTCGACCAGATGCCGACGACCGGCTGGTCCGCCGACTCGGCGATCATGTGCGTCGGGACCTGCAGGGCGATGGAGTTGACGTTGTAGCCCTTGAGCGTGTCGTTGCCGACCTCGGAGAGGTTCCCGCCGTAGAGCAGGTCGAAGACCCTCAGGTCGAGGAAGAACGGGTCGTCGGCCTGTCCGGCGAACGACGTGGTACCGCCGTGGAGTTCGTGGACGGCCTGGTCGCGCAGCTTGGCGTAGTCCGGCATCGACGCCTTGCCGACGTTCGAGGGTGCCACCGGGACGTCGTTGGCGATCTTCGTCTTCGACACCAGGTGCTGCTTCTTGAGCTTGATCAGCTCGACGTCGTACGTCTGCGTGATGTTCAGGTCGGGGTCGTCCAGACTCTCGACCGGGCCCGTGTTGTACAGGAACGTCTTCTTGTTCTTGATGTGCGTGTCGAACGTGAAGCGGTAGAGCAACTCGCCCTGCGCGTCACCGTTGTTGTCGATGTGGATGTCGTACTGCGCGTCCTCGGCGAACGTGAAGAAGTTCGGTCCGCCGGCCGGCTCCTCGAACGGGATCCAGTTCGCGATGATCGTCGTCGTGTCCGGCTTGTCCGGGCTGACGAACGCGTACACGTCCGTGTTGTCGTACTGCGGCGTCCCCGAGATCAGCGGGGCCTCCCGGTGGCTGGAGGCGGAGGCCGCCCCCGGTGCCAGCGCGGCGACGCCGGCGGCTGCGAGCCCCCCGGCGGCCAGCGCACCACATACGAGGGTCGCGAGGCCCTTGCGTCCCGCACCGCTCCTGGAAATAGGTGTCATGCCGTCCGTCCTCAGTGCCAACTTGCCTGACGAACCCGATTCGGAGCCGTCGCCAGGGTGGATTGGTCGAATCCCAAGCGTTCTTACGGCGGAACTGAAAAGTTGTTTCATCCGAGGCCCGACCCGCGTTTTCGGCGCGCTGATCCGTAACCCCATCCGGAGGTGGGTTCGTTGCGAATGCCTCGTGGGACGAGACGGCCGCGCTGCGGTCTGACCGGAGGGGGAGACGAGTTGGAGGCGGACGAGCTGCTGGTGCTCGTGGCGGGCGGTGACCAGAAGGCGTTCGAGGAGCTGTACGGGCTGGTCTCCGGACCGGTGTACGGGCTGGTGCGACGCGTGGTGCGCGACCCCGCGCAGTCCGAGGAGGTGACCCAGGAAGTGCTGCTCGAACTGTGGCGGTCCGCCACGAGGTTCGACCCCGGCCGGGGCAGCGCCCTGTCCTGGGTCCTCACCCTCGCCCATCGCCGCGCCGTCGACCGGGTGCGCAGCGCCCGCGCGGCCGGCGAGCGTGAGCAGCGCGAGGCGCTCCGCGCGAACCACCCGGCCTTCGACCACGTCGCCGAGGAGGTCGAGGCGGGGCTCGAGCGTGAGTGGGTGCGCCGCTGCCTGGACCGCCTCACCGCGCTGCAGCGCCAGTCCGTCACCCTCGCCTACTACGAGGGCTACACCTACCGTGAAGTGGCCGAGCGGCTCTCCCTGCCGCTGGGCACGGTCAAGACCCGTATGCGCGACGGACTCACCCAGCTGCGCAAGTGCCTGGGAGGTGTGGCGTGAGCTTCGTCGACCGTCTGCTGCGGCGCGAGGACCTGCACTCCCTCGCCGCTCCCTATGCCCTCGACGCCCTGGAACCCGCCGAGCGGCTCCGCTTCGAGAAGCATCTGAAGACCTGCGACAGCTGTGCCGTCGAGGTGCGGGTCCTGTCCGAGGACGCCGTCCGCCTCGCCTGGTCGACGGCCGCCCCGGCGCCGGCCGCGATGCGCGACCGGGTCCTGGCCGCCGTACGGACGACTCCGCAGGAGCCCGCCGGGCGGGAGGCGGCACGCGCGCGTGCGACCCAGCTGCCGCCGCATGTGTGGGGAACGCAACCACCGCCGTCGCGCACCCGTGCGCGCAGGACGCGCCCCTTGCTCGTGCCGTTCGCCACCGCCACGGCCGCCGCGGCCCTCGTCGTCGCCTCCCTCTTCGCCGTCCAGGCCGACCGGACGCAGGATCAGCTGGACGCCCAGCGCGCCCAGGCAAGTGAGATCGCTAACGTTCTCGCCGCACCCGACGCCCGGGCGACCGCCGGCGAGGACGCCCGGGGCCGCACCATCGGAGTGGTCGCTTCCGTATCGGAGGGGCGCGCCGTCGTCACTCTGAGCGGATACGACGAGCTGCCGAGCGGCCGAGTGCACCAGCTCTGGCTGATGCGCCCCGACGTACAACCGCGCTCCCTCGGGCTTTTCGACGGCGACACGCCCTTGGTCGCATCCGATCTCGACAAGTCGGCGACGTCACTGGCTGTGACCGTCGAGCCGGACGGAGGCTCACCGCAACCCACCAGCCAGCCGGTTGTCCAACTCGCCCTGAAATCGGTTGGATTCGGAGAGTAATCACGGACGAGTCGTCAACACCCTTACGGGGAAGGTGAATCCTGTGACCGCGATACACGAGTGCCCCACCGGGGCGATAGGGTTAACCTGCCCGGGCCGGGTGGACTCGTACGGGTGGGGAGTGACATGGATCAGATAACAGTGCGCAGCAGGGCCAGGGTCCCTGCGATCACCTGCGGGAGCAGCGCGACCAGTTCGCGCCTCGACCGCCATCTCTCGGTACTGGCGGGCCCCGCCGTACCGCAGACGGAGGCGGCCGAAGCGACCTCGCTGATGCGTGAACTGACCACTCGTGACACCACGCACGAGCGCAGCGACCGCGGTGCCCGCGTTCGCCGCGTCTCGCTCTTCGCCCCACTGCGTCGGCTCCGCCGTTCGCTGTTCGGCGGGCGCTGACTCCTACCGGCGTTCCTCGAACGACTTGCAGTCCCGCGCCCGGCAGGTCACACCGTCTCCGGCGCCGTACCGCGTCGCCGCCGCCGTCATCCCCACGGCACGCGGCGCCGCCGCGGAGCGCTACCCGGGCGCGGGCACGTCCCTCCAACTCCCCTCAGTCTTCCGGCTTCACCGCTCGCCGCGCGCATACCGGCGTACGGCGAGCGGTGCGAACACCGCCAGCAGTACCGCGCACCACGCCAGCGACCCGGCGACCGGATGCGCGACCGGCCAGGCGGCCTCGTCCGGCACGGGTGCGTTGCCGAAGAGGTCCCGCAGAGCCGTGGTGACCGCGCTGATCGGATTCCACTCGGCGAGCGTGCGCAGCCAGCCCGGCAGACGGTCGGTCGGAATGTACGCGTTGGACAGCAGCGGCAGCATGAACGTCGCCCCGCCCAGCTGACCGGCGGCTTCCTCGTTGCGTGTGAGCAGCCCGAGGAAGAAGCAACAGGCCCAAGGCGCCCGCCGCTTCGAGCGCGGACCCCTCCATCCGCCAGCCCACCGCGAGCCCCACCAGCAGGAACGGCACCGTCCCGGCGGCCGTCACCACCAGGTCGGCGGCCGCCTGTCCCAGCGGTACGGCGGCCCGGCTCATCGGCAGCGTCCGGAAGCGGTCCATCACGCCCCGGTGTGTGTCCTGGGCGGCCTGGAACATGCCGGTCATGATCCCGTTCGCGGCGGTCGCCACCAGCAGCCCGGGAACGAGGAAGGAGCGGTACTCCTCGCCGGGCATCGCCAGCGCGCTGCCGAAGACGTAGCCGAAGAACAGCAGCATGGTGACCGGCATGGTCTGGGTCAGGATCAGCAGCCCCGGGTTGTTCCGGACCCGCCGAAGCTGCCGGCCCAGCATCGCCCCGCCGTCGTACGTCAGCGCGTTCATGCCGCACGCTCCTCGGTGAGTCGCAGGAACACATCGTCGAGAGACGGTGGTTCGAGGCGCACGTCGAGCAACGGCACGCCCGCCGCGTCGAGTTCGCGCACCAGGTGGGGCAGGGTGAGCGTCAGGTCGCGGGTGACCGCGCCCACGGCGTGCCGCTCGTGGTCGAACGACGGCTCGGCGCCGGTGAGTTGATCGAGCACGGCCGCCGCCTTCACCATGACGTCGGCATCGGTGACGACGACCTCGACGTGTGCGCCGATCAGCGCCTTGAACTGGCTGGGCGAACCCGTGTGCGCGACCCGCCCCCGGTCCACCAGGGCGATGCTGTCGGCGAGTTGGTCGGCCTCCTCCAGGTACTGCGTGGTCAGCAGCACGGTCGTGCCGTCGGCGGTCAGCTCCCTTACGGCGTCCCAGATCCGGTTGCGGCTGGCGGGGTCGAGGCCTGTCGTGGGCTCGTCCAGGAACAGCACGTCGGGGCGGCGGACGAGACTCGCCGCGAGGTCGAGGCGGCGCCGCATCCCGCCCGAGTACGTGGACGCCGGCCGGTCGGCCGCCTCGGTCAGTCCGAAGCGCTCCAGCAGCTCGGCGGCCCGCTCGGCCGGCCCGCGGACCCGGTGCAGCCGGGCGAACAGCCGGAGGTTCTCGCGGCCGGTGAGGTCACCGTCGACCGAGGCGTACTGCCCGGTGACACCGATCCGGCGCCGGACGGCCGCCGGCTCCCGGAGCAGGTCGTGCCCGGCGATCCGGGCCGAACCGGCGTCCGGACGCAGCAGCGTCGTCAGCAGGCGTACGGCCGTGGTCTTGCCCGCGCCATTGGGCCCCAGGAGGCCGCAGACGGTGCCCTGCGTGACGGCCAGATCCAGTCCACGCAGGGCGTGGACCTCGCTGAACCGCTTCTCCAGACCTTCACTAAGTACAGCGTACGTAGAAGTCATGGGTCGACCATAGCGCACTACGTACGCTGTACGTAACTAGGATGGTGGCCGAGGTGATGATCGATGGCGGGCAAGGCGGCCGAACCCCAAGTGATCTGGGCGCGTCCCGAGCGGACCGGGCGTGGTCCCAGGCCCGCGTTCACGCGCGCGGACATCGCGGCCGCGGCGGTCCGCATCGCCGACGCCGGTGGGCTGGATGCCGTCTCCATGCGGCATGTCGCGGCCGAGCTGGGCTGCGGGACGATGTCGCTGTACAACTACGTCCCCCGCAAGGAGGACCTGTACGAGCTGATGATCGACGCGGTGGGCGCCGAGCACGAGATCCGGGAGCCCTCGGGGGACTGGCGCGCCGACATGATCCGCAACGCGCTGGAGACCCGCGCCATCATGCACCGGCACACCTGGGTGCCGCGGCTGATGTCGGGGGTGTACGGCTTCAGCCCCAACACCCTGCGCTACCTGGAGCACTGCCTGGCCTGTCTCGAACCGCTCGACGTTCCGTACGGCGTGAAGATGGAGCTGGTGGCGCTGCTCAACGGCGTCGTGACGACGTACACCGCGAACGAGATCGCCACCGCCGAGCGCACCCGCTCCATGCCCTGGTCCGAGGAGGAGGAGAACGCGGTCCGCATCGCCTACCTCGGCAGCCAGGTCGCCACCGGCGCCTATCCGCGCCTTGCCGCGGCCTTCATGGAGGACAGCGGGCCGATCGATCTGGAGGCGGTATTCAGGCGGGCGCTGGAACGGGTGCTGGACGCCTTCGACCCCGATCGGCGATAGAGCCTGTCGTTACGCCAGGCTCTGGGCCGTCAGATCAGCGTGAGTTGCCCTTCAGGCCCCTCTTCGTGCCCGTCCAGGACCGATGCCGGACGGCGGGCCGGCTCCGGGACCGGCAGGACTCCGGCCTTGCGGAGGTCGGTTGCCGTGATGGTGTACCTCAACTCCTGGTCGAATGGCTTGAGTTCAGACAGCAAGGCCAGGACCGTGATCAGCTCCAGCAGTTCCGAGGTCCACGCCTGCGGCCAGGTCGCCGGGCGGATCGCCGCGAGGGTGCCCGGCTCGGGCTCCGTGACACGGGCTGCGAACCACTGCTGAAGGACCCTCACGCCGGCCACCTCGAAGTCCCAGGCCTCCGGTGGGACCGGCGAGATGCGGCCCTCGTCCAGCAGCAGGGCCTCCTCGTCGCGGTCGTACTCGAGGGTGAGCGGACGGGAGGGGAGCGGCGCGCGGACGTACGGGCGGCGGCCGCCGGGCAGCTTCGGCCGGTCGCCGTTGCGGCGCATCAGCCACAGGGCGCGGTGGCCCGACTCCACGCCGCGGGACCAGAGTTCCGGGTCACCTGTGAGGGGGACGGTGAGGTCCGGGCGTACGGCCGCCAGCGTCCAGGCGAGGACGTCCAGCGGCTCGACCGGTGCGTCCAGCCGGTCCCGGAGGTGCTCCAGCAGGCCCGGCGCCAGGTTGGGTTCCATGCCTCCCGGGCGGCGGTACAGCGGGCGGATGCGGCCCGGGCGGACCAGCGGGAGCAGGGAGGTCGCCAGCAGGGGGGACTCAGGCGTCTCCAGGACGAAGACCTGGTGCTCGTCCGCCACCCGCCACAGCTCGGGGCGGGCCGCGTCGATCAGGCGGTGGTCCGGGATCAGCCACTGTTCGTCGAACGGGGCGTACAGGACGCGTACCGGCTCGGGGCAGGGGCCCGAGGCGCGGGCCAGCTTCTCCGTGCCGGTCGACTGGCCGGGCAGCTGTCCGACCGCCGAGTGCAGCGTGCGGGAGCGCGTCGGCTCCAGCAGGGCCTCCCGGTCCGGGCCCTCGGCCTTCACGAAGGCGTCCCAGCGGGCCTTCAGGGACGCCCCGTCGGGGCCCGTCGGCCACCCCCGGCCGAGCCGCGGCGGTGCGACGGACCACGGCATGAGGTCCGCCAGCAGCGGAGCGTCGTCGTGCGTCACGCTGGGCATCGTACGACCTGCATACGACATGCGGGTCAGGTGGCGTCGAGCGTCACCGTGAAGGAGAAGCGGTCGCCCCGGTAGTGAATGACCGCCGCATCCAGCACCCGGCCGTCCGTGTCGTACGTGACGCCCGTGTAGTGCAGGATCGGGCTCAGCAGCGGGACTTGGAGCAGCCGTGCCGTCTCCGGGTCCGCCAGGCGCGCCTCCACCGTGTCCGTGATGCGGCTGATGTCCGCCCCGACGACATCCCGCAGCACCTTGGTCATCGGCCAGCGCACCAGGTCGTCCAGGTCGATACGGGCGGCCAGTTCGGGGCGGACGTAGTTGCGGGCGTGGTTGGTCGGCTCGCCGGTCTTCTCGTCGCTGCGCAGGCGGTGGTACGTCGCCACCTCCTCGACGTCCGGGAAGTACTCGGCGAGTTCGGCCGGGACCGGCGCCTTGCCGTGGTCCAGCAGCTCGGCCGCCATGCCGGACTGCTGGGCCACGATCGCGTCCACCGAGCCGAGCAGCCGCACGGGGGCGCCCCGGCGGGCGTCCGGCTCGATGAACGTGCCGCGTCTGCGGTGGCGCGTGATCAGGCCCTCGTCCTCCAGCTCCTTCAGCGCCTGCCGCATGGTCAGCACGCTCACGCCGTAGTGCCCGGCCAGCTGCTCCTCGGTGGGCAGGCGCAGCGGGTCCCGCGGCCGCCGGCCCAGTATCGAGGCGCGCAGCGACTGCGAGACCTGGTACCAGAGCGGCAGCTTGCGGTTCAGGACGATCGAGTCCGGGGCGAAGGAGGTCACAGGGCCATCCGTACCGGTAGTGAATTGATCAGTGCAAGGGGCGGAAGTTCCGCTCCAGGCCCTGCCAGACGTCGTCGTAGCCCTGTTGCAGGTGTTCGGCGCGGGCCGCGTGCGGTGTCAGCGTCACCGGCCAGCGCGTCTCGAACATGAACGCCAGGCCGTCGTCGATCTTCTGGGGCTTCAGCTCCGCGGCGCTCGCCTTGTCGAACGTCTCCCGGTCCGGGCCGTGCGCCGACATCATGTTGTGCAGCGAGCCGCCGCCCGGCACGAAGCCTTCCGCCTTGGCGTCGTAGGCGCCCTCGATGAGGCCCATGTACTCGCTCATCACGTTCCGGTGGAAGTACGGCGGCCGGAAGGTGTCCTCGCCCACCAGCCACCGTGGCGCGAAGACCACGAAGTCGACGCCTGCCAGGCCCGGGGTGTCCGACGGGGACGTCAGCACCGTGAAGATCGACGGGTCGGGGTGGTCGTAGGAGATGGTGCCGATCACATTGAAACGGCGCAGATCATAGATGTACGGCACATGGTTGCCGTGCCAGGCGACCACGTCGAGGGGGGAGTGGTCGTATGTGGCCGTCCAGAGGTTGCCGCAGAACTTGTTCACCACCTCCACCGGGCCCTCGACGTCCTCGTACGCGGCGACCGGCGCCATGAAGTCCCGGGCGTTCGCGAGGCCGTTGGCGCCGATGGGGCCCAGGTCGGGGAGGTGGAAGGGGGCGCCATAGTTCTCGCACACATAGCCCCGAGCAGAGTCATCCAGTAGCTCCACACGGAAGCGCACCCCACGAGGAATCAGCGCCACATGTGCCGGCTCCACATGCAGCAGCCCGAACTCCGTGTGCAGCAGCAGTCCGCCGCGCTCCGGCACGATCAGCAGCTCTCCGTCCGCGTCGCTGAAGACGCGGTCCATCGAGGCGTTGGCGTGGTAGAGGTGCACGGCCATCCCGGTGCGCTGGGTGGCGTCGCCGTTGCCGCCCAGGGTCCACAGGCCGGCGAGGAAGTCGGTCCCGGGTGCGGGCTCGGGCAGGGGGTTCCAGCGCAGGCGGTTCGGGTCCGGCACGGACTCCGTGAAGGGGGCCGTGCGGATCGCGCCGTTGCCCGTGCGCGTGAACGCCGGGTGGGCGGCCGACGGGCGGATGCGGTACAGCCACGAGCGGCGGTTGTGGGCCCGTGGCTCGGTGAACGCCGTACCGCTCAGCTGCTCCGCGTACAGGCCCAGCGGGGCGCGCTGGGGTGAGTTGCGGCCCTCGGGGAGGGCGCCGGGCACCGCCTCCGAGCTGTGCTCGTTGCCGAATCCGGAGAGGTAGGTCAGCCCTTCCGCAGTCTTCCGCGCTCTCCCACGCTCGAACGCGCTCGCGCGGGAGGTACCCCCATCACTCATGATCGCTCCCTCGATAATCTGATTCCTATGCTTCACCGTAGGATTGCGGTTGCCCGGGCGCAAGAGATCGGCCGGACCTCCTCTGGAGGGACGACGAGAACCAGACTTCAGGGGGATCCGGCTGTCGGACCGGTGTTCTAGTCTCCCGGCATGTCGTGGACGCGGAGCCTGCTCGCCGCGCTCGCGGTCTGTGTCCTGCTGCTGACCGGAACCGTGGGCTGCGGTTCCGGTGGTGCGCGGGAACAGGGGGAGAACGGGGTGTCGCCCTCCCCGGTGGGCAAGGTCCTCGACGACACCGACGACGAGGGGCGGCACTACCGCGAGGTGGACGAGGACGACGCCCCCGAGGTCGGCATCGAGGTGCAGCCGGACCCGGACGGCGACGGCAGCTGGGACGTACGGCTGACCCTGCGCGACTTCCGCTTCTCGCCCCCCGGTGCCAAGGCGCGGGCGCTGGCAGGCCGCGGGCTCGCGCACCTCTTCGTGGACGGCCGCCTCGTCACCAGGCTCCGCACCCCCGAGTGCCGCCTCGCTTCCGGTCTCGTCCCGCGCGGCACGCACCAGGTCACCGTCCGGCTGTATGCCGACGACGGCACGGTGTGGGCGGTGGACGGGGAACCCGTCGAGAGCACGGCCGCCATCACGGCATCGGAGGCGGAGACGGCCGCGACGCCGACGGCGACGTCGAAACCGTCCACCGCAGCACTGAGCGTGCAGGGCACCGGCTTCCGTACAGGGGGTCAAGGTTCACCGGACCGAGCCGGAAAGGCATCATGAAGACCGTGCCCCATCCCGCATCGCTCCGCCGGGCGCCCGTGCAGCGGCGCAGCGCCGAACGGCTCACCAGGATTCTCGACGCGTGCGCCGACCTCCTCGACGAGGTCGGCTACGACGACCTGAGCACCCGGGCCGTGGCCCAGCGTGCCGGCGTCCCCATAGGCTCGGTCTACCGCTTCTTCGGCAACAAGCGCCAGATGGCCGACGCCCTCGCCCAGCGCAACCTCGAGCGCTACACCGCCCGTATCGCCGAGCGCCTCAAGGGAGCCGAGGACGGAGGCTGGCGCGTGGCCATGGATGCCGTCCTCGACGAGTACCTCGCCATGAAGCGCACCGCGCCCGGCTTCTCCCTCGTCGACTTCGGCAACCAGATCCCCGTCGGCACCCGCGCCGAACCCAACCACCGCGTCGCCGACCGCCTCACCGAGCTGCTCTCCGGCTACCTCGACCGCGAGCCGGACGAAGACCTGCGCCGCGTCTTCCTCATCGCCGTCGAGACCGCCGACACCCTGGTCCACCTCGCCTTCCGGATGGCGCCGGAGGGGGACGAGCGGATCATCGAGGAGGCCCGGGAGATGCTGCGGGCGTATCTGGCGCGCGTTCTCGACTGACGGACTCGACTGGCGGACTCGACTGGCGGCTCGCAAATTTCCGACCTCTTCCCCGGCTGGGACTCCCCACCGTGCATACCGGTCGGTATGCTCGGCCTGAGTCCGTGCGTCAACGCCGCCGCCACCCCGGGAGGACCCGTGTCCCGCACCGCACTGCGCATCTGCCCCCTGTGCGAGGCCACCTGCGGCCTGACCCTCACCATCGAGGGGACCCAGGTCACCGGCGCCCGCGGCGACCGCGACGACGTGTTCAGCAAGGGGTTCATCTGCCCCAAGGGCGCCTCCTTCGGCGCCGTCGACGGCGACCCCGACCGGCTGCGCACGCCGCTCGTCCGCAAGGACGGCGAGCTGCGCGAGGCCACCTGGGAGGAGGCCTTCGACGCGGTCGCCGCCGGTATCCGCCCCGTCGTCGAGCGGTACGGGCCGAACGCGGTCGGCATCGTGCTCGGCAACCCCAACGTGCACACCATGGCCGGCGCCCTCTACCCGCCGGTCCTGCTCGCCGGCCTCGGCACCCGCAGCATCTTCACCGCGTCCACGGTCGACCAGATGCCCAAGCACGTCTCCAGCGGACTGCTCTACGGCGACGCCAACGCGATCCCCGTACCGGACCTCGACCACACGGACCACCTGCTGCTGATCGGCGCCAACCCGCTGGAGTCCAACGGCAGCCTCTGCACGGCGCCCGACTTCCCGGGCAAGCTGAAGGCGCTGAAGGCCCGCGGCGGCACCCTCACCGTCATCGACCCGCGCCGCACCCGCACCGCCAAGCTCGCCGACCGGCACCTCGCGATCCGCCCCGGCACCGACGCGCTGCTGCTCGCGGCGATGGCGTACGTCCTGTTCGAGGAAGACCTCGTGGACACGGGCGAGCTGACCCAGCACCTCCAGGGACTCACCGAACTCCCGGACGCCGTACGGGACTTCACCCCCGAAGCCGTTGCCGCCGCCTGTGACATCGACGCCGGCACCATCCGCACCCTCGCCCGCGAGCTCGCCGCCGCGCCGACCGCCGCCGTGTACGCCCGCATCGGCAGCTGCACCGTCCCGCACGGCACCCTCGCCAGCTGGCTGGTCGACGTACTGAACATGCTGACCGGTAATCTCGACCGCCCCGGCGGTGCCCTCTTCCCGCAGGCCGCCACCGACAAGACGCCGCGCCCCGCCGGCCCCGGCCACGGCTTCGCGCTGGGGCGCTGGCACTCCCGGGTCAGCCGGCACCCCGAGGCCAAGGGCGAGCTGCCGATCTCCGCGCTCGCCGAGGAGATCGACACCGCGACCGAGGAGGGCGAGCCGGTCCGGGCCGTCATCGCCGTCGCCGCCAACCCCGTGCTGTCGGTGCCCGACGGCGACCGGCTCGACAAGGCGCTCGGCTCGCTCGACTTCATGGTCAGCGTCGACCCGTACCTCAACGAGACCTCGCGCCACGCCCACGTCGTGCTGCCCCCGCCCCCGCCCTCGCAGAGCCCGCACCACGACTTCGCCTTCAACACCCTCGCCGTACGCAACCAGGTCCGCTACAGCCGACCCGCCGTCCCGCTGGAGCCCGGCCGCATGGCCGAGACCGAGATCCTGGCCCGGCTCGTCCTGGCGGCCACCGGCATGCACGGCGCGGACCCGGCCGCCGTCGACGCGATGGTCGTCGACCAGACCCTCGGCAAGGCGGTCAAGGAGCCGCACTCCCCGGTGCACGGCCGCGACCCGAAGGAACTCGCCGCACAGCTCACCGGTGACAGCGGGCCCGAGCGGCGGCTCGACATGATGCTGCGCCTCGGCCCGTACGGCGACGGCTTCGGCGTACGACCGGACGGACTGACCCTTCAGAAGCTGCTCGCGCATCCGCACGGCATCGACCTCGGCCCGCTCACGCCCCGGCTGCCGCAGCCGCTGAAGACGGCCAGCGGCAAGGTCGAGCTGCTGCCGCCGCCGATCGCGGACGATCTTCCGCGCCTGAGGCAGGCCCTGCACGAGCGTCCCGACGGGATCGTCCTCGTGGGCCGCCGGCATCTGCGCTCCAACAACAGCTGGATGCACAACGTGCCCGCCCTCACCGGCGGGACCAACCGCTGCACCCTGCACATCCACCCGGAGGACGCCGAACGGCTCGGCGTGCGGGACGGGGCGCCCGTGCGGGTCAAGGGCGCCGGGGGAGAGGTCACCGCCCCCGCGGAGGTCACCGACAGCGTGCGTCCGGGCGTCGTCAGCCTGCCGCACGGCTGGGGCCACGACCGGCCCGGCACCCGGCTGAGCCACGCCTCCGTCACCCCCGGCGTCAACGTCAACCAGCTCCTCGACGGCAGCCTGCTCGACCCGCTGTCGGGCAACGCGGTCCTCAACGGCGTACCCGTAGAACTGGCCATCGCGTCGGCCCCGTGAGCAGCGCAAAGCTGTGACCAGCAGTTTTGCGCTTATTGCTCGCACGTCAACGTCTTGTTAACGCTGCTTGAAGGGACCTAACGTCATCGCACCCCCGGCCCTCGTTGGGATGTTCAAGGGCGAACGTTAGGTATCCACTCATGCTGACCATTCTTGGCTTCGCCATGATCGCGACCTTCCTGGTCCTGATCATGATGAAGAAGATGTCGCCGATCGCGGCGCTCGTGCTGATCCCCGCACTCTTCTGTGTGTTCGTCGGAAAGGGAGCAAAGCTCGGCGACTACGTCATCGAGGGAGTGGGCAACCTCGCGCCCACCGCCGCGATGCTCATGTTCGCCATCGTCTACTTCGGCCTCATGATCGACGTCGGCCTGTTCGACCCGATCGTTCGCGGGATCCTGAAGTTCTGCAAGGCGGACCCGCTGCGCATCGTCATCGGCACGGCGGTCCTCGCCGCGATCGTGTCGCTCGACGGTGACGGCTCGACGACCTTCATGATCACCGTCTCGGCGATGTACCCGCTGTACAAGCGCCTGAAGATGAGCCTCGTGGTGATGACCGGCGTCGCCGCCACCGCCAACGGCGTGATGAACACCCTGCCGTGGGGCGGGCCGACCGCCCGTGCCGCCACCGCGCTCAAGCTCGACGCCGGTGACATCTTCGTGCCGATGATCCCGGCGCTCGCCGTCGGGCTGCTCTTCGTCTTCGTCCTCTCGTACTTCCTCGGTCTGCGGGAGCGCAAGCGCCTCGGCGTGCTGAGCCTGGACGAGGTCCTGGAGCGGGAGAAGATCGTCAAGGACGAGAAGGAGCAGGAGACCGAGACGGTGCTCGTCGGCGCCGGTGCCTCCGGGGGCTCCGACAAGGTGCGCCTGAACAAGACCACGGGTGGTGCCGGCTCCGGCACCGACGCGGACTCCTCGGACGACGACGGCGACGTCCGCCTCCAGGGCCTCGACCCCAACCGCCCCACCCTGCGCCCCAAGCTGTACTGGTTCAACGCGCTGCTCACGGTGGCCCTGCTCACCGCGATGATCATGGAGTGGCTGCCGATCCCGGTGCTCTTCATCCTCGGCGCCGCGCTCGCCCTGACCGTCAACTTCCCGCACATCCCCGACCAGAAGGCCCGCCTCGCGGCCCACGCCGACAACGTCCTGAACGTCTCCGGCATGGTCTTCGCCGCCGCCGTCTTCACCGGCGTCCTGCAGGGCACGGGCATGGTCGACTCCATGGCCAAGTGGATCGTCGACAGCATCCCGGGCGGCATGGGCCCGCACATGGCGCTCGTCACCGGCTTCCTGAGCCTGCCGCTGACGTACTTCATGTCGAACGACGGCTTCTACTTCGGCGTCCTGCCGGTCCTCGCGGAGGCCGGCGCCGCGCACGGCGTCTCGCCGCTGGAGATCGCCCGCGCCTCGCTGGTCGGCCAGCCGCTGCACATGTCGAGCCCGCTCGTGCCGGCCGTCTACGTCCTGGTGGGCATGGCGAAGGTCGAGTTCGGCGACCACACCAGGTTCGTGGTCAAGTGGGCCGCCCTCACATCCCTGGTGGTCCTCGGGGCAGGGATTCTGTTCGGCATCATCTGACCCTTGAGGGAGGTCACTCTCATGAGGCCCGGTGGGAACCGAGGCTGGCTGCTCCGCCTCGTCATCGCCTTCAGCTTCGCGCAGGGGGCGGTGTCGATGGCCCGGCCCGCCGTGTCCTACCGGGCCCTCGCGCTGGGGGCGGACGAGCGGGCGGTCGGCGTGATCGCGGGTGTGTACGCCCTGCTCCCGCTCTTCGTCGCCGTCCCGCTGGGCCGCCGCACCGACCACGGCCGGTGCGCTCCCCTCCTGCCGGTCGGAGTCGTGCTGATCTCCGGCGGCTGTGCGATGAGCGGCCTGGCGGACTCCCTGTGGGCGATGGCCGTCTGGAGCGGCGTGATGGGCCTCGGCCACCTCTGCTTCGTCATCGGCGCCCAGTCGCTCGTCGCCCGCCAGTCCGCCCCGCACGAACAGGACCGCAACTTCGGTCACTTCACCATCGGAGCCTCCCTCGGCCAGTTGATCGGCCCGATCGCCGCGGGCGCGCTGATCGGCGGCCGGGACATGGCGGGCACCAGCGCCCTCGCCCTGGTGGTGGCGGGCGCGGGCGGCGCGGTCGCGCTCACCTCGCTGTGGCGCATAGAGAGCCGTACGACGGCCAAGTCCCGTGGGGAACAAGGCGAGCGCGTCCCCGTACGGCACATCCTGCGGGCCCGCGGTGTGCCCGCCGGCATCCTCATCAGCCTCGCCGTGCTGTCCGCGACCGACATCCTCACCGCCTACCTCCCGGTGGTCGGCGAGCACCGGGGCATCGCGCCGTCCGTGATCGGCCTCCTGCTGAGTCTGCGCGCGGCGGCCACCATCGCGTGCCGCCTGGTCCTGACGCCCCTGCTGCGACTGCTCGGCCGCACCCTGCTGCTGACCGTGACGTGCCTTCTGGCGGCCCTGCTGTGCGCCGGGATCGCGCTGCCGGTGCCGGTGTGGGCGCTGGCCCTGATGCTGGCGGTGCTGGGGTTCTGCCTCGGTGTCGGCCAGCCGCTGTCCATGACGACCGTCGTCCAGGCGGCCCCCGAGGGCGCCCGCTCCACCGCCCTAGCCCTGCGGCTGACCGGCAACCGTCTCGGCCAGGTCGCCGCGCCGGCGTCGGCGGGTCTGGTCGCGGGCCTCGCGGGGGTGGCGGCGCCGTTCTTGATGCTGGGGGCGTTGCTGCTGCTGTCGGCGGGCATCGCCGTGCGGACGCCGAAGCGGCCGGAGGGGCCCGGACCGGCCGCGCGGGAGCGGCCGAAGCGCTCGCGATTCCGCCGGACGAGCGAACTTTGACGACGCGCCGGGCCTCGCTACGGCGAGTCGCTGTGCGCATGACTGAGAGTCAGGCGAAGGAGCGATTTGTATGAAAATCGTCTGAATCAGAGGAGCGCGCATGCCGACCCTGACACCCTCACGTACGTTCCGCGCCCGTGCGGGCGCCACAGTCGTCCTCACGGCCCTCGCCGCGGCGGGCGCGTCGTGGGTGGCGGCGCCGACCGCGTCGGCCCAGGCGAACGGCGACATCAGGATCCACAGCGAGGGCATGCCCTACGGCACTCCGGATGACGAAGCGGTGGTCTGCAGGTTCTACCTCGACGCCGTCAACTTCGACACTCTCCCCTCGGTCGAGTACACCATCACGCCGCAGCCCCCGCTGCCCAGCGCCGCCACCGTCACCGGCACCATCCAGCTGGCAGGGGGTGCCGGTCACACCGATTTGCTGGGGCTGGCGGACGGGCAGTACATGATCACCTGGACCGTGGACGTCACCAACACCAAGAGAAAGCTCTTCCGCGTCAAGTGCGGCGACAAGCGCGAGGGCAGGCACGGTCCGGACGGGCGCATCGAGGACCACGGGCACAACGACGAGGGATGGGGACGCGGCGACCACGGTCCGCGGGGAGGCGTGCACGCGGGCGGCGGCGGTCTCATCGACACCGCGGCCGCCTACGCACCGGTCGCGGGCGCGGCGGTGGTGGGCCTGACAGCCGTCGGCGGCGCCGTGTACGTCCGGAGGAACCGCCGGCAGCCCGATGGTGCCGCGTAGGCGCAGACGCAGGCCCTGGTACCGGACCCGCGCCTACCGCCTCACCAGGACGGCGGTGCTCACGGTCGTCCTGGTGACGGTGGTGGTCCGGTGCGAGGGACACGGCGATGCGATCGCACCGGCCGGACCCGACGGCCCGGACACCGTGGCCGCCGGCCGGGCCCACTCCGCCGAGCCCACACCCCCGCCCCGCCCCCTGCCGCGATCCCGGCCGACGTCGGTCCGCATCAAGTCGCTGGGCATCGACGCCCCGATCATCGGCATCGGGCTCACCAGGGAGGGGGAGCTGGAGACCCCGCCGGTCGACGACCCGAAGATCATCGGCTGGTACCGGGGCGGCCCCACGCCCGGAGAGCCGGGCGTCGCGATCGCCGTCGGCCACCGCGACACCAGGATCGGCCCCGCCGTTTTCGCCGGGCTCGCCTCGGTGAAGCGCGGCAAGCAGATCGAGGCACGGCGCGCGGACGGCCGTACCGCCGTCTACACCGTGGACCGGGTGAAGGTCTTCGACAAGGCGAACTTCCCCGACAAGGAGGTCTACGGTCCCACCCGGCGCCCGGAACTGCGCGTGATCACCTGCGGCGGCCTCTTCGACCGGCGGACGGGATACACCAGCAACGTGGTCGTCTTCGCCCACCTGACCGCGACAAAGTGACCGATGTCTTCCCCACCACGGGTACATTCCGTTAACTTCCGTGACGCACAGGCCCCGTACGACCCGCACGGGGTCTTCGACACACGGAGCAGCGGCGCTCCGGAGGCCCCCGGGGGCAGCAGCCATGACACGCGCCATCTCCCTGCACGACGTGAGCAAGTCCTACACGCGAGGCGTTCGCGTCGTGAACCGGCTCTCGCTGGACATCGAACCCGGCGAGTTCCTCGTCCTCCTCGGGCCCTCCGGCTGCGGCAAGTCCACGGTGCTCAGAATGATCGCCGGCCTGGAGGAGATCGACGAGGGCGAACTGCTGCTGGACGGGGAGCACGCCAACGACCTGCTGCCCGCCGCACGGCACATGGCCATGGTCTTCCAGAACTTCGCCCTCTACCCGAGCATGACCAGCCGCGACAACATCGGCTTCCCGCTGCGCATCGAGTCGCCCGGCGCGGACCCGGCCCCACGGGTGGACGCCACCGCCCGCATGCTCGGCATCGAGGACCTCCTCGACCGCTTCCCCGCCCAGCTGTCCGGCGGCGAACGCCAGCGCGTCGCCATGGGCCGGGCCATCGCCCGCCACCCCACCGCGTTCCTGATGGACGAGCCGCTGTCCAACCTCGACGCCAAGCTCCGCAACCACCTGCGCGCCGAAATCTCCGGGCTCACCCGGAAGTTGGGCGTCACCACGGTGTACGTCACCCACGACCAGGCCGAGGCGATGTCGCTCGGCGACCGGGTGGCCGTCCTGCGCGGCGGCGTCCTCCAGCAGGTCGGCACCCCGCGCTCGGTGTACGCGCTGCCCCGCAACGTCTTCGTCGCCGCCTTCATCGGCACCCCCCGCATCAACCTCCTGCGCGGCGTCGTCCGCGCCCCGCTCGACGGCGCGATGACCATCAGCCTCGGCAAGCAGTACCTCCGCCTGCCCGAACCCCTGTCCCTGGACCACCAGTTGCTGCGCGTACAGCAGGGCCGCGAGGTCATCGTGGGCCTGCGCTCGGAGGCGGTCCGCATCGCCGAGCGCTCCGCCGCCCGTCCCGGCGAGGTGCACATCACGGGTCTGGTCGAGCATGTGGAGTTCCAGGGGCACGAGATCCTCGTCCACTTCAACGCCGGCTCCCGCCCGGCCCTCGTGCCCGATCTGGAGGCCCCGCGCCCCGTCGCCCGGGCCCGGCGCCGCCGCCGTGACCCCGGGACGGTGCTGCACCGGCTCCGCAGCCGCGCGGGCGCCCTGCGTGCCGGGCCGGTCGTGACGCTGGAACATCCGGCCGACACCACACCCGACCCCGCCCCGCCCGAGGGCCGCCTCCCCGGCGACCTCATCGTCCGCACCACGCCCGACCTCGAACTCCGGCACGGCATGCAGGTCCCGCTCCTCGTCGACCTCGCCCACCTGTTCGTCTTCGACCAGCACGGCGAGCGTATTTGCCCGGCCCCGGCGAGGCTGCCGGACCTGGACGACGGCGCTCCGCTGGGAGGTCTGTGAGGGGGTGCCGCGACGGGTCGTGTTTCGGGTGCGGCGCCGTTGTGGTTGGTCGCGCCCGCGCGGCGGAGCCGCGTATCGACACCGCCCCCGCGCCTCTATAGGGCGCTGCCCAGCCGTACGTGCTTCTGGTCTCATGGGTGGCGTCTGGCGCGCAAAAACTAACGCCGCTAGTTTGTGAACCGGACGACGACAGCCGGACGCCCGCCCGGGAGGCAGCACCATGAAGGCACACGACGGCATGTACATCGACGGCGCTTGGCGCCCCGCCGCCGGCCAGGATGTGATCGAGGTGGTGAATCCGGCCGACGGACGGGTGATCGCCGAGGTCCCGGCCGGCACCGCCCTCGACATCGACACGGCCGTACGGGCCGCCCGCGCCGCCCTGCCGGGATGGGCCGCGACCCCGCCCGCCGAGCGGGCCGCTCGCCTGGCCGCCCTCCGGGACGCCCTGGAGGCCCGCAAGGACGAGATCGCCGAGACGGTCACCGCCGAACTCGGCTCGCCGCTGAAGTTCTCGCAGGCGGTCCACGCGGGCGTGCCCATCGCGGTCGCGGGCTCGTACGCCGAGCTGGCCGCGACGTACGCCTTCGAGGAGAAGGTCGGCAACTCGACCGTGTACCACGAGCCCATCGGCGTGGTCGGCGCCATCACGCCCTGGAACTACCCGCTCCACCAGATCGTCGCCAAGGTCGCCCCGGCGTTGGCCGCCGGCTGCACGGTCGTCCTGAAGCCGGCCGAGGACACCCCGCTCGTGGCCCAGCTCTTCGCCGGGGCGGTGCACGAAGCGGGCGTCCCGGCAGGCGTGTTCAACCTGGTCACCGGCCTCGGCCCGGTCGCCGGCCAGGCGCTCGCCGAGCATCCGGGCGTGGACCTGATCTCCTTCACCGGTTCCACGGCGGTCGGCCGCCGGATCGGCGCGGTGGCCGGCGCGGCCATCAAGAAGGTCGCCCTGGAGCTCGGCGGCAAGTCCGCCAACGTCATCCTGCCGAGCGCCGACCTGGCCAAGGCGGTCAACGTCGGCGTCGCCAACGTCATGTCCAACTCCGGGCAGACGTGCAGCGCCTGGACGCGGATGCTGGTGCCCCGGGACCAGTACGACGAGGCCGTGGAGCTGGCCGGGGCCGCCGCCGCGAAGTACGGCGAGCGCATCGGCCCGGTGGTGAGCGCCAGGCAGCAGGAACGGGTGCGCGGCTACATCGAGAAGGGCGTGGCCGAGGGGGCGCGACTCGTCGCGGGCGGCCCGGAAGCGCCGCGCGAGCAGGGCTACTTCGTCAGTCCGACCGTCTTCGCCGACGTGACGCCCGAGATGACCATCGCCCAGGAGGAGATCTTCGGCCCGGTCCTGGTGATGCTGCGGTACGAGGACGAAGAGGACGCCCTGCGGATCGCCAACGGCACGGTCTACGGCCTCGCGGGCGCCGTCTGGGCGGGGGACGAGGCCGAGGCGGTGGCCTTCGCCCGACGTATGGACACCGGGCAGGTCGACATCAACGGCGGCCGCTTCAACCCGCTCGCCCCCTTCGGCGGTTACAAGCAGTCGGGCGTCGGACGCGAACTCGGCGCGCACGGCCTGACCGAGTACCTCCAGACCAAGTCCCTCCAGTTCTGAGGCCCGTTCAGGGTTTCCCCGGTCCCCAGGTCCCCAGGTTCCAAGGGAGTCGCTCCTCATGGCCGTCCGTGCCGCTGTCCTGCCCGCCGTCGGTGCCCCGCTGGAGGTCACCGAGATCGACCTGCCCGACCCCGGCCCCGGCCAGGTCTGCGTCCGCCTCGCCGCCGCCGGCGTCTGCCACTCCGACCTGTCCCTGTCCAACGGCACCATGCGCGTCCCGGTCCCCGCGGTGCTGGGCCACGAGGGCGCGGGCACGGTGGTGGCCGTGGGGGAGGGCGTCACGCATGTCGCGCCGGGCGACGGCGTGGTCCTCAACTGGGCGCCGTCCTGCGGGAGTTGTCACGCCTGCGGCCTCGGCGAGGTCTGGCTGTGCGCCAACGCGCTGAACGGCGCCGCCGACGTGTACGCCCGTACCGTGGCAGGCGCCGACCTCCACCCCGGCCTGAACGTCGCCGCCTTCGCCGAGGAGACGGTCGTCCCGTCGGGCTGCCTGCTGCCGCTCCCGGACGGCGTCCCGCTCACCGACGCCGCTCTGCTGGGCTGCGCCGTCCTCACCGGTTACGGCGCCGTGCACCACTCCGCGCGGGTGCAGCCGGGGGAGACGGTCGCCGTGTTCGGCGTCGGCGGCGTGGGGCTGGCCGCCCTCCAGGCGGCCCGGATCGCGGGCGCGGCGAAGATCGTCGCGGTCGACGTCTCCCCGGAGAAGGAGGAGCTGGCCCGTGCGGCGGGAGCCACCGACTACGTGATCGCGTCCGAGAACACCGCCCGCGAGATCCGGGGCCGCACGGACAGGCAGGGCGTGGACGTGGCCGTTGAGTGCGTGGGCCGCGCGACCACGATCCGCACGGCCTGGGACTCCACCCGCCGCGGCGGCCGCACCACGGTCGTCGGCATCGGCGGCAAGGACCAGCAGGTCACCTTCAACGCCCTGGAGATCTTCCACTGGGGCCGGACCCTCTCCGGCTGCGTCTACGGCAACTCCGACCCGGCGCGGGATCTGCCGGTACTGGCCGAGCACGTGCGGGCGGGGCGTCTGGACCTGGGCGCGCTGGTGACGGAGCGGATCGGCCTGGAGGGGATTCCGGCGGCGTTCGAGAACATGCTGGCGGGCAAGGGCGGCAGGGCGCTGGTGGTGTTCTGAGGCCCGTGGTTGCCCGGAGTGCTCAGGTGCTCCGGGCAACCTTCGCGCACACCCGTTGACCGCATACCGTCCAGTCAGTATGTTCCCGGGAACGTCCCCACAGCACCCACCGGAGTGTGCACGCATGGACACGTCCCCTTCCGCTCCCCCCGCTCCCAGCTCGACTGCGACGCCCTCGGTCAACCGCCGCCGGGTCGCCACCGCCGCAGCCCTCGCCTCGGCCGTCGAGTGGTACGACTACTTCGTCTTCGGCATCGCCGCCGCCCTGGTCCTCGGCGACCTGTACTTCCCGGCCGGCAGCCCCACCGCCGGAGTCCTCGCCTCCTTCGCCACCTTCGCCGTCGGCTTCCTGGCCCGCCCGCTCGGCGGCATCGTCGCCGGGCAGCTCGGCGACAAGCGCGGCCGCAAGCCGATGCTCGTCCTCGCGCTCACCCTCATGGGCCTCGCCACCACCGGCATCGGCCTGCTCCCGACGTACGACACGATCGGCGTCGCCGCCCCGATCCTGCTGGTCGCCTTCCGCGTGATGCAGGGCATCGCCGTCGGCGCCCAGTGGGGCGGCGCGATGCTGATGGCCACCGAGTACGCCCCCGAGGGCAAGCGCGGCATCTACGGCAGCTTCGTCCAGCTCGGCGTCCCCATCGGCGTGGTGACCGCCAACACGGTCTTCCTGCTGGCCGGGGCGTCCATGTCCGACTCCGCGTTCGCGGCCTGGGGCTGGCGCGTGCCGTTCCTGGTCGGCCTGCTCGTCCTCGTGCTCGCCTGGTACATCCACACGCGCGTCGAGGAGACCCCCGAGTTCCGGGAGGCGGAGAAGAAGCTGGCGGAGCAGGAGAAGGCCGAGCAGTCCTCTCCGCTGCGCACGATCCTGAAGAGCCACCTCGGCACGGTGCTCCTCGCCGGCGGCTCCTTCGCCGTGAACACCGCGACCTTCTACATCATCATCACCGGCGTGCTCGACTACACGACCCGCGAACTCGGCATGAAGAAGAGCGCCGTCCTCATGGTCTCGCTCTGCATCAGCCTCACCCAGCTGGTGCTGATCCCGGCCGCCGCCGCGCTCTCCGACAAGATCGGCCGCATCCGCATCTACGCCATCGGCGCGGCCGGCATCGCCCTGTGGGCCGTCCCGCTGTTCCTGCTGATCGACACCGGCTCGCTGCTGTGGCTGGCGGTCGGCACGTTCGTCGCCAGTTGCTTCCTCAGCATCATGTACGGCCCCCAGGCGGCCCTGTTCGCCGAGCTGTTCACGCCGGAGATGCGCTACACGGGTGCCTCCCTCGGCTACCAGATCGCGGCCGTGCTCGGCGGCGGCCTCGCCCCGTTCGTCATGGTGCTGCTGCTGGAGGCCACCGGCACCTCGATGGCGGTGTCCGGCTACATCATCGGCCTCTCGGTGATCGCCCTGCTGTCCATCAAGGTCCTTGCGGACAGGGCGCGCTCACGCTGATTCCCGGGCCTGCTCGGGTCGTGGCGAGGCCGCCACGACCCGAGCGGACCGCGCCCGGGACCGCGACACGGCGACCCCCGCCAGACACAGCGCCCCGCCCGCCAGCGTGAGCAGCCCCGGCACCTCGCCCAGCGCCAGCCACGACATCAGCACGACCAGCGCGGGCACCGCGTAAGTGGTCGCGCCCATGCGGCTCGCGGTCGTACGGGCCAGGGCGTACGCCCACGTCGTGAAGGCGAGGGCCAGCGAGAAGACGCCCAGGTAGACCATGTTGAGCGTGGCGGAGAGGGGCGCTTCGGCCGCGTCATTGATCAGCTGCCCGGTGAAGGGCAGGCACAGGACCGCGCCGACCAGGCACCCGTACGTCGTCACCTGGAGCGCGCTCGCATGGCCGAGCGCCGGCTTCTGCGCCACGACCCCGCCCGCGTAACCGACCGCGGCGAGCAGGCACAGCACCACCCCGAGCACCGAGGAACCGCCCCCGCCCGACATCGACAGCCCCACGGTCACCGCACCGGCGAACGACACCGCCATCCCGGCCAGCAGCCGCGGCGGCATCGGGTCCCCGAGCAGCCGGGCACCCAGCAGCGCGATGAGGATGGGTCCGATGTTCACGACGAGAGCCGCCGTACCGGCGTCGACCTGCTGCTCGCCCCAGTTCAGGACGACGCTGTAGAAGCCGAACCACAGCAGCCCCGATATCGCGATCCCGGGCCAGGCCGCCCGCGGGGGCAGCCCCTCCCGCCGGACGAGGCAGATGCCGCCCAGCACCAGGGCGCCGACGAGCAGTCTCCCCAGCGCGAGCGCGCCGGGCGAGTACTCGGAGCCCGCGCTGCGGATCGAGACGAAGGCGGAGGCCCAGAGAACGACGGTGACGGTGGCGGCAGCGGTGGCGACCAGCTCGGTGCGGCGGGCGGGGGAGGCGTTCATCATGCTCCAGAGGCTAGGAGGGGAGTGGGGCCGAGGGCTCGCGGATTTCGGACCGGGTATTGCAGCGCCCTAAGGGGCGCGGGGCTGTGTCGATCTGCGGCTCCGCCGCGTGGGCGCGACCAGCCCCCACGCACCCGCACCCGGCACACACCAACAGGCCCCGCCCCCTTGGCCGCAGCGCTCACCGCAGTGCCCCGTGCTCGATGCCGAGCAGCTCCCGAAGTGCCCGCTCCCCCGACGCGGTCACCTTCACCGCTCGCTCCGAACCGATCCGCACGCACCACCCGGCCTCCAGCGCATGGCCGCACAGGGCCGCACCTGCGACCCCCGCCAGATGCGGTCGGCGTTCGGTCCAGTCGAGGCACGCGCGGGCGAGCGGGCGGCGGCCCGTGCGGTCGAGACGGATTCCGGCGGAGTCGAACCAGCCGAGACCGGCGTCGGTGAGTGCGCACCCGGTGTCCTGACGCAACAGCCCGCGCGCGGTCAGAGCATCCGTGATCGCGATGCCCAGCCGCCCCGCGAGATGGTCGTAGCAGGTGCGCCCCCGCGCCATGGCGGACCCGGCGCTGGACTCCCGCAGGTTCCGCGGCCGTACCGCCACATCCGGCGACACCTGCGCGGCCAGGTCCTCCACCAGCTGGGCGACCCGCGTGTCGGCCAGCCGTACGTACCGGTGCCGGCCCTGCCGCTCCTCGGCCAGCAGCCCGCCCGCGACCAGCTTGCTCAGATGCTCGCTGAGCGTCGACGCGGCGACCCCGGCGTGCCGTGCCAGCTCACCGGCGGTCCAGGCCCGTCCGCCGAGCAGCGCCAGCAGACAGGCGGCCCGGGTCTCGTCGGCTATCAGGCCAGCGAGCCGGGCCAGCCGGGGCGCCTGAGGATCCCTGGTGGTCATGGCTCCCAGCATGCGGCACGGACACTTCGGCGTACGCCGAAATATGGCTAGCCGGCTCGCCCGACCTGGTCGTACTGCCGGGCCAGCCCGTCCAGCAGCGCTGTGAGGCCCGTCTCGAAGGCCCGCTCGTCGATCTTCTCCTGCTGTTCGGCGAGGAGGTGCGCCTGTCCGAGGTGGGGATAGTCGGCGGGGTCGTAGGCGCTCGCGTCGTCCACGAAGCCCCCGGCGAACGAGCCGAGCGCCGAGCCCATGATGAAGTACCGCATCAGCGCGCCGATGGACGTGGCCTGCGCCGGCGGCCACCCGGCCTCGACCATCGCGCCGTAGACGGCGTCCGCGAGCCGCAGCGCGGCCGGGCGGCGGCCGGGGCCGCGGGCCAGGACGGGAACGATGTTGGGGTGGTCGCGCAGGGCGGCCCGGTAGGAGACGGCCCAGTCGTGCAGCGCGGTCCGCCAGTCCCGGCCGTCCTCGAACATCGACAGATCGACCTGGGCGCTCACCGAGTCGGCGACCGCCTCCAGGATCTCGTCCTTCGTGCGGAAGTGGTTGTAGAGGGAGGGCCCGCTCACGCCCAGCTCGGCGGCGAGCCGGCGCGTGGAGACGGCCGACAGGCCCTCCGCGTCCACGAGTTCACGTGCCGTCTCGACGATCCGGTCGTAGCTGAGGAGGGGCTTGCGCGGTCGGGCCATGGCGCACATAGTAGGGCTGCCAGCTGGAAACTAGCAGTGCTAATTTAAATGTACGGCTTTCAATGTACGGCCGTCGACGTTCGTTCTCTGTGGGGTGACTCGGCATGAACCTGGAGCTCAGCGAGGAGCAGACCGCCGTCCGGCAGCTCGCCCGGGACTTCGTGGACCGCGAGATCGCCCCGCATGTCGTCGCATGGGACCGGGCCGAGGAAGTGGACCGTTCCATCGTCAAGAAGCTCGGCGAGGTCGGCTTCCTGGGGCTGACGATCGACGAGGAGTACGGCGGCTCGGGCGGCGACCATCTGGCGTACTGCCTGGTCACGGAGGAGCTGGGGCGCGGGGACTCGTCCGTGCGCGGCATCGTCTCCGTCTCCCTCGGCCTGGTCGCCAAGACCGTCGCCGTCTGGGGGAGCGAGGAGCAGAGGCGCCGCTGGCTGCCGGGGCTCACCTCCGGCGAGTACGTCGGCTGCTTCGGCCTCACCGAACCGGGCACCGGCTCCGACGCGGGCAACCTCGCCACCCGGGCGGTCCGGGACGGCGACGACTATGTCATCAACGGCACGAAGATGTTCATCACGAACGGCACCTGGGCCGACGTCGTCCTGCTCTTCGCCCGCTCCACGGACGAGCCCGGCCACAAGGGCGTCTCGGCCTTCCTGGTCCCCCCCGACACCCCCGGTCTGACCCGCCGCACCATCCACGGCAAGCTCGGCCTGCGCGGCCAGGCCACCGCCGAGCTGGTGCTTCAGGACGTGCGGGTGCCCGCGACGGCCCTGCTCGGGGAGGAGGGCAAGGGCTTCTCGGTCGCGATGTCGGCCCTGGCGAAGGGCCGGATGTCGGTGGCCGCGGGCTGCGTGGGCATAGCGCAGGCCGCGCTGGACGCGGCCGTCCGCTACGCGGGGGAGCGCGAGCAGTTCGGCAAGTCCATCGCCCATCACCAGCTGGTCCAGGAGCTGATCAGCGACATCGCCGTCGACGTGGACGCGGCCCGGCTGCTGACCTGGCGGGTCGCCGACCTGATCGACCGCGGGCTGCCTTTCGCCGTCGAGTCCTCCAAGGCCAAGCTCTTCGCCTCCGAGGCCGCCGTCCGCGCCGCCAACAACGCCCTCCAGGTCTTCGGCGGTTACGGCTACATCGACGAGTACCCGGCGGGCAAGCTGCTGCGCGACGCCCGCGTGATGACCCTCTACGAGGGCACGAGCCAGATCCAGAAGCTGGTCATCGGGCGGGCGCTGACCGGGGTTTCGGCGTTCTGAGTTCTGAGTACCTGGCTGAGTACTTCAGCGGATGTGTCCGGCGCCACAACGGCCGACCCTGTTGCCCATGAGTGACACACCGGTCAAGCGGCAGAGTACGGCGGCGTTCTACGGGCAGGCCGTGGCCTCCTTCGCGGTCGCCATGGCCGCCACGGGCGTCGGTATCTACCAGCTGAACGCCGACGCCTGGGTGCGCGGCTTCCTGGCGATCGCGGTTCTGTACCTGGTGACCTCGGCGTTCACCCTCGCGAAGGTGATCCGGGACCGGCAGGAGGCCGGGCAGATCGTGAGCCGGGTGGACCAGGCGCGACTGGAGAAACTCCTCGCTGAGCACGACCCCTTCGAGAAGATCTGAGGCCGAAAAGCTCCGGCCCTTCGAAAAGCTCCGAACGGCCGCGCTAAGCGCCCGCTCACCTTCAGCGGTATGGTGGTTCCTCTGTCAGCGAGAGGGGCGAATCAGCGATGAGTACGGCGGAGGAGACGGCCGGCGGCGAGACGTCGGCGTGGGGTGAGGTCACGCCCGACGCGGCCCGGCGGCTGCTGATCGCCGCTGTGGAGGCCTTCGCCGAGCGCGGCTACCACGCCACCACGACCCGTGACATCGCGGGCCGCGCCGGCATGAGCCCGGCCGCGCTCTACATCCACTACAAGACCAAGGAAGAGCTGCTCCACCGCATCAGCAGGATCGGCCACGAAAAGGCGCTCGAGATCCTGCAGAGGGCGGCGCGCCGCGAGGGTACGGCGGCCGAGCGGCTCGCCGACGCCGTCAGCTCCTTCGTCCGCTGGCACGCCGGGGGGCGCACCACCGCGCGGGTCGTGCAGTACGAACTGGACTCGCTCGGCCCGGACGCCCGCGCCGAGATCCTCGCGCTGCGCCGGCAGTGCGACGCCGAGGTGCGCGGGATCATCGAGGACGGTGTGGCGGCCGGGGAATTCGACGTACTGGACGTGAAGGGCACGACCCTCGCCGTCCTCTCGCTCTGCATCGACGTGGCCCGCTGGTTCAGTGTCGACGGTCCCTGGACGCCCGACGAGGTCGGCGCGCTGTACGCCGACCTCGTGCTGCGGATGGTTGGGGTCAAGTAGCCGCCGGGGCCCTCAGGCTGAGCAGCGGGTCAGACGTAGAAGCGGGCCACCGACTCGGCCACGCAGACCGGCTTGTCCCCGCCGTCGCGCTCCACGGTGTAGGCGACGGTCAGCTGGGCGCCGCCCTGCACGTCCTCGACGTTGCTGATCTTCCCGGTTGCGCGCAACCGCGAGCCGACCGGCACGGGGGAGGGGAAGCGGACCTTGTTGGTGCCGTAGTTGACGCCCATCTTCACGCCCTCGACCTTGATCAGCTGGGGTCCGAAGAGGGGCAGCAGCGACAGGGTCAGGTACCCATGCGCGATGGTCGTCCCGAAGGGCCCGGCGGCCGCCTTCTCCGGGTCGACGTGGATCCACTGATGGTCGCCGGTGGCCTCGGCGAACAGGTCGATCCGCTTCTGGTCGATCTCCAGCCAGTCGGTGTACCCCAGCTGCTCGCCCACCGCCGCCTTCAGGTCGTCGACGGACGTGAAGATCCTCGGCTCTGCCATGTTCCCGGCCTCTCGCGTCGCGGTCCCGCAATGTCTAAGCGACTGCTTAGCATGGTCGGACGCGAGGCCTATGTCAACGGAACGGGCGTACGACGCGGTCGGTAGGCTCGGAGGAGTGCCCCAGATCCCCGAGAAGATCCACGAGCTGACCGTCGGCCAACTGTCGGCGCGCAGCGGCGCCGCCGTCTCCGCCCTGCACTTCTACGAGTCCAAGGGTCTGATCAGCAGCCGCCGCACCTCCGGCAACCAGCGCCGCTACACCCGTGACACCCTCCGCCGGGTCGCCTTCGTCCGGGCCGCCCAACGCGTCGGCATCCCGCTGGCCACGATCCGCGATGCCCTCGCCGAACTTCCCGAGGAACGCACCCCCACCCACGAGGACTGGGCGCGTCTGTCGGAGGCCTGGCGCTCGGAACTCGACGAACGCATCAAGCAACTCAACCGCCTCCGCGACCACTTGACCGACTGCATCGGCTGCGGCTGCCTGTCCCTGGACACGTGTGTCCTCTCCAACCCGGACGACGTGTTCGGTGAACGGCTTACGGGGTCGCGGCTGATGGTGGAGCAAGGGGGAGGGCGAGGGAAGGCGAACCTGGGGAGGAGCGGGACGCGGGAGCGGGGGCAGGAGCAGGAAACCGAGGAGTGCTGCTAGTGCGCTGCGCTGGCTTGGGCCGGGTTGGTCGCCTAGGAGCTCGGGGCCTCGGGTTCGGTGGCGGCTGCGGGTCGTGCGTGGCTGGTCGCGCAGTTCCCCGCGCCCCTTGAGGGCGTTTCAGCGCCGCCGGCTGGTCAGCTGAGCCACCCAGCTTGCGGGCAGTCGTGCCGCTGGCGCGGGACGGGTGGGCGCGGGCGGCACCCGGCCGGCGCCGGCGAGCGTCCCAACCCCCGCGCCGGCCCCCACACAGCGCACCCACCGACCCGCGGCCCCGAGTCACTCGTACTCGGTCCCGCCCTTTCGTGTCAGATACGCCGGACTGACCGCCTTCGCGATCGCCCGTCCACCGGTCACCGCGCTGTACCGCTCACCGGCCGGCCGTATCACCACACCCTCCCGCAGATGCAGCTCCCGACCCGAGACGGTCTCCCGCCCGGTGGCGACCTCCAGCACCCGCTCGATGTCGTACGGCCCCTCGAACAGCCGTGGCGCCAAAGGCAGTTCCCCTCGCAGCACCTCCGCCGCGTCCAGCCACTCGACACGACCGTCGATGTCCGCGGACACGTCGAACACGGCGTACCCCAGCGTGTCCCGCCGTCCGTCCGCCCCGTACGTCAGGTCCTGCACCCCCGCCCCGAACACCTCACCGAAGATCCCGACACGCCGAGCCCCCAACCTCTCGGCCACCCGAGCCGCAACCTCGGCGACGCCATGCCCCCGAACAGCCCGCCAGTACAGATTGCGCGGGTCCTCCTTCAGCGCCAGCGACTTCGCGCCGAAGCCCTTGGAGGAGACGTACACCCGCTCCTCATCGGCGACATACGTCAGCAGGCAGGCCGACCCGTGCAGCTTCTCGGTCAGCACCACCGGCTCACCCGGCGCGAAGATGTCCGGGTACCGCTGGATGTTCTCGATGTCGACCCAGGGCAGCAGATCCGGCGCCGACTCCACGTCGCCGGACATCGTCGGCGGGATGGGCGGCACCCACTTGGTGATCCCGAGCACCTCGGCGAAGTCGGTGCCCTCCGCCGCCGCCCGCGCCAGATCGACGCCGGCCAGCGCCGTCGGCCGGCACACGATCCCCTGCGACAGCTCACCCCTCAGCCGCACCGCCTTGACCCGGTCGGCCTTGCTCCCCGCCAGCCGTCCGGTCAGCCCCAGCTCCTCGATCAGCTCGACCGGCAGCACGGACTGCTCGGGGATGTACACGGCGGCCTCGCCGGTGCGGTACGCGCCCTTGGCGACGACGGCCCGGTACAGACCCACCTGGGCCAGCTCCAGCGCATCGGCGTTCGGATGCTCGTGGACGGTCAGCACTTCGGCGGTGACGCGCAGCGTCGACATCGGGGACTCCTCGGTCTTCCTCAGGTGTGTTTCATCGCCCCCAACTGTCCGGACGGGAAAGTGCTGGAGCGACCGGATTAGCGGCTGGTATCGTCGCGATCTTCGGCCGGCGGCACGCCGCCGCGCACGGAGTCCTGACGGGACCAGCCCCATGTCCTCAGCCGCTCTTGACGCAGCCCTCGCCGACATCGACACCGTCTTCAGCGGTTTCACCAGCCCCACCGAGACCGGCTGCAGCTACTGCCACGCACCCGAGGAGACCGCGTATCTGCGCACGCCGGACGCGCCGATGCCCGTGGACGTGGTGCAGTACCACCTCTTCGAGGTGCCCGACCACTTCGACGACCACGCGGCCGTGATGCGGCGCCTGCTGCCGCAGGGCGCACGGGCGATGACCGACGGTTCCCTGGGCTCGATCGGGACGCTGGCCCATGGGCTGTCCCGGGTGGACTGGCGCGCGTGGCCCGCCGAGCAGGCCGCCGCGATCGAGGAGTTCCTGCACGCGTGGTGGCAGGACGCCCTCGCGACGCCCGAGCCGCCGTACGGCATCGACGACATCTTCGACACCTGCGTCACGATCGCCAGGTCGGTGACCCCCTTTCTGGAGGGGTGGGTCCCCGGCCCGGTCGCCGACGCACACCTCGCCCACTGCGCCGACGTCTGGCTCTACGACCTGCAGGCCGACTCCTCACCCTTTTCCTGGTGGTACGACGACACCGTGGACGCCGGCGTCACGGACCTGCGCGCCTGGCTCTGCGGCACCGGCGCCCAACGCCTCCACGCCGCGGGCGAGTACGACCTCGCGACCCGCGCCGAACTCCTCGCCCTTCCTCACGACGAGCGCTGGGCCCACCCGTACTGGACCAGCCCCTCCGCCACCAACTGAGCGTTCGACACGGCCCGTTCCCCGTCCGGCAGGACCAGCGTGTCCTCCAGGCCGATGCGCGTCGCCAGCCCCAGCCGCCCCGCCAGCCGCAGCACCGGCCACGCGCCCCCGTCCTCGCCGTGCAGCAGCACCGGGCGGCCGAACGCGGGCCCGAGGTCGGCCAGCAGCGCACGCGCGGACTCCTCGGCCGTCTCCGCCGACGCGTCCGTCACCTCCGCGAGCACGCGCAGCACCCTCGGACCCAGCGGCGAGGCGGCGAACCGCGCCGCCCCGTCCGTGGCCGACCAGATGCCCGCTTCCACACCCACGCCGAGCTCGACCAACGCCGCCGCCACCTCCTCGGCCCCCGGCTCATGCCAGTTGACCGAGGCGTGATCGGGGAGTGACGGCAGCCCGGCCCAGCTCCGTATGCGCTCCACTCGCGCTCCCGGATCCGGTTCCGCCCAGACACCCGTGGTCACCCCGACCGGCACCGGCACCCGGGCCCGTATCGCCTCGAGCACCGGCGCGAGCACGCGCGGCGACAGACTGTCCTGTCCGCAGGGAGTCTTGGGGTGGACATGGATGTCCGTGGCACCAGCGGCGACCGCAGCCGCGGCGGACTCGGCCATGGCCTCCGGCGAGACAGGCACCACCGCACCGTCGCCCGCCCCTCGGGGCCCGTTCAGACACACCTGGATCATGTCTCGATGCTGCCAGCCACCACTGACAACGGCAGACGGGATGACAACGGCAGACGGGAAGACGCCGATCCATGCGTCGGCAAGGGGGGTGCGGCATCCCCGGCGCACCCCCGTCGTACTAGGCGGACACGAGCAGTCGCCGTTCACGCCGCGACGCCGCGAGCGCTTCAGGCGTGAGAACCGGACGCGGCACCACGATTCCGCAGCCCGTGCAGACCGGACCCGAGGACGGTTCATGGGCCAGGTCGTACTTCCAGATCAGCCGCTCCCCGCCGCACACCGGGCACTCCGAGCCCGGTTCGCGCTCCAGCGCGGAGATCAGCCGGCGCAGCACCTCGGCCAGCGGTTCATGCGGGTGGACCCGGGGGTCGTCGCACCAGGCGACACCGAAGCCGCCCCAGGTCAGCCGGTGCCAGTCGTCCACACTGCCCGGCCTGCGCAGTCCGTCGTGCTTCTCCTTCTTGCGTCGCTCGGCGAACTCGACCTCATAGGCCAGCCAGACCGAACGCGCCTCTTCCAACTCGTCCAACGCGGCCACGAGCCGCGCCGGATCGGGGGACCGGTCCTCCGGACCGAATCCCGCCCGGGAGCACAAGTGGTCCCAGGTCGCCCTGTGCCCGTAAGGAGCGAACCGCTCAAGGCACTTACGCAGCGAGTAGCGCCGCAGCGCGAGATCGCACCGCGGGTCGCGCACCTGTCTCGCCAGACTCCGGAAACCGGCCATCGCCCTGCACCTCCGTCACACCTGCACCTGTACTTCGGTCACTTCGGCGTCGCCGCACGGACTTCGCGCGACGTTGACGAATAGACGTATCGACAAGCGATTCGGCTCCATCCGATTTCCGATGACCTCCATCGCGGGTCTTGGTGACTCCAAAAAGTGACGCATGTTCATCTTCAATCCCGGGGATACCGCCGGTAACATCCGGCACCACCCTCGTCGGTAGGAGCGGCCATGCCACGGCGAATCCCCCTCAACGCCCTTGACAGTCTGAGAACTCCCGGCAGATTCCACGGGTTCCTGAAGACCGCATCCGTATGCGCTCTGATTGCCGGTCTTTTGTCGCCATTTTCCCAAGCGGTGGCCGCGCCCGCGGCAGCAGCGGCCGAGGCCACGGCCGCCAACGACCACTGCGGGAACCAGTGTTCCGACATCCTGCCGCCGGGTCAGAACGGCAACGCCACACTCGCCCAGATCCTGCTCAACCAGGCCTTCGGCAGCATGCCCGAGCACGCCTCGGACCAGCTGGGCCCCTATGCCAACCTGGCCAAGGGCTACTCCGGTCTCACCAACGCGACGATCAACAACTTCTTCAACGACGCCTCGTTCGGCGTTCCGTCCGATCAAGTCGCCTCCACCGTGAAACCCGCCGGCCGCAGCGACGTGACGATCGTCCGGGACAAGAAGACCGGTGTGCCGCACATCACCGGTACCACCAGATACGGCACGGAGTTCGGCGCCGGCTATGCGGCCGCCCAGGACCGGCTGTGGCTGATGGACGTCTTCCGGCACGTCGGACGCGGTCGGCTGACGTCGTTCGCCGGTGGCGCGCCCTCCAACCAGGGTCTGGAGCAGCAGTTCTGGCGCAACGCGCCGTACACGGAAGCCGATCTTCAGGCGCAGATCGACAACGCAGTCGCCACCAACGGCGAACGCGGACAGCTTGCTCTCGCCGACGCCAAGGCCTACCTCGACGGCATCAACGCCTACATAGACGCCTCCGACAGCGGCCGCTACTTCCCCGGCGAGTACGTCCTGACCGGCCACAAGGACTCCGTCACCAACGCCGGCACCATCGAGCACTTCAAGATCACCGACCTGGTAGCGCTGGGCTCCGTCATCGGCGCCCTGTTCGGCTCAGGAGGCGGCGGCGAGGTCAACAACGCGATCTCGCTGCTGGCCGCCCAGGAGAAGTACGGCGTGGCCGAGGGCACCAAGCTCTGGGAGTCGTTCCGCGAGCGCAACGACCCCGAGGCGGTCGTCACCGTCCACGACAAGAGCTTCCCGTACGCGACCAAGCCCGCCGACCCGCAGGGCGAGGCCCTGCCCGACGCCGGCTCGGTGGCCGAGGAACAGCTCGTGTACGACCGTACGGGCAGCGCGTCCGGCTCCGCCGCGACCGGCGCCTCCACCACGGCCGCCGAGACGGCCATGACCTCGGCCAAGCGGGGCATGTCCAACGCCCTGGTGGTGAGCGGCGAGCACACCGCCAGCGGCCACCCGGTCGCCGTCTTCGGCCCGCAGACGGGCTACTTCGCACCGCAGCTCCTCCTGCTCCAGGAGATCCAGGGCCCGGGCATCAGCGCCCGCGGCGCCTCCTTCGCCGGCCTGAGCATGTACGTCGAGCTCGGCCGCGGCCAGGACTACTCGTGGAGCGCCACCACCTCCGGCCAGGACATCATCGACACCTACGCCGTCGAGCTGTGCCAGGACGACCACCACTACCTGTACCGCGGCACCTGCACGGCCATGGAGAAGGTCGAGCAGAAGAACGCCTGGAAGCCGACGACCGCCGACAGCACCCCTGAGGGCTCGTACACGATGCGGGTCTGGCGCACGAAGTACGGTCCCGTGACGCACCGCGCGACCGTCGGCGGCAAGAAGGTCGCCTACACCACCCTGCGCTCGTCCTACCTGCACGAGGCCGACTCCATCATCGGCTTCCAGATGCTGAACGACCCGGACTACGTCAAGGGCCCGGAGGACTTCCAGAAGGCGGTCCAGCACATCAACTACACCTTCAACTGGTTCTACGCCGACTCCGAGCACACCGCCTACTACAACAGCGGCGACAACCCGGTCCGGGCGACCGGCGTGGACGCGGAGTTCCCGGTGTGGGCGCAGCCGGCGTACGAGTGGCGCGGCTGGGACCCGGCGACGAACACCGCGCAGTACACCCCGCCGTCGGCCCACCCCAACTCCGTCGACCAGGACTACTACATCTCCTGGAACAACAAGCAGGCCAAGGACTACACGACCGCGCCCTGGGGCAACGGCTCGGTCCACCGCGGCAACCTCCTGGAGAACCGGGTGAAGAAGCTGGTCGCTGCGGGCGGCGTGACCCGGGCCTCGCTGGTGAAGGCCATGGCGGATGCGGGGCTGGCCGACCTGCGGGCGGAGGACGTTCTGCCGGACCTGCTGAAGGTCGTCAACAGCTCGGCGGTCACCGACTCCGCGGCCAAGGCGGCTGTCGACAAGCTGCAGGCGTGGGTGGCGGCGGGCGCCAAACGCACGGAGACCTCCGCCGGTTCGAAGACGTACGCCAACGCCGACGCGATCCGCATCCTCGACGCGTGGTGGCCGCTGCTGGTGAAGGCGGAGTTCGAACCGGGCCTCGGCAGCGAGCTGTACGCCGCGATGGCGAACAACCTGCCCATCGACGAGTCCCCGTCGGCGGCGCACGGCCCGACCGGTTCGCATGCCGGGAGCTCCTTCCAGTACGGCTGGTGGAGCTATGTCGACAAGGACATCCGGGCGGTGCTCGGTGAGTCGGTGCAGGGCCCGCTCGACCGGAAGTACTGCGGCGCGGGCAGCCTCAGCGCCTGCCGGGACACCCTGATCAGCACCTTGAAGGAGGCGGCCGGCAAGACCGCGGCCCAGGTGTACCCGGGGGACGACCAGTGCTCGGCGGGCGACCAGTGGTGCGCCGACTCGATCGTCCAGCGCACCCTGGGCGGCATCAAGCACGGCAAGATCAGCTGGCAGAACCGCCCGACGTATCAGCAGGTCGTGGAGTTCACGTCACATCGGTGACGGACCAGCGGCGGCGGGTCACTTGATGCGTCCCGCCGCCAGCACCACCTGTGCCAGCTCCCGGTGCAGGATGTCGCTGTGTGCCCCCGCCGGCGGCCCGCCGCGCCGTACGACAGCCGCCGCGTCGATGTTCACGCAGCCCGATATCGGCAGGGGCGCCTCCAGCGCGTCGGCCAGCTTCAGTGACCGCGTCCCCGGAACCGCCTGCACCCCGTCGTGCCCCATCGCACCCCACTTGGCACCCAGCATCCGGCCGATGTCCAGGGCCGCGACCCCGCGCGCGTCCCCCGCCATGCGGGAGGCCAGCGGATACATCGTGGACAGCGCCGAGTCGTGCCGCGAGTAGCAGCACACCAGCGGTCCGTCGATACGGTTGTGCTGGCCCTCCAGCACACCGCCCGCACGGGCGTCGTGCGGCAGCCGCGAGGCGAACGCGTAGTGCGAGAAGGCGCCTTGGAGCAGCGTCACGGACTTCACCGCGCGCACGCCCTTCGGCAGTCCCCGCAACGCGAACGACACCAGCCGCGCACCGAAGCTGTGCCCGACCAGATGCACCCGCACCTCGGGCGCCCGCGCGGCCAGCTGCCCGATCACCCGGCCCAGCCCGCGCTCACCGACCGTGCCCGCGCGCCGCTTCATGGCGTAGTACGTCGCCTGCCGCAGCAGCTCGTGCGCGCCTTCCCACGGGTTCGGCAACGAGAACGAGGCCGCGCCGTCCGGCGCTCCCTCGGGTGCCTCCAGATGCGTCAGCGCCTGCGCGAACTCCTCGCACAGGGCAGCCGTCGGCACCGAGAACATGTCCGGCGAGTTCTGCGGCACCCCCTCCGCCAGCGTGTCCGCCGCGAACAGCATCTGCGGCCCCGGCGGTACGACGTCCACCAGCAGCCGTACCAGCCGCCCGAACTCCTCCAACTCGGCCTCCTCGCGCGGCTGCTGGTCCAGCATGCGCGCGATCTGGTCGATCACGGTGGCCCGCCCCGGGAACGTCTCCAGCAGCGCGTGCCGCGTGTCCTTGTCCAGCACCGGCCGACGCGGCATCTCGGCCGCCACGGCCCGCGGAAAGTCCGGAATCGGCTCGTCCGAGAACCGCATCGACGGCCAGACCACGCCCACGTACCCGATCTTCGCCGCCGGAGCGAGCTGCGGGACCGGCGCGAAGAAGCGGTCGTAGAGCCGGGTGGCGCCCGAGCGGTCGCTGTTCCAGCCGTGCGCGAAGACGATCAGGTCACGGACGTGGTGCTGTGTCACTCCGGCCAGCAGCCGGTCCCGTTTCCCGGCGTCCGGATCGCCGTCCGCGTCGAAGGTCAGCTCCCAGTAAGGAGTCACGCTCACTGCCGGATCCGCCATGACAGGCCCCCTCGTCCCCCGAAGTGGTGCGACACGGGCGCATCGTCCTGCTAACGGGCGTGATTGGCCATACGTCGTCACTCATCCGGGGTGGAGATTCGCGGCGGTCATTTGTACAGCAGGTACCCCCTGCGCATCCGCCGGAACGCCGCCAACTCCTGCTGCCAGCCCGCCACCACCTCGTCGGCGCTCGCGCCCGCGTCGATCATCGTGCGTACCCGGGTGGAGCCGGTGAGCTTGTCGATCCAGTTGTCGGAGCGCCAACCGAAGCCGCTCCAGACCTGCTTGGCGGTCACCAGCAGGGCGATCCCGGTGCGGACGGGGTCGTACGCGGCCCGGTCGTGCACATGGATCTGCACGCCGCCGATGGTCTTGCCCTGGAACTTGGAGAACGTGGGCGCGAAGTAGGCCTCCCTGAAGTGCACGCCGGGGAGGTGGAGTTCGTTGACGGCCGCCGCCCAGCGTCCGTCGATGCCTTCCGCGCCGAGCAGTTCGAAGGGGCGGGTGGTGCCGCGTCCCTCCGAGAGGTTCGTGCCCTCGAAGAGACAGGTGCCCGAGTACACGAGGGCGGTGTCCGGCGTCGGCATGTTCGGGCTCGGCGGCACCCAGGGCAGGCCGGAGGCGTCGTAGAAGTCGGACCGCCGCCAGCCCGTCATCCGCACGGTCTCCAGCGGCACCGGGGTGGTGAGGAACTCCCCGTTGAAGAGGTGGGCCAGTTCCGCGACCGTCATTCCGTGCGCCTGCGAGATCGGTTGCCGGCCGACGAAGGTCGCGAACTCCTTGTGCAGGACGGGGCCTTGCGCCGCTCGGCCGGTCACCGGGTTCGGGCGGTCCAGTACGACGAAGCGCTTGCCCGCCAGCTGGGCCGCCTCCATGCAGTCGTAGAGGGTCCAGATGTAGGTGTAGAAGCGTGCGCCCACGTCCTGGATGTCGAAGACGATCGTGTCGACGCCGGAGGCGGTGAAGATGTCGGCGAGGGGGCGGCCGCTCTTGAGGTACGTGTCGTAGACCGGGAGCCCGGTCGCCGGGTCGTCGTAGCGGCCCTCGGAGCCGCCTGCCTGGGCGGTGCCTCTGAAGCCGTGTTCGGGGCCGAAGACGGCGATGAGGTTCACGCGGTCGTCTGCGTACATGACGTCGACGATGTGGCGGACGTCGCGGGTCACGCCGGTGGGGTTGGTGACGATTCCGACGCGCCGGCCGTCGAGGAGCGCGTAGCCTTCGGCGGAGAGTCGCTCGAAGCCGGTTTGCCTGCGGCGCTGGGCGGCATAGGCCGGTGGTGCCGCTGACACGGATGCTGCTGCCGTTGTCGCTGCGAGGAAGGCTCGTCTGGATAGGCGCATGGGGGGCACGGTATTGCTCCCGCAGGTCGGGGGGAAGGTGCCGGTAAATCGTGGCTTGTCGCGCAGTTCCCCGCGCCCCTGGGGTTGGCCGCAGTCACTCTTCCCAGTCACATACCGACCGGTTAGTCTGGCCTTGCAGTGGAGCCGCGTCGAAGGAGACCCATGGTGGAAGCCTTGCAGGATGCCGGAGTGGTCGTCACCGGAGCGGGAGGCGGGATAGGCGCAGCCCTTGCGCGTCGGTTCGCCACTGAAGGGGCCCGCGTCGTCGTCAATGATCTGGACGCCGACAAAGCGAAGGTCGTCGCCGACGAGATCGGCGGGATCGCAGTCCCCGGTGACGCATCCGCCATTGTCGGCGACGCCCGGGACGCCCTCGGCGGCACCGTCGACGTCTACTGCGCCAACGCCGGTGTCGCCTTCGGCGGGCCGGACGCGGCCGATCTCGCCGACGAGAGGGCGTGGGCGCTGTCCTGGGACGTCAACGTCATGGCGCACGTGCGTGCCGCCAACGACCTGCTCCCGGACTGGCTGGAGCGTGGCAGCGGGAGGTTCGTCTCCACCGTCTCCGCCGCCGGACTGCTCACCATGATCGGCGCCGCGCCCTACGCCGTCACCAAGCACGGCGCCTATGCCTTCGCCGAGTATCTGTCGCTGACGTACCGGCACCGAGGGATCAAGGTGCACGCCATCTGCCCGCAGGGCGTGCGCACCGACATGCTGGACGCCACCGGCAGTGCGGGCGACCTCGTGCTGAAGCCCACCGCCATCGCGCCGGAGGACGTGGCGGACGCCCTGTTCAAGGGCATGGAGGAGGACCGCTTCCTGATCCTGCCGCATCCCGAGGTCGACGGTTACTACCAGGCGCGGGCCGCCGATCCGGACCGCTGGCTGGCCAATATGAACCACCTCCAGCAGAAGTGGGAGGAGGCCCGATGACCGACTCCCGGTACGCCGCCAAGCCCTGGCTGGCCCTGCTCAGCGACGCCCAGCGCGCCCCCATCGAGCCCGAGGACTCCCTCGTGCACGCCCTGCGCCGGGCCGCCGCCGAGGCGCCGGAGCGCAGCTTCCTCGCCTACTTCGACGGCCGCCTGAGCTACCGCGAGGCCGACGAGCTCAGTGACTCCGTCGCCGGGCACCTCGCCGCCCGTGGTCTCGAGCGCGGCGACCGGGTGGCGATCCTGCTGCAGAACTCCCCGCACTTCGTGCTTGCCCTGCTCGGCGCCTGGAAGGCCGGGGCGATCGTCGTGCCCGTCAACCCGATGTACAAGTCGGGGGAGGTCGCGCACGTCCTTCGGGACGGTGACGTGGCCGCGCTGATCTGCTCCGACCGGGCCTGGGAGTCGTATCTGCGCGAGACGGCGGCCGACTCGCCGGTGCGGATCGTGCTCACGGGTTGCGAGTTGGATTTCCAGACGCGCAACGACGCGCGCGTGCTGTCCTTCGAGCGGCTGCCGCAGGCCGATGACGCCGACGACCTGACGGCCGTCGCCCGTGCCGGGCACAAGGCGCCCGAAGGGCGCGACCCGGAGCCCTCCGGCATCGCCCTGATCAGCTACACCTCGGGCACCAGCGGCACGCCCAAGGGCGCCACCAACACGCACGGCAACATCATGTACAACGCCGAGCGGCAGCGGACCGGACTGGAGCTGCCCGACCCGCCCGTCTACTTCGCGCTGGCGCCCCTGTTCCACATCACCGGGATGGTCTGCCAGCTGGGTGCCTGTCTCGACAGCGCGGGGACGCTCGTGCTGGCGTACCGCTTCGAGGCCGGGGTCGTGCTCGACGCCTTCGCCGAGCACGGGCCGCACTACACCGTCGGCCCGTCGACCGCCTTCATGGCGCTGGCCGCGCACCCGGGCGTCACCCGCGACCACTTCGCCTCCTTCCGGATGATCTCCTCCGGCGGCGCGCCGCTGCCGCCCGCGCTGGTGGAGAAGTTCCGGGCCGGCTTCGGGCCGTACATCCGCAACGGCTACGGCCTCACCGAGTGCACCGCCCCCTGCGCCTCCGTCCCGCCCGGCCTGGAGGCCCCCGTCGACCCGGTCTCCGGGACGCTTGCCGTGGGTCTGCCCGGTCCCGAGACGGTCGTACGGATCGTCGACGACCAGGGCGCGGAGGTGCCGTTCGGCGAGCAGGGCGAGATCGTCGTACGGGGGCCGCAGGTCATCCCGGGCTACTGGCGGCGCCCCGACGCCACCGCCGAGACGTTCCCCGACGGTGAACTGCGCACCGGTGACATCGGCTTCATGGACGAGCAGGGCTGGTTGTACGTCGTCGACCGCAAGAAGGACATGATCAACGCGTCCGGCTTCAAGGTGTGGCCGCGCGAGGTCGAGGACGTGCTCTACACGCACCCGGCGGTGCGCGAGGCGGCCGTCGTCGGGGTGCCCGACGGGTATCGCGGGGAGACCGTCAAGGCGTACATCAGCCTCCGTCCGGGTGCGGAAACGGACCCCGAGGCACTCGCCGCGTACTGCAGGGAGAGACTGGCCGCCTACAAATATCCGCGGCAGGTGGAGATCCTGCCCGACTTGCCCAAGACGGCAAGTGGGAAGATCCTCCGTCGGGAACTTCGTTCCCGTACGAACGACGGCTAGACGAACGACTGCCGGACAGCAAGCAGACATCTCGGAAGGGCAGGTGGCGGCACAGTGGCCAGGACGACGGACGGAGACGGTACGCCCGTCCCGCAGCGGCTGCTCGCCGCCGCCACCCGGCTCTTCGCCGAGCAGGGCTACGACCGCACCTCGGTGCAGGAGATCGTCGAGGCGGCCGGCGTCACCAAGGGGGCGCTCTACCACTACTTCGGCTCCAAGGACGACCTCCTGCACGAGGTGTACGCGCGCGTGCTGCGCCTGCAGCAGGAGCGGCTGGACGCCTTCGCGCAGGCCGACGAGCCGGTCGAGAAGCGCCTGCGGGCCGCCGCGGCGGACGTCGTGGTGACGACCATCGACAACCTCGACGACGCGATGATCTTCTGGCGGTCCATGCACCACCTGAGCCCGGAGAAGAACAAGCAGGTGCGCGCCGAGCGTCGGCGCTACCACGAACGCTTCCGTGCGCTCATCGAGGAGGGCCAGGAGGCGGGCGTCTTCTCCAAGGCGACCCCGGCCGACCTGGTGGTTGACTACCACTTCGGTTCCGTCCACCATCTGTCGACCTGGTACCGCCCGGACGGCCCGATGGGCCCCCAGGAGGTCGCCGACCACCTGGCCGACCTGTTGCTGCGAGCGCTGCGTCCCTGAAGGCGCGCGCGGGCGTGTGTCACGCGTAAGGGCATGCGTAAGGGGCGGCCGCCATGGACGGCCGCCCCTCGTACGTCCTGCGCTACAGGTACTTCTTCAGCTCCCGCCGCGCCAGCGACCGCTGATGCACCTCGTCCGGCCCGTCGGCGATCATCAGCGTCCGCGCCGCCGCGTACAGCTCGGCCAGCGGGAAGTCCTGGCTGACGCCGCCCGCGCCGTGCAGCTGGATCGCCCGGTCGATGATGTCGACGACGGCGCGCGGAGTGGCGATCTTGATGGACTGGATCTCCGTGTGGGCGCCCTTGTTGCCGACGGTGTCCATCAGCCAGGCCGTCTTCAGCACCAGCAGCCGCAGCTGCTCGACGGTCACGCGCGCGTCGGCGATCCAGTTGTGCACCACGCCCTGCTGGGCCAGCGCCTTGCCGAAGGCGGTGCGGGACACGGCCCGCTTGCACATCAGCTCGATCGCCCGCTCGGCCATCCCGATCAGCCGCATGCAGTGGTGGATACGGCCCGGACCGAGGCGGGCCTGGGCGATCGCGAAACCGCCGCCCTCCTCGCCGATCAGGTGGGAGACCGGCACGCGCGCGTGGTCGAAGATCACCTCGGCGTGGCCGCCGTGGTAGTGGTCCTCGTAGCCGAAGACCTGCATCGCGCGCTCGACCGTGACGCCCGGGGTGTCGCGGGGGACGAGGACCATGGACTGCTGGCGGCGGATGTCCTCACCGTCCGGGTCCGTCTTGCCCATCACGATGAAGATCTTGCAGTCCGGGTTCATCGCCCCGGAGATGTACCACTTGCGGCCGGTGATGACGTACTCGTCGCCGTCCCGTTCGATGTGCGTGGTGATGTTGGTGGCGTCGGAGGAGGCCACCTCAGGCTCGGTCATCGCGAACGCCGAGCGGATCTCACCGGCCAGCAGCGGCTCCAGCCACTGCTTCTTCTGCTGCTCGTCACCGAACTGCGCCAGCACCTCCATGTTCCCGGTGTCGGGCGCCGCGCAGTTCAGCGCGGTGGGGGCCAGCTGCGGGGAACGGCCGGTGATCTCGGCGAGGGGCGCGTACTGGAGGTTGGTGAGCCCGGCGCCGTACTCGGCGTCCGGCAGGAAGAGGTTCCACAGGCCCTGCCTGCGTGCCTCCGCCTTCAGCTCCTCGACCACGGCCGGGGTGTCCCAGGGCGAGGCCAGCGCGGCCCGCTGCTCCTCCGCGACCGCCTCGGCCGGATAGACGTACTCGTCCATGAAGGCCAGCAGCTTGGCGCGCAGCTCTTCGGTGCGTGCGTCGAACGCGAAGTCCATGTCCCGTCAGCCTTCCTGGGTGCCGTCTCGAAGGGTGGTCAGGCCGTGCTCGATGAAGACCGGGACCAGGTCGCCGATGAGGTCGAAGCCGCGGCCGACCGTCTGGCCCAGCGTGTAGCGGTAGTGGATGCCCTCCAGGATCACGGCGAGCTTGAACCAGGCGAACGCCGTGTACCAGGAGACGGACGAGACGTCCCGTCCCGAGCGGGCCGCGTACCGCTCGATCAGCTCGGCCGGATCCGGGTGCCCGGGTGCCTCGGCCGTGGTGGAGACGGGGGAGTTCGGCATCCCCAGCGGCTTGCTGTACATCACCAGCAGGCCCAGGTCGGTGAGCGGGTCACCGAGCGTGGACATCTCCCAGTCGAGGATCGCCTTGATCCGGTCGTCCTGACCTATGAGCACGTTGTCGAGCCGGTAGTCGCCGTGGACGACCGCGGGGGCCGGGGAGGTGGGCAGCCGCCGTCCGAGCGTCGCGTGCAGCTCGTCGATGCCGGCCAGTTCGCGGTTGCGGGAGGCGTCCAGCTGCTTGCCCCAGCGGCGCAGCTGCCGGTCCAGGAAGCCCTCGGGGCGGCCGAAGTCCTCCAGCCCCACCGACGCCGGCTCCACCGCGTGCAGCTCGACGAGCGTGTCCACCAGGGACAGCACCGCGCCCCGGGTGCGCTCCGGGCCGAGCGGGGCCAGCTGGTCGGCGGTGCGGTACGGGGTGCCCTCGACGAACTCCATGACGTAGAACGGCGCCCCGAGCACCTCCTCGTCCTCGCAGAGCAGCACCGGCCGCGGCACCGGCACGTTCGTCGGGTGCAGGGCGTCGATGACCCGGTGCTCGCGCTTCATGTCGTGCGCGGTGGCGAGGACGTGGCCGAGCGGGGGCCGCCGTACGACCCACTTCGAGGTGCCGTCGGAGACGAAGTAGGTGAGGTTGGACCGTCCGCCCTCGATCAGCCGGCCGGTCAGCGGACCGTGCACCAGGCCGGGCCGCTCCCGCTCGAGCAGGCCGCGCAGCCGGTCGAGATCGAGTCCGGGCGGATGGTCGGGGCTCATATATCGCTCCTCAAGCAGGTGAACGGACCTGACTCATGATGCCGACCAGTCGGTATGTAGTCCAGTGGGGGAGACGAACGTGATCGGGGCCACGATAAGCCGACAGCTCCCCGCGTGGAGCGTCGGGGAGCTGTCGGGGACGGGTTCCGGCCGGTACGCCGACCGGGCGGGGCCTCGTAGGGGGCTCAGTGGTCGTCCCAGTGGCCTTCGTGGGCGGCGTGGCGGTGGCCGTCGTGGAGGTAGTCGACGTGGTCCCCGTGCAGGACGCTCTCGTGCCCGCAGTCGGCGCCGTGCTGATGGGCGTGGCCCTCGTGCGGGGCGTGCCCGTCCGCCTCGCACTCGTCCCAGTGTCCGCCGTGCTCGCGGTGGAGGTGACCGTCGTGCGCGTAGTCGGTGTGGTCGCCGTGCGGCACCGGGGTGTGACCGCAGTCGGGGCCGTGGGTGTGCGTGTGGGAGGGGTGTTCCACGTGCAGGGTGGTCATGGTGCTCACCTTCGAAGGTGTGGGTCGTGACGTCGACAGGCTGCCACGCGAACGGCGCATATCGGCTCATTCGGCTTGCGTGGCGCCCTGCCACGCCAGAGGGTCGGAGCCATGAAGGGCATCAGCTATTCAAGCTATGGCGGCCCCGAGGTGCTCGCATACGGGGACGTGCGCGACCCGCGGGTCGGCCCCGACTCGGTGCTGGTCAAGGTGCGGGCGGCGGCGGTCAACCCGGTCGACTGGAAGTGCCGTGAGGGCTACATGGACCGGATGCTGGAGCCGGTCTTCCCGGTGGTCCCCGGCTGGGACGTCTCCGGGGTCGTGGTCCAACCCGGTGTGTCCGTCACGGAGTTCGGCGTCGGCGACGAGGTCATCGGCTACGTACGCGAGGACCTCCTCTCCCACGGCACTTTCGCCGAGTACGTCGCGGCCCCCGTCCGCACCCTCGCGCGCAAGCCCCGCAACCTCACCTGGGAGGAGGCGGCCGGCCTGCCGCTGGTGGGGCTGACCGCCTATCAGGTGCTGTTGAAGGTGCTCCAGGTCAAGCCGGACGAGACCGTCCTCGTGCACGCCGCGGCCGGCGGCGTGGGCTCGATCGCCGTCCAGCTCGCCCGCCATCTGGGCGCCCGCGTCATCGGCACGGCGAGCGCGCACAACCACGACTACGTCCGCGGCCTCGGAGGCGAGCCCGTCGAGTACGGCGACGGCCTGACCGAGCGCGTGCGCGGACTGGCGCCCGAAGGCGTAGACGCGGCGTTCGACACGGTCGGCGGCGAGGCGCTGAAGGTCTCGACCAATCTCCTCGCCCCCGAGGGCCGTCTGGTGTCGATCGCCGACCCGGACGTCTTCGACTACGGCGGCCGCTACTACTTCGTCCGCCCCGACGCGGAGGACCTGCTCCGGCTGTCGGAGCTGGCGGAGGAGGGCGTGGTGTCCGTGCATGTATCGGAGACGTTCCCGCTGGAACGTGCGGCGGACGCCCACCGGCTCAACCAGGAGGGCCGCACCCGGGGCAAGATCGTGGTGACGGTGGACTGGGAGACGGAGGAGGCGGTGGCGCCCGAGGGGCTGTGGCAGGGGGCGGAGTAGCGCCGAACGGGGGCGCCGCCGCTGACGAGGGCCGGCTCCCAGGGATCCGTCGGCGAGTTGGCTCCCAGGGGGCCGTCGGCTAGGGCGGTCGTCGGGAATCTGCCGGTGAGGGCCGTAGTCAGGTACCTGGCGGTGAGGGCCGTACTCGTGTACCTGCCGGTGAGGGCCCACCGTCCTCAGAAGACGAGGGCGGCTGCGCACACCGCCAGGGCCACGGTGAACAGGACCGTGGCCGTCGCGTGCCGGGGAGCGAGGGCCGCGGGCTCCGTCGACGTGGCGAGGACGCGGATACGGTGGTGGGCCAGAGCCAGGAAGCCCAGCCACAGCCCGCAGCACAGGGCGCAGACGACCGTCCCGGCGACCGAGATCCCGCCGTGCAGTGCGGTCTTCATGGCGAGTACGGCGGCCACGGTGCCGGACAGTGTCGTACGGCGCCACGCCAGGCGCGTCCGCTCGGGCTGCAGTCCCGGATCCCGCTCCGGCTCCGGGGCCTCCCCCAGTCTCGAACATGCTCGACCGGGGGGACCCCCATCGACGCTCATCCCTCCCACCCGACGAGCACGACGACGACCATCGCCACGGCCACGACGGCGACCACGAGGCTCAGCATCGCCGGGAACCGCGACACGGGCAGATCCTCGCCCCGGCGCATCGCCCGCTCGCAGCGTACCCAGTGATTGACCGCGCGCAGCGAGCACAGCACGCCCGCCGCGAGCAACGCGAGCGCCAGCCCGACGCGCCAGCCCCAGCGCAGGTCCGGCAGGAACTGGTCCACCGCGAAGCCGCCGCCGATGAGCGCGAGCGCGGTACGCAGCCAGGCCAGGAAGGTGCGCTCGTTCGCCAGCGAGAACCGGTAGTCGGGGGTGCCGCCCTCCTGCCGGATCTGCCGCGGTTCGAACCACAGTCGGACGTTTCGTGCGAACTCGATCACATGAACGACCCTATCCGGGCCGTCGCCGGGGGGCGTTGTCAGTGCCCGCCGCCCGGTAGGTCCTGAGCCGCTCGTACGCCGCGAGTCCGTCCGGCACCCACGCCCACTCCGGCAGTCGTCGCTCGACCTCGGCCTCGGGGAGGAAGTCGTGCCAGGCGACCTCCTCCACCTGGGGGCTCACGGGCAGCTCGCAGCGCACCTCGTACACCGCCGACCACCAGGTCTGTCCGGCGCCGTCGTCGTACAGGAACTTGAAGAGGTACGACGGGCGGGGCAGGCCGCTCACGCCGAGTTCCTCCTCGGCCTCGCGCAGAGCGGCGTCGTCGTACGACTCACCCGCGCCGACCACGCCGCCGACGAACATGTCGTACCGCGAGGGGAACACCAGCTTGGTGGGTGTGCGGCGGTGCACGAAGAGGCGGCCCTGTGCGTCCCGGGCCTCGATGAAGACACAGCGGTGGCGCAGCCCCTTGGCGTAGGCCTCGCCGCGCGGGGACTGTCCGATGATCCGGTCCTGTTCGTCGACGATGTCGAGGATCTCGTCAGCAGAGCTCATGGGGCCATCCAAGCAGGTGGCTCCCGCCGGGTGGTGTCACCGTCCGGACCGGGCCGCTCGACACGCCGCGGGTCGTTCCCGGCCGTGGCTTGGGCAGGTGAAGGGTGGAAACCGCGGGGCGATCGGAATGCGCCGGGAGGTCCAGCGAAGCGGCAAGGGCACCCGGCCCCGTACGGACTTCCGCCCGCCTCAGCCGGTCCCCGCAACCACCGTCACCCGGCGGCCTGCAGCACCGTCGCCCGCTCCGGCTCCTTCGTCCCGCACGGCATCGCCGGATGCATCCCGAGCAGGATGATGCCCACCACGATCCCGGCGAGCCCGGCCGCCTCCCACGCCAGCGCGCCCGCGTCGGTGCGGAGGCGGTCGCCGAGGAAGCCCACGCCGCAGACGATGCCGGCCAGTGGCTGGGCCGCGGTCAGGGCGGGCAGGGACATGCGCAGCGACGCTGTCTCGAAGGCGCTCTGGACCAGGACCAGCCCGGTGAGGCCGAGCGCCACCACCGCGTACGGCTGCCAGCCGGTCAGCACCTCCGCGAGGCCGCCCTCGGCGAAACGCTCGCCCGTCACCCGGGTCAGCGCGTCCTGCACGCCGTACAGCAGACCGGCGGCCGTCGCCAGCAGCGCCGGACCCGAGCTGAGCCGTGAGCGCTTTGCGTACGCCGTGAGCAGCAGGGCCACTCCGATCATGACGCCGATGATCAGCCAGTGCCGCAGCGGGTCGTCGGTCGCCGTTCCGCCGCGTGGCTGTCCGGCGACGATGAACGCCGTGACGCCGCCCGCGAGCAGCGCGAGGCCCGTCCAGCCCTGGCGGCCCAGCGGCTGCTTGGTCTGGCGGCGGGAGAGCAGGAGCGCGAACAGCAGGTTCGTCGCCAGCAGCGGTTCCACCAGGGAGATCTCACCCTGCCCCAGCGCCATCGCGCCCAGCGCCATGCCCGCCACCATGAGCCCGATGCCGCCCAGCCAGCGCGGCACCTTCATCAGGTCGAGGAGGATGCGGGGCGAGAGAAAGTCGTTCAGCGGGGCCCGCCGGGCCGCGTTCTGCTGCAACACGAAGCCGAAGCCCAGGCAGCACGCAGCGGTGACGGCGAGTATCAGGATCTGAAGCGACACGCTGCGTACCTCGATCATCCTGCCGGGGACGGTGTGCGTAGGGGCCGACTGTAGCGGCCCTTGACCCGGCATGGGCGTCCCGCAATCGTGCGATGCCCGCGCCGACGACGCCATGACGTGCGCCACACGCTTGGATCAATTCCGACATCGCGGGCATGTTGAAAGCCTCAACTGCCTCACCGGTAACGGAAGTTGACGCGTGTAACGCGGCGGCGACCCTTGACGTGAACCGTTGGCTGCGGGTTTGCTGTGCGTGATCATTCGATGACAGTCCACATCCTTCCCCCGACAGAACCCACAACGGTGCCCCCACCTCCGCCCCCCTTCGGCCGCAGTCGCAAGCGTGCGGCGCACGCCTTCGACGCGGCCCTCGACGACGCCGAGCTCGCCGCGGCCCGCACCGCGCTCGCCCAGGGCAGGTGGCAGTCGGTCCGCTCGCTGCTCGCCCGGACCGGCGACGACTGGGACCGCCGAGGGCACCGCGTCACCGTCCTCGCCCGGGAGCCGTACTGCGCCCCCTGGGCCCGCGACTGGCTGCTCGCCGAACCCGACTCCGCCGACGCCGCCGTCCTGCTCGCCCTCGCACAGGTGCAGCGCGCCCTGCGCGGCAAGGAGAAACCGGTCCGCGCCCGCGAGTCCTGCCACAGCGCCGCCGCGCTCGCACCCGCCGACCCCACCCCCTGGCTCGGGCTGCTCATGCTGGAGTGCGCCCTCGGTGCCGAGGAGGAGGTGCGGCGCCTCTTCGCCGAGGTCCGGGCCCGGTACGCCGACCATCACCACGCCCACCATCTGATGGTCGCCAGGCTCGCCGAGCGCCACCCGGGTGCCGGCCCCGACCCGCTCCACGAGGTCTACGACTTCGCCAACCAGGCCGCCGAGCACGCCCCCGCCGACTCCCCGCTCGCCATCCTCCCGGTCATCGCCCATGCCGAGCGCTACCGCGTCCTCGCAGGCGCCGGACACGAGCCCCGCGACGCGGCCGCCTCCGGGCACTGGACCGGCCGCCGGGCCCGGCAGGTGATGCGGGCCGCCTTCGACTGGTGGCTGGAGTGGGAGCAGGAAGGCCACCCGCGCCGCCTGATCGACCTCAACTTCCTCGCCCACGCCAAGGTCTGCGAGGGCCGGGGCGCCGAGGCCGCCGCCCTGTTCCACCGCATCGGCGAGCACGCAACGCCGTCCCCGTGGTCGTACCCGGACCGCGACCCGTACCCCGCCTTCCGCGCCGCACGCGACACCGCGCTCGGCATGGCGTAACGACACCGACCCGACGCAACAACACCGACCCGACCCGCCCCCCCCCGCACCCCCAAACCCCGAAGGACGGTCACGCGATGACGACGGGCAGTTCCAGCACCAGCAGAGCCACCGCGGACGGTGGCGGCATCAGTACGTTCAAGGGGCAGGACCGTGCCCTGCGCGCCGACCGGCTGGGCACGACGGGCCTGCTGCTGTCCGTGCTCGCCGCCACGGCACCCCTGATGGTGGTCGCGGGTGTCATGCCCACGACCTTCGGGGTGATGGGCGTCGTCGGACAGCCGCTGCTCTTCGTGATCCTCGGCCTCGTGCTGGCGCTCTTCAGCGTCGGGTACGCCGAGATGAGCCGCCACGTCCACAACGCCGGCGCCTTCTACGCGTACATCTCCCGCGGCCTGGGTGGCACGGCCGGCGCCGGCGCCGCGATGGTCGCGCTCGTCGCCTACAACGCCCTCCAGGTCGGCATCTACGGCATCTTCGGCTTCGAGGTCTCCGGACTTTTCGCCACCTACCTCGAAACCGAGGTCGCCTGGTGGATACCGGCGCTCCTGGCCGTGCTCCTCGTCGGCGCGCTCGGCTGGCTGAAGATCGACCTCAACGCGCGCGTGCTCGGCGTTCTGCTGATCATCGAGGTCGCCCTGGTCGTCATCTTCGACGTCGCCGCGCTCGGCGATCCCGGCAAGGAGGGGCTCTCGCTGCACGCCTTCAACCCGGACACCCTCACCGGCGCGGGCATCGGCACCGCCCTGTGCTTCTGCGTCGCCGCCTTCCTCGGCTTCGAGCAGGCCCCCGTCTACGCCGAGGAGACCAGCCGCCCGCACGTCCTCGTGCCTCGCGTGATGTTCCTTGCCATCGGCGGCATCGCGGTGTTCTACACGATCAGCTGCTGGGCGTACACCGTCGCCACCGGGCCCTCGGCGATCGTCGGCACCGCTCAGGAGCAGAGCGCCGGGCTGCTGTTCTTCCTCACCGAGGACCTGCTCGGGACCGGCTTCACCGACGTCCTGCACGTGCTGTTCGTGACCGGCATGTTCGCGGCGATGCTGAGCTTCCACAACGTCGTCGCCCGCTACGCCTTCGCCATGGGCCGCGAGGGCCTGCTGCCCGCCGCCTTCGGCCGCACCAGCGGCGCGAGCGGCGCGCCCGGTACGGGTTCGCTGCTGCAGACCGGGGTCTCGCTCGTGGTCGTCGCCGTCTTCGCGCTCACCGACGACAAGCCGACCGGAGACCCGACCGCACCGGTCCTGCACCTGTTCACCTGGATGGGCAGCCTGGGCGCGCTGGGCGTCGCGGCTCTGATGGCCGCCGCCTCGGTCTCCGTCATCGTCTTCTTCGTCCGCCGCGGGGCGGTCGCCGCCCAGTTCTGGCGGCTGGCCGCCTCGGGGCTCGCCGTCCTCGCGCTGCTCTTCATCGTCGTCTACACCGTCAAGGACTTCGACGTGCTGATCGGGGCGGGCCCCGGCTCGTCCCTGAGCTGGGCCCTGCCCGCCGTCATCGCCGTCGCCCTGGCCGCCGGCCTGGCCCAGGGCCTGCTCCTGCGCTCCCGCGCCCCCGAGCGGCACGCCCGCATCGGGCTCGGCAACGAGGCGTTCCAGCTGGAGAAGGCGGCCACCGAGACGCCGTAGCGGAGGACCACTCCTGAGCGTCCCGTAAGAAGAGGTCCGTAAGAAGAGGCCCGCAAGAGGAGTCCCGTAAAAAGTGCTTACGGAACCCTGACGAGCACCCGCGATTCCTGGTCCCGCCCGGGTCGCGGGTGTTCGAATGGACTGGTGAACCCCGAACAGCCCGAAGCCTCCGCAGCGGAGGGCGAGGAGAAGGGCAAACCCATCGGCCGCCGCGTCTTCCTCGGCACCCTCGGCCTGGGCGCCCTCGGCGTGGTCACCGCGCCCACCCTGCAGCGTGGCCTGGAGTCCTTCCTCGCGAGCGCGTCCGACAAGGACCCCACCGGCCTGACCGACCTGCTGCCCAACGGCGGCGGATTCCGCTACTACTCGGTCGCCTCGTCCGTTCCCCGCAAGAACGCCACCACCTACCGCCTCACGGTCGACGGCCTCGTCGACCAGCCCCGGAGCTACACCCTGGCCGACCTGCGCGCCCTCCCGCAGACCCGGCTCGTGCGCGACGTGCAGTGCGTCACCGGCTGGCGGGTGCCCGACACACCGTTCGAGGGGGTACGCCTGTCCCGGCTCCTCGACGCCGCGGGAGTGCGCAAGGAAGCCGGGGCGGTGCGCTTCACCTGCTTCGACGGCACGTACACCGAGAGCCTCACCCTCGACCAGGCCCGCCGCTCCGACGTCCTCGTCGCCCTGCGCATGCAGGACAAGGACCTGGGCCACGCCCACGGCGGCCCGGTACGCCTCTATGTGGCGCCGATGTACTTCTACAAGTCCGCCAAGTGGCTCTCCGGCATCACCGTCACCGAGGACGTGAAGCCCGGCTACTGGGAGGAACGGGGCTACGACGTCGACGCCTGGGTCGGCCGCTCGAACGGACGCGACGATGAGCCTACGAGTTGACGCACCCGGCCGGGCCACGAGCGTGCGGCGCTTCAGCCGCGCCGAGCGCTGGGTGCACCGTACGACGGCCGCGCTGATGGGCGTGTGCGTGGTGACGGCCGCCTGCCTCTACATCCCGCAGCTCGCCGAACTCGTCGGCCGCCGCGAGCTGGTGGTCCGGATCCATGAGTGGGCCGGCCTCGCCCTGCCCGTGCCCGTCCTGGCCGGACTCGCCTCCCGCGCCTTCCGCGCCGACCTGGGTTTCCTCAACCGCTTCGGCCGGCCCGACCGCGTGTGGCTGCGCGCCGCGTTGCGCCGTGACAAGCGGGCCGCGTCCCGTCCGGCTGGCAAGTTCAACGCCGGACAGAAGATCTATGCGGCCTGGATCGCCGGGGCGACGCTGGTGATGCTCGGCACGGGGCTGTTGATGTGGTTCACCCACCTCACACCCCTGGTGTGGCGCACCAGCGCGACGTTCGTCCACGACTGGCTGGCCCTGACCATCGGCATCGTCCTCGCCGGGCACATCGGCATGGCACTAGGCGATCCGGAGGCCCGCAGGGGCATGCGGACCGGCAGGGTGAGCCGGGAGTGGGCCGAGCGGGAGCATCCCCTGTGGCGGCCCTGAGGCAGTGAGGGGCGGGGGCGATGCGGTCGGGAACTCCGCCGGATCGGCAGGGGACATCACCACCGCACCGAGCGGCGACACCGGACCGGCAGGCGTCTCAGCCCCCATGTCCGGCTCCGGGACCACCTCGGGAGCGGCGACCTTGAAGGCCGCCGGCAGGCGCACCTCCGTCCCGGCATACCGGACCGTCACCTCGACGGAGCCCGGCTCCAGCACCGGCACGACGACGGACAGCACCAGCCGATCGCCCGACTCGGACCTCAGCACGGGAGCCCCGGGCACCTGCTGCCCACCGACGCTCACGCCCACGTCCGGCAGCAGCTCGGCATGGTCGACGTACGTGTCCGCCAGCTCGATCCCGATCACCTCGCCGGGCCGCGCCTCGCGGTCGCTGCCCGCGTCGACCCCGGCGATCCGAAATCCGCAGGCTGCGGGCGTGCCGCTGGACGAGGGCTTCAGCCGGACGGTGGCAGCGGGATGCCGACGGTGGAAGTCGAGGAGACCGCCCAGCACGGTGTACGCGGCACGGCCCTTGCAGGTGTCGGCCTTGTCCGCCAGGGCGGCATGGTCCCGCGCCGCCTGCTCCCAGCTGCCGCCCTCGCCCTGCACGGCGAGGCAGGTCGTGGCCAGCCCGCGCAGCAGCGTCCACTCGGCGTCGGCCGACGTCCGGGGAACCACGTTCAGGGCGGTCCGGCACTCGGCGGGGGCGCGGAGCAGGTCGTACACGCTCGCCGGATCAGGGGTGCCGTCGGTGTTCGGCGAGTCGGGGCCGGGCGGGAGCCAGGTGGGGACTTCGAGGAGCTTCTGACTCATGGAGGGACTGGGGGAGGGGCTCGGAGTCTCGCTCGCCGCGCTGCTCCGGGGCCGGCTGGGCGTGGCCGTGGGCACGGGCACGGTCGCGTGCCCGTCGGGCTTCGGCCGTACCGGAGGAGCGGAGTTCGGCGAGCCGGTCTGCGGCTTCCGAGGCCCGGTCGAAGGCCCGGCGGTGACGATCGTGCCCCCGCCGCCCCTGCCGTCCGCCGTGCCGCCCCCGTCAGTGGTGAAGGCCGCGGCGGCCACCGCCACCGCCCCTACGACCAGCAGCCCCGAGATACGCATCCCGAGGGAAACCGCCATGACGCCCCCCGAAGTTCCCGCCCCCGAACACGGTGGCAGCCACCAGGGGTCACCTCATCATCGGGCCGAAAGTGCCCCTGCGGAAGCCGCTTCATGTGAACGTCGGTGTGAGTTGGGGCGCCGAGCAGCGCGGAAGTTCAGCCTCCGAAGTCCAGCAGCACCTTGCAGGAAGTGCTCCGGTCCGCGGCCAGCGCGAACGCCGACCCGGCCTCCCGCACCGGCACCACCGCGCTGACCAGCCCGTCGAACGACGGCTCGGCGGCGAGCAGTTCCAGCGCGTCGTCGAACTCCGCGTCGAACCGGAACGCCCCCCGCAGCTCGATCTCCCGGCTGACGACGAGGTTCCCCGCGAACGGACTCCGCCCCGGCGGCAGCATCCCGAGCTGCACCACTACACCCCCGCGCCGCACGAGCCGCAGACAGGTGTCCAGCCCCGCCGCCACCCCCGACGCCTCGATCGCCACGTCCACCTCGGAAGGCCACCCGGCATCGTCCGGATCGTCGGCCCGTACGAGGACGTCGGCGCCGGCGACGCGCGCGTACCGCAGGGCCGCGGGCAGCAGGTCCGTCACCGTCACGCGACTCGCACCGGCCGCCTTCGCCGCCGCGACCACCAGGCACCCGATGGGCCCGGCACCGGTGACGAGGACGTGCCTCCCGGCCACGTCCCCGGCCCGCCGCACGGCGTGCAGCGCGACGGACAGCGGCTCGGCGAGGGCCGCCCGCCGCAGCGGCAGCCCGGCGGGGAGCGGCCTCAACTGTGCTGCCGGTCCGGTCACTCGGGTCGCGAACCCGCCCTGAACGTGCGGGAATCGTGCCGCGCTGCCCAGATAGCGGGTGTCCCGGCAGACGTTCCGCCGCCCGTCCACGCACTCCGGGCACACCCCGCACGGAGTGGCCGGGTGCACCGCGACAGCCGTACCCGGAGCCGGGCCTGATGCTCCGGCACCGTACGAGACCACCGTCCCGACCACCTCGTGCCCGAGCACCATCGGCTCCTCGATGCGGAAGTCGCCGACTCCGCCGTGCCGCCAGTAGTGCAGGTCGGATCCGCAGACCCCGCCGTACCGAACGGCGACGAGGGCCTGCCCGGGGCCGGGCTCCGGCGACGGCAGCTCCTCGACCCGCAGGTCACCCTCACCATGGATCACACAACCGAGCATCCCCGAAGCCTCCTTCACAGCACGCTCGTCATGCCGCCGTCGACGTACAGGACCTGTCCGCTGACGAAGTCCGCGGCCGGAGAGGCGAGGAACAGCACCCCGCCCACCAGGTCCTCGGTACGCCCCCAGCGCCCGGCCGGGGTGCGCCGCCGTACCCAGGCACTGAACTCCTCGTCCGCGACGAGGGGTTGGGTGAGCTCGGTCTCGATGTAGCCGGGGCCGAGGCCGTTGACCTGGACGCCGTACCGCCCCCAGTCCGCGCACATGCCCTTGGTGAGCATCTTCAGCGCGCCCTTGGTGGCGGCGTAGGGCGCGATGCCGGGGCGGACGACCTCGCTCTGCAGCGAGCAGATGTTGATGATCTTTCCGTGGCCGCGTTCCGTCATGTGCCGGGCCGCTTCGCGGCCGACCAGGAACGCGCTGGTGAGGTTGATGTCCAGGATCCGGTGCCAGTCGGAGTCCGTGAACTCGAGCAAAGGCGCGCGCAGTTGTATGCCCGCGTTGTTGACCAGGATGTCGAGCGGGCCCACCCGCTCCTCGACCTCCGCGATGCCGGCGGCCACCGACGGACCGTCGGTCACGTCGAACACGGCCGTGTGGACCCGGTCCCCGGGCAGTTCGGCGGCAGCCTTGGTGAGGCGTTCGCCGTCCCGCCCGTTGAGGACCACGGTGCAGCCGGCCTCCGCCAGGCCGCGGGCGAGGGCGAGGCCGATGCCGCGGCTGGAGCCGGTGACCAGGGCCGTGCGGCCGCTGATGTCGAAGAGGGAGTGAGCCGTCATCGTCGTACTCCTCGTATCCCTAGATGATCAGCGAGAGCAGGAGGACCACACCGCCCGCGACCACCGAGATGATCGTCTCCATGACGGACCAGGTCTTGATGGTCTGGCCCACGTTCAGGCCGAAGTACTCCTTGACCAGCCAGAATCCGGCGTCGTTGACATGGCTGAAGAAGAGCGAGCCGGCTCCGATGGCGAGGACCAGCAGGGCCGCGTGCGTCGTCGACATGTCGGCGGCCAGCGGTGCCACGAGCCCGGCGGCCGAGACCGTAGCCACCGTCGCCGACCCCGTCGCCAGCCGGATCGCCACCGCGATCAGCCAGGCCAGCAGCAGCGCCGGGATCGACCAGTCCTCGGAGATGTCCAGGACCATCTGACCCACGCCGGTGTCGATCAGCGTCTGCTTGAAGCCGCCGCCCGCGCCGACGATGAGCAGGATGCCCGCGATGGGCGCGAGGCCCTTCTCGACGAGCGGCGACACCCGCTCCTTGCCGAACCCGGCGGGCCGCAGCAGGGTGAAGATGCCCAGGAGCACGGCGGCGAGGAGCGCGATCATCGGGGAGCCGATGACGTCGAAGACGCGCTGGACGGTGTTGGCCGGGTCGTCGATGACGATGTCGACCAGCGCCTTGGAGAGCATCAGGACGACGGGGAGGAGGATCGTGATCAGCGTGGGCCCGAAGCCGGGGAGCTTGCGCTTCCCCAATTCATCGGCTTCTTCGGACGCGCGCTGCGGAATCATGCGGTCCGGGGCCGGGACGTCCACCCAGCGGGCCGCGTACCGCGAGAACAGCGGGCCGGCGATGATCACCGTCGGTATGGCGACGAGGACGCCGAGCGCCAGCGTGACGCCCAGGTCGGCGCCGACCGCGTCGATCGCGACCAGCGGGCCGGGGTGCGGCGGGACCAGGCCGTGCATCACGGACAGGCCGGCGAGGGCGGGGATGCCGATGCGCATCAGCGAGTAGTTGCCGCGCTTGGCGACCATCAGCACGACCGGGATCAGCAGGACGACGCCGACCTCGAAGAACAACGGCAGACCGATCACGGAGGCGATCAGCACCATCGCCCACGGCATCGAACGGCCGCCTGCCTTGGCGAGGATCGTGTCGACGATCTGGTCGGCGCCGCCGGAGTCGGCCAGCATCTTGCCGAGGATCGCGCCGAGCGCGATCAGCACGCCCACGCCGGCGACCGTGGTGCCGAGGCCGGTGGTGAAGCTGGCGATGGCCTTGTCGAGCGGCGCCCCGGCGATCGCGCCGAGCACGAGCGTTCCGAGGGTCAGGGACAGGAACGCGTGGAGCTTGAACTTGGTGATGAGCAGGACGATGACGGCGATGCCCGCCAGGACGGCGATGCCCAGCTGAGCGTGGCCGGCCGAGGTGATGGGCTCGACGGTGTCCGCTGCCAGCATCTCGACGCTGAGTCTGGTCACGGGGGTTCCCTTGCAGGTACGGGGGTTGGGGAAGGGGGTACTGCCGTGGGGGGTGCGGTGGTGCGGTGGGGGTGTTGCGGTGTTGCGGGGGGTGTTACCGGGCTGAGCCGGGAAGGTCGCCCAGCGCCTTGGCGGCCCGCTCGGTGATCTCCTCCGGGCTGCCGGCGACATCCACGGCGACTCCTGCCTCGTCGGGCTGGAGCGGCTGGAGCGTGGCGAACTGTGAATCCAGCAGCGCGGTCGGCATGAAGTGCCCCTGCCGTTGCGTCATCCGGTCCTCGATGAGGGCCCGGTCACCCGTGAGGTGCACGAACACGACGCCGGGCGCGGCGGCCCGCAGCCGGTCGCGGTACGACCGCTTCAGCGCCGAGCAGCTGACCACCCCGCCGAGCCGGGCCCGCCCGTGCGCCCAGGAGCCGATGGCGTCGAGCCACGGCCACCTGTCCGCGTCGTCGAGCGGGGTGCCGGCCGACATCTTGGCGATGTTGGCCGGCGGGTGGAAGTCGTCGCCCTCGGCGTACGGGACGCCGAGCCGGGCGGCGAGCAGGGGACCGATGGTGGTCTTGCCGGTGCCCGCGACGCCCATGACCACGACGACATGGGGGGTACTCATCGCTGCCTCACTGTCTGCTGTCTTCGTCGACACGTGATGTCGACGCCACTGAAACCTATTAGGTACGACGAATTCAAGGCCCTGTGATGAATAAGTCTGACTTTTGGTTCCCGTGATCTGGCCCGTACGCTGAGTGCATGAGCACACCGGGCCGGGGGCTGCACGGCCATGTACTGGAAACCCTCGGCCCCGCGATCACCGCGGGCGAGTACCCGCCGGGCAGTGTCCTGCGCACGGACGAGCTGGCCCAGCGCTTCGACGTGTCACGCTCGGTGATGCGGGAGGCGGTCCGCGTCCTGGAGTCCATGCACCTGGTCGAGTCCCGCCGCCGCGTGGGCGTCACGGTGCGCCCCAAGTCCGAGTGGAACGTCTACGACCCCCAGGTCATCCGCTGGCGCCTCGCCGGCGCCGACCGCCCGCAGCAACTGCGCTCGCTCACGGTCCTGCGCTCGGCGATCGAGCCAGTGGCGGCGGGCCTGGCCGCGAAGCACGCCACCGCCGACCAGTGCGCCGAACTCACCGAGTGCGCCCTCGGCATGGTCGCCCACTCACGCGGCCACCAACTGGAGGGCTACCTCGTCCACGACGTCGCCTTCCACCGGGTGATCCTCAACGCCTCCGGCAACGAGATGTTCGCCCGCCTGGGCGACGTCGTCGCCGAGGTCCTCGCGGGCCGCACCCACCACGAGGTCATGTTCGAGGACCCCGACCCGGCCGCCGTGACGCTGCACGTCCAGGTCGCGGAGGCGGTCCGCGCGGGCGACGCGGGCCGCGCGGAACACCTGACCCGCGAGATCACGGTCGGCGCCCTCCAGGAACTGGACATCCTGGCGCCATGACAGAAGCGGGCCGACGCCTGGGCCTCGACCGGATCATGAAGCCGCTGAAGGTGAACATGCCCGACGCCGGGGATCTCGGCTTCGAGGCCATCAGGCGGCTGGGCAACCCGGTGCCGATGCTGGTGCAGAACAGCGGCGAAAGGCCGTTGCAGCTGTGGCTGGAGCCCTTCGGCCAGGACTACTGGCTCGAGCCCGGGGAGGCCGTGTACGTCACCTCGTACGGCACGTGGAACGACCACCCGTTCGAGACGGTCCACGAGCCCGACTGCCTGACCATCTGGGCGACATCCTTCTTCGCCACGGTCTCCGACCGCGACGGCAACGAGTTCCCGCCGGGACGCAGGACCCCCGCCTAGACCGCAGGGCAGCCCCTCAGTCCAGGAACTCCCCGTCGACGTACACCCACGCCCCACCGACCCGCTCGAACCGGCTCCGCTCATGCAGCGACCCGCCCCGGAACGAGGCCCGGAACGTCACGGTCCCGGTGGTATGGAACGCCGACCCGTCCGTCGTTCCCAGGATCTCCAGTCCGGTCCACCGCATCCCCGGATCGAGATCCAGCCGTGCGGGCCGTGTCCGCGGATGCCAGGTCCGCAGCAGGTACGCCACATCGCCCTTGACGAACGCGCTGTACCGCGACCGCATGAGCGCCTCGGCGGTGGGCGCGGCGGCGGTGCCGGAGTGGTAGCGGCCGCAGCACTTGTCGTAGGGCTCGAACAGCCCGCACGGGCAGGAACGCGTGGTCATGCCGGTCATTCTCCTAGACGGCCGCCCGCGTCTCGGCCCCGGGCAGCGGCGGCAAGGCCGCCCCGTACACCCACGCCTCGAACAGCTCCTCCACCGGCTCGGTCGCGAAGCGGGCCACGTGTGAGGTGAAGGCCTGGGTCGTCACCGTGCCGTTCCGGTGCAGTTGCCCCCACGCGCGCAGCATGCGGAAGAAGGCGATGTCGCCCATCGCGCAGCGCACCGCGTGCAGGACGAGGCCCCCGCGTTCGTACAACCGGTCGTCGAACATCGACTTCCGGCCCGGATCCGCCAGCCGCAGATCCTGCGGCAGTGACGACAGCAACCGGTGTGCGGCGGCGGCGAGTTGCTGGGCCGTACGGCCGCCCGAACGCTCCGACCACAGCCACTCCGCGTACTTGGCGAACCCCTCGTTCAGCCAGATGTGCCGCCAGTCCGCGATGGACACGCTGTTGCCGAACCACTGGTGCGCCAGCTCGTGCGCGACCAGCCGCTCTGAACCCCGCGCACCGTCCACGTGGTTGGCGCCGAACAGCGACAACCCCTGTGCCTCGACGGGAACGTCGAGCTCCTCCTCGGTCACCACGACCGCGTACTCGTCGAACGGGTACGGCCCGAACAGCTCCTGGAACAGGTCCATCATCTGCGGCTGGCGCGCGAAGTCCCGGGAGAACTCCGGCAGCAGATGCGCCGGGATGTGCCCGTGCTGCGGTACGCCGCCCAGGCCGGGGTCGCCCAGCAGCACCGTCTGGTACTTGCCGATCGACAGCCCGACCAGATAGCTGGACGTCGGCGCGGCCTGTTCGTACACCCAGGTGGTCGTGGACGCCTTCGTCGTCCGGGTCAGCAGGCGCCCGCCCGCCACCACCGCGTACGCCGACGGCGTGGTGACCGAGATCTGGTACGAGGCCTTGTCGGCGGGCCGGTCGTTGCACGGGTACCACGACGGCGCCCCGATCGGCTGGCTCGCCACCAGCGCCCCGTCCTCCAGCTCCTCCCAACCGAGCCCGCCCCAGGGACTGTTCACCGGCTTGGGGTTGCCCGACCAGTGCACCTCGACCGTGAAGGCCGCCCCGGCACGGACCGGCTTGGCCGGGCGGACGCGCAGCTTGCCGCCGCGGTGGGTGTAGTGCGGTTGCCGTCCGTCGACCCGGACCCGCCCGATCTTGAAGTCGGCCAGGTTCAGCACGAACTCCGTCAGCGGCGCCCGTCCCGCTATGGCGTTGATCCGGGCCGACCCCGACAGCCGGTTCGGTCCCGGGCGGTAGTCCAGCGCGAGCTCATACCGGTGCACCCGGTACCGGGGGTCGCCGTGCTCCGGGAAGTACGGGTCCGCGCCCGCCGTCTGCTGAACTGCCACTGCTGTCTGTGCTCCCTGCGCCGTACTGCTGCCACTGAAGTGCCGGCCCATGGCTCTCCGGCCCCGAGTGGGCCGCGCTCAGGGACGCCATGCCTCGATCGGATTGCCGAGCCAACGGGTGTCGTCGGGGACCGACTCCGCCGCCATGACCAGCGACGCGGGACCCAGCGTCGTACGGGCCCCGATCGCGCTGCCGGGCAGGACGATCCCGCCAGGACCCAGCGTCGCGCCCTCACGGAGGACCACAGTATCCGTCCGCAAGATCCGGTCGTGGAAGAGGTGCGTCTGGAGCACACAACCCCGGTTCACCGTGGACGCGTCCTCCAACGTCACCAGATCCGTCTCCGGCAGCCAGTAGCTCTCCACCCACACGCCCTTGCCGATCCGCGCGCCCAGCCCCCGCAGCCACGCCGTCATCACCGGCGTACCCGGCACCGAGCCCGCCAGCCACGGCACGGCGAGCACCTCGACGAAGGTGTCGGCCAGCTCGTTGCGCCACACGAAGGCGGACCAGAGCGGATGCTCACCGCTGTGATGCCGCCCCACCAGCAGCCACTTCGCCACGATCGACACGACACCGGCCACGGCCCCCGCCCCGAGCAGCACCAGCCCGGACAGCAGCGGCGCCCACACCCCCAGCGCACACAGCGCCGCCACCGTCAGCACCGCCAGCCCCGCCGAGCAGAACACCGGCACGATCCGGCACAGCTCCACCAGACCGCGCGCCCACAGCAAGCGCGAAGGCGGCTCGTACGTCCTGCTCTGGTCGCCGTCGGCCGCGGCGCGCGGCAGCCTGACCGGCGGCAGCCCCAGATACGACGTCCCCTTCTTGGCCTTCTTCGGTGTCGCCGACAGCACGCCGACCAGCCCGCCGTCCGGCACGGTCCGCCCCGGCGCCGTCATTCCCGAGTTACCGAGAAAAGCCCGCCGCCCGATCTCCGCCCGCCCGATCCGCATCCAGCCCCCGCCGAGCTCGTACGGCGCGGTCAGCGTGTCGTCGGCCAGGAACGCGCCCTCGCCGACCGTGGTCAGACTGGGCAGCGCCAGCACGGTCGACACCTCGGCACCCTTGCCGATCCGCATCCCGAGCAGCCGCAGCCAGACCGGCGTGACCAGCCCGGCGTACAGCGGGAACAGCGTCTCCCGCGAGCGGTCCATCAACTGCGTGACCGTCCAGGCCTGCCAGCCGACCCGGCCGTGCGTCGGATACGTCCCCTCGCGCAGCCCCAGGCTCAGCAGCCGTACGGCTATCAGGAGCAGCAGCGCGTACGTCACCCCGTAGGCGAGCGTCGCCGGTACGAGGGCCAGTGCGGCGCCCGTCAGGGGCGCGTCCGGCGTGAAGAACACCTGAGCCACGAGGAAGGCGGCCAGCCCTGCCAGCACGGGAAGCGCGGTCAGCGTGAAGCCGGTGACGCCGTACATCACACCCCAGTACGTGCCCCGCCGCGGCCGCTCCTTGGGCCAGTTGCGCTTGGCCTTGCCCAGCTTGACCGCGGGCGCTCCCGCCCACCGCTGACCGGTGGGGATCTGCCCCGTGACCGCCGAGCCCGGCGCCACCTCGGCCCGCTTGCCCACCCGGGCACCCGGGAAGAGCACGCTGCGCGTGCCGACGACGGCATGCGCGCCCACCTTCACCGCGCCGATCTCCAGCCGGTCCCCGTCCAGCCAGTACCCGGACAGGTCCACCTCGGACTCGACGGCCGCGCCCCGCCCCAGCTTGAGCAGCCCGGTGACCGGCGGCAGCGAGTGCAGGTCCACGTCCGGCCCCACCTTGACGCCCAACGCCCGCGCGTACCGCTCCAGCCACGCCCCGGTCAGCGAGGTCGCCCCACTGAACTCGGCGAGCCGCTCGGCGGTCCACAGCCTCAGATGCACGCCGCCACCCCGCGGATACCGGCCGGGCTTCACGCCCCTGAGCAGCAGCCGCGCGCCACCGGCGGCCAGCGCGAGCCGCCCCGGCGGACTGAACAGGGCGACGGCACCGACCGCGACGAGCCACCAAGGGGCCGTCGGCAGCCACCCGTAGGCGGGCAGCAGATTCCCGAGCGCGGCCAGCGCGACGGTCCAGCGCAGCCCGAGCAGGGTGAACAGTGGGACCAGAAGCAGGAGTTGGATCGCCTGAGCGCGCCGTGGCACGGGCGCGACGACCCGCTCCGCCCCATCCCCCTGCGCGGACTCCTCCAGCCGCCGGGCCAGCTTGCGCAGCACCGGCTGCTGGTAGATGTCCAGCACGGCCGCGCTCGGGTAGCGGGTCCGCAGCCGCGTCGTCAGCTGCGCGGCGGCCAGACTGCTGCCGCCGATCGCGAAGAACTCGTCGGAGGCACTGGTGACGGGGATGCCGAGCACCTCGGTCCACTGCTCGGCGAGCCAGGCCTCGGTGCCGTACAACTGCTCGGCGGGACCGCCCGCTTCGAGGCCCTCCAGGGGCCAGGGCAGCGCGTTCCGGTCGACCTTGCCGGAGGTCCGCGTGGGCAGCTCCTCGACCGGCGCGAGCAACGGCACCAGTGCGGCGGGCAGTTCGGCGCGCAGCTTCTCGACTGCGGCCGCCTGATGCCACCCGTCCTGGGTGACGACGTACCCGACGAGCAGCTGGTTGCCGCTGCGGGCGGTCCGCACGGCGGCGGCCGCACCGGCGACCCCGGGCAGCGCCTGCAGCGCGGCGTCCACCTCACCGAGCTCGATCCGCCGCCCGCCGAGCTTGATCTGCTCGTCGGCCCGCCCGAGGAAGATCAGCCCCTCGGGCTCCGCCTTGACGAGGTCACCACTGCGATACGCGCGGTCCCACCCCAAAGACTCCAGCGGTGCGTACTTCTCCGCGTCCTTCTCGGCATCCAGATACCGGGCCAGCCCGATCCCGCCGATCACCAACTGCCCGCTGCCGCCCATCGGCACCGGCTCCCCGGCCTCGTCGACGACCGCCAGTTCCCAGCCGTTCAGCGGCAGCCCGATCCGGATCGGCTCCGCACCGCTCATCAGCGAGGCGCAGGCCACCACGGTCGCCTCGGTCGGCCCGTACGTGTTCCAGACCTCGCGCCCCTCGGTCACCAGCCGCTGCGCCAGCTCGGGCGGGCAGGCCTCACCGCCGAAGATCAGCAGCCGTACGTCGCCCAGCGCCTCGGGCTCCCACAGCGCGGCCAGCGTGGGAACCGTGGACACCACGGTGATCTCCTGCTCGACCAGCCAGGGCCCCAGATCGGCCCCGCTCCTGACCTGCGCACGCGGCACCGGCACCAGACAGGCGCCGTACCGCCACGCCAGCCACATCTCCTCGCAGGACGCGTCGAACGCGACCGACAGCCCTGCCATGACCCGGTCCCCGGGCCCGATCGGCTCGTCGGTGAGGAACAGCGCCGCCTCGGCGTCCACGAACGCGGCGGCGCTGCGGTGAGAGACGGCGACGCCCTTCGGCTTCCCGGTGGAGCCGGAGGTGAAGATGATCCACGCGTCGTGCTCGACGCCGGGCCGGGCGGCGGGAACCTCGGAGACGCCATGCACGGCGATCTCGTGCCCGGCCCCGATGACGGCCCGGACATCAGCCTCCCCGAACACCAACTCGGCCCGCTCGTCCGGGTCCTCGGCGTCGACCGGCACATAAGCGGCGCCGGCCGCGAGCACGGCGAGAATCGCGACGTAGAGCTCATTGGTCCCGGACGGCACCCGCACCCCGACCCGATCCCCGAGCCCGACCCCCGCCCCGGCCAGCCCGCACCGCAGGCGCTCGACCTCGACGGCGAGTTCACGGTAGGTCAGGCACGTCGTGCCGTCGTCCAGGGCCGGCTCCTCCGGATGCGACCGCACGGACGCCTCGAAGACATCGACGAGCGTGCGCGGCGAGGCCGCCTGGCCCCCGGAAAAACGTGCCGTGTCCCCGAACTGCTGGTGGATCTCCGCCCCGAGCTCTTCGTCGAGCAGGCCGAGAGCGTCGCTCTCCTGAATGGCTGCCATCCGGTCCTCGCGTCTCGATCCCGGAAGCCTCCGGGGCGCTGGCGGGCCCGCAGGTCTGCCTGGGGTTGTCCGGCTCCAGCTCCGTAACAAGCCGGAAATTTTAGTACGAAGCTAGGTTCGGCCCCTTCGATACGCCACTCGGAGCACCCGATCGGGGTGGCGCGGGGCGGGGGAGGCAGGCGCTGACCTGGTGATCTTCGGCGGAACGAGACTTGCCCCACACAACGGCCGAGGGCCGCGACCTCATGGTCACGGCCCTCGCCATTTCGTGTGTCCGAGGGGGACTTGAACCCCCACGCCCGATAAAGGGCACTAGCACCTCAAGCTAGCGCGTCTGCCATTCCGCCACCCGGACAAGGTGTCTGTCGTGCGGGGTTTCCCTCGCGGCGACGAAGGAAACATTACCAGGCTTCGTGGGGTGCCCCGATCACCCCCCGTCGTGGCGTGAACGGCGTGTGACGGGGCGCCGCCGGTCTTGGGCGGGGCCGGGTGGAGGGGGAGGATGAGGGGGACCACCAGCAGGGACAGCGCGGGAGGAAGCAGCGTGAGCGACACGGACACGGCCAGGGGCGTCACCGGCGAGGACGAGGTCGTGGACCTCTGCCGCGAGCTGATCCAGATCGACACCAGCAACTACGGCGACCACTCGGGGCCCGGTGAGCGCAAGGCGGCCGAGTACGTCGCGGAGAAGCTCGCCGAGGTGGGGCTCGAGCCGAAGATCTTCGAGTCGCACCCGGGGCGCGCCTCCACCGTGGCCCGCATCGAGGGCGAGGACCCTTCCCGGCCGGCGCTGCTCATCCACGGGCACACCGACGTCGTACCGGCGAACGCCGACGACTGGACCCACCACCCCTTCTCCGGCGAGGTCACGGACGGGTGCGTGTGGGGGCGTGGAGCCGTCGACATGAAGGACATGGACGCGATGACCCTGGCGGTCGTCCGCGACCGGCTGCGCAGCGGGCGCAGGCCGCCGCGGGACATCGTCCTCGCGTTCCTCGCGGACGAGGAGGCCGGTGGCAAGTACGGCGCCCGGTTCCTCGTCGACAAGCACCCGGACCTCTTCGAGGGCGTCACCGAGGCGATCAGCGAGGTGGGCGGGTTCTCGTTCACCGTGAACGAGCAGCGCAGGCTCTATCTGATCCAGACGGCCGAGAAGGGCATGCACTGGATGAAGCTGACCGTGGCCGGCACGGCGGGCCACGGGTCGATGATCCACCGGGACAACGCGATCACCGAGCTGTCGGAGGCCGTCGCGCGGCTCGGGCGGCACCAGTTCCCCGTGCGGGTCACCAAGACGACCCGCGCCTTCCTCGACGAACTCGGTGACGCCCTCGGTGTCGAGCTCGACGCGGAGGACATGGAGGCGACGCTCGCCAAGCTCGGCGGTATCGCCAAGCTCATCGGCGCGACCTTGAGGAACACGGCCAACCCGACGCAGCTGGGCGCCGGCTACAAGGTGAACGTCATCCCCGGCGAGGCCACCGCGCACGTCGACGGGCGCTTCCTGCCCGGGCACGAGGAGGAGTTCCTAGCCGACCTCGACCGGATCCTCGGCCCGAAGGTGCGGCGCGAGGACGTGCACTCCGACAAGGCCCTGGAGACCTCCTTCGACGGCTCGCTGGTCGAGGCGATGCAGTCGGCGCTGCTCGCCGAGGACCCGACCGCCAAGGCGATCCCCTACATGCTCTCCGGCGGCACCGACGCCAAGTCCTTCGACGACCTCGGCATCCGCGGCTTCGGCTTCGCACCGCTGAAGCTGCCGCCGGAGCTGGACTTCGCGGGCATGTTCCACGGCGTCGACGAGCGGGTACCGGTGGACGGGCTGAAATTCGGGGTGCGGGTGCTGGACCGGTTCATCGATGCGTCCTGAATTGGGCCACTGAAACGACACTTCAGTAATCGTCCAGACGTGCTGGACGTGACCGGGGAGGGTGAACGCGCTCATAAGGTCGTAGCCCTATTAGTTCCTCCTCGTTACAGGTGATGCGATCAGCTACTTGTGATCGCATTGCCAACAAGGAGGAATAATGATCAAGAAGGTCGTCGCCGCTGCGGCTGCCACTGGTGGCCTGGTTCTCGCGGGCGCGGGCCTCGCCGTTGCCGACGCCGGTGCCCAGGGTGCCGCGGTGCACTCCCCGGGCATCGCGTCCGGCAATGTCATTCAGGCCCCGGTTCACGTCCCCGTGAACGTCTGCGGCAACACGATCTCGGTGATCGGGCTGCTGAACCCCGCCTTCGGCAACACCTGCATCAACAAGTGACGTTGTGCCTCGCCCCGTGAAAGGGGCTGAGCCCGTCGGCCCCGGAGCGCGTGCCATGCGCTCCGGGGCCGACCGGCCTTTTTCGGAACGCCGGAACGTCCTGACATCGACAATCCGGCGTCATTCCGGCGTCGTCTTTTCGGAACAAGGTCGAAGGCAGGTAAATCAGCAATGCGACAGGTCACCCGCAAGGGCCTGATGACCGTGGCGGCCGCCACCGGCGTCCTCGCCGCCGCGAGCGGCGCCGCCCACGCGACCGGCTCGGGGGCGAGCGGCTCCAGCTCGAACTCGCCCGGCGTGCTGTCGGGCAACACGGTGCAGGCGCCGGTGCACGCGCCGGTCAACGTCTGCGGCAACACGGTCAACGTCGTCGGGGTGCTCAACCCGGCGATCGGCAACAGCTGCGCCAACCAGGGCGGCGGCGCGTCGGCCGGCCACGACGACGCCGGCGGTGGCGGTGCGTCGGCCGGCGGGCACGCCAGTGACTCGCCCGGCGTCGGCTCCGGCAACCACGTGCAGGCGCCGATCCACGTGCCGGTCAACGTGTGCGGCAACAGCGTCGACATCATCGGCATCGGCAACTCCACCGAGGGCAACGACTGCGCCAACAACGGCGGCGGGGCCCACACCCCGCCGGGCGGCGGCCACGAGAACCCGCCCGGGTCGCCGGAGCAGCCGGGCAACCCCGGTAACCCCGGGCAGCCGGGCAACCCAGGGAACCCGGAGAACCCCGGAAGCCCGCAGAACCCGGACGAGCCGGGCCACCCCGGCACCCCGAGCACGCCGCCCGGCACGGGCGACGTGACGCCGGGCGGCGGCTCCTCGCACGGGAACCAGTCGGGCGCGCACTTCGTCACCCAGCCCGAGGGCGACGCACAGCTCGCCCAGACCGGCAGTGACCTGCCGATGGGCCTCGTCCTCCCGGTCGGCGCGGGGGCGCTGCTCGCGGGCGCGGTGCTCTACCGCAAGGCACGGGCGGCGCAGTAGGGCGTCGGAGCAGGGCGTAGCCATCCGGTACGAGGCGTAGCCATCCGGTACGAACGGAGCGGGCCCCACTGCTGCGGGGCCCGCTCCGTGTGGTGCTTCCTACCTCTGCTGTCCCCGACTCGTCCTGCTGTGCTCGTCTCGCTGTCTTCCTGTCGCCTCAGCTCACCACGTGGCCCGCACCTGGCGGATGATCCTGCGGCGCAGCCGCACCCGGCGGCTCCCGTCGCGCAGCAGGCTCAGGCGGTCCAACTCCCAGTGTCCGTACTCGGCATGGTCCGTCAGCAGGCGTGTGGCGTCCTTGCGGGAGACCCCGCGCGGTACGTACACGTCGACAAATTCGTATTCCGGCATCGCATCTATTGTGCGGGCTGGGGCCCCGTACGGATAGCGTCTGCACTATGTCTGATGCTGTGCAGCCCACCGCTGCCGAGGTACGCGCCGCCGCCGAGGCGGTCAAGACCGCGCTCGACCGCCACCTGGCCGCGGTCGAACGCCGGTCGGGTGAGGACGACCCGGCCGTCTACGAGGCGTTCAACCAGCTGGCCGCGGCCGCCGAGACCTACGACGAGCTGCTCTACGACCGCTACGACGAGGTCACCCCCTTCGAGATCCCCGGTGCGGAGGACGCCCTGCCGCCGTACACGGGCCCCGAGGAACCGAACGCGCTGAGCGTGCTGATCCGCCGCGACTACGCCGTGGTGGAGCCACAGCGGCTGCTGGCGCAGGCCGAGCGGATCGAGGCGGCGGACGACGAGGGCGCGGAGGCCGCCGGCACCGTGCACGGGGCGCTGGGCGTGCTGTTCGGCGAGTTCGAGCCGGACGAGATCGCCTCCCGGCACAAGGAGTTCGGCCTGGAGGAGGGCGACTCCACGCTCTGGGTGACCGCCGCGGACGAGTCGGCCGAGCCGGGGGAGTGGCTGGAGATGCCCTTCGAGGGGATCGATCCGCAGCGGGTGGTCTGCCGGTTCGACGTGAGTGCGGTGTTCGACGACGAGATCGGTGAAGTCGGTGACGAGACCGACGACGTTGACGATCTTGAGGACGACCTCGATACCGAGTTGGACGAGGACGAGGATCTGGAGCCGCTGGACGTGGACCGGTAGCGCGGGGCGCGTCGCGCCGGCGCGGTTGGTTTCGACGGCGGCGGTCACGGTGTTCGTCCGTGACCGTCGCCGTCGTGGTGTGTGCGGTCTCGCCGTGGTGTCTTCGGTGAATGCGCGGCTGCGGGTCGTGTGTGGTTGACGCGCAGTTCCCCGCGCCCCTTTGGGTTGGCTGATCCGCGCTTCTCGGAGCGGATCGGTCAGTCCAGCGACGGCACCTGGGGGCTGAGCAGGACCGGGAGGCGGGTCGTGCGTGGCTTCGCCGGGATCTCGGCGACGGCGCGGGGGAGGGCCTGTTCCGCGCCATGGACCACGGAGAGGTGGCGGTCGGCGCGGCTGAAGGCCGTGTAGACCCACGGGCGGCTGAGGGCCTGGGCCGCGTCGCCCGGCAGAACCACGACGGCCGCCGGCCATCGGCAGCCCACCGCCTGGTGTGCGGTCAGGGCCCAGCCGTGCCGTACGGACTGCTCCACCCGTTCCTTCGGTACGACGACGGCCTCGCCCGCGCAGGACAGGTGCAGTCCCTCGGCGTCGGCCTTCACCACATGGCCCGGCACCGTACGGCCCGGTGCGGGGGAGTAGGCGATGCGGTCACCGGGGTCGAAGCCGCCGAAACGGCCCGGTCCCGGGTTGAGCCGCTCCTTGAGCGCGGCGTTGAGGGCGCGCGTGCCGGCCGCGCCGCCGTGGCCCGGCGTGATCACCTGGGTCTCCTCGGCCGGGACGCCGATCGCGCGCGGCACCGAGTCCGCGACCAGCTGCACGGTACGGTGCACGGCCTCGCCCGCGTCCCGCACGGGCACGATCACGACCTCCTTGCCGGGCGCCTCGACCTGGTTCAGCTCGCCGATGCCGATGCCGGACACCAGCTCGCCCAGCGGGCCGGGGTCCGGCCGCCGTGAGGCGATCTGCGGACAGATCCGTGCCGCCAGCAGATCGGCGAACACCCGCCCGGGGCCCGCCGACCACAGCACCGCCGGATCCCCGGCCAGCACCAGCCGGGCCCCGTCCGGCAGCGACTCCGTGAGCAGCGCCGCCGTCTCGACGTCCAACTGCGGCGCGTCGAGCAGGACGAGCAGATCGAGATCCAGCGCCCCGTCCACGTCCCGGCCGGGCCCTTCGGCACCGGAGAGCAGACCGGCCACGGTGACGACACCGGGCAGTCCGGTCGGGGCGCCGGGATCGGCCGCGGAGGCCGAGGGAGCGGACTCCGCCGGGGCGGCGGCGTAGGACGTGGGTCCGGCGGGGGCGCGGTTGCCCGGGCCGGTGCCGGTGGGCGTGGAGGCATGCGGCGCGGTCTCCGGCGGTGTGTCGCCGTATGACGCGGCTCTGCTGAGCGTGCGGCCGTCCGGCTCCGTCCCCGTCGACGCCGTCCCGCCAGGCCGGTCGCCGCCGCTCAGCAGCGCCGAGAAGCGGTCCCGGCCGAGCGGGCTGTGCGTGGCGGCCCAGGCCCGCAGTCCGAGGCGCTGCGCCGCGTGCAGCAGTGCCGCCGGTTCCGTGAGGGACGCCTCTCCGCCGGTGTGGAGGACCAGGCCGTGTGCCGAGACCGCGCGGATCAGGTCGGCGGCGGGGCCCGCCGCGGCCGCGGCCCGCTCCCACTCCTCGGCCGAACCGTCCTGCTTCGGCACCGAGTTGATCAGGCGGGCCAGTCCGTCGGCGAGGCTCTCCTCCGCGAGGGCGTACTGCTCCAGGCCGACGAGGACACGGACCGGCCGCTCCTCGTCCTCCGCCGCCTCGTCGTCCCGCCGGGCCGGGGCACCGGGTTCGTCCAGGGCGTCCTGGAAGGCCAGGGCCTCGCCCTCGGCCAGGGTGTTCTGTACGGCCGTATCGGCGTCCGGCACACCCCGTTGAGCCAGCGCCGCGGTGAGCGTCGGCAGTTCCAGGGCCGTGTGCCCGGCCAGCGCCGCCTGCTCCAGGAGCCAGACGGTGACCGCCCGGCCGCGCCGTTCGTCGTCCGGTCCGCACTCCGCGCCGAGCAGCGCCCGCGCGAACCCGTCGGCCTGCTCCGGCCGTACGCCACCGACGCGCAGCAACTGCCAGGGGTCCGCCCGCAGCCGGTCGCCCGCGCCCTCGCCGAGCACCGCGGCGACCTGCGGGGCGAGAGCCTCCGGGGCACCGCCGTCGGCCAGTACGCGCCGCACCACTTCGAGGGTCTCCGGCGCGGGGGCCGCAGGCGTCTCGGCCGCCACAGGCTGCGGCCGGCGTACCGGCTCCGGGGCGGGGCGCCGTGGCGGCTCCGGCTCCCTGAAGACGTTGGCCACCGGCTTGGCGCCGCTCTCCACGGCACGTACGGCAGCGAGCAGATCAGCAGCCTTCCCGCTGAGCTTGGCCCCGCTCTCCACGGGCGCCTTCTTCTCCGCCTTCCGCCGCTCGATCCGCTCCCGCTCGATCCGCTGGGCGGCAATCTCGGCCTCGGCCTCCGACAACTGCGCCGCGGCATCGCCGTCGCTGCCGCCGGACTCGGCCGCAGGGACCACAGCCCCGCCGTCCCCGCCCTCGCCGCCGGACGCCGAAGCCGCAGCTTCCTCACCGCTGCCCTCGGTCCCTCCGGCTACCAAATCCGTACCGTCGCCGGATTCCTGCCCCCCAGAGGCAGTTGCACCCCCGGCCCCCGGCGCCCCGCCCTCCGTCGCGGCCCCCGGCGGCACCGGCTCGGTGTTCTCCGTGGTCTCGGGCGGCTCCGTGCTCACAGCGTGCTCCAGTCGTGATCGGGATAGCGGTGCACGGGCGCCGACACATCGTCGAGCGCCCGGCAGATCTCGTCAGGAAGACTAAGGGCCTCCACTGACAATGCCGCCGTGAGCTGCTGTGAGTTGCGCGCGCCTATGACGGGCGCCGCTACGCCGGGCCGGTCGCGGACCCAGGCGAGGGCGACCTGGAGCGGGGTCACGGCCAGCCCGTCGGCCGCCGTCTGCACCGCGTCCACGATGCGGGTCGCCGTGTCGTCGAGGTACGGCGCGACGAAGGGGGCGAGGTGCTCGGAGGCACCCCGTGAGTCCGGCGGCGTCGCGTTGCGGTACTTGCCGGTGAGCACACCCCGGCCGAGCGGGGACGAGGGCAGCAGTCCGATGCCCAGATCGAGCGCGGCCGGCAGCACCTCGCGCTCCACGCCGCGCTGGAGCAGTGAGTACTCCAGCTGCGTGCTCGCCAGCCGGGTCCGCATACCGGGGGCCGCGAGCTGCCACGTCGCCGCCTTGGCGAGTTGCCAGCCGCAGAAGTTGGAGACGCCGGCGTAGCGGGCGCGTCCGCTGCTGACCGCCAGGTCGAGGGCCTGGAGGGTCTCCTCCAGCGGTGTGTACGGGTCGTAGGCGTGGACGTGCCAGACGTCGACGTAGTCCGTGCCGAGCCGGGCCAGCGAGGCGTCCAGCGCGGAGAGCAGATGGCCGCGCGAGCCGTCGAAGCGGCGGTCCGGGTCGGGAACGCTGCCCGCCTTCGTCGAGATCACCAGGTCCCGGCGCGGGACCAGCCCTTCTATGAGCCGGCCGAGCAGGTACTCGGCCTCTCCGTCGCCGTACACGTCGGCCGTGTCGACGAGGGTGCCGCCCGCCTCCCAGAACGTCTTCAGGAGGTCCGCGGCGTCGTGCTCGTCGGTGTCCCTGCCCCAGGTGAGGGTGCCGAGCCCGATCCTGGACACGCGCAGGCCGGTGCGGCCGAGATGCCTCTGCTCCATGAACGCCGAGATTACTGGCCAGAACCTGCCATGTGGGGGCCTGTGGATGACCAGTTTCCAGGACGGTGACCGGGGATGCCGCGGGCCGGGTGGGCGACGCCCGCCACACCGGCCTCCCGGTGGCACGTCCCCCGCGCTATGGTCGGGCCCACAAGGGACGTTACTGATCGGTAAGGGGAATCCGCCATGCAGCTCGGGATCAACCTCGGCTACTGGGGTGCCGGAATGGACGCGGACAATCTCGCCGTCGCCCAGGAGGCCGACCGGCTGGGATACGCCGTGTGCTGGGCCGCCGAAGCGTACGGCTCGGACGCGGCCACCGTGCTCTCCTGGGTCGCCGCCCAGACCGAGCGCATCGACGTCGGCTCCGCCATCTTCCAGATCCCGGCCCGCCAGCCGGCGATGACCGCGATGACGGCCGCGACCCTCGACTCGCTCTCCGGCGGCCGCTTCCGCCTCGGCCTCGGCGTCTCCGGGCCGCAGGTCTCCGAGGGCTGGTACGGCGTCAAGTTCGACAAGCCGCTGGCACGCACGCGTGAGTACGTCGAGATCGTACGGAAGGCGATGACGCGTGAGCGCCTGACGTACGACGGTCAGCACTGGACGCTGCCCCTGCCCGGCGGCCCCGGCAAGCCGATCAAGCTGACCGTGCACCCGCAGCGCGAGCACATCCCGCTGTACATCGCTGCCATCGGCCCCAAGAACCTCGAACAGACCGGTGAGATCGCCGACGGCGCCCTCGTGATCTTCCCCTCCGCCGCGCACCTCGAGGAGACCACGATCCGCCACCTGCGCGCGGGGCGCGAGAAGGCCGGTAAGACCCTCGACGGGTTCGACGTCTGCCCGACGCTCCCGCTGGCCGTCGGCGAGGACAAGGACGTGACCACGCTCGCCGACACCTTCCGTCCCTACACCGCGCTGTACGTGGGCGGCATGGGCAGCGCCAAGCAGAACTTCTACAACCAGCTCGCGCAGCGGATGGGGTTCGAGGCCGCGGCCGCCGAGGTCCAGGAGAAGTACCTGTCCGGCGACAAGCAGGGCGCCGCCGCCGCGATCCCGCACGAGCTGATCGACCAGACGACGCTGCTCGGTTCCGTGGACCGCATCGCGGACCGGATGAAGGAGTACGCGGCGGCCGGAGTCACCACCCTCAGCCTCGCCCCCGCCGGCTTCACCCTCGACGAGCGGATCGCTTCGCTCCGAGCCGGCACCGAGGCCCTGGAGCGCGCCGGACTGGCGTGACACGGGGCGAAGTGCGCCAGAGCGGGGATTTTCTACGGCCGTGGTGGGGGCTCGGGGGTCTTCCCCGCCACGGCCGTCAAGCAGAACAACGCGCGCGTGGCCGTGCGGTTACGCCTCCGTCGTGACCCCGGTGGTCATTCTTTCGGCGGAGTTGTGCGACACAACTGTTGCAGCACCTCTCTCACCGCATTTGACTCGTTCTTTGCGGAATCCTGCAGAGAGGTGCCCAACGATGCTTTCGGCCAAGAGTCTGTTCCAGGAGATCCTCGACAACGACGAGTCCTTCCGCCTGTTCTGCTCCATTGCGGCCAGCGGCGAGTCGCAGGGCGGCTGGGAGAACGCCCGCATCGCCGCGCTCGTCCCGGAGAGCGAACGCTCTCTCGCGCCCAAGATCACCCGGCACGGCGCGGACGAGGACAAGCACGGGCGGATCTTCAACGCCCTGCTGAAGAAGCGGGGCCTCGAACCGGTCCCTGTCCCGCCCGAGACCGACTACACGATGCTGCTGGAGCAGCACGGCATCGGCCTGGCCCACGACAAGCTCAAGAGCGACGAACCCCTCACCGTCCAGGACATCGTCACCTACCTGTCGCACAGCCGCGTCACCGAACAGCGCGCCTCCGAGCAGATGGAGCTGCTGCGCAAACACTTCGCCGACCACCCCGACATCGGCCGCGCGGTCAAGCAGATCTCCAACGACGAGGACAACCACCTCGCTTACTGTCACGAGGAACTCCTGCGCTTCGCGGCCCAGGGGCACGGCCGGGCCATCCAGCGGACACTGCGCGAGTGCGCGCTCGCCGAGATCCGGATCTACCGGGACGTCAGCCTCGCGGTCATGGACCACATGGGCCGCATCCTCGGCTGGCCGCGGCCCAAGGCGGCGCTGCTCGCCGCCGGCATCCACGCCGTGTACGCCTGGGAGCGGTTCGCGGGCTGGCGGCGCATGGTCTCCCTGAAGATGCCGGAACGGCGCGACGCCCTCGGCGGACCCGCCACGTCGGCGCCCGAGTTCGCCTGACCCACATCCAGCCCCGGCTCCTGACCTACATCCAGCCCCGGCTCTTGAACAGCCGGTACAGCAGCACCTCGACGGCGGCCATGCCCGCGATCAGCGCCGGATACGACCAGGCCCAGGTCAGCTCCGGCATGTGCTCGAAGTTCATCCCGTAGATCCCCGCGATCATCGTGGGGATCGCGGCCATGGCCGCCCACGCGGAGATCTTCCGCACGTCGTCGTTCTGCCGGACGCTCATCTGCGCCAGATGCGCCGCGAGGACGTCGGAGACCAGCCGGTCCAGGCCCTCCACCGCCTCGTTCACGCGCGTGAGGTGGTCGCTCACGTCGCGGAAGAAGGGCTGCGCCTCCTCGTGCACGAACGGCACGCCCGCACCGAACAGTCCCGTGCCCGCGAGCCGGGACAGCGGCTGCGCCAGCGGGCCGGTGGCCCTGCGGAACTCGAGGATCTGCCGCTTGAAGGCGTAGATGCGGGACGCCGTGTGCCGGGAGCTGCCGCCGACCGGCGAGAACACCTCCGCCTCCAGCTCCTCCAGGTCGGTGCCCAACTCGTCGGCCACGTCCACATAGTGGTCGACCACGGCGTCGGCGATCGTGTACAGCACCGCCGTCGGACCGTGCCGGAGCATCTCCGGCTCGTGCTCCAGACGGCGCCGTACCGTCCCGAGCGGCGCCTCCTCGCCGTGCCGGACGGTCACCACGAACGAGTCGCCGATGAAGACCATGACCTCGCCGGAGGAGACGATGTCGCTCTTCGGCTCGTACCCGACCGGCTTGAGGACCATGAACAGCGAGTCGTCGTACACCTCCAGCTTGGGCCGCTGGTGCGCCTTGAGGGCGTCCTCCACGGCCAGCGGGTGCAGTCCGAACTCCTCGGTGACCTTGTCGAACTCCGTCTCCGTGGGCTCGTACAGGCCGATCCAGACGAACGCGTCGTCCTGCAGACGGCACAGATCCAGGGCGTCGGAGAGGTCCTCCGGCCCTTCCGTCCGGCGCCCGTCCCGGTAGATGGCGCAGTCGACGATCACGGAGCGTATTCTCCCGCCGTCCGCCCGCGGACGCACCCCCTGGTGCGCCTACGCTGGGCGGCATGCCCACGCTGATCCTGGTCCGGCACGGACGTTCCACCGCCAACACCGAGGGAGTGCTCGCCGGCTGGACGCCCGGCGTCGCCCTCGACGAGCGCGGGGCCGCGCAGGCCGCCGCACTGCCCGGCCGGCTCGCCGAGCTGCCGATCTCCGAGGTCGTCACGAGCCCCCTGCAGCGCTGCCAGGAGACGATCCGGCCGCTCCTCGACGCCCGGCCCGGACTCACCGCACACACTGACGAGCGGATTGGGGAGTGCCACTACGGCGACTGGTCCGGCCGCAAGCTCGCCGAACTCAAGGACGAGCCGCTGATGGAGGTCGTGCAGGCGCACCCCTCGGCGGCCGCGTTCCCCGGCGGCGAGTCGATGCGCGCGATGCAGACCCGGGCCGCCGAGGCCGTACGCGAGTGGAACGCGCGCGTGGAGCGCGATCACGGCGCAGACGCCGTGTATCTGATGTGCTCGCACGGCGACATCATCAAGTCCCTCGTCGCGGACGCACTCGGTCTTCATCTCGACCTCTTCCAGAGGATTTCCGTAGAACCGTGTTCCATCACCGCGATCCGTTACACCCGCCTGAGGCCGTTCCTCGTACGCCTCGGGGACACCGGTGATTTCGCGTCCCTCGCCCCGCGCGAGGAACCGCCGGCCACGGACGCGACGGTCGGAGGCGGCGCGGGCGCACCGTGATCGTCCGGCGCAGTAGGGTGAAGCGGTCGAAGCAGCGCCGTACTCACGATTTCGCCGTACTCAGATTCGCCGTACTCACGATTCCCATGGAGACAGGACGTGTCCCGTCAGGTGTTCCTCTACGACCCCCCGGACCGCTTCGTGGCCGGTACGGTCGGGCTGCCCGGACGCCGTACGTTCTTCCTCCAGGCCACCGCAGGCTCCCGGGTGACCAGCGTGGCCCTGGAGAAGACCCAGGTCGCCGCCCTCGCCGAGCGTATGGACGAACTGCTCGACGAGGTCGTACGGCGTAGTGGCGGCAGCGCCGCCGTCCCCGCCATGGCGCCCTCCGAGATCGCCGACACCGCCCCGCTGGAGACCCCCATCGAGGAGGAGTTCCGCGTCGGCACCATGGCCCTCGCCTGGGACGGCGAGGAGCAGCGCATGATCGTCGAGGCGCAGGCCCTCGTGGAGCTCGACGCCGACTCCGAGGAGGACCTCGCCGAGGCCGAGGAGCGACTGCTCCAGGACGAGGAGAACGGACCCCCGATGCTGCGGGTCCGGCTCACCGGCGCGCAGGCGAGGGCCTTCGCCAAGCGCGCCCTGGAAGTCGTCAACGCCGGGCGGCCGCCGTGCCCGCTGTGCAGCCTCCCGCTCGACCCGGAAGGACATGTATGTCCGCGCCAGAACGGATACCGCCGCGGAGCGTGACCTCGGTGGACCTGCTCGCCGAGGGCGAGCTGACCGTGCGCGGCCGCATCCGTGAGGCGTCGAACGCCGCTCTGTTCTGCACGGTCGCGTACGAGGGCCAGGAGGCGACCTGCGTCTACAAGCCGGTCGCCGGTGAGCGGCCGCTGTGGGACTTTCCCGACGGGACGCTCGCGCAGCGCGAGGTCGCCGCGTACGAGGTCTCCGAGGCGACCGGCTGGGGGCTCGTACCGCCCACCGTGCTGCGGAACGGGCCCTACGGCGAGGGCATGGTCCAGCTGTGGATCGACGTGACGCCCGAGGACGAGCTCCTCGCCCTCGTCGACGGCCAGGAGCCCGAGCCCGGCTGGAAGGCGATCGGCTTCGCCGAGGTCGGCGAGGGCAGGACCGCGCTGCTGGTGCACGCCGACGACGAGCGGCTGCGGCGGCTCGCCGTCCTGGACGCGGTGATCAACAACGCCGACCGCAAGGGCGGGCATCTGCTGCCCACCGAGGGCGGCCGGCTGTACGGCATCGACCACGGGGTCACCTTCAACGTCGAGAACAAACTGAGGACGCTGCTGTGGGGCTGGGCGGGGGAGCCCCTCACCGCCGAGGCCGTCGAGGTGCTCGGCACACTGGAGGAAGGGCTGAAGCAGGGCGGTGAGCTGGCCGTACGGCTGGCCGGGCTGATCACCGCCGCCGAAGTGGAGGCCACGCGCGCGCGTGTCGAGGCGCTGCTGGCCTCCGGCAAGCATCCGGAACCGAGCGGGGAGTGGCCGGCGATTCCCTGGCCGCCCGTCTAGCAGAGCCGTCCAGCCCGGAAGCACAATGGCCGGTATCGCACAAGAAGGCCTTACCGGCCATCCGGCCTGGTCCGGTTCGTATCCGGAACATCCGTCCGGTTAGGCTCATGACATGTATGCCTGGCCCGCTTCTGAGGTCCCCGCCCTGCCTGGTCAGGGCCGCGACCTGAGGATCCACGACACCGCGACCGGCGGTCTGGTCACCCTCGACCCCGGTCCCGTCGCCCGTATCTACGTCTGCGGCATCACGCCGTACGACGCGACCCACCTGGGTCACGCGGCGACCTACAACGCGTTCGACCTGGTTCAGCGCGTGTGGCTCGACACCAAGCGGCAGGTTCACTACGTCCAGAACGTCACCGACGTCGACGATCCGCTCCTGGAGCGGGCCGAGCGGGACAGCATCGACTGGGTCGCCCTGGCCGAGAAGGAGACCGCGCTCTTCCGCGAGGACATGACCGCCCTGCGCATGCTGCCCCCGCAGCACTACATCGGCGCGGTGGAGGCGATACCCGGGATCGTGCCGCTCGTCGAGCGGCTGCGGGACGCCGGCGCCGCGTACGAGCTCGAAGGGGACATCTACTTCTCCGTCGAGTCCGACCCGAACTTCGGCAAGGTCTCGAACCTCGACGCCGCCGCCATGCGGCTGCTGTCCGCGGAGCGCGGCGGCGACCCCGACCGGCCGGGCAAGAAGAACCCGCTCGACCCGATGCTGTGGATGGCCGCCCGCCCCGGCGAGCCCAGCTGGGACGGCGCCTCGCTCGGGCGCGGCCGGCCCGGCTGGCACATCGAGTGCGTCGCCATCGCCCTCGACCACCTCGGCATGACCTTCGACGTCCAGGGCGGCGGCTCCGACCTCGCCTTCCCGCACCACGAGATGGGCGCCTCGCACGCCCAGGTGCTGACCGGCGAGTTCCCCATGGCCAAGGCCTACGTCCACGCCGGCATGGTCGCCCTGCACGGCGAGAAGATGTCCAAGTCCAAGGGGAACCTGGTCTTCGTGTCGCAGCTGCGGCGCGAGGGCGTCGACCCGGCCGCCATCCGGCTCGCCCTCCTCGCCCACCACTACCGGGCCGACTGGGAGTGGACCGACCAGGTGCTCGAGGACGCCGTCGCCCGCCTCGGCCGCTGGCGCGCCGCGGTGTCCCGGCCGGACGGGCCGTCCGCCGAGGCGCTCGTCGAGGAGATCCGCGACGCCCTCGCGAACGACCTCGACGCCCCGGCCGCGCTCGCCGCGGTCGACCGCTGGGTGGCCGTACAGGAGGAGACGGGCGGTACGGACACGGGCGCCCCCGGTGTCGTGTCGCGGGCCGTGGACGCCCTGCTGGGTGTCGCCCTGTAGCGACCGGAGCATGTGAGAGGGGCGCTTCCTCCCCGCGGGTGGAAGCGCCCCTTTTGGTTCAGGTGCCGGTCAGATCCGCTGGATCCGTACGCTGCGCAGGACGCTCGGCGACTGGGTGTCCCAGATGCCGATCACCTGGTGGCCGAACGCGAAGGCCTGCTGGATCTGCTGGTGGATCTGCGGGTTCGGGTTGTTGAGAACCCGGAACTGGTTGTTGATGCGCAGGAAGATCTGGTGCGGCTGCCCCTGGAGCGGGTGGACGACGTCGACGAAGCCGTTCGCCACACCGGAGGCGAGGGCCTGGGCCTGCACGTGCTGGACGACCTGCTGAACCGCCGCCAGCGTGACCTGCTGGAGCTGCTGCTGCATCTGCTGCTCGGCCTGCTGCGCCTGCTGGTCCTGCTGGTCCTGCTGCTGGGTGCCGAAGGGCTGGCCCAGCTGCTGCAGCAACTGCTGGAACGGCTGCTGCTGGCCGAGCTGCTGAAGCTGCTCCAGCGAGCCGCTCATGCCCATGCCGTACGGCTGCTGCTGGCCGGGGCCCTGCTGCTGGCCGGGGCCCTGCTGGCCGTAGCCCTGCTGCTGACCGAACGGCTGCTGCTGGTACGGCGACGTGCTGGGGTACTGCTGGCCTTGCTGTTGTCCCATGTGACTCATCTGCGGGGTGGTGCTCATGCGGGTGTCACCTTCCCTGGATGTGATGGGCTGCGTCAGCCGGTGATCACCAGGCCGACGATCTCGTTGTCCGAGAACCACACTCGGACATCGGGCCGTCCCCCCGCGAAGGCGGTATGGACCGCCTGGCGGATCTCGGGGGACGGATGATTGAGGTTGCGCCACTCGCCGGCCACGAACAGCCGCAGCCGGGGCGGAAGTTCACGCGGATACGGCAGCAGCTCGTCCCAGTAGCGCTCGGCCTTGCCCGAGCCGACCGCCTGCGGCACCAGATACGTGACCGCCGCCTTGATGTCGGGCCGGTTGCCGATCCGCTGGGAGGCGGGCCGGCCCGCCGCGTCCTGCTGCGGGGAACCCGTCGCCCGTAGCACCGTGCGGGCGCGTTCCGGAGACATCGGCTCCTGGCCCGTCGCCTTGAGGATGCCCTGCAGCGCGGCCAGCGCGCCGACCACGATCGGGGAGGCGGACGACGTCCCCGAGAACGTGTCGGTGTACCAGGTGATCTCCTCCGGTCCGCCCTGAAGGTCGCCGGGCCGGTCCCAGAAGCCGCCGGTCGTCGTCACCTCGCGTCCCCAGCCCTGCGCGTCCACCCGGGCGCCGTAGTTGGAGAACGCGAGCCGTGAGCGGTCCGGACCGTGGTCGCGGCCGTGCGTGCCGGGCGGCGGGGCGCCCGCGCCGACCAGGATCGCGCCGGAGGACGGGTTGGACGGGTTGAACGGGTTGCGCCACCGCTCGGGGAATTCGTCGGGGCGGCGCTCGTAGACGGCGTCGTCGAGCGACTCGGCGCCATTGCCCGCTGCCGCCACCACGAGGATTCCCTTGGCGGTGGCGTGACGGACGGCGGCGAGGTCGTCCGGCCACCACTCGAGCGGGATGTAGCCGCGCTGGTCGTCGCGCTCGGCGTACTCGAACCGGGGCCCCGGGCGGTGCAGTTCGATCAGCACGATGTCGCCGGGGCTCAGCCGGTCGGCCGCCGCGTGGATCGCGGCCGCCGTGCCGATGCCCTGGAAGGACGCCGCCGCCGTCACCGTCTCCGGCACGATGCCGGTGACGCCGTACTCGTTGCGGTCGCCGCCGATCACCCCGATCACGGCGGTGCCGTGGTTGCGCCAGGCGAGGTCGGCCACCGGGGTGCCGACGACGACACCGGCCAGCTTGGCGGCCAGGTCCTCGTGCCCCAGTTGCCAGGAGCCCTCGACGTCGATCACGGTCACGCCCTGGCCGGTGCCGCCGGGCCGCTGCCAGGCCCAGTACGCGTCGACGCCCTCGGGCGCGGGCCGCAGATAGCCCTGCCGGCCGCTGTAGTCGGGCGTGACCGGCGCGCCCTCCTTCAGGCGCCCGTCCTCACCGATCGGCCCGATCGAGGCCGGCACCGCGCCCGGCTTCACATACGCGGTGTCGATCCCCGGCAGCGCGGCGATACGGGCCCGCAGTTGCTCGGCGCGGCTCTCCCCGCCGCGCACCCGGTAGAACAGCGCGAGGTCGGGCACGTCCTGGGCGACCGTGGCCTGCTGGAGTCGCTCCTCGCTGCCGAACAGCGGCTCCAGCGCGAGCTGTTCGTCACTGAGGAACATGTTGAGCGCCGACACATCGGCACCCGCCACCGACCGGACGCCCTCGGCCTGGGCCCGCAGCCGGGCCTCGGGACGGGCGACGACGATCAGTTCCTGCTCGGGTCCTCGATAGGTGAATCCCGCTCCGTCGGGCCCCGGACCGGACGCTCCCGGACCCTGCGCCGGCTGTGCCTGCTCGCTCATCGTCTGCCGCTCCCTTCGGTCCTGCGGGTACCAAGTGCGGGTGGTGCGGCGCGCCTTCGGTGGACCAACCAAGCACGCCCGGACCGGTCCGTCCAGACTTATTTCGCCAACTCGGTTTGAAACAAGTTGAATTGGGCAACGTGTGCATTCCGGCCTGAAAGAGATGTCACGCCACAATCGGGCCAGATGCTGTCCAGGCGCTGTCGAGAGGCTGTCTCCTGCTGCGGGGGCGGTTGGCGTGTGGTGGGGTGGACGAGTCAGTTGACCGTTGGACCAGCCGTCGGCCGGATCTGCCGGCCTGGTCCTGTCCGCGGAAGGACGCACCGTGGCCCCCGAACACCGCTCCTTCGCACCTCGCCTCACCCGCCGCAGACTCCTCACGGCCGGCGCCGCCACCGCGGGTGCCGTACTCGTCGGAGCCGCCGGCACCTCTGCCGCGACGGCCGCAGGGACGGAAAAGACCCGGCCCGCCGTGATCCGCCTCCCGAACGGCTTCCGCCCGGAGGGCATCACCATCGGCGGCGGACCGTACGCCTACCTCGGCTCGCTCGGCGACGGCTCGATCTACCGCGCCGACCTGCGCACCGGCGAGGGCGGCATCATCTCCGCCGGACCCGGCACACCCTCGGTCGGCCTCAAACTCGACCACCGGGGACGCCTGTTCGTCGCCGGACGCGGCCAGGGCGCCCGCGTCGTGGACGCCCGCACCGGCGAGATTCTCGCCTCGTACGTCCTCACCACGGCGACCCCGACCTTCGCCAACGACGTGTTCCTGACCCCGCGCACGGCCTGGTTCACCGACTCCTACCAGCCCGCGCTGTACGCCCTGCCCCTCGGCCGCCACGGCGAACTGCCGGACGCACAGGACGTCGTACGGATCACGCTGAGCGGCGACTGGAGCCAGGTCCCCGGCGAGGTCGTCAACGCCAACGGCATCACCCGCACCCCCGACGGCTCGGCCCTCCTCGTCGTGCAGTCCGGGGTCGGCGGCCTGCACCGCGTGCACCCGCGCACCGGCGTCACCCAGCGCGTCGACCTCGGCGATGCGGCCCCGCTCACCAACGGCGACGGCCTGCTGCTGATCGGCCGGACGCTGTACGTCGTCCAGAACCGGCAGAACGCGATCGACGTGTTCCGGCTCGCCGCCGACGGCCGCAGCGGCGTCTTCCGGCGCCGTATCACCGACCCGCTCTTCGACGTGCCGACCACGGTGGCCGCGTACCGGGGCCGGCTCTACCTGCCCAACGCGCGCTTCACCACGACGCCGACACCGGAGACCACGTACGACGTGATCTCGGTGCCCGCATGACGAACACGGCAGGCCCGGCGTCGACGCGAGGGTGACGCAGGGGACGGCGGAGGGCGGTGCGCAGCACAGCGCACCGCCCTCCGCCCGGCTCCGAGAGCCTCAGTCCTCCGACGAGTCCTCGTCGTCGTCCTTGCCGCCCGGCTTCGGGGGCATCGGCGGACGCGTACGGTCCTCGGCCGACGGCCCGCCGCCGTCGCGCCGGCGCAGATACCGCTCGAACTCGCGGGCGATCGCCTCGCCCGACGCCTCCGGCAGCTCCGCGGTGTCCCGGGCCTCCTCCAGCGTCTGCACGTACTCCGCGACTTCGCTGTCCTCGGCGGCCAGCTGATCCACGCCGACCTGCCAGGCGCGCGCGTCCTCGGGCAGCTCGCCCAGCGGGATACGCACGTCGATCAGGTCCTCGAGCCGGTTGAGCAGGGCCAGCGTCGCCTTCGGGTTGGGCGGCTGCGACACGTAGTGCGGTACGGCGGCCCACAGCGACACCGCCGGCACGCCCGCGTGCGTGCACGCCTCCTGCAGGACGCCGACGATGCCCGTCGGCCCCTCGTACTTGGTCTCCTCGAGATCCATCCTGCGGGCCAGGTCCGTGTCGGACGTGGTCCCGCTGATCGGGACCGGACGCGTGTGCGGGGTGTCGCCGAGCAGGGCGCCCAGGATGACCACCAGCTCCACGCCGAGTTCGTGCGCGAAGCCGAGGAGCTCGTTGCAGAACGAGCGCCACCGCATGGACGGTTCGATACCTCGGACGAGTACGAGATCACGCGGCTTCTCGCCGCCGACACGGACGACCGACAACCTTGTCGTCGGCCAAGTGATCTTCCTTACTCCGTCGTCCATCCACACCGTGGGGCGGTTCACCTGGAAGTCGTAGTAGTCCTCGGCGTCCAGCGCCGCGAACACCTCGCCCTTCCACTCCCTGTCCAGATGCGCGACCGCGGTGGAGGCGGCGTCGCCGGCATCGTTCCAGCCCTCGAACGCGGCCACCATGACCGGGTCGATCAGCTCGGGAACCCCCTCGAGCTCGATCACCCAGTGCCTCCTTCCGACGTGCCCTCGCTTGACCACCCAACCTTACGGCGTGCGGCGGGGGCGCCCGCAGCCCCCTTGCACGGGGGAGTGAACGATCACTGCCCCGTTCGCCACCCCGAAACACCCCGGTAGAGCTCCGATGTCCGACGAATGCCCACGCGTCGGGGCAGGTCGGGCGCTATCACCCTCTCGTGTGGAGGTCCGCGGATCGGCCGCCGGGCGCCGTGCCGGTGCGGAACTGTTCGTCGGGTGAGCGGAGTTGCCCCCAGGTCACGTGTGCGGCGGGTCGGGATCGTGTATCTGACGCTCCTCGGCGTGGGGATCCTGGGGGCGCTGCTGGTCGCCCCACGGGTCGAGGACCCGGCGGCCGTGGTGGCCGCGCTGCCGCCGACCCTGGCGGGTGCGTATCTGGCCTGGAGTGCCTTGGGTGTGCTGGCCCTGGTCGGTGTCATCGTCTCCGGGTTCGCCTTCGGATGCCGGCCGAGTTTCCTGCGGCCGGCCGACTGGGACGGACGGGTCGTCCTGACGGGAGTCACCGCCGCGGCCTTGTATGTGCCGGCCTTCCACAACGCTGCGGAACCGTCTGCGCCCTCTTCTACGGGGTGGTGGCCGGCGCCATCCGTGCGGACGGCATGGTCCCCGACCCCGCCCGCCCGGTCGCCCGGCTCCGATGGCGCTGGAGTCATCGGGGAGTCCTGATGGGGCTGTCGGGCGGGATGCTGCTGGGCAGCGGCATCCTCGCCGAGGGGCTGCTCGCGGACGTACTCTCGGGCGGCTCGCGGCGGGAGTACATCGCGCCGGCCGACCCGTTCGAAGCGCTCTGGGCCGCCGAGCAGGTGGCCGCGGTGGTCGCGGTGGCCTGCCTGCTCGTGCACGGCCTGCGGATGGTCCCCGTCGACCTCGGCACCTCGGTGGACGGCCGGGCCCTCCTGAGCAACGACCGGCGTGCCCTCGGCACCTGCGTACTCACCGCGGTGGTACTCGGCGCCGCGATGATCGGCGTTCAAGGCTCACTCGCCAAGCTCTGGGGTTCGACCCGCGCCTGGGGCGGGGACGCCGCCGGCGACTTCCTCTGGCTCTACGTCGTGGGACTGATCCCGGCACTGCTGACCGGGCTGGCACTGGGTATCCGGCAGGCCGCCTGGAGCGAGTACGCCGTCGCCTGCTGCTACCTGGCCCTGCGCGCCAAGCTGCCCCTCGACCTCATGGCTTTCCTCGCCGACGCCCACGACCGCGGCGTTCTGCGCCGCACCGGTGTCGTCTACCAGTTCCGTCACATCGAGCTGCAGCACAGACTGGCCGACTCCGAGCCGTAGGTCACGACCCACACCGGCCATAGGTCACAACGTCGACCGCAACCACTGCTCCACGCTCGCGATGTGCACCGTCGCCCACGACCGCGCCGCCTCCGCGTCCCGGTCCCGCAGGGCCGCCAGGATCGCCCGGTGCTCGTGCAGGGTCCGGCTGACCGCGTCCTCCTGGGTCAGGCCCCGCCAGATACGCGCCCGCGTCGTCGGTCCCGAGAGCCCGTCGAGGAGCGAGCACAGCACGGAGTTCCCGGAGCTCTGCACGATGCCCCGGTGGAACTCCAGGTCGCTGGCGACGAGCTCCTCCACCGACGGATCGTTGCCCAGCTTGTCCAACTGGTTCGCCAGCGCGTCCAGTTGCTGCTCGCTGATCCGTGCCGCGGCCATCGCCGTGGCGGCCGGTTCCAGGATGCGGCGCACGGCGAGGAACTCCAGCACCGTGTCGTCGCGGTGGAAGTCGACGACGAAGCTCAGCGCCTCCAGCAGCAACTGCGGGTCGAGGCTCGTGACGTAGGTGCCGTCGCCTTGCCGTACGTCCAGGATCCGGATCAGCGACAGGGCCCGCACCGCCTCCCGCAGGGAGTTGCGGGACAGCCCCAGCTCGGCGGCCAGTTCGCTCTCCTTGGGGAGCCGGTCGCCGGGGCGCAGCGCGCCGGAGACGATCATGCCCTTGATCTTCTCGATCGCCTCGTCGGTGACTGCCATGACCGGCCTCCCTGCCGTTCAGAGATCGGATGTCTCAGGCCACATTATGGGGGCTGTTCACAGGGGTGCCGCCAGATCGGCGATCACCGCCTTCTCGTCGAGCCCCGGGCGCACTCAGAGCCGCACGACTGTCTCGGGCTGTGGTTCGCCGAGCTCAGGTACGGTGCCCGGCACCCAAAGGAACGCAGGAGCGCCCCCGTCACGTCCCAGGAACTGCGTGCCGTCCACTGGACCGGATCCAGCCTCGCGCTGATCGGCCAGACCGTGGTCGACGCGATCCGGCGGCTCGTCGTGCGCGGCGCACCCGCGATCGGCGCGGCGGGAGCCTACGGCGTCGCCCTCGCGCTCCTGCTGGAGTGGGCCGGCGTACGAACGGCTCCGGCCGGGTCACGCGGTCACAACACGGCGTTCGACGTCACCCCGAAGGCGCCTGGTGACGGGGCTCGTCACCGAGCGCGGCGTGCTTGAGGTGTCCGCGGGCGAGCTGCCGGGGGAGCGGGTCGCTGACCTGGGCGCATGTGCCGTACGGCGCCGGGAACGTCGCCGGCCGACCGGCACTGGCAATCGCGCACACGAAAGGGGCGGCTCCAATCGGCGAGGAGCCGCCCCTTCCGGTAGTGGCCGGCCCCGGTGCGGAAGGGGCCGCCCTCGTGCGGTCCGGCCCGGTCAGGGGAGTGGCCGAACCTGGCGCCGCGAGAGGCTCATCCGGCGAAAACCTCCCTCGGCGCCTGCGAGGTCACTTCTTGTCGAGCAGGTCCTGGACCTTCGCCCGGACGTCGTCCGTGGCCAGACCCCGGATCGTCAGCGTCGTACGGCGACGCAGCACGTCGTCCTGCGTCTCGGCCCACTCGTTGTCACGGGCGTAGACGACCTGGGCCCAGATCTCCGGGGCGTCCGGGTGGACCCGCTCGCCCAGCTCCGGGTTCTCGTTGGCGAGGCGGGCGATGTCGAAGGCGAGGGAGCCGTAGTGCGTGGCCAGGTGCTTCGCCGTGTCCGCCGCCATGCGCGGGCCCGGCGCCGGGCGGTCGGTCAGCAGGCGGTGGGCGACCGCACGCGGGTTGGCGATACCCGGCAGCGGCAGCTTCTTCGGCAGCGAGGCGATCGGCTCGAAGTCGTCGCCCAGCGGGGCGCCCGGCAGCGCCTCCAGCTTCTTCATGATCGTGCGGCCGATGTGCCGGAAGGTGGTCCACTTGCCGCCAGCGACGGACAGCATGCCGCCCTTGCCCTCGGTCACGACCGTCTCGCGCTTGGCCTTGGCCGTGTCACCGGGGCCGCCCGGCAGCACCCGCAGACCCGCGAAGGCATACGTGATGAGGTCACGGCTGAGCTGCTGGTCCCGGATCGAGAACGCGGCCTCGTCCAGGATCTGGGCTATGTCCTTGTCGTTGACCGCGACATCCGCCGGGTCGCCCTCGAACTCCTCGTCCGTGGTGCCCAGCAGAAGCATGTCCTCCCAGGGCAGCGCGAAGGTGATGCGGTACTTGTCGATCGGGGTCGCGAGCGCCGCCTTCCAGGGCGAGGTCCGCTTCAGGACCAGATGCGCGCCCTTCGACAGACGGATCGACGGGGCGGCGTCCGGGTCCTCCATCTTGCGCAGGTGGTCGACCCAGGGTCCGGTCGCATTGAGCACGAGGCGGGCGTTCACGCCGAACTCGTCACCGGACAGGCGGTCCTTGAGGTCGGCGCCGGTCACCCGGCCCTTGGTGAAGCGCAGGCCGGTGACCTCGGCGTGGTTGAGCACGACCGCGCCGGACTCGACGGCCGCGCGGACCGTCATCAGCGCCATGCGCGCGTCGTTCATCTGGTCGTCGCCGTACACGGCCACGGCCTTGAGGTTCTCGGTGCGCAGCTCGGGCACGTCCTGCGCGGCCTTCGAGGGGCTGAGCAGGTGGCCGACGCCGTCACCGAACGCGGACAGTGCGGAGTAGGCGAAGACGCCCGCTCCGAGCTTCGCAGCGCCGTGCGGCCCGCCCTTGTACACGGGGAGGTAGAACGTGAGCGGGTTCGCCAGGTGGGGGGCCACCTGGCGGGAGACCGCACGGCGCTCGAAGTGGTTCTCCGCCACCAGCTTCACCGCGCCGGTCTGCAGATAGCGCAGACCGCCGTGGAGCAGCTTGGAGGAGGCGGAGGAGGTGGCGCCGGCGAAGTCGCCGGCGTCGACCAGAGCCACCCTGAGGCCGGACTGCGCGGCGTGCCAGGCGGTGGAGATGCCCAGGATGCCGCCGCCGATCACGAGAAGGTCGTACGACGCCTTGGCGAGCTGCTCCCGGGTCTCGGCGCGGCTCGGGTTGGAGCCGGAGGCCGGGCGCGTCCCCAGGGCAGGCACGGACTGCAGGGTGGACTGACTGGTCATTTCGGGTTCTTACTCCTCATCAGAGCTCGCGTCGGAGAGCTTGCGGTCGGCTCTCGTCAGCTCTCGTCGTCCTCGAGCCAGCCCATGGTCCGCTCGACGGCCTTGAGCCAGTTCTTGTACTCACGGTCGCGGGTCTCCGCGTCCATGCGGGGGGTCCACTCGGCGGCCCGGCGCCAGTTGGCACGCAGGTCGTCGGTGCTGTTCCAGAAGCCGACGGCGAGACCGGCGGCGTAGGCGGCGCCGAGGCAGGTGGTCTCGGCGACCATCGGGCGCACCACCGGTGCGTCCAGGACGTCCGAGAGGGTCTGCATCAGCAGGTTGTTGGCGGTCATGCCGCCGTCGACCTTGAGGGTCACCAGCTCGACCCCGGAGTCCTTGACCATGGCGTCGGCGATCTCCCGGGTCTGCCAGGCGGTGGCCTCCAGGACGGCACGCGCGAGGTGCGCCTTGGTGACGTACCGGGTCAGGCCGGCGATCACACCGCGGGCGTCGGAGCGCCAGTGCGGGGCGAACAGGCCGGAGAAGGCCGGCACGAAGTAGGCACCGCCGTTGTCCTCGACCGACAGCGCGAGCGTCTCGATCTCGGCGGCCGTGGAGATCAGGCCCATCTGGTCGCGCATCCACTGCACCAGCGAGCCGGTGACGGCGATCGAGCCCTCCAGGGCGTAGACCGTGTCCTGGTCGCCGATCTTGTAGCCGACGGTGGTGAGCAGACCGGCGTACGAGTTGATGATCTTGTCGCCGGTGTTCATCACCATGAAGGTGCCGGTGCCGTACGTCGACTTGGTCTCGCCCTCGGAGAAACAGGTCTGGCCGAACAGGGCCGCCTGCTGGTCACCGAGCGCGGAGGCGACCGGGATGCCGCCGAGCAGGTCGCCCAGCTTGCCGCCGGTGATCTCGCCGTAGACCTCGGCGGAGGAGCGGATCTCGGGGAGGATCTGCATCGGCACGCCGATGGACTCGCAGATCTTCTCGTCCCACTCCGTGTTGTGGAGGTTCATCAGCATGGTGCGGGAGGCGTTGGTGACGTCGGTGACGTGCTTGCCGCCGTCGACACCACCGGTCAGGTTCCAGATGACCCAGGTGTCCATGGTGCCGAAGAGGATGTCGCCGGCCTCGGCGCGCTCCTTGAGGCCCTCGACGTTGTCCAGCAGCCAGCGGGCCTTGGGACCGGCGAAGTAGGAGGCGAGGGGAAGGCCGGTCTCGCGGCGGAAGCGGTCCTGGCCGACATTGCGGCCGAGCTCCTTGCAGAGCGCGTCGGTACGGGTGTCCTGCCAGACGATGGCGTTGTGGACGGGCTCACCGGTGTTCTTGTCCCACAGCACGGTGGTCTCGCGCTGGTTGGTGATGCCGATGGCCTTGATGTCGTCGCGGGTGATGCCGGCCTTCTCGATGGCTCCGGCGACGACCTCCTGGACGTTGGTCCAGATCTCGGTGGCGTTGTGCTCGACCCAGCCCGGCTTCGGGAAGATCTGCTCGTGCTCCTTCTGGTCGACGGAGACGATACGTCCGTCGCGGTCGAAGACGATGCAGCGGGAGGAAGTCGTGCCCTGGTCGATGGCTGCGATGAAGGGGCCGGCGGTGTGCGCGTCGGTCACTGTGAGCTCCTGGAAAGTTCCGTGGTTATGGGGCTTTACGTACGGCGTGCGCTGAGAGTTTCGGTGCTTCTCACTCGAACGGGTGAAGCTCGGTTCTCTTAGGCGAATGCCACGTTGTAGATGCCTGCAGCGATCGCCGCGCCGATCAGCGGACCGACCACCGGAATCCAGGCGTAGCCCCAGTCGGAGCCGCCCTTGTTGGGCAGGGGCAGCAGGGCGTGCACGATGCGCGGGCCGAGGTCACGCGCCGGGTTGATCGCGTAGCCGGTCGGGCCGCCGAGGGACAGGCCGATCGAGACCACGACGAGCGCGACGATCAGCGCGCCGATCGGGCCGAGGCCGTCGCCGTTGTTGTTGAGGCCCTGCGTGAGGATGGCGAGCACCAGCACGACGGTGCCGATGATCTCCGTGAGCAGGTTCTGCACCACGTTCCGGATCTCGGGACCGGTGGAGAAGATGCCCAGCACGGGGCCGGCGCCCTTCTCCTGGGCCTCGACGGCCTTGGCCGCGGTGGCCTGCGCGCCCGGACCGCCGACGATCTCCTTGTCGGTGAGGTGGGCGTGGAACTGGCCGTAGTAGGCGACCCAGACCAGGGCCGCACCGATCGCGGCGCCGAGGAACTGTCCGGCGATGTACGTCGGAACGTTGCTCCAGTCGTTGTCCTTGATCGCGAGCGCGACCGTCACGGCCGGGTTCAGGTGGGCGCCGGACAGCGGCGCCGACGTGTAGACCGCCGTGAGCACTGCGAAGCCCCACCCGAAGGTGATGGCGAGCCAGCCGGCGTTACGGGCCTTGGAGGCCTTCAGCGTGACGGCCGCGCAAACGCCGCCGCCGAGCAGGATGAGTATGGCGGTACCGATGGTCTCGCCGATGAAGATGTCGGAGCTGGACACCCGCGACTCCTTTGTCCTTCGTCCAGGGGAAGCCGAACCCCGGGTCCCACCGGTGGTTCGCGTGCCCTCGGGGTGAGAGCGATGGCGGCCCTTGGCGTTGTCACACTCTAGCGCGTATTGCCGGTAGGTGTTCGACAATGCCGACCGATGGACGGGAGTCTTGCCCCGGCGTAAGGCGCCCGTCAAGAGGCCTGTTATCGAATGCTCGATCGTTATGGGTTGTGTTGATTTATCGACACGGGTCGGCTGGCGCGTACTGCCGCGTAGGGAACACGTTCTGTATCGCCGCGGCGTTTTATACGGCTATGTCAGGACACGGAGAAGTCCGGAACGCCGTATGGCGTCCCGGAATGTCACTGTTCCGGCGCGCGGGCCTCAGAAGCGCCCGGCGCCCAGATCCCGCGACACCGCGCGGGCACAGTCCCGCACCGCCGCGATGAGCTCGGGCTGCAGTTCACCGTCCCGGCACAGCCGCTCCACGGCGCCGGTGATGCCGACCGCACCGACCGGCATACGTCGCCGGTCGTGGATGGGGGCGGCGAGGGAGGCCACGCCCTCCCAGGTCTCCTCGACGTCGGCCGCGTAGCCACGCGCGCGTGTCACGTCGAGGATGCGCTCGAAGCCGTCCAGCTCGCACACGGTCCGGTCCGTGAAGGCCTTGCGGTCGGCCTCGATCGCCTCGCTGTGCGCGACCGGGTCGTACGCCGACAGGACCTTGCCCAGGGCCGTGGAGTGCAGCGGCTGCATGGCTCCTATTTCCAGCACTTGCCGGCTGTCGTCGGGCCGGAAGACGTGGTGGACGATCAGCACGCCCTGCTGGTGCAGGACACCCAGATAGACGCTCTCCCCGCTGGAACGGGCGAGGTCGTCCGTCCACACCAGGGCGCGCGCCCGCAGCTCGTGCACATCCAGGTAGGTCGTGCCGAGGCGCAGCAGCTCGGCGCCCAGCTGGTAGCGGCCCGAGGCGTCGTCCTGCTCGACGAAGCCCTCCTGCTGGAGGGTGCGCAGAATGCCGTGCGCGGTGCCTTTGGCGAGGCCCAGGGACGAGGCGATGTCCGACAGGCCGAGGCGTCGCTCGCCACCCGCGAGGAGCCGCAGCATCGCGGCCGCCCGTTCGAGCGACTGGATGTTCCGTGCCATCGCCGTACTGCCTCCGTCCCCTTCGACCGTCGACCCCGCGACGTCGCTGCCGCCGTTCGGCAATGTCGAACACTACTAGTCGATGCCGACCTCCCGCTAATGGTCCGTCGGTATCCGTCCGCTTCTGTTGTGTCACCCGTATACGGCAAGCGACCTGCCCGTCATCCCGTCCCGTCCCGTGGACGCCCTGACCATCCGGCGGCGGTCCCGGCTACCCTGGCGGCGTGCGCCCCCGTGTGGAAGGTTTCACGGAAGGGCGCAAAGCCGACAGCCGTCGCACTCCAGGGAGCCCCTTCATGGCCTCGTTGCCGCCGACCCCTTCCGCCGACAGCCGGACCCGTGTGTCCGCCCTCCGTGAGGCGCTCGCCACCCGTGTGGTGGTGGCCGACGGAGCGATGGGCACGATGTTGCAGGCTCAGGAGCCCACCCTCGACGACTTCCAGCAGCTCGAGGGCTGCAACGAAATCCTGAACCTGACCCGCCCGGACATCGTCCGCTCGGTGCACGAGGCGTACTTCGACGCGGGCGTGGACTGCGTCGAGACGAACACGTTCGGCGCGAACTACGCGGCGATGGCCGAGTACGACATCCCCGAGCGGGTCTTCGAGCTGTCGGAGGCGGGCGCCCGGATCGCTCGCGAGACGGCGGACGCGTTCGGCGCCCGCGATGGCCGTCAGCGCTGGGTCCTGGGCTCCATCGGCCCCGGCACCAAGCTGCCCACGCTCGGCCACATCGGCTACACCACCATCCGCGACGCCTTCCAGCAGAACGCCGAGGGCCTGATCGCGGGCGGCGCGGACGCGCTGATCGTGGAGACCACCCAGGACCTGCTCCAGACCAAGGCCGCCGTGATCGGCGCCCAGCGCGCCCGCGAGATCTCCGGCCTGGACGTCCCGATCATCGTCTCCGTCACCGTCGAGACGACCGGCACGATGCTGCTCGGTTCGGAGATCGGCGCCGCGCTGACCGCGCTGGAGCCGCTGGGCATCGACATGATCGGCATGAACTGCGCCACGGGCCCCGCCGAGATGAGCGAGCACCTCCGCTATCTCTCCCGGCACTCCCGTATCCCGCTGTCGTGCATGCCGAACGCGGGCCTGCCGGTCCTCGGCAAGGACGGCGCCACCTACCCGCTCACCCCGCCAGAGCTGGCCGACGCCCACGAGACCTTCGTACGGGACTACGGCCTGTCGCTGGTGGGCGGCTGTTGCGGTACGACGCCGGAGCATCTGCGCCAGTTGGTCGAGCGGGTCCGCGGCGTCACTCCGACCGAGCGGGAGCCGCGTCCGGAGCCGGGGGCGGCTTCCCTCTATCAGACGGTGCCGTTCCGGCAGGACACCTCCTACCTGGCCATCGGTGAGCGCACCAACGCCAACGGCTCGAAGAAGTTCCGTGAGGCGATGCTGGAGGGCCGCTGGGACGACTGTGTGGAGATGGCGCGCGAGCAGATCCGCGAGGGCGCGCACATGCTCGATCTGTGTGTGGACTACGTCGGCCGTGACGGGGTGGCCGACATGGAGGAACTGGCGGGCCGTTTCGCCACCGCCTCCACGCTGCCGATCGTGCTGGACTCCACCGAGGTCGACGTGATCCGGGCCGGTCTGGAGAAGCTCGGCGGGCGGGCGGTGATCAACTCGGTCAACTACGAGGACGGCGACGGTCCGGAGTCCCGCTTCGCGCGCGTCACCGAGCTCGCCCGGGAGCACGGCGCGGCGCTGATCGCGCTGACCATCGACGAGGAGGGCCAGGCCCGCACCCCGGAGAAGAAGGTGGAGATCGCCGAACGGCTGATCGCCGACCTCACCGGGAACTGGGGGATCCACGAGTGCGACATCCTCATCGACACCCTGACCTTCACCATCTGCACCGGCCAGGAGGAGTCCCGCAAGGACGGCATCGCCACCATCGAGGCGATCCGCGAACTCAAGCGCCGCCACCCGCAGGTGCAGACCACGCTGGGCCTGTCGAACATTTCCTTCGGTCTCAACCCGGCCGCCCGCATCCTGCTCAACTCCGTCTTCCTGGACGAGTGTGTCAAGGCGGGCCTGGACTCGGCGATCGTGCACGCCTCGAAGATCCTGCCGATCGCCCGGTTCAGCGAGGAGGAGGTGCAGACGGCCCTGGATCTGATCTACGACCGTCGTGCCGAGGGCTACGACCCGCTGCAGAAGCTCATGCAGCTCTTCGAAGGGGCCACCGCGAAGTCGCTGAAGGCGGGCAAGGCCGAGGAACTGGCCGCGCTGCCGCTGGAGGAGCGCTTGAAGCGGCGCATCATCGACGGTGAGCGCAACGGCCTGGAGGCCGATCTGGATGCGGCCCTGCAGGACCGGCCGGCCCTGGACATCGTCAATGAGACGCTGCTGGACGGCATGAAGGTGGTCGGTGAGCTGTTCGGCTCCGGTCAGATGCAGTTGCCGTTCGTGCTGCAGTCGGCGGAGGTGATGAAGGCCGCTGTCGCCTATCTCGAGCCGCACATGGAGAAGTCGGACTCTGAGGGCAAGGGCACCATCGTGCTGGCCACGGTGCGCGGTGATGTGCACGACATCGGCAAGAACCTGGTGGACATCATCTTGTCCAACAACGGCTACACGGTGGTGAATCTGGGCATCAAGCAGCCGGTCTCGGCGATCCTGGAGGCGGCCGAGGAGCACCGGGCGGATGTGATCGGTATGTCCGGGCTGCTGGTGAAGTCCACGGTGATCATGAAGGAGAACCTGGAGGAGCTCAACCAGCGCGGCCTGGCCGCGGATTACCCGGTCATTCTGGGCGGCGCCGCCCTCACCCGCGCCTACGTCGAGCAGGACCTGCACGAGATCTACCAGGGCGAAGTCCGCTACGCCCGCGACGCGTTCGAGGGCCTGCGCCTGATGGACGCCCTCATCGGCGTCAAGCGCGGCGTGCCCGGCGCCAAGCTCCCCGAGCTCAAGCAGCGCCGGGTCAGGACCACCGCCGCCGCCGCGGCCGTGGTGGAGGAGCGCCCCGAGGAAGGCCACGTCCGCTCCGACGTCGCCACCGACAACCCCCTCCCCACACCGCCGTTCTGGGGCACCCGCGTCGTCAAGGGCATCCAGCTCAAGGAGTACGCCTCCTGGCTCGACGAGGGCGCCCTCTTCAAGGGCCAGTGGGGCCTGAAGGAGGCCCGCACCGGAGACGGACCGTCGTACCAGGAACTCGTCGAGACCGAGGGCCGCCCCCGGCTGCGCGGTCTGCTCGACAAGCTCCAGACGGAGAACCTCCTCGAAGCGGCCGTGGTCTACGGCTACTTCCCGTGCGTCTCCAAGGACGACGACCTGATCCTCCTGGACGAGCACGGCAACGAAAGCACCCGCTTCACCTTCCCGCGCCAGCGCCGCGGCCGGCGCCTGTGCCTCGCGGACTTCTTCCGCCCGCAGGAGTCGGGTGAGACGGACGTCGTGGGCCTCCAAGTGGTCACCGTGGGCTCGCGGATCGGCGAGGAGACGGCTCGGCTGTTCGAGTCGAACTCCTACCGTGACTACCTCGAACTGCACGGCCTGTCCGTGCAACTGGCCGAGGCGCTCGCCGAGTACTGGCACGCGCGCGTGCGTTCCGAGCTGGGCTTCGCCGGTGAGGATCCGGCCGACATCGAGGACATGTTCGCGCTCAAGTACCGGGGCGCCCGCTTCTCCCTCGGCTACGGCGCCTGCCCGAACCTGGAGGACCGGTCGAAGATCGCCGGTCTGCTCCAGCCGGAGCGCATCGGCGTCCACCTGTCGGAGGAGTTCCAGCTGCACCCCGAGCAGTCCACGGACGCGATCGTCATCCACCACCCGGAGGCGAAGTACTTCAACGCACGATGAGGCGACCCCCGGAGGGTTCACGGGGGTGTAACCGGTGTGCCCCGACGCACACCGGTCAAACAAGGCGCTTCATCGCCGCACGTCGTACACTGGACGGTCCACCGCAGGCCGGTTCCCTCCGTGGGAACCGGCCTGATCGTCCCTTCAAGGAGGTACGTGGATGACCAGCACGGTCCCCGCGCCAGTAACGCGTACGGCCGATGGCTCGGCCCTGCAGGCAGTACTCCTCGACATGGACGGAACCCTGGTGGACACGGAGGGCTTCTGGTGGGACGTCGAGGTCGAGATCTTCGCCGGCCTCGGTCACACGCTCGACGACACCTGGCGCCATGTCGTGGTCGGCGGCCCCATGAGCCGCAGCGCGGGGTTCCTGATCGAGGCGACGGGCGCCGACATCACGCTCGCCGAGCTCACGGTGCTGCTGAACCAGGGCTTCGAGGACCGTATCGACCGCGCCCTGCCGCTGATGCCGGGAGCCGCCCGGCTGCTGGCCGAGCTGGCCGAGTACGAGATCCCGACGGCCCTGGTCTCCGCCTCGCACCGGCGCATCATCGACCGTGTCCTCACCTCCCTCGGCCCCCAGCACTTCGCGTTGACCGTCGCCGGTGACGAGGTGCCGCGCACCAAGCCGTACCCGGACCCGTACCTGTTCGCCGCCGCCGGACTCGGCGTCGACCCCGCCCGATGTGCGGTCGTCGAGGACACCGCGACCGGCGTCGCCGCGGCCGAGGCCGCCGGGTGCCATGTGGTGGCCGTGCCGTCGGTGGCACCCATCACCCCGGCCGCCCGGCGCACCGTGGTGACGTCGTTGGAAGAGGTCGATCTGGCATTTCTGCGCGGGCTGATGGTGGCGTGACAACGGAAATGCGCCTGCCCTTCACGCAGCGTGCAACATCGTTAAGCGCGGAAATTGCACAAGGAAATTCGAACCTGCCGCCTGGCTGAATTACAGCGCCCCCCAAGACTGTTCAGTTTGTGACGTTCAACACTTCGGCAGGGGTCGACAGTCCTGCCGAGTCGTGCCCCTCGCCTTCTGTAGAGCGCTTTCAGCGTGCCCTTGTGTCCCGATTGATGGAAGGGTGCACGAATCCTTCCGCTGTCAGGTTTTCGTTGTGTCCGCACCCGGTTCCGCTCCGTGAGGGAGCCTCAACTCCAGTGGCCGCGAACCCTCCTGCGCGCGCGGACTAACCTCGTCGCGAGAACATCGCACTTACCCCGTGATCCGCCGCGCCACCCCTGCATGCCGGGTACACGGAGTCGACAGCTGGAGAAACCCGAGCATGAACCGTAAGACTTTGGTGCTGCCGGCCGTCATCGGCCTGCTCGCGCCGGTTCTCGCCGCCTGCGGCGGAACCGACAGCGGCAGCGACAACGGCGACGCGATCGTCGTCGGCACCACGGACGTGTTCACTGCCTCGAAGGACGCTCCCGCACCGCTCGACCCGGCCTACGCCTACGACGTCGGCACCTGGAACGTCCTGCGCCAGACCGTGCAGACCCTGATGATCCAGCCGCGCGGCGAGGGCGAGCCGGTGCCCGAGGCTGCCCAGAGCTGCGCCTTCACCGACAGCGGCAACGAACGCTACGCCTGCACCCTGCGCGAGGGCCTGAAGTTCGCGAACGGCGACCCCGTCACCGCGGCCGACGTGAAGTACTCCATCGACCGCGCCCGCGCCCTCAAGGCCGACAGCGGCGTCTTCGCGCTGCTCTCCACCATCGACACCGTCGAGACCCAGGGCGACCGCGAGGTCATCTTCCACCTCAAGACCGCCGACGCCACCTTCCCGTTCAAGCTGTCCACCCCGGTCGCCGGCATCGTCGACCCGGACGCCTACGCCAAGGGCAAGCTGCGCGACGGCTTCGAGGTCGACGGCTCCGGCCCGTACACCCTCAAGGCCGAGGTGAAGAACGACCAGCTGGTCTCCGCCGTGTTCACCAAGAACCCCGAATACAAGGGGAGCCTGACGGTGAACAACGACAAGGTCGAGCTGCGCAACTTCACGGACGCCGACGAGATGGGCACCGCCCTCGCCAAGGGCGACATCGACCTGATGACCCGCACCATGTCGCCGGAACAGATCCAGAAGCTGTCGGCCGACTCCGACGACTCCATCGACCTCGTCGACATGTCCGGCCTGGAAATCCGCTACCTGGCCTTCAACACCGACGCCCCGGCCGTCCGCAGCAAGGCCGTCCGCCAGGCCATGGCCCAGGTCATCGACCGCGGCGAACTCGTCTCCAAGGTCTACGGCTCCCAGGCCGAACCGCTGTACTCGCTGGTCCCCGCCAGCATCACCGGCCATTCCAACGCGTTCTTCAACAAGTACGGCGAACCGAGCATCGGCAAGGCCAAGTCGATGCTCAACAAGGCGGGCATCACCACCCCGGTGAAGCTGACGCTGCACTACACCACCGACCACTACGGCGCGGCCACCAAGAAGGAGTTCGAGCTGCTGAAGAAGCAGCTCAACGACAGCGGCCTGTTCGACGTCGACATCCAGGGCACCCCCTGGGCCACGTTCCGCCCCGCCGAGCAGAAGGGCGAGTACGACGTCTACGGCATGGGCTGGTTCCCGGACTTCCCGGACGCCGACAACTACCTCGCGCCGTTCCTCGACAAGGACAACTTCCTCGGCTCGCCGTACGCCAACAGCACGATCCGCAACACCCTCATCCCGGAGTCCCGCCGCGCCGCCGACCGCCTGTCCGCCGCCGGCAGCCTGACCGACATCCAGGACATCGTCGCCAGTGACGTACCGGTGCTGCCGCTGTGGCAGGGCAAGCAGTACGTCGCAGCGGGCGACGACGTCACGGGTACGGCCTATGTGCTCAACTCCTCCTCGACCCTTCAGCTGTGGGAGCTCGGCCGTGGCGTGAGCGGCTGACGTCTCTCCGGACCCGGCGCCCACGACCAGGACGCCGGGTCCAGGCCCGGGATCCTGGACGAGGCCCGGGCTCCTCACAACCGACGACAAGGCACTCGTAAGTGAATATGCGCAACCAGTGGCCGGTCCTGCCCGTCGTGGCAGGGCTGGCCTCCGGCCTGCTGACCGGCTGCGGAACGGAGACGGGTGGTTCCGGGGGAACCGGCACCTCGGTGGTCATGGGGATGTCCGACGACGTCCTGGCCACCGATCCCGCCTCCGGCTACGACCCCGGATCCTGGCTGTTGTTCAACAACGTCTTCCAGTCGCTGCTCAGCTTCCCCAAGGGCGCCACCGAACCGCAGCCCGAGGCCGCCGAGCAGTGCGCCTTTTCCGACACCCAGGCCACGGTCTACAAATGCACCCTCAGAGACGGCCTGAAGTTCAGCAACGGTGACGAGCTCACCTCGTCCGACGTCAAGTTCTCCTTCGACCGCATGCTGAAGATCAACGATCCCGACGGCCCCGCGGTCATGTTCCCCACGCTCGAGAAGGTGGAGACCCCGGACGCCAAGACGGTCGTCTTCCGGCTCAACACCCCCGACGCCACCTTCCCGAGCAAGATAGCCTCCGGCGCCGGCTCCATCGTCGACGAGGACCAGTACGACGCGGACGGCCTGCGCAAGGACGGCGAGGCCGTCGGCTCCGGCCCGTACAAGCTGGACTCGTTCGGCGACGACGAGGCCGTCTTCTCCGTCAACGAGAACTACAAGGGCACCGCCAAGGTGAAGAACGACGGCGTGACGCTGAAGTTCTTCCACGGCGACCAGGACTCCCTCAAGAAGGCCCTGCTCGACAACCAGGTCGACATCGCCTACCGCGGCCTCACCGCGGGCGGCATCGCCGACGTCGAGCAGTCCGGCGACGACTCCGGTGTCGAGGTCGTCGAGGGCAGCAGCGCCGAGGTCCAGCACCTGGTCTTCAACATGGACGACCCGGTCGCCGGAAAGCTCGGCGTCCGCAAGGCCATGGCCTACCTGATCGACCGTGACGCCCTCATCAAGGACGTCTACCAGGGCACGGCGACCCCGCTGTACTCGATCATCCCGGCCGGTATCGGCGGCCACAACACGGCCTTCTTCGACACCTACGGAGCCCGCCCCTCCAAGGCGAAGGCCGCCGCCGCGCTGCGGGACGAGGGCATCACCGGCAAGGTCAAGCTGACCCTGTGGTCCACACCCTCGCGCTACGGCCCCGCCACGGACCAGGAGCTCAAGGCGATCGCCGGACAGCTCAACGACAGCGGCCTGTTCGACGCCGACGTGCAGTCCGTCGCGTTCGACCAGTACGAGAAGGACATCGCCGACGGCAAGTACGGCGTGTACGTGAAGGGCTGGATCCCGGACTACCCGGACGCCGACAACTTCACGGCCCCCTTCTTCGGCAAGGGCAACGTGCTCGGCAACAACTACGACAACAGCTCGATCACCGGCACGCTCATCCCGCGCACCGCCGCCGAGAGCGACCGCTCCGCGACGGACGACGAGTTCGGCCGGCTCCAGGACATCGTGGCCAAGGAGCTCCCCGTCCTCCCGGTCTGGCAGGCCAAGCAGTACGCGGTCGTCCACGACAACGTCTACGGCCTGGAGTACTGCCTCGACGCCTCCACCGTCTTCCGCTTCTGGGAGCTCAGCAAGGGCTGACGGACCGTCGTACCCGCTGGCACATACGCGCAGGGCGCCCCTTCTCGGGAAGGAGCGCCCTCTTCGTCGTACCGCAGGCTCCTGCTCCTACTGCGCGCCGGGGCGCACCAGCCCGCTCTCGTACGCGTACACCGCGGCCTGCACCCGGTCCCGCAACCCCAGCTTGGTCAGAACGTGACCCACGTGCGTCTTCACGGTCGTCTCGCTCACGAACAGATCCGCGGCGATCTCCGCGTTGGACAAGCCCCGCGCCACCAGCTTCAGCACCTCCACCTCACGCTCGGTCAGCGTGTGCAGGGTGTCCGGAACCGGCTCGTCACCGGAGGGCAGATGCGTGGCGTACTTGTCGAGCAACCGGCGCGTGATGCTCGGCGCGAGCATCGCCTCACCAGCGGCCACCACACGGATCGCCTGCACCAGCTCATTGGCCGGGGCATCCTTCAGCAGGAAGCCGCTCGCTCCCGCCCTCAGCGCCTCCACCACGTACTCGTCGAGATCGAACGTGGTCAGCACCAGCACCTTCGCCGGGCCGTCCCGCCCCGGCCCGGTGATCTGCCGCGTCGCCTCGACACCGTCCATCCGGGGCATACGGATGTCCATCAGAACCACGTCGGGCTGCAGGGCCCGCACCTGGTCGAGAGCCTGGAGGCCGTCACCGGCCTCGCCGACGACCGCGAGGTCCTGCTCTGCCTCCAGGATCATCCGGAAGCCGGTACGCAGCAGCGGCTGGTCGTCGACCAGTAGGACGCGGATGGCCACGTAAGTCTCCTTCGCTAGTCCGGCCCCATTCTGCCCTGCGGGCCGCCACCGGACTCGGCCACCCTCACCGGCAAGGGATACGGCGGGGGAGTGCCGCCGAATTCCGGGCAGTGGGCCTGGTGGTCGCACCAGCCGCACAGCTTGGTCGGCCTGGGGCGCCACTCGCCCGTCTCCGTCGCCAGCCGGATCGCGTCCCACAGCGCGTGCAGCTTCCGCTCGACCCGCTCCAGGTCCGCGAGGACGGGGTCGTACGTCAGCACATCCCCGCTGCCGAGGTAGACGAGCTGGAGCCGGCGCGGGATCACCTTCTTCAGCCGCCACACGACGAGCGCGTAGAACTTCATCTGGAACAGCGCCCCCTCGGCGTACTCGGGCCGGGGCGCCTTGCCGGTCTTGTAGTCGACGATCCGCACCTCACCCGTCGCCGCCACGTCCACCCGGTCGATGATGCCGCGCAGCCTGAGCCCCGAGTCCAGCTCGGCCTCGACGAACAGCTCGCGCTCGGCAGGCTCCAGCCGGGTCGGATCCTCCAGTCCGAACCACCGCTCGACGAGCTGCTCCGCCTCCCCGAGCCACGTCGCCAGCCGCTCGCCCTCGGGATCGTCCGCGAACAGCTCCACGACCTCCGGCCTGCTCTCCCGCAGCCGCTCCCACTGGCCGGGGATCAGGGACTTGGCGCGCGGAGGGGTCCGCTCGGCGGCCGGCGCGTCGAAGAGCCGCTCCAGCACCGCATGCACCAGCGTGCCCTTGGTCGCCGCCGCGCTCGGCTTCTCGGGCAGCCGGTCGATCACCCGGAACCGGTAGAGCAGCGGGCACTGCATGAAGTCACTGGCACGGGAGGGCGACAGCGAGGCCGGCGCTATGGCCGCAAAGGCGGCGCCGTCGGCCGCGGGGGCCGCGCCCGCACCGCCGTCGGCCGCGGGGTCCGAGCCTGTACCGCCCTCGACCGTCGCCACCGTACTGTCCGCCCCCACCGGGGCCGCGTCCGCCGCCGGCCCCGTCACCGGCGCGACTTCACTGCCGCAGTCCGCCGCGGCACCCTCCGTGCTCGTCTCCATGACCACAGACCTTACGGCCCGCCACTGACAGTGACCCAGCCGCGGCCGTCACGGCTGCGACGGCAGGGGAAACAGAGGGGGTGCCGGGGAGAAACGCGTCACCATGGCCGCATACCATCGACCCGAGACCCTTCCGCCCGGCAGGAGCGGAAGACGCTTCGAACGAGGGGACACCGTGGACGAGAGCGGCAGCGGGCAGCCGCGGTCCGGCAACGAGGAATCGGCCGAGCGCCACGCACCACCTGCGACCCCGGCCACCGGCCCCACACGCCCCGGCGCACCCCGGCACGCCACGGGCACCGACGAGCCCCCGACGCCTCCCGCCGACGAACCGACCATGGTTGTACGGCGGTTGGACCTTCCCCACGACGACACCACCGCGGATGCGGCGGAGAAGCCCGGGGAAGAAGGGCGCGCGGCGAGCGAGCAGCAAGCGAACGCGGAAAACGCGGCGGGGGAGGAAGCGAACGGAGAGCGGCCCCGGCGCTCCGATGCCGACGGCCGGGAGGCCGCGACGGCGGATGCGCCGGTCCATGACGTCGACGGCCACGCAACCGGGCAGGGGGACGCTCCCCGGCGCGCTGCCGACGGCCGTACGACGGCGTCTCCCGCGCCCGACGCCGACCACCCCGCACCGACGACCCCGAGCGCCTCGCACAACGCCGACGGACCTGCCGAACCCCACCCGCCGACGCCGCATGCCGCCCCGCAGCACACCGGCGACCCCACCCACACCCACGACCACACCGTCGAGACCCACCGCACCCTCGCGCACGCCGGAGCCAAGGGGCAGCCGCCCCGGCCCCCCGCGCCGCGCGGCGGGCTGCTCATGGGACGCCCCTTCGGAGTCCCCGTCTACGTGGCCCCCAGCTGGTTCCTCGTCGCCGCCCTCATCACCTGGGTGTTCGGCGGGCAGCTCGACCGCGTGCTGCCCGAACTCGGCGCAGCCCGCTACCTCGTCTCCCTCTTCTTCGCCGTCGCCTTCTACGCCTCCGTCCTCGTCCACGAGCTCGCCCACACCGTCGCCGCACTCCGCTTCAAGCTGCCCGTCCGCCGCATCCAGCTGCAGTTCTTCGGCGGCGTCTCCGAGATCGAGAAGGAGGCCGAGACACCCGGACGCGAGTTCTGGCTCGCCTTCGTCGGGCCGCTGCTCTCCCTCGTCCTCGCCGGCGTCTTCTACGCCGCCCTGCAGACCGTCGAACCCGGCACCGTCCCCGGCGTCCTGCTGGCCGGCCTGATGATCTCCAACCTCATCGTCGCCGCCTTCAACCTGCTGCCCGGCCTGCCCCTGGACGGCGGCCGCATGCTCCGCGCCGTCGTCTGGAAGATCACCGGCAAGCCGATGAACGGCACCATCGCCGCCGCCTGGGTCGGCCGCGCCCTCGCCGTCTCCGTCCTCGTCGGACTCCCCTGGCTCACCCAGTCCGGCGCCCTCGGCTCCGACGCCGTCGACAACGTCGGCATGGACACCGTCATGGACGCCCTGCTCGCCGCCATCCTCGCCGCGATCATCTGGACCGGCGCCGGCAACAGCCTGCGCATGGCCCGCCTGCGCGAACACCTCCCCGAACTGCGCGCCCGCACCCTCACCCGCCGCGCCGTCCCCGTCGAGACCGACACCCCCCTCTCCGAAGCCCTGCGCCGCGCCAACGCCGCCGGCGCCCGCGCCCTGGTCGTCGTCGACGCCGACGGCAACCCCCTCTCCCTCGTCCGCGAGGCCGCCATCGTCGGCGTACCCGAACACCGCCGTCCCTGGGTGGCCGTCAGCGGTCTCGCCCAGGACCTGACGGACGGCATGCGCGTCTCGGCGGAGCTGGCGGGGGAGGAGCTGCTGGACGCCCTGCGGGCGACCCCGGCCACCGAGTACCTCGTCGTCGAGGAGACCGGCGAGATCTACGGCGTCCTGTCGGCGGCGGACGTGGAGCGCGCCTTCGTCAAGGCCATGGCCCGCCCCAGCTGAGACACCGCTCTCCTAAAGCGGTTCTCCTGAAGCGGTGCTCGGCACTACGCGTGGTCGGTGGCCCCCGCAAACCCCGGTAGGCTGTTCACATGTCCGAACCGACCGGTGCCGCCCGCAGGCGCGGGCCCTTCAAGGTCGGGGACCAGGTTCAGCTGACCGACCCCAAGGGCCGCCACTACACGTTCACGCTCGAAGCCGGGAAGAACTTCCACACCCACAAGGGTTCCTTCCCGCACGACGAACTGATCGGCGCTCCCGAGGGCAGCGTTGTCCGCACCACCGGGAACGTCGCCTACCTCGCGCTGCGCCCCCTGCTCCCCGACTACGTCCTGTCCATGCCCCGCGGGGCAGCCGTCGTCTACCCGAAGGACGCGGGGCAGATCCTCGCCTTCGCCGACATCTTCCCCGGCGCGCGCGTCGTGGAGGCCGGCGTCGGCTCCGGCTCGCTCAGCAGCTTCCTGCTGCGCGCCATCGGCGACCAGGGCATGCTGCACTCCTACGAGCGCCGCGAGGACTTCGCCGAGATCGCCAAGCAGAACGTGGAGCGCTACTTCGGCGGCCCCCACCCCGCCTGGCAGCTCACCGTCGGCGACCTCCAGGACAACCTGAGCGACACCGACGTCGACCGCGTCATCCTCGACATGCTGGCCCCGTGGGAGTGCCTGGAAGCCGTCTCCAAGGCGCTCGTCCCCGGCGGCATCGTCTGCTGCTACGTCGCCACCACCACCCAGCTCGCCCGGACCGTCGAGTCCATCCGCGAGATCGGCTGCTTCAACGAGCCGACCGCCTGGGAGACGATGATCCGCAACTGGCACATCGAGGGCCTGGCCGTCCGCCCGGACCACCGGATGATCGGCCACACAGGCTTCCTCCTCACCGCCCGCCGCCTCGCCGACGGCGTCGAGCCGCCCATGCGCCGCCGCCGCCCCGCCAAGGGCGCCTACGGCGAGGACTACGAAGGCCCCAACGCCGACGGAGGCACCGGCCGCTGAGGCGGCCCCGTGCCCCATCCAACGTACAAGCGCTGTGGTCGAGTTCCCGGAACAGCTCCGGGAACTCGACCACAGCGCCTTTCTGTTGTCTGTTGACGCGAGGCATACAAGCGACACCCCCGAGCCCCGCACGCCCCCCTCCGCACCCCCAACCGCCAGACATCCGGCACCGGAACTCCACACCCCGCCGTTCCCCCGCACTGTGACGTATGGCACGATGCTGGCCACCCCCACCGGCACAGCCCTCGCAGGAGACGCTCCTAGTGCAGCAATCCGCCGTCCCGGAACTGGCACACACCCACACCCGCCCGATCCACTGGCTCGCCACCGCGACAGCGGTCGCCGGAGTCGTGGCCCTCTCCTCGGTCCTGCAGCCCAACTCGGCGACAGCGGCCCAGACAGCCGGCCCCGAGGCGGAGAAAGCGCATGCGGCCACCGCACCGCCCGACCCCTCGGGCGTCGACTTCCCGCTCGAATGCGGCCCGGTGAAGGCGATCGTGGTCAAGAAGGCCACCGGAGACCTGGACGGCGACGGAACCCCCGAGACCGTGGCCGTCGTCCACTGCGACTCCCCGATGGGGACCCCGCCCGACGGCGTCTACGTCCTCAACCGCGCCACCGAGACGGCCGCGCCCCGCATCGTCGCGACCCTCGTCAACCCCAAGGACGGCATCACCGTCAGTGACATCGCCGTACGCGACGGAGCCGTCGTCGCCGACCTGCTCGGCTACTCGACGCAGGACGTACCGCGCTGCTGCCCCGACGTGAAGAAGAGCGCGAAGTGGCAGTGGAAGAACGGCGCGTTCGTCCGCTCGACACCCGCCGGCGCCCGCAGCGTCTGATCCACGCCACCGGCACATGTGAGAAATCAGACAGTCGTAACAGCCCGTATGCGCAAGGTCACTCGGCGTCGGGCCCGTACACCTCGACCTTGTCCGAAACGCGACGCACATGGATGCACTCGCCCGGACACTCCTTCGCCGAGTCCACCACATCCGTGAGAAGCGGCAGCGGTACGGGCGTTGTGGCCCCCTTGGCCTGCAAAAGCTCGTCCTGCGCGCCCTTCACATAAGCCAGCCCGTCGATGTCCAGCTCGAACACCTCGGGCGCGTACTGGGCACAGATCCCGTCACCGGTGCAGAGATCCTGGTCGATCCAGACCTCCAGCGCCCCGTCCTCGACCCCGGCCGCCTGCTCCACGCTCATCTCTCCTGCCGTTTCCTACGCCGAGCCGTACGGGAATCCGGCCAGCTCTGACGGGTGTTGAACGCTTCGAGCCTACCTGTGGCGGCTTTCCAATCATGTTCGGTGGGTATTCCCCTGGCGTGAGGGAGAGCGCAAGGGTGAAGATCGGACACACCCCGACAGTCTTTGTGATCTAGGGGTTTCAATCGACACCCACCCAGGTAGGGTCTGGAAGCGTCCAGCTCCCCTTGGAGGAGGTGAGGACCGTGGCAGCCCACGACGACGACATGAACCGCGGCATCCGCCCGGGACGGGGGTCCGACGACCCGGCCGGGCAGATCGCCTACCTTGAGCAGGAGATCGCCGTCCTGCGACGCAAGCTCGCCGACTCTCCGCGACACACGAGGATTCTCGAAGAGCGGATCGTCGAGCTGCAGACCAACCTGGCCGGCGTGTCCGCCCAGAACGAGCGACTCGCGAACACGCTCCGTGAGGCCCGAGACCAGATCGTGGCCCTCAAGGAAGAAGTCGACCGGCTCGCACAGCCACCGGCCGGCTTCGGTGTCTTCCTGCAAGCCAACGAGGACGGCACCGCCGACATCTTCACCGGAGGACGCAAACTCCGCGTGAACGTCAGCCCCAGCGTCGACCTCGACGAGCTCCGGCGCGGCCAGGAACTGATGCTCAACGAAGCGCTCAACGTGGTCGAGGCCATGGAGTTCGAGCGCGTCGGGGACATCGTCACCCTCAAGGAGATCCTCGAGGACGGCGAGCGCGCCCTGGTGCTCGGGCACACCGACGAGGAACGGGTGGTACGGCTCGCCGAGCCGCTGCTGGACGTCACCATCCGTCCCGGCGACGCCCTTCTGCTCGAACCCCGCTCCGGCTATGTCTACGAGGTCGTTCCCAAGAGCGAGGTCGAAGAGCTCGTCCTCGAAGAAGTACCGGACATCGGCTACGAACAGATCGGCGGCCTGGGCAACCAGATCGAAATGATCCGCGACGCCGTCGAGCTCCCGTACCTCTACCCCGACCTGTTCAAGGAGCACGAACTGCGGCCGCCCAAGGGCGTCCTGCTGTACGGGCCCCCCGGATGCGGCAAGACCCTCATCGCCAAGGCCGTGGCCAACTCACTGGCCAAGAAGGTCGCCGAGGTGACCGGCCAGGCCGCCGGCAAGAGCTTCTTCCTCAACATCAAGGGCCCCGAGCTCCTGAACAAGTACGTCGGCGAAACCGAGCGGCAGATCCGCCTCGTCTTCCAGCGCGCTCGGGAGAAGGCCAGCGAGGGCACACCCGTCATCGTCTTCTTCGACGAGATGGAATCCCTCTTCCGCACCCGAGGCTCCGGCGTCAGCTCGGACGTGGAGAACACCATCGTCCCCCAGCTGCTCGCCGAGATCGACGGCGTGGAAGGCCTGCAGAACGTGGTCGTGATCGGCGCCTCCAACCGCGAGGACATGATCGACCCCGCCATCCTGCGCCCCGGCCGCCTCGACGTGAAGATCAAGATCGAGCGCCCGGACGCCGAAGCCGCCAAGGACATCTTCGGCAAGTACCTCACCGAGCGCCTCCCGCTCCACCCCGAGGACGTCGGCGAGCACAGCGGCGACAAGTCGATGACGGTCCAGAGCATGATCCAGACCGCCGTCGAGCAGATGTACGCCGAATCCGAGGAAAACCGCTTCCTGGAAGTCACCTACGCCAACGGCGACAAGGAAGTCCTCTACTTCAAGGACTTCAACTCCGGCGCCATGATCGAAAACATCGTGGGCCGCGCCAAGAAGATGGCCATCAAGGACTTCCTCGAACACAACCAGAAGGGCCTCCGCGTCTCCCACCTCCTCCAGGCCTGCGTGGACGAGTTCAAGGAGAACGAGGACCTGCCCAACACCACCAACCCGGACGACTGGGCCCGGATCTCCGGAAAGAAGGGCGAACGGATCGTCTACATCCGCACCCTCATCACCGGAAAGCAGGGCGCGGACACCGGACGCTCCATCGACACGGTGGCCAACACCGGTCAGTACCTGTAAAAGACAGGGCGGCTGCGGGTGCCCTCAACGGGTACCCGCAGCCCACTGTTTTTCCGGCCACGACCGGACCACAAGGCATGCAAGGCAATGACGCAAATGATCTCCCCACCAGCGCAAAGGCGTTCTAGGCTCTTCCGTACCGCCGAGTCGCGCAGTGCGGGGACGGGCACCGCACACGCAACCGAGCGCCAGCGGTATCTGTGCGGCGCCCATGACCGAGGGTGCCGCCGGGCAAGGAGGGCCGCATGACCGTACGGCGAGTAATGGGCATCGAGACGGAGTACGGGATCTCCGTCCCCGGCCACCCCAATGCCAATGCCATGCTCACCTCATCCCAGATCGTCAACGCCTACGCCGCGGCGATGCACCGGGCCCGCCGGGCCCGCTGGGACTTCGAGGAGGAGAACCCGCTGCGGGACGCGCGAGGCTTCGACCTCGCCCGCGAGGCCGCCGACGCCAGCCAGCTCACCGACGAGGACATCGGCCTGGCCAACGTCATCCTCACCAACGGCGCACGACTCTACGTCGACCACGCCCACCCCGAATACAGCGCGCCCGAGGTCACCAACCCCCGCGACGCCGTCCTCTGGGACAAGGCCGGCGAGCGGATCATGGCGGAAGCCGCCGAACGGGCCGCCCAGCTGCCCGGCGCCCAGCCCATCCACCTCTACAAGAACAACACCGACAACAAGGGCGCCTCCTACGGCACGCACGAGAACTACCTGATGAAGCGGGAAACCCCCTTCTCGGACATCGTGCGCCACCTCACGCCCTTCTTCGTCTCCCGCCAGGTCGTCACCGGAGCCGGCCGCGTCGGCATCGGCCAGGACGGCCACGAACACGGCTTCCAGCTCAGCCAGCGGGCGGACTACTTCGAGGTCGAGGTAGGCCTCGAGACGACTCTCAAGCGCCCCATCATCAACACCCGCGACGAGCCGCACGCGGACGCGGAGAAATACCGCCGCCTGCACGTGATCATCGGTGACGCGAACCTGTCGGAGATCTCGACATACCTGAAGCTGGGCACCACCGCCCTCGTCCTGTCGATGATCGAGGACAGCTTCATCGCGGTGGACCTCGCGGTCGACCAGCCGGTTCGTACGTTGCACCAGGTGTCGCACGACCCGTCCCTGAAGCGGCTGATCACGCTGCGTAGTGGCCGCACGCTGACCGCCGTGCAGCTCCAGATGGAGTACTACGAGCTGTCGCGCAAGTACGTGGAGGAGCGCTTCGGCGCGGACGCGGACGAACAGACCAAGGACGTCCTCTCCCGCTGGGAAGACACCCTGAACCGCCTGGAACGGGACCCGATGAGCCTGGCCGGCGAACTGGACTGGGTCGCCAAGCGCGAGCTCATGGAGGGCTACCGGCGCCGCGACAACCTCGACTGGGACGCCGCCAAGCTCCACCTCCTCGATCTCCAGTACGCCGACGTACGCCCCGAGAAGGGCCTCTACAACCGTCTGGCGGCCCGAGGGCGCATGAAGCGACTTCTGGACGAAGAATCGGTGGAACGGGCGAAGGCGAAGCCGCCGGAGGACACGCGCGCGTACTTCCGCGGACGCTGCCTGGAGCAGTACGCCGACGACGTCGCCGCCGCCTCCTGGGACTCGGTGATCTTCGACCTGCCCGGGCGCGACTCCCTCCAGCGCGTTCCAACCCTCGAACCGCTTCGCGGAACGCGAAATCACGTCAAGGAGCTCCTGGACCGCTGCCGCACCGCGGAAGACCTGGTCAGGGTCCTGTCAGGCGGCTGAGGGGTACCCGGGCGCTGCCAGCCGGACCTCGGCTGAGCAGGGTGGAAAACCCGGCGTCCGGGAATCATCGAGGTGGCCCCCGTACGTTGGAGAAACTGCGGGGCCGATGTCAGACCCGGCTTGTAGGGTCTGATCATCACCGATCGGCAGGAAAGCCGACCTGTCGACCATGTCGGGCGAACTGAGCGGGGTGAGGGATATGGCAACCAAGGACACCGGCGGCGGACAGCAGAAGGCCACGCGTTCCACTGAGGAGGTCGAGGAGCAGGCTGCGGAAGCGCAGGCTTCTGAGGACCTCAAGGAGCGGCACGAGAAGCTGAGCGATGACGTCGACTCGGTTCTGGACGAGATTGACGATGTCCTCGAGGAGAATGCCGAGGACTTCGTTCGTAGTTTCGTTCAGAAGGGTGGCGAGTAGCCTTCGAATCAAAGGCGTCGGGGGCTCATCGAGGTGGAGAGCGAAGAGGGCGTGAAGCGCTGCTCGCGGTGCAAGGAAGTCAAGCCGCGAGCAGCCTTCGCTAGCAACAAGGCGGCCCGTGACGGGTTCCAGGCCTACTGTCGAGAGTGCTGGGCGGCATATCACCAAGCGCGCCAGCTGGCCAGAGGAAAGAACGTGCGGCCCCGCGTGGAGACGCCCGAGGGCCACAGGTTCTGTCGGAGCTGTGGTGAGGTCAAGCCGCATAGTGAGTGGCATCGCAATGCAACAGCTAGCGACGGCCTCTCAACCAGTTGCAAAGACGGCGGGGCAGTCAAGGGGCGCGCGCGTCATCTGAAGCGCCACTATGGCCTCACCGAAGCCGAGCGTGACGAGATGGTCGCCTCTCAAATGGGGCTCTGTGTGATCTGTCTGAAGGCTCCGGCCGTACATGTGGATCACTGCCACAAGACGGGTAAGGTCCGTGGCGTACTGTGCTTCAACTGCAATTCGGCCATCGGCAAGTTGGGAGACTATCCCGACGCCGTCCGCCGGGCCGCCGCTTACTTGGAAGGAATCGCGTGGAAGCCAACACTCGTAGCACCGGGCGTCTACCAGCTGCCTTCCTGACGCCTGGGTCGTCCTCCTTCATGGACTTTCTCTCCGAGCACCAGCCCGAGCTGCTGCCCGGCAACCGCCAACTCCCGCCCATGCAGGGCGTGATCGAGGCGCCGCACGGCACGACCATCGTGGCTGCGACGTTCCCGGGGGGCGTCGTGCTGGCCGGTGACCGGCGGGCCACGATGGGTAACGTGATCGCCCAGCGCGACATCGAGAAGGTCTTCCCGGCGGACGAGTACTCGGCCGTCGGTATCGCCGGTACGGCCGGTCTGGCCGTCGAGATGGTCAAGCTGTTCCAGCTGGAGCTGGAGCACTTCGAGAAGGTCGAGGGTGCTCAGCTGTCGCTGGAGGGCAAGGCGAACCGGCTGTCGACCATGATCCGGTCCAATCTGGGGATGGCCATGCAGGGGCTGGCTGTCGTGCCGCTCTTCGCCGGGTATGACGTCGACCGGGAGAAGGGGCGGATCTTCTCCTACGACGTGACCGGCGGTCGTTCCGAGGAGACCGGCTTCGCGGCCACGGGCTCCGGTTCGATCTTCGCGCGCGGCGCCATGAAGAAGCTTTTCCGTGCTGACCTGAGCGAGGCCGAGGCCACGACGCTCGTGGTGCAGGCCCTGTATGACGCGGCTGACGACGACTCGGCGACCGGTGGTCCCGATGTCGCCCGCCGGATCTACCCGATCGTCACCGTGATCACCGAGGACGGTTTCCGCCGGCTCAGCGATGACGAGTCCTCCGAGATCGCGCGTTCCGTCCTGGAGCGGCGTCTGGAGCAGCCCGACGGCCCGCGGGCCGCGCTGCTGTAGCGGCGGTTCGGTCTTATCAAGGTGATCCTGTGACTTCGACAGAAAGGGACGGATAACCGGTGTCGACGCCGTTCTATGTCTCACCTCAGCAGGCCATGGCCGACCGGGCGGAGTACGCCCGCAAGGGCATCGCCCGTGGCCGCAGCCTGGTCGTGCTGCAGTACGCCGATGGCATCGTCTTCGTCGGCGAGAACCCGTCCCGTGCGCTGCACAAGTTCAGCGAGATCTATGACCGGATCGGTTTCGCGGCCGCCGGTAAGTACAACGAGTACGAGAACCTGCGGATCGGCGGTGTGCGGTATGCCGACCTGCGGGGTTACACATACGACCGTGATGATGTGACCGCCCGGGGCCTCGCCAACGTCTATGCCCAGACGCTGGGCACGATCTTCTCTTCCGCGGCCGAGAAGCCGTATGAGGTGGAGCTGGTCGTCGCCGAGGTCGGTGAGACGCCCGAGGGTGACCAGATCTACCGGCTGCCGCATGACGGTTCGATCGTGGACGAGCACGGTTCGGTCGCGGTCGGGGGTAATGCGGAGCTGATCAGTAATTACCTGGACCAGCGTCACCAGGACGGCATGAGTCTCGCGGAGGCGCTCAAGCTGGCCGTGCAGGCACTGTCCCGCGAGTCGAACGGCACGCAGCGGGAGATCCCGGCGGAGCGCCTGGAGGTCGCGGTGCTGGACCGTACGCGTCCGCAGTCGCGCAAGTTCAAGCGCATCGTCGGCCGTCAGCTGGCCCGGCTGCTGGAGGCCGGTGGCGCGACCACGGAGGCTGAGAGCGCCGACAATGCGGAGAATTCCGAGGAGTCTGGCAGCTCCGAGGAGTAGTCCTGTCACACCTCACCCGCCCGTACTGTGCCCCGGCCGATCCCCAGGCCGGGGCACAGGGCGTTCCGGGGGTCGTTCAGGGGGCGCTGGGCGGCGCTGTGGAGGCCCGTACGACTAGTTCGACCGGGATGTCGCCCTCCTCGGGTTCGCGGCCTTCCAGGACTGCCAGGAGGGCCTGCATGCCGCGTTCTCCGAAGAGCTCGGCGTCGAGGCGGACGGTGGTGAGTTCGGGGTCGATGGCGGTGGCGAGGGCGAGGTCGTCCAGGCCGGTGACGGAGATGTCGTCGGGGATGCGCAGGCCGAGGCGGCGTGCGGCTTTGTAGGCGCCGGCGGCGAGTTTGTCGTCGTCGCAGACGATGGCTGTGGGGCGGGGGCCTTTGGCGGAGAGGGCGGTCAGGGTGGCGGCGAGGGCGCCGTCGATGGAGATGGGGGCGCGGACGGTGAGCAGGGATGTGCCGGGTACCTCGCCGATTCGTGTGTCGAGCTCGCGGGCGCGTACGTCGAAGGTCCAGGACGCCACGTCGGCCGCGAGGTGGAGGAAGCGGCGGTGGCCGAGGCTCAGCAGATGCTCGGCGACTTGCCGGACACCGTCGGTGATGTCCAGGTTGACGGTCGCGGCGCCGAGGCTGCCTTTCGGGTCGCTGTCGAGCATGACGAGGGGGAGCTGGTCGCCGCGGATGGCGGTGAGGGCGTCGGCGGCCATGGAGGAGGCGATGACGCCGTCGAGGGCTGCTTGGGCGGAGGCGAAGGGGTCGCGGGCGGGGCCGATGCCTTCGGGGGAGGGGTAGAGGACGACGCCGAACCCGTGCTGGGCGGCGATGCGGGCGGCGCCGGTGTAGACGCCGGCGAAGAATTCGGTGGTCAGGGCCGGGACGACGAGGAGGACCGTGCGCGTGCGGCCGAGGCGGAGGTTGCGGGCGGCGAGGTTGGGCCGGTAGCCGAGTTCGCGGGCGGCTTCCCGTACGCGTTCGGCGGTGGCTTCGGAGACTCGGCCGCGCCATTTGTCGCCGAGGACGAGGGAGACCGCGGCCTGGGAGACGCCTGCGGCTTGGGCGACGTCCCGGCTGGTGGGGCGGGTGCTGTGGTGTGCCACCGTCCGCCTGCTCCTCTTCGTCTGGTTTTGTCTGGTCGTTCGCCTTGGGGCGCGCGCCGCGCCTTCCGGCTCACGTCCGCTTGTCTGGACTCGTGAACAGCGCACATGGTACGTATGACGGCGGACGTTATACGTAAAACTTCAGCGGAGGGCGGCGCGGCCGATGACCGGCGCATACGTGGAGATCCTCAGGGCGAGGCATGCCGCCCGGCTGCTCGTCGGCACGCTCGTGGGCCGGCTGCCGAACGCTGTCGCCTCGCTGGCGATCGTGCTGTTCGTGCGCGCGGAGGGCGGTTCCTACAGCCTGGCGGGGGCCCTGGCGGCCGTGTACGGGGTCGCCAACGCGGTGGGCCAGCCGGTGCTGGGGCGGCTGGTGGATCTGTACGGTCAGCCGCGGGTGCAGCTGCCCGCCGCGGTCGCGTCGGCCCTCGCGATGGGTGTGTTCGCCTTCGTGGGGACCGGCCCCCTTGCGCTCGCCTATGCGGCCGTGGCGGCCTCCGGCCTGTTCACGCCGCCGCTGGAGGGCGGTCTGCGGGCGCTGTGGTCGTCCGTCCTGCGCCGGGAGGACCAGGTGCACACGGCGTATGCCATGGACGCGGTGGCGCAGGAGGTGATGTTCACCGTCGGACCGTTGCTGCTGACGCTGTGTACGTCGCTGTGGTCAGCGCAGGTGGCGCTGTTGGTCCTGAATGTCGTGGGGGTGCTGGGCGCGCTCTCGGTGGTCGTGTCGGCGCCCTCGCGCGCGTGGCGTTCGGCGCCGCGTGAGGCGCACTGGCTGGGGGCGCTGCGTTCGGCGGGGCTGCTGGCGCTGCTGGGCGCGTTCCTGTTCGTCGGTGTGGCGATGGGGTCGATCGCGGTCGCGGCGGTGTCGTACGCGGATGACAACGGCGGGGATGCGGTGTACGGCTGGCTGATGGCGGGCCTGGGGCTGGGTGCGCTGGTGGGTGGCGCGGTGTACGGGGCGCGGCAGTGGGGCGGGGAGCCGGCGCGGCGACTGCGTGTGCTGGTGGCGCTTCTGGCGGTGTGTTATCTGCCGCTGATGCTGATGCCGGGTGTGGTCGCCATGACGTTGCTGAGTGTGCTGGCGGGGGTGTTCCTTGCGCCGTGCATCGCCTGTGCGTTCGTGTTGGTGGACCGGCATGCGCCGCGTGGGACGGTCACCGAGGCGTTCTCGTGGCTTGTGACGACGTTCACTGTGGGTGCGTCGGTGGGAACGGGTCTGGCGGGGCCGGTCGTCGAGGCGGGTGGGGCCGTGTGGGGGTTTGCCGTGCCGGGTGCCGCGGGAGCCGTGTCGTTGCTGGTCCTGCTGGGCACGGGGCGGGTCCTCGCAGCTCCCGCCAGGGGTGCGGTCGTTGCGGCTTCACCGGAAAATGATCCAAACCGTGCTGTCGAACCCCGTTTCAGCTCAGGGGATCGGGCGTAATGTTCAGTCATGGACCGCCGCATTTTCGGGCTGGAGAACGAGTACGGCGTCACGTGCACGTTCAGGGGACAGCGCCGCCTGTCGCCTGACGAGGTGGCGCGGTACCTCTTCCGCCGTGTCGTGTCATGGGGCCGCAGCAGCAATGTCTTTCTGCGAAACGGCGCCCGCCTCTATCTCGACGTGGGCTCACATCCGGAATACGCGACACCGGAATGTGACAACGTGACCGAACTGGTCACCCACGACAAAGCAGGCGAGCGCATTCTCGAAGGACTCCTGGTGGACGCCGAACGACGCCTGCACGAGGAAGGAATCGCGGGCGACGTCTACCTCTTCAAGAACAACACCGACTCGGCGGGCAACTCCTACGGCTGCCACGAGAACTATCTGGTGGCGCGGCACGGGGAGTTCTCCCGGCTCGCGGACATCCTCATCCCGTTCCTTGTCACGCGCCAGCTGCTGTGCGGTGCGGGCAAGGTCCTGCAGACCCCGCGCGGCGCCGTGTACTGCGTCAGCCAGCGGGCGGAGCACATCTGGGAGGGCGTCTCCTCGGCGACGACCCGTTCCCGGCCGATCATCAACACGCGCGACGAGCCGCACGCGGACGCGGAGCGCTACCGCCGCCTCCACGTCATCGTGGGCGACTCGAACATGTCCGAGACGACGATGCTGCTGAAGGTCGGCGCGACCGACCTGGTGCTCCGCATGATCGAGGCGGGCACGGTGATGCGGGACCTGACCCTGGAGAACCCGATCCGGGCGATCCGCGAGGTCAGCCACGACATCACGGGCCGGCGCAAGGTGCGCCTGGCCAGCGGCCGGGAGGCCTCGGCGCTGGAGGTGCAGCGCGAGTACTACGAGAAGGCGGTGGACTTCTGCGAGCGCCGTGGCATCCGCACCGGCACGGTCGAGCAGGTCCTGGAGCTGTGGGGTCGCGCGCTGGACGCGATCGAGGCCGAGGACCTCGACCGTATCGGCACCGAGATCGACTGGGTGATGAAGTACAAGCTCATCGAGCGGTACCGGGCCAAGCACAACATGACCATGTCGCATCCGCGGGTCGCGCAGATAGACCTCGCCTACCACGACATCCACCGCCGTCGTGGCCTGTACTACCTGCTGGAGAAGAAGGGTCAAGCCACGCGTATCTGCAACGACTTGAAGATCTTCGAAGGCAAGTCCGTTCCGCCGCAGACCACTCGGGCCCGGCTGCGCGGCGACTTCATCCGCAGGGCCCAGGAACAGCGCCGGGACTTCACCGTCGACTGGGTCCATCTCAAGCTCAACGACCAGGCTCAGCGCACCGTGTTGTGCAAGGACCCGTTCCGTTCGGTGGACGACCGCGTGGAGAAGCTGATCGCGGGAATGTGACCCCGGCGCATTGAGGAAAACGGGCCACGGGCCCCGTACGTTCTCGTACGGGGCCCTTCGCACGCCCTAGAGTGGCGGGCGACCACAGTGCCGTCTGAGATCTGAGGAACACGTGCGCCGAATTGCCGGCCTTCTCGTCGTGCCGCTGCTGCTGCTCTCCGCGGCGGCCTGCGGCAGCGACGACGACAAGGGCTCCGACTCCAGCTCCACCAAGAACGGAGTGCCCGCGATCACCAAGGGTGCCGAGTTCGGGCAGAAGCCGACTTTGGCCAAGGGGGAGGGCGATCCGCCCAAGGAGCTGAAGGTCGAGGTCATCAAGGAGGGGGACGGCGCGACGCTCAAGAAGGGCGACGCCGCCGAGGTGAACTACCTCGGCCAGGAGTACGACGAGTCGAAGCCGTTCGACAACAGCTTCGACCGCGGCCAGCCGTTCTCGCTCACCATCGGTGCGGGCGGCGTCATCAAGGGCTGGGATCAGGGCCTTGAGGGCCAGAAGGTCGGCAGCCGGGTCGAGCTGGTGATCCCCCGGACCTGGGGTACGGGGCGCAGGGGCAGGGTGACATCAAGGCCAACGCCACGCTGGTGTTCGTCGTGGACATCGTGAAGGGTACGACCATCCCCGCGTCGGCGAAGGGCACGGAGGTCGCGCAGGACAACATCGACCTGCCGAAGGTCGGCACGAACACCGACGGCAAGGCGCCGGAGGTGACGATGCCGAAGGACAGCGACCCGCCGAAGAAGCTCGTCTCCAACTATGTGCTGGAGAGCGACGGCGCCGTCGTGAAGGGCACGGACACCGTGGTCGTGAACTATGTCGCCCTGCTGTGGGAGGGCGGCAAGAAGTTCGACAGCACGTACGAGGCGGGGAAGACCGCGACGTTTCCGCTGGACCAGCTGGCGATCAAGGGTCTGAAGAACGGTCTCGTGGGCAAGAAGGCCGGGAGCCGGGTGCTGCTCGTCCTGCCGCCCGACCAGGCCTTCGGTGCCCAGGAGCAGCAGGGTGTCCCGAAGAACTCCACGCTGGTCTTCGCCGTCGACATCCTGGCCGTGATGTAAGACTGGGCAGGTTGCCCATCAGTCATCGCGCATGACGCACGTACCCATAGGAGTCACTGCAGTGAGCATCGACAAGCCCGAGATCGACTTCCCGGGCGGCGAGCCCCCGGCGGACCTCGAGATCAAGGACATCTGGGAGGGCGACGGCGCGGTGGCGCAGGCGGGCCAGACCGTCACCGTCCACTACGTGGGTGTCGCTTTCAGCACGGGTGAGGAGTTCGACGCCAGCTGGAACCGCGGTACGCCGTTCCGTTTCCCGCTGGGTGCCGGCCGTGTCATCAAGGGCTGGGACCAGGGCGTGCAGGGCATGAAGGTCGGCGGCCGCCGCCAGCTGACCATCCCGGCCCACCTCGCCTACGGCAACCAGAGCCCGACCCCGGCGATCAAGCCCGGCGAGACGCTGATCTTCGTGGTCGACCTGCTCGGCGTCTGACCGTCGCGTCGGATCGGCTCAGGACGTCGCGACTGATCGGCGTACGACCGGACCCGACTACCTGGGGCCCATGCCTGTCCGGGCATGGGCCCTCGGCTTTTGCCACGCCACTTTGGGGCGGTACGGTCATCGTCCGTAAGCACCATAGGGAAGGCGAAGGGCGTCGATGGCCATTGCCAAGGCCGAGCGGCTCATGAACCTGGCGCTGTGTCTGCTCGGGACGCGGCGGCCGCTGAGCAAGCGCGAGCTGCGTGAGTCCATCGAGGCCTACCTGGAAGCCGGCTCGGACGACTCCTTCAACCGGATGTTCGAGCGGGACAAGGACGATCTGCGCGAGCTCGGCCTGGTCATCGAGACCGTCGAGAACCTCGACGGCGAGGTCGGCTATCTCGCCCGCCGCGACAGCAACCGCCTCCCGCCCATCACGCTGGACGCCGAGGAGGCCGCCGCCCTGGGCCTGGCCGCCAAGGTGTGGCAGCAGGCCCGGCTCGCGGGCGCGGCCAGCGGCGCCCTGCAGAAGCTGCGGGCGGCCGGACTGCCGGAGGACGTCGACCCGTACGAGGCGCACAGCGCCCTGGAGCCCCGTATCCCGGTGCACGAGGCGGCGTTCGAGCCGCTGATGCTGGCGTGCCGTGACCGCCGCCCGGTGGTCTTCGACTACCGCAAGGCCACCGCCGCCCGCCCCGAAACCCGGCATGTCGAGCCGTGGGCCCTGGAGTGCTGGCGCGGCCACTGGTATCTGGCGGGCTGGGACCGGGACCGTGGCGCCGAGCGGGTCTTCCGGCTGTCCCGGATCACCGGCAAGGTGCGCTCGCGCGGCACCCGCTTCACGGCCCCGGTCCCCGATGTCGTCACCGTCCGGGAGACCGTCGCCGGCTGGGCCGGGGAGACGGCCGACCGGTCGGCGCTGATCCGGCTGCGTACGGGCGCCGGGTACCCCCTTCGGGCGAAGGCCACCTCGGTCAGGGAACTCGGGGACGGCTGGGACGAGTTGGAGATTCCGTACGGCCACGGGCTGGATGCCTGGCTGGTGGAGTTCGGGCCGGACGTGGTGGTCCTGGAGCCCGCGGAGCTGCGGGCCGACGTGGTGGACCGGCTGCGTGCCGTGGCCAAGGGCTGAGGGGGAGCGGAGCGACACAGTGGCAGGTAAACCGGTCAGGCCCGTCAACGCCATCGACCAGACCCGGCGGATGCTCTCCCTGGTGACGTATCTGAAGGAGCGCCCCGGAGCCCGGGTCGAGGATGTCGCGCGCGCTTTCGGCATCACCGAGGACGAGCTGGTCTCGGACCTGGATGTGCTGCCCATGTGCGGCACCAGCTTCCGAGGCGGCGACCTTCTCGACATCGACACCGACGGGGAGCGCATCTGGTGGCACAACCCCGCCGCCCTCGGTGAGGAAACCGCCGAGCCGCTGCGGCTGGCCGCCGACGAGGCGACCGCGCTGCTGGTGGCCGCCCGGGCCGTGGCCACGCTGCCCGGGCTGCGCGAGGGCGACCGGCAGGCCCTGCTGCGGGCGACCGCCAAGGTGGAGGCCGCGGCGGGGGAGGCGGCCGGCGCCAGTTCCCGGCTGTCGGTGACCTTCGAGTCCGAGGGCGGCGTCTTCGCGGACGTCGACCGTGCGATCTCCGAGCGGCGCCGCCTGTGGATCCGCTACTACTCGCCGGCCCGCGACGAGGTCACCGAACGCGAGATCGACCCGATCCGCCTGGTCAGCGTCGGCCACACCTACGTCGAGGCCTGGTGCCGCCGCTCCGAGGCGCGCCGCACCTTCCGGCTGGACCGGGTCGCCGAGATCAAGATCCTGGACGAGCCGTCGGCGCCGCCCGAGATCGAGCTGCGGGACCTGTCGGAAGGGCTCGTGCAGCCCGCCGCGGAGGACCCGGAGGTCGTCGTCGAGGTCGGCCCGGGCGGGCGCTGGGTCGCCGAGTACTACCCGCACGACAGCGCGGATGAGCTTGCGGACGGCGGGCTGCGTATCACCCTTCGCACCCCCGACCCGGCGTCGCTGCGCCGCCTGGCGCTGCGGCTCGGCCGCGACGGCCGCATCGTGTCCCCGCCCGAGCTGGCGGCCAGCGCCCGGCAGGCGGCCCGCGAGGCGCTGGCGGCGTACGACGGGATAGAGGCGCAGGACGCTCACGAGGCGCATCCGGTTCACGACGGACAGTAGGACAGGCAGTTCGGCCAGGGCAGTTGGACCAGCAGGACGACAGGCGGGAGCAGGGCTTTGAGCGAGTCGGCGACGTCCGGTGCGGTGGGAATGACGGTGGCGTCCGCGTTCGCCGGGATGAGAAGCGTGGCTCCGGTGATGTTCAAGGCCGGCTGCCCGGACTGCCGGGGCCGGTTCGAACTCGCCGCGAGCGCCCTGCGTCTCGCCATCGGCGCGACCAGCCGTACGACCTTCTACTCCTTCACCTGCCCCGAGTGCGGCGCATCCGTCCGCAAGCCGGCGGGGGAGCGGATCGTCGAGCTGCTGACGGGCGGCGGGGTCAGCACCCTGCGGCTGCACTCCACCCTCTAGGACGGTCTAGGCTCGCGTCATGTTCTGGCCGATGTTCGCGGTAGCTGTGGGTTTTGTGGGTCTCGCCGTCCTCGGCGTGCTCGCCGTGCGGGTCTTCCTGGAGGCACAGCGCCTCGGCCGGCAGGTCTCGGACTCGGCGCGGCGCATCAGCAGGGCAGCCGAGGATCTGGAGCGGGCGACGGTGAGCGCGGCCCGGGCTGTGGACTCGCTCTAGGGCGCTCAAGGATTCGGTGTGAGTCCTGCGTCGCGTACGTTTTGGGCCACTTCGCCCTGTCAACTTGCCGCTCCTGCCAGGTACGCTGCGAACTGCGGCCCCGAGAGCGAGGCGCGGGCCCGCGGACTGGGAGTATGCACAGGGATTGTCCTGCGTTCACCCCTGAGCGTTACGATCCCTGGCAGCACGGTGGTCGGACGAATGTCCGACCTGCCGGGTATTCGGACCATGTCGCCTCGGTGAAGAAGGTAAAAGCTATGGGTAGGCTCGGCCCCACCGAGATCATCCTGATCCTCGTCGTCATCATCCTGCTGTTCGGTGCCAAGAAGCTCCCGGACATGGCCCGCTCCCTCGGCAAGTCGGCGCGCATCCTCAAGAGCGAGGCCAAGGCGATGAAGGACGACGACAAGTCCGCTGCCCCTGCCGACCCGCCGAACAACAGCGACCAGCAGCCCCCGGCTCAGCGCATCATCCAGGCCGCCCCGGGCGACGTGACCAGCTCGCGCCCGGTCAACGAGCCGACGGACACGAGCAAGCGCTGACGCAGGGCCGGTGACCTCCGGCCCGCCGCACGAGATGGGAACGTGGGTTGCTGAAGTCTGCCCGCAAGAAGGAGAAGGATCCCGAGGGGCGGATGCCTCTCGGGGAGCACCTTCGTGAGCTCCGCAACCGGCTCGCGAAGGGCATGCTGGCGATCACGGTCGTCACCATCGTGGCCGCCTTCTACAACCAGGCACTGATGGAGTTCCTGTCCGATCCCGTGCCTCGCTGCACCAAGGGGCTGGGCGAGACCACGGGCGGTGCCTGCGCGGTCGTCGCGTACACCGACCTCCTTTCTCCCTTCACCACCACGGTGAAGGTCAGCCTCATGGCGGGCATCGTCCTCTCGAGCCCGATCTGGCTGTACCAGCTGTGGGCGTTCGTGGCGCCGGGACTGCACAAGCACGAGCGGAAGTACACGTACGCCTTCGTGGCGGCCGCGGTTCCGCTGTTCCTGGGCGGCGCCTGGCTCGCCTACACGATCATGCCGATCAGCATGAAGGTCCTGCTGGGCATCACGCCCGACGGGTCGGCGAACATCCTGCCGATGGACAAGATCCTCGACTTCAGCGTCCGGATGGTCCTGGTCTTCGGCGCGGCCTTCGAGCTCCCCCTGCTCCTGGTCATGCTGAACATGACCGGCGTGGTGACGGGGCGCCGGATGCTCGGCTGGTGGCGTGCCGTCGTGATGGGCGTCTTCATCTTCGGCGCCGTCGCGACCCCCACCACCGACCCCGTCGGCATGATGGCTCTGGCCGGGCCGATCGTGGTCCTGTACTTCTTCGCGGTCGGCTTCTCCCTGCTGAACGACCGCCGCCGCCGCAACAACCCCGACGCGGACCTGGACGACGACGAGGCCTCCGACCTCGACCTGACCCCCGAGGACATCGGCGAGGTCGAGACCGTCTCCGCGAGCCGGGCGCTGCCCGAGCAGGCGAGCCGCGAGCGGGTCAACGGCTACGACGACGTGACCTGACAGCGGCGGTTGCCGGAACTGTGCGGCCGGGCGCCTACGGGGCGTACCCGGCCGCTTCCGTCTCGCGGCCGTGAGCTGCGGGGATCCCGGGCCTGCGGAGGGCAGATCCGGATAATGATCGTCCTGTTGTCAGTGGGGCCCGGTACGCTCGAAAGCACGATGACAGAGGACCTCTCTCCGGCCGAGCGGTATGCGGCAGCGCGCAAGCGCGCTGTCGAGCAGGCCACCGCGCTCGCCTCCTTCCGCGAGATGTACGACTTCGGCCTCGACCCCTTCCAGATCGAGGCCTGCCAGGCGCTCGAGGCGGGAAAGGGCGTGCTGGTGGCCGCGCCCACCGGCTCCGGCAAGACGATCGTCGGCGAGTTCGCCGTCCACCTCGCCCTGATGCAGGGCAGGAAGTGCTTCTACACGACGCCCATCAAGGCGTTGTCGAACCAGAAGTACTCCGACCTGTGCCGCCGTTACGGGGACGGCATGGTCGGACTCCTCACCGGCGACAACAGCATCAACCCCGACGCCGCCGTGGTCGTGATGACCACCGAGGTGCTGCGGAACATGCTGTACGCGGGGTCGCAGACGCTCCTCGGCCTCGGCTACGTGGTCATGGACGAGGTGCACTACCTCTCCGACCGCTTCCGCGGGGCCGTATGGGAAGAGGTGATCATTCACCTTCCCGAGTCGGTCACGCTGGTGTCACTCTCGGCGACCGTGTCGAACGCCGAGGAGTTCGGCGACTGGCTCGACACCGTCCGCGGCGACACCGAGGTGATCGTCTCCGAGCACCGGCCCGTACCGCTGTTCCAGCATGTGCTCGCCGGGCGCCGGATGTACGACCTGTTCGAGGAGGGCGAGGGCCACAAGAAGGCCGTCAACCCCGACCTCACGCGGCTGGCCCGCATGGAGGCGACCCGGCCGTCGTACCAGGACCGCAGACGCGGCCGCGCCATGCGCGAGGCCGACCGGGAGCGGGAGCGCAGACAGCGCTCCCGCGTGTGGACGCCCGGGCGTCCCGAAGTCATCGAACGGCTCGACGCCGAAGGGCTGCTGCCCGCCATCACCTTCATCTTCAGCCGCGCCGCCTGCGAGGCCGCCGTCCAGCAGTGTCTGTACGCGGGCCTGCGGCTGAACGACGAGGAGGCGCGGGAAAAGGTGCGGGCCCTCGTCGAGGAGCGCACCGCCTCCATCCCGACCGAGGATCTCCATGTCCTCGGCTACTACGAGTGGTTGGAAGGCCTGGAGCGCGGCATAGCCGCCCACCACGCGGGCATGCTGCCGACCTTCAAGGAGGTCGTCGAGGAGCTGTTCGTCCGTGGCCTGGTGAAGGCCGTGTTCGCCACGGAGACGCTGGCGCTGGGCATCAACATGCCCGCCCGGTCCGTGGTGTTGGAGAAGCTCGTCAAGTGGAACGGCGAGCAGCACGCCGACATCACGCCGGGTGAGTACACGCAGCTGACCGGACGCGCGGGGCGGCGCGGCATCGACGTCGAGGGCCATGCGGTGGTGCTGTGGCAGCGCGGGATGAGCCCCGAGCACCTGGCCGGGCTCGCGGGCACGCGTACCTATCCGCTGCGGTCCAGCTTCAAGCCGTCGTACAACATGGCGGTCAACCTCGTCGAGCAGTTCGGCCGGCATCGCTCGCGCGAACTCCTCGAGACGTCGTTCGCGCAGTTCCAAGCTGACAAGTCGGTCGTCGGGATCTCCCGTCAGGTGCAGCGCAACGAGGAGGGACTCGCCGGTTACAAGGAGTCCATGACCTGCCACCTCGGCGACTTCGAGGAGTACGCGCGACTGCGCCGCGAACTCAAGGACCGCGAGAACGAGTTGGCCCGGCAGGGCGCGGCACAGCGGCGCGCGGAGGCCGCGGTCGCGCTGGAGAAGCTCAAGCCGGGCGACGTCATCCACGTGCCGACGGGCAAGTACGCCGGTCTCGCGCTGGTGCTGGACCCGGGGCTGCCGGCCGGACGGTCCAACGGCCACCGCGGCTTCGAGCACCACGACGGCCCGCGCCCGCTGGTCCTGACCGCCGAGCGGCAGGTCAAGCGGCTGGCGTCCATCGACTTCCCGGTGCCCGTCGAGGCATTGGAGCGGATGCGGATCCCGAAGTCCTTCAACCCGCGCTCCCCGCAGTCCCGCCGGGACCTCGCCTCCGCACTGCGCACCAAGGCCGGGCACATTCCGCCCGAGCGGCACCGCAAGCGGCGCTCCCAGGCGGCCGACGACCGCGAGATCGAACGGCTGCGCAAGGCGCTCCGCGCGCACCCCTGCCACGGGTGCAACGACCGTGAGGACCACGCCCGTTGGGCCGAGCGCTACCACCGGCTGCTGCGGGACACCTCGCAGCTGGAGCGCCGTATCGAGGGTCGTACGAACACGATCGCTCGTACGTTTGACCGCATTGTGGCGCTGCTGACCGAGCTGGACTATCTGCGCGCCGACGAGGTGACCGAGCACGGCAAGCGGCTGGCCCGCTTGTACGGCGAGCTGGATCTGCTGGCGAGTGAATGCCTCCGGGAGCGGGTCTGGGAGGGGCTCGGACCTGCTGAACTGGCCGCCTGCGTCTCTGCGTTGGTGTACGAGGCGCGGGTCGGCGACGACGCCATGGCGCCGAAGCTGCCGTCGGGCAAGGCCAAGGCCGCGCTGGGCGAGATGGTGCGGATCTGGGGGCGGCTGGACGCCCTGGAGGAGGAGTTCCGGATCACGCAGACCGAGGGGGTCGGGCAGCGTGAGCCGGATCTCGGGTTTGCCTGGGCTGCCTATATGTGGGCCAGCGGTAAGGGGCTCGACGAGGTACTGCGTGAGGCGGAGATGCCGGCGGGGGACTTCGTGCGGTGGTGCAAGCAGGTGATCGATGTGCTGGGGCAGATCGCTGCGGCTTCTCCTGCGGAGGGCTCGACCGTGGCGAAGAATGCGCGTAAGGCTGTGGACGGGTTGCTGCGGGGGGTTGTCGCCTACTCGTCGGTGGGGTGATTGTTCGCGGGCGGGTGCGGGTGAGTTGTGGCTGGTCGCGCAGTTCCCCGCGCCCCTAGGGGCATCCAGTCATCGGAGGATGATCAGTTGCTGGGTTGCTCGCGTCATCGCCACATAGCGGTCTACCGCTCCCTCGATGCCCTCGCCGAACCTCTCCGGGTCGATGAGGACCACCAGGTCGAACTCCAGTCCCTTCGACAGCTCCGGAGACAGTGACCTGACTCGGGGCGTCGGTGGACGGAACGTGGGGTCGCCGATGACGCAGGCGATGCCCTCGGCGTGCTCGGCGAGCCACGCATCGAGGATCGAGTCCAGCTCCGACACGGATCCGTGGACCACCGCGACCCCGCCGGTGCGAATGGACGTCGGGACGTTGGCGTCCGGCAGTGCCGCCCGGATGACCGGCTCCGCTTCCGTCATGATCTCTTCAGGCGTGCGGTAGTTGATGGTCAGGGAGGCCAGGCTGATGCGGTCGAGGCCGATCCGCTTCAGGCGTTCCTGCCAGGACTCCGTGAAGCCGTGCCTGGCCTGGGCGCGGTCGCCGACGATCGTGAAGCTCCGGGATGGGCAACGCAGCAGCAGCATCTGCCACTCGGCGTCGGTGAGTTCCTGGGCCTCGTCCACGACGATGTGCGCGAAGGGGCCGGCGAGGAGGTCGGGGTCGGCGGTGGTCAGTTCGGAGTCGTCGGTCAGGCTGACCTGGGCGTCCTGGCCCCGCAACATCCTCACCAGGCCTTCCCCGTCGTCACCGTCGGCGCCGGAGTCGGATGCGGCCGCGATCAGGTTGTCGACGACCTGCTCCATGCGCTCACGCTGGGCGGCGAGGATCCTCTCGTGCCGGCGCTTTCGCCGGGCCACCTCGGGATCGCCCAGCCGCTGCCGTGCCGCGTCCAGGAGCGGCAGGTCGGACACCGTCCAGGCCTGAGGGTCCGCCCGCTGGAGCTTCTGAACGTCGTCGCGGCCGAGCCAGGGCGCGCACATCCGCAGATACGCCGGTACCGACCACAGGTCACCGACGAGGTCGGCTGCTTCGAGCAGCGGCCAGGCGCGGTCGAAGGCCGTGAGCAGGTCCCTGTTCTGCCTCAGCGACCTGCGCAGCAGGTCGGGCGAGACGTCGCCGTCCTGCGCCGAGGTCTCGTCGTCGTGCTTGTCGACCAGGATCGTGAGCAGCTCCTCCCAGACCTGGTCGCGCGCCTCGTTGTGCGGCGTACCGGGCTCCGCCGCTTCGAACGCCGCGGCCCAGTCGTCGGCGTTCAGCCGGACGGCGGACCAGTGGGTCGTGACCGTCATCCCCTCCGTGGGCGGCTCCTCGTAGAACCTGACGGCCTTCTCGATCGCCTTCACCAGGTCCGCGGACGACTTCAGACGGGCCACTTCCGGGTCGGCCTCTGTCCCTGCCGAGGCTCCCTCGGCGACGAGGTCCCGCAGGATGCAGGTCTGCACGCCCTCCTCGCCCAGGCTGGGCAGGACGTCGGAGACGTAGGCCAGGTACGGCCGGTGCGGGCCGACGAAGAGCACGCCGCCCCGACGGTGACCGAGGCGCGGGTCGGAGTGGAGGAGGTAGGCGGAGCGGTGCAGGGCGACGACCGTCTTCCCCGTGCCCGGGCCGCCGTCGACGACGAGCGCGCCGCGGGATCCCGCGCGGATGATGGCGTCCTGGTCGGCCTGGATGGTGCCGAGCACGTCCCGCATCCGGGACGAACGGTCGCTGCCCAGGCTGGCGATGAAGGCGGACTGGTCGTCGAGTGCGGCGTGCCGTTCGAGCCCGTCCGAGGTGAACACCTCGTCCCAGTAGTCGCTGATCCGGCCGCTGGTCCAGCGGTACCTGCGGCGGCTCGCCAGACCCATCGGGTTGGCATGGGTGGCTCCGAAGAACGGCTCGGCCGCCGGGGAGCGCCAGTCGACCAGCAGCCGACGGCCCTCGCTGTCGGTGAGGCCGAGCCGTCCGACGTACAGGGGCTCGGGGTCGTCGGCGCTGACCATGTGGCCGAGGCACAGGTCCAGGCCGAAGCGGCGCAGAGTGCGCAGGCGAGCGGTGAGCCGGTGGATCTCCGCGTCCCGGTCCATGGCGTGCCGGCCCAGGCCGCCGGGCGCTTTGCGGGCGGCGTCGAGACTGTCGGAAACCTCGGCGATCGACTGCGCCAGGCACTCCGCGAGGGCCGCGAAGTGCCGCTCGTCGGCGGCGATCAGCTCCGGGTCGGCCTTGGCGGAGAGGCGGTAGGGAAGGTCGAACGCGCTGGTGGTCAGGGGGTTCACAGCGATGGGCTCCGATCTGCGGTCGCTTGCGACAGTTGCGCGCGGGGTCTTGTGTCCTGGGCCTTGGCCTTGACGGCCCGCGAGGCTCATGCGGACACCGGCGGCGCTTCTTGGCCGATCGCGTCGAACAGCAGCCGCGCGGCCACCGCCGCCCCGTCGGTGCGGATCGTGCGGGCCACGGCGGTGGCCCGGGCGCGGGTCTCGGGGGCCAGGGCTGTCGCCAGCGCGGCCGAGAGGGACTCGAAGGCCGGAGTCGGACCGTCGTGGGCCGCGCCGATGCCCATCTCGGCGACCCGGCCGGCCCAGTACGGCTGGTCCGCCAGCTGCGGTACGACCACCTGGGGTGCGCCGGCCCGGGTGGCCGTCGTGGTCGTACCCGCGCCGCCGTGGTGCACGACCGCGGCCACCCGGCCGAACAGGGCCTGGTGATTGACGTCGCCGACGGCGAAGCAGTCGCCCCGGTCGTCGATCAGGGACAGGTCGGCCCAGCCGCGCCCGACGAGTACGCGGTGGCCCTGGGCGCGGGCCGCCTCGATGGCCACCTGGGCGGCGTCCTCCGATCCGTGCAGGGGCATGCTGCCGAAGCCGACGTACACCGGTGGTTCGCCCGCATCCAGGAACGCCACCAGCCCGTCCGGGAGCGGGCGTTCGTCCGGCAGGAACCACGCGCCGGTCTGTACGACGTCGAGGTCCGGCGTCTCCTGCCACGGGTCCAGGGCCGGGTCCGTCGCCAGCCACGGCCGGTCGCCGATGACGTAGTCACGGACGTTGTCCACCGGGGGCAGGCCGATCGACGCCCGGTTGGTGTTGAGCGCCTCACCGAACAGGGCGTTGACGTTCTGGGCGTCCAGGTCCCACAGCGCCCGGTTGTCGGTCACCTCGGGCGGGAGCGGGCGGCCCGGATACGCCAGCGGCGGGCGGTCCGCAGACGGCAGGGTGAGCTGCTGGAAGGTCACGGACACGGAGGGGATGCCCAGCTGCTCGGCCACCGACAGCGCGCCGGCCGCGGCCGAGATCATGCCGGTCGCCACCAGCACATCGCATCCCTCGGCCGCCGGGGTGACCACGTCCAGCTGACTGGCGATCACCGCGGCCGCGCGCTGGGGCAGGGACGACGGCACCGGTCCCGCCTTCGTCAGCGCGCGCGCCGAGGGGCCGAAGGGCACCAGCTCCACGCCGACACCGGCCAGCAGCTTCGCGAACTCCTCGTCCGCCGGCGCACACACCCGTACCTCCGCGCCGAGCTCCCGCAACCGCGCCGCGAGCCCCGCCATCGGCTGGACGTCCCCGCGCGATCCGTACGTCGACAACAGCACACGCACTTTGTGACTCCCCGTTTCCGCAGGTACTGGCCTTAGGCCGGAGATTCTGCGGCACGACGGGGGCCTTGCCGCAAGCCCCCCAGTGCGCTATAAGTTGAGAGTGGCAAGGAGTGGGTGACCTCCTTGCCTTCGTTATTTCTCGGGCCCCGAGGTCTGTTTCCCGAGCTCCCAGGTCAGGAGCGACCGCTCCGAAGGTACGCCCGCCAGCCCCCGTACGGCGTGATGTCCTCGGCTTCCGTGAGGGCTCCCGGCTCGCACAGGAACCCGGGGACATGGCTGCCGTCCGCCAGTTCCACGCGCCCCAGGGCCATCGGGCGGGGCAGCTCGGCGAGGAGCCGGCCGAGCCCCTCGGCCGGGAGCCGCCACACCTCGGCCTCGATCGCGGCACCTCCCGCATTGGCGCCGACGTGGACCAGGCCCGGCTTGGGCGGCGTCGTGGACAGGGCATGCAGGCGATAGACGGGCGCCGTGGCGGTCGTACGGTCGAACCGGGCGCCCAGAGCCAGGAGTTGGGGGTTCAGGGGCTGGTCGGAGAGGTGGGCGCCGACCACGGCGAGGCGGACCTCCGGGCGGAGCAGACCGGCGATCCGGGCCAGCCGTTCGTCCGTGAAGGCGGGGCCGATCAGCATCACGCCGAACGGCAGGCCGTTCACTTCACCGGCCGGGACGGAGACCGCGGCCAGGTCGAAGAGGTTCGTGGAGTTGGTGAAGCGGCCCAGGCGGGCGTTGGTGCCGAGAGGGTCGACGGCCACCTCGGCGAGGGTCGGGTGGCCGGGCGTGGTGGGGAGCAACAGGGCGTCGGCGTCCGCCAGTTCGGCTTCGGCGCGAGCGCGCAGGGCCGCGAGCCGGTCCTGGTCGGCGAAGAGCCTGTGCGCGGGGATGTCGCGGGCGCGGGTGATGATGCCGGCGACCGTGGGGTCGAGGGTGTCGTCGCCCGCCGCCCTCGCCTTGTCGACAAAGCTCCCCACGGCGGTGTAGCGCTCGGCGACGAAGGCCCCCTCGTACAGCATGGCGGCGGCTTCGGTGAAGGGGGTGAGGTCGACGGTGCGGAGGTCGGCGCCGGCGGCGGCGAGTTGCCGTACGGCTGTCTCGTAGGCCTCGGCCCAGGCTTCGTCCAGCTCGCCGAGCTGCCGCAGGGGCGGGACCGCGATGCGCCACGGTCCCGGGGCCCGCTGGGGGAGCGGGGGCAGGGCGCGGCCGGGCGGGGACGCCATGAAGGACAGTGCCTGTTCGGCCTCCGGCAGGGTCCGCGCGAACACCGTCACGCAGTCGATCGACGCGCAGGCCGGGACGACGCCCGCCGTCGGGACGAGGCCCCGGGTGGGCTTGAGGCCGACGATGCCGTTGAAGGCGGCCGGGACCCGGCCCGAGCCCGCGGTGTCCGTGCCGAGCGCGAAGTCGACGATGCCGAGCGCCACCGCGACGGCCGAGCCGGAACTGGAGCCGCCGCTGATCCTCGCCGGGTCGTGGGCATTGCGGACGGCGCCGTAGGGGGAGCGGGTGCCGACGAGGCCGGTGGCGAACTGGTCGAGGTTCGTGGTGCCGAGGACGAGCGCGCCGGCGGCACGGAGACGGGCGACCACGGGTGCGTCGGCCTCGGGCTCGTAGGCGTACGAAGGACACCCGGCGGTCGTGGGCATGCCCTGGACGTCGATGTTGCCCTTGGCGGCGAAGAGGCGGCCCGCGAGCGGGAGTTGCTCTCCCGCGGCCACGCGTTCGTCGATGATCCGGGCCTCGTCCTCGACCGCCGTCCGCGGGCGCAGATCGATCCAGATCTCGGGGCGGTCCACGGCCTCGATCCGGGCGTAGGCGGCGCGGACACGGGACAGAGCGCTCGCAGTGCTCGGCATGTCTTGTTCTCCTCGCGATTCAGCTCGCGGCGGGCGCGAGGACGACCAGCGCCGTCCCCGCCTCCACCTGATCCCCGGGCCTGGCCAGGACCTCCACGACCACGCCGGCCATCGGCGCGGGCACCCTGGACTCCATCTTCATCGCCTCCAGGGCGAGCAGCGGCTGTCCGGCCGTCACCTCGTCACCCGGCCGGACGTTCACCTGCCAGACGGACGCCGTGAACTCGGCCTCGACCAGCCGACCGCCGGCCGGGACGGTCACCTCGACCGCGGGCGCGGCCGGCGCCGCCGCCTCGTCCGCCCGCGCGAACTCGCCGGCCGCCTTCCACGCGTCCCGCTCCGCGGCGAAGGCGGCCCGCTGCCGGGCCCGGAACTCCGCGATCGACTCGGCGTTGCCGTCGAGGAAGGCCCGGTACCCGGCGAGCGAGAACGTGCCCTCCTCGATGCGCGGCACGAACCGCCCGGACGTGATGTCCGCCCGCAGCTCCAGCAGCTCCTCGGCGCCCACCGGATACCAGCGGATCCGGTCGAAGAACCGCAACAGCCAGGGCGACCCCGGTTCGAACGCCCCGCGCTGCTGCCACGCCGACCACACCTGGGTCGTACGGCCCACGAACTGATAGCCGCCGGGCCCCTCCATGCCGTAGATGCACAGGTAGGCCCCGCCGATGCCGACCGAGTTCTCCGCGGTCCAGGTGCGCGCCGGGTTGTACTTGGTGGTCACCAGACGGTGCCGCGGATCCAGCGGGGTCGCCACCGGGGCGCCCAGGTACACGTCGCCCAGCCCCAGGACCAGGTACTCCGCGTCGAACACCGTGCGGTACACGTCCTCGACCGACTCCAGGCCGTTGACGCGGCGGATGAACTCGATGTTCCACGGGCACCAGGGGGCGTCGTCGCGCACGCCCGCCATATAGCGGGCGATGGCCTCGCGGGTGGCCGGGTCGTCCCAGGACAGGGGGAGGTGGACGGTGCGGGACGGGACGACGAGCTCGTCGGTGGGCGGCAGGGAGGCGATCATCTCCCGTACGGAGGCCAGGAGTTCGGGCTGCGTCAGTCGGCTGGGGTCCGTCTGGATCTGGAGGGAGCGGATGCCAGGGGTCAGGTCGGTGATCCCGTCCGGGCCGCCCTCGGCCACCGCCTCCATCAGCGCGTGGACCCGCATGCGCAGGGCCAGGTCGAGCTGCATGGGGCCGAACTCGACCAGCAGGTTGTCGTCGCCGCTGCGGCGGTACGTCACATCGCCGTCCCGGGCCAGCACGCCGCCGTCGACGATCTCGGGGCGTTCCCGACCCGTCACGTCCACCGGCACGAACCGCACCCTGTCGCCCGGCCGCAGCTGCCCCAGCTTCCAGCGCTCCCCGCTGATCACGGTCGCCGGGCACACGAACCCGCCCAGCGACGGGCCGTCCGGGCCGAGCAGCACCGGCATGTCGCCGGTGTAGTCGACGGCGCCCACGGAGTACGGCGTGTCGTGGATGTTGGACGGATGCAGGCCCGCCTCACCGCCGTCGGCGCGCGCCCAGCGCGGCCTCGGACCGACGAGCCGTACGCCGGTCCGCGCCGAGTTGAAGTGGACCTTCCAGTCGGCGGCGTAGAAGTCGCGGATGTCGTCCTCGGTGAAGAACTCGGGGGCGGCGTGCGGTCCTTCGACGGCTGCTATGTGCCATACGGCCCCGAAGTCCGGGCGGTCCTTCGACGGCACCGGTGATCCCTGGACGACTGCCCCGCCGTGCAGCACGTCGCCCGTTCGCAGCGCGCGTCCGCCGTGCCCGCCGAACCGGCCGAGCGTGAAGGTGCTCGCGCTGCCCAGGAAGGCGGGGACGTCGAGACCGCCACCCGCGACGAGGACGTACGTCCGCAGGCCGTGCCCGGCCGGCGCGCCGACCTCCAGGGCGCCCCCCGCCGGCACCGTCACCGGCTCCCACTGCGCCACCGGAGTGCCGTCGACGGTCACCGGGGCCGGGGCGCCCGTCACGCACACGGTGGTGGGGTGCGTGAACCTCAACGCCGGTCCCTGGAGCGTGCATTCGAGCCCCGGTGCGCCCTCGTGGTTGCCGAGCGCCCGGTTGCCGAGCCGGAAGGACAGGTCGTCCATCGGGCCGGACGGGGGAACCCCGACCTGCCAGTAGCCGGTGCGGCCAGGCCAGTCCTGCACGGTGGTGAGGGTGCCGCCGGAGACGACCTCGATGCGGGGCGTCGGGTCGGTCACGGTCGCGAGGGTCGACGTCGAGTGGGCGGCCTCGCGGAAGCGGCGGTCGGCGAGCGCCGCTCGCACCAGGCCGAGGTTCGTCTCGATGCCGTCGACGCGGGTGCGGGCCAGCGCCTCGTCCAGCCGCTCCAGCGCGTGCGCGCGGTCGGGGCCGTACGCGATGATCTTCGCGAGCATCGGGTCGTACGACGTCGTCACCTCGGTGCCCGTCTCGACCCAGCCGTCGACCCGCACCCCGCTCGGGAACTCCACCCTCGTCAGCAGGCCCGCGCTGGGCCGGTGGTCGCGCGAAGGGTCCTCGGCGTACAGGCGGGCCTCGACGGCGTGGCCGCGCGGTGCGCCCGGGTCACGGACGACGTCCCGATCGCCGCGGGCCAGGCGCAGCATCCAGGCGACCAGGTCGACGCCGTAGATCTCCTCGGTGACCGGGTGCTCGACCTGGAGGCGGGTGTTGACCTCCAGGAAGTACGCCTCCTCGCGGGCTGCGTCGTACACGAACTCGACGGTTCCGGCGGAGCGGTAGCCGACGGAGGCGCACAAGTCACGAGCGGACGTGGCGAGTTGCTCGCGCACATGGGCGGGGAGTCCTGGCGCCGGGGCCTCCTCCACGACCTTCTGGTGGCGTCGCTGGAGCGTGCAGTCCCGGTCGCCGAAGGTGACGACCTCGCCCTCACCGTCGCCGAAGACCTGGACCTCGACATGGCGGGCCCGCTCGACCAGCCGCTCCAGGAACACACCTGACGAGGACGCTGCGGAGAAGGAGGCGGCGGCGATACGCCGCACCCGCTCCCAGGCCTCGGTCAGTTCGTCGGCGGATCGACATACCGACATACCGATGCCGCCTCCGCCGCCGGTCGCCTTGAGCATCACGGGGTAGCCGATGACCTGGGCCTCTTCGAGTGCCTCGGCGAGCGAACCCAGCAGCCCGGTTCCCGGCGCCAGCGGTACGCCCGCCGCCTCGGCCGCCGCCCGGGCCGTGTGCTTGGCGCCGAACAGCTCCAGTTGCCCGGGCGTGGGGCCCACGAACACGATCCCGGCGTCCTCGCAACGGCGGGCGAACGCCGCATCCTCTGACAGGAAGCCGTAGCCGGGGTGGATCGCCCCCGCTCCCGCGTCCTTGGCGGCCTTCAGCACCAGGTCGGCATCGAGATACGACTCCTTCGCGGGCGCCGGGCCGAGCCGCACCGCCCGGTCGGCGAGGCGGACGTGGGGCGCGGCGCGGTCGGCGTCGGAGTACACCGCGACCGTCCTCAGGCCGAGTTCGCGGGCCGTACGGATGATCCGGACCGCTATCTCTCCGCGGTTGGCGACCAGCAGCGTGTCGAAGGTCATTCAGTGGCCCCGATCGTCATCCGGACGGCCGTCGGATCGAAACCGTTGCAAGGGTTGTTGATCTGGGGGCAGTTGGAGACCAGGACGAGGACGTCCCGCTCGGCGCGCAGGGTCAGGGACAGCCCCGGTGCCGAGATGCCGTCGACGATGCCGAGGGTGCCGTCCTTCTCGACCGGCACGTTCATGTACCAGTTGATGTTGGAGACGAGGTCGCGCTTGCCGAGGCCGTACTTGGCGCCCTCGGCGAGGAAGTTGTCCACGCAGGCGTGCTGGGACCAGGTGTGGTGGCCGTACCGCAGGGTGTTGGACTCCTTGGAGCAGGCGCCGCCGACGGTGTCGTGCCGGCCGACGTCGTCGGCGACGACGGTCATCAGCGGGGTGTGCTCGTTGGACATCAGCACGCATCCCGTGGTGAGGAAGATGCCCCCCTGCGCGTGGATCGTGTCGGGCGCGCTGTAACGGACCGACGTGTCGTGGGCGTCGTACACGAGGAAGTCGACGGCCTGGTTGCCGTGCAGGTCGGTGATGGTCAGCGTCTCGCCGGAGCGGACGACGGACGACCAGGGGGCGCGGGCGGGGACGACGGTTGTGGTCGGGTGCTCGGTCGTGCGCATGCTCGTGCCTGTGCCTGTGCCTGTGCCTGTGCCCATGCTCGTGCTCGTACTCGTGCCTGTGCCCGTGTCCCTACTCGTGCTCGCGCTCATGCGATCCCCCTCGCGGCAAGGAATTCGGCGGTGTTGAGGAAGGCGCGGCGGCCCTCGGGCGTGGCGTCCCAGAGGGGGTCGCCGGGGCCGGTCGGTGCCGCGCGCCAGGCGAGCACCTCCAGCGGGGTGCTGACGTACTCGGGGCGGGGATCGGCCGGATGCGGCGCGTTGGCGATCAGCACGGTCACGTCCTGCTCGGCGCGCAGGGTCACACTGGCGCCGGGCCCGGCCGAGCCGGTGAAGTCGAGGGTGCCGTCCTCGCGCACCTCGACGCCCTGGAAGAAGGACAGCGACGGGGGCAGGTCCCGGGGCTCCAGGCCGTTCTTCGCGGCCGCCAGCTTGAACAGTTCGCGGCCGGCGGGGGAGGGGGACTGCGGGGTGCCGTCGCCGTAGCGCTGGGTGTTCCGTACGAGGGTGGAGGTGCCGCACAGCGCGTCGTGCCGGCCGGAGGTGTCGGCGACGACGGAGGCGAGGACGCGGCCCTGGTCGGACAGGAGCAGGCGGCCCTCGCCGAGGTAGGCGTTCCACTGCACCTTCACCGTGTCGGCGACGTTCAGCCGTTCCCAGGGCCGGTCGGCCACGTACAGCAGCAGATGCGCGCAGGCGTCGCCGCGCAGATCGGTCAGCCGCAGCTCCGTGCCGCGGGCCAGCACCCTGTGCGTGTAGTTGCCGCCCGCCACCGTCTCGGCCCACACCAGATGCCCCGCCTCGCGGGGCGGCGCCGGCCAGTCCCGGGCCGGTACGACGGGCATCGCCTCGGCCTGGCTTCCCTCCTGGGCGCGGGCGTGGTCACGGGCTCCGTAAGTGGTCTCTGTCGCCATGCGCGGACCTCCGGTCGGGTGTGGGCCTCCGGGTGCATTTCTGTCGCCCGACAGAAATTAGGGGTGAGGTGGGTCGGGGGGATTGCCGGGGTGTTGCCGGGCGGTTACTGCGGGTTGTGGGGAGGGGGTGTGCGGGGTCGGGTCGCTGGGGCGGACGGGGCGTGCGGGGCGGATCGCTCGCGGGTGACTGCTCGGCGGCTTGAACTCCTGCGTGACAGTGCTGCTCGGCGGGCGTGAACTCCCGCGCGACTGTGCCGTTCCGTGGGTCTGGGCTCCCGTGCGCAGTGCCGCCGCGCGGGCTTGGGCTCCTGCGTGGCTGTGCCGTTCCGTCGGCCTGGGCTCCCGCGCGACAGTGTCCGTTCCGCACATCCCGCCCCCTGGTCAACGCCCCCCAGCCGGCCGCCCCGGGCTGGCCACCTCGCTGCCGGCGCCCGGCGCCCGGCGCCCCGGCGCGCGCCCGCAGCCCGGCCGACTCCCGCCACCATCACGCAACCGGCAGCGCCCGGCAAGGCGTCCGACCCTGGTCGTCGAAGCACTCGACGAGATCGTCATACGCCCCGATGTGCGAGGATCGAACCCATGGGTACGTCAGGTGAGCCGGGAAGTCGGCGGGTCGGCAGGCCGCGGGTCGCCCAGCGGCCGGACAGCGGACTGGAGCCGCGCGCCGAACTCCTCGCGGCCGCCGCCGAGTTGTTCACCACCCGGGGCTACGCCGCCACCACCACCCGCGCCGTCGCCGAACGCGCGGGCATGCGGCAGGCGTCGATGTACCACTACGTCTCCGGCAAAGAGGAACTCCTCGCCGAACTCCTGGAGTCCACGGTCACGCCCTCGCTGGCGTACGCCCGTCAACTCCTGGCCGACGACGCGACCCCGGCCGAGAGGCGGCTGTGGGAACTGTGCCGCGCGGACGTGGAGCTGTTGTGCGGCGGCCCGCACAACCTCGGCGGGCTGTACCTGCTGCCCGAGGTGCGCGCCGAGCGCTTCGCCGGCTTCCATGCCGTGCGCGCCGAACTCAAGGACGCCTACCGCCAGTTGATCGCCGCCACGGCCGCGGGCGGCACACTCGCCAAGAGCGAGCTGGATCTGCGTACGGATCTGGTCTTCGGTCTGATCGAGGGTGTCATCCTCGTCCACCGCTCCGATCGGGAGCGCCCGGTGTCGGTGTTCGCCGAGGCCACGGCGGACGCGGCGCTGCGTATCGCGGGGGTCTGAGCAGCAGGTCGCGGGGCCTGAGCAGTCGGTCGCGGGGGTCTGAGCAGCAGGCCGGGCGGCGATCTGGACAACCGGCGGAAGGAGCTCTGAGCTTCTGCCGGGACCCGCCGGAATCCGATCTTTCACCCGTCACGGTGAGTGTCTTCCGCACACCTGTACGCCGTGACCCACCGTGTGCGATTGCAAGCTGAGCGTATAAATGGAGCCGAGCGTACTCCTGCTGCAGACCCCATTTCAGGTGCTTGCTGAATATGACACAGCGATGATCCGGTCGGACTAAGCTCGCCCGCAGCGCACCGAGTTGAGGCGTATTCGTGCGCTTGTTCCCAAACATGCAGAAGATACCGACATACCCATGACGTACCCCGCTGCAAGCTCCCCCTACACCCACCCGATTCGTTTCAGAGGGCCCACATGGTGAGCGTTCAATCCCCACCCCGACGCCGTGAACTCCCGTACGCGCGCGTGCTGTTGCTGCCCGCCATAGTGATGGCCGCGGCGACCGGAGCCGCCGTCGCCCTGGTGGCGGAACCGGCCCGGACGGCCGTCGGCGTGTGCGGTGCCGTGGCCCTGCTGCTGGTGCTGGCATCAGCGGCCGAAGCGGCGCGCCGCGGCCGAGCCCTGCGGGACCTGCGGGCCGAGCACGCCCGTCACACCGCGTATCTGGAACGGCGTATCGCCGCCCACGACGAGGAGATGGCCCGCCTCGCCACGGAGATCACGCCCGCCGCGATCCACCGGCTGCGCTGCGGCGCTTCACCCTATGAGGTGATGCGCGACCTCGCCGAGATCGACCCGTCGTACGCCCATCTCTCCCCGGCGCAGCTCGCGTTGGTGCAGCAGATGGTCGACATCGTCGACCACGAGGAAGCCCTGCGCGACTCCGCCCAGCGCTCCTTCGTCGACATCGCCCGCCGCGTCCAGGCGATCGTCCACCAACAGGCCGTGGAACTCCGGGAGATGGAGGAGGACCACGGCCGCAACCCCGAGGTCTTCGACGACCTGCTGCGTATCGACCACGGCACCATGCTGATCGGCCGCCTCGCCGACTCCATCTCCGTGCTCGGCGGCGGCCGCCCCGGCCGCCAGTGGCCGGAACCCGTCCCGCTGTACAGCGTGCTGCGCGGTGCCATGTCCCGGATCCTGGAGTACCGGCGCATCAGCCTGGACTCCATCGCCAAGGTCAACATCGCCGGCATCTCCGTCGAGCCGATCATCCACGCCGCGGCCGAACTCCTCGACAACGCCACGCGCTACTCGCCGCCGCAGACCAAGGTGCACGTCACCGCCACCGAGGTGCAGACCGGTGTCGCGATCGAGATCGAGGACGCGGGTGTCAGCCTCAGCGAGGAGGCCCGCGCCCGGGTCGAGGGCATGCTCGAGCGCGCCAAGCAGGGCACCGACCTCCAGGACCTCGGCGAGTCCCCGCGCCTCGGCCTGGCCGTCGTCGGCCGCCTGTGCACGGCCTACAACATGCAGGTCTCACTGCGGTCCTCCGCGTACGGCGGCGTCCGCGCCGTCCTCGTGGTGCCGCGCGACATGATGACCACCGACCCCGCGCCCGGACTCGCCCACGGCATCGGCGCCGGGGCGGCGCCCAAGGCCGACCACCCCGAGGTGCTCGAAGGCCCCAAACGCGCCCCCAAGAAGCGGCGCCCCACCAGCCCCAAGATCCCTGCCGCGGTCTCCATGGACGACGACGTCCCCGTCGTCACCGAATGGACTGCCAACGGCCTGCCTCAGCGCCGTAGCCGGGTCAAGACCCCACTCAGCAAGCGGATCGCCGAGCAGGCGGCCATCGAGCAGGCCGAACGGGAAGGCCGGCCGACCATCTGGTCGACGCGCAAGCCCGAGCCCGAGCCGGAGCCGGCGGAGGACGAGCCCGCCCCGGGGGCCTGGGTCGAGGCGTTCTGGGAGGGACTCAAGGGCAAGCCAGACCCGCTCACACTCAAACCGCGAACCCAACCGGCCCGCCCCGAGGCCGACGACGAGGGGGACCTCAAGTGATCCAGCAGCGCGCCAACTTCGACTGGATGCTCAAGGAGCTTCACGACGGCGTACCGGGCATCCAGATGATCGTGGTGCTCTCCGCCGACGGACTGCGCATCGCCCGCTACGGAGGCGACCCGGACACCGCCGACCGCGTCGCCGCGGCCTGTGCCGGCCTGCAGAGCCTGGCGAGCGCCGTCGCCTCGGAGATCCCCAACAGCGACGGCACGATGAAGATGGTCCTCATCGAGATCAAGGGCGGCTACTTCTATCTGATGGCCGCCGGCGCCAACGCCTATCTCGCCGTGCTCTCCGACACGTTCGCCGAACCCGGCCGGATGAGCAACCGCATGTCCGACCTCGTCGCCCGCATCGGCGCCCATCTGACCAGTCCGCCCCGGCGCAACGGGCAGACCGTATGACTCCTCCGCAACGCCAGCGGCGACTACCCAAGGAACAACCGCCTCCACCGCTGCCCAAGCCCGGCAACGAGAAGAAGAACCCGGAACGGCTCTTCGTGGTCGGCCCGGACGGCGGCGAGCGCGACGGCGACCTCGACCTCGTCACCTTAATCGTGGCGCGCGCCGACCCCCCGCCTTCCGCCACGCCGGAACAGTCGGCGCTGCTCCGGCTCTGTACCACCCCTCTGTCCGTGGCCGAGCTCTCGGCCTATCTGAACCTGCCGTTCAGCATGGTGACGGTTCTGCTCACCGACATGCTGACGTCCGGACTGGTGACGGCGCGCGCCCCGATCGTGCGTCAGACCGTCGCCGACCGTTCAATTCTCGAAGCGGTGATGCATGGACTTCAAAGGCTCTGACATGCTCCCCGGTCCCCGGACCGAGGACCAGCTGCCGCACACGGCCGAGGCCGCGGTCAAGATCGTGATCGTGGGCGGCTTCGGCGTCGGCAAGACGACCATGGTCGGCTCGGTCAGCGAGATCAGGCCGCTGACCACCGAAGAGACCATGACGCAGGCCGGCATCGGGGTCGACGACAACTACGGCTCGGACACCAAGACCGCCACCACGGTCGCGATGGACTTCGGCCGTATCAGCATCACCGAGCAGCTGGTGCTGTACCTCTTCGGCACCCCTGGCCAGGAACGCTTCTGGTTTCTGTGGAACGGGCTGTTCGAAGGCGCGCTGGGCGCGGTCGTGCTGGTCGACACCCGCCGCCTCGAGGTCAGCTTCGACGTCATAGGGCGACTGGAGGAGTGCGGCGTGCCCTTCGTGGTGGCCGTCAACACCTTCCCGGATGCACCCCGTTACGCCGTGTCCGAACTCCGTACGGCACTCGATCTGCCCGAGGAGATTCCCATCATGGAGTGCGACGTACGGCGGCGGGCTTCCAGCCGGGACGTGCTGATGACCCTGATGCACTTCTTGCATCGCCTGGCTACGGCTAAAGCGCCCGCGTGAGCCAGGTACCGGCCGAGCGGTACGGCCGACCCACTCCGTCCCCCGGGCTGTACGGCCCGCTCACGTCCCATCCCCCGTTCCCGGCTTCGTTGTATCGCCCGAACCGGGGGATCCCATCACCTTTTGCACACCGGAACCACTTCAGCTTCGGAGCGACCATCGTGACGCCTGAATCTCTCTCCCCGACCGGTATGGACGAGTCCACGGTCACCCCGCCCCCCGGTTGTCCCGCGCGCGGCATCGGCCCCGGTGGGCTGCGCCGGTTGTACGGCCCCGAAGCGGAGGACCTGGGAGCCGTGTACGAGAAGCTCCGTGCCGAGCACGGCTCCGTGGCCCCCGCGCTGCTGCACGACGATGTGCCGATCTGGGTCGTGCTTGGTCACAGCGAGAACATGCACATGGTGCGCACGCCTTCGCAGTACTCCCGTGACACCCGGTTGTGGACCTCGATGCAGGACGGCACCGTCAAGCCCGATCACCCGCTCATGCCGCACCTCGCCTGGCAGCCCATCTGCTGCCACGCCGAAGGCGACGAGCATCTGCGGCTGCGAGGCGCGGTCACCGGCGCCATGTCGACCATCGACCACCGGGGCATCCGCCGCTACATCAACCGCGCGACGCAGGACCTCGTCAACAAGTTCTGTGAGGAGGGCAGGGCCGACCTGGTCAGCCAGTTCGCAGAGCGCCTGCCGGCGATGGTGATGTGCGAGATCCTCGGCATGCCCGAGGAGTACAACGACCGGATGGTGCAGGCCGCCCGCGACCTGCCCAAGGGCACCGAGACCGCCATCGCCAGCAACGCGTACATCATGGACGTCCTGATGCGTCTCACCGCTCGCCGCCGGGCCGAACCCAAGGACGACTTCACCAGCCACCTGATCAACCACCCGGCGCGCCTCAATGACGAGGAGGTCGGCCAGCACCTGCGCGTCGTCCTGATCGTGTCGTACGAGGCCACCGCCAACCTCCTCGCCAACGTGCTGCGGGTGGTGCTCACCGACCCGCGGTTCCGCGCCCGGCTCAGCGGCGGCGAGATGACGGTGCCCCAGGCGGTTGAGCAGTCTCTGTGGGACGAGCCGCCGTTCAGCACCATCCTGGGCTACTTCGCCAAGCAGGAGACCGAGCTGGGCGGCCAGCGCATCCGCAAGGGCGACGGCCTCATTCTGGGCATCGCGCCGGGCAACGTCGACCCGCGCGTCCGTCCCGACCTCAAGGCCAACATGAAGGGCAACCGCTCTCACCTCGCCTTCAGCGGTGGTCCCCACGAGTGCCCGGGCCAGGACATCGGCCGCGCCATCGCCGACGTCGGCGTCGACGCGCTGCTGACCCGTCTTCCCGACGTCGAGCTCGCCTGCGAGGAGCACGAGTTGCGTTGGCGGGGGTCCATCTCGAACCGGCACCTGGTGGAACTGCCGGTGAAGTTCGCGCCCCAGCCCCAGCAGGACGTCATGGCGCGACCGGCGCACCCGGTGGCGACACAGCGTCCCAACGACTGGCAGTTCACGCCACAGTTGCAGACAGCGGCTCCGGAGCCTGCCGCTCCGGCCACCGCTCCGGCCACCGCTCCGACGCCGACGCCCGAACCGGCCGGCCGACCAGGGGTGTTCCGGCGCCTCCTGCGCTGGTGGCGCGGTGACTGAGCCGACCGGGCACTGGGGCTACCCGGCCCACTCGTCGTACGACGACCAGGCCCGCAGCACACGCGGGCTGACGAACCGGTGCTCGGATCCCGTGATCGGATCGGTGAACTCCATTGCGCGCGCCAAAAGTTGGAGCGGGCGCCGGAAGTCACCGGCCGCCACGGGGCCGGTCACCACCGGATAGAGGGGATCGCCGAGGATCGGCACCCCCAAAGCGCTCATGTGCACTCTCAGTTGGTGCGTCTGCCCGGTACGTGGTGTCAACCGGTACCGGGCACGCCCGTTCCAGTGCCCCAGCAACTCGACCCGGCTGACGGCGTTGGGCTCGCCCTCGACCTCGCTGGCCGCCACCACCCCGCGCTTCTTGACGATCCGGCTGCGTACGGTGCGTGGCAGTTCCAGTGCGGGGTCGTACGGGGCCACCGCCTCGTACTCCTTCGCAATACGCCTGTCGCGAAACAGCGTCTGGTACGCGCCGCGCTCCTCCGGTCGCACGGTGAAAAGCACCAGCCCGGCCGTCAGGCGGTCCAGCCGGTGCGCCGCGCTCAACGTCGGGACGCCCAGCTCCCGCCGTAGCCGTGCCAGGGCCGTTTCGGCGACATGGCTGCCTCGCGGGGTGGTCGCCAGGAAATGTGGCTTGTCGGCAACCACCACGTGCTCGTCCCGGTAGAGGACGTCGACCGGGAACGGCACCCGTTCCTCGTCGGGCAGCTCTCGGTGGAACCACAAGAACATTCCCGGCACGTACGCCATGTCCCGGGGCACCGGACGCCCGGCGGCGTTCACGATCTGTCCCGCGTCCAGCATCCCGTCGATCACCTCGGCCCCAGCTGCCAGCCGGGCCACGAGATGGTCCCGCACTGTCGCCCACGCGTCCCCGGCCGGCAACCGCACTCGCACCGGATCCACCCCGTCGCGTTGCGGCAGCGGAGAGGGTGGGGGCGGAGTACGGCGTCTCATCACCATCGAGTCTACGAGGGTGGAACTGACAGGGAGGAGACGAGGCAGTACTCCCGGAGTGAGGCGGTCAGGAGCTCCGTCCGGAAAGGCTGGATCTTAAGGCGTTGTCAGACAACGAGGGGGGAGAACCCGTGCGCGCGGCGGCCGACAGCATGAACCCGCCCTGCCGACCATGCGGTGGCATAACGCCGCGGCGATCGGCGTAGCCCACGCGGAGGGCTGCCCCTGATGCCCCGGCCGTCAGAGCATGGGCGCAGTGTCGTTTCGGTCGGGGAGTGCAGAGGCGCGAGGTGCTGAGCTGCGCGCGTCCCGCGGGAGTATGTAGTGCGGTCTTCTCCGGGGGCGCACTTCGTAAATCAGTGTGTAGATGCATGCGCCTCCCTCCATGAGCTTGTGGCTGGCACAGTTGCAGAGCTCGTCCAGGTCATACAAGCGGCCTTGGAGTGGCGTGCTTGTCCTGTGGGCCGGGCGCGTGGGGGTGATGTCTGTGTACCAGAGATCGGCTGTGGGACAGGCGTTGTCAGCGTGGTGTGATCCAGCGGCGGTGAAGACCCTGTCTGCGGAGCGGCTCGTCGAACTGGCGGCCGGGAATCGCGAGTTTCGGCTGGGCATGGTCAGTGCCCTGCACATGCATCTTGGCCGGCACCTGGGCGTGGTCGAAACGACTCTCGCCCTGCACCAGGTCATCGACTGGACCAAGTATGCCCTTATCTTCGACTGGCGTAGGCGCACGACCTGGTGGCGAACTGCAACGCCTCGACCGCGCCGTCCCGCGCGGACGGGCTGGCCAAGGTCCGCCAGGTCTCCGGCGATCAGGATTGGGCGGAGGTCGCGGTCATCGGCCGCCTTGAGCACGGGCGTGCGTTCCCGACCCATGTGGCTACGCGTGCCCACACGGACTCGTCGGCTGGCTGATCGCCATGAGCGACGGCTGCCGCGGCCGCTTCCTGGGACGACCTCTTACGTGACTGTCGGCGGCATGGGAAGCGCGCTCCCATCCTCGCAGTCAGCGACGGGGTGCTCAGCTTCCAGAAGGCCAAGTCTTCCCCGAAACCCGGCATCAAAGCTGCTGGATTCACAAGGTTGCCAACATCCTCGACGCCCTTCCTGAGTCCGTTCTTTCCGGGGCGAGAAGGCGCCTCAGGGGATCTACGACGTCGAAGATCGTGATCACGCGGGCGCACGTGGTCTTGGAGAAGACGTACGGTGCGAAATGACCAAAAGATCTGCGACGATGTCGACGAACCGCTGGCCCTAGATCACTTCCCGCCCTGCACCGATCTGCGCACCAAGAGCACTATCGGGTCGATCTTCGCCACGGTCTGCCCGTGCACGAAGGTGACCAAAGCGCCAGCAGGGCGGCCGTCGTGCCCGCACCCTACCGCGTCGAACGCCTGAGACTTACACAGCCTGAACTCGCCTTTCCCTGACGTGACTTGACTGCGCATCCGGCGGCTGGGCCGGCAACTGGCCCACCGCTTTGGCCGAGACTCACCCCTACACAGCGGAGCGACCTCGGACTTACCGTCAACGCAGGTACATAGTTCAGCCCTTGACCAGCAAGGGTAATCCGGCTTTCGGAAACCGCTCTGAGGGTTCTCCTGGAGATGATGGTGAATACCGCACATGACCTGTGGGATGCGAGGGCCGCAGGCCTTGTAACCTCTGAAGCTGACGCTCTGCTGTCCAGCGTGCACACGGTCGTCAACGATGACCGCTCGGCTGGGGACGGAGCGGCAACCTATCTGGTTCGCAAGCCCGAGTACCGGCCGTACATTGACACGAAGGTGCCGTGTGACGACGAGGGGCTCCGAATGGCTGCATATGGCCTGCAGATAGCCCGCTCACCGCAGATGCGGGCTGCCCTTCAAGCCAGCCCGGCGGGCGTCACACTACGCCGGGTCACCGCGCGCCAGGCCACCCTCTGGGCCCCGGACGCCACACACGCCGCGCGGCAGATGGCGCGGCTGGGCGAAGCGTCTCCGCGCAAGGGCAATGAAGCGAAACGGCTGTGGGCGGAGTACCTCAGGCGCAATCCGGAGTCGGCCGATCTCGTCATGACCATGCGGGAGTACCTTGGCGCCGTCTTCTCCTGGACGTTCCCACGAGGTACTGGCATTCAGCTCCGGGACTTGTTCGGATCGATGCTCACCTTCACGCTGGCCGCCGACTTCGTGGGCGCAGCCGACGGGTCCGGCGTGGACAAGGAGCGTCCCTATCTCATGGCGGCCAGCGAAGGGTATGCCTGTCTCTCGGGAAAGGCTGCCAATCGCATGGCGCGGGAGATGGCTCTGGGAGCCGGTCTCACGTTCGTGAAGAATGCATTTCGATCCGCCGCCGAAGAAACCACAGGTACCAGCGATGACCAAGCCGTGGTTACCCCAGCTCAGTTTGCCGTGGCCCGCTGGTGGGAGGGATTCTTCCCGCCGCTGTTGCGCGTGACCTTCGGGACCAGCCCTTACCGGCACCTCACCGACGACGCCGGCACGTATGTCCCCGCCCTGGAATGCCAGGCCATCACCCGCGTACTGGGCAACGTCCTGCGCTACAACGATGTCATCGACGCCATACCGGACTGCGTCAACCACGAGACCGTCAACGAGTTCCTGCTTGCTCTCGCATACGGCTCCACCGAGAGCACACTCGGGTTCGCTGACGCCCTCGCCGAGGCGACTGACGCCGCGCTGGCCTGTGGCTGCGGACAGCCCGGCCACGAGGAAGCAGCCGAGCACACCATGGGCTTCACCTTGTTCTACCTCCTCGTCCCCCGCTACAACGCCCGCAGGCAACTCGTCGCACTCACCCGTGCCGGAGGCGACATCCTCCGCGCACTCGCCCCGCCTCTCCCCGGCGAACGGCTGCGCTCCACCCAGTGCAAGCTCGACCCCGGCATGGCCCTGCATACCTCTGACTGGCAGCCGAAATGGCAGCCTGGGACACGCAGCATTGACGAAACAGCCTTCAGGATCGCCCGGCGCGCCCTCATTGGACCCACAAGCAGCTCATGCATCAAGGCGGCCGCCGATGTCCTGTCCCGCTGTGACCGTGTCGACACCGCCGATTCGCTCAACTGCCTCGCCGAAGGCTGGCAACGCCTGTTCGACACCGCACTCGCCACCAACGGCATCGGTGACCTTACGTACGCGGCACCGCTGCGCGACCTCATCGGCCGCATCTGGCGGCACACCATCCTGGGTGCCCAAACCGACCAGGACGCGTTGTTATTCATCGATACCGACATCGCCATCCGCGACACATTCCGCCTCCCCGCCGATCACGGACTACGGTTGCGCCGCGCGTTCTTCGGTGTCACCACCAGCGCCGTGGAGCACTCCGGCTTCAACCCCTACCAGCGTCTGGCCAACGGCATCAGCGTTCTGTGCCGAGCAAATGAACAGAACAGGACATACGAACGGCCCAGCCCTCGACGCGTCATGAACTCGCCTTCCACGTGCCGGTAACGACTGTGCCACGACGGGCACGGCTCGTCGTCACACGCCGAACCGACTTTGGTGAGGCTCCTCGAACCTGACTCCAGCGTCCTGTCTCACATCAGCAGCTCGGGAGTGATCATGAAGGAATTGCGTTCGATCCCCGCAGCCCCTAACGCCCTTCCTGTAGCCGGTCATCTGGTGCCGCTGTTGCGTAACCCGCTGTCATTTCTCCTCTCACTACCCGTCTGCGGAGAACTGGTCCGCATCCGCGTGGGTCCCCTCACCGTGGTAGTGATCTGTGATCCGGAGCTCACCCGTCAGGCCTTGATTGACGACCGAATCTTCGACAAGGGTGGCCCGTTTTTCGATCGCGTAGCGGAAGTACTGGGGAACGCTCTGATCAGCTGCCCGTACAGCTCGCATCGTCGGCTGCGGCGACTGGCCCAGCCGGCCTTTCACTCTGGTCGGTTCCCGGGCTATGCACAGGCCATGACCTCATGCATTGACGAGGTGACTGGTTCCTGGCGTGCGGGGGAGGACATCGACGTGAATGCCGAGGCGATGACGATCACCTCCAAGATCACGACCACCGCGTTGTTCTCCGACACGCTGCCCCCGGCCGGGTTCGGTCAACTCCACGACGACATCACAACCGTCTTCGATGGGTTCTACCAGCGCATGCTTCTCCTCCCTCCGCTGGACCGGCTCCCCACCCCGGGTAACCGCGCCTACCTGCGCGCTCGCGCCCGCCTGCGCAGCACCTGCGACCAGATCATCGCCCAGCGCCGCGCCGACGGCGCCGACCATGGTGACCTGCTCTCGGCCCTGATCGCGGCGCGCGACCCTGAAGACGGCGGCCGCGGCATGACCGATGCAGAAATCAGCGACGCGATCCCTACCTTCTTCCTGGCCGGGACCGAATCCACAGCCAGCGTCCTGGCCTGGGCACTGGATCTGCTCGCCCGGCACCCCGAGATCGAGCAGCGGCTCCACACCGAGGTCGACAGCGTCCTGTGTGGCGCCCCCGCCACCCACGCCGACCTGCCACGTCTGACACTCACCGCACGCATCATCACCGAAACACTCCGGCTGTATCCACCGGGCTGGATACTCACGCGCACGGTCACCGCCGACACCCGTCTGGGCGGGCACCTGTTGCCTGCCGGGACCAGCCTCGCCTACAGCCCCTACCTCATACATCACAGGCCCGACCTCTACGATCAGCCCGAAACCTTCGACCCCGACCGGTGGGACCGAGACCGCCCCCAACCGCCCCGGCAGGCCCTTATCCCCTTCGGCACCGGCGCCCGCAAATGCATCGGCGACACCTTCGCCATGACCCAAGCCACCCTCGCCCTCGCAACCATCACTGCCCGATGGCGCCTGGAACACCTGCCCGGTCAGAAAGTCCGACCTGCCTTGGGCGCAGCATTGAGGCCCCGCGAACTACGTATGCGGGCGATGCCTCGTATCGCGACGCTCACGCCTGCCGCACACTCCTCCCAGCACAACCCGTAGAAGGGGACTTGGCACGCCACAAGATGTGCCGCTGCACATCCGGTCTCCTGAGAGGAACACCCCTGGCCAAGCAGGCCCAATTCATGGCGTGCGGCAAACCGGCGCGTCGGCCCGAGCAGCTGAAACAGGACACGGTGCTACCTGCCAGCTGGCGACGTCTTCCGGAGCGCCCGGCTGCGATGGTGTCGGAGACCTCGATGCTGATGACGCTCGCCAACAGGCACCGCTGAATGGTGTCGAATATGGCCCGTCTGGCGGGGCGGTTCGGCGGGATCCTGCTGCCACCGGACAAGAAGACGGTCATCAACGATCGTCGGCTGGCCCCGGTAAACACCGAACGCGAGGAGCTGGTCACACGGCTCCTCGCCGGACGGTGCAGGGCATGTGAGCAGACCGCACCCTGCCGACGGCCCATTGCCCCGTCCCGGTCACCGCCTTGGACGCGGTAAGCCGTCGATCATCCTGGACGAGTACATAGGCCTCTGGTCCATCACCGGGGACACCACGGCGTCCGCCATCGAGGGCGCACTGGGCGAGTCGACGGCCCCGGCCGATGAGGTGACCGCAGGGCCATCAAGTGGTTGTGGTGACCCCTTGTCCCCTCACAACCCGGCGCGACCGCCGATAGCAGCGTGGAAGTACCAGTGCGGGGGCAGCCTCGATGACCAGCGGAGATGGCCCGAAATACCCGGTTGACCTGCGGAAACTCCTCTCAGAGTTTCTCGCTGCATGGCGGCGATCCCCGCCACCATGTGCACTCGATGTGCACCTGTTCGTGTGGCGGGAATGGCGGCGCACACTAGAAGCAGAACCCCGAAGAAGCTGATCACGATGAAGATCCGCACGATCGCCCACCACCTCGGCCTGCCTGTCCGGCGCGAGCGGCAGGAGATAGCAAAGATCATCGAGGGACTCCGCCCCACCCCGGACGAGCTTCCTGACGACAAGCGGGAGCGGCTCGCCGCCGAGTGGACCAAGGTCCTCAGTGAACGCCACTGGCACCGGCCCTATCTCCGGGACTGAACGCCCTGTCGCCGCGCTCGCAGGGCAGCAGTACGACCAGCACTTATCTAGAGCCCTTCACTGCCTGCGACGATGCGCCCAAATGGAAGCTGACCTACTGGACGGGGTGACCTCAAAGCAGGCAGCAGCACGGTGATGGACAGGGCCTGTCGTTCATAGGAGCGTCGGTACCCAGTGGCAGCGCCACCTGACCGTGTGCTGTGGTCGGCCGTCAGACGGGATCAGCTTCGTTGGAGCCTGAAGGGATCGCAGGAGTCCCAGAAGTTCCGTTCGGGCCCGGCGTGGGTCCGATGGCTGGTGGCCCGAAAGGATCAATGTTTGCGGCAGGCAGGGGGTCCAAGCCCTTGTCGGCACGGAGATATTCGGCCTCAGCGCGGCGCGCCTCAGCCCGTGCCTTGATCACGGTGGCTTCCGCCTCCGCTCTGGCCTTAATTACCGTTGCGTGCGCATCGGCCTCCGCTTTGATGATCTGGGCTCTCCCTGTGTCTGCCGCCTGAGATCCCGCTCCTGAGTCCTTCGCTTTGGCACCCCATGCCCTGAAGAGCTGAGGAAGTCCCCTGTACACGGCGACAACCAGTGTCGGAACCGACACTGCTGAGAGAATCAGGCCAGGTGTGGCCTCTGGACCGAGAGAACCGCGCGAGTCGTAGGCATCAAGAACGTCCCGCAGTCCAAACCATGCCAAGCCGAACAACGTTAGAAGCACGTATGTCTCGACCACTGGCACAGCCCGAATCCTGGACACACGGCGCTTAGCCTCTAGTTCTACTTCCGCAACCTCTGCCTCATTCCCCCAGTCACGTCGTCGGAAGTGAAATTGATGGGCGGCTCGTAATACCGCATCATCACGCGTACGCCGACCCCTAGCCAGACAACAAGAATCGAGGTCAGGGCCAGTTTGGGCAGGTCCGGAGTGACGATTACCTCGTATGCTCCGAACGCCGCCGCCGCGAGCGTGATGGTGAGCAGCACTATGTCTTTCCGGTGCTGCGCCACGACCTGTGCTTCGAACTTCAGCGTCCTCGCCCCCATGCACCGAGTATGGCGGTGCCGGACCACGCGTCGGAGGGCATCAGGGGATTAACCCCCCCCATCGGGTCCCAACCAACTACACCGCCGAAGGCGGCGCCGGCCGGACCCGTGTCGAGCGATCGCCGCTCGATGTGCTCACTCATGATCGGTGCACCCCCGAGGCGTGATCGCGGATCTCGGTGGCATGACGCGCGGCCTTGCGATGTCCCCGTCGTCCATACCTGCGTTGAGCTGCTTCCAGTTCGCGGCGCACACCTTGCAGCCGGGCGCTGGAACGCAGTCCAGCAGCCATGCAGGGCGTCCACGCCTTGTGGCCGCCCTGCGGCAGGGGGGAGCGGCACGCGCTGTGAGTCCCGAACTGGTTGCACTGTACGGCCAGCGAGCGCACCTGCCGGTGGCGGTATTCGTCGATCTGATCGCCGCAGCACAGAGGTGCGTTGACGTCCTGGTCTATGCGGCCGTGTTCCTACACGAGGCCTACCCCCGTGGTATGCCTAGCAACTGGCGCAGCGGGAGCGGCTGTCAGACGGTTTCAGGTTCGACTCGGCCACTCGAAGCCGTCGATCACGCTCGACAAGTACGTCTGCTACTGGCCGACCGACGAGGACACGACCGCCGAGGCTATCGAGTCGGTTCTGGGGCGGCTGGGGCAGCGTCTCCAGCAGCGTGCACGCGTTGTGCACGCAGCAGCCGGTACAGGACTCCGGCCCCTAGCGTGACCAGCAAGAACAGCACAGTGAACCACTGGAAGTACCAGTGCCCACCCGCCGGGTCATACACCGCAGCCCGCGGCCACGCGAGGTTGACCGTCATGGCGAGCCCGTACAGCAGGGCAAGGGCGTTGACCGGGACGCCCCAGCGGCCGAGGGAGAACAGGGGGGTGCCCGTCTCGTCGGTGCCGTCGACGGTGAAGCGGCCGCGCAGGCGGGCCACCAGCAGGGGGCCGGTTACCATCGCGTACGCCAGGTACAGCATCACGATGCAGGTCGTGCCGATGGCGAGGAACGCCTCCGGTGAGGCGAAGTTGAGCAGCAGCAGGGACGCCGCGAGGACGCCGACGACCACCGCGGGCGCGGCGGGCATGCCGGTGCGCGGGTTGACCTTTGCGAGGCGGTGGGAGAAGGGGAGTTGGCCGTCGCGGGCCATCGAGAAGAGCATCCGGCAGGCGGCCGTCTGGATGGCGAGGGTCGCCACCGTGATCGCCACGACCACATCCGCCAGCAGTGCCCGGCCTACGCCGTCGCCCAGGCTGCTCGTCAGGACGTAGCTCAGGCCGTCGACCGCAAGGCGGCCGTCCGTGAGGCTGGGTGCGGCGAGCAGGCCGCCGAGGACCAGCAGGCCGCCGAGCAGGCCCGCGGCGCCCAGCGCGGTGAGGATCGTGCGGGGCGCGGTGCGGCGCGGGTGGTGCGTCTCCTCGCTCATCTCGCCCGCGCTGTCGAAGCCGATCATCACGTACGCCGCCGTGAACGAGCCGACCAGCAGCGCGCCCAACAGGCCCGACTCGGCGGCGCCTTCGGTGTGGAAGGTGATGCCGGGGGAGCGTTCGGAGTGGGTCAGCAGCAGCGCGATGATCAGGACCGCGCCGATGATCTCGGCGGTGACGCCGACGCGGTTGACCAGCGACAGCACCCGGTTGTCCAGGAGGTTCACGACCGTGGTGAGGGCCAGCAGGATCACGCCGAGCACGGCCGCGTTGGCCGCGCCGTCCGCCGAGGTCGGTGCGGGGTCGGTGCCGATCAGCTGGAAGCCGGACCAGAGCGCCGGCAGCACCATCTGCAGCGCCAGTGCGGCCGCCGCGACCACCACGATCTGCCCGATCACCATGATCCAGCCGGCGAACCAGCCGAAGGTGACGTTCGAGAGTCGTGACGACCATTGGTAGATCGCGCCCGAGATGGGGTAGCGCGCGGCCAGTTCCGCGAAGCACGCCGCCACCAGCAACTGCCCGACGAGCACCGCGGGCCAGGCCCAGAAGAAGACGGGGCCGCCGAACGCGTACCCGAAGGCGAAGAACTGGAAGACGGTCGTCAGGACGGAGATGAAGGAGAAACCCGCCGCGAACGACGCGTACCGGCCGAGGCTGCGGTGCAGTTCCTGGCGGTAGCCGAACGCGGCGAGGGCGCGTGCGTCGGGGTCGTGCGGCGGGTCGGGGCGGGTGTCGGCGGGGGCGGTGCTCGTCATGGCGGCAACCTGCTTTCGCACAGCGGCGCGAGAGTTCCTGTCGGGCGACAGAAATTAGGGACGGGCTGTTTCGTTCGCATGACGTGCTCATGTCTGGGGCGGGCCCAAGTTCTCACGGTGGACGCCGTGGGCCCCTTGTGGCAACCCTCAAACGCGATACATCGTGTCTCTTGACGCCCTCCGGCGACTCGCGATATGTTCGGCTACGGATATTCGGAAGCGAGGTGGTTGTCGTGGCGAGGAAGCGCCGCAAGCTCACCAATCCATTGGCGCTTGCCGTCATGACGACCCTCTGGCAGAAGCCGATGCATCCGTACGAGATCGCCCAGACCCTGCACAGCCAGGGCAAGGACGCCAGCACGAAGATCAACTACGGCTCGCTCTACACGGTTGTGCAGAACCTCGAGAAGCACGGCTTCGTCGAGGTGGCCGGTGTGGAGCGCCAGGGCAACCGGCCCGAGCGCACGGTCTACGGGCTCACCGACGCCGGGCGCGAGGAGATGGCCGAGTGGCTGTCCGACCTGCTCGCCGTCCCGGCGAAGGAGTACCCGATCTTCGAGACGGCGCTCTCGCTGATGGCCGCGCTGCCTCCCGACGAGGTGGTGCGGCTGCTGGAGATGCGGCTGAGCTCGCTGGAGGTGCAGGTGGCGAGCGGCCGGGGCGCGCTCGAGAAGCTCTACGAGACGCTGCCGAGGCTCTTCCTCATCGAGGTCGAGTACCAGCTGCACATGGTCGAGGCGCAGGCGCAGTGGGTCGGCGGTTTCCTCGAGGAGATCAAGAAGGGCTCGCTGCCCGGCGTCGACGAGTGGCGGCGCTTCCATGAAACGGGGGAGCTGCCGGCCGAGTTCACGACATGAGAAAGACCCCGGCAGGGCTGTTGCAGCAGCTCCGCCGGGGTCTCGAACCCCGAAACGGATCCGCCGTGCGGCAGAACCGGGTCATCGAGGTGCGGCACACCCAGGATAGCCCGGCACTCCTCACGCGGAACGATCACGAGTCCGCTCATCAGGAGAGCAGTCGTCATGAGTACTCCCAACAGGGCTACCCGTGCGCCCGCGGTCGAGGCGCGTCAACTGGCCAAGGCCTACGGCGATGTCACCGCCCTCAACGGCATGGACATCACCGTCGAGCCGGGCACCGTCTTCGGCCTCCTCGGCCCCAACGGCGCCGGTAAGTCCACCACCGTCAAGATCCTCACCACCCTGGCCCGCCCCGACTCGGGCTCGGCCACCGTCGCCGGCCACGACGTGCTGCGGCACCCGGACCGAGTACGCCGCGCGATCGGCGTGGTCGCCCAGAACTCCGGCGCCGACCCGGTCGCCACCGGCCGGGAGAACCTCCAACTCCAAGGCCGACTCTACGGCTTGAGGGGCGCACCCCTGAGCCGCCGCGTCGCGGAACTCCTCGAACGCTTCCAGCTCGCCGACGCCGCCGACCGCCCCGTCAAGGGCTACTCCGGCGGGATGCGGCGCCGACTCGACGTCGCCCTCGGTCTGGTGCACCGGCCCGAGGTGCTCTTCCTCGACGAGCCCACCACCGGCCTCGACCCCGAGACCCGCGCCGCGATGTGGGACGAGATCGGGCGGCTGGCCGGCGAGGACGGCATGACCGTCCTGCTCACCACGCACTACCTGGAAGAAGCGGACCGGCTCGCCGAGCGCATCGCGATCGTCGACCGCGGCCGGATCGTCGTGGCGGGCACCCCTGACTCCCTCAAGGGCGAACTGCGCGGCGACGCCGTCCATGTGGAGCTGCGGGCAGCGGTCGGGGACGCAGGCCGTGCGCTCCTCAAGGGTGCCCTCGGCAGGCTGCCGGGCGTGCACGAGGTGCTGGTCGACGGGCGCCGCGTCAGCGTCCGCGCCGACGAAGGAGCCGCCGCGATGCCCGCGCTCCTCGCCGCGCTCGAACGCGCCGGGGTCGGCGTCGCCACCGCGACCGTCGCCCGCCCGTCCCTCGACGACGTCTACCTTCGTTACGCCGGCCGCCGTTACTCGGAGGCCGAAGCCGAGGCCGACCGTAACGAGGGCGCCGTCCTCGCTGGAGCCGGAGCCGGAGCCGGAGGTGCGCGATGAGCACCGCCGTCGCCCAGACCTGGTACATGACGCAGCGTCAACTCATGGTGTTCGTACGGCAGCCCGCGTACGCGATCATCACCCTGATCCAGCCGGTGATCTGGCTGTTCCTGTTCGGCAGCCTCTTCAAGAAGGTCGTCGAACTCGGCGGCTTCGGCACCGGCACGTACCTCGACTACCTGGTGCCCGGCGTGGTCGTGATGAGTGCCCTCAGCTCCAACATGTGGGCGGGGATGGCCACGCTCGACGAGATCCAGCGGGGCACCCTCGACCGGTTCCTGACCACCCCGGTCAGCCGGGCCGCCCTGATGAACGGCAACGTCGTCAACAACGGCCTGGTCACCGCCCTGCAGTCGGTCGTCATCGTGCTGCTCGGCCTGCTGGGCGGCGCCGACTACCCGGGCGGCGTCGGTGGCATCGCCGTCCTGGTCCTCGCCTCGGTCCTGCTCGGGACGATCTTCGGGGCGCTGTCCAACGCGCTCGGCATGCTGGTGCAGGAGCGGGAGTCGATCATCGGCATCAACACCTTCCTGCTGCTGCCGCTGACCTTCCTGTCCTCCGCCTTCATGGCGCCGTCGCAGATGCCCGGCTGGATGCGGCACATCGCTGACTTCAACCCGCTCAACTGGGCGATGGTCGCGGGCCGTTCGGCGATGTCCGAGCACCCCGACTGGGGTGACGTCCTCCTCCGGGGCGGCGGACTGCTGGCACTTGCGGCCGCGGCGGTGTGGCTGTCGATCCGGACGTTCCGGTCCTACCAGCGATCCGTGTGAGCGCCGGGCACAGTGCCTGGGCGCAACGAAAGGGGCGGAGCCTTGGAAGGCTCCGCCCCTTTCGACATCCGCATGCCGTCGACAACCCGACCACCAGGAAGGGTTGGCAACCCGCCCCGCCCGCAAGAGCTACGCGGCCGACGCCGCCCCCTCCTGCTCCGCCTCGATCCGCGCGTTCCAGTCCCGCTTGGACGCCTGCCAGCCGTCCTCGTTGTGGCCGAGCCGCCAGTAACCGGAGATCGACAGGTCCTCACGGGGCACAGCGCGCTCGACCCGCAGCAGGTGGCGCAGCTCCTTCACGAAGTGCGCCTCGCCGTGCACGAACGCGTGCAACCGGCCGTCGGGGAACTCCAGCGCGCGCACGGCCTCGACCAGCGCCTCGCCGACGGGACGGGAGCCGCGGTGCAGCCAGACGACCTCCACATCGGAGTCGATCTTCTGCTCCTCCTCGGGGCCGGAGACCTCCACGAAGGCGTACGCCGTGGTGCCGTGGGGCAGCGACTCCAGGGAGCGGGCGATGGCGGGCAGCGCACTCTCGTCACCGACGAGCAGATGCCAGTCGGCGTCCGGAGCGGGGGCGTAGGCGCCGCCGGGGCCCATGAAGCGCACGGTCTCGCCCGGCTGTGCGCGCATCGCCCAGGGCCCGGCCAGGCCCTCGTCGCCGTGGAGCACGAAGTCCAACGTCAGTTCACGGTGCTCGGGGTCCCAGGCCCGCACCGTGTAGGTCCGCGTCACCGGCCACTGCTCGCGCGGCAGCTCCTCGCGGATGCGCTCCAGGTCGAAGGGCTCGGGGTAGCTCACGCCCTCGGGGGAGAACAGGATCTTCACATAGTGGTCCGTGCAGGTGTCCGCCGCGAAGTCGGCGAGCCCCTCACCGCCCAGCACCACACGCTGCATGTGCGGGGTCAGCCGTTCGGTACGGATGACCTGCGCGGAGTGGGGCTTCCGCGGCTTGCGGGCAGGGCGTAGTGCCATCACTGGCCTCCCTCGTTCCAAGCTTAGGTTTACCTAAGTTAGCACCTCCGCCCGGCGAATGCCGCTATGAACGTTCATGAAAGGGGTGCATGTCGTGCCCGCAGGACCGAATTCCCCGCCCCCGGAAACCCATTCACCCGATCGCGCCCTTCACGCCCCCAGCGTCACCAGCAGCCGCTGCAGCGAGCCGCCGAGCCCCCACCGCACCGCCAGTTCGTCCAGTCGCGCCGAGTCCCGGGGCGCACGCGGCAGCGTCGTGTCCACGTCCGGCAGCGGCACGTCGTCCGCGACGCGCACCACGGTCGGCGCGACGGCGACGTAGGGCCGCGCCTCGTCCAGCCGCTTGCGCTGCGACGGCGTGAGCTTCGCCTTCGGGTCGTCGACCGCCGCCATGATCCCGGCCAGGTCCCCGAACTCGGCCAGCAGCTTCGCGGCCGTCTTCTCCCCGATCCCGGGCACGCCCGGCAGCCCGTCGCTCGGGTCGCCGCGCAGCAGCGCCAGATCCGCGTACCCGCGGCCGTCGACGCCGTACTTCTCGCGCAGCCACGCCTCGTCGGTGAGCTGGAGCGTGCCGACGCCCTTGAGCGGATACAGCACCCGCACGCCGCGTGAGTCGTCCACCAGCTGGTACAGGTCGCGGTCGCCGGTGACGATGTCGACCGGGCCCTTGGCCCGCGCGGTGAACGTGCCGATCACGTCGTCCGCCTCGTACCCCTCGACCCCCACGCGCGCGATGCCGAGCGCGTCGAGGACGGCCTCGATGACCGGCACCTGCGGCGACAGGGTGTCGGGCACCTCCTCCTCGTCCGGCCCGGTCTCGTGTTCCTCGGCGACCCGGTGCGCTTTGTAGGAGGGGATCAGTTCGACCCGCCATTGCGGCCGCCAGTCGGCGTCCATGCAGGCCACCAGATGGTCCGGGTGGTGGTCCTTGACCAGGCGGTCGATGAAGTCGAGGAGCCCGCGCACGGCGTTCACCGGCGTGCCGTCCGGGGCCTTCACGGAGTCCGGGACGCCGAAGTAGGCGCGGAAGTAGAGCGAGGCGGTGTCGAGGAGCATCAGTCGTCCGGTCACGCCACGCATCATGCCGTACGGCACTGACAGCGGCCGTTCGGTGCGGGACTGACGGCGGCCGTGCGGTGCAGCACCGACAGCGGCGTCTGGTGCCGCACGGACAGGGCCCCTGCCGTGCCGTGCGCTTCTCCCGCGCAACGAGTTGCGCCCTCTGCCATTTCTGTGGCCTGGACCACTTGTGCGTTTGTGCCCGGAGAACCCGGGCAGGCGCGGCCTCGGAGTGACGCTGCTTGCGCATTCAACTGCTCTGGCGGTCGTCGCTCCGTTCATTTGCCGTCGAGACAAGAGGTACCCGTGTCATCCAGGCTTGAGGCCGAACATCTCTACAAGGTGTTCGGCAGACGACCGGACGAGGCCGTAGGTCGGCTCCGCCAGGGAGCCGACCGTGAGGAGCTGCGCGCCGACGGCACCACCGCCGCCGTGATCGACGCCTCCTTCACCGTGGACCCGGGCCAGATCTTCGTCGTCATGGGCCTGTCCGGATCCGGCAAGTCCACCCTGCTGCGCATGCTCAACGGGCTCCTGGAGCCGACCGCGGGCCACGTCCGCTTCGACGGCCAGGACCTGACCGCGATCGGCGACCGCGAGCTGCGCGAGGTCCGCGCCAAGAAGATCAGCATGGTGTTCCAGCACTTCGCGCTCTTCCCGCACCGCAGCGTCCTGGAGAACGCGGCCTACGGCCTCGCCGTCCAGGGCGTGCCCCGCGCCGAGCGCGAGGAGCGCGCCGCCGAGGCGCTGCGGCTGTGCGGCCTGGCCAGCTGGGAGAAGTCCTGGCCCGACGAGCTGTCCGGCGGTATGCAGCAGCGCGTGGGCCTCGCCCGCGCCCTCGCCACCGACGCCGACCTGCTGCTCATGGACGAGTCCTTCAGTGCGCTCGACCCGTTGATCCGCCGCGACATGCAGGACCAGCTGCTCGAACTGCAGCGCACCCTGAAGAAGACGATCGTCTTCATCACTCACGACCTGAACGAGGCCATGCGCCTGGGCGACCGCATCGCCGTCATGCGTGACGGCCGTATCGTCCAGACGGGCACGGCGGAGGACATCCTGCTGCGCCCGGCGAACGACTACGTCGCCTCCTTCATCCAGGACGTCGACCGCTCCCGCGTGCTGACCGCGGGCGCGCTCATGGACACCTCGGTCACCGCCGACGCCCCGTTGTGCGCCTGCGAGACCGCGACTGCCGAGACCCCGTTCACGGAGCTGTGCGCGATCAGCGCCCGGCTGTCCCACCGGGTCTCGGTCGTCGACGAGGACAACCGGGTCGTCGGCGTCGTGCCGCGGCAGCGGCTCGTCGGCTTCCTCGGCGACGAGGCGGCCGACCCCGCGCTCTGCGACAACCCGGACGGGAAGGTGATCGCCCATGCCTAGGCTGCATCTCGGCGACTGGGTCGACTCCGGTGTGGACTGGCTCGTCGACCACATGGGCTGGCTCTTCGACGCGATCAAGGCGGTCGTGGAGGGCATGTACGACGGCGTCAACGCCGTCCTCACCGCTCCCGAGCCCCTGCTCCTCACGGGCATCCTCGCCGTGCTGGCCTGGTGGCTGCGCGGCCTGGTCGGCGGCGTCCTCGCCTTCGCCGGGTTCGCGCTGATCGACTCGCTGGACCTGTGGGAACAGGCCATGTCGACGCTGGCCCTGGTACTCGTGGCGACCCTCATCGCACTGGTGATCTCGGTCCCGCTGGGCATCTGGGCGGCCCGCTCCAAGACGGTCTCCACGGCCCTGCGGCCCGTCCTGGACCTGCTGCAGACTATGCCGTCGATGGTCCTGCTCATCCCGGCCATGCTCTTCTTCGGCCTGGGCACCGCCGCGGGCGTCATCGCCACCCTGATCTTCGCGCTCGCGCCCGGCGTCCGTATGACCGAGCTCGGCATTCGCCAGGTCGACGCGGAGCTGGTCGAGGCCGCCGAGGCGTTCGGCACCAAGCCCCGGGACACCCTGCTGCGCGTCCAGCTGCCGCTCGCTCTGCCGACGATCATGGCGGGCATCAACCAGGTCATCATGCTGAGCCTGTCGATGGTGGTCATCGCCGGCATGGTCGGCACCGGCGGCCTCGGCGGCGCGGTCAACCAGGCCATCGGCCAGCTCGACATCGGCTTCGGCTTCGAGGCGGGCGTCGGCATCGTCGTCCTCGCCATCTACCTGGACCGCATCACCGGCGCGCTCGGCACGCAGATCTCCCCGCTCGGCCGCCGCGCCGCCGCCAAGGCCCGAGCCGCGGGCGGCACCAAGGTCTGGAGCTACCGCCCCCGCCCCGTCGTCGCGATCGCCGGCGTCGCCGTCCTGGCCCTCGTCGCGGGCGGCCTGGGCACCTTCGGCCCCTCCTCCGGCACCGCCGAGGCCTCCGCCACGAACGTCGGCAAGGGCAAGGAGATCAAGATCGGCTACATCCCGTGGGACGAGGGCATCGCCTCCACGTACCTCTGGAAGGAGCTGCTGGAGCGCCGCGGCTTCAAGGTCGCGACCACCCAGTACGCCGCGGGCCCCCTGTACACCGGCGTCGCCACTGGCCAGCTCGACTTCCAGACGGACGCCTGGCTGCCCACCACGCACGCCGAGTACTGGAAGAAGTACGGCCGGCAGCTGGACGACCTCGGCTCCTGGTACGGCCCCACCTCCCTGGAGCTCACCGTCCCCTCGTACATGAAGGACGTGAACTCCCTGGAGGACCTCAAGAGCAAGGCCTCCGAGTTCAAGGGCAGGATCATCGGCATCGAGCCGAGCGCCGGAATGATGGGCCTGCTCAAGGACAAGGTCCTCAAGGAGTACGGCCTTCAGGGCACGTACGACGTCGTGGACGGCTCGACGCCGGCGATGCTGGCCGAGCTCAAGCGGGCGTATGCCAAGAAGGAGCCGGTCGTCGTCACGCTCTGGTCGCCGCACTGGGCGTACAGCGACTACGACCTGAAGAAGCTCAAGGATCCGAAGGGCGCCTGGGGCAAGGGCGACGGCGTGCACACCCTCGCCCGCAAGGGCTTCGCCGACGACAACCCCCAGGTCGGCGAGTGGCTGAAGGACTTCTCCATGACCGAGAAGCAGCTCACCGACCTGGAGTCGAAGATCACGAAGGCCGGCAAGGGCAAGGAGCAGGACGCCGTCCGCACCTGGCTCAAGCAGAACCCGGGCCTGCTGGACAAGTGGGCCCCGGTCGCCGGATCGGGGCACAAGGACCAGGCGGCCGGGTGACCTGACGGACCCGGACCGCCGCCCGAGGGGTGGGTCGCGCCGTACGTTTTCCCCTCACGTACGGCCGGCCCACCCCTCGCGGTATCCCCGCCCAGTCACACGGCATGCCTACGAAAAGGATCCGGCCAACCACGCAGCGCTACCCCACCACCCGAGCCCGGTCGGGCCAACTCCCCACCCACGACCGGCATTTGACGGCCGGGCGTGCGGCCCTGGCCGGCCTTCTGGCCAGGCCGGCAGCCCGAGGGGGACAAGGAACACGGACGACCGCGGGAGCATTGAACAGAACAACAGCTCTCTTGTGCTGAGCGGGAGTCAGGGGTGGTATAGGGGTGCCCGGCGCTTAGGGCGCGCCCATCCGCTGGCGCGAACCCATGGGTCGTACTCCCCCCGATGTGCCGTCGATGTGACGGGCGCATGAAACGGTTTGCCGAAGATGCGTAGGGTGCAAGGAACCCAACAGAAGGTGTGCGCCCGGCGGCGGGCGTAACGACAGCGGACCGACGAGCGAAGGAGGGAGCCGGAGCGATGGGTGACCACAAGGATCAGCCTCTTCGAGTGGGCGCGGCCGTGCGGCGGCGGCGCCGTGCGCTGGACCTCACCCTCGCCGTCGTGGCCGAGCGCAGCGGCCTGTCGGTGCCCTTCCTGAGCCAGGTCGAGAACGACCGGGCACGCCCGAGCAGAAGCTCCCTCGAAAAGGTCGCCGACGCTTTGCGTACGACCGCCGTCGAGCTCCTCGCCGCCGCCGACCCGGCGTGCAGTGTCGACGTCGTACGGGCCGACACCACCGAACTGGCGCCGCAGCCACGGGCCCGGTCCCTGGTGCGCGGTCACCACCAGATGCACGCCTCGGAGTTCACCGGCGACCATGAAGCGGGCCGCGAATTCCAGTACCGTAACGACCAGTTGATGTACGTCGCGGACGGCGCCGTCGAGATCGAGGCGGAGGGCCGCGCCTACCGGCTCGGCCGCGGCGACACCCTGTACCTCACCGGCGGGGTGCGCCACCGGTGGCGGGCCACCGTGCCGGACACGCGTGTGATCGTCGTCGCGGTGGCGGAGCACATCGAGGCGGTCCGGGACCGGCCGGGGCGCTGATGCGCGTCGTCTCCCTGGTGCCGTCCCTCACGGAGGCCGTGGCCGTCTCGGCCCCCGGCGTCCTCGTCGGCGCCACCGACTGGTGCAGCCATCCCGCGGAGCTGGACGTCACCCGGGTGGGCGGCACCAAGAACCCGAAGGTCGAGGGGATCCTCGCCCTCGCCCCCGACCTGGTGATCGCCAACGAGGAGGAGAACCGCGCCCCCGACCTCGCCGCCCTCCGCGCGGCCGGCATCGAGGTCCTGGTGACCGAGGTCCGGGACGTCCCGCAGGCCTTCCGCGAGCTGGCCCGCGTGCTGGACGCCTGCGGGGCGACGGCACGCCCGAGGTGGCTGGACGAGGCGGAGCAGGCCTGGTCGTCCCGTCCGACCCCCGAGCGCCGTACGACAGCCGTGGTCCCGATCTGGCGGCGCCCCTGGATGGTGCTGGGCCGCGACACCTTCGCCGGCGACGTCCTGGCCCGCCTCGGCGTGGACCACCTGTACGCGACGCACGAGGACCGCTACCCCCGCATCCCCCTGGACGACCTGCGGGCAGCGGCCCCGGACGTGGTCGTCCTCCCGGACGAGCCGTACCGCTTCACGGCCGACGACGGCCCGGAGGCGTTCCCCGGACTGCCCTGCGCCCTGGTCAGCGGACGGCACCTGACGTGGTACGGCCCGTCACTGGCCGAGACGCCACGGGTGCTGGCCGAGGCCCTGCGAGCAGCGCACCGCTGAGGACACCACGCGCCGTGCAGGCGGCGACGACGGCCCACGCCGTGACGAGGACGACGTACAGCCCGACCGCGAGCCCGTCGAACACGATGAGTCCCGTGTGCCGGGCCAGTGCCTCGGCGCCGGTGACACAGGTGCCGACCGGGAAGGTGAACGCCCACCACGTCATCGCGAACCCCATGCCGAGCCGGCGGGCCCGCAGGACATGAGCGGTGGCGAGCCCGAACCACAGCAGCGCGAAGCCCATGACGGGAACGCCGTGAAGGACGGCGAGAATGCCGAAGCCCTCGCTGTACGGGGCCGGGACCACGCGCGGCGCGACGTCCGCGAAGCTGCCGACGGCGGTGGTGGACTGCCCGAGCGGACCCAGCACCAGGAACAGGGTCGGGGTGAGGGCGAGCGGCAGGGGACCGGCGGTGAGGAGCCGGGCGAAGACCAGCGGCAGCATCAGCAAGGTGGCGAGCAGACTGAGCCCGAACAGGGCGAAGCAGGCGAGGAGCAGCGTCTCCCGGGCCTGCCCGGACGGCAGATGCGGCACCAGCAGCGGACCGAGCGCGGCGGACACCATGGGCGCGACGAGCGGCAGCAGCCACACGGGCGTGGCCTGCGACGGCTCGATCCGATGGCGTACGGCCATGAGGTACGGGACGGCGACGGCGGCCGCCAGCCCGACGACCGTACCGGCGGTGAACAGCACGGCGTCGAGCGCGACCGCCGCCCGGGTCCCGATCCAGTCCCGGCCGACGGTCAGGGCACCGCCGCCGACGGCCGACAGGGCCATGGCCAGGCAGCCGTAGAAGGGCGCCGTGGCCGGGTCGAGGAGGTGGGCGCGGGCCTGGTCGCGGTGGTGGGTCCAGTGCAGGGCGCGGGCGGCGAGCAGGGTGACGAGCAGGACGAGGGAGAGCGCCCAGACGGCCGTGCAGGCGGTACGCAGGCCGGGGAGCCGGACGGGCAGCGCGGCTCCGGCGGTGGCGACGGCGGCGGTGCCCATGATGGTGGCGTACCAGTTGGGTCCGAGGTGACGGACGGCGTGCCAGGGGGGTCCGAGGTGACGGACGGCGGTGACCATGTGCACAGGGTCCTGGCGCCTGTCGTCTCCCACCAGGGAGTTTGCCTCTATGGCCACATAAACTGGGCTTATGACAGACGCGGCGGAGGGGCAGTTTCGCGCAGGATCGCTGGCACATCGCGTGCCGGATCTCGGCGCGCTCGAGCTGTTGCTGGCGGTGGCGCGGCTCGGCAGTCTCGGCGGGGCGGCGCGAGAAGTCGGCATCACACAGCCGGCGGCGAGCAGTCGGATCCGGTCGATGGAACGCCAGTTGGGCGTCGCGCTGGTGGACAGGTCACCCAGAGGCTCCCGGCTCACGGACGCCGGGGCCCTGGTGACGGACTGGGCGCGGCGCATCGTGGAGGCCGCGGAGGCGTTCGACGCGGGTGCGCAGGCGCTCAGGGACCGGCGTGACTCGCGCTTGCGGGTGGCGGCGAGCATGACGATCGCGGAGTATCTGCTGCCGGGCTGGCTGCTCGCCCTGCGGGCCCAGCGGCCGGACACGGCGGTGTCGCTGCTCGCCGGGAACTCGGCGGCCGTCGCGGAGCGGCTGCTGGCGGACGAGGCGGACCTGGGGTTCGTGGAGGGGCTGACGACCCCGGCGGGGCTGGACTCGGTGGTCATCGCCCACGACAACCTGATCGTGGTGACCGCGCCGGGGCACGCCTGGGCGCGTCGCCGGCGCTCGCTGGAGGCGTCGGAGCTCGCGGCGACGCCGCTGATCCTGCGCGAGAAGGGCTCGGGCACGCGGCAGGTCCTGGACGCGGCCCTGGGCGGGCTGGCCCGCCCCCTGATCGAGCTGTCCTCGACGACGGCGGTCAAGGCGGCCGCGGTGAGCGGGGCGGGGCCGGCGGTGCTGAGCGAGCTTGCCGTCGGCGAGGAACTGTCGATGCGGCGGCTGGTGAGTGTGCCGGTGGCGGACGTGTCCCTGGCGCGGGACCTGCGGGCGGTGTGGCCGACGGGGCATCGGCCGGTGGGCCCGGCGCGGGATCTGCTGTCGCTGACGCGGGGGTAGTTCCTCGCCCCCGTCAGCCACTTGCGGCCCGCACCAACCCCCGCATCACCCGCAGATCCTCCCCATCTCCGGATGCCACTGCACCCCCAACACCCAAGACGCGGAGGCAAGTTCGATCGCCTCCACCGTCCCGTCCTCCGCGTACGCCGACGGCACCAGGCCCGTACCCAGACGATCCACCGCCTGGTGGTGATACGTCGGCACCGATGTCTCCTCCGGCACCACACCGGCGTACAGACTGCCCGGCACCGGCTTGACGGTGTGGTTGCCGAAGACGCCCACGACCTCGGCATGCCCGTCGATGTGCTGCACGAGCGTGCCGCCGAGGGCGACGTTCAGCAGCTGCATGCCCCGGCAGATGCCCAGCACGGGGATGCCCGCGGCCAACGCCGCGTCGATCAGGGCCAGCTCCCACGCGTCCCGCTCCCGCGCCGGCGGCCCGGTGCGCGGCTCGCGCTCCGCGCCGTACCGGACCGGCTCGACGTCCGGACCGCCCGCGATGACCAGCCCGTCCAGCCGGGCCACGGCCGCGGCCGCGTGCGCCGGGTCGTCCGGCGGAAGCATCGCGGCCAGGCCGCCCGCCCGCTGCACCAGCCGCGGATAGCCGACGGGCAGCAGCGCCGCGTCCAGCTCCCACACGCCCCAGCGCGCACCGGACTCCAGATAGGTGCTGACACCGATCAACGGCCTGGCCACCACCAAGACTCCTTCACGCTCGAACCTTCAGTCCCGTGCCAACTCTGCCTCGGCAGCCGCCAGCGCGGCGAACTCCTCCTCAGGCGCCTTCGCCACCAGACGCCTTCGGCTGTACAGGCCGAAGTACCCGATGGCCACGACGTACACCGCGAGCGCGATCAACGCCGCCGTCACGTCCACCAGGAACGTGGCCACCAGCGCCGCACAGGCCAGCACGAGGGCGACTGAGGAGGTCAGCACCCCGCCCGGCGTACGGTACGGCCGCGGCAGCTCCGGCTCGCGGCGGCGCAGCACGATGTGCGACAGGGACATCAGCGCGTAGGAGATGGTCGCGCCGAAGACCGCGATGTTCAGCATCCGGGCGCCGTCGCCCGACACCGCCGCCAGCAGGAAGCCGATCGTGCCGGGCACCAGCAGGCCCAGGTACGGCGCCTTGCGGCGGCTGGTGAGGGAGAGGAAGCGGGGCAGGTAGCCCGCGCGGGAGAGCGCGAACAGCTGGCGTGAGCCCGCGTAGATCAGCGAGAAGAACGATGCCACCAGGCCTGCCAGGCCGGCGTAGTTCACGATCCGGCTCAGCGTCGTCGCCTCGCCGTCCGGCTGGAGTGCCTCCACCAGCGGGTTGCCCGCCTCCTGGATCGCCGCCGATCCGCGTGCCCCCGCCGCCGCGAAGAAGGTGACCACGGCCAGGACCACCAGAATGGCCATCGACCAGCGGATCGCCTTCGGCAGCGTACGGGCCGGCTCCTTCGTCTCCTCGGCCGCCAGCGGCACCCCTTCGACACCCAGGAAGAACCACATCCCGAAGGGGAACGCCGCCCAGATGCCGAGCAGGCCGAACGGCAGCCAGGAGCTCGACCCCGCGGCCGAGGAGTCGACCGGGATGTCGTCCAGCGAGGCGAAGGAGAAGTCGGGCAGCGCGGCCAAGGCGAACACCACCAGCGCCACCACCGCGATCCCGGTGACGACGAAGCTGAAGCGCAGCGCCTCGCCCACGCCCCAGAGGTGGATGCCGAGGAAGATCGCGAAGCAGACCAGGTACACCGGCCAGCCGGACTCCAGGCCGAACAGGCCCAGCGACTCGACGTAGTCGCCGATGAAGATGACGATGGCGGCGGGCGCGAGGACGTACTCGATGAGGATCGCCGTACCGGTCAGGAAGCCGCCCCACGGACCGAGCGCCCGGCGGGCGAAGCCGTAGCCGCCGCCCGCCGTGGGCAGGATCGAGGACAGCTCGGCGAGGGCGAAGACCATGCAGGCGTACATCGCGCCCATGAGCACCATGGCGATCGCGAGGCCGCCGAAGCCGCCCTCGGCCAGGCCGAAGTTCCAGCCCGAGTAGTCGCCGGAGACGACGTAGGCGACGCCGAGACCGGTCAGCAGCACCCAGCCGGCGCTGCCGCGGCGCAGTGTTCTGCGCTCCAGATAGTCGTCCGCCTCCTCGGCGGGTGTGCTTGTTGATTCCAGGGACATGGGCCAACTCCCCACGGGCGGTGGACACCGAGCAGTTCCGAGCACGGTGGGGTCGACCGAGCTCCGGCTCAATGGAATGGATCCATACCTTTGCGGGTCGGGTGGGGGATGGCAATACCCCTGCGTTAATCGCCCGTAAATCCTCGGCTCACCCGGAGGTGACGCCGTGCCTCAGCCCAGGAAGCCCCGCAGCAGTGCCGCCGTCCCCCCGCAGTGCTCGCGCATGATCTCCCGCGCGCACTCGGCGTTGCCCTCGATCACGGCCTCCACCAGGGCGGTGTGCTGGCGCTGGGAGTGCTCCAGATTGCGGACTAGGAGCGGGATGCAGTCGAGCAGGTCGTTGACGGTCGCGCGGACGGCCGCGTACTGGGCGGTGAGCGTGGGGGAGCCGGACAGCTCGGCGAGCGTCAGGTGCAGCAGGGTGTCCAGGCGGCGGTACTCGGCGAGCGGGGCGTCGTGCGTGCGCGCCAGGGCCTCGCGGAGCCGGTCGGCCTGTTCGTCGTCCAGCCCGTGCGCCGCGCACAGCCCGGCCGCGCCCACCTCCAGCACCTCGCGGAAGCGCAGCGTGTCCTCGACGTCGACGTCCTTCAGGCGGCGGCGCAGCTCCTCCTCGCCCGGGGTCTCGGGGCGTGGCAGCACGAAGGTGCCGCCGTAGCGGCCGCGCCGCGACTCGACCAGACCCTGGTCCTGGAGGACCTTCAGCACCTCGCGCAGCGTCACCCGGCTGATCCCCAGCCGGTCCGCCAGCTCACGCTCCGCCGGCAGCCGCTCGCCGCCCGGCACCAGGCCCAGCCGGACCACCTGGAGGATCTGCTCCAGCGCCTCCTCGAAGCCATTGCCGGCGCGCACCGGACGCAGGACCGAGGTCAGCCGGTCGTCGGCCCCGGGCGTCCCGTGCTCCGTGTCCGCCTGCGACATGTGGCGGGACCCCCTTCCCAATCAATGGTCCTGGGCAATACCTTATGGCTTCCGGCTGACCGAAGTGGCCCAAGGAGGCTCTCCCGTGGCAGACCGCACACCCCCGCTGAGCGTCGAGGAGCTGCACGCCCTCGTCGCCGGCGGTGAGATCGACACTGTCGTCCTGGCCTTCCCCGATATGCAAGGGCGACTCCAGGGCAAGCGGTTCGCCGCCCGCTTCTTCCTCGACGAGGTCCTCCACCACGGCACGGAGGGCTGCAACTACCTCCTCGCCGTCGACACCGAGATGAACACCGTCGACGGCTACGCGATGTCCTCCTGGGACCGCGGCTACGGCGACTTCGCCATGCACCCCGACCTGGCCACCCTCCGCCGCGTCCCCTGGAACGCCGGTACGGCCATGCTGATCGCCGACCTCGCCTGGAACGACGGCTCGCCCGTGGTCGCCGCGCCCCGCCAGATCCTGCGCCGCCAGCTGGAGCGCCTCGCCGAGCTCGGATACACGGCCAACGTCGGCACCGAGCTGGAGTTCATCGTCTTCAAGGACACCTACGAGCAGGCCTGGGACGCGAACTACCGGGGCCTCACCCCGGCCAACCAGTACAACATCGACTACTCCGTGCTCGGGACCGGGCGCATCGAGCCGCTGCTGCGCCGTATCCGCAACGACATGGCGGGCGCCGGGCTCACCGTCGAGTCCGCCAAGGGCGAGTGCAATCCCGGCCAGCACGAGATCGCCTTCAAGTACGACGACGCCCTGGTCACCTGCGACCAGCACGCCATCTATAAGACCGGCGCCAAGGAGATCGCCGCCCAGGAGGGCGTCTCGATCACCTTCATGGCCAAGTACAACGAGCGCGAGGGCAACTCCTGCCACATCCACCTGTCTCTCGCGGACGCGGCCGGCAACAACGTCATGGCCGGGGACGGCGAGGGCGGGATGTCGGAGGTCATGCGCCACTTCCTCGCCGGCCAGCTGGCCGCGCTGCGGGACTTCTCGCTCCTGTACGCCCCCAACATCAACTCGTACAAGCGGTTCCAGCCGGGCTCCTTCGCCCCCACCGCCGTCGCCTGGGGCTACGACAACCGCACCTGCGCCCTGCGCGTCGTCGGCCACGGCCGCTCGATGCGCTTCGAGAACCGGCTGCCCGGCGGCGACGTCAACCCGCACCTCGCCGTCGCCGGACTGGTCGCGGCCGGCCTCTACGGCATCGAGCAGAAGCTGGAGCTGCCCGAGCCCTGTCCCGGCAACGCCTACGCCGCCGACTTCGAGCACGTCCCCACGACGCTGCGCGAGGCCGCCGAACTCTGGGAGAACAGCCCGATCGCCAAGGCCGCCTTCGGCGACGAGGTCGTCGCCCACTACCGCAACATGGCGCGCGTCGAGCTGGACGCCTTCGACGCCGCGGTGACCGACTGGGAGCTGCGCCGCTCCTTCGAACGCATGTGAGGCCCTTCTTGTCCGACCAGCTCCAGGTACTCAATCCGGCCACCGAAGAGGTCGTCGCCACGGTTGCCGCCGCCACCGCGGCCGACGTGGACGCGGCGGTCGTACGCGCGACGGGGGCCCAGACCCGGTGGGCCGCCCTCGCGCCCGGCGAACGCGCCCGACTTTTGCGCCGGTTCGCCGTCGCAGTCGACGAACACCTCGAAGAACTCGCCCAGTTGGAGGTCCGCGAGGCCGGGCACACCATCGGCAACGCCCGCTGGGAGGCGGGCAACGTCCGCGACCTGCTCGACTACGCGGCCGGGGGAGTGGAGCGGCTGACCGGCCGACAGATCCCGGTCCCCGGCGGTCTGGACGTGACGATCCTCGAACCGCTCGGCGTCGTGGGCGTGATCGCCCCCTGGAACTTCCCGATGCCGATCGCCGCCTGGGGGACGGCCCCGGCGCTCGCGGCCGGCAACGCGGTCATCCTCAAGCCCGCCGAGACGACCCCGCTGACCGCCCTCCGCCTGGCCGAACTCGCCCTGGAGGCCGGGCTTCCGGAGGGGCTGTTCCAGGTCCTGCCCGGCCACGGGCCGGTCGCGGGCAACGCCCTCGTCGAGCATCCGGGTGTCGCGAAGATCGTCTTCACCGGCTCAACGGCCGTGGGCAAACAGGTGTTGGCGAAGGGCTCCGCGCTCGTCAAGCGCGTGACCCTCGAACTCGGCGGCAAGAGCCCCAACATCGTCTTCGCCGACGCCGACCTCGAAGCCGCCGCGGCCGCCGCCCCGATGTCCTTCCTGGACAACTCCGGCCAGGACTGCTGCGCCCGCACCCGGATCCTCGTCCAGCGCTCCGCCTACGACCGTTTCCTGGACCTCCTCGCCCCCGCGATCGAGGCGGTGACGGTCGGCGACCCGGCCGACGAGAAGACCGACATGGGCCCGCTGATCTCCAAGGTCCAGCTGGACCGGGTCCGTTCGTACGTCACCGACGACCTGGACGGCATCCGCGGCAAGGCCCCCGAGGGCCCCGGCTTCTGGTTCCCGCCCACCGTCCTCACCGGCGTCGACCCGCAGGCACGCGTGGCCGTCGAGGAGGTCTTCGGTCCCGTGGCCGTCGTCCTCCCCTTCGAGGACGAGACGGAGGCGATCCAGTTGGCCAACGCCACCGACTACGGCCTCTCCGGCTCCATCTGGACCCGTGACGTCGGCCGCGCCCTGCGCGTCTCCCAGGCGGTCCGGGCCGGCAACCTGTCCGTCAACTCCCACTCCAGCGTCCGCTACTGGACCCCCTTCGGCGGCTTCAAACAGTCCGGCATCGGCCGCGAGCTGGGCCCGGACGCCCTGACCGCCTTCACCGAAACCAAGAACGTCTTCATCAGCACGGAAGGCCCCGCACAGTGACCTCAGCGACCTCATCGAGCTCATCGGCCGAGGAAAACATCTGCCGCCGACTGGTCGGCCGCACGGCCGTCGTCACCGGAGCCGGCAGCGGCATCGGCCTCGCCACCGCCCGCCGCCTCGCCTCCGAGGGAGCCCACGTCGTCTGCGGCGACGTCGACGAGCAGCGCGGCAAGGCGGCCGCCGAGGAGGTCGGCGGGATCTTCGTGAAGGTCGACGTCACCGACCCCGAGCAGGTCGAGGCGCTGTTCAAGACGGCGTACGACACCTTCGGCAGCGTCGACATCGCCTTCAACAACGCCGGTATCTCGCCGCCCGACGACGACTCCATCCTGGAGACCGGCCTGGAGGCCTGGAAGCGCGTCCAGGAGGTCAACCTCACCTCCGTCTACCTGTGCTGCAAGGCCGCCATCCCCTACATGCGGCAGCAGGGCAAGGGCTCCATCATCAACACGGCGTCCTTCGTGGCGAGGATGGGCGCCGCCACGTCCCAGATCTCCTACACGGCCTCCAAGGGCGGCGTCCTCGCCATGTCCCGCGAACTGGGCGTGCAGTTCGCCCGCGACGGCATCCGGGTCAACGCCCTGTGCCCGGGACCGGTCAACACCCCGCTCCTCCAGGAGTTGTTCGCCAAGGACCCCGAGCGTGCCGCACGCCGCCTGGTCCACATCCCGGTCGGCCGTTTCGCCGAGGCGGAGGAGATCGCCGCCGCGGTGGCCTTCCTGGCCAGCGACGACTCCTCCTTCGTCAACGCCACCGACTTCCTGGTCGACGGCGGGATCTCGGGGGCGTACGTGACCCCGCTGTAGAGGGCGCGGGCCTAGAGGAAAGTCCGGCCCTCCCCGCGATAGGTGGGCACCGTCGCCGTGACGGTGTCCCCCTCGATGAGGTGCAGCACGTCGAACCGCTCGCACAACTCACCGGCCTTGGCGTGCCGGAACCACACCTTGTCGCCGACCAGCAGGTCGTCGGCGGGCGCGCCGAGGAGCGGCGTCTGCACCTCGCCGGGGCCCTCCTGGGGGTCGTACTTCAGCCCCTCCGGGAGATACGGCACCGGCAGCCGGTCGCGCCCGGCCGCACCGGAGGCCGGGTAGCCGCCGCCGAGGACGGTCACGACCCCGACACCGGGCCGCCGGACGACAGGCTGGGCGAAGAGGGCGGCCGGACGCCCACGGAAGGACGTGTAGTTGTCGAACAGCCGCGGCACGTACAGCCCCGACCCGGCCCCGATCTCGGTGACCGCGTCCTCCGCGGCGGTGTGCTGCACGCTGCCCGTCCCGCCGCCGTTGACGAACTCCAGCCCCGGCACCACGGCCCGGACCGCCCGCACCACCTCGGCCCGCCGCTCGACGAGCTCCCGGCGCGCGGCGGCCTGCATCAGCCGCACGGCACGCGACCGCAGCGGCCGCCCCGCCACCGCGTCCCCGACCCCGGCGATGTGCCCCTCGTACGCCATGATCCCGACGACCTCGAACCCCGGCCGCCGGGCGACGGCACGGGCCATGTCGGCGACCTCGGCGGGGGAGTGCAGCGGCGAACGCCGGGCGCCGACGCGCACCCGCCCGCCCAGCAGCTTCAGCGAGGTGTCCAACTCCAGGCAGACCCGTACCACTTCGCGGCCCCCGTCCCGGGCGTCGTCGATGAACCGGAGCTGCGCCGGGTCGTCGATCATCACGGTGACGGCGGAGGCGAGCTTCGGATCACCGGCCAGCTCGGCGAATCCGGCGCGGTCGGCGGACGGATAGGCGAGCAGGATGTCGTCGAACCCGGAGCGCGCCAGCCACAGGGACTCGGCCAGCGTGAAGGACATGATCCCCGCGAACCCGTCCTTCGCGAGCACCCGCTCCAGCAGGGCACGGCAGCGTACGGACTTGCTGGCGACGCGGATCGGCTTTCCGTCGGCGCGGCGGGCCAGGTCGTCCGCGTTGGCGTCGAAGGCGTCCAGGTCCACGATCGCGAGAGGGGCGTCGAGATGGGCGGTGGCCCGGTCGTAACGGGCCCGGTCGGCGGCGCGCGCAGTCATGAACGAAGCCTGCCATGCGGGATTACCGCAGGGTAGGGGGATGTTCCGGGCAGATGCACACGGGGTCGTGGACTGGTTCCCGTTCGCCCAGGGTCAACCCGTAGAGTGACGCGCACGCATGTGTGGAACGCCCACGGCCGGTTGGCCGTCCGGGATGGCGCGCCATCCGTGCGGGTATGCGTGCCTGGTCGGACGAGTCCGCGCCCGGCGGGCAAGACGGCACACGGAACGACGGCCCGCGTAGGAGATCGGGCCCGGACATGAGGAAACGGGGGGTGCATGAGCACGGAAGCGCGCCGCGCCCCCATTCCCCCGCGCCCCACCACACCCCCGCCGCCTGCCGTCCCGCCCCGCCCGACGACCCCGCCGAGACCCGCGGAGCCGCCGACGGCCGGCGACATGCAAGGTGAGCAGACGAACGGCCCGGGTGCGCAGCCCCCGCGGACGACCGGCGAGGGTTCGCGAACGGAGGGATCGGTGCCTGGCGGTATCGGCGGTGGGCCGGGCTCGGTGCCGGAAGGTTCGGGGCGCCGTGGGCCGGGTGCGGTGCCGGAGGGGTCCGTGCGTGGTGGGCTGGGTGCGGTGCCGGAGGGGTCCGCGAGTGGGGGGCCGGGTGCCATGCCGGAAGGGTCGGGGCGCCGTGGGCCGGGTGCCATGCCCGAGGGGTCCGTGCGCGGCGGGCCGGGCCCGATGCCGGAAGCGTCGGTGCGCGGTGGTGTCGGCGTGAGGCCGGAAGCCGTGGCGGGCTCCGATCGCCCCACGTCCGGTGCCTCTGGTACGTCCGGTACATCGCCCAGTACGTCCGGTACGTCGCCCCACATCCCCGACCGGCGCGTCCCGGCCCCTGGAGACGCCGCGTCCATGTCTCCGCCCCCGCCCCGAGCCTCGGCGCGCTTCCCGGACGCACCGCCGTCGGCCGGGCGTACGGAACCCGGCGGATCGTTGCGCCAGGAGGGCGCCGGGCAGGCCGCTCCCGGGGGCATACCGCCCCGCCCGGCCGAGCGGCCCTCGCCATCACGCCGTACGGGCGCCCCCGCCGAGACGGCCGCGGAGACCACCTTCCGGCTCCGGCCGATCGCCGCCGACCCGTCGCCCGAGCCCGACAACCGCCAGTCCTCCGCGCGAGGTGCCGCCGGTGTGCCTTCTCAGCAGGGCGGTGGGCCTGGGCGCGGCTCCAGGGACGCGTCTCCGCAGCCGGGCAGCGGGCCCGCAGCTTCCGGCGCCGTGCGGCCGCAGCCGAGCACCCCCGCGGGCTCCGCACCCGCCGAGTCCGCTCGCCGCGCCGGTCCCGTGCCGCCACCCGCGCGGCCCGGCGTATCGACGCCGCTCCCTCCCGCGCGGGAGCCGTCGGCCGGGCAGGGGTCGGCAGGCAGCGGGTATGCGGCCGCCGCCCCCGCCGGGCCTGCCCACGCCACGGGGCACACGGGCCACTCCCCGAACGGCCACGGCTCCGCCTCGTTCGCCCCGGACCCCTCCCTGTCCTGGAGCGCCCCCATGACCCCGGGCACGATGCCGGGAGCCGGTCGGCCCGTCGTGTCGTTCGGTGAGCCCGAGGGGTACGACGAGCAGGCGCGCCCGCGTCCCCTCGGGGTACGGATCCGGCCCCGGGTGGCGGTGGCCGCTGCCTGTGTCGTGCTCGGACTCGGCCTCATCGGTGGTGCCGTGACCGGGAGTTGGCTGGTCGGGGACCCCGGCGACGGCGGTGCGCAGGACACCTTCACCGCGGCCGGGACCCTGTGGCACAGCGTCCCCGTCGACCGGCTGTTCCCACCCACGGTGATCGGGAAGGGCGCCGGACCCGGCGGCGCCGACCGGATCTGGACGCGGGTCGCCGTCGCCCCGGACAGCGGCTGTGCCGAGGCCTTCGACCCGCTCCTGCGCAAGGCCCTCGCGCCCGTCGGCTGTGAGCGCCTGCTGCGTGCCACCTACATCGACGCCACCCAGAGCTACGTCACCACCGTCGGCCTGCTCTTCACCAAGGCCGACGCGGCCGCCATGCGCGCGCTCGACAGCCGGTTCGCCAAGGAGGGCCTGGACCGCCGCACCGACCTCATGCCCCGCCCCTACGCCGCCAAGGGCACCCTGGCCGCCGGGTTCGGCGACGAACAGCGTGCCTCCTGGACCGTCTCCGTCCTCACCGACGCGCCCGTCGTCGTCTACGCCGTCTCCGGCTGGGCCGACGACCGCACCGTCGACGAGCCCGAGCCCGCCGAGGAAGCCATGCAGTCCGGCACCACCACGGACATCGCCCAGGCCGGCCTCGGCCACGAGGCACAGGGCCTCGCCGACCGCGTCGAACGCGCCCTGCGCAAGAACGTCGGCCCGGCCACGGAGCAGTCGTCATGAACCCGGGCAGGAGCAGCGCGGTCACCGCGGCCCGGGTGAACGCCGTACGGACGGACTGGACCCGCGGACCGGGCAGGACCGTCTCGACCGGCAGGACCGTTTCGACCCGCAGGACCGTCTCGACCGGCAGGACTGTCCCGACCGGCAGGACCGTCTCGACCCGCAGGCCTTCTCGACCCGGAGGACCTTCATGACGCGGAGGACCTTCATGGCCCGACGAACCGGCCCCCTCGCCGTCCTCCTCGGTGCGAGCCTCGCCCTCCTGCCGCCCACCGTCGCGCACGCCGACTCGATACGCGCCCGCCAGTGGGCCCTGGCCGCCATGCACACCCAGGAGGCCTGGCAGACCACCAAGGGCAAGGGCATCACCGTCGCCGTCCTGGACACCGGCGTCGAGGCCGACCACCCCGACCTGGCCGGCAACGTCCTCGAGGGCAAGGACATGGTCGGCTTCGGCGCCGAGCGCGGCGACCGCGCCTGGGCCCGGCACGGCACCGCGATGGCCGGCATCATCGCCGGCCACGGACACGGCGCCGGCAACGGCGACGGGGTCATGGGCATCGCCCCCGAGGCCAAGATCCTCCCCGTCCGCGTCATCCTCGAGGACGGCGACCCCGCCCGCGCCAAGGCCCGCAGCACCCGCGGCAACGCCCTCGCCGAAGGCATCCGCTGGGCCGCCGACCACGGCGCCGACGTCATCAACCTCTCCCTCGGCGACGACTCCAAGTCCGCCCACCCCGAGGCCGGCGAGGACGAGGCCGTCCAGTACGCCCTGAAGAAGGGCGCCGTCGTCGTCGCCTCCGCCGGCAACGGCGGCGAGAAGGGCGACCACATCTCCTACCCGGCCGCTTACCCGGGCGTCATCGCCGCGACCGCCGTCGACCGCTACGGCACCCGCGCCTCCTTCTCCACCCGCCGCTGGTACGCCACGGTCAGCGCCCCGGGCGTCGACGTCGTCATCGCCGACCCCGACCACAAGTACTACGAGGGCTGGGGCACGAGCGCCGCCGCCGCCTTCGTCTCCGGTGCGGTGGCCCTGATCAAGGCCGCCCACCCCGGCCTGACCCCGGCCCAGATCAAGAAGCTCCTGGAGGACACGGCTCGCAACGCCCCCTCCGACGGCCGCGACGACTCCCGCGGCTACGGCTTCATCGACCCGGCCGCCGCCATCAAGAAGGCCGCGGCCATCAAGCCGAAGAACCTGCAGGCGGCGGCGTACGGCGAGAAATACTTCGGCCCGGGCCCCGACGCGGCCAAGTCGGAGGACGACGCGACGAGTTGGACGGCCTGGCTCGCGGGCGGCGTCGGCGGCGTCCTGCTGATCTCGGCGGTCGTCGTGTTGCGCGGCCGCCACGGACGTCACGATTTCTGAGACTCGTCACCTCCCACACCAGCGCGCCGCCGAAGCTGAAGGAGCAGCACGCCCTAGACGTGCACGGGGAAGGACGCCTGGAAGGCCAGTCGGTGGTCCGCGCCATCGCCGATGTGGCCGAGGAACTCGTCGAGGGCGAGGTACTCCTCCCAGCGCTGTCTGCCTGTTTCCTGCACCAGCCGCGCAATGACGAGGTCTTCGAGTTCTGGGACGCGCTTGTTCTTCCAGACCTTGTCAGCCGTGCTCACCAACAGGTCCTCGAATGTCGCCGCGGGATCCGCCCATGCACCGTGCGTGCCGGCGAAGCGGGCCAGCTCCGGCCCGAACCCGTGAGCCAGCAGCAGCTCCCTCCCCGCCTCTTCGTGAGCGGAGCCGGGCCCGGACAACTCGGCGATGTGCACCGTCTTGCCGATGTCATGCGTCGCCGCTCCGAACAGGACGGCCTCGCGGTCGACACCGAGCTCGGGACAGCGACGCTCCACCCAGTCGACCAGTTGAACCGCCACATCGTGGACGGCACGCACATGGGCGGCCAGCCGCGGCGGGGCGCAGAGGGAGCGAAGAAGCTCAGCCACCCGCGGTGGGAGCGGCCGCAGTGGTGGATCGACCGGGTCATGCAGAGCTCGGGACAGGAGGTCTGACGGTGGCATCGGGTCAGGTTACGACGATGCCGTGGCGGACACCGACGCGGAAGCGGAAGCGGAAGCGGAAGCGGAAGCAGAAGTGGATGCGGATGCGGTGGCGCCTTCTCCGGCGAACACGGAAACCGCCGCCACCGCGGCCGCCTCGACCAGCGAAATCCCCTTCGTCTGGGTCGCGTTGCCCTTCGACAGCGCGGCCAGCAGGTAGTCGTGGCCGTCGACCGTCACCCGCCCGATGCTGTTGATGTCCCACAGCCCGGTCGCCGTACGCGGCAGCCAGCCGTTCTTCAGCGCCCACGCGGTCCCGTCGGCCGCCGCCGACACACCCCACTGCTGACCCACGGCGATCTGCCCCATCAGCCCGCGCAGATACGTCCGCGACGCCTCGCTCAACTCCGAGTCCTCCCCGAACACCTGCCGCAGCAGCCTGAGTTGATCGGCCGCCGTGGTCTGCGTCAGGCCCCACAGCATCCCGTCGCCGCCCTCGGTCCGCGTCAGCCCGAAGCGCTCGTTCGCGGCATCGAGGCCCTCCGCCTTCCCGATCGCCCGCCACAGCTCCGACGCGGAGGCGTTGTCACTGTTCTCGATCATCGCGGTCGCGTACGACTTCTCCGCCGCCGTCAACTGCCGCCCCTCGTCCTGCGCCTGCAGCAGCAGCGCCGCCAGGATGTCGACCTTCACGATGCTCGCCGTGTCGAAGCTGCCGTCCCCGTACGAGGCGCTCTCCGCGGACTCCAGGTCCAGCACCGCCACCGACACCTCGACACCGTCCGGGACGTCCACCGACTCCATGGCCGCCGCCAGCAGCTTGTCGCGGTCCACCATCGGCTGCGCCACAGCGTCCACCGAAACCTCCTCACTCGCCGAGACCGAGACCGAGACCGAGTCCGATGCCGCGGCCGAGGACGAGGGCGAGGGTGAAGGTGAGGCCGTCGGCGACGCCGCCGACGATACGGCCCTTCCCCCGGAGTGCGCCTGCGCCTTCACGTACACGGTCCCCGCGGCCGTACCGCCGAGGACGGTGACGGTGGCGAGGGCGCCGTACAGCAGGGCGCGGCGTCCGGATGGACGAGCGCGGCGACTGCGACGGGCTCTGGAAGACTCCATGCCCGCGATCGTGGGGCCGGCGACTGTGCGTGCCGTTAGACGGACGTTAGATGTGCGTCAGGGAAATCTGAGATTCCTGTGAAGCGCGTCACGGGCAGGTTTCCGGGGCCGCACAAGCGCAGCAGCATCCCCCCGATAGGGTCGGTGACCGTGGCGAACAAGAACATTCCCGACTCTCCCTTCTCCGACGACGACGGCTCCGCCGACCCCCGGCTGAGCACCGCGCTCGCCGCCTGGGCCGAGGACCGCACCGCCGAGGCGCCCGTCCTGGAGGCGCTCAAGGGCGCCCGGCTGCTCGTGCCCGTCGTGGCCGTGCTCGGCGAGGTCGAGGAGGACGAGAACGGGCTGCGCCGCGAGAAGACCAGCGACATGGCCGTACCGACCCTGAAGGCCGGCGATCGGACCGCCCTGCCCGCCTTCACGTCCACCGAGTCGCTCGCCCGCTGGGACCCGGCGGCCCGTCCCGTCGCCGTACCCCTGCACCAGGCCCTGCAGGCCGCGGCGCACGAGAAGGCCGACACGCTCTTGCTGGACATGGCGGGGCCGGTGCCGTTCGAGTTGACGGGCCCGGCGCTGCTCGCCCTCGCCGAGGGGCGTACCAGCACCGACCCGCTGGCCGACCCGGCGGTCGTGGAGGCGGTGCGCGCCGCGGTCGCCGACGTCGGCGCGGTGCTGCGCGCCTATCTCGGCCCCGGCCGGGCGGACGGCACCCTCGCCCTGGTCTTCGAGCCCGCCGTGCCGCACGACGCCGGCGTCCACGCGGTCGCGCGGCGCCTCGCCGCCGACGAAACACTGAGGGCCCGCCTGGTGCGCGGCCTCGACCTGGCAGTGCTGCCGGCCGAGGCGACGCCACCGGGCGAGCCCCTGTACGTACGAGGGTGATCTAGCCGTAGATCGGGCCGGTGTACTTCTCGCCCGGCCCCTGGCCCGGCTCGTCCGGGACGATCGACGCCTCGCGGAAGGCCAGCTGCAGCGACTTCAGGCCGTCGCGCAGCGGCGCCGCGTGGAACGAGCTGATCTCGGTCGCGCTCGCGTCCAGCAGACCGGCGAGGGCGTGCACCAGCTTGCGGGCCTCGTCCAGGTCCTTGTACTTGTCGCCCTCCTCGGTCAGACCGAGCTTCACGGCGGCGGCGCTCATCAGGTTGACGGCGACCGTCACGATCACCTCGACGGCGGGGACCTCGGCGATGTCGCGGGTCATCTCGTCGAAGTCGGGAGCCTCGGAAGACTCAGCAGGGGTGTCACTCATGCCCCACACGATAGGCCCAGGTGTACGAGGATTCGCACCGCCCCCGGGTTGCTGCTAACCTTGTGTAACGACCGGCCGGACGCCCAGACATATGTCTCAGCGATCGGCCCACAAGTGGAGGCTCCGACTTCCCACCTGACCGTCCTCCGGGACGGCGGGTCACCCCGGTCAGGCGCCCCCATCGTTCCGTACGGACGATGGAGTCGCCCGAAATTGCGCCCCGCGATCATCGCGGCGGTGCTCCGGTAGTGTTCTGGAGCCCCGCCTGTGATCGTCCGGGGCATTTTTTGTGCTTCGGCGCGGTTAGGTCTTACGAAAGAAGACATACGCGGCTGTCCGCCAGACCGCCGTGTGGTGCTAACCGAGGAGGATCCATCAGCGCCGAGCCCCGCATCAACGACCGGATTCGCGTTCCCGAGGTGCGACTTGTCGGTCCCAGTGGCGAGCAGGTGGGCATTGTCCCGCTGGCCAAGGCACTGGAGCTTGCGCAGGAGTACGACCTGGACCTGGTCGAGGTCGCGGCGAACGCCCGTCCGCCCGTGTGCAAGCTCATGGACTACGGGAAGTTCAAGTACGAGTCGGCCATGAAGGCCCGTGAGGCGCGCAAGAACCAGGCGCACACGGTCATCAAGGAGATGAAGCTCCGGCCGAAGATCGACCCGCACGACTATGACACCAAGAAGGGTCACGTCGTCCGGTTCCTCAAGCAGGGCGACAAGGTCAAGATCACGATCATGTTCCGTGGTCGCGAGCAGTCCCGTCCCGAACTGGGATACCGACTGCTGCAGCGTCTCGCGGAGGACGTCCAGGACCTCGGTTTCGTCGAGTCGAACCCGAAGCAGGACGGCCGAAACATGATCATGGTTCTCGGTCCGCACAAGAAGAAGACCGAGGCGATGGCCGAGGCCCGCCAGGCGCAGGAGGCCCGCAAGGCCGAAGCGAAGGCCAACCCCGGCAAGTCGCAGAACGCCGCGGACGCCGACGCCGTGAATGCCGAGGCCCCTGCCGAGGCTTCCGCCGAGGCGTGATCCCGGGGGACGTAAGTCCCCAGGACGTAACCGATACAACAGCGACGCTCCACCGTGCCCGGTTTTCGTGACCGGGCACCGGAGCGCCACCGACGAGGAGAGAACGGCGCTATGCCGAAGAACAAGTCGCACAGCGGTGCCAGCAAGCGCTTCAAGGTCACCGGCTCCGGCAAGGTGCTCCGTGAGCGCGCCGGCAAGCGCCACCTGCTCGAGCACAAGTCGTCCCGCGTGACGCGTCGCCTGACCGGCAACGCCGAAATGGCCCCGGGCGACGCCGCGAAGATCAAGAAGCTTCTCGGCAAGTGACGTACGCGGCGCTTCCACTGAGCGCCGTACGTCTGGACCGGGACCCAATCGATTCCGGGCCGTGTGAGTCCAACCGCGGCCCCGCTACAAGGAGTTAAAAAGTGGCACGCGTCAAGCGGGCAGTGAACGCCCACAAGAAGCGCCGGGCGATCCTCGAGCAGGCCTCCGGCTACCGCGGTCAGCGTTCGCGCCTGTACCGCAAGGCCAAGGAGCAGGTCACCCACTCGCTGGTCTACAACTACAACGACCGCAAGAAGCGCAAGGGTGACTTCCGCCAGCTGTGGATCCAGCGCATCAACGCCGCTGCCCGCGCCAACGGCATCACGTACAACCGCTTCATCCAGGGTCTGAAGGCCGCGAACGTCGAGGTCGACCGTAAGATCCTGGCCGAGCTGGCCGTCAACGACGCCAACGCGTTCGCCGCGCTCGTCGAGGTGGCCCAGAAGGCGCTGCCGAGCGACGTCAACGCGCCGAAGGCTGCGTGACCGCTGCGCTTGGCTTGAGCCGACGTGACTGAACGGACCCGTGGGTTTTGCCTGCGGGTCCGTTGCATGTCGTGGTGCGGGCGGGTTCGGCACCGCCGGAGTCCGCCGTCGTGGTTGATCGCCGTTGCGGCGGAACAAAAAGTTAGGTGAACCGCATGCCTCCCGTTGCCCCCGAGCTGATTTCCCCCCGTTCCCCGCGGGTCTCCGCCGCCCGGCGGCTCGCCAAGCGGAACTTCCGGGGCAAGGAGCGGCTGTTTCTCGCCGAGGGGCCGCAGGCCGTGCGGGAGGCGGCGGCTTACGGGGACACGCTCGTGGAGTTGTTCACGACCGTCGAGGCCGCGGAGCGGTACGCCGACATCATCGGGGAGGCGCGCGACGCCGGGGCCCGGGTTCATCTCGCCGCCGAGCAGGTGATCGCCGATATCTCGACCACCGTCACGCCGCAGGGGCTCGTCGGGATCTGCCGGTTCATCGACACCCCCTTCGAGGAGATCCTCGCCGCCCGGCCCAAGCTTGTCGCCGTACTGGCGCATGTGCGGGACCCGGGGAACGCCGGGACCGTGCTGCGGTGCGCCGATGCCGCCGGTGCCGAGGCCGTCGTACTCACCGACGCGTCCGTCGATCTGTACAACCCCAAGGCCGTACGGGCCTCCGTCGGGTCGCTGTTCCACCTTCCCGTCGCCGTCGGAGTGCCCGTCGAGCGGGCCGTTGCCGGGTTGCAGGACGCCGGTGTGCGGATCCTCGCCGCCGACGGAGCCGGGGACCGGGATCTGGACGACGAGCTCGACAAGGGCACCATGGGCGGGCCGACCGCCTGGGTGTTCGGGAACGAGGCGTGGGGGCTCCCGGAGGAGACCCGTGCGCTGGCCGACGCCGTCGTGCGCGTGCCGATCCACGGGAAGGCCGAGAGCCTGAACCTCGCCACCGCCGCCGCCGTATGTCTCTATGCGTCGGCCCGTGCACAGCGCGCCTCCGGAGGGTGCCGTTCCGTCACCGAGAGCTAGTAGGGTGACCAGCTCGGGGGCCCCAAAGCCGTCGTGAGAGGTGGGGTACGGGGATGAGTGTCGGCACGAGCAGCGCACCGGGGGCACGGGAGGTGCGGCGGCCGTCCGCGTCCCGGTCGCCCGGTGAATCCGCGGAGCTCGGAATCAATCCCGACGACCTGCCCGACGGCCTCGTCGTCGCCGATGAGCACGGGCACGTCATCTGCTTCAACGCCGCCGCCGAGCGCATCACCGCCGTAGCCGCCGCCGACGCCCTCGGGCAGCGGCTGGAGAAGGCCCTGCCGTTAGAGGACCTGGAGGGGCGGCGCTGGTGGCAGCTGACCGACCCCTACGGCGGGCTGGCAATCAGGCGCAGGCAGCCCGAGCGCAATCTGCTGCTGCCCGGCGGGCGTGAGGTGCTCGTCTCCGTGCGGTACGTGCGCAGCGAGCCCACCGGGCCCGTGTGCCGGGTCGTCGTCTCGCTCCGCGACACCGAGGCCCGCCGCCGCACCGAGCGCTCTCACGCCGAGCTGATCGCGACCGTGGCCCATGAGCTGCGTTCGCCGCTCACCTCCGTCAAGGGCTTCACCGCCACCCTCCTCGCCAAGTGGGAACGCTTCACCGATGACCAGAAGCGGCTGATGCTGGAGACCGTCGACGCCGACGCCGACCGCGTCACCCGCCTCATCGCCGAGCTGCTCGACATCTCGCGGATCGACAGCGGGAGGCTGGAGGTGCGGCGCCAGCCCGTCGACATCGGCGCGGCCGTCGGGCGGCACATTCAGGCGTACGTCGCGGCCGGCCAGGTCGCCGACCGGTTCCTGCTGCGCATCGAGCAGCCGCTGCCCGCCCTGTGGGCCGACCCCGACAAGATCGACCAGGTGCTCAGCAACCTCATCGAAAATGCCGTGCGGCACGGCGACGGAACGGTCACCATTGACATCACGGCCACGGCGTCCCCGCGCGAAGGCGAGGAAACCGGCACGTCGGTCACGGTGAGCGACGAGGGGCCCGGCATCCCGGAGGAGTCCATGAACCGCGTCTTCACCCGCTTCTGGCGGGGCAGCAAGCGCGGCGGCACGGGCCTCGGGCTCTACATCGTCAAGGGCATCGTCGAGGCCCACGGCGGCACCATCACGGTCGGCCGCGCCCCCGGCGGCGGCGCACAGTTCCGATTTACGTTGCCCGTGGCGGCACCGGCGTATCTCACCTGAGAACCGGACCGAGCCCCACGGGCGCATTCGCTCACCTCAACCCCGTTAGACTCGGCCTTTGGCACCTTTGTGTCCCAATAACCGTGACGAGATGTCCACGAGTCGGTACGGGGCCATCCGCCAGCCAATCGGAAGCACGGGAAGAGATGTCGGCACCGAATAAGTCGTACGACCCTGTCGAGGTCGAGGCACTGAAACCAGAAGAGATCGAGCGCATGCGGGACGAGGCGCTCGCCGCCTTCGCCGCCGCGGACTCCCTCAACGCGCTCCAGGAGGCCAAGGTCGCCCACACCGGCGGCACCTCCCCGCTGGCCCTCGCCAACCGCGAGATCGGCGCCCTGCCCCCGCATGCCAAGGCCGAGGCCGGCAAGCGCGTCGGCCAGGCCCGTGGCGCCGTCAACAAGGCCCTCGCCGCCCGCCAGGCCGAGCTGGAGGCCGAGCGCGACCAGCGCGTGCTGGTCGAGGAGTCCGTGGACGTCACCCTGCCGTACGACCGCGTACCGGCCGGCGCCCGCCACCCGCTCACCACGCTCTCCGAGCGCATCGAGGACGTCTTCGTGGCCATGGGCTACGAGGTCGCCGAGGGCCCGCAGGTCGAGGCCGAGTGGTTCAACTTCGACGCCCTCAACATCGGCCCGGACCACCCCGCGCGCGGCGAGGCTGACACCTTCTTCGTGCAGGGCCCGGACGGCGGCTCCGAGTCCGGTGTCGTGCTGCGCACGCACACCTCGCCCGTGCAGATCCGCTCCCTGCTCGACCGCGAGCTGCCGGTCTACGTGATCTGTCCCGGCCGCGTGTACCGCACCGACGAGCTGGACGCCACGCACACCCCGGTCTTCCACCAGGTCGAGCTGCTCGCCGTGGACGAGGGCCTGACCATGGCGGACCTCAAGGGCACCCTGGACCACATGGTCCAGTCCCTGTTCGGCGAGGGCATGAAGACCCGGCTGCGGCCGAACTTCTTCCCGTTCACCGAGCCGTCCGCCGAGATGGACATGGTGTGCTACGTCTGCCGCGGCGAGTCCGTCGGCAACCCCGACCGCCCCTGCCGTACCTGCTCCTCCGAAGGCTGGATCGAGCTCGGCGGCTGCGGCATGGTCAACCCGCGGGTGCTCACCGCCTGCGGCGTCGACCCGGAGAAGTACAGCGGCTTCGCCTTCGGGTTCGGCATCGAGCGGATGCTGATGTTCCGCCACAACGTCGAAGACATGCGAGACATGGTCGAGGGTGACGTCCGGTTCACCCGGCCGTTCGGGATGGAGATCTGATGCGGGTCCCGCTTTCTTGGCTGCGGGAGTACGTCGACCTGCCGGCGACGGAGACCGGCCGTGACGTCCAGGCCAAGCTCATTTCCGCAGGTCTGGAGGTCGAGACCGTCGAGCAGCTCGGCGCCGACCTCAAGGGCCCGCTCGTGGTCGGCCAGGTGCTGACCATCGAGGAGCTGACGGAGTTCAAGAAGCCGATCCGCTTCTGCACCGTCGACGTCGGCACCGCCAACGGCACCGGCGAGCCCCAGGAGCTGATCTGCGGCGCCCGCAACTTCCAGGTCGGCGACAAGGTCGTGGTCGTGCTCCCGGGCGCGGTGCTGCCCGGCGGCTTCGAGATCGCCGCCCGCAAGACCTACGGCCGCGTCTCGCACGGCATGATCTGCTCCACCAGCGAGCTGGGCATGGGCGACGACGGCACGCACGGCATCATCGTGCTGCCGCCGGAGACCGAGGTCGGCAAGGACGCCATCGAGCTGCTCGAACTGGTCGACGAGGTCCTGGACATCGCCGTCACCGCCAACCGCGGCGACTGCCTGTCCATCCGCGGCGTCGCCCGCGAGACCGCCATCGCCTACGGCCTGCCGCTGCGCGACCCGGCCCTGCTCGACGTGCCCGGCCCGAACGCCTTCGGCTACCCGGTGCAGGTCTCCGACCCCATCGGCTGCGACCGCTTCACCGCCCGCACGGTGACCGGCCTGAGCCCCGAGGCGCGCTCCCCGATCTGGCTGCAGCGCCGCCTGCAGAAGGTCGGCATGCGTCCGATCTCGCTCGCCGTCGACATCACCAACTACGTGATGATGGAACTCGGCCAGCCCCTGCACGCCTACGACCGCAAGCTGGTCCAGGGCACCATCGGCGTGCGCCGGGCCGAGGAGGGCGAGAAGCTCGTCACCCTCGACGGCGTCGAGCGCAAGCTGCACGCCGAGGACCTCGTCATCACCGACGAGCGCGGCCCGATCGGCCTCGCGGGCGTCATGGGCGGCGCCAACACGGAGATCGCCGACCACGATGATGTGGAGAACGCGACCACCGACGTCGTGATCGAGGCCGCCCACTTCGACCAGGTCGCCATCGCCCGTACGGCCCGCCGCCACAAGCTGTCGTCGGAGGCGTCCCGCCGCTTCGAGCGCGGCGTCGACCCGGCGGCGGCCGCCGCGGCGGCCCAGCGGACGGTGGATCTGCTGGTGCTGCTGGCGGGTGGTACGGCGGAGGCCGGTGTCACCGAGGTCGTCACGCCGTCCGGCCCGCACACCATCACCACCCCGGCCGACCACCCGGACAAGGTCGCGGGCGTCGTGTACGGCCGCGAGACCGTCGTACGGCGGCTGCAGGAGATCGGCTGCGACGTGTACGGGCAGGACGAGCTGATCGTCACCGTGCCGTCCTGGCGGCCCGACCTGCTGGAGCCGAACGACCTGGCCGAAGAGGTCATCCGCCTGGAAGGCTACGAGAACCTGCCTTCCACGCTGCCCAAGCCGCCGTCCGGCCGTGGCCTGACCCACCGCCAGCGGCTGCACCGCCGGGTCGGCCGCGTGCTGGCCGGGGCCGGCTATGTCGAGGCGCCGAACTACCCCTTCGTCAGCGAGCAGGTCTTCGACCAGCTGGGACTGGCGGCCGACGACCCGGCCCGCCGCGTCGTCAAGCTGGTCAACCCGCTCAACGACGAGGAGCCCGCGCTGCGTACGTCGCTGCTGCCGGGTCTGCTCGGTGCGCTGCGGCGCAATGACGGGCGCGGTTCGCACGATCTGGCGCTGTTCGAGACGGGCCTGGTCTTCCAGCCGCGTGAGCAGCAGGGCACTGCCGGGCACCTGACCGTCGACCGGCGTCCGACCGACGAGGAGATCGCGGCACTGAACGCCGTGCTCCCCGAGCAGCCACGGCACGTCGCCGTCGTTCTCGCCGGGGCCCGGGAACAGGCCGGCTGGTGGGGCAAGGGCCGTCCGGCCGACTGGGCCGACGCGGTCGAGGCGGCGCGGCTCGTGGCCCGCGAGGCGGGGGCCGAGCTGAGCCTGCGGGCCGGGCAGTACGGGCCGTGGCACCCGGGCCGGTGCGCCGAGCTGGCGATCACCGTGGACGGCGCCGAGCGGGTCGTAGGGCACGCCGGTGAGCTGCACCCGAGGGTGCTCAAGGCGCTGGGTCTGCCCGCGCGCACCTGTGCGATGGAGCTGGACCTGGACGCGCTGGAGCAGGTCGGCGACGGTACGCCGCAGGCGCCGAGCATCTCCACGTTCCCCGTTGCCACGCAGGATGTCGCCCTCGTGGTGGACAAGCCGGTGCCGGCCGCGGAGGTCGAGGCCGCGCTGCGTGAGGGGGCGGGCGAACTCCTTGAGGCGATCCGGCTGTTCGACGTGTACGTCAACGACGAGCAGCTCGGTGACGGCAAGAAGTCGCTGGCGTATGCGTTGCGCTTCCGTGCGGGTGACCGGACGCTGACCGTGGACGAGGCTTCGGCGGCTCGGGACGCCGCGGTGGCCCTGGCGGGCGAGCGGACCGGGGCGGTGCTGAGGGGCTGATCGCCGCGGGGGACTGTGTTGTGTGCCGGCTGCGGGTTCGCTGTGGCTGGTCGCGCAGTTCCCCGCGCCCCTGTGGGGGCACGCCCCCACACCCCCTATCGCGGCGCGTTGTGGTCACCTCACTCAATAGGGTGACTTCTCTGGGTGATCTGGTACTTCCGGGTCATCTCTCGACAGAATCGGACCGGCCTTTCGAGGTCGGTCCGTCTGCGTTGTCAGGGCCTATTGGGGGGCCAACGGCATGTTCCGCATCAAGGCCCGGGTTCCCCGGAAGGTGCTGGCGATGGGGCTGCCCACCGCCTGGGGTGCGATGGCGATCACGTACAAGTTGACCTGCCCGCTGGCTCAGCAGGACAGCCTCGGCGCCCGGCTCGTCACCGGCGCCGTCTTCTTCGCCGTGGGTACCGGTCTGATTCTGCACGTCCGGCAGGCCCTGTTGCGTGAGCTCCGCCAGGTCCGCAAGGTCGCCGGTGCCGCGCAGAGTGCACTGCTGCGGCCGCTCCCCGCGCGCATCGACGGGCTGAACGTCGCCGCCGCCCAGCTCTCCGCGGATCGCAGCGCCTGTGTCGGCGGTGACCTGTACGAGGTCATCGCCACCGAGCACGGCGTGCGGGCGGTGATGGGCGACGTACGCGGCCATGGCATCGCCGCCATCGGCACCGTCGCCGCGGTCCTCGGCAGCTTCCGCGAGGCCGTCCACGACGAGCCCGACCTGGGCCGCGTGCTGCGCAGACTGGACCGCGCCCTGGCCCGGCACCTGCGCGAACGGGCACGCGACGAGCACCCCGCTTCCGGCCTGGAACCGGACACCCCGGTCGCCGAGGAGTTCGTCACCGTCCTGCTGCTGGAGATCGGCCCGGACGGCGAGATCACCGCCCTCAACTGCGGCCATCCTTGGCCGTACCTGCTGAGCGGCACCAGCGTCGAACCCTTGGCCCGAGCCGATCCCCTCCCACCCCTCGGCCCGTTCCCCCTTCCCACCGAACTGACCCCGCTGCCCTGCGGCTCCCTGCTCCCCGGCGACTCCCTGGTCCTGTACACGGACGGCGTCGAGGACGCGAGGGATGCAAGAGGCCGGTTCTTTCCCCTACAGGCGGCGCTGATCGGCGCCGTACGAAACGACCCGATCAATCCCCAGACGATCCTGCGCACCCTCTTCACGGCTCTCATCCGCCACACAAGAGGAAGGCAGGCAGACGACATAGCGCTACTGGTCCTACGGAACGACCGAACCAGGCTGCAGTGCAGCCAACCCTCAGGGGCGCGGGGAACTGCGCGACCAGCCACATACAACCCGCAACCGACAAACCACCGCTAGTCCTACGGCGTTTAGTCACCCGGCGTAGCTAGCGCGGCGCCGGCGTCGCCATCCGCCCAGCCACGGAGTGTCGGGCAGGCAGCTGGGCGGACGGCGCGGATGCGGGCCGCCGCACTGTACGAGGGGGAGCCGGCGGCCCGGCCGGCCTCTTGCGAGGCATTTCAGTCAACCGGCTCGGAACTCTCCGCAACAGCGCGCGCACGCTGCGGATTCGGGCACTCCGTTCACACCCCGTGTGAAGCGGTTCGCACTACTCTGTCGGCACCGAGCCACCGGGGGGCACATATGCAGCCCAACACTCTGCTCGACGCGATCCTGGACGAGGCCGGGATCTCGCACGCGGGGCTGGCCGCACACGTGAATCAGGCGGGGCGGGCGCGCGGGCTCGCACTGCGCTACGAACACACCGCCGTCGCACGGTGGTTGAAGGGCCAGCGGCCGCGCGGTCAGGTGCCCGACCTGATCTGTGAGGTGCTCGCCGCCCGCCTGCACCGTACCGTCACGCTCGACGACATCGGCCTCGGCGTGCCCGGCGAACCGTCCACCGCGCACGCCACCTCGCTGTCCGGCTTCGTGGAGCGGGCCACCGCCCTGTGGCGCTCCGACGAGCAGCAACGGCCGCACATCCTGGGCGCACCCGCGGTCACGGGCACGCCCGCCGTCATGCCGGTGTGGGAGTGGGAGAACCCGCCCGAGGACGTGGATGTCTCGCGCGGGGGCCGGCACCGGGTCACGCCCGCCGACATCGAGATGCTGCGGGCCGCGCGCACCCACTACGAGCAGATGTACCGGAAGGCGGGCGGCATAGCGACCCGCACCCGGATCGTCGGGTTCCTGAACGCCGAGGCCGCCCCGCTGCTGCGCGGCAGCTACACCGACGCCACGGGCCGTCAACTCCACCGCGCCACGGGCGGGTTGGTGGCCGTCGCCGGAATCTGCGCGTACGACTCCGACGCGCACGGCCTCGCCCAGCGCTACTTCCACCAGGCCCTGCGGCTCGCCAAGGCCAGCGGGGACCGGGGACTCGGCGCCTATGTGATCGCGCTGCTGGTCAACCAGTCGCTGTTCATGCGGGAGTTCCGGCAGGCCGTCGCCTTCGCGGAGGCCGCGCTGCGAGCCGCCGGCAAGCACATCACCCCGGCCCTCGCCTCCGACCTGTACGCGATGCAGGCGAAGGCGTACGCCCACCTCGGCGACGGCACGAGCGCCCTGTCCTGCATCCGGCGTGCCGAGCAGGCCGCCGAACGTATCCATCGCGGGTACGAACCCGACGAAACGGGCTATGTCCAGCCCGGACTCGTCAACGTCCAGGTGGCGGAGGCCCTGCTGAGTCTCGGGGAGCTGGCGGCCGCGGGGGAGCATGCCGCGGCCGCCGTCGACAATCCGGCCCACGACCGGGGCCGGGTGCACCGGCTGGCCATGCTCAGCACGATCGAGCTGCGCCAGGGCAACGCCGACAAGGCGGTGGCCACGGCGGTGCAGATGGCCGAGCAGGCGCGGGGCATGGAGTCCCAGCGCCTGCGCGACAGACTCCGGGCGGTCCGCGAGCACCTGGTGCGCAGCGGCTGCGCGGGCACGTCCGAGGCCGCCGAACTCATCGACGGAGCGCTGCGCGTACCGCTTTAGGCCGCTGCAGGCCGGTACTCGAACACCGACACCTCATAGTCCCTGCTGCGATATTGCCACTTACTCGACGGAAGGTGGCAGAACCGTGCAGTGGACGAAACAGAACGAACAAACTGTGTATGAAAACCGCTGGTTCACCGTCAACCTGGCAGACGTGGAGCTGCCCGACGGGCGGCACCTGGACCACTTCCTCATACGGCTGCGGCCGGTCGCCGTGGCCACGGTGGTCAACGAGGCCAATGAGGTCCTCCTCCTGTGGCGCCACCGTTTCATCACCGACAGCTGGGGGTGGGAACTCGCGGCGGGCGTCGTCGAGGACGGCGAGGACATCGCCCGCGCGGCCGCCAGGGAGCTCGAGGAGGAGACCGGCTGGCGGCCGGGACCCCTGCACCACCTCATGAGCGTGGAGCCCTCCAACGGGCTCACCGACGCCCGGCACCACATCTACTGGGCCGACGAGGGCGAGTACGTCGGGCATCCCGTGGACGACTTCGAGTCGGACCGCCGGGAATGGGTCCCTCTCAAGCTCGTCCCCGACATGGTCGCCCGTGGGGAGGTCCCGGCCGCCAACATGGCGGCCGCGTTACTGATGCTGCACCATCTCAGGCTCGGCTAGCGTCTCTCAGGCTCGGCTAGCGTCCGATCGCCTGCCAGATCGCCACGACGAGAGCACCCACGGCGGTGAGGGCGGCGACCGCGGGCAGCGGCCAGCGCGTGTGTTCCAGTGTGTGGATCCGGGTGTTCAACTCGTCGAGTTCCTTGGCGGTCTCCTCGCTGCGGTGCGTGAGCAGAGCCAGCCCGCCCTCCACGCGGGCGTAGGCGACGTCGAGGCGACGTCGTAACTCTGCGAGTTCTCCGGATACGACGGGATGCTCGGGATCGGCGGTCACGAGTCCGCTCCTTTCCGTAGTCATCTGTCATCCCTTGCATGCGCAGGGAAAGTGAACTCGCCTGGTGGGCGCATGGGGAGAGTGTGTGAGTGGCATATGCGAGCCCGGAGCGCACACGGTGTGTGAATGACACGGGCCCGGCACCTTCTCGGTGCCGAGCCCGTGTACTTGGCCGGAATCTGACGGTCTGTAATCAGCCGTACGTGTAGAAGCCCGAGCCGGTCTTACGGCCCAGCCGGCCCGCGTCGACCATGCGCTGCAGCAGCGGGGGAGCGGCGTACAGCGGCTCCTTGTACTCCTCGTACATGCTCTGCGCCACGGAGGCGACCGTGTCCAGCCCGATCAGGTCGGACAGCTTCAGCGGGCCCATCGGGTGGGCGCAGCCCATCTCCATGCCGTTGTCGATGTCCTCACGGCTGGCGATGCCGGTCTCGAACATCCGGATCGCGGAGAGCAGGTAGGGGATCAGCAGCGCGTTGACCACGAACCCGGAGCGGTCCTGGGCGCGGATGGCGTGCTTGCCGAGCAGCTTCTCGGTGAAGACCTGGGCCCGGCTGAGGGTGCCCTCGGAGGTGGTGAGCGCCGGGATCAGCTCGACGAGCTTCTGCACCGGGGCCGGGTTGAAGAAGTGGATGCCGATGACCTGGTCGGGGCGCGAGGTGGCGACCGCCAGCTTCACCAGCGGGATCGAGGAGGTGTTGGAGGCCAGGATCGCGTCCGGGCGGGTCACGACCTGGTCCAGCACCTGGAAGATCTCGGTCTTCACCTGCTCGTTCTCGACGACCGCCTCGATCACCAGGTCGCGGTCGGCGAACTCGCCCAGGTCGGTGGTGAAGGACAGCCGCGCCTGCGTGGCGTCCAGCTCCTCCTCGCTGATCTTGCCGCGCTCGGCGGCCTTGGCCAGGGAGTTGAACAGCCGGGTACGGCCGATCTCCAGGGCCTCGCCGGTGGTCTCGGCGACCTTCACGTCCAGGCCGGCGCGGGCGCACACCTCGGCGATGCCCGCTCCCATCTGGCCGCAGCCCACCACGCCGACGCGTGCAATATCTCCGGAGATGCCGGTCACATCGTCCCCTTCGCTGATCCACGACTGCGGCAGGTCCGCCGTTGTTCGACGCCTGCTCCAAACCTGCACGTTACCTTCGGCGAAGTTTGATCGATCGTTCGGGTGCCTCATGAAAAGCTGGCGCGGGGTGTGATCCGGACCATACGGATCTTCACCCCGGGGGTGGGCCCTTGACCACGGCACACGGAGGTACGAAGAGATGCTGCACCGGAAGTCACGGCTGTCACGGCGGGCCTTCGCGGTGACCGCCCTGTCGGCACTCGTGGCGGGAGGCGGCGCGATGGCGGCGGGTGCCGCCATGGCGGACGGGTCGGAACGGGACCGGCGACGGTGGACCCGGGAGATGCGCGGCGTGTGGATCGCGACCGTGGCGAACCGGGACTGGCCCTCCAAGCAGGGGCTGACCGCGAAAGAGCAGTGCGACGAGCTGATCAGCCATCTGGACAGGGCGGTGGAGCGCCGCCTGAACACGGTGATCCTCCAGGTCCGGCCGACGGCCGACGCCCTGTGGCCGTCGCCGTACGAGCCGTGGTCCCAGGTCCTCACCGGCACCCAGGGCAAGGACCCCGGCTGGGACCCGCTCGGCAGGGCCGTCGCCGAGGCCCACGCCCGTGGCCTGCAGCTGCACGCCTGGTTCAACCCGTACCGCATCGCCAACCACACGGACCCCGCCAAGCTGGCCGAGTCGCACCCCGCCCGCAAGCACCCCGAGTGGGTGGTGACCTACGGCGGCAAGCTCTACTACAACCCGGGGCTGCCCGACGTCCGGGCCTTCGTGCAGCGGGCGATGCTCGACGCAGTGGAGAGGTATCCGCTCGACGGGGTCCACTTCGACGACTACTTCTACCCCTATCCCGTGGCGGACCAGGCCTTCGACGACACCGAGGCCTACAACCGCTACGGCACCGGCTTCGCGAGCCGGGCCGACTGGCGGCGGGACAACATCGACAAGCTGGTCGACGAGATGGCGGCCGGCATCCGGCGGATCCGGCCCAGCACCCAGTTCGGTATCAGCCCGTTCGGGGTGTGGCGCAACGCCGCCACCGACCCGCTCGGCTCCGACTCACGGGCGGGCGTGGAGACGTACGACGACCTCTACGCGGACACCCGGAAGTGGGTCCGCGAGGGCTGGATCGACTACATCTGCCCGCAGCTGTACTGGAACATCGGCTTCGCCGCCGCCGACTACGCCAAGCTCCTGCCCTGGTGGGCGGAGGTGGCGCGGGGCAGCAGGACGCAGCTGTACGTCGGTGAGGCGCTGTACAAGGCCGGGGACCCCGCGCAGCCCGAGGCCTGGCAGGACCCGGCCGAGCTGTCGCGCCACCTCACCCTGGCGAAGCAGTACCCGGAGACACGCGGGCACGTCTTCTTCGCCGCGAAGGACTCGGCCGCGGACCGGATCGGGGCCATGGCACAGGTGGTAGCCGACCACTACGGCCGGCCGGCCATGACCCCACGCTGATCGACTTCCGGGTTACGCCCCGGTCCTGTGGATGTCCTTGTGACGGATCTCGGTGTCGGGGCCGGGTGAGCAGATACCCTCGTGCCCGTCCTCGAAGCGGACGCGGAACGGAGGGTTGCCCTCCTGGCCCAGGACTTCGACGATCTCGCCGACCTTGTCGTGTTGCCCGACCACCCTGCCGTGCTGGACAAGCTGGTCGCCCACGGTTGCACGCATCTGTCGGTCCTCCTCACCAGGTGCGGGAGCAGCGGTCCGTGGCCTTGAGTCTACGGCGTGGAGCGGTGGTTGGAAGTGGGTCGTCCGGGCCCGCTCAGCCACGCGCCCGCTGGGTCACGGCGATACACACGAGGACCGCCGTGGCCGTGAGCGGGGCGGCCACTGTCAGGTGCTCGCCCAGCAGCAGCACCGACCACACCAGTGTGAGCAGGGGCTGGGCCAACTGCAACTGGCTGGCCTTCGGGATGCCGATGGCCGCCATGCCCCGGTACCAGACCACCAGGCCGAGGAACTGCGAGCCCGCCGCGACCCACAGCAGTCCGGTCATGCCGTGCCAGGTCAGGTGGACGGGTTCGTACGACAGGGCGACCGCGGCGGCCGGGACGGTGAGCGGCAGGCACAGCGCCAGCGCCCAGCCGATCACCTGCCAGCCGGGCATCACCCGGGCCAGCCGGCCGCCCTCGGTGTAGCCGGCCGCGCACACCAGCAGCGCTCCGAAGAGGTAGAGGTCGGCCGGGGTCAGGGCGCCGCCGCTCTGCTGGACGGTGAAGGCGACCACGGCGGCCGCGCCCGCGAGCGCCGCTGTCCAGAAGGTCCGGGAGGGGCGGGTGCCGACGCGCAGGGCGGAGAACAGGGCGGTGGTCAGCGGCAGCAGGCCGACCACGACGGCGGCGTGCGCGGTGGTGGACGTCTGGAGCGCGAGGGTGGTGAGGAGAGGGAAGCCGAGGACCACTCCGGCGGCGACCACCGCGAGACCCGCCCAGTGACGGCGGGCGGGGAGCGGCACCCGCAGCGCGAGCAGACAGCCGCCCGCGATCAGCGCGGCCAGCACGCTGCGCACGGCGACCAGGGACCAGGGGCCGAAGCCCTCCAGGCCCCAGGCGGTGGCGGGGAAGGTGAGGGAGAAGGCCGCGACACCGAGGGCGGCTTGGAGCGTGCCGCGGAGGGTCGTCCCGGTTGCCGCGGTCGGACCGGACAGGCCGGACGAGGCGGACAGGGCGGGCGCGGTGGCCGGGGCTGCCGACGGGGCCGGGGTGGTGACCGCTATCGAGGGCCGTGCGGTAGCGCTATTATCTGCTCTCATGCAAGAGCGTAGCAGTGTCGGCGAACTGGCGAGTCAGCTGCGGCGAGAGCTGGACCGCTACTCTCCGGGTGGAAAGCTCCCGTCGAGCCGGGCCCTCGTAGAGCGCTTCCGGGTGAGCCCGGTGACCGTCTCCCGCGCCCTCGCACAGCTGGCCGCGGAGGGGCTGGTGGTCACCCGCCCCGGCGCCGGAGCGTTCCGTGCCGAACCCCGCGCGCAGGCCGCTCCCGTCGGGGACACCTCATGGCAGGAGCTGGCGCTCAGCGCGGACGCCGCCGCGGAGCTCGTACCGCGCTCCGTGGACGCCGCGGGAGTCCTCGTCTCGCTCCCGGCCCCGCCGCCCGGCGTGATCGAGTTCAGCGGCGGCTATCTGCACCAGTCGTTGCAGCCGGAGCGGGCGATGGCCGCCGCCCTGTCACGGGCCGGCCGCCGGCCCGGGGCGTGGGGGAGGCCGCCCATGGAGGGGCTGCCGGAGCTGCGGGAGTGGTTCGCGCGCAGTATCGGCGGACCCGACGGCGCCCTCACGGCCGCCGACGTGCTGATCGCCGCGGGCGGCCAGGCGGCGCTGACGACCGCGCTGCGGGCGCTCGCACCGCCGGGTGCGCCGGTGCTGGTCGAGTCGCCCACCTATCCGGGCATGCTGGCGATCGCCCGCGCGGCCGGTCTGCGCCCGGTCCCGGTCCCGGTCGACGCGGACGGTGTACGGCCGTCCCTGCTCGCCGACGCCTTCCGGGCGACCGGCGCCCGCGTGTTCGTCTGCCAGCCGCTGTTCCAGAACCCGACCGGAGCGATGCTCGCCCCCGAGCGGCGCGGCGAGGTGCTGCGCATCGCGCGCGAGGCCGGTGCCTTCGTGATCGAGGACGACTTCGTACGACGGCTGGTGCACGAGGACGCCGGGCCCCTGCCGCGTCCGCTGGCCGCCGACGATCCCGACGGTGTCGTCGTCCACGTCAACTCGCTGACCAAGGCGACCTCGCCGAGCCTCCGGCTGAGCGCGCTCGCCGCCCGTGGGCCGGTGCTGGAGCGGCTGCGCGCCATCCAGGTCGTCGACAGCTTCTTCGTGCCGCGGCCGCTGCAGGAGGCGGCGCTGGAACTGGTCGGCTCGCCCGCCTGGCCGCGCCATCTGCGGTCGATCTCCGCCGAGTTGAAGACCCGCCGCGACACGATGACGGCCGCCCTGCGCCTCGACCTCCCCGAACTCGCCCTCCCGCACATCCCGTCCGGCGGCTACCACCTGTGGCTCCGCCTGCCCGACGGCACCGACGAGCCGGCCCTGACCGCCGCGGCTCTGCGCGCGGGCGTCGCGATCACCCCCGGCCGCCCGTACTTCAGCGCGGAACCTCCGGCCGGACACGTGCGGTTGAGCTTTGCCGCGGTGGCGGGGGTGGGGGAGATCGGGGAGGGGGTACGGCGGTTGCGGGCCGCCTGCGACGAGGTGTTCTAGACAGGGCCTAGCCGTGGGGCACCGGGGCGACGCCGCAGGTGAACTCGGCGGACTCGAAGAGCTCCGGGGTCAGGCGTATGCCGGTGATGCGGTGGGCGAGAGCGAAGGAGGCGCCGGTGAGGCCTTCGTAGTCCCGCTCGTCGTCCTCGTCGTGCTCGATCAGGTCGAAGCCCGACTCCCGCATGTCCTCCAGGAGTTCGTCGGGACGGGTGCCATGGCGTTCGTAGGCGAAGAGCGGCTGGAAGTGCAGGCGCAGCTCGCCGTCCTCGTACCAGCAGAAGTCGTCCACCGCGTTGACGTTGAGGAAGTGGGAGACGACCGTGCGGCCCCGCGACAAGGGGATCATGGCCGCGTTCGTGACGCCCAGGTAGCCGTTGAACTCGACCATCAGCGACCAGTCGCCGACCTGCGTCGCCCCGACGAACAGCCGGTACGCCGCGTCCACTTCGTAGGACGGCTCGCACAGCCCGTCCACGCCGGTGATCCTTGGCCCGGGCTCGGCCTTCAGCTCCCGGAGCAGTTCCGTGGGAGTCAGCCCGCGGACCAGCGTGATGCAGTACGCCTGCATCAGGTTCTCGTACCGCTCCTCGAACCACCCGTAGTCCGCCGCGGTCGTCGTCCCAGTCATGTCCGCAGCATCGCACCCGCCACTGACAACGCCCTCCCACCCGCGAAAACCGGTCGACGCCGACGCCACGGCCCTGCGAATCTCGCCGCATGACCGACACCCCGCCCCTCGCCGAGGGCTACGAGATCTCGACCGACCCCCACCGCATCGACGCCGAGCGCGTGCACCGGTGGCTGTCCACCGATGCGTACTGGGCGATCGGGCGGGCGCGGGAGAAGCAGGACCGGGCGATCGGCGGTTCGCTGAACTTCGGGGTGTACGAGTCGGTTTCGGGGGAGCAGGTGGCGTATGCCCGGGTCGTCACCGACCGGGCGACCTTCGCGTGGCTGTGCGATGTGTACGTCGACCCGTCGGTGCGGGGCGAGGGCATCGGGACGGCGCTGGTGGGCGCCGTACGCGAGCACGTGCGGCCGTACGGGATCAAGCGGATGCTGCTCGCTACGCATGACGCGCACGGGGTTTACGAGAAGCTCGGCTTCGCGCCGCTGGAGAAGCCGGACCAATGGATGGCGCTCTACTTCTAGCGGCTGTACTTGAATGCACAACGCTTGAATATCCAAGAGCTCGATTTCCAGCGGCTTGTCCGCATGGTCCTGACCCCGAAGTAAGGTTTCGTCCACCCTCGGTAACTCCTGCACAACACCCCTTGACCTGCGCAGTTTCGCGGCACACCATCCACGCATGCCACTTCGGGTCACGTTCGTCGCCGCCGCGCGCAGCTCCCCGCTGCTCGCGGAGCGCTTCGAGGACGACCGGCCGCTGGACCAGGCCGGCTGGGACGAGGTGCAGAGCGTCGCGCGCGACCTGCTGCCGCTGGCGGCCGCCGAGCTGCGCTACTGCTCACCGACCCCGCGCAGCCGCGCCACCGGCGACGCCCTCGGCTATGCCCCGCTGGTGCAACTCGCCCTGCGCGACTGTGACATGGGCCGCTGGCGCGGGCTGACCCTCGGCGAGGCGATGGCCCGGGAGCCGGAGGCGGTGGACGCCTGGCTGGCGGACCCGCGTGCCACGCCGCACGGCGGTGAGTCGCTGCTGGCGTTCATCGGCCGGGTCGGCGGCTGGCTCGACACCCGGCCCGTGGAGGACGGCGGCCGTATCGTCGCCGTGGCCGAACCGTCCGTGATCCGGGCCGCCCTGGTGTACGCGCTGAAGGCGCCGCCCTCCACCTACTGGAACATCGACGTACGTCCCCTGTCGACGACCACCGTGACCGGCCGGGCCGGCCGCTGGAATCTCCGCTTCGACGGGGCGCAGGCTCAGCCCTCGCGCGCGTAGTCGGTGGTCAGGACGAGGTCCTTGGCCGGGCCGCGCACCCGCCACACCGTCCGCCAGTGGTCCGCGTCCCGGACGGTGAACTCGCCCCGGTAGAGGTCGGCCGAGCACGGATGGTCGGCGATGTGCCGCCCGGAGCTCAGGTCCAGGTCGTGGAAGGGCCGCCCGTCGGCGAAGCGCACGTCCGCCGCGCCCTGCGTCGCGCCCGGCAGGAAGCGCAGCGTCCGCTCGGCGGGCCGGGCGACGCCCTGCCAGGTGAAGGTGCCGGACTCCTGATGCAAGAGCCCGCCCTCGTCGATACGGCCGAAAACCGTCGTACCGGAGAACTCCCCGGCCTCCCCGCTCGCCAGATCCCGCACGAACCGCTCGACCCGCCAGCTCCCGGCCAGATACGTCAGTACATCCGGTACTGGCCAGAACCCGCCCATCCGTTCCTCGCTCCCGACACTTTCGATACCGCGCGACCCGTTGACGCTCCCAATTCCCCCTCCCTATCTTGCCGTTCGAAGTGCTGATCATTGTCTGATATTTCGAACATCGAGCCGCGGAGTATCCATGTCACGCACCACCCGCACCCGCTGGAGACTCGGTCTGACGACCACCGCCCTCCTGACGGCGACCGCCCTCCTCCCGGCACCCGCACACGCCGAGGACGTCACCGACTACGCGATCACCGTCGACCCCACCGCCAAGGGCGCGAAGATCGACGACACGATGTACGGCGTCTTCTTCGAGGACATCAACCGGGCCGCGGACGGCGGTCTGTACGCCGAGCTCGTGCAGAACCGGTCCTTCGAGTACTCGACGGACGACAACCGGTCGTACACGCCCCTCACCTCCTGGACGGTCGACGGCACCGCACAGGTCGTGAACGACTCCGGCCGGCTGAACGAGCGCAACCGCAACTACCTCTCCCTCGGGGCCGGTTCGTCCGTCACGAACGCCGGCTACAACACCGGCATCCGGGTCGAGGAAGGCAAGCGGTACGACTTCTCGGTCTGGGCCCGCGCCGAGGCCGGCACCACGCTCACCGTCGCCCTCAAGGACGCCGCGGGCACCCTGGCGACCGCCCGCCAGGTGGCCGTCAAGGGCGGCTGGGCCAAGTACAAGGCCACCTTCACCACGACCCGCACCAGCAACCGCGGCCGCCTGACCGTCGCCTCCTCGGGCGCGGCCGCCCTCGACATGGTGTCGCTGTTCCCGCGCGAGACGTACAAGAACCAGCCGAACGGTCTGCGCAAGGACCTCGCCGAGAAGATCGCCGCCCTGAAGCCGGGATTCGTGCGCTTCCCCGGCGGCTGTCTGGTCAACACCGGCTCCATGGAGGACTACAGCGAGGCCAGCGGCTGGCAGCGCAAGCGCAGCTTCCAGTGGAAGGACACCGTCGGCCCGGTCGAGCAGCGGGCGACGAACTCCAACTTCTGGGGCTACAACCAGAGTTACGGCCTCGGCTACTACGAGTACTTCCGCTTCTCCGAGGACATCGGCGCCATGCCCTTGCCCGTCGTCCCGGCCCTGGTGACCGGCTGTGGCCAGAACAAGGCCACCGACGACGAGGCGCTGCTCCAGCGGCACATCCAGGACACCCTCGACCTCATCGAGTTCGCCAACGGCCCGGCCACCTCCAAGTGGGGCAAGGTCCGCGCCGGGATGGGCCACCCCAAGCCCTTCCACCTCACCCACCTCGAGGTCGGCAACGAGGAGAACCTCCCGAACGAGTTCTTCGCCCGCTTCCAGAAGTTCCGCGCCGCCATCGAGGCCAAGTACCCGGATATCACGGTCATCTCCAACTCCGGCCCGGACGACGCCGGCACGACCTTCGACACCGCCTGGAAGCTCAACCGCGAGGGCAATGTCGACATGGTCGACGAGCACTACTACAACAGCCCGAACTGGTTCCTGCAGAACAACGACCGTTACGACTCCTACGACCGCAGCGGCCCGAAGGTCTTCCTCGGCGAGTACGCCTCCCAGGGCAACGCCTGGAAGAACGGCCTGGCCGAAGCGGCGTTCATGACCGGCCTGGAGCGCAACGCGGACGTCGTCAAGCTCGCCTCGTACGCCCCGCTGCTCGCCAACGAGGACTACGTCCAGTGGCGGCCGGACATGATCTGGTTCAACAACCGGGCCTCCTGGAACTCGGCCAACTACGAGGTCCAGAAGCTGTTCATGAACAACGTCGGTGACCGCGTCGTCCCGTCGAGGGCGACCACCACGCCGAACGTCAGCGGCCCGATCGCCGGTGCCGTCGGCCTGTCGACCTGGGCGACCAGTGCCGCGTACGACGACGTGAAGGTCACCGCGGCGGACGGCTCGACGCTCCTCAGCGACGACTTCTCCGGTGACGCGTCGAAGTGGACGCACATGGGCGGCGGCAGCTGGAGCATCCAGGACGGACAGTACGTCCAGACGGACGCCGCCGCCGAGAACACCATGGTCACGGCCGGCGACCCGGCCTGGCACGACTACGACCTGCATGTGAAGGCCACCAAGAAGTCCGGCAAGGAGGGCTTCCTCGTCGCCTTCGGCGTCAAGGACACCGGCAACTACTACTGGTGGAACCTGGGCGGCTGGAACAACACCCAGTCCGCGATCGAGCAGGCCGTCGACGGCGGCAAGGGCACGCTGCTCACCAAGGCCGGGTCGATCGAGACGGGCCGCGCCTACGACATCGACATCAAGGTGCGGGGCCGCCAGGTCACCCTCTACTTCGACGGCCAGGAATGGGGCAGCTTCACCGACGACAAGCCGGCCGAGCCGTTCCGCCAGGTCGTCACCAAGGACGCGCGGACCGGTGACCTGATCGTCAAGGTCGTCAACGCCCAGTCGGCCGAGGCCCGCACCGCGATCGACCTGGGCGGCGCCAAGGTCGCCCCCACGGCCGGGGTCACCACCCTGGCCGCCGACCAGGACGCGGTGAACACCGAGACGGACGCCCCGGTCGCACCGGCGACGTCGACCTTCTCGGGGGTCGCCGGCAAGTTCACGTACACCTTCCCGGCGAACTCCGTGACGTTCCTGAGGATCAAGCAGAGGTGACGGAGCGGGTCAGCTGCCGGCGGTCCATCCCGGGACCGTCGGCAGTACCTTCTCGGCGACGCGGACCAGTACGGCGTCGTCCGGCACCATGCCGTCCGCGCGCCACAGGGTCACGTCGAAGGATCCACCGCTGTCCTTCGCGTCCTGGGCCACCATGAGCGAGCGGAGGGGGACACCGGGACCGCTGTCGGCGTCGCCCCCGTCGAGGCGGAAGTTGATCCTGATGGTGCGGTCCGAGTACAGGACCGCCGGGCGGCCCAGAACCGTGCGCTGCTCCGCGTCGCCCAGCAGCTCGTGGGACCCGGCCACGGCGAGGCCGTCGTAGGTGGCCGAGAGCGTCACCGTGTAGGTGTCGAACTCGACCTCGGCGGAGGGCATCGGGATGTCCTTGCCGCCGGCGAGTCCGACGGAGCCGTCGCTGCCGTGAGCGGTCTTCGCGGTCTCCGTCGGCGTACCCAGCAGTTCGGCGAGGTCGGGGCGGTGCAGTGCCTCGCACAGCTGCCTGCCGGTCACCCGTCCGGTCGGCTTCCCGGGTGTCTCGTCGGAACAGGTGGCGGGCGGCGGACCGCTGTTCCCGGACGTCTCCCCGAACGCCCACACACCGCCCCCGAGAGCCGCCACCAGCGCCACGGCCGCGACGCCCTGCACCCACTCGTTCGGGCCTTTGGCGCGCGTGCCCGCTTCTTCGGTCATGTCCCCCCACCTGCCGTGATCCCCCTGATATGTGCCCGGGGACACTAGCTCATGAGCATGTCCCCGACAAAGCCGGTTTTGTGGGGCCTGTGCACGGCCGGGGGTCTGTGCATACCAGATTGCATAAACGTGCAGCGAAACGTATAGTCATGCTCTCGGAGGAGGAGGATTCCATGACGGTACGTGCGGCAGTGGCCGGAGCGAGCGGATACGCGGGCGGGGAACTGCTGCGGCTGCTCCTGGCGCACCCCGAGGTCGAGATCGGCGCCCTGACCGGCAACTCGAACGCGGGCCAGCGGCTCAGTGCGCTGCAGCCGCACCTGCTGCCCCTCGCCGACCGTGTGCTCCAGGAGACGACCCCCGAGGTCCTCGCCGGTCACGACGTCGTGTTCCTCGCACTGCCCCACGGGCAGTCCGCCGCCGTCGCCGAGCAGCTCGGCCCGGAGGTGCTGGTCGTCGACATGGGCGCCGACTTCCGGCTGAAGGACGCGGGCGACTGGGAGCAGTTCTACGGCTCCCCGCACGCCGGCACATGGCCGTACGGCCTTCCCGAACTTCCGGGTGGCCGCGCCGCGCTGGAGGGGTCCAAGCGCATCGCGGTGCCCGGTTGCTACCCGACCGCCGTCTCGCTCGCCCTGTTCCCGGCCTACGCCGCCGGTCTCGCCGAGCCCGAGGCCGTGATCGTCGCCGCGTCCGGCACGTCCGGCGCGGGCAAGGCGCCCAAGCCGCATCTGCTGGGCAGCGAGGTCATGGGCTCCATGTCGCCGTACGGCGTCGGCGGCGGTCACCGGCACACGCCCGAGATGATCCAGAACCTCAGCGCGGCGGCGGGGGAGCGGGTCTCCGTCTCCTTCACACCGACCCTCGCGCCGATGCCGCGCGGCATCCTCGCCACCTGCAGCGCTTCCGCGAAGCCCGGTGTCACGGCCGAGTCCGTCCGCGCCGCCTACGAGAAGGCCTTCGCCGACGAGCCCTTCGTCCACCTCCTCCCCGAGGGGCAGTGGCCCGCCACGGCGTCCGTCTACGGTTCCAACGCCGTTCAGGTGCAGGTCGCGTACGACGAGGCCGCGGGCCGCATCATCGCGATCAGCGCCATCGACAACCTGACCAAGGGCACCGCGGGCGGTGCCGTCCAGAGCATGAACCTCGCCCTCGGTCTCGACGAGACCACCGGCCTGACCACGATCGGAGTTGCGCCGTGAGCGTGACGGCAGCCAAGGGATTCACGGCGGCGGGCATCGCCGCCGGGATCAAGGAGAACGGCAACCCGGACCTGGCCCTCGTGGTCAACGACGGGCCGCGCCGCGCCGCCGCCGGCGTCTTCACCTCCAACCGCGTCAAGGCCGCTCCGGTGCTGTGGTCCGAGCAGGTCCTCAAGAGCGGCCAGGTGTCCGCCGTCGTCCTCAACTCCGGCGGCGCCAACGCCTGTACGGGGCCGAAGGGTTTCCAGGACACCCATGCCACGGCCGAGAAGGCCGCCGAGGTGCTCGGCCGGGGCGCGATCGAGGTCGCCGTCTGCTCGACCGGACTGATCGGCGTGCTGCTCCCCATGGACAAGCTGCTCCCGGGCGTCGAGACGGCCGCCGCCCAGCTCTCGGAGCACGGCGGCGAGAAGGCCGCCATCGCCATCAAGACCACCGACACCGTCCACAAGACGTCCGTCGTGACGAAGGACGGCTGGACCGTCGGCGGCATGGCGAAGGGCGCGGGCATGCTCGCCCCGGGCCTGGCGACCATGCTGGTCGTCCTCACCACGGATGCGGCCCTCGACAACGACGTACTGGACAAGGCCCTGCGCGCAGCCACCAAGGTCACCTTCGACCGGGTCGACTCCGACGGCTGCATGTCCACCAACGACACCGTGCTGCTGCTCGCCTCCGGCGCCTCCGAAGTCACCCCGGAGTACGAGGAGTTCGCCGAGGCCGTACGGGCCGTCTGCGACGACCTCGGCCAGCAGCTGATCCGGGACGCCGAGGGCGCCAGCAAGGACATCAAGGTCGAGGTGATCAACGCCGCGACCGAGGACGACGCCGTCGAGGTGGGCCGCTCCATCGCCCGCAACAACCTCCTCAAGTGCGCCATCCACGGCGAGGACCCCAACTGGGGCCGAGTCCTGTCCGCGATCGGCACCACCAAGGCCGCCTTCGAGCCGGACCGGCTCAACGTCGCCATCAACGGCGTCTGGGTGTGCAAGAACGGCGGCGTCGGCGAGGACCGCGAGAAGGTCGACATGCGCTACCGCGAGGTGCACATCGTGGCGGACCTCGCGGCAGGCAATGAGTCTGCGACGATCTGGACCAACGACCTGACGGCCGACTATGTCCACGAGAACAGCGCCTACTCCTCTTGACGCGCCCGCTTGGTTGTCGCGGGTCCTCGTCGTCGCCGACGAGGGTTCCTGTTTCACGGGCGACCGCTCGCCCTCGGACGAGTCCGGGGTGAGTCTTACGTCGCCTCCGCAGGCCAACACCGCCCGCCCGGCGGCTGATCCGAGATCCTTCCGAAAGTCGGTTATGACGGTCAATCACTCAGAAGAGGGAAAGTCCCCGACCCGCAAGCACACCGCCTTGCCTAAGGCCCAGATCCTCATCGAGGCGCTGCCCTGGCTGGTCCGGCACAACGGCAAGACCGTCGTCATCAAGTTCGGCGGCAACGCCATGATCGACGAGGAGCTGAAGGCCGCCTTCGCCCAGGACGTCGTCTTCCTGCACCACGCCGGTCTCAAGCCGGTCGTCGTGCACGGCGGCGGCCCGCAGATCAGCGCCGCCCTCGACCAGCACGGCATCGTCAGCGAGTTCAAGGCCGGCCTGCGCGTCACCACCGAGGACGCCATGGACGTCGTACGGATGGTGCTGGCCGGGCAGGTCCAGCGCGAGCTGGTCGGGCTGCTCAACCAGCACGGTCCGCTGGCCATAGGCCTCACCGGCGAGGACGCGCACACCATCACCGCCACCAAGCACCAGCCCGAGATCGACGGCGAGTTGGTCGACATCGGGCGGGTGGGCGAGATCACCGACATCGACACGGGCGCGATCGAGGCCCTGCTCGCCGACGGCCGGATCCCGGTCGTCTCGTCGATCGCCCGTAGCCAGGACGACGGACATGTCTACAACGTCAATGCTGATACGGCGGCTGCGGCACTCGCTGCTGCTCTGGGCGCCGAGACTCTCATGGTCCTCACGGACGTCGAAGGTCTCTATGAGGACTGGCCCAACAGCGACGAGGTGATCAGCCGCCTCACCGCTTCCCAACTGGAGAAGCTGCTGCCGGAGTTGAGCTCCGGCATGGTGCCGAAGATGGAGGGCTGCCTGCACGCCGTGCGCAACGGCGTGAACACCGCCCGCGTCATCGACGGCCGGGTCCAGCACTCGATCCTGCTGGAGATCTTCACCGACGAAGGCATCGGCACGATGGTCGTGCCGGACGCGCAAGAGGGGGATGCCGGATGACCGAGACGTCGACAAACGCAGAGCTCACCCAGCGGTGGCAGGGCTCGCTCATGAACAACTACGGCACCCCGCGACTCCCTCTCGTACGCGGTGAGGGGCTCAAGGTCTGGGACGCCGACGGCAAGCAGTACTTCGACTTCGTCGGTGGCATCGCGACCAACGCGCTGGGCCACGCCCACCCCGCCGTCGTCGAGGCCGTGAGCAAGCAGATCGCGTCCCTCGGTCACATCTCCAACTTCTTCATGGCCGAGCCGACCGTCGCCCTCGCCGAGCGGCTGCTCCAGCTCTTCGGCCGGGAGGGCAGGGTCTTCTTCTGCAACTCCGGCGCGGAGGCCAACGAGGCCGCGTTCAAGATCGGCCGGCTGACCGGGCGGACGCATGTGGTGGCCACCGAGGGCGGCTTCCACGGCCGGACCATGGGCGCCCTCGCGATGACCGGGCAGGCCGGCAAGCGGGAGCCGTTCCTGCCGCTGCCCGGTGACGTCACCCACGTGCCGTTCGGTGACGCGCAGGCGCTTGCCGCCGCGGTGACCGAGGAGACGGCTCTGGTGATCATCGAGCCGATCCAGGGCGAGCTCGGTGTCGTGGTGCCGCCCGCCGGCTATCTGAAGGCGGCGCGGGCGATCACGGCCTCGACGGGGTCCCTGCTGGTCCTGGACGAGGTGCAGACCGGCATCGGCCGTACCGGGCACTGGTTCGAGTACCAGGCCCACGAAGGCGTGCTGCCCGACGTCGTCACCCTCGCCAAGCAGCTCGGCGGCGGGCTGCCGCTGGGCGCGACGGTGGCCTTCGGGCGGGCGGCTGAGCTGCTGCAGCCCGGTCACCACGGGACGACCTTCGGCGGGAACCCGGTCGCGTGTGCCGCGGGACTCGCCGTGCTGGACACCATTGCGAACGAGGGGTTGCTGGAGAACGTCAAGCGGCAGAGCGAGGCGTTGCGGGACGGGATCGAGGCGCTCGGCCACCCGCTGATCGACTATGTCCGGGGCGCGGGCCTGCTCCTGGGTATCGTGCTCACCGAGCCGCTCGCCGCCAAGGTGCAGCAGGCGGCTCAGGACGCCGGTTTCCTGGTGAACGCGCCCGCCCCCGATGTCGTACGGCTGATGCCGCCGCTGAACCTCGGTGACGACGAAGTGGAGGCGCTTCTTCAGGCCCTTCCCGGCATCCTGGACGAGGCCAACGGGGACGGATGATCCGGAAATGAGACGACGATGAGTCAGGCGCAGGACCACGGGCAGAACGGGGCGAACGGGGCGAATGGCGCCGCCGGGCCTGCCGTGCCGCAGACCCGCACCGCACGTCACCGCCGGATCGTGGACATTCTCAACCGGCAACCCGTGCGGAGTCAGAGCCAGTTGGCCAAGCTTCTTGCGGATGACGGGCTGAGCGTCACTCAGGCGACGCTCTCCCGGGATCTGGACGAGCTCAACGCGGTGAAGATCCGGAACACCGACGGTGACCTGATTTATGCGGTGCCGAGTGAGGGGGGTTTCCGTACTCCTCGTGCGCCGCTGGGGGAGTCGGCCAAGGAAGAGCGGATGCGACGGTTGTCGCAGGAGTTGCTCATCTCTGCGGAGGCTTCGGCGAATCTCGTGGTTCTGCGTACCCCTCCGGGGGCCGCGCAGTTCTTGGCCTCGGCCATTGATCAGGCCGAGCTGCACGACATTCTGGGGACCATCGCGGGTGACGACACGTTGCTGTTGATCAGCCGGAATCCGACGGGTGGGCAGGCTTTGGCCGATCATCTGCTGCGGTTGGCTCAGAACGGCCACTGAGTGGGGTGGTGGCGGTCATTCGCCGACTGCGGGTGGTTCGTGGCTGGTCGCGCAGTTCCCCGCGCCCCTTAGTGCGTTGCGGGCGAGCGTCCCGACCCCCGCTCAACCGAGCCGCGCCGCCAGCCCCCCGGTGCACCGCACCTCGTCGCCCGCCGTGATCAGCAGCGCCTCCACGTCCGGCAGCGACTCCAGCCAGCGCAACCCCTGCCGCGACCCCATCGCGAACGCCGCCGTAGCCCAGCAGTCCGCCCAGGTCACCGAAGGGGCCACGACCGTCACCGCCACCAGGTCCGTCACCGCGGAGCGCCCCGTGCGGGGGTCGACGATATGGGCGCCGCGTTCTGCCGTGCCGGATGTGGCCACCGCCAGTTCGTCGAGACCTGCGGCGGAGATCACCGCCGCGAGCCCGCCCGGGCGCAGCGGGTCGGACACCCCCACCCGCCACGGGCGCTCCGGGCCCGGCACGCCCAGCAACTGCACGTCACCGCCGCCGTTGACACTCACGCCGGTCACACCGGGCACGGCCCGCAGCAGCCGGGCCGCACGTTCCACCGACCAGCCCTTCACGATGCCCGTAGGGTCCAGGCGGCCCTCGTACGACGTGCTGAACCAGCCGTCGCTGGTCCGCTCCGCCTCGGCGCCCAGTTCGAGCACCTCGGCGACCTCCGGATCGCACTCGTCGACGGTCAGCTCACCGCGCGCCAGCCGGGAGACCTGGCTGTCGTCGCGGTACGTGCTGAACACCTCGTCGACCCGGTGCAACCCGGCGACCGCCTCTGCCAGCGCCGACTGCACGGCACCGGGATCCCCGCCGCGGACGTCGAAGGAGAAGACCGTCCCCATGACCTCCTCCGCATGACGTACCGCGGCGGGAGCTTGTGCCGGTTCCGCCACCGTGTCAGCCACCGGCCTGGTCCAGGGCCGACTGGAGGGACTCGGTGTAGCCGGCGCTGGTGTACGTCGCCCCGGACACCGCGTCGATGTCGGCGTTGCCCGCTGCCACGGCGGCTTGGTTGAGCTTCGGTACGGCGTTGGCGGTGATGTTGGTGCTCTGGCCGCCACTGGGCGCCTGGACGGCCTCCGCCTTGGTGATCTTGCCGCCGCTGACGGTGATCCGGACCTGGACCGGGCCGTACTGGGTCTGGACGGCCTTGCCGGTGACGGTACTGGCCTGGGCGGCGCCCGAGCCCTGCGAACCGGAGTCCTGCCCCGAGCCCTGCGAACCGGAGCCCTGCGACGACCCCGCGCTCGCCTTCGCCTTGTCGATCGCCGACTGGAGGGACTCCTTGTAGCCGTTGCTCGTGTACGTCGCCCCCGACACCGCGTCGATGTCGGCGCTCTGCGCGGCGACCGCCGCCTGGTTGAGCTTGGGCACGGCGTTGGCGGTGATGTTGGTGCTCTGGCCGCCCTTGGGGGCCTGGACGGCCTCCGCCTGGGTGATCTTGCCGCCGCTGACGGTCAGGCGCACCTGCACGGCCCCGTACTGGGTCTGCGCGGCGTCACCAGTGACCGTGCCGGAGCCGGCCGCCTGGGCGCCGCCCTGGGGCGACTGCGCCGCCACGGGGGGTGCCGCGCCGCCCGCGGCCTGCGCGGACGCCGGGTCGGTCGCCGGCTTCAGCGACAGCAGCAGCACGATCCCGGACACGGTGGCGGCGCCGGCCAGCACGACACGCCGGATGGGGTGACTCTTCCTCATCGCTCCTACAGCTCCTGAAGTCCGAAGTCTTGTGTGACGTCCCGTCGCTCACATCTCGAACGACTCGTGATGGATGCGGCGGGCGGGCACCCCCGCGCCGCGCAGTGCTTCGTACACGGACTGTGCGAACCCGGCCGGCCCGCACATGAACACGTCGTGCTTGTCGATGTCCGGCAGCTTCTGCTTCAGCCGCTCGGCCGAGATGTCGGGCCGCTCGCCGTCCGGGCTGTTGACCGCGTACATCAGCCGGGCGCCGCGCTCGTCGGCGATGGCCGCGAGTTCGTCCCACAGCGCCAGGTCCTGGGTGCTGTTGGCCCGGTAGAGCAGGGTGATGTCGCCGGCCGCGCCGGGCAGCGTCTCGAACAGGGCCCGCATCGGCGTGATGCCGACCCCGCCCGCCACCAGCAGCACCTTGCCCCGGCTGCGGCGCTGGGCGGTCATGGCGCCGTACGGGCCCTCGGCCCACACCTTGGTGCCGGGCTGCAGGTCGCGCAGCCGGGACGTGTGGTCGCCGATCGCCTTGACCGTGATCCGCAGCATGTCGGGGCGGGGCGCCGCCGACAGCGAGTACGGGTGCGAACTGAACCGCATGCCCGGCGCCTTGAACCGCCAGCGGAAGAAGTGCCCGGCCTCCGCGCCCATACGGTGCAGCTTGCGCCCGCCGATCAGCACCGACACGACGCCCGGGGTCTCCTCGATGACCGCCTCGACGTACATCCGGTGGCGCAGGTTGAGGCGGATCGGGGTGAGGATCCGGTACCAGACCACCAGCGCGGTCACGGCCCCGTACAGCCCGTACCAGAAGGTCTTCGCGGACGGCTCGACGGCGAACTCGTTGCCGGTGGTGATCTGGTGCCAGAACGTCAGGTACACCGCGGCGTACGTCAGCAGGTGCACGTGGTACCAGGTGTCGTACGGGATCCGGCGGCGGATGCCCCCGACCGAGATGAACGCGATGAAGAACAGCAGCCCGGTGCCGATGGCCGCCTTGCCCATGTCCGGCAGCGTGTTGACCGAGTCGATCGTCTGCTGGACGACGTCGCCGAGCGTCTTGCCCGCCTGGAGCGCGTACCCCCACATGGTGAGGAAGACGTGCGCGATGACCAGGCAGACCGTGTAACGGCCGCTCATCGCGTGCCAGCGCGCCACCCGGTCCGAGCCCACCCGCCGCTCCAGCGCCGGCACCCGGGCCATCTGGAGCACCACGAGCGCCATGAGGTACCCGGCGAGCAGACCGGTGATCCGGCCCGCGGCGAGGATCTTCGCGGTGTTGTCCGCGAGGGACGGCGTGTTGTCCCACCACAGCCACAGCACCGCCGCCGCGCCCGCCCATAGGGCGACGACCAGCGGGACGGCCGGGGAGCGGCGCGGTCGGATGCGGCGCATCGTCTGGCGGCGGGCGGCACGGCCGCCTGCGAGCGTGGTGGTCACGGTTCCTCCGGGGACGGGAGCAAGGGGAGTGCGTGATGGGCGTGGTCCCTTGGCCCAGAGATACGTGCGGGGAGGTCCGTGTGTTCAGTGCCGCTTGCTCAGTACCGGGTGATCGCCGTGGGTCCGCTCGCCGTTCCGATCGCCATGTGCGGTTTCCGCCGCAGATCCGCCCACTTGAGGATCCGCCGCATCGCCTCCTCGGGCACCGACACACAACCGGCCGTCGCCCCGCGCCCCTTCACATGGAGGAAGATCCCGGCGCCTCGGCCCTTCACCGGACGCTCGTAGTTGAAGTCGATGACGAGCGCGTACGCGTACAGCGCCCCGTACGAGATCAGGTGCTCGGACTCGGCGGCCCGGCAGTCGCGCGCCAGCGGCTCGGTCCAGCGGTTGTAGGCGCGGGAGTCGTTGTCCTGGCACCACCAGGAGTCCTGGTGCACGCGGCGGTATTTGTACGTCGTGCCGCGCGGCGCCGCCTTGATGCCGAAGGCGTACGGCAGCCCGTACAGCCCCGTCGGCGTGGTGTTCGTGCCCTGCTTCCGCGAGGTCCCCTCGACGAGCCCCTTCGCGCCGAAGCGGGCCGGCGCCGAGCCGGCCTTCACCCACCGCCCGTCCACCCGGTCCCACCAGGTGACCGTCCCGGATGTCGAGCCGGACTTCGGTGCCACGGCGGTGATCAGCTGGGTACCGCCCCGGTGTCGGCCATGCGCGCGGGCAGGGGACGTGGCGTCCCGTCTCCCGCCGCGGCACCGAGGACGAGGAGGGACGCGGACGCGAGGGCGACGACACCGGGGCGCATGGCTCAGACGCTAGACGGAGGCAGCGGCAACGGCAGCCCGGGTAGGCCATCCAGGCTGGTCGCGATGTGCTCCTTCTTGGTGAAGTAGGCGCTCAGCGAGTCGTCGTCCTCACGAGCGAACCGCTTGCCGTGCAGGTCGCGGTCCTCGTCGTACGTCATGAGGGGCACCGCGTACCCGCAGGAGTCCCGAACGAGTTCGGCCCGCACGACGATGATCGCGCGCAGGCCGTGCAGGGACGGGTCGATGTCGGGGAAGTGGCCGAGCAGCTCCTTGAACCGCGGGTCGTCCCGGAAGACGGCCTCACCGCGGCCGTGCACGCGGACGATGTTGGGCGGGCCCTGGAAGGCGCACCACATGAGGGTGATCCGGCCGTTCTCCCGCAGATGGGCGATGGTCTCGGCGTTGGACCCGGCGAAGTCGAGGTAGGCCAGGGTGAGTTCGTCGAGGATCGCGAAGGAGCCCTTGAGGCCCTTGGGCGAGAGGTTGACCGTGCCGTCGGCGGAGAGGGGAGCGGTCGCGGTGAAGAAGAGGGGCTGCTCCTCGATGAACGTGCGGAGTCTGCCGTCTATGCGTTCGTAAGTTTTTCCCACGTCATCGAGTATGAGTGTGGGTCGTTCGGCCGTCTAAGGAATTGCCCTAAGGAATTGCGAGGTCCGCTTGTGGCCACCACGGCCGCCCCGGCCGGCGTGCCAACGGGGCGGCCATGGCTGCCTGTCACGTCACTTGACGAGCGTGCACGCGGCCAGGGAGTTCAGACCCTGCGGCTTCGCGGCGGTGCGGCCGATCGAGATGGCGATGCGGTCGATGGCGGCGGTGCGCTTGTCCTTCAGCGGGCCGAGGATGGCGTTCTGGACGAAGTTGGGTCCGCCCTGGCCGACGGTGTTGACCAGGCGCGTGTTGGCCTCCTGGATCTGCGTGTTGAGCAGGGCGAGGTTGCGGTCCACCTCGGCCTTGGCGGAGGCCGGGACCGCGGGCAGCTTCGACCGCACGTCGGGGCAGCTGATCGTGCCGACCGCGTTGGTGTTGCCCGTATTCCCCGTGTTCCCGCCGGCCTGCTGTGGGGGAGTGGTCGCCTTCGCGGTGGGCGTGGCCTTGGCGCCGCCACCCGCCTTGGTCCCGGCGGCGTTGAGGGTGCACGGGGCCAGCGCGTCCAGCCCCTGCGGCTTGGCCGCCGTGCGTCCGATCGCCGTCGCGATGCGGTTGACCGTCGCCACGCGCTTGTCCTTCAGCGGGCCGAGGATGGCGTTCTGGACGAAGTTGGGTCCGCCCTGGCCGACCGTGTCGACGAGTCGCTTGTTGGCCTCCTGGATCTGGGTGTTCAGGAGCGCGAGGTTGCGGTCGACCTCGGCCTTGGCGGAGGCCGGGACCGCGGGCAGCTTGGACCGGACGTCCGGGCACGTGATCGTGCCGGGGCTCGCCAGTGTGCGGGCGCTGGTCCCGCTGTTCTTGGACGTCTCCCCCGCGAGGGCGAAGCCGGCGATCACCGTGCCGGACAGTGCCACCGCGGCAGCGCCGCCGATGAACGTGACGCGACGCTTGTTGTACTTCGGAAGAGCCCTGGACATGCGGATGCCTCACTCGGGTCAGGGGGTCGTTGGTGGCAAACGCGGCGCCTGCGTTCGGCGAGAGATACGGGTAAGCGGTTTCTCGCGTTCAAAGACGACTCGGATTTCCCAGCGCCACGGACCAAGATTGACGAATCATGCAGAGCTCTGCATACTCATGCAGGTCACTGTGTGGTGAGTTCGCACTAGCCTGACGACCGCCTCCCCGTTCACGCCACGGGGAGGCGGTGCCACACCCAGACCCTCCCGAGGAGCACGCAAGTGAGCAGCAACAGCGGTGACGTACGGCTCTGGGGCGGCCGTTTCGCCGACGGTCCCGCCGAGGCCCTGGCCAAGCTGTCCGCGTCCGTCCACTTCGACTGGCGGCTGGCCCCGTACGACATCGCCGGTTCGCGCGCCCACGCGCGCGTGCTGCACAAGGCGGGGCTCCTCACCGAGGACGAGCTGCAGCGCATGATCGCCGGGCTCGACCAGCTCGAAGCCGATGTGGCCTCGGGTGACTTCGTCGGCACGATCGCCGACGAGGACGTCCACACCGCTCTGGAGCGCGGCCTGCTGGAGCGCCTCGGCCCCGACCTCGGCGGCAAGCTGCGCGCGGGACGGTCGAGGAACGACCAGGTCGCGACCCTTTTCCGCATGTACCTGCGCGACCACGCCCGCGTCATCGGCGGCCTGATCGCCGACCTCCAGGACGCGCTGATCGGCCTGGCCGAGGCTCACCCGGACGTCGCGATGCCCGGCCGCACCCACCTCCAGCACGCCCAGCCGGTCCTGTTCGCCCACCATGTCCTGGCGCACGTCCAGTCGCTGTCCCGGGACGCGGAACGCCTGCGCCAGTGGGACGAGCGGACGGCCGTGTCGCCGTACGGCTCGGGCGCCCTGGCGGGCTCCTCCCTCGGTCTGGACCCGGAGGCGGTGGCGAAGGACCTCGGCTTCGAGCACGGGTCCGCCGCCAACTCCATCGACGGCACGGCGTCCCGTGACTTCGTCGCCGAGTTCGCCTTCATCACCGCGATGATCGGTGTGAACCTCTCCCGGATCGCCGAGGAGGTCATCATCTGGAACACGAAGGAGTTCTCCTTCGTGACCCTGCACGACGCCTTCTCCACGGGCTCGTCGATCATGCCGCAGAAGAAGAACCCGGACATCGCGGAGCTGGCGCGCGGCAAGAGTGGCCGACTGATCGGCAACCTGACCGGCCTCATGGCGACCCTGAAGGCCCTGCCCCTCGCCTACAACCGCGACCTCCAGGAGGACAAGGAGCCGGTCTTCGACTCCATCGACCAGCTGGAGGTCCTCCTCCCCGCCTTCACCGGCATGATGGCCACCCTCACCGTCCACCGCGACCGCATGGAGGAACTGGCCCCGGCCGGCTTCTCCCTCGCCACCGACATCGCCGAGTGGCTGGTCAAGCAGGGCGTCCCGTTCCGGGTCGCGCACGAGGTCGCCGGCGAGTGCGTCAAGGTCGCCGAGGCCGAGGGCAAGGAACTGGACGACCTGACGGACGAGCAGTTCGCGAAGATCTCGACCCACCTCACCCCCGAGGTCCGCTCCGTCCTCAATGTCCCCGGCGCCCTGGCCTCCCGCAACGGCCGTGGCGGTACGGCGCCCAGCGCGGTCGCCGTCCAGCTGGCCGAGGTGAAGGCGGACGTGGCGGCGCAGCACGAGTGGGCCACGGCCAAGCGCGTCTAGCGTCCCGCAGTCGGACGAAGGGCCCGGACATCGCGTCCGGGCCCTTCGTGCTGTCCAGGCGCGCCCGGTAACGGTAAGGATTCGGCCACTGGCCGAAACCTTGACTTCTCCTTACCCGGAAGTAACCATTCCGATTCCCGGTCGACATTGCCGAACACCGGTCGATCATGGTCGAGCATGAAAGGGACATCATGCGCGCGAGACGCCCACGACGAACCGCCCGCCTCCTCGCCGCCGCCGCGACCGCCGCCCTGTGCGCTCTCGGTCTCACGGCCCCCGCGAGCGCGGCCGACACTCCGCCACCCGGCGCCAACAACTGGTCCTGCAAGACGGATTCGGCCCACCCGCAGCCCGTGGTCCTGGTGAACGGCACCTTCAAGACCTCGTACGAGAACTGGCTGACCCTCTCGCCCGCCCTCGCGAACGCCGGTTACTGCGTCTTCTCCTTCGAGTACGGCGGCCTGGAGACGGCCCCGATCCCGGACTCGGCGGCCGAACTGCGCGACTTCGTGGGCGCCGTCCTCGGCGCGACCGGCGCCAAGAAGGCCGACATCGTCGGCCACAGCCAGGGCGGCATGATGCCGCGCTACTACGTCAAGTTCCTGGGCGGCGCGACCAAGGTCGACGACCTCGTCGGCATCGTGCCCTCCAACCACGGCACCACCAACCCGCTCGCCCTCGTGGCCGGCGCCACCGCCTGCCCCTCCTGCGTCGACCAGACCGCCGGCTCGGACTTCCTCAAGAAGCTCAACTCCGCCCCCGAGACCCCGGTCGGCCCCGACTACACGGCGATCGCCACGAAGTACGACGAGGTCGTGCTGCCGTACACCAGCTCCTTCCTCAGCGGGCCCGCCTCCTATGTCACCAACGTCCTGCTCCAGGACCGCTGCCCGCTCGACCTCACCGAGCACGACCAGGCGCCCAAGTCCCCGCTGGTGCAGCAGTGGGTACTCAACGCCCTCAAGCGCAGCGGGCCCGCCGACCCGGCCTTCGGGCCGCGCTGCGTCGGCGCGGGCTGAGCCGCCGCGTCCGCCCGGGCCGAGGCGGACGGCCGTCGGTAGATTGGTGCGGGTTACCCGTCCGCCGACAGTGCACCCGGAGCCGTCATGCCGTTCAGCCGTCTGGCCGCCGCGACCACGCCCCCCGCGCATCTGGGACTCGGCCTGGCCGCCGTGGGGCGCCCGGGGTACATCAACCTCGGCCGGGAGGACGACCTCCCGGCCGAGCGCACCGTCGACGCCCTGCGCGAGCGCACCCACGAACTCCTCGACGCCGCCTACGCCCAGGGCGTCCGCTACTTCGACGTCGCCCGCTCCTACGGCCGCTCGGAGGAGTTCCTCGCGGACTGGCTGAACGCCCGCCCCGACATCGACGACATCGTCGTCGGCAGCAAGTGGGGCTACACCTACACCGCCGGCTGGACGACCGACGCCGAGAAGCACGAGGTCAAGGACCACAGCCTCCAGACCTACGAGCGTCAGCGCGCCGAGACCGACGCCCTGCTCGGCGACCGGCTCGACCTCTACCAGATCCACTCGGTGACCCCGGACAGCCCCGCCCTCACCGACAAGGACCTCCACGCAAGGCTCGCCGAAGCCGCGGCCCAGGGCCTCACCATCGGCTTCTCCACCAGCGGCCCCGCCCAGGCCGACGCGATCCGCGCCGCCCTCGCCGTGACCGTCGACGGCGAGCCCCTCTTCCGCACCGTCCAGTCGACGTACAACGCCCTGGAGACCTCGGCCGGCCCCGCTCTCGCCGAAGCCCACGACGCTGGGCTCACGGTGATCGTCAAGGAGGGCATGGCCAACGGACGCCTCGCGGACCCGTACGCGCCGGACGCGCTGAAGGCCGTAGCCGAAGAAACGTCTCTGGGATGCGACGCCGTCGCCCTCGCGCTGATCCTCCGGCAGCCCTGGGCCGGCGTGGTCCTCTCCGGCGCCGCGACGACGGTACAGCTCGCGTCCAACCTGCACGCCGCCGTCGTCGACCTCGACGAGGGGCAGCTGGAGCGGCTCGCCGCGCTGGTGGAGGAGCCGGGTGCGTACTGGGAGCGGCGCGGCCAGTTGCCCTGGCACTGACGTCAGCCACTTGATCACCCAGCAGGAGGGTGTGAGTCACGCATGCCCGCGGTGAGACATAAATGTCTCACCTGCGCTATGGTTGTCTCATGGCCGTCGATCGCGATCACGTACTCCGCAGTGCCGCAGCCCTGCTGACCCGCAAATCCACCGCGACCATGGACGAGGTCGCCAAGGCCGCCGGGATCAGCAGGGCCACGCTGCACCGCCACTTCGCCGGGCGCGACGCCCTCGTGCGGGCGCTGGAGGCGCTCGGCATCGAGGAGTGCGAGGCCGCGCTGGACGCGGCCGATCTGGACGCCGGCACCGCGACCGACGCCGTACGCCGCCTCGTCCGCGAGGTCGAGCCCGCCGCCGGGCTGCTCGCCTTCCTCTACACCGAGAACCAGCTGTTCGAAGGCGAGGAGCAGCACGCGGGCTGGACCCGGATCGACGACCGCATCGGCGCCCTGTTCCGGCGCGGTCAGCTGAGCGGCGAGTTCCGCATCGACCTCACGCCGGCGTGGCTCACCGAGGCGCTGTACGGCCTGCTGGCCTCCGGCGCCTGGCTGGTGCAGAGCGGCAAGGGCGCACCCAAGGACTTCCAGCACATGATCGTCGGGCTGTTGCTCGGCGGCGCACTACGACATCACGCACCACAGAGAGAGGAATCATGACCAGCACCCTGCAGCCGGCGACCACGACCGAGGCGGTGAAGCGCCCGGGCCGCTGGCTCGCGCTGTCCGTCCTGGTGCTCGCCGTGCTGCTGGTGGCCGTCGACGCGACCGTCCTCGGCCTGGCGACCCCCTACATCAGCGAGGACCTGAAGCCCTCCGGCACCCAGCTCCTGTGGATAGGCGACGTCTACTCCTTCGTGATCGCGGGTCTACTGGTGTCGATGGGCAGCCTGGGCGACCGCATCGGCCGTAAGCGGATCCTGCTCGTCGGCGCCACCGCGTTCGGCGCGATATCGGTCCTCAACGCCTACGCGACGACCCCCGAACTGATGATCCTGGCCCGGGCGCTGCTCGGCGTCGCGGGCGCCACCCTGATGCCGGCGACCCTCGCCCTGATCCGCAACCTCTTCCACGACCCGCGCGAACGCAGCCTCGCCGTCGGCATCTGGGGCGCGACCGCCTCCGCCGGTACGGCCGTCGGCCCGATCGCCGGCGGCTTCCTGCTGGAACACTTCTGGTGGGGCTCGGTCTTTCTGATCAATCTGCCGGTGATGGTGGTCCTCGTCCTCGTCGGCATCAAGCTGCTGCCCGAATCGCGGAACCCGAATCCCGGCCCTTGGGACCTGACCAGCGTCGTACTGTCGCTCGTCGGCATGGTCGGCCTCGTGTACGCCGTCAAGGAAGCCGCCGCGCACGGCTTCACCTGGACCACCGTCGCCGCGGGCCCGCTGGGCGCGGCCGCGCTGTACGGCTTCGTACGCCGCCAACTCACCCTGCCGACCCCGCTGCTGGACATGCGGCTGTTCCGCAACCGCGGCTTCAGCGGCGCGGTCCTGGCCGACCTGCTGACCATCCTCGGCCTGTCCGGCCTGGTGTTCTTCCTCTCCCAGTTCCTGCAACTCGTGCAGGGCAGGGGGCCGTTGGAGGCGGGCCTGGCCGAACTGCCCGCCGCGATCGGCGCGGTGGTGGCCGGCCTGATCGCCGGCCGCGCGGCCCGCCGCTTCTCGGTACGGACCGTCGTCTCCGGCGGCCTCGCGGCCATCGGCCTCGCCCTGGCCGTGCTCACGGTGATCGACCGCTCGACGGGCTACCCCCTGCTCGGGGCCGCCCTGCTGGTCGTCGGCGTAGGCGCGGGCTTCTCCTTCACGGTGACGTCCGACGTGATCCTCGGCTCCGTACCGAAGGAGCAGGCGGGCGCGGCGTCGGCGGTGTCGGAGACGGCGTACGAGCTGGGCGCGGCCCTGGGCATCGCGGTGCTCGGCTCGATCGTGACGGGCGTCTACCGGGGATTCACCGGCCCGGCGGGCACTCCGGCGGAGGCACACGAGTCGCTGGGCGGTGCGGTGGAGGCGGCGGCGGACTTGCCTTCACGCACGTCCGAGGCCCTGCTGGAAGCGGCCCGCCAGTCCTTCGTGGACGGTTTGGCGCTGGCGGCGGGGGCAGGTGCGGCGGTGCTGCTCGCGGCGGCGGTCGCGGCATGGTTCATGCTGCGAGACCAACGGCTGGACAGCTGGCCTCAGGGGCGCGGGGAACTGCGCGACCAGCCACAAGGGACCCGCAGCCGCCGTACCTGAGAACCCGAACGGCGCTACGCGGCCTCTTTCGCCTTGCTCGCGTACATGTCCACGTACTCCTGGCCGGACAGCCGCATGACCTCAGCCATCACGGAGTCGGTCACGGCACGCAGGACGTACCGGTCCCGGTCCATTCCTTCGTACCGGGAGAACTCCATGGCCTCACCGAACCGGACCGTCACCTTCCGAGGCCGGGGCATCCCCGCCCCACCCGGCTGGATCTTGTCCGTGCCGATCATGGCGAACGGAACGACAGGCGCACCGGTCATCAGCGTCAGCCGCGCGATACCGGTGCGCCCCCGGTACAGCCGCCCGTCGGGCGACCGCGTGCCCTCGGGGTAGATGCCGAAGACCTTGCCCTCCTCCAGCACCCGACGCCCGGTCATCAGCGCGGCGACTCCGCCCCGGCCGCCGTCCCGGTCGACCGGGATCATGCCGACGCCCGTGAAGAACCAGGCCATCGCGCGGCCCTTCAGGCCCTTGCCGGTGACGTACTCGTCCTTGCCGATGAAGAAGACCTGACGGTCGCAGACCAGCGGCAGGATCATCGAGTCGATGAACGTGAGGTGGTTGCCGGCCAGGATGACCGGACCGTCGCCCGGGATGTGCTCCGCGCCCTCCACCTGTGGGCGGAACATCAGGCGCATGATCGGTCCGAGCACTGCCTTGATGAGCGCGAAGCGGGACAACGGGCCCTCCGGGGTCAAGGGGATGGCGAGGGATCTGTATAAGTCTGTGCAGGTGAGGACGATACTCGCGGTTCCCGGAGTCCCGCACATCGGGTGGGCCGACTTCACCGACGCCTTACGCACTGTTGACGCAGGTTTACCTGCGGTGGCGTGCCGCGGGCGGTGCGTAACGCGCCCGCCATGATGTGACGGACATCGCCCCGGGATCCACCGGACGGGTTCCCCGCACTGTCGGACCGAATCCGACGGACCGTCACCACTCCGTTCACGTACGACATCCAGCGTCACCCGCGAGTTCCGCCGCAGGTCTCCCGTCCGTCATGTGCACGCACCTACGATCGGCCCGCACTGACGATTGAACGGGCAGAGAGGGTGCTCATGGGAACCCAGGAGAACGAGCAGACGGGCGTCACCGGACGGCGGATGCTTCTCGGCGCGGCCGTGCTCGGCGCGGGCGGAGCGGTCCTCGGGCTGTCCGGTACGGCGAAGGCCGCTGAGGCCCGGCATGGAGGTGGCGGCGTGAAGAGCCTGCCCAAGCCGACGATCATCGGCCACCGCGGCGCCAGCGGCTACCGGCCCGAGCACACCCTCGCCGCCTACCAGCTGGCCCTCGACATGGGCGCCGACATCGTCGAGGCGGGCGACCTGGTGCCCACCAAGGACGGCCACCTCGTCTGCCGGCACGAGCCGGAGATCGGCGGCACGACCGATGTCGCGGACCATCCCGAGTTCGCCGACCGCAAGAAGACGAAGGTGCTCGACGGCGTCTCCACCACCGGCTGGTTCACCGAGGACTTCACGCTCGCCGAGCTGAAGACCCTGCGCGCGATCGAGCGCATCCCGGCCAACCGCCCGCACAACACCCTCTACAACGGCCGCTGGGAGATCCCGACCTTCGAAGAGGTCCTGAAGTGGCAGGACGAGCAGACCCGCAAGCGGGGCAAGCAGGTCTGGATCTACCCCGAGCTCAAGCACCCCACCTACTTCCGCAAGCAGGGCCTCGCCCTGGAGGAGCGGATCGCCAAGGTGCTGCACAAGTACGGCAAGGACCGGCGCAACTCGCCGGTCATCATCCAGTCCTTCGAGCCGACCAGCATCCAGCGTCTGAACAAGCTCGTCGACAACCCGCTCGTGGTCCTGCTCTCCGGCCCGGCCACCCGCCCCTGGGACTTCGTCGAGACGGGTGACCCGCGCACCGTCGCCGACCTGGTCAAGCCGGCCGGCCTGCGCGAGATCGCCTCCTACGCCCAGGGCATCGGCCCCACCCTGGACCTGGTCATCCCGAAGGACGCGAACGGCAACCTCACCACGCCCACCACGCTGGTGAGCGACGCGCACAAGGTCGGCCTGATCCTGCACCCCTGGACCATGCGCAACGAGAACCCCTTCCTCCCCGCGAACTTCCGCAAGGGCACCGACGCGGACGCCTACGGCGATGTCTTCGGCGCCTACCGGACGTACTTCGCGACCGGCATCGACGGTGTCTTCACCGACAACCCCGACACGGGCGTGCTGGCCCGCGAGGACTTCGTCAACAGCTGAGCCCCGCGCCCCGTTCGGGGTGACTGTCGGCCGCCCGGGCAACCCTGTGCCCGGGCGGCCGCGTCGTGCCGCATATGACGGACGACCTGGTTGCCGCCCTGCGCCCCCTGCTCACCGCCGAGGCCTCCGCCGAGGCACACGCCTGCGGAGCGGAGGCGGGCGACCTGGAACAGGCGGTCTGGCTCCGCCTCCTGGAACGCCTCGACTCGGACGGCCCACCCGTGGACCCGCCGGGCTGGCTGCGCAGGGCCGTCCGCTCCGAGGCGCGCCGCAGCCGCCGTACGACGCGGCGCGAACGGCCGTACGAGAGCGAGCCGGCGGACGAAAGCGCCGGCGACCCCGAACACCTCGCCCTCGCGGCCGCCCGCCGCCGCGCCCTGCGCGAGGCCGTCCGCCGCCTGCCCGGCCGCTGCCCCCGCCTCGTGGAGGCTCTGCTCTCGCCGGAGGACCTGACATACCGGGAAATCGCGGGGGAGTTGGGTATCTCACAGGGCAGTCTCGGCCCGGAACGTTCCAGATGCCTGGGATGTCTGCGTCGATTGCTCACACCGGAGGTTGCGGCCCGCAGTGCACGGGGATAGGAGTGAGGAACGACAGGCGATCAGGTGAGCGGGAGGCGTGCGCACATGGGCATGAGCGTGACCATCTCTGCGGCGACCGAGCAGGACGCGGAGCAGATCTTCAGGCTGCAGTACCTGTGCTTCCAGAGCGAGGCGGCGCTGTACGGCAACTACCGCATCGACCCGCTCGTCCAAACCCTGGACTCGGTCCGCGCGGAGGTCGCCCAGGACTGTGTCTTCGTGGCGCGGCTCGGCGACGAGGTCGTCGGCTCGGTCCGCGGCAGCGTCACCGCGGACGGCGCCGCCGCCATCGGCAAGCTCTGCGTCCACCCCCGCCTGCAGGGCCACGGCATCGGCGCGAGGCTGCTGCGCGCGGCCGAGGCCGCCCTGGTGGAAGAGCGGGGCGCCACCAAGTTCCGCCTCTTCACGGGCCACCGCAGCGAGGGCAACCTGCGGCTGTACCGCAAGGTGGGCTATGAGGCGGTGGGCACGTCGAAGGGCGCGGACGGCGTACCGATGATCGTGCTGGAGAAGCAGGCGGGGACGTACGCCGCTACTGCTTGACCGTTCGGGCCTTGCGGAGCCAGTACAGCGCCGACAGCGGCAGCAGCACGGGGATGAAGAGGTACCCCATGCCGTAGTCGGACCAGACCGTTGCGTCGGGGAACGCCGATGGCTCCACCAAGGTCCAGGTGCCGACGATCAGAACGCCCGCGAGCTCGGCGGCGCAGCACACAAGCGCCGCCCTGCGCGCCCTCTCGCCGCCCCGCACCAACGTGTAGGTGATGAAGCCGTACACGAGCCCCGCCACCGCCGACAGCGAATAGGCCAGCGGCGCCCGGTCGAACTCCGTCGCGATCTGATACGCCGAGCGCGACACGGCCCCGACCACCATCACGCCGTACAGCCACACCAGCAGCATCCCGGGCCCGCTGATCAGCCGTGTCCTGGCCGGCTTCTCCTCGGTCACGGCCACCTCAGCCTCCCCAGATGTCATAGAGCCGCACCTCCAGCACGGCCAGCACCACACCGCCCGCGGCGACCGTCACCGAACCCCACTTGGACCGCTCGGCCAGCGACATGAACCCGGCGGCCGGAACGCATGCGAACGCGCCCAGCAGATACGCCACGAAGATCGTCGTGCCCTGCTCCGGCTTGTCGCCCCGCGCCAGCAGCACGATCCCGGCCACCAGCTGCACCAGGGCCAGCACCGTCACCACGGCCATCCCGATGAAGTGCCAGTCCTTCGTCGGCTGGTCACGGTACGCCGCCCAGCCGCACCACGCGGCGAGCAGCAGCGCGGCGACACCGGTCACCAGCGTCAGGGCATCAAACATGCGGCGAGCCTATTACGGGCCAAAAGGGCTGGTGCGGCCACCCCCGACGGGCACCTTAGGGTCGAGGGCATGAAGATCCGTGCACAAGCCCTCCTGTTCGACAACGACGGCACCCTCGTCTCCTCACTCGCCTCCGTGGACCGCTGCTGGGCGCGGTGGGCCGAGGAGTACGGCGTCACGGAGGAGTTCGGACGGGTCGAGCTGCACGGACGCCCGGCCGTCGAGATAGTCGCCGAGCTGCTGCCCGCCGACCTCGTGCCTGAGGCCCTCGCGAGGATCGAGACGCTGGAGGTGGAGGACGTGCCGAACGGGGGCGTGCACCTGCTCCCCGGCACGAAGGCGTTCCTCGGCGCGCTGCCCGCCGACCGCTGGGCCGTCGTCACCTCCGCCACCCGCCGGCTGGCCGAGGCCCGGCTCGACGCCGTCGGCATCCTCCCCAAGACGATGGTCACCGCCGACGACATCACCCGCGGCAAGCCCGACCCCGAGCCCTACCTCCTCGCCGCCCGCGAACTGGGCGTCGACCCGGCCCACTGCGTCGTCTTCGAGGACGCCCCCGCCGGTCTGGCAGCCGGTCGCGCGGCCGGGATGACCACCGTGGCGTTGACCACAACCCACCAGGTCCATGAACTCGACGCCGACCTCCTCGTGCAGGACCTGTCGGCCCTGTCCGCGCTGGTCACCGAAGGGGCCGTGGAGATCTCCGTCCGCGACTGAAGCCAGTCCGCCGGCTGTCCATCGCTGTCCACTATGCGGACGGCGGCGGCCGGTAAGGACCGTACGTCTGGTTTACTGATCGCATGACCACGACGAGCTGCCGCACTGCTGCGACCGAGGCGACCATGACGCCCGGTGCTCGTTGTATGTGTCGAATGTGCGCCTTCTAGAGGGCCCCTGCACCACCTGAGCCTCGCGCCCCGAAGCGAGAGCCCGCTCATGTCCGCGCCTACGCCCCGCGTAGGGGACTGAGCCCTGCCCCGCGCACACGATTCTCCTCTCCGGTTCCACCGCGCCTGCGAGAGCCGTGCTGCGTCCTGGCTGCCTTTCGACCATGAACGCCACGTGCCCGGCGCCCACGACGTGCCGCGCACTCGACAGTGACGGAAACCCAGTGATCACCACAACGGGCCTGACCAAGGTCTACCGCTCGCGCGGCCGCGAGGTCACCGCCCTCGACGGCGTCGACCTGCATGTCCGCGAAGGCGAGGTGTACGGCGTCATCGGCCAGTCCGGCGCCGGCAAGTCCTCGCTCATCCGCTGCATCAACCTGCTGGAGCGCCCCACCTCCGGGACGGTGACCGTCGCCGGGCAGGACCTCACCGCCCTCGCCGGCCGCGGACCCCGGGCCGGCAAGGAACTCCGGCGGGCACGCAGCCGTATCGGCATGGTCTTCCAGCACTTCAACCTGCTGTCCTCGCGGACGGTCCAGGACAACGTCGAGCTTCCGCTGGAGATCCTCGGCACGTCGGGCAAGGAACGCTCCCGCAAGGCGCTCGAACTGCTCGACCTGGTGGGCCTCGCGGACAAGGCCAAGGCGTACCCCGCCCAGCTCTCCGGCGGTCAGAAGCAGCGCGTCGGCATCGCCCGCGCGCTGGCCGGCGACCCCAAGGTGCTGCTCTCCGACGAGGCCACCAGCGCCCTCGACCCGGAGACCACCCGCTCCATCCTCCAGCTGCTGCGCGACCTCAACCGGCAGCTGGGCCTGACCATCCTGCTCATCACCCACGAGATGGACGTCGTGAAGTCGATCTGCGACTCGGCCGCGCTCATGGACCAGGGCCGCATCGTCGAGTCCGGCACGGTCAGCGAGCTGCTCGCGACCCCCGGCTCCGAACTGGCCTCTGCGCTCTTCCCGGTGGGCGGCGAGGCCTCCGCCGACGACCGCACCGTCGTCGACGTCACCTTCCAGGGCGAAGCCGCCACCCAGCCGGTCATCTCCCAGCTCTCGCGCACCTACAACATCGACATCTCGATCCTCGGCGCCGCCATCGACACCGTCGGCGGCCTCCAGGTCGGCCGGATGCGCATCGAACTGCCCGGCCGCTACGAGGACAACGTCGTGCCGATCGGCTTCCTGCGCGAGCAGGGCCTGCAGATCGACGTACTGGGCCAGGAGCCCGTTCTGCTGAAGGAAGGTGCCCAGCTGTGACCTGGACTGACTGGTCTGCGATGCGGCCCCTGCTGGAGCAGGCGTGTTGGGACACCCTGTACATGGTGGGCTGGTCCACCCTCATCGCCGTCGTCGGCGGCCTCCCGCTCGGCATCCTCCTCGTCCTCACCGACAAGGGCGGCCTCCTTCAGAACGTCCTCGCCAACAAGGTCATCGGGCAGATCGTGAACGTCGCCCGCTCGATGCCGTTCATCATTCTGATGGTCGCGCTGATGAGCTTCACGCGCTGGGTCACCGGGACGACGATCGGCCGCGAGGCCGCGATCGTGCCGCTCGCCATCGGTGCGATCCCCTTCTTCGCGCGCCTGGTCGAGACGGCTGTCCGCGAAGTGGACGGCGGGCTGGTCGAGGCCGTGCAGTCGATGGGCGGCAACACCTGGACGATCGTCCGCAAGGTGCTCGTACCCGAGTCCCTGCCCTCTCTCATCGCCAGCACCACCACCACGATCGTCGCCCTCATCGGCTACTCGGCCATGGCCGGCACGGTCGGTGCCGGCGGCCTCGGCGACATCGCCATCCGCTACGGCTACCAGCGCTTCGAGACCGAGCTGATGTGGCTCACCGTGGCGATCCTCGCCGTCGTCATCTCCCTCATCCAGTTCGCCGGCGACTACGCGGCGCGGTCCCTGCACCGCCGGGGCGGACGCTCCGGTCCGGCGCCGAAGCTGCGCCTGCTGAAGGCCTCCACGGCCACCAGCAAGACCGTCTGAACCATCCCGACGGACACCCAGAACTCCCCGCACACCCATGTCGGGGTCGCACCACCCAAGGAAAGGCACTTTTCGTGCGTAACACCGCCAAGATCACCACTGTCGTCCTCGCCGCCGGAGCCCTGACCCTCGGGCTCTCCGCCTGCGGCTCGGACAAGGACTCCGGTTCCGACGCGAGCGCCCCGCTGAAGGTCGCCGCCACGCCCACCCCGCAGGGCGAGATCCTCGCCTACATCAAGGACAACCTGGCGAAGAAGGCCGGCCTCGAGCTCGAGGTCAAGGAGTTCACCGACTACGTGACGCCGAACACGGCCGTCCAGCAGGGTGAGGTCGACGCCAACTACTTCCAGCACCAGCCGTACCTGGACGACTTCAACAAGAAGAGCGGCACCGACATCGTCGCCGTGCCGAACGCCACGGTGCACCTGGAGCCGCTCGGCGTGTACTCCCAGGGCGTCAAGAAGCTCTCGGACCTCAAGAAGGGCGCCACCGTCGCCCTGCCCAACGACACCACCAACGAGGCCCGCGCGCTGAAGCTGCTGGAAGCCAACGGCGTGATCAAGCTGAAGGCGGGCGTCGGCTACGAAGCGACCCCCAAGGACATCGCCTCCAACCCCAAGGACCTCCAGTTCAAGGAGCTCGAGGCGGCCCAGCTGCCGCGCTCCCTCGGTGATGTCGACGCCGCCGTCATCAACGGCAACTACGCCCTGGAGGCCGACCTGAGCCCGGCGAAGAACGCCATCGCCGCCGAGTCGCCCGAGGACAACCCCTACGGCAACTTCCTCGCCGTGAAGAAGGGCAACGAGGACGACCCGCGCGTGCGGAAGCTGGCGAAGCTGCTCACCTCGCCCGAGGTGAAGAAGTTCATCGAGGACAAGTACGACGGCGCCGTCGTCGCGGCGTTCTGACGGGGCACCCGCAGACGGATCACTTTCATCTGACGGGGCGTATACCGCGTATCGCCACGCACGGGGTCCACTCGCTCACTTGGAGTGGACCCCGTGGTGCAGTTCAGTGCTTTCATGCTGCATGCTGGGCAGTTCAGCAGGCCCTGAAGGTTTTCCGAAGGTTACGGAGCGGCGCATGACTAGCACCTTCCCCAACATCTCCATCAGCACGGAGCGGTTGGTGCTGCGTCCCTTCGAGGAACTGGACATCGAGGCGTTCGCCGAGATGATGAACGACGAGCTCGTCACGGCCTGGACCTCCGTGCCGCAGCCCTACACCGAGGCCGACGCCCGCGCCTGGATCACCGAACTCGCCCCCGCCGAACGCACCGAGGGACGCGGCATCGTCTTCGCCGTCGACGAGTTCCTCACCCAGCGTCTCGTCGGCATCGTGCACCTGCAGAACACCGACTGGCGCATCCGCTCCAGCGAGATCTCCTACGTCATCGCGCCCTGGGCCCGCGGCGAGGGCTATGCGTCCGAGGCGGCCCTCGCCACCGCGCAGTGGCTCTTCCACGACCAGAAGTTCGAACGGCTGGAGCTGCGCACCGCCGCCGACAACACCGCCTCCCAGCAGGTGGCACAGAAGATCGGCTGTATCAGCGAGGGCGTGCTGCGGGGAGCTTGGATAGCCCGGACGAGAACGGACAGCGGCGAGTGGACCGACGTCCGCACCGACCTGATCGTCTGGAGCCTGCTGCCCGAGGACCTGGAAGGCGTCGGCGACCAGCCGGCCGGCGGTTTCACCGGGTTCGGCGAGTGGAACTGACGGGAATCGAACCCACGGGCACCGATGGTGCCGCCGAGGCGACCAGGTACCCTCACGGAGCCCGGCCCTCGGGCTGCCCCACGACGACCTGCGTAATCCCTGGAGACTGACGACGATGGCCGACCGCGTCACGGTGATCGGCTGGGACGGCTCGCCGCTGACCGCCGCGGCACGCTCCGCCCTCGGTGCCGCCACGCTGGTGGCCGGCGCCGCCCACCACCTGGCGCTCCCCGAGGTGCCGCCCGCCGCCGAGCGCATCCGCCTCGGCAGCGTCGCCCTCGCCGCCCGCCGGATCGCCGCCCACCGCGGCACCGCCGTGGTGCTCGCCGACGGCGACCCCGGCTTCTTCGGAGTGGTACGGACCCTGCGCGCACCCGAGTTCGGCCTGGAGGTCGAGGTCGTCCCCGCCGTCTCCTCGGTCGCCGCAGCCTTCGCCCGCGCCGGTATGCCCTGGGACGACGCACAGGTGGTCGTCGCACACCCCCGAACCCTGCGACGCGCGGTCAATGTGTGCCGCGCCCACACCAAGGTCGCCGTCCTCACCTCACCGGGCGCCGGACCCGCCGAGCTCGGCCTCCTCCTCGAAGGCGTCCACCGCACCTTCGTCATCTGCGAGGAACTGGGCACCGAACGCGAACAGGTCACCGTCGTCACCTCCGACAAGGCCGCCGACCACACCTGGCGCGACCCGAACGTCGTCATCGTCATCGGCGGACACCCCGGAACAGGCGCCGCGGCGGACGGCGGCGGATGGATCGCCGGCCGCGACCCGGGGACCGGACCGCGCGGCTGGACGCTGCCCGCCGAGTCGTACGGCGGTCTCATGGGCGAAGGCGAGCTGGAACCCCTGCGCGCGGCCCAACTCGCCCGGCTCGGCCCGCGCGTCGGCGACCTCGTGTGGGACATCGGCTGCGGCAGCGGCGCGTTCGCCACCGAGGCCGCCCGGGCCGGCGCCGCCGTCATCGCCGTCGACCGCGACCCACGGGCCTGCGAGCGCACCGGGGCCAACGCGCGCGCATTCGGCGTCCAGCTGCAGATCGTCCACGGCACCGCCCCGCACGTCCTGGAGAACCTCCCCGAACCGGACGTCGTCCGCGTCGGCGGCGGGGGAGCGGCGGTCGTCTCCGCCGTCGCCGACCGGCGCCCGCAGCGCATCGTCACGCACGCCGCGACCCGCGACGCCGCCGAACTCATCGGCCGCGACCTCACCGAGCACGGGTACGACGTGGAGTGCGCCCTGATGCAGTCCGTCCAACTCGACACGCGGGCCTGGACGGAGCGCGAGCGGACTGTTTCGTTCCTGCTCAGCGGGGTGTTGCCCGACCGCGCGGTATGAGCCTGTGCCCGTCCCCGTGATCCGGTTGTCGTACCGCGCGCGGTAGGCTGGCCGATCGTTGTACCGCACTCGGTCGCCCGGCACTTCGTCGGTCAATGTCCGGAAAAACACGCCCCGTTTGGGGTGGGTGTGGTACGGCAGAACCGGAGGACGCGCAACGTGGCGCAGTCCACAGCGGCCTGTCGCGGATCAACCTGTCGCGACGGTCGAACGGCCACGACAATGCCACTCAATGGCTTTGTCGCCTTTTTTGGGCGGGTCGTTCGTGCCGCTGGGCACGCACGCTCGTTCTTCACTGCGGGGGCGGTCGGTGCGCCGTTCCCGGGTGAGCTGGTCGTAGAAGCACTAACCGATGGGCGAGGGGTACGCATGACCGACACCGGCCAGGTCCCGGGCGAGGGACTGCCGGAGAGCGCAGGCATGGTGGAGCAGCCGGGCGCCCCCGCGGCGCACGGTGCGTACACCTACCTCTCCGAGACCACCGCCGAGGACGAAGACCTGCTGCTGCCCGGCTCCCAGGGCGCCTGGGGCAACGAGGTCGCCCCGCCCGCGCCGGAGCCGGTCGTCGAGGCCGTGCACGAGCCGGGTCCGCACGAGCTCTCCGGCCGCGACAGCGGCTCGGTCGACCTCAGCGCCGTCCGCGTGCCGGGCCCCACGGCCCCTACGACGCCGATTCCGCCGATCACCCCGCGGCGACCGCTGCATCTCGGCCCGCCCATCCCCGATGCCTCCGCCAGCCCGGTCCGCTCCCTCGCCGACCGTGGCGCCGTCGGCGCACCAGTACGCCAGCCCGGTGCGGCCGGCCCCGAGTACCTCGACGCCCCGCAGCACCGCGAGGCGTCGGTTCCGCAAGCGGCGGCGCCCTGGGGTGCCCCCGCACAGGCCGCCCAGGCGCCGGCCCCCGCGCCGGTGAGCTCCGAGGTGGAGGCTGCCGAAACGGTTGTTCCGGCCGGGCAGCCGGTGGGCGCGGCGCAGGCGGTGGTGGCTCGGGTGGCCACGGAGGCCGGGGCCGCGAGTGGTGCTCCGCAGGGTGCGCCGGATGCCGCGCAGGCCGCTTCGGATGCTCCGCAGGGTGCCGTACCGGGTGCGCCCGTACCGCACGAGGGCGTGCCCGGCGGTCCGGTGTCGATGGCTGCTGACGGTCAGGCCGCGCCGGTCGCCGGTGGGGGCCCGGGCGCGGAGGCCGGTCATGCTTCGGGCACGGGGCATGCGGCTGGTGTTGGGGAGATGCCGGGTGCCGAGCAGGTGTCGGGTGCCGAGCAACTGCCGGGTGCTGAACAAGTGTCGGGGGCCGAGCAGATCCCGGGTGCCGAGGCAGCGCAGGGTCAGGAAGCCGGTCAGCTGCCGGGGGCCGTGCATGATCCGGCCGCCGGGGAGGCAGCGGCCGCTGCAGCCGTGGCAGGCGCTGAGGATGCCGTGGCTGGTACGGCCGACTCCGGAGCCGGAGTGGTCGAGGCGGGTCCCTCCGGTGCTGACGGCGGGGAGGTTCCCGCGAGCGGGGCCGAGGACGCCGGGCAGGTGCCTGGCGCTGCCGGTGTCCCGGATGCCGTACAGGGCCCGGGAGTTGGCGACGCGCCCGAGGACGGTCAGGGCATCGAGCCCGGGCAGGCCCCGGCCGGCGTGCCGGGTGCTGAGGGTGTCCCGGTCGCCGGGGATGCTGTGACCGAGGGTGCGCAGGCTGCCGAGGGCGCTGCAGGTGCGGGCGCCCAGGGGTCCGCCGTGCCAGTGGCCGAGGTTGCCGAGGTTGCCGAGGTTTCCGGCGGGGCCGTGCCTGGGGCTGCCGAGGTTTCCGATGGGGCCGTGCCTGTGGCCGCGCGGGACGGCGAGGTTGCTGCGACTGAGGTTGCGGACCTCTCCGTAGCGCCTGAGGCAGCGGACCTCTCCGAAGCGCCTGCCCCCGAGGCCGTGCAGGCCGCGGCAGCGCCCGCCCCTGATGCGGTCCACGCCGCGGCAGCGCCCGGCCCCGATGCGGTTCAGGGCGTTGCAGCGCCCGCCCCCGATGCGGTCCAGGCCGTCGCAGCGCCCGCCCCTGAAGCCGCGCAGCTGCCCGAGGCGCCCGCTGCAGATGCCGAGCAGGCGCCCGAGGTTCCGTCCTCCGAGGCCGGCCCCGCCGCCGATGCTGCCGCGCCTGAGGCCCTTGCCCAGGGCACCGCAGCCCAGGGCACCGAAGACCCCGTTTCCGAGCTTGCCCCGGCCCCCGAGGCCGCGCCCGCCGCCGAGGTTGCCCAGCCTGTGGCCGAGGGCGTCGACCCGGCTCACGTCCAGCCGGCCACTGAGGCCGTCGGCGACCCGACGGCACCCGAAGCGGCGCAGGTTCCCCAGCCCGTGGACGCCGAGCAGGTCGGCCAGGCCCCGCAGCCCCCCCAGGACGCCTCCGCCGTAGTAACGAGCGAATCGGTCCCGCACCCCTCGGACGCCGAGCAGGGCGCCCAGCCGGAGACCGAGACCTCCGCCCCGGTCGCGCAGCCCGCTCACGACCCGCAGCAGGCCCCCGATGCCGTGCCGGACCCGAACCTCGCGCAGGCCCAGCAGCCGGTGCAGGACGGCGTCCCCACGGACGCCGACGCAGCCGTCGCGGCACAGGTCGTGGCCGCCGGAGAGACGGCCTCCGAGGCGGAGGCCCACATCGCGGATCCCGCGTCCCAGACGCCGGCCGCACAGCAGAACCCGGACGTGACCCCCGAGTCGGCCGAGGCCCCCCAGCCGCTCGCCGCGGGCGCCGCGTCGGACCCCACCGCCGCCGATCAGTCCGCCCCGGACGCGGTCACGCCGGACTCTGCTGGTCCGACGGATGCCGCACCGGCCGAGGCGCCCGAGCTGTTCGTCGCCGATCCCGCAGGACCGCAGCTCCAGCCCGCGGCCCAGTCCGTGCAGGCCCCCCAGGGCCCGGTCCAACCGACCGTCGGACCCGCGGAGTCCGGTCAGGGCGAGGCCACGGCCGTCCTCCCGTCCGGCACCCCTCTGGAGCCCACGCCCGGCCAGCCCCTGGGCCAGTTCGTCCCGGTCGAGGGCTCGGTGCCGACCGCCCCGCACCTCGCGCCGACCCCGCCGCAGCCGATCGTCCTGCCCACCGAGGAGGCCCCGGCCTCCGTCGCCACGGTGCCCGCCCCCCGAGAGGGCGACCCCGACGTCGTCCAGCACGCGGAGGACCTGGACACCAGGGCCGCCGACCAGGAAGACCTCCAGGAAGAGAGCACGGCCCCAGTGGAAGAAGCACGTCAGTCCACCGGCCCCGCCGCGCCCGCCTATGACGACGCCGAGCGCGAGGCCGTCCTCAAGGTCATGCGCGAGCGCCGCGACATCCGCAACGGCTTCCGCAGCGACCCGATCCCGCATGAGGTGCTGCTCCGCGTCCTGGAGGCCGCCCACACCGCGCCCTCCGTGGGCCACTCGCAGCCCTGGGACTTCGTCGTCATCCGCTCGGCCGAGACCCGGCGCACCATGCACGAACTGGCCCAGCGCCAGCGCGAGGCGTACGCCAAGTCCCTCCCCAAGGGCCGGGCGAAGCAGTTCAAGGAACTGAAGATCGAGGCCATCCTCGACACCCCGGTGAACATCGTCGTCACCGCCGACCCGACCCGCGGCGGCCGCCACACCCTCGGCCGGCACACCCAGCCGCAGATGGCCCCGTACTCCGCCGCGCTGGCCGTCGAGAACCTCTGGCTCGCCGCCCGCGCCGAGGGCCTCGGCGTCGGCTGGGTCAGCTTCTTCGACGAGCGCGAGATGGTCCGCGCCCTCGGCCTGCCCGAGCACCTGGAGGTCATCGCCTACCTGTGCGTCGGGTACGTCGACGAGTTCCCGGACGAGCCCGAGCTGATGCAGGCAGGCTGGTCCAAGCGCCGCCCGCTGTCGTGGGTCGTGCACGAGGAGACGTACGGCCGCCGTGCCCTGCCCGGCGAGGAGCCGCACGACCTGCTCGCCGAGACCGTCGCCCAGATCCGCCCGCTGGACGCCAAGGCGCTCGGCGAGGCCTGGGAGCGGCAGAAGCGCATGACAAAGCCGGCCGGCGCGCTCGGCATGCTGGAGATCATCTCCGCCCAGCTGTCCGGCCTGTCCCGCCAGTGCCCGCCGCCGATCCCGGAGCCCGCGGCCGTCGCGATCTTCGCCGGTGACCACGGCGTGCACGCCCAGGGCGTCACGCCCTGGCCGCAGGAAGTCACCGCCCAGATGGTGGCCAACTTCCTCGGCGGGGGAGCGGTCTGCAACGCCTTCGCGGGCCAGGTGGGCGCGGAGGTGTGCGTGGTGGACGTCGGCGTGGCGGCGGACTTGCCCGCCACCCCGGGCCTCCTGCCCCGCAAGGTCCGCGCGGGCACCTCCGACATGACCACCGGCCCCGCGATGACCCGCGAGGAGGCCAAGCAGGCCATCGAGGTCGGCATCGAGACCGCCCGCGACCTGGTGGCGGCCGGCAACAAGGCACTGCTGACGGGCGAGATGGGCATCGCCAACACGACCGCGTCGGCGGCCCTGATCTCCGTCTTCACGGACACCGACCCGGCCGAGGTGACGGGCCGCGGCACCGGCATCAACGACGAGACCCTCGCCCGCAAGACGGAGGTCGTCCGCCGTGCGATCGAGGTCCACCAGCCCGACCCCGCCGACCCCATCGGCGTCCTGGCCGCGATCGGCGGCTTCGAACACGCCGCGATGGTCGGCCTCCTGCTGGGCGGCGCCTCCCTGCGCACCCCGGTGATCCTGGACGGCGTCAGCGCCGGCGCCGCCGCGCTGGTCGCCCGCGCGATCGCCCCCGAGGTCCTGGCCGCCTGCATCGCGGGCCACCGCAGCGCCGAGCCCGGCCACGTGGCCGCCCTGAACAAGCTCGGCCTGCGCCCCCTGGTCGACCTGGACCTGAGGCTGGGCGAGGGCACGGGCGCGCTGCTGGCGCTGCCGCTGGTCCAGAGCACGGCCAGAGCGATGCACGAGGTGGCGACGTTCGACTCCGCCGGGGTAACTGAGAAGTAGCGGATGCCGTGGTGTGGGCGAGGGACTCCGGTACGACAGTGCCGGGTCCCTCGTAGATGTGCCGCATGGCAGTAGTTCGTCCGTTGGTGTGTGGGCAGTCGTTCCGCAGGGCGGACGGGCAGGCACAGACCAACGCACCCGCACCCGGCCACGATGCCCAGCCACCGGACACCTGAGCCGCCCACCGCGCCCACCCCGTAAAATCCGCACGTCAGAGGCCTGCAAGCCACCGCACCGCCTGCCCGAGGAGCCGCACCTCATGGCCGAAAACCCCGCCTACCCCGTAGGCCTCCGCCTCACCGGCCGCAAAGTGGTCGTCCTCGGCGGCGGCCAGGTCGCCCAGCGCCGCCTCCCGGCACTGATCGCAGCAGGCGCGGACATCCTCCTCGTATCCCCCGAAGCGACCCCCTCGGTCGAGGCCATGGCGGACGCGGGCGAGATCACCTGGGAACGGCGCCCCTACGCGGACGGCGACCTCGCCGACGCCTGGTACGCCCTGATCGCCACCGGCGACAAGGAAGCCAACACCCGGGCCTCCGCCGAAGCGGAGCGCAACCGCGTCTGGTGCGTCCGCTCCGACGACGCCGACGCCGCCACCGCCTGGACCCCTGCCACCGGCCACAGCGAGGGCGTCACGGTCGCCGTCCTCACCACCAGCGCCCGCGGCCGCGACCCCCGCCACACCGCGGCCATCCGCGACGCTGTCGTCGAGGGCCTGCGCGACGGCACCCTCGTCGCCCCCCACCACCGCACCCGCACCGCGGGCGTCACCCTCGTCGGCGGCGGCCCCGGCGACCCCGATCTGATCACGGTCCGCGGCCGCCGCCTCCTCGCCGAGGCCGACGTCGTCATCGCCGACCGGCTCGGCCCGCGCGACCTGCTCGCCGAACTGCCGCCGCACGTCGAGGTGATCGACGCGGCGAAGATCCCGTACGGCCGCTTCATGGCCCAGGAGGCCATCAACAACGCCCTGATCGAGCACGCCAAGCAGGGCAAGTCGGTGGTACGGCTGAAGGGCGGCGACCCGTACGTCTTCGGCCGCGGTATGGAGGAGCTGCAGGCCCTCGCCGAAGCGGGCATCCCCTGCACGGTGGTCCCCGGTATCTCCAGCTCGATCTCGGTGCCGGGCGCGGCCGGCATCCCGGTCACCCACCGGGGCGTGGCCCACGAGTTCACCGTGGTCAGCGGCCATGTGGCCCCCGACGACGAACGTTCCCTCGTCGACTGGCCGTCGCTCGCCAGGCTGACCGGGACTCTGGTGATCCTCATGGGCGTCGACAAGATCGGCAAGATCGCCGAGACCCTCGTCGCGCACGGCAAGTCCGCCGACACGCCGGTCGCCCTGATCCAGGAGGGCACGACGGCCGCCCAGCGCCGCGTCGACGCGACCTTGGCAACGGTCGCGGAGACGGTACGGACCGAGGATGTGAAGCCCCCCGCGGTCATCGTCATCGGCGAGGTCGTGAACGTAGGACCGAACCCCTCCGCGTAACCGCGGGTAACCCAACCCGTCCCAAGCCGTTGGCACCGCACCCAGGACAAGGCAGTATCACCCTGTGGCCGATCTCATCACCGTCGAGGATCCCGACGACCCGCGCCTGCGCGACTACACGGGCCTGACCGACGTCGAACTGCGCCGCAAGCGCGAGCCGGCCGAGGGCCTGTTCATCGCCGAGGGCGAGAAGGTGATCAGACGGGCGAAGGAAGCCGGCTACGAGATGCGGTCGATGCTGCTCTCGGCCAAGTGGGTCGACGTCATGCGCGACGTCATCGACGAGCTCCCGGCCCCCGTGTACGCGGTCAGCCCGGAGCTCGCCGAGCGGGTCACCGGCTACCACGTGCACCGCGGCGCGCTCGCCTCCATGCAGCGCAAGCCGCTGCCGACCGCCACGGAACTGCTCCACTCCGCCCGCCGCGTGGTCGTCATGGAGTCGGTCAACGACCACACCAACATCGGCGCCATCTTCCGCTCGGCGGCCGCCCTAGGCATGGACGCGGTCCTGCTCTCCCCGGACTGTGCCGACCCTCTGTACCGCCGCAGCGTCAAGGTCTCCATGGGCGCGGTCTTCTCGGTGCCGTACGCCCGCCTGGAGACCTGGCCCAAGGGCCTGGAGTCGGTCCGTGAGGCCGGCTTCACCCTGCTCGCCCTCACCCCCGACGAGAAGGCCAAGACCCTCGACGAGGCCGCCCCGCACAAGATGGAGCGGGTGGCCCTCATGCTCGGCGCCGAGGGCGACGGCCTCTCCACCCAGGCCCTGGTCGCCGCCGACGAATGGGTCCGCATCCCGATGGCCCACGGCGTCGACTCCCTCAACGTCGGCGCGGCTGCCGCGGTCGCCTTCTACGCGGTGGCCACGGGCCGCCCACAGGTCTAGGGCCCAGGGCGATGGCGCAGCGCGAGGCGATCGTCGCGGTCCTGCTCCGCGCCGACCGCGTCCTCGCCATCCGCCGCGGCCCCGCCGTCGCACGCCCCGGCTACTGGCAGCCGCTCAGCGGGAAGATCGAGCCGGGGGAGACCCAGCGGGAAGCCGTCGTCCGGGAGGTCCAGGAGGAGGTCGGCCTCACCGTCGTACCCCTGGCGAAGGTCTGGGAGTCCGAGACCGACGACGGCGGCTTCCGCCTCCACTGGTGGACGGCACGGGCCGACGCCGGAGAGGTGGTCCCCGACCCGGACGAGGTCGGCGAGGCGCGCTGGGTCACGCCGGAGGAGTTCCTGTCCCTGGACCCGGTCTTCGACGGCGACCGGGAGTTCTTCGAACGGATCCTGCCCGGCCTGTGAGCCCGGCCTGAGGGCCCGCTCGTTCCGTACGGCGTACCGAGCTACTCGGAGATGTCGAACGTCGTCTCGTACTGATCGGACATCAAGTCCCCGTCGAGCGGCGAGTGGCCCGGCTCCAGCTGCTCCTGCCGCTGTCGTACGCCGTCCCCGTCGTCGCCGAGCCCACGGTCCGGGCCCTGGCAGCCCTGCGCCGCGGCGATGCCGAGCGCCACCAGCAGGGTCACCACGACGAACACGAACAGCCGCTGCCGCAGCAGCTGCGGGTTGGCTGGCCGCCGGCCCGTACCCGTGTTCCGCGGCGCCGGACGGCTCGTACCACTGCGCGGGGCGGGGGGCCGGTTGCCGTTGCCCGAACGCGGGGTGTTCCGGGAGGAGGGCGTCGGCCGAGTCCCGGACCGGGATGACGCCGTACCGCTGTGCGGGGCGCTGCCGCTTCTCGACGCGCCCCCGTCGCGCGCGGGTCCGGGCCCACGTGAGGCACCGCTTCCGCGGGGCATGCCGATGCCGCGTGGCGGGGGAGTGCCCTGCGGGCGACGCTGGGCGCGCTGCTGGTCGGCGTAGGTGTCGACGAGCCGCCCGGTCGGGCGGTCCGCCTCCGCGGAGCGCGGCGCGGGCGGGCGTACGTCGGACAGGCCCTGCGCCTCCCGGGCCGCGATCTCCTTGAGACGCAGCGACAGCTGCAGCGTGCTCGGCCGCTCCTCCGGGTCCTTCGCCAGACACGCCCGTACGAGCGGGGCCAGGGCGTCCGGTACGCCGTGCAGCTGCGGCTCCTCGTGGACGACGCGGTACAGCATCACTTCCGAACTGCCGTGCCCGAAGGGTGAGTCGGCCATCGACGCGTACGCGAGCGTGGCGCCGAGGGAGAAGACGTCCGTGGCCGGGGTGACGGCGGCGCCACGCACCTGCTCCGGGGCGAGGAAGCCGGGGGAGCCGACCGCCGTGCCGACGTGGGTGAGGGTCGAGGCGCCCGTCGCCCAGGCGATGCCGAAGTCGATGATCCGCGGGCCCTTGGGGGACAGCAGGATGTTGGAGGGCTTCAGATCCCGGTGCACGACCCCGGCCTCGTGCACGGCGACCAGTCCCTCGGACAGGGCGGCGCCGATGACGGCGACCTCGGCCGCGCCGAGCGGGCCCTCGTCGGCGACCTTGTCGTGCAGGGAGGGGCCGGGTACGTACTGGGTGGCGAACCAGGGGCGGTCCGCCTCGAGGTCGGCGGCCACGAGCCGTGCCGTACAGCCGCCGCGAATGCGCCGTGCCGCCGAGACCTCACGCGCGAACCGCGAGCGGAACTCCTGATCCTCCGCCAGGTCGGGCCGGATCACCTTCAGCGCGACCCGCTGCCCCTTCTTGTCGGAGCCCAGGTAGACGACGCCCATGCCGCCCGCGCCGAGCCGTCTGTGAAGCCTGAACGAGCCGACGACGCGCGGGTCCTCGCGCCTCAGGCGCATCATCGCCATGTTCATCCCCGCTGCCCGGTCCGTCTGACGAGCCACAGCTTACGTTTCCACGGGCCGCGGTGCGCAGAGGCCGCGCCCTCTCGGCGCGATGGATTGTCAGTGGGGGGTGGGAGACTTGAAGGGTGGTCAGGGGGCGGCTGAGCAGGGCGACTTCGGCAGGGCCCCGCCTCCAACCATCCGTCACAGAAGGGGGATTGAGCCCGTGAAGGGTGATCGCGTGGAGATAGTCGTGGACGCAGGGGACACGACGCGCACGTATGAGGTGGTGGCGAGCAGGGCGGGCCGCCGGGTGGAGACGGCGGTGCGTCGAGGTGTCGTGGAAGTGAGCGAAGTCACCCGGAACGGCTCCGTGGTGCGTACGGCCCGTTTCATGGCGAACCGGGTCCTGGCGCTGGTCGAGCAGCCGGTGCCGAGGGAGGACAGCTCGGAGAAAAGCGTGGACAAATAGGGGTACACCAGGCGTCCCCTCCGGGAAGACCCCGAGACCTAGGTCCCCGTCTCCACCCAGGGGAGTACTCCGCAGGTCATGGCTCATCCTCCGGGAGGCCCGGCAATCGGTACGAGGGCATGACGTGCCGGGGCGGCCGCGCGCCTAGATTTGAAGTCAAGCGGCGGGTGCAGCACTCGTCCCCCGAGGTCAGACACCCGCCGCTGCCAACGACAACTGACACAGGTCAGGAGAGGGACCATGGCCCAGACGGCACCGCGGACGCTGATCCGCATGCAGGAGCGCACGGTGCTGCGCCCCCGCCGTCAGGGCCGCCGCCACCCCCTGGTGGCGACGCTCATGGCCCTTCCCCTGGCGGCCCTTCTCCTCCTCGTCTTCGACGGCTGGGAGACGGTGGCCACACAGGCGTCGTCCGTGGGCGTGATGCTGGGGCGCTGAGCGGCGACCCCAGGCCCGGAAGAGCGGTCCGGGCGGGGACATCCACCCATGAAACCCCGTGGGGACGGGGGTGCGGCGGACGGCACAAATGCCGGCGCAGCTGGGGAGCTGCGCCGGCATTGCTTTTTCCTCCGGCGGTTGGGCCGGGTACCTCCGGCGGTGGGGCCGGGGAGGCCTGCGGCGGCCTGTGCGGGTGGGGTGGGGGGCGCGTAGCGCCTGCCCACCCCACCCAGCCGCAGGTCCGCGCGAGCTTGCGTAGCTTCGGGCAGTCGTGCCGCTGGGGCGGCACGGGTGGGCGCAGCGGCACCCCGTCGCGCCGGGCTGCGCACCCACCCCGGCCAGCCTCCACGTCGGGCGCGCCGCATGCAGGTGTCAGCTGGTGGCACGGTGCAGCCGACGCCGTCGCGCCGCGCGACCTACCCCCGCCCAGCCCAACGCCGAGCGCCCGGCAAACCGGCCGCCCCCGGTCGTACCGCCAAGCCGCCCCGCCCAGCCCACGTACCCTCGGCCCAAAGCATCCGCACCCAAGGGACCCCAGTGACCCCAAGCCCTCTCTTGCCCGACCTCACCGCACGAGCCAAGACCGCCGCCCACTCACGTACGTCCGCCTGTCCCTGCGGAGCAACAGTCACGCTCGCCGACCGCCCCGACGCCACCGTCGTCCGGCACGCGGACACGGTCGCCAAAGCCCACGCCCCGGACATCACCGGAGCCGACCTGACCCCCCGCCTCACCGCCGCCACGCACCTCCCCGGCCTCCTCCTGCCCCCGCTCAGCCCCACGCCCGCAGACCTGCACGGCCGACTGGTGACGTTCTGGCCCTACGGCACCCCGGTGGACCCGGAAGATCCCGACGCCGCCCCCTGGGAAGCCGCCGCAACCCTCCTCGCCCGCCTCCACCGCACCCCCGCACCCACCTCGCTGCCTCCGATGCGCGGCCCGGTCAAAGCCGCCCTCGCCGTATCCCGCCTCCGCGCCGTCTCGGACGTAGAAATGACCGCCGGGGCCACAGCCGTGCTCCGCGCCTGGGACACCCTTCCCGCCTGGGCCCGCGCCGAGGCCCCTCAGCCCGATACCGCCACCCTCTGCCACGGTGACCTCCACCTCGGCCAACTCGTCCGTCACCCGGCCTCACACGGCCCTTGGTTGCTCATCGACGTCGATGACCTCGGCGTGGGCGTCCCGGCCTGGGATCTCGGGCGGCCGGCCGCGTGGTACGCCTGTGGGCTGCTGCCGCCCGAGGAGTGGAGCCGCTTCCTGGTGGCCTACCGCGCTGCCGGCGGCACGGCCGTCCCCGCCCACGGTGACCCCTGGCCCGCGCTGGACGTCCCGGCCCGCGCCCTCACCGTGCAGACCGCCGCCCGGGCGATCACCAAGGCCCTGGCCGAGGGCCGCCTCCTGGACGAGGTCGAGCAGTCCCTCGTCGACGCGTGTGACCGAATGGCTTCGCTCCCCCCTGAGTTGACCCACGGATACGCAAAGTAGGGTGCAACCGACCGCAGCCGGACAGAGTCTGTCCTGGCGATACGCGAAGCAGGACCGACCGGCGAGGAGTTGAGCCGACCATGCAGTGTCCGAAGTGCCATGCGCCCATGCACACGTACAACCGCAACGGCGTCCAGATCGAGCAGTGCAGCGGCTGCCGTGGGATCTTTCTCGACTATGGCGAGCTGGAGGCGCTGACCCGCCTGGAGTCCCAGTGGTCCCAGCCGGCGCCGCCGCCTCCGGCCGCCCCCCAGGCCTACCCCGCCGCCCCGCAGGCGCCCGCCTGGGGCGCCCCGCACGGTGGTCACCACGGCGGTCACTACGGCCACAAGCGCCACAAGAGCTTCGGCCACATGCTGTTCTCCAGCTGAGCCGCACCAAGCCGCAAAGAAGCCCCCGGTCGTCGACCGGGGGCTTCAGCGTGTGGACGATACTGGGATTGAACCAGTGACCTCTTCCGTGTCAGGGAAGCGCTCTCCCGCTGAGCTAATCGTCCTCGGGACCGCGTGATCGACTGTCGAGCAGAAGATCACGGGGCACTGCGTGCGCGATACTGGGATTGAACCAGTGACCTCTTCCGTGTCAGGGAAGCGCTCTCCCGCTGAGCTAATCGCGCGGGGGATCCGAAGATCCAGTGGACGATACTGGGATTGAACCAGTGACCTCTTCCGTGTCAGGGAAGCGCTCTCCCGCTGAGCTAATCGTCCTTGGAGGTGGAGACGGGATTTGAACCCGTGTAGACGGCTTTGCAGGCCGTTGCCTCGCCTCTCGGCCACTCCACCAGGAGTGTAGGGGTTCGGGAAGATCCCCTGTTCCTTCGAGCGGACGACGAGGCTCGAACTCGCGACCTCAACCTTGGCAAGGTTGCGCTCTACCAACTGAGCTACGTCCGCTTGTCGTTTCGTTCCGCTCCCGCGGCCCGGCGACGTGTTGAACTCTAGCGGATTCCGGGGCCAGTACAAAAACGCGTTTGTGCAGCGTGCTGCGCTGCACCTGCTCAGGGACCCGACGAAGCGCCCCGAAGGGACATGGCCAGGTCACCCGCGGGACACCGGCCATAGACTCGACTGCGTGCTCGACCTCGCTCCTCTCGCCCGCTTCGGCGCCCGCGTCGCCACCGGCCTCCTCGATGTCACCAGCGACCCCGCGGCTCTGGACTCCAGCGGTTTCTGGGCCGTCTGCGCCGACTTCGAGGGCGGTCTGACCTGCGCCCGCTTCCGCGACGTACGAGTGGAGCCGGTGCCCGCCCCGGTGCCGGGGGAGTGGGCCGGCCCGGCGGCCGGTGACTGGACGTCCTCCCTCGACCGCGCCGCGTACACGGCGGGCGTACGGCGCATCCGCGAGCACATCGCGGCCGGGGAGGTCTACCAGGCGAACCTCTGCCGCGTCCTGAGCGCGCCGATCAGTCCGGACGCCGACGTGGACTCCCTCACCGCGCTGCTCGCCCGCGGCAACCCGGCACCGTACGCAGGAACGATCCGGCTGCCGGGGCACGGGGTGGAGATAGCCACCGCGTCTCCCGAGCTCTTCCTGCGGCGCGACGGGCTTGTCGTCGAGTCCGGGCCGATCAAGGGCACCGGGCGCACCGAGGCGGACCTGCTGGAGAAGGACTATGCCGAGAACGTGATGATCGTGGACCTGGTGCGGAACGACATCGGCCGCGTGTGTGCCACCGGGACGGTGACCGTCCCCGACCTGTGTGCCGTGGAGAAACACCCGGGGCTCGTCCACCTGGTGTCCACCGTGCGCGGCGAGCTGCGCGCCGGCGCCGGCTGGCCCGAGCTGCTCGACGCCGCCTTCCCGCCCGGCTCGGTCACCGGCGCGCCGAAGTCCAGTGCCCTGAGGATCATCGACGCGCTGGAGACGGCGCCGCGTGGGCCGTACTGCGGCGGCATCGGCTGGGTCGACGCCGACCGGGGCGTCGGGGAGCTGGCCGTGGGGATACGTACCTTCTGGATCGACCGGGGTGAGGGAATGCTGCGGTTCGGTACCGGCGCGGGGATCACCTGGGGGTCGGACCCCGAGGGGGAGTGGCGGGAGACCGAACTGAAGGCGGCCCGGCTGCTCGCGGTAGCGTCGGGGGCGTATGCGGTGAGTGGAGAGGGACTGACGTGAAGATCTGGCTCGACGGCGGGCTGCAGGACATCGAGTCCGCCCGCGTCTCCGTCTTCGACCACGGGCTGACCGTGGGCGACGGCATCTTCGAGACGGTGAAGACGGTGGACGGCCGCCCGTTCGCGCTGACCCGGCATCTCGACCGGCTGACGCGCTCGGCGCGGGGCCTCGGCCTTCCCGATCCCGACCACGACGAGATCCGCCGCGCCTGTGCCGCGGTCATCGAGGCCAACCCGATGCCGCTCGGGCGGCTGCGCATCACCTACACCGGCGGCCACGGCCCCCTCGGCTCCGACCGCGGCGAGCACGGCCCGACCCTTGTCGTCGCGCTCGGCGAGACCACCCGGCACGCCGACTCCACGGCCGTGATCACCGTTCCGTGGACCCGCAACGAACGCGGCGCGGTCACCGGCCTGAAGACGACCTCGTACGCCGAGAACGTCGTCGCTCTCGCTCGCGCCCACCAACACGGCGCCACCGAGGCCTTGTTCGGCAACACGGTCGGGCAACTCTGCGAGGGCACCGGGTCGAACGTCTTCGTCGTGCTTGACGGCGAGATCCACACGCCGCCGCTCGCCTCGGGCTGTCTCGCGGGCATCACCCGCGCGTTGACGATCGAGTGGACCGGCGCGAAGGAGACCGACCTTCCGCTGGACGTACTGGCGCGGGCCGAGGAGGTCTTCCTCACCTCCACCCTGCGGGACGTCCAGGCCGTGCACCGCATCGACGACCGCGAACTGCCGGGCGTACCGGGCCCGGTGACCGCCAAGGCCATGCGGATCTTCGACGAGCGGTCCGGGGAGGACCTGGACCCGTAGAGCGGGAAAAATGGGCTGCCGTCGGTCGGAAGGCTGGGTAGAACACCCCTGATGACCACGACCCTGCGGCCGACCGAGCCGCTTCAGCACCATGAGGACGGGACCCGTTCGCGCCGCTATCAGGTGTGCGTGAACGGCCGTCCCGTAGGCGACCTTCACCTGGGGACCCATCCCGTTTTCGGCGACGCGGTGGCCCGGATATCCCAGCTGCGGATCGAGGAACCGGACCGGCGGCGCGGCCGGGGCACCGTGGCCGCTCTCGCCGCGGAGGAGGTGGCGCGCGGCTGGGGCTGCCGGCGCATCGAGGTGACGGTCCCCGGTGACGCCGCCCCGGCGCTGCGTCTCGCCACGGCGCTCGGTTACGTAGTACGCAACCGCGGCATGGAGAAGGCCCTCGGCGACACCCCGCCGGATCTTCCCCCGGGCAGCCGGGCCCGGCCCATGACGGAGGCCGAATACGGATCGTGGCTGGACAAGAGCCACGTGGAATACATGCGCAGCTGGGTCGAGCGCGGGGTCCCGGAAGCCGAGGCCCGGGCCAAGTCCGAGCGGGACCACGCGGCGCTTCTGCCGGAGGGACCTCGCACGCCGGACACGTTCCTGAGCGTCCTCGAGCACGAGGGAACGCCCGTGGGCACCCTGTGGGTCGGCGCACGCGACGGCCAGGCCTTCGTCTACGACGTCGAGACCGACGCGGGCCACCGAGGCAAGGGACACGGCCGCACGCTGATGCTGCTGGCCGAGGTCCAGGCGATCGTCGCCGGACACCGGGGCATCGGCCTCAATGTCTTCGCCGGCAACACCCCGGCCGAGCGGCTCTACGAGTCGCTCGGCTACGAGACGACGTTGTACGCCCTCTACAAGGCGTTGCAGTAGCGGCCGGTCAGGCGCCCGCCTGCTCGGCCAGCAGCCGGTCCGCGATCTCCTCGACGCGCTCGCGCAGGCCCTCCTGGCTCTTGCCGCCGTCGAGGCGCTCGCCGCCGATCACGTACGTCGGGGTGCCGGTCACGCCGATCGCCTTGCCCTCGGCCTGGTCGGCGTCGACGATCAGGATGTGCCGGCCGTCGATCAGCGCGGTGTCGAACTCCTCGGCGTCCAGGCCGAGCTCCCGGGCCACCTCGACCAGGAAGGGTTCTCCCTTACGGTCCAGCTCCTCGACCCGGCCCAGCACGGCCTCGACGTACGCCCAGCCCTGCCCCTGCTCCAGCGCCTCCTCCGCGGCCTGCGCGGCGGCGAAGGAGTGCTTGTGCTTCTCCAGCGGGAAGTGCCGCAGCCGCAGCTCCAGCCGGTCGCCGTAACGGGCGCGCAGGGCACGGAGATCGTCCAGGGCGCTGCGGCAGTCGGGGCACTGCAGCTCGCACCAGACGTCGAGGACGGGGGCGGCGGGGCGGTCGGGGGAGGAGTCGCTCATGACCCCAGTCTCCCAGCCCGCTCGCGGACACCCCAATCCGACCTGGCGCTTCGCGCCGTCGGCCCCGGCCTGGGTGTCTGTCGGATCCCGGCCTCAGTGCCCGTCGGCCCCAGCCTCGGGGCCTGTAGGGCTGGCCTGGCCTCGGCCTCGGTGCCCGTCGGTCCTGGCGTCGAGCCTGTCGTCCTGGTCGTACGACTCGCACCGGCACCTGCGGAGGAGACGACCCGGAGATGTCCCTGATGTCCGGCCCAGGCATGGCCGGGTGGGGTTGCCGCGGTGCAGGATGGATAGGGACGAGGTGCCCTGACCTCGACCCAGCCTGCCTGGAGGACCGGATGATTGCCGAGACCGTCTGTTCCGCCGTCGCCGCGGCCGGCCTGGGCATCGCGGCGGTCACGGCGTACCGCAAGCGGTTCCTCGCGGCCGCGCGGATGGCTGCGTACTCGCTGGTGCCCCTCGGCCTGGTGATGACCGGTGTCGTCGACTGGCTGGCGGACACCGCGTTCAGCCCGACCGCCTGGGCGGGCTTCGGGGTCCTGGGCGTGTCCTGGCTGCTCTTCGCGAGCACGCGCGCGGTGGAGCGCCGACGCGGCGGCACCCGCAAGGAGCGCAAGGAAGCCCGCGCCGCCACCCAGCGCGACGCGGTGGCGCCGGAGGCCTCGGCGCCCTCACTGGGCCCGGGCCGGCGTCAGGCGAACCGGCCCGCGACCGCACCCCGGGCCGATGCCGGCGACGACTTCAGCGACATCGAGGCCATCCTGAAGAAGCACGGCATATGACGCCCGCGGCCAGGACTGAAACGACACAGTGGGTCGCCGCCCGTCCGTAAGTGATCACGACTCGAACCGGACATCGCGGAATTCGGCGAACTCCCGCTCATTCCGGGCGTGTTGATCGCGCGGGGCGGGGCAACTGCGCCATCATCGCCGCGAGATGCTGGACACGACTCAAAGCGAGGCCGCGCCACCTCAGGACGAGCCTCGCGGGTGCCTCTTCGCCCTTTCCCAGCCACCGCTGATGATCTTCCTTGCGGTGATCGGGTGTCTGCTGCTCATGGCTGCGCTGCACGACCTGCTGCTGCTGTGAGCCGTACCCGCGGCCTCCGGCGTCATCCGCCGGGGGCCGCGTCGACGCCCTGTCGGGTCGGCCTGTCGACGATCGCCGCTCAGCCGGCCGCTTCCTTGCGGCGCGCCCGGTAGGCGGCCACGTGCAGACGGTTTCCGCAGGTACGGCTGTCGCAGTAGCGCCGCGAACGGTTCCGGGAAAGATCCACGAAGGCGTGCCGGCAGTCCGGCGCCTCACAGCGCCGCAGCCGCTCCTGCTCTCCGGCCACCACGAAGAACGCCAGCGCCATGCCGCAGTCGGCGGCCAGGTGGTCGGCGACGGAGGCGCCGGGGGCGAAGTAGTGCACATGCCAGTCGTAGCCGTCATGGTCCGTGAGGCGGGGGGTGGTGCCCGCAGCGGCGACCAGCTCGTTGATGAGTGCGGCCGCACGCCGGGCGTCCGGCTCCGCGAAGATCGCGGCGAACCGCCCGCGTACCTTACGCACGGCCGACAGGTCGAACTCGGAGAGCACCCCGACATCGCTGATTTCGTGCTTTTGTACGAAATCCTCGAGAGCTGCGACGTCCGGCAGCCCGTCCGGTGTCCCGTCGTCCTCCGGTGCGGTGTTCACCAGATCCACCACGGCATCGAGCGCACACCGGGTGTCGTGGGTGATCAGCACGTTTCGCTCCCTGGCCTGGGGGGTCGGGCAGGCGCCCGCCGATGCTGGCCGATGGTAGTGGCATCCGCCGGCGCTGCACCGGCCCTGCCCCCGCTGGTGACGTCGATTACAACGCCGTGGCAACGCCGACGGTTCCCGTGGCGGACCGCCGGCCTGTTCCCCGGTCCGTGAACGCACACCAACGCCGCCCCCGGCGGTGCGGAGACGGCGCGGCTGTATGCCGTATGCGGTTGTCTTGGCCCGAGCCGTCTCCCCGAGTCGACGGCGCCGGGCGGCTTGCGGGAGCCTCTCCCTAGCTTTCCGCCAGGATGTGCGAGAGCTCCTGATCGAGATCGAAATGCCGATGCTCCGTGCCGGGAGGCACAGCGGCATCCGTTCGCTTCAAGAAGGACTCCAGAGCCCGTGCCGGGGCCTCGAGCAGCGCCTCGCCCTCCGGAGAGCTCAGGGCGATGCAGACGACGCCCTGGCCGTGGCTGCGCGACGGCCAGACACGGACGTCGCCGGTTCCGGTGGGCCGGTGGAGGCCCTCCGCGAGGAGGTCGCGGGCGAACACCCACTCGACGGTCTCCTCGGCTCCGGTGTGGAAGGTGGCGTGCACGGCGTAGGGGTCGGCCGTGTCGTACCGCAGGCCTGCGGGGACAGGCAGGGAGGACTCGCTCGACACAACGAGGCGCAGGTGCAGCTCGCAGCTGACCGTGGTGTTCATAAGCGCCAGGGCCTTTCGCTCAGTGTGCGCTCGGGGATTCGCACGTCGGCGAAATCGACATGCCACCTACGGTGCCGTTGTAAACCCCTCTGAGTGTTTTGCGTGCGTTTACGTAACTCTTCCGGCCGAGAACCCGTTCGCGAGGTACGACCATTCCGGTGACTGGTTTCCGTCCGGTAGGGTTTGGCCGTATGAATACGGGGAGTAACGAGCCGGGCGGGGTTGCCATGGCGACGGACGAGACCGAAGTGGACGGTGTGAAGGGCGACAGCGAGCAGGGCCTCGGCTCGAGAGCGCCGGAGTTCATCAAGGCCCGGCGCCTGCTGCACGTCAGCTGGCAGGTGGGCGTCTTCGTCATCGGCCTGGCGATAGTGGTCGCCGGCATCATCATGCTGCCGCTGCCCGGCCCCGGCTGGGTCGTGATCTTCGGCGGCATGGCGGTCTGGGCGACCGAGTTCGTCTGGGCCCAGCTCGTGCTGCGCTGGACCAAGCGCAAGGTCACCGAGGCGGCCCAGCGGGCCCTCGACCCGAAGGTGCGCCGCCGCAACATCATCCTGACGTCGATCGGCCTCGTGATCGTGGGTGTGCTCGTCGGGATCTACGTGTGGAAGTTCGGCATCGTCATGCCCTGGAAGATCAAGGACCAGTGATCCGTAACGGGGGTGCGGTCGTCGGCCGGTGCGGGTTCGCGCTGGTCACACGCACCCCCTGACATGGGGTAATGTTCTTCCTGCGCCCGGGCGATTAGCTCAGTGGGAGAGCGCTTCGTTCACACCGAAGAGGTCACTGGTTCGAACCCAGTATCGCCCACCCGGATCCGGCGGCCCGTCTGCGACAGTGCAGGCGGGCCGCCGTCGTTCGCGCCCGGAGTGGCGCGAGAGGGCACGCCGTCAGTGACGGTTCGTAAGGTCCCGTCGGCACACCGCACCGCGTGAGGTGCCGTTCCGTCAGCTTCCGGATCGCAGAGCAGTTTCAGCCGACCGGTTCGCGTCCGCGACGGCCGACTTCTCGTTCGATCCATCGACCATACGTCTCTCACCTGCGGCGACGCTCTGCCCGCCCGGCCCTTCCGGCCTCACGCCCCGTCAGACCGCCGAAGGAGCCCACAAGAAATTCCTGTCCGAATCATTGACGCACCCCCGGGCCCTCCGTAACTTGTGCCAGCAAGCGCTTACTTGAAACGATTCATGCAGGCGGCAACGCAGCGTTGCGGGGAGGCTCGACGGTGAGAACCAGCAGGAATGTTGAGAGGCGTACGATCCTGAAGGCGGCCGGCGCCACGGCGGCCACACTCGGGCTGGCCGCGACCACGGCATGCGGTGGCGGCGATGGCGCCTCCGCCGACGGGACGGTGACGCTCCGTTACGCGTGGTGGGGTGGCGAGCCGCGCACCATCGCCATCAAGAAGACGATCGCGCTCTTCGAGAAGAAGTATCCGAAGATCAAGATCAAGCCTGAATTCACCGACTACGAGGCCTTCTGGGAGAAGTTCCAGACGCAGGCCTCCGGTGGGAATCCCCCGGACGTTTTCCAGAATGCGGTCGCTTTCCTGCGCAAGTACGACAAGCGCGGTGTTCTGATGGATCTCAAGTCGCAGGCGGACGCGGGGAATCTGAGCCTGGAGAACTTCCGCAACGGCGTTCTGGCGAACGGTCAGGTCGACGGCAAGCAGATCGGCATACCCGTCGGAGCCAACACCATGGCGCTCGTCATCGACCTCAAGGCCTTCAAGAAGGCCGGCGTCGAGGCGAAGATGGGCTGGACCTGGGACGAGTACTTCGACGCGCTCCAGACGATCCAGGACAAGCTCAAGATCGCCGGCGACACCGGCTACTTCAGCATCATGTACCTCTATGACCTGTATCTGAGGCAGAACGGCAAGGCGTTCTTCACGGACTCCGATCTCGGCTTCACCGAGGACGATCTGACGCAGTGGTGGGCGGACGGCTACAAGCGCGTGAAGTCCGGGCTCGTCGCCGACCCGAAGAAGATCGAGCAGGTCAAGCCCAAGTCAGGTCTCTCGGCGGGGCTCGCCGCGTCCGAGTTCACCTGGGACAACTTCTCCATCCGCTACGAGGGCGAGGGCGAGTCGGACTACGGGCTCGCGCCGATCCCCACCATGGACGGCAAGGACACCGGCCAGTACCTCGGTTCGCTGATGCTCAGCGCCTTCTCCGGGACCAAGCACCCCAAGGAGGCGGCTCAGTTCATCGACTTCATGGTCCACGACCCCGAGGTCGGCAAGATCATGGGCTACGACCGCGGCATCCTCGCCACGACCGAGCAGTACGACGCGTTCACGCCCACCGACGCCAACAACAAGGGCGTCAAGGCGTACGAGGAGGAGGTCGCCGAGGCCGGCGTCCTGGGGAAGATCACCCCGCACCCGTCCGGTGCCGACGTCATCGAGGCAGCGTTCCTGCGCCTCGGCGGCGAGGTCGCCCAGGGCAGGACCAAGCCGGCCGACGCCGCCAAGGCGCTGTTCAGCGAGGCCAAGGCCGCGTTCGCGGGCTGAGGGGACGTACCACCATGACGCTCGTCAAGGAAGCGCCTGCGCGCCCGGCCGGGAAGCGGTCCGCCGCTCCCGCCGCCGGGCGGCGCGGGCGGCGCCGCGAGAACCTCGCCGGCTACCTCTTCATGTCGCCGTGGATCGCGGGGTTCCTGCTGCTCACGGCGGGACCGATGATCGCGTCGCTGTACTACGCGTTCACCAGCTACAACCTGTTCACGCCGCCGAAGTGGGTGGGGCTCGACAACTTCACGACGATGTTCCAGGACCCGCGCTGGCAGAAGTCGGTCGAGGTCACCCTGAAGTACGTCGTCGTGGCCACACCGCTGAAGCTGCTGCTCGCCCTCGGCGTCGCGCTGCTGCTCGCGCAGAAGCGTCGCGGGCAGGGCCTGTACCGGGCGGCGTTCTACATGCCCTCGCTCATCGGCGCCAGCGTCTCCGTCGGCTTCGTGTGGCGGGCGCTGTTCTCGGACGACGCGATCGTGGACCGTACGCAGAAGATCTTCGGCCTCGACGTGGGGGGCTGGATCGGCAACCCGGACTACGTCATCTACGCCCTGGTCGCCCTGAGCATCTGGCAGTTCGGCGCGCCGATGGTCATCTTCCTGGCCGGTCTCAAGCAGGTCCCGCGGGAGCTGTACGAGGCCGCCGAGGTGGACGGGGCCGGTCCGCTTCGCAGGTTCTGGAACATCACGCTGCCGATGATCTCCCCGGTGCTGTTCTTCAACGTGCTGCTGGAGTCCATCCACGCGTTCCAGGTGTTCGGCTCCGCGTATGTCGTCTCCGACACCCGGTGCGGGCCCGCAGACGCCACGCTCGTCTACACCTGTTACCTCTATCAGAAGGGCTTCAAGGAGGCCCAGATGGGCTTCGCCTCCGCGATGGCCTGGACGCTGGTGGTCGCGGTGGCGCTCGTCACGGCGGTCCTGTTCTGGTCGCAGAAGAAGTGGGTGCACTACGAGGAGGCCGCCAAGTGACCAGTGCCACCAGCCCTGCCCTGCACACCGCGAACGAGCGGCGGCGCACCGGATCGATCGCCTGGCACGTGGGCGCGCTCGCCGTCCTCGCGGTCGTCCTGTACCCCGTGATCTGGGTGGTCGGTGCCTCGTTCAAGCCGAGCAAGGACATCATCGCCAGCCTAGACCTGCTGCCCACCAAGCCGGTCTGGGCGAACTTCTCCGGGCTCGCCGACGGCATCTCCGGCATCTCCATCAGCAGCTTCTTCTGGAACTCGCTGATGTACGCGATCCTCGCCGTGATCGGCGTCGTGCTGTCGAGCTCGCTGACCGCGTACGCCTTCGCCAAGATCCGGTTCGCCGGGCGGAACCTGCTGTTCACGCTGATGATCGGCACGCTGCTGCTGCCGTACCACGTGCTGCTCATCCCGCAGTACGTGCTGTTCCGCAACCTCGAGCTCACCGACACCCTGGTGCCGCTCGTCGCGGGCAAGTTCCTGGCCACCGAGGCGTTCTTCGTCTTCCTCATGGTGCAGTTCATGCGCGGACTGCCGCGTGAGCTGGACGAGGCAGCCAAGCTCGACGGCTGCGGGCACTTCAGGACCTACTGGTCCATCGTGCTGCCGCTGAGCCGCCCCGCCCTCATCACCAGCGCCATCTTCACCTTCATCAACGCCTGGAACGACTTCATGGGGCCGTTGATCTACCTCAACACCCCCGACAAGTACACCGTCTCCCTCGGTCTGATGATGTTCCGCGACCAGGAGGGCATCTCCAACTACGGCAGCATGATCGCGATGTCGCTGGTGGCGCTGATCCCGGTCATCGCCTTCTTCATGGCCTTCCAGCGCTACCTCATCGACGGCATGGCGACGTCCGGACTGAAGTGAAAGGGCTGAGGCGGTCAGCATGGCGCAAGCACGCGTGAAGGCCCGCACCCCGCGCAGGGCGTCCGTCCTCGGCGGCGAGCGGTTCGCCGTCTTCGCCGAGTGCCTGCTCACCGGCGTGTGGATCGCCGTGGCGTGTCTCGGGATCGTCACGTATCCGGCTGCCCTCGCCGCCGGCGCGCGGCATCTGCGGCGTCGTACGGCCCACGAGGGCGGAGGCTGGCGGGAGTTCGTCGCGGACTTCCGGTCGGCCGTGCGTGGGGGGTGGGCCGTCGGGGCCGCCGGGTGGGCGGTGGCCGCCGCGGTCTGGGTCGACGTCCAGGCCGCGCGGGCCGGGATTCCCGGCGGGCCGATCGTCGGGGCCGTCGGCCTCTTCGCGCTGATCGGACTTGCCGTGGCCCTGCTGCGGGCGGCGGCCGTCTGGATGCCGGACGCCTCCTGGCGGGCGCTGCTCACGGGCGCCGGCCGCCGCACCGTGCTCGACCCCGCCGGGTCCTTCCTGGTCGTCGGCGGGCTGGGCGTCGTAGCCCTGTCCGCCGCGTTCGTCGCGCCGCTGGGGGTTCCCGTCCTGGGAGCCGTCGCGGCGGCGGCCGTCGCCGTGGAGGAGCGGTACCGGCGCCGCTGACGGGCGGCGCCCTGTTCATTCAAGGTCGGCGCCCTCCGCGCCGCACCTCCCTCTGTCATGCCCCTGACCCGCTGCACGGAAGACTTCCCGTGAAAGGAAAGGCCATGTCCCCCATCCCCCGCAGGTCCCTCCTCAAGGCGGCCGCCGTCGCCGGAGCCGCCGCGCAGTTCAGCTGGGCGCCAGGGACGAAGGACGCGCAGGCCGCGTCCAGAGCCGAGGCCGGCGACGCGGACCCCGTGACCCTGGACTGGCTGGAGGAGGGCGGTCTCGGCGCCGCCCCCGGCTCCACCGTCGGCGTCCCCTGGCCCAAGGGCGTCTACCAGGAGGACCAGACCTTCGCGCTGACCGACGCCGACGGCAAGGCCGTCCCCGTGCAGTCCTGGCCGATCGCGTACTGGCCGGACGGGTCGTTGAAGTGGACGGCGCACGCGGTGAGTTCGGGTTCCGGCAGGCTCACCCTCGCCGCCGGTGCGCCCGCCGCCCCCGACAAGAAGGTCACCGTCGACAAGAGCGGCGGCACCATCGACGTCTCGACCGGCGTCATCACCGCGAAGATCGGCAAGTCCGGCGCCACGATCATCAAGTCGGTCACCCGAGGATCCACGGAGATCGCCAAGAACGGCCGGCTGGTCCTCATCCGCCAGCCCGAGATCGAGGACGAGGACCAGGGCTCGGTGAAGACCGAGCGCTTCGACGGGGCCATCTCCGAGGTGAAGGTCGAGCAGGAGGGCCCGGTCCGCGCGGTCGTCCGCATCGACGGCAAGCACCGCAAGGGCACCCGGAGTTGGCTCCCCTTCTCCATCCGGCTCTACTTCTACGCGGGCGCCGACTCCTTCCGCATGGTCCAGACCATCACCTACGACGGCACGCAGGAGCCGGGCAAGGCGAGCGGCGACTTCGTCCGCGGCATCGGCGTGCGCTTCACCGTGCCGATGCGGGACGCGGCGTACGACCGCCACATCCGCATCGGCGGCGAGGGCACCGGCCTGCTGCGTGAGGCCGTCAAGGGCATCACCGGGCTGCGCCGCGACCCGGGCGCGGCGGTGCAGGCGGCCCAGTACGCGGGCCAGAAGCTGCCCGACCCCGCCACCTGGGACCAGCGCGTCACCACCCGCCTCCAGTACATCCCCGAGTGGGGCGACTACACCCTCTCCCAGCTCTCCGCCGACGGCTTCACCGTGCGCAAGCGCACCAAGCAGGGCCACGGCTGGATCGGCGCCGGCGGTGGCCGCCGCGCCTCCGGCTTCGGTTACGTCGGTGGCGTGAGCGGCGGGTTCTCCTTCGGGCTCAGGGATTTCTGGGAGAAGTTCCCGGCCCAGCTCGACATCCGTGACGCCCAGACCGACGAGGCCACCGTCACGGTCTGGCTCTGGTCGCCGGAGGCGCAGCCCATGGACCTGCGCTTCTACCACGACGGCATGGGCCAGGACACCTTCGCCGAACAGCTCGAGGGCCTCAACATCACCTACGAGGACTACGAGCCGGAATTCGGCACGCCGTACGGCATCGCTCGTACGTCGGAGCTGTTGTTCTGGGCCAACGAGTCCACGCCCGCACCGGAGGCACTGGCCCGACAGGTCGAGGCCGTACGCGTGCTGCCGCAGCTCGCCGCCCCGCCCAAGCAGCTCATCAAGGCCAAGGTCTTCGGCCCCGGCCTCTACTCCGAGCCCGACCGCTCCACGCCCGCCAAGGCGAAGATCGAGGACCACCTCGACTTCCTCTTCACCTACTACAAGGACCAGGTGGAGCAGCGCCGTTGGTACGGCTTCTGGGACTACGGCGACATCATGCACACCTATGACACCGTCAGGCACCAGTGGCGGTACGACATCGGCGGCTACGCCTGGGACAACTCCGAGCTCTCGCCCGACCTGTGGCTGTGGTTCGCGTACCTGCGGTCCGGGCGCGCGGACATCTTCCGGTTCGCCGAGGCGATGACCCGGCACACCGGCGAGGTCGACGTCTACCACCTCGGCAAGTGGGCCGGCCTCGGCACCCGGCACGGCGTCCAGCACTACGCCGACAGTGCCAAGCAGCAGCGCATCGCCAACACCACCTACCGCCGCTACTACTACTTCCTCACCGCCGACGAACGCGTCGGCGACCTCATGCACGCCAACGTCGACTCCGACGAGACGTTCCTCGTCCTCGACCCGCTGCGCAAGGTCCGCACCGAGCCCTATACACCCGACCGGCACGCCCTGTCGATCGGCTTCGGCACGGACTGGAGCGGTCTGGTGTCGGCCTGGCTGACGGAGTGGGAACGCAAGGGCCCCAAATGGGAGAAGGCCAAGGCGCGTGTGCTGTCCACGATGGAGGGCATCGCCGCCCAGCCCAACGGCTTCGTCCAGGGCAGCGGGCTGTACGACCTCGACACGGGCAGGTTCGCCGTCGCCGACAAGCCGGTCGTCGGCGTCTCGCACCTCTCCGCCGTCTTCGGCCTCAACGAGCTGTGCGCCGAGCTCATCGACCTCGTCGACATGCCGAAGTTCAACGAGGCGTACTTCGACTACTGCCGCTACTTCAACGCCACGAAGGCGGAACAGGCGGCACGCTACGGCTCCAACTTCGGCACCCTGCTGCTCTTCCAGGGCCACTCACGCCTCGACGCGTACGCCGCCGTGAAGACGGGGGACGAGAAGCTGGCCAAGCGGGCCTGGGAGAAGTTCTACAACTCCGACGGCTACAAGGAGTCGGCGCCCTGGAGGACGGAGAAGCTGAGCGGGCCGGTCGCGCTGGTGGCGGGCAGTGAGGCCGCTTGGGTGTCCACGAACGACACCGCTTTGTACGGGCTCGCCGCGATTGAGAATCTGGCGCTGCTCGGGGATCGAATGCCATAGGGATCGGTCTGTGGGGAACTGCGGGTCCAGTTGTGGCTGGTCGCGCAGTTCCCCGCGCCCCTTCTCGGCGTTTCAGTGCATGTTCGCCAGGAAGTCCCGCATCTTTCTGGCGTCCCTGAGGCGTTGCTCGTACGTCGCTCCGAGAGCGAGCAGCAACAGGCCGGCGAGGGCGGGCGGTACCCAGCGGGGGAGCGCGTCGGTCACCTGGGCGATGTACGGGGCGAGTTCGTGCAGTGCGTCCAGGGCGAGCACCGTGCCGCCGAGCAGTAGGGGCGCCTTGAGGTTGTGGCCCGCGCCCAGCAGGGTGACCGCCATGGCTCCGAGCCCCAGCAGCAGGGGGCGCGTCCAGTCCGGGTCGCCCCAGGCCGTGACCAGGCTCGGCACGAGAGTGGCGGCGAGTCCGGGGCCGTACGCCGTCCAGGACGAGACCTGCGGGTCGCGGCGCCTGCGCAGGCCACCGACCAGCAGGGCCGGGACGGTCACCGGCAGTGTGTATGCCTCGGGCGTGCCGACGTCCCATGCCGCCAGGCGCACCCACGTGGCGAGTATGAAGAGCGCGGCGGAGGCGTAGGCGACAGGGCGGCGGTCGGGGCGGATCGCCGTACCGGCGGTGATCACACCACACAGCGACAGGACCAGAGCGAGCATCGGCAGGTCGGTCGATGCAGCGGCCAGTGCGACGGCGAGCAGCCCGGCCGCCGCGCCCGCCACCTCGACCGGGACGGTCGCCCGCGAGCCACCGAGCCGTGCGGCGAGCAGGGCCGCCGCCACCGGGACGCCCAGGACCAGCAGGGCGGTGTACTGCGGCTGCCAGCCGGCTGCGGCACCCGTCGCGCAGGCCAGCGCGGCGGCGTACGCGAGTGCGGCCGGGGCCGTCACCGGGGCGAGGTGCGGCTTCCAGGAGGCCGCCGCGAAGAGTGCCGTCAGAGCGGAGAGCACCGCGAGGGTCGCGGGCTCGGTGGTCAGCGACAGGAAGGCGAGGGCGAGGGAGGTGAGGAGGGCGAGGACCGTGGCGGTCGGTCCAGGGGTCGCCAGGTCGACAGCGGCAACGGCAGCGGTGGTGGCCGGTTGACGGGGCGCGGAGGAGGTCGATGCAGGGGACTCACTCGGCTCAGGCTGCTTCGTGGCCGCCGCGGAGGGCGCTTCCTTGGATGCCGCCGACGGCTCCTCCGTGACGGTCTCTGCCTTCTGGCGCTCGGTCGGCCGGGTCCACGCGGCTACCGCCAGGGCTCCAGCCGTCGTGATACCGAACGCCACCAGGCCCACGGCGTAAGAGACTTCGAGTACCACCGGAAGGACCAGCGCCGTCGCCCAGGCCAGCACCAGCACCCCGGTCAGGGCCCGAGGCCGCCGGAACGCGTCACGCGGAGCGAGGAGTAGTACGGCGGCGATGACAGCCAGGACGACGGGCACCGTGTCCGCGTGCGGCGGCCACGGCGCGTTGACCAGCACCGCCTCCCGCACGTCTCCCGGCGCCCCGGACCACGCCTGCTCCGCCCATGTGACCGGGCCCAGCAGGACGATCCCGATCAGGGGCAGCGTCCACAGCAGGGCAAGCCCCTGCACGGCAGCGGAGGCGTGAGCCAGCCCGCGCCGTACCGTCTCCGGCAGCCGGTCCACCCGTACCGCCGCCAACAGGGCGACACCGCACGTGAGATACGCCGGAACCGTCCACTCGTCCGGCACCACGGAGCGGGCCGTGCCGCCGAGCGCGGCGACCGTGAGGAGGCCGGCGGCGACCGCGAGGCCGCCTGCCTGCTTCGCGGCGACCTGCTGCCACGCCGCCGTCACTACGACGCCCGTCGCGAAGAGGAGGAGCGCCGCCGCACGGGCGGCGGCGCTCGGGCCGGTGGCCGTCCAGGACAGCCAGCCGGCGGCCAATACACCCCAGGCGCCCATGCCGTACGCACCGATCACCGCGGTGATCCGTACGGACCTGGCGGGCACCCGGAGCGCCACACCCGTGTCGAACCCGGCCGTCACGAGCACGGCCCCCGTGACCGCGTACAGGTCCGCATCGGCCGCCACCGCCCAGAGGGTCAGGGGAAGCTGGGCCGCGACCAAAGCGGCGGGCAGGGGCAGACGCAGCTCGACGGTGCGCGGCAGCAGTCCGTACGCCGTCCACAGGGCCGCCAGTACCGCCGACGCGGCCGCGATGTAGCCCGTGGCGTCCACGTCGGCCAATGTGACCTGGTGCAGCGCGTACGCGTCGAGCACGGTCAGCGCGAGCCCGAGGCCCGCCACCGACTCGGCCGTCGACCGCAGCCCGCGCTTCAGCAGCGGCACCGGAGCGGCGAGCACCGCCACCGTGACCCCGCCGAGCACCAGAGCCCGCCCCGTGATCCCCATGTGTCCCCAGCTGACCAGCGTGAACGCCACCGCGGCGATGGTGAGCAGGACCCCGCCGAGCACCAGCAGGACGTTCTGGACCCGGGGCGCCGAGGTCTCGGGGCGGGGCGGTGCGAAGGGGGCCGGGGTGGGCGTGGCCGTCGCTTGCAGGGCGGTGACCAGCCAGGCGCGGCGATGCAGCAACTGGCCGCGGCGGGCGTCCAGTTGGCGCAGCTCGGCGTCGAGGAGCCGCAACTCCTCGGCCGGGGGCGGAAAGTGCGTCATGCCTGGAGTGTGGTCCGTGTCACGTCGTACGGCATGAGTGCACGTACTCAGAACATACTCAGATACGGCGGAAACCTCCTGCTGGGTGCAGACTCGGCCCATGGACTGGAGCCACTACCGCTTCCGCAGCCTGTGGGCCCTGCCCGCCCCTCCCACCACCGTCTACGACCTTCTCGAACAGGCCGAGGACTACCCCCGCTGGTGGCCCCAGGTGCGCGAGGTGAACCGGACCGACGACACCACCGGCGTGATCACGATCCGCTCCGTCCTCCCGTACGACATGACTTTCACCGCGCGCGAGGTGCGGCGGGACCGGGAGGCGGGAGCGCTGGAGATCGAGATGTGCGGCGACATCGACGGATGGGCGCGCTGGACCCTCACCGGGCACGACAGCGGGACCGTCGCCCGCTACGAGCAGGTCGTAGACGTGAACAAACCGCTGCTCAGGCGTCTCGCCGTGCCCGGCCGGCCCGTCTTCCGCGCCAACCACTGGCTGATGATGCGGGCCGGCCGGCGCGGACTGATCGCGTACCTGGCCGCCGGCCATCAAGCGGTTTGAAGGAAACGCGCCGGGACCTGTATTGTTCAGTGCGTTCCCGGGCGATTAGCTCAGTGGGAGAGCGCTTCGTTCACACCGAAGAGGTCACTGGTTCGAACCCAGTATCGCCCACCCGGAGAAAGCCGGTCCGTCTGTACGGACCGGCTTTTCTGCTGTTCACGCCGCCGCCGGCAGATCCGGTCGCAGGGGCCACGCCGGGTCCACCGCCTCCTCACTGCCACTGCGCGCGAACCACGCCTGCAGTCCGCGTGCCTGTGCCGCGTGCCACACCGCCTGGAGCGTGTGCAGCTCGGCCGGGGACAGGCGCTCGAGACGGGCGGCGAAACGGCGCCCCACCGCCCGTACGACCTCCAGCGAGGCCAGCGCGTCCGCCGCCGCGTCGTGGGCGCCGTCCAGCGTCACGCCGTAGTGCGCGCACAGGTCCGTCAGGGTGCGGCGGCCCTTGCGATAGCGGTCCAGATGCTTGTCCAGGACCCGTGGATCGAGCACCAGCAGGGGCGTCGCCTCGAACCAGTGGTCCAGGGACGAGGCCCGATGGCGGCGCAACTCGCGGTCCAGCAAGGTCAGATCGAATGGCGCGTTCATCACCACGATCGGCCGCGCCGCCGCCGCTTGTGCGGCCAGTTCCTCGGCTATCTCATGCATCACCGGCGCCGGCCAGCGGCCGTTGCGCTGCAGGTGTTCCTCCGTCAGTCCGTGCACCGCCGTCGCCGCCTCAGGCACCGGCACACCCGGGTTCACCAGCCACCGGCTCACCCGGGGCCGGGTGCCCGGGGCGTCCTGGACGACGACGGCCGCCGACACGATCCGGTCGGTCTCGACGTCCACGCCTGTCGTCTCCGTGTCGAATGCCGCCAGCGGGCCCTCATACCAGCACGCCATACCTACACAACCCCTCGTTCACCCACGGCAGCTGACGCACCGTCTTCTGCCCGTTTGGTGATACCCGGACCGTTTGCGCCGTACGCCGGAAGGACACAACAGGAGTGCGGGTCTTTGCAGTTCAGCGGCCCGGACGGGGATTCACTTGGCGTGGAAGGCTGTTCGTCATGGCGATAGCGCAGCCCGAGCGGGGCGGGCTGCTGCCCGAACGCACGGGCCCCCATCGCGGTTCACTCGCCACCACCGCCTGCATGGAGACACTGCAGGTGGGCTATCTGCACGCCGTCGCGGCGGCGGCCGGGTGCTCGCTCTCGCAGCCCTTTCCGGACAACGGCATCGACTGGCACGTCAGCCACAGCGCGCCCGGCCACACCGTAGACGACGAGGTCACCATCAAGGTGCAGCTCAAGGCCACCTACCAGCTCCCGCCCAACCCGCCCGGCCGCTTCTTCTCCTTCACGCTCGACAACGACCACCTGGCGAAGCTCGCCCGCACGCCGGTCTCGGTGCACAAGATCCTGGTCGTGATGATCGTGCCGCGCTCCCAGGAGCAGTGGCTGCGGGCCGGCCACGACCGGCTCGATCTGCGGCACTGCTGCTACTGGGTCAACCTGGCCGGCCACCCCATCACCGGGCGGCGGCGGACCAGCGTGCGGATACCGACCTCACGCATCTTCGACGACCGGGCGCTCTGCGAGATCATGACGCGGGTCGGGACGGGAGGCAGACCATGACGCACCGCCCCCTGGAGGAACCGGTACGAGCGGTACGACCGCACCCGGTCGACGCGTCCTGGGAGCGTCCCCCCGAGCCGGGCGACGTCGACCCCGCCGTGCTCAGCGCCCTGCTGCACCGGCACGGCTGGCAGCGGCGCGGGGGAGCGGCGGGCCGCTACGGCCGCTGGACCCCGCCCGGGCCCGGCGGCAGCGGCACGAGCCTGCTCGTCCCCGAGTCCCGTGCCTTCCCCGACAGCGACGACCTGCTCGGCGAGGCCCTCCTCGCCCTGTCCCGCAGCGGCACGCCCTCCGCGCGCGAGGTGCTGGTCGGACTCGCCGTGCCCAGCGACGAGATCCGCTGGTGGCGGGACGCGCCCGGCGGGCCGGTCGGGGCCGCGCCCTGGACGGTCGAGGAGGAACTGCGCACCGCCGCCCGCCAGACGCTCCTCGCCGCGGCACTCGCCACGCGCGCGCGTGCCGGCTACTACGGCGCCCGCCACCGCCGCTCGGCCGCCGCGATGTTGGAGAACGTCCTCGTCGGCCCCGCGACGGGCGGCCGCGGCCTCACCGCCTTCGTGCCCGTCGGCACCGGGCGCCCGCTCGCCGTACGCCTCCACCAGGCCCTGTACGCCGCGCGCGAGGCCATCGACTACCAGCGGGCCACCGGCGGCATGGACGCCTTCGACGGCGCCGTCGAAGCGGGTGTCAGCCGCGAGCTCACCGAAGCGCTGGTCGCGTTGGTGCGCGGCACCGAGGGCGCGCGCATCGCCGTCGAGTGGGCGCCCGCGGCCGGGGTGCCCGAGGACTGCGTGGCCGGTGTCGAGCCCGTCGAGTTCTCACCGGGCGACCTGCCCGTGCTGCGCGAGGCCGGGGCTCGCTATCAGCGCGAGGAGCCGTCCGTGCCGGTCAGGCTCACCGGGGCGGTCGTACGGATGCGCCGGTCGGGGCCGCGCGGGGAGGGCACCGTACGGCTGCGGGTCCTCGCGGGCGCCGAGGTGCCGCACGTCCGGCTGACGTTGGACGAGGAGGCGTACCGCATCGCCGGGCACGCGCACCTCGTCGGACTGCCGGTGCGGGTGCACGGGCGGCTGGAGAGCCGGGGTGGGTTCCGCAAGGTGACGGGGGCCTCCGGGGTGGTGCCGGTGCAGGTGGACGAGGCCGAGCGGGATCGGTTGATGAAGTCGCTGCAGGAGGATCTGGACTTTTTTGAGGAGGCTTGCGGGGGAGAGGACGGCGGGGACTGACGGGAGCGGGCTCGGCGAGGGCGTTGCGGGGCGCAGCCTTGCGGCTGGGGTGCCGAATGTTTGGCTCGGTCGCCTTCGGGGCGCCACATGCCGGTGTCGAGAGCACGACCGTGCTCGGCGCTGCGCGCCTCCGCGCGCTCGTGCTCTCGACACCGGCGCGCCCCTACGGCTCCCTCGCGGCCGGTGTCGTGGGGACAGTGGCGGTTGGTGGGCCGTTGCTCGGCGTGGGTGTGGCTTGGTTGGCAGGGGGAGCCCGGCTGCGGTTCCGACAGCGCCCCATAGGGGCCGGGGCTGTATCAATGTGCGGCTGCGCCGCGTGGGCGCGACCAGCCACGACGAAGCCGCAGACGTCCGCCGACCCACACGGCCCTCCCAGCGGAGCGCTTACGTGACCGTTTCGCGGTCAGCCGTCCGGGGTCGGTACGATCGCGTAATGCGCGCGCTCCTGGTATGGCGCCGTATTCCACCTTCAGTCAGGAGAGACCGGTGTCAGACGTCCGTGTGATCATCCAACGCGATTCCGAGCGGGAAGAGCGCGTGGTGACGACGGGCACTACGGCCGCCGACCTCTTCGCCGGCGAGCGCTCGATCATCGCCGCGCGCGTGGGCGGCGAGCTCAAGGACCTGTCGTACGTGCTCTCCGACGGCGAGGAGGTCGAGGGCGTCGAGATCTCCTCCGAGGACGGTCTCAACATCCTGCGCCACTCCACCGCGCATGTGATGGCGCAGGCAGTGCAGGAGCTCTTTCCCGAGGCCAAGCTGGGCATCGGCCCGCCCGTCAAGGACGGCTTCTACTACGACTTCGACGTCGAGAAGCCGTTCACGCCCGAGGATCTCAAGGCCATCGAGAAGAAGATGCAGGAGATCCAGAAGCGCGGGCAGCGCTTCTCCCGCCGTGTCGTGACCGACGAGGCGGCGCGTGAGGAGCTGGCCGGCGAGCCGTACAAGCTGGAGCTGATCGGCCTCAAGGGCTCCGCCTCGTCCGAGGACGGTGCGGACGTCGAGGTCGGCGCCGGTGAGCTGACGATCTACGACAACCTGGACGCCAAGACCGGCGAGCTGTGCTGGAAGGACCTCTGCCGCGGCCCCCACCTGCCCTCGACCCGCGCGATCCCGGCGTTCAAGCTGATGCGCAACGCGGCCGCCTACTGGCGCGGCAGCGAGAAGAACCCGATGCTCCAGCGCATCTACGGCACCGCCTGGCCGTCCAAGGACGAGCTCAAGGGCTACCTGGACTTCCTCGCCGAGGCCGAGAAGCGCGACCACCGCAAGCTGGGCAACGAGCTGGACCTGTTCTCCATCCCGGAGCAGATCGGTTCCGGCCTCGCCGTCTTCCACCCCAAGGGCGGCATCGTCCGCCGCGTCATGGAGGACTACTCGCGCCGCCGGCACGAGGAAGAGGGCTACGAGTTCGTCTACACCCCGCACGCGACGAAGGGGAAGCTCTTCGAGACGTCGGGGCACCTGGACTGGTACGCCGAGGGCATGTACCCGCCCATGCAGCTCGACGAGGGCGTGGACTACTACCTCAAGCCCATGAACTGCCCGATGCACAACCTGATCTTCGACGCGCGCGGGCGTTCCTACCGTGAACTGCCGCTGCGCTTCTTCGAGTTCGGGACCGTGTACCGGTACGAGAAGTCGGGCGTCGTGCACGGCCTCACGCGCGCGCGTGGCTTCACCCAGGACGACGCGCACATCTACTGCACGCGCGAGCAGATGTCCGACGAGCTGGACAAGACGCTCACCTTCGTCCTCAACCTGCTGCGCGACTACGGCCTGACCGACTTCTACCTCGAGCTGTCGACGAAGGACCCGGAGAAGTTCGTCGGCTCCGACGAGGTCTGGGAGGAGGCCACGGAGACGCTGCGCCAGGTCGCCGAGAAGCAGGGGCTGCCGCTCGTGCCCGACCCGGGTGGCGCCGCCTTCTACGGGCCGAAGATCTCCGTGCAGGCCAAGGACGCCATCGGCCGTACCTGGCAGATGTCGACCATCCAGCTCGACTTCAACCTGCCGGAGCGCTTCGACCTGGAGTACACGGCCGCGGACGGCACCAAGCAGCGTCCGGTCATGATCCACCGGGCTCTCTTCGGCTCGATCGAGCGCTTCTTCGCCGTGCTCCTGGAGCACTACGCGGGCGCCTTCCCGGCGTGGCTGGCTCCGGTCCAGGCCATCGGCATCCCGATCGGCGACGCGCACGTGGACTACCTGGAGAAGTTCGCCGCGGCCGCCAAGAAGAAGGGTCTGCGCGTCGAGGTCGACTCCTCTTCCGACCGGATGCAGAAGAAGATCCGCAACGCCCAGAAGCAGAAGGTGCCCTTCATGGTCATCGCGGGCGACGAGGACATGGCCAACAACGCCGTCTCCTTCCGCTACCGCGACGGCTCGCAGGAGAACGGCATCCCCTTCGACGAGGCCATCGCGAAGATCGCGAAGGTGGTCGAGGAGCGGGCGCAGGTCTGAGCCGACGGCACGTCCACGTGGAAGGCCCTCGGGGAGTTCAGTTTCCCGGGGGCCTTTCGCCGTCCTCCAGCACCACGGCGTCCAGCAGATGCCTCCGTACGAAGCCCAGCCGCTGCCCGCTGAGCCGCCAGGACACGGCGTAGTCGACGCCGCAGCCGGCCCTGGCTGTGAACGGCAGCGCGTGGCAGAGGTCGAGCACGGTCTCCGGCAGACGGCCCGACCGAGCGCGAGCCCCGGCGACACGCCGGCCACGGGCGAAGCCATATGCTGCACGCATGACGAGTGAGCCGGAGCAGCAGTGGGGAGTGGGGATCCAGGACGCGTTCCAGCGTCTGTGGACGCCTCATCGGATGGCCTACATCCAGGGTGAGAACAAGCCGACCGGCCCCGGAGCGGACGACGGCTGCCCCTTCTGCTCGATCCCGGCCAAGTCCGACGAGGACGGGCTGATCGTCAAGCGCGGCGAGCAGGTGTACGCGGTCCTCAACCTGTACCCGTACAACGGCGGCCACCTCATGGTCGTGCCCTACCGTCACGTCGCCGACTACACCGACCTCACCGAGCCGGAGACCGTGGAGCTCGCCGCCCTGACCAAGCAGGCGATGACGGCTCTGCGCACCGCCTCCGGCGCCCACGGCTTCAACATCGGCATGAACCAGGGCACGGTCGCCGGCGCCGGCATCGCGGCCCACCTCCACCAGCACATCGTCCCGCGCTGGGGCGGCGACACGAACTTCATGCCGGTGGTGGGGCATACGCGGGTGCTGCCGCAGTTGCTCGCCGATACGCGCAAGATGCTGGCGGAGGCTTGGCCGACGGCTTGATGTCGGGGCCGGCGCTGCCATTGATCAGCCCGTCCGGCGCTTGAGGACGAGACCGTTCAGGCTGAAGGGGGGCTGGGGGCGCAGCCCCCAGGGGCGGCCACCCAGACCCACCTCACGCGGTCCGACCGCCGGAGGCCTACGCGTCGTACACGTCCGCTTTCCGAGGCGTCGGATCCTGCACAGCCGTGCTGAGGAACGCCGACCGCGTACCGAACTTCTCGGTGTCCACCCCGTTCTCCTCCAGCACCTTGATCGCCGCCGCGTGCACCACCCGTAGCACCGGCGTAGCGGCCCGCAACGCATCGTCGGCCATGAACCGGTGCCGCCACGGCTGATCCGCCCAGGCGTGCCGGAGCCCGAACGGCTCGGGCAGGCCTATGGTCCCGCCGAGCCAGTTGAGCAGTGGCGGATACCAGGAGATCGGGGCGCGGACCGCGAGCCGTACCACCTCGTCGCTGTTCACCAGCGGAAGCTTGATCTTGCGGGTCTCCCACGGCTTCAGTGACTTGGCGACCTCCTTGGTCGGCGCCTCGGGCTTCTCCTGGAACAGCCCGTTCACCGGACCGAGGGCATGCCCGGTGACCTCGATGCGCAGCGTCTCGTGCAGCACGGTCACCGTGATCAGCATGGTGATGATCAACTGCCCGTCCCAGAGCGTCCACTGGACGCCCAGGTAGTGCCGGTCACCGCTGCCGAACTGCTGCTTGTTGCAGATGTCCTGTATCGCGTGCGGCTTGACCACGTACGCCTCGACGTCCGTGCCCTCCGGCCGGGACACCGCCTTCGCGCCCTCGGCGATCGGCGTGACGACCCAGTGCCGTATCGAAGGCTTGGGGAAACCGCCGGTGTTGAGCGGACCGCGCTCCAGCATGCGCAGCTGGTCGTGGATCGAGCGGATGACGTCCCAGCTGCGGAACGGGTGGATCTCCCGGGTCGGGTCGGCCGGCACCAGGTCCTCGGCCAGCTGCCAGCTGCCCCAGCGCGTGCCCATGCCGAGTATCCCCTTGGGCCCGGCGTAGAAGACGGAGTTGGACTGCTGCTCGGCGCTGAGCTTGGCGAGGGACTGGCGGAGCTGTTCGGCCTGGGTCTCGGTGGGGCTGGTCGGCACCGCCTCCGGAACCTTCGCGCCGACGCTGCTGCCGGCCAGCAGGCTGTCCCAGCGCTCCCGCAGGTCCTTCGCGGTGCGCTCGCAGACCTGCTTGGCCCAGAACCAGCCGACCACGGGCATGACGACCGAGGCCCGCGCATACCAGGCCCAGAAGCCGGTGAACGGCATCCGGATCAGAAAGATCACGGCGAGTGCACCCGCCGCGACGAGCAGTGCGGAGGCGAGCGCACCGCCCCGCTTCTCGTCCCGCTTGGTGATGGTGGTCCGCAGCTGGAAGATCAGGAGCCATACCAGCAGCCCGGGCAGGAACAGCACGCCGCAGATCACCGTGATGGCGCTCAGCATCCGGTCGCGGGCCTTGCGGATGTTGTTGGCGGCCAGACAGTGCTCGACGACGACCTGCGGCTCGGTGCCGAAGGACTGGATCAGGGGCTTGCGGCCGCTGCCGAGCATGCGGTCGACCACGGCCCGGGAGTAGGCCTCACCCAGGTTGGGGCGGAAGATCTTCGCCCACTTGCGGCCTTCCTTGACATCGGTCTGATGCCATTCGTTGTCGGCCTTCTTGATGTCCTGGTAAGGGTTGTCCCGGTAGGCCGCGGAGGCCAGCGCGAACGTCGCCGTCTGCCCCTCGCCGGCCGTGCGAGGCACCTGCGGACCGAAGATGTCCGCGTAACCGCTGTCAACGGTCATTCCCGCCCCCGATCGCCGCACTGTCGCTTCTGCGGCCTTCCCGACTTCCGTACTGCGCACACCTGTCGATCAATGATCAGCGTATCCCCCGCCACTGACAACCGTCGGCGGACGGCCAAAGCCGCCCGCCGACGCGGAGGGGAGCGTTCCGCACAGGCTGTTCGATGGCATCGGGAAATGCCACTTGATGGCGCCGGGCGCCAACTAGGAGGCGGCGCGCGCCTCTTCACGAATCCTTTCTGCGATCTGCGGTGGCATCGGTTCGTGCCGCGCGTAGGAGCGGTTGAAGCGTGCGGTGCCGTGGGACAGCGACCGCAGATCGACGGCGTACCGGCCGATCTCGATCTCGGGCACCTCGGCCTTGATGACGGTGCGGCCACCGCTGGTCTGCTCGGTGCCGAGGACGCGGCCCCGCCGCCCGGACAGGTCGCTCATCACGGCGCCGACGTACTCGTCGCCGACGAGGACGGACACCTCGGCCACCGGCTCCAGCAGATGGATCTTCACGTCGGCCGCCGCCTCCCGCAGCGCGAGCGCGCCGGCCGTCTGGAACGCGGCGTCGGAGGAGTCCACGGAGTGCGCCTTGCCGTCGAGCAGCGTGACCCGGATGTCGACGAGCGGGTAGCCGGCCGCGACTCCCTTGGCCGCCTGGGCCCTTACGCCCTTCTCCACCGACGGGATGAACTGCCGCGGGACCGCGCCGCCGACCACCTTGTCGACGAACTCGATGCCCGAGCCGCCCGGCAGCGGCTCCACCTCGATCTCGCAGATGGCGTACTGCCCGTGTCCGCCGGACTGCTTGACGTGCCGGCCGCGGCCCGCCGACTTGCTCGCGAACGTCTCCCGCAGGGAGACCTTGTGCGGGACGACGTCGACCTGCACGCCGTAGCGGCTGCGCAGCCGTTCGAGGGCCACGTCCGCGTGCGCCTCGCCCAGGCACCACAACACCACCTGGTGGGTGTCCTGGTTCTGTTCGAGCCGCATCGTCGGATCCTCGGCGACCAGCCGGGACAGCCCCTGCGACAGCTTGTCCTCGTCCGCCTTGCTGTGCGCCTGAATGGCGAGCGGCAGCAGCGGGTCGGGCATCTGCCAGGGCTCCATCAGCAGCGGGTCGTCCTTGGCCGACAGCGTGTCGCCGGTCTCCGCGCGGCTCAGCTTCGCCACACAGGCCAGGTCGCCCGCGATGGCGTGGCTGAGGGTGCGCTGCTGTTTGCCGAAGGGCGCGGACAGGGCGCCGATCCGCTCGTCGACGTCGTGGTCCTCGTGTCCCCGGTCGGTCAGCCCGTGCCCGGAGACGTGCACGGTCGCGTCGGGGCGCAGGGTGCCGGAGAAGACGCGCACCATCGACACCCGGCCGACGTACGGGTCGGACGCCGTCTTCACGACCTCCGCGACCAGCGGCCCGTTCGGATCGCACAGCTTCAGCTCGCGCGGCTTGCCGTCCACCGTGGTGACCCGGGGTGCCTCGCGTTCCAGCGGGGTCGGGAAGCCCCGCGTGATCAACTCGAGCACCTCGACCGTGCCGAGTCCCTGCCGGGCACCGTCGGCGGCCGGGGCGGCGGCCAGGACGGGGAAGAACGTGCCGCGCGCGACGGCTCGCTCCAGGTCCTCGATCAGCGTCTTGACGTCGACCTGCTCGCCGCCGAGATACCGGTCCATGAGGGTCTCGTCCTCGCTCTCCGCGATGATCCCCTCGATCAGCCGGTTACGGGCCTCCTCGATCTCCGGCAGCTGGTCCTCGCCAGGTTCGGACTCCTTGCGCTCTCCGGACGAGTAGTCGAACAGCTTCTGCGACAGCAGCCCGATCAGACCGGTCACGGGCGCGTGCCCGTCCGGGCCCTGCGGGCCGTGCAGCGGCAGATACAGCGGGAGCACGGCGTCGGGGTCGTCCCCGCCGAAGGCCTCCGCGCAGATCCGCGTCATTTCCTCGTAGTCGGCTCGCGCGGCCTCCAGGTGCGTGACGACGATCGCGCGCGGCATGCCGACGGCCGCGCACTCCTCCCACACCATGCGGGTCGAGCCGTCCACGCCGTCCGAGGCGGAGACGACGAAAAGGGCCGCGTCCGCCGCGCGCAGACCGGCCCTCAGCTCCCCGACGAAGTCGGCGTATCCGGGGGTGTCCAGAAGGTTGACCTTGATGCCGTCCCATTCGACCGGCACCAGGGAGAGCTGCACCGAGCGTTGCTGCCGGTGCTCGATCTCGTCGTAGTCGGAGACGGTGCCGCCGTCCTCCACACGGCCCGCCCGGTTCACTGCCCCCGCGGTGAGCGCGAGAGCCTCCACCAGAGTCGTCTTGCCGGATCCGCTGTGGCCGACCAGCACCACATTCCGTACGGACGCGGGGTGGTCGGCCGCTGTAGCCCTGCCGGCGGCTCCGGGGTGTGCGTTCGCCTTGTCGCCCATGATCCTGCCTCCCGTGCACGGTGAGGTCACTGTGGGCGCGGACATGCGGATCCGCGTGCGATGGCGGCTCCGGTGACGCCCGCGGTTCTTCGAGCTTTCCACTCCCTTCACGGTGCGTCCATACGAACGACGTGATCGCGCCGTCCGGCACCGGTGGACCCGGCCGCCCGGCCCGGGTACGAGTGCCCGGCGGTCGCACTCACGCGCGCGTGGCTACGATGGGCCAGCCGGTGGCCAGCAGGGGCCGCACGGCGCCGATACCGACCCTCGGGAAGGCCATGCTGAACAAGTACGCGCGTGCATTCTTCACGCGTGTCCTCACGCCGTTCGCCGCATTTCTGATCCGGCGGGGCGTCAGCCCCGACACCGTCACGCTCATCGGCACCGCCGGCGTGGTCGCGGGCGCGCTGGTCTTCTACCCCATGGGCGAGTTCTTCTGGGGCACGGTCGTGATCACGCTGTTCGTGTTCTCCGACCTCGTCGACGGCAACATGGCCCGCCAGCTCGGCCGCTCCAGCCGCTGGGGCGCCTTCCTGGACTCCACGCTCGACCGGGTCGCCGACGGCGCGATCTTCGGCGGGTTCATCCTCTGGTACGCCGGAGGCGGCGACGACCTCGTGCTGTGCGCTGTCTCGATCTTCTGTCTGGCCAGCGGCCAGGTGGTGTCGTACACCAAGGCCCGTGGTGAGTCGATCGGCCTGCCGGTCGCCGTCAACGGCCTGGTCGAACGGGCCGAGCGCCTGGTGATCTCGCTGGTCGCGGCCGGTCTCGCGGGGCTGCACAAGTTCGGGGTACCCGGCATCCAGTACCTGCTGCCCGTCGCCCTGTGGATCGTCGCCGTCGGCAGCCTTGTCACGCTGATCCAGCGGGTCGTCACGGTCCGCCGGGAGTCGGCGGAGGCGGAGGAGGCGGCGGCCGCGCAGGACAAGCCGCAGAACGCCTCTCAAGGGAGCGAGGCCGCCAAGTGAGTGCCCAGGAGCGCCTCACGGACGCGCTGTACGGCCTCGGCTGGGGCACGGTCAAGAAGCTCCCCGAGCCGGTCGCCGTCCGGCTCGGCCGCACCATCGCCGACCTCGCCTGGAAGCAGCGGGGCAAGGGCGTGCGGCGGCTGGAGAGCAACTACGCGCGCGTGGTGCCCGACGCGAGCCCGGAGCGCCTCGCCGAGCTCTCACGCGCGGGCATGCGGTCGTACCTGCGCTACTGGATGGAGTCCTTCCGGCTCCCCGCCTGGAGCGCCGAGCGCGTCAAGGGCGGCTTCGAAGCCAAGGACCTCCACTACCTGACCGACGGTCTGGCCGCGGGCAACGGCGTCATACTCGCCCTGCCGCACCTGGCCAACTGGGATCTCGCGGGCGCCTGGGTCACCACCAAGCTGGAGACGCCGTTCACGACGGTCGCCGAACGCCTCAAGCCCGAGACGCTGTACGACCGCTTCGTCGCCTACCGCGAGGGCCTCGGCATGGAGGTCCTGCCGCACAGCGGCGGCAGCGCCTTCGGCACGCTGGCCCGCAGGCTGCGCGACGGTGGCCTGGTCTGCCTGGTCGCCGACCGTGACCTGTCCGCCTCGGGCGTCGAGGTGGACTTCTTCGGCGCCACGGCCCGCATGCCCGCGGGCCCGGCTCTCCTCGCCCAGCAGACGGGGGCGCTCCTGCTCCCCGTCACGCTCTGGTACGACGACTCGCCCGTCATGAAGGGGCGCGTGCATCCCCCGATCGAGGTACCCGAGGCAGGTACCCGGGCCGAGAAGACGTCTGTCATGACACAGGCGCTGGCCGATGCCTTCGCCTCGGGGATCGCCGAACATCCGGAGGACTGGCACATGCTCCAGCGCTTGTGGATCGCCGACCTCGAACCAAGACCAGTTGACGGCCCGGCCGGGGAGCGCCCGTGAAGATCGGCATCGTCTGCCCGTACTCCTGGGACGTACCGGGCGGCGTGCAGTTCCACATTCGCGACCTCGCCGAGTACTTCATCCGGCTCGGCCACGAGGTGTCCGTCCTGGCCCCCGCCGACGACGACACTCCGCTCCCGCCCTACGTGGTCTCGGCGGGCCGCGCCGTTCCGGTCCCGTACAACGGCTCAGTGGCCCGCCTCAACTTCGGCTTCCTGTCGGCGGCACGCGTACGCCGCTGGCTGCACGACGGCGAGTTCGACGTCGTCCACATCCATGAGCCGACCTCGCCCTCGCTGGGCCTGCTGACCTGCTGGGCGGCGCAGGGCCCGATCGTCGCCACGTTCCACACCTCCAACCCGCGGTCCAAGGCGATGATCGCCGCGTACTCGATCCTTCAGGCGGCCCTGGAGAAGATCAGCGCCCGGATCGCGGTGAGCGAGTACGCCCGCCGCACGCTGGTGGAACACCTGGGCGGCGACGCGGTGGTCATCCCCAACGGTGTCGACGTCGACTTCTTCGCCAAGGCCGAGCCCAACCCCGAGTGGCAATCGGAAGAGGCGCGAAGCCCGGTTGAGGGCGGTGGTGGGGGACGGGCGGGCGGCACGCTCGGCTTCATCGGCCGCATCGACGAGCCCCGCAAGGGCCTGCCGGTCCTGATGAAGGCCCTCCCGAAGATCCTCGCCGCCCGACCGCAGGCCCGGCTCCTGGTCGCGGGCCGCGGCGACGAGGAGGAGGCGGTGGAGTCCCTGCCCCGCGAACTCCGCTCCCGCGTGCAGTTCCTCGGCATGATCAGCGACGAGGACAAGGCCCGCTTCCTGCGCAGCATCGACCTGTACGTCGCCCCCAACACCGGCGGCGAGAGCTTCGGCATCATCCTGGTCGAGGCCATGTCCGCCGGGGCACCGGTCCTGGCCTCCGACCTCGACGCCTTCGCCCAGGTCCTCGACCAGGGGGCGGCGGGCGAACTGTTCACCAGCGAGGACGCCGACGCGCTGGCCGAGGCGGCCGTACGGCTCCTGGAGGACCCGGCGCGTCGGGCGCAGCTGCGGGAGCGCGGCAGCGCGCACGTACGCCGCTTCGACTGGTCGACGGTCGGCGCGGACATCCTGTCGGTGTACGAGACGGTGACGGCGGGCGCCGCGGCGGTGGCGGCGGACGAGAGGGCCGGGGGCGGCGCGGGGAGCGGCCTGCGAGCACGACTGGGGTTGGCGCGGGATTGACGGGCGGGGAGCGCCGGTTGGGCTGCGTTGTCGTCGATGGCGGCTCATCTCGGCGCCGGTCGGCGAAAATCAGCTCGTCCGGCGTTTGAGGACGAGGCCCGTTCAGGGCCGAAGCGGGGGTCTGGGGGCGGCAGCCCCCACCGGACACGCAAGCAGCCCCACCCCCCCAGCAGCCCCGCACGCCACCCGGCTGACCCCGCGGAGCTAGTCTGCCGCCCGTGACCGCAACCCTGATCTGGATCCTCGTCGCCCTCGTCGCCATCGGCCTCTACCTGAGCTGGACCGCAGGCCGCCTCGACCGGCTCCACGCCAGGATCGACGCGGCGCGCGCCGCCCTCGACGCACAGCTGCTGCGCCGCGCCTCCGTGGCCCAGGAGGTGGCCACCTCCGGCGTGCTGGATCCGGCCGCCTCGATCGTCCTGTACGAGGCGGCCCACGCCGCACGCCAGGCCGAGGAGGAGCAGCGGGAGGTCGCCGAGAGCGAGCTGAGTCAGGCGCTGCGGGCCGTGTTCGCCGAGGCCCCGCAGGTGGAGGTGGTACGGGAGGCACCCGGGGGCGAGGAGGCGGCCCGCGAGCTGACCGAGGCGGTACGCCGCGTGCCGATGGCCCGCCGCTTCCACAACGACGCCGTGGGAGCGGCCCGCAGGCTGCGCGAGCACCGCAAGGTCCGCTGGTTCCGGCTGGCCGGCCACGCACCCTTCCCCCTGGCGTTCGAAATGGACGACGAGCCGCCCGCGGCACTGGCCGACAGAGCCGCCTGACCAGCGCATTCGTCGCACAGACCAGGAAAAGGATCCACAGGCTTCGCATTGGCCCTTGCTGTGGACTGGTCCACTCCCGTTTCCTCGGTGCTTGCAGTAACCCTTCTTCACCGTGTGAGGTCACCCGTGTCCATCTCCGAAAACCAGGCCCCCGAGACCGGCACCGCGCGCGTCAAGCGCGGCATGGCCGAGCAGCTCAAGGGCGGCGTGATCATGGACGTCGTCACGCCGGAGCAGGCGAAGATCGCCGAGGACGCGGGCGCGGTCGCCGTCATGGCCCTGGAGCGGGTCCCCGCCGACATCCGCAAGGACGGCGGCGTGGCCCGTATGTCCGACCCGGACATGATCGAGGGCATCATCGACGCCGTCTCCATCCCGGTCATGGCCAAGTCCCGCATCGGCCACTTCGTCGAGGCCCAGGTCCTGCAGTCCCTCGGCGTGGACTACATCGACGAGTCCGAGGTGCTCACCCCGGCCGACGAGGTCAACCACTCCGACAAGTGGGCCTTCACCACGCCGTTCGTCTGTGGCGCCACCAACCTGGGCGAGGCCCTGCGCCGCATCGCCGAGGGTGCCGCGATGATCCGCTCCAAGGGCGAGGCCGGCACCGGCAACGTCGTCGAGGCCGTCCGCCACCTGCGCCAGATCAAGAACGAGATCGCCAAGCTGCGCGGCTTCGACAACAACGAGCTGTACGCCGCCGCCAAGGAGCTGCGCGCCCCGTACGAGCTGGTCAAGGAAGTCTCCGAGCTCGGCAAGCTCCCGGTGGTGCTGTTCTCCGCCGGCGGCGTGGCCACCCCCGCCGACGCCGCGCTGATGCGCCAGCTCGGCGCCGAGGGCGTCTTCGTCGGCTCCGGCATCTTCAAGTCCGGCGACCCGGCCAAGCGTGCCGCCGCCATCGTCAAGGCGACCACCTTCTACGACGACCCGAAGATCATCGCGGACGCGTCCCGCAACCTCGGCGAGGCCATGGTCGGCATCAACTGCGACACTCTCCCCGAGGCCGAGCGCTACGCCAACCGCGGCTGGTAAGCACCCTCCAAGGACTGCACGTACATGACTGACGCACCCGTCATAGGCGTCCTGGCCCTCCAGGGCGACGTACGGGAGCACCTCATCGCCCTGGCCGCGGCCGACGCCGTGGCCAGGCCGGTGCGGCGCCCCGAAGAGCTCGCCGAGGTCGACGGCCTCGTCATCCCCGGCGGCGAGTCCACGACCATCTCCAAGCTGGCCATCCTCTTCGGCGTGATGGAGCCGCTACGCGCGCGCGTACACAGCGGCATGCCCGTCTACGGCACCTGCGCCGGCATGATCATGCTCGCCGACAAGATCCTCGACCCGCGCTCGGGCCAGGAGACCGTCGGCGGCATCGACATGATCGTGCGCCGCAACGCCTTCGGACGGCAGAACGAGTCCTTCGAGGCGGCGGTCGACATCAAGGGCGTGGACGGCGATCCTGTGGAAGGCGTGTTCATCCGCGCCCCCTGGGTCGAGTCCGTCGGCGCCGAGACCGAGGTCCTCGCCGAGCACGACGGTCACATCGTCGCGGTCCGCCAGGGCAACGCGCTGGCCACGTCGTTCCACCCGGAACTGACCGGCGACCACCGCGTGCACGGCCTGTTCGTCGACATGGTGCGCGCGAACCGGACAGCGGAGTCCTTGTAGGATCTCTGGCGTTCGTTCATAGATGGGTTACGCGAAGGAGACAGGCAGATGTCCGGCCACTCTAAATGGGCCACGACGAAGCACAAGAAGGCCGTCATCGATGCCAAGCGTGGCAAGCTCTTCGCGAAGCTGATCAAGAACATCGAGGTCGCGGCCCGCATGGGCGGCGCCGACCCGGACGGGAACCCGACCCTCTACGACGCCATCCAGAAGGCCAAGAAGAGCTCGGTCCCGAACAAGAACATCGACTCCGCGGTCAAGCGCGGCGCGGGCCTCGAGGCCGGTGGCGCCGACTACGAGACGATCATGTACGAGGGCTACGGCCCGAACGGCGTCGCGGTGCTCATCGAGTGCCTCACCGACAACCGCAACCGCGCCGCCTCGGACGTCCGTGTCGCCATGACCCGTAACGGCGGCTCCATGGCCGACCCGGGCTCCGTGTCGTACCTCTTCAACCGCAAGGGCGTCGTCATCGTCCCCAAGGGCGAGCTGACCGAGGACGACGTTCTCACCGCCGTCCTGGACGCGGGCGCAGAGGAGGTCAACGACCTCGGCGAGAACTTCGAGGTCATCAGCGAGGCCACCGACCTGGTCGCCGTCCGCACGGCCCTCCAGGACGCCGGCATCGACTACGAGTCCGCGGACGCCAACTTCGTCCCGACCATGCAGGTCGAGCTCGACGAAGAGGGCGCCAAGAAGATCTTCAAGCTGATCGACGCGCTCGAGGACAGCGATGACGTGCAGAACGTCTTCGCCAACTTCGACGTCAGCGACGAGATCATGGAGAAGGTCGACGCGTAACGCTGCCGCGACGCGGCGGAGTTCACTGGCTCAGCGGGCCGACGGGACATCCCCGTCGGCCCGTCGCTTTGCCGGGAGTTGCTGACCGGCGTTGTCGGTGGCACCCGATAGCCTGCACAAACAGGCGATCGAAGGGAGGGGCGCGGGTGCGTGTACTGGGGGTGGACCCGGGTCTGACGCGATGCGGTGTCGGCGTGGTCGAAGGAGTCGCCGGACGCCCGCTCACCATGCTCGGCGTCGGCGTCGTCCGTACGCCCGTGGACGCCGAGTTGGGCCACCGCCTCGTCGCCATCGAGCAGGGCATCGAGCAGTGGCTGGACGAACACCGGCCCGAATTCGTCGCCGTGGAGCGCGTGTTCAGCCAGCACAACGTCCGTACGGTGATGGGCACCGCCCAGGCGAGCGCCGTCGCCATGCTCTGCGCCGCCCGCCGCGGCATTCCCGTCGCGCTGCACACCCCCAGCGAGGTCAAGGCCGCCGTCACGGGCAGTGGCCGCGCCGACAAGGCCCAGGTGGGCGCCATGGTCACCCGCCTGCTGCGGCTCAGCGCCCCGCCCAAACCGGCCGACGCCGCCGACGCCCTCGCGCTCGCCATCTGCCACATCTGGCGCGCCCCCGCGCAGAACCGACTCCAGCAGGCCGTGGCCCTGCACACCGCCAAGGCTTCATCGAAAGGCCGTATCGCATGATCGCGTTCGTCAGCGGCCCGGTCGCCGCCCTCGCCCCCGACTCCGCGGTGGTGGAGGTGGGCGGGATCGGCATCGCCGTCCAGTGCACGCCGAACACCCTCTCGGGCCTGCGGATGGGCCAGCAGACCAAGCTGGCCACCTCCCTCGTCGTCCGCGAGGACTCGCTCACCCTGTACGGCTTCGCGGACGACGACGAGCGCCAGATCTTCGAGCTGCTGCAGACCGCGAGCGGCGTCGGCCACCGTCTGGCCCAGGCGATGCTGGCCGTCCACTCGCCGGACGCCCTGCGCAGGGCGGTGTCGACCGGCGACGAGAAGGCCCTCACCGCCGTCCCCGGCATCGGCAAGAAGGGCGCCCAGAAGCTGCTGCTCGAGCTGAAGGACCGATTGGGCGAGCCGATCGGCGCGCCCGCGGTCGGCAGGGCGGTCACCAGCGGCTGGCGCGACCAGCTGCACGCCGCCCTGATCGGCCTCGGCTACGCCACCCGCGAGGCCGACGAGGCCGTGGCCGCCGTAGCACCGCAGGCCGAGGCGACCGAGGGCACCCCCCAGGTCGGCCAGTTGCTGAAAGCCGCCCTGCAGACGCTCAACAGAGCTCGCTGAGCCCTGGACCACCGCGCCCGCCCGAAGCCACCACGAGACCCGAGGCACACGTCATGCTGTGCCTTCCCGGGCGACAACCCCCGGGCCCCCGGCCGACCGACCCTCCCCGGCACACCCCAGCTAGGAGAACCGCAGTGAACTGGGACGACACCACCGACACCCCCGCCACCGAGCGGCTCGTCGGTGCGTCCGCCGACCGTGAGGACCAGGCCGTCGAGGCCGCGCTGCGCCCGAAGGACCTGGGCGAGTTCATCGGCCAGGAGAAGGTCCGCGAACAGCTCGACCTCGTCCTGCGCGCCGCACGCGCGCGTGGCGCCACCGCCGACCATGTGCTGCTCTCCGGCGCCCCCGGCCTCGGCAAGACGACCCTCTCGATGATCATCGCGGCCGAGATGGGCGCTCCCATCCGCATCACGTCGGGCCCCGCCATCCAGCACGCCGGCGACCTCGCCGCCATCCTCTCCTCCCTCCAGGAGGGCGAGGTCCTCTTCCTCGACGAGATCCACCGCATGTCCCGGCCCGCCGAAGAGATGCTGTACATGGCGATGGAGGACTTCCGCGTCGACGTGATCGTCGGCAAGGGGCCGGGCGCCACCGCCATCCCGCTGGAGCTGCCCCCGTTCACCCTGGTCGGCGCCACCACGCGCGCGGGCCTGCTGCCACCCCCGCTGCGCGACCGCTTCGGCTTCACCGCGCACATGGAGTTCTACGAGCCCGTCGAGCTGGAGCGCGTCATCCACCGATCGGCCGGCCTCCTCGACGTCGAGATCGAGGCCGACGGCGCCGCCGAGATCGCCGGCCGCTCCCGCGGCACACCCCGTATCGCCAACCGCCTGCTGCGCCGCGTCCGCGACTACGCCCAGGTCAAGGCCGACGGGATCATCACGAAGGACATCGCCGCAGCCGCCCTCGCCGTCTACGAGGTCGACGCCCGTGGCCTCGACCGCCTCGACCGCGCCGTCCTGGAAGCCCTGCTCAAGCTGTTCGGCGGTGGCCCGGTCGGCCTGTCCACGCTCGCCGTCGCGGTGGGGGAGGAGCGCGAGACCGTCGAGGAGGTCGCCGAACCCTTCCTCGTCCGGGAGGGTCTGCTCGCCCGCACCCCGCGCGGCAGGGTCGCCACGCCCGCCGCATGGGCGCATCTCGGCCTCACCCCGCCCCGCTCGTCAGCTGCGGGAAACGGACAACAGGACCTGTTCGGGGCGTGACGGCACCGTGATGCCGCCATGACGGCGAGCTCAGTGGCCGGAGCAGGAACCCCGGTGCCATGCTGAGCGTTGTTCCCTGCGCGGAGACTCGCTTAGACTCCGCCGATGCCGCCCTTGTCGGCGGCGCACAAAATCCCCCAACCATCAAGGCCGCTCACCATCGCGGTCGTGTGAAGGAAGTTCCGACCCGTGAGTCTCGTGACCCTCCTCCCGTTCATCGTGCTCATCGGGGCCATGTTCCTGATGACCCGGTCGGCCAAGAAGAAGCAGCAGCAGGCCGCCGACATGCGGAACCAGATGCAGCCCGGATCCGGTGTCCGCACCATCGGAGGCATGTACGCCACCGTCAAGGAGGTCAGCGACGACACCGTCCTCCTTGACGCCGGCCCGGGCGTGGAGCTCCTCTTCGCCAAGAACGCGATCGGTGCCGTCCTCTCCGACGACGAGTACAACCGCATCGTGCACGGCATCGAGCACGACCTGAAGTCCGACGTCGTCCCCGACGACGCCTCCTCCCTCACCGAGGCCGACGAGCCCGCCGCTGCCGCCGCCTCCGACGACAAGCCCGTCGACTTCGGCAAGAAGGACGAGAAGGACGAGGCCGAGAAGCCGTCCGAGGAGGCCGTGGCCGCCGAGGCGAAGGCGGACGACGAGCCGAAGAAGACCGACGGCGACTCCGACGCGAAGTAGCCATGTGCCGGGGCGCGCAGGCGACGCCTGCGCGCCCCCGGGCATGCCGATCTCGCACGGGGATCCCGACACCATGTGATGGCCGCCCGCCCGCTGATCCGGAGCGAGGCGGCCCGAGAGGGAGTACGAGAAGGTGGCAGCACCTAAGAAGGGCCGGAACGCGAGCGCCCAGAGCAAGCCAGGGCGCTCGCTGGCCCTCATCCTGATCGCCATCGCGGCGCTCACCGGGGGGATGTTCGCCTCGGGGCACACCACTCCGCGTCTTGGCATCGACCTGGCCGGCGGCACGAGCATCACGCTGCGCGCGGAAGCCGAGCCCGGCCAGGAATCCGCGATCAACAAGACCAACATGGACACCGCGGTCGAGATCATGGAACGCCGTGTCAATGGTCTGGGCGTCTCGGAGTCCGAGGTACAGACCCAGGGCGATCGCAACATCATCGTCAACATCCCCAAGGGCACGAACTCCAAGGAAGCCCGGGCCCAGGTCGGCACCACCGCCAAGCTGTACTTCCGTCCGGTCCTGCAGCGGGAAGCTGCCACCGGCGCGTCCACCGCGACTCCGACCCCGAGCGCGAGCGGCTCCCCGAGCCCGTCCAGTACCGACAAGACCGGCGACAAGGACTCCGCGACCAGTCCGTCGGCCACCGCCACCACGCAGGGCCGTGCCGTCACCGACGCGCTGAAGGCGGACGCCACACCGTCCGCGAGCAACGACTCCAAGGCCTCCGGCAGCCCTTCGCCGTCCGCGTCCAGCAGTGCCGGTTCCACGTCCGGCGATCTGGAGAAGAAGTACGCGGCGCTCGACTGCACCGATCCGAAACAGCGTGCGGCCGCCGGTAAGGGAGCCAAGAGGGACGAGCCGACGGTCGCCTGTGGCCAGGACGGCAAGGTGTGGAGCAAGTTCCTGCTGGGCCCGGTCGATGTCGACGGCACCGACATCACCAAGGCCCAGGCGAGCTTCAACACCCAGAGCGCCGCAGGCTGGCAGGTCGACATGACCTTCGACTCCAGCGGTGCCAAGAAGTTCGCCGACGTCACCGCCGAGCTGGCGAAGCAGACCAGCCCACAGAACGAGTTCGCGATCGTGCTGGACGACGAGGTCGTCTCCCACCCCTTCGTTCAGGGCACCATCGCCGGCGGCAAGGCCCAGATCTCCGGCAGCTTCAGCCAGGAGGAGGCCAAGAGCCTCGCGAACATGCTGTCGTACGGCGCCCTGCCGCTGTCCTTCAGCGAGGACAGCGTCACCACGGTGACCGCCGCGCTCGGCACCGAGCAGCTGCAGGCCGGTCTGATCGCCGGTGCGATCGGTCTCGCCCTGGTCGTCATCTACCTGCTGGTCTACTACCGCGGCCTGTCGTTGATCGCCATCCTCTCGCTGCTGGTCTCCGCCGCGCTGACCTACACGCTCATGTCGCTGCTCGGCCCGACCATCGGCTTCGCGCTGAACCTGCCGGCCGTCTGCGGTGCCATCGTCGCCATCGGCATCACGGCGGACTCGTTCATCGTGTACTTCGAACGTGTCCGTGACGAGATCCGCGAGGGCCGCTCGCTGCGCCCCGCCGTCGAGCGGGCCTGGCCGCGCGCCCGGCGCACCATCCTGGTCTCCGACTTCGTGTCGTTCCTCGCCGCCGCGGTGCTGTTCATCGTCACCGTCGGCAAGGTCCAGGGCTTCGCGTTCACCCTCGGCCTGACCACCCTGCTCGACGTGGTCGTCGTGTTCCTGTTCACCAAGCCGCTGCTGACGATCATGGCCCGCAGCAAGTTCTTCGCGAGCGGACACAGCTGGTCCGGCCTCGATCCCAAGCGACTGGGTGCCCAGCCCCCGCTGCGCCGCACCCGCCGTCCCTCCGCCCCCGTCGAGACGAAGGAGGCGTGAGAATGTCGAAGCTCGGCAACCTCGGCGCCCGACTGCACCGTGGCGAGGTCGGCTACGACTTCGTCGGCAACCGCAAGATCTGGTACGGCATCTCGATCCTGATCACCATCACGGCCATCGTCGGCCTGGCGGTGCGCGGCCTGAACATGGGCATCGAGTTCCAGGGCGGAGCGGTCTTCACCACCCCGAAGACCAGCGTCTCGGTGAGCCAGGCGCAGGAGTACGCGGAAGAGGCGTCCGGTCACGACGCGATCGTGCAGCAGCTCGGCAAGGGCCAGCTGCGCATCCAGGTCGCGGGCATCGACACCAAGCAGGCCGACAAGGTCTCGGCGGAGCTGGCCAAGGACCTGGGCGTCGCGGAGAAGGACGTCACCGGCGAGCTGGTCGGCCCCAGCTGGGGTGAGCAGATCGCCAACAAGGCATGGCAGGGCCTGGGGATCTTCCTCATCCTCGTGGTGATCTATCTGGCGATCGCGTTCGAGTGGCGTATGGCGCTCGCCGCGTTCGTCGCCCTGATCCACGACATCACCATCACGGTGGGCATCTACGCCCTCGTCGGCTTCGAGGTCACACCGGGCACGGTGATCGGTCTGCTGACAATCCTCGGTTACTCGCTCTACGACACGGTCGTCGTCTTCGACAGCCTCAAGGAGCAGACAAAGGACATCACCAAGCAGACCCGCTGGACCTACAGCGATGTCGCCAACCGTTCGATCAACAGCACGCTGGTCCGCTCCGTCAACACCACGGTGGTCGCGCTGCTGCCGGTGGCCGGCCTGCTGTTCATCGGTGGCGGTTTCCTCGGCGCCGGCATGCTCAACGACATCTCGCTGTCGCTGTTCGTCGGCCTCGCGGCCGGTGCGTACTCCTCGATCTTCATCGCCACGCCGCTCGTCGCCGACCTCAAGGAGCGCGAGCCGCAGATGAAGGCCCTGAAGAAGCGGGTGCTCGCCAAGCGTGCCCAGGCTGCGGCGCAGGGTGAGTCGCCGGCCGCCCAGGTCGACGACGAGGCACACACCGACGAGCCGGAGGACGCAGCCCCCGCGGTCGTCGGCCCGCGCAACCAGCCCGCGTCCCGCGGCCGGGGCCGTGGCCGACCCTCGGGGAAGCGCCGATGACCGAGCTCGCAGACGTCACGACGCTCCTGCTCAGCCGTATCCGTGACGTGGCCGACTACCCGGAGCCGGGCGTGATGTTCAAGGACATCACCCCGCTCCTGGCGGACCCGGCGGCGTTCACGGCGCTCACCGACGCCCTGGCCGAGATCGCCGGGAACACCGGTGCCACGAAGATCGTCGGTCTGGAGGCCCGCGGCTTCATCCTCGGCGCCCCGGTCGCCGTCCGCGCGGGCGTCGGCTTCATCCCGGTGCGCAAGGCTGGCAAGCTCCCCGGTGCGACGCTCAGCCAGGCGTACGACCTGGAGTACGGCTCGGCGGAGATCGAGGTGCACGCCGAGGACCTGGCATCGGGTGACCGTGTCCTGGTCATCGACGACGTCCTGGCGACGGGCGGCACCGCCGAGGCCTCGATCCAGCTGATCCGCCGGGCCGGCGCCGAGGTGGCCGGCCTGGCCGTCCTGATGGAACTCGGCTTCCTCGGCGGCCGCGCCCGCCTGGAACCGGCCCTGGCCGGAGCCCCACTGAAGTCGCTGCTCACGGTCTGACCCGCGAAGCGCTCCGCACCACGCGGGGCCTGGGAACCGCAACCTATGCCGCGCGCCTGTACCCGAGGCGCGCGGCATACGCATACGGGGGCGCTCCTGTACGGGCAGGCGCCCCGCGATGGCCACATGGAGGGCGTGGCCGCGCGTGGGACGGCGCCCGCCCCGGGCGATGGCTCCGGTGCCGTACGGCGGCGCCTCGGCGGGAGTGACGCGGGCGGCGCCGGTGTTTGTCCGCCGTGGGGCGCGACTTGTCCAACGCCTCCAGCGCCTCGGCCGGCGTACGGCCTGGCTGGAAATACGCGCTGCGCGCCCCGCGCACGCCCCGTCCGACGGGCGTATGCAAGCCCCGTGACAACCGCAGGAAATGTTGTCGGCGCCACCCGTGGCACACCGCGCCGACGGCGCCGCAGGAATCCCGCGGCAGCCCCTCGCGTTTCACCGGTAGACGGCCCTCACATCAGGCTGAAGGCGATCCTGGGGCCCAGGATCGCTACCATGGGGTCTCCGGAGCCTGACCGGGGGACCCGGATCGCGCACGAGGAGCCCTCTTGCCAGACGAGGCCCAGCACCTGACCGCCGCCAAGCCCGAGTCCGCCTCGGCGCCCGCGGCGAAGCCCGCGCCGAACGCGTCGCACGCGAAGAACGACCCGCGTGGGGCGGTCGAGCATGCCCAGTCCGCACCGGTCGACAAGCCCGCCGAGCAGGCCCGCCCCAAGCCGGCCCCACCCGAGCGCCCCGCGACCGCACCGGTACGCCCGAACACCGGTCAGCCGGCCCGCACCGGCTCCTCCAACCGCGTCCGCGCCCGCCTCGCCCGCCTCGGCGTCCAGCGCTCCAACCCGTACAACCCGGTGCTGGAGCCGCTGCTGCGGATAGTGCGCAGCAACGACCCGAAGATCGAGACGGCCACGCTCCGGCAGATCGAGAAGGCCTACCAGGTCGCCGAGCGCTGGCACCGCGGCCAGAAGCGCAAGAGCGGCGACCCGTACATCACCCACCCGCTGGCGGTCACCACCATCCTCGCCGAGCTGGGCATGGATCCGGCCACCTTGATGGCGGGCCTGCTGCACGACACCGTCGAGGACACCGAGTACGGCCTCGACCAGCTCCGCCGCGACTTCGGCGACTCCGTCGCCCTGCTCGTCGACGGCGTCACCAAGCTGGACAAGGTCAAGTTCGGCGAGGCGGCGCAGGCCGAGACCGTGCGCAAGATGGTCGTAGCCATGGCCAAGGACCCGCGTGTCCTGGTCATCAAGCTCGCCGACCGCCTGCACAACATGCGCACCATGCGCTACCTCAAGCGCGAGAAGCAGGAGAAGAAGGCGCGCGAGACCCTCGAGATCTACGCGCCCCTCGCCCACCGCCTCGGCATGAACACCATCAAGTGGGAGCTGGAGGACCTCGCCTTCGCGATCCTCTACCCCAAGATGTACGACGAGATCGTACGGCTGGTGGCCGAGCGGGCACCGAAGCGTGACGAGTACCTGGCCATAGTGACCGACGAGGTCCAGCAGGACCTGCGCGCCGCCCGCATCAAGGCGACCGTCACCGGCCGCCCGAAGCACTACTACAGCGTCTACCAGAAGATGATCGTCCGCGGCCGTGACTTCGCGGAGATCTACGACCTCGTGGGTATTCGTGTACTTGTCGACACGGTCCGCGACTGTTACGCCGCCCTCGGCACCGTGCACGCGCGATGGAACCCGGTCCCCGGCCGGTTCAAGGACTACATCGCGATGCCCAAGTTCAACATGTACCAGTCGCTGCACACGACGGTCATCGGCCCCAACGGCAAACCGGTCGAACTCCAGATCCGTACGTTCGACATGCACCGCCGTGCCGAGTACGGCATCGCCGCGCACTGGAAGTACAAGCAGGAGGCCGTCGCCGGCGCCTCCAAGGTCCGCACCGACGCTCCCAAGTCGTCCGGCAAGGGCAAGGACGACCACCTCAACGACATGGCGTGGCTTCGCCAGCTGCTGGACTGGCAGAAGGAGACCGAGGACCCGGGCGAGTTCCTGGAGTCCCTGCGCTTCGACCTGTCCCGCAACGAGGTCTTCGTCTTCACCCCCAAGGGCGACGTCATAGCGCTCCCGGCAGGTGCCACTCCGGTCGACTTCGCCTACGCCGTCCACACCGAGGTCGGCCATCGCACGATAGGCGCGAGGGTCAACGGACGTCTGGTCCCGCTCGAATCCACCCTGGACAACGGCGACTTGGTCGAGGTCTTCACCTCGAAGGCGCCCGGCGCGGGCCCCTCCCGCGACTGGCTCGGCTTCGTGAAGTCGCCGCGCGCCCGCAACAAGATCCGGGCGTGGTTCTCCAAGGAGCGCCGCGACGAGGCGATCGAGCAGGGCAAGGACGCGATCGTCCGGGCGATGCGCAAGCAGAACCTGCCGATCCAGCGCATCCTGACCGGCGACTCGCTGGTCACGCTGGCGCACGAGATGCGCTACCCGGACATCTCCGCGCTGTACGCGGCGATCGGCGAGGGCCATGTCTCCGCCCAGAACGTCGTACAGAAGCTCGTGCAGGCGCTCGGCGGCGAGGAGGCCGCCACCGAGGAGATCGACGAGGCGGTCCCGCCGACCCGCGGTCGCAGCCGCAAACGGCGCTCCAGCGCCGACCCGGGCGTCGTCGTCAAGGGCGTCGAGGATGTGTGGGTCAAGCTGGCCCGTTGCTGTACACCCGTACCCGGCGACCCGATCATCGGCTTCGTCACGCGCGGTAGCGGAGTATCGGTTCACCGCAGCGACTGCGTGAACGTGGAGTCACTGTCCCGCGAGCCCGAGCGCATCCTCGAGGTCGAGTGGGCGCCCACCCAGTCCTCGGTCTTCCTGGTCGCCATCCAGGTCGAGGCCCTGGACCGCTCCCGGCTCCTGTCGGACGTCACCCGCGTCCTGTCCGACCAGCACGTCAACATCCTGTCCGCGGCCGTCCAGACCTCCCGCGACCGCGTCGCCACCTCCCGCTTCACCTTCGAGATGGGCGACCCGAAGCACCTCGGGCACGTCCTGAAGGCGGTCAGGGGAGTGGAGGGCGTGTACGACGTGTACCGGGTGACGTCGGCGCGCAGCCGGGCGTAGTCATACGACGAGAAGGGGCCCCGTACACGCGTACGGGGCCCCTTCTCGTCGTAAAGGCTTTCGCCAGCTTGCCGGCAGCCCTTAGCCGCCGAACTCCTGCAGGCCCTTCAGCGCCTGGTCCAGCAGCGCCTGGCGGCCCTCCAGCTCACGCTCCAGCTTGTCGGCCTTGGCGTTGTTGCCCTGGGCGCGCGCCTGCTCGATCTGGCCCTTCAGCTTGTCCACGGCGGCCTGGAGCTGACCGGTCAGACCCTCGGCACGCGCGCGTGCCTCCGGGTTGGTCCGGCGCCACTCGGTCTCCTCGGCCTCCTGGAGGGCCCGCTCCACGGCGTGCATCCGGCCCTCGACCTTCGGGCGGGCGTCGCGCGGCACATGGCCGATGGCCTCCCAGCGCTCGTTGATCGAGCGGAAGGCGGCCCGCGCTGCCTTCAGGTCGCCGATCGGCAGGAGCTTCTCGGCCTCCTCGGCCAGCTCCTCCTTCAGCTTCAGGTTCTCGGCCTGCTCGGCGTCGCGCTCGGCGAAGACCGAGCTGCGGGCGGCGAAGAAGATGTCCTGGGCGCCGCGGAAGCGGTTCCACAGGTCGTCCTCGTGCTCGCGCTGGGCGCGGCCGGCGGCCTTCCACTCCGACATCAGCTCGCGGTAGCGCGCCGCCGTCGGACCCCAGTCGGTCGAACCGGAGAGCGACTCGGCCTCGGCGACCAGCCGCTCCTTGGCCTTGCGGGCCTCCTCGCGCTGCGCGTCCAGCTGCGCGAAGTGCGCCTTGCGGCGCTTGGAGAACGCCGACCGGGCGTGCGAGAAGCGGTGCCACAGCTCGTCGTCCGACTTGCGGTCCAGGCGCGGCAGACCCTTCCAGGTGTCCACCAGGGACCGCAGCCGCTCACCGGCGGCCCGCCACTGGTCGGACTGCGCCAGCTCCTCGGCCTCGACGACCAGAGCCTCCTTGGCGTGGCGCGCCTCGTCCGACTGCTTCGCCCGCTGCGCCTTGCGCTCCTCGCGGCGCTTCTCGACGGTCTCGACCAGCTTGTCCAGACGGGTCCGCAGGGCGTCCAGGTCACCGACCGCGTGGTGGGCGTCGACCTGCTCACGGATGTGGTCGATCGCGGCCTGGGCGTCCTTCGCCGACAGGTCGGTGGTCTTCACTCGCTTCTCGAGGAGGCCGATCTCGACAACCAGGCCCTCGTACTTGCGCTCGAAGTAGGCCAACGCTTCCTCAGGGGAGCCGGCCTGCCAGGAACCGACGACCTGCTCGCCGTCGGCCGTACGCACGTACACGGTCCCCGTCTCGTCGACGCGGCCCCACGGGTCGCTGCTCACAGCGCCTCCTCCACATGATGCCTGCGAGGGGCTTGTGTTCCCCCGGGCATCGTCCACAGTTTCGTCACGGCCAACATAGGCGACCGGCGGGTTGCCTGTCCGCATCCCGCGCGACCGAAATTTCCCAGCTGGGGGTCAGGATTTGGTGACCGTCGCCTTGTTGATCACGACCGTCGCGTTGGGTGCGGTGTTCTGGGTCGTGGGGTCGGCAGGCTGGGCCCCGGCGTCCGCAATCTTCTTGAGTACCTTCATGCCGGATTCGGAAACGGTACCGAACGGTGTGTAGCTCGGGGGAAGCTGACTGTCCTGGTAGACCAGGAAGAACTGGCTGCCGCCGGTGTTCTTCTGCCCGGTGTTCGCCATCGCGACGGTGCCCGCGGGGTAGACGTTGCCCTTGAGGCTTTTGTCCTTCAGGTTCTCGTCGGGGATGGTGTACCCGGGACCGCCGGTGCCGGTGCCCGTCGGGTCGCCGCACTGCAGCACATAGATCTGGTTGTCGGTCAGCCGGTGGCACTTGGAGTGGTCGAAGTAGCCCTTCCCGGCGAGGAAGTTGAACGAGTTGACGGTGTGCGGCGCGGCCGACGTCTTGAGCGCGATGTCTATGTCACCGCATGTCGTCGCCAGCTTCATCGTGTATTTCGCCGACTTGTCGATGGTCATCTCCGGCTCCTTCTTCCAGGTAGCCGTCTTGACCTTGCCCGCGGCGGGTTTCTCGCACGGGTCGGGGGCCTTGCTGGTCGCGCTGGGCGTGACCTCCGCGTTCGCGTTCGTCTTGCTGTCGTCGTCGCCCTTGAGGACCCCGGTCGTGTACAGCGCGAGGCTGCCGATGATGACCACCGCGAGCGCCGACGCGATCGCCGCGTTGCGCGTGCGCGCCTTGCGCCGGGCGGCCGTGCGCCGCTGCTGCTGCCGCAAGAACTTCTCCCGGGCGAGCTGACGCCGCCGCTGTTCCTGGCTGACCACCGGGTTCTCTCCTCATGCGTCGTATGTGTCGACCGGTACGCGTGCGTCCAATGAGCCGATCGCCTGCGTGTGCCCCGTACCGTATATGGGTTCGCTGAGGAATCGGCAGCGCCGGTAGGCTCTGACGACAGGCGGAGCCCGCCGACAACCCACCTGTGTCGACACAAACGAAGGACGATCGTGCTCATTGCCGGGTTCCCCGCCGGGGCCTGGGGGACGAACTGTTATCTCGTCGCCCCCGCCGCCGGTGAGGAGTGCGTGATCATCGACCCGGGCCACGAGGCGGCCCCAGGAGTCGAGGAAGCGCTGAAGAAGCATCGGCTCAAGCCCGTCGCCGTCGTCCTCACCCACGGCCACCTCGATCACGTGGCCTCGGTCGTCCCGGTGTGCGGGGCGCACGACGTACCGGCCTGGATCCACCCGAGGACCGGTACATGATGAGCGACCCCGAGAAGGCGCTCGGCCGTTCCATCGGGATGCCGCTGATGGGCGAGCTGACCATCGGGGAGCCGGACGACGTCAAGGAGCTGACCGACGGCTCGAAGCTGGAGCTGGCCGGCCTGGAGCTGGCGGTCGCGCACGCGCCGGGCCATACCAAGGGGTCGGTGACCTTCGGCCTGCCCGAGGCGGCGGACATCCCGCCGATCCTGTTCTCGGGCGACCTGCTGTTCGCCGGCTCCATCGGACGCACCGACCTGCCCGGCGGTGACATGGCCGAGATCCTCGACTCGCTGGCTCGCGTGTGCCTGCCGCTCGACGACTCGACCGTGGTGCTGTCCGGCCACGGCCCCCAGACGACCATCGGCCAGGAGCGCGCCACCAACCCGTATCTGCGGCAGGTGGCCGCCGGCCTGGGAGCCCAGGAGGCTCCCCGACGAGGAATGTGACGAGACCTTCCGTGAGCACCTTCAAGGCCCCAAGGGCACGTACGACCTGATCCCGCCGGACTCCGCCAAGTACCTGGCCGTCCGTGAGGCGATCGCGGCTCCGCTGCGCAACTCCGGCTACGGCTACATCGAGACGCCCGGCTTCGAGAGCGTCGAACTCTTCGCGCGCGGCGTGGGCGAGTCGACCGACATCGTGACCAAGGAGATGTACGCCTTCGAGACCAAGGGCGGCGACAAGCTCGCCCTGCGCCCCGAGGGCACGGCCTCGGTCCTGCGCGCGGCGCTGGAGGCCAACCTCCACAAGGCGGGCAACCTCCCGGTCAAGCTCTGGTACTCCGGCTCCTACTACCGCTACGAGCGCCCGCAGAAGGGCCGCTACAGGCACTTCTCCCAGGTCGGCGCCGAGGCGATCGGCGCCGAGGACCCGGCGCTGGACGCCGAGTTGATCATCCTGGCCGACCAGGCCTACCGTTCGCTGGGCCTGAGCAACTTCCGGATCCTGCTGAACAGCCTGGGCGACAAGGAGTGCCGCCCGGTCTACCGGGCCGCGCTGCAGGACTTCCTGCGCGGCCTGGACATCGACGAGGACACGCGCCGTCGCGCCGAGATCAACCCGCTCCGCGTCCTGGACGACAAGCGCGAGTCGGTCCAGAAGCAGCTCGGAGACGCCCCGCTCCTGCGTGACTACCTCTGCGACGCCTGCAAGGCGTACCACGAGGAGGTCCGCGAGCTGATCACGGCGGCGGGCGTCTCCTTCGAGGACGACCCGAAGCTGGTGCGCGGCCTGGACTACTACACGCGCACGACCTTCGAGTTCGTCCACGACGGTCTGGGCTCCCAGTCCGCGGTGGGCGGCGGCGGCCGTTACGACGGCCTGTCCGAGATGATCGGCGGCCCCGCGCTGCCGTCCGTCGGCTGGGCCCTCGGCGTCGACCGCACCGTCCTGGCCCTGGAGGCGGAGGGCGTGGAGCTCGAACTCCTGGCGTCCACCAGCGTGTTCGCGGTGCCGCTCGGCGAGGAGGCCCGCCGGGTCCTGTTCGCCAAGGTCACCGAGCTGCGCAAGGTCGGCATCGCGGCGGACTTCTCCTACGGCGGCAAGGGCCTCAAGGGCGCCATGAAGAACGCCAACCGCAGCGGCGCCCGCTACACGATCGTCGCCGGCGAACGCGACCTCGCCGAAGGCGTCGTCCAGCTCAAGGACATGGAGTCCGGCGAGCAGGCGGCCGTCGGCGTCAACGAGATCGTGGCGGAGCTGGAAGCCCGATTGGGCTGAATTCCGGAAAGGAGGGGGACCCTGCCGGGTTCCCCTCCTTTGCTGTTCCGAGGGTGTCCTGAACCGAGCGCCTCCGCGTGATCGCGCGTATTTCCTTATGCCCAGTGAACGGCGGGCACGCGGGCGTGTACGGCACAATGTGCCGTGCCCGGAGAAGGTCCAACTCTCAAGTGACGGAATCGGCGTGATGAGCAAGACGACAGTCAAAGACGTCTCCACCGAACCCGAGCCGGAGCGTGCCGAGGCCGCGCCCGGTTCGGTGGGCGGCAGCCGTGCGTTCGCCCTGATGCTGGTGATCACCGGCGCGGCGGGGCTTCTTGCTGCGTGGGTCATCACGATCGACAAGTTCAAGATCCTCGAGGCCAAGGTCGAGGGCAAGACCTTCACGCCCGGCTGCAGTCTCAACCCGATCGTCTCCTGCGGCAGCATCATGGAGAGCAAGCAGGCGTCCGTCTTCGGGTTCCCCAACCCCATGCTGGGCCTCGTCTGCTACGGCATCGTCATCTGCGTCGGCATGAGCCTGCTCGCCCGCGCCCGCTTCCCGCGCTGGTACTGGCTGACCTTCAACGCCGGCACGCTCTTCGGTGTCGTCTTCTGCACGTGGCTGATGTTCCAGTCGCTGTACCGCATCAACGCGCTGTGCCTGTGGTGCTCGCTCGCCTGGGCCGCGACGATCACGATGTTCTGGTACCTGACCTCGTTCAACGTCCGTAACGGTTTCCTGCCCGCCCCGCGTCCGCTGAAGAACTTCCTCGCCGAGTTCACCTGGGTGCTTCCGGTGACGCACTGCGGCGTCATCGTCATGCTGATCCTCACCCGCTGGGGCAGCCAGCTCTGGGCCTGACGACCCGCTCCGACGTCGATGTCAGTGCGGTGATTTAGGGTTTCCAACGTGGAGCCCGACCTGTTCACCGCCGCCGCAGAAGAACGCCAGGAGAAGGACCCCGCGGGGAGCCCCCTGGCGGTGCGCATGCGCCCGCGCACCCTGGACGAGGTCGTGGGCCAGCAGCACCTGCTGAAGCCGGGCTCACCCCTGCGCCGACTGGTCGGCGAGGGAGCCAAGGGCCCGGCGGGGCCGTCGTCGGTGATCCTCTGGGGCCCGCCCGGCACCGGCAAGACCACCCTGGCGTACGTCGTCTCCAAGGCCACCAACAAGCGCTTCGTCGAGCTGTCCGCCATCACCGCCGGGGTGAAGGAGGTCCGCGCGGTCATCGACGGCGCCCGCCGCGCCACCGGCGGTTTCGGCAAGGAGACCGTCCTCTTCCTCGACGAGATCCACCGCTTCAGCAAGGCCCAGCAGGACTCCCTCCTCCCGGCAGTGGAGAACCGCTGGGTGACCCTGATCGCGGCGACCACCGAGAACCCGTACTTCTCGGTCATCTCCCCCCTGCTGTCCCGCTCCCTCCTCCTCACCCTCGAACCCCTCACCGACGACGACCTGCGCGGCCTCCTCAAGCGCGCCCTCACCGACGAGCGAGGTCTGGGCGGCTCCGTCACCCTCCCCGAGGACACCGAGGCCCACCTGCTGCGTATCGCCGGCGGCGACGCCCGCCGCGCACTGACCGCCCTGGAGGCCGCCGCCGGGGCCGCGCTCGACAAGGGCGAGTCGCAGATCGCTCTGCAGACGCTGGAGGAGACGGTCGACCGGGCCGCCGTGAAGTACGACCGCGACGGCGACCAGCACTACGACGTCGCCAGCGCCCTCATCAAGTCCATCCGGGGCTCCGACGTCGACGCCGCCCTGCACTACCTGGCCCGCATGATCGAGGCCGGCGAGGACCCCCGCTTCATCGCCCGCCGCCTGATGATCTCCGCCAGCGAGGACATCGGCCTCGCCGACCCCAACGCGCTGCCCATAGCCGTCGCCGCTGCCCAGGCGGTCGCCATGATCGGCTTCCCGGAGGCCGCCCTCACCCTCAGCCACGCCACCATCGCCCTCGCTCTTGCCCCCAAGTCGAACTCCGCCACGACCGCGATCGGCGCCGCCCTGGACGACGTACGCAAAGGGCTGGCCGGTCCGGTGCCGGCCCACTTGCGCGACAGCCACTACAAGGGCGCGACCAAACTCGGGCACGGGCAGGGATACACGTATCCGCACGACCTGCCGGAAGGCATCGCCGCCCAGCAGTACGCCCCGGACGCCCTCAAGGACCGCGAGTACTACACCCCGACCCGGCACGGCGCCGAGGCGCGGTACGCGGACGCCGTGGAATGGACCAGGAAACACCTGGGTCGCAGGCGGTCTTGAGCAGCCTGTAGACTCGCTCGAAGTGCTGAGTCCCGTGTCCGGCTCCGGTCGGCGCCTCAGGCGGGACAACCAGCCGGATCTTTTGATCCAGGAGCGTCGCGCACCGTCGTAGGTGTCGCGGGCAGCCCACCACCACCCGGGATCCCGGGACCGGTCGGTGGGCCGTTCGTGTGCTGCACGTATGTGCCCAGACCAGGGGAGCGGCTGCCTGACAAGTCCACTCGCGGACCTGTCGGGGATTCCCCGGCTGCGGATTGCGACCTCCCGTAACCCTGAGGCAGCCGATACAGGAAAAGGAAAAGAAGTGGCGAACCAGTCCCGCCCCAAGGTCAAGAAGTCGCGTGCCCTCGGTATCGCGCTGACCCCGAAGGCCGTCAAGTACTTCGAGGCCCGTCCCTACCCGCCGGGTGAGCACGGCCGTGGCCGCAAGCAGAACTCGGACTACAAGGTCCGTCTGCTGGAGAAGCAGCGTCTGCGCGCGCAGTACGACATCTCCGAGCGCCAGCTGGTCCGCGCCTACGAGCGCGCGTCCAAGGTTCAGGGCAAGACCGGTGAGGCCCTGATCGTGGAGCTCGAGCGCCGTCTCGACGCCCTGGTCCTGCGTTCGGGCATCGCCCGCACCATCTACCAGGCCCGTCAGATGGTCGTTCACGGCCACATCGAGGTCAACGGCCAGAAGGTCGACAAGCCGTCCTTCCGCGTCAAGCCGGACGACGTCGTGATGGTCCGCGAGCGCAGCCGCGAGAAGACCCTCTTCTCGATCGCCCGCGAGGGTGGCTTCGCCCCCGAGGGTGAGACCCCGCGCTACCTCCAGGTGAACCTCAAGGCCCTGGCGTTCCGCCTGGACCGTGAGCCGAACCGCAAGGAGATCCCGGTGATCTGCGACGAGCAGCTCGTCGTCGAGTACTACGCCCGTTGATCCTTCAGCGGTCGTAGGACTTCTGCGCCTGAAGCCCGTCGTCTCCCCGCCCTGCCGGGCGGAGAGGCGGCGGGCTTTCGCATGCCGGTGGAACTCCGCTCCGCGCAGGCGGTAATCCGGTGCGGAGCGGCGTCCCCGGCGCGATAGGCTCGGTGCACGACTTTTTCGATGTAGACCGATGTAGAGGCACGTTTCAGGGAGCGGGTGCACACAGTGTCCGGTGGAGAGGTTGCCGGGATCCTGGTGGCCGTCTTCTGGGCGATCCTGGTCTCCTTCCTCGCCGTCGCCCTGGCGAGGCTGGCCCAGACGCTCAAGGCGACCACCAAGCTCGTAGCGGACGTGACCGACCAGGCCGTCCCGCTCCTGGCAGAGGCCTCCACGGCGGTGCGCTCCGCCCAGACCCAGATCGACCGGGTCGACGCGATCGCCTCCGACGTCCAGGAGGTCACGTCGAACGCCTCCGCGCTGTCGACCACCGTCGCCTCCACCTTCGGCGGCCCCCTGGTCAAGGTCGCGGCCTTCGGCTACGGCGTGCGCCGGGCCCTCGGCGGCCGCAAGGACGACGTGCCCGCCAAGGCACCCCGGCGTACCGTGATCGTGGGCCGTACGGTTCCGGCCGCGCGACGGGGCAAGCGAAACCTCCGCGGAAAGAGGGACTGAGAGCCAGCATGTTCCGCCGTACGTTCTGGTTCAGCACTGGCGTCGCCGCCGGTGTGTGGGCCACCACCAAGGTCAACCGGAAGCTGAAGCAGCTGACCCCCGAGAGCCTCGCCGCGAGTGCGGCGAACAAGGCGATCGAGGCCGGTCACCGGCTGAAGGACCGCGCGGTGGGCTTCGCCCTCGACGTCCGCGACCACATGGCCCAGCGGGAGGAAGAGCTGGGGGAGGCGCTGGGCATCAACGCGGACCCCGAACTCCCCGCACCCCGGCGGTACGCCGCCATCGAGAACCGCAACAACCCGAAGTACGTCGAGGGCTCGACGTACCAGACGCACTCGTACAACCGGAATGAGGACCACTGATGGAGTCGGCCGAGATTCGCCGCCGCTGGCTGAGCTTCTTCGAGGAGCGCGGGCACACCGTCGTCCCTTCGGCGTCGCTCATCGCGGACGACCCGACTCTGCTCCTCGTCCCGGCCGGCATGGTGCCCTTCAAGCCGTACTTCCTGGGTGAGGTCAAGCCGCCCTACCCGCGCGCCACCAGCGTGCAGAAGTGCGTGCGCACGCCCGACATCGAAGAGGTCGGCAAGACCACGCGGCACGGCACGTTCTTCCAGATGTGCGGCAACTTCTCCTTCGGCGACTACTTCAAGGAAGGCGCCATCAAGCTGGCCTGGGAGCTGCTCACCAGCCCCCAGGACAAGGGCGGTTACGGCCTCGACCCCGAGCGTCTGTGGATCACCGTCTACAAGGACGACGACGAGGCCGAGCGCATCTGGCACGAGGTCGTCGGTGTGCCCATGGAGCGCATCCAGCGCCTGGGCATGAAGGACAACTTCTGGTCCATGGGCGTCCCGGGCCCGTGCGGCCCCTGTTCCGAGATCAACTACGACCGCGGTCCGGAGTTCGGCGTCGAGGGCGGCCCCGCCGTCAACGACGAGCGGTACGTGGAGATCTGGAACCTCGTCTTCATGCAGTACGAGCGTGGCCAGGGCACCGGTAAGGACAACTTCGAGATCCTCGGCGACCTCCCGAGCAAGAACATCGACACGGGCCTCGGCCTGGAGCGACTCGCCATGATTCTGCAGGGCGTGCAGAACATGTACGAGATCGACACATCCATGGCCGTCATCAAGAAGGCCACCGAGCTGACCGGTGTCGCCTACGGCGACGCCCACGCCTCGGACGTCTCCCTGCGCGTGGTCACCGACCACATGCGTACGGCCACCATGCTCATCGGCGACGGCGTCACCCCCGGCAACGAGGGCCGTGGCTATGTCCTGCGCCGCATCATGCGCCGCGCCATCCGCAACATGCGCCTGCTCGGCGCCACCGGTCCGGTCGTCAAGGACCTCATCGACGTCGTCATCGGCATGATGGGCCAGCAGTACCCCGAGCTCGTCACCGACCGCGAGCGCATCGAGAAGGTCGCCCTCGCCGAGGAGAACGCCTTCCTCAAGACGCTCAAGGCCGGCACCAACATCCTCGACACCGCCGTCAGCGACACCAAGGCCGCCGGCTCCACCGTGCTGCCGGGCGACAAGGCGTTCCTGCTCCACGACACCTGGGGCTTCCCCATCGACCTCACCCTCGAGATGGCCGCCGAGCAGGGGCTGTCCGTGGACGAGGACGGCTTCCGCCGCCTGATGAAGGAGCAGCGGGAGCGCGCCAAGGCCGACGCCCAGGCCAAGAAGACCGGCCATGCCGGCGCCGGTGCCTACCGTGAGATCGCCGACAAGGTCGGCGAGACCGACTTCATCGGCTACACCGACACCGAGGGCGAGTCGACCATCGTCGGCATCCTCGTCGACGGCGCGTCCTCCCCGGCCGCCACCGAGGGCGACGAGGTCGAGATCGTCCTCGACCGCACCCCGTTCTACGCCGAGGGCGGCGGCCAGATCGGCGACACCGGCCGCATCAAGGTCGACTCCGGTGCCGTCATCGAGATCCGCGACTGCCAGAAGCCGGTGCCGGGCGTGTACGTCCACAAGGGCGTCGTCCAGGTCGGCGAGGTGACGGTCGGCGCCAAGGCGCACGCCTCCATCGACGACCGCCGCCGCAAGGCCATCGCCCGCGCTCACTCGGCCACGCACCTCACCCACCAGGCGCTGCGCGACGCCCTCGGCCCGACGGCCGCCCAGGCCGGTTCCGAGAACCAGCCCGGCCGCTTCCGCTTCGACTTCGGCTCCCCCTCCGCCGTTCCCACGGCCGTGATGACCGACGTCGAGCAGAAGATCAACGAGGTCCTCGCCCGCGACCTCGACGTCCGCGCCGACGTCATGGGCATCGACGAGGCCAAGAAGCAGGGCGCCATCGCCGAGTTCGGCGAGAAGTACGGCGAGCGCGTGCGCGTCGTGACCATCGGCGACTTCTCCAAGGAGCTGTGCGGCGGCACCCACGTGCCCAACACCGCCCAGCTGGGCCTGGTCAAGCTGCTCGGCGAGTCGTCGATCGGCTCGGGCGTGCGCCGTATCGAGGCCCTCGTCGGTGTCGACGCCTACAACTTCCTCGCCCGCGAGCACACGGTCGTCAACCAGCTGACCGAGCTGCTCAAGGGCCGCCCGGAGGAGCTGCCGGAGAAGGTCTCCTCGATGCTCGGCAAGCTGAAGGACGCCGAGAAGGAGATCGAGAAGTTCCGCGCCGAGAAGGTGCTGCAGGCCGCGGCCGGGCTCGCCGAGTCCGCCAAGGACGTCCGTGGCATCGCCGTCGTCACCGGCCGGGTCCCGGACGGTACGACCCCCGACGACCTGCGCAAGCTCGTCCTCGACGTGCGCGGCCGCATTCAGGGCGGGCGCGCTGCCGTGGTCGCCCTCTTCACGGTCAACAACGGCAAGCCGCTCACGGTCATCGCCACCAACGAGGCCGCCCGCGAGCGCGGTCTCAAGGCCGGTGACCTGGTCCGTACGGCCGCCAAGACCCTCGGCGGCGGCGGTGGCGGCAAGCCGGACGTCGCCCAGGGCGGCGGACAGAACCCGGCCGCGATCGGCGAGGCCGTCGAGGCTGTCGAGCGGCTCGTGACGGAAACGGCCAAGTGAGCTCCGACACACAGGAAAGCGGCGACGGCCGGGGCATGCGCCGCGGCCGCCGCCTCGCGATCGACGTCGGCGACGCCCGTATCGGCGTCGCCTCGTGCGACCCCGACGGGATCCTCGCGACCCCGGTGGAGACGGTCCCGGGCCGCGACATCCCGGCAGCTCACCGCCGCCTCAAGCAACTCGTCGAGGAGTACGAGCCGATCGAGGTCGTCGTAGGTCTCCCTCGCTCCCTCAAGGGGGGCGAGGGCCCGGCCGCGGTCAAGGTCAGGGGCTTCGCCCAGGAACTGGCCCGCATGATCGCGCCCGTACCGGTCAGGCTCGTGGATGAGCGGATGACGACCGTGACGGCCAGTCAGGGACTGCGCGCCTCGGGCGTGAAGTCGAAGAAGGGCCGGTCGGTGATCGACCAGGCAGCCGCTGTGATCATCTTGCAGCAGGCGCTGGAATCCGAACGGGTGTCAGGTAAAGCTCCCGGCGAGAGCGTCGAAGTGGTTATCTGATCGCGATACGGTAACGTTCCGCGCGATGCGCCGGTATTCGAACAGCCGGGGCACAAAGAGAGGCGGGACGGTAGCCGGATCTTCAGCAGCCGCGTGACCGCCGCCTCGCGGCTCTAGGGGATCGATGACTGAGTATGGCCGGGGCCCAGGCTCCGAACCGTGGCATCCCGAGGACCCGTTGTTCGGGGACGGCGGATGGGAAGGGCAGCAGGCCGATGCCGGCCAACAGCCTGCCTACGGCGGCCAGCCGCAGCACTATCCGCAGCAGCCGCAGCAGCCACAGCACTACGGCGACTGGGGCAACGGCCAGCAGGCCGCATACGGTCAGGCGCAGCAGCAGTACCCGCAGCAGGGTCAGGGGCAGCAGCAGTACCCGCAGCAGGGGCAGCAGCAGTACCCGCAGCAGTACGACCAGCAGCAGTACGGGGGCCAAGGGCAGCAGTCGTACGACAACAACGGCTGGGGGACCGGCAACCACGCGCACGTTCAGTACCCGGACCCGGCGGACCCCTACGGGCAGCAGGCCGCGGCGTACGGCGGTGGGCAGCCCGACTACTACGGCACGCCCGACGCCTATCCGCCGCCGGAGCCGCCGAGCCGGCGGCAGGCCGAGCCGGAGCCACCTCAGACCGACTGGGATCCCGGGCCTGACCAGGGCGAACACGCATTCTTCGCCGGAGGTGGCGAGGATGACGACGACTCCGACGACGCGTCGGGGCAGGGCCGAGGGCGCGGCGACCGGCGGGGCCGGGGCGGCAAGCCCAAGAAGCGCCGCAGCGGATGCGCCTGTCTGGTGGTCGCGTTGGTGTTCGCCGGGGGCGTCGGCGGCGTCGGATATTTCGGATACCAGTTTTACCAGGATCGTTTCGGCGCGGCGCCGGACTTCGCCGGCGAAGGCACCAGCGAGACGGTGACCGTCGAGATCCCCAAGGGCGCGCTCGGTTCCGAGATCGGCCAGCGGCTGAAGGCGGCGGGCGTCGTCAAGAGCGTCGACGCCTTTGTCGCCGCTCAGCAGGACAATCCCAACGGCGGCAAGATCCAGGCGGGCGCTTACTTGCTGAAGAAGCAGATGTCCGCCGCGAGCGCCGTCGAGATGATGCTCGACCCCAAGAGTCAGAACAACGTGCTGGTCAAGCCCGGCGAGCGTAACTCGGCTGTCTACAAGGCCATCGACGAGAAGCTCGAATTGTCGTCCGGCACCACCAAGAAGATCGCCAAGGAAAAATACGAGAGCCTCGGACTTCCGAGCTGGGCGAACGACAACAGCGAGATCAAGGATCCGCTGGAGGGATTCCTCTACCCGGGCACCTATCCCGCCGCCAAGGGCATGAAGCCCGAGGCGGTCCTGAAGGAAATGGTGACCCAGGCAGCGAACAAATACGAGGCGCTCGACGTGGCGGCCAAGGCCAAGGCGTTCAATCTGGACAGCCCGCTGCAGGTCATCACGGTCGCCAGCCTCGTCCAGGCCGAGGGTAAGTACAAGCGGGACTTCGAAAAGATCGCAACTGTTGTATACAATCGCCTGAAGCCGAACAATACCGAGACCTACGGTCTGCTTGATTTCGATTCCACGGTCAACTACGCCAAGGATGAGAGTACTCTCGACACGGGCGCTGTCGATAATCTTCGGCAGTTCGATGACCCTTACAACACGTACAAGGTCAAGGGGCTGCCTCCCGGACCGATCGGCAACCCTGGAACCGAGGCGATCAACGCTACGCTCAAGCCGGCCAAGGGTAATTGGTACTACTTCGTCTCCGTGAACGCGGACAAGACCCTTTTCGCTGAGACGAACGAAGAGCACGAGAGGAATCGCAGTCTCTACGAGCAGGAGCAGAGAAAGAACTCGGGGTAATGAGTGGCCCGGGCTCGTCGGGCCAGCCCGCGCAAATCGATGCCTCCGACCAAGAACCTTGGTCGGAGGCATCGACTGCTAAGTTACTGCCTATGCGATCGTGGAGACCCACTCGCCATAAGCGTGATCGTTTCTGCCGGATCCATCAGAGGCCATAAACGTGCGAATATTGACCTCGCTGTTCTCGACGAAATCAAAGTTCCAGTCTTTGCTGGTGCCTGATCCCTGAGCGTTGCACCTGATGAAGAGATCCCTCTTTCCGGTGGAAACCGGTTTGGCGTAGAACTGCACGCAGACGGTTTCCCCGTCCTTCTTCTGGTCGTCTACGCCGATGTAATCACCGTAGGTAGAAAAATAAGCTCGCCCATTGTCGCTGTACGAGCCCGCCGGGTAAGCCCAGATTATGGTGTCGATTTCTTTCGCCTGGGCTGTTGAAGCAAAGCCGGCGGCTAGGGCAGCTGCAATAATGGGTGCGGTGATGCGACGCTTCAGCAATTTTTCCCCGTTTCTTTGTATAGCGCGCCAATCACTTTATGTTCTGCTGCAAGGTGAGTCAAGTGGTTTTGTGTCCGGGTGACGCTGCAGAATGGCGCCGATTTGACAAGTTTGTACACTTGTTAGGAAAGTCTTCTTGATGGTGAAAGGAAGGTGGCTGTTGAATAGTCAATGTCGGGCCGCAGTGATGGGCAAGCCCATCGCCCACTCCCTCTCCCCGGTGCTGCATCGCGCCGCCTACGAGGAACTGAAGCTCACGGGCTGGACGTACGACCGGTTCGAGGTCGACGAGGCCGCCTTGCCCGAGTTCCTGAAGGAACTCGGGCCCGAGTGGGCGGGGTTGTCGCTGACCATGCCGCTCAAGCGGGCCGTCATTCCGCTGCTCGACGAGATCAGCGAGACGGCGGCCTCGGTCGAGGCGGTCAATACGGTCGTCTTCACCGAGGACGGCCGCCGCGTCGGTGACAACACCGACATCCCCGGGATGGTCGCCGCGCTCCGGGAGCGCGGCATCGAACAGGTCGACTCGGCGGCCATCCTCGGCGCCGGCGCCACCGCGTCCTCCGCGCTGGCCGCGCTCGCACGCATCTGCACCGGCGAGGTCGTGGCGTACGTACGCAGCGAGGCGCGTGCCGCGGAGATGCGGCAATGGGGCGAGCGACTCGACGTCGAGGTGCGGACGGCTGACTGGGCCGACGCGGACCGGGCGCTGCACGCGCCGCTGGTGATCGCGACCACCCCGGCCGGTACGACCGACGCCCTCGCCACCGCCGTACCGGAGCGCCCCGCCACCCTGTTCGATGTGCTCTACGACCCTTGGCCGACCGCTCTCGCGGCCCGCTGGTCCATGTTCGGCGGAGCCGTCGTCAGCGGCCTCGACCTGCTGGTGCACCAGGCGGTGCTGCAGGTGGAGCAGATGACCGGCCGTGCCCCGGCGCCCCTGGACGCCATGCGAAAAGCGGGAGAGCGCGCTCTCGCGGCCCGCTAGGATCCGCTGAGTTCCGCAGGGGCGGAGCGAGGTTCCGCAGGGGGCGGAGAAAGACAGAGGGGGAGCACCAACCGTGTCCACTGGTGTGCCGATGGCGTCCGGCAAGAGCGAGATATTCGAGGTCATTCTGCAGTTCATGCCGGACTGGGTGCAGATCCCTGTGCTCGTGCTGATCGTGCTCCTCGTCGTCGGGTCGTGGGTCTTCAAGCTGAAGCGCAAGATCGCCCAGCGGCGCGCGCGGCGTCAGGGCCCGGCCGTCCAGGCGGCGGCACAGACCGGGCAGGGCCGGGGCGCCGACTACCTGGGGCCGTACGCTCCCCAGCAGCAGGCGCAGCAGCCGAGCGGTGCCGACTTCCTCGGTGCCTACGCCCCTGAGCAGGCGCAGGCTGCGCAGGCGGGCGCTCAGGGCAGCGGCGCCGACTACCTCGGCTCGTACGCCCCGCCACAGCGGCAGGGCAACGGCCCCGCGTGATCGCTTCCGGCGCCCGGCACCGTCCATCGGCTGTCCGCTTGGTGGACCGACGGCCGGGGAGCGTCGGCGGACGTGGGAGGATCGGAGATGGCGGGCCGGGGCCGCGCACTTGGTCACGCCGTCGCCGTACGCGAGGACGAGCGTACGCAGGGCAGTACCAGGGCGCGAGCATCGAGGAGCATCGTTGAGCAGGTTGCGCTGGCTGACCGCGGGGGAGTCCCATGGCCCCGCACTCGTCGCGACGCTGGAGGGCCTTCCCGCCGGCGTGCCGATCACCACGGAGATGGTGGCGGACCACCTGGCCCGGCGCCGCCTCGGTTATGGACGCGGTGCGCGCATGAAGTTCGAGCGTGACGAGGTCACGTTCATCGGCGGAGTGCGGCATGGCCTGACCCTGGGTTCCCCGGTCGCGATCATGGTGGGGAACACCGAGTGGCCCAAGTGGGAGCAGGTCATGGCGGCCGACCCGGTCGACCCGGAGATCCTCGCCGGCCTCGCCCGCAACGCTCCCTTGACCCGGCCGCGCCCCGGTCACGCCGACCTGGCCGGTATGCAGAAGTACGGCTTCGACGAGGCCCGTCCGATCCTGGAGCGCGCCTCCGCGCGTGAGACTGCGGCGCGGGTGGCGCTGGGTGCGGTGGCCCGGTCGTACCTGAAGGAGACGACCGGGATCGAGATCGTCAGCCACGTCGTGGAGCTGGCTGCGGCGAAGGCCCCGAAGGGCGTGTACCCAACGCCGGCCGACGTCGAGAAGCTGGACGCCGACCCCGTGCGCTGCCTGGATGCCGACGCGTCGAAGGCGATGGTCGCGGAGATCGACCAGGCCCACAAGGACGGCGACACCCTCGGTGGCGTCGTGGAGATCCTGGCGTACGGCGTACCGGTGGGCCTGGGCTCGCACGTGCACTGGGACCGCAAGCTGGACGCCCGCCTCGCCGGTGCGCTGATGGGCATCCAGGCGATCAAGGGCGTCGAGATCGGCGACGGCTTCGAGCTGGCCCGCGTGCCCGGGTCCAAGGCGCACGACGAGATCGTGAAGACCGACGAGGGCATCCGGCGTACGTCGGGCCGCTCGGGCGGCACCGAGGGCGGCCTGACCACCGGTGAGCTGCTGCGGGTGCGGGCGGCGATGAAGCCGATCGCGACCGTGCCGCGCGCCCTGCAGACCGTGGACGTGACCACGGGTGAGGCGACGCAGGCGCACCACCAGCGCTCGGACGTGTCCGCGGTGCCGGCGGCCGGCATCGTCGCCGAGGCCATGGTGGCGCTCGTCCTCGCGGATGCGGTGGCGGAGAAGTTCGGCGGCGACAGCGTGGCCGAGACCCGCCGCAACGTGACCTCGTACCTCGACAACCTCGCCATCCGATGAGCACAGCGCCTGTGGTTGTGCTGGTCGGGCCGATGGGCGTCGGCAAGTCCACCGTCGGGCGGCTGCTGGCCGAGCGGCTCGGGGTCGGTTACCGGGACACCGACGACGACATCGTCGCCGCCGAGGGCCGGACCATCGCGGAGATCTTCGTCGACGAGGGCGAGCCCGCCTTCCGGGCCATCGAGAAGCAGGCCGTCCACCGGGCGCTGGCCGAGCACGACGGCGTCCTGGCGCTGGGCGGCGGCTCGATCCTGGACGCGGACACGCGCGCGTTGCTCGCCGGAGAGCGGGTCGTCTACCTCTCGATGGACGTCGAGGAGGCCGTCAAGCGCACGGGCCTGAACGCCGCCCGCCCGCTGCTCGCGGTCAACCCGCGCAAGCAGTGGCGCGAGCTGATGGAGGCCCGCCGTCACCTGTACGAAGACGTCGCCACGGCCGTCGTGGCCACCGACGGCCGTACCCCCGAAGAAGTGACCCAAGCCGCCCTGGACGCACTGGAGTTGAAGGACGCATGACTGAGGCAGTGACGCGGATCCAGGTCGGCGGCACCGCGGGAACCGACCCGTACGAGGTCCTGGTGGGCCGTCAACTCCTCGGTGAGCTGGGCGGGTTGATCGGCACCAAGGCCAAGCGCGTCGCCGTGATCCATCCCGAGGCGCTGGCCGAGACGGGCGAGGCGCTCCGTGCCGACCTGGCCGGGCAGGACTACGAGGCGGTCGCCATCCAGGTGCCGAACGCCGAAGAGGCCAAGACCGCCGAGGTGGCCGCCTACTGCTGGAAGGCGCTGGGCCAGTCCGGGTTCACCCGCAGCGACGTCATCGTCGGCGTCGGCGGCGGAGCGACCACGGACCTGGCCGGGTTCGTGGCCGCCACCTGGCTGCGCGGGGTGCGCTGGATCGCGGTCCCGACCACCGTGCTGGCCATGGTGGACGCCGCGGTGGGCGGCAAGACCGGCATCAACACCGCCGAGGGCAAGAACCTCGTCGGCGCCTTCCACCCCCCGGCCGGCGTCCTGTGCGACCTGGCCGCGCTGGAGTCGCTGCCGGTCAACGACTACGTGTCCGGCCTCGCGGAGATCATCAAGGCCGGTTTCATCGCCGACCCGGCGATCCTGGAGCTGATCGAAGCCGACCCCGAGGCTGCCCGTACCCCGGCGGGTCCGCACACCGCCGAGCTGATCGAACGGTCCATCCGGGTCAAGGCCGAGGTCGTCTCGTCGGACCTGAAGGAGTCGGGTCTGCGGGAGATCCTCAACTACGGCCACACGCTCGGTCACGCCATCGAGAAGAACGAGCGCTACAAGTGGCGGCACGGTGCCGCGGTCTCGGTGGGCATGCACTTCGCCGCCGAACTCGGCCGTCTCGCCGGGCGGTTGGACGACGCGACGGCCGACCGCCACCGCACGATCCTCGAATCGGTCGGCCTACCGCTGCACTACCGCTACGACCAGTGGCCCAAGCTGCTGGAGACCATGAAGGTCGACAAGAAGTCCCGCGGCGACCTGCTCCGCTTCATCGTCCTGGACGGCCTGGCCAAGCCGACCGTCCTGGAGGGACCGGACCCGGCCGTGCTCCTCGCCGCCTACGGCGAGGTCGGCCAGTAAGTCCGCCGAACCACCCTTCCGTCCGATTCGCCTGTGGCGATGGGCACTTCAGACCGCCACCGGCCGTTCACCAAACGGCGGCCGGTGGCGGTACCGTTCGGTAGCGAGGCGGGTTCGTGCCCGCTGCCAGCGCCAATGGCCATGGAAGACGAGACGGAGTGGCACCGGATGCAGCACGCAGTGGGTTCTCCGCTGCCGCCGCCCCACCAGTCGGGGCACGGCTGGTCACCGGCCGCACACCACCCGGGCGCGCCCCAGGGCCCCGCACCGCATGCAGGCCCTGCCCCGCATCCGGGCCCCGCCCCGCACCAGGGATCCACCCCCGTGCCCCCTCCGCCCCCGGCGCCGGGCTTCACACCCCCCGGCCCGGTCCCGCACACGCCCCACCACGTCCCGGCCCCGCCGGCGCCCGAGACCACGGGCCACGTACAACTGCCACCCGGCGGCCCCGTCGCCATGCCGAGCACCCCGCCCGCCACGGCGGCCCCCGACCCGACGACCACGACCCTCGCGGTGCTGCTCATCGGACCGGCGGGCGCCGGCAAGACGAGCGTCGCCAAGTACTGGGCTGACCACCGCCGCGTCCCCACGGCCCACATCAGCCTCGACGACGTCCGCGAATGGGTCCGCTCGGGTTTCGCCGACCCCCAGTCCGGCTGGAACGACAACTCCGAGGCCCAGTACCGCCTCGCCCGCCGCACCTGCGGCTTCGCCGCCCGCAACTTCCTGGCCAACGGCATCTCGTGCATCCTCGACGACGCGGTCTTCCCCGACCGCCCGGTGGTCGGCCTCGGCGGCTGGAAGCGCCACGTGGGCCCCGGCCTGCTCCCGGTGGTCCTCCTCCCGGGCCTGGAGATAGTCCTGGAGCGCAACGCCGAACGCACGGGCAACCGCCGCCTCACCGACGAGGAGGTCGCCCGCATCCACGGCCGCATGGCGGGCTGGTACGGCTCGGGCCTCCCGATCATCGACAACTCCCAGCTCGACGTCCCCCAGACGGCCCAGGTCCTGGACGACGTACTGGCACGCTCGATCGCAAGCCCACCGAAGTGGTAGCCAAGGTGAGTGGACGTCCCTGAGGGGTGCGGGGAACTGCGCGACCAACCCCCACCGGCCCGCAGACGGCTGACAACATCCGGTGGCACCCCCTCCTCCGAACGGCACATCCACAAGCCGCGCAATCCGGACACCGCCCACTCAGACGCCCTCAACCGGCGCCAAACCGGCGGAGCTCCTACGCTCGTGTCATGTCAGAGGTACACGCCGCTCGCCGATCACGGCTACGGGAGCAGTGCAACGCGGCCGGCAACGCGGCAGCGGTCGTCTCCCGTCCCGCCAACGTCCGCTACCTCGCGGGCGCTGCTCCGCAGGGCGCCGTACTGCTCCTGGGCAAGAGCGAGGACCTGCTGGTCTGCTCCGGCCCGCTGGAGGACCGGCCGACCGAGGGCCGCCCCGACGAGGCGCTGCGGATCCACACCCTCTCCGGCGCCGGAGGCGATCCCGCCGTCGCCGCCGCCGGCCTCGCGGCAGCGCAGGGCGGGGACTCCCTGGCCGTGGAGGAGCACCACCTCACCGTGGCCCGCCACCGAGCCATCCGCTCGGTCGTCCCGCGACTGCGCCTCGCCGACCTCGGCGGAGCCGTGGAGCAGCTCAGAGTGGTCAAGGACGAGGAGGAGATCTCCTGCCTCAGGATCGGGGCCGAGATCGCCGATCAGGCACTCGGGGAGCTCCTCGAATCCATCCTCGTCGGCCGTACCGAGCGCCACCTCGCCCTTGAACTCGAACGCCGCCTGGTCGATCACGGCGCCGACGGCCCGGCCTTCCCCACCTCCGTCGCCACCGGCCCGAACGCCGGCCGGCGCGCCCACCGGCCCACGGACCGCCGGGTCGAGGAGGGCGACTTCCTCTCCGTCTGCCTGGGCGCGACGTACCGCGGCTACCGGTGCGAGATCGGCCGGACCTTCGTCATCGGCACGTCCCCCGCCGACTGGCAGATCGAGTTGTACGACCTCGTCTTCGCCGCTCAGCGGGCCGGACGGGAGTCCCTGGCACCCGGCGCCGCCTACCGCGACGTGGACCGCGCCGCACGTCAGGTGCTGGATTCCGCCGGGTACCACGAGGGCCTGCCGCCCCTCACCGGCCACGGTGTCGGGCTCGAAATCGACGAGGACCCGCAATTGGCTCCCGCGGCCATGGGTAAACTGGACGCTTGTGTGCCGGTCACCGTCGAACCGGGGGTCCACCTCCCGGGCCGGGGCGGCGTCCGGATCGATGACACGCTCGTCGTCCGCCCCGAGGCGGACGGCGGACCCGAGCTACTCACCATCACGACCAAGGAGCTGCTCGCCCTGTAGGCAGGTGCGTGCCCCGGGGTCGTCCACGTCAGTCCAGGAGATTCCGCAACCGTGGCTTCCACGAACGACCTCAAGAACGGCATGGTGCTCAAGCTCGAAGGCGGCCAGCTCTGGTCCGTCGTCGAGTTCCAGCACGTCAAGCCCGGCAAGGGCCCGGCCTTCGTGCGCACCAAGCTCAAGAACGTGCTCTCCGGGAAGGTCGTCGACAAGACCTTCAACGCCGGCGTCAAGGTCGAGACGGCCACCGTCGACAAGCGCGACATGCAGTTCTCCTACATGGACGGCGAGTACTTCGTCTTCATGGACATGGAGACCTACGACCAGCTCCACATCGACCGCAAGACGGTCGCCGACGCCGCCAACTTCCTCGTCGAGGGCTTCACGGCCACCGTGGCCCAGCACGAGGGCGAGGTGCTCTTCGTCGAGCTGCCCGCCGCCGTCGAGCTGACCATCGCCGAGACCGAGCCGGGCGTCCAGGGCGACCGCTCCACCGGTGGCACCAAGCCCGCCACTCTGGAGACCGGTCACCAGATCCAGGTCCCGCTCTTCATCACCACCGGTGAGAAGATCAAGGTCGACACCCGTACCAGCGACTACCTCGGCCGGGTGAACAGCTAACCGTGGCTGCCCGCAACACGGCCCGCAAGCGCGCCTTCCAGATCCTCTTCGAGGGCGACCAGCGCGGCGCCGACGTCCTGACGGTCCTCGCGGACTGGATCCGGCTCTCCCGGGACGACACCCGGCAGCCGCCGGTGAGCGAGTACACGATGCAGCTGGTCGAGGGCTATGCGCAGCGGGCGAAGCGCATCGACGAGCTGATCGCGCAGTACTCGGTCGGCTGGACGCTCGACCGGATGCCCGTCGTGGACCGCAACATCCTGCGCCTCGGCGCGTACGAACTGATCTGGGTCGACGAGACCCCGGACGCGGTCGTGCTCGACGAGATGGTGCAGCTGGCGAAGGAGTTCTCCACGGACGAATCGCCCTCGTTCGTGAACGGCCTCCTCGGCCGGCTCAAGGACCTGAAGCCCTCGCTGCGCCGAGAGGAAGCGTAAGGGCTTTCGAAGACGCCGGAGGGCCCGCAGCATCGCCGCTGCGGGCCCTCCGGCGTCTCTTTGTACGCCCGGGCCCCTCAAGGCCCGCAGAAAGCCGCCGGGGTGGCCGGAACCGCAAAGTTCCGGCCACCCCGGCGGCACGTTTCTGCTGACTGGGTCCAACCCGTGTGAAGTGCTCAGCTCTCCTCGGCGTGGGAGACCGCGCGACGCGCGTCCGCGTCCAGCACACCCCAGCTGATCAGCTGCTCGGTGAGGACCGACGGCGACTGGTCATAGATGACGGCGAGTGTGCGCAGGTCGTCCTGGCGGATCGAGAGCACCTTGCCGTTGTAGTCACCGCGCTGCGACTGGATCGTCGCGGCGTACCGCTGCAGCGGCCCCGCCTTCTCGGCCGGCACGTGGGCCAGCCGCTCCAGGTCCAGGACCAGCTTCGGCGGCGGCTCGGCGGCACCGCCCGGCGTGGTGCCCGGCAGCAGCTCCTGCACCGGAACGCCGTAGAAATCCGCCAGCTCGGCGAGGCGCTGCACGGTCACGGCGCGGTCGCCGCGCTCGTACGAACCGACCACGACGGCCTTCCAGCGTCCCTGGGACTTCTCCTCGACACCGTGAAGGGAAAGGCCCTGCTGGGTGCGGATGGCCCGGAGCTTGGCCCCGAGCTGTTTGGCGTATTCGCTGGACATATAGCTCCCCGGCACTGGGTCGACGGCCTGGTGTGGGTTCCATGCCGCGCGGTTGGTAACTCACTGTGAGGTTACGCAGCGTTACTCTGGCGCGTCAAGCCGAATGGTCCACACCGACGCTTCCGTGCCGGCGGTGGCTGATTGGGCCAAGGGGGTGAACGGTGCCGCGCCGCGGGCCTGCTACGGTGGATGGCGCAAACCAGACGTCCTTTAAGGTCCGTCCCGTGAGGCGGAGAAGGAGGTCCCTTTCGTATGGACAGGCAGCAGGACACGCAAGCGTCCGATGCCCGGCCCGTTCTCGAAGGCCCTGACATCGCGCGGGTATTGACCCGCATCGCCCACGAGATCGTCGAGCGCGCCAAGGGCGCCGACGACGTCGTGCTCCTCGGCATTCCCACCCGCGGCGTCTTCCTCGCCCAGCGGCTCGCCACCAAGCTCGAGCAGATCACCGAGCGCAAGATCCCGGTCGGCTCGCTCGACATCACCATGTACCGCGACGACCTGCGCATGCATCCGCCGCGTGCGCTGGCCCGCACCGACATCCCCGGTGACGGCATCGACGGCCGCCTCGTCGTCCTCGTCGACGACGTCCTCTTCTCCGGCCGCACCATCCGTGCCGCCCTCGACGCCCTGAACGACATCGGTCGTCCGCGCGCGGTCCAGCTCGCGGTCCTCGTCGACCGCGGCCACCGCGAACTGCCCATCCGCGCCGACTACGTCGGCAAGAACCTCCCCACGTCGCTGCGGGAGACGGTCAAGGTCCAGCTCGCCGAGGAGGACGGTCGCGACACCGTGCTGCTCGGTGCGAAGCAGCCCCAGTAGCACGCGGAAGGCGTACGGCGCTGCCGTACGCCCGCTCGGTGCGCCGCCGTGCGCGCGTGCCGGATGTGCCTTCCGGGGCCGTGACACAAGCGGCTACCGCCGCGGGCCCCAGACCCCGATCCCGACCTGAACTGCCTTACGGAGCCTGACAGATGCAGCGTCATCTCATCTCGGCCGCCGACCTCACCCGCGACGACGCCGTCCTGATCCTCGACACCGCCGAGGAGATGGCCCGGGTCGCCGACCGGCCGATCAAGAAGCTGCCGACCCTGCGCGGCCGCACCGTCGTGAACCTCTTCTTCGAGGACTCCACACGCACGCGTATCTCCTTCGAGGCCGCCGAGAAGCGGCTGTCCGCGGATGTGATCAACTTCTCCGCCAAGGGGTCGAGCGTGTCCAAGGGCGAGTCCCTGAAGGACACCGCCCAGACCCTGGAGGCCATGGGCGTCGACGCCGTGGTCATCCGGCACGGCGCCTCCGGAGCCCCGTACCGCCTGGCCAACTCCGGCTGGATCGACGCCGCCGTCATCAACGCGGGCGACGGCACCCACCAGCATCCCACCCAGGCCCTGCTGGACGCCTTCACGATGCGCCGTCGCCTGGTCGGCCGGGACGCCGGGATAGGGCAGGACCTGGCCGGCAAGCGCATCACGATCGTCGGCGACGTCCTGCACAGCCGCGTGGCCCGGTCCAACGTCGACCTGCTGCACACCCTCGGCGCCGAGGTCACCCTGGTCGCCCCGCCGACCCTGGTGCCGGTCGGCGTCGAGACCTGGCCCTGCGAGGTGTCGTACGACCTCGACAGCACCCTTCCGAAGTCCGACGCGGTGATGATGCTGCGCGTCCAGCGCGAGCGCATGAACGCCGCGTTCTTCCCCACCGAGCGCGAGTACTCGCGGCGCTACGGCCTCGACGGCGACCGCATGGCGCGCATGCCCGAGCACGCCATCGTCATGCACCCCGGTCCGATGGTCCGCGGCATGGAGATCACCGCCGAGGTCGCCGACTCGGAGCGCTGCACCGCCATCGAGCAGGTCGCAAACGGAGTCTCCATCCGGATGGCCGTTCTGTACCTGCTGCTCGGTGGAAACGAGCCCGCCGTCACCCACACCCGTACCGAGGAGAAGTAAGACCGATGAGCAAGATCCTGATCCGTGGTGCGAAGGTGCTCGGCGGCGAGCCGCAGGACGTCCTGATCAACGGTTCCGTCATCGAGGCCGTCGGCGCCGGGCTCTCCGACGAGGGCGCCGAGGTCGTCGAGGCCGCCGGCAAGGTGCTGCTGCCCGGGCTCGTCGACCTGCACACGCACCTGCGGGAGCCGGGCCGCGAGGACTCCGAGACCGTGCTGACCGGCACGCGCGCGGCGGCGAGCGGCGGCTACACGGCCGTGTTCGCCATGGCCAACACCTTCCCGGTCGCCGACACCGCCGGTGTGGTCGAGCAGGTGTGGCGGCTCGGCCAGGCGCACGGCTACTGCGACGTGCAGCCCATCGGCGCCGTCACCGTCGGCCTGGAGGGCAGCAAGCTCGCCGAGCTGGGCGCCATGCACGAGTCGGCCGCCGGCGTCACCGTCTTCTCCGACGACGGCAAGTGCGTCGACGACGCCGTGATCATGCGGCGCGCGCTGGAGTACGTGAAGGCCTTCGGCGGTGTCGTCGCCCAGCACGCGCAGGAGCCGCGGCTGACCGAGGGCGCCCAGATGAACGAGGGCGTCGTCTCCGCCGAGCTGGGGCTGGGCGGGTGGCCCGCGGTGGCCGAAGAGTCGATCATCGCCCGGGATGTCCTGCTCGCCGAGCACGTCGGCTCCCGCGTCCACATCTGCCACCTGTCGACCGCCGGGTCCGTCGAGATCGTCCGCTGGGCCAAGTCCCGCGGCATCGACGTCACCGCCGAGGTCACCCCGCACCACCTGCTCCTCACCGACGAGCTGGTGCGGACCTACAACCCGGTCTACAAGGTGAACCCGCCGCTGCGCACCGAGCGTGACGTGCTGGCGCTGCGTGAGGCCCTCGCCGACGGCACGATCGACATCGTCGCCACCGACCACGCCCCGCACCCGCACGAGGACAAGGACTGCGAGTGGGCCGCGGCCGCCATGGGGATGGTCGGCCTGGAGACCGCGTTGTCAGTGGTGCAGGAGACCATGGTGGACACCGGGCTCCTCACCTGGGCCGGGGTCGCCGAGCGCATGTCCTTCAAGCCCGCGCAGATCGGGCAGGCGAAGGGCCACGGCCGTCCCGTCTCGGCTGGTGAGCCCGCCAACCTCACGCTCGTCGACACGGAATACCGTGGGTCCGTGGACCCCGCGGGCTTCGCCTCGCGCAGCCGCAACACTCCGTACGAGGGGCGTGAGCTGCCGGGCCGTGTCACGCACACGTGGCTCCGGGGCAAGGCCACGCTCGTCGACGGGAAGCTCACGTGACACCTGCAACACTGCTCACGACCGGACTCGGTGCCCACCTCGCGGCCGAACAGAAGTCGGCCGAGGTGACCGACTGGGCCGCCCGCATCGGCTGGGTCGCCGGACTCCTCCTCTTCGTCGCGCTCGTCTACTGGCTGATGCGCGAGGGCTGGAAGTGGCGCGGCACGCTCCAGGGCGACCTGCCCGAGCTGCCCAGCGCGCCGGACGACCCCGGCCCGGCCAGACTGAGCATGAGCGGCCGCTACCACGGCTCGACCACGGCAGGTCAGTGGCTGGACCGCATCGTGGCGCACGGCCTGGGCACCCGCAGCCGGGTCGAGCTCACGCTGACGGACGCGGGACTGGACGTCGTACGCCCCGGCGCGACCGACTTCTTCGTACCCGCTGCCGCGCTGCGCGAGGCCCGGCTCGACAAGGGCATCGCCGGCAAGGTCCTGACCGAGGGCGGGCTGCTCGTCGTGACCTGGGCGCACGGCGACCGGCTGATCGACTCCGGGTTCCGCTCGGACCGCGCGGCGGAGCACAACGAGTGGGTCGACGTCATTAACTCCATGATCAACACCAACAGCACGGAAGGCGCCGAACGATGACGACCTCCATCCAGGGGACCGCCTCGCCGAGGCACAAGGCGGCTCCCGCCGTACTCGTCCTGGAGGACGGCCGGATCTTCCGCGGCCGCGCCTACGGGGCCGTGGGGGTGACCTTCGGCGAGGCCGTGTTCTCCACCGGCATGACCGGCTACCAGGAGACCCTCACCGACCCGTCGTACCACCGCCAGGTGGTCGTGATGACGGCCCCGCACGTCGGCAACACCGGCGTCAACGACGAGGACCCCGAGTCCAAGCAGATCTGGGTCGCCGGGTACGTGGTGCGCGACCCCGCGCGCCTGCCGTCCAACTGGCGTGCCAAGCGCTCGCTGGACGAGGAGCTGCGCCACCAGGGCGTCGTCGGGATCTCCGGCATCGACACGCGCGCGCTCACCCGCCATCTGCGCGAGCGCGGCGCCATGCGCGTCGGCATCTTCTCCGGCAACGCGCTGCCCGACGAGGGCACCATGCTCGCCGAGGTGCGCCAGGCCCCCGAGATGAAGGGCGCCGACCTCTCCGCCGAGGTCGCCACCAAGGAGCCGTACGTCGTCCCGGCGATCGGCGAGAAGAAGTTCACCGTCGCCGCCGTCGACCTGGGCATCAAGGGCATGACCCCGCACCGGATGGCCGAGCGCGGCATCGAGGTGCACGTGCTGCCCGCCACGGCGACCGCCGAGGACGTCTACGCCGTGAACCCGGACGGCGTGTTCTTCTCCAACGGCCCCGGCGACCCGGCCACCGCCGACCACCCGGTCTCCGTCATGCAGGCCGTCCTGGAGCGCGGCACCCCGCTCTTCGGCATCTGCTTCGGCAACCAGATCCTGGGCCGCGCCCTGGGCTTCGGCACCTACAAGCTGAAGTACGGCCACCGCGGCATCAACCAGCCCGTGCAGGACCGTACGACCGGCAAGGTCGAGGTCACCGCGCACAACCACGGCTTCGCCGTGGACGCCCCGACCGACAAGGTCTCCGACACCCCCTACGGCCGCGCCGAGGTCTCCCACGTCTGCCTCAACGACAACGTGGTGGAGGGCCTCCAGCTCCTCGACAAGCCGGCCTTCAGCGTCCAGTACCACCCCGAAGCGGCAGCCGGTCCGCACGACGCCGCCTACCTGTTCGACCGCTTCGTTTCCCTGATGGAGGGCCAGCGTGCCTAAGCGCACCGATATCCAGTCCGTCCTGGTCATCGGCTCCGGCCCGATCGTCATCGGCCAGGCCGCCGAGTTCGACTACTCCGGCACGCAGGCGTGCCGCGTCCTGAAGTCCGAGGGCCTGCGGGTCATCCTCGTGAACTCCAACCCGGCGACGATCATGACCGACCCGGAGATCGCCGACGCCACCTACGTCGAGCCGATCACCCCCGAGTTCGTCGAGAAGATCATCGCCAAGGAGCGCCCGGACGCCCTGCTGCCCACCCTGGGCGGTCAGACGGCCCTCAACACGGCGATCTCGCTGCACGAGAACGGCGTCCTGGACAAGTACGGCGTCGAGCTGATCGGCGCCAACGTCGAGGCGATCCACAAGGGCGAGGACCGCGACCAGTTCAAGCTGGTCGTCGAGGCGGTCAAAGCCAAGATCGGCCACGGCGAGTCCGCCCGCTCGGTCATCTGCCACTCCATGGAGGACGTCCTCGCGGGCGTCGAGACGCTCGGCGGCTACCCGGTCGTCGTCCGCCCGTCCTTCACCATGGGCGGCGCCGGCTCGGGCTTCGCGCACGACGAGGAGGAGTTGCGCCGCATCGCTGGCCAGGGCCTCACGCTCTCGCCGACCACCGAGGTGCTCCTGGAGGAGTCCATCCTCGGCTGGAAGGAGTACGAGCTGGAGCTGATGCGCGACAAGCACGACAACGTCGTGGTCGTCTGCTCCATCGAGAACTTCGACCCCATGGGCGTGCACACCGGTGACTCGATCACCGTCGCCCCGGCGATGACGCTCACCGACCGTGAGTACCAGATCCTGCGCGACATCGGTATCGCCGTCATCCGCGAGGTCGGCGTCGACACCGGCGGCTGCAACATCCAGTTCGCGGTGAACCCGGTCGACGGCCGCGTCATCGTCATCGAGATGAACCCGCGCGTGTCGCGCTCGTCGGCCCTCGCCTCCAAGGCGACCGGCTTCCCGATCGCCAAGATCGCGGCCAAGCTCGCCGTCGGCTACACGCTCGACGAGATCCCCAATGACATCACGCAGGAGACCCCGGCCTCCTTCGAGCCGACCCTCGACTACGTCGTCGTGAAGGCCCCGCGGTTCGCCTTCGAGAAGTTCCCGCAGGCCGACTCCACGCTGACCACCACCATGAAGTCGGTCGGCGAGGCCATGGCCATCGGCCGCAACTTCACCGAGGCATTCCAGAAGGCGCTGCGCTCGCTGGAGAAGAAGGGCAGCCAGTTCACCTTCGTCGGCGAGCCCGGCGACAAGGGGGAGCTGCTGCGCGAGGCCGTACGGCCCACCGACGGCCGGATCAACGCCGTCATGCAGGCCATCCGCGCGGGCGCCACGCAGGAGGAGGTCTTCGAGTACACGAAGATCGACCCCTGGTTCGTCGACCAGCTCTTCCTCATCAAGGAGATCGCCGACGAGCTCGCCGAGGCTCCCGAGCTGACCCGCGAGCTGCTCGCCGAGGCCAAGCGGCACGGTTTCTCCGACCAGCAGATCGCCGAGATCCGCGGCCTGCGCGAGGACGTCGTCCGCGAGGTCCGGCACGCGCTCGGCATCCGCCCGGTCTACAAGACGGTCGACACCTGCGCCGCCGAGTTCGCGGCCAGGACGCCGTACTTCTACTCCTCCTACGACGAGGAGACCGAGGTCGCGCCCCGCGAGAAGCCTGCGGTCATCATCCTGGGCTCCGGCCCCAACCGCATCGGCCAGGGCATCGAGTTCGACTACTCCTGCGTCCACGCCTCCTTCGCGCTGAGCGACGCCGGGTACGAAACCGTGATGGTCAACTGCAACCCGGAGACCGTCTCCACGGACTACGACACCTCCGACCGCCTGTACTTCGAGCCGCTCACGCTCGAGGACGTGCTGGAGATCGTCCATGCCGAGGCGCAGGCCGGCCCGATCGCCGGGGTCGTGGTCCAGCTCGGCGGCCAGACCCCGCTGGGTCTGGCGCAGGCGCTGAAGGACAACGGCGTGCCGATCGTCGGTACGTCCCCGGAGGCCATCCACGCCGCCGAGGACCGCGGCGCGTTCGGCCAGGTACTCAAGGAGGCCGGCCTCCCGGCCCCCAAGCACGGCACCGCCACCACCTTCGCCGAGGCCAAGGCCATCGCCGACGAGATCGGCTACCCGGTGCTCGTGCGGCCGTCGTACGTCCTCGGCGGGCGCGGCATGGAGATCGTGTACGACGAGGCCCGGCTGGAGTCGTACATCGCCGAGTCGACCGAGATCAGCCCCTCGCGGCCGGTCCTCGTCGACCGCTTCCTGGACGACGCGATCGAGATCGACGTCGACGCCCTGTACGACGGCGAGGAGCTCTACCTCGGCGGCGTCATGGAGCACATCGAGGAGGCCGGCATCCACTCCGGCGACTCGGCGTGCGCCCTGCCCCCGATCACGCTCGGCGGCTTCGACATCAAGCGCCTGCGCGCCTCCACGGAGGCCATCGCCAAGGGCGTCGGTGTGCGCGGCCTGATCAACATCCAGTTCGCGATGGCCGGCGACATCCTGTACGTCCTGGAGGCCAACCCGCGCGCGTCCCGTACGGTCCCCTTCACCTCGAAGGCGACCGCGGTGCCGCTCGCGAAGGCCGCCGCCCGCATCTCGCTCGGCGCCACCATCGCCGAACTGCGCGCGGAGGGCCTGCTTCCGGCGCACGGCGACGGCGGTGAGCTCCCGCTCGACGCGCCGATCTCCGTCAAGGAGGCCGTCATGCCGTGGTCGCGCTTCCGCGACATCCACGGCCGCGGCGTCGACACCGTCCTCGGCCCGGAGATGCGCTCCACGGGCGAGGTCATGGGCATCGACTCGGTCTTCGGCACGGCGTACGCCAAGTCGCAGGCCGGAGCCTACGGCCCGCTGCCCACCAAGGGCCGCGCCTTCATCTCGGTCGCCAACCGCGACAAGCGCTCGATGATCTTCCCCGCGCGCGAACTGGTCGCCCACGGCTTCGAGTTGCTCGCCACCTCCGGCACGGCCGAGGTCCTCAAGCGCAACGGCATCAACGCCACGGTCGTGCGCAAGCAGTCCGAAGGCACCGGCCCCAACGGCGAGAAGACCATCGTCCAGCTCATCCACGACGGCGAGGTCGACCTCATCGTCAACACCCCGTACGGCACCGGCGGCCGCCTCGACGGCTACGACATCCGTACGGCGGCCGTGGCGCGGTCCGTGCCCTGCCTGACGACGGTCCAGGCGCTCGCCGCCGCCGTCCAGGGCATCGACGCCCTCAACCACGGTGACGTGGGCGTCCGTTCGCTCCAGGAACACGCGGAACACCTGACCGCGGCCCGCGACTAGCAGCCCTGAGGGGGACACCGGAAACGGTGTCCCCCTTCGGGGGTCTGGGGGTGTCCCCAGAAAACACAGCATGAGGCTCATGAAGCTTCAAGAGGACACTGACTGATGTACAAGCTTTTCTTCCGTCTGGTTTTCCAACGGATGGACCCGGAGCAGGCCCACTACCTGGCGTTCCGTTGGATCCGACTCGCCGTCAGGATTCCCGTGCTGCGCACCTTCATCGCGGCCGCGCTCGCGCCCCGCTACAAGGAACTGCGCACCGAGGCCTTCGGACTGCGGATGCACGGGCCGTTCGGACTCGCCGCCGGCTTCGACAAGAACGCCGTCGCCATCGACGGGATGTCGATGCTCGGCTTCGACCATGTCGAGATCGGCACGGTCACGGGGGAGGCGCAGCCGGGTAACCCGAAGAAACGGCTGTTCCGCCTCGTGAAGGACCGGGCGCTGATCAACCGCATGGGCTTCAACAACGAGGGCTCGCTGGCCGTAGCGGCCCGCCTGGCGTCCCGTACGCCCGTCTTCAAGACCGTCGTGGGCGTCAACATCGGCAAGACCAAGGTCGTCCCGGAGGCCGAGGCCGCGGTGGACTATGTGAAGTCGACGGAGCGGCTGGCACCGTACGCCGACTACCTGGTCGTGAACGTGTCGTCCCCGAACACACCGGGGCTGCGCAACCTCCAGGCCACCGAATCGCTGCGTCCCCTGCTGACCGCCGTCCGCGAGGCCGCCGACCGCACGGTCACGGACCGCCGAGTCCCGCTCCTGGTGAAGATCGCACCCGATCTCGCCGACGAGGACGTGGACGCGGTCGCCGACCTGGCCGTGGAACTCGGCCTGGACGGGATCATCGCCACGAACACCACCATCGCGCGCGAGGGGCTCGGTCTGGAATCCGACGCCTCTTTGGTCGAGGAGACCGGAGGACTCTCCGGAGCGCCCCTCAAGGCGCGCTCCCTGGAGGTGCTGCGGCGCCTGTACGCGCGCGTGGGCGACCGGATCACCCTCGTGGGCGTCGGTGGCATCGAGAACGCCGAGGACGCCTGGCAGCGCATCCTGGCGGGCGCCACGCTGGTCCAGGGGTACAGCGCCTTCATCTACGAGGGGCCCTTCTGGGGCCGCGCCATCCACAAGGGCCTCGCGGCCCGCCTCCGCACCAGCCCGTACGCCACCCTCGCCGACGCGGTCGGCGCCGACGTCAGGAAGGCAAGGAAGACCGCATGAGCCCTCTGGAACCCTTTGGCGCACGACTTCGCCGGGCCATGGACGAGCGTGGCCCGCTGTGCGTCGGCATCGACCCGCACGCGTCCCTGCTCGCCGAGTGGGGCCTGAACGACGACGTGACCGGCCTGGAGCGGTTCAGCCGCACCGTCGTCGAGGCGATGGCCGACCGGGTCGCCGTGCTCAAGCCGCAGAGCGCGTTCTTCGAGCGCTTCGGGTCGCGCGGCGTCGCCGTCCTGGAGAAGTCGGTCGAGGAGGCACGGGCGGCCGGGGCACTGGTCGTGATGGACGCCAAACGCGGCGACATCGGATCGACCATGGCCGCGTACGCCGAGTCCTTCCTCCGGAAGGACTCCCCGCTCTTCTCGGACGCGCTGACCGTCTCGCCGTACCTCGGCTACGGCTCGCTCTCACCGGCCGTCGCGCTGGCCCGCGAGAGCGGCACCGGCCTGTTCGTGCTCGCGCTGACCTCGAACCCGGAGGGCGGCGAGGTCCAGCATGCGATCCGCGCGGACGGCCGCACCGTCGGTGCGACGATGCTGGCGCACCTGGCGGCCGAAAACGTGGGGGAGGAGCCGCTGGGCTCCTTCGGGGCGGTCGTCGGCGCCACCCTCGGTGCCCTGTCGACGTACGACCTCGACATCAACGGTCCGCTCCTCGCGCCCGGCATCGGGGCGCAGGGGGCCACGCCGGCCGATCTTCCCCGGGTCTTCGGCGCCGCGGTGCGCAATGTCGTCCCGAACGTCAGCCGGGGCGTGCTGCGGCACGGACCCGATGTCGTCGCGCTGCGTGAGGCCGCGTCACGCTTCGCTGACGAGGTCCGGGTCGCCGTGTCGGGCAGCTGACCGCCGTCAGGGGTGTTCGAGGTGCTCGCGCGAGACCTCCGATGAGTGACTCCGGGCCGACTTGAGTCTGAATACATCCTCAAATCCGGGGCATTATGTCCTAAATGTCCGGCCTGACGGAGGCTGACCAGGACTTTTCCGCTGTTCTCGCTGACTCTGGCGGACTTGGCCGCTAGTCTCCGACGCAGAGTGAACGGGCAAGCGTGTTGCTCGTGGCTCCCCAGGTGTGGGGCGACTAGGTTCCTCACCGGTCCGTATCCGACAGTTCGACATCCGAGGTGACGTAGGCGTGGCTCTTCCGCCCCTTACCCCTGAACAGCGCGCAGCCGCGCTCGAAAAGGCCGCCGCGGCTCGCCGGGAGCGGGCCGAGGTCAAGAATCGACTCAAGCACTCCGGCGCCTCCCTGCACGAGGTCATCAAGCAGGGCCAGGAGAACGACGTCATCGGCAAGATGAAGGTCTCCGCCCTGCTCGAGTCCCTGCCGGGCGTGGGCAAGGTCCGCGCCAAGCAGATCATGGAGCGACTCGGCATCTCCGAGAGCCGCCGCGTGCGCGGTCTCGGGTCCAACCAGATCGCTTCCCTGGAGCGTGAGTTCGGCAGCACCGGCTCCTGAGTCCGGGGCTTCCGGACCGGGAGTCCCGGGCACTCCGGGATTGCTGGAATAATCGCTGCATGAGTGAACGTCCGCGGCTGACCGTGCTCTCCGGCCCCTCCGGGGTCGGCAAGAGCACGGTCGTCGCCCATATGCGCAAGGAACACCCCGAGGTCTGGCTCTCGGTGTCGGCGACGACCCGGGGGCCCCGCCCCGGCGAGCGGCACGGAGTCCACTACTTCTTCGTCACCGACGAGGAGATGGACAAGCTGATCGCCAACGGCGAGCTGCTGGAGTGGGCCGAGTTCGCCGGCAATCGCTACGGCACACCGCGTGCGGCCGTGCTGGAGCGGCTGGAGGCGGGCGAGCCCGTGCTCCTGGAGATCGACCTCCAGGGGGCCCGGCAGGTCCGCGAGTCCATGGCGGACGCCCAGCTGGTGTTCCTGGCTCCTCCCTCCTGGGAGGAGCTCGTGCGCAGACTCACCGGACGTGGCACCGAGCCGCCCGAGGTGATCGAGCGCCGCCTGGACGCGGCGAAGGTCGAGCTGGCGGCCGAGCCCGAGTTCGATGTGACCTTGGTCAACACCTCCGTCGAGGACGTGGCGCGCGAGCTGCTAGCCTTGATGGACGTTGTGTGATCGTGACTGTGTGATCGTTACTGATTCATTCAGGCCTGATCATTCGCACTGATTCTTTCCCATCCATCGGAAGGTAGAGCGTGTCCTCTTCCATCTCCGCGCCCGAGGGCATCATCAACCCGCCGATCGACGAGCTTCTCGAGGCCACCGACTCGAAGTACAGCCTCGTGATCTACGCGGCCAAGCGGGCCCGCCAGATCAACGCGTACTACTCGCAGCTCGGCGAGGGTCTCCTCGAGTACGTCGGTCCGCTCGTGGACACCCACGTTCACGAGAAGCCGCTCTCGATCGCCCTGCGCGAGATCAACGCGGGTCTGCTGACGTCCGAGGCCGTCGAAGGCCCGGCGCAGTAAGTACGATTTACAGCTTGCAGCTGACTTTTCCACAGGCCCGGCAGCGCGACTGTCGGGCCTGTGGTGTGTAGTGGAGTCGTACGTTGCCGAGTCCGGGGAGAGACGGTGGACAAGCCGAAGGTCGTTCTGGGGGTCAGTGGTGGCATCGCCGCCTACAAGGCCTGCGAGCTGCTGCGACGGCTGACCGAGTCGGGCCATGACGTCCGCGTCGTCCCGACGGCCTCCGCGCTGCACTTCGTGGGCGCCGCCACCTGGTCCGCCCTCTCCGGCAACCCCGTCTCGACGGAGGTCTGGGACGACGTCCACGAGGTCCCGCACGTCCGTATCGGCCAGCAGGCCGACCTGGTGGTCGTCGCCCCGGCCACCGCGGACACCCTCGCCAAGGCGGCGCACGGCCTCGCTGACGACCTGCTGACCAACACCCTGCTCACCGCCCGATGTCCGGTGGTCTTCGCCCCCGCCATGCACACCGAGATGTGGGAGCACCCGGCCACGCAGGAGAACGTGGCGACGCTGCGGCGGCGCGGCGCGGTCGTCATCGAGCCCGCCGTCGGCCGTCTCACCGGCGTCGACACCGGCAAGGGCCGGCTGCCCGACCCGGGCGAGATCTTCGAGGTCTGTCGCCGGGTCCTCGCCCGCGGCGTCACCGAGCCGGACCTCAAGGGCCGGCACATCGTCGTCAGCGCCGGCGGCACCCGCGAGCCCCTCGACCCGGTCCGCTTCCTCGGCAACCGCTCCTCCGGCAAGCAGGGATACGCCCTCGCCCGCACCGCCGCCGCACGGGGCGCCCGCGTCACGCTGATCGCGGCGAACACCGGGCTGCCCGACCCGGCAGGCGTGGACGTCGTGCAGGTCGGCACGGCCGTGCAGCTGCGGGAGGCGGTCCTCAAGGCGGCCGCGGAGGCCGACGCGGTGGTGATGGCGGCGGCGGTAGCGGACTTCCGCCCGGCGGCGTACGCCGCCGGAAAGATCAAGAAGAAGGACGACCAGGACCCGGAGCCCATCGTCCTGGTGCGTAATCCGGACATCCTCGCGGAGATCTCGACCGACCGCGCCCGCACCGGCCAGGTGATCGTCGGCTTCGCCGCCGAGACGGACGACGTCCTGGCCAACGGCCGCAGGAAGCTGGAGCGCAAGGGGTGCGACCTCCTCGTGGTGAACGAGGTGGGCGAGCGCAAGACGTTCGGCTCGGAGGAGAACGAGGCGGTCGTCCTGGGCGCCGACGGCAGTGAGACACCCGTACCGCACGGGCCCAAGGAGGCACTGGCCGAAATCGTGTGGGACCTGGTGACGCGGCGACTGGTGTGAATGTTTGATGCGCTGCGGCTCTCTCCCGAGCCTCACTCGATTCGGGCGTGGCGCCCCTGGCCAAGGGCGCGTGGCATTGGGCAGAATGCCCGTGCCGCAGGTCACAGCGCTCCCGAGAGGCGAGACAGGGGGTCCGTGACCGAGCACGACAGATAAACTGTCCTCGGACGACGCCGGGCGCAGCCCCCGTCCCGTCCACCAATGATCAGCCAGCAGCCGCTGCAACCACAGGGAGCGTTGTGTCCCGTCGCCTGTTCACCTCGGAGTCCGTGACCGAAGGTCACCCCGACAAGATCGCTGACCAGATCAGCGACACCATCCTCGACGCGCTTCTGCGTGAGGACCCGACCTCCCGGGTCGCCGTCGAGACCCTGATCACGACCGGTCTGGTGCACGTGGCCGGCGAGGTCACGACCAAGACGTACGCGGACATCGCGACGCTGGTCCGCAACAAGATCCTCGAGATCGGCTACGACTCCTCGAAGAAGGGCTTCGACGGCGCCTCCTGTGGTGTCTCGGTCTCGATCGGCGCGCAGTCGCCGGACATCGCGCAGGGCGTGGACACGGCGTACGAGACCCGGGTCGAGGGCGACGAGGACGAGCTGGACCGGCAGGGCGCCGGTGACCAGGGCCTGATGTTCGGCTACGCCTCGGACGAGACGCCGACGCTGATGCCGCTGCCGATCTTCCTGGCGCACCGCCTGTCGAAGCGCCTGTCCGAGGTCCGCAAGAACGGCACGATCCCCTACCTGCGCCCGGACGGCAAGACGCAGGTCACCATCGAGTACGACGGCGACAAGGCCGTACGCCTGGACACGGTCGTCGTCTCCTCGCAGCACGCGTCCGACATCGACCTGGACTCCCTCCTGGCGCCCGACATCCGGGAGTTCGTGGTCGAGCCGGAGCTGAAGGCGCTCCTCGACGACGGCATCAAGCTGGACACCGAGGGCTACCGTCTGCTGGTCAATCCGACCGGCCGTTTCGAGATCGGCGGCCCGATGGGTGACGCGGGTCTGACCGGCCGCAAGATCATCATCGACACGTACGGCGGCATGGCCCGCCACGGTGGCGGTGCGTTCTCCGGCAAGGACCCGTCCAAGGTGGACCGTTCGGCGGCGTACGCGATGCGCTGGGTCGCCAAGAACGTCGTCGCGGCCGGCCTGGCCTCCCGCTGCGAGGTGCAGGTGGCCTACGCGATCGGCAAGGCCGAGCCGGTGGGCCTGTTCATCGAGACCTTCGGCACGGCCAAGGTCGACGCCGAGAAGATCGAGAAGGCCATCGACGAGGTCTTCGACCTCCGACCGGCCGCGATCATCCGCGACCTGGACCTGCTCCGCCCGATCTACGCCCAGACCGCGGCGTACGGCCACTTCGGCCGCGAGCTGCCGGACTTCACCTGGGAGCGGACGGACCGAGTGGAGGCGCTGCGGAAGGCTGTGGGGCTGTAAGCCCCGGCCGTACGGCTTCTGCGAGGCCCGGTTCCCCTCGGGGGCCGGGCCTCGTCGTTTGCCGGTCACAGCAGGGTGCGTCCGCTCGCCGTGGGGACTCGGGCGGCGTCGGTTGTCAGTGCTGTTTGGTAAGAATGCAAGCGTGAGCAGCGAGAACGGGCAGACGGGTGGTGGGGCCGAGGGGCCGCCGCCCGAGCAGCTTGCGCTCATTCGGGAGAGCGTGCGCAAGGCCAAGGTGCCCAAGGCCAAGCCGCGGACGTGGCGGGGGGCCGCGCTGGCCAAGGAGCTGCCCGTGGCCCGGGTGCTGGTCGACAAGGGTGTGCTGCATCTTGACCGGTACTTCGACTACGCCGTACCCGAGGAACTCGACGCCGACGCGCAGCCCGGGGTGCGGGTGCGGGTGCGGTTCGGGGCCGGGCGGCATCGCGTGCGGGAGGGGCGGCGCGAGGGTGGGGGGCTCATCGACGGGTTCCTTGTCGAGCGGGTTGCGGAGTCGGACTACTCCGGGCCCCTGGCGGCTCTCGCGCAGGTCGTGTCGCCCGAGCCGGTCTTGAGCGAGGAGCTGTTGGGGCTCGCGCGGGCCGTTGCCGACCGGTACGCCGGAGGGCTCGCCGATGTCTTGCAGCTGGCCGTGCCGCCGCGGAGTGCCCGGGCAGAGCAGCGGCCTTCGCCGGAGCCGTTGCCGAGGCCTGGTGCGCCTGAGGCGGGGTCCTGGGGGCGGTATGAGCAGGGGCCCGCTTTTCTGACGGCACTGGCTTCCGGGAGTGCGCCGCGGGCCGTGTGGAATGCGCTGCCCGGGCCCGAGTGGAGTGAGGAGTTGGCCCGGGCCGTCGTGGCGACGCTGGCTTCCGGGCGCGGGGCGCTCGTCGTGCTGCCGGACGGGAGAGCTGTTGCGCGGGTCGACGCCGCCCTGACCTCGCTCATGGGGGAGGGCCGGCATGCGGTGCTGACCGCCGATGCCGGGCCCGAGAAGCGGTATCGGGAATGGCTCGCGGTGCGGCGGGGAGCCGTGCGGGCGGTCGTGGGGACTCGGGCCGCCATGTTCGCGCCCGTACAGGATCTCGGGCTGGTCGCCCTCTGGGACGACGGCGACGACAGCCACAGTGAGCAGCATGCCCCGCAGCCCCATGCGCGCGAAGTGCTCCTGCTGCGCGCCGCGCAGGACAAGTGCGGCTTCCTGCTGGGGAGTTGGAGCTGCACCGTCGAGGCCGCCCAGCTCGTGGAGAGCGGATGGGCCCGGCCCCTGGTCGCCGGGCGGGAGCAGGTGCGGGGCGCGGCTCCGCTCGTACGGACCGTGGGGGACGGGGATCTCGCGCGGGACGAGGCCGCTCGGGCCGCTCGGTTGCCCACGCTGGCCTGGCAGGCGGTGCGCGAGGGGCTGCGGCACGGGCCGGTGCTCGTGCAGGTGCCTCGGCGTGGGTACGTGCCGCGGATGGCCTGTGCCGGCTGCCGGGCGCCCGCTCGGTGCCGGCACTGCGCCGGGCCGCTGGAGGCGCAGGGCTCGGGGGCCGATCTGCGGTGCGGGTGGTGCGGGCGCGAGGAGGGTGCGTGGCACTGTCCGGAGTGCGGTGGGTTCCGGCTGCGGGCTCAGGTCGTGGGGGCGCGGCGGACCGCCGAGGAGTTGGGGCGGGCGTTCCCCTCGGTTCCGGTGCGGACCTCCGGGCGCGAGCATGTGCTGGACACCGTGCCGGGGACGCCCTCGCTGGTCGTGAGCACGCCGGGGGCCGAGCCCGTAGCCGAGGGAGGGTATGCCGCGGCCCTGCTGCTGGACGGCTGGGCCATGCTGGGGCGGCCCGATCTGCGGGCGGGTGAGGACGCGCTGCGGCGGTGGATCGCGGCGGCCTCGCTGGTACGGCCGCAGAGTGCCGGGGGGACGGTGGTCGTCGTCGCCGAGCCCACGCTGCGGCCCGTGCAGGCGCTCGTGCGGTGGGATCCCGTCGGGCACGCGGTGCGCGAGCTCGCCGAGCGGGCCGAGCTCGGATTTCCGCCGGTGTCCCGGATGGCCTCCGTGGCCGGGCCGGGGGAGGCGGTCGCCGAGTTCCTCCGAACCGTCGAACTGCCGCCGGAGGCCGAGGTGTTGGGGCCCGTGCCCGTGCCTGTCACGCCGGCGGGGCGGCCGCGGCGGACGGGGGCGCCGCCGCCGGGGGAGCACTGGGACCGGGCGTTGATCCGGGTGCCGCCGGGGCGCGGGGCCGCGCTGGCGTCCGCGTTGAAGGCCGCGCAGGCGGCGCGGATGGCTCGTGGGGGTGGGGCCGGGGGCGGGAGTGGAGCCGGGGAGTCCGTGGTGCGGGTTCGGATTGATCCGCCTGATATTGGGTGACCTGGGTGCTGGGTGCTGGGTGCTGGGTGCTGGGTGCTGGGTGCTGGGTGCTGGGTCTCGGGTGAGTGGTGCGTGTGCGTGGCGTGCAGGGCCAAGCCGGTCCGCTGCCTGTGAGGCCGGCTCTTCTGGATCCCGGCATGGCTCTGCCCTCCCGGGTGCGCTCCGGGAGGGCAGAGTGATGGGGTGTCAGCCGTTGCGAGGGCCGGGGAAGGCCGTGGGCCTGGCCTCGTCGCGGAGGCCGGGGCTGCCTGCCGTCGGCTGTGTCGGCATGGAGCGGGCCGCGGGGACCGTCGGAACGGTGGGGATGGCGGTGGTGACGTTGACCGCACGGCTTCCCGAGGGCTCGGTCGTACGCTCGGTCTCGGCTGCCGCCTGGGTGGCGGCGCGGCGTGCGCCGTAGCGGCGGTGAACCGCCTGCTTGGTGACGCCGAGGGCGGAACCGACCGCGTCCCAGGAGAAGCCGAGTGAGCGGTCGAAGTCCACGGCTGCCGTGACCAGGGTCTCGACACTGTCCCGCAGCTCCTGGGCGAGACGGACCGTCGGGGCGGGGGCGCGTCCGTAGACGACGAAGCCCGTGGAGGGACCGGAGCGGCGCGGGCGGTAGACGTTGCCCAGTTGCGCGGTGAGCGTGCGCAGTGCGTCCACCTGCCGGCGGACCCGCTCGATGTCCCGCACCAGCAAGTGCAGGCTGGCCCGAGCCTGGGCGTCGTGGGTTGCGTGGTCGGCCATGAACAAGCCTCTCGAACCGGCGTTGAAAAGGAGAGGGCCGCGATTACGGCGGGTGCGGCCCGTTGTGGTCAACTCTTTCTTGACCAACGCGGGATCGCTCCGCGGGTCACGCATTGGGGGCGTGTGGGCATATGCCTACGCTCCCTGTGTGGGGGTGTGCGCCTCGGCCTTCGGCCTCGGAGTGTCTGCCTACCCGCGCACCACCCGTTCCCAGTCGGCCAAGAGGCTGGGCTCTCCTGTGGGGGTTGCCCGCCGTCGGCGGCTCTCCGTTCGTGGGCATGGCTTGCTGTCGTTCGTCGCTTCGGCGACGTGTGCCCCGCCCGTGCACGCACAGACCGCGCATCCCTGGACCGCGGCCACATAAACTTGTGCGTTGCCCGCAACAACCCCCGCCCGAGAGGCCCGAACCCACCCATGAAGCTTGTCTTCGCCGGTACCCCCGAGGTCGCCGTTCCCGCTCTGGACGCTCTGATCGCCTCCGGGCGGCACGAGGTGGCCGCCGTCGTCACGCGGCCCGACGCGCCGGCCGGGCGTGGGCGCAGGCTGGTGGCGAGTCCGGTGGCCGAGCGGGCCGAGGAGGCCGGGATCGAGGTGCTCAAGCCCGCCAAACCGCGGGACCCCGAGTTCCTCGAGCGGCTCAGGGAGATCGCGCCCGACTGCTGCCCCGTCGTCGCCTACGGCGCCCTGCTGCCGCGCGTCGCCCTCGACATTCCGGCCCACGGCTGGGTCAACCTGCACTTCTCGCTGCTGCCCGCCTGGCGCGGGGCCGCGCCCGTGCAGCACGCCATCATGGCCGGTGACGAGATCACCGGGGCCTCCACCTTCCTCATCGAGGAAGGGCTCGACTCCGGGCCCGTCTACGGCACGGTCACCGAGCAGATCCGGCCCACCGACACCAGCGGCGACCTGCTGACCCGGCTCGCCTTCGCGGGCGCCGGGCTGCTGGCCGCGACCATGGACGGGATCGAGGACGGCACGCTGAAGGCCGTTCCGCAGCCGTCCGAAGGGGTCACCCTCGCCCCCAAGGTCAACGTCGAGGACGCCCGCATCGACTGGAACGCGCCTTCCCTGCGCGTCGACCGTGTCGTGCGTGGGTGCACCCCTGCCCCGGGCGCCTGGACGTCCTTCCGCGGTGAGCGGCTCAAGCTCATCCAGGTGCAGCCGGTCCCCGGGCGGGACGATCTCGCGCCCGGTGCGCTCTCCGTCGGGAAGAACAATGTGTACGTCGGGACCGGGTCGTACGCCGTCGAGTTGCTGTGGGTGCAGGCTCAGGGCAAGAAGCCGATGCGGGCGGCCGATTGGGCGCGGGGTGTGAGGATCGCCGACGGTGAGGTTCTCGGCGTCTGATCGGCCGGCTGTCGCTGTCGCTCGCTGACTGCCCGAGTGCAGGGTGCGTGGCGGCCGACTGCCGGGTGTGCGGCCGTCCCGTCCGTTGATCGCCGGACCGCCCTGCGCGGCGGGTGCACTGTGCGACGTACGCTGTGTGCATACCTCATCCAGCAATCCGGAGCACCTTTTTCGTGAGCGACACCTCCCGTCGGCCCCGTAGACCCGGCAAGCCCTACCGACGGCCCCAGAAGGACCCCGTCCGCATCCTCGCCTTCGAGGCGTTGCGTGCCGTGGACGAGCGGGACGCGTACGCCAACCTCGTTCTGCCGCCGCTGCTCAGGAAGGCGCGGGAGAAGGGCGACTTCGACGGGCGGGACGCCGCGCTCGCGACCGAGCTGGTGTACGGGACGCTGCGGCGGCAGGGGACGTACGACGCCGTCATCGCCGCCTGTGTGGATCGGCCGCTGCGTGAGGTCGATCCGCCGGTGCTCGATGTGCTGAGCCTCGGTGTGCATCAGCTGCTCGGGACACGGATTCCCGCGCATGCCGCGGTGTCCGCGTCCGTCGAGCTCGCTCGTGTCGTGCTCGGTGATGGGCGGGCCAAGTTCGTCAACGCCGTGCTGCGCAAGGTCGCGCAGGACGATCTCGACGGGTGGATCCAGCGGGTCGCGCCGCCGTACGACGAGGATCCCGAGGAGCATCTCGCCGTGGTGCACTCGCATCCGCGGTGGGTCGTGTCGGCGCTGTGGGACTCGCTCGGTGGCGGGCGGGCCGGGATCGAGCGGTTGCTGGAGGCCGACAACGAGCGGCCCGAGGTGACGCTGGTCGCGCGGCCGGGGCGGGCCACGACCGAGGAACTGCTCGGCGAGGAGGCCGCCGTGCCGGGGCGCTGGTCGCCCTATGCCGTGCGGCTTGCCGAAGGCGGGGAGCCGGGGGCGATCGAGGCCGTGCGGGAAGGGCGTGCGGGGGTGCAGGACGAGGGGAGTCAGCTGGTTGCCCTTGCCCTCGCGAATGCTCCGCTGGACGGGCCCGATGCGCGGTGGCTCGACGGCTGTGCCGGGCCCGGGGGCAAGGCGGCGCTGCTCGGGGCGCTGGCCGCCGGGCGGGGGGCCGTGTTGCTCGCCTCCGAGAAGCAGCCGCATCGGGCGGGGCTTGTGGCCAAGGCGCTGGAGGGCAATCCGGGGCCGTATCAGGTCATCGCTGCCGATGGGACGCGGCCGGCTTGGCGGGCCGGGAGCTTCGACCGGGTGCTGGTGGATGTTCCGTGTACCGGGTTGGGGGCGTTGCGGCGGCGGCCTGAGGCGCGGTGGCGGCGGAGGCCGGAGGATCTGGAGGGGTTTGCGCCTCTGCAGCGGGGGTTGTTGCGGGCGGCTCTTGATTCTGTGCGGGTGGGTGGGGTCGTGGGGTACGCCACCTGTTCGCCGCATCTTGCTGAGACGCGGGTGGTTGTTGAGGACGTGTTGAAGCAGCGGGGTGGTGGGGAACTGGTGGATGCTCGGCCCCTGTTGCCTGGGGTGCCGGAGCTGGGGGAGGGGCCTGATGTGCAGTTGTGGCCTCATCTGCATGGGACGGATGCGATGTATTTGGCGCTGATTCGGCGGGTGGGCTGACGGGGGCGGCTGCGACCGGGTCGCCGGGCGTCGGTCGTCTGCCGGCGGGTGGTGGTGTCGTCCTTGTGGTTCTCGCCCCCGCCGCCCCTACCCGTCCCATCCTGAAGGGGCTCCGCCCCTTCGACCCCGCTGGGGGCTGCCGCCCCCAGGCCCCCGCTTCGGCCCTGAAGGGGCCTTGTCCTCAAACGCCGGACGGGCTGATTAATGCTGGCCGGCGTCGAGATGCTGTGGGGTTGTTCTCGGATGCCGGACGGGCTGAGTGATGCCGGCCGGCGTCGAGGTCCGTCAGGGGTGGGAGGTGACGGCGTCTATGGGGGCGTGGGGGGTGTCTTCGCGTGCCAGTCTGTGGGGCCACCACACCTTCGGTCCCACGTCCAGGAACAGTGCCGTCACCAGTACCGAGCGCACGATGAACGTGTCCAGCAGGATGCCCAGGGCGACCGCGAAGCCGATTTCTGCGAAGGCGACCATGGGGAGGGTGCCGAGGGCGGCGAAGGTGCCGGCGAGGACCAGGCCTGCCGAGGTGATCACGGCGCCGGTTGCCGCGAGGCCCGTCACCACGCCCGGTCGGGTGCCTTGGTGGGCTGCCTCCTCGCGGATGCGGGTCGTGAGGAAGATGTTGTAGTCGATGCCCAGGGCGACGAGGAAGACGAAGACGAACAGGGGGAAGTCGGTCGACTCGCCCGCGTAGTCGAAGAGGTGGCGGAACGCCAGGGCGCTGATGCCCAGAGCAGCCGTGAAGGACAGGATCACCGTGCCGATCAGCAGGAGCGGGGCGATCAGTGCGCGGAGCAACGCGCACAGGACCAGCAGGACCACCAGCAGGACCAGCGGGATGATCAGTACGTTGTCGTGCGTCGTCGCCCGGTCCATGTCCAGCAGGGCCGCCGTACCGCCGCCCACCTGCGCGTCGGCGTCCGGCACCGCGTGCACGGCGTCGCGGACCCGTTCGACGGTCTGCTTCGCCGCCTCGCTGTCGGCGGGAGCGGTCATCGTCGCCTCGAACAGCACCTTGCCGTCGTACGACGGTTTCGTGCCCGGTGGCAGGCCCAGGGAGTCGGCGACCACGCCTCGTGTCTCGGCGACCGCGCGGCCCACCTGCTGCGCCTGGGCCTGGTTGCTGACGATGACCAGCGGATCGCCGCTGCCGGCCGGGAAGTAGCGCGCGGAGATCTCCTGGCCGGTGATCGAGTCGGGTTTGTCCGTGAACGCGTCCGCGTTGCTCAAGCCCTCGGCGCGCAGCTGGATCAGGCCCAGGGAGCAGACCGCGAGGGCGATCGCCGTCACGGCCCAGACCATGCGCGGGCGATGGGCGATACGGCGACCCATGCGCGCCCAGATGCCTCGCTTGTCCGGGTTCTCCGTGCCCAGGTGCGGGATCACCGGCCAGAAGATCCAGCGGCCGCAGATGACGAGGAGGGCGGGGAACAGGGTCAGCATCGCCAGGAGGCCGACCGCCACGCCGATCGCGGCCACCGGGCCGAGGCCGCGCGTCGAGTTCATCTCCGCCGCCAGCAGCACCAGCATGCTCAGGACGACGGTCGCGCCGGAGGCGATCACCGCCGGGCCCGCGCGGTGCAGGGCCAGGGCCATCGCCTCATGGCGGTCCTCGTGACGCCGTAGTTCCTCCCGGTAGCGGGCGACCAGCAAGAGGGCGTAGTCCGTGCCCGCACCGAAGACCAGGACCGTGAGGATGCCCGCGCTCTGGCCGTTGACCGTCAGGCCGGCGTGCTCCGCCAGGAGGTAGATGAAGGCCTGCGCGGTGAACAGGGCCGCGATCACGGAGAGGAGAGGGATCAGGAGGAGGGTCGGGCTGCGGTAGGTGAGCAGGAGCATGACGATGACCACCGTCATCGCCGAGAACAGCAGCGTGGAGTCGATGCCCTCGAAGGCCTCGGAGAAGTCGGCGGACGTGCCGCCCGGGCCCGTGATGTGCACGGCGAGTCCGCCACCGCCCTCACCCACGACGTCCCGGATGGAGTCGACGGCGGGCGCGATGCGCTCCCAGCCCTTCTCGTCCATCGTGATCGGGACCTGGACCTGGGCCGCGCGCGGATCCACCTCGCGGTCGAGGACCGGGCCCCGCGTCTCGGCGCCCCGGATGCCGTGGTCGGTCAGCTGCTTGAGCCGGCTCACGTCCTCGGTGATCGCCGCCCGGTCCTGTGCCGTCAGGCCGCCGTCACGGGCGTAGATGACGACCGCGGGGATCTGCTCCGGCCTGAAGTTCTCGGAGATCTCCAGGACTTGAGTGGATTCCGCGGACCCCGGCAGCCAGGAGGCCGCGTCGTTGTCCTGCGCGTCGGTCAGCTTCTGGGCGAACGGCGCCGTCACGAACAGCACCACCAGCCACAGGACGAGCACCACCCACTTGGCGCGTCGCGCGCAGACCAGATGCGCGACGCCCCGCTGTCCCGGCTGCGTCAGCCGCTTCTTCTCCTGGATCTCCGTCATGGCCACCCCCTTGGCCGCACAATGATCCGGTCAACCATCCGGTGGGCCGCCCAGCATGGCACGCACGAACCGGACACAACATCCGATGAACGTCTTAGGTCTGTACCGGCGCGAACATTCGTGCCCGGACATGGCAGTCTTGGGTCATGGCCGTGCAGATCAACCCCAGCATCCTGTCCGCCGACTTCGCCCGCCTCGCGGACGAGGCGAAGGCGGTCGAAGGAGCCGACTGGCTCCACGTCGACGTCATGGACAACCATTTCGTCCCGAACCTCACGCTCGGCGTGCCGGTCGTAGAGTCTCTGGCCCGTGCGACGGACACCCCGCTGGACTGCCATCTGATGATCGAGGCCCCCGATCGGTGGGCGCCCCAGTACGTGGAAGCGGGGGCCTCCTCCGTCACCTTCCATGTCGAGGCCGCCGCGGCACCCGTGCGGCTGGCCCGGGAGATCCGGGCCAAGGGCGCGCGTGCCTCCATGGCGCTCAAGCCCGCGACGCCCATCGAGCCGTACGAGGATCTGCTCCCCGAACTCGACATGCTGCTGATCATGACGGTCGAGCCGGGCTTCGGTGGTCAGGCGTTCCTCGACATCATGCTTCCGAAGATCCGCCGCACCCGCGAGTTGATCAGCAAGCACGGTCTTGAGTTGTGGCTGCAGGTGGACGGTGGCGTCGCCGCCTCGACCATCGAGCAGTGTGCCGAAGCCGGTGCCGATGTCTTCGTCGCCGGTTCGGCGGTGTACGGGGCCGAGGACCCGGCCGAAGCGGTCCGAGCACTGCGTGCTCAGGCGGAGGCGGTCACGAAGACCGCAGCCTGGGCATGCGACCACTGAGCCAAGGGAACGTGAACGGCGCCCATCAGGGCGGATCAAGAGCGCCGAATCTGCAAGGATGAACGGCGAATCCAGAGTGTGAACAGCAGTGAGGAGATCGCCGTGTCGGGTATGTCGGCGGGCCGGTCAGCCATGCGGATGGGACCCGCTGAGCTGGTGCAGGCGGCGGCCATGGCCCGCCGCTTCTACCTCGAGGGCAAATCCAAGATCCAGATCGCCGAGGAGTTCGGCGTCAGCCGCTTCAAGGTGGCCCGGGTCCTGGAGACCGCTCTCGAACGGGATCTGGTGCGCATCGAGATCCGTGTGCCGGCCGAGCTGGACGCGGAGCGCTCGGACGCGCTGCGCGCCCGGTACGGCCTCAGGCATGCCGTCGTGGTCGAGTCGCCGGCCGAGGCCGAGGAGACGCCCGACCCCGAGAACCTGGGGGAAGTGGCCGCCGACCTGCTCGGCGAGCTGGTCAACGAGGGGGATGTCCTGGGCCTGGCGTGGGGCCGGTCCACCATCCACATGGCGGCCGCCCTCGACCGGCTGCCGCCCTGCACCGTGGTGCAGCTGACGGGCGTGTACGACGCCGGGACCGCCGAGCGCGGTTCGGTGGAGGCGGTGCGCCGTGCCGCCCAGGTCTCCGGCGGCGACGCCCACCCCATCTATGCGCCGATGCTGCTGCCGGACGCGGCCACCGCGGCGGCGCTGCGCCACCAGACCGGGATCGCCCGGGCCTTCGAGTACTTCGACAAGGTCACGGTCGCCTGCGTCTCCATCGGCTCCTGGGAGCCGGGCATCTCCACCGTGCACGACATGCTCAGCGACGAGGAGCGCGCGCACTACGCCTCGCTCGGCGTCGCCGCCGAGATGTCCGCGCACCTCTTCGACGCCGAGGGACGCCGGGTCGGCCGGGACCTGGGGGAGCGGTGCATCACGGTCAAGGCCGACCAGCTCCGCCGTATCCCCGAGGTCGTCGCGATCGCGGGCGGGGCGCGCAAGGCGTCCGCGATCGACGCGGTGCTGCGCTCGGGGCTCGTCACCAGCCTGGTGACGGACACCTCGGCGGCGGACGTGCTGATGACGGCAGGGCCGACCCCGAAGCCCGCGCTCAACAGGGCAGACCCTGACGGACACTGACGGATACTGACGGGATGTCAGGAGGGGGCGGCCGCGGTGCCGTCCCCTCTTTTCTTTCATCGACGATCACTACGACCTGGGCGGTACCGAGATGACGGAACTCGTGGTCACGCTGGACCTGGACGGGGTCAAGGACAAGGCGGGCCTGATGGACCGCTGTGTCCAGAGCCTGGAGCTGCCCGACTGGTTCGGCCGCAATTGGGACGCCCTCGTCGACAGCCTCTCCGACCCCTCCGTGTGGCCCGCCGAGGCCGCGGACGGGCTGCTGGTCGTCGTACGGAACTGGCAGCCGTACGCGAAAGCGCGGCCGGAGGAGTGGGAGATCGCCCAGGAGGTGCTCTCCGCGGCTGTGGACCGGGCGCCGTCGCTCACCGTGATGCTCGCTCTCGGAGGACCGCGGAAGCGATGAATGCCCTGATTCACCGGGACGGTGAATCGTGTATTTCTCCCTCGGTCGTAGGGGCGCTCGATGCCTGATGGATCGGTCAGTCGGGAGGAGTGCAGGTCTGCCTGCCGGAAATGGATCTGGAATGTCTCCGACGGGTGGTCAAACTCCTGAAATTCCTGGTGGGAGTGGTATAGGGGCAGGGTCGCCGCTGGGCGAGCGGCAACTTTGACCGGCAATACGGAATTGACCTTTCCAGCAATCCGGAATGGGCCCTTCGTGACGGTCCTGTCACTCGCCATGTAATCGGCAGATCTGGGATCCGCATCCGTATAGCCTCGGCAGGGGATTGAGGCATGCGCCGCTGTTCGTGCGGCGGTGACGGCGCCGTGGGCGCGGGAAGGCGGGGGAATGGCTGACGGCCGCTGGGGGGATGTGCTGCGTACCGCGCGGATCCAGGCGGGGCTGACTCAGGACGAGGTCGCCCGTCGGGCGGAGATCAGCGTGAGAACCGTGCGCCACATCGAACACGGCCGGGTCACCCCGCGTCCCGCCACGCTGGCCCGCATGTCCCAGGTGTTCGGCTATGACCTCGCCGCCACCGGATCCGAGCCGGGCCGCTCACAACTCCCTTGCGAGATCCGTGTGCTGGGTCCGCTGACGGTGTTGTGTGCGGGGTTCCCGGTGGCCATGCCGCTGAAGCAGCGCGCCTTGATCGGCCTGCTGGCCGTTCAGCCCGACCAGATCGTCGGACACGAAGAGATCGCCGATGTCCTGTGGAGCGGCGCGGCCCCGCCCCGGTACCGGCATCTGCTGTACACGTACGTCGCGCGGCTGCGTCGGCTCATCGAGCCGCGGAGCGGTCGGCAGGGCGCCGCGGCCGGCCGTCGCATCAGCACGGTCCGCGGTGGATACGTCCTGCACAGCCGCGGGATGGGCCTCGACCTGTGCAGGTTCGAGGAGGGGGCGACCCGAGCGGCCCGCACCGCCCCCTCCGACCCGGTGGGCGCGTTCGAGTTGTACGGGCAGGCGCTGGGCGGTTGGCAGGGGCGGCTGCTGCAGGATCTGCCGCAGCTGTGGCAGCACCCCGCGGTGGTGCGGATGGCACAGCGGCACATCGACGTGGCCATCGAGTTCGCTGACCTGGCGCTACGCCTCGGCCGTCCCGACGACGCGGTGGAGCAGCTCGGCATCGCCGCGCGCGAAGAGCCGCTGCACGAGGCGCTGCAGGCGCGGATCGTCCTGACGCTCGCCGGGGCGGGGCGCCGGGCCGCCGCGCTGCGGCTCTTCACCGACCTGCGGCAGCGGCTGCGGACGGAACTCGGTGTCGAGCCGGGTGATGAGCTGTGGCGCGCGCGCCGCACCATCCTGAAGCAGGACGGCCCCGGCCGGAGCGCCGGAACTGAGGACCGGCAGCCGCCCGCCGCCGCGTCGGGAGCGTCCGATCAGGAGTCCTCGGATGATGCCGCGGACGCCCCTGGGCAGGGACTGTTCCCGCCCGCAAGACCCGTCGGCCCGTCCGTCCGACTGCCTCCTATGACCGTGCCGTTCACCAAGCGCCGGCAGCCCGCTGGCTCGACGGGCCGCCGGCGCGGCAGCGCACGGAGCGTGCTTCGGCCGGCACCACCCCCCTGGGCCGTCGGCCGGCCCATGCCCCGACGGGCGGTCACGGCGCCGCGATGCGCCGGATTCGCCGCGGGGCACACCCGCCGAGCGCGCGAGGCCCTGTCGTCACACTGCCGGGCGGGCGGAAATGGGCCGTCGCCGCCGCTCACGTCCCGCCGAGTGGGGAGGCGGCCAGCCTGCACGGCTTCGCAGGTCGCAGCGATGATCGGAGCCTGGCACCGGGCGCCGCGCGGCCATGCCGCCCTTACCGGCTCACAGCGGACCATGCCGCTCTGACCGGCTCGCCCAGCGGCGCGGGTCGTTCGGCCGCGCCTGCCGTCAACGGCCAAGCGGACCGGCGTGGTCCGTATGGCTGCACTACTCGGCGGACGCGACCCGGGAAGGTGACGACAGGCCGGGGTACGGCTGCTCAGAGTTCCTTGCGCATGCAGGCCCGCGGCCACCTGTCCAGCCCGTGCGCGGCTTCCGCGGCCCGGATCTCGCGGAGTCCCGGAGTCCACTCCGACTCGGGCAGCAGCCGGAATCCGAGCTTCTCGTAATACGGCCCGTTCCAGACCACCTCGGTGAACGTGGTGAGGGTGAGTGCCGGGGCACCCTGCGCTCTGGCCCATTCCGCGGCGTGGTCGATGAGCGCCTTCCCGATCCGCTTCCGGGCGTGGTCGGGGCGTACGGACACCTGCTCGACGTGGCCGTTGCCGTCCACCAGTTCCGCGATCAGGTAAGCGACGGGGAGATCGTCGTCGGCCGCCCACACCCATGCCCGGCCGTCCCGCTCGTACTCGCCGAGGACCTTCAGCGACGCCGGTTCGTCCTCCGCGACCGCGATCATGCCGACGTCGGCGAAGACCTTTCCGGCTGCGCGCTCGATGTCCTGCAGAATCGGCAGTTCCGCGGCTCTGGCCAACCGGATCATGACTCTCCCTCGTCCGTGTGGTCGTGGACCGCAGCGTAGCCACCCGTCACAGCGCGCCTGACCTTGGTTGGACAACGTCTAAGTGCCTGCGTCGGAGTGCTCAGCCGGTGGGTTCCAGGGGGATTGTCGGCGGCGCACAGCCGCGCGAGCGGGGACAGCCTGGGCCACCTCCATGGCGGCCCCGCTTGGAGGATCCTCCTAAGGCCCCTCTGACCTGCTCGTATGAAGCGACCGTGCATCGCATTCCGGTCAGCATGGGACAATGAAGTACGTGCTCTTCCCCCTGGCTGACCTGTCCGGGGGCCACCTCTGATCGACTGGGATGTGCAGCACGTGCGTTTCCTCAATGACATCCAGCCCGCATACGACCTGACGTACGACGACGTCTTCATGGTCCCGAGCCGCAGTGCGGTGGGCTCGCGGCAGGGCGTGGACCTCAGCTCCCCGGACGGCACGGGCACCACGATCCCGCTGGTCGTCGCCAACATGACCGCCATCGCCGGCCGCCGTATGGCCGAGACCATGGCCCGGCGCGGCGGCCTCGTGGTCATCCCGCAGGACATCCCGATCGAGGTCGTCACGGACGTCATCTCCTGGGTGAAGAGCCGCCACCTCGTCCTCGACACCCCGATCGTGCTGGCCCCGCACCAGACCGTCGCCGACGCGCTGGCCCTGCTGCCCAAGCGCGCGCACAACGCCGGTGTGGTCGTCGACGAGGACTTCAAGCCGATCGGCGTGGTCACCGACTCCGACCTGTCCGGCGTGGACCGCTTCACCCAGCTCGAAGTGGTCATGTCCCGGGACCTGCTGCTCCTCGACGCGGACCAGGACCCGCGCGAGGCCTTCAACACCCTCGACCACCACAACCGGCGCTACGCCCCCGCCGTCGACAAGGACGGCCGCCTCGCGGGCATCCTCACCCGCAAGGGCGCCCTGCGCGCCACGCTGTACACGCCCGCCGTCGACGCCGACGGCAAGCTGCGCATAGCGGCCGCCGTCGGCATCAACGGCGATGTCGCGGGCAAGGCCAAGCAGCTGCTCGACGCGGGCGTCGACACGCTCGTCATCGACACGGCGCACGGCCACCAGGAGTCGATGATCACCGCGATCAAGACCGTGCGGGCGCTCGACCCGCAGGTGCCGATCGTCGCCGGCAACATCGTCGCCGCCGAGGGCGTCCGGGACCTCGTCGAGGCCGGTGCCGACATCATCAAGGTCGGTGTGGGCCCGGGTGCCATGTGCACGACCCGCATGATGACCGGCGTCGGCCGGCCGCAGTTCTCGGCGGTCCTGGAGTGCGCGGCCGAGGCGAAGAAGTACGGCAAGCACGTGTGGGCCGACGGCGGCGTCCGGCACCCGCGCGATGTCGCCATGGCGCTGGCCGCCGGCGCGTCCAACGTGATGATCGGGTCCTGGTTCGCGGGCACGTACGAGTCGCCGGGCGACCTTCAGCACGACGCCCAGGGGCGCGCGTACAAGGAGTCCTTCGGCATGGCCTCCGCACGGGCCGTGCGCAACCGCACGTCCGAGGAGTCGGCCTACGATCGCGCCCGCAAGGCGCTGTTCGAGGAGGGCATCTCCACCTCCCGCATGTTCCTCGACCCGGCCCGCCCGGGCGTGGAGGACCTGATCGACTCCATCATCGCGGGTGTGCGGTCGTCCTGCACGTACGCGGGTGCGGGCTCTCTCGAGGAGTTCGCCGAGAAGGCCGTCGTCGGCATCCAGAGCGCGGCCGGATACGCCGAGGGCAAGCCGCTGCACGCCAGCTGGAGCTGACGTCTCAACGCCCTTTCGTACGGCCCCCGTTGACCCGCCCGCCGGGAAAATCGGGGGCCGTTTCGCATGCGCGGGCTCTACCGTCGGCGCATGGAGATCGCCGCCGGCAGGGCCGAGGGGCCTCGGCGACGACAACCCGCGCGCGGCGGCGCTCTACGCACAGCTCGGATACCTGCCCACGGTGCCGTACCTCGACCGCTGGGCCTACCTGGGCGCCGACGGCGTACGCCATGAGCAGGCCGATCCCTGCGTGTTCCTCGTCAAGGCCCTCTGACAGCCCCCTGTGCAACGGTCGAAAGCCGCCCTGCAACGAACACCCACCCAGCCCCGATGAACGCAATGATCTTGCGGGCACACGCAAGGTTGCTGCATTACAACGGCAACGCCGCTCCTCATAGGCTGTCGCCTCGTACGTAGCGTGGCGGGGACCCCGCTCGGTGGGTTCCTGCTGTCGCAGGGTGCCGCCGGTCCCCGCCGCCCTGAGAGGCAGCGACGAAGGAGTCAGCGCGTGCTCGACCAAGGCGCACCCCCGCAGAACAGAGACCGGACAGCCGCACCGTCCCCGGGTGCCGGTGCCCGCCTGATGCGTCGCAAGCCCGTGGAACACCTGGTCGCAGAGGGTGGCCAGGGCGAGGGAGGGTCCCTGCGGCGCTCCCTGGGCCTGTGGCAGCTCACCATGATCAGCATCGGTGCCACCCTCGGCACCGGCATCTTCGTCGTCCTCGGCGACGCCGTCCCGGAGGCCGGCCCCGCGGTCACCCTGGCCTTCGTGATCGCCGGTCTCACCGCGCTGTTCTCGGCCCTGTCGTACGCCGAGCTGGCGGGCAGCATCCCGGTCGCCGGCTCCTCCTACTCGTATGCGTACGCAACGATGGGCGAGCTGGTCGCCTGGGTCTGCGGCTGGTGTCTGGTGCTGGAGTACGGCGTGTCGGTGGCCGCCGTCGCCGTCGGCTGGGGCGAGTACCTCAACGAACTGCTCGACGGGACCATAGGCGTCACCATCCCCGCCGCCCTGTCCTCCGCGCCCGGCGAGGGCGGCATCATCAACCTGCCCGCCCTGATCGTCGTCCTGCTGGCGATGGTGTTCCTGCTCGGCGGCGTCCGCGAGTCCGCCCGCGCCAACACGATCATGGTCGCCGTCAAGATCGCCGCGCTCGTGCTGTTCTGCGCGGTCGGCTTCATGGGCTTCAAGTCCGGCAACTACGCCGACTTCATGCCGCTCGGCATGGCGGGCGTCAGCGCCGCGGGCGCGACGCTCTTCTTCTCCTACATCGGCTTCGACGCCGCCTCCACCGCCGGTGAGGAGGCGAAGGACCCCAAGCGGGACCTGCCGCGGGCGATCATGCTGTCGCTGATCATCGTGACCGCGCTGTACGTGCTCGTCGCGGGTGTCGCCGTCGGTGCCTGGCACTGGACCAAGTTCGAGGGCTCTGAGGCCTCCCTCGCCGCGATCATGAACGACGTCAGCGGCCAGTCCTTCTGGGGCACCCTGCTCGCCCTCGGCGCGGTCATCTCCATCGCGAGCGTCGTCCTCACCGTGCTCTACGGCCAGACCCGCATCCTCTTCGCGATGTCCCGCGACGGCCTGGTGCCGAAGGCGCTCGGCAAGGTCAACGCGAAGACCGGCGCGCCCCGCCTCAACACGGTGATCGTGTCCCTGTTCTGCGGTGTGCTCGCCGCCCTCATTCCGCTGGGCAAGCTCGTCGACGCCACCAGCATCGGCACGCTGTTCGCCTTCGCCCTGGTCAACATCGCCGTCATCGTGCTGCGTTACAAGCGGCCGGAGCTCGAGCGCACGTTCAGGGTGCCGTTCGGGCCGGTGCTGCCGGTGCTGGGCTTCCTGTTCTGCGCGTACAACATGTTCAGCCTCGACACCGTCACCTGGGTCGTCTTCGGGTGCTGGATGGCCGCCGGTCTCGTGTTCTACTTCCTGTACGGCTATCGCCGGTCCCGTCTTGCCCTGTCAGAAGTGAAGTGAACCACCCGCAGTGCTGAACGATCTCGACGAACGCATCGTGCACGCCCTCGCCGAGGACGCCCGCCGCTCCTACGCGGACATCGGGCAGCTCGTCGGTCTGTCCGCGCCCGCCGTGAAGCGGCGCGTGGACCGGCTGCGCGCCACCGGGGCCATCACCGGCTTCACCGTACGGGTGGACCCGTCGGCCCTCGGCTGGGAGACCGAGGGGTTCGTCGAGATCTACTGCCGGCACAACACCTCGCCCGACACCATTCGGCGGGGGCTGGAGAGGTACCAGGAGGTCGTGGCCGCGTCGACCGTCACCGGGGACGCGGATGCGATCGTGCAGGTCTTCGCCTCTGACATGCGTCACTTCGAGCGGGTGCTGGAGCGGATCGCGGGGGAGCCGTTCGTGGAGCGGACCAAGTCGGTGCTGGTTTTGTCGCCGTTGTTGCGGAGGTTTTCTTCGGGGTCGCCCACGTAGCGCTCCGCAGGGAGGGCCGCGATGGGTGGTGCCGCGTGGTGCCGTCGCGCGGCTGCGGCGCCGTGGTGGCCGGTCGCGCAGTTCCCCGCGCCCCTTACGGGGCGCTGTCCAACCGCAGCTGATTCAGCATGCGCCGTACGAGAACGGCGTGCCCGCCCGTGCCGATGACGAGCCGGCGGTACACGGCCCCCGCCGGGCCGGGAAAGCTTGCCCGGGTCTCGGCCCGAACCCGGGTGTGTCCCGGGCCTGTCTCGTCCAGGTGGAAGACCAGCGCGTACGACGAGAAGCGGTGACCGCCGACCAGGGCCAGCTCCCGGGCCGGGTCCGCCACGGCCACCCGGAAGCCGCGCAGAGTCGAGCCCTCGGCCAGGGGGCGGGGCCCGGACGGCGTGCGGTCGGCGCAGCCGAGCAGGCGCGCGACGCCGAGTGTTCGTCGGTGCGCGAAGGAGCGGTCCAACATCTGGCCCAATTCGAGCCAGACGGCGTCGGGCCGCGCAGCGACGACCGTCGTCTGCTCGTCGACGAACGGCAGGGCGGGGATGTCGGTGGCGTCCATGAGGGCCCCTTCGGCAGGCGGGTGGTCCGGGTTCCGCCCGTCAGTCTTGCGCGCCGGCGCGGGCGGCGGCCTCCCTCTCCGGGCCGATGTCCATAGCCGCTCGGCGGAGCCACGGGGGGGGTCTCCTCCTGGCGGAGGGCGCCAGGGCGGGGACGCCCCGGAATATCCCTGCACAGCCGAGCCCGATCCGCCTACCATCGGTGTCATGACCTGGCGACATTGATCCACCAGCCGTGCCTCCCGAGGGCCGCCTCGGACGCCGTACCTCCGGCATCCGAACAGTCCCTGCGGGAAGGCCTCATGACACTCCCACCTGCACGTGTGCCCGCCACCGGTGTCCGGCGGCTGACGGCCACGCTCTACGGCTACTCGTTCCTCGACGACTTCGTCCTGCTCTACCCGGTGTACGCGCTGCTGTTCGCCGACACCGGCATGTCGCTCTGGCAGATCTCGTCCCTGTTCGCCCTGTGGTCGATCACGGCCGTCGTGCTGGAGGTCCCCTCCGGCGCCCTGGCCGACGCCGTCTCGCGACGGCTGCTGCTGTGGGTCGGTCCGCTGCTCAACGCCGCCGGCTTCGCCCTGTGGGTGATCGTCCCTTCGTACTGGGCCTTCGCACTCGGGTTCATCCTGTGGGGCGTCGGCGGAGCGCTCTGTTCCGGTTCTTTCGAGGCGCTGGCGTACGACGAGCTGGACCGGCTCGGAGCCGCCGACCGGTACGCGCGCGTGATGGGACGGGTACGGGCGGCGCGGCTGGCGGCCACCATGGCGTCGATCGGTCTGGCCGGACCGGTGGTCGCGCTGGGCGGCTACCCGGCCGTGGGCGCGGGCAGCGTCCTGGCCTGTCTGCTGGCGGCCGCGGTGGCGAGCCGCCTACCGGAGCACCGGACGCGGCCGGAGAACGGGGGCGACGGCTGGGCGACGACTCTGCGCACCGGACTCGCCGAAGCCCGCGGCAGCCGGGCCGTCCGCGGCGCCCTCCTGCTGGTCCCCGCCGTCGCCGCGGTGTGGGGCGCGCTCGACGAGTACACGCCCCTGCTGGTTCGTGACACCGGCGTGGCGGAGGCGACGGTGCCCTACCTGATCCTGCTCGTCTGGACGCTCGTCACGGCCGCGAGCCTGCTGACCGGACCGGCCGAGCGCCTCGGCACGACCGGGATGGCATGGCTGATCGCGGCCGCGGCACTCGCCCTCGCGGTGGGCGCCGCGGCCCGGACACCGGCCGGCATCGCCCTGGTGGGCCTTGCCTTCGGCGGCTTCCAGCTGGCGGAGGTGCTCGCCGACGTCCGTCTCCAGCACCGGATCGACGAGGCCCGCCGGGCCACCCTCACTTCGGTGGCGAGCCTCGGCACCGAGCTGGTCACGGTCGGCACGTTCGGCGCGTACGCGCTGCTCGGCACGAGGCTGGCCCACAGCACCGTCTTCGCGGTCCTCGCGGTGCCGTACCTGATGACGGCGCTGCTGCTGACCAGGGCGGCTAGAGCTGGGGCTGCCACGGCACGACCGTGAAGTCACCCGTCCCCTTCTTGACCTTCTCGAAGGGGGCGGAGCTCACGCACTTGGGCGGCTCCTGCCCCGCGCCGGGTCGGCCCGTCGCGGCCCAGCTGTAGCCGAGCCGGTCATGGCGGCCGGTGTCGTGGACGGTGACCCCGACCCGCTTGCCCTCGGCGCCCGGCAGGTCCGAGTCGGTGATGACTCCGGAGACGACGGCCACCTTCCCGCCGGTGACCAGGCAGTCGACCTTGACCTTGGCCCGGGCGCCCCAGTCGTTCAGATAGTGGCTGAACTCGAAGGTGCCGGTGGCCTTCATCGGGTCGGCGGCGTCCTTCGCGGCCAGATGCGCGTCGAACGAGAACGTGATGTCGTCGCCGGCCGAGCGGTACAGCTTGGCGGTGCCGGTGAGCGCGGCGGCCTCCCGCTGCTGCGGCACGTCCGTGGCGGTGGCGGCGGGACCGACCGTTCCGGCGGTGAGCAGCAGCAGCGCACAGCAGAGCACGACGGTCCTCGTACGGCGGTTCATGGCGGTCCTTTCCGCAGGTCAACCGGACAGTCACCACTGTCCCGCCGGCGCGCCACGGCCACATCGCACCGAGGACGGGACGCCGCCTCCGCCGTGCGGCGGGGACACCGTTGCGCCCCTCCGCTCCCAGGAGGAGGGGACCTCCGTCCGAGGGCGTGCAACGAATCGCCGTCGGTCCCGGGACCGACGCAACAAACCGCTCACCGGCGCGCAACGGCTCCTTCTTGTCCGCCCTGGTCAGCCGCCCGTACCTTCTAGATGGCCCCTCCAACCACCCTTCCGTCCGGTGAGGATCACGCATGCGCACCGCCCTGCTCCAGAGCTCCGGCCGCCCCGGCTCGACCGTCGAGAACCTCAAGGTCCTCGACGAGGCCGCGGGCCGCGCCGCCGCCGCGGGTGCCGGGCTGCTGGTGGCGCCGGAGATGTTCCTGACCGGGTACGCGATCGGCGACGGCATCGCCCGCCTCGCCGAGCCCGCCGACGGGGACTCCGCGGACGCGATCGCCGACATCGCCTCCCGGCACGGCCTCGCGATCGCGTACGGCTACCCCGAGCGGGCCGGCGACACGGTCTTCAACTCGGCTCAGCTGATCTCCGCCGACGGCACCCGTCTCGCCAACTACCGCAAGACCCACCTCTTCGGCTGCTTCGAGCGGGACCACTTCACGCCGGGGGACCAGCAGGTCGTCCAGGCCGAGCTCGACGGCCTCCGCGTCGGCATCCTGATCTGCTACGACGTCGAGTTCCCGGAGAACGTCCGCGCCCACGCCCTCGCCGGCACCGACCTGCTGGTCGTCCCGACCGCGCAGATGCACCCGTTCCAGTTCGTCGCCGAGTCGATGATCCCGGTGCGGGCCTTCGAGAACCAGATGTACGTCGCGTACGTCAACCGGCTCGGCCAGGAAGGGGAGTTCGAGTTCGTCGGCCTCTCCACCCTCGCCGGCCCCGACGGGGTCGCCCGCACCCGCGCCGGCCGCGGTGAGGAGCTCCTCCTCGCCGACGTCGACCCCGCCTTCCTCGCCGCCTCCCGCGAGGAGAACCCGTATCTGAAGGACCGCCGCCCCGGTCTCTACGGGTCCCTGGTCTGAAACCCCCTGAGCCTCCCCCCGCCTTCTTTGTCGCAGTCGCAAGGAGTCCGTACCTCATGACGTCCACGGTGCCCAACGCCGTCCAGCACGCCGACGAGCAGCAGCCGCCGATCACCATGTTCGGCCCGGACTTCCCGTACGCGTACGACGACTTCCTCGCCCACCCGGCGGGGCTCGGCCAGATACCCGCGACCGAGCACGGCACCGAGGTCGCGGTCATCGGCGGCGGGCTCTCCGGCATCGTGGCCGCGTACGAGCTGATGAAGATGGGCCTCAAGCCGGTCGTGTACGAGGCCGACCAGATCGGCGGGCGCCTGCGGACCGTCGGCTTCGACGGCCAGGGCACCGAGGGCCTGACCGCCGAGATGGGCGCGATGCGCTTCCCGCCCTCCTCCACGGCCCTCCAGCACTACATCGACCTGGTGGGCCTGGAGACCAGGCCCTTCCCCAACCCCCTTGCCGAGGCGACGCCTTCGACCGTCGTCGACCTCAAGGGCGAGTCGCACTACGCCGAGACGATCGACGACCTCCCGCAGGTCTACCGGGACGTCGCCGAGGCCTGGAACAAGTGCCTCGAAGAGGGCGCCGACTTCTCGGACATGAACCGGGCCATGCGCGAGCGCGACGTGCCGCGCATCCGCGAGATCTGGGCGAAGCTCGTCGAGAAGCTCGACAACCAGACCTTCTACGGCTTCCTCTGCGACTCCGAGGCCTTCAAGTCCTTCCGGCACCGTGAGATCTTCGGCCAGGTCGGCTTCGGCACCGGCGGCTGGGACACCGACTTCCCGAACTCCATCCTGGAGATCCTGCGCGTCGTCTACACCGAGGCCGACGACCACCACCGCGGCATCGTCGGCGGCTCCCAGCAGCTGCCGCTGCGCCTGTGGGAGCGCGAGCCGGAGAAGATCGTCCACTGGGCCCACGGCACCTCGCTCGCGAAGCTGCACGAGAACGGCGCGCCCCGCCCGGCCGTGACCCGGCTGCACCGCACCGCCGGCCACCAGATCACGGTGACGGACGCGAACGGCGACATCCGCACCTACAAGGCGGCCATCTTCACCGCCCAGTCCTGGATGCTGCTGTCGAAGATCGCCTGCGACGACTCGCTCTTCCCGATCGACCACTGGACCGCGATCGAGCGCACCCACTACATGGAGAGCTCGAAGCTGTTCGTGCCCGTCGACCGGCCCTTCTGGCTGGACAAGGACGAGGAGACCGGCCGGGACGTCATGTCGATGACCCTCACCGACCGCATGACGCGCGGGACGTATCTCCTCGACGACGGTCCGGACAAGCCCGCGGTGATCTGTCTGTCGTACACCTGGTGCGACGACAGCCTGAAGTGGCTGCCGCTGTCCGCGAACGAGCGGATGGAGGTCATGCTGAAGTCGCTCGGCGAGATCTACCCGAAGGTCGACATCAGGAAGCACATCATCGGCAACCCGGTGACCGTGTCCTGGGAGAACGAGCCCTACTTCATGGGCGCGTTCAAGGCCAACCTGCCCGGCCACTACCGCTACCAGCGGCGCCTGTTCACGCACTTCATGCAGGACCGGCTGCCCGAGGACAAGCGGGGCATCTTCCTCGCCGGCGACGACATCTCCTGGACGGCCGGCTGGGCCGAGGGCGCCGTCCAGACCGCGCTGAACGCGGTCTGGGGCGTGATGCACCACTTCGGCGGGGCGACCGACGCGACCAACCCGGGCCCGGGTGACGTCTACGACGAGATCGCGCCGGTCGAGCTGCCGGAGGACTGAGCCCTCGACGGCGGACCTCGACGGCTGCCCACAAGGGTCAAGGTCCCGTCACAGCCCGGCGGCCAGTGCCTTCTCGTACACCTCCGCGGCGACGTCCTTGAACTCCTGGGCGTCGCGCGGAGTGGTCTGCAGGTCGAGCAGGACCTCGTCCATGCCGACCTCGGCGAGGGCCGCGAGGTCCTCCACGATCTGCTCGGCGTTGCCCTGGTAAGGCTGGCGGTCGGCTCCGTCGTGCGCCTTGGCCGAGTACAGGGCGTTCACCCGCGGCACCCGCTCGATCGGCTGGGAGCGGCCGCGCTCGGCGGCGATGTCCTGGAGCCGCTGCCACCCGTCGGCGTACGCCTGCGCGCCCATGGCGACCGGAATCCAGCCGTCGCCGTGGTCCACGACCCGCGTCATGGCCTTCTTGCCGGCCGCGGCCACCAGGATCGGGATCGGCCGCACCGGCTTGGGGCCGACCACGGCAGCGTCGATCTTCGTGATCCGGCCGTCGTACGACACCGGGTCCGGGCCCCACACCGCCCGGCAGACGTCGATCACCTCGTCCAGCGTCTCACCCCGCTCCTCGAAGGGCCGTACGCCCGCGGCGGCGAACTCGTCGGTCGACCAGCCGGGGCCCAGCCCCGCGATCACCCGCCCACCGCTGGCCGCGTCCAGCGTCGCCAGGGCTTTGGCGAGCTGGGCGGGCCCGTGCAGCGGTGCGACCACGATGCCGGTGCCCAGCCGGACCCGCTCGGTGACCGCCGCGGCCAGGGTCAGCGTGACCAGTGAATGGGCCATGCCGCGGTACCAGTCCGGCCAGGGCAGGCCCGGGATGCCGTACAGGCCCTGGGCCGGGGACTCCGGGACCAGCAACCGCTCGTACACCCACAGGCTGTCGTAGCCGATCTGCTCGGCGGTACGGGCCACGTCCGTCACGTCCTTGGCGAGGTCGTACTGCCGGAGCTGGGGAAGACCGAGTCCGAGACGGATGGCCATGACTGCGCTCCTTCGCGATCGGTGTGCCCCCACCGGCCAACGTACTGCGAGCACGGGGAAGTGCCAGTCGGACCGGGCTCAGTCCGGCAGCGGCGTGAGCAACATGCGTCCCGCGAACCCCACCGCCGTGTCCAGCCGCTCGCTGAACTCCTCGGCGACGTCCGGCAGTCCGCGCAGCGCCCACAGCGCCCGCGCCGCCGACCAGGTCGCGTCGCGGGCCCGCTCCAGGCTCCAGGAACCGAGCAGATGGGTGAGCGGGTCGGCGATCTGGAGCAGGTCGGGACCCGGCATCAGATCTTCGCGGATGCGCTCCTCCAGCGAGACGAGGAGATCACCCACCCGATCGAACTCGTCCTCCAGCTCGGCGGGTTCGCAGCCGAGGCTACGACAGGCGTCCACCACGGCGAGCGCCAGATCGTGCCCGATGTGCGCATTGATGCCCGCGAGCGCGAACTGCAGCGGTCGTACGCCGGGATGCCGGCGCATCTGGAACAGGGGCCGCCAGCAGGCGGGCGGGCGCCCCTCGTCCTCGGCCGTCTCCACCGCCGTGAGATACCGCTCCGCGAACCGCACGTCCAGGGTGATCGCCGCACCCGCGTCCGGGAACCGTCCGCCGTCGATGTGCCGGTCGACCGCCTCCGTGACGGTGAGGTAGACGCGGTTGAAGACCGCGACTCCGTCGCGTTCGGGCAGGGCCGCGTCGAGGGCGCGCATACGGGAGACGACCGCGTCCACGGCTGTGGTGAATTGTTCGCATTGCGCCATGGGGGCAGAGTCCCAGCTTTAGGCTGGCGGGAGTGTCGGCGGGCCCGGCGCTTCCCCAGAACGGGGGACGCGCACGCTGTGGGGGACGGGCTCGCGGTGGGGGAGGGGGAGCAGGACCGTGGCAGGCTTACGTGCCCAGCGGCTGGCCGCACGCAGGTCCGCGCGCAGGAAGGCGGCCCGGCGCCATGCCATGGTCGTGGCGGCCTCGGTCGTGGTCGCCGTGGGCAGCGCGACCGGCATGATATCCGCGCTCGACGACGGACGGGGCTCCGACGAGGCCAGGCCGCCCGAGGTGACCCGCTCGCCGAGCCTGGAGACCCTGCCGCTCGTGCCCTCGCCCTCCCCGTCGGCCACGAGGCCGCCCTCCCCCACGCCTTCCCCCACGCCGAAGAAGAAGGCGAGTCCCAGGCCCTCGCCGACGAAGACCGAGAGGAAGCAGCAGCCGGCCGTGGTGTCCGCCCGCCTCTACCGCCACCCCGACTCCCAGGTGCTCGACTGGGTCCGCGACAACGCCGGCGATCCGCGCCACGCCGTCATAGAGTCCCGGATCGCCGCCCAGCCGGCCGCGGTGTGGTTCGCCGACTTCACGCCGGACACCATCACCGCGCGGGTCCGCGCGGTGACTTCGGGCGGGTCGGCACTCGGCCGGGTACCGGTCGTCGTGCCGTATGCCGTCCCGGACCGCGACTGCGGCGGGCCCTCCCAGGGCGGGGCGCCCGACCTCGACGCCTACGACGCCTGGATCGACAAGTTCGCCGCCGGGCTGGGCTCCGGTGACGTCATCGTCGTCCTGGAGCCCGACTCCATCGCCCAGTCCGAGTGCCTCTCCGCCCGTGAACGCGCCGACCGCTTCGCCTCGCTGGCCCGCGCGGGCCGCGCCTTCAAGGCCGCGAACCCCAAGGCGCGCGTCTACTACGACGCCGGGCACTCCGGCTGGCACGACCCCGGAAAACAGGCGCAGTGGCTGCGGCAGGCCGGCGCCGCCTCCACCGCGTCCTCCGATGGCATCTTCAGCAACGTCTCCAACTTCCACACCACGACCGACGAGATCGCCTACGACCGCCAGGTCCTGGACGCCCTCGGCGGCCCCGCGAGCCTGGGCGCCGTCATCGACACCAGCCGCAACGGCGCCGGGGCCCCGGCCGACGGGGAGTGGTGCGATCCGGTCGGCCGCAAGCTGGGCCGGGCGCCGACGCTCAGCACCGGGGAGGGGCGGATCGACGCCTACCTGTGGGTGAAGCTGCCGGGGGAGTCGGACGGGTGCAAGGGCAAGCCCGGCACCTTCACGGCGTCGTACGCCTACGACTTGGCGCGCTGACCCTCGCTGTAGGGGGAGGGCTCGTCGTAGGAGGACGTGCCCTCGTCCAGCAGCGGCTCCTGCGTCTTGAGGTGGGCCGGGGCGAACGCCCGCAGTGCGTGGTAGCCGGTGATGACGACCAGCGTGCCCAGCGCGATGCCGCTCAGTTCGAAGGTGTCGGTGAACTCCATGGTGACGTTGCCGACGCCGATGATGATGCCCGCCGCGGCCGGCACCAGGTTGAGCGGATTGCGCAGGTCCACCTTGGCGTTGATCCAGATCTGCGCGCCCAGCAGGCCGATCATGCCGTACAGGATGACGGTGATGCCGCCGAGGACGCCGCCCGGGATCGCGGCCACGACCGCCCCGAACTTGGGGCAGATACCGAAGAGCAGCGCGAAGCCTGCGGCGGCCCAGTAGGCGGCGGTCGAGTAGACGCGGGTCGCGGCCATCACGCCGATGTTCTCGGAGTACGTGGTGTTGGGCGGGCCGCCCACCGCCGTGGAGAGCATCGAGGCCACGCCGTCCGCGGAGATCGCGGTGCCCAGCTTGCCGTCCAGGTCGTCGCCGGTCATCTCGCCGACCGCCTTGACGTGCCCGGCGTTCTCGGCGACCAGGGCGATGACGACAGGGAGGGCGACGAGGATCGCCGACCACTGGAAGGACGGGGCGTGCAGATCGGGCAGCCCGATCCAGTCGGCCTTCGAGACGCCGGAGAGGTCGAGCCGCCAGTGGTCGGTGAGCTTGCCGCTCGCGTCGACCGAGTGGATCCTGCCGAAGATCCGGTCGAAGGCCCAGGAGACGCCGTACCCGAAGACCAGGCCCAGGAAGATCGCGATCCGGGACCAGAAGCCGCGCAGACAGACGACCGCCAGGCCGGTGAACAGCATCACCAGCAGGGCCGTCCACTGGTCCTGCGGCCAGTACGTCGAGGCCGTCACCGGGGCGAGGTTGAAGCCGATCAGCAGCACCACCGCGCCGGTGACGATCGGGGGCATCGCGGCGTGGATGATCCGCGCCCCGAAGCGCTGGACCGCGAGACCGACGAGGAACAGCGCCACGCCGACGACGAAGACCGCGCCGGTGACGGTCGCGCTGCTGCCGCCCTGCGCGCGGATGACGGCCGCCACGCCGACGAAGGAGAGGGAGCAGCCGAGGTAACTGGGCACCCGGCCACGGGTGGCGAGCAGGAAGACGACCGTCGCGACGCCCGACATCATGATCGCCAGGTTGGGGTCGAGTCCCATCAGCACCGGGGCCACGAAGGACGCGCCGAACATCGCCACCACATGCTGGGCACCGAGTCCGGCGGTGCGGGGCCAGGAGAGCCGTTCGTCGGGCCGGACCACCGCTCCGGGTGCCGGGGTGCGTCCGTCGCCGTGCAGTTTCCAGCGGACGCCGAGATCCATGGTGCGGTTTCGCTTTCGTCGGGGTGCGGATGTGCCGGATGTGCCGGTCCATTGTCAGGGACGTGCCGGGCCGCGCCGGAACCGGGCTGGACGGCACCTGATCAGCAGGGCTGAGCGTCCGCTTAGGATGGTCGTACGCAGATCAACCAACTCAGGAGCCCCACGCGTGACCGCCGAAGCCCCCCTCGCCCCCGCCGTGTCGTACGGCCGGCTGATCCCCGTCACCGTCCACTTCGACGACCTGGACGCGCTCGGCCTGCTCCACAACGCCCGCTACCCGCTCATGGTCGAGCGGGCCTGGGCCGAGTTCTGGCAGGAGCACGGCTTCCGCTTCGCCGGGGACTGGGTCGCCGCGGGCGACGCCTGCAACGCGGTCAAGGAACTGCGCATCAGCTACGAGGCGCCGGTCACCGCACCGGGCACCTACGCCGTCCACCTCTGGCTGGAACGGCTCGGCAACACCGGGCTCACCTACGGCTTCCGGTTCTGCTCGGCGGACGGGGCGGTGACGTACGCCCACGGCAGCCGGGTGCTGGTCCGGCTGGACGCCGGGACGCTGCGGCCGGCGCCGTGGAGCGACGGCTTCAGGGCCGTGGGTCGGGAACTGCTGCGTCCGGCCGGCTGATCTTCGGGCGGTCGCGGTCGGCGGTGCGCAGGACGCCCGCGAACACGGCGAGCCCCGAGGCCAGCACGGTGACCAGGCAGAAGGACACGGTCAGGCTCGTGGCCTGGGCGAGCCCGCCGATCGCGCTCGGGGCGATCAGTCCCGAGGTGTACGTGATCGTCGCGACGCCCGCGATGGCCAGCGAGGGGTTGGAGCCGCTGCGGCCCGCCGCCGCGAAGCACAGCGGGACGACCACCGCGATGCCCAGGCCCAGCAGGGCGAAGCCCGTCATCGCCACGGCCGGATGTCCCGCGAGGACGATCAGCAGGCCGCCGAGTGCGGCCAGGACGCCGCCGAGCCGGACGGTCCGCACGGTGCCGTACCGGTCCACCACCTTGTCGCCGACGAGCCGGGCGAGGGCCATCGTGAGCGTGAAGCCGGTCGTGCACGCGGCCGCGAGGCCGGCGGAGGTGTCCAGCTGGTCGCGGAGATAGACCGCCGACCAGTCCAAGCTGGCGCCCTCGGCGAACACCGCGCAGAACCCGACCGCGCCGATGAGCAGCGCCGACCGGGGCGGCAGGGCGAACCGGGGCGGCGGCTCCTCGTCCTCGGCCGGCTGGAGGTCGAGCACCCAGGAGCATGCGGCCACGCCCAGGACGGTCAGGACGGCGGCGGCCAGTACGTGGTGCAGGCGGGCGTCCGCGCCAAGATGCGCGGCGAGCGTGCCGCCGAGCGAGCCGGTCACGGTGCCCACGCTCCACATCCCGTGCAGGCCGGACATGATCGACCGGCCCAGGCGGTTCTCGACCTCGACGCCGAGCGCGTTCATCGCCACGTCCGCCATGCCGGCCGTGGCGCCGAAGGTGAACAGGGCCAGACACAGCGTCAGCAGGTTCGGGGCGAGGGAGGGCAGCGTGAGGGCGATCGTCCACAGGGCGATCAGTCCGCGCAGTGCGTTCCGGGCGCCGAACCGGTGGCTGATACGGCCCGCGAGCGGCATGGCGACGGAGGCGCCGAGCGCGGGAAAGGCGAGCGCCAGCCCCAACTGACCGGCGCTGACGCCGGCGTGGTCCTGGATCCACGGCACGCGCGTCGCGAACGAGCCGGTGACGGCGCCGTGTACGGCGAAGACGGCGGCCACGGCGTACCGGGCCCGCCTCACCTCGCGCTGTTCGTAGACCACTGCGCTCATTCTGCGGCCCCTCCCTGCTTCCCGGTCCCCTGTCGGTTCCCCCAGCTGCTGTCGCCGCCGTAAACTATCAGGAACCCTGCCTGATAGATAGCGGATAAAACAGCCGTGGGAGGATCCCGGCATGCCCGCATCCCCGAGCACCGCCCGGGCCATCAACGACCGGCTCGCCCTGCGCCTGCTGCAGCGGGAAGGCCCGTTGACGGCAGGGCAGTTGAAGCAGCTGACCGGCCTGTCCCGCCCGACCGTCGCCGACCTCGTCGAACGCCTCACCGTCGCCGGCCTGATCGCGGTGGTCGGCGAGGCGGGGGAGCAGCGGCGCGGGCCGAACGCCAAGCTGTACGGCATCGTCGCCGACCGCGCCCATCTGGCGGCGCTGGACGTCCGCACCGAGGGCGTCTCCGTGGTGGTGTCCGACCTTGTCGGGGCCGTGCTCGCCAAGGCGTCCGTGCCGATCGGCGGCGACACGGGGACGGGGCCCGCCGTGGAGCAGGCGGTGGCGCTGGTGGAACGGGTCGCGAAGGAGGCGGGCGCCGACCGGCTCCACACGGTGGGCATCGGCGCCCCCGGTCTGATCGACCCGGCGACCGGTGAACTGCGCGACTCCACGGGCCTGCCCGCATGGCACCGCCGCCTGGTGGCGGCCCTGCAGGAACGGCTCCCGGAGGCCCGCGTCAGCGTCGAGAACGAGACCAACCTCGCCGCCCTCGCGGAACAGCGCGACGGGGTGGCCCGGGACCGGGACACCTTCGTACTGCTGTGGCTCGGCCACGGCACGGGGGCGGCCGTCGTCCTCGACGGGGCGCTGCGCCGCGGGGCGTCCGGCGGCACCGGTGAGATCGGGTTCCTGCCGGTGCCGGGGACGACGGGGCTGCCGTCGGCGGTGGACTGCGAGGGCGGATTCCACTCGCTGGCGGGGTCGGCGGCGATCGTGGAACTGGCGGGGGCGTACGGGCTGAGCGTCGAGGGCGGCGCTGCGCACGAGCCGCCGGCTGCCGGGGTCGTCAGGGACGCGGTGGCGCTGGTGGCGGGCGACGACAAGGAGGCGCGGCACGCGGGCGGGTGCGCGGTGCGCGCAGGGACGCCTGACGCCTCCGACGGCCGGGCTTCTGCCGGCCCCTCCCATGACGCTGCCTGTGCCGGCCCGTCCCATGACCCCTCGTCCGCCTCCCGCTTCCTCGACGCCCTCGCCGATCGCCTCGCCATAGGCGTCGCCTCCGTCGTCGCCGTCCTCGACCCCGGCTGTGTCGTCCTCGGCGGCGAGGTCGGGCAGGCCGGCGGGGAGGTGCTCGCCGGGCGGGTGGAGGAGCGGGTCCGGCGGATGTCGCCGTTGGCGACCGTGGTGCGGCCCAGCAGCCTGGGTGGCGATGCCGTCCTGCGCGGGGCGCTGCTGACCGCGCGGGACGGCGCCCAGGACGAGCTGTTCGCACCGCCGGAGCGCTGAACCGAGCCGTCGCTTGGAGCGGTCCGGAATTGACCCGGGCCATCTGCGCCACCTGCGCCGCCGCCTTCGTCACACGCCGCCGGGGACGCCCGTGTCGCCGGGGAGGATGCCCGCGCCGCCAGGGGCGTCCGCGCTGCCTTCGCCATGCGCCGCCAGGGACACCCGCGCCGCCCCTCCGAGGTCACCCAGGACCCGAGCGTCGGCGGCGCGTCAGAGGCTGGGCTTCCGAAGCCGGCGCGTCACAGGCTGCGCCGGCTTCGGGAAGCGTCGGCCGGGCATCCCGTCCACCGCAGAGCACCTGGTCAGACGCCCCGCCCGCCGCCGAACCCCCGCCGCAGGTACTCCTCGAACGTCCCCTTGCCCACCGCATGCCCCGGCGTCAGATGGCCGCCCGAGCGGAAACCCGCGTACGCCTTCCCCCACAGCGGCACGCTCACCACGAGCCGCCTGCGACCCGTCGCCTTCAGATAGGCGCGGGCCAGCGAATCCAAGGTCCGCACCTCGGGACCGCCCATGTCCTCGACCCGTCCGGCCGGGGCGCCCGGCGCCAGCTCGGCGAGCCGTTCCGCGACCTCGGCCACCTCGACCGGCTGGTCCTTCACACGGGCAGGCAGCAGCACGACCGGCGACTTGGACAGGACCCCGAACACCCGCACGAGCAGGTCGTGGAACTGCGTCGCACGCAGCACGGTCCAGCCCAGCCCCGACTCCTCGACCAGCTTCTCCACGGCGAGCTTGGTCTTGTAGTAGCCGAACGGCACCCGGTCGATGCCGACGATCGAGATGTACACCAGGTGCCGTACGCCCGCCGTCCGCGCCGCCGCGATCAGATGCCCCGCCGCCTCCTCGTCGCCGCCGCCCGTCGACGTCGCGCAGTGCACGATCGTGTCCACGCCCTCCATCGCCTCGTCCAGACCCGGGCCGCCCTTGCGCAGGTCGACGGCGTACGGCTGGGCGTGCCGGCTGAGCACCCGCACCTCGTGCCCGTCCGCGCGCAGCCGCTCGGTGACGAGCCGGCCGAGCGTTCCGGTGCCGCCGGTCACCAGGATCGTGGTCATGTCGTTGAGTCCCTTCGGACGCCGGGCGCTCCCGGGTGGAGCGCCCCTCGTCAGCTGGGACCGAATACCCGGTGCGGAATGTGACAGACAGCCTTGGGGACTTTTACGCCCCAGCCAGCTGACGGCCCGCGAACGCCAGTTTGTCCGGGTTCACCACCGCTCGGGCGTGCACGACGAGACCGTCGCTCAGTTCGAGCGCGACCACGCCGAGGAGCGTGTCGCCCGCCCAGGCGGCCACCGCCGGCTCGCCGTTGATTTCGGCTGTCGTGAAGTGCACGCCCTCCATGAACCGCTCGAACAGGCCCACCAGAAAACGGGACACCTTCTCCCGACCCTCGACCGGCCGCCCGGCCGCCGAGACCTTGCCGCCACCGTCGCTCGACCAGACCACGTCGGCCGCCAGCAACTTCTCCAGCCGGGCCAGATCACCGTCCCGTGCCGCGGCGACGAAGGACGCGACGAGCTCCTCCTGCCGCTCGGGAACCGGCTCGAACCGCGACCGCGGCTCACCCACGTGCCGAACCGCCCGCCGGTACAGCTGCCGGCAGTTGGCCTCGGTCAGATCCAGCACCTCGGCGATCTCCCGGTGGCCGTACGCGAACGCCTCCCGCAGCACGTAGACGGCCCGCTCGGTCGGTGTGAGCCGCTCCAGCAGCACCAGCATCGCCATGGACACGGCGTCCCGCTGCTCGGCGGACTCCAGGGGGCCGAGGGCGCCGTCCGAGGTGACCACGGGCTCCGGCAGCCAGGGGCCGACGTACCGCTCGCGACGGGACCTGGCCGAGGTCAGCCGGGTCAGGCAGAGGTTGGTGACGACCTTGGCGAGCCAGGCCGCCGGATGCTCGATCGCGCCGCGGTCGGCGCCGCTGAAGCGCAGATACGCGTCCTGGACGGTGTCCTCGGCCTCCTCGGCGGAGCCAAGCATGCGGTAGGCCAGGCCGAACAGTCGCGAGCGGTGCGTCTCGAACTCGTCGGCGGTCGCGGTCGTCATGCCCTTCACCCTGCCAGAACCGCGGCCGGCGCCGACTGGGAGACCCGGCGGCGGGCAAGGGCCGTCGTCACCGCCGCCGGGCCGTCTGCGGTGCTGCAAGGTCGTTCCCGTCCAGGGAAGTTGGGCCGACCCTAGGGAGGACTAGACCAGTGCGTCAATAGGTATGGACCAATCTCGAATCGGAGAAATCCAGCCACGCGCCCTGTGAGGCACCCCACAGCATTCGCCCGCATGGACGCCGATCAGGCGTGGCACACTGGCCCTGTACCAGAAGCAGCGCACTCCGGGGTCGGTGAAAGTCCGAACCGGCGGTTACAGTCCGCGACCCGGTCGCCTCCAGCGGCCGGTTGACCAGGTGAAATTCCTGGACCGACGGTTAAAGTCCGGATGGGAGGCAGTGCGCGGCGGGCGGGCATTCGTGCGCGCTGCCGTACCGGTTCGTCGTAGCGGCGAACCCTGTCCGGCGTCGCCCCCGGTGTCCCTGCTCGTACATTCTGTCGTCATCGACAGCCCCGGAGTCCGTGCCCGAATGAGGCAGGAGGACCCGGGAAGTGTTCACCGGAATCGTCGAAGAGCTGGGCGAGATCACCGCTGTCGAGACCCTCGACGACGCCTGTCGCTTCCGAGTGCGCGGCCCCGTCGTCACCGACGGCGCGAAGCACGGAGACTCCATCGCCGTCAACGGCGTCTGCCTCACGGTCGTCGACCACGAGGGCGGCGAGTTCACCGCGGACGTCATGGCCGAGACCCTCAACCGCTCCAGCCTCGGCGTCCTCACCGTCGGCTCCCGCGTCAACCTCGAACGCCCCATGGCCGTGGGCGAGCGCCTCGGCGGGCACATCGTGCAGGGGCACGTCGACGGCACCGGCCAGGTGCTGGAGCGCAAGCCGTCCGAGAACTGGGAGATCGTGAAGATCTCGCTCCCCGCGGACCTCTCCCGGTACGTCGTCGAGAAGGGCTCCATCACCGTCGACGGCATCAGCCTCACCGTCGTCGACGCCGGGCCCGACTACTTCACCGTCAGCCTCATCCCGACCACCCTCGACCTGACCACGCTCGGCCACAAGCAGCCCGGCGACCCGGTCAACCTCGAGGTCGACGTCATCGCCAAGTACGTCGAGCGGATGCTGGGCGACCGCGCCACCTCCGAAGGGGCGGTGGGCCGGTGAACTCGCTGAACTCCGAGGCCTTCACCCTCTTCGGCCAGCACATCCTCTGGTCGGACATGATCGGCAACCTCTTCGGCCTGGCCGCTCTCGCTCTCGGCTGGCGGCGCTCCATCTGGACCTGGCCCGTGCAGTTCCTGGCCGGCCTGATCCTCTTCGGCGCCTTCTTCGGCCATCTGACCGGCAGCGCCGGCAAGCAGGCGGTCGTCATGCTCGTCGCCCTCTACGGTTGGTGGCAGTGGCAGCGCGGCAAGGGCCGGGCGGAGGACGGCCACATCACCGTACGGTTCGCCACCTGGCGCGAGCGCGCCGCCATGGTCGCGGCGGCCGCCGCCGGCACCGTCGCGGTGGCACTGCTCTTCAAGGCGTACCCGACCCTGTCCTGGGACCCCTGGCCGGACGCCTACATCTTCGTCGGCACCATCGTCGCCATGTACGCCCAGGCGCGCGGCATGGTCGAGTTCTGGTTCGCCTGGCTGCTCGTCGACCTGGTCGGCGTGCCCCTCAACTTCGCCAACGGCTACGCCTTCTCCGGCTTCGTCTACGTCATCTACGGCGCACTCGTCCTGTGGGGCATGCGCGACTGGTGGCTGCGCTCCCGCAAGGACGCGCGGCCCGTCCTGGAAGGAGCGCCGGCATGACCGCGGCACCCATTCTGTACAGCACCGACGGCGTCGAGGACCTCACGCTCGACCCGATCGAGCAGGCCGTCGCCGACATCGCGGCGGGCCGCCCGATCGTGGTCGTCGACGACGAGGACCGCGAGAACGAGGGCGACCTCGTCATCGCCGCCGAGAAGGTCACCCCCGAGATCGTCGCCTTCATGATGAGCGAGTGCCGCGGCCTGATCTGCGCCCCCATGGAGGGCGAGGAACTGGACCGGCTGGAGCTTCCGCAGATGGTCGGCGACAACACCGAGTCGATGAAGACCGCGTTCACGGTCTCCGTCGACGCCTCCGCCGCACACGGCGTGACCACGGGCATCTCGGCCTCCGACCGGGCCACCACGCTCCAGCTCCTCGCGAGCGGCAAGGCGGAACCGTCGGACCTCGTCCGGCCCGGCCACATCTTCCCGCTGCGCGCCAGGCCCGGCGGCGTCCTCGTCCGCAACGGCCACACCGAGGCCGCCGTGGACCTCGCCCGGCTCGCGGGGCTGCGACCGGCCGGCGCGATCGTCGAGATCGCCGGTGAGGACGGCGAGATGCTGCGGCTGCCCGAGCTGATCCCGTTCGCCCGCAAGCACGGCCTGACGATCATCTCCATCGAGGACCTGATCGCCTACCGCCGCAGCACCGAGCTGAGGCAGCCGGCCGAGCAGGCGTCGGCCGAGCAGGCACCGGCCCCGTCCGAGGCCACCGTCGAGCCGACCGTCCGCCGCGAGGCCGAGGTCCACCTGCCCACCGTCCACGGCACCTTCACGGCGTACGGCTACCGCTCCACCCTCGACGGCGTCGAGCACGTCGCCCTCGTCCACGGCGAGATCGGCGACGGCGAGGACGTGCTGGTCCGCGTCCACTCCGAATGCCTCACCGGCGACGTCTTCCACTCCCAGCGCTGCGACTGCGGCCCCCAATTGGAGGCGTCCCTGGAGCGCATCCAGGCCGAGGGCATGGGAGTGGTGGTCTACCTGCGCGGACACGAGGGCCGGGGCATCGGCCTGATGTCCAAGCTGCGCGCCTACGAACTCCAGGAGCGCGGCCGCGACACCCTCGACGCCAACCTCGAGCTCGGCCTGCCCGCCGACGCCCGCGACTACGGCGCCGGCGCGCAGATACTCGCCGACCTCGGCGTGCGCAGCGTGCGCCTGCTGACCAACAACCCCGACAAGTCCGACGCGCTGCTCGCCCACGGCATCAAGGTCACCGAGCGCGAGCCGATGCCGGTACAGGCGGGCGAGCACAACCTCCGGTACCTGCGCACCAAGCGCGACCGGATGGGACACGACCTGCCCTGGCTGGACGCGGCCCCCGTGGCCTCCCTGGCCACCTGCACCAACCAGTAAGAGACACACCGAGGAGACCTGAGAACGTGAGCGGCAAGGGCGCACCGGAGCTGTCCGTACGCAATGTGGGCGACCTGCGGGTCGCCGTCATCGCGGCGCAGTGGCACGAGAAGGTGATGGACGGTCTGGTGGACGGCGCCCTGCGCGCCCTGCACGACCTGGGGATCGACGAGCCGACCCTCCTCCGGGTCCCCGGCAGCTGGGAACTCCCGGTGGTCGCCAAGGTCCTCGCGGGCCGCGGCTACGACGCGATCGTGGCCCTCGGCGTCGTCATCCGCGGCGGCACTCCCCATTTCGAGTACGTCTGCCAGGGCGTCACCCAGGGCCTGACCCAGGTCTCGGTCGAGACCGGCGTCCCCGTCGGCTTCGGTGTGCTGACCTGCGACACCGAGGAGCAGGCCCTGGACCGGGCGGGTATCGAGGGCTCCAACGAGGACAAGGGGCACGAGGCGGTGACGGCCGCCGTGGCCACGGCGGCGACGCTCCGCTCAGTATCTGAACCCTGGCACTGACGAAACCGGTATGTGGCATAGGCTGAGCGTCACCATGTCCAAGAAGACGTTCGAGGAGCTCTTCACCGAGCTCCAGCACAAGGCCGCCCACGGCGACCCCGCCACATCCCGCACCGCCGAACTCGTCGGCAAGGGTGTCCACGCCATCGGCAAGAAGGTCGTCGAAGAGGCCGCCGAGGTCTGGATGGCCGCCGAGTACGAGGGCAAGGAGGCGGCCGCCGAGGAGATCTCGCAGCTGCTGTACCACGTCCAGGTGATGATGGTCGCCCGCGGGATCTCCCTGGACGACGTCTACGCCCACCTCTGAGCACCCAGAGCCTCAAGAAGACCCGCACACCGTAAGAGCGAACGAAGGAAGCCGACCTCATGCTGCGCATCGCCGTCCCCAACAAGGGTTCACTGTCCGGCCCTGCGGCGGAGATGCTGCATGAGGCCGGCTACCAGCAGCGCCGCGAGTCCAAGGAACTGCGGATCGTCGACCCCGAGAACGACGTCGAGTTCTTCTACCTGCGCCCCCGCGACATCGCCATCTACGTCGCCTCCGGCCAGCTCGACATCGGCATCACCGGCCGCGACCTGCTGATCGACTCCGGCGCCAACGCCGAGGAGATCCTGCCGCTCGGCTTCGCCCGCTCCACCTTCCGCTTCGCCACCAGGCCGGGCATCGTCGGCGACGACCTGGCGGACCTGAACGGCAAGACGGTCGCCACCTCCTACGAGGGAATCGTCGCCAAGCACCTCGCCGACCACGGCATCGACGCCTCCGTCGTCCACCTCGACGGCGCCGTCGAGACCGCCATCCAGCTCGGTGTCGCCCAGGTCATCGCGGACGTCGTCGAGACCGGGACCTCGCTGCGCAACGCAGGCCTCGAAGTCGTCGGCGAGCCGATCATGAAGTCCGAGGCCGTCGTCATCCGCCAGACCGGCGCGGACGGCGAGGAGCCCAAGGTGCAGCAGTTCCTGCGCCGCCTCCAGGGCGTCCTGGTCGCGCGGACGTACGTGATGATGGACTACGACTGCCGCGTCGAGCAGCTGGAGAAGGCCGTCGCCCTCACCCCGGGCCTCGAATCCCCGACCGTCTCGCCGCTGCACAACGAGGGCTGGGTCGCCGTCCGCGCGATGGTCCCGGCCAAGGAAGCCCAGCGGATCATGGACGACCTGTACGACATCGGCGCCCGGGCCATCCTGACCACGGCCATCCACGCCTGCCGCCTCTGAGCCGGAGGCCGTACACCGATGTCCTCCGAACTGCCCACCCTGCCCGTCACGTTCCGGCCGGGCCGCACCCGGGCCGTCCTGCTCACCGCCGGCGTCGCCATCTTCGTCGTCATCACGGCGATCGCGCTGCTGCTGGAGAAGCTGGGCCCGGGCGAGCGCCTCAGCTTCGTCCTCACCGGCGCGCTGATGTTCGGCGTGCTGGCCATGCTGGCCCGCGTCAAGGTCGTCGCCGACGAGTCCGGTGTCACCGTGGTGAACATCGCCAGCAGGCGCCGCCTCGACTGGGCCGAAATCCTTCAGGTGACCCTCCGCCCGGGTGATCCCTGGGTGTTCCTCAACCTCAGCGACGGCACCAGCCTGCCCGCGCTCGGCATCCAGCCGGGCATCGCCAAGCAGCGCGCCATCGCCGACGCGCGTGCCCTGCGGGCGCTCGTCGAGGCCCGTTCCCTCAAGGAATCCGAGGGCCATCAAGGCTGACTCAGAGGCGTTCACCCTGCCGTAAGTCCCCATGTCTTGATTAATCTGTTGGCGGAGGCGTTTTTGACGCGTCTCCGCCACTGATGTCCCTCCGGTCCTCAGAGGCCCCTGCTACCCGAGGAGTGATTCCCTCCAGCGATGGACGGATCGTCCTGTAGTACCTGCGCCGCCCCCTCCCGACATACCGGGGCGGCGGCATCATGAGCATCCCCTTGCTGCTTCTGGCAGCCGCGTTCCTGCTGATCCTCGCCAACGGCTTCTTCGTGGCCGCCGAGTTCGGCCTGGTCACCGTCGAGGCGACGGACGCCGAGAAGGCCGCCGCCGAGGGCGACCGAAGGGCCCACCGGGTCGTCGAGTCGCTCAAGGAGCTGTCCTTCCAGCTCTCCGGCACCCAGCTCGGCATCACCATCACCTCCCTCGTCGTCGGCATGCTCGCCGAACCGGCGCTCGCCGAGCTGCTGGGCGGTCCCTTCACGGCGATCGGCGTCCCCGAGGGCGCGGTGCCCGGCGTGGCCGTGGCCGTCGGCATGCTGCTGGCCTCGGCCGTGCAGATGGTGATCGGCGAGCTCGTACCCAAGAACTGGGCGGTGTCCCGGCCGATGCAGGTCGCGCGCTTCGTCGCCGGCCCGCAGCATGTCTTCGCACGCCTGTTCCGCCCGGTGATCGCCGCGCTGAACTCCGTCGCCAACCGCCTCGTCCGCGCCCTGGGCATCGAGCCCACCGAGGAACTGGCCTCCGCCCGCACCCCCGACGAACTCGTCTCCCTGGCCCGGCACTCCGCACAGGCCGGCGCCCTGGAGCAGGACACCGCGGACCTCTTCGTACGGACGCTGTCGCTCGCCGAACTGACCGCGCAGCACGTGATGACCCCGCGCGTGAAGGTCAGCGCGCTGCAGTCGTCGGCGACGGCCGAGGACGTGGTCAACCTGACCCGCGCCACCGGCCTGTCCCGCTTCCCGGTCTACCGGGACAAGATCGACGAGATCGTCGGCATGGTCCATCTGAAGGACGCGCTGGCGATCCGTTCGAGTGACCGGCTACGCACCCCGGTAGGCCGTATCGCCCGCCCGGCGCTGCTCGTCCCCGAGACCCTGCCGGTCCAGCCCCTCCTCGCCCAGCTGCGCAGCGAGCAGCCCATCGCGGTCGTCGTCGACGAGTACGGCGGCACGGCCGGAGTGGTCACATTGGAGGACATCGTCGAGGAGATCGTCGGCGAGGTCCGCGACGAGCACGACGGCCAGGACGTGCCCGAACTCGCCGCCGCCCCGCCGGAGGACGGCCGCCCCGCCTGGGACGCCGACGGCAGCTGCCGGGTCGACATCCTCCAGCGCATAGGGCTCGACGTGCCCGAGGGGCCGTACGAGACCGTCGCCGGACTCGTCGCCGACCTGCTCGGGCGCATCCCGGCCGTCGGTGACAAGGCGGAACTGCCGGGCTGGCGGCTGTCGGTGCGCCGGGTCGGCCACTACCGGGCCGAGCGGGTCCGGCTGGTCAGGACCGGGTCCGTGGTGGAGGTCGCCCGATGAGCGTGCTCCAACTCCTCTTCGCCGCGCTGCTCGTGCTCGCCAACGGCTTCTTCGTCGGCGCCGAGTTCGCCCTCGTCTCGGTCCGCCGCAGCCAGATCGAACCGCTGGGGACGGCCCGGGCCCGGCAGGTGCTGTACGGCCTGGAGCGGTTGCCGCAGATGATGGCGGCGGCCCAGTTCGGCATCACCGTCTGCTCACTGACGCTCGGCGCGGTCGCCGAACCGACGGTGGCGCATCTGCTGGAGCCGCTGTTCGAGTGGATCCATCTCCCGGAAGGCGTGATCCACCCGCTCACCTACGTCATCGCGCTCGCCGCGGTGGTCTTCTTCCATCTGGTCATCGGCGAGATGGTGCCGAAGAACCTGGCGATGGCGGCGCCCGAGAAGGCCGCGCTGTGGCTCAGCCCCGGCCTGGTGTGGTTCGCCCGTTTCTGCAAGCCGATCACCGTGGCCCTGGGCGCGGTCGCGCAGGCCATCCTGCGGCTGTTCCGCGTCGAGCCGAAGGACGAGATCGAGGCGGTGTTCACCAGCGAGCAGCTCAACCGGCTCGTCGAGGACTCCGGCCAGGCGGGCCTGCTCGATCCCGAGGAGCAGGAACGTTTGGAGGACGCGCTGGAACTGGGCTCGCGCCCGGTGACGGACGTACTCCTCAAGCGCGAGTCCCTGGTCACGGTCAGCCCGTCGGTCACTCCCGGCCAGATCGTCGCGCTCACCGCCCGCACCGGGTACTCCCGCTTCCCGGTGGCGGCGGAGAACGGCGCCTTCATGGGCTACCTGCACGTGAAGGACGTACTCGACCTGGAGGAGTCGGAACGCGCGGTGCCGCAACACGTATGGCACCCCATGACGACCCTCCGCTCCGAACTCCCCTTGGACGACGCCCTGACGGTGATGCGCCGCGCCGCGACGCATCTGGCCCAGGTGGCCGACGCGTCCGGCAAGGTCCTCGGCCTCGTCGCCCTGGAGGACGTACTGGAACTCCTGGTCGGCGAGGTCCGGGACCCGGCGCACCGGGAACTGCCGGAGGTACGGGTGACGGGGCCGCGGGTGAGCAGTGGGGAGCCGGAGGAGGCGATGGCCGGCTGACATCGGCGCCGAGCCGCAGGGTCCGTCACATCGCCGACGGATCCTGCGGCCCCCGCCCCGACAGCACTTCCCCATACGCCTGCATCAGATCCGGCAGCCGAAGTGTCGACAAGTCGTCCCTCGTCAATGCCCCGGGATAGGTCGACAACCGCAGATCCCGATAAGCACAGCTCTTCTCGTACAGCGTCCGCAGGAACCGCCCGTTGCCCAGCTCGTCGATCCAGCCCTGATCGACGACGTGCCCGGCGATCGACCGCAGCTCGTCCAGCGCCTCCTCGTCCCACACGTCCCCGTTCTCCGCGGCGAGCACCTCGCCGATCGAGGTGAGCTCAAGAGGCCGGTACGACGGGAAGTCCACCCGAGTGGTGAAGCGGGACGAGAGCCCGGGATTCGCGGCCAGCAGCCGGTCCATGCCCTCCGGATAGCCGGCGAGGATCACCACCAGGTGGTCACGGTTGTCCTCGGCCCGCTTCAGCAGCACCTGCAGGGCCTCGTCGCCGTACGCGTCGCCCTTGCCGTAGCCGGAGTTGGAGAGGGAGTACGCCTCGTCCACGAACAGCACCCCGCCGAGCGCGGAGTCGATGAGCTCGTTGGCCTTCACGGCCGTCTGCCCCAGGTACTCGCCGACCAGGTCGGCCCGCTGGGCCTCCACGAGATGGTCGCCGCCGAGGAGCCCGAGGGCGTAGAACACGCGCCCGAGGATGCGCGCGACCGTGGTCTTGCCGGTGCCGGAGGGTCCGGAGAAGACGAAGTGCCGTTTGGGCGGCTGGACCGGCAGACCCTGCCCGGCCCGCAGCCGGGCCATGTTCAACTGGGCGGACAGCGCCTTGACCTGCCGCTTGACGGGTTCGAGCCCCACCATGCGCTCCAGTTCGGCGAGCGCCTCCTCGAGCAACTCGGGGTCGGTGGGCCCCGCGGGAAGCTGCTGCGACGGCACGACCGTCTTCTCGCGCACCGCCGGATCGAGCACCGACGGCAGCGGACCGGTCGGCGGCAGGTCGGCATCCGGAAGCCTCAGGTCCCGGCCCTCGGTGCCGAAGAGCGGGTCGAGCCCGTCGGGGCCGTCGCCGGCATCCTGCCCGACCCCGGTCAGGGTGATCGCCGCGAGGTCGTCGGAGTCTTCGTACCCGTCGCCCTCGGCGATCGCCGCGAGCCGGGCCGAGGTGTCCATGAAGGCGGGGTCGACGCGGTGGACGGCACGGTAGAGCGGTAAGGCGGCCGCGGACCGGCCCGTGCCCTCGTGCGCCCGGGCCAGCCAGTACCGCAGCTCCTTGCGCTGGGGCTGCTCGCTACGGCACCGCATCAGCGCGGCCGACAGCAGCGGCTCGGCCTGTCCGTACATTTCCAGCCGTACCCGTGCCATACCGCCGAACAGGCCCGCCTCGATACCGAGCATCGGGTCGTCGATCAGTGGATCGGTGTGCCGGACCAGCTGCTCCCAGTCCTTGACCAGATAGGCGCGGCAGGCGTGCAGGAAGCGGACCTGATGATCGGTGTCCACGGGCGGAAGCCCGGCCAGCGCCCGGTCCAGCTCCGGGACGTGTCGGCCGTCCAGCCAGTGCGAGGCGTGGGCCAGCAGCAGATCCCGCGGGCTCTCCAGGACCGGCTGCACCCACCAGCCCAGCCAGTACCAGGAGTTGAGCGTCCGCCGGTGCCGGGTCCGCTGTTCCCCGAAGCGGTCCCGGTGCCGGAACATCCGCAGCAGCGCGGTCGTCGTGTCGATGCGCAGCGCGTGCAGGCCGAGCCAGCCGTCGGCCATCCCGGGATCGATCCGCACCGCGGTGCGGAACTCCTCCTCCGCCTGCGGATAGGCCCCCATCGTGTAGGCGTCCACACCTCGCAGCCAGGCGAGGTCGGCCGGGGCCTCGGGGCCCTGCATGCCGAAGTCCATCACGTCCCCCACAAACCGTGCCCCCGTCGGTTGACCGCCGGGCCGTCGCCCGGGGCCGCCTTGTTCGAACCGCCGTACCGCGGACCGGAGTTGCAACGGTGCGCAGAGCAGCCGTCCGTAGGTCGCACCGAGGGCATCGTACCTGCGAGGGCATGGCCCGCCCCAGGGTGCCGCACCGGCCGTTTGACGAGGTGGGAGCGGATCGGGCGCACGCGCTCGGTGACCGAGGGTGAGCAAACAGCGCCTCTCGGCGCCCGGAGAGAGAGTGTGAGGGCAGAACGAAGCCCCCGATCACGGGGGAACAACCGGGGGCTTCGCGTAAGGGGCGACCTCGATGGGCCGCACATTCAGAACGTAAGTCCTGTACGGCCCCCGGGTCAAGCCGAGTTGAAGCACTCCGGGAACTTCTCCCGCAAGGCTCTTCACAAGTTCAGCACATTGCCGCTGGGCCGTCACCCTGTGTGAGGGACTGGTCCGGTCCAACCGTCCCGGCAGGCCCAGTAAGCACCTCATATCCCGTGGCGCACTGCCGAATCAGAAGGTCGGCGAACGGCCGGGACGGGTCGTCGGCGAAGTGTTTTCGTTCCGCCCTGACCCACCTGTCCCAGAACTCCCGCTGCTCCTCCCCGTCCCGGGAACGGCCGCGCGTCCAGGACTCCTCGTGCGGCAACTCCATCCACAGCAACTGGGCGAGATACGGGCGCAGCGCACGGCGGCCGGCCCCGACGCCCTCCATGACGATCACGGGGGCGGGCAGTACGGGGAGGGGTGGTCCGAAGCGGCGGGCCCGCCAGTCGTAGGGGGTGTAGTGGGCGGTCCTGCCCCGGGCGAGAGGTTCGATCACCTGGGCCAGCAGGCGATCGGTCCACTCGAACAGCTCCTCGTGGCTCGCGATGTCGTCAAGATGGAGCACCGGGGCGTCGCCCAGGGACCGGGCCAACTGCCCGGCGAACGTGGACTTTCCGGAGCCGGCGTGCCCGTCGACGCCGATCAGGCGGACCGGGCCGCAGGACGGGGGGAGGCGGCGGAGCCGGGTGGCGAGGTCGTGAATCGTTTTTCCCGGAGTAGAGCGGCGATGGGCATATTTCGTTGGAACATTCTAGTAGAGGGTTAAAGCGGGTGCCGGGACGGGAGGGGCGGGGTGAGATGAGAAAAGGTGTCGCTTTGAACTAGCCGGGGGTTGTCCGCAATCCCACCGAAAAACTCCGGCCGTCACCACGAAATGTGCGTTCCGGTTGAGTCCTGCGGTGAGTAAGGTGCTTGGTGTGCAACTGTGAGGTGCCGCAACGGGGATGGGCTGGGACAGATGGCCGCGGGGTTATTCGAAGGGCAGTATGTGTGGCATCCGGCGGCCGACGACCGCTTGCTGGCGAGCGTATGCGTCGATGTCCGGGCCGGCCGATATCTGAGCGCCCGCGACGCCCTGGCCGACACCAGCGGCGACTTCGGCCTGCGCGCCCATCGCTCCCTCGTCCTCGCCTCGGAGGCCGCCGACTCCGACCTCGTCGAGCGCTGGCTGGCCGAGGAGCCCGGCCCCGAGGCGGCGCTGCTGTGGGCGCGGGTCGCCGTACTGCGGGCGCTGCGCGCGGCCGACGCCCACGACCCGCGGACCGAGGCGCTGGAGCGGATAGCGCTGGCCGCCTGCGACCGGGCCGCGACGACCGACCCCGCCGACCCCACGCCCTGGGTGGCCAAGCTGGCGATGGCCCGGCTGCACCGGCTGGGCGACCAGGCGCCGCGCGGCCTGCTCACGGCACCGCCCGGGCCGTGGCGCCTGTTCGCGCACATCCTCTCCCTCGACCCCTGGCACCGCGAGGCCCACCACCGCTTCCTGGCCTGCTTCTTCCCCCGGCACGGCGGCTCCGTGACCGCCGCCTGGGACGTCGCCGCCTTCCTCGGCCAGCGCGCGCCCGCCGACTCACCGCTGCGCCTGCTGCCGCTGGTCGCCCTGGTCGAGTGCTACGACCCGACCCAGCTGCTTGCCGACCGGGTCTGGGAGCAGCCGCAGTGGCGCTCGACCGCCCTGGCGATCCACGAGAACTGGCTGCCCGAGGTGGCCGAATACCGGTTCACCCCCGTCCTCGACCTGGCCTACCTCGCCCACGCCCTGGTCATGGCCCGGCGCGAGGAGGAGGCCCGCGCCGTCTTCGCGGCGATGGGGCCCTACGCCTCCCGTATGCCCTGGTGCGTCTTCGGTGACCCGGCCGAGCAGCTGTCGCGGGCGCGCCGCGCCTGCGGCCTGCCCGTGCCGGCCGCCTGACGCACCGCAACCCCCCACCAAGAGAGAGGTCCGACCGTGTCAGAACGGATATCGGCTCCCCGTGCCAGAGCGCGCGCAGGAGCGGTTCCGATCGAGCTCGACGACGACGCGACCCTGCATGCGATGGGTTATCCGAGAAAACTCACGCGTCGTTTTCAGGCGTTCGACAATTTCGCCATCTCATTCACCATCATCAACATCATCTCGGGCATCTTCTCGGGATTCGGGTTCGGTCTGAACGCGGGCGGCCCGAGCATTCTCGTCTTCGGCTGGATCGGCGTCTCCGTCATGGTGCTCTTCGTGGGAGCAGCGATGGCGGAAGTCGCCTCGGCCTATCCGACGAGCGGCGCGCTGTATTTCTCCGCCGGAAAGCTCGCCAAACGGCACAAGGGTGCCTGGTCCTGGTACACCGGCTGGCTGAACTTCGTGGGCCAGGTCGGCGGTACGGCCGCCACCGGGTACGCCGCCGCCACCTTCGTCCAGGCCTTCATGGCGCTGCAGTGGCCCTCGTACGAGCCGACCCCGCACCGGACAGTGCTGATCACAGCCCTGATCATCGTGGTGCAGGGGCTCGCCAACACCTTCACCGTGCAGCTGGTCGCCGTACTGAACCGGATCTCCGTGTGGTGGCTGCTGAGCGGACTCGTGGTGATCGTGAGCGCGCTGATCGTCATGCCCGAGCATCATCAGTCGGCTTCCTTTGTCACGCATTTCGCGAACAACACCGGTTTCACGAGCGGCCTTTACGGCGGGATGCTCGGCCTGCTGGTCACGAGCTGGACCTTCACCGGCTTCGACGGCAGCTTCCACATGTCCGAGGAAACGGTCCGGGCGACGGTCAACGCGCCGAAGGGGATCACGCGGGCGATCGGTTACTCGGCGATCGCGGGGCTGCTGCTGATGCTCGCATTGGTCTACAGCATTCGTGACTACGACCGGGTGGCGAGCGCCGACGCACCTCCCGTGCAGATCCTGATCGACGGGCTCGGAGTCGGCACCGCGAAGGTGCTGCTGTTGATCGTGATCGGCGCCATGCTCTTCTGCGGCCTGGCCAATCTCACCAGCAACACCCGGCAGATCTTCGCTTTCTCCCGGGACGGCGCGATGCCCGGCTCCCGCTGGTGGCACTCGGTCTCGCCCCGCACGCGCACCCCCGTCAAGGCGGTGTGGCTGGCGGTCGCCTGCTCGCTGGCGCTCGTGGTGCCCGGCTGGTGGTCGCACACGGCGTTCACCGCCATCGTCAGCGTCAACGTCGTCGGGCTCTTCCTCGCCTACGCCGTCCCGATCCTGCTCAGGCTGCGGCTGGGCGACGAGTTCGAGCCAGGGCCCTGGCACCTGGGCCGCTGGGGGCGGCCGGTCGGGGTCGTCGCGGTGACCTGGATCCTGCTCAGCAGCGTCCTGTTCATGCTGCCGCAGGCCTCGCCGATCACCGCCGACTCCTTCAACTACGCGCCGGTCGCCCTGGCCGTCGTCCTGGCCGTGGCCACGGTCTGGTGGTTCACCACCGCCCGCCGCCGCTTCCACGGCCCGGTCAGCTACGGCCGCCCCGACGAGGTCGCGGCCATGGACCTCGTCTGACGAGCCGTCACCCGTCTCGGCGTACGTCGTGGCAGTGGCGTACGCCGGGACCCGCTCGCTCGTCACCCCCCTCGTAGGGGGTTGGGGTGGACGGTCGCCCCAGGTCATGCCAGTGGTCGACACCAATATTCGTGGACGCGCCAGGCTCCGAAGTGCTGGCAGACGCTCCCGCCTGCGGCCATAGTTGGCGGACAGCCGTGCATTGGACCTGCCCGACTCGGACACCTGGGGGTCTTCCGCCCATGAGCAGAGCCGAACAGCCGTCCCGGAGAACCGTCCTGGCCGCCGTGGTCGCCGCAGCCGTCGCCGGCAACGCGGGCCCCGCCGTCGCCGCCGGCAAGACCACCGACGCCGCGGCCCCCGCCCCGACCCCGGCCCGCGCCGTCGACAACCGCGCCTGGACCACGTACACCGACTGGCGCTGTGGCGCCGCCGCGGGAACGCGTGCCGTCGCGGGCGCCCGCCCCGGCATCGTGATCGCCGCGCCCGCAGGCATCACCGACTACACCGACCGGCACACCGGCAGGACCGCCCGCTGGGAGTACGCGACCTGGACGTCCCCGGTCCACCGGCTCTCCGTCCCCGCGACCGAGGCCATCGCGTCCTGGAACGCGCACACCCCGGCCGGCACCTGGCTCCAGATCGAGCTGACGGGCACCTACTCCGACGGCACCGCCACCCCCTGGTACGTGATGGGCCGCTGGGCGGCCGGCGACCAGGACATCAGGCGGACCTCGGTCGACGACCAGAGCGACGGCAAGAGCAGCATCTGGACGGACACCTTCGCCATCGACGACCCCACCACCGGGCTGCGCCTCACCTCCTATCAGCTGCGGCTGACCCTCTACCGCACGCCCGGCACGCGGCTCACCCCCAAGGTCTGGCGGGCCGGCGCGATGGGCTCCGACGTCCCCGACCGCTTCACCGTCCCGGCCTCCACCCCCGGCCTGGCCCAGGAGCTGATCGTCCCGCGCTACTCGCAGGAGATCCACGCGGGCCAGTACCCGGAGTACGACAACGGCGGCGAGGCCTGGTGCAGCCCCACCTCCTCGCAGATGATCATCGAGTACTGGGGCGGCCGGCTCACCCCGGAGCAGCTGGCCTGGGTCGATCCGTCGTACGCCGACCCGCAGGTCTGCCACGCGGCCCGGTTCACGTACGACTACCAGTACGAGGGCTGCGGCAACTGGCCGTTCAACGCGGCCTACGCGGCCACCTTCGAGGACCTGAGGGGCGTGGTCACCCGGCTCGGCTCGCTCACCGATCTGGAGACGCTGATCGCGGCCGGGATCCCGGCCATAACGTCCCAGTCCTTCCTCAAGGAGGAGCTGACCGGGGCCGGGTACGGCACCGCCGGGCACCTGATGACGGTCATAGGGTTCACTTCCGACGGCGACGTGATCGCCAACGACCCGGCGTCGCCGAGCAACGAGGCGGTGCGGCGCGTCTACAAGCGGCGCGAATGGGAGAACATCTGGCTGCGGACCAAGCGGTACAACGCCAGTGGCAAGGTCGTCTCCGGCACCGGCGGCGTCTGTTACCTCTACTTCCCGGCCTGTCCCACCCCGCGCCAGCGGGCGGCACTCGCCGCGGTGGGGGTGCTGTGAGCAACGTCTCCGCCGTGCATGCCGCTCGCGGTGGCAAGGTGGGGTTATGACCACGCACTCAGCCACGGTCGCCCGTGTCCGCACCGGCGGCCCCCACGACGACGACGGCCCGAAGATCGTCGAGCACGTCATGGGCTGGACCCTCGTAGTGGTCGTCGCGATGCTCGTCACCCAGCTCGGTCTGCTGTGACCTGACACACATCGGACCCCTTGTCGGACATATGCCGACCCTGTTGTCCGGCGGCCCCACCAGAGTCGATCAGACTCGAACGAGCAGCTGGTGGAGGTCTGCCATACTGCGGATGTCCCGCCGCCCGTTGGATAACAGGGTCGAAATTGAATATCAGTCAACAGCGCGACGCGGCCCGTCCCCGGGCCCGCGGCACCGATCGTTCGGTGGCGCGTCGTGCCGAACTCATCACCATCGGGCGGAAGTTGTTCGCCGACACGTCGTACGACGCGCTCTCCATGGACGACATCGCCCGGCAGGCCCATGTCGCCAAGGGGCTCATCTACTACTACTTCCAGTCCAAGCGCGGTTACTACCTGGCGATCATCCAGGACTCCGTCGCCGACCTGGTCACCTACGCGGCGAGCGGCATCGAACTGCAGCCGGTGGACCGGGTCCACCGCACCATCGACAGCTATCTGCGCTACGCCGAGCACAACCAGGCCGCGTACCGCACCATCGTCAGCGGCGGTGTCGGCTTCGACACCGAGGTGCACGCCATCCGGGACGGCGTGCGGGAGGCGATCGTGGCGACCATCGCGGAGGGGGCGTACGGCCGCACCGACATCGCCCCGCTGGCCCGCATGGGCCTGCTCGCCTGGGTGTGCAGTGTCGAGGGCGCCGCCCTGGACTGGATCGACCGTCCCCAGCTCTCCCGCGACCAGATGCGCGAGCTGCTGGTGAAGACGCTGGGCGGCGCCATGCGCGCCATCGAGGAGATGGACCCCGCCTACCCGGCCCCGGAGCCCGCCCGCCGCGACGGCTGCCCCGACGCCTGACGCGACAAGGGGCGGAGGCTCGTGGTCCTCCGCCCCAAGTCCCCTGTGAACCGGGCTAGTTGATCGCCTTGATCAGCTCCCCGCCCGCGGTGTCACCGCTCAGCTCCCAGAAGAAGGTGCCGCCCAGGCCCTGCTGGTTCTTGTACGTCATCTTCGTTGCGATGGTCGCCGGGGTGTCGTAGCTCCACCAGTTGTTTCCGCACTTGGCGTACGCGGTGCCGCCCACCGTGCCGGTGGCCGGGCACTTCGACTTGAGCACCTTGTAGTCCTCGATGCCCTGCTCGTACGTCCCCGCCGCCGGGCCGGTCGCCGTGCCGCCGGGCGCCGACTGGGTGACGCCGGTCCAGCCGCGGCCGTAGAAGCCGATGCCGAGCAGCAGCTTGGACGACGGGATGCCGAGGCCTTTGAGCTTGGCGATGGTGGCCGAGGTGTGGAAGCCCGCCTTCGGGATGCCGGTGTAGGAGTTCAGCGCCGAGTGCGGGGCCGTCGGGCCGGTCGCGTCCCAGGCGCCGAAGAAGTCGTACGTCATCGGGTTGTACCAGTTGACGTACTGGGCCGCGCCCGCGTAGTTCGCCGCGTCGATCTTGCCGCCGCTCGTCGCGTCGGCCGTGATCGCCGCGGTGACCAGGTTGCCGGAGCCGAACTTGGCCCGCACCGCCGCCATCAGGTTCTTGAAGGCCTCCCTGCCGCTGGTGTCACAGGTGGCGCCGCAGGCGTTCGGGTACTCCCAGTCGATGTCGATGCCGTCGAAGACGTCGGCCCACTTGGAGTTCTCGACCAGGTCGTAACAGGACTGGGCGAAGGCGGCCGGGTTCCGCGCGGCCTCACCGAAGCCGCTCGACCAGGTCCAGCCGCCGAAGGACCACAGGACCTTCAGGCCCGGGTGCTTCTTCTTCAGCTCGCGCAGCTGGTTGAAGGTGCCGCGCAGGGGCTGGTCCCAGGTGTCGGCGACACCGTCCACGGACTCGGCCGCGGTGTAGGTCCGCTCGGTCGCCGCGTAGGAGTCGCCCATCGCGCACTTGCCGCCGGTGACGTTGCCGAAGGCGTAGTTGATGTGCGTGAGCCTGGCGGCCGAGCCCGAGGTCTCGATGTTCTTGACGTAGTACTTGCGGTCGTAGGTGCCCCATTCGGTGAAGTAGCCGACGACCTTGGAGCCGGCGGCGAGCTTGGGCGCGGTGGCGGGTTCGGCGGTGGCGGTGCCCGCGCCGGCGAGCAGTCCGGCACCGAGGACGGCCGCGCAGGCGGCGGACACGAGAGTCCGGAACCGGGTGCGTGGGCGGTGCGAAGTGTGCATCGGGGTTTCTCCTCCGTGGGGGAGAGGGGAACGTGTGCCGATTGGCATGAACGCGATGACGAGAATCGCTCCGCCAAGGTAGGAGGACTAGACCAGTACGTCAATGGTTCGGACCAATTTCGCCGAGCGGTCGCGCGTCCGTGTGTGTCGCTCGATACTTCTTGAAGTAAGCGGTCGTTAACTGGTGACTCGATGTCCCCGATCGGGCATACTCACCGCAGAGCCGCTGGTCAGCAGCTTCCGAGACCCGGGAGCGGAGCACCTGCCGGCACCCCGAGAGACCCGGCGGAGCCGCCCCACCCAAGGCGTGCGACCGCCGACGTTCCCGAAAGGGAGGAGAGCGTCGCCATGCCCGACCGCGCCCCGCAGCCGGTGGACCGTCAACTGCCCACGGACGAGGCCCGGGATCTGATCTCGCTCGTCCGCGACATCGCGCAGCGCGAGATCGCCCCGAAGGCGGCCGAGGAGGAGGACGCCGGACGCTTCCCGCGCGAGGTCTTCACCCTGCTCTCCGAATCCGGGCTGCTCGGCCTGCCGTACGACTCCGAGTACGGCGGCGGCGATCAGCCGTACGAGGTCTACCTCCAGGTCCTCGAGGAGCTCGCCGCGGCCCGCCTCACCGTCGGCCTCGGTGTCAGCGTGCACACCCTCGCCTCCTACGCGCTCGCCACCTACGGCACCAAGGAACAGCAGGTCGAGCACCTGCCCGCGATGCTCGGCGGCGGGCTGCTCGGCGCGTACTGCCTCTCCGAGCCGTCATCCGGATCGGACGCGGCCTCCCTGCGCACCAAGGCGGTGCGGGAGGGTGACGACTGGGTGATCACCGGCACCAAGGCCTGGATCACGCACGGCGGCATCGCCGACTTCTACACGGTCATGGCGCGTACCGGCGAGGAAGGGCCGCGCGGGATCACCGCGTTCCTGGTGCCCGGTGACGCGGAGGGGCTGAGCGCCGCGGCGCCCGAGAAGAAGATGGGCATGAAGGGCTCGCCCACCGCGCAAGTCCACTTCGACGGGGTCCGCGTCTCCGACGCCCGGCGCATCGGTGAGGAAGGTCAGGGATTCGCGATCGCCCTGGCCGCGCTCGACTCCGGGCGGCTGGGTATCGCGGCCTGCGCGATCGGCGTGGCCCAGGCGGCGCTGGACGAGGCGGTGGCGTACGCGACCGAGCGCCGGCAGTTCGGCAAGCCGATCGCCGACTTCCAGGGCCTGCGCTTCATGCTCGCCGACATGGCGACCCAGATCGAGGCGGGCCGCGCGCTGTACCTGGCGGCCGCGCGGCTGCGCGACGCGGGCCGGCCCTTCGCCAAGCAGGCGGCCATGGCCAAGCTGCACTGCACCGATACCGCGATGAGGGTCACCACCGACGCGGTCCAGGTCCTCGGCGGGTACGGCTACACCGCGGACTTCCCGGCCGAGCGGTACATGCGCGAGGCCAAGGTCCTGCAGATCGTCGAGGGCACCAACCAGATTCAGCGGATGGTCATCGCCCGTCACCTGGCAGGTCCCGAAGGACGCTGAACTGGCCACGCCTGACCTGCGGCGCCGTGAGCTCGATCCACTCCGGGTCATGGCGCCCGGGCAGGGTGCGGCCGCGGTCGGCCCACATACGCATCAGATCGCGGTAGATCGGCGGGTCCGGCTGCTGCGGAGGCGCAGGCGGAACCGTCCCTGCCGGCCGCGGAACGAAGATGCGGCGCTGCGACCCGGTCGCTGAATAGGTGGTGGGCATACCAGGGCAACGCGGAGGCAGGGGGACAAGTCACCGCCTACGGGAATCGGGCGTGAGTTCACGGACGTCCGGCTCCCTCTCTGGTCACCCGACGCTGTCTGACGTACCGTCAGCCCAGCCGCTTCCAGGGAGGTTTGCCGTGGCCGACGACGACCGCCCCGTACCGCTGGACGAGTACCCGGTGCACCAGGTGCCGCTCTCCATGAAGTACGTCGCGACCAGCGACCGGAACGCCTACGACCGCTGCATCTTCCATGTCCTCGACCACCAGGGGCGTGCCCTGCTGATCCTGGGCCTTGGGATCTACCCCAACGTCGGGGTGATCGACGCGTACGCGACCCTCAGGACCAGGGACACGCTGTACGCCGTGCGGGCGTCGGACGCGCTCGGCGAGGACCGGATGCGCCTGGCCGTGGGGCCGCTGCGGATCGAGGTGGGGGAGCCGCTGCGGCGGCTGCGGCTGATCTGCGACGACGACACCTTGTCGTACGACATCACCTGGACCGCCGGTTTCCCCGCCCTCTGGGAACCACATCACCTCCAGCGCCGCGGCGACCGCCTCAGCCTCGAAGGGCGCCGCTTCGTCCAGGCTGGCGGGGTGGAAGGCGTCGTACGCGCGAGTGGCCGGGAGTTCCGGGTCACCCCGGGTGAGTGGACCGGCACGCGCGACCGCAGCTGGGGTGTGCGCCCGATCCCGGGGGAGGAGGGCGGGCGGTTCGCCGAGGAGCGGCCGACCGAGGGCTTCCACTGGATCTGGTGTCCGGTGCGCTTCGAGGACCGGTTCCTGATGGTGATCGTCCAGGAGGACGCGGACGGGTACCGCTCGCTGAGCGAGGCGACGATGGTCCGCCCAGGCCACCGTGACCGCCAACTCGGCTGGCCCCGGACCGAGATCACCTACCGCTCGGGCACCCGCCACCCCGAACGCGCCCTCATCCTCCTCGGCGACGTACGCAAGCCCCAGGAACTCGAGGTGGAGTTCCTCACGTCGTCGCCGCTCGCCGTCGGCGCCGGCTACCCACCCGCCGACGACTGGCAGCACGGCACCTGGCGGGGGCGCGGCTGGACCGACCGCCGCACCTACGACCTCTCCGACCCCACCGCCCATCCCCTCGCCGCGTACGGAGTCACCGACCATGCCGCACGCTTCCGGCTGGACGGCCGGGTCGGTCACGGCATCTTCGAGCACGGCTCGTTCGGGCGGCACGACCCGAGCGGGTTCACGGACTTCGGCTCCGTCGCGCCATGAGGTCATGACCCCGCTCGGCGACAGACGAAGGGAGTTGGCCCCATGACCACGGCACCTCGCCCCCGTACGACGACGCGCGACCCGGACGAACTCGCCCGCCGCCTCACCGCCTGGCTCGACACCCGGCTGCCCGGCGCCAAGGCGGCCGGCGTCACCGTCCCCACCTCCAACGGCATGTCCAGCGAAACCCTGCTCTTCGACATCGAGCACCCTCAACCGCCCCTGCGCGCCTGCGCGTTGCGGCTCGCGGCGGATCCGGCGGCGTACACGGTGTTCCCGACGTACGACATGCCCCGGCAGTACCGCACGATGCGCCTGGTCGCCGACCGCTCCGACCTCCCCGTACCGAGAGTGCTGTGGTTGGAGGAGGACCCCGGCCCGCTGGGGGCGCCCTTCTTCGTCATGGAGCGCGTCGACGGGCGGGTGCCGCCGGACGTCATGCCGTACACCTACGAGGGCAACTGGCTGTATGCGGCGAGCGACGCCGAGCGCGAGCACCTGGAGGCGGCCACGATCGGGCTGCTGGCCCGGCTGCACGACCAAGTCCCGCCACAGGAGGCCGAGTTCCTCACCCTGCCGGGCGAGGGGGACGCGCTGCGGCGGCACGTGACCGCCCAACGCGCGTACTACGAATGGGTGGTTGACGGACTAGCCCGCTCACCGCTCATCGAGGACGCGTTCGACCGCCTGGAGGAGCTCTGGCCCCGCGATCCGGGCACGCCGGTGCTCAACTGGGGCGACGCGCGCATCGGGAATGTCGTCTACGACGGTTTCGAACCCGCGGCCGTCCTCGACTGGGAGATGGCGGCACTGGCTCCGCGCGAGGTCGACCTCGGCTGGACCGTCTATCTGCACCGCTTCTTCCACGACCTGACGGTCACCTTCGGACAGCGCGGGCTGCCGGACTTCCTGCGCCGCGACCGGGTCGAGGCCCGTTATGCCGACCTCACCGGCCACACTCCACGTGACATGGACTTCTACACGCTGTACGCCGCCCTGCGGCACGCCGTCGTCATGCTGCGGATCGCCTACCGCCGGGCGTACTTCGGCGAAGTCGCCGTCCCGGCGGACCCGGACACACTGATCCTGCACCACGGCAGCCTGCGAGCCATGGTGCAGGGCAGCTACTGGGATTGAGCGACGCGGCTGAGGTCGGGTGCGCTCAGGCGGCGTGGCGGCGCATCACGGGGACCCTGATGGGGCGCGAGCCCGGGCCGCCGACGTGCGAGAAGGGCTGCGTCCGCCAGTCGAGCCCCTGAGGGAGCGTCAGCAGCAGGGCGGTGTCCTGCTCCTGGGGCTCCGCCGACTCGTCGGCGGAAGGGGCGTCGGAGGCCTTGCGGCCCGTACCGGCGCAGACCGTGAGACCGAACGGGTTCCACGGTGAGGCGCACAGCGCGTGCTCCGGCAGGACCTCCTCGTCCGCCAGCAGGGCGATGGGCTGCGCGCAGTCCGGGCAGATGACCCGGTACATCTCGAAAGTGTCGTACGCGTCGAGCTCGTCGTCGAAGTCGTCGGGTTCGACGCCCTCCGGAGCGGGCTCGACGACCGGCTGAAGGCGCTTGGGCGCGGTACGACCAGGGCGCTTAAGACTCTGCATGGATTTCTCCCCCTCGGGCTGGGCCGTGAAGGCGCTGCGGCCTCGACCACAGCAAGCACTTCCCGCCCGGTCTCGGCGGTAATCACGAGACCATCACGGAGCCTGTTCGAGGCCTGTGGCGTTCGTCACATGCCGCCCGCAGGTGCCCGAGGCGGCCGGTTTGTCCCTCGGTCGGCTCACAGCCCTCCGACCGCCACATCACGAACCGGGCATGACCTGGGCTGCTCAGGTATCCGAGGAGATCAGCCGCACTGTAGGTTCTTGCGCCATGGAGGAGCTGGACCGGCAGATCGTGCAGCTGCTCGTCAAGGACGGGCGGATGAGTTACACCGACCTGGGCAAGGCCACGGGCCTGTCCACATCGGCCGTGCACCAGCGGGTGCGCCGGCTGGAGCAGCGTGGCGTCATCCGTGGGTATGCCGCGGTCGTGGATCCCGAGGCCGTGGGGCTGCCGATGACCGCGTTCATCTCTGTGAAGCCGTTCGATCCCAGTGCGCCCGATGACATCGCCGACCGGTTGGCGGGGGTGCCGGAGATCGAGGCGTGCCACAGCGTCGCGGGCGACGAGAACTACATCCTCAAGGTTCGGGTGGCCACGCCGCACGAGCTGGAGGAGCTGCTGGCTCGGGTGCGGTCGCTGGCGGGGGTTTCGACCCGGACGACGGTGGTTTTGTCCACGCCGTATGAGGCTCGGCCGCCGCGGGTGTGAGGCCGTACGGCCCAGCTCCTCGCCGTCGGGCTGCTTGTTGTGTGCCGGCTGCCGGCGGTTCGCGGCCGGTCGCGCCCACGCGGCGGAGCCGCATATCGATACAGCCCCGCGCCCCTTTGGCGGCGTTGCAGTGGCCCCCTGTCCATAGCTGCCGGAGTCAGGCGCGAAACTGTTGCCCATGAGTGAGCGCAGCGCCGAGCCGAAGACCGTCCTCCTCCGTCGCGGAGAGGTCCACAGCCCCGCCGACCCCTTCGCCACCGCGATGGTCGTCGAGCGCGGGCAGGTTGCCTGGGTCGGGTCCGAGGGGGCCGCCGACGCCTTTGCGGACGGGGTGGACGAGGTCGTCGATCTGGACGGTGCCCTGGTCACCCCGGCGTTCACCGACGCCCATGTGCACACCACCGCCACGGGGCTCGCGCTGACCGGGCTCGATCTGTCCGGTGCGCCCTCGCTGGAGGCCGCTCTCGCGCTCGTGCGGGACTTCGCCGCAGCCCGTCCGCACGACCGCGTCCTGCTCGGGCACGGCTGGGACGCCTCCCGCTGGCCCGGTGGCCGCCCCCCGACGCGTGCCGAGCTCGACGAGGCCACCGGCGGTCGGCCCCTCTACCTGACCCGCATCGACGTCCACTCGGCGGTCGTCACGACGGCCCTGCTGGACATGACGCCGGGCGACCTCGGCGCGGTCGACGCGCCGCTCGTCGCCGATGCCCATCACGCCGTACGCGCCACCGCGCTGGGCGCGATCACGCCCGCCCAGCGCACCGAGGCCCAGCGCGCCGCCCTCGCTCACGCCGCCTCCCTCGGCATCGGCACCGTCCACGAGTGCGGCGGGCCGGACATCTCCTCCGAGGACGACTTCACCGGACTGCTGCGGCTGGCCGCCGGGGAACCCGGCCCGCGGGTCGTCGGCTACTGGGCCGAGCAGGCCGAGGAGGGGATCGCCAAGGCGCGGGAGCTGGGCGCGATCGGCGCGGCCGGCGACCTCTTCGCCGACGGCGCCCTCGGCTCGCACACCGCGTGCCTGCACCAGCCGTACGCCGACGCCGCCCACACCGGCACCGCCTACCTGGACGCGGCCGCCGTCGCCGCCCACGTCATCGCCTGCACCGAGGCGGGCCTCCAGGCGGGCTTCCACGCGATCGGCGACGCCGCCGTGACCGCCGTGGTGGAGGGCGTGCGCGCCGCGGCCGAGAAGCTCGGCCTGGCCCGCGTCCGCGCCGCCCGCCACCGCGTGGAGCACGCCGAGATGCTCACCCCGGAGACCGTCGCGGCCTTCGCCGAGCTGGGCCTGACCGCCTCCGTCCAGCCTGCGTTCGACGCGCTGTGGGGCGGCGAGGACGGCATGTACGCCCAGCGCCTGGGCGCCGAGCGGGCCCGCACCCTCAACCCCTTCGCGGCCCTGCTGCGGGCCGGGGTCCCGCTCGCCTTCGGCTCCGACAGCCCGGTCACACCGCTCGATCCCTGGGGCACGGTCCGCGCGGCGGCCTTCCATCACACGCCCGAGCACCGTGTCTCCGTGCGCGCCGCGTTCACGGCACACACGCGTGGCGGCTGGCGGGCGATCGGGCGCGACGACGCGGGCGTCCTGGTGCCGGGCGCGCCCGCCGACTACGCCGTGTGGCGCGCCGACGAACTGGTGGTCCAGGCGCCCGACGACAGGGTCGCGCGCTGGTCCACCGACCCCCGCTCGGGCACCCCCGGCCTGCCCGATCTGACCCCGGGCCGCGACCTCCCGCTCTGCCTGCGCACGGTGGTGGGCGGACGAACGGTCTTCGTACGGCCGGGCGAGTGATCTACCGGGGTGGCGCGCATGCGATCGCTTCGCGCGACCCCGGCGCGCGACCTGCGCATCCTCTGCGCTGACCAGCGCATTGGGTGAAGACCCGCAGGTCAAACGGCTGTTGACAGGCCAAGGCCCGGGGCCGGTAGGTTCGGCCGAGTCCACCACCGGACGCCCGACCGGGCAACCGCGGAACTTCCGGGAACCCGTCGCAACGCCGCTGGGTCAGGGACGGTGTGCCGCACCGGGGCACCGCCACTGGGAGCCAGGCTCAGCGCCCGCGCGGCGACGACGGAACGTCGCGGCCGATCGGGGAGGTGTGACCCGGGTGGGGCCCGGGCGCTCAGTAGACAACGGCTTTCGGTCGACCCGCAGCCAGCGGGTCCCAGGTCGGCCCGAAGGGCGCCGGGCCCCCATCCGCAGAAACGTGAACAGCCGCGACATCCGCAGAGGGTGCGAAGCCGACGTACCGGCCCCGGAAAACTCAGCCTTACCCCGCTCTTGTGGAATCGACACCACCATACGAACGTGCTGTCACGTCAGCGCAGGCCGCGCCCACTATGGTGGACGTCTGCGTACGGATGTGAAGGGGCAGCAGTGAACGACGGCGACGGGACCCTCGGGGCACAGGACCGCGGGAAGCGGTTCGGGCCGCTCGGCACGGCGTTGGTGATCATTCCGACCTACAACGAGGCGGAGAACATCAAGGGCATCGTCGGCCGGGTCCGCAAGGCGGTGCCCGAGGCGCACGTGCTCGTGGCCGACGACAACAGCCCCGACGGCACCGGCAAGCTCGCCGACGAACTGGCCGCCGAGGACGACCACGTCCAGGTCCTGCACCGCAAGGGCAAGGAGGGCCTCGGCGCCGCGTACCTCGCGGGGTTCCGCTGGGGCATGGAGAACGGCTACGGCGTCCTGATCGAGATGGACGCCGACGGTTCCCACCAGCCCGAGGAACTGCCCCGCCTGCTGACCGCCCTCAAGGGCGCCGACCTGGTCCTCGGCTCCCGCTGGGTGCCCGGCGGCCGGGTCGTGAACTGGCCGAAGTCCCGCGAGTTCATCTCCCGCGGCGGCAGCCTCTACTCCCGCCTGGCCCTGGACCTTCCCCTGCGCGACATCACCGGCGGCTACCGCGCCTTCCGCCGCGAGACCCTCGAGGGCCTCGGCCTCGACGACGTCGCCTCCCAGGGCTACTGCTTCCAGGTCGACCTCGCCCGCCGCGCGGTCAAGGCCGGCTTCCATGTCGTCGAGGTGCCGATCACCTTCGTCGAGCGCGAACTCGGTGACTCGAAGATGAGCCGCGACATCCTGGTCGAGGCGCTGTGGCGGGTCACGTCGTGGGGGGCGCAGGAGCGGGTGGGCAAGCTGCTGGGCCGTGCCAAGCCGTCGTCGCCGTCGCGGCCGTCACAGTCGTAGAGTTCGTCGCCGTCGTAACCCGCGCCCGCGCAGCGCGCGTCGGTCGTCGGGGCGTCGGCCGTCCGCTTATCCCGCTCTGAGCCGGGCCCAGGCACACTGGACGCATGACGACTGGCGCACCGACCCCCACCTATCCCGCCCGGCCCCGGCGCTCCCGGCTGCGTACCTTCCTGCCGCTGGGTCTCGCCGCGTGGCTGGTGCTGGAGATCTGGCTGCTGACCGTGGTCGCGGACGTGGCGGGCGGGCTCACGGTCTTCCTGCTGCTGGTCGCCGGCCTGGTGCTCGGCTCGGTGGTCATCAAGCGGGCGGGGCGACGCGCCTTCCAGGCCCTGAACGAGGCGCTGCAGCGCGGCGGCGCGCCGACGAGCGGCGGCGGCAACGGCCTGATGATGCTGGGCGGCCTGCTGATCATGCTGCCGGGGCTGATCTCGGACGCCTTGGGCCTGCTCCTGCTGATCCCGCCGCTCCAGAAGGCCCTCAGCGCTCACGCGGAGCGCACATTCGAACGAAAGCTGCGCGAGGCGGCGCCCGGTTCGTTCGGCGGCGCCTTCCAGCAGGCTCGCATGCACCGCCCCGACGGGAAGATCGTGCAGGGTGAGGTCATCAGGGACGAGCCGGGGGACACTCCGCAGGAGCCGAGGCCGCCGCTGATGGGCTGACGACGCACGGACATCGTAAGAGGCCCGGCGCTCCCTGAGCGCCGGGCCTCTTTTTGGGCACAGCAAACCGCGGGCGCCGTACGTCACCTTCACGTACGGCGCCCGCGGTTGCACGCATTGTTGCCGGGTCAAACCCGCCCAAGCCCCGTAGGGACTCGCAGGGACTACGCCGACTTACGGCTGTCCCGGGGATGAACCGCGATGTTCATCGCCCCGGAGCGGAGAACGGCAAGACGCTCCTCGAGGACCTCTTCGAGTTCCTCGCGGGTACGCCGCTCCATCAGCATGTCCCAATGTGTACGCGCGGGCTTGGCCTTCTTCTCCTCAGGGCCGTCGCCATCCACGAGGAGTGCCTGGGCCCCGCAGACCTTGCACTCCCACTCCGGCGGGATCTCCGCCTCGACCGAGAAGGGCATCTCGAATCGGTGCCCCTTCTCGCATGCGTACTCCACGGCCTGGCGCGGGGCCAGGTCGATGCCGCGGTCCGTCTCGTAGCTGGTCACCACGAGGCGCGTGCCGCGAAGAGCTCGCTCACTCATGAATCGTGCCTCCCGGGCTTGTCGCCCACAGGACAGGTGTCGCTGTCGTCGTCATCCGGTCAACGTCCGGTCGGCGGTAAAGATTCCCGTTCCGTGTCCCGTTCCGGGTGATGCGTCGCCGTCGTAGCCGCAGCCTTGCTGACCAATGTCGTACCCACCGGCGCCCGGTTTGTCACATCTGCTAGCAGATGTGACCCAGCGTTTCGGCATCTTTGACGCGCAGTAACGGTACGCCTGGCAGGCCAAACGCGTACACTACCGCCCTTTCGCTCCGAACGCTAAATCGTCGGCGGGACCGGATTGCCCGCGTCGCTGATCGCCCGCCGCACCGGAACCCTCGCGAGCAGGGCGAATCCGAGGACGAAGAAGGCCACGAGGGAGATGATTGCGTCCCGATAACTTCCGGTCAGCTGGTAGGTGATCCCGAAGAGCAGGGGCCCCAGCCAGCTCATGCCGCGGTCGCTCATCTCGTACGCCGAGAAGTATTCGGCCTCCTTCCCCGGCGGCACGAGATGCGAGAACAGGGACCGGGACAGGGCCTGACTGCCGCCCAGGACCAGCCCGATGCCGGCCGCCAGCACGAAGAACCACACCGGCGCCCCGGCCGGCAGGAAGTACCCGGCGGCCAGCGTCACCGTCCATGCGATCAGCGAGCCGAGGATCGTGCGCTTGGCGCCGTAGGTCCGGGCGAGGCGCCCCATCGCGAGCGCCCCCGCCACCGCCAGCACCTGGACGAGCAGCACGGCGCCGATGAGGGTGGACTGTCCGAGGTCCAGTTCCTCGGAGCCGTAGACCGACGCCTGGGAGATCACCGTCTGGATGCCGTCGTTGTAGATCAGGTAGGCCAGCAGGAACGCGAGCGTCAGCGGGTGGCGGCGCATGTCGCGGACGGTCGCCGCGAGCTGCCGGAAGCCCATCGCGCCGGGTGCCTTTGTGCTGGGCTCCTTGTCGCCTGCGTCGCTCGTGGTCCGGCGGTCGCGCAGGCGGCGCAGCGGGATGATCGCGAAGGCGGCCCACCACAGGCCGGCCGACGCCAGGCAGATGCGGACGGCCATGCTCTCCGAGACGCCGAAGGAGTCGTGCGCCAGATACAGGACCAGGTTCACGATCAGCATCAGCGAGCCGGACGCGTAGCCGAAGGCCCAGCCCCGGGAGGAGACCGCGTCGCGCTCCTCGGGCGGGGCGATCTGCGGGAGGTAGGAGTTGTAGAGCATCATCGCGACCGACTGCGCCGCGTTCGCGACGATCAGCAGGACGCCGCCGAGCAGATAGCGGTCGCCGTCGAGGAAGAACATGGCCGTGGTGGCCGTCGCCCCCAGGTAGGCGGCGACCGCGAGGAGGGGCTTCTTGCGGCCGGTGCGGTCGGCGGCGGCGCCGACCAGGGGCATCACCAGGACGGCGACGATCACCGACAGGGACACCGAGTACGCGAAGAACGATCCCGCGCGCACCGGGATGCCCAAGGGATGGACGAACCCGTCCGCGTCCGCCGCCTCCTTGGCGACCGACGTCAGATAGGGGCCCAGGAACACGGTGAGCACGCTCGTCGAGTAGACGGAGCACGCCCAGTCGTAGAAGTACCAGCCGCGCTGCTCGCGCCGTCGCCCGGCGGCCTCGTCGGCCGCCTCCGTCCGCACGGTACCGGTGCCCACCCGTGCCCTCGCTTCCCCGTGGTGATCCCGCGCGAGGGCGGAGACGCGGACGGGGTCAGACCCAGACGCCCCGGTCCTCCATGACCTTGCGCAACGTGTCGATGTGATCGGTCATGATGCCATCGACTCCCAGGTCCAGGAGCCGGTGCATCGCATCGGGATCGTTGATGGTCCACACGTGCACCTGCAGCCCGCGCGCATGGGCGGCGCGTACGAAGCGGTGGTCCACCACCTGGATCCCGGACTGCGTCTCGGGAACCTGGGCGGCGACCGCCGAGCGGCGTAGCGCGGCCGGCACGCCCCAGGAGCGCAGCCGCAGATTGAGGACGCCCCGGGTGCCGTACGACGTCGCCAGGCGGGGTCCGGCCAAGCGCTGGGCGCGGATGACACGTGCCTCGGAGAAGGAGCCGACGCAGATGCGGTCCCAGGCGTTGGTGCGCTCGATCAGCTCCAGGAAAGGGTGGAGCGCCGGCTCCGCCTTGAGGTCGACGTTCCAGCGCACGTCGGGGAAGGTCTCCAGGAGCTCTTCGAAGAGGGGGACCGGTTCCTTGCCCGCCACGCGCGCGTGCCGTACGTCGTCCCAGGGCAGGTCCGCGATCCGGCCCGCCCCGTCCGTCACCCGGTCCAGGGTCGAGTCGTGGAAGGCGACCAGCTTGCCGTCGCGTGTGGCGTGGACGTCGGTCTCGATGTACCGGTAGCCCAGTTCGACCGCGCGCCGGAACTGCAGCACGGTATTCTCCAGGCCGTCCGCCGCCCCGCCCCGATGGGCGAAGGGGATCGGGCCGGGGTGGTCGAGGTAGGGGTGGCGTATCCGCGTGGTGCTCACGGACGCAGTATCGCCCCCCGGGGTTGCCCGGTGGCAACGACCGTGCTGCCGTCCGATGCCGAGGGGACGGCGAACACCCGCAGGAAGAGCTGGGCGAGCGGGCCGATGGACAGCGCGTAGAGGACGGTGCCGACGCCGACCGTGCCGCCCAGCACGAAGCCCGTCACGACGACCGCGATCTCGACGGCCGTGCGCATCAGGCGGATCGAGCGGCCGGTGCGCCGGTGCAGGCCGGTCATCAGGCCGTCCCGGGGCCCCGGTCCGAAGCGGGCGGCGATGTAGAGGCCGGTGGCGACTCCGTTGAGCAGGATTCCGGCCAGGAGAAGGGGAATCCGTACGGCCAGGGTGTGCGCCTCGGGGATCAGGGCGAGCGTGCCGTCCATGGCGAGGCCGACGACGAAGACGTTGGAGACCGTGCCGAGGCCCGGGCGCTGGCGCAGCGGGATCCACAGGAGGAGCACCGCCGCGCCGACGACGATCGACACGACGCCGATGGTCAGGCCGGTGCGTTCGGCGAGGCCCTGGTGCAGCACGCCCCAGGGCTCCAGGCCCAGGCCCGCCTCGACGAAGAGCGCCGCGCTCGCGCCGTAGAGCGCGAGCCCGATGTAGAGCTGAGACAGCCGCCGTATGAGATGCCCCTGCGGCAGACGTCGGACGGGATGCCCGTGCGTGGACAAGACGTGCCCCCCTGTGGTGGTAGTGGCCTGACGCATGACACCCTGTGGCTTGGGAAGCATCGCCCTCCATGGCCAATTCGGGGAAGGTGGACTGGAAATCATGGCGCAGTGGACTTCTGCGGTGGGTGCCGCACAGCTCGCCCGGCTCCTCACCTCCCAGCAGGACCGCCCTGCCGGCCCCGGGTCGAAGCGCCCGCCCGCGTATCGGGCGCTGGCCGACGGCATCCGGCTGCTCGTGCTGGAAGGCCGCGTTCCGGTCGGTGCCCGCCTGCCCGCCGAACGTGAACTTGCCCTCGCGCTGTCCGTGAGCCGTACGACCGTGGCCGCCGCGTACGAGGCGCTGCGCAGCGAGGGGTTCCTGGAGTCCCGGCGCGGGGCCGGGAGCTGGACCGCCGTACCGGCCGGGAATCCGCTGCCCGCGCGCGGGCTGGAGCCGCTGCCGCCCGAGGCGCTCGGCTCGATGATCGACCTGGGCTGCGCCGCGCTGCCCGCGCCCGAGCCGTGGCTGACCCGTGCCTTCCAGGGCGCTCTGGAGGAGTTGCCTCCGTATGCCCACACGCACGGTGACTATCCGGCCGGGCTGCCCGCTCTGCGCTCGATGATCGCCGACCAGTACACGGCGCGTGGGATTCCGACCATGCCCGAGCAGATCATGGTGACGACCGGCGCGATGGGCGCGATCGACGCGATCTGCCATCTGTTCGCGGGCCGCGGAGAGCGGATCGCGGTCGAGTCGCCGTCGTACGCCAACATCCTCCAGCTGATGCGGGCGGCGGGCGCCCGGCTCGTGCCCGTCGCCATGGCCGAGGGGCTGGCGGGCTGGGACATGGACCGGTGGCGGCAGGTGCTGCGGGAGGCCGCGCCCCGGCTCGCCTATGTGGTCGCCGACTTCCACAACCCGACCGGGGCACTGGCCGACGAGGATCAGCGGCGGCGGCTGGTGGACGCGGCCCGGTCGGCGGGGACGGTGCTCGTCGCCGACGAGACGATGAGCGAGCTGTGGCTCGACGAGGATCTCCAGATGCCGCGACCGGTGTGCGCCTTCGACCCCGCCGGGTCGACCGTCATCACCGTCGGGTCGGCCAGCAAGGCCTTCTGGGCCGGGATGCGGATCGGCTGGGTGCGGGCGGCTCCGGATGTGATCCGCAGTCTTGTGGCCGCGCGCGCGTACGCCGATCTGGGGACGCCTGTGCTGGAGCAGCTGGCCGTGAACTGGCTCTTCGGCACGGGAGGTTGGGCGCAGGCGGTGGACGTGCGGCGGGAGCAGGCCCGGGAGAACCGGGACGCCCTCGTCGCGGCCGTGCGGCGGGAGCTGCCCGAGTGGGAGTTCGAGGTGCCGCAGGGCGGGCTCACGCTGTGGGTGCGGACCGGGGGCTTGTCGGGGTCGCGGCTCGCGGAAGCGGGGGAGCGGGTCGGGGTTCGGGTGCCGTCCGGGCCTCGGTTCGGGGTGGACGGGGCTTTCGAGGGGTATGTGCGGTTGCCGTTCACCGTGGGGGGTGCGGTGGCGGAGGAGGCCGCGGTGCGGTTGGCCGCGGCGGCGCGGTTGGTGGAGAGCGGGGTTTCCGGGGGGAGCGATGCGGTGAGGCCGTTCGTCGCGTGACACGGGCGCAGCCTGTGGGCAGTCGTGCCGCTGGGGCGGCACGGGGTGGGCGCAGGCGGCACCCGGGCCGGCGCCGGCCGAGCGACCCGCCCCGGCAGCATCCCCCCGCCGGCGACTACGAAGTCTCGGCCACAACGGCGTCCGCAGGCACCGGCTCCGGCTCCGGCTCGATCTTCTCCAGCTTGGCCGGCGGCTCCGCCTCCACCGGCGTCGTCCGCTCCGGCAGCAGGTCCAGTACCGCCTGCCGGTGCGCGTCGCTCGTTGCGTCGTCGTACGGGTCCGGGGTCGCCGGGACCTGGAGGCGGTGGACGGGACCCGTGCCCAGGCGGGCGTAACCGCGGCCGGGTGGGACGTCGGCGACCAGAGTGGTGTGCGGGGGAGCGCCGAGGACCGTCTTCAGCTGCTCGGCCGTCGCGGGGCCGAGCACGACACGCGCGCGCGTGTGCTGTCGTACGGCATCGCTCAGTGCGTCCATGCCGTCCCACTGGTCGGCCACGACCACCGTGACGTTGACCGCGCGGCCGTGTCGCAGCGGGACCTGGAGCAGGGACTGGGGGTCCTTGCGGTTGTCCGCCGCGGCGAGGTGGGTGAACGCGGTCGGGCGGTCCACGAGGATCCACAGCGGGCGCTTGGTGTCGTCCGGTGGGGGATTGCCGGCCTGACGGGCCCGGTTCGTGGCGATCAGGCGGCGCTCCGTCTCCGTCGTCGCCCACTCCAGGCTCGCCAGCGCCCCGGACAAGCCGCACTCGACGGCCAGGACGCCGTCTCGCCCGATCAGGCAGGCGTACTCGCCGGTGCTGCCGCCCTCGACGATGACGACGTCGCCGTGCTGCAGGGCCTGCAGGGCGATGGAGCGCAGCAGGGTCGAGGTGCCGCTGCCGGGTTGGCCCATGACGAGCAGGTGGGGTTCGGTCGAGCGGATGCCGGTGCGCCAGACGACCGGCGGTACGTCGCGCTGTTCCTGGCCGTGGGTGAGGGGGAGCGTGCGCTGGACCAGGGTGTGGTCGGTGAAACCGAGGACCGTCTCGCCGGGGGTCGTGACGAAGCGCTGGGCGGCGATGCCGGTGGGCAGTGGCGCGAGGGCCGTGACGGTGAGCTCGTTGCCCATCTCGTCCCAGATGAAGTAGTACTCCCGGCCACGGCCGGACTTCGCGGCCAGCAGGTGCTCGATCCGCGCGCGGGCCTCCGCCTCGCCGTCGGTGAAGTAGGCCGGGTAGCGGACCAGCAGGGTGCTGACCCGTCCCGTGCCGTCGAACTCGTACTCGGGGAAGGCCTTCTCCCACTCGCCGCCGTGGGTGTACAGCGGTGCCGGGTCCTCGGCGGCGGAGAAGTAGGGGACCAGTGCCTCGTACAACGACCTCAGCCGTTCCGTCTGCGACTCGTCGGGGCCCTCGGGTGCCGACGGCCCCCGGTCCCGGCCCTGCCAGGCCGCCGCCGCCATCAGTGTGATGACGGCGAGCAGCGGGCCGTACGGAACGAGCGCCACGACCAGGATCACCGAGGCCACCAGGAACAGCAGCATGCTGCGCCGGTCCTTGGGCGTGTCGGCCCACTTGCGCCGCCCGGCCGAGGCCAGCCGGCGCAGCCCGCGAGTGATCGTGATCAGCGGGTGGAGGACGTCAGAGGCGCTGTCGGACGCCGTCCGGGCCAGCTCCCGGCTTCGGGCGAACTGTGCCCGGGCCAGATCCCGGCTCCGGGCGATCTGCGCGCTGCCTGTGCTCAGGATGCGGGGGAGGGGGCGGCGGGCCACTGCTGTCTCCTGGAGGTGCGTACGGGCGGGAGGGGGCGGCGTCAGAACTGGATGCCGCCCAGGAGGCTCGCCAGGCTCTCGCCGCCGGCCTTGATGCTCGGGGCGATGGCCGTGCTCGCCAGATAGAAGCCGAACAGGGCCGAGATCAGGGCGTGCGACGCCTTCAGTCCGTCCTTGCGGAAGAAGATGAAGACGACGATGCCGAGCAGGACGACGCCTGAGATGGAGAGGATCATGTGAGTGCTCCTGGTTGGGTGGGGACAGTCACCATGAGTACTTCCAGGCTCACAGGATGTATCCATACGATAAAAGGTGCAACTGGGTGAAATTCGGCAGATTTCCCTCGGGTGGCGGAGTGTCCTTGGCCGGATGAGCTTGGGTGGTGCGTCCGACCGTGTCTGCGATGATCTTTGCCGCGGGCGCATCGGGTCATGTGCCGCGCGAGCCAGTACCCTGGCGAATCACTCGTACGGCCGAGCACCGCTCGCCGGCCGTACCCTTGCTCCCCGCAGTTCCCTGTAGTCCCCGTGTGCGTAGTGAGAGGCGGTCCGGCCGATGACTGAAGCCCCCGACCCCGAGGTCGTGGAGCTGGCGACCAAGATCTTCGATCTGGCCCGGCAAGGGCAGACGGAGGCGCTCGTGGCGTACGTCGACGCGGGTGTTCCGGCCAACCTCACCAACGACCGCGGCGACTCGCTCGTGATGCTCGCCGCCTACCACGGGCACGCCGACGCGGTGCGTGCCCTGCTCGCCCGGGGTGCCGAGGCCGACCGTGTCAACGACCGAGGCCAGACGCCCCTCGCCGGTGCCGTCTTCAAGGGTGAGACGGAAGTGATCAAGGCTCTGCTGCACGCCGGCGCCGATCCGGCCGCGGGTACTCCCTCGGCCGTCGACACGGCCCGGATGTTCGGTAAGACGGAACTGCTCGAACTGTTCGGCGCACACTGAGCCGAGCGCTCTGACCAGCGAAAACCAAGAAAACGGGGGAGGCGGTACGGGGCCGCCGAAATTTCGGTCGCGGCAGATGGAAGTGCCGAGTCATCATGACGTCGTGATTCACGGACGCGATGGCTGGGCAGGTGTTGCCGCACCGCGCGGGCCGTGATGCGGTCCGCGAGGGCCACTGACGAGAGGCAGAGGAAAATGGTCTACAGCAAGCAGGAAACGGCGGGCGCCCCGACGTGTTGTCACGCGGCCAGGTGAAGCAAGAACCCCGGTTGCGTCGACGCTTGATGTGAGGCTGTTTCCCATGTTCGAACCGGTCATAGCGCCCAGCGGTACGCTGCTCGGCCTGCTTCAGCGGGGCCGCGGCGACGGCACACTGCACGCGCTCACCGCCCCGCGCGCCGAGGCGCTCGCGGCCCTGAACCACTGCGTGCTGCGGGATCCCCGCCACGACTGGCAGGTGGAGAACCGCTCCCTCTACTACGCCCGTCTCTTCCTCGACCTGAACGGCGAGCTGGACGAGATCGAGGCCCACCTCTTCGACGTCGAGGACGCCCTCGACACCGACGAGTCACGCACCGGGCTGGCCCTGGCCGTCCTCGGCCACCTCGCCTCCTACGGCAGGCGGGACGCCCTCGAACTGCTGCGCAGGTATGCCGCCACGGGCTCCAACTGGGCCTGGGCACTGGACGAACTGGCGCTCAGGGACGACGACGCGGGGCTGCGTGCCCTGGCGGCGCCCGTCCTGGCGCGCTTCCCGGCCGACCCCGAGGGCGAGGCCGAGCTGGCCGTCGCCGTACGCGATGCTTTTGAGCCACGGCCGTGGCGGCTGTGGGCCGAGGATCCGCGCGAATCGATCGCCACGCGCGTGCGTGCCGCTCAGGAGGCCGGCTGTTTCGACCGCTGGCAGCGGCAGATGCGACCGACCGGGCCCCGTCCGGGGTGGAGCGTGCAGGCGGTCTTCGAGTGGGCCCAGCAAGGCATGGACCGCGGTGCCGCGCTCCATGTGCCCGCCGCGCGGTGCCTCACGGCCGTCGCGGGGCCCGAGGACCGGCCCGAGATCGTCGCCGCCGCCAAGGACGGCACCGACGGAGCCCGCTGCACCGCCCTGCGCTACCTCGCCGACAGCAATGATCCGGACGCCCTCGACCTGATCGAGGCGGCCGTGGTCACCGGCTCACCGGTCGTCGTGGAGGCCGCCGTCGACGCATTCGAACGGATGCGCAGTGTGGCCGCCGTCGACCGCGCGCGCGGCTGGGCCCGACGGCCCGACGCGCTGGGTGCCGCCGCCGGACGCATGCTCGCCTGCCGCGGCGGGGCCGAGGACAAGGATCTCGTCCTCGCGGCGCTACGGGAGGCCGTACGCGGCGAAGGCCCCGACGCGCCGACCCTGTGGACCCTCGTCGACGGCACCGGACGGCTCGGAATCGCCTGCGCCGCCCCCGTCCTGCGCCATATCTACCGCGAGACGGCCTCCTCCCAGCTGCGCTGCCGCACCGCCCGCGCCCTCGCCGCCACCGACCCGTCCTTCGCCTCCGGCTTCGCCGTCGAGTGCCTCTGGGACTGCGAGGAGTCCACCCGGGAGATCGCCGCCCGGCACGCCGAGACCGGTGACACGCGTGTCGTCGAGCGGCTGCGCCGGCTCGCCGCCGACCCGGCCGAGGAGGACGAGGTGCAGACGGCCGTACGCAGCCGGATCGGGCCGGACACGGCGGCCGGCTGATATGGGGCCGGACATGGCGACCGGCTGATGTGGGATCGGACACGACGAGCGGCTGATCATCGCGCTGACACGACGAGTGGCTGATCATCGGCTGGACAGGACGAGCGGCTGATCATCGGGCCGGACAGGACCGTCGGCTGATCACCGGAGGCGGGACATGTGCTCACGCCGTGAAGGTCGGGGAGATCCGCCCGCCGGGTGAACACGGGATGACCTGCGGGTCAGGCACGCATGGACGTGATCTGACCCGCTCGGGGGCGCAGCGGAACGCTCATGGGACGTTTGTCGTTCGGAAAGATCCACTTTGACGCGGCCACGTCCAGCACGGCGACAACACCGGTATGCGTGTCGTCATCGTGACCGAATCCTTTCCCCCCGATGTGAACGGCGTGGCCCACTGCGCGCTCCAGACCGCCCGACACCTCGTCGATCGCGGTCACGCTCCCCTCGTCGTCGCACCGGCTCCCGCTCCCGGGAACAAGGCAGCCGCCTCTCTGGCGCCCTGCCCCGTCGTCCATGTCCCCTCCCTTCCGCTCCCCGGCTATCCCCAGGTCAGGGTCGCGCTCCCCAGCCGCCGCCTCGCCGCCGCGCTGATCCAGCACCAGCCCGACGTCGTGCACCTGGCCAGCCCCTTCGTCCTCGGCGTCCGCGGCATGGCCGCCGCCGCCCGGCTCGGCATCCCCGCCGTCGCCGTCTACCAGACCGACCTGGCCGGCTACGCCCGCACCTATATGGGCGCCGGCGAGGCCGCGGCCTGGCGGCGTATACGGTCCGTCCACTCCGCCGCCGACCTCACCCTCGTCCCGTCCAGCGCGTCCATGCGGGATCTCGAGGCCCACGCGGTGCCCCGGCTCAAGCTGTGGGCACGCGGCGTGGACACCGCCCGCTTCCGCCCCGAACTCCGCGACGAGGCGCTGCGCCGCGAACTCGCCCCGAACGGCGAGGTCATCGTCGGCTACGTGGGGCGGCTCGCCCCGGAGAAGCACATCGAGCTGCTGTCCGGTGTGTGCGGCCTGCCGGGCGTAAAGGTCGTGATCGTCGGCGACGGGCCGAGCCAGCCCGCGCTCGCCGAGGTGTTGCCCGGCGCGGTCTTCCTGGGCCGCCGCGGCGGGGACGACCTCGCCCGGATCTTCGCCTCGTTCGACATCTTCGCGCACACCGGCCCCTTCGAGACCTTCTGCCAGACCGTGCAGGAGGCCATGGCCAGCGGCGTGCCCGTCGTCGCGCCCGCCGCGGGCGGCCCGCTCGACCTGGTCGACCACGGACGCACCGGCCTGCTGGTGCCGCCGCGCGACGCCTCGGCCGTACGGGACGCCGTCCAGTCACTGGTCGCCGACCCGGCGCTGCGGGCCGCGTACGGGGGCGCCGGACGCGCCACGGTCGACGGCCGCACCTGGGCGGCCATCGGGGACCAGCTGATCGGGCACTACGCGGACGTGCTCGCCGCGCGCCGGGCGGTGGTGGCGGCATGACCGGCCTGCGCATCGTCCGACTCGCGAACTTCGTCGCCCCGGCCTCCGGGGGCCTGCGCACCGCGCTGCGCGAGCTGGGCAAGGGCTTCAAGCTGGCGGGCCATGATCCGGTCCTCATCGTGCCGAGCGAGAAGTACAGCGACTGCGACACCGAGCAGGGCCGGGTGATCACCCTGCCCGGCCCGATGCTGCCCGGCACCGGCGGTTACCGCGTGCTCCTCGACAAGCGCCGGGTCGCGTCCCTTCTGGAGGAGCTCGCCCCCGACCGCCTGGAGGTCTCCGACCGTACGACGCTGCGGTGGACAGGCAAGTGGGCCCGCCGCGCACGGGTGCCCGCCGTGATGGTCTCCCACGAGACCGCCGACGGCGTGCTGCGCACCTGGGGCCTGTCGGAGAACCTGTCCCGCCGCGCCGCCGACGCCCTCAACGTCCGTACGGCCCACACGTACTCGAAGGTCGTGTGCACCACCGAGTTCGCCGAGCGGGAGTTCGTGCGGATCGGCGCCCGCAACGTCGTACGGGCTCCGCTGGGCGTCGACCTGATGAACCGGCGTCCCACCCTGCGTGACGCGGCGCTGCGCGCCACCCACGCGCGTGCGGACGAGACGCTGCTGGTGATGTGCTCCCGGCTCTCCGTGGAGAAGCGGCCCGGCACCGCGCTGGACGCCCTGGAGTCGCTGCGCGGACGCGGCGTGCGGGCGGTGCTCGTGGTGGCCGGGAACGGGCCGCTGCGCGCGCGACTCGAACAGCGGGCACAGGAGCGCGACCTGCCGGTGACCTTCCTCGGGCATGTCGCCGACCGCAGCCTGCTCGGCGCCCTCCAGGCCTCCGCCGACGTGGCCCTGGCCCCGGGGCCCGCCGAGACGTTCGGGCTCGCCGCGCTGGAGGCCATGGCCTGCGGCACGCCCGTCGTGGCGAGCGCGTCCTCCGCGCTGCCGGAGGTGATCGGATCCGCCGGGGCCACCGCGGCGGACCACGGGGACGCCTTCGCGGACGCCGTGGAGATGCTGCTCGACCGTCCCGAGCGCGAGCGCCGGGAGGCGGCACGCGCGCGTGCGGAGTGCTTCGGCTGGGGCACGGCGGTGGACGCCTTCCTCACCGCGCACGACGCGGCGGTGCCGACGCGTCCCTTCGTGCGTGCGGAGGGCGCGGCATGAGACCGCTCCGTTACGTCGCCCTCGGGGACTCGCTGACCGAGGGGGTGGGGGATCCCGTGGGGAACAGGTGGCGCGGCTGGGCCGCGCTGCTCGCCGGCGGGCTGTCCGAACCGGCCGCCGAGTTCACCAACCTCGCGGTCAGCGGGGCCCAGACGCGGGACGTGCTGGAGAGTCAGCTGCCCGCCGCGCTGGCCCTGCGGCCCGACGTCGCGTCCGTCCTTGTGGGCGTCAACGACACGCTGCGCAGCACCTTCGACATCGAGAAGATCGCCGAACGCCTGGACAAGGTCTACGCGTCGTTCACCCGACAGGGCGCTGCCGTGCTCACGGCCTGCCTGCCCGACCCGGGCACGATGCTGGGCCTGCCAGGAGTCCTGGGCAACCCGCTGGCCCGGCGGCAGCGGGCCGTCAACACGGTGGTCCACACGCTGTCCGAGCGGTACGGGGCGGTGCATCTGCACGCGGTCGACGACGCCTGGATCATGGACCGCTCGATGTGGAGCTCGGACCGGCTGCATCCCGGGGAGCGCGGGCACCGGCAGATCGCCCTGCGCTTCCACGCGATGCTGGCGCACAGGGGCGTCGCGACGGAGACGGCGCCCTCGCCCGAGCCCGAGTTCCCGCCGCCCACCAAGTCGGCGAGCCTGCTGTGGCTGGCCACCGCGGGCACCGCCTGGGTGATCCGGCGGTGCAACGACCTGCTGCCCCAACTGCTGCGCCTCGCCGTCGACGAGATGCGGCACCGCGCCCAGGGCACCACCGCTCTGCTCGACCTGCGCGCGGCGCAGGCGGCCTCCATGGCGCTGACCTCGCTGTCGGCGGCGGCGTCGATGCCGTTGGCCGAGCATCGGGTGGGGCCCGTCGAGGATTGGGCGGTGCCCGTCGAGGATCGGGTGGTGCCCGAGCATGAGGTGGTGCCTGAGCGGCGGTCCGTGCCTGAGTATCGGGCCGTGTCGGGGCAGCTGCCCCTGCCGGAGGGGCCGGCGGTGCCCAGCCGGATGACCCTGCCGGAGGGCCTGTCGCTGCCCGGGCAGCGCTCGGTCTCGGGGCAGCAGCCCGCACCGGAGGCGGCGTAGCGGGCGTGTGCGTGGCTCACGCGTGTGTGGCTCATGCGTGCGTGGCGGGAGTCAGCGACGGCGTACGGCCACGAAGCGCAGCGGGGTGCCCGGTACCGCTTGGGCGGCGGCCGGGAGGTCGGCCGCTCGGACGGCGGCGATCACCGGGTAGCCGCCCGTGGTCGGATGGTCGGCCAGGAACACGACCGGCCGGCCGTCGGGCGGGACCTGGACCGCGCCCAGGACCATGCCCTCGCTGGGGAGTTCACGGGTGAGGGCCCGTTCCAGGGCGGGGCCTTCCGTGCGCAGCCCGATGCGATTGCTGGCGGAGGACACGCTGTAGGCATGGGAGGTGAAGGCGCGCACTGCCTCCGGCGTGAACCAGTCGTCGCGCGGGCCCAGCGTCACGCGCAGGACGAGTTCGGCGGGGGGAGCCGGGTGCGGGGCGACGTCCACGCGCGCGTGGAGCCCCGTAGGGCGGCCCAGAGGCAGCACCGCGCCGTCCGTGAGCGGCGGTGGGCCGAGACCCGACAGGAGGTCCGTGGAGCGGCTGCCGAGGACCGGCTCTACGGCGATGCCGCCGGAGACGGCCACATAGCTGCGTACGCCGGAGACGGCCGCGCCGACGTCCACAAGCGCGCCGGCGGGCACCCGCACCGGAGCGCCCCAGGCGACCGGGCGCCCGTTCACCGTGACCCGGCAGGGCGCGCCGCCGACCGCCGCGGTGACCGTCGAACGAGGCCGCACCGCACAGCCGTTGAGCGTCGTCTCCAGTACTGCCGCCTCGGGGCTGTTGCCGACCAGACGGTTGACCAGCGCCGCCGCCGGCCCGTCCAGCGCACCCGAGCGCGGCACGCCGAGGTGGGCGTGCCCGGGGCGGCCGAGGTCCTGCACGGTGGTGAGCGCCCCGGCGCGGACGACGGAGAGCGCGCGGTCGGTCATGAGCTCCCCACCGGAACGAAGCGCACGCGCGTGCCCGGCGACAGGAGCGCGGCCGGCACGCGCGTGTGGTCCCACAGGACGGTGTCCGTGGTCCCGATCAGCTGCCAGCCACCCGGCGACGAGCGCGGGTACACGCCCGTGTACGGGCCGGCCAGAGCCACCGCACCGGCGGGTACGGCCGTGCGCGGAGTGGCCCGCCGCGGGACGTCGTAGCGCGGGGGCAGGCCGGTGAGGTAGCCGAACCCGGGGGCGAAACCGCAGAAGGCAACGCTGAATTCGGTGCCCGCGTGGATGCGGGCCACCTCGTGCGGGGAGACGCCCCAGTGCGCGGCGACCTCGGCCAGGTCCGGTCCGTCGTAACGCACCGGGAGTTCGACGACGTCACGCGCGCGTGGGGGAGCAGGGGGCACGTCGGACGTGGACAGTTCGGAGGCCAGGCGGGCCGGGTCGGCGAGGCCGTCGAGCAGGACCGTGCGGGCCGCCGGGACGATTTCGCGGACCGACAGCCAGCCCTCGGCGCGGCGCCGCAGCAGCTCGGCGTGCAGCGCCTGGGCCTCCTCGCTCGAGGACACCTCGACGAGCAGGGCGTCGTCGCCGACGGGCAGCGCCCTCATACGAAGGCCTCCACCCGCACACCCGACTCCTCCAGCCGCGCCCGCACCCGCCGGGCCAGCTCGACGGCGCCGGGAGTGTCGCCGTGCAGGCACAGGGAACGCGCGCGTACCTCGATCCGGGCCCCGGAGCGGGAGGTGACCACGCCGGAGCGGGCCAGGCCGACCGAGCGCTCCACGACGGCCTCCGGGTCGGTGACCACGGCGCCGTCCTGGCCGCGCGGCACCAGCGTGCCCTGCTCGGTGTACGCGCGGTCCGCGAACGCCTCCGTGACGGCCGGGAGGCCGGCCTTGGCGGCCAGCTCCAGCAGTCGCGAGCCGGGCAGGCCGAGCACGGGCAGGGCGGCATCCGCGAGGAGCACACCGTCGACGACCGAGCCGGCCTGCTCCTCGTCGTGCACGACGCGGTTGTAGAGCGCGCCGTGCGGTTTGACGTACGACACGCGCGTGCCCGCCGCCCGCGCGAAGACCTCCAGGGCGCCGATCTGGTAGGCGACTTCGGCCGCCAGCTCGGCGGACGGCACGTCCATCGCGCGCCGCCCGAACCCCGCCAGGTCCCGGTAGGAGACCTGTGCGCCGATCCGCACCCCCCGCTCGGCCGCCTGCTCGCACACCCGCCGCATGGTGGCCGCGTCCCCGGCGTGGAAGCCGCAGGCCACGTTGGCGCTGGTGACGACGGACAACAGCCGTTCGTCGTCGGTGAGCTGCCAGCGGCCGAAGCCCTCGCCGAGGTCGGCGTTGAGGTCGATCGAGGTCATGGGTCCTTCAGGGGCTCGGGTCGGGAATTTCTCGGGGCGGGGGCTGGTCAGGGGACCGCATGCCGGGGATTTTGTCCCGCGTCAGGTGACCGCGCCGATGCGGAACTGTTCGTCTCGGGCGTCGGTCAGGAACATCTGGCCCGGCGCGTGGGTGATGGCGAACGGCGGGCGCGAGGCCATCACCGCGGCCTGCGGGGTCACTCCGCAGGCCCAGAACACCGGGATGTCGTCCGGCTCGGCGTCCACCGGATCGCCGAAGTCGGGACGGCCGAGGTCGGCGATGCCCAGTGCCCAGGGGTCGCCGCAGTGCACGGGGTCGCCGTGCACCGCCGGAAGCAGGCTGGTCTCCCGGAGTGCCGCCGCCAGATGCTCCGGCGGCACCGGGCGCATGGACACCACCATCGGGCCGCGCAACCGCCCTGCCGGACGGCACTGGCGGTTGGTCACGTACATCGGCACATTGCGGCCCTGCTCGATGTGGCGGATCGGGACGCCCGCCGCGGCCAGCGTCCACTCGAAGGTGAAGCTGCAGCCGATCAGGAACGACACCAGGTCGCCCCGCCAGTGCGCGCGCACGTCCGTCGGCTCGTCCACCAACTCGCCGTCTCGCCACACCCGGTAGCGGGGCAGATCGGTGCGCAGATCCGCGCCGTCGGCGAGGACGGTCGTCCAGGAACCGGCGTCCGTGACGTCCAGGACCGGGCAGGGCTTGGGGTTGCGCTGGCAGAACAACAGCATGTCGTACGCCCAGTCGGCGGGCACCGAGATCAGGTTGACCTGGGTGTGGCCGGCCGCGACCCCGGACGTGGGGCCTGTGAGGCCTTGCCGGAAGCGGGCGCGTGCCGTTTTCGGGCTCCACGCGTGCGCGTGCTCGTCGACAAGGGTGAGCGGGCGGTCTTCGGCCACGACAGGGAGCGGGCGGTCGTCGGCCACGACGGGGAGCGGACGGTCCTCCGTACGGTTCACACCAGCTCCTTCCCGCGCGTCTCCGGCAGTCCGAGCAGGGCCAGTGCCGCGATGCCGTAGCCGATCGCGCCGAACACCAGCGCGCCGCCCACGCCCCAGCTGTCGGCCAGGAAGCCGACCGTGGTGGGGAAGACGGCGCCCACCGCGCGGCCGGTGTTGTACGTGAAGCCCTGGCCTGTGCCGCGCACCGCCGTCGGGTACAGCTCGCTCAGGTAGGACCCGAAGCCGCTGAAGATCGCCGACATGCAGAACCCGAGCGGGAAACCGAGCACCAGGAGCAGGGTGTTGGCGCCGCTCGGGATGTTCGCGTACGCCAGGATGCAGACCGCCGACAGCAGGGCGAACAGCCAGATGTTGCGCCGGCGGCCCAGCCGGTCGGTGAGGTAACCGCCGGTCAGATAGCCGATGAAGGCGCCCGAGATCAGGAACGTCAGATAGCCGCCGGTGCCGACGACCGACAGCTCGCGCTCGGTCTTCAAATAGGTCGGCACCCAGGTGGCGAGGGTGTAGTAGCCGCCCTGGACGCCGGTGGAGAGCAGCCCGGCGAAGATCGTCGTACGCAGCAGGCCGGGCTTGAAGATCGCCGCGAACGAACCCTTCTGCGTGCTCTGTTCACGCACGGACACTGCCTCGGGGGCGTCGTGCACCCGCCGGCGCATCCAGATGACGAGCAGTGCCGGCAGTGCGCCGGTCCAGAACATCACGCGCCAGGCCAGGTCGTCGTCGACGAGCGAGAAGACGACGGTGTACATGATCGCGGCGAGCGCCCAGCCGACGGCCCACGAGCTCTGGATCGCGCCGAGCGTGCGCCCCCGGTGCTTGGCGCTCGCGTACTCGGCGACGAGGATCGCGCCGACCGCCCATTCGCCGCCGAAGCCGAGGCCCTGGAGGGCGCGGAAGACCAGCAGCGTCTCGTAGTTGGGCGCGAAGCCGCAGGCGACGGTGAAGACCGCATAGGTGATCACCGTGATCATCAGCGCCCTGACCCGGCCGATCCGGTCGGCCAGCACGCCCGCGAGGGCGCCGCCGATCGCGGAGACCACGAGCGTGACGGTGGTGAACAGGCCGGTCTGGCCGCTGTCCAGACCGAAGTACGCGGCCAGCGCCACCATGCTCAGCGGCAGCGTGAAGTAGTCGTACGAATCCAGGGCATAGCCACCGAAAGCGCCCGCGAAGGCGCGGCGGCCGCGCGGACCCAGGGCGCGCAGCCAGCCGAACGCGCCGTCATCGGCGGCGCGTTCGTCAGTGGTGGGGTGGGTGTTCGTCATGGCCTGCGGTGGAGGGGTCGTGCTCATGGGCACCTCGCAGAGAGGGGACGGAGGGTGCTGTGGACTGAGCCGTGCCGGTTCGACGTACCGTAGAGGATTGTTCAACGATCCCTCAATACCCATGTTGGTTCGTTCTTGCCATCTGCGATTGAATTCCGGCATGGCAGAGCAGCTGACCTCACTCGCCGAGGACCGCGCCCTCCTGGGCCGCACCAGCACCGCGGAGCGCGTTTCGGACATCCTGCGCAGCCGCATCGCCGAGGGGTTCTTCCCGCCCGGCACCCGGCTGTCGGAGGACAGCATCGGCGGCGCGCTCGGCGTCTCCCGCAACACACTGCGCGAGGCGTTCCGGCTGCTCACACACGAACGCCTGCTCGTGCACGAGCTGAACCGGGGCGTGTTCGTGCGGGTGCTGACGGTCGAGGACGTGGAGGACATCTACCGGACGCGCGGGCTCGTCGAGTGCGCCGTAGTACGGGGGCTCGGCGAGCCCCCCTACGGTCTGGAGGGCCTCGCAGCGGCCGTCGAGGAGGGCCGCCGGGCGTCGGCCGAGGATGACTGGAAAGGTGTGGGTACGGCCAACATCCACTTCCACCGGGAACTGGTCGCCCTGGCGGGAAGCGCGCGTACGGACGAGCTGATGCGCAGTGTCTTCGCCGAGCTGCGGCTCGCCTTCCACGTGGTGGACGACCCGAAGCGGCTGCACGAGCCGTATCTCGCCCGCAACCGCCAGATCCTGCAGGCCCTGGAGGCGGGCGACAAGGCCGAGGCCGAGAAGCTGCTCGCTGTGTATCTCGAGAATTCGCTGGAGCGGGTCGTGGAGGTCTATCGGCGCCGGGTGACGAGCACCCCCTGAGGGGGGCGGGGCTGTAGCGATGTGCGGCTCCGCCGCGTGGGCGCGACCAGCGGCAGACGGCCCGCAGTCAGGAACACAGTTCTCAGTTCCCCGGCTCAACCAGTGGAGCGCCGTCGTTTGGGTCGATGTCAGACCCAGGACCTAGTCTGTGCACCGTGACTTCGCCTGCATCGACGGACCGTGTTCCGCCCCAGCTCAGCGCGGGGCCGCGCCCAGCTCCGGGCCCGGCCGCCGACGAGGGACTGGCGCGGCGGCTGCGCGCGCTCGCCTGCACCGCGCCGCTGCACGACCTCGACACACGCAAGGCCAACCTCGCGGGCGAGTACTCGGTGTACGGCATGGCGGAGGTGGCGCTCGCCGCCATCGACCTGGTCACGCTCAACATGGACTTCGACACGGGCGCCGACCACGACCAGATCGTCGCCCGGCTCATCCCGCGCATCGCCGCCCAGGCCCCACAGCGCCCCGTCGCCGAGCACGAGCGCGTTGCCCGCTGGGTCCTGGAGAACCTGATCAACGTCGGCAGTGTGGACCGCGGCTTCCGGGCGGTGTACGGCACGTTCGCGCCGGACGGCAGCTATGTCCGCCGTGACTACGACTTCAAGCTGATCGAGGAGGTGCCGGGACCGGGCGGTACGGTGTACCTGCGGACGACCGACGAGGCGGTCAACGTCCTCGTCGGCGCCCTCGACACCGATGTCACCAGCGCCCAGATCGCCGCCGAGGTCAAGCTGGAGGTCCTGATCAACCGCGGCCGCCTCGCCGATGCGCAGCTGGCCGCCGAGCAGGCCCGGTACCGGACCGTGCAGTACTCGGAGACGCTCCGAAGGGCACTGGACGCGACCCGGCGGAACGTCCGGGCGGTGGACTGGCTGAACGCCGTACCGGACATGATCGCCGAGGCGCTCGACCACGTCGCCGACCGGTACCGGCACGAGAACGCGATCCTCACGAACATCCGCAAGGCGCGGGACGAGACCGAGGACCCGGAGCACAAGCGCCGTGCGGCCGAGCTCGTCGACATCGTCAAGGACTGCATCCGACGCCACACCCAGCTGCAGTCCCGGCTGCTGGAGGCCGGGCCGTTGTTCCGCGCCGAGCAGGACCGGCAGGCCTTCGCGACGCCCATGACGACATCGGGGATAGACCTGTACGGCCATCTCGTCGCGCCCGTGTTGCCGTTGCCGCTGGAGCAGGCGGTCCGGGTCACGGATGCCTTCTTCGCGCGCGGGACCGGGTTGCGCACACCGGTGTCGGTCCGGGTGGGGGACCTTGTCGACCTCCTGCTGACGCCGCCGGTGGAGCGGGAACATCTGGGGGCCGAGATGCCCGAGCCGGATCTCATCGCCACGCCGGACGACAGCCGGTTCAGCGAGGAGCAGTTGGCCGCCGCGATGAACCTGCTGGACCTGCCGGCCGACGCGCCGCGCCGACTGTCGGGTCTGCTGGCGGAGGCGCGTCGCCAGGACCCCGAACTGCCGTACCTGGTGGCCCTGCTGGCGGTGCACGCGGCCAGTCCACCGGTCGGCACCGCCTATCGGCAGGGGGAGGAGAAGCTGCTGTTCGCCGTGGACGACGGGACGGAGCTGGACGATCCCGAGTTCGGCGGGGCCGACCTGATCGTCGGGACGGCCCTGCTGGACGCGGCCGGAATGGCCGCCGACAGGACGGAAGCAGCATGAGTGAGCAACAGCGGAGCGAGGAGCACCAACCGTGAGCGAGCACGTCGAGTGGAGTGACGCGGAGGCCCCGGCCCCGTCGGCGAGCGCTGCCGTCACCCCCGCGGACGCCGCCGACGCGGCCCGGCTCGTTGCTTTCGGCCTGCAGCCCAAGCTGCAGCCCGCTCGGGACCAGGAGTACACCGAGCTGCTGCGGCGCTATCGCGAGGACCCGCCGTTCGCGCGGCTCGCTGACGCCGTGGCCGCGGGACTGGGACTGGTCGTGCTGGAGGTGTCCCCGCGCGCGGGGATGGCGGTGACCGCCGCCGAGGACTCGGTGTTCGCCGTGCGGATGGGCGACTACGCGCGCCGTACATCGGCCGACGGCAGCGACCGGTTCCTGCACGGGCTGGCCCATCTCGCCGTCGCCGCCATGGCCTTCCCGCGGCCCGAGGACCTCGCCGACGACGGTTACATCGGGCGCGTCACCGTCAACGGCGTGGACGCCTTCGTACGGCAGGCCTGCCGTCGGTTGGAGGAGCGGGCGGCCGAGCAGGGGGAGAACACCGACCCGGCCACGGACGCGCCCGGCCTGGAGGCCGCGTGGCGGATCTGGGTCAGACGAAGCGCCACCGGCGCCACCAAGGACGCCCGCCGGCTCGCGGGCTCCACGACCGGCATCGTCGGCAAGGCGGTGGCCTTCCTCACCGACTCCGGGTTCCTCCAGCGGACCGGGGACGACAACGGCGGCACCTACCGGACGACCGCCCGCTACCAGCTCCAGGTGCGTGACATGGCGGGCAGCGCCGCCATGGCCGAGCTGCTGGAGCTGGGCGTGGTCCCGGTCACCGACGGCACGCCGACCCTGCTGCCCGCCGAGGACACGGACGACCTGGAGCTGGTGGCCGACGCCGGGCTGCCGTTCCACTCCGCTTAAGCCCCCGAACGTCCCTGATCTTCCGAACTTCCCTGACCTGACGAAGACTTACGAGAGTCCGCCATGTACGAGCTGTCCCGGGTCCGCCTCTACTCCATCGGACCGGCCGGTGCGCGCTACGCCGACACCGTGCTTGATCTGCGCGGTGTGGGCGAGCCCGTGCCCGACCCCGCGCCGACGCAGGCGGAGTTCTTCGAGGAGGAGCCCGTCGGTCCGCCGCGCCGGCCGGCGCCCGCCGGGGTGCTCTTCCTGGAGAACGGCGGCGGTAAGTCGGTCCTGCTCAAGCTGATCTTCTCCGTGATGCTGCCGGGCCACCGCAACACGCTCGGCGGCGCCAGCTCCGGTGTGCTGCGGAAGTTCCTGCTCGCCGACGACTGCGGACACGTCGCCCTGGAGTGGCAGCACACGCTCACCGGCGAGTGCGTCGTGGTCGGCAAGGTGAGTGAATGGCGCGGACGTCAGGTCTCCAACGACCCGCGGAAGTTCGCCGAGGCCTGGTACTCCTTCCGGCCGGGGCCCGGGCTGAGCCTGGACAACCTGCCTGTCGCCGAGTCCACTGCCGTACGGCCGCCCGTCGAGGGCCAGTCGGGCGCGCAGGGGCGTCGGCGCACCATGAAGGGCTTCCGGGACGCCATCACGGAGGCGGGCAAGGCGTATCCGCATCTGGAGGTGCACTGGGAGGAGATCCACGACCGGTGGATCGAGCACCTCGGCGATCTCGGCCTCGACCCCGAACTCTTCCGCTACCAACGAGAGATGAACGCCGACGAGGGTGAGGCAGCCGGCCTCTTCGCGGTCAAGAAGGACTCCGACTTCACCGACCTGCTGCTGCGGGCCGTGACGGACACGCGCGACACCGACGGCCTCGCCGACCTGGTCAGCGGCTTCGGCAACAAGCTGGGCCGACGCGCCGAGCTGATCGCCGAACGGGACTTCACCGCCGGGTCCGTGGACCTGCTCGGGCGGATCGTCGAGGCCGCCGAGGCACGCTCACGCGCGCGTGACATCCACGCCGGTGCCGAGCGGCGGACCCGGACCCTGGCCCGGCGGCTGTCCGCGCGGGGCGCCCAGGAGCGCGTGCGCGCCGCCGACCTCGCCCAGCGGGTCACCGCCGCCGCGTACGCCGTCACGCACGCCGAGGCGGCGCGCGAGCGCAGCGCGCTGATCGCCGCCGAACTCGCCTACCGGCACGCCTCGCTGGCACTCGCGGCCGCCGAGAAGTCCGCGGCCGCGCAGAAGCGCGAGCTCGCCGACGCGCGCACCCTGCACTCCGCCTGGCAGGCCGCCGAGGCCGTGCTGCGGCACCGTGCCGCCGCCGACCGCGTCGCGCGCGTGGCCGCCGCGATCCAGGAGGCCGAGCGGGACGCGGCCCCCGCGCTGGCCGCCCGCGCCAAGGCCGCCGTCGATCTCGTACGGGCCCTGCACTCGGCCGCCGAGAGCGCCGAGACCCTCGCCAACGAGGAGGAGGAGCGGTCCGCCGCCCTCCAGGAGGTCAGCGAGTCCGCCTACCGCGACTCCACCGCCGCCGCCACCGAGGCGCAGCGCGCCCGCAGTGAGATCGGGCATCTGCGGCAGCGGCTGTCCGAGGTCGAGCAGGAGACCGCCGAGGCCGTCCGCGCGGGCTGGCTCGACGACAGTGCGCCCGATGCCGACCCGGCCCGCGCGGCCCTCGCTGCCAGCGACGCCGAGAAGACGGCGGTTGCCGCCTGGGACACCGCCCGCGAGGCCTCCCGGCGCGCCTCGGAGCACGCGCGCGAAGCGGCCTCGGCCGAGTCCCGTGCGGAGCTGACCGCGGCCCGCGCGGCGGACGCCGCCTCGGCGGCGGAGCGGTCGTACGAGGCGGAGCGCCGTCTCGCCGAGAGCTTGGCGGCGGAGGAGCGGCTCGCGGAACTGCTCGGCCTGTCCGGCGAGTCCGGCGCGAAGCGCGGGGCCGTTCCTGCTCCGCGCACGGGTGACGACGGCAAGGGAGGCACGACCGCGCGCGACGGCGCTCAGGCGCTCACCCCGAGCGCCCTCCAGGAAGGAGCCCTCACGCCGGAGGACCTGGACCGGTTCGCCGACGAGCTGCGCGAACTGCTCGACGACGCCGTCTCCGGCGCCGAGCGTCATCTCTTCGAGCTGCGTACGGCAGCTGCCGACGACTCCCGGATCCTCGGCGCACTCGGTGACGGCGGGCTGCTGCCGCCCGGCCCGGACGTGCTGGCCACCGTGGAGTTCCTCGGCGAGCAGGGCATCCCCGCGCTGCCTGGCTGGCGCTATCTCGCCCAGGCCGTCGACCCCGCCGATCACGCGCGCGTGCTGGCCGCCCGGCCCGAACTGGTCGACGGCGTGATCATCACCGACCCGGACACACACGCCCGTGCCCGCGAGGTGCTGAGTGACGCAGCTCTGCTGCCCCGGTCGGCCGTTGCGGTGGGTACGGCCGCCGCACTGCTGGCACCGACACCGGCACCCGATTCCCGGAGCGGTGACGTCTTCCTCGTACCGCCGAACCCCGCCATGCACGACGAGCACGCCGCCGACGAGGAGCGGCAGGCGTTGCGCGCGCGGGCGACCGAGCGGGACGAGGAGATCCGCACGCTGGCCGCGCGGCTCGGCAAGGACCGGGAGCTGGCGGCGCGGCTCGCCTCGTGGCGGACCGGCTGCCCGGCCGGACGGCTGGTCGAGCTGGCGCAGGCGGCCCGGGACACGCGCGCGTTCGCCGAGGAGTCCGAGGCCGAGCTGGCCGAGGCACGGACCGTGCGGGCCGAGGCAGACGAAGCCGCCGCCGAGGCCGCCCAGGTCCGCGACGAGCGGCAGGAGGCCGCGCAGAAGGCCCGGCGCGCCGCCGACGCCCTCGCCGGACTCGCCTTCCGGCTGCGTGAGCGGGCCGGCTGGCAGGTCAAGCTGCGCGAACTCGCCGACGAGGCCACCGAGTCCGAGGCCCGCGCCCAGGCCTGCCTGGAGCGCGCCCGCGCGGCCGACGAGGACCGCCGTGCCGCCCAGCGCGCTGCCGACGACGCGCGCCGCACGGCGCGTGCCCTGCGCGCCGAGCGCTCGGAGATCGCGGGCGCCCCTGACGACGTACCGGACACCGACGCGGATGCCCCGAAGGCGTCCCTGCCCGCGCTGCGCGAGGCGTACCGGGCCGCCTCCCAGGTGTACGAGAAGGTCGGCGTGGGCGCCGATCTGCGCGCCGAACAGGCCCGTGCGGAGAGCGACGAGAGCGCGGCGCGCGCGGAACTGGACCGGCTGAGCAACAAGGTCCGCACGCGGGCCGAGCAGCTCCTGGAGTCGCCCGACGGCTCGGACGGGCCTTCCCGCCAAGCGGCCGCCGCGCGCGCGGAGGAGCTGGTCCAGCTCCTGGAGACCCGTATGTCCAGCGCCAGTGAGCAGCTCGGCCGACTGCGCGGCGAGGCCGAGCGGCTCGCGCCCGAGGACGGCGAGGCGCACACCGAGCTGTCCGAGGAGCTGCAACCGCGCGACGCCGAGCACGCGCAGGCACTGCTGCGCACGGCGACCGCCGAACTCGCCTCCCGCACCGAGGCGTTGACACAGGCCCGCGAGGCCCACGCGGAACTCCTCGAAGCCCACCGCGCCGCCGAGGACGCGGCGGGCGGCTTCGACGAGATCGCCGCGATGCTGCGCGACCTGCTGCGGGAACACGCCACGGACGAAGACCAGGAGGCACCGGAGCCGTACCCCGGCAGCCTGGACGAGGCCCGGCAGTCCGCCGCCGAGGCCCGCCGGTCGTTGCGCGGCTGTGCCGCCGACCTGTCCGCCGCCGAGGCAGCCGTGCGCGAGGCGAGCGACGTGCTCGTACGGCACGCCAACTCCACGCGCTACGAACAGGTCCGCACCCCAGCTCGCCAGCAGATCCGCGAACTACCCGCCTCCGCGCTGCCCGAGCACGCCCAGAAGTGGGCCGACGCCTTCGCGCCCCGACTGCGTGTGCTCACCGACGAGTTGGCGCAATTGGAGCGCAACCGCGACTCGATCGTCGACCGGCTCCGCGGGCTGGTCGAGTCGGCGTTGGCGACCCTTCGATCCGCTCAGCGGCTCTCCCGGCTGCCCGAGGGGCTCGGCGAGTGGTCCGGGCAGGAGTTCCTGCGCATCCGCTTCGAGGAACCGGACCAGGCCACCCTCACCGAACGGCTGGGCGAGGTCATCGACGAGGCGACACGGGCGGCCGTGAAGAAGAACTCCGACCTGCGGCGGGACGGCATGTCCCTGCTGCTGCGCGGTGTTGCCGCCGCCCTTCAGCCGAAGGGCGTCGCCGTCGAGATCCTCAAGCCGGATGCCGTACTGCGCGCGGAGCGCGTGCCTGTCGGGCAGATGGGCGACGTGTTCTCCGGTGGACAGCTGCTCACGGCGGCCATTGCCCTGTACTGCACGATGGCCGCCCTCCGGTCGAACGACCGGGGCCGGGACAAGCACCGGCATGCCGGCACGCTGTTCCTGGACAACCCGATCGGGCGCGCCAACGCGACCTATCTGCTGGAACTCCAGCGTGCCGTGTCGGATGCGCTGGGTGTCCAGCTCCTCTACACCACCGGCCTGTTCGACACCACCGCACTGGCGGAGTTCCCGCTGGTCATCCGCCTGCGCAACGATGCCGACCTCCGCGCCGGACTGAAGTACATCAGCGTCGAGGAGCACCTGCGGCCGGGACTGCCTCAACAGGCTTCGGCCGGGGAGGCGGTGCACAGCGAGATCACGGCAACACGGATGTTCAAACGACCGGCCCCGACGACGAGTTGATCAGGTACCCCTGTTCGGGCTGTGCCGCGCCTCGAGTTCCAGCGCGCTCAGGAGTGCGACAACTGTCCGGCCCCGCCCCGGCGGCGTATTCGCTCCTGCGTGCGCTCGGCCTGACGCGCCTGCCGTCGTGCTCGGCGCCGCTCGCGTCGCAGGGCGCGCGCCGTGCTGCTGGGCGTCGAGACCACGCCATGGCGCTGGTTCCACACCTGGCGGGTCACCCAGACGTCGAGAGCACCCCAGGTGGCCAGCACTGTGCTGACCACACTGCTGATCACCATCGGGAACGCCAGCCACGACCCGGCCAGAGTGCACAGGAAGGCCACCATCGCCTGGATCAGGGTCACCGCGATGATCAGTACCGCTCGCACTGCCGCCGTGCGCACGGGATCCGGCATGCGGCGCCGTCGGGCGGGCTCCTCCACCCACAACGGCCGGTACGACGATGGCTCTTGGGCCGCACTGCGGCTGCCGGCACGGGCTGCGCCCTCGCCCCTGGATGCCTTGCCGCCGGAACCGGCCGAAACGTCGCGCTCGTCCGCCGTCACCGCACTCACGCCCACCGAAACAGCGTGGCCGCTCGTCGCCCCGCGTCCGTCCGCGGGAATGTCGCGATCCAGCGCTTCGGGAGCGCGCCGCGCCGTCCCATGCGCCGTCGCGCCTTCCTCAAGCGTCTTGCACCGCTCCGCCGTGCCCATCACCGTGTCACTCCCCACCGCCGGCAGACCGCCCGCACCGTGTCCGAAGACTCCGCTCCCCATTGGCTGCCCGGCTTGCGCTGTTTTACGCCGCCCGGGGACGGGATGCGGCTCCTGTGGCTCATTCCGCCCCCATTTCCCGTACAGAAGCACGATCGACGCGTCCCGAAGATTCCCGAGAAAGACAAAGTTCCGGCCAACTGGCCCGGGGGCCCGGCCGGATCCGCCCTCCGCAGTGCCGAGGGTTTGCGGGAGGCAATCTCCCGCAATGGCCGGACAACTCCCCATGTCTCGTCACCGGCGCGGAAGTTCAGATTCCGGATGTCTCTTCGAGTTACTTGTGCGTCGGTAGTAGGCTCGCGCCAATTGTTGACGCACATGTGTGCCCCCTGACCGGTGGGGGTTTGAGCTGGGGGAGGCCATGCACTTTCGCGGGAAGTCGATCCGCCGGAAGATGGTGGCGCTGCTTCTCGTGCCGCTGGTGTCCCTGACCGCGATCTGGGGCTTCGCCACGGTACTCACGGGGCGAGGTGTGGCCCAGCTGTTCACGGTGTCGTCCCTCGTCGAGAAGATCGGCTACTCCACCGAGGACGCGGTCCGCGTCCTGCAGCAGGAACGCCGCCAGGCGCTGGTCTATCTCTCCGACCGTAGGGCCTCGGACGCGCTGTCCGCCCTGCGGGTCACCCGGAAGGCCACCGACGCCGCCGTCGCCGAGATCCGCAAGAACGCCAAGGACCCCGACGTCCGCGACGGGTTGGACCAGGGCGACAGCGAGCGCCTCACCGCCGTACTGGACGCCTTCGACGGGATCAACCCCCTTCGTCGCAGCGTCGAGGACGGAACGGTGACCCGTGCCGGGGCCCTCAACCAGTACAACCTTCTCGTGGACCCCTGCTACGCCCTCCTGGCCTCCCTCGACGGCGTCGACAACGTGGCGATGGACAAGCAGGCCCGTGCCCTCCTCAACGTCACCCGCGCCCGGGAACTCCTCTCCCGCGAGGACGCGTTGCTCAGTTCCGCCCTCGTGGTCGGGAAGCTGTCCCGGCACGAGATACGCGACGTCTCCGATCTCATCGCCCAGCGCACGCTCATGTACGAGATCAGCCTGACGGACCTGCCCTCGTCCGAGCGCGAACGCTACGAGCGCTTCTGGAGGAACGCGTCCACCGCTCCGCTGCGCGACGCAGAACAGGCCGTCATCGCCTCCCAGCCCGGCAAGCACACTACGGTCGACGCCAAGCGCTGGGACACGGCCGCGGGCAGCGTCCTCGACGAGCTCAGCAAACTCAACGACGAGGCGGGCGCGCGCTACCAGGACCGCGTCAGCCCCGTCGCGATGAGCGTCATCATGAAGGCGGCCATCGCCGGCGTCCTCGGTCTGCTCGCCCTGCTGTTCTCGCTCTTCCTGTCCGTGCGCATCGGCCGCGGTCTCATCCGCGACCTGAGGCAGTTGCGACTGGAGGCCCACGAGGCATCCGGCGTACGACTGCCCAGCGTGATGCGCCGCCTCTCGGCCGGCGAACAGGTCGACGTGGAGACCGAAGTGCCCCGCCTGGAGTACGACAAGAACGAGATCGGCGAGGTCGGGCAGGCCCTCAACACCCTGCAGCGCGCCGCCGTCGAGGCCGCCGTCAAGCAGGCCGAACTGCGCGCCGGAGTCTCCGAGGTCTTCGTCAACCTCGCCCGCCGCAGCCAGGTCCTCCTGCACAAGCAGCTCACCCTCCTCGACACCATGGAACGCCGGACCGAGGACACCGACGAACTCGCCGACCTGTTCCGCCTCGACCACCTCACCACCCGCATGCGCCGGCACGCCGAGGGCCTGGTGATCCTCTCCGGCGCCGCCCCCTCCCGGCAGTGGCGCAAGCCCGTCCAGCTCATGGACGTCGTGCGCGCCGCCGTCGCCGAGGTCGAGGACTACGAGCGCATCGAGGTCCGCCGCCTGCCCCGTGTGGCCGTCACCGGACCGGCGGTCGCGGACATCACCCACCTCGTGGCCGAACTCCTGGAGAACGCCACGGTGTTCTCCCCGCCGCACACCGCCGTCCAGGTCCTGGGCGAACGGGTCGCCAACGGCTTCACCCTGGAGATCCACGACCGCGGCCTCGGCATGGCGGCCGACGCCCTGCTGGACGCCAACCTCCGACTCGCCGAGACGCCCGAGTTCGAACTGTCCGACACCGACCGGCTCGGGCTGTTCGTGGTCAGCCGGCTCGCCCAGCGGCAGAACGTCCGCGTCTCGCTGCAACCGTCGCCGTACGGCGGCACCACGGCCGTCGTCTTCATCCCCGACACACTGCTCACCGACGACGTGCCGGACACCAACGGCATCGGGTTCCGTCTCGACCGGCCCACGCCTTCGAAGGAGGCCGAGCTGGAGGAGGCGCGCCGCGCCGCCCTCGCCCAGGTGCCGGCCCGCGTGCCCGGCCTCCCCGCCTCGCTCCTGGACGGCCCGGTCGAGCTGGAGGCACCCGTCGATCTCGATGCCCTCAGCGACTTCCCGGACGCCCTCGACGAAGAGGACGGCGAACGCGGCGGCCTCTTCCGCCCGCGTCGCAGGCTCGCCGAAGTGGAGAACGAGGCGAAAGGCCCGCTCGGCGCCCACCCGGTCTCCGGCATCCATGGCGGACCGGACCAGGCCGACCCGGACGACGATCTGAGCGCCCCCGTCCCCTTGCCCCGCCGCAGGACACCCAAGCTGGTCAGCTCGCACGGACGCCCGGTGACGGAGCAGCGCTCCCGGCGAGAGGAGGCGGACACGGCGCCTCCCGCGGGCCCGAACCGCCCTGAGCCCAACGGCCTCGCTCCGCTGCCGACCCGTCGGCGCGGTCCCGGATCCCACGGTGACCTGCCCGGCGTTCCGAACCGGACAGGTGATCGCACCGAGAACCCGCCCTCCGCCGGGCACGACCGCGCTGAGCGGCCGGAGCCCGCAGCCCTCCCGAGGCGCACCCGACGGCCCGCGATCGCATCGAGCGGCCCCGACGACTCCGTCCCGAGGACGCCTGCCGCGCAGCAGGACACCGGCTCCGGCACGGCGCCGCTGCCCCGGCGCGTACGGCAGGCCAATCTGGCTCCGCAGCTCAAGCAGGGCCCCGCTCGGCGCACCGAGGAGGGGACGGAGCTCGCCGAGCGGGACGCGGACGAGGTACGCAGCCGCATGGCCTCGCTCCAGCGCGGCTGGCAGCGCGGCCGCAAGGAGAACGCCGCGGGCGATGGCGCCCACAGCGGCACAGCACCACAAGGAACGACTAAGGGGGACGGTCGATGACCGCACCGAAGGCGACCGGCCACACCACGACCAACCAGTCCGGCGAGCTCAACTGGCTCCTCGACGACCTCGTGGACCGCGTCGCCAGCATCCGCAAGGCCGTCGTCCTCTCCGGCGACGGCCTGCCGACGGGGGTGTCCAAGGACCTGACCCGCGAGGACAGCGAGCACCTGGCTGCCGTCGCGTCCGGGTTCCACAGCCTCGCCAAGGGTGTGGGCCGCCATTTCGAGGCAGGCAACGTCCGGCAGACGGTCGTCGAGCTCGACGACGCCTTCCTGTTCGTGACGGCCGCCGGCGACGGCAGCTGCCTCGCGGTGCTCTCGGACGCCGACTCGGACGTCGGCCAGGTCGCGTACGAGATGACGCTCCTGGTCAAACGGGTCGGCGTGCATCTGGGCACCGCTCCACGCACCGATCTGCCCTCGGGCGGGTAGTGGGATGGCATGAGCGCTGAGGGTCAGGGAAGAAGCCACTGGTTCGACGACGAGGCCGGACCGGTCGTCCGCCCGTACGCCATGACGCGCGGCCGCACCACCAGTGCGGCCCAGCACCGCCTGGACCTGATCGCGGTGGTCGTCGCCGAGCCGCACGCGGACGATCCGGAAGCGGACTCGACACTGTCCCCGGAACACGTGGACATCGTCGATCTGTGCCGTGACGCCCCGCAGTCCGTCGCCGAACTCTCCGCCGAGCTCGACCTGCCCATCGGAGTCGTCCGGGTCCTCATCGGAGACCTCGTGGACGGGGAATTCGTCCATGTGAACCGGCCGGTACCGCCTGCCGAGCTGGTGGACGAGAGTATCCTGCGCGACGTGATCAACGGCCTGCGGGCGCTGTGAGCGGCGCGGAAGCGGGGTAGTGACGTGACAGGCTGGCAGTTCTGGGTCGACCGAGGCGGCACCTTCACGGACATCGTCGCGCGACGCCCGGACGGCCGGCTGCTGACACACAAGCTCCTGTCGGAGAATCCGGCGCGATACTCCGACGCGGCCGTCGCGGGCGTACGCGAGCTCCTGGGCGGCTCCCAGGACTTCATCGAGGCTGTCCGTATGGGCACGACGGTCGCCACGAACGCCCTCCTCGAGCGCAAGGGCGAGCGGACCCTGCTGGTTATCACCCGCGGCTTCCGCGACGCCTTGCGCATCGCCTACCAGAACCGACCCCGCATCTTCGCCCGCCGTATCGAACTCCCCGAGCTGTTGTACGAACGCGTCGTCGAGGTCGACGAACGCATCGCCGCCGACGGCACCGTCCTGCACGAGCCCGGCCTGGACGCCCTCGCCGGCCCGCTCCAGGACGCGTACGACGCCGGGATCCGTGCCGTCGCGGTGGTCTGCATGCACAGCCACCTCCACCCCGCCCACGAACAAGCCGTCGGGAGGCTCGCCGCCGGCATCGGCTTCCCGCAGATCTCGCTGTCCAGCGAGGTCAGCCCCCTGATGAAACTCGTCCCGCGCGGGGACACCGCGGTTGTCGACGCCTACCTCTCGCCCGTGCTGCGCCGCTACGTCCGGCATGTCGCCGACGAACTCGAAGGCGTACGGCTGATGTTCATGCAGTCCAACGGCGGTCTCGCCGAAGCCGGGCAGTTCCGCGGCAAGGACGCCATCCTCTCCGGCCCCGCCGGCGGCATCGTCGGCATGGCCCGCATGTCGCAGCTCGCCGGCTTCGACCGCGTCATCGGCTTCGACATGGGCGGCACCTCCACCGATGTCTCCCACTTCGCCGGCGAGTACGAACGTGTCTTCACCACACAGATCGCGGGCGTCCGGCTGCGCGCGCCCATGCTGGACATCCACACCGTCGCGGCCGGAGGCGGCTCCGTCCTCCACTTCGACGGCTCCCGCTACCGCGTAGGGCCGGACTCGGCGGGCGCGGACCCCGGGCCCGCCTGCTACCGGGGCGGCGGCCCCCTCGCCGTCACCGACGCCAACGTCATGCTCGGTCGCATCCAACCCGCCCACTTTCCCAAGGTGTTCGGTCCCGACGGCGACCAGCCCCTCGACGACGCCCTCGTCCGTGACCGCTTCGCCGCGCTCGCGCGCGAGATCCGCGAGCGGACCGGCGACGACCGCACCCCCGAACAGGTCGCCGAGGGCTACCTGCAGATCGCGGTCGCCAACATCGCCAACGCCGTGAAGCGGATCTCCGTCCAGAAGGGCCACGACGTCACCCGCTACGCCCTCACCACCTTCGGTGGCGCCGGCGGTCAGCACGCGTGCATGGTCGCCGACTCGCTCGGCATCCGCACCGTCCTCGTGCCGCCCATGGCCGGTGTCCTCTCCGCGCTCGGCATCGGCCTCGCCGACACCACGGCCATGCGTGAACAGTCCGTCGAGGCCCCCCTGCAGGCCGCCTCGATGCCCGGCGTCCTCAAGACGGCGGACGACCTGGAAGCAGCTGCCCGGACCGAACTCCTCGACGAGGACGTCCCCGAGGACCGCATCAAGGTCACCCGCCGCGCCCAACTCCGTTACGACGGCACCGACACCACCCTCACCGTCGAGCTCACCGAGCCCGACACCATGAGGCGCGCCTTCGAAGAACGTCATCGCGCCACGTACTCCTTCACCCTCGACCGCCCGATCGTCGTCGAAGCCCTCTCCGTCGAAGCCACCGGCATCACCGAACCCCCCGATCTCTCCGCTCTCGCCCTCTACGAAGCCACCCCTGAACACCGCCCCGCCGCCCCGGAGACCGTCCGCCTCCACACGGGCGGCACCTGGCGCGACGTACCCCTCCACCGCCGCGAGGACCTGCCTCCCGGCGAAACCGTCACCGGCCCGGCGATCATCACCGAGGCCAGTGCGACGACCGTCGTCGACGACGGCTGGCGAGCGGCGGCGACCGACGACGGGCATCTGGTCATGGAACGCGTGGCGGTTACGCAGAGTTCCGATCTCGGCACGGAAGCCGACCCGGTTCTCCTCGAGGTCTTCAACAACTTGTTCATGTCCATCGCCGAGCAGATGGGCGCCCGCCTCGAATCCACCGCCCAGTCCGTCAACATCAAGGAACGCCTGGACTTCTCCTGCGCGCTCTTCGACCCGGACGGAAACCTGGTGGCCAACGCCCCACACATCCCCGTCCACCTGGGCTCGATGGGCACGAGCGTCAAGGAGGTCATCCGGCGTCGCGGCTCCCGGATGCGCCCCGGCGACACCTACGCCGTCAACGACCCGTATCACGGCGGCACTCACCTGCCCGACGTCACCGTGATCACTCCGGTCTTCGACACGGGAGCCACGGCGACCACGGAGGGTGATCCGGAGATCCTCTTCTACGTCGCCTCACGAGGCCACCACGCAGAGATCGGCGGCATCGCGCCCGGCTCCATGCCGGCCGACAGCCGCACCATCGAGGAGGAAGGAATCCTCTTCGACAACTGGCTGCTCGCCGAGAACGGCCGCTTCCGCGAGGAGGAGACCCTCCGCCTGCTCACCGAGGCGCCCTACCCCTCCCGTAATCCGAAGACCAACCTCGCCGATCTGCGCGCCCAGATCGCGGCCAACCAGAAGGGCGTCGACGAAGTCGCCCGCATGATCGAGAACTTCGGCCTCGACGTCGTCCAGGCGTACATGAAGCACGTCCAGGACAACGCCGAGGAAGCGGTGCGTCGGGTCATCGACGCCCTGGACGACGGCGAGTACGCCTACGAGACCGACTCCGGCGCCGCCATCCGGGTACGCGTGCGCGTGGACCGCGAGAACCGCTGCGCCACCGTCGACTTCACCGGCACGTCCCCGCAGCTGGCCACGAACTTCAACGCCCCCTTCTCGGTCGTCAACGCCGCAGTGCTCTACGTCTTCCGCACCCTTGTCGCCGACGACATCCCGCTCAACGACGGCTGTCTGCGGCCCCTGCAGATCATCGTGCCGCCCGGTTCCATGCTGGCACCCGAACCCCCGGCAGCGGTCGTCGCGGGCAACGTGGAGACCTCCCAGGCGATCACCGGCGCGCTCTACGCCGCACTGGGCGTCCAGGCCGAGGGCTCCGGCACCATGAACAACGTCACCTTCGGCAATGAACGCCACCAGTACTACGAGACCGTCGCCTCCGGATCCGGCGCGGGCGACGGGTTCCCCGGTGCGCCCGTCGTCCAGACCCACATGACCAACTCGCGGCTGACCGATCCCGAAGTGCTGGAGTGGCGACTGCCCGTGCGGCTCGACGAGTTCGCCGTACGGCGCGGCAGCGGCGGCGCCGGGCGGTGGCGCGGCGGGGACGGCGCCGTGCGCCGCATCCGGTTCCACGAGCCCATGACCGTCTCCACGCTGTCACAGCACCGCAGGGTCCCGCCGTACGGCATGGCGGGCGGTGAACCCGGCGCGCTGGGAGCAAACCGGGTGGAACGTGCCGACGGCACGGTCACCGCACTCGGCGGCAGCGACTCGGCGGACGTCGGACCCGGCGACGTACTCGTCATCGAAACCCCCGGCGGCGGAGGCTACGGCCCACCGTCGCGCGACCCCCATCAAGCAGGAGAAGAGATCGATGATCTTCGGGCGTTCTGAGCGCGGGAAGCCACCGGTCGAGCCCGTCACGCTCAAGATCCTGGTGGCCGGCGGCTTCGGCGTGGGCAAGACCACCCTCGTCGGCGCTGTCAGCGAGATCAGGCCGCTGCGCACCGAGGAACTGCTCACCGAGGCCGGACGCCCGATCGACGACACGAGCGGTGTCGAGGGCAAGTGCACCACCACCGTGGCCATGGACTTCGGCCGCATCACCCTGCGCGAGGACCTGGTGCTGTACCTCTTCGGCACGCCCGGCCAGGAGCGGTTCTGGTTCATGTGGGATGAGCTCTCCGAGGGTGCGCTCGGGGCCGTGGTCCTCGCCGACACCCGCCGCCTCGAGGACTGCTTCGCGGCCGTCGACTACTTCGAGCGCCGCTCCATACCCTTCCTCGTCGGCGTCAACTGCTTCGAGGGAGCTGCCCGTTACCCGGCGGAGGACGTCCGGCAGGCCCTCGATCTCGACGACGACGTGCCGCTGCTGCTGTGCGACGCCCGCGACCGTGAGTCCGTCAAGGAGGTCCTGATCGGCGTCGTCCAGCACGCGATGGCCTATCAGGCGGACCGCCGCCAGACCGTGCCCACGTGACACAGGTACGCGGCCCGTACCCCCGCCGACCGGGGTACGGGCCGCAGCCGAGGGTTCACGCACGCGCGTGTGCCTAGCTGTCGCCTTCCTCCTCCCAGCCGAAGCTCCTCTCCACGGCCTTGCGCCAGTTGTGGTACTGGCGGTCACGCACGGACGCCTCCATGGCAGGCGTCCATTCGACGTCCTTCTGCCAGTGGGACTTCAGCTCGTCGAGGTCGTTCCACACGCCGGTGGCGAGCCCGGCCGCGTACGCGGCGCCCAGGCAGGTGGTCTCGGAGACCTTCGGACGGACCACCGGAACGTCGAGCACATCCGCCTGGTGCTGCATGAGCAGGTTGTTCTTGGTCATGCCGCCGTCCACCTTCAGGGTGGTGATGTGCACTCCGGAGTCCTGGTACATGGCGTCTACGACCTCGCGCGTCTGCCAGCTCGTCGCCTCCAGTACCGCGCGGGCGAGGTGTCCCTTGGTGACGTAGCGCGTCAGGCCCGTGATGACACCGCGCGCGTCGGAGCGCCAGTAGGGCGCGAACAGGCCGGAGAAGGCGGGCACGATGTAGGCGCCGCCGTTGTCCTCGACGCTCGCCGCCAAAGGCTCGATCTCGTCGGCGGTACGGATGATGCCGAGCTGGTCGCGGAACCACTGCACCAGCGCGCCCGTTATGGCTATCGACCCCTCCAGGCAGTAGACCGGCGCCTCACTGCCGATCTTGTAGCCCATCGTCGTCAGCAGCCCGCTCTTGGACGCCACCGGCCGGTTGCCCGTGTTGAGCAGCAGGAAGCTGCCCGTGCCGTAGGTGTTCTTCGCCGTGCCCACGTCGTAGCAGGCCTGCCCGAACACGGCCGCCTGCTGGTCGCCGAGGGCCGATGCGACCGGTACGCCGGCCAGCTGGCCGACCGCGGTGCCGTATGTCTCGGCGGAGGACCTGATCTCGGGGAGGACGGCTTCGGGGATGTTCATGGCGGAGAGGATCGACGAGTCCCACTGGAGGGATTCCAGGTTCATCAGCATCGTGCGGCCGGCGTTGGTCACGTCGGTGACGTGCTGCCCGCCGTCGGTACCGCCCGTCAGGTTCCAGATGAGCCAGGAGTCGATCGTGCCGAAGGCGATCTCGCCCCGCTCGGCGCGATCGCGCAGGCCGGGCACATTGTCGAGCAGCCAGGCCGCCTTCGGCCCGGAGAAGTAGGTGGCCAGCGGCAGTCCGGTCTGCTCACGGAAACGATCCTGCCCGTCCGAGCCACCGAGTTGGTTGCACAGCGCCGCGGTACGTGTGTCCTGCCACACGATCGCGTTGTGCACCGGTTTGCCCGTGGCCCGGTCCCACAGGACCGTCGTCTCGCGCTGATTGGTGATGCCGAGGGCACTGAGCTGGTCGGCGCGCAGCCCGGCCTTGGCGATCGCGCCGGCGACCACCGCCTGCACCTTCGACCAGATCTCGGTGGCGTCGTGCTCCACCCAGCCGGGCTTGGGGAAGATCTGGCGGTGCTCACGCTGGTCGACGGCCACGATGGCGCCGTCCTGGTTGAAGATGATGCAGCGGCTGGAGGTGGTGCCCTGGTCGATAGCGGCGACGAACTTGTCCGTCATGACGTCCCCTTCGTCGGTTCCTTCAGAAGGCTGCGTTGAAGATGAGTCCGGACAGCGCCCCGCCGATCAGCGGTCCCACCACCGGGATCCACGCGTAGCCCCAGTCCGATGTGCCCTTGTTGGGGATCGGGAGCAAGGCGTGGGTGATGCGCGGGCCCAGGTCGCGGGCCGGGTTGATGGCGTATCCCGTGGGACCGCCAAGCGACAGACCGATGCCGACCACCAGGAACGAGACGATCAGAATCGCGGTGCCTGACTCGCCGAGCCCTTTGGTCAGGCCGAACGCCAGGATCGGCAACACCAGCGCGATGGTCGCGATGATCTCGGTGATGAGGTTCGCCACGGGATTGCGGATCGCGGGCGCCGTGGAGAAGATCCCGAGGGTCGGCTGAGCGATGTCCTCGTCGGCGTTGGCCTGGAACTGGGCGAGATAGACCAGCCAGCACAGGACCGCGCCGAGGATCGCGCCGACCATCTGTCCGGCGATGTAGACCGGGACCTGGTCCCAGTCCTCGGTGTCGATGGCGATCCCGAGCGTCACGGCCGGGTTGAGGTGCCCGCCGGACAGCGGTGCGGCGGTGTACGCGCCGGCCATCACGCCGAATCCCCAGCCGAACGCGATGACGATCCAGCCCGCGTCCTTCGCCTTCGAGAAGTTGAGTACGACGGCGGCGACCACTCCGGCCCCGAAGAGGATCAGGATCGCGGTCCCGATGACCTCACCGAGGAATACGTCTCCGTTGCTCATGTCGGCTCCTAGGGCCGTGGCCGGGACGATCGGCCCCGGTTCTCCGTGCGGGGTGCGTTTCCCATGGCGACTTCAGCCGAGGGCAGGGAGGTCCCGTGCCCCGCCCGGCGTCCGTGACGAGCGTGCCGTCGCGGCCGACTCGCCCGTGGGGGAAGGCGCCTTGGTGCAGGCGGAACCGCGCGGCGCAGTGCGTGGATACGCCGAGAATGTACGGCGATGTCGACCGACACCGGGAAGTGTTCACCGGTGTCCAGGGGGCGTCAAGGTCGCTGACGCCAATGGTTGGGGGCGCACCGACGGGTCACGAACCGTCGCCGACGCGGCTCGTGGCACGCCCGTTCGGGTAGGGGACGGACACTGAGGCCCTGCTGAGGCCGGCAGGGAGGCCAGCTCCTGCTGGACCCGGCAGGGGTCGAAGGCCATGGCAGTGCTGAGGCCGTACGGGCGCCTTTCGGCCCCGCCGACCTGGTAGGAAAAGCGTCTCACCCCTTACCCGGGTCCGCCACCGCCCACTCGGCACGAGCCGGCTCCGCCGCCGCACCGCGAAGGATCTCGTGCCCGGACAGCCCCGCGCGGCCCAGCACCCAGCTCGCCCCGCTGAGCGACTTCGCGGCCTTCTTCAGGGGCGCCAGACAGGCGGCCGCCTGCCGGTGGTCCGTCACGCTCCCGGGCTCGCACAGGACCGTGGCCAGGGACAGCGTGACGGGCCGCCCGCCCGCCGACCAGGGCGCGTCCAGCACGGAGGCGGCCAGCGGGCTCAGCCCTTCCGGATCCGCGAGCACCAGGAAGTCGTCCCCTCCGATGTGGCCCACTCGGGTGCTGCCGGACGCCGCGTGTTGCAGCGCCCGTCCGACCGACCGGATCAGCTCGTCGCCCGCCGCGAAGCCGGCACCGTCGTTGACCTGCTTGAAGTGGTCCACGTCCAGCCAGCTCAGCGCGAACGTCCGCCCGTCCGCGATCCGTCGGTCCACCTCACCGGTGATCGCGTCAGAGCCGGGCAGCCGGGTCAGCGGATTGAGCCCCGCGGCCTCCTCCACCCGGGTCTCGGCGAGAGCACGTACGAGGTCGGCGAGCCTCACGACGCCCACACACCGGCCGTACCGGTCGACCACGGCCACATCGTCCGACGTGCGGTCGCGGCCGCCGACCGCGACCACGTCCAGCACCTCCCACGCGGTGGCGTCGACGCCCACCGTGCGCGGGGGGTCTCCGAGCTTGGCCGCGGGCCGGTCGGCGTACAGGGCATGGCCGTAGCGGCCCGACATCGACAGCAGGAAGCGGGAGCGATGCACCGACCGCACCGGGACGCCGTCCGGGTCCACCAGCAGCACCCCGGACACGTCCGGCGACCCGGTCAGCAGCGCCCGCACCTGCCCTGCGGACGCGGTGGCGGGCAGCAGCGCGGCCGGCCGCACGAACTCCAGCACCGACGGCCCCGAGCGTGGCGTGACCGCCGGTCCGGGGGAGCGCGGCGGAACGTATACCTCCGCCGCGGGCAGCCGAGCCGGTGGAGCGAACAACTCCCCCTGAGCCAGCTGTGCACCGGCGGACTGCGCGGATGCGCACTGCAGCTCCGTCTCCACGCCCTCGATGCACAGCAGGGACGCCAACTCGTCGCACAGCGTCCGCATCGCTCGCACCGCAGCCGGGCGCGTCAGCATGGACGCGTCGAGTTTAAGCAGGTCAGGCGCCATATCGGTGAGCAACCGCAGCGGCACGTCCCCGTCGCCGACGCCATCCGCGCTGATCCGGAATCCCTGCTCCCGCAGCGAGCCGATCGCCTCCAGCAACGCATGCTGAGGCACATGCGTGTACGGCGGACCGACGTCTATCGTCACCTCCCACGGCAGCCGCCCCGCGGCACGCACGGCGTCGTGCAGCGGTGTCAGCCCGCCGAGGTCGGCGAGGGTCCCGGCGAACACGTTGACGTACAGAGGCAGCAACGTCTCCTTGCGCGCCGCCGCGCGGAACGCCGACACGGCGAGCCGCCCGTCGAGCTCGGGATCGCGGCGGGCCTCGGCCAGGACGTCGCCGGTCTCCGGGCGGGCGAGTATCTCCAGCCCCGCGACTCCGCCGGTCGTCAGATTGACCACCGGTTGGAAAGCGAAGCGGAGAGTATCCGTCCAGGAGTCCACGGGATCATGATGGCGACCCCTGGAGGACGCCCGAGCCCAGTTCATGAGACGTTCACGCAGGATTCCGGGTTGGTCACACAGCGTAGGCACGCCTGGCCGTCCTTGGTCGTACGACGGTGGTGTCACGCTCGCAGAACCGCACGCGCGTGCCCGTCGAGCCGCCGCCTCACCGCACCGCGATCACCGCCGATCCGTGCCCGAACAGCCCCTGGTTCGCCGCGATCCCCACGCGAGCCCCGGCGACCTGCCGGTTGCCCGAAGCTCCCCTCAACTGCCAGGTGAGTTCGCAGACTTGGGCGATCGCCTGGGCGGGTACCGCCTCACCGAAGGAGGCCAGCCCGCCGCTCACGTTCACGGGTATGCGTCCGCCCAGCGTCGTCACGCCCTCCCGCAGCAGCTTCGCGGCCTCTCCCTCTCCGCACAGCCCCAGATCCTCGTACCACTGCAACTCCAGAGCGGTGGACAGGTCGTAGACCTCTGCGAGCGAGAGTTCCTCCGGGCCGATACCCGCTTCCTCGTAGGCCGCCCGCGCGATCGACTCCCGGAACGTCTCGGCCGGCGGTCGCACCGCCACCGCGGAGTCCGTCGCCATGTCGGGCAGATCCAGGACGGTGTTGGGATAACGGGGCGTCACCGTGGACACCGCCCGGATCCGCACCGGATCCCTGGCGCCGTGCCGACGTGCGAACTCCATGCCGGCCAGCACGAGCGCCGCTCCTCCGTCCGAGGTCGCGCAGATGTCGAGCAGCCGCAGGGGATCGGCGACCACGGCGGACGCGGCGACCTCCTCGGCGGTGACCCGTTTGCGGTAGCGCGCGTAGGGATTCAGTGCGCCGAGCCCCGCGTTCTTCACCTTGACCTGTGCGAAGTCCTCCGGGGTGTCCCCGTGCACGGCCATCCGCCGGCGCGCGTACAGCCCGAAGTACGCCGGATTGGTCGCACCGAGGACGCGGAAACGCAGCCAGTCCGGGTCGTCCGGCCGGTCGCCGCCCGCAGGCCGGAAGAACCCCTTGGGAGCCGCGTCCGCACCCACCACCAGCACCGCATCCGCCAGCCCCGCAAGTATCTGAGCCCGCGCGGTGTTGAGGGCCTGCGCGCCGGACGCGCACGCCGCGTACACGCTCGTGACCCGGGCGCCCTGCCAGCCGAGCGCCTTCGCGAACGTAGCCCCGGCGACATACCCCGGATAGCCGCCCCGCACGGTGTCCGCGCCGACGATCGATCCGATGTCCCGCCACTCCAGGCCCGCATCGGCGAGTGCCGCGCGGGCCGCCACTGCCCCGTACTCGACGAAGCTGCGCCCCCATTTGCCCCAGGGATGCATCCCCGCGCCGAGCACCGCAACCTCTTCCGTCATGCCGTCACCCCCGTCGGCCGCCACTGCCACGTCGTGCAGACCGTCTCCGCGCCCTCATGCAGTACGCCCGGAACGACCTCCACCTCCATGCCCACCGTCAGATCGGCGACGGTGACCCCTGGAACCGCCTGTCCCAGCACCACCAGGCGCTCGGCTGCCAGCTCCACAGCGATCAACGTGTACGGTTCCCACGGAAGTTCCGGATCGGTCACATAGGGTGACGGAGGCCGGTACCGGCTGTCCGTGTACGACCAGACGCGCCCGCGCCGCGAGAGCGGCACCTCCTCCAGATCGCCGCCAGGACAGTCCGGGTTGCGGCAGTGAGTGTCCTCGCGCGGAAAGAAGACCGAGGTGCAGATTGAGCAACGGGTGCCGAGGAGCCGGAAGTCGTCCTCGTCACCGGCGAACCACCCGGCGACCACAGGTGTGCGCGTGCGTGGCATAGCCCCTCCTGGCAAGGATCTGACGGGACGTCAGAAGTGTGCCACGGGCGATCGGAAAGCGGCAGGCGGCCTGACCGCTGGACTGCATCCGATCGCTTCCCCGACGGCACACATTCCTGATAGACGCAGGAGACATGACACGACTCTCGACCGCGGTACGGGGACTGGTCACCACGCTCGCCACCTTGCTGGCCGTGACCGTCGCCCCCGCCCCTGCCCAGGCGAAGACCGAGCCAAAAGCGCCGAAGGACTTCGTGGCGCTGAGAACCGTGGATCCCACCATCCTTCAGGAGATGCGGTATGTCACCTCGCACAACTTCGTGGGCGAGCGCATCGACGGCTACCGGCAGCCCCTCTGCATCCTCACCCGGCCCGCCGCCGAAGCGCTCCACAAGGCCCAGAAGCAGCTACTGCGCCAGGGTTACACGCTGAAGGTGTACGACTGCTACCGGCCGCAGCGCGCCGTCGACCACTTCGTGCGCTGGGCCGAGGACCTCGACGACCAAGCCATGAAGGACGAGTTCTACCCGAACGTCGACAAGACCCGTCTGTTCGCGGACGGTTACATCGCGGAGAAATCCGGCCACAGTCGCGGCTCGACCATGGACCTGACCATCGTCCGGCTGCCGGCGAAGCCCACCAGGCCGTACCTACCGGGAGAGCCCCTCGTGCCCTGCTACGCACCCCAGGGCGAGCGCTTCCCCGACAACTCCGTCGACATGGGCACCGGCTTCGACTGCTTCGACACCCTTTCGCACACCCTCGACCCGCGCATACAGGGCGAACAGCGGGCCAACCGGCTGCTGCTCAAGGACACCCTCGAAGCCCTCGGATTCGTGAACCTCGCCGAAGAGTGGTGGCACTACACGTACAAGCCGGAGCCCTACCCGGACACCTACTTCGACTTCCCCGTGTCCAGGAACTCCCTCACCAGGCAGTAGTGACCGGCCCCCGGAGGACGCCCTTCCCCTGATCGGATACAGTCCGCCGCGTGTCCGAAACTCAGCACTCCGCCCCCAACTCCGCAGCAGACTCCCACTGTTCGAGCTGCGGCGCGCCCTACGGAGAGGGCGTCTCCGGCTGGCCCCGCACCTGCCCGTCGTGCGGCACCGTGGCCTACCGCAACCCGCTGCCGGTAGCGATCGCACTCCAGCCCGTGTACGACACGAAGGGCACCGCCCTGGTCGTCATCACCCGCACCGTCGCCCCCGCGCGCGGAGGCATCGCCCTGCCCGGCGGCTACATCGACGACCGCGAGGACTGGCGGCAGGCCGTCGTCCGCGAGCTCAAGGAAGAGACCGGCATCGACGCGGCCGGCCGCGACGTACGCCTCGTCGACGCCATGAGCTCTCCCGACGGGCACCTGCTGCTGTTCGGCCTCCTTCCGGAACGGCCCGCCGACCGCCTGCCGACGTCGGCCGCCACGGACGAGACCGAAGGCTGGCACCTGCTGCGCAGGCCGGAGGAGCTCGCCTTCCCGCTGCACACACTGGCCGCGCGGGCGTTCTTCGAGGGCCGTTACGTCTGAGCTCAACGCTCGCCGAGCCCTCTTATGCGCACCGGACGAGGTGACGTGATCACACCGTCCTCATGCTCCCGCTCGACGACCAGCTTTCCGCCCTCCCAACGGATGACGTAGCGCTCGATCTCCGGCTCGTCCCAGCCGTCACCCGCATCCGGCACGACCAACCCGCCCCCGGTACATCCCGGGGCGGGCGCCCACACCTCCAGTTCCAGCCCGCCGTCGTCCCCACGTACGGGGACGACGGCACCCGAGCGCGCGAGCACCGGGATCCGGGACAGGGGCGTCTCGACGAGGACCTGCCCCGGCCCCTCATACGCCCGCTCCGTCACCGTGTCGTACCAGCGCCCCCGCGGCAGCTGCACCGCACGCCGCTCAGCACCCGGATCCAGCACCGGCGCCACCAGCAGACAGTCGCCCAGCAGAAACGCATCCTCGCAATCGCGCAGGGCGCGCTCCTCGGGCGCCGACCACCACAGCGGACGCACATACGGCGCACCTGTCCGCCGGGCCAGGTGCGCCAGTGTCACGAAGTACGGCAGCAGCCTCCGGCGCTCGATGAGCGCCACGCGCGCGTGCTCCAGCACCTCGGGACCGAACTCCCAAGGTTCCCTGCGGCCCGCCCGCAGACTCGCGTGCGTACGGAACAGCGGCAGATACGCGGCCAACTGGAACCACCGCAGATACAGCTCCGGCGAAGGACTCCCGTCGAACCCGCCCACGTCCGGTCCCGAGTAGGGCACCCCGCACAGCCCGAGGCCCATGACCAGCGACAGCGCCGCCCGCAGTCCGGGCCAGCCCGTGGCCACATCACCGGACCAGGTCCCCCCGTAGCGCTGCAGGCCGGCCCATCCCGAGCGGGAGAACACGAAGGGGCGCTCCTCGGGCACCAGTGCGCGCAACCCTTCGTATCCCGCCCTGGCCATGCACAGGCCGTAGACGTTGTGCGCCTCCTGATGATCCCCGCCCCGGCCCTCCAAGGAGTGCCGGGCGGAACGCGGCAGAGTCGACTCCCCGAAGGCGGCGAACGAGGTCGGCTCGTTCATGTCATGCCAGAAACCCGAGAAACCCTGCCCCAGCCGCTCCTCGTACAGACCACCCCACCACTGCCGCACGCGCGCGTGCGTGAAGTCGGGGAACACGGCCTCCCCGGGCCAGACCACTCCCCGTACAAGTCGCCCCGAGGCGTCCCGCACGAACACGTCCTCGGCGGCCCCGCTGTCATACACGGAATTGCCCGGCGCGGCCTTGACCGCCGGGTCGACGATCGACACCAGGCGGATCCCGCCCCGCCGCAAGTCCTCGGCGAGCTGCGGCAGTTTGGGGAAGCGCTCCTGATCGACCGTGAACACCTGATGCTCGTCGTAGTGGTCGATGTCCAGATGGACCGCGTCCAGCGGCAGGTCCCGCTCCTGGTAACCCGAAACGATCCGCCGCACCTCCTGCTCGCTGCCGAAGCCCCACCGCGCGTGATGGTGACCCAACGCCCACGCGGGCGGCAGCGCGGCAGCGCCGGTGAGGGAGGCCCAGACGAGCAGCACGCGCGCGGGAGTACCCACCATCACCCAGCAGCGCAGCGGACCCCCGTCCATCCGCAGTTCGCTGGTCCCCGCGCGGTCATGCCCGGAACCGGCGCCTTCCTCGCCCTCCCGAAGCGTCACCGTGCCGTCCCACGAGGTGTCGTGGAACACCAGGTGTGTGGCCGCGTCGGCCACCACCAGCTGCACCGGCATGGTGATGTACAGCGGGTCGTCGTCAGGGCCGAACGCATGGCCCGGGTCGGTGTTCCACAGCCTGTACGTCCCGTCCTTCAGCCGGGGCCCCGACGCCCGGCCGCCCAACCCGAAGAACCGCGCGTCCGCGGCCACCTCCGACCGCTGCATCCAGCGCGCCGACCCACCGCCGACCGGCTCCCACCAACGCGGCGGCAGATCGCGGCGCAGCGTCACACCACCCGGAGTCTGCACCTCCACGGCGCCGTGCCGTGACACCACGACCGTCACCCGCTCGGCCACAACCCGCCAGCCACCGTCCTTGTCGGGCTCGAGCACGGCCCGGGGATCCGGTTCGGGACAGCGGCCCGCGAGCGCGTACGACGGCTCGGGAGCGGCCCCGTCCCAGCCCCAAAAGACGGCCCCGTTCACGGTGACGACGACGCGCAACTCGGACCGGCCGAACCGGATGACGCCCCCGCCCGGACCGGGCTGCACCTCCTGCACGGTGCCGGGCACCCGAGCGCGCTCGGCCCCCCGGGGCGGCAGCCCCACCGCGTCGGCGCGCTTCCTGCGCCACGCCGCTTGCACGGTACGCAACCCCTGGGCCGCTCCCACAGAACCGACCGCCATTATCGAACGCACCAGGTCACGACCGTCCATGCTGCTCAGCCTGCCATTGACCGCCCCACGCGCGCGTGCCGTTCAACTTCCGTTCACTCGTGTCGGGACCACATCTTCACGACACGGACTATGTGGGGCGCACCCTGGTGCAGAAGTCGATCACATGGCATCGTCCGTGTCATCCGCGTCACGCGCACACCCCAGCCGTGCGCGGAAGACGCACACGACGCGCACAGTCCGGGAGCCGCCCCCATGTCGACCAATCCCCAGCCGCTCTGGCAGCCAGATCCGCAGCGCATCGCACAGGCACAAGTCACCAGGTTCCAGGCCTGGGCCGCCGAAAACCACGGTGCCCCCGCCGAGGGCGGCTATACGGCCCTGCACCGCTGGTCGGTCGACGAACTGGACACCTTCTGGAAGGCCGTCGCCGAGTGGTTCGACGTACGCTTCTCCACCCCCTACGCGCGCGTGCTCGGCGACCGCACGATGCCCGGCGCCCAATGGTTCCCCGGCGCCACCCTGAACTACGCCGAGCACGCCCTGCGCGCCGCAGCGACCCGCGCCGACGAGCCCGCACTCCTGTACGTCGACGAATCCCACGAGCCCCGCCCCGTGACCTGGGCCGAGCTACGCCGCCAGGTCGGCTCCCTCGCCGCCGAACTGCGCGCCCTCGGCGTACGCCCCGGAGACCGCGTCAGCGGCTACCTCCCGAACATCCCGCAGGCCGTCGTCGCCCTCCTCGCCACGGCCGCCGTCGGCGGTGTCTGGACCTCCTGCGCCCCCGACTTCGGCGCCCGCAGCGTCCTCGACCGTTTCCAGCAGGTCGAACCGGTCGTCCTCTTCACCGTCGACGGCTACCGCTACGGCGGCAAGGAGCACGACCGCCGCGACATCGTCGCCGAACTCCGGGACGAACTGCCCACCCTGCGTGCCGTCGTGCACATTCCCCTCCTGGGCACCGAGGCCTCCGAGGGCGCACTGGAGTGGTCGGCCCTCACGGCAGCCGACGTCGAACCCGTCTTCGAGCAGGTGCCCTTCGACCACCCCCTCTGGGTGCTGTACTCCTCCGGCACCACCGGCCTGCCCAAGGCCATCGTCCAGTCCCAGGGCGGCATCCTCGTCGAGCACCTCAAACAACTCGGCCTGCACTGCGACCTCGGCCCCGAGGACCGTTTCTTCTGGTACACCTCGACGGGCTGGATGATGTGGAACTTCCTCGTCTCCGGCCTCCTCACCGGCACCACGATCGTCCTCTACGACGGCAGCCCTGGCTATCCCGACACCGGCGCCCAGTGGCGAGTCGCCGAACGCACGGGGGCCACCCTCTACGGAACCTCGGCCGCGTACGTGATGGCCTGCCGCAAGGCCGAAGTGCGCCCCGCCCGAGACTTCGACCTCTCCAAGGTGCAGTGCGTCGCCACCACCGGGTCACCGCTGCCGCCCGACGGCTTCCGCTGGCTGCACGACGAGGTCCGCGACGACCTCTGGATCGCCTCCGTCAGCGGCGGCACCGACGTGTGCTCCTGCTTCGCGGGAGCCGTGCCCACGCTGCCCGTGTACATCGGCGAACTCCAGGCCCCCAGCCTCGGCACCGACCTGCAGTCCTGGGACCCCAGCGGAAAACCCCTCATCGACGAGGTCGGCGAGCTCGTGGTCACCAACCCCATGCCGTCCATGCCGATCTACTTCTGGAACGACCCCGACGGCAGCCGGTACCACGACAGCTACTTCGACACGTATCCCGGCGTATGGCGCCACGGCGACTGGATCACCGTCACCTCACGCGGCTCCGTCGTCATCCATGGCCGCTCCGACTCGACACTCAACCGCCAGGGCGTCCGCATGGGGTCGGCCGACATCTACGAAGCCGTGGAGCGACTCCCCGAGATCAAGGAATCCCTCGTCATCGGCATCGAACAGCCCGACGGCGGCTACTGGATGCCCTTGTTCGTGCACTTGGTCCCCGGAGCCGTTCTCGACGAGACCCTCTTGAACCGCATCAAACAGACCATCCGCGAACAGCTCTCACCACGCCACGTCCCCGACGAGATCATCGAGGTCCCCGGCGTCCCACACACCCTCACCGGAAAGCGCATCGAGGTCCCGGTCAAGCGCCTCCTGCAGGGCACACCGCTTGAGAAGGCCGTCAATCCGGGCTCCATCGACAACCTCGACCTCCTGCACTTCTACGAGGAACTCGCCCGCAAGCGCGCCTGAACCGACGGGCGCCGGCCCCGGACTCCCGAACGACGGCGAACTCCGGGGCCCGGCCGGTGGCCAGCACCATCCGACCTGCACGAATACCGACCTCTGGGGCCGCAGACAGCTCACCCCGACGCCATTGTCAGTGCCCCCGGTTACTGTGAGTGAGCATTGATCGACTGCGTACAGGGGGAAAGATGGCGCACACCGACCACCAGACGATGCGACGCGTCCTGCGCCGCGAAATCGCCGGCACGATCGGCTTGCTGACCGACGAGCACGACTTCCGTGCCATGCGGCGCTACCGCAGCTTCACCTTCGACGACCACAAGAACTATCTGCAACAAGTGGAAGCCCTCCTCAGGACACGGGCCTCCCTGGGGAGCCATACGACGATCGCCCTCTTCGATCCCCAGGAATACGCCGAGTTCTGCGCGGAAACGGGCCTCGACCCCGACAGCCCGTCGAGCCGCACCCGTTTCACCGCCGAACTCGCGAGCACCGGACCCACGGTCCTCTACGAGGGCCAGCCCGTGGCAGACCTGGTCCCGGCCCTCGTCGACGAAGCCGTCCGGCAAGCCACCTGGGAGTACGCCTCCACACTCCTGGCACGACTCGGCGCCTGCGCCACCTGCGGTGAGGACATCGGACGCGCGGCCTTCGTCCGTGCCTCGAACCTCCTCGTCCGGATCCTGGACACGGCCTACCCGGGCAGCCGACACCTCGTGTGCAGCGTCACGGGAACGCCGGAAGCACTCGTCGCCGTCCTGCACGCCGACGAGGACGCCCAGGGAGCCACGCACCTCGACGAGGCGGAAGTCCTGGAGTTCACCACGGTTCTCGCCCTCGGCCTGGCCACCCGGAGCCCCGGCGGACTCGTGATGCGCACCAGCGCCCCCGGCACATCCGACCGCATCTATGGGTGGCGCCTGCGCGGAGACGGTCTGGAGCCCCTCACGGCAGGCGAGGTCTTTGACGCCTACTGCACCGATATCGAATCCGGAGACCTCATCTCCCCGGAATCGGGCGTCGACTATTGCGTGCCGCCGCATCTCGGCGATGAGCAGGCGACGCCGGGCCACGGCCACTGAGCGCAACGGGGCGCCCCACCCGGAGGTGGAGCGCCCCACATGAACGTCATGCAGCCCGCTGGCTCCCGCTACTCGCCGGACAGCACCGCCTGAGCCGCGTTGCGCGCCTCCTCGGCGCTGTCCGCCGCGCGCGCCGCCGCAGCGGCACGCTCACACTGAGCCAGCGTGAACTTCGCCAGCGCTGCCCGCACGTAAGGAATCGACGCCGACCCCATGGACAGGGAGGTGACCCCCAGACCGGTCAGGACACACGCCAGCAGCGGGTCGGACGCCGCTTCACCACAGACACCGCAGCTCTTGCCCTCGGCCTTCGCCGCCTCGGCGGACAGCGCGACCAGGTCGAGCAGCGCGGGCTGCCACGGATCCTGCAGACGGGACACCGCACCCACCTGACGGTCCGCGGCGAAGGTGTACTGCGCGAGATCGTTCGTCCCCAGCGACAGGAACTCGACCTCCTGCAGGATCGAACGCGCCCGCAGCGCGGCCGACGGAATCTCCACCATCGCGCCGAACTTCGCCTGCAGCCCGGCTGCACGGCACGCGTCCGCGAACGCCTTCGCATCGGTGCGGTCCGCCACCATCGGGGCCATGACCTCGAGGTAGACGGGCAGCCCCTCCGCAGCCTTCGCGAGCGCCGTCAGCTGGGTGCGCAGCACCTCGGGGTGGTCCAACAGCGTCCGCAGACCGCGCACACCCAGGGCCGGGTTCGGCTCGTCGGCCGGCGTCAGGAAGTCGAGCGGCTTGTCCGCACCCGCGTCCAGGACACGTACGACGACCCGGCCCTCGGGGAAGGCCTCGAGAACCTGCCGGTAAGCCTCGACCTGCTTCTCCTCCGACGGAGCCTTCTTGCTGTCGTCGAGGAAGAGGAACTCGGTACGGAACAGACCGACACCCTCAGCACCCGCCTCGACAGCGGCCGCAACGTCGGACGGCCCGCCCACGTTGGCCAGCAGCGGCACCTTGTGGCCGTCGGCGGTGGCACCCGGACCCGTCGACGCCGCGAGCGCGGCCTTGCGCGCGGCGGCAGCTGCTTCGAGTTCAGCCTTCTTCTCTTCGCTCGGGTTCACGAAGATGTCACCGGTGCTGCCGTCCACGGCGATGACCGTGCCCTCGGCGAGCTCACCGGCACCCGGCAGCGCGACCACGGCCGGCACACCGAGCGCCCTCGCCAGAATCGCGCTGTGGCTGGTAGGCCCACCCTCTTCGGTGACAAAGCCGAGAACCAGGGCCGGGTCCAGCAGCGCCGTGTCGGCCGGGGCGAGGTCGCGCGCGACCAGGACGTAGGGCTCGTCGCTGTCCGGGACACCCGGCATCGGAACCCCGAGCAAACGAGCGACGATACGATTCCGCACGTCATCGAGGTCGGCCACTCGGCCGGCGAGGTACTCACCGGCACCCGCCAGCAACTCGCGGTACGCGGCGAAAGCGTCGTACACGGCACGCTCTGCCGTGCTGCCGACGGCGACACGGCGGTCCACGTCCGCCATCAGCTCGGGGTCCTGGGCCATCATGGCCTGGGCCTCGAGCACCGCCTGGGCTTCGCCCCCCGCCAGATTGCCGCGGGCCATCAGGTCTGCTGCCACAGCCTCCACGGCCTTGCGAGCGCGCCCCTGTTCACGCTCCGCCTCCTCGGCCGGAATCTGCTTGGCAGGCGGCTCGAGGACCGCCGTTCCCATGTGCCGAACCTCGCCGATCGCCACACCGTGGCTCACGCCGACGCCTCGCAGCGTTGTCTCCATCTCACCCGTCTCCGATAGTGCGGCGGGTCCCGCCGCCGCGGTGGTTGTCGTCCCTACTTGCCGTCACGGGACGGCGCCGGTGTCACTTCCAGACGAAGAGACTGTCGCCGGCCTTCACATCGCCGCCATCACGCAGATCGGAGAGGGCCTCGGCCGTGGCCTCCAGCGCCACGATCGGGCACACCGGGGACTTACCGGCTTCTTCGACCGCCACCGGATTCCAGCGCACGATGCCCTGGCCGCGCGTCACGGTGTCGCCCTTGTTCACAAGCAGCTCGAAGCCCTCGCCGTTGAGCTGCACCGTGTCGATGCCGAGATGGGTGAGCACACCGTGACCCTGCTCGTCGACGACGACGAAGGCGTGCGGATGGAGAGAGACGATGACTCCGTCCACGGGCGACACAGCCTCGGAGGGCTCACGCACGGGGTCGATCGCGGTGCCCGGGCCGACCATGGCCCGGAGAAGACAGGATCCGGTACGGATGCCAGTCCGACGGCGCGTCCTGCCAGCGGGGACGTCACGGTGGTCATGGGAAGCCTCCCAGGGGTGGAGATCAATAGGGGCCGTCGCTGCCTGTGCCGGACGGCACACTTTCAGCAGGGTATGTCACGTCAAGTGCCGGTTCCGCTCCGACGTTGCGGAGTGGTCTAGACCATACCCCACATCGATTTGCACCCGCTCCGCGGCCGCGTGTACAGTCGTACTCCTGCGTGGGGCTGAGTGATGCGACCAAGTGTCCTCGCCCGGCAGCATCCAACTTGTCAGATCCTATCTCGGGGTCACTTTCTGCATGCCTGCAGGACGGTGGTCGGAGAGCCGGAAAAACACTGGTACAGTTGGAAACAGCGAAGGGAAGCGCCCGGAGGAAAGCCCGAGAGGGTGAGTACGAAGGAAGCGACCGTTCCTTGAGAACTCAACAGCGTGCCAAAAGTCAACGCCAGATATGTTGATACCCCGTCTCCAGCATCTGCTGGGGCGAGGTTCCTTTGAAAAAACACAGCGAGGACGCTGTGAACGGTCGGGCCTATTCCGCTCGACTGTTCCGCTCTCGTGGTGTCACCCCGATTACGGGGAAGCATTCACGGAGAGTTTGATCCTGGCTCAGGACGAACGCTGGCGGCGTGCTTAACACATGCAAGTCGAACGATGAACCACTTCGGTGGGGATTAGTGGCGAACGGGTGAGTAACACGTGGGCAATCTGCCCTGCACTCTGGGACAAGCCCTGGAAACGGGGTCTAATACCGGATATGACCATCTTGGGCATCCTTGATGGTGTAAAGCTCCGGCGGTGCAGGATGAGCCCGCGGCCTATCAGCTTGTTGGTGAGGTAACGGCTCACCAAGGCGACGACGGGTAGCCGGCCTGAGAGGGCGACCGGCCACACTGGGACTGAGACACGGCCCAGACTCCTACGGGAGGCAGCAGTGGGGAATATTGCACAATGGGCGCAAGCCTGATGCAGCGACGCCGCGTGAGGGATGACGGCCTTCGGGTTGTAAACCTCTTTCAGCAGGGAAGAAGCGAAAGTGACGGTACCTGCAGAAGAAGCGCCGGCTAACTACGTGCCAGCAGCCGCGGTAATACGTAGGGCGCAAGCGTTGTCCGGAATTATTGGGCGTAAAGAGCTCGTAGGCGGCTTGTCACGTCGGTTGTGAAAGCCCGGGGCTTAACCCCGGGTCTGCAGTCGATACGGGCAGGCTAGAGTTCGGTAGGGGAGATCGGAATTCCTGGTGTAGCGGTGAAATGCGCAGATATCAGGAGGAACACCGGTGGCGAAGGCGGATCTCTGGGCCGATACTGACGCTGAGGAGCGAAAGCGTGGGGAGCGAACAGGATTAGATACCCTGGTAGTCCACGCCGTAAACGGTGGGCACTAGGTGTGGGCAACATTCCACGTTGTCCGTGCCGCAGCTAACGCATTAAGTGCCCCGCCTGGGGAGTACGGCCGCAAGGCTAAAACTCAAAGGAATTGACGGGGGCCCGCACAAGCGGCGGAGCATGTGGCTTAATTCGACGCAACGCGAAGAACCTTACCAAGGCTTGACATACACCGGAAAGCATCAGAGATGGTGCCCCCCTTGTGGTCGGTGTACAGGTGGTGCATGGCTGTCGTCAGCTCGTGTCGTGAGATGTTGGGTTAAGTCCCGCAACGAGCGCAACCCTTGTCCCGTGTTGCCAGCAGGCCCTTGTGGTGCTGGGGACTCACGGGAGACCGCCGGGGTCAACTCGGAGGAAGGTGGGGACGACGTCAAGTCATCATGCCCCTTATGTCTTGGGCTGCACACGTGCTACAATGGCCGGTACAATGAGCTGCGATACCGCGAGGTGGAGCGAATCTCAAAAAGCCGGTCTCAGTTCGGATTGGGGTCTGCAACTCGACCCCATGAAGTCGGAGTCGCTAGTAATCGCAGATCAGCATTGCTGCGGTGAATACGTTCCCGGGCCTTGTACACACCGCCCGTCACGTCACGAAAGTCGGTAACACCCGAAGCCGGTGGCCCAACCCCCTTGTGGGGAGGGAGCTGTCGAAGGTGGGACTGGCGATTGGGACGAAGTCGTAACAAGGTAGCCGTACCGGAAGGTGCGGCTGGATCACCTCCTTTCTAAGGAGCATCTAGGCCGCCAGGCTTGCTTGGTGGTCCAGAGCCACTACGTCGGCGAACGATCGACGGTGGTTAGCTCATGGGTGGAACGTTGACTACTCGGCACACTTGACCAGCTTTTCTTCCTAGTACTGCTTCGGCGTGGAACGGAATGGGGAGTGGCGAGGGTGTCGGGCACGCTGTTGGGTGTCTGAGGGAATGGATTTTTCCTCAGTTGCCGGCCCCAGTGCACTCGGATCGATGATCCGGGGTGATGGGTGGTTGGTCGTTGTTTGAGAACTGCACAGTGGACGCGAGCATCTGTGGCCAAGTTTTTAAGGGCGCACGGTGGATGCCTTGGCACCAGGAACCGATGAAGGACGTGGGAGGCCACGATAGGCCCCGGGGAGTCGTCAACCAGGCTTTGATCCGGGGGTGTCCGAATGGGGAAACCCGGCAGTCGTCATGGGCTGTCACCCATACCTGAACACATAGGGTATGTGGAGGGAACGCGGGGAAGTGAAACATCTCAGTACCCGCAGGAAGAGAAAACAACCGTGATTCCGGGAGTAGTGGCGAGCGAAACTGGATGAGGCTAAACCGTATACGTGTGAGACCCGGCAGGGGTTGCGTATGCGGGGTTGTGGGATCTCTCTTTCACGGTCTGCCGGCTGTGAGACGAGTCAGAAACCGTTGATGTAGGCGAAGGACATGCGAAAGGTCCGGCGTAGAGGGTAAGACCCCCGTAGTCGAAACGTCAGCGGCTCGTTTGAGAGACACCCAAGTAGCACGGGGCCCGAGAAATCCCGTGTGAATCTGGCGGGACCACCCGCTAAGCCTAAATATTCCCTGGTGACCGATAGCGGATAGTACCGTGAGGGAATGGTGAAAAGTACCCCGGGAGGGGAGTGAAATAGTACCTGAAACCGTGTGCCTACAAGCCGTGGGAGCGTCGGAGTGGAGCTTGCTTCACTCTCGTGACTGCGTGCCTTTTGAAGAATGAGCCTGCGAGTTTGCGGTGTGTTGCGAGGTTAACCCGTGTGGGGAAGCCGTAGCGAAAGCGAGTCCGAATAGGGCGATTCAGTAGCGCGCTCAAGACCCGAAGCGGAGTGATCTAGCCATGGGCAGGTTGAAGCGGAGGTAAGACTTCGTGGAGGACCGAACCCACCAGGGTTGAAAACCTGGGGGATGACCTGTGGTTAGGGGTGAAAGGCCAATCAAACTCCGTGATAGCTGGTTCTCCCCGAAATGCATTTAGGTGCAGCGTCGTGTGTTTCTTGCCGGAGGTAGAGCACTGGATAGGCGATGGGCCCTACCGGGTTACTGACCTTAGCCAAACTCCGAATGCCGGTAAGTGAGAGCGCGGCAGTGAGACTGTGGGGGATAAGCTCCATGGTCGAGAGGGAAACAGCCCAGAGCATCGACTAAGGCCCCTAAGCGTACGCTAAGTGGGAAAGGATGTGGAGTCGCACAGACAACCAGGAGGTTGGCTTAGAAGCAGCCACCCTTGAAAGAGTGCGTAATAGCTCACTGGTCTAGTGATTCCGCGCCGACAATGTAGCGGGGCTCAAGCGTACCGCCGAAGTCGTGTCATTGCGATATATACCCCCAACGGGGATCGTGATGGGTAGGGGAGCGTCGTGTGCCGGGTGAAGCAGCACCGGAAGGTAGTTGTGGACGGTTCACGAGTGAGAATGCAGGCATGAGTAGCGATTCACACGTGAGAAACGTGTGCGCCGATTGACTAAGGGTTCCTGGGTCAAGCTGATCTGCCCAGGGTAAGTCGGGACCTAAGGCGAGGCCGACAGGCGTAGTCGATGGATAACCGGTTGATATTCCGGTACCCGCTGTGAAGCGTCAAACATCGAACCAGGCGATGCTAAGTCCGTGAAGCCGCCCCGGAGCCTTCGGGCAAAGGGGAGTGGTGGAGCCGACGAACCAGACCTGTAGTAGGTGAGTGATGGGGTGACGCAGGAAGGTAGTCCATCCCGGGCGGTGGTTGTCCCGGGGTAAGGGTGTAGGCCGTGCGATAGGTAAATCCGTCGCACTTGTGGCTGAGACCTGATGCCGAGCCGATTGTGGTGAAGTGGATGATCCTATGCTGTCGAGAAAAGCCTCTAGCGAGTTTCATGGCGGCCCGTACCCTAAACCGACTCAGGTGGTCAGGTAGAGAATACCGAGGCGTTCGGGTGAACTATGGTTAAGGAACTCGGCAAAATGCCCCCGTAACTTCGGGAGAAGGGGGGCCAGCTCTGGTGAGAGGACTTGCTCCTCGAGCTGGGGGTGGCCGCAGAGACCAGCGAGAAGCGACTGTTTACTAAAAACACAGGTCCGTGCGAAGCCGTAAGGCGATGTATACGGACTGACGCCTGCCCGGTGCTGGAACGTTAAGGGGACCGGTTAGCTCCATTTCGGTGGGGCGAAGCTGAGAACTTAAGCGCCAGTAAACGGCGGTGGTAACTATAACCATCCTAAGGTAGCGAAATTCCTTGTCGGGTAAGTTCCGACCTGCACGAATGGCGTAACGACTTCTCGACTGTCTCAACCATAGGCCCGGTGAAATTGCACTACGAGTAAAGATGCTCGTTTCGCGCAGCAGGACGGAAAGACCCCGGGACCTTTACTACAGTTTGATATTGGTGTTCGGTTCGGCTTGTGTAGGATAGCTGGGAGACTGTGAAGCTTGGACGCCAGTTCAGGTGGAGTCGTCGTTGAAATACCAGTCTGGTCGTGCTGGATGTCTAACCTGGGTCCGTGATCCGGATCAGGGACAGTGTCTGATGGGTAGTTTAACTGGGGCGGTTGCCTCCTAAAGGGTAACGGAGGCGCCCAAAGGTTCCCTCAGCCTGGTTGGCAATCAGGTGTTGAGTGTAAGTGCACAAGGGAGCTTGACTGTGAGACCGACGGGTCGAGCAGGGACGAAAGTCGGGACTAGTGATCCGGCGGTGGCTTGTGGAAGCGCCGTCGCTCAACGGATAAAAGGTACCCCGGGGATAACAGGCTGATCTTCCCCAAGAGTCCATATCGACGGGATGGTTTGGCACCTCGATGTCGGCTCGTCGCATCCTGGGGCTGGAGTCGGTCCCAAGGGTTGGGCTGTTCGCCCATTAAAGCGGTACGCGAGCTGGGTTTAGAACGTCGTGAGACAGTTCGGTCCCTATCCGCTGTGCGCGTAGGAGTCTTGAGAAGGGCTGTCCCTAGTACGAGAGGACCGGGACGGACGAACCTCTGGTGTGCCAGTTGTTCTGCCAAGGGCATGGCTGGTTGGCTACGTTCGGGAGGGATAACCGCTGAAAGCATCTAAGCGGGAAGCCTGCTTCGAGATGAGGACTCCCACCCACTTGATGGGGTAAGGCTCCCAGTAGACGACTGGGTTGATAGGCCGGATCTGGAAGCACGGTAACGTGTGGAGGTGACCGGTACTAATAGGCCGAGGGCTTGTCCATAGAGGCTCGCGTCCACTGTGTCAGTTCTGAGGCAACGACCGTGTTTTTTCCGGTCTAACTTCATAGTGTTTCGGTGGTCATAGCGTGAGGGAAACGCCCGGTTACATTCCGAACCCGGAAGCTAAGCCTTACAGCGCCGATGGTACTGCAGGGGGACCCTGTGGGAGAGTAGGACACCGCCGAACTCCTTTTAGAGCTCTGGCTCTTGGGCATGCAGCCCGAGGGCCAGAGCTTTTTTGCGTTGAGGTAGGGTCAGGGGGCATCGTAGGTACGTTTCCCACTGGAGGCCCCCGGGTGGAGGTCCAGGAGACCCGCGTCCAAACGGACCGAGTCCTCACCATCCCCAACATCCTCAGCATGTTGCGGCTCGTTGGCGTGCCGCTGTTCCTGTGGCTGATTCTCAGGCCCGAGTTCGGCGGCCCGAAGAGTGACGGCTGGGCGCTTCTGGTGCTGGCTCTGAGCGGCGTCAGCGACTACCTGGACGGCAAGCTCGCGCGGCGTTGGAACCAGATCAGCAGCCTTGGCCGGCTGCTCGATCCCGCCGCCGACCGGCTCTACATTCTCTCGACTTTGGTCGGTCTCACGTGGCGCGAGATTCTACCCATCTGGTTGACCGCTGTACTTTTGGCGCGAGAGCTGGTTCTGCTGGTGATGGTGGGCATCCTCAGACGTCATGGCTATCCGCCGCCGCAGGTGAACTTCCTCGGGAAGGCCGCCACGTTCAACTTGATGTATGCCTTCCCGCTGTTGCTGCTCAGTGACGGAAGTGGATGGATCCCGTCACTCGCTGCTATTTTCGGATGGGCGTTCGCCGGATGGGGTACGACGCTGTACTGGTGGGCAGGAGTCCTCTACGTGGTACAGGTCCGCCGCCTTGTCCGTGCGGACGCCATGGCCGATGGAACTCGCCGATTGAAGCGGGCGTAGCGGCTCGATGGCCCGCAGGGGAAAAGTGCGGGACAATCTGGACGGGTGAAGTCGGCTAGACCGTCGTCTCTTAGAGGAGGACGCTTCCGACATGAAGGCCGTCGTGATGGCCGGGGGCGAAGGCACGCGCCTGCGCCCCATGACCTCAAGCATGCCCAAGCCGCTCCTGCCGGTGGCCAACCGGCCGATCATGGAGCACGTTCTGCGGCTGCTCAAAAGGCATGGGCTGAATGAGACCGTCGTGACAGTTCAGTTCCTGGCCTCCCTGGTCAAGAACTACTTCGGTGACGGTGAAGAGCTCGGAATGGAGCTCAGCTATGCCAATGAGGAGAAGCCACTCGGTACCGCCGGAAGCGTCAAGAACGCCGAAGAGGCGTTGAAGGACGATGCCTTCCTGGTCATCTCCGGTGATGCCCTGACCGACTTCGACCTCACGGAGTTGATCAATTTCCACAAGGAAAAGGGTGCGCTCGTCACCGTCTGTCTGACACGTGTGCCCAATCCGCTGGAGTTCGGCATCACGATTGTCGACGAGGAGGGACGGGTCGAGCGCTTCCTCGAGAAGCCGACCTGGGGGCAGGTCTTCTCGGACACCGTGAACACCGGCATCTATGTCATGGAGCCCGAGGTCTTCGACTATGTCGATCCCGACGTTCCCGTGGACTGGTCCGGCGATGTCTTCCCGCAGTTGATGAAGGAGGGCAAGCCGATCTATGGGTATGTTGCGGAGGGGTATTGGGAGGACGTCGGCACTCACGAGAGCTATGTGAAGGCGCAGGCCGACGTCCTGGAGGGCAAGGTCGACGTCGAGATCGACGGCTTTGAGATCTCCCCGGGTGTATGGGTGGCGGAAGGCGCCGAGGTGCATCCCGACGCCGTTCTTCGTGGCCCCCTGTACATCGGTGACTACGCCAAGGTCGAGGCGGGGGCGGAAATCCGCGAGCACACCGTGGTCGGCTCGAACGTCGTAGTGAAGAGCGGGGCTTTCCTGCACAAGGCTGTTGTCCACGACAACGTGTACGTCGGACAGCACAGCAATCTGCGCGGTTGCGTCGTCGGAAAGAACACCGACATCATGCGTGCGGCCCGGATCGAGGACGGCGCGGTCATCGGTGACGAGTGCCTGATCGGTGAAGAATCGATCGTGCAGGGCAACGTGCGTGTCTATCCGTTCAAGACGATCGAGGCCGGCGCCTTCGTCAACACCTCGGTGATCTGGGAGTCGAGGGGCCAGGCGCATCTCTTCGGTGCGCGTGGCGTCTCCGGAATCCTGAACGTGGAGATCACGCCCGAGCTCGCTGTACGCCTCGCAGGCGCCTATGCGACGACCCTGAAGAAGGGGTCCACCGTCACCACGGCCCGCGACCACTCCCGTGGTGCCCGGGCACTGAAGCGAGCGGTCATCTCCGCGCTGCAGGCCAGCGCCATCGACGTACGAGACCTGGAGAACGTACCGCTGCCTGTGGCGCGACAGCAGACAGCGCGGGGTAGTGCCGGCGGGATCATGATCCGGACGACTCCCGGGGTGCCGGATTCCGTGGACATCATGTTCTTCGACGGGCAGGGGGCCGACCTGTCGCAGGCCAGCCAGCGGAAGCTGGACCGGGTCTTTGCGAGGCAGGAGTACCGGCGTGCGTTCCCAGGAGAGATCGGGGACCTGCACTTCCCGGCCAGCGTCTTCGACTCGTACACCGGGTCGTTGCTGCGGAACGTCGATACGACAGGGATCTCCGAGTCCGGGCTCAAGGTCGTTGTCGATGCGTCGAACGGCAGTGCGGGGCTCGTACTCCCCAGTCTGCTCGGCAAACTCGGGGTGGACTCGCTGACCATCAACCCCGGTCTCGACGAGTCCAGGCCCACGGAGTCGGCGGATACGCGGCGGTCCGGGCTGGTGCGGCTGGGAGAGATCGTGGCCTCCGCGCGAGCCGCGTTCGGAGTGAGGTTCGATCCGGTCGGTGAGCGGCTGTCGCTGGTCGACGAGAAGGGACGGATCGTCGAGGACGACCGGGCCCTGCTCGTCATGCTCGACCTGGTGGCCGCCGAGCGGCGCAGTGGGCGGGTCGCGCTGCCGGTGACCACCACGCGGATCGCCGAGCAGGTGGCGGCGTATCACGGGACACAGGTGGAGTGGACGACGACCTCGCCCGACGACCTGACGCGAGTCGGTCGTGACGACACGACGATCTTCGGTGGTGACGGTAAGGGCGGGTTCATCGTCCCCGAGTTCAGCAGTGTCTTTGACGGTACGGCGGCCTTCGTGCGGCTGATCGGGCTGGTGGCGCGGACACAGCTCACGCTCAGCCAGATCGACGCGCGGATTCCGCGGGCGCATGTCATCAAGCGGGACCTTGCGACTCCCTGGGCCGTGAAGGGGCTTGTGATGCGGCGAGTCGTCGAGGCGGCCGGAGATCGTTTTGTCGACACCACCGACGGCGTGCGGGTCGTGGAGACCGACGGCCGCTGGGTGATGGTGCTGCCGGATCCGGCCGAGGCGGTCACCCATCTGTGGGCCGAAGGGCCCGACGACGCGTCCGCGCAGGCACTCCTCGACGAGTGGTCGGCGGTCGTGGACAGCGCCGGCCGCTGAGGCAGGCACCACGCGCGCGTGCCGGACAGGAGTCCCCCAGGGGGCCTGTCCGGCACGCCGGTGGGGCCATTCGGAGGTGGCGGTCGCGACATGCGACGATGTGCGGCATGCCGCAGCCCCCCGTTCGGAGCACACCTACGCCCCCCTCGCGCCCGGACGCGTCCATGTCGCTGCTCACCAACGTCATGGATCACAGCCTCGACGACGGGTACGCCGAGGCCGCCGCCCGGAAGAAGGCCGCAGGCGACGGGGGCCTGCCCAAGACCCTCAGGGCGAAGCTTGGGCTCGCCGCCGGGCTGGTGCTCGCAGCGCTCGTGGTGACCGTGGGAGCCGCGCAGGCGCGGGTCGCGGCCCCCGTCATGGCCAAGGAGCGCGAGGAACTGGTCGACCGCATCGACCGGGAGACCGCGGCGGCGGACGATCTGGAGGAGACCGTCGACAAGCTGCGCGAGGACGTGAGCGCGCGGCAGCGTGAGGCGCTGAAGACGACCGGTGACAGTGATCAGGCGGAGTTGGTGGGCATCCTGGCGGGCGCCGTCGAGGTGCACGGGCCAGGCGTGAAGCTGGTCGTGAACGACGCGAAGGAAGCCTCCACGGGGGGTGACGGTGACCCGCGCGGAACGTCCGGGTTCTCGGACACCGGCCGCGTGCGCGACCGCGACATGCAGCGCGTGGTCAACGGGCTGTGGGAGTCGGGCGCCGAGGCCGTCTCCATCAACGGGCAGCGGCTGACGGCCCTGTCGGCGATCAGGGCCGCGGGTGACGCGATACTGGTCGACAACAAGCCGCTTGTGCCGCCGTACACGGTGCTCGCGGTGGGGGACGGGGAGCGGCTGAGCACCAGGTTCCAGGACAGCGCCGATGGGCTGTATCTGCACGCCCTGCAGGAGAACTTCGGGATCAGGACCAACATCTCCGTGCAGGAGGACCTCCGATTGCCCGCCGCACCGAGCGTGATCGTACGTACAGCACAGCCGAACACCGAGAAAACCGAGAAGGGCACATCGTGATCGCCGTACTGGGCCTCGTCGTAGGAGTCGTGGCCGGCCTTTTGGTCCGGCCTGAGGTTCCGGCGGTCGTCGAGCCTTACCTGCCGATCGCCGTCGTGGCGGCTCTCGACGCCGTCTTCGGAGGTCTGCGGGCCATGCTCGACGGCATCTTCGACGACAAGGTCTTCGTCGTGTCGTTTCTGTCCAATGTGGTCGTCGCCGCGCTGATCGTGTTCCTGGGCGACAAGTTGGGTGTGGGCGCCCAGCTGTCCACCGGTGTCGTCGTGGTCCTCGGCATCCGCATCTTCTCGAACGCCGCGGCGATTCGCCGGCACGTGTTCCGGGCGTGAGGGCGATGAGCAATCACGACGAGACGGCCGAGAACAGGCTGCGCAAGGAGCTGCCCGAAGAGGTCCCCGCCGGCGCGGACGGGGCCGTGGCGCCTTCGGGGGAGCAGGAGGCCGAGCGGACCGAGCTGACCGGGCGGCAGCGGCTGGTGAAGGGGCTGTGGCCGCCGAGGGTCACCCGGGCCCAACTCATCGTCGCGGTGCTGCTGTTCGGCCTCGGCTTCGGCCTCGCCGTCCAGGTCGCGTCGAACAGCGACGGGGACAGCGCGCTGCGGGGCGCACGTCAGGAAGATCTCGTTCGCATCCTCGATGAACTGGATGACCGTACTCAGCGTCTTGAGGACGAGAAGCAAGGTCTCGAGAAACAGCGCGACGAGCTGGAGAACAGCTCGAACCAGGCCGAGGAGGCCCGCAAGCAGACGGTCGAGAAGGAGAGACAACTCGGCATTCTGGCGGGCACGGTGGCCGCGCAGGGACCTGGCATCACGATGACCATCGACGACACGAAGGGGACGGTCGAGGCGGACATGCTGCTCGACGCGATCCAGGAGCTGCGCGCGGCCGGCGCGGAGGCGATCCAGGTGAACGGCGTACGCGTCGTCGCCGGCACCTATCTGACGGATTCCGGCAACAGCGTGAGCGTCGACGGGAACAAGATCAACGCCCCCTATCGTTTCAAGGTCATCGGCAAGCCGCAGGACCTCGAACCGGCGCTCAACATCCCTGGAGGCGTGGTGCAGACTCTCGAGAAGGAGCAGGCCACCGTGACCATCGAGCGGTCGGACAAGATCGTCGTGGACGCCTTGCGAGCGGCGAAGCGGCCTGACTACGCTCGGTCGTCCTCCCAGTGAACCGGCGGTGCATGGGGGACGTCCGGCGAGGGCATGAGGTTGCGGGGGGTCGGCGCACCGAATGGGTGGTGCGTGGTGGAAACTGTCTGGTGGAGACGGACGTTGTGAGGATGTCCGGGTCGGCCAGTAGGTTCAGTCAGGGTTCGTCCTGCCCCACGGGCGGGTCTGTTTCGGTCAAGGGGAATCGCCCGTGAAGTTGTTTGCGAAGTTGTTCGGCAAGAGCGCGCGAGAGGGCAGCGACAACGCGACCGCTCGTCACCGCGCGCAGGGGGACGACGAAGGTCAGCGCCCGCTGTTCAGGGACCAGGTGCCTGGGCCGGGCGGTGACATTTCCGGAGGTCAGGGCGCGCCGTCGGTTGACCCTGGCCAGTCCGGCGGCATAGGTTTCGGGCAACCGTCAACCTCAAGTACGGGTGGAGGGTTTTCCCCGATGTCGGCCCTGGTGTGTACGAGGTGCGGTAACCGCAACGCGGAGAACAGCCGCTTCTGTTCCAACTGCGGCGCTCCGCTGCGGGGCGGTGCGCCCGAGCGTCCGTCCGAGACCACCTCCACGATCTCCATCTCCGGCCTTGAGGCCTACGACTCCGAGGCCACGGGCCAGACGCCGATTCCGGCCCTGTCTCCCGAGGCGCAGGCGGCCGTCGACGCGCTGCCGCTGGGCTCCGCGCTGCTGGTGGTGCGCCGCGGTCCGAACTCGGGCAGCCGCTTCCTCCTGGACAGTGACCTGACCACGGCCGGGCGGCACCCGCAGAGTGACATCTTCCTGGACGACGTGACGGTCTCGCGTCGGCACGTGGAGTTCCGCCGCAGCCCGGACGGTTCGTTCACGGTGGCCGACGTCGGCAGCCTGAACGGCACGTACGTCAACCGCGAGCGGATCGACCAGGTCGCTCTGCACAACGGCGACGAGGTGCAGATCGGCAAGTACCGGCTGGTCTTCTACGCGAGCCAGCGGGGCTACTGACCCTCCCCCGGATGCCGTCCGGGGAGACCCAGGGAAGGTCCATGCTGAAAACACCGAGTGGCGGTGCCGGGCACGGCGCCGCCGCCACGGACAGTCGGCTGATGAGCATCGGCACGGTCCTGAACGTGCTGCGCGAGGAATTCCCTGACATCACCATCTCCAAGATCCGTTTCCTGGAGTCGGAGGGCCTCGTCGAGCCGCGGCGGACCCCGTCGGGGTACCGCAAGTTCAGCGCGCAGGACGTCGAGCGGCTCGGGCACGTACTGCGGATGCAGCGGGACCACTATCTGCCGCTCAAGGTCATCCGTGAGCACCTGGACGCCATGGAGCGCGGCGAGGCCGCGGCTCTGCCGACTCTGTGCCGCCAGCGTGCCGGCGAAACCGTCCTGGAGTCCGTTGAGGGGTCTCCGGCGGCCCGGATAGGCCGAGCCGAGCTGCTTGCCGCCGCCGGGGTCGGTGAGCGGGAACTCGAGGAATGGGAGTCGTACGGCCTGATCGGTCCGTTGCCGGACGGGGTGTACGACGCGGAGGCGGTCACCGTGGCCGCTCTCATCGCAGAGCTGGGGCGATTCGGGATCGAGCCAAGGCATCTGCGGGTGATGAAGGCCGCCGCCGACCGTGAGGCCGGGCTCGTGGACCAGGTCGTGGCGCCGCTCAGGCGGCACCGCAATCCGCAGACCAGGGCACACGCGGAGGCTCGTGCGAAGGAACTGGCGGGGCTCACGGTGAAGCTGCACGCCGCGCTCGTGCAGACCGCTCTCGGGGTGCGGCTGCCCTGAGCCGGGATGCCCGGGGGAGGCCGTATCAGCCGCCCGTTCTCTGCTCGACTACCCAAACGTCCCGAGCACGGCCTAGGGTTGCTGTGTGAACGAGCTCGATGTCGTAGGTGTCCGGGTCGAAATGCCCTCCAACCAACCGATCGTGCTCCTGCGTGAAGTGGGAGGCGACCGCTACCTCCCCATCTGGATCGGGCCGGGGGAGGCGACGGCGATCGCCTTCGCCCAGCAGGGCATGGCCCCCGCGCGACCGCTGACCCACGACCTGTTCAAGGACGTGCTGGAGGCCGTCGGCCAGGAGCTCACCGAAGTACGCATCACGGACCTGCGTGAGGGCGTCTTCTATGCCGAGCTGGTCTTCGCCAGCGGGGTCGAGGTGAGTGCCCGCCCGTCCGATGCCATAGCGCTGGCGCTGCGCACCGGAACGCCGATCTACGGCAGCGACGGAGTGCTCGACGACGCGGGCATCGCGATTCCGGACGAGCAGGAGGACGAGGTGGAGAAGTTCCGCGAGTTCCTCGACCAGATCTCGCCCGAGGACTTCGGCACCAGCAGTCAGTGAGGCGGCGTGGGCGGCTCGGCGGACTCGCGGTCCGTGACGGCACGGCCCACAGCCGGTTACGGCTCAAATGCCGGCATTTGCCAGCGGCGAGTAAGTGCGTCCCGAGGCCTGCTCCGAGGGCATTCGGCTAGCCTTTCCCCGCGGTGGGGTGCGGGAAACCACTCCTAGGGTGATTATCACTCGGCGTGCCGAGTGTGGCGATCGTTGACGCACCCCTGGTGACTGCCTACCGTCGAGAAGGCAGGTCAAGGACGGAGGTCGGCGTGAGCAGCAGCGGCGACGGTATGGCTGGGGGTGCCCCCGGACGCAGTCTTGGGGCGAGCAGTCCGTGCCCTCCCCCGAGCTCTCAGCTGCGTTCGGCCGATCACGCTGTGCAGCGACCGACGGCCGTGCCGAGCAGCGGCGGAGGGGCGGCGTCCATGGCATCCGAGCAGATCGGTTACCGCGGTCCGACGGCATGTGCGGCCGCCGGCATCACCTACCGGCAACTCGACTACTGGGCGCGTACCGGCCTCGTAGAGCCGAGCGTGCGGCCGGCGTACGGGTCGGGGACGCAGCGGTTGTACAGCTTCCGGGACGTCGTCGTCCTGAAGATCGTCAAGCGGTTCCTCGACACCGGTGTGTCGCTGCAGAACATTCGCACCGCCGTGCAGCATCTGCGGGAGCGGGGCTTTCGTGATCTGGAGCGCATGACGCTGATGAGCGACGGTGCGACGGTGTACGAGTGCACGTCGCCGGACGAGGTGCACGCGCTCCTCCAGGGTGGGCAGGGGATCTTCGGGATCGCCGTGGGTGTGGTGTGGCGGGACGTCGAGAGTGCGTTGTCGCAGCTGCACGGGGAGCGGATCGACACCGGCGAGACGCTGATCGGGCACAATCCGGCGGACGAGCTGGCTCGGCGGCGTAACCGGGCGGGCTGAGCCGCCTTCACAACCTGCGCCGAGGCGCCCCGCGGTGGCCGTCGGTGGCGAGGCTCGGCGGTCGGCGGATCAGTGGTCGTAGCAGGGCATTGTCAGTGGCGTGAGGCAGCATCGGAGATGTGAGGAACGCGCCTACGATCCTGCATCTCGACATGGATGCCTTCTACGCCTCGGTGGAGCAGGCATCCAAGCCGAGCCTGCGCGGGAAGGCCGTGATCGTGGGCGGGCTCGGGCCGCGGGGAGTCGTCGCCACCGCGTCCTACGAGGCCAGGGTGTTCGGGGTGCACTCGGCGATGCCCATGGCCCAGGCGCGTCGGCTGGCGCCGAACGCCGCGTATCTCGTGCCGCGCTTCGGGATCTACCGTGACATCAGCGAGCAGGTGATGGGGCTGCTGCGGGAGCTGTCGCCGTTGGTGGAGCCGCTGAGCCTGGACGAGGCCTTCGTGGATCTGGAGGCCGGGGGAGTGGCCTGGGACGCGGAGTCGGCGCGGCTGGTGGGGACGCAGCTGCGCGCCGACATACGGGCGGTCACCGGGCTTGCGGGGTCGGTGGGGCTGGCCGCGTCCAAGATGCTGGCGAAGATCGCCTCGGAGCAGGCCAAGCCGGACGGGCTGGTGCTGATCGAGCCGGGGACCGAGAGGGCGTTGCTCGGGCCGATGTCGGTGCGGACGTTGCCGGGGGTGGGGCCGGCGACGGGGGACCATCTGCGGCGGGCCGGGATCCACACGGTCGACGAGATCGCCGAGGCGGGTGAGGACGAGCTCGTTCGGCTGCTCGGCAAGGCGCATGGGCACGCCCTGTATGCCATGGCGCTGGCGCAGGACGAGCGGCCTGTGGTGGCCGAGCGGGAGGCCAAGTCGGTGTCGGTCGAGGACACGTATGACGTGGACATTCACGACCGGGTTCGGGTGGGCCTGGAGGTGCAGCGGCTCGCCGATCGCTGTGTGCGGCGGCTGCGGGGGGCGGGGTTGTCCGGGCGGACCATCGTGCTGAAGGTGCGGCGGTACGACTTCTCCACGCTGACGCGTTCCGAGACGCTGCGGGGGCCGACGGATGATCCGGCCGTGGTGCGGGAGGCGGCGGCGCGGCTGCTGGATGCCGTGGACACGACGGGGGGTGTGCGGCTGCTGGGGGTCGGGGTCAGTGGTCTGGCCGACTACACGCAGGAGGATCTGTTCGCGCAGGCGGCGGGGGAGCGGGTCGAGTACGCCGAGGAGGAGGGCGGACACGAGGAGGCTGCGGAGGAGCAGCGGGATGTGCCTGTCGAGCGGCGGTGGGTTGCGGGGCATGACGTGCGGCACGTCGAGTACGGGCACGGGTGGGTGCAGGGGAGCGGGCTGGGGCGGGTGACTGTGCGGTTCGAGACGCCCGGGTCGGGGCCGGGGCGGGTGCGGACGTTTCGGGTGGACGATCCGGGGTTGGAGGGGGCGGATCCGCTGCCGTTGGTGTCGAGGAGGCCTGGAGGGGCTGGGAGAGCTGGGGCTGGTGGGGGTGGTCGGGCTGGTGATGGGGCTTCGGATGCGGAAGTCGGGCCGGGGGAGGCGAAGAGTGGGGGATTGGGGGAGGCGCCTGCGGTGCCTGGGTAGGGCGGGGGTGTGCCGGGTTTGTTGCTCGCCCGGCGATGGGGTTGGCCCAGGTGGGTTCGCTCGAGTGTGCCAGCGGGGTGCCGCTGCGCCCCCCGGTGCCGCCCCAGCGGCACGACTGCCCGCAGCTATGTGGGAGAGGGGGTTCCGGGTGTGCTGGACTCCGGTGGTGTGACTGGCTGCTGCTGCGTGGGATGAGAAGCGCCGTGTGCCAGCTGGCGGCGCCTTGTGCCGCATCGGCCGCCGGGGTCGGGCGGGTGTCGGGGTCGGGCAGGTGGCAGAGTCGGGCGGGTGTCGGCTCGGGATGACGTCTGTCAGGTGGGTGGCGGCTTGGTGGCACGGCTGGCTGTAGCTGTTTGGGGTCGGCGGCGGGACGGGCGCAGCTCCGTGGGGGTGAAGTGGCTGGGTGTCGGCTTGGTGAAGCTGCGGCGTACGGCGGCGTTCCCTGCTGGGCGGGCGTTTGTCGTCGGGGTGGCAGGCCGCGGGGGCGTTGGCGTGGGACGTCGTCTGGTGGGTGAGTGTCTCGATCGTGCGGCTGGCCAGCGCCGGGGGGGGGTGGCTGGGAGTGGGAGTGGGAGTCCTGTGGGTTGGGGGAAGGACAGGCGGCGTTGATCGTGGTCAGCTGTGTGGATGCGGGGTCTTGGGGCCCTTGTCGTTCGGGGGCTCCGTGCCTGCCAGTTTGCCGAAGTCCCGGTCCGGGATTGGGGGTGGAGCGGCCACGTCCAGGCCGTAGTGGTGGTAGAGCTGGAGCTCCTGTTCGGGGGAGAGGTGGCGGCCGACGCCGAAGTCGGGTGCGTCCTTGATCAGGGCGCGGTCGAAGGGGACGCGGAGGCTGCCCTCCACCAGTTCGCTGGGCTCCAGGGGGACGAAGGCGTCCCGGGAGAAGAGACCGGTGCGTATCGCGGCCCATTCCGGCACTCCGGTCGCGTCGTCGAGGTAGACCTCGTCGATGGTGCCGATCTTGGTGCCGTTGCGGTCGAAGGCCTTGCGGCCGATCAGGTTGCGCGGATCGATGTCGGTCTGCACGGGCCCTCCACTTGGTCGCAACTCATCCGTTAGCACTACGAAAAGGCACATCCGGGTGGGCGGCCACTCGAAGAAGCGTGCGTTGACCCCGCTGGTAGGCTTGCTAGCGGCTGCTGACCCTGTGCGGGAGAGTCCTCCAGACACCATCGGAGGCGCCGAAGGAGCAAATCCTCCCCGGAATCTCTCAGGCCCACGTACCGCACGGACGAGGTCACTCTGGAAAGCAGGGCGGGTGTCGACGGCTTCCGCTCTCACCGACGGTGAAAGCCGGGAACCCTCATGGGTGACCCGGTGAAGCTCTCAGGTTGAGATGACAGAGGGGGAGGCCGTCCGGGTACCCGCGCCGTGGTGCCCCTCGAAGGTCGCGTCAGACCAGGAGGCCTCCGCAATGACCGCCCATCGCATTCCGCTCTCCGAGCTCGAACAGGGAATCCCTTTCGAGCAGCGTCATATTGGTCCCGATCTTGAGGCTCGGGCCAAGATGCTCGCCCAGGTCGGATACGGCTCGCTCGACGAGCTCACCGCCGCCGCGGTTCCGGATGTGATCAAGAACGCCGACTCGCTGGATCTGCCCGGGGCGCGTACCGAGGCCGAGGTGCTCGCTGAGCTGCGGTCGCTCGCCGACCGCAATCAGGTGCTGGACTCGATGATCGGGCTCGGGTACTACGGGACCTTCACGCCGCCGGTGATCCTGCGGAATGTCATGGAGAACCCTGCCTGGTACACCGCATACACGCCCTACCAGCCCGAGATCTCCCAGGGGCGGCTCGAGGCCCTGCTGAACTTCCAGACCATGGTCGCCGAGCTCACCGGGCTGCCGACCTCCGGTGCCTCGCTGCTCGACGAGGGGACGGCCGCGGCCGAGGCCATGGCCCTGTCCCGGCGCATGGGCCGGAACAAGAAGGGGCTGTTCCTGGTCGACGCGGATGTGCTGCCGCAGACCATCGCCGTGATCGAGACCCGGTCCGAGCCCACCGGTGTGGAGGTCGTGGTCGCCGACCTCAGTGACGGCATCCCGGCCGAGATCGCCGGGCGTGAGATCAACGGCGTGCTCCTCCAGTACCCGGGCGCCTCCGGTGTCGTACGGGACATCAAGCCCGTGATCGAGCAGGCGCACGAACTCGGTGCTCTCGTCACCGTCGCCGCCGATCTGCTCGCGCTCACGCTGCTGAAGTCGCCCGGGGAGCTCGGGGCGGACATCGCGGCCGGGACGACGCAGCGGTTCGGTGTGCCGATGGGCTTCGGCGGGCCGCACGCCGGCTACATGGCCGTACACGAGAAGTTCGCGCGCAGCCTGCCCGGGCGGCTTGTCGGGGTGTCCGTCGATGCCGACGGGAACAAGGCCTACCGGCTCGCCCTGCAGACGCGTGAGCAGCACATCCGGCGCGAGAAGGCGACCAGCAACATCTGCACCGCTCAGGTGCTGCTCGCCGTGATGGCGGGGATGTACGCCGTCTACCACGGGCCCGAGGGACTGAAGGGCATCGCCCGGCGGACCCATCGGTACGCCACGGTCCTGGCCGCGGGGCTCACGGCCGGCGGGGTCGAGGTCGTGCACGGTTCCTACTTCGACACGCTGACCGTACGAGTGCCGTCGAAGGCCGCCGAGGTCGTCGCCGCGGCCCGGCAGAACGGTGTCAACCTGCGGCTCGTCGACGCCGACCACGTGTCCGTCGCCTGCGACGAGACCACCACGCGGACCCAGCTGGGCGCTGTATGGACGGCCTTCGGGGTCGAGGGTGACATCGAGGCGCTGGACGCGCAGACCGAGGACACGCTCCCGGACGCGCTGCAGCGCACCGACGAGTACCTCACGCACCCCGTCTTCCACGAGTACCGCTCCGAGACGGCGATGCTGCGCTACCTGCGCAAGCTCGCGGACCGGGACTACGCGCTGGACCGCGGCATGATCCCGCTGGGCTCCTGCACGATGAAGCTCAACGCGACCACCGAGATGGAGCCGGTCACCTGGCCGGAGTTCGGGCAGTTGCACCCCTTCGCGCCCGCCGAGCAGGCGCAGGGCTATCTGACGCTCATCCGTGAGCTGGAGGAACGTCTCGCCGAGGTCACCGGCTACGACAAGGTGTCGCTGCAGCCCAACGCCGGGTCGCAGGGGGAGCTGGCCGGGCTGCTCGCCGTACGCGGGTACCACCGGGCCAATGGTGACGAGCAGCGGACCGTGTGCCTGATTCCGTCGTCCGCGCACGGGACCAACGCCGCCAGCGCCGTGATGGCCGGCATGAAGGTCGTCGTCGTGAAGACCGCCGAGGACGGCGAGATCGACGTCGAGGACCTGCGGGCGAAGATCGAGCAGTACCGGGACGAGCTGTCGGTGCTGATGATCACGTACCCGTCGACGCACGGCGTGTTCGAGGAGCACGTCGGCGACGTCTGTGCCCAGGTGCACGAGGCCGGTGGTCAGGTGTACATCGACGGGGCCAACCTCAACGCCCTGGTGGGGCTTGCCAAGCCGGGGCACTTCGGCGGCGACGTCTCCCACCTGAATCTGCACAAGACCTTCTGCATCCCGCACGGCGGTGGCGGTCCGGGCGTCGGGCCCGTGGGTGTGCGCGCTCACCTGGCGCCGTATCTGCCGAACCACCCGCTGCAGCCCGCCGCGGGGCCGGAGACGGGCGTGGGGCCGATCTCGGCCGCGCCCTGGGGCTCCGCGGGGATCCTGCCGATCTCGTGGGCGTACGTCCGGCTTATGGGCGGCGAGGGGCTCAAGCGGGCCACGCAGGTGGCGGTGCTGTCCGCCAACTACGTCGCCAAGCGGCTGGAGCCGCACTACCCGGTGCTGTACACCGGGCCGGGCGGGCTCGTCGCGCACGAGTGCATCATCGATCTGCGGCCGCTGACCAAGGCGACCGGTGTGAGCGTCGACGATGTGGCCAAGCGGCTCATCGACTACGGCTTCCACGCGCCGACGATGTCGTTCCCGGTGGCCGGGACGCTGATGATCGAGCCGACCGAGTCCGAGGACCTGGCCGAACTCGACCGGTTCTGCGAGGCGATGATCGCCATCCGTGCGGAGATCGAGAAGGTCGGGTCGGGCGAGTGGCCCGCCGACGACAATCCGCTGCGGAACGCTCCGCACACCGCCGGCGCGCTGGGCGGGGAGTGGGAGCATGCATACAGCCGTGAGGAGGCCGTGTTCCCGGCCGGTGTGTCGGCCGCCGACAAGTACTGGCCGCCGGTGCGCCGGATCGACCAGGCTTTCGGTGACCGGAACCTGGTGTGCTCCTGCCCGCCGCTGGATGCGTACGAGGACTGACGTTCACGGGCCGACGCCTCGACGTAGGTGGGGTAAGGGCCGACGAAGGTGAGTAAGGGCTCCGCCTTGGCCGTAGTTGGCCGGGCGGAGCCCTTGTGCGTTCTCGTGCTTGCGTGTGCTGGGAGGTCCTTGCGTGTGCTCGCGCGTCCTCGCGTGTGCTGCGCGTCCTGGTGCGTCACGCCGTGGTCAGGGCCACCTCCGTCGCCTTGACCAGGGCCACCACGGGGACTCCGGGGGACAGGGCGAGGTCGGTGGTGGCGTCGCTGGTGATCGCCGCGGTCAGGGCGCCGCCCTCCACGGCGATCCTGACCGACGCCATGGCGGCGCCCGTGGCGAGGCCGGTGATCGTTCCCGGGATCTGGTTGCGGATGGACAGACCCTCCACCGGGGCGGTGGCCAGGGAGATCTCCGTCGCCTTGACCAGGGCGTTCACGGCTGTGCCCGGGGTCAGGCCGAGGTCCTCGACGGCCTCCAGGGTGATCGCGGCGGTGAGGTCTTGGCCACCGGTGAGGCGGACTTTGACCGTGGCCATGACCTCGCCCGGCGTGATGGCGGTGACCGTGCCGGGGAGCTGATTGCGGATGCTCAGGCTCATGGGGGCGCCTCGCAGACGGTGGGGGTTTGTGAGGTTTTGGTTTTGGGCCGGATTTGTGGTGGTTTGAGATCCCGATCCCTACCGTAGTGCGCCGTGCTGTCAGCTCACGTGCGGTCGATGTGGACGTTCGTCGACTTCACGCGGGCGGTGGCCTCCATGCCCACCTCCAGGCCAAGTTCCTCGACCGCCTCCCGGGTGAGCAGGGAGACCAGCCGGTGCGGGCCGGCCTGGATCTCGACCTGGGCCGCCACGTCGCCGAGTTTGATCGCGGTGACGATGCCGGGGAAGGCGTTGCGGACCGAGGTGTACGAGGTCTCCTCCTCGCCGGTGCCGGACTTGGCGAGTTCGACGGAGAACGCGGCGAGGTCCCTGCCGTCGATGAGGCGCCGTCCGGTCTCGTCGCGGTGGGTCGCCACACGGCCCGCGTCCGCCCAGCGGCGGGCGGTGTCGGGGCTGACGCCGAGCAGCCGCGCCGCCTGGCCGATCGTGTAGGAGTGCATGCCGGTCACGATAGGGGCACCGACCGGGAACTGCGGGCGGGGGGTTGGCCGTTGGATATAACGCGATAGAGCGTCAGTGTGGTGGGTGTCATGCGATCGGGGTGAGGGTATGTCGGCTGAGCTCTCGCGTACGGGGCCGCGGGCCTCCGACGCGGACCCGGACCGCGTCGTGGATGTGCTGAACACCGCGGCGAGGGACGGTCGGCTGAAGAAAGCGGACGAGTGGTGGCGTCATCGGCGTCACCGGCCGGACGCGCTCGCCTGCTCCACCCCTCGCCCACCCAAGGTGCGGGCAGTGAAGTCGAGGGTCACCGAACCGCCCTGCATGCTCGATCCGCACGACCTCCTTGGCCTCGGCCGTCCTGCGCGTCGAGATCGCCGGGCGGATCACCTACGAGGGGCCCTGGTACGTCCTGCGCGGCGCACGCCGTTCAGAAGATGCCCGACGCCCTGAGCACCGCGCGCGTCGTCACGTCGTCGATCTGGTGCCCCAACTGCTCCAGTACGTCCGTCCCTTCGACCAGCGTTCCGTGTTCGCGTGAGCGGCGTACCCCGGTGTCCAGCTCGTGCCACAGCAGCGGGTTGGCGACCAGGGTCCGGGGGTCCAGCTCCAGGCGGTGGCCGTCCGTGTCCCGCAGGATCAAGTGCGCGGAGATGTCGCCGTACTGCCGCACGGCCACCAGCGCGTCCGTACGCACCCACTGCCGTCGCACGAGCCCCTGGACCTCCAGCCATCCAGGACCCGCTGTCACCCGCTGAGGGAGCAGGACCGTGAAGATCACGGCGGTCATGACGAGCCACAGCAGGGCCCGGGGCGGGGTCAGTGTCTCCGCGTCCAGGTCGACCAGGAGGGTCATGCCGAGGAAGGCCACAGCGCAGCCCGTGGCGAACCGGGCGCTGCCACGCCAGTGGCGGTCGTCGGTCAGAGCGGCACGCGGTCTGCTTCCTGCCACAGTGCAGACGGTACGGCGCCCCGCCGCCGAAGTGACCGCCGTCGACGGTGCTCTGACGCCTTACGGTTCATCCTTGACGCGATCCTGATGCCCGAGGCGGCGTCAGCCGGTGTGGACGCGTGGCCTGCGCTCGCGGTCCGGTTCTGCCTCGCGGAGTACCTCGCGGGTGACCGGGGCGACCTCGCCCTGGCCGAAGAGGAAGAAGCGCAGGAAGTTGGCGAAGGGGTTGCCCTCGGTCCACTCGAAGTAGATGTGCGGGATGCAGCCGGTCGTGTCGCGGACGTGCAGGAGGAGGGCCGCCAGGGCGTTGGGGATGGAGGAGGACTCCAGGGTCAGGACGCGGTAGCGGTTGTGCATGACCTCGCCGCGGACCGTCAGACCGGCCTCGAACTCGTGCCGAAGGCGCCACCGAGGTACTCGTGGGCGAGGAAGGCGAGCGCGCGGCCGTTGGTCACGCTGGCCGGCGCCCTGCCCGTGTACCGGCGTGTGGGTACCAGGGTCGGCCCTCGTCCACGGGCTCCGGCTCGGCATGCGGCCCTTGGGGACCGTGGCCCTTGCCCATGTCGGACAAGCCCTCCAGCATCCGGGCGCGCAGGCGACTGGGCGGCGGGTGTTCAGTTGTGGCCATCGGCGTGCTCCTGAGGTGCGGGACGGCGTGCGATGCCGGCCCTCACGTGGACGGCGGGACCAGCATAAGCAGAGAGTGATGTGCTGGCCCACGGATCGGGGGCTGGGGGGCGTCAAGCTTCCGTTAAGACTGTCCGGGGCGGCGTCGGCTGCACAGCAACCACCGAGCTCCAGGGCTGTTCGCGCCCCGGTGGGCTCTGTGGGATGAGGCGTGGCCGCCTCGCGGCGATGGACACGCAGCGTCATGGGCGCATGCGGCTCTCTGCCGGCCCTGCGGTGCTTCTCGGCGTACCCACGACTGCCGTTTCGCCGGTCGCCGGGCGGCGTGCGTCATCAGCATTCCGCCAGGGTCCGGCCGATCGCCGTCAGCATCGCGTCATGAGCAGGCCGCACCTCCCGGCGCCGGGCCTAGCGTCACGGGCAGGCCCCGGCCCGCCTCCCCGCGTCCGGGGCCGATCTCCTCGCCCGATCCATCTCGGATCCTCCCGGAGGCATCCCATGTCAGACATCCTGTCCGGTGACGACCCGGAGCCCACTGATCGATGCCCGGCCGGCCCGTTGTATGTTCCGGTCCGGCCGGGACCGTCGGGGTGCGTGACGTGCCTCTTCCGCACGCCTCTCGGCGACCGTACGGCCGTCGGCTTCACCTCCGAGCAGCGGCTGACCGCCACCCTCGGCCCGGGGCAGCCGTGGATCGTGCTTGCCGAGCCCGCGCTGCGTGCACTGGCGGCACCGCTCGGCGTCACCACCCTCACGCTGGATCCACAGTTCGCGGCACCGGCTCCCACGCCGACCGAGCCCATCGCTTCCCTTCCCGCGCTGCGAATCGGCTGAGGGAGACCCGACGGTCGAGCACCTCGCGCAACTCCGCTCCGTAATGTTCGCTGATTGAGTCGAATGTTTCGATCTCCATGGCGGAATGAGGTCCGGTCTGAGATGCGAGACCACCATAGACCGGACCGCTCGCGGTCGCCGGGTTCCTGACCCTTCAAGGGCACCTTCGCCTCAGCCGGTTGGCGGCAGATTCACCACGTACAAGGGGTTGCCACCGTTCATCAGCTGTCTCTAGGGTGCGGCAACAACGCAGCTTTCTGGACCAGGTCCGAAAGTTTCGGTCCAGTGGACGGCCGTGGACGTGCCGTCCCGTACTCAAGGAGCGCATGATGGGCGACCCGGGACTGTCCCGCCGCGGCTTCCTCGCGGCCTCCGCCGCGGCCGGTCTGGGCATGACGGCACTGAGCGGTTGCGGCGGCGACTCGGACGGAGGGTCGTCGGACGGGACGACCACCGTGGAGTGGTGGAACATCTCCACCACCGAGCCGACGAAGGGCGTCTGGGCGGCGCTGGCCAAGAAGTTCGAGGCCCAGAACCCCAAGGTGAAGATAAAGATCGTCCAGCTGGAGAACGACGCCTACAAGTCCAAGATGACGGCGCTGACCGCCTCCGGGAAGCTGCCTGACATCTTCCACACCTGGGGCGGTGGGGTCCTGAAGCAGCAGGTCGACGCCGGGCTCGTCGAGGACCTGACGGACCGCACGAAAGATTTCGCCGACGGCCTGCTGCCGGTCGCGAAGGAGCCGTACCTGCTCGACGAGAAGGTGTACGGCATTCCGTTCGACATGGGCATGATCGGCTTCTGGTACAACAAGGCGCTCTTCAAGGACGCGGGCATCACCGAGCCGCCGACCACCTGGAGCGGCTTCCTCGACGCCGTGCGCGAGTTGAAGGGCAAGGGCACCACCCCGCTCGCCCTGGCGGGCAAGGAGAAGTGGCCCGGCATGTACTACTGGGCCTACCTGGCGATGCGCACCGCCGGTGCCTCGGCCCTGCAGAAGGCCTACGACGACAAGGACTTCACCGGCGACGCCTTCGTCGAGGCCGGACAGCACCTCCAGGAGCTCGTCGACCTCCAGCCGTTCCAGAAGGGCTTCCTCGGCGCCGCCTACTCCACGCCCACGGGCCAGGCCGCGGCCGTCGGCAACGGCAAGGCGGCGATGGAGCTCATGGGCCAGTGGGCGCCCGTCGTCCAGGCGGACGCCGGCAAGGGCCTCGGTGACGACCTCGGCTTCTTCCCGTTCCCCGCGGTCGAGGGCGGCAAGGGCGCGATCACCGAGGTGTTCGGCGGGGGCGGCGGACACGCCCTGCGCAGTGGCGCCCCGCAGGCCGCCGTCGACTTCCTCAAGTTCTTCGCCTCGGAGGCCACCGACCGGGAACTGGTCGCGAAGACCGGCGTCCTCCCGGTCGTGCCGGCGGCCGAGAGCGCCATCAAGGACCCCAACATCAAGGCCGTACAGGCCCAGTTGAAGGCCGCCACCGGCTTCCAGCTCTATCTCGACCAGGCCTACGCGCCCGCCGTCGGCCAGGAGGTCAACGACAGCGTGGCCGCGCTCATCGCCGGGTCCAAGTCTCCCCAGCAGGTCAGCGAGTCGATCACGAAGACCGCCAAGGAAGAGCAGTAGCCGGCGATGACCTCCACGTTCCTGCCGTACGCCGACAAGCAGCCCGGCCCCGGCGTCGACCTCCCGCCCCCGTCCGCCGGCGCCTCCCGGGGGCGGGCCCGGCGGCGCGCGCTGCACTGGCTCACCGCGGTCGGATTCCAGGTGCCCGCCCTCCTGCTCTTCCTCGTCCTGGTCCTGCTGCCGATCCTGTTCGCGCTGTACGCCGCCTTCTTCCGCTGGGGCGGTTTCGGCATGCCGTCCGACTACATCGGCACCGACAACTTCACCCGGCTCTTCCAGGACCCCGTCTTCCTCGGTGCCATGTGGCGGTGCTTGGTGCTGGTCGTGCTGTCGCTCGCCGTCCAGCTGCCGTTCGCGCTCGCCATGGCCGTACTGCTCAACCAGAAGGTGCGCGGCCGGGCGGTGTACCGGATGCTGTTCTTCGCGCCGTACGTGCTGTCCGAGGCCATCACGGGCGTGCTGTTCAGCATGATCTTCGCGCCCTGCGACGGCCTCGCCGACCAGCTCCTGGGCTCCGTCGGACTGGAGGGGCTGGGCGGCGAGTGGTTCGCCGACCCGTCGATGGTCATGGCGACACTGTTCCTGGTCATGACGTGGAAGTACTTCGGCTTCCACATGATGCTGTACCTCGCCGGACTCCAGGCCGTGCCCCGGGAGTTGACCGAGGCCGCGCTGATCGACGGCGCCGGGCCCTGGCAGCGCTTCCGCAGCGTCACCTTGCCGCTGCTCGCGCCGACCCTGCGGATCAGCGTGTTCCTGTCCGTCATCGGGGCGATCCAGCTCTTCGACCTGGTCTGGGTGACTACTGCGGGAGGCCCGGACCACCACTCCGAGACCATGGCCGTGACCATGTTCCAGTACGGCTTCAAGCGCTACCAGGTCGGCTACGCCAGCGCGATCAGCGTGGTCATGTTCGGCATCAGCCTCGTCTTCGCCCTCGCCTACCAGCGGTTCGTGCTCCGCCGCGACCTGGAAGGGGCCACCACGACGATGAGGGGAGACGGCAAGTGAGCGCCAAGTCCCGCAGGAACACCCTGCCCCTGCACGTGATCCTTGTCGCCGTCGGCGCCGTCATGGTCGTACCGCTGCTTTACGCCGTCCTCTCCGGCTTCAAGTCCACCGACGAGCTCTCCCGCAACCCGGTCGGGCTGCCCGAATCATGGGTGACCTCCAACTACACCGGGATCCTGGGCTCGACGGACTTCTGGCGGCTGGTCGGCAACAGCACGCTGATCGCGGTGGGCACGACCGTCCTGGTCGTCGCGGTCTCCGCGCTGTCGGCCTTCTCCTTCGCCCGGTTCGCCTTCCGCGGCCGGGAGGCGCTGTTCACGCTCTTCACGATGGGGCTGATGTTCCCCTTCGCGGTCGCCGCCCTGCCGTTGTTCCTGCTGCTGCGCTCCCTCGGCCTCCTGGACAACCCGCTCGGCGTGATCCTCCCGCAGGCGGCCTTCGGACTGCCGATGACGATCATCATCCTGCGGGGCTTCTTCCGTCAGATCCCCGGCGAGCTGGAGGAGGCGGCCACGCTCGACGGGTGCAGCTCGTTCGGGTTCTTCTGGCGGGTGCTGCTGCCGATGGCGCGGCCCGCGCTCGGCACCGTCTCCGTCCTCGCGGTCGTCACCAGCTGGAACAACTTCTTCCTGCCGCTGCTGGTGTTCACCGAGGACACCTGGTGGACCATCCCGATCGGCGTGCAGCAGTTCCAGGGCCAGTACTCCGCGGAGTACGCCCGGGTCTTCGCCTACCTGGTGCTGGCCATGGTCCCCGCCCTCGCCTTCTACTCGGTCGCCGAGCGCCAGCTCGTCGGCGGCCTCACCGCCGGCGCCACCAAGGGATGACGCGCGCAGGCGGACGTACGGCTCACCCCACATCCGAAACGTGAGGAGTCGCACCATGCGCAAGACGACCGTCCGGCTCAGACTCTGCGGGGCCCTCGCGACCGTACTGGTCGCGGCCGGGATCGCCACCGGCCCGGCCGCCCAGGCGGGCGAAGAGCCCCCGACCCTCGCCGAACTCGCCCAGCGGCACGGCCGCTACTACGGCAGCGCCACCGACAACCCCGAACTCACCGACGAGCCCTACAAGGCGATCCTCGGCAGCGAGTTCGACATGATCACCCCCGGCAACGGCATGAAGTGGTACGCCACCGAACCCCAGCAGGGCGTCTTCGACTTCTCCCAGGGCGACGAGATCGTGAACCTCGCCCGCACCCACCACCAGCGGGTGCGCGGCCACACCCTGGTCTGGCACAGCCAGTTGCCCGGCTGGCTCACCGACCGCGAGTGGACGGCGAGCGAGCTGAGGGCCGTACTGAAGAAGCACATCCAGACCGAGGTGCGGCACTACCGCGGCAAGGTCTACGCCTGGGACGTCGTCAACGAGGCGTTCAACGAGGACGGCACCTACCGCGAGACGATCTTCTACAAGACGCTCGGCCCCGGCTACATCGCCGACGCCCTGCGCTGGGCCCACCAGGCCGACCCGAAGGCCAAGCTCTACCTCAACGACTACAACGTCGAGGCGATCGGCCCGAAGAGCGACGCCTACTACAAGCTGGCCAAGGAGCTCAAGGCCCAAGGCGTCCCGCTGCACGGCTTCGGCCTCCAGGCCCATCTGGCGCTCCAGTACGGCTATCCGGCCACGCTGGAGGACAACCTCCGCCGCTTCTCCCGCCTCGGCCTCGACACGGCGCTCACCGAGGTCGACGTACGGATGCTGCTGCCCGCCACCGAGGAGAAGCTGGCCCAGCAGGCCGACTGGTACCGGGACATGACCGAGGCGTGCCTGGCGGTGCGCCGGTGCGTGGGCATCACCGTCTGGGACTACACGGACAAGTACTCCTGGATCCCGGCGTTCTTCCCCGGCGAGGGCGCCGCGCTGCCGTGGGACGAGGAACTGCGGCCGAAGCCGGCGTACTACGCGATACGGGAGGCGCTGATGTAGGCCGGGAGGCAGGCCGCCACTGTCCCGGGCGTCGGTACGAGGGTCGCCCGGGGCAGTCGGCCGGACACACGGACGGCTACGCTGAGTGATCGCCCCCGGACGCACGTCGGGGCCGGCTCGCAGTCAGGTCTGCGACCGGCCCCCTGGAAGTACGCCGGGCGTGGCGTCGATCCGCCCGGTGGTGCCTCTCCGGCGTGATCCGCCGGCAGGCGTTATGCGGCGGTTACCACCTTGCCGGTGCCCAGCGGTCGGTGCGGGGCGATGATCTGGCCGTCCGGCAGGAGCTCACCGGTGTCCTCGAAGAGCAGAACACCGTTGCACAGCAGGCTCCATCCCTGCTCCGGGTGGTGCGCCATGAGACGGGCGGATTCCCGGTCGGCGGAGTCGGCTGAGGGGCACGGTGGCTGGTGCTGGCACATGGATGGGATCTTTCGCTCTGTCGTGATGTGTGAGATGGCTGTCGTGTCTGTTTCGCGGCGTGAAGCCTCATGTGAAGCCTCGTTCATGGCCGCCCCCCGTTGATAGGTCGGTCGGAACCCAGTGTTGCCCCACGGGCGTCAATCCGCAGGGATTTCGCAGCACCGCTTTCTCACAGGTTGATGACGCATCCCGCACACGGACGGTTCATCCCAACTGCACGGTCACTTCGGGTGGTTCGCCGTGGTCGGATGGGGCTAGTCCGGGCGGACCGGGGGCTTTGAGGGGCTCGTTCGAGCGCATTGTCGCTCGCGCGAGCGAAACCTTCCTCGCAGGCGCGCCTTTTCGCGCTCAGGCGAGTGCTTTCCTGCTCGTACGAGTAATGCACCGTGTGCTTTACGGCTCGTACGCGCCTGTTTCCTGTTGTCCGATACGAGCCTAATCCCGCCGCCGGACAGTCGCGTACCCCGCCGCCCGGACGGGGGCGGCGGGGTACGGGGGTGCTCGCGCCGTGCGCTGTTTTTCAGGCGGGTGAGCCGAGCAGTGGAGGCAGGGGCGGCAGCGGGGGCAGCGGAGCCGGGGTCGCCCGATGGGTGAGCACCGGGAGCAGTTCGCCGACCCGGTGCGGCCGATGGGACGCGATGCCGGGCGGGGCCGGGGCCAGGGGGACGAGGAGGTCCGCGGCGTCGGGGTGGCCCACGGCGCCGTCCGCGGTGCAGTCGCCGTGCAGCCAGAGGGTGAGCATGTAGAGGCCGGGGAACGACAGCAGGCGCGGCTGGTAGGGCTGCTGGAACGTGTCCGCCTGGCGCAGCGCGCGCTCCGTGGACGCGATGTAGGGGCCCTCGAAGAAGTGCGAGAAGGCCCAGCCGTCGGGGGTCAGCCGGGTTTCGGCGGCGGCCACCGCGCGGTCGCCGCAGCGGATCAGGAAGCGCCAGCCGGCCAGCCGGGTCGCGGCCACGCCTGCCGGGGTGATCTCGTCCACGACGTGGACGGGCAGCGGGAGTTCGGGTGTGGCGGGGCCCTGGGCGGCACGCAGGGACGGAGTTCGGGCCTCGCGGACCGCGGTGGGCGAACCGAGCGCGGTGAGGACGGAGCGAAGGGCGGGCGCGGGAGCCGGGGGAACATGCAGCGGCATGGTGGGTCGCCTCTCATTCGACAGGCACGGTGGCGCGAGGGCGGGGCGGGGGCGGACGGCGCTGTCTGCTCACGGAGGTCAGAGAGGCGAGGGCCGGGGTCAGGGAGCGCGAGGGGGATGGGTGAGGCCTGCCGTACGTCACCTGGACGGCAGGTCCTGGGACCGCGGGCGCCAACTCTCTGCCTTGATTGCGGAGTTTATACGACGAGTGTTCAGACGGTGTTTCATCTAACCGTTTTCGGTGTACTCGACAAGGGTACATTCGGCCGGTGATATGCGGGAATCATCCCGATTCCCGGCCGGTCATACAGCGGTGACCTCGATAAATGCCCCAGTTGCGGTCGGCCAATTCTCGTCGGCGTTTTTCACGAGTTCGTGAGCCACCCGAAACTGCACCGTGCCGCATGCCCGGTGAATGTGCCGCCGGTCATGCGCGACAGCCTAGCGGGCGCCGGACCCGCGCGGGACGTTATCGATCGCTTCGGCTGGGCATCATCCCACCTGACCCGGGAGACCGGCGGCCGGCTCTTCGGCCCGCCCATCCGAGGAGGGAAGCTTCGATGGGGGAGAAGGTCGTGGCAGGTCGGTTCGATCTGTCCGATCGCCAGCGCTACCGCGAGAAGCTGCGGCAGTGCCTGACGGGCCTGGAGCGGCTGCTGGCGGAGAAGCGGTTCGACCGCCCCAAGAACCTCATGGGGCTGGAGATCGAATTGAACATCGCCGGCGCCGACGGCTTGCCGAAAATGCTGAATGCTCAGGTGCTGGAGCGGATCGCGAGCCGGGATTTCCAAACAGAACTCGCCATGTTCAATCTGGAAGTAAACATAGCCCCACATCGATTGCAGGGGCGGGTATTCGACCGGCTCGCCGAGGAACTCCGTACCTCGCTGGCATATGCCGACCGAAAAGCGGGTGAGCTCGACGCGGGAATCGTGATGATCGGCATTCTGCCGACCCTCGACCGGGACGACCTGGTCTCCTCGAACCTCTCCGACGTCGACCGCTACGCCCTGCTCAACGACCAGATCGTGGCCGCCCGCGGCGAGGACTTCACGCTCGACATCGACGGCGTCGAACACCTGAGGTGCTCGTCGAAGTCCATCGCCCCCGAGGCCGCCTGCACCTCCGTGCAGCTGCACCTCCAGGTCACCCCGGCCCGTTTCGCCGACGTGTGGAACGCGGCCCAGGCGGTCGCCGCCGCCCAGGTCGCCGTGGGCGCCAACTCGCCGTTCCTCTTCGGACGCGAGCTGTGGCGCGAGTCCCGACCGCCCCTGTTCCAGCAGTCCACCGACACCCGCCCGCCCGAGCTCCAGGCCCAGGGGGTACGGCCGCGCACCTGGTTCGGGGAGCGCTGGGTCTCCTCGGCGTACGAGCTCTTCGAGGAGAACCTGCGCTACTTCCCGGCCCTGCTGCCGATCTGCGACGACGAGGAACCGCTCGAGGTCCTCGACGCCGGCGGCGTACCGACGCTCGCCGAGCTCGTCCTGCACAACGGCACCGTGTACCGCTGGAACCGCCCGGTCTACGGCATCGCCGACGGCGTCCCGCACCTGCGCGTGGAGAACCGCGTGCTGCCCGCCGGGCCCACCATCACGGACGTCATCGCCAACGCGGCCTTCTACTACGGCATGGTCCGCGCCCTCGCCGAGGAGTCGCGGCCCGTGTGGACCCGGATGCCCTTCGACGTGGCGGCCGCCAACTTCGACGCGGCGTGCAAGCACGGCATCGACGCGCGGCTGCGCTGGCCCCGGCGGGGGCGGTACGGCGGCACGACCGAGGTCGACGCGGTGAGCCTCGTACGCGACGAACTGCTGCCGCTCGCCGAGGCCGGCCTGGACGCGTGGGGGGTCGAGCCGGCCGACCGGGACCTCTACCTGGGCGTCATCGAGGAGCGGTGCCGGCGCCGGATGAACGGGGCGTCCTGGCAGGCGGCCACCTTCCACCGGGCACTGGAGGCGGGCATGAGCCGGGAGGCGGCGCTGGCGGCCACGACCCGGCGGTACCGCGAGCTGATGCATCGCGGGGATCCGGTGCACACGTGGCCCGTGGGGTTACTGGAGCCGGTGCTGCTGGGATGACGGCGGGAGGCCGATTCGGGGGCTGAGGCCGTGACGGACCGCCGGGCCGCGTCGTGGTGGTTGGTCGCCGTGGCGGACCGCCGGACCGCGCCGTGGTGGTTGGTCGCCGTGGCGGCGGATGCCAGACAACCGGGCGATGGGGAAGCGTGTCACCGGGGTGCGCGGAAGACGGGGGCGCTGCTGCCCGCTCCATACTGATCGGGCAAGCTGTGACGTCCCATGACGGTGGGGCCCATCCCCGGTGCCCTGCTGAACCTCGCGCCGGAACCGGCCGTATGGCAGGCAAGGGTAAGGGGGTTTACGCAACTGGAGGCAGGTGTGCAGGGCGAGGCAGGCCCCGTGGCCGGTTCTTTTCCGTACGAGCGGCCCTCGCGACGGATCTTCCGTGACGAGACGCTGCTCGTCTTGGCGCTTTCGCTCGGTGCGAGTGGTGTGTCCGCCCTGATCAGTTTTGTTGGATCGGTCACCAAACCGGGGGGCCTCAAGGACCAGGCCGCCACCCTCAACGCCTCGGCCGCACCGGGCCGCCCCTGGCTGGATCTCGCCTGGCAGCTCTTCGGGATCACCACCGCGCTGGTGCCCGTCGCGCTCGTCGCACACTTCCTGCTGCGGGAGGGAGCGAGTCTGCGCATGCTCGGGTTCGACCGCACCCGGCCCTGGCCCGACCTCGGCCGTGGCGCGGCGATCGCGGCCGTGATCGGCAGCACCGGGATCGCCTTCTACCTGGCCGCCCGGGGGCTCGGCTTCAACCTCACCGTCGTGCCCGAGGCGCTGCCCGCGGTGTGGTGGAAGTACCCGGTACTGATCCTGTCGGCCCTGCAGAACGCGATCCTCGAAGAGGTCATCGTCGTCGGCTATCTGCTGCGCCGCCTGGGCCAGTTGGGCTGGACGCCCGGCACCGCGCTGGTGGCCAGCTCCGTACTGCGCGGCTCGTACCACCTCTACCAGGGCATCGGCGGGTTCATCGGCAACATGGCGATGGGCGTGGTGTTCGTGTACCTCTACCGTCGCTGGGGCCGCGTGGGCCCGCTGGTCGTCGCGCATTCCCTGCTCGACATAGGGGCGTTCGTCGGGTACGCGCTGCTGGCCGGGAAGGTGGGGTGGCTGCCGACGGCGTGAGCAGGCCGGGCGCGTGAGCCTGATCGAGGGGGCGTACGACGGTCTCGTGCGCCCCCTTTGGTATCCCGTCGGCCGGACAAGGCCTAGGCGATCAGCTCCCCTTCGATGACGGTCACCGCGCGGCCGCTCAGCAGGGTGCGGTCGCCGCGGAGTTCCGTGCGGACGCGGCCGGAGCGCGGGGAGGCCTGCAGGCCGGTGAGCTCGGCCCTGCCGAGGCGCTCGGACCAGAACGGGGCGAGGGCGGTGTGGGCGCTGCCGGTGACCGGGTCCTCGTCGATGCCGACGTTCGGGAAGAAGCACCGGGAGACGAAGTCGTAGCCCAGGGCGGGGTTCTCGGCGCGGGCGGTGGCGATGATGCCGCGCGCGGAGTAGGCGGCGAGCGCCTTGTGGTCGGGCCTGAGGGCATGGATCGTCTTCTCGTCGGCGAGTTCGAGGATCAGGTCGCCGACGTTCGGGCCGGTGTCGAAGGCCGCACGCGGCTCGGTGCCGAGGGCCTGCGCGACCCCGTCCGGGACGTCGACCGGGGTGAGCGGGGCCGTGGGGAAGTCCAGGGTGATCGAGCCGTCCTGCTGCGGCGTGGCGATGAGGACGCCGCTGCGGGTGGCGAACCGCACCGGGCCCTCGTGCGCGCCCGTGCCGTGCAGGACGTGGGCGGTGGCGAGCGTGGCGTGGCCGCACATCGCGACCTCGGTGGCCGGTGTGAACCAGCGCAGCGCCCAGTCGGCCTCGCCGCCCTCGGGCAGGCGGTGGGCGAAGGCCGTCTCGGCGTGGTTGACCTCCAGGGCCACGTTCTGCAGCCAGTTGTCGTCGGGGAAGGCGTCGAGGAGAACGACCCCGGCCGGGTTCCCGGCGAAGGGGCGGTCCGTGAAGGCGTCGACGATTCGGATACGCATGGCCCGACGCTAGAGGTTCCGCCCAGGCCCCTGCCAAGGCCAATTCGCCGCTGCTGGACCTACTTGGGGGAGGGAGGGCGGGGGTGGGTGGTCCCCTCGATGCCGCGTCATGGAGGGCGGGGGTGGGTGGTCCCCTCAATGCCGCGTCATGGAGGGCGTCGGTGGCAGTCCCACAACGCCGCGCATCGGCAGCGTGGTCGATCGCGGCGGCGACCTCGTGAGCGGTGTGGGTGGGCCGGTAGGAGTCCTCTGTCCAGGACCGTCCGTCCGACACCCGCACATTGCGAAGCCCGCGCGCACAGGCGCCGGCGATGTCGGCGTGCGGTGAATCGCCGATGACCCACGCGCCCCGCAGGGGGACTTCGACGTGCGGAAGATCTCCGGCTCGGGCTTCTTGTGGCCGATGGCCTCGGAGACGACCCAATCCTGGACGAGCCGGTCGAGCCCGGTCCGTCGGCCCTTGCCGAGCGAACTGTTCCGATATATCGTTGAAGCATCGCGACAGATCAACGATGGAATGGAGTGTTTGCGATGCGTTCCCATGGATTCGAGCGTGGACACGGTGGGCACGGTCACCACGGCCGAGGTGGCTTCGAGGGACTTCGGGCCGCTTTCGGACCCTTCGGGCCGGGCGGCCCCGGCTTCGGTGGGCCCGGATTCGGGCCCGGCCCCTGGGGGCCGAGGGGGCGGGGTGGACCGCGAGGGAGGGCGCGGCGAGGTGACGTACGCGCCTCGATCCTCGCCCTGCTGAAGGACCGCCCCATGCACGGCTACGAGATGATCCAGGAGATCGCCGAGCGCAGCGGCGGGGCGTGGAAGCCCAGCCCCGGCTCGGTGTACCCCACCCTCCAGTTGCTGGAGGACGAGGGTCTGATCGCCAGCGAGACCGAGGGCGGCAAGAAGCTGTTCTCGCTCACCGAATCGGGCCGCGAGGCGGCCGACGTCGGGCCCGAGGCGCCCTGGGAGGAAGCCTCCCGCGGTGTCGACTGGGAGGCCCTGGGTGAGATCCGCCAGGCCGGCTTCGGTCTGATGGAGGCGTTCGGGCAGGTCTGGAAGACGGGCAGCAAGGAGCAGCGCGAGAAGGCGCTCGCCGTCATCAACGACGCCCGAAAGAAGCTGTATCTGATCCTCGCTGACGAAGGCTGACGCCGACGAGGGCTGAGCAGTGTCGGCGGCCTCCCCGCCGTGAGTGAAGGCGCCCCGTGGAGTGATTCGCGGGGCGCCTTCACTGTGCGTGGTACGGGTGCCGGTGTGCGGCGGGGAAGGTGTCGCTGTGCGGCGGGGAGGATGTCGGTGCGCGGTGGTGAGGTGCTGGTGTGTGCCGCGGGTGCTCAGGTCACCAACCCGGCCAGCTTGCGCAGCGACTCGTTCAGTGCCGCCGTCGCCGAGTCCTTGAGCCTGCCCGCCATCAACGACACCGCCGCGCCCGTGAACTCGCCGTCGATGCGCACGCCCGTGGCGCCGTCGCCGTCCGGCGTGAGGGTGTAGCGCGTGGCCACATTCACTGCCATCGGCCCCTTGCCGCGAATGGCCAGCACCCGCGCCGGCTCCAGTTCCTCGATGGTCCACTCGACCTCGGCCGGGAACCCCATGAGCTTCATGTTCTCCTGGAAGGTCCCGCCCACTTCGAGAACCGCGGGGCCGCCGCTCGGGAAGCTGGTGTGGGTGGCGTTCCACTGTCCGTACGCCGACCAGTCCGTCAGTTGAGTCCAGACCTTCTCGGCCGGGGCCTCGATGCGTGCCTCCGCGCTGACTTCGGCCATGCGACCACCCCTTCGTCTCGGGCTACGGTGTCGCGGAACGTAGCCGGGGAGCCTGGAACATTCAATACTGATGAACTGTCAGAAAGTGTGGAGACGTTCGGGTCGGTCGACCGCCTGGTCCCACCGCCTCGTCCCACCGCCTCGTCCCACCGGCCTCTCCCGGTCGCTCAGCCCACCAGCCGTATCACCGCCGCGTCGAACAGATCCCACGCGCGCGGGAGCGCGCTCTCCTCGTGGCAGTGCCACGCCTCCCAGAACAGGTCGGCGAGCAGGGCGTCCTCCGGGGCGTACACCCGGTAGACGTACTGTCTGCCGTCGACGGCCGGCAGCGCCACCAGCCAGCACCTGCTCTCCATGTCCCTGTGGGACGTGCGACGGAGCGCCATGGTTGCGTACGAGGCGCATGGCAAGGGGGCGCGCGCCCCTCCGGGGCTTTCGGCGTGATCTCATCCGTAAGGAGGAGATCGCGGCCTCCCGAGTCCACTCTGTGTGGGACGCGAAAATGCTTCCTCCCGGGGATGACCTGGCGCGACGTGGCTGATGGGGTAGGGATGTGCAACCCCGTATTTCCCGGCAGTCCGACCAGGAACAGGACTGCCGGCGCCCGGACGCCGCGGCGGACGATGCCAGGCTCAGTGACGAGCTGGCAGCGGTGATCGCCGGTGCCCGCCGCCGGGCGGTCAGGGACGGGGACCGGCAGATCGACACGGCCCATCTGCTGCACTCGCTGCTGGAACACGACCCGGACGTGTACGCCGCCTTCGGTGAAGGACCGCAGATCGCCCGCCTGCTCGGCTATCTCGTCCAGCGCACCATCGGCTACGGCCTGCGCTGGCAGGGCGCCGTCGAGGACTCCGGAGCCGTACCCGTGGTGATGGACGGTGAGGGCTTCTCCCCGCTGGCCGCGAGTGCCATGGAGCACACCCGCCGACGCGCCGCCCTGCGCGGCGACGCCCAGGCCCGCGGCATCGACCTCCTCGCGGCGATCGTGACGGACCCACAGGCGCGCGCCGTCGAGGTGCTCGCCCGCGCCGGCATCGACGCGAACGCGCTGCGCACCCGGATCGACGAGCGGAGGGACGAGTACGTCAGCGGCGACGCCGCCCGTTAGCCGGCGAACCGGCGCCGGCCCTTCCCTGCACCATCGCCGAACCGGCGCGCCAGCCATTCCGCGCGCCATTGCCGTACCGGCGCGTCGGCTATTCCCCAAGCCACTGCCGTACCGGCGCGTGGCTATTCCCCACGCCACTGCCGTACCGGCGCGTGGCTATTCCCCACGCCACTGCCGACCCCCAACATCGCCGAACCCGCGCGCAAGCCGTACCCCCACCACCGCCGAACCCGCACGCGAGCCGCTCCCCCCACCCCCGAGCGCCCCCACCTCGTCCACTCGGTGAGACAGGTGTCATCGGGGATGACGCTCCTGTCAACGCCTGTCATCATGTGCGGGTGCGTATCTCTGGGAGCAGTCAGGCCGGCCGTGGCAAGGGCGTCGGGCTCGGTCTGGCGATCGGGTCCGCGGTCGCCTTCGGAGGTTCCGGCGTCGCGGCCAAGCCGTTGATCGAGGCGGGGCTCGACCCGCTCCATGTGGTGTGGCTGCGCGTGGCCGGTGCCGCCCTGGTGATGCTGCCGCTCGCCGTGCGCCACCGTGCCCTGCTGCGCAGCCGACCCGCGCTGCTCGCCGGGTTCGGCCTGCTCGGCGTGGCCGGCGTGCAGGCCTGCTACTTCGCGGCGATATCCCGGATCCCGGTCGGGGTCGCGCTGCTCGTCGAGTACTTCGCGCCCGCGCTCGTCCTCGGATGGGTGCGGTTCGTGCAGCGGCGGCCGGTGACGCGCGCCGCCGCGCTCGGCGTGGTCCTCGCGGTCGGCGGTCTCGCCTGCGTCGTCGAGGTCTGGTCGGGCCTGAGCTTCGACGCCCTCGGACTGCTCCTCGCGCTCGGCGCGGCCTGCTGCCAGGTCGGCTACTTCGTCCTGTCCGACCAGGGCAGCGACTCCGGCGCGGCGGCACCCGACCCGCTCGGCGTCATCGCGTACGGCCTGCTCGTCGGTGCCGCCGTCCTGACCGTCGTGGCCCGCCCCTGGAGCATGGACTGGTCGGTCCTCGCGGACACCGCGGACATGAACGGCACCCCGGTCGCGGCAGCAGTGCTGCTGGCCTGGATCGTGCTCGTCGCGACGGTCGTCGCCTACGCCACCGGCGTGCTCTCCGTGCGCCGGCTCTCGCCCCAGGTCGCCGGAGTCGTGGCCTGCCTCGAAGCGGTCATCGCCACCGTCCTCGCCTGGTTCCTGCTCGGCGAGCACCTCTCGGCGCCGCAGATCATCGGCGGCGCGGTCGTCCTGGTGGGCGCCTTCATCGCGCAGTCGTCGGCGCCGGCCAAGAGCCCGGCCGAGCCGGTGGCGAGCGGCGGGCCGGAAAGGGAGTTGTCCGCCCGGGGAAACGTCGCCTAGGGTCGGTGATCATGCCTTCGACACTCGTTCTTCCGCCTCCGGCCGCCTGAGGCGGGCCCTCCGGAAGCCAAGCCCCGGTGCCTGACGGGAACTGAACCCCGCGCACCGCCGGGCGCAACGGTGCTGCCCGCAGAAGAAGTCCACGGACCCCGCTCATCCGGGGCTCCTCCAGAACTTCCGCGCACTCGCGCATCTGCGGAGAACAACTCGTGTCGAACACTGTCTCCGGCCTGCCCATCGGGCGAGGCCTCCTCTATCTGATCGTCGCCGGTGCCGCCTGGGGCACCGCGGGCGCGGCCGCCTCCCTGGTCTACCGGACCAGTGACATGGGGCCGGTCGCCCTCTCCTTCTGGCGCTGCGCCGTCGGCTTCGTGCTGCTGCTCGCCGTCCACCTCCTGCGTCCGCGTGCGCGGACCGCTTCCGTATTCGAGCCCCTCGGTCGCAAGGCGCTGCGGGCCGTCGCCACGGGCATCGGGCTCGCGGTGTTCCAGACGGCCTACTTCGCGTCCGTGGACGCCACCGGACTCGCCGTGGGCACCGTCGTCACCCTCGGCGCCGGTCCCGTGTTCATCGCGGTCGGCGCCCGGCTCACCTTGGGGGAGCGGCTCGGCCGCGGCGGCGTCGCGGCCGTGGCCGGTGCGCTCACCGGCCTCGCCGTGCTCGCGCTCGGCGGCGGGGGCGCGACCGTACGGCCGTGGGGCGTGCTGCTCGCCCTGGTGTCCGCGGCCGCGTACTCCGTCATGACCCTGCTGACCCGCAAGTGGGGCCGCGACGGCGGGGCCGACGCCGCCGGCACGTCCCTGTGGGCCTTCGCCGTCACCAGCCTGTGCCTGCTGCCGTTCGCCCTCGCCGAGGGACTCGTGCCGCACACCGCCGACCCGGTCCGACTCGGCTGGCTGCTGGCGTACATCGCGGCCGTGCCCACGGCCCTCGCGTACGCCCTCTACTTCGCGGGCGCGGCCGCCGTACGGTCGGCCACCGTGTCCGTGATCATGCTGCTGGAGCCGGTCGGCGCGGCGGTGCTCGCCGTCGTCCTGCTCGGCGAACACCTGACGGCGCCGACCCTCGCCGGGACCCTGCTCATGCTCGGGTCGGTCGCGGGTCTCGCGGTGGCGGAGACACGCGGGGCGAGGCGGGAGCCGCTGCCGGCGTGATGCCGAGGGGGCCCTGCACCGCACGGGTGGAGGGCCCCGTCGCTCACCCTCCGCGTCGGCGCAGCAGGTGCTCGCGGGCCGCCGCGTCGCGTGGACCGCTCCGCGCCACCAGATGGGCCGCGATCCTGTCCTTGACCTCCTCGGTCCGGTGATTCGCGTACTTGAACTTGGCGCGTACGCCGGTCACTTCGAGCCGCACCCCACGCAGCCCGGACAACATGCGGCCGTACGGCACCTCACCCACGGCGACCCGTGCCGAGCCGCCCTCCGGCTGGAAGTGGCCGACCTGGCGGTTGAGCAGTTCGGCCTTCTCGGCGGGGTCGTCCACGACATGGGCCCGGCACCGGAGTTGGACCGCGGCGTAGAAGCTGGTCGGTGTGCCGTGCTCGGGCGGGTCCTCCGGTGCCGCCTGCCAGGGGCCGGGCACGTACACGTAGTCGTCGACCACGCTCAGGACGACCTCGGGGTTCGCGAGCAGCGCGGGCCACATCGGGTTGGGACGGGCCAGGTGCGTGAGGACCTCGCCGCGCTCGGCGTCGTACACGAAGTGCAGCGGCTGGGCGTACGGCGGCTCGCCGTCCAGGCCGTTGACGACGAGCTGCCCGAAGTCGTGGGCGGCCAGCCACTGCTGCCACTCCGGGTCCGCATGGGGCGCGTCCCAGGGGTGGATCAGCATCACAGGGCTCCCAGGTAGCCGGGGAGCTCGGTGCCGGGGGCCAGGTCCGGGTCGCCGACCGGTGCCTCATAGCCCTTGCGCAGCGGGACCACGCCGGCCCAGTGGGGCAGGGCGAGGTCCTCGGGCTCGTCGTTGACGCCGCCGGTGCGGAGCTTGGCGGAGACCTCGTTCAGGTCGAGGCGGATCACGGCGGTGGCGGCGAGCTCCTTCTTGTTGGCGGGGCGGGAGTCGGCCGACCGGCCGGGCACCACATGGTCGACCAGGGCGTCGAGGGCGACCCGCTTCTCCTCGGGGTCCGTCACGTCGTACGCGATTCCGTGCACGACCACCGACCGGTAGTTGATCGAGTGGTGGAAGGCCGAGCGCGCCAGGATCAGCGCGTCGACATGCGTGACCGTCAGGCACACCGGCAGCCCCGGGTCGGCCTGGCCGGTCATCCGCAGAGGCCGTGAGCCCGTCGAGCCGTGGACGTAGAGCGTCTCGCCGACCCGGCAGAACAGCGTGGGCAGCACGACCGGCGCGCCGTCGCGCACGAAGCCGAGATGGCAGACGTAGGCCTCGTCGAGTATCGCGTGCACCAGTTCCTTGTCGTACGACGCGCGGCCCGCGGAGCGGGTGGGGACGGTGCGGTCGGTCGGCGTGTAGGTGGTGGCGGGCGGCGACGACGGCTGCTGGGTCCCCTGCATTGCGCTCTCCCTTGCGAAATATATTGCACTAGTGCATAATCGTGTTTGTGCTAGGAGGATATCGGATCGAAGGGCGACGCGCAGCCGAGATTGCGTCGAGCGTCGAGCGCGCGGTGGGCACCGGGGAGCTGGAACCGGGGCAACTGCTGCCGCCCATGCGGGAGTTGGCGGTCGAGCTCGGCGTGAACCCCAATACGGTCGCCGCCGCGTACCGCACCCTGCGTGAGCGCGGGGTGATCGAGACCGCGGGCCGCCGGGGCAGCCGGGTGCGGCCCAGGCCGGCCACGACCGGGCGCGAGTACGTCCGGGTCAACGTGCCCGAGGGCGTGACCGACGTGGCGAGCGGCAACCCCGACCCGGCGCTGCTGCCTTCCCTGGCGAAGGCCTTCGCCGCCGCGGCCGAGCAGGCGGACCGGGAACCGGTGCTGTACGGGGAGGATCCCGTGGAGCCGGAGCTCGCGCGGATCGCGCGGGCCGAACTGGACGCGGACGGGGTGCCGCTGGGCCCCCTGGCCGTCGCCTCAGGCTCCCTCGACGCCATCGAGCGCGTCCTGGCGGCCCACCTCAAGCCGGGCGACACCGTCGCCGTCGAGGACCCCGGCTGGGGCAGTCTCCTCGACCTGATCCCGGCCCTCGGGCTGCGCACGGCTCCAGTCGCCGTCGACGACGAGGGCCCACTGCCGGACGATGTACGGCGGGCCCTCGACGCCGGGGCCCGCGCCCTGATCGTCACCGACCGGGCCCAGAACCCCACCGGCGCCGCGGTGACGGCCACGCGTGCACGTGCCCTGCGTTCCGTGCTCCGCGAGCACCCCGACATCCTCCTGATCGAGGACGACCACGGCCACGGCATCGTCGACCTGCCCCTGCACCCCCTGTCCGGCACCACCCGCACCTGGGCCTTCGTCCGCTCGGTCGCCAAGGCCTACGGCCCGGACCTGCGGCTCGCCGTGCTCACCGGGGACGACGTCACGGTGGACCGGGTGCGCGGGCGGCAGCGGCTCGGGGCCGGGTGGGTCAGCCGGTTGGTGCAGCGGGCCGTGGTGCGGCTGTGGAGCGACGGCGGGCACGACCCGAGGGCGGTGGGGGCGGCGTACGGCAGACGCCGTGACTTGCTGATCGACGCGCTTGCCGAGCGGGGGATCGAGGCGCACGGGCGTAGCGGCCTGAACGTCTGGATCCCCGTACCCGACGAAACGGGAGCCGTGGCCCGACTCCTCCACGCCGGCTGGGCGGTGGCCCCCGGGGCCCGCTTCCGGTCGAGCGCGCCGCCCGGGATCAGGATCACCATCTCGACACTCACCGAGGAGCAGGCCGTCCCGCTGGCAGACGCGGTGGCAACGGCGCTGGGCCCAGCACCGACGAGGAGTTACGTATAGCCACGGGTGCCCGCAGTTGCCCTAAGGGGGCGCGGGGAACTGCGCGACCAGCCACATCGGTCCCGCAGTCGCCGACAATCCCCGCGCCCCTCCCCGTCAGGCGACCCGCTTCACCTGAGTAAGCGCAGCCCCCGCAAGAACGATCACCGCCCCCACCGGCGTCGACCAGCTCAACGACTCACCCAGCAGCGCGACCCCCGCGGCCGTCGCGATGACCGGAATGAAGTACGTGACCATCTGGGCCGTAGTCGGCCCGACTTCAGCGACCAGACCGTACTGAAGCAGCACGGCCAGCCCCGTCCCGAGCGCACCCAACGCCACGACCGCCAGCAACGGCAGCACCGGGAAGCGATCCGGAACCGAGGTGAACAGCGGCGTCACGACAGCCAGTTGCGCCGTGGCCAACAGCAACTGCGCCCCGGTCAGCGACAGATGCGACTCACTCGACCCGGCAAGCGTCCGCCGGACGTATATCCACCCGATGGGATAGCTCAAGGAGGCCAGCAGCGCCATCGCCGTACCGGTGGCGTCCAGGCCCGCGAACCCCTGCCACGCACCCAGCACCGTCAGCACCCCGAGGAACCCGATCCCGAGCCCGGCGACCCTGACCCGCGTCGGCCGGTCCTCCGACAGTGCGACCAGGGACAGGGTCATCCCCCACAGCGGCGAGGTCGCGTTGCAGATCCCCGCGAGCGTGGACGGGATCGTCAGCTCGGAGTACGCGAACAACGAGAACGGCAGCGCGTTCAGCAGAAACGCGGCGACAGCCAGATGCCCCCACGTCCGAGCCCCGCGGGGAAGCCGCTCCCCCTTCGCCACCATCGCCACCGCCAGTACGGCCGTACCGAACACCAGTCGCCCGAGCGTGACCTGGAACGGGGCGTACCCATCCGTGCCCACCTTGATGAGCAGGAAGCTGAAGCCCCAGATCAGGGAGAGCGCGGCGAAGCGCAGGCGCCAGTCGAAACGGGTGCGAGGACGTGGACGAGGCGCGGCTTCGGTCGGGACACGAGAGGCGGTGACGGTGGTCATGGCAGCAACGATGACGCAGACGATCTCGTAGCACAATCGAGATTTCGCGCACGATATCTCGTAGCATTGCTTACATGTTGAACCTGGAGCGCCTGCGCACCCTCGACGCCCTCGCCCGCCACGGCTCGGTCAGCGGCGCCGCCGAAGGGCTGCACATCACGACGTCCGCCGTCTCGCAGCAGATGTCCAAGCTGGAGCGCGAGGTCGGCCAGCAGCTCCTCGCCAAGAACGGCCGCGGTGTGCGGCTCACCGACGCGGGCCGGCTGCTCGCCGACCATGCCGCGCGCATCCTGTCGCAGGTCGAGCTGGCCCAGTCCGACCTGGAGGCGCAGCGCGGGCAAGTGGTCGGTGAGCTGCGGCTGGCCGCGTTCCCGACGGCCATGCGAGGCCTGTTCCCCTCCGCGCTCGCCGCGCTGCGGGCAGGCCATCCGGGGTTGCGCCTGCGGTCGCGAGAGCTGGAGCCCGAGCAGGGAGTGGACGCCGTGATCCGCGGCGACGCCGACCTGGCCGTCGTCCTGGACTGGTACAACAAGCCGCTGCCCATGCCGGAAGGGCTGGCCAAGGCGCCGATCCTCGACGATCGCGTGGAGATCGCGATGCCCGAGGGACACCCGCTCGCCGACCGGCGCGAGGTCGACCTGGAGGACTTCGCGTGCGACGAGTGGGTCGCCTGGCCCGAGGGCGCGTTCTGTCACGAATGGCTGCTCTACACGTTGCGCACCAAGGGCATCGAGCCCCGCATCGCCCATTGCGCCGAGGAGCACCACACCCAACTCGCGCTGGTCGCGGCCGGGTTGGGCGTCTGTGTGGCGCCCCGGCTGGGCCGCGACCCGATGCCGCTCGGGGTGCGGGCCGTGCCCGTGCGGCACCGGGTCCACCGGTACGTCTACGCGGTGTGGCGCGCGGACGCCGACCGCCGCCCGTCGATCCGGGCGGCGGTGGAGGCTCTGCAGGCGGCGGCCGCGAAGGCCGGTTGACGTTCCCCCGCAGCGCTCCCGCTACAGCGACCCCAGCTTCCGGAAGTCCCAGGACACGACCTTCTCCGGCGTCAGCCGCACCCACGCGTGCCGGCCGTCGTGCGGCATCTCGTCGATGCCGAAGTTCTTGCGGGCGAACAGCGTCTCGGGTACGTCGAGTTCGGCCCGCAGCTCGCCGACGCGCGGTATCTCGCCCACGAACTCGACGGTGCCGGACAGCTCGACGCCGCGCAGCTGCTCGTACTCCTCACCCGTGTCGATCACGATCGCGACCCGCGGGTCGCGGCGCAGATCGGTCCACCGCTTGCTGCGGACGACCGAGTACAGCCACAGCGAGGTGCCGTCCCAGGCGAACCACAGGGCGCTGACATGCGGGAACCCATCGGCGGACACCGTGGCGACCCGGCAGGTGCGCTGCGTGGTGAGGAACTCGTCCAGCTCACCGGGCGTCATCATGATCTTCCGGCCCCGGCGCTGAGTGACGGTCATGCGGCCCCCTCTTCTCTCACGTCGTGCCAGAGGAGAGATCCTCTGACATCACGTCAGAAAAGGATGGGTCGTCTTCCGTCACCGCGCAATGGTGGTTCCGTCCACACGTCATGGCGGTTCCGTCCTCACGTGATGATGGCTACGCTCGCCCGCCCATGCCGCCGTCGGTCACAGGGGGAACCGTGCCGTCGTACGCAGAGCTCAGCGAACTCCTCGACCCCGCGACCACCGTCCTGCTCACCGTCGAGTGTCAGCGGGGCGTCGTCGGACCGGACAGCGCGCTGCCCGAACTCGCCAAGGAGGCACGGGAGTCGGGCGCCCTCGCCAACGTGGCACGGCTGGTCGCCGCGGCTCACGAGAGCGGGGTCCAGGTGATCCACGCGATCGCCGAACGCCGCCCCGACGGTCGCGGCGCCAATCGCAACGCCCGCCTCTTCCGCGCCGCCGAGCGGCTCCCCGTCCAGCAGCTGTCCGGCACCGAGGCGGTGTGCGTGGCGGCGCCGATCGAGGTCGCCGAGGAGGATCTGGTCGTACGGCGACTGCACGGCTTGTCGCCCGTCCAGGGCACCGATGTCGACGCGCTGCTGCGCAACCTGGGCTGCCGCACGCTCGTGATCGCCGGTGTCTCGGCCAACGTGGCCGTCCCCAACGCGGTGTTCGACGCCGTCAACCGCGGTTACACGGCTGTCGTGCCCTCGGACGCCATCGCGGGGGTGCCGTCCGACTACACTCCCGCGATGATCCGCAACACCCTCGCATTGGTCGCCACGGTCGCGACCACGGACGAGGTGCTGGACGGCTTCGGGCGTGAGCGCAGCGTCAGGCGAGCGTGATCGAGTCGCCCGACACGCTGATCTGCTTGGCCTCCAGCGGCTCGGTGGCAGGCCCCTTCTTCACGCTGCCGTCCAGGACGGAGAACTGGCTGTTGTGGCAGGCGCAGGTGATGGTGTCACCCGCCAGGTCGGTCATCGGGCATTTCCGATGGGTGCAGATCGTCGAGAAGGCCTTGTACTCGCCCGCCGTCGGCTGCGACACCACCACCTTCTCGTCGCTGAAGACCTTGCCGCTGCCCTCCGGGATGTCGCTGGTCTTCGCGAGCGCCGCCCCGCCGGCACCGGACGAGCCGCCCGCTTCGGTGGTCGCGCCGGCGCCGGCGCCCTGTTCGGTGGAGGAGCCGGACGCGTCGTCGTCCGACCCGCATGCGGTCAGCGCAACGGCGAGCCCCGCCGCGCCGACCGCCGCCACGACGGTACGGCGACTGGGATTCGACATCGGCTGAACTGATTCGCTGGTCATGCTGACGTTCCTTCCCGTCATTCGTGATCTGTCGAGAGGTACGGTCCGTGAGGACCTGCTGTTCAGACGTTGTCGAAATCCTGACCCGGTCCGGCGCAGACGCGGGTAAAGCGGAGCTGTCGGTTCCCTGTCCGTAGCTGTCGGTCTGCTGTCGGCGCAAACGCATCGCCGCCCGCCCGGGCCGTCCCGGCCCCCCGCCCCTGCGCCAGTAACCTGGGGCGATGCTCAAGGAAGTCATCGCGACCCGCTACATCACGCCCCTGCGTGAGGGCGGCTCGCTGCCGGGGCTCGTCGAGGCCGACGACTTCGGGACGTACGTCATGAAGTTCACCGGCGCCGGACAGGGCCGCAAGACGCTGGTCGCCGAGGTCGTCTGCGGTGAACTCGCCCGCAGGCTGGGGCTCAGGGTGCCCCGGCTGGTGACGGTGGAGCTCGACCCGGTGCTGGGCCTCGGCGAACCCGACCAGCAGGTGCAGGAGCTGCTCAGGTCCAGCGGCGGCACTAACCTCGGCATGGACTTCCTCTCCGGCGCCCTCGGTTTCGACCCCCTCGCCTTCCGGGTGAGCGCCGAAGAGGCCGGCCGTATTGTCTGGTTCGACGCGCTGGTGAACAACGTCGACCGGTCCTGGCGCAACCCCAACCTGCTGATGTGGCAGGGCGAGCTGTGGCTCATCGACCACGGCGCGACCATGATCTGGCACCACAACTGGCCCGGCGCGCAAGGATCGGCGGCCCGCCCCTACGACGCCTCCGACCACGCCCTCGCCTCCTTCACGCCGGATGTGCGGGCCGCCGCTGCCGAGTTGGCGCCGCTGGTCACCGAGGAACTGCTGGCCGAGGTGACCGCCGAGATCCCCGACGCCTGGCTGGCCGGCGAGCCCGGCTTCGACACCGCGGACGACCTCAGGCGGGCGTACACGACGCCGCTGCTGGCACGGGCGGCCACCGTCCATGAGCGCGTCACCGGAATCGAGGGAAGCAAGTGAGCGAGCGCCACATTCACATGGCCGGCCATGTGGTCGAACGCCACATCATCCGGGGCGGCGAGTCGAGCGACCGGGACGTCTTCGAGTACGCCCTCCTGCGCGTCGTGCCCCGCGTCGAACGCGGCGAGTGCATCAACGCGGGCGTACTGGTGTACTGCCGGGCCCGGGGCTACGTGGGTGCCCGCACCCACCTGGACGAGGCGCGGCTGCTCGCCCTCGACCCGGACGCGGACGTGGTCGGCATCCGGGCCGCCCTCGGGGCCGTCGAGCGCGTCTGCGGCGGCAGCGAGGCGGCGGGGCAGGCTTCCGGCGACGACGCCGGGCGGCGCTTCCGCTGGCTGATCGCGCCCCGTTCGACGGTCGTCCAGCCGGGGCCCGTGCACACCGGGCTCACCTCCGATCCGGCGGCCGAGACGGAACGGCTGCTCGATCGGTTGGTGAAGTGACGGATCAGGTAATGGATCACATGCGTGCGGTGGCCGTTGACACCGCGTGCCAGGACTTCTAGCGTCACGTCCATCGAAGGTACTAAGCGGTCGCTCACCCGAGGAGAGTCACTGATGTCCACCACTGAGCAGCGGGTCGCCGTAGTCACCGGCGGAGCGCGCGGCATCGGCGCCGCCACCGCCGTACGGCTGGCGGCCGAGGGCCGCGCGGTCGCCGTGATCGACCTTGACGAGGGCGCCTGCAAGGACACCGTGGAGAAGATCACCGCGGCGGGCGGCAAGGCGATCGCGGTCGGCTGCGACGTCTCCGACGAGGCGCAGGTCGAGGCGGCCGTCGCGCGGATCGCCGAGGAGCTCGGCGCCCCGACGATCCTGGTCAACAACGCGGGCGTGCTGCGCGACAACCTGCTGTTCAAGATGAGCGTCGCCGACTGGGACACTGTCATGAACGTGCACCTGCGCGGCGCCTTCCTGATGTCCAAGGCGTGTCAGAAGCACATGGTCGACGCGGGCTTCGGCCGTATCGTCAACCTCTCCTCGTCCTCCGCGCTCGGCAACCGCGGCCAGGTCAACTACTCCGCCGCCAAGGCGGGTCTGCAGGGCTTCACCAAGACCCTCGCCAAGGAGCTCGGCAAGTTCGGCATCACCGCCAACGCCGTCGCCCCCGGCTTCATCGCCACCGAGATGACCAAGGCCACCGCCGAGCGCGTCGGCATGGGCTTCGAGGACTTCAAGGCCGCGGCCGCCACCCAGATCCCGGTGGCCCGGGTCGGCGAGCCGGAGGACATCGCCAACGCGATCGCCTTCTTCACGAACGAGGCGGCCGGCTTCGTCTCCGGCCAGGTGCTGTACGTCGCCGGCGGACCGCTCGACTAGGGACCGGGGAGACACGGACATGACTGCACTGCCTGAACTCTCCGGCAAGGTCGCGCTCGTCACGGGCGCCAGCCGCGGCATCGGCTACGGCGTCGCCGAGGCGCTCGTCGCGCGCGGCGACCGCGTCGTCATCACCGGCCGGGGCGAGGACGCCCTCAAGGAGGCCGTCGAGCAGCTCGGCGCCGAGCGCGCCGTCTACGTGGCCGGCAAGGCGCACGACGAGGCCCACCAGACCCTCGCCGTGGAGCGTGCCATGGAGGCCTTCGGCCGGGTCGACTACCTGGTCAACAACGCCGGCACGAACCCGGTCTTCGGCCCGATCGCCGACCTCGACCTGAACGTGGCCCGCAAGGTCTTCGAGACCAACGTGATCTCGGCGCTCGGCTTCGCGCAGAAGACCTGGCACGCCTGGCAGAAGGACAACGGCGGCGCGATCGTCAACATCGCCTCCGTCGCGGGCATCGCGCCCTCGCCGTTCATCGCCGCCTACGGCGTCAGCAAGGCGGCGATGATCAACCTCACCCAGCAGATGGCGCACGAGTTCGCGCCCAAGGTGCGGGTCAACGCCATCGCCCCGGCCGTGGTGAAGACCAAGTTCGCGCAGGCCCTGTACGAGGGCCGGGAGGCGGAGGCCGCCGCGGCGTACCCGCTGGGCCGGCTCGGCGTGCCCTCCGACATCGGCGGCGCCGCCGCGTTCCTCACGTCGGACCAGTCCGACTGGGTCACCGGGCAGACGCTCGTCGTCGACGGCGGCATCTTCCTCAACGCCGGCGTCGGCTGACGCGCGGGACGGGACGCAGGACGACTCAAGGCACGGGCGCCGCTGGACACGAGCGGCGCCCGTGTCGACGTTTCGGGAGATCACCGGCCGTTGACAACGTAGTCACCGCAAGATCGGACAAGCGCTACCTGAGACGGGAGGTCCACCGGCCGGAACACTGCGGTATCGTCTGCCGACCCTTGGTATGGCAGATCGAGGAGCGTGCGCGTGTTCAACCGGATCCGACGCCTGCGGCAGGTGGCGGCCATCGCGTCCATATCGGCCCTGGTGGCAGGGTGCGGCGTCCTCTCGTCCGATGCGACGGAGGAGGAAGGCCCGATCGTCGTGGGGACGACCGCTGCCCCCAGCACCCTTGATCCCGCCGCCTCCTGGGACAGCTCCTGGGAACTGTTCCGCAACATTTACCAAACGCTGCTCAGCTATCCCTCCGGCGCGGCCGCGCCCGAGCCCGACGCCGCCGAGAACTGTCAGTTCACCGATGGCTCGAACATGAAGTACCGGTGCGAGCTGCGCGAGGGCCTGAAGTTCTCCGACGGGCACGCGCTCGACGCGCAGGCGGTCAAGTACTCGATCGACCGGATCCGGACGATCAACGTCAACGGTGGTCCCGCCGGTCTGCTCGGCAGTCTCGAACGGGTCCAGGTGCTGAACGAGCGCGAGCTCGTCTTCCACCTCAACAAGGCCGACGCGACCTTCCCCTTCGTGCTCGCCACGCCCGCGATGTCGATCGTCGACCCGCAGGAGTACCCGGCCGACAAGCTGCGCGAGGACGACAGTGTCGTCGGGTCCGGCCCGTACAGCCTCGCGTCCTACGACGAGGGCGAGAAGGCCGAGCTCGTCAAGAACGACACGTATCAGGGGTACGCGGAGCGCAAGAACGACGCGGTCACCATCCGCTACTTCCAGGACTCGCCGACCATGGTCGGCGCCCTGCGCGACAAGGAGCTCGACGTCGCCTTCCGTGGCCTCGCCGCCGAGGACATCGTCGACCTCCAGGCCGACGACGATGACGAGCTCCAACTGATCGAGGGCTCCGGCACCGAGATCAACTACCTGGTCTTCAACCCCAAGGACCCCATGGCCGGCAAGGAGGCCGTCCGCAAGGCCATCGCCCAGGTCGTGGACCGCCCGGCGATCGCCCACAAGGTCTACAAGGACACCGTCGAGCCGCTGTACTCCATGGTCCCCAAGGGCCTGACCGGACACACCACGGGCTTCTTCGACGACTACGGCGACCCCAGCAAGACCAAGGCCCGCAAGATCCTCACCGACGCGGGCATCACGACCCCCGTCCCGCTCACCCTCTGGTACACCAGCGACCGGTACGGCTCCGCGACCAAGGCGGAGTTCGAGGAGCTGAAGAGCCAGCTGGAAGGGTCCGGCCTCTTCGAGATCACCCTCAAGAGCCGTCCGTGGAAGACCTACGTCACCGGATACCAGAACGGCGAGTACCCGGTGTTCGGCCGTGGCTGGTTCCCGGACTTCCCGGACGCGGACAACTTCATCGCGCCGTTCGTCGGCAAGCAGAACGCGCTCGGTACGCCTTATGTCGTGCCCAAGATCACCGAGACCCTGCTGCCCAACTCCCGGGCCCAGAGCGACCGTGCCAACGTGGTCAAGGACTTCGAGGACGCCCAGCGGATCCTCGTCGACGACGCGCGGCTGCTGCCGCTGTGGCAGGGCCGGCAGTACGTGGCCGCCAGCGCGGAGATCTCGGGTGCGGAGCGAGCGCTGGACCCGTCGACGATCATGATGGTGGGCGAGCTGTACCGCAAGACCAGCTGGTAGCGGTCCCACCGGCTGCGGCACCGGCTGCGGCTGCCGCCGCCGGTCGGGATGCGCGGTGGTTGTCGGGATGTGCGGTCCGCGGGGCGATTGTCAGTGGTCGCCTGTAGGTTCGGAGAACCGGAAGCGACCCCTGGTCGTGGACCGCACATCGTCTGCCGCACATCGTAAGGAAGTTGACGTGACCGACATCGCCATGCTGCCCGAGTCCTGGCGCGGGGTTCTGGGTGACGAGCTGCAGCAGCCCTACTTCAAGGAGCTGACGGAGTTCGTCGAGGAGGAGCGGGCGAAGGGTCCCGTCTACCCGCCGCGCGAGGAGGTCTTCGCGGCGCTCGACGCGACGCCGTACGACAAGGTGAAGGTCCTGATCCTCGGCCAGGACCCGTATCACGGCGAGGGCCAGGGCCACGGCCTGTGCTTCTCGGTCCGCCCCGGTGTGAAGACGCCGCCCTCGCTGCGCAACATCTACAAGGAGATGAAGGAGGAGCTCGGCCTCCCCGTCCCGGACAACGGCTATCTGATGCCCTGGGCCCAGCAGGGCGTCCTGCTGCTCAACGCGGTGCTGACGGTCCGCGGCGGCGAGGCGAACTCGCACAAGGGCAAGGGCTGGGAGAAGTTCACCGACGCCGTGATCCGGGCCGTGGCCGACCGACCCGACCCCGCGGTGTTCGTGCTCTGGGGCAACTACGCCCAGAAGAAGCTCCCGCTCATCGACGAGACGCGGCACGTGGTGGTCAAGGGGGCGCACCCCTCGCCGCTGTCGGCGAAGAAGTTCTTCGGGTCCCGGCCGTTCACGCAGATCAACGAGGCGGTGGCCCGGCAGGGGCACGAGCCGATCGACTGGCGGATCCCGGACCTGGGCTGAGCCATGAGCGGGCCGGTCCATTCACGGGACCGGCCTGGTGCCGTACGGAGGCGCCTGACGGGATTGTGGGTGGGGGCGTGTGCGTCATCGTCCGATGCTCATGCCCAGCCTTTGCGGACCGCCAGCCAGCCGAGCTGGATCCGGCTCTCCGCGCCGGCCCTGGCCATGAGTTCGCCGAGCCGGCGCTGCAGGGTGCGCCGGGAGATGCCCAGCTGACCGGCGGCCGCCTGGTCGGTGAGGCCCGACAGGAGCAGCCCCAGGATGCGGGCGTCGAGTTCGTCGATCCGGTCGTCCCGGGTCTCCTCGATGTCGTCGCCCGCGGTGTTCATCGACAGCGGGTAGGCACTCTCCCACGCCAGCTCGAAGTACGCGACGAGGGCCTCCAGCAGGCCGCCGGCATGCACCAGCACCGACGCCGCGGCGGTGTTGCGGCCGGGCAGCAACGGCAGCATGGCCAGCTCCCTGTCGGCGATCATCAGTTTCACCGGTACCTCGTCGGCCACGGCGACCTGTTGGCCGTCGGCCAGGGCCGCCAGCGCCTGACCCACCATCCCCGGCTCGTTCAGCGCCGCACGCTGGACGATCGTCCGGTAGCGCACTCCGCGCCGTACACCGGCCTTCTCGGCCGGGTTGCGGTGCGGTGGCACCACGGCCAGCGCCGGGACCATCATCGACCGCACCTCGTGGCGGGCGGACTCCTGGAGCTGGAGGAACCGGTGCCGTACCGCGTCGACGTCCGTGATCACCTCGACGAGGCTCCCGGCCGCCGCTGCCGTGCGGTGCTGCTCACTCAGCGCGAGCACGGCCAGCTCTGCGGTGCGCAACTCGTCCCGCCGTCGGCGCAGTTCCCCGCCGAGCGCCACGGCCGGCGGTGCCGCGGTGAACCGGGTGGCCGTCCGGGCCGCGGAGTCACTTCGGGCGGCCACCGCGAGGCCGCGCTCCGCCAGCGCGGTGAGCAGCCGGAGCACCTCGGCCGGGGGACGGCCGCACTCCGCGGCCAGCTCCAGTGCGCTGGACCCGCACCGGCCGACGAGCAGACAGTAGATCTCCTCCTCGGCAGGGCCGAGTCCGAGCGCAGCGAGCAACGGGCACCTTGCCTTCGAACGAAAATTTCCAGGAGGATACCGGGCCTGCCGGGGCCCTCACGCCGGGGTGCTCAGCAGACGCCGAGGCCGCCGCCCGAGGAGTGGTCACCTTCCCTCGGGCAGCGACCCGCGGTCACTTCAGTCCGTAGGCGCGCGTCACCTCCTGCGTGATGCTGTTGCCCCTGTCGTCCCAGGTCTTCGCCCTGAGCGAGACATGGCCGCGGCGCGGGGCGTCGAAGTGCGCGGTCCAGCCGCCGGAGGCCGCCCGCTCGAGCGGTACCGCATGCCACGTACGGCCGTCGTCGAACGAGACCGAGAGGGTGGCGTCCTTGACCCGGCCCGCTCCTGCCGCGCCGGGCAGATGGGTTCCGGTCAGCCGCAGGGTCTGCCGGCCTCCCGGCGTGTTGCCCGCCAGGTCGGTGGCGATGCCGTAGTCGAGCTGCATCAGTGCCATCCGGTCGATCCGCAGCGGGTCGTTCACCGGGTCTGACTTGACCTGCCACACCGTGTGGGTGCGGGGCGAGAGCCGGTACACGGACGCGTCGCGCTCGGCGCGCAGGTCGAGGGTGTAGGTCGACGGCTCGGTCGGAACCGGCCAGAGCGTCGCGGACGCCCAGGCGGAGGTTTTGACCAACTCACCGTCCTGGTAGACCTTGAAGTCGATCGTGTTGCCCCAGTCCTGCATGTAGCCGCCGTGACCGGTGCCGCCGTCCGTCCAGGGCTGGACGTTGAGGGACAGGAAGTCGCGCTGCCGCTCCGACCACCAGAAGCCGCCGCCGTTGCGCGGGCGCGCGATCGGCGAGAACCAGTCGCTGGTCACCCGGGTGCCCGCCCGGTAAGTGACGATCGGGCCGTTGGACTCCAGCGCCAGGTCGGGGCCGGTGATCGCGTCCTCGGCCCAGGAGGTGCCGGGCTGCGCCGAGAGGTAGTCGGTGCGCGTGCCGGGCATGTCCATCCGCAGTGGGAAGCCCAGGGAGTAGCTGCGGTAGGGCCGGTAGTCCCAGCGGTACTCACCGCTGGGCGTCGCGCGGTCGCCGTGGAAGCGCGTCTCGACCGTGGCCAGCTCGGACGCGCGGGGACGATAGGTTAGGCCGGTGGCCGGGATGCGGTCCGGGTGCGGGTCGACCAAGTCGTAGACATACGGCGAGTTGGGCACACCCACGGCGTTGAGCCGCAGTGTGCCGCGCCTTGCCCGCTCGATCAGGGGAGCGCCGTCGCGTGCGGTCACCGAGACCACGGGTACCGCGCTGTAGCCCTGGTCGGGGGCGACCCACTCGATGAGCTTGCCCGGCCGGTCGTTGACGACGATCAGCAGGGCTGCTCCGGCGTCGGCGGCGGCCTTGGCCCGCTGGGATCCCGTGAGCGCGTCGGAGCGGGTGACCAGCACGGCCTTGCCCTTGACGTCCCTCCCCGCGTAGTCGGCTGCGGCGCCCGTCCCGGCGTACCGCGTGTCCAGGCGCTCGCGGCCGTCGTAGAAGGCGGAGCCGGACTGGCCCAGTACCGGCACCGGTCTGCCGTCGTGGGTGAGGGTCAGCAACGGATGGGCCTTGCGCCACCGGGTCTGGTACTCGAACGAGCCGGTGGTCACCTTGCGGGTGGGCAGTACGAACATGCTGTCGTGCGTGGGAGGGAGCAGGTACTGGATGTCCACGGTGCTGAGGTCGCCGTCGGAGCGGTGCCAGTTCATGTAGAGCATCCGGTCCTCGGTGCGGCGCGGTACCTCCGCGGTGACCTCACGGGCCCTGCTCGCGTCGAGGACCAGTTCGCGGTCGCGGTCCAGGACCAGCTCCGGGTCACCGAGCAGCGCCGTGGCGAGCGAGTCCGGGCCATGGCTGCCGGGGACCTCGAGGAGGCTCAGCGCGCTGTACGTCCCTGCTCGCAGCCGCACCGATGCCGTGCCCGACTCGTCCAGGAAGACCACCTGCGGATCCTCGACGACGCCGAAGCGCTGGAACTGCACGAAGCCCCGGGCTGGCTCGCCCGCACGGTCCTTGAGGACGATGTCCAGGGTGTGCCGCGCGTCCTCCCGGTACAGCCCGATCTGGGTACGGGCCAGGACGGCACCGCTTGGGTCGGCCGCGCTGATCTGCCCGAGGTAGCGGCGGCCCTCGGCGCCGAGGCGCGGGCGGGCGACAGCGGTGACCGTCGTGGCGCCGTGCGCGGGCACCGTGACGGTGTCGGCGTTCAGCGAGAACATGCCCTCGGGGGCGGGGGAGCCCGAGCCCGCGCCGGGATCCGTGTCGTACGGGCCGCCGGCGACGGCCGCGCTCAGCGAGAGCTTCAACTCCACCGGCCGGTCACCGCTGTTGCGGTACGTCACCGCTCGCTCCACCGGCGCCTCGTCGCCGTGCGGCCAGCCGTCGAAGCCGAAGTACGCCGACCCGGTGGCCGTCACCGTGGCCGCGACCGAGGCGGCCACATCGGCCCGGCCCGCGCCGACCTGATAGGCCGTCAGGTCGGTGAGCGGCTTGGAGCTGCTCATCAGCGCGTCCTTGAGCTGCCCGGCGCGCCAGTCGGGGTGCACCTGGGCGAGGATCGCGGCGGCCCCGGCGACGTGCGGCGTCGCCATCGACGTACCGCTCATGCCCTGGTACCAGCCGGAGTCGGCGCTGCCGCCGGCCCTGGCCGCGAGGACGTCGACACCGGGGGCGGCGATGTCCGGCTTCAGGGCGTAGTCACCGAAGCGGGGTCCCCGGGTGGAGAAGTCCGCGAGACGGTCCTCGCCGTCGACGGCCGCCACCGTCAGCGCGGAGTCGGCCGCACCGGGAGCGCTCAGCATCGCCTCGGAACCGGTGTTGCCCGCCGCGACCACGAACAGCGCACCGCTCTGTGCGCTCAGCCGGTCCAGTGCCTGGCTCATCGGGTCGCTGCCGTCGGTCGGTTCGGAGCCGCCGAGGCTCATGCTGACCACGTCGGCGCCCTGCGCGACGGCCCACTCCATGCCGGCGATCACCCACGAGTCCTCGCCGTACCCCTGGTCGGAGAGGACCTTGCCGACCAGCAGGTCGGCGCCGGGGGCGACACCCTTCTCCGCTCCGTCGGAGGCGGTGCCGCTGCCGCCGACCGTGGAGGCGGTGTGGGTGCCGTGGCCGTTGCGGTCCTCGACGGTCTCACCCGGCACGAAGCTGACGGACCCGGTCACCCGGCCCGCCAGGTCGGGGTGCCGGGTGTCGTAGCCGGTGTCCAGGACCGCGACCTCGACTCCCTTGCCGTCCCAGCCGCCCGCCCAGGCGGCCGGGGCGCCGATCTGGGTCGTGGTGTCCTTGAGCCGTGTCTCGACCCGGCCGTCCAGCCAGATCTTCGCCAGGCCGTCGTCCAGTCGAGGCTTCGCGCTCGCGTTCGCGGTGGCGGGGACGGCGTCGGGAGTCACCGACTCCCACAGTCGCCGGATCCCCTTCTTGGCCGCCTTGACGGCGGTCGCGTCGATGCTGGGCAGCGACCGCACCCGGCTGGTGCCCTCGGGCAGGTCCCGGGACGACGGCACCCTGGAGGCGTGCTCACGGTGGCCGAGGATCAGCGGGAGGCCCTTGCTGTTCCGGTCGTCGTAGCCCTGCTCGATCAGGCCGGTCACGTTGAACAGCCGCCGGTCGATCCGGTCCGCGGCAAGGTAGGGGAGGGCCTCGTCGGGATAGACGTACAGGTCGCCGCCGACCGACTCGCTGCGGACACCGCCGACGGCTCCGTGCGGCCGCCGGACGTCGACGGTGTGCTTTCCGCCGCCGAGGTCCACGACCCGGACGACATCGCCGGTGATCAGAGTGACGGTGTGCTGCGCACCGGTGCGGGAGGCACTCGCGGGCCGTCCGGCGGTGCCCGGCGTGCTGTCCGCGACCGCCGGGACCGCCGGGCCGGTCATCGAGGTCGCACATGCGACGGCCGCGACGAGTGCGGCGAGAGTGCGCCGCGGGCGTCGTCGGCGGGGTATGAGGGTGATCATGCCTGGGTCCTATCGGACCTGTCGGCTCCGGGGAACGTCTCCCGGCTGGCACAAGTGCGTCAGTCGCACATGCGCCAAGGGGCTGTCGCGCCGCCGGGCAGGGTCGTAGGGGCTCGTGCCCACGAGACGCTGGTGGCCGCCCGCCCGTCCCCGTCGGGGTGGCGGGGCCGGGCTGGTGCCGCGTTGGCTGCTCGGGTCGGGGCGCCCGTCGGCAACGCGGCACGCGGCGGACGGGAGACGGACGGGAGACGGACGGGAGACGGACGGGAGACGGACGGGAGACGGACGGGAAAACGGCCACCGGGCGGCGGGGGCCGCGCCCCGTGCCGGAGGCGCGCGCCGGGGGCTGGTGCTGGGGCTTCGGCCTGTGGTGTGCGTGTCGCGGGCCGGGTCCTGGGCTCCCGGCGTGCGGCGGTGTGCCCGCGCTTCTGGTCTTGGGGCTACGGCGTGTGGGGGTGGGCCCCTGCGCTTCTGGTCCTGGGCCCCGGGGCCGCGTGCTGTGCCCTGGCTCCTGACGCCGGCGCCCCCGCCTGCGGAGTGTGTCCGCCCCCCTGGTCCGGAGCGGCTCCTGCCGGCTCGTAGGCTCTGGCGTATGGCGGGTACACAGGCACGTGGGGCGGAGCGGGGACCGGGGCGGCCGCGGGAGGAGCGGGTCACCGGCGCGGTGCTGAACGCGGTCGTCGAGCTGGTCACGGAGCAGGGCATGGGGGCGGTCACCATGGACGCCGTCGCGGCCCGGGCCGGGGTGAGCAAGCCGGCCATCTACCGGCGCTGGCCCACGAAGCAGGATCTGGTCATGGCCGCCGCCGAGAGTCGCATCGGGGTGCTGTCGGTGCCCGATCTCGGGGATTTCCGGGCCGAGTTGCGTGTCGTGCTGATGGCCAGGCTGGAGGCGTACCGGATGCCCGGCTCCGACCGGCTGCTGGCGGGCCTCATCGGTACGGCGGCCGAGGCGGGTGCCGACCGCGGCCAGTACACCCGGTACACCGAGCGGATCACGAGCGAGACCCGGCGCATCCTGGAGCGCGGTATCGCCCGCGGTGATGTGCGTGCGGACATCGACGTACGGGCCGCGGCCACCCTGGTGGCCGCGCCGCTGCTGTTCCGCCTGATCGGCGAGCAGGAACTGCCTGACTCCCGGCTCGTGGACATCCTCGTGGACCTCGTCGCGCGCGCTGTCGCCTCGGCTTCCTGACCCCGGCCGGCGCCCTGCGGCTCCGCCGGGGCGGGCGGCCGGTGCACGCGCGAGCAGCCGGAAGGTGGGCCCGGCTGCCCTCGCCTGGTGATTCCTGACTTGTCTCGGACCCTTGCCACGCCCTCGGCTAATAACGATACTGCCAGGAACGAAATTAGCTCCTCGTTCCCGGAGGGTTCATGGACAGCGTCGTCACCGCCTCTTCCCCCGTTCTCGGCAAGCCCTTGGTGCACTTCGGCAAGCGCGTGCTCGAGCGCACCGGGCCGGGTCTGCCGTCGGCGGACTACCAGCGCCTCGGCATCCACCCGCTCACCCCGCACATCGGGGCCGAGATCGACGGCGTCGACCTCTCCGCCCCGCTCGACGAGGAACTCGCCGAGGAACTCAAGCGGGCCCTGCTGGAGTGGAAGGTGATCTTCTTCAGGGACCAGCATGCCTTCGACGCCGAGTCCCAGCTGGCGCTCGCCCGCGTGTGGGGGGACCCGGAGCCGAACCCGTTCTTCCCGAAGACCGCGACCGTCGGCGTGTCCCGGCTGGCCAAGGACGCCAACGCAGCGGGGAACAAGAACATCTGGCACAGCGACCACTCATTCATGGCCGCTCCCGCCCTGGGCTCGGTGCTGCGCGCCGTCGACATCCCGCCCGCCGGCGGAGACACCATGTGGGCCGACATGGCAGCCGCCTACGACAACCTGTCCGGCGAGATGAAGGAGCGCATCGACCCGCTGACCGCCGAGCACGACTGGGTGCACAGCTGGGGCGCGATGATGTCGGCCGACCAGATCGCCACGCACCGGCAGACGCTGCCGCCCGTCGAGCACCCGGTCGTCGTGCGCCACCCCCGCACCGGCCGCAAATTGCTCTACGTCAACGAGCCCTTCACCATCCGGATCCTCGGGCTGCCCGAGGACGAGAGCCGGGAGCTGCTCCACGAACTCGTGCTGCAGGCGCGCATCCCCGAGTACCAGGTGCGTTTCCGCTGGCAGCCGGGCTCCGTGGCGATCTGGGACAACATCGCCACGCAGCACTACGCGATCAACGACTACTACCCGCAGCGACGGGTCATGGAGCGCATCGCGATCACGGGCGTCCCCCTCTCCTGACCCGCACCACACCCGCCCAAGGGGCCGGACACGAGCCGGCCCCGCCCCTTCCCGCCCCACCCCCGCCCGCCCGTCCTCCGCGGAGACCCTGTGACCGACACCGACGTCGTACCCGCTGCATCCGCCCGCCCCCGAAGAACCATGAGCGGGCCGCGACAGCGCGCCTGGACCGTCACCGCACTGCTCGTCGTCTTCATGATGGTCAACTTCGCGGACAAGTCCGTGCTGGGCCTGGCCGCCGAACCGATACGCGCGGACCTCGGCCTGTCCGCCTCCGCCTTCGGACTCGCGAACAGCGCCTTCTTCCTGCTGTTCTCGGTCTGCGGCGCCGCCGTGGGCCTGCTCGCCGACCGCATCCGCCCCAAGTGGCTGCTGCTGGCGATGGCCCTGCTGTGGTCGGTCTCCCAGGCCCCGCTGGCCATCGGGGGAGGACTGGCCCTGCTCGTCGCCTCACGGGTTCTCCTCGGCGCGGCCGAGGGTCCCGCCTTCCCCGTGGCACAGCAGACCGCCATGTCGTGGTTCCCCGACCGAAGCCGCAATCTGCCGGGCGCGCTGGTGGTCCTCGGCACCACCCTGGGCGTGCTCATCGCCGCGCCCGGCCTGACCTGGGTGATGAACGAGTACGGCTGGCGCCGCGCGTTTGCCGTGGTCGCGGCGGCAGGCCTGGTCTGGGCGCTGCTGTGGATTCCCCTCGGCGGTGAGGGCCGCTCCAGGAGCGCGCCGGACGCCTCCTCTGCCCATGCCGGCGCCCGGACCGCCGACGGGACCGGAGCGACGAGGCGCCGGACACCGTACCGGCGGATTCTCGCGACAAGGACCTGGATCGGTGCCACGACGGCCTACTTCGGCGCGTACTGGATCACCGCGTTCGGACTCGTCTGGCTCCCCTCCTATCTGCACGAGGGGCTGGGCTACTCGACAGCCGCGTCCGCCCGGGTGCTGATGCTCGTCTACGGCCTGAACGCCGTCGTGGTGCTCGGCCAGGCCGGCTTGACCGGATGGCTGCTGCGCCGCGGCACCCCTAGCCGGTGGGCCCGTGGCCGGGTCGGCGGCACCTTGCTGCTCCTGAGCGCCGCGGCCTGCCTGACACTGCCGTCCGCGCCGGCCGGTGCCGCGACCGTCGTGCTCCTGGTCGTCGGCTTCGGGGCCGCCGGAGCGATGACCAGCATCGCCGTCACCACCGTCGCCCAGCTGACGCCCGCGGACCGGCGGGGCGGAGCCCTGGGCATCATGAACGCCGTCGTGACCACCGCCGGCCTGATCGCACCCACGCTGATCGGGCACCTCGTGGACACGCACGGGACGGGCGGCTACCGCTACGCCGTCCTGCTCACCGGCGCGCTCCTCGTGCTCGGCGGAGTCGCCGCCGCGACGCTCATCGACCCCGACCGCGACGCGCCCGCGTTGTCCGCGTGACACCTGCGCCCGCCGTCCAGGGCCCGGAGGAACGGTCGGGACGCCCAGGCCCGTGGTGCAGGCCCCGGGCGGAGCGCCCCCGTATCGCCGCCAGTCGGAGCGCCCCTAACACCCCGGACACAGCCTCCTCGTAACACCCCGGACAGAGCTCCCCCGTAACGCCCTTGGACAGAGCGCCCCCGTAACGCCCCTGCACGGAGCGCCTGCCGTTGACACACCGGATGCAGCGCACCCTCCCCCCGATCCGGTCAACCACCCTCCCTTACGCCTGACTTCCGCAAGGAGCGACGTGACCTCCAGCGCCCCCGACGCAACCGTCCCCGACGCAACCGCCCTCGACACCCCCGCCCTGGACCGGGCCGTCGCCGCCCTCCGGCGCGGTGCCGGGGCCTGGTCCGCCACCCCGCTCTCCCGGCGTATCGCTCTGCTGGAACGGCTGCTGCCGCGGGTGGTCGCCACCTCCGCCGACATGGCCGCGGCCGGCGCGAGCGCCAAGGGCTACGGCGCAGCCTCCCCGTGGGCCGCCGAGGACTGGATGGGCGGGCCGTGGGCCCTGGCGCAGAACACCAGGGCCCATCTGCACGTCCTGCGGCGCATGGCCGCCGGCCGCGACCCCCTGGACGCCCGGTCCGTGCACGCCCGGGACGGCCGCACGGTGGTCGACGTCTTTCCGGCCACCGGATGGGACAGGCTGCTGCTCAACGGTTACACCGCCGAGGTGTGGATCGGTCCGGGCATCGGCCCCGAGCAGGTACGCGAGCGTGCGGCGGGGGAGTACCGGGGACGCCCCGGACGCCCGGGTGTGGGGCTGGTGCTCGGAGCGGGCAACGTCGCCGCCATCACGGCGCTCGACATCCTGCACAAGCTCTACGTCGAGGGCGAGGTCGTCATCGCCAAGATGAACCCCGTCAACGCCTACCTGCGCCCCCACTTCGAGCAGGTCTTCGCCGACTTCATCGAGCGCGACTGGGTCCGCTTCGTCGACGGCGGCGCCGCCGAGGGCGCCTATCTCACGCGCCACGAGGGCGTCGACAGCATCCACGTCACCGGCAGCGAGCGCACCCACGACGCCATCGTCTGGGGCACCGGCGACGACGCCGTCCGACGGCGGCGGGCGGACCGGCCCCTGGTCGCCAAGCCCTTCAGCAGCGAACTGGGCGGTGTCAGCCCGTGCATCGTGACGCCCGGACCCTGGAGCGACGCCGACTTCCGGTTCCAGGCCGAGCACATCGTCAGCAGCAAGATGAACAACTCCGGGCACAACTGCATCGCCAGCCAGGTCCTGGTCGTACCCCGCGACTGGGACGGCACGGAGCGGCTCCTGGACGAGATACGGCGCGTGCTGCGGGCACTGCCCCCGCGCACCGACTACTACCCCGGCGCCGACCGCCGGCTCGCCGCCGTCCGCGCGGCACACCCGGCAGCGGAGACCTACGGCGACGGCTGCCGGTTCCTCGTACCCGACATCGCCGACCACGACGACGTCCTGATCACCACCGAGGTCTTCGCCAGCGCCCTGGGCGTCGTACGGCTTCCCGGCTCGACCACCGGTGAATTTCTGCACCGCGCCGTCGACTTCGCCAACGACGTGCTCCCCGGCAGCCTCGGCGCCACCCTGCTCGTCCACCCCCGGACCGCGCGCACCGAACGGACGACGCTCGACTCGGCCGTCGCCGCCCTGCGCTACGGCACCGTGGGCGTCAACTGCTGGTCGGCCGTCGGCTTCCTGCTCGGCTACACCCCCTGGGGCGCCTTCCCCGGCAACACCCGTCACGCCATCGGCAGCGGCATCGGGTTCGTGCACAACGCGTTCATGCTCGAGGACGTCGAGAAGACCGTGCTGCGCGCTCCCTTCGCACCGGCGCCGCGCGGCCTGGCGGCAGGGCAGACGTCACTGTCCCCCCGGCCGCCGTACTTCGTCACCAACCGCACGGCCCTGACCACCGTCGAACGGCTCGTCCGCTTCACCGCCGAGCCGAGCGTGCGGAAACTGCCGGCCCTCTTCGCGTCCGCCCTGCGCGGCTGATCCACCAGAACTCGGGGCCATGAGCGCCCCACCCACCCTCTTCCGGGAGACTCCCTTGCTGAACCTCGCCGTCATGCTCGAAAGCAGCGCCCGCGCCGTGCCCGACCGCACCGCGATCATCCTCGGCGACCAGCGGCTGACCTACGCCGAACTGGACACCGCCGCACGCCGCGTGGCCGGCCTGCTGCACTCCCGGGGCATCCGGCCCGGCGACAAGGTGGCGCTGTCCTGCCCGAACCTGCCCTGGTTCCCGATCGTCTACTACGGGATCCTGAAGGCCGGCGCCGTCGTCGTCCCGCTCAACGTCCTGCTCAAGAGCCGGGAGGTCGCCTACCACCTGACCGACTCCGGTGCCAAGGCCTACTTCTGCTTCGAAGGCACCCCCGAACTGCCGACGGGTCAGGAGGGCTGGGACGGTTTCGGTACCAGCGACGGCTGCGAGCACTTCTTCCTGCTGACCGCCGCTGCCACTACCGACTCGCCGCTCGCGGGCGCGGAGACGCTGACCGCGGCCCTGGTTGGGCACAGCTCGGACTTCGAGACGGTCCTCACCGACGCGGGCGACACCGCGGTCATCCTCTACACCTCCGGCACCACCGGCCGGCCCAAGGGCGCCGAGCTCACCCACGGCAACATGACGCTCAACGCCCTGACCTGCCAACAGCTCTTCGGTGCGGCCGGGCAGGCGGAGCACGATGTGCACCTGGTCACCCTGCCGCTGTTCCACTCCTTCGGCCAGAGCGTCCAGATGAACGCCGGCCTGGCGGCGCGGGCGACGCTGGTGCTGCTCCCGCGGTTCGACGCGCACTCGGCGCTCACCCTGATGGAGCGGCACTCGGTCACGATCTTCGCCGGTGTGCCGACCATGTACTGGGCCCTGCTCCGGGACGAGGCGCCCGGCGTGCACCTGCCGCGGATCGCGGAGAACCTGCGCTTCGCCGTCTCGGCGGGGGCGGCGCTGCCGGTCGAGATCCACCGCCGCTTCGACGAGCGCTTCGGCATCACCGTCCTGGAAGGCTACGGCCTGTCGGAGACCAGCCCCGTGGCCACGTTTTCCCCGCACGGCGAGAAGCCACGCCCGGGCTCCATCGGCCGCCCGGTGTGGGGCGTGGAAGTGGACCTGATCGACGACGACGGATCCCCGGTCGAGGGCCCGGACGCGATCGGCGAGATCGTCATCCGCGGGCACAACGTGATGAAGGGCTACCTCAACCGGCCGGAGGCGACCGCGGAGGTCCTGCGCGACGGCTGGTTCCGCACGGGAGATCTGGCCCGCCGCGACAGCGACGGCTGGTACTACATCGTCGACCGCGCGAAGGACCTGATCATCCGCGGTGGCTTCAACGTGTACCCGAGGGAGGTCGAGGAGGTGCTGCTGACCCATCCCGCCGTGAGCATGGCGGCCGTGATCGGCGTGCCCCACGACAGCCACGGCGAGGAGATCAAGGCGTGTGTGGTGCTCGTTCCGGACGCGGAGATCTCGGAGGAGGAGCTCGTCGCCTGGTGCCGGGCGACGATGGCGAGCTACAAGTACCCGCGCCTGGTGGAGTTCTGCGCCGCCCTGCCCACCAACGCCACCGGCAAGATCCTCAAGCGGGAACTGCGCACCGCGGGCGCGCCGGCTGTCGGCCACTGAGCCGAAAGGGCACCGGGGAGGCACTTCCGCGCGGCGGTGTACGCCCCACCGGGCCGGTCCTTCGCCGGACCGGCCCGGTGCCGTACGGAGCCGCCTGCCCCGGATCGCCGCGGGAGGCCGTTAGCGTCGAAGGGATCATCCGACGAGGGTCCGGAGGACGCGGTGGCGGAGCAACAGGAGCAGGCGGCGCCCGATGCGGTGCTGACGCGGATCGGGCAGGTCGTGATCCTCCATCATGCGGGTGACCGGGAGGAGGCCCGGCGCCGGTTGCTGGACCTGTGGACGGAGCTCGGCGAGGACGGCGACCCACTGCACCGGTGCACCCTCGCGCACTACCTCGCGGACACGCAGGACGACCCCTCGGACGAGCTGGCGTGGGATCTGCGGGCCCTGACGGAGGCCGAGAGTGCCAGTGGGGCGGTTGCCGTGCGGGCGCTGTATCCCTCGCTGCATCTGAATCTGGCCGCCGACTATGTGAAGCTCGACCGCGCGGAGGCCGCGCGTGTGCATCTGCGGCGGGCGCGCGGGGCGGCGGGGGTGCTGGGGGACGACCGGTACGGGGACGGGGTGCGGGCGGAGATTCGGCGGTTGGAGGCGTGGCTGGGGGAGGGGGTGTAGGGGCAGCGGGTTGTTTTTCGATTGCCCGGTGTGGGGGCTGGTCGGCTCGCAGGGATACACATGGACCCAGCTCCCCGGCCCACCCCCGCCCTACGCCTCAGCCCCCGCCCTACGCCTCAGCCCCCGCCCTACGCCTCAGCGCCCGTACGCCTGATCGCAGATCTTCGACTCCGGGCTGTCCGCCTTCCAGCCGCCGTACTGCCTGCCCAGCGCGCAGACGTCCGCGTTCTTCGGGGAGTCGGGGCGGATCGGCCGCGGCACGTCGGGGACCTTCACCGGCGGCTGCTTCGGGACGCCGGCGGCCGGACGGCGGGCTTCGTGGTGCCCGGGACGGGAGTGCGGGTGGGCGCGCCGCGCCGGGGGCTCGGGTGCCGGTGGCAGGGTGGGGCGGGGCGTGGAGTGTGCGGTGGACGGCGTGGGGTTCGGGCGGCGGGACGGGGCGATGAGGGTCAGGGCCTCCTGGGCCGGTGCCTGCACGACCGGCCGTTCCGCCGGCCCGCTCGGTGGGGGCGGCGCCGGCGGCTGGGACGGCGGCGGTGGGCCGGGCGGCGGTGCCTGCTGGACCGTCACACAGCCGGAGAGGGCCGAGACGGCCACGGTGACCAGGAGCGTTGCGGTGGTCGTCGTTCGATGCACGCGCGCAACTCTGCTGGTTCCGGCGGCCGTTGGGACAGCGGACCAGCAGAGGTTGATCCACACGGGTGATCTCTGACCTCGTACGGGCGGCGCCGCCCGCCGCGGCTGACGTCAGTCGCCGGTGGCGCCGTCGACGCGCTCGCGGATCAGGTCGGCGTGGCCGTTGTGACGGGCGTACTCCTCGATCATGTGGGTGTAGATCCAGCGCAGGTTGAACTGCTCGCCGGTCCGCCGGTGTTTCCCCTCGGAGAGGTCGTCGAGGCCGAAGCGGGCCGCGTTGCGCCGGGCGACCTCGATCTCGGACTGCCAGGTGGCGTACGCCTCCTCCCAGGTGTCCGACTCGGAGAGGTGGAACTCGCCGTCCGGGTCCTCGTCGGTGTAGTAGATCGGGCCGGCGTCCTCGGCCGCGAGCACCTTGCGGAACCAGCCCCGCTCCACCTCCGCCATGTGCCGAACCAACCCCATCAGGGACAGCTCGGACGGCTCCACGGAAGCGGTCCTGAGCTGGGCGTCGGTCAGGCCCTCGCACTTCCAGGCGAGGGTCTGCCGGTGGTAGTCCAGCCAGCCCTCCAGCATCGTGCGCTCGTCGGCGGTGGTGGCGGGCTCATGGCGTTCGGTGTCGGTCGTCATGCCCGCATCCTTGCTCAACTCGGGCCCGATCACGAGGAGTTTTCCCGGTCGCCGGCTCACTGGCCGGACATCCCGACGAGCAGTTCGCGCAGCCCCGCCCGGACCTCCTCCAGGCTCGGCACCTCCGCGCTGTAGGACCCCGCCACGCAGCTGAACATCAGCCCGTCAGCCCAGGCGACCAGGGACAGCACATGCCTGGCCGGGTCGGTCGAGCCCATCGCCGTGACAAGGGCGGTGAGCTGGTCGCGGAAGCGGGCGCCCGTGGCGTCGAAGTAGGCGCGCAGCTCGGGGCGGCGCGTGGCCTCCAAGGCCAGCTCGTAGCGGGCGAGGGTCAGTTCGCGGCCGCGGGTCAGGGCGCGGTGCGTCGCCAGGGCCAGGCCGTGCACGAGTGAGTCGAGGCCGTCGCGCGGGTCCGGCATCTCGTCCAGCGCCAGGACGCGCGCCTCGCGGTCGGCGAGCCGCCGCACCGCCAGCTCCAGCAGCGCCTGGCGGGTGCGGGCGACGTTCGACGTGGAGCCCTGGGGGAGCCCGGCCGCCTCGTCGACCGCCCGGTGCGTGAGCCCGCGCATGCCGCGCTCCGCGAGCAGGGCGAGGGCGGTGTCGGCGACGAGATCGGCGCGGGAGCCGACGGCGGTGCGTTCGGACATGGAGATCAACCTACCCGCGACACTACGTCTGTAGTACGGTCGAGGCACTGCTTCACTACATCTGTAGTTAGATCCAGTCGCCTGCAGGGGGATCCGACCTGCAGGGGGATCCGATAGGAGGAGGAGCCATGGCACAGTCCAGGCGGGCCGTCGTGATCGGCGGCGGCATCGGCGGCCTCACCGCGGCGGCCGCACTGCACCGAGACGGCTGGGACGTCACCGTGCTGGAGCGGGCCCCGTCCCTGGAGCCGGTCGGCGCGGCGATCTCCCTCGCGCCCAACTCCCTGCGCGCACTGGACGTCCTCGGGCTCGGCGACGAGATCCGCGACCTTGCGGCCTGGCAGGGCGACGGGGGACTGCGCACCCCGTCCGGGCGCTGGCTCTCCCGCACGGACGCCGACGCCGTGGCCGCACGCTTCGGCGGGCCTCTCGTCCTGCTGCACCGGGCCACCCTCATCAACAGCCTCGCCGCACAACTCCCGCCGCAGGCCCTCCGCACGGGCATCGACGCGGCGATGGCCGACCCGGGTGACACCGACCGACCCGCGCGCGTGAGCACCCCGGACGGCGAACTGGAGGCCGACCTCGTGGTGGCCGCCGACGGCATCCAGTCCGCCGTACGGCGTGTCCTGTTCCCGGAGCACCCGGGGACCGTCTACTCCGGTTTCACCACCTGGCGGGTCGTCATCCCGGTGCCCGGCGTGGAGTTCGCCTCGCACGAGAGCTGGGGCCGGGGCCGCATCTGGGGTTCGCACCCGCTCAAGGACGGCAGGGTCTACGCGTACGCCGCCGCGCTCACGCCCGCCGGACAGCGCGCGCCCGACGACGAGAAGGCCGAGTTGCTGCGCCGCTACGGCGACTGGCACGACCCGATCCCCGCGATCCTCGCCGCCGCCCGCCCCGAGGACGTCCTGCGGCACGACGTCCACCACATCGCCGACCCGCTGCCCGCCTACCACCGGGGCCGGGTCGCCCTGGTCGGAGATGCGGCGCACGCCATGCCGCCGACGCTGGGGCAGGGCGGCAACCAGGCCATCGAGGACGCGATCGTCCTCGCCCTCACCCAAGCTCCCGGCTCGGCGCGTGCGGACGGGAACCCCGTCTGCGACGGCCTCGCCGCCTACACGGCGGCCCGCCTTCCGCGTACGACCACCATCGCCCGCCAGGCCGTCAGGATCGGCCGCCTCAACATGATGACCAGCCGCGCCGGGATCGCCGTACGGAACACGGCGCTGGCCGCGCTGTCCAAGGCGGCGCCCCTGCTGTTCCTGCGGAGCTTCGAGGGCATCGCCGACTGGCGGCCGCCGCAGGCGCCGTATGCTGCCGGGAAGACCCCGGCCGGCAGCCCTTGGACCGGCGGGCAACCCTTGGAGGAGAACAACCGTGAAGGTCGGCTGCATCGGACTCGGTGACATCGCGCAGAAGGCCTACCTTCCGGTGCTCGCCTTCCAGCCCGGCGTAGCACTGCATCTGCAGACCCGTACGCCCGCGACGCTCGGCCGGGTCGCCGACAGCCTCCACCTTGCGCCGCAGCAGCGGCACGAGGACCTCGACTCGCTCCTCGCCCAGGGCCTCGACGCCGCTTTCGTGCACGCGCCCACCGTGGCGCACCCGGAGATCGTGACCCGGCTGCTGGAGGCGGGCGTGCCGACCTATGTCGACAAGCCGCTCGCCTATCGCCTCACCGAATCCGAGCGGCTGGTGGCACTCGCCGAGCGGCGCGACGTGAGCCTCGTTGTCGGCTTCAACCGGCGGTACGCCCCCGGCTATGTGCAGTGCGCCGACCATCCGCGCGAGCTGATCCTGATGCAGAAGAACCGGATCGGGCTGCCGGAGGAGCCGCGCTCGATGATCCTGGACGACTTCATCCACGTCGTGGACACGCTGCGCTTCCTGGTGCCGGGCCCCGTCGACGACGTGACCGTGCGCGCCCGTGTAGAGGGCGGCCTGCTGCACCACGTCGTGCTGCAGCTCGCCGGGGACGGCTTCACCGCGCTCGGCGTGATGAACCGGCTCAGCGGCTCGGCCGAGGAGATCCTCGAGGTGTCCGGGCAGGACACCAAGCGTCAGGTCCTCAACCTCGCCGAGGTCGTCGACCACAAGGGCCAGCCGACCGTCCGGCGGCGCGGGGACTGGGTGCCGGTGGCCCGGCAGCGCGGCATCGAGCAGGCGGTGCTGGCCTTCCTCGACGCCGTGCGCGCGGGCAAGGTGCTCAGCGCCCGGGACGCGCTGGCGACTCATGAGTTGTGCGAGCGGGTCGTACGCGCGGTTCAGGATCGCGTCGCCTGAGCCGCGGCCGCAGGGTCCGGATGCCCTCGCTCGCGCACCATGCCGCCATGATCAGCAGTGCCGTGTACACCGGCCACTCGCCGAAGCGGACGTACGGCGTGGTGCCGTCGGCCAGCGGCACCTCATAGACGGCGCTCGTGCGCGCGCTCGTGGCCAGCCAGGAACCGATGCGCTCCCCGCTCGGGCCGTACACGGCCGAGACGCCGGTCAGCGTCGCGTGCACCATGGGCCGGCCGGTCTCGGCGGCACGCAGCGCGGCCAAGGAGGCGTGCTGCTCGGGCGCCCAGCTCTGCTGGAACGTCGAGGTCGCCGACTGGGCGATCAGCACCTCGGCGCCGTCGTCGACCAGGTTGCGGCTCATGTCGGAGAACGCCGACTCGAAGCAGACCATCGGGCCGATGCGCAGCCCGTGACCGGCGTCCATCACGACCTGCTGCGTGCCCTGCCTGCGGTCCTCGGCCGCCGCCTCGCCGACGGAGGTCGCCCAGCCGAGCAGCGAGCGGGCCGGTATGTACTCACCGAAGGGGACCAGCCGCATCTTGTCGTAGCGGGCGCCGGTCGGGCCGTCCGGGCCGGCCAGGATCGAGCTCTTGTAGATGCCGGGTTTGTCGGAGCGCCGCGCGTCCACGTTGACCAGGATGTTCGCCCCCGTCTCGCGCGACAGTGCGGCGAGCCGCCGCGCGAAGTCGGGCCGGTCGCGCAGGTCGAAGCCGACGCTGCTCTCGCCCCAGACGATGAGGTCGACGTCCTGGCCGGCCAGCTCGCGGGTGAGCTGCTCCTCCCGGTCGAAACGCCGGTCGGCGCTGCCGGCGCCGTGGATCACGCCGGGCTGGACGACGGCGATCCGGACCCGGTCGTCGACATCGGGACGCGGGGACCACATCCATGTGGCCGAGGTAGCGACGGCCGTGGCGAGCAGACCGGCCACGGCGGGTGTCCGGGACGTCCGCACGGCCACCAGCACGGCGACCGCGACATTGACGGCCACGACCAGGAAGCTGATCAGCCAGACGCCGCCCACCGACGCGAGCCGCAGCGCGGGCTCCACCTCCCACTGACTGGAACCCAGCACGCCCCACGGCCCGCCGAGCCCCTGCCAGGAGCGGACGAGTTCGATCAGCAGCCAGCCCGCCGGCAGGACGACAAGGGCCCCCGCGACCCGGCCCGTGGAGGGGGTCCCGGTCAGGAAGCGGCGCACCAGCCAGCCCCACGGGGCCCACAGCGCGCCGAGCAGGGCGGCGAGGACGAACGTGAACACATGCAGGTTCGGCAGCAGCCAGTGGTGCATCGCCAGCATGAAGCCGAAGCCGCCCCACCAGCCGTCGTACAGCGCCCGTTTCCCGGTCGGCGCGGTGCGGAGCAGCGCGATCCACGGGACCAGCGCGACGTACGCGAACCACCACCACGACGGCTCGGGGAACGCGAGCACGGGCAGCGCACCGGCCAGCGCGGCGGCGGTCGAGCGCCGCCACGGCGAGGCGAGCCAGTGGCTGTTCGTCTTCATGCGGTATCTCCCTACCCCGTGGTCTCTCCAGTGTGCTCGCCGGCACTGACAGTGGGACAGTGGGCGTCCGCTCACTCGATCATGTCCGGGGCGGTTCAGTCGACCATGGCCGGGGCGGTCGGTTCGGGCAGGCGGCGCCACTTCTCCGCCACGACCACCTCGCGCAGCCGCCAGCCGTCGTACGTCCGCAGCAGCCCGAAGGAGTACCGGCCGCCGCACACGAAGTCGGGGGCGGAGGATTGCTCGCCGTTCTCGGCGAACCGCATCGGATTGACGTAGTCGGCCTGGACCCGGGCCGTGTCGCCGGTGTCCTGCTCCAGGATCCCGAAGCGAACCCGGCGGTTGACGATGAGATGCTGCCGCATCGAGAACAGGCGCATGCTCTCCGCGAGCCACGCGGCGACCCTTCCGGCGTCCCCCTCGATGCCGCCGGCCGAGCGGTAGTCCGCACGACCGCCCGGTGTGAACAGACTCCGGTACGCCGCCCAGTCGCCGTCGTCCACGGCCACCGCATAGTCGGTGACGATCTCGTCGACCGCGAGGCGGTCCCTCAGGGTGGCGAGTTCCACACGCTGCGTCATCGGCTCAGTGTTGAGCATGAGGTGGGCCGAGCCAAGAGGGCGTGCAGCGATATTCGGTGGATGTCGGGTGGAGCCGACAGCGAGGCTGTCCCCGTGAACGAACAGAACGACCAGTCCGTCCAGCAGGAACCCCGGTTCCGCGTACGTGCACACCACACCGAGTCCACGGTCACCGTCTACCAGGCCTACCGGCCCGGGATAGGCCGGGCCGCGGCCCGCGACGGCTGCTTCCCGTCCTCCTGGAGCCGCGAGCGCATGACGTGGATCAAGCCGTCGTTCCTCTGGATGATGTACCGCTGCGGCTGGGCGACGAAGGAAGGTCAGGAGACCGTCCTCGCCGTCGAGATCAGCCGCGACGGTTTCCTGTGGGCGCTGCGCAATGCGTGCCTGTCGCACTACGTCCCCGTCCTGCACGGCGACCAGGGGTCCTGGAAGCGGCAGTTGAAGGCGGCGCCAGCGCGCGTGCAGTGGGATCCGGAGCGCGATCTGCACCTCAACCCCTTGCCGTACCGGTCCCTGCAGTTGGGGCTCGCCGGCGAGGCGGCCGTCCGGTACGCGGACGAGTGGATCGTCGGCATCGAGGACGTGACGCCGCTCGCCAGGGAGATCCACGCGTGCGTGCGGGCGGGTCAACTGGAGCGTGCCGCCCGGCTGTTGCCTCAGGAGCGGCCGTATCCACTGGAGGAGGATGCCGTCGCTCACCTACGGGGCTAGAGACGGCGAAGCGTCAAACGGGGACGGCGCAGCGCGAAACGGGGACCACATCGGTGTGCGGCCTCACGCCGCCTCGATGACCTCACCACGGATGGCGGCCGCCCACTCGACCACCAACAGCTCGTACTCCGCGCGCTCCTGAGCCGACAGCGAGCCGCCCGCGCGCAGCCACAGGGCGCGTATCTCCTCGTTCACCTCGGCAGCAGACCGCACGGAACCAGGGCCTAAGGAATGGGGGGACATGCGGACAAGCCTAGGGGCAAAGACTGACGGTGCGCTACCGAACGGCTACGCACAACGTATGTGATTGGTCACGGGTTTCGCTGGGGGCGTGTCGCGGGCGCTCGTACTGACTGGCCGGTCAGCAACCCGGACGCTCAGTCGGTCCAGACGACGACGCATTGCCCTCGCCGTGCTGCCCCGCCGTAGAACTCCCGCATGGCGGTGAAATGCCCCACGAGATAACCCCGTACGTCACCGCGGAACCCGCCGTCGAACCCGCAGGCGGCGGCCGCGTCCGCGGTGGCGGTCGGCAAGTCCGCCAGGACGATGTCGAGGTCGACGGCGTCGAGGTCGCGGGCAAGCTCTGCCACGGCGGCGGGGGTGAGGAGTCGGGGCGGGTCGTCGAAGCCGTCGTACACCTCGTCGTGGTCCAGGAAACCGATGTCCCCGCCGGGGTCTCCAGAGACCGCCCGGTCGAGCAACGCGATCAGGTCCACGTCCGCACCCGTGGAGCGGCAGTACCAGATCAGGCCCCACACCGCCCAGTCCGTGTCGAGAAGATCGCCGGGTGGCGGATCCCAACCGGGCGACGCCCCCGGCGAGTCGAGGGCCGAGGAGCGGCAGTGCTCCAGGTACTCCGGAGTCACACGGGCGAACTGCTGGGTGAGGGCCATGCGGGGTTCGGTGCGGTCAGCCCGCCGACTCCGCCGCATGCGGGCTGAGGGCGCCGACCGCCACCAGGACGATGATGACGATGCCGAGGGCGATGCGGTACCAGACGAACGGCATGAAGCTCTTGGTGGAGATGAACTTCATGAACCAGGCGATGACCGCGTAACCGGACGCGAAGGCGATCACCGTGGCGAAGATCGTCGGCCCCCAGGAGACGTGGTCGCTCTCCATCGCGTCCTTGAGCTCGAAGAGGCCGGAGGCGAGGACGGCCGGGATCGCGAGGAGGAAGGAGTAGCGGGCCGCGGCCTCGCGCTGGTAGCCCATGAAGAGGCCGCCGCTGATGGTGGCGCCGGAGCGGGAGACGCCGGGGATGAGCGCCGCGGACTGGCACAGGCCGAAGATCAGGCCGTCCTTCACGTTCAGGCTCTCGAGCCCCTTGCGCTGCTTGGCGGCGCGGTGCCGCCCGCCCGTCTCGTCGCGGGCCGCCAGCCGGTCGGCGACGCCGATGATGATGCCCACGACGATCAGCATCGTCGCCGTGATCCGCAGGTCGCGGAAGGGGCCCTCGATCTGGTCCTTGAGCGTCAGGCCCAGCACGCCGATCGGGATCGAGCCGACGATCACCAGCCAGCCCATCTGCGCGTCGTGGTCCCGCCGCATCTCCTTGCTGGTCAGCGACCGCAGCCACGCCGAGATGATCCGCCCGATGTCCTTGCGGAAGTAGATCAGCACCGCGGTCTCCGTGCCGATCTGGGTGATCGCCGTGAAGGCCGCACCCGGGTCCTCCCAGCCCGAGAACGCCGCGGTCAGCCGCAGATGCGCGCTGGAGGAGACGGGGAGGAACTCGGTCAGCCCCTGGACGAGTCCGAGGATGAGCGATTCAAACCAAGACATGAAGTTACGGAGTCCAAGTGCTGATCGTGGTAAGGGATGAGGGGGACAACCGCGTCGGCGGCGCAGTGATCGCGAGTGTCGAGGGGCAGCGTAGCGTCCCGCGCCGACAGCTCCGGCACAGGGGTTCGGTGGGGGCCCGCCGACGGGGCCCGCCGATCCCGGCCATACCGGTGTTGACCTGCACAGGGGCCGCCGCTTACGTTGCTGCGGGCTGAAAGCGCTTGCTGTCTTCGTTCCGCTTGCGCCCGCGCCTGCTCGTGCCCGCGTCCCGGAGGAGTCCGATCACATCCATGACCGCATCCGAGACCGCTCCCGAGCCGAACCGCTCCCGGCCCGCCCCGCTCACCGGCCGCCGCATCAGGGTCGCCGTGATCGGCACCGGCGCCATCGCACGCGACTCCCATCTGCCCGCGCTGGCCAGGCTCGCCGAGGAGGGCGAGACGGAGCTCGTGGCCGCCGTCGACGTCGGCGCGGAGTCCGCCGCGGGCTTCTGCGCGCTCGTGGACGAGGCCGGGGCCGGGACACCCCGCGCCGGTACCGACCTGGACCGGATGCTCCAGGAGCAGCGGCCCGACCTGGTCACCATCTGCACCCCGCCCACCCTGCACCGCGACCAGACCGTCGCCGCGCTGCGCGCCGGTGCCTGGGTGTGGTGCGAGAAGCCGCCGGTGCCGAGCCTCGCGGACTTCGACGCGGTCGAGGCGGAGGAGGGCGGGGACGGCGGGCCCTACGCCTCGATCGTCTTCCAGCACCGTTTCGGCTCGGGCACCCGGCACGTACGGCGCCTGCTCGCCGAGCAGGCCATGGGCCGCCCGCTCGTCGCCCACTGCCAGACCACCTGGTACCGCGACACCGCCTACTACGCCGTGCCCTGGCGCGGTCGCTGGCGGACCGAAGGCGGCGGTCCCGCGATGGGGCACGGCATCCATCAGATGGATCTGCTGCTCGACCTTCTCGGACCGTGGAGCGAGGTGCGCGCGATGGCCGGCCGTCTGGTGCACGACGTGGAGACGGAGGACGTCTCGACCGCCCTCGTGCGTTTCGCGAACGGTGCGATGGCGACCGTCGTGAACAGCGTACTGAGCCCCGACGAGGTCAGCCGCATCCGCATCGACTGCGAGCGGGCCACCGTCGAACTCACCCACCTCTACGGCCACGGCAACGACGACTGGCACATCACCCCGGCCCGCGACGTGCCGGCCGCCGAGGCCGCGGCTTGGCAGGACTTCGGCGCGGACGTGCCCAGTTCGCACCTGGAGCAGCTGCGGGAACTGGTCGCGAGCATGCGCGCGGGGGTGCGGCCGCGCAGCAGCGGCGCGGACGGTCGGACGAGTCTGGAGCTGATCGCCGCGCTGTACAAGTCGGCGTTCACGGACGCAACCGTGAAGGCGGGCGAGATCGGCCCTGGCGATCCGTTCTACACGGCGATGCACGGGAATGCGCCCGGCTGGGCGCCCCTCGCGGGTGAGCGGGCCGCCGACGGCGAGCGGGCCCTCGCGGGCGAGGAGGCTGCCGCGTGACCGGGCTGCGGGTCGTGCACCAGCACGGCGACCGCATCACGGTGACCGAGCCGGCCGCCGGCGTCGAACTGCTCACGTATGTCTACCGGCCGGAGGCCGCATGGGAGGCCCCGAAGCCGTACGTCCACCCACTGCGGACCCTCGCCGGTGATGTCGTCACCGACTACCGCCCCAACGACCACCGCTGGCACAAAGGCCTGTCGCTGACGGCCTCTCATTTGTCGGGTGCGAATCTGTGGGGCGGTAATTCCTACGTCCATGGGCAGGGGTATCTCGAACTCCCCGAGCGCGTCGGGTCGATGGCCCACGTCGCGTTCGACGAGGTCTCTTCGGACGGTGACCGTGTCGTCATCGCCGAGCGGCTGACCTGGCACCCCGGCAGCGGTGAGTTGTGGGCCGACGAGCGGCGCCGGATCGAGGTGCACGACATCGAGCCGGAGTCCGGTTCATGGGCCCTGACCTGGACGAGCGCCGTGACGAACCGGCGCGACGAGTCGCTGCGGTTCGGCAGCCCCACCACCGCGGGGCGTGCGATGGCCGGCTACACCGGCCTGTTCTGGCGCGGCCCTCGCGCCTTCCGGGGCGGCCGGATCATCGCCCCCGACGCCGAGGGCCCCGCCCTGATGGGCGAACAGGCACCCTGGCTGGCCTACTCCGGCGAGCACGACGGCACCGACGGCCACGCGACCCTCGTCTTCGCCCACGCCCCGGAGAACGACCACGCCGGCGACCTGGGCGCCCACCCCGCCCACTGGTTCGTACGCAACGAGCCCTTCGCGGGTGTGGCTCCGTCCTGGGCCTTCCACGACGAACTGGAGCTGGCGCCCGGCGACGCCCTCACCCGCCGCTACCGGGTCGTCGTGGCCGACGGGGTGTGGGAGCGGGAGGAGATCGCCAAGTACCTGGAGACGCACCCCTGGTGAGAGCCGGGGAGCTCATTGACGCCCTGGCGCCCAGAGACGTCCTGGCGCCCAGAGACGTCCTGGCGCCCAGAGACGCTCAGGCGCCCATAGACGCCCCGGCGCTCACGGACGCCAGGGCGTGACTCACGCGGCCGACGGCCCCGTCACCGTCCATCCGGGCGCCTGGGGGTGGGCCTTCAGGTCCTCGTGGTGCACCGCGTTGCCGCAGGCCTGGCAGGTGACGACCGGGACGAGTTCGTTGCCGCAGATGTGCTCGATCACCATGGGGCGGTCGTCGTCCGTGCGGAGATGGCGGTCGCCCCACGCCATGAGGGTCATCAGGACCGGCTCCAGCTCCAGCCCCGCCTGTGTGGGCCGGTACTCGAAGCGCTGCGGGCGCTCGCTGTAGGTGCGCTTGGTCAGGATGCCGGCGTCGACGAGGCGCCGCAGCCGCGTGGCCAGGATGTCGCGCGGGGCGCCGATGTTGCGCACGAGCTGGTCGAAGCGGCCGTTGCCGAGGCACACCTCGCGCAGGACGAGCAGGGAGTACTTCTCGCCGACGAGCGCCAGGGCGTCGGCGATGGAACAGGGGCGCGGGTCTTTGGTGGCGGCCATGGCGCTCAGTCTAGGTGAGGGTTCGACTTTCCAACCCAATGGGTTTGATTCTCCAACTCAGCAGGCTATGGTGAGTTCAGATTTCCTACTCACCGGTAATCGCGCCGGTCGCCGCACCGGCCGACGCGCCGGTGATCGCCCGGCGGCCAAGGAGGCCCGCACCATGCGAGACGCAGTCATCGTCGAAGCCGTACGCACCCCGATAGGCAAGGGCAAGCCGAACGGCGCCCTGGCACACGTTCACCCCGTCGAGCTCCTCGCCCACACCCTGCGCACTCTCGTCGAGCGCTCCGGCGTCGACCCGGCGCTGATCGACGACGTCATCGGCGGCACCGTCGACCAGGTCGGCGAGCAGGCCATGAACACCACCCGCTACGCCGCCCTGTCGGCGGGCTTCCCGGAGACGGTCCCGGCGACCACCGTGGACCGCCAGTGCGGTTCCTCCCAGCAGGCCGTGCACTTCGCCGCCCAGGGCGTCATCGCCGGCGCGTACGACCTGGTCGTCGCCTGCGGGGTCGAGTCGATGAGCCGGGTGCCGATGTGGTCGAACGTGCCGCCCGGCAAGGACCCCTTCGGCCCCGGCATCGCCGAGCGCTACCCGGAGGGCCTCGTCCCGCAGGGCATCAGCGCCGAGCTGATCGCCGCCAAGTGGTCGATCACGCGCGAGCAGATGGACGCGTTCGCCGTCTCCTCGCACCGCAAGACGGCCGAGGCCTGGGACAAGGGCCTCTTCGACGCCGAGGTCGCGCCCCTGGAGGGCGTCTCGCGCGACGAGTGCGTACGACCGGGCAGCACCCCGGAGATCCTCGCCGGCCTCAAGCCCGCCTACTACGACCCGGCCTTCGCCGAGCGCTTCCCGCAGATCGAGTGGAACGTCACGCCGGGCAACGCCAGCCCCATCAACGACGGCGCCTCCGCCGTGCTCATCACCTCCAGCGAGACCGCGGCCCGCCTGGGCCTGCGCCCCCTCGCGAGGCTGCACAGCTTCGCCGTCACCGGCTCCGACCCGCTGCTGATGCTCACCGGAGTCATCCCCGCGACCGAGAAGGTGCTGCGCAGGGCGCAGCTCAGCCTCGACGACATCGACCTCTTCGAGGTCAACGAGGCCTTCTCCAGCGTCGTCCTGGCGTGGCAGCAGGAGACCGGCGCCGACCTCGCCAAGGTCAACGTGCACGGCGGCGCGATCGCGATCGGCCATCCGCTCGGGGCCAGCGGAACCCGTCTGACGACGACCCTGGTCCACGCGATGCGCGAGCGCGGCGCCCGCTATGCCCTGCAGACGATGTGCGAGGCGGGCGGCCTGGCCAACGCGATGGTGCTGGAAGCGGCCTGAAAGGTCTTCTACGGGGTCCCAGAGGTCACTTGAGGCGCAGGTGGTGGCGCTTGCGCCAGGCCACCACCACGCCCGCGAGCGCCGGTACGGCGATGCAGGCCAGCGCGATCAGGAAGGCGGGCGACGTCGGCGCGGAGGCACGGGCGCCGGCGACGACGTACGCGGCGGTGTTCGGGATCGACCCGAGCGCCGTCGCGAGCAGGAACGGCACGTAGCCCATGCGGGAGACGGCGGCGCAGTAGTTCGCCGCCCAGAAGGGCACCCCGGGGAACAGCCGCACCGCCAGCATCGAGCGGAAACCGTGCTCGCTGAACTGGCCGTCCGCCGCCTTCAGCCACCGGCCGCGCAGCAGCGGGCGCAGCGCCTCCTGCCCGAGCAGCCGCCCCAGCCCGAAGGCGATCCCGGCCCCCAGCACGGTGCCCGCGAGGGCCGCGCCGATGCCCCACTCGGAGCCGAAGAGCGCGCCCGCCGCGAGGTTCAGCAGCGGCCGCGGCACGAACGCCACCGTGACCAGCCCGTACGCCACCGCGAACAACACCACCGCGGCCGGGCCCGCGACCTGTGGCGGCCAGCCGTGCGCCAGGAGCTTGTGCGGCTCGAAGAGCAGCACGGAGGACGCGGCCGCCGCGAGCAGGACCACGAGCAGGGACAGCCGCGACCACGGCGACAGGAGCACTCTCGTGCAGCGCACTGCGAAGCCCGCGGGGGCGGGCGGCGGCGCGGGGACGGTGAGCTCCGTGGCGGCGGCCCGGGGAGAGGCCGTTGCGGTGCCCCCAGAGCGGGTGGTGGCATCGGGCATTCGGCGACAGTAACCGACAAAGATGTGTGATCGCCGTATGGTTCGTCTCATGCGCGTCACAGGTGAGGGAACCCTGGAAGTTCCGTCCAGTGCCCTGGCCGACACGGTCATGGAGCGGCTCACCACCACGTACGCCGCCGCGGCGGACCCCGAGCGGGCCGTCGCCGCCCAGGCGTACATGAAGGACGTTGCCCCCTTCCTCGGCATCCCCACACCCGCGCGCCGCGTCCTCTCCCGCACCGTCGTCCAGGGCACACCCCGCCCCGACGAGGCCGCCTGCACCGCCGTCGCCCTGCGCTGCTGGCAGCTGCCCGAGCGCGAGTACCACTACTTCGCCGTCGACTATCTGCGCCGGCACGTGGGGCGCCTCTCCTCCCGCTTCCTTCCGGTGGCCCGGCACCTCGTGACCACCGTCTCCTGGTGGGACACCGTCGACGCGCTCGCCGCGCACGTGGTCGGCGGGCTCGTCGCGGCCGATCCGAAGCTCAAGGCCGACATGGACGCCTGGATCGCGGACGACGATCTGTGGGTCGCCCGCACCGCCCTCCTCCACCAGCTGCGCCACAAGGAACGCACCGACACCGCACGCCTCTTCGCCTACTGCCTGCGCCAGTCCGGGCACCCCGACTTCTTCATCCGCAAGGCGATCGGCTGGTGCCTGCGCGAGTACGCCAAGACCGACCCGGACGCCGTACGGGACTTTCTGGAGCGGGAGCGGGGGCGGTTCGCGCCGCTGTCGGTGCGGGAGGCGTTGAAGAACATCGGGGCCTGAAGTCCCGTACCGCGAAAAACCATTCGACGTCGGGCAAAGCGTCGGCAATGATCGACGCCATGTTCCGGTACGCCTTCGTCGTTGCAGCATCCGCAGTCGCGGATGCTCCGAAGGCTGCCGTCGCGATCTTCCCGGCCGCAGTCGACGGCGCCCGAAGCTGACCCTCTCCGGACAGTCCGGCGGACCCCGCAGGGGGAGGGTCGGCGAGTCCTTGGGGTCCCCATCTCCTACGTGAGATCTCCTACGCAGAGACTTCGAGGTACAGCCATGTCCAAGACGGCATACGTGCGCACCAAACCGCATCTGAACATCGGCACGATGGGTCATGTCGACCACGGCAAGACCACGTTGACCGCCGCCATCACCAAGGTCCTCGCCGAGCGCGGATCCGGCACGTTCGTGCCCTTCGACCGCATCGACCGGGCGCCGGAGGAGGCCGCGCGCGGCATCACCATCAACATCGCGCACGTCGAGTACGAGACCGACACCCGCCACTACGCGCATGTCGACATGCCGGGTCACGCCGACTACGTCAAGAACATGGTCACCGGCGCCGCGCAGCTCGACGGGGCGATCCTCGTCGTCTCCGCGCTCGACGGGATCATGCCGCAGACCGCCGAACACGTCCTGCTCGCCCGGCAGGTGGGCGTCGACCACATCGTCGTCGCCCTCAACAAGGCCGACGCGGGCGACGAGGAGCTCATCGACCTCGTCGAGCTGGAGGTCCGCGACCTGCTCACCGAGCACGGTTACGGGGGCGACGCGGCGCCCGTCGTACGGGTGTCGGGGCTGAAGGCGCTGGAAGGGGACCCGAAGTGGACGGCGTCGATCGAGGCGCTGCTCGACGCGGTGGACACGTACGTTCCGATGCCGGAGCGGTATGTGGACGCGCCGTTCCTGTTGCCGGTCGAGAACGTCCTCACCATCACCGGGCGGGGGACCGTGGTGACCGGGGCGGTCGAGCGGGGCACCGTGCGGGTGGGCGACCGGATCGAAGTGCTCGGGGCCGGGCTGGAGACGGTCGTCACCGGCCTGGAGACCTTCGGCAAGCCGATGGACGAGGCGCAGGCCGGGGACAACGTGGCGTTGCTGCTGCGTGGGGTTCCGCGGGACGCCGTCCGGCGGGGGCACGTCGTCGCCGCGCCGGGCAGCGTGGTGCCGCGGCGGCGGTTCTCGGCGCAGGTGTATGTGCTGTCCGCGCGGGAGGGCGGTCGTACGACGGCGGTTTCCAGTGGGTACAGGCCGCAGTTCTACATCCGTACGGCGGATGTGGTGGGGGACATCGACCTCGGTGAGGTGGGTGTCGCGCGGCCCGGGGAGACGGTCACGATGACCGTTGAGCTGGGGCGCGAGGTGCCTTTGGAGCCTGGGCTCGGATTTGCCATCCGTGAGGGTGGCAGGACCGTCGGGGCGGGGACCGTGACAGCCGTCGTGTGAGGGTGGTGCGGTTGGTGGGGGGACTGCGGGGCCAACGTGGCTGGTCGCGCAGTTCCCCGCGCACCTGAAGGTGTGCTGCCGTGCCCCTCGTACAGAGTTCCCCGGCACAATGAGAAGGTGAATGACCCCATACCCGTCACCCGGCCCGTCGACTACGGCACCGCCAAGCTGATGCCCGACGTCGATCGAAAGCGGGCCTGGTTGCTCACCGTCGACGGGGCCCCGCAGTCATACGTCGATCTCGACGAGCCCGCGCACCTTGAGTTCGAGTACGCACGGCGGCTCGGGCATGTGCTGGACACCGTCGCCGAGGCGGGGCGGCCGCTGGACGTGCTGCATCTCGGGGGCGGAGCGCTCACGCTGCCGCGGTATCTGGCGGCGACCCGGCCCGGTTCGCGGCAGGACGTCGTCGAGGCCGATCGGGGGCTCATGGAGCTGGTCGTCGAGCATCTGCCGGTTGCGGACGGGGACGGCATCCGGCTGCACGCCGGGGACGCCCGGGCCTGGGTGGAGCAGGCCCCGGACGACTCGGTCGACGTGCTCGTCGCCGATGTCTTCGGCGGGTCACGGGTGCCGGCGCATCTGACGTCGGTCGCGTATGTGCGTCAGGCCGAGCGGGTGCTGCGGCGCGGCGGGGTCTATCTGGCCAACCTGGCCGATGCGGCGCCGTTCGCCTTTCTGCGCTCCCAACTCGCCACCTGCGCCACGCTGTTCGAGGAGCTCGTGCTGATCGCTGAACCGGGCGTGCTGCGTGGGCGGCGCTTCGGCAACGCGGTGCTCGTCGCCGCACACCACCCGGTCGACACGGCCGCCCTGACCCGGCTCACCGCCTCCGACGTCTTCCCGGCCCGCGTCGAACACGGGCCCGCCCTGCGGGAGTTCATCGGCGGCGCGCGGCCGGTCCGGGGCGAGGATGCCGTGCCATCACCCGAGCCTCCCGAAGGGGCTTTCGGCATCGGCTGAGCCGGCAAATCGGCGGCCGCCGCCGTTGGGCTTCCCGCGGGCACCTGCTTCGTGCGGCGGCGGAGGTTCGGCACGTCCGGTCCGCACAGGACCGCCGCCGTGACGCCCACGACCGGCGTGGCGCGGCCCCACAGCGCCGGCAGACCATCGCCGCCCGCACCCCCGTTTGCTGCCGGACGGTTTTCAGATCCCGGGCGGGACGGTCAGCTGGACGCCCCTGCCGCCCGTTGGGGCGCCCCACTGGTACGACGCTCGTCACATCCACCTGTCCGTACACCCTACTCATGGGTAACATGACCGCCATGAGCGCAGACCAGATGTCCATCGGCGAGATGCTCGCCGCCACCGTGCCCATGGCCCGGACCCTGAACCTCGAGTTCCTGGAGACCACGCCGGAGAAGGCCGTGGTGGCTCTGCCGGACCAGAGCGAGTACCACAACCACGTGGGCGGGCCGCATGCCGGTGCGATGTTCACGCTCGGGGAGTCCGCCAGCGGGGCGATCGTGCTCGCCGCGTTCGGCGAGCAGCTCTCGCGTGCCGTGCCGCTCGCCGTGCGCGCCGACATCGCCTACAAGAAGCTCGCCATGGGCCCGGTCACCGCCACCGCGACCCTGGGCCGCCCGGCCGCCGAGGTCGTCGCGGAGCTGGACGCGGGGGAGCGGCCCGAGTTCCCGGTCGCCATCGAGCTCCGGCGCGGGGACGGGGCCGTGACGGGGGAGATGACGGTGGTCTGGACGCTGCGGCCGAACGGCTGAGCCGGTCGTACGGAAGCAGGCAGGGGCCCCGTGGGGCCCCTGTTCCTTTTTCCTTGTCCCGGCCGCCAGGCCCTGTCGTCCAGCGGTCAGGCCGCCAGCCGGTTCCGCTCCCGCCCGCCGGGCTCCAGCCCCGCCACGAACTCCTTCAGCCACGCCACGAACTCCGGCCCCAGGTCGGCCCGGCCGCACGCCAGCCGTACCACCGTGCGCAGGTAGTCCCGCCTTGTCGCCGGTGTCGTACCGCAACCCGTCGAACACGACTCCGTGGACGGTCCCGCCGGTCGCCAGCGCCTGCAACGCGTCGGTCAGCTGGATCTCCCCGCCGCGGCCGGCGGGGTGCGCTCCAGGGCGCCGAAGAGGTCGTCGCCCAGGAGGACGGCGAACGGCTGGTCGCCGACGTGATGGCGGGCGCACAGCACCGCGTGGCCGAGGCCGAGCGGGTCGCCCTGGCGGATGTGATGGATGTCGGCGAGCCGGGCTGGGTCGCGCACCGCGTCCAGCCGTACGGTGTCGCCCTTCGCGGCGAGCGCCTGCTCCAGCTCGAAGGCGTGGTCGAAGTAATCCTCGATGGCCCGCTTCTGCCGGCCGGTGATCATGAGGACGTCGTCGAGCCCGGCCGCCGCGGCTTCCTCGACGACGTACTGGATGCCTGGCTTGTCGACGACCGGCAGCATCTCCTTCGGGGTCGCCTTCGTCGCCGGCAGGAACCGTGTGCCGAGTCCCGCGGCCGGGACGACCGCCTTGCGGACCGTTCGGGGAGCATCGGGGGTGGGTGTCGTGTGGGGGACGATCATGCGGCTCCTGCTGGCGCACGGGAATGAGAGCACACCGGGAGAAACCTCGGAGCTTGCTGTGCGGCATGCGGAATTGAAGGTTCCGTGGACCAATCGCCTTTGGCTCCACACAACTTGGCGCCCGGTACGACCGCGATGTCGAATGCGCGTACGCATACCGTCGGTAACTTTTCTGAATTCTCCGCTCTTTGAACATCAGTCACTCGAACTTCTTGTTTCCTGTGCGTCGCTTGTGCGAAAGTGAGCGGCCCCGATAGCCGGTCCACAGGCGACACGGCCTAGGTATGCACCAATCACCCGCCTGCTTTCCGACGGACGCGCATTCCCCCCGTGCGTCCGGCGGCTGGGAAGGAAATGGTTCAGTGCAATCCGCTCACCCCCCACGCCCGCCGTATCCGCCACGCCCCGGGGCGAGCCCCGGCACATCCGATCGCGATCTCCTCGCCGGCCTGGGCAAGGCCGCTGCGGACGGCCATGCCGTCGCGCTGCTGATGGCGCGGCACTGGCGCGCCACCCACGACTACGCGGCCATCTGCCTGGCGTCCACGGCGAGTTCGGCCTCCATGGTGGCGGCCGCGGCGTTCCATCGCGTGCTCGGCCGCCCGGGCCACGGCGCCCTGCGTCCCCAACTCCTCACCGCCGTACGGGACCTGGTGAAGGAGTGGGCGGCCGACGGGCGCATTTCCGCTCTGATGCCGGAACTCGACAAACCGACCGGAGGGCGCGGGCTGCGAGCCGCGCGGTCCGTGACACCCGAAAGACGCCACATCGCCGAACGCGCATTCCGGGCTCTCCCCGGGGCCTCGCAATGCCTGCTGTGGCACACCGAGGTCGAGGCGGAACCGATAACCATACCCGCTGGTCTGCTGGGGGTGGACACGGGCACCGCGTCGGCGGCGATGGAGGGAGTGCGTGAGCAATTCCGGGCGGGTTGTGTGCGCGCCCACCGCGAACTCGCGCCCACCCGGGAATGCCGCTTCTACAACCGTCTCCTCGACGTTCCCATTCGCCGCGGCGGCGCCCTGCTGCCCGATGTCCAGCAGCATCTGACGGAGTGCCGCTACTGCCGTCACGCCGCCGAGCAGCTGAGCCATTTCGAGGGCGGCCTCGAAGTGCTGCTCGCCGAAACCGTGCTCGGCTGGGGCGCCCGGCGCTATCTCGACTCCCGGCCCGGGCGAGGCGGTTCAGGGGCGGCGCCGAGTACCCGCTCGGGACGCGGCGGCCGGCACCGCCCGGTGCATCCCACCGTGCCGAGCGGACGCGCGAAGGCCGTCGCCTTGGGCGTCGGCGTGACCGCTCTCGCCCTGCTCGTGACCGTGCTCACCGCCAAGGGCTGGTCCGAGGAGAACGGCATTCCTGACGCGCGGGCCACCTGGGGCGCGCCCAGCGGCACGTCCGTCAGCCCGGGCGCGGTGACCCGGCCCTCGTCCGGCGGATCGCCGTCGGCGGCCTCGGCCGAGGAGCCCGTCGAGATCGCCCAGGGCAGACTCCGCAACCTCGACCGCGGCCTGTGCCTGGACCTCCGCGACCGTGAGCTCCGCAGCGGTGCCCGAGCCGAGCTGGCGGAGTGCTCGTCCGCCGCGTCCCAGCAGTGGTCGTACCAGGGCAGTGGCCTGCTGCGCAGCGCCGCCGACCCGACCCTCTGCCTCGACTCCGACGCCGACAAGGGCACGGTGGTCCTGGCGAACTGTCTCGCGCACGCCGGCGAGGTGCGCTACGACCTCACCGTCCACGGGGAGCTTCTGCCGCGCGGGTCCGGCGGGCTGACGGTCGCCTGCGGTGACGGTGAGAGCGTGGTGCTCGCCGAGCGGGACGGGTCCCAGGCGCAGCGCTGGCTGCTCGACGGCGGGTTCACGGGCGAGGGCGAGGCGAAGCCCAAGCAGAAAGAAGGCGAGCGGCGGGACGAGAAGGGGGAGGGCGGCACGACCGCGGACCCCGACCCCGCGCCGGACCACAAGGCGCCGGACGCCGTCCCCGAGCCGACCGAGGGGAACTCCCCGAGGGACGAGCCGAACCGGCCGTCGGACCCTGCGGAGCCGCAGTACGAGACGCGCTACGTCCAGGACGACTCCGGCGCCGAAACCGAGCCCGCCACCCCTGTCGATGCCGCTGTCGCCCTCCCGGCCGGGGTGCCGGCCACCGTGTCCACGGTCGTCGGCGCCGCCACGACGACACTCGACTCCGCCCTGCACTAGTCCGGGGCCGCGAGGGGTTGGTCAAGGACCACGTGGGGCCACCTGCCGGGTGGTCCCACCTCGCTTCCGAACTCCCTCTGCTGCGAAGCCATTCGGACGTTTTTCCGTTCCCTCGGTTCACGTGATTGACACGAGTCACTGAGGTTCATAGTTTTCCCGCCGCGCCCACGATGTCCCGCCCATGGTGTCCCTTGCGGACCCGACTGGAGGTGGACCGGTGATCCGTCGTATGTCCGTCGCACTGATGGCCCTCGCGGCCGCGCTCGTCACCCCCTTACCCGCGCAGGCCGCCGATCCCCCTGTCGTCCGCACGGACGCGGGCTGGGTACGGGGTGAAACCACCGCGGAGGGACGGCAGTTCCTCAGCATCCCCTACGCCGAGCCGCCCGTCGGCAGACTCCGCTGGACCGAGCCACGGCCGGTCCGTCCCTGGCAAGGGGTGCGTACGGCTCGGGACTTCGGCAACAAGTGTGTGCAAGGGGCGAGTTGGGACCCCGGCTACGAGCAGCCGAGCCACACCGAGGACTGTCTCGACCTCAATGTGTACGTCCCCGAAGGCGCCGCCCGCCGGGCGGTGCTGGTCTGGTTCCACGGCGGCGGGCTCACCGCCGGGGCCGGTCAGGACGTCGTCCCGGACACCTTCGCGAGGCGGACCGGCACAGTCGTCGTGACCGTCAACTACCGCCTCGGGGCGATGGGCTTCCTCGCCACGGCCGGCCTCGACGGCGAGGTGCGCGACGGGGTCTCCGGCAACTTCGGAATGCTGGACCAGCAGGCCGCGCTGCGCTGGGTGCGCGCCAACATCGGCCGCTTCGGCGGCGACCCGGGCCGGGTGACCATAGCGGGCGAGTCGGCGGGCGGCCGCTCGGTCTGCACCCAGCTGGCCTCGCCGACGGCCAAGGGCCTGTTCCGGGCGGGGATCATCCAGAGCGGGGCGTACGCCGACTGCGGCGCGCGTCCGCACGAAACGGCCCTGACCGAGGGCGCCGCCTTCGCGCGGAAGCTGGGCTGCGCCGACCTCGCCTGTCTGCGCGCCAAGCCGGCCGCCGAGATCCTGGCCGCGCAGAGCGGGTTCGACTGGGCGCCGGTGGTCGGCGGCGACTTCCTGCCGAGGCAGCCGAAGGAGGCCTTCGCGCGGGGTGCCGCCGCGGGCGTGCCGGTCATGAACGGCGCCAACCAGGACGAGGGCCGGCTCTTCGCCTTCGCCCGCTTCGACCTGGACGGCACCCCGCTCACCGCCGAGCAGTACCCGGACGTCATGCGGGCGGACTACGGCGAGGAGGCGCTCGCACGCTACCCGCTGGCGTCCTACCCCTCACCGACCATCGCGTACGCCACCGCCCAGGGCGACCAGCTCTTCGCCTGCCCGGCGCTCCGCCTCGACGGCACGCTCGCCGGACGCGGCCCGGTCCACGCGTACGAGTTCGCCGACCGCACCTCCCCGCCCTTCGCCTCCCTGCGCAACCTCGGCACGGACTTCGACTTCGGCGCGACCCACGTCAACGAGGTGCAGTACCTCTTCAAGCACTTCGGCCTGGAATCACCGCTGAACGCCGAGCAGCGGAGGCTGGCACGCCAGATGGTCCAGTACTGGGGTTCCTTCGTCCGGGACGGCGTCCCGCGCGCCACGGGACAGCCCGCGATGCCCGCCCGCCCCGGGACGGTACTGACCCTCCGCACCACATCCGCCGGAGGGAATGCGCTGAGCACCACCGTGCACCGTGAGCACCAGTGCAACCTCTGGGACTCCGAGACCGTCACACAGAGCAGGTAGGCTGCCCCGGCGCACGCTCACAGCCGAGCGTGCGCCGGGAACGCACGGTGCAGGACATGGGAGGAAGCGGCGTTGCACGTCCAGGAATGGCTCGAAACGGTGCCCCCGCTCGCCATCTATCTGCTGGTCGGCGTGGTCATCGGCCTGGAGAGCCTGGGCATCCCGCTGCCCGGCGAGATCATCCTGGTCTCCTCCGCGCTGCTCGCCTCACAGCACGGTGAGATCGACCCCTTCGTGCTCGGCGCCTGCGCGAGCGCGGGCGCGATCATCGGCGACTCCATCGGCTATGCCATCGGCCGCAAGGGGGGCCGCCCCCTGCTGGCCTGGCTTGGCAAGAAGTTCCCCAAACACTTCAGCGAGGGCCACATCGCCACGGCCGAGCGGTCCTTCCAGAAGTGGGGCATGTGGGCCGTCTTCTTCGGCCGCTTCGTCGCCCTCCTGCGCATCTTCGCCGGCCCCCTCGCGGGCGTGCTGCACATGCCGTACTGGAAGTTCCTGATCGCCAACGTCTTCGGCGGCATCGTCTGGGCGGGCGGCACGACGGCCGTCATCTACTACGTCGGAGTGGTCGCCGAGTCCTGGCTGAAGCGCTTCTCGTGGCTGGGCCTGGTGGCGGCGGTCCTGATCGGCCTCACCTCGATGCTGATCATCAAGCGCAAGGCGAAGAAGGCGCAGGGCGCCGTGCGGGAGGCCGAGGCAGAGGCAATGGTCGCTGCCGAGTAGTTGCGGCTGCAGGCCGGTGGGGGCTGGTCGCGCCCGCGCGGCGGAGCCGCATATCGATACGGCCCCGCGCCCCTTGGGACGCTGTACTACCGGTGGGCTTCTCCGTGCGCCTTCGCCAACTTCGCATACATGGTCCCGTTGAGCGTGACGCCCTGACGCTCTTCCTCGGTCAGCTGCCGCTTCACCTTCGCGGGCACCCCCGCGACAAGCGACCCGGGCGGCACCTGCATCCCCTGCGGCACCAGAGCCTGCGCCGCGACCAAGGACCCCGCCCCGATCACCGCACCGTTCAGCACAGTCGCCCCCATCCCGATCAGACAGTCGTCCTCGACGGTGGCCCCATGCACCACGGCGTTGTGCCCCACGGAGACCCGCGCCCCGATGCTCACCGGGAAACCGGGATCAGCATGCAGCGTGCAGTTGTCCTGGATATTGGACTGGGCCCCCACGGAGATCCGCTCCACGTCCCCCCGCACCACCGCGCCGTACCAAACGCTCGCCCCGGCCCCCAGCGTCACGTCCCCGATCACCGAGGACGTCGGCGCCACGAACGCCCCCGCGTCGATCTTCGGTTCCCGGCCCCCGATACCCATGACCAGCGCCCTCTGCGTCATCGCCCTCTCCTCCCACCGACGTCGTAGACGAACCGTACGCCACCCGGTGGGGCGAAGATCACAGGCCCTCGACCTCATGAGGGCGCCGCACGCTCAGTACGGTTAGCGGGTGCCCAAGCGCAAGAACACGTTCTCGTCCCGGCGGCGCAGCCTCACGCAACGCGCCGTCCACGCAGGCTGGGCCTGGCTGCAGCGCACGGGTTCGGTGACGGCCGAGAACCCCGGCCGCTTCCACTTCGGCTCGATCGGCGAAGCCACCCGCCTCGCCTTCCCGCTCGGCACGGTCTTCGGCGAACCCTGGATCCACCTCGGCTCCCACTGCATCGTCGGCGAGCAGGTGACACTGACCGCAGGTCTGATGCCCGACCTCGACCTCGGTCCGGAGCCGATCCTGCGCATAGGCGACGGCGTCGTGCTGGGCCGCGGCAGCCATGTCATCGCGGACACGACGGTCACCATCGGCAGCGACTGCTACTTCGGGCCGTACGTCTACGTCACGTCCACCAACCACTCGTACGACGATCCGCACGAGCCGATCGGCAAGCAGTGGCCGCGCATGGAGCCGGTCGAGATCGGCCCGGGCTGCTGGATCGGCACCGGGGCCGTGATCCTGCCGGGGGCGCGGATCGGGCGGAACGTGGTGGTGGCGGCCGGTGCGGTGGTGCGGGGCACGGTGCCCGACCATGCCGTGGTGGCGGGGGCGCCCGCCCGTGTCGTACGGCGCTGGACGCCCGACGACGGCTGGCAGCCGCCGCTGCGGACGCCGGCGCCGGTGCCGATCCCCGACGGGATCACGCCCGAGCAGCTCCAGGCGCTGGCCGAGCTGGACGAGGAGACGGTGGCGAAGCTGGCGGAGCTGGACGAGAAGGCGGCCGTCGAACTCGCCGAGCCGGCCGCGGAGTCCTGAGTCAGCCGGCCGCCAGCAGCACCGTGCCCACCAGTGCGAGGCCCGCACCCGCCGCCTGCACCGCCCGCAACCGCTCCCTGAGCAAGCCGCGCGCGGCCAGGGCGGTCACCACGGGGTAGAGCGAGGCCAGGACGGCGGCCACGGTGACCGGGCCGTGGTGGGCGGCGACCACATACGTGCCGTTCGCCGCGACATCGGCGAGGCCGACGAAGGCGAGCGCCGGCAGCGAGCGCCAGGGGAAACCGTCCTCGGGGAGGGCCGCGCGGCCCCGCCGCACGGAGGCGTACAGCGCGAGGCCGCCCGCCGCGACATTGACCACGCGCTGGACGAAGAGCGCGAGGAAGAGGCCCGTGACGGTGGTCGACGCCTCCGCGATCAGCGCGAACACCGTGCCGAAGCCGAAGGCCGCGACCAGTGTGAGCAGGATGGCCTGCCGCTGGACGGGGGCACCCCGCAGCTGCGGTCCGCCCGCGAGCACGACGCCGAACACGGCGACCGCGATCCCCGCGACCTGCACCAGACCGGGCCGTTCACCGAGGAGGAGGCCGATGCCGACCGGGACGGCCACCCCCACGGTGCCGAGCGGGGAGACCACGCCCATCGGGCCCAGCGCGAGCGCCTTGTAGAAGCAGAGCAGGGCGACCGGGCCCACCACACCGGCTGCGACCGCGAACCACAGTTGGGAACCGGCCTCGCTCCAGCCGCCGGTGGCCACCACGATCACGCCGAGCACGGCGGCCGCGATCGCCTGCGAGACGACGACCACCGTGAGCGCCGGGGTGCGCCGGGTCAGCAGTCCGCCGCCGAAGTCGGCCAGCCCCCACAGCAGGCTGGTGGCCAGGGCGAAGAGTGCTGTCACGGGGCGCCTCGCAGTACAGTTCGGTGCACGATCAGGTGCACCTCACCGTAGTGCAGTGAGTTGAACTCTGTCATCCAGAATATTGGCCTCACCTTGTGGACGGAATGTGTCGGACCTCGAACTGCTGACCCAGTCCCTGGCGCGCAACGTCAAGCGCTGGCGCACCGAGCGCGGCTTCACCCTGGACACGCTGGCCGCGCGGGCCGGGGTCAGCCGCGGCATGCTCATCCAGATCGAGCAGGCCCGCACGAACCCGAGTCTCGGCACGGTCGTCAAGATCGGCGACGCTCTCGGGGTCAGCATCACGACCCTCCTCGACTACGAGCAGGGCCCGAAGGTGCGCGTCGTCCCGCCCGAGCAGGTGGTCCGGCTGTGGCACACCGAGGCCGGCAGCTACAGCAGGCTCCTCGCCGGCACGGAGGCGCCCGGCCCGCTGGAGATGTGGGACTGGAAGCTGATGCCGGGGGAGGGCAGCGGATCAGATCCGCATCCCGCTGGCACCGTCGAGATCGCCCATGTCACGGCGGGGGAGCTGACCCTGACCGTCGAGGGCGTGGAGTACCGCGTCCCGGCCGGCTCCAGCGTCACCTTCGACGCCAACGCTCCGCACACGTACGCCAATCAGGGCGAGGTCCCCATGGAGATGACGCTGACGGTCTCGGTCCCGCTCGTGCACTGAGACACCCGGCCCACGGCCCCGATCACCCTGTTAGCGTGCGCTCATGGACGCACCCATCGGACACTTCGACCACGCCACCCCCGCACCCGACTGCCTCGACGAGCTCATCCGCCCGGTCGCCGACGCCGTACGCCACTGGAGCGGCAGCGTCCCCGCCGACCAGATCGTCTACGTCGAGACCGACCCGCAGTGGGCCGACACCGCCGTCTTCGTCGAGCACTACGGGCAGGAACTCCTCGAACGGTCCGCGAACTGCGTCGTCGTCGCGGGCAAGCGCGGCGGCGAGACGACGCTGGCCGCGTGCGTCGTGCTCTCCACCACCCGGGTCGACGTCAACGGCGTCGTACGCCGTCAACTCGGCGCCCGCAAGGCGTCGTTCGCCTCCATGGACACGGCGACCGGCGAGACCGGCATGGAGTACGGCGGCATCACCCCGATCGGACTGCCGGGCGACTGGCCGGTGCTGGTGGACTCGGCCGTCGTCGACCTGCCGTACGTCCTGGTCGGCAGCGGACGCCGGCGCGGCAAGCTGCTGGTGCCGGGGAAGGCGTTCGCGGAGCTGCCCGGGGCGGTCGTCCTGGAGGGGCTCGGCGTCGCGGTCTGACGCTCAGGCCGCCGTGTGGTGCGCGAGGGCCAGATGCGGGTCCGCCTCGCCCGGCACCGGTGCCGGGTCGGCGTGGACCAGGGCCGCGGTGAGCCGGGGGACGGCGTGCAGCAGGGCGTGCTCGGCGTCGACGGCGATGGCGTGCGCCTGACGTACCGTCGCCTCGCCGTCCACGACGACCGCCACCTCGGCGCGCAGCCGGTGCCCGATCCAGCGCAGCCGCAACTCGCCCACCTCACGCACGCCCGCGACCTCCCGCAGCGCCCGTTCGGCCCGGTCCACCAGGGCCGGGTCCACGGCGTCCATCACCCGCCGGAACACCTCGCGGGCCGCGTCCCGCAGCACCAGCGTGATCGCGGCCGTGATCGCCAACCCCACGATCGGGTCCGCGAGTTGCCAGCCCAGCGCCGCACCGCCCGCGCTCAACAGGACGGCCAGTGAGGTGAATCCGTCCGTACGGGCGTGCAGGCCGTCGGCGACCAGCGCGGCCGAGCCGATCGCACGACCGACCCGGATCCGGTACCGGGCCACCCACTCGTTGCCCGCGAAGCCCACGAGCGCTGCCACAGCCACGGCGGGTATCTGCTCCACCGGGCGCGGGTCGAGGAGACGGTCGACCGCCGTCCACGCCGCGAAGGCCGCGGACGCGGCGATGGTCAGCACGATGACGATGCCCGCGAGGTCCTCGGCCCGCCCGTAGCCGTAGGTGAAGCGGCGCGTCGCCGCGCGGCGGCCCAGCACGAACGCGATCCCGAGCGGTACGGCCGTCAGCGCGTCCGCGGTGTTGTGCACCGTGTCCCCGAGCAGCGCCACCGACCCGGACGCGACCACCACGACCGCCTGAGCGAGCGCCGTCACACCGAGCACGGCCAGCGAGACCCACAGTGCGCGCATGCCGCGGGCCGAGGACTCCAGGGCGGAGTCGAGTTTGTCGGCGGTCTCGTGGGAGTGGGGTTTGAGGAGGTGGGCGAGGCGGTGGCGGAGGGAGGCAGGGGCGCGGTGATGAGCGTGGTCGTGATGGTCATGGTGCTCGTGCGCGTGTCCGTGATGGTGGTTCCCGTGCCCGTGCTCGTGCCCGTCGCTCACAGCGCTCCCCTTCCGTACGTGGGAGTGGACGAGTGCCCGCCCACGACGCCATTATGTGCGTATGAGCGCACGCATGCACCTGTCACCTGCGCACGATGCGCATCCGCGCACCCCGGGCGAGGAGCAGTTCGCGCTCGCCGCCGAACTCCTGGCCCTGCTGGGCGACCGCACTCGCCTCACGCTGCTGCACGCCCTGACAGCGGGGGAGGCCGATGTCACGACGCTGACCGAGGCCTGCGGCGCGGCCCGGCCCGCCGTCAGCCAGCATCTGGCCCGGCTGCGGCTCGCGGGGCTGGTGAACACGCGCAAGGAGGGCCGACGGGTGATCTACTCCCTCCGCGACGGCCATCTGCGCCGCCTCGTCGACGAGGCGCTGAACGTGGCGGACCACCGGCTCAGCGACCGGCCGCTGCACGACTGACAGGGCACCCGCTGATCGGCGGGCCCAGTAGTCGTCGGCGGCTTCAGTAGTCGCTGTTCAGGCCCAGGTACTGCTCCGCGAACGCCATCGCCGCCTTGGGGGAGCCGAAGATGCGGCGGAGGCGGGCGAGGGTGGTGCCCGCGCGGTACGGGTCGCCCGACGACGCGCCGTGGTAGACCTCGGACAGCCAGTGGGAGAACTCCTGGTAGTCCCACACCCGGCCGAGGCAGGCCGCCGAGTAGCCGTCCAGGCCGGTGCCGTCGCCCTTCGTGACGTACGCGACGATCGCGTCGCCGAGCAGGAAGGCGTCGTGCAGGGCGAGGTTCATGCCCTTGGCGGCGATCGGGGCGGTCAGGTGGGCGGCGTCGCCGGCCAGGAAGAGGCGGCCGAACACCATGGGTTCGACCACGTAGTTGTGCATGTCGAGGACGCGCTTCTCGATCAGCCGCCCCTCCGTCAGCGGGGGCGCGCCGTTCGCGCCGAGCCGCTGCTGCAGCTCCGCCCAGACCCGGTCGTGCGACCAGTTCTCGGGGTCGTCGCCGGGCGGGCACTCGAGGTAGTAGCGGGTCACCTCGGGGCTGCGCTGCATGTGCCCGGCGAAGCCGTCGGGATGCACGCCGAACACGACACAGTCGGCGGACGGCGGTGCCTCGGCGAGCAGCGCCAGCCAGCCGATGCCGTAGTCGCTGCGGGAGATGTGGGCCCGGTCCGCGGGTACCGCGGCGCGCGTCACCCCGCGCGCCCCGTCGCAGCCGACGATGAAGTCGCAGCGCACGACCTCGCGTCGACCCGTGTCCGGGCAGAGGTACGACACCGAGGGGTGGTCGGTGTCGATGTCGTGCAGTTCCACGTCCCGCACGCCGAAGCGTATGGCTCCGCCGCGCACGTCGGCGTACTCGCGCACCAGGTCCGTCACCAGGAACTGCTGTGGATACACCCAGTGGTGACGTCCCGTCAGTTCGAAGTAGTCGAACCGGTAGCGCTCCCCGGCGAACCGGAACTCGCACTCGGTGTGCCGCTGCGCCCGCTGCAGCAGAGTGTCCGCGAGCCCCCGCTGCTGGAGTCCGCGTACGGCCCACTCCTCGATGACCCCGGCCCGCGGCCGCTGCTCGATGAACGGACGTGTCTCGGTCTCCAGGACCAGACAGTCGACGGACGCCGCCCGCAGGATGTTGCCGACGGTGAGGCCGGCCGGTCCGGCGCCCACGATGACGACCGGAAAGTGCTGCGGGGCACCGGAGTTGAGGTGGGGGGAGGTCGAAGTCACCCGAGCATTATGGGGGCGGCCGACTCGGGGAGGGGAGCGTTCCGGGGCCGGCTCAGCGCCTCGGCGACGGCGACGGACCGGTCCCGGCTATCCGAGGCGCGGGATCTCGATCGCCGGGCAGCGATCCATGACCATGTCGAGGCCGGCGGCCCGGGTGCGGTCGTACGCGGCCTCGTCGATGACGCCGAGCTGGAACCAGACGGCCTTGGCGCCGATGGCGGTGGCCTCGTCGGCGACGCCGCCGGCGAGGTCGCTGTTGACGAACACATCGACGACGTCGACTTCGAAGGGGATCGCGTCCAGGGACGGGTATCCCTGCTGCCCGTGGACCGTCTCCGCCTTCGGATGCACGGGCACGATGCGTTTGCCGAAGCGCTGGAGCACGTCGGCGACGCCGTATGCCGCGCGCCGCTGGTTCGTCGACAGGCCCACGATGGCCCAGGTGTCGCCGAGCTCGGTGAGGATCTTGCGGACTGTTGCCGGGTCGCCGTACACGCTCGGCCTCCTTGGTATTCGTGCGAGGGCTGCTGTTGCGGACAACAGCAGCCGGGGTGCGGTGATTCCAGGAGACGGACCGGACGAGGCGGTTCCCTTTCGACTGGCGTGCCCCACCGGCGGCGCGAAGCCGCCGGTGGGGTTCATCTCATCGCACCTCGCGCGCGTAGGGCGCGACCGTGATCCGGTCGATCCGCGGCGCGTAGCGGGAGCGGAGCAGCACGCCGGGGAAGGTGTCCGAGGCGTAGGTGGTGCCGTCGAAGTTCGGCAGCTCCTCGGAGCGGAAGCTGATCGTGTTCTGTCCCTTCTTGAGGTGGACGGGCACGGTGAGCTCCCAGAAGTTGTTCGCGTGGAAGCTGTGCGGGAAGCCGACGCGCCGCATGTCGCCGCCGTTGACGGTGATGTCGGCGTGGCGGGCGAGCGGGTCCGGGTTGTAGTGGGTGGCCTCGGACTGCTCGGGATTGGAGTAGCGGATGCGCAGCGCGTACCGGCCGGCCCGGTCGGCGTTCACGGTGAACGTCGCCGTGTTGCCGTTGCCGGGCTCGCCGCCGATGCCGGTGATCGCCGTGCCGTCGGTGGCCAGGGAGAGCGGGGTGAGCGTGGCCGAGCCGGCGAGCTCGGCATCGCCCGCCTCGTACGTGCGGGCAGGGAGCGTCCCCTCGGTCGGCGTGACCCGGAGGCGGTCGACGAGAGTCGTGGCCGAACCTCCCGTCACCGTCACCTTGTTGACGCCGCCCGAGAGGGAGACGGCCACGCTGCTCTTGCCGTTGCCCAGGCGCAGGACGTCGTGGCCGTTGACCGAGAGCCGGGCGCCCGAGCCGCCGAGGGTGTCGACCTCGAGGGTGGCCTCGCGGTCGGCGGGGGAGTAGACCCAGAACGTCGCGGTCTGGCCCTTCGCCAGCCGGGCCGCTCCCGAGCCGGTGGCCGGCTGCGTCGGCAGGTCGTAAGCGGGCCGTGCCCCGCCGCTCAGCCAGGCCAGCTCGGCCTCGTACACGTGGGTGCCGGCCGAGGCCTCCGGCAAGGACAGGGTGAGGCGGTCGACGATGGCGTCACCCTTGGTGGCGCGCTTGCCGTCGAGGCTCTTCGCGGCGAGCGTGAGGGTGTGCCTGCCCTTGGTGAGCCGGACCTCGGTGTCGGTGTGGTCCCACACCACCCACTTGTAGCCGAGCGGCAGGTACAGCTCCTGCTCGCTGTCCGCCTTGCCGTCCACCCGTAGGAAGACGTTGGTGGGGCCCTGCTCCTTCACCTTGTCGAACGTGTTGAGGGAGTTGGCGAAGACGCTCAGGTCGTAGGTGCCGTCCTCGGGCACGTCCACGGTGAAGTCGAGCGTGACGTCCGAGCCGGTGCGCAGGCCGCCCACGTCGTAGCCGCCGGAGGTGTAGAACTTCGACACGTCACGCGGCGAGCCCTCCGGGCCGTTCCTGGAGTAGCCGGACCCGGTGTGGGCGGCGCCCTCCGCCTCGTACGAACCCTGCCAGCGCACGGGCGGGGACTGCGTGCCCTTCGCCCTTCCGGCCCGGCTCAGGACGATCTCGTACGCCGAGGACTCCTTCAGCGTCGGCAGTGCGCCGCCGCCGAAGTCGACGACCACCGTGCCGTCGTCACTGACCTTCAGGTTCTGCTCGGCGAGCAGCTTCGGGCCGGAGTGGTCGCCCACCTGCCCGCTCCACTCGATCTCCCTCACCCAGGCGTGCACGCGGTCCCCGAAGACCTTCTTCGGGACGTCCGCGAAAGTGATGTGGCCCTTGCCGGTGGAGCCGCCGAAGATCAGCCGGGACTGCTTCTTCTTCTCGTCGAGCGTGGCCACGCCCTGCATGGTGTAGTTCTCGCCGGGGAACGGCGGGGTCACCTTCACCGTGTGCCCGCTCATCGAGGCGTACGAGTTCAGCAGCCACCACTGGCCGTTGCCGCGGCCCGACTGCACCGCCGAGTCGGACAGGTTGCCGTCGATGTTCCAGTACGCGATGTCCGCGTCGACCTTGGACTCCTCGATCGCGGACACCCACTGGATCATCTGGCCGGGGACGGAGGTGTGGTAGTTGAAGGCGTACTCGTTGATGTTGACGGGGAGCTCGGTGCCCTCGCGGTCTGTGCCCTTGAAGAGCTCCTTCTCCCACGCCCGGTACTGGGCGACGCTCTGCCGCACCGCCTCCGGGTGGCTGAGCTCGTGCCAGGTGATGACGTCCGGGAGGGTGCCGGCGGCCAGCGCGTGGGTGAGGAAGCCCTTCACCTGGTCGTACAGGACGCTGGTGTTGGGGCCGGCGATGCGGGCACCGGGCATCCTGCCCTTGATGAGCTTGTAGGCGTCGTCCCAGGCGGCGAAATAGTCGTCGGGGTCGCTCAGCCAGCTGACCTTGTTGTAGCTCCACTCGCCGGTGCCGAACATGTTGCCCTCGGGCTCGTTGAACGGCACGAAGACGATGTTGTCCTGGTACTCCTCGGGCAGTTGGAGGACCTGGTCGACCTGCGTCGCGATCTTCTCCTTGTAGAGCTTGAGCTTCTCCTCGGGGGTGTCACCCGGCCACTGGTACGGGAAGCCGCGGTGGATGTCGGTCATGTAGATGTACACGTCACCGTCGGTGGAGTCGGCCAGCGGCTTGACCACCTCCAGCGCGTCGGCACCGGGGTGCTGCGGACCGTCCTGCGCCTTCGTGGAGACCGTGCGCAGGCCCATGCCCTCCATGAGGTTGTTGGTGGGGACGTCCGGCCCGTACACGCCGTAGAGGGTGCCGGAGGCCCCGCCGTGGAAGGGGCCGGTGTCCGAGCCGAGGTCGACGGTGAGCTCTCCCTCGCGGACCACGGTGACATTCGCCTTCACCGCGCGCCCGGCTGCCGTGCCCGCCACCGTGAAGGTCCCCGGCCGGGCGTACTTCTCGGGCGGTACGGCGTCCCAGGTGACCGGCGTGTCGCGGTCGTAGCCGTCGGAGAACGAGGAGCGGACGGCGGGCGGGAGGGACGGAGCGGTCCCAGCGGTCGTACGGACGTCGAAGGACGTCTTCGAGAGTTCCTGGACGGTGGGCACGGTCCCGACCGTACCGGCCACCTGCTCGGCGCTCAGCGCCGCGTGCCACACGGTGAAGTCGTCGATCGCGCCCTTGAGCAGCGGGTCCGGCCAAAAGGACTTGCCGATGTAGCCGGCGGCCGTGGCCGAACCGTCCAGCAGCTCCTTGGCCTTGATGCCGGTCGCGGCGGAGGAGACCGCCACGCCGTCGAGGTAGGTGGTGAGCCGGCCGGCGGTGCTGTCGAGGGTGACGGTGACCGTCCGCCACTCGTTCGCGGGCAGCATCGCGTAGCCGCGGACCTGCGTCTCCGCGCCGCCTCCGCCGGTGGTCACGGAGGTCTGGAACAGCCCGCTGCTGTTGTACGGGGTGCTGAAGAGGTACTTCGTGGTGTCGGTGCCCAGATCGAAGATCCGCTGCCAGGACGACTTGTCGCCGCTCCACTTCACACGGGCGGAGACCGTCAGGTCGGTGGCGTCGCCGAGGACTTCGCGGGGCAGACGGACGTACGCGCCGTCGGAGGCGGGCGCCCCGCCGGGCAGGGCCAGGGCCTTGCCTCCGTCCGTGCCGGCCACGGACTGGGCGGTGGAGCCGTTCACCAGGGTCGCCGTCAGGCCGTTGCCGGAGCTGTCGGTGATCCTGCCGGAGGTGAGGTCGTCCTGGTCGAAGGTGTAGCGGGCGGCGGGCCGGGGCGCGTCGGCCGCCTCCGCGTGGACTGCGGGTGCGGTCAGCAGGCCCGCGCCGAGAGCGACGGCCACGGCGGCCGGGGCGCGGTGCCGGGCGGATCTGTCAGGGGAAGGCGGGGATGGCATGGATTGCGTCCTCAATCCTTGGGTCCGAGACGGCGGCACACGTCGAACCGGTTCGACCATGCGCCACGAGGGCGATGCGCTCTTGCGGGTGTCGGTGCAAAGACAGCCCCACGCTCCTTGGAAGAGCGCGCTGTCGGCGTCAGGTCGTCGGAAGGATCACTTCATCGAACCGGTTCGCGAAGCTAGCACCGGGGGAGATGGGGCATCAATCCCTCCGGCACGAGGTTTTTCCGGCTCCTGCGGGAAATCCGCAAGTGTCGTCGAGGGTGTTGACAGGCGTGCGGCCAGTTCCTAACTTCGCTTCACGCGAACCGGTTCGACAGCCGGTCCGCGGTGTCGAACCGGTTCGATCTTCGAGCAAGGAGTTGCCGTGAACATCGGTGAGATCGCCCGGCGGGCCGGTGTCTCGCGCAGCACCGTGTCCTACGCACTGAGCGGCAAGCGGGCGGTCTCCGACGACACCCGCCGGAAGATCCAGCGGGTCATCGACGAACTGGGCTACCGCCCGAACGCCAGCGCCCGCGCCCTGGCCAACGGCCGGACCAGCACGATCGGCCTGGTCTTCCCGCCGGCCGGCAACCACTACACCGGGATGCAGCTGGACTTCATCGGCAGCGTCGTGGAGGCCGCAGCGGCCTACGACTACGACGTGCTGGTGGCGCCGAGCGGCGTGGACAGCGACCGCTCGTTCCAGCGGCTGCTGGGGGAGCGGCGGGTCGACGGCGCGATCCTGATGGAGATCAGGCTGGAGGACGACAGGGCGGAGCACCTGACCGCCGTGGACTTCCCCTTCGTCGCCATCGGCCGTACCGCGCATCCGGAGGGCAGCTGGTGGGTCGGCCTGGATCACACCGCGCTGGCGGCGGCGTGCGTCCACCACCTGGCGGACCTCGGCCACAGCCGGGTCGCCTTCGTCAACCGGCCCGAGCAGCTGCTGCGGGCCGGGTACGAGTCCGCGCACCGCGGCCTGGACGGCTTCACCAAGGCCGCGGCCGAACGCGGGCTGACGGTGCGGACGTACTGCTGCGGGGACGACGCCGCCTCGGGCCAGGCCTGTGTGGAACGGATCCTGCACGACGAGCCGGCCACCACCGCCCTGGTCACGCTGAACGAGGCCGCTCTGGGCGGCCTGTACCGGGGGCTCGCCCAGGCGGGCCGACATGTGCCGCGCGACGTCTCCGTGACCGGGGTCGTGGCGAGCCGCTGGGCGGAAACCGTGACCCCGCAGCTGACCGCGGCCGACGTGCCGGCCGAGGAGATGGGCCGACGCGCCGTCGAACTGCTGGTGGAGCGGCTCGACCATCCCGACGGTCCGCCCCGGCACCACCTTCTCGCCCCGCCGATCTCGTTGCGGGCCAGCACCGGGCCCAGTACGGCGTCCTGACCGTACCTCTCGGGCAACGCCCGCGTACCTACTTCACCCGCTGATCGCCCGATCGCCTGATCGCTCGGCGGTGCTGTTCGGCGTGCCCTTTCCTCCTCGCCGCCCCGTGGCCTCGCCACCCCGTGCCCTCGCCACCCGCATGCCCAGAACAAAGGAACCCTCGCCATGAACAGTTCCTCCGGACAGCGCCGTCTGACCGCCGCAGCCGTGACCGCGCTCGCCGTGGCCGTCACCGCCACCGCCTGCTCCTCCGGCTCCGGCAGCACCGACACCAAGGGCGCCGACAGCGGCACGTACACCATCTGGGACCCGTACCCGCAGTTCGACAAGAGCTCCGCCTGGGCGAAGCTGCTGGACGCCTGCGGCACCAAGGCCGGCGTGAAGATCAAGCGGACCGCGTTCGACACCAGCGACCTGGCCAACAAGGCGCTGCTGGCCGCGCAGCAGGACAACTCCGCGGACGTCCTCATCGTCGACAACCCGGTCGTCTCGACGCTGGCCGAGGCGGGCGTGCTCACCACGACCGACGACAACAAGCTGGACACCTCGAAGGTCGACCCCAACCTGCTCGCCGCCGGCCAGTCGGGCGGGAAGACCTACGGCACGCCGATCGGAGCCAACACCCTCGCCCTCTACTACAACAAGGAGGTGCTGAAGGAAGCCGGCGTGGACACGGCCTCGATCAAGGACTGGACGTCGCTGACGGCGGCGCTGGAGAAGGTGAAGAAGGCGGGCAAGAAGGGCATCACCTTCTCCGCGATCGGCACCGAGGAGGGCAGCTTCCAGTTCCTGCCGTGGCTCTGGGGCTCGGGCGCCGAGCTGACCGAACTGGGCTCCCCCCAGGCCGTCTCCGCACTGTCCCTGTGGAAGGGCTGGCTGGACAAGGGGTACGCGCCCAACTCCGTCATCAACAACACCCAGACCACCAGCTGGCAGGAGTTCGCGAGCGGCGACTACGCCTTCGCCGAGAACGGCACCTGGCAGCTGGCCAACGCCGAGAAGGCCGGCTTCGACTACGGCGTCCTGCCCGTCCCCGGCGCCGACGGAGGCGACGCCGCGGCACCGACCGGCGGCGAGTTCGTCACCGTCCCCGTCCAGGGCGACACCGGCCGCTACGCCACCGCCCAGAAGCTGGTCACCTGCCTGACCAGCACCGAGAACCTCTACGCCACCGACACCACCCTGTCCTACGTGGCCCCCACCGGCGAGGTCCAGGACAAGCAGGTGGCGGCGAACGCCGAGTTGAAGCCGTGGGTCGACGCCGTCAAGGCGGCCAAGGGACGCACCAGCGACGACCTGGGCACCAAGTACCCGAAGATATCGGAGCAGTTGTGGAAGGCCGTACAGTCCGCCCTCAGCGGTTCGAAGTCCCCGAAGGACGCGCTGACCGCCGCTCAGGCCGCCGTCAAATGACCATCGTCCGAGGCTCGTTGACGGGTCCGGTGAACGTGCCCCGAAGCCCGGTGGCCGGTCCGGTGACCCGAAAGTCCGGCTCCCAGCAGTGGGCCGCCTGGGCCTTCCTCGCCCCCGTGACCCTCTACCTCGCCCTCTTCTACGCCTATCCGCTCTACCGCAACCTCGACCTGAGCCTGCGCGACTACACCGTCCGCTCCTTCGTCCAGGGCGACGCACCGTTCACGGGCCTGGAGAACTACCGGACCGTCCTCGACGACCCGACCTTCGCCCCCGCCCTGCTCCACACCGTGGTGTTCACCGCCGTGTGCCTGGTCTTCCAGTACTGCATCGGCCTCGCCCTCGCGGTCTTCTTCAACCGGCACTTCCCGCTGTCGGCGACCCTGCGCGCCCTGTTCCTGGTGCCCTGGCTGCTGCCGCTCATCGTGTCGGCCTCCACCTGGTCGTGGATGTTCAACAGCGAGTCCGGTGTCGTCAACGCCCTGCTCAGCACCGTCGGCATCGACCAGGTGAACTGGCTGACCTCGCCGTCCTGGTCACTGACCTCGGTGATCATCGCGAACATCTGGATCGGCGTCCCGTTCAACCTGGTCGTGCTCTACAGCGGCCTGCAGTCCATCCCGGCCGGCCTGTACGAGGCCGCCGCCCTCGACGGGGCGGGTCCCTGGCGGCGGTTCTGGAGCATCACCTTCCCGCTGCTGCGCCCGGTGTCCGCGATCACCCTGCTGCTGGGCCTCGTCTACACGCTCAAGGTCTTCGACATCATCTGGATCATGACCAAGGGCGGCCCGGCGGATGCGTCCACGACCTTCGCCACCTGGTCCTACCAGCTGGGCTTCGGCAACCTCGTGCCCGCCTTCGGCCCGGGTGCGGCCGTCGGCAACCTGCTGGTGGTGGCCGCGCTGGTCTTCGGCCTGGTCTATGTGCGGGCCCAGCGGAAGCAGGCGTTCTCATGAGCCGCCGCACCTGGGGAAAGACGACCGTGGGCGTCCTGCTGACCGCCCTCATGCTCTTCCCGGTCTACTGGATGCTGAACGTGTCCTTCACCCGCGACCAGGACATGCGCAAGAGCCCGCCCGACCTGTTCCCCGTCCACGGCACCCTCGCCGGCTACCGCACCGTCCTCGCCGAGCAGTTGCCCTACCTCGGCACCAGCCTCGTCATCGGCCTGGGCACGGTCGTGCTGACCGTCGCCCTGTCCGCCCCCGCCGGTTACGCCCTGGCCAAGCTGCGACCCCGCGGCGGCGGTGTGCTGAGCTTCCTCCTGCTGGCCGCCCAGATGATCCCCGGCATCATCATGGCGATGGGCTTCTACGCCATCTACCTCCAGCTCGGCCTGCTCCAGTCCGTCCCCGGCCTGATCGTCGCCGACTCCACGCTCGCCGTCCCCTTCGCGGTGCTGATCTTCACCGCGTTCATGTCCGGCATCCCCGGCGAGCTGCTCCAGGCCGCGAAGACGGACGGCGCCGGACCGTTGCGCACCTTCTGGTCGATCGTCCTGCCGATGAGCCGCAACGCCGTCGTCACGGTGTCCCTGTTCGCGTTCCTGTGGTCCTGGTCCGACTTCGTCTTCGCGGGCACGCTCGTCAACGGCGGCGCCCACGAGCCGATCACCCTCGGCATCTACCACTACATCGGCAACAACAACCAGGAGTGGAACGCCATCATGGCCACCGCCGTCGTGGCCTCGCTGCCCGCCGCGGTCATCCTCGTCCTCGCCCAGCGCTACGTCGCCGCCGGCGTGACGGCCGGCGCCGTCAAGGACTGAGTTCCCTTCCCTCTGTTCGAGTCCCCGTGCTCGAGAAACGAGTCGCACTCCATGACCGCCGCCCTTCCCGGACCGGCCTTCTCCGTCCAGGACATCCCGTTCAGCACGTACGGATCCTGGTTCGACATCTCGCCCGTGGTGGCGGAGAAGACGTACGCCGAGGATCTCCACCTCGTCTCGCACCAGAACGGCATGCATGCCGTCCTGCGTCTGTTCCCCGTGGACCCGGTGACGGGCAATCGCGCCGAGACCCGCGTCGAGGCGACGCCGGGACTGCTCAGCTGGACCGCCGAGCGTGGCCGTGTCGACCTCGCCTACGAGTCGCCGGACACCGTACGGCTGCGGGGCAGCGGCCTGGGCATCGGAGTGTTCGCCGCGGCGCGGGTCCTGACGCCGTTCAGCGGCACGTACTTCTTCCGCGAGCCGGCGGGGGACGCGTACGTGTTCACGTCGTACGAGACCGGACGCCGCTACCGCGTCACCGTGCTCTCCGGCACAGTGACCGACACGTTCGGCGGCCAGGCGCTGGGCGGTGCCGACCGAGGTCTGACCGTCGCCGCCGGCCCGGACGCGGAGGACCTCTGGGAGATCGCGGTGGAGGAACTCGACACCGCGCGCCCGCCGTACGCGCCGACGGCGACCTTCGGCAAGATCGTCGAGGCCGGGCGGAACGCCTTCGCGGACTTCGTCGACACGGTGGCCCCCTGGCGCTCGTCCGCGACGCCGGCCGCCGAACTCGCCGCCTACGTCCTGTGGTCCGCGACCGTACGCCCGGCGGGTCTCGTCACCCGGCCCGCCGTCCTCATGTCCAAGCACTGGATGGACAAGGTCTGGAGCTGGGACCACTGCTTCAACGCCCTGGCCCTGGCCCCCGGCCGTCCCGAGCTGGCCTGGGACCAGTACCACCTGCCCTTCGACCACCAGGACGAGACCGGGGCGCTGCCCGACTCGGTCACCCACTCCGAGGTCCTCCACAACTTCGTCAAACCGCCCATCCACGGCTGGGCGTTCGGCCACCTGCGCCGTCGCCTGCCCAAGCCGCCCGGCCGGGCGGAACTGGCCGAGACGTACGACAGGCTGGAACGCTGGACGGACTTCTGGCTCACCGCACGGCGCGCCCCCGGCGCCGCACTGCCCCACTACCAGCACGGCAACGACAGCGGCTGGGACAACGCCACCACCTTCGACCCCGAACGCGTCGTCGTCACCGCGGACCTGGCAGCCTTCCTCGTCCTCCAGCTCCGGGAACTCGCCGACCTGGCAGGGCTCTTGGACCGGCCGGACGATGCCAGCCGGTGGACGCGGGCCGCCGAGGCGACGCAGGCGGCGATGCTCGACCAGCTCTGGACCGGTGACCGGTTCGTCGCCCGGGGAGTCGACAGCGGCGACACCTGGCACAGTTCCAGCCTTCTCGACCTGATGCCCGTCGTGCTGGGCGAGCATCTGCCGGAGGAGATCAGCGGCGTACTGGCCGCCCGCATCGAGGCCCACCTGACCCCGTACGGACTGGCCACCGAGCTGCCGAGTTCGCCGCACTATCTCTCCGACGGCTACTGGCGCGGCCCCATCTGGGCCCCTGCCACGGTCCTCGTCGAGGACGGGCTGCGCCGCGCCGGCCACCACCGGCCGGCGGACGAGATCAGCGCCCGCTTCCGCACCCTGTGCGAGACCCACGGCTTCGCCGAGAACTTCGACGCTCTCACCGGATCCGGCCTGCGCGACCGCGCCTACACCTGGACGGCAGCGAGCTACCTGCTCCTCGCCGAGGCCCACGCGAGGCGCTGCGGGTCTTGACAGGGGGTCGTCGGCCGGGCTTCCCTTAAGCGTGTTGCGTATCACGGTACAGTTGAATAATGCGCAACCAGCGACGGTGCCATGGCACGGCCCCGGTTCCCCTACACCGCGGAGTAGCGCTACAGATGACTCGCAAGCCACCTGCTGAGGACCCCGGCGACGCCCGACTGCGGGTCGGCCCCCCGAAGGAGTACGCCGCCGGCATCCCCGCCGTCACCTCCTCGCTGCGGCACGCCGGCGAACAGATGGGGGCCCGCCGCAGCCTGCTCACTCTGCTTCGGGTCAATCAGAAGGAGGGCTTCGACTGTCCCGGCTGCGCCTGGCCCGAACCCGGCCACCGGCACAAGGCGGAGTTCTGCGAGAACGGCGCCAAGGCCGTGGCCGAGGAGGCCACGGCACGGCGGGTCACCCCGGACTTCTTCGCCGAGCACACGCTGGAGGATCTGCTCCCGCGCAGCGACTACTGGCTCGGGCAGCAGGGGCGCCTCACCCACCCGATGTACCGCCCGGCCGGTGCCGACCGCTACGAGCCGATCTCCTGGGACGACGCGTTCGCCGTGATCGCCCGCGAACTCGACGCGCTCGACCACCCGGACCAGGCCGCCTTCTACACCTCCGGACGGGCAAGCAACGAGGCCGCGTTCCTCTACCAGCTCTTCGTCCGCGGCTTCGGCACCAACAACCTGCCGGACTGCTCCAACATGTGCCACGAGTCCAGCGGCTCGGCCCTGGTGGAGACCATCGGCATCGGCAAGGGCAGCGTCAGCCTGGAGGATCTCTACGAGGCCGATCTCATCCTCGTGGTCGGGCAGAACCCGGGCACCAACCACCCCCGGATGCTCTCCGCGCTGGAGAAGGCCAAGCAGCAAGGTGCACGCGTCATCGCGGTCAACCCCCTGCCAGAGGCGGGACTGCTCCGGTTCAAGAACCCCCAGAAGCCCTCCGGCCTCATCGGCGGCGGCACCCGGCTGGCGGACCAGTTCCTGCAGATCAGGCTGGGCGGCGACCAGGCGCTCTTCCAGGCTTTCAACCGCATGCTGCTGGAGGCCGAGGACGAGGCGCCGGGTACCTGCCTGGACACGTCTTTCATCGAGCGGTACACGCACGGCTTCGAGGAGTTCGCCGAGCACGCCCGCAAGGCGTCGTGGGACGAGATCCTCCAGGCCACCGGCCTGCCCGAGGAGGACATCCGGACCGCGTTCGGCCAGGTGCTGGCCGCCGAGAAGATCGTCGTCTGCTGGGCGATGGGGCTCACCCAGCACAAGCACTCCGTGCCCACCATCCGGGACGTCGTCAACTTCCTTCTGCTGCGCGGCAACATCGGCCGCCCGGGCGCCGGCCTCTGCCCGGTGCGCGGCCACTCCAATGTGCAGGGCGACCGCACGATGGGCATCTACGAGAAGCCGGACGCCGCGTTCCTGGACCGGCTCGGCGCCGAGTTCGCCTTCACGCCCCCGCGACACCACGGCCATGACGCGGTCGACAGCATCCGCGCCATGCGCGACGGGCACGTGAAGGTCTTCGTCGCCCTGGGCGGCAACTTCGTCGCCGCGGCCCCCGACACCGACCTGACCGAGCAGGCGCTGCGCAGGTGCCGACTCACCGTCCAGATCTCCACCAAGCTGAATCGCTCGCATGTCATCGCCGGGGAGCAGGCCCTCATCCTGCCGTGCCTCGGCCGGACCGAGGCCGACCTGCGGCCGGGCGGACCCCAACTGGTCACGGTGGAGGACTCCATGGGCATGGTGCACCTCTCGCGAGGGCGGCTCACGCCCGCGTCCGAGCACCTGCTGAGCGAGGTCGCCATCATCTGCCGGATGGCACGCGCCGCCCTCGGGGACACGGACCCGCAGGTGCCGTGGGAGGACTTCGAGGCGGACTACGACCGCATCCGTGACCGCATCGAACGCGTGATCCCGGGCTTCGAGGACTTCAACGCCCGGGTACGGCGGCCGGGCGGCTTCGCCCTGCCCCATCCACCCCGCGACGAGCGCCGGTTCACGACCGCCACCGGACTGGCCAACTTCACCGTCAACCCGCTGGAGAGCCCCAAGGTCCCGCCGGGCCGGCTGCTGCTCCAGACGCTGCGCTCCCACGACCAGTACAACACCACCATCTACGGCTTGGACGACCGCTACCGCGGCATCCACCAGGGCCGCCGGGTCCTCTTCCTGCACCCCGACGACCTCACCGAGCGCGGCCTGTCCGACGGGGACCTCGTCGACATCGTCAGTGAGTACGGGGACGGGGTGGAGCGCCGAGCGCACGCCTTCCGGGCGGTGCCGTACCCGACCCCCCGAGGCTGCTGCGCCGCCTACTTTCCCGAGACCAACGTCCTCGTACCCCTGGACTCCACGGCGGCCGTCAGCAACACGCCCACGTCGAAGTCCATCGTCGTACGGCTGGAACCGGTGACCGCCGACGCGTAGCCCCGTAGCCGAACATCGGGCAACCTGGCACGTCCGACCCCCTTGACAGCCCTCTCCGCCCCCCGGATGGTTGTTGCTCATAGTGAATAACCATGCATTATCCGCAACGACGCACGTTGGCGGCAGCTCCGCCTCCCCTTCTCTCGTCGTTCTCCCATCCGCTCCGGCGTCCCGGTCGGTCAGGCGGAATCACCGACGAGTTCCCTTGCCGTCGTCCGCGACAAAGACACCACTGCCGTCTGTGGAAAGGACGAGCTGATGAACGATATCCGCGAAAGGGACGGGAGTCGTGACCATCCCGTCGCAGCGGATCTGCCGGGAAGCCCGGCGGCATCCGCCGGGCCCCGGACCGACCTGATCGTCTTCGGTGTCGCCGCGGCCCTCACCCTCGCCTTCGTCGTGTGGGGCGCCATCGCGACCGACACGCTGGAGAGCGTGTCCGGGAAGCTGCTGGACGGGACGATCCGAAACGGCGGCTGGGCCTTCGTCCTCGCCGCCTCGGGCTTCGTGGTCTTCGCCCTCTGGCTGGCGATCAGCCGTTACGGGCGGATCACCCTGGGCAAGGAGGGTGAGCAGCCCGAGTTCCGCACGGTCTCGTGGATCGCCATGATGTTCAGCGCGGGCATGGGCATCGGCTTGATGTTCTACGGCGTGAGCGAGCCGCTGTCCCATTTCGTCACGCCGCCGCCGGGCACCGACCCGGCCGACGCCAACGAGGCCATGGAGACCGCCATGGCCACCACCCTCTTCCACTGGACGCTGCACCCGTGGGCGATGTACGCGGTGGTCGGTCTGGGCATCGCCTACAGCACCTTCCGGCGCGGACGCCGACAGCTGATCAGCGCCGTGTTCACCCCGCTGATCGGCGAGCGGCGGGCGAACGGGTGGGGTGGCCGGGTCATCGACATCCTCGCCATCTTCGCCACCCTCTTCGGCTCCGCGGCCTCCCTGGGGCTCGGCGCCCTCCAGATCGGCAGCGGCTTCACCGGACTGGGCTGGCTGGGATCCGTCGGCACCGGCCTGCTGGTCGGCGTGATCGCGGTGCTGACCGTGGCCTTCGTCGCCTCGGCCGTGTCCGGCATCGCCAAGGGCATCCAGTGGCTGTCCAACATCAACATGGTGCTGGCGGTGACCCTGGCGGCCTTCGTCTTCCTCGTCGGGCCGACCATCTTCATCCTCGACCTGCTGCCCACCTCCATCGGCGCCTTCCTCGGCGACCTGACCCAGATGGCAGGGCGTACCGAGGCGTCGAGCGGCGAGGGTGTCGCCGACTGGCTGGCCGGCTGGACGGTCTTCTACTGGGCCTGGTGGATCTCCTGGACGCCGTTCGTCGGTATGTTCATCGCGCGCATCAGCCGTGGCCGGACCATCCGGCAATTCGTGGGCGGGGTCATCCTGGTGCCCAGCACCGTCAGTCTGCTGTGGTTCGCCGTCTTCGGCGGCTCGGCGATGCACCTCCAGGACGAGAAGCGCCTCAGCGACGCCTCGACGGCCCAGGGACAGCTCTTCGACGTGCTCCAGCAGTACCCGGTCGCCACGGTGACGAGCGTGGTCGTGATGATCCTCGTCGGGATCTTCTTCGTCTCCGGCGCGGACGCCGCCTCGATCGTGATGGGCACGCTCTCGCAGCGCGGATCCCTGGAACCGACCCGCGGTGTCGTCATCTTCTGGGGTGTGCTGACCGGAGCGGTCGCCGCGATCATGCTGCTCATCGGCGGCGGCAAGGGGGACGCGCTCACCGGACTGCAGAACCTGACCATTCTCGCGGCGGCGCCCTTCACCCTGGTGATGGTCGGCCTGTGCATCGCGCTCACCCGCGATCTGCGCCACGATCCGCTCATCATCCGGGGGCGCATCGGCAAGGAGGCCATCGAAACGGCCGTCATCGCCGGCCACGAGAAGTACGACGGCGACTTCGAGCTGCGCATCGGCCCCGTGGCGTGCAACGACGACGCGGAGTCCCAGCAGTCCCAGCAGCCCACAGAGTCCCAGCAGTCCACGGAGTCCACGGAAACGACATCCGCCTCTCCCCGCTGACATCGGCTGGGCCCGCGCCCGGCGGGGTCGTGAACCGGCATGTGCGGTCACGACCCCGCCGGGCGTTCGCGCTGTTCCGACGGGATCACCACAGCTGAGAGAACCCCGTCGAGCTGCTTGACCCCCGGTCGGCGCTCCACGATGCTGTGTTGCGGCACATGAGATGTGTGCCGTAATGAGCAACATCCGCATGACCTCTGATTCAAGTCTCGACCAGCCGAGGAGTGGCCATGACGCACCAGGTCCGTGCTGTCGTCGCGCGGGGCAAGGGCGCCCCCGTCAGCCTGGAAACGATCATCGTGCCCGACCCGGGTCCGGGTGAGGCGCTGGTGAAGATCGAGGCCTGCGGGGTCTGCCACACCGATCTGCACTACCGCGAGGGCGGCATCAACGACGATTTCCCCTTCCTGCTGGGGCACGAAGCCGCGGGAATCGTGGAGTCGGTGGGGGAGGGGGTCACCGATGTCGCCCCCGGCGACTTCGTCATCCTCAACTGGCGTGCGGTGTGCGGCCAGTGCCGTGCCTGTCTGCGGGGGCGGCCGTGGTACTGCTTCGACACCCATAACGCGAAGCAGAAAATGACCTTGCTGGACGGCACCGAGCTGTCTCCCGCCCTGGGCATCGGCGCGTTCGCGGAGAAGACGCTGGTCGCGGCCGGGCAGTGCACCAAGGTCGACCCGACCGCGTCGGCGGCCGCCGCCGGTCTGCTGGGGTGCGGCGTGATGGCGGGCATCGGCGCGGCCATCAACACCGGGAACGTGGGCCGGGGTGACTCGGTCGCCGTCATCGGCTGCGGCGGTGTCGGGGCCGCGGCGATCGCCGGGGCGAACCTGGCGGGCGCGGCGAAGGTCATCGCGGTCGACATCGACGACCGCAAGCTGGACACGGCCAGGAAGCTGGGCGCGACGCACACCGTCAACTCCAAGGACGCCGACGCGGTCGAGGCGATCCGCGAGCTGACCGGCGGCTTCGGCGCCGACGTCGTCGTCGAGGCGGTCGGCCGCCCGGAGACCTACAAGCAGGCGTTCTACGCCCGCGACCTCGCCGGCACGGTCGTCCTGGTCGGCGTGCCCACCCCGGAGATGAAGCTGGAACTGCCGCTGCTGGACGTCTTCGGCCGCGGCGGCGCGCTGAAGTCCTCCTGGTACGGCGACTGCCTGCCGAGCAGGGACTTCCCTATGCTCATCGACCTCTATCTCCAGGGCCGGCTCGACCTGGACGCCTTCGTCACCGAGACCATCGCGCTGGACGAGGTCGAGAAGGCCTTCGAGCGGATGCACCACGGCGACGTGCTGCGCTCGGTGGTGGTCCTCTGATGACCGCCCGCATCGAACACCTCGTCACCTCGGGGACGTTCTCGCTGGACGGCGGCACCTGGGACGTCGACAACAACGTGTGGCTCGTCGGAGACGACCACGAGGTGATCGTCATCGACGCCGCCCACGACGCCGACGCCATCGCCGAGGCCGTCGGCGACCGGCGCCTCACCGCGATCGTGTGCACCCACGCCCACAACGACCACATCGACGCCGCACCCGAACTCGCCGACCGCACCGGCGCCCCGGTCCTCCTCCACCCGGACGACCTGCCGCTGTGGAAGCAGATCCACCCCGACCGGGCGCCGGACGCCGAACTGACCGACGGCCAGGGCCTCACGGTGGCCGGCATCGAGCTGACCGTGCTGCACACGCCCGGCCACGCCCCTGGGGCGGTCTGCCTGTACGCACCGGCCCTGGGGGCCCTGTTCAGCGGCGACACCCTGTTCGCGGGCGGGCCGGGGGCCACTGGGCGGTCGTACAGCCATTTTCCGACCATCATCGACTCCATCCGGGACCGGCTGCTGACGCTGCCGGGAGACACCGTCGTGCACACCGGACACGGCGATACGACCACCATCGCCGCGGAGTCCCCGCACCTCCAGGAGTGGGTCGACCGCGGTTTCTGACGCCCACCGGCGACCCTTGAGTGCCCGCCGTATCGGCTCGCGGGTCATCGCGAGCCGATACGGCGGGCTGTTGTTGTTCTATGTGAGTCGAGTTTTGTGTGACGCAACTAAATCGGTGGCCGTGAGCGCCCTCTGAATGCCTTGACAAGGGTTCTGGGCGACCTCAGACTGATGTTGCGCTTACCGCAATCCGTTTCGTTATACGCACCGAGGTGTCATGATGATTCCCGCGTGCCGTCTCGAGGACCTCCCCCGAGGCGAGGCCCACCGGCTCGACATCGATCCGCCGGTTTCGGTGTTCCACACCGACGACGGCGAACTCTTCGCCATCGACGACACCTGCACCCACCAGGACGCGTCGCTCGCCGACGGCTGGCTGGAGGGCTGCGAGGTGGAATGCCCGCTGCATGCTTCCAAGTTCGACCTGAGGACAGGCGCGGTCGACGCCCCGCCGGCCAAGCTCCCGGTGCGGACGCACGAGGTCGTCGTCGAGGACGGCCTGATCCACGTCCGGCTGTCCACCGACGCGCCCAACCTGCCGCCCTGCATCTCGGCCCGGCTCGCCGGGGGTCCCGCGTGAGGACCGTCGCCGTGGTCGGCGCCTCACTGGCCGGCCTGTCGGCGGCGCGCTCACTGCGCAAGCAGGGGTACGACGGGCGGCTCGTCCTCATCGGGGACGAGCTCCACCGCCCGTACGACAGGCCCCCGCTGTCCAAGGAGTTCCTGTCCGGCACGCTCGGCGAGGCCGAACTCGCCCTGGAGACGGACGACGAGGACCTCGGGGCGGAGTGGCTGCTCGGCGTCCGCGCCACCGGACTCGACCACACGCGGCGTGCGGTCGTGCTCGGTGACGGACAGACGGTGCAGGCCGACGGAGTCGTCATCGCGACCGGCGCAGCGGCGCGCACCCTGGCCGGCTCCGAAGGCCTGGCCGGAGTGCACACCCTGCGCACCCTGGACGACGCCCGCGCCCTGCGGGACGAACTGGCCCGCGGCGGACGCCTGGTGGTGATCGGCGGCGGCTTCATCGGCGCCGAGGTCGCCTCCACCGCGTATGCCCTCGGACTCGACGTGACCGTCGTGGAGGCGGCCCCGACACCGCTCGCCGGACCGCTCGGCGAGACCATGGGCGCCATCGTCTCCGCCCTCCACGCCGACCACGGTGTACGGCTGGAGTGCGGCGTGGGCGTCAAGGGGCTGAGCGGGGAGACCCGTGTCGACGCCGTCCTGCTGGAGGACGGCCGCAGCATCCCCGCCGACATCGTGGTGGTAGGAGTGGGTGCACGCCCGAACGTCGAGTGGCTGGAAGGTTCCGGCATCGCGCTCGACAACGGCGTCAAGTGCGGCGCCGACGGCCGCACCAGCCTGGCCGGCGTGGTCGCGGTCGGCGACTGCGCCAACTGGTACGACCCGCGCGCGGGTCTCCATCGCCGCGTCGAGCACTGGACCGGCGCGCGCGAGCGGCCCGACGCCGCGATAGCCGCGCTGCTGGCCGGCGGCGCGGTGGAACCGGGTGTGCCCCGGCCGCCGTACTTCTGGTCCGACCAGTACGGCGTGAAGATCCAGTTCGCCGGTCACGCGGCCGGCGCGGACAGTGTGACCATCGAGGCGGGCGCCGCGGACGACCGCGACGTCCTGGCCGTCTACCGGCGGGCCGGGGACCCGGTCGCCGTGCTCGGGATGAACCAGCCCCGGCTGTTCATGCGCTGGCGCAAGCAACTCGCCGCCACCGCCTCCTGACTCCGCCCGCATCCCGACCGGCCCGCATCTTGACACCGCCCCAGCGGCATCCCATGCTGCGGTTGCATATAGCACGCAGCGTTGCTCCATACACAACGCCGTCCGGAGTCGCTCTTCCCGGCGCGTGAATGACCCCTCCACGACGTTCTCCCGAGGAGTGCACCGTGACCTCGACCAGCCTGCCGGACAGCCTGATCGCCACCCTCCCCGGCTCCTCCTACACGGACCCGGGGATCTTCGCCCAGGAGCAGGAGCGCATATTCGAGACCATGTGGTTCTGTGTGGCGCGCGCCTCCGAGCTGGCGAAGCCCGGTGCCTTCCGCACCGTCGACGTGGGCCGCGAGAGCATCCTCGTCACCCGGGCGCGTGACAACTCCATCCGTGCGTACTTCAACGTGTGCCGGCACCGCGGTGCCAAGCTCTGCACCGAGGAGACCGGCGAGGTCAAGCGGGCCTTCCAGTGCCCCTACCACGCCTGGACGTACGACCTGAACGGCAAGCTCGTCGCGGCGCCCAACCTCACCAAGATGCCCGACGTGGGCCGTACCGAATACGGCCTGGTGAGCGTGGCCGTACGCGAATGGCTCGGCTATGTCTGGGTCTGCCTCGCCGAGAACCCGCCCTCCTTCGAGGAGGACGTCATCGGTGAGGTCGTCGCCCGCCTCGGCGACGTCGAGTCGATCGAGCGCTACGGCATCGAGAACCTCTCCGTCGGCAAGCGGATCACCTACGACGTGAAGGCGAACTGGAAGCTCATCATCGAGAACTTCATGGAGTGCTACCACTGCGCGACCATCCACCCCGAACTGACCGAGGTGCTCCCCGAGTTCGCGGACGGTTATGCCGCCCAGTACTACGTCGGCCACGGGGCGGAGTTCGGTGAGGACGTCCAGGGCTTCACCGTCGACGGCTCCGAGGGGCTCGACCGCATTCCGGGCGTCGCCGAGGACCAGGACCGCCGCTACTACGCGATCACCGTCAAGCCCCAGGTGTTCATCAATCTCGTGCCCGACCACGTGATCTTCCACCGGATGTACCCGGTGTCCGTGGACCGCACGATCGTCGAATGCGACTGGCTGTATCTGCCGCACGTCGTCGAGAGCGGCAAGGACGTCAGCCGGTCCGTGGAACTCTTCCACCGCGTCAACCAACAGGACTTCGACGCCTGCGAGCGCACGCAGCCCGGAATGAGCTCCCGGATGTACGCCAAGGGTGGCGTGCTGGTGCCCAGTGAGCACCACATCGGCGCCTTCCACGACTGGGTGAACGAGCGCCTGGGCACCTCTCAGGGCTGACTCAGCCGAGGTAGCCCATCCGGTGGCTGATCTCCTCGGCGCCCTTGAGCAGCACCGGGGCGAGCTCGTGCAGGCGCTCCTCGGTGAATCGGTAGGAGGGCCCGGACGCACTGAGGGCCGCGATGACCTCGCCGTCCCGGTTGCGGACCGGCGCGGCCATGGCGTGCAGACCGATCTCCAGCTCCTCCAGGGTGAAGGCGTAGCCCCGCTCCCGCGCCTCGGCGAGGTTCTTCTCGAGCTTCGTCTTCGCGGTGATGGTGCGCGGGGTGACCTTCTTCAGGCCGGCGGCGGACAGCAGCGCGGCGCGCTCCTTCGCGGGCATATGGGCCAGCAGGATCTTGCCGCTCGACGTGGCGTGCAGCGGTGTCAGCTGGCCGACCCAGTTGTGCGCGGTGACCGCGCCCGGGCCGCGCACCTGATACAGGTTGATCGCGTAGTGCTCCTGCATGACGGCGATGTTCACCGTCTCGCCGATCTCCTCGGCGAGGCGCTCGCAGACCGGGCGGCCCTGCTGGGTGATGTCGATACGGCCGGTGACCGCGCCGGCCAGGCGGACGATGCCGAAGCCGAGCCGGTACTTGCCGCGCTCGCCGGCCTGCTCCACCAGACCGCGCGCCTCCAGGGCGCCGAGCAGGCGGAAGGCGGTGGACTTGTGGACGTCGATCTCGCCCGCCACCTCGCTGACGCCCGCCTCGCCACGCTGGGCGAGGATCTCCAGGACGCTGATGGCGCGGTCCACCGACTGCACGCCGCCGGCTTGCGAATTCGACGTTTCTGTGTCAGGGCTGTAGTTGCTCACAGTGAAACTATACGCGTAGTAAACAACACACTTGCAAGTAACGCCGTCGAAACGAAGCCCGGTAAGTTGCGTTGTTCGCAACCTGGTGCGCATAGCGGTACTGGGTTTAGCATGCCTCGCATATCTACGGCGCGAGCGAGACGAGGCACCATGGCTCCTCTGCAGTACGACTTCGTCATCGTCGGTGGCGGTTCGGCCGGCAGTGCACTGGCCAACAGACTCTCCGCCGACCCGGCCAACCGGGTGCTGGTCCTGGAGGCCGGCCGGTCGGACTACCCGTGGGATGTCTTCATCCACATGCCCGCGGCGCTGACCTACCCGATCGGCAGCCGGTTCTACGACTGGAAGTACGAGTCCGAGCCCGAGCCCCACATGGGCGGCCGGCGCATCTACCACGCCCGCGGCAAGGTGCTCGGCGGCTCCAGCAGCATCAACGGCATGATCTTCCAGCGCGGCAACCCCATGGACTACGAGCGCTGGGCGGCCGACCCGGGCATGGAGACCTGGGACTACGCCCACTGTCTGCCGTACTTCCGGCGGATGGAGAACTGTCTGGCGGCCGACCCGGACGACGAGTTCCGCGGCCACGACGGCCCGCTCGTCCTCGAACGCGGTCCGGCGACCAACCCGCTCTTCGGTGCCTTCCTCAAGGCGACCGAGGAGGCGGGCTATGCGCCCACGGACGACGTCAACGGCTATCGCCAGGAAGGTTTCGCCAAGTTCGACCGGAATGTCCACCGTGGACGCCGGCTCTCCGCCTCGAAGGCGTACCTCAAGCCCGCGATGAAGCGGCCGAACCTCACCGTCAAGACCCGCGCCCTCGTCACCCGCGTCCTCTTCGAGGGCAAGCGCGCCGTCGGTGTCGAGTTCCAGCGCGGCCGGGGAGCGCTCCAGCAGGTCCGCGCCAGGGAAGTCATCCTCTGCGGCGGCGCCATCAACTCCCCGCAGCTGCTGCAGCTCTCCGGCGTCGGCAACGCCGAGGAACTGCGCGCCCTCGGCATCGACGTCGTCCACGACCTCCCGGGCGTCGGCGAGAACATGCAGGACCACCTGGAGGTCTACGTCCAGTACGCCTGCAAGCAGCCCGTCTCCATGCAGCCGTACATGGCGAAGTGGCGCGCCCCCTTCATCGGCCTGCAGTGGCTGTTCAGGAAGGGACCGGCGGCGACCAACCACTTCGAGGCCGGCGGCTTCGCCCGCAGCAACGACGACGTGGACTACCCCAACCTGATGTTCCACTTCCTGCCCGTCGCGGTCCGCTACGACGGCTCCTCGCCCGCCGGTGACCACGGCTACCAGGTGCACGTCGGACCCATGTACTCCGACGCCATCGGCTCGGTGAAGATCAAGAGCAAGGACCCGCGCGAGCACCCGGCCCTGCGCTTCAACTACCTCTCCACCGAGCAGGACCGCCGCGAGTGGGTCGAGGCGATCCGGGTTGCCCGCAAGCTCCTCAACCAGCCCGCGCTCGCCCCGTACAACGGCGGGGAGGTCTCACCGGGACCGTCGGTGGAGACGGACGAGGAGATCCTCGACTGGGTCGCGAAGGAGGGCGAGACCGCCTTGCACCCGTCCTGCACCTGCAAGATGGGCACCGACGAGATGTCCGTCGTCGACCCGACCAGCATGCGGGTGCACGGCGTGGAGGGCCTGCGCGTGGTGGACGCGTCGGTGATGCCCTACGTCACCAACGGCAACATCTACGCCCCGGTGATGATGATCGCCGAGAAGGCCGCCGACCTGATCCTCGGCAAGCAGCCGCTGGAGCCGTCGAAAGCCGCCTACTACCGCCACCGCGACGCCCAGAAGCAGGCGGGGTAGGCGTTGGGCACCGCAGGGCTCAGGGCGCTGCTGCACAGCGTCCGCTACGAGGTACTGCCCGCGAAGGCGACCGAGGACAAGGTCCTCGCCCATGTCCCGCGCGACGTCGTCGTCACCGTGACGGCGTCGCCGGTCAAGGGCCTGGAACCGACCCTCGACCTCGCCGGCCGGCTCGCGGGCCACGGCTACCGGGTCGTCCCGCACGTGCCGGCGCGGCTGCTGCGGGACGACACGCACCTGAAGGAGGTCGTGGACCAGCTCCGTGCGGCGGGCGTGGACGACGTTTTCGTCCCTGCGGGCGACGCCGACCCGCCCGCAGGGGTCTACGACGGGGCGCTTCCGGTGCTGCGCAGGCTCAGCGAGCTGGGCAGCCCCTTCGCGCACGTCGGCGTCACCGGCTACCCCGAGAGCCATCCCCTCATCCACGACGACGTCACCATCCAGGCGATGTGGGACAAGCGCGAGCACGCCACGTACCTCGTGAGCAACCTCTGCTTCGACCCGCGGGTGCTGGGGGAGTGGATCGTGCGCATACGGCGCCGGGACGTCTCCCTGCCCCTGTATGTCGGTGTCGCCGGGCCGGTGCAGCGGGCGAAGCTGCTGGCGATGGCCACGAAGATCGGGGTGGGGGAGTCGACTCGCTTCCTGGCGAAGCACGCCTCCTGGTTCGTGCGTTTCGCGGCACCCGGAGGGTATGCCCCCGAGAGGCTGCTGACCCGCACGGAGGAGGCCCTCACCGCCCCCTCCGCGGGGGTCGCCGGTCTGCACCTGTTCACGTTCAACCAGATCGCCGAGACGGAGCGGTGGCGCCGCGCGCTGCTGGACCGGCTGGGCGGCTGAACCGGGAGAAGGATGGCAACGGACACCGACTGGAAGCTGACCCGAACCTTCACCAGCACATCCGGCGACGTCCGGTGGGACCGGCTGGGCCCTCCCGGCGGACCGCCGGTCGTCCTTCTGCACGGCACGCCCTTCTCCTCGTACGTCTGGCGTGCCGTCGCCCGCTCGCTCGCCCGCGACCATCAGGTGTTCGTCTGGGACATGCCCGGCTACGGAACCTCGCGGATGGCCGCGGGTCAGGACGTCTCCCTCGCCGCCCAGAGCCGGGTCTTCACCGAGCTCCTGAACCACTGGGGCCTGGAGGAACCAGACGTCGTCGCCCACGACTTCGGAGGTGCCGTCGCCCTGCGGGAACACCTCCTGCACGGCGCCCGGTACCGGGTCCTCGCGCTGGTCGATCCGGTCGCGGTGGCGCCCTGGGGCTCCCCGTTCTTCCGGCTGGTCGGCGAGCACTCCGAGGTCTTCGAACAGTTGCCGCCGGCGCTGCACGCCGCCCTGGTGCGTGAGTACGTCGGTTCCGCCAGCAGTCCCGGCCTGCATCCCGGGGTGCTCGACCGGCTCGTCGAGCCCTGGCTGGACGGCCCCGGCCAAGCGGCCTTCTACCGGCAGATCGCCCAGGCCGACCAGCGGTACACCGACGAGATCCAGGGCCGGTACGGCGAGATCGGCATCCCCACGCTCGTCTGCTGGGGCGAGGACGACACCTGGATCCCGGTGGCGAAGGGGCGCGAGCTCGCCGCTCTCATCCCCGGCGCGCGGTTCGAGCCGATCGCCGGCGCGGGCCACCTCGTCCAGGAGGACGCCCCCGCGGAGCTCACGGCCGCGCTCTTCGCTTTCCTCCAGCAGCCGCTGTGAGCGAGGGGCGGTGCGCCCGGGGCCGTATACGACGAGGGAGGGACATACGACGGGGGATGGGCATACGACGGGGGCGGGACCGGAATTCGGTCCCGCCCCCGTGTGCGTGCGGCTCAGCGGAAGACCACCGTGCGGTTGCCGTCCACCATCACGCGGCTCTCGCTGTGCCACTTCACCGCGTGCGCGAGTACCTGTGCCTCCACGTCCCGCCCGACCGTGACCAGGTCGCCGGGGTCGAGGGAGTGGTCCACCCGGACCACGTCCTGCTCGATGATCTGGCCCTCGTCCAGGTCCGGCGTCACATAGTGGGCCGTCGCGCCGACGAGCTTCACTCCGCGCCGGTAGGCCTGCTCGTAGGGGCGTGCGCCCTTGAAACTGGGCAGGAAGGAGTGGTGGATGTTGATGGCGCGGCCCTCCAGCTCCTTGCACAGGTCGTCGGAGAGGACCTGCATGTAGCGGGCCAGTACCACCAGGTCGATGTCCAGCTCCCGCACGAGCTCCAGCAGCCGTGCCTCGGCCTCGGGCTTGGTCTCCTTGGTCACCGGGATGTGGTGGAAGGGGATGCCGTACGTCTCCGCGAGGCCCTCGAAGTCCCGGTGGTTGGAGACGATCGCGGGGATCTCGATGTTGAGGGCGCCGGTGCGCCGGCGGAAGAGCAGGTCGTTCAGACAGTGGCCGAACTTGGACACCATGATCAGCGTCCGGGTCGGCGTGGCCGCCTCGCGCAGGCTCCAGGAGATGCCGTAGGCCTGGGCGACGGGGCCGAACCGGTAACGCAGTTGTTCCAGACCGGCGTCCGGATCGGAAACGTCGAAGTGGACCCTCATGAAGAAACGGCCCTGGAGTCGATCATCGAACTGCTGGCTCTCCAGGATGTTGCCGGAGTTCCTGACGAGATAGCCGCTCACGGCGTGGACCAGTCCGGCGCTGTCGGGACAGGAGAGGGTGAGGACGTACTCACGGCCAGGTTGCGGTCGAGGGGACATAAGCGGCCTCCGTCGGTGCGTAATGCACAACATGGTGAGCGATACGCAACATGGTCCGCGCGGCGACGCTTGTGGTCAAGGGTGGCCGGGTAAGTGATCGCATGGCCAAATCGTCATCGGCGAACCTCTTGACGTCTGTCTGGACATTCGCCAGGGTGTTCCACCACAAGCAATCGGGTGCACGATGCGCAACGAATTTCAGTTGAAAGGCTCGGCGCGTGGCAGACCTGTACGTGGATGGCGAATGGCGGGACCCCGTGGCCGGCGGGCACCGGGAGATCCGATGTCCCGCTGACGGCACGCTCGCGGCGACCGTCTCGGAGGCGACACGCCCCGACACCGAGGCGGCGATCGCCGCGGCCCGCCGCGCCTTCGACGAGGGGCCCTGGCCGAACACCTCCGAACGGGAGCGTGGCGCGCTGCTGCTGCGCACGGCCGACCTCATCGAGCGCGATGCCAAGGAATTCGCCCGCGCCGAATCCCTGGACACCGGCAAGCGGCTGGTGGAGAGCGAGTACGACATCGCCGACGTCGTCTCCTGCTTCCGCTACTACGGCGGGCTCGGCGGCACGGACGCCGGCCGGGTGATCGACACCGGCCGGGACGACGCCGTCAGCCGCGTCGTGTACGAGCCGGTCGGGGTGTGCGGACTGATCACTCCGTGGAACTACCCGCTGCTGCAGGCGAGTTGGAAGGTCGCCCCGGCGCTGCTGGCCGGCAACACGATCGTCCTCAAGCCCAGCGAGCTCACCCCCTCCACCTCGATCCTGCTGATGCGGGCACTGGAGGAGGCCGGGCTTCCGGCCGGCGCCGCCAATCTCGTCCTGGGCACGGGACCCGAGGTGGGCGCACCGCTCTCCGAGGACCCCGCCGTCGACATGGTCTCCTTCACCGGCGGCCTGGAGACCGGCAAGCGCATCATGGCCACCGCCGCCGCGACCGTGAAGAAGGTCGCGCTGGAGCTCGGCGGCAAGAATCCCAATGTCGTCTTCGCCGACGCCGACTTCGAGACGGCCGTGGACTTCGCCCTCACGGCCGTCTTCCTGCACTCGGGCCAGGTCTGCTCGGCCGGGGCGCGGCTGATCGTCGAGGACTCCCTGCACGACCGCTTCGTCGACGAGGTCGTCCGCCGCGCCCGCCAGATCCGCCTCGGCGGGCCCTTCGACCCCGACGCCGAGACCGGGGCGCTGATCTCCGCACAGCACCTGGCGAAGGTCGAGGCGTACGTCGCGGCCGGCCTCGCCGAGGGCGCCGTACTGCGCTGCGGCGGCGCACGGCCCGACGATCCCGCGCTGGCGAACGGCCACTACTACCCGCCGACCGTGCTCGACGAGTGCCGGCAGGACATGCGCGTCGTGCACGAGGAGTCGTTCGGGCCCGTCCTCACGGTGGAGCGCTTCACCGGCGAGGACGACGCCGTACGCATCGCCAACGACACCGAGTACGGGCTCGCCGGAGCCGTGTGGACGCAGGACGCCGGCAAGGCCCAGCGGGTGGCCCGGCGGCTGCGCCACGGCACGGTGTGGATCAACGACTACCACCCCTATGTGCCGCAAGCGGAATGGGGTGGCTTCGGGCACTCCGGCGTGGGCCGGGAGCTGGGACCGACTGGCCTGAACGAGTACCGAGAGCCCAAACACATCTGGCAGAACATCCAACCCCGGCCGCAGCACTGGTTCCGCGGCTGAACGCCGAAAGAAGGTCGAACGTGACCACACAGACCGAGGTGCCGCAGCGGCGCGGCACGCCCCAGGACTCGGGCTCCACCCCGGTCATATCCGTGCGCAGGCTGTGGAAGGTGTTCGGGCCGAAGGCCGACCAGGTGCCGGACTCCGAGGAGCTGCGCGGGCTCACCCGCCGCGAGCTCATGGACCGCACCGGATGCACCGCCGCCGTACGCGACGTCCACTTCGACGTCTCGCCCGGCGAGGTCTTCGTCGTGATGGGCCTGTCCGGTTCGGGCAAGTCGACGTTGGTGCGATGTCTGACCCGGCTGATCGAACCCACCGCCGGTGAGGTCGTCTTCGAGGGCGAGGACATCCGTCAGGCGGACGACAAGCGCCTGCGCGATCTGCGGCGCCGCAAGTTCTCCATGGTCTTCCAGCACTTCGGTCTGCTGCCCCACCGCCGCGTCGTGGACAACGTGGCGTTCGGTCTGGAGATCCGGGGCATGGGCAGGGCCGAGCGCACCAGGCGGGCCCAGGAGGTCGTCGAGCTGGTCGGCCTCGCGGGCTACGAGAACTCCTACCCCGACCAGCTCTCCGGCGGCATGCAGCAGCGCGTGGGCCTGGCCCGGGCGCTGGCCGGTGATCCGGACGTGCTCTTCTTCGACGAGCCGTTCTCGGCGCTCGACCCGCTGATCCGGCGTGACATGCAGAACGAGGTCATCCGGCTGCACCACGAGGTCGGCAAGACGATGGTGTTCATCACCCACGACCTCTCCGAGGCCCTCAAGCTGGGCGACCGCATCCTCATCATGCGCGACGGCAAGATGGTCCAGTGCGGCACCGGCGACGAACTGGTGGGCGCCCCGGCCGACGACTACGTACGCGAGTTCGTGAAGGACGTGCCGCGCGGCGATGTGCTCACCCTGCGCTGGATCATGCGGCCCGTGGAGGACGGCGACGCCCTGGACGGTCCCGAGCTGGGCCCGGACGTCGTGGTGAAGGAGGCCACCCGGGCGGTGCTTGCGGCCGACAAGCCGGTCAAGGTCGTCGAGAACGGCAAGCTGCTCGGCATCGTCGGCGACGAGGAGATCCTCGCGGTGGTCGCCGGGCAGGAAGGCGGCGCGTGATGACCGTCGCCGTCGAGAAACCCGAGAAGACACAGGCACCCGAGCCGGCCGCTCCCGTCAAAGAGACACGCAAGGTCAGCCGGTCCATGGTGGTCGGCGCCACCCTGGTCGTCTGGCTGGTGCTGTTCCTTCTGCTGCGCGGCAAGCAGACCCTCGCCCTGGCGGCGGCCGACCTCACCGATCTGCACCGGTGGTTCAACGACGTCAACGACTCCATCGGCGCCAACCGCAACTCCAACCCCGTTTTCCTGTACTTCTTCAACGAGATCCGCCTGGTCATCGACACCCTGGTGACCTTCATCCAGGAGCTGATCTCGCAGGCGCCCGCCGGACGCCCCGTCCCGCAGATCGGCTGGCTCGGTGTCGTCGGCATCGCGGGCTATGTCTCCTGGGCCGTGGGCAACTGGAGGGTCGCGCTGCTGGCGGTGGCCGGCTTCACCTTCCTGGGCCTGCAGGGCCTGTGGCAGGAGAGCATGGACACCCTGGCGCTCACCGTCTCCGCCGTCTTCGTGGCGCTGGTGATCGCGATCCCGCTGGGTGTGTGGGCGGGGCTGTCCGACCGGTTCAACCGGTTCGTGACGCCCTTCCTGGACCTCATGCAGACCATGCCGACCTTCGTCTACCTGGCCCCGCTGACCCTGTTCTTCCAGATCGGGCCGGCCTCCGCCACGATCGCCACGCTGATCTACGCGGCGCCGCCGACGATCCGCATCACCGCGCACGCCATCCGCTCCGTACCGGAGACGACGGTCGAGGCGGCCGACTCGCTGGGTGCCACGCGACGGCAGTCCCTCATGAAGGTCCTGCTGCCGATGTCCAAGCGGACCGTGGTGATGGGCGTCAACCAGACCATCATGGCTGCCCTGGCCATGGTGACCATCGCCGCCCTGATCGACGCGCCCGGCCTCGGCAAGACCGTCGTCCAGGCACTCCAGACGCTCGACGTCGGCACGGCCTTCAACGCGGGTCTGGCCATCGTCGTCATGGCCATTGTGCTGGACCGCGTCACCACCGCGGCGAGCGCACGCGCGGAGGCCGCCCGCCGTTCGAAGAACCGCTTCCTGACCTGGCGACGCCCGCTGCTGGCGGCAGGTGCGGCGGTCACGGCGGTCCTGGCCTATCTGTCCCACACCTATCTGTGGGCGGCGGAGTTCCCCGGCGAGGGGAGCACCGGCAGCACCATCAGGAGCACGGCGGACAGCGTGACCACCTGGGTGCAGGACAACCTCTCGGGCATCACCAACGCCTTCCGGGACGCCATCACCAACAGTCTGCTCAACCCGTTCCAGGCGCTGCTCACCGACTCCCCGTGGTGGCTCGTCGGCGCGGCCCTGATCGCGCTCGCCGTCGTCCTCGGCGGCTGGCGCGCCGGGGTCACCACGGCGGTGTGCGTGGGCCTGCTGGTCGGCACCGGAGTGTGGTCGGACGGCATGACGACGCTGGCGTCCACCCTCGTCGCCACGGTGCTCGTGATGCTGCTCGGCGTCGTCTTCGGCGTCTGGATGGGACGCAGCGCGCTGGTGGACCGGCTGATCCGGCCCACACTGGACGCGGCACAGGTCATGCCGCCGTTCGTCTATCTCGTGCCGTTCCTCGCGCTGTTCGGCGCGACCCGCTTCACGGCGATCGTCGCCGCGGTCGTCTACGCGGCTCCCGTCGCCATGAAGATCATCGCGGACGGCGTACGGAACGTGCCCGCGACGACCGTGGAGGCGGCCACCTCCGCCGGGTGCAACACCTGGCAGATCATCACCAAGGTTCAACTGCCGATGGCACGCGGCGCCCTGACTCTCGCTACCAACCAGGGCCTGATCTATGTGCTGTCGATGGTTGTGGTGGGCGGCCTGGTGGGGGCAGGCGCCCTCGGCTACGACGTCGTGGCCGGCTTCTCGCAGGGGCAGTTGTTCGGGAAGGGGCTCGCCGCAGGGCTCGCCATCGTCCTTCTCGGAGTCATGTTCGACCGGATCACTCAGGCAGCGGCGCGGCGTACCAGCGCGTAAGGAGCAACTGACCATGGCAAGGCAAGCAAGACAGTGGAGAGTCGGCACGGCCGGCATAGCGGGCGCGGCTGTTCTCGGGCTCACCCTCACCGCCTGCGGCGGTGCGAAGGTCGGTGACAGCTCCTCGGACGCCGGCGGCTCGGGCAGCTCCGGCAAGTGCGGCACCTTCAACCTCGCGGTCAACCCGTGGGTGGGCTACGAGGCCAACGCGGCGGTCATCGCGTACGTCGCCGAGCAGGACCTCGGCTGCAAGGTCACCAAGAAGGACCTCAAGGAAGAGATCGCCTGGCAGGGCTTCGGGACCGGCGAGGTCGACGCCGTCGTCGAGAACTGGGGTCACGACGACCTGAAGAAGAAGTACATCACCGACCAGAAGACCGCCGTCGACGCCGGCCCGACCGGCAACGAAGGCCTCATCGGCTGGTACGTGCCGCCGTGGCTGGCCAAGGAGCACCCGGACATCCTCGACTGGAACAACCTCAACAAGTACGCGGCCGAGTTCAAGACGTCCGAGTCCGGCGGCAAGGGCCAGCTCCTCGACGGCGACCCGTCGTTCGTCACCAACGACGAGGCGCTGGTGAAGAACCTGAAGCTGGACTTCAAGGTCGTGTACGCGGGCAGCGAGACCGCGCTCATCCAGGCCTTCCGCAAGGCGGAGAAGAACAAGGAATGGGTGATCGGCTACTTCTACGAGCCGCAGTGGTTCATGTCCGAGGTGCCGCTGGAGAAGGTCAAGCTGCCCGAGTACAAGGAGGGCTGCGACGCCGACGCCGAGAAGGTCGACTGCGACTACCCCGTGTACAAGCTGGACAAGATCGTCAGCGCGAAGTTCGCCAAGTCGGGCAGCCCGGCCTATGACCTGGTCAAGAACTTCACCTGGACCAACGAGGACCAGAACATCGTGGCCAAGTACATCGCGGTGGACAAGATGACACCCGAGGCGGCGGCGAAGAAGTGGGTCGAGGCCAACCGGGACAAGGTGGAGGCCTGGATCAAGTAGGTCCTTCACGGATGCCCGGTGGGTGGTGCGCTCGGACGCGCGCCGCCCACCGGGCATTCCCGTTTTCCAGGCTGTTTTCCAGTGCGTTGTCCGACGTCACCGGACCTCTTGACACCCACCTGCACGGCAGGCACATTGAGTTGCGCAACCTGAATCACGTTGCGCAGAAAGCAACTCAACCGGAGGTGCGGCGATGGCGGGACCGCGTGTGGTCATCATCGGAGCGGGAGTCGTCGGCGCGGCGCTCGCGGACGAGATCTCGGCGCGGGGCTGGACCGAGGTGACCGTGGTCGACCAGGGGCCGCTCCCGGCCACCGGGGGCTCGACCTCGCACGCCCCCGGCCTGGTCTTCCAGACGAACTCCTCGAAGACCATGACGGAGCTGGCCCGCTACACCGTCGAGAAGTTCTGCTCCCTCGACGTCGGCGGCAAGCCCTGCTTCCTGCAGGTCGGCGGTCTGGAAGTGGCGACCACGCCCGAGCGCCTCGCGGAACTGCACCGCCGGCACGGCTGGATCACCGCCTGGGGCATCGAGTCCCGGATCCTCACCGCCGACGAGTGCGTCGAGCAGCACCCGCTGGTCAACCGCGACAGGGTCCTCGGCGGCCTCCTCGTCCCGACCGACGGCCTCGCCAAGGCCGTACTCGCCGTCGAGGCGCAGATCCGCCGCGCCACCGAGCGCGGCGTGCGCTTCCTCGCCCGCCACGAGGTCCTCGACATCCTCACGGCCGACGGCGAGGTGACCGGCGTCCGCACCGACCAGGGCGACCTGGAAGCCGACATCGTCGTGTGCTGCGCCGGCATCTGGGGCCCGAAGATCGCCCGCATGGTCGGTATGAACCTGCCGCTGACCCCGCTGGCCCACCAGCTCGCCTGGACCGGCCCCGTCCCGGCCCTCGCCGGCCAGACCGAGGAGGCGGTCCGCCCGATCCTGCGCCACCAGGACGCCGACCTCTACTACCGCGACCGCTTCGACGGCCTGGGCATCGGCTACTACGGCCACCGTCCGATGCCGATCTCCGCCGACGACATCCTCTCCGTGGACGAGGCCGACGAGATGCCCTCGGTCCTGAAGTTCACCGAGGAGGACTTCGAGGATGCCTGGACCGAGACCCAGTCCCTGCTCCCCTCGACGCGCGAGGCGAAGATCGAGGAGGGCATCAACGGACTGTTCTCCTTCACCACCGACAACTTCCCGCTGCTCGGCGAGTCCCCGGACGTCAAGGGCTTCTGGGTCGCCGAGGCCGTCTGGGTCACCCACTCCGCGGGCGTCGGCCGGGCCATGGCCGAGTGGCTGGTCGACGGCCACTGCTCGTCCTTCGACCTCCACGAGTGCGACGTCAACCGCTTCGAGCCGCACCAGCTGTCCCCGGAGTACGTCCTGGCCCGCGACTGCCAGAACTTCGTCGAGGTGTACGACATCCTCCACCCCCTCCAGCCCTCCGGGAAGCCGCGCCCGATCCGCACGAGCCCCTTCCACGCCCGCCAGCAGGAGCTGGGCGCCTTCTTCCTGGAGGCGAACGGCTGGGAGCGCCCGCAGTGGTACGAGGCCAACGCGAAGCTGGTCGAGGGCCGTTCCATCCCCACCCCGAACGACTGGGCCGCCCAGTTCTGGTCGCCCATCGTCGGCGCCGAGGCGCAGGCCACCCGCGAGACCGTCGCGATGTACGACATGACGGCCCTCAAGCGCCTGGAGGTGAGCGGCCCCGGCTCCGCCGAGTTCCTGGAGCGCCTGTGCACCGGCAAGGTCGCCAAGTCGGTCGGCTCGGTCACGTACACCCTGCTCCTCGATCACGACGGCGGCATCCGCAGCGACATCACCGTCGCCCGCCTCGCCCGCGACCTCTTCCAGGTCGGCGCCAACGGCAACCTCGACCTCGACTGGTTCACCCGCCACCTCCCCGCGGACGGCACGGTCCAGGTCCGCGACATCACGCCGGGCACCTGCTGCATCGGCCTGTGGGGCCCGCTGGCCCGCAAGGTCCTCCAGCCGCTGACGGACGAGGACTTCACCAACGACGGCCTCAAGTACTTCCGTGTCAAGCGCGCCTACATCGGCAGCGTTCCGGTGACGGCGATGCGCCTGAGTTACGTCGGTGAACTCGGCTGGGAGCTGTACACCACCGCCGACCAGGGCCTGAAGCTGTGGGACACCCTGTGGGAGGCGGCGAGGCCCCTCGGCGGCGTCATCGCCGGCCGCGGCGCCTTCAACAGCCTCCGCCTGGAGAAGGGCTACCGCTCCTTCGGCACCGACATGACCTACGAGCACGACCCCTACGAGGCCGGCGTCGGCTTCGCCGTCAAGCTCGACAAGGGCGACTTCATCGGCAAGGCGGCGCTGGAGCGCCGTAAGTCCGACGTCCGGCGCAGGCTGACCTGCCTCACCATCGACGACCCGCATGCGGTGGTCCTGGGCAAGGAGCCCGTGTACGACGGCGACCGAGCGGTCGGCTACGTCACCAGCGCCGCCTACGGCTACACCATCGACCAGGGCATCGCCTATGCCTGGCTCCCGGCCGAGCTGGCCACCCCCGGCACGCCCCTGCAGATCGGCTACTTCGACCAGCGCGTGGAGGCGGTCGTCGCCGAGGAGCCCCTGTTCGACCCCACGATGTCCCGTCTCCGCGGCTGACACCCCGCGTCGACTCCGAGGGAAGGAACACCGCCGGTGAACGCACAGCTGCTCGACGGCAAGGCGACCGCCGCCGACATCCGCCGCGAACTCGCGGAGCGCGTGGCCAAGTTGACGGCCACGAGCGGCCGCCCGCCGGGCCTGGGCACGGTCCTGGTCGGCGACGACCCCGGCAGCCGTGCCTACGTCGCCGGCAAGCACCGCGACTGCGCGCAGGTCGGCATCGCCTCCATCCGCCGGGACCTGCCCGCCGACGCCTCACAGGAGCAGGTCGAGAAGACGATCGACGAGCTCAACGCCGACCCGGCCTGCACCGGCTACATCGTCCAGCTCCCGCTGCCGCGCCACCTGGACGCCAACGCCGTACTGGAACGCACGGACCCGGCCAAGGACGCCGACGGCCTGCACCCCGTCAACCTCGGCCGGCTCACCCTGGGCGTCGAGGCACCGCTGCCGTGCACCCCGCGCGGCATCGTCGAACTGCTCCGCCGCCACGAGGTGCCGCTCGCCGGCGCGAGGGTGTGCGTGATCGGCCGCGGCATCACCGTCGGACGCCCGATCGGCCTCCTCCTCACCCGCCGCTCCGAGAACGCCACCGTCACCCTGTGCCACACCGGCACCAAGGGACTGGCCTGGCACGTACGCGAGGCGGACATCGTCATCGCCGCCGCCGGTTCGCCCGGACTCGTCACCAAGGACATGCTGCGCCCCGGCGCCGCGGTCCTGGACGTCGGCATCACCCGCACCGACCAGGGCCTGGTCGGCGACATCCACCCGGACGCCGCCCAGGTCGCCGGATGGATCGCGCCCATGCCCGGCGGCGTGGGCCCCATGACCCGGGCGATGTTGCTCGCCAACGTCGTCGAGGCCGCCGAGAGGAACGCCACCGCCGTATGAACGCGAACGTCCCCAAGCACCCGCAGCATCCGCACCTCGCAGACGCCCTTTCAGAAGACGGAGACGTCCGATGAGCTCCCGTATCCCCGGCGCCGACCTCCCCGACCACCCCGACTTCCTGTGGCGTAATCCCGAGCCCAAGAAGTCGTACGACGTGGTGATCGTCGGCGGCGGCGGCCACGGCCTCGCCACCGCGCACTACCTCGCCAGGAACCACGGCATCACCAATGTCGCGGTGCTGGAGAAGGGCTGGCTCGCGGGCGGCAACATGGCCCGCAACACCACGATCATCCGCTCCAACTACCTGTGGGACGAGAGCGCCGGAATCTACGAGCACGCACTCAAGCTGTGGGAAGGCCTGGCGGAGGAGCTCGACTACCCGATCCTCTTCTCCCAGCGCGGCGTGCTGAACCTCGCCCACAGCCTCCAGGACGTCCGCGACAGCGTGCGCCGCGTCGAGGCGAACCGCCTCAACGGCGTGGACGCGGAGTGGCTCGACGCGGACGGCGTCAAGGAAGTCTGCCCGATCGTCAACATCTCGCAGGACGTGCGCTACCCGGTCCTGGGCGCCACGTACCAGCCGCGTGCAGGCATCGCCAAGCACGACTACGTGGCCTGGGGCCTGGCCCGCTCGGCGGATGCGGCGGGCATCGACATCATCCAGAACTGCGAGGTCACGGGCCTCGACGTGGTCGGTGGTCGAGTGGTCGGAGTCCAGACCAGCCTCGGCCCCATCGCCGCCGGCAAGGTCGCGCTCTGCTCGGCGGGCCACACCTCGGTCCTCGCCGCCATGGCGGGCATCGAACTCCCCGTCCAGAGCCACCCGTTGCAGGCGCTGGTGTCGGAGCTCCTGGAGCCCGTGCACCCGACCGTCGTCATGTCCAACGCGGTCCACGTGTACGTCAGCCAGGCCCACAAGGGCGAGCTGGTCATGGGCGCGGGCATCGACGCGTACAACTCGTACACCCAGCGCGGCGCCTTCCACATCATCGAAGAGCAGATGTCGGCGGCCCTGGAGCTCTTCCCGGTCTTCGCCCGCGCCCACGTCCTGCGCACCTGGGGCGGCATCGTCGACGTCAGCCCCGACGCCTCCCCGATCATCGGGCTCAGCCCCGTCGACAACCTCTACCTCAACTGCGGCTGGGGAACGGGCGGTTTCAAAGCCACCCCGGGCGTCGGCTGGGTCTACGCCCACACCATCGCCAACGACACCCCGCACGCCCTCAACGCCCCCTTCTCGCTCGACCGTTTCACCACCGGCGCGCTCGTCGACGAGCACGGCGCGGCCGCGGTGGCCCACTAGGACCACTGGAATCTGGGAGCCGATCCATGCTGCTCATCCCCTGCCCGTGGTGCGGGCCCCGCGACGAGGCCGAGTTCCACTACGGCGGCCAGGCCCACGTGCCGTACCCGGAGGACCCGGCGTCCCTCTCCGACGAGGAGTGGGCCCGCTATCTGTTCTTCCGCGACAACCCGAAGGGCCCCTTCGCCGAGCGCTGGAGCCACGCGGCGGGCTGCCGCCGCTGGTTCAACGCGGTGCGGGACACGTCGACGAACGAGGTTCTGGCGGTGTACCGGTCGGGCGAGGAACGCCCGGCAACTGTTCAGCCGAGGCAGGTTGTATCAGCCCGTCCGGCGTTTGAGGACAAGGCCCCTTCAGGGCCGACGGGGGTCCAGGGGGCGGAGCCCCCTGGCGGGGTCGAAGGGGCGGAGCCCCTTCAGGATGGGACGGGTAGGGGCGGCGGGGGCGAGACAACCCAGCCCTTCCGCCACGCGACCCGCGGCCGAATCGACCGCGACACCCCCCTCACCTTCACCTTCGACGGCACTGAATACCGAGGCTTCCGAGGCGACACCCTCGCCTCCGCCCTCCTCGCCAACGGCGTCATCCAGACCGGCACCAGCATCAAGCTCGGCCGCCCCCGAGGCATCTTCTCCGCCGGCGTCGAAGAGCCCAACGCGGTCATCCAGATCGAGGAGCCCTTCCCGGAGCCGATGCTCCCCGCCACGACCGTCGAGCTCTACGACGGCCTGGTCGCGACCAGCCTCCCCGGCCAGGGCCGCCTCGCCACCGACCCGGACCCGGCCCGCTACGACGCCGTGCACGCCCACTGCGACCTGCTGATCGTCGGCGCCGGCCCGGCCGGCCTCGCGGCAGCCGCGGCGGCAGCGAACAGCGGCGCCCGCGTCATCCTCGCCGACGATCAGCCGGAATTCGGCGGCAGCCTCCTCGGTACGGCCGAACACCTCGACTGGGTGCGGGAAGTGACGGAGCAGCTCGACGCCGCCCCCGAGGTCCGCGTCCTGCCCCGCACCACCGTCTTCGGCTACTACGACGACAACCACCTCCTCGCCGTCGAGCGCCGCACCAACCACCTCGGCGCCGACGCCCCCGAGAACGTCTCCCGCGAACGCGTCTGGCGCATCCGCGCCCGACGGGTCGTCCTCGCCACCGGCGCCCACGAGCGCTCGCTGGCCTTCGCGAACAACGACCGCCCCGGCGTGATGCTGGCCTCCTCGGCCCGCACCCACGTCAACCGCCAAGGCGTCCTGCCCGGCCGCCACGCGGTCGTCTTCACGACCAACGACAGCGCGTACGAGGCGGCGCTGGACCTCGCCTCGGCAGGCCTGGCCGTCGCGGCGATCGTCGACACCCGCCCCGAACCGGGGGAGTGGGCCGAGCGCGCGAGGGCGGCCGGTATCGAAGTCCTGCCCGGCCACGCCGTCACCGGCACGGAAGGCGACGCGCGCCTCACCGCCGTGACCGTCGCCCCGTACGGAGAGTCCGCGGGGCAGCGGGAGTTCGCCGCCGATCTGCTGTTGGTCTCCGGCGGCTGGAACCCGGTGGCGCACCTGTTCAGCCAGTCGGGCGGCAAGCTGCGCTACGACGACACGCTGGGTTCCTTCGTCCCCGACACCACCCGTCAGGCGGTCGAGGTCGTCGGCAGCGCGAGCGGTGTCCTCGACCCGGCCACCGTCCTGGCACAGGGCGCGGCCGCCGGGGCCCGCGCCGTCGAGGCCGAGGGCTACCCGCCCGAGGCACCGCGCCTGCCGGAAGTGCCCGCGCAGCCGCGGCAGACGCCGCCGATGCACGTGTACGTCGTCCCGGGTGACACAGACGCCCCCCGGTTCGTCGACCTCCAGCGCGACGTCACCGTCGACGACCTGACCCGCGCGACCGGCGCCGGCCTGCGCTCGGTCGAGCACACCAAGCGCTACACCACCGCCGGCACCGCCAACGACCAGGGCAAGACCTCCGGCGTCCTGGCCAGCGGTGTCGTCGCGGAACTCCTCGGCGTGGACATCTCGGCGCTCGGCACGACCACGTTCCGCCCGCCGTACACCCCGGTCTCCTTCGCCGCCCTCGCGGGCCGCGACCGGGGCGCGCTGAGCGATCCGGTTCGCACGACGGCCATCCACGAGTGGCATGTCGCGCACGGCGCCCTGTTCGAGAACGTCGGCCAGTGGAAGCGCCCTTGGTACTACCCGCAGAACGGCGAGGACATGGAGGCCGCCGTACTGCGTGAATGCGCCGCGACCCGCGAGAGCGTGGGCTTCATGGACGCCTCCACCCTCGGCAAGATCGACGTGCAGGGCCCGGACGCCGGCGTCTTCCTCGACCGGCTCTACACCAACATGATGAGCACCCTGAAGGTCGGCATGATCCGCTACGGCGTCATGTGCCGCCCGGACGGCATGGTCTTCGACGACGGCACGGTCATCCGCGTCGCCCAGGACCGCTTCCTGGTCACCACCACGACGGGCAACGCCGCCGCCGTACTCGACTGGATGGAGGAGTGGCTCCAGACCGAGTGGCCCGAGCTGAAGGTCCACTGCACCTCCGTGACCGAGCAGTGGGCCACGGTGGCCCTGGTCGGCCCGAAGTCGCGTGCGGTCCTCGCCGCACTCGCGCCGCAACTCGCCGTGGCCAACGAGGACTTCCCCTTCATGGCCTGGCGTGAGACGACCGTCGCGGGCATCGAGGCCCGGGTCTGCCGGATCAGCTTCTCCGGCGAACTCGCCTTCGAGATCAACGTGTCACCGTGGCAGGCCCTCGCCCTGTGGGAGGCGGTGTACGAGGCCGGGGCCCCGTACGGCATCACCCCGTACGGCACGGAGACCATGCACGTCCTGCGCGCCGAGAAGGGCTACCCCATCATCGGCCAGGACACCGACGGCACCGTCACCCCCCAGGACCTCGGCATGAGCTGGGTGGTGTCGAAGAAGAAGCCGGACTTCATCGGCAAGCGGTCCCACGCCCGCGCCGACACGTCCCGCCCCGACCGCAAGCACCTGGTCGGCCTCCTCCCCGAGGACCCGGGGACCTTCCTCCCGGAGGGCACCCACCTGGTCGCCGAGGGTGTGCTGCCGACCCCGCCCGTCCCCATGCTCGGCCATGTCACCTCCAGCTACCGCAGCGCCGCCCTGGGCCGGACGTTCGCGCTCGCCCTGATCAAGGGCGGCCGGGACCGCATCGGCGAGCGGCTGTACGCCCCCGTCGGCGACCAACTGGTGCCGGTGACCGTGGCCGGCCCTGTCCTCTACGACCCCGAGGGAGCACGCCGCGATGGCTGAGACCGCCCTTACCGCCCCGCTCCGCAGCCCGCTGTCGGGCGTCGCCGACCGGCTGGCCGCCGCGACCCACGGGTCCGGGGGTGCGATCCGGCTGGCCGAACTCCCCTTCCTGGCCCAGCTCAACGTGCGCCTGGACGCCAAGGGAGCGGCGGCGGAAGCCGTCGGGCTCGCCCTGGACCTGCAACTGCCGCTCCAGCCGAACACCGTCGTCCGCGCGGGGAGTTGACCGCGCTGTGGCTCGGCCCTGACGAATGGCTGCTGGTGGGTCCCCCGGGCAGCGAGCGGGATCTGGAGAGCCGCATCCGGGAGGCAGCGGAGGACCAGCCCGTCTCGGTCACCGATGTCTCCGCGCAGCGCACCACGCTCCTCGTCTCGGGCCCTCGCGCCCATGACCTGCTGGCCCACGGCTGTCCGCTGGATCTGCATCCGCGGGTCTTCGGCGCCGGACGCTGCGCCCAGACGACCCTGGGCCGCACGCAGGTCGTCCTGGTCGCCCGGGACGAACGGAGGGCCGGATTCTGGATCCTGGTGCGCTCGACGTTCGCCGGCTATCTGGCGGACTGGCTGCTCGACGCGGCGACGGAATACGTCTGAGCAGCAGGGACGGGACTGCCCCGTCACCCCTGTGGGAGCTCCGTAGGGGGGCTCCCACAGGGCTTTGCGCATTGATTTTCGCCCCGCTGATCGAAGGCGGCGGCGGCCTCGACACGGTCGCCCCATCGCTGGGTGTCCCTGTGGAGGCTCAGCCCAGATAACCCATCCGGCGGCTGATGTCTTCCGCGCCCTTGATCAGAACGGGTGCGAGCTCGTGCACGCGTTCCTCGGTGAAGCGGTATGTGGGTCCCGAGGCGCTGAGGGCGGCGATCACCTCGCCGTCACGGGAGCGGATCGGGGCGGCCATGGCGTGCAACCCGATCTCGAGCTCCTCCAGCGCGACCGCGTACCCCCGCTCCCGCGCCTCGGCGAGATTCTTCTCCAGCTTCGCCCTGGAGGTCAGGGTGTGCGCCGTCAGCTTCCGCGTCCCCGAGGCCGCGAGCACGTCGGCGCGCTCCTTCTCCGAGAGGTGGGCCAGAAGGATCTTGCCGCTGGACGTGGCGTGCACCGGGGTCAGCTGCCCGACCCAGTTGTGCGTGCCGACCGCGCCCGGGCCGCGCACCTGGTAGAGGTTGACGGCGTAGTGCTCCTGCAGGACCGCGATGTTGACCGTCTCGCCGACCTCCTCGCTGAGCCGCTCGCACACCGGCCGGCCCTGCTGCGTGATGTCGAGGCGCCCCGTGACCGCGCCGGCCAGGCGCACGATCCCGAAGCCCAGCCGGTACTTGCCCCGCTCGGCCGTCTGCTCGACCAGGCCGCGCGCCTCCAGGGCCCCGAGCAGCCGGAACGCGGTCGACTTGTGCACGTCGATCTCGGCGGCCACCTCGCTGACGCCCGCCTCGCCGCGCTGGGCGAGGATCTCCAGGACGCTGACGGCGCGGTCGACGGACTGCACGCCGTTCACCGCGGGAGCTGCTGTTTCGCTATCTGCGGTGTAGTTGCTCATAGCGCAACTATACGCATTCGTCGGTGTGTCACGAGGGGCCGCGGAGGCCGGACAGGGGGCCGGCCGGGCCCTTGACGCCGACTGCCTCCGCGCACTCTAGGGCTGCCCGTTCGTCAGCGGAAGGCGATCGTGCAGTTCCTGTTGGCCGGCGCGCGGCTCTCGCTCACTGGCCGATGGTGACCGGCTCGTCGGGGCCGCGCGAGAAGGGTCGCGGCGGAGACCTCTGGCAGCTGGTCCTCGGCCAGTCGGTGGGACGGCCGCCCCGTCGTCGTGTGACCGCTCGCCCTCATGCTGGTGCCGCTGTCTGTGGAGTCCGTTTTCCGACGGGATGGCAAGTTCGCGCGACCAACCTCTTGACAGTGAGTGTCCGCAGGGAGACAGTTCGATCGTTGCTTATGACGAAGAGAGTTGTGTAGTACGCAACTCTGCGGGCGTGGCGCCCCCTGGACCCACCCGGCCTCGGGTGAAGTTCTCTCTCCCCCCGCCATCCAGAACATCAGGCCGAAGATCCCGAAGATCGCATTCGGCCGTCCCCTCGACGAGGAGATCGACCGTGACACACGAGGTACGCGCCGTCGTCGCCCGGAAGAAGGGCGCACCGGTCTCGGTGGAGACCGTCCTGGTGCCGGACCCCGGCTCCGGTGAGGCGCTGGTGCGGGTGCAGGCCTGCGGCGTCTGTCACACCGACCTGCACTACCGCGAGGGCGGGATCAACGACCAGTTCCCGTTCCTGCTCGGCCACGAGGCAGCGGGTGTCGTAGAGGCGGTCGGCGAGGGCGTCACCGATGTCGCGCCCGGCGACTTCGTCATCCTCAACTGGCGTGCCGTCTGCGGCACATGTCGGTCCTGCGGCAAGGGCAAGCCGTGGTACTGCTTCGCCACCCACAACGCCACGCAGCCGATGACCCTGGCCGACGGCACCCCGCTGTCCCCGGCCCTCGGCATCGGTGCCTTCGCCGAGAAGACCCTGGTCGCCGCCGGACAGTGCACCAAGGTGGACCCGACCGCCTCGCCCGCCGCGGCCGGCCTGCTCGGCTGCGGGGTCATGGCCGGGTTCGGTGCCGCCGTCAACACCGGCGGCGTAGGGCGCGGCGATTCGATCGCGGTGATCGGCTGCGGCGGCGTGGTATGGCCGCGATCGCGGGCGCCAAGGTGGCAGGCGCCTCCCGCATCATCGCCGTGGACGTCGACGAGCGGAAGCTGAAGTGGGCCGAGCAGTTCGGCGCCACCGACACCGTCGACTCCTCACGGACCGACGCCGTCGCGGCGATCCGCGAGCTGACCGGAGGCTTCGGCGCCGACGTCGTCGTGGACGCGGTCGGCCGCCCCGAGACCTTCAAGCAGGCCTTCTATGCCCGCGACCTGGCCGGCACCGCCGTCCTGGTCGGCGTCCCCACCCAGGAACCGACCCTCGACCTGCCCCTCCTCGACGTCTTCGGCCGCGGCGGGGCGCTGAAGTCCTCCTGGTACGGCGACTGCCTGCCCTCCCGGGACTTCCCCGCCCTGATCGACCTCTACCTCCGGGGCCGCTTCGATCTGGGCGAGTTCGTCACCGAGACGATCACCCTGGACGACGTGGAGGCCGCGTTCGCCGAGATGCACCACGGCGACGTCCTGCGCTCGGTGGTGGTCCTGTGACCACGCGCATCGAACAACATCCCCAGCGGCGGCCTGGCCACCGAAGGCACCACCGACGACCCCATCGCCCTGTTCGACCCGCGCCGCGTACGCGTCTGAATCTTCCGAACCCGGATCTTCCGAAGGTGACACGATGACCATCACGAACCTGCCGCCCAGCCTGATCCCCACGCTGTCCGGTGAGTACTACACCGACGCCGAGGTCTTCGCCCAGGAGCAGGAGCGGGTCTTCGAGGCCATGTGGTTCTGCGTGGCCCGCGCCGCCGACTTGGACAAGCCAGGCGCCTTCCGCACCTACCAGGTGGGTCGCGAGAGCGTGCTGATCTCCCGCTCGCGGGACGGCTCGATCAAAGGGTTCCTCAACATCTGCCGGCACCGCGGCGCCAAGCTCTGCACCGAGGAGTCCGGCGAGGTCAAGCGCGCCTTCCAGTGTCCGTACCACGCCTGGACCTACGGCCTGGACGGCAAGCTGGTCGCGGCCCCGAACCTGACGTCGATGCCGGACCTCGACCGGACCGAGTACGGCCTGATCAACGTCCATGTGCGGGAGTGGCTCGGCTATGTGTGGGTGTGCCTCGCCGACAGCCCGCCGTCCTTCGAGGCGGCCGTGGAGCGCGCGGTCGTCGAGCGCCTCGGCGACCTCGAGTCGATCGAGCGCTACGGCATCGAGAACCTCCTGGTGGGCCGCCGTATCACCTACGACGTGAAGGCGAACTGGAAGCTCATCATCGAGAACTTCATGGAGTGCTACCACTGCGCCACCATCCACCCCGAACTCACCGAAGTGCTCCCGGAGTTCGCGGACGGTTATGCCGCCCAGTACTACGTCGGCCACGGGGCGGAGTTCGGTGAGGACGTCCAGGGCTTCACCGTCGACGGCTCCGAGGGCCTCGACCGCATTCCGGGCGTCGCCGAGGACCAGGACCGCCGCTATTACGCCATCACCGTCCGGCCGCAGGTCTTCATCAACCTGGTGCCCGACCACGTGATCTTCCACCGGATGTACCCGATGGCACCCGACCGCACGGTCGTCGAGTGCGACTGGCTGTACCTGCCGCACGTCGTGGAGAGCGGCAAGGACGTGGACCGTTCGGTGGAGCTGTTCCACCGGGTCAATCAGCAGGACTTCGACGCCTGCGAGCGCACCCAGCCGGCGATGAGCTCGAAGGCGTACGCCAAGGGCGGCGTGCTGGTGCCCAGCGAGCACCACATCGGCGAGTTCCACACCTGGCTGCAGAACAGGCTCGACGTACGGCCCAAGCACTGACCCCGGGCCACCCACTGCCCCCCCAGGCCGCGCCCTGCCCCTCCGGGCCACGCCCTGCCTCCCAGTACCGCCCGCCCACCTGCTGTTGCGGCCCCTCCGGCAGGTGGGCGGGCCATTGTGCTCCCCCCAACCGCGTTGCGCGATCTGCAACATCGAGCGCCATTGCGAACTGGCTGCTGCACTTCCCTTGACAACGGGCGAGGGCACCGGAAAGCATGTTGCGTATAGCGAATATCGTTGTGTTATGTGAGACATCCTCTCTCTGGAGCCGGCATGAGGAGCATCACCGTCGTCGGAGCGTCGCTGGCAGGCCTGAGCACGGTCCGCGCGCTGCGCGCAGAGGGCTACGACGGCGAGATCGTCGTCGTGGGGGAGGAGCGCCACACTCCCTACGACCGCCCCCCGCTGTCCAAGGACTTCCTCAAGGGCGACATCGACGCAGACGCCCTCGCGCTCGGCGACGCGGACGAGTACGAGAACCTGGACGTGCAGTGGCTGCTCGGCGAGCGGGCGATCCGGCTCGACCCCGCCGCCCGGACCGTCACCCTGACCGGAGGACGGCATGTGCGCACCGACGGCGTCGTCGTCGCGACCGGCGCCGGTCCCCGTACGCTTCCCGGCACGGACGGGCTGGCCGGAGTCCACACCCTGCGCACCCTGGACGATGCCCAGGCCCTCCGTGCCGAACTGCTGGACGGTCTGCCCAGGGTCGTCGTCATCGGCGCCGGCTTCATCGGCGCCGAGGTGGCGTCCACCGCCCACCGGCTCGGGCTGCACGTCACCGTCGTGGAGGCACTCGACGTACCGCTGGAACGTCAACTCGGCCGCGAGATGGGGATGGTCTGCTCCTCGCTCCACACCGATCACGGGGTTCGTCTGCTGTGCGGAACCGCAGTGGCGGGACTCGTCGGCGACGGCCGGGTCACGGGCGTACGACTGGCGGACGGGCGGGTGCTGCCCGCCGACATCGTCGTGGTCGGGGTGGGGGTCAGGCCCGCCACCGACTGGCTCGCCGGTTCGGGGGTGCAGGTGGACGACGGCGTGGTGTGCGACACCGGCTGCTCGACGAGCGTCCCGGGCGTGGTCGCCGTCGGCGACGTCGCCCGCTGCCCCCACCCGTTCACCGGACGGCACACCCGCATCGAGCACTGGAGCAACGCCACCGAGCAGGCGAAGACCGCCACCCGCACACTGCTGAACGGTGTGTCGGCCCCCGCCCCGCTCACCGCGCCGTACTTCTGGTCCGACCAGTACCAGGTGCGCATCCAGCTCGCCGGACACGTCGTCCCCGGCGCCGAGCCGGAAGTCGTCGAAGGTGACGTCGACAGCCGCTCCTTCACGGCCGTCTACCGGCAGGAAGGCACCCCCGTCGCCGTGCTCTCCCTCAACCGGCCGAAGTTCTTCAACCGGCTCCGCCGCACCCTCGTCCCCGCCGCCGCGGCCGTCGTGTCATGAGCTCACCGTCCCAACTCCCCATGGAACCAAGGGAGACAGCCCTCAGCGTTCCGCGGCACCTGCGGTACACCTGGGATCACGAATGGCTGGTCGTGGACGAGGGCAACGCCACCGTCGGCATCACCGCGTTCGCGGCGAACGCCCTCGGTGACGTCGTCCACCTCCGGCTGCCCGAGGTTGGCACCTGGGTCGAGGCGGGGGAGAGCTGCGGACAGATCGAGTCACTGACGGCCGTCAGCGGCTTGTACGCCCCCGCCTCGGGCCGGGTTCTGGAAGTCAACACCGCGCTGGCCGACGACCCCGGCCCCGTCAACACCGCCCCCTACACCGGCGGCTGGCTGTTCAGGCTACGGGTCGAGAACATCGCCGGCGCGCTGTCCGCCGATGCCTACGCCGCCCACTGCGCCCACACCCGAGGAGACCGCCGATGACCCTGTTCAACCAGCCCCTGCACGAGCTCGACCCGGCCATCGCCGCCGCGCTCGACGCCGAGCTGGAGCGTCAGCAGTCCACCCTGGAGATGATCGCCTCCGAGAACTTCGCGCCGCTCGCGGTGATGGAGGCGCAGGGGTCGGTGCTGACCAACAAGTACGCCGAGGGCTACCCGGGACGGCGCTACTACGGCGGCTGCGAGCACGTCGACGTCGCCGAGCAGATCGCCATCGACCGGATCAAGGAGCTGTTCGGCGCCGAGTACGCCAACGTCCAGCCCCACTCGGGTGCTTCCGCCAACCAGGCCGCTCTGTTCGCCCTGGCCCAGCCCGGCGACACGATCCTGGGGCTGGACCTCGCCCACGGCGGTCACCTCACCCACGGCATGAAGATCAATTTCTCCGGCAAGCAGTTCAACGTGGTCGCGTACCACGTGGACACCGAGACCGGCCTGGTCGACATGGCCGAGCTGGAGCGCCTGGCGAAGGAGCACCGGCCGAAGGTGATCATCGCGGGCTGGTCGGCGTACCCCCGCCAGCTCGACTTCGCCGAGTTCCGCCGGATCGCCGACGAGGTCGAGGCGTACCTGTGGGTCGACATGGCGCACTTCGCCGGTCTGGTCGCGGCCGGGCTGCACGAGAACCCGGTGCCGTACGCCGATGTGGTCACCTCCACTACGCACAAGACGCTGGGCGGGCCGCGCGGCGGCATCATCCTCGCTCGCAGCACGGACTTCGCGAAGAAGCTGAACTCGTCGGTCTTCCCGGGCTTCCAGGGCGGTCCGCTGGAGCATGTGATCGCGGCGAAGGCGGTCTCCTTCAAGGTGGCCGCGAGCGAGGAGTTCAAGGAGCGCCAGCGCCGCACGGTCGAGGGCGCGAAGATCCTCGCCGAGCGGCTCACCGCGGCGGACGCCCGCGAGGCCGGCGTGAACGTGCTGTCCGGCGGCACCGACGTGCACCTGATCCTGGTCGACCTGCGCGAGTCCGAGCTGGACGGCCAGCAGGCCGAGGACCGCCTCCACGAGGTCGGCATCACGGTCAACCGCAACGCCGTCCCCAACGACCCGCGCCCGCCGATGGTGACGTCCGGTCTGCGGATCGGCACGCCGGCCCTGGCCACCCGCGGCTTCACGGCCGAGGACTTCGCCGAGGTCGCGGACGTCATCGCCGAGGCGCTCAAGGCGCCTTCTCCCTTCGGGGAGGCCGACGCGGAGGCACTGAAGACCCGGGTCAAGGCCCTGGCCGACAAGCACCCGCTGTACCCCGGCCTGTAACCGACAACCTCCCGCAGGGGCGTGCCGTGACTGTTCGTCACGCCCCTCCAATCCCCGGAGTATGGCGTGGCAATCAGCGTCTTCGACCTGTTCTCCATAGGCATCGGCCCGTCCAGCTCGCACACCGTCGGCCCGATGCGCGCCGCCGGGATGTTCGTGGCCAGACTGAAGCAGGACGGCGTGCTCGCCCAGACCGCCGCGGTACGGGCGGAGCTGTTCGGCTCCCTCGGTGCGACCGGCCACGGCCACGGCACCCCCAACGCGGTGCTGCTCGGCCTGGAGGGCAACGAGCCGCACACGGTCGACGTCGCACAGGCCGACCTCGACGTCGAGCGGATCCGCGGCACCGGGCGCATCCGCCTCCTCGGTGCCGAGATCGGCCCGGCCCACGAGATCGACTTCGACGTCCCGACGCAGTTGGTCCTGCACCGCCGGCGCTCGCTGCCGTACCACGCCAACGGCATGATCCTCTTCGCGTACGACGCCGACGGCGCGCCGCTGCTGGAGAAGACGTACTACTCGGTGGGCGGCGGCTTCGTCGTGGACGAGGACGCGGTCGGCGCGGACCGCATCAAGCCCGACGGCACGGTGCTGACCCATCCGTTCCGCACGGGCGACGAGTTGCTGCGGCTCTCCCGGGAGACCGGCCTGTCGATCTCCGCGCTGATGCTGGAGAACGAGAAGGCGTGGCGCACCGAGGAGGAGATCCGCGCGGGGCTGCTGGAGATCTGGCGGGTCATGGAGGCCTGCGTCTCCCGAGGCCTGGGCCGCGAGGGCATCCTTCCCGGTGGCTTGAAGGTCCGTCGTCGGGCCGCGGCGGCGGCTCGGGCCCTGCGCAGCGAGGGGGACCGGGCGAGCCGCGCGATGGAGTGGGTGACCCTCTACGCCATGGCGGTGAACGAGGAGAACGCCGCGGGCGGCCGGGTCGTCACCGCTCCGACGAACGGCGCGGCAGGCATCATCCCCGCCGTCCTGCGCTACTACCTCGACTTCGTGCCGGGCGCCGACGAGGAGGGCATCGTCCGCTTCCTGCTGGCCGCCGGGGCGATCGGCATGCTCTTCAAGGAGAACGCGTCCATCTCCGGTGCCGAGGTCGGCTGCCAGGGCGAGGTCGGCTCCGCCTGCTCCATGGCGGCCGGAGGCCTCGCCGAGGTCCTCGGCGGCAGCCCCGAACAGGTCGAGAACGCCGCCGAGATCGGCATGGAACACAACCTCGGTCTCACCTGCGACCCGGTCGGCGGACTCGTCCAGATCCCGTGCATCGAACGCAACGGCATGGCCGCGGTCAAGGCCGTCACCGCCGCCCGGATGGCCCTGCGCGGCGACGGCCGCCACCACGTCTCCCTCGACAAGGTCATCAAGACCATGAAGGAGACAGGCGCCGACATGAAGGTCAAGTACAAGGAGACCGCGCGCGGCGGCCTAGCCGTCAACGTCATCGAGTGCTGAGCAGGGGAAGCGACACGGCATGGGACGAGTCACCGAGCGTCGGCGCGTGCTGCGGATCCGGGACGGTGCGGTGAGCACGCGCCCGGACACGCTGGTCGCGGAGGAACCACTGGAGATCCGGCTGAGCGGCAAGCCGCTGGCCATCACCATGCGCACGCCGGGGGACGACTTCGCGCTCGCCGCCGGATTCCTGGTGAGCGAGGGCGTCGTGGGCCAGGCCGAGGAAGTGGCGAACATCGTGTACTGCGCGGGCGCCACAGAGGACGGCTCGAACACGTACAACGTCGTCGATGTGCAGCTCGCTCCCGGCGTGCCGATCCCCGACATCACGCTCGAGCGGAACGTGTACACGACGTCGTCGTGCGGCCTGTGCGGGAAGGCGAGCCTCGACGCCGTACGCACCACCGCGCGGTGGCCGATCGCCGACGCGCCCCCGGTCCGGGTCGCCCCCGAACTGCTGGCGGTCCTGCCCGACCGGCTGCGGGCCGCACAGCGGGTGTTCGACCGCACGGGCGGACTGCACGCCGCCGGGCTGTTCTCACCCGAGGGCGAACTGCTGGACCTGCAGGAGGACGTCGGCCGGCACAATGCCGTCGACAAGCTGATCGGCCGCGCGCTGCAGTCCGGCCGACTGCCGCTGTCCCGCAGCATTCTGCTGGTGTCCGGGCGGGCCTCCTTCGAACTGGCGCAGAAGGCGGTCATGGCGGGCATCCCGGTCCTGGCAGCGGTCTCGGCACCGTCCTCCCTCGCCGTGGACCTGGCGGCGGAGACCGGGCTCACGCTCGTCGGCTTCCTGCGTGGCGGCTCGATGAACGTGTACGCGGGCGATCAGCGCCTCGACCTGCGGGCCATCGCCACCGCGGGAGTCCGTACATGACCCGGCTCGAAGAGCTCCGGCACAGCGGCACCCACGCAGGTACCCTCGTCGGCCCGCCCCGTCCGCGGCCACCCGACGCCCACCACCGCCCCCGCCGCGTCGCGATGCTCAGCGTGCACACCTCCCCGCTGCACCAGCCCGGTACCGGCGACGCCGGCGGGATGAACGTCTACGTCGTCGAGCTCGCCAAGCGCCTCGCCACCCTCGGTATCGAGGTGGAGATCTTCACCCGGGCCACCTCCGCCGCGCTCCCGCCCAGCGTCGAACTCGCGCCCGGCGTCCTGGTGCGGCACGTGACCGCCGGACCCTACGAGGGCATCGCCAAGGAGGACCTGCCCGCCCAGCTGTGCGCCTTCGCGCACGGCGTGACGCAGGCCTGGGCCGGCCGGCAGCCCGGCCACTACGACCTGGTCCACTCCCACTACTGGCTCTCCGGCCACGTCGGCCGCCTCGCCGCGGAACGCTGGGGCGTCCCCCTCGTCCACGCCATGCACACCCTGGCGAAGGTCAAGAACGCCTCCCTCGCCGAGGGCGACACCTCCGAGCCCGCGGCTCGCGTGGTCGGCGAGAGCCAAGTCGTACGGGCCGCCGACCGGTTGATAGCGAACACCCAGAAGGAGGCGGAGGAACTCCTCCGCCACTACGACGCCGACACCGGCCGGGTCGCCGTCGTCCACCCCGGTGTCAACCTGGAGCGCTTCCGCCCCGGTGCCCGTGGTGTCCAGGCCGGCCGGGCCGTGGCCCGCTCCCGCCTCGGGCTGCCGCAGGACGCGCTGATCCCCCTGTTCGTGGGCCGCGTACAGCCGTTGAAGGCGCCGGACGTCCTGCTGCGTGCGGTGGCCAGGCTGCTTCAGGAGCGGCCGCGGCTGCGTGAGCGGATCGTGGTGCCGGTCGTGGGCGGGCCCAGCGGCAGCGGCCTGGCCGAGCCGGAAGGGCTGCGGAAACTGGCGGCCCGCCTCGGCATCTCCGACGTCGTGCTGTTCCGGCCGCCGGTCGGCCAGGACCGGCTCGCCGACTGGTACCGGGCGGCGTCCGTCCTGGTCATGCCGTCCCACAGCGAGTCCTTCGGCCTGGTGGCCGTCGAGGCACAGGCCTGCGGTACGCCGGTGATCGCCGCCGAGGTCGGAGGCCTGCCGGTGGCCGTACGGGACGGGGTGAGCGGCGTCCTCGTACCCGGACACGATCCGGCGGACTACGCGCGCGTGCTGGCCGGCTTCGCCGACGACCCGGCCCGCTCCGCCCGGATGAGCGAGGCCGCGGTCCGGCACGCCCGGTCCTTCGGCTGGGCGAGGGCGGCAGCGGCGACGGCGGACGTGTACACGGCGGCCCTGCTGCGTCGGGGCCGCGGTTCCCGCGCGGTCGGCGAAGGCCAACTCCACTAGTCCACGCCCGAACTCCTGTCCGGGCGGGCCGCCGCGCAGTACCGTTCGGGCAGTCCGCACGGCAGGGGGTGGCGATGCCCGGGTACGACAGACGCCTCGCGCGTGTGAGTGGGCCGTACGACCATGGATGACCAGCGAACTCCCGGTAGACCCGAGGACCGCCACGGTGTCCGGAAAGCGGGCCGGATGGCTGCGCGGGGCGGCCCGTCCGCCTACGCTCGCTCCGTGCTGCGCATCATCGACGCCCGAACCGGCAAGCCCGTCGACGCCGCCCCCGCCCGCCGTGGCCTGACCCGGATCGAGGCGCATACGGAGGGCTTCGACGTCACCGCCCTGCGGATACTGCTGGTCGCCGATCTCCTCGTCCGCGCCCTGGAACTCGGGGGTACGCCGGTCTGGGCGCTGCTCGACGAGGAGCGGCAGCAGGCGGAGCTGCGGGCCGGCGCGGCGGCGCTGGGCATCCGGCCCTTCGAGGACGGCCAGGACGCCGCGTCGGGACTGGGCGAGGCACAGGTCCTCCATGTCGTACGCGAGGGCGGCGCGGAACCCGACGGCGTGCGGGTCGCCGTCGCGCCCGTGCACGCGGAGGCGCCTCCCGAGGAGGCCGACCCCGCCGCCCTGCGCCTCGTGCTGCTCTCCCGCCCCAGAAGCGAGCCCGTACGACTCGACAGGGCCGCCCTGGCCGACGCCCACGACACCCTCGTACGCTGGCGCGGCGCCGTCGCCTCCTGGGCGCAGCGGCCGTCGCGGCCCATCCCCGACGAGGTCCGGGCAGAACTGCGCACCGCCTGGGAGGACGACCTCGACGTGCCCGGCGTCCTGCGAGTGCTGCGCTGGGTGGAGACCGCGCCGGACCTGCCGGACGGCGCCCGCTTCGAGACGTACGCCTACGCCGACCGACTCCTCGGCCTCGACCTCACCCGCGACCTGGGAACCCTCGCATGACGGCCCGCATGGGTGCCGGTCCGCTGCGCCGGCTGGTCGTCCTCAGGCATGCCAAGTCGGCCTGGCCGGACGGCGTCGCCGACCACGACCGCCCGCTCGCCCCGCGCGGACGCCGGGACGCCCCCGTCGCGGGCCGGATGCTCGCCGACGCCGACTGTCTGCCGGACCTCGCGCTGTGCTCGACCGCGGCACGCGCGCGTGAGACCTGGGACCTGGCGTCCGCCCAGTGGGGCACTCCGCCGCCGGTGCGCCACGAGCCACGGCTGTACGGGGCGGACGTGCCGGACCTGCTGGCGGTCGTGCACGAGGTCCCCCCCGAGGTCGGAACGCTGCTCCTGGTCGGGCACAACCCCGGCCTGGAGGAACTCGTCCTCGAACTCGCCGGGGAAGGCCTCGACAACACGCTGGACGAGGTCCGTACGAAGTTCCCGACGTCGGCCATCGCCGTCCTGGCCTGGTACGGCACCACCTGGCAGGCTCTCGCGCCCGGCACGGCGCTGCTGACGGGTGTGATGGTGGCGCGGGGCAAGAAGAAGTGAGCGACTCCCGCGCGGGCGGCCGCGGGCGCTGCGCATAGGCTGGCCCGATGCAGGACGAGTACCGCACAGTCGCCCACGCGGGCGTGCACGAGACCGAGGTCAACCGCTCACGCTTCATCTGTGCGCTCGCCCCGGCCGCCACCGAGCAGGAGGCCCAGGACTTCGTCGCCGCCGTCCGCAAGGAGCACGCGGACGCCACGCACAACTGCTGGGCCTACGTCATCGGCGCCGACGCCGGGATCCAGAAGGCCGGCGACGACGGCGAACCGGGCGGCACCGCAGGCGTCCCGATGCTCCAGATGCTGCTGCGCCGCGACATGCGCTACGTCGTCGCCGTCGTCACCCGCTACTTCGGCGGCGTCAAGCTCGGCGCGGGCGGCCTCATCCGGGCGTACGGCGGCGCCGTGGGCGAGGCGCTGGACGCGCTCGGTACGCTCACGCGGCGCCGCTTCCGGCTGGTGACGGTGACCGTCGACCACCAGCGCGCCGGCAAGGTGCAGAACGACCTCAGGTCGACCGGGCGCGAGGTGCGGGACGTACGGTACGGGGAAGCGGTCACCATCGAGGTCGGCCTGCCGGACGCCGACGTGGAGGCGTTCCGGGCGTGGCTCGCGGACGTGACGGCGGGGACGGCCGGGTTCGAGCTCGGGGGAGAGGCGTACGGGGACGCGTGACGGCTGGAGGCATGGGTGAAGTGCCGCCGCGGGCTGACTGCGTGGGTGAAATGTCCGTAACGCACGTATGGCGCGCCTGTCATGACGGGGCGATACGGGAGTAACCGCCCGTGCTGTCAGACCCGGCCGTTAGTCTCGGGGATCATGAGGCTTCTGCACACTTCCGACTGGCATCTCGGCCGGGCGTTCCACCGGGTGACCATGCTCGGCGCCCAGGCCGAGTTCATCGGCCACCTCGTCACGACCGTGCGTGAGCGCGGTGTGGACGCGGTGGTCGTGTCGGGAGACGTGTACGACCGGGCGGTGCCGCCGCTCGCCGCGGTCGAGCTGTTCGACGACGCCCTGCACCGGCTCGCCGACCTCGGTGTGCCGACCGTCATGATCTCCGGGAACCACGACTCGGCCCGGCGGCTGGGCGTGGGTGCCGGGCTGATCGGGCGTGCGGGCATCCATCTGCGGACCGATCCCTCGGCGTGCGGGACTCCGGTGGTGCTGGAGGACGCCTTCGGCGACGTGGCCTTCTACGGCCTGCCCTATCTCGAACCCGCCCTGGTGAAGGACGAGTTCGGGGTCGACAAGCCCGGGCACCAGGCCGTGCTCGCCGCCGCCATGGACCGGGTGCGCGGCGACCTCGCCACACGCGCGCGTGGCACGCGGTCGGTCGTCCTCGCGCACGCCTTCGTCACCGGGGGAGAGGCCAGCGACAGCGAGCGGGACATCACCGTCGGAGGGGTGGCCGCGGTGCCCGCCGGAGTCTTCGACGGCGTCGACTACGCGGCGCTGGGTCATCTGCACGGCTGCCAGACCATCACCGAGCGCGTCCGGTACTCGGGCTCGCCCCTGCCGTACTCCTTCTCGGAGGCCGACCACCGCAAGAGCATGTGGCTCGTCGACCTGGACGCCGACGGCGCGGTCACCGCCGAGCGCGTCGACTGCCCGGTGCCGCGCGCGCTGGCCCGGATCCGGGGGACGCTGGAGGAACTGCTCGCTGATCCCGGGCTCGCGCGGCACGAGGAGGCGTGGGTCGAGGCGACGCTCACGGACGCGGTGCGCCCGGCGGATCCCATGGCCCGGCTCGCCGAACGCTTCCCGCACACGCTCAGCCTCGTCTTCGACCCCGAGCGGGCGCCGGACGACCCCGACGTGTCGTATGCGAAGCGGCTCGCGGGGCGCAGCGACCAGGAGATCGCGCAGGACTTCGTGGCACACGTGCGGGGGGCCGGGCCCGATGAGCACGAGCAGGGCGTGCTGCGGGACGCCTTCGACGCGGTCCGGGCCGACGAGGCTGTGCGGGAGGTGGCGCGGTGAGGCTCCATCGCCTGGACATCACGGCCTTCGGGCCGTTCGGCGGGTCACAGACCGTCGACTTCGACGGGCTGTCGGTCGCCGGTCTGTTCCTGCTGCACGGACCGACGGGCGCGGGCAAGACGTCCGTCCTGGACGCCGTGTGCTACGCGCTGTACGGCTCCGTGCCGGGCGCCCGGCAGAGCGGACAGGGCATGACGCTGCGCAGCGACCATGCCGCGACCGGCACGCGCACCGAGGTCCGGCTCGAACTCACCGTCGCGGGACGGCGGTTGGAGGTCACCCGGCAGCCGCCGTGGGAGCGCCCCAAGAAGCGTGGCTCGGGCACGACCCTCGACAAGGCGCAGAGCTGGCTGCGCGAGTACGACGCGGCGGCCGGGACGTGGAAGGACCTCAGCCGCTCGCACCAGGAGATCGGCGAGGAGATCACGCAGCTGCTCGGCATGAGCCGCGAGCAGTTCTGCCAGGTCGTGCTGTTGCCGCAGGGCGACTTCGCCCGCTTCCTGCGCGCCGACGCCGAGGCTCGGGGCAAGCTGCTGGGCCGCCTCTTCGACACCCACCGCTTCGCCGAGGTCGAGAAGCGGCTCGCCGAGCGCCGCCGGGCGACCGAGGCCCAGGTGCGGGACGGGGACGCCGCGCTGCTGGCGGACGCGCACCGGATGCAGCAGGCGGCGGGCGACGCCATGGAGTTGCCCGAGCTCGCGCCGGGCGAGCCGGGACTGGCCGAGGCCATCCTGGGCGCCGCCGCCGTGGCCCGCAGCACCGCCCGCGAACAGCTGACCGTCGCCCACTGCCGCCTCACCGCCGCCGAGTCCGCCCAGGCCGCCGCCGACCGCGCCCTGGACGACGTACGCGAACTGGCGCGGCTGCAACGGCGGTTCGCCGAGGCGCGGGAGCGGGCGAGGCTGCTGGAGTCGCGCGCGGACGCCTACCGCGAGGCCGAGGCCCGCATGGAGAGGGCCCGCAAGGCCGAGACGGTCGCACCGGCCCTGGACCTGCGAGAGGCCGCCGACGCCGAACACCGGCGGGCAGCAGCGGCAGAGGCACGCGCGCGTGCCCAACTGCGGGCAGCCTTCGTAACCGGGGGTGTGGCAGCGCCCCATAGGGGCGTGGGGAACGGCGCGACCAGCCACGACGGCGCGGCAGACGACCGACGGCATTTCGCGGCACTTCCCGCGGAGCGCCTCGCGGCCGCCGCGCGCCGGGCCGCCGAGGAACTGGGCGGACTGGAGTCCGCCCGCCGCGCCGAGCAGCGGCTGGCCACCCTCGTCGACGAGCGTGACGAACTGGACCGTCAAGAGCGGGCCGACGAGGACCTGTTGCAGGAAGCCGAGGACTGGCTCGCCGGGTGGGAGCAGAGCCGAGCCGCGCTCCAGAGCCGTATCGACACCGCGCAGGAGGCCGCGACCCGCGCCGAGCAACTCGCCGTACAGCGCGAGCCCGCCCAGCAGCGGCTCGATGCCGCCCGGATGCGCGACCAGCTGGCCGGTGACACGGAATCCGCCGCCGAACAGGCCCGTCGCGCACAGGAGCAGGTGCTCCAGGCCAAGGCGCACTGGCTCGACGTCAAGGAACAGCGCCTGAACGGCATCGCCGCCGAGCTGGCCGCCCAGCTGAAGGACGGCGAACCCTGCGCGGTCTGCGGCGCCGTTGAACACCCCGCCCCTGCCCGCAAGGACGCCGGGCATGTGGACCGGGAGGCGGAGGAGCGCGCGCTGGCCGCCTACCAGCAGGCGGAGGAACGCCACACCGAGATGGAACAGCGTCTCGGGCTCGTACGAGAGGCGCTGGCCGCCGCCACAGCCGAGGCCGGCGACTCACCGACACAGCAACTTGCCGCGCACCGCGAGGAGTTGGAGCGCCTGTACACGCAGGCCCGCCGGGACGCGTCCCTCCTGCACGCGGCGCAGGAGGAACTGCGCCGCGCCGAGGCGGAGTACGAGCGGAGGTCCGCCGACCGGCAGCAGGCGGCCGTCAGATCCGCCTCCCGGGTCGGCCACCGCGAGCGGATGGACCGCGAGAAGAGCACCCTGGAAGCGGAGCTTGCCCAGGCCCGCGGCACCGCCGACAGCGTCGCCGCGCGGGCTGCTCAGCTGGAGCGGCAGGCCGCCCTGCTCACCGAGGCCGCCGACACCGCGCGCACCGCCGAGGACACCGCCCAGCGGCTCAAGGACGCCGATGCCCGCCTGGCCGACGCCGCGTTCCGCGCCGGCTTCGACACCCCGCAGGCCGCTGCCGCCGCCCTCCTCGACGACGCCGCCCACCGCGAGCTCCAACGACGGCTCGACGCCTGGCAGTCCGAGGAGGCCGCCGTACGCGCCGTCCTCGCCGAGGCCGACACCGCGGCCGCGGCCCAGCAGCCGCCGGCCGACGTGCCGTCCGCGGAACGGACGGCGGCCACGGCGGCCCAGCGGGCCCGCGACGCCGCCTCCGCGCGCGACGCGGCCGCCCGGCGCTGCACCGAACTCGACCGGCTGTCCGCCCGAGCGGCCACCGCCGTACGCCGACTCGCCCCGCTGCGCGAGGAGTACGACCGCGTGGCCCGCCTCGCCGCGCTCACCGCCGGCACCTCCGCGGACAACGAACGCAGGATGCGCCTGGAGTCGTACGTGCTGGCGGCCCGCCTCGAACAGGTCGCCGCCGCCGCGACCGTACGGCTGCAGCGCATGTCGTCCGGCCGCTACACCCTGGTCCACTCCGACGACCGGGCCGGGCGCGGCCGCAGCGGGCTCGGGCTGCACGTGGTCGACGCCTGGACCGGGCGGGAACGGGACACGGCGACGCTGTCCGGCGGCGAGACGTTCTTCGCCTCGCTCGCCCTCGCCCTCGGCCTCGCGGACGTCGTCACCGACGAGGCCGGCGGCGTCCGCCTCGACACCCTCTTCATCGACGAGGGCTTCGGCAGCCTCGACGACCAGACCCTGGACGAGGTGCTCGACGTCCTCGACTCCCTGCGCGAGCGTGACCGCAGCGTCGGGATCGTGAGCCATGTCCCCGATCTGCGGCGGCGGATCCATGCGCAGCTGGAGGTGGTGAAGGGGAGGTCGGGGTCGGTGCTGCGGCAGCGGGGGCACTGAGCGAGGGTCGCTGAGGACTCGTGATCCTTCGTATGCCCGCCGGTACGGTTGAGGCCAGTCAGGAGGGATTTGCTCCCTGTCCTTCCTTTCCTTGATCTTCCTTGCCCTTCTGCCCCCCGCCTGTCGCCGGATAGCCCCCGGACCAACCGTCCCGGCGCATAGAGACCGGCAAGGACTGCGCCGATCAAGGTTAGGGCGGTCATAGACATAGATGTAGATCGCCCAGCCGAGTACGGCTGCACCTGTCAGAGGCGTCGGTCCAGCTGGGCGCCCACTGCTATGCCGCAGCGATCCTGTTTCGGATCAGCTCCAGCCACTGCCGGAGTGACATCCCTTGCGGCGGCAGAAGATCGAGCCCCAACGCCGTGGCAGCAGTGTCGAGTTCCTGATCCGAGGACACCATGGTCAGGAGTTCCCCGATCTCCTGTGCTGCCTGTGCACGGTCTTCCGGAACGGCTTCGCTGACATACTCATCGAGAGCCTCATCGCGAGATTCATAGATGGATGAGAAATCCTGGTGGAAGTAGGCTCCGAGCAACTGGCTCAGGGCGGGGAATCGCTCGTTCCATTCCCACGAGTTCTGCGGGTTCACGTGGGCAACTCGTGACGGATCCTGCAGAAGCCGGTAGAGGTGCTCCCTGACGATACGCAGGCAGTCCTCCACGCTTGCCCCCACGGGAGGACGGATGTGTGGCAGGTCTTCCACCTCGTCTGCGATCTCTTCGGAGAAGAGTCCGATGGAGAGCAGGTCGTCAATTTGCTGGACGGCCGTTGCGGCGCGTGCAGGGTTCCGGGCAGCGATTCTGAGATAGGAAGCCAGACCAGGGCTCGGGCTCTCTTCTGTGTCGGAGAACGTGAAGCCGGTGTATGCATAGGCCTCTAGCAGGTCGCTGAGTTCATGGAATCGCTGGCCTGGTGGAATCGCCTGACTCATGAGTTGCTCCAAGCGTGCGCATTAGGGCTGAGGGAATGAGGTGAGGACACGGTATCCGGACGTCGCCGACGGGTCAGCCTTGAGAATGACGCGAACCCCTCTCACCCACTGCGGCGGTTGCCCATGGGTGAAGTCGTAACGAGTGAGGTGAAGTCCCGTGTTTTCGTCAAACCTTGCCTCCAGACGCAGCGGTCCTTTCGCGCCCTTGGCCAGCCAGTCAGATATCTTCCGCTGGTTCCTTGCGACGGCGAGAGTCCTGTCGGTGAAGCGTTGTGCCGCATCGACGTCAACGTAGCGTGAGTCCGAGCCAAGGCTAGGGTCTTCACGCAGGCGCCTGCGCATGCCGGCAGTGGTCTTGTCGACATGCTTGTCGATGGTATGAGCCTTGCTCTTGCCTCCAAGGCTCTTGCCCTCATCACCGCGGACATCCGCACGGTGCTCGGGCTTGGTGCGCCCCTTGCGTTTGCTCCTGGGCCACGCGTTGTAGTCCCCACCGGAGCCATTGGACGAACCCAGCCCCATGAGGACGATCCCGGCCGTGCCGAGGAGGGCGGAGTTGAGGGCGGCTTCGGCTGTGAGGGCGCTCACCGCTCCGCCTCCGGCGAGGGCGAGGCCTCCTGGAGGGAAGAGGGCGAGCAGGGAGAGCAGGAGGAGCGCGAAGCCGAGGTAGACCAGGAAGGTGTTCAGGGCGTCCAGCAGATGGAGCGTGCGGATGGCACTGCCGTCGGGACCCGCCTCCCCGAAGCCGCGCCACAGCAGGAGTACGCCGGTGGTCGCCGCGCCCAGCGCGGTTCCGAGACGGAATCGGTGGGCCGCCAGCAGTTCCCCGATCGGCTGCGCCGACACCTGCCGCCAGCTGCGCAGCAGGACCGTGAGCTGGTAGGCGATCCAGGCCAGTGCGGCTATGCCGAAGCCCATGAGAATCTTCGGCCCCGCACCGGTGCTGAAGAACTCCTGGAGGCCGTCGGTGGAGGTGAACGAGCCGACGCCCAGGAAGAGGAGTGACGGGAGCATGAGCACGCACGGGATCAGCAGCAGCCATCGCTCCCGGGAACGACGGGCCCTTCGAGCCGCCTTCAGCCAGGCGCGGATGTTCAGGGTCTGCCAGGCGCGTTGGTTGTCGGACGCGTCCATCCGGGCCGTTATCCCCGCGACCACCCGTCGCAGTTCCCCTGTGTCGTCGGGTGGCACCGTCGCGGCGGCGTACAGCAAGGAGCGCCGCAGCCTGACGTAGCGCAATACGATCAGCAGGCTCCATGGCGGACGCCAGGCCGCGTACCGCAGCAGAGCTCCCGGGCTGTCGCCGTCGACGCGTTCGGACGCGAGCAGTACGCCGGGCACGGTGCGCTTTCCGCGGTGGAGCCGGCGCACGTCGACGACCATGGCGAGGGCCAGGCACACCAACGGCGCCGCCCACGCCATCCCGTCCAGGGACTCCAGCCACCGCGTGGCCCGGCTGGCGTGTTCCTCTACCGCGTAGTTGTTCACCGTGTGGTGCACGGCGGCGGCCACGATCGGGAGCACCGACAACAGCCGCACCACCCAACCGCGTGCCCGCCAGAACAGTCCAACCCCGAAACCAGCCAGGGCCGTCCACACCAGGTGCGTGAACGTTTCCGTGACCGGAGGGCCGCCCAGGTCGAGTTGGCTGAACGGCGCCGGGAGCCAAGCCGTCAACGCCTGCCCCAGGCCCGGCACATAGGGCGGGGACAAGCTGTCGGGGATGATCCAGCCCTCACCCCGGACGATCGCCCGGTCCGCGTCCAGACCGAACCGGAGAACCGCCTCCAGAAGCCCGAACCCGGCCCCCAATGCCGCGCCCACCACCACGAAGTCGGTCAGCCCCCACTGGCGGCGAATCCTCGTACTCAACCCCACCAGCAGCAGCGGAGAGACCTTGATCAGCTCCTCCACCCAGGGAGCCACCGTGTAGCTGGTGGTGTTCACCACCGTCAGCAGCGACTGCCCCGACTGGTCCGCGTAGATGCGGGTGTAGGCGAGCTGCACCAACGCTGTCGCCACACCGCACCCGTACACTCCCACCGCAAGCGCCAGCAGCACGGTCGACAAGCGCACCGAACGCGTCGGCCAGGAAACGGCGAACAGTTGGAGCACACCCCAGAGGGCCGCCACCGCCATCATCAACGTCACACCAGGCCCCCCGACGCACCGGAACAACAATCGATTCGCGATAGTGAACGCGATGCTATGCAGTCAACTGCAAGCACAGCAAGCGACTTGTGAGACTCGTCGAGATGACCACGAGAAGCAGGCAAAGAGCGCCATCGCGGCGATCCCCACCGCCCGCGGCCCCGGAAGCGCGAATCATCGATACACCCCGCGCCCACGCCGTCTGGGATGTCACCGGCTCTCCCACTTGCGTCACATGCCTCCGGCCCATCGCTTCGAACGGCGAAATCCGCGAGTGCCTCACGCCGCTGGCGTACTGCCGCACGATGACGTACCTCTACGACTGGCACGTCAAGGCGCTGGACGCCATCGCCGAGGCGCGGGGGCCCGGCTCGGGCCGTAGCTCGACGGGGAGAGGGCAGTCGTGAATGAAGTAGCCGTACAGGGGCAGCTCTGGTCTGCGCCCTATACCACCATTTCCAAATCGTGGACACGCAGGGCACTGTCCAGTGATCTCGACAGCACTTTTTTAACGGGCTGGTATCCGCCTCAGGCGGAGTCGTCGAGGTGAAGACCGGGATCCACACCGGCAGCGTCCAGGTCACCTCGCGGCGACTACTCTTGATCCACCACCGCAAGCCCTCGGGTGCGGCAACTGCGTCCTGCATCCGCCCCCACCGAGGCGAGCCCCTTGTACTGGGGGCCTACGGGTGAGTTGACGCAGGCACGGGATGCAGGCGCGTCGCCCTCCCCGTTCACCGCGACTGCCTCCGGGCTCGTTGCGGCCAGCGCAACGTCGCCCTGACCCGCCACCCCAGCTTTCGCCGGCGAGGGGTTTCGGTGGAGTACGTGACCGGCAGCCATGCGTCGTCCGGCACCCGACCGAGCGGCCGGCCTTCGGGCGGATACCGATCGGGGGGTCCCTGGGCCACTGGCCCTCCTACGGTCGATAGGTTCCGCAGTCGTTGCGCAGCTCGTTGCCCGCGCGTGTCACCGGGCTTGAACCGAAGCTGGCGACGCCCTGCATCACAGGGTGGTAGGTGTATGTTCCGCCACCGTCGTTGCAGTCAGCGGACCAGCCATAGTCGAGGAAGAACCTGGTGGTCCTGGGAGGACCCGTACGCTCGCCCGCCGTTGAAGGAGCGGGCCTGACCGGCAGTCACGACGGTGTGCACCTGGTTTGGACATCCCGCGCCTGCATCGCGCTTCCGCGCGCGGGTTGTGGAACACCCCGCGCTCCGCGTGGCATGACCGCCAAGCGGAAGAGCGGGAACGGGATACGGGCAATGTGGTGGGTCGGGGAAGCGCAGCGTGTGCGCAGGTTGTGGTGGGCAGGCGCATTGGCGGTGACCGGCCTGATCCAAGTAGCCGTGGTCGTCCTCGTCGATGGCAAGGCCGTGGCTGAGCGGTGGACGCCTGCTCTCGGAATCGTGGTCTCGGTGATGGGACTGCTGTCCACCCTGGTACAGGGCCAGCCCGGTACCGGGGAGGGCTCCGGCGCGGATTGGCTGACGGGCCGCGCGGACGCCCTGGCCGGGGCGGTGGAGGAGATGTGGGCGGCCGAGGCACGGCTGCGCCGACTGCAAGATCCTGAACCCCTGCCCGTCCGATGGCGCGCGGTTGAGGCTCCGCTCGCCGATCACGACGCGAACGTGCGGCAGGGCGCAGAGCTGCACCCTGTTTTGCGCGCGGGACAGTTGAGCGAGATCCGTGCAGCCTTCCTTGCTGCGCAGTCCCGCCGTGTGGTCGTTCTGGGGCCGCCCGGATCCGGAAAGACGGTCCTGGCGTTGAAGCTTGTCCTGGACTTGCTGGCGACTCGGGAACCGGGGCACGCCGTGCCAGTCATGCTGCCTGCCGGCACCTGGGACGCTGCTCGTGAACCTTTGCGTACTTGGATGGCTGCCCGGCTTGCAACCGACTTCCCGGCTCTGGCCGCCGGGCTGCCAGGTGGCGGCACCTTGGCCGATGCCTTGGTTGCCGCGCGTTTGGTGCTGCCGGTCCTCGACGGTTTCGATGAACTGCCTGCGGCACAGCGTGTGCCGGCGATGCGTCGCCTCAACGCCGAACTGGATGCCAACTCGGCACTACTGCTTACGAGCAGAACTGATGCTTACGCCGCCACCGTGGAAGCCTGCGACGTCCTCACGGCCGCGGCAGTCGTCGAACTCTCCCCGTTGCTCCTGACGGATGCCGCCCAGTATCTGACCCGGACGTCGCGCCCGGTGCGCGGGGCGGACGGAGGGATCGGCACGGCCTGGAGCGCGACGCTCGAGCGCCTGGTCGCACCTGGCGGGCCGCCGGAGCAGGCCCTGCGGATGGTGCTGAGCAGACCTCTCATGGTTGCCATGGCGCGTGCCGTCTACAACGACGGCCGTCGCGACCCCGGGGAACTGCTGGGCGGCCGGTTCACTACGGCAGCCCAGATCGAGGAGCATCTGCTCAAGGCCTTCGTACCGGCCGTGTTCGACGACATGAACGAGCCGCTTCCCAACTCCTCGGAGCCTCAAGGGTGGCTCGGATTCCTGGCCCGCCACCTGCGCCGACGGGACACCGGGCAGCTGGCCTGGTGGGAGTTGCAGAGTGCGATTCCCTGGGTGGTGCAGTTGTTGGCACCGGGCGCTCTTGCGGCATGCCTGTCCGCTGTCGTGACGGGAGCGGTCATGATGCTCGTGGCGCCTGAGAAGTTGCGCGACCTGTGGGTCAGCGGTGAGCTGATCGCATTGGCCGGCAATGGCGGAGGAGTCGTCGCCGGATGCATGGTGGGGCTTGCTGTGTTCTCGAACCGCGCCGGCGCCACCCCGCTGCGCGGCTTGGTCATGAGGGCTGCACTGGCGGCCGCAGTGTTCGGCATCCTGATCGGTGTGACGGCCCAGCCGCTTTACGGAGCCTCCATCCACAATCTTGGAGACGCATGGCTCTTCCGCTTCCTGTCCGGTGTTCTCTTCGGCACGGCGGTGTCGGCTGTGTTCGCGATGGCAGGAGTCACGACGAATCCCGCCCCGCTGGGCCTGCCCTGGGCCGGTCCGAGGGCCGCCCGCCACATCGGAGGGGCCGCCGTCATCGTCCTGTTCGGCGCGGCGATCCTGGTCATGGCCCCTTTCTCCCCGGCCGGCACGGTATGGCGGGCGAGCGCGCTGGGCGTCGTCATGGGGGCGGCAGGGCTGGCCGTCTTCCGCGCTCGCCGAGGGGGAGTGCGCAGGGCCCCGTACCGTGGGCCGGGCCGACGGCAGATCCTGCATTTCTGTCAGGGCCTCGTCCGTGGGACGGCCACGTGCCTGCTGATCGGATTGGCACTCGGACCTGCCATCGGCGCCGTGATGGGCACCATCATCGAATGGCGGGCCACTCGATCGGGGACCGTACCCTCTGATGCCGACGATGCGGAAAGCCAGCCCACCGGCGTCCGCCGCGCGACAACCCGCACATGGACCTTTGCCGCGTACCCCGACGGCACAAAGACGGCCGAACCCGCCAAGCCGGTCGCGTTGATCCTGATGGAGAACACCAGCAATCAGTCGGAGGCATGGGTCTACGCGCCACCCGGCCCCGGCGCGGGCTGTCACGAACGCTATCGGCGGTGCACTGCGCACGTCGGCCGGGTGCGGTTCAGAACCCAGAACGGGGTCTGGCACGTCCAAGTCGCCGGCCGTGACGCGCGGGACCTCACTCTGCTGTCTTCCCTGCATCCACCGGCCGCCTGGTGGTTCTGGCAGATCGGCCGCTGGGGCTTGGTGAAGAACTGCATCAAGGGCGGTATTGCCTCCGGCCTCGTACTGGGCCTCATCGGGGGCTGCGTCTGCGGTGTTTACCGATGGCTGGACACACCTGCCGACCCGACCCGTGCTGCGAGCCCGTCCGCAAGCTTGCGGGGGGACCGGCTTGCTGTGGTGACCCGGGGTGCCGCCGTGACCATCGCAGGGTCCGCCGCCAGCGCGCTTCTGTTTCTGACCACGCAGGACTGGTTCGGCATGCATGGCATGGCATTACAAATGGCCCTCGTCATGGGCTGGCGTTGATCCTCAGCGCATATGGGCGACTGATTGTCGCGCAGCTCTGGCTCGGGGCCACCGGCCGACTGCCCTGGCGGCTCATGACCTTCCTTGAAGAGGCTCACACACGAGGTGTGCTACGACAGGCCGGCGCGCGATACGAATTCCGGCACCTCCGGCTCCAGGAATGCCTTGAAGCGAGCAGCCCGTCCGACGAGCCGGAGACGACAGCCGCCCCCGCTGTGCGCTGATCGCTCTACGGCTCTCAGCGGAGCGCGGGTCTCGGCAACGACCGCACCAGCACCACGTGCGTCTACCTGCGGAAGACATACGCGACCTCGAAGGCGGCGCTGCGCGCGGACAGCTCGGCCGTCGGATTCACCGCCACCGCCCACGGGCGGCTGGAGCCCCGAGCCCGGTGACTTCACGCGGGCGACCGTCGGTGTACGACGTGAACGGCGCCGTGGTGCGTGAGCTCACCGACGCCAACCGCGAACTGACCCTGTCCATCTCCGGGGGATGGGCTGGACCGGCTTGCCGCCCTGGGCATCGACGGCCTGGCGCCTGGATTGCCACTACGCCGACACCAACGGAATCACGTACAGGATCTCGAAGGGCACCACGCACAAGCCTCGGCCTGTCCAAGCCAACACCCGGTCCGACTCACTGACGCTCCCTTCGGCGGCGTCGTCGGTCAGCGCTCCGGGGCGCCGCATCGTACGGCGCCCCAGAACTCGTGGCCCTCGCCCAGGCCCGTGCAACGGTGCTCAGGACGTCAGGACGGCGCTGGTCTTCGCGCGGATCGCTGAGTTGAGGGCCTTGCGCTTGGCGAGTTCCGGACCGTGCTCGCTGATCAGCGTGCGCTGGATCGCGGCCTCGGCGTCGTGCCACACGGACACGAGGTCGGTGCTGTTCTTGCAGGCGGTGTCCGCGACCGCGACCTTCTTCTCCGCGGCGCCGGCGGTGTCTCCGGTGAAGGAAGGGTCGTTGTTCGCATCGATCGGGGACTTGTACGTGAAGCCCTTCGCGGCCATGCACGCCGACCAGCGGGCGAACACCGTTGTGACCTTCTGGTCCTTGAGAGACTGCTCGTAGGACTGGCCGTTCAGTTCCTCGGCCAGCGTGTCGTCGAGATAGAGGTCGCTCTGCCCGCCGGTGAGCTTGTCGAGAGCCTGTCCGTAGCAGCCGCCCTCCGGAATCGCTTCGCCGCTCTTGGTGGTGCGGACCTTCTTCGGCTCCTCGGCGGTTCGCTGAGGAGAGACACCGTCGAGTGCGGCTTCCTCCTCCGCGGTGAACTTCGGCTCTTCGCCCCCGATCACGGCACCACGGGCGCCCTTCCCGAAGTCGGGCCGGTAGCCGTTGCGTTCGGCGTCCTGCTGGTTGTAGGTGCCGTAGCGGACGTCCTCGTGGGCTTCGATCTGGTCCGCGGTGCCCGTGGAGGGTAGGAATTCGAAGGAGGTGAAGCCGATGTCCTTCATGCAGGACGTGGTGAGCTTCCACAGGGCCTGCTGGCTTCTTTCGTAGTCAGCAGGAGTGAGCTGATAGGCCTCGAGAGGGAGGGTCATCTCGGCGACCATCCGAGCGGGCGCTCCCTGAACGCGTTCGCCGGCCTTGTTCGCCGGAGAGGAATTCGTGTCCTGGCCGGAACACGCGGAGAGCGTCAGCGCTCCCACGGCAAGGGCGACTATCGGCACTGTCTTGATCACACGCATGGGCGGGGGTTCCTTCCCGGGTTCAGTGGCCGCCGCCGCCCTCGTGGCGGGGATACCAGTTGGTCGAGGAATTCTTGTTCTTCAGCGCGGAGCTGAGGTTCTTGCGGCCCTGCGGCTTGAGCGAGTTGAAGGGGCCCTTCCACCAGCGGTCGCGGTGGACGCAGAACGCGCTGTTGCGGGTGCGCGAGTCCCAGGACGCCGCGTTGTCCTCGAGCTTCTGCCCTGAGCCGGGGCCGGTGCCGGGCTTGAAGACCTGCGCGTCGAGGTTCGTGCCGCCGTGGTAGATCGGGGCGACGGCTCCCTGCTGGTTGGAGTTGTAGTAGAAGCACGCCTGCCGGTCGTTGCAGCGCCTCGTGGGGGCAGCATCGGCCGGAGAGGTCACGGCGATGGACGCGGCGATGACCCCGACAGCCATCAGGGGAATGGACACACGTCTGGACACAAAGGCTCCTGTGTGCTCGGAGGAAAGGGGAAAACGTCACCCGTCGATTACATGGGGGCACCGAAAAGGGCAGCGAGGACTATGCCGGCAATACTCGGCAGCAGTAGATCGTCGCGCACGACGCAATTCCCCCCTCGAACGACGCGTTCGGGAGGAGGTCAGCAGAAAGCCGCGCCCCCTGACGCGTAAGACAAGCCGTAGGGCGGATGGTTGGTCAGTCCCATTCGCCTACCGCGCAGTCACTCTAGTCACAGCGTGAACACGCGGGTCAAGGGAATACTGGGCAGCCATATCAGGCCTGTCTTGAAAGCGAGTTACCGCATCGGCGGATCCGGAATGCCAAGGTCAGCCCTCCGGCCCAGGAGTTACCTGTGGGGTGCCTGCGATCCGGAGCGCGAGGCTGGGCAGGGGATGTCGGCGCGCGTGGCTCGTTTCCGACGTCACCGGCCCAGCGGGCGCCGGGGCAGAGGCGACGAGTAGACGACACTCGTCGTCACCGATCCCAGCGCGCCGATCTTGCCGGACACCTCCTCCAGGTGCCGCATCGAGCGGGCCGCGACTTTGATGACGAAGCAGTCGTCGCCGGTGACGTGATGGGCCTCCAGGATCTCGGGCGTGGCGGCGACGAGGTCGTGGAAGGGTTTGTAGTTGCCGTTGGGGTACCGAAGGCGCACAAAGGCCAGGATCGGCAGCCCCAGCCGCTCGGGGTCGACGACCGCCGCGTATCCCTGGATGACGCCCGCCTCCTCCAGCCGCCGCACCCGTTCCGTGACCGCGCTCGCGGACATGGAGACGGCACGGGCCAGCTCGGCGAAGCTGGCGCGGCCCTCGCGCTGGAGGACATCGAGGATGCGCCAGTCGGTGGCGTCCGGGGAAAACGCGGTCATGGGCGAGGAGTACCAGGGGAATGCCCGGCGGATCAAGAGGAGCGCCGGGGATCTCCCCTTCACGAAGTGGATCACCGACCATAGATTTCTGGTCATGACGACTACCGCAGCCACCACCGCCCACCCCGTCCGCCGCGTCGCCACCACCGCCAACCCCGTCCTCCGCGTCGCCCCCGCTGCCCCGGCCGAGGCCGCCGCCTACTTCCGGGCGAGCCTCGCCTTCCACGCGGACGTCTCCGACGTCGCCGCGGCGCTGGCATCCGGCGGCGACCCCGGGTTCGTCGTCGTGGACTCCCGTTCCACCGAGTCCTGGGACCAGGGCCACATCCCGGGCGCGATCCACCTCCCCACCGCCCTCATCCCGGAGCAGGCCGAGCAGCTCCTCGACAAGTCCGTGCCCGTCGTGACGTACTGCTGGGGCCCCGGCTGCAACGGCGCGACCCGTGCCGCCCTCGCCCTCGCCGAACTCGGCTACCGGGTCAAGGAGATGCTCGGCGGCTTCGAGTACTGGGCCCGCGAGGGCTTCGAGTTCGAGACCTGGCAGGGCCGGGAGAACCGCCCCGCCGACCCGCTGACCGCGCCGGTGGACGCGGAGAACTGCGGTTGCTGAGGTGGGAGTCGGCCACGGTGACTGTGTGAGGCCTGTGGGCGTGTAGGTTCTGCTGCCATGGTGCGATACGCGGAACCGGGCGCTGTGGACTGGGTGGAGTCGGGCGGCGGCCCGCTGATAGCGGTACCGGAGACGGTGCTGCCGTTCTGGGCGGGCGCCGACGGCGACGAGACGGCGTCCGACTACGACCGGGCCTGCGAGGTCGACGGATCCGTCGGGCTCCTGCCCGTGGGGGACAGCGCGGCCCTGGTCTTCGGCGACGACCCCGCGTCCACCTCGTACCTGCCCGACCACGGTGTCTTCGTACGGTGGTGCGCGGCCGACTCCGAGGAGGAACTGCTGGCCCGGGTTCCGGCGGCCCTCGCCTCGGCGGACTGGGGCCACGAGGTGCGCTGGAAGGTGCCCGGAACGGTCGTCCTGTTCGACTCGGCCTGGCCGGGCCGGGAGACGGAACGGACCGAGCATCTGCGGGTCGCCCTGGAGCCTGGGGCGTACGCGGTACGCGCCGCCCAGGTGCAGCCCGGCCCGGAAACCTGGCTGGGGCTGGTCGAGCTCCGACGGCTGCCGCACTGAACCCGGGTGCCTGCGCGCACAACCGACCGACCTCACGGGGGCGGGCACACGGCCAACCGACCTCACGGCGTCGCGCGCACAACCACCCGTCCGCGCGCGCTCGCCACCAGGGCCGGCAGCTCGTCGAGAGTGAGCGGCGGAGCGGCGAGGTCACGGCCGAGGATCTGGTAGAGCTCGCCGGACCAACTGGCCAGGGACAAGCCGACCGACCTCACGGACGTGGGCGAACGACCAACTGCCCCCGGGGCGCCTGCGCAATAACCGGATGCGCCGCACCCCGTTGCTCCTCATCATGATCTGTCATGCCCCGACTGCCGCACCCCGCCCCCGAAGACCTGCGCCGCGACCCCCTGCCCCTGCGCGGCCGGACCGCCCTGGTCACCGGAGCGAGCAGACGCGCCGGCATCGGCCATGCGGTGGCGCGGCGACTCGCCGCGTACGGGGCGAGCGTCTATCTGCAGCACCATGTGCCGCACGATGCCGCCATGCCCTGGGGAGCCGACCGTCCCGAGGACGTCGTCGCCTCCGTGCGTGAGGCACTCGCTGATCCCGACGCCGAGGTGCTCTCAGGCCCCGGCGACCTCTCCGACCCGGCCGCGCCCGCCGAACTGATCGCGACGGCCGCCTCGGCACTCGGCGGACGGCTCGACATCCTGATCGCCAACCATGCGCTGAGCGGCTCCGACGGCGCCCTCGACGACGTCGACGCCGCGATGCTCGACGCGCACTGGGCGGTCGACACCCGCTCGGTCCTGCTGCTCGTCCAGGCCCATGCCCGGCTGAGGCCGGCCGGTCCCGGCGGGCGCGTGGTGATGATGACCTCCGGCCAGGACATGGCGGGCGGCATGCCCGGCGAGATCGCCTACGCCCTCCAGAAGGGCGCCCTCGCCTCGATCACCCGCTCCCTGTCCACCACGCTCGCCGAGCAGGGGATCACGGTGAACACCGTCAACCCCGGACCCGTCGACACGGACTACCTGACCGGCGAGGCGTACGAGGCCGTGGCGGCCCGCTTCCCCGCCGGCCGGTGGGGCATGCCCGACGACCCGGCCCGTCTCATCGCCTGGCTTGCGACGGACGAGGCGGGCTGGATCACCGGTGAGGTCATCAACTCGGAAGGCGGCTTCCGGCGTTGAGGTGACCGTGTCCGAGGACGGATTCAGGCGTTGACGTGACCGCCGCGTCAGAGCCGGGCCAGCTCGTCCACCAGGTCGTCCAGGCCGAGGGAACCCTGGGACAGGGCCGCCATGTGCCAGGCCTTGAGGTCGAAGGCGTCGCCGTGCCGCTCGCGCGCCTTGTCGCGGCCCAGCAGCCAGGCCCGCTCGCCGAGCTTGTAGCCGATGGCCTGGCCCGGGATCGTCAGATACCGGGTCAGCTCGCTCTCCACGAAGTCCGCCGGACGGCTGCTGTGCGCGCCGAAGAACTCCTGGGCCAGCTCGGGAGTCCAGCGCTCGCCCGGGTGGAAGGGGGAGTCGGCCGGGATCTCCAGTTCCAGATGCATGCCGATGTCGACGATGACCCGGGCGGCCCGCATCATCTGCGCGTCGAGGTAACCGAGCCGCTGCTCCGGATCCGTGAGGAAGCCGAGCTCGTCCATCAGCCGCTCCGCGTACAGCGCCCAGCCCTCGGCGTTCGCGCTGACCCCGCCGACCGTGGCCTGGTAGCGGGAGAGGTTCCCGGCGACGTACGTCCACTGCGCGAGCTGGAGGTGATGGCCCGGCACACCCTCGTGGTACCAGGTCGAGACGAGGTCGTAGACGGGGAAGCGGGTCTGGCCCATCGTCGGCAGCCAGGTGCGGCCCGGACGCGAGAAGTCCTCCGACGGGGGCGTGTAGTACGGCGCCGCCGCACCGCCGGGCGGCGCGATGCACGACTCCACCTTCCGCACCGGCTCTGCGAGTTCGAAGTGCGTGCCGTCCAGCTTCTCGATCGCCTCGTCCATCAGGCCCTGGAGCCAGTCGCGGACCTCGTCGACGCCCTCGATGTGCCGGCCGTGCTCGTCGAGGTGCGCCAGCGCGACCCACGGGGTCGCGGCGCCGGGAAGGATCTTCTCGGCCTCCTTCTTCATCTCGCCGAGCAGCCGGTGGTACTCGGACCAGCCGTACGCGTACGCCTCGTCGAGGTCGAGGTCCGTGCCGTTGAAGTACCGTGCCCAGCGGGCGTAGCGTTCGCGGCCCACCGTGTTCGGCGCGTCCTCGAGCGCCGGCGCGTACACGTCGCGCATCCAGTCGCGCAGTTCCACCACGGCGGCCGTCGCGCCGCGGGCGGCCTCGTCCAGCTCGGCGCGCAGCGACTCGGGGCCGGCCGACGCGAAGTCCTCGAACCAGCCGCGGCCTTCGCCCGTGTCGGACCACTCGGTGAGCTGGTCGATGAAGGTGGCGGTCGGACGCGGAGCCGCGTACAGCTTGCGTTCCAGCCCCAGGGCGAGGGACGCGCGGTAGCCCGCCAGCGTGGCCGGCACCGCGCGCAGCCGCTCGGCGATCGCCGCCCAGTCCTCGTCGGTCTGGTTGGGCGTGACGGTGAAGACCTCGCGGACCGAGTGTGCGGGCGTGCCCAGGTTGCCGACCCTGCGCAGGCCCTCGTCGGCCTCGTGCACGGCGAGCTCCGCCGTCAGCCGCTCGCGCAGCAGGCGCGCGCACCGGCGCTCGATGTCACTGTCCGCGCCCGGTCGGCGCTCCGCCTCGTCGAGCCGGGCGAGCGTGGCGCGCTGCAGTTCCGCGAGCGCCTCCTGGCCCGCGGGCGAGAGGTCGGGGAGCTTGCTCGAACTTTCCTTCACGCCGAGATACGTACCGGTGACCGGGTCGAGGGCGATGAGCTCGTCGACATACGCGTCGGCGACCTCACGGGGCAGCGGGCTCTTGGTCTCAGACATGCGGTCCATCCTCATACGAGGGGCCGCGGTACGTCACTCCGATTGAGCTGAGGGCGAAGGCGGCAGCAGGGGGCCGCACTCCCACTGCTGGAAGATCAACCGAGTCTCCACCCGGGCGACTTCCCGGCGGGCGGTGAACTCGTCCAGGACCAGGCGCTGCAGATCCGCCATGTCCGCCACCGCGACATGGACGAGGTAGTCGTCCGGGCCGGTGAGGTGGAAGACGGTCAGCGCCTCCGGCAGGGCCCGGATCCGCTCCACGAACGGCCCCACCAGCTCCCTTCGGTGTGGTCTGACCTGCACGGACAGCAGCGCTTGCAGGCCCCGCCCGAGCTTCGCCGGATCCAGCTGAAGCCGGTGACCGAGGATCACGCCCGAGCGGCGCAGCCGGGTCACCCGGTCCAGGCACGTCGACGGCGCGACCCCGACCTGCGCGGCGAGATCGCGGTAGGTGGTCCGGGCGTCGTTCTGCAGAAGTCTCAGCAGCTGGAGATCCACCGGGTCCAGTACGACAGATTCAGCCATTGGCCGAACGTAGCACGGAGCCTCGCCACCGTGGCCCGGTCACTGTTCACCCTTCGGTCATGGACACGCCCTTGGACACGCCCGCGTACGACGGCGTACGCCGCACAGCACCCAGAGCCCTCGCCACCGAGGCCGTGCATGCCGGCCGCGACGACCTGGCACGGCAGGGCCTGCACGCCCCGCCGATCGACCTGTCCACGACCTACCCCTCGTACGACAGCCGCGCCGAGGCCGCCCGCATCGACGCGTTCGCCACGACCGGCGCGGAACCGGACGGCCCGCCCGTCTACGGGCGCCTCGGCAACCCGACCGTCGCCCGCTTCGAGACCGCCCTGGCCCGCCTGGAGGGCACCGACGCGGCGGTCGCCTTCGCCAGCGGCATGGCGGCGCTGACCGCGGTTCTCCTCGTGCGGGCCTCGATGGGCCTGCGCCATGTCGTCGCCGTACGCCCCCTCTACGGCTGCAGTGACCACCTGCTGACCGCCGGCCTGCTGGGCTCGGAGGTGACCTGGACCGATCCGGCCGGTATCGCGGAGGCCCTGCGGCCCGACACGGGCCTGGTGATGGTCGAGTCCCCGGCGAATCCCACCCTCGCCGAGGTGGACCTGAGGGCGGTCGCCCACGCCTGCGGCTCCGTCCCGCTGCTCGCGGACAACACCTTCGCCACGCCGGTGCTGCAGCGCCCCGCCGAACACGGCGCACGGCTGGTGCTGCACAGCGCGACCAAGTACCTCGGCGGGCACGGGGACGTGATGGCGGGCGTGGTGGCCTGCGACGAGGAGTTCGCCGGACGGCTGCGGCAGATACGGTTCGCCACCGGCGGGGTCCTGCATCCGCTGGCCGGGTATCTGCTGCTGCGCGGCCTGTCCACCCTGCCGGTGCGGGTGCGGGCCGCCTCCGCGACCGCCGCCGAACTCGCCCGCCGTCTCGCCGCCGACCCGCGGGTCGCCCGCGTCCACTACCCGCGCATCGGCGGCGCCATGATCGCCTTCGAGGTCCACGGCGACCCGCACGAGGTCATCGCCGGTGTCCGCCTGATCACCCCCGCCGTGAGCCTGGGCAGCGTCGACACCCTCATCCAGCACCCGGCGTCCATCAGCCACCGCATCGTGGACGCGGACGACCGCCGGGATTCCGGGGTGAGTGACCGGCTGCTGCGGATGTCGGTGGGCTTGGAGGATGTCGACGACCTGTGGGCAGACCTGGATGAGGCACTGGGGGCACGGCAGCGCCCCTCCAGGGGCTCGGGGAACTGCGCGACCAGCCTCAACGCACCTTCACTGGCCGGTCGCGACGCAACCCCTACGGCGCTTCGGCACTCCTCCATTCACCCGCACTCGACAGTCGCTCCGTAACCCCCACGGCGCCCTCCGGCTCAACCGGCGGAGCCAACCGCGCCGTGATGACGAGGGTCCCCTCCTCGATCTGGTAATCGAGGGGGACCCCCAGCCCGCGCATGGCAGCGACCATCCCGGTGTTGGACGACTGCGTCACGGCGTACACACTCTCGCAGTCCGCCTCGATCGCCATCCCCACCAGCCTGCGCAGCAACTCGCTGCCGACGCCCCGCCGCTGCCACGCGTCCTCCACCAGCAGCGCAACCTCCGTCTCGTCACCGTCCCACAGCAGATGACCGAGCCCGACGATGCGCCCCGACGCGGTCTGCACGGCGAGAGTCCGCCCGAACCGCGGACTGAGCAGATGGTTGAGATAGCGGTCGGCATCGCCGACCGGCCCGTGGTACCGCATCCTGAGCGTCCCCGCCGAGCACCGCTCGTGCATCTCCTTCGCGGCCGCCAGGTCACCGGTGTCCACCCGCCGCACGGTGATGTCGTTGCCCTCGGGCAGTGTCAGCACGTCCTGGCTGCGCGGCACGCGCGAGCCCAGCCGGGCGTCCAGCTCCACCAGCGCCCGCGCCCGCGCGAACTCGGTCGGTGTGAACGGCAGATACGGCCGCTCCACCGTGATCACTCCGCCTTCCGGCGCCCGCAGCCGCATCACGGTGTCCTCGAGAGCCCCTTCCACCGGGACCGGCTCCGGCCCCCGGCCGCCTCCGGCCGGCACGGCGGGCAGCGAACGGATCGTGCACCGGCCCAGCAACTGCCGCAGCGCCAGCGGCAGTTCCGCCGCGTCCAGGGCGGTACGGGTGGCCAGGCCGAGCACCCGGGTCGGCGCGTCCACCAGGTCATGGGCGTCGGCCCGCTCGATCCAGGTGCCGGTACCGCCGGCCACCGACACCGCACGGGTGATCTCGGCCGCGGCGAGCCCTCCGGGCGAACGCAGCAGGAACTCGTCCACCGTGCCCTCGGCCAGTGGATGCGTCTGGAGGCTCAGGATGTCCACCCGCAGCTCGGCGAGCGCCGTGCACAGCGCGGCCAGCGACCCCGGTTCGTCCTTCACCGTGGTCCGCATCCGCCACAGCGCGCCCTCCTCGGCCACGGGCGCGGCCGCGTCCCGCGACTGGTCCGGCGGCCCGGCCTGCTTCTCGGAGCGCGGCCGGGCACCGGTATCGCCCTTCGGCGGTGCGTGACCGTGGCGGCGTGCCCACCATGTGTGGAAACCCGCCGTGGCGACCAGCACGGCCGCCGAGACCAGCAGCAGCTCCGGTCCGTCGGGCCCGTGCCCGACCAGGTTCGCCACGGCGTCGGCCACCGCCACCGCCGTGAACAGCGCGGCGAGCTCGATGATGTCGCGCCGCCAGTGATGTACAGGACGGCCGTGCTTCGCGCGCGTCACATCAGACATGTCTCGACTCATGCAGCCACTGTGAAGGAAGGGTGTTGCGTGATCACGAACGCTTTGTGACCGGGCGGTAAAGAGCACTTATGTCTGGTTTGCTCCGCTAGCTGTCATGCGGCCACCCCCTCTGTCAGTGCGCTGCGCAGGCGTCGAGCCTGGGCCACGAGCCGGGACGCGCCAGGGCGGTCCGCCGTTCGTGCCAGGTGCGGCAGTTCCTCGCGCGTTCCCGTTCGCTCGGCGCACTCCGCGGCGACGGCCAGGAGATCGGCCATTCCCCGTGCCGGTGCGGCTGCCCCGCCGGTGGCGAGGTCGGCGAGCAGGACGGGCAGGGTGTGCCGGAGTACGACCCAGACGGTGCCGTTCGCCCCCGTCGCCGCCGCCGTCCGCACCGACTCCACGAGCCGTGACGCCTTCAGGGCCCCGCGCCGCACCAGCTGCCCGAGATCCGCACCCAGCCGGGCCGCGTCGAGCTGTCCGCGCGCCGCCAGCACCAGCAGGGCGTCCACGGCGGCGAGCCGGTCCTCCGGATGCCGTGCGCCGAGCCCGTACGCCACGGCCAGGTGTACGGCCTCGCCGGGCTCGCCGCCGGATTCGGCGAGGAGCGGGAGTATCGCGGCGGCACCCCGGACGTCGTCCACGGCGGCCGTGGACAGGTCGTGCAGCAGTCTGAGCGCGACCAGTTCACGCCGCTCGGGGAGGAGAGCGAGCCAGTGCGGGCGTATGCCGTCGTCCCAGTGGTAGCAGTGCCGGCGGTCGCCGTAGACGCTCACCGGTCGGCCGAGGGGACGGAACTCCCGCGGAAAGCCGTCCTGCAGCTCCAGGAGTTCACCGCACTCCAGCAGGATGCGCGGGCCGGCGGTCCGCCGCCTCGCGACAGGCAGCGTCGGGCTGTCCGCGGTGAGCCACCTCGCCAGCCGTGTCCCTTCCGCCGTGCCGAGCTCGGCCGCCCGGAGTGCGGCGGCCCTGGCCGCCGTACGGTCGTCGCGCCGCACCCGCAGCAGCGCCTGCGCGAAGTCGGCCGGCGAGACCCGGGCACCCAGACGCCGGTACGTGTCGAGGCGCGTCACGAGCTCGTCCGGCTCCAACAGGCCGGTGCTCCAAGTGGGAGTGGACAGCAGGAAGGGCAGCGGCTCCGTGCGGATCCGGTGTGCGACGTCCCAGATGCGGGTGGTGAAGGCACGGGTCAGGGCACCGTGTACGCACTCGGACCCCGACGTCCCATGCTGGACCGTGGCGTGGAGAGTGTCCGTGGGTATCTTGCCGAGCAACGTCGCGAGGACGAGTTCGAGGCGGTGCGGTTGGCCGCTGAAGTGGTCGTTCAACCGGTACTGCGAGCACTCGGCGCTCACCCACCAGAGGCGTGCGACCACAGGGGCGAGCGCCTCCACCAGCGCGTCCCTGTCCTGGTGGGCATGGCGCACCAACCCGTCCAGCGTGCGCTCGAACGTCGCCACGTCCGCGCCGGACGCCAGCAACGCGCCGACCTCCTCGGCGAGTTCGGCCACCGACTCCGGAGCGGGTGCCAGCCGCACCGGCTCGGGTGCGGGCGGCAGCACCTCCTCGTACGTCACCGGTTCCGCGGACGCGGGAGCCGCTCCCAGGCTGCGGGCCGCCCGCGCGCGCAGGACGGGGGTCAACTGCACGGCAGCCGACGCGAGTTCGTCCCGCACCTGAGCGCCTTGAACCTTGCCGACCTGCCGTTCCACCAGCTTCAGCGCCCGATCCTGCACGTCCGAGTCCTCGTGCCCGAAGGCCTGAGCGGCGGCGGGCAGCAGGGCCTCGGCGGCGGACGCGTCGCGGGCGATCACCTTCCCCAGCAGGACCAGCTGGGCGCGCACGAGCTTCTTCTCGGCGCGGAACAGGACGGCGCCCGACATCTCGACCAGTTGCTGGGTGTCGTCAGTTCGCCGTCCAGGGCCAGCGAAGACAGCACCGACTGGGCGTGACCGGCCACGGCGGACGGAGCGTCGGAAGCCAGTGCCAGCCAGTCGGCCGTGTGCTCCCGCTGCTCCTCCCGCGTCAGCTCCAGCGCCTTCAACATCCCCAGGAACACCCGGAGATCGGGGGCCCGGCCACCCCGCAGGAGGCGGGCCACGCACGCGTCGACCATCGACGTCCGGTCGAGCACGCCCTCGGCGGTGAGCAGGGCGAGCGCCTCGGCCCAACTGCCCGGTCCCTCACCCCTGATCCAGCCCACCATGGCACCGATGTCGTCCGTCTCGAAGAGGGCGGCCACCAGACGTGTCAGCTGGGGCTCCTGGCGGAGACGGCCGAGCACAGTGCCCGCACGCTGCCAACTGCCGCCGATGTGCTCCAGCCAGCCCCGCAGATACGCGTCCGCTGTGGGCGCCGGGCAGCCGGAGAGCCGTACCAGACCGGCCATCAGCTCATAGGGAACCCGTGCGCTGATCGGGCGCCGTGCCAGCCGATGGGCCACATCGCCCAGCCAGTCGGTCTCCCGGTCGCTGAGAACATCGATGAGCACCGCCGGTGACGCCCGCCACCAGCGCATCTCGGAGGCCGCGAGCCAGCTTGCCGCACCTGCCGCACCGGTCTGGCACGCGGCCCCGGCCACGTGCAGGGCGGGGTAGGCACGACGGGACTCGTCGCTCCACTGGTCCGCCCGCAGCTCCTTGCGCAGCGCCTTCAGATCGGGGAAGTGCGCCCGTCGTTCGGCGTCCGTCATCCCGTCGAGCAGACTCACCACGTCGGCCGTGCGTCCGGCCCGTACCGCGTCCAGCAGCGCACTCATCCCACACCCCCGTCGACCCGCACCGTCTCCCGCTCCGCCACGGCGCCCCGCCGCACCATCCGCACCGCCAGCGCGTGCTTGCACGGTCCGCGCCCGCCCCGGTACTTCGCCCACCACAGACAGCTGCAGGTGAGCACACCCGCCTCGTCCCGCACCCGGTGCACATGGCCGTCCTCGGCCGTCACCGTCCCGAGACTGCCGTCCAGCGCGACCGCGCCCGCAGCCACCAGCGCCAGGGCCGAGCGCAACCGCGGATTATGACGCTCGGCACGCTCGGCGTCGTACGGCAGCTCCCGGTGGAAGTAGGCCGCCTCCGCCGTGTCGTACCCGACCCGCCCCGACGTGCCCAGGCGGATCAGCGCCGCCCGGACGCGCTCGGGCGTGAGGCCCGAGGCGGCGGCCAGATCGGCGACGTCGATGCGGGGCTCCCACGCGAGGAGCACCGAGATCAGTTCCGCGTCCTCGGCGGCCTCGTCCGTGGCGAGCGCGTCGAGGACGCCGCCCTCGCCGGAGAAGCCGCGTGAGGCGTCCGGCGACAGCGTCAGCGTCAGCCGCATGCCCGGCAGGACGGCCTCCCAGGCGCCGGCCGTGGCCGCCGCACCCCCGGTGACCGCGGGGCCGTACACCCGCAGGGCCGTGGCATACCGCAGCACCCGCTGGAGCGCGACCAGCCGCTCCGGGCCGGGCAGGCACACCGCGCCGGGCACCGCGCGCGTGGTCGGCCGCAACGTGCTTCCCGAGGGCACCACCCACCTGGGCCCGCCCGAGGCACCGCGCGTCCCACCGCGCGGCAGCGAACGCAGGAACCGCACCGCCTCCGCGGCCGGCAGCTCGGCCCGCAGATCGAAGCCGGCCGCTATCACCTGCGCCTCCGCGAAGCCCCGCAGCCAGCGGTCCGGGAGGGGCACCTTCTTCTCCACGACCGGGCCGTCCAGTGTGGTCACGGCCAACTCCTCGGGGCCCACCCGCAGATGGAGCGGATCGTCCGCGCCGATCCTGGCCAGGGCCTCGCGCAGGGGGTTGTTGACGTCGACGTTCGTCGTGCCGTGCCCCACCTCGCCGCCGTCCAGGCCGGACTCCAGTACGTCCAGACGGGCGTACACCCCGCCGCAGCCGGAGAAGGACTCGAAGCGCAGCCGGTCGCCGTTGCCCGTCACCACCGGGTCGAGGGAGGCGCGCAGCTGCCGCTGGTAGTACCGCGCGGCCGCCACGTCGGCCACCGCGAGCAGCCCGGCGGAGGCCACCTGGGGAGACGTCAGGAAGCCCGCGAAGAACCGCGGATGGTCCTCGACACCCGAAGGCGTCGCACCCCGGGAGGTCTCGAGTCCCAGGCGCTGTCCGTCCGCCGCCGACTCCAGCACGGAGGGTCGGCAATAGGCCACGGCCTGCAAAGATCGCGTCATGGAAAAACCGTAGAGGCGACCACTGACAATCGGCTCCGACCTGCGAAAAGGCGCTCCAGCGAGGGGCGTTCGCCGGGTTCGCCGGGGCCGGAACGAACCGTGCCGCGCACCCGGGGATGACACGGGTGCGCGGCAGGTTTCAGGCTACGCGCATCACTGACCGACCCGGCCCGGCTGCAGCACCTGCGTGAACAGCACGGTGCCGTCCGACTCGCGCAGGCGCACCGTCAGCTCGCCGCTGTCGCCGTCGATGTCGACCTCGCCGAAGAACTGGTAGCCGCCGGCCGGCGAGACGTTGGCGGTCGTCGGCGCCTTGATGAACACCCGCTCCGGGCCGAAGGTGTTGTCCAGCGTGTTGGCCGGGAACGCGCCCGCGTTGAGCGGGCCGGAGACGAACTCCCAGAACGGCTCGAAGTCGGTGAAGGCCGCCCGCGACGGCTGGTAGTGCTGGGCCGAGGTGTAGTGCACGTCGGCGGTCAGCCACACCGTGCCGGTGATCCTGCGGTGCTTGATGAACCGCAGCAGCTCGGCGATCTGCAGCTCCCGCCCCAGCGGAGCGCCCGGGTCGCCCTGCGCGACGGCCTCGATGTTCGGCTTGCCGTCGCCGGTGTCCGGTACCACCAGGCCGAGCGGCATGTCGGAGGCGATCACCTTCCACACCGCCCGGGAGCGGGACAACTCGCGCTTGAGCCATTCCAGCTGCTCGGCGCCGAGGATGCCCTGCGCGTCGGTGGCCTGGTCGTCCGTCGAGTTGGCGTTGCGGTAGGTGCGCATGTCCAGCACGAACACGTCGAGAAGCGGCCCGTGGTGGACTACCCGGTACACCCGGCCGTCGGGGCGGCGCAGCGTCGAGATCGGGAAGTACTCCGAGAACGCCTGCCGGGCACGCGCGGCCAGGACGTCGACATTCTTCTCGGTGTAGCGGGAGTCGCCGAGGATCTCGCCGGGGAACCAGTTGTTGGTCACCTCGTGGTCGTCCCACTGGATGATGGAGGGGACCTGGGCGTTGAACCGCTTGAGGTTGTCGTCGAGCAGGTTGTAGCGGAAGTTGCCGCGGAACTCGGTCAGCGTCTCGGCGACCTTGGACTTCTCCTCGGTGGTGATGTTCCGCCAGGTACTGCCGTCGGGCAGGGTGACGGAGGCCGAGATCGGACCGTCGGCGTAGACGTTGTCGCCGCTGCAGAGGAAGAAGTCCGGGTCCAGCGCGGCCATCGCGCTGTAGATCCGGTAGCCGCCGAAGTCCGGGTTGATGCCCCAGCCCTGCCCGGCCAGGTCGCCCGACCACACGAAGCGCACGCCGTCGCGCCGCCGCGCGGACGCCGTACGGAACGTGCCGGTGACCGGCTCGCCGGTGCGGCGCGGGTCGTCCGGGTCGGCCAGCAGTACGCGGTAGTGGATCTGCTCGCCGGACGGCAGGCCGCGCAGCCGGGTCGTGCCGGTGAAGTCCGTGTCCGTGCCGAGCAACGGGCCGTGCCATCTGCGCGCGCCCCGGAACGACTCGGTCGCGGACGTCTCGACGATCATCCGCGCCGGACGGTCGGACCGCACCCACACCAGCCCCGAGTCGGAGGTCACGTCTCCCGTCTGCACGCCCCACCCCGCCTTGGGACGCCCGGACAGGGCGAAGGCCGGTGCCGAGCCGAGGGCGGTGGGCAGGGTCAGGGCCGCCGACGCGGCGAGCGAGCCGCGCAGGACGCTGCGGCGGCCCGGGAACGGACGGTGTGACATGGAGGCCTCCAGGGGCGGGATCCGGCCAGTGTGCAGTGCCACAACTACTGGTGCGCCGCAGCGCACACGGAAACCACAAGTGAACAACTGACCGCATCCGCAGGGGAACCGGCGAGTCACGCGGGAGACAGGCGGACGTACGGTTCCGGTCACTTGCCGCTCCTGCCGGTGGCCAGCGGCAGGAGCGGCGCGTGGTGCTGCGAGCCCCCGTCAGCCCTGACGTGCGGCGATGCCATCAGCCCTGACGTGTGGCGACCGCCTCGGCCATCAGCCGTACGCCCGCCCGGATCCGTGTGGGTGACAGATGCGCGTACCCCAGGACCAGCCGCACGCCTGGCTGCCCACTGTCCGCGGCACGCGCGTGTGTGTAGTCCGTCAGGGGGCGCACCGCCACCCCGACCGCGCTCACGCGCGTGAGGAACCGCTCCTGGGGCCCGTACCGTTCCGGCAGCGCGGCGATGACATGCAGCCCCGCGGCGATCCCGGTCACCTCAGCGCCCGGGAAATGCTCCTCCAGGGCGGCGACCAGGGAGTCGCGCCGTTCCCGGTACGCACGCTGGCAGCGGCGCAGTTGCCGGTCGTAGTCGCCGCGCTCCAGGAACCGGGCGAACAGCGCCTGATCCAGGGTGGGATGACCGAGATCCATGGTCCGCTTGCGCTCGACGACCTCCTCGGCCAGTGCTTCTGGTACGAGCAGCCAGCCGAGCCGCAGCCCCGGAGCGAGCGACTTGCTGACCGACCCCGCGTAGGCTACGCACTCCGGGTCGAGCCCCTGGAGCGCACCCACGGGAGCGCGGTCGTACCGGAAGTCGCCGTCGTAGTCGTCCTCCAGGACGAACCCGTCGACGGACCGCGCCCAGTCGAGCAGTTCGGTACGACGTCGGGCGGAGTAGGCGAGGCCGGTGGGGAACTGGTGGGCGGGCGTCGTGACGACGGACCGTACGGCAGACTCCCGCAGCGGGCCCATGGCGAGCCCCTCGTCGTCCAGGGGCAGCGGCACGGTGGAGACGCCGGCAGCGGCGTAGAGGGCGTCGTGCTGAGGGCTTCCGGGGTTTTCGACACCGACTTCGCGCATCCCGCGCGCGTGCAGCACGAAGCCGAGCACCGTCGTCGCCTGCGACACCCCGGAGACGACCACGATGCGCTCGGGATCCGCGACCACGCCCCGGCGGCGAGCGAGCAGCTCCGCGAGCGCCGTACGCAGCCGGGGCAGCCCGCGCGGATCGGGATAGCCGAGCTCGTGGTGCGGCAGCTCGGCCAGCACCCCGCGTTGTGCCGCCGCCCATGCGGCACGCGGGAACAGCGACACATCCGGCGTCCCGGGCACGAAGTCGGCCCGGGCGTCGGCGGAGCGCGGAGCGAGGTCACGCGCGCGTGGCCGGGCGGCCCGTACGGCACCGCCCACCCAGGTCCCGGCACCCCGGCCGCTGCGCAGATAGCCCTCCGCGGTCAACTGCTCGTACGCCTCGGTGATCAACCCGCGCGAGACGCCGAGGTCGGCGGCGAGATCCCGGCTCGACGGCAGCCGCGTACCCGGCGCGAGCCGCCCCGACCGCACCGCCTCACGCAGCGCCGCCTGGAGCGAACGCCCACGCGCGCGTGCAGGCGCCGACGCGGCCGGCAGAAGCAACTCCCAGGCGGGGCTGCCGCCATGGGGCTCGGAGCTGCCCGGATCGCTGGGGAAAGGCGTCGCAGAGGGCTCCACGCTCCCGGCGGGATTGGTCTCCGATGGCGTCATGAAAGTGGACCTTAATCCGGACCGCATCAGTTCCTAGCGTCGCTGTCATGAATGCCACCACCATGCGCGGTGCCCTCCTCGCCGGGCTCGCCTGCGTCCTCGTCGGAGGGTCCTTCACCGCCAACAGCCTCCTCGGCGACTACCCGTACGCCGGCGGCCAGTTCCTGCGCTACGGCCTCGCCTGTCTGCTGCTCGTCCCCCTGGCTGGGCGGGGCGCCACCGCCCGGCTGCGCGCGCTCGCCGCCCGTCAGTGGGCCCGTCTCGCGGTGCTCGCGGCCGTGGGCATGGTCGGCTTCAACCTGGCCGTCATCGCCGCCGAGCGCACCGCCGAACCGGCGGTTCCCGGGGTCTTCGTCGGCTGCGCACCCGTGGTCGTGGCCGTCGCCGTGCCCCTGCTGGACGGGCGTCGGCCTCAACGCGCCGTCCTGTACGGGGCGTTGCTCGTGGCCGTCGGCGCGTTCACGGTCCAGGGCTGGGGCCGTACGGACGGAGCCGGCATAGCCTTCTCCGCGTGCGCACTGGTCGGCGAGGTCGGCTTCGCGGTCCTCGCCGTGCCCGTGCTGCGGCCGCTGGGCCCGCGGCTGCTGTCCGCCACGGTGTGCGGGATCGCCGCCGTCGAGTCCGCGGCGGCCGGGCTGCTCATGGACGGCGCCGGGTGGCTGCGGCGGCCGGACGCCACGGAGACCGGGGCCCTCCTGTGGCAGGCGGTGGTCGTGACGGTCGTCGGCTTCGTGTGCTGGTACATGGGCATGCAGCGGATCGGCGCCGAGCGCGCCACGCTCTTCTCCGGCCTGATCCCGGTCGCCGCCGCCTGTACCGCTCCGCTCGTCGGGACCGGCTCCTACGGCGCCGTCCAGGCCCTGGGCAGTGCCCTGGTCGGCGCCGGAGTGGCCCTGGGCTCCGGAGCCTTGACCCGGGCTCCGCGCGGATCAGCGGCCGGCGTCGAGGATGACGCGGGCCACCAGGGCCGGGTCGTCGTTCATCGGGCAGTGGCCGCAGCCGGGCAGCCTGACGAGGCGCGCCCGGGGAATGACCTGCTTGGCGCGCACCCCTTGGCGGCGCACGAGCAGCCGGTCCCGGGTGCCCCACGCCACGGTGACCGGGATCCCGGGAATGTCGTCGGCGAATCGGACGTTCCGCCCGGCCCGGAGGGTCTGGTCGAAGCCCGTGGCCCCCGCCAGCGCGAGCGTCTCGGCGACCACGGCCTCGGGTGACCGTCGGCCCGGGCGGGCGTAGATCGTGCTCGTCAGGACCGTGCGCCCGGCCGCCGACCGGGACAGCTGCTCCACCAGCGGCAGCGGCAGCCGCCGGGAGATGTGCCGCATCGCCAGCAGCACACCGAAGGCGTAGCGCCGCTCGGCCTCGGACCAGAAGCCGGCCGGGGAGAGGGCGGTGACGGACCGCACGAGCTGCTCGCGGCCCAGCTCCAGGGCGATGAGACCGCCCAGCGAGTTGCCCACGACATGCGGCCGGTCGAGCTCCATGGCCGCACAGAACGCACCGAACACGGCCGTCGTCGTGGCCAGGTCGTAGGCGAGGTCGTCCGGCAGTCCCGGAGACGCCCCGAAGCCGGGCAGATCCACGGAGATCACATCGCGCTCGGTCGCGAGGATGTCCACGACCGGGTCCCAGACCTGCCGGTGGTGACCGATGCCGTGCAGCAGGAGCAGCGGTTCGCCGCGCCCCACGCGCGCGTAGTCGACGGTCACGCTCCGCGGGCCGCGGGGAGAGGGGACCTTGAAGGAGACGGAGGCGGACATGGGGTGCTCCTCGGATGGGACAGGCTGACGGACGGCCGTAGACAGCTTGTCAGCAATTGCTACTCGCGGGTAGACCCTGACGGCCGCCGACCTTGGAGACGGCGTGACCCTCAACCCGCCCTGGACACCACCGGGTTGAGACGACACCTGCCCGACGACGCCGATTTCGCCTGGACACGGGTCGGACACGTCGGCTGGGATGGAGCGGTGACCACCGAAACCGAGACCGACGTCTTCGAAGAGCACCGCCCCGTCCTCCTGGGAGTCGCCTACCGCATGCTCGGCCGCGTCGCCGACGCGGAGGACGTGGTGCAGGAGGCCTGGCTGCGCTGGTCCGGCGCCGACCGGTCCGAGGTGCGCGAACCGCACGCCTACCTGGTGCGCATCACCACCCGCCTCGCCATCGACCGGCTGCGCGAGGTCAAGGCGCGGGGCGAGACCTACGTCGGCCCCTGGCTGCCCGAACCGTACGTCACCGACTTCGGGGACAGCGTCCCGGACACCGCGGAGCGGGCCGTCCTCGCCGATTCCGTCTCCCTCGCCGTCCTCGTCGTCCTGGAGTCGCTGTCGCCCCTGGAGCGCGCGGTGTTCGTCCTCAGGGAGGCCTTCGGCTACCCGTATGCGGAGATCGCCGCGATGCTCGACCGCGGCGAGGCGGCGGTGCGCCAGCTCGCCGGACGGGCCCGCAAGCACGTCGACGAGCGGCGGCCCCGCTACGAGGTCGACCCCACCCAGCGCCGCGACCTCACCGAGCGGTTCCTGGCCGCGGCCGCGGAGGGCGACCTCGAGGGGCTCATGTCGCTGCTGGCCCCGGACGTCCGCCTCGTCGGCGACAGCGGCGGCAAAGCGAAGGCGCCGGTGCGGATCCTGGAGACGGCCGACAAGGTGGGTCGCTTCGTCATCGGTGCCGCCCGCAAGGGCGTCGGCGACGTGTCCTTCCGGTTCCTGGAGATCAACGGCGGCCCGGCGCTGCTGGTGCTGTCCGGCGACAAGCCCGACTCCGTCTTCCAGCTGGACGTCCTGGACGGCCGCATCCAGTCGGTCTACATCATCCGCAACCCCGACAAACTGAGGTCGCTGGCAACGGCGTAGATCCCGCCGCGCGTGACGGGGTGACCGTACGTGCCTGTCCCGTGAACGTTCCCGGCGATTGGTATTGACCAAGGGTGAGGGCCGCCCTATGGTCGCAGATAAGTGCAACAACCTTTAATAAACAAGGGCGCTAAAACGCCGCTGGGCCACGGCGATTGCGGAGGACAGGGTGGGGACCACGCAGCTGGAAACGGTGCCGGAACCGAAGTACTGGCATCTCAGGACCGTGCTCAGTGAGGCACTGGACTCCGAGTTCACCGTCGGTGAGATCCTGCCCAACGAGCGCGACCTGGCGGCCCGCTTCGGCGTCGCCCGGGCCACGCTCCGCCAGGCGCTGGAGCAGCTCGAACTGGAGGGCAGGCTGCAGCGCCGCCGGGGTGTCGGTACGACCGTCGCGCCGCCGCGCGTGGGCGTGGCCGTCGGCACCGAGCATCACGCCTGGCCGGGCGCGGCCGACGACGTCTGGCAGCCCACTGACTGCACGCAGGCGGTCCCGCCCGCGTCCGTCGCCGACGCACTGGACATCGGCCGGGACGAGCCCGTGCACATCGTGCGCCGCTCCCGCGTGACGCACGGTCAGCCCGTCGCCGCCGAGTTGCTCTACATCCCGCAGTCGTCGGTGCCCGACCTCTCCGCGATCGACGCCCCGTCCGGAGCGGCACGCGCGCGTGCCGTGCTGCGCGAGCTGCAGCGCCTGGAACTCGAGGGCCAGGAGAACGCCGTCGAGCTGGGCTCGGCCCGCGCGGACGACGCAAAGGAGCTGGACCGGCTCCCGGGTGCGCCCGTCCTCGTCGTGACCACCCGCTACCTCGCCGAGGGCCGCACGGCCGCCCTCTCCGTCGCCACGTACCGCGCCGACACGTGCCGGCTGACCTTCGGCGACTCCGGCGGCGTGGAGATCCACCAGGACCCGGAGCGCCGGGCGTCCTGACCGCCGTACCGCCGCATGTCCTCGCGCCCTGGAGCCCCGAACCGGTCCGGGGCGCGAAGCGTTCGTGGGCACAGCCCCGCTGCAACGCAGGTACTTGGGCACCGGCTCCCGTCTTCGGCTTACTGGCTGTCGCCTACTGGTGCGCGGCTGACGGGTGAACGGCAGGACAGCCGGCGGGTGACCGGTCGCGTCATGGGCGCGTGACAGGCCCGCGAAACCCGGCGCGTGACCGGCCCCGTCGGCTCGCAGGCCGATCGACCAGCGACCCTCAGCGCCGCCCCGTCACCGTCCCCTCCACCGCGAACAGCTGCTCCTCCACGTGGTCGAGGGCGAGCCGCAGAGCGCCCGTCGCCACCGCCGCCTCGCCGAGCAGGGACAGGGCGACCTTCGGCGGGCGCAGGCAGTAGCGGGCCAGTTCGCGACGCAGCGGTTCCAGGACGCCGTCCAGGCCCGACGCCCAGCCACCGATGACGACCAGCTCGGGGTCGAGGGCCAGGACGAGGGCGGCCACGTCGTGGACGAGGCGCTGGATGAAGCGGTCGACGGCCGCGCGGGCCCGGTCGTCGCCCTCGCGGGCCTGTGTGAAGACCTTGGCCACGGCGTGCTCGTCGAGCGGGCGCAGCGGCTCGTCGGTGGTGGACAGCAGGGTCTCCGGCGTCGCCTCGCGGCCCAGCAGATGCAGCGCGCCGATCTCGCCGGCCGCACCGCCGAATCCCCGGTGCAGCTGCCCGCCGATCAACGAACCGGCGCCCGGACTCAGTCCGGCCAGCACAAACACGACGTCGTCGGACTCGGTCGCCGAGCCCTTCCAGTGCTCGGCGACCGCCGCCGCGTTGGCGTCGTTCTCGACGAGAACCGGGCACTTGAAGGACCGGCTCAGCCGCTCGCCCAGCCGCAGCCCCGTCCACTCGGGCAGCGCGGCGCCGAGGCGCACGGTCCCGTCCGCCTCGACGATGCCCGGCGTGGCGACGCCCACGGCCCGCAGGGAGTTGCGTGCGACACCGGCCCGGCGCAGCAGCTCGGCGACCGCCGTACGCACCCGTTCGAGCCGTTCGTCGGCCGGAGCCGTCTCGTCGACGTCCTTGACGATGGAGCCGAGCCCCCGTCCGTCCAGGTCGGCGAGGAGTGCGGCGACCCGGTGCGCCCCGATGTCCACGCCCAGCAGATGACCTGCCTCGGCCCGGAACCGGAACCGCCGCGCGGGCCGCCCCTGACGCCGGACGACGCTCTCGTCGGCCGCCTTCTCGACGACGTAACCCGCCTCGATGAGCCCCTCGACCACGCCCTCGACGGTGGGCCGGGACAGTCCGGTCACCCGGGTGATCTCCGTCAGGGTCGCGGCGTCCGTGGCACGCAGCGCGTGCAGCACCACCGCGGAGTTGATCCTTCGCAGCAGCGAGGGATCCCCGCCGGTCAGCCGCGCCAACGTCCGTCCTCCCAGCTCGTGCGGATGTTGGGCGGATGGTACTCGCCGGGGCGGACACCGGCGAGTATGGGGCCCGCCCCGGGTTCGAGTGAGGGGCACGCACCGAGGGGCAGGGGGGCGGTTCATCCCGGCGCCACGAACCCCGACTCGTATGCCGTGATCACCGCCTGCGTACGGTCCCGTGCCCCCAGCTTCGCCAGGACGGCACTCACATGCGACTTCACCGTCTCGGTCCCGACCACGAGCCGGGCGGCGATCTCCGCGTTCGACAGGCCGCGCGCCATCAGCCGCAGCACCTCGGCCTCCCGCTCGGTCAGCCGGGCCCGCTCCAGGACCGCGCGCGCCGCCCGGTTCCCGCCGTCGCCGTCGCCGTACCGCGTGGCGAGCTGCCGCACCGACGCGGGGAACAGCAGTGACTCGCCCTCGGCGACCAGCCGCACCGCGTGCACGATCTCGGCCGGCCGCGCCCGCTTCAGCAGGAAGCCGTCGGCGCCGGCGCGCAGCGCCTCGTACACGTACTCGTCGTTCTCGAAGGTCGTGACGACGAGGATCTTCGGCGGCTCGTCGACCGTGCGCAGCACCGCGCGCGTGGCCTCGATCCCGTCCAGCAGCGGCATCCGTACGTCCATGGCGACCACGTCGGGCCGCAGCTGCCGCACCAGCGGAATCACCGCGGCCCCGTCCGCCGCCTCCCCGACGACCTCGATGTCGGGCTGTGCCTCCAGCACGGCCCGCAGACCCGCGCGTACGAGGGGTTCGTCGTCGACGAGGAGAACGGTGACCGGCATCCGGCCAGCCTAGATCAACTCACCGGCAGCTCGACGTGCACCTGCCAGTCGCCTCGGTCGGGACCGGTCCGCGCGTGTCCGCCCAGCAGGGCGGCGCGCTCGCGGATGCCGCGCAGCCCGCTGCCTCTGCCGGGCTCGGGTATCTCGGCGGTGAGCGGATTGCGGATCTCCAGGGTGAGCGTGCCGTCCTCGACGGCGATGCGGACCCGGGCCGGGACCGAGTCGCCGTGGCGCAGCACATTGGTCAGGGACTCCTGGAGGATGCGGTAGCCCTCCCGGGAGACCGGCCCCGGCACGGTGTCCAGCGGTCCCGTCATCTCGACGTCGACCTTCGCGCCCGACGCCCGCGCGGACTCCAGCAGCCGGCCGGCGTCCGTGAGCGTCGGCCGGCTGCTGACCGGCCGATCGGACTCGCGCAGGACGCCGAGGACACGCTCCAGGTCCTCCAGGGCGGCCCGGCCGGTCTCCTCGATGGCGCCCAGCGCCCGGTCGGTGAAGGCGGGATCGCCGGCCGCGCGGGCAGCGCCCGCCTGTACGACGGCCACGGTCAGGGCATGGCCGATGGAGTCGTGGAGCTCGCGGGCGATGCGGGTGCGTTCCAGCAGCTGCTCGGTGCGCTCCTCCATGGCGGCGAGGCGCTCGGCGGGGGAGGGGCCCAGGAGGCGGTGGGCGAGCCCGGTGATGAGGTGGCCGGAGGCGACCACGGTCACGGCCAGCGTGACCAGGGCCAGGGGCGCGAGCAGAACGTGCCACCAGGGGTGGCCGTCGAGGAACGGCTTGCCCTCCGCGAAGTCACGGCCGAACGCCGCGGACACCAAGTCCACGGTGGCGAAGAGCAGTTGTGCGACGAGCGTCGAGGTCGCGTAACCGAGCACCAGCCGCGCCTCCAGCCACACGACGAGCCGCCCTCGGTCGCCCCAGGTGGCGGAGGGTGCGACCACGACGCCGGTGCTGTCACTGTCGTGCCGGTGCCCGGTCAGCAGCAGCCTGGCCTGCAGTCCCTCCACGGTGCGCATCGCGGGCACCAGCCCGGCGGGGGCGAGCGCCACGGCCGCCACCACCCAGATCCACCACGCTTCCTCGATGAACAGCCACATGCTCGGCCACACGACCGCGATGAACAGATGCAGCAGTCGTGTGTACGTCACCGCCCGGCCGAACGGGCGCAGCAAGCGGACCATTCCGTCATCGTGCCAGCCACCACTGACAACGAGCCTCCCCCGCACGGGGGAGACGATCGCCACCGCCGGGGGAGGAGCCCACCCCCTCCGGGAGACCAGGCTGACTGCCATGACCAGCATCGAAGTGCAAGCCCTCACCAAGGAGTACGGCACCCGGCGAGCCGTGGACGACCTCACCTTCACCGTCCTCCCCGGCCGCGTCACCGGCTTCCTCGGCCCCAACGGCGCCGGAAAGTCCACCACCATGCGGCTCGTCCTCGGCCTCGACCGGCCGACTTCCGGAACCGCCACGATCGGCGGCCGCCCCTACGCGAGCCTGCGCGAACCGCTGCGCCACGTGGGCGCGTTGCTCGACGCCCAGGCCGCGCACGGCGCCCGCACCGGCCTCGACCATCTGCGCGTCCTGGCGGCGAGCAACCGCATCCCGAGCGTGCGGGCCGACGAGGTGCTGGAGGAGACAGGGCTCGCGTCGGTGGCACGGCGCCGGGTGAAGACGTACTCCCTGGGCATGCGCCAGCGGCTCGGCATCGCCGCCGCCCTCCTCGGCGACCCCGAGGTCGTCATGCTCGACGAGCCCTCCAACGGCCTCGACCCCGAAGGGATCGTCTGGATCCGCGGGTTGCTGCGCCGGCTCGCGGGGGAGGGGCGTACGGTCCTGGTCTCCAGCCACCTCATGAATGAGACCGCGTCCTTCGCCGACCACCTCGTGGTCCTGGGGCGGGGACGCCTGCTGGCCGACACCCCGATGCGGGAGTTCATCCACGCGCGCGTGGAACCCCGCGTCCGCATCCGCACCGCGGACGACACCGCGCTCAAGACCGCCCTCGCCCGGCACGGTCACGATGCCGTCCAGCACGAGGACGGGCACTGGACCGTGCACCACGCGCGCGTAGACGACATCGGCCGTCTCGCCTCGGAAGCGGGCGTCCCCATCCTGGAACTCGCCGCCGAAGAAGGAACGTTGGAGCAGGCCTATCTCGATCTGACCGCGACCGAGGCCGAGTTCACCGCACAGCACCAGGAGGCCTGAACCATGACATTCGCGCCCGTACTCCACTCGGAATGGCTCAAGATCCGTACGCTCCGCTCGCTGCCGGGAGCGCTGCTGGCGCTGTTCGCCGTGACCACGGCGTTCTCCGCCCTGGCCGGAGCCGACAGCAGCTCCGACCCGGAGTTCGACCCGCTCTTCACGGCGCTGTCGGGCGTCCTGCCGGGGCAGATCGCGGCCATCTCGTTCGGGGCGATGGCCGTGTCGTCGGAGTACCACAGGGGTGCGCTCCGGCTGACGCTCGCCGCGGTCCCGCAGCGCGGACGGTGGTTCGCCGCCAAGGTGACGGCCATCGCCGCCCCGGCCCTGTTCGCCGGACTGATCACCGCCGTCACGGCGCTCTTCGTGGCACGCGCGGGACTCGGCTCCGCGGCCAACGGGCTCACGGTGGCCGAGCAGGCGCGTGCGGTGCTGGGCTGCGGGATCTATCTCATGCTGATCGCCCTGTTCGCGGCGGGCCTCACCGCCCTGCTGCGCAGCGGTGTGGCCACGCTCTCCCTGCTGATCCCGTTCATCCTCGTGGTGTCGTTCGTCATCGGTGACGCCGCGGGCACCGTCGCCGACTTCCTGCCGGACAAGGCCGGCCAGATCGTCCTGCACCAGACGTACGACGGCACCCTCGGGCCGTGGTCGGGACTGGCCGTGACCGCTCTGTGGACGGCGGGCGCGTTGCTGGCGGGGGCGTGGAGCGTGCGGCGACGGGGCGCCTGACGGCACGCCAATTGTCAGTGGGGCCGGGTTTACTGGACTGCATGAACATCGCACGGCACCTCGCTCTCATCGACGAGCTGTGCTTCCGCCCCTTTCCGGCGGAGCACGGCCCGTCGGACGTCGGTGACGGCGGACCCGGCCATCACGTCGTGGTGTTAGAGAGAAGCCAGGGCGACTGTGGGGCGCGGGCCGCGACGGTGGAGCAGTACGAGAAGTACCGGGACGCCCTCTACGAACTGCTCGCGCTCCGCTGGGGAGAGACGGACCCGTACAACCTGCAGAGCGTTCTGCTGCGCACCGCGCGAGAGGAGATACCCGAGCCCTGGGCTTCGCTCAGCGCACGGGCGCGTGTCGCCCACCTCTGGGAAGCGCAGGGGACGGGCCGTTGGGTCGCGGTGGCCGTCGCCGACCAGGACGAGGCCGACGACGTCCAGCTCCTCGCCGTAGTCACGGAAATCGACCCACCGTGACCTGTCAGGCCTCGGCCGCCACCCGCAACCGCGCGAACTCGTCCGCCATCGTCTGTACCGTCCAGTGCGCGTTGAGCCCGCTCGGATTCGGCAGCACCCACACGCGCGTGTCCCCGATCACCCGCTCCTGCGGACCCACCTGAGCCTTGCGATCGTCGAACGCCGCCCGGTAGGCGGTGACCCCTACGACGGCCAGCCACCGCGGCCGCAGCCGCGCCACCTTCGTCGCCAGGAGCCGGCCGCCCTCGCGGTACTCCTCCGCGCTCAGTTCGTCGGCCCGCGCGGTCGCCCGCGCCACGACGTTCGTGATGCCGAGCCCGTACGACAGCAACTCCTCCTGCTCGGACGGCTTCATGAGCCGCGGCGTGAACCCCGACCGATGCAACACCGGCCAGAAGCGGTTGCCGGGGCGGGCGAAGTGGTTGCCCGTCGCCGCCGTCATCAGACCGGGGTTGATGCCGCAGAACAAGACATGGAGACCGTCCGCGATCACGTCCGGCACCAGGCGGTCGCGAGCGGCCTCCAACTCCTCGGCGGTGAAGCGGGTCAGAGGATCGCCCCGGGCGTGTACCCGGCCGCCTCCGGACGCTGCTTCACGATCTCCTCGATCCGGCTCACGACGACGCCCACCTGGTCGGCCGCGGCGCCCGTGAACGACAGCTTGTCGGCCATCAGGGCGTCCAACCGGTCGCGGTCGAGCGGGATGCGCTCGTCGGCGGCCAGCTTGTCGAGCAGCTCGTTGCGCTCGGCGCCCTGCTCACGCATCGCCAGCGCGGAGGCGACGGCGTTCTCCTTGATCGCCTCGTGCGCGACCTCACGGCCCACACCCGCGCGCACCGCGCCCATCAGCACCTTGGTGGTGGCGAGGAACGGCAGGTAACGGTCCAGCTCACGCGCCACGACCGCCGGGAAGGCACCGAACTCGTCGAGCACCGTCAGGAACGTCTCCAGCAGCCCGTCCAGGGCGAAGAACGCGTCCGGCAGCGCGACCCGGCGCACCACCGAGCAGGACACGTCGCCCTCGTTCCACTGGTCGCCCGCCAGCTCGCCGGTCATCGAGGCGTAGCCGCGCAGGATCACCATGAGGCCGTTGACGCGCTCGCAGGAGCGGGTGTTCATCTTGTGCGGCATCGCGGAGGAGCCGACCTGACCCGGCTTGAAGCCCTCGGTCACCAGCTCGTGCCCGGCCATCAGCCTGATCGTCTTCGCCAGCGAGGACGGCGCCGCCGCCAGCTGCACCAGCGCGGTCACCACCTCGTAGTCCAGCGAGCGCGGGTAGACCTGGCCGACCGACGTGAACGCCTGCGAGAAGCCCAGGTGCTGGGCGATACGGCCCTCCAGCTCCGACAGCCTCGCCGCGTCCCCGCCGAGCAGGTCCAGCATGTCCTGCGCCGTACCGACCGGGCCCTTGATGCCGCGCAGCGGGTAGCGGCCCAGCAGCTCCTCGACGCGGCCGTACGCGACGAGGAGCTCGTCGGCGGCGGTCGCGAAGCGCTTGCCCAGCGTCGTGGCCTGTGCGGCGACGTTGTGCGAGCGGCCGGCCATGACCAGCTCGCCGTACTCACCGGCCAGCCTGCCCAGGCGGGCGAGCACGGCCACCGTGCGGTCGCGCATCAGCTCCAGCGACAGCCGGATCTGCAGCTGCTCGACGTTCTCGGTGAGGTCGCGGGACGTCATGCCCTTGTGCACGTGCTCGTGCCCGGCGAGGTCGTTGAACTCCTCGATCCGCGCCTTCACGTCGTGCCGCGTGACCTTCTCGCGCTCGGCGATCGAGGCCAGGTCCACGGTGTCGAGGACGCGCTCGTAGTCGGCGATCGCCTCGTCCGGCACCTCGATGCCGAGGTCCTTCTGGGCCCGCAGCACGGCGAGCCAGAGCTGCCGCTCCAGCTTCACCTTCTGCTCGGGGGACCAGAGCGTGGCGAGCTCGGTGGAGGCGTAGCGTCCGGCGAGGACGTTCGGGATGCGGGGCTTGGCGGGCGCAGAAGTCACGTGTACGGAGTTTACCCGGCGGCCGGAGGGGCCCAGTGCCCGGCCGTCGGAGTGAGACCGCGGGCCGAATGCGGGCGATCGAGTGAATTCCCTGGCCATAGACGCGTCCTGGGTCCCTGTGGCCTCCATTTCTCGTTCATAGTCACCAGGTCGTGGTGAGTGTGAACGTGCGACATCACGACTCCTGCGATGACCTGCGAATCCCGGCAATCGACAAGACCGCGTCAAGGAAACGACGCCGGCTTCCCCATTCCGCCTGAGAGAAAGACGACGAGAATGCGACAGGCCCTGACCAAGGGATTGATTGTGGCCGCTGCCGCGACAAGCGCCCTGTCTCTATGCGGCACTTGGGCGTCCGCTGCCCCACGCATGCAGGGGGCCGTGGTGAACTCCGCCGCCGTAATGTCGGGCCGTACGGACCTTTGGGAGCCGGACGGGCTGGACGAGCAGCTGGATGACACATTCGGCAGGATGGATGAAAAACTCGGCGAGATGCGCGAAAGATTCCAAGAGCTGGATGACCGGCTCAACGGAATGAATCCCGGGCCCACGTCCGAAAATGTCACCTCTACATTCGGCAGCTCCGGCTACGGCTCCGAGAAGCCGAGCCACCACGGTTACGGCAGCGAGAAGCCGAAGGACGACGGCTACGGCAGCCACAAGCCCAAGGACAACGGCTACGGTTCCGAGAGGCCGAGCCACGACGGTTACGGCACGGAGAAGCCGAAGGACAACGGCTACGGCTCGGAGGAGTCGGAGGGCTACGGCTACGGCTCCGAGGAGCATGACGACTACGGCTACGGCAAAGAAGAGTCGGATGGCTACGGCTATGGCTCCGAGGAGTCGGACGGCTACGGCTACGGCGACGACTACAGCAACGGCTACGGTCACGAGCGCCCGCAGAAGCCGCACAAGCCGCGGCCTCCGCACAAGCACCGGCCTCCCCACGAGCACCGGCCTCCGCACAAGCACACGCCCCCGCCCGCGAAGCCGCATCACCCCCACATGCCCGAGACCGGCGCCGACCCCGCGACCGTCATCGGAGGCATCGCCGGCAGTGCGGCGCTGCTGGTCGCCGGAACCTTCCTGTACCGGCGAAGCCGGGCCGCGGCCCGGCAGTAGCGCACAGCTGTGACAGCGTGACGGCGCCCGGTGCCCGATCAGGCACCGGGCGCCGTCACGCTCAGTCGGTCCTACGCCGCAGGGCCCTCGTACGGCAGCAGCTCCGGCCGCTTCGGCGGCAGCCCGTCTCCCGACGACCGCCCCGTCAGCCGCCGCCCGATCCACGGCAGCAGATGCTGCCGGGCGAACCGCACGTCCGCGACCCGCCGCGTGACCCACCCCGGCGGCAGCGTCGCCGGCATCGGCGTGCGCCACTCGGTGTCCTCGGGGTCGTAGCCGAGCGCCTGCCATACGGCCTCCGCGACCCGGCGATGCCCCTCGGCCGTCAGATGCAGCCGGTCCACGTCCCACAGACGTGGGTCGGCGAGCGACGGAGCACCGTACAGGTCGACGACGACCGCGCCGTGCCGCTCGGCCAGCTCGTCGACGCAGGCGAACAGCTCCTCCATCCGCGGCCGGAACCGCTCCAGGACCGGCCCCTGTCGCCCCGGGCTGCGCATCAGCACCAGCTGCTTGCACGCGGGGGCGAGCTTCCCGACGGCCTCCTCCAGGAGCCCGCGCACCCGTCCCATGTCGCACTTCGGCCGGAGCGTGTCGTTGAGCCCGCCGACGAGCGTGATCACGTCGGCGCCCATCCCGGCCGCCACGTCGACCTGTTCCTCGACGATCTGCCCGATCAGCTTCCCGCGCACGGCGAGGTTGGCATACCGGAAGCCGGGCGTGCGGGCGGCCATCCGGCCGGCGAGAAGGTCGGCCCAGCCCCGGTAGGAGCCGTCCGGGAGCAGGTCCGACATGCCCTCGGTGAAGGAGTCGCCGACCGCGACCAGGCTGGTGTGAGTGGGGTTCGTCTGCATGGCGACAGAGATGGTATCCCGGCTACATACCCATCGGTCGGTCGGCCCGGGTACCACTCATCCCCGGCGGTCAGGCCCCCTGCCGGTGAGCCCCGGCCACTGTCCGGATCCGCTGCTCAGGCCGCTGCCTGTGAGCCCCGGCCGCGGCCCGCATCCGGCGGCCATGCCCGGATGCCCATGCGCCCCGGCCCCCGCCGGATCCGATGTTCGCGACCGCCGACTGCACGCGGGTCCCGGCCACTTCCCGTGTCCGGTGCTCACGCTCAGCGGTTGGTGTGCCGCGGCTACCTCTCGTGTCCGGCGGTGAGGCCTACTGTCTGTGAGCCTCGGCCGCCACCCTCGGGCCCTGGCCCTGGTGTGCCCCAGCCGCCGCCCCCATTCGGCGGTCATGCCCGGACGCCCGTTCGCCCCGGCGCCGCCCGTCGGACCCGCCGCCCGTGTACGCCCGGCCACCACGGCCGTCCGCCGGTCAAGCCCGCTGCCCGAACAGCTCCCGCAGTACGTCCTCCATGGTCACCAGCCCGGCCAGTCGGCCGTCGCCGCCCAGTGCGGCGGCCAGGTGGGTGCGGCTGCCCCGCATTGCCGTGAGGACGTCGTCCAGTGGTGTGCTCTCGCGGACGCGTGCGATGGGGCGCATGTCGCGGACCTGGAACGGCACGTCCCGGGGGGAGGCGTCCAGGGCGTCCTTCACGTGCAGGTAGCCGACGATGCGGCGGCCCGCGTCGACGACCGGGAAGCGGGAGAAACCCGACTCGGCCGACAGACGTTCCAGCTCCTCCGGCGTGACGCCCACGCGCGCGTAGACGACGTGTTCCAGGGGGAGGACGACGTCGCGCACCGGGCGGCGGCCCAGTTCGAGGGCGTCGTGCAGCCGCTCCCGGGCGCGCTCGTCGATGAGGCCGGCCTCGCCGGCGTCCCGGACGATCTGGGCCAGCTCGGCGTCCGAGAAGGTCGCGGTGACCTCGTTCTTCGTCTGGACGCGCAGCAGCTTCAGCAACCCGTTCGCGAAGGCGTTGATCGTGAAGATCACCGGCCGCACCGCGCGGGACATCGCGACCAGCGGCGGACCGAGCAGCAGCGCGCTGCGCACCGGCTCGGCCAGCGCGATGTTCTTCGGCACCATCTCGCCGAGCAGCATGTGCAGATACGTCGCCAGCGTCAGGGCGATGACGAAGGAGATCGCGTGCCCGGCGCTCTCCGGCACGCCCACCGCGTGGAACACCGGCTCCAGCAGGTGCTCGATGGCGGGCTCCGCGACCACACCGAGCACCAGCGTGCACAGCGTGATGCCGAGCTGAGCGGCCGCCATCAGCGCGGACACGTGCTGCAGACCCCACAGCACGCTCTTGGCGCGCCGGTCGCCCTGGTCGGCGTACGGCTCGATCTGTGAGCGGCGTACGGAGATCAGCGCGAACTCGGCGCCCACGAAGAAGGCGTTGACGACCAGCGTCAGGAAACCGATGAACAGCTGTACGGCGGTCATCGCCCGTCCTCCTCCTCGCCGGCCGTCGAGTCCTCGAACGGCGCGTGCATCAGCACCCGCGCCGCCCTGCGCCCCGCGGCGTCCACCACGTCCAGCCGCCAGCCGGCGACTTCGACGCGGTCACCGACGGCGGGGATGCGGCCCAGTTCGCTCGCGACGAGACCGGCCAGCGTCTCGTACGGTCCTTCGGGCGCTCTCAGGCCGATGCGCGCAAGCTGGTCCACCCGCGCCGAACCGTCGGCCGAGAACAGCGCCCGGCCCTCGTCGTCGCTCCCCGCATGCGCGAGGTCGGGCGTCTCGTGCGGGTCGTGCTCGTCCCGCACCTCGCCGACGACCTCCTCGACGATGTCCTCCAGCGTGGCCACGCCCGCCGTTCCGCCGTACTCGTCGATGACCACGGCCATCGTGCGCTTGCCGGACAGCCGGTCGAGGAGCCGGTCGACGGTGAGCGTCTCGGGGACGAGGAGCGGCTCGCGCATCAGCTCGGCGACGGAGACCCGGGGCCGGCGCTCGGCGGGCACCGCCAGGACGTCCTTGACGTGCGCGGTGCCGACGACCGAGTCGAGGGTGCCGCGGTAGACGGGGAACCGGGACAGTCCGGTCGCCCGCGTCGCATTCGCGACGTCCTCGCAGGTCGCCTGGGCGTCGAGGGCGACGACCTGGACGCGCGGCGTCATGACGTTCTCCGCGGTCAGGTCGGCCAGGTTCAGGGTTCGCACGAAGAGCTCGGCGGTGTCCGCCTCCAGGGCGCCCTCCCGGGCGGAGTGCCGGGCGAGGGCGGCCAGTTCCTGGGGTCCGCGTGCGGCCGCCAGCTCCTCGGTGGGTTCTATGCCGAAGCGGCGCACCACGCGGTTCGCCGTGTTGTTGAGGTGGGTGATGAAGGGGCGGAAGATCGCGCTGAACCAGCGCTGCCCGTTCCCGACCGTCTTGGCCACGGCCAGCGGCGAGGAGATCGCCCAGTTCTTGGGCACCAGCTCACCGACGACCATCAGCACGACGGTCGACAGCGCCGTACCGATCACCAGCGCGATCGAGCTCGCCGTCGAGCGGGAGACGCCGAGCGACTCCAGCGGGCCCGCGAGCAGCGCGGCGATCGACGGCTCGGCGAGCATGCCGACGACCAGGTTGGTGACCGTGATGCCGAGCTGCGCACCGGAGAGCTGGAAGGTCAGATTCCGTACGGCCTTCAGGGCACCGGAAGCGCCCCGCTCGCCGCGCTCCGCGGCGCGTTCCAGCTCGCCGCGCCCGACCGTGGTCAGCGAGAACTCGGCCGCGACGAAGGCACCACAGGCGAGCGACAGCAGGATCGCCACCAGAAGGAGGAGCACTTCGGTCATCGGGTCACCTCCGTCCCATGGTCGGACAGGGTGAGGAGGATCGCGCGATGTCGGGTACTGGGAGGCTCGCCCATGGGCGGACGCTCACACCTTTCATTGGAGGACCGAAGTGGTCTCCCAATAGTAAAGGATGGGCAAAGTGTCTTAGTCGGTGAGGTGTTTCACCCATCGACGCCAGTGTTCCTCGGGCGAGTACCCGGCCGAGCGCCAGGCATGATGCGCGGTCTCGTTGCGCTGCAGCACCATCGCGTCACCCCGGCGCCCGCCGAGTCGTACGAACCTGTCCTCCGCGGCGGCCAGCAGGGCCGAGCCGATGCCCCGGCGACGACGCTCCGGGTGCACCGCCAGCCGGTACAGATGGCAGCGCCAGCCGTCGAAGCCCGCGATCACCGTGCCGACCAGCTCGCCGTCCAGCTCCGCCAGGATCAGCGCCTCGGGGTCGCGGTCGACCAGCCGCTCCACGCCGTCCCGGTCGTCGCTGATGCTCGTGCCCTCGGCGGCCGCCTTCCAGAAGGCCAGCACGGTGTCGAGGTCCTCGGGCGTCGCGGCCCGTATCCGCAGATCAGTCATGCCGTGATCACATCACGGCGGGTGAAACCGGAGGCGGAATTCCATTATCCGGACAGCTACTTGGCGCGCAGCCGCGCCATCACCGGAGCGAACGCCTCCATGCTCGGTTCGAGCACGGTCAGATAGGTGAACCCGTACCGCTCGCGCTGCGCCAGCACCTGGGCCGTCATCTCCTCCACGGTGCCGACGAGCCCGATGGGCAGTTCCAGGACCTGGTCCGCGGTGAGGTACGGGACGCGCTCCATCAAGGGCTGCACGGCGGCCTCGCGGTCGTCGGTCTCCAGCACGAACTGGATGAGAAGGTTCAGCTCCGCCGGCTCCTTGCGGCCCGCCGCCAGTTCCCGGTACAGCCCGACACGCTCCTCGAGCTCCCCGGCGAGCATGACCTCCAGCTTCCCGGTCGAGCTGCCCCGCACCGACCGTGCGCCGGTGAAGGCCGCGATGTCGGCGTGCTCGGCGGTCAGGCGCAGCACGCGGTCGCCGTTGCCGCCGACGAGCAACGGGACACGGGGTTTCTGCACCGGCTGCGGCTGGTGGTCCTCGGAGCCGAGCAAACGGTACGACTCCTCGATCGTGCGCCGCAGATGGTCCACGCGCTCGCGAGGGGACACCCAAGGCAGACCCGCAGTGTCGTGCTCCGCCTTCACGTAGCCGGTGCCGAGCCCGAGTTCGAGTCGCCCGCCCGTGAGCGCGTCGGTCGTCGCCACGTCCCGGGCGAGCAGGGCGGGGTTCCAGAAGCCCGCGTTGAGCACGAACGTGCCCAGTCGCGGTCGCTCGGTCGCCTCCGCCGCCGCGACCAGGGCCGGGAACGGCGCGGGCATCCCCAGATGATCGGGGACCAGGATCACGTCGTAGCCGAGCTGCTCGGCCCGGCGGCACTTGGCCCGCCACTCGTCGGCCGGCGCGGGGGTCATCTGGTTGACACCGAAGCGGAACGGGCGCGGGCTCTCCGACTGCGACACGAACTCTCCTCACCTTCAAGGGACTTGAGTGCCTGCCGCGATTCCATCACTCGTGCGCGATGGCCGCCAGCACATTCATGCGCGATGCCCGCAACGCGGGCAGCAGCGCCGCCACCACGCCCACCACCGCAGACCCGATCATCACCGCGACGATGGTTCCCCAGGGAATCGCCAGCGCCGTCATGCCCTGCAACGCCAGCACCTGCTGGGTGCACACACCCCAGACCAGCCCCAGCACGAGCCCCAGGACCGCGCCGAACACGGCGATCACCACCGACTCCAGCCGGATCATCCGGCGCAGTTGCCGCCGGGCGAGCCCGATGGCCCTGAGCAGCCCGATCTCCCGGGTGCGCTCGACCACCGACAGGGCGAGGGTGTTGACCACGCCGAGCACCGCGATGATGATCGCGAGCCCGAGCAGGGCGTACACGAGGTAGAGCAGGACGGCGATCTGGTCGTGCACGAGCTCCTTGTAGTCGGCGATGTCCCGGACCTGGACCTGCGGATACGGGTCGAGGGTCTTCTCCAGGTTGCCGCGCAGGTCGTCGTCGCCCGTGCCGGAGGCGGCGTTGACGTACACGGCCGCGTCCTGCCCGCCCGGTGCGTACCTCTCCAGCGTGGCCAGCGAGAAGTAGATCCCGCCCTGGGTGCCGAACCCCTCGGCGGACTCCTGGTCGGTGAGGGCGCCGACGGTCAGCTCGGCCCGGCGCTCGCCCTGGAACTCGACGGGGAGCGTGTCGCCGACGCGCACGCCGTGGTCCTCGGCGAAGTCCTTGTCCATGGCGAGGTGCCCGGCCGCCAGCGCGGCCGCGGTGTCGCCCTGCGCGTACGTGATGTTGGCGACCTTGTCGAGCTGAGGTTCGTAGCCCGCCGCGGTCGTCTTCACGCGGTCGCCGTCCGGAAGGCCGACGCGGATCGTCGCGAGCTGCTGTCGCACGACCAGCCCCACGCCCTCGGTGTCGCGGATCTTCTCGGTGACCTCCCGCGGGAACGGCACGAAGTTGCCGTTCTGCACCACGAAGTCGGCGCCCAGCGTCTTGTCGATCTGCTGGTCGAACGACCTGGTCATCGAGGCGCTCGCCACCGACATCCCGCCGACCAGCGCGAGTCCCACCATCAGGGCCGCGGCCGTGGCTCCGGTGCGGCGCGGATTGCGCAGGGCGTTGCGCTGGCTCATCCGGCCGATCGAGCCGAACAGCGCGGGGAAGGCCCCGCCCAGGATCCGGATCACGGGGCGTACGAGCAACGGTCCCGCGATCACGGTCGCGATCAGGGTCAGGACGACGCCCAGACCGAGCAGGGACGCCGCCGACGATGTCTTCGACGACACGGCACAGCCCACGAGCGCCACCGCACCGGCCGCCCCGACCAGCGAGCCCACCACCGCGCGCAGCCGCAGCGGCCGCCCGATGTCGGCGATCTCGGCGTCCGCGAGGGCCGCCATCGGCGAGACGCCCGCCGCCCTGCGGGCCGGGAGATAGGCCGCCACGAAGGTGACGCCGAGGCCGACGACGTATGCGGTCACCGGTGTCCCCCAGCCGATGACCATCTCGGTCGTCCTGATGTTCATGCCCATCAGACCCATCAGCTCGATGAGCCCGACGGCCAGCCCGATCCCGGCCGCGAGGCCCAGCGTCGAGCCCACCAGCCCGAGCAGCAGCGCCTCGGTGAGCACCGAGCGCCGCACCTGGCGCCGGTCCGCGCCGAGCGCCCGCAGCAGGCCCAGCTCGCGGGTGCGCTGGGCGATCAGCATCGCGAAGGTGTTGACGATCAGGAACACGCCGACGAGTACGGCGACCCCGGCGAAGCCGAGCATGACGTACTTGATGATGTCGAGGAACCCGCCCAGCTGCTCGACGTCCGACTCGGCCTGCTCATCGGCGGTGCGCAGCTCGTAGGTGCCGGCGTCGCCGCCGAGCGCGTCGGCCACGCGCCGCTTGAGCTCGGCGTCGCTGACGCCGTCGGCCGCGTCGACCGAGATGCTGGTGGCCGCCTCGGGGTCGCCGAGGAGCTTCGTCTGTGCGGCCGCGGGGTCGAAGAAGACCAGCGCGGCACCGGGGTTGGTGGTGGTGAAGGTGACGATGCCGGCGACCTCGACCGGGAAGGAGCCCTCCTGCCCGATGACCGTGAGCCGGTCGCCGATCCGGACGTCCTTGCTGTCGGCGGTGTCCGCGTCGATCAGCACCTGCGCGTCCCCCTTCGGGGCGTGCCCGGAGGTGAGCTCCACGGGGCTGCGCTCGGTCGGGTTCCAGGCGGTGCCGATCGTGGGGGCGCCGGTGGTCGGGCCCACCGACTCGCGGTCCTTGTCCACGACGGTGATGCCGTCCACGTCCACTTCCGCCCGGGCCGCCGCGACGCCGTTCACCCGGGCCACGCGGTCGGCGAGGGAGGCCGGCAGGGTCAGGGTCTGTCCCGAGGGGACCGTCTCGTCGAGGGTCTCCCTCGGGGTGACGGTGACATCGGCGGCGGTCGAGGCGAACAGCCGGTCGAAGGTGCGGCTGACGGTGTCCGAGAAGATCAGGCTGCCCGCGACGAACGCCACGGAAAGGATCACCGCCAGGGCGGAGAGCAGCAGCCGCCCCTTGTGGGCGAGGAAGCTGCGGAGCGTCGCCTTGAGCACGAGGTCAGCTCTCCTCGGACGCGGGCGACTCGGGCGACGCCGCCGAGGGGCCGTCGGCCGGTATCGCCCCCGGCGCGGGCCCGCCGTCGTCGTACTGGCTGCGGATCACGTCGAACCGCTTCATCCGTTCCAGTACGGCCTCCGCCGTGGGCCGCTCCATCCTGTCGACGATCCGCCCGTCGCCCAGGAAGAGCACCAGGTCGGAGTGGGCGGCGGCGCCCGGGTCGTGGGTGACCATGACGACGGTCTGCCCCAGCTGGTCGACGGCCTCCCGCAGGAAGCCGAGCACCTCGAGGCCGGCCCGCGAGTCGAGGTTGCCGGTCGGCTCGTCCGCGAAGATCAGCTCCGGCCGGGAGGCCAGCGCGCGGGCGCAGGCGACGCGCTGCTGCTGACCGCCGGAGAGCTGGGAGGGCCGGTGCTTGAGGCGGTCCCGCAGGCCCAGCGTGTCGATGACCTGGTCCAGCCACTTCTCGTCGGGCTTCTTGCCCGCGATATCCATGGGCAGGGTGATGTTCTCGGCCGCGTTCAGGGTCGGGATGAGGTTGAAGGACTGGAACATGAACCCGATCCGGTCCCGCCGCAGCCGGGTCAGCTCCCGCTCCTTCAGCCCGGTGATCTCGGTGTCACCCAGCCACACCTGCCCTGCCGAGACGTTGTCGAGGCCCGCCAGGCAGTGCATCAGCGTGGACTTCCCGGAGCCCGACGGCCCCATGACCGCCGTGAAGCGGCCACGCGCGATGTCCACGTCCACCGAGTCGAGGGCGAGCACGGTCGTCTCGCCCGAGCCGTACGCCTTGGTCAGGCCGCGGGCGCGGGCGGCGATCCCGTCGGCCGACGCGGGGCCCGGGGCGTACTGCGCAGCTGCTGTGGACAAGACCGCCTCCTCGCGGAACGGACATCACGGACTTCCTCCTCGCCGAGCGTAATGTGATCCACCGCACACTCGGAATCCTCCGAAGGTCCCGGTCGGTCTCCGCCCCAGGTCGGGCCCCCGATATCGATGTAAGGGGCACCCTCCGTCCCTGTCGCCCCCCTCCGTCCCTGCGATGCCCCTTGCCGGTGCTAGCACCACAGCGCTAGCTTCGAGGTATGGCGAAGACCCAGTTGAACGTGAGAGTGGACGAGGGCACCGCCCGCGCGGCCCGCGAACGCGCCCTGGCCCGGGGCATGAGCGTCAACCGCTACATCGAGGAGCTGGTCAGGCAGGACACCGGCGAGGCCGGGCATACGTTCGTGGAGGCCGCCGCCGATTTCATGAAGCAGTACGAGTCGGTGTTCGCCGAGGAGTTCGGCGCCGACCGCGAAGGCACACGCGAAGGTCGCCACTGATCCCTTGAGCAATCTGAACATCGACCTTGCCTGGCTGCTGATGCTCGCCGAGAAGAGGACGCCGGGGGACCCCCAGGTCACCGACTGGGGAGCCCTCGTCGCCGCCGTGGCGCGCCATCAGGCCGAGATCTTCGACGTCCCCGTCTACGACAGCCCGCACACCCGGGCCGCCGCCCTGCTCCAACTGCTCGTCCACGTCCCCGCGTTGGAGCGCTCGAACGCCCTGTTCGCCTCCGCCGTCGCCTACGCCTACCTCGTGGCCAGCGGCCTCAAGGTAGTCACCTCGCCCGAGCAGGTGCGCGACCTGGCCCGCATGGTGAAGAGCGGTGAGGCCTCGGTGCACGACATCGCGCGGGAACTGCAGCAGTGGAGCCTGTGACTACTCGCTGAGCTGCGGCCGCCACGCCGTCCCCAGCACGCAGTACGACGAGGGGAGCACCGGCCCCTGCTCCGGCATCATCACCTGCCGGTAGGGGCCGATCTCGAACCCGGCCGCCCGCAGCGCGGCGACCGGCTCGCGGGAGAGATGGCAGCCGCCGCTCACCAGCGGCCACACCGTCCGGTCCAGCGCGCGCTGCGTGAAGTGCATCGCGGGTCCGCCGCCCAGGCCGTGCTCGAAGAACCGCACGACCCCGCCGGGCCGCAGCACCCGCCGTACCTCACCGAGCGCCCGCGGCACGTCCCGCACACTGCACAGCACGAGCGAGAGCACGACCGCGTCGAAGGCCTCGCTCTTGACCGGCAGCGCCTCCGCCGCGCCCGGCACCACATCCACCGGCACCCCGGCCCGCAGCGCGGACTCCACCGCCAACTTCCGCAGCAGGCGCTCCGGTTCGATGGCGACGACCTCCGAGACCGCACTCGGATAGTGGGCGAAGTTCAGACCGTTGCCGGCGCCGATCTCGATCACCCGGCCGGACAGCCCGGCCAGCAGCCGGTCGCGGAGACCGCCCATACCCATCCGTGTCTCGGCGTTGACGCTGATCCGGGCGTAGAAACGGGCGAACAGCGGGTGATGCACGGCATCCCGCGACACCTTGCCGGAGCCGGCGGACCTTAGGGCCATGGGGACCTCCCGGGCAGGACGGGCCTACCCCGATTCTCCCCCGCACGGGCCCGCCGCACCCCCGCTGGCGCCCTTGCTCTTGCTCGGCCGATCGCTCAGCCGATGAAGTCCCGCACCTGCTCGTACACGCCGTGATCGTTGTTCATGTCGGTGTGCGAGACGCAGCCGACCTCGACGTTCGTCGCGCCGCTGAGGATCGCGGTGGTGTCGGGCGTCAGCGCGTCGTCGCAGTTCGACCAGTAGCTGGCGTACGACACGCTGCCCGGGGTCTCGTCGCCGGAGTTCAGGGTGGTCAGGAACGAACTGCCGGTGTTCATCTCCGCGCAGGAGGTGTACAGCCACGCGCACCACGAGGCCGTGCTCGTGCCGTGGTTCGTGCCGGCGGTGGAGACGAAGTCGTCGACGTACGCCGTTCCGCCGAGGTTCTTGAGGTAGTAGCGGGAGCTGAGCGCCCCCATGGAGTGGACGACCAGGTCGACCTTGGACGCGCCGGTGCGGGAGAGCACGTTTCTGATCTCGGTCTGGAGTTGCCGGGCGGTGGTGGCGTTGGACTGGGCCCAGTCGTAGGACCAGGCGTCCAGCTCGGCGGAGGTGTAGCCGTCGGCCTTGAAGTAACCGATCCAGTCGTCCCAGCTGCTCGCCGAGCTGCTCAGGCCGTGCACGAAGACGACGGGATCGTGGGTCGCGGCGTGCGCGGGTGTGGGGGAGAGGGACAGTGACAGAAGGAGCGATGAGGCCAGGGCCGCGAGGGCCGTGGCGATGCGACGCTTGTGGCGCTGCATGATGCCTCCTGAAACGTGTGGGGTTGTCAGGAGTGTCGAGCCGGTCTACGCGCGCCGCATCGGCGAAATCGCCGGTCTTTACGGTTCAATTAACTCGCCAGTAACGTCACTTGTGTGGTGACTCCGGTGAACCCCCCGCCTCTTGACCGCACTTCGCCACAACAAATCACGGACCTGTGGCGACAGGCGGCCGCCGACCTTCCCGACGGCGTCCGCGTACGGGTGCTGCGTGCCGTGTACGGCGATCCGCGTGCCGCCGCCGAACTCGTCCCGCGCCTGACCGAACGCCAGGCGGCCGGCATCGACCCGCTCCCCACGGAACCGGCCGAACTGGCCCCATCCCTGCTGCGCGAACGCCGAGCGGAAATACGGCAGTTGCCGGACGACACACGCCTGCTCCTGCTCCTCGCCGCCGCCGACCAGTACCCGGTTCCCACCGACGCCTTCCTGCGCGCCGTCATGGCCGCCCGCCTCGACACCCGGTCCCTGGACGCCGCCGAGGCGGCAGGTATCGCACACGCGGGAGCGGGCGGGGTGGTGTTCCGCGACGCGTGGACACGGATCGCGGCCTACGAGACCGCATCCCCGGCCGACCGCCGCGACGTCCACCGCCTTCTGGCCGGCGTGCTGCGCGACAAGGGCGAGACACCGTGGCGCTCATGGCACCGGGGTGCGGGGGCGCTCGGCCCCAGCGGACGGCTGGCGGCGGAACTCGGCGCCGCGGCGGGCTCGGCGGGGGACGCGGGCCGGCTCGACTTGGCACGGGCGCTGGCCGAGCGGGCCGCCGCACTGTGCCCCGACCCGTCCGAGCGGGCCCGCCTGGTGGCCTGGGCCGCCACGTACGCCTGGCGCTCGGGAGACGGGGACCGGGCTCGCAGGCTGCCGGCCGCCGTCGCCGACGACGCGCTGATCGGGGTGCTCGCCCTGCGTGCGGGGAACGCCTCGGAGGCGTTCGACGCGCTGCTCACGGCGGTGGCCGCCCAGCCCCCGGCCCCCACCGAGCCCGAGCCCGCAACGACCCTCGTCGGCCAGGTCCTTGTACCGTCGGCCGCCACCGCTGCGTCAGCCGCCCTCGGCACCGCCACCCCCACCGTCCACCTCCTCGCCCGCGCCACCGAAGCCGCCATCTACACCGGAGACCTACGCCGCCTGCGCGAGGCCGCCAGGGTCGCCGATCGGCTCGGTGCCGTGTCGCCCGGCACCCTGACCGGTCTCGTGGCCGCCTTCGACGGACGGTACGCGGACGCCCGTGACCTGCTGAAGGCGGCGGCCGGGCGGTGTGGGCCGGGTGGTGACCCCACCGTCCTCATCCACGCCGGGATCGCCGCCCTGCTCCTCGGCGACCACACCCGCGCGGCCACGGCGACCGTCCGCGCGGCCGCCTCCGCCCGGGCGCGGGGCACGCCGGTGACCGTGGCACAGGCGATGGAGTTCCGCGCGTACGCCGACTTCTGGACGGGACGTCCGAGAGCCGGTGAGGCCGCCGCGACCGACGCGCTGTGGCAGGCCCACGCCACCGGTCAGGACAACGGCGCCTGCCATCTCCAGGCCGCCCTCGCCATGTTCGCGGCGCTCACCGCAGACACCGACGTCTGCCGTGAACGCGCCGCGACCGCACGCTCGTACGCCCTGGCCCACGGGCTGGGTCTGCCCGCCGCCCTCGCCCAGTGGGCGCTCGCCTTCCTCGACCTGAGCAGCGGCCGGTACGCCGCCGCGGCCACCCGACTGCGTGCGCTCGCCGCATTCGGCCCCGGACACGGCCACCGGGCCATCCGCCACCTGGCCACCCCGCACTACGTCGAGGCTGCCGTCCGCACCGGCGACACCCGGGTCGCCCGCGTCGCGCACGCCGACTACCACCACTGGGCGAGCACCGTGCGCAGCCCCGACGACCTGGCCCTCAGTGCCCGCTGCCGCGCCCTGCTCGCGCCCGGCGCGGAAGCGATCGACCACTACCGCACGGCACTCGACCTGCACTCCCACGGCACCCGCGACTTCGAACGCGCCCGCACGGAGCTGCTGTTCGGCAGCGCCCTGCGTCGACTGCGCCGCCGCACCGAGGCACGCGACCGCCTGCACAGCGCCCTGGAGGCGTTCGACTCCTTCGGCGCCCCGCACTGCGCGGCCCAGGCCCGCACCGAGCTGCGGGCACTGGGCACTCCGGCCGCCCCGGCGCGCAGCGGCGCCGACACTCCCGTCTCTCGCCTCACGGCCCAGCAACTCCTGGTCGCCCGCATGGCCGCCGAGGGCGCCACCAACCGCGAGATCGCCGCCCGCCTCGCCCTCAGCCCGCGCACCATCGACCACCACCTGCGGGGCGTCTTCACCCGCCTGGGCATCCGCTCCCGCGTCGAACTGGTGCGGCTCGTCGCGGAGAGCGACGAGAGTGACGCCGTCTAGGCGCCGGAGAAGGCACGGGCGAACCCGGCGAGGTTCTGCGGGCAGGCCCAGATCTCCCGCGTCATCCGGCCTTCGAACCAGTTGTCCGACTCCTCGTCGGGCCAGAGCTCGTCATCGGTCAGGGTCGCTGCACCGGCGGCATCCCGCTCCGGGCGGGCCAGCATCTCCAGGACATACCGAAAGTTGTCCAGCTCGTCATCGTCCTGGAGATCGTCACAGGGATGCTCGTCATGGTCACAGGGCGTCTGCCCGAGAGCCTGCTCGACGGCGCCCATCGCCTTCAGCACATGGGCCTCGGCTTCTGCGTCCGGGTAGGCGTAGATCACGTACGGGCCTATGAGCACCAGCCCGAGGGTCCACAGCGCCGTGTCCGGACCGCCGACCGCCACGCTCGCCTGCAGGTTCCTCGCGCACTCCAGTACTTTCGTCGGCGCATCGCCCAGGTGGTAGCCGTGCCGGATCTCGTCCCACTCGCCGATCAGGACGTCCCACTCGGCGACCGCATCTGCATTGACCATGATCAGAGGATGGCACGAGGGTCTGACACCCTGGGGGGCGTCACCCGCGGACACTTCTCAGGGCGCCACCCGCCCCCGGAACCCCTCCGCATCCCACGTCCCGAACAGCCGCGGCGCCAGCCACCCCGGCGCTCCGGCACGGAAGTCGGCAGGCGCCAGCACCCCGGCCCCCGCCGGGACCGCCCCCAGCAGCGGCGCCCCCGCCACCTCCGGCAGATCCGCGACATTGCAACGCGACGCAAGATCCGGTGACTCGGGCCAGCTGCCGATCACCACACCCAGCAAGTCCACCCGCCGACCCCGCAGTTCGCGTGCCGTCAGCTCCGTCGTGTTCAGCGTGCCCAGACCCGCCGACGCCACCACCAGAACCGGCACCGCCATCAGCTCGGCCGCGTCCGCCAGCGTGCCGCCCGCCTCGTCGAAGCGGACGAGCAGCCCGCCCGCCCCCTCCACCAGCACCAGGTCGTGCTCGGCGGCCAACTTGGCGGCGGCGTCGGCGATCTCGTGCGGGTGGACCGGCGTACGGCCGGCCCGTCGTGCGGCGGTCGCCGGGGCCAACGGGTCGGGGTAGCGGGCGAGTTCGGCGGTCGTCACGGTGCCCGCGAGCCGCGCGACCTCGTCGGCGTCCCCGCGCTCGTCCGGCCCTACGCCCGTCTGCGCCGCCTTCAGCACCGCCACCGACCGGCCCGTCGCGACCGCCGCTGCGGCGACCGCGGCGGTCGTGACCGTCTTGCCGACCTCCGTGCCCGTGCCCGTGATCACCAGTACCGGCATGTCAGCCCTCCCGTGCCGCCGCGCACACCGCGCGGGCGATCCGCGCCACGTCCGCGTCGCCGGTGACGTACGGCGGCATCGTGTAGATCAGGTCGCGGAACGGCCGCAGCCACACGCCCTCGCGTACGGCCGCAGCGGTCGCCGCCTTCATGTCCACGGCGTGGTCCAGCTGGACGACCCCGATGGCGCCGAGGACTCGGACATCCTTCACGCCCGGAATGTCCGACGCGGCAGCCAGCCCTTCCCGCAGCCCCGCCTCGATCCGCTTGACCTCGGCCAGCCAGTCCTGGCCGAGCAGCAGCTCGATCGAGGCGCAGGCGACCGCGGCCGCCAGCGGATTGCCCATGAAGGTCGGCCCGTGAGCCAGCACCGGCACCTCGCCCCGCGAGATGCCGTCGGCCACGCGGGGCGTGCACAGCGTCGCGGCCATCGTCATGTAGCCGCCGGTCAGCGCCTTGCCGACGCACATCACGTCCGGCGACACCGCCGCGTGCCCGGCCGCGAACAGCGTGCCGGTGCGCCCGAACCCGGTCGCGATCTCGTCGAAGACCAGCAGGACGTCGTGCGCGTCGCACGCCTCGCGCAGCACCCGCAGATACGCCGGGGAGTGGAACCGCATCCCGCCCGCGCCCTGCACGACCGGCTCGACGATCACGGCCGCCAGTTCGTGCGCGTGCCGCTCGATCAGCGACCGCAGATGCTCGGCGTACGACTCCTCGTACCCCGCCGGCGGCGGGTCCGCGAACACCTGGCGCTGGAGCACCCCGGTCCACAGCTCGTGCATCCCGCCCTCGGGGTCGCACACCGACATCGGCTGCCAGGTGTCGCCGTGGTAGCCGCCGCGCCAGGTCAGCAGCCGCTGCTTGCCGGGACGGCCCAGCGAACGCCAGTACTGCAGGCACATCTTGACCGCCACCTCGACCGACACCGACCCGGAGTCGGCGAGGAAGACATGCTCCAGGCCGTCGGGCGACATGTCGACAAGGAGCTTCGCCAGGCGGACGGCGGGCTCGTGCGTGAGCCCGCCGAACATCACATGGCTCATCCGCGACAGCTGCTCGCGCGCGGCCTCGTTGAGCACCGGGTTGTTGTAGCCGTGGATGGCCGACCACCAGGACGACATGCCGTCGACCAGCTCGCCGGAGCCGTCAGCCAGTCTCAGCCGCACCCCGTTCGCCGACTCCACGACGAGCGGCTCGATACGGCCGGGCATGGGGCCGTACGGATGCCAGACGTGCCGCCGGTCGAGCTCCAGCAGCTCGGGCACGCTCAGGTCAGGCATGTGGTGCAGGTCAGGCATTGGGCGCAAGGTCCGTTCCGGCGCCCCGGCGGCGTACGGCGACCAGGTCGGTGCGTGGCTCGCCGGCCGGCGCGGCAGCGGCCGTACCGCACACACCGCCACCCTCGTGCGACCCGCACCCGGCACTGTCGTGCGACCCGCACCCCGCGCTCTCGTGGGACCCACAGCCCGCGCTCTCGTGCGAGCCGCACCCGCCCCCGGCCGCAGCCCGGTGCTCCGGCAGCGTCACCTGGTCGGCGCCCTCCACCTCGAACCCGGCGTCCGCGATCATCTCCAGGTCGGCCTTGCCGGCCTGGCCCTCACTGGTGAGGTAGTCGCCGAGGAAGATCGAGTTGGCCAGGTGCAGGGCGAGGGGCTGCATCGTGCGCAGATGCACCTCGCGGCCGCCCGCGATGCGCACCTCGACGTCCGGGCACACGAACCGGACCATCGCCAGGATCCGCAGGCAGCGCTGCGGGGTGAGGTTCCACTCCTTGGCGAGCGGGGTGCCCTCGAACGGGATCAGGAAGTTGACCGGCACCGAGTCCGGGTCCAGCTCACGCAGCGAGTAGACGACGTCGACCAGGTCCTCGTCGCTCTCGCCCATGCCCGCGATGAGGCCGGAGCAGGCGGACAGGCCGGCCGAGTGCGCCTTCTGCACGGTGTCGACCCGGTCGGCGTACGTGTGCGTGGTCGTGATGTCCCCGTATGTGGACTCCGAGGTGTTGAGGTTGTGGTTGTACGCGTCCGCGCCCGCCTCGCGCAGCCGCTCCGCCTGGCCGTCGGAGAGAAGGCCGAGGCAGGCGCACACCTCGACGCCCTCGTTCTGGTCCTTGATCGTCTTGATGGTCTCGGAGACCCGGTCCACGTCACGGTCCGTCGGGCCGCGCCCGGACGCCACCAGACACACCCGCTTGGCGCCACCCGCCAATCCGGCGGCCGCCGCCTTGGAGGCCTCGTCCGGCTTGAGCCAGGTGTACTTCAGGATGCCGGCGGTGGAGCCGAGCCGCTGGGAACAGTAGGAGCAGTCCTCCGGGCACAGGCCCGACTTGAGGTTGACGAGATAGTTGAGTTTCACCCGTCGGCCGAACCAGTGGCGGCGCACCTTTCCGGCCGCGGCCACCACATCGAGCAGGTCGTCGTCGGAAGTGGCGAGGACGGCCAGCGCCTCCTCGCGGGTCGGCAGCTCGCGCCGAAGCCCCTTGTCCACCAGCGTGTTCAGCAGGTCCATGGGAGCAGATCCTGTCCTACGGAGCCACCTCGGGCCAAGGAGAGTTCGTACAACAGAGGCGTTTCGACGTGTGGGTATTGCCACATCCTGTGCTGCGGGTGTTCCGACTAGTGTCTGTTCACTGCCTACAAAAGCATCGGAGGACCCATGGCGTTCGGCTGGATCGACGAGCAGGCCGAGCGGCGCCGCCGCGTCGGACTCGTGCGGACCCTGCGCCCCCGCCCCGCCGATTCGCCGCTCCTCGATCTCGCCGGCAACGACTACCTGGGCCTGGCCCAGCACCCCGAGGTCGTCGAGGGCGCCGCCGCGGCCGCCCGCACCTGGGGCGGCGGCGCGACCGGCTCCCGGCTGGTCACCGGCACCACCGAACTGCACGGCGAGCTGGAGCGCGAGCTGGCCGACTTCTGTGGCTTCGAGGCCGCGCTGGTCTTCTCCTCCGGGTACGCGGCGAACCTGGCCGCTGTCACCGCGCTGACCCCGCGGGGCTCCCTGATCGTCGCCGACGCCGGCAACCACGCCTCGCTCATCGACGGCTGCCGGCTGGCGCGCGCCACCACCGAGGTGGTGGAGCACGCCGACCCGGACGCGGTGCGCAAGGCGCTGCAGACGCATGACGGGCCCGCCGTCGTCGTCTCCGACACGGTGTTCTCCGTCGACGGCGACCAGGCCCCGCTCGCCGGGCTCGCCGACGCCTGCCGGGAGTACGGCGCCGGACTGATCGTCGACGACGCCCACGGGCTGGGCGTGCTCGGCACCGGCGGCCGCGGTGCCCCGTACGCGGCGGGCCTCGCGGGCGCCGACGACGTGGTCGCCACCGTCACCCTGTCCAAGTCGCTCGGCAGCCAGGGCGGAGCCGTGCTCGGCCCGGCCCGGGTGATCGACCATCTGGTGAACACGGCACGGACGTTCATCTTCGACACGGGCCTCGCCCCCGCCGCGGCGGGGGCGGCCCTGGCCGCCCTCCGGCTGCTGCGCCGAGAGCCGGAGCGGGCGGGACGGGCGCGCGCGGTGGCGGGCGAGTTGTACACCCGCCTGACGGCCGCGGGCCTGACGGCGGTCCGTCCGGACGCCGCGGTCGTCTCCGTGCGCGCGCCCTCCCGGCAGGAGGCTGTTCAGTGGGCGGCCGACTGCCGGGTGGCAGGCCTCGCCGTCGGCTGCTTCCGTCCTCCCTCCGTTCCCGACGGCATCTCCCGGCTGAGGCTGACCGCCCGCGCGGACCTCACCGAGGCACAGATCGAACGCGCTGTACAGGTGATCGGGGAGACACGACCATGAGTCGGCGTGACACGGCCGTGCGCCGCCCCTGACGAAAATCGATCAGGAACTGATCAGGAAGTGATCAGGACTGGAACGCGGCCGTGAAGCCCGCCCAGCTCTCGGGGGAGAAGAGCAGCGCGGGTCCGGCCGGGTCCTTGGAGTCACGCACGGCGAGCAGCCCGATCCAGGGACCGGAGTGCGCCCGTGCCGTCTCGACGCAGTTGTTGGCGCCGGTGCTGTAGCTGCTGCGCAGCCATCGGACACCGAGCAGATCGGTACTTGAAGTTACGTTCCGAGGCATTGCGGTCATGGTGCCTCCTTACGCGCCGCCACCCAGCGCGGCGATGTAATCCATCGATTCCTCGGGCGAAAGGGCGTGGATCCGAAGGGCGTTGAAGGCCTCCGTGTAGGCCTGGAGGTCTTCTTTCCGTTCGAGATAGAGGCTACTCGTCAAGTGGTCGAGAACAACCACATCCAGATCAGAAGTGCTCGAAAATGAGAAGATAACGAAAGGCCCGGTGATGCCGATATGCTCCCCGGCCGCGAACGGCAGTACCTGCAAGCGGACATGCGGCAGCCGCGCCGCCTCCAACAGTCGCCCCAGCTGCCGCTTCATCACCTCGGGCCCGCCGATCTCCCTGCGCAGCACGGCCTCGTCGAGCACCGCGCTCAACCGCAACGGCGGATCGGCGTGCAGCACGTCCTGCCTGGCCAGACGGACCGCGACCAGCGCGTCGAGCCGTTCGTCGGTGGCGTCGTCGAGCCCGCTCACCGCGGCCCGGGTCACCGCCCGGGCGTACTCCGGTGTCTGCAGCAGCCCGGGCACCACGGAGGTCTCCAGCGTGCGCATCGCGCTCGCCTGGGACTCCAGGCTGATGAAGTCCCGGTAGGTCGGCGGCAGCACGCCCCGGTACGCGTGCCACCAGTGGTGCCGCCCACCACCGTCGTCCGACCCCGCCAACATCAGCAGCATCTCGCGCAGTTGGGAATCCCGGACACCGTAGGCGTCGAGCAGTAACCGCACATCGGCCGGTTTCACCCCGCTGGCGCCGGTCTCGATCCGGCTCACCTTGGACTGGTGCCAGCCCACCAACCGGGCCGCCTCACCACTGGTGAGCCCGGCTCCGGTGCGCAACGCACGCAGTTCCGCGCCCAGTTTCCGGCGGCGCACCGCGGGACCGTGCTGCATGGGTAACCCCTTACTCCAACCGAGCCGCCCAAATACGGTCTGCCGTCGCAGAGTTCACCGCTTCGAGCGACAGATATATGCATATCTTGGTGGATCGGCACCCTGACGGCCCTGGTAATGGCAGTCTGGCGAACGAAGCACCAGTCCGGGACCGTACTCGAACCATCCGCTCCGTGTCGGACTGCGGTCCCGTTGGGAAAGGGACGACATCGCCATGGCAGATCACTTGGAAGCATCCGTCACTCTGCCGAGCGATCCCGCCTCGGTCTCCGCGGCCCGGGCGTATGTGGTCACCACCCTCGCGGAGTGGGGACTGCCATCGGACACGGAAACGGCCGACACCATCCGGTTGATCGTCTCCGAACTCACCACCAACGCCGTACAGCACACCCTCGGTCAGTCACCCACCTTCACGGTGGACCTCGAGCTCGACCGTGACGAACACCTGCGCATCGGCGTCACCGACAGCCATCCGCGGTTCCCCAAGCGGCTGCCGGCCGCGGTCCAGCAGGACAACGGGCGCGGCATGGTCATCATCCGCTGGCTGACCGCGGAGTGCGGCGGCAAGCTGAGAGTGCGGCCGACGCGCGAGGGCGGCAAGACCGTCTCCATCGAGCTGCCGTGGGTCGTACCGGCGGAGGCCGTGCGGAGCGCTCCGCGAGAAGGGCCGTGACGCTCCGCCGGAGGTGCCACGACGGGTAGTGCCGCGATGGGTCGTCTGTCGTCCTGTGGCCCGTTGTGGCTGGTCGCGCCCACGCGGCGGAGCCGCATATCGATACAGCCCCACGCCCCTTGAGGTCAGGACTGCTGAGCTCGGCTGAAAGTTCCGCGCAGTAGCGCTCGGAAGGCGTCCGCTGTGGGGGACATCTCGTCGGTGCGGTAGGCGACCGAGATCGTGCGGCGGAGCTCCGCGCCCTCCAGCGCGCGTACCCCCACCGGAGTGACCGACGTGTGCGCCACCATCTCCGGTACCACCGCCACCCCGAGCCCCGCACTGGCCAGCGCGCAGACCAGGAGGTACCCGGGTGTCGGGACCAGCACCGAGGGCATGGCCCCGGCCCGGGCCAGCATCGCCTCGACGCCCCGGCGGGCCGGAGCGTCCGGCGCCATGCTGATCAGGGGCTGCCCGGCGAGCTCGGCCAGCGGCAGGCGTGCGGTCCCGCTGGTGAGGACGTGGCCCGGAGCGGACACCAGGACCAGCTCCTCGACGAGGATCGGCTCGATGTCGACGGAGGAGGGGAGCGGGATGGGGTCACCCGGCTGATAGGCGTGCGTCAGGGCCAGGTCGACCCCGCCGGCCGCGACGGCGGTGACACCGGCCGACGGTTCGTAGTCGCTGACGGTCAACTCCACGTCCGGGTGGGCCCGGCGGAAGGCGCTGAGGGCCGGCGGCAGCAGATGGATGCCGGCCGTCTGGAAGGTGCCCAGGCGGAGCGTGCCGCCCGAAAGGCCGGTCAGCCGGGCCAGTTCGTGCCGGGCCCGCTCCAGCTCGTCCAGCACCCGCCGCGCCCGGACCACCAGCAGCTCGCCCGCACCTGTGAGCCGCGCCCCGCGGTGGTGCCGTACCAGAAGGGCGGTGCCCGCCTCGCGTTCCAGCTTGGCCAGCTGCTGGGAGAGCGCCGGCGTGGTGTAGCCGAGCCGCTCGGCCGCTCGGGTGATCGAACCCGCCTCCGCGACCGCCACCAGGGCGGCGAGGCGGGTCGGGTCGTACATGTGGTCTCCCAGGCGCCTAAACCGATGCTTTAGGGCTTCCCAGAATATTCGAAATACCTGCTGAAGGCTCAGTCGCGGCACGCTGGTCCCATGGACGCTCAGCTCATCGCCTTCACCGGGGTCTCCGCCGGCCTGGTCGCCATGCCCGGGGCGGACTTCACCGTCGTCGTACGCAACGCCCTCGTCTCCCGCCGGGCGGGCATCGCCTGCGCGCTCGGGATCGGGGCCGGGCTGCTGGTCCATGTGACGCTGGCGGTGGTGGGAGTCGCCGCGGTGCTGGCCGCCGTACCGGCGCTGTTCCGGGCGCTCCAGGTGGTGGGCGGCGTCTATGTGCTGTACCTGGGGGTTCAGACGCTGCGGCAGCGGCACACCGACGTGGCCGACACGCGCGAGGATTCCACCGCGCGGCCGCTGCGGCAGGGCTTCGTCACCAACGCCCTCAACCCGAAGGCATCCCTCACCTTCCTCAGCGTGCTGCCGCAGTTCGTGCCCGCGGGTGCTCCGGCGCTGCCCAGGACGCTGCTGCTGGCCCTGATCGTGCTCGCGATCGCGCTGGTGTGGTTCCAGGTCGTCGCGCTGCTGGTGGACCGGCTCGGCAGGTGGCTGCGCAGACCGCGCGCCGCCCGGGCGGTCACGGTCGGCACGGGCGCCGCGCTGACGGCCTTCGGCCTGGCGCTCCTCGCGGGGCCGCTGTCGGCCCTGTGAGGCCCCGGGGGCGGTGACGGCACATCAGACCGCCGTCACCGCCCCCGGGAAGGTCACTTGACCCGGCCGTACCAGACGCTCCTGGTCCAGATCTTCTGCAGCTTCACGACGTCCCCGCTCTTCGGGGAGTGCCAGATCTTTCCCTTCCCGGCGTAGATGCCGACGTGGTAGACGTTCGACCCCGAGTGGAAGAACACCAGGTCCCCGGCCTTGCGGTTGGCGGCGGAGATGTGACGCGTCTTGTTGTACTGCTGGGCCGCCGTACGGGGCAGCTTCTTGCCCGCCTTCTTGTACGAGTACAGCGTGAGCCCGGAGCAGTCGAACCTGTACGGCCCGGTGGCGCCCCACTTGTACGGGGAGCCCTTCTTCGAGGCCGCCACTTGAAGCGCCTTGGACGCCGGCGTCGCCGCTTCGGCCTCGGCGGTGAGGCCGGGGGCGACAACGGTGCCGCCCACTGCGGCGAGGGTGAGAGCCGAGGCGGTGCCGGCCCGGGCCATCAGCGACGGGACACGATTGAGCGCAGTCATGCGCAACCCTTCGTCAGCCGCCTGTGAAGGATGACCTGTCGGATTCGGGCTGGCGAAGTTGCCCGGCCGCGTTGCCGCGGCTTCACCCCAAGGGTTGCTCGGATCGAACGAACGTCCGCTCCGGCGACCCGTCTTGCTTGGGTCCTCCACTCCTGCCGATCCACTCCTGAAGACCGGTCATCCGGGCGGCGGCAGGACTCGGCGTCCGCCCGGACCGCCCCGCCGCTGCGGCGGGGGCTTGTCGTCAGACAGGGATCTTGACGCACGAGTGAGCGAAATACCCAACGGAATCGGGGATTTGTGTTGTTACTCACCACTCACCCGTTCGGGTGGGTAGCCACGTCTTCGTGGGGGTGTCCAGGCACCCGAGGAGTCCCGGACCAGGGACGGAACGCTCGATTCCGTCTTCGGGTCATGTCTGCTGCGCAACCCCGACAGGCATACAAAAGGAGAAGTGGCTACGCCGAAAGGGGGTACGCCATTTGGTCCGTTTCAGCCCCGCTCCGGACGCCTCGTCAGAGGGCCGAGGCGTCCGGTATCACTTTGTACGCGTCGTCAACTGTCGGAGCGCGGCGGCACCGTGACGCGAGCCGTGCGGCGCTCTCCGTCCAGCACGCGCAACGCACGCGCCAGCGTGGGGGCGTGCAGCTCCGTCTCACCGCGCTGGTGCATCAGCGCCAGCGCGTCCCGGAGCTCGGCCGCCTTGGCGACGAGCGCCTGAGCGGCGCGCAGTCCGCGGTAGGTGTCGCCGTGCTGCGCCGGGTTGATCCGGCCCAGCAGGTCGACCACATCGAGGTAACGGTCGATCAACTCCCCCTCCGCACGCGTCAGCGCGGGCAGGGGCGGCAACTCGGGTGGGAGCACCGGCCGGTCACCGCCCCGTGGGCGGGGCGAGGGTGGCCTTGCGGCTGGGGATGATCCGGTCCACCAGGCCGTACTCCACGGCGCCCTGCGCGTCCAGGATCTTGTCCCGCTCGATGTCGGCGCCGACCTGCTCGCGGCTGCGCCCGGTGTGCCGGACGAGCAGCTCCTCGAGGCGGGCCCGAATGCGCGTCAGCTCGTCGGCCTGGATGGCGAGATCGCTCGCCTGTCCCTCGATCGGCTCAGGCAGCCCCGGCTGGTGGATCACCATGCGCGCACCCGGCAGCGCGAACCGCTTCCCCGGCGTGCCCCCGGCCAGCAGCACTGCGGCGGCCGAACCGGCCTGGCCCAGGCAGATCGTCTCCACGTCGCAGGTGACGTACTGCATCGTGTCGTAGATCGCCGTCATGGCGCTGAACGAGCCGCCGGGCGAGTTGATGTACAGCGAGATGTCCCGGTCGGGTTCCTTGTGCTCCAGGTACATGAACTGCGCCATCACATCGTTGGCCGAGGTCTCGTCGACCTGGGTGCCGAGGAAGACGATCCGCTCCTCCAGCAGCTTCGAGTACGGGTCCTGCGTCTTGGTGCCGAAACTCGTGCGCTCGGTGAACTCGGGCAGGACATAGCGGGCGGACGGTCGGGTCATGGCTCACGCCTCCCTTGGCGGGGTGCCTGTAAAAAATGTACAGGACGTACATGACGTAATGTAGGGAGCATGGCCTACGAGATTCCGGTGACGCAAGCCAGGGCTGAGCTCGCCGACCTCATCAACCGCGTCGTGTACGGCGGTGAACGCGTCGTCGTGACGCGGCACGGAAAGCCCCTCGTCGCCCTTGTCTCCGCTGCTGACCTGGAACGACTCGACGCCCTCGACGGCCCCGCCGACGAGCAGGTGATCAGCGCGGTCTCCCGCGTCCGCGAGGCCGGTTCCGCCCCCCGCGAACGACACCGCTTCGGCATCGCGGCGGAGCACCGGGGGACCGCCCCCTCGTAGCCGCTCCGCCGCGGAGCATCCGCCTGAACGACGAGACCGTGCACCCCCGTCCGCTACAGCGGGGGTGCACGGTCGGTTCCGTGTGACGGCGGGCTTGGTCAGCCGACGGGGGCGAGTTCCCTCTCGATCGCGGGCTCGGCGGCCTTCGTACGGGACTTGAGCGCGCTGCCGAGCAGTACGGCGCCCAGGCCCAGCGCCGCCCACCAGGTGAGCGTCAGGGCGGGACCGGTCGCTGCCGCGCCGTCGAAGAAGGACACCGAGCGCAGCAGGGTCGTGCCCGCGCCCGGCGGCAGCCACTGCCCGATCGCGCCGGCCGGCTCGGGCAGCATCTGCGGTGCCGAGGGCGCCCCGGAGAAGGGGTTGCCCAGCAGCATCACGACCGCCGCCATGATCCCGACGCCGGCTGTGCCGATGAGGGCGGCGAGCCCCGCCACGGCAGCGCTCACGGCCAGCGTCGACAGGGCGAAGACCCCGGCCTCGGCCCACCAGTTGCCGGTGAGGACCTCCAGCCAGCTGTGGGCGAGCGCGGCCGCGGTCATGCCGATCAGTGCGGCGGCGCCGACCAGTGCGCCCACGGCGCGCAGGCCACGCAGCCCGAGCAGGGTCACGGCCGCGCCGGCCGCGATGCCGGCCAGGGCGAGCGGCAGGACGCTCGCGTTGAGGGCCGCCCCGCGCGGGTCCGTCTCGGGTGCGGACACCACGTCGACCGTCCTGATCGCGGTGCCCTGGGCGGCGGCCTGCTGGGCCACCGCCTGCTGCAGCAGCTGGGCCACCACCGGGCTCGCCGCCGACGCGGTCAGCAGCTTTGGGCCCTGCGGGGTGACGACGACCGCGCCGTATACGGTCCGGTCCTCGATGGCGTCCCGGGCGGCGGCCTCGTCGGCGTAGCGGTGGATCTCGAAGGCGCCCTGGTGCGCGGCCAGTTGCTGCTCCACCTGGGCGGTGGCGGCCGTCGGTCCGGCCACGCCGAGCGGCAGGTCCCGGGGGGCCGTGCGGGCGGCCGGCCAGGCGAAGGCCCACAGGGCGAGGGCAGCCAGGGCGGGGACGAGGACGACGACCGCGATCAGGCGGCGGGTGGACATGGGGACTCCCTGAGGTGCGAGCTCGGGTAAAAAGAAGGATCGTTCGTTTTTGCTTGTGCCCTCACCGTCCTGCGGATGCGCTTCCTTGTCAAGAAGGAATGTTCGTTTTACTTTGGGGGCCATGGCCCGCGTATCCCAGGAACACCTCGACGCCCGCCGCCGGCAGATCCTCGACGGCGCCGCGATCTGCTTCGCCCGCAACGGCTTCCACGCCACGTCCATGCAGGACGTGCTGAAGGAGGTCGACCTCTCGGCGGGGGCGGTGTACCGCTACTTCAAGGGCAAGGAGGAGCTCATCGGCGCGATCGTCACCGAGGTGCTCGGCTCGGTCCGCGCGGCCTTCGAGGAGGCGGCGCGGCAGAGCCCGCCCCCGCCCCCGGACGAACTCGTCGCCGCCGTTCTCGGCAAGACGCTCGCCGCACGTGAGTCCCTGGTCGTCGACGGGCGGCCCGCGTTTCCGCGGCTCATCGTCCAGGTATGGGGGGAGACGCTGCGCAACGAAGAGCTGGCGGCACTTCTGCGGGAGGGCTACGGCTCGGTCCGCGCGGCCTGGGCGAAGATCGTCGAGGGTTACCAGAATGCCGGGATGATGCGGACGGATGTGGAGCCGGACCATGTGGCCCGCACGATGATCTCCGCCGTGCTGGGCTTCCTCGCGCAGCAGTCCCTCTTCGGGCCGGCTCCGGTCGAGATCCTCCGGGACGGTCTGCGGGCCTTGATGAGCATGCGGGACGAGCCCGCCGCGAGCTGATGGATCACAGCTCGGTTAACTTGCTCGAAACTCCGTCCAACTAGCCTGCCGACCAACGCCACCAGGGACTTTGCCCCGTGGCCGCGGCAACCGGACCCCGCACGGTCCGGAGCGAGGACTGTGAGGTGGGACGTGCAACTGACCCCGCACGAGCAAGAGAGGCTGCTCATCCACGTGGCGGCCGACGTGGCCGAGAAGCGCCGGGCCCGCGGGCTCAAGCTGAACCACCCGGAGGCGGTCGCCCTCATCACGTCGCACATCCTCGAGGGCGCCCGGGACGGCCGTACGGTCGCCGAGCTCATGTCCTCCGGGCGCAAGCTGCTCACCCGGGACGACGTCATGGAGGGCGTCCCGGAGATGATCCACGACGTCCAGGTCGAGGCGACCTTCCCGGACGGCACCAAGCTCGTCACCGTCCACGACCCGATCGTCTGAGGAGCCTCGATGATCCCCGGAGAGATCCTCTTCGCCGACGGCCCGATCGCCTACAACGAAGGCCGTGAGGTCACCCGGCTGACCGTCCTCAACGCCGCCGACCGGCCCGTCCAGGTCGGCTCCCACTACCACTTCGCCGAGGCCAACCCCGGTCTGGACTTCGACCGCGCCGCCGCCCGCGGCAAGCGACTCAACATCGCCGCCGGCACCGCCGTGCGCTTCGAGCCTGGGATCCCCGTCGACGTCGAACTCGTCCCCCTCACCGGCGCCCGCATCGTGCCCGGGCTGCGCGGGGAGACCGGAGGTGCCCTCGATGCCTGAGATCTCCCGCGCCGCGTATGCCGACCTGTTCGGCCCGACGACCGGCGACCGTATCCGGCTCGCCGACACCGATCTGCTGGTCGAGATCGAGGAGGACCGTTCCGGCGGTCCCGGACTCGCCGGTGACGAAGCCGTGTTCGGTGGCGGCAAGGTCATCCGCGAGTCCATGGGCCAGTCGCGTGCTACGCGCGCAGACGGCACGCCGGACACCGTCATCACGGGCGTCGTGATCATCGACCACTGGGGCATCGTCAAGGCCGACGTCGGCATCCGCGACGGCCGCATCACCGGCATCGGCAAGGCGGGCAACCCGGACACCATGGACGGGGTGCACCCCGATCTGGTCATCGGCCCCGAGACCGAGGTCATCGCGGGCAACGGACGCATCCTGACCGCCGGTGCCATCGACGCGCACGTCCACTTCATCTGCCCGCAGATCGCCGACGAGGCGCTGTCGTCGGGGATCACGACGCTGATCGGCGGCGGCACCGGACCCGCCGAGGGCTCGAAGGCGACCACGGTCACGCCGGGTCCCTGGCATCTGGCCCGCATGCTGGAGGCGATGGAGCAGTACCCCGTCAACTTCGGCCTGCTGGGCAAGGGCAACACCGTCTCCCACGAGGCGATGCTCTCCCAGATCCGCGGCGGCGCGCTCGGCCTCAAGCTGCACGAGGACTGGGGCTCCACCCCGGCCGTCATCGACGCCTCGCTGACCGTCGCCGACCAGACCGGCATCCAGATCGCCATCCACACCGACACACTGAACGAGGCCGGCTTCGTCGGTGACACGCTGGCCGCGATCGCGGGCCGGGGGATCCACGCCTACCACACCGAAGGTGCCGGTGGCGGGCACGCGCCGGACATCATGACCGTCGTCTCCGAGCCGCACGTGCTGCCCAGCTCCACCAACCCGACACGGCCGTTCACCGTCAACACAGCCGAGGAACACCTCGACATGCTGATGGTGTGCCACCACCTCAACGCGGCGGTGCCCGAGGACCTCGCCTTCGCCGAGTCGCGGATCCGGCCGTCGACCATCGGGGCGGAGGACATCCTGCACGACCTGGGCGCGATCTCGATCATCTCGTCGGACTCGCAGGCCATGGGCCGGGTGGGCGAGGTCATCATGCGCACCTGGCAGACCGCCCATGTGATGAAGGGGCGGCGCGGTGCGCTGCCGGGCGACGGGCGCGCCGACAACCTCCGCGTACGGCGGTACGTGGCCAAGTACACGATCAACCCCGCGCTCGCGCAGGGGCTCGCCCGCGAGATCGGTTCGGTGGAGACGGGGAAGCTCGCCGACCTCGTGCTGTGGGAACCCGCGTTCTTCGGCGTCAAGCCGCACGTCGTCATCAAGGGCGGGCAGATCGCCTACGCGCAGATGGGCGACGCCAACGCGTCCATCCCGACGCCGCAGCCGATCCTGCCCCGGCCGATGTTCGGCGCGATCGGGCGGGCGCCCGCCTCGAACTCCGTCAACTTCGTGGCGCCGCTCGCCATCGAGGACGGGCTGCCGGAGCGGCTCCAGCTCGGGAAGCGGTTCGTGGCGATCGAGTCGACGCGTGGGGTCACCAAGGCCGACATGCGGGAGAACGACGCGCGGCCCGAGGTGCGGGTCGATCCCGACAGCTTCGCCGTGCACATCGACGGGGAGCTGGTGGAGGCCACGCCTGCCGCCGAACTGCCCATGGCCCAGCGGTACTTCCTGTTCTGAGGGGCGAGTCGTGATGTTCATGGGTGAGGTGTCGTGATGTCCAGGGGTGGGTCGTGATGTCCCGGGCAGCACTCCTCGTCCTGGCCGACGGCCGCTTTCCCGCCGGGGGGCATGCGCACTCCGGCGGGGCGGAGGCGGCCGTCAAGGCCGGGCGGATCACCGGGGCCGGGAGCCTGGAGGACTTCTGCCGGGGGCGGCTGCACACGGCGGGGCTCGTCGCGGCCTCGCTTGCGGCGGCCGCCGCGCTCGGGGTCGACGTCGGTGCCCTGGATCGGGCAGCCGACGCCCGTACTCCGTCGCCCGCGTTGCGCACGGCTGCGCGCAAGCTCGGGCGTCAGCTGATGAGGGCGGCTCGGGCGACCTGGCCGTCCGGGGAGCTCGACGCGGTGGCGCGGGAGTTTCCCAAGGGGGCGCATCAGCCGGTGGTGCTCGGGCTGGCGGCTCGGGCGGCCGGGCTGGGGGCGGTGGATGCCGCGTACTGTGCGGCGTACGAGAGTGTGAGCGGGGCGGCGAGTGCGACGGTGCGGTTGCTGAGCCTTGATCCCTTTGACGCCACGGGGGTGCTGGCGCGGTTGGCGCCGGAGGTGGACCGGGTTGCGGATCGGGCGGTGGAGGCGGCTCGGCGGGTGGTCGACGACGGGGTCGATGCGTTGCCGGCGGCTTCGGGGGTGTTGCTGGAGATCGGAGCGGAGTCGCATGCCGCTTGGCCTGTTCGGTTGTTCGCGTCGTAGGAGGTTGCCCCCGCCGCCCTTACCCGTCCCGTCCTGAAGGGGCTCCGCCCCTTCCACCCCGCCAGGGGGCTCCGTCCCCTGGATCCCCGTCGGCCCCGAAAGGGCCTCGTCCTCAAACGCCGGACGGGCTGAAATGCCGAGCGGCGTCGAGAGTCCGAGCCGCCGAACGCCGGCCCGTATGAAAGGAGCCGCCCCATGCACCTCGACCACTCCCACGACGGTCCCTCCGCCGTCAGCGCCGACGCGCACCGGCCCGACGGATCGCGTCGGGCCCTGCGTATCGGGCTCGGAGGGCCCGTCGGGTCCGGTAAGACGGCCACCGTTGCCGCGCTCTGCCGGGCGCTGCGTGACGAACTGTCGCTTGCCGTCGTCACGAACGACATCTACACGCGGGAGGACGCCGAGTTCCTGCTGCGGGAGGCCGTGCTGCCGCCCGAGCGGATCACGGCCGTGGAGACAGGGGCGTGTCCGCACACCGCGATCCGGGACGACATCTCCGCGAACCTCGAAGCCGTCGAGGACCTGGAGGACGAGGTGGGCCCGCTCGATCTCATCCTCGTCGAGTCCGGTGGGGACAACCTCACCGCCACCTTCTCCAAGGGGCTCGTCGACGCGCAGATCTTCGTGATCGACGTGGCCGGGGGTGACGACATCCCGCGCAAGGGCGGCCCCGGGGTGACCACCGCCGATCTGCTGGTCGTCAACAAGACCGACCTCGCGCCGTACGTCGGCTCCGACCTGGCGCGGATGGCGGCGGACGCCAAGGCGCAGCGGGCCGAACTACCGGTCGTCTTCCAGTCGTTGAGGAGCGAGGCCGGTGTGAGGGACGTCGCCGACTGGGTGCGGGCGCAGCTCGCGGCGTGGACGGCATGACCGTGGCCGGTGGGGTGCGTGCCGTTGCGCGGATCGTCGCCCGGGACGACGGGCGGGGCGGTACGTCGCTGCCGGTGCTGGACAGTGACGGGCCGCTGGCCCTCAGGCGGACCCGGGGGAGCGGCGCCGAGGCGCGGGTCGTGCTCGTCGGCGCGATGAGCGGGCCGCTCGGTGGTGATCGCTTCCGTGTCGAGGCCGAGGTGGAGGCCGGCGCCCGGCTGCGGGTGGGGTCGGCCGCCGCCACCATCGCGCTGCCGGGGCAGAGCAAGGGAGAGGCCCGTTACGACGTACGGCTCTCCGTCGCCGACGGCGGCGAACTGCACTGGCTGCCCGAGCAGTTGATCTCCGCCCGGGGGAGTGATCTGTACGTCACGACCCGCGTCGACGTCGGCACGACGGGGCGGCTCGTGCTGCGCGAGGAGCAGGTGCTCGGGCGGGTGGGAGAGGAGCCCGGGCGGCTGAGCAGCCGGATCCGGGTGGGTGTCGCGGGCCGGGTGGTCCTCGATCAGGAGCTTTGCTGCGGGCCCGGTGCGCCGGGAGGCTGGGACGGGCCGGCCGGGCTCGGCGGGTGTCGAGCCGTCGGTCAACTCGTCGTCGTACGGCCGGAGTTCGCGAACGCTGCGGTGGCGGCCCGGGTGCTGGGGGAGAACGCGGCCGTCATGCCTCTGGCCGGGCCCGCCGCCCTGGTGAGTGCCGTGGCGGCGGACGCGCTGCGGCTGCGCAGGGTGCTCGACGAGGCGCTCGACTCCCTCGGCGGCTGAGAGCCGCCGCCGTCCCCGTCGGCCGCCCTTCACTGCGTCAACTGATGGGCATGCGTGGGAACTTGCGCTCCTTCTCCACCTTGGCCGCGGCCTCCTCGGCCTTGGCGACGGCCGCGTACTGGTCGACGTACTCCTGCTCGGACAGTGACAGGATCGCGTACATGATCTCGTCGGTGATGGCGCGCAGGATGGCCTTCTCGTTCTCCATGCCGGCGTAGCGGGAGAAGTCGAGGGGCTCGCCGAAGCGGATCGTCACCGGGTGGATGTTCGGGATGATCTTGCCGGGCGGCTGTGCCTCGAACGTGCCGATCATCGCGCAGGGGATGACCGGGACCTGGGCCTTGAGCGCCATCACCGCGACGCCGACCTTGCCCTTGTAGAGGCGGCCGTCGTGCGAGCGGGTGCCCTCCGGGTAGATGCCGAGGAGTTCGCCCTTGCTCAGGACGCCGAGTCCCTCACGGATCGCGGCCTGGCCCGCCTCCTTTCCGGTGCGGTCGACCGGGATCTGCCCGGCGCTGCGGAAGAAGGCCGCGGTCAGGCGGCCCTTGAGGCCGGGGCCCGTGAAGTACTCCTTCTTCGCCAGGAAGGTGATGCGCCGCTTGAGCATCGCCGGCATCAGGAAGTGGTCCGAGAACGACAGGTGGTTGCCGGCGACGATGGCCGCGCCCGTGGTCGGTATGTGCTCGAGGCCTTCTATGCGAGGGCGGAAGAACAGTCTCAGGAGAGGTCCCAACAACACGTACTTCAGGAGGTAGTAGAACAAAGGGGCGCTCCTCACTCGGGCGATCAGCTCGGGCCGCCGTGTTCTGGCAGGTCAACCAGCGTGCCGTGGGGCTGCCAGTGTAGGCGCAGGGGTGACGGGCCGGAACCGGGGCGGGACGGACGGGTGCCGACCTATCACGATGTGCCTGACTGGATGTCAGGAACTCGGTGGGCGGCTTCGTTTGCGGGTGGGGAGGACCGCCGGACCAGCCTGGTGTCCGGGGTCGGTGTGCGGCAACCCGAGGGCGTGGTTTGGCGTGATCGCGGTTGCTGGGTGGCAGGTGGCCTGCCCTTGCGGGGAGCCGTCGCGTCTGCTCGTCCATCACAGCCGCACGATGATCAGCGCCGTGTCGTCGGTCGCGCCTCCCGGCGGCAGCAGCTCCAGCAGGACGGCGTCGGCGAGGGTCTCGGGGTCGGCTCCGCGATGGCGGACGAGGGCGTCCGCGAGCCGGGTCAGGCCGGTGTCGATGTCCTCCCGGCGGCGTTCGATCAGGCCGTCCGTGTACAGCACGAGTGTGGCGCCCTCGGTGTACGTGGTGACGGCCTGCGGTCTCGGGATCGGATCGGGGCGGGCGTCCAGCGGTGTGTCGGTGGCCCGGTCGAGGAACTCCACGCGGCCGTCGGCGTGCACCAGCACCGGCGGCGGATGGCCCGCGCTGCTGTAGGTGACGGTGCGGGCCTCGAAGTCGACGAACGTGGTGACCGCGGTGGCCGATTCGGCGCCGTCGACCACATGGGCGTACCGCCCCAGCACGTCGAGCGCCTGCGCCGGGCCGGCGGCGACCCGGGAGGTGGCGGTGAGCGCGCTGCGCAGCTGGCCCATGACGCCGGCCGCCGCGAGGCCGTGGCCGACCACGTCGCCCACGGACACGGCGATGCGGTTGCCGCCCACCAGGTCGACCAGGTCGTACCAGTCACCGCACACGTTCAGCGCGCCGACCGCGGGCCGGTAGCGCACCGCCGCCCGGTGGTTGCCCACCTGCCGCCGGGCGGGCAGCATCGCCTCCTGCAGCGCCAGGGCCACCTCGCGCTCACGGGCGTGGGCCTGCCGCAGCCGGTCGTTGACCTCCTGCAGCTCACGGGCGCGGGTGTACAGCTCGGCCTCCAGCACCCGCGCCCGGCTGTCACCGCCGCCGCCGCGCAGGCCGCGCAGATGGAGGAGTTCGGTGACCTCCTCCACCCGGTGCAGGACGAACTGCACCTTCCCGTCCGGGCCGCGGACGGGCGCGTTGATCGGGCTCCAGTAGCGCTCCTCCCAGTGGCCGGGACGCGACGGGTCCTCGACGTCGTAGCGCTGCAGCGCCATCGCGTCGCGCTCACCGTCGGCCACCACGCGCAGCATCGACGCCTGGACGTCGCGCATGCCGGCCGCCGCCGGGTCGTTGGGATTCTCGGGGAAGATGTCGAAGATGTACCGGCCCACCAGCTGTTCGCGGGTGCGCCCGGTCAGCCGCTGGAAGTCCTCGTTGGCGTCGGCGTAGACCAGCTCCGGGGTCAGCAGTGCCACCATTCCGGGCAGGGCCTGGAACACCGCCTCGTAGTCGATCGCCGTCTCTTTCATGGCTCCCGCCTCACCACCGGGACCTGTCCGGTGTCCCACGCCGTATGACGTATGTATCGGTGTACTGCATTCGCGCCGATCCGGCAGGTCAGGGCGACGGATCCGTCAGGGACTGCTCGGCCCAGATGATCTTCCCCTCGGGGACGAAGCGGGTGCCCCACTGCTGGGTGAACTGCGAGACCAGCAGCAGCCCGCGCCCGCCCTCGTCGGTGGTGCGCGGATGGCGCAGGTGGGGGGCGGTGGCGCCGCCGTCGTAGACCTCGCAGAACAGCGCGCGCTCCCTGATCAGGCGCAGTCGGATGGGGCCGGCCGCGTACCGGATGGCGTTGGTGACCAGCTCGCTGACGACCAGTTCCGTCGTGAACACCAGCTCCTCGAGCCCCCACTCCGCCAGCTGCCGGGCAGCCGTCTTGCGGGCGTCGGCGACGGCGGCCGGGTCGGCGGGCAGGTCCCAGTCGGCGACCTGTTCCGCGCCGAGGAGCCGGGTGCGGGCCATCAGCAGGGCCACGTCGTCGTGCGGGCGGTCCGGGACCAGGGCGTCCACGACGGTCCGGCAGCGCAGGTCGAGCGAGGCCGCGCGCTGCTCCAGGGCGCGCCGCAGCCGACCGCGGTCGGCGTCCACGGCCCAGTCGTCCCCGCCCGCCAGCAGCCCGTCGGTGTGCAGCGCCAGCGTGCTGCCCGCGGCCAGGGCCAGCTCAACCGACTCGAAGGGGGGACCGCCCACGCCGAGCGGCGGGCCCTGCGGGAGGTCGACGAAGGCGACGTGGCCGTCGGGCATGATGACGGCCGGCGCCGGATGGCCCGCGGCCGCCATGGTGCACGCCCCGTCGACCGGGTCGTAGACGACGTACACGCACCCGGACCCCACGCCCTGCGCGCTGTCGGACTCCTCCTCGCCGGGCTCCACACCCTCCTCGCGGGCCGACCGCGCGACCAGGTCGTCGAGATGGGCCAGCACCTCCTCGGGTGGCAGGTCCAGCGCGGCGAGCGTCCGTACGGCGGTCCGCAGCCGCCCCATCGCGGCCGCGGCGTCGATGCCGTGCCCGGGCACCTCGCCCACCACGAGGGCGACGCGGGCGCCCGACAGCGGGATGACGTCGTACCAGTCGCCGCCGAGGCCGGTCAGCTCGTCGGCCGGCCGGTAGCAGGCGGACACCTCCACCGCGTCCTGCTCCGGCAGCCGGTGCGGCAGCAGGCTGCGCTGCAGGACCAGCGCCGCGTCGCGCTCGCGGGTGTAGCGCCGGGCGTTGTCGACACAGACGGCGGCGCGTGAGACGAGGTCCTCGGCCAGGTTGAGGTCGTCTTCCTCGAAGGCCTCCTGGCGGTGGGTGCGGAAGAAGGTGGTGACGCCCAGGGTGACGCCCCGAGCGCGGATCGGCACGATCATCACGCTGTGCAGGCCCAGTTCGAGGAAGATGGCGGCTTGGCCGCCGCGCGCATGCTGGGCCCATGCCTCGCCGAGCGGATCGAGCTTCTCCTCACGCCAGGACTTGCCCGTCCTCAGGCAGCGGATCGGAGGCGACTGCGCCGGATAGGTGACCACCGCGCCGATGTCGACGACGGTCACCGGCACGCTTCCGTTGACCGACCCGTATCCCGCCCGGCGCAGCGGCACCGGATCCGTGTCGCTCAGCGGCCCCGCCACGGGCTCGCCGCCCCGCAGCACCGACTCGAGCAGGTCCACGGTGACGAGGTCGGCGAGTCCTGGTACGGCCACGTCCGCCAGCTCCTGGGCGGTGCGCGTGATGTCGAGCGTGCGGCCGATGCGCTCGCCGGCGCGGTCGAGCAGGGCCAGGCGCTGCCGGGCGCGGTGCCGGTCGGAGATGTCCTCCACCGTGTAGTACACGCCGGTGGGGTGGCCGTGGCCGTCGTCGAGCCGGGTGAACGACATCATGTGCGCGGTCTCGCGCAGCGGGGCGGAGCGTGCGTGGCCCACGTGCTCGTAACCGACGATCGGTTCGCCGGTCGCCAGGACGCGGCGCATCTGGGCCTCGATGGACTCGGCGTCCAGGCCGGGCTGGATGTCCGCGAGGCGCATACCGAGCCGGTGGGGCGGGGGCCCGCCGCCGAACTGGGCGAGGGCCGCGTTCGACCAGACGTAGCGCAGGTTCGTGTCGACGATGGCTATGCCGACGGGGGAGCGGGCGACCATCTGCTCCAGGGTGTGGCGACTCATGTCCCAGCCGTGTGCGTCACCGAGCTCCGACAGGAGCACGAGCCAGTGCGAGGGGCCCTGGCCGTCGTGCGTGGGCGTGATCCGCACCATGAGCCTGACGGGCGCTCCGTCCCGGTGCCGGGCCGTGAGCAGCCCTGCCCAGCCGCCCTCCGCACGGCACCGTTCGATCAGCTCCGGGACCCGACCGGCGTCCTCCGCGCTCAACAGCTCGGCGATGGGCCTGCCCACCGCCTCGGAGGCGACGTACGCCAGCAGCCGCTGCGCGTCCCTGGTCCACCCCGTCACCAGACCCCGCGCGTCGAGCAGCAGAGGCGCGGCGTCCGCCACGTCGAACCCCTGCCTGGCTACGCCCTGCTCCTCGTGTGTGCCCACGGCCGACCTCTCTGTCGCTGAGAGCGGTCTACCACCTCTTGTCCCCATCTTCACCCTTCCGGGCAACGCCGCCTCTCTGCGGGGGCCGGGTGGGCGGGTGGCGGGCATGCCCTCGGCCGGAACGCCGGCAGCCCGACCCCCATGGTCAGGGAGTCGGGCTGCCGGGCTGCTACGTGCGGCGGGGTGGGTCAGCCCAGGACCTTCTCCAGTGCCCCCAGCGCCCCCTGCAACTCGTCCACGGTGATCGTCAGCGGCGGAGCCAGGCGGATCGTGGAGCCGTGGGTGTCCTTGACCAGGACGCCCTCGCGCAGGAGCCGTTCGCCGATCTCGCGCCCCGTGCCGAACGCCGGGTCGATGTCGACGCCCGCCCACAGGCCCCGCGCGCGGAAACCGACGACGCCCTTGCCGACCAGGGCCGCCAGACCGCCCCGCAGGACCACTCCCAGCTCGGCGGCCCGGCGCTGGAACTCACCCGTCTCCAGGAGCTCGACCACCGCCGTGCCGACCGCGGCGGCCAGCGGATTGCCGCCGAACGTCGAGCCGTGCTCGCCCGGCCGCAGCACCCCGAGCACGTCCCGTCGGGCCACCACGGCCGACACCGGCACGATGCCGCCGCCCAGCGCCTTGCCGAGGAGAAGGACATCCGGGACGACGCCCTCATGCTCGACCGCGAGCGTACGGCCCGTACGGCCGAGGCCCGACTGGATCTCGTCGGCGATGAACAGGCAGCCCTCGCGGCGGGTCAGCTCACGCACCCCGGCCAGGTAGCCGTCGTCGGGGATGACCACGCCCGCCTCGCCCTGGACCGGCTCCAGCAGCACCGCCGCCGTCGTCTCGTCGACCGCCGCCTCCAGGGCCGCCAGGTCGTTGTACGGCACGATCCGGAAGCCCGGCGTGAAGGGGCCGAAGCCCTGCCGCGCCGTCTCGTCCGTGGAGAACGACACGATCGTCGTCGTACGGCCGTGGAAGTTCTCCGCGGCGACCACGATCGTCGCCCGGTCGGCCGGGACGCCCTTCACCTCGTACGCCCACTTGCGGGCCACCTTGATGCCGCTCTCCACCGCCTCGGCGCCCGTGTTCATCGGCAGCACCATGTCGAGGCCCGTCAGCTCCGCCAGCCGCTCGGCGAACTCGGCGAGGCGGTCGTTGTGGAACGCGCGGGAGGTCAGGGTCAGGCGGTCCAGCTGGCGGTGCGCCGCCTCGATCAGCGCCGGGTGGCGGTGGCCGAAGTTCAGCGCCGAGTAACCGGCCAGCATGTCCAGGTAGCGGCGGCCCTCCACGTCCTCCACCCAGGTGCCCTCGGCGCGGGCGACGACCACGGGCAGCGGGTGGTAGTTGTGCGCCAGGACCGGCTCCTCGGCGCGGATCAGGTCGGCGGACGAGCGGGTGGTGACGGGAGCGGTCATCAGCGGATCTCCTGGGTGCAGCACTTGATGCCGCCGCCGGCCTTGCGGAACTCCGACAGGTCGACGGGGACGGGGACATAGCCGCGGTCGGCGAGGGCGGCGGAGAGGGCCTCGGCCTGGGGCGCGATGAAGACGTTGCGGCCGTCGGACACGGAGTTGAGACCGAACGCCATCGCGTCCTCACGGGTGGCGAGCACCGCGTCCGGGTAGAGCCGCGCGAGGACCTCACGGCTGCCCGGCGAGAACGCCTCCGGGTAGTAGGCGATGTTGTCGTCGTCGAGGACGAACAGCGCCGTGTCCAGGTGGTAGAAGCGCGGGTCCACCAGCGTCAGACTGATCACCGGATGCCCGAAGAACTCCTGCACCTCGCGATGCGCCTCGCGGGTCGTACGGAATCCGGTGCCGGCCAGGACGTACCGGCCCGTCCAGACCAGGTCGCCCTCGCCCTCGCACACGGACTCGGGGCGGTACACGTCGTAGCCCGCCGCCTTGAACCAGGTGTCGTAGTGCGTGGACTCCGGGCGCCGCTCCGGCGCGTGGAAGAGGGAGCCGAAGACACGGCCGTCGACGACGACCGCCGAGTTCGCCGCGAAGACCATGTCCGGCAGGCCGGGGGCGGGTTCCACCGCGTCGACGGTGTGCCCGTGGGCCCGGTATGCGCTGATCAGCGCCTGCCACTGCGCCTGGGCCAGGTCGACGTCGACGGGGGCGTCGGGATGCATCCAGGGGTTGATCGCGTACTGCACGGCGAAGTGTCTGGGTTCGCAGACGAGATACCGCCGCCGGCGCGGCACACGGGTTTCGGTCACAGAGGGTTTCCTCCGCTTCCTGGGAGTGTCGACTGAGGGTTGACACCAAGGTAGAAAGCGCCGAATACGAGCGACAAGGAAGAAATATTGCGTGTCCGCGCAGGAATGCTGCGAGATTTTCCGGAGAGACGCAGCATTGATGCGCGCCGCGATGTTTACTCCGGTGCCGGCTGGCTCGCGCCTGCCTCCGGGCTCTCCGGGAGCAGATGGGACAGCACCATCACGCTGATCGTCTTGCGGATGAAGGGCTCGACGCGGATGCGCTCCAGCACCTCCTCGAAGTGGTCGACGTCCCGCGCCCGCACATGCAGCAGCGCGTCCGCGCCCCCGGTCACCGTCATCGCCGCGGTGATCTCCGGGTGGTTGCGGACCACCTCCGCGAGCCGCCGCGGCGGGGCCGCGCCCTCGCAGTACACCTCGACGTAGGCCTCCGTGCGCCAGCCCAGTGCCGACGGCTTGACCGTGGCCGTGAACCCGGTGATCACGCCCGTGTCCCGCAGCCGGTCCACGCGCCGCTTGACCGCCGTCGAGGACAGCCCGACGACCGCGCCGATCTCGGCGAAGCTCGTCCGGGCGTTCGCCATCAGCGCGGTGATGATCTTCCGGTCGAGTTCGTCGAACGGCGGGGGCGTGCTGTGCATGGCGGCACTGTATCCAGCGGGAACGTCCCCGCGTAGGCACGTGTGCAGGCGTACGAATTGCTCCTACACTCCGGGTTCATGCTGCGTGCCCTGGCTGTCGACGACGAACGCCCCTCGCTGGAGGAGCTCCTCTACCTCCTGAACGCCGATCCGCGCATCGGCACCGCGGAGGGCGCCGGCGACGCGACCGAGGCGCTGCGCCGGATCAACCGCGCTCTGGAGTCGGGGCCGGGCGGGCCCGAGGCGATCGACGTCGTCTTCCTCGACATCAACATGCCCGGCCTCGACGGCCTCGACCTGGCCCGGCTGCTCACCGGCTTCGCCAACCCGCCGCTCGTCGTGTTCGTCACCGCCCACGAGGACTTCGCCGTCCAGGCCTTCGACCTCAAGGCTGTCGACTACGTCCTCAAGCCCGTCCGCAAGGAACGCCTGGCGGAGGCCGTCCGCCGCGCCGCCGAGCTCCGGGACACCGCCGCCCCGCGCATACCCGTGAGCGAACCCGACCCGGACCACATACCCGTCGAGCTCGGCGGCGTGACCCGCTTCGTCGCCGTCGACGACATCACCCACGTCGAGGCCCAGGGCGACTACGCCCGCCTGCACACCGACAAGGGCAGCCACCTCGTCCGCATCCCCCTGTCCACTCTGGAGGAGCGCTGGCGCTCCCGCGGCTTCGTCCGCATCCACCGCCGCCATCTCGTCGCCCTGCGCCACATCGGCGAACTCCGCCTGGACGCGGGCACCGTCAGCGTCATGGTCGGCTCCGAGGAACTCCAGGTCAGCCGCCGGCACGCCCGCGAGCTGCGGGACCTGCTCATGAGGAGGCCGTGACGATGCCCCAGAACCCGACCGAACGCCGCGTCGTCGTCACCGGCCCGCCCCGGCGCACCCGCCGCGTCTCCGGCTACTACCGACCGCGCACCGAGATCGACGAGCAGACCACCCTCGGCCACACCTACGTCCGCTCCCTGATGCGCACCCAGCTCCGCACCGCCCTCGCCGTCTTCGCCGTCCTCGGCCTGCTCGTCGGCCCGCTGCCCCTGCTCTTCGCCGCGATGCCGGACGCCGGCCACCTCGAATGGGCGGTCCTCGGCTTCGGCCTCTACGCCCCGCTGGTCCTGCTGGCCCGCTGGTTCGTGCGCCGCGCCGAGCGCAACGAACGGGATTTCGTACGGCTCGTCGAAGACCGCTGAGCCCGAGGAACCGATGAAGACCGCTCAGCCCGAGGAAACGATGCGGCCGTGAACTCCAGTTACGCCGTCCCCGCCGTCGCCCTCGTCGTCCTGGCGACCATCCTCGTCGGCGCCTTCGGCCTGCGCATCTCCCGCACCACCTCCGACTTCTACGTCGCCTCCCGCACCGTCGGCCCCCGCCTCAACGCGGCCGCGATCAGCGGCGAGTACCTCTCCGCCGCTTCCTTCCTCGGCATCGCGGGCCTGGTTCTCGTCCAGGGCCCCGACATGCTCTGGTACCCGGTCGGCTACACCGCCGGCTACCTGGTCCTGCTGCTCTTCGTCGCGGCCCCGCTGCGCCGCTCCGGCGCCTACACCCTCCCCGACTTCGCCGAGGCCCGCCTCTCCTCGCAGGCCGTACGGCGGCTCGCGGGCGCCTTCGTCGTCGGCACCGGCTGGCTGTATCTGCTGCCCCAACTCCAGGGCGCCGGGCTGACGTTGACCGTGCTGACGGGCGCGCCCGACTCGCTCGGCGGGCTGATCGTCGCGGTCGTCGTGGTCGCCATCGTCGCCGCCGGCGGCATGCGCAGCATCACCTTCGTGCAGGCCTTCCAGTACTGGCTCAAACTCACCGCCCTGCTGGTCCCCGCGCTCTTCCTGGTCCTCGCCTGGCAGGGCGACGGCTCCCCCCGCCACGCCTTCGACGAGCCGGCGACCTTCCGCGAGCACAGCGTCGTCCGCGTCGACGACACCCTCGACGTGAAGCTCGACCGCCCGCTGACCGTCACCGTTAACGGCACGATCGACGGCCGCACCCACGACGAGAAGCAGCTCCGGCTCCCCGCCGGCACCCACCGCATCGAGAGCGGCACCCGCCTCACCTTCGCGCAGGGCGCCGAGGTTCCCGAGCCCGACCACCGGGCGGGCGGCGGCCTGTCGCCCTCGCAGGCGGAGAACCGCGGCGAACGCCCGCTGTACGCCACGTACGGACTGATCCTCGCCACCTTCCTCGGCACCATGGGCCTGCCGCACGTCGTCGTCCGCTTCTACACCAGCCCGCACGGCGTCGCCGCCCGCCGCACCACCGTCGCCGTGCTCGGCCTGATCGGCGCCTTCTACCTCCTGCCGCCGGTCTACGGCGCCCTCGGCCGCCTCTACGCCCCCGAACTCACCCTCACCGGCGACGCGGACGCGGCCATCCTCCTCCTGCCCGACCGCATGATCGGCGGGCTGGGCGGCGACCTGCTGGGCGCGCTGGTCGCGGGCGGCGCCTTCGCCGCGTTCCTGTCCACCGCGTCCGGCCTGACCATGGCCGTCGCGGGCGTGCTCACCCAGGACGTCCTCCCGTCCCGGGGCGTACGGCACTTCCGGCTCGGCACCGTCCTCGCCATGGCCGTCCCGCTCGCCGCGAGCGTCCTGGTCGGCGGGCTGCCGGTGGCCGACGCGGTGGGCCTCGCCTTCGCCGTGTCGGCGTCGTCCTTCTGCCCACTGCTCGTCCTCGGCATCTGGTGGCGGCGGCTGACCCCACCCGGCGCGGCGGCCGGGATGCTGGTGGGCGGCGGCTCGGCGCTGCTCGCCGTCGCGGCGACCATGGCCGGTTTCCCGGGCTCCGGGGCACTGCACGCGCTGCTCGCCTGGCCCGCCCTCTGGTCGGTGCCGCTGGGCTTCCTCACGATGATGCTGGTGTCCCTGGCCACCCCGGGCCGGGTCCCGCCCGGAACGGCCGCGATCCTGGCGCGGTTCCATCTGCCGGAGGAGCTGCGGGCGGAGGTGAAGGCATGAGGCATCTCATCGTCGGCATGAGGCATCTCATCGCCGGACGGCATGAGGCGGTGAGGGTATGAGCGGATTCATCGCCGGCCTGTGCGTGGCGATCCTCCCGCTGCTCGCCGCCGGGTTCTGGCTCGGTCGGCGCACGGCTCGCCCCGAGAACCGCGGCGGCCTCGGCACGCCGGTCGAGCACGCCACCTTCGAGACCCTGCACACCGCGTCCCTCGCCGCACCCCCGCTGCGCGCCGGCCTGACCGAGGAGACAGCCCGCAAGTCGGCCCGCAGACTGCGCTCACTCCTCGGCACCGACGCGCTGGGCCTGACCGATCAGAAACAGGTCCTCGTCTGGGACGGCGTCGGCGGCCATCACCGTACGGAGATCATGGAACTGCTCGCCGGACCGCTGGAGTCGGGCCGCGGCGAGGCCTTCCCGCTCACCTGCGACACCCCCGACTGCCCGGTGCGCTGGGCGGTCGTCGCCCCGCTCACCGTCGACGACCGGGTCCACGGCGCGCTCGTCGCCTGCGCGCCCCGCGAGTCGGCGGTGCTGGTGCGGGCGGCGGGCGAGGTGGCCCGTTGGGTGTCCGTGCAGCTGGAGCTGGCCGACCTCGACCAGTCCCGCACCCGTCTGATCGAGGCCGAGATCAAGGCACTGCGGGCCCAGATCTCGCCGCACTTCATCTTCAACTCGCTCGCGGTCATCGCCAGCTTCGTCCGCACGGACCCCGAGCGCGCCCGCGAACTGCTCCTGGAGTTCGCCGACTTCACCCGCTACTCCTTCCGCAGGCACGGCGACTTCACCACCCTTGCCGACGAACTCCACGCCATCGACCACTACTTGGCGCTCGTGCGGGCACGCTTCGGCGACCGCCTCTCCGTCACCCTCCAGATCGCCCCGGAGGTGCTGCCGGTCGCCCTGCCCTTCCTGTGCCTGCAGCCGCTCGTCGAGAACGCCGTCAAGCACGGTCTGGAGGGCAAGGCCGACAAATGCCACATCCAGATCACCGCCCAGGACACCGGCGCCGAGGCCCTCGTCGTCATCGAGGACGACGGCGCCGGAATGGACCCCGTCCTGCTGCGCCGCATCCTCGCCGGTGAGGTCAGCCCGTCGGGCGGTATCGGGCTGTCGAACGTCGACGACCGGCTCCGGCAGGTATACGGCGACGACTACGGCCTCGTGATCGAGACCGCCGTAGGGGCAGGCATGAAGATCACCGCCCGGCTGCCGAAGTACCAGCCGGGGGTGCATTCCGCGGGGCGGCTCACCCGGGGGTGAGGCTCAGCTGCGGCTGACGACCATCCCCAGCGTGATCAGCCCCAGCACCACCCACCCGAACCACAGCCAGCCATTGCTCCCGAGCGCCACCGTGTAGGCCGTCACCACGACGAGCCCGCCGACGGTGACCACCCCCATCGCCTTCGTAGAACCGTCCGTAGAACCGCTAGAACCGGGCATCGCAACACCCTCCTCATGGTTCGTCCCCCTCCATGGTGCCCCCGTTCTGCTTCCGTACGGTGCACACGACAAAATGAGTGCCGTTCTTCCAGGACCCCTCGCTCGTCCAGGAACCGGCCGTATAGACGGAAGGGTCGAAGCCGTAGTCACGCGGCGGCACGCTCCGGGCACACGCCGTGTCCGACTCGGTGCGCGCCTCGGCCGGCGTGACATCGGCGCCCAGCCGGGTGAACCCGAGCACCTGCTCGTCATGCGGGTCGGCGCAGGGCACCAGGCGGGCGTCCCTGGGGGAGCGGACGTCCAGACAGTCCCGTCGCTGCATGGTCGCCGTGTCGGCGAAGGCCACCCCCATCTCGCGGTGCTCGCCCAGCGGGCCGTACACCGGCCCGTGCGCGCCCAGCACCAGACAGGCGGTGCGCCGCCCGGCCGCGTCGAACCCCGCCTCGGTCGGTACGACGGCGAAGCCGCGGACGTCCGCGAGCCTCCCGCGGATCTCCTCGGTCCGCTCCTCGCACGCCGCCGGCCCCTCCTCGCGCGCCTCGGCGGCGGACGCGGCGGCGACGAAGGCCATGACCTGCCCGTCGGGCGCCTTCTCGCCGCAGCTCGGATCGAGACTCAGCCGGGGCGTGCCCCGGAACGGGGCGCCGGGCCAGTCGGCGAGCACGCAGTCACCGTCCTTCAGCGGTGTGCCGAGACCGACGCTGTCGCCGTACGGCCGCTCCGTCCCCTGGGTGGCCGGCTGCTCGGCCATGGCGTACCAGACGCCGGCCCCCGCGAGCGCCAGCCCGAGGAGGCCGGCGAGGACCGCGTGGAGGATGCGGGGGCGGGTATGGGGCTGCCTGCCGGGAACGAGGCCGAAGGCCTGCGGCCCGCCGGGCTGCCCCGGCGGGGAGTATCCGGAATGCGAACCGAAGCCCTGTGCGGCGCCGCCGGGCCGAGCGGCTGCGTCTGACAGCCGTTGCGCGGCGGGGGGCAGGGAGCCGAACCCCGCCGCGTCGGACGCGGGTCCCGGGGGCGGCGCCCCGCCCCAGTGCGGCTGCGAACCGAGGTCGGTCTGGGTCCGGGCATACGCGTCGACCTCCGGCGTGACGATCCGCGACAGCGCCGCCTCCGCCTGAGCCGCGGACATCCGCCGTGCCGGGTCCTTCTCCAGCAACGCCGGCAGGACGGGCCCCAGCGCACCGGCCCGCGCGGCCGGGTGGGGCTCCTCCATGACCACCGCGGTGAGCTCCGCCAGATGCGACTCGCGGTCGAAGGGACCCCGGCCCTCGATGCCGTAGTACAGGGTGCAGCCCAGCGAGAACAGATCGGTGGCGGGCGTGGGCGCCCCGCCCGTGACGCGCTCCGGCGCCAGATAGCCGGACGTGCCCACGAGCACCGACGCCAGCGTGTACCGCGTCTCCCCGGCGTCCGGCTGCACCGAGATGCCGTAGTCGGTGAGCAGCACCCGGCCGTACGGCGCCCCGGTGCGGTCCGGCGCCAGCAGGATGTTCGCCGGTTTCACGTCCCGGTGCATGATGCCCCGCTCGTGGCCGGCGGTGAGCGCGTCGAGCACGGCGAGCCCGATGCGGGCGCACTCCGCGGGCGCCAGCGGGCCGCGCCGATCGACCAGGTCACGGAGGTTGACGGCGCCCGCCACGTACTCCATGACGATCCACGGCAGGCCCTCGTGTTCCAGCACGTCGTGCACGGTCACCACATGCGGATGCCCGCGCAGCCCCGCCGCGTGCCGGGCCTCGGCGCGGGCGCGGGCCACCCGGGCCTCACGCTCGTCGGCCTCGGCCGGGTCCCGGAACACGATCTCCTTCAGCGCGACCTCGCAGGCGAGTCTCTGGTCGTGGGCGAGCCAGACATGGCCCATGCCGCCGCTGCCGAGCCGGTTCAGCAGCAGATAACGGCCGGCGATGATCCGGCCCACTCCCGACGTCGGTGATCCTGAAGGCATCCGGTGACTCCCGGGTTCTGCGGGGGCGATGCGTGGCTGCTAGGTGGTCGTGCTCGCGGTGGGCACGTCGGTGGAGGGCGCGCCGGTCGCCGGGGCGTCGTGGCGGGCGGGCTCGTCCTGGGCGGCGGGGCGCTGCTGGTGGCGGGAGCGCTGGTCGGCGGCGGGCTCGTGGTCTGCGGGGGTGCGCTGGTCGTGGGCGGGGGAGGCGAACCGGTCGTGGGCGGGGGCGGCGAGCTGGTCGTGGGGTCCTTGGTCGACGGGGGCGGCGTGGAGCTCGGCGGCGGGGCGGAGGAGGGCGGCGCCGACGAGGACGGGGGGCTGCTCGTGGGCCCGGGGGTGGCAGGCCCGGAACTGCCGGGTGCGGAGCTGCCGGGACCGGACGACGAGGTCGGCGGAGTCGAGGACGTGCCGGAGGCCGGGGGAGTGGACCCCACACCGGAGGACCCACTGGAGGACCCCTTGGAGGAGCCACCGGAAGACCCCTCGGACGCCGTCTCCCCGGCCACGCTCACCGTCACGTACTCCCCGAACCGCAGCTTGCTCCCGGCCGGCGGATCCGACGCCGTGACCCGGGCGTCGTCCGGCGGCAGCCCTCCGCCCTCGAAGACGACGGCCAGCCCCGTGTCGGCCAGCTTCCGGCTCGCCTGCCCGAACGTCGTCCCGGCGAGGTGGGGCACCGCACGCCGCTCACGCGTGTCGAACGCGGTGTCGTCCTCACCCGTGGTGCCGACGGGACGGTCGATGCCCCGGTCGGGTTCCTCGACGTCGACGAGAGCGAGCCGCTGCACCGTCCGCGTGGCGGGGCGCACGGCCACCACGGACGACTTCTCGTAGCCCTTCCACTCCTCGTTGCGGTCGTCGAACTCGACCTTTATCCGATTCGTGTCACCCTCGAAGGGTCGTAGTGGATTTCCGCACGAGCACTTCACTGCGGGAAGGCCTTCCGCATCGACGAGAATCGCGATTCCCGACTGAAGCAGTGCGTTGAAGGGGACGGCCTTTTCCTTCTTGTAGTCGTGATTCTTCACGAGCGTGTCGTGGCGCAGGAGAACGGGCGTGAGGCGATCGAGATATTCCGGAATCTCGGCCGTGGTGATCGAGAGCGCGGCTGCCCACGCCTGTGCCTTCCGCTCATGGGCGGGATCGGTGAGGAAATTCTCGAGCCGTACGACGTCACAGATCGTCGGCTGCCTCGAACCCCCGTACAGACCGGGAGTATCGCCCTGCTGCAGACCCCCGTGCGCCGTCTGCGCCCGGACCTGCTGGTCCCGCCCCAGCCCTTGGTCCTCGTCGAAGAAGGGCGCGAGCGACGGAACTCCCGCGGCCACGGCTTTCACCACGAACAACGGAACGTCCCGATCGCATCCGCTGAGCGCCAGAACGAGGACCAACAGGACGGCGATCCTCCGAATCGCCCCATTCCCGGACCTGTGTACGAAAACGCGAAGCGTCATTACCGCTCCCCCCGGCGGTTCCCCCGACGCGCTTCATGCTACTGAAAGGCGAAGCCTTTCGGTTTCCTCAGTTTCCGCGTGCGTTCAATGAGGCCAAATAGGCGTTGTACGCCTCGAGTTCCTTGTCGCCGTCCCGGTCGGCGGCCCGGTCCGTTCGCCGGGCCTGCCGCTGCTCCGAGCGGTACCACTGGAACAGCAGCGCGATCAGCACCAGCACGGACGGAATCTCACTGAACGCCCAGGCGATACCGCCGGCCGCGTTCTGGTCGGCGAGGGCCTCGATACCGAGCGAGGCGGGCGGGTTCTTGAACGTCTCGACCATCGGCGCCGACGCCATCATCAACGCGATACCGAAGAACGCGTGGAACGGCATCCCCGCGAACAGCTCCAGCATCCGCATCAGATACCCCGGCCGGTGCGGACCGGGATCCACGCCGATGATCGGCCAGAAGAACACCACACCCACGGCGAGGAAGTGCACCATCATCGCGATGTGCCCGGTCTTGGAGCCCATCAGGAAGTCGAAGAGCGGTGTGAAGTACAGCGCGTACAGACTGGCGATGAACAGCGGAATGGTGAACGCCGGATGCGTGATGATCCGCATGTACCGGCTGTGCAGCAGGGCCAGCAGCCACTCCCGCGGCCCCTTGCGCCCACGTCCCGCCGGCGGCAGCGCCCGCAGCGCCAGCGTGACGGGTGCGCCGAGCAGGATGAAGATCGGCGACAGCATGCTGATCACCATGTGCTGCACCATGTGCACACTGAACATGACCATGCCGTAGTCGTTCAGCCCGGTGCACATGACGAGCATCACGGACAGCACCCCGACGACGTACGAGACGGTCCGCCCCACGGGCCACGAGTCCCCACGCCGCCGCAGCCGCACGACGCCCCACGCGTACAGCGCGAGCCCCACCAGACAGGCGACGAGAAAGAACGGGTCCGCCGACCACGCGAGCCCTCTTCCCAGCGTGAACGGCGGCAAATCCGTGATCATGCCGTGCCCGCTGTGATCCATTCGCCGGCTCCTGATTCGTGGGGGGTTGTGCGATGTGTCCGCCCCAAGAGTAGAACTGCCCCCGGTCGAGCTTTCGACCGGGGGCAATTGCAGCGCGCCCCAAAGGGGCGCGGGGAACTGCGCGACAAGCCACGGTCCACCCGCAGACTGCGAACAACCCGCAGTCCTACGGCGAGTGTCAGAGCACGCACTCCGCCTCGTCGTACCGCTCCTCCGGAACGGTCTTCAGCGTCTCCACGGCCTCCGCCAGCGACACCATCACGATGTCCGTCCCCCGAAGCGCCGTCATCTTCCCGAACTCACCCCGGTGCACGGCCTCCACCGCATGCCACCCGAACCGCGTGGCCAGCACCCGGTCGTACGCGGTAGGCGTACCACCCCGCTGCACATGCCCCAGAATCACCGGCCGCGCCTCCTTGCCGAGCCGCTCCTCCAGCTCGATCGACAGCTGACGGGCGATCCCGGCGAACCGCTCATGCCCGTAGATGTCCTTGCCGCCCTCGTCGAACTCCATGGAGCCGGGCCGCGGCTTGGCACCCTCCGCCGCCACGACGATCGCGAAGCGCTTACCCGCCTCGAACCGCTCGCCGACCCGCTTGGCCAACTCCTCGATGTCGAAGGGGCGTTCCGGTACGACGATGGCGTGCGCGCCGGCCGCCATGCCGGAGTGCAGCGCGATCCAGCCGGTGTGCCGCCCCATGACCTCGACCACGAGGACCCGCTGGTGGGACTCGGCAGTGGTCTTGAGCCGGTCGAGGGCCTCGGTCGCCACACCCACGGCCGTGTCGAAACCGAAGGTGACGTCCGTCACGGCGATGTCGTTGTCGATGGTCTTCGGCACACCCACGACGGGCAGGCCGCTGTCCGACATCAGCCGGGCCGCCTTCAGCGTGCCCTCGCCGCCGATCGGGATGATCGCGTCGAGGCCGAGCTCCTCGAGGTGGCCCTTGGCCCGCTCCACGCCGTCCCGCAGATGGGAGGGCTGGACCCGGGAGGAGCCGAGGATCGTGCCGCCGCGAGCCAGGATGCCGCTGACCGCGTCGAGGTCGAGCTTGAGGTAGTCGCACTCCAGGAGGCCCTTCCAGCCGTCCCGGAAGCCGATGACCTCGTCGCCGTGGTCGACGACGGCGCGGTGCACGACGGACCGGATGACGGCGTTCAGGCCGGGGCAGTCGCCGCCGGACGTGAGGACACCAATGCGCATAGCCCGAAAAACCTTCTCAACGTGGGCCGGGACCGGACCACGTTGTCCGGCTCGAATCCCCGCCACCCTAGCGGCATCAGGGGGCGGGGCCGAAGCGTGCGTCCGCCTGCTGGACGACCCCGCTCACCTGTGCGGACAGGCCGTCAGACGGGCTGGTCACAGCAGGCCGGCAGCCGGCCGCACGAGCCGTCAGGCAGGCTGCTGAGCAGCTGCGATGCGCTCGTTGCGCAGAGCCTCGTACCAGCGGTCGTCGGTCGGCGGCAGTGCGTTCACGTCGAGCGCCAGCTTCAGCAGCAGGTCCGCGATCTGCGGGTTCCGCGCCAGCACCGGGCCGTGCATGTACGTACCGAAGACGGTGTCGTTGTACGCCCCCTCCGTGCCGTCGCCCGTGCCGTTGCCGTTGCCGAAGCGGACCTGGGCGAAGGGGCGGGCGGTGGGGCCGAGGTGGGTGACGCCCTGGTGGTTCTCGAAGCCGGTCAGCGGGGGCAGGCCGAGCCGCGGGTCGATGTCGGCGAGCACGTCACCGACGCACCGGGCACCCTCACCCCGCACGGACACCACGTCGATCAGCCCGAGGCCGGGCTCGCGCTGACCGAGGTCGTTGATGAACTCGTGGCCGAGGATCTGATAGCCGGCGCACACCGAGAACACGATCGCGCCGTTCTCGACGGCCCGGTGCAGACCGCCGTCCCGGCGCAGCCGCTCGGCCGCCAGCCGCTGCGGACGGTCCTCACCGCCGCCGATCAGGTAGATGTCGCCGGAGGTCGGGATCGGCTGGTCGCTGCGCACGTCGAGGCGGGCCACGTCCAGGCCGCGCTGCCGGGCCCGGCGCTCGACGACGAGGACGTTGCCCTGGTCGCCGTAGGTGCTGAGCAGGTCCGGGTAGACCCAGACGACCCGCAGACTGTTGTCGCTCATGAAGTCACTGTCCTTGTGAGTACGTCATGCGTACGTACGTCGTGAGTACGTCTGAGGCCGTCAGTTGCCGACGCGGCGGCGCAGGTCCTGGAACGCGGTGTAGTTGGCGATGACCTCGATCCGGCCCGGCGGGCACAGCTGCACGGCCTGGTCGAGGTTGTCGCACACCTGGAACTGCTGGTTCGCGACCTCCAGCCGCACCGCGAGGTCGAGCTTGCGGTCGCCGATGACGCAGATCGGATGCCCGGTCAGCCGCGTGTAGTCGACGTCCCACAGCCAGGAGGTGTCGGTGCCGTCGGCGCCGCGCGCGTTCACGGAGAGGATCACCGGGGTCGGCGGCGGATCGATCAGGGAGAACGTCTCGAGCCAGCCGGCCGGGTTCTTGGCGAGCAGCAGGCGCAGATCCCGCTCCTGGAACTGCACGACGTCGTACCGCCCGGCGACGGCCTGCACCTGGTACATGCGCTCCAGGGCGACCTGCGGCGGCACCCCGAACACAGCGGCCACGGCGGCCGAGGAGGCGGCGTTGGCCTTGTTGGCGCGCCCCGGCAGCTGCAGATGAATCGGCCAGGCGGACCCGTGCGGGTCGAGCACATGATCTCCGGACAGCGCCCAGCTCGGCGTGGGACGGCGGAAGCCGCACTCACCGCAGAACCAGTCGTCGCCCGGCCGCTGCATCACACCACCGCACGACGGGCAGGACCAGGCATCGTCCTTCCACATCTGACCCGCTGCGACCCAGATCACATTGGGGGAGGAGGAGGCGGCCCACACGACCAGCGGGTCGTCGGCGTTGGCGACGATCACGGCCTTCGACCCCGCGAGCCCCTCGCGCCAGTTCTCGGCGAGCATCCGGGTCTCTGCGGCACGGTCCAGCTGGTCGCGGGAGAGGTTGAGCAGGGCGATGCACTTCGGTTCGGTGTCCCGGGCGACGCCGGCGAGGTACTTCTCGTCGACCTCGATCACGCCGTACCGGGCGTCGGACCCCCCGGCCAGCGCCGAGGTGATACCGGCAGGCATGTTGGCGCCGAGCGCGTTGGACACAACCGGTCCCGCGGCCCGCAGGGCCTCCGCGATCAGCCGGGTCGTCGTGGTCTTGCCGTTGGTCGCCGAGACCAGGACGACGTCCAGGTTCTGGGCGAGCTTGGCGAGAAGGTCGGGGTCGAGTTTGAGGGCCACCCGGCCACCGATCACCGAACCGCTGCCGCGCCCCGCGGCGCGCGATGCCGCCGCGACCGCCTTGCCCGCGGTCACGGCCAGCTTGGCCCGCGGCGTGAGCGGGTCCGAGTTGCCTGCCATCAGTTCTCGATCCTCCTTGCGTACGCGCCGCGCCTCTGCCTGACGGCAACGTGGTGGTGGTCAGCCTATCGAGATCCATTCGCACTCCCGAATCGCCGTACCCTTGCGGCCATGCGGAACGGCCCCATTCCGGGCGCGCACGGGCGCATCCGACCCCTCACCCTGCTCGGCGACCCGGTGCTTGAGGCACCCTGCAAGGAGGTCACCGACTTCGGCCCCGAATTGGCGACGCTGGTGGAGGACTTGTTCGCGACGATGTACGCGGCGCAGGGGGTGGGCCTCGCGGCGAACCAGGTGGGGGATTCCTTGCGGGTGTTCGTCTACGACTGCCCGGACGACGAGGACGTGCGTCACCTCGGGCATGTGGTGAATCCCCGGTTGGTGGAGACGGACGGGGTGGTGATCCGCGGACCGGAGGGCTGCCTGTCGCTGCCGGGCCTGGAGGCGGGGACGGAGCGCTACGACCACGCGGTGGTGGAGGGCTTCACGATGACGGGCGAGCCGATCACGGTGCATGGGACCGGCTTCTTCGCCCGCTGCCTCCAGCACGAGTGCGACCACTTGGAGGGCCGGGTGTACGCGGACCGCGTGCGAGGCTGGCGCCACCGCCGCCTGATGCGACAGGTGTCCCGAGCCTCTTGGCACCGGTGAGCGCATGCCGTCAGGGGCGCGGGGAACTGCGCGACCAGCCCCACCCGAAATGCGACCGTCAGAACCCCGGACCGCCCATCTTGTCCCCGGCGGCAGCCAACCGTCCCCACAAAAGATCGGCCAGACTACGTACCAACTCGGCCCGGGAACAAGGCCGTTCACCAAGCCACCAGTCCCCGGCCGCGTGCATCATCCCGACGATCCCGTGCCCCCACACCCGAGCCAGCTGCTGACTCCCGGGCCCGAGATCCAACCGTTCCTCGATGACGGTGGCCAGTTCCTCACCCATCCTGCGAAGCAACGGCGCCGAGTGCTTACCGACATCGAACCCCTGGTCCCCGGGCTGGCCCCCCTCCGCCGGATGCATCAGAAACCGGTACACCTGAGGCCGTGCCTCGATCGCCGCGAGGTAGGTGTCCAACGTGGCCTCGACTCGCTCCCGCCGATCAGCAGGCGCATCCAACGCCGCCCTCAGCGAATCCAGCAGAGCGTCCGTGTGCCTCTTGGCCAACGCCGCGTAAAGCCCACCCTTGTCGCCGAAGTGCCGGTACAGAATCGGCTTGGTGATCCCCGCCTCCGCCGCGATCGCGTTCATCGAGGCCTGTGGGCCGTCGCGCAGCACCACTCTGTCGGCGGCCTCCAGCAGCTCGCGCCGACGGCGGTCGGCGGACCGCTGCTGATCGGTCCGCTGTGTGGTGTCCATGAGCTCTCCCCACCCGTGCTGAATCGATGACGCCTGCGCAAACTAACACTCAACCAGGCCCCATCATCGAACGGGCTACCGACGAGTCATCGCCGGTTGACTTTACCTACCGACGGGTAACAAACTAGGGTTACCGCTAGTAACAAGCATGCACGTAGCCATGCACGTACGCCGCTGGAGGGGACATGGCCGAGTTCACCATGGAGCTCAACGACGAACAGAAGGAGGTCCGCGACTGGCTCCACGGCTTCGCCGCCGATGTGATCCGTCCCGCGGCCGCCGAATGGGACGAGCGTGAGGAGACTCCCTGGCCGGTCATCCAGGAGGCCGCGAAGGTCGGTATCTACTCGCTCGACTTCTATGCCCAGCAGTACTTCGACCCGACCGGTCTCGGCATCCCCATGGCGATGGAGGAGCTGTTCTGGGGCGACGCGGGCATCGCCCTGTCGATCGTCGGCACCGGCCTCGCCGCCGTCGGCGTCCTGGCCAACGGCACCGAGGAGCAGATCGGCACCTGGGTGCCCCAGATGTACGGCGACGCAGGCGACGTCAAGCTCGCCGCGTTCTGCTCCTCCGAGCCCGACGCCGGCTCCGATGTGGCCTCGATGCGGACGCGTGCCGTGTACGACGAGGCCAAGGACGAGTGGGTGATCAACGGCACGAAGACCTGGGCGACCAACGGCGGCATCGCCAACGTCCACGTGGTCGTCGCGGTCGTCGACCCGGAGCTCGGCTCCAAGGGCCACGCGTCCTTCATCGTCCCGCCGAACACGCCGGGGCTGTCCCAGGGCCAGAAGTTCAAGAAGCACGGCATCCGTGCCTCGCACACCGCCGAGGTCATCCTGGACAACGTGCGGGTGCCGGGCTCCTGCCTGCTGGGCGGCAAGGAGAAGCTGGACGAGAGGCTGGCGCGGGCCCGTGAGCGGGCCAAGGCGGGCGGCGAGCGGGTGAAGAACGCGGCGATGGCCACGTTCGAGGCTTCGCGGCCGGCCGTCGGTGCGATGGCCGTCGGTACGGCCCGTGCCGCGTATGAGGTCGCCCTCGACTACGCCACGACGCGTGAGCAGTTCGGGCGGCCGATCATCGACAACCAGGGTGTGGCCTTCCAGCTGGCCGACATGCGGACGCAGATCGATGCGGCGCGGCTTCTGGTGTGGCGCGCTTCCTGGATGGCGATCAGCGGGAAGCCGTTCACGGCGGCCGAGGGGTCGATGTCGAAGCTGTTCGCGAGCGAGACGGCGAAGAAGGTCACGGCTCAGGCGATACAGATCCTCGGGGGCAACGGCTATACGCGGGAGTACCCCGTGGAGCGGATGCACCGGGACAGCGCCATCTACACGATCTTCGAGGGGACGAGCGAGATTCAGCGGCTGGTGATCGCCCGTACGTTGTCTGGGATGCCGATTCGGTAGCGCCGTGGGGGCTTCTGCGCGATGCGGTCTGCGGCGGCGTCGTGGCTGGTCGCGCAGTTCCCCGCGCCCCTGGGTTGGCTGCTCTTACGGCGTACTTCCGCTGCTGTGCGCGATGCACGCCACATCAATGCGATCGGCAAGTTTCGCGAGCTCAATGGTCAACGCGGCCACCGTGTCCTCATCGAGGCCGTCCTCCCCGGCCTCGACCAGGTGCAGCCACCGACCACCCACGGTGCGCAGCAGCTTGCTCACATCGGCGGCAGCCACCTGCAAGGTCCCGCGGTCATCGACGATCAGCGGCAGAGTAACTTCGCGGTTCACACCCGGGATCGTAGTCGCGCAGCGCTCACGCACCGTGCCAAACGGTGGTGATGTTGCAGAACTCGCGGATTCCGTGCCCGGACAGCTCACGCCCGTACCCGGACCGCTTCACGCCGCCGAACGGGAACGCCGGATGGGAGGCCGTCATCCCGTTGACGTACACGCTGCCGGCCTCCAGATCCCGCACGAACCGGTCGACCTCGGCCTCGTCCCGCGTCCACACGTTGGAACTCAGCCCGAACGGCGAGTCGTTGGCGATCAGCACCGCCTCGTCCAGGTCACCGGCCCGGTACAGCGTGGCGACCGGCCCGAAGGCCTCCTCCCGGTGGATCCGCATCTCACGGGTGATGCCGGCGAGGACGGTCGGCGGGTAGTACCAGCCGGGCAGTTCGGGCCGGCGGAGCCGGTGGCCGCCGCACAGCACCTCCGCTCCACTGCGCCGGGCGTCGTCGACGAGCTCCTCCAGATCGTCCCGCCCCTTCTCGCTCGACAGCGGGCCGACCTCCGTCTCCTCCTGCATCGGGTCGCCGACCACCAGCGCCTTCATGCCCTCGACGAACCGCTCGGCGAAGGCGTCGTAGACGTCCGTGTGCACGATGAACCGCTTGGCGGCGATGCACGACTGCCCGGTGTTCTGCACCCGCGCGGTCACCGCGACCTGAGCGGCCCGGTCGAGGTCGGCCGACGGCATGACGACGTACGGGTCGCTGCCGCCCAGCTCCAGCACCGTCTTCTTGACCATCTCCCCGGCGGTGGAGGCGACCGCCCGGCCTGCGGGCTCGCTCCCGGTGAGGGTCGCCGCCCTGACACGCTCGTCGCGCAGGACGTCGTCGACCTGTCCGGAGCCGATGAGCAGGGTCTGGAAGCAGCCCTCGGGTAGCCCGCGCGGTGGAACAGGTCCTCGAGGTAGAGGGCGGTCTGGGGGACGTTCGAGGCGTGCTTGAGCAGGCCCACGTTGCCCGCCATCAGCGCGGGCGCCGCGAACCGGACCACCTGCCAGAGGGGGAAGTTCCACGGCATCACGGCGAGGATCGGGCCCAGCGGGCGATAGCGCACCCGCACCCGCGAGGCGCCCGAGTCCTTCACGTCGAACTCGGCCGGCTCCTCGTCGGCGAGCAGCTCCTCGGCGCGGTCGGCGTACCAGCGCATCGCCTTGGCGCACTTGGCGACCTCCGCCCGGGCCTGCTTGATGGGCTTGCCCATCTCGGTGGTCATCACCCGGGCGATGTCCTGCTGGTCCTCTTCCAGGAGCGTCGCGGCCTGGAGCAGCAGACGACCGCGGTCGACGAAGCTGGTCGCCCGGTACGTGCGGAACGTGGCCTCGGCGAGCTGGAGCCTGCGCTCGATCTCCTCGGCGCCCATGGCCTCGTACGTCTTGAGCGTCTCGCCGTTCGCCGGGTTCACCGTTGCGATGGGCATGACCGACCTCCTGGGAGCGGACTGATGCTTCGACCTTCCCGCGCGGCGGTGGGTACCGCAACGCGTGTGCGTCTGCTCAGGCCGAGTGCTCCGCCAGCCGGTCGAGAAACGCGGCCTGGGCCTTGACGATCACCTCCCGCGCCCGGTCGAGGCCGAGCCACTCCACGCGGTCCAGTTCCGGGAACTCCTGCGTCCGGCCCGAGCGCGGCGGCCACTCCATCAGGAACGTGCCGGGGACCACCGTCGCCGGGTCGAGGTCGGCCTCGACCGCCCAGACCGTGACGGTCTTGCCGCCCGACTGCTTGACCTCGCCGAGCGGCAGGGCCTCCCCGTCGGGTGGCGGTAGCCCCAGCTCCTCCTGGAACTCGCGGCGGGCCGCTTCCCAGGCGGGCTCGTCGGGTTCGTACTCGCCCTTCGGGACGGTCCACGCCCCGGCGTCCCGCTTGGCGAAGAACGGGCCGCCCATATGGCCGAGCAACACCTCCAGGCCGCCATCGGTGTGCCGGAAGAGCAGCAGGCCCGCGCTGCGCCTCGCGCCGGACGACGTCGTCACGGCTTCACCTCCGGGTGGGCGGCGAGCAGGGTCTCGACCGTGTCGGCCTCCTCGGGCCGTTTGTCCTCGCGGTAGCGGACCACGCGCGCGAAGCGGAGGGTGACGCCGGCCGGGTAGCGGGTGGACCGCTGCAGGCCGTCGTAGGCGATCTCGACGACGAGTTCGGGGCGTACGGTCACCACCCAGCCCTTGTCCTCGACGGCCAGCTCCTGGAGCCGCTCGGTCTGCCAGGTCAGCATCGCGTCGGTCATGCCCTTGAAGGTCTTGCCGAGCATCGCGAAGCCGCCGTCCGCCGTGCGGGCGCCCAGGTGCAGGTTGGACAGCTTGCCCGTCCGGCGGCCGTGGCCCCATTCGGCGGCCAGTACCACCAGGTCGAGGGTGTGGACGGGCTTGACCTTCAGCCAGGAGGCACCGCGCCGGCCCGCGCTGTAGGGGGCGTCGAGGGCCTTCACGACGACGCCCTCGTGGCCGCGTTTCAGGGTCTCGGCGAGGAACTCCTCGGCCTGCGGGAGGTCCTCGGGGCCGGGCACGAGCGTACGGCGCACCCGCATCGGCTCGGGGACCAGCCGGGCGAGCTCCGCGTGCCGCTCGGCGAACGGCAGGTCGAGCAGGTCGCGGTCGTCGACGGACAGGGCGTCGAAGAAGACGGGGGAGACGGGGACCTCCTCGGCCGCCGTCGCCACGTCCACGCGGGAGCCGACGCGGCCGGCGGTCTCCTGGAAGGAGCGCGGGCGGCCCTCGGCGTCGAAGGCGATGACCTCGCCGTCGAGGATGAACCGTTCGCCTCTCAACTGCAGGGCGGTTGAGGTCAGTTCGGGGAGGCGGTCGGTGATGTCGTCCAGGGTGCGGGTGTAGATCCGTACGGTGTCGCCGTCGCGGTGCACCTGGACGCGGATGCCGTCCAGCTTCTCCTCGACCGCGCACATGCCGAGCTTGTCGACCGCCTCGGCCACCGAGGAGGCGGTGTGCGCCAGCATCGGCAGGACCGGGCGGCCGACGGTGAGCCGGAAGCGGGCGAGAGCGGCGGGTCCGTCCGCGAGCAGGGCCTCGGCCACCGTCTGGAGCGACCCGGCGAGCATCACCGCCCGGCGTACGTCCGCCGGCGGCGCCCCGGTCGCCTGGGCCAGGCCCTCCACCGCCACGGCGTCCAGCGCGCCCTGCCGCACCTCGCCGGTGATCAGCGCGATCAGGAAGCGCTGCTCGTCCTGTGTGGCGGCGCCCATCAACTCGCCGACCAGGCGGGCACGTTCGGCCTGGGAGCCGGTGCCGGAGACCTTGCCGAGCTCCGTGAGGCGGGCGTCCACCTCGCGCACGGTGAGCGACGGTTCGGCGGCCGGGGCGACCGGGCGGCTCAGCACCTTCCAGCCGATGCCGAGCCGCCCCTGCGGGAGGCGTCCCGCCAGATAGGGGATGACGATCGGCACGTCGTCCGCCTCGGCGTCCCGGAAGAGTTCCGCCAGCAGAGCGATCTTCCGGGAGCGGGCCGAGGTCGCGGCGACTTCCTGGGACACCTGGGCCAGCCGGGTCAGCAGCATGCAGCCATGGTCCAACGGAGGCGGGTCCTCCACACCCCCACGGCGGTGGTTCTATGCCTGTACGGCCGCGTCGAGGTCGCTCATCAGCAGTTCCCCGTTGATGAAGGCCCCCGCCCGGTAGCCGCCCGCCGCCGCGTTCACGACCTGCTCGGCGAAGCCCATCGCGTTGCCGACCGCCCAGACGCCCGGTACGGAGGTGAGCCCCGTCGGGTCGACCACCGGGTACGCGCCCAGGGGGGTCTCCTGGAGCTCGGCGCCGAGGCGCTCCAGCAGATCGGTCTGCGGCACCGCGCGCGGCGCGACGAACAGCACCTCACGCGCGTGCACCGTGCCGTCCCCGAGCCGCACGCCGGTGAGCCGGTCGTCCTCGATGACCAGCTCGGCCACCTCACCGGGCACCACCTTCACCCCGGCCGCCGCGAGCCTGCGCAGATCGTCGTCCGACAACTCCTCGTCGGCGACCTCGTGCAGGAAGAACGTCACATCCTTCGACCACTGCGACACCATCAGCGCCTGGTGCACGCTCATCGGCGTGGTCGCCAGCACGCCGAAGGCCTGGTCGCGGACCTCCCAGCCGTGGCAGTACGGGCAGTGCAGCACGTCCTTGCCGAAGCGCTCGGCGACGCCGGGGACGTCCGGCAGCTCGTCCTTGAGGCCGGTGGCGATGACGAGCCGTCGGGCGTGCACGTGTCGGCCGCCGGCCAGTGCGACCGCGAAGCCCTCGCCGCGCTCGACGTCCACCACCCGGTCCCGGACCAGCTCGACGCCGTACCGCGCGATCTCCTCGCGCCCGGCGGCCAGGAACTCGGCGGGCGGCATGCCGTCCCGGGACAGATAGCCCTGCATATGGGCGGCGGGCGCGTTGCGTGGCTCACCCGCGTCGACGACCAGGGTGCGGCGCCGCGCGCGGCCCAGGACGAGCGCGGCGGAAAGGCCGGCCGCGCCGCCTCCGACGACTACGACCTCGTACTGCTCGGTGTGCTTCTCGGTCATGGTGACCACCTCCACGACGACGGTCGCTCCGGAGGCGCGGGATTGACAAACGTCTTTGCCGATTCTGCAATATGGGCATGAGTACCGACGATGTTCTCGCCGAAGTGGGACCGCGGCTCAGGAGGCTGCGCAAGGACCGGGAGGTGACCCTCGCGGCGCTGTCCGAGACGACCGGCATCTCCGTGAGCACCCTGTCCCGGCTGGAGTCCGGTCTGCGCAAGCCCAGCCTGGAGCTGCTGCTGCCGATCGCGCAGGCCCACCAGGTGCCGCTGGACGAGCTGGTCGGGACGCCGCCGGTGGGGGATCCTCGGGTGCGGGCCAAGCCTCTCGAGCGGCACGGACGCACCTACTGGCCGCTCACCCGGCAGCCCGGCGGCCTCCAGGCCTTCAAGGTGCTGGTACCGCAGCGCAGGGAGGAGCCGGAGCCGCGCACCCATGAGGGCTACGAGTGGCTGTACGTGCTGTCCGGGCGGCTGCGGGTCGTGCTGGGCGAGCACGACGTGGTGCTCACCGCAGGGGAGGCGGCGGAGTTCGACACGCGGGTGCCGCACTGGTTCGGGTCGACGGGGGAGGGGCCGGCGGAGTTCCTGAGCCTGTTCGGGCCGCAGGGGGAGCGGATGCACGTACGGGCGAAGCCCCGGCGGGCGTGAGCCGCGGCGGCGGTGAGCCCCGGCGGTCGTGAGTCGCGGTGGTCGTGACGCCCGCTACTGTTCCGCGGCTACCTGTTCCCTGATTGGCAAGCGACCGCTTAGTATGCGACTCGACCCCGGTCAGACTCCGGCAAGACGACGCAGTCCGTGGAGGCCCCGCATGCAGGCATGGCAAGTGCACCAGAACGGCGAGCCGAGCGAGGTGATGCGCCTCGAGGACGTCGAGACGCCCACCCCCGGCGACGGCCAGGTCCTGCTGAAGGTGCGTGCCGCGAACATCAACTTCCCGGACGCGCTGCTGTGCCGGGGGCAGTACCAGGTCAGGCCGCCGCTGCCGTTCACGCCGGGCGTGGAGATCTGCGGCGAGACCGAGGACGGGCGCCGCGTCCTCGCCAACCCCGCGCTGCCGTACGGCGGTTTCGCCGAGTACGCCGTCGCGGACGCCGCCGCCCTGCTGCCCGCGCCCGAGGCGCTGGACGACGCCGAAGCCGCCGCCCTGCACATCGGATACCAGACCGGCTGGTTCGGGCTGCACCGCCGGGCCGGTCTGGAGGCCGGGGAGACCCTGCTCGTCCACGCTGCCGCAGGAGGGGTCGGCAGCGCGGCCGTGCAGCTCGGCAAGGCCGCCGGCGCCACCGTCATCGGTGTCGTCGGCGGCGCCGAGAAGGCGGCCGTGGCCCGGGAGCTGGGCTGTGACGTCGTCATCGACCGGCGCGGCGAGGACGTCATCGCCGCCGTCAAGGAGGCCACCGGCGGTCGTGGCGCCGACGTCATCTACGACCCCGTCGGCGGCGAGGCCTACGCCCAGTCCGCCAAGGTCGTCGCCTTCGAGGGCCGGATCGTGGTCGTCGGCTTCGCCAGCGGCACGATCCCCAGCCCGGCGCTCAACCACGCCCTGGTGAAGAACTACTCGATCCTCGGCCTGCACTGGGGCCTGTACAACACCAAGAACCCGAAGCTGATCCAGCACTGCCACGAGCAGCTCACCGAACTGGCGGGCCGGGGCGCCATCAAGCCGCTGGTGAGCGAGCGCGTCCCGCTGGGCGGGGCCGCGGCCGCCGTACAGCGGGTCGCCGACGGCGTCACCACGGGCCGCGTCGCCGTGATCCCGGGACTCACCGAAGGAGGAGCGGCATGATCGACGCCGCCGAACTGCGCCGCCGTACGGCGGAGCTGCTGGCCGCCCACCCGCCGGCCACCACCGACCGCCTGGACTTCCTGCGCGCCCGCTTCGACGCGGGTCTGGCCTGGGTGCACTACCCGGAGGGCCTCGGCGGCCTCGGTGCGCCCCGTTCCCTCCAGGCCGTCGTGGACGCCGAGCTGGAGGCGGCCGGCGCGCCCGACAACGACTCGCGTCGCAACGGCATCGGGCTCGGCATGGCCGCGCCGACGATCCTCAAGTACGGCACCGAGGAGCAGAAGCAGCGCTTTCTGCGGCCCCTGTGGACCGGTGAGGAGGTCTGGTGCCAGCTGTTCAGCGAGCCCGGCGCCGGCTCCGACCTCGCCGCGCTCGGCACGCGGGCCGTCCGTGAGGGCGACGACTGGGTGGTCAACGGGCAGAAGGTGTGGACGTCCGGCGCGCACAACTCCCGCTGGGCCATCCTCATCGCCCGCACCGACCCGACCGTGCCCAAGCACGCGGGCATCACGTACTTCCTCTGCGACATGACCGACCCCGGCGTCGAGGTCCGGCCGCTGCGCCAGATCACCGGCGAGGCCGAGTTCAACGAGGTCTTCCTGACCGACGTCCGCATCCCGGATTCATGTCGCCTCGGCGAGATCGGCGACGGCTGGAGGGTCGCGCAGACCACGCTGAACAACGAGCGCGTCGCCATCGGCGGCATGCGGCTGCCCCGCGAGGGCGGCATGATCGGCCCGGTCTCCAAGACCTGGCGCGAACGCCCGGAGCTGCGCACCCACGACCTGCACCAGCGGCTGCTCAAGCTGTGGGTGGAGGCCGAGGTCTCCCGCCTCACCGCCGAGCGCCTGCGCCAGCAGCTCGTCGCCGGACAGCCCGGCCCCGAGGGCGCCGGCATGAAGCTCGCCTTCGCCCGCCTCAACCAGGAGATCAGCGGCCTGGAGGTGGAACTGCGCGGCGAGGAGGGCCTGTTGTACGACGACTGGACCATGCGCCGCCCCGAGCTGGTGGACTTCACCGGCCGCGACGCCGGCTACCGCTACCTCCGCTCCAAGGGCAACAGCATCGAGGGCGGGACCACCGAGGTCCTGCTGAACATCGTCGCCGAGCGCGTCCTGGGCCTGCCGTCCGAGCCGCGCACCGACAAGGACGTCGCGTGGAAGGACCTGGCCCGATGACCGATCTGCTCTACTCCGAGGAGGAAGAGGCCCTCCGTGCCGCCGTCCGCGATCTGCTCGCGGACCACTGTGACGCGCCGGGCGTGATCGCCCGCGCCGAGTCGGACGCCCCGCACGACCGCGCGGCCTGGAAGGCGCTGACCGACGGCATGGGCCTCGCCGGCCTTCTGGTGCCCGAGGCCCAGGGCGGCCAGGGCGCCACGCACCGCGAGGCCGCTGTGGTGCTGGAGGAACTGGGCCGCGCGGTGGCGCCGGTGCCGTACCTGACGAGCGCCGTCGTCGCCACCGAGGCGCTGCTGGACTGCGAGGCGGACGACCTGCTCGCCGAGCTGGCGTCCGGGCGGACCATCGGCGCCCTCGCCGTCGGGCTGCACACCGCCCCGGGCGCCGCCTTCCCGTCCGTACGACTCGAAAACGGCGCCCTGCACGGTGAACTGACCGGCATCGCGGACGCGGCGGTTGCGGACGTCCTGCTGGTTCCGGCGGACGACGGCGGGCTGTACGCCGTGGACAGGGATGCGGTGACCATCACCCCGCAGACGTCCTTCGACCTGACCCGACCGCTGGCGACGGTGGCCCTCGACGGCGCTCCGGGCCGTCGGCTGGGCGACGCCGAGCCCGCCGTACGACGGGCGCTGCGCACCGGGGCCGGCTTGCTCGCCTCCGAGCAACTCGGCGTGGCCGACTGGGCGTTGACCGAGACGGTGCGCTATCTGAAGGAGCGCAAGCAGTTCAACCGGCCCGTCGGCGGCTTCCAGGCGCTCAAGCACCGGCTCGCCCAGCTCTGGCTCGAGGTCGTCAACCTCCGTGCCGCCGCCCGCAACGCCGCGGACGCGCTGGCGAACGACGACGAGGACCTCGACGTGGCCGTGGCCGTCGCCCAGGCCTACGCGGCGCCCGTCGCCGTGCACGCCGCTGAGGAGGCGCTGCAACTGCACGCCGGTATCGGGATGACCTGGGAGCACCCGATCCATCTGTACCTGAAGCGGGCCAAGGCCGACTCGATCGCCTACGGCACGGCAGGCGCCCACCGAGAGGCACTGGCCGAACTCGTCGACCTGCGCGCCCCCTGACGTACACCTGAGCGAAGCACACGGAAAGCCCGCCCGACCTGGGGCGGGCTTTTTCGTGTGCCCTGCACCGACGAAGTGAACACAGGACGGCAGTCCGGCCAACTCGCCGCTCAGCTCTGCTGTTTCGGTCCTTCGGAATCGCATACTCGCAGCGGTTCCCTACGCCCGAACGCCCCTGTCAGGGAGGCAGAGCATGGCCCTCACCACCCGTCGCAGAGCCCTCACCACCCTCGGCGCCGCCCTCGCGGGCACCGTCGCCCTGCCCGGCACCCGCGCGCTGGCGGGTGAACGGAAGCACGGCCCGCGCCCGTTGTGGCAGGCGCACGCCCACAACGACTACGAACATCGGCGTCCCCTCTTCGACGCCCTCGACCACCGCTTCGGCAGCGTCGAGGCCGACATCTTCCTTGTTGGCGGCCAACTGCTCGTCGCCCACGAGGCGTCCGAACTCGACCCGACCCGTACCCTCGAGTCCCTCTACCTCGACCCGCTCGCCGCCCGCGTCAAGGCCAACCACGGTTCCGTGTACCGGGGATACCGCAAGCCGATCCAGCTGCTCATCGACATCAAGACCGAGGGCTCGTCGACGTACCTCGAACTCGACCGCCACCTGCGGCGCTACAAGCACCTGTTCACGACCTACGCCCACGGCCGCGTCGTCCCGGGCCCCGTCACCGCCGTCATCTCCGGCGACCGCGCCGCACGCACGCCCATGGAGGCGCAGAGCGTGCGCCGCGCCTTCTACGACGGCCGGCTCGCCGACCTCGGCAGCGCGGCGCCCGCCTCGTTCATCTCGCTCATCAGCGACAACTGGACGCTGAACTTCACCTGGCTCGGCGACGGCCCCTTCCCCGACGCGGAGCGGCAGAAGCTGCACGGCATCGTCCGGGCGGCCCACGCGCGCGGTCAACAGGTGCGCTTCTGGGCCACCCCGGACGTGGCGGGCCCCGCGCGGGACGCGCTGTGGACGGAACTGCTCGCCGCCGGCGTGGACTACCTGAACACCGACGACCTGGCGGGCCTGGAGGCATTCCTGGACGCCCACCGGCCGGCGTAGAACCACACGTTCGGCGGACAGGTCAGCCGCCCGGACGAACCCTCCGCTACGCCACACTTGCGGCCGAACGCCGTGAACCGGGCAAGGCGGCGTGGCGGAGGAGGTTGACGATGGCCATTTCCATCTCTGTGGTGCTGCTGCTGTTCATCCTGGCGGTGATCTTCGTACGCAACGGCGGGCTGAAGGTCACCCACGCGCTGGTGTGCCTGCTGCTCGGCTTCTACCTGGCCAGCACCAGCATGGCGCCCACCATCAACAGCGGTCTGACGGCCACGGCGGACATCGTCAGCAGCCTCAGGCCGTGACCGTCAGGGCGTCGAGAAGACCCCGATGCCGTTGGGGACGGGGCGCTCCCGCCCGTCGGACGGGTGGTTCAGTACGGAGACCGCCGACGCTCCCGGCGCGCGGGCGACCAGGGTCGACGAACCGCCGCCGTCCAGGCTGAAGGCGTCCACCGAGCCCAACTCGCGCATGACCGAGGCCACTTCCGCGATGGTGAGTCCCGAGCGGTACTCGCGCGCGCCGTCCAGGGCGAACAGCAGCAGGCGCCGGCCGCCGTCCGCGATGCCGACAGCGGTGCGCACGGCCGAGGTTCTGTCGTCCAGGCCGGGCAGCGGCCGTCCGTCGTCGAGCACCGGATAACCGCCGAGGGCGAACCGGTACGGGATCCGGGAGGCCGACGCCACCAGCCGGTGCCGTACCGACACCCCCTCGCCCGCGAAGAACTTCCGCAGCTGCTGCGCGCCCGCCTCCCGGCCCACGAGCACGGTCGTGTCCGGGGCGATCGGCCCGCTCCCGGGAACGTCGGCGGTCGACACCACCCGGCCGCGGCGGACCGTCACCTCGTAGGTGTCGGTGCTGCACGGAGCCGCCCGGTCCGTGTCGGTGCCGCACGTGGCGCGCACCCGGGAGGCGCTGCCCCAGGCGGCGGTGAACGCCCCGATGGAGCCCACCGGCAGGGCGTACTGGTTGAGCCCGCGCAGCGGCAGCCGGCCCTCGGGCGTACGGATCGAGCCGGCAAGGCTGAGGTCGTCCATCCGGGCGCGGCGGTCGACGCCCACGCCGATCACGTCCTCGGTACTCGTGCCCGGCGGCAGCGCCGGTCCGAAACGCTGGCCGTCGGGCACCGCCGCCTTCAGCGCCCGGCCGCTCGCGACGGCCGGTCCCACGCTCGCACCGGTGGCCTCGACGCCCGGGTGCTGCGTCTCACTGATGTTGAAGAAGTCGCCGTTCACACCCGCCACGGCACCCTGCGTGGTGGCCAGCTGCGAGACGGTCGCCCGCTGCGCCACCGCCCCCGGATACAGCAGGTCGAGACGGACGTGGGGATTGCGCAGGTCCACGGTGAGCACGTGGGCGTGCGCAGGGCCCTTCGCCGCCGCGATGTCGAACTCCCGGTACCGGACGCCCGGCGCGATCCGGGTGTCCCCCTGCGCGGCGCCGGCCGGTGCCGCCCCCACCAGGGCCGCACCGGCCAGCGCGCCGAGTGCCGTGAGCAGCGTGAGTGCCGCTCTGCCTGCTCCGAACCGTTTCTGACGACACGTCACAGTTTCCCCCTGAGGTCTCGTCAAATGTCCCAGGACTCGGGGGAAGTGCACCAGACGGCGATGACCTGCAGGGTTGCTAGGCGCCGACGACCCGCGAACGAGTGAGGAAACGCACTCCCTCGGGCGCCTCCAGCGAGAAGCCGCTGCCCCGGCCCTCGACGACGTCGACGATCAGCCGGGTGTGGCTCCACACCTCGTACTGACTGCGCGACATCCAGAAGGTCACGGGCTCCGCCACCCCCTCCACGTCCAGCTCCGCGAGCAGCACGTCCGCGTCACCCGTGCGGAACTCGCCCTCCGGGTAGCACATCGGCGCGCTGCCGTCGCAGCAGCCGCCGGACTGGTGGAACATCAGCGGGCCGTGCGTCGCGCGCAGGCGGCGCAGCAGGTCGGCGGCGGCGGGGGTGAGTTCGACGCGCGGGGTCTCCTCATACATGGGAGCAAGGACAGCACGGGCAACGTTGCGAGAGCGTTGCACCCGATCCGACCACCCGTTCTGACTAACCTGCAGGGGTGACCATCGAGTTGACGCTGCTGACGTCCGTCTCCCACCGGGGCGAGGAGATCACCGCCCCCAGGCTGCGCGCCCTGCTCGCGCTGCTGGCCGGGGAGTTGCGGTCCGGATGCGGTGCCGGGCGGCTGGTCGACGGGCTGTGGCCCGACGAGCAGCCCGAGAAACCCGCCAAGGCCCTGCAGATCCTGGTGGCGCGGGCCCGTAAGCAGCTCGGCGCCGAGGTCATCGCCAGCACCCCGGCCGGCTACCGGCTCGCCCTGCGCGAGGACCAGGTCGACGCCGGTGCCGTCCTGCTGTTCGCCGCCGCGAGCGCCGAGAAGTCACGGGCGGGGGATCACGCGGGCGCCCTCGCCGAGGCGGAGGAGGGGCTCGCGCTGTGGGACGGCGCCCCGGCCGGGGAAGCGGCCCCGCTCGGGGACCCCGTCGGCGAGCTGCGCGCCGAGCGGGCCGTGACGTACCGCGTGCTGGTCCGCTCCCGTGCGCTCGCGCTGGCCCGCCTCGGTCGCCGCGCGGAGGCCATCGACCCGCTCACCGAACTGGCCGCCCTGCATCCCCGCGACGAGGAACTGCTCCTGGAGCTGATGCGCTGCCAGACGGCCACCGCAGGTCCGGCCGCCGCCCTCGCCACGTACGACACCCACCGGCGCCGGCTGCGCGACGAACTCGGCACCGACCCCGGGCCCGCCCTCCAGGAGCTGCACCAGGAACTGCTGCGCGGCGAGGCACCCGTGGTGCGGCGCGGGGTGCCGCACGAGCCCAACCCGCTGCTCGGCCGGGACGCCGACGTCGCCGCCGTGACACGGCTGCTGCACAGCGCCCGCGTGACCTCGGTCGTGGGACCCGGCGGGCTCGGCAAGACCCGGCTCGCGAGCGCGGTCGCCCGGGACGCCGAGCAGCGCGTCGTGCATCTGGTGCCGCTCGCCGGCGTGCGTCACGACGCCGACGTCACCGCGGAGGTCGCCTCCGCGCTGGGCGTCGGCGACGGTCCGCGCCTCGGCGCCGGAGGTGACGTGATCACCGGCATCGTGGGCGCGCTGGGCTCCGGACCCGCGCTGCTCGTCCTGGACAACTGCGAGCAGGTCGTCCAAGGCGTCGCCGACCTCGTGCAGGCACTCGTCTCGCGGACGAAAGACCTGCGCGTCCTCACCACCAGCCGCGCCCCGCTCGGCCTGTCCTCCGAGACCGTCTACCCCTTGCCCGAGCTGGACCTCACCACCACCGTCGAGCTGTTCGAGCAGCGCGCCCGCGCCGCCCGCCCCGACGTCGACCTGCCCGCCGACGCCGTGACCGCCCTGTGCCGCCGCCTCGACGGACTGCCCCTCGCCACCGAACTCGCCGCCGCCCGGGTACGGGTGATGTCGGTGCCGGAGATCGCCGGCCGTCTCGAGGACAGGTTCGCACTGCTGAGAGGCGGCCCCCGGGACGCGCCGCAGCGCCACCGCACCCTGCACGCCGTCGTCGACTGGAGCTGGAATCTCCTCGACGAGCAGGGGCAGTCCGCCCTGCGCGCCCTGTCCGTCCTCCCCGCGGGCTTCACCACGGAGGCCGCGGAACACCTCGTAGGCGGCTACGACGTGCTGGGGATTCTGGAGGACCTCGTCGACCAGTCCCTGCTCAAGGTGACCGACACGCCGTACGGCACCCGCTTCCGGATGCTGGAGACGGTACGGGAGTTCGCCGCCGCCCACCGGGACCGGGCCGGTGAGGACGCGGCCGTCACGGAGCGGTTCCTGCGCTGGGCGCGGGAGTTCGGCGTCGCCCACCACGACGCCCCGTTCGGCGCCGACGCCTTCACCTCCTGGCACCTGGTCCGCGCCGAGCAGGACAACCTCGTCCAGGCGCTGCGGCTCGCACTCGCCCGCGAGGACCCGGACACCGTCGCCCCGGTCACCGCCGTGCTGGGAAGCCTGTGGAGCACCGAGGCCGGCGCCCACTACGCCCGGCTGGCAGCACTGGCCGAGGACACCGCGGTACCGCTCTCGCGCTACCGGCCCGGCCCCGAGTACGTCGAACCGGCCCGCACCGCCACCGCGCTGCTGACCGCCAACGCCCTCCTCGGCATCGGCCCCGGCGCCGCGCGCACCCTCGTGGCGCTGCGCCGGCTGCCGCCCGCCCCGCCGGACACCCTGCTCCGCGCCATGGCGACGGTGCTGAGCGCCCTGCCGGAGGCGCTCGCGCCCAGCGGCCGTGGCGTCCTCGACGCGCTGTGCGCCAGCGACGCACCGCTCGTCGCATGCATCGCCAACGGCGTCGCCAGCTATGTGTGGGAGTACGACCGGAAACCGGACCTCGCCTACGCCGCCGCCCGCCGGATGCTCGACACGGCCGGTGACGACAACGGCCCGCTGCTGCGGATCTGGCCGGGGGCGCGGTTCGCCGAACTCTGCCTCCAGCTGGAGCGCGGCGCGGAGGCGATCGGCCCGATGAAGGAGGCGCTCGCGGCCCTGGAGGAGTCGGGCGAGTGGACCGATTCGATCGGCCTGCGCTGGGGGGTCATGCTGGCCCACCTCCAGGCCGGCGACCTCGACGCGGCGGAACACTGGCTGGAGCAGGCGCTGCGTCACCAGCCGGAGGGCGCCGCGTCCGACCCGCTCACCCCCGACCTCGGCGCCCGCGCGGAGATGGCGCTCGCGCGCGGCGACGTCGAGACGGGCCTGGGGCTGTGGCGCAGGGCCCTGGACCGGATGGAACACGGCGCGAGCGTGACCCCCGGCGGCGAGGACCTGATGGCGACCTGGCTGCCGGAGCTCCAGGCGGCCGCCGTCATCGCGCACGCCCGGCACGGCCGCACGGACGTCGTCGACCGTCACCTCGCCGCCTTCCCCGGCCGCCTCAAGTCCCTGCTGGCCCGCTCCTCGGCCGTCCCGCCGACGGAGTTCCCGCTGTGCGGCGCGCTGCTGCTGGCGCTCGGCACGGCCGATCTGGCGAAGGGGGACCCGGGCGGCGTACGGCTGATCGCGCTCGCCGAGCGGCTGCGATACCTGCGGACCTTCCAGCCGACGATGTCCTCCGCCCGCGCCCGGGAGGCCGCCGAGCACGCCGACAGGGCGGCCTACGAGGACGCGGTGTCCACGTATGCCGCCCTGGACGTGGAGGGGCTGCGCGAGACGGCCCTCGCCGTGGCGCGGGACAGACTCACAGCCTGACCGGCAGGCCCAGCAGATGGAAACCGTCGCCGGGCCAGTGCCCGAACCGCACATCGGCGCGGTCCACGGCCAACTCCGGTGCCGTGGGCCGTCGTACGAGAAGCTCCTCGAACACCACGCCCGTCACCAGGCGGCCGAGGGCCGCGCCGATGCAGTAGTGCGGGCCGTGCCCGAAGGCCAGATGACCGTCGCCGCGGCCGAACTCCCGGGTCACGTCAAGGCGTTCGGGGGCTTCGTACGCCGCCGGGTCGTGGTCGGCGCCGAACAGGGCGACCGTCACCGCCTCGCCCTTGCGCAGCCGTGTACCGGCGAACACGAAGTCCTCGGTGGCGTACAGCGTCGCGCCCACGCGCACCAGCGTGACGTACCGCAGGAGTTCGGGGACCGCCCGGCCGAGCAGCTCCGGCTGGGCGCGCAGCCGCTGGAGTTGGTCCGGGTGGTCCAGCAGGGCGAGCACGGCGTGGGCCAGGAACAGGGCGGGCGGGGTGATGCCGGTGTTGATGAGCAGGAAGAAGACGGTGACGATCTCGTCGTCGGTCATGCCGCCGTCCGCGAGGAGCGCCGACACCAGGTCGTCGGCCGGTGCGGTACGGCGCCGGGCCACGAGGTCCTTCGTGTACTCGACGATTCCGCCGAGTCCTTCGAGGACGCGGCCGCCGTCGCCGTACGCGAACTCGCGGATCCACCCGCAGACCTTGTCCTGGTCGGCCGCGTCGACGCCGACCAGTGCGCAGATGACGGCCGTGCTCAGCGGATAGGCGAACTCGCCCAGCAGGTCGGCCTGTTCGCGCACGGCGAGAGTCTCGACCAGTTCCCGTGCCGTCTTCTCCACGAAGGGGCGCAGGGCGGCCACCCGGCGGGCGGTGAAGGCGCGGGTGAGGGGACTGCGGCGGCGGGTGTGCTCGTCGCCGTCGAAGAGGGCCAGGTGCCCGGAGAGGTACCGGGCGTACTCGGGTGGGAGGCCGTCGGCGCCCTGCGCCAGCAACTCCGTCTGCGGGTCGGGCATGTCGGAGCCGTCGATGGAGGACCGGTCCCGGACCAGGCGCGGCTCGCTCAGCGCGGCTTTCACGTCCTCGTACCGGGTGACCAGCCGTACCGGGGTGTTCAGGCCGGGCAGGACGGCATGGCCGAGGCCGGGACGGGAGCGGAGGCCGGCGTAGGCGCCTACGGGGTTCTCGACGAGATCGGGGGTGAAGTGCACGGCTGCCATGGCTGCTGTCCTTCTCCAGTGGTGATGTTCAGTGGCGGTCAGTGGATGTCGCGGTCGAACAGGCGCAGCGACCACACGAAGCCGAGGACAGCGATCCCCACACACCACGCCACGGCCATCCAGCCGTTGTGGCCGACGCCCGTGCCGGTCAGCAGTCCGCGCACGGTCTCGATGACCGTGGTGAACGGCTGGTACTCCGCGAACCAGCGGATCCAGGACGGCATCGAGTCGACCGGTACGAAGGTGCTGCTGACGAAGGGCAGCAGGAACGAGATCGGCAGGGGGGCGTTGCTGGCACCCTCCGGCGTCTTGCTGATCAGGCCCAGGGCGACCGAGAACCAGGTCAGCGCGAGGACGAAGAGGACGAGCAGTCCGCAGGCCGCCAGCCACTCCACAGGGCCCGCGCCGGGACGGAAACCGATGGCGAAGGCGACGGAGAGCACCAGGGTCAGGGTGATCAGCGTCTGGATGACGCTGCCGACCACATGGCCGACCAGGATCGACGCCCGGGAGATCGCCATCGTGCGGAAGCGGGCGACGATGCCCTCGGTCATGTCCGTGCACACGGCGACCGCCGTCGGCACGGCCCCGACGCCGGCGGTCATCAGCAGGATGCCGGGGACGAGGTAGGTGAGGTAGGCGGTGCGGTCGCCGCCCTGGCCGATTCCCGCGCCCAGCGCGGAGCCGAAGACGTACACGAACAGGAGCAGCAGGAAGACGGGGATGAGCGCGACCTGGAGCGTCATCGAGGGGTAGCGGCGGGCGTGCAGAAGGTTGCGCCGCAGCATGGTGAGCGAGTCACGGACGTGCGGGGCGGGCTGGACGGCGGTGGTCATCGGCTCTGCACCTTTTCCTGCTCGGGGCGGCCGGTGACCGCGAAGAAGACGTCGTCGAGGTCGGGGGTGTGGACGGTGAGGGAGTCCACGGCGACGGAGGCGGCGTCGAGGGTGTCCAGCAGGGCGCGCAGGGTGTGGACGCTGCCGTCGCCCGGGACCTGGAGGGTGAGCGCCTCGTCGTCCCGCGGGCCGACGCCCAGCACCTCGGCGGCGCGGGCGAGTTCGGCCGGGTCGAGGAACCGGAGCCGGACATGGCCGCCGGGCACGAGCCGCTTGAGCTCGTCCGGTGTGCCCTCGGCGACGATCCGGCCGCCGTTCAGCATCGCGATGCGGTCGGCGAGCTGGTCGGCCTCCTCCAGGTACTGGGTGGTCAGGAAGACCGTGACCCCGCCGGCGACGAGATCGCGCACGATCTGCCACACGGCGTGCCGGGAGCGCGGGTCGAGCCCCGTCGTCGGCTCGTCGAGGAAGATCACCTCGGGGGAGCCGACCAGCGTCATCGCGATGTCGAGGCGCCGCCGTATGCCGCCGGAGTAGGTGGAGGCGGGCTTCTTCGCGGCGTCCACCAGGTCGAAGCGCTCCAATAGCTCGGCGGTGACGCGCCTGCCCTCGCGGCGGTCCAGATGGTGCAGGTCCGCCATCAGCGCCATGTTCTCCTCGCCGGTGATCAGGTTGTCGACGGCGGAGAACTGGCCGGTGACGCCGATCGCGGCCCGCACGGACTGCGGCTCGGCGGCCAGCTTGTGTCCCGCGACGCGGGCGGTGCCTCCGTCGGCGCGGATCAGGGTGGAGAGGATCTGGACGGTGGTGGTCTTGCCGGCCCCGTTCGGACCCAGCAGCGAGAAGATCGTGCCGCGCGGCACCCGCAGGTCGATGCCGTCGAGGACGACCTTCTCGCCGTACGCCTTCCGCAGCCCGGCCGCCTCGATGGCCGGGAGTGTCCGATCGGTGTGCTGCCGTGGTGAGTTCATGCCCAAGAGCGTGCGGGGGGCCGGCTTTGGCGCGGCTTCAGAGCGGTTTCAGGAGCGGCACGCGGCCGATACCGGTGGGGGCGAGAGGTGGTGCGGACATGCGCGTGCCCTGGGCCGGTCCGAGGTCGTAGCACCGGCCCAGGGCACGCGGGTGTTCATCGCCGGTCGGTGCCGATCTTGACGACGCCCGTCGTCTTCGCGCCGGTGACGTTGTCATAGACGACGTCACCGGTGGACTTCTTCCAGATCCGGATACGGAAGGTGTCCGGGCCGTCGGTGGCGGTGATGCGGAAACCGTAGCCACCGCTGCCGTTGACCGTGCCGGAGCCCTGGTAGAGGGCGCGGGATCCGGTGACCACGAGCCAGTCGGAGCCGGTGGAACGGAACTTCAGCTTTGCCGCGCCGAAGTCGAAGGTCGCCTTTCCGCTGGGGACGCCGGCTCCCTTCGGGTAGGCCGCGGCGAAGGAGAAGACCGCGTTGCCGTTCAGGCCCGGCTTCGCCGGATAGGCGCCGGCCGGTGACGTGATCAGGCCGGTGCCAAGCGCGGAGCCCGCGGCACGGTCGTAGACGATCAGCTCGGGGAGCGTCGTGCTGTCCGAACCGCCGTCGTTGTCCGTGACGGTGATGACCGGGCGGTGGATGCCGGGCTCGGCGTAGTTGTGCTCGGCTCGGCAGCTGGTGCCGTCGACCGTGGCCGCTGTCGGCTCGGTGCCGTCCTTCCAGTCGACCCGGCAGCTGTGGGTGTCACCGACGTCGGCGTCCCGGAACTCGGCCGTGACGGCGGTGCCGCGGCCGGCCGGCACGGGGGACGTCGGGCCGGTGGCGGAGACGATCGACGGGTTCCTGTTGACGATCGGGTCGATGCTCGTCAGGGTCGGGGCGACCTTCTTGATCAGGCCGTCGGAGTCGAACTCCAGCTTGTCCACCGTCGTTTCACGGTGGGTGCCGTCACCGCCGGGGATGGCGAACCGGTGGTAGGCGATGTACCACTCGTCGGTCTTCGGGACGTGGACCACCGAGTGGTGGCCGGGGCCCTTGATGCCGAGGGAGAGGTCCTTCGCCAGGATCACTCCGTGCTTGGTCCACGGGCCGGTGGGGGAGGGGCCGGTGGCATAGGCGACGCGGTAGTTCTCGTCCCGGGTGTCGTTCTCCGACCACATGAAGTAGTAGGTGCCCTTGCGCTTGATGACGAAGGTGCCCTCGTTGTAGCCGCTCGGGGTGATGTCCCCGACCTTCGAGGTGTCGATGGAGGTCATGTCGTCGTTCAGCGGGGCGACATACGCGTGGCCGTTGCCCCAGTAGAGATACGACTGGCCGTCGTCGTGCGTGAACACCGCCGGGTCGATCATCTGGCCGCTGAACTGGGCCGCCTTGAGCAGCGGCTTGCCCAGCGCGTCCTTGAAGGGCCCGGTCGGCGAGTCGGACACCGCGACCCCGATGTTGGCGTCGGCGCAGAAGTAGAAGTAGTACTTCCCGTCCTTCTCGGCGATCGTCGGCGCCCACGCCCTGCTGTCCGCCCAGGACACGTCCGGTCCGAGGTCGAGGATGACACCGTGGTCCTTCCAGTGAACCAGGTCCTTGGAGGAGTACGCCTTGAACTGCGTACCGCTCCAGCCCTCGAAGCCGTCGGTGGTCGGGTAGAGGTAGAAGGTGTCGCCGAAGCGGACGATGTTCGGGTCGGCGTTGAGCCCCGGCAGGACCGGACTCCTCATGACGAACGCCGAGACCGTCCAGGTGCGCTTCTTGCCGTCGGACCCGGTCACCTCGTACGTCACCGGCTTGCTGAAGTCCTGCACGCTGCCGGAGGCGGGGCTGATCGCCGCGCCGTGGGCGAGGGTGAACTCCGGGGCGAGGGCGGTGAGATCGGTGCCCTCCTTCATCGGCAGGGTGATCCTGCTGTCGGCGTTGTCGACGATCGCGTCGACCTTCAGCGCGGGGTGGCTGGCCTTCGCGATGCCCGCGGTGTTGCCGCTGAGCTCCATGACCTCCGCGGCTGTGAGGGCCCGGTCGTAGACGCGGAAGTCGTCGACCTCGCCACCGAAGTACGGGTCAGCCGCGTACAGGGAGCGGCCGATGTAGCCGCTGTAGTCCTTGTTCGCGTCGTACAGCTCGGACGGCTTGATGGTCGTCGTCGTGCGCGCCGCCTCGATGCCGTCGGCGTAGAGGACCATCGTGCCGGTCGAGCCGTCGAGGGTCACGGTTACGTGCTGCCACTCGCCCGGCGTGAGCGGGGAGCCCGCCGTCAGCTTCGACTCCGCCGACCAACTGGCCTTCGTGATCGCCGAGTAGAGGCTGGAGCCGCCGTTGGAGGGAGTGGCGAACAGGTACTTGTTGCTGTCGGGCCCGAGGCCGAACAGCCACTGGAAGCTGTCGCCGCCCTTCCACTTGGCGTACGTCGAGACGGTGACACTGTCGGCGTCCTTCAGCACACCGTTCGGGATCTTCACATACGGCGAGCTGGAGTCGCCGGACATCTTGAACGAGCCGCCGTCGACACCGGTGCCGAAGTCGGGCGTACGGACGTAGGTGCCGTGGTAGCCGTGGCCACTGGAGTCGCGGGCGATGCTGCCCCCGGTCTCGTCGAAGTCGTACTGCAGGAGCAGGTCGGCCGGGACGTCCGCGCCTTCCTCCGAGACGGTGACCTCGGCCCGCACCGGGATCGCGGCGCCGTCGGGCAGGCTGCCGGTCACGGTGAAGGTGCCGGCCTGCGCGTACTTCGACGCCGGGACGTCCTCCCAGGTCACGGAGACGGGACGCTTGACGCCGTCCGCGTACTCGGCGATCACGGTCGCCGGGAGGATCGGGGCCTCGCCGATCCCCGTCTTCACCGTCACGTCCTCGACGCCCGCCACCAACTGGTCCGGCTGGTAGGCGCGCAGCAGCCGGTCGTACTCGGCCTGGGTGACCGGGAGCACCGTCCCGTGACGGGGCTTGGCCGGCAGGTCGTAACCGGCGGACGGGGTCCAGGTGCCGGAGGCGAGGTCCGTCGTCTCGAAGGGGATGTAGCCGCGGCCGCCGAACTCGTCGAGGAACGCGTACCACTTGTCCTCGGCGTTCGACTTGAACACCAGCGGCCCCTCGGCCGCGCTCATCGCGCCCTTGCCGATGCCCTCGGCGACCGGGGTCCAGGATCCCAGGATCGAGTCGCTCTTCTCCTCGAAGATGAACTTGCTGTTGGGCGTGGAGGAGGTGTTGTTCCGCTCGTCCTTGGAGAGGCGGAAGTACGTCCCGTCGTGCCGGATCATCGTGGAGTCGATGACCGAGTAGCCACGGTCGATCCAGACCTTGGGCTCGCTGAAGGTGTAGAAGTCCCGGGTGGTCGCGTACATCATGCGGTTGTACGTGTCGCCCGAGTGCGCCTCGTTGTCGTACAGCTTCGACGCCCAGAAGACCACGTACTCACCGCGCTGTGCGTCGTAGAACGCCTCCGGGGCCCAGGTGTTGCCCGCGCTGTCCGGGGAGACCTTGACCAGCCGCTGGTTCGTCCAGTGCACCAGGTCGGTGGACTCCCAGACCATGACGGACTTGCTGCCGGTGCGCTGGGCGGCGTCCCAGTCGCCGTTGCCGTAGATCCTGAGGTCGGTGGCGATCTGGTAGAACTTGTCGCCCTCGGGGGAGCGGATGATGAACGGGTCGCGCAGGCCCTTCTCGCCGAGCGTGGAGGTCAGGACGGGCTTGCCGTCGTTCAACTCCCGCCAGTGCAAGGGGTCGTCGCCCTTGCTGAGGGCGGCGTAGAGCTGTTCGCCGTCTGCCGTGCCCTCGCCGGTGAAGTAGCTGAACATGTAGCCCTTGAGGGCCTGCTCGGCGGGGAGTTCGGGCACCTTCGCGGTGAAGGTGCGGGTCGCCTTCGCCTCACCCTTGGAGACGGTCGCGGTCAGGTCGACGGTGGTGGCGCCGGCGCCGTGTGCGGGCCGGCGGACGATGCCGTCGGCGGAGATGACGCCGGGATCGGCGGAGGACCAGGTGACGTCCGTGCCGTAGTCACCCTGGGTGGGCAGGGTGAGGTTGCCGCGCACGTCGTCGAGGTTGTGGACGGTGAGGGCCTCGGCGGCTTGCTCGGTGGCGGTCTTGTCGTCGAAGTCGGGCAGGACCGTGACGTCGAAGCTCTTGGTGTCGGTCACGGTGCCCTTCTTCAGGGTCGCCGTGAGCGTGGCGTGGGCGTCCGGTTCGCCGGCGGCGGGGCGGGTCACCCTGCCGCTGTCGGACACCACGGACGGGGTGTCGCTGACCCAGCTGATCGTGGAGCCGCCGGCCGTGCCGGTCTTCGGCAGGTCCAGGTCGGCCGTGACGGCGCTGGTGTCACCGAGGCTCAGCGCTGCCTTGTCGTCGGCGACGCCCTGCGTGGCGACGGGGAGGGAGAGCTGCTCGACCTCGGAGCCGGCGAGGGCGCGGTCGTATACCCGGAAGTCGCGGATACGGCCCTTGAAGAGCTTGTCGCCGGAGTAGACGGACTTGCCGATGTAGTTGGCGGTGGTGGCGCCGGAGCCGATCGCGCCGGGGGTGATGGTGACCGAGGTGTTGCGGCCGACCTCCACGCCGTCCTCGTACAGCACACCGGTGCCCGCGGCCTGCGTGTAGGTGAGGTGCTTCCAGACGGCGCGCGTCAGGTTGTGGGAGTCGGCGGGCTTGGTGGTCTGCTCCGTCGACCAGTTGCCGGTGGCGATGGAGGTGCGGAAGGAGTTGCCGGTGGTGAACAGGTAGCCGTTGCCGTTGCTGCCGCTGGAGTTGCCGAAGCCGTAGATGAAGTACGGCGTGGTCTGCGCGGAGTCGATCAGCACGTCCATCGAGACGGTGATCGCGTCCATGCCCTTCATGACGTCGTTCGGCACCTTGACGTAGGTGTCCGAGCCGTTGAAGGCGAGCCCCTGACCGGTACCCGACCAGTCGGCGCCGCCGTTGACCGTGCCGTCCCGGCCGTGGCCGGAAGCGTCGGCCGCCGTGCTGCCGGAGGTGGCGTCGAGCTTGTACCAGAGGGCCAGGCCGTCGGTGATCTCCGCGGAGTCGGCCGTCTCCGCCGCCTGCACGGGGACGATGGGTGCGGCGAGGCCCAGGAAGAGCGACGCGGTGGCCAGCCAGGCGAGGCGGCCCGCCCGACGTCTCGCGCGGCTGCGGACGCGTGCGATGTACGGCATGTGAGGTTCCCTGCTGAGGCATGGCGGGGCCTCGGCCGTGGGCACCCTGCCGTTTCGGCTGTGTGACGTCGTCGTGTTGCGTGAGTGTCAGCCGGGGTGTGGGGCAGCGTCAAGAGGTTTCGAACAATGTCCGACGAGTCGAACGAGGTCATTCTCGGGCCTGTTGGAACTTCCTTCGGTTCGAGGGACTGACAGGCGGAAGCTGGGTGTGTACGTTTCAGGCGTCAACAATCTGCACAACGTCCGCCAGGTCTTTCGGCTCGCACACCTCGTTTCTCACCAGCGTTTCTCAGCAGGAGGAGCCCATGCAAAGGCGCGTGTTCGGGCTTGTCGCAGCGGCGGTGGTCGTCGTGGGCCTCGCGGGGTGTGGCTCGTCGGACTCCGGCGGCGGTGCCGGGTCATCCTCCGGAGAGAGCGGAAAGACGCAGGTCACGATCGGCGTCGTACCCATCGTGGACGTGGCGCCGCTCTATCTGGGGCAGAAGAAGGGCTTCTTCGGCAGTCGCGGCCTCGATCTGAAGATGGTCGGTGCCCAGGGTGGCGCGGCGATCATTCCCGGTGTGGTGAGCGGGCAGTTCCAGTTCGGCTTCAGCAACACGACCTCCCTGATGCTGGCCCAGACGAAGGGCGTTCCCGTGAAGTCCGTGGCGAACGGGGCGGCCTCCAACGGCAAGGTCGGCGGCGACGTCACCGGCGTGGCCGTCAAGAAGGACAGCCCGGTCAAGTCGGCGAAGGACCTCGCCGGCCGGACGGTGGCGGTCAACACCCTCCAGAACATCGGCGACACGACCGTTCGCGAATCCGTACGCAAGGCCGGCGGCGACCCCTCGAAGGTCGAGTTCGTGGAGATACCGTTCGACCAGATGCCGGCCGCGCTGGACGACGGGCGCGTGGACGCCGCCTGGATGGGCGAGCCGGCGATGACGATCGCCAAGGCGCAGGGTGCCCGCGTGGTGGCGTCGCCGTTCGCCGAGACCGACCCGAAGCTCACCGTGGCGACGTACTTCACCTCCGCGAAGTTGGCGCAGGAGAACCCCTCGCTGGTGAAGAAGTTCGCCGAGGCGATGACCGAATCGCTGCGGTACGCCTCCGAGCACCCCGACGAGGCGCGCCGGATCCTCACCACCTACACCAAGATCAGCGATGACGTCATCGACGACCTCACCCTCCCCAGCTGGCCGGCCGAGGTCGACATGGCGTCGCTGGAGAAGCTGGCCTCGCTGGGGGAGGAGGACGGGATCTTCGGGGAGAAGAGGCCGGATGTGGGCGCGCTGTTCTCCTGACGTGCTTGAAGGGCCGCCGAGGCGAGGTGCTGAGGAGACGGGGCGCGGAGGCGATGCGCGTCAGCGATCGCGCCGCGCGCGTCGTGCCTCGGTCAGCAGCGGCAGCAGGGGCAGCAGCGAGATCACGACGACTGCGGCGACCAGCGGCAGCAGGAAGTCGTCGATGTCGGGGACGGAGGTCCCGAGCGTGTAACCGGCCAGGACGAGGCCCTGCGACCAGAGCAGGCCGCCGACGATCTGCCAGACGGTGAAGCTCCGGGTGGGCACGCCGAGGGCTCCGGCCGCCGGGTGCAGGACCGTCCGCACCATCGGGACGAAACGGCCGATCACCAGGGCTTTGCCGTAGCCGTAGCGGGCCAGGAGCTTCTCGGCCCGCGCCGCCGTCTCCCGTACGCGCCGTCTCTCGGTGCGGGCCAGCAGGGCCCGCCCGCCGTGCCGCCCGATCAGGAACCCGACCTGGGCACCCGCCACGGCGCCGACGGCCGCGCACAGCAGCACCTGCCACAGCACCAGCCGTGGCGCCTGCTCGGCAGATCCCGCGCACAGCACGCCGGCCGGGAACAGCAGCGTGTCACCGGGCAGGAAGAAGCCCACGACCAGCAGACCCGACTCCGCGAAGATCACCACGAGGACACCGAGGGCACCGAAGGTCGCCAGCACCGAGGCGCCGTCCATCGGGTTGACGGCGATCATCGCCCTCACCTCCCGGCCGTCCTCGTCGGGTCCCCCCTCATAAGCATCCCGTGCACGTGAGGTCGGCGCCTGTCCCGGCCGCGCCGGCCGTGGGGATGGGGTGGGAGCAGCCTGTCCGGGCTGCGCCGGGTGGGGGCGGGGTGAAAGCGGGGCCGGGGCTGGGCCAGACGGTCAGGGTCGGCGCATGGGAAAAGCCCCGCCCCACACCGTGAGCATCACGGTGCGGGGCAGGGAATGAAGGCGCGGCCCAGTCGTCAGCGGCCGGTGGGCTGGTCGAAAATGGACCCGGCCTGGTTGAAATCAGCGGCACTCTGGTCGGAACCAGACGCGCTCTGGTCGAGACCAGAGGCGCCCTGATCGGAGCCGGCTGCACCTTGGTCGAAGCCAGAGGTGGCCTGATCGGAGTCGGCCGCACCTTGGTCGAAGCCAGAGGCACCCTGGTCGGAATCCGATGCGCTCTGGTCGAAACCAGGGGCACCCTTGCCGAAATCGGACGCAGCGGGAGCCTTGCTCCCGAAATCAACTCCAAAACCACTCAAATCGTCGTTGTCGTAGGCAAGGGCCTGGCCCGCGCCTCCGAGCAGAACAGTCCCGGCGAGAGCGATGGCGGCCAGCACGGCAGGTGCACGCATGAGCGTCTCCTTCGGTTGGTGTGTGGTCGCCAGAGGTATGCCGCCGGCCCCCGTGCGAGAAGCGCTGACGTGCACACAAGCACCCGAATAGGCGGCGCGCATGCCGCTACTCGCACCGCTCCCGGTCGGCCGGAAGAGGCGCCGGACCCGACCCAGGTCGCCCGATTGCCGCATCGGGCATGACAGGCCCAGGGATGGTGCGGGAGTTGGACCGGCCGGTGCCCATTCCATGGACTGAGCCCCGTCCCATAACCTCGTGCTTGGAGACGTCGGATGCCCTACGTATCCACTTCGAGGAGGCGATAGTGCTCGGAAGGGGCACGCGGTTGTTCGCGGGCGCCATGACCGTGGTCTGGATGGTGCTCGTCGGCCCCAGTGCACCGAGCGGTGTCCTCCACGCCGGGTCCCAGTCCGCCGAAGCCGTCAGGGATGTCGTACCGAACCGGGTCCTGACGTGGAACATCTGCAACCCCTGCGAGACGAGCAGCGTCGACCGGGCGGCGGAGATCGCCACGTTTGCGCCCGAGGTCATCGGCCTGCAAGAAGCGTGCGTGCGTGATGTCGAAAGGACCCGGGACTATCTGGAGAGCCGATACGGGCTCGTGTACCACGTCGAATACGGGACGGTTCTTCGGAGTTGGGGCCGCTGCGGGGGAGTGCCGTGGAGTCCCGGGGCCTACGGCCAGGCGGTCCTCTCGGCGGCACCGATGACCGATCCCGTCAGCGTGGACTACCCCGACGGCGGATCCGAGGACCGTGGGTACATGGCAGTCACCACCACTGTGGGCGGCCGGCTCGTCCGGGTCTTCAACACACATCTCGCCCACCGACGTCAAGAGGCAGTCCGAGCAGACCAGGTCGCCGTACTCGCCGCAGACGTCGCCCGGCACGAGCGCGCCATCGTTCTCGGCGACTTCAACGCCGTGCCGGACGCCTCCGAACTCAGCGGGATCTGGGCGCTGGCCGAGGACACAGACCCCCAGTGCCGTCCCTCGGCCACCGCCGGCTGCGAGCCGACCACCGACTGGCAGACCAAGTTCGACTACATCTTCCTGCGTGGGTTCGTCCCGCTCGAGCACCATGTGCAGCCGACCCCGTACTCGGACCACCACATACTGCACACCGACGTGGAAGCCTCTTAGAAGAAGCCCAGCTTCTTCGGCGAGTACGACACCAGCAGGTTCTTGGTCTGCTGATAGTGCTCCAGCATCATCTTGTGCGTCTCACGGCCGATCCCCGAGCCCTTGTAGCCGCCGAACGCCGCATGCGCCGGGTAGGCGTGGTAGCAGTTCGTCCACACGCGGCCCGCCTGGATCGCGCGGCCCGCGCGGTACGCGGTGTTGATGTCCCGCGTCCACACGCCGGCGCCGAGGCCGTACAGCGTGTCGTTGGCGATCTTGACGGCGTCGTCGAAGTCGTCGAAGGACGTCACGGAGACGACCGGCCCGAAGATCTCCTCCTGGAAGATCCGCATGCGGTTGTCGCCCTCGAAGATGGTTGGCTGGACGTAGTAGCCGCCCTTCAACTCGCCCTCGTGCTCGATACGTTCGCCGCCCGTGAGGACCCTCGCGCCTTCCTGCCGGCCGATGTCCAGGTAGGAGAGGATCTTCTCCAGCTGGTCGTTGGAGGCCTGTGCACCGATCATGGTGTCCGTGTCCAGCGGGTGACCGGTCTTGATCTGTTCGGTACGGGCGATCGCCGCCTCCATGAACTCGGCGTAGTTGCCCCGCTGCACCAGCGCCCGGGACGGGCAGGTGCACACCTCGCCCTGGTTGAGCGCGAACATCGTGAAGCCCTCGAGTGCCTTGTCCCGGAAGTCGTCGTTCGCCGCCCAGACGTCGTCGAAGAAGATGTTCGGGGACTTGCCGCCGAGTTCGAGGGTGACCGGGGTGATGTTCTCCGAGGCGTACTGCATGATCAGCCGGCCGGTCGTGGTCTCCCCGGTGAACGCCACTTTGGCCACCCTCGGGCTGGACGCCAGCGGCTTGCCCGCCTCCACGCCGAAGCCGTTGACGATGTTGACGACGCCGGGCGGAAGCAGATCGGCGACCAGGCCGATCCAGTAGTGGATGGACGCCGGGGTCTGCTCGGCCGGCTTGAGCACGACCGCGTTGCCCGCGGCCAGTGCCGGGGCGAGCTTCCACGTCGCCATGAGGATCGGGAAGTTCCACGGGATGATCTGCGCGACCACGCCGAGCGGCTCGTGGAAGTGGTACGCCACCGTGTCGTCGTCGACCTCGCCGAGCGAGCCCTCCTGGGCGCGGATCGCTCCCGCGAAGTAGCGGAAGTGGTCGATGGCCAGCGGAATGTCGGCGGCCAGCGTCTCCCGCACCGGCTTTCCGTTCTCCCAGCTCTCGGCGACCGCCAGCCGCTCCAGGTTCGCCTCCATCCGGTCGGCGATCTTGAGCAGGATGCCGGCGCGCTCGGTCACCGAGGTCCGGCCCCACGCGGGGGCGGCCGCGTGCGCCGCGTCCAGCGCCCGCTCCACGTCCTCCGTCGTGCCCCGCGCGATCTCGGTGAACGGCTGCCCGTTCACCGGTGACGGGTTCTCGAAGTACTGCCCCCGGATCGGCGGCACGTACTCCCCGCCGATGAAGTGGTCGTAGCGCGCCTGGTAGGAGACGATCGCACCCTCGGTGCCGGGCGCCGCGTAACGGGTCATACTCCTGTGCCTCCCGAAGAAGCGCTGCCCGCCGTTGGGCAGCTCTCGGCGCGAGGCTAGGGACGGCGACGTTGCAAGTACGTTGCGCGGGCCGGGGGCCATCAGGGCTCCGAGGGCCCTGGTCGTCAGTGCCCTGCGGGTCCTGTCAGTGCCCCCAGGGTCCGGTCAGCGCCCCGAGGGTCCTGTCAGCGCGCCGAGCGTCCTGTCACTGCCCCTGGGGCCCGGTCAGCGCGCCGGGCGGTGTTCCCACGTGGGCGGCGCCGACAGCTCGGACTCCAGCGCGGCCAGCCGTGACCGCACCGCCGCCGTCGGGCGCACCGCAGCGAGTGCCCGCCATACGTCGAGGTCGTCCTCGCCCCACGGCGCGTGCGCCCAGTCGGCCAGCAGGTCGGGGTCGCGGCGGGCGATGAGCGCCGTCCGCAGGCCGTCGGCCAGGCGCCGCCTGAGCCGCACCACCGCCGGTGCCCGGGAACCGGGCAGCAACGGACCGGAGTACGCCGTGGCCGCGGCCGTGACCGCCCCCGTCTCCAGGCGGCGTTCGACGGCCGCCACGTCCGACTCGACGGGCACCGTGAGCCGGTACGGCCGCGAGGCGAGCAGTCCGGGGCCGAGTGTCCGGCGCAGGCGGGCCAGCTCGGCGCGCAGCGTCACCGGCGTCACCGACTCGTCCTCGTACAACGCGCACAGCAACTCGTCCCCGGTCAGCCCCTCCGGGTGGCGGGCCAGCAGCACCAGGATCTCGCTGTGCCGGCGACTGAGCCTGACCCGGCGGCCGCCCATGAGCAACTGCGCATCGTCACGGCCCAGCGCGATCAGCTCGGGCGTGCCGGCAGCGGGCACCGGCGGGGCGAGCAGCGCCAGGTGGGACTCCGCGGCACGCGCCACCGCCTGCACGAAGCCCAGGCTGTGCGGATGCGCGAGCCCGTCCCCGCCGGTGATGTCCACCGCCCCGAGTACCCGCCCGGTCCGCGGATCGTGCACCGGCGCCGCCGCACAGGTCCACGGCTGCACCTGGCGGATGAAGTGCTCGGCGGCGAACACCTGCACCGGCCGGTCCACGGCGACCGCCGTGCCCGGTGCGTTGGTCCCGACCGCGGTCTCCGCCCACCGCGCACCCGGCACGAAGTTCATCAGCCCCGCCCGGCGCCGAGTCGTGGCATGACCTTCCACCCACAGCAGTCTGCCGTGCGCGTCGCACACCGCGAGCAGGTGCTCCCCGTCGGCGGCGAACGTGCCGAGCAGCTCCCGGAACAACGGCATCACCGGCGCCAGCGGATGCTCCGCGCGATAGGCGCCGAGCTCTCCGTCCGCCAACTCCACACTCGCGACGCCGTCCGGACCGACGCCGGCCCGCGCGGAACGCCGCCACGAGTCGGCCACCACGGCACGCACCGGCTTCGGCACGGTCCCCACCTCGGTGAACGTCTCATGCGCACGACGCAGCACCCGTACACGCTCGGCAGGGTCGGCCCCCGGTTCCAGGGCCACCCACGGATCCGTCAACTCGGCCTCCCCGGACGGCGATGCGTCTGGGGACATCGTCACTCCGGGTACGTGCGCGGACAACCTTTTCGACGGTCGACACCCGAACGGTGGGCACACCGGCGCAGACGTGCGAGCCCTCAGGCGAGATTGACCAGTCGTATGTAGCGGGTCCAGTCCCAGTGCGGGCCAGGATCGGTGTGGTCCGTGCCCGGCACCTCGTAGTGCCCGATGATGTGCGCACGGTCCTTCGGTATGCCGTGTCTGGCGCAGATCGCCGCCGTGAGTCGGGCGGACTTCTCGTACAGGACGTCGGTGAAGTAGCCGGGACTGTCCACCCAGCCCTCGTGCTCGATGCCGACGCTGCGCGTGTTGTGGTCCCAGTCTCCGGCGTGCCAGGCGATGTCGGCCTCGCGCACGCACTGGGACACGTGTCCGTCGGCCGACCGGACGACGTAGTGGGCGGACACCTTCTTCTCGGGGTTCTGGAAGACCAGCAGGGTCTTGCGGTAGGAGGTCTGGGTCACGTGGATGATCACCTGGTCCACGGGGTGGGTCGTGGGGCGGTCGGCCGCGGTGTAGTTGCCGGCGCTCGCCGGCAGCCACTCGGCGAGCGGGTAGTCGGGGCCCGGCGTGTGCGCTCCGGCCCGCCGTGCGGGGAGGAGGCCGTACGGGACGGCGGCGAGGGCGGTTCCTTGGAGGATCCGGCGTCGGCTGAGACGCGGTCTTGCGGATTCCAAAAGGGGATTGCCTTTCAGTAGGGGTTTGCTTGCGGCGAGGAGGTTGCCTTTCGGCTCGTGGTCGGCCGGGACGCTCAGCGCAGAGTCGCCGCCACCTCCCGCAGCCGCGCATGCACTCCGCGGTGCGTCTCGTGTGGGGGCAGCCACTGCTTGCGGATCTTGGCCACGCACGTGTAGTTGGTGTCGCACACATTGGCCAGCGGCGACTCGACTGCCTGGGTCGCGAACTGGTAGGCGTCCAGCTCACTGAACCCGTAGTCGCGTACCAGCCACTGCACCAGGTCCAGCTGGGATATCCGGAACGCGTCCTCCAGCGGCCGGGCCGAACCCGTCGAGATGAGGTGCGTGTCCGACTCGATGCGCGGCCAGGGTGTGGCGAGACCCTTGAGCAGCTCGACGATCACCACGGTGTTCATCGCGCACTCGACCGCGACTCCACAGGTCTCGCCCTCGCCCTGCCGGGCGTGTCCGTCGCCGAGGCTGAGCAGCGCGCCCTCGACGTTCACCCCGAGATAGCAGGTGACGCCGGCCCGCATCTCCGGCGTGTCCATGTTCCCGCCGTGCGCGTCGGGCACCAGGGCCGAGCGCACCTCCAGATTGGCCGGTGCCACCCCGACGGTGCCGTGCATCGGGTCCATGGGCAGTTCGGCCTCGATGTCGCTGTCGTGCGCCCGGAACAGCGCCGTACGCCGCGTCCGGTCGAGCTGCCAGATCCACACCGTCTCCGGCAGGGGTGGTTGCAGCGTGGCCGTGGTGTGCGTCGAGGTGAGCGCGCCGAACAGCGGGACGGTGGTCGACGCGGCCCAGTCCCGAGCCGGTTCGATCGACACGAAGTGCACGGCGACCGTGTCACCCGGTTCGGCGCCCTCGATGTGGAAGGGGCCGGTCTGCGGGTTGAGGTAGGGGAATTCGCACACCTCGGACACCAGGTCCTTCTCCGACCGCACCCGTCCCGCGAAGCAGTCCTCCGTGTACAGGTCGAGGACCGTGCCGGGTGCGATGCGCGCCACGGGCGGCGCGCCGCCGAACGTCCAGGCGTACTCGCCGGGCTCGGGCCGCACGGTCAGGATCCGGGGGTCGCTCATCGCCGCACCCCTGCTGCAGTTTCCCTCGACATGTGAATCCCCCTCTTCTTCACGGTGGTGAGCTGCCTCGACGTCCCTGGCACGATGGCCGTGCCTCGCGTGAATCACGGTACGGGGCAGGCAGGTCGGTCAGAAGGGCATGCCGTTTTTCCGTGGACAGCGGCGGGATTGTGGATAACTCGCTCACTCGAACGGGTGGGGTGGCCCGGCTCGGAGCAGCGGGGAAACCCCGAACGATCGCCGAACTCGGCCTGGAATCAGGCCCGTTCCGCCACTGCTGCCGGATCGTCGAGGACGGCTCGCACCACCGAGTGCGCGGCCCCCAGCAACGGACCCTCGGGACCCAGCCGCGACACGGACACCGGACAGGCGGGCCCCGCGGTGCGTCGGTCCAACTCGGCCTCCAGCGACGGCAGCAGCCAGGGCGCCAGCCCTGCCAGGGCTCCGCCCAGCACCACGCTCTCGGGGTCGAGCAGATTGACCGCGCCGGTCAGTGCGATACCGAGCGCTGTTCCCGCGTCGCGCAAGGCCCGCCGTACGTCCTCGTCGCCCCCGGCGGCCCGCTCGGCGAGCAGCCCGACGCGGTCCTCGCCCGGCTCCAGTCCGGCCGCACGCAGCACCGCCTCCTCACCGGCGTACTGCTCCAGGCATCCGCGCCCCCCGCACGGGCAGTCGGGCCCGTCCGGCCGGACGGGCACGTGCCCCAACTCGCCGGCGAAACCGCGTGTTCCGTGCAGCAGCCCTCCGTCCACCACGACCGCCGCGCCGATGCCGATCTCCGCCGACACATGCAGGAAGTCACGCGGGGTGCCGTCGCCCAGCCAGAGTTCGGCGAGCGCGCCGAAGTTGGCCTCGTTGCCCACGGTCAGTGGGAAGTCCACGGGCAGCAGACCGCCGAGATCCGTGTCGCGCCAGTCGAGGTTCGGTGCGCGGACGACCGTACGGGCGTCCCGGGCCACCAGACCCGGCACGGCGACCGCCAGACCGGCGGCCCACAGTCCCTCGCGCTCGGCCTCGGCGAGCACCCGGCGCACCAGCTCGGTGAGTTCCTCGATCACCGGCTCCGGTGCACGGCCCCGGTTCGCGCCGTACCGCACCGCTCTGGACCGCACCTCGCCGCGCAGATCCACGGCGCAGACGGCGAGATGGTCGACGCCGACCTCGGCGCCGATTCCGGCGGGACCGTGCCCGCTGACGGCCAGCGCCGACCCGGGACGGCCCACCCGGCCGGGCCGCTCGGGGCCGAGCTCCTCCAGCAGCCCCGAGCGGATCAGCTCGTCGACGAGCGTGGACACCGCCGCACGGGTCAGCCCGATGCGGGAGGCCACGGCGGCACGGGAGAGCGTTCCCTCGGCGCTGACGGTGTGCATCACCCGGGCGAGGTTGCGGCGGCGCATGCCCTGCTGGGTGTTGGGCAGCGCGCGCCCGGCGCCGGCCGGGTGGGCCTCGTGCAGCGGTGCGGTCATGCCTGAAGTCAGTCCTCAGTGAGCTTCCGGGCGCCGCTCCAGCAGCGGGGCCGCGTCGGAGAGTACCCCGCTGATCCTGGCGAGCGTCTCCTCGTCCCGCTCCACGGCGTCGAGCACCGGACCCCGTGTGGTGTTCCAGCGCCGGGCGACCGCGGCCGGATCCTCGCCGGTCAGCAGGCCGGCCGCCTGGGCCGCCGCGCCGAGCGCGACCAGCTCCTTGGCCTCGGGCACCTGCACCGGCCGCCCCGACAGCCGTCGTACGGTCTGCTGCCAGGCCGTACCCCGGGCGCCGCCGCCGATCAGCAGCAGCGGGGCCGAGCGGTCCGCGTCGTCGTCCAGGACCAGGTCCAGGGCGCCCAGCAGCGCGTGGACGGCGCCGTCGTAGGCGGCCTGCAGGAGCTGACCGGCGGTCGTGTCGTGGCGCAGGCCGTGCAGGAGGCCGGAGGCGTTCGGCAGGTTCGGGGTGCGTTCGCCGTCCAGGTAGGGCAGGAGGGTGAGACCGGTGGTGGGTTCCACGGCCTCGCGGTCGAGGCCCAGCAGGGTCGCCAGGCGGTCGACGGCGAGCGTGCAGTTCAGAGTGCAGGCCAGCGGCAACCAGTCGCCGTGCGCGTCGGCGAAGCCCGCCACAGTGCCGGTCGGGTCGGCCGGGCGCCGCTTCGAGACCGCGTACACCGTGCCCGACGTGCCGAGGCTCAGCACCGGCGCGCCGGGACGCAGGCCGAGGCCCAGCGCGGCGGCCGCGTTGTCGCCGGTGCCGGGAGCGACCAGGGTGCCCTTGGAGAACGGCAGGTCGTGGCTGTCGCGCACGGTGCCCGCGACCTCACCGGGCCGGACCACACGGGGCAGCAGCGCCGGGTCGAGGCCGACGTGCGCCAGGATCTCCTCGTCGTACGACTCCGTGCCCGATGCCCACCAGCCCGTACCGGAGGCGTCGCCGCGGTCGGTGGTGCCCTGCCCCGTGAGGCGTTCGGTGAGGTAGTCGTGGGGGAGCCGTACGGCCTTGGTGGCCCGGACCGCCTCCGGCTCGTTCTCGCCCAGCCAGGCCCACTTCGTGACCGTGAAGGAGGCGGCCGGGACGGAGCCCGTGCGCTCGGCCCAGAACTTGGCGCCGCCCAGCTCCTCCGTCAGGCGGCGTGCCTGCGGCGCCGAGCGCACGTCGTTCCACAACAGGGCCGGACGGACCGGCTCACCCCCGCCGTCCAGCGTGACCAGGCCGTGCTGCTGTCCGCCGACGGACACGGCGGCGGCCTCGTGCGCGGCGTCGCCGCACTGACGCAGCGCCTCGCACAGGGCGTCCCACCACTGGCGCGGGTCGCTCTCGCGGCCGGCCCCGGAGGACACCGTGTGCGGTGCCTGGCCGCTCGCGACGACCTGCCCGGTCGACGCGTCGACGACCAGCGCCTTGGTGGACTGGGTCGACGTGTCCACGCCGACGACGAGCGGACCCTCGGCTGCTGACATCGGGCTCTCCCTTTTCCGCGGCTCTGCGGGATTCTGACCTGCTGTTTCCAGGGTGCCCGAGGCGCCAGGACCCGGACCTCACCCCTTCGGTGGACATCTTGTCCCTTCCCAGGGACGCGTCGGCATACTAATTTGTAAACCGCCATGACGAAATAGTCGAAGCAAGCAGTCGTCAGCAAGCAAGGAGCCGCGGCATGAGCTACCAGCCCACCCCCGAGGACAGGTTCACCTTCGGCCTGTGGACCGTCGGCTGGCAGGGACGGGACCCCTTCGGCGATGCCACCCGCCGTGCCCTCGACCCGGTCGAGACGGTGCAGCGCCTGGCCGAGCTCGGCGCCTACGGCGTCACCTTCCACGACGACGACCTGATCCCCTTCGGGTCCTCCGACACCGAGCGCGAGGCGCACATCAAGCGCTTCCGTGAGGCTCTCGACGCGACCGGCATGACCGTGCCGATGGCCACCACCAACCTCTTCACGCACCCCGTCTTCAAGGACGGCGCGTTCACCGCCAACGACCGCGACGTGCGCCGCTACGCCCTGCGCAAGACGGTCCGCAACATCGACCTCGCGGTCGAGCTGGGCGCAAAGACGTACGTCGCCTGGGGTGGCCGCGAGGGCGCCGAGTCCGGCGCCGCCAAGGACGTACGTGTCGCCCTGGACCGCATGAAGGAGGCCTTCGACCTCCTCGGCGAGTACGTCACCTCCCAGGGCTACGACCTGAAGTTCGCGATCGAGCCCAAGCCGAACGAGCCGCGCGGCGACATCCTGCTGCCCACCGTCGGCCACGCGCTGGCGTTCATCGAGCGCCTGGAGCGCCCGGAGCTGTACGGCGTCAACCCCGAGGTCGGCCACGAGCAGATGGCCGGGCTCAACTTCCCGCACGGCATCGCGCAGGCCCTGTGGGCGGGCAAGCTCTTCCACATCGACCTCAACGGCCAGTCCGGCATCAAGTACGACCAGGACCTGCGCTTCGGCGCCGGCGACCTGCGTGCCGCCTTCTGGCTGGTCGACCTCCTGGAGAGCGCCGGCTACACGGGGCCCCGCCACTTCGACTTCAAGCCTCCGCGCACCGAGGACCTCGACGGCGTGTGGGCGTCGGCCGCGGGCTGCATGCGCAACTACCTCATCCTGAAGGAGCGTTCGGCCGCCTTCCGGGCCGACCCGGAGGTCCAGGAGGCCCTGCGCGTCTCCCGCCTGGACGAGCTGGCGCAGCCCACGGCGGCGGACGGTCTCAAGGCCCTGCTCGCGGACCGTTCGGCCTTCGAGGAGTTCGACGTCGAGGCGGTCGCCGCGCGCGGGATGGCGTTCGAGCGCCTCGACCAGCTGGCGATGGACCACCTGCTGGGCGCCCGCGGCTGAGGCCACGCGCGCGTGGTGAATCCGCTCTGCCGCGTGTGACTCGCCTGTCGAGAGACCCGGTCACATGCGGCACGGGGTACTGAGCGATCTCCGCGCGGAATGTTCCGGAATCATGCGATCCATGGCAGGAGCTCGTATCAACTCCCTTGTAGGGGTCGCATCCTGACGGATATGAGGCGACTCTGGATGGTATGGCCATGCCGCCCGTACCGCCTCAGCCGCCCGGACCGCCGGGTGACACGCCGCCTCCGGGCGGCGGATTCGGACCGCCTCCTGAAGACCATGGGCCCGGACAGGGGTCAGGGACACCGGGGGGCTACGGCCCCCCTCCGGGAGGCTACGGGCCCCCGGAGGGAGACAGCGGCCCGCCGTCGTACGGTGGTTGGCCGCCACCCGAACCACACTACGGGGGCGGGGGACCGAGGCGGCGGCGGAATCCGCTGTTCATCCTGCTCGCCTTGATCGTGGCCGTCGGAGCCGTCGTGGTCGTGGTTCTGATGGCCTCGGGGAGCGACGACTCGCCCGACGAGAATCCACCGGCCGAGAGCAGCAGCGGCTCGCCCAAGCCGTCCTTCAGCATCCCGACGGAGCTCCCCAGCATGCTGCCGAGTGACTTGCCGACATCACTGCCGTCGGGGTTCCCCACCGAGCTGCCCAGCGGCTTCCCGAGCGGTCTGGAGTCGCTGATTCCGTCACTGGAGGGCGAGCTGCCGTAGTCGCACCGGGCTGGGTATGGACGCGCGGCACGCACGCGTGGCGTTCCGTACCGGCCACGCGTGCGTGCCGCGGACGAGCCAGGCGTCGTGAGCGGCGAGCCAGGCGTCGTGAGCGGCGAACCAGGCGTCGTGAGCGGCTGTCAGATCCCGCGGGGCAGCCGCACATAGATCACCGACGTCTCCACACCGCTGTCGACCAGCCGGCCCTGGGCGTCGAAGGCGCCCGCGCCGTCCGTCATCCCGAAGTCGTTGTCGTTGATGAGCGCCAGCGTGTCGCGGTCCACGCGCGCCACGCCCTCGATCTTCCCGGGCACACCGTCGACCGTGCCCAGGTCGACGACCAGCCTCTTGGAGAGCACCGGCACACCCGCGGCCGCCGGGTCGTCGAGCTGCTCGAGCGACGGCGACGTGGTGTCGTCGTCCCAGGGGCCACCAAGGATGTTCGCCGCGGGCTCCAGCCGCACCAACTGCAGCCGCGCCACCTTGTCCGTGCGCTCCTCGACCAACAGGCGGTTCCCGCCCACGGCCACGACCGACGAGATCTTCAGCTCGGAGGTGTCGTCCTCGCTCGGGTCCACCACGTTCACCGGGTCGAAGCGGTACGCGTACTCCGCGGTGACCGTCTCCTTCTTCGGCGAGAACCGCAGCAGCCGCGTGGTGCGCGATGCCTCCCCGGCGTCCGTGTCCGGCAGGGACAGCGGGCTCTGCACTGCCATTACCAGGTCGCCGCCGGGCAGTTGGGCCAGTCCCTCGAAGCCGCGGTTGACCTTCCGGTGCAGCAGGACGGACGGCAGGGCCTCCACCACCGGGTAGTCCGTGCCAGAGAGGCCGAGCCCCTCGGGCACGTAGCGCGTGAGGACCTTCCCGCGCGCGGAGACGTGCACGAGCGAGGGCCCGTACTCGTCGACGAGCCAGAAACTCCCGTCGGCGGCCCGCACGATGCCCTCCGTGTCCAGCCCGTTCGGGTTGTACGTCAGAGCAGTCCGCGCGTCGTACGAGTACGGCGCCTCGTCGCGCCCCTGCTGGTTCGGCAGCCCGGTGACCGGCTTTCCGGACGCGGTCGTGATCGGGATCGCGTCCAGGACCCTGACGGTGCCTTCCGATACCCGGATCTTCACGATCGCCGGATCGAAGCCCGGCACGGGGAACGTGCGGCGCTTCGTACCGTCCACCTTGATCTGGCCGTTGGGGCCACGGTCGGTGACCGTCCAGAACTCGCCCTTACGGCCTGTCGGATAGATGTCGCTGCCGATGCCGCCGAGGTCCACGCCTCGATCGTCGTCCACGGAGCCGGGCAGCAGCGCGTTGCTGAACGCGCCTAGGGGGATGTCGCCGAGCGTCGCCGTGCGCACGACACGCGGGTTGCCGTCCGCGTCCCCGGCACCGGCGGCGGGCCCGGCGGCGGTCACCAGCGCCGCGATCACGGCGAGGGGTACGCCCCCGGCGACGAAACGGTGGGCGCGGCTCCGGCCGGTGGCATACGGGGACATCGGGCCTCCTGAGGACCAAGTTCACTGACAGCGGTCAGAGTTGGAGCCCGCGCGGAACGCCGTACGACTAAGAGGTGAACGCAGGACGACGGGCGCTCGTCGAGCCGACTTCCGAGTGCTGAGGGAGCGCCTGGGAGAATCGTGCGCATGACACGAGACGGCGGGGCAGGCGCGGCCCGGGCACTCGGCGAAGAGAAGCCGCTGGCCGTGGTGGCAACGCAGGGTCGTCCTACGGCGCCCCGTCCTCGGACGCGAGCTGAGCCGAGGCCAGCGCCGTCGCCGGATCCTGTGCGGGGCCTCCGGCGGGAACCCAGCGGCCGCGTTCCTTGCGGTACGGCCACCAGCGGCCGTCGCGCCCCAGGCGCAGCTGGCTCGGCGCACCGACGACCGTCCAGCGGTTGCCCTTCGCCCGCAGCGACGGCCGGTCGTCCTCGTCCCAGGCCGACTCCAGGGCGGCACGCGCGCGTGCGAGCGTTTCGCCCTCGACGGTCCACTCGTCGTCGAGCACGGACACCGCGGCGATGCCCCCCATGTGCCAGGCGCGTACGGCCGTCGCCAGCCCCTCCCGGCCACGCCCCGACCCGTCGGCCAGCCGCTCCGCCACGCCCTCGGCGGGGGAGCCGGCGGCGAGACGCACCGCGTCCTGGGCGAATGTCAACTCCGCCTCCGCGACTCGCTGTTCCGGACCGGTGCGCAGAGCCTCCGCGAGCATGCGGTGCGCTTCCGCTGCTGTCCGGGCGGCCAGGAACTCCAGGGCGGCCGGGTCGACGCCGGGCGCGGGAGCCGTCTCGGTGTCGAGGGACGGCGGCACTCCCGGCTCGGCGGGCAGCTCGGGCAGCGCAGGCAGCGGCGGCAGAATGTCGCCGGTCGCGTACGCCTCGGCGGCATCCACGCCCTCCGGCTCGCACGGAGCGGACGGTCCGGAGGAAGGCGTGTCGGCGGGTGCGGCGCTGCGGGCCTGGAGGTCGTCCAGGAGTTCGCGTTCGGCCCGTCCGCGCATCAGGAGCAGGACGAAGGGGTCCTGGTCCAGGAGTCGTGCCACCTGGTAGCAGAGGGCTGCTGTGTGCCCGCAGTGGTCCCAGGCACCGCAGCCGCACTCCGGTTCCAGATCCCCCATGCCCGGCAGCAGTTCGATGCCCGTGGCGGCCGCGTCCTCCACCAGATGCGGCGGCATGTCGCGGTCCAGCAACGCCGCGACATGCCCCGACCGCTCGACGGCCATGTCCAGGAAGCGGTCCCACTGCTCCGCGGGCAGCTCCTCCAACAGCACGTCCGCCCGGTGCGCCGTACGGTCGCGGCCCTGCACGACAGCCGTGATGCGCCCCGGACGCACCGACACCGCACCGACCGCTCCCGCGCGAGCGAGCCTGCGGCCGGCCTTGAGCTGGGCCGAGTCCAGCGCCGTCTCCTCCAGCGCCTTCAGCCAGGCCTGGCCCCACCATGTCTGCGCGAAACCCCGCCCGAGCGCGGGCGGCAGTGCGGCGAACGTGCGCTCCATGTCACCGTCGTGGTCCACGTCATCGTCGTGTCGAGTCATCGCGCGCCCCCTCGCAGCTGCACCAGCTCGGCCAGTTCCGCGTCCGTCAGCTCGGTCAGTGCCGCCTCGCCGGCGCCGAGAACCGCATCGGCCAGCTCCCGCTTGCGGCTCAGCATGTCGGCGATGCGGTCCTCGATGGTTCCCTCGGCGATCAGCCGGTGCACCTGCACGGGCCGGGTCTGGCCGATGCGGTAGGCGCGGTCGGTGGCCTGCGCCTCGACGGCGGGGTTCCACCAGCGGTCGTAATGCACGACGTGTTCGGCGCGGGTGAGGTTCAGGCCGGTGCCCGCGGCCTTCAACGACAGCAGGAAGACGGGCACTTCACCGTCCTGGAAACGCCGCACCAAAGCCTCGCGCTCGGCCACGGGTGTTCCGCCGTGCAGGAACTGCGAAGGCACGCCGCGGGCCGCCAGATGCTCTTCGATGAGGCGTCCCATGCGCACGTACTGCGTGAAGACCAACACGCTCGCCCCCTCGGAGAGGATCGTGTCGAGCAGCTCGTCCAGCAGCTCCAGCTTTCCCGAGCGCCCGGCGATCCTCGGCCGCTCCTCCTTGAGGAACTGGGCGGGGTGGTTGCAGATCTGCTTCAGTCCCGTGAGGAGCTTCACGATGAGGCCGCGTCGCGCCATGGCGTCGGCGCCGGAGATCTCCGCGAGCGTCTCGCGGACCACGGCCTCGTACAGTCCCGCCTGTTCCGTGGTGAGAGACACGGCGCGATCGGTCTCCGTCTTGGGCGGCAGTTCCGGCGCGATCCCCGGGTCCGACTTGCGGCGGCGCAGCAGGAACGGTCGCACGAGCCGGGCGAGGCGCTCGGCGGCGGCCGGGTCCTGACCGCCCTCGACGGCCTGCGCGTAGCGCGTGCGGAAGGTGCCGAGCCTGCCCAGCAGGCCCGGCGTCGTCCAGTCGAGGATCGCCCACAGTTCCGACAGGTTGTTCTCGACGGGGGTGCCGGTGAGCGCCACGCGCGCGCGTGCCCCGATGGAGCGCAGCTCCCGCGCGGTCGCCGAGTATGGGTTCTTCACGTGCTGGGCCTCGTCCGCCACGACTATGCCCCACGGCACCTCGGCGAGCCGGCGGGCGTCCAGGCGCATCGTGCCGTACGTGGTCAGCACGAACTCCCCGTCCGCCAGTCCGTCCAGGTCGCGCCGCGACCCGTGAAAGCGACGCACGCGCGTGCCGGGCGCGAACTTCTCGATCTCGCGCTGCCAGTTGCCCATCAGGGACGTCGGACACACCACCAGCGTCGGGCCGGCGGACGAGGCGTCGGACTGCCGGTGCAGATGCAGCGCGATGAGGGTGATCGTCTTACCGAGGCCCATGTCGTCCGCCAGACAGCAGCCCAGGCCCAGGGACGTCATCCCGGCCAGCCAACTCAGGCCCCGCCGCTGATAGTCCCGCAGGGTGGCCGCGAGCGCGGCGGGCTGGTCCACCGGCTCCTGCCCCTCGGGGTCCGCGAGCCGCTCGCGCAGCGCCGCCAGCCACCCCGTGGGCCGTACTTCGACCTGGCGGCCGTCGACCTCGGTGGAGCCCGTCAGGGCGGCGCCGAGCGCGTCGATGGGCGTCACCTTGTGGTCCTGCTGCGCGCGGGCGCGTCGCACCTCCTGAGGATCGACGAGCACCCACTGGTCGCGCAGCCGCACCACAGGGCGGTGCGATTCGGCGAGACGGTCCAGCTCCTCGCGGGTGAGCCGCCGGTCGCCCAGGGCGAACCACCAGTCGAAGGCGAGCAGCGCGTCGGCGGACAGGGGCGACGGCACGTCCGAGGACGCCTTGCCGAGCGCAGCGTCGTCGTCCGGCGGACCGATCACCGCGCGGGCAGTCAGTGTGCGGGCCAGCCCCTTGGGCCAGTGCACGTCGACCCCCGCCCCGGCGAGTGCCCGAGCGCCCTCCCCCAGGAGGTCCGTCACCTCCTCGTCGGCGAGTTCCACGGCATCCGGCACGGCTGCCGAGAGCAACGGCGTGAGCGGACTCCAGGCACGCGCGGCCCGGCGAAGCGCCAGCAGGGCGTCCATCCGCGCGCGTGGGCCGAAGGCGCCGGATCCCGCCCACACATCGCCGGCATCCGCGACCAACGCCGGATCACTCACGCTGTGCACCTGCAGCACGGCCCGGAACGACAGCGCCGCGTCATCCTGCTGTGCCGCGGCGAGGTCGGGGACCTCGAGCCGCAGGGAGAGCCGTACGCCCGCGTCGTGGCCGGCGGCGACATCGGCGGCCCACGCGCGCTGTTCGGGCAGGTGCTGTGGCTCCTGTGCAGCATAGGCGGGGCCGCCCGTCACGAGCGCCGCCGCGGGGGAGCGGGGCAGCGTATCGGCGACCGCGTCCAGGAAGGCCCGCAGCAGCCGCTCCGGGTCCGGCAGCCTCAGCGGCTCGACGTCGTCCAGCGGTACGGCGTGCGCTTCCGGCGGCATGGCGGCGGCAAGGGCGCGGATGTGTTCGACATCCTCGGGTCGCAGGGGACCGGCCCGCCAGGCGTCGTGGTCGTTCGCGGAGAGGCCGGGCAACAGCAGACCGTGTGCCACGAGTTGCAGGGCCAGCATCGAGGCGGCGCCCCAAAAAGTGGCTGCCCGGTGCCCCTGCGCTCCGGCACGCGCACGCGTGAGCACGGGCAGGGCGGCGCGCACCGGCAGCACGACGGCCGGCACGGTCACCAGCTCGACAGCGTCCTCGCCGGGCAGGGCGACGGTCAGGTCCTCGGCGGAACCGGATGCGACGAGCGGAGCCGCGTCGCCCTCGGCCCGCCAGAAGGCGACCCGGCCGGTGCGGACCGGATCACCGGGTAGGAAAACGGCACAGCAGGATGCCAGTTCAGAGAGCTCGGACGGTGTTGCCTCGGAAAGCCTCGGCACAGCTCTGCGACACTCCTCAAATTTGACTACTCAGGTCGGAGTGGCCGAGGGTACAGCACTCGGGTGACCGATTCGGCATGCCGCCGCCGTGACCTAGATCACTCTTGTGCTGGGCTGGGTATCTCCCTTGTGACCAGTAAGGGCCACACCTCAGGGTCGTCTCAGGGTCGCGGTTCGGAACCGCTGGGAGCGCAGGCCCGTTTTCAGGACAGAGAGCGGCGGTGGCCGCGAAGGAGGCGACGGAGATGTCGAAGAACACGAAGATCGCCGCAGGGGTTACGGCGGTCGGGATCATCCTGCTGATCCTGCTGCCCTTTCCGTTCTGGGCGAACCTTCTGATAGTGCTGGGGGTCCCGACGGCTGTGTATCTCACACTGGACCCCTCGCAACGGCGTCGGCTGCGCCGCGTCACCCGCAAGGAACTCGGCCGCTGACCGTCACCCGGCAGCCGGTGCGACCGGGGAGGACAGCGCGCAGGAGTTGACCACGTCGCCGTTCGCGGGCCTGCCGACGGTACGGTCCGCGGGCGGTCGAGTGCCGCGCTCCACCCATGACACCAGCGCGTCGAATGCCGAGCGGTAGCAGGGCAGGATCGGCCGCAACCGGTCCGGATAGGTGTCGTACAGCCCGTCGACGTGGGTGCCGCCCGCGATCGTGAAATAGCGGTGCAGACGGCCCCGTCCGCTCGCGTCGACCATGCGCGCATACACGTCCGAGTCGGCGGCCTTCGGCAGCAGCGCGTCCAGATCGCCGTGGAGGGTGATCAGCGGTCTGCCGATGCGCCCGGTCAGTGCGACGCGGGCCACCGCGCGCCGGACGGACGCCGGACGCGACGCGTAGTCGTACGCGGCATCGGACGCGCACGGTGCCAGGATCTGTGCCGGCGTGCTCCCCGCGGACGGGCCGGGACAGCCGGCGTCGTATGCCGGATCGAACTCGGCGCGGTAGATCTTCTGCGTGACTCCCCAGTAGGCCTGCTCGTGATACGGCCACAGAAACTCGGAGCCATGTGCGAAGCCGACCGTGTACAGGTCCTCGTCCCGCGCGGAGCCGAGCGCGCGTGCCACCGCAGTGGGCAAGGAAGTGAGCAGATTCGGACCCTCCGCGGTCCACAGAGCACCCTCCCAGTCCACACCGCCGTCGTACAGCTCGGGATGGTTCTCCAGCTGCCAACGGGTCAGGTAGCCGCCGTTGGAGATCCCGGTCATATAGGTGCGGCGGGGAGCGTGCCCATAGCGCTGGGCCACCGCCTTGCGGGCGGCCCGGGTCAGCTCGGTGGTCCGCTTGTTCCACTCGGCGACCGCGTCGCCGGGGCGCTTGCCGTCACGGTAGAAGTCGGCGCCGTTGTTGCCCTTGTCGGTCGCGGCGTAGGCGTAACCCAGCGCGAGCACCTGGTCGGAGATCGCTCTGTCCGTCGCGTACTGCTTACGCGTACCAGGAGCACCGGTGACGACCAGTCCGCCGTTCCAGCGGTCCGGCAGCCGGATCACGAACTGGGCGTCGTGGTGCCGGCCGTGCGTGGCGTTGAAGCGGGAGGAGTCCGGGAAGTAGCCGTCGATCTGCACGCCGGGGACCCCGGCCGGTGTCCGGGTCCCCCGTGCTGTCAGCCCGGCCTGATCGGCCATGTCGGTATAGGGCGTGCCGGCGAGTCCCGCCGTGGTCAGATCCGGGAGACAGGCGCTCTGCTGGAAGGCCGCACCCGGTACCCGGACACGCTCCTGACGGGCGCAGTGCTGCTCACCAGCGGCCGTGGCCGCTACGGGAGCCGGCCAGCTCAGGGCACCGGCCAGCAGCGTGGCGGCGACGAACGGGACACCTCGGGACAGGCGCATGAAGGCCTCCTGGAAGGCGGGAGACGGGCACAGGAGAGGTCGGAGCCGTGAAGGCTGCCTCATCGTGCGGGTCTCCTACCGCGCCTTCCATGGGTTGGGGCCACATCGAATGCCGTCGCCACATGGGGCCTCACGACAGGGGCATCGCCTGAGTGTTTGCCGGCCCCCCGATCCTTCCCTGCACAGGGGAGTGTCGGCCCGTTCAGCGCACGGCAGCCGTGCCGGACGCGGCAGTGGTGTGCGACGTCGACGGCTGCCTCCGGGCCGTCGTCGTGCCGCCCGGCTTGCGGCTCAGCTCGGCCGTACGGCCATTTTGTCGAGCGCTTCCAGCAGCCCGGGCAGCTCCGGTCCGCGGCCCACCGGCAGGACCTCGCCGGGTTCGTCGTCGAGGAGCACGAACGCGATGTCGTCCGTTCTGGCGACGAGCGACCAGCCGGGGCCGTCCGCGCGCAGGGTCCGCGCGTCACCCGAGGCGAAGGACGACCGGACGCGGCCGAGCGGCGGCGGGGATTCCACGTATGCGCGTGCCTCGGCGAGGACCCGCCGGATACCGCCGTGGCCTCCCGGGTCCCCGGCCTTCTCCGCCTCCTCGCCCTTGCCTTCGCCCTCGTCCGCGCCTCCGGCAGCGTCCGACCCGCCGCCCGGGGGTGCGAAGTCGGTGTCGTCGATCTGCTCCCGCCACGTCGCCCACTGCAGGGCGATCTCGTCGGCGCCCAGGCGGCGCTGAGCCGGGCCCCAGACGCTCGTGTCCGGCGGCGCCAGCGGTGGACCGTCCGCGACCTCGGGGCCGGGATCGTGCGGCGCGGGGACATTGGGCGCGGCGACGGCCACCGCGAGGGGCCACCCGGGCAGCGCGGCCACGACCGTACGTTCGTCGGGTGACAGGTCGTACTCCATGCCGCAGTCCCAGGACGCGATGGCGACGGCTACCAGGGAGACGTCGTCGATGACGACCGTCCACCGGGCGCCCTCGCTGTCCTGGCCGAGAACCAGGCCGTAGCCGTCGGCGAGCGGCGCGAGGCCGAGCGCCGCGCAGGCCTCCGGATAGTCGTCGCCCAGCACGCTCGGGAATTTCGCCGGCGTCAGCAGCACCGCCGTCAGCACATAGAGCGCATCGTCCGCGGCGGCGACGGCCTCCTCGTCCGTCCCGGCCATCCCAGCCTCCCCATCGGTTCGTCCATCGGCGGGCACCCTAGTGCGACCGGAAGCCGCTTGTCACGACTCCCAGACACACTCGGAGCTGCAGTTTTCCGACTGGACGACTGGACGGGGCGAATCGACCGCGATTGTCCGCGGTGTCAGGCTGCCGGGAGCCCGAGAAGGGACCGGGCGACGGTCTGCGGCGACTCGTCGCGCTCCCGGGCGAGCGCGATGACGGCCCGGCACGCCAGCTCGCTCACCCCGAACGAGAGCGCCTCCGGGGAGACCCAGCCGGCAGCCTCGTCGATCTGGTCCTGGTCGTCCTCCGCGCAAGCCGACACATACACGGCGGCAGCCTCGAACAGGTTGTGCGTGCGCCTGTCCTTGCCGGTGTCCGCCTCCGCGCGCAAGGAACGGAGGAATCGCGCACCCGACTTGCGCACCCTGCCCCACATGCTGACCACCTTCCCCCTGCGTGGCACCTGACTGATCGTCCGTCTTTCCCTACTCAACCTAGAGTTGGAGCCTCGGATGCAGAAGAGGGACGGCGCGGTGAAGCGCTGCGAGCCGGCGGATCCCCACGCGGCAGATGGCCTCCCGGGTCCGTGCTCCCATGCACCCCTCCGGCGCCCCGCTCAGCCGCCGAGTGCGGCGATCGTCTCGCGCAGCCAGCTGAGTTCGGCCCGGGACGTCGCCCGCGCGATGGTCAGGATGCCGCGCCGGAAGGGATCGTCCAGCTCCTCCGCGCGCAGCGGCCGGTCTCCGTCGTAGAAGAAGCTCGCGGGCTCTTCGAGGAAGGCCAGCCGACGCCGCAGTACGGCGCGCTGGGCGGCCGCGTCGTCCAGGTGGCGCAGGAAGGCGAGCACCGTGAACCAGCGGTTCTCGTCGCTGATGTCGCGCGCATCGGGCCCGGCCAGTCGGCGGCGCAGTTCCCGTCGTCCCGCTTCGGTGAGCGTCAGGACGTGACGCGGAGCGGCCACGGATCCGGGCTCGGTGGTGCGGGCCAGCATGCCCGCCTTCTCCAGCCGCTTGATCGCGGGGTACAGCGTGCTCTCCGCGACCGGCTTCACGTGCCCTGTCAGGGCCGCGATGCGTTTGCGCAGCTCATAGCCGTGGAGCGGGGTGTCGTAGAGGAATCCGAGGATGGTGAGCTCCAGCATGCCCACATTCTCCCTCAGGTCCGCTGTACATCTTGGCCGTCATATATCGCCGCTTCTATACCTCGGTATCGAGGTATAGAGTGTGGCGCTGACCGAGCACTCAGGGGAGGACGCGATGAGGCAGGCCGAATTCGACGGCAAGGGCAACTGCATTCGCTGGACGGAGGCGCCGGGGGAGGGGCCCGCGCGCGTGTACGTGCACGGACTGGGGTCGGTCTCCTCCGTGTACCACGCCCACATCGCGGCCCGGCCCGAACTCGCAGGCCGTCGCAGCCTGTTCGTCGACCTGCCGGGGCACGGCATCAGCGACCGGCCCGAGGACTTCGGCTACCGGCTGGAGGACCACGCCGACGCTCTCGCGGCGGTCATGGACGCGGCAGGGCTGACCGGGGCGGAGTTGATCGCACACAGCATGGGCGGTTCCGTCGCCCTCGTGCTCGCCCACCGTCGGCCCGACCTCGTCTCCCGCCTGGTCCTCACCGAGGCCAACCTCGACGCCTCGCCTCTGCCCGCCGAGGGGAGCGCGTGGATCACGGCGTACGACGAGGAGGAGTTCGTAGGAGGCGCGCACGCGCGCGTGCTGGAAGAAGTCGGCCCCCTGTGGGCGGCGACCATGCGGCTGGCCGACCCGCGCGCCCTGCACCGCAGCGCAACGTGGCTGCGGCGCGGTTCCGAGCCGATCATGCGGGACATCCTCGAAGACCTGTCGGTCGACCGCGTGTTCCTTCAGGGCGAGCTCAGTGGTGAACTCCCGGGCAGGAGGGCTCTGGAGGCCGCCGGCGTGCGTGTGGTGACCGTGCCCGGCGCCGGCCACAACGTCATGTTCGACAACCCCGACGCCTTCGTGGTGGCCGTCGCCGGGCAGGGCTGAGGCCTCAGGATTCCCGTACGGCCAGCGCCAGGAACCGGTCGTCCTCGTCGGCGTACGACGTCATGCGCCACCCGGAATCGGCCAGCAGCGGCCGGAGATTCGGTTCGGCCCGCAGGTCGTCCGGGGTGATGTGGCGGCCCTGTCGTGCCGCGAGCGCCGCCCGGCCGATCGGGTGGAACAGCGCGAGCGTGCCGCCCGGGCGCACCGCCCGGGCCAACTCCCGCAGGTTCGCCTCCGGATGGGGCAGGTGCGCGATGAGGCCGGCCGCGAACACGGCGTCGAGCGACTCCGACCGCAACGGCAGCGCGGCCACGTCGGCCAGCAGCAACTGCCCGTCCCGGTCGCGTCCGGCCCGTACGGCGGCCTCCAGCATCGCCGGGGTCAGATCGGCGCCGACGACCACTCCCGAGGGCCCCACGGCGGCACGCAGCGCCGGCAGGGCGCGTCCCGTGCCGCAGCCCGCGTCCAGTACGCGATCCCCCTCGCGCAGCCCGAGCTCGGCGACCGCGGCCGCGTAGGCGGGACCGTCGTCGGGGAACCGGCTGTCCCAGTCGGCGGCGCGGGCCGTGAAGAACTCCTGCACATGTGTGTGGTCGTCGCTCATGTTCCGCATGATCCCTCACCGGCACGGATGACGCCGCTGTGCACACGTTCGAGCGTGACGCGATCGTTCCGGTGCATCTGTGCGTCATATTCCAACAGCTTTCGAAATGCGCCCCCTTCGTGCGCCCGTGCCCCGGCTAGCGTCCCGGGGTCATGGGACACCTGGACCACGCCGCTCTCGGCTGGCTGACCCCCGTGCTGTCGTACGTGATGGCGTGCATAGGCGCCGCGCTGGGGCTGCGCTGCACCGTCCGCGCGCTCGGCGCCACCGGGCGCTCGCGCCGCAACTGGCTCGTCACCGCGGCCTCGGCGATCGGCACCGGCATCTGGACCATGCACTTCGTGGCCATGCTGGGCTTCAGCGTCAGCGGCACCGACATCCGCTACGACGTGCCGCTCACCATCGTGAGCCTCCTCGTCGCCATGACCGTCGTCTGCGCCGGCGTCTTCGCCGTCGGATACAGCCGTGACCGTAACCGCGCGCTCCTCCTCGGCGGGCTCACCACCGGGCTCGGCGTCGCGAGCATGCACTACCTGGGCATGGCCGCCGTACGACTCCACGGCGACGTCACCTACGACCCCGCCCTCGTCGGACTCTCCGTCCTGATCGCCGTCGTCGCGGCGACCGCGGCCCTGTGGGCGGCGCTCAACATCAAGTCGCCCGTCGCCGTGACCATCGCCTCCCTGATCATGGGCGCGGCGGTCAGCAGCATGCACTACACCGGGATGTTCGCGGTCGGCGTGGACGTCACGCCCTCCGGTGAGGTCCTGCCCGGGGCCACGGCGATGCAGTTCATCTTCCCCCTCGCCGTCGGCCTCGGGTCCTACCTCTTCCTGACCTCGGCCTTCGTCGCCCTGTCGCCCACCGCGGGGGAACGCGAGGCATCCGCGTCGGCCCAGCGGCCGGTCGGGGGCGCCGCAGGCTAGCGGCGGGTCCCGACCGGGGACGGCCCGGGAGGGCACGCCCTCGAACCACTTCCGAGCGAGGAGGCCATGCGTACATCCCGTAGGACCACCGCAGCCGGCGGCGAGACGCCGTCACCGCCCCCCGTGCGCGGCCGCCGCGCCCACGCCGGACCGCCGGCCGACGAAGGCCCCGAAGAGCCCACGGGCGGGACGCCGGACGACCTGCCCACGCGCGCGGAGCGCTGGCGCCTACGGCCGCGCACCGTCCGCGCCAAGATCGTCTGCCTGCTGATGGTGCCGGTCGTCTCCCTGCTGGCCCTGTGGGCCTACGCCACCGTCACCACCGCGCAGGACGTCTCCAGATTGCGCCAGTTGCAGCGCGTCGACTCCGATATCAGGGCGCCTGTCGCGACCGCCGTCGCCGCGCTCCAGGCCGAACGCGCCGCCGCGGTGCGCTATGCGGGCGATCCGTCCGCCGGGCAGAGCGGCGCCTACAAGAAGCTCGCGCAGGACACGGACAAGGCGGTGGCACGGCTGCGGCTCGACAGCCGCAGCACGGTCGCCGACGGCGAGGAGCTCCCCTCCGGAGTGGCCCGGCGGCTCGAGGCCTTCGTCACCGGCGCCGAGCAGCTGAGCACTGTACGAAGTGCCGTCCTCGACCGCCGCGCGGGCTGGGACGAGGCGTACGGGCGGTACACGAAGACCATCGCCGGCGCGTTCTCGGTGGGCGGTGCGCTCACCGGAATCCAGGACGCCGAGCTCGGTTCCGACGCGCGCGTACTGCTCGAATTCGCCCGTGCGGGCGAGGCGTTGGCCCAGGAGGACGTCGTCCTGGACAGCGCACGCCTCGCCGGGCGCCTCGAAGGACAGCGGCTGCGGCTGTTCACCGGCGCCGTCGACACCCGCCGTACCCTCACGGAGTCCGCCGTCGCCGACCTGAGCGGCCCGGAACACACGGCCTGGCAGAACCTCGCCGACGGCAGCGCCTACGCGACGGTGGCCGCCGCCGAGGACAAGGTCCTCGCCGCCGCACCGGGCGTACGGGCGATCGACGCGGCGGCCGAGTCCACCTGGAGCAAGGCACACGCACGCGTGCAGGCCGGAATGCGGACGATCGAGCAGGACGCCGGGCGCGGCGTCGCGGATCGCGCCGACCCCTTCACCCGCGGTCTGCTCACCCCCGCCGGTGCCGCCGTCCTTCTCGGCCTCGCCGCCGTCGCCGCCTCTCTCGTGATCTCCGTACGCATCGGCCGCGGCCTCGTCGTCGAGCTGGTGAGCCTGCGCAACAGCGCCCTGGAGATCGCCCGGCGCAAGCTCCCCGAGGCGATGCGGAAACTGCGGGCCGGTGAGGAGATCGACGTCCAGGCCGAGGCACCGCCCGGGCCGTCCGCCGAGGACGAGACCGGTCAGGTGGCCGAGGCTCTGGGCACCGTCCACCGCGCCGCGCTCCGGGCCGCCGTGGAGCGCGCCGAGCTCGCCAGCGGCATCTCCGGGGTCTTCGTCAACCTCGCCCGCCGCAGCCAGGTCCTCGTGCACCGCCAACTGAGCCTGCTGGACAGCATGGAGCGGCGCTCCGACGACCCCAACGAACTGAGCGACCTCTTCCGGCTCGACCACCTCACCACGCGGATGCGACGCCACGCCGAGAGCCTGATCATCCTCTCGGGCGCGGCGCCTGGGCGGGCCTGGCGGATGCCGGTCTCCCTGACCAACGTGGTCCGTGCGGCCGTCTCCGAAGTCGAGGACTACGCGCGCGTGGACGTACGACAGCTCCCCGAGGCGTCCGTCATCGGCGCGGCCGTCGCCGACCTCACCCACCTCCTGGCCGAACTCGTGGAGAACGCCGCCCAGTTCTCGCCGCCCCACACGCGCGTGCGCGTAACCGGGGAGCCCGTCGGCAACGGCTACGCCGTCGAGGTCGAGGACCGCGGCCTGGGCATGGGCAAGGAGACCCTCGCCGAGGCCAACCGGCGCATCGCACAGTCCGAGGCGCTCGACCTGTTCGACAGCGACCGACTCGGCCTCTTCGTGGTGAGCAGGCTCGCGTCCCGGCACGGCATCAAGGTGCACCTGCGCACCTCGCCCTACGGCGGCACCACCGCGGTCGTCCTGCTGCCCACGTCTCTGCTGCACAACGCCACGGCGGAACGTTCCCCCGGCAAGTCGGCGGGCACCGAGCGAATGGCCGAAGGCGAGTACGCGCGCGTGCCGGTCGCCGACCGGCACCAGGGTTCCGTCCACGCGGTCGCCGACCGGCACCAGGGATCCGTCCACGCTGCCGCCGACCGGCCCGCCCTGGTGGCCCCAGCCCCGCCCTCGGCCGAGCCCACCACCGACACCCCACCCCCCGGAGTCACCACCTTGCGACTGCACCGCCCTCCGGACGACTCCGAAGCCTCCGACGACCTTCCGCGCCGCGTACGGCAGGCGAGCCTCGCGCCCCAGCTGCGGGAGGGACGCCCCGAGGAACCGCCGGGGACGGCCCCCTCCCATGACGACGACCAGCGCACCCCCGAACTCGTCAGGGACCGCATGGCGGCCTACCGCGACGGCTGGGCACGCGGCGGCGGCAGGCGGCCCGGCCGCGCCGCCACTCCCGATTCCACAGCGCGCAGCGACAGCAGCGAAGGAGACCTCGCATGATCCAGGATCCGAGCATGAGGGACGCCGTGGAGGTCCCCCCGCGCGAGCGAGGCCGGGAGCGGGGAAGGTCCGGTGAACTCGACTGGCTGCTGGACGACTTGGTGCTGCGGGTGCGCGAGGTGCGGCACGCCGTGGTGCTGTCCACCGACGGACTCGCCGTGGGTGCGTCGACCGACCTCCGCCGCGAGGACGCCGAGCACCTCGCCGCGGTCGCCTCCGGCTTCCACAGCCTGGCCAAGGGCGCGGGCCGGCACTTCGGCGCCGGCGGGGTGCGGCAGACCATGGTCGAGATGGACGACGCCTTCCTGTTCGTGGCGGCCGCGGGCGACGGCTCCTGCCTCGCCGTCCTCACCGCCGTGACCGCCGACATCGGGCTGGTGGCGTACGAGATGGCACGGCTGGTCAAACGCGTCGGCGAGCACCTCTACACGCCGCCGCGCGCCGCCGCGCGGCCACCCGCCGCGGGATGAGCGGAAGGGCGGTCCGCGCACGATGACCGAGGACACGACGGACACCCCGCGCGAGCAGGGCAGTCAGTGGTACGACAACGAGGCCGGGCCCCTGGTGCGCCCGTACGCCATGACGGGCGGACGCACCAGACCCGGTCCCACCGGAGTGCGTTTTGACCTGATCGCCCTCGTCACGCTGGACGCCGCCGCGCCCGGAGCCGACGACGACACCGCGCTCGGGCCGGAACACCGGGCCCTCATCGAACTGTGCCGTACCGAAACGCAGTCGGTCGCGGAACTCGCCGCGGGCGCCGACCTGCCCGTGGGGGTCGTCCGGGTGCTCCTCGGCGATCTCCTGGAACTGGGCTGCGTCACCGTCAGCCGTCCGGTACCGCCCGCACAGCTGCCGGACGAGCGGATCCTGCGCGAGGTGATCGAAGGATTGCGGGCGCTGTAGATGACATGTCAGAACCGGCCAAATGCGGTCCGATCCCACGAAGGGCCACCGCAGTTGTCATGATGCTGACTTCGCACACCGACGTCGACCGATGCCGGCACTCCCGAGAGAAGTGATCGATGGTCTCTGAGCACTCCGACGCCTCCGGTGGCGAGAGCACCGCGCTGGCGTTGAAGATACTTGTCGCCGGCGGGTTCGGCGTGGGCAAGACCACGCTGGTGGGCGCGGTCAGTGAGATCAGGCCGCTGCGCACCGAGGAACTCCTCAGCGAGGCAGGGCAGTCGGTGGACGACACCGGCGGCGTGGACCAGAAGGTCACCACGACCGTCGCCATGGACTTCGGGCGCATCACCATCCGGTCCGGCCTGTCCCTCTACCTCTTCGGCACCCCGGGTCAGGACCGCTTCTGGTTCCTGTGGGACGAGTTGTCGCAGGGAGCCCTGGGTGCGGTGGTCCTCGCGGACACGCGGCGCCTGGAGGACTGCTTCCCCGCGGTGGACTACTTCGAGCACCGGCACATCCCGTTCGTCGTGGCCGTCAACTGCTTCGCGGGAGCCCGTACGTACGGCGCCGCCGACGTCTCACGCGCCCTCGACCTGGACCAGGGGACGCCGGTGGTGCTGTGCGACGCGCGGGACCGTGACTCGGGCAAGGAGGTGCTGATCCGGCTCGTCGAGTACGCCGGGCGGATGCACACCGCCCGGCTGCTCGACTCGGTGGGGTGACTGGCTTCAGCCGCGTCGGCCTCTGGTACGGACCGGAGTTCGGAGCGCCGTCAGTCCGAGACGCCCTTCTCCGCCAGTACCCTGTCGATCTTGACGCGGACGAGGAGTTCACCCGGGACACCGTTGCGGGCCCCGAACTCCTCCGCGCGGTCTTCGCCCATGTACCGCGCCCCGATGCGGCCGGCCCAGTGCCGCAGTTCGTCGAGATCCTCCGAAATCCGGGCCTGGCCCTGCAGTACCACGAAGGCGTACGGGGGCCGGTCGTCGTCCACGCACAGAGCCACCCGGCCGTCACGGGCCACATTGCGCCCCTTCACACTCGACTTGCCGGTGTTGAACACCACCTCGTCCCCGTCGAGCACGAACCAGATCGGCGTCACATGCGGACTGCCGTCGGCTCGCACGGTCGACAGCTTTCCGGTGCGTGTGCCGTACGAGACGAACGCACGCCATTCCTCATCGGTCATCTTCTGCGCCATGCCCCCATCCTCCTTGCCCGTGGGCCGGATTGTCGGGAAGGGTGGCGAAGAGATCCTCCGGTGACAGGGGGAGACATCTACACGGGGAGACCGGATCATGGCGCAGAACCAGGGACTTGGCTGGCTCCTGGACGACCTGACCGAACGCGTCGATCATGTGCGGCACGCGTTGGTGCTGTCCAACGACGGCCTGGTGACCGGTGCGAGCACGGGACTGCGACGCGAGGACGCCGAGCACCTCGCCGCCGTCTCGTCCGGACTGCACAGTCTGGCCAAGGGCTCAGGACGGCACTTCGGCGCGGGCAGAGTGCGCCAGACGATGGTCGAGTTCGACGACGCCGTGCTGTTCGTCACCGCGGCGGGCACCGGCAGCTGTCTGTGCGTGCTCAGCGGCGCCGAGGCCGACATCGGCCAGATCGCCTACGAGATGACCCTGCTCGTCAACCGGGTCGGCGAGCACCTCGACGTGGACGCCCGACAGCCCGACCGGGCTCCGACCACAGAGCTCTGACCTGCTGATTCGTCGTCCCCCGCGGAGTTATCCACAGGCCCGCCACGAGATTCGGCGGACCGGCTACGGTTTTTGTCACGGCGAGCGCACACAGCGTGACCCACTGACTCCACGGGGGAGACGGCCATGTCAGGCGACACCATCACGAAACCGCACCACCTCTCCTTTGCCCCGGGTCGCGCGGCCCGGGAACTGGGACTGAAGCGAGGCGACTTGGACCTCGCCGTCCACCTCGGACTCGTCCGGACCGTGCCCGACGAGGGAGGCGGGGGCCGGCGCGTCCTCCGCTCCGAGATCGAACGGCTGAGGGCGGGGGCGAGGTTCCCCGAATCGCTGCTGGAGCGCGTGACGGTCACCGGGACGACAGAGGGCGCGGCGATGATGCACGTGCCCGCCGGCAGGTTCACGCGTCTCGCACGCCTGGGCCTGGTCGTGCCGGTGAAGTGGTACCTCAACCGCTACCGGGCCGTGGTCTGGCTGTATCTCGCCGAGGAGTTGGAGCAGTTCGCCGCCGACGAGACGAACGCCCCGTTGCTGAAGGACCGTCGCATGCCCGAGGGGCTGCGCGCCATGCTGGACGCGGGTGTCGATCTACGTCCGCGCAACTGGCGCGGCCGGCACCGGGGTTTCCTGCTGCGACAGGCCGACGACCCATGGGAGAGGGCCGGCGCGCTGGCCGCCTTCCTCGATCCCGTCCAGATCGCGGAAATCGTCCCCGACCCCTATGAGCGCTCCCATGTCAACCGCTTCCGGCCAGGGCCACCGGCATCCGGAGCACCCGGATCGCCCGCCGCACACATCGCCGAGAAGCTCATGACGGCGGCCGACCCGGACGAGATCAGCCTGCTGCGGGCCGACCTGACAGCAGTCCTGGACGAAGCACGCGAGAAGAGGCCCGCCCCGCGCCCCACACGGAGTCGGGCCCCGGCGCCGACGCATCCCGGGCACATTGGCGCGCCCCCGCCCGAGGAGCCGGAGCCGTCACGCGGTCTGCTGAGCTGGCTGTGCCGCCGAACCGTCCGGACTGCAGCGCCCTGAGCCTTCCGGCTACAGCGCCCTGAACAGACCTTCCTGGACGACGGACACCAGCAGGCGTCCCTCCACGTCGTAGATCCGCCCGCGGGCGAGACCCCGTCCTCCAGTGGCGATCGGCGACTCCTGGTCGTACAGGAACCACTCGTCCGCGCGGAACGGCCGGTGGAACCACATGGCGTGGTCCAGCGACGCGATGTCGAAGCTCCGCGGCCCCCACAGGGGTTCGACCGGGATGCGGACGGCGTCCAGAAGGGTCATGTCACTGGCGTAGGTCAGCGCGCAGGTGTGCACGACCGGGTCGTCGCCCAGCGGCCCGACCGCGCGCATCCACACCGCGCTGCGCGGTTCGGCGTCCTTGACCTCCTCGGCGGTCCAGCGCAGCCGGTCCACATAGCGGATGTCGAAGGGTTGACGGCGCGCCATCCGCTCCAACTGCTCGGGCAGCGTGCCCAGATGTTCCCGGATCTCGTCGGTGACCGTCGGCAGCGACTCCGGGTCCGGGACCTTGCGGGCCGGCGGCAGCTGGTGCTCGAAGCTCCCTTGCTCAGGCTGATGAAAGGAGGCGGTGAGATTGAAGATCGTGCGGCCCTGCTGCACGGCGGTGACCCGGCGGGTCGTGAAGGACCGTCCGTCCCGCACCCGTTCGACCTGGTACACGATCGGCACGCCCGGCCGGCCCGGGCGCAGGAAGTACGCGTGCAGCGAGTGCACGGGCCGGTCGCCGTCCGTGGTGCGCGCGGCGGCGACCAGCGCCTGGCCGGCCACCTGGCCGCCGAAGACCCGCTGCAGGGACTCCTGCGGGCTGCGCCCGCGGAAGATGTTGACCTCGATCTGCTCCAGGTCGAGCAGGTCGACGAGCCTCTCGGCCGGGTTCGTCGTCATGGGTGGGATTCTCCTGTGCTCACAGCTGGCCTACGTCGGTGACGCGGACCACCGCGCGGCCCTCCGCGTCGGAGGCGTCGAGGTCGATCTCCGCGCTGATGCCCCAGTCGTGGTCGCCGTTCGGGTCGTCGAAGATCTGGCGGACCCGCCACAGGCGGCTCGCCGGTTCCTCCTCGATCACCAGGAGCTTGGGGCCACGGGCGTTGGGTCCGGTGCCGAGGTCGTCGTACTCGTCCCAGTACTTGTCCATCGCCTCGCCCCAGGCGTCGGCGTCCCAGCCGGACTCGGCGTCCATCTCGCCCAGTTCCTCGACCTGGTCCAGCGCGGCGAGCTCGACGCGGCGGAACATGGCGTTACGGACGAGGACGCGGAAGGCACGCGCGTTGGTGGTGACCGGCTTGACCTCGTCGGCCTTCTCCTGGGCCTCCTCGGCGGTCATCTCCTCCGGGTTGGCGAGCTGCTCCCACTCGTCGAGCAGGCTGGAGTCGACCTGGCGCACCATCTCGCCGAGCCACTCGATCAGATCCTGGAGATCCTCGGACTTGAGGTCGTCCGGGATGTTGTGGTCGAGGGTCTTGTAGGCACTGGCGAGGTAGCGCAGGACGATGCCCTCGGTGCGGGCCAGCTCGTAGTAGGACACCAACTCCGTGAAGGACAGCGCCCGTTCGTACATGTCGCGGATGACGGACTTCGGCGACAGCGGGTGGTCACCCACCCACGGGTGGCTCTTGCGGTACGTGTTGTACGCGTGGAAGAGGAGCTCCTCCAGAGGCTTCGGGTAGCTGATGTCCTGGAGCCGCTCCATGCGCTCCTCGTACTCGACGCCGTCCGCCTTCATCGCGGCCACGGCCTCGCCCTTGGCCTTGTTCTGCTGGGCGACGAGGATCTGCCGCGGATCGTCCAGGGTCGATTCGACGACGGAGACCATGTCCAGGGCGTAGGACGGCGACTCCGGGTCCAGCAGCTCGAACGCGGCCAGGGCGAAGGTGGACAGCGGCTGGTTGAGCGCAAAGTCCTGCTGGAGGTCGACCGTGAGGCGGACGATGCGGCCGGCGGCGTCCGGCTCGTCGAGTTTCTCGACGATGCCGCCGTCCAGCAGCGAGCGGTAGATCGCGATCGCCCGCCGGATGTGCCGCAGCTGCTGCTTGCGCGGCTCGTGGTTGTCCTCCAGCAGATGCCGCATCGCCTCGAAGGCGTTGCCGGGGCGGGCGATCACCGACAGCAGCATGGTGTGCGTCACCCGGAAGCGGGAGGTCAGGGGCTCCGGCTCGGAGGCGATGAGCTTCTCGAACGTGTTCTCCGTCCAGCCGACGAAGCCCTCGGGTGCCTTCTTGCGAACGACCTTGCGGCGCTTCTTCGGGTCGTCTCCGGCCTTGGCGAGCGCCTTCTCGTTCTCGATGACGTGCTCGGGGGCCTGGGCGACGACGAAGCCCGCCGTGTCGAAGCCCGCTCGGCCGGCGCGCCCCGCGATCTGGTGGAACTCACGGGCCCGCAGCGTGCGGACACGGTTGCCGTCGTACTTGGTGAGGGCCGTGAACAGCACCGTGCGGATGGGGACGTTGACGCCGACGCCCAGCGTGTCCGTGCCGCAGATCACCTTCAGCAGACCGGCCTGCGCGAGCTTCTCCACCAGGCGGCGGTACTTGGGCAGCATGCCGGCGTGGTGGACACCGATGCCGTGCCGCACGTAACGGGAGAGGTTGCGGCCGAACTTGGTGGTGAAGCGGAAGTTGCCGATCAGCTCGGCGATCTGGTCCTTCTCCTCGCGCGAGCACATGTTGATGCTCATCAGCGCCTGTGCCCGCTCCACGGCCTGCGCCTGCGTGAAGTGCACGATGTAGACGGGCGCCTGCTTGGTCTCCAGCAGTTCGGTCAGCGTCTCGGTCAGCGGGGTGAGCTTGTACTCGTAGGACAGCGGCACGGGACGGGTCGCCGAGCGGACCACCGCCGTCGGCCGGCCGGTGCGCCGGGTGAGGTCCTTCTCGAACATCGAGACGTCGCCGAGCGTCGCCGACATCAGGATGAACTGCGCCTGAGGAAGCTCCAGGATGGGGATCTGCCAGGCCCAGCCGCGGTCCGCCTCCGCGTAGAAGTGGAACTCGTCCATCACGACCTGGCCCACATCCGCCTGCCTGCCGTCGCGCAGCGCGATCGACGCGAGCACCTCCGCGGTGCAGCAGATGACGGGGGCATCGGCGTTGACGGAGGCATCGCCGGTCAGCATGCCGACGTTCTCCGTGCCGAACAACTTGCACAGCTCGAAGAACTTCTCCGAGACGAGCGCCTTGATCGGAGCGGTGTAGAAGGTGACCTCGTCCCGGGCCAGCGCGGCGAAGTGGGCACCCGCGGCGATCATGCTCTTCCCGGAGCCGGTGGGCGTCGACACGATCACGTTCGCGCCGGAGACCACCTCGATCAGCGCCTCCTCCTGGTGGGGGTAGAGCGTGAGACCACGCTCCTCGGCCCACGACTCGAAGGCTTCGTAGAGGGCGTCGGGGTCGGCGGTCGGCGGCAGCTGATCGATGAGGGTCACCCACCCATCTTGCCTGGCCCGGTCGCCCATAGGGGAATCGGCTGCAGGTACGAAGATCGCGAACGCTACGCTGTGTCGCCGACTACACGTCAGCGAACCCGGTCAACTGGACAGCGGCACACGAGGAATGGGGCGGGCAACACCGATGATGGGACCAGCACACTCACTGTCGGGCGCCGCCGCCTGGCTCGGCGTCGGAGCGGCCGCGGCCGCTGCCGGGCACGGAATGCCCTGGCCCGTCCTGCTGTCGGGCGCGCTGATCTGCGCCGGCGCAGCCCTCGCCCCGGACCTCGATCACAAGGCCGCCACCATCTCGCGGGCCTTCGGACCGCTCTCGCGCTGGCTGTGCGAGATCGTCGACAAGCTCTCGTACGCCGTCTACAAGGCGACGAGGAAGCAGGGCGACCCGCGTCGCTCCGGCGGGCACCGCACGCTCACCCACACCTGGCTGTGGGCGGTCCTGATCGGCGCGGGCGCCTCGGTCCTGACGATCACCGGCGGCCGCTGGGCCGTGCTGGCGATCCTCTTCGCGCACCTGGTGCTGGCGATCGAGGGCCTGCTGTGGCGCGCGACCCGTGGCGCCAGCGCCGATGTCCTGGTGTGGCTGCTGGCCGCGACCAGCTCCTGGATCCTCGCCGGCGTCCTGGACAAGCCGGGCAACGGTTCGGACTGGCTGTTCACCGCGCCGGGCCAGGAGTACCTGTGGCTGGGGCTGCCGATCGTGCTGGGCGCGCTGGTCCACGACATCGGGGACGCGCTGACGGTGTCGGGCTGCCCGATCCTGTGGCCGATACCGGTCGGCCGCAAGCGCTGGTACCCCGTCGGCCCGCCCAAGGCCATGCGGTTCCGGGCGGGCAGCTGGGTCGAGCTCAAGGTGCTGATGCCGGCGTTCATGGTGCTCGGCGGGGTGGGCTGCGCGGCGGCGCTGAACGTCATCTGAGGGGACGGCCCCTCAAGGCCGACGCACGGCTCAAGGCCGGCGCACGGCTCAAGGGCGGGGTACCGCTGAAGGGCGGCGCATGGCTCAAGGCCGGGGCACGGTCGCCGTCCCCCACCCTCGGGCCGTGGCCGTCAGTCCTTCCACTGGTCCTCGGGCGCCACGCCCGGCAGCGGCCGGCCGATGAGGGCGAACGGGACGAAGAAGCAGACCTGGCCGATCGCGATCGTCAGTGTCGTGAGGGCCTTCTCGTCGTAGTTTCGGGACGCCTCGGCGAACAGGTCCTCCGGGACGCGCTCGCCCCGCGGGTTCGCGGTGAGGACGGCTTCGACCAGGGCCAGCGCGACCCGCTCGCTGTCGGTGTAGTAGGGCGCGTCCTGCCAGGTCGCCACGCCCGTGATCCGCTCCTCGGACTCGCCGGCCCGGCGGAGGTTGCCGGTGTGCAGCACAGTCAGATAGGTGTTGCCGACCAGCTGGCCGGCGCGCAGTTGCACGAGGCTGATGGTGGTCTGCGCGACCGAACCGTTGCCGACGGCCTTGAAGAGGGCTGCGGGGACCGCTGCGAACTCGGGGACGACGGTCACGGGGTTGGGGATGCGGGGCTGCGTGATCATGACGTTTCCTTCCGGATGCTTCGAGCCGGTTCCGTGTGCTTCCACCGCACTGACGGATCTCGAAGGGCGGATGTGACCGCCGAACGTCATGGATTCATGAACTCAGGGATCAGCAACTCAGGGATCAGCCGCCCTGACCGGCCCCGCCGCCGTAGCGCCGCTCGAAGGCGGCGACGCGGCCCTCGGAGTCCACCGTGCGTGCCTTGCCGGTGTAGAAGGGGTGGCTCTCCGAGGAGATCTCCACCTCCACGACCGGGTAGGTCTCGCCGTCGTCCCACTCGATGGTCTGGTCGCTGGTCGCGGTGGACCGGGTCAGGAAGGCGTAACCGGCGGCCCGGTCGCGGAAGACCACAGGGTGGTAGTCGGGGTGCTTGTCCTGCTGCATGCCTGCTCCTCTTGCGGAGTCGGTGTACGGCGTGGTGGGCGTGGCCGGGCCAGTCGGCGGGGTCAGCTGGACAGGGCGTCCTCGTCGACGATGTGCATGGCGGCTTCCTCGGCCGAGGCCGCCGCACCGTCGATCCCCACGTCCGTGGCGACCAGGGCGCTCTCCTCGTCCTCGTGGGCGCCTTCGTCGGGTGCCACGAGCCGGCCGGAGCGCGCGGCGCCGACTTCGTTGTCGAGCAGCTCGCCGTCGGTGTCGTGGTCGCCGATGCCGTCGCCGTCCGGCACGGCGAGGTCCGGCTGCTCCTCGGCGAGCCGCTGGTCCAGCGTCTCGCCCGCGTGGCGCTCGGCCGCCGTCACACCGACGCGTTCCACTGCCCATGGTCTCTCCGGAGGGGACCAGCCCCGGTCCAGGGGGTCGTCCACACCGTCGTTCTCCAGGGTGTCCTCCGCGTCGAGCAGCCCCGTGTCCTCCCGCTGATCGGATGCGTCGGGCTGATAGACGTCGTCTCCCCATCCGTCGGCGCTGTTCACGGGTACCTCCAGGTGATGGGGACGGGCCCGGTCTCACCGCGGTCGGTGGCCGGGCCGCCGCGGTATGGGGGCACAGGCTGCATCCGGGCGAACCGCGTGGTTCCCGGGCGCTCCCCGAACCGGTGCCGCTATCCAGCCTTCCACCCCTTTTCGCCCCCGCGCAACGGCACGGAGGCATGGAGACATCCCGGTCACGGGGCCGCCCGCAGCCCGTCGCGCCAAGCCCCTGGTCCGGGGGGACAGGGCATACCCTGTGCCCCCGGACCGGTACGACCAGGCACGGGGCCGGATGACGTCAGCACGGAAGATCGGCCGACGAGCGGACGCGGCGGTCGTCCGACGGCAGCAGGACCCGTCGACGGTGTCGACCGCCCCGTAGGCGATCCAGGTGGCCCGACCCGAGGACGGCATCCGCCCCCCATGCGGCGGCAGCCGGCTCCCTGAGCAGAAGGAGTGGCGAATGTGGGCATCTGCCCAACGCCTGTCCGGTCGACCAGCCGCTCACCCGTGCCACGACCGCCACAGCGCGGCATACGCCCCGTTCGCGGCGACCAGCTCGTCGTGGCTGCCCAGCTCGCTGATCCGGCCGTTCTCGACGACGGCGATGACGTCGGCGTCGTGAGCGGTGTGGAGGCGGTGGGCGATGGCGACCACGGTGCGGCCGTCGAGGACGCGGGCCAGGGAGCGCTCCAGGTGGCGGGCCGCGCGGGGGTCGAGGAGCGAGGTCGCCTCGTCCAGGACCAGCGTGTGCGGGTCCGCCAGCACCAGGCGGGCCAGCGCGATCTGCTGGGCCTGGGCCGGGGTGAGCGAGAACCCGCCCGAGCCGACCTCCGTGTCCAGGCCGTCGTCGAGCGCCCGGGCCCAGGCGTCCGCGTCGACCGCTCCCAGCGCCGCCCACAGCTCGGTGTCGGTCGCGTCCGTGCGGGCGAGCAGCAGGTTGTCGCGCAGGGAGCCGACGAAGACATGGTGCTCCTGGTTCACCAGGGCCACATGGGAGCGGACCCGTTCGGCGGTCATCCGGGACAGGTCCGCACCGCCCAGGGTGATCCGGCCGTCCCGGGGCGCGTAGATGCCGGCGAGCAGCCTGCCCAGGGTCGACTTGCCGGCGCCCGAGGGGCCGACCAGCGCCAGCCTGGTGCCGGGTGCGACCTCCAGCGAGACCTTGCGGAGCACGTCCACGCCCTCCAGGTAGCCGAAGTGGACCCGGTCGGCGTGCACGTCGCGGCCGTCGGGCGCCAGCAGGGCGTCCCCGGCCTCCGGCTCGATGTCCCGCACCCCGACCAGCCGGGCCAGCGACACCTGCGCCACCTGCAGCTCGTCGTACCAGCGCAGGATGAGCCCGACGGGATCCACCAGCATCTGGGCGATCAACGCACCCGTCGTCAGCTGACCGACCCCGATCCAGCCCTGCAGGACGAACACGCCGCCGACCATGAGCACCGAGGCGAGGATCATCACGTGGGTGACGTTGATGAACGGGAAGAGCACCGACCGCAGCCAGAGCGTGTAGCGCTCCCAGGCAGTCCACTCCTTGATCCGCCGCTCCGACAGCTCGACGCGGCGCTCACCGAGGCGGTGGGCTTCGATGGTGCGCCCGGCGTCCACGGTCTCGGCGAGCGCGGCGGCCACGGCGGCGTACCCGGCGGCCTCCGAGCGGTACGCGGACGGCGCCCGCTTGAAGTACCAGCGGCAGCCGATCACCAGCAGCGGCACGGCGAGCAGCACGGCGGCGGCCAGCGGCGGCGCGGTGACGACGAGCCCGCCGAGCAGCAGGACCACCCACACCACACCGATGGCCAGCTGGGGCACCGCCTCACGCATCGCGTTGGCCAGCCGGTCGATGTCCGTAGTGATCCGGGACAGCAGATCACCCGTCCCGGCCCGCTCCAGGACACCCGGCGGCAGACCCACCGACCGGACGAGGAAGTCCTCACGCAGATCGGCCAGCATCCGCTCGCCGAGCATCGCACCGCGCAGCCGCACCTGTCGTACGAACACGGCCTGGACGACGAGCGCGGCCACGAACAGCCCGACGGTGAGCTCCAGATGGAGCTCGCGCTCGCCGACCCCGTCCGACACGCGCTCCACCAGCCCGCCCAGCAGCCAGGGCCCCGCCATCGACGCCACCACGGCGACCGTGTTGACGCCGATGAGCAGCAGGAAGGCACGGCGGTGCCGACGGAACAACTCGACCACATAGGTGCGTACGGTCGCGGGGGCGCCGACCGGCAGGGTGTTCGCCGTCGTCGGGGCCGCCGGGTCGTACGCCGGTGGCGCCACCCCGATCATGCCGATTCCTCGATTTCTTCCAGTTCCTTCAGTACGTCGTCGAGGGCGGACCTTTTGCCCATGGAAGCGTCCATGGAAGCGCCCATCGAAGCGCCCGAGGCAGCGCCCAAGTCCTTGCTCAGAGCGGCCTCTTCGTCCGTCTCCCGGGTCACCACCCCCCGGTACCGCGGTTCTCCGCGCACCAGCTCCCGGTGCACGCCGACCGCGGCCACCTCGCCCTCGTGGACGAGCACGACCCGGTCGGCGCGGTCAAGGAGCAGGGGCGACGAGGTGAACACCACCGTCGTGCGCCCCGCCCGCAGGTTCTGCACGCCCTCCGCGATCCGCGCCTCCGTGTGGGAGTCGACGGCCGAGGTCGGCTCGTCCAGGACGAGCACCTCCGGGTCCGTGATCAGCGACCGGGCGAGCGCGAGGCGCTGGCGCTGGCCGCCGGACAGGGACCGGCCGCGTTCGGTGATACGGGCGTCCATCGGGTCGTCGGCGTCCAGCGACCCCTGCACCAGGGCGGCCAGGACGTCGGCGCACTGCGCGGCCTCCAGCGCCTCCTCGGCCCCGACCTCGCCCGACCTGGGAACGTCGAGCAGTTCGCGGAGCGTGCCGGAGAGCAGCACCGGATCCTTGTCCTGCACGAGGACGGCCGTACGGGCGCAGTCGAGCGGCAACTCGTCGAGCGGGACGCCGCCGAGGAGCACCGCGGTGCCCTCCTCCGAGGCATGGCCGCCGAGCCGTTCGGCCAGCCGCCCCGCCGCGTCCGGGTCGCCGCACACCACGGCGGTGAGCCGGCCCGCGGGGGCGAGCAGCCCGGTGGCCGGGTCGTACAGGTCCCCGGAGGGCAGCTCGGACCCGTCGCGGGACCCGTCGGTGTCGGTGGCCCGCTCCAGCGACAGCACACGCGCGGCCCGCCGGGCCGACGGCCGGGAGAAGGAGTAGGCCATCGCGATCTCTTCGAAGTGCCTGAGCGGATAGGTGAGGATCATGATCGAGCTGTAGACGGTGACCAGTTCGCCGACGGTGACCCGGCCCTGGCGGGCCAGATGGACGCCGTACCAGACCACCGTGATCAGCAGCAGTCCCGGCAGCAGCACCTGGATCGCCGAGATCAGGGACCACATCCGGGCGCTGCGCACGGCAGCGTGGCGCACCTCCTGGGAGGCGCGGCGGTAGCGGTCGAGGAAGAGTTCCTCGCCGCCGATCCCGCGCAGGACGCGCAGGCCGGCGACGGTGTCCGAGGCCAGTTCGGTGGCGCGGCCCGCCTTCTCGCGCTGGAAGTCGGCCCGCTTGGTGGCCCGGGGCAGCAGCGGCAGCACGGCGACCGCCAGCACGGGCAGGCCCACGGCGACGACCACACCGAGCGCCGGCTGGTAGACGAGCAGGCCGACGCAGACCACCACGATGGTGACCGCAGCCGCGGTGAACCGGGACCAGGCCTCGACGAACCAGCCGATCTTCTCGACGTCACCCGTGGAGACGGCCACGACCTCACCGGCCGCGACGCGCCGGGTCAGCGCCGAGCCCAGCTGCGCGGCCTTGCGGGCCAGCACCTGCTGGACGCGGGCGGCCGCCGTGATCCAGTTGGTGACGGCGGTGCGGTGCAGGAAGGTGTCGCCGATGGCGTTTCCGGCGCAGCACAGCACCAACAGGCCGCCCGCGAGGGCTAGTTGCGCTCCGGAGCGGTCGACGACGGCCTGCACGGCGACACCGACGCAGAACGGCAGCGCGGAGACGGACAGGAAGTGCAGCAACCCCCAGGCCAGGGACTTCAGCTGTCCGCCCGCCTGGTTCCTGAAGAGCCACCACAGGAATCGGGGACCCGAGCGTGCGTCCGGCACGCCGGGATCGGGATACGGAAGGTCTTGAATCTGCATGACGTCCCAGTGGCTCGTGTCAGTGAGGGGAGGGATGGGGAGTTGTTGACCGGATGCCGGTGCGTGGAGCGGGCAGCGCACGGCGGCAGCAAACCGTGAAAGGTTCGCGTCGCAGCGTGGTCGGACGCAAACGGTTTTCCGCGACGCCGCACAGATCCGGCTGCGGCCGAATCCGGCTTGCGGCCCAATCCGGCTGCCGCCCGGAACGCGGTGCCACCATGGAGCGATGCGGAACGGCGGACTACGGCGTGCCATGGCCGCGACGGCGGCCCTCGGATCCCTCTTGACGGCCCTGACGACCCTGACCGCGTGCGGCGGCTCGGCGCACGGCGGCGGCGCGGACGTCGGAAAGGGCGCCCGTACGAGCCCGGTTGCCCCCACGGATCCCACGCGGGATCCGACACGCATCCCCGGCGTCGCCGACCGCTGGCAGCGACGCATTCCCGCCGACTCCCGCCAGGTCGTGGCGGTCTACGGCAACGGCAAGGACTCCCCGGACTCGACGGTCGTGCTCTACACCAAGCGCGGCTCCGCCTGGGACCGCGTCCGCAGCTGGCCCGCGCACAACGGCAAGAAGGGCTGGACGACCGACCACCGCGAGGGCGACAACCGCAGTCCCGTCGGCGTGTTCACGCTGAGCGACGCGGGCGGCGTACGGAAGAACCCCGGGGCCAGGCTGCCGTACACGAGGTCCGCGGGTTTCGCGGCGCCGCGCTGGTGGGCGAAGTCGTACTGGCACGACTTCGACTACGTCATCGCCATCGACTACAACCGGATCAAAGGCACGCCCCCCAACGACCCCACCCGCCCCGAGGGTCAGGCCAAGGGCGGTGGGATCTGGCTGCACATGGACCACGGGAGCGGCACGTCGGCCTGCGTCAGTCTGTCCGAATCCGCGATGGAGTACCTGCTGCGCACGCTCGATCCGGACCGGCATCCTGTGGTGGTGATGGGGGACAGGGCCGACCTGGCGGGCTAGCCATCGCGGAGGAGGCGTCATTGCGGTGGGTGCCCGACTCGCCGTAGAACACGGGCCATGAAGAGACGGATGGTCATGTCCATGTTCGCAGGAGCGACCCTCCTGGCGAACACCCTCCTCGGGGCCACCCCCGCCCAATCCGCCCAATCCGCCCCGCCTGCCCAATCCGCCGAAGTGCCCGCCGAGTTCGGCACCGACTGGCACGACCCCATCACCGCCGCCCCGCCCGTCCCCAAGCCCTCCGGCAAGTCCTGCCAAGTCACCGTCGCCGAAGCACAGTTCCGCGACTTCACCCCCTACAAGGGCAGCTACACACCGCCCGAAGGCTGCGGTGACCGCTGGAGCAAGGTCGTGCTGCGGATGGACGGCAAGGTCAAGGGACGCCAGTACGACCGGCTGGGCCATCTGCAGGTCGGCGGCGTCGAGATCTTCCGTACGTCGACTCCCGAGCCGTCACCGGACGGCATCGAGTGGTCCGTGGAGAAGGACGTCACGCGCTACAGCGACACTCTCCGCCGCAGCCAGGACGTCGAGATGCTCATCGGGAACGTCGTCGACGACACGTACACCGGCGTCATCGACGTCAAGGTCACGCTGACGTTCTACGCCGGCCGCCCCGCCGCGACCGACTGGTCCACCGGCACTCCCGACCACCCCGCCACCACCCCCGACCGCGTCCTCACCCTCCAGAACGGCACGCTCACCACCCCGCGCAACAGCGAACGCATCGTCGCCGAGGTGTACGCCACCGGCTCGGGCGGTGGCTGCGAGGAGTACTGGTACCTGTCGGTGCCCGACCCGGCGCCCTACTCCTGCAAGGCCGACGGCGGCCCTTACCGCGAGGTGCAGATCAAGGTCGACGGCCGGCTCGCCGGAATCGCCGCGCCGTTCCCGCACGTGTGGACGGGCGGCTGGTCCAACCCCTTCCTCTGGTACGTCATCCCGGGGCCGCGCGCCTTCGACATCAAGCCGATCGAATACGACCTGACGCCGTTCGCGGGCATCCTCAACGACGGTCGCCCGCACCGCGTCGAGGCCTCCGTCGTCGGCGTCCCCGAGGGGCAGAGCGGCTGGAGTGCGCCGGTGAACGTCCTCGCCTGGCAGGACGCGAAGAGCGCACGCGTCACCGGGAAGCTCACCGTGCACAAGGCCGACGGCCTCGCCCACTCCTCGACGTACACGCCCGGTTCGGAGCACCGGGTGGACACGGAGGGTGGTCACCGGCTGACCGTCGCCGGATACGTCGACACCTCGCACGGCCGGGTGACGACGACCGTCCGCCGCACGCTGACCAACACCTCCGTGCACCGCTGGACCGACGGCGAGAACCTCGACGCGCTCGACGCCACCTGGACGGACTACGAGTCCCTCACTGTCGACGGACCCGGATCGGCCCGCACGACGCGCACGCAGCGGACGTACACGATGGACGGCACGACCACGCTCGGCGCGGACGACCGGCTGCGCACCGTGCTGACCCTCGGTGACCGTGCCGCGGCCGTCACGGCGTACGGCGGCCGGCGCACGGCCTGGTCACGGCTCGACGACACTTACACGGGCGACGCCACCTGGACGGTGAACGTACCGCGCGACCAGCGCCACGCGGTCGGCACGACGAGCGAGCGCTATCGCCTGTACGGCTCGGGCGGTTGCTACGACCGTTCCCTCACCAGCGTCCAAGGCGTGCTCACCGAGGATCGCAGCGGCTGCTGAGGGAAGTTGTGTGCGATGCGTCACGCAGGGCGTGATTTACATGATCGCAACACGGCGGTCTTGTGCGGGATCAACAGCACATCCAAAGTGATCGGCACGGAATGCGCTTTCCGTATCGCAGAAGTCCCCCCGTCGCCCCTGGACTTCTGTGTGCCGCCGTCCCCAAGGAGTGCCCGTGCCGCCGTCCGTACCGTCCCTGCCGCGACGCGTCGCACGCATGCTGCGTACCTCTCTCTTCGCGCAGGTCGCCTGCGCGCTCGTGCTCGGAATCGTCGTCGGGAAGCTGTGGCCCGGGTTCGCCGCGGATCTCCAGCCGCTCGGCGACGGTTTCATCCGGCTCATCAAGACGATCATCTCGCCGCTCGTGTTCTGCGTGGTCGTCGTGGGCATCGCCAAGGCCGGTGACCTGAAGGCGTTCGGCCGGATCGGGCTGAAGGCCCTGATCTGGTTCGAGGTGGCGAGCACGCTCGCCCTGCTGATCGGGCTCCTCGCCGCCAACGTGGTCCAGCCCGGGTCCGGGATGAACGTCGACCCGTCCACACTCGACGCCTCGGCGGTCGACGCGAAGACGGACGGCGGTTCGCTGCCATCGACGACCGAGTTCGTGCTGAACGCGATCCCCACCTCTTTCATCGGCGCCTTCGCCGAGAACTCCCTGCTCCAAGTGCTCATCCTGGCCTGCCTGGTCGGTGCCGCGCTGCTGCACCTCGGGCACACCAAGGTGCCGCAGGTGCTGCCCGCCATCGAGCAGGCCCAGGAGATCATCTTCGCGATCGTCGGCTTCGTCATGCGGCTCGCCCCGATCGCGGTGTTCGGTGCCATGGCCGTCCTGATCGGCAACTACGGGCTCGGCGTGATCGAGACGTACGGCAAGCTGATCGTCCTGTGCTACGCGGCGGCGGCGCTCTTCATCGCGCTGCTCGCCATTGCCTTGAAGGTGGTCACCGGGCTCAGCCTCTGGAAGTTCCTGCACTACATCCGTGAGGAGATGCTGCTCGCGCTCGGCACCGCGTCCACCGAGTCGGTCCTGCCGCGGGTGATGCAGAAGCTGCGCAAGGCCGGCGCCCGCGACGACGCCGTGGGTCTCGTGCTGCCCACGGGCTACTCCTTCAACCTCGACGGCGCCTCGCTCTATCTGTCCATCGGCACGCTGTTCATCGCCCAGGCCGTGGGCGTGGACCTCAGCTTCAGCCAGCAGATCACCGTGGTGCTGGTGCTCATGCTGACCAGCAAGGGCATGGCGGGCATCCCCGGCTCGGCCTTCCTCGCCCTGTCCGCGACCGCGTCCTCCCTCGGCGCCATCCCCGCCGGAGCCGTGGCTCTCCTGCTCGGCGTGGACCGCATCATGGACTCGATGCGCGTCGTCACCAACCTGCTCGGCAACTGCGTCGCCGTCTTCGCGGTCTCCCGCTGGGAGGGCGCCCTGGACAGGGAGCGGGCGAAGAAGGTCCTGGACGGCGAGATCGTGGTCGAGGCGCAGGACACGGAATCATCCGAGGTGCCGGCCGTCGCTGTCCCCACCCAGCCGGCCAAGGAGACCGCCACCGAGGCGAGTTGACGCCGAACGCCGCCGACACGGTCGCGGCCACCGCTCCAGTGCTACGGAGTGGTGGCCGCGACCGTTTCACGTGCTCAGCACTGCCGGGCGCCGGTCCCGTCCATCAGCGTGTCCAGCAATCCGCCCAGCACCTCGCGCTGTTCGTCCGTCAACGGCGCCAGGATCTCCTCCGCCGCCGACCGTCGCGCACCGTGCAGTTCCCGCAGGGCCCCCCGCCCGTCGTCGGTGAGCTCGATCCGGATCACCCGCCGGTTCGTCGGATCCGGCACCCGCCGTACCTTCCCGCTCGCCTCCAGTCCGTCGACCAGCGACGTCACCGCACGCGGGACCACCTCCAGGCGCTCGGCGAGATCGGCCATCCGGGGCGGCGAGCCGTAGTGCGCGAGCGTGCGCAGCAGGCGGGACTGGGCCGGGGTGATGCCCAGGCCGCACTGCTGCAGGTGCTGCTTCTGGATGCGGTGGACCCGGCGGGTGAAGCGCAGGAGCTGCTCGGCGAGCGGGCCGTCGGGATCGGGGGTGGTCATGCGGGAACAATATCAGGACGACATTCATTGTGAGCATAGGTAACAATGAGCTAAGGTCCGACAGTCCGCCTCACCACACCTCCCGTAGGAGCCCATGCACCCCGACCACGAACCCGCCTGGACGCCACCCGCCGCACAGCAGGACCAACCCCGGCAGGTGCGCCGCATTCTGCGACTCTTCCGCCCCTACCGCGGCCGCCTGGCCGTCGTAGGCCTGCTCGTCGGCGCCTCGTCGCTGGTCGGCGTCGCCACGCCCTTCCTGCTGAAGGCGATCCTCGACGTCGCGATCCCCGAGGGCCGCACCGGCCTGCTCAGCCTGCTCGCGCTCGGCATGATCCTCAGCGCCGTCCTCACCAGCGTCTTCGGCGTGCTGCAGACCCTGATCTCCACGACGGTCGGCCAGCGCGTCATGCACGACCTGCGCACCGCCGTCTACGGCCGCCTCCAGCGCATGTCGCTCGCCTTCTTCACCCGCACCCGCACCGGCGAGGTCCAGTCCCGCATCGCCAACGACATCGGCGGCATGCAGGCCACCGTCACCTCCACCGCGACCTCCCTGGTCTCCAACGTGACCAGCGTGGTCGCCACGATCGTCGCGATGATCGCCCTCGACTGGCGCCTGACCGTCGTCTCGCTGCTCCTGCTGCCGGTCTTCGTCTGGATCAGCCGCCGCGTCGGCAACGAACGCAAGAAGATCACCACCCAGCGCCAGAAGCAGATGGCCGCGATGGCCGCCACGGTCACCGAGTCGCTCTCGGTCAGCGGCATCCTGCTCGGCCGCACGATGGGCCGCTCCGACTCGCTGACCAAGGCCTTCGCCGAGGAGTCCGAGCAACTGGTCGACCTCGAAGTGAGGTCGAACATGGCCGGTCGCTGGCGCATGGCCGTCATCACCATCGTCATGGCCGCCATGCCCGCGGTCATCTACTGGACCGCGGGAATCGCCCTCCAACTCGGGGGCCCGCAGGTCTCCATCGGCACGATCGTCGCCTTCGTCTCGCTCCAGCAGGGCCTGTTCCGCCCGGCCGTCAGCCTGTTGTCCACCGGCGTCCAGATCCAGGCCTCGCTCGCGCTCTTCCAGCGCATCTTCGAGTACCTCGACCTGCCCATCGACATCACCGAGCGGGAGAACCCCGTCCACCTCGACCACATCAAGGGCGAGCTCCGCTTCGAGAACGTCGAGTTCCGCTACGACGGCAAGGGCAGCCCGATCCTCAACGGCATCGACCTCACCGTCCCGGCCGGCGGCAGCCTCGCGGTCGTCGGCCCGACCGGCGCCGGAAAGTCGACGCTCGGCCATCTCGTGCCGCGGCTGTACGACGTGACGGGCGGCCGCGTCACCCTCGACGGCGTCGACGTGCGCGACCTCGACTTCGACACCCTCGCCCGCGCGGTCGGCGTCGTCTCGCAGGAGACCTACCTCTTCCACGCCTCCGTCGCCGACAACCTGCGCTTCGCCAAGCCGGACGCCACCGACGAGGAACTGCACGCGGCGGCGGAGGCGGCCCAGATACACGACCACATCGCCGCCCTGCCCGACGGCTACGACACCGTCGTCGGCGAACGCGGCCACCGCTTCTCCGGCGGTGAGAAGCAGCGCTTGGCCATCGCCCGTACGATCCTGCGCGATCCGCCCGTCCTCATCCTCGACGAGGCGACGAGCGCCCTGGACACCCGTACCGAACACGCCGTCCAGCAGGCCATCGACGCCCTGTCCGCCACCCGCACGACGGTCACCATCGCGCACCGTCTGTCCACGGTTCGGGGCGCCGACCAGATCGTCGTGCTCGACGCGGGGCGGGTTGCCGAACGGGGTACGCACGAGGAGCTGCTGGAGCGGGAGGGGCGGTATGCCGGGCTGGTCCGCCGGGACGCCCAACTGGAGCCGACGGGGTGATGTTATGCCGGATTTGTGAGCATGTGCGGGTTACCGTTCCCGCATGTACTTCAACACTCCGTCACGGAGCACGATTCGACTGACGCGCCGGGGCCGTATCGCTCTCATCGCCGCCGGCGCCGTCGTGGCCGGCACCGCCGTGGCGGTGCCGCTGCTGAGCATGGGCGAGGAGGAGGCGAAGCCCACCTCGCTGGTGATCCCGGAGGGCTGGCGCGCGAGCCAGGTCTACGACGCCGTCGACAAGGCCCTCGCCCTGCCGCCCGGCAGCACCAAGAAGTCCCTCCACAAGCTCGACCTCAAGCTGCCGAACGAGGCCGAGGGCAACCCCGAGGGCTACCTCTTCCCGGCGACGTATCCGCTGGAGCGGGACGGCAAGAAGGCGACGCCGGAATCGCTGCTGTCGGCCATGGTCGACACCGCCAACAAGAAGTTCAGCGCCGCCCCGATCGCCGCCGGTGCGCAGCGCAACGCGCTGAACGTCTATCAGGCGGTCACCATCGCGAGCATCGTCCAGGCCGAGGCCGGCGGCAAGGCCGACATGGGCAAGGTGGCGCGGGTCGTCTTCAACCGGCTCGAACGCGGGATGCCGTTGCAGATGGACTCGACCATCAACTACGCGCTCGGCCGCTCCACGATCAGGACCACCGAGGCCGACACGCGGATCGAGAGCCCCTACAACTCGTACCAGCGCATGGGCCTGCCGCCCACCCCGATCGCCAACCCGGGCGTGGAGGCGATGCGCGCCGCGATCAGCCCGCCCGCGGGGGACTGGCTGTACTTCGTCACGGTCAAGCCGGGTGACACCCGCTTCACGGCCGACTACGCGGAACACCAGCGCAATGTGGCCGAGTTCAACGCCCAGCAGAAGGCGAGCCCCCGGCCCACGAAATGAGCCGACGGGATGTCATACGGTTCCTGACCCGGAGCTCGGCGCGTCACGCGGCCACCCGCTCCTCGGACAGCAGCCGCCTGATGTCCCGTACGGCCGCGCGCCCGGCCCGGTTGGCGCCGATCGTGCTGGCGGACGGGCCGTAGCCGACGAGGTGGACGCGGGGATCGGCGACCGCGCGCGTCCCCTCCACCCGGATTCCCCCGCCCGGTTCGCGCAGGCGCAGCGGGGCCAAGTGGTCGATGGCGGCTCGGAAACCGGTCGCCCACAGGATGACGTCGGCGGTCACCTGCCGCCCGTCCCGCCACTCCACTCCGTCCGGCGTGATCCGGTCGAACATGGGCTGCCGGTCCAGGACCCCGTCCGCAAGGCCCTGCCGGACGGCGTCGTTCAGGGGCAGCCCCGTGACCGAGACCACGCTCTTCGGAGGCAGGCCCTGCCGGACCCGCTCCTCGACGAGCGCGACGGCCGCCCGGCCCGCGCCTTCGTCGAAGGGCCCCTCGCGGAAGACGGGCGGTCGCCGCGTGACCCACGTCGTGGAGGCGGCGTACCGGGCGATCTCCAGCAGATGCTGGACGCCGGAGATGCCACCGCCCACCACGACGACCCGCTGCCCGGCGAACTCCTGCGGCCCGGGGTACTGGGCGGTGTGCAACTGGCGCCCCCGGAACGTCTCCTGGCCGGGGTAGCGCGGCCAGAACGGCCGGTTCCAGGTGCCGGTGGCGTTGATCAGCGCCCGGGTCGACCAGGTGCCGGCCGAGGTCTCGACGAGCAGCCGCCCGCCCGGGCCCTCGCGTACGGCGCGCACGTCGACGGGGCGCCGGACGCGCAGGTCGAAGGTCCGCTCGTAGCGGTCGAAGTACTCGGTGATGACCTCGGACGACGGCCGCTGCGGATCGGCGCCGGTCAGCTCCATACCGGGCAGCGAGTGCATCCCGTTCACCTTGCCGTACGTCAACGACGGCCATCGGAACCGCCATGCGCCGCCCGGGCCGGGGGAGTGGTCGAGCACGATGAAGTCGCGGTCCGGCTCCAAACCGGTGCGCCGCAGGTGAAAGGCGCTGGACAGGCCGGCCTGACCAGCGCCTATGACGACGACGGCGACGTCCGCGACTGCCTCGATATCGTTCACGCTTCTACTAACCGTGCCGAGGCCACGGATCTTCCCCTTACGAACCCTCCGAGGCGGGACCCTCGGTGGTCGACGGCGGCAGATCGCCGTTGTACCGCGTGTCCACGAACTCGCCGAAGTCCACCTTCTTCGGGATGAGCTTCAGCTCGGTGAAGGTGTCGGTGATCTCCTGCTCGGACGCGATGAGCGGCTTGTCGACCGCGACCGAGATCCGGGTGGCGTTGGTGCGCTTCACCGAGGCCAGCGCGACCTCGTAGGGCAGCCCGGTGTCCTTCGCCTAGACCTTGGCCCACTCCTCCTTGTGGTCGTGCACCCACGCCGTGGCGCGCCGCAGCCGCTCCAGGTAGTCCTTGATGGCGGCGGCCTTCTTCTTGTCCTGCAGGGCGGAGGGCGCCGCCACCTGGAAGGTGAGCCCGTTGGTGATCCCGTCGCCGGTCGTCAGGATCCGGCCCTGCTTGGACAGGAGCACCTGGGAGGTGTAGGGATCCCACACGGCCCACGCGTCGACCTTGCCGGAGGTGAACGCGGCCAGCGCGTCGGCCGGCTGCAGGTACTTCACGTCGACGTCGCTCAGGCTGAGCCCGGCCGCCTTGAGGGACGCGACGAGCTGGTAGTTGGCGGAGGATCCCTGCGCGACGGCGATGGACTTGCCCTTGAGCTGTTCGGGCTTCGCCAGCTCGGAGTCGTTCGGCACGAGGATCGCGTCGCCCTTGGAGGTGCCGTGGAAGGCGGCGACCACCGTGATCTTCGAGCCCGCCCCCGCCGCGAAGACCGGTGGCGTGTTGCCGACGCCGCCGACGTCGACGGCCCTCGCGTTGACGGCCTCGAGGAGTGGGGGGCCCGAGGTGAAGGTGGACCACTTGATCTTGTAGTCGAGGTTCTTGAGCTCTCCGGCGGCGCGCAGGATGGCCTCCGAACCGCCCTTCTGGTCACCGACGTTGAGCGTCAGGGAGCCTTGCCCGTCGGTGTCCGTCGAGGTCTCGGCGGCCGAGTTCCCGCCGCAGGCGGTGAGCAGGAGCGCGCAGGGGAGGAGGAGAGCGGCGGTTACGAGGCGTAGTCGCATGGGGATCCGTTCGGTGGTTGTTGCTCAGGTGGTCGTTGCTCGGGGGTTTTGCAGGGGAGGCTTCAGGCGGCTTCGGCGGCGGTGTCGACGCCGAGGCGCTCCAGGAGGCGGGCGCGCAGTTCCGCGAACCGCGGGTCGGTGATGTCGCGGGGACGGTCGAGGTCGATGCGCTGCTCGTGCGCGATGACCCCGTCGTCCATGACGAGGACGCGGTCGGCGAGGAGCACGGCCTCCTCCACGTCGTGCGTGACCAGCAGGACCGCGCAGCCGCGCCGCTGCCACAATTCGCCCACCAGGCGCTGGGCCTTGATCCGGGTGAGCGCGTCGAGCGCCCCGAACGGCTCGTCGAGCAGCAGCAGATCGGGCTCACGGACCAACGCCCGGGCGAGGGAGGCGCGTTGGGCCTCGCCGCCGGAGAGCGTCTTGGGCCAGGCGTTCGTACGGTGGTCCAGGCCGACCTCCTTGAGCGCCTGCTCGGCGACGGCACGACCGGGCTTGCCCGGCAGGCCGAGCAGCACGTTGCGCCACACCTTCTTCCATGGCATCAGCCGCGGCGCCTGGAAGGCGACGGCCTTGCGGCGCGGGACCAGGACGGTGCCCTCGATGTCGCGGTCGAGGCCGGCGAGGATGCGCAGCAGGGTGGACTTGCCGCAGCCGCTGCGGCCGAGGAGGGCCACGAACTCGCCGGGCTGGACGGCCAGTTGGAGCCGGTCGATGACGGCACGTCCGTCGAAGGAGCGGGTCAGCCCCGCCACGTGGACGGCCTGGGTGGCCTGTGCGGCCGGGGAAGCCGGTACGGCTTCGGGGCTCACCGGCCGGTGAACGTCGGTCGCCATTGCAGCAGCAGCCTTTCGAGGGAGCGGACGATGAAGTCGGCGAGCAGGCCGAGGAAGGCGTAGACGATCAGGCAGACCACGATCACGTCGGTCCGTAGGAAGTCCCGCGCCTGCACCATGAGGAACCCGATGCCGGAGTCGGCGTTGACCTGCTCGGCGAAGACGAGGGCCAGCCAGGCGATGCCGAGCGAGTAACGCAGTCCGGTCAGGGCGCCCGGCAGCGCACCGGGCAGCACGACATGCCGCACGAGGCCCCACCTGGACAGCCCGAGCGACTCCCCGGCCTCGATCAACTGGGCGTCCACGCCGCGGATACCGGCGTAGACGTTGAGGTAGAGCGGGAAGGTCACGCCGAGCGTGATGATGGCGACCTTGGGGGCCTCGCCGATGCCGAACCAGATGATGAACAGCGGGATGAGCCCGACGAACGGCACGGTCCGCAGCATCTGCACGGGCGCGTCCACCAGATCCTCACCGATCCGGAACAGCCCCGACAGGAGCGCGAGTCCGGTCCCGACGACCGTGCCCAGCGCCAGCCCGGCGGCGACGCGCTGCAGGGACGTACCCATCGCCGAGGGCAGCGAGCCGTCGGCGATCAGATCGCCCGCGACCTGGGCGATGCGGCCGGGAGAGGCGAGGACGTCGGACGTCAACACACCTGTACTGCTGAGCAGTTGCCACAGGGCGAGGAGCAGGACGGGGCCGGTGGTGCGGCGCAGCCAGCGGGGGACGCGGGTGCGGCGGGAGGAGGCGGGGACGAGGCGTTCGAGGTCGGATCGGGGCTGGTCGCCCGCAGTGGGCTGGAGGGCTGATATAGACGAAATATCGGGTTCGGAGGACTCGGGTGGGGCATGGCTGATGCTCATGGGTGCTCCACGGGAAGGAGAGCGGCCGGTGAAAGGGGACGGCTGCACGCCGCCACGTCGATCACGCGTGGATCACACGAGGATCAGACGTGCGGGTACGGCGGAGCGCAGGCGAAGGAGAGGAGAGAGAAGGGCGTCAGCGGCCGCGGCGACACGCGGCGGAGGCCACCCGCAGCAGGTCGATGTGACCGCGCGTGGTGAGCAGGGCTGAACGCAACATACGGCTGAAAGTAGCCAGATGGCGTGGCGACGGTCAACGGCGTCTCGCGAAGTGGACCTTGCGTATCACCGCTCGACCGTCACCCGGCCGTGCCCTCGCAGGTGAACTCCGGGCGCATGGGCGAGGATGGAGGGCATGTCAGACGCCTTCACCACCCGAGTCCTGAACATCTCCTCCGGCTCCGCGGAGCGGGTCGTGGACCTCACCCGCGAATGCGAGGCCTTCCTGCGGGAGGCGGCCGGAGACCGCGACGGCCTCCTGAACGTGTTCGTGCCGCACGCCACGGCCGGTATCGCGATCATCGAAACGGGCGCCGGCAGCGACGACGACCTCCTGGCCGCCCTGCACACCCTCCTCCCCGCCGACGACCGCTGGCAGCACCGCCACGGAAGCCCCGGCCACGGCCGCGACCACGTCCTCCCGGCCTTCGTCCCGCCTCACGCCACGCTGCCGGTGCTGGGCGGGCGGCTGGAGCTCGGGACGTGGCAGTCGGTGTGCCTCGTCGACACGAACAAGGACAATCCTCGTCGCCAGGTGCGGTTGTCGTTCCTTGCGTGACGAGGGTGCCGACTACACGTCTGAAGTCCGGCCGTACCCAACGAGTCCGGCTCGCCCTTGCAGTCCACCCGCAGCTGACATCGAGCGATGCGGTGAGACGACACAGGCTGTGCCGACGCCTGCTGGCTCTCGACTGATGAGGCGGGATTTGAACCTACGACCGTTTGTCGCGAACGAAAATTGGTGGCGGCGGACTCATAATCCGTCGGCCGTGGGTTCGAGTCCCACCCGCCCCACCTATGCAGGTCTCTGACCTGCGGAAACGTTCATTTTGTCCTGTCGGATCGTCAACTTTGTCTGAACGGACTGAATCCGCTGCGCGTGAGTTCGGCTCCGTTGCGGTCGGCGTTAGCCCACACCGCTCTGGCCTGCACAGATGTCGTGCACCGGCGATGGGGCAGGTTGCCGCGGGTGGCGTGTGCGAGGCATTGGGCGCCGGATTCTGGACGCTGGCTGGTATCGGAGAGCGGGCAGGTGCCCGTGCTGTCCGGGGCCGCGGACGAGGACACCGCACGGCATCGATCGGGGAGACAAGCGGATGGCGTCAGCATCCGGGCGGCTGTGCGCAGGGCGCTGATACGGGTCTCGACACCCACGGGGGTCGGCGCGCCGTCCCAGCCGAACAACAGCCGCGGGAAGAGTGGGTAGTGCCGTCATCAGCCCCTCCGGCTCCTGTTCGATGGCCGGCCCGACGGCGCTCCGGGACGGACGGCACCGGTTCACCCCGTCCCGGCACCGCAACGCGGCTCGTTGCCCCGCTCCTGGATCCGCATCCACCCCACCTCAACAGCCACGTCAACGCAGGTGCCACTCCCAGTCCGCGGGGACTTGCCCCGCGGGCCAGGGTGGGCAACTGGCGGAATGGGTCTACCTGCGGCTTTGTGGCTCCGGTCATGGGGCGATCCCGTGCTGATGCCGTCGGATTTCCGGGCGAATCCACCAGCACCAGGCGAGCGGACTGGAAGATCATCCAGCTGCGGCGTTGCCGAGTGAGCTGCCCTTCCGCTTCGAGGGCTGCCAGATAGGCCGCGGCCTCTGCGCCACAGCCAGTCGCCGACTGACTCGTACGGCAATTGTCGCGCAAGTGACGACGCGGCCTCATCCAACCCCCGATCAGCTATGGCTCGCCGGTCGCTCGGCACGATGCGATCACCGTCCAGCGTGATGGCCTGAGCGCCCAGGAGGTCGATCAGCTCGGCTCCCGCGAGCGCAAGGGACAGATCGCCTTGTTCCAGAGGACGACTGGCCGTCAAGTCCATCGCGATGATCAACAGGTCCCGCGGTGTGGTCATGGATGACTCCACCTCACCTTCAGGAGCTGAAGGCGAGTGACACTGTGCGCCGGGTGGACCTCGGCAGGCGTCACTCCTGCTTACGAGCCTACGGAGCGAGGACGGCAGCCGCCTCCCAGGTGAGCAGACCCCGGGCATTCCGTCACTCCCTCGCCTCACATTTCGTCGATTCCACAGGGTCGGCTGGGAGGCTCGGTGTGAGGTACGCCCACCTGTCAGAGGGGGACTCTGTGCTGCGAGCACTGCTCGCAGGGCGCGGCCAAGCGCCGCGAGGAGAGCGGGTGGGAGAACGGCTGTGGTCCGGCGGGGCGCCCGCCTCCGGCCGAGCGGGTACGAGCCCGGATGCAGCTACCGACACTTCGTGCTCCGCCGGAGAAGCCTGGACGATGGTGCGCACCGTCCCGGAGCCGTCACCATCGCGGACCGGCCGCGGCCCTTTCGGCATGACCACCCGCGAAGGGAATCACCCAGGCCGAGGACGGCAAGGTCGGTGCCGCCACGCACCACTGAGGTGCCCTACCGCTCCTACACCGGCTTAAATGGCACACAGCGCGAGAAGCGGGCACCGCGGGCTCACGAGGTGAACGGTGAGGAGGTCCCTGTGAATGACGATCTCCGCCGGTCGGTGGACAGAGTCAGCTGCGCTTCGCTGGTCGACGCCATGGGGCGGGTCCACGAGCACCGCGCGCACATCCTCGACCTGGTCAGCCCTGCCCCGAACCGGGTCTTGTTCGGGCCGGTGGCCACCATCGCGTTCCTTCCCTACCGTGACGACTTGCCGCAGACCGGCCTCGGTTTTGCCGCCTTCTTCTATCGGGCGGTCGCCGACACTCCGAAGGGCAAGGTCATAGTGTTGTCCAGCGGGGGTTGTCCGGATGCCTCCCACGGTGGTGGCACCAAGTTGTCCCGGCTGCGCAACCATGGCCTTGCCGGGGTACTGGCCGACGGCCGACTCCGCGATTTCGCTCAGCTCGCCGGTTACGGGTTCGCCACCTGGTGCCGGGGCGAGGCCACTCGCTGGGGTGGCGACACCGTCATGCCGTTCGCTGCCAACATCGCCGTCGAGTTCGGCGGAGTGTGCATTGTGCCGGGTGACTACGCCTATGCCGATTCCAGCGGCGCCGTTGTCATCCCTGCCGACAGCGTGCGCCGGGTTGTAGAGGAGGCCGCCCGCATCGAAAGTGATGACGCCCGGTCTGCCGAGCAGATTCGGCGCGAGGACCCCGCGCAAGTACGGCGGGGCGACTAGTGTCCGCCGGATCATCGGCGAAACCCCGCATGCCGGATCTGGTGGACATGGCCCGGCGTACCGACGACGCGCACGGCCACGCGGTCAAGCTCGTGGCCGACGTGGTCGTCGCCGCTCGGCCAAGAGATGGCCTATTCCTGCCCGGCGAGGCCGCCGGGGAGGTCCCGCTAACGCCCGACCCGGGCAGCCTGTAGGAGCAACCGGCGCTGCCGCGGGCGGTGGCTTCATGTGGGTGACATCGGGACGCGCATGCAGACCGTGCCGCGCAGGTCCAGCCATGCGGCGTCGGGGGTCCGTACGAGTCGCAGGAGTACCGCGTCACAGCTCGGGCAGCGGGCCACCATGCCCGGGGCGTGCGCGTACACGCGCAGCTCGGCGACGAGAGCGGTGTGCCCACAGCCGGTGCAGCGTCCGGAGGCCACGGTGACGTCCGCGGTGAACAGTTCGCCCAGAGGGCCGGCGAGCGCGTTGCCGTCCTCGTAGTCCGTGGTCTCGGGTCGGTTCATGTCAGCCTCCCGTGGGGCCGAAGCGTTCGGTTCTGATCCGGCGCGGGTCGTGGCCCAGGGCTACCAACTGGGCTGCGGCCGTCTCGACGAAGCCGGTCGGTCCGCAGACGAAGCAGATCGGCTCGAACTCCGGTGGCCAGCCGTGGGTCTGCAGGTCCGCGAGGTGCAGGCGCTGAGCTGGTCTCGGCCAGCCCTCAGGCGTGTGCCGGGTGTAAAGGTGGGTCACGTCCAGGCCGCCGTCACCGGGCTGCGCGATGCGCAGTTCGGAGGCGTAGTACCGGTCCTCCGGGGTGCGGACCGAGTAGATCAGCCGGAAGGGGGTACGGCTGCCGAGGCTGCGGCGCGTGCGGATCATGGCCATTAGCGGGGCGATCCCCGATCCGCCGCCCACCAGCAGCACCGGCCGGGTGTCGGCCGGGCGCCAGACGAACCAGCCGCCTACCGGGCCCCGGAGCTCCACCAGGTCACCGATCTCCAGCACATCGGCCAGGTACGGCGAGACCTCCCCGTCGGGCACGCGCTGCACCGTCAGCTCGATCCGGTCGCCGTCGGGTGCCGAGGTCAGCGAATAACTGCGCTGGGTGCTGTAGCCGTCCTCGGCCGTCAGGCGCACATCTACGTGCTGGCCGGCCAGGTGCCCGGACCAGCCGGGCACGTCGAAGGCCAGCGTGCGGGCCGTGGGCGTCTCGTCGCGCAGACCGGCCAGCCGGGCGACCTGCCAGGTCAGGGGCGCCTTCAGTCGCCCTGGTACCGCTGCTCGCGCCATGGGTCACCGTAGTCGTGGTAGCCGGCGCTCTCCCAGAACCCCGGCTCGTCCTCGGTCAGCAGCTGCATGCCGCGCACCCACTTGGCCGACTTCCACAGGTAGAGATGCGGCACCAGCAGCCGGGCCGGGCCGCCGTGCACGGGAGCGAGGTCCTCCCCCTCGTACTGGTAGGCGATCCATGCCTTGCCGCCCAGCAGGTCCTCCAGCGGGATGTTCGTCGTGTAGTCACCGTAGGAGTGGACCAGCACGAACTCGGCAACCGTCTCCACATCGGCAAACAGCGTGTCCAGCGACACCCCTTGCCAGCCGGTGCCCAGCTTCGACCACTTGGTCACGCAGTGCAGGTCCACCGTCGGCCGCTCGCTCGGCAGCGCCAGCAGTTCCTGCCACGACCAGCTACGGCGCGTCCCGCTCTCGGTCGTGATGGTGAACTCCCACTGCTCCCGTGCGATGTTCGGCGTGGGGCCGGCCGACAGCACCGGAAAGTCCTCGGTCAGATATTGCCCGGGAGGCAGCTTCACATCCGTTGGGCGCGCCCGGCCGTGAAAGCCCCTCGAAATAATCCCCATGAATCTGCCCCATTCCGTCAGGGGGACACCACGCCGCCCGGGGACGACATCTCCATTCTGGGAGACGCGAGCGGAAAGCACACGTCGTGGCGCCGCGCCCCGAGGACAACGCCCGTAACCTCTGACTGGACCCGTACTTCGCAGGTCACCCGATCGTGAAGATCAAACGGTCGTAGCTGATCGCTCGCCGATCGGAACCGCAACAGGGCTACCTGTCTCGGTCCGGCCCGGTCGAGATCGGACGCTACGAGGCTGCCGCGGAGAACCTTGTCGACGACCTGCGAAGTACGGGACCAGAAGGTTGTGGTCGTCGGACACCTCGATGGTCGCGCGGTGATGCAGCGGACCTCTTCGCAGCGCAGCATGGCAATCACCATGCCGATAGCCGCCTGACCACGGGGTGGATGAACGGCGGAGAACTCTGTGTGAAGCACAAGGCGCGGCGGCTGTTGGGTCGAACGAACGGTGCAGCAGCACCCCTGAGTTGAGCCTGGAATGAAGAGGCTCGGCCCGACACCAGAGGCGTGAGCCTCTTCGTATGGGACTGGAAAACCGCTGCGGACGGGTCCGGGAGCCCTCTCCGAGCTGGAGCAACCGTCCAGGAGTCTGATGTCCTTTGTCCCTCCAAGACGCATTCGGGACGCGTTCGGGACACAAGGAGAGGAACAGACTGACAAGACCCGGGAAGCCCCGGCACCGCTCACCCGCTCCGACTTGCAAAAACGTCAAGAGTGAGTGTAGATCGGCAAGGCCCGCCAAGATCCTCAAAGGACTCATAATCCGTCGGCCGTGGGTTGGAGTCCCACCCGCCCCACCAGTGCAGGGCTATGACCTGCGGAATCGTCTCATCAGGAGTGCGGATTCAGAGCTCTGACTCAACGGACTGAATCCGCTCCTCGTGAGTCCAACCTCGTTGTGATCGGCGTTGGTTGGAAACGTTCTGACCTGCATAGACGTATCAGTTCGTTACCGGCGTAAGCCGCCGCGGGTGGGCTGTGTGAGCGGGTGGACGCCTGATTTGGGACGCTGATGGGACGCCGGTGATCGGAGGTGGCTGCTTGGGGGCCTTCGGCGGTCGGCCAACGGGTTGCTGTGCCCGTCTGGATCGCTGGTCCGCTGCCGCGGCCCCAGCTGAGCGCCGGGGAACGGTCCGTAGGAACGGCCCAGCTTCAGCGTTACCTGCGAGCTGCGGTGCCGCTCGTCGTCGGCTCGGGTTGTGGCGTGGTGCGCTGGTGACGGAGGGACAGCAGGGCGAGGAGGAGGCCCAGGGCGAGCACCCCGGCGACGGCGAGCAGAATGCCGCTGAAGCCGACCCCGGTCAGAGCACCGGTGAGCTGCGGGCCCAGGCTGGCGCCGATGAGCATGCTGCATCCGTAGAGGGCGACGGCCGCGCCGCGTGCGTGTGGGGCGTTGGCGTTGACGGTCCCGACGATGGCGGGTGCCGCTGCCGCTACGGCGGCCACGAACAGCAGTAGGGCGATGGCCAGCGGAACGGTGTGGCCCCCGAGGAAGGCGCCGGCGGCGACGGCGAGGGCAGCCAGGGCGGCCAGGGCGAAGGCGAGGACTGCGCGAAGGGGCGCGAGGAGCCGCTGGAGCACGGGGGCGAGCAGGGGGACGGCGATCAGGGCGGGCAGGGCACTGGCCCGCAGGGCGAGGATCGCGGAGGAGTGACCGGCGATATTCGGCGGTCCGGCGATGGCCACCGCCGTGTAGAGGGCGACGAAGGCGGACATCAGGGCGACGGTGGACAGGTACAGGGCGCCCAGTCGAGGCCGACGCAGCAGCCGTGGCATCGCCGCGAAGGCCTGAAGCAGCCCGCCGCCGGTGCCGTGGCGCCAGGTGGGCCGCAGCACTCGGCGCACCGGAGTCAGGCTAAGGCCCATCAGGGCGGAACCGAGCCAGAAGACCGCGCGCCAGCCGAACTCGGACGCGACGGCCTGGGATCTGCATGATGACGGCGGCGAGCATGCCGCTGGTGATGCAGGTGAGGGCAGAGCCGCGGCCCGATGTGGTGGACGACGTAGGTGAGCGCGGAGGGTGCGAAGGTCGCGGCAGTCAGTCCCTGCAGGCTGCGCAGGGCGATGGCCGTGGGGAGGTTGGGGGCGGCGCTGACCGCGGCGGTGGATGCCGCAGCGGCCACGAGTGCTGCGGTGATCACGGCGCGTGGTCCGTAGCGGTCGGAGAGGCTACCGGAGAGGAGGAATCCGGCGGCGTACGCGAAGCCGAACGCGGTCGCCGTCCAGGTGGCCTGTCCCGGTGTGGTGCCGAGCGCGCTGGCCATGGGGTGCAGCAGCGCCAGGACGGTGTACATCTGGCCGACCATCAGGACGCCGAGCGCGGTAAGCAGGAGGATGGTCGGGGCGGCTGGGGCCCAGCCCGGCGGTTTGTCGGGTGTCCTGCTCGTGGCCGTGTGCCTGGGGGTTGTGGTGGGGTGGGACAAGGGAACTGCCAAAGGGGCGTCTGGTGGCGGCCCCGTGTGTTTGTGCGCGACGCGATCGGCCGATGGCACCGCCGGGGGCGATGGGTTCCCCCGGCCGGGGGACGATGAAGGAGGATGGTCAGGCGGTCGGGGTGTTCAGCACGTACTCGCGCGAGGCGTGGACCTCGGCGCGCAGGGCGGCCAGGTCGACGTCGAGGACGTGGCCGTTCCACTTGCGGGGCGCGCCGTTGATGAGCACGGCGCTGATGTTGCGGGCGTCGGAGCCCAGCACGACGGTGCCGATCGGGTCGTTGAGCGGCATGTTGTTGAGTCCTCGGCCTGGATGACCAGGAGGTCGGCCTTCTTGCCCGGGGTGAGTGAGCCGGTGACGGCGGCCAGGCCGTTGGTGTGGGCGCCCTGGAGGGTGGCGAGGTCGAGGACGTCGTTGGTGGTGATGCGGGAGGGTTGCTGGTTGGTGCCGTAGGCGGCGTTCACGGCGCGCATCCGCTGGATGGCGTGCAGGGCCCGCATCTGCGTGAACATGTCGCTGGCCAGGGCGACTTCGACGTCGATGCTCAGTCCGGGGCGGATGCCGACGGACAGGGCCTCGTCGACGGCGGGGATCGCGGTCTCCAGGCCGATCTGGGCGTCGGAGGTGGGGGCCAGCGCCACGGTGGTGCCGGTCGCGCCCATCGCCTTCCACGCCTCGGGGGTCAGTCCGGTGCAGTGGATGAGGGTGACGTCGGGGCTGAGGATGCCGTCCTTGGCCCAGCGCAGGATTGCCTCGGAGGAGGACGTGCCGAAAACGGCGTCCACGCTTACTCCAATGCCCAGGTCCTTGGCGACGCGGGCAAGCTCGGGACCGTAGGCGAGCGCCGGTCCGGCGATCTCGTCGGTGGCGAGCGTCGCCAGGCGCAGGGTCAGCAGCTGGTCGTCGCTGCTGAAGTACTGTTCCTTGACGCGGGCCAGGTCGCCGGGCCACTGGCGGTCCCACTCGCCGAAGTGCGGGCCCATGGAGGCGTGCACGCCGCGGACGCCGGTGTCGACGAGGGCCTCGATGGCGGCGTCGGAGTGCTCGCGGGTGCGGGAGTTGTGGGAGAAGTCCAGCATGGTCGTGATGCCGCTGTCGATCGCGGTGAGGGCGGCCAGCTTGGTGCCGATGTACATGTCCTCGGGCCGGTAGACCGTGGTGTAGCCGGCCAGGGTGGACATGACGTAGCCGCCGAGGTCGTCGACGTCCGGCATGATCCGGCGCAGCTGGGCCTCCCAGGCGTGCCGGTGGGTGTCGACGAAGCCGGGGCTGAGGAGGGTGCCGGTGGCGTCGACGACCACGGCATCGTCCGCGGCGAGGCCACGGCCGACGGCGGTGATGGTGTCGCCCTCGACGAGGAGGTCGCCGCCCTCGATGATGCCGAGGTCGGGGTCCATGGTGACGATGGTCGCGCCGGTGAACAGGATGCGTCGCTGACCGACGGGGCGGCGCCGGAGCTCTTCGAGTACGGCGGCGCTGGTGGTGTCGTTGACGTTCATGAGAGGTCTTCTTTGCGTACGGCGGACAGGGCTGAAAGAAGGGCCCGTCCGCGGGAGGGGGCTGGGGGGTGGGTCGCCGGGGGCGGCCGAGGCTGCTCGAATACCAGCCTCGGTCCCGCCCGCTCCGGCAACCAGGTCGCGGTTTCCCCAGGTGTCGTGCACCCAGGATCGGGACTGTGGGGGCGCCGATGGGCGCAGAGGTCAGCCCAGCTTCATGACGTAGCCCGCGTGGTGGAGTTCGTCGCCCTGGAACTCTTCGTAGGCCCAGAAGCCGAGGTCGTCGAGGTAGTCGATGCGGTCACCGTCGATCCAGAAACGGCCTTGGTAGGCGTGCGGGCGACCGCCCCGGGCCTCGTCGTAGCGGCCGTCGACGGTGAGTTCCTGGTGCAGGAAGTCGTTCCTGTCGATCCAGACGCCGACCCGTGGGCTGCCGGTCAGGTCCGGTGCGGCCGGGGTGCCCGCCTCGGGGGCGGTGGCCCGGCCGGGGACGTCGGTGCCGGCCCACAGGACGGGCCGGCCGGCCGCGACCAGCGCACGGACCTGCTCCGGCCGGGTCATGAGGGTGGCCACCGCGCTCGGTACGTCGGCGGCGAGTTCGTCGGAAACCACCAGGAAGTCGGTGGTGTTGCGCGGGGTCAGTGTCTTGACGTACTCGGAGCGGTGGCCGCGTCCGCCGACCAGCGCGACGGTGTCCACGACGGCGGGGACGATGGTCGTGCCCGTGCAGTCGACGACGATGGCGTTGTCGTCGCCCGCCGCGGTGATGATGCCCGGGCCGACGCCCACGAGCAGAGAGCCGACGAACAGGAGGTCGGCGCCGGTCATGGTCCCGATCAGCGGGTCCATCGTCACGATCCGGGCGTTGGTGAACAGGACGGGACGGCCACCGTCGTTCGAGACGATCTCGTCGAGGGCCTTCGGGTTCCAGCTCACGTTGTCGGGGATGGTCATGGTGTTCCTCAGGGAGTTCGGCTCATCGGTCTGCCCGACGCACGAAGCGGGCGCCGGTGCAGGTGGGAGGCAGATGCTCGGCAGCCACAGCAGCTGCGTGAGCATCACGTTCGTCGCGCTGCGGAATCGGAACCAGGCCGCCGTATCCCCAGGTGAGCGGCACCCATGGTCGACCCCGCTGCTCGTGACAGGGCTCGGGAGACTCGCCTGTGTCGGCATCCTGATGTCGCCGCGCCGTTCCACTCGCCATCGTGGGTGCGCCGCCCCCAGGAAACCCGCACCTGGGGAGACGGCGGCCTGGTTGCCATCGGCTGCCGGGCCAACCATGGGGCAGAGTGCCTACACCGGCCGTTACACCGTCACGGGCAACCACATCGACTACGCCGACGACACCGGCTTCACCGCCACCGGCGACATCCGCGACGGCGTTCTCTTCCACGAGCACCTGGTGCTCTACCGCGAGGGCGACAAGCGCGCCAAGGCAGGAGGCAGTTGGTCGCACGGCTGAGGGGTCACGCCTAATTCTTGTCGGGGCCGTTCGTTCCAGGACCGGCTATGGCTCGATGCGATGTGCCCTGTGCTCGCGCCGTCAACCTGCTCACAAGCCTAGATTTCCGCTCAGAACGGCCAAGAAGGGTCCGTCAGCTTGCTGACGGACCCTCTCGCGCAAGATCGAGCCACCAAAGGGGCGCGCCGGCGATGGGCGGTGTCATCAGCTCGCGCAGGTAGCGCAGCCGATTCTCCGTGGTGGTCGTGGGCCCGTGTCGCATGCGCGTCACACAGGATGTCAGGTGTCGCTGAGAACCCGGCCGGATTCGCCCTGCACCACCTGTGCGGATTCCCCTCGGCCGGCGCGGGACCGGAGTTCGGCGAAGGCAGCAGCGGTGGCACTGGCCGGCTCGGCCTGGTAGACGACCAGCTGCTGGTGCGGGGCACCGTTGACGGTGAAGGCCGAGAACTGGATCTCCAGAGCGCCGACCTCGGGGTGTGCGAGGTTCTTCGCCTGCTGCGACTTGCCCCTCACCTCGTGCCGCGCCCACAGCTCTGCGAATTCGGGGCTTTTCGCGCAGAGCGTGTCGACGACTTCGGTGATCCGCGGGGAATCGGGGTCGTATCCGTAGGCCGCGCGCAGCTCGGCCACGCACGAGTTCGCGGCCTTGTCCCAGTCCTGGTAGAAGGAACGCCCGGCCGGGTCCAGGAAGACCATGCGGGCCTGGTTGTCGAACCGCTGGAATCCGCTGTGCAGGGCCGCGGCGAGCGTGTTGTGCGCCAGGATGTCCAGGGCCGGTCCCAGGATGAAGGCGGGGGTGTCGGGCCAGCTGTCGATCAGCTGCAGAAGCTGGGCGCTGATCCTCTCGTGACCAGCGGGAACGCCGCGGCGCTCCTGGGGCGCACGGGTGAGTCTGCGCAGGTGGTCGTGTGCCTCGTCGTCGAGGCGGAGTGCGGCGGCGATCGCGTCGATCATCTGGTGCGACGGGCTGGTCTCCCGGCCCTGTTCCAGGCGCATGTAGTAGTCGGAGCTCACACCCGCGAGCATGGCGACCTCCTCGCGGCGCAGCCCCGGCACCCGCCTGCGCCCGTGCGCCGGCAGGCCGACGTCCTGCGGCTTGAGGGCTTCGCGCCGTGCTCTGAGGAAGTCTCCCAAAGGAGTGCCGTCACTCATGACCCCAACCTAGTCGAGGGGAATGCAGGCCGCCGGTGGACGGGACGTCCAGGCGTCCGGCCATGCCGCATCCGCGGGGTCGGCTGTGTGCAGGATCCAGGCCGCAGGAGCCGGTCCGAGGTGCGCGGCATGATTGTGGGCCCGGCCCTGGCATACCCAGGAAGCGCGGGGCCGGGGCTGGGCCTCTCACCACCGTGAGCGTGCATCAGTCGGAGACGGCGCCTGTCGCCGTGTCCTGTGCGGGTACGGGGCCGGCACTGAGCGAGCCGAGCAGGGCGAGGGCGTCGGCGGAGCTGCTGCCCGGTTCGGCTTGGTAGACGACGAACTGCTGGGTGGGGGCACTGTTGACGGTGAAGGACTGTAGTGCAGTTCGAGGTCGCCGACCTGGGCGTGGTGGAAGAGCTTGGCCTCACGGATCTTGCCGCGCACGTCGTGGCGCGCCCACAAGACGCGGAAGTCGGCGCTTTTCATGGACAGTTCGCCTACGAGCTGGTTCAGCCGCGGGTCCTCGGGGTCGATACCGGCCGTCCACCGCAGTGCGGCCACGGTCGACTCGGCGGCTCGGTCCCAGTCGCGGTAGAAGTGCCGCGCGGCCGGGTCCAGGAACGTCATGCGCAGCAGATTGTCGGCTTGGATGAAGCCGGCGTAGAGGGCGCTTGCGAGCCGGTTGCAGGCCAGGATGTCCAGTGCGGGGCCCATAACGAAGGCGGGCGTGTCGCTCCACGTGTCAAGGAGTCGCCGCAGGTGCGGGGCGACGCGTTCGACGCGGGGCGCCCGGCGCGTACGGCGGGTGGTCGGGCCGGCCATGCGATACAGGTGGGCCACCGCTTCGTCGTCCAGTTGCAGAGCTCGTGCGACGGCCTTGAATATCTGCTGCGACGGGTGTCCTTCGCGGCCCTGTTCCAGGCGCATGTAGTAGTCGGTGCTCACCCCGAGTGCTCCGCGACGTCTGGATCACCCGGCTGCCGCGGCGGCTCAGGTTGAGCGTCTGGGAGACGGTCCGTACCGGACGATCCAGCGCGTTGGTCAGGGTGGGGGCGGACGCGACGAGGGCGCGGTACGGCAGGGACCGGCGTGGACGCGGGCAGCGCCGTCATCCCGGTGAGAGGCCTGGTCTCCGTCCGTGCTTCTGTGGAGTGCTACTGCCTGAGGTGGATCATGCGGACCGACTGCCCTGTCGTGCGGGCGATGGTTTCGAAGTCGTGGTCGAAGTGGAGCAGGGTGAGTCCTGCTTCTTCCGCCGCGGCGGAAGAAGCAGGAGATCGACGGGACCCGCGCTGCGGTGCTCCCCTTTGGGGGTCAGCCAACAGGGACAGTGCCAGGACCCGGGTACCGGAAGATCCGGGGCAGGGACGGCGGCGTCGGAGAGCCTGCTGCCTCACGGCGGCGGGCCGGAGCCGGCGTGTGCGGACGCCGGCTGTGTCGCCGTCTGCGGTGGCGGGGCGTACTCGGTGAGCAGGAGGGCGATGTCGTCCGCCCTGTCGGCGGACCGGCGGGCGTCCCGCAGCAGCCCGTCGGCCAGATCCTCCAGGCGGCCCCCGCCCATGCGGGCCAGTGACGCCCGGAGCCGGTCGACGTCGGAATCGATGTCCGAGTCACGCCTCTCGATCAGTCCGTCCGTGTACAGGGCCAGGACCGACCCGGGTACGAGGCGCAGCTCCGACTCCGGAAATTGTGCCGCTGTGTCGATGCCGAGCAAAGGGCCGCCGGGCACATCCAGGACTTCGGCCTGCCCGTCGGGCAGGCGCAGCAAGGGCGGGGCGTGGCCGGCACGGACGATGCGCAAGACCCCCGAGCGAGGATGGAGCCGGGCGTAGCAGCAGCTTGCGAGTAGCGCCGGGTCGAGGTCCATGTGGAGCCGGTTGGTGTTGGCGACGACGTCGCTCGGCCGGTGGCCGGCGGTGGCGAAGGCCCGCACCGCGCTGCGCAGCTGGCCCATGGCGGCCGCGGCGGCGACGTTGTGCCCCTCGACGTCCCCGACGATCAGCGCGACCTCGTCGCCGGTGGGGATGACGTCGTACCAGTCGCCGCCGATCTCCATCCCTCTGGTGCCCGGAAGATAGCGCCCGGTGACATCAAGGCCCGGCAGTGTGGGCAGCCGGTGCGGCAGCAGCGCGTTCTGCAGGCCGCGGGCGAGGGCGAATTCGGCGTCGTAGAGCCTGGCGCGTTCCAGGGCCTGGGCGATCAGGCCGCCCAGCGCGGTGAGGACTCCGCGCTCCTCGTCGGGAAATCGGTGGACGTCGTCGAAGCCGAGCAGGCAGACGCCGACCGGGCGGTTCGAGGCGATCAAGGGCAGGAACGCCCAGGAGTTGGATGGACTGACCGTGATCCCGGGGTAGGTCTCGAGAAGCTCCTCACGGGACTCGACGAACAGCGGGGTCCCGGAGGTCAGCGCGTCCGTCACGGGGAGACGGGCATGCAGCGGAGTGCCTTCGAACCGGGTGAGAAAGCGCTTCGAGTAGCCGCGCTGATCGAGCAGGCGCAGGCGCTGCTCCTCCACCACGGCGATCGCCAGCTTCTGACCGCCGAAAGCGGGCAGCAGTTGCTCGGCGACGGCCTCGAACACCTCGTGCGCGGTGACCGCCTCGGTGAGCGCGCTGCCCAGCGTGAGCACCCGGTAGAGAGAACCCACGCGCGGGGCCGCGGGCGGAGGCGACCAGGATGCAGGCGGCCCCCCTTCCGCGAGGGGTGCACCGGGGCCGGTGTCGGCCGGTACGGGCTGTCGCACGGGTGCCACCCACCCCGTCATGCCCTGAGCGCCCGGGTGGAGGGAGAAGACCAGCCATGTGGCCGGTGGGCGGCGGACCAGGAAGGAGACCGGTTGCTGGGAGACCAGGGCGGCCCGGTAGCGGTCCTCGTACACGGGATCGGCCAGCCAGGGCAGGACGTCCCAGGGGCGTCGGCCGAGCAGTTCGTCCTGGCTCACCCGCAGCAGATTCTCCAGGCTGTGGTTGGCGTAGGCGAGGCGTCCGTCGGGCGAGAGCGCGAAGAAGCCGTCCGTGAGCTGCTCGATCGCCGCCACAGCGGCCATGCGGCTCCCGGAGTCGAGTACGGCGCCGACCAGATGGGCCGAAGCCTCCAGGTCGTCAGGGCTCTCGGGCACCCGGCCCCACAGCTCGACGGTGTGGTGGCCTCCGCGGCCGTCCCGGATGCGCAGGCAGTGTGCCAGTACGTGGCGTTCCTGGACCGCGGTACGGGCGGCGGACCGGAAGCCGGGCAGATCCGCGGGCTCGATCATGGCCGCCAGGGTGGCCGCCCGTCCGTCGAACTCGCGGGGCGGCATTCCGAAGATCGCACACAGCTCGTCGTCCGCCGTGAGGGCTCCGGTGTCGAGATTCCAGTCGAACAGACCCACCCGGATCACCGGAGCGGATGGCAGCGGGACCACTACCGGAGCCGTCCGCTCGTCGTACTCACCGAGCGCGCCGCGGGCCCGCAGTCCGGCGAGGGTGGTGCCCAGCCGGTCGGCGGCGGAGCGCAGCTGCCTGCGCTGCGCCCTCGACAGCCCTGTCCCGTCCGGCCTGGCCGTCCACACCACGGCCATGGTGCCGAAGGTCTGCTCGCCCGCCCGTACGGGGACCGATGCGGAGCCGAACGGGTAGGGCAGGGCGACCGAGAGCTGCGGGAAGCGCCGCATCGTCTCCTCCGCGCCGGCCAGATGGATCATGCGCCCGGAGCGGTACGCCTCCGCCACTGGCAGACCGCTGTTCACCGGGATCCGACGCCACCCGCTGAGCAGGGAGGGCGGCGACCCGCACGACGCGGCCACTACGAGCGAGCGGTGGTCGCCGGAGAGCAGAAACACGCTTCCGGCATGCGCTCCGGCCAGCTCCACGGCACCGACGATGGCACTGACCAGCGCGTCGTCACGCTCGGGCGCTTCGCCGACACTTGCGGCGCCGAACGGGTACAAGTTCGATGCCACACCGTTGGCCGACACGTTGCCCTCGATCATCGATGGATAATTTGTTCCATTTTAGGACGGTCCACGACTCTCCGTTGGCACGTGCCGGGCCGGGAAGGCCGTCCAGCATCCACGGACCGAGCGGCGGCAAGTTCCTACGTTTCCGCTTGGCCGGCCAGAGCAGGGGCCCACCCGACCGGGAGCGACCTGTCGGAGAAGCGGCTCGCCACGGCTCGCACGATGTGGGCGGATACTGAGGGCCCGGCAGGCGCCCGAAAAACCGCGAAATGTATCCGGTGGAGATTCCGCGCTCGGGTACCTTGACGGTTGTCTTAACGGAGTTTGGCGGACACGGGACAATCCGAACCGGGTGCGGCTGAGCTTCCTGGGCTGAGCGGGACCGAAGGCCGGACGGCCGGTCAGGGCCGCCCGTATCCCGGTACGGCGCACTGGCGCACCACCTGCGGACCGTCGACCTGCCCGCCGACGTGCCCGTCGAACTGCCCACCGACGTGCCCGCCGACCTGCCCGTCGTCCGGTGCCGTCCGGCTGTGCGCGGCGGGTGCCGGGTGGCCCTGGAGGCGGGACAGTTCGCTCGCGCAGCGCTGCAGGGCCACTTCCAGGACCTCGGGCATGGTCAGGGTGCCGCTGCCGTCCGGCGGGACCAGCCAGCGCAGCGCGCCCCAGCGGCAGTGCGGGGCGGGCGCGGTGATCCACGTTCCCGCGCCGAGCAGGCGTACACCGGTGCCGATCCAGACGGTCTGCGGCTCCGGGGGCAGTAAGAAGCCCACGTGGCGGCGCCGGGCATCCAGCAGACAGGGGCCCGGCTCCAGCAGCGGCAGCTCGTCCAACAGGTCGGCGACGCGCAGCCCGAGCTGTTCCGGCACGATCAGCACGTCCCAGAACCGTCCGGCCGCCAGGAGCGCGACCCCGGTGATGCCGTTCTGCCATTCCTCCTTGCAGGCGCCGGGGTCCTCCGACGCCGCCGCCAGCCACTCCATGGACTTCGTCCACTCCATGAGCGCCATGAAAAGCCTCCCGATGACCGGTGGAGCCTTGGTGCATTGACCGGTGGAGCCTTAGTGCACCGGGTGCCGGGTGATGCGGCCATACGTCGGGAGCCCAATTCCCCGTATGGGGCGAGCGCCCGCGCACCAAACAGGCAGAGAGCGGGGCGTGCGCCCCTGAGTCGGCGGAGCACGCCGGGGCGCCCTCCCCGTACTGGGCAACCCCGGTGGCGGCTGTGAAGGCTTGTACCGGATTCAGGGTGTTTGTTGTGGTGCGCTGGTTTCAGTCGTTGCATAGGCCGGTGACGGTGGACCCCGCCGCGTCGGCCTCACCAGTCGTCGTACTCGGCGCCTGAGACGTACGGGTCATGCCGGCGCCCCGGTGACGCGGACGGCCGTGCGGCCGGCGGGAGGGTCGCCTCGCGCAATGCGGCGCACCACGGGCAGTCGGGGGTGTCGTCGGCGTCGTCGCGGACGCCGGAGAAGAAGGGAACGTGCTGTGGTCCGTCGATGGAAGCAACTCCTGTCTCGATCGTGGGCGGACGATGTGGCGTAACTCCACGGCTCCATCCGGGGGATGTGCTCACCCGGCTGGGTGGTAGCAGCGGCGGCCGGCGTACCACCGGCGCACACCTCCGCGTTGCCCGGGCATGGACAGCTCTGAGACTGCGCGGCGCGTCCTCGGAGGCGATGCCGCACCCGTGACGTACGTCGTACCGGTCACCGGTGTGAGGGGCCAGCCGTCGATCTATGCGGCGCTGGTCGCGGAGTGGCAGGCCCACGGGCGTGCCGTGCCACGGCGCCGCGACACATGGTGGGACTCCGTCACCCCGGCCGACGGCCCCGGTCGGGCCGTCACGTCCTGGGCCGTCGGCCGCTGGACGGGCCTGGCCAGGGCTCTGGAGGCCGCCCCGGCGGACGAGGGGCACGAGGCCACCGAGCGCGTACCGGCCGTCGTCGTCCCCCGGGGCCTTCCCGGGCCGATGAGTCTGTGGGAGTGGAGCGGCAGCCGCGGGCGCGTCAGCGTCTCCGCTCCGCCGACGACCGACTGACGCGCGCCGGGGCGGCAGCGGTGCCGCCGGCCTCGCGCAGCGCCAGCTCCACGACGTCCGGGTTGTACAGCGCGCCGGTACCGTCGGGCGGCAGCAGCCACTCCAGGCGCCATCCGGTGGACCGGTGCGGTGGCGGTACGGCAACCCAGGACCCCCTGCCGACATGGCGTACGCCCGGCCCGACCCACTCGGTGGCCGGATCGGGCGGCAGGAAGAAGCCGACTCTGCGCGCCCCGCAGTTCACCAGGACGGGGCCGGTCGCCCGCAGCTGGGCACGTCTCAGGAGATCCAGGGCGCTCACACCGAGGTGCTCGGGAACACTGAGCACGTCCCAGAGCCGTCCGGCCTCCAGGAGCACCGCGTCCGCGCCCTGGTCCCACTGCTGTTTGCACGTCCGAGGATCCGTGGCGGCCGCGGCGAGCCACTCGACGGCCTGCTTCCCCATGGTGCGCTGCATGTCCTACCCCCAGCACTGTCGGCCCTGCCGTCCCGTTCGCGGCCATTCATGCTGGTGGATATTTCTATGTCCCGGAAGGGGTGGCGCAGTCTGGCGCGGGCTGGCGCTTTCGGTCGGGATGTTCGAAGATCGCATGGCCGTTCCCGGTTGCCGCACACTCCCATCTCCCTGACGGTGAACGGCCGTTGTGGCGCCGCGGACACCGTGCCGACGGCGCGGCGTGTGCGCGGCGAGCGGACTGCGTGGTCGCTTTACGGTGGTCTGATGCGACCTGTCCCAAGATGGGCCTTGTTTTCGTCGGGTTGTGCGCCTGTCGTGCTGATCGGCGGCTGGATGGTCGCGGCGCTCCTCGAAGGGCCCGCCTACGACCCCGCCACGCAGACGATCAGCACGCTGGCGGCCAGCGGCGCCGCGGGATCCTGGGTGATGACCGCGGCGCTGGCCGTCCTCGGTGTCTGCCACATGGTCACCGCCCTGGGGCTGCGCCCGGCCGCGTTCCCTGGACGTGTCGCGCTGGGGGCGGGGGGAGCGGCCGCGGTGGTGGTGGCTCTGGTCCCGCCGCCGAGCAGCGGAGGTTCGCTGCGCCATGGTTCGGCGGCCGCGGTCGGTTTCGCCCTGCTGGCGGTGTGGCCGGTGCTGGCCGCCGACCGTCGAGGCACCGCACCCTGGGGGCTGAGGCCCGGGCCCTCCCTCGCCGCGACCACCCTGATGGTCGTCGGCGCGGTCTGGTTCGTGCTCGAAATGCAGTACGACGGTGCCGACGGAGCCGCCGAGCGTCTTGTGACGGCCCTTCAGTCCCTGTGGCCCTTCGTTGTCGTGGCCTCCTGCCTCCGTCACCCCGGCCGGCCCGAGGGCCCCTCGCCCTGAGGACGCCGCTGCGCTTGAATGCAGCGACCACATCACCGGTACGAGGGAGTCGCACGTGCCCCGCCCCATCCTGACCCGCAGCCTGCGCCGCACCGGCGCCCTCACCGCGGTCGCGTTCGCGGCCACCGTAGCCTTCGCGGGACCGGCCGCGGCACACACCGAGGTCGAGGCGGAGGGCGCCCGGGCGCTCGACCGGAACGTCCCCCTGACCTTCACCGCGGAGTCGGAGTCCGGCTCCGCCGGGATCAGCAAGCTGGAGGTGATCCTGCCCGACGGCATCACCCCGGACGACATCACCTACACGGAAGGCCCCGAGGGCTGGAAGCTCGCCCGCACCGGCCGTGGCTACACCGTCTCCGGGTCGAAGCTCGCGGTCGGTGAGGACGCCGAGTACGTCGTCACCGTACGGCAGTTGCCCGACGCGAAGACGCTCGTCTTCAAGACGCTGCAGACGTACAGCGACGGGACGGTCGACCGCTGGATCGAACTGGACGAGGAGAGCGAGGGCGACGGCCACGGGCACGGCCACCCCGCGCCGCGGCTGGAGCTGAAGGCCGCCGCACCCGGCGCGAAGGCCGTGAGCCCCACACCCACCGAGGAGCCGACGACGGCGTCGCCCTCGGACGGGCCGACGACCGGCGCACCGTCGACCCCGTCGGCGCAGGCCGCGGCGGACGACACGGAAGGGGACGACGGCATGCCGGTGGCCGTGCCGCTCGGCATCGGCGCGACCGTCGTCGTGCTCGGCGCCGGGGCGTGGTGGTTCAGGAGCCGTCGCGGCGCAGCTTCCTGAGACGGTGTTTCCTGAGGCGGCTCTTCCCGAGGCGGCGCTTCCTGAGACGGCCGCCGGGAACTTCCCGCCCTCCGCGCCCGACTCCTGAAGCGGTACGTGCGTCAGGAGGCCGTCGATGAAAAAACCCCAACCTGTGCCGCCCGCCCTCTGCGGGTTTCTGGTGCTGCTCGCCCTGATCTTCACGGTGTCGTACGCCGTCGGAGCCGCCACCGGCCCCGTCGCGCCCGGCATGCACCGCTCCGGAACGGGCGGTGACGGGGGCGGCATGGACCCAGGCGACACGGCGGACATGCCGATGCGGCACGGGAGCGGCGGCTGATGGCCACCGAACCGGCACCCCCGGTGACCGTCACCGACCTGACCGTCGGCGGGATGACCTGCGCGGCCTGTGTGCGGCGGGTGGAGAAGAAGCTCGCCAAGCTGGAGGGCGTGACCGCGACGGTCAATCTGGCCACCGGACGCGCCCGGGTGAGCCATCCGCCCGACGTCCGCCCCGACCAACTGGTGGCGACCGTCGAACAGGCCGGATACCCCGCCGCGTTGCCCGAGCCACCGAAGAAACGGGGGCAGCCTGGCGAGCGGGAACGCCGGGACGAAGGGGCGTCCGAGGACGTCCGCCAGGAGCGCGTCCGGCTGCTCGTCACCGCGCTGCTCGCGCTGCCGGTGCTCGCGCTGTCGATGGTGCCCGCCTGGCAGTTCCGCAACTGGCAGTGGCTGTGCTTCGTGCTGGCCGCGCCGGTCGCCGTCTGGAGTGCCTGGCCGTTCCACGTACGGGCCCTGCGCGGACTGCGCCACGCGACGGCGACCATGGACACGCTGGTCTCCCTGGGCGTGGTGGCGTCCTTCTCCTGGTCGGCGTACGCCCTGTTCCTCGGCGGTGCGGGCACCCCCGGCATGCGGATGCCGTTCAGCCTGCTGACCTCCGCCTCCGAAGGCGTCGCGCACCTGTACCTCGAAGCGGCCGTCGGCGTGCCGCTGTTCGTGCTGGCCGGCCGCTCCCTGGAGGCACGGGCGCGCAACGGCACCGGTGCGGCCCTGCGCTCACTCGCCCGACTCGCCGCCAAGGAGGTCTCGGTACGCGACGAAGACGGCACCGAACGCCTCGTCCCGATCGAGGAGTTGACGGTCGGGCAGGTCTTCGCCGTACGGCCCGGCGAGCGCGTGGCCACCGACGGCGCGGTGGTGGAGGGCAACTCGGCCGTGGACCTGTCGCTCGTCACCGGGGAGAGCGAACCGGTCGAGGTCGGGCCCGGATCGGCGGTCGTGGGCGGCGCCGTCAACGCGGGCGGGCTGCTGCTCGTGCGGGCCACGGCCGTGGGCGCGGAGACCCAACTCGCCCGGATCACCCGGCTCGTGACCGAGGCCCAGGCGGGCAAGGCGCGGGCGCAGCGGCTGGCCGACGCCGTGGCCGGGGTGTTCGTGCCCGTGGTGCTGGCGCTGGCCGTCACCGTGCTCGGGTTCTGGCTCGGGGCCGGGGCCGATCCACAGGCGGCGATCACCGCGTGCGTGGCCGTCCTGGTCGTGGCGTGCCCCTGCGCGCTGGGCCTGGCGACGCCGACCGCACTGATGGCCGCCACCGGACGCGGCGCCCAGCTCGGCGTCCTGGTCCGCGGCCCGCGGGCCCTGGAGGGGCTCCAGCACATCGACACCGTCGTCCTCGACAAGACCGGCACCCTCACCTCCGGGCACATGAGCGTCACCCGGGTCACGGCCGTGCCCGGCGGGCTCGGCGAGGAAGCCGTGCTGCGGCTGGCCGGGGCGGTCGAGCAGGGCTCCGAACACCCGCTGGGCCGCGCGGTCGTCGCGTACGCCCGCCGCGTTCCGTCCGGGCAGGGGCCGTTGCCCGAGGTGCGTGACTTCCGGGCCGAAGCGGGCCGGGGTGTGCGCGGCCGGGTCGAGGGCCGACTGGTCGAAGTCCTCGCGCCGGACGGTGAGTTGCCCACGGCGTTTGCGGACGCGCTGCCGGCGGCCGAGGCGGCTGCTAATACGCCGGTCCTCGTCCGCGTGGACGGGGTGACGGAGGCGCTGATCGAGATCGGGGACGTCGTACGCCCCGGCGCCTACCGCGCCGTGGACCGGCTGCGGCGCCTCGGTGTGCACCCCGTGCTCGCCACCGGCGACCATGAGGCACCGGGCCGGGCGGTCGCCTCCGCCCTCGGCATCGAGGAGGTCCACGCGCGCTGCACACCGCAGGACAAGGCCGCTCTGGTGCGGGAGTTGAGGGAGCGGGGCCGTCGGGTCGCGGTCGTCGGCGACGGCGTCAACGACGCGGCGGCGCTGGCCGGAGCCGACCTCGGCATCGCCATGGGCACGGGGACGGACGTCGCGATCGGGGCCGCCGATGTGACCCTGGTGCGTGGCGACATCGAGGCGCTCGGGGACGCGGTACGGCTCGCCCGCCGCACCCTGGGCACGATCCGCGCCAACCTGCTGTGGGCCTTCGGCTACAACGCGGTGACCGTGCCGCTCGCCATGGTCGGCCTGCTCAACCCGATGGTCGCCGCCGTGGCCATGTCGGTGAGCTCACTGCTCGTGGTGGGCAACAGCCTGCGGCTGCGGGCCTGGCAGCCGGCGCCCGCTCGGGGTCGTGCGCGCCTTGTTCAGGGGGACCAGGGGGGCCGTACGCGATGACCGCACCCATGGCCGAGCGGACGGCCGATCACCGAGCCCGGCGCCCGACCCGCCGCCGGATCGCCGACGGCCTGCTCGCCGCGCTCGCCCCGGTCGCCGCGTGCAGCGTCGCCCTGGGCGGCCTGACCACCTGGGTGAACTCCGGGGCGGCGGGCAGCCCGGCGCGGACGGCGGTCACCGGCGGCCGGGTCTTCCTGCCGTACGGCGACGCCCGCGACACCGCTGCCTTCTTCCGGATCACCAACACCGGGGGCGCGGACGACCGGCTCCTGAAGGTGACGTCCTCTGCCATCGGCGACGCGACGCTCAGCCGGCATCGCATGACGAGTGGCCGCATGGCGTACGCGCAGACGGTCGACTCGGCCCGGATCCCGGCCGGCGGCAGCCTCGCGATGTCCCCGTACGGCCTGGACGTGACGCTGCGGGCGAAACCGGGGTGGCGCGCGGGCGACCTCGTGCCGTTCACGCTGCACTTCGAGCACGGCGGACGGATCGAGGCGTCGGCGGTGGTCGTCCGGCCCGGCGAGGGTGAGTGACGCGAGTCCTCTCACCTCTACTTGTCGGTCGGGCCGCGTGCCCGGTTCCCTCGTGTCGGTGTGTCCTGTATCACTCTTCTGGGCTTGAGTGCGGGACGGGGGTGTAGTGCGTACCCACCGGTGACGAGCGGGCCCAGGATGCGAGGATGAGGGCCGTCATGACTGCTGGGTGGTGTGTGCGCACGATACGGGCCGCGGTGTTCGCCGCTGTCTGTGTGCTGCTCGCCGCCCTCGGCCACGTGCTGATGTCGGGCGCGACGGTCCCGTGGTGGACGTTGGCGGCCGGTGCCGTCCTCACGGGCGGCGCGGGCTGGTGCCTGGCCGGCCGGGAGCGTGGGCTCCCGCTGGTCGTGTCCGTCGTGGTCGTCGCCCAGGGCGCGCTGCACGCGGCCTTCGAGTTCGCGCAGTCCTCAGCCGGTGCCGGGCAGGGCATGGGTTCCGTGCCCACGGACACGGGCTCCATGGATGTCATGGGCTCTGTGGGGTCGATGGGCTCCATGGACATGGGGCAGAACATGGCCGCGAGCCACATGGGCACGGGCCACATGGGCATGGCCCACATGGGTGTGGGCCACATGGGCACGGCCCACGACATGGCCGGCACGTCCTCCCTCGGTATGTTCGCCGCCCACACCCTCGCCGCTCTGCTGTGCGGCCTGTGGCTGGGCCACGGTGAGCGTGCCGCGTTCCGCATCCTGCGGGCCGTCGCCGGATGGCTGGCCGCCCCGCTGCGGCTGTCGCTCGTCCTGCCCGCACCGCCGCACCGCCCGCGTCTGCGTCCGCGGCGCGGCCGTTCCGACCGGGCGCCGCGGCTGCTGCCGCTCGTTCACACCATCACCTCTCGGGGGCCTCCGGCGGGGATCGCTGTCGTCTGAGACAGCCGGTTCCCCGAGGCAGCACGCACACGGGCGTCGAGTCGTCGACGGCCGCACGGGCGTCGAGTCGTGAGTCGTCGACGCCGACCGTGCCTCGGGCCCCGGCCGTACCTGCCGTACGGCCGTATCCCCGCAACCCCGGACCCCTCCGGTACGGCGCACCGTACGTCTCGCGTGCCCTGGTGCCCGGCGGCGGCGACGCCGTCGTGCCGACCGCACCGTGTCTCCCGCCGCGCCGGAGTCCGGACTACCCGAGAAGGACTCAGTGATCACTTCTGCCCTGCCCTCCTCACGCCCGACAAGCGTGAGAGACACGAAGGCGGACAAGACCCCCCGCACCCCCCGTACGGCCTCCTGCGACGAGTCGACGACCGCGTGGGCGCTCGCCGCCCGCGGCGGTGACCCGGACGCAGCCGACCGTTTCGTGCGCTCCCTGCACCGCGACGTCGTGCGCTACGTGGCGCATCTCTCCGCCGATCCACAGGCCGCCGACGACCTGGCGCAGGACACGTTCCTGCGGGCGCTCGGCAGCCTGCACCGGTTCGAGGGCCGCTCCTCGGCACGCGCCTGGCTGCTGTCCATCGCGCGCCGCGCGGTGATCGACAGCCACCGGTACGCCGCCGCCCGGCCACGGCTGTGCGACACCGACGACTGGACGCTGCTGGCGGAACGCGCCCAGCCGACCGGGCTGCCCGGCTTCGACGACGGCATCGCCCTCCTCGATCTGCTGGACGCGCTGCCCGACGAGCGCCGCGAGGCGTTCGTTCTGACCCAGTTGGTGGGCCTGCCCTACGCGGAGGCGGCCGAGATGAGCGACTGCCCCGTCGGCACGGTCCGCTCGCGCGTCGCCCGCGCCCGGGCGAGCCTCGTCGAGTTGCTGACAGAGGCCGATGCCGCGGCCGGTGGCGTGACCGACGCCACGGCCGTGGCGGAACCGGTCGCTGTGGCGGCCTGACCGGGAACCCGGTGTCGGTTCACCCCCGCGGGGAACTGACACCGGGTCCGCCCCGACTACTGGATCGGGCGGCGGCGATCCGCCCGTCCATCCAGTGGATCCAGGGGAGTTCTGATGCGTTCTCGTGTGTGGCGGGCTACGACGGCCGTGGCGCTCGGCGGCCTGTGTGCGGCGGGCTGCGGCAGCGGGAGCAGCGACACGACGAGCCCCGCCGCCGGCAAGGGCGACTCCGCCGGCTACCCCGTCACCGTCACCGATTGCACGGGCGCGAAGACCACCTTCACCTCGGCCCCGAAGCGCATCGTCACCAGCAACGCCTCCAGCCTGGAACTCCTGCTGCGGCTGGGCGCCGGGGACAGCGTGATCGGCACCGGCTTCCCGCCCGGCAAGGGCACCCTGCCGGGCGAACTCGACGCGCGGGCGCGGCAGGTGAAGGTACTCGGCGACACCGTCATCCCCAAGGAGAAGCTCCTCGGCTCCGGCGCCGACCTGTACATCGACACCTTCGCCTCGATGAACATGGGTGGCGGGATGGGCGACACCCCCACACAGGAGGAGTTCGAGGCGGCCGGCATCAAACACACCTACCTGAAGTCGACGGCCTGCGCCGCCGAGAGCAAGAGCCCGGTCACCGACCTGTCCGCCGTCGAGGACGACATCCTCTCGCTCGGCGCCGTCACGGGCACGCGTGCGAAGGCGAAGGAACTCGTCGCCGGGATGAGGGAGAAGGTCGACGCGGTCCAGCAGGTCGTGGGCGGCACGCCCGAGGACGAGCGGCCCACGTACTTCTTCTTCGACTATGACGCCGGCACCAAGCAACCCACGGCCGTCTGCAACCGGCAGATCGCCAACGCGGTCATCACCCTCGCCGGGGCCCGCAACGTCTTCGCCGACTGCGACGGCGACTTCAAGCAGGTCGGCTGGGAGGACGTGATCGCGAAGAACCCGGACTGGATCCAGCTCGGCGTGCGTGACCGGGGCAGCGAAGCCGCGAACCGGAAGGCGTTCGACGAGGCGGAGAAGTGGCTGAGGTCCAACTCGGCGACCAAGGACCTGAAGGCGGTCGAGCAGGGACACCTCCTGCGCATCGGCTCCGAGCAGACGACCATCGCCGGTGTCGAGAACGCCGACACGGTCGAGCAGATCGCCAAGACCCTGCACCCCGGCAAGGTCCGCTGACCGTGACCTCCTTCTTGCTGTCGCGGCGCGAGACGGCTCCGGAGGCACGCACGCTGCCCGCCGGACCGCTGGCGTCGGTACTGGCCGTCGTCCTCCTGGCCGCGCTGACGGCCGCCGTGGCCTGGGGCTCGACGTCCGTGCCACCCGGCGACGTGTGGAGCGTGGTGTGGCGGCGGCTGTCCGGCGAGGCGCCGCGTCCCGGCACGAACGACCTGATCGTGTGGCAACTGCGCGTCCCACGCGCCTTGTTGGCCGCACTCGTCGGGGCCGGGCTCGGTCTCGTCGGTACGGCGGTGCAGGCACTGGTGCGCAACCCGCTGGCCGACCCATACCTCCTGGGCATCTCCAACGGCGCCTCCCTGGGCGCCGTCGCCGCGATCGTGCTCGGGCTCGGGGCCGGCGGGGCGCTGGGACTCGGGCTGTCCGGGGCGGCCTTCTCCGGCGCCCTGGCCACCTTCGCGCTCGTGTGGGCCGTGGCCCGGCGGGGTGGCGGATTCGCGCCGCTGCGGCTGGTGCTGGCCGGGGTGGCGATCGGGCAGTTCCTGTCCGGGTTCACCAGCTACCTCGTCCTCCAGGCCGGCGACGAGCAGCAGACCCACAGCGTGCTGTTCTGGCTCATGGGCAGCCTCAGCGGCGCGAACTGGGACCTGCTGGCCGTACCGGCGGTCGCGGTACCGGCCGGGTGGCTGTGCCTCCAGGCACGCGCCCGGGGTCTGAACGCCCTGCTGATGGGCGACGAGTCCGCGGCCGGGCTCGGCATCGACGTCACCCGGCTGCAGCGGGAGCTGTTCACGGTGACCAGCGTGCTGACCGGTGTCCTGGTGGCCGTTTCGGGCGCGATCGCCTTCGTCGCGCTGATGGTGCCGCACGTCTGCCGACTGGTCGTCGGCGGCGACCACCGGCGTCTGCTGCCGGTCTCCGCGCTGTTCGGGGCGCTGCTGCTGGTGGTCGTCGACATCGTCTGCCGTACCGCGATGGACACCCAGGAACTGCCGGTCGGCGTGGTCACCTCGCTCATCGGGGCTCCGGCGCTGCTGTACCTGCTGGACCGGCGGCTGGGGAGCGGGCGTTGAGGATCGACATCGAGGACCTGCACGTCGCGTACGCCGGCCGTACCGTCGTCGCAGACGCCCGGCTGATCGCGGCCGAGGGCGAGATCACCGGCCTCGTCGGCCCGAACGGCAGCGGCAAGTCCACGCTCCTGCGCACCGTCTACCGGCATCTGAAGCCGACCGCCGGCCGGGTCCTGCTGTCCGGCACCGATCTGCGCCGGCTGAGCCCCGCCGAGGCGGCCCGGCATGTCGCGGCCCTCCCTCAGGAGCGGGGCGGCGACTTCGAACTCACCGTCCGCGAGGTCGTCGCCATGGGCCGTACGCCCTACAAGCGGGCCTTCGCCGGGGAGGACGCCACCGACCGGGACGTCGTCGCCCGTGCCCTCGCGGACGTCGGCATGGAGCAGCACGTCGGGCGCCGCTTCACGGAACTGTCCGGCGGCGAACGCCAACGCGTCCTGCTGGCCCGGGCCTTCGCCCAGCAGCCGGACGTCCTGGTGCTGGACGAGCCCACCAACCACCTCGACATCCGCCATCAGGTCGAACTGCTCGCCCTGCTCCGGACCCGGCGCCGCACGACCCTGGTGTCGCTGCACGACCTCAACGCCGCCGCCTCCGTCTGCGACCGGCTGCACGTCCTGCACGACGGCCATGTGGTCGCCTCCGGCCCGCCTCGCGAGGTGCTGCAACCGGCCCTGCTGGCCCAGGTGTTCGGCGTACGGGCGACCGTCGTGGACCATCCGCTGACCGGCGATCCGCTGATCGCCTTCGACCACCGCGCCCCTGCGGAGGAGCACCGGGCGATCACACCGGTGAACGCCCATGATCACGAAAGGTTCTGAACCATGAGCGACTACACACGCGACCACACAGCCGACCACACAGCCGACCACCGAGCCATGGACGACCTGGGCCTGGACCCGGTGGCCACCTTCTGCGGCAACTGCGACTGCGGCTGTCCGCAACTGTTCGTGGACCCCGCAGCCCCGGCCGAGCGCCGCGTGATCCTCACGGACGACTTCGGGCAGCGGGTGCAGATGAGCGCCGATCAGTTCTCGTCGCTGGTCGCGGACGCCAAGTCCGGCAAGTTGGACGGCATCGTCACGGCCTGACCACGGATCGAGGAGTCGTTCCCGCATGTGCGGAATCACCGGCTGGGTGTCCTTCCACGACGACGCCCGTACCCAGGCCTCCGTCATCGAGGCCATGACCGCCACCCTCGCCCCCCGTGGCCCCGACGCGGGTGGTGTGTGGCTCGGCGAGCGCGCCGCGGTCGGCCACCGTCGCCTGGCCGTCATCGACCTCGCGGGCGGCGCCCAGCCGATGACCGACCGGCCCGACACTCCGGCGGTGGTGCTCAGCTACAGCGGGGAGGTCTACAACCACCATGAGCTGCGTGCCGAACTCCGGGGCCGTGGGCACGTGTTCCGCACCCGCAGCGACACCGAGGTCGTGCTGCGTGCCTACGTCGAGTGGGGCGAGGCGATGGCCGACCGCCTGGACGGGATGTTCGCGTTCGCGGTCTGGGACGAGCGCGCCCAGCGGCTGCTCCTCGTCCGCGACCGGCTCGGCGTGAAACCGCTGTTCTGGGCGGCCGTCGACGGAGGCATCGCCTTCGCCTCCGAGCCCAAGGCACTCTTCGAGCACCCGGAGATACGGCCCCGGGTGGACGCGGACGGCCTCCGGGAGGCGTACAGCCTGCTGTTCAACACCGGGCCGACGGTCTGGTCCGGCGTACGTGAGGTCGAGCCGGGCGGCCTGCTCGTCCTGGACCGGGACGGCGTCCGCGAGCGCCGCTACTGGCAGCTGGAGGCGGGTGCGCACACGGACGACCGGGAGGCGACCGTGGACCGGATCCACAGCCTGGTCGGTGCGGCGGCGCGCAGTCAGCTGGAGGCCGACGTCCCGCTGTGCAGCCTGCTGTCCGGCGGCATCGACTCCACCGTCCTGACCGCCCTGCTCGCCGGCGAACTCCGCCTGCGCGAGGGCCCGGACGCCCGGATCCGTTCGTACGCCGTCGACTACAGCGACCAGGCCCGGCAGTTCACCGGGGACGTCCTGCGCACCGGCCACGACACCCCGTACGCCACCGAGGCCGGCGCCTTCATCGGCACCGACCACAGCACCGTCGTACTGGACCCGCGAGCCCTGCTCGACCCCGAGCACCGCAAGGCCGTCGTCGTGGCCCGCGACTCGCCGATCGGCGTCGGCGACATGGACACCTCGCTGTACCTGCTGTTCGGGGAGATACGGCGGCACTCCACGGTCGCCCTGTCGGGGGAGGCCGCCGACGAGGTCTTCGGCGGCTACCCCTGGTTCCACGACCCCAAGGCGCTCGCCGCCGACACCTTCCCCTGGCTGCTGGTCACCGGCGACGAGGCCGCCATGCCCCTCAACCCCGAACTCGATCTGCGCATCGGCGAGTTCCGAGCCGACACCTACCGCAGCGCCCTGGCCGCCGTACCCCACCTCGACGGTGAGACCCCCACCGAGCACCGGCAACGCGAGATGCAGCACCTGTCGCTGACCCGCTGGCTGCGTCAACTCCTGCACCGCAAGGACCGGTTGAGCATGGCCCAGAGCCTGGAGGTCCGCGTCCCCTACTGCGACCACCGGCTCGTCCAGTACGCCTTCGACACGCCCTGGGCACTGAAGAGCTTCGACGGCCGGGAGAAGAGCCTCCTGCGCGCCGCCGGAACGGGGCTGGCTCCCGCCTCGGTGCTGCACCGCCCCAAGAACCACTACCCGGCCACCCACCACCCCGACTACAACCGCGGCCTGCAGGACCTGGCCCGTGACGCGCTGTCCGTCGAGCAGGTCCGGGCGCTGGCCGACGAGACGCGGATCAAGCCCTGCCTCGACACCCCGCCCGAGCAGCTGGAGTGGGGCCATCGGCTGCGACTCGAGCGTGTCGTCGACCTCGCCCTGTGGCTGGACCACCACCGCCCCGAACTCGCGCTGTAGGAGATCCCCGCATGACCCTCCAGGAACCCCTCCCGGCAGTGGACCGGGAGACGCTCCCCGACCCGGTGCCGCTGATGGGCTGCCCGTACAAGGCTGATCCGTATCCGCTGTACGAGCGGATGCGGGAGGCCGGCCCGGTGCACCGTGTCCTCTTCCCCAGCGGCGTGCGGGCCTGGCTCGTCACCGGCTACGAGGCCGCGCACTCCGCCCTGAACGACGACCGGCTCGGCAAGCACCACGACCGGGGCAACGACCGCTGGCGGGCCCGTGCCTCGATCATGCCCGAGCCGCAGCACTCCCAGCTCCAGGTCCATCTCCTCCACCAGGACCCGCCGCGGCACACCAGCATGCGGCGCCTCGTGACGGATTCCTTCAGCCCTCGTCGAATCGAGCAACTGCGGCCCCGATTCCAGGAGTTGGCCGACTCGCTCGTCGACGCCCTTCCGGTGAGCGGACCCGCCGACCTCGTCGACGGCTTCGCCGCCCGCTTTCCCCTCCAGGTCCTCGCCGAAGTCATCGGGCTGCCGGGGGACTTGGCCGCGCGCTTCGACCGGGACTGGGGCAAAGTCGTCCAGCCGGTCGGGCCGACGGATCCGGGGCGGCCGCTGTACGAAGCCCGGCTGCACGGGCTGCAGAGCTATATCGCCCAGGTCGTCGCCCACAAGCGGGAGCACGGGGACGACGACCTGCTCAGCCGTCTCGTCGAGGCCCGGGACCGGCGCGAACTGTCCCAGGAGGAGCTGGACTCCATGATCTTCCAGCTGCTGGTCGCGGGCCAGGAACCGGTCACGAACCAGATCACGACGGCCCTGATCGCCCTGCTCCGCCACCCCGGCCAGCTCGCCCGGCTGCGCGACGACCCCGGTCTGCTGCCCCGCGCGGTCGAGGAACTCCTGCGTTACGACAGCGCCTTCGAGCTGACCACCTGGCGCTTCTTCGACCAGGACAGCGACCTGCACGGCACCGAGGTCCCGGCCGGCGACTCCGTGATCGTCTCCCTGTGCGCGGCCAACCGGGACCCGCGCCGCTTCCCCGACCCCGACACCCTCGACCTCGACCGCAGCCCCAACCCCCATCTCGCCTTCGGCCACGGCATCCACTTCTGCCCCGGCGCCGCCCTCGCCCGCGCCGAACTCCGGATCGCCCTCCACACTCTGCTCACACGCCTACCGGGCCTGCACCTCGCCGTCAGGGACGAGGACATCGAGTGGATCCCGGCCGTCCTGGGCCGCGGCACGCACCACCTGCCCGTCGGTTACGACCGACGGCTGTGAGGCCGGCCGCCGACTGATCCCGGCTCCGGCGCCGACTGATCCCGGACCCGGCCGATCCCCGCCCCGGCTGACCCCGGACCCGGCCGCCCAATTGATTCCGCCCACCTGACCGACCCCACCCGGCCCACCAAGGCGCCACGCCGCCATGCCCGCACGCCCCCGGAGAAACCGACATGCTGCTGACCACCGCACCGGACACCCTCCCCGAGACCGCCGGCGCGGAGATCCTGAACCTGCTCCTGCCGCACCACCGCACGACCGACCAGTCCCGCGCCTCCGCCGAGGCGTTCCCGCATCAGCTGCGCCGGATCAGCGACTTCGTCCGCGAGGGCGCCCCTATCGCCTTCACCCTGCCCGGTTTCCCCTGCAAGTCGCCCAACCCGGCCAAGACCCTGGGCCACCTCCCCGACATGGGCGAACGCCTCTCCCTCGCCTTCCTGGACACCCTGTGCACGCAGATCGAGCGGATCCACCCGCCCGGCGCCCGCGTCGTCATCTGCTCCGACGGCCATGTCTTCGGCGACCTGATCCGCGTCCCCGACGACCACATCGACGCCTACGCGGACGAACTGCGCGCGCTCATAGCGGAGTCGGGCAGCGACCGGCTCTCCGTCTTCGACCTGCGTGACGTCCTCGGCGACCTTCCCCACGGCGCCAAACGCGCCCAGGTCCACGACCGCTATGCCCCCACCCTGGACGCCCTGCGCGCCGAGGTCCGCGCCGACGCCCGCGCCCTCGCGCTGTACCGGGGCATCACCCGCTTCCTCGTCGAGGACACCGCGGACTTCCGCGGCACCCGCTCGGCCCTGCAACGCGAGTGCCGCAGACGGGCGTACGGCGTCATCCAGCGCAGCCGGGCCTGGGGCGCCCTGATCGCCGATCACCATCCGCGCGCCGTACGCCTGTCGATCCATCCCCAGCCAGTCGGTGCCCCCAAGTTCGGCATCCGGCTCCTCGACGCTCCGGACGTCTGGACCACTCCCTGGCACTCCGCCGCCCTGCGCGAGCCCGACGGCACCTGGACCCTCATGCCGCGCGCCAGGGCGCAGCGGTTCGGCCGCCTGGTCCACCGCGACGGCCGGCCGAGCCACTTCGAGCGCTCACGCGCCGACGGTCACCGCTCCTCGGCCACCGTCCGCAGATAGGCGCCGAGCCGGGCGATCGCGGACGGGTTGCGGGGGCTCTCGACCAGGTCGACGTAGTCGAGGACGAAGATCCGCTTGTGCTTGACGGCGGAGACGTTCCGCAGGGGCGCGTAGGAGAGCAGGAACTTCTTCTTCTGCTCGGCGCTGACATCGCCGTAGTCGCAGATCACGATGACCTCCGGATCGCGCTGTACGACGCTCTCCCAGCCCACGGTGGTCCAGGAGTCCTGGACATCGTGCATGACGTTGACGCCGCCGGCCTCGCTGATGATCTGCTCCGGGGCGGCGTAGCGGCCGGAGGTGAACGGCTGGTCCTGGCCGCTGTCGTACAGGAACACCTTGGGCCGGTCGGCGTTCGCCGGGGCCTTCGCCCGCACGTCGGCGATCTCCTTCTTGAAGCCGGCGATCAGCTTGGCGGCACGCTGCTCGACCCCGAACAGCTTTCCGAGGTTGGTGAGGTCGGCGTACAAGGCGTCCAGGGGCGGCATGATGCCGCGCGAGGACCCGGTACGGCCGTTGCGGCAGGACTCGGTGAGGACGTACGAGGGGATGCCGAGCTTCTTCAGGGCGTCGGGGGTGAAGCCGCTGTCCTCGCGGAAGCCGTAGTTCCAGCCGGCGAGGACGAGGTCGGCGCGGGCGTCGAGGACGTTCTCCTTGGTGAGCTGGTCCTTCGACAGCCACTTCACCCTGTCGTAGCCGTCCTTCCACGGCACTCCGGTCAGATCGCCCTTGTCGTCGGGCATCGCGAACCCGGCCATGCGGTCCTCCAGGCCGAGGGCGAACATCAGCTCGGTGATACCGACGTCGTTGGTGACGACGCGCCCGGGGACCTTGTCGTAGGTGACCTTGCGGCCGCAGTTGGTGAGGGTGACCGAGGAGGACTCGGTGTCCGCCGACTTCTCCACCGTGGCACCGCAGCCGGTCGCGGTGACGGTCGCGGCGAGGCAGAGGGCTGCGGCTATGAGCTTGCGCATAGGGGTCCTTGGGGCAGAAGGTCGAACAGGAGCTGGAGCGCGCCGGTCTCCGGGTGCCGTACCGGATGGGCACGGACCCCGAACACGTCGGCGAGCAGGGCGGGTTGAAGGACGTCGTGCGGCGCACCCGAGGCGACGACCCGGCCGCCGGCGATGACGTACAGGACGTCGCAGTGCGCGGCGGCCAGGTTGAGGTCGTGCAGGGCGGCCAGCACGGTCAGGCCGCTGGCCCGCACCAGGGACAGCACGTCCAACTGGTGGGCGATGTCGAGGTGGTTGGTGGGCTCGTCCAGGACGAGGACCTTCGGTTGCTGGGCGAGCGCGCGGGCGATCAGCACGCGCTGCTTCTCGCCGCCGGACAGCGCGAGGAACCCGCGGTCGGCGAGATGGGCGACGCCGGTGCGGTCCATGGCCGCGGCGCAGATCTCCCGGTCGGAGGCGGCCGTACGGTCCCGGTGTGGCAGCCGCCCCATGGCCACGACCTCGGCGACCGTGAAGTCGAACTCGGCCGACGACTCCTGCGGCAGCGCGGCCAGCACCCGGGCGGCGGCCCGCGGCGCCATGGCGTGCACGTCGTCCCCGTCGAGGCGCACCACGCCACCGGACGGACGCAGCGCACGGTACACGCAGCGCAGCAGCGTGGACTTGCCGCTGCCGTTCGGGCCGACGAGCCCGACGAACTGCCCGCTGTCCACGGTGAGCCGGATGTCCTCGACGAGCCGCGCCCCGGCGGCCTCGACCGCGACGCCTTCGATGTCGAGCCGCATGTCACCGACCTCCGAACGCATAGCCGCCGCGCCGCATCAGCAGCAGGAACGCGGGCACCCCGACGACGGCGGTGATGACTCCGACGGGGAGTTCGGCGGGGGAGAGGAGGAGCCGGGAGAGCAGGTCCGCCCACACCAGCAGCACGGCCCCGGCGAGCGGCGCCACGGCCAGCACCCGCCGGTGATCGGCGCCGACCAGCATCCGTACGACATGCGGCACCATCAGCCCGACGAACCCGATGGCCCCGCTGACCGCGACCACGGCCCCGGTCACGGCGGCGGTGACAAGGAACAACTCCCGGCGCAGCCGGGCGGGTTGGACCCCGAGCGCGGCGGACGTCTCGTCCCCCATGGCGAGGGCGTTCAGCGCCTCCGCCCGCCACCGCAGCCAGACCCACCCCGCCGCCACGGTCACCGCGGCGAGCGGCACCTGGGCCCAGGTCGCGCCGCCCAGACTGCCCAGCAGCCACATCATCGCCGACCGGGCCGCCTCGCCGCGGGCCGCGCCGAACACCATGACGGTGGTGACGGCCTCGAAGCCGTACGCCAGTGCCGTCCCGGTGAGGATCAGCCGCAGCGGGGTCAGCCCGTGCGGCGACCGCGCCACGGCGTACACCAGGGCCATGGCGGCGAGCGCCGACCCGAAGGCCGACAGGGACAGCGCCCAGACGCCCAGTCCCGCGAACGCGCCCAGCAGGATCACGGCGTTGGCGCCCACCGCGGCGCCCGAGGAGATGCCCAGCACGAACGGATCGGCGAGCGCGTTGCGCACCATCGCCTGCACGGCCACCCCGACGCTCGCGAGCCCGGCCCCGACGACCGCGCCGAGCGCGACGCGCGGCAGCCGGATCTCCCAGACGATGGCGTACGCGGCGACGTCCCGCGCGTCGATGGTCCCGCCGGTCACCCCCGCCCCGAGCAGCCGGAAAACCTCGCCCCACCCGATCCCGGCGGCACCGAGTCCGACGCCGCACACGAGAGAGACGAGCAGAAGCAGTCCCAGTCCAAGGGCCAGTGGCACCACGGACGAGCTGGATCGAGGTATCCGGGTCGGGCTTCGGTGCACGGACGGGCGGTCCTTCGCCTGGGGCTCCCTGTGAACGTCGAGCAGGGAGACAGCCCGTACGACCGTGCCGGCCGCGCGGTCCCCTCTCGCAGTCCACGGCGAGCAGTCAACGGGTCGCACCCACCACGGGCAATCGGGCTCACGCGACGGACGATCACGTCCGCACGCACACCGTTGCGGGTCAGCGCCGGACTCTCACCGGACTTCCCCCGCGGGAGGCCAGGGGAGCGTAACAGACGAGGCCGGAATCTCGGATCGCCTTCGCCGCACCCGTCGTTCACCTGTCAAGCATCTCTGGGGTAGGGTCACCGGCGTTGTCGGCTACTGACGGGTAGTGCGCCGGTGCGGGGAGTGGCGGAGGGCGGCAGGCAGATGGAGTCCCAGGTGGGTGCGAGTGGATCCCTGGACGTCGACGGCACGAGGCTGGAGGAGCTGGCTCCGCAGCCGCTGCTGACCCGCGACTACGAGACGCGTCCCTCGCTCGTCTACGAGCGGCTGCGGCAGCAGCACGGACCCGTCGCACCGGTCGACCTGCTGGGGGTGCCCGCCTGGCTGGTCCTCGGCTACCGCGAGGCGCTGCAGGTGCTCCAGGACGACGACGGCTGGCCGAAGGGGCTGGAGAACTGGCGGGCCCGCACGGACGGCGAAGTGCCCGCCGACTGGCCGCTCGGGCCGTCCCTCGAGGTCAACCACGTACTGATCCAGGGCGGCCCCGGATACGGGCAGCTGCGGACGGCGTGGGACGCGGCGCTCAAGCCGTTCCAGGACCCCGCCCACCCCCAGGCGAAGCGGCTGAAGGCCGCCGTCACCGCCTACGCCGACGAACTGATCACATTGGTGGGGCAGGGCGGCGGCACCGGCGTGGCGGACCTGTCCGCGCAGTTCTCCCGCCCGCTGCCGCTGATGGTGGCCAGTCATCTGCTCGGCTTCCCCGGCTCCCAGGGCGATGACGCCCTGATGGACATGTGGCGGGTGCTGGACGCGGGTCCGGACGCCGAGCCCGCCCTGGAGCGGCTGCTGGCGACCCTGGCGGAACTGGCGGCCGTCAAGCTCAAGGAGCCGGGCGACGACTTCCCCTCCTATCTGCTGGCCGCGCATCCCGGACTTTCGCTCGACGAGCTGGCCCGCGAGCTGTTCATGCTGCTCGGCATGACCTCCGACCACGTCGGCATCCTCATGTCCAACACCGTGGTCGAGGTCATCTCCGGTGACGGCGACGGCAGCGTGCGCGCCAGCCTGTCCGCCGGGATGATCAGGGAGACCATGAACCGGGTGGTCATGCGCAAGCCGCCGCTGGTCAACTTCGTACCGCGCTTCGCCGCCGAGGACACCCCGCTCGGCAACTACACGATCCGGGCGGGCGACCCGGTGTGGGTCTCCTCCGCCGCCGCGCACGCCGACCCGCTCTTCGCCGACCACGTGGCGGCGGGCAGCACGATCAGCACCCGGGCGCACCTGTCCTGGGGTGCCGGCCGCCGCCAGTGCCCGGCGCGTGAGCTCGCGTCCACGGTCGCGGCGGTCGGCGTGGGCCGGCTCTTCGAGCGGTTCTCCCATCTGGACCTCGCGCTGCCGGCCGACCAACTGCCCTGGCGCTCCTCACCATTCATGCGCGGCCTGCGCTCACTGCCCGTACGGTACGAACTCGCCCCCGTGCCCGCGCGGCCCCCGGCGCCCGCGGGCTCACCGGCAGCGCAGCGGGCGTCGGCGCCCCGGACGGCCCCGGACCCATCGGCGGAGACGACCGAGCCCGTGCTGCCGGACCAGGCCGCCCGGCAGCGCTCCTCACTGTGGCGCTATCTCACGGGCTTGATCCGCTCCGGCGCACGGGCCTGATCGGCTCCGGCCGCTGACCAGGGGCGCCGCAGCCAAGGCCTGTCGTATGGATCTTCCCGGCGTCGCGGCCCGGTTGAAAGGCGCCGCGCCTCTCAGCCGGCCTGATCCGAACGACAGGGTCTGGGCTCCGTGATCGACTGGAGGGCCGTCCGGTTGCGGCGTACGGTCGAGTGGTGGCGGGAACCAGCACCGACCCCCCGCCGACGGCGCGATGCCATGAGCAATCCGGAGCCGACACCCGAAGCACGGACCACCCCGCAGGAGACGGAGCGGGGCGATGGCCGTGGCAGCGGTATGGCGCTGTTCGTCATCGCGTCCTGTCAGCTGATGGTGGTGCTCGACATCACCATCGTGAACATCGCCCTGCCGGACATCCAGCGCTCACTCGAGTTCTCCACGACGAGCCTGTCCTGGGTGGTCAACGCCTACACGCTCACCTTCGGCGGACTGCTGCTGCTCGGCGGCAGGATGGGCGACATCCTCGGCAGACGGCGCGTCTTCGTCTTCGGCGTCCTGCTCTTCGTCCTCGCCTCGCTGCTCGGCGGACTGGCCCAGAACTCCTGGCAACTCCTCGCCGCGCGTGCCCTGCAGGGCGTCGGTGGCGCCATCGCGTCCCCGACCGCCCTCTCCCTGATCAGTACGACGTTCCGTGAAGGGCCCGAGCGCAACAGGGCGTTCGGCGTCTTCGCCGCGGTCTCGGCGGGCGGCGGCGCCATCGGGCTGCTGGCGGGCGGAGTGCTGGTCGAGTGGCTGAACTGGAGGTGGGTGCTGTTCGTCAACGTGCCCATCGGGCTGCTCATCGCGCTCGCCACCCCGCGCTGGATCCGGGAGTCCGAGCGCCACCCCGGGCACTTCGACCTGACCGGCGCGCTGACGTCCACCATCGGCATGGTGCTGCTGGTGTACGGGTTCATCCGGGCCGCGCAGGACGGCTGGCGTGACGGGCTCACGCTGGCCGCGTTCGGGGCGGCCGTCGTCGTCCTGTCGGTGTTCGTCCTGGTCGAGCAGCGCTCCCGGCAGCCGATCACACCCCTCCACATGTTCGCCGACCGCAACCGGGCGGGCACCTACGGCATGATGCTGAGCCTCGCCGCCGCGATCTTCGGCATGTTCTTCTTCCTCACCCTCTTCGTCCAGAACGTGCTGGACTTCAGCCCGCTCCAGGCCGGGCTGGCCTTCCTGCCGGTGAGCGCCGTCATCGCGGTGGGAGCGGGGCTCGCCTCCCAGCTCCTGCCGAAGTTCGGGCCCAAACCCTTCATGGTGACAGGCGCCATCCTGGCCGCCGCGGGCCTTGCCTGGCTCACCCTGACCGATGTCCACTCCACCTACGCCGGCAGCATTCTCGGCCCGCTCCTCGTCTTCAGCCTCGGCATGGGCATGGAGTTCGTGTCCCTGACCCTGATGGCGCTGTCCAACGTGGCCACCCATGAGACGGGCGCCGCCTCCGGCCTGCTCAACGCCACCCAGCAGGTGGGCGGTTCCCTCGGCTTGTCCATCCTGGTGACGATGTTCGGCACGGCCAGCAACAACGAGGCGGAGAAACAGATCCCCGCCTTCATGGCCCAGGCGACCCCCGCGGAGCGGCTGCGCTTCGAACGCACCGGCCGGCTCCCGCCGCCCTACGCCGACGAGATCCTCACCGCGGGAGTCTCCTCCGCCTTCGTCGTCGCCGCGATCTTCACCGCCATCGCCGCGGTGATCGCCCTCCTCGTCATCCAGGTCCGTCCCTCCGACCTGGAACGGCTCCAGGGCGGCGGTGGGATGCCGACGCCGTGAGGTGTTCGGGCCTTGTTGGCGCACCCGTCACCCCGCGCTCTTACGGTGCGCGCCATGAGAAGAATTTCGATCATGGTCAGCGCCGCGGTGCTGACCGTCTCTCTCGCGTCCCCTGCCGTGGCCGACCGGGGCGGACAGGAACTCGGCCGTGCCACGCTGACCGGCTTCGCGTCGCTGCCGGCCGAGACGTTCGTGCCGGGCAGTGAGCCGTCCGGCTCGGCGATCGGGACGGGCCCCTTCAACGGGATCGTGGCGCCCTTCGCCCACCAGCCCGTCCAGGGCTTCAGCGGTGTCGTGAACCGGCGCGACGGCACCTTCGACGTGCTGTCGGACAACGGGTACGGGAACAAGGCCAACAGCGCCGACTTCCTGCTCCGCGTCCACCGCATCGAGCCGGACATGCGGACCGGGGAGATCACCGTGCTGGGCGGGTTCAACCTGAGCGACCCCGACCGCCACGTGCCGTTCCCGCTCACGCGGGCCGACCGGGTGCTCACCGGCGCCGACTTCGACGTCGAGTCCGTCGTGCGGATGCCGGACGGGACGTACTGGACGGGCGACGAGTTCGGCCCCTGGCTGCTGCACTTCTCCGCCACCGGCCGCCTCCTCCAGGCTCCCGTCCCGCTCGACGGGGTGAAGGCGCCGGAGAACCCGTACCTGAACGGCGCCCAGCCGAACATCGGCAGCAGCAAGGGCTTCGAGGGCCTGGTCCGCTCCGTGGACGGCCGTCACCTGTACCCCCTCCTCGAGGGCACGGTCATCGGTGACACCCCCGGCGACCTGCGGTTCAGCGAGTTCGACCTGTGCACGGGCAGGTACACCGCGAAGCGCTTCGGCTACCGGCTGGAGGCGGCCTCGCATGCTATCGGCGACGCCATCGCCGTCGACCGGCACCGCTTCCTGGTCATCGAGCGCGACGGAGGGCAGGGGGACACCGCCAAGTTCAAGCGCGTCTACCTGGCCGACACCCGTGACCGCGACGGCGACGGGCTGATGGACAAGACCCTGGTCGCCGACCTGCTGGACATCGCCAACCCCAAGGGGCTCGGCGGCTTCGGGGAGACGTTCCGCTTCCCGTTCCAGACGATCGAGGACGTGAACCTCGTCGACGACCGGACGCTGGCGGTCCTGAACGACAACAACTTCCCGTTCTCGTCCGGCCGTACGTCCGGCAAGGCGGACAACAACGAGTTCATCACCATCCGCCTCGCCTCCGCACTGCACGCGGACAAGCGCGCGTTCCGCTGACCGCCCACGCGGCTGGACCGGTCACCACGGCGACCGGTCCAGCACGTAGCACTCCGCGCCGTCCCCGGCGGGCCGCACGCGCCGGGGAGCCGCCCGCCCAGCATGTGCGGGACGGCCGTGCGTGAGGTTGCAGTCACTTCCTGTGGCTTCTGTGACAGATGTGACTGCCCATCCGATGCATGTCCCATGGGGAAGGTGCATGCAACTCGTGCAGTTGATGTGACGACCTTCACCCCGATGTGGCTGAAAGTGATGAATTCCTTACGCAAGAAGCGCGTAAGGGACGGTAATGCAGACAACGTCCGTGGAGGTTTCGCGTGCGACCGTTCACCCTCAACTACGCCTTTGCTCAAGGGCTTCCGAACGCGGTGACGCCGTATCACTTCGATCCGGCCCGGCAGCTGAACGTGCTGCCCGACGGCCGCCCGGCGGTCAGTGACCCGGAACTCCTCCTCGCCGTCGGAACGACGACGTCCACCGCCGGTTCCGCGACCCACTTCGACGACTGACGAACCGTGAGCGAATGACCGTACTGATCCTCACGTCCGAGGAGGACGTGACCGCCGACATGGTGGTGGCCCGCCTTCACGAGACAGGGACTCCCGTGATGCGGCTCGACCCCGCCGATCTGCCGGGCAAGGCCGTGCTGTCCGCCGACTACGCCCACGGCGACTTCGACGGCCACCTGTCGGTCAACGGGCATGTGCTCAGCATGGGAGGCCTGCGTTCCGTATGGGTGCGCAGGCCCGGTGAGCCGGCCGCGCACGCGGCACACCCCTCGCCCTGGCTGACCGCCGAGACCCGTCAGGCGTTGTACGGGATGCTCTACTCCGCCGCCACCCGGTGGATGAACCATCCGCGCAACGCCGACCAGGCCCGCCTGAAGCCGTGGCAGCTGCGGGTCGCCCACCTGAGCGGATTCGCCGTACCGCCGACGGTCTTCACCACCGCGCCCCGCCTGGCGCAGCAGTTCGCCGAGGAGCACGGGGACGTGGTGGTGAAGTCCGCCTCGGGGCCGCCGCCCGGAGAATCCGGACTGGCCCTGCCCACCACCCTGATCGGGCCCGACACGGACTTCTCCGCCGTCGCGGCCGGGCCCGCCCTGTTGCAGCGGTACATACCCAAGCGGGCGGACATCCGGCTGACCTGCGTCGGCACCCGGTTGTTCGCCGCGCGCAAGACCGCCGAGCCCGGTCAGGTCGACGGACGCTACGGCGAGACCGGGCACACCTGGGAGCCGATCGAGGTCCCCGACCGCATCGGCAAGTCGGTGCACGAGTACGTCACTCTGGCCGGACTGGCGTACGCCGCCTTCGACTTCGCCGAGGACGAGGACGGCATCTGGTGGTTCCTGGAATGCAACCAGGGCGGCCAGTTCGGCTTCGTCGAACTGGAGACCGGGCTGCGGATCTCGGAGGCGGTCGCCCTGTGGCTGGCACAGTCGCCGCGCAGGGCGGACCGCCGTCGGCCCGGGTGAAGTTCCGCTGCTTCACCTGTCTCAGCGGCCTGAGCGCGCTGCCGTACGCGCTGCAGGCCGCCTGAACCTCCGTGTCCTGAATCTCCTTATACGGCCAGCTCCTTGCGGATGCGGTCCAGCATGAACGCGGAGGACTCCTTCGCCCGCTCCTCCCAGGCGAAGACACAGGCCGTGGCGACGCCGTCGAAGTTCAGCTCCCGCAGGGTGCCGAAGAAGGCGTCCCAGTCGACCTCGCCCTGCCCGATGTCCAGGTGCTGGTGGATACGGGCCGGGGTGCCGGGCGGGTTGAGGATGTAGCGCAGGCCGGACGAACCCTTGTGGTTGAAGGAGTCCGCGATGTGCACGTGCTGGAGCTTGTCGCCGGCGTAGCGCATCATCGCCGCGATGTCCGCGCCGACCTGCGCGGGCCCGGAGAGGTGGAAGGAGTGCGGGGCGCAGTAGAGGTAGTTCACCCACGGCTTGTTGATGGCGCGGACCAGGTCGACGGCGGGGGTGTTCTCCTCGCAGAAGTCGTCCGGGTGCGCCTCCAGGTTCAAAGCGATGCCTTCGCGCTCGAACACCGGGAGCAGTTCCTCCATCGACCGCCAGAAGGCCGCCTCGCTCTCGGCGGCACGCTCGGGGCGGCCGTTGAACTCCGAGTTCATCAGCGGACATTCCAGGTCGGCGGTGATCTCGATCATCCGCTTCCAGTAGTGGACGGCCGCCTGCCGCTCCGTCTCGTCCGGCGACGACCACTTGTACAGCGGCAGCACGGAGGACAGCTGGACGCCGTGGGTGCGCAGGGCGTTCTTCAGCCGCGCGATCCGCTCGTCGTCGGCGCGCGGATGCAGGAAGAACGGCATGAAGTCGTCGCGGGGCGACAACTCGATGTACTCGTAGCCGAGTTCGGCGACCGTGCGCACCATCTCGTCGAGGGACAGCGCGCGCAGCATGTACGGGTCGAGGGCGATCTTCATGCGGTGCCTCCGTAGAGAGCGGGTCGGGGCTTGAGGTCGGTGGCGACGACACGGCCCGACTCCAGAGCCTCGACGGTCGCGCTGGTGATGACGGTGGCGGCGTAGCCGTCCCACGCCGAGGGGCCGGTGGGCCCGGCGCCGGCGGCGACACCCGCGATCCACTCGCGGAACTCGGTGTCGAAGGCGTCCATGAAGCGGCCCACCCAGTCCGTGAGCACCTCCGTGCTGTGCTGTCCGGCGCTGCGCACGCCCACCGCGGCGGGGTCGGGCAGCCGGACGAGGCCCTCCTCGCCGACCGCCTCGCACTGGATGTCGTAGCCGTACTGGCAGTTGACGAAGACCTCCAGATCGATCCGGACGCCCTTGGCGGTCTCGAAGAGCATGATCTGCGGGTCCTTCAGGTGCGCGAACCGCTTGCTCGTGGCGCGCGGCGTGACCACCTGAGTGGAGACGATCTCGTCGTCGAGCAGCCAGCGCAGTACGTCCACCTCGTGCACCGCCGTGTCCAGGGCGGCCATGCCGGAGGTGTACGACTCCGGGACGGTCGGGTTGCGGTGGGCGCAGTGCACGATCAGCGGCTCGCCGATCCTGCCGGAGTCGATGACCTGCTTCATCTGCCGGTACCCGGCGTCGTAGCGGCGCATGAAGCCGACCTGCACCAGGCGGCGGCCGAGCGCCGTCTCCGCCTCGACGATCGTCAGGCAGTCCTCCGCGGTCGTGGCCAGCGGCTTCTCGCAGAACACCGGTTTGCCGGCCGCTATCGCGTTGAGCACGTGCTCGGCGTGGGTCGGGCCCCAGGACGTCACGAGGACGGCGTCGACGTCGTCCGCCGCGATCAGGGTCGCCCCGTCGGGCAGCACCCGTGCCCCGACCGGCGCCGCCGCCTCCTCGGCGCGGGCGGCGTCGATGTCGGTCACCGCGGTGACGCGGGCGCCCGTCACGGTCTGGGTGAGGCGCCGGATGTGCTCCTTGCCGATCCAGCCGGCGCCGATGACGCCTACACGTACGGTCATTCTCTTTCCTTCGAACAGGGGGAACAGAGGGTCAGGAGAAGCGCGCCCGGAGTTCGGCTTCGAGGGTTTCGAGCGAGCGGCCCTTCGTCTCGGGGACGTAGCGCTTCACGAAGGTGAGCGAGAAGACTCCCGCCACCACGAAGAGGAAGAAGGTGTTGGAGATGCCGATGCCGGAGACCAGCGACGGGAAGACCAGCCCGATCACGAAGTTGGTCAGCCACAGCACCACGGCCGCGATGCCCATGCCGAAGCCGCGCATCCGCATCGGGAAGATCTCCGACAGCATCAGCCAGGTCACCGGCGAGATCGCGCCCTGCTGGAAGGCGAGGAAGGTGACGGTCATGGCGAGCACCGCGTAGGCACGGCCGTCACCGGAGGGCAGGACCAGGGAGAAGATCCCGATCAGCAACAGGCCCGTGGTGGTGCCGATCTGTCCGGTCATCAGCATCGGGCGGCGGTTGACACGGCCCAGCAGCCAGATGCCGACGAAGGTGGCCAGCACGGAGATCACGCCATTGGCGATGTTGGCCGTGAGAGCGCTGTCGGAGGCGAAGCCGGCGTCGGTGAGGATCTCGGTGCCGTAGTACATGATCGTGTTGACGCCGGTGATCTGCTGCACGATGGCGATGCCGAATCCGACGAACATCAGCTTGCGGATCCAGGGCGTGGCCTTCATGTCCTGCCAGCCGCCGAGCTTCTCCTGCTCCTCCTTGACGGCGAGCGCGGACACCTCCGCGAGCTCGGCTTCGGCCCGCTGCCGGGACCTGACCTGCTTCAGCACCTCCAGGGCCTCGTTGAAACGGGTCCGGGAGGCGAGCCAGCGCGGGCTCTCCGGCATCACCAGCATGCCGAACCAGAGCACGACGGCCGGGATGGTGGCGATCACCAGCATCCAGCGCCACACCCCGCCGGACTCGCCGCCCACCTGGGCGATGACCGCGTTGGAGGTGAAGGCGAGCAACTGGCCGCTGACGATCATGAGTTCGTTACGGGTGACCAGCGCGCCGCGCCGCTCGGCGGGCGACACCTCCGCGAGGTAGACCGGCACGGTCACCGAGGCGCCGCCCACTGCGAGGCCGAGCACGAAACGGGCGACGACCATGACGGCGGTCGTCGGCGCGAGCGTGCAGCCGAGCGCGCCGAGGAAGAACAGCACCGCGAGGGCGAGGATCGTACGGCGCCGCCCGCGCGCGTCCGACAGTCGGCCGCAGGTCACCGCGCCCAGTGCGGCACCGAGGAGGAGCGAGCTGGTGACCATGCCCTCGGTGACCGGGGTGAGACCCAGGTCGTCGGTCATGTAGGGCAGGGCGCCGTTGATGACGCCGGTGTCGTAGCCGAAGAGCAGTCCGCCGAAGGTGGCGATGACCGTGATCAGCCGCAGCCTGCGGTACACCGCCGGCGGGGCGTCGTCCGTGACGGTGGCGGAGGACTGGGTCGCGTCGTCCCTGACGTCCATGGGCCGCCTCCTTACCGGTGGTCGGTGGTGTGGGTGGGCCGTCGGGTGCCGGTGAGGCCACAGCCGGCCAGGTGTTCGCGGGTGCTGACCGCGATGGGCAGCGGGACCTCGGGTGCGCACGGGTACAGGTCCTGCTCGACGATCACGAACAACTCGGCGTCCAGCTCGGCCAGTTCGGCGACGACATCGGCGGGCTTGGGCACGCCGGCGGGCGGGGACACGCACACGCCGCGCTTGACGGCCTCGCCGAAGGAGAGGTTCTCCGCGGCGACCTGGGCGAGGATCCCGGGGTCCATCTGCTTGATGTGGACGTACCCGACGCGCTCGCCGAAGCGGCGGATCAGATCGAGGTTGTCACCGCCGCCGTAGGCCACGTGACCGGTGTCCAGGCACAGGTTGGTGTAACGGGAGTCGGACTCGTTGAGGAGCCGTTCGATCTCCGGCTGGGTCTGGATGTGGCTGTCGGCATGCGGGTGGACGACCAGGCGTACGTCGTACTCGTCGAGCAGCAGCTTGCCGAGCCGGTCGGCGGCCTTGCCGAAGCCCGCCCACTGCTCGGCGGTGAGCTCGGGGGACTCGGTGAAGGCACCGGTCTTCTCGTCCCGGTATATGGGCGGGATGAAACACGAGGTGGTGGGCGCCCGCGGCGGCGGTCAGCGCGGCCACCTGACGGACGTGGGCGAGCATGTCGTCCCATGCCTCGGGGCGGTGCAGGGCGCCGAAGGCGGTGCCGCCGGAGACCTTGAGGCCGCGTACGGCGAGTTCCTCGGCGAGGACGGCGGGGTCCGTGGGGAGGTAGCCGTACGGGCCGAGCTCCAGCCACTCGTATCCCGCCCGGGCCAGCTCGTCGAGGAAGCGGGTGTACGGGACCTGCCGGTCGTCCTCGGGGAACCAGACGCCCCAGGAGTCGGGGGCCGAGCCCAGGCAGAGGTTGCCCACGGTGGTGCGGAGAGGGGTTGGCGCCGTTGCCATGGCATGTCCTTCGGGGAGGGGACGGGCGTCAGTGAACGTCTCTTCTGTCGCGCTCTACTAGCGCGCTCTAGTGCGAGTACGATGGCCCTGGTCCAAATGTCATGTCAATAGCTTGTTGCTGGGAGATTTCGCGACCTCGCTAAGGTGAACGGCGTCGAAGGGTGGGTTCACAGGTGGATGCATCAGGCCGTCAGCGGCCGACGATGGCGGACGTCGCCGAGAAGGCCGGCGTCTCCCGGGCGCTCGTCTCGATCGTCTTCCGTGACCTGCCGGGCGCGGGCCGGGAGACCCGTGAGCGGGTGCTGCGCGTCGCCGACGAGCTGGGCTACCGTCCGGACAACGCGGCCCGGCTGCTGGCCCGCGGCCGCAGCCGCACCCTCGGTGTGATGTTCACCGTCCACCAGACCTTCCAGGCCGACCTGGTCGAAGGCATCTACCCCGAGGCCGAGCGGCTCGGCTACGAGGTCCTGCTGTCCGCCACCGGCCAGGGCCGCACCGAGGCCAAGGCCGTCGAGGCGCTGCTCAGCCACCGCTGCGAAGCGGTGATCCTGCTCGGCCCGGACGCGGCGGCCGCGGACCTCGACGCCCTCGGGCACCGCACGGTCGCCGTCTCGGTCGGCCGCCGGGTGCCCCAGGCCCGCGTCGACAGCGTGCACACCGCCGAGGGCAAGGGCGTACGGCAGGCCATGGACCACCTCGTCGAACTGGGCCACCGCCGGATCGTGCACATCGACGGCGGCCGTGGTCCCGGCTCGGCCGAGCGGCGGCGGGCCTATCGGGCCGCGATGCGCCGCCACGGCCTGGAGGCCGAGCTGCGGGTCATCCCCGGCGAGCACACCGAGCAGTCGGGCATCGAGACCGGCCGCCTGCTGCTGGCCGAGCGCGACAGCGGGCGTCCCCTGCCGACGGCGGTCCTCGCGGGCAACGACCGCTGCGCGATGGGCCTGTTGATGGCCCTGACGCGAGCGGGCGTCGATGTCCCGCGCGACCTGTCCGTGGTCGGTTACGACGACAGCCATCTCTCCCACCTGATGCCGATCGGCCTGACCACCGTCCGTCAGGACGCGGTCCTCATGGCCGAGCACGCGGTCCGCTTCGCCGTGGACCGGCTGGAGGACCAGGACCTGGAGCCGCGCGAGGCCGTTCTGGATCCCAAGCTCGTCGTACGAGGCACGAGTGGCCCGGCCCCCGCGCAGGAAACCGCCTGAGAGTCGTACGACGCGTGCGAGGGCCGGCCCCGCAGGGCCGGCCCAGGAATTCAGCGGCGGGGTCGGCCGCGCCCCGTCGCGGTCACGGCCGACCCCGCCTGTCCATGTGTGCGCTCAGCGCGTTCCCTTCGCGGCGAATTCGGCGACGGCGTCGACGTTGTCCTTGGTGATGAAGGCGGGGCCGGTGAGGACGGGGGCGGTGCCGCCGCCGCTGAAGTTGCCGTTGGTCTTGTACAGCCACAGGGAGTCGACGGCGAGGTAGCCCTGGAGGTAGGGCTGTTGGTCGACGGCGAACTCGACCTTGCCGTCCTGGACGGCGGTGACGAGTTCCTTGTTGAGGTCGAAGGTGGCGACCTTGGCCTTGCTGCTTGCGTCGGTGACGGACTGGACGGCGGTCAGGGCGAAGGGGGCGCCGAGGGTGACGACCTGGTCGATGGAGTGGTCCTGCTGGAGTTTGGCGGTGATGGTGGACTTCACCGAGGGCATGTCGGTGCCGTTGACGTAGAGGGTGGCGGTGGTTCCCTTGAAGCCCTTCTTCAGGCCGGCGCAGCGGGCTTCGAGGGCGACGTGGCCTTGTTCCTGGATGACGCACAGGGCGTGCTGGGCGCCGGTGGCGTTGAGTTTTTCGCCGAAGGCCTGGCCGGCGATGTTCTCGTCCTGGCCGAAGTATTGGAGCATGCCGAGGCTTTTCCATCGTCGAGACCGGAGTTGAAGCCGACGACGGGGATGCCGGCGGTCTTGGCCTTGGCGATGACGGCCTTCATGGCGCTGGGCTTGGCGGCGGTCAGGGCGATGCCGTCGACTTTCTGGTCGATGGCGTTCTGGACGAGGTTGGCCTGGTTGCCGGCGCTGGGGTCGGCGGAGTAGACGAGTTTGATGTTGTCCTTGGCGGCGGCTTCGGCGCCCTTGCGGATCAGGTCCCAGAAGGTGTCGCCCGGGGCGGCGTGGGTGATCATGGCCACGGTCATGCGGGGGGTGGTGGCCTTGCCGGCCGCGGCGCCGGCGGTGTCTTCCTCGGACTTCTTGCCGCCGGAGCTGCTCGAGCAGCCGGTGGCGAACAGGGCGCCGGCCAGCACCGTGGCGGTCAGAGCGGCGGCTCGGTGGTGTCTGCGCATGTCCCATGCACCTCACTGTGCTGATCAGGGCGGATTCTCAGGTGGGGGGAGGTTCACGGGGTACCGCCCGCTGGATACGACTGGAGCGCTTTACTAGCGCGCTCTAGTGGCAGGTACTATGCGGGCGTCGGCAGGTGATGTCAATGGGCTTGTCAGGACGTACCGACAAAGCCGAGGTGGAGGGGCGTCACCGAGGGGAGGCCGAGGGACCGGGAGACGGGAAACCCGGGGAAGCGAAAGCCACCCCGCCTCGCGGAGGCGGGGTGGCGGTGGTCGGTCGGCGGATCAGGCGGGGCGTATCACGCTGTGGATCGCCGCCTCACCGGCGTAGTGGATCGACTCCTCGCGGATGGACGCTCCCGGGCCGGGGGCGTGGATCATCATGCCGTTCCCGGAGTAGATGCCGACGTGGCCGACGTGGAAGAGGACCAGGTCGCCGGGTTCGACGTAGGTGAGGGCGATTCCGCGGCCGGCGGTCGCCTGCTCCTGCGGGGTGCGCGGGAGCGTGATGCCGGCGGCCTTCCAGGCGGCCTGGGTGAGGCCTGCCCCGTCGTACGCGTCCGGGCCCGTGGTACCCCAGACGCAGGGCTTGCCGAGCTGGGCGCGGGCGAACTCCAGGGCCCGCAGGGCTCGGGTGTCCTGGGGTGCGGTGGACGTGGCGACGCTCGTGCCCGGAGCCGGGCTTGTGTCCAGGGCCGGGCTTGTGTCCGGGGCCTGGCTCGTGGCGAGGGCCTGGCTCGTGTCCAGAGCATGGCTCGGGGCGAGGACCGGACTCGTGTCCAGAGCGCGGCTCATATCGAGGGCCGGACTCGTGTCGAGGGCCCGGGGGTGGAGTGTCTGACCCGCGCCGAGGGTTTGGCTTGTGGTGGCGACCGTGGGAGTGTCGGCAGACCAGCCTGCGGTGCCTGCCCAGGCCGTCGTGTCGGCCGGGACCGGCGTCAGGTCGGCCGCCCCCAGCTCCTGCAGCGCCTGCCACTGCGTCTCGGCCGCGGCCTGGACCGGAGCCGGTGTGGAGCTCCAGGTGTCGGTGGGCTCGAGCGCGGTCGGCGTGGCGCTCCAGGTGTCGGCGGCCGGTGCCTCGCTCGGCGCGGTCTCGATCGGCGCGAGCGTGGTGCCCTGCTTCGCGGTGTACGCGGACAGCAACTGGCGGGCCCGGTCGAGCTTGCGCCGGCTCTGCTCCTTGGTCGTCCGCAGTGAGGACCGCTGCTGCGGATCGGCCGTCGACTCGGTCGCGGGCGCGGTGGTCGGGGCGGGCAGGGCGAGGGCGGTCTGGATGCTCTGGGTGCTCTGCGTGTCCTGCGTGTGCTGGGTGGCCCAGGTGGTCTCCTGCGGGGCCTCCGGAGCGGCCGGCAGGGCGGCGACGGGGCCGGCGGTCAGCTCTGCCACGGGAGTTGTGCCGGTGGCCGGAGCGGACGTCAGTTCGGCGACCGGGGCGGCGGGGAGCTCCAGGGCGGCGCGGCCGGATGTCTCGCGACCCCGGTCGATGAGGCCATCGACCGCACGCTCCGCAGGACGCGCGGGCCGTGTCCCGCTGGGACGGTCCGGCACCCTGTCGCTCGGCAGCCTCGCCGGGACGGTCGGACCCAGCTTCGAGCGGGCCACGTCGAACCACTGGCGGGCGACGCTGTCGAGGGCGGCGTCGCTGCGCCTGTTCTCGTCCCGCCGGACCGCCGAGGCGGACCCGCGTCCGGCGCCCGTCGGCCGGTCGGCGCGCCCCCGCGGTCCCGTCGCCGCCGCGCGGGTGGCGTTGAAGGTCCCCGTGTCGGACTCGGCCCGGTCGTAGAGGGAGCTGACCCGTCGGCTGACCTCCTCGCGGCTCGGCGTCTCGTCCCCGACGGAGGGGGCGGCGTTGGCCGTCTGTGCGAGCAGGGCCACAGAGGTGAGGGCCGCCGACGCGAGTGCGGAATTGCGCATGCCGGGCAGGCTCAAAGCCCCCGGACGCGCGGTGCGTTCCGGCGTCATGGGCGACGTACTCCTTCCGTATTCCGCCTACCGAGTTAGCTGACGGGTTCGGGCGGTCGGTCCGGAAGGTGTGCCCTACGGTCCTTGCCCCGAAGGGCAGTTGGCCGATTCACCCCAAGTTCGGTTGGGTCCCCGGCTCCAGTGGCCCTGCGGGCGCACCGGACTCGGCGGAGGCCGCGCGTCCCGGCGGGTTCGCCGGAGGTCGTCGCGCGGCCTGACGGGTAACTTAACCAACTTGTGTGTCTCACGTGAAGATTGACGTGTGAAATGTCCGATACGTTTTTGTGACCTTCGACGCTCGGAGCGGATCGAGGGCCGAATTCACTTCGCGGCGCGCTGGCTCCGCCACGCCGCGTAATGATCGAGGATCGTCTCCTCGATCGGGCGGTAGGTGATGCCCAGTTCGCTCACGCTCCGGCTGTTGTCCACCTCGAAGCGGATGCCGAGGTGCTTGCGGATGTAGTCCTGGGTCAGCCCGAAGGCCGGGCCGAGGACGCGTACGGGCCAGTGGGGGAGTGCGGTGCGCGGGAGGCGGAGGTCGCGGGGGTACCGGGTCCGCAGGATGCGGGCCATCTCGTGGAAGGACGTCATGGTCCGGGCGGCGAGGATGTAACGGCCCTTCGCGTCCGGGTTCTCCGCCGCCGCGATGTGCGCGTCGGCGACCTCGCGGACGTCCACCGTGGTGAAGCTGAAGTCCGGTGCGCCGTAGAAGAAGTAGCCCTTGAACAGCTCCTCCAGCAGGAACAGGCTGCCGGACTCCGAGGCGGGCGTGAGAGAGGGGCCCAGGATCAGGCCGGGGTTGACCGACACCATCCGCCAGCGGTCCTGGGCGGCCTCCGCGTCCCACGCCGCGCGCTCCGCGACCGTCTTGGCGTAGTGGTAGGGGTTGTTCTCCACCGTGCTGGTGGTGTTGAAGTACCGCTCCGACAGCACCGCGCCGTCCATGTCCAGGACGTCCGCGTAGTCGCCGAAGATCGCGCCCACGGTGGAGGTGAGGACGAGCCTGTCGACCGTCGGCGTCCGCTCGATGGCCGCCAGCACATTGCGCGTGCCGAGCAGGGCCGGGTCGACCATGTCCCGGCGGCCGTCCTTGATCTTCTCCGGCATGCGGAACGGCGACGCCACATGGCACACCACCCGGCACCCGCTCATCGCCTCGTCGAAGGCGCCCTCCGTCAGCAAGTCCGCCTCGAACAGCGAGAGTCGGCCCGGATGCGCGTCCTGCAACTCCCGCAGCGGCCGTACCTTCGCCGTGTCGGCCGTGCTGCGCACGGTGGCGTGGACCTCGTAGCCGCGCTCCAGAAGCCGCCTGACCAGATGACTGCCGACGAACCCGCTGCCACCGGTGACCAACACGGCCCCCGACCCGTTGCCGCCCACCCTCACTCCTTCTCCCGACTGCTTCTCCCGCGCGGAAGCCGGTCGATCACGGTAGCGGCGATCCCTGTGCACGGCCATGAGTTCGAGGGCGCCGGGGACGGGTTCCCCGAGGTGCAGCCGGGTACCGAACAGCCGTCTGCAGACCGGGTCCGGTCATACTCCGTTGCCGCGGAGGCGGATGACGTGGGGGCTGTCCTGGGCGTTGGTGCTGATCCTGAGGCTGCCGAGGAGTTCCCCTCGAGCGGGCGGGGTGAACGTGACGTCGACCGAGCGGGAGTCGCCGCCCCGCAGGACGGCACCGGTACACGTGTCCGCCGTCTTGGCGAAGCCGGCCGCACCGTCGGCGAAGTCGACATGTTGGACGGTCAGCGCTCCGGAGCCGGTGTTGGTCAGCTGCACCGTCCGGGGAGCGGAGGCGGAGGCGACCGCCTGGTCGCCGAAGTCGAGGGCGGCGGTGCTCAGTGCCACATGAGGAGCCACCCCGGTTCCGAGCAGGGCAGCGGTGTGGGTCCGGCCGAGGCCGTCGGTGACGCGTACTTCGCCGGCGCGGGGGCCCTCCGCCGTCGGGAGGAAGATCACCCTGATCCGGCAGTAACCGTTCGGCCGCAGCACACTGCAGGAGTGGTCGTGGCGGAAGTCGCCGCTGACCGCGAGGCTCTGGATCGTCAGCTCGGCGTTCCCGGTGTTGGTCAGCAGCAGGTCCTGCCGTGCGCTGAACGAGCCGACCGGCTGCGCATCGAAGGTCAGCCCCGGCGGATCGAACGTCACCACCGTGCCCAGACCGGTGCCGGTCAGCGGCACCGAGAGGCCGGGCACGGGAGCCGCGCACCGCGCGACGAGCTCGGCGTCCCGTACGCCGATCGCCGTCGGCCGGAAGGTCACCTCGACCGCACAGGAGCCTCCGGGGGCCAACGGGCCGCCGGTGCAGCCCTGTTGGACCGCGTAGTCGCCCGCCGCGGCTCCCGTGACCGTCACCGAGGTCACGGTGATCGGATCGGTTCCGTTGTTGGTCAGGGTCACATGGTGCGGTGTGGCCGCACTGCCCACACGCTGCGGCGGGAAGCCGACCGCGGTCGGGTCGGCGCCGCACAGGGGCGCGGGGACACCCGTGCCGGTGAGCGCGACGGTGCGGGGGCTGCCGGGAGCGTTGTCGGTGATCCGCAGTTCGGCCCTGCGGGGTCCGAGTGCGCTCGGGGTGAACAGGACGGCGACCGTGCACGACCGCTCGGGCGGGATGGTCTCCCGTCGGCAGCGGTCCTCGGCGAGTTGAAAGTCACCCGCGTCAGGTCCCACGAGATCGACGGCGCCGATCTCCAGATCGAGCACCCCTTCGTTGCTCACCGTCACCGCCCTGGGCAGCCCGTGGGTGGTGAGCGGCTGGTCACCGAAGGCGAGTGCGGCGGGATTCAGCAGCGCGATCGGGGCGGCCACCCCGGTGCCTTCCAGCGCGACGGCGACGGGTCCGTCCAGCGTGTCGCCGTCGAGCGTGAGCGTGCCGGCCAGCGGGCCGGCGTGTCCGGGGGTGAAGACCACGTCCAGAGCGAGGCTCCCGCCGGGTGGCAGGGCGGTGTCCGGCAGCGGCGTGAGGACACGCCACTCCCGGCTGACCGCGAGGCGAATCCGGGCAGCCGGGCGGGACCCGGTGTTGGTGACCGTGATCTGCTGCGCCGTACTGGCCGTCCGGATCTCCTGCGGGCCGAAGACCAGCCGGGCGGGCGCCGCTTCGAGGCGTGGGCCCACCCCCACCGCGCTGACCCTGAGGGTGCGGCGGTCGGTGAACCTGGCCGGGGCGGACGTATCACTCGTCTCCAGGACCAGCTCCGCCTCCACCCGGCCGACGGTGCGCGGAGAGAACCACACGGGGAAGGAGCGCGACGCACCTGCCGGCACGCGGCGGTCCGACAGCACCACAGGCGCGCTGAAGCCTTTCGCGGCACCGTCGCCGTCGATGAACAGCTCGTCGATGACGGCGTCGATCGACCCCTCGTTGCGCACGATCACGGTCCGGGGCACCGTGGCTCCCGCCTCGACCTCCCCGAACGGTACGTCCGGCCCGGCCACCGCCGGTACGAGCGCCACGGAGAAACCGCGCACGTTCGCGCTCAGCTTCACATGGAAGCCGCCCAGGTCCGGGGCGTTCGTGTGGACCAGCAGCGTCCCGGCGTGGGGGCCCGTTTCGGTGGGGGTGAACTTCACCTCCAGCACCGCGAGATCGCCCCGGGGAGCGGGTGACCCGGTGAGCGTCACGTCCAGGTTCTTCTTCCTGCCACGCGTGCCCCACAGCGGCGAGTCGGGCTCGTCCTCGGTGCGGAAGTCCCCGGAGAAGCCCTGCGGGGAGATGCGCAGCCCTCCGGTCCCGACGTTCTTGCAGAAGATCCGGGCCGTCCTGGTCCTGCCGATGTCGACGGTCCCGAGGTCCCAGACGGGTTGCGGCACGTCCAGGACCTTGGTGCCCACCGGCAGGTCGGGCAGGTCGGGGGCGGTCACGGGGCGCCCGACGTAGATCTCGGCGAGGGGGTACTCGTCCTGCAGCCGCACGAACCGGCCCACGGACGGGGTGCCCGCCAGGTCGACGAGGAACAGCAGGTAGTAACCGGGCGGCGCCACCCGGCCGTTCGGCGGCATCAGGACGGTGATCGCGTCGTCCTCCCGTCGCGTGATGTGCAGGGCGACGAGCCGCTGGTCGGGATTGAAGGCGTGGGTGGCCGAGCCGCAGCGGATCAGGTGCACCCGCCGGATCCCGCGTGCCTCGGGCGTCGGGACCCGGAACTCCTGGCCGTGTCCGGCCCCGATCAGCAGCCTGCCGACAGCGGGGCGCTCGGCGGGCACGATCGCCCCCGCCTCGTCGCGAGTGAAGAGGTACGGCGGCGAGTAGACCTCGATCCTCAGCTCCCGCGCATCTCCTTTCGACGGGTCGTCCTTGCGGACTCCGCCCTGGTTGCGGTCGCTGTCGTGGTTGGAGCCCGCGATCCAGACCCGGCCGTCGGGCAGGAGCAGCGCCACCGAGTGATAGACCCGCGCGATCCGGTTCGGCGACTCGGCCAGCTTCTCCCAGGTGTCGGAGTCGGGGGTGTAGCGCTCCGCCCAGTGCACCGCGTTCCCGTCCCTGCCGCCGCCGAGGACGGGAAGGCGTTCCGAGGTCGCTCCGCCGACCACGAGGACCGACGCGTCGGGCAGCAGGACGGCGTTTGCGTACGCCCGGTACGGATCGGGCCGTCGCTCCCCTGTGGGGCGCCAGCCGAGATGGGCGTTGTGGGGTTCGAAGAACTGGGGCCGGCGCTGGCCGCAGATGAGGATCCGGGCACCGTAGTGCGGCGGGATCAGAGGGAGCAGTACGGAGGGGAACGCGGCCCGGGCGTAGATGTTGAACGGCCAGAACGGGTCACCGGCCTCCCCCGGGGACTGTCCTGCCGGAGGCGGCGGGCCGAGGTCGGCGGTCGTCAGGCGCGCCGGGTCGATGTTCCTGGTCCGGCGGCGACCGCCGACGCGCAGGGCCGTGGACGAGAAGATCCGCCCGTCGGGCAGCTGGTGCAGCCGTGGGTAGTACACCATGGGGCGGATCTCCTTCCCGAAGTAGTGGGTGACGCCGCCCGTCTCCTCCAGAGGCGGATCAGTGAGCACGGGGGCCGACCAGGTGCGGTCCGCCGGGTCGAAGATCTCGATGCGCGTGTTCTCGTGCGGCCCCCGGTCGTCGCCGTGGCCGCCGAGGACGAGGGCACGGCCGTCCGCGAGGGTGAGGCACGTCGGGTACCAGCGGCCTCCTGCCATGGAGTCGACCGAGCGCCAGAGCTCGCTGCGCCAGTCGAAGACGAGGGCCGTATCGGTCCCGGTGAAGTGGTCGACCTTCGCATGCTCCGGGTCGGCCTTGTCCTCGTAGTGCTCGGTTCCGCCCACGACGAGCACGTTGCCGTTGGGCAGCAGGCAGTGACCGGCGCAGAAGAGGTCGTCCGTCAGGGGCCCGCCGGTCAGGCGCACCTCGTTGGTCACCGGATCCCACAGCCTGGTCGCGTTGATGACGCTCGCCGGGTCCGGTGGAGCCTCGTCGTGCTCGGACCCGCTGAAGTAGAGCACTTTGCCCGATGGCAGCAATGCGGCATGCACGGCGAGGATCTGCGAATTCGCCGTGACCAGTTCCCAACTTCCCTGTCCGGCAGGCATCTCGGCGCCTCACCCCGTCCCCCTGGCGGCCCTTGCCGACACGCTAGCCGTGGCCTCGGCGCGCCAACCAGGTCCGGCCGAGCGTAAAGCCCCTACGCGCAGGGGGAGTTCTGGTATCGGCCGCGCGTACGGGTGCGTTCGCGTCACCCATGGAAAACCAGCCATGGCACGTTGTGTACGACTCGGGGAGGCCGTACGGACGTGCGACCAGCCGAACGGCGTGGATCATGGATCTCCGGCGGGATTTGAGGGCCGCACGGGGCCGGAGGACGGCACCCCCCGTGCAGAATCTGTGAACCAGCCGGCCGGGGCGCGCCGGTGGGATGTGTGGATGTCGCGAGAGGGCCTTCACCAAATCCCCTCCCCGGGTGGCCTGAAGGCGCCTTGCTCGGTCAACTTCGAACACAGCAAGGTGGGTTGAGCACTTGAGCATCAGGAGTCACAAGCGCGCTGCTTGAGCCGTGCGGCCGATCGCCCACGGTGATGACGGGGGAAACTGTTGCGGTGCACGTGAGTGGCGTCGCCCGTGTGGGTGGCGTTTTCGTGCCCCGAGTCGGGAATGCCTCCCTCTGCCATCTCTTGGTGCCTTTGTCCGGTGCCCGAGACAGGGAGTAGGAGGGGGAATGCCGATGAGCGCGCTGAGCGCCGCCAAGCCGACGTATCCCGGCGTCTACGTGGAAGAACTTCCCAGCAGCACCCGCACGATCTCGACCCTGACCACGTCCGTGACGGCCTTCGTGGGCCACACCCGGCGGGGTCCGCTCAACGAGCCGGTACGCGTCACCAGCTTCACGGAGTTCGAGCGCCGCTTCGGCGGCCTGAGCGCGCAGAGCGCCGTCGGCTACGCGGTCCACCAGTTCTTCGGCAACGGCGGCACCGTCGCGGTGATCGTCCGCGTCGCCAAGGCCGGCAGCGGCAAGGCCGCCTGCGTCACCCTCAAGTCCACCGAGGGCCACAGCGAGGGCCCGGTCCTCGAAGTGCACGCCAAGGAGCCCGGCGTCTGGGGCAACGGCCTGCGGGTCGCCGTGGACCACGACACCCCGTGCCCTGACGAAACCTTCAACCTGCGCGTCTACGACGCCAAGGGCGACGCCCGCGAGAGCTTCACCGGCCTGTCCATGGACCCCTCGCACGGCCGCTACGCGCAGACCGTGATCAACGCGGGCTCCAAGCTGATCCGCGTCGAGGTCGTCGGCGAGGGCCGCCCCGACCCGTCCGGCACCGTCTCCAAGCCCTTCGGTGACGAACTGCCCAACCTGGAAGTCGACCTGACCGTCAAGATCGGCGAGGTGGAGCGCGAGTTCAAGCTCTACGACCCCGACTGCGACGGCGAAGCCCCGTGCTCCGTGGCCGAGTTGGCGCTGCTCCTTGAGCGCAAGCTGCGCGCCCTGCCCGACGCGCCCGGCAAGCACGCCTTCGCGGGCGCCGAGGTCACCGCCTTCGGCCGCCGCATCCAGGTCGTCGCCGGCTCCACCGACCCCGAGGACGTCGTCCGCTTCCTCGGCGAGTGCGCCAACGACCTCGGCCTGGAGGCCTCCGTCAACCCGCCGGTGTTCCCGCTGGAGGGCGGCGAGGACGGCGCGGCGCCCGGTCCGCGCGACCTCATCGGCTCCGAGGGCGACAAGACCGGCATCCAGGCGCTGCGCGGCGTCGCCGACGTCAACCTGCTGGCGCTGCCGGAGCTCGCGGCGTACGAGAAGACCGATGACGCGCTCACGGTGATCTCGGCCGCCCAGCGGCTGTGCCAGGAGCGGCGGATCTTCCTGCTGGTCGACGCGCCGAGCACCTGGGTCAGCGTCGACACCGCCCGCGCCGGGCTCGCCGCCTTCGACGCCGTGCGCGGCAACCACGCCGGCCTGTACTTCCCGCACCTCCAGCTCACCGACCCGCTCACCGGGCGGCTGCGCTCCTTCCCGCCGTCGGGCGCGGTCGCGGGCGTCATCGCCCGCACCGACTCCGAGCGCGGCGTGTGGAAGGCCCCGGCCGGCACCGAGGCGCGGCTCGCGGGCGTGCACTCGCTCACCGTGAACCTGACCGATCGCGAGACCGGCCTGCTCAACCCGCTCGGCGTCAACTGCCTGCGCACCTTCCCGGTGACGGGCCCGGTCGTCTGGGGCGCGCGCACGCTGGAGGGCTCGGACGCGCTCGACAGCGAGTGGAAGTACGTGCCGGTGCGGCGCCTCGCACTGCACGTGGAGGAGAGCCTCCAGCGCGGTCTGCAGTGGGTGGTCTTCGAGCCCAACGACGAGAACCTGTGGCAGCAGATCCGGCTCGCCGCCTCCTCGTACCTGCACACCCTCTTCCGCCAGGGCGCCTTCAAGGGCGGCACCCCGCGCGAGGCGTACTTCGTCAAGTGCGACAGCGACACGACGACCGCCGAGGACATCGAGAACGGCATCGTCAACGTCCTCGTCGGCATCGCACCGGTGCGGCCGGCGGAGTTCGTGATCGTCAAGATCCAGCAGACGTCCGGGCAGTTCGCGCTCTAGGCGCGGGGAATCGTGGAGAACTGAAGGAATCCGATGGCTGAGTTCACGGTCAACGCGCATCGCTTCGACCCGTACAAGAACTTCAAGTTCCTGGTCCTGTGGGACGGTCGTACGGTCGCCGGCATCAGCAAGATCAGTCCGCTGAAGCGGACGACGGAGGTCGTCAAGCACCGGCACGGCGGCGATCCGTCGTCGCCCCGCAAGTCGCCCGGCCGCTCCGAGTTCGAGGGCATCACCCTGGAGCGCGGCGTCACCCACGACCCCGAGTTCGACCGCTGGGCCAACAAGGTCTGGCAGGTCGGCGCGGGCCTCGGCTCCGAGGTGTCCCTCGCCGACTTCCGCAAGGACATAGTGATCCAGGTCCTCAACGAGGCCGGGCAGGTCGCCGTCTCGCACAAGCTCTACCGGACCTGGCCCAGCGAGTACCAGGTCCTCGGCGAGCTGGACGCCAACGCCAACGCGGTGGCCATCCAGTCGCTGAAGCTCGAGTGCGAGGGCTGGGAGCGGGACTACGAGGTGCCCGAGCCGGAGGAGCCCTCTTTCCTCAACCCAGCTTGAGCAAGGGGTAGTTGAGGGGGGACGAGATGGCGATCACGGGGGCGGCCGAGCTGCTGGCCACCTGGGAGGCGTGCCTCGCCGAGGCACCGACGGGGCGTGCCCTGCTGCTGCACCGCACGGCGCGCCCGGACGTCGACGCCGCGAGCCTGCCGGTGCTGCCGGTGGGGGAGCGCGAGGCCGACCTGTTCGCGCTGCGCCGGGCCCTGTTCGGCGAGCGGATGCAGGTGCGGCTGGCGTGTGCGGCGTGCGGGGAGGACATGGAGTTCGACCTGGACGCCGGGCAGTTCGCCCGGTCGCTGGGCGGGAGGGGTGGTTCAGCGGCCGGGCGGCGCGGTCCGGTGGACGGGGGCGACCCGTCCGCCGGCGCCGTCGTGCGGGTCCAGCAGGACGGCTGGGACGTCGAGTTCCGGCTGCCCGGGGTCGCCGACCTGACGGCGGCGGCCCGGGCGGCGGACCCGCGTGCGGCCCTGCTCGCCCGGTGCCTCGTCTCGGCGGTGCGCGACGGCGCGGCCGTGGACGCCGGCGACCTGCCCGTCCCGGTCCAGCGCCGGATCGCGGAGGCCGTCGAGGCCGCCGACCCGGCAGCCGACGTGACGCTCAACGTCGGCTGCCCCGACTGCGGTGCGACCACCCGGGCCGAGCTCGACATCGCCTCCTACCTCTGGACCGAACTGGACGCCTGGGCACGGGACCTGCTGCTCGACGTCCATCTGCTCGCCACCTCCTACGGCTGGAGCGAGCCGGAGATCCTGGCGCTCAGCCCGCTGCGGCGCCGTTACTACCTGGAGCTGTGTGCGGATGTCTGACGCCGAAGGGGCGCCGGTTCCCGACTTCCTCGACCGGCTGATCGCCCGGCACGCCCCGGCCGCCGCCGGGCCGCGCCCGGGTGTGGTGCGGGTACGTCCCCGGCTGCCCGGCCCGTTCGAACGGGTGGAGGCTGTACGGGCCACCGCACCCGAACCGGACGACGGGAGCGACCTGCTGTGGCCGTCCAGCACGCCGTCGGACGGACGGCAGGAGACGGCGCCGCGTCCGGCGACGCCCGCCGCCCGGCTGCCCACCGAACGCGAGCGGACGGTCGTACGCACCGAACACGCCCCGGCGGACCCGGCACCGCAGCCCACCCCGAGGGCGCTGCCCGAGGCGCCGCTGCTGCGCCCCGTTGCGCCGGTCGCCACGGGCCCGCGCCCGACGCCCGACGCCGCACACCGGGCGGCGGGCAGGGGCCGTGCGGAACACGGCTCCTCCCAGAACGTGGTGTCCGTGCCCATCCCCCCGGGCACGGACGCCACACCCCACGCCGCCGTGTCCACCCCACCACGGCCGAGCGCCGCGGACACGGCGGCGGCCCGGGACGCCGTACGGCAGGCCGCGGCCCGGCGGCCCGGGAAGGCGCCCGAGCAGGTGGTTCAGGTGCAGATCGGGCGGCTGGAGGTGACGGCCGGACCGGCGCCGTCCGGCGGCGGCCGGCAGCGGACGCCCGAAAGGGGCCGTACGGGGGCGACCTTGAGCCTGGCGGAGTACCTGGCGCGAGGGCGGGAGTGACATGACGGACCGAGGAACCGAGGAACTGACTTCATGAGCAACGCACTCGCCATCGCCCATGTCACCCAGGCCCTCGCCCTGCTGCTCGAGTCCAACCTGGGCCCGGAGTTCGACGAGGCCGTCAAGGTCGAACCGCGCAAGCCGCCGGCGGAACCGCCGGACCAGCCCACCATCAACGTGTTCCTGTACCAGGTCACACCCAACACGTCGATGCGGGGCAACGACCTGCCGACCCGGACGTCCGACGGCACACTGATCAAGCGGCCGGCCGCCGCGCTCGACCTGCACTATCTGATCAGCGCGTACGGCGACGAGACCGAACTGGTCGGGCAGCGGCTGATCGGCGCCGTGGTGCGCACCCTGCACGAGATCCCGATCCTGCCGAAGGACGTCATCGAGCAGGCCGGCGAACGGCCGTACCTGTCGGGCAGCGACCTCGCTGAGGCGGCGCAGCGCGTGCGGTTCTCGCCGACGGTGATGGACATCGACGAGACGTCGAAGCTGTGGGGGATGCTCTACCAGACGCCGTACTCGCTGTCGGTGGTCTACCAGGCGTCCCTGATCTTCATCGACGGGCGCGAGACACCGGTACCGGCGAAGCCCGTGGAGCGGCCCGAGGTACGGGTGCTGCCGTTCGGGGCGCCGGGGGCTCCGGTGCCGCCGGTGATCGGTGACGGTGCCTCAACCGACAGGTCCGGCGGCGATGTCGAGGCCGTGAACGGCGTCGAGAAGGCCGAGACACCTGAGAAGCCTGCCGCCAGGACACCGGCGAAGGCCCCTGCCAAGGCGCCGGTGAAGGCGGCCGCCAAGACGGCCGCGAAATCGCCGGCCAAGGTGCCCGCCAAGGCTCCGGCACGAGGCCGCAAGGCGGCACAGCCGAGCAAGTCGGCACGGCAGGGCGGGACCGCACGCGGTACGGGGACGGACAGCGGGACCGAAGGCACCGAGAACTGAGACGGCATGGGAACGACGGGGGCAGGTGAGGACATGGGGACGAACGAGCCGGGCACACCGGGCACTTCGGCGACGACGGCGGACGGACACGGCGTCGGCGCGACGCTGACCGCGGAGATCCGCCGTGTCCTGTCCCGCATCGATGCCCACGCGGCAGGCGCCGGGCAGGCCACCGCGCCCCAGCCCGACACCGAGCCCGGCACCCCGAACGCCACCGGCTCCACGAGTCCGGCTCCCCTGGCCACCCCGGGCACCGCCCCCCTCGACGCCCTCGTCGCCTGCTTCGGGCTCACGCCCTTCGAACGCGACCTGATCCTCCTCACCGCCGCCGACGAACTCGACCCCACCACCGCAGCCCGCTGCGCCGCGGCCAGCGGTGATCCGCAGCGGGCGTACCCGACCTTCTCGCTTGCCCTGGCCGCCCTCGCCGAACCGCACTGGAGCGCGCTCACCCCCGTTGCGCCGCTACGGCGCTGGCGGATCGTCGAGCTCGACGACGAGTCCCGGCTGACGACCTCCCGGCTGCGCCTGGACGAGCGGATCCTGCACTTCCTGCTGGGCTCGCCCTACCTGGACGCCCGTCTGCACGGCCGCCTGCGCCGCGCCCCGGTGCCGGAGCAGCTGCCGCCGTCGTACGACCTGGCCGCGAGCCGTGCCGCCGAGGGCTGGACGACGGGGGCGAGCCCGGACGCGCCGCTGCTCGTCGAGGTGACCGGCGGCGACCTGCGCAGCCGCGCCGACATCGCCGCCGGGGCGGCCGCGCGGTCCGGGCTGGCGCTGTACGCCATGGGCGCCGAGGACATCCCCACCGACCCCGCCGAACGCGACCGGCTCGCCCGGCTGTGGCAGCGCGAGGCGATCCTGCTGCCCGCCGCGCTGCTCGTCGAGGTCGGCGAGCTGGACCGCGACCAGCGGGCGGCGACCGAGGCATTCCTGGCCGGGGCCGCCGTACCCGTCGTCGTGTCCAGCGAGGACCCGCTGCGCACGGACCGCCCGCACGGCGCGAGGGTGGCAGTGCCGCGCCTCGACGACGAGGAGCAGGTCGAGCTGTGGGCGCAGGCCTTCCACCCCGTCGCCGACCTGGATGACGGTGAACTGCGCTCCCTGGTCGCGCAGTTCCAGCTGCCCCCGCATGTCGTACGGTCCGCCGCCGCAACCGTACGCCGCCGGCTGCCGTACGAGGACGAGCTGGACGCCGCCCAGCTCGCCTGGCGAGCCGGTCTTGAGGAGGCCCGTGTCGGCATGGACGAGCTGGGCCGCCGGATCGAGCCGGAGGCGGGCTGGGACGATCTGGTGCTGCACGAGCGGCAGTTGAGCGTGCTGCGCGAGATCGTCGCGCACGTGCGGCAGCGGGCCACCGTCCACCAGGAGTGGGGCTTCGCCGGCACCCTGCGCCGCGGCCTCGGCGTCACCGCGATGTTCGCCGGCGGCTCCGGCACCGGCAAGACGCTGGCCGCCGAGGTGATGGCGAAGGAGCTCGGCCTCGACCTGTTCGTCATCGACCTCTCCCAGGTGGTGAGCAAGTACATCGGCGAGACGGAGAAGAACCTCCGCAGGGTCTTCGACGCGGCCGAACGAGGCGGCGCGCTCCTGCTCTTCGACGAGGCCGACGCGCTGTTCGGCAAGCGCAGCGAGGTCAAGGACAGCCACGACCGGTACGCCAACCTGGAGGTCAGCTACCTGCTGATGCGGATGGAGGCCTACCGCGGCCTCGCCATCCTCACCACCAACATGAAGAAGGCCCTCGACACCGCCTTCATGCGCCGCATCCGCTTCGTCGTCGACTTCCCCTTCCCCGCCGAGCACGAGCGCGCCGAGATCTGGCGCCGGGTGCTGCCCTCGCGGGCCCCGCTGAAGGACATCGACCCGGACCTCCTCGCCCAGCTCACCGTCGCGGGCGGCTCGATCCGCAACATCGCCCTGTCCGGGGCCTTCCTCGCCGCCGAGGAGGGCGACCGGCTGCAGATGCGGCACATGCTGGCGGCGGCGCGTACGGAGTACCTGAAGCTGGAGCGCTCCTTGACGCCGACGGAGGTCCGCGGATGGGTGTGAACAGGGAACCGACCCGGACGGCCGTGAGCCGGGGGGCCGAGGAGCCCCGCGAGATCCGGGTGGAGATCGGTGAACTCGCCCTTGAGGGTTTCCGCGTGGACCCCGAGCGGGTCTCCGCCGCCTTCGAACAGGAGCTGACCCGCCTGGTCCGCGTGCACGGCGTCCCGCTGGCCGCCGACGGCGCCCTGACCCTCGACGCGCTCAAGGGCCTCCCGCCGCTGCCCGCCGGCCTGTCCGCCCGCCGCCTCGGCCAGGAACTGGCCCGAGTCGTGCACGAGGGGCTCAGCGGCCACGGGGAGGTGACGCGGTGAGCAACTCCCAGGCGCAGGACGCCCGTTCGGAGCAGTCGGCCGAGCAGCGCCGCCGCAAGCGCAAGGAACGCGCCGCCAAGTCCCGTACGCCGGAGCCCAAGGACATCGTCAGCGGCGCCGGTCAGCCCCTCGACCCCGGCGTACGACGGGAGCTGGAGGAGCAGCTCGGGCACGACCTCAGCCGCGTACGCCTGCACACCGACCGCGACGCCGGGCAGCTGACCGAGCTGCTCGGCGCCGACGCGGTCGCCGTCGGCCAGGACATCTTCTTCCGCGAGGGCGCCTTCAAGCCGGGCACCGACGAGGGCCGCCGCCTGCTCGCCCACGAGCTTCTGCACACCGTGCAGAACCCGCACGGCCTCGGCACTCTGCGCGCCGGGCGTGAGCTGGGCGCGGTGAGCCTGCCGCAGCAGGCGATCGAGCGGGAGGCGGAGTCGGCGGCCCGGGACCTCGTACGTCCCGAGGCGGCGCGCACGGAGGAGTCCGCGCCGGACGTCGAGGAGGGGCAGGCCACCCCCGGCTGGCTGCGGTACGCCACCGTCGACGCCGACCGCAACCGCGCCGAGGCCATGGACCCGGCGACCCTCGTCGACCGGATCGCCAACTCCGTCGTACGTTCCCTGCGCGGCGACCCCGAGGACCTGTCCCAGCGCACCCGCAAGCAACTCGCCCGGCTCCCGGAGGAGTTGCTCGACGGTGTCCTCGTCCGCCTGGAGAACCGGCTGCTCGCCCCGGAGCACGACCGGGTGCTCGACCTCGTCGACGAGGTCGACGCCTACGAGGACCACGCGCCGGGTCTGGAACGCAATGCGCACGACGCACCCGAGATCGAGCCGGACACGGCCGAGGATGTGCGCACCGAGCGCGAGAACGCGCTGCGGGCGGTGGAGGAAGGGCGCGCGGAGGAGGAGCGGCCGGGCCTGGCGCCCGGCCCGGAGAAGGAGCGGGACACCGAGGAAGGCGCGGCCGGCAGCACCCCGCAGAACGGCGGTACGCCGGAGCGCGGGACCACTCCGCAGGGCGGAGGCGCGCCGCGGGGGTCGGGCGCCTCCGGGGAGGGAGTCACCGGTTCCTCCGGGGCCGCCCAGCCCTCTGCCGCCGGGGCCGCGCAGTCCCAGGGCCAGGGCTCGGGCTCGGGCGCCCCGGCATCGCAGAAGGAGCAGTCCTCGTCGTCGGCGTCGTCCGCCGCCTCCTCGTCGTCCGGGGGAAGTCGGAGGGCGGACAGCAGGGCGGGGCGAAGAAGTCCCAGGACGGTGCGGCCGGCAAGAAGGAGAAGGCGGGCAAGGAGGCCACCGAGCAGGAGGAGACGCCCACCGCGACCAAGGAGGAGTCCGCGGCGAAGAACCGCCCGGGCGCGGCCGAGGCGATGGTGGCGGGCCGGCAGCTGAAGCAGCAGGACAAGCAGGGGCAGGAGAAGCCCAAGGGCTCGCCGACCACTTCCGGCAAGGACACCCAGCTGGTCGGCAAGTTCAGCACGCTCGAGGGCAAGCGCAACCAGGACGTCGAGGGTCTCGAGGAGGAGACCGAGGACGACCCGTTCGGCTCCGGCAGCGAGTCGGAGGTGGAAGCCGGCGGCGAGGAGCCGAGCGCCTGGGACATCAAGCTCCGGCCCGAGGACTTCCTGCCACAGCAGGATCTCGACGTGTCCGGGGTTCCGACCGCGGACGCGCTGGACCCGGACGCCACCCCCGCTCTCCCGTCCTTCCCGGCCCCGCCGCCGACCAGGGCCGACGAAGTGCAGGCACAGCGGGATGCCGAGGACGCGGAGGACGCGGCGGCGGAAGCCGAGCCCGAGGAGCAGGACCTCGGCACCGCCGAGGCGGAGTCGGCGGCACCGGAGACCGAGGGCGGGCCGGACGGCGACGGCGGCTTCGGCGGTCTCGAACTGGAACGCGCTGCGGCGCCGCCCCCGTCGAGCGCGGCATCCCGGGACCCGAAGGCCGGTGACGACCCGAAGCTGGGTGCGGTCGCGGCCCAGAGGACCGTGCAGGAGGCCCCTGGCAAGTCGGACGGGAAGTCCGAGGGCGGCAGCGCGGCCAAGGAGCCGGCCGCCAAGGAGGAGAAGGGCACTGCCGCCGGTGGCGACAAGGCGTCGGCCGCGCCGGAGAAGGAGTCCCCGCAGGCGACGGGTGGCCGGGCCGCGCAGACCGACGCCGCGGCCGGAGCGAAGGAGTCGGCGGGCGGGGCCGGTTCGGAGGCTTCGGGGGCGCAGGGCGCGGGGGCCGCGCAGGAGGCGGCCGCAGGTGCGGGCGCGCAGGGTGCTTCGGGAGGTCCGGGTGCTCCCGGTACTCCCGGTGCGTCCGGGGGCTCTGATTCCGCTTCCGCTGAGACGTCCGGAGCCGCGGGGACGGGTGCCGGGGGCTCGTCGGACACGCCTGCGACGGGCGGCGCGGTGCAGGAGAGCGGGCCCCAGCCCAGCGCTCGTACGGAGACCTCGGCGGCTCGTACGCAGACTTCGGCGGCGCCCAAGTCCGCACCCGCCCCCGCTCCCAAGGCCGCTCGCGAGGAGAGGGGCGCACCGGAGACCGCGCCGTCGCCCAAGGCGTCGGCATCGTCCAGCCGCCCCACGGGCGGTGGCGGTGGCGGCGGTGGAGGAGCGTCCGCACCGGCCCGCGGGAAGGGCAAGAAGGACTCCGCCCCGGCACCGAACCTCTCGGGCGTCGCCCCGGAGGCAGGCCTGGCCACCGCCTCGAAGCTCAAGCCGCACAAGGCACTTCAGGCGATGGGCGGCGTGGGCGGCGCGGTGGACCGTACGGTCGGCGACGAGCACAAGACGCTGGCCTCCGCACCGCCCTCCATGCAGCGTCCGGCGGGCGCGCCGCAGACCCTCGAGGGCAAGCCGAAGACGGATGCTCCGGCCGAGTACTCGCAGGCTCCGGCCGAGCAGGCCAAGGAGCCGGACCAGGAGAACGCCGAGGTCACCGGCGCGAAGGAGCCCGACGGCCAGATCGAGGCGGAGAAGGCCGAGGAGCCGGGCGGCTGGGACACCTTCAAGATGGCCCTGGGCTTCATCGGCGGCAAGATCGTGAATGCCGTCGGCAGCCTCTTCGGTGCCGACGAACCCCTGGTGGACCCACAGGAGCTGGCTGCCAAGTTCGCCGGCCTGCCGACGAAGGACGAGGCGCTCAAGCAGGCGCAGGCGGGCAATGCGCCGGGCGTCGAAATGCAGGGTGGTGCCGAGCAGGCGTCCACTGAACAGGGCGGCAATGTCGATGCCAAGGGCCAGGAGACCATCGGGACGGCCCAGGACGACGCCGGTCGTGGGATGGGCGAGGACCAGGTCTACCCCAATGCCCCCAAGGAGCAGCTGACGGCGAAGGTCCCCGGGCAGGGCGGTGGCGGCCAGGGAGCCGGCGTCGAGGGCGGAGGCGCGACCGGTGCCGTACCTCCGGAGGCGGCTTCCGAGGTGGCGGAGCACGAGCGCGGCCCGCAGTTCCAGGCCGCGTTCAGCGAGGGCCAGAAGGGCATGTCCGAGGGCCGTCAGGCCAAGGACCGTGACTTCCGTGACTCGCAGGCGAAGCACAAGCAGCAGGTCGACGCCGAGATCGCGGCCAACACCGAGACGCAGGCGGGCGAGCGCGAGAAGGCGATGGCCGAGGTCACCGCCCAGCGCGAGGACTGGCGTACGGAGCAGGACAAGGAGCTCAAGAACCTCGGCGACAAGAAGTCCGACCGGCAGGAGAAGGTCCGCCAGGACGTCAAGACCGAGGAGAAGAAGACAGACGACAGGGTCGAGACGGAGAAGGAGGGCAGCGACAGGAAGATCAAGGAACAGGCCGACAACGCGGAGAGGGACGCGGACAAGAAGAAGAACGATGCTGCCCAGGAGTCGGGCAACTGGCTCTCGAAGGCCTTCGAGTGGATCAAACAGAAGGTCATCGACATCAAGAACGCGATCGTCAAGGTCATCCGTGACGCGCGCAATGCAGTCATCAACTTCATCCGGGACTTCAAGAAGAACGTCGAGGGCTGGATCAACGCCGCCCGCAAGGCCATTGTCGACGCCATCAAGAGCCTGATCACGGATCTGATCGAGTTCGCGAAGGCGATGGTGCGGGCGATCATCGACCTGGCCAAGCGCATCCGGAACCTGATCACGTCCCTGATCAATGCGGCGATCGCTCTCGTCAACAGGCTCGCCGCCGCGCTGAAGCAGGCCATCAGCGACCTGCTGGACGCCATCGGCAAGCTGCTCAGCAGCATTCTGGAGATCCTGAAGAAGGCCCTCCTGGACGTCGTCAAGGCCGTCGTGGCCGCGGTGAAGGCGGTCCTGGACTTCGCCGCCGGACTGCTGAGCGCCCTCGGCGACTTCATGCTCGTCGCGGTCGACTTCCTCTCCGACCCGGGCGGCTGGCTGAGCGGCGCCAAGAACTCCGCCGTGGACGGCGCGAAGAACCATCTGTTCCGAGAGGTCAAGGCGGCCGTCAAGGAATGGTTCCAGTCCAAGATCGAGGAGATCATCGGTGTCCCGAAGGCCATCCTGGACAAGCTGATCAAGGGCGGCATCACCCTCGAACAGATCGTCAAGGAGACCTGGGACGCCATCGTCCCCCAACTCCCCTTCATCATCGGCGAGATCGTCATCACCAAGGTCATCGCCAAGCTGATCCCGGGCGCCGGCTGGGTGATGGCCGTCATCGACGCCATTCGCGTGGCCATCGGCGCCCTCGGCGAGATCCTGCGCGCGATGGGCGCGGTCCTCGACTGGCTGAAGGCAGTCCGCAGCGGCGGCGCGGGCATCTTGTTCGCGAAGGCGGTGGCGGCGGGCATCGTGGCGTTGCTGGAGCTTGCGTACGAGGCGCTGCTGAGCGGCATCGGCAAGTACGTCGCGAAGGTGGGCAGGCGCTTCAAGAACATCGCCGCGCGGCTGGGGCAGGGCGGCAAGGGTGACGGCAAGAGGCCCGCCGCAGGCGGCGCCGACGACAAGGGCGGCAGGAACGCCGACCCCGAAGGAGAGAAGGGCGCGCCGGCGCCCGGCCTGCCCACCGCCGGCACCCCGAAGCCGGGCAAGAGCACGGGCACGAAGTCGAACGCAAAGTCCGACCCGAAGGCGGGCCCGACCAAACCGGCAACGAGGACTCCGGACAAGGACACGACTCCGGGTCCCGCCAAGCCCAAGACCGACAAAGACGCCCCGGGCAGGCCCACGGGCACGGACACGCCGGGCCGGCCGAAGAAGGACAGCCAGGGCGACAAGCCCGACACCCGTCCGACCGCCTCCCCGAAGCCCAAACCGCAACCGAAGCCGGAGCCCAAGCCGGACGCGAAGCCGAAGGGCGCTGACGCCAAGTCCCCGGACAAGCCCAGGGACGACAACGAGGCACCCGCGACCACCAGGCCGAAGGACGGCGACGGCAAGAGCCCCGACAAGCCCAAGGACCAGGACCCCAAGGACCAGGACCCCAAGCGGCCCACGGGTGACGGCAAGGACACCCCCGGAAAGCCCAAGGACGACAAGGACGCACCGGGCAGGCCCAAGTCCGACACGACACCGGACGGCAAGAAGCCCGGGCCGAAGGATGACAAGGACGCGCCCGCCAAACCGAAGCAGAAGCCGGACAAGGACGGCCCGGGCAAACCCAAGGGGAAGCCGGATCGCCCGGGCCCCGGCAAGACCAAGCCCAGGCCCGACAAGAGCGGTCCAGGCAGGCCCAAGTCACGGCCGGACAAGGACAGGCAGAAGAAGGACGAGAACTCGGACAACGCCAAGGAACGGCGTCTCGACCTCATCGTCGCCCGCATCCGGCGGATTCTGAGCGACCGACTCGACGACGGTCTCTCGAAGCAGAACCATCGCGGGATACTCAACGCGCTCAGGGCCCATTTCAAGCTGACCAGCCTGATTCGAGTCGGGGATCCGGACTTCACCGTTATTGCGACACTCAACCCCACGCGACCGGTCCTGCGCGGGAAGAACAATCTCCAGGGTGACGTGAAGGACTACCTGTACGTACTCAGCGACCCGGAGCTGCCTGCCACCAAGGTGCCCAATTTCTCCAACAACAACGAAGTGGCCCATGACTTCGAAGCCCAGTACATAACCAAGCAGTACGCAAACTCCCACGGCTCGACCGCGGACGCCGCCCCACGCAACCAGCCCGTAGGGTTCCGCCACCTCAACCTGTACGGCCTCAACAACGATCCCTCGAACTGGTGGGTCCGGATGCACCTGCTGTCCGAGCAACTCGGTGGCCCGGCCGCGGGCACCAACTTGGTGCCGGCCAGGGGCCCCTCGGTCAACACGAAGTTCAAGGACGAGATCGAGAAGCACGCGTACGGCTACCTGGGCGTCGCCGACCAGGCCCCCAACAAGAAGGCCATCTGGTATCGCATCCGGGTCAACTACCATCCCGGGCCGTACGAAGGGTTTCCCAGTTACCTGCAAGCCAGGTGGGGACGACACGAACTGCAACGGCACAAGAACACCAGCAAGTGGGTCACCATGGACAAGAGCAAGGGCGGTGTCCATGAACAACACGTGACTCCGGAGAAGCCGCCGAATCCGGGCAGCACGGCAAAGGTCACGATCAACAGTGCCACCAAGGGACAGCTCAAGCACCTGCTCGACGCCACCCCGGAGTTCGCACAGCTTGCCTACGAGGCCATCGAGCAATTCCAGCGCGACAAGTTGCGTGAGATCACCACGGTGGGTGAACTCGTCCAAGCCATCCTCGATTACGAGAACGCGCGGATGGCCAGGACCGGCCGGAAGACCTCCTACTTCCCCAAGTTCAAAGAAAGGCTCAGAGAGCTTCGCAACAACAGCAGCTCACTACCGTTCTAGAGACAGAAGAAGCCGAAGCCAAAATGGAGTTGCCGTGCGCGACCTCTCACACAGCGAGCAGAGTCACGTGGACTCGCTGAACGCGATCCTGGAATGCGATGAACTCGAAGTCGAATTCTCCAAGAACGGGCCCGTCCTGGACAGGCTGGACGAGAACCCCACAGCGATCGAGTTCTTCGACGAGTTCGACAACGTGGCCCTGGGGAGCTACTTGCGAGAGTGCAACATCTGGTTCACGGAACTGTCCTGCCGTTGGCGCGCCAAGACCGGAAGTCCTGAGCTCGGTGGGGAGTTCAGACTGCGTGACCTGTACGACTCCATTCTGTTGCCGCCCCCGCAGTTCACTCTGGAGACCGCCGGCGCGAGCGACTTGGCAATCTATGAACAGCTACGGGTGGTTGACTTTCCGCAACATGCAGGAACGGGCCACTTCGCCGCCATTCGGATCCAGCAGCACGTGGATCCGCTGGAGATGTGGTATTACGACATGAGATTGAGCACGGCCCCGGGTATCGATTCCGACCTGGTGAAACTCGATCTCACGTACTGCCAGTACCTCGAAGCCCTGCTCCTCACCAAAGGTGTCTTCGGGTGGCAGTACCTCTTCGCTGACATCACGCTTCGCGGAATCGTCTTCAGGGACACAGTCGAGCGCTTGAAACGCATGCTCGAAGTGTTTCCCGAGCTGTTCCCCGATCATGACTATGGAGATTTGGCTGCCCGGTTGGAGGCCCGCCTGTGACCCGCTACGCCGACATCCCCAAACCCATCCGCTCCGGAATAGTCGTAGCCAACCCCGACACCGGCACTCCCCAGCGGATCATCGTCCTGCAGTTCAACCCGGACACCCTGGAACGCAGCGTCGCCCCCCAGTCGGCCGGCGACAGCGGCGACGCCGGAGGCGGCGGCACCGGCAGTGGGGACCGGAACGAGGCCCTCCGCCTGAAGGGCCCCGCTCAGGAGACCTGGAAGTTCACCGCCGAGATCGACGCCACCGACCAGTTCGAGATCGCCGCCCCCGACGGCATCCACCCGCAGCTCGCGACCCTCGAGATGCTGGTGCAGCCGACCGTCGCCCAGCTCCGAGCCGCGAGCAAGTTGTCGCAGAAGGGCGCCATCGAGATCAGCCCGATCGAGATGCCGCTCACCCTCTTCACCTGGGGCAGCAAGCGCGTCATGCCCGTCCGGCTCACCGAGCTCTCCGTCAACGAGTCCGCCTTCGACGTGAACCTCAATCCCATCCGCGCCTCCCTCAGCATCGGCATGAAGATCCTCACCGTCAGCGACCTCCCCGCCGGCCACCGTGGCGCCGACCTCTACATGGCCCACCTCGCCCAGAAGGAGCGCCTCGCCGCAGCCGCGCGCGGCGGCAGCCTCGGCTCGCTCGGGCTCCGCGGAGGCATGGGCACCGGAACCAACGCCGTGATCGGAAGGGGCTGAGCAGCACACCATGGCCGACATCGAGCCTTACGAGAACGCCCTGGACGCCATCCCGGGCGCCCACCCCTACCCGCGCACCAGCCGCTACCACGACGCCGAGATCGGGATTCACCGCCGAGCCGACGGCACCGAAGTCCGGTACACCAAGCGCCGGTTGCTGCCCCCGCTCGACCGGACCCCCGACGGCGACGACACCCAGCCGCACACCGTCGGTGCCGGCGAGCGCCCCGATCTCCTCGCCCAGCGCTACTTCGGCGACCCCGGCCAGTGGTGGCAGATCGCCGACGCCAACCCCGTACTCGATCCACGCGAGTTGACCGACGAGGCAGGGCGCGTCATCGACATCCCGCTCGCCGGCGGGTTCCCCGGCGGCAGGGGAGACCGGCGTGTTTGATCTGCCCGTGGGGCAGGGCCCCGTCCACATCACGCTCCTCATGGGGCCCAAGCTCGCCCGGCCCGTCCCGGCAGAGGTGACCGAGGCCCTGCTGTCCGCCCAGATCACCGCGACCGCGGGGGAGCGCAGCGGCTTCCAGCTGGCCTTCGACCTCACCAAGAACGGGATCATCAGCCGACGGCTCCTGCCCGAGGGGTTCTTCGACCCCAAGACCCGGATCATCGTCACGGTGACCGTGCGGGGCACCTCCGACGTGCTCTTCGACGGGCTGATCGTCCGTCACGAGGTCGGTGCGAGCAACCAGCCCGGCCACTCCACCCTCACCGTCACCGGGGAGGACCTGACGCTCCTCATGGATCTGGAGGAGCGCACCGCCCGGTATCCCAACCTGCCACCGTCCGAACGGGTGCTCGCCATCCTGCGCCGGTACTCCGACTACGGCATCCGGCCCGACGTCTACACCGAGAAGGTCGCCCAGCCCCCGCACCAGGATCTGCGGGTGCACTACCAGACGCAGACCGACCTGCAGTACGTCACCGAGCTCGCCCGCGCGAACGGCTACACCTTCTATCTGGAACCCGGCCCCAACCCCGGGCAGTCCTCGGCCCGTTGGGGGCCAGAGGTCCGTCTCGGCATCCGCCAGCACGCCCTCAACGTCAACATGGACGCCAACTCGACCGTGGATCAACTGACGTTCGCGTACGACGGAACCGCCCGCGAAGAGCCGCAGGCCCGTTGGCAGAACCCCGAGACCCGGCAGTCCGCCCTTCTCCCGCAGCCGTCGATCAGCCCCCTGCGCCCGCCCCTCGGCAAGCGGCCCACTCCGGCCCTCAAGCGCAGGACCCTCTCCGGCACGGCCAAGCAGCAACGCGAGCAGGCCGAGGCGGAGTTGCTCGCGCGTGCCGCCGTCTCCGCCGACGTCGTCTCCGGCTCCGGCTCGCTCGACGTCATCCGGCACGGCTACATCCTGCAGCCGCGCCAGCTCGTCGGCGTACGCGGCTCGGGACGGGCGTACGACGGCGACTACTTCGTCAAGTCCGTCACGCACAACCTGCGCCCGGGCTCGTACCAGCAGAACTTCACCCTCTCCCGAGAGGGACTGGAAGCCCGCAGCGACTACGTCCGGCCGTAACCCGCACCAGCACACCCGCACACCCACGACCCAGACCCACCAACCAGGAGCACCTCCACCATGGCGGCACCCAGCAATCGCTACCTCGGCAAGTTCCGCGGCCGGGTCGTCAGCAACGACGACCCGCTGCGCATCGGCCGTATCACCGTCGAGGTCCCGGACGTCCTCGGCGACGAGCCGTCCACCTGGGCGCTGCCCTGCCTGCCGTTCACCGGGCCCGAGTCGGGCCAGTTCGTGGTGCCGCCGCCCGGCGCGGGCGTGTGGGTGGAGTTCGAGCAGGGGGACCCGAGCTTTCCCGTGTGGACCGGGTGCTGGTACGGCGCCGCCGAGGAACTGCCGCCCGACGCGCGGCGCGAGCTGGCGGCCGACGCGCCGAACAAGCCGGTCGTCGTGCAGACGCCGCAGGCGCACAAGCTCGTCATGAACGACACGCCCGGTGCCGAGCAGGGGATCCTCCTGCAGGCCCAGGGCGGCGCGTACATCCGTATCACCAAGGAAGCCGTGGTCATCGCGACCGGCGCGGGAGCGGAGGTCATTCTGCGCGGCCGTGAAGTGACCATCAACGAGGGCCAGTTGACCGTGCTCTCGAAGCGATAAGGAAGACGGGGGATCCAGGAACATGCCCGGGAGTCTGCTTGATGCCGACGCCGTGATCGGCTGCCCGCACGGCGGTCGCGTCATCGCCGCCGGCACACCCTCCGGCGGCGTACGAGCCGGTGGCGCCGCCGTGGCGACGGCCGCGCACAGCTACGTCGTCACCGGCTGCCCGCACACCGTTGACCGCGTGCCCGCGCCGTGCGTCACGGTCCGCTGGACCGCCGACGGCACCGGCATCACCGTCGACGGCGTGCCCGTGCTGCTGGACACCTCCGCGGCCGAGTGCTTCACCGCGGCCTTCGTGCCGCAGGGACCGCCTGTCGTCCAGGCCGCGCAGCGAAAGGTCACCGTCCGATGAGCCGCCACGTCAGCCGGCGTCCGCGCAGCGACATCGCGTTCCCGTTCCGCGCCGACCGCCGGGGCCGCACGGCGCACGCCACCCACGGCGAGCACGTCCACGACCTCATCGAGCAGCTGCTGTTCACCAGCCCGGGCGAGCGTGTGATGCGCCCCGACTTCGGCTGCGGACTGCTCGACCTGGTCTTCGCCCCGACCAGCCCCGAGCTCATCAGCACCCTCGAACTCTCCGTGCAGGCCTCGCTGCAGCGCTGGCTCGGCGATCTGATCGACGTGGAGGCCCTCGACGTGGTCAGCGAGGACAACGTCGTCCGTGTGTACCTGTCGTACGTCGTACGCGCCGACGGCGCCCGGCGCGACGACGTCTTCGAAGGGAGGGCCACGGCATGACCGGTACGACCACCACCTCCCGCCGGGCCAAGGTCCGCGCCGCCCAGCTGGGCGGCATCGACGCCGTCGAGGTGAGCGACGACGGGCTGCTGCTCACCGTGACCTTCCTCGGCAAGGCCCCGCACGGCCTCGTCCCCGAGAACGTCCGCATCGACGGCGGCCGCCGCGTCACCGGCATCACCGCCGTCGACGTCAGCGTGGAGCGCGAGGAGGACCCCGAGCTCGACGACCGGCTCTACGTCACCCTCGACAAGGCCGGCGACACCTCCCGCTACCGGCTCTCCCTCGTCGAGACCGACCCGTACGGACGGCCCGGGACAGAGCCGTACCGCGGCTTCGACCAGCGCTACCACAGCGCGACCTTCGCCTTCCGGCCGGACTGCCCGACCCCCTTCGACTGCACGGAGGGCGAACAGGAGCCCGAAGGCTTCCCGTCCGCGCCGGTCATCGACTACACGGCCCGCGACTACGACACCATCCGCAAGCTGCTCCTCGACCGGCTCGCGCTCACCACACCCGACTGGGTCGAGCGCAACCCCGCCGACCTGGGCATGACCCTCGTCGAGCTGCTCGCGTACACCGGCGACCAGATCAGCTACCAGCAGGACGCGGTAGCCACCGAGGCGTATCTCGACACCGCCCGCCGCCGCGTGTCCGTACGGCGTCATGTCCGGCTCATCGACTACGCGATGCATGACGGCTGCACCGCCCGCGCCTACGTCGCCGTCGAGACCGCCGGGGACCACACCCTCGCGCCGGGCACCTACCGCTTCGCCTCCGTCGACGTCCGCACCCTCGACCCGCACGACCGGCCCGAACCCGGCACCGTCATCGACGAGGCCGACCTCGGCGACCTGGACGAGCGCGGCTCGGTGGAGGTCTTCGAACCCGTCGTCACCGCCGACCCGCTGCAGCTGCGCGTCGCGCACAACGCGATCCGCCTGTGGACGTGGGGTGGCGAGGTCTGCACCCTGCCGAAGGGCGCCACCTCCGCCACCCTGCGCGACGAGTGGGTCGACCCGGAGACCTGCCGCGAGCGGCGACTCGACCTCAGGGCGGGGGACGTGCTCGTCCTGGAGGAGGTCAAGGGCCCGCGCACCGGCACCCCGGGCGACGCCGACCCGAGCCACCGGCAGGCCGTACGCCTGACCTCCGTCACCCCCGCCGTCGACCGCATCGAGGACCAGCCGGTCCTGGAGGTCACCTGGGCCACCGAGGACGCCCTGCGCTTCCCGCTCTGCCTCACCACCCGTGGCGGCCGCGACTGCCTGCCCGTCGAGCACGTGTCCCTCGCCCGCGGCAACGTCGTCCTCGTCGACCACGGCCGCACGCTCCACGGGCTCCCCGAGACGTTCACCGTCCCGCAGGTCCCCGCCGTAGTCGCCCCCTGCGACCCGCCGGCCTTCGGCTGCCCCGACCGCGACGAGGGCAACGCGCCCGCCCGGCTCATCAACTCCCTGACGGACAAGGCGGAATCCGGCGAGGCGCTCACGCCGGACGATGCCCGTGAGCTGTTCCAGGTGGTCGGCGAGGGAACGACCGTAAGGGCCGGCATCGGCCTGGAGCGCGCCGGCCAGCGCCACGAGCGCGTCGTCCCCGGCACCGCGTACGCCCAGGCCGCCGCCCTGCGCACGCTGCTCGCCCAGTCGGTCTACCCCGGCATCCGGCCCCGCTTCCGTCCCGTTCTCGGCCGCGCGCCCGTGGTGCAGGCGGTGCCGTTCCCGGACGCCGGTACGGTCGCCGCCGGGCAGGCCGAGCGGATCGCCGCGATTCCGGGGCGGGTCCGGCAGCGGCTCGTCGAGCTGTGGCGCAGCGCCCGCGACCGGGACGGCCTCGCGGATGCCGAGATCGCGGAACTCACCGTGATCTACGGCCTGAAGATCCTGGAGCGGATCGAGCTGCGCCGCCACCCCGTCCGCGCCCTGCGTGAACTCCTGCACCGCAGCGACCAGTTGCTCGACGCGAAGCTGCGCCGCATCGAGGTCCTCACGGCACGCGCCCGCGCGGGTACCGTCCTCGACGGCGACATCGCCTGGGAGATCGCCCACAGCTGGGGCCCGGCGTACGCGGCAGGTCTGCACCCCGAGGAGCCGGTGCTGCGCGGCTCCGCCACCGCCGCGCTCGACCAGGATCCCCGCCGCGCCCTGCCCGCCGTACGCCTGCACGAGGGGGACGGCGACCTGGTCTGGGAGCCGCGCCGGGACCTGCTCGACAGCGGGCCTCGCGACCGGCACTTCGTCGGCGAGCTCGAGGACGACGGCCGCCTCGCCCTGCGCTTCGGCGACGGGCGCCATGGCGCCAAGCCGACGCCCGGGTACCTGCTCGCCCTGCACTACCGGCTCGGAGGTGGCACCGCGGGCAACGTCGGCGCCGAAGCCATCAACCACCTCGTCGTCCAGTCCGACTGCGAGAACCCGCCCGCCGCCGTCGTGCGCAACCCGCTGCCCGCCACCGGCGGCACCGAGCCCGAACCCGTCGAGCAGGTACGTCAGTTGGCCCCGCTCGACCTGCGCCGCACCCGCCTGCGCGCCGTGACGGCCGAGGACTACGCGGCCCTCGCCACCGCCCTGCCCGGCGTGCAGCGGGCGGCGGCGGAGCTCCGCTGGACCGGCAGCGTCCAGGAGGCGCACCTCGCGATCGACGCGTACGGCACCGGCGCCCCGTCGGCCGAGCTGCTGGCGTCGGTCGCCCAGTCCCTGGAGCCGTACCGGCGCATCGGCCACGACCTCGTGGTCGGCGCCGCGCGTCTCGTCCCGCTGGACATCGCGCTCACCGTGTGCGCCAAGCCCGGCCACCAGCACGGGCAGATCCTGGCCGAGCTCTACCGCGTCCTGGGCAACGGCCGCCTCGCCGACGGACGCCTCGGCTTCTTCCACCCGGACGCGCTGACCTTCGGCGAACCGGTACGGCTGAGCCGTGTGGTCGCCGTCGCGGCCGCGGTGCCCGGTGTGGAAAGCGTCCAAGTCACCCGGCTGCAGCGGCTGTTCGAGCCGGACCGAGGAGAGAGGGAGGACGGCGTGCTGCGGCTCGGACCGCTGGAGATCGCCACCTGCGACAACGACCCGGACCGGCCGGAGAACGGCCGGCTGGCGATTTCCCTGGGAGGTGCCCGATGACCGGGGGAGCGATGACCGAGGGCACGATCACCGACGACTGCAGCTGCGGCGGCGCCTGCCGCGGCGGCCACGACGAGCGCCTCGCGCCGGCCCCCGTGCACAACCCGCCCGGGCGCACGGCCCTCGACTACCGCGTCGGCGAGTACGGCTCCTTCCGGGCCGCCCTGCTCGACCGGCTCGCCTCACCGGCGTACCCGGCGCTGAACGGCCTGACCGTGCGCACCCCGGACGACCCGGCGATCGGCCTGCTCGACGCCACCGCCGTCCTCGGTGACCTGCTCACCTTCCACTCCGAGCGCATCGCCGACGAGGCCTACATCCGTACGGCCAACGAGCACCGCTCCCTGGTCCTGCTCGGCCGCCTCGTCGGCCACCGCCCGCGCCCCGGCGTCGCCGCCGCCACGCACCTGGCGTACACGCTGGAACGCGACCCGCGCGCCGAGGCCCTGCCGGTCACCATCCCGCGCGGCGCCCGCAGCCACAGCGTGCCCGCCTCCGCCGACGAGCAGTCCCTCACCTTCGAGACGAGCCGCGACCTGACGGCCCGCTGGGACTGGAACGAGCTGAAGGTCCGCCGCCGGCGCCCCTCCCTCGTCACGCCCGAGGACCTGGAGCGGCGCTCGGAGATCTTCGTCGAGGGCACGGCGAACTCCCTCCAGACCGGCGACCAGCTGCTCTTCGTCTTCGGTGAACAGGCAGGCGGCGAGCGCAAGTTGCTGCCCGTCGCCAAGGCGCGTATCGACCGGGACGACGAGATCACGGCGATCTCCCTGCCGAAGTCGGCCCCGCCGACGCTGAAGGAGCTCGTCGACGAGGTGCGGCGCTGGACCGCCGCGCCCGCGGCCCCGGGCGAGCCGGGCGACGAGCCCCCCACGCCCGAGGTCCCCAACCCGCGGCCGGTCAGCCGGCTGATCGAGGACTTCGAGGACCAGGTGCTCGCGCCTCTGCGGGACGACCTGGACGGCATCAAGACTCCTGAGCGGCTTGCCGCCCGGCTCGCGGAGCCCGTGGCGCGGCTCGGGGAGGCACAGGTGCCGGCCGAGCCGTACGAGGAGGTTGCCGCTTGGTTTGAACAGTTGGAGGCCGTACTGGCGGAACTCGGTGAACGGGCACTGGAGTTGGCGCCTGCCCAGACAGAGAGTGCCGCGACCGGTGGTCGATCGTCTGCCGCGCCGTCTGGGCTGGTCGCGCAGTTCCCCGCGCCCCTTCAGGGCGATCCGCGCACCGCCGCTTCTCAAGCCCTGGGCGCTGTCCTCCCCGCCCTGCGCGCGTCAACCCCCGCCCCGCATGGCGGCACCGGCCACCAGCGCCCCGGCAGCGACACCGCCCGCCTGCTCTCCGCCCTGAACCCCGGCCTCGGCAGCCTCTACCCGGCCTGGCGCAAGGCGGCGTCCGCCGTCCCCGGCACCCCGCAGCTCCTGCGCGAACTGCTCGCCATGCGCGTCACGGCCGCCCCCTTCGGCGCCACGGCCCCGCTCAAGCCGGTCCAGGACGATCGCGGCCGGGTCATCCGCACCGCCGACTGGCCGCTCACGGGCGCGGTGCTGGCGAGCATGCGGGTCGTGTACGACACGTCGGGCCGCACGCCCGTCCGAGCCGAGTTCCAGTACGTCGAGGGCAGCAGCTCCGACCAGCGCGCCGAGAACCTGCCGGTCACCCAGCCGGTCAGGTTCCCGCTCGGCACGGGTCAGGTCGAGCTGTCCGTACGCTCCGGCCAGGACCGCGACCTCAGCTGGCTCAACCGCCGCCCCGCCGACTCCCAGGAGCCCGGTGTCACGGCCCGCTTCCAGTCGGGTCTGCCCGAGCGCACGCTGTTCGTGTCCCGCCCGGACGACGAGGGCCTGGTCCACGTCGGCGTCCACAACGGCACGTCCGAGCAGATCGCGCTGCGGCCGAACGCCAGCGAGCAGTTCACTCACGGCGAGTACGAGGTCAGCCTCAAGTACACGGTGGGCACCACCGAGCCCAACGTCGAGGTCGTGATCGCCAGCAAGCCCGAGCCCCTGAACCGCCGCGTGCTCCAGCTGGACTCGGTGCACACCGGCATCACGGTCGGCAGCTGGGTCGCGATCCAGCGCCCCGCCAAGGGCGCCCAGGGCGGCGTCCCCGGCGACGCCAGGCTCGCGTTCGTCACCACCCAGGTCGTCGCGGCGCGTACGGCGGCGTACACCAACTACGGCATCACCGGCCGCGGCACCGAACTCACCCTGGCCGACCCGTGGCTGGACGAGTTCGACGTCCTGCTCTCGCACATCCGCGACACCACCGTCCACGCGGCCGGCGAGCCGCTCCGCCTCGCCGACGAACCGCTCGGCGAGGACGTCCACGGCAACGAGATCGAACTCGCGCAGCTGTACGACGGGTTGCGGCCCGGGCGGACGCTCATCGTGAGCGGCGAGCGCAGTGACATCCCGGGCACCGCGGGCGTGCAGGCCACCGAGGTCGTCACGATCGCCGCGGCGGACCCGGCCGTCGACCCGCAACTGCCCGGCGACCATGTACACACCCGCCTGACCCTGACCGCCGATCTCGCCCACCGCTACCGCCGCGAGACCGTCAGGATCCTCGGCAACGTCGTCGAGGCCACCCACGGCGAGAGCCGCGAGGAGGCCATCGGCAGCGGTGACTCGGACCGCGTGAACCAGACGTTCGCGCTATGGCAGTCCCCGCTCACCTGGCTCGCCGACGACAACCCACTCGGCGCCACACCGGTGCTGGAGATCCGGGTGGACGGCGTCCTCTGGCACGAGGTCGACAGCCTCGCCGGACGCGGCCCGGTCGAGCGGGTCTACATCACCGGCTCCACCGCCGACGGCCGTACGACGGTGACCTTCGGCGACGGCATCAACGGCGCCCGGCTGCCGTCCGGCCACGAGAACGTCCGCGCCCGCTACCGCTTCGGCACCGGCAAGGCCGCCAACGTCGCCGCCGACCGCGTCACCCAGCCCCTCACCCGGCCGCTCGGCGTCACGCAGGTCACCAACCCGCGTGCGGCCAAGGGCGGCGCGGACGCGGACGGCCCCGGCCTGACCCGCCGTACGATCCCGCTCGCCGTGTCGGCGCTGGACCGCTTGGTCTCCGCGTCCGACTACGAGGACTTCGCCCGCTCCCGCGCCGGCATCGGCCGGGCCGCCGCGCGCGAGCTCTTCGACGGGCGGCGGCGCGTGCTGCACGTGACGGTCGCCGGCACGGACGACGTGCCGATCGACGGCGACTCGGACACGCTCAAGGCTCTGCGCGGCGCGCTGACCGAGTACGGGGACATGAACCTCCCCGTCCGCGTGGACGTACGCGAGCTGGTCCTGTTGCTCGTGGCCGCCAAGGTGAAGGTCGCTCCCGACCATGCCTGGGAGATGGTGGCGCCCCGCCTGCGCCTGGCCCTGCTCCGCCGACTCGGCTACGAGGGGCGGGAGTTGGGACAGCCCGTCCGCCTGTCGGACGTCCTGGCCACGGCCCACTCCGTGCCCGGCGTCGACTACGTGGACGTGGACGTCTTCACCGGCGTCCCCGCGTCCGCCACGCCCGAGGAGCTCACCGGGATCCTCACCGACCCCGGCCCGCCCAAGGCATCGGTCCCGGCGCACCCCGCGACGTACGCCGAGAAGATCCACACGGTCCGCGCCGCGAACGGCGAGACACTGTCGGAGATCTGCGCCAAGTACGGCGTCCCGCTCGCCGAACTCCTGCGCCTCAACCCCGACATCACCGACACCCGGCGCCTGGCGAAGGGCCGTTCGGTGTTCGTCTTCCGCGGCATCCGCCCGGCCCAGCTCGCACTGCTGTCGCCGAAGGCCGCGGACACCCTGATTCTGACGGAGGTCAAGTGATGGCCGCGCACTCGGCGGATGTCCAGTTCGAGACGCAGTCCCCTGCGACGACGTCCAGGGAACCCGACGGGCTCGCCGCGCTGCTGCCCCGCTGGCACCTGCTCCGCGACGCCGAGGAGGGCGAGCCGCTGCGCGCCCTGCTCGCGGTGATCGCCGAGCAGCTCGACCGGGTCCGCGACGGCGTCCAGCAGGGCTACGAGGACCTGTTCGTGGAGACGGCGGCGCCCTGGGTGCTGCCGTACCTCGGCGACCTGGTCGGCTACCGCACCCTGCCCGGCTACGAGCGCGTCCTCACCACCGGCCTGCACGAGGGTGGCCGTGCCGCCCTCGCCGAGGCAGTCGCCCCGCGCGCCGACGTGGCCGCCACGGTCGCGGGCCGCCGCCGCAAGGGCACCCTCCACCTCCTGGAGGAACTCTCCGACCGGGTCACCGGCTGGCCCGCCCGCGCCGTCGAGCTGTCCCGGCAGGTCTCCCACACCCAGCCGGTGAAGCTGTACGGCGACACAGGCGTCCACCGCGGCGAACGCGGCCGTCTCGTCGACCTGCGCGACGACTCCGCCCTCGACCTCGCGGGCGGTCCCTTCGGAGCGACGTCCCGTACGGTCGACGTACGTCGCGCCAACTCCAGTCGCAGGCAAGGGGGTTTGACGCCCGCCGGTGTCGCGCTGCTCGTCTGGCGGCTGAAGGCGCACTCGCTGACGCAGTCCCCGGCGTACTGCATCGACCGCGCCCGCAACCTCTACACGTTCTCGATCCTGGGCAACGACACCCCGCTGGTCACCAAGCCGTTCCCGGAGCCGTCGCCCACGCACATCGCGACCATCGACAACGTCCCGGCGTTCATCACCCGCCGCCGGCTCCACGACCGGCTCGCCGACTACTACGGCCCCGGCAAGAGCCTCGTCATCCGGCGCGACGGCGAGGACCAGCCCGTACCGCCGTCGGACATCGTGGTCGCCGACTTGTCCGACTGGCGTTACCGGCCCAAGCGCGGCCAGGTCGCTGTCGACCCCGAGCTGGGGCGGATCGCGTTCGGGTCACGGTCGGCGCCCCGGCAGGGCGTGTGGGTGGACTACCACTACGCGTTCGCCGCCGACATGGGCGGCGGCGAGTACGACCGCCTCGACCGCGAGCCCCGTCCCGACGCCGAGGTCTACCGCGTCGGGCCCGGACAGCCGTACCGCCAGATCATGGACGCCTACCGGGCCTGGCAGCACGACCGCCGAGCCGACCGGACCGGTCCCGCCGGCATCATCGAGATCACGCACAGCGGCGCCTACCAGGAGCAGCTGGACTTCGACCTCGACCCCGGCGACCGCCTCGAAGTCCGCGCCGCCGAAGGCACGCGGCCGGTGATACGCCTGCTCGACTGGTACAGCAACCGCCCCGACGCCCTCAACATCCGCGCGGTGTCGGAGGACTGCGCCCCGCACGAGCGCCCGCGCATCGTCCTCGACGGCCTGCTGGTCGCCGGACGCGGCATCAACGTCACCGGTCCCGTGGGCGCGGTCGTCGTACGGCACTCCACGCTCGTCCCGGGCTGGTCCCTGGAACCCGAGTGCGAGCCGCACTCGCCCGAGGAGCCCAGCATCGTCCTGGAGCGCACTACCGCATGCCTCCAGGTCGAGCACAGCATCCTCGGCACCATCGAGGTCATCGGCGACGAGGTGAGCGAGGAACCGCTCGACATCCACCTCCGCGACAGCATCCTCGACGCGACGGGCAGCGACCGCGAGGCCCTGTCCGCACCGGACTGCCGGCACGCGCATGCCGTACTGCATCTGCACCGCACGACCGTGATCGGCGAGATCCACACGCACGCCGTGAAGATCGCCGAGAACTCGGTCTTCACCGGCAGGCTGCACGTGGCCCGGCGCGGCATCGGGTGCATGCGGTACTCGTATGTGCCGCCCGGCTCGCGCACCCCGCGCCGCTACCGCTGCCAGCCCGACCTGGCCGGTCCCGACCAGGCCGGTCGCGTACGGCCGTTGTTCACCTCCGAGCGCTACGGCACGCCCTGGTACGGGCTGCTCGCCGACCGGTGTGCCGAGGAGATCCGGCGCGGCTCGGACGACGGCGCCGAGATGGGCGCCTTCCACGACCTGTACCGGCCGCAGCGCGAGGACGGCCTCAGGGCACGGCTCGCGGAGTACACCCCGGCGGGCACGGACGCCGGGATCTTCTTCGTGACGTGAGGTGAGCCATGAGCCATCGCATGCGCGCCGCCGCCGTAAGCCCTACCCGCACTTTCCTGAACCAGGGGGACCCCCTTCATGCACGCTGACCTCTCCCGCCTCACGTTCCGCCCGCAGCGGCGCTACTCGGCGGTGATCGCCCAGCAGGGCCGCGTCCAGCTCGACGCGGACATCAACGAGCAGACCGCGATCCAGCTCCACCAGGCCCGCACCCTCGCCGCCGACCTGATCGGCCGGTACGGCGGTCCGGTGCGGGATGCGGGCTTCAAGATCGACTACGTGGGCGGCAAGCACGACATCGACACGCTCTTCATCCACGGCGGCCGCTACTACGTCGACGGCATCCTGTGCGACGCGACCCGCCCGGCGCCCGGCGTGCCGGTCCCGGACGAGGACGCCGAGGATTCCGCGGAGCAGGACACCGCCGCCCCGCCCGCGCACTGGACCTACTGGGACCAGCCCGACGGCTTCCGCGACCCGGAGAAGCCCGGCGACCGGCTGCCCTCGCCCGCCCAGTCGCCGTTCGTGGTCTACCTGCAGGTCTGGGAGCGTGCCGTCTCCGCCGCCGAGGACCCGGCGCTGCGCGAGGTCGCGCTCGGCGCGGCGATGCCGGACACCGCCGCCCGCGTGAAGGTCGTGTGGCAGGTGCTGCCGCTCTCGCTCGCCGCTCTGGAGATCGAGGAGAGCGACCCCTCCAAGGAGGTCGTCCGGGCCGCCTTCGACAAGTGGGCGCAGAAGCAGGCCACGCCCACCGCCCGCCTCGCCGCCCGCAGCGAACGGCCCGACCACGCCGACGAGGACCCCTGCCTGGTCAAGCCGGACGCCCGCTACCGGGGGCAGGAGAACCAGCTGTACCGGGTCGAGGTGCACGCGGGTGGCGAGGCGAAGGACGCCACCTTCAAGTGGTCGCGGGAGAACGGCTCGGTGGTGTTCCCCGTCGACGAACTCGACGGCACCTGGGTGCAGTTGGCGTCGCTCGGCCACGACGACAAGCTGGACCTCGACGTCGGCGACCACGTGGAGTTCGTCGACACCGCGTACGCCTCCCGCCTCGAACCCCTGCCCCTGCTGCGGGTCGAGGAACTGGACCTGCCGGGCCGCCGGGTCCGCCTGAGCGCCGAGCCCGACCCGTCCGTCGGCCGGCTGCCCCACCTCAACCCGTACCTGCGCCGCTGGGACCACCACGAGGGACCGAAGCGCAAGGGCCGTACGACCGCACTCAAGGGTGGCGCGATCCCGGTCGCCGAGGGGGAGTGGCTGCCGCTGGAGGACGGCGTCGAGGTGTACTTCGCCAAGGGCGCCGCCTACCGCACCGGCGACCACTGGATCATTCCGGCCCGCACCGCCACCGGCAGTGTCGAGTGGCCCACGGACGCGGCACGCCGCCCGCTGCTGCAGGGCCCCTTCGGCATCGTCCGCAGTTTCGCGCCGCTGGCCCTGGTCAAGGGCGAGGGCGGCACCGTCGACCTGCGCCTCGCCTTCAACCCGCTGGCCAGCAGCATTCCGGCCGCGGACGAGGCGACGCTCGCGGCGGAGGAACAGGCCCGCCGCGAGGAGCAGTTGGCGGAGGACCCGTCGGGCGGGAGGTCGCAGACCACCGCGGAGGCGGAGGCGGCGGCGGAGGGAGACGAGTAATGGCCAAGCCCCTGAGCGCGTCCAAGATGCTGGAGATCCTGCGCGCGGAGGGCCTGACGGTCCACGAGGTCCGCAGCTGGCGCACCCACAACCGCAACAGCAAGGGCCCCTGGGGCCCGGTGAACGGCGTGATGATCCACCACACCGTCACCAAGGGCACCGAGGCCTCCGTCAACATCTGCTACAACGGCTACTCCGGCCTGCCGGGCCCGCTGTGCCACGGCGTCATCGACAAAAAGGGCCACGTCCACCTCGTCGGCAACGGCCGGGCCAACCACGCCGGCCTCGGCGACAGCGACGTCCTGCGCGCCGTGATCAACGAGTCGAAGCTGCCGCCCGACAACGAGGCCGACACCGACGGCAACGCGCACTTCTACGGCTTCGAGTGCATCAACCTCGGCGACGGCAAGGACCCCTGGCCCGAGGCGCAGAAGGAGGCCATCGAGAAGGTCTCGGCCGCGATCTGCCGCCACCACGGCTGGAGCGAGCGCTCGGTCATCGGCCACAAGGAGTGGCAGCCGGGCAAGCAGGACCCGCGCGGCTTCACCATGGACGGTATGCGCAAGCGCATAGCCCAGCGGCTGAAGGGCGGCGGCGATGGCGGCGAGCCGGCCCCGGACCCGAAGCCCGCGCCCAAGCCGACGTACGAGCCCTTCCCGGGCAGCGGCTTCTTCCATGTCGGGCAGAGGTCGCCGATCATCACCGCCATGGGCCGCCGCCTGGTGGCCGAGGGGTGCGGCCGCTACGAGGAGGGTCCGAGCCCCGAGTGGACGGAGGCCGACCGCCGCTCCTACGCCGCCTGGCAGCAGAAGCTGGGCTTCAAGGGCAAGGACGCGGACGGCATCCCCGGCAAGGTCAGCTGGGACAAGCTGAAGGTGCCGAACGTGTGACGCCTTCCGCGAGGCCATGAGGACGGCCCAGGTACCCCAAGGGGGTGTCCTGGGCCGTTTTCGCGTAGGGGAAGGGTCTTGCTCCACCCCGGGAAGCACGTCACACTGGTACCGAACGAATGGTCGGTTGGGGAAGCTGGTATCGATGACGACATCACACGCCGCCGAGGCGCCCCCCGAGGGGCAGCTCCAGGAGCACTTCGATGCGACGATCTCGCGCGACCAGCGCATCGAGCCGCGCGACTGGATGCCGGACGGCTACCGCAGGACGCTGATCCGGCAGATCGCGCAGCACGCCCACTCGGAGATCATCGGCATGCAGCCCGAGGGGGAGTGGATCACCAAGGCGCCGTCCCTGCGCCGCAAGGCGATCCTCTTCGCCAAGGTGCAGGACGAGGCCGGACACGGTCTCTACCTGTACTCGGCGGCGGAGACCCTGGGCGCCGACCGCGCGGACCTGACCGACCGGCTGATCGAGGGCCGCCAGAAGTACTCGTCGATCTTCAACTACCCGACCCTGAGCTTCGCCGACGTCGGTGTGATCGGCTGGTTCGTGGACGGCGCGGCGATCTGCAACCAGGTGCCGCTGTGCCGCAGCTCGTACGGGCCGTACGCGCGCGCGATGGTGCGGATCTGCAAGGAGGAGTCCTTCCACCAGCGGCAGGGCTACGAGCTGCTGATGACGATGATGCGCGGCACCGAGGCCCAGCGCGAGATGGTGCAGGACGCCGTGAACCGCTGGTGGTGGCCGTCGCTGATGATGTTCGGCCCGCCCGACGACGCCTCGCCCAACTCCGCGCAGTCGATGGCCTGGAAGATCAAGCGGCACAGCAACGACGAGCTGCGCCAGCGCTTCGTCGACATGACCGTCCCACAGGCCGAAAAGCTCGGCGTCACCCTGCCCGACCCCGAACTGCGCTGGAACGCCGAGCGCGGCCACCACGACTTCGGCACTCCCGACTGGGACGAGCTGATGCGGGTGATCAAGGGCGACGGCCCGTGCAACGCCCAGCGGATGGAGCGGCGCAGGAGCGCCCACGAGGAAGGCGCCTGGGTGCGGGAGGCGGCCACCGCCCACGCGGCCAAGCAGGCGGCACGCGCGCGTGAAGGAGCGGCGGCATGAGCGACCACGGGATCACCAAGGCCGAGTGGCCGCTGTACGAGGTGTTCGTGCGCGGCAAGCGCGGGCTCAACCACGTCCACGTGGGCTCGCTGCACGCCGCCGACGACCGGATGGCGCTCACCCACGCCCGCGACCTGTACACCCGGCGCAACGAGGGCGTGTCGATCTGGGTGGTGCGGTCCGAGCACATCGCCGCCTCGACCCGCGACGAGAAGGACCCGTTCTTCGAGCCCAGCGCCGACAAGGTCTACCGCCACCCGACCTTCTACGACATCCCCGACGACGTCCCGCACATCTGAAGGAGAGGGCATGAGTGACGACCACGTCTACATGACCCTCGCCGAGGGACACGAGGACGACACCCGCTGGGCCTACGGCACCGGCTTCGAGGACCCCTTGCACGGCGTCGACACCACCGTGCCCGAGGGCATCGACACCGGCGAACTGGCGGCCCTTTGCGTCGCGTTGGCCGACGACGCCCTGATCTCGGCGCAGCGCCTGGCCGAGTGGATCACCCGCGCCCCCGAGCTGGAGGAGGAGGTGGCGCTGGCCAACATCGGCCTCGACCTCCTCGGCCAGGCCCGCCTGCTGTACTCCCGCGCCGGCCAGGTCGACGGCACCGGCCGCGACGAGGACGCCTACGCCTACTTCCGGGACGCCGGCGACTTCCGCAACGTACGCCTGGCCGAACTGCCCAACGGGGACTTCGCGTTCTCGATCGTGCGGCTGCTGGTGCTCTCCAGCTGGCGCCTCGCGCACTTCGCACAGCTGACGTCGCACCGGGACCCCGTGCTGGCGGCGATCGCCGCCAAGGGCGTCAAGGAGCTGGCCTACCACCGGCAGTACGCGGCGGAGTGGGCGGTGCGCCTGGGCGACGGCACGGACGAGTCGCACCGCCGGATGCGCCGGGCCCAGGAGCAAGTGGCCCCCTACCTGGGCGAGTTGTTCACGGCGTACGACGTACGGGACGAGGTCGTCGCGGTGCTGAAGCAGGTCACCGAGGCGGCCGGCCTGCCCATGCCGGTCTACCGGCCGCTGCCCGGCACCGGCCGTGCGGGTGAGCACACCGAGCATCTCGCGCCCCTGCTGGCCGAGTTGCAAGGCATCGCCCGCGCCCACCCGGAAGCCGCGTGGTGATCATGCCGACCACCCTGCTCGACGCACGACGCGCCCGGCACATCGCCGAACAGGTGCCGGACCCCGAGCTGCCCATGCTCACCCTGGCCGACCTGGGCGTCCTGCGGGGCGTCGAGCTGGCCGAGGACGGCACCGTCGTCGCGAGCCTGACGCCGACCTACTCGGGCTGCCCGGCCATGGCCGAGATGCGGGCGGACGTCGCGGCGCGGCTGCGTGCGGCGGGGTACGCGCGTGTGGAGATCCGCACGGTGCTCGATCCGCCCTGGACCAGCGACTGGATCACCCCGGCCGGCCGCCGCAAGCTCGCCGAACACGGCATCGCCCCGCCCGGCCCCGCACCGCGCGGCGCCGGCCCCGTCCCGCTCGTACTGTCCCCCACCCGGCACGCGGTGACCTGCCCACGCTGCGGCTCGGCGGACACCGAGGAGACCTCCCGCTTCGCCGCCACGTCCTGCAAGGCGCTGTGGCGCTGCCGCACCTGCCGCGAGCCGTTCGAGTACGTCAAGGAGATCTGAATGGAAGGCCTGAAGGAAGCACAGACGGCTGCCGCGGCCCGCCCGCGCACCCGCCGCCGTCCGGCCTTCCACCCCCTGCGCGTCGCCGCCGTCCAGCCCCTCTGTGCGGACGCGGTCGCCGTCAGCTTCGACATCCCGGCGGAGCTGGCCGAGGAGTTCGCTTTCGCGCCCGGTCAGTCGCTGACGCTGCGGCGCGAGATCGACGGGCAGGACGAGCGGCGGTCGTACTCGATCTGCTCTCCGGTCGGGGCGAGTCCGCGGATCGGCGTCAGGGTCGTGCCCGGCGGTCTGTTCTCGTCGTGGCTGGTCAACGACGTGCGCCCCGGCAACACCGTCGAGGTCATGGCTCCCACCGGCGCCTTCACCCCCGACCTGACGACCCCCGGCCATCACGTGCTGATCGCGGCGGGCTCCGGCATCACCCCCATGATGTCCATCGCCGAGTCCGTCCTGGCCGCCGACTCCCGCTCGACGGTCGCCCTCTTCTACGGCAACCGCCGCTCCGACACCGTGATGTTCGCCGACGAGCTGGCGGATCTGAAGGACCTGTACCCGACCCGGTTCCAGCTCGCCCATGTCCTGTCCCGGGAGCCCCGTGAGGCGGAGGTGCTCTCCGGCCGGATCGACGCCGACCGGCTGTCGGCGCTGATCGACGCGCTGGTCGACGTACGGGCCGCCGATCACTGGTGGCTGTGCGGGCCGCACGGGATGGTCCGGGATGCGCAGCGGGTGCTGGAGGGCCTCGGGGTCCCGGCGGAGCGGGTGCACCAGGAGCTGTTCTACGCCGACGACGAGCCCGTGCGGGAGGTGCATCACGAGGAGGGCGGCCCGCAGGGGCCCGTCAGCCAGGTCACCATCACCCTCGACGGCCGGTCCACCATCGCGGCCCTGCCGCGTGAGCGGACCATTCTCGACGGCGCCCAACGCACCCGCCCCGACCTGCCGTTCGCCTGCAAGGGCGGCGTCTGCGGCACTTGCCGGGCTCTGGTCACCGACGGCAAGGCGGACATGCGGCGCAACTTCGCGCTGGAACCGGCGGAGGTCGAGGCAGGGTATGTGCTGACCTGCCAGTCGTATGCGGTCTCCGAGAAGCTGACGGTGGACTACGACAGCTGAGCCGACTGTAAGTAGGGGTGGCGAGGAAAGCGAAGGGACTAACTTTTGGAGAGTTGTGAGAAGGAAGCCCCTTCATGGCCTCGCCACGGCCGACTCTAACAGTCACGCGGGGATCAGGTCGCGCAGATTCTCGGGGGTGAGGATCCGCGACTCCGGGTGCAGTCCGTCGGGCCGCTGCAGACCGATGTAGGTGACAGGCCCCTCTGGGACCGTCTCGCCGTCCCACAGGGTCGTGGTCGTGGCCTCCATGAGGCCCGTCAGATAGCGCACGGTCAGCTGCTCGCGCTCCACGATGCCCCGCAGCAGCGTGGCGACCGACACCTGGTTCGCCTCGACCCGGTTGGCAGCCGGAGTCCCCTTCAGATACAGGTGCAGCCACTTTGCACGCCACCGACCGTCGGGACCGCGCAGGAACGCCAGCGGCAGTGCGACCCGGCCCGGCCCGCGCAGGCCGGACTTCATGCGGACGGTACGCGGCTCGAACGGACGGCCCTGCTGCTGCGCCGCACGCAGCATGAACCCGAAGAACGACTCCTCGACCTCCTCGAAGCCCTCCCCGGCGAAGATGTTGACCTGCGGGACGATGAACTCGCCGCGCACGGCACCGAGGCGCAGGTCGATGAACTCCGAGGCGCCGTCGGGTGCCTCGGTGATGTCACCCGAGTGCTCGCCCTCGAGGTCCTTGAGGTTGGTGTACGCCAGCCAGCAGACCGTCGCGTAGTCGGCGTCCAGCATCAGCGCCGACAGGTCGTAGTCGGTGCGGTGGGCGGCCTGCTTCCAGTACACGAAGAAGCGCAGCAGCTCGCCGTCCACGGGCGAGACCGAACCGCGGGGCAGCACGCCCAGCCCGGCCGGGGCGGCCCGCCCACTCAGCGGCAGCGCGACATCCAGGACGTCCGGGTCGATCAGCAGATGGCCCGGGGCCGGCAGACGGCGCCGTATCTCCGCGTCGACGACGGCGATCAGACGCTCCCGCTCGGGCGGCAGTACGGGCGGACGCTCGTCCTCGGTGACCCAGGCGCGGCCGAGCCGGTTCACGAACACGCGGGGCTCGCCGGCGTCCTGCGCGCGGTTGGCGAGGTGTTCGCGGACCGACAGCAGGACCCGCCCGGAGACGTGGGCCACGACCTCCTCGGCGGCGGCCGCGACCGTGGTGCGCTCGTCCTGGTCGAGGGCCATGCGCAGCAGTCGGTCCAGGGAGCGGAACAGCTTTCCGGGCGCGGACTTCAGCAGCTTCGCCGCGCCGGTGACGTCGTGCATGCCGAGCAGCTCCTCGACCTGGCTGTCGAAGGAGCGCGCCTTCTTCTCACCCCGCGCGACCGCGAACACGTCGGCGGCGTGCGGCCACTGCGGGTACTCGTGCGGGTGCAGCCGCTCGCCCAGCCGCTTCCAGTCCTCGCGGTGCGCATGGACGTCCGCGAGCTTGGTGGGCGCGGCCGCGATCACCGAGTCGAGGCCGGCCAGCAGCGCACGGCGCACCGACCGGGACAGCCCCCGGAACCGGGTGGCTTCCACGAGCGTCACGTCACCGCCCGACACCGCGCAGGCCAGCCGCAGCACATCGGTGACGGTGTCCAGCAGGAGCGGCGAACCGGCCCGCAGCCGGACCCGGTTGATCACGGCACGGTTCTCCCGAACCGGAATCGCCTCCGGCTGCGGCCCGTCCACGCACGACTCGGCGAGCACCTGGAGATCACGCAGCACGTCCTCGCCGAGCGGAGTGCTGCTGCCCGCCAACGCCAAGTAAAGAGCGGTGACTTCGGCCTCCGCGTCGCCACCGAGGTGCAGCACCGTCACACGGTCGCCCGCCGCCGCGATCAGCTCCTCGTGGTGGCTGAGCATCTCGGCGTACGTGTGCTGGTAGCGGCCGTACGACGGCAGGGTGAGCAGGTTGACCACACCGTCGCTCAACTGCTCCAGGACGCTCGCACGCGTCGCGTCGTCGGCGAGTGCCTCGGCGATGCAGCGCATCCAGAAGTCGTACGTGTCCGGCACGTTGGCCGGGAAGTCGATGAAGTACACGTTGTGCCGCACATGGTCGCCGGCCATCTCACGGACGGTGCCCAGCGTCCGCACCGCGGTGTCGACGACCGTGCTCTCGGACAGCCCCGACAGAAGGGTCAGCAGCTCCGCCGAGAGCTTGAATCCCACGGACATCAACGCGGCGTCGAACTGCCGCGCCGCGACGGCGCCTTCCCCGGCGGGTCCCGCGGGAGAGGGGAGGCGGTGAGCGTGCCGGATGACCAGGGGTTCGAGACGGTGGACCATTCCGGGATGGTCCCAGACCCACACGCGTGTCCGCATGCGGGTTTTCGCGCCGGGCCCGGGGTTCCGCACGGGGCCTGAGGGTAGAGGGGGGACCGTGCGACCCCGGCCAAGTAGCGGACCAATACGGGCAGTTGAGCCGTGAAACCTGTTGTGGCGTGGCCGGTCTTGGGAGAATGTCGTGCACCGGCCGGGCGCGAGACGGGGGACGCGGCGGATGAGGTACTGGCGGCGTGGGCTGTGGGCGAGCGCGGTGATCGCCACGGGGGCGGTCGCCGCGGTCACCGTGCGCGACGGCCTCCAGGCGACCGGCCCGCTCCTGTCGGTCCTGGGGTTCTTCGTCTCCCTCGCGGGGCTGCTGTACAGCACGGCTCGCGCTCCCGCCGTGACCCCGCCGGACGAGCTGCTGGACCGCTCGGCCGACGCGCTCGCCACGGCCGTACGGGAACAGTGGCAGGCGGAGTGGCGGCTACGGCGGCTCCAGGACCCCGAGCCCCTCGCCGTGCACTGGATGCCCGCCGCGGCCTGGCTGTCCGATCTCGACGACTCCATCGGCCGGCCGCCGCAGGACGGCGGGTGCGCCGATCTGCACGGCCGACTCCCCGAGATCGCCCAGCTGTTCGGCCATGTGCCGTCCCGCCGCCTGGTCGTCCTCGGCGCACCCGGCAGCGGCAAGACGGTGCTCGCCGTGCGCTTCACCCTCGACCTGCTGGACCGCCGCGAGCCGGGCGGCCCCGTCCCCGTGGTCTTTCAGGCGTCCACCTGGCGGCCCGACCGCCAGGACCTGAAGCAGTGGCTCGCGGAGAGTCTGATCGCGGCGTACCCGACGCTGGCGGCTGAGGGCATGTCAGGAAGCGCGCTGGCCAAGGACCTCGTGGCCGAAGGGCGCATTCTTCCCGTCCTCGACGGCCTCGACGAAATGCCCGCCCCGTTGCGCACCCCGGCCGTCTGGCGCCTCAACACCGAGCTCGACACAGGATCCCCGCTCCTGCTGACCTGCCGCAGCACGGTGTACGCGGAAGTCGTCGAGGCCGGCGACGTTCTGACGTCGGCCGCGGTGGTCGAGCTCCAGCCGCTGGGGTTCGAGGAGGCGGCCCGATACCTGGTCCGCACGGCCCGCCCGGTGCGCGGCCCCGACGGCAGGCGCACCACGGCCTGGGGTCCGGTACTCGAGGAGGTACGCCGCGACCCCGCTGCACCGGCCTCCCGCTGTCTGCGCCAGGTCTTCAGCCTGCCGCTGATGGTGGCGATGGCCCGAGCCGTGTACGGCGACACCGGCGCCGATCCCGCGGAACTGCTCAGCCGGACCGACCTCGCCGACCCGGCCGCGCTGGAGCGGCACCTGCTGGACGCGTTCGTGCCTGCGTCGTTCCGGACGTCCACGCGGTGGCGCGAGGACGAGGCCGTGCACTGGCTCCGTTTCCTGGCCCGGCATCTGGAGTGCCGGGGCGCACGGGATCTGGCGTGGTGGGAGCTGCGTACGGCACTGCCGGGACCGCTGCGCGGGGCGGGGCCGTTGCTGCTGATCGGTGCCCTCCTCGAACTGGTCTGTCTGGTCGTCTGGCTGGGGTGGGACAACCCCGGGCCGTCGGTGGCCGGCTCGGCCGTCGTGCTCGGCCTCTGCCTCGGGCACGTGGCCTTGTCCCGCGACGACGCGGGCCCGAGACGGAGGCTGCTGCTGATCCTGGCCGCCGTTGTCCCGCTGGGTGTGGTCGTCGGGGGCACCCGGTCGCTGGCCGAAGATCCCTATTCCGGTGATCCGTTCACCGGCATGGACGACGTCCTTGCCTGGCTCACCTTCGGGGCCCTCTACGGCGTCGCCGTGGCGACAGCCCTGGCGGCCATCGGCGTCGCCCGCGCGCCGACGCCGGCGACGATGCCGTTCCCCGCGCTGGGCAGCCGGCGCCATGGCCGCTGGGTGTGGAAGGTGGTGGGTGCGCTCGGCATCGGTGCATGTGTGTTCTACCTCGCCCACACGTTCAGCGGCTTCGGAAACGAAGAGACGACGCAGAAGTCCGTGCTGGCCGCCACCGTGATCGCCGTGGTCCTCGGGGTGTACGGCGTCCGGGGCGAGGGCGCCGACGCGCTGCAGTCCGCAGACCGGCGCCGCGGCCGGCGAGGGGTCGGTCAGACGAGGCGATTCGGCAGGGCGCTGGCTCAGGGCCTCGGCGCGGGGCTGCTCGCCGGAACCGTGCTCGGTATGGGCTTCGCGCTGGCGGAAGCCGGGACGGCTGCGGCACGGGCGACCGTACGAGCCGAGTTCCCGATCGACGCCACGGTTCACCGGTCGTCCGACGGCGGCCGCTACGTCGTCGCGGCCGACGGCACCCGCTACGGCGTGCGCCCCGACGGAGACACATACGTCGAACGAGCGCAGCCGCTCACCGGCGTCGTCATCGAGTACCGCGACGGTGATCCGTACTTCGACCTGGCGGACGACGGCGACCCGGCGGACCAGTGCGAGGACTCCGGCGACCACGCCGAGTCCTGCCGCCCCATCACGGCCCCGATGGAGCTGTCGCTGGGCACCGCGGGTATCTCGGACGTCGCCGTACGCCTTCCGGACGGTCGTTTCGCCGAATCGGACCTCATGTACGGGGGTGTCAAGGACCGCGAGTGGGAGTGGCTGGCCCGGCAGGACGCGGGCCGGCTCATCAGCACCGCCCTGTCGTCCGGGATCTACGCAGGGCTCGGCCTCGGAGTCGCGGTCGGATTCGCCGCCGGCCTGCACCGTTGGCTCGGCGCACCGGTCGACATCGCCCGCGCTCAGGGACCGCTGGCGAGTCTGCGCGCGGACCGTGACACGGGAATCGTCCGCGCTTTCCTGAGCACGGTCGTCGGCGTCTTCAGCGCCGTCCTCGTCGTCGGCGGCCTGTCCAACGGACAGTCGTTCGCCGCGACGATCGTCTTCCTCCCCACCGGCCTGATCGCCTTCGCCCTCTCGGCCTGGGGCCACCTGCTCACCACGCGCCTCTGGCTCTGCACGGCCGGCCGCCTCCCTTGGCGCCTGATGACCTTCCTCGCCGAGGCCCATGAACGCGGCGTCCTACGCCAAGCAGGCGCCGTCCACCAGTTCCGGCACGCACGCCTGCAGGAGCGCCTCGCCTCCACCGGCGAGGACGAGGTCAGGACTGCCTCGCCGCCCGCTCCGCGTCCCGCTCCTTGAGGCGCGCCGCCTCCTTGCGGACCTCCGCCTGAGTGGCGCGCTCCTTCTGCAGCCACTCGGGCTGCTCCTGCTTCAGCGCCTCGATCTGCTCGGTGGTGAGGGGGTCCGTGACGCCGCCACGGGCCAGGCCCGCGATGGAGACGCCCAGCTTCTGGGCGACGACCTGGCGGGGGTGCGGGCCGTTGCGCCGCAGCTCCTGCAGCCACTGGGGCGGGTCCGCCTGGAGCGCGTTCAGCTCGGCGCGCGAGACGACACCCTCACGGAATTCGGCGGGGGTGGCCTCGAGGTACACACCCAGCTTCTTCGCCGCGGTGGCGGGCTTCATCGTCTGGGTGTTCTGGTGCGACGTCATGGTGTCCAGGGTATCGACTGGGTGAACCCGCGCCGACCACGGCCGGTAACCTGGCCAGGTGACAGGCTCGGAAGTACCCCCGTCGTCCCCGGAAGCAGCCCCTTCCACCCCGGCAGCAGCACCGTCCTTCCGGCTCGCGTACGTCCCGGGGGTGACCCCCGCGAAGTGGGTGCGGATCTGGGAGGAGCGCTTCCCCGGCATCCCCCTCACCCTGCACGCGGTGACCGCCGCAGAGGCGCAGGGCGTGCTCCGCGCGGGCGACGCCGACGCCGGTTTCGTCCGGCTGCCGGTCGACCGTACGGTCTTCAGCGCGATCCCCCTCTACACCGAGACGACGGTCGTCGTGGTCCCCAAGGACCACATCGTCGCGGCGGTCGACGAGGTGACCGCCGAGGACCTGGCCGACGAGGTCGTCTTCCACCCCCTCGACGACGTCCTGGACTGGGAGCGGCCCCCGGGGCAGCCCGCCTTCGAGCGCCCCGCGACCACCGCGGACGCCGTCGAGCTCGTCGCGGCGGGCGTCGGCCTGCTCGTCGTGCCCCAGTCGCTGGCCCGCCTGCACCACCGCAGGGACCTGACCTACCGCCCTCTCGTGGACGTCCCCCAGTCGAGCGTCGCCCTGTCCTGGCCGGAGGACGCGACCACCGACCAGGTCGAGGACTTCATCGGCGTCGTCCGCGGCCGCACGATCAACAGCACCCGGGGCCGTACGACGTCCCAGACCCCGGCAACCACGGAACAGCCGAAGCGCAAGCGCCCCGAGGCCGGCGCCGGCACACGGCGGCAGTCCGGAGCCGGCAGCCGCGGCCAACGCGGCGGCTCCGGCGGCGCCAAGGGCACGAAGGGCGCGAAGAGCCCCCGTCGCGGCAAGCCCCGCCGCCGGTCCTAACGGACTCGGACTCACTTGGGCGGCAGGCTCGCCGCGAAGGCGCACCCCTCGTCGATCCACGCCCCGAGCACCTCGTCGTCCCCGAGTGCGTCCCCGGCGACCAGGATCCAGCCCCGCATCGGCCGCCCGGTCATGTCGAAGATCCTCGTGCCCGGCCTGGCCAGGGCCGCCTCGGTGCGGTCCGGGCCGACGCGGACCATGAGGTCGTCGCCACTCACGCCGACGGCCATGTTCCCGCGCACCAGGAAGGCGATGCCGCCGAACATACGCTTCTCGGAGACGCCCGCCTCAGCCCCCAGCCGCTCCCTGACCCGTTGGGCGAGCCCCTCGTCGTACGCCATGACCACCCCTCACTCAGCGCGTCCCGTGAGCCTGCGCTCCAGGTCGCGCAGGTCCTTGCCGATGTTCGAGCGGACCTGGCGGGCCAGGAGCGGGCCCGCCAGTCGGTAGAAGCCGCCCGTGCCGCCCCGGACTCGGATGCGCGCGAGGGTACCGTCCGGGTGCGGGTCGAAGGCGTAGGTGACGTGCATCGGCATCGGTCCGGCCACGGACACCATGTCGAGCAGCCGGGGGAAGTCGTACGACGCCACGCGCAGCACGTAGTCGAGGCGCCGGCCGAGGAAGTACGCGGTCCGCGTCACCTCCGCGCCGACCCCGAAGCCGCCCGCGTCGGCCTCGCGGGTCAGCTGCGCGATGCGGATGCCCTGGGTCCACTCCGCGTCGTGGCGCCAGTCCATGGCGTACTCGGCCACCTGCTCGGCAGGGAGCGGGATCACCCGCTCCGCCGACACGTCGATCGTCATGGCCCCACCTCCTCGCGAAGGCATCCGCCGCTGACTCCAGGATCCCCGCGCCGGGCGCCGATCGCGCGGCGCGGGGATCCGGTCGGCGGCTCAGGGGGCGTACGTGGCCTGCTCCGCCGTACGCACCACCGTCTGTCCGTCGGCCTGGCTCAGCAGGCCCGCCGACACCCACGCGTTCACGGTGGACCGCACACGGGTGACCAGCGCGCCCTTGCCGCTGAACGGTGCCCCGGCCCAGATCTCGTCCAGCAGCGTGGTGCCGTCGGACCTCGCCGGATTGGCGACGCCCGATTCGGTGTTGCCGAAGATCACCCGGGGTTCGGAGCGCCGGAAGTAGGCGTGGGTCGGGTCCTCGGTGCCCTCGAAGAACGGGGCGAACTCGGTGCCGTCCAGGGTGTAGTGGAGGGGCTTGCCCGTCACCGGGGTGAGCGAGGGGAGCAGGTTGCCGGAGAGTCCGGCGTTGCGGTACAGGCCCACCTGCAGATAGCTCGTCGAGGAGTTGCGGCCGACGAGATTGACCGGGCCGTAGAACAGGGTCTGCAGTGAGGGGTCGTCGATCGCCTTCTCCACCCCGAGCCGGAAGGGCATCGAGATCCGCACGGTGTCCCCGCTCCGCCACGTCCGCGACACGGTGAAGTAGCTGCCCGGCGTCGGAGTACCGCTCACCGCACTGCCGTTGACCGTCACCCGGAAACCGGCGGTGGCCCATGACGGCACGCGCAGCCGCAGGGCGAAGGCCGCGCTGCCGCCGCCGATGGTGAGGGTGGTGCCCTGCTCACGGGGGAACGCGGTGGCCTGAGTGACCGTCATATCCCTCTCGGCCCAGGTCAGTTGAGACGGGCTGTAGAGGTTGACGTACAGCGCGCTGCCGTCGGCGGCCTTGAAGTACACCGAGTCCTGGTACTTGGTGGCGCTCTCCATGCCCGTGCCCTCGCAGCAGGTCGTGCCCTGCTTGGGCGTGTAGTCCCGCACATGGCCCGGCGTCAGCCCGATGAAATAGGTGACGAGCGGCTTCTCGGCGTCGGCCTTGTCCTGCTTGGAGCCGAGGACCTGGTTGTAGAGGGCCCGCTCGTAGTAGTCCATGTACTTCGGCTGCTGCTCGTGGAAGAACAGGGTCCGGCTCAGCTTCAGCATGTTGTACGCACAGCACGTCTCGGCGTTGCCGGCGCTGATCGTGCCCGCGATGACGTCCCGCGCCTTCCAGAACTCGCCGGTGCTGGTACCGCCGATGCCGTACATGCGGTGGGGCACGACCATGCCCCAGAAGTTCCGGGCGGCGTCGAGATAGCGGGCCTCGCCGGTCGCGTCGTACAGCCGCAGGTACCCGGTGAAGATCGGTATGTGCTGGTTGGCGTGCAGCCCGTCGAGGATGTCGGTGTTCGCGGCGCAGTTGTCGATGAGCCGGTCGAGGTCGAACAGCTGGGCCGGCGCGAGGTGTTCGGCCTTGCCGGTGATCGTGTGCAGCTCGCAGATCGCCTCGACGATGCCGCCGAACTCGCCGCTGGAGAACAGTCCCCACATGCGCTGGAGAGTAGCTTCGGGCAGCTTGGACAGCCGTGAGTACATCCAGTCGCACATGCCGGACGCGAGGTCGAGGGCGCGGGCGTCGTCCGTGGCGAGGTAGGCGTCCAGCAGGCCCTTGAGGATCTTGTGGGCGGTGTAGTACGGCGCCCAGACCTTCGTGTAGTCGCTGGTGGTCCTCGACTCCAGGTCGATGAACTGCGTCTCCGGGTACGCCGCCAGGAACCCGGGGTGGCTGGGCCCGCCCCAAGTGCGGCGCAGGGTGGCGGTGAGGCCGCGGCCGGAGGCGTCGGCGATCGTCCCGCCGGAGGTCTCGTCGAAGGCGTACGACGCCAGATCGCCGCGGCCGGCGGAGGCGTCGGCCGCGCGGCGGCTCTGCAACTCCGTGACCTCGGCGGCGGTCAGGGCCCGCGACCAGACGTTGAACTCGTCGAAGGCGCCCGCGAAGACGGGGTCGGTGGAGAAGTTGGAGCGGCCGAGCCAGTTGTTGGTGAGGGTGCCGAGGGCGGCCGGGGTGAGGGACATCGCCGTGTTCCGGGCCACGGCGGTGCCGTTGACGTACAGCGTCCCGGTGCCGCCCGCGATCGTGACCGCGAGGTGGCTCCACTGGTTGATCGGCAGTGCGGCGGTGCCGTCGAGGCCCTGCTCGCCGCCTGGCCCGCCGGTCGTGATGGCGAAGCGTGGCACTCCTCCGGCGTTGCGGGCGGCGAGGCACATGTACCGGGTGGTGTTGTTCCCGAAGTCGAAGACGCGCGCCCAGTTCCCGGCGTGGGTGGGCTTCACCCAGGCGGACAGGGTGATCGCGGAGGCGCCGCCGAGGACGGCGGCGGGCAGATGGACGTACTGATAGGAGCCACGGACGTTCTCGACGGCGGTGCCGAACTTCCCGCCGACGCTGAGCACGGCCGGAGCCTTGCGCAGCGCCTCGCGCACCTCGGTCAGTGCCCCGACCATGGTGCGGATCTTGTCGACGAACACCTGCTCGCCGGTGCCGGCGTAGGCCTGGGACAGCATGGTCAGGAAGTGCCCGGTGTAGTGACCGCGCAGATTCCCGTTGGCCTCCCCGTCCAGCCCCTCCCAGCCACCGGGCGCGACCGCGCCGCCGGTGGCGAGGCCGGCGTTGGCGCGGAAGACCTGCAGCAGCCGGTTGACGTCATAGCCGCGGGCGTGATCGAGCATCAACTGCCGCTTGTCGGCGAAGAGTCCGGGCCTGAGGGACACGTCGTCGAGGGCGAAGGGCTGGACGGTCCAGGCAGTCGGTGTCGCGGTCACAGGCTGCGCCTCCTGAACGGCGGCCGCGGCACGGCCGGTTGCCGTGTAACTGATCGCGGGGGTCGCCGCGGCGAGGGCGGCGGCCTGGAGAAGGGATCGTCTGGAGAGGGGCGGCGCCATGTGTGCTCCTCCGCGTGGGGGTCGCGTTTCATCGTTCGGTATTACGAACGACGTACGGATGGTCGACCAGACGATAGGGAGGGGACGGGTGAGGGTCAACGGGTCTGGAGTGTTTTGGTTCGAGTGGGGCGCCGGCTCGTCCCTACCTCGGTCGGCACAGCCAGTCATATGCCGTCCGCGCCGTGAACTCCCCCTGCCCGCCTCGCAGGTGAAGACCGGCCGTGGTGAACTCCGGGGCGTCCGCCTGGGCGGCGACGTACGGGATCGCGATGCACCGCATGCCGGCCGCGTGTGCGGCGGCGGCGCCGGGGGCGGCGTCCTCCACGACCACGCAGTCGCCCGGTGCGACGCCCAGTCGGCGGGCCGCCTCCAGGAAGACGTCGGGGGCGGGCTTGCCGTGCTCGACCTCGTCGGCCGAGACGACGGTGCGCAGGTGGGCGTCCAGGCCCGTGCCGGACAGGATCGCCGTGATGGCCTCGGGCGACGACCCCGACGCCACGGCCATCGGGACGCCGTCGGTGGCCAGCAGTTCCACGAACTTGCGCATCTCGGGGTACACCGGGGTGGCGACGCGTGCCAGCTCCAGGTAGCGGCGGTTCAACTCCTCGAGCAGCTCGGCACGGGGTGTCGCGATGCCGTATCGCTCCTGCCACCTCCCGAGCGTCTCCCAGGTGCCGATGCCCACGTACTGCTCGTTGTCCTGCCAGGTGAAGCCGGGGGCGCCGTGCCGGGCGAGCAACTCGCGCGATGCCTCGTAGTAGTTCGGCTCGCTGTCCACGAGTGTTCCATCGAGATCGAAGATGACCGAGATGCTGCCGAGATTGCTCATAGCACCAGCATGTCAAAGGTCATTTCCGGGCCGCCGCCCGCCCGATCGACTCCACCAGCGGCAGCAGCCGGTGCGGGACGCGCTCGCGCAGGGCCACCTCGGTGCGGGTGCGGACGACGCCGGGCAGGCTGATCAGCTTCTGGATCACGTCCTCCAGATGGGCGTTGTCCCGGGCCACCACCCGGGTCAGCAGATCCCCGCCGCCCGTGATCGAGAAGGCCTCGACGATCTCCGGTACGGCCGCGAGGGCGTCGCCCACGTCGTCGAGATGGCCCTGGGTGACCTCGATGTGCACGAAGGCCAGCACCGGATGGCCGAGGGCGGCGGGGGAGAGGGCCGGCCCGGTGCCGGTGACCACGCCGTCCCGTTCCAGCCGGTCGAGCCGCGCCTGCAAGGTGCCGCGGGCGACGCCGAGGATACGGGCGTACTCGCGCACGCTGGTGCGGGGCTGCTCCAGCAGCAGGCGCAGGATGCGGGTGTCGAGCTCGTCCACGGCCATGGGGTCCGGCCTCCTCCGCGATGGTTCCTCGATGGTCCGTTGGCTCGCCGGTGGACGTACCAGGACCGCTTTGTCTGTGCCAATGGCTCAGCATCCTAGGCGGCACTTGAGCCAGGAGGCTCCTTGATGCTGCAATGAGTGCGTCGATGGCGCTGCGGACTCCGCGGCGCCTTTTTCATGCCGTGTCGTACGGACGCGGTCGTACGTACGCGTCGAAGGAGGCCGAAAGCAGTGCTGAAGAGGGTGTTCGTGGCGCCGGACCCGGGGCGGGCGCGGCTGCGCTTCGCCGTGCGGGCCGTCCTCGGCATCGGGCTCGCGGTCATGGTCTGCGGACTGGCCGGACACTCCCTCGTCGGTGCCGTCACCGGCGGGCTCGCCGCGCTGCTGGCCCTGTTCACCGTCACCGACGCCACCGTCCGCGGGCAGGCGGTCACCACCGCGCTGCTGCCGGTCGTCGGCCTGCCCGTCCTCGCCGCGGCGGCCGAACTGCACGACCACCCGGTCACCCGAGACCTCACGTTCCTCGCCGTCGTCGGCGCCGGCGTCTACGCCCGCCGCTGGGGGCCGCGCGGACACAGCCTCGGCGTGTTCGCGTTCATGACCTTCTTCGTGGCCCAGTTCCTGCAGGCGACCCCGCGGCACCTGCCCGAGCTCTACGCCGCCGTCCTGCTGTCCCTGCTCACTGCGGCCGTGGTGCGCTTCGGCCTGTGGTGCTACGAACGGCGTACGCCCCCGGCACCCGTGCCCGCACCGCCGGGCGGCAGCGGACTGGCCCGAGTGACCACGCGCCAGGCGATCCAGGCAACCGCAGGCGCGGGCTTCGCCCTCGTCGTGGGCCAGCTGGTGTCCGGGCAGCGCTGGTACTGGGCCGTCGGCGCCACCTGGTGGATCTTCGTCAACACCGCCTCGCGCGGCGAGACCCTGGTCCGCGGCTTCCGCCGGGTCCTCGGCACGGTGATCGGCATCGGCCTCGGTCTGCTCGTCGCGGTCCCGCTGCAGGGCGCGGCGGCTGCGACGGCCGTGCTCCTCGCCGTCTGCGTCTTCGGCATCTTCTACACGGCCGCCGTCTCCTACACCTGGATGATGCTCTGCGTCACGGTGCTCGCCGAGCTCCTCTACGGCCTCCTGGGCGTCCTCGACCCCGCCCTGCTGGCGCTGCGGCTGGCCGAGACCGGCGTGGGGGCGCTCGGTGCGGTGCTGGCGGTGCTCTTCGTCCTGCCCGTCACCACCCACACCATCACCGACGCCTGGATCCAGCGGGCCCTGCGCTGCGTCCACGCGGCCACCGCCGAGGCCGCCGCACGCCTCGCCGGTGACGAGAGCGCCGACCCGGCCGCGCGGGTGGCCGAACTGGAGCAGCTGCTCGCCCGGGTACGGCTCTCGGTCGCCCCGCTCGTGCACCCGCTGAACCCGATGCCGGCCCGCAAGCGGCGCGCCCGCCGGGTGCTGGCCCTGCTTGACGACTGCGCCCGCGAGATCCGCGGCCTGGTCGCCGTCGCCGCCGACCCGGAGGCCTCGCACGACGCCCGCCTGGCCGCCGCGTGCTGGCGCGTCGAGGCCGCGGTCGAGGCACTCACCGGCGGCACCGACGTCACCGTCCCCACCGCACAGCCGACGGCGTCGCACCCCGCGCTGGCCCATCTGCACGGCCTGGAGCGGGCCCTGGCCGAGCTGGCCCAGCCCCTGCGCGCGCCGTCCGATGCGCGGCTCGTGGCGCAGCGCACGTAGCTGCGCTGGGACCGGCCCCTGCGAGGTCGAGCAGCTCATGGAGCTGCGGTGGCGTACGGCACTTGAGGGGGCCCGCTGGGCTGACTCGTCAACGTGGTCAAGTCGCTTTGTCGACCATCCAGAGGGTGGATCAGCCCTTCCGTCGGGTAACTGGGCACCGTCGGACGCACGGCACCCGCGAGCCGTGCGGGAGCGGCCCGCGGGTGAACCTCCTGTGGGTGCCGTGCGGAACCTCGCTCCCGGCACGGAGTTTTGGTCTAGACCGATAGTCATCCGCTGCTACCGTCGCCCTGGACGGCACCCGACCGGAAGGGGACATCGGTGGCAGACGTCGGCAGACGGGGAGGACGGGCCTACATCGGGTCGTTCACGGCGGCCGGTGGCCAGGGCATCACCGTGGCCGCCGTGGCCGCGGGCAGCGGCGCGCTGACCGCGCTGAGCCGGGTGAACGACATGCCCGACCCCGCGTATCTGGCCCTGTCGCCCGGCGGCGACACGCTCTACGCGGTCAGCGAGACGGCCGAGGGCGCGGTGGCCGCGTACCGCGTGACCGGAGATGCCCCGGAGCCGCTCGGACCGCCGGTGCCGGTGGGCGCCAGCGGCCCCGTGCACCTCAGCCTGTTCGCCGGTCACATCCTGACCGCCAACTACGGCACCGGCAGCGTCACCGCCGTCCCCGTCCGCGCCGACGGCACCCTCGCGGACGCCCCGTCCGGCGCCCTCCACCACACCGGCTCCGGCCCGCACACGCCCCGCCAGCAGGGCCCGCACGCCCACCAGGTACAGCCCGACCCGAGCGGCCGCTGGGCCGTCAGCGTCGACCTGGGCACGGACTCGGTGCGGGTGTGCACCCTGGCCGACGGCACGCCCGACATGCACCGGGAGATCGCCCTGCGGCCCGGCTCGGGCCCCCGCCACCTGGCCTTCCACCCGCATGGCGGCTACGCGTACGTCCTCAACGAACTCACCCCCACCGTCACCGTCTGTCACTGGGACGCCGACGACGGCACGCTGAAGCCGCTGGCGGAGACGCCGGTGCTGCCGGGCGCCCCGGCCGGGGACGCCTATCCCTCGGGGATCGTCGCCTCGCCCGACGGCCGTTTCGTGTGGACCGCCACCCGCGGAGAGGACGTACTGTCCACGTTCGCCGTCGAGGGCGAGGAGCTGCGCCTCGTCGCGACGGTGACCTGCGCCGGGCACTGGCCGCGCGCGATCACCGAGGCGGGAGGCGTCCTGTACGTCGCGAACGAGCGCTCCGGGGACGTGTCCTGGTTCGCCCTGGACCCGGACGTGGGGCTCCCGCGCTACGAGGGCTCGATCGAGGCGCCCGCGGCGTCCTGCGTGGTCATCGGACCGGATCCGGGCCGGGTATGACCGGATGCCGAAGGGCCCGCTCCCCGATGTGGAGCGGGCCCTTCGGCGTTACGGCTGTGTCGTGCGCGTCAGCGGACCGGCGTGCCCTGCGGCTGCGGCGGGGCGATGCCCAGCGCCGTCGTGTACTTCGACAGGGCGAGCTTGCCGATCGCCGGGTAGGGGCCGAGCGCCTCGGCGGCGGAGCAGCCCGCCTCCTGCGCGGCCTCCGCGATCAGGCTCGGGTCGATCTCCGGCCCTATCAGGTACGGCGCCAGCGCCAGCTGCTGTGACCCCGAGGACCGCAGCTGCTGTGCGACGGCCGCGATCGAGCCGTCCTGGTCCAGGGCCGCGGCCATCACCGGCACGGCCAGGCGCGCGGCGAGCAGCATGCCGGTGATCCCGGCCGCCTGCACGGCCTCCTCGCCGCCGACGGAGGCCAGGATGATGCCGTCCGCGGCGGTCGCCACGGTGAACAGGCGGGCACGGTCGGCGCGGGCCAGACCGGCCTCCGACAGACGTACGTGCAGCGCCTCGGCGAGCAGCGGGTGCGGGCCCAGCACGTCGGTCAGGTCGGCCGCGACGCGGCTGTCCATCACGGCCTGGCGGATGACGCGCAGCAGCGCACTGTCCGGCCCGGCCAGCAGCGGCACGACCACGGCGACGGGGCCCTCCGGCTCCTTCACCTCCACGCCTGCGGCGAGCGCCTGCTCATAGCGGGCGGTGCGCTCCTCGGCGGCGCGCACGAGCACCGACTGGAGCGTGGGGAACTCCACGTCGTCGCCGTCGACGTACCCGATCCGGGCGTCGAGGCCGGGAAGCTCGGAGCGGGCGATGCTCACGACCTCCTCGGCGAGGCCGCGGGTGGCGGCGCTCGGCGTGCCCGGCACCGCGAGCACGAGCGCGGGCGCGCCCTCGGGAGCCGCCAGGGGCTCGGGTCGGCGGTGCCGCCCGGGCTGACGAGGTCGCGGCATTCGTACTGGCAGGCCGGACGCGGGCCCAGTGGGGGAGCTCATGGCGACGCATGTTACTGGCTTCTTGGGCTCCCCTGTTCGGGGAGGGTGCAGGTGAGCGGTATCCGTCCGCTTTTGTCTGATTGAGTTACCTACCGTGCGGAACCGAACGGCGTGGGGGATCAGTCCCTCTTTCGGGTGACCACGAAGAGCAGAGCCTCGTCACTCGGCAGAGCGAGCGCGCCCGTCGCCAGATCGGTTGCGATGCGCACCGACCCCAGCAACGGATCCCCGGCGGCGGGCACCCGCCGTGCATGCGGCAGCCGGATCGACAACTCCTCTTCCAGCGGTGCGACAAGAGAGTCGCCCATCTTGAACAGCCCGCCGGTGAGCGCGACTTGGGGCTCGCCGGTCGTGGGGCAGACGGCGGCCGCGGACTCGGCCATGTGCCGTGCGGCGGCCCGCAGAATGTCCGCCGCCACCGGGTCGCCGTCGGCGCAGGCGGCCACCTGGGGAGCGAACGAGGCGAGGACGGCGGGGCGGTCCGGGCGCGGATACAGCTGGCCGGGCAGCCCTGGCATCGGGCCGAACGCCTCCTCGGCGCCGGCGAGCAACGCCGCCGACCCGCCGGGCCGCCCGTCGTACGCGCGCAGGGCCGCCTCCAGCCCGGCCCGCCCGATCCAGGCACCGCTGCCGCAGTCGCCGAGCAGATGCCCCCAGCCGTCCGCACGGCGCCAGCACGTCAGATCCGTGCCCATCGCGATCAGCCCCGTACCGGCGGCGACCACGGCACCGGGCCGCGGTCCGAGAGCGCCGACATAGGCGGTGACGGCATCGGCGGCGAGAGCGAGGCGCCCGATGCCGAGCTCCCGCTCCAGTGCCGCCGGCAACTCGGCGCGCAGGCCATCGCCCAGGGAGGCGAGCCCGGCGGCCCCGATCACGGCCGTACCCAGCTGTTCGACTCCGCTCTCGGCGACCGACGCCCGCACCATGGGCACCAGTTGCTCCATCAGATGTCCGGGGTCGATGCCCCGGTCCCCGGTACGGACCGGTTCACGGGACTCCCGCCGGGCCCGCACCCCCCGCTCGACCGTGCCGACGACGACCCGCAGGCCCGAGCCTCCGGAGTCGACGGCGAGGAACCCGGAGGGCTCGGTCACGGCAGGCGCCAGTCCACCGGCTGTCCCCCCTGACGGATCAGCAGGTCGTTGGCCCGGCTGAACGGGCGTGAGCCGAAGAAGCCGCGGTCGGCGGACATGGGGGAGGGGTGGGCGGACTCCACCGACGGAAGGTTGCCGAGCAGCGGTCGGAGGTTGCGGGCGTCGCGGCCCCACAGGATGGACACCAGCGGCTTGCCGCGCCCGGCCAGCGCACGGATGGCCTGCTCGGTGACCTCCTCCCAGCCCTTGCCGCGATGGGCGCCCGGTTTGCGCGGAGCCGTGGTGAGCGCCCTGTTGAGCAGCAGCACGCCCTGCTGGGTCCACGGCGTCAGATCACCGTTGGACGGCTGCGGCAGCCCCAGATCGGTGTTCAGCTCCCGGAAGATGTTGATGAGACTGCCGGGCAGCGGACGTACGTCCGGCGCCACCGAGAACGACAGCCCCACGGCATGCCCCGGCGTCGGATACGGGTCCTGTCCGACGATCAGGACCCTCACCTCGTCGAAGGGCTGTTGGAAGGCCCGCAGGACGTTCGCCCCGGCCGGCAGATAGGTGCGTCCCGCGGCGATCTCCGCGCGCAGGAAGTCGCCCATCGAGGCGATCCGTTCGGCAACGGGTTCCAGGGCCTTCGCCCAGCCCGGTTCGACGATTTCATGCAAGGGTCGTGGTGCCACGGGCGTCACCCTACTGCCGTAGCGGCGGCGGCGATCAACCAGTGGCCAAGACCGGCCCGTAAGCTCCGACGGCTCATCCGATCACCGCGGCCCGCACGCACAGCACATCCGGCAGATGCGACGCCAGTTGCTGCCAGCTGTCGCCGTCGTCGGCCGACGCGAACACCTCGCCGTTGCGGTTGCCGAAGTACACGCCCGCCGGGTCCGCGTCGTCCGTGCTCATCGCGTCGCGCAACACCGTGCCGTAGTGGTCCTCCTGCGGCAGGCCGGCCGACAGCGGCTCCCAGGTCTTGCCCGCGTCCGCCGTGCGGAAGACCCGACATCGGTGGTCGGCCGGTACGCGGTCGGAGTCGGCGTTGATCGGGAAGACGTAAGCAGTGTCGCCGCGGTGGGGGTGGGCGGCGGCCGCGAAGCCGAACGTCGACGGCAGTCCCTCGCCGATGTCCGTCCAGTGCGCGCCCGCGTCGTCGCTGCGGTAGACGCCCCAGTGGTTCTGCAGATAGAGGCGGTCAGGGTTCGCAGCGTCACGCGCGACCTTGTGCACGCACTGGCCGAACTCCGGGTTCGGGTCCGGCAGGAACACCGCGGAGACACCGGAGTTGGAGGGCGCCCAGCTCGCGCCGCCGTCGGTGGTCCTGAACACACCGGCGGTCGAGACCGCCACCGTCACGGCCTTCGGGTCACGCTTGTCGGTGAGCACGGTGTGCAGGCCCTCGCCGCCGCCGCCCGGCACCCACTTGGACCGCGTGGGGTGCTCCCACAGCGGGCGCACGAGCTCGAAGGTCTCGCCGCGGTCCTCCGAGCGGTACAGCGCGGCCGGTTCCGTGCCCGCGTACACCACGTCCGGCTCCGCGGCCGCCGGGTGCAGCTGCCACACCCGCTCCAGCGAAGCCCCGGTGTCCTTCGGGAACTTGACGGCCGGCTGCGCCGGTTCCGTCCAGGTGCGGCCCAGGTCGTCGGAGTGGAACACGGACGGGCCCCAGTGCGCGCTGTCGCCGCCCGCCAGCAGTCGCGGACGCTCGTCCCGGGTGTCGATGGCGACCGAGTACACGGCCTGGGCGTTGAAGTAGGGACTCTCGTCGAACTCCCAGGTGCCACCTCGCCTCCGCCCGATGAACAAGCCCTTGCGCGTGCCCACGGCGAGCAGTACCTCGGTCATGCCGATCACCTCCGCGACGTCTTTGTCTCAGGTACGGGCCAGTCTGCACCCCGGCACTGACAGTCACCTCTGGAAACGCTGACGTCGCAGGTCAGGGCGGTGATGACAGCCCGCTGCCCGGAGCCGCGGGGCGCTTTCGCGAAGCCGCCCTCATGGGTGCGAGGCCCCGTGCGACGGTCCGCTCCGGGTACGTGCCGTGAGCATCGAGCGGCAATCCGCCGTATGGGAGGGCGGTCGGTCCGGCATGTTCGTGCGCTCATGAGGAGGAAGCCGCCGATGGCGTTCCGTGGTCCGAAGGTGTGGCTGTGGCGTTGGCGGCGCAATCCGCTCAAGCGCCGGGCCGATGCGGTGGAAGCCTGGGTCCTGCTCGCCGCCTGGGCGCTCACCGTCCTCGCCGGAGTGCTGGCCGGACTGGCGACGGCCCGCACGGTGGAGCAGGGAATGGCCCGGGAGCGCGTCGAGTGGCGGCCCGTCGTCGCCCTGCTCACCGAGCACGCACCGGGCACCGCGGACGCCCGCTCCGGCACCCCGAGCACCGCGACTGTGTGGGCCAAGGTCCGCTGGAGCGCGCAGGACGGTTCCGCGCACACCGGTCAGGCCCGCGTCCGGCCCGGCAGCGGCGTCGGCACACCGGTCACCGTCTGGACGGACCCTCAGGGCCGCCTGGTCACCAAGCCCGCCTCGCCCTCCGAGGCCCGCTCACGCGCCGCCCTGGTCGGCGGCCTCGCGGGCGTGTGCGCCGCATCCGTACCCTTCGTCGCGGGCCGCGCCCTGCGCAGCCGCCTGGAGAGCCGGCGCATCGATCAATGGGGCTATGAGTGGGCGCGGTTCGGGCCGTTGTGGGGTGGGCGGACGACCGGATGACGCCGGGCAGGTCTGGCCATGGTTGATGACTGGCGGGTGGATCGGATCGGGAGTGCTCTGCGAGGTGAGAACCCCACCGTGCTGCGGCGCTTGTCGGCGGGGTTCGCAGTGATCGGCGATGTGCAGTTCCTGCCGGGCTACTCGGTGCTCCTGGTGGACGATCCGAGGGTGGAGAGACTGTCGGACCTGCCGAGGGGCAAGCGGCTGGCGTTTCTGTCCGACATGGACCGACTCGGAGAAGCAGTCGAGCATGCGTCCCGTCGGAGGGATACGGCCTTCCGCCGGGTCAATCTGGAGATCCTCGGCAACACCGACGGCTTCTTGCATGCGCACGTATGGCCACGGTTCGAGTGGGAGCCCGCCGAGTTGGTGCACAAGCCGGTGTGGCTCTACCCCCGCGACAGGTGGGCCGACGACCGGTTCGCACTCGGTGCGCGGCACGACCCGCTGCGCAAGGCGATCGGGGACGAGTTGGACCGCCTGCGCGCGGAGAGCTGATGGTTGGACCGCCTGTGCACGGCGAGCTGATGGCAGCGGATCGCGGCGTGTCGGCGCCCTGAGGGGGCACAGCGTCGAGTCGACACAGCGCCACACACTCCGGGCGACGCCCACCGCACGACCAACCGGCCCGGGCGGTGGACGCCCGATCATCTCGTCCGAGCCTCACTCCCCGCCCGGCAGCGCCCGCCCCAAGATCGCGTCCACATCCGCGCCGTCCGGCAGCGTCCCGAACGCATACCCCCAGTCGCCCCCCAGCCGGGTCGCGCAGAAGGCGTCTGCGACCGCCGCGGGGGCGTGGCGGACCAGCAGGGAGGCCTGGAGGGTCAGGGCCATCAGCTCGACCAGGCGTCGGGCGCCGGCCTCGGAGCCGTTGGTCAGCAGGGCCTTCAGGCGGGTGACGGAGGCGTCCAGCCGGGCGTCCGCACCCTGTGCCAGAGCGAGTTCCGCGAAGAGCGCCTCCGCGGTCGCCGGCCCCCTGCTCAACGCCCGCAGCACGTCGAGGGCGTTGACGTTTCCCGAGCCCTCCCAGATCGACAGCAGCGGAGCCTCGCGGTAGTGCCGGGGCATGCCCGACTCCTCGACGTAGCCGTTGCCGCCCAGGCACTCCAGGGCCTCCGCGGTGAAGGCCGGACCCCGCTTGGTGACCCAGTACTTGCCGACGGCGGTGGCGATCCGGCGGAACGCCGCCTCCGTGCCGTCCGCGTCCTCCCCGCGCACCGTCCGGTCGGCCGCACCGGCCAGCCGTAGCGTGAGCGTCGTCGCGGCCTCGGACTCCAGCGCGAGGTCGGCCAGGACGTTGCGCATCAGCGGCTGGTCGACCAGCCGCGCCCCGAACGCACTGCGGTGCCGCACATGGTGCCCCGCCTCGACTAGCGTCTTGCGCATCAGCGTCGCGGAGGACATCACGCAGTCCAGCCGCGTGCAGTTGACCATCTCGATGATCGTTTTCACGCCCCGCCCCTCGGGCCCGACCAGCCAGGCGACGGTCCCGTCGAACTCGGGCTCGGAGGAGGCGTTGGAGCGGTTGCCCAGCTTGTCCTTCAGACGCTGGATCCGGAAGGTGTTGCGGCTGCCATCGGGAAGGACACGCGGCACGAAGAAGCAGGACAGGCCGCCCGGCGCTTGGGCCAGCACGAGGAAGACGTCGCACATGGGCGCCGAGGTGAACCACTTGTGCCCCCGCAGCGTGTACACGCCCGGCTCGGCCGTCGGTGTGGCCGTCGTGGTGTTGGTGCGGACGTCGGAGCCGCCCTGCTTCTCCGTCATCCCCATGCCCGCGAGCAGGCCCCGCTTCCCGGTCGGGACGCGCAGACCCGGGTCGTACTCCCGGCTGGTCAGCAGGGGTTCGTAGACCTGCGCGAGCTCGGGCTGCCGGCGCAGCACGGGGACGGCGGCGTACGTCATCGACGTCGGACAGCCGTGCCCCGCCTCGGTGTGCCCCCACACCAGCCCGCCCGCGGTCCGGGCGACATGGGCGCCGGGCCGCTCGTCCGCCCAGGGCGCCGCCGCAAGGCCTTCGCCGACCGCGACCCGCATCAGGTGGTGCCAGCTGGGGTGGAACTCGACCTCGTCGACGCGATGGCCGTACCGGTCGTGCGTCCGCAGCTCCGGCTCGTACCGGTTGGCCTGCTCACCCCACTCCTGTGCCTCGGCGCTCCCGGCCCGCAGGCCGAGCCGCCGGATGTCCTCCTCGGCCCACGCGGCGCCCTCGCGCCGCAGCCCTTCGAGCAGGGCCGCGTCCTCGGAGGCGTCGTACGGAGGCAGGGGAGGGGGCTGGTTGACGACGTCATGGGTGGCGTACTGCCCGGACGGCTCCTGCGCGGCACCGGATCGCTCCTGCGCGGCACCGGACTGCTCCTGCGCGAGTATCGAGACCATGCGGCCAGTGTTGCACCAACGCTACGGTTGCAGCAATCCTGTAATACGTCACCTGCCCCCGTACAGTCGTGGCCATGCCGAACAACCCGTCACCGCAGGCCGGCGAGGTGGAACTGCGTCCGCTGTCCGCCCGGTCGGTCGTCCTGAGCCTGCTGCTGGGTCTGCATCCCCCCGAGCTGCCGGTGAAGGACCTGGTGCGCAGCGTGGAGCCGTTCGGGATCGCGGGGTCCACCCTGCGGGCCGCGCTCAGCCGGATGGTGGCGGCCGGGGACCTGCGGCGCGCGGACACGGTCTACCGGCTCAGCGACCGGCTGCTGGCCCGCCAGCGCCGCCAGGACGAGGCGGTCCATCCCGAGACCCTGCCCTGGGCCGGCGACTGGGAGATGGTCGTGGTCACGGCCACGGGCCGCGGTCCCGCCGAACGCGCGGAACTGCGCAGCGAGTTGACCCGGCTCCGGCTCGCCGAGTTGCGCGAGGGCGTCTGGCTGCGGCCCGCCAACCTGCTCCGCCCCCTGCCGGACGACCTCGGCCACGTCGCCGAGCGCTGTACGGCCCGCCCCGACCGCCCCGCGCGCGAGCTGGCCGCGCGCCTGTGGCCGCTGGACGCGTGGAGCGGCACGGGACATGCCCTGCTCGCCCATGTCGCGCGTGCACGGCGCCCGTCCGCTCGCTTCACCGCCTTCGCGGCCGTCGTACGGCACCTGCTGGCCGACCCGGTGCTGCCACCCGAACTCCTCCCACCCGACTGGCCGGGCACCCGGCTGCGCGCCGCCTACGCGGACTACCGGCGCGAGGTGGCTGACGCCGTACGCGCGGGTGACCTGGAGGAGGGGCAGGAGGAAGCGGCGGATGGGGCACGCGCGCGTAGAGGCCGCTCGGGCCGGTGAACCGACCGAATCCGTACGCGCGCGTGGCCGCCGGACACGACGTGGCGTCCGTGCGAAACGACGCGCCGGTGGCCGCACGGAAGGACGCGCCGGTGGCCGTACAAGAACAACACGGCGGCCGTCCGAAGCGCCGTGCGGGGACGCTTCGGACGGCCGCCTTCACCGTGGGGGGACTACCGGGGCGTGCGGGGGACTACCTGTAGGTGATGTCCGAGCTGGAGTACAGGCAGTTCGTGCTGTCGGGGCCCGTACCCACGGCGGTGTTGTTGTTGTACTTCTGGCAGGGGACGACCTTGCGGCTTGCGTCGTTGAGGATCGTGATGCCGCGCAGCGTGGCCACGTCGTTGCGGTTGACGTTGATGCCGACGAGGCGCGCGGTCGACCCCGCGCCGGTCACCTCGATGTTGCTCAGGTTGACCTTGCGCGTGTACTGCGTGGAGCAGTCGCCGCACGAGCGGTACAGCGTCTTGAACTCGCTGACGGCGAAGTTGGAGATGTTCACCGTGCCCGGCCCGTTGTGCTGGAAGACCTTGTCGGCGGCCTTCTTCGCGCCACCGCCGATGACGTTGTACGTGGACCCGCCCCGGAAGGTGGCCGCATCCTCGCCGACGTCCTCCCACCACACGTTCTGCAGCGTGCAGTTGCCCTCGCAGTGGATCCCGTCGGCGCCGGGCGCACCGATGATGACGTTCTTCAGCGTCGCGCCGGGCGCGAGCTCGAAGATCGGGTCTTGGCCCTCTTCCTGGCCGTCGCCGGCGAGGTCGCCACTGCCGTAGTAGCGGACCATGCCGCCGTCCCGGACGCCGGACACCTTGATGGTCGAGCTCACCGGCTGGCTGCTGCTGGGCGTCGGCCAGGTGGCGGCGCTGGCCGGCGGTGCCCCTACTGTCGTGATCATGACAGTCGAGAGGCCGAGTGCGGCCAGGCCGCCGGTCAGTGCGCGCCGGCGGGCGCGGGGCTTTCCTGGTGAAGTCATGTCCGATGCCTTCTTCCAGTTGGGGGGTGGTCAGATGGGGGGTGGTCAGATCTTTCCGGCGCCCGCGCCGGACGTCACCGAGGCGACGACCGTGGCTGCGGACTCGGCGGTGTAGCTGTAGGGCGGCGTGGTGAAGGTGCCGACCCGGGAGATCTCGGTCGCGGCCCCGCCGAGATCGTTGCCGCGCAGATTGGCGTAGCCGTCGACGTCACTGCTGCGGTTCGTGGTCACAGCGATCTTCGTGTCGCGGAAGACGTTGTTCTCCACGAGCATCTGGGCGCCCATGCGCGAGTGGCAGGCGGTGTCCGCGCCGGCCACGTAGTTGTTGTAGAAGTGCCCGGTGCCGAAGCGCAGGCTGGGGATGCGCGAGTAGACGTTGCTGAAGTGGTTGTGGTGGTACGTCACCTTCAGGTGGCCGGTGTCCTCGCTCGCGTTGTTGTCGCTGTGTCCGACGAGCGAGCCCTTGAAGTGGTCCTTGAAGGTGTTCCAGGACACCGTGACGTTGTCCGAGCCGTGATTGATGTCCAGCAGGCCGTCGTAGTAGTCCTTGTCGTGATCGCGGTCGGCCGAGAAGGAGTTGTGGTCGATCCACACCTTCGTCGACGCCTGCACCGTGATGCCGTCGGACGGCGCCACCGGCTTGCTGATGTTCAGGTTGCGGACGACGACGTTCGTGACGTTCTTCAGTCGCAGCCCGCCCCCGGTGAACCCGGACGACGAACCCACGCCCAGCACCGTGGTGTTGGAGCCGACGTCGACCTGACCGCTCAGCGAGATCAGGCCGTTGACGCGGACGACCTTGGCCGAGTTGCCGGTCACCGCCGACTTGAAGGCGGCCAGGTTCGAGACGGTGACCGCCGAGGCGCTGTCGCCTCCGGTCGTCCCGGCACCGAAGCCGATGGGCGAGGTTTCGGCCGCCCCGGCGGGCTGGGGGAGGACGAGCACGGCCGCGGTGGCGAGAGCGGCCGCGGCTGCCGTCATCCATGTGGCTCTTTGTCGGCGTGTATGTGGGGGGAGAGTACGCATGCGGGTGCGTCCTTTCGGAAGGACCTGCTCGATCATGTGTGTGAACGTTGTGCGTCATGCAGAACGCCGCGCGGGGGCAGAGTGGCCATGTGGGGGTGTTCTGGTGCGGCTCGGTCACGCTGCTGAACGGAACGTAGGAGGAAAGCGCTTTCCAGTCAACGCTTTGCGCAGAAGAATTCGGTCAGCCCTGGGGGCGGCAAAGGCTCTCTCTGTGTCTGGCGTGGGAGCGCTTCCAATGATGGGCGTGTCCATGTCACGATGCTTCTCAGGACGCCATCCTGCGAGAGGGCGAGCCCATGCCGACTCCACATATGCGTACGTTGATCAGCGCGCTGGTGCTCACGCTGCCGGCCTTCGGCGCCATGGCCGTAGCCCCGGCCCCCGCGACCGCCGGCAGCTCTCGGGTGGATCGTGCCGAGCCGTTGCCCGGCTCCTTCACCTGGTCGTCCAGTGGACCGCTGATCGCGCCGAAGTCGGACGCCGCGCATCAACCATCGTCCTGTCCGAGCCGAACCGCTTCGACCTGTTCGAGGGGAGCAACGTCTACCGCCTCGGCAGCAGCGGCAAGTACCTCCTGCTCGTCGAGGCGCTGGCAACGGGATCCGACTGGCGGCGTTACTTCCGCGCCTGGACGGCGGACAGCCTGGGCGGTGCGTGGACACCGCTTGCACGCGACGGTGTCGACCAGACCCTCACGATCAACCCCTGCGGCCTCCAGTTCCTGTACCAGGGGATGGCCCCCGCCTCCAGCGGCGACTACTCCCAGCTCCCTTGGAGGCTGGCCCTGGTGACCCAGACCAACAGCTCCTGCTGATCCACCGCCGCACCACGTCCACGAGCCGTGACCAGAAGGGACAAGGACGTGCTCACCCCCACCCGCACCACCCCGAGAAGACCGCTGCGCGCGAAACTCGTCGCCCTCCTCGCAGCGCTCCTGCCGTTGCTCGCGGCACTGCTCGTCACCGCCCCTGCGGCCTCCGCCCGCACCGAGGCCGACGTCGTCCCCACCGCGACGCTCACCGAGGTCACCGACTTCGGCGCGAATCCCAGCAACCTGCGCATGTACCTGTACGTGCCGGACAGTGTCCGCCCCAACCCGGCCGTCCTCGTGGCCGTGCACTGGTGCACCGGCTCCGGCCCGGACATGTACAACGGCACCGAGTACGACACCCTCGCCGACCAGTACGGGTTCGTCGTGGTCTACCCGTCCGTCACCCGCAGCAGCAAGTGCTTCGACGTCTCCTCGCCCCAGGCGCTGAAGCGGGGCGGCGGCAGCGACCCGGTCGGCATCAAGTCCATGGTCGACTGGGTCACCCGCACCTACGACGCGGACACCGGCAGAGTCTTCGCCACCGGCATCTCCTCCGGCGCGATGATGACGAACGTCCTGCTCGGCGACTACCCCGACGTGTTCGCCGCGGGCGCCGCCTTCTCGGGCGTCCCCTTCGGCTGCTTCGCCACCACCGACGGCTCCGAGTGGAACAGCGCCTGTGCGAACGGCACCGTGACCCGCACCCCGCAGGAGTGGGGCGACCTGGTGCGCGGCGCCTATCCCGGCTACACCGGGCCCAGGCCCCGTATGCAGCTGTGGCACGGCACCGAGGACGACGTCCTGCGCTACCCCAACTTCGGAGAGATGATCAAGCAGTGGACGAACGTCCAGGGCGTCAGCCAGACCCCGGCCGCCACCGACACGCCCCAGTCCGGCTGGACCCGCACACGCTACGGCGGCACCGGTGACCGGGCCCCCGTCGAGGCGATCAGCCTCCAGGGCGTCGGCCACAACCTCTACAGCTACGGCATGGCGGCCCGCGCCCTGACCTTCTTCGGCCTCGGCAGCGGCGGCCCCGCCCCTCAGCCGCAGCCCGGCGCCTGCAAGGTGACCGCCACCACCAACGCCTGGAACACGGGCCTGACCGCCACTCTGACGATCACCAACACGAGCACGACGTCGATCAACCGCTGGAAGATCGGCTTCACCCTGCCCGCAGGCCAGACGATCACGAACGGCTGGGGAGCCACGTACGCCCCGGCCTCCGGCGCGGTGACGGCGACCAACGCCTCGTACAACGCGGCGCTCGCGCCAGGAGCGAGCGTCAGCATCGGTTACCAGGCCAACCACGGCGGGAACGGTGCGGGGCCTGGCGCCTTCACGCTGAACGGGACGGGCTGTACGTCCGCCTGACGCGCTGATCCATGGCGTGGCCGGACCGTGAGCTTTCGGCCACGACGATCTTCCGTGCGCGGATGACATGCCGTTTTGCGGGAACCCGGGCCGCACGGAAGGCGCTGTCGAGTGAGGCGGAGCGAGGGCAAGCGATGGTACTGGGACTGCTCACACGTCCGACGGCCGCCGCGGCCGGGCTGGTCTCGGCCGGGCCGAGGCTGCTCGCCAGGGGTGCGGCTCCCGCGGTGGGGGTCGCCGCGGGCGCCGTGGCCGGGACGGCCCGGGCAGGTGTACGCACGATGGACACCGCGGGGCGCGTCGCGCGCGTCGCGCGCAACACCCTGCCCCTGCGGCCGCATCCCTGGCGGTCCGGCACCCGGACCCACCTCGCACTGCGGCCCGCGGTGCCGGACCGGATTCAGCGGGCGGGCGGGATGGAACACGCGGCGCGCCGGGTCGCCGAGGCGCTGACGGAGCGGCCCGACGTGGCCCTCGCCTACTGGGACGGCGGACTGCGCCGGCTGGTGGTGACAGCCGTCGAGGAGTCGGTCAGCGACCGGGTGGTGGAGAAGGCGACCGAGATCGCGGCACGCCACGGCCTGGCCGAGACGGACCAGGCGGTGGAGGAGATCGTCCACCCGGCCGACCCCGCCGGAGTGCGGGCCGCCGCCGCGACGCTGGCCGCGGACGGGCTCGGCATCGCGGCCGCGTTCATCGGCTACGGCCTGCGCCTGCCGACCTCGCCCCGGGCGGTGACCGCGCTGGTGACGCTGCTGCGGGAGAATCCGCGCTTCCGCGGTTGGCTACGGGCCCGGCTCGGCCGCTCCCGCATGGACATGGCGCTGGCCTTCGCGAGCGCGGCCGCCCACGGTGCCGGCCGGACACCCACCGCGCTGGTGCTCGACGGTGCGCTGCGCTCGCTCCAGCTGGCGGAGACGGTGGCGCGCGCGACGGCGTTCGACATGGTCCACGACGAGGTCTGCGTGCCCGAGCGGTGCAGCGTCGCCGGGGACCACTGCCCGCGCCCGCCGCTGCGCACCTCCCCGGCCCAGGAGTACGCCGCGCACGCCGAGACCGGCAGCCTGGTGGGCGCCCTGGCCACGCTGTTGGTCAAGCACGACGGGACCGAGGCGGCTGAGGCCGTGCTCGCGGGCTCTCCCAAGGCGGCCCGCTACGGGCCCGCCGCCTTCCACGCCGTACTCAGTACCGCGCTGTCCCGCACGGGCGTCCTCGTACGCGACACAGAACGGCTGCGCCAGCTGGAGATGGCCGACACGGTCGTCCTGCATCCGAGCGCACTGCGCAGCCCCGGCGCGGGCGCGGACCCATGGGCGGAAGCCGTGCTGGACGCGGCGCGGCGCGCGGGGCTGCGCGTCGTGATGGTGGACGCCCCGGCCCTGGCCGACTTCACGAGCCTGGCCGACCAGGTGGTGCGCGACGATCGGCCGCTGAGCGACGTGGTGGACGCGGTGCGGGGCGAGGAAGGCGTCGTCGTCACGGTCGCCCGGCCGGGACCGGACGACGAGGACGTCCTCAGCGGGCTGCTCGCCGGCGACGTGGCCATCGCCCTCACCGACCGGGACGGGGCCGTGGTCTGGGGCGCGGACGTGCTCGCCCCGCACGGTCCGGCAGACGTGTGGCGTCTGCTGCGGGCGGTGCCGGTCGCGCGCGCTGTCGGCCGCAGGTCGCAGACCCTGGCCCGGTCCGGCGCCGCCCTGTCCGGGATCCTCGTGGCCATCGGCCAGTCCCGGCGGGGCCGTCCCACGCCTTGGCCCGGACTGCGCCACACGCCGGTCGACGTGAGCGCGGCCTGGGCCCTGCTGTCCGGGGCGCGTGCGGCGCTCGGCGTCGCGGCGGCCCGCGCCCCGCACCCCCGGCCGCGTGTGGCCTGGCACGAGCTGGAGCCCACGGAGGTCCGCGACCGGCTGGAGCACGAAGAGGGCCCGGAGCCCACCCTGTCCCAGGACGTCACCGACCGCGCGCGCAAGGCGGTCCGCACGCTGGGCCGGCAGCGCGTGTTCGCAGCGCTGAGCGGGCCACTGCAGCTCGCCCGGGCCGTGCGCGGTGAACTCGACGACCCCCTCACCCCCGTGCTGGCCGTCGGCTCGGCCGCCGAAGCCATCCTCGGCTCCGTCGTGGACGCCCTGCTGGTCGTCGGCGCGCTCGACCTGAACGCCCTGGTCGGCGGCATCCAGCGGATGCGGGCCGAGCGCGCGCTGTCCGGACTGCTGGCCAAGCAGAAGCAGAAAGCGCGCGTGACGACCGAGGAACCCGCGTCCCGGCCGCACCTCGTGGACGCCACCAAGCTCCGTCCCGGCGACGTGATCGAGCTCCGGGCGGACGACGTGGTGCCCGCCGACGCCCGTCTGCTGTGGGAGGACGGCCTGGAAGTGGACGAGTCCGCGCTCACCGGCGAGTCCCTGCCCGCGGCCAAGGCGACCGACCCGACGCCGCACGCCCCCGTGCCCGACCGCCGCTGCATGGTGTTCGAGGGCACGACCGTAGTGGCCGGCGAGGCGCGGGCCGTCGTAGTGGACACGGGAGAGCGGACGGAGGCCGCGCGAGCCGTGTCCCTCGCCGCCCGCAAGCCACCGTCCGCCGGCGTACAGGCCAGGCTGCGGGAACTCACCGACAAGGCCCTGCCGTTGACCCTGGCGGGCGGCGCCGGGGTGACCGCCCTGTCGCTGCTGCGCGGCACGCCGATCCGCCGCGCCGTGAGCGGCGGGGTCGCGGTGGCCGTGGCCGCGGTGCCCGAGGGGCTGCCGCTGGTGGCGACCGTGGCGCAGCTGGCGGCCGCCCGCCGGCTGAGCCGCAGGGGAGTCCTCGTCCGGGCCCCGCGCACCCTGGAGGCGCTCGGGCGGATGGACACCATCTGCTTCGACAAGACCGGCACCCTCACCGAGAACCGGCTGCGCCTGGTGCGCGTGACCGACGCGGACGGCACGGTCCACACGCTGGACGAGACGGAGGCCGACGTCACGCTGCGGACCGCGGCCCGCGCCTGCCCCCAGCTCAACGGCGGTTCGGACAAGCCCGTCCACGCCACCGACGAGGCCGTCCTGGACGCGGCCGCCCCCGACCCCGAGTGGTCCCAGACCGAGGGCCTGCCCTTCGAGGCCGGCCGCGGTTACGCCGCCGCCGTCGGCGAGGCCGAGGACGGCACCCCGGTGCTCGTGGTCAAGGGCGCCCCCGAGACGGTGCTGCCCGCCTGCGCGGGCCTGCCCTCGTCGGCGACGGAGGCGGCCCACGTGCTCGCCGGTGACGGACTGCGCGTCCTCGCGGTGGCCCGGCGCCCGCTGGACGCGTCGGACAAGGCGGCGGAGGTCCTCGAACAGCCCCTGGAGGGGCTGGAGTTCACCGGGCTGCTCGCCCTCGCCGACGTGGCGCGCGACACCTCCACGGCCCTCGTGGAGGGGCTGCGAAAGGCGGGCGTACGACCGGTCATGCTGACCGGCGACCACCCGCAGACCGCCCGGGCGATCGCGGCCCAGCTGGGCTGGCCGGAGGACACCGGCGTGGTCACCGGTGACGAGCTGGCGTCCGCGGACCGGGAAGAACGCGCCCGGATGCTGGCCGACATGGGAGTGGTGGCCCGGGTCGCGCCCGAGCAGAAGCTCCAGGTCGTCGAGGCGCTGCGGGACGCCGGCCGGGTGGTCGGCATGGTCGGCGACGGAGCCAACGACGCCGCGGCCATCCGCGCCGCCGACATCGGCGTCGGCATCAGCGCCCGCGGCTCGGCGGCCGCCCGCAACGCGGCCGACCTCGTCCTCACCGACGGCGACATGACGGTCCTGATCGAGGCCGTCGCCGAGGGCCGGGCCCTGTGGCACAGCGTCGCCGACGCCATCGCCATCCTGATCGGCGGCAACGCGGGCGAGGTGGGCTTCGGCCTGCTCGGCACGCTGCTGTCGGGCGCGGCACCCTTGTCGACCCGCCAGATGCTGCTGGTGAACCTCTTCACGGACCTGTTCCCCGCCATGGCGGTGGCGGTGACGCCGAAGGAGCCGGAGGGGGAATCGGCGGCGGATCGCGCGGACACGGGTTCCGCGGTGGCGGAGGTGGGGGAGCGGGGCCAGGGCGACCACGTCACCCCCGATGGCACCGAACCGCTGGGCACCTCGCTCCTCGGCGCCCCCCTGATCCGCAAGATCCGGCACCGCGCCCTGACCACCACGCTGGGCGCCACGTCCGCCTGGCTGATCGGCCGCTTCACCCCGGGCACCGCCCGCCGCTCCACCACGATGGCCCTGTGCGCGGTGGTCGGCACGCAGCTCGCCCAGACCCTGGCCGACCGCCGGGGCAGCCCGCTGGTTCGCGCGACCGCCCTCGGCTCCGCGGCCGCCCTCTTCGTCCTGGTCGAAACCCCCGGCCTCAGCCACCTCTTCGGCTGCACGCCGCTCGGCCCCCTCGCCTGGGCGGGCGTCGCCGCGTCGATCGCCCTCGCGGTGACCGGACAGCGGGCTGTGCCACACCTGGAGCGGATGGTGATGCGACGCCTGCCCACAGGATGATCTCGACCGAGCCGAGCGTGCCGACCTCAGGGGCGCGGGGAACTGCGCGAGCAACCACGGTCGACCCGCAGTCGCACGACGCAGAACGCACCCGTACGACAGGCGATCAAACGGACCGGTGGTACTGGTCCGGCACGTGTACATCGCCGCCCAGCTCCCGCGCCGCATGCCGCGCCCAGGAGGGGGTGCGCAGCAACTCCCGGCCGAGCAGCACCGCGTCCGCCTCACCGTTCGCGACGATCTTCTCGGCCTGCTCGGCGTCGGTGATCAACCCCACCGCGGCAACCGGCATCGCCGTCTCGGCCTTCACCCGCGCCGCGAACGGCACCTGATAGCCCGGCCCGACGGGGATACGGACGCCGGACGCGTTACCCCCGGTGGACACGTCGAGCAGGTCGATGCCGTGCGCCTGGAGCTCGGCGGCGAAGCGCACCGTGTCGTCGGCGGTCCAGCCGCCCTCCTCCAGCCAGTCCGTCGCCGAGATACGGAAGAACAGCGGCTTGTCGTCCGGCCACACCTCCCGTACGGCGTCCACGACTTCGAGGGCGAAACGCGTGCGGTTCTCGTACGAGCCGCCGTACGCGTCGGTGCGGTGGTTGGAGTACGGCGAGAGGAACTCGTTGATCAGATAGCCGTGGGCGCCATGGATCTCGGCCACCTCGAAGCCGGCGGCGAGGGCCCCGCGCGCGGCGTCCGCGAAGTGCCCCACGATCTCCCGGATCTCGGCGACCGTCAGCTCTCTCGGCACCGGGTGCCCGTCGGCGAACGCGACCGCGCTCGGCGCCACCGGCTCCCACCCGTACGCGTCCGGCCCCACCGGCGCACCGCCCTTCCAGGGCCGGTCGGTCGATGCCTTGCGGCCGGCGTGGGCCAGCTGGATGCCCGGAACCGTTCCCTGCGACACCAGGAACCGTGTGATCCGCCGGAACGCCTCGACCTGCGTGTCGTTCCAGATGCCAAGGTCGTACGGGGAGATCCGGCCCTCGGGAGCGACCGCCGTGGCCTCGACGACGATCAGCCCCGTGCCGCCGGCCGCGCGGGCCGCGTAGTGCGCGAAGTGCCAGTCGTTGGGGGCGCCCATGTCAGGCCCCTCCGGGGCGGCCGAGTACTGGCACATCGGCGGCATCCACACCCGGTTCGGGATCGTCACATCGCGCAGGGTGTAGGGCTGGAAGAGCGCAGTCACGGCGGACTCCATTCGTCACGGGGACCGGTGGTCGACTCGTACGATAGGCATCGTAGTACGGGAACTGTCAAACTACGAGAAGTCTCGTACAATGAGGAGACCCGAGCGAGGGAACCCGAGCGAAGTGGAGCCGCCGTGACCAGCCCCGCCGTCAGCAGCCGAGACCTCCCGCACCCGACGCGCGAGGAGATCCGTCTGGAGGGCGTGCTGCACGCGCTGTCCGATCCGATGCGGCTGCAGATCGTGCGTGAGCTCGCCGCCGTCGGCGACGAGCTCACGTGTTCGCAGTTCGACCTGCCCGTCACCAAGTCCACCACCACGCACCACTTCCGGGTGCTGCGCGAGAGCGGTGTGATCCAGCAGATCTACCGGGGCACGGCCAAGATGAACGGGCTGCGCAAGGACGACCTAGACGACCTCTTCCCGGGGCTTCTCGACGCCCTCCTCGGCGCCGCCACCCGCCAGGCCGGCCGACTCGGCGGCGCCTGAACCGCCCTGTGCGGACAGGTGGTTGAAGAGCAGGTTCAGGACGATCGCCGTCAGGCAGCCCGCGCTGATGCCGCTGTTCATCACCGTCTGGAACCAGTCCGGGAACTTCTCGTAGACCGTCGGCACACCGACCGGCAACATGCCCATGGCCACGGAGACGGCCACCACCGTCAGGTTGTTGTTGCCCTTGAAGTCCACCTCGGTGAGTGTCCGCAGCCCGCTCGCGGCGACCGTCCCGAACATCACCAGGCCCGCACCGCCCAGCACCGGCGCCGGGATCGCCGCCACCACCGCGCCCAGCTTGGGCAGCAGGCCGAGCAGGACGAGGATGCCGCCCGCGGTGGCCACCACCCAGCGGCTGCGCACGCGGGTCATGCCGACGAGGCCGACGTTCTGGGCGTACGCCGTGTACGGGAAGGTGTTGAAGACGCCGCCCAGCACCGTCGACAGCCCGTCGGCGCGCAGGCCGTCCGAGAGGGAGCGCGGCTCGACCTTGCGGTCCGTCATCTCGCCGACCGCGATCAGGTCACCGGTCGTCTCGGTCATCGTCACCAGCGCCACCACCAGCATCGACACGATCGCCGAGAACTCGAAGGTGGGCGCCCCGAAGTGGAACGGCGTGCTGATCCCGACCCAGTCGGCCTCCCCGACCCCGCCGAAGTCCGTGAACCCGAACGGCACCGCCACCGCGAGCCCGACCGCGATGCCGATCAGCACGGCGATCCGGCTGAGGAACGCCGGCGCGAACCGCTGCACCCCGAGCACCACCGCGAGCACGAACGCGGCCAGTGCGAGGTTCTTCGGCTCCCCGAAGTCCGCCGAACCGACACCGCCCGCGGCCCAGTTGCCCGCGACCGGCAGCAGCGAGAGGCCGATGATCAGGATCACGGTGCCGGTGACGAGGGGTGGGAAGAAGCGGAGCAGCTTTCCGAAGACCGGTGCCAACAGCACGATCGCGAGCCCCGCGACGATCACCGAGCCGTAGATGGCGGGCAGTCCGCCGCCTGTGGTGCCGATGAGCACCATCGGGGAGACCGCGGCGAAGGTGCAGCCCTGCATGATCGGCAGCCGTACGCCGAAGCGCCAGAAGCCGATGCACTGGATGAGGGTGGCGATGCCGCACACCAGGAGGTCGGCGGTGATCAGGTACGCCAGATCGGCGGGCGGCAGCTTCATGGCGCCGCCGACTATGAGGGGGACGGCCACGGCGCCGGCGTACATGGCGAGGACGTGTTGGAGGCCGAAAGCGGCCAACTGGCGCTTGGGTGGGATCTCGTCGACGGGGTGCACGGGTGCGGTTTTTGCCATGGGCGAGACCGTAGGCTCCTTGAACAGATTGTTGATTTCGGGGGTGTTGCCGGTTCGTTGCTCGGTGCGGGTGGTATGTGGCTTGTCGCGCCCACGCGGCGGAGCCGCATATTGATACAGCCCCGCGCCCCTAAGGGACGTTGTCGTGTGCGGCGATCATGAGCGACTCCCAGTCGGGGAGTTTCACCACACCTCGCCCCAGCGATGCCCCGAGTTCTGCTTCGGCACGTTCGATCGACTGCCAGCCGGACCACTCGACGGGCTCGATCCCCTCGGCGCGCAGAGCGGTGAGTGGGTCCTCGGGCAGTTCCTTCTGTACGAGCACGGCGGCGTCCTCCAGGAGCGACGTCACCGTCTCCTTCGCACACGGCCGGTTGGTGCCGATCACTCCCGTGGGCCCCCGCTTGATCCAGCCCGCCACATACTCACCCGGCGCGACCAGGCCCTCGCGCAGAACGCGCCCGGCGAGATTCGGCACCGTGCCGGTCGCCGTGTCGAACGGCAGGCCCTCCAGCGGCACTCCGCGGTAGCCCACCGAACGCAGGACCAACTGGGCCTCGATGTCCTCGTATCGGCCCGTGCCCGCCACGCCGCCCCGTCCGTCGGGTGCCGTCCGCTCGAAGCGCACCGCGCCCACGCGACCGGCGTCGGCGAGGATTTCGACGGGGCGCAGGAAGAAGCGCAGGCGGATGTGATGGCGGGCGTCCTGTGCCGGGGACTCGGCCCAGCCGCGCAGCACCTCCACGTTGCGGCGCTGTGGTGCGGGCAGGCCGGAGGGGTCGGTGTAGGCCGGGTCCATTTCCAGCTCTGCCGGATCCACGGTCACTTCCGTGTCGGGCAGCGTGCCGAGCTCGCGCAGCTCCTTGGTGGTGAAGCGGGCCTGCGACGGGCCGCGCCGCCCCACCATGCTGATGTCGGTGACCCGGCTGGCGGCGAGGGCGGTGAGCGCTTCCTGCGGCATGTCGGTGGGGCTCAGTTCCGCCGTGCCCCGCGCGAGCATTCGCGTGACGTCCACCGCGACGTTCCCGACACCGATGACCACCGCGGAGCGCGCGTCCCGCACGAAGCCGTCGTCGACGGCGTCCGGGTGGGCGCTGTACCAGGACACGAACTCGGTCGCCGACCAGCTGCCCGGCAGGTCCTCGCCGGGGATCCCGAGGTGCCGGTCGGTGGCGGCGCCCACGCAGTACACGACCGCGTGGTAAAGCTCCCGCAGCCGGGCGGCCGGCACCCCGCCCGGGCCGACCTGGACGCCGCCGAGGAACCGCACCCGGTCGTGCTCCAGGACCGTCCGCAGGTTGTTCTGGAGGGATTTGATCTTCTCGTGGTCCGGCGCCACCCCGTACCGCACCAGGCCGTACGGGCACGGCAGCCGGTCCAGGACGTCGACGACCACGTCGGGGTCCTGCTGTACCAGGCTCTGGGCGGTGTAGCACCCGCTGGGCCCTGAGCCGACGACGGCGACACGCAGCACGGCGGAACTCCTTGTCCGAGGGCTCTTCGGGGATCTTCAGGAGTCGCTCTCGAGTCCAGCATCGCACCGCGGCCGCTCCGCTGACAGGGTGCTGTGCGCCGTACGGGACGCGTGTTCGTTCAGTATGGAATGTGATCATGCGGTTACGTTGCGTGTGTGCTGGAAGCATCCTTTCTTAATCTTTCCGATCGTCGTCCGGCGGAGGGCACCGTCTCCGTGTGGCCCGCGTGGGAAGTGCGGGACGGTGCCGGTGCCACGACGTGGTTCGGTGTCCGGCTGGAGTTCGGCGACGGCGCCCGCGTCGACGCGCACGCCGTGGTGACCGGCGAGTGCGTCTCCATCGAGGACGTACGGGCCGAGCCGGCGCTGTCCCTCGACGACCTCGCGGCGCTCGCCGACTGGATCGAGGATCCGCTCTTCGACGCGTGCGGGATCGGGGCCGTACCGGACGGCACCGAACCGGACACCGGCGAACCGTGCGATGCGGACGCCGTGCCGACCGGGGCCGGGTCGGCCTGGCCGCGGGGTGTCGAGGGGCGCTGGCTGGTCGCGCAGCAGTACCGGGCCGCCCAGGACCAGGGCATCGACCCCGTCCTCGCGGTGATGAGCGCGACGGGGCACGGCCGCCGGAAGTCGCTCAGGCTGATCGGGCAGGCACGCGACGCCGGCTTCCTGACGCGGCGCCGGGCCCGCCGCTGAGCGCGATCTCGGAGGCGGATGCCGTACCGTGCGGGTCCGTCAGAGCATGTCCCGCATCCGGGTGATCTCGCTCGTCTGCTGAGCGACCACCTCGTCGGCCATCTCCTCGACCTGGATGTTGTTGCCCTGCCCCTTCACCTCCGTGGCCATGGTGATCGCCCCCTCGTGATGGGTGATCATCAGCGTGAGGAACAACTGGTCGAACGCCTTGCCCTGCGCGGCGCGCAGCTTCCCGAGCTGTGCCTCGGTCGCCATGCCGGGCATCGAGGCGTGCTCGTGGCCGTCGCTCTTGCCGGCCTTCTCGGCCTTGCGGTGGTTCTTCAGCCAGCCCTTCATGGCGGTGATCTCCGGACCCTGTGCCGCGGCGATCCGCTCGGCGAGGGCCTTGACCTTCGTCGACTCCGCGCGGTCCGGGACGAGTTCGGTCATCTCCAGGGCCTGCTGGTGGTGCTCGATCATCATGCGGGCATAGGCGACGTCCGCCGAGTTGGGGGAGTCGTCCTCGGCGCGCTGCCGCGCGGCCTCCTCGGCGGACAGTTTCCGGTTCGCCTCACCGGGCTTGCCGGGCACGATCACCGAAGGCCCGCTCTCCTCCGCCGACTTGGGCTCGGAGTCGCAGCCGCCGAGCGCGAGCACGGTCAGGGCGGTCAGTGCGGCAGCGAAGACGGGTGCCCGGCGAAAGACCGTCCTCGTCACATGTTCATTGCCCCCTGTTGATATGTGCATGGCGCAGACGATACTCGGGCTTGCATGAACCGTTCCAGTGCGAACGGACAAGGGAGGAAAACAGTGATCCTGTTCAGCAATCCCCGAACGCGCCGCAGACGCTTGGGAGTTGCCGCTGCCGCCGCCGGACTCGTCGGCGCGCTGCTCACCGCGCAGCCGGCTGCCGCGACCCCCGACCCCGGGGACGGCCCCGCCAAGGAGCAGAAGGTCTCCGAGAGCACCCGGGCCGAAGTGCGGGAGGCTCTCGCGGACGGCGAGATACCCGGCCAGGACGAGATCGTCCACTCCGACAACATCGAGCACGTGGCCAACGTCCCCAAGGACGTGCTGCCGGGCACCAATTCGGACCTCGCCTTCCAGGGCAGGTACGCCTTCGCGGGCAACTACGACGGCTTCCGCATCTTCGACATCAGCAACCCGAAGTCACCGAAGACGGTCGCCCAGGTGCTGTGCCCCGGCTCGCAGAACGACATCTCCGTCTCAGGCAACCTGCTGTTCCTGTCCACCGACTCCTCGCGCAGCGACAGCAGTTGCAACAGCACCACGCAGCCCGCGACCGAGAAGTCGTCGTGGGAGGGCATGAAGGTCTTCGACATCAGCGACAAGACCAACCCGAAGTACGTCGCCGCCGTGGAGACCGCCTGCGGCTCGCACACCCACACGCTGGTGCCCGAGCGCCGGAACGTCTACATCTACGTCTCCTCGTACTCGCCGAACGCCACCTACCCCGACTGCCAGCCGCCGCACGACGGCCTCTCCGTCATCAAGGTGCCGCGGTACGCCCCCGAGAAGGCGGCGGTCGTGGGCTTCCCGGTGCTGTTCCCCGGTGAGGGCCCGGACGGCGGCGGAAACCCGGGCGCGCCCACCAACCCGGGTGTCTCCAAGACCACCGGCTGCCACGACATCACGGTGCTCCCGGAGCAGGACCTCGCGGCGGGCGCCTGCATGGGTGACGGCATCCTGTTCTCCATCGAGGACCCGGAGCACCCGAAGGTCATCGACCAGGTCCAGGACAACGTGAACTTCGCGTTCTGGCACTCGGCGACCTTCAACCAGAAGGCCAACAAGGTCGTCTTCACCGACGAGTTGGGCGGCGGCAGCGCGGCCACCTGCAACGCGGCCATCGGCCCGGACCGCGGCGCCGACGGCATCTACGACATCGTCGGCAAGGGCGACAAGCGCAAGCTCGTCTTCCGCAGCTACTTCAAGATCCCGCGCCACCAGGCGGACACCGAGAACTGCGTCGCCCACAACGGCTCGCTGATCCCGGTCAAGGGCCGTGACCTCATGGTCCAGGCCTGGTACCAGGGCGGCATCTCCGTCTGGGACTTCACCGACTCGGCCAGTCCGAAGGAGATCGCCTACTTCGACCGGGGCCCGCTCACCACCGACACCATCAGGACGGCCGGTTCGTGGTCGGCGTACTACTACAACGGCTACATCTACTCGAACGAGATGGCCAGGGGCTTCGACGTCCTGAAGATCAACGACCGGCGCACTGACCCGGCCCGCTGGGTCAAGCTGCGCGAACTCAACGTCCAGACGCAGCCCGACTACTTCGACTGACCGTCCGGGCAGCCGGGTGCGGACCCGGTAGCGAAGAACCGCGACAGATCCTTGTCGCACGTCCCGCCGGGCTCGGCCTCCGAGTCCGGCGGGACGCCCATCTCCCACTCCAGCCGGTAGCGCCGGAACAGCTCGGCCCGCAGCACCGGCACGGACATCGGCACCCCGGGCACCAGCGCCGCGTAGACCGCGCCCATGAGCAGGGCGCGCAGCATGGGGTAGTCGGCGTCGACCTCCGGCGAGCCGTAGCGTACGCAGGTGTCCCGCAGGAGCTCGGCCAGGCGCCGCTGCTCCGGGCACTGCACGAAGCCCTCGCCCTCCAGGATCCCCGCCATGTGCTGGCGCATCAGCACGGGCCGGTCCCGGGCCAGGCCCAGAATCGCGTCGATGGCCCGGGCCATCCGCTCCCGGCCGTCCTCGGTGCGCGGCTCGCGCTCCAGCGCCTCCTCCAGCGTGCGGTGCATCAGCCGGTGCACGGCGGACTGCACCAGCCGGCGTTTGCCGGGGAAGTAGTACGACACCAGACCACGCGCCGATCCCGCCCGGTCCGCGATGTCGCCCAGCGTCGTCGCCTCGTACCCGCGCTCGCTCACCAGCTCCACGGCCGCCTGCAGAAGCCGCTCCCGCGAACGCCGCCGCAACTCTTCATTGACCGAGGCGCTTCGCGGGGACATGCTGTAACTCCTGCGTTGACTGGCTGCCAGCCAACTATACTCAGTGCTTCCGGCCCGGCCTCCATGAGGCCTGGTCGGGGTCGCCGCCTGCCTCGGGCGACGCGGGGGATCGTCCGAGGCCGGCGAGCGTGTCGGGATGGTGGCCGGAGGCTACTTTTCCGTTCGATGGCCGGTGCCGTTGGCCCGCGGGGCCGCGCCCACGAGATCCAGCACCGGCCGCAGCGCGTCCGGTCGCTGTGCCGCCGACAGATGGTCCACGAAGTGCACCGCACAGCCCAGGGCCGCCGCACCGCCGTCCGCCCGGCGGTTGTCGCCGACCATGACGACGTCCCGCGGATCGGCGCCGAGCGCCGTGCAGGCGACCGTGAAGAGGCGGGGGTCGGGCTTCTGGACGCCGTGCTCGTACGACAGCACGTAGGTGTCCACGTACGGGTCGAGGCCGTGTTCCCGGAACACCGGCCGCAGATCCCAGCCGATGTTGCTGACGACTCCGACGCCGACGCCCCGCTCGCGCAGGGTCCGCAGCACCTCGGCGGCGTCCGGGTACGGCATCCATGCGGCCGGTGCCATGTGGCGGTCGTAGAGCAGGTCGTGCAATCGGTCGTCGGGCAGCCGCACCTGCCGGGAGAGCCCGGTGTAGGCGGCCCGGTGCAGCTCCGCGCTCTTGTCCCGCACACCCCAGACGCTGGCCACGTCCTCGGGCAGCCAGGAGGGCTCGGTCCCGCCCGGCAGCGCCCCCACCGCCTCCAGCGCCTGCGCCGCCTCGGTCAACTCGGCCTCGTCGAGCTCTATCCGCGCCTCGGCGAGCGCCCCGCGCAGCCAGGACTCGGTGGACTCGACACGGAAGAGGGTTCCGGAGAAATCGAACAGGACTGCGGTCATGTTGCGGATCCTACGGGGCGATGTTCCACCGCGCGGGAAGATCGCTGCCACAGAACACGCAGACGAATTCGCCCTCGCGCAGGCGTACTCGGCGCACTGCTCACCACGTCGGAACACCACCTCGTGCGTGAACCGGCCCGGGTGCGCGACCCCGGCCCGGTCAAGGGCGTGTGCCACCGTGGGCCAGGAGCCGAGGTCGGGGCAGTAACCGGTCGACTGGTTGCTGACCTTCGCGGCCGACCAGCACCCCGAGGCGGGCTCGAACCGCATCTCGCCGGCGGCCAGGACATCACCGCCCGCGGCGCACGCCACGTGCTCGCTCCGGCGGGCAGCGAGCCGAAGCCGACCGTCCGTGCCGACGACGTAAGTGAACGGCTCCTCCCGCTCGGCCCGCGCGCCCCCCCGCCCGGTCACGTGCCGAGGTCGGCGCCCGATCGCACGACCCGGCCCCCGGCATCCGGGCGGAGGATAGCCCATAGCTCGGCCGCCCCCACCTAGCGGTAGCGGCGCTCGGTCAGCTCCGCCACCGGACGTGCACTCCCACCGCCAGCACCACGACCAGCGCGCCCAGCAGCCAGCCGCCGACGACGTCCGTGGCCCAGTGGACGCCCAGCCACACCCGGGTCAGACCGACGCCCGCCACGGAGATCACGGCCACGGCGACGGCCGTGCGCCGCAGGACGCGTGCGGCGCCGTGACGGTGCAGGAGCCACAGCAGGAGGCCGCACACCACCGTGGCCGTCATGGCGTGGCCCGAGGGGAAGGCGGCGTAGTGGGCGGAGTCGACGGGGTCGGGCCACACCGGGCGCGGGCGGTCGACGAGGGCCTTCAGGGTCTGCTGGATCAGCGCGGTCAGCGCACATGTGGCCCCGAGCCATACGGCCGTCCAGAGCGCCGATCTGCGCCACACCAGCCAGATCGCGACCGCCGCGGCCATGATGCGCATCGTCCACGGATCCCAGACCCAGTCCGTCAGGATGCGGAAGGCGTGCGTGACGCCGGTCTCGTCGACCGCCCAGCGGTGCGTGGTCTCGGCGATGTCGTCGTCGAAGGTCATCAGCGGATACCACCGGACCGCGACCAGGGCGAGCAGCAGCGCGGAGCACAGCGCCAGGGCACCGGCCCAGCGGGCGTTGCCGCGCTCGGCCGGCGGGCGGGGCGGGGACTCGACGGACTGGGTGTGCATACTGCGATCCTCGCCGACTGACGGGGCGAGAGGCCAATGCCGGGGGCCGGTTTGCGACGCCCGCCACAAGACCCGGCTGTTGGCGGGGCGGGCGCCACTGACGGGAGCCGGGTGCCCACCGGAGCCCCGGTTATCCCAGCGCCCACACGCCCAGCCGTGCCCAGGGGTACGGACCGTTCGCGCAAAGTGATGCAGACCGCGAGGGCCCGGGGCCTCGCCAGCGCCGTTTCAGAGGGCCAGCAGCATCGCCACCATGGCGATCCCCATCGACAGCCGGCAGGCCCGCGCCAGCTCGGGCCGGTCGCCCCATGCGACACCCGCGCCGGCCCCGGTGACGGGCACCAGCCGGACGCCGGACAGCAGTACGTACCCCGTGAAGTACAGGAGCAGAACGCCCGTCACCAGCGGGACGCCGGAACCGCCGTGCCCGCCCTCGTGCCCGGGCGAGGCGGCCATCGCGACCGCCATGTAGACCATGGCCGACGCTCCCACCAGGTGGTGCAGATGATGGGCGCCCGCCCGCGCGGACCACAGCGCGTGCAGGGCGGCCGCGCCGAACACGGCCGCGTACACGGGCCAGGCCCATGACGGCGGCGTGAACACCGCGGCGGGCACCGCCATCGCCGCCATGCCGAAGCCCATCAGCGCCTCGCCGCCCGCCGCCCGGCGCTGTTCCTCGACGTGGCTGCGCATCCGCAGCAGACAGTAGGCCCCGGTCGCCGCACATACCGCGACCAGCAGCCAGCCGTGCGAAGCCGGTCCGTGCACACGCACCCTCCCCGCTCGACGGTCCTGGACAGTCCGTCGATGCCCTGACCGTGCGGCGCGCACGCAAGCGCAAGGATGTACATGGGGAGCATTCGGCGGAGCACGGCAGGTCACCGGGCCGCCGTCCTGTATTTCACGAGTAAAACACCCGTTAAGGTGTGTCATATGAGCAGTCCCCTTTCGCTCGCCGGAGTGCTGCGCCTGGGCCGGCCCTCGGACATCTGGTTCAAGCCCGCTCTGAGCGTCGTTGTCGCCGTCGCTCCGCCCAACCTCGCCCTGCTCGCGCTCGGCCGCCTGGATCTGGCGATGTACACGATGGCCGGATCCCTGTGCGCGCTCTACGCCCACAACCGCCCCTACGCCGCCCGGGCCCGCGCCCTGGCGTGGGTGGTGCTCGGCATGCTCGGCGGTCTCGCCGCCGCACTGGTCGCGGCCTCGCTCCCCGCCAGTGCGGTCGTGCTGGTCACCGTGGGTGCGGTGCTGGCCGCCGCGCAGAAGGCGCTGTGCGACGCGACCCGCATCGGCCCGCCCGGCAACGTGGTCCTCACCTTCGTCAGCTCCGCAGCCCTGTTCGCCCCTCAGTCCCCGGCCCAGGTCCCCGGACACCTTGCGCTCGCCGCCGCGGCCGGCGCCTGGGCCTGGCCCGTCGGCATGGCGCCCGGCCTGCTGCGCCCCCATGGTCCGGAACGCCGGGCCACCGCGGGCGCACTGAACGCGGCCGCTGCGTACGCCGAGGCGAGCGGCATCAGCGGCACCGGCGGCGCGCCCAGCACGAACGGCGCGCGCGGCACCGGAGGCGAAGGCGGCCCGCGTGAACATCGCGCCCGGGCCCACGCCACCGCCACCACCGCCGTACAGACCGCCCGGCAGGCCCTCCTCTCCACCGGCCGCCCCTCCGAGACCCGCCGCGCCCTCGAACGCCTCCTCGTCCGCGCCGAGGTCGCCCTCGCCGCCCCGGCCGACGCGGACCCCGCGCTGCTGCGCACCTGGGCCCGGCAGGTACGCCGCAACCGCCCTGTACCGGAGGTCGAGGACCTCGAGGGCATCGGTATCGAACTCCCCGCGCTTCCCGGCCCGTTGCTGCGCCGCCTCGGCGCCCTGGCCCCGCTCGCCGTGCGCACCGCCCTCGGCTGCGCCCTGGCCGGCTACGCCTCCCTCGCCCTGGGCGTCGGCCGCCCCTACTGGGCCCTGGTCACCGCGGCCTCCCTGTACCAGGCCAGCCTCACGCTCACCTGGGGCCGGGGCGTCCAGCGCGTCGTCGGCAACCTGCTCGGCGTCCTCCTCTTCGCCGCGGTGGTTCCCCTGGCCCACACCGGCGAGGCCGCCCTGGTCCTGTGCTGCCTCGCCCTCAACTTCGGCGCCGAGGCGCTGATCGGCCGCAACTACTGGCTCGGCAGCGTCTGCGTGACCCCGATGGCGCTGCTCGTCACCGAGTTCGCCGGGTTCCAGGAACCCGGGCGGCTGATCACCGAGCGGATCGTGGACACCCTGGTCGGCGCACTGGTCGGCCTCGTCGCCGCGGTGGCCGTACCCGAGCGGCGGTGGCAGCGGGTCGTGCGCACCGAGCGGACCACACCCCGTACGCTCGCGGCGACGGGGCGGAACCAAGGGCCGCACCCGAACCAGCGCACGGGCAGCGACGTAACGGAGGGCATACGGCCATGACGGCGACGAACGGCGGGCCGACCGGGACGAGACAGGACACGGTCGCCGCGGTGGTCCGGCAGTGGCGGGCCGTCCACCCGGACCTCGACACCGGCCCGATGGAGATCATCGGCCGCATCAACCGCTGCGCCGCCCTCCTCCAGCAGGCCGAGGACGCCCCCCTGCGCCGCGCGGGCCTCAGCCGCCCCGAGTTCGACCTGCTCGGCGCGCTGCGCCGCACCGGCCACGAGCTGACCCCCAGTGAACTCGCCCGCGAGACCTTCTCCTCGGGCGCCGCCGTCACCAAACGCCTCAAGCAGCTGACCGAACGCGGCCTGGTGGAGCGCCGCGGCGACAGCCGGGACCGCCGCGTCGCCCACGTCCGCCTCACGGACGCCGGCCGGGAACTCGTCGACGGCACCCTGCCCGAACAACTCGCCTACGAGACGGCCGTACTGTCCGGCCTCGACCCGCAGGGGCAGCGCGAACTGGCCTCCCTGCTCGGCGAGTTGCTGGGACAGCTGGAGGGGCGACTGGGCGCGCTGCGCGCCTGAACCCGGCAGGGAGTCCAGGAACAGCCTCAGTCCTCGTCGGCCGCGCGGTAGACGCCGAACACCGCCCCCTGCGGGTCCCGCAGGACGGCGATGCGCGGACCGTCGGGGACGGAGGTGGGCTCCATCAGGATGGTGCCGCCGCCCTCCGCCGCGTCCGCCGCCGTCATGTCCACGTCCAGCACGGCGAAGTACGGCAGCCAGTGCGCCGGCACCTCGTGGGGGAACTTGTCGTCCATCGTCACCATGCCGCCGAAGTCGGCGCCGTCGATGCCCCACTGCGTGTAGTGCTCCGAGGCGTTGACGCTCCAGCCGAACAGCGTCGTGTAGAACTCCACGGCCCGCTCGGGCGCCCGGGTCATGAGCTCCACCCAGCCCAGCGAGCCGGGCGCGTTGAACAGCCCGGCGCCCGGGAACGTCCGCGCCTGCCAGAGCTGGAAGGCCGCGCCCGTGGGGTCCACGGCCACCGCGAAGCGGCCCACGTCGAACACGTCCATCGGACCCACCAGCACCGTGCCGCCGGCCTCGGTCACCTGCGCTGCGGCGGCGTCCGCGTCCGGCACCGCGAACGAGACGTTCCAGGCCACTGGCTGCCCCTCCTGGTACAGCGGCGTCAGCGCGGCCACCGGCGCGTCCCGCAGGTGCGCGATCGTGTAGCCGCCGGCCTCCTGACGCGGGTCGGTCTCGGCGCGCCAGCCGAACAACCCCTCGTAGAACCGCTTGGCCGCGGCCAGGTCGCTGGTCCCGAGCTCGGTCCAGCAGGGCCCACCGGTCACCGGCTTGTCGAGCTTCATGGCGCTCCTTCCGCACGGAAAGCCCCCTCCAGCACGCTAAGCCCCGCCCCGGGCCCCGGCCATCCGGCGAAACCCACTGGAGCCCGGCGCCGCCACCGCCGTACCCTCTACCCCGTACCGCACCGCGTGGCGGCCTCCCGGCACCGTTTCTCCGACCCGGAGGTCCCGCATGCCCGCGCTCGAAGTGCGCCCTTTCCGCCGCGCCGACCGCGACCAGCTCACCGAACTGATCAACATGCACGTCGCCGCCGTCGTCCCCGGCGTCTCCGTCTCCGTCAACACGGTGCTCAGCGATCTGGAGCGGCAGCCGGACGAGTTCATCACCGACCCGTGGGTGAGCGAGCGCGTGACCCTCGTCGCCGAGCAGCGCGACTACGTCGTGGCCGCCGCCCATCTGCTGCGTTATCGGGCGGACGACGAGGTCGGCCCGCACTACCGGGACATCGGCGAGATCGACTGGTTCGTGTGCCATCCGCCGGCCTCGTTCTGGCCGGACTCCGACGAGGCAGCGGACCTGCTGATGAGCGCCTGCCTGGCCCAGCTGGCCCGCTGGAACGTCCGCGCCCGGTACGCGAGCGGCGACATCCCCGCCCCGGCCGTCTACGGCCTGCCCCGCACCTGGCCGCACATCCGCGCCCTGTACGAACGCTCCGGCTTCCGGCACGTCGGCGACACCGAGGTGATCCTCATCGCGCGCGTGGCCGACCTGCCGCCCCACGACCCGCGACCCGGCGTCACCGTCGACCGCGCGCTGGGGGAGTGCGGCACGCGTCTCACGGCGAACGCCGACGGGCGCGCCCTCGGCTTCATCGAGGTCGACACGGCCCTGTCCCGCCCCGAACGCCACACCCGGGGCGCCGGCCTCGCCGACATCGGCAACCTGCACATCGACCCGTCGGCGTACGGCACGGGGCTCGAGCACTGGCTGCTGGGACAGGCCGCCGACTGGCTGCGCCTGTGCGGCGTCGACCGCCTCCTCGCCTATGAGCCGGCCACCGACCGCACGATGATCGGCCACCTGACCTCGGCCGGCTTCCGGGAACTGACCCGCACCGACCGCGGCTGGGAACACCGCCCGGGGTGACTCAGATCCCCGGCCGGTACCGCAGCGGGTGATCCTCCGGGACCTCCACCAGCACGATCCGCGTCCCGTCCGGATCCGCGATCCACATCTCGATCAGCCCCCACGGCTCCTTCACCGGCGGCCGCGCGATCTCGACGCCCTTGTCCCGCAGCTCGTCGTGCGCCGCCGCCACGTCCTCGACCTGCAGCCACAGCCGGACGGCAGGGGACGGCGGGGTCTCGGAACGGCCGGAGACCTCCAGGAACCCGCCGCCGAGGAAGTACACGGTGCCGCGCTCCGGGCCCGTTCCGAACTCGCGGTAGACGGCCAGGCCCAGTTGTTCGCCGTAGAAGACGCGGGAGCGCTCGGGGTCGGTGGGTTGGAGGAGGGTCCGTCCGCTCAGTACGTGCACCATGCGGCCGGAGCCTAGTGGCGGGTTACGCTCATCGGTGCCCGAGCCGCGCCCGCGAACGCGCCCGAGAAGTGGAGAACCACACCATGGACACCGCCGCGACCACCGCCGCCACCGCACTCACCTTCCGCGACGCCACCGTCGCGGACGTGGACACGCTGGTCGCGCTGATCGAGTCCGCCTACCGCGGCGACTCCAGCCGGGCCGGGTGGACGACGGAGGCGGACATCCTCGAAGGGCAGCGGACCGACCCGGAAGGCGTGCTGGACGTCATCAAGTCGGCCGACAGCCGCCTGCTGACGGTCGAGCGGGACGGCCAGGTCGTCGCCTGCTGCCAGCTCGAACACCGCGGCGACCACGCCTACTTCGGGATGTTCGCGGTGAGCCCCGCACTCCAGGGCTCCGGCCTCGGCAAGGTGATCATCGCGGAGGCAGAGCGGCAGGCCCGCGAGACATGGGGCGCCACCGAGATGCGCATGACCGTGATCTCCGTACGGAACGACCTCATCGCCTGGTACGAGCGGCGCGGCTACCGCCGTACGGGAAAGATGACCCCGTTCCCGTACGGCGACGAGCGCTTCGGCATCCCACAGCGCGACGACCTGCAGTTCGAGCTGCTGGTCAAGGAGCTCGCGTAGTCATTTGCGGCTGGGCAGCGCCCCAAGGGGCGCGGGGCTGCGTTGAACATGCGGCTCCGCCGCGCGGGCGCGACCAGCCACAACGGAGCCGCAGACGATCGACGGCCTACGCGGCACAACCCAGCGGAGCGCCTACGCCGTGAAGCGGCCGGTGCGTTTGATCTCCGGGTAGTCGGTGGTCGCGCCGTCCAGGCCCAGGGCCCGGGCCAGCCGCAGGTGGTCCTGCGTGTTGACCACCCAGCCGATGATCCTCAGGTCCGCCTTGCGGGCGTGCTCCACGACCTCCAGCGTGAGCCGGCGGATGTTCAGGCAGACGGTCGCCGCGCCGGCCTCGACGGCGCGGTCCACGATGTCGGTGCCGTAGCGGCTGGCGATCAGCGCCGTCCGTACGCCCGGCACCAAGCGGGCGATCTCGGCGACGGCGTCGTCGTGGAACGAGGACACCTCGACCCGGGAGACCAGGTCCCGGTCGTGGATCACCTCGGCGAGCGCCCGTGCCGCCGCGACGTCCTTGATCTCGGCCTGGAGCGGCGACCGCACGGCGTCCAGGACCTCCTCGAAGACCGGGACGCGCTCGCCGCGGCCCGCGTCCAGGGCGCGCAGCTCGGCGAGCGTCTTGTCGGCGATCGGGCCGGTGCCGTCGGTGGTGCGGTCCACGTCGGTGTCGTGCATGACGACGAGGGCGCCGTCCTTGCTCAGATGGAGATCGAGTTCGATGACGTCGAGGCCGGCCTGCTGGGCCGCGACGAAGGAACGGAGGGTGTTCTCGGGTTCGACACCCATGACTCCGCGGTGACCGATGGTAAGGAAGTTCAAGATTCAACTCGCTTCCGTCGACGGCGGCTCGGCTCACGCGCAAACCGGAGCGGACTGTTCGCGCGGCAGCCGCAGCCTAGTGGCCTGGGGGCGTGATGAACCCCACGTGTGCAGCCGGGTTTGGGGCTGTGGACATGCCGTGTCTGGTTCCCATGCCCCTGGGTCGTCACCCTGGCGTGGGCGAGTCCCGCGGGGATTGACCGGCCGCCGCGGACCGCCTTGGCCGGTTCTCGCGTATGCCCACGCAGAGCCGGAGTATGCGCTGCCCCGGCATCCGACAGGAAAAAGTTCGGTGACAAAGGGGGGTGGGCAGGATAATTTCCCGATGATCCTCTTGCTGGAAGAAACCTCGTATGTATACGGTCTCCTGACGCGAGGTTCTCCCGTGGAGGATGAGACATGACGGAAATTCTTGTGCAGGCGGCTATGGAGGAGCAGATTCCTCCCGCGACCAGGGTGGTCGAGCACCCGGCGTGGCCGGTGCTCAAGGATGCCGTGGAGCAGATCCGGCCATGGCAGTCCAAGGACGGATCGATCGACTTCGAGGCCGAGGGCGCGCCGAAGCCCGCCGACGCCGAGGCCGCCGTACGGCGTGTCGCCGATGCCGTCGAGGAGCTGTCCCCGCTGCTCCCGCACGACGCCGACTACCACGCGGCCCTGGTGAAGGACCTGACCCGCTGGGCCGAGAGCGGCTTCGAGGTGCCGGACTTCCTGGACTCCCTGCTGGCCTTCCAGCCCGCCGCGAACCGCGCTGACGGCCTCCAGCACCTGGTCGTCTTCCCGATGTACACGCAGAACGGCAACCCCGACCGCAACCTCGAGGCGGTCGTGCTGCGTATGGTCTGGCCGGACTGGCTGGCCGAGCTGGAGCGCACCCGCTACGACAACCCGCTGTTCTGCGGCATCAAGTTCGAGGACTTCACGGCCGGGTACGACACCAACTCCGCCGTCCTCTTCCCGGAGACCATCGCCGTGCGCGAGGCCCCGGAGCGCTTCAGCTGGGGCGGCATCTTCTGCGACCGCGAGGCCGCCCGGTTCCGCCGGGTCACCGACGCCGCCGTCGACATCCTCGGCCTCGACCTGCCCGAGGACATCGCCGCGATGGTCCACGACCAGAAGCGCTGCGAGGAGGCGTTCGTGCTGTGGGACATGGTCCACGACCGCACCCACAGCCACGGCGACCTGCCGTTCGACCCGTTCATGATCAAGCAGCGCCAGCCGTTCTGGATGTACGGCCTGGAGGAGCTGCGCTGTGACCTCACCGCCTTCAAGGAGGCCGTGAAGCTCCAGGAGGACGGCGTCCCGCAGGCCCGTGACGTGCAGTACGCGGTGCTGTTCGACCGCATGTTCCGCTTCCCGGTCACCGGCGAGCGCGTGCGCAACTACGACGGCCTCGGCGGCCAGCTGCTCTTCGCCTACCTGCACAAGCACGACGTCATCCGCTGGACCGACAACAAGCTGTTCATCGACTGGCAGCGCGCCCCGCAGGTCACCAACCAGCTGTGCGCCGAGATCGAGAAGCTGTACCGCGACGGCATCGACCGCCCCAAGCTCGTCCACTGGTTCGCCGGCTACGAGCTCGTCTCCACCTACCTCGCCCCGCACCCGGGATCCAAGTGGGCCAAGGGCCCCGACGCCCTCGACCTGTCGCAGCCGCCCCGGAAACTCGTCGATGACGTGCTTCCGGACGAGTTTCCGCTGAGCATGTTCTATGAGGCCCTCTCCAAGAAGCTGAAGAACGTGATCGCCTCCACGAAGGGCATCACGGCGGAGAGCGCCGAGCGAGTCGCCGCGTGAGCGACGGCAAGCACGGGGAAAACGCACACGCTGCTCAGGAGGCGAAGAACATGGCGAACGGGGCTCTCAGCGGTGCGGTGATCGCGGTGGCCGGTGCGGGCGGACCCGCCGGGCGGGCGGCACTGCTGCGACTGGCCGAGGCGGGCGCGACGGTCGCCGCCGCGGACAACGATCCCGAGCGGCTGGCGGAGGCCGTGGACGCGGCACGCTACGCGTCGGGCGGCGCGACCGTCACCGGCGAACCGGTCGACCTGCTGGACCTGCAGTCCACCCGCGACTGGGCCGCTCACATCGAGAAGGACTTCGGCCGCATCGACGGCCTGGTCCACCTGGTCGGCGGCTGGCGCGGCAGCGAGACCTTCATCAAGACCAGCCTCGACGACTGGGACTTCCTGGAGCTGCTGCTCATCCGCACCGTGCAGCACACCTCGCTGGCCTTCTACGAGGCCCTGCAGCGCAGCGAGCGCGGCCGGTATGTGCTGATCAGCGCCGCCGGCGCCACCAAGCCGACCGCGGGCAACGCCTCGTACGCCGCCGCCAAGGCCGCCGCCGAGGCCTGGACGCTCGCGCTGGCCGACGCCTTCCGCAAGGCCGGGGGCCCCGAGGGCCCGACGTCCGCGGCTGCCATCCTGGTGGTGAAGGCGCTGGTGCACGACGCGATGCGCGCCGAGCGACCCAACGCGAAGTTCGCGGGCTTCACGGACGTCAAGGACCTGGCCGAGGCCATCGTCGATGTCTGGGACAAGCCCGCCGCCGAAGTGAACGGAAACCGTCTGTGGCTGACCGAGAAGCCGTGAACCCTCCGAAGACCGACGCCCGGCGCCACCACGACCCGGACGTCCGCGGCTTCGCCAGTGACAACTACGCCGGCGCCCACCCGGAGGTGCTCGCCGCCCTGGCCCTGGCCAACGGCGGGCACCAGGTCGCCTACGGCGAGGACGTCTACACCGAGAACCTCCAGCGGATCATCCGCAGCCACTTCGGCGCCACGGCGGAGGCGTTCCCCGTCTTCAACGGCACCGGCGCGAACGTCGTCGCGCTCCAGGCGGTCACCGACCGCTGGGGCGCGGTGATCTGCGCCGAGAGCGCGCATATCAACGTGGACGAGGGCGGCGCGCCCGAGCGTATGGGCGGCCTGAAGCTGCTCGCGGTGCCCACCCCCGACGGCAAGCTCACTCCCGAGCTGATCGACAAGCAGGCCTGGGGCTGGGAGGACGAGCACCGCGCGATGCCGCAGGTCGTCTCGATCACCCAGAGCACCGAACTCGGCACCCTCTACACGCCCGACGAGATCCGCGCGATCTGCGAGCACGCCCACGCGCACGGCATGAAGGTGCACCTGGACGGCTCCCGGATAGCCAACGCGGCCGCCTCCCTGGACGTCCCGATGCGGACGTTCACCGACGCGGTCGGCGTCGACATCCTCTCCCTCGGCGGCACCAAGAACGGCGCCCTGTTCGGCGAGGCCGTCGTCGTCCTCAACCAGGACGCCGTCAGCCACATGAAGCACCTGCGCAAGCTGTCCATGCAGCTCGCCTCCAAGATGCGTTTCGTGTCGGTGCAGTTGGAGGCCCTGCTCGCCAAGGACCTGTGGCTGCGCAACGCCCGCCACGCGAACGAGATGGCCCAGCGCCTCGCCGAGGGCGTCCGTGCCGTCCACGGCGTGGAGATCCTCTACCCGGTGCAGGCCAACGGCGTCTTCGCCAAGCTCCCGCACGACGTGAGCGAGCGCCTGCAGAAGCGGTTCCGGTTCTACTTCTGGGACGAGGCGGCGGGCGTCGTGCGCTGGATGTGCGCGTTCGACACGACCGAGGAGGACGTGGACGCGTTCGTGGCGGCGCTGAAGGAGGAGATGGCGCGCTAGCCGTTCACGACGATCTCCGTCCTGTTGTTGCGCAGGTTCGGGTCGAACCTGCTGATGGGCAACTCGGGGTCGTCATTGAGGGTCTCGACGGTGGTGCGAGCTCCCCGCACCACCCTGTCGATCCGCAGCTGCACGTCCATCGTGTACGACGCCTTGTCGTGCAGGTAGATCGGCGTCCTGCAGAGGTAGGTCGTCCCGGACGGCCCTTCCTCGGGCTCCGACAGGGGCCCGCACTCCTCCGGCAGGCCGACGACCGTGGTCCCCTCCGGCGCCTGGAACCGGACTGTGGCCACGGCCGCGCCGGCGCCGAGTGACGCCACCCAGGCCGGGCCACGGTTGTGGACCGTGACCGGGGCGGTCACGGTGTCCCCGGCCGCCCCGCGCACCTTGCTGCCGATGAGCTTCAGATCGGCGGTGTTCCTGGCGTCCAGGACGACGGCCCGGTAGTTGTCCGACAGATCGAGGTCCTCATCCTCAGCGGCGGCCCGCTGTGCGGACACGGGGCGCAGGTTCAACTCGGCGCCCGTTCCTGGCGTCCACGCCCCGTCGCCGCGGGCCTCCTCCAGAGCTTCGTCCGAATACGGCAGGACGGAGTGGTCGAACCGCTCGTACAGCGCCTTCCGCCCCACGCGGAGCGCGGTCACCAACGCGTACTGCTCGCCCGGAGCGACAGCCTCGTCCAGCACGCACAGCGCGGACATGCCGGTGGCGTGCTCCTGGTACTCGCAGTTGGAGTGCCGCTCCGTGAACCGCAGCCCGTACGACGCGTTCAGCCACAGCAGCGTACGATCCACGGCGCGGTTGCCGTTGTTGGCGACGGTTGCCCGCACTTCGTGGACGGTGCCGGGCGTGAGCCCTCGCTGCCACGGGGCTTGGCTCAGCCCGAGATCCGGCCCGTCGGCCACGGTGATCCGGGTCTCCGCCCCGGCCGCCGACAGCTCCCCGGCGGATGCCGAGTAGCGCACGGACCCGGACGCGCTGAGGTCGGCGTCCGGGAGCGCGCGCAGTCCGATCCGGGCGGCCGGCACGCCCTCCGTCCCGGCCGGCATCGCCGGGAAGTCGCACACCGCCCTGACCGCCGACTCGGGCGTGCAGTGGGCGGGCCACGACACCTGCGCGAAGGAGGCGAGCTCGCTCGCGTCCACGGTCAGTCGACCGGCCGACACGCTGTTGTCGAGGTTGTCGTGGGTGATCCGCACTTCGAGTGTGCGCTCCCGCGCGCTGCCGTCCGTGTCCGCCCCCGGCAGCACCGTCTCGGACGGCACGCTGATCCACAGCTGGTCGGACACGGCGTGCGCGGGCCCGATCCCGACCGCGGCCAGGGCGCAGCCGACCAGCGCGGCTCCGAGCAGGCGATGCTTCATGAGTTCCCCCTTCTCGATGATCCGGTCCGTGGCCGAGACCCGCGGCAGGCGAGAGAGGTTGTAGCCGGGCATCTGGTTGCGGCGATGTTCAGCCGTTCTGATCGGCGCGACCAGGGTAGCCTGCATAGGTATGCGGTGAACAGTAAATCAATTGACTCGTGCCTGGATTCGCGCCTACGCTCTGCGGGCATGCAGATGATCCAGGAAACCCCCGGCCTGTCCGCTTACTTGGCGGCTGACGACGTGATCGACCATCACCATCCGCTCGTCCGCGTGACGGCCGCCAGGCTCGCCGAAGAGGTGGCGGACTCGTATGACTATGCGCAGGCGGCGTTCGAGTTCGTGCGAGACACCATTCCGCACTCTCAGGACTCCGGGGACCTCCGCGTCACCTGGCGCGCCTCCGACGTCCTGGAGCAGGGAACCGGCATCTGCTACGCCAAGGCCCACGCACTCGCCGCTCTGCTGCGGGCCGAGGACATCCCCACGGCGCTGTGCTACCAGAAGTTCGACGTCGTGCACGGACTGGTCGCCGTACGGTTCAACGGGGCCTGGCACCGCCAGGATCCACGCGGCAACAAACCGGGCGTCGACGCCCAGTTCTCCCTGGACGGCGAACGCCTGGCCTTCGTACCCGACCCCGAGTCCAACGAGCTGGACTACCCAGTCCTGTACGCTGAACCGCACCCGGCCGTACTGAGCGCCCTCCAGGCCGCACCGGACCGGCCGTACCTCTGGAAGACCCTCCCCACCGCACTCTGAGGCAGGCGATGACCCTCTCCCTGACCGTGTCCGACGAGGTGCGCGCCCTCGCGCCCGGCTTCACGCACGTCGCCGTCGAGGCGCACGGGCTGGTCAACGGACCGAGCACGGACGCCAGTTCCGCGCTCCTCGACGACGCGGCCCGTCGGCTCGCCGTACGCCTGGACGGGCGCGCCCCGCACGAGGACCCGCACATGGCGGCCTGGCGGGAGGTCTACACGGCGTTCGGCTCCAAGCCCTCACGCACCCGCAACTCGGCGGAGGCGCTGGCCAAGCGGGCTCTGTCGGAGGCCGGGCTGCCGCGCATCAACGTCCTCGTCGACGTCTACAACGCCATCAGCGTCGCCCACCTCATCCCCGTCGGCGGCGAGGACATCGACCGCATCCAGGGCGGGATGCGGCTGGTGCGCGCCACCGGGGACGAGGACTTCGTGACCGTGGCCGGTGGCGAGGAGGTCGTGGAGCACCCCGACGCCGGCGAGGTGGTCTGGCGCGACGACGCGGGCGTGACCTGCCGCCGCTGGAACTGGCGCCAGGGGCCGCGCACCCGGCTCACCGAGGAGACCACGTCCGGCGTCTTCCTGCTGGAGAGCATGGCCCCGATGCCGGTCGCCGAGGTCGAGGCCGCGGCGGCCGAACTCGCCGAGCTGCTCGAGAAGTTCAGCCCCGGGGCGCGGATCACGGTACGTCCTGCTGCGTCGTGACGGCTGCCGTGTGGTCCGGGCGTCCGAGCGTGTCCCGGGCGCACTTGCGGAAGTCCGCCACCAGCCTGCCGCGGTCGCCGGCGCGTGTCGCCAGGACGACGCGGCTCGGGTCGACGCCCTCCAGCGGGATCGTGGTCAGGTCGGGGCGGAGGGTGTGCACGCGCGGGGTTGCCGGGACGATCGCCACGGCCTGACCGTCGGCGATCAGCTCGTACTTGTCCTCCATGGCGTCCACCAGCGGACCGTCCGGAGCAGGGCGCCCATCGGGCCGCGGATCGATGCGCCAGTAGGCGTTCCACACCGGGTTGTCCCGCACCCGCGGCATGGGCTCGTCGGCGATGTCGTCCAGGGTCACCGACTCCTTGCCGGCCAGCCGGTGGTCCAGCGGCACCATCAGCACCCGCGGCTCGTCGTGGAGGACCGTCACCTCCAGCCCGTCGGTCACCAGCGGCAGCCGCGTCACCACCGCGTCCACCCGGTGGTCGAGCAGGGCCGCATGCGTCTCGTCCCAGGGCAGGTGTACGGCGTGCACCTCGGCATCGGGACGGCGGCGGCGCAGCGCCCGTACGGCCGGGGTGACGATGAGGGTCGTGGTGTAGCCGACCGTGAACCTGCTGGGCCGGGCAGCGGCCCGGGTGCGTGCCGTGGCCTCGGCGGCCGACCGCAGCAGCGCCCGCGCGCGAGGCAGGAAGACCTCCCCGGCCTCGGTGAGCCGGGTGCCGCGCGGGGTGCGGTCGAGCAGGCGGGCGCCCAGTTCCTGCTCCAGCCGACGGATCTGCCGGCTCAGCGACGGCTGGGCGACGCGCAACGTCTCGGCGGCGCGGCCGAAGTGGCCGTGCTCGGCGACGACCGTGAAGTAGCGCACGAGGCGCAGATCGAGGTCCGGCGGAGGCTGCGGCGACTGGGGCATTTCTCCAACGTACGCCTCATCACCGGCCGTGGGCTGGGGTGATGCCTGAAACGTATGGCCCGCTGCGAAACGGGACTTGGACCTGGGGTGCCTTCTGCTCGCAGGGTGGAGTCACCGGCCCGGGATCGTCCGGGCCTTCTGACTTCCCTTGCTGAAGGAGTGCTCTCCTGTGCGTGTCTTCGTCACCGGCGCGACCGGGTTCATCGGGTCCGCCGTCGTCCGCGACCTGCTGGAAGCCGGGCATCAGGTCCTGGGTCTGGCTCGATCGGACCATTCCGCCGCGGCGCTGAAGGAGGCCGGGGTCGAGGTGCACCGAGGTGACCTCGACGACCTCGACGCCCTGCGAGAGGCGGCCGGCCAGGTGGACGGCGTCGCCCATCTGGCGTTCATCCACGACTTCTCGAACTACCCGGCCGCAGCACAGGCCGACCAGCGGGCCATCGAGGCGATGGGCGAGGCGCTCGCGGGCAGCGACCGCCCCTTCGTCGTCACCGCCGGCGCCATGGGCCTCGCGTCGGGCCGCCCCGCCACGGAGGAGGACGTGGTCGGTCCGGGGACGCACGCGGTGCCCCGCAAGTCGGAGCAGGCCGCTTTGGCGTTCACCGAGCGGGGCGTACGTGTCTCGGTGGTGCGGCTCCCGCCTTCGGTGCACGGCGAGGGCGACCACGGCTTCGTCCCGCACCTGATAGAGATCGCCCGTGAGAAGGGCGTCTCTGCTTATCCGGGCGACGGCTCCAACCGCTGGCCCGCCGTGCATCGGGTCGATGCCGCCCGCCTCTTCCGGTCGGCCCTGGAGAAGGCTCCCGCCGGCAGCAGGCTGCACGGCATCGACGAGGAGGGTGTCCCGGTGCGCGACATCGCCCAGGTCATCGGGCGTCACCTGAACCTGCCGGTGACCTCGATCCCTCGCGAGCAGGCGGCGGGCCACTTCGGCTGGCTCGGCACCTTCTTCACGGCGGACGCCCCGGCCTCCAGCGCGTTCACCCGCGAGCTGCTGGGCTGGCAGCCCGCGCAGCAGGGGCTCCTGGCGGACCTGGAAGCAGGCCACTACTTCAATTGACGTCGGCAGAAACGGCGTTCCGCCGAACGCCGACCGGTCTCCGCGCTCAGCGCGCGTCGGCCTCCCGGACCTGCTCCGGCGTCGGTGCCGTACCGCCCAGGTGGGCCGGCATCCACCAGGTGTCGTTGGCGTCCTTCGGGCGCACCGGGTAGGCGCGCTGGGCGGCCTCCAGGAGTTCCTGGACGCGCTCGCGCAGCTGCCGGGTGATCGCACCCGCGTACTTGTCCTTGGACGCCTCGATCGCCTCGCCGACCCGGATCGTGATCGGGATGTGGCTCCGCTTGAAGTTGCGCGGCTGGCCCTTGGTCCACAGCCGCTGCGTCCCCCACACGGCCATCGGGATCAGCGGCACACCGGCCTCCTGGGCCAGCCGCGCGGCACCCGACTTGAAGCTCTTCAGCGTGAACGACTGCGAGATAGTGGCCTCCGGGAAGACCCCGACGATCTCGCCGGACTTCAGCGAGTCCAGCGCGTGGGCGTACGCGGCCTCGCCCTGCTTGCGGTCCACAGGAATATGCTTCATGCCGCGCATCAGCGGACCGGAGATCTTGTGCCGGAAGACGGACTCCTTCGCCATGAAGCGAACGAGACGTTTCTGCGGGAGCGCCGCCAGCCCGTTGAAGACGAAGTCCAGATAGCTGATGTGGTTGCTCACCAGCACGGCGCCGCCCGAGCGCGGAATGTTCTCCGACCCCTTGCAGTCGATCTTGAGGTCCCACACCTTGAACAGGGTCTGGGCGAAACCGACGACGGGGCGGTAGACAAGCTCTGCCATGGACGGGGTGGACCCTTCCTTCTCTGCCTGGGAAGGAGGCTCCCAGTGGAAAAGTTACGCAGCCGTAGGTTTACGGCATGTCGCAGATCGTGCCCCAAGAACGCCCGAGGGCCAAGCCCAAGTGCCGGGGAATGGCGAGATCCTCGTCACGTCCCACCCGTGATCCACCTCGGATTTTGGCCGTGCCTTTACTCTGCGCGCACCGCCACCCGCCGCACGAGCAGGTACATCTCGCAGCCCAGGCAGTAACCGAAGACGGCGTTCAGAAAGGCTGCCGCGAGCGCGGCCCCGGTGGCGGCGAGACCCAGCCAGACCGGACCGAGCGTGTAGCCGACCAGTCCGATGCCGGCGAAGACCAGCCCCACCGCCTGCGCGAACCGCGGCGGTTCCGGCGCCTCGAACTCGGTCGGCGGCCCGATCCGTGGCCGTACGACCTTGCGGAACAGCCAGCCGTACGGCGAACGGCCCACCCCGCCCGCCGCGCCCAGGGCGAACGCCAGCGTCTGCCAGGCCAGCAGCCAGGCGCTCCCGGTGACCAGCACGGCCGCGAGCACCACGGTCGTCACGGCCGCCCCGAAGCGCGGCCCCCTCACATCGATGTCCATGAATCAAGCATTCCGCAACGGAAAGCCTTCCGGGGAGTCGGGAATCTTTGCAGTCTCGTGAATGCTTGAGCAGATGATGACCGGACTGGTGGTGTGCGTGGTGGTGGTCGCGGCGGCGAGCGCCTACGGAGTGCTGCAGCGACGGCGGAGCGGGAGAGTGCGGGTGCGCGGGCGCGACGACGGAAAGCGGCTCGGGGCGGCCGAGTTGGGCGAGGAGTTGGGCGAGCGTGCCACGCTCGTGCAGTTCTCCAGCGCCTTCTGCGCGCCCTGCCGGGCCACCCGGCGTGTGCTCGGCGAGGTGGCCGGCATGGTCCCGGGCGTGACCCACGTCGAGATCGACGCCGAGGACCATCTGGACCTCGTCCGCCGGCTCGACATCCTCAAGACGCCGACCGTGCTGGTCCTCGACGCCGAGGGCAACGTCGTACGGCGGGCCACCGGTCAGCCGCGCAAGGCGGACGTGATCGCCGCACTGGGGGAGGCCGTCTGAGGTGCTGTGACCAGAGGGTGAGTCATCTCCCACATGATGGGACCTACTTGACTGTGCGCACCACCTATCGTCAGCCTGACCGTATGCCTGAGGAACTCCTTCTCTTCGGACGGGCCCACGTCGACCTGGCCCGCACCGCGAGCGCGCGCTGTCCGGGCTGTTGAACAGCCCCCGGTCCGCACGCCTCCCCTCGCAGAAGGACAACTCCATGACGGCCACGTCCGGCCTCGACACCACCCAGCTCGCCTCTCCCGACCTGCTCCGCTCCCTCTTCCGGCGTCATGCCGCCGGAGTGGCCGTGATCACCGCCCGCGGGGAGACGGGCCCGGTCGGCTTCACCGCCACCTCCCTCACCTCCGTCTCCGCCGAGCCCCCGATGCTCTCCTTCGGCATCGGCACCGGTGCCTCCAGCTGGCCGGCGATAGCCGGGGCGGACCATGTCGGCGTCCACGTACTCGGCGAGCACCAACAGGAGCTGGCCACCACCTTCGCCCGCAGCGGGGCCGACCGCTTCGGCCCGCCCACCGCGTGGCGCGAGGGTCCCGAAGGCGTCCCCCTCCTCGACGACGTCCTGGCCTGGATGGTGTGCCGGATCGTGGCGCGCGTGCCCGCGGGCGATCACCGGATCGTGCTGGCCGAGGTCGTCCTCGGTGACCCCACCGGCCCCGGGCGTCCCCTCCTTTATCACCAGGGCCGGTTCAACGGCCTGCGTGACTGACCTCACCGTGCCGATGTGACCGATCAGCCGCTCCGCCGTTCTGCGAAGCCGTCGAATTCCGATTACGCTGCGTTGCACAGCTCACAGTTCAAAGCGCTTGCTTAGCGGGAACGAACTGGGTGTACTGACGAGTAATATTTCGCTCGGAGCGCGGGTCGCCCCGAGCGGGAACGGCCACTTGGGGCGCCTATGCTGCCTGCAAGTAGGCAGCAGAGAAATGTCGACGCAGTAGGAGAGCCGGCGTGAGCTTGAGGATCGTTGTCACTGTGAAGTACGTGCCCGACGCCACTGGCGACCGGCACTTCGCCGATGACCTGACCGTCGACCGGGACGACGTGGACGGTCTGCTCTCCGAGCTCGACGAGTACGCGGTCGAGCAGGCGCTGCAGATCTCCGAGAACTCCGACGACGACGTGGAGATCACCGTCCTGACGGTGGGCCCCGAGGACGCCAAGGACGCCCTGCGCAAGGCGCTGTCCATGGGCGCCGACAAGGCCATCCACGTCGAGGACGACGACCTGCACGGCACCGACGCCATCGGCACCTCCCTGGTGCTGGCCAAGGCGATCGAGAAGGCCGGCTACGACCTGGTCATCTCCGGCATGGCCTCCACCGACGGCACCATGGGCGTCGTACCGGCCCTGCTCGCCGAGCGTCTGGGCGTCCCGCAGGTCACCCTGCTGTCCGAGGTCTCCGTCGAGGACGGCACCGTCAAGGGCCGCCGGGACGGCGACGCCGCCTCCGAGCAGCTCGAGGCCGCCCTGCCGGCCGTCGTGTCGGTCACCGACCAGTCGGGCGAGGCGCGCTACCCGTCCTTCAAGGGCATCATGGCCGCCAAGAAGAAGCCGGTGGAGTCCTGGGACCTGTCCGACCTGGACATCGAGGCCGAGGAGGTCGGTCTCGAGGGTGCCTACACCGTCGTGGACGCCGCGGCCGAGCGCCCGGCCCGCACCGCCGGCACGATCGTCAAGGACGAGGGCGAGGGCGGCAAGCAGCTCGCTGAGTTCCTCGCGAGCCAGAAGTTCATCTAAGGGGCGCCGGCCCGCTTGAGGCTCACCACCCCTTCCGCCCCTTAAGACTTCGCAATTTCCGCAGGAGAGCATTCCCATGGCTGAAGTTCTCGTCTACGTCGACCACGTGGACGGTGCCGTCCGCAAGCCCACCCTGGAGCTGCTGACCCTGGCCCGCCGCGTCGGCGAGCCCGTGGCCGTCGCGCTGGGCAACGGCGCCGCCGGCACCGCCGCCACCCTCGCCGAGCACGGCGCGGTCAAGGTCCTCACCCACGAGGCGTCCGAGTACGCCGACTACCTGGTCGTGCCGAAGGTCGACGCGCTCCAGGCCGCGGTCGAGGCCGTCTCCCCGGCCGCCGTCCTCGTTCCTTCCTCCGCCGAGGGCAAGGAGATCGCCGCCCGTCTGGCGCTGCGCATCGGCTCCGGCATCATCACCGACGCCGTCGACCTGGAGGCCGGCGACGAGGGCCCGGTGGCCACCCAGTCGGTGTTCGCCGCGTCCTTCACCACCAAGTCCCGTGTCTCCAAGGGCACCCCGGTCATCACGGTCAAGCCGAACTCGGCCGCCGTGGAGGCCGCCCCGGCCGCCGGCGCGGTCGAGGCGCTGTCCGTCACCTTCTCCGCCCAGGCCACCGGCACCAAGGTCACCGGCCGCACGCCGCGTGAGTCGACGGGTCGTCCGGAGCTGACCGAGGCCGCGATCGTGGTCTCCGGTGGCCGTGGCGTCAACGGTGCGGAGAACTTCGCGATCATCGAGGCCCTCGCCGACTCCCTCGGTGCGGCCGTCGGTGCCTCGCGTGCCGCGGTGGACGCGGGCTGGTACCCGCACACCAACCAGGTCGGCCAGACCGGCAAGAGCGTGTCCCCGCAGCTGTACATCGCCTCCGGCATCTCCGGCGCGATCCAGCACCGCGCGGGCATGCAGACCTCGAAGACGATCGTGGCGATCAACAAGGACGCCGAGGCCCCGATCTTCGAGCTGGTCGACTTCGGCGTGGTCGGCGACCTCTTCGACGTCGTCCCGCAGCTCACCGAGGAGATCAAGACCCGCAAGGGCTGATCCCGGACAGGCGCATCGAGGCCCCCGTGACCGTACCGACGGTCACGGGGGCCTCGGCTCATCCCAGGCTCAGCGACGCCTGCACGGGCAGATGGTCGCTCGGGAACTGGCCGTCGTCGGAGAACGTGTTGATCGTCGCGCGGTGCGCGGTGACACCGGGCGTGGTCAGGACCCAGTCGATGCGGTCGCCGTTCGGCGTCAGTGGCTTGTAGCCGTGGAAGGTCGCGTACAGCGCGCTGCGCTCGCGTGCGGTGTCCCAGGTGTCGACGAGACCGGCGCCGAGCAGGGTGTCGTACACCGCGTTCTTGTGGGCGGCGACATTGAAGTCCCCGGTCACCACGACCGGCAGGGAGCGGTCGAACCCGGCGATCCGATCGGCGATCAGCAAGGCGCTGAGCTCGCGCGCGTACTGGCTCACATGGTCGAAGTGGGTGTTGATGACGTAGAACTCCCGTCCGCCGTCGGCCAGATCGCGGAAGCGGACCCAGGTGACCATACGGGGGAAGGCCGCGCCCCAGGTGTTGGAGCCGATCACGCCCGGGGTGCCGGAGAGCCAGAAGTGGTCGTACTCGGTCGGGCGCAGACGGCGCGAGTCGTAGAAGACCGCCATGGACTCGTCGCGGCTGCCGTGCAGTCGGCCGGTGCCCACCCAGTCGTAGCGCGGGCCGAGGTCGGAGTCGATGTCGAGCAGCTGCGCGAAGATGCCTTCCTGCGTTCCGATGACGTGCGGGGCCTCGCGGCGCAGCAGCTCGCGCATCACCGGTCTGCGCACGGTCCAGCTGTGGGGCTCCGTGGTACTCGCGAAGCGCAGGTTGAAGGACATCACCCGGAGGTGGCGGCGGGACGGACGCTCGCCCGCCGAGGCGGCGGACGTGGGCAGTGCTGTACTGGAGAGGGGCGCGGTGACCGCCGCGGCTAACGCGGCCTTCAGGCCCAGACGGCGCGTGACTCGGCTGTGGTGCGGCACTGAGGCTCCTTCGCTGGGAACTGCCGGACGAGTCGTGCGGGGCGTGCGTATGGAAGTGTGATACCGCGTCCTGAGATGGGCGTGAACATGGCGAGATGGGGGAGTGACTCCCCGTGGACACGGTGTTGACCAGGAGGAAGGTCCCCGGATAACTTCGTTCTACGGAATGTTGATTTCGTATAGCGGAAATCAGGAGGATGTGGGATGGGCCAGGGCCAGCAGGAGAAGGTGGCGACGAGCCTCGCGGGCGCCGTCAGCGAGGAGATCAGCGCCTCCCTCGCGCCGGTCGACGCCGAGCTGGAGCGTCGCTACCCCGGAGACCCCGGCACCCGCCAGCCCGTCCACACCGTCTACGTCCCCGGCGACGTCTTCGCCGCCGACACCATCCGCTCCTGGGGCGACCAGGCCCTCGCGCTCCTCGACGAACACGCCCCGGACGCCGCCTCCTTCGCCGCCGTTCTCGGCCTGTCCGACGAACTCGCCGAGCCCGTCCACGCGCGCGTGCGCGCCAAGCTGGAGCGCGAGCCCATCGAGGACCTGCGCGTCGACTTCGAGGACGGCTACGGCCCCCGCCCGGACGCCGAGGAGGACGAGGCGGCCGCCCGCGCGGCACGGCTGATCGCCGAGGCGTACGAGAACGGCACGGCGGCGCCGTACATGGGCATCCGCATGAAGTGCATGGAGGCGCCGGTACGCGACCGGGGCATCCGCACCCTCGACATCTTCCTCACCGGCCTGATGGAGGCCGGCGGACTGCCCGACGGGCTGGTGCTCACCCTTCCCAAGGTGACGTACCCCGAGCAGGTCACCGCCATGGTGCGGCTCCTCGAGGCCTTCGAGAAGGCGCGCGGGCTCGACCCCGGCCGGATCGGCTTCGAGATCCAGATCGAGACCAGTCAGTCCATCATCGCCACCGACGGCACCGCCACCGTCGCCCGCATGATCCAGGCCGCCGAGGGGCGTGCCACGGGCCTGCACTACGGCACCTTCGACTACAGCGCCTGCCTCGGCGTCTCCGCCGCCTACCAGGCCAGCGACCACCCGGCCGCCGACCACGCCAAGGCGATCATGCAGGTCGCGGCCGCGGGCACCGGCGTGCGCGTCTCGGACGGCTCGACGAACGTCCTGCCGGTCGGCCCGACCGAGAAGGTCCATGACGCCTGGCGACTGCACTACGGCCTCACCCGCCGCGCCCTGGCCCGCGCCTACTACCAGGGCTGGGACATGCACCCCGGTCACATCCCGACCCGTTACGCGGCCGTCTTCGCCTTCTACCGCGAGGGCTTCGAGCAGGCGGCCGCCCGCCTCGCCCGGTACGCGGGCCGGGTCGGCGGCGACGTCATGGATGAGCCCGCCACCGCCAAGGCCCTCAGCGGATATCTGCTGCGCGGACTGGACTGCGGCGCCCTCGACATCGCCGAGGTCGCCCGCCTGACCGGCCTGACCCGTGCCGACCTGGAGGGCTTCGCGGCGCCCCGACGCGGCGATCTGACGGTCTCGGCCAAGTAGCACCGACGGTCGCCACGTAGCGGGCCGGTCACAGACGCCACCACCGGCCCACCCTGTCACTGCTGCCCCGTAGTCTGTACGGCACGCATTGACGTGTCACAGGAACGGGGCAGCCGTGTCTTCGGGGGAGTACGGACAGACGGACGAGGCCGGCCGGCTGCTGGCCGGGCGCTATCGGGTCGTGGCCCAGCTCGGGCGCGGCGGCATGGGTGTCGTCTGGAGAGCTGTCGACGAGGTCCTCGGCCGTGAGGTCGCCGTCAAGGAACTGCGCACCTACAGCGACGCCGACGGGCCCGAACTCGCGGACCTGCGGCTGCGGATGCAGCGCGAGGCCCGCGCGGCGGCCAGGGTCCGGCACACCGGTGTGGTCGCGGTGCACGACGTCGCCGAGGTCGACGGACGCCCGCTGATCGTCATGGAGCTGGTCGACGGCCCTTCCCTGGAAGCAGTGCTGCGCGAGCGCGGCACTCTCGACCCGCGTGAGGCGGCCGGAATCGGCGCCAAGGTCATGGACGCGCTGGCCGCCGCCCACCGGGCCGGGGTCCTGCACCGTGACGTCAAGCCCGGCAACATCCTGCTGGAGACCTCCGGCCGCGTCGTGCTCACGGACTTCGGCATCGCGACGATGGACGACCCGGGCGACGGCTCGGCCACCCATCTGACCCGCACCGGCCATCTCGTCGGTTCCCTGGACTACTTGGCCCCCGAGCGCGCCCAGGGCGCTGATCCGGGCCCCTCCTCGGACGTCTGGGCCCTGGGCGCCACCCTGTACGCGGCGGTGGAGGGCTCCGCGCCCTTCCGCCGTACGTCGACCTTCTCCACGCTCACCGCGATCGTCTCCGAGCCCCTGCCGGAGCCTCGCAACGCCGGGCCGCTCGGCCCCGTCCTCCAGCGGCTCATGGACAAGAGACCCGAGTCCCGTCCCGAGGCCCAAGAGGCACGCGAACTCCTCCAGGCGGTAGCGGACTCGGACGGCTCGGACGTGCCGACGGCGGCGCTGCGGGGGCCGGAGGGCTCCGGGCCGGCGCGGGACGAGACGGAGCGCAGCGTCCCCTCGGTGCCGCCTCCGCCCGGCCCCCCGACGGCACCGAATGCCGGCGGACAGGGATTCGGGGCAGCCGGGCCCACGGAGCCCGTCGGGCAGGCGTACGGCGGCCAGGCACAGGCAGCGCCGCACGCTCAGGGCGGGGACACGCCGGGGCAGGGCGTGCCCGCGTCGGACCTGCCCGGAGCACCGCGCTTCGGGACAGCAGGGCAGGGTGCGAACGGCCCTGCGACTCCTGCGGGAAGCACGCCGGCGCAGGGTTTCGCCTCCGCCGGCCATCATCCCGGTCCGGCCGCACACGAACACGGCGCCCCGGGCCGGCCGGACGTGTCGACGTACGGCAGTGCGCCGGGGCCGCACGGCGGGCCCCCGCAGGGCTCCGGCAGCCCGCCCCCGCACGACCTGCGCGCCACCGGCCCGATGGCCACGTCCTCCGGCACCTCCTCCCGACGCAAGGGCCGCGCCCTGCTCGCTGCCGCGGCCGTGACCGTCGTCCTCGCGGCGAGCGGGGTCACCGTCGCCCTGCTGAACACCACCGACGACGCCAAGGGCGAGGCGCAGGACACCTCTTCCGTCACCTCCACGGTCACCTCCGCCCCGGCGACCGGCAGCCCCGACGCCGACCGCTCGGGAGGCGCCGGCCTGACCGAGAAGAGCGACGACGAGAAGTCCCCCGGCGCGACCAAGTCCCCGAGCCGCACGGCGGGAAGTAAACCCACGGACCGGCCCACCACCTCGTCCCCGACCAAGACCTCGGGCGGGGGCGGTACCAACGGGGGCGGCACGGGCGGCGGTTCCGGCGACGGCGGTACGACGGGCGGCGGAGGAACCACCGGCGGGGGCGGAACCACGGGCGGAGGCGGAAGCACCACACCCGGCGCGTCCTGCACCTCCATCGGCGGCGGCAAGTACAACTGCCAGGTCTGGAAGACCGCCAAGTCCTACACCGCCTCCGGCACCGAGGTCGGCGTCCTCAACGCGGGCACCAACTATTTCTACTGCCAGCAGAACCTGGGCCGCCGCGAGACATACGACGAGTGGACCAACGTCTGGTGGGCCAAGACGGACGACGACAGAGGCAACACGAACGTCTTCGTCAGCGACGTCTACATCGAGGGCGGCAACAACGACGAGCCCGTGCCCGGACTCCCGGTCTGCTGAACCTGTACGCATTTCTCCAGGCCGGAGGCCGTCACCAGCTTCTCCTCCGCCAGCAGCCGGGTGCCCCGCTCGCACAGCAGCGCGTCGGCACGCGCCCGCGCGACGAACTCCTCGGGTGTGACACCGAACAGCTCCCGTAAGCGGGCCGACGTCCCGAGGAGTTCGGTGAGCAGGGCCCGCTGACCCAGGTGGGTGCGCGGCCCGCCGTTCCCGTTGTGCAGCACCCCACGGCGGTTGACGTACGCGAATGCACCCGGAAGCGCCGTGCCGTCCGCCAGAACGACCTGGACTTCGGGCGCGGCCAGCCAGGCGCGGTGGTAGTTGCCGTTCGGCAGCGGCACCCCCTCGCTCGCGTCGATGACCGCCAACTGCTCGGCGTCGAGCCAGGTGAGGAACAACTCCCGTACGACCTCCGGTGCGCTGAAGGGAGAGGCCGACACGTAGCCCATACGGCTCACATGCGCGGAGACGCCGACCTCGACGCCCGTGACCCGCGCCTTCACCATCGGAATGGGAGCCGTGATCCTGAACTCGGCCATCTTGTACCGGAGTTGGCCCGGACAGGCGTTGGAGCCGAACGCGAGAACCGGCACTCGGTCGTCGTACACCAGCCGGTCGAGGGGCAGCAGTCGGTTCCCGTCGAGGAGGCCGGAGTCCTCGGGCCACGCGCCCGGGTAGAGCAGGGGATGCTCGCGCGGCGCCTCGGCCAGGCCTTGCGCCTCCAGTGTGCGGTCCGCCACGGGCCGCTCAGTCCGCCGGCGGCAGCTCGCCCGAGCCCCGGGTGATCAGCCGCGTCGGCAGTTCGATGCGCTCCGGGGTGACCAGGGTGCCGTCCAGCTGGCGGAACAGGCGTTCCGCGGCGGTGCGGCCGATCGCCGCCGCGTCCTGCGCGACGACGGTGACGCCGGGCTGCAGCAGGTCGGCGAGCTCGATGTCGTCGAAGCCGACGAGGGCGACGCGGCGCGTCTGCTCGGCGAGGACACGGATCACGGTGACCGTCACCCGGTTGTTGCCCGCGAAGATCGCGGTGACGGGGGAGGGGCCGGAGAGCATCTCCTCGGCCGCCCGGCGTACCCGCTCCGGGTCCGTGACGCCCAGGGACATCCAGGAGTCCTCCACCGGTATGCCCGCGTCCTCCATCGCGGCCCGGTAGCCGCGCAGCCGCTCGGCCGCCGTGTGGATGCGGGGCATGTCGCCGATGAAGCCGATCCGGCGGTGGCCGTGGGCGATGAGATGGGCGACGCCGTCCCGGGCGCCGCCGTAGTTGTCGGACAGGACGCAGTCGGCGTCGATCTTGCCCGCCGGACGGTCGACGAAGACGGTGGCGACGCCCGCCTTGAGCTCGGGCTCCAGGTACCGGTGGTCGTCACCGGCCGGAATGATCACCAGCCCGTCCACCCGCCGCGCGCACAACGCCAGCGCCAGTTCCTGCTCACGGTCCGGATCCTCGGCGCTGGAGCCGTTGATGAGCAGCGCGCCGTGCGCCCGGGCGACCTCCTCGACCGCCCGGCTCAGCGGGCCGTAGAACGGGTCCGCGAGATCCTCCAGGACCAGGCCGATGCTCGCCGTACGGCCCTTGCGCAGTACCCGCGCGCTGTCGTTGCGGCGAAAGCCCAGCGCGTCGATGGCCTCCTGGACGCGGCGCTCCGTCTCCGGGGTGACCCCCGGCTCCCCGTTGACCACGCGCGAGACGGTCTTCAGACCGACTCCGGCACGCGCCGCGACGTCCTTCATGGTCGGACGGTTGCCGTAGCGGTTCTCGTGAAGGCGGTCGGATCGGCGGATGGTCTCGGGCACGATGCGGTGTCCTGTCCTGTCGTCCACGGGGATGCGTCGGTCCATGGGTTTGTATGAGGATGTGGCGTCGACAATAGACCCTGGACAACGTTGTCAGATCCAGGGGACACTGTCCACCGCAATCTCCGGCCTGCGCCCCCACCGCGAGACCGGCTCGCCCATTTCCCGTGGTTGACGGGGAGATCCGAATGGTTGACGGGGAGAACTGACACTGATGCACACCGACCTCGTGGCTGCGCTCGACATCGGCGGTACGAAGATCGCCGGAGCGCTGGTGGACGGCCACGGCACGATCGTGCTCCGGGCTCAGCGCGCGACGCCGGCACGGGAGGACGGCGAGACGGTGATGCGGGCCGTCGAGGACGTCGTCGGCGAGCTCAGCGCATCGCCGCTGTGGGGGCGCGCCTCGGCCCTCGGCATCGGCAGCGCGGGCCCGGTGGACGCCTCGGCGGGCACGGTGAGTCCGGTGAACGTGCCCGGCTGGCGCGACTATCCGCTGGTCCGGCGGGTCCGGGAGGCGGCGGGCGGCCTGCCCGTGGAGCTTATCGGCGACGGCGTGGCCATCACGGCGGCCGAGCACTGGCAGGGAGCGGCCCGGGGCCATGACAACGCCCTGTGCATGGTCGTCTCCACGGGCGTCGGCGGGGGCCTGGTCCTGAACGGCCGCCTGCACCCCGGCCCGACCGGCAACGCCGGCCACATCGGTCACATCAGCGTCGACCTGGAGGGCGACCTGTGCCCGTGCGGTTCGCGCGGCTGTGTGGAGCGCATCGCCAGCGGGCCCAACATCGCCCGGCGGGCCCTGGAGAACGGCTGGCGACCCGGCCCGGACGGGGACACGTCCGCCGCCGCTGTGGCCGCGGCCGCGCGGGACGGTGACCCGGTCGCCGTGGCCTCCTTCGAACGCGCCGCGCAGGCCCTGGCGGCCGGGATCGCGGCCACCGCGACCCTCGTCGAGATCGACATCGCCGTGATCGGCGGGGGAGTGGGCAAGGCGGGCGACGTGCTCTTCACGCCGCTGCGCAAGGCGCTCCACGACTACGCCACCCTGTCCTTCGTCCAGCGCCTGACGATCACACCGGCCCAGATGGGCACGGACGCCGGTCTGGTCGGGGCCGCGGCGGCGGCCCTGGCCGGGAGGACGGACGCGGCGCCGGTCTGAGGGGCGCGGCAGGAACGTTCCCCCGCTCCCGCGGACGGCGCTGCCGGGCGGGAGCGGCGGTCGAGGGACGTCTTGCGGACGGCCCGGCCCGACATTGGGCGGGTGCGTTGGCCGTGCGCCGACGCGCTGGGCGCTGTCGGCGGTGCGGTCGCATTCGCCGACCGGGCCGCCTTCAGGCGTTTGTGGGCGGTAGGGGCCACGCTGGCGCGGGTGGCGCGGGTGGCGCGGGTGGCGCGGGTGGCGCGGGTGGCGCGGGTGCAGCCGGGTGGCGCGGGTGGCGCGCGTGCCGGGCCGCCGCGGTCGAGCCGAGCTGACCCGGCGGCCGAGCGCACGCGGATGCGCTCGGCCGGGGAGTACGCAGCTGCGCTCGGCCGGGGGTACGCGCCTGCGCTCGGCCGGGAGTACATTCCAGCGCCGGTCGGCAACAATCAGCCCGTCCGGCGTTTGAGGACGAGGCCCGTTCAGGGCCGAGCGGGGGTCCGGGGGCGCAGCCCCCGGGATGGGACGGGTAAGGGCGGCGGGGGCGAGATCACTCGCCCAGAAACCACACACGGTCCCTTACCCCCCTCCGCCCGGCCTGAGTACCGTCACTCAGCAACTCACCCGCACGTCAGCCCAGTCCGCGTGATCCGAGTCGATGCCGTCGCCGCCGTCACTCACCACGAGCCGGACGATCTGGGCGCCGGTCACGTCGGCCGTGATCGGCTGGGCCGGCATCGCGTTGGTGAGGGTGCCGGTCGAGGCGGACTTCGTGCCGTCGGCCCAGATCTCGAAGGCGACGGTGCCGTCGGCGCCCTTCTCGTCGTCGACGCCGACATCGGCCCTGACCGTCTCGCAGGCGCCGCCCGTGTAGTACTCCACGGCACTCTCCGCATGAACGCCCAGCCCCTTGCCGTACACCACCCCTCCGATGGTGATCGGACGGCCGTCACCCGCGGCGCTCTCCCCGTTGCTCGTGTTGCGCTCGACGGGGCCCCAGCCATTGGTGGCCGAGAGCCACGGGAGGTCACCGAGTCCGGACGTCCCCGAGGGAGGCGGCACCACCACGGAGAGGGTCAGCGGCACCGCACTCTCGACACGGACGCCGGCCGGCGAGCGATAACTGGCCTTGAGCGTCAGGCCGTACGACCCCGTCGGCGTCCCCTGCGGCGCGGTGATCGTCCACCCGGTGCGCAGGGAGCGGCCCGTCGGGAGCGCCGGTGAGGTGGTCGGTGACGTCGCCTTCACGGCCCACCCCTCGGGCCCGGACAGGCTGACGGAGACGCGCTGGGCCGTCGTACGGCCGAGGTCGGTGACCGTCGACGTCAGTGCGGCCGGCTTGCCCGCCTCGGCGAACGGGCTGCCCTCCAGGCCGAGTTCGACGGCGGGCGGATTCTTGGCCCATGCGGGGTCGGCGGCGACGCGCACGAGGACCGTGCCGTGGGCCGGGACGGTCGCCGAGATCGTGCCCGCGGTGTTGTAGCTGCGGTGCTGCCACAGATCGCGCAGCGTGTACGCGTCGGCGGCGGGCAGGCCGACCGCCGTGGCGCTCGTGCTGATGCGCTGGGCGGTGCCGGACTCGTTGAAGAGCGCCACCGCGCGGCTGCCGTCCCGCATCTCCTTGGCGACGACCCACCGCCCGCCCTCGGAGGAGATCACCGTGCCCTGCTTGCCCAGCGGGTCCTGGTCGACCGCGATGACCTCGCGGTTGCCGAGGATCTCGAAGGTCTCCTGGGAGGCCGACCGCAGGTCGGATCCGATGAGGAGCGGGGCGGCCATGATCGCCCACATCGAGAAGTGCGAGCGGTACTCGGTGCCGGTCATGCCGCCGTTGCCGACCTCCAGCATGTCGGGGTCGTTCCAGCGGCCGGGGCCGGCGTACGGCGCGAGCGGCAGGTTCTTCTTGAGGATCGCCAGCATCGAGCCCCAGGTGTCGCTGATGTCGCCGGTCGTGCGCCACAGATGGCCGACGTCGGCCGCCCATTCCCAGGGCTTGTTCTGGCCCCACTCGCAGATGCTGTAGACGATGGGCCGACCGGTCGCCCTGAGGGCGTCGCGCATGGTCGTGTAGCGCAGCTTGGCGTCCACGCCCTGGTTGTTGCAGTTGTCGTACTTGAGGTAGTCCACGCCCCAGTCCGCGAACTGCTGGGCGTCGCTGTACTCATGGCCCAGCGCGCCCGGGAAACCCGCGCTGTTGCAGGTCTTGGTGCCCGCGCTGGTGTAGATGCCGAATTTCAGTCCCTTGGAGTGGACGTAGTCCGCGACGGCCTTGATGCCGCTCGGAAAGCGGACCGGGTCGGGCACGAGCTTTCCGTTCGCGTCCCTGGAGGGCAGGGCCCAGCAGTCGTCGAGGTTGACGTACTCGTATCCGGCGTCCTTGAGGCCCTTCTCGACGAAGATGTCCGCGACCCCCTTGACCATGGACTCGTTGAACTCGGCCCGGCAGTGCGTGGAGTTCCAGTTGTTGAAGCCCATGGGCGGGGTCAAGGCCAGGCCGTCGTCCAGCGCCGGCGCGACGGGGGACGCGGTGGCCGTGGGCGCGGCGAGTCCCGCCGCGCACAGCAGAGCCGCGGCGAGTGCTCCGACCACTCTCGTGCGGGTTGTGCGGGTGTGAAGGTGACGCATCGTTACGTTCCTCCGAACCTGCAAAGGTGGGATGACTGCATGTACGCGTCATGCTCTGCCCACGGTAGAACCTGTCGGACTGTGTTGGAAGTCGAGCGGCGGAGTGTGAAGTCCTGAGGTTCTTCGAGGAGGCCCGGCCCGGCTAATTTTTTTGAACATGTTCAATATCTGCGCTAGGCTCGTCCTCACACGAGATGGGGGAGTCGATGAAGATAGTGATCCCCGGGGGAACCGGGCAGGTGGGCACCATCCTGAACCGCACGCTGACCGCCGCGGGCCACGACGTGGTCGTCCTGACCAGACGGCCCACGCGTGACCGGGAAGTCCGCTGGGACGGTGAGACATTGGATCAGTGGGCCACGGTGATCGACGGCAGCGATATCGTGATCAACCTGGCGGGCCGCAGCGTCAGCTGCCGCTACACCCCGTCCAATCTGCAGGCCATGATGGATTCGCGGGTGCGCTCCACCCAGGTCGTGGGCGAGGCGATCGCGCAGGCCGCCCAGCCGCCCCGGGTCTGGCTGCAGATGAGTACGGCCACCATCTACGCCCATCGCTTCGACGCGCCCAACGACGAGGCGACGGGCGTCATTGGCGGTGACGAGGCCGGTGTGCCGGACTACTGGGCGTACAGCATCAAGATCGCCAAGGCGTGGGAGCGGGCGCAGGAGGAGGCCGACACTCCGCACACCCGTAAGGTCGCCCTGCGCTCGGCCATGGTGATGAGCCCCGATCGCGGCGGCGTGCTCGACGTTCTGCTCGGCCTGGCGCGCCTGGGCCTCGGCGGCCCCGTCGCGGGCGGCGCGCAGTACGTCTCCTGGATCCACGACCGCGACTTCGTCCGCGCGGTCGACTTCCTGATCGACCGGGACGATCTCACCGGGCCGGTGAACCTCGCCGCCCCCGAACCCCTGCCGCAGCGTGCGTTCATGCGGGCGCTGCGCTCCGCGTGGGGTGTCCCCGTCGGCCTGCCCGCCACGAAGTGGATGGCCGAGATCGGCGCGTTCGCGCTGCGCTCCGACACCGAGCTGCTGCTCAAGAGCCGACGTGTCGTGCCTGGCCGGCTGCTCGACGAGGGGTTCACCTTCGAGTACGACCGGTGGCCGGCGGCGGCCGAGGATCTCGCCCAGCGGGTGCGGCTGCGTCGGCCCGATGCGGGCCGGCCCGAGGCGGGACGTCCGGCACTGTCCCGATCGTCCCGAGGTCGGGCGTGACTCTCGCTGCGTTTCTCAGTTGAATCGGTCATGAAGAAGCGCAGCATGCTTGCCATCGCCTCCCTGGCCACCGGATTCGTCGTCGCGGCCGTCACGCCGTCGCACGCCAACACGTCCCCCGCCGTCGGTCTCCCCGGCGCCGGGCTCCCCGGCGCGGGCGCGGAGACCAAGCTGACCGGCGGTGAGACCAAGCTCGCCGGCGTCAGTGTGGACCAGGCCCTGAACACCGTAGGCCGGGCCATCAACCGCGAAACGGACAAGGCCGTGAACAACGCGCCCCACGGGAAGAAGCGCTGACGAGCACCATCGACCGATCAAGCGGCGCCGGTATCCCCGCACCCGAGGGGATCCGGCGCCGTATTCATGCGATTCATGCGCCCTCTACTGGAGCTGGTTTCCGTGGCAGGGTGGAGCGGGCAAGCCACAGGGGGCCAACAGAAGAGGGGGCAACGTGATCGTCTGGATCAACGGCGCGTTCGGTGCGGGGAAGACCACCACCGCACGGGAACTGATCGAGCTGATCCCGAACAGCACGCTCTTCGACCCCGAGGTCATCGGCGGAGCGCTCACCCACCTGCTTCCGCCCAAACACCTCACCGAGGTCGGTGACTTCCAGGACCTGCCGATCTGGCGGCGTCTCGTGATCGACACGGCGGCCGCGCTGCTCGCCGAGCTCGGCGGGACCCTCGTGGTCCCGATGACGCTGCTGCGTCAGGAGTACCGCGACGAGATCTTCGGCGGTCTCGCCGCCCGCCGTATCACCGTCCAGCATGTCCTCCTCGCCCCGGCGGAAACGATCCTGCGGGGGCGAATAGCCGGGCGGGACATCCCGCCCGACCTGCCCGACGGCGAAATGCGGGTCCGGCAGTGGTCGTACGACCACATCGAGCCGTACCGCACCGCACTCGCCTCCTGGCTCACCGCGGACGCGTATCCCGTCGACAACGGCGGCCTGACCCCGTACGAGACGGCTGTCCGGATCGCCGAGTCCGTCGGCAGCGGTACGGTCCCCGTCTGCGACATCGTGCAGACGCCCGAGCCCACCGCCGAGACCGTCGCCTCCGGGGTCCTCCTCTTCGATGAGCAGGACCGGGTGCTGCTCGTCGACCCCACCTACAAGGCCGGCTGGGAGTTCCCCGGCGGCGTCGTCGAACCCGGCGAGGCACCCGCGCGCGCGGGGATGCGCGAGGTCGCCGAGGAGACGGGGATACGGCTGGACGACGTGCCGCGGCTGCTCGTCGTCGACTGGGAGCGGCCCTTGCCCCCCGGTTACGGCGGCCTGCGCCTCCTCTTCGACGGCGGCCACCTCGACTCCACGGAGGCCGAACGCCTTCTGCTGCCCGGCCCCGAGCTGCGCGACTGGCGCTTCGTGACCGAGGAGGAGGCCGCCGACCTGCTGCCACCGGTGCGCTACGAGCGGCTGCGCTGGGCGCTGCGGGCGCGGGAGCGCGGGGCGGCGCTCTATCTGGAGGCCGGGATTCCGACGTCCTGAAGCAGGCCTTGCAGGTAAGTCGGCGGCGGCCCGAGGGACTCCCTCGGGCCGCACCTGGCTCAACTCGCCGCGTAATTGCGCAGGAACAGCGCCTCGGTGACCGAAAGCCGCTCCAGCTCCTCCGGGGACACGCTCTCGTTCACCGCGTGGATCTGGGCCTCCGGCTCGCTCAGGCCGATCAGGAGGATCTCCGCGTGGGGGTAGAGGGCGGCGAGGGTGTTGCACAGGGGGATGGAGCCGCCCTGGCCGGCGTACTGCATCTCCTGGCCGGGGTACGCCACCGCCATCGCGTCCGCCATGGCCTGGTACGCCGGGCTGCTCGTGTCGGCGCGGAACGCCTGACCCTGGCCGATCTGCTCGGTGCGCACCCGGGCGCCCCACGGCGTGTGCGTCTCCAGGTGGGCCTGCAGCAGCTTGGTCGCCTCGGCGGCGTCCACGCCCGGCGGCACGCGGAGGCTGATCAGGGCGCGGGCGCTCGCCTGTACAGAGGGGGTCGCGCCGACGACCGGCGGGCAGTCGATGCCGAGCACCGTGACCGCGGGGCGTGCCCAGATGCGGTCGGCGACCGTGCCGGAGCCGATCAGCCGGACGCCGTCGAGGACCTTGGCGTCCGTGCGGAACTGCTCCTCGTCGTACTGCAGGCCCTCCCACGACGACTCGCCGGTCAGCCCGTCCACCGTCGTCGAGCCGTCCTCCGCGCGCAGTGAGTCCAGTACGCGGATCAGCGCGCCGAGCGCGTCGGGCGCGGCGCCACCGAACTGGCCGGAGTGCAGGTTGCCTTCGAGCGTGTCGATCTGCACGCGGACCATGGTCATGCCGCGCAGGGTCGACGTCACCGTCGGCAGGCCGACGCGGAAGTTGCCCGCGTCGCCGATCACGATGGTGTCGGCCTCCAGCAGGTCCGGGTGCTGTTCGGCGTACCGCTCAAGGCCGCCCGTGCCCATCTCCTCCGAGCCCTCGGCGATCACCTTGACGTGGACCGGTATGCCGCCGTTCGCCTTGAGCGCGCGCAGGGCGAGCAGGTGCATGATCACGCCGCCCTTGCAGTCGGCGGACCCGCGCCCGTACCAGCGGCCGTCGCGCTCGGTCAGCTCGAAGGGCGGGGTGCTCCAGGCGGCCTCGTCCAGCGGGGGCTGCACGTCGTAGTGGGCGTACAGCAGGACCGTCTTCGCGCCCTCGGGGCCGGGCAGGTAGCCGTACACCGACTGCGTGCCGTCGGGAGTGTCGAGCAGGGCCACGTCCTCGAAGCCCTCCGCGCGCAGCGCGTCGGCGACCCAGCGGGCGGCGCCCTCGCTCTCGCTCTTCGGGAACTGGTCGAAGTCCGCCACCGACTTGAAGGCCACCAGCTCGGTGAGCTCCGCCTTCGCCCGCGGCATCAGCGAGGCGACGGTCTCGGCGACCGGATTCGACGACATGGGCACGCTCCTTGTGGGTGCGACGTTGTACGTATGAGTGCTGTGATCCTCCCACAGCGGGCTGCGACGATGCCCGCCGTAGGATGCGGGAGACAGCAGCAGGCGGCGGCTTGATCGGGAGCAGTAGACCATCGTGAGCAGCGAGAACTCTTCGGCGGACGATGTGCAGCGGGTGTGGGACGTCGTCGTGGTGGGCGCGGGGCCCGCGGGAGCCTCGGCCGCGTATGCGGCGGCTGTGGCCGGGCGGCGCGTGCTGTTGCTGGAGAAGGCGGAGCTGCCGCGCTACAAGACCTGCGGCGGCGGCATCATCGGCCCCTCGCGCGACGCTCTCCCGCCCGGTTTCGACGTGCCCTTCCGGGACCGGGTGCACGCGGTGACGTTCTCGAACAACGGCCGCTTCACCCGGACCCGTCGCTCCAAGCAGATGCTGTTCGGGCTGATCAACCGGCCCGAGTTCGACCAGCAGCTGGTCGAGCACGCGCAGAAGGCGGGCGCCGAGCTGCGCACCGGCGTCACCGTGCAGCGCGTCGAGCAGCACGGCTCGACGGTGCCGGACCGGCGCACGGTCGCCGTCGTCCTGCAGGGCGGCGAGACGCTGCTCGCGCGGGCCGTGGTCGGCGCGGACGGCAGCGCCAGCCGGATAGGAGCACACGTCGGGGTGAAGCTCGACCAGGTGGATCTCGGCCTGGAGGCGGAGATCCCGGTGCCGGAGACGGTCGCCGAGGACTGGAAGGGGCGGGTCCTCATCGACTGGGGGCCGATTCCCGGCAGTTACGGCTGGGTGTTCCCGAAGGGCGACACGCTCACGGTCGGGGTGATCTCGGCGCGCGGTGAAGGGGCCGCCACGAAGCGGTACTTGGAGGAGTTCATCGGGCGGCTCGGGCTCGCCGGGTTCGAACCGAGCATCTCCTCCGGCCACTTGACGCGTTGCCGCGCCGACGACTCGCCGCTGTCCCGCGGGCGCGTGCTGGTGTGCGGTGACGCGGCGGGCCTGCTGGAGCCGTGGACGCGCGAGGGGATCTCGTTCGCGCTGCGGTCGGGGCGGCTCGCGGGGGAGTGGGCGGTGCGGATCGCCGAGGCGCACGACGCCGTGGACACCCGGCGCCAGGCCCTGAACTACGCCTTCGCGGTCAAGGCGGGCCTCGGCGTCGAGATGAGCGTCGGCAAGCGGCTGCTGATGGTGTTCGAGCGCCGTCCCGGTCTGTTCCACGCGGCGCTGACCGGGTTCCGGCCGGCCTGGAAAGCGTTCATGGACATCACCCGCGGTTCGACCTCGCTGGGGGAGATCGTCCGCACCCACCCGATGGCCCAGCGTGCCCTGACGGCGCTGGACCGCCGCCCGGCGCCGGCGAGCGAAGAGGCCACTTCCTGACGACCGGCCCGGGTCACTTCTTGATGCTGATCCGGAAGACGGGGTGGTCCGGCGCGCAGGCGATGATCTCCTCGTCGGAGGACTTCGCCGTGATCCCCTGGAAGTACTGGTTGACCTCCCAGCCCCACTTCTCCAGGTAGGTCCGCAGGATCGGGAGCTTCTCCGCGTCGGGAAGCTCCACCGCGGTGAACTCACGGAACTTGCGCCCCACGCGCAGCTCCCCGCCGCCGGCGGCGCGCATGTTGCGCACCCACTGGGAGTGGCCGCGGGCCGAGACGAGGTACCGCGTGCCGTCGTAGGTGTGCGGATTGACCGGGATGCGCTGCATCTTGCCGCTCTTGCGCCCGCGTACGGACATCTCCGCCGTGCCCGCGATGCTGAGCCCGCGCCGGGCCAGCCAGCCGATGACGCTGTTGAGGCGGACGTTCAGCGGGCTGCCCTTGAGGTAGTACGGCGACGTCATGGTGACTCCCAGAGTATGAGAGAGCGGTGCTCTCGCTCGAGAGCAGTGTGCACGAGATCGCTGATCCAAAGCAAGAGCAGTGCTCTCAATTTTGGGCGCTGCTCTGGAACGTGTGCACTGCTCCGCCCTTCGTGGAAGACTGCCTCACATGAGCAGCACCGCACAGGGCGCGCGCGCCCGCGCCAGGATGGAAGTGACCGCGGCCATCAAGGACGAGGCCCGCAGACAGCTCGCGGCCGAGGGCGCCGCCAAGCTGTCGCTGCGCGCCGTGGCCCGGGAGCTCGGCATGGTCTCCTCCGCGCTCTACCGCTACTTCCCCAGCCGTGACGACCTGCTGACCGCGCTCATCATCGACGCCTACGACTCCCTCGGCGAGGCCGCCGAGGCCGCGCACCGCGACGTCGCCGACGCCGGGCCGGTGCGGCGGTGGACCACGGTGTGCGAGGCCGTGCGGGGCTGGGCGCTGGCGCATCCGCACGAGTACGCACTGATCTACGGCTCGCCGGTGCCCGGCTACACCGCCCCCGACACCACCGTCCCGGCCGCTTCCCGCGTCGGCCTCCTCCTGATCGGCATCGCGCGCGACGCCCACGAGGGCCCCGGACTCACCGAGCCCCCGCTGCCCGCGGATCTGCGTCCCGAGGCCGAGCGGATGGCCGCCGACCTCGCGCCCGACCTGCCGCCCGAGACCGTGACGGCCCTCGTCGCCGCTTGGGCCCAGCTGTACGGGCTGGTCGGGTTCGAACTGTTCGGGCAGTTCAACCGGATCGTGGAGGACCGGGAGGCGTTCTTCCGGCATGCGGTGGGTCAACTGGCCCATGGTGTGGGCCTGGTGGCCTAGTAGTGCTTCCTTGCGTCGGGTGATCTCGCCTGGTGGTGGGCGGGCACTCCGACGCGACGGCGCCGCCCGTCCACGACCTGTTCACCGGGCTCCCACCCAGCAGCGAACCGCGCCGAGCATGCGGCGGAGTTCCCTCGCGTCCTCGGCTGAAGGTCTGGGTCCAACGAACTGCCGCAATTCGGCGTCCCAGAACCACACAGCAACATCAGCCGTGCCCGTCTCGCCACTGAAAGCCAACCTGGCCCCGCGAGTAACCGCACATAGTTCCAACTTGCTGCGAAAATACGAGATTCCACCATCCTGGGCGCAGTGGCAGTGGCACCATGTGGGGCACCGTCGGCCAGGGGGCAACGGGACTTCGGGGGGACAGCTATGGACGCACTGACAGTGGCCAACGAGATCACGCCCTATGTCACCGCTGCTGTGACCACCTATGGCACTGCCGTGCTGATGCGGACCACCGACGCAAGCGCGGATGCCACCGTCGCGTTCGGGCAGCGCATCCTGCAACGCCTCTGGAGCCGTGAGGACAATCGCCCCGAGCTCGAACAAGCCGTCAACGACGCGAGCGACAATCCAGGTGACGAGGACTTCCAGGCCGGCCTGCGTGCCCAGATCAAGAAGATGCTGCGCGATGACCCCTCCCTGGTCACCGAGCTGACTGGCATGCTCGCCGAAGCAGGTGTGACCTTGACCGCCTCCGGTGAACGCTCAGTCGCGACCAAGGACAACTCGGGCGTCATCAGCACCGGGGACAACGCCACGATCCAGCGATGACTCAACCAGATCCCACACCCGTCCGAGGCGTGGAGGCGACGGGCCACCGTTCAGCCGCCGTTAAGACCAACCGCGGGGTCATCAGTACGGGCGAGGGCGCGAGCATCGACGCACGCACTCAGGTCCTGCCGCCCGACGCATACCGCTCGCCTGCCCAGGTGGATCCGCCCCCGGGGCTGACCAATCTGCCGGCCCCGGCCAGCGATGTGTTCGTCGGCCGGGAGGAGGACCTGAACCGCCTGGAGGCCGCCGTGGCCGACGGCGCGGGCGTGGTCACGCAAGTGATGCACGGGCTGGGAGGAGTCGGCAAGACCACCCTGGTCCTGCACTACGCCCACCGCCGCTTGGCCGACTACACCCCTCTGTGGTGGATAAACGCCGACAGTCCCGACGGCATCACCACCGCGCTGACGGACCTGGCGGCCCGCCTGAACCCGCAAGCCGAGTTCACCACGACAGCGAGTCACCAGGCCATGCCCTGGGCACTCACTTGGCTTCAGTCCCACACCGGCTGGCTGCTGGTCTTCGACAACGCCGCCGCTCCGGAGGTCATCGCCCCGTACATCGGCCAGCGATTTGATCACCACCCGTCGCGCATACGGCTGGCACCGGCTCGCCCGCCCCGTCCCTCTGGACACCCTCACCCCGACCGCTGCCGCCGAACTGCTGGCCCGTGTCACCGGCCACCGCGCCGAAACCCCGGCCCTCACTGATATCGCCGCCGACCTCGGGTACCTGCCCCTGGCTCTGGAACATGCCGCCGCCTACATCCGCCACGCCGCCCTGGCCCCCACCACCTACCTGGACCGGCTGCGGCGCGCCCCGGCCCGCATGTTCGCCGCCTCACCCGCCGGCGGGGAGCAGGAGCGCACCATCGCCCGCATCTGGCACCTCACCCTGGCCGCCATCACTGATCAGAACCCGCTTGCCGCCGACCTGCTCCGCGCTCTGGCCTGGGTCGCTCCCGAGCACGTACCCCGCGACCTGGTGTCGTCCTTGCATGACGACCTGATCGCGGTTGACGAGGCTCTGGTCCTGCTGGCCGCCTACAGCATGATCACACTCACCGAGACCACCGTCAGTGTCCATCGCCTCGTTCAGACCGTCACGCGCACTCCTGATCCCACGGACCCTCAGCGCGCTCCCGACCTCATCAGCCGCGCCAACTCACAGGCCACCGCGGCCTTGCGCGATGCGCTGCCCGATGACCCGGCGGGCAATCCCGCCGGCTGGCCCCGCTGGCGGGAGTTGCTGCCCCACATCGACGCGCTCGCCACGGCCACGGATCCCCTCACCGACACCGTGACCACCGCATTCGTCCTCCACCACACCGCACTGTTTCTTCAAGGGCAGGGCCAGACCTCCCGCGCCGTCCCGTACCTGGAGCGCGCGGAGCAGACACGTCGGCAAGTCCTGGGTGAAGGCCACCCCGACACCCTCACCACCCGTAACGACCTTGCGGGCGCCTATCAGTGGGCGGGGAGCTTGGGACAAGCCATCGCCCTGTACGAAAAGACCCTGGCCGATCGGATACGACTGCTGGGTGAGGGCCACGCCGACACCCTCACCACCCGTAACGACCTCGCGGGCGCCTATCAGTGGGCGGGGAGCTTGGGACAAGCCATCGCCCTGTACGAAAAGACCCTGGCCGATCGGATACGACTGCTGGGTGAGGGCCACCCCGACACCCTCACCACCCGTAACGACCTCGCGGGCGCCTATCAGTGGGCGGGGAGCTTGGGACAAGCCATCGCCCTGTACGAAAAGACCCTGGCCGATCGGATACGACTGCTGGGTGAGGGCCACCCCGACACCCTCACGACCCGCAACGACCTCGCGGTCACCTACGAATCAGCGGGCGACCTGAACCGCGCCATCCCCCTGTACGAGAAGACCCTCACCGATTTCGGGAGGGTGCTGGGCGAGGACCACCCCGGCACCCTGACCTCCCGCAGCAACCTCGCCGGCGCCTATTTGTCAGCGGGTGATCTGGACCGAGCCATCCCCCTGAACGAACGGACCCTGGCCGACCGGATTCGACTGCTGGGTGAGGACCACCCCGACACCCTGATCTCCCGCAACAACCTCGCGGTCGCCTACGAATCAGCGGGTGACCTGGACCGAGCCATCCCACTGTATAAACGGACCCTGGCCGACCGGACACGGCTGCTGGGCGAGGACCACGTCGAGACCCTCCGCTCCCGCAGCAACCTCGCGGTCGCCTACGAATCAGTGGGCGACCTGGACCGCGCCATTGCCCTCCATGAACAGACTCTCGCCGCCCGGACACGACTGCTGGGCGAGGACCACCCCGACACCCTGATCTCCCGCAACAACCTCGCGGTCGCGTATTTGTCAGCGGGCGACCTCGACCGCGCCATCTCCCTGCACGAACAGACCCTGGCCGACCGGATTCGACTGCTGGGTGAGGACCACCCCGACACCCTGACCTCCCGTAGCAACCTCGCGATCGCCTACGAATCAGCGGGCGACCTGGACCGCGCCATCTCCCTGCACGAACAGACCCTGGCCGACCGGATTCGACTGCTGGGTGAGGACCACCCCGACACCCTGACCTCCCGCAGCAACCTCGCGATCGCCTACGAATCAGCGGGCGACCTGGACCGCGCCATCTCCCTGCACGAACAGACCCTGGCCGACCGGATTCGACTGCTGGGTGAGGACCACCCCGACACCCTGACCTCCCGCAGCAACCTCGCGCTCACCTATCAGTCGGCGGGGAACCTGGGGCAAGCCATCGCCCTGTACGAAAAGAGTCTTGCCGATCACATACGGGTGCGAGGGAGGGGCCACCCCGACACCCTCTCCGTGCGCCAGAGGCTCGCCTACTGGCTATGGGAGGCAGGCGATGAGGATGGAGCCGAGGCAGTCCTTGAAGATCTCCTCAAGGGGATGAGCATGAAATTCACAGGTGTGAGCGACGTTGTATTACCGCTGCTCCCCGGATGGGAGGACCGTTCGCAAACGATCTTGGTTCAGTCCGAACCGACCGATGGCTTCCGCCCCAACATCGTGGTGGTTCGTGAGGCGCGAAACGGCAGGCCGTTGCATCAATTCCTCGTGCAGCACCTGGGCACATTGCAGCAGACATTCAACGCCTTCAATGTCGAGCGCAGCGAACCTGCCACTATTGGGCCCCACTCCGGTCATTTGATCGACTACACCTTCTCGGCCGGCGAGGAGGAGTACCGGCAGGCTCAGTTCGTCCTCCCGACAGAAACGTCGTTCATCACCTTCACGGCGTCACACAAGTCTCTGCGATTCCCTGCCTTCTGGGCTCTCGCGAAGAAAATCATCGAGGCGGCCCGCGTCGAAAGTGATGATCCCGCTGCGGACTAGCACCGCAACGGTGGTTGTGCTGAATTGCCGGGCAGCTGTATGGACTGTGTCCGCGCCGTTTCCAGTGGCGGGCCGGCGGTCGGTGAGTCGGGTGATCAGGCGTCTGATCTCGGCGAGGCAGGGCGAGGTCGCGGACGTACTTCGCGGGGAGTACGCGTGATCACCACGCGCGGGTGACGCCGCCCGGCGGCCATCGCGTCTAGCGTGGCGGACATGGACGAGCAGCAGGAACGCCGGGGCGGCGGTCCGCCGATGTGGTGGCGGCACGGGCCGCCGTGGTGGAACCGGTGGGAGGACGGCGAGGACCGCGCCCCTCGCCGGCCCTGGCGCTCCACCGTGCTGATCACGGTCTTCGTGCTGGCCGGCTCGAACTTCGCCGCCCAGGGGCAGGACGACCGGGCGGATCTCGACCTCTTCGCCCGTGCGCTGCTGCTCGTGGCGGCGGGACTCCTGCTGTGGCGCACGCGGTATCCGGTGGCCGTCGTGTTCGGTACGGCGGTGGCCGCCACGGTCTATCTGGGCGCCGGGTACCCGTACGGCCCGGTCTTCGTGGCCGTGGCCGTGGCCTGCTTCAACGCCATCGTCACCGGACACCGCAGGGCGGCCTGGGCGGCCGTCGGAGTGTTCTGGGTCGGGCATGCCCTGGTGGCGCACTGGCTGTACCAGTGGCTGCCGCCGTCCGGCGACTCGGCGGCCCCCTGGGGGCAGGAGGGTGTGATCGCCGCCTGGGTCGCGGCGATCGTGGCGGTGTCGGAGCTGGCCAAGATCCGGCGCGAGCAGTGGGCGCGGGAGCGGGCCGAGCGGGCGCAGGCGGCGCGGCGGCGGGCCGACGAGGAACGGCTGCGGATCGCCCGTGAGCTGCACGATGTCCTCGCGCACAGCATCTCCGTGATCAATGTGCAGGCGGGCGTCGGCCTCGCCCTCCTCGACACCGACCCCGAGCAGGCGCGCACGGCGCTCACCACCATCAAGGCCAAGAGCAAGGAGGCGCTCGGCGAGGTCCGCCAGGTCCTCGACACGCTGCGCACCCCCGGCGACGCGCCCCGCACGCCGGCGCCCGGCCTCGACCGGCTGCCCGAACTGGTGCAGCAGGCGGCGAGCGCGGGCCTCACCGTCGAGGTGCAGGGCGAGCCGCCCCGCCTCCCGCCCGGCACGGACCTCGCCGCCTTCCGCATCGTCCAGGAGGCCCTCACCAATGTCGTACGCCACTCGGGATCGCGGCACGCACGCGTGCACCTCGATCACGAGGACGCGACGACGCTACGGCTGCGTATCGACGACGATGGTCCCGCGACCGGCGCCGACGCGGGCGGCAGCGGCAACGGGTTGGCCGGAATGCGGGAGCGGGCGGCCGCGCTGGGTGGCACGATCGAGGCGGGCCCGCGGGCCGACGGCGGGTTCCGGGTGCTCGCCGTCCTGCCGCTGAAGGGCGCTGCCGAGACCAAGGAGGACCGGTGATCCGCGTACTGCTCGCCGACGATCAGTCACTGGTGCGGGCCGGCTTCCGGGCGCTGCTCGACGCCCAGCCCGACATCGAGGTGGCGGGGGAGGCCGCCGACGGTGAGGAGGCGCTGCGCAAGGTGCGCGAACTGCGGCCCGACGTCGTCCTGATGGACATCCGCATGCCGCTCCTGGACGGCCTCGCCGCGACCCGCCGGATCACCCAGGACGGCGCCCTGGCGAGCGTGAAGGTGGTCATGCTGACCACCTTCGAACTCGACGAGTACGTCTTCGAGGCCATCCGCTCGGGCGCCTCCGGGTTCCTGGTCAAGGACACCGAGCCCGAGGAACTCCTGCGCGCCGTCCGGGCGGTGGTGGACGGCGACGCGCTGCTGTCGCCGGGGGTGACCCGGCGGCTGATCGCCGAGTTCGCCGCCCGCTCCAAGGAGCCCGCGGCCGCCGGCTCCCTCTCCCAACTCACCGAGCGCGAGCGGGAGGTGATGACGCTGGTCGGCATCGGCCTGTCCAACGAGGAGATCGCCCGCCGCCTGGTGGTGAGCCCTCTCACCGCGAAGACCCACGTCAGTCGCACGATGGTGAAGCTCGGCGCCCGGGACAGGGCCCAACTCGTCGTGCTGGCCTATGAGTCGGGATTGGTACGGCCGGGCTGGCTGGGCTGAGAGGCTCCCTGGAAGCGGACCAGGACGCTGACGACCCGGGCGACGAACAGTACGGCTGCGAGCGTGCCGCCCGTGCCGACGAGTGTGCTGCGCGCACCGCCCGACAGATCGAAGACGAACGCAGGTCCGGCCACCGCTCCGAACAGCAGGGCCGCCGCGAACGCCGCACTGCACAGCGCGTATCCGATCTCGACGGTGATGGCGTCCCGCCGCGCCTGATCGCGCCGTCCCCCGTATCCAGTCATACGGCGAGTCTCACAGGTGTGTGCCCGGCGGGGCAAGCAGACCCCGCCGGGCACACGGTGTGGAGGCGTTCCCCCTAGTCGCGGACGGGCACGCGGTCCGCTTCAGCCTCCTTCAGGGTGGACCTCGCGACGACGACGGACTGCTGCCGGCGCCGCGGGCGCAGCCCCGTCAGAGTGATCAGGAGCCCGATGACGGCGATGCCGGTCACGACGGTCAGCCCGGGCCGGTAGCTGTCCAGGACGGCCTGCGGAGTGGTGTTCTCCGGGGAGTTGGCGGTGACCACGGCCGTCACGACGGCCAGGAAGATCGCGCCGCCCACCTGCACCGAGGTGTTGAGCAGACCGGAGACCATGCCCTGCTCGTGGTCGTCGACCCCGTTGGTGGCCTGGATGTTGAGCGAGGGGAAGACCAACGCGCAGGCTGCGCCGATGAGCAGCATGCTCGGCAGGATCACCGCCGCGTACACCGGGTCGAGATCGACGCGCAGGAAGAGCGCGTAGCCGATGACCATCAGGGCGAAGCCCGCCGGGATCAGACGCGGGGTGCCGAACCGGTCGACGATGGCGCCCATCTTCGTCGCGGACACCGCCACCAGCACGCCCGCGGGCAGGAAGGCGAGCGCCGTCTGCAGCGCCGACCAGCCGAGCAGCGACTGGAGGTACAGCGTGGCCAGGAACTGGAAGCCGATGTACGAGCCGAAGAAGGTCATGGCGCCGAGCTGGGCGCGGATCTGGTTGCCGGAGCGGAGCACGCCCAGCCGGATCAGCGGGCCCGGCGAGCGCCGTTCGACCAGGACGAACACGGTCAGGAGCGCGGCGACGGCCAGGAAGGACAGCAGGGTGCGGGCGGAGGCCCAGCCGACTTCGGGGGCCTGTACGACGGTGAAGACCAGCAGCAGCATCGAGGCGGTGCCGATGACGGCGCCGGGAATGTCGTAGCCCCTGTGGTCCTTCTCGCGCTCGCTGCGCGGCAGCAGCTTCAGGCCGGCGACGAGCGCGATCACGGCGATGGGTGCGGGCAGCAGCATGGTGAGGCGCCAACTTGCCTCGGTGAGCAGGCCGGAGAGCACGAGACCCATGGAGAAGCCGGTGGCCGCGCAGGTGGTGTAGATGGAGAGCGCCCGGTTGCGCAGTGGGCCCTCCGGGAACGTCGTGGTGATGATCGACAGTCCGGCCGGGGCGGTGAAGGCCGCGCTCAGACCCTTGATGAAGCGGCTGGCGATCAGCAGCGGACCCGAGTCGACGAGCCCGCCGAGCAGTGAGGCGAGCGCGAAAACGGCCAGGGCCACCAGGAAGACCCGGCGCCGGCCCAGCAGGTCGGCGGTCCGTCCGCCGAGGAGCAGCAGGCCGCCGTAGCCCAGGATGTAGCCGCTGACGATCCACTGCAGGGTCGAGGTGGACAGGTCCAGGTCGGCGCCGATGGACGGCAGGGCGACACCGACCATCGACACGTCCAGCGCGTCCAGGAACATGGCGGCGCACAGCACCAGCAGGGTGCCCCACAGTCGGGGAGTCCAACGCTCCTCGGACGAGGGCTTGGTGAGCGGAGAGGTCATGACCCAGAACACTACATGCGCATGCATGAAATGCAAACGCATTTAATTCCGGTGCAATAATCGCGGTTCTCTGCTACGGTGCGCCCATGGCGGCGAAGAAGGCCGAACAGGCGCTCGTGGACCAGTGGCGGGACATCCTGGCGTTGCACGCGCGCACGCAGTGCGAACTCGACCGCGCCCTCAACCGGCACGGCCTGTGCGCCAGCGACTTCGAGGTCCTGGACGTGCTGGCGGACGGATCCTGCGCGTACCGCGTCCAGGAGATCTCCGAGCGCGTCCATCTCAGCCAGAGCGCGCTGTCGCGGCTGATCGCCAGGCTGGAGAAGGACGGGCTGGTCGAGCGCGGCATGTGCCCGGAGGACCGGCGTGGCGTGAAGGTGGCGCTCACGGTGAAGGGGCGCACGCTGCACGGTGAGGTGCTGCCGGTGCAGCGTGCGGTGCTGACGAGGATGCTCGCGAACTGAGCGGCGTACGCGCCGGGTTCAGCTCCAGGTGACCGCGGAGTTCTCCCGCCACAGTACGGCGACCGAGGCGTCGCCGGTCACGTGCGGGAACGGCAGCCGGTTCCACAGCGACAGGTACAGCTGCCCGGCCGGCCCGGCGATCTCGCAGTCGGCCTCTCCCACGTCGTCCCGTTCGGTCACGGGCGGCTCCTGCGACAGCCGTACGGTCCATGCGGCGCCGTCCGTATCCGTCGCCCGCACCCGCAATACCCGGGGTTCGGCGCTGCGGACGCGGCTCTTAGGGCGGGCGTGGAAGGCGCACAACAACTCGTCGATGCCGTCCGCCGCGAAGCCCGGGTCGATCGCGCTCGGCGTCCCACCGCGTGCCGCCTCCGCGTCGTAGCGGTGCACGGTCGTCTCGTGAGCCTGCCTGCGCGCCCAGAAGGTGAGCGGCGACGGGGCGGGCAGGAAGTGCCAGTACCGCACATCGGCGGGGGCTCCCGCGAGGGTGTCGACCAGGTGGCGGTGCCCCTCCCGGAACCAGGTGAGCAACTCGGCGTCGTCGAGGTCGGGCAGTCCGCCGTCGGGGTGGTACGAGCGGTGCTCCTCGGCGACGTACGCCGTCGCCCAGCGGTGCACCATCCCCGTGTGCCGCAGCAGATCCCGCACCTGCCAGTCCGGGCAGGTCGGCACCTTGGCGCCGGACCCGGCCTCCTCGGCGGCCGCGGCGAGCAACAGACCCTCGCGGTCCAGGGTTCGAACGAAGTCGGCTGTCTCCATGGGGATGAGTGTGTCGGATGAAGCGCGGTCGAAGGGAAGCCGGCGTGCGGCGCACGCTCAGTTCCGCGCCGTACGCCGTGTCGCGAGCCCGATGAGCGTGGCGATCGCCGCCAGGACGGCGACGCTGGTGAGGGCGACGGGCAGGGAGAGCCAGTCGGCCATGAAGCCGATGGCGGGCGGGCCGAGGAGCATGCCGCCGTAGCCGAGGGTGGACGCGGTGGCGACGCCGCTCGGGCCGGCCAGGGTGCCGGCGCGTTCGACGGCCACGGGGAAGAGGTTGGCGAGACCGAGCCCGGTGACCGCGAAGCCGAGCAGCGCCGCCCAGAGGGACGGGGCGAGCGAGCCGAGCAGCATCCCGCACGCCGCGGTGGCGCCGCCCGCGATGACGGTACGGCCGTGGCCGAGCCGTTCGAGGAGGGCCGTACCGGTGAGGCGGCCGACGGTCATGGCCAGCGCGAAGCAGGAGTAGCCGACGGCGGCGACGCCGGGCGAGGCATGGAGGTCCTGTTCGAGGTGCAGGGCGCCCCAGTCGGCCATGGCGCCTTCGCCGTAGGCCGTGCACAGGGCGATCAGGCCGAAGACGAGCACCAGTCCACGGGTTCTGCCGTCCGGGCGGCGCGGGGTGCCGCGCTCCGGGTGTGCCGGGCGCGGGGCCGCCGGCGGTTCGTGGCGCAGCAGCGTACGGCCCGCCACGACCGTCACCAGGAGCCCGGTCACGGCGAGGCCCAGCAGATGCCGGGTCGGGGAGAGGGCCCCCGCGACCAGCCCGCCGAGGCCCGCGCCGACCATGCCGCCCAGGCTGAAGGCCGCGTGGAAGCTGGGCATGACGGGCCGGCGCAGGGCGGTGACCAGGTCCACGGCGGCGCTGTTGAAGGCGACGTTGATGCTGCCGTAGGCGGCGCCGAAGAGGAGGAGTACAGCGCCCAGGGCCGGCGCGGAGTGGGTGAGCGGGGGCAGGGCGACGCTCAGGGAGAGGAGGACCGCGCAGACGACGGTGACCTGGTGGGTGCCGTAGCGGCGGCAGAGCCGGCCGGTGAGGGTCATGGTGAGCACCGCGCCCGCGGAGACGCCGAGGAGGGCGAGGCCGAGGGCGCTGGCGGTGGCGCCGGTCTGTTCCTTGATGGCGGGGATGCGGACGACCCAGCCGGCGAACAGGAAGCCGTCGAGGGCGAAGAAGGTGGTGAGGGCGATGCGGAGACGGGTGAGGGTGCTGCGGTTGCCCGGCACGGCGTTGTGCGTTCGGGATTTGTTTATTTGCGGCACAAAGTCAGGCTAGGGGGAGTGCCGCAAGCGGGGCAAGGGGATTACGTCCGACGAGCCTCGGCGCCTGACTGTCCGCGTGCCGTTCGAAGTGTCACTCTGGGACGAGAGGTATCCGCCGAGGGAACTCGGGAGGGCACATGGGACGTGACGTGCCGGCCCTGGTGTTCACGCGGGAGGATCGCCGCCGGTACCGGGAGAAGATGCACACCTGCCTCGATGTGCTGGCGCAGATGCTGCGCGAATCGGCGTTCGAGAGCGAACGCCCCAGGGTCGGGCTGGAGATCGAGCTCAATCTGGTGGACGACGACGGTCTGCCGGCGATGCGGAACACCGATGTGCTCCAGGCGATCGCCGACCCCGCCTGGTCCAGCGAGCTCGGCCGCTTCAACCTGGAGATCAACATTCCGCCCCGGGAGCTGACCACCGGCGGCCCCGGCGCCTGGGAGCAGGCGATCCGCGACGCGCTCAACCACGCCGACGAACGCGCCGCGGCCGTGGGCGCCCACCTCATCATGATCGGCATCCTGCCGACCCTGGGGGAGACCCACGTCGACGAATCAGCCCTGTCCGGCGACCCCCGGTACCGGCTGCTCAACGAGCAGATCTTCGCGGCCCGCGGCGAGGACCTGCGCATCACGGTGGACGGCGTGGAGCGCCTGTCGACGTACGCCGACACCATCACCCCCGAGGCCGCCTGCACCAGCACCCAGTTCCACCTTCAGGTCTCGCCGAAGGATTTCGCGGACTACTGGAACGCCGCCCAGGCCGTCGCGGCCGTGCAGGTCGCGCTGGCGGCGAACTCGCCCTTCCTGTTCGGCAAGGAGCTGTGGCGCGAGACCCGTATCCCGTTGTTCGAGCAGGCCACCGACACCCGCCCCCAGGAGATCAAGGCCCAGGGCGTACGGCCCCGGGTGTGGTTCGGGGAGCGGTGGATCACCAGCGTCTTCGACCTGTTCGAGGAGAACGTGCGCTACTACCCGGCGCTGCTGCCGCTGTGCGACGACGAGGACCCCCAGGAGGCGCTCGACCGGGGCGATGTGCCGCAGCTGGGCGAACTGACGCTGCACAACGGCACGATCTACCGCTGGAACCGGCCCGTCTACGCCGTCACCGACAGCGGCCCCCATCTGCGCATCGAGAACCGCGTCCTGCCCGCCGGCCCCACCGTGGCCGACACCATCGCCAACGGCGCCCTCTACTACGGCCTCACCCGCGCGCTGGTCGACGAGGACCGTCCGATCTGGACCCGGATGTCCTTCTCGGTGGCCGAGGAGAACCTCCACACCGCCGCCCGCGACGGCATCGAGGCCCGCCTGTACTGGCCCGGCATGGGCGAAGTGCCGGTCACGGAACTGGTGTTGCGGCGCCTGCTGCCCCTGGCCCATCGGGGCCTGGAGCTGGCCGGCCTGGACGCGGCGTGGCGCGAACCCCTGCTGGGCATCGTCCAGCAACGCTGCGTCGCCGCCCGCAACGGCGCCCTGTGGCAGGCGGAGACGGTCCACCACCTGGAGAAGGGCGGCACCGCCGACCGGGCGGAGGCGCTCCGGCTGATGACCAAGACGTACATGGACTACATGCATCTGAACGCGCCCGCGCACACGTGGGACGTGGACTGACCTCCGCTCAGTGCTATGCGGCCCGGCGGGCGTCGGCGCCCCTCCACACCTCGGCGGCCGTCAGCGGAACGGCGACCGGCGGCTCCGCCGACGTCGTCAGCTCGATGCGCCGCCCCTCGGCCGACGAACGCAGAAGGGCACTCATCGTCTCCAGCACATGCAGGGCGAGGTCACCGTTCGCGCGGGGCGACCGCTGCCCGTCCGCGGCGATGAAGTCGAGCAGACCGACGCCCCGCGCGCCCTCGGCGTAACCCGCGGACGGGGGGAGCGTCCGCCACTGGGTGCCGCCGAGTTCGAAGAGCCGTACCTCACCGTCGAAGTGATTCGGGTCCGGCACCGCCAGGGTTCCCGCGTCACCGTGCACCTCGATCGGCGCGGCGGTGGCGGCCACCCCGTCGAAGCTCGTCGTGATCGTCGTCAGAGCCCCGTTCACATGCTCGAGCACACCCGAGACATGACTGTCCACCTCCACCGGTATCCGCTCGCCCGCGCGCGGGCCGGAACCGATGACGCGCTCGGTGCGCAGCCGGCCGGCCGCCCCGATCACGGCACGCACCGGACCCAGGAGGTGGACCAAGGACGTGAGGTAGTACGGCCCCATGTCCAGCAGCGGCCCGCCCCCGGCGGCGTAGTAGAAGTCGGGGTGGGGATGCCAGCGTTCGTGTCCCGGAGTGACCATCACGGCCGAGGCGAACAGGGGCCGCCCGATGCTTCCCGCCTCCACCGCCGCCCGCGCCGTCTGGATTCCGGTACCCAGCACGGTGTCCGGCGCACACCCCACACCCACGCCGGCCCGCGCGGCGGCCTCCAGCACCGCATGACCATCAGGGAAGCCGGCGGCCAGCGGCTTCTCCCCGTAGACGTTCTTCCCATGGCCCACCGCGCCCAGGGCGATCTCGGCGTGGGCCGCGGGGACCGTGAGGTTCAGCACCGTGTCCACGTCCGGGCTGCTCAGCAACTCCTCGACGGTCAGCGCTCGGACACCGGGGAACTCGGCGGCGACCGCGGCCGAACGGGAGGCGTCGAGGTCGGCGACCGCGGTGATCCGTACGGCGTGATGGCCGACGAGCGTGTCCAGGTACGCGCGGGAGATGACCCCGAGGCCTACGACGCCGATGCGGTGCGCGTCGCCCACAGCATGCCCCTCTCGATGACGGTGCGGACGTTCGGGTTCTCCAGCACGTCGAGGCTGTGCCCCGGTGTCGTCACCACGATGCGCCCGGCGCCCCACCTGCGGGTCCACACCGCCGGCGAGGTGACCGGACGGTGCCAGGGCTGCCACGGCCGGGCGGGATGGGTCGTGGTGGCCAGGACGTCGATCAGGTCGTCGTGGAGCACCCAGTACTGCTCGGTGTGCAGCTCGAAGTCCTCGATGCCCGCCGTGACGGGGTGCTCGCGGCCGAGTTCCGTGATGGCGACGACGTACGGCAGGTAGTTGTCCTCCTGAACACCCCGGCGTTCACACGGCTCCTTGCCCGGGTGGGTCGCGAACTGCCCACCCACCAGGTGGAGATAGTCGGAGGAGGCGCGGAACGAGTCGGCGATGCCGCCGTGCCAGCCGGTGAAACCGGTGCCTGCCTCGACCGCCGCGGTCAGTCCCGCCAGCTGCTCGGCGCTGATCTGCGACATCGTCACGCACTGCACGACGAGATCGGTGGCGGCCATCTCGGCGGCGTCGGCGTAGACGCCGGTCGACTCCTCGACCCGGACGTCGTACCCGTTGCCTCGAAGGAACGGCAGGAACAGCTCCGTGGCCCGGACCGGCTGATGTCCCTCCCAACCGCCTCGCACCACCAGGGCGTTCTTCCGCGTCATCTCGTTGAATCACCGTTCCAGTGGCCGACCCCGTTGCACTGCTCCCTCACTATGCGTCGGTCCGCTCGTGCTCAGGAAGGGGTGCCGGAACCGCGAAAGTTTCGCGTCGGGGCGTGGGCGCCCGCCCTGGCGTCGACCAGCCAGCAGGCCGCGGTGAAGCGGACTTCGGAGCCCTGCACAAACGTGTCGAACGCCGCGCGGACCGTCTCGACGACCCGCGCGCGGGTCTCCTCGTCCGCGTCGGGCAGAACCTGGCCCACTGGGCCGAGCCGGGTGAAGTAACGGACCAGCTCGCTCTCCGGCAGGGTGCAGTCCACGTCGATCGGCCGGATGTCGATCCCGGCCCATCCGCTCTCCACCAGGATGCGGCGGACGTCACCCGCGTCCGCGAAGGCGAACTGTCCCGGCCCGTCCGGCCGGCGGGCGGGAAGGTTCGGCAGGAGCGGTGCCGCGGCGCGTTCGGCCGTCGTCATGAACGGGTTCTCCTCAGCGCCGCGCCACACGATGAACCGGAGCCGGGCGCCGTCCCTGGCGGCACGCCGAAGGTTCGCGAAGGCCCGGACGGAGTCGTGGAAGAACATGACACCGAAGCGTGAGATCACGGCATCGAAGGCGGCGGTCTCGAACGCGTGATCCGCCGCGTCGGCGTGGATGAAGGAGGCCGGTGCGCCCTCCCGCTCGGCGCGCGCCCGGGCGACGGTGATCATCGGTTCGGAGATGTCGATGCCGACGCAGTGACCCTCCGGGCCCAGCCGCCGCGCGACGGCCAGCGTGGTGCCGCCGGTGCCGCAGCCGACATCGAGCACATGGCTGCCGCGCGCGGTGGTCACCGCTTCGACGAGCAGGTCTTCGAACGGCTTGAACATCCGGTCCAGCACCGGCTGCATCTCGACCCATGCGTGGCCGGCGAGTGCGTTCCAACGGGCCGCCTGTTCGTCGTCGGTCCTGCGCGTGGCGTCCATGGTCGTCTCCTTGGCTTGCGTTCCTCGGGCCGGGATGACAGCGTGCGACTTCAAGTCGACTTGAGGTCAAGAGGATGACGGACCTGGACATCGCCGAGGTGGCGCGCCGCGCCGGAGTTCCCGCCTCGACCCTGCGTTTCTACGAGGACAAGGGGCTGATCACCCCGATCGGCAGGCGGGGCCTGCGCCGTCAGTACGATCCCGGCGTACTGGAGCGCCTGGCACTGATCGCGCTGGGGCGCACCGCCGGGTTCTCGCTCGACGAGATCGCGCACATGTTCGCGCCGGACGGACAGCCGCACATCGACCGGCAGATGCTCACGACCAAGGCGGAGGAACTGGACAGTCGGATCCGCGAACTGGCCGTCCTGCGGGACTCCCTGCGGCACGCCGCCGCCTGCCCCGCACCGAGCCACATGGAATGCCCCACCTTCCGCCGCCTCCTGAAGTCCGCCGCGTCCGGCGCTGTCGCGGTGCCGGGGAAGCGGGCTCCGGGCCACCGGTGAGGCCCGTGGGACCGGGAGGTCAGATCCAGCCCTGCTCCCAGGCCCGGTGGGCGGCCGCATGCCGGGTCGGGACGCCCAGCTTGGACATGGCGGAGGAGAGGTAGTTGCGGACCGTGCCGGAGGCCAGGTGGATCTCGGCGGCGATGTCCGCGATCGACGCGCCGGTGCGGGCGGCACGCAGGACCTCCAGTTCCCGGTCGGTGAGGGGGCAGTCGTCCTCGGTCAGCGCGGACGCGGCGATGTCCGGGTCCACATAGCGGCGGCCGACGGCGATGTCCCGGATGATCTCGGCCAGCCGGGCCGCCGGGGTCGTCTTGGGCACGAAGCCGCGTACCCCGGCGGCGAGGGCCCGGCGCAGGACGGCGGGCCGGGCGTGCCGGGTCACCAGGACGATCTGCGTGGGCAGTTCGGCCCGGATCTCCTCGGCGGCCCGCAGCCCGTCGGTGGGCGGCATCTCCAGGTCGAGGACGGCGATGTCGGGGCGGTGCTCGCGGGCCAGCCGTACCGCCTCGGTGGAGGTGGCCGCCTCGGCGACGACGGTGAGGTCCTGCTCCAGCGCGAGGAGGGCGGCCAGGGCACTTCTGAGCAGGTCCTCGTCGTCGGCGATCATCAGGCGGATCATCGGGCGGCTCCGTCCGCGGGATTCCGCGACACCGGTGAGGTCGGCGGTCGTGTCGGCTGCGGTGATTGCGGCGACTGGTTCGGCTCCGGTGATTGCGGCAACTGTTTCCGCTCCGGTGATTCCGGCGACGGCTTCGGCTCCGGTGAGTGCGCGGGCAGCGTGGCCGTGACCGTGAACCGGTCACTGTCCCGGTGCCACGTCAGCTCGCCGCCCGCCGCCTTCAGCCGCTCGGCGAGCGTGCGCAGTCCCGTGCCGTCCAGGGCGGCGGGATGCTCCTCGACACCGTCGTTGCTCACCCGCAGACGGGCGCGCCCGTCCGCGATCCGGTAGTCGACCTCGGCGTGCCCGGCCCGGCTGTGCCGGAGCACGTTCGTGGTGGCCTCCCGCATCACCAGACCCAGGAGGTGCCGGGCGGAGTCCGTGAGGCCGGCGGCCACGGCCGCGGGGTCGAGGGTCATTTTCGCGTCGATGTCGGCCGCGGCCAGCACCCGTGTCGCGTTGCCGATCTCGTCGTCCAGGGACGTGCGACGGTACCCCTGCACCACGGCCCGGGTGTCGCTCAGGGCGTCCGCCGACAGCCGCCGTATCTCCTTGAGTTCCGCGGCGGCGCGCGCGGGGTCCAGATCGACGAGCCGCGCCGCCAACTCGCTCTTCAGTGCGATGACTTGGAGGTGGTGGCCCTGGATGTCGTGCAGGTCGGCGGCGAACCGCAGCCGCTCCTCCCTGACCGCCAGCTCCGCCTCCAGCCGTCGCGCCTCGTCCAGCCGCCGTGCCGTGTCCCAGGCCCACAGCGGGCCGAGCGTCACCCAGGCCGTGAAGGCGACCAGCCCGGCCGGGAACAGCGCGGCGTACGCCAGCTCCCCGTCTCCCGCGGCCAGACTGACCAGCCCCCCGGGCAGCGGCGCCAGGACGACGGCGCCCGCGATCAGCAGCCGCCTGCGGCGCGGCGGGAGGTACGTGGCGACGATCGACACCACCAGGGCGGGCGCCACCGGCCACAGCCCGTAGTCGCGCAGGGCGAGAGGGAAGGCCGCGAGCACAACTCCGGCTCCCACGGCGGCGATCAGCCGGCCCAGGGGCGGTCCGCCGGGGTGCGCGTCCGTCACCGGGAGGAGGGCCAGCCGCCGGCTCAGCAGGACGACGCTGGCCCACACCTCGACCGCCAGCGCGGCGGCGGCCGGGCCGCGGGCCCACAACGGGACGTCACCGTCGAGGATCCACTCGCCGACGAACACCGCCAGGACACACACGGTCATGCCCGGCACGGTCCACCACGTATAGCGGCGGAAGCTCGTCAGCCCCGCCGCGTCACCATCGATCGCCCCGTCCCCCACCCGGTCATTGTGGCCCACGCCGCATGACAAATGTCATGCGAGGACGTGACAACGCCACGTGCGCGCAGGGAGATTCGGCACTACTGGCGAGCTGCTCCGCACAGCAGGTTGGAGGTGTCACCACATCCCTTCACGACCAGGAGACTTCCCATGTCCGGCCCTGCCTCTCACCCGATCGCCGACCGGTCGCACCCAGCCACGCTGCTCAAGCGGCGCTGGCCCACGGCGCTGGCCGTCGCGGTCGTCGCCCTCAACGTGATCGCATCCGGCTCGCAGGACGTGGCCGACGCGGTCGGCGGCTTCGGCGAGACCCTGCCGTTGCTGCCGCTGATCTATCTGGTCGTCAACCAGATCGGTAAGCCGCAGGCCACCTGGCCGGTGCTCGGGGCCGGGCTGGTGGCCGTGTTCGTCCTCCCCTTCCAGGACGTGGTCGCCCCCTCGACGGTCCTCGTCGCCCTGGCATTGGTCCTCCTGGCATGGGGAGCCGTGCGCGGGACACCGCACGGGCGGGCCACGCTCGGGGTGCAGGCGGCGGGCGCGCTCGTCTTCTGCGGGCTCGCTCTGGCCGGGCTGGTGGTGGATCCGGACCTGGGCCGCTATCTGCTGGCGGCCGGCTGGTTCTTCCACGGCGTATGGGACTTCGTGCACCTCGGGCTCGACAAGGTCGTCTCCCGTACGTTCGCCGAGTGGTGCGGCGTCATCGACGTACTCGTCGCCGTCCAGTTGCTCTTTCTTCTCTAGCCTCGGCCGAAGGGCCGGCCTGGCCTCGACCGAAGTGCCCGGTCTAGCCCCGGCCGGAGCGGCGCGCCAGATCCTCCAGCACGCTCACCGCCCGGTCCGCGTCCTCGGCCGGCACGAAGAGGTGGTCGTGGTGGAACCCGGCGACCACGTTGCAGCTCAGGCCGGCGTCGGCGAGGTCCCGGGAGACCGCGGCGGTCAGGCCCACCGCCTCCAGCGCCGAGTGGACGCGCAGCGTGATCCAGCCCGCCACATAGTCGTAGGCCATCCCCGCCGCGTCGGCCTCCTCCTGCCGTGCGACCACGGTGAGGCCCTCCGGCTCGGCGACCGTGACCACCGGGGTGACGCCGGAGGGGACGCGACCCTCGACCGTGGTGAACACATAGCGGCCCGGGTTGAGCGCCGGGCGCATACCGCTGAGCAATTTCTGCAGGTCACGTTCACCAGCCATGATCGAGAGCGTACCGGCGGCCCCACGCCTTCGCAGTCCCGGCGGCCGGACCGGGACTCGGCGTACCGGAAGCGCCGAGTGGCCGAGAACGGCCGAGAAACGCCGGCGTGGGGTCCGTAACCGCGCTGGGCCTCCGTACGTTGCCACCAGTGGTCTCTCTCGTCCGGCACGCCAACTCCGCGCACTGGGAGCTCTCTTGGACCCCGAAGGCACCTCCGACACCCCTTGTTCCGGCCCCCTCTCCCGCCGCAGATTCCTCCAGGCCACCGCCACGGCCACGGCGGTCGCCACCGTGACCGCGCCGCCCGCGGCCGCCGCCTCCGGTACGACCACGCTCTCCCTCACCGCGGCCACGGGCGGTTCCGCGACCCTCTCCCCGTCCGGTGACCGGCTGGTCGCCGAGGTCCAGAACGTGCTCTGGTCCCTCCCGCGGCAGGGCGGCACGGCCGTCCCCCTCACCCCGCCCGGCCTCGAACCCACCCGCCCGCAGTTCTCGCCCGACGGCAGCCGCCTCGTCGTGTGCGCCTACCGCGGCGGGGGCTTCCACCTCTGGACGCTGCGGCCCGACGGCACCGGCCTGCGGCAGCTCACCGACGGACCGTGGGACGACCGGGGCCCGGCCTGGTCGCCGGACGGCACCCGGATCGCGTTCGCCTCCGAGCGCGGCGGCGACACCGTGACCGGCGCGCCGTACCGCATCTGGATCGTGGACGTGCGCACCGGCACGCTCACCCGGCTCACCGGGCGCCCCGGCCGGCAGGGACCCGGGCAGGACGCCCGCTGGGAGGACTTCGACCCGGCGTGGTCGCCGGACGGGGAGCGCGTGCTGTTCGTGCGCGCCGGCGTCACCGCGACGGGCGCCCTCCGCGCGAGCACCGTCGCGTCGGTGGCCGCCGACGGCTCGGGCCCGGTCACCACCGAGCACACAGACGACTCCGGCGCCCAGCTCATGACCCCCGCCGTCTCGCCCGCCGGGCGCCTGGCCTACCTGCGCACCACGGCCTCACCCGCGGCCTCCTGCACGCTCGTGGTGGACGGGAAACCGGTGGCCGTGGCGGGCGACCTCCTCCCCGCGCCGCCCCGCTGGACGGACGGCGAGCGACTGCTCCTCAACGTCGACGGACACTTCCGCCTGCTCGACCCGGACGCGCCGGGCAGCGGCGAGGAGATCCCGTTCACGGCCGTATTGCCCGTGCGCCGGCCCCGCTACCGCGGCAAGGCGTACGACTTCGAGGGCGCCGGCACCCGCCCCGTCCGCGCGCTGCACCTGCCCGCCCTGTCACCGGACGGCCGCCGCGTCGCCTTCGCCGCGCTCAACGCGCTGTGGATCGGCGGCACGACGGGTGGCCGCCCACCCAGCAAGGTCCTGCAAGCCCCCACCACTCGCTATGTGTTGGCGCCGACCTGGACGCCCGACGGCACGGCGCTGGTGTACGCCGACGACCGTGACGGCCTGTTCGCGGTACGACGCCGTGACCTCGGCTCCGGCGAGGAGACCGTGCTCGCCGAGGGCGGCCGTGTCTTCCCCGCCCTTTCGCCCGACGGGACGCGGCTGGCCTGCCTGGACATGTCCGGCAACCTCGTGGTGCGCGACCTGCCCGACGGCGGCGAACAGGTCCTCGCCGCGCCGCTCGGCACGGGCGGGCTGCCCGGACGCCCCAGCTGGTCGCCCGACGGCCGGTATGTGGCGCTGTGCGACCGCAACCGCCTCAACCAGCGCTTCCGCGAGGGCTACAACCTCATCCGGGTCGTCGACACGACCACCAAGGCCGCCACCCTGCAGGCCCTCGCCCCCCACACCTCCCTCTCCGACCGCTACGACTCCGGGCCCGTCTGGTCCCCGGACGGCCGCTGGATGGCCGTGGTCGCCGAGTCGGCCCTGTGGCTGCTGCCGGTCCGGGGCGACGGCACCCCGGACGGCGAACCCCGACGCCTCACCACCGAACCCGCCGACCACCCCTCCTGGGCCGCCGACGCCCGCACTCTGCTCTACCTCTCGGCGGGCACCCTGCGCCTGATGGACATCGGCACCGGCCGGACCCGTACCGTCCGTATCCCGCTGGACCACCGCAGACCGCGCCCGGCCGACACGGTCGTGCACGCGGGCCGCCTCTGGGACGGCACCGGCCCGGACGTCCGCGAGGACATCGACGTCGTGATCCGCGACGGCCGCATCGCGCAGGTGTCCCCGCACCGCACCGGCCGTCGCCCGGCCGCACGCCACATCGACGCGAGCGACCGCACCGTGGTCCCGGGCCTGTGGGACGCGCACACCCACCCCTGGCAGTCCACCTACGGCGGACGCCAGACCGCGCTCCAGCTCGCATACGGCATCACGACGGCCGTCTCGCTGGGCGGCTTCGCCTACGAGCAGGCCCGCATCCGGGAGGCGGTCGCCGCCGGTGCCCTCGCCGGACCCCGGCTGCTGACCACCGGCGAACTGCTCGACGGGCCACGGGTCGCCTACAGCATGGGCCGCGCCCACCGCACCCCCGAGGGACTGCGCCGTTCGCTGGCGCGCGGGGCCGCGCTGGACTGGGACTTCGTGAAGACGTACGTACGGGCTCCGGGCTGGGTGATGAAGCAGGCCGCGCAATTCGGGCACGACCGGCTCGGGGTGCGCAGCGGCAGTCATCTGTGCACGCCGGGTGTGCAGCTGGGCCTGGACCTGACGACCCATCTGCAGGCCACGCAGCGACTGGAGTTCGGGCACGCGACCTCGGCCACGGGGCGGGCGTACCAGGACGTCGAGGAGATCTACACCCGCGCCGACTTCCACCTGGTCGCCACCCCCTTCACGGCCATCGCCCTCCTCGGCGCCGACCCCGCGCTCGCGGACGACCCGCGCGTCACCGCACTCATGCCGCCGTGGGACACCGCACTCGTCCGCCAGCAGGCCGGACAGCCGCCCTCCGCCGCCCAACTGGCCACACTGGCACGGGAGATGGGCGTCTACCGGCGGATCCTGGCGGGCGGCGGCCTGCTCGCCCTCGGCACGGACCAGCCGATCGTCCCGGTCGGACTGCATCTGCACCTGGTCCTGCGCGCCCTGCACGCCGCCGGTCTGTCACCGGCCGAGGCGCTGCGCACCGCCACGCTGCTGCCCGCGCGCGTCTTCGGCGCCGACGCCGACCTGGGCACCGTGGAGGAGGGCAAGCTCGCCGATCTGACGGTCGTGGACGGCGATCCGTTCACCGACTTCGCGACGCTGATCCGTACGGTGGCGGTCCTGCGCGGCGGCGTCCCGTTCGAGCAGGCGGAGCTGGTCGACGCCTTCGACGCCGGGTCGGAAGGGCGGGCGGCCGAGGAGTGGCTGGAGGTGAGCCGCCGTATGCGCCGGGAGGGGTGCTGTGAGCTGTGAGTGGGGCACGGTTCACACACACTTCCTGGGGCATCTGCGCAGGAGTATCACTTGGGCTGCACACAGCCTGTCCAAAGCCTCGTTAGCGTTACAGCCCGTTCGATCCCGAGTGCGAACCCAGGAAGACCGTAGATGGACTACTGCTCCTCGTGCCGTCGGCATCTCAACGGGGCTCTTGTGTGCCCCGGGTGCGGCGCCTACGCCCCGGACATCGCTCCCTCCGCGGTCGGGGGTACGGCCGTCCCGCCCGGCGCGGCCGCCACCGGAACGGCGGCGTGGGAGACGCCCACCGACGACACCTGGTACGACGGCTACTTCCGGGACGAGGCTGCCCCGTCGGCCGACGTGGAGGACACCGCGCCCACGAGCCCGTCCGGCGACGTGGAAGGCATGCCCCAGGTTCCGCAGGGCCGGGCGGCGCGGCGTCGCCAGCGGGCCCGCTGGAAGAAGAACCAGCGCCGGGCCGTGGTCGCGACCGCCGTGGCGCTGGTCGGCGGCGGTCTGACGGTCTCGGCGTTGGACCGGGGCTCCGCCGACAAGGCCCAGGCGGCCACCGCGCCGCAGGATCCGGGCGTCGTGGGCGCGGAGGAACAGGCCACGGAGCTCACCCGTCCCGTGTCCACTCCGCCGGACACCCGTGAGGCCACGCGCACCGACACGCCTGGTTCGAAGCCGTCCCCGACCAACGTCGCGCGGGAGCCCGTCAGCACGCCGCACACCACGCGCGAGTTCACCCGACCGGACGCCGCCTCCACGCCGAGTCCCACGGCGACCCCGGTCCCGCAGACGCAGACCGTCTCCCCGGCCCCCGGAGGCGCGACCTCGGGCGACAGCGGCGGCGCGGCCGCCGAGCCGCAGCAGACGCCGCCCCCGACGGCAACCGACAGCTCCGACTCCGGAACCTCCACGTCACCGACGAGCCCCGCACCGGAGGAGACCTCGCCGGCGCAGCTGTGCGTGCTCAACGTCCTGTGCCTCGGCTGACCATGCCCGGCGACTGACCTGATCGCCGGAGCACACGCCACCTGAGATCACCGTCACCCTCCCGCATCGCCACACAACCTCGTGGATGCGGTCATGCTGGTAGAAGCCGTACGCCATCCCAGGCGCAGACCGGCAGCAGCAGAGCAGGACGTCGTTCTCAGGAAGGAAGACTTTCCATGGTCGAGCAGGACGAGCGCTTCGATGTCGTGGTCCTCGGCGCGGGCCCGGGCGGCTACGTCGCCGCCATCCGCGCCGCCCAGCTGGGCAAGCGGGTGGCGGTCGTGGAGGAGAAGTACTGGGGCGGCGTCTGCCTGAACGTGGGCTGCATTCCCAGCAAGGCGCTGCTGCGCAACGCCGAACTGGCGCACATCTTCACGCGCGAGGCGAAGACCTTCGGCATCAAGGTGGACGGGCAGGTCAGCTTCGACTACGGCGAGGCGTTCCGCCGCAGCCGCAAGGTGGCCGACGGTCGGGTCAAGGGCGTCCACTACCTGATGAAGAAGAACAAGATCACCGAGTTCGACGGCCGCGGCACCTTCCTCGACCCGCACACCCTCCAGGTGACGGACTACGAGGGCAACACCCGCACCATCGGCTTCGACCACTGCATCATCGCCACCGGCGCCACGCCGAAGCTGCTGCCCGGCACCCGGCGCAGCGCACGCGTGGTGACGTTCGAGGAGCAGATCCTGGCCGAGGAACTGCCGCAGTCGATCGTCATCGCGGGCGCCGGCGCGATCGGTGTCGAGTTCGCGTACGTCCTCCACAACTACGGTGTGAAGGTCACCATCGTCGAGTTCCTGGACCGGATGACCCCGCTGGAGGACGCCGAGGTCTCCGCCGAACTCGCCAAGCAGTACCGCCGGTTGGGCATCGACGTGCTGACCTCGACGCGCGTCGACGCCATCGACGAGTCCGGCCCGCAGGTCCGCGTCACCGTCACCGCCAAGGACGGCTCGCAGCAGGTGCTGGAGGCCGACAAGGTGCTCCAGGCGATCGGTTTCCAGCCGAATGTCGAGGGATACGGCCTGGACAAGACCGGCGTGGCCGTCACCGAGCGGGGTGCGATCGACGTCGACGGCCGCTGCCGTACCTCCGTGCCGCACATCTTCGCCATCGGTGACGTGACGGCGAAGCTGATGCTCGCGCACGCCGCCGAGGCGATGGGCATCGTCGCCGCCGAGACCATCGCGGACGTCGAGACGATGGAGCTGGACTACGCGATGATCCCGCGGGCCACCTACTGCCAGCCGCAGATCGCCAGCTTCGGTTACACCGAGGACCAGGCCCGCGAGCTGGGCTACGACGTGCAGGTGGCGAAGTTCCCGTTCACCGCGAACGGCAAGTCGCACGGCCTGGGCGACGCCACCGGCTTCGTGAAGCTGATCAGCGACGCCAAGTACGGCGAACTGATCGGCGGCCACCTCATCGGCCCGGACGTCACCGAGCTGCTGCCCGAGCTGACCCTGGCCCAGCAGTGGGACCTCACCGTCCACGAGGTCGCCCGCAACGTCCACGCCCACCCGACCCTCGGCGAGGCGGTCAAGGAAGCGGTCCACGGCCTCGCGGGCCACATGATCAACTTCTGAGCGCCGGCTGCGGTGGCTCGCCCGGTGCTTCAGCCGTCGAGCCACCAGCGGGCCGCCGCCCACGCGAATACGTAACCGAAGCTGTTGACCGCCCAGTGCAGGGCCATGGGCGCCAGCAGGCTGCCGGAGCGACGGCGCAGTTCGCACAGGACGACCCCGGCGGCGGTCGTGGCCGCGATCGCCACGGCGACCGTCGGCACGACGCCCGCCGGGCCGTCGCCGAAGACCGAGCCGACGGCGGCGTTGGAGCGGTTGATGCCGCGGGACGGCAGCAGGTGCCACAGCCCGAACAGCAGCGACGACACGGCCGTGGCCCAGGCCGTTCCGTGCCGGCGCCGGAGCATCGCCCACAACACGCCCCGGAAGGCGGTCTCCTCCAGCAGCACGGTCCCGAACGGCACCCGCACCAGGGCAACCCATAACAGCCGTCCCACGGACAGATCCGCCGCCCTGGAGTCCTGGAACGCCTCACGCCCGGCCGGAACGGTCAGAAGGAGCAGCAGGACCAGCAGAACGATCCCCGCCAGGACGGGAGCCCACCGCAGTCCCCGCCGCAGCCCCGCCGCGTCGAGCCCCAGGTCGGCCCGGGAGAGACCGTCCCAGCGGGCGATGAGCAGCAGGACGGCCGTCGCGCTCACGCAGACGACCACGTACAGGGCGGGGCCGCGCGCGAGCCAGTTGTTCAGCAGGTTCGCGGCGGCGAGAACGGCGAGTGCACAGGCGATCGGCATCCGGGTTCCAGGATGCCCCGTGGCAGGGATGCCGGTGAGAAATGCCGCGTAGTCGGCGTGGTGGCGACGGCGACGCGGACGAAGCAGTGGGTGCCGCCGAACATACGACGGAACTCAAGACCTCCTGGCTCCTGGCCCGGCACCCCGCGCCGCCCGGAAGCCGAGCCATGCCTGACACCTGTTACGCCACCGCCGCGGTGGCCGTCACCGTGGGCCTGCACCTGTGGCGCCGCAACGCCCTGTTGAGCATCCTCGGTGGTACGGCCCTGCACTGGCGTTGACCAGCACGGTGTTCGCCACTGAGGGTCCCCGCGTCCAGGAAGGCACGCTGTCCCCAGGAAGGCACGATGCCCATGCCGGCCAAGAACCTCACCGTCAACCGCGCGGCCCTCGGCCACCGCCTCGCCTACGCCCTGCGACACCCCGACCGGGTGCCCCGCCATCTGGCCCGCACCGCCCGGGACATGTGGCTGCGCCGCCGCCACCCGGACCATGTGTCCTACTACCGCGCCGTGATGCGCTCCGACACCCGCGCAGACCCGGACGCCGCGGTCGGCAGCCACAGCCGCGAGCGGTGGCTGGCGCTCGGGGCGATGCAGTTCGACTACCTCGTCGGCCACGGCCTGCGCCCCGAGCACCGGATGCTGGAGATCGGCTGCGGCAACCTACGGGGAGGCTGGCGGTTCATCCGCCACCTCGACCCCGGTCACTACTACGGCGTCGACATCTCGCCCGACATCCTCTTCGCCGCGCAGGACACCGTCGTGGAGATGGGCCTGCAGCAGCGCCTTCCCACGCTGACCCCGGTGCGCGACCTGACGCTGCGGTTCCTGCCCGACGCCCACTTCGACGTCGTACACGCGCACAGCGTCTTCTCGCACTCGCCGCTCCCGGTGATCGAGGAGTGCCTGGCCAACGTCGGCCGGGTGCTCGCACCCGGCGGCTGGTTCGACTTCACCTTCGACCGCACCGAGGGCGAGGAACACCACGTCCTGCGGGAGGACTTCTACTACCGCACCGAGACCCTCGTGGCACTGGCCGCGAAGCACGGCCTGCGGGCCCGCTTCATGACGGACTGGGAGGAACTGCCGCACGGTCAGTCCAAGATCCGGGTCACCCACACGGTGTGAACCGATTCCCCGTCAGTAGGTCGTTTGTTTCCGGTCAGTAGGTCATCTGTCCCGGACCCTTGACTCGTCATGCCGGAGTGGCCATCCTCGTCGCACATATTGCGAGGTCATGACAACCCGACCCCGCTCTCCCGCCGACCGAGGGACGTGGGCTGTGACCAGTGCCGGACGCCCGTACCGCAGACGCAAGAACGTCACCGTGGTGTCGCTCCTCCTGCTCGTGCTGTCCATCGCGCTCGGACCCACACCGAGTTCGGCGGCCGGCACCGACTGGTGGAACCCGACCGCACGGCCCGCGCCGGACTCTCGGATCAACGTCACCGGCGAGCCCTTCACCGGCACCAACGCCAAGGGCGAGGTGCGCGGCTTCGTCGACGCGCACGACCACATCTTCTCCAACGAGGCCTTCGGTGGCCGTCTGATCTGCGGAAAGCCGTTCTCCGAGCAGGGCATCGCCGACGCCCTCAAGGACTGCCCCGAGCACTACCCCGACGGCTCGCTCGCCATCTTCGACTTCATCACCAACGGCGGCGATGGCAAGCACGACCCCGTCGGCTGGCCCACCTTCAAGGACTGGCCCGCACACGACTCGCTGACGCACCAGCAGAACTACTACGCCTGGGTGGAGCGGGCCTGGCGCGGCGGCCAGCGGGTGCTGGTCAACGACCTCGTCACCAACGGCGTCATCTGCTCCGTGTACTTCTTCAAGGACCGCAGCTGCGACGAGATGACGTCGATTCGGCTGCAGGCCAAGCTGACGTACGACATGCAGGCCTTCATCGACAAGATGTACGGCGGCCCCGGCAAGGGCTGGTTCCGCGTCGTCACCGACAGCGCGCAGGCCCGTGAGGTCATCGAGCAGGGCAAGCTGGCGGTCATCCTCGGCGTGGAGACCTCCGAGCCCTTCGGCTGCAAGCAGATCCTCGACATCCCGCAGTGCAGCAAGGAGGACATCGACAAGGGCCTGGACGAGCTGCACGCGCTGGGCGTGCGCAGCATGTTCCTGTGCCACAAGTTCGACAACGCCCTGTGCGGCGTCCGCTTCGACTCGGGCTCGCTCGGAACGGCCATCAACGTCGGCCAGTTCCTGTCGACCGGCACCTTCTGGAAGACCGAGACGTGCAAGGGCCCGCAGCACGACAACCCGATCGGCAACGCCTCGGCGGCCGAAGCCGAGCAGGAACTCCCGGCGGGCGTGGAGGTCCCCTCGTACAGCGCGGACGCCCAGTGCAACGTCCGCGGGCTCACCGAACTCGGTGAGTACGCCGTGCGCGGCATGATGAAACGCAAGATGATGCTCGAGATCGACCACATGAGCGTCAAGGCCACCGGCCGGGCACTCGACATCTTCGAGGCCGAGTCGTACCCCGGCGTGCTCTCCTCGCACAGCTGGATGGACCTGAACTGGACCGAACGGGTCTACGGCCTCGGCGGCTTCATCGCCCAGTACATGCACGGCTCCGAGGGCTTCGTCGCGGAGGCGAAGCGCACGGAGGCCCTGCGCGACAAGTACGGCGTGGGCTACGGCTACGGCACCGACATGAACGGCGTCGGCGGCTGGCCGGGGCCGCGCGGCGCGGACGCCCCCAACAAGGTGACGTACCCGTTCAAGAGCGTCGACGGCGGCTCCGTCATCGACCGGCAGACCACCGGCGAGCGCACCTGGGACCTGAACACGGACGGCGCCGCCCACTACGGCCTCGTCCCGGACTGGATCGAGGACATCCGCCGCGTCGGCGGCCAGGACACCGTGGACGACCTCTTCCGGGGCGCCGAGTCCTACCTCGACACCTGGGCGGCCTCCGAGAACCACCAGGCCGGCGTCAATCTCGCCCGCGGCGCCACCGCATCGGCGAGTTCGTCGGAGTGGAGCCTGTTCACGAGCTACCAGCCGCAGCGCGCCGCCGACGGCGACGGCGGCACCCGCTGGGCCAGCGACTGGAGCGACGACCAGTGGTACCGGCTCGACCTCGGCTCCACCCCACTCGTCAAGCGTGTCACCCTCGACTGGGAACGCGCGTACGGCAAGGCGTACCGCATCGAGCTCTCCACCGACGGCGCCAACTGGAAGACCGTCTGGTCCACGACCTCCGGCGACGGCGGCCTGGACACGGCCAGATTCACCGGCACACCGGCCAGGTACGTACGCATCCAGGGGCTGGACCGCGGCACCGACTGGGGCTACTCCCTCTACGAGGTCGGCGTCCACAGCAGCTGACACCCACGAGAGGGGCTCCATGGCACGGTTGCCGTCCGCCGAGCGGCGGCGACAGCTCACCGAGGCGGCCATCAGGGCGATGGCCCGGGACGGCGTCCCCAGGACGACGACCCGGTCCATCGCCGCCGAGGCGGGCGTCTCGCTGAGCGTCTTCCACTACTGCTTCAACTCCAAGCAGGAGCTGATCGAGTCCGTCATCACCACCATCACCGAGCACTATGTGACGCTGGTGAAGGAGGCGATACGGCCCCGGGACACCCTCGAGGAGACCGTACGGGCCGGCTTCCAGGCGTACTGGGACCACGTCCGCGCCCACCCCGACGAGCACATGCTCACCTACGAGCTGACCCAGTACGCCCTGCGCCAGCCCGGATTTGAGCACCTGGCCCGACGGCAGTACGAGCTGTACGCCGAGACGTACGCCGACCTCATCGACCAGCTGCGGCAGACCATGGGCCTGCGACTGCGCGTACCCGCCCCCGTCCTGGCCCGCTACCTGGCCGCCATGACCGACGGGCTGACCCTCAACCACCTCGTGCTCGGCGACGAAGACGCCTGGAACGACATCCTCGACACGGTCGTCGCGCACATCGCCGGGCTGGTCAGCGAGGCCTGACGCGACCTGACGGGGTATGTCACCCGCGTACGGAGGCCCGGTCAGCACCCGGTCGCGTGGTGTCCCGTCTGAAGAGCCACCCCATCTCCGGCTCCATCACGCAGCGCAGGGCGCGCCGGACGGGCGGGGTGCACAGCACGGTCACGACCACCGCGGCGACGACGGTCACGACGATCGCGCCGAGCGGCTCGCGGACCCAGGCGGGGTCGTACCAGCCCCAGAACTTGGCACCCTGGGCGACGAAGCCGTGCAGCAGATAGCCGTACAGCGTGCCCGCGCCCAGCGCGGTGCACCACATCCGACGCCCGGGCACCCAGGCGAGGAAGCAGGCCACCAGCACCAACGAGCAGCCGAACAGGACCGGCGTCATCACGACCCCGTACCAGGCGGGCGCGCCCAGCGCCTCGGCGCTGTCGCGGTGGTAGAACCAGCCGCCCGTCATCCTCGGCACCGCCCAGTACGCCACCACGAACGCGCACGCGAACACCGGGACGGCCGCGATCCGCACCGCGCGGCGCCGGACCAGCCGGAAGTGCTCCGGCTTCAAGAGCAGACCCAGCACGAAGTACGGCAGGAACTGCAGGGTGCGCTGCAGGTCGAGGTCCTTGCCGATGGACGGCGACAGGGTGGCCAGCATCGCCAGGGCGAGCGCGAGCGGCAGCGGCATGCGCACCCGCTGCCACAGCGGGGTGGTCAGCCGCCACAGGAACAGCGCCGCCAGGAACCAGGTCAGATACAGCGGGTCCAGCAGGCTGATCGGGCGGTCCGGCTCCCGGTCGGTCCACCTGGTGAAGAGGGTGTACGCCGTCTCGAAGATCACATACGGGACGACGAGTCCGGTGACCAGGCGTTTGAGGCGCTCCGGGCGGCCGTCGAAGCCGCGCGAGAAGTAGCCGGAGATGACGACGAAGGCCGGCATGTGGAAGGCGTACACGAGCATGTACATGGCGGTGACCGCCCGGCTGCCGTCCCGCAGCGGCTCCCACGCGTGTCCCACCGCCACCAGCACGATCGCGGCGTACTTGGCGTTGTCGAAGAACGCGTCCCGCTGCTTCGAAGGCCCAGGTGGGGCGGTTATGGCGCGCGCGGGCGCGGTCTGGAGGGCTTCGCTCACCACACGGCCCCCTGGGCGCCACGGGGGAAGCCCACGCGATCGCGTGCGGGTCTGACGGAAGCGACGGCTGTGCGGACGTGCTGAGACATCCCACGCGCCTCACCACTTCCGGACGACGTAAACCTCGCCGGGCGGTGATCCACACGGGAGGGCCTGGCGATACCGCCGTAGGGGTGTGGTCGTAACCCGTGTGAACGCTCCGAATGGTGCGCACGGGACGCATGGCTGACGGTGGATCACGTCAAGGCCTGGCTCCAGTGGTGATGAAGCGTCAGCCGCCCAGGCCGTGACGGAAGGATTCACCTATGCGCTCTGTTCGCATGCTGCTCGCCACCGCGACGGCCACGGCCGCACTGGCGATCACACCCGCCGCCTACGCCATCACGGCGGGTGACTGGGACCAGGAAGACGCGTCTTCCCACAGCAAGAAGCACGACGAAGACTCCGACAAGGAACACGACAAGGATCACGGCAAGGAGCACGGTAAGGAAAGCAAGCACGACGAACCCCGTGGTGGAGTTCACACGGGTGGCGGAGCGCTGGTCCTCGTGAACGACGAGGACGACTGGGGCGGGGGCCACGACAAGGGGCACGACAAGGAGCACGACAAGGGCTCCCACGAGGAAAGCAAGCACGACGAGCCTCGTGGTGGGATGCGTACGGGTGGCGGAGCGCTGGCCCTCGTGAACAACGAGGACGACTGGGGCGGCGGCCACGGCAAGGACGACTGGGGCGGCGGCCACGGCAAGGACGACTCGTGGAAGGGCGACCATGAGGAGGAGTCCTGGGGCGGCGACCACGGCAAGGAGTCCTGGGGCGACGACCACGGCAAGCCGCACGGTGGGATGCACACCGGAGGCGGCGGCCTCGCCGACCCGGCGGGTGTCACCGCGGGCGGCCTGGCCGCGCTGGCGGTCGCGGGCACCGGCATGTACGCCCTGCGGCGCAAGAAGGCCTCAGGAACCGTCGCCTGACCGATGCCCGACGACATAGCCGCTGAGGCCGCCGCACGTGCGCCGCGCGTCGCGGCGGCCCCGCTCCCTCTTCCCCTTGCCGTGTCCGCTGCCGCGCCCGAATGAGGTGGTGCCCGATGGCCGTCGGCCGTCCCTCGTCCCCCGATGTCGACCCGGTCCCTTCTGATGACGGTTCCGCGCCCTCACGGCGGATAAGGCGTACGGCCGTGACGACGTTCTGGAGCGTGGTCGCCGCCGTCGTGCTGGTGGTGAGCCTGCCCGACGGCCGCAACGGGGCGCCCGAAGCCCATCGCGCCCCCCACGCCCCACCGGCGGTCGAGCCGTCCGCTCCGGCGGTCGAGCCGTCCCCGTCCGCCTCGCGGGCCGTGGGCAAGCACCTGCCGAGGTCCCGGCCGATCCGCCTGCTCATCCCCAAGATCTCGGTCAACGCGCCCTTCACCGACCTCGCCATCGGCCCCTCGGGCCAGCTCGAACCCCCACCGGCCCACGACATCAACCTCGTCGGCTGGCACGCCAAGGGCGCCTCCCCCGGCGAGAGGGGCACCTCGGTCATCGCCGGGCACGTGGACACGGCGACGTCCGCCGCGGTGTTCGCAAGACTCAGCGAGCTGGAGAAGGGGGACGACTTCCAGGTGGTGAGAGCCGACGGGCGCAGGGCGTCCTTCGTGGTCGACAGCGTGGAGCAGTTCGACAAGGACACCTTCCCGAGCAAGCGGGTCTACGGCGACACCCCCAGTGCCCAGGTCCGGCTGATCACCTGCGCCGGGGACTACGACCGCCGGGCCAGGGACTACACCGCGAACCTGGTCGTCTTCGCCCACCTCGCCTGAACCGCCCGCCGCGCCGCCCCCCGGGCCCTTTCCCGAACCGCCGCACTCCGCGCTGACCTCGTGTCTTACAGTGACTGCGACCAGTTCCGGTGACTGAACCTGTGAGGTAGTCGCGAACCATGCCGACCGAGACGTTTGAGTTCCAGGTAGAGGCCCGTCAGCTGCTCCAGCTGATGATCCACTCGGTCTACTCGAACAAGGATGTCTTCCTGCGCGAGCTCGTCTCCAACGCCTCCGACGCGCTCGACAAGCTCCGCCTCGAAAAGCTGCGGGACGACACGCTCGAAGCCGACGTGAGCGATCTGCACATCGAGATCGACGTGGACAAGGACGCCCGCACCCTCACGGTGCGGGACAACGGCATCGGGATGTCGTACGACGAGGTCGGGCAGCTCATCGGCACCATCGCCAACTCGGGGACCGCCACGTTCCTGAAGGAGCTGCGAGAGGCCCAGGACGCCGCCGGGGCCGAGGGGCTCATCGGCCAGTTCGGCGTCGGCTTCTACTCCGGCTTCATGGTGGCGGACGAGGTGATGCTGGTGACCCGGCGCGCCGGGGAGAGCAAGGGAACCCGCTGGACGTCGCGCGGTGAGGCCACGTACACGCTGGAGACCGTCGACGACGCGCCGCAGGGCACGTCCGTCACGCTCCACCTCAAGCCCGCCGACCCCGAGAACCAGCTGCACGACTACACCTCCCCCTGGACCATCAGGGAGATCGTCAAGCGGTACTCGGACTTCATCACCTGGCCGATCCGCATGGTCCCGGAGGCGGGCGACGGCGACAGCGCGCCCGAACCCGAGACGCTGAACTCGATGAAGGCCCTGTGGGCGCGTTCGCGCGACGAGGTGTCCGACGACGAGTACCACGAGCTGTACAAGCACATCAGCCACGACTGGCGCGAGCCGCTGGAGACCATCCGGCTCCAGGCGGAGGGCACCTTCGAGTACCAGTCGCTGCTCTTCATCCCCTCGCACGCCCCGCACGACCTGTTCACGCGGGACTTCAAGCGCGGCGTCCAGCTCTATGTCAAGCGCGTCTTCATCATGGACGACTGCGAGGCGCTGCTGCCGCCCTACCTGCGCTTCGTCAAGGGCGTCGTCGACGCAGCCGACCTCTCGCTCAACGTCTCCCGCGAGATCCTGCAGCAGGACCGGCACATCCGGATGATGCAGCGCCGGCTGACGAAGAAGGTCCTGTCCACGGTCAAGGAGATCATGACCAAGGACAAGGAGCGGTACGGCACGTTCTGGCGGGAGTTCGGCACCGTCCTCAAGGAGGGCCTGGTCACCGACTCCGAGAACCGCGAGGCCATCCTCGCCGTCGCCTCGTTCGCGACCACGCACGCCGACGACGAGCCGACCACGCTCGCGCAGTACGTGGAGCGGATGAAGGACGGCCAGGACGACATCTACTACATCACCGGCGAGTCCCGGCAGAGCATCGAGAACTCCCCGCACATGGAGGCGTTCCGGGACAAGGGCATCGAGGTCCTGCTGCTCACCGACCCCGTCGACGAGGTGTGGGTCGACACCGTGGGCGAGTACGAGGGCAAGAAGCTGCGGTCCGTCGCCAAGGGCGAGATCGACCTCGGCGCCGAGGGGGACGAGAAGGCCGACGGGGAGCGGGAGAAGCAGGCCGAGGAGTACGCCGGTCTGCTCGGCTGGATGCGGGAGCAACTGGACGAGGACATCAAGGAGGTGCGCCTGTCGACGCGGCTCACCGTCTCCCCGGCCTGCGTCGTGTCCGACGCGCACGATCTGACCCCGGCTCTGGAGAACATGTACCGGGCGATGGGCCAGGAAGTGCCGCGCACCAAGCGGATCCTGGAGCTCAACCCCGACCACCTGCTGGTCAAGGGCCTCAACCAGGCGTACAAGGAGCGCGAGGACCGCACGGGCCTCGCCGAGTCCGCTGAACTCCTCCACACGCTGGCGGTGCTCGCCGAGGGCGGCCAGCCCAAGGATCCCGCCCGCTTCGTGAAGCTGGTGGCGGACCGGCTGGAGCGCACCCTGTAGCCGGCGCCGTAGGCCATCCGGGCGTGTGCGCGGGCCATTGTCAGTGGCCCGCGCTAGCTTCCCACTAGTCGGTCTCTGGCCCTGCCCCGGGAGGAATCATGGCCTCGCGTCTCAACCCCTACATCACGTTCGCCGGCGACGCCCGGCAGGCGATGGAGTTCTACAAGGAGGTCCTGGGCGGCACCCTGACGCTCAACACCTACGGCGAGTTCGGCCAGAAGGACACCCCGATGGCCGACAAGATCATGCACGGCATGCTGGAGACCCCCAGCGGCTTCACCCTGATGGGCGCCGACACCCCCACGGGCGACCACAAGCCGGGCAACAACTTCTCCGTGAGCCTGAGCGGCGACGACGAGGACGAACTGCGCGGCTACTGGGAGAAGCTGTCCGCCGGCGCCCATGTGACCGTGCCGCTGGACAAGCAGATGTGGGGCGACGTCTTCGGCATGTGTACGGACCGCTTCGGCATCACCTGGATGGTCAACATCGCCGGCCAGGCCGGCTGAGAGCGGGCGAGCCGCGGGAGTGCGAGGTGGATGCGGCGGTCGAGGTGCTCACCGCCGCATCCGGGTGTTGCGGGCCCGGCCGGTGGTCAGGCCGTGGTCAGCTCGTAGAAGCCCCTGCCGAATGTCGCGGCCACCAGACGGTGGTGCCCGGCGTCGTACTCGATGTCGTCGACCGGTACCTGCGGCATGCCGCGGCCGAGGCGCAGCCAGTGGCCGCCGCCTTTGACGCTGGTGAAGACGCCCTGGTCGGTGGCGACGTAGAGGGTGCCGCCGCGGGCTACGACCAGGTCGTTGACGGGCGCGGCCGGGAGGTTGCCCGACAGGTTCCGCCAGTGCCGGCCGCCGTCGGTGCTGCCGTACACATGGGCCAGCGGGGAGCCCGAGCGGTAGCCGGAGTGGGTGGTCCAGACGCGGTCGGGGTTCCTCGGGTCCACGACCACCCGGGTCACCCACGGCAGCCCCTCGGCCAGCTTCGTCCAGGTCGCCCCGAGGTCCCTCGTGACCCAGACGCGGCCGTCGTCCGTACCGACGTAGACGGTGCGCCCGTCGGCCGCGGGGGCGATCGAGGTGATCGTGCCGTAGTTGGTGTAGATCGGGTCGGGGCCCGGGCCGCCGCTCAGGTCGGAGCTGATGGGCTGCCAGGTCGCGCCGCCGTCCGTGGAGCGGTTCAGCACCTCCGAGCCGTAATAGAGGATCTTCGGGTCCCGTGGGTCGAAGACCACCGGGGTGAACCAGTTGCGGCGCTTGTACGTCGTCCGGTCCGCGAAGTACGTGAGCGTGTCGCCGCCGTCTGTGGAGCTGAAGCAGTTGCCGTACTGGTAGCAGGCGAAGACGTTGTTCACGTCGGCCGGGTTGATGAGGTTCTCCTCGCCGTCACCGCCGAGGTACTCGTTGAACCGCTCCCCGCCCCAGGACCGCAGCGAGCCGTTGTCCTGGGCGCCGCCCGAGATCCGGGTGACGTCCTGCGGGCTGATCGCCGCGCTGTAGAGCTGGGTGTACGGCTGGTGCCGGGACTTGACCCAGCCGCCGTCGCCGCCGGAGTCGGAGCGGTAGACGCCGCCGTCGTTGCCGAGGTAGACCCGGCCCGGGCGACGCGGGTCCCACACCATGGCGTGCTGGTCGACGTGCATGCTGGTGTCGTTGGCCGTCCAGGTGCCGCCGCCGTCCTTCGTGGTCATCAGGGGCACGCCCGCCACATGGACGTGCTCGCTGTCCCGGGGGTCGATCCACACCTTGCCGAACCACCAGCCGAAGCTGGACTGCGAGCCCGTGAGGGTGTCGTCGGCCGAGGTCCGGGTCCAGCTGTCGCCGCCGTCGGCCGAGGCGTAGAAGCCCTCGAAGGGGCCGCTGGTCCTGTTGACGATCGCATAGAGCTTCTCGCCCGCGACCGCTAGGCCGATGCGTCCCACGTCCGGGCCGGCCGCGGGCAGTCCGCCGCCGAGCCGCTGCCAGCTCGCCCCGTCGTCCGTGCTGCGGAAGACGCCCGAGCCGACACCGCCGTACGTCCGCAGCTCGGGCGTCCTGCGGTGGTCCCACAGCACGGCGTAGAGCCGGTCGCCGTCGATGACGATCTCTGTGGCGCCGGTGAACTCGTTGGCGCCGGCGAGGATCCGCTCCCAGGTGGTGCCGCCGTCCTCCGAGCGGTACACGCCGCGGTCGCCGCCGCCGTTGTAGAGCGAGCCGGCCGCTGCGACATAGATGCGGCGCGGGTCCGCGGGGTCGACGGTGATGGCGCTGATCGCGCCGGAGTCGCGCAGACCGATCGGCTTCCAGGTACGGCCGCCGTCCCGGCTCCGGTACAGCCCCGTCCCCTCGTAGGTGATGCTTCCGCCGCCCGGATTGGGTTCACCGGTGCCCACGTACAAGGTGCCGTCGGGACCGGTGGCCACCGCGCCCATGGCCTGGGTCCAGCTGTCGGGCCACACCGAGTGGAACGTCGCCCCGGCGTCGGTGCTGCGCCACAGCCCGCCGCTCGCGGCCGCCGCGTACACGGTGTCGGCGCGCTTCGGGTCGAGCGCGAGGGAGACGATCCGCCCGCCGATGTTGGTGGGCCCGACGTTCCTCCATCGCCCGCCGACGGTCGGCAGCTCACGGGCCTGCGCGGCGGCGAGGTCATGGGCGTGGCGCGGAAGCGACTCGCCCGGCAGGGTCTTCTGGAGGTAGCGGTACTCCGCGGGGGCGGCCGGCCCACGGACCGGCCGGTACACGTCGGACGGCCCGGGCGGCGCGGCCGATCCGGACGGCGGGGTCGGTGCGGCGGCCGCGGGGTCCGCGAGTAACGCGGCGCCCGTGACCGCGGCGAGAACCAGAGACAGCAGACCTCTGCCCATGAAGCCCCTTCCATCGTCATGCCCATCTCAAGCGGCAATGACGTTACGAGAGAAGTGAGTTGAGCAGAAGGGTGCACGATCGTCGCTCTGGGAGCGGTTGGAATCGCCGACACTGGTGAGTTCCGGCCGTCCGTTGACGTAATCGCCCACGGTGGTAGCTACAGGGCGTAAACCCCTGGAAGGAAGGGAAGGGAGCTATACGGCAAACCGCGGGGAGTGGTCGTCAGCGCCCGGATGTCGGGCCCGAAGCGCTGAGGAGGGGCCGGACATGGGCGGGCAGCCCTTGTATCTCGAACCGCGGCTGGCATCGCGGCTGCGCTCGTTACTGGACTCCCCGGGGCTGCTGCACACCCTCACCGACGCCCTCGGGTCTCCGCTGAACCTGGTCGTCCCGGACCAACTCGCCGACAACCTCCGGCAGTTCCGCTCCGTCTACGACAGACACCACCTGTCCGGCCAGGTGTTCTTCGCCCACAAGGCCAACCGGTCCAGCGCCCTGCTGAGGCGGCTCGCCGCCACGGACGCCGGCGTGGACGTCGCCTCGCTGGGTGAGCTGCAGCACGCCCTGGGCGCCGGCTTCACCCCCGACCGCATCACCGCTACCGGCCCGAAGAACCCGGAATTCCTGTGGCTGGCGGCCCGCACGTCGGTCACCGTCAGCGTCGACACGCGTGGCGAGCTGGAGCAACTCGCCACGCTGGTACGCAAGCACACCCTGCCCAGGACCCGCATCCTGCTCCGGCTGTCGGGGTTCGAGGCGTCCGGCGTACGGGTGCTGAGCCGCCGCAGCCGGTTCGGCACCACCGTAGGGGAGTTGGGGCCCCTGCTGGAGACCGTCCAGCGGCATGCCGACGTGGTCGACCTCGTCGGTGTGGCCTACCACCTGGACACGACGAGCCTCACCGAGAAGGCCACGGCGCTGGAAGGCTGTCTGCGGATGCTGGAGGAGTGCCGCAGCCGGGGGCTCAGGCCCCGGGCCGTGGACATCGGCGGCGGATTCGGCGTCAACTACCTGGCCGACGGCGGGCAATGGCAGCGGTACACGACCGAACTCACCGAAGCCGTCCTGGGCACCCGCCCGCCCCTGACGTACGGCGGTCACGGCTACGGACTGCGCAGCGAGGGCGGCACCCTGCGCGGCACACTCGGCCTCTACCCCGCCCATCGGCCGGTCGCCTCGGCCCGCTACCTCGACGAACTGCTCTCCCACCCGGCCGCGTCCCTGGGTGGCCGCCCCCTGGCCGCGCTGCTGCTGGAGCACCTCTACGACCTGCACACCGAACCCGGCCGAGCGTTGCTGGACCAGTGCGGACTGACCCTGACGAAGGTGCTGGAGGTACGCGACCAGGAGGCGGACGGCCCCCTGCACGTACGGCTGGCGGCGAAGGCCGACGACGTGGCGCTGGAGGAGCACGGCGTGCTCGTGGACCCCGTCGCCGTGCCCCGGCGACGCCCACGCGACGCGGGCGATCCGGTGGCCGTCCATCTCTTCGGCAGCCGTTGCCTGGAGTCCGACCTGATCACCCGACGCACGGTCTTCCTGCCCCACCGCCCCGAACCGGGCGACCTGTTGGCCTTCGCCAACACGGCCGGCTACTGCATGGACTTCCACGCCACCCGTGCCCAGCACCAGCCCGTCGCGCGCAAGGCCGCCGCCTGGCAGGAGGGCGACACCTGGCGCTGGTGCCTGGACGACCAGTACTGGCCGACCACACCCGTGGGGGGAGCGCAGTGAGGTACGACAGCATCACCGAGGCCATCGGCAACACACCGCTGGTGCGCATCGACCCGGCCGTGCACGGCCTCCGGCACATCGACCTGTACGCCAAGCTGGAGCTGCTCAACCCCTTCGGTTCGGTCAAGGACCGGGCCGCCTGGAACATGGCGCGGCCGCATCTGGCCGCCGCGGCCTCCGCGGCGACCGGGGGAGGCGGCCAGGTCGTCGAGCTGTCGAGCGGCAACACCGCCAAGGCCCTGGCCGTCCTCGCGGGCATGCACGGCCTGTCCTTCAAGAGCGTCACCAACCGGATGCGCATCCCGGAGATCAAGGACCTGCTGCTGTTGCTGGGCGCCGAGATCGAGGAACTGCCCGGCCAGAGCGAGTGCCTGGACCCGACCGCCACCGACGACCCGCTCACGCTCTTCCACCGCACCCTTGCCGAACCCGGCAGCACGTATCTGCACACCGACCAGTACTTCAACCCCCGCAACACCGAAGCCCACTTCACCGGCACCGGCCCGGAGATCGTCAAGGACCTGGACGGCCGGGCGCCGGACTGGTTCATCGCCTGCGTGGGCACCGCCGGCTCCTCCACCGGGGTCGCCCGCGCCCTGCGCGAACACGACCCCGCCGTACGGGTCGTCGGCCTGGTCGCCGCCAAGTCCGACTTCATTCCCGGCATCCGAACCATCGACGAGGCGCACGAGGTGGGCCTGTTCGACCCCGGCACCTACGACACCATCGACTCGGTGAGCGCCGACGAGGCGATCGAGGGAATGCTGACCCTCAACCGCCGCTGCGGCATCCTGGCCGGCCCCACCGGCGGAGCCGCCTTCTTCGGAGCCGTACGCCAACTACGGGCAGCGGACGCAGAACTGACGGAACGGCAGTCAGCGGTCTTCATCGTCTGTGACCGCGTCGAGAGCTACCTCAGCTACGTCCGCCACCGGCGGCCCGACCTCTTCGGCCGCCCGCGCCGCCAGAACTCCCCGGCCGACCTGCCGGACGCCGAGATCCGCACGGCACCGGCCATCGGCGTCGCCGACGCCCAGGCGTGGATCGGCACCGGAGAACCGCTCGTCGTCGACCTGCGCAGCCCCTACGCCTATGCCGCCCTGCACATCGACGGCTCGGTCAACATCGTCGACGAGCTCTTCGAGGAGCTCCTCCACGGCGGGCTGCCGTTCAGCCGCACCCGCCCGGTCCTGCTGGCCTGCCCGGTCGGCGAGAAGTCCGCACGCTACGCCGCCCTGCTGACCAGGATGGGCCACCCGGACGTCCGCAGCCTCATCGGCGGCATCATCGCCTGGCGCGACGCGGGCGCACCCCTCGTACGGGACTGAGCCCATGACCATGCCCAGGACCGACCCACAAGGACCCGCCGTCATCGAGGAGTTGGGGGAGTGGCAGCGCGCCCTGCGTGCCCAGTTCCCGATCATCACCGCGCATCCCGAACTGGCCTACCTGGACAGCGCGGCCACCGCCCAGAAGCCCCAGGCCGTACTCGACACCGTGCACGCCTACCTCACCACGACCAACGCCAACGCCGGCCGCGGCACCTACCCCTGGGCCAACCGGACCACGGCCCTGGTCGAGCAGGCCCGCGACCGGGTGAAGCGGTTCCTCGACGACCCCGCCCCGGAACGCTCGGCCGTGCACTTCACCAGCGGCACCACCGAGGGGCTGCGCACCATCGCCCGCGACTGGCTCCCCGAACTCCTCGACGACGGCGACGAGATCCTCGTCCCGGCCGCCGACCACGAGGCCAACATCTCGCCCTGGCTGGAGGCCCAGCGCCACCTGGCCCGGCAGGGCGTCCACATCCGCGTCCGGCCGATGCCGTACCAGCGGGCGTCCGGCGACTACGACCACCTCGCGCTCGCGGAACTGGCCGGTCGGCGAACCAGGTTCGTCGCCGCCACCCACGTCCACCACGTGTACGGCGGCAACATGAACGTCCACCGCATCCGCCGGGCGGTCGGCCCGGACGCGGTCATCTGCCTGGACGCCGCCCAGAGCGTCGGCCATCTCCCGGTGTCGGTGGCCGATCCGGACGTCGACTTCGTCGTCTTCTCCGGGCACAAGGCCATGGCGCTGCCCGGCACAGGAGCCGTCTGGGCCCGCCAGGCACGCGGACCGCGGTTCGCGCCGGGCGGCTGGTCCGGCACCCCCAACACGGTCGGCATCGCCTCGCTCACCACCGCCCTGGACTGGCTGGACGCCGCCGGCACCGACCGGATCGAGCAGTGGACGGTCGCCCTGGCGGCCCGGCTCACCGACGGGCTGCGCCACCTCGACGCCTACGAGATCCTCGGCTGCCAAACCAGCCTGGCCGCCGACTCCTCCGTCCAGCAGCGCCAGGGCATCGTCACCTTCCGGCACCACGCCATCGACTCCTCGGACCTCGGCTTCATCCTCTTCAGCCACGGCTTCATGGTCCGCTCCGACCACCACTGCCAGGGCAGCGAGGGGGAGCGGACCGGCTCGGTGCGGGTGAGTCTGCACGTGTACAACACCGCCGACGAGATCGACCGGCTGCTGGGGGTGCTTGCCACGCTCGGGTGACCGTACCGCCATCAGAGGGAATGGGAACCGTTTCCACCTGTAGGGTCTGGCACAGACAGTGCGGACAGGTGCGGAACGGCGAGGTGGCGCGACGGGATGGGGCTGAGCCTGGCGACGGCGGAACGGTGGGTGGAGCGCTGGGAACGCCAGCAGCAGCGGTACGCCGTGGACCGCGAGGAGCGGTTCACGGTGATCGCCGATGTCGTCGAGCAGGCCGTGGCGGGACGCGCTCGCCCTTCGGTCGTGGATCTCGGCTGCGGTCCGGGGTCGCTGGCCGCACGGCTGGCCCGGCGGCTGCCTGACGCGGACATCGTGGGCGTGGACATGGACCCGCTGCTGCTGGAGCTGGCCCGCACCCACCATGCGGACGCGGCCCGCTATGTCGACACGGTGATCGGTGAGGAGGGGTGGACGCGGGCCCTGGAGCTCGACCGGCCCCTGGACGCGGCCGTGTCGACGACAGCCCTGCACTATCTGAGCGTGGACACCCTGGAGCGGGTCTACCGGCAGCTCGCGGGCCTGCTGCGGCCCGGCGGCGTCCTCGTCAACGGCGACCACTTCCCGCACGACGACCCCGGGCTCGCCGAACTCGCCGGACGCCTCGGCCGCCGCCACGCCGAACGCCGTCAGGCCTTCGCCCACGAGGATTGGGCCTGCTGGTGGACGGCCGTCGCGGAGGATCCCGAGCTGACCGACCTCCTGGCCGAACGCCGGCGCCGGCGCCGCCCCCCGGCCACCACCGGTACCGGCAGCGCGGCGTGCCTGTCTGTGCCGGCGCACCAACGGCTGCTGCGGCAGGCGGGGTTCCGTCATGTGGGTGCCGTCTGGCAGTACGGCGACAGTCACGTCGTCGTCGCGATCCGCTGAACCAAACGCAGCTAAAGGTTCCTTCCGGCACCTTGACAGCGTGCGTACTGTTTCGCGACGTTTGAGCCTCGTCACAAAGTTCGACTTGGGGGAAAATGTGGCGAGGCGCCAATAAGTGCGTCTTGGGGGGATTCTGGGGGGAGCGGTCGCCATGCGATCCACGAGCGCCATCACGATTCACAGACCCGAGGAACTGAACGAGTCACTGCGCCGGGCGTGGCACCGGGCGATGGACGAGTCACCGGACTACGCCAACCCCTTTCTGGCGCCGGAGTTCACGATCGGCGTGGGCAGGTACCGCAGCGGGGCGCGGGTGGCGGTGCTGTACGAGAACGGGGAGGCCGTCGGCTTCTTCCCGTACGAGCGCAACGCGTACGGCGTCGGGCGGGCCATCGGACTGGGGCTGTCCGACTGCCAGGCGCTGGTGCACCGGCCGGGCGTCACCTGGGACACCCGGCAACTGCTGCGGGCCTGCGGGCTGTCCGTCTTCGAGTTCGATCACCTCGTCGAGGAGCAGCGGCCGTTCGCCCCGTACGTCACGGGCACGTTCGCCTCCCCCGTGCTCGACCTGAAGCCCGGCGAGGGCGGCTACCCGGAGTGGCTGCGTGCCACATACCCGGGGCTGGCCAAGACGACGCTGAAGAAGGAGCGCCGGCTGGGCCGGGACGCGGGCGAGGTGCGGTTCGTCTACGACGAGCGGGATCCGCGCGTCCTGCGCACGCTCATGCGCTGGAAGTCCGCCCAGTACCGCAGGACGGGGCGGATGGACCGGTTCTCCAGGCCGTGGATCGTCGACCTGGTCGAGCATCTCTTCCAGGTCCGCGAGGAGTACTTCACCGGCGTCCTGTCCGTGGTGTACGCCGGTGACCGGCCGGTCGCCGCGCACTTCGGGCCGCGGTCGCGCACGGTGTTCGCGGCCTGGTTCACCGCCTACGACCCCGAGTTCGGCTACTACTCGCCCGGACTGATGATGCACCTGAGGATGGCCGAGGCCGCGGGCCGGGACGGTGTGACGCTCATGGACATGGGGCGCGGCGAGAAGGAGTACAAGGACTGGCTCAAGACCCGTGAACTCCGTGTCGCCGAAGGGTTCGCGGCGCGCGCGCATCCGGTGGCGGCGGCCCACCGGATGTGGCGCAGACCGGTACGCGGCCTGAGGAACACGGTCCTGGCCCACCCCAGGCTGCGCGAGCCCGCCGACCGGCTGCTGAAGACCGTCGGCACGCTGCGTACGTCCAGCTCGACCCCTCCGCCAGGCGTGGGGGCCCGCGCCCGCTGAGCCGCGGCCCACGTTCGTCACCCGTCCCCGTCACGCGTCGGCGCCGTGTCCCTGGCCCCTCGCTGTCTCCAACCCCAGCGGCCTCGATCGACTCCCCGTGTGCGCCCGCCCACATCGGGCGACCCTTCCTCGTACCCTTCCACGGAAGAGGTGACCATGCCGTACGGATCGCGGCTCGCCGCGATGATGACACGGCGCATCGGACGCGAATGCGTCTACACGCCGTCGGCCCGGCTCGCCCTGTACCTGGCGCTGCGGCGCTGGTGCCGGCCGGGCGCACGGGTGCTGATGTCCCCGGTGAACGACGACGTGATCCTCTTCGTCGTCCTCGCGGCCGGACTGCGCCCCGTGCAGGCTCCCGTGTCCCAGTGGGACGGCAACATCGACCCGGCCGCCGTACCGGAGTCGACCTGGCGCAACGTCGACGCCGTCCTGACCACGAACCTGTACGGCATGCCCGACCGTGTCGTTGAACTGCGCCGCCGCTGCGAGGAGTTGGGGATACCCCTGTTCGAGGACGCGGCCCACGCCATCGGCTCGCATGTGGACGGGCAGCCGATCGGGACGTTCGGGACGGCGGCGGCGTTCAGCCTGTCCAAGCATGTGGCGGCGATGGCCGGCGGTTTCCTCGCCGTCGAGGACGCGCGCACCCGGCGGGAGCTGGAGTTGCTGCGCGACGACCTGCTGACGCCGCGCCGGCTGCGCGACGACCTGGCCACCACGCTGCGCCCCCTGGCGCGATCCGCCGTCCGCACGCTCCACCTGGTGCGGCCGGTGTGGCGCACCATGCAGCGCCTGAATCTGCTGGAGCGCGACGACTTCCGTATGGCCCTGCACGCGCCCCGCCTCGCCGGCAGTGCCCGCCAGGCGCCGAGCCTGACCGCGTACGAGCCCTGGGTGCGGGTCGACCTGCACGGCTTCCGCTCCCGCCACGGGGCCCTGGTCCGGGGGCAGTTGGAGCTGCGGATGTCCCTGCTCGACGGCGACCTCGCGCGGCGCAGGGCCGGTGTCTCCGTGCTGTCGGGCACCACCTGGGCCACCCCGGCACTGCGCGACCGGGCGGGCGACGCCCCGCCGTCCCTGTTCCGGGTACCGCTCCTGGTGCACAACCGCGACGCCCTCCTCGAACGCCTGGTGAACCACGGCGTGGTCGCGGGGTACGTCTACGACCCGCCGCTCGACGACTACGCGGGAGCCGAGTTCGTCGAACCGTCCCCCGACCCCACGGCCGCCCGCTGGTTCGCCTCCCACACCCTGCCGGCCGACCCCCTCCTGGCCCGCAGGATCGCAGGCGCCCTGACAAAGGAACGGGCGACGCCCGCACACCCTCCGCTCCCGGCGACGCCCGTGCTCGATGCCACGACCACGCCGCCCACGCCCCTGGGCCAGTAGCGGCCCCGTCCCCTGAACAGGCCACTGCGGACCGCGCCGCCGAGCCGCACCTTGCCTACCCTGGAGGTGTGGCTCGGCCCAACGACGAGGTCGCCGCGTTGCTCCAGGAGTACGCGGATCTGATCTCGATCACCGGAGGAGACGCGTTCAGGGCGCGTACCTACGAGAAGGCTGCCCGGTCGGTCGGCGGCTACTACGCCGACGTGTCCACACTCGATGTCAAGGGGCTCCAGGAGATCCCCAACGTCGGCAAGTCGACCGCCCAGAAGATCATCGAGTACTTCACCACCGGCCAGGTGTCCGCCATCGAGGAGCTGCGCGCCAAGATCCCCGCCGGTGTCCGGCAGCTGACGGCGATCCCCACGCTCGGTCCCAAGAAGGCCCTGGTCCTCTACGAGGAACTGGGCATCTCCACGACCGAGGAGCTGGCGGACGCCATCCACGAGGAGCGGCTGCGCGACCTGAAGGGCTTCGGCCCGAAGACCGAGGAGAACATCCTGCACGGCATCTCCCTGCTGCAGTCCTCCGGCGACCGGGTCCTGATCGACGTCGCCATGAGCCTCGCCGAGGACATCGTCGCCGAGATGTCGCAGGTCACCGGCTGTAAGCGGTGCTCCTACGCCGGGTCGCTGCGCCGCGTGCGCGAGACCATCGGCGACATCGACGTCCTCGTCGCGGCGAAGCAGGCGGAGCCGGTCATGAGGGCCTTCACCGAGCTGTCGTACGTCTCGGAGGTCATCGCGCACGGCGAGAAGAAGACGTCGATCCGCACCAGCAAGGGCCTCCAGGTGGATCTGCGCGTGGTGCCGCCGGACTCCTGGGGCGCGGCCATGCAGTACTTCACCGGCTCCAAGGCGCACAACATCCGCACCCGGGAGATGGCCGTCCACCAGAAGCTCAAGCTCTCCGAGTACGGGCTCTTCGACGCCGAGAGCGGCAAGAAGATCGTCTCCGAGACCGAGGAGGACGTGTACGCACGCCTCGGCCTGCCCTGGATCCCGCCGCCCCTGCGCGAGGACCGCGGCGAGATCGAGGCCGGGCTGCACGGCGAGCTGCCGGATCTGGTCCAGGAGGAGGACATCCGGGGCGACCTGCACACCCACACCGATCTCACCGACGGGCTCGCCCCGCTGGAGGAGATGGTCGCCGCGGCGGCCGAGCGCGGTTACGCCTACTACGCGGTCACCGACCACGGCCCCGACATGGCCATGCAGCGGATGACCGACGAACGGATCCTGGCCCAGCGAGAACGCGTCCGCGAGCTCGACGGTGAGTACGGCAGGGGCGGCAAGCCTGGTGGCATGCGGGTGCTGCACGGCGCGGAGCTGAACATCGGCCCCGACGGCGACGTCGACTGGCCGGCGGAGTTCCTCGCCGGCTTCGACCTGTGCGTGGCCTCGGTGCACTCGCACTTCAACCAGGGGCGTGAGGCGATGACCCGGCGGATCGTGCGGGCCTGCGAGAACCCGCACGTCCACATCATCGGCCACCCCACCACCCGCATCATCGGCAAGCGCCCCGCCGTCGACGCCGACCTCGACGCGGTCTTCGCCGCCTGCGCGCGCACCGGCACGGCCCTGGAGATCAACTCCCATCCCGACCGGCTCGACCTGCGCGACGAGGACATCCTGCGGGCCAGGCGGCACGGAGTGAAGTTCGCCGTCGACAGCGACGCACACGCCGTCATCCACCTGGACAACCTGCGCTACGGGGTCGGCACGGCACAGCGCGGCTGGCTCACCGAGGACGACGTGATCAACACCTGGCCGCTGACCCGGCTGCGGCGCTTCCTGAAGAAGACCTAGCCGCTCTGAAGGCTCTACAGGAACGGCGTACCCGGGTCGAGCCCGGACAGGACTCGGCCGTAGATCTCCAGGTTGGTGGCCGGATTCACGAACGAGTGAAGACTCAGCGCGTGCAGGTCGCGCACGGCCCGCTGGATGGGCACCTGCCGGTGCAGCGACGACGCCCCGGACGCGGAGCCCAGCAGATCGACGGCCTCCTTGCACAGCCGCGCCACATAGCCGCTCTGCGCCCGGATCCTGGCCCGCTCCTCGGGCGTGTACGGCTCGCCGGACTCGGCCCGCGACTCGATCAGGGCGACGAACTCGGCGGTGAGCAGCTCGGCGCAGGAGAGCTTCATGGCCGCCTCGGCAGCCTGGAGATGGGTGACCGTCGCCTCGTTCTGACGCTGGTGGAAGGTGTACGTGATGCCCCGCCGGTGGCTGCGCTCGGTGAACTCCGCCAGTGCCGAGCGGGCCAGGCCGAGCGCGTTCGGCGCGGTCCACGCGCAGAACAGCAGCAGGACGGGCATCCGGTAGAACGGGTCCTCGGCGTTGGCCTTCGACGGGAACTCGCCGCCCAGCAGCGGCCCGACGGGCAGGACCCGATGAGCGGGGACGACCACGTCCCGCGCCACGACGCTGTCGCTGCCGCTTCCGGCCAGCCCCGACACGTACCAGTCGTCGAGGATCTCCAGTTCGGCCATCGGTACGGCGGTCCACAGCACCTCGGGCGGCCCGTCGCCGGACTCGGACTCGACGCGGACCGTCAGCAGATGCCAGTCGGCGTCGTGGCAGCCCGTGGCGAAGGCCGACGTGCCGTTGACGACGTAGCCGCCGTCCGACCGGACCGCCGTGGCATCCGGGATCAGAGTGCCGCCGACCTTCACGTCCGGGCTGGTGAAGATCTCGTCCTGCGCCTCATCGGGGAAGAGCGCCGCGATGTAGGAGCAGCCGGCCTGGATGAGCGTCTTGAACGCGGTCGAGCCGCACGCCGCGGCGATCTCGGCCACTGCATCCACCTGGGTGCGCAGCCGGCTCTGGTAGCCGCCGTACCGTCGGGGGACGCACATCCGGTGGATCCCGGCGTCCGTCAGGGCCGCGGCGACCTCGGGTGCCACCCGCCGCTCCTGTTCGGTGCGCAGCGCGTGCTCGCGGATGAGCGGCCGAAGAGACCGTACGCGGGCCACTAAATCCGCATCGGTACCGGCTGCTGCCATGGGGGACCTCCCGGACGCGACGAGTCATCACCGTGACCCGGATCCCGCACGCTGTCAACGGCCCCTTCCCGGGCCCGAGTTGGAGCACGCCACAGTCCGGGACGGGTCGGTGATCTTCGTCCGTTTGAGCCGGGGCCGAGAGGGGCAGCGTGCCGACGGTGGGCGCAAGCCGTACGGGTCAGGCTTTGCCCATGTCGCCGCAGAGGGGTTGTCCTGACATTAGGTCCCTGCCTAGGGTCGCCCTCGTAGTGCAAGCGCTTTCTGAGCGGGCTGTCCGCCGGCCGTCCGAGGAGAACTGCATGTCCCCAAGCCCCGCCCGCCGCCGGGTCGCCGTGATCGGCACCGGCGCCATCGTCAGTGGCAGCCATCTTCCGGCCCTGAGACACCACGCGGACCGGGTGGAGCTGGTCGCCGCCGTCGATGTGGACCAGGCCCGGCTGGACGCCTTCCGGCAGCTCGCGGGCGTGGACGTCGCCGGGTACACAGCGACGGACGACATGCTGGACGCCGTACGCCCCGACCTGGTCCTGATCGGCACGCCGCCGTCACTGCACCGGGCGCAGACGGTCGCCGCGCTCAAGGCGGGTGCCTGGGTGCTGTGCGAGAAGCCGCTGTGTCTCTCGCTCGCCGAGTACGACGACATCGCGGCGGCCGAGGAGGCGTCGGGGGCGTACGCGTCGGTGGTCTTCCAGCACCGCTACGGCTCCGGCGCCGTGCACGCCCGCGAACTGATCGCGAGCGGTGAGCTGGGCGCCCCGCTGGTCGCGCACTGCCAGACGACCTGGCACCGCGACGCCGCGTACTACACGGTGCCGTGGCGCGGGAAGTGGGCCAGCGAGGGCGGCGGGCCCACCATGGGGCACGGCATCCACCAGTTCGACCTACTGCTGCATCTGCTCGGCCCGTGGGCGGAGATGCGGGCCATGGCGGCGCGCCTGGTCCACGACACGGAGAGCGAGGACGTCTCGACGGCCCTTGTCCGCTTCGCGAGCGGCACCCTGGCCACCGTCGTCAACAGCGTGCTGTCCCCGCACGAGGTCAGCCGCATCCGCATCGACTGCGCCGACGCGACGGTCGAGCTCACCCACCTGTACGGCCACCGCAACGACGACTGGGTCTACACCCCCGCCCCGCACGTCCCGTCCGAGCGCGCCACCGCCTGGCGCACCCCGGCCGCGGACCTGCCCAGCTCGCACACCGCGCAGCTCGGCGCCCTCCTCGACGCCTACGACAACGGTGTCCGGCCGCCCGGCAGCGGCCCGGACGCCCGGGCCACCCTCGACTTCGCCGCCGCCCTCTACAAGGCCGCGTTCACGGGCCGCCCGGTGCTCGCGGGCGAGATCCGGCCCGGCGACCCCTTCTACCCGGCCATGCACGGCGACCACCCCCACTGGGCCCCCAAGGAGCGCGCATGAGCATCCGCGTCACCCACGCGCACGGTGACCACATCGCGGTGACGGCCGCGAACGGCACCGAGATCCTGCGGTACGTCTACCGTCCCGACCCGGAGGCCTTCGAGTCCCGCAAGCCCTACGCCCACCCCGTGCGCACCCTCGCCGGGCACACCGTGACCGGATACCGGCCCAGCGACCACCGCTGGCACAAGGGCCTGCAGATGACGGCGAGTCACCTTTCCGGGCAGAACTTCTGGGGCGGCAACTGCTATGTGCACGGCCAGGGTTACCTGCCCCTGCCGGAGCGGGTCGGCTCCATGCGGCACGACGGCTTCCCGGTGTTCGCGGTCGAGGACGACCGGCTCACCTTCGCTGAGGAGCTCACCTGGGTGGAGAACGGCGGCGCGGAGTGGGCGCGGGAACTGCGCGGCATCACCGTCCACTCGGTCGACGAGGAGGCGGGCGCCTGGGCTCTCGACTGGTCGACGCGGCTCACCAACGTCCGCGACGAGCCGCTGGCGTTCGGCTCCCCGACGACCGCGGGCCGGGAGATGGCCGGCTACACCGGCCTGCAGTGGCGCGGCCCGCGCGACTTCACCGGCGGCACCGTCTTCGCCCCGGACTCCGCAGCGGACGCCGGCAAGCTGATGGGCAGCCAGGGTCCGTGGCTCGCGTTCACCACCGAGCACGACGATGTCGACGCGCACTCCACCCTCGTCTTCGCGCACGCGCCCGAGAATCTCGACGAGAAGTCCGCGATCCACGAGTCGCACTGGTTCGTGCGCTCCGAGCCGATCCCTACGGTGGCGTTCTCCTGGGCGTTCTTCGAGGAGTTCCAGCTGCCGCCCGGTGAGTCCTTCGAGTACCGCTACCGCGTCGTCTTCGCCGACGGGGCCTGGGACCGGGAGCAGGTGGCCGCCCACCTGGAGGGGCTGCCGTGGTGAAGCCGACCCTTCCGCATCCGCTGCCCGGCGCCGTCGGCCTGTCCCACCTCAGCGCCTACGACTGGGAGGCCGCCGACGGCGTATGCGGCGGGAGCCCGCATCTGCATCTGGTGTGCACGGAGGCGTACGTCGTCACCGGCGGGCGGGGCGCCGTGCAGACGCTGAGCCCCGACGGCTACCGGGAGATCCCCCTGGAGCCGGGCTCGGTCGCCTGGTTCACGCCGGGGACCGCGCACCGTATGGTCCAGGGCGGCGAACTGCGCATCACCGTGCTGATGCAGAACAGCGGGCTGCCAGAGGCGGGGGACGCCGTCTTCACCTTCCCGCCTGACGTGCTCGCCGACCCCGAGAAGTACGCGGCCGCCTCTGCACTCCCGCCCGGCACCGGCCCGGAGACCGCCGACGCCGCGCGGCGCCGCAGGGACCTGGCCGTCGAGGGCTACCTCGTCCTGCGCGAGGCGCTCGTCGCCGGGGACAACGGCCCGTACCTGGAGTTCCAGCGCGCCGCCGCCCGGCTCGTGCGCGCCAAGGTGCCGAACTGGCGGGAGCTGTGGCGGGCGGGCGCGCTGGCCACGGCCGAACGGACGGGCGCCCAGCTCGACGCGCTGGAGGCGGGCGAACCGGCGTACCTCGCCGAGGCGACCGCGTACGAGGCCGCGCCCACCAGGCTCGGCGGCTTCGGGATGTGCGGTCGCCGGGACGAGTACAACTTGCCCGGCACGACGCTGCCGTACGGCGGCGAGTAGCGGCGTTTCCCACCGGGGCGAACAACAGCGTTGTCCCGCGGGGGTGTTCAGAGGGGGCCGGAGGGGGGCCAACAGAAGGACCGAGGAGAAGAGAGGTGACCTCGGCATGCCCGGACACAGGACAAAGGGGTTCTGCGCGTCGGCCGCCGCACTCGTGCTCTGCGCGGTGCTGGCCGGCTGCGGAGGATCCGGGGAGTCGGTCGGCGGCGGCAAGGTCGTGCTGCGCTACACATGGTGGGGCAACCCCGACCGCGCGGAACGCACCGAGCAGGCCGTCGCCCTGTTCGAGAAACAGCACCCGGACATCCAGGTGCAGACGTCGTTCTCGGCCTACGAGGCCTACAAGCAGAAGCTCGCCACCCAGGCCGCGGGCGGCGACGCCCCCGACGTGATGCAGCTCGACTACCGGCAGATCGACCAGTACGCCTCCGGCGGCGTCCTGCTCGACCTGGCGCGGCAGAAGGCGGTACTGCACACCGGTGAGATCGACCCGGGGCTGCTCGCCACCGGCCGGCTGGACGGCACGCAGTACGCGATTCCGCAGGGCCGCGGCACCGAGACCGTCGCCTACGACGTCAAGGCGTGGAAGGCGTCCGGTGTGCCGCTCCCGGGCAAGAGCTGGACCTGGAGTGAATGGGCCGACACCATGCGGGCGTTGGCGAGGAAGACCGGCCAGCCCGGCGCCACCGACCCCGGCCAGAGCGAGGACGCCTTCGAGGTCTGGCTGCGCGGCCGGGGCAAGTCCCTCTACACCGAGGACGGCCGGCTCGGCTTCACGGCCGACGACCTGACTCGCTGGTGGACCTTCACCGACAAGCTCCGGCGCGAGGGCGCCGTCTCGCCCGCCGAGCAGACCACGCAGCTCGACGGCTCCGTCGAGAACACGCCGCTCGGGCGCGGCAAGGCCCTGACCGACGCCAACTGGGACGCGCCCGCCAGCGGTTTCCTCGCCCTGATACCGAGCGGCATCGCGCTCGCTCCGATGCCGACCGGCGAGGACGGCACTCCCGGCCAGTACTTCAAGCCGTCGATGTTCCTCGGCGTCGGCGCCGACACCGCTCACCCGAAGGAGGCCGCCCAGCTAGTCGACTTCCTCATCAACGACGCGCAGGCCGCGAAGATCCTCGGCGCCACCCGCGGCATCCCCGTCAACGAGGCCCTGCGCGAGCGGATCGCGCCGCAGCTCAAGGACTTCGACAAGACGATCTCCGCCTACCAGGCCTCCCTGGAAGGCACCCTCAAGGACCCGCCGCAGGCCCCGCCCTCGGGCGACAGCGCCCTGCAGACCACCTTCCAGCGCGACTACGACCAGGTGTCGTACGAGCGCATGTCGCCCCGCGAGGCGGCCGAGAACTACGTCACCGAGGCGAAGGCGGAGCTGAGGTCATGACCACCACCACGATCCCCACCAAGGCGAAGCCCGCCACCACCGCCACCCCGAAGCGCCGCCCCGAGCGCGAACGCCAGGGCCCCGCCTGGGTGTTCATCTCCCCGTGGGTGCTCGGCGCAACCGTCCTGACCCTGCTGCCGATGGCCGTGTCGCTATACCTGTCCTTCACCGACTACGACCTGTTCAACCCGCCGCGCTGGGTGGGCCTGCGCAACTACGTCCAGATGTTCACCGAGGACCCGCGCTACTGGCGCTCGGTGCTGACCACCGTGACGTACGTCGTCATCGCCGTACCCCTGCAACTCGCGCTCGCCCTCGTCGTCGCCCTCGCCCTGAAGGGCATGAAACACGGCAAGGGCTTCTACCGGTCGGCGTTCTACGCCCCCTCGCTGCTCGGCGCGTCGATGTCCATCGCCCTCGTCTGGCGCGCGCTCTTCAACGACGGCGGCACCGTGGACAACCTGCTCGGCACCGGCGGCTGGGTCAACAAGCCCGGCTGGGCGCTGCTCGCGGTGGCGCTGCTGACGGTGTGGCAGTTCGGGGCGCCGATGGTCATCTTCCTCGCGGGCCTCCAGCAGATCCCCGGCGAGCTCTACGAGGCGGCGGCCGTGGACGGGGCCGGGAAGTGGCGACAGTTCTTGTCCGTGACCGTGCCCATGCTGTCCCCGGTCCTCTTCTTCAACCTCGTCCTCCAGACCATCCAGGCCTTCCAGGTCTTCACGCCCGCCTTCGTGCTGAGCGCCGGCAAGGGCGGCCCAGCCGACTCGACCCTCGTCTACACCCTCTACCTCTACGACCGCGGCTTCGTCGCCTCCCACATGGGCTACGCCTCCGCCATGGCCTGGGTGCTGCTGATCGTCATCGGCGCCGTCACCGCGGTGCTGTTCCGCACCTCGCGCTCCTGGGTCTTCTACGCCTCCGAGGGGGACCGATGACATCGACTGCCGTTCCTCACCAGCCCGTCCGTTGGGGCCGGATCGCCCTGCACGTCGGCTGTCTGGCCGCGCTGCTGGTCATGCTGTACCCGCTGGCGTGGCTGCTGGCCACCTCGCTCAAGCCCGCCGACGAGGTCATCGCGAGCCTGAACCTGCTGCCCAGCCACCTGGAGTGGTCGAACTACAAGACCGCGCTCGACGGCGTGAACGACGTCTCGATCTGGAGGCTGCTCGGCAACTCGCTGCTCATCGCGGGCGGCGCGGTCCTCGGCAACGTGATCAGCTGCTCGCTCGCCGCCTACGCCTTCGCGCGCCTCAGGTTCCGCTTCCGCGGACCGCTGTTCGCCTTCATGATCGCGACGATCATGCTGCCGCACCACGCGGTGCTCATCCCGCAGTACATCATCTTCAACCAGCTCGGCCTCGTGAACACCTACTGGCCGCTGATCCTGCCGAAGTTCCTCGCCACGGAAGCCTTCTTCGTCTTCCTCATCGTGCAGTTCATGCGCGGACTGCCGCGCGAGCTGGAGGAGGCGGCCCGCATCGACGGCTGCGGCCCCTTCCGCAGCTTCTTCAAGGTCGTGCTGCCGCTCACCCGCCCCGCGCTGATCACGACGGCGATCTTCACCTTCATCTGGACGTGGAACGACTTCTTCACCCAGCTCATCTACCTCTTCGACCCCGACAAGTTCACGCTCACCCTCGCCCTGCGGTCGTTCGTGGACGCCTCCAGCACCTCGGCGTTCGGCCCGATGTTCGCGATGTCCGTGATCGCGCTGCTGCCGATCGTGCTGTTCTTCCTCGCCTTCCAGCGGTTCCTGGTGGAGGGCATGGCGAGCTCCGGGCTCAAGGGGTGAGCGGGATGCGTGACGTGTCTTCGCGTGAGCCGGGCGAGGTCTTCGGGCCGCGGACGACCCTGTTCGCCGACGTGCTGAGCATCGGTCTCGCCACGGCCCTGGTGTCCCTGCCCCTGGTGACGATTCCGGCCGCCCTCTCGACCGCGTGCGCGGTGCTGCGGGGCGCGGGGGAGGGGCAACCCGCCACCGCCGGGCGGTACTTCGTGCTGCTGCGAGGGCGGCTGCGGGCCGGGGACCTGGCGGCGGGCGTGGCCGCCCTGGCCGGCGCGGTGCTGTTCGCCGCCGATCTGGCGCTGGCTCGGGCCGGGCTGCCCGGGGCGCCGCTGTTCGCGGCCGTGGCTGCCGGAATCGGTACGGCCGCCCTGGTGGTGGGCCTCAGAGCCTGCGCACGCCCCGAGGCGCTCAGCGACTGGACGGCCGCCCTGCGCGAGGCCACGCGGGACGCCGTGCGGGATGTCGGCGGTAGCGCGTTGGTGCTGCTCGCCGCGGCGACGGCCGCGCTGTGCGGCTGGATGCTGGTGCCCCTGGCCTTCCTCGCTCCCGGGCCGTTGGCGTTGGCGCTGACCGCCGTTCATCTCCGACGGGCTGCCATATCCCAGAATTAAGCGGTCATTTGCGTGCACGCGGTGTGAGGCGACATTTGCGGTGTCAATCATCTTGGCATGAACCTGCGGTCCGACGGGCGGGCCGCAGCCTCATGGAGGTGTGGAATGCGCCGCACACTCGCCACCGGTCTCGCCGCCTCAGCCCTCTCCCTCGCCACCGTCCTCGCCACCGCCTCGGCTGCCGACGCCGCCCCCGCCGACAAGCCCCAGGTACTGGCCGGTTGGACCCAGACCAGCGTGTCCAGCTACAACGCCTGGCTCGCCGCCCGCAACAATCAGTCCGCCTGGTCCGCGTACGGGTTCGACTGGTCCACGGACTACTGCTCCTCCTCGCCCGACAACCCCTTCGGCTTCCCCTTCTCCACGTCCTGTGCCCGGCACGACTTCGGCTACCGCAACTACAAGGCGCTGGGCACGTTCAGCGCCAACAAGTCCCGCCTCGACAGCGCCTTCTACGAGGACCTCAAGCGTGTGTGCGCGAACTACAGTGGTGCGACGAAAAGCGCGTGCAACAGCACGGCCTGGACGTATTACCAGGCCGTGAAGGCCTTCGGCTGAGACACCACAGCCTGTGAGAGGGGGGCGCCGCCGATGCGGCGCCCCCTTGCTCCCTGAGGACTCAGTTCGCCGCCCGGAACGACCGCAGGCGCAGCGAGTTGCCGACGACGAAGACCGAGGAGAAGGCCATCGCCGCTCCGGCGATCATCGGGTTGAGCAGTCCGGCCGCGGCGAGCGGCAGGGCGGCGACGTTGTAGGCGAAGGCCCAGAACAGGTTCGACCGGATGGTGTCGAGCGTCCTGCGGGCGAGCCGGATCGCGTCGGCGGCGACGCGCAGGTCACCGCGCACCAGGGTGAGGTCGCCGGCCTCGATCGCGGCGTCCGTGCCGGTGCCCATCGCCAGACCCAGGTCGGCCTGGGCCAGGGCCGCCGCGTCGTTGACGCCGTCGCCGACCATAGCGACCGAACGGCCCTCGCCCTGCAGCCGCTTGACGACATCGGCCTTGTCCTGCGGCAGCACCTCGGCGATGACGTCCTCGGGCGCGATACCGACCTCACGGGCGACGGCGTCGGCGACGGCCTTGTTGTCGCCGGTCAGCAGGATCGGGGTGAGGCCGAGGGCACGCAGCCGGCGGATCGCCTCCGGGCTGGTCTCCTTCACCGCGTCGGCGACCTCCAGGACCGCCCGCGCCTCGCCGTCCCAGGCGACCGCGATGGCCGTACGGCCGGATGCCTCGGCCTCGGACTTGGCGCGCCGCAGGTCCTCCGGCAGTTCCATCGCCCACTCTTCCAGCAGTCGCTCCCGGCCCACCAGGACGGCGTGACCCTCGACGATGCCCTGCACGCCGAGACCGGGCACGTTCGCGAAGTCCTCCGGCGCCGGCAGCGAACCCAGCTTCGCCAGTGCCGCGTCGGCCACCGCACGGGCGATCGGGTGCTCGGAGGAGTGCTCCAACGCCCCCGCGAGGCGCAGGACTTCGGCCTCGTCGGCGCCCGCGGCGGTGTGCACGGCCAGCAGGGTCATCCGGCCGGTGGTCACCGTGCCCGTCTTGTCGAGGACGATCGTGTCGACCTTGCGCGTGGACTCCAACACCTCCGGGCCCTTGATCAGGATGCCGAGCTGGGCGCCCCGGCCGGTGCCCACCATCAGCGCGGTCGGCGTGGCCAGGCCCAGGGCGCACGGGCAGGCGATGATCAGTACGGCGACCGCGGCGGTGAAGGCGGCGGCCGGTCCGGCGCCGTTGCCGAGCCAGAAGCCGAGGGTGCCGAGCGCGAGGGCGATGACGACCGGCACGAAGACGGCGGAGATCCGGTCCGCGAGCCGCTGCGCCGCGGCCTTGCCGTTCTGCGCGTCCTCCACCAGCCGGGCCATCCGGGCGAGCTGGGTGTCGGCGCCCACCCGCGTGGCCTCGACGACGAGGCGGCCGCCCGCGTTGAGCGTGGCTCCGGTGACCGGGTCGCCCTCGGCGACCTCGACCGGCACCGACTCGCCGGTGAGCATCGAGGCGTCCACCGCCGACGAACCCTCGACGACCGTCCCGTCGGTGGCGATCTTCTCGCCGGGACGCACGAGGAAGCGGTCGCCGACCCGCAACTCCGAGACGGGGACGGTCCGTTCGGTGCCGTCGGCGCGCAGGACGGTGACGTCCTTGGCACCCAGCTCCAGCAGCGCCTTGAGCGCCGCGCCCGCCTTGCGCTTGGAGCGTGCCTCGAAGTAGCGCCCGGCCAGGATGAAGGCGGTGACTCCGGCGGCCGCCTCCAGATAGATGTTCCCGGAGCCGTCACTGCGGGAGATGGTCAGCTCGAAGGGGTGCGTCATGCCCGGCTCGCCCGCGCTGCCGAGGAACAGCGCCCACAGCGACCACAGGAACGCGGCCGACGTACCGACCGATATCAGCGTGTCCATCGTGGCGGCGCCGTGCCGCAGATTGGTGAACGCCGCCTTGTGGAAGGGCCATGCCGCATACGTCACGACGGGCGCCGCCAGGGTCAGGGACAGCCACTGCCAGTACTCGAACTGCAGGGCGGGGATCATGGCCATCGCGATGACGGGCAGGGCCAGCGTCACGGCAGTGACCAACCGCTGCCGCAGCGGCCGTAGTTCATCGCCCTCATGACTCTGCTCGGGGGCGTCCTGCACGGGTGGCGCCGGTTCCTGCGCGGTGTACCCGGTCGCCTCGACGGTGGCGATCAGGTCCTGGACGGAGACGTCACCGCCGTAGCTGACCTTCGCCTTCTCGGTGGCGTAGTTGACGGTGGCCGTCACGCCGTCCATGCGGTTCAGCTTCTTCTCGATGCGCGCCGCGCACGAGGCGCAGGTCATGCCGCCGATGGCGAGTTCTACCTCGGTGGTGGGGTGGGACGCGGTGGTGGTCATCGCTGCTCCTCGTGCGGGATGGGGTCCGGAGCCCGGTGCGGCCGGGCCCCGGACGGTTCGGGGGCGGGTCAGGCGGCGCGGCCGGTCAGCTCGTAGCCGGCCTCGTCGACGACCTCGGCGATCCGGGCGTCGTCGGGCTCGGCGGTGCTGGTGACGGTGACCTGGCCGGCCGCGAGATCGACGCCCACCTCGGTGACGCCGTCCAGCTCGCCGATGACCTTGGTGAGCGTGGCCTTGCAGTGGCCGCAGCTCATACCGGAGACGGCGTAGGTGGTCGTGGACATGGGTCCTCCCGGGTGTGCGGTTGCTGGTCGACCCCCGTAGTCACCTCATACGGGGCGGGGGTATGCTTGCCGGAGTCCTGTATACCCCCCCGGGGTAGGGAAGGCAAGGCTGGATCGGACTTGACTTGATACCCCCAGGGGTATTGTGAGCCGCATTGAGAGCTCATATCCCTTCCTTCCGAAGGACCTGACCCACAGGAGACCGCCATGCATGCCGGACTCAAGATCACCGCGTTCGCCGCCGCACTGGCCGCGACCTTCGGCACCGCCTACGGCGTGGGCAAGGGCCTCGACCCCGTCGTCGAGGAGCCCGTGCCGGCTCGCCACGACAGCCACAGCGAGGCATCGTCGTCACCGGAGGGAGGGGGCGGCCACGGCGGGCACGAGGCCGAGCCGGCCGGCGGGCTGCAGATCTCCGAGGGCGGCTACACCCTCGACCTGAGGACCCCGAGCGTCACCGCCGGGACCCGCTCCGACCTGCGCTTCGTCATCCGCGACAGCGGCGGCCGAGCCGTCACCGCGTACCAGCGCGAGCACGAGAAGGAACTCCACCTCATCGTGGCCTCACGCGATCTGGTCACCTACCGCCATCTGCACCCCACCCGCGCCGCCGACGGCACCTGGAGCATCCCGGTCGAACTGCCCCGCGCGGGCGGCTACCGCGTCTTCGCCGACTTCACCCCGGCGAAGAAGGGCGCCGAGAACCTCACCCTCGGCGCCGACCTCGCGGCCGCGGGCTCCTACCAGCCGCAGAAGCTGCCCGCGCCGAACTCCACCGTGAAGATCGACGGCTACGAGGTCCGCATCGACGGTGGACTGCGCCCGGGCAAGGCGAGTGAGCTGAAGCTGAACGTCTCGCGGGGCGGCCGCCCGGTCACGAACCTCCAGCCCTACCTCGGTGCCTACGGCCATCTGGTCGCCCTGCGCTCCGGCGACCTCGCCTACCTCCACGTCCACCCGAACGGCGAACCCGGCGACGGCACGACGAAGCCCGGTCCGGAGATCTCGTTCACGGCCACGGCGCCGAGCAGTGGCACGTACCGTCTGTTCCTCGACTTCAAGCACGAAGGAACGGTGCACACCGCGGCGTTCACGGTCCGGACCGGAACGCCGACCACCGGCCAGGAGTCGGCAGAGGGGACCGCGCAGGAATCCGCACAGGACCACGAGGAAGCGCCCGGGCACGGTCACTGACGTGACAGCCGGCCCCTCAGATCCGTCCCGTCCGTCGCTGCCGGCGCAGCAGGAGCCCCAGGTACACTCCGCCGACGACCGCGGTCACCACACCCACCGGCAACTGGGCCGTCTCATGGATGCGCTGGGACGCGAAGTCCGCCGTCACCACGAGGAAGGCCCCGGTGCAGGTGGCCGCCAGGAGGTTGGGGCCGGGGGCCCGGGTGAGCCGTCGGGCCAGCTGCGGGGCGATGAGGGCCACGAACGGGATGGGGCCGGCCGCGGCGGTGGCGACCGCACAGGCCGCCGTGGCCAGCACCAGCAGAACGAGCCGGGTGCGCTGGACGGGCACCCCGAGGCCGCCCGCCACGTCGTCGCCCATCTCCAGGATCTTCAGCCTGCTGGCGGTGAGCGCCACCAGGGGCAGCACGACGAGCAGGCCGAGGGCGGCCGGGCGGACGTCCGCCCAACTCCGGCCGTTGAGGCTGCCGTTGAGCCACACCATCGCCTGTGCGGCCTGGGTGAACCGGGCCTTGGCCAGGAGATAGGCGTTCACACCCTGGAGGAGGGCGCTCACCCCGATCCCGACGAGCACCAACCGGTAGCCGTGGATGCCCTGCCGCCACGCCAGCAGATACACGAGGACCGCGGTCGCCAGCCCACCGCCCACCGCGCCGACCGCGATCTGCCCGCCGGTGCCGCCGACGAGCAGGACGACCAGCAGGCCCCCGGTGGCCGAGCCGTAGGTGAAGCCCACGATGTCCGGGCTGCCCAGCGGATTGCGCGTCAGGCTCTGGAAGAGCGCACCGCTCAGGCCGAGCGCCGCGCCGACCAGGATGCCGGTCAGCAGGCGGGGCAGCCGGAGGCCGTTGATCACGAAGTCGGTGCGCGGGCTGCCGTTGCCCAGCAGTGTGCGGACCACGTCCGCCGGGGAGATGGTGTACTCCCCGGTGCCGAGCGCGAGGACGCCGACTCCCGCGGTGGCGGCGAGGACCAGCACGCAGACCGTCACCGCGCGCACGTCCACCCGCAGAGAGAAGCGGTGCGAGGGGCTCCGTACGACATGCGCACGGGGGCGCAGGCCGGCATCCCCGGCCGGTGCCCGGGTCGTCATGCGGTCACCGTCCTGCGGTAGCGGACCAGGGCGATGAACACCGGTGCGCCGACCACCGCGGTGACCACGCCCGCGTCGAGTTCGTCGGGCCGTACGGCGACCCTCCCGAGGACGTCCGCGAACAGCAGCAGGGCCGGCGCGAGGAGCAGGGAAAGCGGAAGTGTCCAGCGCTGGTCGGCCCCGACGATCATGCGGGCGATGTGCGGGACGGCGAGACCGACGAAGACCAGCGGCCCGACGGCCGAGGTCGCCGCGCCGCACAGCAGCGTCATGGCCGTGAGGCCGAGGAAGCGCGTCCGGTCCACATGGGCGCCCAGCGCCCGGGCGCCGTCGTCGCCCAGGGCGAGCGCGTTCAGCGGCCGGACCAGCGCCAGCGCGAGCACCAGGCCCACCACGACGAACGGTGTGATCGTCGTCAGCGTCTCGCGGTCGGCCCGGGCGAGCGAACCCACGCTCCAGAACCGCAGTTGGTCCAGGGCCTGCGCATCGAGGAGCATCAGCGTCTGGCTGATGCCGGTGAACACGGCGGCGATCACCGCACCGCCGAGCGCGAGCCGCTCCGGAGTGGCCCCGCCGCGGCCGCCCGAGGCCAGCGAGTACACCAGCAGCCCGGCCACCACCGCGCCCAGCATGGCGAACCACACCGACGCCCACAGGCTCGTGATGCCGAGGGCCGTGATGGACAGCACCACGCCGGTGGCGGCGCCCGCGTTGATGCCGAGCAGCCCCGGATCGGCCAGCGGGTTGCGGGTGAGCGCCTGGATGAGCGCGCCCGCGACACCGAGCGCGGCGCCGGCCGCGATGCCCGCCATGGTGCGCGGTACGCGGACGTCCCAGATGACGGAGGCCGCGGTCGACCCGTCGTCGTGGAACAGCGCGTCCAGGACGACGCCCGGCGACAGGGCGCGCGAGCCGACCGCGAGACTCAGCACGGCGGCGGTGAGCAGCAGGAGCAGGGCGCCGACTACGGCCAGGGCGCGGGTGGAGTTCCGCCGCCTGGGGGGCTGCTTGTCCGTCTTTGCGGGAAGGGCCGTGCCGGCCTCAGTCGCCACCCATGCCCTCCGCGCGCAGGCGGTCGGCGATCAGCCGGCCGAGCGCCTTCTTGTCGATCTTGCCTACCGAGGTCCGGGGAAAGGCCTCGACGACCTCCACCCGGTCCGGGAGCTTATACGCGGCCACCCCCCGATCGGTGAGAAAAGCGGCCAACTCCCTTTGCCCCGGCGCCTGTCCGTGCGCGACGAGGTACGCGCAGGTGCGCTCGCCCATCGTCTCGTCGGGCATGCCGACCACGGCCGCGTCGTGCACGCCGGGGTGGGCGAGGATGTGGTTCTCCAGTTCCTCGGCGGAGATCTTGTCGCCGCCCCGGTTGATCTGGTCCTTGGCCCGGCCTTCGACGACGAGATGCCCGGAGGGCAGGATGCGGACGAGGTCCCCGGTGCGGTAGTAGCCGTCGGTGGTGAAGGCGCGGGTGTTGTGCTCGGCGGCGCGGTAGTAGCCGCGCAGGGTGTAGGGGCCGCGGGTGAGCAACTCGCCGTGCTCGCCCGGGGGTACGTCACGGTCGTCCTCGTCGACCACGCGGAGTTCGTCGGCGGGGGACAGCGGGCGGCCCTGGGTGCCGGTCACCAGCTCGGGCGGATCGTCGAGCCGGGTGTAGTTGAGCAGGCCCTCGGCCATGCCGAACACCTGCTGGAGCGTGCAGCCGAGCGCCGGTTCGACTCTGGCGGCGGGTTCGGCACCCAGCTTGGAGCCGCCCACCTGGAGCAGGCTCAGCGAGGAGAGGTCGGCCTCCTCCCACTCCACCGCGTCCAGCCACAACAGTGCGATCGGCGGGACCACGGCGGTGGCGGTGACCTTCTCCCGCTCGATCAGCGTGAAGGCGTCCTCCGGGCTCGGCGTGGGGGAGAGCACGACGGTTCCGCCCGCCATCAGCGTGCCCAGCAGACCGGGGCAGGCCAGCGCGAAGTTGTGCGCGGTCGGCAGCACCACCAGGTACACGGTGTCGCGGTCGAATCCGCAGACCTCGGCGCTCGCGCGGACGTTGTACGTGTAGTCGTCGTGAGTGCGCGGGATGAGCTTCGGCTTGCCGGTCGTACCGCCGGACAGCAGCAGGACCGCCACATCGCCCGGGTCGGGCACGGGCAGCGGGACCGGGTCGGCGTCGACCTCGGCGAGCGCGGTGAACTCCGCGGCGTCGCCCGCCACGAGCACATGCTCCACGCCGGGCACCGCCTTGCGCAGGGACCGGGCGAGGACGCGGTGGTCGAAGCCGTCGTGGAGGTCCGGGATCGCGTACGCCGTCGCTCCGGACACCTCGGCGACATGGACGATCTCGCTCTCGCGATGCGCGGGCAGGGTGAGGACCGGTATCGCACCCGCCCTCAGCAGCGCGAAGAAGAGCACCACGAAGGCGTCGGTGTTGGGCAGTTGGACCACCACGCGGTCGCCGCCCCCGATGCCCATCCGTCGCAGTCCCGCGGCCGTGCGGTCGGCGCGCAGATCGAGTTCGGCGTACGTCCACCGGTTTCCCTCGGCGTCGACGAGGGCGGTCCGGCGGGGGGTCCGCTCGGCGCTCTCCCGCAGCAGCCGGTCCAGCGGCCGCCCTTGCCAGTAGCCCTCTGCGCGGTACTTCTCGGCCAGCGGTTTCGGCCAGGGCACCCAACCGTCGAGCATGATCGACTCCCGCCTGCTGTTTAGGAAAGGCTTGCCTAATCATTCAACGGGGTCAAGCCCGAAGGGGCGATCTGGACGTCGCCGCGCCGTGGAGGCTAGGGTCGATACTGATTAGGTTAGGTTAACCTAACTCCAGGGAGGTAGGTCCTTGCTGCGTTACCGGAGCGCGGAGACGGAACTGCCGGGAGACCCCGTCCAGTTGGCGGCGCAACTGGCGGAGTCGGGCTTGTTCGACCCCTACGTGATCTATGAACGGAACGGCGACGTCTGGTTCGCCGGAGGCGCGCTCGGCGAGATCCTGGTCGACCGCTCCGAGATCCGCCGCCGCTGGCTCGCCGAGGAGACCGCAGCCCCACTGGGACCGCATCCGCTGCGCCAAGTCCAGCAGGAACTCGACCGGTTGGCCGTGGCGGACTGGCACGCCTACGGCTGGATGGCGTTCGAGTTCTCCCATCTCCACGCCGGCCGCCCCGACCGGGCGGGCGACGACGACCTGCTCCATCTGCTCGTCCCGCACAGCGAAGTGAGGCTCAGCCAGAAAGGCGCCCTGATCCGCAGCGCGGACCAGGAGACGCTGGACGCGCTGCTCGGGTTACTCGATCGCGCCGACGCGCACCGCCCGGCCGTACCCCGCCCCCTCGACGTCTCCGACGGCGATGGCCGCTACCCCGACATGGTGGCCCAGGCCATCGAGGAGATACGGACGTCGGACCTGCAGAAGGTCATCCTCTCCCGGTCCATCGACGTGCCCTTCCCGGTCGACTTCGTCGGCACCTACGTCCACGGCCGCTCGCACAACACCCCAGCCCGTTCCTTCCTGTTGAACCTCGGCGGGCGCCGGGTCGCCGGATTCAGTCCCGAGACCGTCGCCGAGGTGAGCGCGGACGGTGAGGTCGTCACCCAGCCGCTCGCCGGCACCCGCGCCCACGGCTTGGGCGAGCAGGAGGACGAGCGCCTGCGCGCCGAACTCCTCGCCGACCCCAAGGAGATCTCCGAACACGTGCTGTCGGTCAAGCTGGCCGAGGAGGAGATGGCCACCGTCTGCCGGCCGGGCACGGTCTCGGTGCGCGACCTGCTGAGCGTTCGCCGACGCGGCAGCGTGCAGCACCTCGGCTCCAGCGTCCACGGTCTGCTGGCCGACTCCGCCACGGCCTGGGACGTCCTGCGCGCGGTGTTCCCCGCCGTGACCGCATCCGGCATCCCCAAGGCCCCGGCCTACGACTGCATCGCCCGACTCGAGAAGGAACCGCGCGGCATCTACAGCGGGGCCGTGCTGCGGGCCGGCAGCGACGGAGCCCTCGACGCGGCCCTGGTGCTGCGCAGCATCTTCGAGGAGGACGGCCGCACCTGGCTGCGGGCCGGCGCCGGCATCCTCGCCGGGTCGACCCCGGAGCGGGAGCTGGAGGAGACCTGCGAGAAGCTCCGCAGCGTCGCCCCCTACGTCGTCCCCGCACAGGGTTAGGGGCGCGCGCGTGCGACTGGGAGAAGTGGTGGTCGACGTAGCGCCGTTGCGCACCGGCAGGGACTTCAGACTGATCTTCGCCACCCAGGCGATCTCCATGGTCGGCACCCATCTCACCTCGGTGGCGGCCAGCCTGCAGGTCTACCACCTCACCGGCTCATCGGTCCAAGTGGGCCTGATGAGCCTGGTGTTGGGCCTTTCGCTGCTGGTCGGCCTGGTCACGGGCGGCCTGCTCGCCGACCGGGTCGACCGGCGCAAGGTCATGCTCGTCACCCGGGCCGTGACCGCGGTGGTGATCGCGGGGCTCGCGGTGAACGCGGCGCTGCCCGACCCGCAGGTGTGGTTCGTCTTCGTGGCGGCGGTCCTGGCAGGCGGCACCAGCGGCCTGGGCGGCCCCGCCCTGATGGCCGCCACGCCGGCCCTGGTCGCGCCCGGGCAGCTGGCCGCGGCGGGCGCCCTGACCACGCTGACCGCCCAACTGGGCGGCATGGTCGGGCCGTCGCTCGCCGGCGTGATCGCGGCCGGGCCCGGCGTCGCCGTGTGCTTCGCGATCGACGCGGCCATATACGTCGTAGGACTCGCCCTCCTCGCCCCGCTGCCGAAGCTCGCCCCCGAAGGACGTGCCGAGGCGCAGGATCAGCATCCGCTGAAGGCGATGGGGGAGGGGCTGCGCTTCCTGCGCGGCAACCAGGTCGTGGCCGGACTGCTGCTCATCGACGTGTGCGCGGTGGTCTTCGCGATGCCGTACGCGCTCTTCCCCGAACTCGGCACCGAGCACTTCGGCGGCGGCCCGTCCACCGTCGGACTGCTCTACACCGCCCCCGCGGTCGGCTCCTTCTTCGGCGCGCTGACGAGCGGCTGGACGGGCCGGGTGCATCACACCGGACGGGCGCTGATCGGCGCGGTCGCGGTGTGGGGCGTGGCGATGACCTGCTTCGGCCTCAGCCCCAACATCTGGCTCGCGCTGGCCTTCCTCGCCCTCGCCGGCCTCGGCGACACGGCCTCGGAGATCCTGCGCCGGGCCCTGCTCCAGCACTACACACCCGACCGCCTCCAAGGCCGGGTCGGCAGCCTGTGGCTCGCCCAGGCCACCGCGGGACCCTCCGTCGGCAACGTCGAGGCGGGCCTGGTGGCCAGGGCGCTCGGGTCGTCGAGCGGGGCCGTGGTGCTGGGCGGACTGGTTTGCCTGGCGGGTGTGGGAGCCGTGGCCCTGGCCATGCCGGGGCTGCGGAAGGCCACGCTCAGCCGGCCCCCGGAATCCGGCGGGGACGACCGGGCGGTGCCCGCCGAAGCCTCCCCGGCCGCCGACTGACACGGCTTCGCACGACAGGGCGGAGAACCATGCCGAGCGCGCGGATCAACGGAATCCGGCCACGTTCTTCCGCACCCCTCCGCTGGTGAGTTAGGTTAGCCTCGCCTAAGTAGTCTCCTCAGGGGGTCATGGTGCACCGCACCTTGCTGAACGGCAAGATCCACCGAGCCACCGTCACCCAGGCAGATCTGCACTACGTGGGATCCCTGACGATCGATCAGGACCTCATGGAGGCCGCCGACATCGTCGAGGGCGAAGCGGTCCAGGTCGTCGACATCGACAACGGCGCCCGCCTGACCACCTACGCCATCACCGGCGAACGCGGCAGCGGCGTCATCGGGATCAACGGCGCCGCCGCCCATCTCGTCCATCCCGGACACCTGGTGATCATCATGTCCTTCGCCGCGCTCGCGGAGTCGGAACGCGCCACCCATCGGCCGCGCGTCGTCCATGTCGACAAGGCCAACCGCATCGTCGCGCTCGGCGCCGACCCCGCCGAACCGGTGCCCGACGAGCCCGACCAGTTCTCCGGAGCCTTCACCCACGCCGCGCCACGCCAGGCCGGCGAGCACGAGAGGAACTGAGCCATGGCCAACCCCTTCGACGACGACAACGGCGTCTTCCGCGTCCTGGTCAACGACGAGGGCCAGTACTCCCTGTGGCCGGACTTCGCGCCCGTACCCGACGGCTGGTCCTCCGTGCACGGCCCCGACGGCCGGGCCGCCTGCCTGGAGTACGTCGAGCGGCACTGGACGGACATGCGCCCGCGCAGCCTGGCCGAGGCCATGCGCGGGGCCGAGGGCTGATGGCGGGCCGCCCGGCCGTGGAGGACGTCCTCCCCCTGTCGCCGATGCAGGAGGGGATGGTCTTCCATGCGCTGTACGACGAGGGCGCACGGGACATCTACACCGGCCAGTTGGTCATCCGGCTCGACGGTCCGGTGGACGACCTGCGGATGAGTCTGGCCGTCACGGCGCTGCTCACCCGGCACGCCAACCTGCGGGCCGCTTTCCGGACCTCGCGGTCGGGGCGCCCGGTCCAGGTGGTGAGAAGCGCGGTCCGAATCCCCTGGCAGGTCACGGACCTCAGCCCGATGGCGCCGCACGAGCGCGAGCAGGCCTTCGACCGGCTGCTGGAGGAGGACCGCGACGAGCGGTTCGACCTGGCCCGCCCGCCGCTCGTGAGGTTCCGCCTCGTGACCTTCGGGGAGCGGCACCACCGGCTGCTGATCTCCTCGCACCACCTGCTCTGGGACGGCTGGTCCGCCCCCGTCCTGGTGCGCGAGCTGTTCCAGCTCTACACCGCGGGCGGCGACCGCGCGGCCCTGCCTGCCGTACGGCCCTACCGCGACTACCTGGCCTGGCTCTCCCGCCAGGACCGCGAGGCCGCAAAGCAGGCGTGGAAGGCCGCCCTGCACGGGCTCGACGAACCGTCACTCATCGCGCCCGAGGCCCGCAACCGGCCCGTCGAGCAGCCCGAGCGGCTGGTGGTGGAGCTCACCGAGGAACAGACCTCGGCACTGACCGCCGCCGCACGCGCCCACGGCGTCACCGTCAGCGCAGTACTCCAGGGCTTGTGGTCCGTCCTGCTCGGCAGGCTGACCGGCCGCACGGACGTCGTCCTCGGCGCCACCGTCTCAGGCCGCGACGCCGACGTTCCCGGCATCGAGACAATGGTCGGCCTCTTCATCAACACCCTGCCCGTACGAGTGCGGTTGCGGCCCGAGGAACCCCTCGCAGACCTGGTCGCGCGGCTCCAGTCCGAGCAGTCCGCCCTCCTCGGGCACCAGCACCTGGGCCTCGCCGACATCCAGCGGGCCACCGGACACACCGTTCTCTTCGACACCCTGCTGGTCTTCGAGAGCTACCCCATCGACGACGACGGCATCACGGGCGCCCTCGGACCCGACGGCCCCCGCATGACCGCGGTCTCCGTGCGCGACGCCACGCATTACCCGCTGACCGTCACCGCCCTGCCCGGCACCCGGCTGACCCTGACCCTCAGCCACCAGCCCCGTGCCCTGGACCATGCCGCGGTGACCGCTGTCGCCGCCCAACTCAAGCGCCTGATCGGCGAGTTCATCGACGAACCCACCCGCCCCGTCGCCCTGCTCGCCACCGACGAGCACCCCACCCCTAACACCGCCCGCCCCCTCCCGCATCCCACGGTCCGCGCCCTCTTCGAGGACCAGGCGACCCGCACCCCCGACGCCCCCGCCGTCCTGCACGGCGACACCACCCTGTCCTTCGCCGAACTCGACGCCCGCGCCGACCGGTTGGCCGCCGCCTTGAACGCCCGCGGTGCCGCCCCCGAGTCCGTGGTCGCCGTGGCCCTGCCCCGCAGCCCCGCCCTGGTCACCGCCCTCCTCGCGGTGCTGAAGGCCGGAGCCGCCTGCATGCCGATCGACCCCGGATACCCGCCGGACCGTATCGCGCTGATGCTCGCCGACGCAGAGCCCCGCCTCGTGATCTGCGATGCGCCGACAGCCCAACAACTCGACGTTGAGCAGCAGTTGGTTTGCCCGCCGGACGCGGAGGCCGCCGTACGGGACCGACCGCCGCTGTCGGCCGAACACCCCGCGTACGTCACCTTCACCTCCGGCTCCACCGGCCGCCCCAAGGGCGTGGTCGGCACCCAGCGGGGCCTGGCCAACCGCCTCGACTGGGGCCGCGAACTGGGGTCCGGGCAACCCGGCGTCCGCGCCTCCAAGAGTCCACTGAGCTTCATCGACGGCCTCACCGAACTGCTCGGTGCCCTCGTCGCAGGCGAGGCGGTGGCGCTCGCCGACGACGAGGCGACCGCCGACCCGACCGCGCTCGCCGCGCTGGCCGACCGCCACCGGGCCACCCTCCTCACCGCCGTCCCCAGCCTCTACGCCACCCTCGTCGAATCCGCCCCGCCGGACGCCTTCTCCTCCGTGCGCACCTGGATCTCCAGCGGCGAACCCCTCCCCGGCGAACTGGCCGAGACGATCACCCGGCGCTGGCCACAGGCACGCCTGGTCAACCTGTACGGCTGTTCCGAGGCGGCCGGCGACAGCCTGATCCACGTCCACGACGGCGGCGAGGGCCCGGTACCGCTCGGGCAGCCGATCGCGAACACGCGCGTCCACGTCCTCGACCCGTTCCTGCGACCGTCCCCCGTCGGCGCGGTCGGCGAGTTGTACCTGGCCGGGGCCGGACTGGCCCGCGGCTACCTCAACCAACCGGGCCGCACCGCCGAACGGTTCGTCGCCGACCCCTTCGGCCCGCCCGGCAGCCGCCTCTACCGCACCGGCGACCTGGCGAGGCTCCGGTCCGACGGCACGGTGGAGTTCCTCGGCCGGGCCGACGACCAGGTCAAGATCAGGGGCTTCCGCGTCGAGCCGGGGGAGATCGAGGCGGTGGTCCGTGCGCTGCCGGGGGTGGGGCGGGCCGCGGTCGTGGCGCGGGAGGACGGGACGGTGTCGCGGCGCCTGGTCGCGTACGCCGTGGCAGCCCCGGGTGCCCGCCTCAATCCCCTCGCCCTGCGCCGTGCGCTCGCCGAACGGCTCCCCGGTCATCTCGTCCCGTCGGCGGTGGTGGTCCTGAAGGAGCTGCCGTTCACTCCCAGCGGCAAGCTCGACCGACGCGCCCTGCCCGCCCCCGACTTCACCGACACCGGCACCTTCGAACCGCCGCGCACCGAACCGGAGAAGGTGCTGTGCGGGCTGTTCGCCGAGGTCCTCGGGCTGGAACGGGTCGGCGTCCACGACGACTTCTTCGAACGCGGCGGCGACAGCATCGTCTCGGTCCGACTGGCCGACCGGTCCCGCAGGGCCGGACTCGCCCTGTCCCCGCGGGACGTCTTCACCCACCGCACCCCGGCCGGCCTCGCCCGGGCCCTGCCCGACGAAACCGGCCCCGCGCCCGAGGAGTTCACAGCGACCGGCGCTCCGCTGGTGTCCCTCAGCCAGTCGCAGCTCGACAACGTCAAGGCGAGGTGGAGGACTCGATGAGCAAGGCACCCGGGGACGACGGTTCCCTGGTCGAGGACGTTCTGCCGCTCTCCCCGCTGCAGCAGGGCCTGCTGTTCCACGCCCTGTTCGACGAGGGCGCCCAGGACGTCTACACCATGCAGTCCCTGGTGGAGATCGACGGCCCCCTGCGGCCCGCCCTGCTGCGCACCGCCGCGGAGGAGCTCTTCGCCCGGCATGCCAACCTGCGCAGCGCCTTCCTGCACGAGGACCTCGACGAACCGGTGCAGGTGGTGCTCAAGCAGGTGCCTGTGAACTGGGCCGAGGCTGCGGTCACGGGGGAGGGCGAGGTGGCCCGGCTGGTCGCCGAGGACGCCACCGCCCGCTTCGACCTCACCGACCCGCCACTGCTGCGTCTGACCCTCGTACGCCGTGCCGCCGAACGCTGGCTGCTGATCCTCACCAACCACCACCTCCTCCTGGACGGCTGGTCCATCCCCCTCCTGCTCCGCGAACTGCTCCAGCTGTACGCCGCCCAGCTCGCCCCCGGCACCACGGCCCCGCTGCCCGCCGTACGGCCGTACCGAGACTTCCTGGCCTGGCTCGCCTCCCGCGACCGCGAAGCCTCCGCCGACGCCTGGCGCACGGCGCTGGCCGGGGCGACGCCGACGGTACTGGCGCCCACAGCCGCCGGATTGCTCCCCGTGCCGCCCGAGCTGCACACCCTGCGGCTGACCGAGGAACTGACCGGCCGGGTACAGGAGTTCGCCCGGAGCCGGGGCGTCACCGTCAACACGGTCGTGCAGGGGCTGTGGGCGCTGCTGCTGGCGCGGCTGACGGGCCGGGACGACGTGGTCTTCGGGGCGACCGTGGCGGGGCGGCCCGCGGAACTGGCCGGGGTGGAGTACATGATCGGCCTGTTCATCAACACGGTGCCGGTCCGGGTGACCTTACCGCCGGGCGAGCGTGCGGGCGCCTTCCTGCGCCGAGTGCAGGACGAGCAGTCCCGCCTGATGGACCATCACCACATGGGCCTCACAGAGATCCAGCGCCTCTCCGGCGCGGGCGACCTCTTCGACACCCTGCTCGTCTTCGAGAACTACCCGATCGACGAGTCCGCGGTGGCCGAGGCCGAGGCATCGGCCGGCCTGCGGATCGTGGACGTAAAGGGCTCGGGCGCCACCCACTACCCCCTGACCCTGGCCGTGCTCGCCGAGCAACGACTCGGAGTCGTCTTCGAGTTCCGCCCCGACTGCTACGACCGTGCGGCCGTGGAGAAGCTGGCCGGACGCTTCGAGCGGCTGGTGCAGGCCGTGCCGGCCGACCCCGACACCCCCTTGGCCGCGCTGGACGTCCTCGAGCCGCCGGAGCGGGCCGCTCTGCTGACGGGCGGGGTCGGGGAGCGGCTGCCGGTGCCGTACCGCACGATGCCGGAGGTGTTCGAGGCGCAGGTGGCTCGTACGCCGGACGCGGTGGCGGTGGTGGGGGAGGGGCGGAGTCTGACGTTCGCGGAGTTGAACGCCGCGGTGAACCGACTGGCGCGTCACCTGGTCGAGTTGGGCGCGGGACCGGAAGGGATCGTCGCCTTCGCCCTGCCTCCGACCCCGGACATCATGATCGCGCTCCTGGCCATCCAGAAGGCGGGCGCGGCCTATCTGCCACTGGATCCGACGTGGCCGGAGGACCGCATCACGGGCATGTTGGAGGAGGCACGTCCGGTAGCGCTCATCACAACGACGACTGCAACGCGCTCCAAGGGGCGCGGGGCTGTGACATATGCGGCTCCGCCGCCTGGGCGCGACCAGCCACAGTCAACCCGCAGCCGCCATCCGGCATCGCCACCCGAGCGCTGCGCATTCCTTTTCCTCGACGCCTTCGAGACTCGTCAACGCCTCTCGCACACGAACACCTCCAACCTCACCGACGTCGACCGCCAGAACCCTCTTCTCCCCGACCACCCCGCCTACGTCATCTACACCTCCGGCTCCACCGGCCGCCCCAAGGCCGTCGTCGTCCCCCAACGAGCCATCGTCAACCTCTTCACCGCCCACAACACCGCCCTGCACGAACCCGCCGCCGCGGCAGTCGGCGGACGGCCGTTGCGGATCGGCCACGCCTGGCCCATCGCCTTCGACGCGTCCTGGCAACCCATGCTGTGGATGTTCGCCGGACACGAGCTCCACATGGTCCCCGAGGACGTCCGCCGCGACCCCACCGCCCTGCGCGACTTCCTCTCCCGCCACGGCATCGAGTTCATCGAACTGTCCCCCTCCCTGCTCGCCGAACTCGTCGCCCAAGGAGCCGACTGGCAGGCGGACTTGAAGGTGCTGGGCGTCGGCGGCGAGGCCGTGCCGCCGGACCTGTGGCGCACCCTGCGCGAGACGGACGGGCTGTCCGCGCACAACCTCTACGGCCCCACCGAATGCACCGTCGACTCGGCCGACTGCGACCTCGCCCTCAGCGAGCGGCCCGCGATCGGCCGGCCGGTGGCGGGCGGCACCCTGTACATCCTGGACGGACACCTCAACCCCGTCCCCGTCGGCGTCGAGGGCGAGCTGTACGTGGCGGGCGCCGGCCTGGCCCGGGGCTACCTCGGCCAACCCGCCGCCACAGCGGCCCGCTTCGTCGCCGACCCCTTCTCCGGCGACCCCGGCGCGCGCATGTACCGCACGGGCGACATCGCCCGCTGGACCGAGGACGGCCTGGTGGAGTGCCTGGGCCGGATCGACGGCCAGGTCAAGATCAGGGGCTACCGGATCGAACCCGGCGAGATCGAGGCGGTGCTGCTGGAGCACGAGCTGGTCGAGCGGGCGGCGGTCGTCGTCCGCGAGGACACCCCGGGCGTACGGCGCCTCGTCGCGTACGTCATCCTGTCCGCGCCGCCGGCCGAGGAGACCCCGGAGCTGCTGCGCCGGGCCCTGGCCGCCGTACTGCCCGACTACATGGTGCCGTCGGCGTTCGTCCCGGTGGACGGCTTCCCGCTCACCCTCAACGGCAAGCTGGACACCGCCGCCCTTCCGGCACCGTCCCGGTCCGCGGGTCCGGCCGCGCAGCCGCCCCGGAACCCGGTCGAGGAGCGGCTGGCCGCGCTGTTCGTCGCGGTGCTCGGGCTGGACACGGTCGGGGTGCACGACAGCTTCTTCACCCTCGGCGGCGACAGCATCGTGTCCATGCGGCTGGTCAGCCAGGCGCGGGCGGCAGGGCTCGCGATCTCGCCGCGGGACGTGTTCGAGCGGCCCACGATCGCGGAGCTCGCCGAACGGGCGGACGCCACGCGCACCGCCGAACGCAGGGCTACCGACCCCCACGCGGGAACCGGCGACATACCGCTCACCCCGATGCTGACGTGGCTCGCCGAGCAAGGCGGCCCCTTCCGCGGCTTCAGCCAGGCACGCTTCCTGCGGACCCCGGCGGACATGGACCTCGACGGGCTCCACCGCACAGTGCAGGCCGTCCTGGACCGGCACGACCTGCTGCGCTCCACCTTCGCCAGGGCCCAGGACGGGACCTGGCGTGTCCACGCGGGACCCGTCGGCTCGGCCCGGGCCGCCGACTGCGTACGGCGGATCGACGCCGAGCGGCTGGACCACACGGCGATCGGCACGCTGGTGCCGGAGGCGTTCGACGAGCTGGTGGCCGAGCTCGACCCGGCGGCCGGGGCGGTGGCGCGGTTCCTGTGGTTCGACGCCGGCGACGGTCGCGAGGGGCGGCTGCTGGTCGTGCTGCACCACCTGGTGACCGACGCGGCATCCTGGGGCGTGCTGGTCGCCGACCTGGCCGCGGCCTGGGAGGGCAGGGAGCTGCCACCGCCAGGCACGTCCTTCCGAGAGTGGGCGCAGACGCTGCAGGACCTCGCCCCGGCCCGATCGGCCGAACTCGCCTTCTGGAAGGGGACGCTGGAACGACCGGAACCGCCCCTGGGCGCCGGGCCGCTGGACCCCGCCCTGGACACCCGGGCGACGATCCACCGGCACTGGACCACGCTCGGCCCGGACATCACCGCACCCCTGACCGCCGCCTCCGTGCAGGAGGTGCTGCTGACCGCGCTGGCCCTCGCCGTACCGTCCTGGCGAAACACCTCCGACCGCTCGGTGCTGATCGCCCTGGAGGGCCACGGCCGGGAGGAGCACCTCCTCCCCGGCGCCGACCTCTCCAGCACCCTCGGCTGGTTCACCAGCGTCTTCCCGGTCCGCCTGGATCCCGGCACCACGGACCACGTACGCCGCATCCGCGACCAGTTGGCCGCCGTGCCCGACAAGGGCATCGGCTACGGCCTGCTGCGCCACCTCAACCCGGAGACGGCCAGGCAGCTCGTCGAACTCCCCGAGCCGCAGATCCAGTTCAACTACCTGGGCCGGATGGCGATCGGCGAGCGGCGCGAGTCGGCCGTGTTCACGAGCGCGCCCGAGACCGGTGCCATGGGAAGCGGCGCCGACCCGGGGATGCCCGCCCCCTACGCCCTCGTCGTCGACGCGGTGATCACCGGAGCGGAACTCTCGGTGTGCTGGCAGTGGCCGGAACGGCTTTTCACGGAGACGGAGATCCAACGGCTGGCCGCGCTGTGGACCACGTCCCTCGAACTGCTCCTGAAAGGCGGAGACCAGTGACGCAGCCCCCGACCGCCGACCTCGCCGCACGCAAGCGCGAACTGCTGCGCCGCAGGCTGGAGAGCGCCGGTCTGGCAGCCGCCGGGACCCGCTCCGAAGGCATCCCACGCCGGCCCGCGGACACGCCCCGGCTGCCGCTGTCGTACGCCCAGTCCCGGATGTGGCTGCTTCAGCAGCTCGACCCAGCCAGCCCCGCCTACAACGTCTGCCTCGCCATCCGGCTGCGCGGCCCGCTCGACCCGCGGGCCCTGCGCACTGCCTTACAGGGGCTGCTCGACCGGCACGAGGTGCTGCGCACCCGGTACCCCGCCGCCGAGGACGGCACCCCGGAGCAGATCGTGGACACCGACGCGGAGCTGGAGTTCGCCTCGGCCGACCTGCGCGGGCTGCCGGAGGAGGAGCGGGACCGCAAAACGACGGAACTGGCCCGCACCGCCTCGGCCACCCCCTTCGACCTCGCGGCCGACCACCCCCTGCGCGCCCTGCTGATCCAGCGCTCGGAAGAGGACCACACCCTCGTCCTGACGGTTCATCACATCGCCTGGGACGGAGGCACGTTCAACGCACTCTCGCGCGACCTGGGCGCCCTCTACCGGGCGGCCGCCACCGGCGAGCCCTCCGGTCTCGACCAACTTCCCCTTCAATACGGCGACTTCGCGCTCTGGCAGCGCACCACCTGGACCGACGAGCGACTGGCCGGGCACCTCGACCACTGGCGCACCACCCTGGCCCCCGCACCCCGTCCCCTGGCCCTGCCCATCGACGCCCCGCGCACGGCCCGCCCCACCGCGCACGGCGACCGCCGCTTCCACACCTTCGCCCCCGACGTCACCGACCGCCTCACCGCCTTCGCCCGGGGCGCGGGAGCGACGCCCTTCATGGTGCTGTTCGCCGGCCTGGCGGCCCTGCTGCACCGCACGACGGGCGCCACCGACATCCCCATCGGCTCGGCCGTGATGAACCGCGACCTCCCCGGCCTCGAGAAGCTGATCGGCAACTTCGGCAACACCCTCGCCCTGCGCGCCGACCTCGACGGCGACCCCGGATTCGTCGACCTCGTCGAACGCGTCAAGCAGGTGTGCACGGACGGATACGCCCACCAGGACATGCCCTTCGACAAGCTGGTGGAGCAACTGAAGCCGGAACGGCAGCCGGGCCGCTCCGTCTACTTCGACGTCATGCTCCTCTTCCTCACCCAGGGACTCGAAGGACCGCAGCTCCCCGGAGTGACCGCCGCATGGGAGACCGTTCACAACGACACCACCCAGTTCGACCTCTCCCTGGAGGCATTCCTCACCGGCGGCCGCCTGCGGATCGAGGCCACGTACCGCAGCGGCCTCTTCACCCCGGACACCGTCGACCGCCTGCTCCGGCACCTGGAGACGCTCCTCACCGCAGCCCTCACCGACCCCGAACTCGCGCTCTCCCGGCTGCCGTTGATGACAGAGGCAGAGCAGCGCCAGGTCCTGGAGGAGTGGAACGCCACCGGCCACCCCGTCCCCGCCACCCACCTCACCGACCTCCTCGCCCAGCAGGCGGCACGCACCCCCGACGCGCCCGCCCTCCTCGCCGACGACGGCTCGCCCGCCCTCGACCACGCCGCCCTGCACTCCCGCGCCAACCGCCTCGCCCGGCTGCTGATCTCCCACGGTGTGGGGCCCGAGAGCCTGGTCGGCGTGGCCCTGGACCGCGGAACCGATCTGGTGGTGGCGCTGCTCGCGGTGCTCAAGGCGGGTGCCGCGTACGTTCCGCTGGACACCGGCTACCCGGCCGAGCGGCTGGCGTTCATGGTGGGGGACGCCGCGCCGACGCTGGTGCTGACCGCCACGGACACGGCCCGCATCCTGCCGCCCGGAGTACGGCTGCTCCTGCTCGATGCGGAGACCACAGCGGCGGAGACCGCAGCCTTCGACTCCGTCGAGCTCACCGATGACGACCGGCTCCAGCCCCTCCGCCCCGAGCACCCCGCCTACGTCATCTACACCTCGGGCTCCACCGGCCGCCCCAAGGGGGCCGTCGTCCCGCACGCAGGAATCGCCAACCGGCTGCTGTGGATGCAGCAGACGTACGAACTCAGCTCCGAGGACCGCGTGTTGCAGAAGACACCCGCCGGCTTCGACGTCTCCGTCTGGGAGTTCTTCTGGCCGCTGATCACCGGAGCCGAGCTCGTGCTCGCCCGCCCCGGCGGCCACCGTGACCCCGGCTATCTCGCCGAGCTGATCCGCGACCGGCGCGTCACGACCGCGCACTTCGTGCCCTCGATGCTGCGCGTGTTCCTCGACGACCCTGCCGCCGAGCAGGCACGCGGCGTCCTGCGCAGGATCGTGTGCAGCGGCGAGGCCCTGCCCTCCGAACTCGCCGAGCGCTGCGCCCAGTCGTTGCCCGGAACCGAGCTGCACAACCTGTACGGCCCGACGGAGGCCGCCGTGGACGTCACCGCCTGGCCGTGCGCCGACGGGACGAGGTCCGCCGCCGGTTCCGTGCCGATCGGCCGCCCGGTGTGGAACACCCGCACCCTCGTGCTGGACGCGTCCCTGCGCCCGGTACCGCCGGGCGTCCCCGGCGAGCTCTATCTGGGCGGCGCCCAGCTGGCCCGTGGCTACCACCGCCGTCCCGGCCTGACCGCCGACCGCTTCGTCGCCGACCCGTACGGCCCGCCCGGCGCCCGCCTGTACCGCACCGGCGACCTGGTCCGCCGGTCCGCGCAAGGCGCCCTGGAGTTCCTCGGCCGGTCCGACGACCAGGTGAAGATCCGCGGCTTCCGTGTCGAGCCGGGCGAGACCGAGGCCGCCGTGGCCGCCCTGCCCGGAGTGTCCCAGGCCGCGGTGACGGTACGTCATGAAAAGTCGGCCGAGCCGAGGTTGGTGGCGTACGCCGTGCCCCACCCCGGCACCGCCCTGGAACCGCTGCAGATCAGGCAGGACCTCAAGGCGACGCTCCCCGACCACCTGCTGCCCGCCGCCGTCGTCATCCTCGACGGCCTGCCGCTGACCCCCAACGGCAAACTCGACCGTGCCGCCCTGCCCGCCCCCGACCTCGCCGACCTCACCACCGCCACCGCCCCCCGCACCGAGGCGGAGGCGACGCTGTGCGCCCTGTTCGCCGACCTGCTCGGGCTGCCCTCCGTCGGCATCCACGACGAGTTCTTCGCCCTCGGCGGCCACTCGGTCCTGGCCACGCGCCTGGTCGCCCGCATCCGGGCCGAGCTCGGGGCGGTGGTCCCCCTGCGGGCCGTCTTCGACACGCCGACCGTGGCCGCGCTCGCCCCGCTCCTGGAGGCACCCGCCGCCGAGCGACGCCCCGCGCTGCGGCCGGCCCGGCGCCCCGACCGGGTACCGCTGTCCTCCGCGCAGGCCAGGCTGTGGTTCCTCTACCGGCTGGAGGGCCCGAGTCCGACGTACAACATCCACACCGCCGTACGCCTCACCGGCCGGCTCGACACCGGTGCGCTGCGAGCCGCCCTCCAGGATGTCGTGGCCCGGCACGAGGCGCTGCGCACCGTCTTCCCGGACGACGACGGCACCCCCTACCAGCGGATCCTGCCCGACGCGGCCGTGCCCTTCGAGGTGGCGCCGACCCGGGCCGGGGAACTCGACGCGCTGCTGCGTGAGGCCGCCGGGTACTCCTTCGCGCTGGACGCCGAGATCCCCGTGCGCGCCACGCTGTACTCCATGGCCCTGGACGAGCACGTGCTGCTCCTGCTCGTCCATCACATCGCCACCGACGGCTGGTCGGCGGAGCCGCTGCTGCGGGACCTGGAGACGGCCTACGCGGCCCGGTCGGGAGGGGGCCGCCCCGTATGGCCGCCGCTCGCCGTGCACTACGCCGACTACACGCTGTGGCAGCGGCAGCTGCTCGACGAGAGCGGGTTGACCGAGGTCGAACTGGCGTATTGGCGGCGGCAGTTGGAAGGTATGCCGGAGGAACTCCAGTTGCCCGTCGACCGGCCCCGCCCGGCCGTCGCCGGATACCGGGCCGGTGCGGTCGACTTCGCCCTCGACGCGGAGGTCCACGGCATGCTGCGGGACCTGTCCGCGGAAGCCGGCGGCACCGTCTTCATGGCGCTCCAGGCCGCCCTCGCGGTCCTCCTCGGCCGTCTCGGCGCCGGGGACGACATCCCCCTCGGAACCCCGGTCGCCGGGCGGGGCGACGCGGCCCTCGACGACCTCGTGGGGCTCTTCGTCAACACCGTGGTGCTGCGCACCGACGTCTCCGGCGACCCGACGTTCCGTACCCTGCTCGCCCGGGTGCGTGAGACCGACGTGGACGCCTACGCCCACCAGGACCTGCCGTTCGAGCGGCTCGTGGACGCGCTCGCCCCGGCCCGCTCGATGGGCCGGCATCCGCTGTTCCAGGTGATGCTGGCCCATCAGCAAGCCCCGGACGGGACAAGGGACTTCGCCGGGCTGACGCTCAGCGAGCTGCGCGTCGACTTCTACACGGCGAAGACCGACCTCGCCTTCCACGTCTTCGAACGGGCCGACGGCGCGGGGATCACCGGGTCGCTCGTGTACAGCCGCGACCTGTACGACCCTGAATCCGCCCGGGACATGGTCGAGCGGTTCGTGCGGCTGGCCGGCGAGCTGGCCCGGCGGCCGGATCGGCCGGTGGCCCTGGCCGACGTCCTCACCCCGCGTGAACGGTCCCTGATGCTGGGGGAGTGGAACGACACCGCGCACCCCATGCCCGCCACCACCCTCACCGCACTGGTCGAGGAGCAGGCGGCGAAGACCCCTGACCTCATCGCCGTGGAGTACGGCATCGAGGGCGGTACGCGCCTGACCTACGCCGAACTAAACGCCCGCGCCAACGGCCTCGCCCGGCAGCTGACCTCGCTGGGCGTCGGACCCGAGCGCTGCGTCGGCATCCATCTGGAACGCTCGGTGGAGATGGTCGTGGGACTGCTCGCCGTGCTGAAGGCGGGCGGGGCCTTCGTCCCGCTGGAGCCGTCGTGGCCGGCGCGGCGGATCGCCGACGTGTGCCGGAGCGCGGCGCCGACGGCCGTGCTGGGAAAGCCGGGACACGGAGGGGCCCTCGGGGACGACGACGCACCACCGTTCGTGGAAGTGCGTCTGGACGGATCCGAAGAGCCGGACAACCCGGCCGTCCCCGTCGATCCCGAAGGCCTCGCCTACGTCATCTACACCTCCGGCTCCACCGGCGTCCCCAAGGGCGCCATGATCCGGCACCGGGCCATCGCCCACCGGCTGCTGTGGCAGCGCGGCCTGCTCGGCTTCGGCACCGAGGACGCGGCCCTGTTCAAGGCGCCGCTCGGCTTCGACATCTCCATCAACGAGATCTTCCTGCCGCTGGTGAACGGCGGCCGCCTGGTGATCGCCGAACCCGGCGGCGAACGCGACGTCGACTACCTGCTCGACACCGTCGAACGCCACCGGGTGACCTTCACCTACCTCGTCTCCTCGATGCTCGACCTGCTCCTGGAACTCGACGGCTTCGCCCTCAGGGCCCGCTCCCTCAAGCACGTCTGGTGCGGCGGCGAGGTGCTCACCCCCGAGCTGTTCGCCCGCTTCCGCGCCGCGAGCCCCGCGGTGATGTACCACGGGTACGGGCCGGCCGAGGCCACCATCGGCGTCAGCCACGTCGTCTACCGCACCGGCGCGATCCGCAGTGCCGTCTCCATCGGGCGGCCCAACACCAACACCCGGCTCCACGTCCTCGACGACCGGCTGCAGCCCGTCCCCGTCGGAGTGCCGGGCGAGCTCTACGCCGGCGGCATCTACCTCGGCCGCGGCTATGTGAACGACCCCCGCCGCACCGCCGACCACTGGGTGGCCGACCCGTTCGGCCCGCCCGGCGAACGGCTCTACCGCACCGGCGACCTGGTGCGGTGGCAGCGCGACGGCACCCTGGAGTTCCTCGGCCGGGCCGACAACCAGGTGAAGATCCGCGGCATGCGCATCGAGCTGGAGGAGATCGAGGCGATCCTCGAACAGCATCCGGGCGTCCGGCGCGGCGTGGTGGTGCTCCGGGAGGACGCCCCGGGCGTCAAGCAGCTCGCCGGGTACTACCTGGCCGCCGACGCCCTGGACGACCCGGACGACCTGCACGGCTGGCTCCGGGAGCGGCTGCCCGACCACATGGTCCCGCGCACCCTCACCGCCCTCGACGCCTTCCCGCTGCTGCCCTCCGGCAAGGTCGACCGCGGCTCCCTGCCCGCGCCCGAGACCACGACCTCCGCAGCGCCGACACGGGCGCCCGCGAACGAACGCGAGCGGCGGCTCTGCGAGTTGTTCGCCTCCGTCCTCGGGCTGGGCCGCGTCGACGTCGACGACAACTTCTTCGAGCTGGGCGGCGACAGCATCGTCTCCATCCGACTGGTCACCCTGGCCCGCAAGGCCGGGATCGCCCTCAGCCCCCGGCACGTCTTCCAGACGCCGACCCCGGCCGGCCTGGCCGCGGCGGCCGGTCAATCCGTGGAGCGCATCGGGGCCGAGATCACCGACGAACCCCTCGGTGAGGTGGAGCTGACCCCGATCATGCGGGCGACGGCGGGCCCCGACGGCTCCTACGGCGGCCTCGCCCAGGCGGTCCTGCTCGTGACCCCGCCGGATCTCACCTACGGCGCCGCCGTCGACGTACTCCAAGCGGTGCTGGACCGCCACGACATGCTCCGGGCCCGGCTGACGGACACGTTGGTGGTCCCCGCCGAGGGAGCGGTGCGTGCGAGCGATCTGCTGACCCAGGTGCGGGAGGACGCGCTCGACGATCAGCTGGCCGCCGCCGTGGCCCGGCTCGACCCGGCGGCCGGGCGTATGCTCCAGGCCGTCTGGTTCACCGACTCCGGCCGGTTGCTCCTTGTGGCCCATCACCTGGTCGTCGACGGCGTGTCCTGGCGGATCATCACATCCGACCTGGCAGAGGCATGGCGGTCGGGACGAGCCCTCCCACGCTCCGGAACCTCCTTCCGTACCTGGAGCAGGCTGCTGGCCGAGGAGGCGCGCAAGCCCGAGCGGGTGCGGGAACTCGCCCGTTGGACCGTGGAGTTGGACGGCACACGTCCCTTCCTGGAGCGCGACCTCGGCACCGCGGGGAGCGTGCGCGAACACACCCTCGTCCTCCCGGACGGCGTCACGGCACCCCTCCTGACATCCGTGCCCACCGCCTATCACGCCGCCGTCCCCGACGTCCTGCTCACCGCCCTCGCGCTCGCCGCGGCGGCCTGGCGGGAGCGGCGCGGCGACCGGACCGGCCGCTCGCTGCTCGTCGGCGTGGAGGGGCACGGCCGTGAGGAGGACATCGCCGGGGGCGGCGTCGATCTGTCGGCCAGCGTGGGCTGGTTCACCACGATCCACCCGGTCCGCATCGACCCCGGCCCGCTCGACCTCGACGCGGCGCTGTCCGGGGGTCCCGCCGCGGGCACCGCGCTCAAGCGGATCAAGGAGCAGCTGCGCGCCGTACCGGACCACGGCCTCGGCTACGGCCTCCTGCGCCACCTCAACCCCGACACCGCGCCCGCCCTGGAGAAACTGCCGCAGCCGCAGATCCTCTTCAACTACCTCGGCCGTTTCACCGCGTCGGATGCGGCGGACGAGCCCTGGGCCCTGGCCCCCGAGGCCCCGATGCTGCGAGTGCCGCCCGACAGGGGGCGCCCCCCGGCCTGCGGGCTGGAGATCAACGCCGTGGCCGTCGAGGAGGGGGCCGGTGTCCAGCTGCATGTCTCGGCGTCCTGGCCGGACGCGTTCCTGACCGGGGCCGAAGCCGGCGAGCTGCTCGGACTCTGGGAGCGCGCCCTGCACGGTCTGGCCCGGCACGCCGAGGACTCCCCGGCAGGCGGCCTCACTCCGTCGGACCTGCCCCTGGTCGAACTGACCCAGGAGGACATCGACGACTTCGAGAACGACTTCGACGACTTCTGAGCCACCACGGACGACTTCGGAGGAACCGGTGACGCAGCACCACCCGACCGCGGACGAGCTGCTCCGTTCGGTCACCGACACATTCGGCTCGGAGGCAGCGCCGAGCGAGGACGACAGCCTCATCGCCTGGGGCCTGGACTCGATCACCCTGATGAAGATCGCGGGCGGCTGGCGCAAGCAGGGCGTTCGCGTCAGCTTCGCCGAGCTCGCCAAGCAGCCGACCCTGCGCGCCTGGCGGGTGCTGCTGGAGGCGCACATACCGGCTACTGCACAGCCTGCCGAGGTGCCTCCCGGCCGGCCCGAACCGGCCACCCCCGCCCCCGAACCCCGCGACCCCTTCCCGCTGGCCGTGATGCAGCACGCCTACTGGATCGGCCGCGGCGACGAGACCACGCTCGGTTCGGTCGCGGCCCACCTCTACGTCGAGTTCGACGGCCCCGGCGTCGACGCCGAGCGGCTCGATGCGGCCGTACGCGCCCTCGCGGCCCGCCACGGCATGCTGCGCGCCCGCTTCACCGACGACGGCCGCCAGCAGATCCTGCCCGACCTCACCCACCCGGCGACGGTCGTCAACGACCTGCGGACACTGGACGCGCGCACGGCGGCGGCCGCACTGGAGGACGTCCGGCACTCCGCCTCGCACGCCCGCCTGGACATCGCGTCCGGCGAGGTGTTCTCCGTGCAGCTCTCGCTGCTGCCGGACGGCTCGAGCCGGCTGCACGTCGACGTCGACATGCTCGCCGCCGACGCGCTCAGCTACCGGGTGCTCCTCTCCGACCTCGCCCAGCTCTACCAGAACCCCGGCACACCACTCCCGGCGATCCGCACCAGCTACCCGGAGTACCTCGCGGAGCGCGCGGACGTACGGCGGCTCAGCCGGGAGCAGGCACAGCGGTGGTGGCAGCGGCGGATCCCCGAGCTGCCCAGCGCCCCCGAACTCCCGGTCGTACCCGAGGCGGAGCGCACCGACCCGACCCGGGTCACCCGCCGCCACCACTGGCTGCCGCCGGAGGAGAAGCGCCGGCTGACCGCCCGCGCCCACCAGCACGGACTGACTCCGGCGATGGCGGTGGCGACCGCTTTCTCGGAAGTCCTGGCCGCCTGGAGCGGGCAGCCGCGGTTCCTGCTGAACGTGCCGATGTTCGACCGCAGGGGCTCCCACCCCGACACCGACCTTCTCGTCGGCGACTTCACCAGTTCGGTGCTGCTCGACGTCGACCTGGCCGAGCCGGGTTCGTTCACCGAGCACGCGCGGCGCCTGCAGGACCGTATGCACACCGACGCGGCCCACGTCGACTACTCCGGCGTCGAGGTCCTGCGTGACTTGTCCCGACTGGGCGGCGAACAGGTCCTGGCTCCCGTGGTGTTCACCAGCGCCCTCAATCTCGGAGAGCTCTTCGACTCCGGTGTACGGCAGTCCTTCGGCACCCCCGTCTGGATCATCTCGCAGGGACCGCAGGTGCTCCTCGACGCCCAGGTGACCGAGGTCGACGGGGGGCTGCTGGTCAACTGGGACGTCCGTGAGGACGCCTTCCCGCCCGGCATGATCGACGCCATGTTCGCCGCCTTCCACGGGCTCGTCACCCGGCTCGGCACCGACGACACGGTCTGGGAGCGGCCGGTGCCGGCCCTGCTGCCCGCCGAGCAGTCGGCCATCCGTGCCAAGGTCAACGCCACCGAGGGCCCGCGCAGCCACCGGCTGCTGTACCAGGGCTTCTTCGAGCGCGCCGCCGAGCAGCCGGATGCCCCCGCCCTGCTGTGGGGCACCGAAGGCACCCTGTCCTACGGCGAGTTGGCCGACCGCGCACTGAGTACCGCAGGCTCCTTGGTGGAGCGCGGCGTGCGCCCCGGCGACACGGTCGCGGTCAGCCTGCCCAAGGGGCCCGACCAGATCACCGCCGTCCTGGGCGTGCTGGCCGCGGGCGCCGCGTACGTGCCGATCGGCGTCGAGCAGCCGCCCGCCCGCCGCGACCGGATCCGCGCCACCGCGGGGTTCCGTGTCACGCTGACCGACGGACGGCCGGGCGAGGGTCTCGACGCCCTGCCGATCGCCGAGGCGGTGGCGGGGGCGCCCCTGTCCGGGCCGGTGGCCGTGGACGAGGAGCAGCCCGCCTATGTGCTGTTCACCTCCGGCTCCACCGGCGAGCCCAAGGGCGTAGACGTGCCCCACCGGGCAGCCATGAACACGATCGACGACCTCAACGACCGTTTCGGCGTCGGCACTTCGGACCGCTGCCTCGCCCTGTCCGCCCTGGACTTCGACCTCTCCGTCTACGACATCTTCGGGCTGCTGAGCGCGGGCGGCGCCCTCGTGCTGGTGGACGAGAACGACCGGCGCGAGGCGAGCCAGTGGGCGGACCTCGTGCGCACGCACCGGGTGACGCTCCTCAACTGTGTGCCCCCGCTGCTCGACATGCTCCTCCTCGCCACCGCGCCCGGTGAACTCGCGGGCCTGCGGGCGGTGTTGCTCGGCGGCGACTGGGTGGGCACCGACCTGCCGGGGCGCCTAGCCGAGCGGGCACCGGGATGCCGGTTCACCGGACTGGGCGGGACGACGGAGACCGCGATCCACTCCACCGTGTGTGAAGTGACGGGCGCTCAAGTCCCCACGTACTGGCGGTCCGTGCCGTACGGGACCCCGCTGCGCAACGTCCGCTGCCGGGTCGTCGACGCCCATGGACGGGACTGCCCCGACTGGGTGCCGGGGGAGCTGTGGATCGGCGGGGACGGGGTGGCGCTCGGCTACCGGGCCGACCCTTCGCGTACGGCCGAGAAGTTCACCGAGGCCGACGGAGTGCGCTGGTACCGCACCGGCGACCTCGCGCGGTACTGGCCCGACGGCACCCTGGAGTTCCTCGGCCGCCGGGACCACCAGGTCAAGGTGCGCGGCTTCCGGATCGAACTCGGCGAGGTGGAGGCCGCGCTCGCCGGACACCCTGCCGTACGGCGTGCCGTCGCCGGGCTGACCCAGGGCGTCCAGCTCGCGGCCGCGGTGGCCGCCGACGCGGGGACGGCCGAGGACGAGCTGCGGGAGTGGGCGCGATCCGTGCTGCCGCCGCACATGGTCCCGGCCCGGATCGCCGTGGCCGAGGAGCTGCCGCTCACCTCCAACGGCAAGCTCGACCGCCGAGCCGTACAGGAGCTGTGGCAGGCGGCGGAGGCGGAGCAGCAGCACCGGGCGCCCGGCACCGCCCTGGAGACGCTCGTGGCCCGGGTCTGGCAGGACGTCCTCGGCGTGGAACGCGTCGGCCTCGACGACGGCTTCTTCGCCCTCGGCGGCGACTCGGTGCTCGCCACCGTGATCGTCGGCCGGCTGCGCGAGGCCCTGGACACCTCGGAGGTGTCCGTGCGCTCCCTCTTCGCGACCCTGACGGTGGGCGGCATGACCAAGCGGCTTTCGGCGGAGGAGGAGACGCCCGGCCGTCTCGAACAGATCGCCGCGATCCACCTGGAGATCGAGGACATGTCGGCGGAAGAGGTCGACTCCGCGCTGAACGACACCTGAGGACCCACGAGAAGGAGGGGCGGGGCGCCCGCAGGCAACCCCGCCCCTCCTTCGTCTCCCCCTCGGGCCGGTCAGTCGAGCTTCTTGAACCCGGGCTCCAGGTTGTTCAGCGCCCACGGGATGCCCAGCACGGAGGGGCTGCGCAGCTGGCTGATGGTCGCGACATCGGTCACGACGTACCGGTCGTCCTTCACCGCGAACATGTTCTTCACCAGGTCACTGGCCTCGAATGCCTTCTTCAGGTCCGGCGTGGTGAACGCGATGACGACCAGATCGGCGTCGAGCTTGTCGAGCTGCTCGAAGGACAGCTCACCGGTCGGGCTGCCGTTGACCGTCTTGATGTTCTTCACCGAAGGGGTCAGGCCCATCCCGACCTGGCTCATCAGCTTGGCGGCGAAGTCCTCCTCGGACGCGATGGTGAAGATCTTCGCCGGGGTGTTGCCGATGGACAGGCTGTAGGTCTTGCCCTGAAGCTTCGGATGCTTCGCCTTCACCGCGGAGATGCTGTCCTCGGTCTCCTCGATGACCTGCGCGCCCTGCTCCTCCTTGCCGACGGCCTTGGCGACCACCTGTACGTGCTCCTGCCAGGTCTGCTGACCCCAGGCCGTCTCGTAGCCGATGGTCGGCGCCACCGCGGCGAGCTTCTTGTAGTCCTTGTCCAGGGTGAAGTCGGAGGTGGCGAGGATCAGATCGGGCTGGAGGGACGCCACCTTCTCGTAGTCGACGGAGGTCAGCGTGTCGAGGAGCTCCGTCTTCCCGGTGTCGATCTCGTCCTTCAGCCACGGGTAGACGCCGTCCTTGCTGAGGGCGTCCTTGGAGATGGCGACCGGCGTGACATCCAGGGCGTACAGCGCGTCGATGTCGTCGGTACCGCCATTGCCGATGACCACGATCCGCTCGGGTGCCTTGGTGATCTTCGTGGTGCCGAACTTGTGCTTGATGGACACCGGGAAGGCGGACGAGGAGCCCGCCTTCGCGTCGCCGGAGGCGTCCGAGGAGGTGTTCGAGTCGTCCTTGACGGAACCGCAGGCTGCCAACCCGGCGGCCAGGGTGACGGTGAGAAGGGTGGTGAGGAGCTTTCTCGTCATGTGCGTCCCTTGTCGCCGGTGACAGGCAGGAGTGGTGCGGCCGCCAGTAAAGCAAGGTAAGGCTTGCCTTAGCAATGATTTTCGGTCAAGTGCCCCGTTTTTCCAAGCGATTGACGGAGCGTCAGTTCATGGACGCGCCGTCAGGTAGCCGCCCATCGTGCGGAAGTAGTCGGTCGCCGCGTACTCCGTGCCGTCGTCGGTGCGCAGCCGCTCGACGAGCAGCCCCGGGTGGCGGCCCGTGTGGGCGTCCGCCCCGGCCACGATCACGACGCCGTCGCCCTCGCGGATGAAGATGCGGCCCGGAGCGCCGCCGTAGTGGCCCTCGGAGACGGCGGCCGACACGATCCTGATCCGCTGCCCGCGATGGAACGTGTAGGCGTTGGGGTACGGGTCCGACTGTGCGCGTACGAGACGCTCCAGGCGCTCCGCGGGCCAGGTCCAGTCGATCCGGCTGTCCTCGAGCGACCGCTTGTGGAAGAAGCTCGCCCGGCTGCGGTCCTGTGGCAGCCAGTGGGTGGCGTCCTTGCCGGAGGCGATGAGGTCGAGCGACTCGCGCACGATGGGGGCGATGAGGTCGACCGTGCGGTGGAACAGGTCCGTCGCCGTGTCGGTCGGTCCGACCACGACCGAGCGCTGCACCAGGATGTCGCCCGCGTCCAGCTCGGCGTTCATGCGGTGCGCGGTCACGCCGACGCGCTCCTCTCCGTTGATGAGTGCCCAGATGAGGGGAGAGAAGCCGGCGTAGGCGGGCAGCAGCGAGTCGTGGATGTTGAGCGTGCCGTGCGGGGGCAGGTCGAAGAGCTCGGGCGGCAGCCAGGTGCGCCAGTTGTTGGCGACGAGGATGTCGGGGCGGGCATCCCGTACCGCGGCGAGGAGTTCGGGGTCGTCGGGGCGGGTGCGCAGGAGTACGGGAATGTCGTTCTTCTCGGCCAGTTCGGCGACGGAGTCGTCCCAGATCTTCTCGTAGGCGTGGTCGCTCTTGGGGTGAGTGACCACGAGGACGACCTCATGGCCGGAGTCCAGCAGGGCCTGGAGCGTGCGGTGCCCCCAGGTCTGGTAGCCGAACATGGCGACGCGCATGCGGTTCTCCCCTTCGGCAGGCTCCATTGCAAGGTAAGGCTAACCTTATCTAACATGTGGCTGCCTGAGGGAGGCGATGCCACGGTGAAGTCACCGCTCACGGGATCGGACACCACCTACGACGTCCTCGGAATCGGCTTCGGGCCGTCGAATCTCGCCCTGGCCATAGCGATTGACGAACACAACGCGGACCTTCCGGCCGACCGTCGGACCAACGCCCTTTTCCTGGAGCGCCAGCAGCGTTTCGGCTGGCACCGGGGCATGCTCATCGACGACGCCACCATGCAGGTGTCGTTCCTCAAGGACCTTGTGACGCTGCGCAATCCGGCCAGCGACTTCAGCTTCCTGTGTTTCCTGCGCGAGCGCGGCCGGCTGATCGACTTCCTGAACCAGAAGACGCTCTTCCCGCTCCGCGTCGAGTTCCACGAGTACTTCGAGTGGGCCGCCGACCGGGTGCGGCACCTGGTGGCGTACGACCATACGGTGACCGCCGTCGACCCCGTGCGCGACGACACCGGCACGGTGACGCATTTCGACGTGGTCTGCCGTGACCCGGAGCGGCCCGGCCGTCATGTCACCCACCGCGCCCGCGACATCAGCGTGGCGGTCGGCCTGGAACCGCATGTGCCGCCCGGCATGGAACTCTCCGAACGGGTCTGGCACAACAGCCAGTTACTTCCCCGCGTGGCCGAACTCGCCGCCTCCGGCCAACCGGTGCGCCGCGCCGTCGTCCTCGGCGCGGGGCAGAGCGCCGCCGAGACCGTCGACTTCCTGCACCGCTCCTTCCCGGAGGCCGAGGTCTGCGCGGTGTTCGCCAAGTACGGCTACACCCCGGCCGACGACAGCCCGTTCGCCAACCGCATCTTCGACCCCGAGGCGGTCGACGTGTACTTCACCGCCCCCTCCGAGGTGAAACAGTCCCTCTTCGACTACCACCGCTCCACCAACTACTCCGTCGTCGACATGGAGTTGATCGAGTCCCTGTACGCCACCGCGTACCAGGAGAAGGTCATGGGGCGGGAGAGGCTGCGCTTCCTCAACGTCTCCCGCATCCGCGACGTCCGGCAGCGCGGCGACGGCCCGCTCGACGTCTCGGTGGAGTTCCTGCCGACCGGGGAACAGCACGTCCTTCAGGCCGACGTGCTCGTGCACGCCACCGGCTACCAACCCCGCGACCTCACCGCCCTGCTCGGCGAGGCGGCGAAGGTGTGCCTGCGGGACGACGGGGACGCGATCCGTGTCTCCCGAGACCATCGCGTGGCGACCGCGCCCGACGTGGCCGCGGGGATCTATCTGCAGGGCGGCACCGAGCACACCCACGGACTCACCTCGACCCTGCTGTCGACCACGGCCATCCGCGCCGGGGAGATCCACCGCTCCCTGCTGGCTCGCCGTACGGCGTCCGTCTGAGCCGGTCAGACCACCTGCGCCGCGGGCACGGCGGGGTCGACCACCGCCACCACCCGATCCGTGGACGCCACCGCCCCGAAGGGTGCCGCCACCATGCAGCGCGAACTCATAGCTCCAGTTCCGTAGGAAACCGCGCCCAGTTCGGTCAGCCGCGCCTGGGTTGGACCGTCTCGCTCGTCGATCCTGTGAACGCGCCTCATCCCAAGGCGCGGTCCAGATTGAAGGCCGCACTGATCAGGGCGAGATGGGTGAACGCCTGCGGGAAGTTGCCCTGTTGCTCGCCGGTGTGGCTGATCTCCTCGGCGTACAGGCCCAGATGGTTGGCGTACGTCAGCATCTTCTCGAAGGCGAGCCGTGCCTCGTCGATCCGGCCGGCCCGGACCATGGCCTCGACGTACCAGAACGAGCAGATCGAGAACGTGCCCTCGTCGCCGCGCAGCCCGTCGGGGCTGGCCGTCGGGTCGTAGCGGTAGACCAGAGAGTCGGACACCAGCTCCTGGGTGAGGGCGTCCAGCGTGGACAGCCACTTGGGGTCGGTCGGGGCGATGAACTTCGACAGCGGCATCATCAGCACGGCCGCGTCGAGCACGTCGCCGTCCTCGTGCTGGACGAAGGCCTGACGCCGCTCGGACCAGCCGCGCTTCATGATCCGCCGGTAGATGGTGTCCCGGCACTCCCGCCAGCGCGGCAGATCGGCGGGTAGACCGCGCCGGTTGGCCATGCGGATGGCCCGCTCGATCGCCACCCAGCACATCAGCCGCGAGTACAGGAAGTTCTTGCGGCCGCCGCGGGTCTCCCAGATGCCCTCGTCGGGCTGGTCCCAGTTCTCGCATACCCAGTCCACCAGCCCGCACACGTCGTCCCACTGGTCGCTGGAGATCGGCTCCGCCCACTTGTCGTAGAGGTAGATGGAGTCGATCAGCGCGCCGTAGATGTCGAGCTGGAGCTGGTCGGCGGCAGCGTTGCCCACGCGTACGGGTGCCGATCCGTGGTGCCCCTCCAGGTGGTCGAGTGTGCGCTCGGGCAGGTCGGTGCGGCCGTCGATGCCGTACATGATCTGCAGCGGGCCGGTGTGGCCGCCGTCGCCCGGACTGATGTGCCGGGTCACGAATTCCATGAACTGCCTGGCCTCGCCCGTGAATCCCAGTCGCAGCAGCGCGTACACGCAGAAGGCGGCGTCGCGCACCCATACGTACCGGTAGTCCCAGTTGCGCTCGCCGCCGAGCTGCTCGGGCAGACTCGTCGTGGGTGCGGCCACGATGGCGCCGGTGGGCGCGTAGGTGAGCAGCTTCAGGGTGAGGGCGGAGCGGTGCACCATCTCCCGCCAGCGGCCCCGGTACTTGGAGGCCGACAGCCAGCGCCGCCAGTACGCCACCGTGCTGTTGAACTGCTCCTCGGCCTCGATCCGCGCACACCGGCGCGGGGTCACCTCGCCGCCGACCTGGTCCAGCGCGAACACCGCCGACTCGCCCTGGGAGAGCTTGAACTCGGCGCAGGTGTCCGGGCCGTCGACCTCCAGCGGCACGGTCGCGGTCAGCCCGAGCGACAGCTTCTCCGACTCGAAGACCGCGACGTCACCGACCATCCGGACGGTGTGCGGCTCGGCGCCGTAGTCGAAGCGCGGCGCCACCCGCGTCCGGAACGGGATGGACCCGCGGACGCACACCACGCGCCGGATCAGCCGGTGGCGTTCCGCCTCGACCGAGTCGCCGTCGACTGGCATGAAGTCCTGCACCTCGCCGACTCCGTCGTCGGTGAAGAACCGTGTGATCAGGACGTTCGTGTCGGGGAAGTAGAACTGCTTGGTCTTCGCCGGCACCGCGGCCGCCAGCTCGAAGCATCCGCCCCGCTCCGCGTCCAGGATCGCCGCGAAGACGCTCGGCGCGTCGAACGCCGGGCAGCAGTACCAGTCGATCGTGCCGTCCGTGCCGACCAGGGCCACACTGCGCAGGTCGCCGATCAGCCCGTGCTCGGCGATCGGCAGATACCGCGAAGCCGCCGGTCCGCCGTGGTCGATCGGTGTCGTGCTCATCGCAGCCTCCCTGGGCCCGCCATGCGCCTCGCACCCAGCCTAGGTCGAATCGGCCGGGCGAGTCCCGGGATTGCTGCCCCGGGCCGGGATCACGGCTGGGCCGGGGTCATGTCCGGGGTCGGGACCAGGGCTGGGTCGAGAACAGGGCTCGGCCGGGGTCAGGGCTGGCGCGGATCAGGGCTCGGCCGAGGTCGGTGGGGGCGAACCCAGGCCGGGGACCGCCGGTCAGACCGCGATGACCTGCAGACCCGCCTCCTCGAAGCGCCGCACCGTCTCCCGGTCGACCGCCGTGTCCGTGACCAGGGTGTCCACCGCGTCGGCCGCACAGATCCGGGCGAACGCCCGCCGGCCCAGCTTGCTGGAGTCCGCGGCCACGACCACCCGCTCGGCCCGCTCGCACAGCAGCCGGTTGATCGCCGCCTCCGCCTCGTCGTGCGCGGCGGCGCCGTGGGTGACGTCGAAGGCGACGACGCCGAGCACCGCCACGTCGATCGTGATCTGGGCCAGCACCGCGTCCGCGAGCGGTCCGATGAGCTCGTACGACTGCGGGCGCGCGACCCCGCCGGTCACCACGATCTTGAACTGGGGCCGTACGGCCAGCTCATTGGCGATGTTGAGCGCGTTCGTGACGACGGTGAGCGCGGGTGAGCCGGACGTCAGGTCGCTGCGTACGGCCAGGGCACGCGCCACCTCGGTGGTCGTCGTACCGCCGGTCAGCCCGACCGCCTCGCCGGGCGCGATGAGGTCGGCCACCGCCTTGGCGATGCGCTGCTTCTCGGAGGCGTGCCGGGCCGTCTTGTAGCGCAGCGGCAGTTCGTACGACACCCCGTGCACGACCGCGCCGCCCCGCGTGCGGACGAGCATCTGCTGCTCGGCGAGCTGGTCGAAGTCGCGCCGGATCGTGGCGGCCGAGACCTCCAGCTCGGCGGCCGCCTGCTCGACGTCCAGCCGGCCCCGCTCGACGAGCAGCTCCAGCAGCGCCTTCCAGCGGGCATCGCGCGACATCCGCCCTCCATTCCTCGATCTCCGGCGACCTTAGCGCACGCCGTTCCTGGCGGAATGCTTGATATTGCTCGAAAGTGAGCGATATCTTGCAGGAACAATCAGAATCAGGGAGGGTGGCGGCATGACGCATGTCGAGGACGAGCTGAACAGCCAGCCCGAGTGCTGGACGCGCGCCGCGGCGGAGGCGACCGGCCTGCGCGGAGTGCTGCCGGCGCCGGGGGAGCGGGTCGCGGTCGTCGGCTGCGGGACGTCGTACTTCATGGCGCAGGCGTTCGCCGCACTCCGCGAGGGATCGGGCCAGGGGGAGACGGACGCCTTCGCCGCGTCGGAGTTCCCGCACGGGCGGGCGTACGACCGGGTCCTCGCCCTCACCCGCTCCGGCACCACCACCGAAGTCCTCGATCTGCTCGGTCGGTTGAAGGGGCGGACACGCACCACGGCGATCACCGCCGACCCGGACACGCCCGTCATGGCATCCGCGGACGAGGTCGTCGTCCTCGACTACGCGGACGAACGGTCCGTCGTGCAGACCCGGTTCGCGACCACCGCCCTCACCCTGCTCCGCGCCCACCTCGGCCTGCACTCCGACGCGGCCGTCGCCGACGCCCGCACCGCGCTCGCCACCGACCTGCCCGAAGGGCTCGTGGAGTGCACGCAGTTCACCTTCCTGGGCCGGGGCTGGACCGTCGGGCTGGCCAACGAGGCCGGGCTGAAGATGCGCGAGGCGGCGTTGTCCTGGACCGAGGCCTACCCGGCGATGGAGTACCGGCACGGCCCGATCAGCATCACCACGAGCGGTACCGCGACGTGGATGTTCGGCGAGGCGCCCGAGGGGCTGGCCGAACAGGTCCGTTCCACGGGCGGGTTGTGGATCGAGGGCCGCCTCGACCCGCTCGCCGAACTGGTCCGCGCCCAGCGGCTCGCGGTCGCCGTCGCCGCGACCCGCGATCTCGATCCGGACCAGCCGCGCCACCTCACCCGCTCGGTGATCCTCGCCCACTGAAGCCCGGGACCCCTTGAAAGGTAGGACAGACCGTGCCCCTCGTCACCACCGGCGAGCTCGTCACCCGGGCCGCCGCGGCTCACTCCGCCGTCGCCGCGTTCAACATCATCACCCTGGAGCACGTCGAGGCCGTCATCGCCGGTGCGGAGTCGGTGCGCTCACCCGTCGTCCTCCAGGTCAGCGAGAACGCCGTCAAGTTCCGCTACGGACGGCTCCTCCCGCTGGCCCGCGCCGCCGTCACCGCCGCCGAGCGCGCCGCCGTCCCGGTTGCGCTGCACCTCGACCACGTCCAGAGCGACAGCCTGCTGCGCCAGGCGGCGGAGGCCGGGTTCAGCTCCGTGATGTACGACGCGTCCCGTCTGCCGTACGCCGAGAACCTCGCCGCGACGAAGGCGGCCGCCGACTGGGCGCACGCTCAAGGCCTCTGGATCGAGGCGGAGTTGGGGGAGGTCGCCGGCAAGGACGGCAAGCAGCCGCTGGAGGCCCATGCGCCCGGCGCGCGTACCGACCCCGCCGAGGCCCGCGCCTTCGTCGCCGACTCCTGCGTGGACGCGCTGGCCGTCGCCATCGGCAGCGTCCACGCCATGACCACGCGCACCGCCACCCTCGACCACGACCTCCTCAAACGCCTCACCGCGACGCTCGACGTCCCCCTGGTCCTGCACGGCTCCTCCGGCGTACCGGACGACGAACTGACCACCGCGATCGCGGGCGGCATCGCCAAGGTCAACATCGGCACCGCCCTCAACCAGGCCATGACCGGCGCGATCAGGGAGTTCCTCGCCGCCCACCCCGAGGCCGTGGACTCCCGGAAGTACCTGAGCGTCGGGCGGGAGGCGATGGTGCGGACGGTGGCGGACATCCTCCGGACCGTCGCCGTCCCGGCTGCCACCACGCCGTGACGGCCTTTTCTCGACCGCTACTTCTTGACCGCTACTTCTTTACGGCCTTCAGTACCACGAACTTCGGGTCGCTCGCGACCAGTTGACTGTTGCCGAACAGCCGCCGCAGCTTCACGTGGTACCCGAGATGCCGGTTGCCGATCACCCACAGCTCACCGCCCGGCTTCAGCGCACGCCGCGCCCCCGTGAACATCCGCCAGGCCGTCGCGTCGGTCGTCGCCTGGTGGGAGTGGAACGGCGGATTGTTGAGCACGACGTCGACGCTGCCGGCCGGCACGCCCGCCAGCCCGTCCCCGACCCGGAACTCGGCGTGCCCCGGCACCCCGTTCGCCCGGTACGTCGCCTCCGCCGAGGCCACCGCCGGGAACGACTCGTCGACGAACAGCACGTCGGCCTCCGGGTTCGCCAGCGCCACCGCCGTACCGACGACCCCGTTGCCGCACCCGAGATCCACCACTCGCCGGGCCCCCCTCCCGCCCGGCAGATGCCCGAGGAGGAACCGCGTCCCGATGTCGAGCCGGTCGGCACAGAAGACACCGGCGTGATTGACCACCGTGTGCCCCGAGACCGCGCCGATGCCGTCGGGGAGGGTGTAGGTGTACGGCCACGGGTTCGCGGGCCGCTCCAGGGAGGGGTCGGGCGTGCAGAAGATCAACCGGGCCTTCTTCTCGGCGAGCGAGGTGCGGGTCGGCCCGAGGATCCGCTCGAACAGCTGGAGCGTCGAGGTGTGGATCTCCTTCACCATGCCCGTGCCGACGACCACCGTACCCTCGTGCACCGCGGGCGCCAGCCGCAGCAGCTGGTCCTCCAGCAGCGCCAGGCTCTTCGGCACCCGCACGAGCAGGACGTCGATGCGGCCAGGCGGCGGATCCTGCGTGGTGAGCAGCCGGACGGCGCCGGGCTCGACGCCGTGCCGGGCGAGGTTGGCCCGGGTGGCCTCCTGGGTCAGGTAGGAGTCCGTGATCTGCACCGGCCGGTGCGCCGCGAGCGCCGTGACGAGGGCGCCCCAGCGGTCGCCGACGACCACGACCGTGCCGGACAGGGGGATCTCCTGCTCCGCCAGGTGCCTGAGGAGGTACTCGTCGGAGGCGTCCCAGGCACGCAGCCTGTCACGCGGGTCCTCGGGGAAACGGGTCAGCGCGAGTTCGCCCCAGGGCGTCGTCATACGGTCGTTCATCGTGCGTCAAGGCTAAGCGACCCCGGGGACGCGCCCGCACCCGCTGCGGGCCGAGCCGCAGCTCACGGCCGGTGGGGGAGGATGGGAGGCATGGACGCCGAGCTGTTCCCCCGGGAGCGTACGGAGGTCGCGCCGGGCGCGGTGCACGTGCCCGACTGGCTGGACGCCGAGCGCCAGCGCGAGCTGCTGGAGGCCTGCCGCGCGTGGGCGCGCCCACCGGCCGGCCTGCGCACCGTCCGCACGCCCGGCGGCGGCACGATGACCGCCCGGCAGGTCTGCCTGGGCTGGCACTGGTACCCGTACGCCTACGCCCGCACGGTCGTCGACGGCGACGGGGCCCCCGTGAAACCGTTCCCCGAGTGGCTCGGCGACCTGGGCCGCCGCGCGGTGCGGGACACGCTGGGCGAATCGGAGGCGGCGTACTCGGAGGCGTCGTACGACATCGCGCTGATCAACTTCTACGACGCCGACGCCCGCATGGGCATGCACCGCGACAGCGACGAGAAGTCGGACGCGCCGGTGGTGTCCCTGAGCCTCGGCGACACCTGCGTCTTCCGCTTCGGCAACACCGAGACACGGTCCCGGCCGTACACAGACGTCGAGCTGCGCAGCGGCGACCTCTTCGTCTTCGGCGGCCCGTCGCGGCTCGCCTACCACGGAGTGCCGAAGGTGCAGCCGGGCACCGCACCGCCGGAGTTGGGGCTGACCGGGCGGTTGAACATCACGCTCAGAGTGAGCGGGCTGTAGGCCGCCACAACTGCGGATCATGGGAGACTCGCCCTCATGAGCGGCAAGGCGGACCCCCGGCCGGCGGGGGAAGGGACCACCTCGAGGACGCGGCTGGACCGGGGGCGCGGTGCGCTCGGGCCCGCGTTGGAGCTCGTGCACACCGGACGCGCGCCCACCCGTGCCGTGCTCACCGCCGAGCTCGGGGTGACCCGGGCCACGGCCGGCGCGGTAGCCGCCGAACTGGAGGCGCTCGGGCTGATCCGGGTCGACGCCCGGCCCGGCGCGGCGGCCGGTTCGCAGGGGCGGCCCTCGCACCGGCTGGCGGTCGCCGAGGACGGGCCCGTCGTGCTCGCCGCGCAGGTGCACGCCGACGGGTTCCGGGCGGCGCTGGTCGGCCTGGGCGGCCGTATCGTCGCCACCACGCCCGGCTGCGAGATCGTGGACGCCGATCCGGCGAAGGTCCTCGGCTCGGTCGTCGAAGCGGGCGCCGACCTGCTGCGCACGACCGGGCGGCGCTGCGTCGGCGCCGGACTCGCCGTACCGTCCGCGGTCGCCGAACCGGACGGCCTGGCCCTGAACCCCCTGCACCTGGCGTGGCCCGTGGGTGCGCCCGTGCGCCGTATCTTCACGGAGTGCGTGCGCGAGGCCGGCATCACCGGACCGGCCTTCACCGGCAACGACGTCAACCTCGCCGCGCTCGCCGAGCACCGGCACGGCGCGGGCCGCGGCGCCCGCGACCTGCTGTGCGTGGCCACCGGGCACCGGGGCGTCGGAGGCGCGCTGGTGCTGGACGGCCGCCTGCACATCGGCAGTTCGGGCCTCGCCCTGGAGGTCGGCCATCTCACCGTCAACCCCGAGGGACGCCCCTGCCACTGCGGCAGCCGCGGCTGCCTCGACGTCGAGGCCGACCCGCTGGCCCTCCTCACGGCGGCCGGCCGCGAGCCGGGACCCGAGGTCTCCCTGCTCCAGCAGGCCAAGGACCTGATCCGCACCCAGTACGACGACCCGGCGGTCCGCACGGCCACCGAGGCCCTCATCGACCGCCTCGGCCTGGGCCTCGCCGGCCTGGTCAACATCCTCAACCCCGACCGCATCATCCTCGGCGGCCTCCACCGCACCCTCCTCGATGCCGACCCCGACCGCCTGCGCGCGGTCGTCGCCGACCGCAGCCTGTGGGGCCAGAGCGGCGGGGTCCCGATCCTCGCCTGCACCCTCGACCACAACAGCCTGGTCGGCGCGGCCGAGTTGGCGTGGCAGCCGGTGCTGGACGACCCGCTGGGCGCGCTGACGTAGGTCCGGGAGGACTCAGCCCTCATCGGCGGTCTGCAGGATCCGCGTCCGGGGCGCACCGGCCAGCGCGGGCGCGTTCTCGGACGAGGACCACACCCGCGTCCTGAGAAACGCCAGGAACCGCTCCGCGCCGGCCACGTCGTCGAAGTCGAGGTCCACGACGACGTAGGCGGGGTCGTCGACGGGCTGCTGGACGCGGTAGTGGCGTACGCCCGCGTCCGCGCGCTGCGAGGCGAAGCGGTCGAAGGCCGACTTCCAGGTGGCGAAGTCCTTGATCGGATGCTCGATGTGCAGAGTCGGCATGGCTCCTCCTCGGCCGTTCCCGCCGGTCACCTCCATGTTCGGCGGCGCGCCGGGCGGGCGCATGCCCGGCGGTAGGCTCGAGTCATGCGGATCTCCGTCTCCTCCGACATGGACGAACCCGTGGCCCGCCTCCTCGTCGCGGAGCTGCGCGAGCGCGGCCACGAGGTGGTCACCCACGGCGCGCTGAGCCCCGGCGACAACCCCCAGTGGGCGCCCTGCTCGGAGGCCGCCGCCCGCGAGGTCGCCGCCGGGACGACGGACCAGGCGGTGGTGTGCTGCTGGACCGGCACGGGCGCGTCCATCGCCGCGAACAAGGTGCCGGGCGTACGGGCCGCCCTGTGCACCGACGCCTACACGGCGGACGGCGCCCGCCGCTGGAACGACGCCAACGTCCTCGCGCTCAGCCTGCGGCTCACTTCCGAGCCGCTGCTCAAGGAGATCCTCGACGCCTGGTTCGCGGCCGAGGCGAGCACGGACGCCGAGGACCGGGGAAACGTGGCCCATATCGGACGGCTGGACGACAGCAGGCACTAGCCGGCGGCGCCATCCCGTCAGGCCGACATCGGACTCCACAAGGCCGCCACCATCGGCCGCCGCAGATCGGCCCGCCGTACGCACAGCCCGATCGGGAAGGGCTCCGGCGGCGGATCGGCGGGAATCACCGACAGCCGGTCGCGCACCGCACTGTGCTCCAGTACGAGACGCGGCACCACGCACGGGCCGCCGCCGCGTCGCCGGTGCGCAGATCGAGCCGCACCCGAGCAGATCACCTACCCGGCCGCCGAACACCCCGCCGCCCCGGCCCTGTTGACGGCCTTCGGCACGCACCCGGCGCACGAGGCCTGCCGCTCTCGAAGCCGGCGGGCGGGAGAGCGGGTGCTGTCTGCCGCCCCCCAGGTCCACCTGCATGGCGGCTTACCCCCTTCATGGTGAAGGGAATGGTGAGGAGGCCCACGAAGGAAGGCACGATCACATGGCGAAGAACACCGTCGTACGGCACAGCGGCGAGGGAAAGGCATTCTGGTTGCTGGACAGCCTCTACGAGGTCAAGGCGTCCGGCGAGGAGACCGACGGCGCGATGACCGTCATGGAGATGACCATTCCAGAGGGGATGGGTCCACCGCCCCACACTCACCCCGGAACCGAGACCATCTACGTGCTGGAAGGAACGCTGCGCCTCCACATCGGCGACGAGGTGTTCGACGGAGGCCCCGGATCGCTCTTCCACATCCCCGAGGGGACGATGGAGCGGTTCGAGCCCACCAGCACGGTGCGCCTCGTGGTCACCTACACGCCGGGCGGCCTGGACAAGTTCTTCGCCGAGGCCGGTGAACCGGCCCAGAGCCACGAGCTGCCCCCGAAGTCGGACTCCCCCCGGATGTCGACCGCTTCATCGAGATCGCCGCACGGTACGGCGTCGACATGCGGCCCATGCCCGGCAGCTAGGACAACGATCCGCTGGGAGCGGGGGCGTCGGCGGGAGCCGGGCGCTCGGCGTACTGGGCCACTCCCTCGCCGAAGGACCAGTCGATCGGTTCGTTCTCGGTCAGCGTGACGAACACGTTCCGCGGCTCGGTCCCCGCGTACTCGTAGGCCAGTTCGGCGATCCGCCGGTACAGCGCCTGCTTCTGCGCCGGGGCTCGCCCGGAGCGCATCGTGATCGCGACGTACACGAGGCCGTCGTCCCGGCGGATGCCGAGATAGCCGTCGTCGTAGCGCAGGGTGCTTCGGCTGCCGTCGTGCCCGACCAGCACCTGGAACCGGTCGTCGGCCGGGATCCCGACGGCTTCCACCAGGGCGTCGTGCACGGCACGGCCGAGGGCGTTCAGCCGTTCGGGGTCGGATCCCAGGGCGTCGATGCGGATGAAGGGCATGGGTGGGGGTCCTCCTTTTCAGGAGCGGCGAGGTCTGGGGACCAGCTCGCCACCGCAGTTGGGGCAGATGTCCCGCATGTCGTCGCTGCACGGCACACAGAAGGTGCACTCGTACGAGCAGATGCGGGCGGGCGCGTCGAGCGGCAGTGCCGCCGTCTCGCAGCGTTCACAGCGATCGCGCATCTCCAGTGCCATGTCCTCGCCTTTCGTCGGGTCCGCAGACCATGGCGGTCTGTCACCTCCCATCCTCTGCAGGCTCGTCGTGGCCGAAAGCGGCCGCCGGGTCAGAGATCAACACGATCGGGCCGGCCGGTCGCGCTCCGGCGCGGACATGTGCAGTACCTCGAACACATCGCCGTCGGTCTTGGGCGTGTCGTGTGCCCAGAGAGAGAAGTGGACGAGCTCCCAGCGGCTGGTGTCCACGGCCGCCGCCGCGAGCACCGCACCGTCCTCGCCGGCCAGCCGCCCGGTCTCCCGGACCGCGGTCGCCATGACATCGCTCAACAGCCCGTCGGACGGAACCGGTTGGCTCCGCCGCACCGCAAACCGCGCCCAGGAGCGCGCGGCGCCGCCCTCCTCGTACGCCAGCCCGGACCACTGCCGGACCGACGGCCGCCCGAAGTCGTCGGCAACGCCCTGGAACGGGCCTCCCCAGAGGAAGGAGTTCATGCCCGCCAAGGTGTTCCACAAATAGAACGGCGCGTACTGGTTCACCGGCGATCCACGCACACCTCGCTCCCGCATCAGATACGCCTTGAAGCCCAGGCCCGGCCACTCGTCGAGCAGATGCCCCTTGCGCGCCACGCGCCGGCGGATGATCTCCATGTCGTAGTCGGCGGGCAGGGTGATTTCGTACTGCATCGCGTGCATAGGGTCGCCTTCCTGGCGAGGAGAGAGAGCCGCCTTCTCAGCGGGGTGAGAGAAGGGCGAGCAAACCCCGGACGCCCGCGTCGAAGGCGGCGGGCGAACCGGACGCGCGGGCGAGGACATAGCCGCCCTGGACGGTCGCGACGATCGTCGCCGCGATGGACTCACCGTCGAGCCCGGGCGCGAACTGGCCCTGCTCCTTGCCCTCCTCGACGATCCCGGCGAGCCGTTCCCGCAGCCAGTCCAGCGTCTCGTCGACGGGTGCCCGCAACTCGTCGCTCGCGATGACGTCCGGGTCCATCGTCAGCCGCCCGATCGGACAGCCGCGCAGCACATCGCGCTCGCGCCGCAGATACGCCTCGATGCGCTGGTACGGCGCACCCGGGGCGTCGAGTACTCCCGCCGCGGTAGCCCGCATCTCCTCGGCGGTCCGCCGGATCGCGGCCAGCGCGAGATCCGGCTTGCCCTTGAAGTGGTGGTACATACTGCCCTGCCCGGCGCCGGCCCGCTCCAGGATGGCCTTGGGGCTGGTGCCCACATAGCCGCGCTCCCACAGCAGCTCCCGGGTGGACTCGATCAGTCGGTCCGAGGTGCTCATACCGTCACTGTACATACTAGTAGTTACAGAAGTCGAGCCCTTCAGGAGCAGCGGAACCAGCCCCGCGTACTCCCCGCGAGGTACGCGCACTGCCGCTGGCCGTACGACGACCCGGGCCCCTCCCCGGCGCGACTCTCGAGACATCACCGAACAACCCACCCTCATCCGAACCGACTCGGGAGATGACTCGAGATGCAGACGCTGGCGCACTTCGCCGACGGCGGCCCCGGCCCGTGGATCCTCTTCTTCCCGCTCATCTGGGCGGCCGTCGTGATCGGCGGCATCACGCTGCTGCGCCGCACCGTGTGGCGCGGACGCCGTGGCCCCGGGCGGTCGGCCCCCGACGACAACTCACCGATCACCGTGCTCGGCCACCGCTTCGCCTCCGGCGAGATCGACGAGGACGAGTACTGGCGCCGCCTGTCCGTCCTGGACGAGCAGTTCGGCCGTACGGGCAAGGGCGGTGCGGCATGACGACCACGACCACCACGACAAGCACGCCGACGGCCGCCCGCGTCGTCGACGCCGTGAAGGTGTACGGCACCGGCGACACCGGCGTGAGGGCCCTGGACGGGGTGAGCGTCGACTTTCCGGTCGGCCGCTTCACCGCGATCATGGGGCCCTCGGGCTCCGGCAAATCCACCCTCATGCACTGCGCGGCAGGCCTCGACACGCTCACCGCGGGCACCGCCCACATCGGCGACACGGACCTGAGCACCCTCGACGACCGCCGCCTGACCCTCCTGCGGCGCGACCGCGTCGGCTTCGTCTTCCAGGCGTTCAACCTGGTGCCGACACTGACCGTCGCGGAGAACATCACGCTGCCCCTGGACCTGGCGGGCACCAAGGGCGACCGGGAGTGGATCGACGCGCTGATCGACGTCGTCGGCCTGCGCGACCGCCTCCACCACCGCCCCTCCGAACTCTCCGGCGGCCAGCAGCAACGCGTCGCCGTGGCAAGGGCGTTCGCGGGGCAGCCGGACGTCGTCTTCGCTGACGAGCCCACCGGAAACCTCGACTCCCGCTCCGGCGAGGAGGTGCTCGGCCTGCTCGGCCGGGCGGTGCGCCAGACGGCCCGCACGGTCGTCATGGTCACTCACGACCCCATGGCCGCCGCCCACGCCGACGAGGTCGTGTTCCTCGCCGACGGGCGCCTGGTCGACCGTATGGAATCCCCGACCGCGGACAAGGTCCTGGACCGCATGAAAGCCTTCGAGGTGCCGTCATGACCGCCAGGAACGCCATGAACGCCTCCGTCCGCCTGAGCGTGTCCTCCCTGCGCGCCCACAAGCGCCGCTTCGCCGGTACGTTCCTCGCGGTCTTCCTCGGGGTCGCCTTCCTGGCCGGAACCCTGGTCATGGGCGACACCCTCCGCGCCGGCTTCGACACCATGTTCGGCAACGCGACCAGCGGCACGGACGCCGTCGTCCGCAGCGCCGACGCCATCACCACGCCCGGCGAGAGCGAGGGCGTCCGCGAACCCGTCGACACGGGCCTGGTGAGCACGATCGAGAAGGTCCCCGGGGTCGCGGCCGCCGCGCCCAACATCCAGGGCGCCGGCCAACTCGTGGGCAAGAACGACGACCCCATCGGCGGCCAGGGCCCGCCCACCCTCGCCGGCAACTGGATCACCGACCCGGACCTCAACCCGTACCGGCTGGCGGAGGGCCGCGCCCCGCAGAAGTCAGGTGAGGTCGTGGTCAACCGAGGTACGGCCGAGAAGGGCCACCTGAAGATCGGCGACACCACAACCCTGCGCACACCCGACCCCGTCAAGGTGACCATCGTCGGCCTCGCGACCTTCGGCGGCGAGGACGGCATGGCCCAGGTGACCTTCACCGGCATGACCCAAGCCGACGCCGAGAAGTACCTCACGGCAAAGCCCGGCGAGGCGGCGAGCATCCAGGTCCGGGCCGGCCCCGGCGTGAGCCAGCAGGAATTGGTCGACAAGCTGACTCCCACCCTCCCCAAGGGCGTTGAGGCCATCACCGGTCAGGAGTCGGCCGAGGAGAACACCGACATGATCGCCAGCCAGTTCCTGACGATCTTCACCACCTTCCTCCTGGTGTTCTCCGGCGTAGCCCTCCTGGTGGCGACCTTCTCCATCCACAACACCTTCGCGATCGTCGTGGCCCAACGCACCCGTGAGAACGCCCTGTTGCGCGCCCTGGGCGCCTCACGCCGCCAGGTCACCGCGTCGACCCTCGTCGAGGCGACCGCCGTGGCCGTCGCCGCGTCCGCGGCCGGCCTCGCGGGCGGCATCGGCATCGCGGCCGGCCTCCAGGCACTCTTCCCGGCGATCGGATTCCCCTTCCCCGAGGGCGACTTGGTGGTGAAGACCCTCTCCATGGCCCTGCCCCTCGCGGTCGGCATCGTGGTCTGCCTCGGCTCCGCGCTGCTGCCCGCCGTACGCGCAGGCCGCACCGCACCGCTGGCCGCCCTGCGCGAGACGGACGTGGACACCTCCGGCGCCTCCCGCCCGCGCGCAGTCACCGGCCTGGGCCTCCTCGCCCTCGCGATCGGCGTGACGCTCACCGGCGTCCTGCTGTCCCCGTCCCTCTGGCTGGCGGGCACCGGCGCCGTCCTCGCTCTGGTCGCCTTCGTGGTCCTCGGCCCGGTCGCGTCGACCACGGCCGTACGCATCCTCGGCGGTCCCCTCGACCGGCTGCGCGGCGTCACCGGCGGCCTCGCCCGGCGCAACGCCCTGCGCAGCCCGAAGCGGACGGCCGCCACCGCGAGCGCCCTGATGATCGGCGTGGCAGTCGTGTCCCTCTTCACGGTGTTCGGCGCCTCGCTGAAGGCGACGATGGACCAGACGGTGTCCCGCTCGTTCGCCGGTGACGTCGCCGTGAGCACCCCGTCGTTCGGCGCGGGCGGCAGCGGACTGAGCCCCCGGCTCGCCGACGCCGTACAACGGCTGCCCGAGGTGGACACGGCCGTGGGCCTGGGCCGAGGCGTCGCCGAAGTCGACGGCAAGGGCCGCGCCCTGACGGTCACCGACCCGGTCGCGTTGGAACGCACCTTCGACCTGGGCGAGATCCGGGGCTCCCTGAAAGACCTCGGAACGGACGGCATCGCCCTCACCCAGAAAGAGGCCGACAAACAGCACCTGACGACGGGCGACAAGACCCGCCTCACCTTCACCGACGGCCGGCAGCAGACCTTCACGGTCCAAGCGGTCTACGGCCAGTCCGAACTCGCCGGCGACTACGTCATCACCCGCGACGCCTGGGCCCCGCACCGCACCCAGGACGCCGACACCCTGGTCGCCGTCTCCTTCAAGGACGGCGTGAGCACGGACACGGGCAAGGCGGCGGTGGAGAAGATCGCAGCACAGTACGGCAACCCGGAAGTCCAGACCCGGGACGAGTACGCGCAGTCCTCGGCCGGCGGCATCGACATGATGCTCACCCTCGTCTACGCACTGCTCGCCCTGGCGGTACTCATAGCCCTCCTCGGCATCGCCAACACCCTCACCCTGGCCCTCCACGAACGCACCCGCGAACTGGGCCTGCTGCGAGCCGTGGGCCAGACGCGCTCCCAGCTACGCGCGATGGTCCGCTGGGAGTCGGTCCTGGTCGCCGCCTTCGGCACGGCAGGCGGCCTCACTCTCGGCGCCTTCCTCGGCTGGGTACTGGTCAAGGCCTCCGACGGCGCAAGCGACAGCGCCTTCGCCTTCGCGATGCCACCCCTGCAACTCACGGTGGTGGCCCTGGTAGGCCTGACAGCAGGAGCCCTGGCGGGCCTACGCCCGGCACACCGCGCGGCACGCCTGGACGTACTGAGGGCCATCGCCACGGAGTGACCCCTCACCGCTGGGCGGCCCCAGCTGCGCCAACGGCCGCCCGACGGCCAACAGGTCCAAGGGCAAGTGCCCACCAACAGCCACTGTCCCAACGACACCGGCATGTGGCGCCCCGTAGGCGACCGAACCATTCAAAGGGTGAGGGTGCTTGGAGCCACCGCCGGAACGATTCAAAGACCGAGGTCGCACCAGAGCCACCGCCGGAACCATTCAAACGCCGACGCTCCCTCGGCCAACCACCACCCCCACCCCCTCACCGCCCGATCAGCCGACAACGGCCGACCGGGCGGGAGCATGTTCCGGCCTGCGCAGATCGACCCGCGCCCCGACCTCCGCAAACCGTCGCACCGGCTTCTCCACGGCCGTCCGCTGCGGTGGCCGCGAGGCCTCGGCCCGTGCCGCGGCGACGGGTGTCGGCAGCGTGAACCACACGACCTTGCCGGAGTCGCCGTCCGGCCGCACGCCCCAGCTCTCGCTGACGGCGGCCACCATCGCCAGCCCGCGCCCACAGGTGGCGAGCGCGTCCGCGTCCTTGACGTCGGCGACCGGCAGTCGCGGGTCGTGGTCGCGCACCGAGATCATGAGCCGGTCGAGCAGCAGCTCGATCTCGACGGTGCACATCTTGTCCGGCTCTGCGTGCTGGTGGACGTTGGTCAGCAGCTCGGTCAGACCGAGTGCGGCGCGGTCTATCAACGGGTCCAGATGCCAGTAGCGCAACTGCGCCGAAAGGATTCTGCGGACCTGGCCGATCCGCGACGGCAGGGCTTGGAGCTCCACCGTGCAGTGCCTGCTTGGGTAACTGATCACGGCTGCGACTCCCCGACTGAAGAGGTCCGGAAGAACACGGAGTACGGATCCAGCAGGGTGCTTGAAGGAAACGGCCGCCTGCTGTCGTGGCCGGCGGGCTGGTTCGCAGCGTTATCGCCGGTAAACCCAGAGTGACGTGAGACCAGCGTGACGCAAGGGACGCGGTATCGCAACTCCCGGTGACTCAGCCCTTACGCCCCGCAGCCTTCCGTACGGCCTCGATGAACCGGCGCGCCGCAGGGGGACCGGGTTCCCCCGGCGCGGGGTCGTGATCGCCCAGCGTCAGCGAGTAGCGCTTGCCGTTGAGGTCGGCCAGCGCCTTGTCGTCCGGGGCGAACCAGGGCTTGGACGCCCGCACCGCCTGCACCGGCGCGCTGTCTATCTCGCTGCCGTAACTGGTGAGCAACTGCACCCTGCCGTCGCTGATCCGCACCTGCCCGGCCCGGGTCAGCGAGCGCAGCCGCTTCCCGATTCGCACGCCCGTGGCCGTGAACTCCGGCTCCGCCATGCCCCGCCCCCTTGTGCGCGTCGGTGTGCCGGCTCCTTCTGCGTCAGTGCGGCCGGCCCTGGTCGTGATCCAGTGTGCCCCCGTTCGGGATCGTCGTCCCGTCCGGAGCAGTGTGCCCGCGTCCCGTGGCGAGCACCAGTACGCCCGTCATGGCTGACCGGGGGCGCTCGGAGCACTCGCGTGAATGCGCCCCCAGGGGCCGCGTGAGACCAACGGGCCAGGGATGCCTTTGAGGCTCTCAAAGGTGTGTTTATGCAGGTGAGAAGCGTGCGGAAGATGTTTATGCTCGAAGCGACGGCCGCGCGAGTCGCCGCTGCCGCACAGCATGAGGAGCAGCGCCGTGAGCACCATCCAGCAGATCCCGTCCGGCGTGACCCTCGACGTCGACCACAGCGACGCCGCCTACCGCGACTGGCTGAAAGAAGCCGTCCGCAAGGTCCAGGCGGACGCCAACCGTTCGGCCGACACACACCTCCTGCGCTTCCCGCTGCCCGAGCACTGGGGCATCGACCTTTACCTGAAGGACGAGTCGACCCACCCGACCGGCAGCCTCAAGCACCGGCTCGCCCGCTCGCTCTTCCTCTACGGCCTGTGCAATGGCTGGATCCGGCCGGGCCGCCCGGTGATCGAGGCGTCCAGCGGCTCGACGGCCGTGTCGGAGGCGTACTTCGCGAAGCTGATCGGCGTGCCCTTCATCGCGGTCATGCCGCGCACGACGAGTGCCGAGAAGTGCCGCCTGATCGAGTTCCACGGCGGGCAGTGCCACTTCGTGGACGACTCGCGCAAGATGTACGAGGAGTCCGCCCGCCTCGCGGTGGAGACCGGCGGCCACTACATGGACCAGTTCACCTACGCCGAACGGGCCACGGACTGGCGCGGCAACAACAACATCGCCGAATCGATCTTCCGCCAGCTGCGCCTGGAGCGGTTCCCGGAGCCCGCGTGGATCGTCGCCACGGCCGGCACCGGCGGCACCTCCGCGACCATCGCCCGCTACGTCCACTACATGCAGCACGACACCCGCATCTGTGTCGCCGATCCGGAGAACTCGTGCTTCTTCGAGGGCTGGACCACCGGCGATCCGGACGTCACCTGCGACTGCGGCTCCCGCATCGAGGGCATCGGCCGACCCCGCATGGAACCCAGCTTCGTGCCGGGTGCCGTCGACCGGATGATGAAGGTCCCGGACGCGGCGAGCGTGGCCGCCGTACGGGCCTTGGAGCAGTCCATCGGGCGCAAGGCGGGCGGCTCGACGGGCACCGGTCTGTGGAGCGCCCTGAAGATCGTCGCCGAGATGGTGGCCGAGGGACGGCACGGGAGCGTGGTGACGCTGTTGTGCGACCCGGGGGACCGGTACCTCGACAAGTACTACTCGGACGCGTGGCTGGCGGAGCAGGGCCTGGACATCGCACCGTACTCGGCGGCCATCGAGCAGCTGCTGGCGACGGGCGTGTGGCCTGAGTGACCTGCGAGCCGCAGGGTCTGTCCGACACATTCCCGCGTGCTGGGCGCGACCCCTGTCACGCCCTAGCGCGCCCCCGACGCCAGCCGCCGGTCCAGTGACGTCACCGCGTTCCGAAACGCCCGGCCGAGGCCGGCCCGGGCGAGACCGACGGTGAACCGGAAGGGTGCCGTGCCGTCCGCCGCGAACGTCCACTGCACGCGCGTGCCCGTGCCCGCCGGGGCGAGCCGCCACTCCTCGACCAGGGCCCGCGCTCCCGGCGCGTTGGTGACGTCGACGCGGTAGGCGTACACCTCGGGGCTCTTCGCCGCGAGGATCGTCTCCTCGAAGCGCGTACCGCCCCGGAGCCGGACCTCACGCCGGGCCCCGTCGTCCAGCGGCCGGGCCAGCGTCACCGCAGAGAACCACTCCGCCCAGCCCGGCACGTCCTCGGCGATTGCGCGGAAGACCGGCTCCGGGGGAGTGGAGATCTCCCGCGCGAAGACATGTCGTACCGGCGCGCTCGCGACGAAGTCGAGCCCCACCTCACGCAGCAGGTGAGCCATGGACGAAACCCCCTATGCCGACACCGCACCGGGCAGCGTCACCATAGCTGGCGCCCCGTCAGATGTCTGCACCGCCCGCCGGTGCCTGCCTCAGATGTCCTCGTCCTCGTCGGGCTCGCCCGCCACCACCAGCCGCCTCAGGTGCTCGGAGATCTCCGAGCGCGCATCCGCCGGCAGCCCGGCGTCCGTCACCAGCGTGTCGACCTGCTCCAGCGTCGCGAACGAACTCAGCCCCACCACACCCCACTTGGTGTGGTCGGCGATCACCACGACCCGGCGCGCCGACTGCACCAGACGCCGGTTGGTCTCGGCCTCCGCGAGGTTCGGTGTGGACAGGCCGGCCTCGACCGATATCCCATGCACACCGAGGAACAGCACGTCGAAGTGGAGCGTCCCGATCGCCTGGTCGGCGACCGGGCCCACCAGCGAGTCGGACGGCGTGCGCACCCCACCGGTCAGCACGACCGTGGCCGCGCCCTGCCGGGGCCCGTCGTGCGCTGCGCGGCGTGGAAGACGTCGGCGACCCGCACCGAGTTCGTGACCACGGTCAGGTCCGGGACGTCGACCAGCTGGTGCGCCAGCGCGAACGTCGTGGTGCCACCCGACAGTGCGATCGCGGAACCCGGCGCGACCAGCTCGGCCGCGGCCCGCGCGATGTCCTCCTTGGCCGTGAGCTCCAGACCCGACTTGGCCTCGAAGCCCGGCTCGTGCGTGCTCGCCTCGACCACCGGGACCGCGCCGCCGTGCACCTTCTCCAGCACGCCCTGCCGGGCGAGCGCGTCCAGATCGCGGCGCACCGTCATGTCCGACACGCCGAGCTTGCGGGTCAGCTCGTTGACGCGCACCCCGCCTCGGCGCCGTACCTCGTCCAGGATCAGGGCGCGCCGCTGCTCCGCGAGGAGGTTCTGATTCTCACTCACGTACGCTCCGGTCCTTTCGTAGCCTCAAGCCGTCCGACACGCCGGTCGCACCTGCTCCTACGGGCACATTCTCCCCGTTCAGGGTGCGCGGGCGTCCCATCCTCGCACGGGTGGGTACCAGGGGCGCCACCGACTGTCCCGACGCGCGCATGCCACGTCTGCGACTTTCCGTTCCCCTGTTCTTCACAAGGAACGGGGAGATTCCGTGACGACAGGTGTACAAGGAGTTCTCAGCGGAGATCCTTGTGCCCGCACGGACAGAGGCCGAAGGCTCGTCACGGGGGAAGTGCGAACAGTGGAACGTGCTCAGGAACGCGCCGCGATGAAGGGGGCGGGAGCCGCAACCGCCCTGGAACTCCTGGTCCACGGTGTCGGCGGCACGACACCGCAGGAGATGCTCGACGATCCGCGCACCGTGCGGATCACCGGCGACGACACGGCCGCCGTCTTCCGGCGGGCCGAGGACGTCGACGCCGAATCCAGACCGGACGACTACCGGGGCAGACCGGTGCCCGAGGCGTACGTCTGGTGCAACCTGACCTCGGGAAACAGCGCACGGGCCCTGTGGCTGCTGTTACTGCCGTTCATGGTGGTCAACCTCGCTCACTGGATGCGCCCCACCGCACCGGGCCGTGAGCGCACCGTGCGCTTCTACGGCCTGCTCGTGCGGCTGGCGGGACTGACCCTGACGGTGCTGCTCGTCGCGGCGGCCTGCGAGGTCGCCCTGGACCTCGCGGCCTGGCAGTGCGCGGGCACGCGCGCGTGCGCCGACCGGCACAGCTGGCTGGGCTTCCTGTCGCCCGAGGCCTCGGAGGGCGGCTGGTGGAGCCGCCCCGGCCGCAGACTCGCTCTCGCGGCCGTCGTTCCGGCCGCGCTGACCGGTCTGCTGTGGTACCTCTCGCGCCGCACCTGGAGCGCGTACGAGTCCCAGCAGCCGATGTCCCGCGAGCCCGAGCCCGACGAGGAGCCCGGCCGCACCTCCCTGGGCCGCCCCGGCTTCTGGTACGGCCGTCGCCTGGTCGCCCGGCTGCGCGCCGCACACACCGCCGCCGGCCTGCTGACGGTCGCCGCGGCGGTCGGCTCGGCCGCCGCACGTTTCGACCGGCGGTCCGGCGACCCCGTACTGCTGGACGCGCTCGGGTGGCTGCTGGAAGCGGCGATCGTCGCCGGGGCAGCCGTCGTGGTGTGGGTGGTCTGCCGCCGGGGCCGCAGCGAGAACCGCCTCGATCAGGAACTCGACGAGCATCTCGTACGACGCCTGCCGCTCGCCTCCCTGCTCCTGCTGCTGCTCGCCCTGGTGTACGCCGGGTGGGAGCGCCCGAGCTGGCAGTCCGAGGGCCGCCTCCCCGGTGACGCCACCTTCGGCGCCATCGCCTTCCTCCAGGGCCTGCTCGTGATCGTCCTCGGCGTCGTCGCCCACCTCCTCCACCGCACCGAGCCCGACCCGCGCGCCGCGATGCGGGGCCTGGGCGGACCGGCCGTGGCGATGCTGGCCTGCGCGCTCGGTGGCGTGATGTCCGGCGGGGTGTCCCAGCGGGTGGCCGACTGGCTGGACGGCACGGGCACGTCCATCGACGGTCCACCGGTCCTGCTGACCTGGCAGGCGTCGGTCATCCCGCCGCTGCTGGTCCTTCTGCTGCTGCTCTTCGGCTGGCTGGCATGGCGGGCCTGGCTGCTGCGCCGCACCGAGCTCGGCACGGTGGAGCTCGACTACGCCGGCGAGCCCCGGGACACGGCACGCACCCGCCGTATCGCCGGCACGCGCGCGATGGCCACGCTCACCGACCGCGCCCCTCTCGTCGTCGCCGTCACCTCCACCGCGACCCTGCTTCTCGGCGCCGGAGCTCTGGTCGGCGCCCTGACCAGCGACAAGACACCGGGCGGGGCCGCCGAGGGGACGCACGCCTTCGTGCACGGCGCCGCGCAGACCGCGCAGGCGCTGGGCTCCTGGCTGATCGGGTTCGGCTTCATACTGTTCGTCACCTGGGGACGGCGCGCCTACAAGGACGCCTCCGCGCGCCGCACCATCGGCATCCTGTGGGACGTCGGCACGTTCTGGCCGCGCGCCGCACACCCCTTCGCGCCGCCCTGCTACGCCGAACGCGCCGTGCCCGACCTGACCTGGCGGATGGCGACCTGGACCCGCGCCGAGGACGGCCGCAGCCTCGTCATCTCCGGGCACTCCCAGGGCAGTGTGCTCGCGGCCGCCGCGGCCTGGCAGCTGACGCCCGCCGACCGCAAGCGAGTCGCGCTCCTCACCTACGGCTCACCCCTGGAGCGCCTCTACGGCCGCTGGTTCCCGGCCCACTTCGGCCCGGCCGCCCTCTCCTCGCTGCATGCCGAGGTCGACTGCTGGCGCAACCTGTACCGGCTCACTGACCCGATCGGCGGGCCGGTCCACCTGACCGGTGACGACTGCGGCCCCGAGGTGGACCGCGAGGCCCTCAAGGACCCGCTGGCGTACGGCCGTACACCCGAGCATCCCTTGCCGGCCCCGATCCTCGGCCATGGCGACTACCAGGCAGACCCGGCGTTCGCGGAGGAACGGGAGCGACTGCTGGCGCGGCTGCGGCCGGGGGTGCCGGGGCAGCGGGTGTAGGCGGTGGGGGAGGAGTGAGCCGGGCGGGGCTGTGAGCGGGGGGCAGTTGCGTGGTCGGCTGTGCAGTGCCTTTTGCGGTTGGCGTGCCGAATGTCTGGCTCAGTCGCCTTCGGGGCGCCACATGCCGGTGTCGTCGGCCCGGTGGAGGTTGGTGGGCACTTGCCGTTGGTTTGATGAGGGCTGGCCCAGGCTGTTTGGGCTAGGCCTGCAATGGTGTGATCGCCATGCTCAGGGCAGCTCCGGCAGGTCCTCCGCGTACAGCAGGGTCAGATCGTCCGTGCTCGGTTCGTCCAGTTGGGCGACCCGGCCCGCGTGCCGTTCCACCATCGCCTCGAAGGTCTGGCGTGCCGTGCGGCCGTTGCCGAAGGCCGGGCCCTTGGGGATGGCCGTGAAGTACTTCAGCAGGGCTTCGGCGAGGCCGGGGCCGAGCCGGTACTCGTGCTCCTCGGCCTGCTGCTCGACGATGCGCAGCAGTTCTTCGGGGCCGTAGTCGCTGAAGGTGATGGTCCGTGAGAAGCGGGATGCCACGCCCGGGTTGACCGACAGGAAGCGCTCCATTTCGGCCGTGTAGCCCGCGACGATCACCACGACCGCGTCCCGGTGGTCCTCCATCAGCTTCACCAGCGTGTCGATGGCCTCCTTGCCGAAGTCCCGGCCGGAGTCCTCCGGCGACAGCGCGTATGCCTCGTCGATGAACAGCACACCGCCGCGGGCCTTGTCGAAGGCCTCCTGCGTGCGGATCGCCGTGGAGCCGATGTGTTCGCCGACCAGGTCGACGCGGGACACCTCGACCAGGTGGCCCTTCTCCAGGACGCCGAGGGAGGCGAGGATCTCGCCGTAGAGGCGGGCGACCGTCGTCTTGCCGGTGCCGGGGGAGCCGGTGAAGACCAGGTGGCGCTTGACCGACGCCGCCTTCAGGCCCGCCTGCTGACGGCGCCGGCCCACCTCGATCATGTCGGTGAGGGCGCGCACCTCGCGCTTGACGCTGTCGAGGCCCACCAGCGCGTCCAGTTCACCGAGGACGGCCTTGGGGGTCCGCGTCGGCGCCTCGGGCTGCGGGGCGGCGATGAGCGGTTCCTGCTCGGTGTTGCGCTGGCCGGGGATCGCGCCGAGGAGGCCGGGGGACTGGCTCACTGTCTGTACGGCGGGCTCCGGTGCCGGGGTCGGCTGCCTGAGGCCCGCGCTCTCGTCGCTGGTGCAGTCCTCCACGTCGGGGCCCACCCCGGAGGCCGCGTCCGGGCCGCCGTCGGCGAACTCGTACCCGCCGCGCGCGCACCGCTCCGTACGGCACTTCTTCAACGTCGTACGGCAGCCGTCGATCACATGGAAGCCGTAGCCGGCGCTGCCCCTGACGCGGCAGTTCAGAAAGGTGCCGCGGCCGCCCGCCGAGACGTAGAACCCGGCCTCCGCCGGGGACTCGACCGTGCAGCGCTCGATGGTGGGGTCGGCGCCCTTGGTGACGATCACGCCGGTCTGGGTGCCGTCCAGGGTGCAGTTGTTCAGGGTGCCGCCGCTGCCGTGGTCGCGGAACCAGGCGCCGGTCGCCGCGTCGCGGATGCGGCAGTCGTCGAGCTGGGCGGTGGCGCCGTCGCTCACCGACACGGCCGTGTTGCGCACTTGGGACAGGTCGCTGTCGACGACGTCCGCGCGCGAGCCGCGGTCGAGGACGAACAGGGCGTCCGGCACGTCGTGCACCCGGCAGGAGTCCAGCACCGCGGTGGCGCCGTCGCTGACCCACACCGCGGGGTAGTCGCCGGTGCTGTCGAAGATCTCGCACTGGTTGGCGTCCACGCGCGTGCCCGGATCCCATACCGACAGGCCGTTGCGCCCGAACTGACGCACCGTCGTGCGGGTCAGGGTGAGCACGGAGCGGGAGCGCAGGTCGACGGCGTTCTCCGGGATGTCGTGGATACGGCAGTCGGCCAGGGTCAGCACGGCGTCCGTGTCGAGGGTGACGCCGTCGGCAGTGGTGCGGTGCACATCGCAGTCGGTGAGGTGGGCGGTGGCCCGGCCGGTGACCTGGACGCCGGAGCCGCGGACCTCGTAGATCTCGCAACCCACCGCCTCCAGCGCGGAGTTCTCGCCGGTCGCCGTCAGCCCCGAGCCCGAGGCGTGGTGGATCCGGCAGCGCCCCAGGCGGGGGTGGGCGCCGCCGCGTACGGCGATGCCGGCCTGGCCGGCCGCGACGACCTCGCACTCCTCGAACACGCCGCCCCCGCCGTCGAGTACGGCGATGCCGATGCCCGCGGGATTGTCGACGGTGCACCGCCGCACGGTGGGCCGCGCGCCGCCGCGCACCTCGATTCCGGCCGCGGACCGCGTGACGATCCGGACGTCCGACAGCTCCGGGGCGCCTTCTTCGACCAGCAGCGCGGGCGCCGCCGCGTCCTGGCCCTCCACATGCAGGTCCTGGACCACCGCCGAGGCGCGCACCGTCAGCGGCACACCGTCCACGGGCGCGATGCGCACCGAACCCGGGGAGCCCTCGGGGCCGCGCAGGGTCACCGCCCGCTGGACGACGAGGTTCTCCCGGTAGGTGCCGGGCGCGACGGTGAGGACGTCACCGTCGGCCGCGGCCTCCAGGGCGGCGGCGAGCGATGCGTACTCACCCGTGCGGCGCCGCCACCGCGATGTGCCGGTGTGCGTCACCTGGACCGTGCCCTGTGCCATGGCGTTGATGTGCCCCCACCTCGTCGTACGCGGGTTGTGCTGCCGAAGAGTTCGGCCGGTCCACCGTAGCGTGCGCGCGGACGGTGGGTTGACCAGAGCCGGAAGGCCGTCAACTGCCGGTGCCGGTCCGGCCCCAGTCCGGACCCGCCTTGTCCCACGCCTGGTCCCAACGCGCGTACCGGCGAAGGACCATGCGCCAGACGATCAGCCGTCTGCTGCCCTCGACGAGGCCGGCGGCGATCAGCGCCGCGCCGACGCCGGCGAGCACGGCGTGCGTGGCCGCGGTGGCGGAATCCAGTGGGCGGGCCACCGTGCGGCCCTGGCGGTCCGTCCATATCGTGAAGTGGTCGCCGGGCTGGGGGGTGTCGATGCTCGTCATGACCGGCGCGCGGTGCGTGCTGCCGTCGGGTGCGGTCCAGTCGGCCACGACCCGGGTGCGCATGTCCCGGCCGGTGGAGGTCTCGGGGTCGGCGTCCAGGGGGGAGCCGTCCGCCTTGCGGACCACGGTCGCCGTCACCAGGTGCCGGGCCGCCCGCTGTTCGCGCACCGACTCCTGCAGGGCGTCCTGGGCGAGGCCGCCGATCAGGGAGCCGGCCAAGGGCGTGACGACCAGGATCAGCAGCAGGGCCGCGAGGGCGAGCCAGGCCTCGACCAGATCGGTCGTACGGCACAGCGGATTGTGCCGCCAGCGCCAGAGTCCGCTGATCGCCCGCATCGACCGGCCACCCCCTTCCCGCTCCGTGATAACCCCTCACAGAGCCGTTCACCCACGGGCCCGGCGAAGAGAGAGCGAAATCACCCGCGCCCAGGGCCTCTCATTCACGAACACCCCAACGCGCGGGCCCCCGGCCCCGGTTCCCGCACGCCGTCGCCCGGCGGGATCCTTCTCAGCCGAGCATCCTGACCGGGCTCAGTCGAGGGTGGTGACCTCAGTCGAGGATCGTGACCGGGTCACCGATCCGGATCGTGCCGCGAGACAGGGGCACGAGGTTCTGTCCGAACACCAGCTTGCCGTCCAGACGTCGGTGCCTGCCCAGGGTGTTCAGGGGTTCCCTGCCGCGCTCGGCGGTGGCCTGGTCGGTCGTGGTCACCACGCAGCGCCCGCACTTCTTCGGGACACGGAAGGTGACCTCGCCGATGGCGATGCGCGACCAGTCGTCCTCGGCCCAGGCCGCGGTGCCCGACACGACCACGTTGGGCCGGAAGCGGTTCATGGGCAGCGGGCCCTCGTCGGCGTGGTCGCCCTGCGCGATCAGGGAGTTGAGGGCATTCAGCGAGGTTGCCGAGGTGAGCAGCAGCGGGTAGCCGTCGGCGAAGGAGACCGTCTCGCCCGGCAGCGCGTACTCCGGGTCGACGGGGCGGCGGGTGGCGGGGTCGTCCATGTGAGCGAGGCGTATCTCCTCGCCGAGATAGGCGCTGCACCAGGCGTGCGCGGCGTCGTCCTCGGCGAGAACGGCCTCGACCTTGTCCCGGAAGATCTCCACCGGCACCGTACCGACCGGACGCGGTACCGGCACCGTCAGCGGATCCATGCCGGGCGCGGTCAGCCGAACGCCGCCGCCGGGCAGCGGCTCGACGGCGGCCAGCGCGAGGCGCGGTCGCTGGCGCTGGGTGACGACCTTTCCCCCGTCGTCGATCAGCACCCAGCGTCGGTCTCCGGCCAGCCCCCAGGGCTCCACGACGGCCTCCCGGGGCGCAATGCCCCGGCACGCCTTGACCGGATGAAGGTGAATCGACTGCAGCTGCGCATGCCCCATGGGGCCATCGTGCCAGGTGGCACCGACAGCCCGGGGGAACGGGTCAGTAGCCGCGGTACTGCTGGTTGTTGTACGGGTCCTGGTAAGGAGCCGCGGCGGGGCGGGGAGCCGCGGGGCGCATCGCCTCGTAGCCCATGCCGCCGGGCGCCACCGGACGAGGCTGCTGAGCCTGCGGACCCGGGTAGCCACGCGGCGCGGCCGCCTGCTGCGGGATGTACGCCGCGGGCGCCTGCTGCAGCGGAGCGGGCTGCTGCGCCTGCGGATAACCGTAGGAGGGCTGGGACGGTGCCGCCGGGAGGGCGGGCAGTGCGGAAGGCAGCGCGGGCAGGCTGCTGCCCGGCATGTCGTACGCGGCGGGGACCCGGATCGGGGCGATCTGCGGGGTGCCCCGCTCGGCCACGAGCGAGTCGTAGATCGGAGTGTCCGGGAAGGAGGCGGAGTAGTAGCCGCCGCCATAGGTGGAGCGGGGGGAGGTCATGGCGCATACGTTAAGCCCACGATGTGCTGGTTGGGGAGACCGATAAGAGGGTTGTTTTATGTGTCCGCGGTGACGCCGGATCCCCAATGCGAGCGAACTTGGCAAAAAGGGACGCCAATCGGCGCTCGGATCGTGTAAATGCCGAGTTCCGAGTGGGTTACCGGGGGTTGGCCTCCAGGTTCCTGTGCTCCACGTGGGAGTTCGCCGGGAGCGGGGAATAGGTTGGCCCTGGAGAAGAACCCGACGAGCTGCCGGGACGTGCCTGGCGCGGTGACCCGTTAATGGGGGCGGACATGTCAATGCCGAAAGGATCGAATGCTCCGGTGCCGACGACGGCGCTGCGGGTCGAATTGGGCTGGCGTTCCGGGCCGGGAGTGCCCGACGCGGACGCCTCGGCTCTGCTGCTGGTCGGCGGGAAGGTCCGCTCCGACGGTGACTTCGTCTTCTACAACCAGCCCGAGCACTCCTCCGGCGCCGTCCGCCACGAGGGCAAGCGGGACGCCTGCGGGCGGGTGACCGACAGCCTGCTCGTCGACCTCGCGCGCGTGGAGCCCGCGATCGAGACCGTCATCCTCGCCGCCTCCGCGGACGGCGGTGCGTTCGGCCAGGTGCCGGATCTGTCCATCGAGGTCAAGGAGGCCGCCCAGGGCACCGTCGTCGCCCGTTTCGACAGCATGGGCGCCACCGTTGAAACCGCTTTCGTCCTCGGCGAGTTCTACCGTCGCCAGGGCGCCTGGAAGTTCCGTGCCGTCGGCCAGGGCTACAGCAGCGGCTTGGAGGGCCTGGCCACCGATTACGGCATCACGGTCGACGAACCCCAGCAGGCGGTCCCCGCCGCGCCGCCCGTGGCCACGCCGGCCGCTTCGCAGGTGACCGCGCCCCCGACGGTGGCGCCCCCCGCCATGCCGCCGGTTCCCCCGCCCACGCCCCAGGCGGCGCCGATCAGCCTGAGCAAGGTGACGCTCACCAAGGCGTCCCCCTCGGTCTCGCTGACGAAGCAGGGCGGCACATCGGGATCCATGCGCGTGAACCTCAACTGGCAGGTACGCAAGCAGTTCTCGGGCTGGGCGAGCAAACTGGGCCGACCCGTCGCCATGCACAACGACCTCGACCTCGACCTGTGCGCCCTGTATGAGCTCACCGACGGCAGCAAGGGAGTCATCCAGTCCCTCGGCAACGCCTTCGGCGCCCTGCACCAGCCGCCGTACATCCACCTCGACGGCGACGACCGCACCGGCGCCGTGGCCAGCGGTGAGAACCTCACCATCAACCTCGACCACCAGCGGGCCTTCCGGCGCATCCTGGTCTTCGTGACCATCTACCAAGGGGCGCGCTCCTTCGCCGACCTGAACGCCACGGTCACTCTTACCCCCCAGCACGGCGCCCCGATCGACTTCTCGCTCGACGAGTGCACGGTCCCCTCGACCGTGTGCGCGCTCGCCCTGATCACCAACACCGGCAGCGACCTGATCGTCCAGCGCGAGGCCCGCTACCTGGTACCCGAGCGCGGAGTGAGCCCGCAGCGCACGGTCGACTACGCCTACGGATGGGGCATGAACTGGACGCCTGGCCGCAAGTAGTCAGCCCTCGTCGGGCACGGCGTCGGGACGCGTGTAGGTCCGCCCCTTCCAGGCCGCGCCGCGCCCCCGGTAGTGCTGCACCGCGGAATCGACCGTCATCAGGAGGTAGAGGAACGCGGTGAACGGCAGCAGCGGAGCGAGCCACAGCGGCTGGCGGTAATAGCGGAGCATGGGCACATACGTCCCGGTCATCACCAGCCACGCGATACCGCCGACGGCCGCCGTCGCCGTATCCCCCACGACCGCCCCCGCGACAACGGCCACGGGCGGTGCCAGATACACCAGCGCGAGCCCGGCGACCGTGCCGGCCAGGACCAGCGGGTTGTGCCGCAACTGTGCGTACGCGCTGCGCGACACCATCCGCCACAGGTCCCGCAGCCGCGGATACGGGCGCACGCTGGCCACCCGCTCGGCCAGCCCCAGCCAGATGTGTCCGCCGCCGCCCTTGACGGCCCGCGCGAGCGCCACGTCGTCGATGACCGCGTGCCGGATGGCGTCGGGAATGCGTGCCCGCTCGGCGGCCTCGGCGCGCAGCAGGACGCAGCCGCCCGCCGCGGCCGCCGTCCGCGCCCCCTTCTTGCCGATCCGGCGGAACGGATACAGCTGCGCGAAGAAGTACACGAAGGCCGGCACGACCAGCCGCTCCCACAGGCTCTCCACCCGCAGCCGGGCCATCTGCGAGACGACGTCGAAGCCCCCGGCGCGCGCCGCCGCGACCAGATCGCGCAGGCTGTCGGGCGCATGCGCGATGTCGGCGTCCGTCAGCAACAGGTACTCGGGGGCACGCGCGCGTGCCAGGCCGATGCCGTGCCGCACCGCCCACAGCTTGCCGGTCCAGCCCGCGGGCGGCTCGCCGGGGGAGTCCACCGTCAGCGGGACCCCACCGTGCCGCCGCGCGATCTCGCGCGCCAGGTCCCCGGTGCCGTCCGAACTGCCGTCGTCGATCAGGAAGACCTCCGCGCGCCCCGGGTAGTCCTGGGCGAGCAGCGGCGGCAGGCTCGAGCCGAGCACCGCGGCCTCGTCGCGCGCCGGTACGACGACGCAGACGGACGGCCACTCGTCCGGTTCGACGCGCTCCGGCAGTCTGACGTCGGTGCGCCAGAAGAAGCCCTGGCAGAGCAGCAGCCACAGCCAGGCGGCGAGTGATCCGGCGGCGGTCCACGCGATGGCGCTCACGCGCGCAGTCTGCCCCACCGGACCAGCGCGTAAGGGCCCATCGTCTATCGTGGCCGGGTGAAGATCGCGCTGATGGACTCCGGAATCGGCTTGTTGGCGGCCACCGCAGCGGTACGACGCCTGCGACCCGACGCAGATCTCGTGCTCTCCCTCGACCCCGACGGCATGCCCTGGGGTCGGAGGACCCCCGAGGGCCTCACACAGCGCGCGCTGGCCGTTGCTGAGGCCGCCGCAGCGTACCGGCCCGACGTGCTGATCGTCGGCTGCAACACCGCGACCGTGCACGCCCTGCCCACTCTGCGCGCTCGACTCGAACCCGGCATCCCGGTCATCGGTACGGTCCCGGCGATCAAGCCGGCCGCGGCCGGTGGCGGTCCCTTCGCGATCTGGGCCACGCCCGCCACCACCGGCAGCCCCTACCAGCGCGGCCTCATAAAGGACTTCGCCGACGGTGCGGCCGTCACCGAAGTGCCGTGCTTCGGGCTGGCCGAGGCGGTCGAACACGCGGACGAGACGGCGATCGAGGCCGCCGTCGCCGCGGCCGCGGCGCTGACCCCCAAGGACGTCACGACCGTCGTCCTGGGCTGCACGCACTACGAGCTCGTCGCCGAGCGCATCCGCACCGCCGTCCAGCGCCCCGGCTTCCCGCCCCTCGTTCTGCACGGCTCCGCCGGAGCCGTCGCCGCGCAGGCGCTGCGCCGGCTCGGCGAGCAGCCCGCCCCCGAGGCCGCGGCGAGCGGCACCCTGACCGTGCTGCTGAGCGGACGCGAGGGCACGCTCCCCGAGCCCGCCCTCGCCTACGACGAAGGCCGCCTCCTGCAGGAGATCAGCCCCGCACGGTGACCGACGGTCATTGAGAGGACGCTGTGGCTCGAACCTGGTCCGGTCGGTGCAGTCACCCTCCGCAGCGCGGTACCAGCGCAGCGAAACCTGAGTAACCTCATAGGCATGAGGGACCACCCCCACGGCAGGAAGCCGTACCCCGATGTCTGGACCGGGCGGGCGACCAACCGGGTCCAATGGCTGCTGGCGCTCGTCGGTGCGGCCTGCATGGCGCTCGGGATCGAGCTGGCCGTCGACTCACCGTGGACGGACGGCGTCGCCCCGCTCGTCATGGCCGTCGTCGGCTGCATCGCCGCCGGACTGCTGGTCCTCTTCGGCACGCTGGCGTTCGTGCACGTCGCCCTGAAGGTCGACCAGGAGTGCCTCGAGGTGCGCTGTGGTCACATCGGTGTGCCGCGCCGCCGCATCCCCCTGTCGGAGGTGGTGGGCGCCGACTTCGTCCCGCACGTCACTCCGCGCCACTGGGGTGGCTGGGGCTATCGGTGGCGGCCCGAGAAGGGCACCGCGGTCGTCGTACGGCGGGGCGAGGGCCTGATCCTGAGGCTGTGGGACGGTCATACGTTCACGATCACCGTGGACGACGCGGAGGCGGCCGTACGCGTCATCCGGGACCGGTTGCGGACACGGGCGCCCGGCACGGCGCACTGAGCATCGCCCGGCACGGCGGATGGAGGACGACGATCCCGTCGTCACCGTGCGGGCCTTCGACAGTCATGTAGTGGCTGCCGCCGGGCCGCGCGCCAGGTCAGGGGACCGGCCGGTCGCCACGCACGCGTACGTCGTCTTCGCGCTGCGCTGAACCGCCTGCCAGCGGCCGCGCCGTGGCCAGACCCGCCAGCAGACCCGCCCCCACCGAGACCGAGGTGAAGCTGAGCGCGTTGCCGACCGCGGCGATCGCCGCCACCGCCGTCAGGGCGGCGCCCGCGGTCAGCGCGACCGGTGTGGGGCGCGCGGTGCGCCACAGCGCGAACAGCATCCAGCCGAATGCCGCCCCCAGCAGGAGCAAGCCGACGACTCCCTGTTCCGCCACCTGCTGCAGGGGCGCCGAGTGCGGCTTGCCGTCGGACAGCAGTGTCCCGGTCGCCGTCGTGCTGAGCTCGCCGAACCGTCCCGGGCCCACGCCCAGAGCAGGGTCGTCGTGCGCCAGATGCAGGGCGTCCTGCCACAGCTGGATGCGGTGCCGCGTCAGCTGACCTTCCAGCCAGGAGGCGAACCCGCCGGGCAGCGCGTGCCCGGCGACCGCCCAGATCAGTCCGGTGACCGCGGTGGCGGTCAGGGCCAGTGCGGCGATGCCCACCCCGCGATGGCGGAGGTGGCCGGCGGCGAGCGAGCACAGCACGACGGCGGTGCAGGTGACGAAGCCCGTCGTCGAGCCGAGGGCGGCCGCGGTCACCGCGATACCGGCGGCCAGCATGCGCAGGGCCAGTCGCAGAACCGGTGCCGAGGCGGCCCAGGCGGCGCAGCACGCGGCGCCGGCGGACAGGGTCAGTACGGCGGCGGTGGCCCCGGAGTGGCCCAGCGGGGTGACGATCTGCGGCCCGGGGGCCAGGTGCGGGACGGTCAGCGTCAGGCTCACTCCGGCCAGTGCTCCGGCGCAGGGCGCGGCGACCGGCAGGAGCGCCCCGCCGATCCGCCCCGCGGCGTAGCCGGCGGCCACGGCGAGGATCGCGAGCAGCACACCCTCGGGGCGGCCGGCGTGCACGGCGGCCGAGATCAGCGACCAGGTGGCGCAAGCCCCCAGCACGACCACACCCGCAGCATCAGAAACGTTTCGTCTGTCGCCGGTCTCCTCCGGACCCACCGCAGACGCCATCCCCGTGACACCCACCCCGCCCCCCGAACCCGGTCCCCCGACCTGTGACGGACCCCGCCGCCCGGACCTGACCGGCCAGTACGACTGAGGCTCCGGCATACCGTAACGGCTGATGGCCGATTTGTGGACGTGTTGTGCAGGAGGGGTGCGTCACCTGCGTGCGGAGGGGTCGGCCCAGGTTGTCAGCTCGCTCGGCGTCGTTGGGCCGCTGGGCCCGCCCAGGCCGTCGCCGCCGTGGCGAGTGCGTCAAGGTCGCCGAGGGCGACCGCCCTGTCAGTGCCGAGGTCAACCGCCGTACACTCCCGGAGTGACCGTCACCGCAACTTCCGTGGGCGAGTCGGACCAGCTGCAGCCGCAGATCGCGCCCGCCTCGCGCGCGGCACGGCTGCTGCGCCTGGGTCCGGCCCTCGCCGCGGCGCTCTCCGGAGTGCTGCTCTACGTCAGTTTCCCGCCGCGCACCCTGTGGTGGCTGGCTGTGCCGGCCTTCGCCGTCTTCGGCTGGGTGCTGCGCGGCCGCAGCTGGAAGGCGGGCCTCGGTCTCGGTTACCTCTTCGGCCTCGGCTTCCTGCTGCCGCTGCTGGTGTGGACCGGAGTGGAGGTCGGGCCCGGACCGTGGATCGCGCTCGTCGTGATCGAGGCGGTCTTCGTCGCGCTGGTCGGTGCGGGAGTCGCCGCGGTGTCGAAGCTGCCCGGCTCGCCGGTGTGGGCGGCGGCTCTGTGGGTCGCCGGAGAGGCGGCACGCGCGCGTGCGCCGTTCAACGGCTTCCCCTGGGGGAAGATCGCGTTCGGTCAGGCCGACGGTGTCTTCCTGCCCCTCGCCGCCCTGGGCGGCACGCCGGTGCTCGGCTTCGCGGTCGTCCTGTGCGGCTTCGGTCTGTACGAGGTCGTACGCCTGGCCGTGGAGGGGCGGCGCACCCGGGCCGTCCGCCGGTCCGCCGCGACCGTGGCCCTGTTGAGCGTGGCCGTACCGGTCGTGGGCGCCGTGGCCGCGCGGCCGCTGGTCAGCGACGAGGCCGAGGACGGCACCGCGACCGTCGCGGTCATCCAGGGCAACGTTCCGCGCGCGGGACTCGACTTCAACGCCCAGCGCCGTGCCGTACTGGACTACCACGCGCGCGAGACCGAGCGCCTGGCCGCCGAGGTCAAGGCGGGCAAGGTCGCACAGCCCGACTTCGTGCTGTGGCCCGAGAACTCCTCCGACATCGACCCCTTCGCCAACGCCGACGCCCGTGCCGTCATCGACGGAGCCGCCAAGGCGATCGGCGTGCCCATCTCCGTCGGCGGTGTCGTCGAGCGGGACGGAAAGCTGCTCAACGAGCAGATCCTGTGGGATCCGGCCAAGGGGCCGGTCGACACCTACGACAAGCGGCAGATCCAGCCGTTCGGCGAGTACCTGCCGTTGCGCTCGCTCGTCGGGGCGATCAACGAGACCTGGACCTCGATGGTCCGCCAGGACTTCAGCCGGGGCACCGAGCCGGGCGTGTTCACCATGGACGGCGCCAAGGTCGGACTCGTCACCTGCTACGAGGCGGCCTTCGACTGGACCGTGCGCTCCGAGGTCACCGACGGTGCGCAGATGATCTCCGTGCCGAGCAACAACGCCACCTTCGACCGCAGCGAGATGACCTACCAGCAGCTCGCCATGTCCCGCGTACGCGCCGTGGAGCACAGCCGGACCGTCACCGTGCCGGTGACCAGCGGCGTGAGCGCGATCATCATGCCGGACGGCAGGATCACGCAGAAGACGGGGATGTTCGTCGCCGACTCGCTGGTACAGAAGGTGCCGCTGCGCTCCAGCGAAACGCCTGCCACGCGGCTCGGCATCCTGCCGGAGATCGCGCTGCTGCTGGTTGCCGCGGGCGGTCTGGGCTGGGCGATCGGGGCGGGGATGCGCGCGCGACGTGCCGCCGAGGTGTAGCAGTACGCCGGTCGCACGCCCCCGGAATTCCGCCGGGGGCGCCGCCATGTGCCCGTTAAGGTCGGGCCATGGCTACTCCTGACTTCATCCGTGCGATCCGGGCCTCCGCCGGCCACCAACTCCTGTGGCTTCCCGGGGTCAGCGCCGTCGTCCTCGACGACGAGGGGCGGGTCCTGCTGGGGCAGCGTGCGGACAACCGCAAGTGGACGGTGATCAACGGCATCCCGGACCCGGGGGAGCAGCCGGCGGCCTGCGCCGTGCGGGAGGTGTACGAGGAGACGGGCGTCCGATGCGTCGCCGAACGAGTCGTCCTGGTCAGGTCCGGCAGCGAGGTCACCTATCCCAACGGCGACATGTGCCAGTTCATGGACATCACCTTCCGCTGCCGGGCCGTCGGCGGCGAGGCACGGGTGAACGACGACGAGTCCCTGCAGGTGGGCTGGTTCGAGGTGGACGCGCTGCCCGCGATGGACGAACGTCAGCTGTTCCGGATCAAGCAGGCACTGTCGGATGAACCCACGTGGTTCGAACCCATGAGTTCGAACTGAACTATGGGCTGTGACCATATGTGGGCTGGTGAGGGTGCTGCCTAGGGTCGAACCATGACCCCGCCCAGCGCTCTCCCGGCCCACGGCTCCTCCCGGCCCTCCTCGCTCGACCTCGGCGGCCGCACCGCCCTCGTCACCGGCGCCGCCGGTGGTATCGGTCGTGCCTGCGCGCTGCGGCTCGCTGCCGCAGGGGCCAAGGTGAGAGCGGTCGACCGGGACGCCACGGGCCTGGAGGCGCTCGCCGAGGAGGCGCGAACCCTGCCGGGCACCGTCGAGCCGCACGTCCTCGACCTCACCGACCTGGACGCCGCCGAACTCGCCGCCGCCGGCACCGACGTCCTCGTCAACAACGCCGGGCTGCAACTCGTGCGCCCCCTCGAGGAGTTCCCGCCCGACGTCTTCCACACGGTGCTCACCGTGATGCTGGAGGCCCCCTTCCGGCTCATTCGTGGCGCCCTGCCTCATATGTACGGGCAGGGCTGGGGCCGGATCGTGAATGTGTCCTCCGTCCATGGGCTGCGCGCCTCTGCTTTCAAGTCGGCCTATGTGGCCGCCAAACATGGTCTGGAAGGACTCTCCAAGACCGCCGCCCTGGAGGGGGCACCCCATGGCGTCACCTCGAACTGTGTGAACCCCGCCTATGTGCGCACCCCACTGGTCGAGAAGCAGCTCGCCGACCAGGCCCGGGCGCACGGTATTCCCGAGGAGCGGGTGCTGTCCGAGGTGCTGCTGCAGGACAGCGCGGTCAAGCGGCTCATCGAACCGGAGGAGGTCGCGGAGGCCGTCGCGTATCTGTGCAGCCCGCAGGCATCCTTCGTGACGGGTACCTCGCTCGTGCTCGACGGTGGCTGGACCGCGCACTGACCGGCCCGCGCCGGGGCGGGTTCCGACTTATCCACAGGGCTGACGGAGTGGCAGTGGGATGAGCAATCCTGTGGGCATGTCCCGCGATCACGTGCAGTCCGCCGAGCGTTCCGCCACCGCTGCCGCAGCGCCCCTGAACAGCGCCGAGACGCCGTTCCTCGAGCTGCTGGCCCGGGGCGCGTCCGCCGACGCCTACGAGCAGCCGGCGCTGCTCGCCCGCGCCGAGGGCAGACCGGCCGAGCAGATCGTCGCCCTCGAACAGGCCAAGCTGCTCGCGCTGCGTGTGCGCTCCGAGCTGGAGGGACGGCGCAGACGTGAGGCGGAGCTGTCGGCCCTCTTCGAGACGGCCCACGACCTGGCCGGCCTTCGCGACCTGGACGCCGTACTGCAGGCGATCGTGCAGCGCGCCCGGTCGCTGCTCGGCACGGACGTCGCCTATCTCAGCCTGAACGACCCGGCCAGGGGCGACACCTACATGCGGGTGACCGAGGGCTCGGTCGCCGCCCGGTTCCAGCAGCTGCGGCTCGGCATGGGCGAGGGCCTCGGCGGCCTCGTCGCGCAGACCGCCCGCCCTTATGTCACCGACGACTACTTCAAGGACGACCGCTTCCAGCACACCCTCACCATCGACGCCGGCGTGCGCGACGAGGGTCTGGTCGCCATCCTCGGCGTGCCCCTGATGCTGGGACACCACGTGATCGGGGTCCTCTTCGCGGCGGACCGGCGCGCCCGGGTCTTCGAGCGGGAGCAGATCGCGCTGCTCGGCTCCTTCGCCGCTCTCGCCGCGGCCGCCATCGACACCGCGAACCTGCTCACCGAGACGCGCTCGGCCCTGGCCGACCTGGAACGCGCCAACGAGATCATCCAGGACCGCAGCGGCGTCATCGAACGCGCCTCGGACGTGCACGACCGGCTCGCCGAACTCGTGCTGCGCGGCGGCGGGGTGCACGACGTGGCCGCCGCGGTCTCCGAAGTCCTCGACGGTACGGTCGAGTTCACGGAGGCCGTGGACGCACCAGCGAGGGCGCTGGAGGCCTCCCGCGCCGAAGGCCATGCGGTACGGCACGCCGACGACTGGATCGCCGCGGTGGCCGCGGGCGGCGAACTGCTCGGCGCGCTCGTGCTGCGCGGGCACCCCGGCCTCGACCCCGTCGACCAGCGCACCCTGGAGCGGGCCGCGATGGTCACCTCCCTACTGCTCCTCGCCCGGCGCTCCGCCGCCGAGGCCGAACAGCGCGTCCGGGGCGAGCTGCTGGACGACCTGCTCGACGCCCGCGACCGCGACCCCCGCCTGCTGCGCGAGCGCGCGTCGCGGCTGGACGCCGACCTCGACGCCACCCATGTCGTCCTCGCCGCCCGCCTGGACGCCGCCGCGGCCGACGCCGACCAGGAGGCGGCCGCCCGCAGACGTCTGTGGTCCGCCGCGTCCCACCTCGCCGCGACCCGGCACGGCCTGGCCGCCGCCCGCGACGGCGGCACGGTGCTGCTCCTGCCGCTCGAAGCGGGGGACACGGCCACCGCCCTCGCCCGCCGCACCGCCCGGCACCTCGGCACGGCCGTCCACGAGGCGGTCACCGTCGGCGCCTCCGCCCCCGTCGAGGACCTGGCCGCCCACCCCGACGCCGTGGCCGCCGCCTACGAAGAGGGCCGGCGCTGCCTCGACGCCCTGCGTCTGCTCGGCCGCTCCGGAGATGGCGCCGCCGCCGAGGACTTCGGGTTCCTCGGGCTGCTGCTGGCCGGGGACCGGGACATCGCGGGCTTCGTCGGCCGCACGATCGGCCAGGTCGTCGCCTACGACGAACGGCGCGGCACCGACTTGCTGCGCACCCTCGACGCGTACTTCGCCTGCGGCATGAGCCCGGCCCGCACCAAGGACGAACTGCACGTCCATGTGAACACGGTCGCCCAGCGCCTGGAGCGCGTCGGCCGCCTCCTCGGCGACGACTGGCAGAGCCCCGCCCGCGCGCTGGAGATCCAACTGGCCCTGCGGCTGCACCGGTTGTCGGAGTCGACACAGCGCTGACCCCCGTACGCGCGGGCGTACGGGGGCGGGTTGCACCGGGTTCGGCCGTGACGGCCAGGACTCGGTCAGACCGTGTGCGCGTCCGCCGCACGGGCCGTAGCAGGCTCCGCGTCGGAGGTCGGCGTGACGTCGGCGAGATCCCGGTGGCGGGTCTCCTTCGCGACGCCCACCGCGATCACCGTCAGGACGGCCGCGGCGATGACGTACAGGGCGATCGGGGTGGAGCTGCCGTAGTCGTTCAGCAGCGCGGTGGCGATCAGCGGCGCGGGGGCGCCTGCCGCGACCGAGGCGAACTGGGCGCCGATCGAGGCACCGGAGTAGCGCATCCGGGTCGCGAACATCTCGGAGAAGAAGGCGGCCTGCGGCGCGTACATGGCGCCATGCAGCACCAGGCCCACGGTCACGGCGAGGATCAGGTTGCCGAAGCCGCCGGTGTCGATGAGCGAGAAGAACGGGAACATCCACAGCCCGATGCCGACGGCGCCCAGCAGGTATACGGGACGTCGGCCGACGCGGTCGGACAGCGCGCCCCAGGCCGGGATGACGGCGAAGTGCACGGCGGAGGCGATCAGCACGGCGTTGAGGGCGGTCTGCTTGGAGACGCCGGCCGAGGTGGTGGCGTAGACGAGGATGAACGCGGTGATGACGTAGTAACTGATGTTCTCCGCCATACGCGCGCCCATCGCCACCAGGACATCACGCCAGTGGTGACGCAGCACGGAGACCAGCGGCAGCCGCTCGACATCGCCCTTGCGCGCCGCCTTACGAGCCTCGGCATGCGCCAACGCCTGCTGGAAGACGGGTGATTCATCGACAGAGAGCCGAATCCACAAACCGACGATCACCAGCACACCGGAGAGCAGGAACGGGATCCGCCAGCCCCAGCTGCCGAAAGCACTGTCCGACAGCACGGCCGTCAGCAGGGACAGCACGCCGGTCGCCAGCAGCTGCCCCGCAGGCGCACCGGTCTGCGGCCATGAGGCCCAGAAGCCGCGCCGCCGCGCGTCCCCGTGCTCGGACACGAGCAGCACGGCCCCGCCCCACTCACCACCCAGCGCGAAGCCCTGCACCAGCCGCAACACGGTCAACAGCACAGGCGCGGCGGACCCGATGGTCGCGTACGTCGGCAGCAGCCCGATCGCGAAGGTCGCCCCGCCCATCAACAGCAGGCTCAGCACCAGCAGCTTCTTGCGGCCGAGCCGGTCACCGTAGTGCCCGAAGACCAGCGCGCCCAGCGGCCGGGCTGCGAATCCGACGGCGTACGTCAGGAAGGACAGAAGGGTGCCGACGAGCGGGTCGCTGTTCGGGAAGAACAGCTTGTTGAAGACGAGGGCGGCGGCGGAGCCGTAGAGGAAGAAGTCGTACCACTCGATGGTGGTGCCGATGAGGCTGGCGGCGACGATGCGCTTGAGGTTGCCGGGGGGCGGGGGAGCGGTGGTTCCGGAGGCCATGTGCGCCACTTCCTCGTGTGCGGTGGGGACGGGTTCGTGTCGGAACACCGTAGGAATCCGCAGGTCAGGCGCACATGTGGCGGGGCAACATAGTTCGGGCTGAGGTTATGCGTGGGGCCACCATGCCTGCTCGCGGCGCGGCGGCTGAGAGGTCAGGAGAGGGCGAAATTGGTGCTGTCCGGGAAGCGCAGTTGAGGGTGATTTGACGGTGGCCTGCTGACTCCCGTGCTGGTTTGGTGCTGACTAAATTCCCACGTCATCACCCGTGTTCGCCTCTCCCGTGCTGACTTGGTGCTGACTACGCTCCGTAGAACTCGGGCATCAGGGGCGGATCGGGCCCTGAGCTTCGCTGCGGCAAGTGGCCCGAACGAAGGCCGAGCCGGTCGACGCGACTCGGTCTCTGGGCGGGTGAGCGCGGTGCCGGGACTGGGTTCGGTGCGTGGTCGTCCCAGTAGGTACCGCTCGCGCTGCGGCCGCGCGCCGACGGTTCCGTGAGGGCACTGTGCTCATTGTGGACGGCACCTTGGTGCCCACGCGTGACCAGGCGGTGGCCGAGCAGTCGAAGACATCTCATGTCGGACTGGGCGGAGTGGGCGATCGCCCGCAGGCGGGTGAGCACCGTCCTGGCTCCGGACAACGGCAACATCGCTGATCAAGAGGCCGCCCCCGGCCCGCAGGACACGGACCCGCGCCCGGCGCCCGGGCAGGCGGCGAGACCGAAGTCGCAGGTGCCGGTATGGCGTGAGGGACTGGCCTGGTCGGTGCTGTCGGTGGACTGTCAGCGCGTCCTCACCACGCTCGCGGACCGGCACGGGCTCCATCAAGGGCCGCTGACGCAGGCGTGGGTGCGGCGTGAGAATCACGCGGGCCAGGACGGTGACGGCCTGCCCGGCTTCGCTGTCGTCAGGAAGGGGGCGGTGGGCGTGCCGGTCGGTCCGCAGAATGTCGGCCAGGACCCGGGCGTCAGCTGCGTCGGACTTGACTCGGGAGACACTGGCGCGATCGCGGTAACGGGCGGCGGCCAGTGGGTGGATCGCGTCGATCCTGCGGCCGGTGGCGCGCAAGCCGGCGACGAGCAGCCCACGGGGGTCTCGATGGCGACCGGGATTGGGTCCTCGGCACTGTCGCCGTGTCGGGCAAGCAGTTCCATCAGGGTGTGGAAACCTGCACTGTCATCGCTGATCCGTAGCTTGGCGCCGTGAGCACACCGCGTACGTCTCCGAGTCGGGCAAGCGCATGCTGCACGCCATCGACATCGAATCTGGCAAGAAGGTCACGTCCGTGGCCCTGCCTGAGAGCACGAACGAGCTGTCCGGCGTCGTCACCGGCCAGTGATCGTGCGACCTCGGTGAGGCCGGGCCAGGGGCGTGGTCGGCGCCTTCGCCGAGCAGGGCCGCGCTTCCGCACGGTGAGGTGCCTCGCCGGCTCAGGGATGATCAGGTTGCGCGGCGCGGCCCTGTCCGCCCTGTCCGCGGCGGCTGTCGTCCGGTGCCCGCTCACGGTCCTGGGCCGTTCGGCCCCGCAGGGGTAGCCGCACGTACGTCACGCGGGCTCGCGCCGAGTTCACGGCGGCAGGTCTTGTTGAAGGCCTGGAGGTCGGCGAGTGTCACCGTGCTTCACGAGGACGGAAAATTACCAGCACTGGACGATTTCAGCCCACGACTGGGCCGGACAGGACACGTACGTTCGTCGCATGTCAACCAGCAAGCAACTCCTGACGTCGGTTCAGGTGGCGCGCTTCGTCGCGCAGGGATTCCTGCGGCTGGACGGGGTGGTGCCGCAGGAGATCAATGAACGGGCCATCGCGGCCTTGAGCGAGGCCCTGCCGGAAGTGTCCTACGGCACTCCGCTGGGCGAGGCGTTCGCGAAGGACACCTTCATCCACGAGCTGCTCGCCCTGCCGGTCGTCGCAGGCGCCGTCGAGAGCCTGGTCGGCCCCGAACCGACCGTCGACCACCACGCGGTGCATGTGCGCGAGCCGCACGAGGGACAGGCGCAGCCGCTCCACGGAGGCGCGATCACCGACGTGCGGCCCGATGCGTTCGACATCCAGCTCATGTACTACCCGCACGAGGTGACCACCGAGATGGGCGGCACCCTCAGCGTGCCCGGAAGCCATCTGCGCAGACGACGTCCAGATCGGCGGAACCACCGTCGCCGCACTCGTCACACCCGGCAACACCACGCACTGGATCAACGGCCTGTCCAACAGCGCGCACACTGTGCGGCTCGTCAAGCGCAACGACACCCCATGGGACACCAGCACGTTCGGAGGCTTCGTCGCCGCGCCCGGCGGTGCCGTCCTGAGCAAGCCGGCCGCCCGCAACCGCCAGATCGAGTTCATCGGCGACTCCCTCATGGTGGGCTACGGCAACCTCTCGACCTCCCGCACCTGCACCGGGGACCAGGTCAAGCGGACCACCAACGCCGACGTGAGCTACGGCGCCCTCACCGCCCGGCAACTGAACGCCGATTACCAGATCAACGGCTACTCGGGCCTTGGCATGGTCCGCAACTACAACGGAGGCTCCCCAGACGTCACCTACCGGACCTCCTACGATCGGGCCCTGCTGAACGTGCCCGGCGACGTCTGGCAGAACCCGGGCTCCTGGCGCCCCCAGGTCGTGGTGGTCAACCTCGGCACCAACGACTTCTCGACCGCCATCAACCCCGGTGAGCCGTGGACGTCCGACAGCCTCGCGGCCGGCTACCGCTCCGCGTACGGCGACTTCATCCAGAAGCTGCGGTCGCGCTACGGGGCCGACACGACCATCGTGGCGGTCGGCGCCGGCCAGCACGCCGGCCACGTCCAGCAGGTGGTCAAGGCACGCAACGAGGCGGGAGACAGCCGGGTCCGCTACTGGTTCCTCGACGACTCGGGCCTGGACTTCCTCGGCTGCGACTGGCACTACTCGGCCCATGACGACCGACTCATCGCCGACCGGCTCACCTCGTTCATCGCCGGTCTGCCGACAGGCTGGTGACGGCACCGACCGACCAAGAGCAGCACGGGCCCGACCAGGGACATCCGACTCCTGAACGGTCCGGCGCGCCGCACCACCCATGCAGCGACCAGGCCTCGTCGCCCGGATCTGGTGCCGGCCCTCGCGAGGCGGCGGGCTCCCGCACCCTAGGTGCGGTGCCGTTGCCGTGCCCTGCCGCGCGGCCGGCGACGGTCCGTGGGCTTGGATCTCAGTGCGGCTCAGACTGGGGGAGGGTCTGCGCGCACCAGATCGTCTTGCCGTTGGTGGTGTGCCGGGTGCCCCACCCTTGGGTGAGCTGGGCGACGAGCAACAGGCCGCGGCCGCCCTCGTCGAAGGCGCGGGCCCGGCGCAGGTGCGGAGCGGTGTTGCTGGCGTCGGAGACCTCGCAGATCAGGGACGTATCGCGAATCAGCCGCAGCCTGAGCGGCGGCTCGCCGTATCTGATGGCGTTGGTGACCAGCTCACTGACGACCAGTTCGGTGACGAAGGCCGCCTCCTCCAGGCCCCAGGCGTCGACCTGGTCGACAGCGAACTTCCTGGCGCGCGGTACCTGCGCGGGGTCGGGCTCGATGTCCCAGTCGGCGACGTGGTGGGGATCCAGCGCGTGAGTGCGAGCGAGCAGCAGGGCGGCGTCGTCGGTGCGGCGTTCGGGGAGCATGACGTCCATCACCGAGTCGCACAGGGCCTCCAGTGAGGTGGCCGAGTGTTCCAGGACCCGCTGCAGTTCGGTGATCCGCTGGTCGACGTCGTGCTCGCGGCTTCCCACCAGCCCGTCGGTGTAGAGGGCGAGCAGGCTACCTTCGGGCAGCTCGAGCTCGGTGGCCTCGAAAGGCAGCCCACCGATGCCGAGCGGCGGTCCCGGCTGTGCGGCTACGGGTGTCCTGGTGCCGTCCGGAGAGACGATCAGCGGCAGCGGATGGCCGGCGCTCGCCAGCGTGAAGCGCCGGGAGACAGGGTCGTAGACGGTGTACAGGCAGGTGGCGCCGGACTCGCCGCTGGGCTGGAAGTGGCTGTCGGGCTGGAGGTCGCTGGCGAGGTGGAGAACCAGGTCGTCCAGGTGGGTCAGCAGCTCGTCCGGCGGCAGGTCGACATCGGCGAGGGTGCGGACCGCCGTACGCAGCCGGCCCATGCTGGCCGAGGCGTGCAGTCCGTGACCGACGACATCGCCGACGACCAGGGCGACCCGGGCGCCGGACAGCGGAATGACGTCGAACCAGTCACCGCCCACTTCCGCCTCGGTCCCGCCGGGCAGGTAGCGGGAGGCCACTTCGACCGCCTCCTGGATCGGCAGTCCCTGCGGCAGCAGGCTGCGTTGCAGGGTCAGCGCGGTCGAGCGCTCGCGTGAGTACCGGCGGGCGTTGTCGATGGCGACGGCTGCCTTGGCGGTCAGCTCCTCGGCGAGGATCAGGTCGTCGGCGGTGAAGGCCTCGGGCCGGTCGAGGCGGGAGAAGGTGACGACGCCGAGCAGCGCGCCGCGCGCCCGGAGCGGCACGGTGATCCGGCCCGTCAGCCCGTCCGCGGCGATGGACTCGTCGATCACCGGGTTGCCCGATGGCCAATGGGCCGGGTCGGCGGCGAGCCCAGGCCCGAAGGCCCACTCGCCGCCCTGGCCGGGGTCAGCGGCGAGCTCGACTGTGGACCTGCCGGTGGCCATGCAGCGGGCCGCGACGGAACCGGGTCGGTGCGTGACGGGCTTCGTGGGCCCGGGAGCCCGGTCGGCGCCGTCCTTCGCGCTGTGCTGGGCGGCACGGCTGAGCCTGATCGTCTCGCCGGGCGAGAACGCGGACACGGAGGGCGGTTCCTCTCCGTCCAGTACCTCGTCGAAGAGATCCACGCTGACGAGGTCGACGAATCTCGGCACCGGGGTCATGGCCAGTTCCTGGGCGGTGCCGATCACGTCGAGTGTCCGGCCGATGCCGCCGCTGGCCTGGTTGAGGATGAGCAGGCGTTGCCGAGCCCAGTACTCGGCGCTCATGTCGAATCCCCAGTTGGCGATCCCGCGTACCCTGCCCTCGGCATCCCGGACGGGCCAGATGCTGGTGGCCCAGGCGTTGGCGTAGTCGCTGCCGCGCGGGCGGAAGACGGTGATCAGACGCGTGGGCTCGCCCGTCCTCGCCACTTGGGCGAGCGCGTCGGTGTAGGGCTTGTCGTCCCGTTCGGGAAACAACGTGCGGTCGAATTCGGGAAGCACCTCGCGGTACTTCTTGCCGAGCACCTGCTCCTCGGAGTGCGCGATCACCCGGCACGAGGAGGCGTTGATCCACAGGAACCGCAGCTCGGGGTCGTAAACGCCCAGAGCGAAGGGAGACTGCTCGAAGGCCCGGTCGGCGATCACCGGACGGCGTCCCCAACGCTGGATGGTCACCACGTGGCCCAGCGCCCGCCCGTCGGGGCCGAGCAGCGGGTGAGCCGTCACCACGGCGTCCACCGTGGAACCGTCCCGGTGGCGCAGGGGGATGAACCCCGAGGGGTCGGGGCCGGCGCCGTAGCCCTCAGGGAAGCCGGGTGGCGGGGGATCGACCAGCAGGTCGGTCACGGGGCGCCCGACGGTGTCCTCCGCCGTCCAGCCCAGCAGCAGTCGGCCCCCCTGGCTCCAGCCGCTCACCATGCCGTCCGGGTCCACCACGACAGCGGCAGTGGGGGCATCCTGCTTGTCGGCCATCTCCACGCACCACGCCTCCGTCCGGACAGCCGTGCCCGTCAAGGCTGGTTTCCAGCGGCTGCTTCCAGCCTAATTCGGCCCCCGCTCCACGGCGCTCCGGCTGGTGCGTTCGGGGTGCCGGGTGCCGGGTGCCGGGTGCGGGGTGCCGGAGCGGCCGAGGCCGGGGCCTGCGCGTCCCCTCAACGAGTTCCAGCCCGCCCGGCCGGCCGTCAGGTCGGCGCGGCAGGGTGCCTTCCTGAAGAAGACGTCCACGTTCGGCATGAACATCGGCGAGCCGAGCCGCTACGCAGCCCTCGCCAGCCAGTTCGAGCAGCTGGAGATCGACTTCGTGCGGGGCAACAAGAAGCTGTCCGACGTCCAGCAGGCCATCTCCACGTGAAAGTCCTCCGGCGGCGACAAGCTGCGCGACTGGTACAAGCAGCTCATCGACAAGAACGGCAGCGGCAACCGATGTCTCTCACGGCCGGGAGCAGGCCCGACGGGACACGTCCCCCCGCGGCGGTCGAGGAACCGACGGCCGCGGTCACCACAGCCACCGTGAAGGAGAGTGCGCCGCGCAGGGCCGGCAAGGCGGGCAAGGTTCCCTTCCGGGTCCGGTGGCGCCGCGACCGCGCGCTCATCCTGATGACGTTGCCCATCATCATCCTGCTCCTGCTCTTCAACTACGTCCCGCTGCTCGGCGACGTCGTCGCCTTCCAGGACTACGACCCGTACGCCGCGGACAACGGCGTCACGGCGATGTTCCACGGTCCCTGCACCCCCGCCCACGGCCGCAGTGCCGTGGGCGGGGACACCCGCCTGTTCCGCATGGTCCACTTCGGGAAGCCCGACTACTACCCCATTCTGGAACGCTCACGCAGCCTCTGGGCCGAGCTCGAAGCGGAAACCGTGCAGGAAATCCTCACGTCTACCGGGGCCTGTCCATCGGGACGGCGAACGGCAGCTTCATCAACTGCCTCATCGAGACAACGCGCCTCAACGGAGCCGAGTACTACGTCCTCAGCCGGGAGCACGCAGTTCTCGCCGGAGAACTTCCCCGTCTTCAGTCGGCTGTACGGCGATCGCTCCCTGTACGGCGCGCCCGCCGTCGACGGCGTGACGGTCAAGGCATCGGTGGACGGACCACTGGACGGACGCGGAAGGGAAACTCCCGACCCGGACTCCGTGCCCAGGAAACTCACCCCGCAAGAAGTCGAAAAGGTCACCGAGATCGTCACCCACTTCTTCCCGGCCTGATCCCCACCATCGTGCGCTCCGATGCCTTCCCCGACCTCTTCACCGAGGACAGGCATCCCCTCCTCGGCTGGCTGGACGAGAACAGCAGGGTCTACTGCGCCACCGGATTCTCCGGGATGGGGCTTCAAGATGGCCACCGGCTATGGCCACATCGCCGCGCACGAGGCGCTCGGCAAACAGACCATCGAGGGCCTGGCCTTCGTGCGTCCGGACCGGTTCGAGACCAGGTAGCCCACCCACTTCCGCCGCCTCGGCGCAGCAACGTCGCGACCGTCTGTCATTTGCTGAATTGTCCACCTGTGAAAAGACGTCGCTTTTACGCTGACCCGGCGTACCGGAAACGGGAACTACTGAGTGTTCCGCCGACCACGAAGAGGCCCTGCTGGCTGAAGGTCCGCAGGCCCGGGACGAAGCCGACCATCCACCCCGCCATGCCGAACGCGGTGCCGAGGTGCTCGGCCAGTAACGGCAGGACGGCGTAGAAGCTGATGCTGAAGGTGAGTTGGGTCAGGACCGGATGGTTCGGCGGGTCAGGACCAGGGAGATGAGATCGGTCATGGAGGTGTCCGTCATTCTCCGAGGTCCCGTCAGTGACCGGCCTCCGTTTGGCCGTGGTCGGCCAGACCTGGACATCTCATCGGGCCGAGTCTCGCCCGCCGCGGGTCTGGTCGATGGTGCGGGCGCCCACACCAACAGGTCCACACCGGTTACTTGTTGATGCTGACCCCGATACCCCGAGCGTTGCTGTCGCTCTCTGCGCCTTGCATCCCACGAGGCCGTCCCGAGGACCTGCCCTTTGCCGCCGTCGACGACAACAGTGGTCGGCGGCTCCACCTTGTCCTTCGCCATCTGTGCGCCGAGTACCGGCTGGACCCGCTGTGGCCGCGCCGTCAGTTCCGCCGGACCGCCCCGAGCTGGGCCCGGTGCAGGTCTGGGGTGGTGAATCGCTGCGCCACCGTACGCAGGACGCGGGCCATCGCCTGGGCGGGTGGGGTGGCGGGGCGTGCCGTGGCGCGGGCGAGGAGGATGCGGCGGGTGGGGGCGGGGACGTCGGAGGCGAACGGCAGGAGGCGTACGTCGCTGCGTCGGCTGGTGAGGGCCAGGCGGGGTGCCAGCGCGATGCCGAGACCGGCGGCGACCATGGCCTGCGCCTCCTGGTAGTCGTGCGACGAGTAGGCGATGCGCGGCTCGAACCCCGCCTGGCGACAGCTTCGGCGCAGGACGTCGGCGACGGGGTGGTTGTCGGCGCGGATGATCCACTCCTGGTCGGCGAGGTCGCCGAGGCGCACGGAGGGATGTGTGCGCAGGGGTGAGTCGGCGGGGACGACCAGCACCGTGGGGTCGTCCAGCAGGTGGGTGAGGGCGAGCGCCGGATCGTCGAGGCGGTTCCATTCGTAGTCCCAGAGCAGCCCCTGCTCCACCTCGCCGGTGTGCAGCATCTCCCTGAGCTCCGCGAGGACTCCGGCGCGTACCTCGATGCGGATTCCGGTGTGGCGGCGGCGGAAGCGGGTGAGCGCGAGCGGCAGCAGGGACGCGCTCGCCGTAGGGAAGGAACCGAGCCGCAAGGTGCCCTGGTCGAGGGCCGTGAACGAGTCCAAGTCGGCTTGCGCTGCGCGCAGTTCACGGCGGATCGCCTGACCTCGCCCGGCCAGCGCGGCACCCGCCGGGGTGGGGCGGATACCGCGCGGCAGCCGCTCGATGAGGGGCTGGCCCGCCTCCTGCTCCAGCAGGGACATCTGCTGGGAGGCGGCGGAGGTGGTCATGCCGAGGGCTTCCGCCGCGGCAGTGAGTGAACCGCGTTCGGTGGCCTCGGTGAGCAGCAACAGACGGCGCACGTTGAGCATGCCGGCGACTTTAGCTGAGCTAAACCCAGGTGAAGCGAACTGCGATTGTTCCGAAGTCATGCCTCTGCGAAGGTCTCCGCAATCGCCGAGCGGTCACCGGCCCGCAATGCGCCCGTAACCGCTGCTCCGGCCCTTTCCCTACCTTCGTTGATCCAGGAAGAGCCTCAGACGTGCACATTCCCGCGACCCTGGTGCGTGGCGGCACCAGCAAGTGCTGGCTGTTCAACCAGGTCGAAGTCCCCGCCGACCGTGGCGACCTCGAAAGGCTGCTGGTCGCCGCGTACGGTGCCACCGACCCCGTGGAGCTGGACGGGGTGGGCGGGGCGACCCCCACCACCTCGAAAGCGGCTGTGGTCAGCGCCTCACCCCAGCCCGGCGTCGACGTCGACTACCTGTTCGCTCAAGTCGGCATCGGGACGGGCTCGGTGGAGTGGACGAGCAACTGCGGCAACTGCGCCACCGGCGTCGCCCTGTACGCGGTGACCAAAGGAATGGTTCCGGTCACCGGTGACCGGACGCGCGTGGTGATGCGCAACACCAATACGGGCGCGGTCCTCGAAGGGATCGTCGACACACCCGGAGGCGTAGTGCACCACTTCGGCCGCCAAACGGTACCCGGCACCCGGGCCGGGGGGGTCGCGGTCGGCCTCACCTTCCGCGATCCGGCCGGTGGCACCACCGGCTCGCTGCTCCCCACCGGCCAGGCCGCCCAGGACCTGCGGGTCGGCGCCGCCGAGCCGGTGCGCGTGAGCATGGTGACCGCGGGAGCCCCGGTCGTCCTTGTCGACGCCGCCAGTGCCGGGCGTACCGGTGCCGAGTCACTGGAGCGGATGAGCGCGGACGTCGCCTGGCTGCGCACCGTCCGTCATACCGCCGCACCCCTGATGGGGCTGCTCCAGCCCGGTGAGGAACCGGGGGACGCGGTGCCCAAGGTGGGCCTGGTGGGCCCGCCGGTGCCGTACACCACCACCCTCGGTGAACCGATCGGTGCCGAGGACTACGACGTGTCGGTGCGCATGCTCAGCATGAACGCCCCGCACCCCGCGATCGGCCTGACCTCCGCCGTCGCCGTCGCGGCGGCCGGGCTGCTGGAGGGGTCCGTGGTCTCCCGGACCACGGGCGGCCCGACCGACGAGTGGCTGCGCCTCGGCACGCCCGCCGGCGTCGTCGCGGTCCGCTGCACCGATGTGAGGGACGGCCTGCCGCACCGGGTCACCGTGCAGCGCGCGGCCCGTCTGCTCGCCGACGCCCGAATCTACGTACCGCAAGCAGGCAGCACGGAAGCCGCCTGAGCCGCGACGAACATCACCTCGGTCGGGCCGGCTCCAAGCCGTCCGAACCGGGATACCCTCGCGCCCCCCTCGGGGCGCGCCACCCCGTCCCCGCCGCACCAAGGACAAAGATGTCTGCTGAAGTGATCTCCATAGGCGCCCTGCTGGTGATGTTCGTGGTCGGCACCGTGCTGCCGATCAACCTGGGCATCCTCGCCTTCGTCGCCACCTTCGCGGTCGGGACCGCCTCGCTCGGCCTCACCGAGGACGAGATCTTCGAGGGGTTCCCGGCGAAGCTCTTCGTCACCATCGTCGGAGTCACCTACCTGTTCTCCGTCGCCCGCCGCAACGGCACCATCGACTGGCTCGTCGCGGCCGGGGTGCGGCTGGTACGCGGCAAGGTCGCGCTGATCCCCTGGGTGCTGTTCCTGGTGGCCGCCCTGCTGACGGCGTTCGGTACGTTCACCCCGGCCGCGGTGGCGATCCTCGCGCCGATCGGCATGAACTTCGCCTACCGCTACAAGCTCAACCCGCTGGTCGTCGGCATGATGGTGATCAGCGGCGGGCACGCGGGCGCGTTCTCCCCGCTGGCCGTCTCCGGTGCGCTGGTGCTCGGCCTCGTCGACAAGACCGATCTGCAGGTCTCCGCCGTCGCGCTGTTCACCGCCAGCTTCGTGATCAACCTGCTGCTCTCGATCCTCACCTACGCCCTGCTCGCCAAGCGTCCCGCCCCGCTGGCCGAGGGCTCCGCGGAGGCAGCCGACGACGAGGATCTCGCCGTCTCTGCCAGGCCCGACTGGCGGCAGTGGCTCACCCTCGCCTCTCTGGTGGCCCTCGTCGTCGGCGCGCTCGGCTTCCACCTGGAGATCGGCTTCCTCGCGCTGGCTGCCGGTGCCCTGCTGGCCCTGGTGGACATGAAGCGGCAGGAGAAGGCCGTGGACGGTGTCAGCTGGTCCACCCTGCTTCTGGTCGCGGGCATGATGACGTACATCGCGATGCTGGAGAAGGCCGGCATCATCGAGGAGATCTCCGAACACGCCGCGGGCCTGGGCGCCCCCCTCGTCGTCGCCCTGCTGCTGTGCTTCACCGTGGCCATCACCTCCGCCTTCGCCTCGTCCACGGCGATCCTCACCGCGATCATCCCCATCGCCGTACCGCTGCTGCTCTCCAGCCATCTCAGCGCCGCCGGACTGATCGCCGCGCTCGCCGTCTCCACGACGATCGTCGACACCTCTCCCTTCTCGACCAACGGAGCACTCGTCCTCAGCAACGCCCGCGGGGTGGACACCCGCCGCTTCTACCGCCAGGTCATCGGCTACACCGGCGGAATCGTCGCCCTCGGCCCCATCGTCGCCTGGGGCGCCCTGGTCCTGCCCTGGTCGTAGCGCAAAGACCGACGAAGGACAGCGGAGGGCGCCGAGCCGGACGACGCACGGCGCCTTCCCCGCTGATCTGGGTGCAGGACCAGGGGGGCGACGCCGCGCGCCGCTCCCTTCAGCTAGCACTCCGCTCGAGGGCCGCCCTCGACCCGGTAGGCCCGATCACGTCCACTCGAGCGGAGGTGATCCGCCCGCCGCCCGGGCGCGATCATGTGGGCCCTGCGCTCTCCGCGAGAGCGAGGCTTCGGGAACCTGGATGAACGGCTCCGCGACGAGGCATGGCCCCCAGGCACGCACCCACCGGCGGCGGTAAAGGGGGCGCCCGCGGAACATGCTTCAGGTCCCCCCGCACTCTCCGGATGGTTCCAGAAGGTCCTCGCGCGCACTGCCGCCACAGGGCGCCGTGCTGATGATCGTGGACCAGCCCGCCTCCATCGGAGACCTGCCCCTGACCGTCGCCCGGGACGCCGGTCGCAAGGTCGCCTACCTGCCCGGTCTCGAGATGCGGCGAATCGCTGACCGCCACCCGGGCGAGGCGAAGGTAGTCGGACCTCTCATCAGCGTCTCCAACGGCGCTTCTCGGGCCCGGTGGCACCACCCCCCAGATCATCCGTTCATCATCCGTTCGACGGGGGAACAGTCATGCCGGGCCCGAAGGCCCGCGGTCCTCTTGCAGGACCGCGGAAAACATAACGGGGGGAGGGTGACGCCACCGACCGAAAGGCCCGGGCCGCCTTGGTTCGCCCCCCAAGGATGCATGATCTTGTGGTCGTGGTGAGCCTGCTGACCCGCGGTATCCCGGCGACCAGGTCGGCGGTCACAGTCGTTCGTGTACGGCTGAGACCGGCCCCCGCCGATCGGAGGGTACCGGTTGGCCGACAGGCGGGGCACCTTCCGAAGCCCGGCGGATGGTCGACCGCCCTCCGCCTCGGCAAGGTTGTCCCGGTGACCGAGATCGAAAGCGCCAAGGAAGCGCCTCCCCAGCCCTAACCCGCACCCGAGTCCGCCACGGCGACGGAACGCCCCGCGCCGATGGCGCGGCTGGTCGGGGTGGACCTCGCCCGTGCACTGGCCGTGTTCGGAATGTTCACCGTGCACGTCGGCCCGCACCCACGCCAGGCGGCGGCGTTGGCGACTGGTTCCTGGGCCTGGCGAGCGGCCGGGCGTCGGCGCTGTTCGCCACCCTCGCCGGGTTCTCGTTGATGCTGATCGCCGGTCGCCTGGAGCCGAAAACCGGACTGGCCAGCCGGCAGGCCTGTTTGTGATCTCGGGGGCCGTCCCGCGACGTTTCGCAGAGCCCGGGCTGGGGACTTCGTGGGCAGGCCGGGTTCAGCGGCGTTCCCCTGGGGGCCGACTCGGCTCAGGCTTTCCTGGTTGGGCAGGCAGCCGGGGGCCGCCTGCGGGAGGCTAGGAGAGGTGGCCCTGTTCACAGACCTGGCGGGCGACCTCGCGGAGTTTGATGTTGTTCTCCTGTGAGTAGCGGCGCAGGACGTCGAAGGCCTGGTCCTCGGTGAGGTGGCGGGCGCCCATGAGGATGCCCATGGCCTCGCCGATGGTGTGGCGGGTGGCGACGGCTTGTTCCATCTGGGCGTGGGAGCGGGCGCTGGAGAAGGCGATGGCGGCGTGGGAGGCCAGCAGCCAGCCGGCCAGTTCGCTGGCCTCGGTGAATGCGCCCGGCTTGCGGGAGTAGAGGTTCAGGGCGCCGAGGTCCTGCTCGTCGGTGAAGAGCAGGAAGCCCATCATGCTTCCGACCCCGAGCTTGTGGGCCCGGGGTGCGTAGGCGGGCCAGCGCTGGTGTGCGCCGGTGAGGTCGGCGATGCGGCCCGCGCGGTCTGCTCCGGCTGTAATCCAGGGCTTGACCAGCGCCTTCAACTCTGGCGTCATCAGCGTGCGCAGCAACTGCCTGCAGCGTTCGCCGAGTTCCTCAAATTCCTGCCACAGTTGCCGTACCCGCTCGGCCTCGGCCAGGGCCGGCCTCCACTGAGTCGATGAACAATTCCTCGGCCGTAAGGTCCTCGCTGATTTGGTCGAGCAGCTCCGGATCATCCGTCGGGGTCAGTCGGCTTAAGCCCTTGATCACCTTCAGGCACTCGTGGCGCGCGGTACTGGCCAGCCACGACCCGGCTATCTCTGGTTCGCGGATCCGCTCGGCATGCTGGGCAAAGCGGAACCATACGGTCTGGTACACATCTTGCCCGTCATCGTCGGATAACCGGTGCGCGTGTACAACGGACCACACCAGCGGGCTCAGCCCTTCCACCAGTGCCTTCCAAGCCGCGGAGTCACCGTCGACGGCCGACCGGACCAGTGCGCCGACTTCTGTTCGGTCCACAGCCCACCCCTCGTGTACGACAAGCCATCGTATGCGGAAGAGCACGGGTTCCACCGGGAGGAGTGAGACTGCCGCCTGCGGCGCGGCGGAAACCAGCCGCCTGGATGGCCAACTACTGACCTTCAAAGCGTGGTGTCGTGAGAGCTGACGGGAGTGGAACGTCCTCACTCGGTCTGTGGATGGTGCGCTATAAACGGGCTGGTGACATTGGTCGTTGAGCGAACAGACACACGTACGTGGCCTGATGAGCAGATGCAGGAGCTCTTCACTGAGCGTTTGGTCCGGTGATTCATGTTTGGTCCCGGGTCAGGTTCCGCGCCAGTTCAGGGTGGCTTAGCTGGTGAGATGCGGGCCATGAGGTCGATCATCGCGAGGTGGATCATGGCTTCGGAGCGGTGCGGGTGGCGTTCGTAGTCGCGGGTGAGGCGTCGGTGATGCATGAGCCAGCCGATGCTGCGCTCGATGGTCCAGCGTCTCGGGATGATCGTGAACCCGCGAGCGCCGGGCGGGCGTTGGACGGGGTGGACGTCGATGCCGAGGCGGGCCCGTGGTCGATGGCGGTGGTGCGGTAGCCCGCGTCCACCCAGGCCTTCGTGATATGCGGATGGGCTGCGGCGATGCGGGACAGCAGGGTCACGCCGGCTGCGGTGTCGGAGATGCTGGCGGCGGTGACCAGCACGGTCAGCAGCAGGCCGAGGGTGTCGCAGCCGAGGTGGCGCTTGCGCCCGATGATCCGTTTCCCGGCGTCCGTGCCCTGGTCCGCGAGGTGCACGTTGGCGGAGGTCTTGATGGTCTGGGAGTCCAGCACGCAGGCCGACGGCTCCGCGCGTCTGCCCTCGGCTTCGCGGACCAGGCGCCGCAGCAGGCCGGTGAGCTGCTCGAACACGCCATCCTGCTGCCACTTGGCGAAGTACCCATACACCGTGTTCCAGTTCGTTCTGTGGAATCAGATTCGTCAAGCTCGGTGGTCAATGAGCGTGGTCAGCGAGGCTGTCGAACAGCGGTGGCGACAGGAACTCCGTCCAGGGCCACGGAGGCGTATCGGGGGCTGAGCGCCAGGTGAGATGCACCTGCGCGAAGTGGGTGGGGGCTCCTTCGATGCCGAACAGCGCTTCATCGCAGCGGCCGCAGCGAGCAAGTGCGGTCACCGACTTCCCGAAGAGCGGGTGTCCTTCGCCGACCTCGACCTTCAGCTGCGCCTCCAGTGTGTTCCTGACTCCCGAGTCGAGGATCGGTATCCAGGGCTCGGGCAAGGGCAGCGCCTCGCCGTCGAGGAGGTGGTCATGGCTGGGTTCCATGGTCTCAGGATGTCTCACTGCTGGAGCAGGGGCGCCCGCTGGCCCCGAGATCGACGATCGGTAGAAGTGTCGCGGTCGCTGGGACGCCGATCTGCCGTGGTGTTGGTCCGGCGGGGTGGGAACGTCGGTGAGTCGCTCTAGGAGCTGGTCGAGGGCGGCCTGGCCGTCGTCGACAGCAGCGCGTTCGTCGTCAGTGAGCGGGATGCTCGCGAGCATCTTCTGCAGGTTCTCCTTCGCCTCCAGCAGGTGGCCCTTGCTGGAGTTCTTGGGGGTGTAGAAGTCGCAGCGTGCGCAGGCCATGCGGTGCTGGCACTGCTCGAAGAACGTGTAGGTGCACCAGCCGTGGCCGAGGTCGAAGTACTGCCAGGGCTCACCTGCCGCGGCGGCGCCGGAGGTGACCGCGTCGCGGTCGACGAGGACCTCGATGGTGCGCATGTTTCGGGCGAAGTATCCGGCGTCGTTGTAGGCCCTGGCCAGGGTGTTCGGGGTGAGCTTCGCGTAGTGGGTGGTCGCCTCGGGAGTGCGGTGGCCGAGCCATTCCTGCAGCTCGAAGAGCGTCATCGGCTCCTTTGCGTTGTAGAGCTGGCTGGCGATGGTGGACCGGGCCCGATGGCTGGTGATGTTGCCGCGGACATCCGCGGTGGGGACGCCGGCCTTGCGGCAGAGCATCGGGATGATCGCCGTGTTGATGTAGTGCTTGGCGACCCGGCGGGCTCGGTGCGCGAACAGGAAGTTGGCGTACTCGTTGGTCTTGCGGTCGAGCATGGGCGGCTGGGGGATCTGACGGTCTGCCATGCCTCGATGGCCTGGCCAAGCAGGGGGTCGACGGGCTTGGTGAACGAGGTGCCGGTCTTGTGGGTGGGAACGTCCAGCAGGCAGACAGCGTCGCGGGCGAGGACTTCGCCGGAGTCGCCGGGGACGGGCAGCCCGTCGTGCTGCCAACGGATGCAGCCCAACCGGAGCCGGGCGATCTCGTCGCTGCGTTGACCTGCGAATAGCCAGGTCAGCGTGATGGCGCGGATCAGTTCGACCGGATAGGTGCGGCCGTCCGCGGTCGGCAGGTCGCCGGGCTCGACGTTCAGGCCGGCCCATAGCAGTTTGGCCCAGATGTCATCGGCGATGGGCCTCGGGTCCGGGCCCATCAGAGCGCGAACGCTCCGTGGCGTCCTCAGGGCGTGGGCGGGGTCGAACCGGCGCGGGATCCACTCCCATTCGTGCAGGTCGCGGAAGAACGCGCGAGGCACCTTGAGGTAGCCGGACTTCGACTGGGGCGTGAGCGGCTTGCCCAGGCGGCCTTGGGAGCGCATGCCGTGCGTCCACCGCGAGAAGTCGCCGATGGTCATCCGGTCCACCACCGCGACCCAGGACGCGCAGGTCTGGCGGGTCCACTGACCGGGTTCGACGATGTCGGGATGCTCGGCGGCCAGCCATCGGCCGATCTTGGCGAGCACGCTGCGGTAGAGGCTGCGGATCTTCGGGGTCAGTGTCGATGTCACGTACCAACGCTCAACCCAATCCGCCCATGGGGCTGGGACTCCCTCCATCGCCGCCGGTCCGGATGTGTGTCTTGACGGCGGCGGGTCCGCGTGGCCGAGCGCCGCGACGGCCCGGTGGAGTCCGTGCAGGTCCTTGCCCCACTGCCCGCTCATCGCCGGGTGGCCGCGGAGTGCGGCGAGGGCGTCGGTGGACAGGTCCTCCAGCAGCGGACTGCGGTTCAGCAGCAGCATCTGACAGATCACTGGGGCCAGCCGGTCGGCGTCACGGCGGTAGCCCCAGCCGGCCAGTACTTTGCAGACCTGCTGGACGGCGTCGTCGACGCGATCGGCACTGAAGATCCGGTGAGCCAAGGTCGGCCTCACGAAGCGGCCGAGCCGTTCGAAAGCAGTGAACTCGCCGAGCAGGTAGGCATAGACGAGGACGAACGGCCGAGCGTTGGGGCCGATCTGGCCGCCCCACGAACGCCGGAACTCGGCGCCGCTGGCGTTGATCAAGTCCGTCCAGTCCTGCACCGACCAGCCCCAGAAGGCCCGCCGCAGTTCGCCGCAGCGGATCAGGACCAGGCCGGCCGCGTCCCGCGCGAACCGCCGGTGATGACGGTCGTCCGCTGGCCAGTGCAGGGCCGCGAGGGCGTCCGTCAACGGCCGCACCAGCCGGGCGACTGGCCGCAGAGACACCGCGTCGGGAGCAAGGCCGTCACGCCTGAGGCGCTCGATGTCGAGGTTCTGGAGTGCTTCCGCCTCGGCCTCAGTAAGCAGACCGTGACGGTCGTAGCGTGCGAGGTCGACAGGCCATTCCCATGCCGGAGTGCTGGTCGGCCGTGCGGCCGTGGTACTAGGCAAGGCAGTCACTCGGCGACCGCTTTGGCGCGGGTCAGCATGTCCACGCGCCAGGAGTGGATCTGCTGCATGCCCCGGTTCAGCTTCTCCGCCAGGTCGCGGCCGGAGAGGTGGATGTAGGTCAGCGTCGACTCGGTGCTGCGGTGCCCGGCGAAGGAGGCGATGGCGTGCAGTTCCCAGCCCATCCGGGCCAGATCGGTCAAGCATAGATGCCGTGTGGTGTGGGTGGAGAACCGCGGCAGATCGGCAGCGAGAGCAACCCGCCGGATCACCTTGGACCAGGTCCAAAGGGTCAGCGGCTGACCGTAGTTGCGGCGTGACTCCGACAAGAACAGTGGTCCTCGAGCCCGGCTGATCGTGGCCCGATGCGCGAGGTATCCGGACAGCAGAACTCCGGTCGCCGCGGAGTACGGAACGACGCGCTCGTGCCGGGTCTTCGTGGTCTCGGCCCGAATCCGCAAGGTCCGGTGGGCGGGGTCGACGTCATCGGTCCGCAGCGAGCACAGTTCCTCGCGTCGCAAGGCCGCGTCGTAGGCGAGGGCGAGCATGACGCGGTTGCGTACGGGCTCGTCGCGCACGACGTCCAGCAGGTCCAGCCACTGCTGTTCGCCCGGGATCCACGGCAGCTTCGTCAGACGCGGAACCAAGCCTCGCTGGTGACCGCCGAAGTTCCGGCCGGGCGTGTAACGACCGCGGCCGACCGGGTTGGACTCCCGCAGGCCCTCCTCGATGAGGTAGTCGTAGAACAGCCGCACCGGCACCAACCGCTGTTGCAGCGTCGCGTTTGCCAGGCCAGCCCCGGAATCCAACGCGACGACGTTGGTCCCTCGACGGCTCGGACGCGTGCTCAGTTCCTTCACGAATGCGGCCACGTGCAGCCGGTTCGCAGCGACGGGATCGATACCGTCGCGCTCGCAGACGAGCAGGTACTCAGCAAGTCCTCGCGCGTACGCATCGATCGTCCGGGGCGCCCGCCCCAGATCTGTCCATATCCGCAGCCACTCGGCTGCCCGCTCGTGCCGGCCCAGGACCGGCCACTTCTCCTCCAGCACCACCGCGCTGCCCAACAGATCTCCTCAGTACGTGGGACGCCGCAGGATACGAGCTGCATCCTGCGGCGCGTGTTTCCACGTAACTAATAGGAAGTCGTGCGGCAGGTAGCGCCAGGGGATGCCGGTGCGGTCCACGTACAGGATGGCGTTCATGATCTGGCGCAGGGCGTGTTCGGGCGGTCGGCCGATGTCCAGCGCCCGGGCGCGGCGCTGGTCCCGCCAGGACGTCAGGACGGGCTCGATCAGTTCCCAGCGCGCGTCCGACAGGTCGCTGGGATACGGGCCGTGCGGAGTCATGCTTGCGAAGTAGTCGACCGCGGTCGGCCCCGCCAGCGGTCAAAAGGCGGTGCTCGGGGGCGTGTTGGGAGCAGACAGGAGCAGCCGGAACGAAACGTTTCCCAGGCGTCGCGGGCGGGTCGACTGCCCCATCAAGCACAGCGGACCCGGCGCTGCAGGACCCCATCGAGGCCGCCTGCCGGATCGGCATCCTCGAAGACCAGCTCGAGGAAACCCAGCGCCTCAACGCCCAATATCGCCGTGCCGCCGAATCGGCGAACCCAACGGCAGCAGCGTGAGATGAGCGTGCCCGTCAGCGTCGGCGGGCACCGCACGCTCGGGCTCGGTGTGCGGTGTGATCATTTCCCATGGTGACGCGCAGGCCGTGTGTGTGCGTGTCGCGTCTGCGCAGCTGTCGTGATTCGGGATTCCCTCTTGCCCACGCCTCTGGTGTGGGCGTTCTGCTGTGCTGTGCCGCAGGGACCAGGGCGGTCACCTCCGTCTGCCACATGGAGTGCCCGGTGCTCCTGTCGCGGGTGAGGGCGGGCGAGGTCCTGCACGCCCTCGCATGGCGTGACCGTGACGCTCGTTTGACGCTCCGGACACTTCAGAGACCGTCCCCAGGTGGGACAACCGCTGCTGACCTGCGGGTTGTCGCGCCTCCAGCTCCTTGTCCCGATGACTCCTCATGTGGAGTGGGTTGCCACCCCGGTCTCCTGGGGTGGCTGCTGACTCCCGTGCCCGACCTCGATGCCCGCTGGCCGCGGAACCGGGGACAGCGCTGCCGTGCTGTGGCTCAGGCGTCGATGATGACGGGGATGATGAGGGGCTTGCGGCGGTGGGTGCGGAACGCCCAGTTCGCCACGGCGCGGGCGACGAGTTGTTCGAGTTGGTGCGCGTCCCCGACGCCTTCCTCGGCCGCTGTGGCCAGGGTCTTCTCGATGACGGGGATGACGGGCTCGAAGGTGGTGTCGTCGTGGACGAAGCCGCGGGCCAGGAAGTCGGGGGCCTCGGCGAGGGCGCCGGTGTCCGCGTCGACGATCGCCACGACCGTGACCACGCCTTCGGCGGCGAGGGTGAGGCGGTCCTTGAGGGAGGCTTCGGTGGCGCCGCCGACTTCCATGCCGTCCACGTAGACGTTGCCGGCGGGGACCTTGCCGGTGATGGACGCGCGGCCGTCGACGAGGTCGACGACGACGCCGTCCTCGGCGATGACGACCCGATCGGGGTCGACGCCGGTACGGATGGCGAGGTCGCCGTTGGCCCGCAGGTGGCGCCATTCGCCGTGCACGGGCATGACGTTGCGGGGTTTGACGATGTTGTAGCAGTAGACGAGTTCGCCGGCGCTGGCGTGCCCGGAGACGTGCACCTTGGCGTTGCCCTTGTGGACCACGTGGGCGCCCCACCGGGTGAGTCCGTTGATCACCCGGTAGATGGCGTTCTCGTTGCCGGGGATGAGGGAGCTGGCGAGCAGAACGGTGTCGTCCTTGCCGATGCGGATCATGTGGTCACGGTTGGCCATCCGTGACAGCGCGGCCATCGGTTCGCCCTGGGAACCGGTGCACACCAGAGTGATCTTGTGGTCCGGGAGTTTCTCCAGCTCCTTCGTGCTGACGACGAGACCGGAGGGGACCTTCAAGTAGCCCAGATCACGGGCGATGCCCATGTTGCGGACCATCGACCGGCCGACGAAGGCGACCTTCCGGCCGTGTTGGTGGGCGGCGTCCAGGACCTGCTGGATGCGGTGCACGTGGCTGGCGAAGCTGGAGACGATGACCCGGCGCGGTGCGGTGCGCATCACCTGCTCGATCGCCGGGTTCAATTCACGCTCGGAGGTGGTGAAGCCGGGTACTTCGGCGTTCGTGGAGTCGGTGAGGAACAGGTCCACGCCCTCCTCGCCGAGGCGAGCGAAGGCGCGTAGATCGGTGATGCGGTCGTCGAGAGGGAATTGGTCCATCTTGAAGTCGCCGGTGTGCAGCACCATCCCGGCCCGGGTGCGGATCGCGACCGCGAGGCTGTCCGGGATGGAGTGGTTGACCGCCACGAACTCGCAGTCGAAGGGCCCGAAGCCACGCCGGTCGTTCTCCCGCACCCGCACCGTGCGCGGCCGGATGCCGTGTTCCTTGAGCTTGGCCTCCAGGAACGCCAGCGTCAGCTTGGAGCCGACGACGGGAATGTCGGACCGCTCGCGCAGCAGGTACGGCACGCCGCCGATGTGGTCCTCGTGGCCGTGGGTGAGGACCACGGCCACGATGTCGTCCAGCCGGTCCCGGATAGAGGTGAAGTCCGGCAGGATGACGTCCACGCCGGGCTGGGTCTCCTCGGGGAACAGCACGCCGCAGTCGACGATGAGCAGCTTGCCGGCGTGCTCGAAGACGGTCATGTTGCGGCCGATCTCACCCAGGCCGCCCAGGGCGACGACCCGCAGCCCTCCTGCGGGAAGGGGCGGGGCGGCTTTCAGCTCGGGGTGCGGATGACTCATACCCTGACGGTACCCGGAGAGCGGGACGGCATGATCCATCGCCTGTGTGATCTCTTCTTCCCGACTGAGCGGTGCGTCCGCAGCGGGTGCCCCGGGACGATCGGATCACGTCGGCGGACGGCCCGGGCAGGCACTCACGGCCGCTGAAGTATCGAGGTTGCATGTGATGTCGACCTTCGCGGCCCGTTGTGGTCGGCCGGAGTCGGATTCAGGGTGTTCCATGAGGGATCGTGCATGTTCTGCGGTCCCGGGCCGGGGGCCCTGACTGTGGGGAGAATTGGCGGGTGCTGTCCTGCGGCGGGGTCTGACTCTTGAGATCTCCTTGCCGACGATCAGGCGCCATCACGGTTCAGACCGCCGGAGCAGGCAGGTGTCGGCTGCCCCGAAACACCACCACGCGCGAGGCGGATGACCGTGACGACCAGACGGCGCAGCACCTTGCCCGCCGAACGTTACCCACCCGTTCGAGGCGAGGTCGTCCTGGGTGTGGACACGCACGGCGAGGTCCATGTCCCCGCCGTTCTCTGCCCACTGGGTCAGGTGCTGGGCACCAAGTCCTTTCCGGTCACGGCGGCCGGGTATCGCCGGCTGCTCGTCCGGGCCGCAAGCTGGGGGCGGTGCGCCGGGCCGGTGTGGAGGGCACCGGCACCTTCGGTGCGGGCCCGTCCCGCTACCTGCTGGCTCAGCACGTCCAGGTGTACGAAATGAACCGGCCCGACGCCACAACCCGTCGTCTGCTCGGGAAGTCGGACCCGCTCGATGCGCAGGCTGCCGCGCGGGCCGTGCTCAGCGGTCGCGCCAGGGCCCGCGCCAAGACTGGCGACGGCCCGGTGCAAAGTGCCGGGATGCCCAGGGAAAGCTCCAGCCACGAATGCAGGGACGGGCACCAGCTGCCCGCCCATGCCTTTGCCCCACGGACGTCCCCCGCCCTACATCGTCGCCACGCTGCGCGTCGTGAGTGGGGCGCACCCGCCGACGTGGCCACCTCATAAACGCCCGTGCAACGCTCCGCCGAAGCGTCCACCACTAAGCCGCTGAAGGGCCAGGTTTCGGAAGCCCCGTCAGCTCGGAGTATGCCCTTTGTGGAGGGTGTCGGCCGTGCGGCCGCCAAGGCGGGGGGCGAGCAGGGATGCCCGCGCCGTCTCACGTCGAAGTGCGTGGGTGATGGCACGCGCCTCGATGCCCGCCTGGCGAAGGACGCCCGTGAGGGGATTGGTGTATCCGGCGAAGTACAGGCGCGGGGCTTCGGGATGGGTCTGTGCCCCCACGGCGAGGGGTTGCCCGGCTTCGTCGAGTACGCCCAGGGACCCGACCAGGTCGTGCAGGCCGGGCCGGTAGCCGGTGGCTGCGATGACGGTGTCGGGTCGCAGCCGGGTGCCGTCGGCCAGTAGCACGTCGGGGCCGTCGAACGCCTGGACGGCCGCGACCGGCTCGACCCGCCCGGACCGGACGGCGTCCACAAAGCCGTGGTCGAGCACCGGATTGACGCCTTCGCGGGCATTGCGGGTGTACAGGCCCGTGCGGGGCCGCGGCAGTCCCCGTGACGTCAGGTCGGGCACGGCGAGACGCTGCGTGAGCAGGGAGGTGCGGTCGCGCCACGCGAGCGGGAGAGCCTCCGTCAGCCGGCCGACTGCATGCCATCGGGCGCTGGAGCGGGGCAGGATGTTGGGTGGCGTACGGACCGCGATCCGTACCCGCTCGGCTCCGGCGCCGGCCAGGACGCTCGCGATCTCGGTACCGCTGTTGCCGGCCCCGACCACCAGGACGTGCTGCCCGCGGTAAGGCGCCGGAGAGCGGTACTGGGCCGAGTGCAGCAGCGTGCCGGTGAAGGTCGAACGCCCGGGCCACTGGGGGAGGTTCGGGGTATGGCAGCGGCCGGTGGCCACCACGACAGCGCCAGTGGGCAACGGGCCGTCAGGGGTGTGGACCAACCACAATGCTCCCCGACCGGGCTCGGCCCGTTCGATGCGCTGCACCGGGGTGGCCACCCGGACGTCGAGCCGGTGATGGGCGACGTAGCGCTCCAGGTATCGGACGTAGTCGTCCCGGCTCACCCATGGGCCCGCCTGGCGGGGCACCGGCAGGCCGGGGAGTTTCGAGACGCCGGGGGTGGTGTGCAGACTCAGATGGTCATACCGCTGCGTCCAGTTCGCTCCTACTCGGTCCGCCTGTTCCAGGATCACGGTCGCCACCCCGGCGCGGCGCAGTAGCGCGGCAGCCGCGAGGCCATGGGGACCGGCTCCGATCACGATCGTGGGCGCGTGGAAGTCTGGCTGTGGTGTCCGGGGCATCGCCTTCTACAACGGCATGTGGCGCAGCACGTCACGCCCGACTTGGAGGCGCAAAGCCTGTGGACTGGCGATGCTGATGCGGTGGTTGCCGTTACACCAGCGGTACGGACTCGTTGAACCGCGCATCAGCGCTAGCGGCGTGCGGGCGATCGGTCCGCCGGGGCCGGACCGTCCGGGCCGAGCACGGCTGACCGGCCAGGACCCGAATGAGGCAGGTAGGTGTTGATCTGCCGGTGGGCCCTCTGGGGGCCGACGCGCTACGCCCATCCGATCTCACGAGGGGCTGATGTGCAGATGGCCGCGACGCGTCACCGGCCACGGCTTCGGATCAGCGGAGTATGCAAGGAGTACGGCGGCAGGCAGGTCCTGCGCGACGTCGATCTCGAGGTACCCGCCGGGACGCTGGTAGGAGTCGTCGGTGAGAACGGGGCCGGCAAGAGCACTCTGCTGCAGATCGCCGTAGGACACCTCGCACCCGACCGCGGAACGGTGACTCGGACCGGGGCTGTGGGGTACTGCCCGCAACGAGTGGTACTGAACGATGCGTTCACCGTCGGGCAGCATCTGAGGTTGTTCCAGATGGCCTACCGGCTGCCGGCGCTCGAGCGCGTCGACGAGCTGATGGAGCTGCTGGCGCTGACCGGCTGCCGACGACAGCAGGTCGGCGAGCTCAGCGGCGGAACGCGACAGAAACTGAACCTGCTGATCGCACTCATGCACGATCCGCAGTTGCTGGTCCTGGACGAGCCCTACCAGGGCTTTGACTGGGACACCCATCAGCGGTTCTGGACCCTGGCCGCCGATCTGCGTGATCAGGGCCGGTCGATCATCGTGGTCTCGCACCTGCTGCACGAACTGCACCACTTCGACGCGATCGCTCATCTGCGTGAAGGGCGTCTGCACTTCGAGGAGACCAACCGTTGAGGCTCTCCTGGACGGCGTTCACCGAACTGCTGCGCTGCACTCTGCTGGGCCACCTGCGCAACCGGCTGGCCTTGGCCCTGGCGGTGGCGTTCATCCCGCTCTGGATCGCCGTGGCACGCCTGTGCACCTCCGACAAGATGGTGCGCATCTGGCTGGACGCCCTCAGCGCCTCCGCCTCCGCCCCGGCCAGCCAGGTGGGTCAGGTGGCCAGTGCGCTGGGCGCCGTCACCATGGTCGCCGGCTTCATCACCTTCACGGAGACCTTCCAGTCCCGGCAGATGGACCGCCGTCTGCTGCTGGCCGGCTACCCCCGTCTTCCGATGCTGCTGGCCAAACTCGCTGCCGTCGCCCTCACCGCCGCCCTGCTGGCCTTCTACACGACGATCCTGCTGTGGATCTCCCTGCCCGTGCGCCACACAGGTCCCCTGGGACTGGCCCTTGCAGCGGCGGGCCTCGCCTACGGCGGGATCGGTCTTCTGCTCGGCTCCCTGGTCCGCGGCGAGTTGGAGGGCTTCTTCCTCATCATCATGCTCAGCCTGGTCGACACCGGCCTGCAGAATCCCGTGTTCAACACACTCATGGATGTGGCGGGCGTGTCCGCGCTTCCTCTGTACGGCGTGAACCAGCTGGCACTGAGCTCAGTCCTCACCCCACACATCCCCTGGTCCCACGGCCTGCTCTCCCTCACCTGGTCCGCAGCGACCGGCGCCCTGGCCCTGCTACTCCTCCACACCCATCGGCCTTTCCGCTCCCCGCGGTCCCACAGGACGTGAGTCCAAGCAGGATGATCACGGTGAGGACGGTTTCCTCCCGGGCCCTTTCACGGGCGTCCTGGCCGTCGCCACGGGCCAGGCGGACCTGCGGGGCCACGACCAACCGCGTTTTCGCACGGCCTCGTGCGCGGCCGTACCGTCCTCGCCTCCGGCGATCGTGCCCGGCCGCGCGGCGGTACTGAAGGCCCCCGGGCGGGGGCCGCGCCCCCGCGTCTGGTCGACGTTGCCAGCCGCGACGGTCCCGTTTCGCCCCCTTGTCCGGGTGCTTCCCAGGCGTCACCCTTCGCAGCGCGGGCGACGCACGAGGTCGCTTTCTCATCCTGTAAGGAGCGAGCACCATCCGGACTTGTTGCTCGTCTCGTCGCTGATCGACTGGAGCGGGGGCCGGGCTGAAGTGTGGTCCGCTCACGGCTAGGCGGCGAATGACGGTCTCCAGGGCGGATGCTCAGCCATCCGTCTCGTTCGCCCATGCCCGGAACTCCGTCTGGTTTGAAGTTGCCGCGGAATCGCCCAATGAACGACGGAACCGAGCCCTCCGCCTCGCACGTGATCACGCTACGCCGTGAGCGAGCGCAAGCCGTACTGATCGACTTTCACGACCTCGACCACCTGGAACTCATCGCCGGTGAGGTGCTTCCGCAGCTGTAGGGCGTGTTGTTGTGGATCCGCGTCCACGGGGCTGGTGGATGCCCGCAGGTCAGGCGCACACGTTGAGGGGCAACATAGTTCGGCGGTCATCTGTGCGTACGACAGCCATGCCGCCTCTGCTCTTGCCCGCGACACTGCGCGCGCTGGGCAACGTGACGCTCAACCCCACCGAACGTGAGCAGGCGGTGAAGAAATCGGCACAGATAATCCTGGACCGTTCTTTGGTGATTCAACCAGCGTTCAGTGCTGCACATTTGCGCTCGGGTTGCTTCGAATGTGCGTGAATCTCGTGGAGGTCGACCATCCGCCGGACGTCGGGGTCACATCAAGAGATTGATCTGCTCGCGACAAGTCGGCACTCTCCTGAGCACGCGCAGCGCTGCCGTTCGAACGCAAATCCCCCCACTTCACGAGGAGACCCCTCTTGACGGCGCATCACAAACGCTCAGGCAAGGCCAAGATCGTCACCGCGATCGCGGCCGTCGCAACCGTCGTCGGCACCGGCCTTTACGTGTCCCCCATTGCTCAGGCGGGACAGCCCGCGGAGGGCACGGTCTACGGTCTGAATGCCGAAGGAGCCGTGGCCGGCAGCTACATCGTCCTTCTGGACCAGAAGGTGTCCACGGCCGAGAAGCGGGATCTGGCCGCCGAGTACGGTGGCAAGATCAGCCGGACCTACGGCTCGGCGGTCAACGGCTTCTCCGCCGGCAGCCTGACCGAGAGAGAGGCCAAGCGCCTCGCGGCCGACCCCGCGGTGTCCAAGGTCGTCCAGAACAAGAAGTTCCACATCAGTGCCACCCAGGACAACCCACCGTCCTGGGGCCTGGACCGCATCGACCAGAAGGACACGGCCGCCGACGGCAAGTACACCTACCCGGACAAGGCCGGGGAAGGAGTGACCGCGTACGTCATCGACACCGGCGTACGCATCAGCCACAAGGACTTCGAGGGCCGCGCCGCCTCCGGCTTCGACGCCGTCGACAACGACGACACGGCCGACGACGGCAACGGCCACGGCACCCATGTGGCGGGAACCATCGCCGGTGCCTCCCATGGTGTGGCCAAGAAGGCCAAGATCGTCGCTGTCCGCGTGCTCGACGACAACGGCTCGGGCACCACCGAGCAGGTCGTCGCCGGCATCGACTGGGTGACCCAGAACCACCAGGGCCCCTCGGTGGCCAACATGAGCCTCGGCGGCGGCGCGGACCCCGCTCTCGACGAGGCGGTCAAGAAGGCCATCGCCTCCGGCGTCACCTTCGCGGTCGCCGCCGGCAACGAGTCGGCGGACGCGGGGCAGAGTTCACCGGCCCGGGTCCCCGAGGCCATCACGGTCGCGTCCAGCACCAAGGACGACGCCCAGTCGGACTTCTCCAACTTCGGCTCGATCGTCGACCTGTACGCGCCGGGCTCGGACATCACCTCCGCCTGGAACGACAGCGACCAAGGGACCAAGACGATCTCCGGCACCTCCATGGCCACCCCCCACGTCACGGGAGCCGTCGCCGTCTACCTGGCCGGTCACCCGGACGCCGCTCCGGCCGAGGTCGCCACCGCGCTCACCGGCGCGGCAACCGGCGACAAGATCACCAACCCGAGCAGCGGAACGCCCAACAAGCTGCTGAAGGTGACCGAGTAGATCCACAGTAGGTCTACACAGGACACCGGGCCCGGCGGTGCCGCCAGCGCGTGCGCAGCGGCACCGCCGGGCCGCGTCGTGGCAAGGGGTGTTGCCCTGTGCGGCAACTGGCGGCCCCGCGTTCGACCTGGCGTGACGGAGTTTCGCCTTGGGAGCGGGGGCGAGGCATCCGGCGTTTTGGCCTGGTGCGGCCCGGCGCCGTCCGGAGCATCGTTGCCGCCAGTCCACGTAGGCTCAACATCGTTGAACCGCGAGGGACTTGGAAGGCGGGACCATGTGGCGTGAGGAGCTGATCCGGCCGCTGCCGGAGCTGTTGAAGGAGCACGCCGAGCTGGCGGCGCAGCGGGTCGCCTACGCCGACTCCTCGCGCAGCGTCACCTACGCCGAGCTGGAGCGTCGCACCCGCGCACTGGGGGCGCATCTCACCCGGACGGGACTGCGCCGCGGGGACCGCATTGCGATCTGTCTCGGCAACTGCGTGGAGATGGTGGAGAGTTGCCTCGCCGTCCTGCGGGCCGGCATGGTCGGCGTCCCGCTCAATCCGCGGTCCTCCGACGCCGAGCTGGCCCACTTCCTCCAGGACAGCGGCGCCGGCTTCGTCATCACCGACGCCGCGCACCTCGCACAACTGCGGCGCCTTGGACAGCCGTACGAAGGCTTGGGCGTCCTGGTCACCGGCACTGGCACCGGTCCGATACCTGACGGGGCCCAGTCGTTCCAGAGCGCGGCCGAGAGCGACGGGTCCGCGGAGATCGACATGCTCGGGCTCGACGATCCGGCCTGGATGCTGTACACCTCCGGCACCACCCACCGGCCCAAAGGAGTGCTGTCCACGCAACGGGCCGCGCTGTGGTCCGTGGCCGCCTGCTACGCCCCGATCTTCGGCCTCTCGCCCGACGACCGCCTGCTCTGGCCGCTTCCGCTGTTCCACAGCTTCAGCCACTCGCTGGCGATCCTTGGCGTGACGGCCGTGGGCGCGAGCGCCCGGATCGCCGGTGAGCTGCTGCCGCCGGGCGGTCTGCGGCAGGAACTGCTCACCGCCTACGAGGGGTTCGGCGGCCCCTTCACCATGCTGGCCGGCGTGCCCGCGACGTATCACCGGCTGGTCGACTCGGCCGGCGAGGCCCCGCGGGCGCTGCGGATGTGCGTCGTGGCCGGTGCACCGAGTGGTCCCGCTCTGCACGCGGCCGTGGAGGACACCCTCGGGGCGCCCCTGCTCGACGCGTACGGCAGCACCGAGACCTGCGGCATGATCGCGGTGAACCGTCCGGAAGGGCCCCGGGTCGACGGTTCCTGCGGGCCTCCCGTGCCGGGCGTCGACGTACGAGTCGTCGACCCGGGCAGCGGCGAGGACGTCCTGGACGGGGCCGAGGGCGAGGTCTGGGTGCGTGGGCCGGGCCTGATGACCGGATACCACGAGCAGCCCGAGGCGACGGCCGCCGCGCTGCGGGACGGCTGGTACCGCACCGGCGATCTCGGCCGCCGTGTCGAGCACGGCCATCTCAGGCTCACCGGCCGGGTCAGCGAGCTGATCATCCGCGGCGGCGAGAACATTCACCCGACGGAGATCGAACAGGTCCTGTCGCAGTGCCCCGGCGTGTCCGACGCCGTGGTCGTAGGTGTGCCGCACGACGTGCTGGGCGAGGTGCCGGTCGGCTTCGTCGTACCGGGTCCGGACGGGATCGACGCGCGGCGGGTGCTCGCCGAGTGCCGGGCCCGACTGGCCGACTACAAGGTGCCGGCCGAGATCCGCGAGATCGCCGCCGTCCCCCGTACCGCGTCCGGCAAGATCGCCCGGCACGAGCTGGTCGTCCCCGCTCCGGCCGCCCCGGTCGCGGTCGAGGCCGGCCTGAGCGAACGGCTGCGCGCGCTCTCGCTCGACGAGCGGGAACGCGCGCTGCGCGAGACGGTCCTCATCGAGACGGCCGAGGTCTGCCGGCGAGCGCCGTGCGATCTGCCTGACGCGGACAGTCCGTTCGCCGATCTCGGCATGACGTCCGTCGGCGCGGTCGAGCTGGTGGACCGGCTCGGTGCCCTGACCCGCCTGAGCCTGCCGACGACGCTGGTCTTCGACCATCCGACACCGGCCGAGGTGGCCCGGTACCTGCGCGCCGCGCTCTTCGAGGCCGAGCCCGTGCGGAACCCGCAGTCGTACGGCGGACAGGACCGCTCCCTTCAGGACGACCCCATCGCGATCGTCGCCATGGGCTGCCGGTATCCCGGTGACGTCAACTCCCCGGAGGATCTGTGGGAGTTGGTGTCGCAGGGCCGGGACGCCATCTCGGAGTTCCCGACCGACCGCGGCTGGGACCTGGACGCCCTGTACGACCCCGATCCCGACCGGATCGGCACGTCGTACACGCGACACGGCGGATTCCTGCACCGGGCCGCGGAGTTCGACGCCGCGCTGTTCGGGATCTCGCCGCGCGAGGCACTCGCGATGGATCCGCAGCAGCGGCTGCTCCTGGAGACGTCCTGGGAGGTGTGGGAGCGGGCCGGGATCGACCCGGCGTCGCTGCGCGAGAGCGACACCGGCGTGTTCGTCGGCGTGATGTACGGCGACTACTCCGCCCGCTTCTCCCGCTACCACGAGTTGGAGGCGCACCTGGGCCTGGGCTCGGCGGGCAGCGTGGCTTCCGGACGGATCTCCTATACGTACGGCCTGCGCGGTCCCGCGATCACGGTCGACACCGCGTGCTCGTCCTCGCTCGTGGCGCTGCACTGGGCCGCGCGGGCGCTGCGCTCGGGCGAGTGCTCGCTGGCGCTGGCCGGCGGGGTCACGGTGATGGCGACGCCCAAACCGTTCCTCGCCTTCAGCCGACAGCGCGGGCTGTCGCCGGACGGGCGCTGCAAGTCGTTCTCGGCGGCGGCCGACGGTACGGCCTGGGGCGAGGGCGTGGGACTCGTCCTGCTGGAGCGGCTGTCCGACGCGCGGCGGGCCGGCCATCCGGTCCTGGCCGTCCTCTGCGGCTCCGCCGTCAACTCCGACGGCGCGTCCAACGGACTCACCGCGCCCCACGGGCCGGCTCAGCAGCAGCTGATCAGGCAGGCGCTGGCGGACGCGGGGCTGCGCGGCGGTGACGTGGACGTGGTGGAGGCCCACGGCACGGGCACCCGGCTGGGCGACCCCATCGAGGCGCAGGCCCTCCTGGCCACGTACGGACAGGGCCGCGAGCAACCGCTCCGGCTCGGGTCGGTCAAGTCCAACCTGGGGCACACACAGGCGGCGGCCGGAGTCGCCGGCGTCATCAAGATGGTGCAGGCCATGCGGCACGGTGAACTGCCCCGGACCCTGTACGCCGACTCGCCCACACCGCACGTCGACTGGTCCTCGGGCCGGGTGGAACTGCTGACCGAGTCCCGGCCCTGGCCGGCCTCGGACCGCCCGCGGCGTGCGGGGATCTCGGCCTTCGGGATCGGCGGGACCAACGCGCATGTGATTCTGCAGGAGGCGCCGGAGGCAGAGGAACCGGAGGCAGAGGCACTGCAGGCAGCGTCAGGGCCGCGGGCCGGGCTTTCGGCGGTCTCCCAGGAGACAGCCACGCCGCCGCCCGTTCCGTGGCTGCTCTCCGCCGCCGATGAAACAGCCCTGCGCGCCCAGGCCCGACGGCTCGCGGCCGAAGCGGCGAACCGGCCGAGCCTGTCGCCCGCCGACATCGCCCACACCCTCGCGGTGTCACGCTCCGCCCTCACCCATCGCGCGCTCGTGCCGGCCGGTGACCGGACCCGGATGCTGGACGCGCTGAACGCGTTCGCGCAGGGTCGGGACGCACCCGGAGTCGTACGAGGACTGACGGACCCGGAGATCCGTACGGCCTTCCTGTTCACCGGGCAAGGTCCCCAGCGCCCTCGGATGGGCGCCGAACTGCGCGCCGCCTTCCCCGTCTTCGCCGCAGCCTTCGACGAGGTGTGCCGGTGCATGGACGACCGTCTCCCACAGCCACTGAGCGAGGTGCTGTCCGCCGAGCCGGGCACACCGGAAGCTGCTCTTGTCGACCGTACGGACTTCACGCAGGCCGCACTCTTCGCCTTCGAGGTTGCGCTGTTCCGGCTGCTGGAGGCCTGGGGCGTTCGAGCCGACCGGCTTGCGGGCCACTCCGTCGGCGAGTTGGCGGCCGCGCATGTCGCCGGTGTACTCGATCTGCTCGACGCGGCAACGCTTGTCGCCGCGCGCGGCCGGCTGATGCAGGCGTTGCCCGACGGGGGCGCGATGGTGGCGCTGGACGCGACCGAGGAGGAAGTACTCCCCGCGCTGGCGGAGTTGGGGGAGCGCGTGGCGATCGCATCCGTCAACGGGCCCCGTTCGGTGGTGATCTCGGGCGCGCAGGACGCCGTGCTCGCGGTCGCGGCCGGCTTCGAGGCACGCGGCCGCAGGGCCGTACGCCTGCGGGTGAGCCACGCCTTCCACTCGCCCCTGGTGGAGCCGATGCTCGACGAATTCCTGGGTGTGGCCCGGGAGTTGACCTTCCGGCCCCCGCGCATCCCGATCGTCTCCACCGTGACGGGCAGACTCGCCGAGCCTGCGGAACTGTGCTCGCCCGAGTACTGGGCGCGGCACGCCCGGCAGCCCGTGCGCTTCGCCGACGCCGTGCGCCGGCTCGCGGACGACGGGGTCTCGGCCTACCTGGAACTCGGCCCCGGGCCCGTACTCACCGCGGCGGCCACCGACTGTCTGACCGACGCGTCCACGAGCGGCGCCGTTCTCGCCGTGGCCACGCGAGGCGGGGCGCACGAACCGGAGACGCTCCTGTCGGCCGTGGCCCGGCTGCATGTGGCCGGGGCCGCTGTCGACTGGACTGCGGTGTACGCGGGTTCCGGCGCGCGGCGCGTGGATCTGCCGACGTACGCCTTCCAGCGGCAGCGGTACTGGCTGGACGCACCGCGCCCGGCGGCGGCCGAAGCGGGGGCGCTGCTGAGCCCGGCCTTCCCGATGCCGGACACCGAACGAACCGTGTTGACCGGGCTGTTGTCCCTGGAGGCCCACCCATGGCTCGCGGACCATGTCGTCGCCGGGAGGGTGATCGTGCCGGCGACGGTGTTCGTGGAGATGGCCGTGCGGGCGGCCGACGAGACGGGCTGCGGAGCGGTCGACGACCTCGTGATGCTGGCGCCGCTCGCTCTGCCCGGTTCCGCGCGGGTGCGCGTGCAGGTCGTGGTGGGTGCGCAGGACGACTCGGGCCGGCGGCCGGTCGACATCTACTCCCGGCCGGAGGACTCGGCCGAGGATTCCGCCGACGCCCCGTGGACCCGGAACGTCTCCGGTCAACTGGGCCGCGAGCGTGCGGCGGAGGGCGAGCCGACTCCGTGGCCGCCCCAAGACGCCGAGGCGGTGGATCTCACCGACGCGTACGCTGCCCTCGCCGATGCCGGGCTCGTGTACGGGCCTGCCTTCCAGGGCGTCGGCGCGGTCTGGCGGCGCGGCGACGATGTCTTCGCGGAGGTCCGGCTGCCCGCGTCACACACCTCGGAAGCGGGCCGCTTCGGAATCCACCCGGCGCTGTTCGACGCCGCGTTGCACGCGCCGCTGCTGGTCGCTCCCGCCGACGCGGGCACGTTGCGGGTGCCGTTCGCGTGGAGCGGAGTGAGCCTGCACGCCTCGGGAGCCACAGAGTTGCGGGTCAGGGTGACGTCGCAGGGCCCGGACACGGTCTCGCTGACCCTGACCGACCCGTCCGGCCGGCTCGTGGCGCGAGTGGACTCCCTGGCCACCAGGGAACTCCCGGCCGACGGGGCCGACCGGGCTGACCGGGCCGACATGACGGACGACATCGTACGAAGGGCTCTCCTGCGCCCTGAATGGGCCACCCTCGAACTCCCCGGCAACGCCGATACGCGCGGCTGGGCGGTGCGCGGACCGGACGAGCTGAACCTCGCCGAGTTCCTGCCCGACGCCGTGCCCCCCGATTTCGTCGCCGTCACGGCCATCGCCGTCGGTGGGTCCGGTTCCGATCCGCTGTCCGCGGTGCACGAGTTGACCGGCAGGGTGCTCAAGGTGCTCCAGGACTGGCAGGACGATCCGGGCGCGGCCGGCTCACGACTGGTCGTGGTGACGCGGGACGCCACCGGGCCGATGCCGGACCTGGCGGGTGCGGCGGTCTGGGGACTGGTGCGTACGGCGCAGTCGGAGCTGCCCGGTCGTGTCGTCCTGGTGGATGTGGACGGACGGCCCGAGTCGCTGCGGATGCTGCGGTCGGCCGTCGCCACCGGTGAGCCGCAACTCCGCGTGCGGGACGGGCAGGTGACGGTTCCACGGCTGGCGGTGGTCGGTGACGGTGACGCCTCAGGCACGGGGTCTGCCTTCGGCGCGGGCGGCACGGTGCTCATCACCGGAGGCACCGGTGCGCTGGGCGCGGAACTGGCACGTCACCTGGTCGCCGAACATGGCGTACGGCATCTGCTGCTGACCGGACGCCGCGGGCCGCAGGCACCCGGAGCCAAGGACCTGCGCGACGACCTGGAGGAGTTGGGGGCGGAGCAGGTCGGCGTCGTCGCCTGTGACGCGGCCGACCGAGCCGCGCTGGCCGAGGTGATCAAGCGCTGCGAGCCGCCGCTGACCGCCGTGGTGCATGCCGCCGGGGTCCTCGAGGACGGCGTGCTGGACTCCCTGACCACCGAGCGGATGGCGGCCGTACTGCGGCCGAAGGCCGACGCGGCCTGGAATCTGCACGAACTGACCCGGGACATGGGTCTTTCGGCGTTCGTCGTGTTCTCGTCCGTCTCCGGTCTGCTGGGCCGGGCGGGCCAGGGCAACTACGCGGCCGCGAACTCCTTCCTCGACGCCCTCGCCCACCGCCGCGCCGCCGAAGGACTGCCGACGCTCTCGCTGGCGTGGGGCCCGTGGGAGCACGCCGGCGGCATGGCGGGGGAGCAGCCCCGACAGCGCCCTCAGCGCCCGGATCCCCGTGACGTGCTCGTGCCGCTGTCAACGCAGCAGGGCCTGGCCCTGTTCGACGCCGCGCTGCGCTCGACGGAGCCCATCCTGGCGCCGATCCTGCTGGACCGGGCGGCGCTGCGGTCCGCTGCGGGGCACCTGCCACCGCCGTTGCGCGGACTCGTCCGTCAGCACCGGCCGAGCGCCGCGGCGTCGGGCTCCGGCCCCGCCGGCTCTCCCGGGCAGATGCTGGAGCCGGGAGCCTGGCGGAAGCGGCTGGCCCGCATATCCCCGGGAGAGCGGGAAGCGGCGCTCGTGGAGCTGCTGCGGGCCGACGTGGCCGCGGTGCTCGGATACGCGAACGCCGACGCGCTACCGGCCGGCAAGAGCCTCGCCGACCTGGGGTTCGACTCCCTCACTGCCGTGCAGATCCGCAACCGGCTGAGCATGGCGCTGGGGCTCCGGCTGTCGGCGGCCGTGGTGTTCGAGCACCGCACGGCCGAGGAGCTGGCACGCCAACTGCTCGGTCTACTGGGCGGCGAACCGGCGGCCGCCGCAACCGCCCCCGAGGCCACGGAGGCGCCCAAGGCCCCTGGGGCTGAGCGGCCCGCCTACACCCTCTCCTCGCTGTTCCGCACGGTCAGCGCCGGCGGACAACCGGTGGCGGCGGTGCACCTGCTCGTCACCGCGTCCTGGGCGCTGCCCACCTTCACGGCCGCCCGAGGCGGCGAGCACGCTCTGCCCCCGATCCGCCGCTCCCACGGCCGCCCCGGGTCCGGAAGGCCGACGGTCGTCTACTTCCCGGCCTACCATCCCTCGCTAGTATCGGGCGGAGGAGACTTCCCTCGCTTCCACCGCGCTTTCCAGGGCGACCTGGACGTCCTGGAGTTCCCGCATCCCGGTATCGGCGCCGGTGCCGCCGTGCCCGAGGACCGCGCCGCGCTGGCGCGTACGCAGGCCGAGAGCGTGCTGCGGCACGTCGGGGACGGACCCTTCGTGGTCGTAGGACGGTCGGCGGGCGGCAACGTGGCGCAACTGGTGGCCCACGAGCTGGAGAACAACGGCCGGGCAGCGACCGGCCTGGTGCTGCTGGACACCTACCACATCACACCGGACAACAGCGGCAAGGACTGGCTGCTGTCCCTGGCCGCCCCGCCGCCGCAGGACACCGCAGAGCCCGTCCCCATCGGGGACGACGACAGCGCCCTGGCCGCGATGGGGGCCTACAACCGGATCTTTCTCGACTGGGATCCTGAGCCGGTCGCCACCCCCACGCTCCTGGTGCGCGCCCTGCGGCCCACGCCCGCCATGGCGGCCTCCGCGGACGCGGACGACTGGCGGACCTCCTGGCCCACGGCGCACGACGTCGTGGAGGTCCCCGGCGACCACCTGACGATGATGCAGGCACACGCGGAGACAACCGTGTCGGCGATTCGCACCTGGATCGACGCACGAACGGCGAAGGGAGACCAGTGAGTTCCGTGAATTCCGTGAGTTCTGAGAGTTCTGCCAAGCCCACGGAGGACTTCGACGTCATCGTGGTCGGCGGCGGTCCGGCCGGGGCCACTGTCTCCGCGGCCGTCGCCCTGCACGGCCATCGTGTCCTCCTCGTCGAGAAGGAGACCTTCCCCCGGTACCAGATCGGCGAGTCCCTGCTCCCGTCCACCGTGCACGGTGTGTGCCGGATCCTCGGCGTCGAGGGCGAGATGGCCGCCGCGGGCTTCAAGCCGAAGCGCGGCGGCACCTTCCGCTGGGGCCGGAACCGCGACCCCTGGCAGTTCTCCTTCGCGCTGTCGCCCCGGCTGGCCGACCCGACCTCGTTCGCCTACCAGGTCGAGCGGTCCCGGTTCGACGCGATCCTCCTCGACAACGCCCGCCGGGTCGGCGTCGACGTCCGGGAGGGTTGTCGCGTGACCGGCGTGCTCGCCGACGGAGGCGAGCAGGGGCGGGTCCGCGGGGTGCGCTGGACCGGCCCCGAGGGCGAGATCCGCGAGGCCGCCGCCCGGTACGTCGTGGACGCCTCCGGCAACGGCAGCAGGATCCACCCGCACGTCGGCGGCAAACGGACCTACTCCGACTTCTTCCGCAACATCGCGGTGTTCGGCTACTTCGCCGGCGGCGCGCGGCTCCCGGCACCGAACGACGGCAACATCTTCTGCGCCGCCTTCGACGAGGGCTGGATCTGGTACATCCCGCTCCGGGACGACCTGACCAGCGTCGGAGCCGTGGTCGCCCGCGAGAACGCCGAGGCGATCCAGCGTGACCCGGCGACCGCCTGGCACCGTCTGATCGACGCCTGCCCGGAGGTACGCGGCTTCCTCGACGGCGTCCCCCAAGCCATCGAGCCGCCTTACGACCAGGTCCGCGTCCGCAAGGACTGGTCGTACTGGAAGTCACGGCTGTGGCGGCCCGGCATGGTGCTCGTCGGAGACGCGGCGTGCTTCGTCGATCCCGTGCTGTCGAGCGGAGTCCATCTCGCGACGTACGGCGGGCTGCTCGCCGCCCGGTCCATCAACGGCTACCTCTCCGCAGCCCTGGACGAGGATCGGCTGTTCGCCGAGTTCGAGGCCCGCTACCGGCACGAGTACGGCCTGTTCCACGACTTCCTGGTCTCCTTCTACGACATGCACCAGGACGAACGGTCGTACTTCTGGAAGGCGCGCAAGGTCACCAACGTCGGCTCGACGGAGATCGAGGCGTTCGTCGAGCTGGTGGGCGGTCTGGCGTCCGGCGACGCGTCGCTCACCGGGGCCGGGCCGGTGGGCGCACGGCTGACGAGCGTCGCCGACGACTTCGAACGGGCCGTGCGCCGCCTCCCCGACGCCGACGACCTGCGCAATCCGCTCTACGAGTCCAACAGCTTCCGACAGGTGTTCCAGGAGGGGACCGCTCTCCAGGAACGCGGGCTGTTCGGCGGGCCGTTGGAGAAGGAGGCGCCGCTGCGGCCCGGCGGTCTGGTGGCGTCGGCGGACGGGCTGGCCTGGGTCGAACCTGAGACGTAGTAGGCGCAGACAGGTCGGTGGCAGCCGGTTCCGCGCGGTACGGCGGAGCTGTTCGCGAGGACGTGTGATCGTGCCCCGATGCCCTCGTGAGTCGTCGTACCACTCGATCGTGGTGCCGATGAGGCTGGCGGTGACGATGCGCTTCAGGTTGCCGGGTGGTGGGCGAAGCGGTGGTTGCGGAGGCCATGTGCGCCACTTCCCGCCACCGCAGGAAGCTCGGCTCCTGTGGCGGCCGACCGGAGCGTTTCGATGCGGTGGATCACCGCGAGCGCCATGCGGTCGAGCGCGGGATCAACCGACCGTATCCAGGCCGGGCTCCTTACCGAGCCCCGCGGGAGCCTTACGGTGCCCTGCGCGGGGGCATGAGACGCGCGCTCTCGTGGCACGCGGTTCCGTATGAACCACAGCGCCCTTCATACGGACCACAGCACCCAGTGCACCGAACCGGTCACGGCCGTCTTCACCTGGAAGGTGCGCCCCGGTAAGGAAGCCGAGTTCGAGCGGTGGACCCATGGCATCACCCGCAGCGCGTCGCGGTTCCCCGGGAACCAGGGGGTGGCCTGGCTTCGCCCCGAGGACGGCCACCGCTTCCACGCGGTGGTGCACTTCGCCGACCCGGAGCGGCTGTCGCAGTGGCTGACGTCCCAGGAGCGGGCGGACTGGCACGCACGGATCGAGGGCATCGCCACCGAGATCAGCAGGGAGCGGCAGTCCACCACCGGGATGGAGACCTGGTTCAGCCTGCCCGGCACGACGGTGCAGTCCCCGCCCCGCTGGAAGATGGTGCTGACCACGTTCCTCGCGGCCTATCCGCTCGTTCTGCTGGTCCAGTGGCTGCTCGTGCCCCACACGACCGGCTGGCCGCTGCCGCTGCGCGCGGTGCTCTTCCCCGCGGTACTGCTGCCCACACTGACCTATGTGCTGATGCCGCGCCTCAGCCGACTGCTGCGACTGTGGCTCTATCCCCCGCCCTCACCGTAGCTCGGTCCGTTCGGTATACGCGGCGTAGCCGAAGATCGATTGTGCGACGGCCCCGCAGCTGAGCGCCTTGATCCGCTCGGCCGACCGGATCTCCGGCGCGGCTGTGGGCAGGTTCGCGGCATGGGGCTGTCACAAACGCGGATGCCGTCCTGTCCTTTCAGCGGCCCCGGAGGCGGCGGCCCGGATCCCGACCGGCGCCCAGTGTCCGCGCTCGCGCTCGTCGTGTTGCTCGTGCGCCGCGGGGGTTCGATGGTCAGGCGCTCTCGGGCCTGACGGCGCCCCGCCGCGGACCGCGTGTGACCTGCCGTGATCTGCCGTGACCCGACCGTTGCGGAACTGGCATACCTAACAGTCGGTAACCCCCTTACGTCACGTTGCTACCGGCCAGTAATATGCGCAGCTCCGACCGCGAGCCATTTTCCCTGCGCCGTCGGGCGCAGGGGCACCCTCAGGCCGCGAGGTCCGCAAGGAGCCACACCCCATGTCGTACGAGCAGTACTTCCCCGATCCGTCGCCGGACCCCGGTCCGCAGTGGCACGAGCATGTGCGGGAGATTCCCACCCCCAACGGCGATCTGAACAGGCTCCGTGCGGCCTACCGCAGGCTGCGCCGGGTGGCCACCCTCACGGCACTCGGCTACTTCACGCTCTTCCTCGTCTTCTCCGCGTACGCGCCCGGACTGATGACCAGCGGCAGCGGCGACGGCGGCCTCACCACCGGACTGACGCTCGGCCTGTGCCAGCTGCCGGTCGTGCTGGTGGCGATCGCCGTGTACGAGCGGATCGCCCGCCGCCGCGTCGACCCGCTCGCGGCGACCATCCGGCAGCACGCCGAAGAGGCAGCCGAGACGCACCGCGCGGCAGAGACGGCCCGGATCGCCCAGGCCGCCCACACGGCCCGACAGGGTTACGCCGGCCGGCCGGGCATGACCGGACGGCAGCGTTCCACCAACCCCGCGGGGGGTGCCTGGTGATGAACGGATTCAGTTCCGACGCCCAGACGATGTCGCTGGTCGCGTTCATCACCGTCACCACCGTCACGCTGCTGCTGTGTGTGATGACCGCACCCGACCATGACGACCTCGGCGAGTTCTACACCGGCTATCGCTCGCTCTCACCCATGCAAAGCGGGCTCGCCGTCTCCGGCGACTACATCTCCGCCGCGACCGTGCTCGGCACCATCGGCGTCGTCTCGCTCGTCGGATACGACGGCGTGGTGCTCGCCCTGAGCACTGTGCTCTCGCTAGTTCTGATGATGTTCCTCCTGGCCGAACCGCTGCGCAACGCCGGCCGGTTCACCATGGGCGACGTCCTCGCCCGCCGTACGTCCGATCCCGCGGTCCGCATCACCGCCTGCGTGGTCACCCTTACCGCGCTGTTGCCGCTGGTGATCTTCCAGCTCTCGGGCGCGGGCGATCTGCTGGCCGTCGTTCTCGGCTTCGACTCGGACGGCTTCAAGACCGGCTTCATCGTGTGCCTCGGCGGCCTGATGATCGTGTACGCCGCGATCGGCGGAATGAAGGGCACCGCCTTCATCCAGATCGTCAAGACCGTCGTCCTTCTGGCCGCGTCCGTCACCATCTGCCTGCTCATCCTGGACCGCTACGACTTCGACCTGTCGGCGCTCCTGGACGCGGCCAAGGAGGGGAGCGGCGCGGGCGACGCCTACCTCTCCTCCGGGCTGCAGTTCGGCGGCGACGGACTGGACATGATCAGCGCGGAGCTGACCATCGTGCTCGGGGCGGCGGTCCTGCCCCACATCACGATGCGCATGTTCGGCTCCCGCAGCGCGTCCGGGGTGCGGCGCTCGATGTCCTGGGCGGTCTCCACCGTCGTCGTCATGTGCCTGCTGATCTCGGTGATCGGCTTCGGCGCGGCGGCGCTCGTCGGCCACACCGAGCTTGTCGCGGCGGACCCGCAGGGAGAGACGGCGTTCTTGATGGTCAGTCAGGCCGTCATGGGCCCTGATCCGTCCGTGGGTGAGACCCTCCTGTTCACCCTGGTGACCACGGCGATCTTCCTCACCCTGCTCGCCTCGGTCGCCGGGATCACCCTCGCCTGTGCCAACACCCTGGCGCACGACCTGATCGCCCAGGGCCTGCGCAGGACCACCCTGCCGGACTCCACGGAGATGACCATCGCACGGGCCGCCGCACTCGGCGTCGGCCTCACCGCGATCGTCGTCGCCGTCTACGTCCGGGACTTCAACGGCCAGCTGATGGTCACCCTCTCCTTCTGCGTCGGCGCGTCCGCCGTGGGTCCGGCGCTCGTCTACAGCCTCTTCTGGCGGCGCTACACCCGTACGGGCCTGCTGAGCACGCTCATCGCGGGCACCGTGAGCGTGCTCGTCCTGATGACCGGCACCACTTTGGTCTCCGGCTCACCGCAGTCGGTCTTCCCGGACAGCGACTTCGCCTGGTTCCCGTTCACCACGACCGGCCTCGTGTCGGTCCCGGTGGGCTTCCTCGCGGGCTGGCTGGGCACGATCCTGTCCCAGCAGGACGCCTCGGCGCAGCTGCGCCGCTACGAGGCGGTGGAGCCGACGATCCTGGCCGGGGCTCCGGCGCCCGACGGGCACTGACGGAGGCCTGCCCCGCACCGCCCGGGCCGGAGTCGGGGCGCCGGTCGGCGCCCCGACCTGCTTGCGTCCTCAGCGAGGCCTGGGGCACCGCGTGCTGGAGCCAGGGCTACATTGCCGGCCAGGACACCGCTGCCGCGGTCGCCACGGACGGCTGCTCCACCCCGGCATATCACCTCGTTTGGAGAGCTTCCGCAACCGCGGAAGGAGAGAGGGCATGGGCCCCGCGCGAGCGGCGGGGCCCACCTGGTCAGCACGTCGAAATGGTCTGGGTGAGGCGGCCGAGCCGCCACGGGAGGAGGTTGTAGTCGCCGCCCGTGTTGGGGTTCATGCCTTGGTAGAGGTACTGGAGCCGGCAGGAGGGGATGGTGAGTGTCTGGTCGTAGCCGGCCCGGATCATCTCGCCGTGGCTGATGTCCCTGGTCCAGGACCCGGAGGGGAAGGTGACGTTGTTGGCCCGTGCGAACGGGTTGCTCTCGGACGCGGCCAGGGGCGTCCAGGAGCCGGCGAGGCTGCCTGAGGTCCAGGAGCGGAAGTAGCGCCGGCCGTCCGAACCGATGGCCTCGACGAGGAGCAGATACTGGTTGCTGCCCTGCACCTTGTACACGTTGCTCGCCTCGAACAGGGCGTACTTGGAGTCCTGGGCCGCGAAGACCGTGTTGGTGAAGCCGTTCGGGAACTGGCCGACGGTCGTCTGCGAGCGGTACAGGTGCCCGTTGTCGTCCGACGAGAACAGGTAGCAATTGGCGCTGTCGCAGATCACCCACATGTCGACCCAGTAGCCGTTGCCGATGTTCTGCTTGATGATGTCGGGCATCGACGAGTAGAAGTTGCGCGGCGCGCTCCACCCGTTCGGGTTGCTGATGTCGGGGTTGGTGGAGTACGAGGCGTTGCCGGTCTGGTACACGAGGTACCACAAGCGCTGGGGCGCGTAGTAGAAGACCTGCGGCGCGGCCCGGTACCCGGGCCCGATGGCGCTGCGGTCCAGGTAGTGGTGCGTGGCCGAGCCGGCCTGGGACCAGTCACTGAAGTTCAGGTACACCAGGTTGTATCCGGAGGAGCTGGCGACGCTCGCGAACACGTGGTACTTGCCGTTGTAGTGGACGACGGTCGGGTCCTTGATCCCGGCGATGTTGTGGGTGGCGTCCGACTTCGGTGAGATCAGCGTCCCGCTGGAGCTCCACGAGAAGCGTGAGGGCAGAGCGGCGGCGGACCGCTCCGAACGGACGTCAGCCCGCTGTGCCGCGACCGAGCCGCCCAGCGCGTTGAGCACCGCCTGGTAGGCCGGCTTCTTGTTGCCACCGCGGTCGAACAGCAGCGGGTTCTCCGAGGCCCGCCAGGAGTCGCTGTCCCGGATGCCCCAGACGGTGATGCCGGTGCAGCGCGCCACGTTCATGCAGGCCCGCACCGTGTTGGCGTACGCCGTCGGCGCCGCCTGCGCGATGTCCAGCTCGGTGATCTGGACGTCCACGCCGAGGGCGGCGAAGTTCGACAGCGTCGTCTGGAAGCCGGCCGGCGGGCCGCCGGTGCCGAAGTGGGCCTGGAGGCCGACGCAATCGATGGGCACACCGCGCGCCTTGAAGTCGCGGACCATGCGGTAGACGCCCTGGGTCTTGGCGTCGCTCCAGTTCTCGATGTTGTAGTCGTTGTAGCAGAGCTTGGCCGCCGGGTCGGCCGACCGCGCGGTGCGGAACGCCTGCTCGATGAAGCCGTCGCCCAGCAGGTTCTGGAAGACCGAGGGACGGTGCTGGCCGCTGCCGCCGTCGGCGAAGGCCTCGTTGACGACGTCCCAGGAGTAGATCCGGCCCTTGTAGCGGTTCATCACGGTGGTGATGTGGTTGTTCATCACGCCGCGCAGGGTGTTCGCGTCCCTGATGGAGCTGACCCAGCCGGGCAGTTGGGAGTGCCAGACCAGGGTGTGGCCGCGTACGCGCTGACCGCGTGCCGTCGCGCGGTTGACGATCTGGTCCGCGGGGCCGAAGTTGAACGAGCCGCGGGACGGCTCGGTCGTGTCCCACTTCATCTCGTTCTCGGGTGTGACCGAGTTGAACTCCCGGTCCAGGATCCCGGTGTACGTGCCGTCGCCGAGCCGTCCGGCGGCCACGGCGGTTCCGAAGTACCGGCCGGACTGGGCCGCTTGGGCGCCCAGTGTGGAGGCTTTGACGTCGTCGGGTGCGCCGGTCGCGGACGCGGGCGTCACCAGGGCGACCGAGGCCAGGAGGGCTAATACCGAGGCTCGGCGACGGCCGAGTCGTTGCAGCGGGTTCATGGTTCTCCTCGTACGGTCGGGTGGGGGGTTGGGTGTGCGATCCTCCGATCGTTCAGGGCGTGGACAGCTCGAACCGCGTGACGCGGACCGCGCCGCCGAGTGACTGCGAGGCGTGGTTGAAGAGGGGGCCAGAGCCTGGCGACGCGCGATGCGTTGATTAGGGCATGACATATCCATGGATGGCGCTCTCCCTGTGTGGCCCCGGCCTGCCGTTGCGGCTGCTCTGCGTTCGCCATGTCGAACACGCATCGGCTGATCGAGCATCCTGGATGATAGGAGGCCGACGGACCCCGTCAAGGCCTCTCGCATTATTCGCATTGTGTGTCGAAACATTCGAGGCAGGTTGAACGTTCGGCTGTTGCGGGTCGGATGTCCTGATGTTGCAGGTGAACGCCGCTGATTTCCGTCGCTGCGGGCCATGTGAAGGGGCGAGAGGCCGCGTGGTGTTGACAGAATCGGATGCCTCTCTATTATCCGTGAGGCCCTGACTTTCCGAATCAGATTCGAAATTGCGAACCCTAGAATCTCCCCTGGATGTCATGAGCGCGACATGCCGGGAGACGCCCACGACCGCCCATCTCGCCCTTCCGGAAAAGGAGCTCCCGGGTGCCCAGACGATCACCCAGACGACTGCTACGCTTCCTCGCGGCCGCCGCGCTGACGGTCACCGCGTCCGTGACGGCCTCCTCGCACTCCACGGCCACGGCCGCGCCGGGCAGCCCGGCGCTCACCCCACCGCTCGGGTGGAACAGCTGGAACAGCTTCGGGTGCGGAATCACCGAGGCCCAGGTGCGCCAGGCCGCAGACGCGATGGTCTCCTCGGGCATGCGGGACGCCGGCTACCGGTACGTCGTGGTCGACGACTGCTGGTTCGACCCGCAGCGCGACGCGGCAGGCAACCTGCGGGCCAATCCGGACAAGTTCCCGAGCGGGATGAAGGCCCTCGGCGACTACATCCACAGCAAGGGCCTGAAGTTCGGCATCTACCAGGTGCCGGGCGAACGCACCTGTGCGCAGACCGTGGGCACCTATCCGGGCTCCACGGGCAGCAGGGGGCACGAGGCCCAGGACGCCGCCACGTTCGCCTCGTGGGGCGTCGACTACCTCAAGTACGACTGGTGCTCCTCGAGCGGCACCCTTGGCGAGCAGGTCGCGCGGTTCACCCTCATGCGCGACGCCCTGCGTGCCACGGGGCGGCCGATCGTCTACAGCATCAACCCCAACAGCTTTCACGCCCCCACCGGCGCCACGTACAACTGGGGAGAGGTCGCCGACCTGTGGCGGACCACCGAAGACCTGCTCGACATCTGGCAGAACGGCAACACCAACAGCTATCCGATGGGCGTCGGCAACGTCCTGGACGTCACCGCGCCACTGGCGGCGCAGTCGGGCCCGGGGCACTGGAACGACCCCGACATGCTGGTCGTCGGCCGCCCCGGCCTGTCACTGACCGAGTCCCGCTCCCACTTCGCCCTCTGGGCGCTGCTGGGTGCCCCGCTCATGGCCGGCAACGACATCCGCACCATGTCCGCCGACGTGAGCGCGATCCTGCGCAACCCACGCCTGCTGGCGGTGAACCAGGATCCGCTGGGGGTGGGCGGGCGCAGGGTGCGCGACGACGGCAGCACCGAGGTGTTCGCCAAGCCTCTGTCCGACGGCTCGGTCGCGGTGGGCCTGTTCAACCGCGGAGAGGGCACCGCGACGGTCACCACCACGGCCGCGCAAGTCGGTCTGTCCGGCGGGCAGTTCACGCTCACGGACTTGTGGACCGGCGGCACGTCCAGCACATCCGGGCAGATCTCGGCGAGCGTTCCCGCGCACGGCGTGGCCGTGTTCCGGGTGACCGGTGGCAGCCCGCTGGCGGCCACCACCTCGCGTCTGCGCGACACCGGCTCCGGCCGCTGCCTGGACGTGGACAACGCCTCCACCGCGTCCGGGGCCACGGTCCTGATCTGGGACTGCCACACGGCCGCCAACCAGCTGTGGACCACCTGGGCCGGCGGCGAGATCCGTGTCTTCGGCGACAAGTGCCTGGACGCCTACAACCAGGGCACCACCAACGGCACCCGGGTCATCACCTGGCCCTGCAACGGCCAGAACAACCAGAAATGGACCGTCGGCTCCGACGGGTCGATCCGCAACGTCCATGCCGGGCTGTGTCTCGATGTCAGCGGGGCCGGCACCGCGGGCGGGACCCCGCTGGTGCTGTGGACCTGCAACGGCCAGGCCAACCAGAAGTGGACCCGCGTGTGAGGGCAGACCCCTGCCTGCGGTTCACCGGAACGGAAGGGAAGTTGCATGACGGCAAGGACAAGATCCCTCTTATGGCCCGCCGTGGTCGCGGTGCTGCTCGTCCTGAGCATGGGAAGCACGGCACTGGGCCACGGCCAGGGCGAGAACACCGCGCTGATGGCGTCCGGCACGGCTGCCGCACCCGTCAGCACTGCTGCCGCGACCCCCGGATGCGGCAAGGCCCCCACCTTGACGAGCGGTACGCACACGATCCAGAGCAGCGGCAAGACCCGGAGCTTCATCCTGCGGATCCCGGACGGCTACGACCGCAACCGCGCCCACCGGCTGGTCTTCGGGTTCCACTGGCTGGGCGGCACCTCCACTGACGTCGCCACGGGCCGCACCGTGGAAACTGGCACCTGGGCCTACTACGGGCTCCAGCGACTGGCGAACAACAGCGCCATCTTCGTCGCACCCCAAGGCCTCAACAACGGCTGGGCCAACGCCGGCGGGGAGGATGTCACCTTCGTCGACGACATGATCAGGCGGATCGAGGCGGACCTGTGCGTCGCCACCACACAGCGCTTCGCCACGGGCTTCAGCTACGGCGGCGCCATGTCGTACGCCCTCGCGTGTTCCCGCGCGACGGTCTTCCGCGCGGTCGCGGTCCTGGGCGGCGGACAGCTCAGCGGATGCAGCGGAGGCACCCAGCCGATCGCCTACCTCGGAGTGCACGGCCTCAGGGACAGCGTGCTCGGCATCTCCGGCGGCCGGGCGATGCGGGACCGGTTCGTCCGGAACAACGGCTGCACCCCGCAAAACCCGCCCGAGCCGGCGCAGGGCAGCCTGACGCACCGGGTCACCACCTACCCGGGATGCTCGGCCGGACATCCGGTCGCCTGGGCCGCGTTCGACGAAGGGCACATCCCCGCTCCGCAGGACGGGGCCCCCGGTGACAGCGGCTCCAGGACCTGGGTGCCGCAAGAGGTCTGGAAGTTCTTCAGCCAGTTCCAGACCTCCAACCCGCCGCCAGGGACTGCGACCTGCCGGGTCACCGGCACCGTCAGCGCCTGGAACACCGGCCTGACGTCGAGCATCACTATCACCAACACCGGCACCACCGCGATCGACGGCTGGTCCCTCGTCTTCACCCTGCCCGACGGCCAGACCATCGCCTCCGGCTGGAACGCGGACTACTCGCCCGCCTCCGGCCGGGTGACGGCCCAGAACGCGTCCCACAACGCCACCATCGCTCCCGGCGCTTCGGTCGACATCGGCTTCCAGGCAGCCCACACCGGCAACACCGCCCCGCCCAACTCCTACACGCTGAACGGCACTGCCTGTGCTGCCCCAGGGAGTTGAGCAGACGGTCTGTCTTCTTTGGTGCCATACGCGGCGAGAGCCGTCGCCGCGTATGGCTGTCATGGCGCCGCACGGCACGCAGGCGTCCGGCGCCGGTCACGTCACGTCCTGGTGCAGGCGGTCCCGTTCAGGCTGAACCCGCCCGGCGCGGCGAAGGCGCCGCTGTAGGTGCCCTGGAACCCGAACGTCTGGCTGCCACCGGGGGCGATGCTCGCGTTGTGCGCCAGGCCGCCCGCCGTGACCGAATCCGAGGCCGGGGAGACGGTGGCGTTCCAGGCGCCCGTGATGCGCTGGCCGGAGGGCAGGGTGAAGGCGAGACGCCATCCGTCGACGGGTGCCGAACCGGTGTTGGCGACCGTGACGTCCGCGGTGAAGCCCCCCTGCCACACATTCGTGGTGTACGACACGTCGCAGGTCGTGGCGCCGCCCGGGCCGCCCGGCCCACCACCCGTGTTGACGGTCGACGAGAACGAGTGCACAGTCAGCCCCGTGCCGTTCTGCCAGGGTTCGAAGCCGGCCTGAACACTCGTCAGGTACCAGCTGCTCTGCGCCAGCCCACGAGCCACGGCCTGCCGCACGAAGTCCATCACGTCGAAGCTCCAGCTGCCGATCGCCGACGGGGCGACGAAGGACAGCACGTCGTTGGAGCCGTTGCTGCCCGACCACACCTGCCAGGTGCGTCCACCGACGGTGGCCGTGCCGACCTGGGAGCCGATGGGCTGGATCGGGCCCACCTTGTTGAACCAGATCATGATCTCGGTCCGGTTCACGCCGTCGGTGCGGGGCGTCGGGTCGAGCCAGATGTCGTACGAGGCGTTGTACACGGCGTCGCCGACGTAGCCGTACGAGATGCTGCTCGGCGCGCTGGAGATGCGGGTGAGCTGCGCGGGGAGGTTGGTCCCCGGCGAGCAGTTGGTGTAGTGGCAGCCGTTGAAGAGGGACGGATACGACTTCGGTGCGCCGTTCGTGGGCACGGAACCGTCGGCCCGGGTGAGCCGGAAACCGGTGTCGGTGGCGGTGACGCACTGGGGCTCGTTGATGCCCCAGCGGTTGTTCTGGACGACGTATCGCCCCTGGACGACAGTCCAGCCGAACTGTTCGCAGACCGTGGTGTCGGCCTGGGCCGGAGGTGTGGCGGCGATGAGCGCCGCGACGGTGGCGAGCGCGGTGACGAGCGCGCCCAACGCGCGGCGCACCGTGCGGGGGAGGTGCGGTAACGGTCGCATGCGGGGCCTCTTTCGGAGGTACGGCCGGAGTTGGGGAGGTGGGGCACTCCCGCGCCCCAATACATGGGAGCGCTCCCATGTCTGTTTCTGACGGACTGTAGGGCGCTTTCATGTCCCTGACAATCCTGCGTGCGGCGCGGCGCGGAGGCTGCGAGTACACGCGTGCCCTGGCTGCCAGGGAGGGGGCATCCAGGGCGAGGGACCGGCCGGTCGGTCAGGAGGCTGTGTCGGTGACCGAGCTGCCGGACTTCGTGACGTGCAGCCCAGCTGGAACCTGGGCAACACCCTGGACGCCATCTGGCATCGTCGCGACGGCGTCCATGGCGGACGCCGGGACCCTGACCGTCGACGGGGACGCTTCTCTCGCACCATCGGGCGCGGCCAGCGCGGTGCCGCCGGACAGCCCCAGGATGAACAGCAGCGTCAGCAGCAGGGAGCCCAGGCGCCCGGGGCCGCGTCTGCGGTGGCGCGCGGGATGCCGTACGTCCTTCATATGTCGTCCCTTTCGAATCGGTCGTGCCTTTCGGGTGGTGGTACGAGGACCCCCTGCCTCGTCAGGAAGGGACCGGTTCAGCGGTCAGGAGGAGTCGGGTTCAGTCATCAAGGGGCTCGTAGTCGAACCAGTCGAAGTGGACGGTGCCTGCCGCGGCGTACATGCCGATGACCCGGCCGGTGAAGCCGCCGGCGACCTCGGTCGACAGATAGCGGCCGTCGAGGGTGGCGAGTTCGGTGAACGTGCCGTCGGGCTGCTCGATGCCGAGAGAGACGACGTCGGGTCCGGTGCACGGCCCGTGCGGTGGCGGCGGGTCGCTGATCGTGACGTCGAGGACCAGAGGTCCGGCGGGCACGGAGCGTTCGGCCACGACCGTGCGCAGGGAGCCGACGCGCGCGATCACCCGCACCTGGGTGGCGGACGCCTCGATCGCGTATTGGTGTCGCTCGTCCAGCCGGATGGCGAGCCCGCCGCGCCCCTCCTTGGGATCGACCAGGGTCCGCGCCCGGCACGACAGATGCTGCTGTCGCCGGCCGGTGAACACGGCGTCGGGCTCGTCCAGGGAGGCTCCCCGCGCGCGGAGCGTCAGCCACCCGGGGCGCTCCTTGGTGGTGCAGTGCTCGGCGAGCCGGCCCCGCAGGGAGATCCAGGACGGCCGCAGTTCGCTGAGCTCGAAGTCGTCCCGATGCTCCTCGACGGGGCCGGGGGAGAGCGACCAGGGGAGTGCGGACAGGTCCAGGGTCACGTCGCCGACGACCGGCCAGCCGTCCACCCAGGTCACGGGCGCCAGGAAGGTCTCCCGGCCGAGCACGTGCCAGCCGGGGGTGCCGCCCTGCGGCCGTACGCCGAGGAAGACCATGCACCAGGACCCGTCGGGGGCCTGGACGAGGTCCGCGTGCCCGGTGTTCTGCACGGGGTGGTCCGTGCCGCGGTGGGTGAGGATCGGGTTGGCCGGGCACGGTTCGAACGGGCCGCCCGGCGTACGGCCGCGGGCGATCGCCACGCCATGGCCGCGCTCGGTGCCGCCCTCGGCGATGAGCAGGTACCAGTGGTCGCCGATCCGGTACAGGTGCGGCGCCTCCGGGGCCTTGGCGCCGGGCCCGCCCGACCAGAGTTTGTGCGGTGTCCCGTAGGTCTCCCCGGTGGCCGGGTCGAGACGGACCTGCGACACCCCGGCGACCGTGCACCAGCAGGTGCCGTCCTCGTCCCAGGCCAGGTCGGGATCGATGCCGGGCACGCCCGGCGCCCAGATGGGATCCGACCACGGTCCGGCGGGGTCGTTGGCGGTGACGATCAGGTTGCCGGCGCCCTCGGCGACATTGGTGACGATCAGCCAGAAGCGTCCGTCGTGGTGGCGCAGGGTGGGGGCGTAGATGCCGGCGGAGGACGGCATGTCGGCCGGCAGACGCAGTTGTTCCGGCCGGTCCAGGGCGTTGCCGATCTGCCGCCAGTGGACCAGGTCGCGGCTGTGGAAGAGGGGTACGCCGGGGAAGTACTCGAAGCTGGAGCAGGCGAGGTAGTAGTCGTCGCCGACCCGGCAGACGCTGGGGTCGGGGTGGAAGCCGGGGAGCACAGGGTTGACGGCGTCGGTGACGCGTTCGTCCGGCTGGTGCAGAGGGGGCACCGATAGGTCCTCTCGTCGAGTAGTGGTGCAGGCGTGGGCGGTTCAGGGAGCGCCGGGGCCCGTGGAGGTGATGCGGAGCAGGACGGCGGACGGCGCGGTGGGCAAGGTCAGGCTCAGTTCGGCCGTGTCGGGCGTCCAGGCGGGAACCGCCCGGCTGGACGAGGGATAGAGCAGATCGACACGGGCGGCGGTGCCTCGCAGGTGGGGCAGGTGAAGTGTCGCCGTGGCGTCGGCTCCAGGGCGGCGCCAGGCGGTGAGGTAGGTGGTGGCCGGAGTGTGCAGGGCCAGGGCGGTCCAGGGGGCGTTCCAGGTGGGCAGGCCGAGCGGCCACGACGGCACGGCCTGCGGCAGGTCGGCGCGGATGGCCTTGTACGCGGCCACCGCCTCGTGGACCAAGGCGCGGGCCTCAGGCTCGAGTTCGGGAATGCGGCCGGAGAGGTGGATCCGGCCGAGGAGTGCGTTGGCCATGGTGAAGGCCACCTCGTCGAGGGAGTCCTCCGGCTGGGGGTACGCCCAGACGGCACCCTGTTCGGGGGTGGCGGCGGTCGGCGCGGAGGCCGCGATGGGCGCGTAGAGCTGGAGGTTCTGCTGATCGCTCGTGGACTGCAGCTGCATCCGGGACAGCAGTGCGTGGTCCCAGCGCATGCCGCCCGAGGAGCAGTTCTCCACCACCAGGTGCGGGTAGCGGTCCAGGATGCCGTCGAGCCAGTCGAGGTGCGCCCGGTTGTGGCCGAGCAGGCCGGCGCCCGGGGTCTCGCCGGGGTGGGCGCTGGTGCCGGAGCCGGGGTCGATGTTGTGGTCGAGCTTGAGGTAGCCGACGCCCCACTCGCCGACCAGGCGGTCCACGACCTGGTCCAGGTGGGCGCGGGCGGCCGGGTGGCGCAGATCCAGGTGGTGCCGGCCGGCCTCCGTGACGCGGACGCCGTCGCGACGGAAGAACGCCTCGTCGGGCAGGGACTTGGCCATGGGGCTGCGTACGCCGATCACCTCCGGCTCCAGCCACAGGCCCGGAACCATGCCGCGCTCCCGTATGCGGTCCAGCACCTCGTGGATCCCGCGCGCCCCGGGGAACCGGGAGGCGGCAGGCTCCCAGGCGCCGACGGTGTCCCACCAGCCGCCGTCGTCGCCGTCGTACCAGCCGGCGTCGATCACGAAGTACTCGGCGCCCGTGTCGGCCGCGGCGTCGATGAACGGCAGCAGCTTCTCGGTCGTGGGGTCGCCCATCAGGCAGTTCATGTAGTCGTTGAAGATGACGGGCAGGCGCTGGTGGTCGGTGTGCGGGCGGCGCTGGATACGGCGGTAGCGGGTCAGCGCGGCGAACGCGGCGTCGGGGCCGCCGTCGGCGCTGAAGGACAGGGCGGCGGGCACGGTGCGGAAGACGGCGCCGGGTTCAAGGGAGTGCCGCCAGCCGTGGTGGGTGTCGGTGGGCCCGAACAGCGCCGCATAGGCCGCCTTGTCGCGCTCGCCGCACTCCCAGCGCCAGCCCCCGCCGTTGTGCTCGATCTGCCACACCCAGCTGCGGCCGGAGCGGCGGTCCGTCAAGCCGCCCATGGGCAGGTGTCCGCAACTGGACCAGGTGCCCTGTCCGTTGAGGGCGCAGCCGCCTTTGCCGTTGACGTCGCTCACGCGTCCGCTGTGGGCCGGTGAGGTCAGGCGCATCGGCTGTCGCTGCCAGCGGCATTCGGAGAGCCAGTCGTTGTCCGCCCACAGCAGGTCCGCGGCGTCGACGGCTGCAGGCCCCTTGGTGGTGAGGCAGCCCACCACGAGCGAGCTGACCGACTCCAGGTGCAGCGTGGCCGGCCCTTCGTTGCGCAGAGTCACCTCGCTGCGGAGCACGGGCACGCCGTCCGGCGACCGGTAAGCCACCTCCGCGACCAGTCCGGTTTCCGGGTCGTGGAGTTGAACGGTCAGCGTGTGCCATTCGCCGTCGCGGGTCGCGCGGTGGGCCCGGTGCCGCAGACGCCCGCCGAGACCGGTGTCGACGAGGCGGCTGCCCGACCAGCCACGGCCCTGACCCGTGGCGGTCACCTCCACCAGGGGCAGGGACGCGGGGGTTGTCTCAGCCCCGCCGGGCAGTCCGAGGTGCGTCAGCCGCGGGCTGCCGTGGTCATCGAGGACGATCTCGAGCTGGAGGGCCTCGTGCCCCCAGCGGAAGGTCTCCTGTTTCAAGGTCCCCTGTTTCTCGGTCATAGTGGCCCTTTCGAGGTCAGTGACCGCGCAGGACGGCGCAGCCGCCGGGCGGGACTTCGTGCGCGAGTGCAGCGGTGAGCAGGTCGTGGGCGGGCTCGGGCAGGGGCACGGCAGCGGTGCCGTGGTTGATCAGGAAGTGCCAGCGGCGACTGTCGGATGCGTGCCGGGTGACGGCTTCGACACCGGCCGGCAGCCCCGGCAGCTCCGGCTCGACACCGGCCTCCTTCAGCAACCGGCCCACCAGGGCGCCGTAGTCGGCGTCGTCCAGGTGGGTGGAGAGGTACCAGCCCTGCCCGGTGCCGAAGCGGTGCCGGGTCAGCGCCGGGCTGCCGGTGAGCATCCCGTGGGTGTAGACGGCGAGCGTCTCCGCGCCCTCGGTGCGCAGGGACTCGCTCCAGACGGTGCCCTGTGTCCCGTCCGACAGGGTGATCCGCTCGCTGCGCCGCAGTGGCCGGTACTCCTCGACGCGGATGCCCAGCGCCTCGCGCAGGGGAGCGGCCGGGTAGCCGCCGAGGCGGGCGTGGAGGCGCTCGTCGACGTATCCGTTCGCGTGCTGGACGAGGAGCGTCCCGCCGCCGGAGACGTAACGGCGCAGATTCTCGGCCGCCTTGTCGGAAAGGAGGAACAGGGCCGGTGCGACGACGAGCGAGTAGCGGCTCAACTCGTGTGCGGGGTGGGCGAAGTCGACCGTGACGCCGGCGTCCCACAGCGCGCGGTGCGCTCGGGCGAGTGCCGTGTGGTAGTTCGAGCTCCGTCGAGGGCAGGCCGTCCACGCCGAGTGCCCACCAGGCGTCCGGGTCGTGCAGGACGGCCACCGGCGCGGACACCGTCGATCCCGCCAGCTCGCCGAGGCGGGCCACCGCCTCGCCGGTCTGCGTGACCTCGCGGAAGATCCGGCTGTCGGGTCCCGCGTGCGGCACCATCGCCGAGTGCCATGTCTCGGCGCCGGCCCGGGACTGCCGCCACTGGAAGAAGAGGGCGCCCTCCGAGCCGCGGGCGATGTGGCCGAGGGTGTGGCGCAGGATGTCACCGGGGTCCTTGGCGAGGACCCGGTCGCCGTCGTAGACGGTACTGGTGCCCTGCTCCATCAGCAGCCAGGGACGGCCCCCGCCCAGGGAGCGGGCGCGGTCCGCGTGGAAGGCGACGTCGGCGGCGGCCAGGCCGGGTGCGCTGGGGTACTGGTCGCAGGTGACCACGTCGAGTTCCCGGGCGAGGGCCCACAGGTCGATGTTCTGGTACGCGGGCAGCATCAGGTTGGTCGTCACCGGCCGGTCGCTGTGCGCGCGGATCGCGTCCCGCTGCTCGCGGTAGGCGGCGATGACCTCGTCGGACCAGAAGCGGTGGAAGTCCAGCGCCTGGCCGGGGTTCTTGTGCCAGTTGGTGGCACGCGGCGGCAGGACCTGCTCCCAGGAGGTGTAGCGCTGGCTCCAGAAGGCCGTACCCCAAGCCTCGTTGAGGGCGTCCAGCGATCCGTGCCGGGCGCGCAGCCACACCCGGAAGGCGGCGGCCGTGTGGTCGCAGTAGCACAGGGTGACGTACTCGTTGTGCACGTGCCACAGGGTGAGGGCGGGGTGGTCGCCGTAGCGTTCCGCGAGCACCGCGGCGATCCGACGGGCCGCGTTCCGGTAGGCGGGCGCGGTGAGGCAGTACGTGTCCCGGCTGCCGTGGACGAGACGGGTGCCGTCGGGCCGGACCGTCAGCGCGTCCGGGTGGGCCAGCGTGAACCACGGCGGCGGGGAGGCCGTCGGGGTGGCGAGGTCGACGGCCACGCCGTTCGTGTGCAGGCGTTCGATGTGGGCGTCGAGCCAGGCGAAGTCGTAGCGTCCCTCCTCCGGTTCGAGCAGGGCCCAGGAGAAGACGCCCACCGTGGCCAGGTTGACCCTGGCGCGGCGCATGAGCTCGTCGTCCTCCTTCCAGACCGGCTCGTCCCACTGCTCGGGGTTGTAGTCCCCGCCGAAGGCGAGGCCGCCCAGGCGGTCGGTGATGCTGCGTGCCGTCATGACGGATCCTCGGGTACGGAGAGTCGGGTGGAGTCATGTCGAAGCGCTTCACTTCGGACGGGAAGGTAACGGACTCATTTCGTGTGAAACAAGAGCCCCAACGGAAAGAAAGTTTCCCCTACCTGGTCATTGACAGCTCGTCAGGGGCGGTGGTCAGCGTTGATGCGCTTCGACAACTCGCTCTCAATCCCCGACATCCGCACCCGCCTGAGCACCGGCCGACCTTGACCGGGTCTGCCAGGGCCGGCCGGTCGGCGAGGCTCAGGCCATGTGCCGGAGGTCTCCGCGCTCGCGGACCGACCGCGGGTCGTTCTTCGTCAGTGGGTTCGCACCGCATCGAGTGCCGTGAGGGCCACGTGCAGTTCGGTGCGTTGTTCGCCGGACTCGAGGTCGCGGGCGAGAAGGCGCTCGATGGTGCGCAGGCGTTGGTACATGGTTTCGCGGGAGAGGCCGCCTCGGCGGGCCGCCTTGGTCTTGTTGCCTGCCGCGTCGAGGTAGTGCCGCAGGGTTGTCAGCAGGTCGGTGCCGTGCTGGGTGTCGTGTTCGATGAGTCGCCCGAGCTGCCGTTCGGTGTACTCCTGGATCCGGGTGTCCTCGCGGAGGGCATGCAGCAGCCGACGGAGACCGATGTCGGACAGCTCATGGAAGGAGCGGTCCCGGGGGAGGGGCTGGCCGGGCGGGGTGGCCTCGGCGATGTGGGCCGCCTCGCGGAAGGAGCGGGCGGTGTCGAAGAGGTCCGTGACCTCGGAGCCGACACTCACGACTGCCTGCGGGGCCAGGCCCAGCGCGGTGTCGGCCAGGCGTTCGACGACGGGGCGCCAGAGTTGGGAGGCGCGCAGAGCCAGCAGGATGCCGAGGCGGCCGGGGGCCAGTTCGCCAACCAGGGCCGGGATGCCTGCCGTGCGCAGCTCCTGCAGCAGGCGGGTCTCGGGGTCGGCTTCCCCCTGCCTTGTGCGGAGATCCACGAGGACCCCGACGAAGGAGCCGCCCTGGGCGGGCAGACCCAGGGCGGCGCAGCGGGTGCGGGCATCAGCCGGGGAGCGATGGCGCCGTTCGACCAGGTCGCGCAGGGCGTTGCGGTGTGCGGTGCGTTCCCACGGTGTGGGATGGATGAGACGGGCAACGGTCAGGGCCATCGCCGTTCGCTCCAGGACGGTGATGTCCTCGGGCCCGAAGGAGGGTTCCTCCGTGCGGGACGGGAGCATCGCCACGCGGCCCCAGCGTTCGCCCTGGTACTCGACGGGGGTGGTGAGCCAGTTCTCCGGGCCGCGTGTCTCCGTGTTGTCGCCGGGCCCGGTCGCCCTGGATCGCTGTTCCCAGTCGGTGAGTGCCTTCTCCACCGTGGTGCCGGAGGGTTCGCAGATCAGTGCCTGGTGTACCAGGTTCTCCAGCACGACCGTGCGCCCACTCATCTCCGCCGCCGCTCGTACCACGTCCTCCGGCCCGGCGCCCCGCAGCGTCAACGCGGTGAACGCCTCGTGGATGTGCTGCGTGCGGCGCATCGCCTCCGCCTGGTTGCCGAGCAGGAGCGCGTGCACGACCTGGGTGACCTCGAGGAAGTTGACGTCCTTGGCCAGGGTGACGAGGGGCAGTCCGCGCAGCCGGCAGGCGTCGACGAGCGCGTCCGGCGGGCGGTGATAGCGCCGTACGAGTTCGATGACCAGCGCCGCCGCCCCGATGTCGGCGAGTTCGTCGACGTACCGGCGCACGCCGACCGCGTCCTCCGGCAGCGGCATACCGGTGGTGAGGACGAGTTCGCCGCCCTTGAGGAAGGACGCGGGGTCGGTCAGTTCGGTGATGTGGACCCACCTGACCGGCCGGTCGAGGTGGGGCACGCCGGTGACGACCTGGGGCTGTCCGGCGGCCAGGACGGGAAGGGCCAGGATGTCGGCCACGGTGAGCGGACGAGTGGGCCCTTGGCCGGCCGGGTGGTTGTCGTTCACGGTGTCTCCCTGGGGGTCCCCTGCTCGAGCTGAGCCGAGAGCTCGGGGGAGTGCCCGGCCACTGTGACAAGCGCGGCTGACCTGCGCAAGAGCGACCCTTGGCCGGATCGGCACCCGGCATGGCGCCGGTGGGGGCTGACACAACGTCCGGATATCGCGTCCCGACCGGACAGATCACGCGTTGGCGCGGCCCTGGTACGCCGCGATGCTCGGGAGACCGCAGCAGACCGAACACCGAGGCCGGGAGACGAACATGACCGCACTGTCGCCGCACCTTCGCCAGGCCACGCCCGTGGTGGCGGCCCGGGGCGAGGGCGTCCACCTCTATGACCAGGACGGCCGCCGCTATCTGGACTTCACCGCCGGTATCGGCGTCACCAGCACCGGGCACTGCCACCCCAAGGTCGTCGCGGCGGCGCAGGAGCAGGTGGGCACGCTGATCCACGGCCAGTACACGACGGTCATGCACCAGCCGCTGCGGCGTCTGGTCGACAAGCTCGGCGAGGTCCTGCCGGCCGGTCTGGACCGCCTGTTCTTCACCAACTCCGGCAGTGAGGCGGTGGAGGCCGCGCTGCGGCTGGCCCGCCAGGCCACCGGCCGCCCCAACATCCTCGTCTGCCACGGCGGCTTCCACGGCCGTACGGTGGCCGCCGCCGCCATGACGACCTCCGGCACCCGCTTCCGCTCCGGCTTCTCCCCGCTGATGAGCGGTGTCGTCGTCACCCCCTTCCCGTCGGCCTACCGGTACGGCTGGGACGAGGAGACCGCTACCGACTTCGCCCTGCAGGAGCTCGACTACACGCTTCAGACGATCTCCTCGCCCGCCGACACGGCCGCGATCATCGTCGAGCCCGTGCTCGGCGAGGGTGGGTACGTGCCCGCGACTCGGGCCTTCCTGGAGGGGCTGCGAGAGCGGGCGGACCGCCACGGCTTCCTGCTGATCCTCGACGAGGTGCAGACCGGCGTCGGCCGCACCGGCCGCTTCTGGGGTCACGACCACTTCGGTGTCACGCCCGACATCCTCGTCACCGCCAAGGGCCTGGCCAGCGGGTTCCCGCTGTCCGGCATCGCCGCCTCCGAGGAGCTGATGAGCAAGGCGTGGCCCGGCTCGCAGGGCGGCACGTACGGTGCCAACGCCGTCGCCTGCGCCGCGGCCTGCGCGACCCTGGACGTCGTACGCGACGAGAAGCTGGTCGAGAACGCCGAGGCGATGGGCGAGCGGCTGCGCCAGGGCCTGGAGGCGGTGGCCGATCGGACGCCGGGCATCGGCGACGTCCGCGGCCTCGGGCTCATGCTGGCCACCGAGTTCGTCACCGAGGACGGCAGCCCCGACCCCGAGACCGCCGCCCGAGTGCAGCGTGCGGCGGTGGACCAGGGGCTGCTCCTGCTGCTGTGCGGCGCCTGGAACCAGGTCGTACGCATGATCCCGGCGCTCGTCATCGACGAGACGGCGGTGGACGAGGGCCTCCAGGCATGGGCGACCGCGGTCGAGGTCGGCACCGCGGGAGCGGCAGGGCGATGACGGACACCACCACGGCCCTGGAGCCGCTGGTCGCGCGGCTCGCCAAGACCGCTCCCGGCCTGCGGGTGGAGACCGGACCGGGCTCCACCGGCCTCTACGCCTACGACGCCTCCAACTACCGGGTCCCACCGCGGGCCGTGGTCTTCCCCCGCACCGCCGACGACGTGGTCGCGGTGCTGCGCGCCTGCCGCGAGGCGGGCGTCCCGGTCACGGCACGCGGTGGCGGTACCAGCATGGCGGGCAACGCGGTCGGGCCGGGCGTCGTCCTGGACTTCTCCAGGTACATGAACCGGATCCTGGACATCGACCCGGCCGCCGGGACCGCGCGCGTCGAGGCCGGAGTGATCCTGGACGCGCTGCGCGGCGCGGCCGCACCGCACGGGCTGACCTTCGGCCCCGACCCGTCCTCGCACAGCCGGTGCACCCTCGGCGGCATGATCGGCAACGACGCGTGCGGCAACCGGTCGGTGCGGCACGGGCGGACCAGCGGCCACATCGAGGCGCTGGAGATCGTGACGGCCGACGGCGTGCGGGCCGTCGCCGACCGCACCGGCCTGCGCGCGGCCGACCCGAACGACGAGCACGCGGTCGAGCGAGTCGCCCGCCTCGAAGCGGACGTACACCGCCTGATCGAAGACAACCTGGCGCCCATCCGCACCGAACTGGGCCGCGTACCGCGCCAGGTCTCCGGCTACCAGCTGCACCACCTGCTGCCCGAGCACGGCTTCGACATGGCTCGCGCACTGGTGGGCACCGAGGGCTCCTGTGCGGTCGTCACCGCCGCGACGGTCCGCCTGGTGGCGACCGCACAGGCTTCCACGCTGCTGACGCTCGGCTACGACGACGTGGTGGACGCGGCCGACGACGTCCCCGAGATCCTGCGCTGGAACCCCACCGCCGTGGAGGGCATGGACGAGGCGATCGTCGCCACCATGCGCGCCCGGCGCGGTGCGGACTCCGTGACCGGACTGCCCGAGGGACGGGCCTGGCTGTACGTCGAGCTCGACGGCGACGATCAGGACGCGGTCGGCGCCCGTGCCGCAGAACTGCTGGACGTGCTCAAGGCCCGGGGCCGGATGACCGGCGGGCGCGTCGTGCGGAGCCCGGCCGAACGGCGCGCACTGTGGCGGGTCCGTGAGGACGGTGCGGGGCTCGCCGCCCGCCTGGTGGACGGCGGGGAGTCCTGGCCCGGCTGGGAGGACGCGGCCGTCGCGCCCGAGAACCTGGCCGCCTACCTGCGCGACTTCCGCAAGCTGCTGGCCGGCCACCACCTGACCGGCGTGCTCTACGGGCACTTCGGCGCGGGGTGCGTCCATGTGCGCATCGACTTCGACCTCGCCACGGCCGACGGACGCGAGTCCGCCCGCCGCTTCCTGAGCGAGGCGGCCGCCCTGGTCGTCGGTCACGGCGGCACCCTGTCGGGTGAACACGGCGACGGGCGGGCCCGCAGCGAGCTGCTGGAGGTCATGTACAGCCACAGGCTGATCCGCGCGTTCGCCGCCTTCAAGGAGATCTTCGACCCTGAGGGGCTGCTCAACCCGGGCGTCATCGTGGCCCCGGCCCGCCTCGACGCCGACCTCTGGCTGCACACGCCTGACGTGCTGCCCGTCGAGACCCTCTTCTCCTTCCCGCACGACGAGGACGGCTTCGCGGGCGCGGTACGCCGCTGCGTCGGTGTCGGCCGCTGCCGTAGCGAAGCGGGCGGCGTGATGTGTCCCAGCTACCGGGCCACGGGCGAGGAGAACGACTCCACGCGGGGCCGCTCCCGCCTGCTCCAGGAGATGGTGCGCGGCGAGCTGGTGGAGGACGGCTGGCGCTCGACCGAAGTGCGCGACGCCCTCGATCTGTGCCTGTCCTGCAAGGCGTGCTCCAGCGACTGCCCGGTCGGCGTCGACATGGCCACGTACAAGTCGGAGTTCCTGCACCACCACTACAAGGGCAGGCTCCGGCCCCGCTCCCACTACTCGCTCGGCTGGCTGCCCCTGACCTCCGCACTCGTCGGATACGTCGCCCGCCCGGTCAACGCGCTGCTGCGGGGACCGGTCGGCAAGCTGCTCGCCCGCCTCGGAGGCGTGACCACGAAACGCCGGATCCCGGCCTTCGCCTCCCGGCATGCGCTGCGCCGGGCCCTGCGCTCGTCGAGGACCTCTGAACCGGCGAAGACCGTGCTCTTCGTAGACAGCTTCACCCGCGCCTTCCGCCCCGAGGTGGCAGGATCGGCGAGCCGTGTACTCGCCGGCGCCGGCATCCCCTGCACGACCGAGGACGGCCTGTGCTGCGGCCTGACCTGGGTCAGCACCGGCCAGCTGTCCATCGCGCGCCGCATCATGGCCCGTACCGTCGCCCGCCTGGACAACGGCGACGACCGGCCCATCGTCGTGGCCGAACCCAGCTGCGCCGCGGCCCTCAAGCGTGACGTGCCCGAACTCCTCGGCACCGACGCCGCCCAGCGCGTCGCGGCCCGGGTCCACACTCTCACCGGGGCCCTCACCGACCTCGCCGCGGCCGGCTGGACGCCTCCCGAGCTGCCGGACAAGGTCGTGCTGCAGACCCACTGCCACGAGTACGCCACCTTCAAGGGCCGCCACCCCCGCGATCTGCTCGGCCGTCTCGGCGTGACGAAGGTCGACGAGGCCGAGGGCTGCTGCGGACTCGCCGGCAACTTCGGCTTCGAGGCACAGCATTACGACACCTCGATGGCCGTCGCCGACCTGGCGCTCAAGCCACGCCTCGACGGCATCGGCCAGGACACGCCGACGGTGGTCGTGGCCGACGGCTTCAGCTGCGCCACCCAGATCGACCACCTCGCCGGTGACCGGGGCATCCGCGCCCTGCACCTCGCGGAACTGCTCGACCCCGCCGCTGATCAACCAGGAGGAACCTCATGACCGACACACCCACGCAGTTGTTCATCGGCGGGGCCTGGGTCGACGCCGCGGACGGCGCCACCATGCCCGTCGACGACCCCGCCACCGGCGAGGTCCTCTGCCGAGTCGCGGACGCGGGCGCGAAGGACGCCAAGCTCGCGGAGGATGCGGCTGTCCGGACGCAGGAGGAGTGGGCTCGTACGGCGCCTCGGGTCCGCAGTGAGATCCTGCGCCGGGCGTACGAGATCATCCTTGAACGGACTGATGAGCTCGCCCACTTGATGACTGCCGAGATGGGCAAGCCGCTGGCCGAGGCCAGGGGAGAGGTGGCGTACGCGGCCGAGTTCTTCCGCTGGTTCTCGGAGGAGGCGGTCCGTATCGAGGGCGGCCACGGCGTCCTGCCCGACGGCCGCAACCGCATGTTGCTCTCCCGCCGCCCGGTCGGCCCCTGCCTGCTGATCACCCCGTGGAACTTCCCGCTGGCCATGGGCACCCGCAAGATCGGCCCGGCGATCGCCGCCGGCTGCACGATGATCCTCAAACCGGCCCCGCAGACCCCCCTCTCCAGCCTGGCCCTCGCCGCGATCCTCAAGGAGGCCGGGCTGCCGGACGGCGTGCTGAACGTCGTCACCACCTCCCGTGCGGGGGAGGTGTGCGAACCGCTTCTGCGCGGCGGGCGGATTCGCAAGCTCTCCTTCACCGGCTCCACGGCCGTCGGGCGGCTGCTCCTCGCCCAGAGCGCGGAGGCGGTCGTACGGACCTCGATGGAGCTGGGCGGCAACGCGCCGTTCATCGTCTTCGAGGACGCCGACCTGGACGAGGCCGTGGACGGCGCGATGGTCGCCAAGATGCGCAACATGGGCGAGGCGTGCACGGCCGCCAACCGCTTCTTCGTGCACCGGTCGGTGTCGGAGGAGTTCGGGCGGCGTCTGGCCGAGCGGATGGGCGCGCTCGTCGTGGGCCCCGGCACGCGGGACGGCGTCGACGTCGGTCCGCTGATCGACCGGGCCGGACGCACCAAGGTCGAGGCTCTGGTGGCCGACGCGGTGGAGCGCGGTGCCCGGGTGCTCGTCGGCGGCCGTACCCCTGAGGGACCGGGCTGCTTCTACCCGCCGACCGTGCTCACGGATGTCTCGGCCGAGAGCCGTCTGATGGACACGGAGATCTTCGGCCCGGTCGCCGCGATTCTCACCTTCGGCGACGAGGACGAGGTCGTCCGGCGCGCCAACGACACCCCTTGGGGGCTCGTCGGTTACGTCTTCACCGAGGGTCTCGACCGTGCCCTGCGCGTCAGCGAACGCCTGGAGGTCGGGATGGTCGGCCTCAACACCGGCCTCGTCTCCAACCCGGCCGCGCCCTTCGGCGGCGTCAAGCAGTCCGGGCTGGGCCGCGAGGGCGGCAGGGTCGGGATCGACGAGTTCCTGGAGTACCAGTACCTCGCCGTGCCCGTGCGGTGACGGGGGTGTTCCGGCCCGGCGCCCGCCCCGGCGACCCCCTCAGCGTAGGTGGCGTGCGGTGATCTCCGCCGCGGTGTCGGTCACGAGCTTCCCCAACTCGACGAGTAGACCGGGCTCGAAGCGGGAGTCGGGCACGGAGACGGCCACGGCGGCCAGCGGTACGCCGTCGCCGTCCAGCACGGGTGCGGCGATGGCGCAGACACCCTGAAGGTACTGGTTGTGGTTGACGGCATAGCCGCGCTCTCTGACCCGGCGGAGCTCCGCCCGCAGCTCCGCCGGGTCGGTGATGGTCTCCTCGCCGTATCCCTCGAGCGTGCCCGCGGCGACCTCGTCGACCTCGGCCTTCGGCAGGTGGGCGAGGACGGCGTGCCCTGTGGCGGTGGCGTGCAGGGGTGAGGTGTCGCCGATGGCGTGGAAGGTGCGTACGGCGTGGTCGCAGTCGACGCGGTCGACGACGACCATGGCGTGCAGAGCGTCCGGCACCGAAAGGTGGATGGTCTCGTTCAGTGCGTCGCGGAGCCGGATCATCGGCTCGCGTGCGGCGGCGAACAGGCTGGAGCCCTGGAGGGCGGCGGGCCGTACGGCCAGGACGCGGGCGCCGATCTCCCAGCGTGTGGTGTCCTTGCGGTTCGCCCGGAGCCAGCCCGCCTCGTTGAGCGTGACCAGGGTGCGCTGCACGGTGGACTTCGGAAGCCCGAACATCTTCGTCAACTCCCCGACGGTCACGGGCTGATGCCGGGCGACCGCCTCGAGAACCCGCAGTGACCTTGTGACGCTCTTCATCTCCATCCGGTGCCCCCTCAGTTCGTGGCTGGCGTCCTTGCCTCCTGACTCCCGCTTGGAGCCACAGACGTGATCATGCCGGATTCTAGCACGGTGTTCCACAATATGGCATGACATGGATGGGGTGAGGGCCGGCTCCCACGTCGATGCGCGCGAGCCGGCCCTCGTCGGTAGGGCTCCGGAAGCCCCGTCGTGTTCAGGCCCCCAGGCGGCGCTGGGCGATGGCCGCGGCTGTGTCGGCGACGAGCCGCCCCCATTGGGGCACGTGTTCGGCGTCGTACCGGGCCTCGGGCATGGAGATGGCCACGGTGGCCAGCGGTGTGCCGTCCTCGTCGAGGATGGGCGCGGCGACGGCGCAGACGCCCGGCCGGTACTGGTTGCGGTTGACCGAGTAGCCGTCCTTGCGGATCCGGTCCAGTTCGGCGCGCAGCTCGTCGGGGTCGACGGGGGTCGTGTCGCTGAAACGCTCCAGCCCCCCCGCGATGAGCTCCTCGATGTCCCGCCTCGGCAGGTGGGCGAGGACGGCGCGCCCGACGGCGGTGGCGTGCAGGGGTGAGGTGTCGCCGATCGTGTGGAAGGTGCGTACGGCGTGGTCGCAGTCGACGCGGTCGACGACGACCATGGCGTGCAGAGCGTCCGGCACCGAAAGGTGGATGGTCTCGTTGACCTCGTCCCGTAGGCGGACCATGGGTTCGCGTGCGGCGGCGAACAGGCTGGAGCCCTGGAGGGCGGCGGGCCGTACGGCCAGGACGCGGGCGCCGATCTCCCAGCGCGTCGTGTCCTTGCGGTTCGCCCGGAGCCAGCCCGCCTCGGCCAGCGTGACCAGGGTGCGCTGCACGGTGGACTTCGGAAGCCCGAACATCTTCGTCAACTCCCCGACGGTCACGGGCTGATGCTGGGCGACCGCCTCCAGGATCCGCAGCGACCTGGTGACGCTCTTCATTTCCATCCGGTTTCCCCTTGTTAATCCTTCAAATTTCCGCTGGACACCCTCTTGACTCCCCTCTGAGCCACTGTCATTCTCTGTGCCAGATTCTAGCACAGCATTCCACAATGTGGCACGGCGCTTCAGAGGATCCCGACGAAGTGAGCCGGACTGCGAGACGCGGCGGTTGCGAGCCGCAGGCCCCACACCAGGCCCGGCTCCCGCCCAAATCATCTCGAATCGAACAGCCTCACGCCGAGGGCTCAGCATGCGCCTCGGTGATACGAAAGGAAAGCCCTGTGTCAGCTGCCAGGAAGCGCGTCGCCGTCGTCGGCGTCGGAACGATGGGCAGCCAGGCCGTCTGGCGGCTGGCGGACCGCGGCGCCGAGGTCGTCGGATACGACCGGTTCGCCCCCGGCCACGACCGCAGTGCCGCCGGCGGTGAGACCCGGATCTTCCGCAGCGCCCACTTCGAGGACTCCCGGTACGTCCCGCTGCTCAAGCACGCGGACACCCTGTGGGAGCAGCTCCAGCAGGACACCGGCCGCGAGCTGCGCCGCCTGACCGGATGCCTCCTGATGGGCCCGACCGAGCACCACCAGATGGCCACCGTCCTGAAGTCCATCGCCGAGCACGACCTCGAGCACGAGGTACTCGACGCCGAGCTGCTCGCCAAGCGCTTCCCGCAGTACCGCATCGAGGACGGCGACGCCGCCGTGCTCGACCGCCGCGCCGGCTTCATCCGCCCCGAGCTGACGATCCAGACCGCCGCCCGCCGCGCCGAGCAACTGGGCGCCGTGATCCACCGATACACCCCGGTCCGCGAGATCGTCCCGGTCGCGAACGGTGTCGAGATCCGCACCGACGCCGGCAGCGAGCGCTTCGACACGGCCGTCGTCACCCCCGGCCCCTGGGTCAACGACCTGCTGCCCGACCTGCCGTGGGAGGTGGAGATCCGCCGCCTCGTCAGCGCCTGGTACGTCCCCACCGCCCCCGACGCCTGGTTCGGCGAGGAACGCCCGGCCTTCATCCGCACGGCACCCACCCACTGCTATGGCCTGCCCTCCCCGGACGGCATCTCGGTCAAGCTCGGACTGTCCCGCGCGCTGCACCGGCTCGCGGGCGACCCGAACCAGCTGGACCGGACGGTACACCCGGAAGAACTGGAGATCTTCTCCGAGTTGATCGGGCGTCATATGCCGGACCTGCACCCCGACCCGACCCGGCTCTCCGTCTATATGGAGGGCTACACCGAGAGCAGCCGCCCCCTGGTCGGCCCGCTGCCCGGCGCCGAGAACGTCATCCTGCTCGCCGGCTTCTCCGGCCACGGCTTCAAGCTCTCGCCCGCCTTCGGTGACATCGCCGCCGACCTGGCGCTCGACGGCACCTCACCCCAGCCCATCGACTTCATCTCCACCGTCGGCCGTACGGAGGCCTGACCATGAACGACGCCACCCTCTCTGTCGGCTCCCTCGAGGCACAGCCCGGCACCAAGGCCCGCGGCACGGTGCGGGCCGATCTCGGCACCCTCACCGTCGACATCCCGCTGGTCCTGGTCAACGGCTCCCGCCCCGGCCCCCGGGTCGTCATCACCGCGGGTGTGCACGGCGGCGAGTTCACGCCCATCGACGCCGCCGCCCGCCTGACGACCCTGCTGGAACCCGGCGAGGTGCGCGGGCAGGTCGTCATCTGTCCGGTCGCCAACCCTCCCGCCGTGTACCAGGGCCGGCTCAACGTCTCCCCGGTCGACGGCGTGAACCTCAACCGCGTCTTCCCCGGCCACCCGGCCGGCGGCCCCACCGAGCGGCTGGCCGCCTGGCTCTTCACCCACCTGGTCGACGCCGCCGACGTCTACATCGACCTGCACTGCGGCGGCATCGACCAGGTCCTGCGGGACTTCGTCGGCTACCGCCTCACCGGCGACCCCGACCTCGACAAGGCGACGGCCGAACTGGCCGGGTCCTTCGGCATCGAGGACGTCATCCTCGGACTGAAGGCCGACGGCGGCAACAGCCACGCGGCCGCCGCCCGGCGGGGCATCTCGGCGGTCCTCGTCGAGGTGGGCCGGCTCGGCCAGCGGGACGAGGCCACTGCCCTCCGCCGCGTCGACGGCCTGCTGAAGGCACTGCGCCATCTGGGCGTCCTCGACCAGGACGGCTCCGCCCCGGCGCCGATCCGCGCATGGGTCTGGTCCGCCGGCGTCACCGCCGAGGCCACCGGCCTGTGGTACCCGGAGTTCTCCTTCGACGCCGACGTCATCGGCGAAGTCGCCGAGGGCGACGTCCTCGGGCGCATCGTCGACCCGGCCGACGGCAGCGAACACACCGTCCACGCCCCGGCCGACGGACGGATCTTCTACGCCATGCACGGCCTCACCGTCGCCCCCGGCGCCGAACTCGCCGCCCTCGCCGTCCCGTGGGACCCCGACACCGCCGCGCGGGCCGACACCCTCCGGACCCCCGGTGTGGGCGCCGGATCCGACGAGGCGGGCTCCCGCCCCTAGACCACGTTCCAGCCGCCCCCCGTTCCACGTCCCCCAGCCGCTCCCCATCTCACGGCCAGCACCACCAGGAGGCACACGATGAAAGAAGCCCGAATAGACCGCAGACTGTTCCTGCGAGGAATAGGCGGGGTCACGGCGGGTGCCGCCGCCGCGACCGCCCTCAGCGCCTGCGGTACCGGCACCAGCCGGTCCGTCGGCAGCGGCGGCAAGGGCTCCAAGACGGTGGTCGTCCGCGACAGCGGCGGTTCCTACGGTGCGGCCCTGCAGAAGGCGATCTACACGCCGTTCACGCAGGAGACCGGCATCAGCGTCAAGGTGCTCAATCTGGACGACGCTCCGCTGCTGGCCCAGATCAGGCAGGGCCGCCCCCAGTGCGACCTCATCAACATCACGATGATGTCGCACACCAAGTACGTGGCGCAGGACGCCCTGGAGACGCTGGACCGCGACCGGATCAAGAGCCTGAAGAGCGCCAAGATCCCCGAGAACCAGATCACCGACCATGCCATCAGCCACAGCTTCTACGGCCAGTGCATGGCGTACCGCACCGACGCCTTCGGCGGCCGCAAGCCCGAGACGTGGGCGGACTTCTGGGACATCAAGGCGTTCCAGGGCGGCCGTTCGATGTGCAACCCGGACGGCGACCTGCCCGAGCTGGAGTTCGCGCTGCTGGCCGACGGTGTCCCCATGGACAAGCTGTATCCGCTCGATGTGGACCGCGCCTTCAAGGTGCTGAGCCGGCTGCGGTCCGACATCAAGAAGTTCTGGGACAGCGGCCCGCTCCCCGGTGTGCTCCTCAGCCGCCAGGAGGTGACGATGTCCACCGTCTGGGACGGCCGGATCGCCGATCTGCAGAAGCAGGGCGTCCCGGTCGAGAGGCAGCTGAACGGCATGCGCCGCCAGTTCCAGGGCTACGCCATCGCCAAGGGCGCGGCCAACGCGGACGCCGCCTACCAGCTCATGGACTTCTCGTTGCGTCCCGAGAGCCAGGCCGCCCTGGCCAAGGCATTCCCGTCGAACCCGGCCTCCCCGGTGGCCTACGCCAAGCTCACCGAGGACGAGCGCAACGCACTCGCCGGCGCGCCGCAGTACTACGACAAGGGCTTCGACACGGACACCGACTGGTGGCTGAAGAACGAAGCCGCCGTCACCAAGCGCTGGTTGGAGTGGGCTCGTGGCTGAATTCGGTGTGGTCACACCGTCCGTGAAGGTGGCGGGCGGTAAGTCGGCCGCCTCAACCGGCCAGGCGCTGTCGGTGGTGGCCCTGCGCAAGACGTACGGGGACGTCGTCGCCGTCGACGAGGCGTCCATGGAGATCGCGGCCGGGGAGTTCGTCACCTTCCTCGGCTCCTCCGGGTCGGGCAAGACCACGACCCTGATGATGATCGCGGGGTTCTGCGAACCCGACTCCGGCACCATCACCGTCGGGGGCCGCGACGTCACCAGGCTCGCCCCGCAGAAGCGGAACCTCGGTTTCGTCTTCCAGCAGTACCTGCTCTTCCCGCACATGACCGTGCAGGAGAACGTCGCCTTCCCGCTCACGCTGCGCGGAGTGCCGAAGGACGAGATCCGCAGGCGGGTCGGGGAGACGCTGGAGATCGCCGGCCTGTCCGGCTTCGGCGGCCGCAAGCCGCGCGAGCTGTCCGGTGGTCAGCAGCAGCGTGTCGCCCTGTGCCGGGCACTGGTCTACCGCCCGCCGGTCATCCTCATGGACGAGCCGCTCGGCGCCCTGGACAAGAAGCTCCGCGACCAGCTCCAGGTCGAGATCAAGACCATCCAGCAGGAACTCGGCCTGACCGTCATCTACGTGACGCACGATCAGGAAGAGGCGCTGGTCATGTCCGACCGCATCGCGGTGATGCGCAATGGCCTGATCGAGCAGTTCGACTCTCCCCGGGAGCTGTTCGAGCGGCCGAGGACCCCCTTCGTCGCGGACTTCCTCGGCGCGGCCAACTTCCTGCCGGGCCGCGTTGAGCAGCACACCGACGAGCACACCCTGGTCCGCCTCGACAAGAGTGGCGGCCTGCTGAAGGCGCGCTGCCATGACCTCGTCCCCGGCGCCCAGGTCAAGGTCGCCGTCCAGCCGGGCCGACTGCGGGCCTGCGCCACCGACGACGGCTTCTGTACCGGCACGGTGGAGAGCGCCACGTACGTGGGCACTCTGGTCCGCGCCGGTGTGCGGGTCGACGGCGATGACGCGCCGCCGCTGCGCCTGGAGGTACCGGCCGGCCGCGGCCCCGTCACCGGCGAGCGGATCGGGATCACCGCCGACCCGGACGACGTCAACCTCTTCCCCACCGAACAGGGAGGGTGAGCCATGGCCGCCCTCACCACCACGGCCCCCGCCCGTCCGCGCAAACTCCTGGCCTCGCGCAAGACCCGGGTCGGCATCCTCTACGCGCTGCCCGTCGTCGTCTACCTGCTGGTGTTGTTCATCTACCCGATCTTCAGCACGCTGCTCCTCAGCCTGAAGAACGCCGACGGCTCGTTCACGCTGCACTGGTACGCCGACGCGCTGACCGGCGTCAACCTCTCCGTCCTGATCACCACCCTGCGGATCTCCGCCGAGACGGCTCTGCTGAGCCTCGTCTTCGGGTTCCTCCTGGCCAACGCGATCTCCCGGCTCAAGCCCCTGTGGGCCGGCCTGGCCATGCTGATCGTCGTCGTCCCACACTTCATCAGCGCCCTGGTGCGCACCTACGGCTGGATCATCATGCTCGGCGACAGGGGCCTGGTGAACGAGACCCTGGCCGCCATGTCGGCACCCGGGGCGCCGTACCAGCTGCTCTACAACGAACTCGGCGTGGTCATCGGCACCACCTCCATGATGCTGCCCTACACCGTGCTGCTGCTGTACGGCGTGATGCGCGGTGTGGACCGCAGGTTGCTCGCGGCCGCGGCCAGCATGGGCGCGGGACGCGTGACGATCTTCCGCCGCGTCTACCTGCCCCTGGTCGCACCCGGCCTGGCCAGTGCCGGACTGCTCAGCTTCATCCTGTCGCTGGGCTACTACATCACCCCGGCCCTGATGGGCGGACCCAACCAGACGATGATCGCCACCCTCATCAACCAGCAGGTGACGAAGGAGAACCAGTGGAACGGGGCGGCCGCTCAGGGCGTCATCCTGCTGCTGCTCACCTTCGCCGGACTGCTGCTGGTCAAGCTCATCAGCTCCCTCGGCGCCAGCGCCAAGAAGAGGAGCACGTCATGATGGAACTGCGCAGCAGCCTCGTTGGACGGATCGTCCTGACCGCGGTCGCCACAGTGATCCTGCTGTTCCTGGCGATGCCGATAGTCGTCATCCTCGTCACCTCCTTCAGCGGCAACGCGTTCGCGTCGTTCCCGCCGGACGCGTGGACGCTGAACTGGTACAAGGCGCTGTTCGCCGACGGCAGCAAGTGGCCGGCCGCGCTCTCCCTGAGCGCCCTGGTCGCCGCCCTGAGCACCGTGTTCTCGCTGATCATCGGCGTGACGGCGGCGACCGCCCTGACCCGCAGCGAACTGCCGCTGCGCTCGGCGGTCTACGCCCTGGTCCTCGGACCGCTGGTCATCCCACAGATCGTCACCGCGCTGGGCCTGTTCCTGCTCTTCGAGCCCGCTGCGATGCTGGGCAGCCCGATCGCGATCGCCCTGGGGCACACCGTGCTGGCTTCGCCGATCGCGGTGCTGATCCTGATCGCGACCCTGCGCGGGATCGACGAGCGGTTGGAGGACGCCGCGGCCAGCATGGGCGCCGGACGTCTGACGATCGCCCGGCGCATCACCTTCCCCCTCGCCGCGCCGGGAATGATCGCGGCAGCGATCTTCTCCTTCATCACCAGCTTCGACGAGTTCTACATCTCCCAGTTCCTCTCCTCGGTCGACACCGTCACCCTGCCGGTGCAGATCTACAACTCGCTGACCTTCGAGATCGACCCCAGCGTGACCGCGGTCAGCGCGATCCTGATCGCGTTCGCGGTCCTCGCCCTGGGCCTGGTGGCCCTGGTGCGCTGGCTCGGTTCCGGGCGGCAGGACTCCCTGCTGTCCGTCGAGACCGCGACCGGGGTCGCCGCCCCCGGAGGTGAGGCCCTGTGATCGCCACCGCTCAGCGGCACCTGCTGCTGAACATGACCGCCAACGGATCGCTCGCGATGCCGGGCCAGGAACTGTTCGTCGTCAGCCGCGGTGAGGGACCGTACGTCGACGACGCGGACGGCAACCGCTACATCGACGGCCTGTCGGGGCTGTACTGCTGCCAGCTCGGCTACTCCTACGGCCCCGAGTTCGCCGAGGCGGCGGAGAAGCAGCTGCGAGAGCTGTGCTACAGCCCGCTGTGGACCGGCTCCGCGCACCCCACGGCGATCGAACTCGCCGAGCGGCTGTCCCGGATCGCACCTGTCGACATCGAGCACACCTTCTTCGCCAGCGGTGGCGCCGAAGCCGTCGAGACGGCCTGGAAACTCGCCCGCAGCTACCACGCCCTGCGCGGGGAGCCGGGCCGGGTCAAGGCGATCGCCCGGCGCGTCGCCTACCACGGGCTGACCGTCGGCACGCTGTCGTTCAACGACGACCCCGGCCTGACGGAGCCGTACGGCCCGCCGGCGATCGACACCCGGTTCGTGTCCAACACCAACCGCTACGGCCTCGCACCGGAATTCGCGGACGACGAGGTCTACACGGCCTGGCTGCTCGCCGAGCTGGAAGCCACGATCCTGGCCGAGGGCCCGGAGACGATTGCCATGCTGATCGCCGAGCCGGTGCAGAACCGGGGCGGCTGCATCACCCCGCCCCACGGCTACTGGCAGGGGCTGCGGGCGCTGAGCGACCGGTACGGCTTCCTGCTCGTCGCCGACGAGGTGATCACGGCGTTCGGCCGCCTCGGGGAGTGGTTCGGTGGTGACCGCTACGGCGCCCGCCCGGACATGGTCACCGTCGCAAAGGGCATCACCGCGGGATACGCCCCGCTGGGCGCGACCCTGGTCGGCACCAAGGTCACCGAGGTCATCAACCGGCCCGGCGCGGTCCTCAACCACGGCTACACCTTCGCCGGGCACCCGCTGAGCACGGCCATCGCCCTGCGCAACCTGGAGATCATGGAGCGGGACCGGATCCTGGACAACGTCCGCGCTCTCCAGGGCGACTTGGCCAAGCGCATGGCAGCGCTCACGGACCTGCCGATCGTGGGCGACGTCCGCGGCACCGGGTTCTTCTACTCCTGTCAGCTCGTCGGCGACCTCGACGGCGGCGCCTTCAGCGACACCGCCCGCAAGGACCTCATTGTCGACCTGATCCCGCGCCGACTGCGCGAGGCCGGCCTGCTGGCCCGCGTCTACGACCGCTCCGCGCCGCTGGTCCAGATCGCGCCCCCGCTGATCAGCGACCGCGCTGTCCTCGACCGTATCGCCGCGATCATCGCGGGCACTCTCGCCGAGGCGTCCGCCCGCCTGTGATCCACGCATGCACGTATTGGAAAGGAACGACATGTACTCCATCGGTCCGCTGACCGTCGCCCCCGGCGAGCGCGCCCAGGGCCTGATCCCGGTCGGCACCAGCAGCTACGGCGTGGAGCTCGGCATTCCGCTGATCGCCGTCAACGGCAGCCAGGACGGCCCGGTCCTGTGCGTGGACGCGGGCGTGCACGGCGACGAGTACGACGGCCAGGAGGCCATCCGGCGTGTCCTTGCCGAGCTCGAACCGGCCACCCTGCGCGGCACCGTCGTCGGCATCCCCTGCATGAACACCCCGGCCTTCGAGGCCGCCGCCCGCGCGAGCGGCATCGACCACCTCAACCTCAACCGCATCTTCCCGGGCGACGCGGAGGGCTCGTACTCGCAGCGTCTGGCCGCCACCTTCGTCGAGCAGGTCGTCCCGGCCGTCGACGCCGTGGTCGACCTGCACACCGGTGGCGCCTACGGCGAGATCGCCCCGCTGGTGATCCTCCAGGGCGGTTACGAGGACCTGGCGACGGACCTCGCCCTCGCCGCCGGGCACGAGCTGGTCTGGAAGGGCGGCAAGTGGGGCGGCACGGTCCGCCACCCCGTTCTCGCGGCCGGCAAGCCCGCCATCACCATCGAGTGCGGTGGCGCCACGTACCGCGAGACCAACGTCGGGCACCACATGAACTCGATCCGCAACATCCTGCGCAGCCTCGGCATGATCGACGGCGAGGCGAAGCTGCGGGACACCTACACGACCGTCTCCGGCACCTTCGCGCGCTCCGCCGCAGGCGGCTTCTTCGTCGCCCGCGCCGAGCCGGGGGAGACCTGCAAGGAAGGCGACCTGATCGCCACCATCACCGACCACTACGGCAACACGCTGGAGGAGGTCACCGCCCCGCAGGACGGCATCGTGCTCTGGGTGCGCCGGATCCGCACGGTCCGTCCGGGCGACGAGGTCGTCATCTTCGGCGAGGTGCTGGGGGAGATGCGGCCATGAGCGACGAACCGCAGCTGACCGACCTGCTGATCGACGGCAAGCAGATCCCCGCCGCCGACGGACGCTCCTTCACCGTCCTCGACCCCTCCGACGGCACGCCCATCGCCCAGGTGGCGCTGGCAGGCAAGGCGGACGTGGACCAGGCGGTGGCCGCGGCACGAGCGGCGTTCACGACGCCGGAGTGGGCCCGGATGCGTGCCGCTGACCGGGGCAGGATCCTGTACCGGATCGCCGAGGCCATCCGCTACCAGGGTGAGCGGCTGGCCCGTCTGGAGAGCCAGGACGTCGGCAAGCCGCTCAGCCAGGCCAAGGCCGATGTCGAGGCGGCGGCCCGCTACTTCGAGTTCTACGCGGGCGTCGCCGACAAGCTGGTCGGCACGACGATCCCTCTCGGCCCCGGCCTGATCGACTACACCGTCCGTGAGCCCATCGGTGTCTCCGGCCAGATCATTCCGTTCAACTACCCGCTGCAGAACACCGCGAGGGGCTCCGCTCCCGCACTGGCGGCAGGCTGCACGGTGGTGCTCAAGCCGTCGCCCGAAGCCCCGCTCACCCCGATGGAGATCGGCCGGATCGCCCTGGAGTGCGGACTTCCGCCGGGAGTGCTCAACGTCGTCCCCGGCGACGGCGAGACCGGCGCGGCCCTCGCCGGCCACCCGGACATCGACCAGGTGACCTTCACCGGATCGGTCCCGACCGGCATCAAGGTCGCCCAGGCCGCGGCCGCCAATGTGGTGCCCTCGGTCACCGAGCTGGGCGGCAAGTCCCCCTTCATCGTCTTCGCCGACGCCGACTTCGACCTGGCGCTCAAGGCGATCATGGGCGCCTCGTTCAGCAACGCCGGACAGATGTGCTCGGCGGGGACGCGGCTACTGCTCCAGCGTGGCGCCGAGGAGTTCCTGGACCGGCTGGTCGAGAAGGTCGCAGCCCTGCGCGTCGGCCCCGGCCTGACCGACCCGGACATCGGTCCGCTGGTCGCCGCCCGGCAGCGCGACCGGGTGCTGGGCTACCTGGAGCTGGCCCGGCAGGAGGGTGCCACGGTCCGCGTGGGAGGCGGTGCGCCGTCCGACCCGGAGCTGGCCGACGGCAACTACGTCGAGCCGACCGTCCTCACCGGCCTGACGAACGATGCCCGGTGCGCCCGCGAGGAGATCTTCGGTCCCGTCATCACGGTCATCGAGTTCGACGACGCGGACCAGGCGCTGGCGATCGCCAACGACAGCCCGTACGGCCTGTCCTCCTACGTCTGGACCCGCGACATCGACAAGGCGATGCGCCTGGCCGAGGGCATCCGGGCCGGCCAGGTCTCCGTCAACGCCACCGGCGTCGGCACCGGCGTCGAACTGCCCTTCGGCGGCTACAAACACAGCGGCTGGGGCCGGGAGAAGGGCCTGGAGGCCCTGGCCGGCTACACGCAGACGAAGAACGTCTGCATCGGATTCGGGAGCCGGTCATGAGGTACCGCACCCTGGGGGCACGCGGACCGACCGTCTCGGTCGTTGGCGTCGGCGGCAACAACTTCGGCGCCCGCCTCGACGAGGAGGGCACGAGGGCCGTCGTCCACGCGGCCCTCGACGCCGGGATCACCCTGTTCGACACCGCCGACATGTACGGCGGGTTCGGCGAACGCGGCGGTGCACGCGGCGACGGCGAACGGCTCCTGGGCGCCGCGCTGAAGGGCCACCGGGACGACGTCGTCCTGGCCACCAAGTTCGGCATGGAGATGGGACCCGAGGCCGACCCGTACGGCCGGCGGGGCGCCCGCCCCTACATCCGGTACGCCGTCGAGGCATCACTGCGCCGGCTCGGCACCGACCGGATCGACCTGTACCAGTACCACGAGCCGGACGGCGTCACGCCACTGGAGGAGACGGTTGCCGCTCTCCGGGAACTGGTCGACAACGGCAAGATCCGGTACATCGGCTGCTCCAATCTCCCGGCCGAGCAGCTCACCGACGCCTTCGTCTCCACCCAGGCCCGCCACCACCTGCTCGACCGCAGTGTGGAGAGCGACCTTGTCCCCGCCTGCCTGCGCCATGGCGTCGGCCTGCTGCCGTACTACCCCCTGGCCAACGGCCTGCTCAGCGGCAAATACCGGCGCGGCAAGGAGCCCCCGCCCGGCAGCCGCCTGTCCTGGCGCCAAGGCTGGCTCACCGACGCGGCCCTCGACAGGGTCGAAGCGCTCACCGCGTACGGTGCCGAACGCGGCCTGACCCTCCTCCAGGTCGCGGTCGGCGCACTGGCGGCCCTGCCCGCCGTCGGCTCCGTCATCTGCGGCGCCATGACACCCGAACAGGTCACCGCCAACGCGGCGGCGGCCGACTGGATCCCCGGCCCGGCCGACCTGGCCGCGCTGGACGCGATCGTCACCCCCGGCGAACGCGTCGTCTGAAGCCCCCCACTCCCTCCGGAAATACGCGAGATCGAGGTTGAACACCATGCGAGAGATCGTCACTTTCGACGCCTACGGAACCCTGGTCGACTTCCAACTCGGCCCCACCACCCTGAAGGTCATCTCCGACCGGCTGAACCTGGACAACCTGGACGTCGACGAGTTCCTGGACGACTTCCGTGTCATGCGCTTCCAGGCCGTCCTGGAGGCCTACCGCCCCTACCACGAGATCCTGCACTCCAGCCTGCGCAACGCCATGCGCCTGCACGGCCTGGAGTACCGCGAGTCCGACGGCGACGCCCTCGTCGAGGCCGTCCCCACCTTCGGTCCCTTCCCGGAGGTCCCGGACGCCCTGCGCGCCCTGAAGTCGCGCTACGAGATCGCCATCATCTCCAACACCGACGACAACCTCATCGCGCGGAACGTCGAGAACATCGGCGTCGAGTTCGACTACGTCATCACCGCCCAGCAGGCCGGCGCCTACAAGCCGGACCGGCAGACGTTCGAGCACGCCTTCAAGACCATGGGCGTCCAGCCGTCTCAGGTCATCCACACCGCCCAGGGCTGGGAGTACGACCACATCCCGACCCGCGACCTCGGCCTGAAGCGCCGGGTGTGGATCAACCGGTACGGCCGTCCCGGCAGCGCCGACTACCAGCCGTACGACGAACTGCGCGACCTGTCGGGCCTGCCGAAGCTGCTCGGCTGCTGACCGAAGGTCTGACGGCGAACCAGGACCGAGAAACACAGAGGACGCACGCCATGAAGCAGATCCCCTACTGGCTGGACACAGCCCCCGCTCTGCCCGACCGTTCCGGAAAGGACCTGCCCGACGAGGCGGACGTGGTGGTGATCGGCGGCGGCCTCACCGGGCTGTCCACCGCCTACCACACCGCCCGCAAGGGTGCCCGGGTCGTCCTCGTGGAAAAGGACAAGGTCGGCTCGGGCGCCTCCGGGCGCAACGGCAGCATGTGTACCCAGGGCATCACCATCAGCCCCGCCGAGGCGCGCAAGCGCTACGGCCAGGAGCGCGCACTCGAGCTGTACAACGCCTTCCGCGAGGCGGTCGACGTCGTCGAGGACCTCACGCAGAAGGAGCAGATCGACTGCGACTTCAACCGCTCCGGGCGCCTCGGCCTGGTCTGCAAGCCCCAGCACTTCGAGGGCCTGCGGGCCAAACAGCGCGACCTGGCCGAGAACTTCGGCCACGAGACGGTCGTCCTGAGCAAGAGCGAACTGCGGGCCGAGCTGGGCTCGGACTACTACCACGGCGCCCTGCTCGACCCGCTCAGCGCGGGCCTGCATGTGGGCAAGTTCGTCGGCGGCCTGGCAGACGCCGCCGAGCGTGCCGGCGCCGAGATCCACGAGCGCAACGCGGCCACCGGCCTCACCCGCCTCCCTGGCGGCGGCTTCCTGGTGGAGACCCTGCACGGCACCATCCGTGCCAAGCAGGTCATGGCGGCGACGGACGCCTACACCGACAAGTCGATGCCGTGGTTCCGGAAGCGGCTGATCAACGTCGGCAGCTTCATCATCGTCACCGAGCCACTGGGGGAGGCGCGCGCCAAGGAGCTCATCCCGAACGGCCGCCTGCTGGTCGCCCACAAGAATGTCGGCCATTACGTCCGCCTCACCCCGGACAACCGCCTCGCCTTCGGCGGCCGGGCCCGCTTCGCCCCCTCCAACCCGGCCTCCGACATCAAGAGCGGTGACATCCTCAAGCGGGAGATGACCGAGATCTTCCCGCAGCTGGCGGGGGTGAGGATCGACTACGTGTGGGGCGGAATGGTCGGCTTCTCCTGGGACCGCATCCCGCACGCGGGTGAGGTCAACGGCCTGTACTACTCGATGGGTTACTGCGGCCACGGCGTCCAGATGGCCACCTACATGGGCCGCGCGGTCGCCGAGATGATGGACGGCAACCCCGAGGCCAACCCGATGCGCGGCTTCGGCTTCCCGAAGGTGCCCGTCCCCTTCTACAACGGCACTGCCTGGTTCCTCCCGTTCGGCGGCGCCTACTACAAGGCGAAGGATCGCCTGCTCTGAGCAGGCACCGACACCGGTGACACCACGGGGGCCTTCCGCGCCGGTGCGCGAAGGCCCCCCACCATGCCTCCCGAGAGAAGGCCCCAGCCTCATGACCGTCGTCACCCGTAGCGAACACGATCTGCTCGGCGACCGTGACGTCCCCGCCGAGGCGTACTGGGGTGTCCACACCCTGCGCGCCACGGAGAACTTCCCCATCAGCGGGACGCCGATCTCCGCCTACCCGCACCTCATCGATGCCCTCGCCGCCGTCAAGGAGGCCGCGGCCCTCGCGAACGAGGAGCTTGGGCTGCTGGCGCCGGAGAAGGCCGCCGCGATCGTCGCGGCCTGCCGGGAGATCCGTAGCGGCAAGCTGCACGACCAGTTCGTGGTCGACGTCATCCAGGGCGGCGCCGGCACCTCGACGAACATGAACGCCAACGAGGTCGTGGCCAACCGGGCGTTGGAGCTGCTGGGCCACACCAAGGGGCAGTACCGGTACCTGCACCCCAATGAGGACGTCAACCTGGGCCAGTCCACCAATGACGTCTACCCCACGGCGGTCAAGATTGCGACGGTGTTCGCGGTGCGCGGGTTGCTCAAGGCGATGTTTGTCCTGCAGGACGCCTTCGCCCGTAAGGCCGTCGAGTTCCGTGACGTGCTCAAGATGGGCCGTACACAGTTGCAGGACGCGGTGCCGATGACGCTCGGTCAAGAGTTCTCGGCGTATGCGGTCATGATTGACGAGGACCGGTCCCGTCTTGCCGAGGCGGTCGAGTTGATCCATGAGATCAACCTGGGTGCCACGGCGATTGGTACCGGGCTCAACGCACCCGCCGGGTATGCCGAGTCGGCGCGCCGCCACCTCTCCGAGATCACGGGGTTGCCGCTGGTCACGGCCGCCAACCTGGTCGAGGCGACCCAGGACTGCGGGGCGTTCGTGCAGATGTCCGGCGTGCTCAAGCGGATCGCCGTCAAGCTGTCCAAGAGCTGCAACGACCTGCGGCTGCTGTCGTCGGGGCCGCGTGCGGGTCTTGGTGAGATCAATCTGCCGCCGGTGCAGGCCGGTTCGTCGATCATGCCGGGCAAGGTCAACCCGGTGATCCCCGAGGTGGTCAACCAGGTCGCCTTCGAGGTGATCGGCAACGACGTCGCCATCACCATGGCGGCCGAGGCCGGACAGCTCCAGCTCAACGCCTTCGAGCCGATCATCCTGCACTCCCTGTCGGAGTCGATCACCCACCTGCGGGCCGCTTGTGTGACCCTCGCCGAGCGCTGCGTGGACGGCATCACCGCCAACACCGAGGCGCTGCGCCGGACCGTGGAGAACTCCATCGGCCTGGTCACCGCCCTCAACCCGCACATCGGCTACACGGCCGCCACCGACATCGCCAAGGAGGCCCTCGCCAGCGGCCGGGGCGTGGCCGAACTCGTCCTGGAGAGGGGCCTGTTGCCCGCCGAGACCCTCGCCGACCTGCTCCGGCCCGAGGCGGTCGCGGGAGCCCGCCAAGCCCTGGTCTGACGGCCGCAGGTATGCCGAACGGCCCTTCATGAGTTCCATTGGTTGAGATTTCACCTATCGAGGTAGATCAAGTAAGGCTCGCCTTATATGCTGACGCGGCCCCCTCGATCCGCTGGCGTGCAAGGGGGTCAGATCCCCCTTATCCCGCGCGACAGGACCTCCATGCGTACGACCCCCCGCCGTCTCGTCACGGTGCTTGCTCTCACTCCGTTGCTGGCCGGCTGTTTCGTGTCAGGGGAAGATGGCTCGGGTACGGGCGACAAGGGCGGATCGGGCGGGCGGCTGCGCGTGGCCCTCGCCGTGCCGCCGGTGCAGGCGCTGTCCCCGTACAGCAACGACGCCACCGTGCTGAGCAAGCTCTCCGTGGCCGAAGGCCTCACCGCGCTGGACAAGGACGGCGCCGCCGCGCCCGCGCTGGCGAAGTCCTGGAAGCAGAAGAACGACACCGCCTGGACCTTCGAACTGCGCAAGGCCACCTTCCAGGACGGCACCGAGGTCACCGCCGAGTCCGTCGTCAACGCGCTCGACCACGCGGGCGCCGCCGAACCCAAGCCCCGTGTCCTGAGCGACGTGACCCTCACCGCGAAGGCAGAGGACGCCGACACCGTCACGATCACCACGAAGACGGCCGACCCGGTGCTCCCGCTGCGGCTGGCCAGCCCCGCGCTGGGCATCCTCGCCCCCAATGCGTACGGCAAGGAGGGCGCCGTCAGCCCGGTCGGCACCGGCACCGGTCCCTTCGAGATCACCAAGCTCACCGGGAAGTCCAAGGCCACGCTCGACCGCTACGACGGCTACTGGGGCGGCAAGGCCAAGGCGTCCGGCATCGACGTCACGTGGATCGCCGACGGCACCGCCCGCGCCAACGCCCTGCGCAGCGGCGACGTCGACATCGCCGAGTGGATTCCCACCGCCCAGGCGAAGCTGCTGGAGAAGGACACCCGCCACGAAGTCCCGTCCGTGCGGACCGACAGCCTGATCCTCAACACCCGAAGCGGCATCTTCACCGACGCCGCGCTCCGGGCGGCCGCCCGTGAGGCCGTGGACGGTTCCGCCCTCGTCGACTCGGTATTCGGCGGGTACGCCGACCGCGCGCAGGGCCTGTTCGGGCCGGCGGTTCCCTGGGCGGCCGACGAGCGCGTCACGGTGACCGGCCGCGCGAAGGCCGCGAACACCGCGCAGGTGAAGGCCAACACCAAGGGCAAGACCCTGCGGCTGGCCACCTACACCAACCGCGCCGAACTGCCCGAGGCCGCGACCGTGCTGCAGCAGCAGCTGGAGAAGGCCGGGTTCACGGTGAAGCAGGACGTGCGCGAGTACACGCAGATGGAGGCCGACCTCCTCGCGGGCAAGTACGACGCGCTCGTCTTCTCGCGGGTGACGCTCCTCGACACCGGTGACGCGGTCGCCTACCTCGCGAGCGACTTCACCAGCGACGGCGTCTACAACATCGCGGGTCTGAAGGACGCCAAGGTCGACCAGGCCATCAAGGCCGCCGCTGAGGAAGGCGACACCACGCAGCGGCAGCAGAAGACCATGCGGGCCGAGGCCGAGATCCTGCGCACGGACGCCGTCGTGCCGCTGGTCCACGAGAGGGTCGTGCAGGGCGTCAGCCCCGATGCCGAGGGCGTGCTCCTCGACCCGCGCGAGCGGTCGCTGATCGACGTCGACACGCGCCTGAAGTAGATGAGCGTGACATCGGCCGACGCCCATGCCCGCCGCTCCTCATGGGGCACGGGCGTCGGCCGCCTCACCGCGGGCGTCGCACTGCTGACGGCCGTGGCCCTGCTGCCCTGGCTGTCCGGCACCGACCCCGCGCTGACCGTCCTGCGTGCCCGCTCCGCCGACCAGGACCCGACCCCCGCGCAGCTGGCGACGGTACGGGAGCAACTGGGCCTGGACGAAGGGCCGTTCGCGCATCTCGCGCACTGGCTGGGCGGGCTGCTGCGCGGTGACGCGGGCACGTCCTGGGTCTCGGGCGAACCGGTTCTGCCTCAGGTGACGACCGCGTTCGCGGTGTCGGTGACGCTGATGCTCGGGGTGCTCCTGGTCACGGTCGCGGTCGCCGCGCTGGTCTGCACCCGCACTCTGTACCTCGGCTCCCGGCGACGGCTGCGGCGGGCGCGGGCGGGTATCGCGGCGGCCGTCCTCGCCGCGCTGCCCAAGTTCCTGCTCGCCGCGCTGCTCGCCACGGTGTGCGGTGTGTGGCTGGGCTGGTTCCCGTCCAGCGGCTGGGAGGGGCCGGCGTCGATGGTGCTGCCCGCGCTCGCCCTCGGTGTGCCGTCCGGGGCGATGATCGGCGGTCTGCTCGACCAGTCGTTGCCCGCCGCCTTCAACGAGCCGTGGGCCCGGACCTGGCACGCCTGCGGGTTTGCGCCCGGCCACATCGCCCGGCATGCGCTGCGTCGCACGCTGGCCGGTGTCCTCCCGCAACTCCTGCCGACCGTCGTGGGGTTGGTCGGCGGTACCGTCGCGGTGGAGAAGATCTTCAACATTCCCGGGCTCGGCCGCCTGGCCCTGGACGCCGCCATCGCCCAGGACCTCCCGCCCCTCCAGACCGCGACACTGGCCCTCATCCTGCTGGGTATCGCCGCCGGCCTCCTCATCCAGACCCTGCGTCGCACCCTGCTCGGCCCCGCCCTGCGGGACGGAGCTCTGCCCGCCCTGCACGCGCCGGACCTCCTCCGAGGGTGCTCCACGCGCTGGACCGCCGGGGCCTGCGCCGTCGCCCTGCTCGTCCTGGTCATCGCCGGACTGCTGCGCGATCCCCTCCATGTGGACACGGCGGCCCGGCTGCTCCCGCCCTCGGCCGCGCACCCGCTGGGCACGGACTCGCTCGGCCGTGATCTGCTGGCCCGGCTCGGGCACGGGGCACTGCGCACGGCGGGCGTGGCCCTTGCGGTGACGGCGGTCAGCGTGCTGGTCGGGCTGCTGCTCGGCAGCGCGGCAGGCGTGAGCGCGGGATTGGTGGAGGTCGCGTCGACCCTCCCGGCCGTTCTCGCCGGACTGTTGACCACGGCGGTGACCGGGCCGTCCGTGTGGGGTGCCGCGCTCGCGGTGTGCCTGGTCGGATGGACGCCGTACGCCGCCCAGGCCGCGGCCCTGATCGAAGAGGAACGGGCCAGCGGTCACATGCTCGCGTCGCTCTCGTTCGGGGCCGGCCCGCGGCATCTGATGCGCCGTCACTACCTGCCCGCGGTTCTGCCCGCCGTCCTGCGCAACGCCCTGTTGCGGCTGCCCACCACGGTCCTGGTGCTGGCCTCCCTCGGCTTCCTCGGTCTGGGCGAGCAGCAGCCCACGCCGGAGTGGGGGCGGCTGCTGTCGGAGAACCAGCCCTACGTGGAACTGGCGCCCTGGACCGTACTCGGCCCTGCGTGCGCGCTCGTCCTGCTGTCCGTTGTCGCCGTATCCGGTACCGCCTCGGGTCGAAGCGGCCCCGGACTCAGTGCCGGGCGGGCCAGGGAGGGCTCGTTTCTCGGAGGTTGATCCCGTGCAGCGGCCAGGCGCCGTACGGGAATCCCGAGGATCAGACGGCCGTGAAGGTCCACAGCAGATTGGAGCTGCTGCCGTACGTCCACTGCTTGGTGACGGAGCCCGAGTCGACGTTCCCGCCGCCGTCGAGGACCAGGCCGGTGGTGCGGTTGGCGATCGTGTAGCGGTCGCCGCCCCGGTGGGTGATCTTCCACTGCTGGTTGGTGTCGCCGTTCCAGGGGGCCTGTCTGGCCGGAGAGCCGTCGGCGGTGGCCCCCCAGCTGTCGGCGACCATGCCGTTCGTGCGGTTGACCAGCCTGTAGTAGCCGCCGCCGACCGGCTCCGCCTGCCACTGCAGGTTGGGGCTGCCGTCCCAGGTCCACTGCTTGAGGTTGGACCCGGAGGCCACGGTGCCGCCGCTGTCCAGGGCGAGTCCGTTGGTGGCGTTGGTGATCCGGAAGTACGTCGCCGGGTTGAACTGGACCCTCAGCGAGGTGATCCGGTCGTTGTTGCCGGTGACGCGCAGGTCGGGGTTCTCGGCGGTGAACGTCCAGGAGGTACCGGTGAAGTTGTCGCCGGAGTAGCCGATCACCTGGTAACCGTGGGCCGGCCGGAGGGAGGAGAGCGTGCCCGCGCCCAGTCCGGCCGCGGTCAGGTCGGCCGCGGTGTGGTCGCCGACGCTGAACACGCCGGCGCTGCCGGTGTAGTTGACGTCCGCGAAGGCGACGGCGCCGACGAGCGGCCGCAGGCCCGGGATCGTGCCGGAGAAGGCGAGCTTCAGGACGTACGCGCCCGCCCTGTACGGCGCCGAGGAGGGCAGAGTGACCGTGAGGCCGGAGGAGTTCTGGGTCGGCGCGGGCAGGTCGATGTAGGTGCCGGCGGTGGTGCCGAGGAGCTTCACCGAGGTCAGCGAGGCGAGATTGATCCGGTCCGAGCTGAGGGTCTTGATCGTCAGTGAACTGCCGGGCCAGCCGAGGACCGTGGCGTACAGGACGGTGTTGGCCTTGTTGCGGGTGAAGCGAATGTCCTGCGCGGTGCCGGCATGCGGGGTGGTGAACGAACCGCCGCCCATCTTCGTCGGGCCCTCGCCGTACGCCGTCCAGGCGCGCGTCGAGTACACCGACTCACCGAAGCGCTTCAGATGGTCTCCGATACCGAGCAGGATGTCCTTCTGCGCCTGGGGGATGGTGCCGTCGGCCATCGGCGCGATGTTCAGCAGCACGTTGCCGTTCTTGCTGACCCGGTCGATGAACGAGTGCAGCATCTGCTGGACGGTGTAGTAGCCGATGCCCTGGGTGTAGCACCAGCTGCTACTGGAGATGCTGTCGTCGGTCAGCCAGTACGGGGAGGTCAGATCACCCGGACCGCCGCGCTCGTAGTCGAAGACCTCGCCCTTGCCGTTCATGCCGTCCTTGTACGTGGTGACGACTTCACGGCCCCAGCTGTTCGCCTGGTTGTAGTAGTACGCCAGGAAGTTCAGACGCTGTTGCTCGTCAACGGCGTCCAGATTGAAGTCCTGCCACAGGATGTCGGGCCGGGCGCGGTCGATGACCTCCTTCAGCTTGTCGAACCACAGCTGGTTCTCCGCGGCCGAACCCAGCTGCCCGTAGAGCTTCTTGAGGCTGGGCTCCGTCTGGGCGGCGACGTGTTCGTAGAAACCGGTGAAGTTGTACGCGTGGTGCATGGCTACCAGCAGCTTCAGGCCCTTCGCGCGGATGGCCGTGGAGAAGAGCCCCAGCAGGTCAAGGCCCGGGCCCTTCTTCACCGAGTTCCACTCGTTGACCTGGCTGTCCCACATGGAGAAGCCGTCATGGTGCTCGGCGACCGGGCCCGCGAACCTGGCGCCGGCGTCGACGAACAGCTGCACCCACTCGTCGGGGTCGAACTTCCCGCCGGCCGACTTCAGCTTCGGCGCGAACTTCACGAAGTTGCCCGCCAGGTCCCGTGCCCCGTCGATGAAGTTGTGGTACGGCCACGCCGACGGCCGGCCGTAGGTCGCGATGTGATGCCGGTTCGCGTTGCTGCCCGCCTGGTACATGCTCCGCGGGTACCACTCGTTGTCGTAGGCGGGGACGCTGAAGGCGCCCCAGTGGAAGTAGATCCCGAACTTCGCGTCCTGGAACCACTCCGGGGCCGGCGGGTGCTGGTCGACCGAGTCCCAGTCGGGCGTGTATGTGCTGGGCGCAGCCTGGGCGACACCGGCACCGAACCCCCCTCCGGCAACGGCCGCCGCGGCCACGCAGGTGGCACCGGCCAGGAAGTGGCGTCTGTTGATCGAACTCGACATGGAGACATCCCTGGTGCAGAAGGGGACAGGGGAATGCAGGGGCCGCTTGTCACGCATGAAGGTCCGTCATGTCTCCCCGGCATGTCAACCGGTGTGCAGGGATGAAAAGCGCCTTACAGCCAGGTAGTTGGCCCTATTTGCTACGCGTTTGGTGCAATGCACGACTACCCAAACATGGAATGTCTGACAGGCCCTCATGGCCGATTAGGATCACCCAACGGCGCGGACCAACGGGATAGATCTTGCCTTCTCGGCCGGATGCGCTTCGTGCCGACCGGTGGGATCGGCGCTTCCCGCCTGGCCGCCTACCTCGCCCACCCGGCGGTCCTCGCCGTCGGCGGCAACAGCAGGATGGCAAGTCGGTGCCGTACGACGGGCTGCCGGCTGCGCAGGCACTGGGCAGGAGCGTGGTGGTGGCTGGTGTGTTCAACTCGGGACTGCTCTCCCGTGACCGGCCGGCCGAGGCCATGAAGTACGACTACCGGGACGCTCCGCGGACCTTGGTCGTCCGCGCCCAGGCCCTCGCCGATGTCTGCGAGGCGCACCGGACCAGCCTGCCCGCCGCCACGATCGCCTTCCCTCACACCCACCCCAGTATCATCAACGTCACCCTCGGCATGCGGACTCCGGAACAGGTCAGACGGCACGTGGAACTCCATGATCAGCACATCCCCGACGGTCTCTGGGACGATCTCCGTGCACAGGGGCTGATCAGGTGGACCGTGCTCGCGGAGCACGGTCGGGGGAGGGAGCCACGTTGTCTCTGACCGACAAGGCCATCGAGCAGATCCGTGAGCTGATCCGGACCGGCGCCCTGCCTCCGGGCTCGAAGCTCCCACCGGAGCCGGACCTGGCCGCGCAACTGGGCCTGTCCCGCAACCTCGCCCGCGAAGCGGTCAAGGCCCTGGCTGTCGCGCGGGTCCTGGAGGTCCGGCGGGGCGACGGCACGTATGTGACCAGCCTCCAGCCGAGCCTGCTGCTGGAGGGGCTCGGGGGCGCGGTGGAACTCCTGCAGGGCGACTCGGTCGCCCTGCAGGACCTCATGGAGGTACGGCGGCTCCTGGAACCGATGGCCACGGCGCTGGCCGCGACCCGGATCTCCGACGCCCAACTGGCCGAAGTGAAGCGGCACTTGGACGCCATGCGCGAGGCTTGCGACGACGTCGAACAGCTCAACGCCCACGATGCCGCCTTTCACCGCGCCGTCGTCTCGGCCACGGGCAACGAGACCCTCCTCACGCTCCTGGAAGGAATCTCCGGCCGCACCCTGCGCGCCCGCATCTGGCGCGGTCTGGTCGACGACAAGGCCGCGGGCCGCACTCTCGCCGAACACGAGGCGATCTTCAACGCGCTGTCCACCCGTGACGCCGCCCTCAGCCAGGCGGCCGCGCTGCTCCACGTGAGCAACACCGAGCAGTGGCTGAGGGAACACCTGCGCTCCGGCGAACCCCTCCCTTTCGGGACGACAGCGCGGAAGTGACGGGCGGGCGCCGCCTGCCATGGTGCCCTGCGGCTGGGCACAGCAGCGCCTCGGCGTCGAAGTCTCTGAGGAGACGCCGGTGGTGTATGAGCCGGCCACAGCGGGCGCCGTACCCGGCGGTGCCCGCCACCGGTGTTCTGCCGGGGCCTGAGCACGGAAAGGGCTCAGGCCCCGCGAGCGGAGGTCAGCCGGCGGTCAGAGTCGTCCACTTCTGGTTGGCGCCGCCGTGGCAGTCCCACAGATGGAGCTGTGTGCCGTCGGTCGTGGAGAAGCCCGGAACGTCGAGGCAACGGCCGGAGGCGGGGTTGCGGTAGCCGCCGTTGTAGGGCTCCCAGACCTGGTTGGCGCCGCCGTGGCAGGCCCAGATCTGCACCTTGGTGCCGTTGGCGGTGCCCCCACCGGCGGCGTCGAGGCACTTGCCCAGGGAGCGCAGGGTGCCGTCGGTGTATGCGGACCAGTACTGGTTGGCGCTGTCGCCGCAGCTCCACGTCTGGACGGCGGTCCCGTCGGCGGCGTTGGCGCCGTTGACGTCCAGGCACTTGCCGGCGATGGCGGACTGCACGTGCGCGGGGGCGGGGGCGGGGTTCCTCAGCCACCCTGCGCTGTCCGCGGCCTGGACGCCGCGGTGGAAGGCGTCGGCCATCTTCTGGTAGCCCGCGTCGTTGGGATGCAGGGGGTCGGCCAGGTCGGCGGTGGTCAGACTGCTCATGTCGACGTATGCGACGTGTTTGCCCGCGGCCTGTGCGTCGCTGACGATTCGGGGGATGGCCTGGTTGTACGCACCCCGGTACCGCTCCTCCGAGGCGCTGGTGGACACGACCAGGGAGGCGACGAGGACGGTGGCGTCGGGGACGTCGGCGGTGATCTGGTTGACCAGCGACCTCAGCCGGGCGATGGCGCTGTCGACCTCGGAGGCGCCTTGGAGGTCGTTGGTGCCGATGTGCAGCGTCACGACGTTGGGCCGGTAGCGGGTCAGTGAGGCGTCGGCGAGTGCGGCGATCTGGTCGATGCGGTATCCGGAGTGGCCTTCGTTGTCGGGGTCGGACATCGAACCGTTCCGCCCCGTGCCGACGAAGTCCAGCGGGTGGCCGTTCGCCGCGAGCTTGTTCCACAACGGCCCCCGGTAGCCGTTGCCCGTGCTGCTTCCGACACCCCAGGTGATCGAGTCGCCCAACGGCATGACCCGTAAGGGCGTGTTGGGGGCGGCGGAGGCAGGGGTCACACCTGTTGCTGTCGCCCCGAGTGCGGCAGCGACAAGCGTGATCATGGGTAGAAGCCAAGGCTTTCTCATGCAGCGTCCTGTTCTGCGAGTGATTGCTGAATCAGCGGGGCTGATGGCCGTTCGTGTCAGCAGCTCGGCCGTAGCGCGGTATAGATACCACGATCCCGACTGGAACATCCCATGAATGAGGGAGAATCAGAGATTAATCGCAGGGAGGCGAGCTTTGCTCCCCGACATCGGCCCGTTGACATCCCATGTCTGGTGGCTGGTGACAGCCCTGTGACGGCTTGTGGTTAAGGGCTTAATCACTCAGCGTACCCAGCGACAGCGGAGGGGGGCGGCCGCCGGGTGAGGAGTGATCAGATGCCACCGGCGGGGGTCCAACCGCCTGTCCGGGTGAGAAGGTGCTGGGCACAGGAACGGTCGAGGCTTTTTGCGTCAAGTTCCGTACTGCCAGGCGGGAGTGCGTCACATGGACAAAAGGGGGAAGCGGTGGAGGCGACGATTTCACGGGTGCGGCAAGGCACCATACCTCCGGTCGTTGCGGCGCGGTGGGCGCTGTGGACGTTTGTCATCGTCAACTTGGTGATCGTCGAGGCCTTGTTCCTCAGCGCCGGGACCGGCAAGAACGAGGTGCTCACGGTCGCCAAGTTCTTCGGCCTGCATGCCGCCGTGCTGATGCTGTTCCAGCTGCTGCTGGTGGCCCGGCTGCCCTGGCTCGACCGCCGTATCGGCATGGACCGGTTGACGGTGTGGCACCGGTGGGTCGGCTTCACCCTGCTGTGGACCCTCCTCACCCACGCCGTGCTGGTGGTGCTGGGGTACGCGAGGCTCGATGACGCGTCGATGGCGAAGACGTTCTTCGCGCTGGCCGGAGTGCCGGCCTCCCTGCTCGGGATGCTGGCCGCGGCGATCGTCGTCGTGGTCGCCGCGGTCTCCGCCCGGCGGGTGAGGCAGCGACTGCGGTACGAGACGTGGCACGGCCTGCATCTGCTGCTGTACCTGGCCTTGGGGCTGGCGTTCGTCCACCAGTTGCAGGAGACCACGACCTTCAGCTCTTCCGCGCCCGCGAAGATCTACTGGTGGGCCCTGTGGCTGTTCGCATTCGGTGCCCTGGTCACGGGCCGGATCGTCATGCCTCTGTGGCGCAACGCCTATCACCGGTTCGAGGTCACGGCGGTGGTGCCGGAGTCGGACGACGTGGTGTCGGTGCACGTCACCGGCCGCCACCTGGACAAGCTGCCGGCCCGGGCCGGCCAGTTCTGCATCTGGCGGTTCCCCGGGCACAACCACTGGTGGCTGGCGAATCCGTTCTCGCTGTCGGCGGCACCCGACGGCCGAACGCTGCGCCTGACCGTCAAGGCGGTCGGCAGCACCAGCGCCGGCCTGCGGAACGTCCCGGTCGGGAGCCGCGCGTTCGTCGAGGGGCCGTACGGGGCATTCACCTCGTTGCATCGAACGCGGCCCGGCGCACTGCTGATCGCCGGAGGGGTCGGGATCACGCCGGTTCGAGCCCTGCTGGAGGAGGAACCGGCCGGCGACATCGTCGTGCTCTACCGGGTGCGCAGCGAGAACGACGCCGTGCTGGTCGATGAGGTGCGAGCCCTGGTCGAGGCACGCGGTGGGCAACTGCACCTGCTCACCGGCCGCACGGGGGAGGGGAGCCCGCCGTTCGAGCCGGACAGTCTCCGTGCCCTGGTTCCCGACATAACCGAACGCGACGTGTACGTCTGCGGCCCGCCCGCGATGACCTCGGCCGTGCTCAGCGCCCTGCGCAAGCTCAGGGTTCCCCACCGGCAAGTGCACGCCGAGCGGTTCGGCCTGGCCTGAGCCCCGCCTGCGGCGGTATCCGGTCGAGTCCGGGGGAGCGGGGAGGGCGTGGCCAGGCACGGATGGCCGTCGGTAGGCGGCCGTGGTCGCCAGGTCCGGGATCACGACACTTCACGGATCATCCGCGACGAGTTCAACCTCGGTGGCCCGTGGCCGGCCGGTAGGCAGGACATGATCGATGATTCGCGCGTTCTCCTTGTGCGCGGGATCGGTGACGTAACCCCACTCGTTCGGGAGGCAGTTGGTGCCGCGGACGTCGTAATAGTCGGGGTAGCGCCAGTTCAGCGGCGAGTAGTACAGACCCACCCGCAACCCGCCGGCGCGCACGGCGGTGACGTACTGGCCGAGGAAGTCCCGCTGCAGAGGCGCCTGTCCGGCATGCCAGGCGTTCGGGTGCGTGGAGGGCCACAGCGCGAACCCGTCGTGGTGACGGGCCGTAAGTACCGTCTATTTGGCGCCCAGCAACAACCCGGCCGACCCGCGGTCCTGGTCCGCGCCGCGCACCTTCATCTCCCAGGAGCCGCCGATCGTCACCCAGAACAAGGGCGACGGCACCTGGATCGACTTCTGGGTCATCTGCGACTCGGCCAACTGCCACCTGTTCTTCAGCGACGACAACGGTCACATCTACCGCGCCCAGACCAGCCTGGGCAACTTCCCCGACGGCTTCGGCAACACGCAAATAGTGCTGTCGGACACCAAGAACAACCTCTTCGAGGCGACCAACGTCTACAAGGTGCAGGGCAGTGACCAGTACCTGCTCATCCAGGAGGCCATCGGCTCCACCGGCCGGCGCTACTTCCGCTCCTTCACCTCCACCCGCCTCACCGGCACCTGGGCGCCCCTCGCCGCCACAGAGAACGAACCGTTCGCCGGCCGCGGCAACGTCAGCTTCCCCGGCGGCGCCTGGACCCAGGACATCAGCCACGGCGAGATGGTCCGTGCCGGTAACGACCAGACCCTGCCCATCAATCCCTGCCGACTGCAGTACGTCTACCAGGGCATAGATCCCGGCGCCTCGGGCGACTACCTCCGCCCGCCCTGGCGGATGGGCCTGCTCACCCAGACCAACTCCCCCTGCTGACCGCCTGAACCGTCGCCCTCAGCCAGGGGACGACCTCAGGCCATGGCCAGGACGGCGGAGATCAGGGCCCGCAGGCAGACCCTTTCGGCCTCCTCGTCCGGCAGTGAGAGATGCTGCATCGTCAGCCCGTCGAAGCCCGCGAGGAAGAACCTCGCGATCGTCTCGGCGGGCTGGGCGAGCTGGTGGCCGGTGCGCTCGGCGGCCTCGTTGACCAGCTTCGCCGTCACGGCCGAGATCCCGCTGTGGTGGCTGTGCAGCGCCTCCTTCAGGTGGGGCGTACGCAGGGCGAACATCGTCAGCTCGTTGAGGAGCTGGTACGACGCCGGCTGTTCCAGCACGGTGTTCCAGAGCGCCTCGGCGAGCGTGACGATCGTCGCCTCGAAGCTCGTGTCCGTGGGTGCGGCCCGCTCCACCTGGGCGACCAGGTCCTGGGTGAGCTGCTCCATGACCGCCCGGTAGAGATCTTCTTTGGTGCCGAACGTGTAGTGCACGGTCGCCTGTGCCACACCGAGCTCGGCGGCGATCGCGCGGGTGCTCCCGGCGGCGACGCCCTCCCTGGTCATCAGGTCGATGGCCGCCTTGATCAGTTGTGGGCGGCGCTCCGCCGCGGGTACATGAGCCATGACGGCATCCTATTCGACTCAGTCTGTCGAACAGGTCGCTCGACAAAATCCACCGTCGCCCGTCAACGGGCGGTCGTCGAGCTCTCCGAACGGATCAGCGTGTCGAGGTTGGCCATGGAGGTGCGCATACCGGCCCGCATACCCGGCTCCTGGATGCCGTTCAGGAGAGCTCCCAGCGGCCCGAGCCCGATGGCGTACTCGACCCAGTAGGTCATCTCCGTCACCTCCCTGCCGTCCTCGCTCTGTGCCGGGCGGAACTCGAAGATGCTCGTCACGTCCTGGAGCGGGGCGAATCCTGTGCCCGTGTCGACGCGGCGCCTGAGCGGGTCGACCTCCCTGACCGTCCAGACCGAGTCGGTCTTCAGGGGCCCGAGAGTGCGGTTGCGTTCGGCGTAGGTCTTGCCGAGGGTGGCGACGCCGTGGTGGTCGGTCACCTCGATCGCCCCGGCCACCCACTCGGCGTACCGGTCCGTGCGGGAGATGACCTCCCAGACCCGCCCCACGGGTGCGTTGATGACGGCCTGTTCGGTGACCACGTACCTGTTCATCGCAGGGTTCCTTTTCTGTCTCTGTCTCTGTCGTTCTGTCTGAGTCGTTCTGTCTGTGTCGTCTTGCCGGCTCAGTCCTGATGCAGCAGCTCGGTGGCGGCCGTCCGGCCGGAGCGGACCGCGCCGTCCATGAAGCCGTTCCAGTAAGGGGAGAACTCGGCGCCCGCCCAGTGCACACGCTGGAACCGCCGGCCCATCCACTCTCCGAAGTCGCTGATCACGCCGGGAGCGGCGACGGAGGTGGGTCCACCCTGGGTCCACTGCTCGGCGGTCCAGTCCTGCTCGACGTAGTCGATGGTGTCGAAGGCCCGTTCCCCGACCACCTGGGCGAAGGAACGCAGCACCGCACCACGCCGCTCACGGGCCGGGCGGTGGGCCCACCTGCGCCACTCCTTGCCGCCGAGGAAGCCCATGAGCACGCCCGGTCCGCCGTCGGGTGGGGTGTTGTCGAACATCTCGCGGATGGGGGAGCCGCCGCGCAGCAGCCCCATGCCGGACAGGCCCTCCGCCCGCCAGAACGGCTTGTCGTAGACGGCGACGCACTTCATGAGGGTGCCGAACGGCAGCCGCTGGAACAGCTGGTCCTGCTGGGGCGGCAGCAGCGGGTCCCACACGATCCGCGAGGCGAGCAGCGGCGGGACGGCGACGATGACCCGCTCGGACCGCCAGTCGCCGGCGTCGGAGACCACGGTGACGCCGGTGGAGTCCTGGCTGATGCGCCGTACCGGCGCCGACAGATGGACGCGGCCGTCGAGTTCCTCGGCCAGTCGCCGGGCGACCAGCTGCGAGCCGCCGACGAACCGGCTGTCCTGGGCTCCGCCGGTGGTGCCGGTGCCGCGCTCCATCGTGCCCGGATGCGTCTCGTCACCGAACGTCGAGACGTACCAGAGGCTGAACAGGGCCGACGCGTCGCGCGCCTCGCCTCCGTAAGCGGAGTTCAGGAAGATGTTGATCAGGTCGACGGCGGCGCCGGTGATCTCGGCCTTGCGCAGCCACGTCTCGTAGGTCATGCCGTCCAGTGCACGGGCGTCCGGAGCCTGCCACGGCGCCGCCGGGTCCACCTTTCCCGCCGCGTGGCCGATGCGGGCCAGGGCGATGCCCATGTCCGGCAGTGCGAAGAGGTCCGGAGGCGTGTGGCCGGAGAAACGCTTGGCCTTGCCGTCGTGCACATAGACGCTCTCGCCGGGAACAGCGGCCTGATAGGTGGCCACGCCGACCTCCTCGGCCAGCGCCAGGATGTGGTCCTGGGTCGGGCCGACGAACTGTCCGCCGATCTCGGTGACCTGTCCGTCGCCGAGGTCGTGGTTGAGCAGTCGTCCGCCTACCCGGTCACGAGCCTCCAGGACGGCCACGGACTTGCCCGCCGCGACGAGTTCCCGCGCCGCCGTCAGACCGGCCAGCCCTGCGCCGATCACGACGACATCGGCCCGGCGGCTGTGCGGTGCGGTGGTGACGTCGCTGTGCTGGGTGCTGCTCCGCGTGCTGCTCACGATCACTCCTTGTCGTGGTGGGGAGCGGGTGGTCCTCACCATACGGACGACATGGTCACTCGACAAGGTCGTACGGTTTAGTTATTCGATTTGGTCGGTCGACAGTGTCGTATTGCCTGATCAAGTGGGGTCATGGACGAGAAGTGAGCTAAGTCATGCGAGTGACAAGTTCGCTCGACTTGAGCGACTGATAAAGTCTGGCGCTCGACCGATCTCACCGACCCTGGGAGTTCCCCATGGCTGTCCTGCTTCATCGGCTCGGCCACCGCGCCTACCGTCATCGCAAGCTGGTGCTGGTCGTCTGGCTCGCGCTGCTTGCTGCGCTCATCGCGTGCGTCAGCGTCTTCGGCGGCAAACTCGACGACCGGTTCACCGTGCCGGGGACGGAGTCACAGCGGGCGCTGGACACCCTCGGCAAGACGCTGCCCGAGGCCTCAGGAGTAGGCGCCCAGATCGTCTTCACCGCCCCGGAGGGCCACCGAGTCACCGAGACTCCCTACGCCGCGGCCATCGCCGGAGCCGAGGCGGCCGCCGCGAAGGCGCCCCAGGTCAGTGCCGTCATCGGCCCGCGCACCTCCGGCGCCGTCTCGGCCGACCGGACCACGGCGATCGTGCAGGTGCAGTACTCGGTGCAGCGGGCCGAGGTGCACGCCTCGTCCCTGGACACCGTCGAGCAGGCGGCCAAGGCGGCCGAGAAGGACGGACTCAAGACCTTTGTGGGCGGCAGCGTCTACGGCAGCAACGGCGTCCACATCGGCCCGTCGGAGATCATCGGTGTCGTCGTCGCCCTGCTCGTCCTCGTCGTCACCTTCGGCTCACTGCTCGCCGCCGGCATGGCACTGCTACCCGCCCTGCTCGGTGTGGCGGTGGGACTGACCGGGCTGCTCGCCCTCGCCCCCGTGGTCAGCATCTCCTCCACGGCCGTCACCCTTGCGCTGATGCTGGGGCTGGCCGTAGGCATCGACTACGTCCTGTTCATCCTCTCCCGGCACCGCCAGCAGCTCGCCCGCGGCACCGACCCGCGGGAGTCCATGGCGCTGGCCGACGGCACAGCCGGCAGCGCGGTGGTCTTCGCCGGCAGCACGGTGATCATCGCCCTCGCCGCGCTCAGCGTCATCGGCATCCCGTTCCTGACCACCATGGGCCTCGGTGCCGCCGGGGCCGTCCTCATCGCCGTCCTGGCCGCGATCACCCTGCTCCCGGCCCTCGCCGGATTCGCCGGCGCCCGACTGGCGCCGAAGCCCGGCAGCAAGGCGGCCCAGCGGGCCACCGAGCCCGATGGACCCGCCGAGAAGGCCACCCTGGGCAGCCGCTGGGTCAAGACAGTCGTCGCCAAGCCTCTGCTGACCGTTCTGGCCGTCGCCGGCATCCTCGTCGCGCTCGCCCTCCCGGCGGCAGACCTGCGTCTCGCCCTGCCCGACAACGGCTCCGCCCCGGTGAGTTCCACCGAGCGCAAGGCGTACGACGTGGTCGGCGACAAGTTCGGCCCCGGCTTCAACGGCCCGCTCCTGGTGCTGACCGAGACCGACAACGGGCCCGGTGCGCAGGCGGGTGCTCAGGCCGCGCAGAAGCTGCGGGACCTCAAGGGTGTCAAGGCGGTGCTGCCGCCCCAGCCCACGCGCGACCCCGGGCAGACCGTCATCCAGGTCATCCCCGAGACCGGCCCCGACAGTGCCCGCACCGACCGTCTCGTCCGCGACATCCGTGTCGTGGCCCCGGACATCCGTGAGGCGACCGGAGCGCGGGTCGCGGTCACCGGTACCACCGCCGTCAACATCGACGTCTCCAACCGGCTCAGCGACTCCCTGCTGCCGTTCATGGCGATCGTGGTCGGCCTGAGCCTGATCCTGCTGACCATGGTGTTCCGCTCGCTGGTGATTCCCCTCAAGGCCGCCGTCGGATTCCTGCTGTCGGTAGGCGCTTCGCTCGGCCTGGTCGTCGCCCTGTTCCAGTGGGGCTGGCTGGCGGACGCGTTCGGCCTGGCCCACACCGGTCCGGTCGTGAGCTTCCTGCCGATCATCCTGATCGGCGTACTCTTCGGACTCGCCATGGACTACGAGGTGTTCCTCGTCTCCGGGATGCGCGAGGAGTGGGTCCACACGGGCATGGCCCGCCGGTCGGTGATCGACGGCGCCCGGCACAGCGTGCGGGTGGTGACCGCGGCCGCCCTGATCATGTTCACCGTCTTCGCCGGGTTCTTCCCTCTCGACGACGCCCTGATCAAGCCCATCGCCTTCGCGCTGGCCGTCGGCGTGGCCATCGACGCCTTCGCCGTCCGCCTGACCCTGGTCCCGGCAGTCCTCGCCCTCGCCGGACGACACGCCTGGTGGCTGCCTGCCTGGCTCCAGCGCGTCCTGCCCGACCTCGACGTCGAGGGCACCCGTCTCCAGAAGGGCTCCGAGGCGGAGCGCAAGGAGCCCGAGCGAGTCTCCTGAACCGGCGCAACTCGCGGAGCCGGTCGAGGCCGCCGCCCTCGCCGGAGGAACCGTGGCCTCCGGGGCCCTCAGCTCCGAGAACTGGAGCAAGGCCAACTACCAGGCCGGCCAAGCCTGACTGCCCGGTGCATTCGGCGACGATCCAGGCTTACCGGTGGAAGCCTGCAAGGACTATGCGCTTGCTCGATCCATGAGCGGTCCTGGCTGGGGTGGACGTGGAGGCGAGCCACCCCGGCCTGGCCTCATCGGATGTGCTTCGCCGGGGACTGTGCGACGAATTGGCCGACGTAGGCCGTCAGGGACATGGTCCCCACGGCGGTGACCGGTTTGGCCAGGTGGCGCAGTCGCGGCATGCGGTGCATCGCCACCGTCGCGCCCACGATCACGAGCACCGCGACTCCCACGCTGCCGATGATGTCGAACGTGGTGCCGCTGTGCGGCCCGGCCGTCAAGACCGACGACGCCGACAACTGGCCCGAGGGATCCGCTGTCGAGGGGCACCGACCCGGAGCCACCGAACGTCCCAAAGGCCGTGCCGTAGACGATGACGCCCGCGGCGATCAGTGCCAGCGGTGTACCCACTGCTGGCCGAAGTCGGCGTCGGCGGTGCTGTGGGCCAAAAACACACGCAGGATCTGATCCGCTGCGGTCATCTCACGAACGGGAGCGGTGAGTCCTCAGGCAGCTTCGTCCCTGGCGGGCCAGGTCAGGACGGTTCCCTTCCGAAGGGGCAGCACCTTGCGCAATGCGGAGTGCCGGTCACGCCGTGGCCCGGGGCCCGGCGGCGCGGCGGAGCCGGTTGGCGATCGCGAGTCCCAGCCCCTCCTCCACCGGCAAGGACGCGACGATGAGATCACACCCCCGCTGGTCGAGCTCGCGCAGGAACCCGTACAGCCCGCGCGCGTAGGCGGCCATCGAAGCGGGGACCGCCACCACGGCGTGCGCCTTCACGGCAGCATCGGCGAAGGAGGGGGGAAGAAAGACGCCCACCTGGTGCCCCAGCTCCTGCGCGAGCTCCGCCTCGGCGACGACCTTCTCGGGCTCGACGAGGACGACCCGCGCACGCGGCGCGTAGTGGGACGGATGCTGGCCCGGCACCCGAACGCGGCTCGTCGAGTGGACCGCAAGCGGAAACCCCAGCACCGCTTCGACGTCCTCGCGCACCACTCCGCCGGGCCGAAGGACGCTCGGGATCTCACCTGTGGCGTCGACGATGGTCGACTCGACGCCGACCTCGCAGGGGCCGCCGTCCAACACGAAGTCGACGGCATCACCGAGCTCCGCACGGACGTGGTTCGCCGTGGTGGGGCTGACCGAGCCGAAGCGGTTGGCGGACGGGGCCGCGACACCGCCCCCGAAGGCCCCCAGCAGCGCGAGTGCGACGGGATGGTCGGGCACACGCAGGGCCACCGTCTCCAGGCCACCAGTGGCTTCGAGGGGCACCCGGCGACCGCGCCGCAGGACCAGCGTGAGTGGCCCCGGCCAGAAGCGTTCGGCCAACAACCGCGCCGTCGCCGGCACGTCCTCGACCCAGTCACCCAGCTGCTCCGCGCCGCCGATGTGGACGATCAGTGGGTGGGAGGGCGGGCGCCCCTTGACCTCAAAGACGCGTGCAACGGCGGTGGAGTCCTCGGCGTTGGCGCCCAGACCGTAGACGGTTTCGGTCGGGAAGGCCACCAGGCCCCCGGCGCGCAGCACACCCGCCGCCTTCTCGATGTCACTGGTTGTTGCCGTCACCCGCGCGATCCTCCCACTGCTCCGCTCTCCACGTTCCATGGTCTCATCGGCGCATAACGACGAACCAAGGCCGACGGCACCGCGTGAGCGAGGGCCGTACGACAGCCGTTACGGCGGCACCGCGGAACACCGACAGGAGCCCGGAACAGCGTGGGACCGGGTGACGGCGTCGCTCGACCGCGCGGTACGGCGCGGCAGGCTGGGTCGTGGCCCTTGGTGGAGATCGATCGGTGGAGATCGATCCGTTGAAGAGATGGTGCTGCTCGGGCCTGCATGGCGAGCGTGATGGGCTGAACCGGCGCCATGGAGTCGCCCGGCGAGACGGACCCGCAGTCGTCCGGCGGGCGTATCCGGCGGGCACCTCGTAGGTTGGACATGGACAGTCGCGCTCGTAAAGATCGGCAGGTCACGCGCGTGACGACAGCGGAGATCGATTTCGAGGAGCTGTTCGACGCCGCGCCGAACCCGTACCTGGTGCTGGACGCCGACCTGGTGGTCCGCTACGCCAACCGGGCCTACCTCCGGGTCACCGGCAGGACCCGCGAGGAGCTGGTCGGGCGGTACATCTTGGAGGCTTTCCCGGACACACCGGCCGCGCCGGACGCGGCGCGTGAGTTCGGCGCCTCGCTGAAGCGCGTCCTGAGCTCCCGGGAGCCCGATTCGGCGGCTCCGCTCCGATTCGACCTTCCCGTTGCCGACCGCCCAGGTGAACTCGAGGAGCGGTGGTGGTCCGGGACGTCCAGCCCTGTCCTGGGGCCGGACGGCTCGGTGAAATGGATCATTGCGCGGTCCGACGACGTCACCGAGTTCATGCGTTCCCCGGGCATCGCTGACTTCACCCAGCCGCTGAGCACGTATACGACAGAGATCGCCGCCCAGGTGTACGCCCGGTCGCGCGATCTCGAGCAGCTGAACGAGCAGCTGCGCCAGGCGCATGCCCGCGAAAGTGAAATCACCCTCACGCTGCAGGAGGTCATGCTCCGCTCGCCCGATCTGGCCGGGCACCGGGACATCGCCGTGCGCTACCTGCCGGCCAGCGGATCACTCAACGTGTGCGGCGACTGGTACGACGTGGTCGATCTGCCGCCCGACCGCTACGCCATCGCCGTCGGGGACGTCGTCGGCCACGGCCTTGAGGCCGCTGCCGTCATGGGCATGCTGCGCAGCGCCCTGAGCGCGGTCATCCGGGCCGTTCCCAGCCCCGCCCAGGCCCTGGAGGTACTGGGCCTGTACGCCAGGGCGGTCGACGGCGCGCTGGCCACCACCGTGGCCAAAGTCCTCATCGACCCGCGCAGCCGACTGATCATCTACAGCATCGCCGGCCACCCACCGCCGGTCCTGCTCCATCCGGACGGCAGCTGCGAGTTGCTGGACCAGGCCACCGACCCGCCGCTGGGCGCTCGCCCCGATCACGTCCCCCGCCCTCAGGCCGGGCTGGCCTACACCAAGGGGGACACCCTCGTGCTCTACACCGACGGGCTCATCGAACGCCGCGGCGAAGACATCGATGCCGGCCTGGCCCGGCTGACCGACGCCCTCACCCAGCACAGCACCCTCCCGGTGCAAGAGCTCGCCGACCAACTGCTGGCCCACCTCGGCGTCGCCGGCGGCTGCCAGGACGACATCGCCCTCGTCGTCGTCCGCCTGTGACCGTTCCCCATGCGCTTCCAGCCGGCCGACCGGCTGCCCGTACGACAGGCAGCCGAGCCCAGCGCCGGGCACACGACGCCCAGCCGACGACCTTGGCGTGGCCGGGCCGGCCCGTAGATCTGCCGGACCGGCGGCGTGGTGGTCGTCAGCCGGGCCGTTGGGTGCGGTCTTCATGGGCGAGGCCGTCCGGGCGGGCGGCCGTGCGCGGGCCGATGGGGAGGACCAGGGCCCGCAGCAACACCGGGTCCGCCGGCCGCAGGACCGTGGGATCCGGTGGCCGGCGAAGCGAGCCGATGTCCTGCCATCCCCACGACAGGAAGGCGTCGCAGGCCGGGGCGTCGGTCTCGGCGACCAGCGTCGCCCCGAGCGAGGCATGGTGGTCGGAGAGCAGCCGTTCCTGGAGCCTGCGGGCGATGCCCTGGTCGTCCGTGTGGGGGTGCACCACGATCTCGGTGATGGCGAAGACGTGTCCGGACGCGGTGAGCTGTTCGACGCTCTGCGGAAGGGTCCCGTCGAACCCCCTCCACCATGTTCCCTGGCGCGGTACGGGGAAGCCGTAGGCGCACCCGGCGAGGGTCATGTCCTCCGCGACCAGCAGAGCGAATCCGAGCCGTCGGACGTCGCCGGTGAGCCGCCGCAGGAACGCCGCCCGGCCCCGGTACTCCTGGCCTGGTTGTGCCCGGGTCGACTCCACGTACAGATCCGCCAGGTCCTCCCGCAGGGTCTCGGCCTGCCAGCGGTTCAGCCGGCGCAGACGAACCGCGTGGGCGGGGGTCCGGGTGCCCTCTCCCCGTGGCGGCTCCGGGGTGAGCGGGGCCGTCACGGCGCACCGCCCGCCGCGGCGGGCATCCGAAGTGACGGTGGTCGAGCGGCGTGGTGCTCTTGGAGCAGGAAGCGCGAACCGGTGATCTCGATGATGCGGGCCAGGGTCGGCGGCGGATAGTGCAGTTGGAGGGTCATTCCGGCATCGGGGGCGAGCCGGGATGCCGCGAGGAAGGCGTTGAGTCCGCCGGCGTCGCGGCAGGTGACCGCCGTGAGATCGACGTCGGTGGTGCGGACGCCGTCGCGCATGCATCCGGCCAGCGCGGCGCTGACGAGCGGGGCAGTGGTCACGTCGATCTCTCCTGCGAGGGTGATCAGGGCGCGGGTGCTGTGGTCGCGCCGGTAGACGTCCAGCCGGAGAAGGGCCATGGCTCCTCGGTTCGCGGTTTCTGTCGGAAGGTGCCGCGTGGCAGGGCCGGGGCCCGGTCCTCCCGGCGCTCCGCCGATACAGGGGTGTGCGTGGTGGATGGGTGGACGGCCGCCCCGCAGCCCGAGTTCGCGAACGCGGAGGCGGACCGGTCGTTCGGGGATGCCATGGGATCGGACGGAAGGTCCGCGCCCGCCGGGCATCGTGTCCTGGAGGGGAGCCGTCGCCGGACCAGGGCAGCTCTGGCGATTCGTGCACAGAGCACGGGAAGACCCCGGCCGGTCCTGAACAGGGCTGCGGCCGGGGTCTCGGGCTGCGGGCTGTGCTGTTGTTCTCGGCCCGTGCGGTCGGTTCAGTGACGGGCCGGAAGAACGTGACGGGACGATGGGCTCACCCCGCTCCCTCACGAGTGCGGCGTACGAGTGCGGAGCCGGGGGCGGAGCCGCCCGCGTCCGCCGTCGCGATGGTCACGGCGGCCGCCGGTGCCGCTCGCCCCCGCCCGGCCGTGGGCCTTCGGCGGAACAGGCGGGGCCGGTCCCGGGACGGGTGTCCCGGAGCGGCCGTAGTGGAACGCGGCGATGCGGTCGCTGTGCTGTGAGTTGAGCAGGCGGATGAGGAGCACCCCAAGAGCGATCACCGCCAGGATCACGGCCACGGTCACGAATGACTCCATCGTCCTCACCTCCCCGTCGGCTGATGCGGCATCGGGATGATCACGGTCGGGATCCGTGGACGTGCGGCCGGTTCGCGGGCCTCATGTCCTCCTTCGGAGTCCCAGACCGCTTCCACGGCCCGGTCGGTCTCGGACACCGTCCGCAGGCGCGCTGCCTCCTCCGTCAACTGGCTTGCGGTCGACCTGCCCAGCGGGTCGCTCGCGGCGGCCATCAGCCACGCGGCCGAGACGGGAGCGGTCTGCGGCGGGACCACCAGGAGGTTCCAGCGGCCCGTGCGGTACGAGAGCAGCAGCAGTTCGTGCGGGTCCTGCTCGGCCAGGAACCAGCCCACCTTCACCACGTGCCCGGCGACGGGCACTTTGCGCGGGACGACCGGCCAGTGGGTGGGATTCACCGTGACCCGGGTGATCCGCCCCCACAACGGGTCCAGTACGGCGGTCAGGGAGGGGAGTTCCGCCCCGAGATCGCGGCAGCGTGGCCACCAGGCGCCGTCCAGCAGAGCCGGTGCGGAACCGACGGGAACCAGCGAGAGACGCAGCGAGGACGTGGAGAACCGTTCATCGGCTTCGAGTGTCGGCGGAGAGGGGATGGTCGCAGTCATGACGCGAACCCTGCCCCGGGCCGGCCGCAACCGGCCCGGCATATTCGATCGCCGAAAACGACACGGGCATGGAAGCCGGTGCGCGAAATATCCTCGGTAGTTCCAGGGTACTCCCCGGGCAGGCCGAACGGACCGGACGGCCAACGGAGGAACAGCCTCGGAACGGACAGGCTGACGTATGTATCGTCGTCGCCCGCCTCCCCCGAGGCCGCCCGCTGGGGGAGGTACGCGCCTCCAGCTCACCGTGGACACCACCCGCTCCCCGGGGAAGGTCCGCCGGCAGAAGTGAGGCGATGGCCGGGAGCAGTCCGTTCGGCCTTTTCGTGGAGTAGCGTGAGGTCATCGGGAGCACTTCGCGCACCGGCCCCGATACCGGTGTCGTTCCTGGTGAACGACGACACCGGACACTGCCCACGCGCAGAGGTCCGGGGACGGATTCGCATGATGTCCGTGATCATCGACCACCCGGCGCTGCGCGCTGTGCCCTTCAGGGCTCCGACCGCACGCCTTGCCCTCAAACCTGTGAGCCCTTCCCCGGGACGCGTCGAGCTGGACGGCGCCTGGTGGCCACGCTCACGTGATCTGAGCCATGAACTCCCCGCGCTGGCCGACGTACTGGACCCCCTGTGGGGACGGATCACCCGGATCGCTGTCAACCCCCGCTACTGGCCGATCATCCCGCCCAGGATTTTCGCGAACGGCCATGGTGTGAAGGTCGGTTGGTTCACCTCGGAGCTGGACCCGCACAAGATCCTGCTGCTGTCCGGCACGTCGGGCCGCTGGGACCTCCTGGTGATTCCCCCGGAGACCACCGCCCTCTCGGCCGCCCGGCTGATGGCCGCCGCAAGCGCGAACACCGCCGCGCAGTCGACCGCTACCGCTCTCATGACGGCAGAACAGGCGGACGCCCCCGCCACGTCGTACGACGCCGGCACCGGACGGCTCGGCCGACTGGTGGCGGCGATGTGACCATTCCGCCGACCTGCCTCGCCCACACCCCGCGAGAAACCGCCCACCCGACAACAGCGAGGCCGACATGACCGTTTCACGGAGCATCAGAAATCAGGCGCAAACGATGAAGGGCAGGATCACGGAGGAACTCGGCCGAGTCACCCGCAACAGGCGACTGCAACGCCGAGGCAAGGCCGAGCGCGTCTCCGGCAGCCTGAAACAGGCCGTCGAGAAGGCCAAGGACGCCTTCAGGCGGAACGGGAGCGGCCCCCGATGATGTACGACCAGACACGCGCCCGGCAGTCCGCGGGCCAGACCCCGGACCCGGCCGGGCGCCGCAGCCCGAGCCCGGAGCAGCTGCTCCCGACGGACGAACGGGACAAGGTCCTCCAGCGCCTCCGGCACGCCCTCAACACCTTTGCCGACACCCCACGCGAGGCGCTGGAAGAAGCCGAGAGTGCCTACGACGAAGTCAGCGCCCAGCTCGTGAACGCCCTCGCGGAACGACGGCGTGTCCTGCGCGCCGGCTGGCAGGGCCAGGACGCACAGCCCGACGAACTGCGGCTCGCGCTGAGGCAGTACCGGGAGATCACCCAGCGACTGCTCAACATCTAGACAGCCACTACGCCGCGCTGCCGCAGCAGCGCGGCGTAGTCTGCACAGCCCCGAGGGCAGGGTCGTCCTTCAGAGCCTCGATGACTGCCCCCCGCCAGCCCCCGCCGGGACGGCCGGAAGGCCGCCCGCCCGGACGAATGGGGGGCGATGCAAGGTGCACTGCCGCTGGGGGAGGGACCGTACGGGGTGAGCCGCGTCGCATCGGGGCGGGCGAGGCTTGCTATGCAACGAGTTGCATAGCAGGATCGGCGTCATGGCGCTCGAACACGCGATTTTGGTGTCGCTTTTGGAGAAGCCGGGATCAGGTTATGAGCTGGCCCGGCGTTTCGAGCGGTCCATCGGATACTTCTGGACCGCGACCCACCAGCAGATCTACCGCGTGCTCAAGCGCATGGAGAACGACGGCTGGATCGACGTCAGGGATGTCCCGCAGCAGGGCCGGCCGGACAAGAAGGAGTACAGCGTCGCCGACCTCGGGCGGGCCGCGCTGTCCTCCTGGTTGCATGATCCGATCGAGCCGGAGAGCGTCCGCCACGACTTGGCCGTGAAGATCCGGGGCGCCGCCTTCGACGACCCGGCCGCCCTGATCCGCGAGGTGGAGCGGCACCGGCAGACGCACCGGGACCGGCTGGCGCACTATCTCGCAGGAGAGGCGCGGGACTTCACGGGGCCCGAGGCCAGCGCGGCCGGTTCACAGGCGCCGCTCGACGCGGAGCGGGAGCTCCAGCACGTCGTACTGCGCGGCGGCATCGCATACGAGCGGATGATGATCGACTGGCTGGACGACGTGCTTGCCACGCTGGCCCGTTTCGGTCCGCGCCGCTGATCGCCGCCGCACCCTCCGCCAGTCCTCCGCGTCCTCCCGATCCTCCCGGTCCTCCCGATCCGCCCGGTCCTCCGGGTCCTCCCGATCCGGCCGTCGGACCTCCCGATTCCCACCCCTCCACCAGCCGAAAGGCCTCCTCAACCATGGCTGACCAGCTGCTGTTCAACCCGCGCACCTACGACCCCGCACACTTCGACCCCGAAACGCGCCGCTTGCTGCGAGCCACCGTCGACTGGTTCGAGGAGCGCGGGAAGCGGCGGCTGATCGAGGACTACCGGACCCGCGCGTGGCTCGGCGACTTCCTCGCCTTCGCAGCGAAGGAGAACCTGTTCGCCACCTTCCTGACGCCGTCGTCCGCCGCGGGGGAGGGGGAACCGGACAAGCGGTGGGACACCGCCCGGATCGCCGCGCTCAACGAGATCCTGGGCTTCTACGGTCTGGACTACTGGTACGCCTGGCAGGTCACGATCCTCGGCCTCGGTCCGGTCTGGCAGAGCGACAACGCCGCCGCCCGCTCCCGCGCCGCGGAACTCCTCACCCAGGGGGATGTGTTCGCGTTCGGCCTGTCCGAGAAGGCCCACGGCGCCGACATCTACTCCACCGACATGCTGCTCGAACCCGACGGCAACGGCGGCTTCCGAGCAACCGGCTCCAAGTACTACATCGGCAACGGCAACGCCGCAGGTCTCGTCTCCGTCTTCGGCCGCCGGACCGACGTCGAGGGCCCCGACGGCTACGTGTTCTTCGCCGCCGACAGCCGTCACCCGGCCTACCACCTGGTCAAGAACGTCGTCGACTCGTCCAAGTTCGTCAGCGAGTTCCGCCTGGAGGACTATCCCGTAGCGGCCGAGGACGTCCTCCACACCGGCCGCGCCGCCTTCGACGCCGCCCTCAACACCGTCAACGTCGGCAAGTTCAACCTGTGCACCGCCTCGATCGGCATCTGCGAGCACGCGATGTACGAGGCCGTCACCCACGCCCACAACCGCATCCTCTACGGCCGCCCCGTCACCGCCTTCCCCCATGTGCGGCGCGAGCTGACCGACGCGTACGTCAGGCTCGTCGGCATGAAGCTGTTCAGCGACCGCGCTGTCGACTACTTCCGCTCAGCCGGCCCGGACGACCGCCGTTACCTGCTCTTCAACCCGATGACGAAGATGAAGGTGACCACGGAGGGTGAGAAGGTCATCGACCTGATGTGGGACGTCATCGCGGCCAAGGGCTTCGAGAAGGACAACTACTTCGCTCAGGCGGCCGTGGAGATCCGCGGTCTGCCGAAGCTGGAGGGTACGGTCCACGTCAACCTGGCGCTGATCCTGAAGTTCCTGCGCAACCACCTCCTCGACCCGGTCGACCACCCCGCCGTGCCGACCCGCCTCGACGCGGCCGACGACGACTTCCTGTTCCGGCAGGGACCGGCCCGCGGCCTCGGCTCGGTGCGCTTCCACGACTGGCGGCCCGCCTTCGACGCGTACGCGCACCTGCCCAACGTGACCCGCTTCCGCGAACAGGCCGACGCGCTCTGCACGTTCGTCGTCAAGGCCGCCCCCGACGCCGAGCAGAGCCGCGACCTCGACCTCCTCCTCGCGGTCGGTCAGCTCTTCGCCCTCGTCGTGCACGGGCAACTCGTCCTGGAGCAGGCCGCCCTGACCGGGCTCGACGAGGACGTCCTCGACGAACTCTTCGCCGTCCTCGTACGGGACTTCTCCGCGCACGCCGTCGAACTGCACGGCAAGGACTCGGCGACCGAGCAGCAGCAGGAGTGGGCGCTGGGTTCGGTCCGGCGGCCGGTGGTCGACGAGGCACGCACGGAGCGGGTCTGGCAGCGGGTCGAGGCACTGTCCGGCGCGTACGAGATGGCCCCGTAAGCGCGCCTACGGCGCCTACGCATGACCGGTGGCCGGGCAGCGTGAATCCTGCCACCGGTCAGTGCACCGGCAGAAGGCGGGGCCGGCAACAAAGGGGCAATGCGCCGCCACAACTCATCTCATCGGGGACAAGATCCGCAGACACGCAACAAGCTTGCCACGGAAGCAGCGAGATAGAGTTACACGCATGACAAACGCACGTTCGACAGGGCCGACGGGCTTCAGGTAGCCCGCCAGGAGATACCTGGCGGTTGCTGCGAACGGAGCCCCGTGACACGCACCGCCCACCATCTTCCCCCTTCACGCAGTCAGAGTGCGCACGACTGCTCGTCAGGAAAGCCTTGGCGTTCCGTGGTTCTCCACGACCTCAGGTACAGCGCACGCACCTTCACCGATGCGGCACGAGAGTCCAGAAGGCCCCAACCCCACACGGTCCGCCGCAGGGTGGATGTCTACTCGTTTGCTCGACACCAGCGGGACCGCTCCGTCGCCCAGTGGTCCGCAGTGGAGGAGCGCCGGGCGCGGCAGCGGCTACGAGCCCAAGCTGGGACTCTCCTGAGGCTGGTGCATTCCACCGCCGACGAACTCGCGGTCGATGCTGCGGACACGGTGGACATACCGCCGGCGCGTCATCGGCGAAGCTCGCTCTGGCTCGCGTAGCCGCCACCGGAGCACCGCCCCACCTGGAACGCGCGTCGGCTGATGCCTCTTGCATCGGCCGGCGAGAGGGGATCGATTCGGATGACCGGTGAATCGGGGGCGTTACGAGACCCACCGCGCCGATGCAGCAGGCCTTTGGTCTGCTGGTGCAACGCGTGCAGCACGCCGGTGGGCACGGGCCTCGCCGGACGACATGTCGCCGACGTATCCGGCTGATCGCCGCCGCCTTCACGTCGAGGTTGTCGGGTCGGCCGGCTCTTCGTCCGGCGGCGTGTCCGCGTCGGCCGGTGTCGGGGCGGGGTGCTGGGTCACCTCGGGCAGGGCCTGTTCGGCCCAGATCACCTTGCCCTGCGGGGTGTACCGGGTGCCCCAGCGCTCAGCCATCTGCGACACCAGGAACAGGCCCCGGCCTCCCTCGTCCGTCGTCGCGGCGTACCGCAGATGCGGGGAGGTGCTGCTGCTGTCGGCGACCTCGCAGATCAGCGTACGGTCGCGGATCAGCCGTACGTGGATCGGTCCGGCGCCGTAGCGGATGGCGTTGGTGATGAGCTCGCTCAGGATGAGCTCCATGGTGAAGCCGAGCTCCGACAGGCCCCACGCTTCGAGCCTCTGGGACACGGCGTCACGCATACCCGCCACGGCGGCCGGGTCCGGTGGTACGTCCCAGTCGGCGATCCGGTCGGGCGGCAGCTGCCGCGTGCGGGCGACGAGCAGGGCGACGTCGTCCTTGGGACGCTCGGGGAGCAAGCTGTCCAGCACGTCCTGGCAGGTTTCCTCGGGCGGCCGTCCGGCGTGGCCCGTCAGCGCGTCGCGCAGCAGTTCCAGTCCCACGTCCAGGTCGCGCCTGCGGTCCTCGATGAGGCCGTCGGTGTACAGGACGAGCTGGGTTCCCTCCGCGAGGCACAGCTCCGCGGTCTTGAACGGCATGCCGCCGAGGCCCAGGGGCGGACCGGCCGGCACGTCCGGGAAGGTGACGGTTCCGTCGGGCTGGACCAGCGCGGGCGCCAGATGCCCCGCACGCGCCATGACGCAGCGGCGCGTCACCGGGTCGTAGATCCCGTACAGGCAGGTGGCGCCCACGACACCCGCTGCACTCTCTGCCGCCTCGTTCTGGTCGATGCGCCCGACCAGGTCGTCCAGATGGCTCAGCAGCTCGTCGGGTGGCAGATCGAGGGTGGAGAAGTTGTGCACGGCGGTCCGCAGCCGTCCCATCGTGGCGGCGGCGTGCAGGCCGTGGCCCACCACATCGCCCACGGCCAGTGCCACCCGGCTCCCCGGCAGGGGGATCACGTCGAACCAGTCTCCGCCCACGCCCGACTGGGCGGGGAGGTAGCGGTAGGCGATGTCGAGGGCGTTCTGCTCGGGCACGCCCTGTGGCAGCAGGCTGCGCTGGAGGGTGACCGCCAGGGTGTGCTCGCGGGTGTAGCGGCGGGCATTGTCGATGCTGATCGCGGCACGGGCCACCAGCTCCTCCGCCAGCGACACGTCCTCCTCGTCGAAGCGCTCATGGTCTTGCGCGCGCCAGAAGTTGGCCATGCCCAGCACGACGCCACGGGCCTGGATGGGGGCGGTGATGAGGGAATGGATGCCGTAGTCGATGATCGCCTTGGCGCGCTCCGGGTCCTGCACGCGCCAGTCCATGGCGGTCGGCAGATCGCTCACCAGCTGGGAGCGGCCGCTGCCGTAGCCGCGCGCCTGGGGCGTGGAGGGAAGGTAGTCGAAAAGCCGGCCCAGTTCGGAGAGCGGATGGTCGTCACGGATGCCGCTCACGGCCGCGCGTCGCATGTCCGTCGCCGTGGGGGCCGGCTCCTCGCCGTGCAGGACGGCGTCGGCCAGGTCCACGGTGACGAAGTCGGCGAAGCGGGGAATGGGGACGCGAGCCAACTCGTCGGCGGTGCGCAGGACGTCCAGGGTGGTACCGATGCCGAGTCCGGCGTCGTACAGCAGCCTGAGCCGCTCCCGTGCCACCTCCGCCCTGCCGGTCACCGCCTGCAGCTCGGTGGAGTCGCGCAACGTCACCACCGTTCCCCGGGGGCCGCCCTTGCCACCCGTGGGCCGCTGGTTGACGGCGAGCAGCCGCTCTCCGGCGAGGTGCACCTCGTCGGTGGCCTCGCGCCCGGAGGTGAGCAGCGCCTTCGTCTCCGGATCGAGGCCCGGCAGGTCCGAGACGAGCCGTCCCTCGACGCCCGGGGGCAGCTCCAGCAGTCGTCTGGCCTCGTCGTTCGCCAGCATCAGCCGCCCGTCGGCGGCCACGATCAGCACCCCTTCCCGAACGGAGTGGAGCACCGTGTCGTGGTGCTCGTACATCAGGGTCATCTCGTCCGGGGCCAGGCTGTGTGTCTGGCGCCGCAGCCGACGGCCCACCAGCGCCGTCACGCCGGTGGACAGCACGAGCGCTCCGGCCCCGGCGCCCAGGATGATCGGTAGTTGCCTGGCCAACTGACTTTCGACGCTCTTGACCTTCATCCCGGCCGAGACGAGGGCCACCACTGTGCCATCGGTGTTCTTGATGGGGACCGTGGCCTGCACCTCGCGACCGAGCGGGCCGTTGACGCTCTCCGTGTAGACCCTCCCTGCCAGCGACGGCTCGATCTCGCCCACGAACCGCTTTCCGATCCGGTCCGGCAAGGGGTGCGTGTACCGGATGCCCTCGGTGTCCATGACCACGATGAAGTCGACGTCGGCGGCCCGGCGTGCCGCCTCGGTGAGCGGCTGGAGAATCTTGCTCGGATCCGGGGTCTCCAAGGCCGCCAGGACGCCTGGTGAGTGCGCGAAGGTCTGTGCCACGGCCGTGGAGCGGCGCCTGGCCTCGGCGCTGGTGTCCCGCTCCGACTGCAGGACGAGAGCGAAGACGCCGCAGGTCACGAGCAGCACTACCAGAGCCACCTGGAAAACCAACACCTGCCCGGCTACGCTCCGCGTGCTCTTGCTGATCAGACGCTTGACCGATAGGTGTCGAAAACGGGCGAAACGGTTCGCCATGCGACCTTTTTAACACCGGTGATCCCGAGTGGCCAGGGCCCGTCCGATCCTTGCTCGGCTGACCTCGGGCGTCTGTGCAGCGTGCGTTGCATGGCCTCGACTGCTCCGGGCGGGTCGTCCGCCGTGGATTCTCGCGTGCGGCGCATGATCTCTCCGCGCTCGATGTCCGTTTAGGCCGATATGATGCATTTTGTGATCATGTCTGCACGGCTGTGGCGCCGTCGCCCCGCCTACAGCGGCCGATGGGAAGCTGTCCGGCTGTCACCCGTGGTCCTGACCGTCCTCATCGCCGGCCTGGCGTTCTCCACACCCAGGGAGATCGCCGTCAGTCGCCTTCTGCCCGCGGCGCCCGCCCTTGCCGCCGCGATGTGGCCCGTGCTCCCCACGATCCTTCTGGGGACGTGCTGCATGCTGATCATGATCGTCCTCAGCTTCTTCTACACCGATCTGGGGACGCAGTACACGGCAGCCGCGATCGTCGCGGTCACCTTGGCGGCCGCGTACGGGAGTCATGTCCGGCTTCAGCGAGAGGAGATACTCTTCCAGGTCCGGCTCGTCGCCGACGCGGCCCAGCAGGTGCTGCTGCGTCCCCTGCCGCGCCGCATCGAGGACGTGGAGATCGAGTCGCTGTATCTGGCGGCCCAGGAGCAGGCCCGGATCGGCGGCGACTTCTATGAGGCGATCGGTACCCCGTACGGGGTCCGGCTGCTCATAGGCGACGTACGGGGCAAGGGCCTGTCGGCAGTGGGGGCGGCCTCGGCGGTGATCGGATGCTTCAGGGAGGCCGCGTACGACGAGCCCGACCTGCAGGGCATCATCCACCGCCTGGAGACCACCGTCACGCGCCACAGTGCCGCCTTTCCCGCCCACGACCAGCCCGAGCACTTCGCCACCGCTCTCCTCGCCGAGATCCCGCACGGCGGCGGCCACGTACGACTTCTCAACTGCGGGCATCCCCCGCCGCTGATCGCGCACGGCGGGAAGGTCCGGGTCCTGGAGCCCGCCCTCCCCTCCCCGCCCCTCAACCTCGCAGCGCTCATCGGTGACCGCTACTGGGTCGACAGCGTCGCCTTCGCCCCGGGTGACCAGTTGCTGCTCTACACGGACGGCGTATCGGAGACCCGGGACCACACCGGACAGTTCTTCCCGCTGCCGGAGTGGATGCGGCGGCAGGGCCTGGAGCAGCCCCGCGAGCTGCTCGACCAGCTGCACCGGGATCTGCTCCAGCACAGCGGTGGAAGGCTCGACGACGACATCGCGGCCCTCGCGCTGAGGTGCTCAGCGCGCAGCAACGGTGAGCCGTCGGCGTAGAGGGCTGAGAATTCGGATCGGCATGCCGCGCCGAGGCCGTCAGCGCTTCCGGGAGCTCGAAGGTCGGCGACGCCGACGCCCCCGGTGCCGTTCGGCCGACGGCGCGCCGTTCACCGCCGCCGGCCTCCGACGTCCACTGCTGCGTGGAGGCCGGACCAGCCCGGCGCCCGCCGCCGTCTATCCGAGCGTGAGCATCGCCTCGGTGACCTCGTTGACCGCCGCATCGGGGATCGCAGTGGCGGCCTCCTCGAGGACGAGCAGCAGTGCCCCGGGGATCTCGCGCGCGATCGCCTCGCCGTTGCCGACGGGGAAGAACCGGTTGCGGCGGCCGTGGACGACGAGCGTGGGGACCTCGATCTCCGGCAGGCGCTCGCGCCAGCGGGGTGTGCAGTCGAGCCTGGAGAACACCATGCCCAGCTGGTTGGCCATCTGGACCGGGGGTGCGGTGCCGGGCGTGCGGTCCCAGATGCGCGCGGCGGTTGCGCGCGCGGCGACGGGGTCGTCGCCGAGGATCTCCGCGCCGGCGGCGGCGAACTCCGCAACCGCCTCGCGGTCGGCCCAGTCGGGCATCGGACGCGCGAACAGCCGGCTCATCGTCGCCGGGTCATGGTCGGGTAGGTCCTCGTCGGGCAGGCCAGGGGCAACCGCGCGGGTGCCGACCAGGGTGAGCGCCGAGAACGCGCCCGGATGGTCGAGCACGGCCACCTGGGCGACCATCCCGCCGACGCCGATCCCCGCGAGGTGCGCCGGCCCCCCGCCGAGCGCGTCAGCAAGGGCCGCCGCGTCGGCGGCGAGGTCGCGCAGGGTGTAGGCGGGCGCCTCCGGATCCGTCGTCGTCGACTCCCCGCTGTCGCGCAGGTCGTAGCGCACCACACGGCGCCCGCCGGCGGCGAGGCGCTCGCACAGTGCGTCGGGCCAGGAGAGCATCGTCGTCCCGCCCGCGAGCAGGACGAGTGGCGCGTCGTCGTCACCGAACGACTCGATGCCCAAGGCGATCTCATTGGCGTTGACAGTCGTCATCGGATCACCGGAGGACGTCGTAGGTCAGGTGCGTCGCGGTCGATGTCGGGATCACGCTCCGCTGCACCAGCGTGCGCGGCGCTCCGCCGGTGAACAGTGGCGTCCCGGCGCCCAGCACGACGGGCGCCAAGTGCAGCGTCAGCGCGTCGACCAGCCCGGCCTCCAGCGCCGAGCCGATCGTGGCGCCGCCGCCCATGAGGATGACGTCGAGATCCTTGCCGCTGTCCGACGACGCCGCCTCGGCTCGCTCGCGTGCGGCGGTGACGGCGTCGGGCAGACCGGTCGTCACGAACGTCCAGTCGAGGTTGGTTGTCCGCACCGACTCCGGCGGCGAGCTCGTCACGACGACGAACGCGGGCTCGCCGACCTCGCCGGCGCCGTAGCCGGTCTTGTCGTCCCAGCCTTTCGGCCCGTCGACAACGTCGAAGAGGCGGCGGCCCAGGACGACGGCGCCCGAACGGGCGGTCGCCTCGCGCAGGACCCGGCGGTCGTCGGGGTCGTCGGAGAACGCCCACGTGTGCAGGGCCTCGCCGCCGGTGCCCAGACCGTTGTCCGGGCCGGGGTCGGGCCCGGTGACGTAGCCGTCGAGAGAGACCGAGATGTCAGCGATGATTCGAGTCATGCAGGGCAGACCCGACCCGCCGCCCAAACTCATCGCCCCCGCATGAACCCTGTGCCACTGCTTCGGTGCCCGGTGGCACCTGTTCAGTCGAGGACCGCGGTGGCTTCGATCTCGACCAGATGCTCGGGGATGTCCAGCGCCGCGACGCCGATCAGCGTGGCCGGCGGCACCGGAGTCATCCCCAGCTTCGCGGCCGCCCGGGAGAGTCCCTCCAGGAGCGGGGGCATCTTGTCGGCAGTCCAGTCGACGACGTAGAAGGTCAGTTTCGCTACGTCGTCGAAGGAACCGCCGGCCTCGGTCAGCGCGGTGGCGATGTTGAGGTAGCACTGCTCGACCTGCGCCGCGAGGTCGCCCTCGCCGACCGTGACCCCTTCCGCGTCCCAGGCGACCTGCCCGGCGATGAAGACCAGCTTCGAACCGGAGGCGATCGCCACCTGCCGGTAGACATCGATCTTCGGCAGTCCCTCGGGGTTCTTCAGAGTGATGGCCATGCTGTCCGCCTCCTTGTGCGGGCTCCAGGGAGCCCTGTTCGTCAAACCGCCCCGCGGTCTCTTGTAGTTACTCAGGAACCGTAGGAGAGTGTGCGTTGACATGGAAGAACGCACTTTTCAGTGACTGGGGAACCTGATGGTGACCAAGCAGTTCAGCGGCTCGGCCGAGGACGCCGACCTGCGGCGCGCCGACTCCCTGGCGCGGGAGATCTTCTCCGACGTCGCCAACAAATGGGCGCTGTTGATCATCGAAGCCCTGGGGGAGGGCACCCTGCGCTTCAGCGAGCTGCGCAGCCGGGTCGAGGGCATCAGCCACAAGATGCTCACCCAGAACCTGCGCATGCTGGAGCGCAACGGCCTGGCCGAGCGGACCGTCCACCCCACCGTCCCGCCCCGCGTCGAGTACACGCTGACCGAAGCGGGCCACGGACTGCGGGCGACCGTCGACGGAATGTGCGAGTGGACCTACCGGTACTTCCGGCACATCGAGTCCGCCCGGCAGCGCTTCGAAGCCTGACGGCCGGCGAACGCGGAGCTGGTACCCCGGCGTTGCGTGCTGGTGGGCGCCCGGTCCGGCAGCGCGTTCATCGCGGTCACGACCGCACTACCTCGGGCGGATCCCGTCGAGGAGGTTGGTGACGAGCGCGACGATGAAGTCGTCGGTGACAGGTTCGTCGGGGATGAGCAGTCGGTGGTAGACGGCGCCCCAGAGCTGGTCGACGAGGACTTGTACGTCGATGCCGGCGCGGATCTGGCCGAGTTCCTGAGCCCGGCCGAGGCGCTCCGCCGCCAGCCGGCGCCGGTGCGACGAGTACAGCTTCCGGTAAGCGGTGGCCAGGTCCTCGTCGGTCTGCGACTCGCCGATCAGCTCGGTCAGCACTCGCCCGCCCGGGGTCTCGGTCATGACGTGGGCGAAGGCGCGAAGCTGGGTGAGGAGGTCGGCGCGGATGTCTCCGGTGTCGGGGAAGGCGAGGGTTTCCTGGACGGCGTGGAAGTAGCCGTCCAGGGCGAGCGCTCCTTTGGAGGGCCACCATTTGTAGAGCGTGGTCTTGCTGACGCCCGAGGCCCTGGCGATGCGTTCGAAGGTGAGGTCGGCGATGCCTTCGGTGAGCAGCAGGTCGCCGACGGTGCGCAGGACGTCTGCTCGGACCTCGTCCGCCGGCCGACGCCCTCGTCCGCGGCCGTTGCCTTCCTTGGCGGCGGGGCCGTTCACCTTGTTCGCCACGTGCGCTCCTGCTCGGTTGCCGGGGGTCGTGTCAGTTTCCGGGCTGCCGCTGCCCGCGGTCGAGTCGGTCGGCAGTATCGCGGCCGGTGTCACGGGGTGATCCGCAGGCCCGCGATCAGCCCGTCGCGCAGACGGAATGTCATGGGTCCGGTGCCGTTGTGGCCGTTGCCGGTGACCGTCAGCGTCGCGACATAGGTGTCGGAGGACGGGCCGGGCTCGATCGCGTCCAGCTCGAAGTGCGCCTGGACGCCGATGTTGTCGGTGCGGTCCCAGGCGCGCACGCCGTCGCGGCCGTGGTACGCGCGGCCCCAGTCGTCGAGGACGGCGTCATGGGTGAACGCGGCGGCGAAGGCCTCGGCGTCGCCGCGGTTGGTCGCCTCGATGAACGTCTGTATGGCGGCCGGGGTTTCGATGGTGGTCATGGTGATCGCCTCGGTGGTGAGGGGAGCCGGGACGGGAGGGCTGACGTCCCTGCCCCGTCCCGGGCCCGGGGTTTCAGCGCTGGACGGTGAGAAGGTCGGCGAGGTCGATGCGGGTGAGGAATTCACGGCGGATGCGGTCCGCAATCTCGGAGACCTCCTCGGATCCGTCGTCGGCGGGGTCGATGTGAACGCGGTAGGGGCGCTGCCCGGCGGGCAGGGCGACGATACGGGCGATCTCGTCCGAGACAAGTGACGCGGTCGCGCCCTCGGGGGCGAGAGCGGCGAGTTTGTTCGCCACCTGGTCCATCAGGCCGGCGTACCTGGTCTCGTACTCGGCCTCGACGGCGGTGTCGTCGGGGCGGCCGGAGTGGGCGAAGTGGTTGGTGCCGCTGGTGAACGAGCCGGGGACGATGATCGAGGTCTCCACGCCCCAGCGGGCGAGTTCGCCGGCGTAGGACACCGCGAGGGAGTCCATGCCGGCCTTGGCGGCGAAGTAGGGGGCGAGGTACGGCGGGGTGCCGCCCTTGACGCTGGTGCTGGACACCCAGAGCACCAGTCCTTGTCCGCGTCGCCGCATGCCCGGCAGTGCGGCGCGGTTGACGCGCTGGGTGGACAGCACGTTCACGTTGTAGAGCTCGGCGAGCTGGTCGGGGGTGAACGCCTCGGCCGGCCCGGTCACCATGTGCCCGGCGTTGTGGATCAGCACGTCGATATGGCCGTGCTCGGCCTCGATCCGTGCGATGGCGGTGTCGACCGAGTCTTGAGAATTCACGTCGAGCTCGATGGAGCGCAGGTCGACGTCGTGCTCGTCGGCGTAGTCGGCGGCGGCCTGGACCTGAGGCGCGTTGCGGCCGGTGGTCTGGCGCATGCCGGCGTAGACCGTGTGGCCGGCGTCGGCCAGCGCGCGGGCCGTGAGGGCCCCGAAACCGCTGGAGGCGCCGGTGATGACGACGACAGTGCCGGTGGTGGACATGGACGTGGTTCCTTTCGGCAGTGAGAGCGGGGGGCGGGAGCTCCGTGTGCGGCAGGGGTCAGGCGAGGCCGCCATTGGCGTAGATGATCTGTCCGTTGACCCAGCGTGCGGGGCCGGCGAGGAATGAGACGACCTCGGCGATGTCCTCGGGCCGGCCCAGCCGCTCCAGCGGGGTCGCCTTGGCGAAGTTCGCGATGGTGGCATCGTCCTTGCCGTCCAGGAACAGCGGTGTGGCGGTGGGGCCGGGCGCAACGGCGTTGACGGTGATGTCCCGGCCGCGCAGCTCACGGGCCAGGGTGAGGGTGAGGCCCTCGACCGCGGCCTTGCTGGCGACGTAGGCGCCGTAGGCCGGCAGCTGGGTGCGGACCACCGAGGTCGAGAAGTTGACGATCGCGCCACCCGGGCGGACATTGCGCGCCGCCTGCTGGGACACCACGAAGGTGCCGCGGATGTTCGTGCGGTGCATCCGATCCAGATCGGCGAGGTCGAACGTCGCGATCGGCGCCAGGATCATGATGCCGGCGGTGTTCACGACCACGTCGACGCCGCCGAAGGCCGACTCGACCGCGTCGAACGCCGCGCTCATCGCGGTCTCGTCAGCGACATCGCCGCCCACCGCGAGGGCCCTGCCGCCGGCCGCGGTGATCGCGGACACGGTTTCCTCGGCCCTGGCCTTGTTTCCCGCGTACTGCACGGCGACCGCGAGACCGTCCTGGGCGAGCCGCTCGGCCACGACGCGGCCGATGCCGCCCGAGCCGCCGGTGACCAGCGCGACGCGGTCGGTGATGGGGGTGCTCATGGGGTTCTCCTATCGACCCTACAAATGAACGCTACGTACATATAAGCGCTTAATGAACGCGACGTCCATATCTGCGGGCAAGATTTTTGCGACCTAGCGAGGACGGCCCAGGCGACGGCGGGCAGGACGGCGCGCATCCCGGCGCTGCCGTCACCCAGACGGCTGGGCCGGTCTCGTCGAGGAAGCCGCGGGTCGGCGTCGGGCCGATCGGGTCAGAGTGGGTGCCGCATCAGCGGGCCTTATGACGCATCTCGCGCGGGCTCACCCCGAAGCGGCGGCGGAAGGCCGTGCTGAGGGCGCTCCCGGAGGAGAAGCCGGAGGCGTACGCCAGGTCCGTGATCGTCATGTGCTCGCAGTCGGCGCACAGGAGACGCTCGCGGACCAGCCGCAGGCGCTCCTCGCGGATCAGGTCGCGGGGCGTGGTGCCCGCGTGCTGGAGCGCGAGCTGGATCTGGCGCAGGGACCAGCCGAGGGCGCGGGCCATGGAGTTGCCGGACAGGTCGGGGTCGGCCGCGTGATCGCGCACGTAGCGGCGGACCACCGCCTCGACCTCGGTCAGATGCCCCGGCGCGTCCGGACGGTCGTCGCCGCAGACGAGCATGCAGAGGAGTTCGACGACACGGTCGCAGACGGCGTCGAACTGCGGGGTGTTGAGGTGGTCGCGCTCCTCGTTCAGGCTGCGCACCACGGAGTGCAGCACGCGGCCCAGCCCCTTGGTCAGATCGAGCCCGGTGGCCAGCGGTGCCTTCCGGTTCAGCGGGCCGTCGATCGCCTGGGCCGGGATCGACATGATGACGCCGCGCAGGGACGCGCCGTGCAGGATCTCGAAGGGCGCACCGAGTGTGAGCAAGCTGCCCGTGCCCGGCGTCAGCCGCACCTCCTGGTCGTCCTGCCGCAGCTGCAGTTCGCCGGAGAGCGGGAAGAGCAGCCGGTAGTCGGGGTCCGGCATCTGGCGGATCAGGCTCGGTGTGCGGACGTACTCGATCTGGTCGCTGTGCCACGTGACGACCTGGTAGGTGTCGCTGCGCTGCCGGATCATCTCGCCGCGGAAGACCTCGGCGCGGGCGTACCGGTAGTCCATCCGGGTCTGGTACGCCCCGACGCGCTCACTCCACAGATCGGTCCGCTCGCGTGCCTCGACCTCGGCGGTCCTCGTCGTCTCCACGACATAGCTTCCCGTGGGCAACGTATCCCCTTCGCTGCGACGTGTCCCGACGGCCTTGAGAGCAGCCCGGAACGCTCCGGTGTTCGAGGGCTGTCACTCGGCGCAGACTAGGGATCAGCAATCGGTTTCCGGAACTCGTCCCCGCCTCATTGGCCTATGCCAGGTGGCAAGCCCGCCGGGATCGGCCGGTCCGACGCACGCGCGTGCGTCCCACGGCAACTTCTGTGCGCGCACGGACAAGTGCGCATGCGGACGCGCCACTACCGTCGTGCGCTCGTCGACCGCCACTTGCTGTGAGGACTTGATGACGGAACAGATACCGGAGGCGGTGTTCTGGTTCCTGGCCGTGGGCCTGTTCGCCGTCGCCGTGCTGCTGGTGCGCGAACGCGGCATCACCGCACGGCAGCGCAGACGGAACGCCGAGCTGAGGGACGGCCTGCGGGCACGGGACGAGGAACTCCGGCACCTCGTCTCGGCCCGGCTGCCGGCCCTGGAGGACGCGACCCACCAGCAGGCCCCGGCCGTCGGTCTGCTGGACGACCGGCTCGCCGACACGGAGTTCGCGAAATGCCTCGACACTGTCGTGGAGCGATTCGCGGGCGCGGTCGAGCACGCCCGGTCGCGTGCCGACCAGTCGGCGAAGGCCGCCCTGAAGGCGTCGATGCGCTCCATCCAGGCCCTGGCCAACGAACAGCAGGTGTCCATCGCCGAGATGCAGGACCGGCACGACAACCCCGGCGTGCTGCGCGACCTGCTCGAAATCGACCACACCAACGCCCAGTTCGGCCGCCGTGCCCAGGCCATCGCCGTGCTGTGCGGCTCGTGGCCGGGCCGCCAGCGCGCCACCTCCGCGCTCGTCGAGGTCGTACGCGGCGCCACCTCCCGCATCCGCGACTACCGGCGCATCCGCATCCACGGCGAGGTCGACATCGCCGTGCGGAGCCGGGCGGTCGAACCGGTGGTGCTCGCGGTCGCCGAACTCCTCGACAACGCGGCACGTCACTCGCAGCCGGGCACGATGGTCGAGGTCACCGTCCAGACGGTGCACAACGGCGCCTGCGTGGTGATCGACGACGCCGGGGTCGGCATGGACGGCCGGGCGGCCGAGCACGCTGCCGAACTGCTCGCCGGCGCACACGCGGTGGACATCACCCGACTCGGCGACCCGCCCCGCTTCGGCTTCGCCGTCATCGGGGCGCTCACCCAGCGCTACGGGTTCAGCGTGTCCGTGGACACGCTCTCTCCGTACGGCGGTGTACGCGCCGTGGTGTTCCTGCCGACCGCCCTGCTCACGCACCTGGACGCCGTCCAGGCGCCCGCGCCGCCCGCCGAACCGCCCGCGCCCAAGAACGCCCCCGCACCCGCGCACACTCCTGCGCAAGCGCCCTCGCCCGGCACCACCCTCACCGCCGATCCGGCCGCCCCCGCCCCCACCCCAGATCTCGCTCCCGAACCCGAACCCGCAGAGGCGGCCACGCCAGGGGGCCTGCCCAGGCGCCGTCGCCGCTCCGCACGGCAACCGGCCGCGGAGCCCGTACCGGCCGACGAGGTCGGCGGCCGCTCGGCCGAGGAAAACGCCCGGCGCATGGGCGCCTTCGCACGCGGCACCCGCTCCGGCAGGGCCGCCCGGCACACGCTCCACGACGACGAAGGGAACACCCACGAATGACCGGGCCCACCAACAACGAGTTGGGCTGGATGCTGGACGAGGTGCTGAAGGTTCCGCAGGCGCGTCACGCGATCCTGCTCTCCGCCGACGGCATGCTCCGCGCCTACTCCAAGGACATCGACCGGGACGACGCCGAACGGCTGGCCGCGGGCCTGTCCGGCGTCCAGTCGATCAGCCGCAGCACGGCCGAGTTCTGCGGCAGCCCGCACACCCCGTGGCGGCAGACCCTGATCGAGTTCGCGCACGGCTACGTCTTCCTGGTCGCCGCAGGCGAGGGTGCCTACCTCGCGGTCTCCACCGGCGAGGACGTCGACATGGAGGCGGTCACCTACCGCATGCACAAACTCGTCGACCGGCTCGGCAAGGAGCTGACCAGCCCCGCCCGGCAGGACACCGGCAGCCCGGCATGACCCCCCGGCGCCGCCCCACAGACCGGCTCGTGCGGTCGTACGTCGTCACGGACGGCCGCGCCCACCCCACCCGCAACACCCTGGACCTGGTCACCCTGCTGATCGCGACCGGCGATCTGCCGCTGACCGGTCTCAACCCGGAAAAGCGCAGGCTCATGGAGCTGTGCCGGCCCGGAGCCCTGTCCGTCGCCGAGGTGGCCGGCCATCTGTCGCTGCCGGTAAGTGTGGCCAAAGTGCTGATCGCCGACCTCATGGACAGCGGCCACATCGTCACCCGCGCGCCGATTCCCGCCGCCCGGCCGACCGACGCCCGAATCCTCCAGGAGGTGCTCGATGGACTCCGCGCCCGCCTCTGACGACGTCTACCTGCGGCCCAGTGTGCAGACGGCGGTCAAGCTGCTGATCGTGGGCCACTTCGCGGTCGGCAAGACCACGTTCGTCGGCACGCTCTCCGAGATCCGGCCCCTGCGCACCGAGGAGGTCATGACCGAGGCCGGCGCCCTCGTCGACGACCTGGCCGGCATGCGGGACAAGACGACCACCACGGTCGCCCTCGACTTCGGCCGGCTCACCCTCAACGACCGCCTGGTGCTCTACCTCTTCGGCACCCCGGGCCAGCAGCGCTTCACCCGGCTGTGGCAGGACATGACCCAGGGCGCGCTCGGCGCGCTCGTCCTCGCCGACACCCGTCGCCTCAGCCAGTCGTTCGAGGTCATGGGCGTACTGGAGGAGCACGGGCTGCCGTACGCCGTCGCCCTCAACCAGTTCCACGACGCTCCCGCGTACGAGCTCGACGAGGTGCGCGAGGCCCTGGACCTGCTGCCCGAAACGCCCCTCGTGCGCTGCGATGCCCGCGACCGGGTCTCGTCCACGCGGGCCCTGATCCATCTCGTCGAGTACCTCCTGACCCTCTCCCGCTCTCGGCCTCGCCCGAGCGGCGGGACCCCCAATGGCCACCTGGAGCACGCGTGACCTCCGCATCCCCCGTACCGCCCTCCCCGCCGCCGGGCTGCCCCGCCCATGAGTCCCTGTACGGCCCCGAGTTCGCCGCCGATCCGGCAGCCGTCTACCGGCGGCTGCGCGGCGCCGGCCCGATCGCGCCGGTGGAGCTGGCGCCCGGCGTGCGGGCCTCGCTCGTCGTCGGATACGACGCCGCCCTGCACGTGCTGCGCAGCACCGAGACGTTCTCCAAGGACCCCCGCCGCTGGAAGGACCTGGCGGACGGCACCGTCCCCCTGGACAGCCCCGTCGTGCCGATGATGATGTACCGGCCGAACGCGCTGTGGGCAGACGGCGCGGAGCACCGCAGGCTGCGCGGCGCGATCACGGACAGCCTGGCCCGGGTGGAACCCGCCACCCTGCGCGGTTATGTCGAGGCGAGCGCGGACACGCTCATCGACCGCATCGCCCCGGCCGGGAAGGCCGATCTGCTCGGCGAGTACGCCCAGGTGCTTCCCCTGCTGGTGTTCAACCGCCTGTTCGGCTGCCCGGCCGACTACGGAGAGCGGCTGGTGCAGGGGATGTCCGGGATCTTCGACGGAGTGGACGCCGAGAAGGCGAACGAACTGCTCGCGACGACGCTGCTCGACCTCGTCACGCTGAAGCGCCGGCAGCCCGGACCGGATGTGACGTCCTGGCTCATGGACCATCCCGCCGGGCTCACCGACGAGGAGATGGTGCACACCCTCGTCCTGCTGATGGGCGCGGGCACCGAGCCGCAGCAGAACCTGATCGCCAACAGCCTGCGGCTGCTGCTGTCCGACGACCGGTTCGCGGGCAGCCTCTCGGGCGGCAGTCTGCCGGTGGAGGACGCCCTCGACGAGGTGCTGTGGACCGACCCGCCCATGGCCAACTACGCCGTGCACTACCCGATCCACGACGTCGTGTACGAAGGCGTGGTGCTGCGCGCGGGGCATCCGCTGGTGGTCAGTCTCGCCGCGGCGAACACCGACCCGTCCCTGACGGTGGATCAGCGTGCGGGCAACCGCGCCCACTTGGCGTGGAGCGCGGGCCCGCACAACTGCCCGGCGCAGGGTCCGGCCCGACTCATCGCGGCGGTCGCCGTCGAGAAGCTGCTCGACCGGCTTCCCGACGTCGAACTGGCCGTACCGGTGGAGGAATTGGCCTGGCGGCCGGGCCCCTTCCACCGTGCGCTGGCCGCGCTGCCGGTGACGTTCCCGCCGGCCACCGTCACCCCGGCCGGCGCCGGTGACGAGCCGCCCGTCGAGCGGTCCGCGCCGACGCCCCAGCCGTCCGACGTACCCGAGGCCGGCCGCGTGCGGCGCGGATGGGCCGCGCGGCTGCTGGCGTGGTGGCGCGGCGAGTGATCAGGACAGGCGTACCGGAATCGAGCGATGGCCGTTGGAGATGAAGGAGTCGACCGGCTCCAACTCGCCCTGGGACACGGCGAGTCGGAGTCCGGGGAAGCGGTCGAAGAGCGCCCGCAGCGCGATGTGGGCCTCGAGCCGCCCCAGCGGAGCACCCAGGCAGAAGTGCACGCCGTGGCCGAAGGCCAGGTGCTCCTTGTCGACGCGGGTGACGTCGAAGCGGTCGGCGTCCTCGCCGTACTTCCCGGGGTGACGGCCGGCGGCCGCGTACGCGGCGAGGATGGCGTCGCCCTTGCCGATCATCACGCCGTCCGGGCCGCCGAACTCGCTCATCTTGAGGTCCTCGACGGCGTACCGCAGCGGCAGGCTGGCGACGGGCGCCTCCACGCGCAGAGCCTCCTCGACCACGTCCTCCCAGGGGACGCGGCCGGAGCGGACGTGGGCGAGCTGGTCCGGGTGGGTCAGCAGGAGGTGGATGGCGTTGTCGATCAGGTTGACCGTGGTCTCATGGCCGGCGCTGATCATGAGCACCAGGGTGTCGAGCAGTTCCTGCTCGCTCAGCCGGTTGTCGCCGTCGTCGCGGGCCGCGATGAGCGCCGAGGTCAGGTCGTCGCCCGGCGACCGCCGCTTGAGGGCGACGAGTTCGCCGAGCGCCGCGTAGAACCGCGCGTAGTTGTCGGTGACTTCCTCCGGGGTGGCGGAGGTGTGGAAGACGCCGTCCACGACGGCCCGTAGCTCCGCCCCTTGCTCCTCGGGCAGGCCGAGGAGTTCGCTGATCACCCGGATCGGCAGGGGATAGCAGAACTCCTCGCGCAGATCGACGACTTGACCCTGCTGCCCGGCCTCCTCGATGCCGTCCAGCAGGGTCGCGGCGATCTCCTCGATACGGGGCCGGAGCGCCGCGGTGCGGCGTGCGGTGAACGCCTTGGAGACCAGGGCACGCAGCCGTTTGTGCTCACCTCCGTAGGCGGTGAACATGTTCTGCACCGCCACCCAGGTGAACAGCGGCCATTCCGGGGAGATCTCACCGTTGATCCACCGGGGCCAGTGCCGGCGCGGGTCCTTGGAGACGCGTGGGTCGGTGAGCAGGCGCTTGAGGAGCTCGGGACTGCTGACGGCCCAGGCCTGGACACCGTCGGGCAGTTCGACGGGGGTCACCGGTCCGCGCTCGCGGATCCGGGTGGCCTCGCCGTGGATGTCGCGGCCGGTCGGGTCGATCACTAAGGGGCGGGGGTGTCCCATGGAAGTCTCCCTGGAGCTCGCACACAAATACGACCCGTAAAGCTACTTGGACGTAGCGTGTGCGGGCCAGAGTGGTCGGCGCGCGCTGCGCACGGGGACAACTTCTCTGCGCCCGGAGGCAAGTCGGCGGTGCGTTCCCGCCCTACGGTCGGGGTGTCGGATCGGAAAGCCGGTGAGGGTGATGACAGTCGGCAGGCCCACGTGGTGGATGCAACCGGGCAGTGTCGAGGTGCGGACCGTGGCCGCGGGTGGCTGGTGGGACGCCGTACGCGTGCCGCTCGGCCTCGGGATCGACGTACTCCGGCACCTCGGCGACGAGACGGGAGCCGTGATCAGGGACGGCTTCGGCGGGCGGCTGTACTGGCTGATTCCTCCCGGCTCCGCAGCCGACTGGAACGTCCCGCAGGTGCGTGTCCTCGGCCGGGGCAGCCACGTGGTGATCCCGCCGCTCCACCGCGTGCTGAGCCCGGGTCTGTGCTGGCAGATCCCTCCGTCACGCGACCGTGAGTGGACGAACACGCCCCGCCTGCACTCCGCCCTCCGCACGGCCCTCCTCCCCGGCAAGTCCCCCATCCTCTGAGCCCCCGCCCCGGCCGATCCTGAGCCCGGCCGGGGTGGGACCCGCGGATGCCACCGCCGGGTGGTGCGGGCGCGGGGCCATGCATTGAGGCATTGGCAGTCCTCCGTGTCGCACACGGTGTGGTCGGCCTTGCCGGGCAGGACGGGGCCGCCGTGGGACAGCAGCGGCAACGGCGGTTCGGCGAGCCAGGACCGTACGCACGCCGTGGCCGCGCGGGCCGCGGCCAGGTGGCCTTCCACTCACAGTCACTGCTGCGCCGCGCCGCCGCACAACCCAGGGTGGGTTGTGTCGGGAACATGGCACGTGCACGAACGTGTCGTTGCAAGGTCCGTCACGCGAAATGGTGCGGGTTGACCGAGGTTTGACGTGGAGTTAGCTTCGGGGTCGTGCGGATCTTCGAGCGCTTTCGCAAACGGCGGGCCATTGATCTGATGCGCATAGCCACCGCGGTGTGTAGCTGACTTCCACAACTGCCGCACCGCCTCGCGGGTGTGGCGCGCCCCCGGGTTCTCACCGGCGTTCCGGAACTGGACGCCCGTTGCGCACCACACGCCGGAGCACCCGCTGCGCGATCACTGCGGACTGCCGCTCGTCCGGCCGGCGGCGCCTCACATACCTCTCTCACCTCACACAAACTGAAGGAGAACGCGTGAGTTCGACCAGAACCCGTCCCGCCCTCGTCGCCTTGGGCGCGGCGGCGCTGCTGACCGCGTCCGTCGCGGTTCCGCAGGCCTCGGCGGCCGGCCGTACTTCCACGGCACTCGCCTGGTACGACGCAACCGCCGAGACCATTGCGACGGCCGGGGCGCCGACCCAGATCAGCAACAGCCGTACCTGGGCCATCAGTTGGCTCGCGGCGGCCCGGGCCGCCCGCAACGTGCCCCCGGGCGTCGAGCGCGGCGCCTATCAGGAGGCGGCGCTCGCCGGGGCCGTTCACCGCGCGCTGGTGACGCTGGCCCCGAGTCGTACGGAGCAGCTCGACGCGACCTTCAAGGACACCCTCGACGCGATCCCCGACGGCCCCGCTGAGGAGCGGGGCGTCGCGGCAGGGGAGCACCAGGCCGACCTCGTGCTCAAGTCGAGGGAGGGGGACGGCCTCGACCCCGCGTCGGTCAACGCGCCCTACGTCGTGAAGCCCGCGGCGCCCGGCGTCTGGCAGCCGACGCCACCCGGCTACGCCCCGGCGACCCAGTACGGCAACCGCCTCGCCGAGCCGTTCGCGCTCAGCACGCAGCGCCAGTTCCGGCTCGCCCCGCCGCCCGCCCTGGACTCCCGGCGCTACGCCGCCGACCTCGCGGAGGTGCGGACGTACGGCGCCGCGGACAGTACAGTGCGCAGCGCCCGCCAGACCGAGACGGCCACCTTCTGGCTCGGCTCCTCCCTCACCCTCTACACGGAGCCGCTGCGCGTGGCGCTCTCCCGGACGAGCGAAGGAATCGCCGGGCAGGCGAGGCTGGTCGCACTCTTCCACGTCGCGCTGGTGGACACGCAGATCGCCACCTCCGACAGCAAGTACGCCTACGAACGCTGGCGTCCCGTCACCGCGATCCGCGCCGGCACCATCGACCCCGACCCCCACTGGACGCCGCTGCACACCACCCCGGCGCATCCGGACTACCCGAGCGGCCACAACACCTACTCGGGCGCCGCGGAGACCGTCCTGTCGGCGCTCGCCGGGCCGCGTACCGCCCCGTTCGAGCTGACCAGCCCCACCGCGCCGGGGGTCACCCGGACATACACCACCTGGAAACAGCTCTCGGACGAGAACGTCGATGCCCGGGTCCTCTCCGGCATCCACACCAGGTCGGCCGACGAGGCAGGGATCATCCTCGGCACGAACGTGGCACGGTACGTCCTGCAGAACTCGGGACGACTCCTCGCCGCACGCTGACCCTCCGGGCGGGGCCGCACCGAGGACCACCGGGCATGCCTCGTACCGGACGTCGCGGCAGCGTGGGGTAGCCGTACGGCGACTCCCGGACCCATGCTGCCGGTGGCGGACGGCAGGGGAGTGGCCATGGGGGGGGGCTCGCTCCTGATCGAGGGGCAAGTAGGGCTGCCCGCGCCGATGTTCGAGGAAGAGGCTGGCACGGACTCCGTGTCCGCCATGCAAGATCTGTCCGGAAGTTCTTGACCAACGCGGTGGACGTCTGTTGAACTCCCGTTCCATGAACCCGCGCGTGGACCTGACCCGGCGCCGCCACATCGACCTGGCGCACGTCTCCAGCGCGTTTTGTTGTCGCTGATCCGGTAAGTGGTCCCCGGCAGCAGCCGGTGTGCGCCGGGCGGAGGCAGTGCGTAGCCGCCCCTCATGCGGTGCTGCCCCAGAGGATCGTCGTATCGGCCTCCTGAAGCTCTCCTTCTCCGATTTCTCCTCATGTCTCCCTCCCCGTTCGGGGGAGAAGTGCTTGCGGGACCGGGGCGCACGGGCGAGGAGGCTTCGAGCGGGCCGCAGCGGTCGTTGAAGAACGGGCGGGCGCGCCGTCGGCCGGTCTCGGGCCGACGAAGCAGCGTGCCGTCGAACTCGGCGTACCGCAGCCCCGGCCGATCGGCGCCGAGCTGATCGCTCACTCCCCCTCTCCACCCCTCCGCACCCGGTGGTGCGCCGACGCCCCCCGAGAAGGACCTCCTCATGTCCGTGTCCGTGTCCATCCGCAAGCTCACCGGCCGCATCGGCGCGGTCGTCGAAGGCATCGACCTCACCGCGCCGCCCACTCCCTCGACGGTCACGCCCCTCCGTGACGCCCTCAACGAGCACAAGGCGATCGTTTTCCACAACGTCCACCTCGACAACGCAGGCCAGGAGCGCGTCGCCGGGTGGTTCGGCGACCTCACCACCGCCCATCCGAACGTGCCGGCCGCCGACGGCACGACGAACGTGCTCGCCGTCGACAGCGAGACGTCCAAGGCCAACGAGTGGCACACGGACGTCACCTTCGTGGTCAACCCGCCGCAGCTCACCACGCTGAGGTCCATCGTGACCACGCCGTACGGCGGCGAGACGCTCATCGCCAACGCGGCCGCGGCCTACCGTGACCTGCCCGAACCGCTGCGCGCCCTCGCGGACTCGCTGCGCGTCGTGCACACCAACCAGTACGACTACGCCCGCCCTTCGGCCGCGACGGCGCAGCGGCAGGAGTACGACAGGATCTTCGTCTCGACGCCGTACGAGGCCGAGCACCCGGTCGTACGGGTGCATCCCCTGACGGGCGAACGTGGCCTGTTCATCGGCGGGTTCGCCAAGCGGATCGTCGGCCTGTCGAGCGGCGACTCGGCGGAACTGCTGCGCATCTTCCAGTCGTACGTGACGCGTCCGGAGAACATCGTGCGCTGGACCTGGTCCCCGAACCAGCTGCTGATCTTCGACAACCGGATCACCCAGCACTATGCCGTGGACAACTACGACGACCACCCGCGCCGCCTGAACCGCGTGACCGTCGCGGGAGACGTACCGGTCGGCGTCGACGGCCGCCGCAGCGAACGACTCGTCGGTGACGCCTCGCACTACACCGGCGTTCTGGCGGTGGCGGCATGACCGAGGTCCGGATCCCGGCGCCGGCCGTCATCAAGGGCCCGGACGCCGACACGAAGAGCGCGCGGGAACGCGAGGTGTTCCTGCCGCGCAACGCCCGCCGCAGGACGCCCCTCACCGCCCTCCGCGAACGCCTGCGCTGGCCGCTGGGCATCTACACCACTCCGGTCGTGATCCTGATCGCCTGGGAGACCCTCGCCCGGGCCGGAGTGGTGTCGAAGATCTACGCCCCGGCGCCGACCTCGATCGTGAAGTCCGCCGCCGATCTGTGGCAACAGGGCGTCCTCGGACCGGACTTGGCCATCTCGCTGCAGCGGGCGGGCATCGGTCTGGCGATCGGGCTGACGGTGGGCATCGTCACCGGGGTGCTCGGCGGGCTGTTGCGCAGCGGTGAGTACCTGTTCAACGGCGTTGTGCAGGTGCTCAACACGATCCCGCTCCTCGCGGTGCTGCCGCTGATGATCGTGTGGTTCGGCATCGACGAGCTCACGAAGGTGCTGCTGATCACCTTCGGAGCGGGCGTGCCGATGTATCTGAACCTGTTCGCCGCGATCCGGGGCGTCGATCAGCGGCTGATCGAGATGGCACGCACGACGGGCGCGGGCACCTGGCGCCTGGTGACGCGCGTGCTGGTGCCCGGAGCCCTGCCGGGGTTCCTGGTCGGCCTCCGGTTCTCCCTCGCGTACAGCGTCCTGGGCCTCGTCGCCGCCGAAACGGTCAACGCCGACAAGGGACTCGGCTTCCTCATCACTCAAGGGCAGACCTATCTCCAGACCAATCAGGTCTTCGTGGGGCTGGTGATCTACTCGCTCCTCGGTCTGCTCGCCGACCAGTTCGTCCGGGTTCTCGAGCGGGTGCTGCTGCGGTGGCGACCCGGTTATGAGGCGTCATGAGCAGCGCAGCCGCGACGGAGCCCCGTCGGCGGACCGGGGTCGTCGTCGAGCAGGTGGTCCGTCGGTTCGGTGACCGGGTGGTGCTCGACCATCTCGATCTCACCATCGCCGACGAGGAGTTGGTGATCCTGCTCGGCCCTTCGGGCTGCGGCAAGAGCACCCTGCTGCGGCTCCTCGCCGGACTGGACCGGCCCGACGGAGGGCGCGTGGAGGTCCCGGCACGGCGTGCGATCGTCTTCCAGGCCGACCGGCTCCTGCCCTGGCAGCGGGTCCTGCGCAACGTCACACTCGGCCTGCACGGACCCGACGCGGAACAGCGGGCCCGCGACGTACTCGCCGAGGTCGGTCTTGCGGGCCGTGAGAAGGCCTGGCCCAAGGAGCTCTCCGGCGGCGAGGCCCAGCGAGTGTCGCTCGCACGGGCCCTGGTCTCGGAACCCCAACTTGTACTGCTCGACGAGCCGTTCGCGGCCCTCGACGCCATCACACGGCTGCGCATGCACGACCTCGTACGCGCACTGCGGACCAGGCACCACGCCGCCATGCTGCTCGTCACCCACGACGTCGACGAGGCGATCGCCCTGGCGGACCGCATCGTCGTCATGAGCGACGGCCGCATCGGCACCTCGCACGAGGTGCGCCTCTCCGCCACGGACCGCGAAGCGAGCGTCGCCCGCGAGGAACTCCGCGCCCGGCTCCTGGAAGACCTCGGCCTCGCCGGCCGGCACTGACCTCCCTCCACACCCTCACCCAGCACAGAAAGCACGACAACTCATGCGGATCAGAACCACCAGAGTCATCGGCGCCGTCGGCTCGCTCGCCCTCGCGAGCACCCTGGTCGCCTGCGGATCGGAGTCCGACACCGCCGGGCCGCTGAGCAACGCCGCCGACGCGAGCGACGCCAAGCACCCCGAGTGGAGCAAGTACACCTTCACCATCGGCGACAACGGCGGTGACGGCAGCCAGGCCCTGGCGAAGCTCACCGGCGTGTTCGACAACGCGCCCTACAAGGTCAGGTTCGCCCGCTTCACCTACGGCCCGCCGCTCGTGCAGGCCGCCGCGTCGGGCGACATCGACCTCGGCAGCGTCGGCGACGTACCGCCGATCACCGGCGCCGCGAAGGAGTACGGCTTCAAGATCGTCGCCGTCAACCGCTCGCTCACGCCCGACCAGGCACTGGAGAACATCATCGTGCCGAAGGGCTCGAAGCTGAAGACGGCCGCCGACCTCAAGGGCAAGAGGATCGCTGTTCCGCAGGGCAGTTCGGCCCACGGTCTGGCCCTGAACGCGCTGAAGAGCGTCGGCCTCACCCCCAAGGACGCGAAACTGGTCTTCCTCGACCCGGCGGCCGGCGCGACGGCGTTCAACACCGGCAAGGTGGACGCCTGGGCGATCTGGAACCCGCAGTCGGCGATCGCGGTCAAGAACGGCGCGCGGATCCTGGTGAAGGGGCTCCCGCCCATCGACCAGACGAGCAGTTACTACGTCGCAAGCGACAAGTCGCTGAAGGACAAGACCAAGCGTGCGGCCCTCACGGACGTCCTGAAGAGACTCTCGCGAGAGTTCGCCTGGGCGGTCAAGCACCCCGACCAGTACGCCCGGGCGCTCTCGCAGGAGCAGGGCATCCCGCCGGCCGATGCCAAGGCGTCCCTCGCCGCCTACTCGAACCGCGTGACTCCGGTCGAGCAGTCGGACATCGAACTGGAGCAGAAGCTCGCCGACGCCTTCCTGGAAGCGGGCCAGATCACCAAGAAGGTCGACGTCGAGTCGATCACCGACAACCTCCTCCCGGCCGGCTACGACAGCTCCAAGCTGAAGGTCACCTCATGAGCACGAGACGGCGTCGGCTCCACCTCAACGCCTTCCTCATGGAAGCGGGTCACCACGAGGCGGCGTGGCGGCTCCCGCACAGCAACCCCCGGGCCGACTTCGACCTGCGGCACTGGATCGAGCTGGCGCAGCTGGCCGAGAGCGCCAAGTTCGACTCGCTGTTCCTCGCGGACGGCCCGGCCCTCATCGGCACCGGCGAGTTCCGGCCGCCCGGCCAGCTGGAGCCGCTGACCCTGCTGACCGCGCTGTCCCAGGCGACCAGCAGGATCGGCCTCATCGCGACCGTGTCGTCGACCTACAACGAGCCGTACAACCTCGCCCGCCGGCTCGCGTCCGTCGACCACGTCAGCGGTGGCCGCGCCGGCTGGAACATCGTCACCTCCGCAGGGGCGGACGAGGCCGCCAACTTCGGCCTCGAGGACCGCCCCGGCCACGCCGAACGCTACGCCCGCGCCGACGAGTTCCTGAAGGTCGCCAAGGCGCTGTGGGACAGCTGGGAGTCCGAGGCCGTCGTAGCGGACAAGACCGCGGGACGCTACGCCGACCCCGCACGGCTGCACCGCCTCGACCATGAGGGCAGGCACTTCAAGGTGGCCGGCCCGCTCAACGTCGAGCGCCCGCCACAGGGTTACCCGCTGCTCGTCCAGGCCGGCTCCTCCGAGGACGGCAAGGACTTCGCGGCCCGCCACGCCGAGGCGATCTTCACCGCGCACACGACGTACGAGCGCGCCGCCGCCTTCTACGCCGACATCAAGGCACGGACCAGGGCAGCGGGCCGCGACCCGGACGGGGTGATCGTCCTGCCGGGCATCGTCCCTTACCTCGGCTCCACGGAGGAGGAAGCCCGGGCACTGGCGAAGCAGTTCGACGAGCTGCGCGTCCCGGAGTACGGGCTGCGCCAGCTGGCCGCCGTGTTCGAGACCGAGCAGTCGGTCTTCCAACTCGACGAACCCCTGCCGGACTTCATCCTCGCCAGGCCGAAGCTGGAGGGCTCACAGAGCCGTTCCGACCTGATCATCGATCTCGCGGTGCGCGAACAGCTGACGGTCCGGCAGATCATCTCCCGGCTCGGGGGCGGACGCGGTCACTTCGAGTTCGTCGGCACGCCCGAGCAGGTCGCGGACACGATCATCGCCTGGTTCGAGGGCGGAGCGGCAGACGGGTTCAACATCATGGCGCCGGCCCTGCCGTCGAGCCTCGCGGCCTTCGCCGAGCACGTGCTGCCGATCCTGCGCGGCAAGGGGCTGTTCCGCGAGGAGTACGAGGGCACGACCCTGCGTGAGCATTACGGGCTCCCGGTCCCGGCGAACCAGTTCCGTGCCTGACCCGCTCACCTTCCGCGCCTGACCCGCTCACGACTCCCGCCGCAGGGCGGTCCACCCACCTTCGGCATTGGCCGGAAGGCCAAAGCACCCCTCACTGTCTTGGCCACCACGCCCACCCCTCCCCACCCTGCCCTTCCGCATCATCAAGGGCCGGAACCGGAGCTGTGAGAGGAGTGGGCGCGTGGACACTGTGCAGACGAGACCGCAAAGACCCGCGGGTGAGGTCAGGACCGCGGGCAGGTTGACGCGGCGGCGGGACGTCGCCGATCTGGTGGCCGAGGCCCGTGGTGGTGTGCTGCGGCGGACGATGGGGCTCACCCAGCTCACGCTGCTCAGCGTGGGCGCCACCCTCGGCACCGGGATCTTCGTCGTCCTCGGCCAGGCGGTGCCCGAGGCGGGCCCCGCCGTCGTGGTCTCCTTCGTGCTCGCCGGGATCACCGCACTGTTCTCCGCCCTGTCCTACGCCGAGCTGGCGGGCATGATCCCGGGCGCCGGATCCTCGTACAGCTATGCCTACGCCACGCTCGGCGAGTTCGTCGCGTGGGTCTGCGGCTGGTGTCTGGTGCTGGAGTACGGCGTCTCGGTCGCCGCCGTCGCGGTCGGCTGGGGCCAGTACGTGAACGAGCTGCTGGAGCTCACCGTCGGCTGGACGCTGCCGGAGTCGCTGGCCGCCCCGCCCGGCGCCGGCGGCGTGCTGAACGTTCCGGCCGCCGCGATCGTCGTCCTCGCCATGGTGGTGCTGCTGCGCGGGGCCCGCGAGAGCGCCGTCGTCAACACGATCATGGTGGCGGTGAAGGTGGCCGCCCTGGTGATGTTCTGCGCCGTCGCCTTCACGGCGTTCCGTGCCGGGAACTTCCAGCCGCTGTTCCCGCTCGGCATGGCGGGTGTCAGCGCGGGCGCCGCCTCGCTGTTCTTCTCGTACATCGGCTTCGACGCCGCGTCGACGGCCGGTGAGGAGGCGAAGAACCCGCAGCGTGACCTGCCGCGTGCCATCCTCCTCTCCCTCGGGCTGATCACCGCGCTGTACTGCGCGGTGGCGATCGCGGCGGTCGGCGCGATGCCCTGGCAGAAGTTCGCCGGCACCGAGGCCACTCTGAGCGAGGTGCTGGTGCGCTCGGTCGGCGGCGGCACCCTGTGGCCGATCCTGCTGTCCGTCGGCGCGGTCGTCGCCACCACGAGCGTCGTCCTCGCCGTGCAGTACGGGCAGACCCGCATCCTGTTCTCGATGGCACGCGACGGGCTCGTGCCGCCCCTGTTCGCCAAGGTCCACCCCAAGACCGGGGTGCCCCGCGCCAACACGGTCATCGTGTCCGCGTTCATCATGGTGCTCGCCGCACTCGTGCCGCTGGGCGCGCTCGCCGACGCCACCAGCATCGGCACCCTGTTCGCGTTCGCGCTGGTCAACTGTGCCGTCCTGATCCTGCGCCGGCGCAGCCCCGAGGCACCCCGCAGCTTCCGGGTACCGCTCGCGCCGGTGACGTGCGTGCTGGGCACGCTGTGCTGCGCCTATGTGATGTGGGGGCTCGGCACCGATACCTGGATCGCGTTCGGCCTGTGGATGGCGGTCGGTTTCGCGATCTACGCGCTCTACGGCATCAAGCACTCCCGGCTGAACCGGCCCGCCCCGCAGGAGGAGAGCGTCGCATGACCGCGCTGAACCCGACCGGCGAGCTGGTGGACCTCACCCGAGCCCTGGTGGACACGCCGTCGGAGAGCGGCGACGAGGCTCAGCTCGCCGACGCCGTGGAGTCCGCCCTGCGCGCGTACGCGCACCTGACGGTCGAACGCATCGGCAACTCCGTCGTGGCCCGCACCGACTCGGGCCATGCCGAGCGGGTGGTCATCGGCGGCCACCTGGACACCGTCCCGGCCGCCGGGAACCTGCCGTCCCGGCTGAACGGAGAGCTGCTGTACGGGCTCGGCGCGTGCGACATGAAGGGCGGCGTCGCCGTCGCCCTGCGCCTCGCGGCCACCCTCACCGCACCGGCACGCGACGTCACGTACGTCTTCTACGAGTGCGAGGAGGTCTCCGGCGACCGCAACGGCCTGAACCGTATCGCCGCCGCACGCCCCGACCTGCTCAAGGCGGACCTCGCGATCCTCATGGAGCCGTCCGACGCGGGCGTCGAGGCGGGCTGCCAGGGTGTCCTGAACGCGGACATCACAGTGCGCGGCGAGCGCGCCCACACCGCCCGCTCCTGGAGGGGCGTCAACGCCGCGCACCGAGCGGCCGCCGTGCTCCAGCGCCTCGACGACCACACCGCCGAGCGGATCGTCATCGACGGCCTGGAGTACCGCGAAGGGCTGAACGCGGTCGCCGTCCGCGCGGGCATCGCCGAGAACGTCGTCCCCGACACCTGTGTGATCACGGTCAATCTGCGCTTCGCGCCCAGCCGTTCGGCCGAGCAGGCCGAGGCGTATCTGCGCGGGCTCTTCCCCGAGTACGACGTCGAAATCACCGAGGTCGTGCCGGGAGCCCTGCCGGGGCTCGGACAGGGCCCGGTCGCCTCGCTCGTCGAGGTCCTGGGTACGACGCCCCGCCCCAAGCTGGGCTGGACCGACGTCGCCCGCTTCGCCGCGCTCGGCACGCCCGCGCTCAACTACGGCCCAGGCGACCCGACCCTCGCGCACACCGCCGGGGAGTACGTGCCCGTCGGGCAGCTGCGGGAGTGCGAGGCCCGGCTGGCGGCCTGGCTGAGCGGCTGAACGCCAGCCGGCGGGCCTGGTGCGAGTCAGGCCCGTTCGGCGCCCCGCAGCCCCCCGAGCGTCCGCAGCTGCAGCCACAGCACCAACCGCTCGTCCGGGTCGTCCAGGTCGATGCCGAGATGCTGCTGCGCCTGCCTGAGGCGGTACCGGCAGGTGTTGGGATGCACGGCGAGCAGCTTCGCCGCCCGCGCCATGTCGCACCCGGCGTCCAGCCAGCACACCAGGGTCCTGGCGTAGTCGGTGCCCTGCTCGGCGTCGTACGCCAGCACCTCCCGCCAGGCACCCGTCGTCAACTCCCGCTGCTCGTCGATGAGTTCACGCAGCCGGAGCAGAGTGACACGGGCACGGACCTCGGCGACGGCGGCGACGTCCTCGTCCGGCCCGAGCACCCGCAGGACGAGGTCGGCGTCGTCCCGTGAACCGTGTACCGCCGCCAGGTCCGTGACCACGTCACCCAGCCCCGCCCGCACCGGCACCCGCAGTGCCTGACGTGCGCGCCGCACGATGTCCTCGACGAGCCGCTGGTGCCGCTCCCCACCGCGCTCACCGGCCACCGGCAGCAACGCGTACACCCTCCCGTCCACCAGCACGCACGCGTGCCGCCCGTAGCGCGCCTCGCACTGCAGCCGTACCAGGTCCAGCAGCCGCAGCGCGGTCTGTTCCCCGTCCGGCGCCGACACCGCGCCGTCGAGCGCGAAGGCCGCGACCCGGACCGGGGTGTCCGCGGCGAGGCCGAGGCGGTGCGCGGCGCCGACGGGATCGGCGGTGCCGTCGAGGAGACGGCGCAGCAGGTCGCTCGTCGCATGCCGGGACAGTTCCTCGCTCGCCCGGGCCCGCAGCAGGAGCAGGGCGGCCGTGGACGCGCCCTGGGTGAGCGCCTCCTCGGCATCGGGGCCGAGGTGCCCGTCGTCGACGGCCCACACCGACCCCAGCGTCTCGCCGCCCGCGCGGATCGCGACGGCGAGCCGCGGCAGCTCGTCGCCGTCGAGCGCGGCGAGGCGCACGGGGCCGGGGGCGGCGAACAGGACGCGGTACTGCTCGGTGTTCTCGGGGCTGCTCGGCACCTGGCGGCCCAGGATGCCCTGCCGCCGGGCCTCGTCGACGGGCTGCCCGGGGACGGTGGAGTAGGCCAGGATCCGCTGGCGTGCGTCCTCGACGACGACCGCACCGCCCACGGCCGCGGCCACCGCGTTGGCCAGCGCGAACAGATCCCCGAAGGCGGCCCCGCCCCCGCCTGGCCGGGCCGGGAACCGATCGCGGACGCCAGCAGCAGATGGACGTGGTGCCAGGCGGCTTCCTCGTCGACGGCGAGCAGTGCGAGGCCGTGGGCCTTCGCCGCCGCAACCGTGTCGGGCTGCCCGTCCCTGTCCCGTACCACGAGCCCGGCCATCCCGGCGGCCGCGGCATCGCGGGCCAGCGCCTCGACCTCGCCCGCTCGCGCCCCGACCGCCAGCAGCAGGGCGCCGGGCGCGCTGCGCGGAAACGGGGCCCCGGCGTCGTACAGAAGGACCTCCGAGACGGGTGCGGTGAGCCCGGCCGGGGCGGTGAGCACACGGAACATGGGCTCGCCGAGGGTGTCGAGAAGCTCGTCGAGGGTGCAGGCGTCCATGGGCGGGGCGGTCTCTCCGGTGGGACACAGTCAGATGGGGACGATTGGCGTTTTTATCGGACGGCGAAGGCTGAGGGCCTTGGCCGATCGCAACAGAGATAGGGGATCTCATTGTCCCCGACGACAATGGCCGACAGCTCGTCGGCCTGGAGACTCGGGGCATGACACCTGTGACGAGCTCCGCCGCTGGGTCCGGTCCGGCGGACGGTACGCCGAACGCGGGCGCCCTCGCCGAGGCCGCGGCCCGTGCCGCCGGGGTCACGGTCCGTACCGTGCACGACGTGGCCGGTATCCGTGCCGTGGCCGACTTCTTCGCCGATGTGTGGCAGACACCGCGCGCCACCCCGCCCTACCCCTCGGAGGTGCTGCACAGCCTGGTGCACGCCGGTGGCGCGGTGCATGCGGCGTACTCCGCCGACGGGCCGTCGGGCGAACGGCTCGCCGGCGCGGCGGTCGCGGTGTTCGGGCCACCCGCCGAGCGGGACGTGTACTCGTTCGTGGCCGCGGCGACCGCGTCCGGCCGGGGCGTCGGCTTCGCGGTCAAGCAGGCCCAGCGGCAGTGGGCGCTGGAGCGGGGCGCCACCACCATGCGCTGGACCTTCGACCCGCTGGTCAGCCGCAACGCCCGCTTCAACCTGGTCAAACTGGGCGCTGTCGGCAGCGAGTACCTGGTCGACTTCTACGGCCCGATGAGCGACGGCGTGAACGACGGCGACGAGAGCGACCGGCTGACCGTCGTGTGGGACCTCGTGACGGGGACGACGCGGACCGACGACCCTGCCGGGGGCCGCTCGGCCGCCGATGTCGTGCGCCGGGCACCGGACGGCGGCCCGCTCGCCCTGCGCGACGCGGACAGGCTGTGGTGCCGCGTGCCCGAGGACATCGTCGCGCTGCGCGCCGCCGACCCGGCGCTCGCGCTCGACTGGCGGCACGCCGTACGCGAGGCCTTCACCGAGGCGTACGCCGAGGGCCTGCACGCGACGGCCATGTCCCGCGACGGCTGGTACCTGCTGACCCGCCGCCCGTTCTCCGACCCGACCGACCCCTCCGACCCCACCGACACCTCCGACCCCTCTGACCCTTCCGACCTCTCCGAATCCGCTTCCGAGGAGCAGGAATGAAGCTCGAACGCGTTGAACTGCTCCACGTCGCCATCCCGCTCGTCACCCCGTTCCGGACCTCCTTCGGGACGATGACCAGCAAGGACACTTTCCTGCTGCACGTCGTGACCGACGAGGCCGAGGGTTGGTCGGAGTTCGCCGCCGACCCGCAGCCGCTGTACTGCTCGGAGTTCGTCGCCGGCGCCGAGATCGTCATCCGGGACTTCCTGCTGCCGCGCGTCGCGGCCCTGCCCGAGCCGACGACCGCGGCCGTCGCCCCCGCCATGGCCTCCGTCAAGGGCCACGAACTCGCCAAGGCCGCCCTGGAAACCGCCCTCCTGGACGCCGAACTGCGCTCCTACGGCATGTCGTTTGCGACCTTCCTCGGTTCGGTCCACGAACGGGTGCCCGCCGGGGTCTCGGTCGGCATCAAGAACTCCGTGCCCGAACTGCTCGACGACGTCGAGCGGTACCTCGCCGAGGGCTACCTCCGCATCAAGCTGAAGATCGAGCCGGGCTGGGACGTCGAGCCGGTGCGCGCCGTACGCGAACGCTTCGGCGACCAACTCCCGCTCCAGGTCGACGCCAACACCGCCTACACGCTCGCCGACGCCGAGCACCTGCGCGGGCTCGACGACTTCGGGCTGCTGCTGATCGAGGAACCGCTGGAGGAGAACAACCTCCACGCTCATGCCCAACTTCAGAAGCGTCTGGCCACCCCGGTCTGCCTGGACGAGTCGATCCACTCCGCGCGCGACGCGGCGTCCGCGATCGCGATGGACGCCTGCCGCGTCGTCAACGTCAAACCGGCCCGCGTCGGCGGCTATCCGGAAGCCCGTCGCATCCACGAGGTGGCCGCCGCCCACGGAGTGCCGGTGTGGTGCGGCGGAATGCTGGAGACGGGCATCGGCCGCGCCCCCAACCTGGCGCTCGCCGCCCTCCCGGGCTTCACCCTCCCCGGCGACACCTCCGCCTCCAGCCGGTACTTCGCCGAGGACATCACCGAACCCTTCGTCCTCCAGGACGGCTACCTGCCCGTCCCCACCGCCCCGGGCATCGGCATCGACCCGCTGCCGGACGTGCTCGCCCGGTTCACGACGGGGACTCGGGTGTTGTACGTCCGGACGCCGTGATGCTCCGGACTCAGCCAGGCCCGGTGTCGTGGGGCACCTGAGGGGTACGCGGTGCGGGTATTCGGGCAACGGAACAGTAGGAACGCGGAGCGCGAATGACGGCGCCGTCGAGACGAGGTCGGTGCCCGGCCGGAAACCGCTCGGCCGATGCCGCCCTCCGCCTCGTACGCCCTGCGGCATCGGACGACCCGGCAGCGCAGGCTCCTTCACTCCTCCCTGGGTCGGGCTGTCCGTGCGGTACGCCGACCTCCGCATCACACGTGACACTGGAGCCCTTCATGGAACCGCATCAGGACACTCCAGGCCCTCGGATTGCCCCTGTGGCCCTGATCACCGGATCGGACTCGGGTATCGGTCGGGCCACGGCGGTCCGGCTGGCGGAGGCCGGCATGGACATCGGCATCACCTGGCACCGCGATCACGTAGGGGCACGGCGGACGGCGGACGAGGTACGGGCCGCCGGGCGCCGCGCCGCGATCGAGCAGCTGGACCTCACCCGGCTCCCAGAGGCCGCGGGGGTCATCGATCGGCTGGCAGACGAACTCGGCCGGATCGACGTACTGGTGAACAATGCCGGGACCGGCACCATGGCGCCGTTCCTGGATCTCGACCTGAACACCGTCCGCCACGTCATCGACGTCGACCTGGTCGGGCCCTTCCTGTGCGGACAGCGCGCTGCCCACCGCATGATCGACCAAGGAGACGGCGGCAGGATCATCAACGTCACCAGTGTCCACGAGCACCAGCCCCGCGTGGGCGCCGCGCCGTACTGTGCCGCCAAGGGCGGGCTCGGGCTGCTCACCCAGGTCATGGCGCTGGAACTGGCCGAGCACGGGATCACCGTCAACGCCGTCGCTCCGGGTGAGATCGCCACACCGATGACAGGCCAGACGGACACCGACGTCACCACCGAACGGCGGCCCGGCGTGCCACTGGGCCGTCCCGGTGACGCTCGCGAGGTCGCAGCCGTGATCTCCTTCCTCGCCGGTCCGGAGGCGTCCTATGTCACAGGTGCCTCGTGGGTGGTGGACGGGGGGATGGTGCGGATGGGACCGCAGGCAGGTTCCCATCTCCGAGACGATGCCTGGCGGCGGCCCTGAACACGTCCCAGCAGCTTCTTCGTCTGCTGGTAGTGCATGGCAGGTACTCGGGCAGGTGACCTCACCCGGCGGCTTGTGGACCGGCGTCGTAGACGACGAGGCCGTCCCCGCGAAGGCGCACACCTGGCGTCGGGGTGTGCGCCGTGAGGCGTCCGTTGTGCATCAGGTGCCGGACGAGCGCGCCGCGGGCCAGGACGGCGAAGTCGGCGATCAAGCGCCGGTGGCATCGCCACCACACCGCCTCACTGCACATCACCGCCGTGCGCTCCTCACGTGCCTGCCGCATCAGGACATCCATCGCGGCGACGAACTCCAAGCTGCGCGTATGCGCGGCGTAGCCACGGAAGGACTCGTTGCGCCAGACGGTGTCGGGTGAGTCCGGCGACGGCTTGCGCCACCCGCCCAACCTCCGCTCCCACCGGTAGGCGATCTCCTCCTCGGGCATCCACTGGGCCAGCCGCTGCCGTGACAGGTCCGGGTCCCGGCGACTGCCGGGCGCGGTCCTGACGTCCACGACGGCGACGACACCGGCGTCCCGCAGAAGCTTCGCCAGCGTTGTTCGATCGGCAGTGCCGTGACCGATGGTGATCAGCTCCGGGCGTGGCCCGGGAATGCTGCCTACGGGGTCGGTCCGGACATGGCCCATACACCGAGTGCACCATTCATCGGCCGGCGCGGCACGTCTTCTTCGAACTGGCCGCAGGCATCGGGGTGCCCTCGGGCTCGGCAGAGCCGTGAGCTTCACGCGACGGCCGGCTGCGCGGTCGCCCGTAGGGACAGAGCCCGGCCGTAGCGGCGCAGCAGGAGCAGGGCGGTGGCGGCGAGGCCGGTGAGCAGGCCGAGCCAGACGCCGACGGTCTCCAGGCCGGCGAGGTTCCCGAACAACCAGGCGGCGGGCAGGCCGATGAGCCAGTAGCCGACGAGCGTGATGCGGAAGCCGCTCTTGGTGTCGTCCAGGCCGCGCAGCAGGCCGACGCCGATGTTCTGGGTGCAGTCGAAGAACTGGAGGACGGCCGCGACCAGCAACAGGTTCGTGGCGATGTCGGTCGCGCTGTGCCCGTCGGCGGACGACGGGTCGAGGAACGGGCGCAGCACCAGGCCGGGGACGGTGAGGTAGACGACGCCGACCACGGCCATCACGGCCGCCGCGCACGCGAGCGCCGTGTTCTTGATGCGCCGGGCGGCGTCGATCCGGTCGAGGGCGAGTTCGCGGCTGACGTTGAGGGACGCGGCGTGGGACAGGCCGACGGCGATCTGGAAGACGATGTAGATCAGCTGGTTGACGGCGGTGTGGGCGGCCAGCGCGGCGCTGCCGAAGGCGCCGATCAGCAGGGCGACGACGGAGAAGAAGCCCGCCTCGGAGCCATAGGTGGCGGCGATCGGCACACCAAGGCCGGTCAGGCGGCGCAGGGTGGCCGGGCGGGCCTTCCAGATCCGGACGTCCAGGAGTGGGGCGAGCCGGGGGTCGCGGCGGGCCGAGGCGTACAGGGCGAGGCAGGTCAGCAGGTAGACCAGCGAGGTGGAGATGCCGATGCCGGGCAGACCCAGCTCGGGGAACACCCAAGTTCCGTGGATGAGCGCCCAGTTGAGGCCCGCGTTGACGGCCACCGAGGCGATGGTGATCTGGAGCAGGGCCTGCGGTCGGCGCATGCCCACCGTGAACTGCCGTATCGCCTGGAACCACAGGCAGGGGATCAGACCGGGCGCGAGGGCGAGCAGTACCGGCCAGGCGGTGTCGACGACCTCGGGGTCCTGGCCGAGATAGGCAACGGCCCGGCCGATCAGCAGGATGATGAGGGCGCCGACCACACCGGCCAGGGTGGCCAGCGCCAGCGCGGCACGGACCACGTCCCGGACCTCCTCCCGCGCCGGCTCGGTGAGCTCCTCGTCCTCGTCGGCGCGGGCGGAGGCCGCGGACACCTGGTTGCCCACAGCGGTGACCAGGCCGACGCCCATGGTGCGCAGCTGGTTGAAGACGACCATCGCCAGGCCGCCGCCGGCCAGCGCCTCGGCGCCCATCAGGCCCATCATCACCGTGTCGGTGGTGGTCAGGGCGACCTGGGCGAGCTGGGTCAGGGCGAGTGGTACGGCCAGGGTCGCCAGGGCGCGGCTGTCCCGGAGCAGAGTGGTGAGCGGTGTCGGTGTCGGCATCGGTGTCAGTTCTCGCGGGGTGGGTTCGGCATCGGGATCCGCATGGCCTCAGACCTCGCGGAGTTTGGCCAGCAGCTCGTCGATTTCGCGCTCGACGGGCGGGTCGATGAGATGGCGGGCGTTCATCCAGTCGTCGTTGAAGACGGTGTCCATGTACTTCTCGCCTCCGTCGTTGATCAGCGCGACCATAGTCGTGCCCGGCGCGAGCGAGGACATCCGGGTCAGCGCCTGGTACACGACCCCGCCCGCGGAGCCGCCGATGAGGAGGCCGAGACGACGGGCCAGCACCCGTGCGGTGGCGAAAGCCTCGATGTCGCCGACCTTGACTCCCTCGTCCAGCAGGTCGTAGTCGACCATGGCGCCGATGGTGGCGCCCTCGGGGGTGCCCGTGCCGGACTGGTAGTAGTCGTGGGCGGGTGGCCCGAAGGCGATCGACCCCTTCGGCTCGACGCCGACGATCCGCACCCCGGGCACGGTCTTACGCAGTTCCCCGCCGGTCCCGAAGAGTCCGCCGCCGGTTCCCACGGCGCCTATCAGGATGTCGATACGGCCGTCCAGCGCGGCGTCGAGTTCATGCGCCACCGGCCGGTAACCGTCCCCGTTGGCGGGGTTGTTGTGCTGCTCGGTGAAGTAGGCGTTGTCGCTCTCGGCCGCCAGCTTCTCGGCGAACTCCTCACGGGCCGCCGTGGCCAGTTCCTCGTCGCCCTCCTCGGCGACGTAGACGAGTTCGGCGCCGAGCGCCTTCATGCCGCGCAGTTTGTCGATGGCGGCGTGGTGGTCGACGACCGCGGTGAAGGTGTAGCCGCGCTCGGCGGCGATGACGGCGAGGCCGAGGCCGGTGTTGCCGGAGGTGGATTCGACGATACGGCCGCCGGGGCGCAGCAGACCGCGATCCTCGGCGTCGAGGACCATCTGCCGGGCCATGCGGATCTTCGCGGTGCCGGTCGGGTTGAACTGCTCCAGTTTCAGCAGCAGTCGGCTGCCGGTGTCGGTGCGGCACAGCTCGAACAGGGGGGTGTGGCCGATGAGGTCGGAGACACGGCTGACCACGGCGGGACGCGAGAGCGCCTTGTCCATCGGATGGCTCCAGGTTTCGGGGAGAGAGTCAGGCGAGTGGATGGCGGTCGAGCCGCCAGCGAGTCGTACCGCCGGCGGTGTCGAGGACGACCTTCGGGGGGAGCGGAAGCTCATGGAAGGGGGACTCGTTGGAGTCCATCTGGTACCCGGCGGTGTTGGGGTAGACGAGCAGGTCCCCGGCGGCCGGGCGGGCAGGGAAGCGCACCTTCCGCCAGGTGACCATGTCGGACTCCAGACAGGTGGCGCCGCCGACACAGGCCGCGTACGGCTCACCGGGGGACGCGTGGGCGGGCAGCAGCACCGGATCCGGCAGGTACTCGCTGTTGAACCACTGCTCGGACAAGCTGAGGCTGCTGCCGTCCACGGTGAGGATGCCGTATCCGGAGGGTCGGTCCTTGACGCCCTGCACGCGGAAGACCGTGCAGCCGGCCCGATCCAGCAGCGCCCGCCCCGGCTCCAGCAGCAGCGCCACCCCGGCCTCGCGCAGCCGCTCGGCCAGGGGCCGGCCGGATCCGCCCGGGCGCGCGGCCAGGACCGCGCGCAGGGCGTCGGCCCCGGCCACGGGTGAGTGGTACGGGTAGAAGTCCGACGCGGCGAAGGACTTGCCCGCGTGGTAGTGGTCGGGCCGCTGCTCGCGCAGGAAGCGTTCCCAGTGCTCGGCGGCGGTGTAGTCGACGGCGAACCCGCCGCCGATGCTGATCCGGTCCGCGCGCAGCCCCAGAACCCGTGCCTTGAGGCAGAGTTCGACCAGTTCGCCCGCCAAGTCGGCGCGCTGTTGGGGGTCGTAGCCGGACAGATGGAAGGAGAAGCCCTCCAGCACGACGGCCTCAGCGGCCTCGGCGCACCGGGCGAGAGCGGACTCCAGCTCCCGGTCGTCCAGCCCGAAGCGGCTGTGCGGCTGGGCCGGTGGCAGCCGCCGCAACAGCACGCGCGCCGGACGTGCGGCGGCCTGCGCCTGCGCGACGACGCGTTCCAGTTCGTCGAGTGCGTCGACGGCGATCAGGCAGCCCTGCAGAACGGCGACCCGCAGGAGACCCTCGGCTTTGGTGGGCCCGGTGACCACGACGTCCTCACCGCGCACCCCGTGCCCGAGCGCGTCACGCAGCTCACCGGCGGCGGCCACGTCCACGCCCGTGCCGGACAGTGCGCAGCGGTCCATCCAGGCGGCGGCCTTGTTGGCCTTCTTCGCGTAGTACACCCGGCCTTCGACACCGGCCTCGGTCAACGCCTGCTCGAAGGCCGCCACGTTGGCGTCGAACCGGTCGGGCAGCAGCAGGTGGAACGGGCCGCCGAGCGCGTACGACAGCTCGTGCGGGAGTCCGCTGCCGAGGATCGCGTCGAGCTGCGGATCCGGATGGGCGGGCAGCGGCGGAGCACCCATGGTATGGGACGTCACTGCCACAGCCGCACCCGCGTTCCCAGGCCCTGCTCGATGGCCAGCTGCGCGAAGCGGTGCCCGAGCGCGATGTCGGTGACGACCAGGCCGCTGTTGTACGCGAAGATCCGCTCGTCGGCCGAGCGCCGGCCCTCCGCACGGCCCGCGACGACCTCCGGGAACTCCGCGTCCACGGCGGGGAAGTTGCCGTCGGCGTCGGCCATGTCGGTGCCGGTGACCTTCATCTGCGCCTCGCTGGTGGCGATGACCCGGTCCGCCTGCTGCAGGGTGGACGGGGCGATGCCGTGGCCCACGAGGATCGACAGGGCGCCCGGTTTCAGGTCGGCGGCCTCGACGGCCGCGGGCGTGTGCTGTCCGGCGGTGGCGACCACCACGTCGGCGTCGGCCGCGGCGGCCCGTACGTCGTCCACGATCTCCAACTCCCGCTCGGGGAAGTAGTGGTGGAGCCGTTCACGGACCGCGGTCAGACCGTCGGGGTGGGTCCCGTAGACCATGAGACGGTCCAGCTGGGGCAGAGTGGTGAGCAGGAATGGCAGCGCGAGGCGGCCCTGGGTGCCGGTGCCGATCACGAGGGCGCTGCGGCTGCCGGGCGGCGCGCACTCGCGGGCCAGCAGCGCCGAGACGGCCGGGGTGCGCAGCGAGCCGATGCGGCCGCAGTCCATCATCGCGAGGGGCAGGCCGGTCGTGTCGTCGTAGATCGTGAGGGTCGTGTAGTAGTGCTGTTCGTCGCGCGAGCGGTCCAGGCCGTGCTTGTAGGACGTCTTGATGGCGACGACCTCGCGGACGCCGTCGCGGCCGAGCATGGCGTACGAGACGGAGTGGCCGTCCTCGGGCTTGACGGTGAGCTTGCGCGGGTTGGCGGACTTGCCGTCGGCGAGGGTGCGGTACGCCTGCTCGACCACGTCGACCACGTCGGTCAGGGAGATGTCGATCCCCGCGAGGTCGCCGGTGCTCAGGATGCGCAGGGCCTTGTCGTCCGCGGGTATGTCGGCCGGGGTGTTGTCCGTGCGTGGGGAGGTGCCGGTCACGGCTGTTCCCTTCGTACCAGGGGATTCGGACCAGAAGGTTCGGAGCAGATGGCTCGGAGCAGATGGTGCTCGGAGAAGAAGGCTCGGAGAAGAAGGCTTGGAGCAGGGAATGTTGAGGGGGGATCAGACGAGGGCCACGAGCGCGGCCTGTCCGTAGCCGTGCTCGTCCGCCTCGGCGAGGGGGCGGCTGCGGCGGCCGGGGACGCGTACCGAGGCGCGCTTGAGCCAGCGGTCGGTGCCGTCGTAGCGGGCCCGGAACGGCACCCGGCCGTGCACGACGAGGTCGTTGTCGACGACGAGGACGTCGCCGGGCTCCAGGGCGACGGCGACCGAGACGCGTTCCAGTTCGGCGGTGAGCCGGTCGTACGCGGCGCGGTAGTCGGCGGGTGCCTGGTCGAGCGGGGTGTAGGCGGGGTCGTAGCGCAGGGTCGGGCCGGCCTCGGTCTGCCACAGGACGGGGATCTTCGGCGGCTCGCCCGCGAAGCTCTGTGCCTCGGCGTAGGCGTCGTCGGGGAGGATCGGCAGCACCGGGCGCGACAGCAACGCGACATCGTCCGGTGCGAGGCGGACCTTGCGGATGCTGGCGGCGGTGGTGGCGACGGCGTCGTGGTTGCGCATGCAGGCCAGCAGCAACAGGTGCGCGCGGCCGGGGTGGAAGGCGTCCTCGGTGTGCGGGCTGAGCAGCACCGTGCTGCTCGCGCCGGTCTGCTCTGCCTCATGGCCGGGCGAGGGCACGATGTTGTGCACGAAGCGGCCCTCCTGCTGCCCCTCCCAGGCGATCGGGTGGCCCATGGCCGTGGCGAGCAGCAGCAGGATCACGTCCCAGGCGGCGGCGCGGTCACCGGCCGTGGCCCAACTGCTGGGCGTGGGGCCTATTCCGCCGTCGTCGACCGGCAGGCCGCGCAGGACGTACAGGCCGTCGTCCGTGTCGACGGGGCGACATGCCTGACGAATCGTTTCTCCAAGTCGGGTGGCGGACGTCGCGACCCGGCGGAGCAGTTCCGGCCGCGCGGCCGAACTGCCGAAGTCGGCAAGGATTTTGTGGGCGGTCTCGGTCAGCTCGTCGACATCGTGCTGGGCGAGCTGCCGTACGGGTGCGGCTCCCGTGGGCATGGCGCAGACATCCCTTTCGGGTGCGGGTGCGGGTGCGGGTGCGGGGTGCGGTGGAGCTCGGAACGCCGGCCTGTGGACTGCCTGTGGGCCGACTGGGTGATCGCTGCGGAAACGTATCAGCCCTGCTTAGGTAAGGCAAGCCTTACTGGATCTCATGCTTCTGTCGTGAACTACCCGCCATACGTGCGCCGTTGAGTGCATCCGTGCGCCGGTTTGACACCCCGCCAGAGATCGGAAACGCCCCGGCGGCCCTTGCGTAAAGGATCTTCTTAGGGTAGGCACACCTAAGCAATGTGTCCCATGTGAGTGGAACGAGGTCGTGCGACGTGAACCTGAACAGACGCCAGGTGCTGTGGGCCGGTGGCGGAATAGGCGCGGCCGCGCTCCTGGCCGCCTGCGGCGGTGGTGACGAGACCTCGGCCAAGTCGCCGGCGAAGGCGAACGAGAAGCCCCGGCGCGGGGGCACCCTCCGGGTGGGCGCGCTGGGTCGCGCGTCGGCCATCACCCGTGATCCGCACGGCACTCAGGCCAACGAGAGCGACTACCTGATCATCTCGCTGGTCCACGACACCCTCACCGTCCCCGGGACCAAGCCGAACACCGTTCCCCGCCTCGCCGCGAAGTGGCAGGCGTCGGACGACCTGAAGACCTGGCGCTTCACTCTCGCCAAGGGTGCGAAGTTCCACGACGGCACGCCGGTCACCGTCGAGGACGTCGTGTGGTCGCTGAAGCGGCTGCGCAACACCCCCTCGGGTGCCTCCCGTCTGCCCGGCATCAAGCCGGAGAACATCAAGGCCGAGGGCGACGACACCGTCGTCCTGGTGTCCGACTACGCCAACGCCGAACTGCCGCAGCTGACCCGCCTGACGACGTTCGTGCTGAAGAAGGACACCGCGGACAAGGACCTCGGAAAGGCGCCCGGCACAGGCCCGTTCAAGCTGGACTGGTTCCGCTCCGGCAACGCCCGCCTGGTCCGCAACGACGACTGGTACGGCGGCGACGTGCATCTCGACGCCATCGAGGTGAAGATCTTCGAAAGCCCGCAGGCGATGGCCAACGCGCTGCTGGCCGGGCAGATCGACGTCGCGTCCAACGTCGGCGCGGTCGCGGCCCGCACGGCCGAGAAGCGTGACGACATCCAGATCGTGCGCCGCCCCAACGACATGGCGATGCCGATCGTCATGCGCACCACCGACGGGCCGTTCGCGGACGCGAAGGTGCGGGAGGCGCTGCGGCTGGCCGTCGACCGCGAGGCCATGGTCAAGCAGGTGCTGTCCGGCTACGGCACCGTCGCCAACGACATCCTCGGTACCGGCGACCCCGCCTACGCCAAGGACATCCCGCAGCGCAAGCGCGACCTGGCCAAGGCCAAGCAGCTGCTGAAGGAAGCCGGCTTCGACACGTCGAAGACCTACAAGCTGCTCACCACCGAGGACATCGCGGGCCTCGCCGAGTCCGCCACGCTCTTCGCCTCCCAGGTCCGCGAGGCCGGCGTCAAGGTGGAGGTGGTCAAGCAGGAGTCGGCCACGTTCTGGGAGAAGACCTGGCTCAAGGGCGACCTGTACACCACCTACTGGGGCACCAACGACTCGGTCGTGTTCTTCGCCAGCAAGACCATGGTGTCCGACTCCGGGCAGAACGAAGCCGGTTGGAAGAACAAGGAGTTCGACGCCGCGTACAAGAAGGCGATGGCGACCGAGGACGCGGTGGCCCGGGCCAAGGTGCTGCACGAGCTCCAGCAGATCGAGTACGACGAGTCCGGCTACGTACTGTGGGGCATGGCCGACGGCATCGATCTCGCGGGCGCGGCCGTGCGCAACCTGCCCACCCTGCCCGGCTACGGGCGCGTTCAGCTCGAGCAGGCATGGCTGGCTCGCTGACCCGGGAGGAACCGGCCGCGGCCTCCGGGCCCCGGCCGGTTCCGGCTGTGATCCGTACGGCTCTCTTCGCGGCCGGTGTGCTCGCGCGCCGGATCCTGCTGCTGGCCGGGCTGCTCGCCGTCGTCTTCGCCGCCGTCGAACTGCTGCCGGGTGACGCGGCGAACGCCACCTCCGAACGCGGCGAGAGCGCGGCCGACCTCGCCGAGCGGCGTCATCTGCTGGGCCTCGACCGACCGGTGGCGGAACGGTTCTGGGACTGGATGACCGGCCTGCCCACCGGCGACCTGGGAACCTCCGCACGGGGGGAACCGGTCGCGGACCTGCTCGCCCACCCGTTCCCCAACACCCTGCTGCTCGGCGGGCTCGCGCTGCTGTTGACCCTCCTCGCGTCGGTCGCCCTGGGTTGCTGGGCGGCGGCCGAGCCGGGCGGCCGCCTCGACCGGGGGGTCTCGGCGAGCGCCACCGGCATCCTCGCGCTGCCCGAGTTCGTCGTCGCGGTCGCCCTCGTCCTCGTCTTCGCCCTGTGGACCGACTGGCTGCCCGCCGTCACCCTCACCGACGCCGACGGCTCGCCCGCCTCCTGGCGGATGCTCGTCCTGCCCGTCCTCGCCCTGGCCGTTCCGCAGATCGGCTGGAACACCAGGATCGTCCGGGCCGCGCTCGCCGACGAGGCCAAAGCTCCGCACATCGACACCGCCGTCCTCGACGGACTGCCCCGCCACCGGATCCTCACCCACCACCTGCTGCCCGGCGCCCTGCCCACCATCGCGGCCGGCATCGCCACCTCCACCGGCATGCTGCTGGGCGGCGCGGTCGTGGTGGAGACCATCTTCAACTACCCCGGTATCGGCTCCGTCCTCGCCGGAGCGGTCGCCGACCGCGACAGCCCGCTCATCGCCGGGGTCGTCGCCGTCACCGGAGCCGTCATCACCGGTGTGCTGCTGCTTGCCGACCTCGTACGCGCCTGGGCCTCGGGAGGCCGGACATGACCGCGACCACCACCGCCGCGAAGACGGCACCGCCCCTGCGCGAGGCCCGCCGCCGGGTCGTGCTCCGGGTGCTCCCGGCGCTGCTGCTCACCGCCCTCGCCCTGGCCGGACCGTGGCTCACCCCGCACGCCATCGACGCCCCGGTCACCGCGCCGTACGCGGAACCCGGCGGCGACGCCCCGCTCGGCGGCGACCAGTTGGGCCGCGACGTGCTCAGCCGCGTCCTCGCCGGTGGGCGCGAACTCGTCGTCACCTCCCTGCTCGTCGCCGTCCTGGTCACCGCGGTGGCCGCCGTGCTCGGCGCGGTCAGCGCCCTGCGCCCCGCCATCGGACGGATCGTCGAACGCACCGCCGACGTGCTGATGCTGCTGCCCGCCGTGCTCGGCATCCTCCTGGTCACCCTGTCCTGGCCGGACGGCGGACGGCTCGCCGTCGTCACCGCGTCCGTCGTCCTCGGCGTCCCGTACGCGGTGCGCCTGGTCGCCGGGGCCGCCGCGCCCGTGGCGGCCTCCGGATACGTGGAGGCCGCGGCCGTCGGCGGCGAGCGGCTCGGACACCTCGTGGTCCGGGAGGTGCTGCCCAACCTGCGGGCCACCCTGCTCGCGCTGTTCGGGCTGCGCTTCGTCGCCGCGGTCTACCTCGTCGCCACCGCCGGCTTCCTCCAGGTCGGCCCCCAACCGCCCGCCGCCGACTGGGCGTTGATGATCCGGGAGAACTCCGCCGGCATCCTCCTCAACCCCTGGGCCGTCCTCGCCCCCAGCGTCGCCATCGGCCTGCTCGCCATGAGCGTCAACCTCGCGGCCGCCGCCCTCGTCCCCGCAACCGGCCGGAAGGCGGTACCCGCACTGTGAACCACATGCCCGACTGGTACTCCGACAGCCACATGACCGATGGGGAGGGCGCGGTCCGGGTCTCCGGCCTGACCGTCACCGCCCCGAACGGCCGCCTCCTGCTCGACCGGTCCGACCTCGAACTGGCCCCCGGCCGCGTCACCGCCGTCGTCGGCCCCTCCGGCTGCGGCAAGACCACGCTGCTGCGAGCCGTGACGGGCACCCTGCCCCCGGGCACCGAGCGCACCGCGGGCAGCGTCACCGTCCTCGGCCAGGACCCCCTCACCCTCCCGGCGCCGGCCCTGCGCACGCTGCGCCGCCACCGTCTCGCCTACGTCGGCCAGGACCCCGGCTCCGCCCTCAACCCGCGCATGAAGGTGCGCCGCCTGCTCGCCGAAGTCGCCGTGGACAAAAGGCCCGAGGCGATTCGGGCACAGCTCGCCGAGGTACGGCTGCCCACCGATGACGGCCTGCCCGACCGCCGCATCGGCGGCCTGTCGGGCGGGCAGCAACGCCGGGTCGCGCTCGCCCGCGCCCTGGCCCGCCGCCCCGCCGTCCTCCTCCTCGACGAACCCACGGCCGGACTCGACCCGGCACTGCGCGACGAGATCGCCGACCTCCTGCGCCACCTCGCGGAGAGCCACCGCATAGCCATCGGCCTGTCCTGCCACGACCCCGACCTGGTCACCCGGCTCGCCGACGACGTCGTGGACCTGACCGGCCCACGTCTCCAGCAAGCCACGCGCCCCGCACCCGCCCCATCCGAGCGCGCACTCACACCCCACGACGCCCCTGCCACGCTCACCGCCTCCGGCCTGCACGCCGCCCACCTCCACCGCGGCCGCCGCGTCCCCGTGCTGCACGGCATCGACCTCACCCTCGGCGCCGGAAGCAGCCTCGGCATCGTCGGCGCCTCCGGCTCCGGCAAGACGACCCTGCTGCGCACCCTCGTCGGCCTGCACCGCGCCGGCGCCGGCACCGTCAGCCTGGACGGAACCCGCCTCGCCCCTACCGCACACAGCCGCTCCCGCGACCAGCGCCGCCGCCTCCAACTCGTGCCGCAGGACCCCCTGGGCACCCTCAACCCCAGCCGCACCGTCGGGGCCACCCTGCGCCGCCCGCTCCTGCTGCACCGCCGGGCGGGGCGGGTCGAGATCCCCGACCGCGTCCTGGAACTCCTGGACCAGGTCGGCCTGCCCGCCGCCTTCGCCGACCGCTATCCCCACGAACTCTCCGGCGGACAGCGCCAACGCGTCGCCATAGCCCGCGCTCTGGCTGCCGACCCCGACGTGCTGATCTGCGACGAGGTCACCTCAGCCCTCGACGCGGACACCACCGTCGCCGTCATGGACCTGTTGGCGGATCTACGTGACCGGCGTGGCCTGTCCCTGGTCCTGGTCAGCCACGACCTGCGCCTCGTCGCCGACCGCACGGACACCCTGCTCGTGATGTCCGAGGGCCGCGTAGTCGAGTCGGGCCCCACCGCACGGCTGTTCACCTCACCGTCCCACCCCGTGACCGCAGCACTGGCCACGGGAGTCCCGCTCGGCGGCTGACCTACGCCGGTTCCGGGCGCCAGGAGATGCGAGTGATGATCTGGCGTGGTCGAGCGCGTCCAGGTCGTCGCCGTACTTCGCGCGCAGCCGGCGCCGGCAAGCGGCCGCGCTCGTCGCAGTAGCACTCCGCGTTGTGGCAGCCGTACTCGCTGGAAGGGCAGAACGTCTGGCGGCTGCCGTACGACAGTCTTCGGCCATCCCGGTCGACGGCAAGCGCCTCGGGGGTGGGCTCACTTGCCGCTGACCGGCAGGGTCCTCTCGTGGCGTGTGGCGCACGTCACTACCCACGGCATACCTACCGGTCGGTACTCTCACCTGTGGAGCCGTGAACGACAGGAGACGTGATGTCTGCGACCAACCGCCAGATCCGTCTGGCAGCCCGCCCCGTCGGCGAAGTGAAACCCGAGGACTGGGAGCACCGTTCCATGCCCGTCGAGGAACCGGGCCCGGGCCTCTTCGCCGGCCGGACGTGCGTCATTTCCCTTGACCCGGCCATGCGCGGCTGGCTGGACGACCGCCCCTCCTACCTCCCGCCGGTCGGCATCGGTGAGGTGATGCGTGCCGGGTCGGTCATCGAGGTCACCGCCTCGAACCACCCCGACTACCGGCCGGGCGATCACGTGGTCGGCACGTTCGGCGTCCAGGAGTACGTGGTCTCCGACGGCAAGGGAGCGATGAAGATCGACACCTCCCTCGCCCCGCCCTCCACGTATCTCGGCGCACTGGGCATGCCCGGCATGACCGCCTACTTCGGCCTCCTCGACGTCGGGGCGCTGAAGGACGGCGAGACCGTCGTGGTGTCCGGGGCGGCCGGCGCGGTCGGCAGCATGGTGGGGCAGATCGCGAAGGCCAAGGGCTGCCGGGTCGTGGGCATCGCCGGAGGACCGGAGAAGTGCGCGCTGCTCACCGGCGAACTGGGCTTCGACGCGGCGATCGACTACCGCGCCGAGGATGTGCGCAAGGCGCTGCGCCGGGAGGCTCCCGACGGCATCGACGTCTACTTCGACAATGTCGGAGGGGACATCCTCGACGCCGCCCTGACCCGGCTGGCGATGCACGCGCGCGTCGTGGTCTGCGGTGCGATCAGCCAGTACAACAACGCCACCCCGGTCAAGGGCCCGTCCAACTACCTGACGCTGCTGGTGCGCCGGGCCCGCATGGAGGGCTTCGTCGTCTTCGACTACGCCAAGCAGTACGCCAAGGCCGCCCAGGAGATCTCCGCCTGGATCGCGGACGGCCGCATCAAGGTCAAGGAACACGTGGTGAGAGGCACCGTGGACGACTTCCCGGAGACGCTGCAGATGCTCTTCCGCGGCGAGAACGTCGGCAAGCTCGTGCTGGAGCTGGCATGACCGCCGCCGAGGCCCTTCGGGAAGGGCAGACGGACGGCGCCGCGCTCGCGGGCAAGGTGGCGATCGTCACCGGCGGTGCCAGTGGACTCGGCCGGGCCATGGCACTCGCGCTGGCGGAGGCCGGGGCACGGGTGGTCGTCGCGGACCTGGACGCGCGGGGTGGCCGAGAGGTGGCCGACCTGGTCGACGGCTCCTTCCGCGCCTGTGACGTCTCCGACCTCGAGGCCAACCGCGCGCTGGTGGACTTCGCCCAGGAGCAGTACGGCGGGGTCGACATCGCGCTGCTCAACGCGGGCGTGGCGACCGGATGCGGCGTCGGCGACGACTTCGACCCGGCGCGCTACCGCCGGGCGATGGGCGCCAACCTCGACGGCGTGGTCTACGGCACCCACGCGGTGCTGCCGGCGCTGCGAGCCCGCGGCGGAGGGGCGATCGTGGCGACCTCCTCGCTCGCGGGACTGGCGGCGGTACCGCTCGACCCCCTGTACGCGGCCAACAAGCACGCGGTCGTCGGACTCGCACGCTCCCTCGGACCGGCTCTCGCGCCGGACAATGTGCGCTTCAACGCGGTCTGCCCGGGGTTCGCCGAATCGCGGATCATCGACCCGCTGCGCGAGATGCTTTCCGAGCAGGGACTGCCCGTCATCCCGGCCGAGGTCGTGGCGGACACGGTGCTGCGGATCGTCACCGGCGACGGTGCGGGGGAGTGCTGGTTCGTCCAGGCGGGCCGCGAACCGGAACCGTTCCGCTTCCGCACTGTCCCCGGCCCGGGGAAGCCGGCCGCCGTCTGAGGGCGGTGGCCGGGCGGGTCGGCCATGGTGTCGGGTCGGTGCGAGCACTGCTCCAGCGGTCGCACCCCGAAGGATCACGGTGACGGGACACCGCTCAGGGGGTGCTGCTGGGAATCACGCAGTTCCTCGGCTGCTCCCGGCCGGTGGGCCAGCCAAGTCCGACGAACTTCAGCTTGCCGTGGCCTGCGCGGCCCGGATCCAGTTCGACGACCGCGGCCGGCTTGTCGTACGGATTGCCGCCGCTGGTGAGGCAGATGAGGCCGCTCGTGCCCTGCACCCGGTGCCGGGACTGGAGCAGCGACCACTGTCTGCCGACATCCTCCCGGCCGGGTGCCGTCTCGGCGGCGCCCTGCTGGGCCTGGTGCAGTGCCTTGCCGATGGTGAGGAGGCCGTCGTACACGAGCATCGTGCGGGAGTCCTCCAGGTTCGGGTCGGAGCCGAGCCGCACCCCCTCGCTGCGCGTGGTCTCGATCCGCTTCTCCAAGGTGGCCAGGGCCGCCTTCGGCTCGGTGAGGTACTGGGGGAGGTCCTCCTTGGCGGGCTCGCGGTCGTGATCCGCGTGCCACTTGTCGTTCCAGCGGGCCAGCTCGGCATTCCAGGCGTCCGGGGTGCGCGGGGGCGGCGTACTGCACCGTCACCTTCGCGTGGCCGTCCTCGCCACGCAGCTGTTCCCAGTCCTTCTCCGTCATGGCCTGTCGCAGGGAGGCGGCGTCGGAACCGCTGACGATGGTGTAGTGCCGGTCCTTGCAGCCCACCTGAGCGAGCTTGAGCGCGAAGATCCGCAGATGCAGCGTGCGCCCGGCGAAGTAGACGGTGTCGGCCTCGGAGTCGCAGATGTTGTTGGCGATCTGGGTGAACTGGTTGCCGGTCGAGCCCGGCTCGTCTATCGACGGGGACTCGAAGGACATCGCGGCGGGACCGGGCGGACCCTTCTCCTCGATCCCGCTGAACGCCTTCGCCAGCGACTCGTTGTAGGCATCGGCGCGCTTGTCGTAGACCAGCACCGTCTTGACGTTCTCCCGGCCCCGCTCGCCGTTGAAGTTGGCCAGTGCCTGAGCCGCGTCATGGTTGGTGGGCAGGATCCGGGCCAGGCCGGGGAAGCGCAGCTTCGCCATCCCGTCGGCACTGTCCTTGTTGGCGATCCCGTCCCCGCTGATCCGGGACGCGAGCACCGGGACCTGGTGGTCCGTCAGGCGCTCGACGGCCTCCTCCGTGGCGTCGAGGCTGAGGTTGAAGCCTGTGACGGCACGCAGCCGGTCCTCGGCCGAGTCGGCCATCCGCAGCAGGGTGTCCACGACCTGCTCCTGCTGCCCGTAGTTCCGCCCGGGGTTGGCCAGCACCAGCCGGATCTTCGGCGGTTCCCCCTCGCCCTCGTTGGCCTGCCGCTGTCCCAGGTAGGCGCCCTGGAGGTCGCTGCGCATCTGCCGGCGCAGTTCCGCCCGCTCCGACTGGAGCGGCAGCATCATCGCCACCGTGACGTACGGCTGACTCTCGATCCTCTTGTTCTCGCGTGCGATGGCCCGTGCCACGTCGCGGATCTCCGGTGTGCCGAAGTCGTAGCCGTCGCCGTTGACGCCGATGCACTCGCCGCCGATCCGCTCGATCCCGTCGGCGCAGGTGTCCGGTTTCCGGAAGGCGGACCAGGCGAACACCGCGCACGCGGTGACCGACCCCGCGATCAGCAGCGCGTAGAGGATCTTCTTCCACCGGGGCATCCCCCTCCACCCGGGTACCACCCTCCATCTGGGCATCCCGTCACCTCCTTCGCCCGAGCCGTCCGGTACAGGTACAGCGCAGCAACGGCTGCTCGTTCGCCGCCAAGCCGCTCCACTCCGTGGCCGTCCTGCGGAGCTGTCTCGCGCCGTCGAACTCCATGATCGAAAGCAGTCTCAGCAACGTGGCCAGCGTGTCCGCCATCTCGCTCCCGGTCGGCCTGGTCCGCTCCTCGCACAGCCACACTGCGTGCAGCAACTGGTCGACGGTGCGGCGCAGCGCGGGTCCGTCCACCGCCACCATGCCCTGGGCGCGCTCCCGCCGGGCGTCCGCTCCGCCCGGATACGGCGCCTGGGCGATCTCGAGCAGCTCCGCGCACCACTCCTGGGGGCGGCCGGGCAGCGTGGCGGCCAGATGGCCGACCACCTCGTCCACACCGCCGGACACCAGGTGGTGGTTCATCCGGTGCGCCGTGACCGAACGGAACGCCCCACCGTTCGGCGCCTCCTCGCCCGCCTGCGCGCGTGCCGTGTAGTGGTCCCGCAGCAGGTGGTGGTCGGCGTGCCAGGCGCCGCCGCCGGGGCTCAGTCCGTACAGCCGGTGCACCAGCAGCTGGCGCAGCCCGAAGTCCCCGATGAAGTGCCGTTCGCAACCGGGCCATCCGGTGTCGGTGAGCAGCTCCGCGACATCATGAGCCGTCAACTGGTGTACGCGGCCCGCCTGATGATGGCGCAGCAGGATGTCCGCGCACTCCTCGTCGTGCGCCACCGACAGATGAGTGAGCAGGTCGAGCCACTCGGCGCGGTGCTCGGCCGGCAGCCGCACCGGCAGCTGATCCAGGATCAGCTCCTGCAACAGCACGTCGGCCACCGACCGCTCCTGGTCGCCGTTGCCGGCGAGTCGCAATGGGGCGTCCAGTATGTCCCGGTCATTGGCGTCCGCCGGCATCCGGAAGGCGGCCGTGGCGGCGGCCAGCCGGATCACGGTGTGCGGTCGTCCGCCGCTCAGCCGTGCCACGGCGGCATCGATGCGGCGGCGGTTCATGCCGCCCTCCGGCTCCGCGCGCTGCTGCCTGCGCGCGGTCTCCTCGCCGAGCTGGTCGCCGGTGAGCAGGGGCATACGCAGCAGGAGCACCCCGTCGGCCAGCGGTGCCTGGTTGGCTCCTCTGCCTCTGCGCCGGGATCAGTCGGGAGGGCCACCGTCGGAAGGGTGGAACTCCATGGTGGGCGCGACCTGCCGCGGCGGCACGCCGTCGTGCAGGAAGGCACCGCCGTCGTCCCGGCGGGCCGTGCCCACGATCACCACACGGTCGCGCTGCCCGCCCCGGCGGTCGGTGAGCACTGCGCGCAGCAGCTGCTCACCCAGGGGCGACTCGGCGTGGTCCAGCAGCAGCCCCGTGCGGCCGACCCGGCTCAGCCAGCCGACCGCCGAGGCGTACGCCGCCTCCAGGTCCTCGCGCAGCGCCCGGAAGAGGAAGCTTTCTGCAAGCTCCCGCGCCTCACCGCCGGCCTTGAAGTCGGCGGCGAGATTGCGCAGGCCGTCGCCGGGCTGACCGCCCGCCGCGGGATACGCACCGTAGATCCGCTCCAGTTCCGCCATGCCCCGGGGTCCCAAGCGCGCGAAAAGTGCGTCCAGCAACGCGTTGGCCACGGCCGCCGGGTACGGGCCGAGCAGTTGCCCACCCAGGGCCGTCAGCAGGTTCTGGATGATTCCGCCGAGCACGCCCCGCCAGAAGTCACCTGCCCCCAGGCCGCGCAAGCGCTGCCTCTGGGGCAGCCTCTCGTACCGTTGGATCTCCGTCGCGACCGCGTTGGGACTGCCGTCCGCGACGCCGGTCGCGATCATCGCGAGGCCCGTGAAGAGACGGGGGAAGGTGAACGAGCCACCGGGACCCTGCCAGGTGCACAGCCGTTGGGCGGCCTCGACCAGGGCCTCGGTCGCGGCCGAGCGGGCGTCCGGCTCGGGCGCCGCCCGGTCCGCGTACACCGGCGAGGCGCAGTCCAGATAGATCACCGGCACCTTGGTGGCGAAACGGTCATGCACCGCGCGCAGCAACCGCCTCTTGCCCATGCCGGGGCCGCCGGTCAGCAGGACCACGGGAAGGTCGGGGCCGTACAGCAGCTTCCGGTCGCCGGCCGACAGCGACGGTCCGAGCAGGGATGCGAAGAAGCCCTCGTCACTGAGGAGTTCTTCGAACCCGAGGTCTTCACACATGGATCCCCCCACGGAGCGCTCTCCCGGCCGGGAGCGGACGACCGGTAACCGATGTGCCCGAAAAGGACCAGTGGAAAACGAACTCCTCCGATGGGTCAACGATGCGTAGCAGGAAGGGAGTTGACGAAGTGCGTACGCGACCCCGGATCGCCGGGGCGAGCTCGTCGGCCGGTCCGGGAAGACTCACACCTGTGGCGCGGGACCGGTCCCGCACCGCCGACCACGGTTCTCCCTACCGACAAGTGGGCGGCGTCAGGCGTTCGGCTCGAAAGGGATTCCGGACGGCATCGAGCGGGCCAGGGCGTACGCGAAGTCGCCGTCCTGCGCGGGAAGAACCAGCCGCCCGTGGCGTTCTCCGGCGGTACGTACGTCGTCTCGGCTGCGATCCGGCAGCAGATGACGGAGGCCGGCCCATGCGGGCCGGCGGGCGTGCACGAGGCGCCGCGGCTGTCGCCCGGCGGCGCGGTCAGAGCGGGGCGGGTGGAGTACCAGCGACGCCGGTCCGGCGAACGAGCAGTCGCCGGCCCATGGGCAGTTCACCCGCGCCAGGAAAAGCCCTGTAGGAGACGAAACCTTGTCTCCCTTGTGAACAGGGTCAGCGCGTGGGGTCGAGGAGGATCTTGCGGACGCCGTCGGAGCGGCCGTCGAACAGTTCGTACGCTGCCGGGCCTTGGGAGAGCGCGAAGCGGTGGGAGACGACCACCTCGGGCTTGAGCCGGCCGGCGCGGGTGAGGGCGATCAGGGGAGGGAGTTCGTAGTGCACCGAGCACAGCCCGATGGCGAACTCCAGTTCCTTGATCTGCGCCAGGCCCATGTGGAAGGGGAACGCCTTGTTCTGGCTGACCCCGATGACGCTGACCCGGCCGGCCTGCCGGACGGCCTTGAGGGCGAGTTCGATGGTGGCGTCGGAGCCCACGGCTTCCACCACGGCGTCCGGTCCGCGTCCGCCGGTCATGTCCCGGACGGCCGTCCGTGTGTCCTCGCCCTCGACCGGCTCGACGCCCAGGGTGGCGGCGAAGGCGCGGCGCTCCGCGACCAGGTCCACGCCCAGCACCCGCGCGGCGCCCATCGCGAAGGCGGACTGGGCGGCCATGAGGCCGACCGGGCCGAGGCCGACGACCAGGACGGTCTCGCCGGGCTGGATGCGGGCACGGCGGCAGCCGTACCAGGCGGTGGGGGCGTTGTCCGTCAGGACGACGGCGGCCTCGTCGGAGATGTCCTCGGGCAGGTGCACCAGGTTGACATCGGCGTACGGCACCGCGAGGGCCTGGGACTGGCTGCCCTGAAGCTGCGGGCTCACTCCGTAGCACAGCTCCGTGCTCGACTTGGCGCGCTCGCAGCGGGCGGTGAACCCGGCCGCGCACGACCGGCACAGGGCACAGCCGACCGAGGCGGGCACCAGGACCCGGTCGCCGGGCTTGAAGCGGGTGACCTGGCCGCCGGTGTCGACCACCACACCGACGCACTCGTGTCCCGGTGTGTAGCCCAGTTCCGGGCTGAACGGGTTGCCGCGGTAGATGTGCAGGTCGCTGCCGCAGATGCCGGCCGTGGTGACCTGGATGACCGCATCGGTGGGGCGGGTGACGGCCGGGTCGGGGACATCGCCGTAGCGGATGTCGTGACGGCCGTGGTACGTCAGTGCTTTCACCGGTTTTCTCCCTCGTCTCTGCCCGGGATCGGCGGTCAGCCCAGCCAGGCCGCCGTCTTCAGGTGCAGATGCATTCACAGCATACCGGCCAGTCGGTACGGGCGGTGAGCGTACGGTGGGCTCTCGTCAGAGGCAAGAGGGGCCCGGCGCTGCGTACGGCGCGAGCGTGCGAACCGAGCGCGCGCACCGTCGCCGTCTGCCGACGTGGACGGACCCCTCGGCGACCTCATGGTCATGGTCCGTGCCTGGTCAGTCGAGCTTGAGGAGGCCGGCGTCGACGACGGCGCGGCCGAAGGGGCTCGCGAGTTCGGCGAGACGTTCGCAGCCGCTGTCACCCAGTGCGGCGTAGGCGGGAAGGGCCAGGCGGTCGGTGCGGTCCTCGATGTGCTGGCGCAGACGTACGCCTTCCGCGCTGAGGGAGTCACCGTCGAGAAGGCCTCGCGTGCGCAGGCGCTCCTCGGTCTCGGCCCACTCCTCCTCGGGCCACGCGCGGCTCTTCTTGAGGAAGTCGACGGGAACGTCACCGGTGGCAGCGTGCAGAACCAGGGACTCCAGGCTCCCGACGCCCTCGCTCAGCAGGCACGCGACGTGGCCGTCTCCACGGAACTCCCGGAGCAGCGTCTGCGCGTGCCACAGCTGCAGCACCGGTTCCTCCGGCCAGGGCAGGGCGGCATGCGCGGCGAACAGCGGGCGGCCCTGGGGATGTTCGCAGGCGGCCTCGGCAGCCCTGCGGGTCAGCGCCAGGACCTCGTCCAGAGCGGGCAGCTCGTGGATCCCCGCCCGCCGCAGGGCTTCGCCCGCGGCGGCGTACCGCGCGTCCAGCACCTGCTGTGGCGTCGCCGCGTCCCAGGCGCCGTCGACCGCCTGCCGTACGAGATCGGGGTTGAAGTTGTAGAAGGTCGAGATGACCAGTTCGGCGGACGCCCTGCCGAACGCGGCGCTCCGGGAGGTGAAGTACGCGGCGCGTCCGCTCAGTCCGAGGTCCGTGTACCGTCGCTTTCCCTCGGGGACGAAGTAGATCATGGCGTGTACGGGCTCAAGGCGGCGCCAGGCCGCGCGCGCTGTCTTCACGGGGTCACCTTCGGGGAGTCGACGGACTTGGTGGTTTTCGCTGCGGTTCAGTACTCGCCTCACTGCTCGCCGTGCGTTCGCAGATGGTCGAGCAGCAGGAGGCTCAGCGTTTCGGGCGCTTCCTCGGGGATCCAGTGGCTGACGTCCTGGAGGGTCTCGAACCGGTACGGCCCGCTGACCCACCGTCCGGTCTCCCTCGCGGCCGCCGGGCCGAACGCGCTGTCCTGCGTGCTCCAGACGTACAGGGTGGGCACGTCGATGACGCCGATCGCACTGTCGGGGCGGCCGGCCCGGTACCAGTTCAGCGCCGCGGTGAGAGCGCCCGGCTGGGACAGGTGCCGTACGTAGGCTTCGGCGCTGTCCTGCGGGACCTTCCCGGCGTAGAAGGCGCGTAGCTCTTGGGCGTCGTGGGCGAGCATGCGCTGCTCGGTCGCGGGTGTTTCGCGCCAGTCGATCATGTACCGCGAGCGTTCACGCTGATCCTCATCGGTGCGCAGAGTGGTGGCCAGCGCGCCGGGGTGCGGGGTCGAGACAACCGTCAGGGTGCGCACGCGGCCGGGGTGGGCGTGCGCGGTCCACCAGGCCACCGCACCTCCCCAGTCGTGGCCGACCAGATCGAACGCCGACCAGCCCAGTTCCTCGGTGATCGCGACCACGTCGTCCACGAGCAGGCCGATGCGGTAGTCCTCGGGCCGGTGAGGGCGGGCGCCGGGGGAGTAACCACGTTGGTCGGGTGCCACCACCCGGTAGCCGTGGGCGGCCAGCGCCGCGATCTGCTCCCGCCACACCAACCCGGTCTGCGGGAAGCCGTGCAGCAGGAGCAGCTGGCGGCCTTCGGGCGGGCCCGAGACGATCGCGTCGAAGACGCCCGCACCAGTGGAGATCTTCAGCTCGGTCACGATCCCTCTCCTCATACCGACTGGTCGGTAGCCTTCAGTCGTGGAGGTGGGCTGTCAAGGCCCCGGGAGGCAGGAGCATGGTTGAACATGACGCCGACTTCAACTATAACCGGGTCGGGAGGCCGGCTCCTGACCACTCACAGCGCCCCAGTCGGCGTTCGGCCCCGCCCACCGGAATCGAGCTCGGCGTACGGAGCTCGGAGTATGGACCACCCCGAAGCTCCCGGACGAACCGGACCCACAGGAAGCAGTGAGGCGACATGAGGGAAGCAGTCATCGTTTCGACGGCACGGACGCCGATCGGAAAGGCCTACCGCGGCGCGTTCAACGACACCCAGGCACAGGAACTCGCCGCCCATGCCCTCTCGCACGCGGTACAGCGCGCCGGGCTCGAGGGACGAGAGGTCGAGGACGTCGTCTTCGGCTGCGCCGTGCAGCAGGGGTCCTCCGGTTTCAACGTCGCGCGCCAGGCCGCCCTCCGCGCGGGACTTCCCGACACCGCGTCAGGGATGACCATCGACCGGCAGTGCTCGTCGGGCCTGATGGCCATCGCGACGGCCGCCAAGCAGATCGTCACGGACGGCATGCAGGTCGCTGTCGGCGGCGGCGTCGAGTCGATCTCCCTGGTGCAGAACGACCACATGAACACCCACCGCATGACGGATCCCTGGCTGGTCGAGCACAAGCCGAGCATCTACCTGCCGATGCTGCAGACGGCGGAGATCGTCGCCGAACGCTACGGCGTGAGCCGGGAACGCCAGGACGAGTTCGCGCTGGTGTCGCAGCAGCGCACCGCGGCGGCCCAGGAGGCCGGCCGGTTCGACCAGGAGATCGTCCCGCTCACCAGTGTCAAGAAGGTCCTCGACAAGCAGTCCGGGGAGGTGCGGGACGAGGAGGTCACCCTGACCCGGGACGAGGGCAACCGCGCCTCGACGACGCTCGACGGCCTGGCCGGGCTGGCGCCGGTGTTGCCCGACGGTCAGGTGAGCGCGCACTCCAGCGTGACGGCGGGCAACTCCTCGCAGCTGTCGGACGGGGCTTCGGCGTCGGTGCTGATGGAGTCGAAGGAGGCCGAGCGCCGCGGCCTGGAACCGCTGGGCGTCTACCGGGGTATGACCGTCGCCGGTTGCGCACCGGACGAGATGGGCATCGGCCCGGTGTTCGCCATCCCGAAGCTGCTGAAGCAGCACAACCTCACCATCGACGACATCGGCCTGTGGGAACTCAACGAGGCGTTCGCCTCCCAGGCCCTGTACTGCCGCGATGAACTGAAGATCGACCCGGAGCGGTTCAACGTCAACGGCGGTGCGATCTCGGTCGGCCATCCCTACGGAATGACCGGCGCCCGCCTGGTGGGGCATGCCCTCATCGAGGGCAAGCGCCGCGGTGTCCGGTACGTGGTGATCTCGATGTGTGTCGGCGGCGGAATGGGCGCGGCCGGACTGTTCGAGGTCGTCTGATGGAGAGGGAGAAGGACCGAACCGCGGTCCTGGTGGACTTCGGCGGGGTCATCACCTCCAGTGTGCTGCGGGCTTTCACCGACTTCGGCGCCTCGCTCGGCGGTGACCCGCGCCTGCCGCTGGACCTCCTCGCCCGGGACCAGCCCTCACGCACGCTCCTGGCCGACCACGAGTGCGGCCGTATCGACGCCGAGGCATTCGAGCGCGGATTCGCCGAGCGTCTCCGGGCCCACGGCGCCGACGTACCGGCCGAGGGGCTCACGGCCCGGATGCAGGCGGGCATGTCGATCGACCAGGACATGCTCGCGCTGCTGGCTGATCTCCGAGCCGCCGGCTGTCCCGTCGCGCTGGTGTCCAACTCGTTCGGAACGGGGACCTACGACGGCGTCGACCTCGCCACCGTCGCCGATGTGGTCGTCATCTCCTCCGCGGTCGGCATCCGCAAGCCTTCCCGGCGGATCTACGCGATCGCATGTGAACGCCTCGGTGTCGCGCCCGAGGAGGCGGTCATGATCGACGATCTGCAGCAGAACCTCGACGGTGCGGCGCGGATCGGTATCGGGGGAGTGCTGCACACCAGTGCCGCCGACACCCGCCGCCAGCTCGCCGAACGCTTCCGTATCACCACCTGACCGATCGACGCATCGGGCGCAGTGAGGTGCGTCATCCGGCCACCCCGGCAGAGGACTTGACGGGGAGGCCGGGCCAACTCAACCGATCGGCGAGGGCGAGACCCGCACCGACACCAGCTCACACTCCCGGAAGGCACCACTCATGACCAGCGTCTTCGATCCTGTGCGCCGCCATGCGGCCGCCACCCCCGACAACATCGCCCTGCGCGGCGGCAGGGATGAGTGGACCTACCGTCAGCTGCACGACGCGAGCGTGGGATACGCGGGTGCGTTGGCCGCCGCGGGCCTGTCCCCCGGGGACCGGGTGCTGCTCGCAGCGCCGTCGGTGCCCGAGTTCGTGGTGGCCTACCTCGGGATCCAGGCGGCGGGCTGCGTCGTGGTGCCGGTGAACACCATGTGCACTCGGGCCGAGGTCGAATACGTCCTCGGCGACGCCGGGTGTTCGCTGGCGATCGCCTGGCACGCCCTCGGCCCCGCTGTCGCCGAGGCGGCCACGGCACTCGAGGTGCCCTTCCGGACGCTGTCCCCGGGCGCGTCGGTCATCGGCGCGACTCCTGCCGAGGTCGTCGACCGGGACCGTGACGAGACCGCGGCCATCCTTTACACCTCGGGTACGACAGGGCGGCCGAAGGGGGCTCAACTCACGGTCGGCAACCTGCTGTCCGCCGGGGAGATCGGCGCCGAGTGCAGCCGCGCATCGAGCGCCGACCGCATTGGCACCGGACTCCCGCTGTTCCACGTGTTCGGCCAGGCATCGGTCCTGATGGCGGCCCTGACCGCGGGTGGCTCGATGTCGTTGCTGGCCCGGTTCGACCCGGCGTCGATGCTGGAGATGCTGCGCCGCGACCGGCTCACCATCATGGCCGGCGTGCCGACCATGTGGAACGCGATGCTGCACGCGGCGGGCGATGCGAGCCCGGCGGACTTCGCCCAGCTCCGTGTCGCCGTCTCCGGCGGTGCGTCGCTGCCCGGCGAGATCGCCCGTGCCTTCGAGGCCCGCTTCGGCTGCACCATCCTGGAGGGGTACGGGCTCACCGAGACCACCGCGTTCGGCACCTTCAACGACATCGACCGCGGCGGCAAGACCGGGTACACCGGCCGGGCGGTCCCGGGGCTGCAGGTGCGGGTGCGGGACAGTGACGGCAACGAGTGCCCGCCGGGCACCGTCGGCGAGGTCCACATCAAGGGGCCCACGGTGATGCGGGGCTACTGGAACCGCCCCGCGGACACCGCCGCGGCGGTCTCACCCGACGGCTGGTTCCGGACCGGCGACCTCGGCGAAACCGACACGGACGGCGACCTGCGCATCGTCGACCGCATCAAGGACCTGATCATCCGCGGCGGCTACAACGTCTACCCCGGTGAAGTCGAGGAAGTGCTCTACGAGCACCCCGACATCGTCGAGGCGGCCGTCGTCGGCGTGCCCGACGACCACTACGGCGAGGAGGTCGCCGCGCTCATCGCGGCCCGGCCCGGTTCGGAACTCGGTGCCGCCGAGGTGTCCGGTTGGGCGCGCGAGCGGCTGTCCGCCTACAAGATCCCGCGTATCGTCCGGTTCGTCGACGCGCTGCCCAAGGGCCCGACGGGGAAGATCCTCAAGCGGTCCATCGACCGTGGCGCTCTGACCCGTGACACCGCGCTCGGTGACGTGGCCGCCGGACGCCAATGAGCCCCGGGGACCAGGACATCAGCCTGCCCCGCCTGCCCCTTGGGGGTTTGTGACTGTGGCGTCGGATTCAAGTAAAGTCCCGGGGATGGACACCACTGCGCCCGAGGAGACCGACAGCGAGAAGGCACCGCCCGTGGCGCCCTTCTCGCAACTTCGCGAGCCGCCCACGACGCAGCGCGGGGCGCGGACACGGGCCGCTTTGGTGAAGGCCGCGCGCAAGGTGTTCGAACGGGACGGCTACCTCGACACCCGCCTGACCGACATCACCAAAGAGGCTCGGTGCGCGGCGGGGTCCTTCTACACCTACTTCGCCAACAAGGAAGAGGTGCTTGCCGCCGTCCTCCTGGAGGCGCAGGAGGACATGATGCACCCCGGCATGGGCCGGGTGCAGGGCACCGACGATCCGTATGCGGTACTCGAGGCGAGCAACCGCGCCTATCTCGCGGCATACAAACGGAACGCGAAGCTGATGGCACTGCTGGAGCAGGTGGCCCAAGTGGAGCCGGAGTTCCGTGAGTTCCGAAGGCGACGCGGGGACGCGTTCATCCGCCGTAACGCCCGCGGTATCGCCGACCTGCAGGCGCGGGGCGTCGCAGACCGTGAGGTCGATCCGATGATGGCGTCCAGGGCGCTGTCGGGAATGGTCAGCGTCATGGCCTACAACGCCTTCGTGCGCAGTGAAGGGCAGGAAGAAGAAGGCACGCCGGTGGACTTCGAGGAACTCGTGGCCACGGTCACCCGGCTCTGGGCGAACGCTCTCCGGTTCCCCGGCCACCGCTGATCCGCCTGCCTCGTAGCCGCTCATCCCTCTGGGTTGGGCGGCTTTCTTCATGTGGTTCCGTGTAAGGCAACTCTTGAACGTGACGTCGGATTCAACTATACAGGTGGGACGCACGCACGCCCCGTCGACGGAGAGGGTTGCCGTGAACGTTGCACAAAGAGTCGCCGTCGTCACCGGTGGGGGTGGCGGCATCGGCAGCGCGCTGGTCGCGCGGCTCGCTCGCGAGGGTGCCCGGGTCGTCGTCGCGGATCTCGACGCGGAGGCCGCGCGGGCGGTGTCGGATTCAGTCAACGCCCACCATCCGGGAAGCACCGTCAGCACCGGCGCGGACGTGTCGGACACCGCCCGGATCGAGGAGCTGATCGACCTGGCGGAGACCGCGTTCGGCCCGGTCGACTTCTACTTCGCCAACGCGGGCATCGCCGGGGCACCCGGTCTCGACGCGACCGAGCAGGACTGGGATCTCTCGATCGACGTGAACCTGCGCGCCCATATCCGTGCGGCCAAGCTGCTGCTGCCGCGCTGGCTCGAGCGCGGTGAGGGCTACTTCGTCAGCACCGCCTCCGCGGCCGGCCTGCTCACCCAGATCGGCTCCGCCACCTACGCGGTCACCAAGCACGCGGCCGTCGCCTTCGCGGAATGGCTGAGCGTCACCTACGGCGATCGCGGGGTCCGGGTCAGCTGTCTGTGCCCGATGGGCGTGAACACCAGGATGCTGTCCTCCGGGGAGGACTCCGGGGACGTGCTGGGAAGGGCGGCGACGCGGGCCGTCACGTCCGCGGGCGACGTCCTGGAGCCGGCCGAAGTCGCCGACGCCGTCCTGGCCGCGATCGAGGACGAGCGCTTCCTGATCCTGCCGCACCAAGACGTTCTCGAGATGTACCGCCAGAAGGGCTCGGACTACGACCGGTGGCTGCGCGGAATGCGCAGGTACCAGAGCTCCCTGCTGGCGCAGACATGACCGGCGCGCCGGGCGAGCTCGTCCTCGCCGACCACCGAGGGCCGGTGCTGGTGCTCACGTTCAACCGGCCCGCCAAGCTGAACGCCTGGACCGACGAACTCGAGGACCGTTACTTCGGCCTGCTCGACGCCGCCGAAGACGACCCGGACGTACGCGCCGTCGTGGTCACCGGCGCGGGACGCGGATTCTGCGCCGGAGCCGACCTGCAACGGCTGCAGGCGATCGGCGAGGTCTCCGAGGCCGACAGGGCACCGCGCCGCCCGCGGGACCTGCCGCTGACCCTGCGCAAACCGCTGATCGGAGCGATCAACGGGGTGGCCGCCGGCCTGGGCATGGTGGAGGCGCTCTACTGCGACCTTCGCTTCGGCTCGCCCTCGGCCCGGTTCACCACGGCATTCGCGCAGCGCGGGCTGATCGCCGAGTACGGGATCTCCTGGCTGTTGCCCCGGCTGGTGGGGCACAGCCGGGCCGCGGACCTGTTGCTGTCGAGTCGCATGGTGGATGCCGAGGAGGCCTTCCGTATCGGACTCCTCGACCATCTGGTCCCCACCGGCAGCGTGGTGGATGCCGCTGTCGCGTACGCCGCCGAGCTGGCAGGGCGCTGCTCCCCGGCATCCATGGCGGCCATCAAGAGCCAACTGAGCAACGACGCGGACGGCACCTACGCCGATTCCGTTACCCGGGCGGAAGGCCTCATGCTCCAGGCCTTCCGCGGGTCCGATGTCGTCGAGGGCGTGGCCAGTCACCTGGACAAGCGCCCGCCCAACTTTCCCTCCCTACCCGTCAGGAGTTCGGATGTCCCTGTTTGAGATGTCGGACCGCGCCAAGAAGTACAAGGCGGATCTGCTCGAGTTCATGGATGCGCACATCTACCCGGCCGAGGAGGTCTACCACAAGCAGATGCGCGCGTCGGGTGACCCGCACTTTCACCCGCCGATCCTCGAGGAGCTCAAGGCGGAGGCGCGCAGGCGTGGACTGTGGAACCTCTTCCACCCGCACCCGGAGTGGGGCCCCGGTCTGACGAACCTCGAGTACGCGCCGCTGGCGGAGATCATGGGCCGCAGCCACATCGCCTCCGAGGCGTGCAACTGCAACGCGCCCGACACCGGCAACATGGAGGTGCTCACGCTGTTCGGCACCGACGAGCACAAGGAGAAGTACCTCAAGCCCCTGCTCGACGGAACGATGGCCTCGGCGTTCGCGATGACCGAGCCGCGTGTCGCCAGCTCCGACGCCACCAACATCGAGCTGCGGATGGAGCGCGACGGCGACGAGTACGTGCTCAACGGCCGCAAGTGGTTCGCCTCGAACGCGATGCACAAGAACTGCAAGGTGCTCATCGTGATGGGCAAGACCGACCCCACGGCGGCCCCCCATCGCCAGCAGTCGATGATGGTCGTCCCGATCGACGCCCCCGGGGTCACCGTGGTCCGCAACCTCCCGGTGTTCGGGTACGCGGACCGTGAGGGCCATGCGGAGATCATCTTCGAGAATGTCCGGGTGCCTGCCAAGGACCTCCTCAAGGGCGAGGGTGAGGGTTTCGCGATCAGCCAGGCCCGGCTCGGTCCCGGTCGTATCCACCACTGCATGCGGGCCATCGGCGCGGCCGAGCGGGCGCTGGAACTGATGTGCCGGCGCGCACAGTCACGGGTGACCTTCGGCAGTCCGGTCGCCGAACGGTCCAACATCCAGGACTGGATCGCGGAGGCGCGGATCGACATCGAGATGATCCGCCTGCTCACGCTCAAGGCCGCGTACCTGATGGACACGGTCGGCAACAAGGAAGCGCGCACCGAGATCGCGGCCATCAAGGTGGCCGCCCCCAATATCGCGTTGAAGATCGTCGACCGCGCGATCCAGGTGCACGGGGGAGCGGGAGTGACCGACGACTTCCCTTTGGCGATGATGTACGCGGGTCTGCGGACGTTGCGGCTGGCGGACGGTCCCGACGAGGTGCACAAGCGGGCCATCGCCAAGCAGGAACTGCGGCAGTACCGGGACGCGGCGACGGCGGCGGTGAGCTGAGATGGCTGGACTCGATCTCACCGGTCGCACCGCCGTCGTCACCGGTGCCTCGCGCGGCATCGGGCTGGCGATCGCCCAGGCCATCGCGGAGGCCGGCGGAAACGTCGTCCTCACCTCCCGCACCCAGGAGGCGGCGGACGCCGCCGCGGCCCAGGTCAAGGGCACAGCGATCGGCGTCGGTGCGCACGCGGTCGACGAAGAGGCGGCCCGGCGCTGTGTGGATCTGACGCTCGAGCGCTTCGGCAGCCTGGACATCCTCGTCAACAACGCGGGGACCAACCCGGCCTACGGGCCGGTCATCGACCAGGACCACGGCCGGTTCGCGAAGACCTTCGACGTGAACCTGTGGGCGCCCGTCCTGTGGACGGGGCTGGCAACGCGGGCCTGGATGGGCGAGCACGGCGGGGCTGTCGTCAATACCGCGTCGGTGGGCGGTATGGCCTCCGAGGCGAACATCGGGCTGTACAACGCCTCGAAGGCCGCACTGATCCATCTCACCAGGCAACTGGCCCTGGAACTCTCGCCGAAGGTCCGCGTCAACGCGGTGGCCCCGGGTGTGGTGCGCACGAAGCTGGCCGAGGCTCTGTGGAAGGAGCACGAGCAGGCCGTGTCCGCCTCGATGGCGCTGGGCCGCATCGGAGAGCCTGCCGACATCGCCTCCGCGGTCGCCTTCCTCGTCTCGGACGCCGCGAGCTGGATCACCGGCGAGACCATGGTGATCGACGGCGGGCAACTGCTCGGTGACGCAGTCGCGTTCAGGCAGGGAGCCGGCACCGGTGTCTGACGCGGACATCGTCGGAATCGACGCCGAGGCGGTGAGCCGCTGGTTCGAGACCCTCGGCGTCGATTTCGCCGGGCCGCCTGTCTTCGACCGGATCGGGCTCGGCCAGTCGAACCTGACCTACCTGGTGGGAGACCAGGCCGGCCGCAGATGGGTGCTGCGGCGCCCACCGCTGGGTCGCCTGCTGGCCTCGGCGCACGACGTGGCCCGCGAGGCGCGGATTCTCAGCGCCCTTGAGGGCACCGCCGTCCCGACCCCGCGGGTGCTCGGGCTGACCGATGATCCCGCCGTGACCGACGTCCCGCTGCTGCTCATGGAGTTCGTGGACGGCCAGGTCGTCGACCGGATGTCGATCGCGCGGTCGCTGACGCCCAAGCGCCGCCGGGCGATCGGGTTGTCGTTGCCGCGGACGCTGGCGAAGATCCACGCGGTCGATCTCGAGGCGACCGGGCTGACCGGCCTGGCCGGCCACAAGCCGTATGCGCAGCGTCAGCTCAAGCGGTGGTCGGCCCAGTGGGAGAGGTCCAGGACCCGCGAGTTGCCCGCCCTCGAGGATCTCACCCGGCGCCTTGGCGCGGCCGTCCCGGAGCAGCGCGAACTGACGCTCGTGCACGGCGACTTCCATCTGCGCAACGTCATCACCTCCTACGACACCGGGGAGGTGACCGCGGTGCTCGACTGGGAACTGTCGACGCTGGGGGACCCGTTGGCGGACATGGGCAGCCTGCTGGCCTACTGGCCGGCCAAGGGTGAGAACACCTCAGGCGACTTCGCAGCGACCGCTCTCGACGGCTTCCCGACCCGCGAGGAACTCGTGGCGGCCTACTCGGCGGCGTCGGGACGCGACCTGACGGCGCTGGGCTACTGGCACACGATGGGCCTGTGGAAGGTCGCGATCATCGCGGAGGGCGTGATGCGCCGTGCGAGGGACGAACCGCGGAACAAGGCCGCGTCCGGGACTCCGACCGCGGAACGCATCGACGCACTGGTGGCGAAGGCCCACGAAGTCGCGGACACGGCAGGTATCTGACCTGCTCGTCCGCCTACGGGACTTGGGCGTTCACGCCCACGGATTGGCACTCACGCCTACAGAAAGGGGCGGTGATGAAGCAAGCAGTCCTCGTATCGACGGCGCGTACGCCGATCGGGAAGGCATGCGTCGGCGGCGGCACGGGCGCGGCAGCACTGATCGGGGTGATGTCGTGAACCCCGCCGCACTGTTCGACGTCAGCGGAAAGACCGTGGTGGTGACCGGCGGTTCACGTGGCATCGGGCTGATGATCGCGCAGGGCTTCGTGGCGGCCGGGGCCACGGTGATCATCAGTTCCCGCAAGGCCGAGGCTTGCGAAAAGGCGGCAGCTCAGTTGTCCGCACTGACGTCCGCCGGCGCCGGAACCTGTCTGGCGCACCCGGCGGACCTGTCCACCGCCGAGGGCCTCGAGAGCCTGGCCGAGCGGGTCGCGGAGGTCGCGCCACGGCTGAACGTCCTGGTCAACAATGCGGGAGCCGCCTGGGGCGCGCCGATCGGTGAGTTCCCCGACTCGGCCTTCGACAAGGTGCTGAACGTCAACGTCAAGGCCGTCTTCTCGCTGACACAACGGCTGCTGCCGCAGTTGCGGGCGGCCGCCACCGCGGAGGACCCCGCGCGAGTGATCAACATCGGGTCGATCGACGGGCTCGTGGTCTCCGCGTCCGACAACTTCTCCTACGTCGCGAGCAAGGCGGCGGTGCACATGCTGACCCGCAAGACGGCCGCCACGCTGGCGAGTGAGCACATCACCGTCAACGCCCTTGCGCCGGGCCCGTTCCCGACCAAGATGATGGCGCACGTCCTGGACGACCCCGAGTTGCGGGACACCGTGGTCGAACGGGTGCCCCTCGGCCGCGTCGGCACCCCCGAGGACATCGCGGGTCCGGCGATCTTCCTCGCCTCCCGCGCGGGCGCCTACCTGACCGGCACGGTGATCCCCGTGGACGGCGGGATCTCCGGGACGCGCTGACCGGCCGCGGGCGAAGGTCACCGCGCCCCGAGCGCCCCCTTGGTCGCAGCCGGGCCACCGCGCCGCGCGGGCTGATCGGAGTGCGGACCGAGGTGTGCGGTCCGCACTCCGATGGTCAGTCGCCGACTGCGGCCTGTGCCGGAAGGGTGACGACCATCTTGCCGGTGTTGTCGCCGCGGAGCATGCCGAGGAATGCCTCGACGTTGTTCTCGATGCCTTCCACGACGGTCTCCTCGTAGTGGAGCTTCCCGTCGCGGATCCAGCCGCCGACCTCCTCCACGAACTGCTGTTGCAGATCGTTGTGGTCGGAGACCAGCAGACCGCGCAGAGTGAGGCGCTTGCCGATGGCGAGCGCGAGGTTGCGCGGGCCGGGGACCGGCTCGGTGGCGTTGTACTGGGCGATGGCTCCGCACAGCGCTGCCCTGCCGTGCACGGTGAGGGCGCCGATCGCCGCCTCGAGGTGGTCGCCGCCGACGTTGTCGAAGTAGACGTCGATGCCGTCGGGAGCCGCCGTCTTGAGCTGCTCGGCCACGGGCCCGTCCTTGTAGTTGAAGGCGGCGTCGAAGCCGTACTTCTCAAGGAGCAGTTGGACCTTGTCGTCCGAGCCGGCGCTGCCGATGACCCGCTTGGCGCCCTTGAGCCGGGCGATCTGCCCGACCTGGCTGCCGACCGCGCCGGCCGCGCCGGAGACGAAGACCGTGTCGTCCTCGCGGAACTCCGCGACGCGCAGCAGGCCCGCATAGGCGGTCAGTCCGGGCATGCCGAGGACACCGAGGTATGTGCTCAGCGGGGCGTTCCCGGCGTCGACCTTCACGGCGTGCGCCGCGTCGAGGAGCGCGTACTCCCGCCAGCCGAGGCCGTGCAGGACGTGATCACCCACGGCGAGGGAGCCGGCGGAGGAGTCATCGCCCACGGCGACGACGACGCCGACCGCGCCCCCGTCCATCGGCTGGTTCAGCCGGAAGGGCGGGACGTAGGACTTCACGTCGTTCATCCGGCCGCGCATGTACGGGTCGACCGACAGATGCAGGTTGCGTACGAGGACCTGACCGGATCCGGGCTCGGCGACAGGAACCTCGCGCAGAGCGAAGTCCTGCGGCCGGGGCACACCGTTCGGGCGGGCGACCAGGTGCCATTCGCGGCTGGTGGTGGGGAGAGCGCTCATGGTGGGAATGTCACTTTCCGCCGTGCTCACGCACGGCTGGGGGAGGAGGTGGATCAGCCGAGGGGCTTGGCGAGGACGGCTTTGCGGTGGCTGAAGGTCTCGATGGAGTAGCGGCCGTGGTAGCTGCCCATGCCGCTTTCGCCGACGCCCCCGAACGGCAGGTCGGAGATGGTGAGATGGGCCAGCGGCAGGCCGAACCCGAGGCCGCCGGAGGAGGTTTCGGCGGCGAGCCGCTCCCGGGTGGTGTCGGAGTCGGTGAACGCGTACAGGGCCAGCGGCTTGTCGCGGTCGTTGATGAAGTCGATGGCCTCGTCGAGCCCGGCCACCTCGACGATGGGGAGGATCGGGCCGAAGATCTCCTCCTGCATGACGGGCGCGTCCGGTGACACCTCGGCCAGGACGGTCGGCGCGATGTACTTCGTCTCACGGTCGTGCGCGCCGCCGGTGACCTGACGGCCGGAGTCCAGGAGAGCGGTCAGCCGGTCGAAGTGGCGCTCGTTGACGATACGGCCGTACTCCGGGGAGGCGGCGGGGTCGGATCCGTACAGCCCCTCGACGGCCTTGGCCAGGGCGGCTTCCAGAGCGCGTGCGGTCTCGGGGTCGGTGAGGACGTAGTCGGGCGCGACGCAGGTCTGCCCGGCGTTGAGGAACTTCCCGGCCGCGAGGCGGGCGGCGACGGTGTCCAAGGCGGTGCCCCGGTCCACGAACACCGGGGACTTGCCGCCCAGTTCGAGGGTGACGGGTGTGAGGTGCCGGGCGGCCGCGGCCATCACGATGCGGCCGACCGCGCCGTTGCCGGTGTAGAGGATGTGGTCGAAGCGCTGCTCGAGCAGGGCTGTGGTCTCCGGGACCCCGCCTTCGACCACGGCGACCGCGTCGGTGTCGAGGTACTGCGGCACGAGCCGGGCCAGGGCGGCGGACGTGGCCGGCGCCAGCTCGCTGGGCTTGGCGACCACCGCGTTGCCCGCGGCCAGGGCACCGGCCACCGGGGCGAGCAGCAGCTGCGCCGGGTAGTTCCAGGGGGCGATGACCAGTACGACGCCCAGCGGGTCGTACTGCGTCCAGGCGCTGGCCTCCCCGATGAACGCGGGCACCGGGGCCGGTTCGGGGCGCAGCCAGCCGTCGAGATGCTCCAGGGTGTGGTCGATCTCGCGGATGACGAAGTCGATCTCTGTGCGGTACGCCTCGGTGGAGCTCTTTCCCAGGTCGGCGCGGAGGGCCGCGGTGATCTCCGCACCGTGCTCGGTCAGCAGGGCGCGCATCCGGTTCAGTTGCCCGGTACGCCAGGACACGGGCTTGGTGGTGCCGGCGCGGAAGGTGGCGCGCAGCCGGGCGACGAGGTCGGCGGGCTGCTCGGGCGCGGGGTTGTTCATGATTCCCTCACAGGTGCGGTACGTGGACGGGGACGGCTGGGGCGATGTCGCCGCGCCGCGGGGCAGCCCGGGCGTCGGCGTCGACAGGCGGATCAGCCGCGGTTGAGGATGTCGATGAGGTTCCGGGCGAGCTGCCCGGAGGAGGCGGGGTTCTGACCGGTGTGCAGATTGCGGTCCGCCACGACGTGCTCGCTGAACGGGGCCGCGGCCCGGAAGTCGGCCCCCAGTTCCACCAGGCGGTCCTGGAGCAGCCACTTGGCCTTGTCGGCGAAGCCGGCCGCGGTCTCCTCGGTGTTGGTGAAGCCGGTCATGCGGTAACCGGCGAACGGCCAGCTGCCGTCCTCGCGCCGGGCCGCCAGCAGGGCCGCCGGAGCGTGGCACAGCACCGCGAGCGGCTTGCCGGAGTCCAGTGCCGCAGTGAGCAGGCGGCCGGAGGCGGCGTCCACGGCGAGGTCCTCCATGGGGCCGTGGCCACCGGGGTAGAGGACGGCGGCGTACGCGCCGAGGTCGACCTCTTCGAGCTTGACCGGGTTCTCCAGGTCGGCGCGGAGGAAAGCCAGGTACGCGGCGATGGCGTCGGCCTGCTCCTTGCCGCCGGTGGACGCGGCGGCGAGGCTGACGGCGTCGACGGTCGGAGCCACGCCGCCGGGTGTGGCGATGGTGACATCGAATCCGGCCTCGCTCAGCAGCCGGTGCGGTGTGGCGAGTTCCTCGGCCCAGTAGCCGGTGGGGTGCAGGGTGCCGTCGGCGAGCGTCCAGTGGTCGGCGCCGGTGACGACGAACAGAACTGCGGTCACAGCATTCTCCCTTGACAAGGGCGCGCGGGTCGCGCGGTGACGGGGGCTTGTTGTCCGGCAGGGTGCCCGTGGACGTGGTGGGGCGGCGAGCGGTGGCTCAGGCGACAGCGACGATGACCTTGCCGCGGGTGTGGCCCTCGCGGTTGAGACGCTGGGCGTCGGCAGCCTGCTCGAGGGGGAACACGGCGGCCACGTCCACTCGCAGCTCCCCGCGCTCGGCGAGCTCGGCGAGAGCCTCCAGGTCCCGGGCGTCGGGTCGCACGAAGACGTACCCGCCACCGAGGCCGAGCACGGCGCCGTCCACAGCCGAGGCCAGGCGGCCGCCCTCGGCGAGCAGCCCCGGAGAGACCTTCAAGGCGTCCCCGCCGACGAGGTCGAGGACGGCATCCACGCCCTGCGGCGCGAGGGCGTGGACACGGTCGTCGAGGCCCTCGCCGTAAGCGACCGGCTCCGCGCCCAGCCCACGCAGGTAGGAGTGGTTGTACTCGCTGGCGGTCCCGATGACCCGGGCGCCGAGCGACCTGGCGATCTGTACGGCCAGGGAGCCGACGCCACCCGCCGCGGCGTGCACCAGCACGGTGTCGCCCGCCCGCACCCGCAGGGATCGCGTCAGTGCCTGGTATGCGGTCAGGCCGGCCAGCGGGAGGCCGGCGGCCTCCTCGAAGGAGAGGTTGGCGGGCTTGCGGGCGAGCGTACGGATCGGGGCGGCGACATACTCGGCGAAGGTCCCGCGGGACACGAAGTCCTCACGGACGTAGCCGATCACCTCGTCACCCGGAGCGAACTCCGTGACCCCGACACCGGTCTCCTCGACGACGCCCGCCACGTCCCAGCCGGGGATGACGGGGAAGACGGCGTCCATGACGGCATCCAGGTATCCCGCCTGGATCTTCCAGTCGACCGGGTTGACGGACGCCGCCTTCACCCGGACCAGCACGGTGTCCACGCCGAGCTTCGGGTTCGGCACGTCGCCGTACTCCAGGACGTCCGGGCCGCCGTAGGAGCGGTAGGTGATGGCTTTCATGGTGGCAACTCCCTGGGGCAGTGGTGCAGTGGTGCAGTGGTGCGGATACGAGGGGGGCTGGTCAGACAGCGGTGGTGGCAGCGGCCGGCTCCGAGGCGGGCAGGTGTTCCGTACGGGGCGCCTGCTGCTCGCGCTTGAGGCCGACCAGCGAGAGGGCCAGGACGAAGGCGAAGGCGACACCCGCAAGGGTGAAGCTCAGGGTGAACTGGCTCTCCGCGGGCAACGGGGGCACTCCGGCCGGAAGGTTCTCGATGGTCCGGGAGGCGAGCAGCGAGGTGATCAGCGCGCTGCCGATCGAGCTGCCGACGGACCGGGAGATGGAGTTGATGCCGTTGGCGATGCCGGTCTGGTGGGGTGGCACCCCCGCGACGATGAGGGCGGGCATCGCGGCGTAGCCGAGGCTGATGGCTGTTCCGACCACCATTCCGGCGCCGATGACCGAGGGGGTCGAGGAGTGTGCGGCAGCCAGCCACACGAAGCCGGCGACGCCCATCGTCGCGCTGAGGGCGAGGGTGAGGCGTGGGCCGATCCTGCGGATCAGCAGGCCACCGAACTGGGACGCGACGAGGGACGCGATCGTACTGGGCAGCAGGTACTCGACGGAGGCGCGGAGAACGGAGGCGCCGAAGCCGTAGCCCGCGACGTCCCTCGGCACCTGCGCCAGGTAGGAGACGCCGAGGAACTGGGCGAACATCCCGAATCCCACGAAGAGGCCCGCGAGGTTGCTGAAGAGCACCGGGCGGTGGAGGAACATCCTCATGTCGACCATGGGTTCGCGGACGCGGCTCTCGGTGAAGCTCCACACGCCGGCCATGAGGACCGCTCCGGCGAAGCTGCCCAGCGTACGGGCGGAGGTCCAGCCCCACTCGTGACCCTGGGAGATCGGCAACAGCAGGAGAACCAGGAAGAGGCCGAGGGTGAGGGCGCCGAGTAGGTCGGTGCGTCCGCCGGTCTTGGTGCGGCTCGCCGGTACGAGGAGGGCAACGGCGAGCAGGGTGACCACCGCGAGACCGGTGGCCAGCCAGAAGACCCGGTGGTAGTCGGCGTCGTCGCCGCGGGTCAGCAGGCCGGTGGTGACCAGGGCGAAGCCGCTGCCGAACGCCAGCGTGCCGCTCACCAGTGCCATCGCCCCCGGCAGACGGCGGGCGGGGACCTCCTCGCGGAGCACCGACAGAGCGAGCGGGAAGATCGCGGTGGCGGCGCCCTGCAGCACGCGGCCGACGATCAGCCAGAGCAGCGAGTCGGTCGTCGCGGCCAGGACAGAGCCGACGATCATCACCGCCAGCACGCCGATGAGGGTCGGCTTCTTGCCGTGCTGGTCGCCGAAGCGGCCGAGCAGCGGGGTGAAGACGGCTGCCGAGAGCAGGGTCGCGGTGGTGACCCAGCTGACCTCGGCGGAGCCGGCGCCGAGGCTGCTCTGGATCAGGCCGAGGATCGGCACCACCAGTGTCTGCATCATCGACACGATCATCGCGGCGAGGCTCAGGGCAAGGACGACTGCGGTCTCGCCTCGGTGTCGGCCGTGCGGCGGAGCAAGGGGCTGTGACACGGGTGTTCTCTCCGGTGCGGTGGAGTGCGTGGCGGGGGCGGGGCGTCGTGGCGGGAACTCGACGAAGAGGGCTCGCCGGCGAGTTAGATGCTTGATGCAGCCAAGCAATGAGCGAGACGGTAAACCTCAAAGGTTGAGGAAGTCAAACATTGAGCTTCGCCTACACTTGAGGCATGGCCCACACCCCCGCCCCGCCCGCCGACCGCTCCGCCGCGCAGGACAGCGACCCTGCCCACGACGCACTCATGGAGCGCTTGGCGCGCGCTGCTGCCGGCTACTACCGGGACCTGACAGCGGCGGCCGCCCTGCACGGGCTCACCATGACGCAGGCCAAGATGCTCATCCTGCTCCGGCAGCAACCGCTGCCCATGCGCGCCCTCGCAGGACGGCTCGCCTGCGATGCCTCCAACATCACCGGACTCGTCGACCGGCTGGAGGCGCGTGGACTGGTCTCCCGGCAGGCCGACGCGGCCGACCGGCGGATCAAGAACGTGGTCGCCACGGAAGAGGGCAGGGAGGCGGTCCGCCTCATCCGCGCCGACATGCGGGCCACATCGGAGGCCTTCGCGCGTCTGGACGAGGAGGGTCGCCGCAGTCTCTACGAGCTGCTGGGGCGCCTGCATCCGGAGGAGACCGCCTGATGGTGAGGGCGGCAACCGGGCGTGCAGTGCCGTGAGGCGGCTGAGGAACATGCCGAGGGCGAGTCTGCGGATGTCGGCCCATGAGGGTCCCGGGTGCCGCCGACATCGGGCGCTTGCCGAGCGTCGGCATGGCGAACCGGGAGCCCTGGTCGTGCTCGCCGAGACGGCCTGAGTCGCGCACGGGGCAGCCGGTCGCGTTTGTGCTGCTCGGGTGGCGGCCGACCGGAGCCGTCGTACTCCTCGGCAACCGTCAGCCCCGGAGAGCCTAGGTCGCCCGGCAGATGCCGGCGTGGCGGCACTGGGGCTGCGGGAGGGCGATGTGGTCGCGGTGCTCCTGCACAACGATCCCGTCTACGTGGACATCATTCTCGCCTGCCGCATCGGCGGGTTCTCCTACTGCCCTCTCAACTGGCATTTCTCGCCTGCCGAAATCGGCTACATCATCGAGGACTGCGCCGCCCGGGCGGTGACCGGCCACGCCGATCTGCTCCATGCGGCACGCGCCGTGCTGCCCGACGGCATCACCACACTCGCCGTCGCGGGAGAGGCAGGCGGAGAAACCGTCGAGTACGAGAACTGGCTCGCGCAGCAGCCCGATTACAGTGGCCCGGTCGTCGCACCGCGCGGGCACACGGCCTACACCTCGGGCACGACCGGACGGCCCAAGGGCGTGGTTCGCGCTCCCATACCCCTGGGGGACCTGGAGCTGTACCGAAGGCGGTCCCTCGAGGTGATGGAGGTCTGTTTCGGGGTGCGGGCCGGCTGCCGTGCCCTCGTGCCGGCTCCGCTCTACCACAGCGCGCCGAGCGGTTTCGCGCAGTGGACGAGCCAGCCGACACCCTCGTCATCGCGCCTCGCTTCGACGCCGAGCAGACGCTCGCCCTGATCGAACGCCACCGCATCGACACCTTGTACTGCGTCCCGACCATGTACGTACGCCTGCTGGGATGCGCTCGGCCGGGGGTACGCGCCTGCGCTCGGCCGGGAGTACATTCCAGTGCCGGTCGGCAACAATCAGCCCGTCCGGCGTTTGAGGACGAGGCCCGTTCAGGGCCGAGCGGGGGTCCGGGGGCGCAGCCCCCGGGATGGGACGGGTAAGGGCGGCGGGGGCGAGATCACTCGCCAGAAACCACACACAATCCCTTACGCCCCCCCTCCGCTTGATCACCCTCGGCGACATGGGGTACCTCGACGCGGACGGTTACCTCTACATCTGCGATCGCGCGGTGGACATGGTGATCTCCGGCGGAGTGAACATCTAGTGATCGACCCGGAGGAGCTCGGCCGGGCCCTGCGCGCCACGCTCGCCGGATTCAAGGTCCCACGGAACATCGAGATCGTCGACGACCTGCCGCGGGACGACAACGGCAAGATCGCCAAGCATCGCATCCGTGCGCACTACGCAGATGCCGGGGCACGAACGGCCTGACGGGCGCCTCCTGCGCCGCCCGGCCGGGCAAACCGCGGCATGGAGCCGCTGTCGCCCTGGCGCAGCACTCGAGCGCCGGGCATCCGGGACGGTGAGGTGTCGCCGGGCCGCGGCCGGCAGGTTCGCTGCGGGGCCTGGTGAGGCCCCCATCGAACCGACCGCGGCGCGTTTCAGCCGGGCGGTGCCGACAAATGGACCAGGATGCCGCACACCTCGTCCACGATCTCCCGCGCCTCCGTCTCGTCCCCGCAGTCGCCCAGTTCGCGTGCCGCCCCGCCGATGACGGTGGTCAGCACGCTCACCCGGACCCGGCCGGCGCGTCGCCGCTCGTCCACCTTCAGGAGCCGGGCGTTGCGCCGTACCCATGCGCGGTCCCACTGGCGGCGCAGCGCGTCGAAGCCGGCCGGGGCGTCGTCGTCCACGAGGAGTCTGCCGAGGCGCCGGTTGTCCCAGACGCCCTCGAGGTACGCCGTGGCTCCCGCCACGAAGAGGGCGATGGGGTCGTCCACGCCACGGCCGCGCTCGGCGGTCAGCGTGGCCGCGGTACGGCGCTCCTGCTCCTCCCGGAACTCCTCCCAGAGGGCGAGAAAGAGCCCCCGCTTTCCGCCGTAGTGCTGGAACAGGCTGCCCACCGGGATGCCGGAGCGCGCCGCGATCTCACTGAGGCCGGCGTCGGTGTAGCCGCGCTCGGTGAACACCTCCAGCGCGGCGTCCAGCAGCGCGCGCCGCACGGTTCGGTCCTGGCCGCCGTCGCCCTCCGGCGGGCCCGACTTCCCCTGCGACTCCGGCAGTTGACCTCCCGCCTCGGTCCCAGTGGATTCAACGATGCCGCTCACCGGCCATCCTCACCTTCCCCGGCCCCGTCGCGGATGGCGAGGGCGACCAGCAGTTCCAGGAGGTCGGCGATCCGGCGCGGATTGCGGCCGGTGCGTTCCTCGATCCGGCGCAACCGGTAGTGCGCCGTGTTGTGGTGGATCCGCAGCCGGTCGGCGGCCAGCCGCAGGTTGAGATCCGCCTCCGCGAAGGCCCGTACGGTGGCGGCCAGCGTGTCGCCACGTCTGCGGTCCTCCTCCAGCAGCGCCCGCACCCGGCAATCGACCAGCTGGCGGGCGAGATCGTCGGCGCGCAGCGCCAGATAGTCGAACGGGGACAGCCGCGGCAGCGCCGCCACCCCGCCCCCGCTCGGCACCAGGTCCAGGGCGGCCCGCGCCTCCGCGTAGGCGCGCGGCAGCTCGGCAGCGCCCTGTGCGACGGTGCTGATGCCCATGGAGAGCATGGTTCCCGCCCGCGCGAGCCGCCGCTGCACGGCCTCGAAGTGGGCGCAGATGTCCTCCGCGTTCATGCCGGCCCTGACCACGGGCACGGTCACCACCTCGCCGTGGCGTACGACGACCAGGGTTCGGCCGGCCCAGGGCCCGGCGACGCTGATCGACGCGCTGGTGGCGTACCCGTGCTCGACCGAGGTGAGGTCCCCGGTGCCGGTGTTGTCGACGCACACCGCCACGACCGCCATCATCGGCGAGCGCGGTCCGATGCCGTACGCCTGCGCCGCCGCGAACAGCGGACCGCGCGTCGGTGCCACGCCCGCGAGCAGCTGGTCCAGGAGATCCCGGCGCTCCCGGTCCGCGTCCGCCACCACGTGCTGCTGGTACTCGACGTAGGCCTGCGCGGCATGGGTGCTGGCGTAGTCGACGTACCGCATCAGCGGAGTGACGAGGGACAGCGCGGCCTGCTGGGCCTCGGCGGAGGTGCCCGCGCAGTCCAGCAGCGCGTCCCACAGCACCTGCCGGCCGACCCGGAAGGCACTGATCCAGTCCTCCAGGGCGAACCCCGCCCTGGCTCTGCGCATGGCTGCCGCGCGGCTGAACACCAGGTCCTCGGGGGCGATGTCCCGGTCGCCGGCGAGCGCCGCCAGCTGCATCCGGTAGTGCTCGAGCACCTGCTCGCGTACGTCGTCGAAGAACCGCTCGTCCTGCAGCGCGTACGACGGGATCTCCGTGCGCATCACCTCGACGGCGGTCCCCGCCACCTCCTCGATCCGCTCGTGGACGGTGTGCAGGATCCGCCGCCGCTCCCGGCGGAGCGGTTCGGAGAGTCGGGGGGTTCCCGGAGCGGGACCGCGAGGCATGGCGCCGATCGTCGCCGCCCGACTCGTGCTCCGTCAACAGGCTCGGGGTGAGACATCGGCGGGTACCTGTGCGCGGCGCACAGTCCGGCGACCCGGAAGTTGGGTGCTCACACCCAATGTGCGCTCCGAACACCCCCACCTACTGTGACGCTCGCCCACCCCCCAGCACGTCGGAAAGGGCGTCACTCATGCTCGCGGTCGACGGTATCAGCGTGCGCTTCGGCGGGATCACGGCCTTGGACGGTGTCGCGTTCACCGTCGAGCCCGGCACCGCCGTAGGGCTCATCGGACCGAACGGAGCCGGCAAGACCACCTTGTTCAACTGCCTCACCAGGCGCTGCACCCCCGACGGGGGAACCGTGCGGTTCGAGGACGAGGACCTGCTCGCCCTTCCGCCGCACGCCGTGGCCGGGCGCGGCATCGCCCGCACCTTCCAGAACCTCGGCCTGTTCCCGCGGCTCACGGTCCGGGAGAACGTCATGGTCGGCGCCCACAGCCGGGGGCGCACCGGACACCTCGCCGCGGCGCTCCGGCTGCCCCGCGTCCGGCGAGAGGAGAGGGAACTACGTGACCAGGCAGACGACCTGCTACGGCGACTCGGCCTGGCGGACGTCGCCGACCATCCCGCCTCCGGGCTGCCGTTCGGCACGCTCAAACGCGTCGAACTCGCCCGGGCGCTCGCGGTACGGCCGCGGCTGCTGCTGCTCGACGAACCCGTCAACGGGCTCAGCCACGGCGAGGTCGGCCACTTCGCGGATCTGGTCCGGTCGGTGCGCGAGGACTTCGACCTCACCCTCGTGGTCGTCGAACACCACATGGGCTTCGTGATGGGCCTGTGCGACAAGGTGGTCTGTCTCGACTTCGGCCGCAAGATCGCCGAGGGCTCGCCCGAGGAGATCCAGCGCGACGCGGCGGTCATCGAGGCGTACCTGGGGGTGGCCGCATGAGCGAGCCCACCGAAGCCACCGAAGCCACCGAAGCCACCGAAGCCACCGAAGCCGCGGAGGCCGCGGAGCCTGCGGAGCAGCCGGACTTCCTGAAGGTCTCCGACCTGCACGCCGGATACGGCCAGGCCCGCGTACTCCAAGGCCTCGACTTCTCCGTCGCCCGCGGCGAGGTGTGCGCGATCCTCGGGCCCAACGGCGCGGGCAAGACCACGACGCTGCGGGCACTGTGCGGCATGGTCCGCGGCCGTGGCTCGATCACCTTGAACGGTACGCAGCTGCTGGGCCGCTCGCCCGAGCAGGCCGCCCGGCTCGGCGTGGCGCACGTACCCGAGGGCCGGGGCACCTTCAACGACCTGACCGTCGAGGAGAACCTGCGCATCGGCGCCCACCTGCGGGGCCGTTCTCAGCGTGCGGCCGTGGCGGCCGACCTGGAGCGGATCTACGGCTACTTCCCCAAGCTGCGCCAGCGCTCGCGTCAGGCCGCCGGCAGCCTCAGCGGCGGGGAGCAGCAGATGCTCGCCATCGGCAGGGCGCTGATGCTGCGGCCCTCGCTGCTGCTCCTGGACGAACCGTCACTGGGGCTCGCCCCGCTGGTCACCCGCGAACTGTTCGAGATCGTCCGTGCCGTCAACGAGGAGGAACGCACCACCGTGGTCGTCGTCGAGCAGAACGCCCAGCTCGCGCTGGACATCGCGCACCGGGCGCACGTACTGGAGGCCGGCCGCCTGGTGCTGTCCGGACCGGCCGCACAGATCCGCGAGGACGGGCAGGTCGCCGAGGTGTACCTCGGTGTCTCCGTCAGCGCACGCAAGGCCGGGTGAGCGCCGTGACCGAACTTCTCCAGCAAGTGGTGGAAGGGCTGGGCTCCGGCGCGGTGTACGCCAGCCTGGCGCTGGCCCTGGTGCTGATCTACCGGTTCACGGGGATCGTCAACTTCGCGCAGGGCGAGCTGGCCATGATCTCCACCTACGTCGCCTGGCAGCTGGTGGCGTCCGGGATGCCGTTCTGGCTGGCGCTGCCGGTCACCCTCGCGGTGTCCTTCGCCGGCGGCATGCTGGTCGAGCGGATCGTCATCCGCCCCGTGCAGGGCGCGCCCGAGCTGACGGTCGTCATCGTCACGGTCGGCCTGTTCATCTTCGTCAACGCGCTGGCCGGCCTGATCTGGTCGTTCACGGTGAAGGACTTCCCGCAGCCGTTCCCCGACGGCGGGCTCGACCTGGCCGGGGTGCGGGTGGACTGGTCGACGCTCGGGATCATCGGCGTGGTGGCGGTCGTGATGGGCCTGCTGTACCTGCTGTTCCAGCACACCTCCGTCGGCCTGGTGATGCGGGCGGTCGCCTGCAACCCGGCCTCCGCCCGGCTGTCGGGCATCCGGGTGAGCCGGGTGCTGATGCTCGGCTGGGGGCTGGCCGCGACGGTCGGTGCCGTGTCGGGCGTGCTCGTCGCCCCGCTGCTGTTCCTGGAGCCCAACATGATGGGCGGAGTGCTGATCTACGCGTTCGCCGCGGCCACCCTCGGAGGCTTCGACAGCCCGGTCGGCGCGGTCGTCGGCGGCCTGTTCGTGGGTGTCGCCGAGACCCTGACCGGGGCGTACGTCGATGTCGTCGGCGCCGATCTGAAGGTGGGCGTCCCCTTGGTGATCATCCTGGCGGTGCTGCTGGTGCGGCCCCAGGGCCTGTTCGGTCGAGCGGCGGTGGAACGCGCATGAGCACGATCATCGCAACCCTCGGCACCGACCGAGCCCGGCGCCTGCGGGCCGCGCTCACCGTCCTGCTCGCGGTGGCGGTCGCCGTCGGCGCACCGTTCTACTTCGCCCCCTTCCAGGTCTTCCAGCTGACGATGGTGCTGCTGTACGCCGTGGCGCTGGCGGGACTGAACCTGCTGGTCGGCTTCGGCGGGCAGATCTCGCTCGGGCACGGCGCGTTCTTCGCGGCGGGCGCCTACACGGCGGCGGTCATGCTCGACCGGTACGACACCGGCCACCTGGCCACCCTGCCGGTCGCGGCCGCCGGATGCTTCCTGCTGGGCCTGGCGTTCGGAGTGCCCGCGCTGCGGCTGCGCGGCCTGTACCTGGCCCTGGTCACCCTCGCGTTCGCGGTGTTCCTGCCGCCCCTGCTCAAGCGGCTCGAACCGGTGACGGGCGGCTCCATGGGCCTGACCGTGGACAAACTGCAGCCGCCCGCGTGGAGCGGGCTGGCCGAGGACCAGTGGCTGTACCTCGTCGTCCTCGCCGTCGCCGCGGTGGCCCTGCTGCTCGCCCGCAACCTGCTGCGGTCCCGGGTCGGCCGGGCCCTGCTCGCCGTGCGGGACAACGAGAGCGCCGCCGAGGTCATGGGCGTACGGCTGTCGCTGCACAAGACCCTCGCCTTCGCGTGGAGCGCGCTGTTCGCGGGCGTCGCCGGCTGTCTGTACACCTGGGTGATCGGCTTCGTCTCGCCCGACTCCTTCAGCTTCGTCCTGTCCATCACGCTGCTGGCCGGCCTGGTGGTCGGAGGGCTCGGCTCGCTGTACGGGCCGCTGCTGGGGGCGGCGTTCGTGATGTACGTCCCGAGCGTGTCCCAGGACCTCAGCGAGGCGGCACCGGGCGTGGTCTTCGGTCTGCTGATCATCACGGTGATGTTCGTGGCCCCGACGGGACTGGCCGGTCTGCCGGGCCGCGCCTGGGCCGTTGCCGCCCGTCGCCTGCCCCGCCCCGCAGCCACCACCGACCGCACGCCCGAGGCCGGCTCCGCGCCTGACGCGGAGCCGGAGTCCCCGGACGAATCCGCGCCCGGTGAACGGCCCGCGTCTCCGGCCGCATCCGAATCCTCCGCGACGGACACCCCCGCGGATCCCGCAGTTGCCGATGCCGAACCCGTGGGCGCACCGCCCCGCACCGAAAAGGAATGACTCACATGCGCAAGACCACCGCTGTGCGGGCGGCCGCGGCCGTGACCGCCGCCCTGCTCACCGCGTCCGCCTGCAGCAGCCAGCGAGGACAGGACTCCAAGGACACCGCCGCCGACGGCGCGTGCAAGGGCCAGCAGACCACCGGCATCACCGACAAGACCATCAAGCTGGGCGGGATCTACCCGCTGTCGGGACCTGCCTCCGCGTACGGCACGATCAGCAAGGGCGTGGCCGCCTACTTCGACCACGTCAACGACAAGGGCGGCATAGACGGCCGCAAGGTCGAGTTCGTCGTCCGTGACGACGGCTACCAGCCGCCCAAGGCGGTCGAGGAGGCCCGCAGACTGGTCGAGCGGGAGAAGGTCTTCGCCGTGTTCCAGAGCCTGGGCACCCCGTCCACGGCAGCCGTCTGGGACTACCTCAACCAGCAGAAGGTGCCGCAGCCCTTCGTCGCCACGGGCGCCTCCGTCTGGGGCACGGACGACAAGCACCCGTGGACCATCGGCTGGCAGCCCAACTACGTCTCCGAGGCGCGGGTGTACGCCAAGTACCTCAAGGACGAGAAGCCGAAGGCCAAGGTCGCGGTCCTCTTCCAGAACGACGACTTCGGCAAGGACCTGCTCGGCGGGTTCAAGGAGGCCGTCGCGGGCAGCGGCATCAAGGTGGTCGCCGAGGAGAGCTACGAGGTCACCGACCCCTCCGTCTCGGCGCAGATGACGAGCCTCGCGCGGTCGAAAGCGGACGTGCTGCTCAACATCACCACACCCAAGTTCGGCAGCCAGGCCCTCGCCGCCGACGCCAAGAACACCAAGTGGAACCCGCTGCACATCGTCAACAACGTGTCCTCGTCGGCCGCCGTACTCAAGCCCGTCGGGTTCAAGAACGTCCAGGGCGTGGTCTCGGCGACGTACTTCAAGGACCCCGCCGACCCGCAGTGGGCCGACGACCCGGAGATGAAGACGTACACGGAGGCGCTGGACAAGTACGCGTCCGACTCCGACCCGACGAACCAGTTCAACGCGTACGGCTGGGCCGCCGCCTCCAGCCTGCACAAGGCGCTGGACGCGATGAAGTGCCCGACCAGGGAGGGGCTGCGGGACGCGGTGCGCGACCTGAACGACGTGAAGGTGGACATGCTGCTGCCCGGGGTCACCCTCGCCACCGGGTCCGACGACGCCTTCCCGATCGAGACGATGCAGCTGATGCGGTTCAAGGGCGAGCGGTGGCAGCTGTTCGGCAAGCCGGTGGACACCCGTGAGGAGTTCGGTCCAGTGGCGAAGTGAGCCGGCGGGGGCGGTCCCGGTCGATGCCCGACCCGTGGGGACCGCCCCCGTCCTGTCCTTACCGTGCGGACAGGCGCCCTCGTGCTCAGACGGCGTTCAACCCTCCGTCCACCACCAGGCTCTGCCCGGTGATGTAGGAGGCGCGGTCGGAGAGCAGGAAGGCGACGGCGTCGGCCACCTCCCAGGCGGTGCCCTGGCGCCCGAGCGGTATGCGGGTGAACGAGGTGGAACGCGACGCCCGCCGGGCCGAGGCGTCGCGGCCCATCGGGGTGTCGATCAGGCCCGGGACGACCAGGTTGGCGCGGACGCCGCGCGGCGCGCCCTCCTTGGCTACATGGCGGGTGAGACCGAACAGGCCCGCCTTGGAACTGTCGTAGGCGGGAGAGTCGGTGGCCGCGCGCAGCCCGGCCACGGAACCGACGAAGACGATCGATCCTCCGTCGGCGATCACGGGCAGTGCGTACTTGGCGGCGAGGAAGGGGGCGCCCAGATTGAGGGAGAGCACGCGTTCCCACTGCTGCGGTGAGGTCTCCGCCAGGCCCGCGCCGAGGCCGATGCCGACGTTGACGACGAGCGCGTCGAGCGAGCCCAGTCCACGGAGGGCTTCGGCGACGACGGCCGAGGACTGGCCGGGGTCCGTGGCGTCACCGACGACGGCAAGGCCGCGGGCGCCCTCCTCACCGACCAGGGCGGCGGTGGCCGCCGCGGCGGAGGGGGAGACATCGGCGCAGGCCACGGACGCTCCCTCGCGGGCGGCGAGCACGGCCACCGCCCGCCCGTTGCCCACCGGGGCCTTCGGGTCGTCGCTGGGGCGGGTGCCCGCTCCGATGACCAGGACGTTGCGGCCGGTCAACAGGCCGGCCGGGTGGGTCGCGGGGTGCCGGAGCTCAGGCATCGCCGTCCGCTCCCTCCGCCGCGTCCGCGCCGGCCCCGGTGGGCGCGGGCAGGGTTTCCGACTCGAAGTCGGGCTCGAGCGGGGTACCGGCGGAGTTCAGGAAGAACGCGACCATGTGGTACTGACCGACGAGCATGGTGATTTCGATCAGCTGTGCCTCGTCGTGGTGGGCGGCGAGTGCGGACCAGGTGTCCGCGGACAGCCGTGCGTCCCGGTGGAGTTCGTCGGCGGCGCGCAGCAGAAGGGCGTCGGCCGGCGTCCATCCCCGGTCGTCCGGGCCCGCGCCGATCCGCCGTATCTCCTCGTCGGTGACCCCGGCAGCCCGGGCCAGCGGTACATGCCGTCCCCATTCGTAGGCGGCCCGGGTGTGGCACGCGGTGCGCAGGATGAGCAGTTCCCGGGTCCGGTCCGGAAGACGGCCGTCGCGCAGCAGATGGCTGCCGAACGGCAGGAAGTGCCGGAAGAGGCCGGGGTGGCGTGCCAAGGTGGTGAAGACGTTGGCGAGGTGGCCGTCGGCGTCCCGGGGGATCCGGGCGAGCAGTTCCCGGGTGGACGGGTCCCAGCCGTCCTCGGGCAGCGGCGCGAGGCGCGGGCCGGTGTCCGGGGCGGCGGGGTGAGGGCGGTGATGGTGCTCGTCGGTCATGGCGGTCTCCGCACGGTTCGTCGGGATGGGGCGGTGGCACAAGGGCGGCTGTGAGCACGGTCGATCGGCGCATGGTCGCGGGCACGTCGATGCGGGCACCATCTGCCGCCGTGCCACTGTGCTTTCGGCGGCTGCGGGTTGTCGACGGCTCCGCGGCCAAGGCGGCAGGACCGCATATTGTTCACTTGCACAACGGCCGGTGCCGGAGGTCAGGCTCGTGCGCGGACAGCCGGGCGCGGAGGCGCCCCTCGAACGGGTCATCGCCGCGATGGCCGCGCAGCAGAGCCACGTGGGCGGGCGGTTGCACGCGGATCTGGCCGAGCACATGCCGTCCTACCGCGCCATCCCGCGCGAACTCCTGGACCAGATCTGGCATCGCCACTTCCGGCGGGCTCTCACGGTGCTGCGCGAGGGAACGGTGCCCGCTCCGGAGGACTTCGACGAAGCCGACGTGGCCCGGGACCGGGCCGCCCGGGGCGTGCCGCTCAGCGACGGACTCCGCGCTTTCCGCCGGGCGTTGAGCGCGATACGGGATCTGTTCCTCGCCGAGGCGAGCGAACGCGGGCTGGACCCCGGCCTCGTCGTCGACCGCACCACGTGCCTGTGGGAGCTCGCGGACGTCGCGAGCCTGCAGATCGCCGCCGTCCACCGGCAGGCGGAGGTCGCCTCAGCCCTGTCCGACGCCCGCCGCCGCGCCGACTTCCTGCGCGGACTGCTCTACGGGACGCTGAGCGCCGCGGAGATCCACAGCGGTGCGGCGCTCTACGGACTGGACCTGTCACGACCGTACCGGGCCATCACAGCCGTACCGGACGGAGACCTCGGTCCGGAACGGCTGGAACGCTCCCTCGAGTCCCCCAGCCGCAGGAACGGCCGACGCGCGCTGCTCACCGTGCTGGGCGAGGCCGTCGCCGGGGTCGTCGAGGCAAAGCCGGAGACCGGCGACTTGGAGGTGACGGCGGGGCTCGGCCCGCCGACGGACCTCGCCACGGCGCACCGCTCCTTCCGTGCCGCCGGCAGGCTGCTGGACGCCGCCCGCGCGTACGGTCTGCGCGGCGTGTACGACCTGGGCGACCTGTCCTGGCGGGTGGCCGTCGTCGCCGAACCGGAACTCGCCGAGTTGCTGCTCGACCGCTGTCTGCGCCCCCTGGAGGCGGAGGGTGAGTTCGGAGCCCTCGTCGAGGAGTCGGTGCGGGCATACCTGGAGAAGGGACGGCACATCCGCGAGGTGGCCCGCAGCGCCCACGTCCATGTCAACACCGTGCGCTACCGGCTGCGCCGTTTCGAGGAGCTGACCGGGATGAGCCTGGACGCTGCGGACACCGTGGTGGAGCTCAGCTGGGCCCTGGCGGCACGCGAGCTGAGGACACCTCCCCGGGGTCCGGCGGCACCTTCTCCATGAGCGGGCACGGTGCCCGCTGTGACGCGCATGTCCGCCACCCGCGTCACGCGGCGGGCGAGGCCGCGGTCTCACCGGGTTCAATAGGCTTACATGGCATCAGCAGGTGAGCGCGTATCGAGGAACGTCCCGCCACCGGCCTGGAACGTCGGCGACCGGGGACAAGGCGGTGTCCAGCGGTGGAGAAGCGGATGACGGAGCTCAGCGACCACGACGATCCGTTCGCCCTGCAGCTCGCCGCCCTGGCGGTGCTCGACGATCGGGGAACCGTGGTCGGATGGAACCGGCGGGCCCAGGAACTGCTCGGCCATGCGGACACGGCCGTGATCGGTCGTCCGGCGTTCGAGGTCCTTGTCGATCCCCGCGATCTGCCGGCGGTCAGGGAGGCCGCGGCGAGCTGCAGGAGCGCCGGCGGCTGGTTCGGGGTGCTCAACGTGCGCCACCGCGACGGGCGGCTCGTGGAACTGGGGCTCAGGGCCCATGCCCTCTCCCGTGACGGCCACATCCGTGAGTGGTTTCTCGCCGGGGCGCCCGTGGTCGACGTCCTGGAGTGGCAAAGGGACCGCGGGGTGCTCGAGGGGTTGTACCGCCGGTGCCCGATCGGTCTGGTCGTCCACGGCCCCGATCTGAGAATTCTCCGGGTCAACCGGGCCATCGAACGGTTCAGCGGCGTCCCGGCAGCACAGTTCCGGGGGCTGCCGACCGGCAGTTTCCTCGTCCCCGACGACGCACGCAGGGCCGTGGACCGGGTGCGCCAGGTGATGGAGACGGGAAGGCCGACGGTCTACTCCGAGCAGTTCGTTCGCCTGGAGTGGGATCCGGCGCGGGAGCGGGTCGCGATGGTCTCGTCCTTCCCGATGGAGGATGCGTCGGGCCGCATCCTGGGTGTGGCCGAGATGATCGAGGACATCACCGAACGCCATCGGGCCCAGCGCCGGCTCGCGCTCCTCGACCAGGCCGGCAGCCGGATCGGAACCACCCTGGACGTGGCGGAGACCGCCCGGGAACTCACCGAGGTGATGGTGCCCCACCTCGCCGACCACGCGTCGGTGGACCTGCTGCAGTCGGTGACGCGTGGTGAGGAGCTGGCGCAGGCGCTGGCGGAGCCGGTGGTACGCGTGGGCGTCAGCGGGGTCGGCGCCCAGCAAACCGGCCCGCCCCATCCCCACGGCGTTCCGGTGGACTTCGGGCCTGACACGCCGCAGGCCAGATGCCTGGCCGAGGGCGAGCCCGTCCTGGAACCGGTTCTCCCGCCCGAGTGGTACTCCACGCGAGGCCGCCACGGGGCCCACCCTCCGGAGCTGAGCGCCCACTCGTTGATCGTGGTCCCTGTCTCCGCGCGGGGCCTGGTGCTGGGCGTGATGACCCTGTGGCGTTCGCGCCGCCCAGATCCTTTCGAGGCGGCCGATCTCACCCTCGCCCAGGAACTCGCCTCGCGCGCCGCCGTCGCCATCGACAACGCCCGGCGCTTCACTCAGCAGCAGCAGACCGCGTTCGCCCTGCAGAGCAGCCTGCTGCCCCGGGCGGTTCCGGACCAGTCGGCCGTCGAGGTGGCCCTGCGCTATCTGCCGGCCAGCGCGGCCCCGGGCCTGGGCGGCGACTGGTTCGACGTCATTCCCCTGTCCGGGGCCCGGGTCGCCCTCGTCGTCGGTGACGTGGTGGGACGCGGCATCCACGCCGCCGCCACGATGGGCCGACTGCGGACCGCCGTACACACGCTCGCCAGTCTCGACCTGGAACCGGACGAGGTCCTTTCCCGCCTGGACGATCTGGTCCTGCTGCTGGCGGCCGAACAGGAAGCGGCCGGCGAACAGCCGGTGGGGGAGCAGGTCGTCGGTGCCACCTGCCTGTACGCCGTGTACGACCCGGTCTCCGGGCGGTGTTCCGTGGCCCGCGCCGGCCACCCGCCGCCGGTGGTCACCGCTCCGGACGGACAGGTGGCTCCGCTGGACCTGCCGGCCGGCCCACCGCTCGGCCTGGGCGGCCTGCCGTTCGAGGCCCGGGACGTCGAACTGGCCGAGGGCAGCCTGCTGTGCCTGTACACCAACGGGCTCATCGGCGAACGCCACATCGATGCCGACGTCGGCCTGACCAAGCTGTGCGCGGCGCTCACCCGCCCCGCGGACGCGCTGGAACGCACCTGCCAGGCGGTGGTCGACTCACTCGTGCCCGCGCGCCCCGGCGACGACGTCGCGTTGCTGATCGCGCGCACCCGCGTGCTGCCACCGGACAACGTCGCTTCCTGGCGGCTGCCGCTGGAGCCGGCCAGTGCCGCCCGGGCCCGCGCGCTGACCTCGGCCAAGCTGAGCGAATGGGGCCTGGAGCACTTGGCGTTCACGACCGAGTTGATCGCCAGCGAACTGGTCACCAACGTCTACCGCTACGCCAGTGGACCCGCGACGCTGCGGCTGATCCGTGAACGGTGTCTGGTGTGCGAGGTCAGCGACACCAGCCACACCTCACCCCATCTGCGCCACGCCCGCACCACCGACGAGGGCGGGCGCGGCCTGTTCCTGGTGGCCCGGATGGCCGAACGCTGGGGCGCCCGCTACACCCGCGAGGGCAAGACCGTCTGGACCGAACAATCACTGGCCGGCACGTTCACCTGACCGTTCCAGGCCTTGCTACTCCTGGCCGGGGACCGCCATCTCCCCCAGCAGCGACCAGTCGTCCTGCGGAACGTTCATGTTGACGATGCGCGGCGTCTCGACCAGATGGGGCGGCAACGTCCGCTGTGCGGCCTTGAAGTGCGCGGACTGCACATGCGCGGCCCCGGCCTCGTCGTCGCGGAAGGCCTCGACCAGGACGTACTCCGTCGGGTCCGCCACACTGCGCGACCAGTCGAACCACAGGCAGCCCGGTTCGGCGCGCGTGGCCCGGGTGAAGTCAGCGGTGATCTCGGGCCAGCGGTCGGCGTGCTCGGGACGGACTCGGAACTTGGCGGTGATGAAGATCATGGGGATTCCTTCGATGACGAGTCATGACGACTGGAGTACCAACTGGCCGTCCGCGTAAGGAAGAACCTTGGCGCGCGGCAGATGGACCAGGACCTCCTCGCCCACCGGAATTCCCTCCTCCCGCGGCGTCTTGGTCCTGACCAGCTGCCCGGCCACCTCGACCTCGAGCACGCGCTGCGCGCCGTGATCCGTGACGCCCCGCAGTCTGCCGGGGAAGGTGTTGGGCCCGGGGTCCGTGACGATCTTGACATACTCGGGCCGGACGCCCACCTGTACGTCGTTCGTGCCGTGCGGGATGTCCCAGGCGGCGGACAGTGTCCGGCCACCGAGTGCGAGGGATCCGCCGCGGTGGTCCACGGTCAGGAAGTTCATCGCCGGTGAGCCGATGAAGTAGCCGACGTAGCTGGACGAGGGAGCCTCGAAGAGCTGTTCCGGTGTGCCCTGCTGCACGGCACGGCCGTCCTTCATCACCAGCACTTCCTGCGCGAAGCTCATCGCCTCGTACTGGTCGTGCGTCACATAGATCACGGTGGGCCTGAACTGCTCGGTGATCTCCCGGATCTTGCGCCGCAGCAGGTGCTTCAGCTGCGGGTCGATGACGGTGAGCGGCTCGTCCATCAGTACGGCCGCGACGTCGTCCCGGACCAGGCCGCGGCCGAGGGAGATCAGCTGTTTGTCGTCGGCGGTGAGCCCGCGGGCGGGCTGCCTCAGCCGCCGGTGCAGGTCCAGGGCCTCGGCGACCTGCCGGACCTTGGCGTCGATCCTCGCCGTGTCCCAGCGTCGGCACTGCAACGGGAAGGCGAGGTTGTCATAGACCGTCATCGACCGGTAGATGACGGGGAACTGGAAGACCTGGGCGATGTTGCGGGCCTTCGTGGGCAGGGCGGTGACGTCGGCCCCGTCGAACAGCACCCGCCCCCGGGACGGTCTGACCAGGCCGGACAGGATGTTCAGCAGCGTCGTCTTGCCGCAGCCCGACGGGCCGACCAGTGCGTACGTCTTGCCGGACTCGAAAGTCAGGTGCAGCGGCTTGAGCGCCCACCGCTCCTCCTCGACACCCGGCGCGTACGCGTGCCCGACGTCGACGATGTCCAACTGCGCCATGTCAACGCCCTTCCACTGAAGCGAGATCGTATGAGGGTGTCCGCACGAGCGTTCCGTGCTCGTCGAAGGCGAACAGCCGGTCGGGACGGAGCCGCAGTTTCACCAGGTCGCCGAGAGCGAGGTCATGGATGCCCTCGATCTGTACGACGAAGGGGCTCTCGCCGACGACCACGTGCACGAAGGTCTCGGAACCGGAGATCTCCACGAAGGTGACCTCGCCCTCGACCCCGCCGGCGGCCAGGGCGACGTCCGTGGCGCGCAGTCCGAACCGGTAGGCGCCGTCGGGCAGATCGGCCAGGTGAGCGGAGACATGTGTGGCCTGGAACCCGGACACCGTGACCTGGCCGCCCTCGATCCGGCCCGCGAAGATGTTCATGGGCGGGTCGTTGATGATGGACGCCACCGTGGTGGTCGCGGGCCGTTCGAAGACCTCCTGCGGGGTGCCGGTCTGGAGGATCCGCCCCTCGTGCATGACCAGCACCACATCCCCGAGCATCATCGCCTCGGCGGGTTCGGTGGTCGTGTAGATGACGATCGTGTCCCCCCGGTCCGAGAAGAGGGTCTTGAATTCGTCGCGCAGTTGTTCGCGCAACTTGTAGTCGAGGTTCGCCAGCGGCTCGTCGAGCAGGAGGACGCCGGTACCGCGCGCCAGGGCCCGGGCCATGGCGACGCGCTGCTGCTGGCCGCCGGAGAGCTGGGACGGCTTGCGCTTCTCGAGGTCCGCGAGCCCCACACGCGCCAGGCTCTGCCGGACCCGTCGCTCGATTTCGTCCCGTGGCAGCCCGGCCCGCTTCAGCGGAAAGGCCACGTTGTGGAACACGTTGAGATGCGGGTAGTTGATGAACTGCTGGTAGACCATGGCGGTGTCGCGCCGCCACACCGGCGTCTTCAGGAAGTCCGCTCCCGCCCGGGTCAGGGAGCCGGAGTCCACGTTCTGCAGGCCGGCCAGGACCCGCAGCAGTGTCGTCTTCCCGGCCATCGTCCGGCCGATGACGGTGTGCAGCCGCCCCGGTTGGAAGGTCGCGGTCACGTTCTTGAGGTGGTCGACGCCGTCGACGCTCAGGCACAGATCAGTGGCGTTCAGGTTCATCGGACCGCTCCCGACAGGTTCCCCTTGGACAGATAGCGCTCCACCCAGATGGCGAGCAGGACCAGCGGTGTCACACCGAAGAGCGCGGCGGCGGACAGCGTCCACCACGGCGGAATGGAGGAGTTGAGGGCGACGACCGCCTGGGGCAGGGTCTGCACCTCGGTGAAGGTGAGGCGGAAGGCGAAGAAGAAGTCGTTCCAGCCGAACACGGCGCAGAACATCGCCGCCACCGTCAGCCCGGGCAGGGAGTTCGGCAGGATCGCCCGGACGAAGGTCTGGAACGGGCCGCAGCCGTCCAGCATCGCCATCTCGTCGATCTCCCGCGGGATGCCGTTGAAGAAGTCCACCATCACCCAGACCGCGATGGGAAGCAGCAGGGCGATCGTCACGATGACCAGGCCGGGGATGCTGTCCAGGAGGCCGCCCCACTGCAGGAGGTAGAAGAAGGGGATCACCAGCACGACCGGCGGCATGATCCGTTGGGATACGAAGAAGAAGACGATGTCGCCGTTCTTGATGAAGCCCAGCCTGAACCGGTAGCGGGACAGTGCGTAGGCGGCCAGCGACCCCAGGGCCAGGCTGATGGCGGACGCGGCGAGGGTGACGATCGCGCTGTTGACGAAGGGACGGATCACATCGACACCGCCGGCTCCGCCGAAGATGTTGCGCCAGCCGGTGAGGGTGGGCTCGTACTGCACCCAGGGAAGGTAGGTGGGGCCGCCCTGGACCGCGTTGGCGTTCTTGAAGCTGGTCGTCATCGCCCAGAAGAACGGTCCCGCGACGAAGCAGGCCCACAGCGCGATCACGGTGTACTTGAACAGGGGATAAAGGCGTGACCTCATGAGGCCCCCTCCAGCTTGAGGGCCCTGGTGAGCAGGGCGGCGACGACCGTGAGCGTGACGCTCATCAGCACCAGGTAGAGCAGGGACATCGCGCCGCTGTACCCGGTCTGCTGGTCCCTGAGCCCCTGGATGTAGAGGTAGTAGCCGGGGGTCTCCGTGGAGGAGCCCGGCCCGCCGGAGGTCAGGACGTAGACGCTGTCGGAGAGCTTGGACGCCTCGATCAGCCGGATGACGACCGCCGCGACCGAGACCGGCGCCATCAGCGGGAAGGTCACCTTCCAGAAGGTGCGCCAGGTGCCCGCGCCGTCGATGGCGGCGGCCATGAACGGCTCCTTCGGCAGGCTCAGCAGGCCGGCGAGCAGCAACAGGAACATGAAGGGCGTCCACTGCCAGACCTCGACCGTCATCAGCGCGACCAGCGCCGGCCCGGACTCGGTGAGCCAGGGAATCCCGGTCAGGCCCAGCATGTCCAGCAGATCGTTCGCCGGCCCCAGCGACTCATGGAAGATCGTCTGCCATATGGCCGCCATCACCACGGGCGTGGTCATCATGGGGACGAGGAACAGCACTCGCCAGAATCTGCGTCCGCGTACCTCGCGCCAGACCAGCAGGGCCATGCCGAACCCGATGACGTACTGGATCAGGACCGTGCCGCCCGCGAGCAGGATCAGCCGGGTGATGGACGCCCAGAAGCGGCTGTCGTGCAGTACGGCGGTGTAGTTGGCGCCTCCTATGAAGTCCAGGTAGGGGTTGCTGACGTTCCAGCCGGAGAAGCTGACGCGGATGGTGAACAGCAGCGGGAAGATGACGATCAGAAAGAGCGTGAGCAGTCCCGGCAGCAGGAACATGCTCTTGTGCCGGCGCAGGCCGTCCATGGTTCTCCTTGCGGAAGGGGGCGGGCGCCCCCGGGTGGCCGGCCGGTCCGGCCACCCGGGGCGTCCTGCGGTCGGATCAGGAGTTGTCCTCGAGCGCGACCACATCGCGATAGGCGCGCTGGACCTTGTCCTTGCCGATCTGGCCGGTGATCTTGGACCACTCCCGGGCCACGCCGTCCAGCGCCCGCTGCGGCGACTCCTGGCCCGCCACGGCCGACGCGACGCCGTTGGCCAACGCGGACATGTACTGGTTGACACCGGGAACGCGCAGGTCGAAGACGCGGTTGCGGCTCTTCTCCATGCCGGAGAGCGTCAGCACGTACGACTCGGCGACCTCCTTGTCCCAGCCCTGCTCCTGCCAGAACATCGGGTCGAAGTGGGCGTAGCGGTACGGGTTGACCCCGAAGCGGCCGATGGTCAGGTCGAGGGCGGTGTTGGCCTCGTTGCTGAAGAAGCACAGGTAGTCGAAGGCCATCTGCTGGTGACTTGAGGCCTTGGCCACCGCCGAGGTCCATCCCCAGGTGAAGTAGGGCGCCTGGTTGGCCTTCTTGTCCCACGACTTCGTGGTGCGGTTGTAGACCTCGGAGGAACCCGGCAGCGGCGCCGCCCGGACCTCGTTACGGATCCTGCTGTCCGGCTGCTGGGCCTGGATGAAGGCGTCGTCCCACGAGTACGACATCAGCGTCTGCCCGCCCCCGAAGGAGAAGATCTCGTCTCCCAGGCCGAAGTTGGCGCCGCCGGGCGCCCAGCTGGACTCGGCCTTCACCATGTCCTCCAGGGCGCGGACGAAGCCAGGCGTGTTGATCAGCGGCTTCATGGTCCTGACGTCGAAGAAGACACCGCCCTCGACGTCCGGGTTCTTCACGTACGGCGCCGCCCGGCTGATGAACGCGGAGAACGTCAGGTCGTCGCGCTTGGTCACTTCGGCACTGCCGTAATTGCGCTTGCCGTCACCGTCGAGGTCCTTGCCGCTGAAGAACTCGGCTATCTGCTGGTACTCGGACCAGGTCTCGGGTACGCGCAGTTCCTTGCCCGTGGCCTGCTGGTAGGCCGCCTTCCACTTCGGGTCCTTCAGCACATCGGTGCGGACCTTGAGGTAGTGCCGGTCACCGTCCACCGGGTACTGCACGACCTTCCCGTTCCAGGTCGCCACGTCCATGTAGGCCTTGGTGACGTCCTTCATGCCGGGGGTGTCGAGGTACTCCTGCGGCACCGGTTGCAGATACGGGGCCATGTCGCCGATCCACAAGGATGGGTAGAACATGACGTCGTACGCCGGCTGGCCCGCCTGAAGGGGCGTCAGGATCTTCTGGTGCAGCTCGCCGAAGGGGACGTTGACGACCTCGACCTTCCCGCCGGTGATGTCCTCGAACTGCTGGGCGTGCAGCTGGGTCGGCTCGCCGATGACCGGAACGGCGTGGCTGATGATCTTGAGTGTCTGGCCGGAGTAGTCCTTGCGGCTGATCGATTCGTAGCTGCAGGGCCCGGGGACATCCTTGACCTTGGTGGCCGGGTAGTCCTTGCCGTACTTCTGGTAGCTGATCTCCGAGCCGGACTTGAAGAGCCCGGCCTTCTCCTTGGGCTTCTGCTGGGCCTGGTTCTGGGCGGTGCACGCGGTGGCGGTCAGGGCGGCGACGGCCGCGACGGCGACCACGGCCCGGTACGGTCTGCTGCGCATGGGGCTTCTCCTGCGGTGTCAGGGGACCAAGATCGCTCGGCCGCGTACGGCCCCGGCGTCCAGGTCGTCGAGGGCCTGCTGGAAGGAGGCGAGGGGGTAGCGCTGGGTGTGCAGGGTGACCTTGTCCTGGGCCGCGAGGACCATCAGTTCGGAGAGGTCGTTGTAGGAGCCCACGAGGTTCCCGATGAAGTTGATCTCGGTGGAGATGACGTCGATCGTCGGCACGTGGAGGTGGCCGCCGTATCCGATGACGTAGTAGTTGCCGTTGCGGCGCAGGCAGGCCACGCCCGTCTCGACGGCACCCCCCTCGCCGACGAAGTCCAGGACGGCCTCCGCCCCGTGCCCCGAGGTGAGGTCCCGTACGCGGTCGGCTTCGGTTCCGTCCGCGACGAGCGTGTGGTCGGCGCCCAACTCCTTGGCCAGGGCCAGGGCCTGCGGGCTGCGGTCGATGACGATCATCTCGGCCGGCGACAGGGCCCGCAGCACCTGGATGCCGATGTGCCCGAGCCCGCCCGCGCCGATGACCACGACCCTGTCACCCGGTCGCAGAACCCGGGCCGCCTTGGCTACGGCGTGGTACGCCGTCAGCCCGGCGTCGGCCAGGGCCGCCACCGAGGCCGGCTCCAGGGACGGAGCGAGGGGCACCACCGAGCGGGCGGTGGTCTTCAGGTACTCGGCGTAACCCCCGTCGGCGTCGATGCCGGGGAAGGCCGAGTTCATGCAGTGCACGTCGTCGCCGGCCCGGCAGGCGCGGCACAGACCGCACGTCACCAGCGGGTGCAGGATGACCGGGTCACCGACCTGGACATGGGTGACGGACTGGCCGACCTCCGCGACCCAGCCGGCGTTCTCGTGGCCGATCGTGTACGGCAGGGTGACCCCGCTCTTGTCCTTCCACTGACCTTCGAGGATGTGCAGATCGGTCCGGCACACTCCGGCGCCCCCGATCCTCACGATCACATCGAGCGGGCCGGTGATCTGCGGATCGGGCACGTCCACGAGCACGGGCGGCTCGTCGTACTCGATGACCTGCACGGCTTTCATGGCGGCTCCCTGCGAGTCGGCGGGTGGGTGGTGCGCCGATTACACAGGCCGCCGTTCGCGGGCCGATGTCTCAGAAATCGTCCGTGGATGTCTCAATGTGATACACGCCGTAGGCGTCAGGCCGTCGGGCTGGTCCAATCACTGCATTGAGGGAACGTGACGAGCCCAGTACGGGAGTGTTAATGCCCCGCCACCAGCCAGGAAGCTCGCTGAGAGCCGCCAGAGAGCTCTACCTGGAAGTCACCAAGGACCCCAGCGCCCGGCCGCTCGTGGTGGCCTCGTGGCAGCGCTCGTTGGAGCACAAGGTGAAGTCGGGCAGCCTCGACGCTCCGTACCTGGACAACCCCAATCTCGACAGCCCCCTCGCCAGGGCGGCGCTGCCGATCCTGGACCGGCTGCACGAGCAGCTCGCCGACGACCCGGTCTCCATGATGATCACGGACCGGAACGGGGTGGTGCTGTCCCGGAAGGTCTCCCACGAAGGGCTGACGACGAACCTCAACCGCGTAGGGCTGGCCCCGGGCCATGTGTTCGCCGAGCGCTACGTGGGCACCAACGGCATCGGGACCGCGCTGGCCAGCGGCCGCCCGGTCATGATCGCCGGAATGGAGCACTACGTCGAGGCGTTGCGGGACTTCCACTGCGCGGCCGTACCGATCCTGCATCCCACCCGGTGCACGCTGCTGGGGGCCTTCAACCTCACCACCATCCGTCAGGGCTCCGACGGCATGCTGATGGCCTTCGCCCGCTCGGTCGCGGCCCAGATCGAGGGTGAGATCGCGGCGATCACCTCGCGGCGCGAGCGGGCCCTGTTCCATGACTACCTGGAGGCGTGCTCCTCGGTGCGTCCCGGCCCCGTGCTGGCCCTGAACCGCGATGTCGTCATGATGAACGAACAGCTCAGCACGGCGGTGACCGGGCCGGATCACTACGCGCTGCTCGACCACGCCCGCGAGATCGCCGACAGCCCCCGCACGGAGGGGACGCGCAGCCTCGCCCTTCCCTCCGGACGGGTCGCCGAACTCAGGGTCAGTCGCTGTCGGCGCGAGGACAGCGACGCGGGCGCCGTCTTCCGAGTCCGGCTGATCGGACGCCCGCAGCCGGGTCCCGCGGTTTCCGCCACGCCCGTCCGGTCCGGCCTGGCACTGGTGGGCTCGTCCCCGAACTGGCTGCGCGCGGTCGCCGACAGCCGGGCGGCGTTCGTCGCCGGGACGTCACTGCACCTCCTGGGCGAGGCCGGTGCCGGCAAGAGGACGCTGGTCGAGGCCCTGCACCGGGCCCACGGCGCCGGACGCCGGCTGGAGATGACGCAGCCGCCGCTGTCCGAGGCGCCGGCCGTCACCGAGGCCTGGCTGCACGACATCGGAGAGCTGCTCGCCGTGCCGTCCAACGTGGTCGTCCTGCGCGACGTTCACCTGCTGGGCGACCAGCTGCGGCAGCGGCTGAGCAATCTGCTGACGCACCTGGACGGCACCGCCCACGGGCAACTGGTCCTGACCAGCCAGCCGTCGATGGTCAGCACCGATGACCGGCTCGACCAGCTGTGCGGTGCCCTGGTGGAGGTGCCGCCCCTGCGCCATCGCCCCGGGGACATCGAGCACTTGGCGCGGTTCTTCCTGCGCAAGTACCGGCCGAGCGGTGAGAGCGGGTTCGCCCCGGATGCCCTGACCATGCTGCAGCGATGCCCCTGGCCGGAGAACGTCCGGCAGCTCGAGTCGGTGATGCGCGGGCTGGCGCGGCGGCCCTCCGGCCCGATGATCCATGCCGAAGACCTCCCGCCGGAATGCCGGGTGGCCTCGCACAAGGTCCTGACCACCATCGAGGCGCTGGAACGCGACGCCATCCTGCGCGGATTGATGGACCACAACTCCAACGTCCAGCGCACCGCCCAGGACCTCGGCATCTCCCGCGCCACGATGTACCGCAAGATGCGCCGTTACGGCATCGTCCCGTCGAGCCTGGCCTGACGGGCCGCCTCCGGGGCGTCGGACAGTCGTGGCGTGCCGGGCTGCCGGAGGTCGCCGTCGGGGCCGCGTACACCGCACCGCGACGACGGGACCTGGGCCGCTGGGCGGACCACGGCGGCGGCCCCGAAGCCGCTCGCGCAGCCCGCCCGCGTCGCCGTGGTCAGTCGGCTGCGGCGAGCAGCCGTGCCTCGCTCTCCTCGTACAGCCGCCGGTTCTCACGGCTGTCGGCGGCGCGGCGCCGGTGGTCCAGACGGCTGCCCAGCCAGCCCGCGAGGTAGCCGAAGGGGACGGAGACCAGTCCGGTGGACTGCATGGGGAACAGGGCGAAGTCGGCATCCGGGAAGACGGCGGACGGCATGCCCGAAACGGCCTTGGAGAAGACCATCAGCACCAGCGCGCAGGCCGCGCCGCCGTAGAGGGTGGCGAGCAGGCCGGTGCGCGTGAATCCGCGCCAGAACAGGGAGTAGGTGAGCGCGGGTGCCACCGCCGACGCTCCCATGCAGATGGCCAGCGTGGTCAGCACGCCGACATTCCAGTTCTGGACGAGGGTGGCGAGCCCGATGGCAACGGTTCCCACGACCACGCTCGTCCACACCGCCACCGTCATTTCCGTACGCGGCTCCGCCTGACCCCGCCGTGCCACATGGGCGAACAGGTCGTGGGCGAGCGACGAGGCCGCGGCCAGGGTCATCCCCGCGACCGACGACAGCAGGGTGATGAACACCATGCCCGCCACGGCCGAGTAGAGAATCGTCGTGCCCGTGGAGCCGGGTGCCCCGCCGAGCACCTGCGACAGCATGAGCACCGACGTCCTGCCGTGTGGGTCGGCCGCGATGATGGACCGCGAGCCCACCAGCGCCGCCGCACCCGTCCCCATGATGATCACGAGCAGGCAGAACGTGGTGACGGTGCCGACCGCCCACGACATGGAGCGACGCACGGCCGGCACGTCCTGGGCGGAGAACAGACGCATCGTGATGTGGGGCAGGCAGGCCACGCCGAGCACCACAGTGATCTGGAACCCGATGAAGTCCATCCGCTCACCGGCCGAGGTACCCAGCTGAAGGCCCTGCTGGAGGAAGGCGGGGCCGGCGCCGCTGCCCTGCTGGGCGGCCCGGAGCATGTCGCCGAAGCTCCAGTCGAAGCGGTTCAGCACCAGGACGGCGACGACAGCGCTGGTGGCGAGCAGGAACACGATCTTCACCATCTGAACGAGCGCGGTGCCTCGCATGCCGCCGAGCGCCGCGTAAATGATCATCAAGCTGCCGACCATGACGATGCTGCCCGTCCTGGCGCCTGCCACGTGCGGGAGGTCCAGGATGAAGGTGAGCAACGACCCGGCCCCGGAGAGCTGGACGATCAGAAAGGGCACGGTCGCGGACAGCGTCACCACGCAGGCGGCGACGCGCACGGCTCGCCCGGGCATGTTGCGGGCCAGGACGTCACCCATGGTGAACCGGCCGGCGTTGCGCAGGGGTTCGGCCAGCAGGAACATCAGCAGCACCAGGGACAACGCGGTGCTGACCGCGAGGACGTAGCCGTCGTACCCGGTGAGCGCGACGATGCCGGTGGTGCTCAGCACCGTGGCCGCGGAGATGTAGTCGCCCGCGATGGCAAGGCCGTTCCTGAACGGGGTGAGCGAGAGGTAGCCGGTGTAGAAGTTCGTCAGGTCGTCGCGGTCCGGCCCCGCCATCACGCACATCATCAGCGTGAGGGTGACAAGGACGGTGAACAGGAGAAGGACGCCGGCCTGCGTCCCGGAGCTGAAGTCGTTCATCTCGCCACCCCGGTGTTTCTGCCGGCGGTGACCGTCTGCTCCCTGACGGCGCGGGCCAACGGATCCACCGAGCGTTGGGCGCTGCGTCCGTACCAGAAGACCGCGAGGAAGGTGACGACCAGCTGGAGGAGTCCCAAGGCCATGCCCAGGCTCAGCTCTCCGGCGATCTTGGACCCCATCAGGTCCGGGGCGCCGCAGGACAGCACGACGTACAGCACGAAGGAGCCGAGCGCGGTGAGCGTGGAGACCCGGCGGAGCAGGCGGTAGGCCGAGCGGAGGGCGGCGAGGTCGGCGCCGTGCCGAGGAGTCTCCTGTGCGTACGGCTCGTCCCAAGGGGCTTGCCCGTACGGGTCGTACCGCGGGGCGTCGTACTGGGGGGAGTCGTACCGCGGGGCGTCGTAGCGAGGGCCTCCGTACCCGTACGACTGTGGATCGGTGGGCGGCCGGCGCCATCCCGGGGACGCTGATGGCGGATACCGGTTCTCGTCGGGGTATGTCATCGCCTGGCCTTCCACTACGGCTCGGATCCCTGGAGGTGAACGGGGAGAGATGACTCAGCGGCGCACCATACCGACTGGTTGGGATGTCTTAAAGTAGGCGGTGGATCACGTTTCGAAGTCGATGCGGACGAGGCCGGCACCGGGTGGTGATGTCGGTGGTGCGACGCCGATTTCGCCGTCCGTCGGCGGAGCGCACGCGGCGGTCGGCCGTCGCTTCGTGAGGGTGAAGGGCGCACGACCATCCGGACGTGGCCCGCGTGGCGGGCGTTCGACCCTCGTGCGTGTGGTGTGCCCTGAGAGTTCGGGGGACGGCTCACCCGTGAAGGAGACACACGGCATGTTCGGACAATCGCAGGCGTTCAGTGGCTTCGCTGTCGACGACCTCGGCAAGGCCCGCCGGTTCTACGGTGAGACTCTCGGTCTCCAGGTGGAGGAAGCGGGGCAGGGGGACATGGCGATGCTGACCCTCACCCTCGGCAGCGGCGCGCGTGTGTTCGTCTACCCGAAGGAGACGCACACCCCCGCGACGTTCACGATTCTCAACTTCCCCGTGGACGACATCGAGGCCGCCGTCGACGAACTGGGGCGGCGCGGCGTGAACCTTGAGCGCTATCCCGGATTCGACCATGACGAGAAGGGCATCGTCCGGGTCGGCGACGGCGGCCCTGCGGCGATCGCGTGGTTCACCGACCCCGCCGGAAACGTGCTCTCCGTGCTCCAGGAGAACTGACCGGCGGGGCCAGAGGGCGCCCTGGGCGGCGGGCACGCGTGCTGTGGGCGCGTGCCCGCCATGAGAGTGCTGCGGGAGCTGTGAGCGATGCGCGGCACCGCCCCGACCGGGACATCGGGTTCAGGAGAGGTCGAACCGATCGAGGTTCATCACCTTGTTCCACGCGGCCACGAAGTCACGCACGAACTTCTCTCCCGCGTCCTGGGACGCGTAGACCTCCGCGACGGCTCGGAGCTGGGAGTGCGAGCCGAAGATGAGGTCGACCGCGGTGGCGCTCCACTTGAGCTCGCCCGTGGCACGATCCCGGCCTTCGAACACGTTCTCGTCCGAAGTCGACGCCTTCCACTCCGTGCCCATGTCGAGCAGGTTGACGAAGAAGTCGTTGGTCAAGGTCTCCGGCCGGTGCGTGAAGACCCCGTGGGGGGCTCGCTTGAAGCCGGTGTTCAGGACCCGCATGCCGCCCATCAGCACCGTCATCTCGGGGGCGGTCAGCGTCAACAGGTTGGCGCGGTCCAGCAGGAGGGTCTCCGGCGACAACTTCTCTCCCGCCCGGAGGTAGTTGCGGAACCCGTCGGCCCTGGGTTCGAGCACGGCGAACGACTCCACGTCGGTCTGCTCCTGTGAGGCGTCCGTGCGCCCCGGTGCGAACGGGACCGTGATATCGTACCCGGCGTTCTTCGCGGCTTGCTCGACGGCCGCGCACCCGCCCAGGACGATCAGGTCGGCGAGCGAGACCTGCGTTCCGCCGGCATGGGAGAGGTTGAAGTCCTGCTGGAGCTGCTCCAGCTTCTGCAGCGCCTCGGCCACCTCGGGCAGGTGGTTGACCTCCCAGTCCTTCTGCGGCGCGAGCCGGATCCGTGCCCCGTTGGCCCCGCCACGCTTGTCGGTGCCGCGGAAGCTCGCCGCCGACGCCCAGGCAGTGGTGACCAGCTGGGAGACGGACAGTCCGGACGCGACGATCCTGCTCTTGAGGGCGGCGATGTCCGCGTCCCCGACGAGTTCGTGATCGACCTCGGGGACGGGATCCTGCCACAGCTGCGGTTCTGGAACCCACGGGCCGAGATAGCGCGTGACGGGTCCCATGTCGCGGTGCAACAGCTTGTACCACGCCTTGGCGAACGCATCCGCGAGCCGGTCCGGGTTCTCGTGGAAGCTCTTCGTGATCGGGCCGTAGACCGGATCCAGCTTCAGCGCGAGGTCCGTCGTCAGCATCATGGGAGCGTGCCGCCTCGAAGGATCATGAGCGTCGGGCACCGTGTCCTTGGCTGAAGGATCCGTGGGAGTCCACTGCTTGGCACCGGCGGGGCTCGTCGTCAGCTCCCAGTCGTACCGGTACAGGTTGTCCAGGTACCCGTTGTCCCACCTGGTCGGCTCGGTGGTCCATGCGCCTTCGAGCCCACTGGTGAGGGTGTCGGCGCCCTTGCCGATGCCGTACGTGTTGCGCCAGCCGAGGCCCTGCTGCTCGAGGGGGGCGGCCTCGGGTTCCGGGCCGACGTACGCCGGATCGACGGCGCCGTGACACTTGCCGAATGTGTGCCCGCCGACGATGAGCGCGACCGTCTCCTCGTCGTTCATCGCCATGCGCCCGAATGTCTCGCGAATGTCCCGGGCGGCGGCCAGCGGATCCGGGTTGCCGTTGGGCCCCTCCGGATTGACGTAGATCAGTCCCATCTGCACGGCACCGAAGGGAGTGGCGAGTTCCCTGTCGCCGCTGTAGCGCTCATCTCCGAGCCAGGTGTCCTCCGGCCCCCAGAAGATTTCCTCGGGTTCCCAGATGTCCTCTCGTCCGAAGCCGAACCCGAACGTCTTGAACCCCATTGATTCCATGGCACAGTTGCCGGCGAAGACCAGAAGGTCGGCCCAGGAGATTTTCTGGCCGTACTTCTGCTTGACCGGCCACAGCAAACGGCGCGCTTTGTCGAGACTCGCGTTGTCCGGCCAGCTGTTGAGGGGGGCGAAGCGCTGAGCCCCGCTGCCGCCACCGCCCCGGCCGTCGGCGACACGGTACGTGCCCGCGGCGTGCCAGCTCATCCGGATGAACAGCGGCCCGTAATGGCCGTAGTCGGCAGGCCACCAGTCCTGCGACGTCGTCATCAACTCGAAGACGTCCCGCTTCAGCGCGTCGAGGTCGAGGGTCGCGAACTCTCTCGCGTAGTCGAAGTCCTCGTCCATCGGATTCGAACGGGACGAGTGCTGGTGGAGAATCTGAAGGTCCAGCTGATTCGGCCACCAGTCCCGGTTTGTCCTGGGCCGAGTCGACGTGGGGGTCGGGGAGGCGATTGCTGGGTTTTCGCTTTCGCTGCCGGACACGTACGTCCTTCTTTCTGTCTCGGTGTTTCCACACAGAATGCCGATGATGGTGATGTGTCGGCGTCCGTATGGTCGCGCACCGCAGACTGCACCGCTACGAAACACGCAGAGCACCCCCGCACAACAAAGGCGCGAGAGGGCGGCCCGCTTTTCTGCTCCGGTGCTCAGCTGTTGCTTTCCGGTACAAGCCGAAACTGCGTCCCGGGATCTCCTGTGAAAACCGTCGGGGGCGTGGCGGCCGGGACCGGTCCCGGCCCACCAGTGGTCGCATGTGCTGATGTCGGGAGTGCCCGCCTGGTCACCGGCCGGGGTCGGCCCACAGGTCACGGAGCGCGGAGGGTTGGATGAGAAGTCCGGTACGTCAAGGTGTCATCGCTTTGGCCGCAGTGGCTCTGGTGGCCTCATGCACCGCAGGCCCGACAGGGGGACACGGCAGTGGGGCGGGCACCGGTTCGCCTTCGGCCAAGCCGACACGGAAGGCTCTCGACCTCAGCGGCGATCCGCGGGCTGCGGCGCCCTTGAGGTTCGACCGGAAGGTGGCCCATGTCCTGCCGACCGGCCCTGAAGGGGGTTACCCCACCATCGCTTTGTACGGGCGTGCGGCCTGGCTCTCGCACGCGTCCGGGATGACGGTGTACAACCTGGCCACGGGTAAGGCGGTCACCACCATCGCCACGCAGAACACGCCCACGTATGACCTGCCGGCGCCACGCGATCTGAGCAAGAAGCAGGCCGAGATGATACGAAGCCGCGTCTCGTTCCCCGAGCCGGTGCGGATCGGCGGTGCACCGGCCGTGCTCACCGTCGTTCCGGTCCGGCTGGCCAAACAGGGCAGCGGCAAGGCCCAAGCCGGGTTCGAGGTGATCGCGGCGCGTGCGGACAACGGCAAGCTGATCTGGCGACTTCCCGTGGACATCTACGGTGACCCGGCCGGCAAGCTGGGCGCGCTGCAGGTGTCGACCGGGGACGGCGTCGTGAGCGTCACCTGGACGGAGGACGGCTACCCGACAGGCACCTTCGCCCTCTCCCTGGACGACGAGCCCCGCATGCTGTGGCAGCGTGCGGGCTTCTGGAAGGTCGGCGGATTCGGCGATGCCGTGCTGGGCTTCCGTGCGGAGCCGGACGAGGACTACTCGTTGGCCGGGGTCGGCGCGACCGACGGCCGTGACCTGTGGGTCAAGGAGGTGCCGGACGGCGCGATGTGGGCGATCGCATCGAGCGGCGCACCCTTGGCCAAACTCGACGACGACAGTGAGAAGGCGCGGCTGATCGACATCGCGACCGGCGACTTCGTCCTGTCCAAGCGAGGTGGCCTGACCAGCCGTATGGACTGTGATCAGGGCGAGGGTGGCACCGTGCTGCTGTGCGCGTCGAAACAGGACGGGGCGTTCGCGGTGAACGATGCCGGCAAGATCTTGTGGCGCCGGGGGTCGGGGAATGGTCCGGGCGACTGGAGCGCGACCGTAGAAGCCCCATTCAAGGACCTGTTCTACGCGAAAGGAAAAGACGGAGCGTTCGTCGTCGACGGGCGTACCGGACGAACGGTCAGCGCCGAGGCGGGAGTTGTCCCCGATCGCGTCAACGCCTATGCCGCGCTGGTCCACACCGACGCCGGAACAGAGGTCCACCACGCCAAGCGCTGATTTGCGCCGCCTGATGGCGAACCCTCGGGACACTTGGTGGGATGGCGAGGCGGAGAAGGAACCGCCCGGCAATGCGAGGGGAAGCTCATGGCGCAGATGCCCACCGGGCCGCCGTCGGAACTGGACCGGGTACTCGCCCTGGTGGCGGAGCGGCGGGCCGAGTTCGAGGAGAAGCGGTACGTACCGCGCGATGTCGTCGCCGCGTTCAAGAGGGCGGGTATCTATCGTGCGAGCACCCCGAAGCAGTTCGGCGGCGACGCGCTGCCCCCGGCGGAATTCCTCCGTGTCATCGAGCGGATATCGGTCGCCGACGGCTCAGCCGGCTGGGTCGCCAGCTTCGGCTCCTCGCTGATCTATCTCGCGGCGCTGCCTCTCGCCACGCAGGCCGAGCTGTACGCCGCCGGACCCGACGTGGTCTTCGCGGGTGGCCTGTTCCCCGTCCAGCCGGCCGAACGCGTGGAGGGCGGCTACCGCGTCTCGGGGAGGTGGAGGTTCGCCAGCGGCTGCAAGGGCGCGGACGTCCTCGGTGTCGGCATCAAGGCGGGCGAGGACCGGGCCGGCCGGCCCCTCACGGCCGTACTGCGGCCCGACCAGGTGGAGATCGCCGAGAACTGGGACGTCATCGGTCTGCGCGGCACCGGCAGCCACGACCTGGTCGTCAACGGGGCGGTCGTACCGCAGGAGTGGACGTTCGTGCGGGGCGGCGCCCCCACCGTCGACGAGCCGCTCTACCGGTACCCGAGCGTCCCGTACGCCGCCCAGGTCCTGGCCGTCGTCGGCCTCGGCGTGGCCCGCGCCGCCCTCGACCACGTCGTCGCCCAGGGGGGCCGCTCCGGCTACACCGGCGCCCCCAAGCCCGCCGAGCGCGCCACCTACCGCATCGCGGTCGGTCAGGCGGAGGCCCAACTCCGGTCCGTCCGCGCCTTCTTCTACGAGATCACCGAAGAGGTCTGGTCGACGGTAGAGGGGGGAGACGTCGCGACCGCCGAACAGGCGAGTCTGCTCAGACTCGCCTCCGCGCACGCCGCCAGGACCTCCTTCGAGGTGGTCCGGGCCGCGTACCAGCTCGCGGGCATCCCCGCCATCGAGGACGGCGACCCCATGCAGCGCTACCTGCGGGATGCCTCGGTGGTGCCGCAGCACGCCTTCCTCCAGGAGGGCATGTACGACGGTGCCGGTGCGGTTCTGATGGGCGTGCAGCCCTTCCCCGGCTACCTCTGAACGACGCAGACCCCCACGCTGCCGAGCACGGCTCCGGTGGGCGATTCGACCGGGCTGGGGCGCGTGCCGTGCATCGGTGAGCCCTGTGTGCGCCTCCATGTGGGTGGGTGAAAATGCGCCATGTCTCGGTCGGGTGGCCGAGGCGTCGAACAACCGAGCACCAACTCGTCGAGAAAGCAGGTCCGCCCGTGCTGTTGCGTCTGCCCGAGTCCGTGTCCGAAGCGCAGAGGTGCATAGCGGAGGGAGCGGTGCCCGTAGGCGGGGCGACGCTGGTGTGGGCCGGCTGGCAACGGGACGGCTTCCCCGAGCAGGCGATGTCGCTGCGCAACGTGCCGGAAGCCAACGTGATCGGGCACGGGACGCTGGGCGCGGCCGTGGTGCTGAACCGCATCGACGACCGCGTGCCCGAGGTCCTCCAGCAGGCCGCCGCCAACGTGGGCACCGGCGCGGTACGCCGGACCGCCACCGTCGGCGGCAACATCGTCGGCAGCACGCTGCGCTGCCTGCTGCCCGCCGCCCTGGTGCTGGGTGCCCGCGCGACGGTGCTGGAGCACGACAGGGTCTTCGAGACCGACCTCGCCGAACTCCTGGCCAAGCAGCACCTGTTGCTGAGCCTGCACTGGCGTGACCCGGTCACCAGCAGCTACCGCAAGCTGGCCGCGGAAGCGGGCGGCCCGCCGCCCATCGTCGTCGCGGCCGCCCTGCACTCCGACACCGACGGAGCCGACCGCCTGCACGTCGCCGTGCGCGACGGCTATGACGTGCTCAGCGACAGCGTCCCCTGCGACGCAGGCACCGACGAGGCGATCGCCACGCTTCGCGACACGACCATCGGCACACTGCACGCCATGGCCTGGGAGGCCGTCCGCCGACACATCGGCGAACTGTTGGCCCGCCCGGGCGGTCGTTGAGCCGACTCCTGGGGCAGGACGGGGCAACGCGGTGAGCCTTGCCGGCCGGGGCGCGGGGCATCCCACCCGTCGGTGCGGCACAGACTCGGACTTCATGCCGCTTGCCCAGGCCGCGGTGCCCACCCCGACTTCGCCGGAGTCGCAGCGCTGCCGGCGGGGTCCGGGAGGGGCAGGAAGGCGGGATGGGGCCCGTGAAGCGCCGGTGAAAACCCTGTGGAAGCGGTGTCGGTGAGGCCGTTTATGCTGCACCGGACGATCACGCGGGACCAGGGGAGGGCGCGGCATGTTCGGCAAGCTGTTCGGCAGGGGTGCGGAGAGACCGGTGGCGGATCCGCACGTCCTTCCCGTCCCGCGCAGGCAGAAGAACGGGATGTACACGCTGCGCGCGCTCGGGGACGCGCGGGTGCTCGCCCTGGTGGAAGCTGCCGACGCGGGTGACTGGGAGGCCGTCAAGGCGGCGCTGGTCCCCTTCGATCTCGGCCGCGACCACCAGGTCCTGGGTGAGCTCGCCGACCTGGACGGTGTGCAGGACTGGATCGGCCGGGCCGTCGAGGAGGACAAGGAGCACCGGGCGACGGCTCTGCTGATATCCGGGGCGCGTCACATCAGCTGGGGCTGGGAGGCGCGTACCGCCGCGCGTGCCGTGAACGTCACGCAGGAGCAGTGGCGCGTCTTCCACGAGCGGCTCCAGATCGCCGAGGAACAGCTGCTGGAGGCCGCCGAGTCGCGGCCGGACTGGGTCACGCCGTGGCGCCGCCTGCTCACCTCCGGTCGCGGCATGTCGCTGGGCTCCGCCGTCAACGAGACCCGGCTCGACGCCGCCTTGCGCCGCGACCCGCTGGACCTGGAGACCCATCTCGAGTGGGTGTCGCAGTTGCAGCCCCGTTGGGGCGGCGAGCCGGGGCAGGCCCTGGCGTTCGCGCAGGAGGCGTTCGCCCGCGCCCCTGAGGGGCACCGCCTCGGCTGCGTGATCGCCATGGCGTACATCGAGGAGTGGGTCGAGGCGGAACGCGGGGACTACCTCGAAACCGACGAGATCCGGGCGCAGTTGCGGGAGGCGGCGGATCACAGCATCCTCCACCCCACCTATGTGTGGCGCCCGGGCTGGCAGCAGGACTTCAACATGTTCGCCATGGCCCTGTCGCTGGCCGGCGAGCGTCACACGGTCCGGCGCGTCTTCCAGACGCTGGACGGTGCCTACACCAAGTGGCCCTGGACCTATTTCGCGGATCCGGAGAAGCAGTTCGCGCGCCACCACCGGCGCGCCTGAGCGCCCGCCACCACCGCCGCGCCTGTACGCGCGCCGACCACATCGCTCTTGAGCGCGCACCGACCACCGGCTCCGCCCGCCAACCGTCGTTCTTCCCGCCGTTCTTCCCACTCCGGACTGCCCGATGACACTGCACCACACCGCTGCGAACCCGACCGGCGCCGACCGCACCTTCCAGGTGGATCTGCGCGGCCTCGTCGATCTCCTCTCCCACCACCTCTACTCCAGCCCCCGCGTCTACCTGCGCGAACTGATGCAGAACGCGGTGGACGCGCTGACCGCCCGGGACGCCCTCGAACCGGCCGCCCCCACCGACCCCCTCGGTATCCGCCTGTACGCAGACGGTTCGGTGGTACGCGTCGAGGACGACGGCGTCGGTCTCACCGAGGCCGACGTGCACACGTTCCTCGCCACGATCGGCCGCAGCAGCAAGCGCGCCGACCGGATCGCCGAGCAACGCGGCGACTTCATCGGCCAGTTCGGCATCGGCTTGCTCTCCTGCTTCCTGGTCGCCGACGAGATCCATGTCCTCAGCCGCTCCGCCCGCACCCCCGACGCACCCGCCGTGGAGTGGCGGGGACGCGGCGACGGCAGCTACACCGTCCGCACCCTGCCCGCCTCCGCCCGCCCCCGGCCCGGCACCACCGTCACGCTGACACCGCGCGCCGACGCCGGCGAGTGGACCCGGCCGGCGCAGGTGCACGTGCTGGCCCGCCACTTCGGCTCCCTGCTGCGGCACCCGGTGACCTTCGACGACGGCACAGGCGGCCCGGGCGGCACGGGCGGGCCGGGCGCGTCCGTCAACCCCGAGCCCGCCCCCTGGGCGCGTACGTACCCCACCCCGGGAGCCCGTTCCCGCGCCCTGGCCGCGTACGGCGAGGAGGTCTTCGGATTCAAGCCGCTGGACACCATCGAGCTGGACCTGCCGGCCGTGGGCCTGAAGGGCATCGCGTGTGTGCTGCCCGAGGCGGTGTCGGCCGGGCGCCGCCACGGCCACCGCGTGCACGTCAAGGGCATGCTGCTGTCCGAGCAGGCCGAGGAGATCCTGCCCGACTGGGCCTTCTTCGTCCGCTGCGTCGTCGACGCCGAGAGCCTGCGCCCGACGGCGTCCCGCGAGTCCCTGTACGAGGACGACACCCTCGCCGCTGTCCGCGACGCCCTCGCCGAGCGGCTGCGCGCCTGGATCGCCCGGGCCGCCGCCAGCGACCCGGATCTGCTCCACCGCTTCCTCCAGGCCCACCACTTGGCCGTGAAGTCCCTCGCCGTGCACGACGACGAGATTCTGCGGATGCTGCTGCCCTGGCTGCCGTTCGAGACCACCGACGGGCACACCACGCTCGACGAGTTCGCACGCACCCACCGCACCGTGCTCGTGACGTCGAGCGTGGAGGAGTTCCGCCAGGTCGCGGCGATCGCCTCGGCCGCCGGGCTGGGCGTCGTCAACGGCGGCTACACCTACGACCGGGAACTGGTGCACCGGCTGCCCGAGATCAGGCCCGAGGCGACCGTCGCCGACCTCGACCCGGAGACCCTCACCGCCCACCTCGACCCCGTCGACCGGGAGACGGAACTCGCCGCCGCGGCCTACCTCGCCCAGGCCCGCGACGCCCTCGCCGTCTTCGACTGCGACGTCGCGCTGCGCACCTTCCAGCCCGCCTCCGCCCCCGCCCTCCTCGTCGACAGCCGCGAGGCCCGGCACGAGCGCACCCGCTCCCAGCTCGCCCGTGAGCAGGAGGGCGGCCTGTGGGGCGACATCCTCGGCGCCCTGCGCCAGGAGGCCCCGCGGGCCCAGCTGATCCTCAACCAGCTCAACCCGCTGGTCCGCACCGCCGTCACCATCGACGAGCCCGAGCTGGCCCGCACCAGCGCCGAAGCCCTCTACGGGCAGGCCGCGATGCTGTCCCGGCGCCCGCTCAGGCCCGCCGAATCGAGCCTCATCAACCGCTCCTTCCTCGACCTTCTCGCCCACGCCCTCCGCAAGGACAGCTGACGATGCCCACCGCACCCCATCCCCAGAGCACGGACGAGCTGTACCAGGCGCTCCAGGAGAACGACCGGCGCCCCTACGGCCGCACCCGCACCGTCACCGCAGAGGAACTCGTCGACGCCGCCGAGCAGTTCGGGGAGCCCGTGCCGCTCGTTCACGCGCTCCTCGAACTGCAGGAGGCGTACACCTACGGCTCCGAACCCCGGAAGTCACCCGTCGTCTTCGCCCGTCTGCTGAACCTCTTCGACGAGCAGCCCGACGTCTTCGACGACCGCCTGCGCCACATGCTGTTCTGGCGGTTCAAGTGGGTGGCCAACGCCCTGCGCCAGCTGCCCGAGATGCCGCTGGCCAGCCTGCGCCAGTGGCTGACGGAGATGCGGGACCGGTACGAGAAGGCCGGCCTCGGCCTCCAGCCCTACTACGGACAGGCGTACCAACTCGCCGCCCACGTCGGCGAGGACACCACCCTCGCCTACGAACTGTGGGCGAGCCGCACCCGCACCCGGCTCAGCGACTGCGAGGCCTGTGAGATCTGCGAGCGCGCCCTGTACCACCTCACGGCGGGCGACGACGAGCGGGCGCTGCGCACCTGGGAGCCCGTCCTGGCCGGGAAGGAGTCCTGCCAGGAGGAGCCCGCCCGCTCGTTCTCGTACGCGCTGCTGCCCCTGCTGCGCACCGGCCGCACCGACCGGGCCCGCGAACTGCACCTCGCCGGCTACCGCGGCTGCCGCCGCAACCCCTCGATGTCCGGCGAGGTCGGCCGGCACCTGGAGTTCTGCGCGCTGACCGGCAACGAGGCACGCGGCCTGGAACTGCTCGCCGAGAACCGGAACCTGTTCGACGAGGTCGACTCGCCGCTGGACCAGCTCGACTTCCTCACCGGCGTGGACGTCCTCCTCCAGCGCGTCGAGCACCTCGGCCACGGCGAACTGCCCGCCGCCGGATACGCGGGCCGCACCTGGACGGTGACCGGCCTGCGCGCCGAGGTGCGCGGCCGCGCCGACGACCTCGCCGCCCGCTTCGACGCCCGCAACGGCACCTCGGCCCACACCGACCGCCGCAAGGCCCGCCTCGACCGCGCCCCGCTCCTGGATGAGCTGGAACTGACCCTGCGCACCCGCAGCCTCGACGACGTGGCCCCCGCTGCCCAGGTCACCGCCCCCGTCGGCCGTACGGTCGCCGCCGTCCCCGACTCGCTGCCCGAACTCATCCTCAGAGCAAGGGCGTTGGAGGAGCAGGGGCACCCCGACGCGCAGGCATGCTGGGCGCGGCTGCGCACGCTCGTCACCGCCCGCGACTACACCCACCCCGACGACCCGGCCGTGGGCCCGCTCGTCCAGCTGCGCGCGGACCTGCTGACCGACGAGGCGAGCCGGGCGGGCGAGAAGGACGAGCACGCCGAAGCCGCCGCCCTCCACGAGGAGGCCGCGGCTCTGTACGACGACGCCGGAGCGCCGGGCCACGCGGCCCTCGCCCGCGCCTGCGCGCTGCTCGCCGCCGTCGAGATCCCCGCGGAGGGCTCGGAGGGCGCGGATGGTGCCGGGCATGCGGAGGGCGTGGACGGTGCCGGGCGTGCCGAGGGCGTGGACGGCGCCGGGCCGACGGATGGCGCGGGCGATGCCGAAGGCGTGAAGGCCGCGGGCGGAGCCGAGGCGAAGGCCGCCGCGCTGACCGCCGTCCACGCGTCCATCGTCCGCCTGCAGGAGGAGGCGCCCGGCCTCGCCCCGTACCTGGAGGCCCGCCTGCTGCGGCTGCGGGTGACCGCGCTCGCCCTGCGCCTGCAGACCTCGCGCAGCGAGGAGCACGTCGCGCCGGTCTTCGCCGAGGTCGACCAGCTGCACGCGTTCGCCACCCGGCACGACATCGCCGGGCAGATCTCCGGCGCCCTGCTGCTGCGGGCCAGCACGTACGCCATCTCCGGCGACCTGCCCGCCGCGGTCACCGAGATCGACGCCCTCCTCGACCGGCTGAAGGAGCGCGGCCCCGCCTGGCACCTGCCCCGCACCCTCGCACTGCGGGGCCGACTCCAGCTCGGCCTGCGGGACGCACAGGCGGCGTACGCGGACCTCACCGAAGGCCTGCGACGGGCCGCCGACTGGCCGGCCGACGCGATCGACACCACCCGCCTCCACGGTGACCTGGCCGAGGCCTGCATGCACCTGGGCCGCCCCGACGAGGCACTGCGGCACCTGACGCGCTCGGCGGAGCTGGAGCTTCGCCGGGGCAGCCGGATCGACGCGTTCTGCACCTACAGCAACGCGGCCCAGCTCAGCCTCGACCTGGGGCGCGTCGAGGACTGCATCGCCCTGCTCGACTCCCTGCTCGCCGAACCGGACGTCGCCGCCGGAGAGCTGGACGACCGGCTCGCCGCCCAGCTGCGCCTGACCCGTGCCCGCGCGCTGCACGCGGGGGAGGACCTCAAGGCCGCCACGGCGGAGTTCGTCGCCCTCGCGGCCGAGTCTGCCGGCTGGGACGACGACCCGGGGAGCCACGCCATGATCGCCGCGGAGACGGCCGTACTCCTCGGCGAGTCCGGCGAGTTCGGCCGGGCCCGCGAGGCCGCGGACCAGGCGATCGCCGCCCACGCCCGGGACCCGCGCTACGAGCAGCTCAGCAACTGCCTGCGCGAACTCGCCCGCCTCCAGACCCAGCAGCAGGGCCCCGACGGCCTGCCGGGCGCCCTCGCCTACCTCGCGGACGCCGGCCGGATCGCCGACGAGGCCCGCGCCGCCGCATACGAGGCCCGCGGTCGCTCCCTGGACACTGCTCTGGCCTACGAACACGGGCGGGTCAACGCCTACGCCGGCGAGTACGAGGACGCCCTGGCCGCGCTGGAGAAGGCCCTCGCCCTGCTCGGCGAGCCGGGACCGGAGGACGACCGCGCCGGCGAGTGGGCCGAGTGCGTCCGCCTCGCTGGCGCCGTGGAGGGCCTCTACCTGGAACGCCCCGCCCCCGCCCTCACCCGCCTCGACGCGGCGGTCTCCCACCTGACCGCCCTTGGCCACACCGAGGAGACCGAGCCGCTCATCTCCTTGGCGGCCCGGCTGCGCGACGAGGAGTGACGCGTCGGGCGGGCGCCGGGACGCCGGCCCGCCACGGCACCGGGGCGGGCCGCGCTCCCCGGCTTCAGGAGGCAGGTCTGGGATCGATCCACAACGCCTCGGAGACGGCGCACAGTTCGCCCTCGGCCGTGGCCAGCGCCACGCCCATCATGTGCTTGCGGCCGGATTCGGACAGCAGCCACGCGTACGAGATGTACGGCTCACCCGCGGCGACCGGCCGCAGAATCGTGCCCGTGAGGGATGCGGTGACCGCGCCCGGGCGCTGGGTGCCGAGGAAGCGGCCCGCCCAGTTTCCCGGGCAGTCCAAAGCGCCCCAGACCACTCGGGGTGGGAGCAGGCCGTCCGGGTCGGCGAAGGCGCGGGACGGGATCCAGGCGGAGGCCACCAGGCCGAGATCCGGCACCGGGGCGCAGTACACACGCAGACCGCGGTCGGCAGTGCGCAGCCCGCAGCCGAAGCAGTCCACCACACCCGACGGCGGCGCCGACCGGAACCGCTCCGCCGCGGCGGCCGCCTCGTCCCAGGAGGGCGCGGTCGGCGGGGCGAGCCGCAACTCGGCGGGGCGTGCCGCGGCGAAGGGCTGCTCAGCCTCGCCCAACTCCGCGCCCCCGCCCGCCGTTTCGGCGATCCGCACCGGTGCCTCGACGGGCACGGGTCCACGGAAGTCCACCCGTACCGTCTTCGCCCCGGTCCTCTCCGCCAAGACGCCGGCGACGTAGCCGCCGAAAGCCACCCCGGGGTAGCCCGAGTACAGCTCCGGCACCACGATCGCGTCACTCGTCGTCATGATCCCCACTTCACCACACCCAGCCCACCGGCGTCGGCACGACGGAACTCGAGGCGTTCGTCGAGACCGGACACCGGCTTCTCGCCTACAGTCGGCTGCATGACGCAGGCACCGGCCCAGGACCGCGGCGCACGGTCGCGTGACGCGATTCTCGACACCGCCGGCGAACTGATGTCGCGGTACGGCTATGCCGCCACGTCCATTTCCATGATCTCGGCCGAGTGCGGGCTGCCGCCCAGCTCGATCTACTGGCACTTCGGCAGCAAGGACGGGATCTACGTCGCGGTGCTGGAGCGCGCCAGGACCGCACTGCTCGCGGCCCTGCCCCCGGCTGACGTGCCGGGTGCCGACGTCGTACAGCGGCTGGACGCCTTCCTCGCGCAGGTCGAGGACGCCTTCCAGCGCCACCCGCACGGACTGAAACTGCTGCTGGGGCTGGGCATGGTGCAGCAGGACGCCAGCGCGGCGGCGGTGGCCGAGGTGCACCACTACCGCGACGCGCTGGTGGCCTGGGCGCAGGATGCGCTGAGCGCCGTTTTCGGGCTGGATGACCGCGCGGAGGTTGCGGAAGAACTGGCCCGCTTCACGCTCAGAATGGCGAGCGGCACCGCCGTGGCCCGCTGGTTCGAACCGGGCGCCGTCCTGGAGACCGGGCCGTTGCGCGTGGCCCTGCTGGCGCTTGCGGATCACCACAACGTACTGGGGCGCAAAGCCTCCGGCGAGTGCGCTCTGTCACATGACGTCACGGACGGGTAATGACGGCCGCAGGCGGGCGGTGTCATCGCACGGCTCCCCGAGGAGCGGGGGAGGGGAGCCAGAACGCGCAGTGGTGGTCGGTCGCGAAGCCGGCCGTGGGTGCGACCCGGTCGGGCGCCAGCACCTGGATGCGGTCCTGTGCCGCCGTGTAGCGAGGCCAGGCGGGGACCCCGGGCATGTTCGGGTCGCCGGTGGCGGCGAACCGGGCCCAGTAGGCGGTCATCGTGGCGGACAGCCGCTGTTGGGCGGGCGTCAGGCGCAGGGAGTCCATGGGAAAGAGATAGGCCAGTTCCGAGGCGTGGAACGCGCCCTGTGGAGTGTGCGGTGCCGGGATGAACGGTGGTGCCTGCGGGTCGTGGAACTCGTATGCGTAGACGGGCGCCCGGGTGCCGTACAGCCGGCTGTCGGCTCGTGCGGGGCAGGCGAACCGCTGGTCCGTGTTGACGGCGGAATAGGCAAGGTTGGGGGACGGGTACGCCGCGGCCGGATACGTGGCCAGGACCGCCGCCGCGCGGTCGCCGTGCTGGAGCGCGATCAGGGCCGCGTACGACGCGGAGGTGAGGGGACCGCCGCCGAGGAGATCCACGTACAGGGCGGTGAAGTACCGGTACTCGTCATGGGTGTTGCCGGTGAGTGTCGGGACGGCGTTCACTCGTCCCTCGGACCATGCCTCGTGCGGAGCACGCGGGAGGATACGTGGCCCGGTGTTCGGGCCCCACAAGGCGGCCGGCCCGGTCCCGCTGCCGTGCAGGAGCTCGGTGATGGGCAGGGCACGCAGACAAGTCGCCGCGGTCGCCGGGTCCGCGCAGCCCACCGAGGCCGCGAAGGTGCCTCCCCTCTGCTCGGCCGCGCCGAGCGTGAGCGGTGTCAGACCGCCGTCCGAAGCGCAGCTCCCGCTCTGCTGAATCGCGCGCTGGAACAGGCCCTTCGCGGTCGGGGAGGCGATATGGGCGCAGGTGTCCACCGACCCGGCGGACTGGCCGGCGAGGGTCACTCGGTCGCGGTCGCCGCCGAAGGCGCCGATGTTGTGACGGACCCAGCGCAGCGCGGCCTGCTGATCCATCAAGCCGTAGTCGCCGGACGCGTGGTCCCCGCTCTCCGACGACAGGGCGGGGTGGGCGAGGAACCCCAGTGCTCCCAGGCGGTAGTTGACGGTCACCACGACCACGCCGCGCGCGGCCAGCGCCGAGCCGTCGTAGTCGCTGCCCGCGCCGTAGGTGTTGCCGCCGCCGTGCAACCACACCAGCACCGGCAGGGGCCGGCCGCCGGTGCGGGCCGGCGTCCACACATTGAGGTACAGGCAGTCCTCCGTCGTGCTCCCGGTGCGGTTGGACTCGCCGGGCAGGACGGGGCCGCCGTCGGGGAGCAGCGTCAGGGGCAGCTGGGGGCACGGGTCGGCCGGTTCGGTGGCGTCGCGTACGCCGGACCATCGCTCGGCGGGCCGTGGGGGACGCCAGCGCAGCCCGCTCGTCGGCGGGGCGGCGAAGGGGATGCCCTGGAAGACCCGGCCGCCGTCCCGGTGGGCCGCGCCGCGCACCCAGCCGCGGTCGGTGGGCACGACCAGGGAGTCGTGAGCGGCAGCGGCCCGGGCCGTGGGCGGGGGAGTGATGAGGGAGGACAACAGCAGGGCCAGCAGTACGGTCATGGGGCGGGCCAGGGTGGTGCACAGGCTCGGCGATCTCATCGCATCTCCTGACGCCGGTGCGAGTCGCATCTCCTCGTGCGGTGCGAGCGGGGTGGTCATGGCGTCCGCTCGTAGGCGCCGATGTCGCAGGCCGCGCCCTGGGGACGGGCGACACCGCGCTGATCGGTGGCCGGGCAGTCGACGGCCGCGTCCAGGGCGGGGCTTCCCGGCCGCAGCGCGGCGGTGTCCGTGGGACCGCCGTTGTCGGCGAGCGGGCCGATCAGCGGCGGACGGCTGGGCAGGTCGCCCGAGGCGGTGAGCCGGCAACTTCCGTCACCGTCCAGGTTGTGGCCTTGCGATGCGATGGTGGCGAAGGCCTTCTTGCAGTCGGCGGCCTTGCCGTCGACGGTGTTGCCGGCGACCACGGAGTTGCGCAACGTCAGCCGCCCCAGCGGCAGATCCACGACATCGGGGATCGGGGAGGGCAGGCTGTCGAGGTAGGCGGGGGCGATGTTGATTCCGCCTCCGCCGTCGCTGGAACTGTTGCCGGAAATGGTCGAGTTGAGGATCTCCACGGGTCCCAGTCCGCGGATGTCGATCCCGCCGCCGTACCCGGCGAGGCTGCCGGGGCGGTCGCCCGGGTTCGTCACACGGTTGTCGGCGACCGTCGAGTTGGTCACGGTGCCGGTGTCGTCGAACCTGATGCCCCCGGCTTCACCCGCGACGTTCCCGCTGACGGTGCTCTCGGTCAGGTCCAGGTGAGAGCCGGGGACGTTGAAGATGCCACCGCCGTAGCCCGCGGAGTTGCCGGTCACGGCGACCCGTCTCAGCGTCATGTGGTGTCCGTTGGCGATGCCGCCGCCACCGGTGTCGGTGATGGGCAGTTCGCGTTGCTTGGCCACGCCCCCGGTGATCGTCAGATCGGACAGTCCTGTGTCCGCCCGCATGCGGAAGACGCGGTCCAGGTGGTTGGCGTCGATGACGGTGGTCCGTGCGCCGGAGCCGCGGATCGTGGTGGGCGCGTCGACGTTCAGGTCGCCCGTGGTCGGGTCGGGGTGGTCTCCGAAGATCAGGCGGGGATTGGGCGGAATGGTCAGCCGGTAGTGGCCCGGAGGCAGCGTGATGCTGCTGCCCGGGCGGGAATTGGCGGCCATCACTGCGGCGCGCAGGCTGCACGCGCCCGACGTCGTGCGGCACAGGCCGTCCGACGGATCGGCATCGACCGCGTCGGCCGTGGTGTCCACGGTGAACTTGGCCGGTCCGGTGGCCGCGGGCGCGGCGGCCCTGGCGGTGGGGGCGGCGAGTGCTGCCGCCGTGACGAGGACGAGGGGCAGTGCCGCCGGGCTGGTTCGGATGTGCATCAGGTGAACTCCTCTCGGCGAGGAAGGGGGGCCTCGGCTGATGCGAGAAGGGGGGAGGGCTCGGCTCGCGCGAGGACTTCCTGCTGGTGCGGGATGCGGCTCGTGGAAGAAACGCGGCCGTGCGCCTTGCGGTGTGGCGCCGGAGCGGCGAGGCGGGCCGGAGCAGGGGACGGCGGAGTGCCAACGGCGCCTGCACGACGGGGTTGCCGCGACAGTCGTCCGTGAACCGTCCGCGTTCTGTAGGGAGCGTTCCATTCAAGGAGGTCGGTGTCTACGGACCGGCAGGGGAATGACCGGATAGCGACCTCCCTGTCCGGCGCGACGAACACCAAGACCACCTGCCTCAGTCACACCGACCTGTTCGCATCCTTGTCCTCCACCGTCGCGAACATCGCCGAGGTGACGTTCACCAACGCGATATTCGCTTGCGCGCCATCCTCACTTGCGCCAACGTCACCTGACACCGCACGAAGGCAGAGCAGATGACCACGCACCCCCACCCCGTCGACGACGAGCTCATCCAGGCCGCGGCCCACGTCGCGCGCACTCGATGCCGTGGCGAGAACCACACCATGGCGGCCGCGGCCCGCGCCCGGGACGGACGGATCGTCACCGCGGTGAACGCCTACCACTTCACGGGAGGGCCCTGCGCCGAGCTGGTCCTCATCGGCGCGGCGGCCGGCCAGGGCGCTTACGAGCTGGACACGATCGTCGCCGTCGGCGACCGTGACCGCGGGGTCGTTCCCCCGTGCGGCCGGTGCCGCCAGGTCCTTCTCGACTACTTCCCAGCCCTGAAGGTCATCGTCGGCGCAGGCGACCGTCTTCGAACCGTCTCCATCAGCGACCTGCTCCCCGAAAGCTACGTCTGGGCCGATCACCAACTCGACGCTGAGCCAACCACGCCCCTGAGCGCGAGCTGACGCCCAGCGGCACCAGGGCGAACGCTGCCCTCTCCTGCGACTGCTGCGCCATTGCCGCTGTCACAGTGTCACAAACGTGTTCGCGGACGGCTCCCTCTTGGTGCGAGCGGGCGGAGACGTCGCTCCCGTGCGGCATGATCACCGGGACGTTCCGATCACGGGGGGCTTCTCATGGCTTACACAGCTCGTTCACGCCGTACCACCGCGGTACTCGCCGCTCTCTCGCTCGGCATCCTGGCACTGAGCGCATGCAACGGCGATGCCGGGAAGGACACGGCCACCACCCCGAGCGCGGCAGCGAGTGCGTCCGCTGCGGGTACGGACAAGGGCGCCGACGCGCCCTCGGCGGCAGGCTCCGATGACGGTGGCAGCGACGGCGGGAACTCCTCCGACAGCCAGGGCAGCACCCCGCCGTCGCAGCCCGCGTCCGACGACGGTCAGGACGGCGGTGTAGGCATGTGCGAGACGACCGACTTGAGCTACAACGTCACCGTCGCGTCCAAGCCCGTCAACCATGCCTTGCTGAAGGCGACCAACAAGGGCAGCGGCCCTTGCCTGCTGCCGGCGAACGAGCTGGTGATCACTATTCCGGAGCTCGACGGCGCCGCCGAGCACATGGGACCCGACGGGAAGGACTGGATCCTGAAGGCCGGCGAGAGCGCCTATGCCGGGATCATGTTCTCGCGCGCCGACACCGCGGGCGGCAAGAGCGCCGACAAGGTGGAGATCGCGCTCACCGCTGCCGAGAGCCCGACGACGGTGGCGATCGACGAGGGCCCCGTCACCGTCAACGACGGCCAGGTCACCAGCTTCTTCGGCACCGCCGAGGACGCACTCACGTACTGATCGCCCAAGTAGGTTCGCGGAGTGTTGACACGCGAACTTTCCGACGGCGGTTCGCCGCGACCGCATCGTTGGTTAGGTTGGCAAGCAGAGACTGATTCCCCTGACGGGGGCCCGTTGGTGGGGAGTTGGCGCCGGGAGAGCCGAAGGCGCAGGGGAAACAGGAAGGAAGCCGCTGATTCATGGCTGCCCACCGGTCGCCCGCGGTGCTGCCCCCATCGCTGCGCGCTTGGCTCGGGTTGACCGCGGCCCTCGCCGCGCTCGTCGTCGTCGTGCTCGGGGTCTTGTACGCCGGCCACAGCGAGCCCGGCAGGGTGGACAGGTGGATCATCCCGCCGACAGCGGACAGTGTGCGGCCGCCGTGGCGGTACGTCGCCCTGGCCACGGACTTCCTGGGGGAGCCCTTGGGAGCGGCGACGCTGGTCGTGGCCACCGTGGCGGGCTGCCTGCTGCGTCGGCGTCCTCGCGCGGCGGTGCTCATCGTTGCCGGCGCCGTCTTGACCGTGGGGACGACGACGCTGCTCAAGTCCCTGGTGGGACGCACCATCCACGGCGAAGGCAACCTGTCCTACCCGAGCGGGCACACCGCCTTCCTCACCGCGCTCGCCCTCATGGTGGCGCTCCTCGCGACCGGCCGGCTCGGCCTCGGCAGGACGGCCGGCACGTCACTCGTGCTCGCCGCGGCGCTGGTGGCCGGCGCCGCCATGGGCTGGGCGCAGGTCGCCCTGGGCGCGCACTACCCGACCGACGTCCTCGGCGGCTGGTGCACCGCGCTGGCGGTGATACCGGCGACCGCATGGCTGGTCGACCGGATGGCCGCCAGGCTGGGCGATCGGATGGCCGACGCCGGTCGGCGGGAGCGCCGCTGACGTCACGTCACCTCCCGCCCCTCCATGTCACGCCAAGCGGCGGAACACGGGCTTCACCGGTCGCCCGCCCAGCCAGGGTGTGGGGTCAGCGGCGTCCAGTGCTTTCCTGTACACCGCACATGCCTGGGCCACCACATCGACGGTCTGATCGATGTCCGCGTCGCTCAGCGCACTGCTCACGACGAACGACGGGGCCAGCACCCCGCCCGCGAGGAGTTGGCGCAGGAACAGAGTGCGGTACTCCTGCGACGGCTGCCGGTTCTCGTCGAGGGTGGCGAAGACCAGGTTGCTGGCCCGGCCCCGAACGACGACGTGATCGCCGACGCCCATGCTCGCCGCGGCGTCGCGGACACCGGCGGCCAGCCGCTCGCCGAGGGCGTGCAGCCGCGCGGTGATGCCCTCCTCGACATAGGTGGTCTGCACGGCCATCGCGGCTGCCAGGGAGTGCGTTTCCGCCCCGTGCGTGGTGGACAGCAGGAACACCCGGTCGACGGAGTCACGCAGCCCGCCCCGCTCCATCAGCTCACGGCGCCCGGCCAGCGCGGAGACGGCGAACCCGTTGCCCAGCGCCTTGCCGAACGTGGAGAGGTCGGGGACGACGCCGTACAGGCTCTGGGCGCCCGCCTCGGACCAGCGGAAGCCGGTGATCATCTCGTCGAAGATCAGTACGCAGCCGTGCCGGTCGGCCAGCTCGCGCAGGCCGGCGAGGTACCCGGGCGGCGGCTCGGTGTGGGTGGCGGGTTCGAGGATCAGGCAGGCGACCTCGCTCTGGTGGCGGTTGAGCAGCTCCTCCGTGGCGGTCAAGTCCCCATAGGGGAACGCCACGGTGAGGTCGGTGGTCGCCGCCGGGATACCCGCCGACATCGGCGTGGTGCCGATGAACCAGTCGTCGACGGAGAAGAACGGATGGTCGGCGCAGAGGGCCACCCGCGGGCGCCCGGTGGCGGCGCGGGCCAGGCGCACCGCGGCGGTGGTGGCGTCGGAGCCGTTCTTCGCGAACTTCACCATCTCGGCGGTCGGCACCGTGGCCAGGAAGCGTTCCGCGGCCTCGACCTCCAGGATGGACGGCCGGACGAAGTTGCTGCCGCGGTCGAGTTCCCGCCGCACCGCCTCGATCACGCGTGGGTGGGCGTGGCCGAGGCTGACCGACCGCAGGCCGGAGCCGTACTCGACGTAGCGGTTGCCGTCGATGTCCCACACGTGGGCACCGCGGCCGTGGCTGATGACCGGGGCCAGGTGCTCGGGGTACTGGTCGTCGCCCTTGGCGTAGGTGTGCGCGCCGCCGGGGACCATGGCGTGCAGTCGCTCGTTCGCCGTCCGCGACCGGGGTAGCTCGAACTCTTCGGTCTCCAAGCCCACTTCACCCTTCCTTGTGCTTCAGGACCTCGGCGAGGCTCGGCGCCTCCCGGTCCCGCTGGGACATCGATGTGGCCGGCAGCGGCCAGGGAATGGCGAGCTCCGGGTCGTCGAAGGCGATCGTCACGTCCTCGGCCGGGTCGTGCGGGCGGTCGATCCGGTACGAGGTGTCGGCGGTTTCGGTCAACGCCTGGAAGCCGTGCGCGCACCCCGCCGGGATGTACAGGGTCGTCTGCGTCTCGCCGGACAGCTCGAAGAAGGCCCGGCCCAGGTACGTCGGTGAGTCCGGCCGCAGATCCACGACGACGTCGAAGATCCTTCCGTACGAGCACCGCACCAGTTTCGCCTCGCCGGCCCCGGAGCGCAGGTGCAGGCCGCGCAGCACGCCCCGGGCCGAGCGGGACAGGCTGTCCTGGACGAACGCGTCCGGGTCGAGGCCCACCGAGCGGACCACGTCGGCGTCGAAGGTGCGGCAGAAGAAGCCGCGTTCGTCGGCGTACGGCGTGGGCTCGAACAGATACGCTCCGGCGATCTCGGGGACTTCGGTCACTTTCATGGAGACTCCTGCCGGGCGTGGGAGTGGGCGTGGGCGTTGGTGTGGGCGTGACCGGTCGCCGGGAACAGTGCCTCGGTCAAGGCGGTGAACTGCTGCTCGAGTTGCTGGGCGGCGGCCAGGTTCCGCTCGGCGAGGGTCCGCCGCAGCTCCGCCGATCGCCGCTCCAGCTCCCGGAACTGCTCCAGCAGCCGGTCGGCGTCGACCTCACGCGCCGGGTGGCAGTACGCGCCCAGCCCCATCCGATCCATGAGCGCCTCGCTCTTCGCCGCATAGCTGAGGGCGAGCGTCGGCGTACCGACCTTCAGCGCGCAGATCAGGTTGTGGTAGCGGGTCGCCACCACGGTGTCGGCAGCCGCCATCTCCTTCATCAGGTCGGCCAGCGAGGCCGCCTCGGCGGCGGTGACCAGCGGCGAGTTAACCGCGTCGAGGATGGCGTCGACCACCGGCGCATCGCACTCGTCGCCGGTGAGCAGCCGGACCGGCCTGCCGTCCTCGACCAGCGCGCGGACGAACCGGGTCGTCCCGTCGAGGTAGCGCCGGTGGATCTCCTCGGCCCGGGCGCGGTCGTCGTTGCCGCCGTGGAAGTCCATGACACCGACGCAGACTTGGCCCGGCGGTCCCGAGGGCGCGCTCGCCGGTGGCGTCGGCAGGGCGAAGGCGAGGTCCGGGTAGACCTCGTCGCGTGCGGTGTCCACGCCCATCGCCCGCATCGCGTCGCGGGACAGGGCGTCCCGGTACGACCGGTACGTGGCCAGCCGCGCCGACCAGCGCACCAGAGCCCGGGTCGGCCTGTCGCTGATCGCGTCCGCGCCGACGCCGACCAGCGCGACCCGGGTGCCGAACAGCCGGCCGGTCGCGCAGAGCAGGAACAGCGAGTACGGGAAGCCCCACGGCCGCAGCGGCAGCGTGGCCTCCAGGACGCCCATGCCCGGCACGATCACCACGTCGTGCCGGCGCACCCAGGCGGCGGTGCGGACGGCGTCGACGAGTTTGCCCAGACCCTTCGCCGCGATCGCGCCCACACGCGACGCGGTCCGGTACTCCCCGCGGTACCAGTGCAGCCGCGTCGCGGGGATCCCGTACCGGGCCGCCACGACCTCGGGTCCGCCGCACAGCGCGTCCACGACCGCCTCCGGGTGCCGGGCGCGGAGATACCCGAGCACGGCCTCCAACGACCCGTCGTTGCCGAGGTTGCCGGAGCCGAGCAGGCCGAACACCCCGACGCGCACCGGAGTTTCGCGTTCATCGGACGTCATGTCTGCCTTCCCTCACGTCCGGCGACGAGGGCGTCGACGGAGACGGTGTGCCGTTCCGGGTCGACCGGGGCGCGGTCCTCGACCCGCTCGCCGGCGCCCGGCCGGACCCGGCTGGTCATCCACGCGGCCATGTGGCGGTAGCAGGCGCGCCGGTCGGCCGCGGACAACGGCGCCCGCCGGATCGCCGAGGCGAACCCCCAGACGTACTCGGCGAGCAGCCGGGGCGTCGGGTGCAACGGGCCCGCCCTGCGCGGGTCCAGGTTGACGCACCGGGAGCGCTTGGAAGGGTTCGCCCGCTCGGCGCGGGTGGGGTGGTCGCGGCGGAAGTACAGCAGCTCCGGCACCTGGTGGAAGGGGCCGTGCAGGGTGATCTCGGCGACGAACGTGCGGTCCGCGTGGTGGTAGCTGTCGTGCGGCTTCACCCGGCGCAGCACGTCGGCCCGCATCACCCCGTAGAAGTCGTCGCCACCGGGCTCGAACAGCAGACTGCGGAAGCGCTCCGGCGCGTGCGGCGAGTCGGTGGCGAGCCCGTACTCGTACGGGACCTTCACCCGGCCGTCGCCGTCGATGACCGCCTGGCCGGAGTGCGCGAGGATCACGTCCGGCCGTTCGTCCAGCGCCTGAACGCAGCGCCGCAGCAGGTCGCGGGCGTAAAGGTCGTCGTGCGAGGCCCACTTGAACAGTTCGCCGCGGCACTCGGTGAACACGTAGTTGTGGTTGGGCGCGGCGCCGATGTTCCGGGACAGCCGTATGTACCGGATACGGGAGTCCTGCGCGGCGTACTTGCGGCAGATGTCGTGGGTCCCGTCGGTCGAGGCGTTGTCCGAGATGACCAGCTCGAAGTCCTCGTAGGTCTGGCCGAGCAGGGCGTCGAGGGCCTCGGCGAGGTACTCCTCGCCGTTGTACACGGGCAGGCCGATGCTCAGCCGGGGTTGGGCGGTCATTGCGTCCTCACTTCGGGGATGGAGTTCTGGTGGTACTCGCGCAGGGTGGACCGCAGCTGCAGCCACCACACGGCCGAGCCGCTGACGGTCGCGGCGGCGACGCCCCAGGCCGAGCCGACCGTGCCGGCCACGGCCGCCCCGCCGAGCCCGCCGATGACGTAACAGACGGAGGCGATCAGCTGGCTGCGCAGGCTGCGCCGGGCCATGCCGAGCGCGCGCAGCCCGGCCGCCGCGCCGGTGCCCAGGCCGGCGCCCGCGACGCCGAGCGTGACCGGCACGATGAGCTCCGAGGCCGAGTTCCAGACGCCGCCGAGCACGAACTCACCGCCCCGGTCGGGCACCAGCAGCAGCGCCCCGCCCCAGAGCAGCGCGGCGACGGCCTGCCCACCGCCCAGCAGAAGGCAGAACCTGCCGAGCCGGTGCGGGGCCCGCCGCAGCACCCGTGCCGCCTCCGCGACGGTGACCAGGGACAGCCCCATCAGCACAGCGAGGAACGGGCCGAGCAGCAGCTCGGCGCCCCGGACCACACCCACCGCGCTGACCCCGACGATCGCGCCGAGCCCGTACGCCCGCAGCTGGCTCGCGCCGCTGTTGCTGACGTTCTCGACCAGGTACCGGTAGCCGAGGTCGCGGTGCTCGCGCAGCCACTCGCGCGCTCCGCTCATGTGGGGCCGGATGCCGGACTGGAAGCAGCCGTACACCGCGGCCACCGCGGCGGAGCCGCCCCAGGCGAGCACGAACGCGGCCACGGTGCCCATGTGGGCCGCCACCACCATGGCCGGGACGAGCGCGACGCCCCACACGACATCGTTGACGAACGCCTTCCGTCCGGCGCCTGCGGCGAAGAAGGCGAACCGCCAGGCGTCCTGCAGCAGCAGCCCCGGCAGCATGACGCCGAGGCAGGCGAACGCGGGCCCCACGCGGCCGCCGAGAGCAAGGCCGGCCACCACAGACATCGCGCCGAGGGCGGCACCGACGCCGAGCGCGGTACCTGACGACCGGGCCACCGCCCCGCGCCAGGACGCGTCTGACACACCGCTGAAGCGCACCACGAGCGGGTCGGTGGCAAGCCCGCGGGAGACGTTGAGCACCACGCCGTACGTCACCCAGGCCAGGCTGAACACGCCGAACGCGGTCACGCCCAGCGAGCGGGCCACGTAGATGCCCACCGCGAAGTTGGACATGCTGGAGGCCGCCTGGTCGGCCAGTCCCCAGGACAGCCGGCCGGCGAGGGCCCGCTTGGCGGACCCGGCCGGTGTCGCCGTCTTCTGCTCCGCGGTGGTCATCGGCGTCATGCCTTGATCAACCCGGCGCCGTGCAGGGCGCCGGCCGCGGTGGCGACGGTGTCGAACGGCAGCCCGGACCGCTCGGCGACGTCCAGCAGACTGTGCTCGCCGTCGGAGAGGTTGAGCACCCAGAGCATGGCCATCTGGGCCTGCTTGGTGTCGCTGCGGCCGCCGAGCGCGTCGTACAACCCACGCCGGCCCAACTGCGGTTCGCCGTAAGGGCTGAGGTTCAGATACCGCCGGTTGCGGTCGAGCACGGCGAACGCCTCGCGGCAGACCGCAAGGGTGTCCGCCATCGCCTCCGGGGAGACGAAGTCCAGGTTGTCCGCCGAGGTGTGGTACTCGGGATAGCCGGCGTACGGGGTCCGGGTGAGCGAGCCCACGCCCAGATTGAACCCGGGCGAGCAGAACTGCCGCTCGTCGTAGCCGTACGGAGTGAACTCGGCGACGTGGTGCGGGCGTTCGGAGGCGGCCAGTACGTGCCGCATCACCCGGTCGATCTCCGCGTCGCCGCGTCTGCTCTGCTTGTACGTCAGTTGACCCCGATCGCCGGCGCAGGCCAGCACAAGGCCGTGCTTGACCCGCTCCACCCGCTCCGCGTTGCGGGCCAGCCAGGTGATCGCCCCGATGGTGCCGGGCGCGAACAGGAACCGGTAGGTGTAGTACGGCGTCTGCTGGGCCAGCGCCCGGGCCAGGAACGTCGCCACCGCGACGCCGGCCATGTTGTCGTTGGCCAGCGACGGGTGGCAGACGTGGCAGGAGACGATCACCTCGTCGGGGACCTGCCCCGGGACCACGTGCTCGGCGTAGGTGAGGTGGCCGTCGGCGAGCGTGGAGTCGACGCGCACCTCGTACTCGCCGTCCGGCATCGCATCCAGGGTCTCCTGGGCCAGGCAGAACCCCCACTCCGGCTTGTAGTAGCTGGTGCGGTACGGCACCCAGGACGGGTGGTCCGGCAGGGTGTGCAGGTGTTCCCGCAGCTCGGCCAGCGGCATGGTCGCCGACACCGGCACGCTGTAGCCGAGCACGTGCAGGCTGGACGCGGCGAAGTCGACGACCCGGTTCCCGGCGCTGTCCGCGATGTACGCGTCCCGGATGTTCCACTCCTGCGGCACCGTCCAGTCGAGCACCTGCGTCCCGGTCGGCACCTCGTGCACCTGCAGCGGGATGTACTCCCCGACGATGTCCAGGGTGGCGCGCACACCGTCGCCGGTGATGCTGCGGCACAGCGGGTACAGCCGCTCGACCAGCGCATGCATCTCGTCGCCGGTCGAGGTCGTCGGCTGTGCGCCGGCCGCGGTCATCCGCGCCACCGCAGGGTGTCGTCGACGGCGCCGGCGTCGGACGCCGCGCGCAGCACGGCGAGCCGGGTGAAACGTCGGTCGAAGTCCTCCTTGGTCAGCCCGAACTTCCGGTAGGCGTCGGCGAGTTCGAGTGCGCCCCGCTTCACCGTCCACTCGCAGTCGAAGCCGGGTAGCGCGGCGCGGAACCGGGAGAAGTCCACCCGGTACGACCGCGGATCGGCGCCGGTCTCCCCGGTGATCACCACCTTGGAGCCGGGCACCGCCTCGGCGACCTGCTCGGCGATCTCGGCGACCGTGACGTTGTTGGTCTCGCTGCCGATGTTGAACGCCCGGTCGTGCACCGCTTCCCGCGGCGCGGTCAGCGCGGCCGTGAAGGCCCGTGCGATGTCGGCGGCGTGCACCAGCGGGCGCCAAGGGGTGCCGTCGGAGAGCACCAGCACCTCGCCGGACAGGAGCGCGTGGCCCACCAGGTTGTTCAGCACGATGTCGGCGCGCAGCCGAGGCGAGTAGCCGAAGGCGGTGGCGTTGCGCATGAACACCGGGGTGAAGTCGTCGTCGGCCAGCGCGTGCAGGTCATCCTCCACCCGCACCTTGGACTCCGCGTACGGCGTCACGGGGCGCAGCGGGGCGTCCTCGGTCACGAGGTCGTCGCCGCCGGCGGCGCCGTAGACCGAGCAGGTCGACGCGTACAGGAAGCGCCGCACTCCGGCGTCGCGGGCCAGCCGGGCCAGTCGTACGGACGCGTGGTGGTTGATGTCGTAGGTGAGTTCCGGCGCCAGCGAGCCCAGCGGATCGTTGGAGAGCGCGGCCAGGTGGATCACGGCGTCCACCCCGGCCACGTGGTCGGCCGTGACGTCGCGCAGGTCCACCCGGTGCCCCTGCGGGTCGGCGTGCGTCGGGCCGAGGACACAGTCGGCGAACAGGCCGGAGTCAAGACCGACGACTTCGTGTCCGGCGGCCGTGAGGACCGGGGCCATCACGGTGCCCAGGTAGCCCTGGTGTCCGGTCAGTAGTACGCGCAAGGTTCAATCCCCCAGGTTGAGCGTGAGTTTGGTGACGGCGAACGCCTCGGCATAACGCTCGTGGCATTCGATGCCGCGGATCCGGGCCAACCCGAGGAAGGCCTCCCGGTCGTACCAGGGCCGGTGCCGCTGCGAGGGGTAGTGCTCCTGCAGCAGCCGCACCTTCTGTTCGGCGATCTCCGGCGACAGCGGCTGGTACGCCGACGGACGGCCGAGGTCGCCGTCCCACTTGACGATCTCGTAGCCGAGGACGAGGTGGTCGCGGAACGCGGTGGGTATCAGCTTCGCCAGGCCGCGGTGGTCCTGGTGTGCGTCGTCGGTGCGCGGGGCCAGGATCAGATCCGGGTCGGTCTGCCCGCGCAGTTCCTCGACCGCGGCCTTGGCCTCGTCCCAGTGCACGGGCAGCCGCCCGTCCGGCAGCTTGTGCACGGTCAGCCGCAGGTCGGCGCCAGGGCAGAAGGCGGCGAGCGCGGCCTGCTCCTCCTGCTCCCGCTCGCTGCCGCCGCCGGAGAGCACCAGCGCGTCGACGCGGAGGCCCGGCCGGGCGTGACACAGCGTCAGCAGCGTGCCGCCGGCGCCGATGGCGATGTCGTCGCAGTGCGCGCCCACCGCGACGATCCGGTACAGGGGCCCGGCCCCGAGCCGGATCACGCGCTCACCGCCGCGCTGTCCTGTTCCCACACGGCCCACGGGCGGTCGCCCCGGGCGTAGGCCTCGTCGAGCGCGGCCCGCTCCTTCACGGTGTCGGTCGGCTTCCAGAAGCCGCGGTGCTGGTGCGCCACCAGACGGCCCTGCTTGGCCAGTTGGGCGCATCCGTCGGCGACCAGGTCCCCGTTCTCCGGTATGTGGTCGAAGACCTCCTGGCGGAGCACGAAGTAGCCGCCGTTCTCCCACAGCGGCATGTCGCTCACCGCCGTGATGCCCCCCACCAGACCGTCCTCGCCCAGGTCCACGCAGTGGAACGACGACTGCGGCGGCACCACCATCATCGACGCCCCGGCGTCGCGCTGCGCGAACCGGTCGATCATCTCCGGCAGCGGGGCGTCGGTGAGCACGTCGGCGTAGTTGGCGAGGAACATCTCGTCGCCGTCCAGGTGGTGCCGCACCCGGCGTAGCCGCTCCCCGATCGGTGACTCGATGCCGGTCTGCGCGAACGTGATCGTCCAGTCCGCGATGTCGGTGGACAGCAGTTCGGTCTGCCCCTTGCGCAGCACGAAGTCGTTGGACGTCGTCTCCTCGTAGTTGAGGAAGAAGTCCTTGATGTGGTGAGCCCCGTATCCGAGACACAGGATGAACTCCTTGTGCCCGAAGTGCGCGTAGTAGCGCATGACGTGCCAGATCAGCGGCCTGGGGCCGACCATCGCCATCGGCTTGGGCACGTCGTCGGCGGCGCCGTTGCGCATCCGCATCCCGTAACCGCCGCAGAACAGGACGACCTTCATCGCTTGACCTCGACAATGCTCAGTTCCGGGATGGGGAAGACCAGGCGGCCGCCCCATTCGTGCACGAAGGAGAGCTGCTCGGTCAGCTCGGCCCGCAGGTTCCACGGGAGGACGAGGACGTAGTCCGGTCTGTCGGCGGCAATCCGCTCGGGGGGCAGGATCGGGATGCGTGTGCCCGGGGTGAACCTGCCGTGCTTGTAGGGGTTGCGGTCGACCGTGTACGCGAGCAGGTCGGGCCGGATGCCGCAGTGGTTGAGCAGGGTATTGCCCTTGCCCGGGGCGCCGTAGCCGACGACCGTCTCGCCGCGCTCGGCCGCCTCGACGAGGAACTTCAGGAGGTCCCGGCGCACCTTGGCCACCCGGGCGGAGAACTCGGCGTACCCGGACAGCTCCTGCAGTCCGGCGGCCTTCTCCCGCGCCAGCACGTCGGCCACCCGCTGCGTCGGCTCGCCGGCCACCTCGGCCGGGCGGGCCCACAGCCGGATGGAGCCGCCGTGCGTGGGCAGCAACTCGACGTCCACGAGCGCGAGTCCGCCGCTCGCGAGGGCCCGGATCGCGGAGGCGACCGTGTAGTACTGGAAGTGCTCGTGGTAGATCGTGTCGTACTGGTTCTCCTCGATCAGGGTCAGCAGGTGCTGCACCTCGATGGAGACCCAGCCGTCGTCGGCGACCAGGGCACGCAGCCCCTGCGTGAACCCGACCACGTCGGGGATGTGCGCGTACACGTTGTTGGCCACGACCAGGTCCGCCGGGCCGTGTTCGGCGCGCACGGCCGAGCCGGTCTCCGGGCTCAGGAACTCCGTGAGCGTGGGCACACCCGCGTCCCGCGCCGCCGCGCCGACGTTCACCGACGGCTCGATGCCCAGGCAGCGGATTCCCCGGTCCACCACATGCCTCAGCAGGTACCCGTCGTTGCTCGCGACCTCGACCACGAAGGCGTCGGGGCCTTCGGTGTCGAGTCCCACCCGCCGCACCGCGTCGGCGACGAACGTACGCGCGTGTTCCACCCAGGAGGTCGAGTACGAGGAGAAGTACGCGTACTCCTTGAACGTCTCCTCCGGCGTGATCAACGGCGGGATCTGCGCGAGCCAGCATTCGGTGCAGACCCGCAGGTGCAGCGGGAACGCGGGCTCCGGCTCGTCCAGTTGGTCCGCGGCGAGAAAACTCTCACATGGTGGCGTCGCCCCGAGGTCGACGACGCTCGCCAGCGCCTCCGAGCCACACAGTCGGCATCGTGTCATCTACTGTCCCCATCCCCCCTGCTCGCGCGGGTGTCCCCGCCGCGAGCCAGTGCTGACCGCCCCGCGATCGCGGTGCGGTACTCGTCAACCAGGCGGTCAAGGCCGACCGCCGGGCTGAAACCCTCCTCGTAACGGAGCCGGGCCGCCTGGCCCATCTCCCGGTTGCGGTCCGGCTCGGCGGCGATCCGGCGTATGCAGGACGCGAGCGAGGCGGACTTGCCCGGCCGGTGCAGCAGCCCGGTCACGCCGTCCTCGACGAGTTCGACGAAGGCGCCGTGACCGGCGGCGACGACCGGGACCCCCGCCGCCATCGCCTCCACGACCACCAGGCCGAACGCCTCCAGCCACGTCGAGGGCGCCACCACGGCGACCGACCGCGCGATGGCCTTCCGGCACTCCGCCGTGTCCAACAGGCCGACGTACCGCACGTCGTCCCGGCCCGCCGCCCAGGCCGTCACCTCCGGCTCCAGTGGCCCCGTGCCGGCGATCACGAGCGGCACGCCCACCCCGCCGTTCGCCGCGAGCTCGTCCCACGCGGCCATGAGCAGCCGTACGCCCTTGGCCTCGGCGAGCCGGCCGAGGTAGAGCAGATGCTCGCCGTCGCCCACCCGGCGGTCGTCCGGGTCGGGCACGAAGTTGTGCTTCACCGCCAGCCGCTCGGCCGGCATGCCGGCCCGCACCAGGACGTCGCGCTGCGCCGCGGAGATGCAGAAGAACCGCTCCACGCCGGACCACCACCGGCGCCGGTTGACCGACAGGCTGACCGCGAGCGGCACCGTCGCAAGGCGGGAGTTCCGGTAGCAGCCGTGCCGGACGGCGGGCAGAGGCGCCGATCCGACGCACTCGGTGCACGGCCGGCCGTCCCGCTGCAGCGTGCCGGGCGGGCAGACCTGGGTGTAGTTGTGCAGCGTGGCGACGGCGGGCACCCCGGCGTCGGCGCAGGCGGCGATTACCGCCGGCGAAAGGAGCGGGAAGACGTTGTGGACGTGGACCACGTCTGGCCGTTCGGCGCGAAGCCGGGCGGCGAGTTCCGTGCGGACCGCCGGGTTCCACGGTACGAGGAGCGGTACCGCGACCTTGCCGAGCAGGGACCGGGCGGCGATGTCGTCGCTGCGCCGTTCGAACACCTCGACCCGGTGGCCGGCCGCGCGCAGCAGCTCCACCTCCTGGTCGACGACCTTGTTCTCCCCGCTCGGCTGCGCCGAGGAGTAGCGGTTGTGCACCACGAGGACGTGCATGCTCAGGTCACCTCCGATCTCCGGGCCCAGCGCGGGATGTGTCGGCGAGGGACTTCGGGCGTCGATTCGGGTATCGAGAGGGGCGCGGTCTCGGCAGGTGCCGCCAACAGCGAGGCGGCCAGGGCCAGATGCAGCAGATATGGCGAGGCGTCGCCAAGACCGGCCTCGGTGTACGACGCGATCGCGCAGTAGCTGATCAGGAAGATCGCGCAGGCCCTCTGCAGCGACGGTGGCCGCAGCAACGCGACGCCACCCAGCACGATGATGATCGCCGCGACGAGGGTGACGCCGATCAGGCCCTGTTCCTGGTAAACGGCCAGCCAGCTGTTGTCGATCGGCAGCCCGCCGAACGACTTGTCGCCCAGGCCCATGCCGAACAACGTCTCCGAAGTCGACCGGGGCGCAGCCAGCAGGGCGTCCCAGACCTTGGCCCGACCGGTGAGGCTGGAGAAGTTGTCCTTGCTCTGCCCGCGCAGGAACCAGGCCTGCAGCGCGGAGGCGAACCCCACCGCGGCCACCACCGCACACAGCACCGCCCAGGTGAAGAACCGGCGGGCGGCGGCACTGGTCAGGATGAGCGAGCCGATGGCCAACGCCAGGCCGATGAACAGGCCGAGCGTGGCTGTCCGGGTATGGGTCAAGGCGAGCAGGACGAGTGACGGCACGATGACCACCGCCGCGCTGGCCCTGTCGGTCCGGCGGCCCAGTACGAGCAGCACGGTGAGCCCGATGATCACCGCGGCGTACTGTCCGATCTGCGGCGGGGTGAGCGGCCACAACGCGCCGACGAGGCGCCCGCCGTAGAGCTCGGGCAGGGCCGCGCCCGGTGAGATGGCCAGGCCGGCGGCCACCGACCCGAGCACCGCGAAGTACATCCGGATGTGGTGCCGGACGAACGTCAGGCCGCCGTCCCACCAGCGGCTGAGCAGCCATAGTGTGCTGATGAAGAGAGCCAGCCTGGCGCAGCGGAACAGCGCGCCGAACCCGGACTCCAGGTCCGCGCTGGAGATCACGCTCGGCACCAGCAGCAGGGTCAGCAGGAACACGTAGGCGCTCGCTCGGATGCGTAGCCGGAGGTTGACCGCGAGCGCCAGCGCGAACGCGGCGACCAGCGCGCCCATGGTGACCATCTGGATGAGGGAGCGGGGCAGCGGGACGATGGTCTTCGCCCCGACGGAGCCGAGCGTGTTGAGGATCAGCAACCCCCAGACGATCCCGACGATCCTCGGTGTGCCGGCAGGGCGCGGTTCGACACTCGCTGGTCGCCCGTGCTGCGTGTCCATCTCAATCACCGGCCCGTGGACCGAGGGTGCTGCCCGCGTCCTGCCGGTAACGCTTGCCCTGCCACTGCCCGAAGGTGAGCACCCGGCTCGGGTCGTGGGCGACGAACTTCCAAGGCCCGACGTAGACGTTGTCGTGCCAGTGGTTGTCCTGCTGGTGGGTGATGGCCTCAGCCACTCGCTCGCCCTGGTACGGCGACCAGTCCGGATAGGTGCCGTAGTTGGCGAGGACCGCCATGCGGTCGCACTTCTCCGTGCACTTGACGACGGACTTGTCCAGCACGAAGCGGTTGTCGTGGATGTCCACCCGCTGGGTCTTCCACCGGCAGTCGGCGTAGAGCGGTGGCTTGCCGATCGCCGGCTTCACGCAGCGGTCGGTGTCCTTCACCAGCAAGGTGCAGTCGCCCGACGAGGTGTTGGCCGGGCTGTTGCAGAACCGGTCGGCGTTCTCCCACAGGGTGATCCCGGACCAGTTGTTCTCCAGCACGTTCCGGTAGATCTCGATCTTGTCGGTGCGGGCCCGGACCCGTGGCTCGCCCCCGGACTCGGACACATAGACGGTCGCGAACGGGAAGCTGTCGCCCGCCTTGGCTTCCCGGCGGCCCTCGACCCAGTTGTTCCGCCGGATCGTGTTGTTCCGGATGACCGCGTTGTAGCTGGTCTCGTAGATCAGCGCGGCACCATCGTTGGCCTCCAGCACGTTGTTCTCGATGCGGAAGTCGTTGTTGTTGGTGTCCGCCCACAACCCTGTTCCGCGGTTGTCGTGCACCCAATTGCCGCGTACGTCGGCGCCGTTGACGGCCCAGAACTTGATGCCGCCCGTGCAGCCGCAGCCCTCCCGCCGCCGCTCCCAGTCGCCGGTGTTGTTGCCGACGATCTCGTTGCCCTCGACCACCAGGTCACTGATACGGCCTTTGGCCTTGTACGCGTTCATGCCGTACTGACCGTTGCCGCGCAGGCAGCTGGCGCGGACCCGCTGGCGGGCACCGGCCATCAGCCCGGCACCGGAGTTGTGCTGGATCGTCGCGTGCTCGATCACCCACCCGTCGGCCGAGTCATGGTTGACCACGCCCTCGTCGTGCGGCGCGACGAAACGCTGCACGGTCAGGTAGCGGATGGTGACGTTGCGGGCACTGCCGCCGAACGCGTACTGGTTCTTCTTCCCGCCGTCGAGCACCGCGCCCGGCGCACCGAGGTAGCGGTTCCCCTCCTTGGGGATCACCTGGGCGTAGCGGTCCGGGTCGAGCCTGTGCTTGCCCGGCCGAAGCCAGAACGTGGTGTTCGGGGGGCTGCTCTTGGTCTTCGCCGCCAGGTCACCGACCACCGCGGGGTCGACCGTCACCGCGCCCGCCGGCGCCTTCGCCGGCCCGGCCGCGGGCTTGGCGCACACCCGGGCCACGGGTCGGGCCGCGGACGGCGCAGGGGTCGGCTCCGCTGCCCGGGCGTCTGGCGCGCTGTCGCAGCCGGTCGCCGCCAGCAGGGCCAGCGCCAGCGGTGCCGCCGACCACGCCCAGTGCCGTCTCTTGATCCCCACGCGCCCCCCTAGCCGCGGAACCCGAGCACGGTGGTGAAGCCCTCCGCGCCCTCCGTGAAACCGGTGCCGAGCAGCGTGGTGGTGGGTTCCTTGCGCCCGAATCCTGCGGAGTACCAGCCCAACGGCGGGTCGGTCTCGCCGCGATGCGCCCGCCAGGACAGCTGCCCGGGCAGGTCGAGCACCGCGGAGCGGTCCTCGCCGTCCCGGGTCCAGGTGAGCACAGCCCGGTTCCCCACCAGGTCCGCGGCGATCGCCGGGCCGAGGTGGAACGCCAGTTGCACGGCCCGGCGCGGGCCGCGCACCTTGTCGACCACCCGCAGCTCCTGGTCCGCGGCCGTCAGTTCTACCCGGCGGCGGTGCACGGAGCCCTGGTAACCGTCGTGCTCGGCACACCAGCGGGCCACACCCTCGTCGGAGGTGTCCACGGCCAGGACGCGGGTGCGGGCATGCCGGGTCCACAGGAACGGGCCGCCGGAGACGGATTGGTCACCGCCGTCCAGTTGCAGGGTGTTGTGGCCGAGGGTGGACCGGAAGTACTGCCGCCATTCGGGCTGCCCGTGGTAGCAGTACGTCCCCGGGTCGGCGAGCAGGTCGACCCCGTCGTGCCGGACCTCCACGGACAGCGCGTCCGCGTGGGCGTGCGCGGCGATGGACAGGAATCCGTGCGGACCGCCGTCGCAGCGGCACCAGATCTCGCCCGGGCCGCGCAGGATGGTGAGTCCCGCGTCGGCGAAGTGGGATGGCCGCTCTGCCGGGCGGGTCACGGCCGGTGCGGTGCTGTCTTTCGCGTACGGCCGGATGAGCGCGGCCAGCAGCGGGGTGCGCACATCGGTGCCGGTCACTGTCGGCCACCAGTCGAGCCGGCCGAACACGGCGTCGCCGGTGGCCAGCAGCGAGGCCCAGCGGTCGGTGCCCGAGCCGTCCACGATCAGACCGTGCCCGTCGTCCGCGTCGCCCTGGCGTGGGGGCCGTAACCGGCTGTCCACGACGGCCGCGAGCGCGTCGGTCATCTGCAGCAGCACCAGCCGGACGGACGCGGGGACCGGCACGTCGGCGGCATCCGCCTCGGCCACCGCGGCCAGGCCGAGTTCCAGCACAAGGCCGTGATACTCGGTGGCCAGCTCGCGGTTGAGGCCGGAGGCGAAGGTGTTGCCGCGCAGGTGCCGCTCCAGCGACCGCAGCGCGTCGGCTCGCCAGCGCCCCGAGGAGGGGAACCACCCGAACGCGCAGGCCGCGGCGAACTGCCCGGCGGCCTCGGCGATGACGTGGTTGTTCGCCGAAGACCCCCGGCTGGGGAAGGCGGCCAGCCAGCGCTGGTGGTGCCAGATCTGGTTCAGCGCCACCTGGTTGTCGTCGAACAGCCCGGCCGCGCCCGCCCAGCCGTCGAGCAGCCGGCGGATCCACACCCAGGACAGCAGCCGGATCCCCAGCTCGATGCCGCTGATCCAGTGCACGCCCCGCAGCGGCGGGTTGGCCGCCCACCACGACCGCAGGTGCTCGGCCACACGCTCGGCGTACCGCTCGTCCCCGGTGATCGCGTAGGCGGCGGCGAGCTGGGTGAGGTACTGGTGCCGGGACAGCTCCCAGATCTGCTTGATGTCCCCGACCGCGTCCTCGTTGCGGTACGGCACTTCGAAGGCGTAGCCCCACGGAGCCCGGCGCCCGGTCTTCGGGTCGTACCACCAGTCCGGGTCGGTCAGGTCGTCGCGGACCACTCCGAAGTACTCGGCGTGCCCGTACATCAGCCGGTCCGCCTCGGCAATGAGCCGTTTCGCGGCGTCCGGAGAGATTGCGGCGATCGTCCCGGCGGGCAGGACGGCGGTGAACCGGGCGCCGGTCACGCTCGGGCAGTCCGGCAGCGCCGACCGCCACCGCCGCCTGCGCACCGCGTCGCCCACCCGGCCCGCGACCTCCTGCGGTCCCATCCGGGACAGCCGCCGCAGGTACCAGCCCGCGCTCATGGTCATCGCGCCCGCTCCAACGTCACCGGCGCACCACTGGCCAACCCGGCGGACACGGCGAGCGTGGCCGCCGTGGTGGCGACCAGCGACTCCAGCGGCACCGGCATCGGCCCGCCGGTCCGCACGGCCTTGACGAACGCGGCCAGTTCGGCGTTCTGGCCCTTGTCCCGGGCCTTGGGCAGCCGCGAACTGACCCAGCGCTTGCGGCCGTACACCGAGGCACGGACGAAGTCGTCGAGCCGCAGCGCCTTGCCGTCCGCGACCAGGTCCAGCGTCTCCTTGGGGAGGCCGGCCGGGCCGGTGGTGACGTAGCTGATGGTGGCGGTGGACCCGTCCGGGTAGCGCAGTACGACCTGAAGGTCCTCGTTGCCGGACGGGGCGACCGCGTACACCGAGACCGGATCGGCATCGAGCAGCCAGCTCGCCGTGTCGATGAAGTGCCCGCCCTCGCCGGCGAACCGCGAGCCCTCGGTGCCCTGTTGGAGGTACCAGCTGCCGTGCTGCAGCCGGCCCGCGTTGACCAGGTAGCGGAGGTTCGCCGGACCGGTCCGGGCGCCGAACCGCTGCTTCGCCTCCCGCAGCAGCGGCGCGAACCGGCGGTTGAAGCCCACCTGGAGCCGGTCGTTGCCGGACTCCTCCACTGCCGCGAGCACACCGGCCAGTTCGTCCTCGGTGAGGGTCAGGGGCTTCTCCACGAACACGGTCTTGCCGGCCAGCAGCGCCTTCCGGGTCAGTTCGGCGTGCGAGCTGTGGCGGGTGACGACGAACACCGCGTCGATGGACTTGTCGCCCAGCACGGCGTCGAGGTCGGTGGTCGCCTCGGCGAAGCCGAACTTCCGCTGCGCGTTTGCCGCGGACAGCGCCGTCGTGGTGACGACGGTCGACAACTCGACACCGTCGCGCTGTGCCAGGTGCGGCAGCAGCATCGACGTCGCGTAGTTTCCGGCGCCGACGAACGCGAGGCGCACCGGTGTCTTGGCGGCCCGGGCCGGACTCCGCTGCACGTTCACCGCGGGCAGGGCCACCGCCGGGGCCGCCGCTTCCTCCGCGCTCCCCTCCTGTCGGGGGTATTGGAACAGCACGGCCACGGCCTTCAAGTCGCCGTCCTTCAGACGCTGGTACGTCTCGACGGCGTCGTCGAAGTCGGCCACGTGGGAGATCAAGGGCTCCACGTCGACGCGGCCGCGGGCGACGAGATCGAGGAAGCACGCCAGGTTGCGGCGCTCGGTCCAGCGCACGTAGCCGATCGGGTAGTCGCGCCCCTCCAGCTCGTACTCCGGGTCGTAGCGGCCGGGACCGTACGAGCGGGAGAACCGGACGTCGAGCTCCTTCTCGTAGTACGCGTTCCACGGCAGGTCCAGACGGCACTTGCCGATGTCGACGACCCGGCCGCGGTCCCGGCTCAGCTTGGCGGCCAGCTCGACGGGCTGGTTGCTGCCGCCGCCGGCGGCCAGGTACACCTGGTCCACGCCGTGTCCGCCGGTGAGTTCGGCGACGGCGGTCTCCACGGCCGCGGACGCGGGGTCGCCGCAGGCCGCGGCGCCCAAGTGCTCGGCCAGCTCGCAGCGCACCGGGTCGGGGTCGGCGCCGACGACGCGGACTCCCGAGGCGGTGAGGAGCTGCACCACCAGCTGCCCGATCAGGCCGAGGCCGATCACGAGTGCCACCTCGCCGAGCTGCGGCTCGCCCTGACGGACGCCCTGCAGCGCGATCGACCCGACCGTGCCGAAGGCCGCGTGCCGCGGCGCGAGGCCGTCCGGCACCGGGACGTACAGGTTCTTCGGCACCCAGTTCAACTCGGCGTGCAGCGCGTGCTCATTGCCGGCGCAGGCCACGAGGTCGCCGACCTTCACATCGTCGATCCCGGCGCCGACCTGCTCGACCACCCCGCACAGCGAGTAGCCCAGCGGCGTGTAGGAGTCCAGCTTGCCCATCACCTTGCGATAGGTGGCGGGCACCCCGTTGGTGGCCACGCTCTGCATGACCTTGGCCACCTGGTCGGGGCGGGAGCGGGCCTTGCCCAGCATCGACATGCCGGCCTCGGACACCTTCATGAGCTCGGTCCCGGTGGAGATCAGCGAGAAGGCGCTGCGGACCAGCACACCCCCCGGCTTGCACCCCGGCACCGGAACGTCGAGCACCGCCAGCTCGCCGCTCTTGTAGTTCTGTACAACCTGCTTCACCCGAACTCCTCTGATTCCTAAGCCGTTAACCGAGTGCTCTGGCCGGACCCAGAGGTCGCGTCGCGATACCAGTACTCGAGGGTCAGTACGTGCCACAGATGCTTGGAGAAGTCCCGCTGCCCGGCGGCGTCCTCGGTGACCATCCGCGCCAGCGCGTCGCGGCGCAGGAGCCCGGAACGGACGAGCACTCCGTCGTTGACCACCTCGCGCACCAGCGGTGCCAGATCCCGGCTCATCCAGGCCCGCAGCGGGGCGCTGAACAGGCCCTTGGGCCGGTACACGATCTCCCGGGGCAGGATCGAGGTGGCCGCCTCCTTGAGGACGGCCTTGCCCTGCCGTCCGACGATCTTGCGATCACCGGGCACGGCGAACGCCGCCTTCACCACCTCGACGTCCACGTACGGCACCCGCACCTCGGTCGATGCGGCCATGCTGGAGCGGTCCGTGTACGTGAGGTTCAGGCCCGGCAGGAACATCCGGGCGTCGGTCAGGCACATGCGGTTGACGAAGTCGTCGAGGTCGTTGTCCTGGTAGGTGTCCGCATGCTCGGTCAGTACGTCGTCGACCGTCCCGGCCAGGTCCGGGTCGAGCAGGGCGAGCAGCTCGCCTCGGTCGTACATGGTGTAGCTGCGCCGGAACGCGGTCTCCTCCGGCAGATCGGCGAAGGAGAGGAACCGCTTCGCGAAGCGCACCGACCGGTACCCCCGGCGGGACGTGGCGACCGGCAGCCGGTCCACGACCGCGGACACCCCGCGCCGCAGGGGCCGCGGGACGCGCTGGTAGCGCAGCGCGATCTGATTGGCCAGGTGCTTGCGGTACCCGGCGAACAGCTCGTCGGCGCCCATCCCCGAGAGCATCACCTTGACCCCGGCCTCCCGGGCGGCCGAGCAGATCAGGAACGTGTTGATCGCGGCGGGGTCGCCGATCGGCTCGTCCAGGTGGTACGTCATCTGCGGCAGCAGGTCGAGCACGTTCGGGGCGATCTCGATCTCGTGCAGGTCGACGCCGAACCGCTCGGCCACCTGCCGGGCATAGCGCAGGTCGTCCGGCATCGCCTCGAACTTGGCGTCCTCGGCGCGGAACCCGATCGTGTAGGCGGAGATCCCGGGTTGGTGGCGGGTAGCCAGCGCGGTCAGGTAGCTGGAGTCGAGGCCGCCGGACAGGAAGGTCGCCACGGGGACGTCGGAGAGCAGGTGGCGCCGGGTCGACTCCTCGACGATGGCGGCTATGTCCGGCTGCTCGCCGGCCCGCGCCCGCTCCCGGCCCTCGGCGGCGACGTCCTTCAGATCCCAGAACCGGCCGCGCTCCACCCGGCCGTCGGGCCGGCACCTCAACCAGCTCCCCGGCGGCAGCTTCTCCGCTTCGCGGAACGCGCACCGTGAGTCCGGCACCCAGTAGTACAGCAGGGAGGCCACCAGCGCCCCGTGGTCCACCTCCAGCGACCCGCCGGTCGCGGCGGCGAGCGCCTTGAGCTCGGAGGCGAACACCAGGCCCTCGCCGCGCCGGAGCAGGAACAGCGGCTTGATACCCAACTGGTCGCGGGCAAGCACCAGTTCTCCGGTGCGCTCGTCGAAGATCCCGAACGCGAACATGCCGCGCAGCCGGGGCAGGCAGTCCGTGCCCCAGCGCCGCCAGGCCTCAAGGAGCACCTCGGAGTCGGACGTACCGCGGAAGCGCACCCCGGCGGCTGCCAGCTCGGCACGCAGCTCGGGCGCGTTGTACAGCTCGCCGTTGTAGGTGAGGGCGAGGCCGTCCTTGACCATCGGCTGGGCGCCCGTCTCGGACAGGTCGATGATGGCCAACCGGCGGTGCCCGAGCTGCACTTCGCCGTCACCGACGGAGTGGCCGTAGCGGCCCGCCCCGTCCGGACCGCGGTGGGCGAGGGTGTCGGTGAGCCGGTCGGTCACCAGCTTCCCGTCCGGCCATCGGTAAGTACCCGCGATGCCACACATGTCCTACCGCGCCTCCTGGTCGTTGCCGGGGACGCGTGCGGCCCACATCGGCTGCCGCTCCGTCCGCGGCTCGCTCGTCCTGTTCTGCCGGGGCAGCCGCTCGGCACGGCCGCGCAGAGCGGTGCGCAGCCCGTCCCACAAGGTGCCGTCGGTCCGGTCGCGCGGATCGGGGTCGATCAGCACCACACCGATCACCGGAATGCGCTGGTCCGCGAGCTGCCGTGCCACGGTGTGCAGCCAAGCGGCGCTGCCGTGCCCGGCTCGCACGACGAGCACGGTCTGAGTGCCGAGGTACTGGAGGTCGGTCCACGCCGTGCCGGGCGCAACCGAGCCGACGCCGAGCCGGAGCTCCTGATGCGGCACGGCCGCGGCACGCTCACCGCTGACCACGGTCGGGTCGCCCGGCTCCGGGCGGCGGCCCGCGAGCTGCGCACCGGGCAGACCGTCGACGACGACCACGGGCCCGTCCTCCGCCAGCGCCCGGGCGAGGTCCACGGCGATCGCGCCCGTGCTGCGCGCACAGCCCAGTTCCAGCAGCGACAGCGGTTCCGCGGAGCCGCGCACGGTGCGGGCAAGGGTCGTGGTGAGGCGTTCGCGTGCCGCCCGGGTCCGTCGGCGCCGCCACAACCTGCCCGACCGGCGGGGCAGTTCCGCGATGACCGAGGCGCCCAAGTTCGCCGCGATGTCCCGGCGCAGCACGGGGCGGTCCGCCACCACCGTGCCGACCGCGGCCAGCGCGAGCCCGAGGACGAGTCCGAGGACGAGCCCGATCGCGGCGTTGGTGGCAGCGGCCTTGGGCAGGGAGTGCCGTACCGCGCGCGGGGCGTCCACGATCTGTGTGCCGGCGACGACCTTGGGCGTGCCGGTGCGTGCCTCCGCGGCGCGCTGGTCGAAATCGGCGATCCGCGAGTTGAGTTCGGCCCGGCGGGCGAAGAGCGACTCGATGCTGGCCGACGCCTTCGCGTCGTTCTCCGGCGATCGGTCTCCGATCTCCTTGTTGACCTGGGCGAGTTCGTCCCGCATGCGGTCACGCTGGTCGAGCAGGGCGTCGGCCTCGGCCGTCGCGGCTTCCTGCATCCGCCGCACATGGTCCGCGACGAACGCCTCGGCCAGCGCCTTGGCCCGGCCCACCGCGTCCGCGTCGCTGTCACCGGTCACATCGATCTGCAGCAGGTTGTTGGTCAAGCCGGTGCCCCGGTAGTCCCGCATGAAGTCCTCCGGTTTGTCCGGGGACTTGAGTGCTTGCAGGGCCTTGCCGGCGATCCGCGTGGTCTGCAGCAGCTCGACGTCGGTGCGGATCAGCGTTCCGGTGTCGTTGGGCTGGTCCTCCCGATGCGCGACCAGCACCTTGGTCACGGCGCTCGGCGGCGGCGGTAGCAGGACCGCCACCGCCGCGCCGGCCAGCAGGCCAAGGAGCGCCATGGCGTACCAGAGGCGGCGGCGCCTGCGCACCGCCACCACCAGCCCCTGCAGGTCGAAAAGCGCAGTGGCGGCCGACGACTCCGAAGTCGTGCTCGTCGTCACGCTGTACCTCCCGTCGCGTGGCCGCGAACCGCGAGCGCCAAAGTGGCGTCGTCCGGAGGTTGGGCGGCAGACCGTGTGGGGCGGACCTGGACCGTGCCGGCGACGACGACGCCGACGACCTCATGCCCGCCGTCCGCACACGCCTCGGCGATGCCGGCGAGCTCCTCCGCGGTCCAGCTGCCCGCGCTGAGGACGACCAGGGCACCGGACTCGGTGTCGCGGTCCGGCACCATCGGCCGGTCCACCGAAACCTCCACCACCCGCAGCTGCGGATCGCTCTCGGCCTCGGCGACGAGCTGCCCGGCGGCCCGGCGGGCGATCTCGTCGCCGTCCGGGACGACGACCAGCAGCCGCCGGGGGGCCGGCAGCTGGTCCCGCAGGCGAGCGCAGACCCGCCGGTAGCGGATCCGCCTGTCGGCCTCGTCGCCGGACCTCTGCGAGGTCGGTATGTCCCACCGGGTGTCGAGGCCGAGGAGCCGGCGGATCGAGGCTCGCGGGCCCCCGCCTTCCGGCCGGTGCGCGCGCCGCTCACCGGGCACGTCGACGGCGCCCAGGAGCGCCGAGCCCAGCGCCGCGGCGATCTCCGGTTCGGTGCGCAGTCGGCGATTCATCCGTGCGGCGACGAGATGGCCGATGACCGCGAGCAGGAAGAACAGCACCGCCCCGGCGACGATGAGCTGCATCCTCGTCGGCGGCGCCTCGCCGGTCGGCCGGGCGGCCGGCCCCATGACGACCATGCCGGCCTTGTTGGTCGCCGGGTCGGCCTCGTCCAGCTTCTTCATGGCCTCTTCCAGGGAGGTGCGCAGCTTCTCGAGCGCGGTGCGGGCCTGCACGCTCTCCACGGTCTGCCCCGGGTCGGCCGCATTGGCCAGGTCGGTGATGCGCCGGTTGGTCTCCTCCACCTTCTGGCGCAGCGCTTCGGCTCCCGTAACCGCTTCGGCGTCGGTGCCGCCGCCCGCGATCCGCGCGGCGAATTTCACGAACTGCTGGGCCACCAGGTCGGAGAGCCGCTGCGCGCGCTCCGGGGTGTCGGCCGTACCCGAGATCGTGATGATGTTCCCGTCGGCGGCCTTGGCGCTCACGCGGTCCCGCAGTTCGGTGCCGCTGACGCCGGACCAGTGGAGAGCGGCGGCCGCGCGGTCGACCACCGTCGAACTGGTCGCGATGTCCACCTGGGTCAGCAGCTCGCGCTCCTCCCACTGCCCCGGCAGCAGTACCGATGCCGACGCCGTGTAACGGGGCGGGAGCACCACCACCGAGGTGCCGTAGCCGACAAGTGCGCCCACCACGGCGAGGACGGCGAGCAGCCGCCACCGCCGACGGAGTATCCGCCCGATCGTGACGAGGCGGATCGTGTCATCGCTCAACGGCGCTGCCTCTTCCCTGTGCGGACCGGGTCGCCCGACGACACCGAGGTGTGGTCACGGCATGCGGCGGCGTAGGCGGCGAGCAGCGACGCCTGCGAGTTCCGCCAGGAAAGCTGCCCGCTGATCCGCTCCTGGCCGGTCTCGCCCATCCGGGCCCGCTTCTCCGGATCGTCCAGCAGCAGCGCGATGAGCTTGGCGAATTGAGCCTCGTCGTTGGCGGGCGCGTAGACGGCGGCGTCACCGGCGGAGACGCGCGCCTCCTTCAGGTCGAACGAGACGATCGGCCGGCCCATCGCCATGTACTCCAGGACCTTGTTCATGGTCGACACGTCGTTGAGCGGATTGCGCGGGTCGGGGGAGAGGCACACGTCCGCGGTGGACAGGTAGCGCACCAGGGCGGCGTCCGGGATGCGCCCGGTGAACTGCACCTGCTCGGAGAGCCCGAGCCGCCGGGACAGCTCCACCATCGCGTCGAAGGCGTCGCCGGCGCCGACGAACACCGCATGCCAGTCGGTCCGCCCGAACTCGTCGCGCAGCTTCGCGAGGGCGCGCAAGGCGTAGTCGACGCCGTCCTGCGGGCCCATGACGCCGAGGTAGCACAGCAGATGAGGCTTGCCGCGCTTCAACTCCGGCTCCGGCGGCACCGGTTGGAACCGGTCGATCTGCGGCGCGCTGCGCACCACGAACACGTCCTCCGGCCGCCGACAACCGCGGCGTATCGCGACGTCCCGATAGCTCTCGTTCGTGGCGAGCACGATGTCCGCGGCCCGGTAGGTCCGCCGTTCCAGCGCGCACACGGCGCGGTAGAGCAGGTCCTTGCCGCGGTCGAACCGGGAGAGGTACAGCTCGGGTACCAGGTCGTGCTGGTCGAAGACGAACCGCGCGCCGCGCCGCTTCAGCCACAGTGCCGGCAGGAACAGCAGGTCGGGCGGGTTGCAGGCGTGGACCACGTCGACCGGGCCGACCTTGCGGGCCAGCCGGACCGTGTGCCACAGCGCCGATCCGTACTCCCGCAGGTAGCCGGCCGGTCCTCCGGTGGCCGCGCGTAACGGGTAGCGGTGGATCCGCACCCCGTCGATCACCGCCTCGGGTTCCGTGTCCCGTTTCTCCCCCCGGGGGCAGATGACGTGCACCTCCCAGCCCGCGTCGCGCAGCGTCGTGCACTCCTGCCACACCCGCCGGTCGAACGGCACCGACAGGTTCTCCACCAGAATCAGCGCGCGACGGGCCGTCCCGTCGCCGCGTATTGCGTCACCAAGCAAGGCCCACGTACCCAGGTTCGGCCCGGCGCGCATCGGCGTCGGGAAGGTGGATGAGGTCGACGATCGCCGGGCCGTCCCCATGGGGCAGCGCCGAAAGGACGGCCGGATCCCTGGTCCCGACCAGGCACACCTCGGCGTGTTCGAGCACCTCGTCGACGGAGTCCGCGAGCAACTGCGCGAGGTGCGGCAGCCGGCTCTCGATGTACTCGCGGTTCGCGCCGAGGAGCCGGGAGAGGCTCACGTTGGCGTCGTAGATCTTCAGGTCGTAACCCTTGCCGAAGAGCCGCTCCGCCAGCTCGACGAGCGGGCTCTCGCGCAGGTCGTCGGTGCCGGGTTTGAAGGACAGCCCGAACATTCCCACCCGGCGCTTGCCGGTGCGCTCGACCAGGTCCACCGCGCGCTGCAGATGGTCGGAGTTGGAGGGCAGCACATGGGAGAGGATGGGCACCGAGACGTCGGCCCGCTGTGCCGCGTGGACCAGGCTGCGCAGGTCCTTGGGCAGGCAGGAGCCACCGAAGGCGAAGCCGGGCCGCAGGTAGGCGGGGCTGATGTTCAGCTTGCGGTCGGCCAGGAACACGTCCATCACCTGGTGCGAGTCCACCCCGAGCGCCTGGCACACCGCGCCCAGCTCGTTCGCGAAGCCGATCTTGAGGCCGTGGAACGCGTTGTCCGCGTACTTGATCGCCTCGGCCGTCGGGACGGGCACCCGGAACACCTCGCCGGGCACGCCGTCGTACAGCGCCAACACCGCGTCGCCGCTTGCCTGGTCGAGTTCGCCGATGACGGTCTTGGGCGGGTCGAAGAAGTCCCGCACGCTCGTGCCCTCGCGCAGGAACTCCGGGTTGACCGCGACCCCGATGTCCACCCCGGCCGTGCCGCCGACGTATTTCTCCAGGATCGGTACCAGCAGATTGAGGCAGGTGCCCGGGAGCATGGTGCTGCGGAACACGACGGTGTGCCGCCCACCCCGCTCGGCCAGCGCGGCGCCGATCTGCTCGGTGACCCGCTCCAAGTACGTGGTGCACAGGCTGCCGTTGGGCTCCGATGGCGTGCCCACGCAGACCAGCGATATCTCGCTGCTCATGATCGCCTCGCCGACGTCGACGGTGGCGCGCAGCGCTCCGGTCCGCACGACCTCGGCGATGAGCTCGCCGATCCGCTCCTCGACCACCGGGGCCTTGCCGTCGTTGACCAGGTCGACCTTCACCTGGTTCACGTCCACCCCGATGACCTCGTGCCCCATGCTGGCCAGGCACGCGGCCGACACGCAGCCCACGTAGCCGAGCCCGAAAACGCTGACTCTCATGACCCGTCTCTCCCCCCAGGCAGACCCTTGTGGCCTGCGGTCCCCCAAAGCAGGCCTATGTGGCCTGCGGTCCGCGCGCCGGCCTGACGACGGCCCCCGCGCATCAGTAGGCCCCCTGGCCGTAGAACACCGCACGCAGCGTCTTCCACAAGATCACTGCGTCCAGGGCGAGCGACCAGTCCTCCACGTACCGCAGGTCGAGGCGGACCGCCTCCTCCCATGGCAGGTCGCTGCGTCCGCTGATCTGCCACAGGCCGGTGAGCCCGGGCTTGACCAGCAGCCGCCGCCGGATGTCCGGGTCGTATGCGGCGCACTCCTCCGGTAGCGGCGGCCGCGGTCCGACGAGCGACATCGATCCGGTGAGCACGTTGAAAAGCTGCGGAAGCTCGTCGAGCGAGTACCGGCGCAGCACTGCTCCCACCCGGGTCACCCGCGGATCCCGGCGGAGCTTGAACAGCAGGCCCGCACCCTCGTTGTGGTCGGCCAGCTCGGTACGTGCCCGGTGGGCCCCGACGACCATGGTGCGGAACTTGAGAATGGTGAACTCGTGGCCGTCCTTGCCGACCCTGCGCTGGCGGTAGAACGCCCCGCCCCGACTGTCCACCGCCACGAGCAGTCCGACGAGCACCATCAGCGGCGCTAACAGCACCAGCAGGATCGCCGCGCCCACCCGGTCGACGACCCCCTTGATCGCCCGGCGGCCCCCGGTGAAGGTCGGCATGCTGACCCGCAGCAGCGGGATCCCGAGCACCGCGTCGACGTGCAGCCGCGGGCCGGCCACCTCCATCAGCACCGGGGCCACGACCATCTCGGTATCGCTGCCTTCGAGGTTCCAGGCCAGCCGCTGCAGCCGCTCCGGTGACCAGTGCGGGTCCGGTGTGACCGCGACGACACGGTAACCGTCGTGGCTGACGTGCTTGGCGACGTCCGCCAGTTGACCGACGACGGGTACTCCGTCCAGTTGGTCGCCGTCGAGCCCGCGACCGTCCGTCGTGCACACCGCCTCCACCCGCCAGCCGATGTGCGGGAACTTCCGGGTCCGGGTGATCAGATCGCGCACGGTGGCCGGGCTCCCGGCGGCGAGCACCGGTCTCAGGCACCGTCCTTCCTTACGCTGTTTGTGCAGCCACAGACGGAGCAGATACCGCTCGGTCATGGTGACGAGCGCGATCGCGGGGATCGCGACGAAGATCCACAGCTTGATGTTGCGCGAGGTGAGGGCTATCCCGCCGAGCGCCAGTACGACCGTCGCCGCGAACAGTGAGCGTCCGAGCCGGCGGAATTCCTCGGCGCCCTGGCCGAGCACGGCCGGAGCCCACGCCCGGCCCACCGCAAGCGCCGCCAGCACCAGCAGCTCGGTGCCGAATGCGAGAATCCCCCATTTCTCATGCCAGTTGGCCGCATCCCGGGCCCCGAAGAAGTTGCCGATCGCCGCCACCACGAAGGCGGTGGCCACGGTATCGCTGGTGATCACCGCACGGCGGTACCGCTGCTCCCAGCCGATCGCGGTCTGTCTGATCGCCCCGTTCGTCAGACGCCCGCGCGCCGACGGAAACGGGTCGACTAATTCCCCCTGTTGCACAGGACCCCCCCCATGTCGCCAGTGGCTCGACGTGTTCGCCCAGCACTGCTTCTCCCCCGGGAGGCACCCCCGCCCCCCGCGCCGAGCTGATCCTCCCCTCGGGAGGCCCCCGCCCCCCGCACATGAAATCCCCGCTGTTTCAGCGCTACTTGAACAAGGCACCCGGGCGGCAGCGGACTCGCATGTCCTGACGGACTCTCGCGGTGCGCGGCAACCCGTCGAAACCTCGGGTGCTCTCCGTACCCAAGGCCCCCCTCCCGGGCTCCAAGTACTGATCACTCACACGTCCTGGCGCCGGAGATGCGGCTGGCCCTGTGTAGCGCCGGACCTATGGATCGTTACTCGTCGCTTCGTGTCCCAACAGCCGAAGCACGGTCAATCTAGACCATCGGGGCCCAGTGTGTAGAGGGGATGTGTGTAATTTGTGTTCAAGCTTTGAGGCCGGGGCAATCGCCGACCAGCTGGCCCTCGTCCTGCACGCTCGTTCGGCGCTCCGCTGCCGGGCCGCGCACCCCTCGTACCCTGGTCCCCGTGCCATCCACCCGCCTCCACCGCGTCGCCGTCCTCGTGCTCGAAGGTGCGAAGCCGCTCGATGTCGGCATTCCCGCGCAGGTGTTCACGACCCGGGCGAGCATGCCGTACGAGGTGCGGGTCTGCGGTGCGGAAACGGGTCTCGTGACCGGCGGCGACGGCCTGTCGTACCACGTCGCCCACGGCCTCGACGCGCTTGCGTGGGCCGATATCGTCTTCATCCCCGGTTACCGGTCTCCGGACCGCGACGATCCGCCGTCGGCCGTCGTCGACGCGCTGCTCGCCGTCCACGATCGGGGCGCCCGGCTCGCCGCCATCTCCACGGGCGCCTTCGCGCTCGCCGCCACGGGTCTGCTCGACGGCAGGCGCGCCACGACGCACTGGCATTACTCGCGGGCGCTCAAGGCGAAGCACCCACTCGTCCGAGTAGACGAGAACGTCCTGTTCGTCGACGAGGGCAGCGTGCTGACGTCGGCCGGCGCGGCGTCCGGCATCGACCTGTGCCTGCACATTCTGCGCAGAGACCTCGGCGTGGCCGCGTCGAATCACGCGGCCCGGCGGCTGGTCGCGGCCCCCTACCGCAGCGGCGGTCAGGCGCAGTACGTGCCGCGCAGCGTGCCCGAGCCGCTCGGCGAGCGGTTCGCCACCACCCGCGAGTGGGCACTGCACCGGCTCGGCGAGCCCCTCACCCTCGATGTGCTCGCCCGGCACGCGGCGGTCTCGCCGCGCACCTTCTCGAGGCGCTTCGTCGAGGACACCGGGTACACGCCGATGCAGTGGGTCATGCGCGCCCGCATCGACATGGCCCGTGAGCTGCTGGAGCGCTCGGAGCGGAGCGTCGAACAGATCGCCGCCGATGTCGGTCTGGGCACGGGCACGAATCTGCGGCTGCACTTCCATCGCATCCTCGGCACCACTCCGAGCGAGTACCGGCGCACGTTCGCCCAGGGCGAGTAGCGTCCGCCTGGCGGGATCCTTTCGAACCGTGGCGCTTACGCCGCGGTCATGGGCGGCGGCCGTAGGCGACGCTGGTGGCGAACCGAAGGGAGACCTCTGATGACTCGTATCGCCGTCAACGGATTCGGCCGCATCGGGCGCAATGTGCTGCGCGCGCTGCTCGAACGCACCAGCGACCTCGAGGTCGTCGCCGTCAACGACCTCACGGAGCCCGCCACCCTCGCGCGGCTGCTCGCGTACGACTCGACGGCCGGCCGGCTCGGTCGCCCGGTGACCGTCGACGGGGACGCCCTCGTCGTCGACGGACGCCGCATCAGGGTCCTCGCCGAGCGCGAGCCGGCGCAGCTGCCGTGGGCCGAACTCGGCGTGGACATCGTGCTGGAGGCGACCGGCCGCTTCACCTCGGCCAAGGCCGCCCGTGCCCACCTCGACGCGGGCGCGAAGAAGGTGCTCGTCAGCGCGCCGTCGGACGGCGCCGATGTCACGCTCGCGTTCGGGGTGAACACCGACGCCTACGACCCGGCCCTGCACACGATCGTCTCGAACGCCTCGTGCACGACCAACGCGCTCGCGCCGCTGGCCGCGGTACTGGACGAACTCGCCGGTATCGAGCACGGCTTCATGACGACGGTGCACGCCTACACGCAGGAGCAGAACCTGCAGGACGGTCCGCACCGCGACGCCCGCCGCGCCCGCGCCGCGGCCGTCAACATCGTGCCGACCACGACGGGCGCCGCCAAGGCGATCGGCCTCGTGCTGCCGAACCTCGACGGAAAGCTGTCGGGCGACTCGATCCGCGTGCCGGTCCCGGTGGGCTCGATCGTCGAGCTCAACACGACCGTCGCACGCGACGTGACACGCGACGACGTGCTGGCGGCGTACCGCGCCGCGGCGCAGGGGCCGCTCGCCGGCATCCTGGAGTACTCGGACGACCCGCTCGTGTCGTCCGACATCACCGGCAATCCGGCCTCGGCCGTCTTCGACTCGGCTCTCACCCGCGTCGACGGACGTCACGTCAAGGTGGTCGCCTGGTACGACAACGAGTGGGGCTTCTCGAACCGCGTGATCGACACGCTCGAACTCCTCGCCACCGGCTGATCGGACGCCGCGGCGACACCCCGAGCTGCCCCATCGGACGTCGAGGACAGGTCCCGACGGCAGCTTCGCCCAGTACGGGGCAACGTGGGTGGATCCGGGACCGGCGTGCGTGGTGAGGTGGCCCGGCCGTCGTAGCGCCGAGACCGCCGTGCGGCGCAGGCGTGCGGCACGGGCCCGCAGGTGCCTGCGCGGCGTTCGCCGTCGTGTTCGGGTGCGGTGCGCGGGCAGCCGCCCACGCCCTCGCGGCGGTGGGGGAGCACGCCGAAGGGCGGTCTGTATGAGCGGACCGGTGCCCGAACCTACGGACGCCGTGCGCCTGCGTTCGGCAGCCGCCGTCCCCCTCGAAGACGCCGGAACGGATCGTGCGCCGACCCCCTGTCCCCGGACCACCTCCTCCCGACGCATTGACAGGTCTGGACCAAGGCGCAACGCTGAGAGCGCTCTCAGAATCTGCCCGAATCGGCCATCGTCGAACGGAGACAGAGCATGTTACGGACACTCAGACATCGGACCCGGGCCGCCGGGTTGGCCCTCGCCGCGGTCCTCACCGGCTCCCTGCTCGTGACCGGAGCGGAGACGCCGGCCCACGCCGCCGTCCCGGCGACCATTCCTCTGAAGATCACCAACAACTCGGCCCGCGGCGAGCAGGTGTACATCTACAACCTCGGCACCGAACTGTCGACCGGGCGGCAGGGCTGGGCCGACGCCGGCGGCGGGTTCCACCCCTGGCCGGCGGGCGGGAACCCACCGACCCCCGCGCCCGACGCCGCGATCCCGGGCCCGGCAGCAGGGCAGTCGGCGACCATCCGGATGCCGAAGCTCTCCGGCCGCGTGTACTTCTCCTACGGCCAGAAACTGGTGTTCAAGCTCACCACCGGCGGCCTGGTCCAGCCCGCCGTACAGAACCCGACCGACCCCAACCGGAACATCCTGTTCAACTGGTCGGAGTACACCCTGAACGACTCGGGCCTGTGGATCAACAGCACACAGGTCGATATGTTCTCCGCGCCCTACGCAGTCGGCGTGCAGCGAGCGGACGGCAGCACCGCAAGCACCGGCCGGCTCAAGCCCGGCGGATACAACGGCTTCTTCAACGCCCTCAGGGGGCAACCCGGAGGCTGGGCCAACCTGATCCAGACCCGCCCCGACGGCACAGTGCTGCGCGCCCTGTCGCCGCTGTACGGAGTGGAGACCGGTGCGCTGCCGGCCACGGTCATGGACGACTACATCAACCGCGTCTGGCAGAAGTACTCCACCTCGACCCTGACGGTCACGCCGTTCGCCGACCAGCCCACCACCAAGTACTACGGCCGGGTCTCCGGCGGCGTCATGCGCTTCACCAACAGCGCCGGCACCGTCGTCACCAGCTTCGAAAAGCCGGACGCTTCCTCCGTCTTCGGCTGCCACCGGAGGCTCGACGCACCGAACGACCTCGTACGCGGCCCGATCTCGCGCACGTTGTGTGCCGGGTTCAACCGCTCCACGCTGCTCGTCAACCCCCAGCAGCCCGACTCCAATGCCGACGCCTTCTACAAGGACGTCGTCACCAACCACTACGCCCGCAAGATCCACGCGCAGATGTCCGACGGGAAGGCGTACGCGTTCGCCTTCGACGACGTGGGCCATCACGAGTCACTCCTGCACGACGGCAACCCACGCCAGGCCTACCTGACGCTCGACCCGTTCAGCTGATCACCTCACGGCTGTACAGGACGAACGACCGCGGCCACCGACTGGCCAGGCGATAGAGTCCAGATGTGCGTTGATCTTCCGGGCGGCGGCCATGTGCAGCCGCAGACGGTGCAGGGCGCCTCGCGTAACAGGGGGCGCCCCAGCAGGCGTATCCGTCACTACTCCACCCGGAGATCCACACCATGACTGCTCAGCCGCCTCTCACCTACGACGCGTTCGTCGAACTCGCCGCCGCTGATCCAGCCGTCGTGGGCCTCGTCCTCAAAGGCTCCCGGGCTCACGACGGCATGATCACCCGGCACTCCGACCACGACCTGTACGTGATCCTCGCCGATGACGCGACAACCGATCTCGCCCGGTTCGCTGGCCACCGCACCCCCGAACTCGACCTCGTCATCGTCTCTCTCACCCAGTTCCGTGCAGCCGGGATGCCCGGTTTCGAGCGCTACGCCCTCGCCCGTGCCCAGATCGTGCTCGACCGGCTCGACGGGGGCATCGCCCGGATCCTTGCCGACAAGGCCCGTCTGGATGCCGACGAGGCATTCCGCGACTCCGGCGGCCGGCTCGACGCCTACGCCAACTCCCACTACCGCTCCGTCAAGAACCACCGGGACGGCCAGGCTCTCGCTGCTCGCCTCGATGCCGCCGACAGCGTTCGGTTCCTGCTGGAGCTGCTCTTCGCTCTCGACCGTCGCCCCCGCCCCTACAACAAGTACCTGGAGTGGGAGCTCGCCCGACACCCTCTGCCCGGATGGGACACGGACATGCTGCTCCGTGCCGTGGACCGCATCTCGGCAACAGGCGACGTATCCCTGCAGCGCCACCTCTTCACCCTGGTCGAGGCGGCTGCCCGACGAGCCGGACACGGCGAGGTGCTGGACGCGTGGGGCGAGGATCTCGACCTCATGCGACCTCATTAGGGGCCCAGGGGGAGGCCGGTCAGACGGGCTGGAGCCGGGTGCGCAGGAGGCAGAACTCGTTGCCTTCGGGGTCGGCCAGGACGTGCCAGCTCTCGGTGCCGGTCTGGCCGACGTCGGCGGGCCTGGCGCCGAGAGCGAGCAGCCGCTCCAGCTCGGCGTCCTGGTCGCGGTCGGTGGCGTTGACGTCGATGTGCAGTCGGAGCTTCCCGGTCCGTGGGTCGCTGCTGGGGCTGAGGACGAGGGTGGGCTGCGGGCCGCCGAAGCCGGCGTCGGGCGGCCCGATCTCGATGCTCCCGTCGGCCTCCCGGCCGAGTTCGACGTAGCCGAGGACCCCGCTCCAGAAGGCGGCGAGCCGTTCGGGGTCGGCGCAGTCGATGACCAGCTCACTGATGCGGCATGCCATGCCGTCAGCGTACGTGGACAACCCGAGAGCCGACCGTCGGCCGCGCCCATGAGGGCGACGCGCCGGCATCAGCCGGCCCGAGCAAAGGGAGCAGCCCAGCCGGACACCACCGCCCTCGATTCCGCCGCTGACGGAACGGGGTCCGCCCGGCTCTCCAGCCGCACGGACCCCGCTGATTCCCCACTCCCGTCGTCAGCCGGTCCGCTGCAGTCTGTGCAACGACGCGACGAGCTGGTCCACCTCCTCCGACGTGTTGTAGAGCGCGAGCGAGGCGCGCGCCGCCGACTCCAACCCGTAGTGGGCGAGGGCCGGCTGCGCGCAGTGGTGGCCGGCGCGGACGGCGATTCCGTCCCGGTCGAGCCAGTCGGCGACGGTGGCCGGGTCCTGCCCCGCGAGCGTGAACGTGAGCACCGCGATACGGTCGGGCGCCGAGCCGATCAGCTCCAGTCCGGGGACCGTGGCGAGGGCCTGCTGCGCATACGACATGAGCCCTTCCTCGTATGCGGCGACGGCCTTGCGGTCGAGGGACGTCAGCCAGTTCAGGGCGGCGAGCAGTCCGATGACTCCGGAGATGTGTCCGGTACCGGCCTCCATCCTGTGCGGGACGGCCGCGAACGTGGTCTCCGCGAAGCCGACGGACTCGATCATGTTGCCGCCGCCCTGCCACGGTGCCATCCCCGCGAGGAGTTCCGGCTTCGCGTACAGGGCACCGATGCCGGTCGGCGCGAAGAGCTTGTGGCCCGAGAAGGCGTAGAAGTCCGCGTCCAAGTCCTGTACGTCGACGGGGAAATGAGCGACGGCCTGGGCGCCGTCCACCAGGACCCTGGCCCCGTACCGATGGGCGAGTACCGTCATCTCCCTGACGGGCGGGACCGTGCCGAGGACGTTCGACGCGTGGCTGATCGCGACGAGCCGGGTGCGCGAGGACAGCAGGTCCGCGTACGCCTCCTGGTCGATCTCCCCGTCCGGCGTGAGGGGGAGCGGCACGAGCCGGGCCCGCGTCTCCTTGGCGATCATCTGCCAGGGCACGATGTCCGAGTGGTGCTCGAGGACCGGCACCAGGATGTCGTCCCCGGGCCCGAGGTTGGCTCGGCCCCAGCTCTGCGCGACGAGGTTGATGGCCTCCGTGGTGCCGCGCACGAAGACGATGCCGTCCGGGCCCGGGGCCCCGAGGAAGTCGGCCACGGCCGCCCGGCCCGCCTCGTACGCCTCGGTCGCCTCCCGCGCCATGGTGTGGGCGCCGCGGTGGATGTTGGAGTTGGCGGCGCCGTAGTAGGCGGCGAGCGCCTCGATGACCTGACGTGGCTTCTGGGTGGTGGCCGCGTTGTCGAGCCAGATGAGGGGGTGGCCGTTGACGGTCCGGTGCAGGATCGGAAAGTCGTGCCGCACCGACTCGGCGGTGAAGGCGCCGGGTCGGCGTGAAGTCGCCTTGGCCGGGAGATGCGTACCCGACTCGGCAACAGCGCTCTGATCCGCTGCTGTCGGCGTCAGCCACGCCATGACGTCAGGCGTAGTCATGGTACTTGGACACCTCGACGTTCTGGAGTACGGCGATGGCGTCGTCCACCAGCACGGCCGTGTTGAAGTAGGCCGTCATCAGGTAGGACGTGATGCCCTTCTGGTCCATGCCCATGTTCCGCATGGACAGGCCGGGTTCGACCTCGTCCGGCACGGCCGCGGGGCGCAGGCCCACCACGCCCTGCTCGGCCTCGCCGGTCCGGATCAGCAGGATCTCGGTGGTCCCGGCGGCATCGCCCGAGCCGCCCGGGCAGGGCACCTTGTCGGAGGGCAGCAGCGGCACGCCCCGCCAGGTCAGCAGCGGACTGCCGAACCGGCTGTCCGTCACCGGGGGTACTCCCCGCCGCGTACACTCCCGCCCGAACGCGGCGATCGCCCGTGGGTGCGCGATGAAGCAGGCGGGCTGCTTCCACACCCTCGCGAGGAGTTCGTCCAGGTCGTCGGGGGTGGGAGCGCCGGTGCGCGCCTGCACGCGCTGGCCGGCCGGGACGTTGTGGAAGAGCCCGAAGTCGGGGTGGTTGAGCATCAGGTTCTCCTGCCGCTCGCGCAGGGCCTGGATGGTCAGGTTGGCCTGCGTCCGCGTCTGGTCCATCGGGCCGTTGTAGAGGTCGGCGACGCGGGAGTGCACCATCATCCGCGTCTGGGCGAGCGTCATGTGGTACTCGCGCGGCGCGTCCTCGTAGTCGACGTAGGTGCTCGGCAGGTCGACCTCCCCCACATGGCCGCCGCTCAGGTCGATCGGCGCCTCGCTGCCGGGCGCGGGCATGTCGCCCGCCGCGTACGAGTCCACCGCCCCGCGCAGCGCTTCGTCGCGCTCCATGAGACCGGCGAGGGCGGACCGCTCGGCGCGCAGGGCGACGCCGGGAGTGACGGCCTTGACGGTGTACGGCAGGGGCTCGCCCTTGGTCCACGCCTCCAGGTCGAAGTACTGCCCGTCGCCGATGACCTGGATCAGTGCCTCGTCGCCGTACCGCCCGGCGGCCCGCTTCTCGGCGCGGCCCCGGACGATCACCCACAGGTGTTCGGCGGTGTCGCCCTCCTGGACGAGCACCTGGCCGGCCTCGAAGCTCACCTCGGTGAAGGAGTCGGCCAGGTGACCGAGGAGCGCGTCGTCGGTCTCGCGCAGGTAGGGGATCTCGCGTAAGTCGCCCGGAACGACGCGTGGACTTCCGTCGTCGGTGTGGGTGCTGATGCGGTCGTCGCCCAGGACGTAGGTGCGGCGCCGGTTGACGCGGTAGACACCCGATTCGACGTCGACCCAAGGAAGGGCGCGCAGGAGATAGCGCGGGGTGATACCGCGCATCTGCGGGGTCGTCTTCGTGGCCGTCGCGAGTTGCCGGGCGGCGTCGGGGCTGAGGCTGATGCGGTCGGTCGACACAGGGGCCTCCTCAGGCGGATTGCTCCAAGAGCGGACGTCTGTACGAGCGACGCCGATCGTGCAGCCGGCATCCGGCCCTCACAAGATGCGCAGGACACCGTTCGGCGGAGCCCGGGCCGAAAACGCTCCACGGGGGGCGGGGCGGCCCGGCGCACCGCGCACGTCGGCGGGTCGGTGGCACCAAGGGCGAGGGGCGACGGGACGATGGTCCGGACGCGGAGCCGACGAGTGGCCCAACGCTCCGTAAATTGCCTGTGGACGACTTGATTTGGCCCCGTATCGCTGCTTTTGATCCCCTAAAGGTGTGCTTATACGACCCCACTTCGGGACGTATTTACATGAACCCGCAATGACTCGTTCCTGGACCGGCGTTCCGGCGCCGCGCGTGAGCGGCCCGTCAGTACGTGCCGGGGTTGCGCACCTCGCCCGTGCCCAGGGCGATCACGGCCCGGGGCCGCATGGGTTCCTCGCCGCGTCGGGAGAGCAGGACGACCTCTTCGACCGCCGCCGACAGGGTGCCCAGCCGGAGGGCGCACTCGGCGGCCAGCCGCTTGGGGTCCTGGGTGCGGCCGAGGGACAGGTGCGGGGTGAAGCGGCCGCGGCGCCCGCGGCAGAGCGGGAAGCGCCGTTGCAGCTCCCGATGGAGACCGGCCCATGGTGCGGGGTCCGCAGCGGCCGGATCGAGCCAGACCGTCGCATAGTGCCGGTGCCGGAAGTAGCGCACACCCGCCAGGCGCGCCGTGAAGGCCGTGCTCTCCGCCGTCGCGGCGCTGAGCAGCGGCACGGCCCGCGCGAAATCCTCCTCCGGCACGAAACCGAAGAGCAGATTCACATGCGGCGGCCACCGCCGTACCTGTGGATCGTGCTCCCAGCGGATGTCCTGAATGGCAGGCCAGAGCTCTTCCGGAGGCAGCCACGCCACCGCCGTCCGGGCCGTCGGCGCCACCTCCAGCGCATCCACCGGCTCGGCCCCGCCGAAGACCGTGCTGCCGTCCACATGACCATGGTCCCAAATCGGGCATTCACTACAGGCTCGCCGCTCGACGGCGCTCCTGCCCGAGCCGCGCCGCATCGTGCGCCCGATGGCGTGCCGGGTACTGCGTGGGGGCGTAACGTCCCCATAGGGGCGAGGGTCCTGTTCGTACGGCGGCGTGCACCGTGCCCGGAGGGAGCACATGCCGGCCGTGCCGTCCGGGAGCCGCCCCGCCACGCTGGAGGTGCCTCGTGACCAGCACCGGTGATCGGGCTGCCGCCACCGCCGAGCTGGACGCCGTGTTCGCGGAGACGGTACGCCGGACCGGCGCGGCCATCGGCGCCCTGTACCTGCTCACACCGGACGAGCAGGTACTGCGGCTGGACGTGCTGTGCGGGGCTCCGGCCGAGTTGGCCGCACCGTGGGCGAGCGTTCCGATGGCCGCTCCGGCCCCGGTCGCCGACGCCGTCCGCGAGGAACGCACGGTGTGGGTGGGCAGCCAGGAGGAGATGGCCCGCTCCTATCCGCGCACCGCGGTGGCGCTCCCGTACCCGTTGGCGCTGGTCGCCGCTCCGGTCACCGGCGTCCGGCGGTGGGGTGCCCTGCTCCTGATGTGGCCGGCCACCCGTCCGCCGTACATGACCCGGCGGGAGCAGGGCCACATCGCGGCCGGCTGCCGGCGTCTGGCCCGGCTGCTCGAGGAAGCCGAGCAGATCGGCGCTTCCCCGGCCCTCGGTGACAAGCCCCGCGTCCTTCCCGTCCCCACCGGCCGCCCGCCAGCGCCCCCGGCGCCGGCGGTCGCCGACTTCGTCGAGCGCCTGCCCGGCGGCAGCTGCGCACTGGACCTGGAAGGACGCCTCAGCTATCTCAGCTCCGGGGCCTGCGCTCTGCTGGGCCGTGACGCCGATCAGCTGCTGGGCACGCTGCCGTGGCAGTCACTGCGCTGGCTCGACGATCCCACCTACGAGGACCGCTACCGTGCCGCGGTGATCAGCCGCGAGCCGGTCTCCTTCACCGCGTGCCGCCCGCCGGACCGATGGCTGGACTTCCACCTCTACCCGGACGCCAGCGGCATCAGCGTCCGCATCGTTCCCAGCGGCGCGCAGGCACTGCCCTCCCCGGCACCCCGACGGACCACGCGCACCACGACACCCGCCCGCGCGGGACAGCTCTACCAGCTCATGCACCTGGCCGCCGGTCTCACCGAGGTCGTCGGCGTCCAGGACGTCGTCGATCTGGTCGCCGACCAGGTCATGCCCGCCTTCGGTGCCGAGGGTCTGGTCCTGTCCACCGCCGACGCCGGCCGGCTGCGGATCATCGGGTACCGCGGGTACGCCGCCCAGACCATCGAGCGTCTCGACGGGCTGCCCCTCGACACCGGGTTCACCCCTGCCGGGCGCGCTCTCAGCAGCGGCATCCCCGCGTTCTTCTCCGACCCGGAGGAGATGCGGCGGATCTATCCCGAGGCCCCCCAGGTCAGCGGCAAGCAGGCCTGGGCCTTCCTACCGCTGATCATTTCCGGTCGTCCCGTAGGCATCTGCGTCCTGAGCTACCAGCGGCCCCACCGGTTCCCGGCCGAGGAACGCGCCGTGCTGACGTCGCTCGCCGGACTCATCGCCCAGGCGCTCGACCGCGCGCGCCTGTACGACACCAAACTCGAGCTCGCCCACGGCCTCCAGCAGGCGCTGCTGCCCCGCACCCTTCCCACGGTCACCGGTCTGCGGGTCGCCGCCCGCTATCTGCCCGCCACCCGGGGCATGGACATCGGCGGCGACTTCTACGACCTGATCCGGCTCGGCGACACCGCCGCCGCGGCCGTCATCGGCGACGTCCAGGGCCACAATGTCGAGGCCGCCGCGCTCATGGGACAGCTCCGCACCGCTGTGCACGCCCACGCGACCCTCGGCACGCCCCCCGACGAGATCCTCTCCAGGACCAACCGCCTCCTCATCGACCTCGGCTCCGACCTGTTCACCAGCTGCCTCTACGCCCACCTCGACTTCGTCCGCCGACGCGTGTGCCTGGCCAGCGCCGGCCATCCGCCGCCCCTCCTGCGCCTCCCCGGCCGCGACCCCCGGCCCCTCGACGTCCCGCCCGGCCCACTCCTCGGCATCGACCCCGAGGCCGCCTTCCCCGTCACCGAGATCCCGCTCACCGAAGGGCTGCTGCTCGTCTTCTACACCGACGGCCTCGTCGAACGGCCCGGAGTCGACCTGGACGACTCCATTGCCGACCTCGCACACCGACTCGCCCGCGCGGACGACCGCGACCTGGACCTGGTCGTCGACGACCTGCTGAGCCATGCCGGGTCCGCGGTGGCGCGCCGGGACGACGTCGCCCTTCTCTTGCTGAGCGTCGGAGCAGCCACCGGCTGACCGTGTGCATCCCGGCCGATGGTGAACGGGTTAGGAATCGCCGCAGGGCGGCACCGCGCCGTCTGTGGTGACCGGCGCGGTGCCGCCCTGGCGGAACGGGGCGTTACTTGATGTGGACGAGGCCGTCGGTGGTGACGGTGGGCCGGCCGCTGGTGCCCACCACGACGATCTTGACGGTGTGCTTGGCACTGCTGGACCAGGTCTTCGTCCAGATGGCCTGCCGGTACAGCGTGGTGGACGACTTCAGGTCGACGGTCGAGACCTTGACGCCGTCGACGTAGACGTACGCCTGGCCGGATCCGGAGGCACGCGAGACCACCCAGGCCGCCGAGCGTCCGGTGAAGGTCCAGGACAGGGCCGCGCCCTTGGAACCGCTGGAATACGACTTGCCCCCGAGGTAGCTGGTGGAGGAACGGCTGGTCCAGCTGCCGGACTTGACCGCGGAGGTCTCCTGCAGGATCACCGGTGTGAAGGAGGGGGAGGAGGTGCGGTAGTTGCCGGCGTAGTCGTAGGCCCGCATCGTCCAGGTGGTTGCCGTGCCGGACTTGGCGGTGCGGCCGGAGCTGGTGGTGGTCGGGCCGAACGTGGCCGTGGTGGGAGCCAGCAGCTTCACGGAGCTCAGCGCGGCGTTGTCGGTGGCCTTCCAGCCGAGCGTGACCGGGACGGCGGTGGTGTTGACGGTGCCGGTGCGCAGGGAGAGCTTCGGTGCGGTGGTGAAGGTCGGCGCGGTCGTCTCCGCGAGGACGTTCAGCGCTGCGGTGGTCACGGTCCTGCCGGACTGGTGCACGGCCCGCACCGCCACGGTGTGGCTGCCCAGGGCCAGGGTGGTGTTCGCGGACGTGGCGGTGCCGGAGGTGGTGGCGACCGTCTTGCCGTCGACCAGCAGCTGGAAGCTCTTGATGAGCGAGGACGGTGTGGCGGCCATCCAGTGCACGGTGACGGCACCCTTGGTGTAGTACGTCGAGCTCGACAGGCCCGCGCCCGCGACCGACGTGACCTTCAGCCCCTGCACGGGGCCGGCCGCCAAGGTGCGGATGGCCGGCAGCTGGGCGTAGAGCGAGTTGCCGGGGCACTGGGTGTTGTAGCCGTCGCGGTGGCCGGAGATCCGGTTGAAGGTGTACTTGGTGCCCGCGGTGAAGCTGGTGGCGAAGTAGTTCTTCTGAGTCGCGCCCGCGGTGAGCTGGACGGTCCCGGCCGGGTCGGCGCCGTACTGGCCGAGCTTCCACGCGGCCACGCGCGCGACCGAGGTCAGGGCGGCGTCGGTGGCGCCGGTGGACGTGTACTCACCGAGCACCGCGATGCCCGCGGACTCCCGGTTCCAGCCGTAGGTGTGCGCACCGAGCACCGGCAGGTCGATACCGCCCTTGCGGCCCTCGAAGACGGTGCCGCACTTGTCGACCAGGAAGTTGTAGCCGATGTCGTTCCAGCCGTTGACCTGCGTGTGGTACGCGTAGATGCCGCGCACCACCGACGCCGAGTCGGCGCAGGAGTAGTCGTTGCTGCCGTCGGTGTGGTGGACGAAGACGGCCTTGACGTCGGCGTTGTACTCCGACGGATCCGGGCTCATCGACTCGTCCGCTCCCCAGCCGGCACGCGAGGTGATCGGCGGCTGCGGCACGGTGGACGGCGGCGCGGACGGCGTGGTGGCCGTCGGGCTGGGCGTGGGGGAGGGGGACGTGGAAGCCGAGCCGCTCGGCGTCGGCGATGCGGAGGTCGGAGGATCCGTCGGCGTGGCGGTGGCGCCGTCGGTCGGGGTCGCGGAGTCGGTGGGCGGGGCGGTCGTGGCGCCGGGGGTCTCCTCGGCGACGAACGCGGCGGGCTCGGCACCGGCACCGCCGGCCTTGGTCTCGGCGTCGGTCACCACGCCCGGGTCGACCAGGTTGACCTCGAGCCCCTTGGGCAGCGCACCCGTCGTGCCGTCCTTGCGGGCCACCTGCACCTGAACGCCGTCGGAGGGGCCGACCCACAGCGGCTCGGACGCGCCGCGCACGCCGGGTTCGGGCTTCTCGAGCGGGTCGACGTTGACTTCCAGGTCCTGCCAGGCGCTCCACTCACCGCTCTCCCGGCTGCGGGTACGCACCTGCACCGTGCCGTCGAGGCGCTTGGCGGCGCCCGTCCAGGAGACGCCGAGCAGCGAGAACTGCTCGGTGCCCGTGCGCGGCAGCTCCCGCCGGTCGCTCCGGGTGCCTTTCAGCGCGAGGTCGAAGACCTTCACCGGCCGCTTGTCCCGGGCGGCCGTGCCCGGATCGGCTGACGGACTGGCCACGGCGTAGGTCACCACGCCCCCGCCCCCCAGGACCACCGCACCCAGTGTCAACCACGCCCGCCGCTTCAGACTCAACGGTCTGTATGCGCGCGACCCACGACGACTCACGTCGAACCCCACCCCAGTAGAAGGCTTCAGAAAAAGCTCACAGGAGCCACACCGGTCACAGTGCTGGCCCAACGTGTCCAGCGCCGCGTCGTCGTCGAACGTCACTGCGAAGAGAGCGCTTGTGATCGATGTCACCGCGGCTTGGCGATCGTCACCGCGAGGGGGTGGTCTCCAGCAGTTCGTGGGCCAACTGCCGTGCGGGCTGGGCCGTCTGTTCGGCGATGCGCCGGAACGTCTCCTGAGCGGCGCGGGCCGGCCAGTCCGGGGGAAGGTGCCGGGCGGGGAGCCTGGGGTCCGTGCGGATGGTCGAGAGCCATTCGCTGACCAGCCGCAGCCGGGTTGCGATGGGGTCGTCCCCGGATCCGGCGTTCAGGTGGGCGGTCCAGCGCTTGTCGAAGGTGACGTAGCGGGCGGCGATGCTCTCCAGGTCCCAGGTGTCGCGGACCATCAACCCGATGTCGGTGGCCTCGTCCGCCTGGGCGTGGAAGACCTTGACGTGCGCGGTGAGCCCGAGTTCCGAGACGATTGCGGCGACGTCGACGTTCCCCGGGGCGATCCACAACCCGCTGTACAGGGCGCCGAACCCGGACCAGGTGAGCCGGGAGCGCAGGTCGTGGCGCTGGCGTTTCCAGGAGTCGGGCAGGGAGAAGCCGAGCAGGGTCCAGGAGCCGTCCCAGTCGTCGTTGACGGCGCCCTGCTGCCAGATGCGGGTGCGGCCGTCGTGCAGGACGCGCAGCGCTTGCAGGGTCAGGCCGAAGAACATCTTGCGGCCCTCGCGCCGGCGACGCAGCAGGCCGCGGTTGACCATGCGGGTGAGGGTGGAGCGTACGGCCTGCTCACCGACCCCGACGCGGCCGAGCACGTCGATGATGCTGCCCGAGTAGACGCACAGGTCGCCTTCCTCCAGGACGTGGTTGCCGAAGAAGGCGAGCAGGAGCGACTGGGGGCGCGGCTGCGGGCCCTCCGAGGCGTCCCGGGTGTCCGGGATGTCGTCGTACTCCACGGTGCACAGCGTACGACCGCCCACCGACGGCGCGGCAGGCGGTCGTACGGCGTCACTGGCCGTCGGCGGGGTGGGCAAGGTCGTATGGACGCGGGTACGGGGTCGGGTGGTAGGACACGTAACGGGCCGGCGTGGTCGGATCGGCCGCCGCGGCACGGGAGTTGAGGGCGTCCGGGTCGGTGCCGGCCCACTTGCCCGTGTGGAGGCGGTCCTCCAGGGTGTGTAGGGCGGCGAGCTGTTCGGCGGGGCTGAAGGTGCAGTGACCGGCGTTGTCGACGTACGCCTGACGCAGCAGGGCCGAGGAACCTGCGGCGGTGACCGCCCGCTTCAGCGCGCTCTCCGTCTGCACGGGGACGAGGGCATCGCCGGTGGTGTGGACGGAGAGCTGCGGCTTGGCCAGCCTGCCCGTGAAGGAGCTCGTGCCGCTCATCCACGCCACGGCGGCCGGATCGGCGCTGATGCGCGGGGCGCGGTTGAGCGCGGCGAGGTCGGCGCGCAGGGACAGGCCGGCCTTCCGGTACAGCTCGGTGACCTCCTTGCGGACGGAGGAGCGGCCGAGCAGCTTCGCGTAGTCGACACCGGTGTTCCACGACATGTTGCCGCCCGCCCGGGCCTCGGCCTCCTGCCGCCAGCTGAACGCGGGGAACTTCACCAGGCCCTTGAGGGCCGTGTACTGGTTGGCCTGCTGGGCGTCCCAGTCGGTGGCGGCGGGCCGCGGCTGCGCCGGATCGTTCCAGCCCGGGATGTTGTGCAGGGCTGCGGCCAGGGCGATCCGGGCGCGTCCGGCGGGCGTCGACTGCGCCGAGTCCACCGCGGCCGTCAGGGTGTTCGCCGCGTCGGCGGCGGTCTTCTGATCCGGGATGTCCACCAGCGGAACGTCGGCGCCGGGGGCGAGAAGGGTCTTGAGGGCGTAGACCGGGTCGAGGGTGTTGTTCCAGTTGGCGACTCCGCCGTGAACCAGGCCGCACATCGCCAGCGAGCCGTCGATCCGGGCCGGGTGGCGCTCGGCGATGGCCGTGGTGACCAGTCCACCGTACGACTGGCCCCAGGCGATGGTCCGCCGGGCCGTGCCGAAACGGTCGGTGAAGGCGGCCAGGGTGGCGAGTTGGTCGGGTACGGCGTCCGTCACGGCCCAGCCCGTGGTGGCGTACGACGAGCCGATCAGTGCGTAACCCAGGTCGAGGAGCCGGGACTTGGTGGTGTCATCGGGGGCATTCTGGGCGGGGTTGGGTGCGCCGGACGGTCGGTAGCCGTGGCTGAACAGGAGGACGGTGCCGTTCCAGGAGGCGGGGACATCCATCACGTACGCGGCGCCGGAGGGGAGTTGGCCTTCGATGTGGCTGGGTGTCGTGGCCGACGCCGTCGCGGTGGGCAGGGTGGTGCCGGCGAGCAGGAGGGCTGCCACGAAGGCGGTGCGGGTGCCGCTCGTCATGCGGTGATCTCCTCTGTGCGGGGGGTGGTGGGGAGTTCGGCCGCGGTGTCCGAGAGGCGCGTGCGACTCGTCTCGCGTACGAACCAGACGGTCAGGGCGGTGATGAGCGAGCCGCCGCACAGCAGCAGGGCGACGGGCGTGCTGTTGCCGCTGCCGGCGACCAGGCTTCCGGCGATCATGGGGGAGAAGCCGGCGCCGACGAGCGTGGCGCCCTGGTAGCCGAGGGAGGCGCCGGTGTAGCGGACCCGGGTGCCGAACATCTCGCTGAACAGGGCGCCCAGCGGGCCGTACATCAGGGACTGGGCGATGCCGTGGCCGAGGACGACGGCGAGGATCAGTGCGCCCGGCGACTTCGAGTCGACCAGCGCGAGGACCGGGAAGGCGGTCGCGGCCGACAGGACGGCTCCGGCGAGGACGACCGGGCGGCGGCCGATCCGGTCGGAGAGCGCGGAGGCGCAGGGCAGCACGACCAGGGCGACAGCGGCGGACACCGTGAGCGCGGTGAGCACCTGCGGGCGGGGATAGCCGATGCCGGTGGCGTACGCGATGAGGTAACTGGTCAGCAGCGACTGGGCGGTGAAGGCGCCGATGCCGACACAGCAGGCCAGCAGCACGGGACGCGGGCGCCGCAGGACGTCGAGGATCGGCAGCCGCGCCTCGGCGCCGTCCTTCTTCACCTCGGCGAAGAGCGGGCTCTCCACAACCTTGAGGCGCACGAAGAGCCCGACGCCGAGCAGGACCACGCTCAGCAGGAACGGCACGCGCCAGCCCCACGCCGCGAACTGGTCCTTGGGGAGGGTCGAGACGAGGGCGACGACGGCGGCGGAGATCAGGGAGCCGAGCGGGGCTCCCATCTGCGTGAAGCTGGACCACAGGCCGCGGCGCCGCTCCCCGGCGTGCTCGACGACCATCAGGGTGGCGCCGCCCCATTCACCGCCGATGGCGATGCCCTGGACGACCCGCAGGGTGATCAGCAGGACGGGCGCCCAGACGCCGATCGTGTCGTACGTCGGCAGCAAGCCGATGAGGAAACTGGCGCCGCCCATCAGGCCCATGGTGAGCAACAGCATGTTCTTGCGGCCGAGCCGGTCGCCGAAGTGCCCGAAGACGATACCGCCGAGCGGGCGGGCGACATAGCCGGCGGCGAAGGTGCCGAACGCGGCGATGGTGCCGACGGCGGGGTCGGCGCCGGGGAAGAACAGCTCGCCGAAGACGAGGGCGGCGACGGTGCCGTAGACGAGGAAGTCGTAGAACTCCACGGCGGTACCGAGCAGCCCGGAGAGGGCGACGCGGCGGAGCTGGCGGTTCTGTTCTGGTGATGCGACGGGGGACGGGGGCATCGCGGTCTCCCTTGACCGGGGGAAGGACACCGCGAAGGTAGGCTCTCTACTTACTGCCGTCAATAAAGTGCACAACATTGACAGCTTCGGCGCCACGCCGGGTGGGCGAGGTGGCGATCCGTTACAGCGTGAAGCTGATGATCTGTCCGTCGGTCTCGATGGCGGCGCCGCTGATGTGGAGCGCGTCGTAGCAGCCGTGACTGTTGAAGACCTGGACCCAATGGCCGGCGGGCACGGTGACGGAGATGTCCTTCGCCTGGCCGACGGTGAAGCCGCTGTGGCAGGTGTAGACGCCCGCGGTCTGGGTCATGACCGAGTCGTCGGCGGTGACGGTGACGCGGAGGGTGGCGGTGACGTCGGCGTGGGCCGCGGCCGAGGTGGGGGACGTGAGGGTCAGTGCGCCGGCCGCGGCGAGCGATGCGGCCAGGGCGGACACGCGGGTACGGCGGAGAGCGGGACGAAGACGCATGAAGGAACTCCGGATTCTCGGCTCCGGCGCTCGGCTGCGCCGAAGTGGGGGTGCCTCGAAACGGTCGCTCGGTGCAGGGCGGAAACGCCGTCCCGGATTATTGAACGTTCCACATCTCGCCCACCACACCGGCTTCGGCCATGTTCCGGCGGGCTGCGGACGGCGGGCGGGCGACGGCGGACGGCGGATGGCGGGCGGCGGACGCGGGCCGGGAATCGGCGCCCCGGTGCGCTGGTTGTCGTACGGCATGACGACGAATGAGCCGGACGCCGATGTGCTGCACTACACCGCCTTCTCGTCCCACCCGGACGGTGGCAATCCGGCGGGCGTGGTCCTGGACGCCTCCGGGCTCGACGACGCCGCGATGCTGGCGATCGCCGCACGGCTGGGATACAGCGAGTCCGCGTTCCTGACCGGCCCGCCCGAGGAGTTGGCCGGGGAACCCGGGCGGACCTTCACCATTCGATACTTCAGCCCTCAGGCCGAGGTGCCCTTCTGCGGTCATGCCACCATCGCCACGGCCGTCGCCCTGGCCGAGCGGATCGGTCCGGGAGATCTGGTCTTCGCCACGCGCGCGGGCACGGTGCCGGTGACCGTCACCGCGGACGCCGACGGCACGTTCCGGGCGACCTTGACCAGCGTGGAGCCCCGGATCGAAGAGATCGCTCCCGAGGAACTGGCCGAGGCACTCGCGGCGTTGGGCTGGCCGTCGGCCGACCTCGACCCGCGGCTGCCGCCCCGCATCGCCTTCGCCGGCGCCCGGCATCTCGTGCTGGGCGCCGGAAGCCGGGAACGGCTCGCGTCCCTGTCGTACGACTTCGAGCGGCTCACCACCCTGATGCGGAAGCTGGACCTGACGACCGTTCAGCTGGTGTGGCGCGCCGCGGACACCGTCTTCCACGTCCGCGACCCCTTCCCGGTCGGCGGCGTCGTGGAGGACCCGGCCACCGGTGCCGCTGCCGCCGCCTTCGGCGCTTATGCGCGTGAACTCGCCCTGGTTCCCCCGGAGTCGGTGCTCACCCTGCACCAGGGCGAGGACATGGGCAGGCCGGGTGTGCTGACCGTGACCCTGTACGCCGGTGACCCGAAGGTCCGGGTCAGTGGCACGGGTACGCGCATGCCCCGCTGACGGGCCTCTCGGCGCACAGCCCGTCGCGCACCATCGCGGCGACGATCTGGACGTGGCGGTCGGCCGCCGTGTTCGAGAACTCGTTCTCGTAGTTCAGGCCGTAGGGCCAGAAGTGACCGCCACCCGTGGATATCTTGGCGCTCGAACCGTCGAACTGCCTGACGAGCGCCGTGGCCTGCGCGCCGGTCCAGGTGCCGCTTCCGCCGAGCCTGGACCAGCCGGCGCTCGTGCCCACGCCGATGGTGTGGGCGATCTCGTGCAGAGCGGTCCGCTCGGTCATGTAGCTGCGGTTGCTGCCGAAGCGGATGGTTCCATTGATGTCGCCGTCGGCGGTGGGCACGCCCGGGTCGTAGCGGACGGTGATGGTCTTGCCCAGGTCGCTGAGGTTGTTGTAGTGGGCCACGGCGGGGTTCATGGCCCTGGTGATGAGGTCGTAGGCGCTCTGCCGGTCCTGGGTGGGGTTGCTCGCCGGCTCCAGGCTCCAGGTGATGCTGGCCGCCGCCACCCGTTCCTGGATTGCCGGTGCGGCGGTCTGCGGCACGGCCTGCGCGACGCCGGGTGCGGTCAGCAGGGCGGCCGCCAGCGCGGCCACGCCCCCTTGTTGCGAATCTCCGGTGCAACCGTGCCCCGTGCGATGATCGGCCCATGGCACGGGACGCGCACGACACCTCCGGCAAGGGATACCTGCTGGACAATCGGCAGGCCGAGGCGGGGCTGCGGTTCACCGCGCTGTCGGTGCTCTTCGACCCGTCGACGTTCCGCCACTTCGAGACGGTCGGCGTCGGCGAGGGGTGGCGATGCTGGGAGGTGGGCGCCGGTGGGACCACCGTGCCGGCCTGGCTGGCCGAGCGCGTCGGCCCGACCGGGCATGTCGTGGCCACCGACATCGACCCTTCCTGGATGCGGAAGGCCGCAGGCTTCGAGGCGTTGCGCCACGACGTGGCGGTCGAGGCGCCCCCGGCCGGGGGACCGTTCGACCTGATCCACGCCCGGCTCGTCCTCGTCCATGTCGCCGAGCGCGACCGAGCCCTGCGGTCCATGGTCGAGGCGCTGCGCCCCGGCGGGTGGCTGGTGCTGGAGGACGCCGACCCGGCCTTGCAGCCCCTGATCTGCCCCGACGAGTACGGTCCCGAGCAGGAACTGGCCAACAGGCTGCGCCGTGGCTTCCGCGAGCTGCTGGGGCAGCGTGGCGCGGATCTGGCGTACGGCCGCAAGCTGCCGCGGCTGCTGCGCGAGGCCGGGCTGGTCGACGTCGAGGCCGACGCCTACTTCCCGATCACCTCACCCGCGTGCACCGTGCTGGAGGAGGCCACCGTCCACCAGGTCCGCGACCAACTCGTGGCCGCGGGGCTGGCCACCGACGAGGAGATCGACCGGCACCTGGCCAACATCGCCGCGGGCGGCCTCGACCTGGCCACCTCGCCGATGATCTCCGCTTGGGGGCGCTGCCCGGAGGCCTGAGGTCCCGGCTGCCCCGATCGTTGCGGGTGCACGGGAACCCTGGCTACGGCTGGCCTCGGCAGGCAGCCGCCCCAGGCGCCGCACGTCCCGGATCAACCCCAGGCCCCGGGGGCACCGCCCCGGCCGCTCAGGACGGCTCTGAGCTCCCGAGCGCCCCCAGAATCCGCTCGGCCGCCAGAGTGGGCGTCAACTCACCGTCCCTGACCTGCTGTTCCAGGAGCGGTGCGACGGCCTTGACGGCCGGGTCGGCGTGCAGGCGGCCGAGGAGTTCGTCGCGGACCATGCTCCATGTCCAGTCGACCTGCTGGTCCCGGCGCTTGGCGGCGAGGCGTCCGGTCGAGTCCAGCAGGGTGCGGTGCTGTTCGAGGCGCTCCCAGACGGTGTCCAGGCCGGTCGACTCGCGGGCGCTGCAGCTGAGCACCGGCGGTGTCCAGACGGCGTCCTTGCCGTGCATCAGCCGCAGCGCGCCCGCCAACTCCCGGGCCGCCGCGCGGGCGTCGCGCTCGTGCGGGCCGTCCGCCTTGTTGACGGTGATCACGTCGGCCAGCTCCAGGACGCCCTTCTTGATGCCCTGCAACTGGTCGCCCGTGCGGGCGAGGGTGAGCAGCAGGAAGGAGTCGACCATGTTCGCGACCGCGGTCTCGGACTGGCCGACGCCGACCGTCTCCACCAGGATCACGTCGTAGCCCGCCGCCTCCATCACCACGATCGACTCGCGGGTCGCCTTGGCGACTCCACCCAGCGTGCCCGCGGTGGGGGAGGGGCGCACGAACGCCGCCGGGTCCACGGCCAGGCGTTCCATGCGGGTCTTGTCGCCGAGGATCGAGCCGCCGGTACGGCTGGAGGACGGGTCGACGGCGAGCACCGCCACCCGGTGCCCGAGCCCCGTCAGCATCGTGCCGAACGCGTCGATGAACGTCGACTTGCCCACCCCCGGCACCCCACTGACCCCGATCCGCCGGGCCCGGCCGCTGTGCGGGAGCAGCTCGGTCAGCAACTCCTGTGCCAGCACCCGGTGTTGGGGGCGGGTGGACTCGACGAGCGTGATGGCGCGGGCGATGATCGCCCGCTTCCCGTCGAGTACGCCCTTCACATACGCGTCGACATCGATCACAGGTCGTGTCCGAGGCCGGCCGACAGTCGCTGCACCAGGTCGTACGCCGCGTCCGGGATCACCGTGCCGGGCGGGAAGACGGCCGCCGCACCCATCTCCAGGAGCGTGGGCACGTCCTGCGGCGGGATCACCCCGCCGACCACGATCATGATGTCCTCCCGGTCCTCCTCTGCCAGCGCCTCCTTGAGCGCCGGGACGAGGGTGAGGTGGCCGGCCGCCAGCGACGACACGCCGACGATGTGCACGTCCGCCTCCACGGCCTGGCGGGCCACCTCGGCCGGGGTCTGGAACAGCGGGCCGACGTCCACGTCGAAGCCGAGGTCGGCGAAGGCGGTGGCGATCACCTTCTGGCCGCGGTCGTGGCCGTCCTGGCCCATCTTGGCGACCAGGATGCGCGGGCGGCGGCCCTCTGCCTCCTCGAAGGCGTCCACGAGGGTGCGGGTGCGGTCCACGTTCGGGGACTCCCCTGCTTCGTTGCGGTACACGCCGGAGATCGTACGGATCTGGCTCGCGTGCCGGCCGTACACCTTCTCCAGGGCGTCGGAGATCTCCCCGACGGTCGCCTTGGCGCGGGCCGCGTTCACCGCCAGCTCCAGCAGGTTGCCGTCGCCCCCGGCGGCCCGGGTGAGCGCGTCCAGCGCGTCCTGGCAGGCCCGCTCGTCCCGCTCCGCACGCAGCCGCCGTAGCTTCTCGATCTGCTGGGCGCGCACGGAGGAGTTGTCGACCTTGAGGACATCGATCGCCTCGTCGTTCTCGACCCGGTACTTGTTGACGCCGATGACCGGCTGGCGTCCGGAGTCGATGCGGGCCTGGGTGCGGGCCGCGGCCTCCTCGATGCGCAGCTTGGGGATGCCGGCGTCGATGGCCTTGGCCATGCCCCCCGCCTGCTCGACCTCCTGGATGTGCTGCCAGGCCCGGCGCGCGAGGTCGTACGTCAGCTTCTCCACGTAGGCGCTGCCGCCCCAGGGGTCGATGACGCGGGTGGTGCCGGACTCCTGCTGGATCAGCAACTGCGTGTTGCGGGCGATGCGTGCGGAGAAGTCCGTGGGCAGCGCGAGCGCCTCGTCGAGGGCGTTGGTGTGCAGCGACTGGGTGTGGCCCTGGGTGGCCGCCATCGCCTCGATGCAGGTGCGCGTGACGTTGTTGAACACGTCCTGCGCGGTCAGGGACCAGCCCGAGGTCTGCGAATGAGTGCGCAGCGAAAGGGACTTGGAGTTCTTCGGGTCGAACTGCTTGACCAGCTTGGCCCACAGCAGCCGGGCCGCACGCAGTTTGGCGATCTCCATGAAGAAGTTCATGCCGATTGCCCAGAAGAACGACAGCCGCGGCGCGAACGCGTCCACGTCCAGGCCCGCCTCACGGCCCGCCCGGATGTACTCCACCCCGTCCGCGAGCGTGTACGCCAGCTCCAGGTCGGCCGTCGCGCCCGCCTCCTGGATGTGGTAGCCGGAGATGGAGATGGAGTTGTAGCGGGGCATCCGCTGCGAGGTGAAGGCGAAGATGTCGGAGATGATCCGCATCGACGGCTTCGGCGGATAGATGTAGGTGTTGCGGACCATGAACTCCTTGAGGATGTCGTTCTGGATGGTCCCGGCCAACTTCTCGGGCGGTACGCCCTGTTCCTCGGCGGCGACGATGTAGAGCGCGAGCACCGGCAGCACGGCGCCGTTCATCGTCATCGACACGGTCATCTTGTCCAGCGGGATGCCGTCGAAGAGCTGCCGCATGTCGTAGATCGAGTCGATCGCCACGCCCGCCATGCCGACGTCACCGGTCACCCGCGGGTGGTCGCTGTCGTAGCCGCGGTGCGTGGGCAGGTCGAAGGCGACCGAGAGGCCCTTCTGGCCGGCGGCGAGGTTGCGCCGGTAGAAGGCGTTGGACTCCTCGGCCGTGGAGAAGCCCGCGTACTGACGGATCGTCCACGGCTGGTTGACGTACATCGTGGGGTACGGGCCCCGCAGATACGGGGCGGCGCCCGGGTAGGTGCTCAGGAAGTCCAGGCCCTCCAGGTCCTGCCCGGTGTACAGCGGCTTGACCGGGATGCCTTCCGGCGTCTCCCACAGCAGGTCGTCCCCACCGGCCGCCCGCTTGACGGCCGTACGCCACTCGTCGGCGCCGCCGTCGGCGGAAGGCGTCCCCAGCTCGATCCCGGAGAAGTCGGGGATGGAGGGGCCAAAGGGGGCGGTCATCAGGACACTCCCATGCGGTCAAGGGTGGCGGACAGTACGGCGACGGCGTCACAGCCCGCGAAGACGTAACCATCGACACCGGCGTACTCACCGGGACGGCCGGCCAGGAACACGTGCGAGGCACCGGCGGCCTTCAGGTCGGCGGCCGCGGTCGCCGCCTGCTCCTCGTACAGGGCGTCACTGGAGCACAGGCAGACCTCCGAGGCGCCGCTGTCCTCGAACGTGCCCTCGGTGACGGGCTCGATGCCACCCGCCTGGAAGAGGTTCGAGGCGAACGTCAGGCGCGCGGTGTGCGCGGCCGCCGGTCCCAGGGCCGCCAGGAAGATCCGCGGACGGGAGCCCGTCGCGGCCAGGTGGGCGTCGGAGCGGGCGCGCAGCTCCTCGTAGGCCTCGTCGCGGCGCACGCGCGGCAGCCCGCCGGACGGGGGCTCGGGGGCCGGCTGCCGCTCCACGGGCTTCTCGGCGAGATGCGGGAACTCGCTGACCCCGGTGATGGGTTCGCGCCGCTTGGCCAGCTTGGCGCTGCGGGCCTGCCAGGTCTCGGCGAGGTCCTGCCCGAGCTGCCCCGAGCGGAGGGCGGTCGCGAGGCCGCCGCCGCGCTCGATCCGCTGGAAGAACTCCCAGCCGGCCTGCGCGAGTTCGTCGGTCAGACGCTCCACGTACCAGGAGCCGCCCGCGGGGTCGATGACCCGGGCCAGGTGCGACTCCTCGATGAGGATCGTGGAGGTGTTGCGGGCGATGCGCCGGGCGAATCCGTCCGGCAGACCGAGGGCGTGGTCGAACGGCAGCACGGTGACGGACTCGGCGCCACCCGCCCCGGCGGCCAGCGTGGCGATGGTCGTGCGCAGCATGTTCACCCACGGGTCGCGGCGCGTCATCATCACCGGCGAGGTCACGGCGTGCTGGAGCTGCGCCCCCGCCTGTGCCGCCCCGCAGACCTCGGCCACTCGCGCCCACAGCCTGCGCGCGGCCCGCAGCTTGGCGATCGTCAGGAACTGGTCGGCGGTCGCCGCGTACCGGAACTCCAGCTGCCCACAGGCCTGTTCGACGCTCAGCCCGGCCTCGGTGAGCTCCCGCAGATACGCGACACCGGTCGCCAGCGAGCAGCCCAGCTCCTGCGCGGCCGAGCCGCCGGCCTCGTGGTACGGCAGCGCGTCCACGGTCAGCGCCCGCAGCCCCGGGTACTCCTCGGCGCACAGCCGCGCGAGACCGGCCACCGCCGGGAAGCCGTACGACTGCCCGGTACGGGCCTCGTGGCCGAGCGGATCGGCGCCCAGATTGCCGCGCGCCGCGTCCTTGGCGACACCGCGCTCCTCGTACAGCCGCAGCAACTCGCGCGCGGCGGCCTCGACATCGCGCCCGGCGTCGAGGACGACGGGCGCCAGGTCGAGGTAGACACCCTCCAGGGTCCGGCCGAGCGACGACACCGGGATGCCGCCCTCGCCGACGGCCAGCCACAGCGAGGTGACGCCGTTCTCCAGGTCCCCCAGGACCGCGGCGCCGTCGGCCGTGGTGTGCCGCTGGCGCACGTCCCAGCCGCCCACCGTGTTCCCCTCGGCGCGGCTGCCGCGTACGAAGGGGGCGAATCCGGGCAGGCCGGGGTCGGGCGCGGCGTCGTGCGCGGTGTAGAGAGGCCGGGTGCGCAGCCCGTCCTCCAGCGCGGTGGACAGGGCTTCCTCGGCCTGGGCTCCCTCGACGTCCTTGCCCGACTTGCGCAGCACGCCCGCAACAAGGCGCTGCCACTGCTCGTGGGACACGTCAGGGAACTCGGCGGCCAGCTCAAGCCCGTCGTCAGGCAGGACCGTCATGCTCGGATGCTAGGCCAGAGGCGCAAAGGAGCAGCAGGGGGAACGGCTGTGACCTTGCCCTCTCCGTGGCTGTGACCTCGGCCTCTTTGTGCTCGGAAACCCTGAGTTGCGCTGTGCGGCCCGGTGCTCCGGACGGTCGCCACCCGTCAGGATCCGGCCAAGGGCCCGGCGAGTTCGCCCAGAAGCCGGGCCGCCGGTGCCGGGTCGGTCAGCCACTTCAGGTGGCTGCCCCCGAGGGTGCGGACGTCGTACGGGTTGTCCGGGGTCAGCGCGTCGCCCTCGCGGATCAGCCGGTCCTGGAGGGCGAGCGGCAGGCTCATGTCGTCGGTCAGACGCACATAGGTCTTCGGGATGCGGCCCCAGGTCGCGGCCTGCGCCCGGTCGGCCGACGAGCCGACGTCCAGGTTCTCGTCGGGCTGGAAGGTGCTGAGGAAGGCCAGGAGCTCGTCGTCGGTGCCGTCGGCGAGGAGAGCCGCCTTGAAGGCCGCGAGGGCGTCCCGATCCGCGGTGCGGAAGTTGACGCGGAGCAGGCCGAGTTCGGCCGGGTTCCCGGCCGCCGCCCGGGCCAGGGAGGCGGTGTCGACCGTGGCCATCTCCGGCTCGGCGTAGTAGTCGCCGACGTCGAGGTCGACCGGGCACCAGGAGGCGACGTAGACGATGCGGTCGATGAGGTCCGGGCGTGCGTTGGCCGCGGCGGTGGCCGTGATGCCGCCGCGACTGTGCGAGACGAGGATCACGGGGCCGTTCCGCCTGGCCCGCTCGAGGATCCCGATCAGGTGCGCGGCGTTTTCGGCGAGCGTGACGCCCTTGATCGCACCGGGCGCGGTGGCGAGCCCTTCGGGATCCTGGGGCGCCTGATAGGCGCGTGGGTAGGTGGCGCCGAATCCGTGGCCGGGCAGGTCCACTGCGACCGAACGGTGCCCGAGGAGGCCGAGTTCGGCCTGGAGCGGTGCGAAGGAGAAGGAGTTCGCGAAGGCCCCGTGGACCAGGACGAACGTCGGGTGCATGTGTCCCCTTTCAGGACCAGCCGAAACGACGGTCCACGACCGCCGCGAACTCCTCCAGGGTCAGCACCTCGTCCCCGTTCTGGTCGGCGGCGTCGAACAGTGCCGAGGAGGCGTCGTCGTCACCCACGCCCCAGAACGGCAGATCTCCCGACGCGGCCAGGGACGGGCCCTTCGTCCGCAAGGCGGTGATCACCTCTATACGGGTCAGTGTCCCGTTGTGGTCGAGGTCGAGCGCCTCGAAGAGCTTGCGGGCCTTGTCACTCATCGTGTCACCTTCGTTCCTGTCGGCAGGCGAACCGGCCCACCCCCGTTACCAGACAAGAACGCCTCCGAGCCCGCTCAGGTTCCCTCGCCGCCCGGATCGCCCGAATCATCCGCATCGGGCGCAGCCCCATCAGCGACGGACACGCGTGCGCGCGATCAGCCACATCAGATACGGCGCACCGACCGCCGCCGTGAGCACCCCCACCGGCAGCTCCACCGGGGAGAACAGGCGCCGGGCCAGCAGGTCCGCGACGAGGACGATCGTGGCGCCGGCCAGGGCGGAGGAGAGCAGCGGAATCTGCGCGGTGCGGGTCAGCCGGTGGGCGATCTGCGGGGCGAGCAGCGCCACGAAGTCGACCGGGCCCGCCGCGCCGGTCGCCACCGACGCCAGCACCACGCCGAGCGCGGTCAGACCCAGCCGGACCGGGCCGAGCCGTACGCCCAGCGCGGTCGCCGTGCTGTCGTCCAGGGACACCATGCGCTGGGCGTGCGCCGCCCACAGCAGGGCCGGGACCAGGGCCACGAGCACCCAGGCGAGGGGCGCGGCCTGGTCGTACCCCCGGCCGTTGAGCGAACCGGTCAGCCACACCTTGGCCTGCTGGGCCACCAGATAGTCGCCCTTGGTGAGAAACAGCCGGGTCAGCGACCCGAGCGCGATCGACACCCCGATCCCGACCAGGACGAAACGCGTGGCATGCAGGCCGCCCCGCCAGGCGAAGACGTAGACCAGCGCGGCGGCCGAGAGTCCGCCCGCGACCGAGACGTACGGCAGGACGGTGTACGACGTGATCCCGAAGGTCATCGCGGTCACCGTCGCCGCGCCCGCGCCGTGCGTGACGCCGATGACGTCGGGACTGGCCAGCGAGTTGCGGGCGACGGTCTGGACCAGCGCTCCGGAGACGCCGAAAGCGGCGCCGACCAGCAGCCCCGTCACCAGGCGGGGCAGACGCAGCGTGCCGACGACCAGTTCGTCGGGGCTCGGCTGCCCCAGCAGCACCCGGACGACCTGAGTGGGCGAGACGTACGACTCGCCGACGCACAGGGACACCACGGCCGTCGTCGCGAGTACGACCGCCAGCAAGGCCGCGACGGCACTCGCCCGGCGGTGCAGCAGGAAGCTGCCGGCGCCCACCCGGACGACGGTGTAGCCGGAAGGGCGCAGACGCCGAGCAGCGGGGCTCGTCCGTACAAGAGGCTGTGTCACGCCGGCACCGTCGCCTTCCTCCGAACCAGCGCGACCAGGAACGGCACGCCGAGCAACGCGGTCATCACGGCCACCGGCACTTCCGAGGGCGCGAAGACGACCCGGCCGAGCACGTCCGACACCAGGATCACCACGGGGCCCAGCAGCGCGGACAGGGCGAGCACCCACCGGTGGTCGGCTCCCACCAGGGCCCGCGCGATGTGCGGGACGGCCAGCCCGGTGAACGCGATCGGACCGGCGACCGCGACGGCGACCCCGGTCAGCACGGTCGCCGCGAGCGCGCCCAGGGCACGCAGCAGAGCCACCCGGTGACCGAGACCCCGCGCCACGTCGTCGCCGAGGGCGAGGGCATCCAGGCCCTGGGCCAGGACGGCGGCCAGCAGCAGCCCCACCAGCACGAACGGCCAGGTCTGCGCGACGACTTCGCCGTCCCGGCCGCCGATCGAACCGACGTCCCAGAAGCGGAACTCGTCCAGGGCACGGGCGTCGGTCGTGACGATCGCGGAGACCACGGAGGCGATGAACGCGTTCATCGCGGCCCCGGCCAGCGCCAGTTTGACCGGCGAGGCCCCGCCGCGTCCGCTGCCCGCCACGGCGTACGCGGCCACCGCGGCGAGCCCCGCACCGGCGAACGCGAACCAGACGTACCCGGCGGGCGTGTGCACCCCGAGGAACGCGATCGCGCAGACCACTCCCAGCGAGGCGCCCTGGCTGACGCCGAGGACGCCGGGCTCGGCGATCGGATTGCGGGTGATGCCCTGCATCACCACCCCGGCGACCGCGAGGGCCAGCCCGACCATCGCGCCGATGACCGTCCGGGGGACGCGCAGGGCGCGCACGACCTGCGCGTTGTCGCCGGTGCCGCCGTGCAGCAGGGCGTCGAACACCTCGCCGGGAGGGATCTGGCGGCTGCCGAGGGCGAGACTGAGCAGCACGGCGACGAACAGCAGGACCATGCCCACGACCGTCCAGGCGATGCGGCGCCGGGTGGCACGGGACATGCGGTTCCTCTTGCTGGGGCTGTTCGTCTGTTCGGGTACGGCGGCCGAGTGGCCTTACCGGGCCAGGTACTTCTCCAGGTCGGCGAGGACCTGCTCGGCCGCGGTGACGCCCAGGCCCAGGTACCAGGTCTCGTCCGGCACGTCGTAGGCGTGCCCCGCCTTGACCGCCTTCAGGTTCTTCCACAGCGGGTTGCCCTGCGCGCGGGACTTGTCCGTGGCCTTCGGGTCGCCGTACACGCCGGTGAAGATGTAGTCCGCGTCGGCCTGGTCGATGTTCTCGGCGCTGACCTCGGCGGCCAGGTCCTCGATGTCCTGGTTCTCGGGGCGCGGGATGCCGGCGTCCTTGAGGATGGTGCCGATGAACGAGGCGTTGGCGTAGAGGCGGATGACACCGTCGGGCAGGTAACGCACCATCGACACGTTCGGCTTGTCGGCGCCGAGCTCGGCGCCGAGCTCGTCGACCTTCTTGTCGTACGCGGCGAGCTTCGCCTTGGCCTGCGCGGTCTTGTCCAGGGCCGCCGCGTTCAGGAGGTAGTTCTCCTTCCAGGTGAAGCCGGGGCGGATGGAGAAGACCGTGGGGGCGATCTTCGACAGCTCGTCGTACTTGTCCGCGGCGCGCAGCTGGCTGCCGAGGATCAGGTCCGGTTTGAGAGCGGCGATCGCCTCGAGGTTGAGGTTGTTGATGGTGCCGACGTTCGACGGGGTGCCGGCGTCCTTCTTCAAGTAGGACGGCAGTTCGGGGGAGCCCTCGGTGGGGGCGAGGCCGACCGGCTTGATGCCGAGCGAGACGACGTTGTCGAGCTCGCCGACGTCCAGGACCACCACACGCTTGGGCTGGGACTTGATGACGGTCTCGCCCATGGCGTGCTCGATGGTGCGCGGCCACTCGCCCGGCTTGGCGGCAGTGCCCATGGCCGCGGTCTTCTTCGCGGCGGACGCGAAGTCCCCGCCGCCCTGCGCCACGGCCTTCTTGTCACCGGCCCCCGAGCCCTTGTTGCCCGCCGTGTCGTTGGAACCGCCGCAGGCCGCGAGGGACAGGGCGGCGGCGACGGCAAGAGCGACGGCGGCGGTCCCGCGGCGCCGGTGAAGCATGGCAAGGCTCCTTTTGATGCAGATTGTTCAGCCGTTAGGCCAGCCTCACCTTATCCGGATCTTGCGTGTGCCCTGCACGTGAATCTGTGTGGTTCCTGTCACGGCCTTGTGTGACTGACGTGCGCTTCCTTGGCGCCCTGAGCCGACAGCACGCCAAGGAAGCGCAGCGCGCGGGTGGTTCAGCTCAGCGAACAGGTGGAGCCGTTGAGCGCAAAGGCCGTGGGAGTCGGATTCGTGCTCCCCTTGGTGGCCGTGAAGCCCAGGGTGACGGAGCCTGCCGGGGCGATCGTCGCGGTGTACGAAACGGCGGCGACCGAGACGTCCGAGCCGCTCTGGGCCGCGGTGCCGCCCCACAGGTTGCTGACGCGTTGGGTGTCGGGGAAGGTCCAGCGCAGCGTCCAGCCGTTGATGGTCGAACTGCCGGTGTTGCGGATGACGATCTCGCCCTGGAAGCCTCCGGGCCACTCGTTCGTCACACGGTAGGCGACACCGCATGTCGCCGGTGTACCGCCGGAGGAGGTCGTGACCGTCACCGTGCCGGAGCGCGGCGAGCGGTTGCCGGCGGCGTCACGGGCGTAGACGGCGAAGGTGTACGACGTGGCCGGGGTGAGGCCGGTGAGGGTGGCGGAGGTACCCGCCGTGCTGATGACGGGGCTTTCGGTCCCGCCGCTGACCCGCACCACGTCATAGCCCCTGACGCCGGTCCCGTCACTGGCGGCACCCCAGGCCAGCTTCACCGACGACGAGGTCACCTCCGAGGCGGTCACCTCCGAGGCGGTCGGTGTCCCGGGCGCGGTCGGGGGAGTGGTGTCGCCCCCGCCCGAGGCGTAGACCGTGGCTTCCTTCGAGGTGGCGGCGACGCCGTTGGCGCCGTGGAAGACGCGCTGGCCCCAGGAGCTGAGCCGCGTCGGGTCGAAGTCGATCGCCAGGTCGAGGATCGGGTCGGTGTTGCCGCTCCAGGACCAGGCCAGATAGCCGAGCTTGAGTTGCTGTGCGGCGGCCATCATGGTGTCCTCGTCCGGGTCGCCGTACTGGTCGGGCGGACCTCCGAACTCGCCGATGAGAAGGGGCAGTTCGGCACCCACGAAGGCGTTCAGGTAGTCGGTGATCTCCTGGGCGGTGTCGTAGACGCTGTACATGTGGATCGAGAAGAGCAGGTTGCCGGTGGGGTCGGCGTTGTAGACGGACTGTGCGTTGGCGCGCATGACGCCCTGCCAGTCCTGGCCCCAGTTGGGCGCGTCCACCATGATCGTGTGCGTGAATCCGGCGCCCCGCAGCTTCTTGACGGCCGCGATCGTGGGATCGGTCCAGCCGGCGGGGTTGGTGTTGCCCCAGGGCTCGTTGCCGATGTTGATGATGACGTAGTTCTCTTCGCCGGTGAGCACGTCCTTCAGGCCGATCCAGTAGTCGGCCGCGTGGTCGAGGGTGCCGGCGGCGGCCTCCTCGCCGTAACCGGTGGTGTCGTGCACCTCCAGGACGCAGATGAGCCGGTTGGCCTTGCACCGGTCGATGACGCCCGCCACGTCCTCGGCGCTGTTCTTCGTCCAGCGGTGGCCGTCGGACAGGACGACGCGGACGGTGTTGGCGCCGAGCGCCTTGACGTCGGCCAGCGACTCCGTCTCGCCCGGGTACCAGGTGTGGGCATGGTTGACGCCGCGCAATACGAAGTCGTTGCCGTTCGCCTCCAGCAGTCGGCCGCTCTGGACGTGGAGGCCGGTGGCCGCCGCCTGCGCGGGCGTTGCGAAGGAGAGCAAGGGGGCGAGCAGGCCCAGGAGGGCGGCCACGACGGCGGCCAGTCGTGGGGCGGTGCGGGTGGGGGATCTCATGGCGGCTCCGAAGAGTGAGACGGGTGAGATGAGGTGACGGTGCGTCAGGGTGATGTGGGGTGTGCCATGCAGCTGACAGTCGCCGACGGAGCGTCGGCCGTTGCCGGGGCACTGGCGATGAAGCCGAAGGCGGTGCTCGCGCCGGGTGCGAGGGTGCCGTTCCAGTCGGCGTTGGAGACGGTGCCCGTGCCGTCCGACGCTGCTGCGAGGGTGCCGTTCCAGACCTGGGTGAGGCGGGCCCCGGCGGCCGGGGCGACCGTCGCGGTCCAGCCCGAGACGGGGGAGGCGGACGTGTTGGTCACCGTCACCTCGCCCTGGTAGCCGCCTTGCCAGGCGGACACGGCACGGAACGACGCGGTGCAGTCGGGCGGGTCGCCCGGGTCGGCCGGACCACCCGGGTCCGCGTCGAGCAGCGCGGCCAAGGCGGGATACCAGCGGGCGGCGATCTTCTCGTCGCCGGAGGCACTGGGGTGCACGCCGTCGTAGGTGTCGGTGGCCGTGTCGAAGCCCGTCCACTGGTCGACCACGGTGACGGGGGAGCGGCTGGTGCTCGTCGTGCGGGCCCACTCGGGGATCCGGGCGTTGAAGTCGACGACGCGCTGCGCGCAGCCGGTGCAGCCGCTCGGGTTCATGGGGATGAGCCGGGCGACCAGGACTTTCATGTCCGGATTGGCGGCCCGCATCTGCTCGACGAGCTTGGTGTAGGCGGCCAGGATGCGGTCGGGGGAGATGCTGCTCCAGACGTCGTTCGTGCCGAAGTGCATGACAACGATGTCCGGGAGTGTCGCGGCCAATCGCCCCGGCAGCAGGTTCTGGTCGGCCACGTTGGTCACCAACTCGCCACCGTGGCCCTCGTTGTCACCGTCGTGCGCCTGGGCGCAGCCCCGGTGGGTGAGGGTGCCGACGAAGTCGATGTCCGTGTACCCGGCGGCTTGCAGCCGGTTCCACAACAGCGCACGCCAGCAGCCGGGCGAGCCGGTGATCGAATCGCCCAGCGGCATGATGCGCACGGGGTCCGCTGCCGCCGGAGCGGCTGTGGCGGGCGGCGCGAGGGCGACCCCCACGGGCAGGAGCAGGGTCGCCGGCAGAGCGAGAAGCGGAATGATCCGCAAGGGTAAGTGGCGGGTGCTGCGCATGGTGGTCCCTTCCCTGAGTTAGGTGGGAGCGCTCCCATAAGCATCAAGCCATCCTTGTCATTGACGCGTCAAGATGTCGGCGTGGGTGCATGGCCCTTGGCGTTAGGAATTCGGGCGTCCCCCTTGCGTACGAACTCAGGCCTCCCCCCTTGGCGTACGAACTCGGGCGCCCCCGTGGCATAGGACTCGGCATCCCTCTTGCCGCAGGAAGTCGTCCCCTGGCGTGGGATGCGGGGAATCCTTCTCGGCACAGGTGGCACTTGGCTGGGGATGCGAGGGATTCGAGGGATTCGAGGGGCAGTGCTGAGTGCCCGGCGCCATGGCAGGGCGGCGGTAGAGGCGGTTCGGCGGGCATGGGTGGAGCCGGGCCGTGAGCGGGATCTGGCCGTGCAGGCGGTCAAGGCGGCTCTGGCGGCGTGTGTGGCGTGGGCCGTGGCGGGCTGGTGGCTGAAGGCGCCGATGGCGTTCGTCGCGCCATGGGTGGCGGTCGTGCTGGTGGAGTCGACGGTGTACCGGTCGATCGCCCATGGGCTGCAGCAAGTGGCGGCCATCGCCACCGGGACGGTGGTGGCGACAGGGGCCGTGCTGATGGTGGATTCGCCGTTGGGGGCGATGGGCCTGGTACTGCCGGTGGCAGTGCTGCTCGGGAACTGGCGGCGCCTGGGCAGCCAAGGGATCTACGCGGTCACGGGCGCCTTGTTCGTCCTGACCGGTGGACCGGTCACGGTCGCCGCGTCGGCTGCCCGGATCGCGGAGGCGGTCTTCGGCGCGGTGGTGGGCATCGCGGTCAATGCGCTGATCCGGCCTCCGGTGTATCTGCGCAGCACCCGCGCCGCGCTGGAGGACGCGGCCTGCGAGGCGCAGGAGATTCTGGACGCGGTGGCCGACCGGCTGGCCGAGGACGAGTGGGATGCCCACGTGGCCGGGTCCCTGCACGAGCGTGCGCTGCGCCTTTGCCGTCTGGTGGACCAGGCCCGCGCCGCGGTCGGCTGGAGCCGGGAGAGCCTGTGGGCCAACCCCCGCCGCGGCCGCGCGATATCGCCGCCCGGGCAGGACTACGACGACGCGGTCACCGTCCTCGACCACGTGGCCGTCCACACCACGGGCGTGACCCGGCTGGTGCTGGAAGCCTGTGACGGCGACGGGAAGAAGCCTAGGCCGGGTCCGCACGTCACCAAGCCGTACGCGGAGTTCCTTCACTGCAGCGCCCGCGCCATACGGCTCTACACGCAGAGCCGCTTCGCCCCGAGCGGGCAGGACGAGCGGGCGGACCAGGAACTGCGCGAGGTCGTCGAAGACCTGGTGCGCAACCTGGATGACCTGCGGCAACGGCTGCACGGCGCGATGCCCGGCGATCCTGATGTGCTGGCGACCTACGGCACATTGCTCACCCAGGCACGCCGTCTGGCCGACCAGCTGGTCAGTCACTGACCGCGCGACGCGTGGGGGCGCCAGCCGGCGTCACCTCCTGCGTCGAGCGGTGCGCGTGCATGACGGGCCGGAACGTGCCGGAACGGGTGCGCACCGCCCGTCGGGCCTTGCCGACCGTGGCCATCGCCGCCGCGCCGAGCAACGCGCGCACGTCCAGTGACCGACGCGGCTGAAGACGGCCGTCGCACGGAGCTGCCGGCGGCGCGCTCCTCATCACCGTCACCCGGTGCTTTTCCTGGCGGTGGCCGGTCGGCGTACGCCTTCCCAGACGCCCGCGACAAGGCCGCTCCGCGCTGCATGCGGGTGCGCTGATGACGTACACCATATGGGGCGAACCCCCGTAATTCTGGGCTGATGTGTGCGTCCAGGTCTCATGGTGACGTTCCGAAGCGCTCCGCCCTGCCGATGTGACGTCCCCCATTGCGCTGCCGCGCCGATCCCGTGAGTCTCTCGTGGAACTGGCGTCCGAATAACTGTTATGCGAGGCCCATCGAGCGATCTCCCATGTATCGGACAGCACCGTTCGGCGTCGAGGACAGGGAAGTTTGTGATGAGTACAGAGCGCGCGGGGGAGTCGGCGGCACTGGTGACCGCCGCCCGAGGAGGCGACCCGGAGGCTCAGGACGCCCTGGTCAGTACGTACCTCCCGCTCGTCTACAACATCGTGGGACGGGCGCTGAACGGCTCGGTCGATGTCGACGACGTGGTGCAGGAGACCATGCTCCGTGCCCTTGACGGGCTCGCAGGTCTGCGCACACCCGAAAGCTTCCGCTCCTGGCTCGTGGCCATCGCGATGAACCAGGTCCGGGCGCACTGGCAGGACCGGCAGTCCGCCCCGGGCGCGGTGGAGGAGACCGAGGACTTCCCCGACCCGGGCGCCGACTTCGTGGATCTGACCATGATGCAGCTTCAGTTGTCCGGCCAGCGCCAGGAGACCGCACGCGCCACCCGCTGGCTGGAGCCGGACGACCGAGGGCTGCTGTCGCTGTGGTGGCTGGAGTGCGCGGGTGAGCTGACCCGGACCGAGGTCGCCGCGGCTCTGGAGCTGTCGCCGCAGCACACGGCGGTCCGGGTGCAGCGGATGAAGGCGCAGTTGGAGGCGGCCCGGGTCGTCGTGCGGGCGCTCGACTCGCGGCCGCTGTGCGAGGAACTGCGGGGCCTGCTGGCCTCCTGGGACGGCCGGCCCTCGGCGCTGTGGCGCAAGCGAATAGCCCGGCATGCCCGCGGATGCGTGCGCTGCTCAGGACTGTGGAGCGGGTTGATGCCTGCGGAGGGGCTGCTGGCCGGCCTCGCGCTGGTCGCGGCGACGCCCGTGCTCTTGGAGAGGGTGCTGTCCGCCTCCGGCGGGATGGCCGCGGTCGGCTCGGCGTCCCGGCTGGACGCGTCCGGAGGTCATGGAGGGTCGGCGTCGGGAGCCGGGCACCGTGCCGGGCGCGGCCGTTCGGCCTCCCGCAGTGAGGCCCGTCGACGTCGCCGCAACCGGCGCCGGGCCGTCGGCGGTGCCGTCGTGGCGGCCTGCGTGGCAGGTGGCGGACTCTGGTACTTCGACACGGACTCGGGGACCGGGACCCGCGCCGAAGAAGCGACCGCTGCACGGACCGCCGGAGCCCCGGCAGTGGACCTCGCGGAACCCAGCCCCGTGGAGACCTCCCCGTCGGCGTCCAGATCGCCGTCGCCGTCCGCGTCGCCGTCCAAGAAGGCGAGCCCTTCCAAGTCCCCGCGCCCCGCCCGGAAGAGCCCGACTCCCCAGCAGTCCCCTCGTCCGACCCGGGCCGCGGCCAGTACCCCGCAGTCGCAGCCGGCCCCGACGGACACCGTCGGGCAGGTGGTCGCGCTGGTGAACAAGGAGCGGGCGGACGCCGGTTGCGGGCCGCTCACGGAGGACCCGCTACTGAACAAGGCCGCGCAGGGCCACTCCGACGACATGGCTGCCCGCAACTTCTTCGACCACACCAACCCGGACGGCGCCGACCCAGGGCAGCGCATCACCGCCGCGGGCTACACCTGGTCCACGTACGGGGAGAACATCGCTCAGGGCCAGCAGACCCCGGAGGCGGTGATGGACTCCTGGATGAACAGCCCCGGCCACCGTGCCAACATCCTCAACTGCTCGTTCAAGGACATCGGCGTGGGCATCCACGACGGCTCGGGCGGACCTTGGTGGACGCAGAACTTCGGCGCCAAGCAGTGAAATCGCCCTGCAGGGCGCACAGTTCACGGCATACGCGCGGGCGTCAGGATCACTCGACCGGATTCACCGCTGCCTCGGCTGGGCAATGACCCCAGAGTGTGTCATGAGCACGACTCCCTTCCCCCACGAGGAGGTCGCACATGCACGTCCGTACGCTGACCGGCAGCCTATCCACCGCCCTGGCCGTGTCCTTGTCCCTGGTGGGCAGCCCCGCCGTGGCCGCTTCCCCCGACGCCGTGGGCCACCCCCTGGCCGCCCGGGTCCTCACCTACGACGCGAGCGGCTCCGCGGAGTTCAGGAGCGCGGTGGACCGGGGCGCGGCGATCTGGAACGAGAGTGTGGACGCGGTCGAGCTGCAGCCGGCCGCCACCGGGCAACGCGCCAACATACGGGTCCTGGCGGACAACGGCTGGCCGCGCGCGCTGCCCACCACGCTGGGCAACGGAACCGTCTACATCGGGCGTCAGGCCGTCGACCAGGGCTACAACACGGTTCGTATCTCCGCCCACGAACTCGGGCACATCCTCGGCCTGCCCGATCGCAAGCCCGGGCCCTGCTCCAGCCTGATGTCCGGCTCCAGCGCGGGCACCGCGTGCACGAACCCGTATCCGGACGCGGCGGAAAAGGCGGAGGTCGAGGAGAACTTCGCCGGTGCGCTCGCCGGACGGGCCCCCGTACCGGCTCTCACCGGCGTCATCGTGGACTGAGGCGTGTCACGTCACGCGCCTGACTCCCCGTCAGCCTGCGACAGCGGCTGCTCGGCCCAGATGGTCTTGCTGTTGCGGCCGTAGCGCGTGCCCCAGCGCTCGGACAGCTGGGCCACCAGGAACAGGCCTCGTCCGCCCTCGTCGGTGCTGTGGGCCTGACGCAGGTGGGGCGAGGTGCTGCTGGTGTCGGAGACCTCGCAGATGAGGTGGCCGTCCCGGATCAGGCGCAGCAGCACCGGGCCGCCGGCGTACCGGTAGGCGTTCGTGACCAGTTCGCTCACGATCAGTTCGGTGGTGAAGGCCAGCTCCTCAAGTCCCCACTCGGTCAGCCGCTCCGTCACCAGGCTCCGGGCCCGGCCGGCCGCGGTGGGCTCGGCCGGCAGTTCCCAGGTGGCCACCTTCTCGGCCGCCAGCACCCGGGTCCGGCCCAGCAGCAGCGTGACATCGTCGGCGGACCGGTCGGGCAGCAACGCGTCCTCCACCGCCTTGCACATGTCCTCCAGCGAGCGGGCCGGACCGGCCACCGCGGTGCGCAGCAGGTCGAGCCCCTGGTCGACGTCACGGTGGTCGGCCAGGAGCAGGCCGTCGCTGTACAGGGCGAGCAGGCTGCCCTCGTCCAGGTCGAGCTCGGCCGTCTCGAACGGCAGCCCGCCGAGACCCAGCGGTGGTCCAGCGGGCAGGTCGATCGGGCGCACCCGGCCGTCCGGCCCCAGTACGGTCGGCGGCGGGTGCCCTGCGCGCGCCATCGCGCACGTCCGGGAGACCGGATCGTAGATCGCGTACAGGCAGGTCGCGCCGACGATCTGCGGGGCGTTCCCATCGGTCTGCCGCTGTTCGGTGGCCAACTGGTCCACCAGGTCGTCGAGCCGGGCGAGGACCTCGTCCGGGGCCAGGTCGAGGTGCGCCAGGGTGCGCACGGCGGCGCGCAGCCGGCCCATGGTCGCCGAGGCGTGCATGCCGTGGCCGACGACGTCGCCGACGACCAGCGCGACCCGCAGTCCGGACAGCGGGATGACGTCGAACCAGTCGCCGCCGACACCGGTGGAGGCCTGCGCGGGCAGGTAGCGGTGGGCCGTCTCGACCGCCGGGTGCTCGGGCACCTCACTCGGCAGCAGGCTGCGCTGGAGGGCCTCGGCGGCCTGGTGCTGCTGGGTGTAGCGGCGGGCGTTGTCGATGCAGACCGCGGCCCTCGCGGCGAACTCCTCCGCCAGGGTGAGGTCGTCCTCCTCGAACGGCTCCGGCCGCTGTACCCGCCACAGGCAGACCACGCCGAGGACGACACCGCGCGCCACCAGCGGCACCACCATCAGCGAGTGGACACCCATCGCGAGCACCTTCTCGGCCCGGTCCGCGTCGTCGGTGAACCACACCTTGCTCACCTGCAGATTGGGCTGCAGCACCGCACGCCGCTCGGCCAGGCAGCGGGCCTGCGCGGACTGCTCGGGGAAGGAGAACAGATGGTCGACGGGATACATCACCTGCAACGCCTCGGGCAGAACGCTGCGCGCCGCCATCCTGCGCAAGGGGCCCGTGGCATCCGGGGCCGGCTCCTCCCCGCGGGTCACGGGTTCGAGCAGATCCACCGAGACGGCGTCGGCGAGCGCGGGAACCGCCACCTCGGCCAGCTCGCGCGCCGTCCTGGCCACGTCCAGGGTGCTCCCGATCCGGGTGCCGGCCTCGTTGAGCAGCGCGAGCCGCCGACGTGCCCGGTGGCGGTCGGTGACGTCCTCGACGATCTCGGTGACGCCCAGCACCCGGCCGGAGGGGTCCTGCATCCGGAAGGCGGAGACGGAGACGAAGAGCTCCTTCTGCGGGTCCCGAAGCAAGCGGCAGGGCTGCTCGGCGAAGATCACGGGCTCACCCGTCTCGAGCACCCGCCGGAGCCTGTCCTCGACCAGTGCCGCGTCCGGGCCGAGCAGGAAGTCGGTGGTGCGAAGCCCGCGGTACGCCTCGGAGGGCAGTCCGCCGAACCGTGCGATCGCCCGGTTCACCCGCAACAGGCGCAGATCCGGGCCGAGCACCGCGACCCCCACCGGGGACCGGCGGAAGAAGCCGTCCAGCATGGCCCGGTCGATCTCCCACTGGACGATGTCCTCGGCGAGCGAGCCGACGAGGAGCCACTCGACGGTGGAGTCCAGTCGTTGCACCCTGCGCGCCCGGAACCCCACGTACACGCGGTGGCCCGCGCGGTGCAGGACCGGCAGCAGCCCGAACCAGCCGCGCTCGCGCAGGCACTCGGCGGTCGCCTCGGCGATCAGGGCCTCGTCCCCGCTGTCGACCAGGACCTCGCGCACCGTCCGGCCCAGCACCTCCTCGGCCCGGTGCCCGAGGAGGGCGGTGGCCTGTTCGCTCCAGGCGACGATGCGCCCCCGGCCGTCCAGCACGGCGGATGCCGACCGGTGGACCGAGAACGGATCCTCCGGGCTCTCGCTGAGCGTCGTCGGGGATGTGTTGTGCATCGCCCACCCATCTCGCACCGTTCGCGGGGCCGGTGGCGCGGCGCCCCGGGGCGCTCCTGCCGTTCCGGATGTCTGGCTTTCAGCGACTCACCCCCAGTATCGGCTCTGCGGACACTGCGTGCCTCGTCGTCGCGGCCGGGGCGGGCTGTCCGCCGGCGCACGGACGGCCAGGTCACCGGGGCAGCGCGCGGGCGAGGAGGACCGCCACGTCGTCGTCGGCCACGTCGGGCATGACGTGCGCCAGGAGGGCGTCGCAGATGTCCTCCAGGGGATGCCCGGGATGCCGCAGCGCCTGGGCCAGACGGCGCATGCCCTGGTCGAGGTCGGAGCCGCGGGTCTCTATCAGACCGTCGGTGTAGGTCACCAGGAGGCTGTGGGGAGGAAGGACCAGCTGCTGGACCTCGCAGTCCTGCCCGCCCACGCCCAGCGGCGGGCCCGCGGGTCCCTCCAGGAAGGCGACCGCTCCCCGCCCGTCGGCGACCACGGGCGGCGGGTGGCCCGCCCGGGCGATCAGACAGCGGCCGGTGCCCGGGTCGTGCACGGCGTACAGGCAGGTGGCCATCTCGTTGTCGCCCAGGTCCGCGACGGCGGCGTCCAGGAAGCGCAGCACCTGGTCGGGCGGCGTGTCCCGGCGTGCCAGGGTCCGTACGGCGGTGCGCAGCTGTCCCATCACCGCCGCGGCGTGGATGCCGTGCCCCATCACGTCGCCGATCACCAGGGCGGTCCGGTCGCCCGACAGGGCGATGGCGTCGAACCAGTCGCCGCCGACCTCGTTGTCGCCGGCCGGCAGATAACGGCCGGTGAGTTCGAGCCCGCGGACGACGGGCAGCAAGGGGTTCATCAGGCTGCGCTGGAGGGTGAGTGCCGCGTCGCGTTCCCGGCCGTACATGCGCGCGTTGTCGATGTTCAGCGCGGCCCGGGCGACCAGCTCGTCGATCAGCAGGATGTCCTGGTCGTCGAAGGGCTCCCGGTCCCGGGTGCGGGTGACCACCACCGCGCCGAGCACGGTGCCCCGGGCCACCAGCGGCACCAGTCGTGCCGCGCCCACGCGGGCGCGCAGATAGTCGCGCAGCCGGTCGACGCCGGGGGTGGTGATCAGCGGGCCGATGTCGCTCAGGTACAGGTTCATGGGCCGCCCGGCGGTCATGATCTGCTCGTACACCGAACCGGGCGGGACCTGAAGGGTCATGCCGACCGCGAGGAGGTCGGCCGGCGCGGCCGGATCGGTGAAGACCGCCGCCACCCGGCGGACCACGCCGTGCGCCGACGCGGCGGTCTCGTCCGGGGCCACCGCCTCCTCCAGCAGCTGGACGTCGGCGGAGTCGGCCAGCCGGGGCACCAGGACGCGGACCACCTCCCGCGCGGTCTGCGTCAGATCCAGCGTGGAGCCCATCTGCGTCCCCGCCTCCGCCAGCAGCGCAAGACGCCGCCTCGCCTGCTCCGCCTCCACGTGGGCCCGCTGCCCCTCCGTGACGTCGATCAGCGAGGCGATCACCCCCACCCGCTGGCCGGCACCGCCGAGCAAGGGGGCGTAGGAGCAGGACCACGTCCGCCGCCGCTCCGGATCCGCGGCGGAGGACGTGTGGCGGAAGTCCACCACCGCCTCACCCCGCTCGAGCACCTGCCGCATCACCGACTCCAGCACGCCGGCGCTCGGGGCGACCTCGGTGACGCGCCGGCCGACGTGCTCGGCCACCGGCACGCCGTCGATCCGTGCCAGAGCCTCGTTGACCCGCAGGAAACGCAAGTCGGGACCGAGCATGGCCAGGCCGATCGGGGACTGAGTGAACAGACCCTCCAGCGCCGCCAGCGCATCCCGCATCTGCTCCACCGCCGAGGTCTCCGCCGCGATGGCCAGCACACCCGTCCGCTCCCGCCCGTCCGCGATCGGACAGATCCACATCTCCATCTCGACGAGGGATCCGTCGCGATGCCGCACCGGCAGCCGTGCGACGACAGCCGCGCCCGACCGCACCCTCCGGGTGAGCCGGTCGGCCAGTTCCCGGTTCTCCTCGGGTACGAGGACACGGTTGGCGTCCTGGCCCACCATCTGTTCCGCCGTGTGACCGAGCAGGTCCTGCGCGGCGAGCGACCACTGCACCAGGCGCCCGTCGGCATCGGCCACCCACAGGGCCAGCGGGAGCAGATCCTGGAACACCCCCGCGTGTCCCACCGCGGCCGTGCGCCGATCCGGCGTTTCGCCGATCGCTTCGTGGGCACGTGCATCGCGGTGACTCGCGCCGGCCATCAGGGCACCTCGCTCACACCACCCTTGACCACAGGAGGCTCAAGGACAGCGTAGGCCCGTCCGGTCGCTCGGGTGCCGGTGGTGCGCTGTGACCGGTTGCGGAACGGACGAGATCATCGCGAGTGGCCCGGCTCACATGGCGTGAAAGGAGTGCCGCCGACACCATGGGTGCTCTCCGTCACCGGCAGGCTGAAGGGATCAAGAATGTTCCGCAAGGTGCTGGTCGCCAATCGCGGTGAGATCGCGATTCGTGCGTTCCGCGCAGGCTACGAGCTGGGCGCACGCACGGTCGCCGTCTTCCCGCACGAGGACCGCAACTCCCTGCACCGGCTGAAGGCCGACGAGGCCTACGAGATCGGCCAGCCCGGACATCCGGTGCGGGCCTATCTCTCCGTGGAGGAGATCGTCCGGGCCGCACAGCGGGCCGGGGCGGACGCCGTCTACCCGGGTTACGGCTTCCTGTCCGAGAACCCCGATCTGGCCAGGGCGTGCGAGGAGGCGGGCATCACGTTCGTCGGGCCGAGCGCGGAAATCCTGGAGCTGACGGGCAACAAGGCGCGCGCGGTGGCCGCCGCACGCGCGGCCGACGTCCCGGTGCTGGGTTCCTCGGCGCCGTCCACCAATGTGGACGCCCTCGTCAGCGCCGCCGAGGACATCGGCTTCCCCGTGTTCGTCAAGGCGGTCGCGGGCGGCGGCGGGCGCGGCATGCGCCGCGTCGAGGACCCCGCCCAGCTGCGCGAGTCCATCGAGGCGGCGTCCCGCGAGGCGGCGTCCGCGTTCGGCGACCCCACGGTCTTCCTGGAGAAGGCCGTCGTCGAGCCCCGCCACATCGAGGTGCAGATCCTCGCCGACGGGCAGGGCAACGTCATCCACCTCTTCGAGCGGGACTGTTCGGTGCAGCGCCGTCACCAGAAGGTGATCGAGCTCGCGCCCGCCCCGAACCTCGACCCCGATCTGCGCGATCGGATCTGCGCCGACGCCGTGCGCTTCGCCCGGCAGATCGGCTACCGCAACGCCGGCACGGTGGAGTTCCTGCTGGACCGCGACGGCAACCACGTCTTCATCGAGATGAACCCGCGCATCCAGGTCGAGCACACGGTCACCGAGGAGGTCACCGACGTCGACCTCGTCCAGGCCCAGCTGCGTATCGCCGCCGGCGAGACCCTGGCCGACCTGGGGCTGTCGCAGGAGACGGTCACCCTGCGCGGCGCCGCCCTTCAGTGCCGTATCACCACCGAGGACCCCGCCAACGGCTTCCGCCCGGACACCGGCCGCATCACCGCCTACCGTTCCCCGGGCGGTTCGGGCATCCGCCTCGACGGCGGTACCACCCACGCCGGTACGGAGATCAGCGCGCACTTCGACTCGATGCTGGTCAAACTCACCTGCCGGGGCCGGGACTTCGCCACCGCGGTGGGCCGTGCCCGGCGTGCCGTGGCCGAGTTCCGCATCCGCGGCGTGGCCACCAACATCCCCTTCCTGCAAGCGGTGCTGGACGACCCCGACTTCCAGGCCGGCCGGGTCACCACGTCGTTCATCGAAAAGCGCCCGCACCTGCTGACCGCCCGCCACTCCGCCGACCGCGGCACGAAGCTGCTCACCTACCTGGCCGACGTCACGGTCAACAAGCCGCACGGCGAACGGCCCGACCTGCTCGACCCGTTGACCAAGCTGCCCGCGCTGCCGGCCGGTGAGCCCCCGGCCGGCTCCCGGCAGCGGCTCGCCGAACTCGGCCCGGAGGGCTTCGCGAGCTGGCTGCGCGCCTCCCCGACCATCGGTGTCACCGACACCACCTTCCGCGACGCCCACCAGTCGCTGCTCGCGACCCGGGTGCGTACCAAGGACATGCTCGCCGTCGCCCCGGTGGTGGCGCGCACCCTGCCCCAGCTGCTGTCCCTGGAGTGCTGGGGCGGCGCCACATACGACGTCGCCCTGCGCTTCCTCGCCGAGGACCCGTGGGAGCGCCTGGCCGCCCTGCGGGAGGCCGCGCCGAACATCTGCCTGCAGATGCTGCTCCGCGGCCGCAACACCGTCGGGTACACGCCGTACCCCACCGAGGTGACCGACGCCTTCGTGCACGAGGCCGCCGCCACCGGCATCGACATCTTCCGCATCTTCGACGCGCTGAACGACGTCGACCAGATGCGGCCCGCCATCGAGGCCGTACGGGAGACCGGAACGGCCGTCGCGGAGGTGGCCCTGTGCTACACCTCCGACCTGTCCGACCCGTCCGAGAAGCTCTACACCCTCGACTACTACCTGCGCCTGGCCGAGCAGATCGTGGACGCGGGCGCCCATGTCCTGGCGGTCAAGGACATGGCGGGCCTGCTGCGGGCACCGGCCGCGGCGAAGCTGGTGTCGGCTCTGCGCCGGGAGTTCGACCTGCCGGTCCACATCCATACCCACGACACCGCCGGCGGCCAGCTCGCCACCTACCTCGCCGCCATCCAGGCCGGCGCGGACGCGGTGGACGGGGCGGTGGCGTCCATGGCCGGCACGACCTCGCAGCCGTCGCTGTCCGCGATCGTGGCCGCCACCGACCACTCCGACCGGCCCACCGGCCTCGACCTCCAGGCCGTCGGCGACCTGGAGCCGTACTGGGAGAGCGTCCGCAAGGTATACGCCCCCTTCGAGGCGGGTCTCGCCTCGCCGACCGGCCGCGTCTACCACCACGAGATCCCCGGCGGGCAGCTGTCCAACCTGCGCACCCAGGCGATCGCGCTCGGCCTCGGCGACCGCTTCGAGGAGATCGAGGCGATGTACGCCGCCGCCGACCGGATGCTGGGCCGCCTGGTGAAGGTCACCCCGTCCTCGAAGGTGGTCGGCGACCTGGCCCTGCACCTCGTGGGTGCAGGCGTGTCCCCGGCGGACTTCGAGGCCGAGCCGGACCGCTTCGACATCCCCGACTCCGTCATCGGCTTCCTGCGCGGCGAGCTGGGCACTCCGCCCGGCGGCTGGCCCGAGCCGTTCCGCAGCAAGGCGCTGCAGGGCCGCGCCGAGGGCAAGCCGGTGCAGGAACTGACCGCCGACGACCGCAAGGGCCTGGCGAAGGACCGGAGGGCGACGCTCAACCGGCTGCTGTTCCCGGGGCCCACGCGCGAGTTCGAGACGCACCGCGACTCCTACGGCGACACCAGCGTGCTGGACAGCAAGGCGTTCTTCTACGGGCTGCGCCCGGGCAAGGAGTACGCCGTCGACCTGGAGCGCGGCGTGCGGCTGCTGATCGAGCTGCAGGCCATCGGCGACGCGGACGAGCGCGGCATGCGCACCGTGATGTCGTCCCTGAACGGCCAGCTGCGGCCCATCCAGGTCCGCGACCGGGCGGCGGCCTCGGACGTGCCCGTCACGGAGAAGGCCGACCGGGCCAACCCCGGCCATGTCGCGGCGCCGTTCGCCGGCGTGGTGACCCTCACGGTCGCCGAGGGCGAGGAGGTGGAGGCCGGTGCCACGGTCGCCACCATCGAGGCGATGAAGATGGAGGCCTCGATCACCGCCGCGAAGTCCGGCAGGGTGGCCCGGCTGGCCATCAATCCCATCCAGCAGGTCGAGGGCGGCGACCTTCTCGTCGAACTCGCCTGAGCAGGCCCGGGATCGCCGTCGGCGCCCCGCGCAGGGGGAGGTATCTGCGCGGGGCGCCGGCGGGCCCAAGCGGAGGCCGGGCGCAGACCACCGGGTCTCCGGCGTGCAGCCCGGCCTCCTGCGGTGCGGACGTTGTCGGGCATTCGCAGATTTCCGGTCTGGGCGACACTGACCCCATGACCCGGACGCTCACAGACCCCCACGCCGTCCCCGCCGAGCTCCGCCCCTACCTCGCGGAGCTCGTCCACCGCACCCACACCGTCTGCGGATCCCACCTGGCGAGCGTCATCGCGGTCGGCTCCGTCGCGCTCGGCGACTACCGGCACGGGCGCAGCGACACCGACGTCACGGTGATCGTCGACCGGTCCCTCCCCGAGCGGGCGCTGCCGGAGCTCGCCGCCGCACTCGCGCACCCCGCCCTGCCCTGCCCGGCGGCGGGACTGGAACTGGTGGTCTACGACGAGGACTTCGCGGCCCGCCCGTCCGGCGAGGCCGGCTACCTGCTGGACCTCAACACCGGGCCGCTGCTGCCCGAGCGGGTCAGCCTCGACCCCGCGCAGTCCCCGGCGTTCTGGTACGTCATCGACCGTTCCGTCGCCCATCAGGCCGGGCGCGTGCTGTACGGCAGGCCGGCGCGGGACGTGATCGCCGAACCGGCCCGCGCCGGAGTGCTGACCGCGATCCGCGCCTCGGTCCGTGAGCACAGCGCGGGCGAAGGGCATCTCGCGGACAACCGGGTCCTCAACGGCTGCCGCTCCGTGGAGTACTGCCGGACCGGCCGCTGGGCCGCCAAGCGCCGGGCGGCGGAGGCGGTCGCGGCGTACGAGGCGCGCTTCCGGCCCCTCCTGGAGGCGGCATTGCACAGCTACGAACGCCCCGCGCGGGTCTCCGCCGAGCTGCCCGCGGCCGACGTACGGGACTTCCTGAGCTGGGTCGCCGAACGCGTCGACGAAACGGTCGGTCTGTCGGACCGTATCTGAACAACCGTCATACCGGCCTGCGATGCTGTCAGTTCCAGCACCGACCCAGGAGGCGCCCATGTCCGAGCCGTCCGTCCTCGCCGCGCTGGTGGCCGCGTTACGGAGTGGGGCCGTCGAAGTCGTCGACCTCACCTCGCCGTTGTCGTCGTCGACCCCGGTGATCCAGCTGCCGCCCGAGTTCGGGCAGACCGCCGTGTTCGAACTGGAGGAGATCAGCCGGTACGACGACCGCGGTCCCGCCTGGTACTGGAACAACTTCCGCAGCGGCGAGCACACCGGCACCCACTTCGACGCCCCGAACCACTGGGTCACCGGCAAGGACCTCACCGACGTGGCCTCGGTGCCGGCCCGCAGACTGATCGCCCCCGCGGCCGTGCTGGACTTCACCGCCGAGGCCGCCGAGAACCCCGACTTCCTGGTCGAGATCGACCACGTGAAGGCATGGGAGGCCGACCACGGGCCTTTGCCCGACGGGGGTTGGCTGCTGCTGCGCACCGGCTGGGATGCCCGCGCCGAGACGCAGGAGGCGTTCCTCAACGCCGACGAGAACGGCCCGCACACCCCCGGTCTGTCGCCGGAATGCGCCCGCTGGGTCGCCGAGGAATCACCGGTGATCGGCCTCGGAGTCGACACGGTCGGTACGGACGCCGGACGCGCGTTCTCGTTCGACCCGGCCTTCCCGTGTCACGCCCACCTCATGGGCAGCGACAAGTACGGCCTGACCCAGTTGCGCAACCTCGCCGCGCTCCCGCCGACCGGATCCGTCGTCATCGCCGGACCGCTGCCCATCGTCACCGGCTCCGGCGCTCCCGCGCGCGTGCTCGCACTGGTGGAGCGCTCATGAAGGTCGCGGAAGCGGTCGGCCGGGCGCTGTGCGCGGCCGGAGTGGGTCAGGTCTTCGGGGTGGTCGGGTCGGGCAACTTCCACGTCACGAACGCCATGGTCGCGGCGGGCGCGCGGTTCGTCGCCGCACGCCATGAGGGCGGCGCGGCGACGATGGCCGACGCCTACGCCCGGACCAGCGGCACGGTGGCGGTGGTGAGCGTGCATCAGGGTCCCGGGTTGACGAACGCGATGACGGGGATCGCGGAGGCGGCCAAGAGCCGTACGCCGCTCGTCGTGCTCGCGGCCGAGGTGACCGAGCCCAGGTCCAACTTCTACGTCGACCAAGAGGCGTTGGCCCGAGCGGTGGGCGCGGGCACGGTCCGGGTCACGTCGGCGCAGAGCGCGGTCGAGGAGGCGTGCGGGGCGGTACGGCTGGCGGTGCAGGAGCGGCGTACCGTCCTGCTCAACCTCCCCCTGTCGGTGCAGGCCCTGGACGTGCCCGACGGAGCTCTGGCGCACGCCGCGCCACCGCCGGGGCGGGCCGCGGTCGAGCCGGACGCGGACGGCGTGTCGGCCTTGGTGGACCTGCTGGGCCGGTCCCGGCGGCCGGTCTTCGTGGCCGGCCGGGGAGCGCGGGGACCCGGCAGCCGGGAGGCACTGGAGGCACTCGCCGAGCGCTACGGCGCGCTGCCGGCCACCTCGGCCGTCGCCCATGGGCTCTTCCACGGCAACCCCTGGTCCCTGGGCATCTCCGGCGGTTTCGCCTCCGCCCTGGCCTCGGAGCTGATCCAGGGCGCGGACCTGATCGTCGGCTGGGGCTGCGCCCTCAACATGTGGACGATGCGGCACGGCGGCCTCATCGGCGCCGACGCCACCGTCGTACAGGTCGACGACGAGCCGTCGGCACTCGGCGCCCACCGGCCGGTGCACCTGGGCGTCCTCGGCGACGTCCGACTCACCGCGCGCCGGGTGGCCGAGGCGGGCGGTGAACCACGGCAGGGCTACCGCAGACCCGAGATCGGCGAGGCCCTCATGGCACGCGTCCGCCTGCGCGACGTGCCGTACGAGGACACCGGCACGCGGGACCGGATCGACCCGCGGACGTTGAGCATCGCGCTCGACGACATCCTCCCCGCCGAGCGGGTGGTCGGCGTGGACTCGGGCAACTTCATGGGCTATCCGAGCGCGTACTTGTCGGTGCCGGACGAGAAGGGCTTCTGCTTCACGCAGGCCTTCCAGTCGATAGGGCTGGGGCTGGCGACCACGATCGGGGCGGCGCTGGCCCAGCCGGACCGGCTGCCCGTGGCCGCGCTCGGGGACGGCGGCGCGTTGATGAGTGCCGTCGAGCTGGACACCGTGCGCCGGCTCGGGCTGCCGATGGTGGTGGTCGTGTACGACGACGAGGCGTACGGCGCCGAAGTGCACCACTTCGGTCCCGCCGGGCACCCGCTGGACACCGTCCGGTTCCCGCCGACGGACATCGCGGCCGTGGGACGGGGCTATGGCTTCGAGGCGGTGACCGTGCGGACGCCGGCCGACCTGAAGGCCGTGGAGGACTGGGTCGCCGGGCCGCGATCCGCACCGCTGCTCATCGACGCCAAGGTGGTCGCCGACCGCGGGTCGTGGTGGCTGGAGGAGGCGTTCCGCGGCCACTGAGCGCGGGAAGCACCGACCCGCCTGTCGGCACCGCATTGCCGGCAGACGGGTCGGTGACGGCTGGGCGGGATCAGACCGCCGGAGCCGGGTAAGTGGGGTACTCCACCCCGGAGACGTGCTGCACGACACGGATGACCTGGCAGGAGTAGCCGAACTCGTTGTCGTACCAGAGGTAGAGGATCGCGTTGTCGCCCTCCACCTTCAGCGCGCCGGCGTCGACGATCGAGGCGTGCCGCGAGCCGATGAAGTCGCTGGAGACCGCGTCGGGGGCTGTGATGAAGTCGATCTGGCGGCGCAGCGGCGACGTCAGCGACACATCGCGCAGGTAGTCGAGGACCTCCTCGCGGGAGGTCTCACGCGCGAGCTGGAGGTTGAGGATCGCGATGGAGACGTCCGGCACCGGGACGCGGATCGAGCTGCCGGAGATCTTCGCCTTGAGGTCGGGCAGCGCCTTGGCGACGGCCGAGGCGGCGCCGGTCTCGGTGATGACCATGTTCAGCGGCGCGGAGCGGCCGCGGCGCTCGGACTTGTGGTAATTGTCCAGCAGGTTCTGGTCGTTCGTGAACGAGTGGACCGTCTCCACGTGCCCGCGCAGCACGCCGTACTCGTCGTCCATCGCCTTCAGCGGCGGCACGATCGCGTTGGTGGTGCAGGAGGCGCAGGACAGGATCTGCTCGTCCGGCTTGACGGTGTCGTGGTTGACGCCGTGGACGATGTTCGGGACGTCGCCCTTGCCCGGCGCGGTCAGGACGACCTTGTCGATGCCGGGGCGCAGGTGCTGGGAAAGACCCTCGCGGTCGCGCCACTTGCCGGTGTTGTCGATGAGGATGGCGTTCTTGATGCCGTACGCCGTGTAGTCGACCTCGGACGGGTCGCCCGCGTAGATCACCTTGATCGCGTTGCCGTTGGCGAAGATCGTGCTGCTGGCCTCGTCCACGGTGATCGTGCCCTGGAACTGGCCGTGGATGGAGTCACGGCGCAGCAGCGAGGCGCGCTTGACGATGTCCTGCTCGCCCCCGCCGCGCACGACGATGGCACGCAGCCGCAGGCCGTTGCCGGAGCCGGCCTTCTCGATCAGCAGGCGGGCGACGAGGCGGCCGATGCGGCCGAAGCCGTAGAGGACGACGTCGCGTCCCTCGCCGCGCTCGATCTTGTTGGCGCCGGTGGCCCCGGCGACGGCCTCGGCGGTGAAGGCCTCCACGGACAGGCCGCGGTCGTCGGCCTTGTACGTCGCGGCCAGCATGCCGATGTCGATCTGCGACGGGCCGAGGTCGAGCGCGGCCAGCGCCTGGAGGAAGGGCAGCGTCTCGGTGACCGAGAGCTCCTCGCCCGCGATCTGCCGGGCGAACCGGTGGGTCTTCAGGATGCTGACCACCGACTTGTTCACCAGGGAGCGGCTGTGGAGGAGGACGGTGACGTCCCGCTCCCGGTGCAGCTTCCCGATGAGCGGGATCATCGACTCCGCGATCTCCTCGCGGTTCTTCCAGTTGGTGAACGAGTCGTCGTTGACAGTCACGGGCCTATCTTTCGAGCTAGGTGGCGCTCATATGCTAACCATGCGATGCGGCGGGTGTTCACAGGGGGGTCACACGAGGGGCGAGATGACCGATATTGAGGTTGTTTGCATGACATGCGGGCCGGGGGAGTGACGGATGGAGCTGGAGCTGCGCCATCTGCGCGTGCTGTGTGCGGTCGCCGACGCGGGCAGCGTGGGCCGGGCCGCGGTGGACCTCGGGTACTCGCAGCCCGCCGTGAGCACCCAACTCCGGCGCATCGAAGGGCACCTCGGCGAGCCGCTGTTCGAACGCGGGCCGACCGGGGTGCGGCCGACTCCGTACGGCGTCGAGGTCGTCGCCCAGGCCCGTGACGTCCTGGCCCGTGCGGCCGCGATCGGACGCCGCCCGGCCCCCGGCGCGACGCCGGCGCGGCGGACCTTGCGCGTCGCGGCGACGAACTCACCGATGCTCGTGGGCATGATGTCGGGGCTCCGCGCCCGGCTCCCGGAGGTCTCGCTCGCGGTGAGCAGCGTGTACGCCTCCTCGCGGATCGTCGAACTGCTGGAGGAGGGCACGGTGGACGCGGCCATCGCCGCGGACTACCCCGGCAGGGAGCTGGAGCACTCGGACGCGGTGGACCACCGGGGGATCGTCACAGAGCCGAATTTCGTCGCGCTGTCGTCCCGCCACCCTCTCGCGCGCCGAGCTCAGGTCTCCCTCGCGGATCTGGCCGAGGAGCCGTGGTTCCTGACGCCGGACGACGGGGCCGGATGGCCCGGCGTCTTCTACGCGGCCTGTGCGGCGGCCGGCTTCACGCCGTCGGCGGCGCACGAATTCCTGGGCGACCGGCTGGAGTTGCAGGGAATGATCGCCGACGGGCTCGGCGTGGCCGTCGTACAGGCGACGACGCGGCCCATCCCGCAGGTCGTCGTCAAACCGCTGATCGGTACGCCGCTGTGGTGCCGTTATGTGCTGGCCTGGCGGCGCGACACGGTGACCGAGGAGACGGCCGACGCGCTGCTGCAGTCCGCCACCGCCGCCTACCGCCAACTCGCCGCGCGGTCCCCGCACTTGAGGACCTGGGCAGCACGCACTTGGAGCGTGCCCAAGTCGTAGGCGGCAGCGGGACGTTATGGCTCCGTGGCGCAATGTGCTATGTCACACCCCATTGTTGGGGGCGCCGGGCGTTGAGACAGTGCCTCACACGCCTCAGCACCCCAACCGAGGCGCATCCATCCGTGGAGGACACCAGATGCGCTACCGCTCCGTGCTGCCCGGACGCGTGGCCGCCGCTCTCGCCGTATGCGTCACCGTCTCCGGACTGCTGTCGACGCCCGCGCTCGCGAGACCGTCGGCCGAGTCCGGCCCGACCGCCACGGCGTCCGCCGAGACGCCACCCCCACCACCGGCCGGCCCGACCACCGGCGCCCCCTCCGTCGTACGGGACCGGCCACGCACCCCGGCCACGCTGCCGCCCCTGACGCCGACGCGCCCGCCCACCCGCGCGCACGCGCAAGCCGCCCCGAAGGCGGCCCCGTGCAGCCCGTCCGACTTCGGCAGCAGAACCGGCGCCGCACTCGTGGCCTTCGTCAAGGCCTCGACGACGGACTGCGTCAACAGCCTGTTCGCGGTCACCGGCACGGACGCCCGCGCCGTCTTCCGCGAGTCCCAAATGGTCACCGTCGCACAGGCGTTCACCCGCACGGCACAGCGCTATGCCGGCGACAACTCGTCCCGCGTGTGGCAGCTCGTCCTCTTCCTGCGCGCCGGCTACTACGTGCAGTTCAACCACCCGGACGACGTGGGCCCGTACGGCACATCGCTGTCCCGGAACACCACACGCGGCCTGGACACCTTCTTCGCCCGCCCGCGCTCCAGGGACGTCACCGCGGCCAACGGCGACGTACTGAGCGAGGTCGTGATCCTCACCGACAGCGCCGACCAGCAGGCCCGGTATCTGACGGTCTACCGGCGGATATTGAGCGGCTACAACAGCTCGTACGACGCCATCCGCAGCATGCTGGCGGCCGTCAACGCCGTCTACACCCCGCTCTGGCGCGGCAACTGGAACGCGGCCTACGTCAGGGCCGTCGCCGCCGACCCGTCCATCGTCCGGACCCTCCACAGGTTCGCGCTCGACCACCTGGACCTCCTCCCCACGGACCGGGCCTACCTGGCGTCCAACGCCGGGATGAACCTGGCCCGTTACGTCGAACACCCCGCACTGCGGACCACCGTCCGCCCCCTGACCAAGAACCTGCTGGACGCCTCCCGCATCACCGGTCCCACGGCCGGCCTGTGGGTGGCGGTGGCGACGCAGGCCGAGTACTACGACGGCGCCAACTGCTCCTACTACGGCGTCTGCGACCTGCCCGGTCAGCTGACCAAGGCTGCCCTGCCCATCACCCACCCCTGCGACGCGACACACGGCATCCGCGCCCAGGCGCTCACCCCGGCCGACCTCGACGCCGCCTGCGCCAGCGTGCTCGGCCAGGACTCCTACTTCCACGACCTCGTCAAGGACGACGGCCCCATACCCGGCCAGTACCTGTCGACCATCGACCTGGTCGTCTTCGCGAGCCGCGCCGACTACCGCACCTACGCGGGGGCGATCTTCGGCATCAGCACCGACAACGGCGGCATGACGCTGATCGGCGACCCCACCGACCCCGCCAACAAACCGTTCGCGGTCATGTACCAGAAGAGCCAGGACGACGGTCACGCGGCCCGGATCTGGAACCTCAACCACGAGTACACGCACTACCTCGACGCCCGCCACAACATGAAGGGCGACTTCACCCAGCAGACCTCGGTGCCGGATGTGTGGTGGATCGAGGGCGTGGCCGAGTACGTCTCCTACGGCTACCGCCGTATCACCTACGACCAGGCGGTCACGGAGGCGGGCAAGCACACGTACCGGCTGAGCACCCTCTTCCAGAACACCTACGCCAACAGCGACGTGACCCGCACCTACCCGTGGGGCTACCTCGCGGTCCGCTACATGGTCGAGAAGCACCCGGCCGACATCGACCGCATGCTCGCCCGCTTCCGCGTCGGCGACTACGCGGGCGGCTACGCCGTCTACACCACTGACATCGGCACCCGCTACGACGCCGACTTCGACCAGTGGCTGACGGAGTGCGCGGCCGGTGCCTGCGCCGTCGGCGCATCCGCGGATGGAGAGCGGAGCCGTCGGCCGTAGCCAGGCGCGCCACGAGCTTCACAGCTGAGGCGCGTTGTGGGTGTTACGTGTGGAAGCACCCCAGGGATCTTCCGGAAAGCACGCGAGCCGTGCACAGTCGGGATCCGCCCCGCACGGGCGCATGCCACTTCACCGGGAGGTCAGTCGATGGGAGATCAGCACCGCCCGGAGCGGCCGGACGCCACCACCGCCCCTTCGGGCGGCATCGACCGCCGCACCTTCCTGGGCTACGTCGTGGCCGCCTCGACCTTGACCGTGGCCGCCCCGCTGGGCGAGACGCTCCTCGCCCCCGCGGAGGCGGCCGCGGCGGTCCCCTCGGTGCCCGGCCCGGCCGAGATCTACGACCTCAACGACATGCTCACCCACGCCGCTCTTCCCACGGCGAACCTGATCACCATCCGCCTCGACCCGGACGGCACGGCCTCCTTCGCCCTGCCCCGGGCCGAGGTCGGCCAGGGCATCACCACCTCCAGTGCCATGCTCATCGCCGAGGAGCTGGACCTGCCGCTGGAGAAGATCCGCGTCACCCTCGCCGACGCACGGCCCGAGCTGCTGTTCAACCAGCTCACCGGCGGCTCGAACACCACCATCTCCACCTACACCCCGATCCGGGTGGCGGCCGCCGTGGCCCGTGGCCGCCTGCTGCGGGCCGCCGCGCTCGAACTGGGGGAGGCCCTCGACGCCCTGGCCGCGAAGGCGGGGGTCATCACCTCGACCGTCACCGGCAAGAGCCTCACCTACGGTGAACTCGCCGAGAAGGCCGCCTCGGTGGCCACCGGCCAGGTCTCCGTCTCCCTCAAGGAGCCCGCCGACTTCAAGGTCATCGGTACGGCGCGGCGGCGCATCGACGCGCTGGAGGCGGTCACCGGCCGCAAGAAGTTCGCCATGGACGTGCACGTGCCGGGTGCGCTGCCGACGATGGTGTGCCGGCCGCCGACGATCAACGGCACAGTCCGCTCGGTGGAGAACCTGGACGAGGTGCGGGCCATGCCCGGCATCACCGACGTCGTCCGTATCTCGACCGGCGTCGCGGTGCGCGGCCGTACCTTCGGCCAGTGCATCGACGCCGTACGCGCGCTCAAGGTCACCTGGGGACCCGGAACGGCGGAGGACGCCTCCGACGACACCATCCGCGCCCAACTCCGCAAGGCCGAACTCCCCCTCCCCGCCCTCGATTTGCTGACCAAGTCGGTCGACGCCCGCTTCACCTTCCACTTCGCCAGCAACAGCGCCCTGGAGACCAACTGCGCCATCGCCGACGTACGCGAGGACTCGGCCGAGATCTGGGCGAGCCTGAAGTCGCCGATCACCGCCCAGGAGGACATCGCGGCCGAGCTCGGGCTGCCGGTCACCGCGGTCAAGGTCCATGTGACCGAGGGCGGCGGCTCCTTCGGGCGGAAACTCTTCTACGACGCCGCCGCCGAGGCCGCCGAGATCTCGAAGGCGATGGGCAAGCCGGTGAAGCTGATGTGGCACCGCACCGACGACTTCCGCCAGGGCCGCACCCACCCCATGTCCACCTCCCGGGTGCGCGCCACCTACGCCCTCGGCCAGGTGCTCACCTACGACCAGCGCCACACCTCCGTCGCCACCGACTTCGGCCACGGCGTCGGCGAGATCATCACGGCCGAGGCCGCCCGCCTGCCCGTCGGCGACCTCACCTTCTCCGAGACGATCTTCACGCTCACCCAGCAGACCCCATACGACTTCGGCGTCGTCACCCAGCTCCTCAGCGAGACCGACAAGCGGTTCAACACCGGCTCCATGCGCAACATCTACTCGCCCAATGTGCGCTGCGCGCAGGAGCTGGTGGTGGACGAGCTGGCCAAGCGCATGGCCAAGGACCCCTACCGCTTCCGCCGCGCCTTCCTCAAGGACGAGCGGGCGCGGGCCGTTCTCGACAAGGTCGCCGAGGTGGGGGAGTGGGGCCGCGGCATGCCGGCGGGGACGGCACAGGGCATCGCGATCCACCCCGAGTACCACGCGTACGTCGCCGTCCTCGCCGAGATCGACTGCCGCCCGCAGACCACCGGACGCGAGATCCCCGACGCGTACACGGGCCCGCGCGTGACCAAGGTCGTCTGTGCCGTGGACGTAGGTCTGGCGGTCAACCCCCGCGGCCTTCAGGCCCAGATGATGGGCGGCATCATGGACGGCATCGCGATCACCCTGAGCTCCGGACTGCACCTCAGCGACGGGCATTTCCTGGAAGGCAGCTGGGACAACTACTTCTACACCCGCCAGTGGAACACGCCACCGGAGCTGGAGATCGTCGTCATGCCGCCGACCACCGACACCCCCGGCGGCGCGGGCGAGCTGGCGGTCGCGGGCGCGATGGCGGCCGTGGCCTGCGCCTACGGACGCGCGACCGGCACCATGCCGACGACGTTCCCGATCAACCACGGCGAACCGCTCGGCTTCGAGCCGCTGCCCACCAGCCCGCCGATCCCCGCGTCCCCCACCGACGGCCTCAGCCGCGCCTTCTAGGAGCCCCTGTGCCCGAACACACCTTCATCCTCAACGGCAAGTCCGTGACCGTGGACATCGAGGACGACGTACGGCTGCTGTGGGTGCTCCGGGACGTCCTGGGCGTCACCGGACCGAAGTACGGCTGCGGCCTCGGCGTGTGCCAGGCCTGCACCAGCCACATCAACGGCAAGGCGTTCAACCCCTGTTCGGTCCCCGTGAAGGACCTGCGCCCCACGGACGAGGTCACCACCATCGAGGGCCTGCCCGCCACGGTCGGCAGGGAACTCCACCCGATGCAGGAGGCCTGGCTGGAGTACGACGTCGCCCAGTGCGGCTACTGCCAGCCCGGCCAGATCATGACCGCCGTCGCCAAGGTCCGCCAGGCCCGCGAGGAGGGCCGCGACATCACCGAGGCCGACCTCGACGAGATCCGCAACGTCTGCCGCTGCGGGACGTACCACCGCATCCGCGAGGCGATCGTGGCGGGCGCGAAGAAGGACTGACCGCGCCCGGTGGCCGCGCGGGGTGATCCGCGCGGCCAGGGGTTGCAGATGTTGCTCGGCATTCCCTACGAGGGCTGAGAGCCCGGGGAGTCACCAGTCGCGGGCGATCTCCGTCAGATGGTCCCGGACCAGGGCGACATGAGGGTTGCCGGAAGACCCCGGGCGCTGGGCGAGGAAACCGGTGTTGATGGGCGGATCGTCCGGGTCGTGCAGCAGGACCAGCGCACCCGAGGCCAGCTCGGCGGCGCACAGGTAACGGGGGAGCACGCTGAACCCCGTACCGCCCGCCACCGCGGCCTTCACCGCGTTCAGGTCGGGCATGGTGACCGCCGGATGGCGCACCAGGCGCCTGCCGAAGACATGGCGCCAGTAACGGCGCACGATCGGCACGTCCTCGGCGTAGGCGACCAGCGGCACGCCGTGCAGTGCGGCCGGCCCGTCGGCCGCGATCCGCGCCGGCCCGCCGATGCGCTCCGCCCACGCGGGAGCCGCGACCAGTACGAACTCCTCGTCCATCAGCGGCACCGACGCGAGGGCGCGACCGCGCGGCCGGTAGGTCGAGATCACCAGGTCGTAGCGGCCCGCGCGCAGCTCCTCCAGAAGCGGCTCGGTCAGGCCGGGGGTGATGCGCAGCCGTACGCCCTTGTCCACCAGGGGCGCGACGGCGGGCATGACGCGGTGGGTCAGCAGCTCGGCCGGACCGGCGAGATGCACCGGCTCCGCCGGGTGGACGTCCGCGGAGCCGCCCGGTCCCGTGACGGCGGCGAGGGCGTCCAGCGGCTCGACGATCCGGGAGGCGAGCTCGTCCGCGTAGGGAACGGGGGCGACGCCACGCGCCAGACGCTGGAACAGCTCCCGGTCCAGCTGCCGCTCCAGCGTGCGGATCTGCGTGGTGACCGTCGGCTGGGACAGGCCCAGCAGACGGGCGGCGGCGGTGAAGGAGCCGGTGCGGTACACGGCGAGGAACGTGCGCAGCAGGTTCAGATCCACCGGCGCCGCACCGCCGAGCCGGGCCGCCTCGGTCCGGTCCCCCTCCGCCTCGCCATTGGAATCCCTATGTCTCATATGCATGAGCCTATTGGATTCCAATGGCAGGGCGCGCGTACGGTCGGGACATCGACGTACTGACGATCTGCATGCACAGCGTCAGGACGCCCAGGAACCCCAGGAACCCCTGACTCTCGAAAGAGCACCCCATGTCGAAGATCCTTTTCGTGATGACCGGCGCCGACCACTGGACGCTGGCCGACGGCACCAAGCACCCCACCGGCTTCTGGGCCGAGGAGGCCGCCGCCCCGTACGAGGCGTTCAAGGCCGCCGGTCACGAGATCGTCGTGGCCACGCCGGGCGGCGTCGTACCGCCTGTCGACCAGGGCAGCCTCGCGGCCGAGGTCAACGGCGGTCAGGAGAACGCCGACCGGATCGCCGCCGTACTCGCCGCGATGACGGAGCTGCGTGCGCCGGTCCGGCTGGAGGACGTGAACCTCGACGACTACGCCGCCGTGTTCTACCCCGGCGGACAAGGCCCGATGGAGGACCTGGCGGTCGACGCCGAATCCGGCAGGCTGCTGACCCTCGCCCTGGAGTCCGGCAAGCCGCTGGGCGTCGTCTGCCACGGCCCGGCCGCGCTGCTCGCCGCCACCCGGGCCGACGGCAGCAACACCTTCGCCGGCTACCGGGTGGCCGCGTTCACCAACGCCGAGGAGTCCCAGGCCGGCCTCGCCGACCAGGCCAAGTGGCTGCTCCAGGACCGGCTCACCGAGGCCGGCGTGCAGGTCCAGGTGGGCGAGCCGTGGGTGCCGAACGTGGTCGTCGACCGCAACCTGGTCACCGGCCAGAACCCGGCCTCCTCCGCCCCGCTCGCCGCCGAGCTGCTGCAGAAGCTGGGCTGAACCATGGCCACCGACCGGCTCGACGAGGTCCTCGACGCCGCCTACGACTGCCTGACCCGGTACGGTGTGCGGCGCACCACGATGGACGACATCGCCCTGCGCATGGGCGTGTCCCGGTCGGCCGTCTACCAGTACGTCCGCAACAAGGACGACGCCTTCCGGCAGCTCGCCGCCCGCCTGCACACCCAGGCGCTGCGGCGGGCCCGGGAGGCGGCCACGGCCGAGGACGCCCCGTACGCGGCACGCATACGAGGCGTCCTCGCCGCCAAGCTCGACCTGGTCCGCCGGCTCACCGGGGACTCCCCGCACACCGCCGAACTCCTCGACGAAAAGGCCCGGTTGTTCGGCGACATCTGCGGCACCTTCACCGCCGAACTACGACACCTGCTGACCGCCCTGTTCGCTCAAGCAGACACCCCCGCCACGCTCGAACCCGCCGAGGCCGCCGAGGTCTGCCTCGCCCTGGTCACCGGCCTCGAATCGGCGCCGGACGGCGAGCGACTGCTCGGGCCCGCGACGGACGCGCTGCTGACGGGCCTGCTGAGCACCCCCGCGCTGTCCCGCCGGTAGGTCTGCGTCTTCCCCGGCGGGGTGAGCGGTGCGACGATGCGGGGATGATCACACCCCCGGACCCCCTCGACGGCAGATCCCCGGGCCGCAAGCTCCAGGTGGAGACCCACGGCCTCGACGTGATCGCCGACACCGAACGCAAAGGCACGCCCCGCACCCTGTTCTGGCCCTGGTTCGGAGCCAACGTGTCGGTGCTGGGCCTGAGTTACGGTGCCTTCGTCCTCGGCTTCGGGATCTCCTTCTGGCAGGCGCTGGCCGCCGGAGTCGTCGGCATCGTCTTCTCGTTCCTGCTGTGCGGGTTCGTCGCCGTGGCCGGCAAGCGCGGCTCCGCGCCGACCATGGTGCTCGGCCGTGCGGCCTACGGTGTACGCGGCAACCGCCTGCCGTCGGTGATCTCCTGGATCCTCACCGTCGGCTGGGAGACCGTGCTCTGTGCCCTCGCCACCATGGCCACGGCGACCGTGTTCGGACGGCTCGGCTGGGGCGGTGGCACCGAGACGAAGGTGGTCGCCCTCGTCCTGGTCGCGGCGTTGACCGTCGTCGTCGGTGTCATGGGCTTCGACCTGATCATGCGGCTGCAGACCGTGATCACCGTGGTCACGGGTGTGCTCACCGTCGTCTACGTCGCCCTCGTCGCCGACCACATCCACTGGTCCGCCGTCAGTGCCGTACCGGCGGGCTCCGCCCAGGAGTTCATCGGCGCGCTCGTCTTCATGATGACCGGCTTCGGCCTCGGCTGGGTCAACGCGGCCGCCGACTACTCCCGCTATCTGCCGCGCACCGCCGCCGGCCGGGGTGTGATCGGCTGGACCGCCTTCGGCGCCTCCCTGGCGCCGCTGCTCCTGCTGGTGTTCGGGCTCCTGCTGGCGGGCTCCTCCCGCGGGCTCAACGCGGCCGTCGCCGCCGACCCCATCGGTGCGCTCACCACGATCCTGCCCACCTGGTTCCTGGTGCCCTTCGCCGTGGTCGCCGTCCTCGGCCTGGTCGGCGGCGCCGTCCTCGACATCTACTCGTCCGGGCTGGCCCTGCTGTCGGCGGGCCTGCGCGTGCCGCGTCCCGTGGCCGCGCTGGTCGACGGCGTACTGATGATCGCGGGCTCGATCTACATCGTGTTCGTCGCCGACGACTTCCTCGGCCCGTTCATGGGGTTCCTCACCACCCTCGGCGTGCCCATCGCCGCCTGGTGCGGCATCATGCTCGCCGACCTGGCCCTGCGCCGCCGCGCCTACGACGAGCCCGACCTCTACCGCCCGACAGGCCGCTACGGCGACGTACCCCTCATCCCGCTGCTCCTGACCCTCATCGCCACCGCCCTCGGCTGGGGCCTGGTCACCAACTCGACGGCGAACTGGCTGGACTGGCAAGGCTATCTGCTCGGCCCCCTGGGCCTCGGCGGCAGGTCCGGCGACTGGGCCTACGCCAACCTCGGCGTCCTCGCGGCCCTCGCTCTCGGCTTCCTCGGCACGCTGGTGCTGCGCCGCGGACGCGTCCGAGCGCAGGAGGCACAGGCACCCAGCCCGACGGCCGAGCAAGGGGCGACCGTATGACCACCGGGTTGCTCACCGTCATCGACATGCAGCGCGTCTTCGCCGACCCCGACAGCCCCTGGGCCGCCCCTCGGTTCGCCGAAGCGGCGGCGGGCGTACGACGTCTGCTGCCGGCCTTCGGGGACAGGGTCACGTTCACCCGCTTCGTGGCGCCCGGCACACCGGAAGGTGCCTGGCGGGCGTACTACGAGCAGTGGCCCTTCGCCCTGCAACCTCCGGACGCCGAACTCTGGCAGCTGACGGACGAGTTCGCCTCCCTCGCACAGCACGTGCTGGACTCCGGCACCTTCGGCAAGTGGACCCCGGAACTGGCCCGACGCGCCACCTCGGAGGGCCGCCTGGTCCTGGCCGGCGTCAGCACCGACTGCTGCGTCCTGTCGACGGCCCTGGCGGCCGCCGACGCAGGTGTCGAGGTGCTGGTCGTCGCCGATGCCTGCGCGGGCGCGGACGACGACTCGCACGCCAAGGCGTTGCAAGTGCTGGAACTGTACCGGCCGTTGATCCGGGTGACGACGGTCGCCGAGCTGCTGGAGGCGACGTGAGTCACCCGCGCACGGCCCGTCAGGGCTCCGAGGTCTCGGATTCGAGTGACGTGCGGGTCGCCCTGCCGTAGACGCCGGACTCGTCCCCGAGGACGAAGCGGGCGAGCTGGTAGCCACGTACGGCGTTCTCGACCTCGCGGTCGTAGTCGCCGTCGGCGTCGCCGCCGTAGAAGCCGATCTGCCGGAGGCGGAGCTGGAGTTCGGTGACCTCAGGTCCCTGGTCGCCGAAGCGCAGGACCGGGGGCTCACCCTCCGGGGCGCTCGGCCCGGTGGTGGGGGAGGCGTTGCCGGTGGCGCCGGGGCTGGACGGGGCCCCGGTCGGTGTCGCGGAGCGGGTCGGGCCGGCCGAAGTGTCCGTCGGGGTCGTACTCGGCGACGGAGTCGGGCTCGCGGACGCCGAAGCGGACGACGTGCTGTGGGGCTGCTCCCCGGGGGAGTTGCCGGTCTGGGCCGAACCGTCGGGCACGGGGGCCCGCACATCGTCGGGCAGGGCACCGTCCCGCGAGGGGCTGTCGTACGAGAAGAGCCCGCCGACGAAAGCCCCCGTCAGCAGCACGGCCACGACGGCGGCCGCCACGGTGATCAGCAGGGTCCGACGACCCCGGCGGGGGGCCGCCCGGACGTCCCCGTCAGGCCCGTCCCGTTCGGCTTCATCGAGCTGGGGCACCTCGGTGAGACCTGGCTCGATGCCGGGCCTGAGATCGGGCTTGGTGCCGGGCTCTCCCGTCGGCGACGAGACGGGCGGGGGCGTGTCGTCCCGGTCCTGCACGTCCCCGGAATCGTCACCGAGCTCCACGAACGGCCGTATCCGCACCGGATCGAAGTCCTCCGCGGCCGCCGCCTCCGCCGTGCGCGCCTCACGACGGGCGTCGGACGCGGCACGGCCGCACGAGCAGGCCGGTGTGCCGTCCGATGCCCGCGGTGTGCCGCAGTCCGGGCAGACACGGGCGCTCGGTGCGTTCGGTTCGCTCACGTGGGGTCCCTCTCCGTGCAGACGTTCGGAATTCAAACAGATCTTCTGCACGCAATCTCCATGAGCCCCGGAATTGACGGAACGGAGCCCTCCGGACGGTCGGGAATCAGCCGCCCGGGTCTTACGCGGACCGGCGTGGCGTCCCCGCGGTGGGCCGGTCGACGTGGGTGGCGAACCAGTCGCGGGCCAGTTCGGCGACCGTGGTGAGGGTGCCGGGTTCCTCGAAGAGGTGGGTGGCGCCGGGGACGACCGCGATCCGGTGCTCGCAGTGCATCCGGTCGGCGGCGAGGCGGTTGAGGCTGAGCACCTGGGTGTCCCGGCTGCCGACGATCAGCAGGGTCGGCGCCCGCAGGCGGGTCAGTGCCGCCGGGGTGGCCAGGTCGGGGCGGCCGCCGCGGGAGACGACCGAACGGACGTCGGAACCGGACAGCGCGGCGGCCTCCAGCGCGGCGGCGGCACCGGTGCTGGCCCCGAAGTAGGCCACGGGCAGGCCCGTTTCACCGCGCAGCCACACGGACGCGGCGTGCAGGCGCCGCGCCAGCAGCAGGATGTCGAAGACGTTGTGCCGGTCGTGCGCCTCGTCGTCGGTGAGGAGGTCGAGCAGCAGGGTGGCCAGGCCCGCGCGGTTGAGGGCGGTGGCGACGTACTGGTTGCGCGGACTGTGCCGGCTGCTCCCGCTGCCGTGCGCGAACGCCACGGCCGCCGACGCCCCGTCCGGCACGACCAGGCGGGCGCCGACCCGCGCGCCGGCGGCCGGGATCAGCACCTCGCGGTTCGACGGCGCTGCCGATGCCGCCTGCCGGGAGGAGGGCGCCGTGGGGGAGCGGGGCGTGGAGCGGGCGGCCTGGGCGAGCAGGGACGTGACATCGGCGTCCGAGACCTGGGCGAAGTCCCGGTACCAGGTGCCCACCGAGCCGAGGATCCGGTGCGTCTGCGGGCAGACGACGTCGTCGGCCACCTGTCGCAGCCGGGCCACGCTGTGGGCCGCCCCGACGGGCACCGCGAGCACGATCCGGGTCGCGCCCTGACCTCGTACGACCCGACAGGCGGCCTCGGCCGTGGCGCCGGTGGCGAGCCCGTCGTCCACGACGACGGCCGTACGTCCGGCGACCGGCAGCGCGGCCCGGTCCTGCCGGTAACCGCGCACACGCCGTTCCAGCTCGCCCCGCTCGGCCGCCTCCACGGCCTCCCGCTCACCGGGATCCAGCCCGGCCGCGTCGATCACGTCCCGGTTGAGGACACGGACCCCGTGCTCGCCGATCGCCCCGAAGCCCCACTCCGGCTGGCCGGGCACCCCCAGCTTCCGCACCACCAGCACATCCAGCGGAGCACCGAGACGCCGGGCCACCTCGGCCGCCACGGGCACCCCGCCCCGCGGCAGCCCCAACACCACCACGTCCGGACCGCGCAGCTCCGCAAGCCTCTCGGCCAGCAGCTGCCCGGCCGCTCTGCGGTCGTCGTAACGCATACACGCCTCCCGCGCCCACGAGGACGGGAGCCTGTCCCTTCCTCTTCAGGCTACGACTGTTCGCCCGCGGCCTCGGCACTCGTGGGCCCCACCATGGCCGAGCCCCTCGCCCGCAGGGTCGGCTGCGACCGGCTGGGGCTGCCGTTCGAGCACATTTCGCTGATTCCCTGAGAGGAGATCCCCTGAGAAGGGATCTCCCTGGGAGCGAGGCCCCGAGAGGCTCCCTGACCACCCGGCCGATCCCCTGGTCAGCCATAGGAATGCTCCCGTCCGGATCGGGTACGCGAGCAGGACCGCCTGACCGCCGCTACCAGGGGATCTGCCATGGAAACACCCGCGAACGACAACACCACCACACCGGCCCGGCGGGCGCTGGACGCGCTGGCCGACAACACCGAGGACAGGGCGGCGATGGACACGCTCGCGAGCAGCGAAGTCCTCGTCCCCGTGCCCGACGACGCCAGCGAGGAGGACGCCACCGACCCGGGCGCCGTGGCGCTGCCGGTCATCGAGCGGGCGGGCGGCGAGCCGGTCGTCCCGGTCTTCACCTCCGAGCCCGCGATGGCCGAGCTGCTGCCCTTCGTCTCCCGCTACCGGCTGGTCCCGCTGGGTGCCCTCGCCTCGCAGTGGCCGGCCGACGACCTGGCGCTCACCATAGACGCCGGCTCGCCGCACCCCCTGACGCTGACGTCGGAGGGCGTACGGACCTTGCTGGCGCGGTCGTAGGGCCGGACAACGACGCCAAGGGGATGAGCGGCACGGAAACCGCTCATCCCCTTCGTGTGCCCACAGCGCCTCTGCTGGGTCGACCCCGCTGCCCGGCCGGTGAAGGTCGGCCGGAACTGCTCCCTGCCGCAGGGTGGTTCGTCCGTATGGAGAGGGAAGATCCCACCGGGAGGCACGAAGGGTTTGGGGGTCGTCTTGAGGGTCGTCCTGCTCGGCACCGCCGCCGGAGAGGGGTTGCCGCGATGGAACTGTTCCTGCGCGCGGTGCGCCGCCGCCCGCGACGGCAAGCTGCCCGCCCGCACCCCGGAGTGCGCGGCCGTCACCGGCAACTCCCGGGACTGGTGGCTGCTGAACACCTCGCCCGACATCCGCGCCCAGCTCACCGCGGCCTCCGCCCTGTGGCCGGGCTCCCGGGACACCCCGGTACGGGGCGTCCTGCTGACGGACGCCGAGGCCGATCACGTGACGGGACTGGCCGTGCTGCGGGCAGGGGCGGGGCTCAAGACGTATGCCGCCCCGCCGGTGCTCGCCGCCCTGGCGCCGGCGCGGGCGGCCCTCGACCGGCACGCCCCGTGGGAGTGGGCGGACAGCCTGACGGAGGGCGGCTTCGTGCTGTCCGGCGGCCTGGTCGTCACGGCGCACCCCGTCGCCGGTGAGGCGCCGGCGTACGCGCCGGGCCGGGCGAAGGACCGCCGCTGGGTGACGGCGTACCGGATCGAGGACCTGGCCACCGGCGGCGTCCTCGTGTACGCGCCCCGCGTGAGCAGCTGGACCCCGATGCTGGACGACCTCGTCGCGGCGGCGGACTGCGTCGTCCTGGACGGCACGCACTTCGCGCCGGACGAGGCGGGGCAGGCGGGGCGCCATCTGCCCGTCTCGGGACCGGGCGGCAGCCTCACCGCCCTGACCCGCCACCCACGGGCCCGGCGGATCTACACCCACCTGGCCGACACGAACCCCCTGGTCGACCCCACCTCGACGGCTCGCGCCCAGGTGTCCGAGGCGGGCGTCGACATCCTCCCGGACGGGTCCGAGTTCGTGCTCTAGCCGCCCGGCGTCAGTCGCCCAGCATCCGCGCCAGCACGGCACGCTGCAACGGCATTACTTCGGCGTGCAGATCACGGCCCCGGCGAGTCAGGGCGACAAACACGCCGCGCCGGTCCTCGGTGCAGACGGAACGCTCCACCAGACCGTCCTTCTCCAGGCGGCCGATGAGCCGGGACAGCGCGCTCTGGCTGAGATGGACCCGTCCGACGAGGTTCTGAACCCGGCACTGAGCCCCCTCCTCGGGTGACTCGGCAGCGAGGATGTCGAGGACTTCGAAGTCGCTCGCGCCCAGCCCGTGCGGGTGCAGCACGCGGTCGATCTCGTTCATCGTGCGCGCGTGCACCGACAGGATGTCCCGCCACCGTTGCTCGAGCCCTGCGTCGGCCGTCTTCACTGCCATACCGGCACGGTAGCACCGATCCGGCCACTCATTGACTGTGCAACTAGTGCATGCGCAAGGGAATCGCGACCGACGGCACGACCGGGGCTCAGGCGGCCGGATCCTGGAGGATCCCGACGAGATTGCCGTCCGCGTCCTTCACGGAGGCGATCAGCCTGCCGCCGCCGACGTCCTTCACACCCTGCAGCGTCTCGGCGCCCGCGTCCACGAGGGCCGCGAGGGTCGCCCTGATGTCGGCCACGTGCCAGTAGGGGACCGGGCCGGTCATGCCCTTGGCGTGTCCGTTGGGGTCCAGGCCGACGTCCTGCCCGGCGTCCTTGAAGCCGACGTAGTACGGCTCGTCCGCATACGGCTCGGTGCCCAGCAGGGCCCTGAACAGGGCCTTCGACCGGTCGAGGTCCTTGACGGGGTAGATGATCGTGTTGAGTCCGGCGGTCATGGTGTCCTCCTCGATGACGTGGGGTCCGACGCGTCCGGCCGGTGGCTTCACGCTAGGACGGGGGAGCGGCCCCGGACTTCTCGATTCCTGACCGATCGCAAGCCGAGGGCCGCTTACGGCAGCCTCACCGTGCGGCGCGCCCTCGGGACCTGCTTACGCCGTTACGTCGACTCCCGCTTCACCAGCTCCGTCGGCAGGATCACCGCCGCCGGGTCCTCGCCGCCGATCTGCGCCAGCAGCACCCGCACCATCTCCGCGCTGATCCGGTCCCAGGGCTGCCGGATCGTGGTGAGCTCGGGGCGGGCGGCGAGCGCGGCGGGGGAGTCGTCGAAGCCGCCGACCGCGACGTCCTGAGGCACCCGGCGCCCGGCCCGCTCCAGCGCCGTCAGCACGCCCTGCGCCATCAGGTCGGACGCGACGAACACGGCGTCCATGCCCGGCGCCTGCGCCAGCAGCCGCTCGGCGCCGGCCTCACCGCTGGCCCGGCTGTAGTCGCCGGAGACGATGAGCCGGTCGTCGATCTCGATGCCCGCCTCGGTGAGCACCTCCTTGTAACCGGCGAGGCGCTCCACACCGCCCGGCGTGTCCAGCGGGCCGGTGACCACGCCGATGCGGCGGCGGCCGACGGACAGCAGATGGCGCACCATGTCCCGGGCGCCGTCCCGGTCGTCCGCCGCCACATAACTGACCTTGGAACCGAGCCCGATCGGCTTGCCGCAGGCCACCAACGGCACCCCCGCCTCACGCAGCTCCTCGGCCACCGGGTCGCCGGAGTGGCTGGACACCAACAGCACCCCGTCGACGTGCCCCGCCGTGATGTACCGCGTTATCCGCCGCCGTTCGTCCCGCGTGCCCGCCAGCATCAGCAGCAGCGGGATGTCGTGCGCCGCCAGCGCCTGCGTGCAGCCGCTCAACAGGACGTTGAAGTTCGGGTCCTCGAAGAACCGCTCCTGGGGCTCCGTCAGCAGGAAGCCGACCGAGTCCGAACGCCCCGTGATCAGCGAGCGGGCATGCCGGTTGACGACGTAACCCGTCTTGCGGATCGCCGCGTTGACCGCCTCCTGCGCGGCCGGGCTGACGTAGTGCCCGCCGTTGAGCACGCGCGAGACCGTGCCCCGTGAGACCCCGGCCTCGCGCGCCACGTCGTGGATCGTCGGCGGTCTGCGTCGGCCCCGCGTGTTGCTCATGGTCATGACTTTACGGCCCCGGAGAGCAGATCCAGGCTCCAGAAGCGCTGGATGACCAGGAAGAGTGCGACCAGCGGGAAGACCGCGAGGAACGCGCCGGTGATCACCAGCGTGTACAACGCGGGTGTGTTGGCACCCTGTTCGAGGAGCGTGTACAGACCCAGCGTGATCGGGAACTTCTCGTCGTCGCTGAGCATGATGTACGGCAGCAGGAAGTTGTTCCAGATCCCCACGAACTGGAACAGGAACACCGTCACCATGCCGGGGATCATCATCGGCAGCGCGATCCGGGTGAAGATCCGCCACTCGCTCGCGCCGTCCATCCGCCCGGCCTCGACCACGTCACCGGGGACGGCGGCCGCGGCGTAGATCCGGGAGAGATAGACGCCGTACGGCGAGAGGATCTGCGGCAGCAGCACGGACAGGTACGAGTCCGTCAGGTCGGCCTTCGCCAGCAGCAGGTACTGCGGGATGGCGAGGATGACCGGCGGCATCAGCACGCCCGCGAGGAGGACGTTGAAGATCGTCTCGCGGCCGCGGAACCGGTAGGTCGCCAGCGCGTACCCACTGAACGCCGACACACAGGTCGACAGCAGCGCGCCGAGACCGGCGTACAGGGCCGAATTGCCCATCCACTCCCAGTACACGCCGTCCCGATAGGCGCTCATGTCCGAGAAGTTGTCCGCGAATCCAGTGCCGGGCAGGAAGGTGAACGTGGAGAACAGCTCGCTGCCGGACTTCGTCGCCGCGATCACCACCCACGCCACGGGCAGCAGGCAGTAGAGCGCGCCGAGCAGCAGCGTGACCGTCGGGATCAGCGCGATCCGGCGGCGCAGCGGTGGCCGGTCCAGGACGGTGCCGGGCGCCGTTCCGGCCGCCGTTCCGGTCTTGCTGACGGCAAGAGAACTCATCCTGCTGCCTCCTGCTTGTTACGACGGTTCGCGGCCCGCAGGAAGCCGAAGGACAGCAGCAGCGTGGCCAGGGCGATGATCGTGGCCTGGGCGGCCGCCGCGTAGATGTCGCCCTTGCCGAAGGCGTCCTGGTACACCTTCATCAGCGGACTCCAGGTCGTGGACACGGAGTTGGTGAGCGGCTTGAGGGTGGTCGGCTCGTTGAACACCTGGAGCGTGGCGATGATCGAGAAGAAGAACGTCAGCACCAGCGAGGGCGCCACCATCGGGATCTTGATCTTCAGCGCGATCTGCAGCGGCGTGGCACCGTCCAGCTTGGCCGCCTCGTACACCTCGGCCGGGATGGCCTGGAGCGAGGTGTAGATGACGATCATGTTGAAGCCGGTGCCGCCCCACACCGCGATGTTCGACAGGGCGAGGTACAGCGGACCGCCGTCCAGCAGGTCCGGCTGCGGCAGGCCCAGCTTCTCCAGCCCGTAGTAGAAGGGGCTGACGTCCGGCAGGTACAGGAAGCCCCACAGCAGCGCGGCCACGACGCCGGGGATGGCGTACGGCAGGAAGATCGCGAGCCGGGTGAAGGGCGCGAGCCGCACCTTCTCGGAGTCGAGCATCAGCGCGAACAGCAGGGCGAGGCCCAGCATCACCGGGACCACGATGCAGCCGTAGCCGAGCACGCGCAGCGCGCCCGCGACCAGTTCGTTGTCGGTGAGGGCGTCCGTGTAGTTCTCCAGGCCGGCCCAGACCACCTTGCGGGCGCCGGCGCCGAGCCCGAGCCCGGAGACCTTCACCTTGCGGAAGCTGAGCCAGATCGCGTAGCCGATGGGCAGCGCGAAGAAGAGCAAGAAGAGGATCGTTGCGGGGAGGAGGAAGGCGTACGGGGCCCCCTTCACCCCGTACGCCTTCCGGCTTGTGCTGGTCACTCGGAGACCTCGAAACCCTGCTTCTCGAGGTCGGCGACCGTGTCGTCCTGCATGGTCTTGAGGGCGGCGGTGAAGTCCGACTTGTCCTTGGCGGCCTTGCCGAAGGCGTCCTTGAAGGTGGTGTAGGCGACGTTCACGTTCGGGCCCCAGGCGGACGGCGCCGTGGTCTCGGCGATCTCCGCGGCCTTCGTGTAGAAGTCGGCCTGGTTGGAGAAATAGTCCGGCGGGGTGCTGAAGGCGCCGCTGAGCTGCGCCGCGGTGGAGGCCGGGTAGATGCCGCTCTTCTTGGCCAGCGCGTTGAGGGCGTCGGCGTCGGTGTTCAGCCAGGCGGCGAACTTCGCTGCGGCCGCCTTGTGCTTGGAGTCCGTGGTGACGGCGGTGGAGGAGCCGCCCCAGCTGCCGGTGACGTTCTGCGACTGCGACCACTGGGGGAGCGGGGCCATGGCCCACTTGCCCTTGGTGTCGGGCGCGGCCGTGGTCAGCGTGCCCGGGGCCCACACGGCGCTGACCCAGGCGATCTGCTTGCCGGTGTTGAGCGCCTTGTTCCAGGCCGGGGTGTACATCGGCTGGTTGTCGATGGCGCCCTCCGCGACGAGGCCGCCCCAGAACTTGGCGACCTTCTGGGAGGCGGCGTCGTCGATGCCGACCTTCCACTTGTCGCCCTCGGTGGTCCACCACTTGGCGCCGGCCTGCTGGGCCAGGCCCGCGAAGAGGCCGGAGTCGTTGGCGGAGAACGTGGTCAGGTCGTTGTCCGGGGCCTTCTTCTTCAGCGCGCGGGCCGTCTCGGCGAACTGCTCCCAGGTGGTCGGGACGCTCAGGCCGTACTTCTTGAAGAGGTCCTCGCGGTAGTAGAACATCATCGGCCCGATGTCCTGCGGCACCGCGTAGACCGCATCCGTGCCCAGCGTGGTCTGCTGCCAGACGCCCTCGGCGAACTTGCCCTTCGCGTCGCCCACCTCGCTCGCTATGTCCGCGACCGCGTCATTGCTGACCAGAGTCGGCAGCGCCTGGTACTCGGCCTGGACCAGGTCGGGGGCCTTGCCGGCCTTGTGCGCGGTGAGGATCTTGGTGACCAGCGTGTCGCCGGACGCCTGCTTCTTCACCGTGACCGTGATCTGGTCCTTCTTGCCCGGGCCCTTGTTCCACAGGTCGACGACCTTGTCCATGCCGGGCGTCCAGGTCCAGTACGTCAGCGAGACCGGACCGGACTCGGTCTCGTTCGCCTTCTCGGAGCCGCACGCGGCGAGAGCGGTGGCGCCGAGGGCCACGGCGATGGTGGATGCCACGAGGCGGGTGCGCTTCGTGATGGGCATGGATCTCTCCCCTGACCTGGGTCTCCGCCTGCTGCGAAGACCTGCCATGCTTCTGTGAGCGTTCACAGTAGAGAAACATCCCGGACACTTGCCAATGGTTGTTGCTGTGCGGGTATGTTGGGCTCGCGCCGCCGACGATGTGTGTGCACGTTCCCAACTGATCGATGATCGGGAGACATTCCATGCCGGAGATCACCCCCAGGGGCCTCACCAGGCTCGCCTTCGGTGGGGACTACAACCCCGAGCAGTGGCCGGAGAGCGTCTGGCAGGAGGACGTGCGGCTGATGCGGGAGGCCGGCGTCACGATGGTGAGTGTCGGGATCTTCTCCTGGGCCCTGCTGGAGCCCTCACCCGGGGTGTACGACTTCGGCTGGATGGACTGCCTCTTCGAGTTGCTGCACGAGAACGGCATCCGCGTGGACCTCGGCACGCCCACCGTCTGCCCGCCGGTGTGGTTCTACCGGGAGCATCCCGAGGCGCTGCCGGTGACGGCGGAGGGGGTGCGCCACGAGTTCGGCTCCCGTGCCGCGATCTGTCACAGCAACGCGGACTACCGCGCGGCCGCCGCGTCCATCACGACCCAGCTCGCCGAACGCTACGGCGACCACCCGGCGCTCGCGATGTGGCACGTGCACAACGAGTACGGCGTCCCCGTCTCGGCCTGTTACTGCGACTCCTGCGCCGCGCACTTCCGCCGCTGGCTCGCGGCGACGTACGAGACGGTCGACGCGGTCAACGACGCCTGGGGCACCGCCTTCTGGGGCCAGCGCTATACCGACTTCGCGCAGATCAACCCGCCGCGCCGTACGCCGACGGCCGTCAACCCGGCCCAGGCGCTCGACTACAAGCGGTTCGCCGACGCCACCATGCGCGAGAACTTCGTGACGGAGCGGGACATCCTGCACCGCCTCTCGCCGGGCGTCCCGGTCACCACCAACTTCATGACGGCCCTCAGCCAGTGCGACTCCGTCGACTACTGGGCCTGGGGCCGCGAGGTCGACATCGTCACCAACGACCACTACCTGATCACCGACGGCCGCCGTACCCACGTCAACCTCGCGATGGCCGCCGACCTGACGCGCTCGGTGGCCGGGGGAGCACCCTGGATCCTCCTGGAGCACTCCACCTCGGGCGTCAACTGGCAGCCCCGCAACCCCGCCAAGGCGCCCGGCCAGATGGCCCGCAACTCCCTCGGCCACGTGGCACGCGGCTCCGAGGGCGCCATGTTCTTCCAGTGGCGGCAGTCCCGGCGCGGCGCCGAGAAGTTCCACTCGGCGATGCTTCCGCACGGCGGCACGGACACGCGCGTGTGGCGTGAGGTGGTCGAACTCGGCGCCTCGCTGGATTCCTTGAGCACCGTGCGCGGCACCCGCACCCAGGCCGACGTGGCGATGCTGTGGGACTGGCACTCGTGGTGGGCGCAGAACCTCGACTGGCGCCCCAGCGAGGACCACGACGCGCGCGAGCGTGCCGACGCCTTCTACGAGGTCCTCTACGACTGCCATCTCACGGTCGACTTCGCCCACCCGGAAGCCGACTTGTCGGCTTATCCCCTTGTCGTCGTACCGGCCCTGTACCTGATGACGGAGAAAGCGGGCCGCAATCTGCGCCGGTACGTCGAGAACGGCGGCACCCTCGTCGTGTCGTACTTCTCCGGCATCGTCGACGAGCACGACGCCGTGCACGAGGGCGCCTACCCGGGACCGCTTCGGGACGTCCTCGGTCTGACGGTCGAGGAGTTCTCGCCCCTGCTCCAGGACCAGCTGGTGCGCATCACCGGCCCGGACGGCTCCGAGCTCAGCGGCGACGTGTGGACCGAGTTCGTCGTCCCGCGCGGCGCCGAGACGGTCTGGACCTACGCCGACGGCCTGACCGCCGGCCACCCGGCCGTCACCCGGCACCGCCTCGGCGAGGGCACCGCCTGGTACGTCTCCACCCGCCTGGGCGCCGAGGGCCTCGACGCGCTGCTCGGCTGGGCGATCGAGGACGCGCAGGTCGCGCCGCGTGTCGACCTGCCGCGCGATGTCGAGGTCGTGCGCCGCACCGGCGAGTCGGGCAGCTACCTGTTCGCCATCAACCACACCGCGTCGGACACCAAGGTGCCGCTGGACGCGCCCGGCACCGAGCTGCTGACCGGTGAACGCGCCGCGGGCCGCCTCGAGGTCCCCGCGGGAGCCGTCCGGGTCGTACGACTCGACGGCTGAGCCGACTCCCCTCCGCCCGCGCGTGCCGCGAGCCGCGGGCGGAGGGGCTCCTCGCCCCGGTGGTCGCGCACCGCACACGCCCGCACCGCAGTGGTGAGGCCCTCGCCGGCCTCCCTGGCGAGGGACACCCCCATCCCCATACGTCGAAGGGACGACGGACGACGATGTTCCATCCCAGACGCACCCTGAGAGTCCTGCTGGTGCCGCTCGCCGCCGGACTCGCCCTCACCGCCCTGCCCGCGCAGACCGCCACGGCGGCGAGCACGCTCACGAACGGCGGTTTCGAGTCCGACGGCACCGGCACCGCCACGCCGTCCGGCTGGTCCACCTACTCGGCGGCCGGCCAGAACTCCGCCTCCTTCACCGAGTCCGGCGGCCACAGCGGGAGTTACCGGCTGACCCACTGGTCGTCCTCGGCGTACAAGGTGGAGACCTACCAGTACCTGTCCGGGCTGACCAACGGGAACTACAAGCTCACCGCCTGGGTCCGCTCCGGCGGTGGCCAGAACTCGGCGTACATAGCGCTGAAGAACTGCGGCGGCGCGGAGCAGCGCACCGACCTTCCGGTCTCCGCGAGCGGCTGGATCCGTATCGTCGTGCCGGTCAATGTGACCACCAACCAGTGCACGATCAGCATCAACAGTGACGCGAACGCGGGCAACTGGATCAATGTTGACGACCTGACGTTCGCGTCCGGTACGGGCGGCACGTCGATCCACGGTGCCGACATCTCCTCCCTCGCCAAGAGCGAGGCCAAGGGCGGCGTCTACAAGACCAGCTCCGGCACCACCGGCGACGCGATCACCATCCTGAAGAACGCCGGCATGAACTACGCGCGCCTGAAGGTCTGGGTCAACCCGGCCGACGGCTACAACAACAAGACGTGTGTCCTGGCGACGGCCAAGCGCATCAAGGCGGCCGGCATGAAGCTGCTGGTCGACCTCCACTACTCGGACACCTGGGCCGACCCGGGCGCCCAGGGCAAGCCGGCCGCCTGGGCGGGGCACTCGTACAGTCAACTCAGTACCGACGTGTACAACCACACGTACGACGTGTTGAACGCGTTGAAGGCTCAAGGCACCACCGCCGACATGGTCCAGGTGGGCAATGAGCTCAACGGCGGCGTGCTGTGGTCCGAGGGTTCCACGGACAACTGGTCGCAGCTCGCCGGTCTGCTCAACTCGGGCTACGACGCGGTCAAGGCGGTCAACTCGTCCACCACGGTCGCCCTGCACCTCGCCAAGGGCGGTGACCTGTCCGGCACCCGCTGGTGGTTCGACAGCGCGGTCGCGAACGGCGTGAAGTTCGACGCGATCGGCCTGTCGTACTACGGCTACTGGCACGGCTCCCTCTACGACTTCCAGACGACCCTCGACGACGCGGCCGCCCGCTACGGCAAGCCGGTCTTCGTCGCCGAGACGGCCTACCCGTTCCGGCTGGACAGCGAGGACTCGCACGAGAACATCATCAACACCACCGGCGAACTGGTCTCCGGCTACCCGGCGAACACAGCCGGTCAGCGCCGGTGGATGAACGACGTGGCGAGCATCGTGGAGGCCGTCCCGAACGGCCGGGGCCTCGGCGTCTTCTACTGGGAGGCGACCTGGACCGCCGTCTCCGGCAACGGCTGGGACCCGACCGACGCCTCCTCCGGCAACGGCTGGGAGAACCAGGCCCTGTTCGGCTACGACGACACGGCCCTGTCGTCGATGGCGTGGTTCAGCCACCGCTGAGTCCCGTGACAAAGGGGCCCGGCCGCACCCGTGCGGCCGGGCCCCTGCGCGTCAGAGCCGAACCTCCTTATTCCGTACGGCCGTTCGGTACCGGACAACGGTCCAGGAGTCCCGGACACGGCGGCTCCGGCTGCGGGACAGTGGGAGGACGCGTGACGACGCGGCCCGACGGAGGGAGGGGCAGGATGCTGAGGACTCCCGTCAGCGCAAGGCGCCTGGACATCCTGGAATGGCTGAAGGACCCGGCCGCGCACTTCCCGAAGCGGCGGCAGGCCGACCCGGTCGAGGACGGCGTCAGCGCGGACGCCGTGGCCGCGAAGCTCGGCGTGCCGCGCAAGGTCGCCGAGGCCCACCTCGGGCTCCTGGTGGCCATCGGCGTGCTGCGCACCAAGCGCATCAGGCGGCGCACCTACTACCGGCGCGACGAGGTGCGGATCGCCGAGGTCGCGCGCATGTTCGAGAAGGGTTGGTAGAGGCGTTGCCCCGGGTGTGCGCTGCGGGCGCCGGACGGGCCCGGTTTCCCGTCGTGTCCGACCGGGCCGTACGTCTACTCGGGCACACCGGGCTGCGCATGGTCCGCGGAACGGTCGGCCGTCGACCCTCGCCCGCGGCGCCGCCGCTTCGGGGCCGTGCGGGTGGGCTCGTCGAAGTCCTCGAACAGCTCGCACAGCAGCCGGCCCACCAGTGCGCCGCCGTAGACCACGAACCCCACGCCGACCAGCCAGGACTCCACCACCAGGACGGTCCCGACCGGGCCGTAGCTGATCGCGTTGGTGACGAGCAGCGGGGTGAACACCAGGTACGAGAACAAGCGCAATCCGACCAGCCCGGCCATGGTGGCGATCGCACCGGGCAGCAGGTCGCGCCAGCGCACCTCACCGCTGAGCAGGAAGTGCGGCCCCCACCAGAAGAACACCAAGCCGACCGCCATGCTCAGCAGGATGCGGGGCGTGCCCTGCAGCACGGTACGGGTCTGCACCTGCGCGTACACATACGCCATGAGCATGATCAGCCAGACCGTCTGCCGCCACACCCGGTGCCAGGGCCCCGCGGGCAGCCGCCAGATCCGCTCGTAGCCGTTCTGGACACTGGCGGCGAAGGACACACCGAACACGGCGAGCAGCGCCACGCTCAGCGCGCTGGTCGTGCTGAGCACCTTGCGAGGCGGAGTGAAGACCTGCGAGAGGGCACGGGCCGACCGGCCGGACAGGTCCATGCCGTCCACCAGCCACAGGGCGAAGCCGCCGCGCGCCAGGGGATCCACGGCCGCCACCACGATCAGCAGCGGAGCCAGCGTGACCAGGGCGAGCGCGGCGAAGCCCATGGCGCGGTGCAACAACTCCAGCTCCTTGCCACGCCGGTAGAGCTCCGCGAGCCCCAGCCGGTGCCATGCCGTGTGTGGCCAGGAGCGCAGGACGTTCAACGCGACCGCCGTGGGTCACGGGCCCCTCTACCGGGGCGGCTGTCGGCGCGCCACCGGGGCGGACGTGACATACGACCACCCTCTCTCCGCCTGTTGTGCGCGCCTGACCGAGTGGCCAGGGGACGTTCTCCGTAAACCGTGGCATACACCTCGCGGACCGGGGCGGATGACACGGCCCGGTCCGGGTACCCGGGCGCCCGTCGTCGTGACGCCCGCACCAGGGTGCATGCCTGCCAGGACCGACTCTCGCGACACCGAAGGTGAGGCTTCATGGACCGTCCCACCGAGCTCGTCCCGCGCCGGTACATGGCGATCGGCGGCCGTGGCCCGGAGGACGTGGTCGCCGACGCCCGGGGCCGGGTGCTGACCGGCGTCGAGGACGGCCGCATCCTGCGCGTCGACGGCCTGACGGAGCTGTCGGCGGCCCGCGTCGAGGTGCTCGCCGAGACTGGCGGCCGCCCGCTCGGCCTCGAACTCCACCCGGACGGAGACCTGCTGGTCTGCGACGCCGAACGGGGGCTGCTGCGGGTCGGCCTCGACGACGGCGTCGTGCGCGTCCTGGCGGACTCGGTGGCGGGGGAGCGCCTGCGGTTCTGCAGCAACGTGGTCGCCCTGTCCGACGGAAGCATCTGCTTCACCGTCTCCAGCCGCCCCTACCCCCTTCACCAGTGGATCGGCGACCTGGTCGAGCACACCGGAACGGGCCGCCTGCTGCGCCTCGCCCCCGGCAGCGAGACCCCCGAGGTGCTGCTGGAGGGGCTGCAGTTCGCCAACGGACTCGCTGCGAGCGCCGACGAGTCCTTCCTGGTCCTCGCCGAGACCGGGGCCCGCCGGCTCACCCGCTACTGGCTCGCCGGACCCCGCGCCGGACACAGCGAGCCCTTCGCCGAGAACCTGCCGGGCATGCCCGACAACCTCTGGCGCGGCACACCGGACGGCCCCATCTGGGTGGCGCTGGCCGGCCCCCGCGTCCCCCCGCTGGACCTGCTCCACCGCGCCGCCCCGGCCGTACGCCGTACCGCCGCCCGCGTCGCCGTGCGCGCCCCCTTCCACCCGACGGGCACGATCGGCGTGCTCGCCGTCGACGACACCGGTCGGTTCGTCCACCACCTGGCCCGCCGCCACTCGGGATTCCGTATGGTCACCAGCGTGTGCGAAACCGGCGGCCGACTGATCCTGGGCAGCCTCTGGGAGCGGGGCATCGCCGTCTGCGAGGCGCCCGTCCCGAAATGAGCCCGGCGTACGCTGTTGACCGGCCGCGATCACCACGCGAGGAGCGGTGACGAGGGCCGGTCAGGAGATGTACGACCATGACAGCCCCGGAGACCGAGACCCTCCGCGCCCCCGCCCCTGCCCCACGGCGGCACGCCTGGCGGACCCAGGCACCGATCGTCGCGGTGGTCGCACTCGGCGGAGCGATCGGCGCCACGGCCCGGTATGCCTGGGCCCTGTGGTGGCCCGCCCAGCCCGGCGGCTTCCCCTGGGCGACCTTCTGGACCAATGTCCTCGGCTGCGCCGTGATCGGCGTGTTCATGGTGGTCATCACCGACGTGTGGGCCGCCCACCGCCTCGTCCGCCCCTTCTTCGGGACCGGCGTGCTCGGCGGCTTCACCACCTTCTCGACGTACGCCGTCGACATCCAGAAGCTGGTGGACAGCGGGCATCCGCGTACCGGTCTGGCCTACCTCGCCGCGACCCTCGTCGCGGCGCTGACGGCGGTGTGGCTCGCGGTGGTGACCACCCGCCGTGTCCTGAAATGGAGGCAGCCATGACGAGGCTGACCGGGCGCGCCCTGCGCGTGACCGTCTTCATCGGCGAGAACGACACCTGGCACCACAAGCCCCTCTATGCGGAGATCGTGCACCGCGCCCACGCGGCCGGACTCGCGGGCGCCAGCGTCTTCCGCGGCGTCGAGGGCTTCGGCGCCTCCTCCCTCATCCACACCTCCCGGCTGCTGTCCCTGAGCGAGGACCTGCCGGTCGCGATCGTGATCGTCGACACCGAGGAACGCGTACGGGACTTCCTGCCGCAGCTCGACGAACTCGTCACCGAAGGGCTGGTGATCCTCGACGACTGCGAGGCCATCAGGTACGTCGGCCGCGACGACAGTCCGGGCACATCGGACACGAAGGGTAAGAAGTCGTCGTGAACTGGCTCCTCGTGATCGCGGGTGCCATGGTCGGTGCCCCCTTCGCTACCTCACCGACCGCGCGGTGCAGCCCCGGCACGACTCGGTGTTCCCCTGGGGCACCTTCGCGGTCAACGTCACCGGCTGCCTGATCCTCGGCCTCCTCACCGGCGCGGCGGCCGCCGGTGCCGCGAGTTCCCACCTCCAGCTGCTGCTGGGCACCGGCCTGTGCGGGGCGCTGACCACGTACTCGACCTTCTCGTACGAGACCCTGCGGCTGACCGAGACCGGGGCGGGGCTCTATGCCGTCGCCAACATCGTGGGCAGCGTGACCGCGGGCCTCGGCGCGGCGTTCCTCGGCGTCTCGATCGCCCAAGCGGTGTGGTCGTAGCCGACCCGACCACGCGTCGTACGCCACGGGCCCACACCCGGAGCTGGTAGGACAGTGCGCGCCACTGTCCCGCCAACCCCCGGAACTGGATCCCATGAGCGCCATCAGCGTCGGTCAGGCCGTCGTCCTCGGAGCCGTCGAGGGGGTGACCGAGTTCCTGCCCGTCTCCTCGACCGGCCATCTGAAGATCGCCGAAGGGCTCATGGGCATCCCCGTCGACGACGACGCGGTCGTCGGGTTCTCGGCCGTCATCCAGGTCGGCGCGATCGCCGCCGTGCTCGTGTACTTCTTCAAGGACATCGTGCGGATCGTCTCCGCGTGGCTGCGCGGGCTGCGGGACAAGGAGGAGCGGTACCACCACGACTACAAGTTCGCCTGGTGGGTGATCTACGCGACGATCCCGATCGTCGCCGTGGGCCTGGCCGCCAAGCCGCTCATCGAGGGGCCGCTGGCCTCCCTGTGGGTGGTCGCGGGGTCGCTGATCGCCGGCAGCGGGGTGATGTGGGCGGCGGATCAGATGGGGCGGCACAAGCGCGGGGAGGACGACACCTCGTTCAAGGACGCGATGCTGGTCGGCAGCTCCCAGATCCTCGCCCTGCTCTTCCCGGGTTTCTCGCGCTCCGGCGCCACGATGTCCACGGCGCTGATGCTCGACCTGGACCGGGTCGCCGCCACCCGCCTGTCCTTCTTCCTCGGCATCCCGGCCCTGACCGGCGCGGGTATCTACGAGCTGAAGGACGCCCTCGGCACGACCGGCACGGGCGCGCTGCCGCTGGCCGTCGGCACCGCCGTCTCCTTCGTCGTCGCGTACGCCTCCATCGCCTGGCTGCTCAAGTTCGTCGCCAAGCACTCCTTCAATGCCTTCGTGATCTACCGGATCGTCGTCGGAGTGCTGCTGTTCGGGCTCTTGGGTGCGGGTGTGCTCAACAGCTGACCTCTGATCGACTGCTGACCCTGGCTCTGGCCCTGGTCCGAGTGTGAACTGTGCTTTCAGGCTTCACACCCGATGAATCTTTCCTTTCAGGTCCCTTGACACCACCCACGGCTCACCCGGAGTATCTCTCCCGTGAACCTGTCAGACAGCCGGACAGCCAGTCAGCCTCCGCGACGCGTCAGCGCCATGGAAGCGGTGCTGGCACACCTCCGTGGCGCCATCGAGCGCGGCGAGTACGCCATCGGCGACAAGCTCCCCTCCGAGGCGGAGCTCTGCCGCACCCTGGAGATCAGCCGCCCCGTGCTGCGCGAGGCTCTCAGGGCCCTGCAGACCATGGGCCTGACCGTCTCCAAGACCGGCAAGGGCACCTTCGTCGTCGCCAACGCCGTCGAGGACCCCACCTTCGGCGACTACGCGGCCAGCGACCTGCTCGAAGTGCGCCGGCACGTCGAGATCCCGGTCGCCGGATACGCGGCCCTGCGCCGCACCCCGGAGAACCTCGACCACCTGGCCCATCTGCTGGACCGGATGGAGCGGGAGACGGACACCACCGCGTGGGTCGCGATGGACACCCTCTTCCACCTGGCCGTGGCCGAGGCGGCCCAGAACCCGGTCTTCCGCCGGGTCATCGAGGAGATCCGCGACGCACTGGCGCGTCAGTCGGCCTTCCTCAACGAACTGGGCGGCCGGCGCGAGCAGTCCAACCGCGAGCACCGGGCGATCGTCGAGGCGCTGATCGACGGTTCCGAACACGACGCGACCGAGGCCATGGCCCACCACCTCGACCGCGTCGAGACGACCCTCACCGACATCGTGCGCCCCGCGCGCACGGACAGCCCCACGGAAGGCGGACCCGAGGCGTGAGCGACCAGCACCTCAAAGAAGAGACGCGCCCCTCGTCCGGTCACGTAGACGCCGGAGACGCCGGCTACAGCAAGTCGCTGAAGTCCCGGCACGTCAACATGATCGCCATCGGCGGTGCCATCGGCACCGGCCTGTTCCTCGGTGCCGGAGGCCGTCTCGCCGACGCCGGCCCGTCCCTGTTCATCGCCTACGCGGTCTGCGGAATCTTCGCCTTCCTCGTCGTCCGCGCGCTCGGCGAACTCGTCCTGTACCGGCCGTCCTCCGGCGCCTTCGTGTCGTACGCCCGTGAGTTCCTGGGCGAGAAGGGCGCGTACACCGCCGGCTGGATGTACTTCCTCAACTGGGCCACCACCGGTATCGCCGACATCACCGCGGTGGCGACGTACACCCACTACTGGGGCATGTTCTCCGACATCCCGCAGTGGGTGATCGCGCTCATAGCCCTGGCCGTGGTCCTCACCGTGAACCTGATCTCGGTGAAGATCTTCGGCGAACTGGAGTTCTGGTTCGCCATCATCAAGGTCGGCGCGCTCGTCGTCTTCATGTGCATCGGTATCTTCCTGCTGGTCACCCAGCAGCCGGTGGACGGCCACACCCCCGGTCCGTCGCTCATCACGGACAACGGCGGCGTCTTCCCGAACGGCCTGCTGCCGATGCTGCTGATCGTCCAGGGCGTCGTCTTCGCCTACGCCTCCGTCGAACTGGTTGGCGTCGCGGCCGGTGAGACCGAGAACCCCGAGAAGATCATGCCCAAGGCGATCAACTCGATCATGTGGCGCGTCGGCCTGTTCTACGTCGGCTCCGTCGTCCTGCTCTCGATGCTGCTGCCCTGGTCCTCGTACAAGGCGGGGGAGAGCCCCTTCGTCACCGTGCTGTCCAACATCGGCGTCCCGGCGGCCGGCGGCATCATGAACCTGGTCGTGCTCACCGCGGCCATGTCCTCCCTGAACTCCGGCCTGTACTCCACCGGCCGCATCCTGCGCTCCATGGCGATGTCCGGCTCCGCCCCGAAGTTCACCTCGGTGATGAGCCGCAGCAAGGTCCCGTACGGCGGCATCCTGCTCACCAGCGGCTTCTGCGTCCTCGGCGTCGGCCTGAACTTCGTAGTCCCCGCAGAGGCATTCGAGATCGTGCTGAACTTCGCGGCGATCGGCATCCTCGCCACCTGGGGCATGATCATGCTCTGTCACCTGCTCTTCTGGCAGAAGACCCAGAAGGGCGAGCTCACCCGCCCCGGCTACCGGCTGCCGGGCTCCCCCTGGACCGAACTCGTGACGCTGGCCTTCCTCGCCTCCGTCCTGGTCCTCATGTACGCCGACGGAGGCGCCGGCCGCACCACCGTGCTGTGCCTGCCGCTGATCGTCGCAGCGCTGGTCGCGGGCTGGTACGGCATCCGTGCTCGTGCCGCGCGCACCTCCACCAAGGCCGACGCGTGAGATCCGTGTCGGTCGACGACCCCTCATCGACCCACGACAACCAGGCAGTGATGTACAGCAGTTCCATAGCGGACGCACCCCTTGTCCGCGAACCCCTGCACGCCCCCGTCGCCCACCTCATACGCGGCGGAATGATCGAAGGCATCCACTACGGCTCCGTCGTCGTCCTCGGCGCCGACGGCGAGGTCCAGTTCCAGCTCGGTGACATCGAGGCCGCCTTCTACCCGCGCTCCGCGCTCAAGCCCGTCCAGGCCGTCGCCATGGCCCGGGCAGGGCTCCCGCTCGACGGCGAGCTGCTCTCGCTCACCGCGGCGAGCCACTCCGGCGAGGAACGCCACCTCGCCGGTACCCGGCGGATCCTCGAACTCGCTGGGCTCACCGAGGACCATCTGCGCAACGTCCCGGACATGCCGTACGACCCCGTCGTCCGGGACACCTGGGTCCGGGAGGGCCGCCTGCCCTCCCGGCTCGCCCAGAACTGCTCCGGCAAGCATGCCGCCATGCTGTACACCTGCGCGCTCAACGGCTGGTCCCTGGACGACTACCTCCACCCCGGGCACCCGCTCCAGCAGGCCATCGCCGAGATTGTCGAGGACCTCACCGGGCAGCGGATCGCGCGGGTGACCGTCGACGGGTGCGGGGCGCCGTTGTTCTCCGTTTCCCTGCACGGGCTCGCCCGCGCCGCCACCCGTATCACCACCGCGGCGCCCGGCACGCCCGAGGCGAGGGTCGCCGACGCCATGCGGGAGCATGCGGAGATGGCGTCCGGCGCCGGGCGGGATGTGGCCGCGCTGATGCGGGCCGTGCCGGGGCTGCTCGCCAAGGACGGTTTCGAAGGCGTTCAGGTTGCCGCGCTGCCCGACGGCCGGGCCGTCGCCGTGAAGATCGCCGACGGGTCCAATCGGGCGCGGGTGCCGGTTGCCGCCGCGGCTCTGGGCAGGGCCGGGGTGGATCCGGGGCTGCTCACCGAGTTCCAGGGTGAGGCGCTTCTCGGGGGTGGCCAGGAGGTCGGGTGTGTGCGGCCCGTTCGTTCGCTGGAGCCAGTTGCTGTTTCGGCATGCGCCTAGGCATGTGCCGGATATCCCGTCTCGCGACTGCGGGCCGTGTGTGGCTGGTCGCGCAGTTCCCCGCGCCCCTGAAAGGGCACTCACCCTCACCTGCATCGAAAGAGGAACCGTTCCCTCATGACCGTCGTCACCCGTAGCGAACACGATCTGCTCGGCGACCGTGACGTCCCCGCCGAGGCGTACTGGGGTGTCCACACCCTGCGCGCCACGGAGAACTTCCCCATCAGCGGGACGCCGATCTCCGCCTACCCGCACCTCATCGATGCCCTCGCCGCCGTCAAGGAGGCCGCGGCCCTCGCGAACGAGGAGCTTGGGCTGCTGGCGCCGGAGAAGGCCGCCGCGATCGTCGCGGCCTGCCGGGAGATCCGTAGCGGCAAGCTGCACGACCAGTTCGTGGTCGACGTCATCCAGGGCGGCGCCGGCACCTCGACGAACATGAACGCCAACGAGGTCGTGGCCAACCGGGCGTTGGAGCTGCTGGGCCACGCCAAGGGGCAGTACCGGTACCTGCACCCCAACGAGGACGTCAACCTCGGCCAGTCCACCAACGACGTCTATCCGACCGCGGTCAAGATTGCGACGGTGTTCGCGGTGCGCGGGTTGCTCAAGGCGATGTTTGTCCTGCAGGACGCCTTCGCCCGTAAGGCCGTCGAGTTCCGTGACGTGCTCAAGATGGGCCGTACACAGTTGCAGGACGCGGTGCCGATGACGCTCGGTCAAGAGTTCTCGGCGTATGCGGTCATGATTGACGAGGACCGGTCCCGTCTTGCCGAGGCGGTCGAGTTGATCCATGAGATCAACCTGGGTGCCACGGCGATCGGTACCGGTCTCAACGCACCCGCCGGGTATGCCGAGTCGGCGCGCCGCCACCTCTCCGAGATCACGGGGTTGCCGCTGGTCACGGCCGCCAACCTGGTCGAGGCGACCCAGGACTGCGGGGCGTTCGTGCAGATGTCCGGCGTGCTCAAGCGGATCGCCGTCAAGCTGTCCAAGAGCTGCAACGACCTGCGGCTGCTGTCGTCGGGGCCGCGTGCGGGTCTTGGTGAGATCAATCTGCCGCCGGTGCAGGCCGGTTCGTCGATCATGCCGGGCAAGGTCAACCCGGTGATCCCCGAGGTGGTCAACCAGGTCGCCTTCGAGGTGATCGGCAACGACGTCGCCATCACCATGGCGGCCGAGGCCGGACAGCTCCAGCTCAACGCCTTCGAGCCGATCATCCTGCACTCCCTGTCGGAGTCGATCACCCACCTGCGGGCCGCTTGTGTGACCCTCGCCGAGCGCTGCGTGGACGGCATCACCGCCAACACCGAGGCGCTGCGCCGGACCGTGGAGAACTCCATCGGCCTGGTCACCGCCCTCAACCCGCACATCGGCTACACGGCCGCCACCGACATCGCCAAGGAGGCCCTCGCCAGCGGCCGGGGCGTGGCCGAACTCGTCCTGGAGAGGGGCCTGTTGCCCGCCGAGACCCTCGCCGACCTGCTCCGGCCCGAGGTCCTCGCGGGCAGCGGCGGGTCGCAGGCGCTGTGACGAGCGGCGCCCGCGTGCCGTGGCCTCGGCCGGGCGCGGGCGCCGTCACACCCACGGATGAAGCGTCGGTGACCCGGCACATACCGGTTCGCGTGACGCGGCGTGGGCGGTAAAGAGTTTGACGGACCGTAGGGGCTACCCGCCGAACGGCGGAGCGTCATTCTCATATATCCGGAAAATCTCATTAATGCTCGTATGCTCCGTTCTGTGGCCACGACCAGGCCGTCTCCTGCCCAGCCACCGGCAATGAAGTCCGGCCGGGCGGAGTGAAGGAAGACTTCGCAGAACTCCGGGAGCATTCATGCGTGTGGCCGTAACAGGCGGTGGGGGTTTCCTCGGGTCACATCTGTGCGAGGCGCTGCTGCGGCGCGGCGATGAGGTGGTGTGTCTCGACGACTTCTCCACCGGCGACGCGGTGAACATCGCCCCCTATCTCGACGACCCCGCCTTCACCCTCGTCCAGGGTGATGTGAGTCGATCCGTGCGAGTGCCGGGCCCCGTGGACGCGGTGGCCCACCTGGCCTCTCCGGCCTCGCCCGCCGACTATCTCGCACGTCCGCTGGAGACACTGGCCGCGGGCAGCCGGGGCACGGAGAACGCCCTGTGCCTGGCCGAGCGCCACGACGCCCGTTTCGTCCTCGCCTCCACGAGCGAGGTCTACGGCGACCCCGAGGAGCACCCCCAGGACGAGACGTACTGGGGGCACGTCAACCCGATCGGACCGCGCAGCGTCTACGACGAGGCCAAGCGGTTCTCCGAGGCTCTCACCCAGGCCTACCGGACCCACCACGGCGTGGACACCGGCATCGTGCGGATCTTCAACACCTACGGTCCGCGCATGCGCCCGCACGACGGCCGGGTCGTCTCCAGCTTCATCGTCCAGGCCCTCGCCGGGGAGCCGCTCACGGTGTACGGCGGCGGCAAACAGACCCGTAGCTTCTGCTACGTCGACGACCTGATCCGCGGGATCGTCGCGATGCTGGACTGCGCCGAGGCCGGTCCGGTGAACCTGGGCAACCCGGTCGAGCTGACCGTGCTGGAACTCGCCGAACTCGTCCTGCGCCTGACCGGAGCCACGACCGAGATCCAGTTCCACCCCCTGCCGGTCGACGACCCCACCCGTCGCCGGCCGGTGATCGCGCGGGCCCGGGAGCGACTGGACTGGTGCCCCGAGGTCGACATCGAGGAGGGCCTGCGCCGCACGGTGGCATGGTTCGCCTCCCGGCCCGACGGCATCACCCACGCGCTCGCGGCGATCCGCGGCGGGCAGCAGGACGGCGTCGCCGCCGCGCAGCCCTGCCCGCTCGGCGTGACGACCTCCGCCGCGTCGTGACCCAGGCCCCCCAGAACCTCGTCGGTCCCGCCACGGACGAGGACCCTGACGCGGCGCTCAGAGCCCATCTGCTGACGCTGTCCGCGGGCAACGTCGTCGACGTGGCGGTCGACGGCCCGGTCTTCGGCCGGCCACGCACCACCCAGGAGCCCCGGCACAAGGTCTGGATTCCGCGCCTGAAGGCGCTGGACCGGCTGAAGGTCACGCTCCTCGCGCTGTGCTGGGCGGCCGCGTTCGTCTGGTTCTGGACGTGGTGGCTGCGGCCCGAGCACCGCGTCGGCTGGGCCGGGTTCGCGGTGAACAGCGCACTGCTGCTCTACCTGTCGCTGCTGCCGCTGTACTTCGTCGTCGTGGTGTGGCGCCTGCGCAGGCTCGCGCCGACCGTCGCCGTACCGGCGCTGCGCACGGCCTTCGTCGTCACCCGCGCCCCGTCGGAACCGTGGGCGGTCGCCCGGCGCACCCTCGCCTCCATGCTCCGCCAGGACTTCCCGCACCCGTACGACGTCTGGCTCTGCGACGAGGACCCGGACGACACGATCCTGACGTGGTGCACGGCCAACGGCGTCGGCGTCTCCTGCCGGCGTGGCGTCCCCGAGTACCACCGGGACACCTGGCCCCGCCGCATGCGGTGCAAGGAGGGCAACCTGGCCCACTTCTACGACCACTGGGGATACCGCGAGTACGACGTCGTGGCCCAGCTCGACGTCGACCACGTGCCCCACCGGAACTATCTGAGCGAGATCGTCCGTCCGTTCGCCGACCCGGCCGTCGGCTATGTCGCCGCCCCCAGCGTGTGCGACGCCAACGCAGGAGCGTCTTGGGCGGCGCGCGGGCGACTGCACCGCGAAGCCACCTTCCACGGACCCATGCAACTCGGCCACACCGACGGACTGGGACCGCTGTGCATCGGCTCCCATTACGCGGTGCGCACCCGCGCGCTGCGGGACATCGGAGGGCTCGGGCCCGAACTGGCCGAGGACTTCTCCACCACCTTCCTGCTCAACTCGGCGGGCTGGCACGGTGCCTTCGCCATCGACGCCGAGGCGCACGGCGACGGCCCCCTCACCTTCGCCGCCATGGTGACGCAGGAGTTCCAGTGGTCGCGCAGCCTCGTGGTGATGCTGCTCGGCATGCTGCCCCGGCATCTGCGGCGCCTGCCCGGGCGGCTCAGGATCCGGTTCGGCTTCGCGCTCTCCTACTATCCGGTGCTGGCGCTGACCACCACGGCGGGCCTGCTGCTGCCCCCGATCGCCGCCGTCACCGGGATCCCGTGGATCAACGTCAACTACGCCGCCTTCCTGCTGCACTTCTGGGCCATGTCCTTCTTCCTGGTGCTGCTGACCGTGCTGCTGCGGCGCCGCGGCCTGCTGCGTCCCGTCGACGCGCCGGTGCTCAGCTGGGAGGGCTGGCTGTTCGGCCTGACCCGCTGGCCGTATGTGGCATGGGGGGTCCTGGCCGCCTGTGTCCAACGCATGCGCCGGAAGAACGTCGTCTTCAAGGTGACCCCCAAGTCCCGCAACGGCCAGGAACCCCTGCCGTTGCGCCTGATGCTTCCCTACCTGCTGATCACGATCGTCCTGTCCGGAGCCGCCGTGGTCGGCCAGCTGACCGGCCCGGCCATCGGCTACGTGTTCCTGTGCCTGCTCGGCTCCACCGCTTACGCACTGGTGACGCTCGCGGTCAGCGTGCTCCACATCCGTGAGACCGCCCGGTCGGCGGGCGTCGGCGTCCACCGGGCCCTGGGCACCGCCGCACTGCCGCTGGCCGCGGGACTGGCCGCCCTGCTCCCGCTGTCCTGGGCCCTGATGCTGTTCCCGACCTACCTGCGCGGCTTCCTCACTAACTGACGGATCGTCACCGACGGTCGGCCGACGGTCCGTTCGCCCCGCCCGCGGCACAGGAGCCGAGCCCCCTCCCACGATCCCTGCTGGACGAAATGAGGTGCCCAGTGCCCGAGACGGTTCTGGTGACCGGCGGCGCCGGCTTCATCGGCAGCCACACCTGTGTCGAACTGCTCGACCACGGTTACGAAGTCGTCGTCGTGGACAACCACGCCAACAGCTCCCCGCACGTACTCGACCGCATCGCCAAGACCGCGAGCCGCCCCCTCACCGCCGCCCACCTGGTCGACGTACGGGACCGGGAGGCACTCGGCCATGTGTTCGCCGCCCACCGCATCGACAGCGTCATCCACTTCGCCGCCCGCAAGGCGGTGGGGGAGTCCGTCGAGCGGCCGGTCGAGTACTACGACACCAACGTCGGCGGCACCTGCGCACTGCTGTCGGCGATGCACGAGCACGGTGTCCACCGCCTGGTCTTCTCCTCCTCCTGCTCGGTCTACGGCGACGCCCGGACGCTGCCCCTGACCGAACACAGCCCGGTGGCCCCCACCAACCCCTACGCCCGGACCAAGCTCATGTGCGAGCGCGTCCTCGAAGACATCTGTGAGCTCCTGCCGCAGATGCGGGTGCTCGCGCTGCGCTACTTCAACCCGGTCGGCGCCCACCCGAGCGGACTGCTCGGCGAGGACCCGTGCGGCGTACCCGACAACCTCATGCCCTACGTCGCCCAGGTCGCCGTGGGCCGGCGGGAGCGGCTGAGCGTCTTCGGGGACGACTACCCCACGCCCGACGGGACCGGCGTACGGGACTACATCCACGTCATGGACGTCGCCGAGGGGCACCGGGTGGCGGTCGGGCACCTCGACGACTCCCCGGGGCTGCGGGTGTTCAACCTCGGCACCGGAGCGGGCACCTCCGTGCTGGAGCTGATCGCCGCCTTCACCGAGGCGAGCGGCCGCCCGGTCCCTCACCAGGTGGTCGACCGGCGGCCCGGTGACGTCGCCGCGCTCGTCGCCGACGCGAGCGCGGTGGCCGAGGCCTGGGGGTGGACCACCACCAGGGACCTCGCGGCCATGTGCGCCGACGCCTGGCGCTTCCAGACCCTCAACCCGGACGGCTACCCACGCTGACCTCGCCGAGGCGGCGTACCACGACAGGAGAACTCATGCGGTTGACCGTCATCGGTACGGGCTACCTAGGAGCCGTGCACGCCGCGTGCATGGCGGACATCGGCCACGACGTCCTCGGCGTCGACACCGACACCACGAAGATCGCGGCGCTGGCGCAGGGACAGGCCCCGTTCTTCGAACCCGGCCTGCCGGAGGTCCTCACCCGGAACAACCGCGGCGGCCGGCTCCGTTTCACCACGTCGCTCCAGGAGGCGGCCGACTTCGCCGACGTCCACTTCGTGTGCGTCGGCACCCCGCAGCGCGCCGACTCCCTCGCCGCCGACCTGACGCACGTCGAGGCGGTGGTCGACGCCCTGGCCGGCCTGCTCACCCGGGACAGCCTTCTCGTCGGGAAGTCGACCGTCCCGGTCGGCACCACTCGCGCCCTCGCCCGCAGGCTGGCCGTCCGCCTGCGCCCCGGCGTGAAGGCCGAGATCGCGTGGAACCCGGAGTTCCTCCGCGAGGGTTTCGCCGTCCAGGACACCTTCAGACCCGACCGGCTCGTCGTCGGCGTCACCTCACCCGAGGCCGACCGGGTGCTGCGCGAGGTCTACGCGCCGATCCTCGCGGCGGGCACCGCCTACGTCAGCACCGACCCCGCCACCGCGGAACTGGTCAAGGTCGCCGCCAACTCCTTCCTGGCCACAAAGATCTCCTTCATCAACGCCATGGCCGAGGTCTGCGACGCCACCGGCGCCGATGTGGTCACCCTGGCCGACGCCATGGGCCATGACGCACGGATCGGCCGCAGGTTCCTCTCCGCCGGCCTGGGCTTCGGGGGCGGCTGCCTGCCCAAGGACATCCGCGCCTTCCTCGCCCGCGCGGAGGAACTGAAGGTGGGGGAGGCGGTGTCCTTCCTGCGCCAGATCGACGAGATCAACCACCGCCAGCGCCGGCGGACCGTCGACGCCGCCTGTCAGCTCCTCGGCGGAACGTTCGACGGGCAGCGGGTCGCCGTACTCGGAGCCACCTTCAAACCGGACAGCGACGACGTGCGCGACTCGCCCGCCCTCGCCGTGGCCGCCGAGATCGCCGACCGCGGCGCCGATGTCGTCGTCCACGACCCCAAGGGTCTCGACAACGCCCGCGCCGTGCTGCCCGGGCCCGCCTACTGCGCCGACGCGACCGAGGCATGCCGGGACGCCGACGTCGTCCTGCACCTGACCGAGTGGAGCCACTACCGGGACCTCGATCCGGCAGCGCTCGCGGACGTGGTCCGGGCACCTCGGATCCTCGACGCCCGCAACGCCCTGGACCCGGCGCTGTGGCGGGCGGCCGGCTGGCACCTGCGTGCACTCGGCCGCCCCGCCTCCGTACCGCAGCCCGGCACGAGCGACGCCCGGCGGGTGACGATCCCTCAGCGCGGCGCTCCCGAGTCGGCCGCCCCCGCCGCCGGCAGCCCGCTCAGCCGCGCCCCGAAGTAGTCCACCGGCCCCGGGTCGACGCCCGCGGCCCGCAGATCGACGGAGGCATCGGACGACGCGCCGGCGCACCGGGCCACCAGTGCGCCGCGCGTGGGGCCGCCGCCGGACACCGACGGTGCGCCGGCGGGCAGGGGGGCCGGGGTGAGACAGGGGTCGGAGGTGGTCCCCGTGGCCCGGGTCCCGAACATCTCCTGCCCCGCGTCTCGGCGCCAGGCGGCCAGATCGGTGTAGGAGCGCCCGCCCCACACCAGGGACCAACCGGCCGTGCCGTGGTAGGCGTTGCCCTGCAGACGCACGGCCGTGGAGTCGAGGTATCCCTGGGCGTCGACCAGGGGGGAGCCCTTCGTGACGAACAGGTTGTTGCGCACGGTGACCCCGCCCAGGCTGGGTTGCAGCCGTAGCGCGGGCGCGCGCACCGGGCCGTTCGCGGTGATCAGCACCGTGTTCCGGTAGATGGCGAGGTCGGTGACCCGCGAGCCGAACGTCACGATGCCGCCGTAGTCCTGGAGTTTGCGGCTGTCGTTGTGGCTGATGTTGAAACGGATCGTGTTCGCGGTGTGGGCGGCGTTCGGCGAGGCGGAGTAGGCGAGGAAACCGGCCCCGTCGTTCTCGTACGACAGGTTGTACTGCATCACCGAGTGCGACACGTTGTTGTCCAGGCCGAACCCGCCGCCGTCCACCGTGGACCCGGTGTGGTTGCGGTAGGAGACGTTGCGCTGGAACGTCACCCGGGTCGCGTCGTACGCCCAGATCCCCTCGGGGCCCTCGACGGCCCTCGGCGCGGAGTACTGCCCGTTGCTGTGGGCCACCGACCGCTCCACCGTGGCGCGGCGGACGCTGCCGAGGACGATGCCGCTTCCGGTGTTGCGGGAGGACGCCGTGGGATCACCCACGTTCTCGTACGCCCTGACCTTCCGCACAGTCACCGACTCATGGGCGTACACAGGCGTGTCGGCGTCGAAGGACGGGCCGTCGGTCACCAGGCCCGCGTCCTGGTTGGTGTGCAGGGCGCAGTCGTTGATCACCACGTCCCGGAAGCCCGACGCCGAGGCGCTGCCGTGCAGCCGGATGCCGTTGCGGAAGCCCGACACGTCGACGCCCGAGACCCGTACGTAGGGCAGCTTGCGGCCGTCCCGGAGATCGCTGACGAACGCGATTCCGTCCTCCGTGCGGTAGGAGGCGCCATCGCCGACGAGGACCAGGTCGCGCACGGTGACGCCGCCGGTGTTGTGCACCTCGATGCCGCGCGAGCCGGCCGCCACGATCGTCGCGCGGCCCTTGCCGTACGAGTCGATCACCACGGGCTTGCGGGGGTCGCCGGCGTCCCCGTCCCCGATGCTCAGTGTGCCGGTGAACCGGGCACCGCCCTTCAGACGCAGTTCGTCACCGGGTTTGAACCGTGTGGCGTCGGCGTGCTCGAGGGTCCGCCAAGCGGTCTGCGGGGTACGGCCGTTGTCGCTGTCGTCACCGTCGGGACTGACGTAGAAGGTCCGTCCGCCCCGCGCATTGTTCTTCAGGGGAACGTGCGGGGTGGGCATCTCGCACCCGGCCAGCAGTACCACCGTCACACACAGGCCCACCGCGGCATGGGACCGCAGCCGGGCAATCCGGCCGCTGGTCCTGATCGCCGGGGCCCGGCGGGAGGCTCGGGTGCATTCGTCTGGCTGGCGCAACGTCTCTCCTGTCCGCTGGGACGAACCGGGATCCGACTCGTGTGGGTCCATCGGCGTTCACCCTGCCGTCAGAGACGGCGAAGAGGCCGGTCAGCGCGCGGTGCAATGACCAACTCACCCCTGATTGGCCGTCGTCCGAAGCGCACGGGAAGTCCCCGGCCCACTCGTCGCCCGACTGTCCCGCACACGCCCCGTAGGGCGCGGTACGGCATGATGATGATCATGTCTTTGCAGTTTCAGCCCGTCCTCGAACGCATCCTGGACGAGGTCGAGCGCACACCGGGCCGGGGCCGGCCCGCCGACTACATCCCGGCGCTCGCGGCCCGCGACCCGCGCAGCTTCGGCATGGCCGTCGCCGAACTCGACGGCTCGGTGTACGGCGTGGGGGACTGGCGCGAACCGTTCTCCACGCAGTCCATCACCAAGGTCTTCACCCTCGCGCTCGACCTCGCCCGCGAGGCCGACGAACTCTGGGAGCACGTGGGCCGCGAGCCCTCCGGCAACCCCTTCAACTCCCTGATCCAGCTGGAGTACGAGAACGGCATCCCGCGCAACCCGTTCATCAACGCGGGCGCCCTCGTCGTCACCGACCGGCTCCAGACCCGTACCGGCGACGCGGCCGGCGAACTCCTCGCCTTCCTCCGCGCCGAGAGCGGCAACCCGACCGTGGACTTCGACCGGGACGTCGCCGCCTCCGAGTCCGCGCACGGCGACCGAAACGCCGCACTCGCCCACTTCATGGCGTCGTACGGCAACATCGACAACCCCGTGCCGGCCCTGCTCGACCAGTACTTCCGCCAGTGCTCCATCATGGCGTCCTGCGCCGACCTCGCCCTGGCCACCACCTTCCTGGCCCGCCACGGCGTTCGCGCCGACGGCACCCGCCTGCTCACCCTCAGCCAGGCCAAGCAGGTCAACGCGGTGATGCTGACCTGCGGGACGTATGACGCGGCGGGCGACTTCGCGTACCGGGTGGGACTGCCCGGCAAGAGCGGCGTGGGTGGCGGCATCATCGCGGTGGTACCCGGGCGGTGCACGTTGTGTGTCTGGAGTCCGGGTCTGGACGAGCGGGGCAATTCGGTGGCGGGGGTGGCCGCATTGGACCGCTTTACGACGCTGACCGGGTTGTCAGTGTTCTGACGGAACCAGTCGACGGGGGATGCGGTCTCGCCCTAGGGGCGCGGTCTGCACATCGCCGCACCAGGCAGACGGGTCGCAGCCTGCAACGCCCAGCACAATCGATCACCGGCCCGTCATACCCCGGCTTCCCCCCGGAGGGAACCCCTTCAACTAACGGCCACTCGGCGTTGACACCCTGACCGAGTGTTGGCCATGGCTTTCCCCGTCGATCTCCGCCGATGCCAGATACTCGGTCTGGCCGGCACCGCCATCCTCGCCCTGGGCGGTGAGACGGCCGGTGCGCTGCCGGTCCGGGAACTCCTGGCACCGTCCTCGGCACACGCAGCCCTGGGCCTGATCGGCGTGTACTTCGGCGTCGTCCTGCTGATAGCGGCCTGGCTGCTGCTCGGCCGGCTCGTGCGCAGCGCCGACCCGCCCACCCCGCGCGCCCTGCTGCTGGTGCTGGCGCTCTGGGCCACCCCGCTGCTGATCGCGCCGCCGCTGTTCAGCCGGGACGTGTACAGCTACCTGGCCCAAGGGGCCATGGTCGACGCCCACATCGACGTGTACGCGTACGGGCCCTCCCACCTCGGGGGCCCGCTCGCGGACGAGGTCGCCCCGCTGTGGCGGCACACGGCTGCCCCCTACGGCCCGGTGTTCCTCGGCGTCGCCTCCGGACTGTCCGGCCTGACCCGCGGCGAACTCCCTGCCGGGCTCCTCGGCATGCGCCTGATAGCGCTGCTCGGCGTGGCGCTGATGGCGGCCGCGCTGCCGCGCCTCGCCCGGCACAGCGGAGCCGACCCGGCCGCCGCGTTGTGGCTGGGCGCCCTCAATCCGCTCGTGCTGCTGCACCTGGTCGCGGGTGCCCACAACGACGCGATCATGCTCGGCCTGCTCGGCGCCGGGCTGGTCGCGGCGCTCGGCCGGTGGCCCATGGCCGGCGCCGTACTCGTCACGCTCGCCGCCCTGGTCAAGGCGCCCGCCGCGCTGGGTCTCGCCGCGGTCGTGCTGCTGCAGATGCGGGCCGGCCACCACCCGGCCAAGGCCGTGCTGACCACGGTGGCCGCGTCCGCCGCCACCACGGTCGCCGCAACGGCCGTCGCGGGCACGGGCTACGGCTGGATAGGCGCCCTGGACACCCCGGTCTCCCCGCAGAACTGGGCGCTCACCAGCCTGCTCGGCCGTGCCACCGCCTCGCTGCTGGAGGAGATCGGCAGCGATCTGGCGCCGCTGGCCGTCCCGGTGTGGCACGTCCTCGGCCTCGTCCTCACGGCGGTCCTCGTGATCCTCATATGGTGGCGCTGGCGCCCGCGCCCGGTGTACGCCCTCGGCCTGAGCCTGGCGGCCGTGGCCGCCTTCGGACCGGCGATCCGCCCCTGGTACGCCCTGTGGGGCCTGTTCCTCATCGCCGCCGCCGCGCCCAGCACCTCGGTACGGCACCGGGTGGCGGCCCTGACCGGAGTGCTCGCGCTCGCCGTCCTGCCCAGCGGCGGCCCCGCGGACGTCAGCCAGCTGGTGCTGGCCGTGTCCGGGGGCGCGCTCGCCGTGGTCGTCCTGTGGCAGGCGCATCTCGCGGCGCAGGCCCCCGCCTTGGAGCGCACCGCATGAGACTTCCGCGCACCGACCGCGCCCGGCTCGCCCTGGTGCTCGTTCTCGCCGCCGCCGTGACCGTCTTCACCGCGACCGTGCCGCTGCTGCGCGACTGGTTCGACCTGCGCGTCTACTACGGCACCGTCGACAGCTGGATCCACCACGGCGGCCGCATCTACGACTACCAAGTGCCCGGCACGACGTACGGCTTCACCTACCCGCCGTTCGCCGCCGTCGTCATGCTGCCCATGGCCCTGGTCGATCTGCACGTCGCGATCGCCGTGGCGCTGCTGCTCAACCTGGCGGCACTGGCCTTCGTGCTGCGCGTCCTGGCCGGACGGGACTGGCGGCGCCACGGCTGGTACGGCTGCGCGCTCGCCGCCTGCGCGCTGGCCCTGTTCGAACCGCTCAGGGACACGTTCAGCTTCGGCCAGGTGAACGTCCTGCTGCTGGCGCTGGTGCTCCTCGACTGCCGGCTGCTGGCCACGGGGCGGGAGCGCTGGGCGGGCGTGGGCATCGGCCTCGCGGCCGCCATCAAGCTGACGCCCGCCGCGTTCATCGGCCTGCTGCTGGTGGCCCGGCGATGGCGAACCGCCGCCGTGGCGACGGCCGTTGCCGCGGGAGGGACGGCGCTGGCCGCCTGGGTGGCCCCTGACGCCTCCCGCTTCTACTGGACGCACGCCATGTGGGACACCACCCGGGTGGGCCGCCTCGACTATGTCTCCAACCAGTCGCTGCAGGGCATCCTGGCCCGGCTGGGCGTGGCGGACCGCGCGGTGTGGGCGGCGGTGGTCCTGCTGGTCCTGGGCGTCTGGGTGGCGCGTACCCGGCGGGCGGCCGCGGCGGGGGACTGGACGGCGGCGTTCGCGCTCACCGGGCTGACCGCCTGTCTGGTCAGCCCGATCACCTGGGTTCACCACCTGGTGTGGCTGCTGCCGTCCTTCGCCGTCCTCGTCCGCGCCGGGCACGCACGGATCGCGGGCGCCCTGTACGCGGTGCTGTGCACCAGTGTGGTGTGGCTGTGGTTCGACGACACGTCCGGCGTGGACGGCTTCCTGGGCAGCAACACGTACACCTGGATCACCCTCGGCCTGCTGCTCCGCCTGCCGGTCGGTCAGTCCTCCTCCGACCGCTCGACGACCTTGCCGCGCAGCACCAGTGAGGTGGCACCGGCCCCCATGCCGGCGGCGCCCGCGATCGCCCAGGCCTCCGCCCAGCCCACCTCGGCCGCCCCGCCCTCCGGCGCCGCCTCCGCCGCCACGGGCCCGGTCGAGGGCCCCGGCCTCGGCTTGACCCGCAAGGCGTCGAGCGACCCCACCGGGTCGACCCGCCCGGCCGCGCCGAACCCCCAGTCGAGCAGCTCGCCGGCCTCCTCGTAGACGGCTGAGCCGCCCGCCCGAGGGTTCAGCACCGTGACGACGAGGGTGCGATCGCCCCGGCGGGCGGCGGCGACGAGGGTGTTGCCCGCCTTGCTGGTGTAGCCGTTCTTGATGCCGATCAGCCCCGGATACGGCTCCACGCCGTCCGCGCCGGTCAGCAACCGATTGGTGTTCCGGATCTCGTACGACCAGCCGTTCCTGCCGGGGAACCAGGCCTCGGCCGTGCCGCAGTACCGCGCGAAGTCCGCGTTGCGCAGCCCCGCCCGGCCGAACACCGCCAGGTCGTACGCCGACGAGACCTGGCCGGGTGTGTCGTAACCGTCCGGCGACACCACCTTGGTGTCGAGGGCGCCCAGCGCACGGGCCTTGTCCTGCATACGGGCGGCCGTGGCGCGCCAACCCCCGTTCAGGGCGGCCAGCACCCGCACGGCGTCGTTGCCGGAGCTGAGGAACACCCCGCGCCACAGATCGGCAACGCGGTACGTATGCCCCTCGGCGACCCCCACGAGACTGCTCCCGGGCCCGATCCCCGTCAGCTCCTCCTCGCGCACCCGGTGCCGGATGCCGACGGGCAGCACCGGCAGCAGGGTGAGGGCGAACAGCGTCTTCAAGGTGCTGGCGGGCGGCAGCTTCCGGTGCGCGTCGTGCGCGGCGAGCACCTCGCCGGTCCCCGCGTCGGCCACCAGCCACGACAGCGCGGAGACATGCGGCAGTCGGGGCGTACCGCCGGTCGGCCGCACATGGGTGCCGGGCCGGTACAGCAGCGTCGGCCGCGGAGTCTTCGCCCGGGATCCGCCCGTCGCATCGGGATCGTGCCCGCTGCGGGCGAACGCGGCGGCGGGCGCGAGCGTCAGCAGCCCGGCCGCGCAGAGCGCACAGGCGGCCGCAAGGGTCCGAGAGGGAAATCCGATAGTCATACCGTCAACGTAGGAACGCCTGCGGCGGACACCGCGCTGCCCGGGCCGAGACCGACCAGCGAGCACCCGGATGCCGCACCCGGGGCCGCAACGGGGCTGGGGAGGCCTCGGTCTTCTCGGTCACGCACCGTCGGTCGGCAGTGTCGGCTGGATCCGCCGCAGGAACGTCGCGTTGTCGGGCGTCTCGCGCATGCGGTCCAGGAGCGTCTCCAGGTTGGACTGGCCGTCCCGGGTCTGCAGGGCCCGGCGCAGGCCGCGTACGGCGGTCAACTCGGCCGGGGGCAGGAGGAGTTCCTCGCGGCGGGTGCCGGACGGGGTGATGTCGACGGCGGGGAAGACGCGGCGAGAGGCGAGGTCGCGGCTCAGGCGCAGCTCCATGTTGCCGGTGCTCTTGAGCTCCTCGAAGTAGAAGTCGTCGGCCCGGGAGCCGGTTTCGACCAGCGCGGTGGCGAGGATGGTGAGCGAGCCGCCCTCCTCCGCCAGACGTGCGGCGCCGAAGAACCGCTTGGGCCCGTGCAGCGCCGCGGCGTCCACGCCGCCGCTGAGGGTACGGCCACCGGACGCGGCCGCGTTGTTGTGCGCCCGGCACAGCCGGGTCAGGGAGTCGAGGAGGATCACGACGTCCTCGCCGGCCTCGACGTGCCGCTTGGCCCGCTCGATGACGAGCTCGGCCAGCGCGATGTGCTGCTTGGGCGCCTGGTCGAAGGTCGAGGCGTAGACCTCGCCCCGCACCGAGCGCCGCATGTCGGTGACCTCCTCCGGGCGCTCGTCGAGCAGGACGACCATGAGGCGGCACTCCGGGTGGTTGCCGGCTACGGCCGCCGCGATCTGCTGGAGCAGGACGGTCTTGCCGGTTTTGGGCGGGGCCACGATCAGGCCACGCTGCCCCTTGCCGAGCGGCGCGATCAGATCGGCGACCCGCCCGGTCAGGCCGGACGCCGGGTGCTCCAGGCGGATCCGCTCACGCGGGTGAAGCGGCGTCAGCTCGCCGAAGCGGCGGCGGTTCTTGTCGGGGGCGCGCCCGTTGACGCGGGCGACTTCGGTGAGGGCGCGCCGGTCGCCGAGTACGCCCTCGACGAGGTCGCCCTTGCGCAGGCCGTGCCGGCGGATCAGCGCGGCCGGAAGCTGGAGATCGGAAGGCGACGGCAGGCAGCTCATGGCGCGCAGGTGGCCCTTGCCGCCCGCGTCGATGTCGAGGACGCCGGTGACGGTCCGGGCGAGCTGCTGCTGGACAGGAGGGTTTTCGAGTGTAGGGGCGGTCATGGTGGTGGGTCCTTTCACGGACGGAAGACATGAGACATGCGGAAGGAAGGGGTGAGCCGCAGACAGTGGGAAGGCAGACAGAGCGCCTTCGGGCGGCGGGAACAGCACCTCGGGTAGGGCAGAGCCACCGGTCACGAGGTGATGAGGCGAAGCCGGTGCGTCGACCGGCGAACTGAAGGAGAACTGGCACCGGCGCCCACGACTGGGCGTACACAAGTGCTGACGGCACCGTACCACACGCCAACGTGCCCGGGCCTTCTTCTATTCCGGGCATCCGCCCGGAGGGAGGTGTCGATTCGGACCCGTCCCATCCGGCGGCTCGGTGGAAGTGCGGCTGGTCTGGGGCGTTCGCGAAACTGACCACACCGGAGATCGCCCGCGCCCTCCTCGTGCGGGAGGCGACCATGGCGATGGGAGTACTTCCCATGCCCGTTCAGAGCTATGGGGGAGCCTGGTGCGTGCCAAGCGGAAGATCCGCAACGCCGGACCGGCACCGTGGCCGTCGGCATGGCCTACGGCGGGGAGCAGGGCCTCGCCCTGGTCGCGGAGTTGAGGGACGAGGGCGAGGTGGGGGGACCGGCGACGGCTCGCGGTGTGTCGAGCCGGACGTTGACCGGTCGGCCGGTGCGGCCGTTACGCCAAGCGGGTCTCCGCCTCCTTCAGGATCTGGTCGAACTGCGCCCCCATGGCCTCAGCGAGGGCCTGGGCGCCGGACAGCGGCCGGACCATGACCATGAAGTCGTCGATCAGGCCGTCCTCGTTCACCCGCAGGAAGTCGCATCCGGTGATCTCCCGGTCGCCCACCCGCGCGGTGAAGACCAGCGCATGATCGCGGCCGCCCGGGTCGTTGATCTCGCGCAGATAGCGGAAGTCCTCGAAGACCCGCATGACACCGCGCAGGATGGCCGCCGTGATCGCCTTGCCGGCGTACGGCTTGAACACGACCGGGCTGGTGAAGACGACGTCCTCGGCCAGCAGGGCCTCCATGGCGTCGGGGTCGCCTGCCTCGACCGCCTCGCGGAACGCGCGCATCGGATCACCTCATAGTCAATTTGTTGAGTAGGTGTCGATGAGAATAATCACCTGCTGTTAACGTGTCCATATGTCCCTCAAGTACGCCGTCCTCGCCGCCCTCCTGGAGGACGAGGCCTCGGGCTACGAGCTGTCCAAGGTCTTCGACGTCTCGTTCGCCAACTTCTGGCCCGCGACCCCGCAGCAGCTCTACCGGGAGCTGGAGCGCCTCGCGCAGGACGGCCTCGTCGAGGCCCGGTTCGTGCAGCAGGAACGGCGGCCGAACAAGCGGATGTTCACGCTCACCGATGCCGGACGGGAGGACCTGCGCGCCTTCGCCGCCGAGCCGCCCCGGCGGCCGACCGCCATCCGCGACGAACTTCTGATCAAGCTGCAGGCCATGGAGGACCCCGAGGCCGCCCGCGCCCTGATCGAGGAGCGCATGACGTGGGCGCGCGGCAAACTCGACCGCTACCAACGCGTCCGCGGCCGACTTCTCGGCGGGCGGACCGAGGAGGAGTACCTGCGCGAGTCCGACCGCATCGGGCCGTACCTGACGCTGCTGGGCGGAATCTCCTTCGAGGAGGAGAACCTGCGCTGGTGCGAGCGCGTTCTCGCCGTCCTCAAGCAGCGCGTGGCTGCGGGGTGACGCGGATGTTCGGCCCCGAAGGCCCCACCTTGCGCGAACTCGCCGTCCAGGCACTGTCGTCGGTCGAGCGCGGATACGACCTGCTCGCCCCGAAGTTCGACCACACGCCGTTCCGCACGCCGGACTCGGTGCTCTCCGCCGTCACGGCGGCACTCGCACGGACGGGCCCGTACGACGACGGCCTCGACCTGTGCTGCGGGACGGGTGCGGGTGCGGAGGTGCTGGCCGAGGTGTGCCGGCGCAGCGTCACCGGCGTGGACTTCAGCGCAGGCATGCTCGACGTGGCCCGGCGGCGGGTGCCGGTGGGGCAGCCGCGTGTCGCCTGGGTGCGCGCGGACGCCCGTGCCCTGCCGTTCACCCCCGCCTTCGACCTCGTGGTGAGCTTCGGGGCGTTCGGCCACTTCCTGCCCCGTGAGCTGCCGGGGCTGTTCGCCCAGGTCCACTCCGTCCTGCGGCCCGGCGGATGCTTCGCCTTCCCCGTCGTGGCCCCGCCGCGTCCCACGTCCGTCGTCTACTGGATGCTGCTCGGCTTCGACGCGGTGATGCGGGTGCGCAACGCCGTGTGGCGGCCGCCGTTCGTCATGTACTACCGGGCCTTCCGGCTCGGCGAGGTACGGAGCGAACTGGCACGCGCCGGCTTCCGGGTGGAGCTGCAGGCCCTCCCGGAGTTCGGGCGGCGGCGCGACGGAAGCCCACGCGTGCGGATGGTGGTGGCGCGACGCCGCCTGGATTGAGAGAGTTGGATCTTCCAACTACTAACACCTGGGAGAGTTTGTTTTTCAAACTCACGAGGTTATGGTGGCTCAGTGATCCTGATAGTGCGTGGCATCTGGCCCCGGACGTACCCGGCCACCAGGGCTGCCGCCGCCTGGAGCTCCCCGAGGAACTCTCGCCGTTCGCCCGGCAGTTGGAGATCCGCCCTGCCACCGGGGACCTCCCGCTCGCAGGCGGCGACAGAGCCGAACTCACGGCCTGGATCCGCTTCGCGGACGGCCGTGTACGCGCTCAGACCGTCGCGGGCAGCGTGAACTCGTAGACCAAGGCGTCCTGTTGGACCTCGACGACCAGGTCAGTTACCTCCAGCGGGCGGGCGTACTGGTCGTGCACGCGCCGTGTGACCCGCACCGAGGGCGCGCCCGGGAGCCGGGTGATCGCGTCCCGATGGTGCAGGGTGAGGCCCGCCTTGCGCATCCAGTCGTAGGCGCGCCGCAGTTGGGCCGACCCGCTGCCGTCGGCGCGGTCGCGATAGCGGCCCAGCTCCGCCACCTCGGCCAGCGCCACCGCGGAGAAGGAGGTCACGGCCGTGCGCCGGCCGCGTCCGTCGGCGCCCGCGGACTCGTAGCGGTGCACCAGGGTCGGCCGGTGCGGGGCGAGCCCCAGGACCTTGGCGTGCTCCGGTGGGGGTGTCTCCCAAGTGACCGTGGCCCGGTCCGCGGCGCCCGGACTCGCGGCCCGGGCACCGACCGGGAAGGTGAGGGACGCCGGGGTCTCCACCGGCAGGCCGGGCAGCGTGGCATGGCTGCCCCGCCGGTCGGTGGCGACCAGACCGCTGCGGCGCAGCACCTCGAGCGCCTGCCGTACGGTCTCCCTGCTGACCCCGAAATGCTCCGCCAACTGCCGTTCCCCCGGCAGTCGTTCGCCGGGCGGAATGGTCCCGTCGCGCAGCTCGCCTAGCAGCTCGGTGGCGATCCTCCAGTACAGCGGCTGGTCTTCGGCGAGCGGGCGGTCGTGCGGGGTGGTGCGGGCCATGCCGCGCCTCCTGTTGGTGACGTGTCGTAGCCGTGCGGGCTCCTTGCGTCACCAGATCCAAGCATTGGTCTAAACCAACAGGGAAGAGCGGCCTGCCACTTCGGCCGAAACGGCCCGCATCGGCCGGCCCTCACAGAGCGCTGTACAGGGCGTCCACCAGTGCCATCTTCCGCGGGTCATCGGCGATATGAGGGCCCATCCGGTTCATCACATAGCCCAGCGACACCCCCGCCTCCGGGTCGGCCAGGCCGCAGGAGCCCCCGTAGCCGTCGTGTCCGAAAGCCCGCGGGTTGGGCCCGTACGAGCCGTTCGGTCCGCTCAGCCAGAGGCCCAGGCCGATCTCCGTCTCCCTGCCGAGCCCGGCGCCGAGCACCAGATCGAGGCAGCGGCCCTGTCCCTCGCGCACCCGCTCGGCCGCCTCGGGGGAGAGGACGCGATGGCCGTCCTGGGTCCCGCGGCCCGCGAAGATCCCGTACAGCGCGGCGACCGCCCGCGCCGTGCCGTGACCGTTCGCGGCGGGGATCTCGGCGGCCCGCCACTCCGGCGAGTTGGCCTCCACGGCACCCAGGACGGGGTTGGCCAGCGCGGCCAGCGCCGCGGGCGCCAACTGGCTGAAGACGGCGGCCTGTTCACTGGTCGTCGCCACCGGCGGCTGCACCAGCTCGGCCACTCGCCCGAAGTCCTTCTCCGGCAGCCCGATCGCGAAGTCGATCCCCAGCGGCCCGGTCACCTCCCGCTCCAGGAACGCCCCCGGCAGCAGCCCCGACACCCGCCGCACGACCTCCCCGACCAGGAAGCCGTACGTGAACGCGTGATACCCGGACCCCGTCCCCGGCGCCCACCACGGCTCCATCGCCGCGAGCCGCTGCGTCGTCAACTCCCAGTCGCAGAGCTGCTGAAGCGAGTGCGGCTCCCGCAGCCCGGACAGGCCGGCGCGGTGCGACAGCAGATGCCGTACGAGGATCTGCTCCTTGCCCGCGGCGGCGAACTCCGGCCAGTACAGGGCCACCGGCGCGTCGAGGTCGAGCAGTCCCCGGTCGGCGAGGATGTGCGCGCACAGCGCCGTCGGCCCCTTCGTCGTCGACCACACATTGACCAGCGTGTCGCGCTCCCAGAGGCGGCTGCGCGCCGCGTCGGCCCACCCGCCCCACAGATCCACCACCGTCCGGCCGTCGACGCGGACGGCGACCGCGGCGCCCAGCTCGCCGCGCTCCCGGAAGTTCGTCTCGAACGCGGTCCGCACCGCCGCGAACCGCGGATCGCAATGCCCGTGCACCTGCGTCTCGTGCTCCGCCATGGCCCACCCCTCGTCGTCCACCGGAAACCCGGGCCGCGACACTGCGACCCGGGCTCCGCTGAACGTACCGACTGGTCGGACTGGGCGGAAGGTGGCGGACCGGCCGAACTCAGACGAAGAACCGCATGCCTTCCGGCTCCCGGTGCCCCGCGACCGTGTCCCAGTAGTCACGGGTCTCGACGGCCAGCCCCGTCGCGTCGAAACGCACGAAGACGCAGCCGGCGAGCGTGGACGGCGCGCCGTCTTCCTCGGCGAGGATCCGGAACTCGGCCACGGCGACCCCACCCTGGCCGACGACCGGCCCGGAGAAGCGGACGTCGGTCACCCGCTCGCCGGCGAACGACCAGCGCAGATACTCGGCCAGCTCGGCGCGCCCCCGGTGCGGCTCGCGGAACGGCATCGAGCGGTGGACGCAGTCCTCGGCGTACAGCTCCAGCAACGCCTCCACGTCATGCTCGGCCCAGGCCCGTTCCCAGACCCGGACGAACCGCTCCGCGGCCTCACGCGTCTCCATACGGGCCCTGTCAGGCGTGCGAGCGCAGCCAGTCCAGCTTGGCCGCCTCGTGGAAGGGGCCGCCGCCCTCGTGGTCGTTGAAGTCGTACACCTCGATGGCCTTCTCGTCGTGGGCCCAGGCGTTGAAGGCCGCGAAGACGGTGGAGGGCGGGCAGGTCTGGTCCTCCAGGGCCGCCGAGAACAGGGCGGGTGCCCGGCCGCGGGACGCGAAGTGGACACCGTCGAAGTAGGACAGGGTGCGCAGGACGTCCTCGGTGCGGCCACGGTGGGTCTTGAGGTAGAGGCCGATCTCGCGGTACGGGTGGCGGTCCGTGATCGTCGCCGCCCGCGGGTAGTCGCACAGGAACGGCACGTCCGGCGCGATCGCCGTCAGGTCCGGCACCAGGCCGCCCACGGCGATCGTGATGCCGCCGCCCTGGCTCGAACCGAGCGCGACCGTGCGCGAGGCGTCGGTCAGGGGATGCGAGCGGGCGGCCTCCACGGCACGGACCGCGTCCGTGAAGACCCGGCGGTAGTAGTAGTGCTCGGGCGCGTCGATGCCGCGGGTCATGAACCCGGGGTAGGCCGGCGCGGCACCCACGGGGTCGGGCGTCCCGCCACCGGCGCCCCACGCGCTGCCCTGGCCGCGCGTGTCCATCATGAAGTGCGCCCGTCCCGTGGACGCCCACAGCAGGTTCTCGTGCGGCAGGCCGCGCCCGCCGCCGTAGCCGATGAACTCCACGATCAGCGGCAGTGGTTCCGTGGCCCCGGCGGGCAGCCGCAGCCAGCCCTTCACCGGGTGACCGCCGAACCCGGCGAACGTCACGTCGTAGACCTGCACCGTGGACAGCCCCGTGTCGACCGGTTCGAAGCGGGCGTCCAGATCGTGCTCGCGGGCCTCTCCGAGGGTCTTGGACCAGAACGCGTCGAAGTCCTCGGGCTCGACGGACTTGCTGCGGTACTCGCGCAGTTCGTCGAGCGGAAGGTCGAACAGGGCCATCTGGGACCGCCTTTGCGAAGAGTGAGTGCGGATGATCACACCGTACGCGGGTGATCGGAGGACCCGCCAGGCCGTAAAGGTCCACGGCGGCTCGGGAGCCCCTCTTGACGCCCGCGGATATTGGAGTCACAGTCGTATATGTACGTCGTAAACGTACGGCGTCGGGGTAGTCAGGAGTCTCGTGCCATGACGCCCAGCAAGCCGGTGCCGGAGAAACCTCCCGGCAACGGAACCGGGCCTCCTGGCCCGCCGTCGACGATCCTCGTCACCGGGGGTGCGGGGTTCATCGGCAGCCACCTCTGCGTCGAACTGCTCGATCACGGCTACGAGGTGATCGTCGTCGACGACTACTCCAACAGCACCCCGCAGGTCCTCCCGCGTGTGGAACGCATCGCCGGGCGCTTCGTGGGCGCCGTCTACGAGCTGGACATCCGCGACCGGCGGGCCCTGTCGGCCGTGTTCGACCGGCACGCGGTGGACGCCGTCGTGCACTGCGCCGGCTTGAAGGCCGTGGGGCCCTCGACGCGGATGCCCGTCGAGTACTACGACACGAACGTCGGAGGCCTGACCGCCCTGCTGCGGTCCATGCACGACCACGGAGTGCACCAGCTCGTCTACTCCTCCACCTGCTCGATCTACGGCGACGCCGGCCGCGGACCGCTCGACGAGGACACCCCCGCCCAGCCCACCAATCCGTACGCGGCCTCCAAGTGGCTGGGCGAGCAGATACTCGCCGACGTCTGCCTACGCCGCCACGAGTACGCGGTGCTGTGTCTGCGGTACTTCAACCCCGTCGGCGCGCACCCCAGCGGACTGCTCGGCGAGGACCCGGCCGGCGACCCCGACAATCTGATGCCCTATGTCGCGCAGGTGGCCATTGGCCGGCAGGAACGGCTCCGCGTGTTCGGCGGGGACTATCCCACGGGCGACGGCACCGCCGTCCGGGACTACCTGCATGTCATGGACGCGGTCGAGGCGCACCGCATCGCACTCGACCACTTCGCCGACGCCCCGGGCATGCGCGTGTACAACCTGGGGGTCGGCCGGGGCCGTTCGGTCCTGGAGGTGGTCGCCGCGTTCTCCGAGGCGAGCGGCCGGACGATCCCGTACGACATCGTGCCCCGCCGCCCCGGTGACGTGGCCGAACTGGTCGCCGACGCGAGCGCCGTGGCATTCGACTGGGGCTGGCGGCCCAGGCGGGACCTCGCCGACGTGTGCCGGGACGCCTGGCGGTTCCAGCAGGTCAACCCGCATGGTTACGCGGGCGCCGCGCGACGCCCGACCCAGAAGCACTGAGACCCGAGGCCCCGAGGCGGGCGGCGCTGAGACCGAACGCCGTCTCGACCAGGGCGATGTGGCTGAACGCCTTGGGTGCGTTGCCCAGTTGGCGCCCCGTTTCCGGATCCCACTGTTCCGAGAGCAGGCCGACGTCGTTGCGGATGGCCAGCACGCGCTCGAAGGCGTCCCGGGCCTGTTCCGCGTGGCCGGTCGCGGCGAGGGCGTCCGCGTACCAGAGGGAGCACGACACGAACGCGCCCTCCGAGCCGGGCACGCCGTCCGCCTGGTGCCCGCCATCACCGTCCGTGGCGTACCGCCGTACGAATCCCTCGTGATCGAGCCCCCGCATCGCGCGGACGGTGCCGCGCACTCGCTCGTCCCAGGCCGGCAGGAAGCCGAGCCGGGGCATCAGCAGCGCCGAGGCGTCCAGGGCCGGGGAGCCGTAGGACTGCACGAAGGTCCGCCGGCGCGCGTCCCAGCCCTCCCGGCACACCTGGCGGTGCACCTCGTCCCGCATGGCACGCCATTCGCCCGAGGAGCCGTTGCGGCCGAGCAGCTCGCCCATCTGCACCGCGCGGTCGGCGGCCACCCAGGCCATGACCTTGGAGTGGACGAACTGCCGTGCCGGCCCGCGCACCTGCCACAGCCCGTGGTCCGGGTCCCGCCAGTGGCGCTGCAGATAGCCCATCAACGCCTCCACCAGGCTCCACACATGGGCCGGCATGGGAATCCCGGCCCGCAGCGACAGGCAGAGGGCGTCCAGGACCTCGCCGTAGACGTCGAGCTGGAACTGGTTCATCGCGAAGTTGCCGAACCGGACGGGCCGCGAGCCCTCGTAGCCGGGCAGCCAGGGCGCCTCCGTCTCCGGCAGCAGTCGCTGACCGCCCACGCCGTAGACGGTCTGCAGATCGGCGGGGTTCCCGGCGATGGCCCGCACCAGCCAGTCCACCCAGGCCGCCGCTTCCTCCCGGTAGCCGCAGCGCAGCAGACAGGACAGGGCCAGAGTGGAGTCGCGCAGCCAGCAGTACCGGTAGTCCCAGTTGCGCTCCCCGCCGATGCAGCCGGGCAGCGATGTGGTCGGCGCGGCGACGATGCCGCCCGTAGGGGCGTACGTGAGTGCCTTCAGCGTGATCAGGGAGCGCACGACAGCGTCCCGCCACGGCCCCTCGTAGCGGCACTGGGTGCTCCAGCGCCGCCAGTAGTCACTGGTCTCCTTCAGGAGGGTCTCGGCCGGAAACGACAGCGGCGCGGGCGTCTCGGGCAGGTGGGAGGGCGACCACACCAGTGTCAGGGCCAGTCGCCGTCCGGCCGGGACGGTGAAGTCGTACACCGTGGAGTCCTCGCGGTCGAGTGCCCGCACGGGCCCGTCGGTGTCCAGCCAGACGGCGTCCGGGCCGGCGACCGCCACCGCGCACTGGTCGACGGCCCGGATCCAGGGCACGACCCGACCCTGGTGGAAGCGCAGCCGCAGCTCGCTGCGCATGGCTACGACGCCGGAGAGTCCCTCGATCACCCGGACAACACACGGCAGTTGGGCGCGGGGCGGCATGAAGTCGGTGACCCGCACGGTCCCCGTCGCGGTCTCCCACCATGTGCCCAGGACCAATGTCTCCGGCTGGTAGGCCCGCCGTGTGCACGACCCGCGGGTGACGGGGGAGACCCGCCAGAAGCCGTTGTCCTCCGTGCCCAGCAGCGAGGCCAGACACGCCGGCGAGTCGAAGCGGGGGAGGCACAGCCAGTCGACGGAACCGTCCTTGCCGACCATGGCGGCGGTCTCCAGGTCGCTGATGAGGGCATAGTCCTCAATGGGAGCACTCATGATCCGCAGGTTGTGTGCCTCGTATATTTACGTTGTAAACATCGTCTCCGGAAAGCGGCGCAGCGTCAAGGGGTGGAGCAAGGCGGGTATGTTTACGCCGTATATGCATGCTGTCGCCTCGGACGGGCCGCACGGTCGCGGGGCAAGGAGGCACGGAATGGCCGGTGGATCAGGAGACAGGCCCGCGCGTCGCGCCAGTGACCGCGGTCGCTACGGCAGGCTCAGCCGTGAGCGCGTGCTGGCCGCCGCCCTGGAACTGGTCGACCGGGAAGGCCTCTCCGCCCTGAGCATGCGCCGGCTGGGGGCCGAGCTCGGCGTCGAGGCGATGGCGCTCTATCGGTACGCGGCCGGCAAGGACTCCCTGCTGGACGGCCTTGTCGAGGCCCTGTACCTGGAACTGGAAGAGCGACTCGCCGGTGGCTCCGACGCGGGCGCACAGCCGCCCACCGACAGCGGGGCGTTCCCGTGGCGTGCCGAACTCCAACGGATCGCGCGTGCCCTGTACGACGTGTGCCTGGCCCACCCCCAGGTGGTGCCGCTGCTCTCGACCCGCATGATGGCCGTTCCGCTCGCCCGTCGGCCGCTCGCGGTCCTCCGGGATCACGAGCGGATCCTCCTCCTGCTCCGGAAGGCCGGGTTCGACGACGCAAGTGCCGCCGCCGTGTTCCGCGCCTACACCGCTTGGGTCCTCGGTTATGTGTCCGTGGAACTGAGGGCCATGGTGGACAACCCCGAGGAATCGGACCCCGCGTTCCGCCTGGGCCTGCACCGCATGCCGTCCCAGGAGCTGCCCGTGCTGCGTGAGACCGCCCCGGCCCTCGCCGAGTCCGGCGGACCGGAAGGCCTGTCCGCGGGACTCGACGCACTGCTCGGCCGCCTGGCACCGGCGGACCGGACTCCCTGACCGTCGTGGTCGGCAGCGCGGCCGGCCACAGGTCACGCCCGGCGGCCCGTCCACTCCGGCTCCGTCCGTGCCCACTCCTGTTCCCATTCCGCCAGGCGGCGACGCATCGCGGCATTACGTACGACGGTGTGGCCGAGGAGGACCAGGCCGCCCGCGCCGGCCGTGGCGCAGACGCCGATGGTCACGGTCTGGTGCCAGACCGCCATGCTGTCGGCAGGAGGGGCGACGCTCCGGCCCTGGGAGTCGAGCCACACGTCGACCATGTCGCCGGTCCGGGTCCCGGGCGGCACACGTGCCGTGGCCGTACGCGGCCCGTCCGCCGGCTCCGTCCACCGGACCGTCGCCTTGGCGGGCAGCTGCCGGCCGCCCTGCGCCGTCGGCAGCGGGGCGGAGCCCCTTCCGGTGACCTCTGCCCGGACGTGACGGCGCTCGGCGCGCTGCTCCCGCACCGTGCTCCGGGCGTCGTCGTGGGCCCACCAGGCCGCGACCACCCCGGCCAGCGGAGCGCCGACGAACAGCAGCGCGATCACGGCCACCACCGTCCACGCCTCGACCACATCCGACCGGCGCCGCAGCGGACTGCGCCGCCAGCGCCAGCCAAGCACCCGGCTTCGCATGCCGTCCAGGTACCCCGTACACGGCACGTCGTGCCTGACGATCTCCGCGGCATCGTCAACGACGGACCTGGACGGACGCACACCACGCGCCTCCCGCACGCCACGCGGCTTACGGATGCCACGTGGCTTCCGCATGCCCCGTGGCTCCCGCACGCCGTCGCGACCTGCCGCAGATCAGCCGAAGCGCTCGATCCGGATGCGGTCCACGGGCTGACCTGCCGCCACGAGCAGCCGCGAGGCATGCTCCGCGAATCCGTTGGAGCCGCACACATAGGCCTCCCACCCACCAGGAGGCTGCTCGGCCAGGAGGGGTTCCACATGTGCGGCGGCCATACGTCCCACCGGCACACCTTCCGGCGCGCTCCGCGTGAACACGGGCGTCGTCTCCGCGCCGTACTCCCGCGCGTAGATCAGCTCCTCGGGGCTGCGTGCCGACACCAGCAGCCGCAGCGGCACGTCCAGCCCCCGCGCCCGGTGGTGCCGCACCATCGACATCAGCGGTACGACCCCGGATCCGGCGCCGACCAGCAGCGCGGGCCGGTTCCCGGGCCAGGCGAAGAAGCCGCTGAGCGGGCCGCGGACCTCGACCGTGTCACCGGGCTCGGCGACCGTATGGAACCAGCCGGACACCTCACCGTCCTCGACGTGGTCGAGGGTCAGCTCGATGTGCCCGGAGTCGTCCGGCGCGGACGCGATCGAGTAGTGGCGCTGGGCCACATAGCCGTCCTCGGCGGTCAGCCGCAGCATCAGGTGCTGGCCGGGCAGATGGCCCGCCCAGGCGGGCACCGCGAGCCGGAAGGTCGCGGCGTACGGGGTCTCGCGGCGGATCTCGGTGATCGTGGCGGTCTGCCACGCCGCGGCGGTCCGATTGCCGACAGCGATCCGGCCGGGCACGGCGAAGCGGGTCGGGGGAGTGAAACCCGGAGTCGTCCCGGTCGTCCCGGTCGTTTCGGTCAGTGCGCTTGCCTCAGTCACCGGAGTACCGCTGCTCCTCCCAGGGGTTGCCGCGGGCGTGGTAGCCGTTCTGCTCCCAGAACCCCGGCTCGTCGTGGTCGAGGATCCTCAGGCCCGCGATCCACTTGGCGCTCTTCCAGAAGTACAGGTGCGGCACCAGCAGCCGTGCCGGGCCACCGTGCTCGGGAGCGAGCGGCTCACCGTCGTAGTCCCAGGCGATCCAGGCCCGCCCGCCGGTCAGGTCGGCGAGCGGCAGGTTCGTGGTGTATCCGGTGTGCGCATAGGCGACCGCATGTGTGGCGGACACATGGGGCCGGACCACATTGAGGAAGGCGTCCAGCGACACGCCCCCGAACCGCACGCCGAACTTCGACCAGCTCGTCACGCAGTGGATGTCGCCCTGGTACACCGACGCCGGCAGCTCATGCGCTTCCTCCCAGCTCCAGGTGCGCGGCTCCTCGACGAGACCGTCGATGCGGAAGGACCACTCGGCGGGCGTCAGCTCGGGCGTGACTTCGGCGGAGAGGACGGGCCAGTCGTCGCCCGCGTCGTACTGGCCGGGCGGCAGTGCGGCGTTCTGGACGCGTGGGCGTCCGGTGAAGCCTCGGGTGACGTTCATGCGGGAGATGCCTCCAGGCCGCCGTAGGCGACGGCCCGCGGGTCGAGCGTGATCAGTACCTGTTCATTCAACCGTACGTGGCCGGAAGCCCTAGTGATCGTTGGGGTAGGGTAGCCGTCCGGCCGGGACAGTCCCGGTGTCACGGAGCCCGGGAGGTGAGACCCATTACCGCTGTGTCAGGTCGGGTGCTCTCACCTCGCATCGGCGCGGACCACCGCCAGTAGGCGCGACCGCGGGAGCACCCTTCGGCTTCCGAAAGGCTCTCGGCCTCCATGCCCCCTCTGTCTTCTTCCTCGCCTTCGCCCTCTTCCCCCTCGCCGCTCTCACGCGACGCCGTCGTGATCGCACTGCGCACCGCCGGCTGTGTCTTCGCCGAGGACGAGGCCCGGTTGATCCTGGCCGCCGCCCGCACCCCGGACGAGCTGGCCGCCATGGTGGACCGCCGCGTCACCGGCCTGCCTCTCGAACTCGTCCTGGGCTGGGCCGAGTTCCGCGGGCTGCGCATCGCCGTGGAACCCGGCGTCTTCGTGCCCCGCCGCCGTACCGAGTTCCTGGTCGAACAGGCCCTCGCCCACTGTCCGGACGCGTCCGTCGTCGTGGACCTGTGCTGCGGCTCGGGCGCCGTCGGCGCGGCGCTGGCCGCCGCGCTCGGCCGGGTCGAGCTGCACGCCGCCGACATCGACCCGGTCGCGGTGCGCTGCGCCCGCCGTAATGTGGCGCCCTTCGACGGTCAGGTGCACACGGGCGACCTGTTCGAGGCACTGCCCGACAGCGTGCGCGGCCGCGTCGGCATCCTCGCCGCGAACGTGCCGTACGTACCCACCGGAGAAGTCGGCCTCCTGCCCGCGGAGGCACGCGACCACGAGCCGCGCGTCGCGCTGGACGGCGGTCCGGACGGGCTGGACATCCTGCGCCGGGTCGCCGCCGAGGCGCCCCGATGGCTGGCATCCGGCGGCTGTCTGCTGGTCGAGACGAGCGAACGCCAGGCGCCGACGGCCCTGGAGGCCTTCACCCGCAGTGGGCTGTCGGCGCGTCTGGTCGTCTCCGAGGAGCTGTACGCGAACGTCGTCGTCGGCCTCAACCAGCCTTGAAACCAGGCCTGATCAGACTTGATCAGGTCTGATCAGGCCGCCGCGCCGCTCTTCGAAGGACTCTCCGAGGGGTCGGGCGCCCGCCAGTCCCAGTGGCGAGGTCCGGGGACCTTGCCCCGCCAGTCGTCCGGCCCCCGGTCCTTCTTCCCGTCCTCATCCTTCTTCCGGTCCTCCCACGTGCCCGAGAGCACGCGGGAGGCCGTCCGGGTGTCGTCGTCGGACCGGGTGCCGACCAGGAAGACGGTCTCGCCCTTCTTGAGGTCGCCGGTGCCGGAGCTCTGCTCCCCGTCGTGGTGGACGGTGGTGTCCGAGCCGACGGTCCACGTCCACTCGGCGCCGTCCTCGCTCTTGACGGTGACCTGGTCGCCGTCGACCTTCTCGACGGTGCCGCGCTGCCAGGTCCGTACGATCCACTCGTCGGTGTCGGGGTCCTTGACCGTCGCCTCGCCGTGCACGCCGCCCCCGCCCAGGCCGAACCCCATACCGTGGCGGTGCCGGCCGCCGGGGTCGTCGGGGCCCGGTGACGCCGACGCCGACCCGGAGGCCGCGGGCGTGGCCCCGTCGCCCGACCCCGAGGACGTCGCCGCGTAGGCGACCGTGCCGCCGAGGGCGAGGACGGCGACCGTGGCCGCCGCGGTCACCGCCCGGGCCCGGACGGACTGCCGCTGCCACAGCCCGCGCAGAGCCGCACCCCGGGCGGGTTCGCGCTGCGGACCGCCCGGTCCGGTGAGGACGTCGAACTCCGTGCCGGCCGGCTCAGGGCCGGCGTTGTGTCGCTGATCCGGATCGTGTGTCACCGCTCGCTCCCCTCGGTCACGGCACCCGGCATCCCCATGCCATGCCTTGCTGTGATTGTGGGTTGCGGACGGTAAGGACCAAGTAATCAGGAGCTGTGAACACCCAAGTAATCAGGAGCTGTGAAAAACGGGCGCCCGCCGCACAGCCCGCGCGTCGGCGCTGTACCCGTCAACTCGGCGTCAGTACGCGGGCGATGAGCAGCGCCACGTCGTCGGAGTTGTCCGGCCGGTGCAGGGTGCGCAGGAGGAGGTCGCAGCATTCCTCCAAGGGGCGGTGGGGATCGTCGAGGAGCTCCAGAAGAGCGTCGAGGCGCTCGTCGAGCGGGTGCTGCCGGGTCTCGACGAGGCCGTCCGTGTAGAAGACCAGCTGGTCGCCGGGCTCCAGGTCGACGGTCGTCGTCGAGAAGGCGACGCCGCCCACGCCCAGCGGTGCGCCCGTGGGCAGTTCGAGGAACTCCGGCGGGTGGCCGGGACGGACGCGGGCGGGTGGCAGATGCCCGGCGTTGGCGATCCGGCACTGCCGCAGGTGCGGGTCGTGGACGGCGTAGACGCAGGTGGCGATCGAGTGGTCGAGACCCTCGGTGATCTTGTCGAGGTGCTCCAGGAGCCGGGTCGGTTCGAGGTCGAGGGAGGCCAGCGTGTGGGTCGCGGTGCGCAGCCGGCCCATCGTCGTGGCGGCGTCGATGCCGCTGCCCATCACGTCGCCCACGACGAGCGCGGTCTTGCCGCCCTCCAGCGGAATCACGTCGAACCAGTCCCCGCCGACCTCGGCGCTGGCGCCCGCGGGCTGGTAGCGGGAGGCGACCTCCAGGCCGCCGGTCACCGCGGGATGGCTGGGCAGCAGGCTGCGCTGCAGGGTGAGGGCGGTGTCACGGGCGTTCTGGTACCAGCGGGCGTTGTCGATCTGCACGGCCGCGCGGGCGGCCAGTTCACGGGCGAGCAGCAGATCGTCCTCGCTGAACGGCAGCGGATTGCGGGTGCGCTTCAGGTCGAGGGCGCCGAGCACCTCGCCGCGCGCGATCAGCGGCACCGCCAGATAGGAGTGCACGCCCGCGCGGCCCAGCTGCACGGCGGCCTCGGGGGAGCGGGCGATACGCAGCAGGTCCTTGTCCTCGACGTGCGCCACCATGACCGGGTTGGCCGTGCGCACGCACTCGGTGACCAGGCGCTCCGGGCCGTAGCGGGCGACCTGCCCGGGCGGGTCGGCGGCGCTCAGGGCCTCCGTGACATGGCCGGCCCGGACGGCCAGGGCGCGGATCACCGCCGGTTCGGTGGGCCCGAGGCTGCTGCGTCTGCCCTCCACCACGGCTTCCAGCAGATCCACGGCCGCCACGTCGGCGAGCTCCGGCACGGCGACGTCGGCCAGCTCGTACGCCGTGCGGTCCAGGTCCAGCGTGGTGCCGATCCGCGCGGAAGCGTCGGCGATCAGAGCCAGGCGCCGGCGTGCCTCCTCGGCCGCTACGGCGGCCTGATGCTGCTCGGTGATGTCCACGGCCATGCCGGCCACGCCCAGCACCGTCCCCGCCGTGTCCTCCAGCCGGTAGAGCGAGATCGACCAGAAGTGCTCCCGGTGCGGATCGGCCGGTGTCCGGCCCACGATGCGCTGGTTGATGAGCGGATCACCGGTCCGCAGTACTTCACGCAGCGCCGCCTCGATGGCGTCGGCATCGATGTCCGGCAGCAGCTCGCGCGGCGTATGGCCGATGTGGTCCTCGGCGGGGATGCCGTTGAGTTGCGCCAGCGCCTCGTTGACCGAGACGTACCGCAGGTCGGTGTTCAGGACGGCCAGGCCGACCGGGGCCTGAGCGATCGTCCGCGTCGACAGCGCCACGTCCCGCTCCAGCCGCCGGACCGTCGTCTGGTCGGCGCACAGGCCCAGCGCGTAGACGTCCCCCTCGTCGTCGAGCAGCCGCATGTTGCGGAACTCCACCAGTCGCGTGCTGCCGTCCTTGCGCCGGATGGGGAAGGCGCCGGCCCAGCCCTCACCGGTCTCCATGACGTCGGAGAACAGCTTGACGACGAGGTCCAGGTGCTGTTCGTGGACCATGATCCGGGCGGCGTACTGGCCCAGCGCCTCGTGCGCGGGATAGCCGAACAGCTCCTCGGCCTGGGGACTCCACAGCACGATGCGCCCCTGGACGTCCAGCACCACCGAGGCCACGCCGAGCACGTCGAGCAGACCGCTCGGCCCCACGGGCCCGTGCACCGGCTCGTCGCCCTCGGGCACGGGGCGTTCGGCTGCAGACATCCCACGCACCGCCTTCGCCCATTGTCGCGGCACGCCGTTCCCCCGTGCCGACTCCCCTAGTTCTACCGCGTTCAACCGTCTCCCGGCCCCCTCGGTCGCTCACCTCCACCATCCCTCAACACGGCGAGGAACGTCCCCCGAAGCCGTCACGAGGCCGCGTGACTGTGGCCGACCCGACAGCACACGTTCGCCTATTGGTCTGTACATGACTACATCGGGCCGCCAAACTGTCCGCCGACACGCACCCCACCCCCCAAGGAGTCGCTCCCATGGCCCTGCGTGCCCGGCAACGTTGTCACGCCGCTCTCACCGGCCTTGTCGCCCTCGCCTGCTCCGCCGTGCTCTCCACCGCGACGCCCGCGCAGGCCGCCGACATCTGGACGGAGGTGGGCTCCGACCGCGCCGACCCGCTGACCGAGAGCCAGGGTCTGACCTCCGTCGAGGTCCCGGCGAACAGCCCCAACCGCTACACCGGCATCGGCACCATCCCCGGCTCGGTCAGCAGCCGCGGCTGGAACCACGTGGGCGACCCGGACGCCTCCTACAACGGCTACTACATCGAGCCGTACCAGGCGGACTCGGGCACCGCGAAGATGTTCCGGGTGCAGGCGCCGGACGGGAGCTGGTCGGAGTACGTCCACACGCTGGGCTCCGGGGAGGCGCTGAACAACTCCTTCGTCGCCATCACGCCCGGCGGCCAGTGGATGGTCTCGGGGGAGTGGGGCACCATGACCCGGCTGCTGGTCCACCCGACACCGGGCGTCAACCCCGGCACGTCACCGTCGGCGAACCTCCCCTGGACGTCCAGCATCCGGCTCGATCACGCCGTACGTGACATCCAGGGCTGCGACTTCCTCGGCGCGAAGACGCTGCTGTGCGCCTCCGACGACCCCGCGGGCACCCTCTTCGGCATGACCAAGCCGCTGCTCCAGATCGACCTCTCGGCCGAGCCCGGCACCTCCGACGTGACCGGCCATGTGACGGCACTGCGGCAGCTCCCGCTGCGCAGCTCCTGCTCCGGCGCGTTCGAGACGGAGGGCATCGACTACGACCGCCGTACCGGCACCCTGCGTGTGATCGTCCTCTCGCCGGGCTTCTGTGTGCTGACCGACAGCAAGACGTACCGGTTCACGCGAGGCTGAGGCGCGGACGGGATGGTTCCGCCGGTAGTGCTCCGCCGCCCGTGGTGCTTTTCTTGGGGTTGGGGTCCGGTTCCGCGGGCAACCCGTGGCACCGCGGTGTTGCCACGAGAGGAGCGATCACGATGGACCGTGAACGACTGCACGAGGAACCCGTCTCCGTCGAGATCAGCGGATGCAGCAAGGAAGATGCCCGGATCGTCTTCGACACGCTGTGCGCGTGCTTCGAGTCCGACCGGGGCCCCGAGGACGTGCCGCAGCAGCTCCATGAGACGCGCCCCATGGTGTGGCTCGGCACGTTCGAGGTCACGGACGCGCACGAGTGCCCGCCGCCCGCCCGGCTCTCGTCGTCCGTAGAGGCGGACGCGCAGGGCGGCTACTGGGCGATCGAACGGCTCCGTACGACGCTGGACTCCCTGTTCACGGTGCACGATCTCTCCTCCGCGTCGGGCGACCAGGAACGCGAGCTGCACGTGGTGCTGGAGAGCCGGTGACGCCACGCGCGCGTGGCTCCGCACAGGCCCAGGAGCGCATGGCTCCTCACAGGCCCAGGAGAGTGAACACGGCACGCCGGTAGACGGCGTGGACGGCGGGCAGGTCCGCGAGACAGGCCCGCTCGTCCACGCCGTGCAGCCCCTCGTACCGCACCCCGAAGCCCGCCGTGGCCGGGATGCCCTCGCCCGCGAGGAGGTTGCCGATGTTCGACGGCCCCGCCGTCTTCGCCCGGACGGTCGGCCCCTCCGCGGCGGCGGCGTCGAGTAGCGCGGCGGCGGGCTGCTGATCCTTTTCGAGGCGGTACGGCGGCCAGGACGCCACCGGCGTGATCCGGGTCGGCCGTGGCGCGGGCAGCCGGGTGTCCAGCTCGGTCACCGCCTCGCGGACCAGGCGTTCGGCGGCGTGGGCGTCGAAGCCCGGCGTGGTCCGGATGTCGACGCCCAGCTCGCATACGCCGGGAACGACGGAGAAACCCTGGCCGCCGTGGCAGGAGGTCACCGTCAGTTTCGGCGGGAGCGGGAAGTCCGGGCCCGCGGGCGGAAGCGCGGCGGCGTCCAGCAGACGCACGAGCTCGGCCGCGCGGGAGACGGCACCCGGCGTCGTACGCCGGGACCCGGAGTGGCCGGAGTCGGCGTGCACCGCGACCGTGGCCCGCCACAGGCCGCGCCCGCCGACCACGACCTCGTCGAGCCCCGGGTAGCCGATCATCACCCCGGCCGGACGGGCCGCCTCCGGGTCGGCCAGGTAGGCGCGGGCACCGCCGAAACCGCCCGTGTGCTCGTCCACGTCGAGCAGCACCGCGAGCCCGCCGCGCAGGGCGTCGGAGCGGCCGTGCAGCTCGGCCGCGAGGTGGCAGAACATCGCCGCGGCCAGCTTGGAGTCGGCGGCTCCGCGGCCCCGCAGCCAGCCGCCCGCGACCTCGCCGCAGTCCGGCGGGAACGACCAGGCGCCCTCGTCGCCGTACGGGGCGGTGTCCACGCAGGCGTCCAGCGCCCACCAGGGGCCCGGCCGCCCGCCCGGGACTTCCACCAGCAGCCCGACGACCCCGCCCTGCTCCTCGTACAACCGCCGATGCGGCAGCTCACGCTCCGCGAGCCAGTCCTCCAGGACGGCGAGGACGGGGCCGTAGTCGTCGATGCCGGCGCGGCTCGGGCGGCGGATCAGCTGCTGGGCGAGGGCGACGACGTCGGCGTAGGGGCTCATGGGGGCACTGTGCCCGACGGTGGTGCGGGTCACCCCTGCCCGCTTGTGCAACTAGTTGCATAAACGCTGTGCGGTCCTCTACAACTACTTCAGGCACGACACCGCGCACGGAGGGCCCCGATGAGCCGTTACCCGCACCTGCTGAGCCCGCTCGACCTGGGCTTCACCACGCTGCCCAACCGCGTCCTCATGGGCTCCATGCACGTGGGCCTGGAGGAGGCCGAGCGCGGCTTCGAGCGCATGGCGGCCTTCTACGCCGAGCGTGCCCGCGGAGGAGTGGGGCTCATCGTCACCGGTGGCATAGCGCCCAACGACGAGGGCCGGCCGTACGAGGGCGGCGCCAAGCTCACCACCGAGGCGGAGGCCGAGGAGCACCGGGTCATCACCGAGGCCGTGCACCGCGAGGGCGGCCGGATCGCGATGCAGATCCTGCACTTCGGCCGGTACGCCTACCACCAGGACCTCGTCGCCCCGAGCCCGCTCCAGGCGCCGATCAGCCCCTTCCCGCCCCGCGAGCTCACCGACGCCGACGTCGAGCGGACCATCGACGACTACGCGCGCGCCGCCCGTCTCGCCCGGCAGGCCGGCTACGACGGCGTGGAGATCATGGGCTCCGAGGGCTACCTGATCAACGAGTTCATCGCCGCGCAGACCAACCGGCGCACCGACCGCTGGGGCGGCGCGTACGAGAACCGCATGCGCTTCCCGGTCGAGATCGTCCGGCGCGTGCGCGAGGCCGTCGGCGACGACTTCATCATCATCTACCGGCTGTCCATGCTGGACCTCGTCCCCGGCGGCTCCACGCTCGACGAGGTGATCACACTCGCCAAGGCCGTCGAAGCCGCCGGGGCGACGATCATCAACACCGGCATCGGCTGGCACGAGGCCCGCATCCCGACCATCGCCACCTCGGTGCCGCGCGGCGCGTACACCTGGGTCACCAAGAGGCTGATGGGCGAGGTGTCGGTCCCGCTGGTCACCACCAACCGCATCAACACCCCGGAACTGGCCGAGGAGTTGCTCGCCGACGGCTGCGCGGACATGGTGTCGATGGCCCGTCCGATGCTGGCCGACCCGGACTTCGTCGCCAAGGCGGCCGCCGGGAAGTCCGAGGCCATCAACACCTGCATCGGCTGCAACCAGGCCTGCCTCGACCACACCTTCAGCGGCAAGATCACCTCCTGTCTGGTCAACCCGCGCGCCTGCCACGAGACCGAGTTGGTGCTCTCCCCGACCCGGCTGCGCAAGCGGGTCGCGGTGGTCGGCGCGGGACCCGCCGGGCTCGCCTGTGCCGTGAGCGCGGCCGAACGCGGCCATGACGTCACGCTGTTCGACGCCGCGAGCGAGATCGGCGGCCAGCTCAACGTCGCCCGCAAGGTGCCGGGCAAGCAGGAGTTCGACGAGACGCTGCGCTACTTCCGCCACCAGCTCGACTGGCAGGGCGTCGACGTACGGCTGAACACCTGGGTGTCGGCCGAGGACCTCGCCGCGTACGACGAGGTCGTGGTCGCCACCGGCGTCACCCCGCGCACCCCCGACATCCCCGGCGTCGACCACCCGAGCGTCGTCGGCTACCTCGACGTCCTGCGCGACGGCGCCCCTGTCGGCGACCGCGTCGCCGTCCTCGGCGCGGGCGGCATCGGCTTCGACGTCGCCGAGTTCCTCACCGACGGCGGCGACAAGGCGAGCGAGGACCCTCAGACGTACTTCCGCCACTGGGGCGTCGACATGGACTACACCGCACCGGGCGGTCTCGCCGCCCCCGAGCGGCCCGCCCCGCCGCGCACCGTGCACCTGCTGCAGCGCAAGACCAGCAAGGTCGGCGCCGGCCTCGGCAAGACCACCGGCTGGATCCACCGCACCGAGCTCAAGCACCGGGGCGTCACCATGGTCCCGGGCGTGCGCTACGACCGGATCGACGACGCCGGACTGCACATCACCGTCGGTGAGGAGAGCACGGTCCTCGAGGTCGACACGATCGTGCTGTGCACCGGGCAGGAGCCGCGCCGCGACCTGTACGAGGAACTGCTCGCCGCGGGCCGCGGCGTGCACCTCATCGGCGGCGCCGACGTGGCCGCCGAACTGGACGCCAAGCGGGCCATCAAGCAGGGCACGGAGCTGGCGGCGAGCCTGTAGGGGCGGCCGAGCGCGTCCCTAGGATGAGCCCATGTCACTCCCGCACGCGATCCTCACCGCCCTGCTCGAAAAGCCGTCCTCGGGGCTGGAGCTGACCCGCCGGTTCGACAAGTCGATCGGCTACTTCTGGTCGGCGACGCATCAGCAGATCTATCGCGAGCTGGGAAAACTGGAGACCGAGGGCTTCATCCGCACGCTGCCGAGCGAACAGCCGGCCCGCGGGCAGAAGAAGAGCTACGAGGTCCTGCCCGCGGGCCGCGCCGAACTGGCCCGCTGGACCGCCGCGTCCCAGGACCCGAGGCCGCACCGCGACACCCTGCTGCTGCGCATGCGCGCCGCGGCCGTCGTGGGCACCGAGGGCATCGAGGCCGACCTGCGGCGCCATCTCGACCTGCACCGACGGCAGTTGGCCGAGTACGAGGAGATCGAGAAGCGGGACTTCCCGCCCGGCAAGGACAGTTCGCAGGACCGGCTGCGGCACCTGGTGCTGCGCGCGGGGATCGACCTGGAGACCTTCTGGACCCACTGGCTCACCCGCGCCCTGGAGGAGTTCGCTGAGCTGCCGGGTCACGACACGGCGTGAACCGATGGGGCCCGAGACCCGTCAGGGCTCGAGGCGCCGCGTCAGAGCCGGTACGGCTTCGACTTGCGGCGCAGGTACCAGGCGGTGGCGAGGGCTCCCGCGCCCACCAGGGCCCCGCCGCCGACCAGCGTCAGCGTGCCGTAGTCCTTCGCGCCCCCGCCCATGCCGCCCATGACCCCGCGCGACGGCGAGGCGGTGGCGGAGATCGTGCGGGTGGGGGTGGGACCCGAGACGACGACCGACTGCGTGCCCGCCGTCGTGCCGTTGGCGCACACGACGATGACGGTGTACGTGCCCGCGCTCACGCCCGACCAGGCGGCCGACTGCAGTGCGGCCGTCCCGGACAGGGAGACCTGGCGCCCCTGGGCGAAGTTCGACTGCCTGCTGTTCAGCAGCGAGGCGGTGCCGAAGCTGCCGTTGACCGGTTGGCTGCACGCGCTGGTCGTGACGGAGACCGTGGACCCGGTCGTGCTCACGGAGATCCCCGAGACCGCGGCGGCCGGAACGGCGGCCACGACGAGGGGAAGAACGGAGGCGGCTGCCACGGTCAGGCCCGAGCGGAGGAGTTGCGATGAGTTGCGCATATGAACTGCCCTCCGGCGGCACGGTCGGCGGTACATCCCTGGCGCCGCCGAGGATCGGGAACGCCCGTGCTGCCTCAGGGGCAGCCAACGCGCCCCGGGGACGGACCGCATGCGGGCCGCGCCCGGACAGGTGACGGGCTGCTGCATCCGGGGGACGCCGGAGGGGAAGTCAGCCCTGCGCGCCGGTCGTCACCGTCCGCTCCGCCGAGAAACCGCCCCAGGTGCCGTCCGGTAGCCTCCCCCGGATGCGCACGCGGTGAGCGACTCCCTTCTCCGGCCCCAGATAGAAGCTGTACGTGGCCCGCTCGCGCGGCGCGCTCCCGCCGTACACCAGCGAGGTGGCCGTACGTCCGTCGAGCCGCACCTCGTACTCCGCGACCACGCCGTCCGTCCGCGGCGGCACCCAGCTCAGGTCGAGGTAGTACGCCCCCTCCTCGCGATGGGTCGTGGCCCGGAAGGCGGTCGGCGCGGTGCCGCGCCCGTCGTCGGTGCCGGGCGTGGTGACACGGACCGCCGCGGTGGCGGGCGAGAGATTGCCGGCCGCGTCCCGGGCCCGGATCGTGAAGGAATAGCGTGTGCCGGGCCGAAGCCCGGTGACCACGGTCGCGGTCTGGTTCCCGCCCACACTGTGGATCTTTGTTTCGCCCTGATGGATGTCGTACGACACCACGTCCCGGTCGTCCGTCGCCCGCGACCACGCCAGCTCGACCGCCCGGCTGGCGACCGCCCGTCCCTGGACCTTCCCCGGGCGGGTCGGGGCCGAGTGGTCGGCAGCCACGGCCCCGGGAGTCGTCGCCCGGACCTCCTTGCTCGGCGGGCCGAGCCGCCCGTCGGTGTCGCGGGCCCGCACGGTGAAGGCATACATGGTGGACGGCTTGAGCATGGTGACGTCCACCATGTGGGCGGAGCCCGGCACTTCCTTGACCTTGGTGGGGCCCCGATACACCTCGTAGTGGTCGATGCCACGGTCCGCCGAGACAGCGTTCCACATGACGTGCACGCTCGTCGCACTCCCCGCGGCGGCCGTGACACCCGTGGGCGCCGCGGGCAGCGGGCCGCCGTCCTCGCCCGCCTCGCTCCAGGCGCAGGAGGAGAGCAGCGCGAACGCCGTACAGAGGGCGGACATGAGTACGAGAACGCGTCGCACGACTCTGCCTCCCGGGGGCGGCCTCGCGGCAATGGTCCGGACCAATATGGCGCCGCTGACGCGATCACATCAAGAGGGCGGTCGTTGGTGGCACACCGGGAGCGTTACGTATGCTGAAGCTCCTCACGGCAACTCCCCACGTGCGTCGGGGAGTTCATGCCGTCGGCACGGGTTGCTGTCGTCGCTGATCCCGCGCCGGGATACGGGTGGCCGGGGGTCGGGGTCCCGTCGCGGACTCGGGCCCCCGGCCCCTGCCCGAAGCTCGAAGACGGTCGCGTGTCGCCCGGGTGCGAGCCGTACGGGCCCCTCTGATGGCAGCATGATCCGAACGGCATCAGATTGACTGAGTGCCCTATTGACAATGCTTCTGACACTGCTTCGGGCTGAGTGCTCGTCACCTCCCCGAGGAGAGGGGTTCGCACAGTGCGTGTCCGGTCGATGACGCTGGCGGCGGCAAGTGCCGCCCTGCTCGCTCCGACGACGCTGCCCACACCCCCGCCCGCCGCGCAGGAAGAGCCCACGACCCGGCGCGAGCCCGACATCGGCGCCGCTGACCTGCTGGCCAAGGTGCGCGACTGCACATCCGTCTCCCACGGGCGCTACCGCACCGACAAGGGCGCGCCCGCGAGGATCCCGGTCTGCGGGGCACCCGGTGCGGTGTTCTGGAAGGCGGACATGGACATCGACTGCGATGGGCAGCCCACCGACCGCTGCAACGGCCGTACGGATCCGTACTTCTCCGCGACGACGGCCTTCCAGCAGTCCGACGGCCGCCACCTGAGTGCCGAACGCCTCCCGTACATCGTCGTGCCCGCCCCGAGCGGCATCTGGAACTATCGTGATCACGGCATCCGCGGGGGTTCGGTGGCGGCTGTCCTGTACCGGGGCCGGGTGCAGTACGCGGTAGTCGGCGACGTCGGCCCGCGCGACATCATCGGCGAGGCGTCTTACGCCACCGCCGAGGCCCTCGGTATCCCGCCCGACCCGCGCCGCGGCGGCACGGCCTCCGGGGTCACCTACATCGTCTTCAAGGGCGAGCCGGTGACGCCCATCGAGGACCGCGCGGCCGCCGTGGCGACCGGACAGCGGCTGGCGAGGGAGTTCGTGCACGGCGGGCAGGTCGTCCAAGGTGCGCAAGGCGCGCGCGGCGAGGAATCCGTGGACGGTGAGCCAATCGTGCGCGGCGAGGAACCCGTGGGCGGTGGGCAAGTCGTGCGCGGCGAGGAACCCGTGCGCGGTGGGCAAGTCGTGCGCGCCGAGGAAGCTGTGCCCGAAGGGCGATCCGTATACGACGAGTGATGCCTGCACGCGCGCGTGCACGTGGTGTCAAAGCGTCAGACCGCCGACCAGCCGTCGTCCACCGGCAGGATCACGCCGTTGATGTTGCTCGCCGCGTCCGAGGCGAGGAACACGATGGCGGCGGCCTGCTCCTCGGGCTGGGCCAGCTTGCCGAGGTTGACGAAGTGCGGGCCGAGGGTCGCCGGCCCGTGGGCGTCCTGCGCGGCGTCCACGACGATGCCGGTCTGTGTGCCGCCCGGGGCGATGGCGTTCGCGCGTATCCCCTGCTTGCGGTACATCACCGCGAGCGACTTCGTCAGCCCCACCACGCCGTGCTTCGACGCGGTGTAGGCGGCACCCGCGGCGCTGCCGCGCAGGCCGGCTTCGGACGCCGTGTTCACGATGGCGCCTCCGCCCGCCTCCAGCATGTGCGGCAGAGCCGCCCGCGTGAGCAGGAACGGGGCGGTGAGGTTGACCCGGATGACCCGCTCCCACTCGGCGTCGGTGACGTCCGCCAGGGCCGACATCCGGTCCATGATCCCCGCGTTGTTCACCAGGACGTCCACACCGCCGAAGCGCCCGACGGCGGTCTCGACCACCTGGTCGACGACGGCCTGCTCGCTCAGGTCGCCGACGACGGCGACCGCGGCGCCGCCCGCCTGGTCGATCTCCTTGACGACGGCCTGCGCGCCCTCGGCGTTCAGATCCGCCACCACGACCCGGGCGCCCTCCCTGGCGAAGGCCAGCGCGGCAGCGCGTCCGATGCCCGAGCCCGCTCCGGTGACGATGACGCTGCGCCCGTCCAGTCCGCTGCTCATGAAGTGCTCCATCCGTGAGTCCGAGACCTCACCACCCGACTTAATGTCTCTGAGTGACATAAAGTCTTCGGGGAGAATTCGGGAAGAGCGATCAGTGCCGGCCGGAGGAGACAAATGACCGCAGCCAGCGGAGGCACGGGACGGCCCACGGGACGACCGCCCCTGACCGAGGAGCGCAAGGCCGAGATCCGGCTGGAGATCGCGCGGGCGGCGGTGGACCTGTTCGTCACCCAGGGCGTGGCGGCCACCAGCGGCGAGCAGATCGGAGCGGCGGTCGGCGTCTCCGCGCGGACGGTGTGGCGCTACTTCCCGAGCAAGGAGAGCTGCGTACGGCCGCTGTTCTCGGCCGGCATCGACCTGATCGCCGGGTGCCTGCGGCAGTGGCGCCCCGGTGAGGCTCTGGAGGAGATCATGGACCGGGAGTTCGCGGTCGAGGAGCGCCTGCTGTCCGTCCCCGACCGCACGACCGTGGGGGCGCTGGTACGGCTGACCCGTGCCGAGCCCGGCCTGCGCGCGATCTGGCTGCAGACGTACGACGAGGCAGAACCGGCGTTCGCCCGCGCCCTCGCCGAACGCGCCGGACTGCCCGCCGACGACCTGCGCCCGGTGATCCAGGCGGCGATGTTCAACGCGGCGCTGCGCGCGGCGGTCGAGCACCACGCCTGGCACACCACCGAGCCCGAGCCCGAACCCGACCCGGCGACGGCACAGGCCGAGCTGATGGCGACGCTGCGCTCGGCGCTGGCGATCGCGGCGGAAGGGTTCGCGTAGGGGCAGCCGCGGAGACGGGGAGGGCGTCGGCGGACTGTGGCTGCCGTGGACAGCTGCCGCAGTCCGGCGCGGTCCTGCCCCCCGGCGGTCCTGCCCCCCGCGGTCCTGCTCTCCGGCGGTCCTCCTCAGACCTTCCGGTACGCGTACGCCTCCGCGGCCGCCGCCTCCACCGCCGCGAGGTCGGCGCCGGTGGACGCCGTCACGACCGCGGCCACCGCGCCCTCGACGAACGGGGCGTCCACCAGGCGTGTGTCGGCGGGGAGTTCGTCGCCCTCCGCGAGCAGGGCCTTCACGGTGAGGACCGCGCTGCCCAGGTCGGTGAGGACCGCGACCCCGGCGCCGCGGTCCACGGCGGCCGCCGCCGCGGCGATCAGCTCGGCGCTGGTGCCGAGGCCACCGCCCTCGGTGCCGCCCGCCGGGGCCACCGGCACGCCCGTTCCGCCGCCCGCGAGGCCCTGCGCCAGCTCGGCCACCGAGGCGGCCACCTGCGCGCTGTGCGAGACCAGCACGATGCCGACGACCCGCTCGCCCTTCTCCTCGTCACCCACCGCTCCGTCACTCACCGTTCCGTCACTCACCGTTCGCCTCCGCCAACCCCGCGATCAGCAGCGCCGAGGACGTGGCCCCGGGATCCTGGTGCCCGATGCTGCGCTCGCCGAGATAGCTCGCCCGCCCCTTGCGGGCCTGCAACGGCGTCGTCGCCAGAGCGCCCTCCTCGGCGGCGGCCCGCGCCGCGGTGAAGCCGTCCCCGAGCGCGTCCACCGCCGGCACCAGCGCGTCGATCATGGTCTTGTCGCCCGGCGCCGCACCACCGAGCGCCATGACCGCGTCCACCCCCGCCCGCAGCGCCTGGGCGAACTGGTCCTCGCTCACCTCGCCGGCGTCCCCGAGGGCCTTGCCGGTCCGGCGCAGCAACGTCCCGTACAGCGGCCCCGACGCCCCGCCGACCGTCGAGATGAGCTGCCGCCCGGCGAGGGTCAGGATCGCTCCTGGCGTCTGCGGGGCCTCCTTCTCCAGCGCCGCCGTGACGGCGGTGAACCCCCGTTGCAGATTGCTGCCGTGGTCGGCGTCCCCGATGGGCGAGTCGAGGGCGGTGAGCCGTTCCGCCTCACGGTCGACGGCGGCTGCGGTCGCCGTCATCCAACGGCGGAAGAAATCGGCGTCGAGCACTGGATCTCCTTGCGTGAAGGGTGCCTTGCGAGCGTCGGTCTGCGGATCACATTCCCCACCGCAGCCCCGGTGTCCTCACCGGCGCGTTCCACAGCCGCAGCAGTTCCTCGTCGACCTGGCAGAGGGTGACCGAGGCGCCGGCCATGTCGAGCGAGGTGACGTAGTTGCCGACGAGGGTGTGCGCGACGGCGACACCGCGCTCGGTGAGCACCCGCTGCACCTCGGCGTTGAAGCCGTACAGCTCCAACAGCGGTGTTCCGCCCATGCCGTTGACCAGGACGAGGACGGGATTGCGTGGGGTCATGTCGTCCAGGATCGCGCCCACGGCGAAGTCGGCGATCTCGCCCGACGTCATCATCGCCCGCCGCTCCCGGCCGGGCTCGCCATGGATGCCGATGCCCAACTCCAGCTCGCCGGGCGGCAGATCGAAGGTGGGGCTGCCCTTGGCGGGCGTGGTGCAGGCGCTCAGGGCGACCCCGAACGTGCGGGAGTTCTCATTGACCTGACGCCCGATCGCCTCCACCCGTTCCAGCGGCTGCCCCTCGTCCGCCGCGGCACCGGCGATCTTCTCCACGAACAGCGTCGCGCCCGTGCCGCGCCGCCCGGCCGTGTAGAGACTGTCGGTGACCGCCACGTCGTCGTTGACGAGCACCTTCGCGACCTGGATGCCCTCGTCCTCGGCGAGTTCGGCGGCCATGTCGAAGTTGAGCACGTCCCCCGTGTAGTTCTTCACGATGAACAGGACACCCGCCCCGCTGTCCACGGCGGCCGCCGCCTTCACCATCTGGTCGGGCACCGGCGACGTGAACACCTCACCCGGACAGGCCGCCGACAGCATCCCCGGACCCACGAATCCACCGTGCAGCGGCTCGTGCCCCGACCCGCCACCGGAGATGAGGGCGACCTTCCCGTCCACGGGAGCGTCCCGCCGTACGATCACCCGGCTCTCCACATCGACGACCAGCTCGGGATGGGCCGCGGCCATCCCGCGCAGGGCGTCGGCGACCACGGTCTCCGCGACGTTGATCAGCATCTTCATGGGTACCTCCCGGTGAGACTGGCGTATAGGCTCACGACCGGCGTTTCTGCAGGTCAGAGCGGGTTGGGTCAGTAGTTGATCGTGGCGGTCGGAGGTGGGTCGGCGAAAACGCTGTTGTCGGCAGTATCGACCTTGCGCAAGCGAAGGTCACGTGCGCGGGTGCCCCTGGGCGTGCCACGGCCCGGCCCGGGGAGCCTCGAGGTCCCCGGGGCCCACTGGGGCCCGACCAGCCGTCACCGTTGACGATGACGGCCTGCTGAGAGCACTTCATCGGCGGCCCGCTCGACGTCGGCCTCGGACACGAGCACCAACTGCGCCGCCTGCCCCAGCGGGACGAAGCTGTCCGCGCTTGCGACCCGCCGGACGGCGCCGACGAATCCGGCGTCGACCAGGGCGGTGACGACTCCCTCCGACACGCCTCCCGTACGGCGCGTCTCGTCGACCACGAGGACGCGTCCCGTCGCCCGGGCCTCCCGCAGCAGGTCGTCGACCGGTAGCGGCGCCAGCCAGCGCAGGTCGACGACCCGGCACGCGACGCCCTGCTGCTCCAGCCGGCGTGCGGCTCGAAGCGAGAGGGGCAGGCCGTTGCCGAAGGTCACGAGGGTCAGGTCCGCGCCCATGCCGTAGGTGCGTGCCCGGCCGATGGGTACGTGCTCGGCGGGTGGCGGATACGCGGCGAGCCAGTCGTTGTCCCCGTCCGTGTGGAGGTCTCGCGTGTGGTAGAGCGCGATCGGCTCGAGGAAGGCGCTGACCGTGCCGTCCACCTTTGCGGCCGCCACGCAGGTGCGCAGCATCGCGGCGGCGTCGTCGGGGCGGGACGGGGAGGCGACGACCAGTCCGGGAATGTCACGCAGGACGCCCAGCGCGTTGTCATTGTGGAAGTGACCGCCGAAGCCGCGCTGATAGCCGTAGCCGGCGATGCGGACCACCAGGGGGTTGCGGTACTGGCCCTGGGAGAAGAACTGCAGCGTGGCGGCTTCGCCGCGCAGTTGGTCCTCGGCGTTGTGCAGGTACGCGAGGTATTGGATCTCCGCCACCGGCAGCAGCCCGGACAGCCCTGCCCCAGCGCGAGGCCGAGGATGGCCTGTTCGTCGAGAAGGGTGTCGAAGACCCGGGCGGCACCGAATCGCCGCTGCAGTCCCCGGGTCACTCCGTAGACCCCGCCCTTGCGGCCGACGTCCTCGCCGAAGACGACCATCTCCGGGTGGCTGCCGAGCAGGTCGGCGAGGGTGTGGGTGATGGCCTGGGCGACGGTGACGGGCTCGCCCACGGGCACCGCGGGCGGTTCGCTCGTACGGCGTGCGGCGGCCGCCACGAGGTCGGGACGGCGGGGTGCGATGGGGGCGGCGATCTGCGTGGCGGTGCTCAGGGGCTCACTCTCCAGGGCCTCCTTGGCCACGGCGAACACCCGTCCGCTCACCTCGTCGTACCGGTCGAGGACCTGCTGCGGGGTGAGGACGCCGGCCGCTGTGAGCAGCCGGGCCGTGGCCAGCAGCGGGTCGCGTTCCAGATCCGCGGCGAGTTCGGACGGCATCCGGTAGGCGGCTTCGGCGTCCGAGCCCGCATGGCCGAGAAAGCGCACCATCGACAGGTGCAGGAACGCCGGTCGCCGGCTCTTGCGCACGTGGGCCACCGCCTCGCACGCGGTGTCGAAGGCGGCGGACGGATCGCAGCCGTCGGCGGCGAAGTAGGCGAGGCCGGGCCGGTTGCCGTAGGCGTGCCGCACCCAGTCGTGCGGTGTCGGCACGCTGATGCCCAGGCCGTTGTCCTCGCAGACGAACAGCACTGGCATAGGCAAGCCCTGGTAGGCAGCGTGGCAGGCGCTGTTCACGGCGCCCGCCGCAGTGGAGTGGTTGACCGAGGCATCGCCGAAGGAACAGCAGACGATGGCGTCGCCGGGCCAGGCGCACTCGGCCCCGAGCCGGTTGGCGCGGGCGATGCTCCACGCCACTCCGACGGCTCGGGGAAGGTGCGAGGCGATGGTCGACGTCTGCGGGATGACAGCCAGTTCGCGGCGCCCGTACACCTTGTGCCGGCCGCCGGCGATCGGCTCGTCGGCCGCGGCGGCCACCCCCAGCAACATGTCCCTGACCGCGTCGATGCCGCCGGCCTGCCGGGCCCGGGCGCAGTAGAAGGCGCCGGACCGGTAGTGCAGCAACGCCGGGTCGGTGGGGCGCAAAGCGAGGGCGAGCGCGGCGTTGCCTTCGTGCCCGCTCGATCCGATGGTGTAGTAGCCACGCCCCTGCTGCTGCATCCAGCGCGCGGCGGCGTCGGCGTGCCGGCTCTCCAGCTGGGCGTCGAACAGGTCCTGTGCGATACGGGTGTCCAGCCCGCCGGCGGCCCGCTCGACCGCCGCGTCCGCGGACCGGAGACCGGCGACTGCCTCGCGGAAGTGCCGGTCCAGGTCCTCGACGGCGCTCACAGGCGGAACGACAGGTCGGGCTCGAGCGTGGCCACGTCCATCTGTGCTTTCTGCAGGCGCCCGGAGTGGTCCCAGTTCATCGACTGCCAGCGGGTGAACTGGTCGAGCACCCACTGCCCCGACTGGCGAGAGCCGTTGCCCGACTTGCCGTTGCCGCCGAACGGAAGGTGCGCCTCGGCTCCGGAGGTGGTGTTGTTGACGCTGACCATGCCCGCGGAAATGCCGCGCCGGAACGTCCACACCTCGTGCGGGTCGGTGGTGTAGATCGCGGCGGACAGCCCGTAACCGTGGAGGTTGGCCAGTTCGAGGGCCTCGTCGAAGTCCCGGTAGGTGGTCACTCCGACGATGGGACCGAAGGTCTCGGTGAGGAACAGGTCGTCGTCGCGGCGCACTCCGTCGACGATCACCGGGTGGTAGAACATGCCCGCCTCGGGGTCCCCGACGAAGCCCTTGCGCGGGTTGTCGGCCGTGATCCGCCCGATGCCGTCGGAGCCGTACGTCCGGTGGTGGTCCTTGATCCAGCCGAGGAAGGTCTCGTAGCGCTGTGCGAACCGCTCGTCGAGCATCGGGCCGTAGAGGACGTCCTCGAACGCGTCGCCGACCCGGGCCGCGCGGCTCGCGGCGTCGAAGCGGGCGAGGAAGTCCTCGTGCACCGACTCGTGCACGAAGAGCGTCCCGAGGGAGGTGCAGCGCTGCCCCGCGGTGCCGAATCCGGAGAACAGCGCCCCCTCGACCGCCAGGTCGAGGTTCGCGCTCGGGGTGACCACCTGGGGGTTCTTGCCGCCCAGCTCCAGGCACGGGGTCTGCAGGTGGTTTCCGCACAGGGCGCCGATCTTCCGGCCGACGAGCGTGGAGCCCGTGAAGCCGACCTTGTCGACCAGCCCGGCGTCGAGGGAGGCCTCCAGACCGGCGTACGTCTGCTCCCCGTCGGCGAGTACGAGATTGAGTACGCCGTCGGGCAGGCCGCCCCCGTGCACGAACAGCTCGTAGAGGGCCCTGGCGCTCGCGGCGGCGTACTCGGCGGGCTTCCACAGCACGGTGTTGCCGGTCACCAGCGCCGGCACGAGGTACCAGGCCGGTACGGCCACGGGGAAGTTCCCGGCGGTGATCACCGCGACCGCGCCCAAGGGGTTGCGGAAGGTGAACAGCTGCTTGTCGGGCATCTCCGAGGGCACCGTCTGCCCGTACAGCCGACGGCCCTCGCCCAGGAAGAAGTCGCAGGTGTCGATGATCTCCTGGACCTCGCCGAGTGCCTCGGCGAACGGCTTGCCGATCTCTTCGGTCACGATGCGGGCGAGCCGGTCCTTGTTCGCCTCGACGAGCCGGCCGATCTTTCCGATCGCGGATCCGCGCACCGGCGCGGGGACGTCGGCCCAGGACCGCTGAGCCGCCTTCGCGGCCTCGGCGGCCGCGACGAACGTCGAGGCGTCCCCGAGCGACACCTCGGTGACCAGCTCGGTGGTACGACCGGGATTGGGGCGCTGAAGGGTCCCGCCGGGAGCGCCGGCGACGGGGTGGCCGGCAACGATCGAGGCGACGGAACGGGCCATGACTTTGCTCCTTGTCGGCTGGGACGGGTCGGTCGGCCGGTACGGGTCAGTGCAGACCGGCGAGGACCCGGTCGAGGGCCCGCAGGGCGACTCCGAGCTCGTCCTGGGTGATGGACAGGGCAGGGCGGAAGCGCACCGAACGCTCACCGCACGGCAATGCAATCACCTGCTCCTCGGTGCGCAACCGCAGCACCACCTCGTCGCGGACGCCGCTGTCGGGAAGATCGACGGCGGTCATCAGTCCGCGCCCCCGCGAGTTGGACACCACCGATGCGCACCGCCCTTCCAGATCACGTAGTTCGGCCAGGAACCACGCTCCCACGGAAGAGGCATGGGCCACCAGATCATCCCGCTCGATGATCTCCAGGATGCGACGCGCCCGGACCATGTCGACCAGCCCACCGCCCCAGGTGGAGTTGATCCGGCCGGAGACCCGGAAGACGTTGTCGGGTACCTGGTCGACCCGGCGTCCGGCCATGATGCCCCCGAGTTGGACCTTCTTGGCGAAGGCGACGATGTCCGGTTCCAGGCCGAGTTGCTGGTAGGCCCAGGCGGTACCGGTGATCCCCACCCCGGTCTGCACCTCGTCGAGCACGAACAGGGCGTCGTATTCGTGACAGAGCCTCTGCATCGCCTGCAGGAACTCCGGGCGCATGTGGTTGTCACCCCCCTCGCCCTGGATCGGCTCGGCGATGAAGCAGGCGACGTCGTGCGGGTTGTCCTCGAACGCCCGCCGCGCCTGCTCGAGGGCCCGCCGTTCGGCCTCCTCGACCTCGGCGAGGTGGCGCTCGAGGGGGAACCGCACGGCGGGTACGTCGATGCGCGGCCAGTCGAACTTCGGGAAGCGGGCCGTCTTGCCCGGCTCGGTGTTGGTCAGCGAGAGGGTGTAACCGCTGCGGCCGTGGAACGCCCGCCGAAGGTGGAGGACCTTGGTGCCGAGCTCGGGTGAGCGGCCTGCGGCCTCGTTGCGGCGGCTCTTCCAGTCGAACGCCGCCTTGAGCGCGTTCTCGACGGCGAGCGCCCCGCCCTCGACGAAGAAGAGTCTCGGCAGGGCCGGATCACCCAGCACCCGGGCGAACGTCTCGACGAACTCGGCGTAGTGCGTGGTGTAGACGTCGGGGTTGGCGGGCTTGTTCGCCGCCACCTGGGCAAGCAGGGTCATGAACTCCGGATCGTCCACGATGCCCGGGGCGTTGAGCCCCAGCGGAGCGGACGCGAAGAACGAGTAGAGGTCGAGGAACCTGTCCCCGGTGCGCGCGTCGACGATCCACGAGCCCTGACTGGCGAGCGGGTCGAGCACGAGTTTGAAACCGTCGGTCAGCACATGACGGGCGAGTCTCTCGTGCACCTCGTCCGGATGGACCGTCGACACAGCGGCAACCGTCATGCAGGCACCTACTCTCGATAGCCGTTTACCGAAGGTATTTCGCCAAACACGAGAATCAGCAGAAATATTTTAGATATGACACAAGAAGAGCAGCAAGGCTTCGTCCCGGCTGGAACTGTGTCACCCGCTATGAAGGGGTCTTCCAGAGCTGCACCGTGCGGTTCACCCGGTCGCTGCCCGCGACGAGCCGGCCGTCCGGGCTGAAGGCCACGTCTGCGATCGCGGCCTCGTCCTCGTCCGCGGGAGTCGACAGGATGGCGCGTGGTGTGCGGCGGGCCACGTCCCACAGCAGCACTCCGCGGTAGGCGGTGGTGGCGAGCGTCTTGCCGTCCGGGCTGAACTCCAGGTCCTCGACCGAGGTGACGTTGCTGTCGCTGAGGGTGGCCTTCTGGCGTCCGTCGGCCACGTCCCACAGCCGGATCTTGTCGTCGAGGCTGCCGGTGGCGAGGGTCTTGCCGTCCGGGCTGAACGCCACACTCGTGACTCCTTGAGTGTGACTGAGGGTGGCGCGTGGACCGTCCTGGCCGTACGGGTCCGGATCGCGGTCCGCCACGTTCCACAGCAGCGCCGAGTGATGCGGGGTCAGGTTGCTGCCGGAGTCGTCGCCCGCGGAGGCCAGCGTCCGGCCGTCCGGGCTGAAGGCCACGCTCGTGACATTCGTCTTGTGGTCGTAGTAGGCGGCCGGCTTGTCCGTGCGGTTGTCGGTGTCCCACAGGTACACCGCGCCGCCCTGACCGCCGAAGGCGAGCAGCTTGCCGTCCGGGCTGAAGGCCACGCTTTCGCCGCCGAAGTGGAGGAAGCGGATCTGCCGGCGCCGGGCCACGTCCCACACCCCCACCGGGCCGCCATCGAGGCCGGTGGCGAGGAGTTTGCCATTGGGGCTGAACGCCACACTGCGGATCTTGAACACATTGCCGACCTCGTCGCGTTGGGTGAGGGTGACACGTGGCTTGCGGCCGGCGAGATCCCACAGCCGCAGCTTGCCGTTGAGGCTGCCGGTGGCGAGTGTCCTGCCGTCCGGGCTGAACGCGATGCCTTCGGCCTCCGGCGACGGGGAGGTGAGGGCGGCCGTGGGCTGGAACGCGGGATAGGGAAGTGGACGTTCACGGCGGTCGGGGGTGGACGGGGGAACGAAGACGGCGATCAGGATGATGGCGAGGACGATGACCCCGACCCCGAATCCGCCGATCAGTACGGGCAGTCGCGGGGTGGGGTCGGTACGGGGTTCCGGGCTCTGCGGGTGTGGCAGCGAGTCTGAGCCCGGCGGATGGGCCGGGTCGTCGGGGGCGGCGACCTGGGTCGGGGCGTGCGCGGCGGGAGTGGGCGCCGCGGGCGTGCCGGCGGCGGGTGAGCCCGGCGGGGGCGGAGCAGCGCGTGTGGCGGCGTCGGGTGAGCCCGGGGCCCCGGGTGAGCCCGGTGCCATGGGCGACCCCGGTGCCACGGGTGGGCCGGGCGTCGCGGGCCCGGGCCGCCCCGGCGGAGGCACCGCGGTGAGCGTGTCGGCGTCGGTGACTGCCGGCTCGGCGATCCCGCGGCACAGCTCGACCACCTCGGCGGGGGTCGGCCGCCGCTCCGGGGCCTTCTCCAGGCAGCCGGCGGCGATGGCCCGGAGGGGCTCGGGGCAGCCGTCGAGGTCGGGAGCCTGTTCCAGGATGCGGTAGGTCACGCCGTGGTCGTTGCCGCCGCCGAAGGCGAGGCGTCCGGTGGCGGCGAAGTGGGCGACGACGCCGAGGGCGAACACGTCACCGGCTTCGGTGACGCTCTGCCCCCTGATGTATTCGGGCGCCATGTAGGCGGGCGTCCCGGTGCGCATCCCGGTGGCGGTCACCGCGGTGACGTCGGCGGCCCGGGCGATACCGAAGTCGATGACCTTGGGCCCTTCCGCGGTGAGGATGATGTTGGAGGGTTTCAGGTCGCGGTGGATCACGTCGGCGGCGTGGATGGACTGCAGCGCTTCGGCCACTTTGGCGATCAGCGCCAGCGCCGCATCGGCCGGCAGCGGCCCCCGTTCGGCGACCGCGTGCTGCAGGGACGGCCCGGGCACATAGGCCGTGGCCAGCCAGGGCTCATCGGCCCGCAGATCCGCGTCGACGACCGGCACGGTGTAGAGACCCTGGACTCGCCGGGCCGCGGCCACCTCCTGTGCGAAGCGCTGACGGAACGACGCGTCGCTCGCGTATGCGCGGTGTACGACCTTGACCGCGACCGCGCTGCCGGCCGGCGTACGCCCGAGGTAGACGCGGCCCATCCCGCCCGCACCCAGAACGGCCTCCAGCCGGTACGGACCGGCCTCGACAGGGTCTGCGGGCCCCAGCGGGCCGTGCGGCGGCGGAGCTGTCGGCCATCCAGGTTGCCGCCCCGCACCGACGAGTGGAACCGACGGTCGACCACGGTCCGGTCGGGACACGCTCCCAGTCACCCCTCGCTGGTCTGCCGACCACGTCTTCCCGCCCGGCCACCCGGTCCAGGCCTCCAACCCTTCGAGCGAGCGACAGCGTAAACGAACCCGGTACACCCGCACAGATCTTCCGCGCAGACCCTCGGGAGCAGACCGAATCCTTCGCCGTACCGTCACTTTCGTGACGCCGTACGAGTGGTCCGCGCCCGGGCAGCTGGGCACGGACCACACAGCCGTCAGTTCGACTTCCACCACGCCGCGGAGGCGTCACGCAGGGTGTTGGTACCGCAGTGCACCTCGCCCATGCCGAGGTGGTAGGTGTACCAGTCGTCGATGTACGACACCTTCAGACCCGCTCGTGCGTACGCCGCCGTGACGGCCTGCGTGAAGATGTCCTTGCCGCCGATGACGGGACCCCACTGGCGCGGGGCGAGGTAGCGGTCGCGGGCGAGCAGGATGCCGTTGACGGCGCCGGGGACGTAGGCGCTGGTCGGGACGGCGGCCCGGGCGGCAGAGCCGCTGCGCTTCTCGTCGAGCCACTTCTGCTGGCCGTACTTGCCGAGTGAGTCGACGAGCGACGGGTCCGCGCCCATGCGGGTCAGACGCGGCACTGGCACGTCCTGTCCGTCGCCCGCGGACATCTCGGCCTCCCGGGTGTACAGGGCCGGCACGCGCACGATCTCGTCGTCGGTGACGCCGGTCTCGCGCTTGAGGATGTCGAGATTGGCCTTGATGCGCTGGGCCGCCATGGTGTTGTCGGCCACGAAGTGCCGGGAGGCGAGGGCCTGTTCGATGGTCTCCCTCGGCGCCGGCTGGTTCCCCAGGCCCGGAACCGAGAACATCTTGGTGCGGCCGTGGCCGTCACGCTGCGCGTCGCGCAGCAGCTTCAGTCCGGCCTGCGGGTCGGCGACCCCGATCCGCCAGCCGCGCGGGGTGTCCGCGGGCAGGAACTGCACGAACTCGTCGACATGGCCGACGCCCAGCCACGAGGTGTCCAGCAGGAGCGGGTCCTGCAGGCCCTGGGACTTCAGCAGGGTGCGCATCGCCTGCGCCGGCCTGGAGCCCGTGTCCTTGCGGTGGCCCATGATGATGCGGCCGGCCGGGAAGGAGCGCCCGCCGTGCGTGTAGGGCGGAATGGTCTCCAGGTTCCCCATGGAGTTGAGCGTCCACTCCTCCGTATCGCGCACGCCGGAGACCTGCACCACGCCGGTGTCGCGGCCGCGCACCTTCTCGAACAGCTCCCGGCCGGCCTCGCGGTCGGGCTGGGCCGAGCGCAGCATCACACGCATCCCCTGCCGCCGCCCGTCGGGGCCGGTCATGCTGACGTAGGCAGGCTCGACGAAATCCTGCGCCCAGATGTCGCCGTACTTGTCGAAGGTCACGAGCGGCTTGGTGATCCCCGCGCGCCGCACCTCGTTCTCCAGGTTCGTGACGAACTGCCGGTAGGGCCGGTCGGCGGGGCTGTTGCCGGGCACCTTGGTGACCATGACCTGCTGGGTGTTCTGCAGATGGTGGTGGGTCAGGAGCGGGGCGACGCGCAGGGTGACCGTGTCGGACGTGGTCCGTTCGGCGGACGTCACGGTCAGCCGGATCACCGCCCGGCCGTCCCACTTCGCGGTGTCCCGGATGATGTCGGTGGCCTCGACGCCGAACTCGGCGCCGGAGCGCAACTCGGCCGCGGACAACCGGGTGTCGGGCGTGAGGAGGACCCAGGCGCCGGAGCGCTTGAGGAAGACCCGGGTGTACTTGGCGCCGGCCGTCACCTGCACACTGCCCTGCGCGCCGGACGCCACATCCGGCATCGGCACGGACCGGATCCGGGCGAGATCGGCGGCGTCGCCCCGCCCGTTGACCTTCTTGTCGGAGGCGTCGTTGCAGGCGGCCAGCCTGGCATCCGGCAGTGGACGGCCGTCCGGGCCCTTGACCGGGCAGCGCTTGGTGTCGTCGTCGATGTTGGGCAGGTAGACCGCTCCGCGGCCGGCGGACCAACTGTCCTCGCCGGCGGTGTCGGTGTCGCCGGTGACGTCGACACGGCCGTCGCGGTCGACGTCCGCGCGGAGGTCAGCGGCCGCGGGCGACGGTGCCGCGAAGGCGGGGGAGAGCGGAGTGGCGAGCACGGAGCCCGCCGCGGTGAGGGCGAGGATCACCTGGCCCGCGGGGGTTGTACGTATACGCGTACGTCTGCGCACGGCGTATCCCTTTCCGGTGGGGGGTGTTACGCCGTGCAAGAGGAGGAACGTGCGCTGTGCGTTCACTGTGTGGGCGAGAGTTCATCCCTGGGTCCGATGCCCAACTCCCAGGAGCGCAGGCCCGATTGCTTCTCGTCAGTCCCGCGACGTGGGAATGCTCAGCGCGTTGGCCGCCACGATGGCGCCGATGCCGGCCCACTCCGGTGCGCCCAGGTCCTGGCCCAGGCCGATCAGGCCGACGACGGCCGCGAGCACCGGGTTGACGCTCATGAACAGTCCGAAGGCCCGGGCGGGGACGTGCCGCAGGGTGAACAAGTCCGCGAGGTACGGCACGGCCGAGGAGAGGACACCGGCGGCGACCGCGCAGGCGAGGGCGCCGGCCGTCGGCGGATGCCGGAGCGCGACGACCGTGCCGATCGGCAGGAACATCAGGGCGGACAGACACGACGCGGCCGCCGCGCCCTGCGCTCCGGGGATGCGCCGGCCGACGGTGCGGTTGAGCAGGATGTACGACGCCCAGCAGACGGCGGCCAGCAGACCCAGGGCCATCCCGGCGTAGTCGGTCGAGGGCCGCGGGCGCATCAGGGTGACGACGCCGACCGCGGCGATCACGGCACAGCCCACGTCCACGCGGCGGCGCGAGGTCGCCAGGGCGATGGTGAGCGGGCCGAGGAACTCCAGGGTCACCGCCAGCCCCAGGCCGATGCGGTCGATCGCGGAGTACAGCGAGAGGTTCATGGTGCCGAACACGACGGCCAGCAGGGTGACCGGCCACCACTGCCGCCAGGTGAACGTCCGCAGCCTCGGCCGGCCGACGGCCAGCAGGACGAGGGCGGCGACGTACTGGCGTACGGCGACGACGCCGACCGGGCCGAGGACGGGGAAGGCGAGGGAGCCGAGCGCGGCGCCGGTCTGGTTGGACAGACCGCTGCCGATCATGGTGGCCACACCGGCGAGACGGCCCCTGGCCGGCTCCGGGTTCTCGAACGAGGCTGCGGGAGTCGGCGCCGGGGCGGGTGCGGGTGCGGGGCGGGTGTGCATGCGCCGATCGTGGGGCCGTTCGATCTTTGCGCAAAATGCGTTCGCGCCACCATCTATACGCTTGGCGTATGGATGTGGAGCTGAGGCAGTTGCGCTGCCTCGTCGCGATCGTCGACGAGGGCACGTTCACCGACGCCGCCATCGCCCTCGGCGTCTCCCAGGCGGCCGTCTCCCGCTCGCTGGCCTCGCTCGAACGCGCCCTGGGCGTACGGTTGTTGCGGCGGACTTCCCGCGAGGTGACCCCGACGGGGACCGGCCTGCGGGTCCTGGCGCACGCTCGGCGCGTGCTCGGTGAGGTGGACGACCTGGTCCGGGAGGCCGGCTCCGGGCACGACCGGCTGCGGATGGGCTACGCCTGGGCGGCGCTCGGCCGGCACACCGCGGATTTCCAGCGCCGCTGGGCCGCCGCCCGCCCCGGGACGGATCTGCAGCTGGTGCGCGTCAACTCAGCCACCGCGGGTCTGGCGGAGGGCGCCTGCGACCTGTCGGTCGTCCGCCGACCGGTGGACGACCGGCGGTTCGACTCGGCCATCGTCGGGCTGGAGCGGCGACTGTGCGCCGTGGCCGCCGACGACCCGCTGGCGCGGCGCCGCGCGGTCCGGCTGGCCGACCTCAGCGGCCGGACCCTCCTCGTCGACCGCCGCACCGGCACCACGACCACCGAGCTGTGGCCGCCCGACGCGCGCCCCGCGACCGAGGAGACCCACGACGTCGACGACTGGCTCACGGTGATCTCCACCGGCCGCTGCGTCGGCGTGACCGCCGAAGCCACCGCCCACCAGTACCCGCGCCCCGGCGTCGCCTACCGGCCGGTCCGGGACGCCGAACCCATCGCCGTACGGCTGGCCTGGTGGCGCGACGACCCGCATCCCGCCGCGCAGGCGGCGATCGAGCTGCTCAGCGCGCTGTACCGGGGAGACTGAGGCCCCGCAAGGGCGCGTGGGCGTCGGGGGGGACAGAACAGGGCGGGAAGGGCCCCATCCGCTTCTCGCGGATCCTGATTGCGCGGTGCACGGCCGTCATCCGTTTCTCCGCGTCGTTCCCGGGTCCTTCCCGTCACCTCCAGCACACCACGTGCGCGCCGGATGTGCCAGGGCCGGTCGGCCCCTGTAGGGCCAGGAGGCGAGGTCCGAAGGTGACAAGGCGGGCCTGACGGGTTACCCATGAGCGGATCCTGCTGGGTGCGGGAGAGCCGTCGAGCGGAGGTGAGGACGCCGTGCGATCCGCGTTCCGCGATGCCGGCGTACGCGGACATCCCCTGGATGCCGTAGGCGCACGGTGCCGCCACGCCCCCGGCCCGGACGCCGACCTGCCGCGGCGGGGGTGACCGATGCACAGGCCGCTCACCCCCGACACAGCACGCGACGTGCTGGCCCCCGCCCTGCGCGACGTGCGCGCGGTCGTCTTCGACACCGACGGCGTGATCACCGACTCGGCCAGGGTGCACGCCGCCGCCTGGAAGACGGCCTTCGACGCCTTCCTGCGCGCCCACCCGCCCGACGACCCCGACCGGCGCCGCCCCTTCGACGAGCGGGACGACTATCTGCGCCACGTCGACGGCAGGTCCCGCCTCGACGGAGCCGCAGCCTTCCTCGCCGCACGCGGCATCGAGGCGTCGCCGGAGACGGTGCGGGCCGTCGCCGCCGACAAGGAGCGCCTCTTCACCGAGCGGCTGCGCGAGCACGGCGTCGACGCCTACCCGGGGACCGTACGGCTGGTGCAGGCGCTGCGCGCGGCAGGAGTGCCCCGTGCCGCGGCCTCGGCCTCCCGGCACGCCGGCGAGGTGCTGCGCCGGGCAGGGGTGCTCGACCTGTTCGACGTCCTGGTGGACGGCGGGGAGGCGGCCCGGTTGGGCCTCGCGGGCAAGCCGGAGCCCGACCTGTTCCTGGAGGCGGTCCGCCGGCTCGGTGTTCCCGCCGACCGGGCCGCCGTCGTCGAGGACGCCCTGGCCGGCGTGGAGGCGGGCCGGCGCGGCGGGTTCGCCCTGGTGGTCGGCGTGGACCGGGCCGCCGGTACCGACACCGGAGCGCGGCTGCTGCGGCACGGCGCCGACATCGTCGTACACGACCTCGGAGAACTCTGCGCGGGAGGAGCGCCGAAGTGACGGACGACCGGATCCCGGAGGCCGAAGCGGGGTGGACCTGGGAGTACGAGGGCTACCGGCCCGCCGACGAACGCCTCCGGGAGTCCCTGTGCACGCTCGGCAACGGCTACTTCGCCACGCGGGGCGTGCTTCCCGAGTGCACCGCCGACGAGGTCCACTATCCGGGGACCTATGTGGCCGGCATCTACAACCGGCTCACCTCCGAGGTCGCGGGCCGCAAGGTGGAGAACGAGGACCTGGTCAACGTCCCCAACTGGCTGCCCCTGCGCTTCCGTCTCCCCGGCGAGCACTGGATCGTCCCCGACACGACGACCGTGCTGGGCCACCGGCAGCTGCTGCACCTGTCCGCAGGGCTGCTGGAGCGCCGGACGCGGTACGACCTCGGCGGCGGCCGGGTGCTGACGGTGCGTCAGCAGCGGATGGTGCACATGGCCGACCCTCATCTGGCCGCCCTGCGCACCGAGTTCACCACCGAGGGGTACGCCGGCCCGCTCGAGGTGGAGGCGGCCCTGGACGGCTCGGTCACCAACTCCGGCGTGCCGCGCTACCGGGACCTCGACGGCCGCCACCTGACCCACGTCCACACCGGCACCGCCACCGAGGACACGGTCTGGCTGCGCTGCCGTACCCGCACCTCCGACACCCGGATCGGTATCGCGGCCCGGCTGACCGCCGACGCACCCCTCACCGTCCGCCACGAACCGCCGTACGCCATCCAGCGGTTGACGCTCGACCTGGCCCCCGATCGCACCGTCACCGTCGACAAGACCGTCGCCCTGCACACCTCCCGTGACCCGGCCATCAGCGACCCGCTGCACGCCGCCGTCGACCGGGTGGGCAGGGCCCCCGGCTTCGACGCCCTGGCCGAGTCGCACCGGACCGCCTGGGCCCAGCTCTGGCGCCGCGCCGAACTCGACGTGCCCGGCGAGTCGGGCCGCATCCTGCGGCTGCACCTCTTCCACGTCCTGCAGACCCTCTCCCCGCACACCGCCGACCTCGACGTCGGCGTCCCCGCCCGGGGACTGCATGGCGAGGCCTACCGCGGCCACGTCTTCTGGGACGAACTGTTCGTCCTGCCCTACCTCAACCTGCACTTCCCCGAGGTCTCCCGCGCCCTGCTGCGCTACCGCCACCGGCGCCTGGAACAGGCCTGCACCGCGGCCAGGGGAGCCGGCCGACGGGGGGCGATGTACCCCTGGCAGAGCGGCAGCGACGGGCGTGAGGAGACCCAGCAGCTCCATCTCAACCCGCGCTCGGGCCGCTGGCTCCCCGACCACTCCCGGCTCCAGCACCACGTCGGCTCGGCGATCGCCTACAACGTGTGGCAGTACGGCGAGGCGAGCGGCGACATGGAGTTCCTGCACACCAAGGGCGCCGAGATGCTGGTGCAGATCGCCCGCTTCTGGGCGGACAAAGCGGTATACGACGACGGCCTGGGCCGCCACCGCATCAAGGGCGTCGTCGGCCCCGACGAGTACCACGAGTCCTACCCGGACGCCGACGTGCCCGGCCTGGACGACAACGCGTACACCAACGTCACGGCCGCCTGGGTGCTCGCCCGCGCCATGGAGCTGCTGGACACCCTGCCCGAGCCCCGCCGACGCGAACTCGTCGAACGCGCCGGCCTGGACGGCGGCGAACTCGAACGGTGGGACGACGTCTCCCGCACTCTCCATGTCCCCTTCCACGACGGCGTCATCAGCCAGTTCGCGGGCTACGGCGACCTCGCCGAGCTCGACTGGAACGCCTACCGCGGCCGCTACGGCGACATCCGGCGGCTGGACCGGATCCTGGAGGCGGAGGGCGACACCGTCAACCGCTACAAGGCCTCCAAGCAGGCCGACGTCCTGATGCTCGGCTACCTCTTCGCACCGGCCGAACTGGAGGGCCTCTTCCGCCGGCTGGGCTACGGGCTCGACGAGGACATCTGGCGGCGCACCCTCGAGTACTACATGCACCGCACCAGCCACGGCTCCACGCTCAGCGGCCTGGTCCACGGCTGGGTGCTGGCCCGGTGCCGGCGCACCGAGGCGTGGAAGTTCTGCCAGGAGGCCCTCCAGGGCGACATCGCCGACGTCCAGGGCGGCACCACCGGCGAGGGCATCCACCTGGGCGCCATGGCCGGCACCCTCGACCTCGTCCAGCGTGGCCTGACCGGTCTGGAGACCCGGGGCGGCGCGCTGTGGCTCGACCCCGTGCCGCTGCCCGAGCTGTCCTCGTACGGGTTCTCCCTGCGCTACCAGGGCAACTGGGGCGTACGGCTGCGCCTGGAACGCGGACTGCTGGAGATCGCGGTCCCGTCCCACGACGTCACACCGATCGACGTACGGCTGCCTGGCCGCGAGGTGACCATCCAGCCGGGGGAGACGGCGCGACTGGTCCTTCACGAGTGACCCCGGCCCTGTGCGGTACGCGGCCTGCGGGGAGAGGCTGGGAGGGCGGAGGACACCGGGGGACGACGCGCGGCGGCCCGTGGAAACCTGCGCGTCCGGCGCGGAAAGGGGAGCGTGATGAACGGCCCGGTTGTCGTAGGGGTGGACGGTTCGCCGTCGAGTCTGGCGGCCGTGGAGGTCGCGGCGCGGGAGGCCGGGCTGCGGGGCGTGGCGCTCCGGCTGGTGCACGCCTTCGGCTGGCCTGCCGCGCACATTCCGGCCGGCGGCCGGTTCTGGGAGCCGAGCGGTGCCGGGGTGCGCGAGCTGATCGACGGCACGCTCGCCGAGGCCGAGCGGCGCGCCCACGCTCTCGCGCCCAGGACGGAGATCCAGCGCGAAGTCGTCGTCGGTGAACCGCTGACGGTGCTGGAGATCGAGTCGCGCACGGCGTCCCTGGCGGTGGTCGGCAGCCGGGGTCACAGCAGGTTCGGCGCCCTGCTGCTCGGCTCCACCGCGGGTCATCTGGCCGCCCATGCCGCCTGCCCGGTGCTGGTGGTGCGCGGCACGCCGCAGCCCGGCCGGCCCGTCCTCGTCGCCGTCGACGGCTCGCCCGCGTCCCGGGGCGCCGTCGAGTTCGCCTTCGCCCAGGCCTCCCTGCACGGCGTGGACCTGCTGGCGCTGCACGCCTGGAGCACCCGGACCGAGCGTGCCTACGACGCTCCGGCCGACCCGCCCTTCGTGACGTACGACGAGGAGCGGCTGCGCGACGAGGAGGAGCGGGTGCTCGCCGAGGCGCTGGGCGGGTTGCGCGAGAAGTATCCCGACGTCGCCGTGGACCGACGGCTGGTGCGCGGCCGGATCCGCCACACCCTCATCGAGGCCAGCGCCGATGCCGGACTGGTCGTGGTCGGGGCGCGGGGGCACGGCGGGTTCGCCGGGCTTCTCCTCGGCTCGGTCAGCCAGGCCCTGCTGCACCACGCGCACTGCCCGGTCGCCGTCGTCCGCACCGAGGAGGAGTGAACCTCAGAGCTCGGCCGCGTGGTCCGGGACGTAGTTCTGCAGATCGCGCGGCGGCCGCCGGTAACCGGTCGACTCCGGCCGTTCCGGCAGCTCCATGACCGGCGGGAGGACGTCCTGGTACGGCACCGAGTCCAGCAGATGGGCGATCATGTTCAGCCGGGCCCGGCGCTTGTCGTCGCTCTCCACGACGTACCAGGGCGCCTCGGCGATGTCGGTGTGGACCATCATCTCGTCCTTGGCCCGGGAGTACTCCTCCCAGCGGGTGATCGACTCCAGGTCCATGGGGGACAGCTTCCAGCGGCGCAGCGGGTCCTCCAGCCGGCGCCGGAAGCGTTCCTGCTGCTCCTCGTCGCTCACCGAGAACCAGTACTTGCGCAGCAGGATCCCGTCCTCCACCAGCATCCGCTCGAAGATGGGGCACTGCCGCAGGAACAGCTGGTACTCCTCCTTGGTGCAGAAGCCCATGACGTGCTCGACACCGGCCCGGTTGTACCAGCTGCGGTCGAACAGCACGATCTCCCCGGCGGCGGGCAGATGACCGATGTACCGCTGGAAGTACCACTGGGTGCGCTCGCGTTCGGTCGGCTTCGGCAGCGCCGCGATCCGCGCCACCCGCGGATTGAGGTGCTCCGTGACCCGCTTGATGGTCCCGCCCTTGCCGGCCGCGTCCCGCCCCTCGAAGATCACGACCAGCCGGGCCCCCTCCGTCCGCACCCACTCCTGAAGCTTCGCCAACTCCGTCTGCAGACGCAGCAGTTCCTTCTCGTACACCTTGCGCGGCAGCTTCTCCGCCTTGTTGCCGGCCATGCCGCCTCCCACAGCCGAGCTCGAACACCAGGACAGCACCGTACTGACCGGGGACGAGCGGCGCACCCCGGACGGTGACCTGCGGCCTTGGCACTCGCGACCGGCCGACGGGCAGGATGAGCGGATGGACGGTGTCGACCCGCACATCCACGTCGAGCAGAGCGTGACCCGCCACGACCCCCGCGAGCGCAATCTTCTGGCTGGCGCCTTCGGCCTCGTCGGTGACCTGCCGGAGACGGTCGCCACCGGCTGTGGGCTGAAGGTGCCGTATGCGATGACCTCTACGCGGCCCGAAAGCGTCACCTGTCTTGCCTGCCGCGAGCACGGCAGCACCCAGCACCTTCTCGTCGCCGAGGAGATCGAACGGCTGGGCTCCATGCCGGGCTCCGTCATCACTGGAGCCCAGGCGAGCCTGGTGGCGGAGCATCATGGGGAACTCGCGCGGAGGTTCGGCGGCGGCAGCTGAGGCGGTCGGGTGAATGCCCCGGGGTGCAGGACTGACGCGCCCGGCGCCGGGGTACCCAGCGGCGCATGGCGGTGGACAGCAGGACCGGGCGGCCGCGTGCGACGCCGCCGCGGCCACGCAGGAGACTCGGCCGGGCGTTGGTGCGGTGGGCGACGACGACCGACCACAAGGTGATCGGCAACCTCTACCTGACGACCGCCTTCGGCTTCTTCCTGCTCGGCGGCGTCCTCGCGCTGCTGATGCGGGCCGAACTCGCCCGCCCCGGGCTGCAGTTGTTCAGCAGCGAGCAGTACAACCAGCTGTTCACCGTGCACGGCACCGTCATGATGCTGCTGTTCGCCACCCCCCTGTTCGCCGGGTTCGCCAACGCGATCATGCCGCTGCAGATCGGCTCGCCGGACGTGGCCTTCCCGCGGCTGAACGCCCTGTCGTACTGGCTGTACCTGGGCGGCGGCCTGATGGTCGTGTCCGGCTTCCTCGTGCCCGGCGGAGCCGCCAGCTTCGGCTGGTTCGCCTACGCGCCCCTCAACAGCGCGGTGCGCACCCCCGGCTCGGGCGGTGACCTGTGGACCATGGGCCTGGTGGTGACCGGTGTGTCCACCACGCTCGGCGCGGTCAACTTCATCACCACGATCCTGTGCCTGCGCGCCCCCGGCATGACCATGTTCCGGATGCCGCTGTTCACCTGGAACGTGCTGTTCACCTCGATCCTCGTCCTGCCCGCGTTCCCCGTGCTCACCGCCGCCCTGCTCGCCCTGGAGGCGGACCGCAAGTTCTGGGCCCACATCTACGACGCGGCGGGCGGCGGAGCGCTGCTGTGGCAGCACCTGTTCTGGTTCTTCGGGCACCCCGAGGTGTACATCGTGGCTCTGCCGTTCTTCGGGATCGTCTCCGAGATCATCCCGGTGTTCAGCCGCAAACCGCTCTTCAGCTACCTAGGCCTCATCGGCGCCACCATCGTCATCACCATGCTGTCCGCCGTCGTGTGGGCCCACCACATGTTCGCGACCGGCGCCGTGCTGCTGCCGTTCTTCTCCCTGATGTCGTTCCTCATCGCCGTGCCGACCGGCATCAAGTTCTTCGCCTGGATCGGCACCATGTGGAAGGGCTCACTCTCCTTCGAGACACCCATGCTGTGGGCGACGGGGTTTCTCGTGACGTTCCTGCTCGGCGGCATGAGCGGCGTGCTCATCGCCTCACCGCCGCTGGACTTCCACCTCACCGACACGTACTTCATCGTCGCCCATCTGCACTATGTGCTCTTCGGCACCGTCGTGTTCTCGATGTTCGCCGGCTTCTACTTCTGGTGGCCGAAACTCACCGGCAGGATGCTCGACGAACGCCTCGGCAGGATCCACTTCTGGACCCTGTTCACCGGCTTCCAGACCACGTTCCTCGTCCAGCACTGGCTCGGCGAGAACGGCATGCCCCGCCGCTACGCCGACTACCTGGCCGTGGACGGCTTCACGCTGCTGAACACCATCAGCTCCATCGGCGCGTTCCTGCTGGGCCTGTCCACCCTGCCGTTCCTCTACAACATCTGGCGCACCGCCCACTACGGAACGAAGGTGACCGAGCCCGACCCCTGGGGATACGGCCGCTCCCTCGAATGGGCCACCTCCTGCCCGCCCCCGCGCCACAACTTCACGGCGCTGCCCCGGATCCGCTCCGAGTCCCCGGCGTTCGACCTGCACCATCCGGACGTCACCCGCCAAGACCAAAGGCAACAGCAGTGAAGACCGAGTCCCGTCTCTTCATCGGCGTGGCGGGGTTCTTCCTCGTCACCGCCGTCGGCTACGGCTGGCGCTCGAAGGAACCCGCCGGAACCGCCGTACTGATCGTGGCCTTCCTGATGGCCGCGCTCGTCGCGTTCTTCCTGCACATGCAGTACCGGAGGCGCGGCCTGCGCGCCCAGGACCGCCCGGACGCCGAAATCGCCGACACGGCGGGCCCGCTCGACTTCTTCCCGCCGCACAGCCCCTGGCCGATCACGACCGCCCTCGGGTCCGTCCTCGTGGCGCTCGGCGTGGTCTACGGCCTGTGGCTGTTCCTGCTGGGCGTCGGTGTGCTCGGGCACGGGGTGCTCGGCATGGTCTTCCAGTACGCGGACCGGGACCGTCAGCGCTCCACCTCACCCGCGGACGGCTCCCGTTCCTCCTCGACGCGGTAGCCGTAGCTCTTCAGCACGTAGCGCCGCTCCTCGTCGAGCGGCTCGTGGCTCTCCTCGTACCCGCCCGCGATGGTCTGCCGCACCTCGCCGGTCTCCTCGCCCTCCGTCAGCCGCTCCTGGTCCTTCTCCTGCAGCGCCACACAGACCCGCTTGGTGACCATGAACGCGATCGGTGGCAGCAGTACGAAGGCGATACGGAACACCCAGGTCAGGGCGTTCACGGAGATCGCGAAGGTGTCGGCGATGATGTCGTTGCCGCCGGCCGCCAGCAGGACGCCGTAGCAGCTGATCGCCGCGACCCCGAGCCCCGTACGCACGGGGTGGTCGCGCGGCCGGTCGCACAGATGGTGCTCCTCGCGGTCGCCGGTCACCCACCGCTCGACGAACGGATACGCGTACAGCACCGCGAACAGCAGTCCCGGCAGCACGACCGCGGGCAGCAGCACGTTCCACATCACCGTGTGCCCGGCCACCACCGTCTCCCAGGGCGGCACCAGGCGCAGCGAGCCCTCGAGGAAGCCGACGTACCAGTCCGGCTGCGAACCCGTCGACACGACGTCCGCACGGTAGGGGCCGTACGCCCAGATCGGGTTGATCTGCGCCACCCCCGACAGCAGCGTCAGCACCCCGAAGACCATGAAGAACAGGCCGCCCGAAGTCGCCGTGAACTGCGGGAACATCGGTTTGCCCACCGCATTGCGGCTAGTGCGGCCGCGGCCCGCCCACTGCGTGTGCTTCAGATAGAAGACCAGGATCAGATGCACGGAGATCAGCGCGAGCAGCAGCCCGGGGATCAGCAGGATGTGCAGGGAGTACAGCCGTGGGATCAGCTCCTCGCCCGGGAACTCCCCGCCGAAGGCGAACATGCTCACGTACGTCCCCACCACCGGGATCGACAGCATGATGCCCTGGGCGATCCGCAGGCCGGTGCCCGACAGCAGGTCGTCCGGCAGCGAGTAGCCGGCGAATCCCTCGGCCAGCGCCAGCAGGAACAGGGTCACGCCGATCAGCCAGTTGACCTCGCGGGGCCGGCGGAACGCGCCCGTGAAGAAGATCCGCAGCAGATGCAGCCCGATCGCGGCGAGGAACACCAGAGCCGCCCAGTGGTGCAGCTGACGGATCAGCAGGCCGCCGCGCACATCGAAACTGATGTCCAGCGTGGACTCGTACGCTGATGACATACGCATCCCGTCGAGCGGCCGGTACGAACCGTGGTAGACGACCTCCGTCATCGACGGGTGGAAGAACAGCGTCAGCCAGATCCCGGTCAGCAGCAGGACGACGAAGCTGTACAGGGCGATCTCGCCCAGCAGGAAGGACCAGTGGTCGGGGAAGGCCTTCCGCAGCAGACCGCCGCCCTCGGAGAGCGGCAGTCGTCCGTCGACGTAGTCGGCGGTGCGTTCAGCGGCACGACGGGCCCGCGCTCCGGCGCGGGCCCTTCTCCTCCTCCACAGCACGGATCACGAGTGCCCCGGCGCCCGTGCGCGGAAACGGACCGTCACGTACGATCACCCTTCGGCTTCCCCCGCTGGTCGGGAGTGCCGTGCGGCGGCGGGCTGAAGGGCTGCGCCGAGGTCGCGGGGGACACCGGGGAGCCGCCCTGATGTGCGCCGCTCTCGGGCCGCAGGGCGCCGGGGTCGCCGGAAGTCGGCTCGGCGCCGGACTGGAGTTGCTCCAGCCGGGTGGCCAGCAGCTCGGTCACCGGGAGCCGGTCGGCGTGTGACCGCTCGTAGGCCAGCAGCTCCTCGACCTCTCCGGCGGTCAGCGACCGCACGCGGCTCTCCAGGCCGCCGATCGGCAGGTGGTCGTAGTCGGGCAGCGGCAGGGTGTGACGCGCGGGGTCGGCCATGATTCTCACTTCCCTCGGTGCGACAGGTGCGACAGGTGTGACGCGTACGGCAGCCCCGGGTCGGGGCCGTCGGCGTCAGGTACCGCCTGTGCCGCCGCTGCCGAACGACCCGCCGTCACCCCTGTTCCAGCGCGGCCGTTTCCTCGACGGGCTCGGGCGGGAGGGGATGTTGCCGTGGGCCGGCAGATCGTGCGGGGTGACCCGGTGGTCGCTCTTCGGCACCTCTGCGGGTTCCCGCTGCTCCCGGACCTCACGGACCGGTCCCCCGTCGGGCAGCCGGGGCTGCTCCTCCGGGCGGGGCGGGCGCGGTTCCCGGCGCCTGACACGGATGCCCAGGACGAAGGCGCCGACGAGCAGCGCCACGACGACCACACCCGCGACGAGCAGCCCGGCGGCTAGTGCGCCCCTGGCTGCGGCGATGTCCATCCAAGCGGTATCCATGGCGCGCGAGTACCCCCGGCACCACACGTGAACCCGATCATCCCGGTCATCCCGATCGTGCCGCGCGGGTCTTCGAGCGGTTCGCCTTGCGGATCGCGTCGAGCAGCTCCGCCTTCGACATCCGGGACCGCCCGTCGATGTGCAGATCGCGGGCCAGGTCGTACAGGTGCTGCTTCGAAGCCTGCTCGTCGACGCCTTCGCCGCTGCGGCCGCCCTGCTGCCGGGGCCGGGCCGACTGCGGGTCCGAGGGGCCCTTGCGGCCGCCCTCCTTGCGCTGCCAGTGGTCGCCGACCTTCTCGTACTTGTGCTTCAGTGCGCCGAACGCCACCCGGTGGGCCCGCTCGCCCTCGCCGTACTGCTCGACGGCCGAGTCGTGCGCCTTGATCCAGGTGCGCTGCGCGTCCTTCGGGGAGCGCTCCAGGGTCGACGGCAGTTCCTCTCGTCCGGGCATCCTGGACACCTCCGTCCGTCGTCGTTGCACGGGCCCACCGAGTGCCCGGCACGGGGCGGCACAACCGGCCGGACCCCGTGCGAGCACCGGGTTTGGGCACCCCCGGACCGGCTACCCGACCGATGTGACACAGACGACAACCCAGCAAGAGCTCGTCCAGTTCCTGGAGGACCGCTTCGCATGCGCGCAGGCCTGCACGGAGTGCGCTCGTGCCTGTGCTCTGCGCGCGAGCCTGTGGGATCCGGACGGGACGGAGGAACAGGAACTTCTGCGGCGCAAGGGCATCCTGTGCGCCGAAGTGTGCGACGCCACCTGTCGTGTGCTGGCCGAACAGAACCTGCTGGACGAGGCCGCGCTGCGCGCCCAGCTGGAGTGGACCCGGGCCGTGTGCCTGGAGTGCGCGCACGTCTTCGACCGGCACCCGGGCGCGGAGGAGGCGGCGAAGGCGTGCCGGGACTGCGCACGCGCCTGCACGGACTTCATGGGGACGCTCGACTGAGGGCGCGCGGGAGGTGCCTGGGCTCGCTCGGCCGAGGCCTCGCGTCAGGTCCATGGGCACGTTCGACTGAGGCCTTGCGTCAGGTCCATGGGCACGCTCGAACGAGGCCTCATGTACGCCCGCGGCCGCCATTCACCGCGTCGCCATTCCCAATTTCTGAAACACGTTCTACGGTGTGCGCCGTCAGGACCGGCCTTGGGAGCCTGGAGGCGCCGTGCACCTCGAATACACGCCCGAGCAGCAGCGGCTGCGCAGCGAACTGCGCGACTACTTCGCCGAGTTGGTGCCGGACCTCGCCCACACCCGCTTCACCGACCCGGCGGCCCAGAAGCGCCACTACCGCGAGACGATCCGGCGGCTCGGCACGGACGGCTGGCTCGGCGTGGGCTGGCCCAAGGAGTACGGCGGACGCGGCCTGACCGCGATGGAACAGTTCATCTTCTTCGACGAGGCCGCCCAGGCGGGCGTACCGCTGCCTCTCATGGCGCTCAACACGGTCGGCCCGACGATCATGCAGTACGGCACGGAGGAGCAGAAGGCGTACTTCCTGCCGAAGATCCTCTCCGGTGAGATCGACTTCGCGATCGGCTACAGCGAGCCCGACGCCGGAACGGACCTCGCCTCGCTCAGGACGCGCGCCGTACGGGACGGCGACGAGTACATCGTCAACGGGCAGAAGATCTGGACGACCAACGGCGACACCGCCGACTGGGTGTGGCTGGCCACCCGCACCGATCCCGAGGCCCCGCCGCACAAGGGCATCACCATGCTCCTCGTCCCGACCACCGATCCCGGCTACTCCTGCACCCTCATCAACACCCTCGCCTCGCACGACACGACGGCCAGCTACTACGAGAACATCCGCGTCCCCGTCTCCCGCCGCGTCGGCGCCGAGAACCAGGGCTGGCGGCTGATCACCAACCAGCTCAACCACGAGCGCGTCACCCTCGCCGCCCACGGCACCATGGCCATCCGCGCCCTGCACGACGTCCAGCGCTGGGCCATGGAGACCAAGCTCGCCGACGGCCGCCGGGTGATCGACCTGCCCTGGGTGCGCCGCCGGCTCGCCCAGACCCACACCAGGCTCGACGCCCTCAAGCTCCTCAACTGGCAGATGGTCAGCGCCGTCCAGGACGGCACGCTCACCCCGCAGGACGCCTCCGCCGTCAAGGTGTACGGCTCCGAGGCGCGCCGGGACGCGTACGCCTGGCTGATGGAGATCGTCGCCGCGCCGGGCGCGCTGAAGGAGGGCTCGGCGGGCGCGGTGCTGCACGGCGAACTGGAGCGCGGCTACCGCTCCGCCGTCATCTTCACCTTCGGTGGCGGCAACAACGAGATCCAGCGGGAGATCATCTCGTGGATCGGTCTGGGGATGCCGAGGGTACGGCGCTGACGTCTGCGAACTCATCCGTCATGTCCGTCCGCGTCTGCTCAGCAAGGCCAGCACCACCAACAGAACGCACCCTGCGGCTTCGACGGCGAGGGTCGGCTTGACCAGGTTCGCGTCGAGAGTCTCCTCGAACCCGAAGAGACCGGAGGTGAGGCTCACGATCAGCGCCGCCAGGGTGCCGGCCGTGAAGAGTGCTCCGAGGGTCGCGAGGAGGGGCAGGAGGCGGGTGGGTGTGATCAGCAGCGACAGCGCGAGCAGGCCGGCCCCGATCGCGTTGAGCAGGAACAGCGTGCCGATCGTGTCCAGATACCGGTAGCCGTCGTACCAGAGGTGGAGATGGATCGCGCCCATGGCCACGGCCGTTCCCGCCGCGGCCAGCCGCAGGGCGACGAGCACGAGCGTGCGCTCAGTAGCCATTGCGGTCGGTCGTGTCCGTGCCGCCGCCCGGTGAGGCGGTGCCACCGACCGTGAGCTCGGTCTTCATGCCCATGTCCTTGTGCCCGTCGACGGGACAGTAGACCTCGTACGTGCCGTCCTTCAGCGTGATGGTGAGGCTCGCCGACTCTCCGGGCTTCAGCGTCCGTGTCTCCTCCTCGGTCCCGGAGCCCTCGATCTCCAGGGCGTGGTCGTGGTCTCCGTCGTTCTTGGCGACGAAGGTGTAGTCACCCGCCTCCAGCGTCGTCTTGGACAGCTGCATCTTGAAGTCGGTCATCTTGACGTCCACCTGCGTGGTCCCCGGCTTGCCAGTCTGCTCCGGGGTTGACGTGGACGAGCCACCACCGTTGTCGTCTCCGCCTCCGCACGCCACGAGGATGCCCGCCAGTGCTCCGGCAGCCAGCCCGGGCGCGACGTTCCTGCGCACGAACGTCATGAGCGTCGTCGCCATGTCTCGGCCCTCCGTGAGAAGTCGGTCCTGACCAGAGGTATCGGTCCTGACCAGAGGTACGGACGGACCACGCCAAGGGATTTCCGGCAAGCGCGACCAAGCGGGAGAATGGGGCCGTGTTCCCGCGGGGAAGCGGGGGAATCCGTTCGGCGAGGTCGGCCGTATCCACTGGTATGCGGAGATCGGGCCTGCCCCTCGGGCGGCTCTCGGACGAGGCGCTGCTGGCGGGAATGGCGAGCGGCGCCCCGGAGATCGCCCTCGCGTTCGTCCGCCGGTTCCAGCGCATGGTCTTCGGTATCGCCGTCGCTGTCGTCGACGACCCCCAGCTCGCCGAGGACATCACCCAGCAGACCTTCGAAAGGGCTTGGCGTCACGCGCAGGTCTTCGACTCGCGGCGCGGATCGGTGAAGACCTGGCTGGGGACCATCGCGCACAACCTGGCGATCGACGCCGTCCGGGCCCGCAACGCGACCCCGGTCTCTCCCGAGGACCTCGACGCTCTGCTCGGCATCGTGACCCGGACGCCCGAACAGTGGGCACTGGCCGACGAGGCGGCATCCCGGATCCGGGCCGCGGTGGCCGGCCTGCCGCGCCAGCAGGCGCGTGCCGTGGTCATGGCAGGGATCTACGGGATGACCGCACGGCAGATCTCCGAGTTCGAGAACATCCCCCTGGGCACCGCGAAGACACGGATCAGGATGGCCATGGGGAAACTGCGGGCGGTTCTGGGACCCGAGCGAGCCGATCATGACTGACAGGGACTGCGCGTGGCTGAGGGCCGTCGCCGACGAGCTGGCGCTGGGGATCCTCCCGGGTCAGGAGCGCGCCGAGGCCCTCGCCCACCTGGACCGCTGCCCCACCTGCCGGGGGCATGTCGAGCAGCTGACGCTCGTCGCGGACGGACTGCTCTCTCTCGTGCCGGGCAGCGAGCCGCCCGCCGGCTTCGAGACACGGGTGATGGACGGGCTGCGTCTGAACCGGCCGGCGCGACGGCGGCGACCACGGGCCGGCGCGGCGGTCGCGGCCGCCGCCGCGATCGCGCTCGGGTTCGGCTTCGGTGGCTGGGCCGTCGGCACGGCCATCGAGGGAGCGTCGGCTCCCTCCTCGCGGAGTTCGCAGCCCCCCGGCTCGGAGCACGGCCTGCTCGCAGCGTCTCTGCTGGCCCCCGACGACCGCCCGGTGGGCCGGATCTTCGCCTACACCGGCTCTCCGGGCTGGGTCTACATGTCGGTCGACCTCGGCCGGGACTGGTCCGGATCCGACTCACAGACCGCAGACGGGTCCGGATCCGACTCCCGCGCCGGAGAGGAGTCCGAGGCCGCGGGCTCGTACGACGGATACCCGGAAGCCGGAATGGTCAGCTGTCGACTGGAGCGTGCGGACGGCACGTCGGTCCCCATCGGGGAGTTCGCCCTCGACGAAGCCGGCCGGGGTCACTGGGGAGCCCCCACGCGAGTCGACCCGGACACGGTGTCCGGTGCCCGGCTGCTGGACGCCGACGGCTCCGTCCTGGCCACGGCCCACTTCGACACACGGCAGAACCGGTGACCGCGGCTCCCGAACCGGCCCCTCGACCACGGATCCGCACCATGGGATCGTGGCCGAACGGGCGTACGCGGAGGTGGGCCGCATGACCGATGCCGATCCGGGGCTGTTCGGGCCCTCCTCGGTGACCTGGCAGATGCACGGCGACCCCATGATGTGGGTCGCCGGAATCCGCGCGCTCTACTTCCAGGCCCTGCACCCGCGCGCGGTACGCGGTGTCATGCAGAACTCGGACTTCCGCCAGGACGCCTGGGGCCGCCTGCTGCGCACCGCGAACTTCGTCGGCACCATCACCTACGGCACCACCGACGCCGCCGAGAAGGCCGGCGCCCGGGTACGCAAGATCCACAGCATGCTGAGCGCCACCGACCCGGACACCGGGGAGCGGTACGGCGTCGACGAACCCGAACTGCTGCTGTGGGTGCACTGCGCCGAGATCGACTCCTATCTGCAGGTCGCCCGGCGGTCCGGGCTCCGCCTCACGGACGCCCAGGCCGACCGGTACATCGCCGAACAGCGGGTCAGCGCCCGTCTGGTGGGCCTCGACCCCGACGCCGTACCGGCGAACCAGCAGGAGATGGCGGCGTACTTCGAGAAAGTGCGCCCCGAACTCGCGTGCGGGTCGGGGGCACGCGCGGTGGACGACTTCCTGCTCCGCCCGCCGACGCACCCCCTCCTCGTCCCGGCGCGCGAGGTGCTGTGGCGGCGCGTGGCGCAGTCGGCGTACGCCGCCTTGCCGCCGTACGCCCACGAGTTGTACGGCAGACCGGCCCCGAAACCCGCCACTGTCACCCGTCAGTTGCGTGCCACGGGCACCCTGCTGCGCTGTGTTCCCGCACGTCTGCGGTGGCAACTCCCGCCCAAACACATCCTGCGCGCCATGGCCCGGCTCGGCCCGGGCTCGCACCCGGCACCGTACAAACTCGGGCGATAGCTCGCCATACTGGACGAGCCGGGGGAGGGTGGGCGGACCGTGACGGGGGGCGATCGCGGGCGATGGGGGACAGCAGGCTGATCCAGGGCCGGTACCGGCTGCTCGATCTGATCGGGCGCGGCGGTATGGGCGAGGTGTGGCGTGCGCGCGACGAGTCGCTGGGCCGGCAGGTCGCCGTCAAGTGCCTCAAGCCGCTGGGGCCGCACCACGATCAGTCCTTCACCCGCGTCCTGCGGGAACGGTTCCGCCGCGAGGCCCGGGTGGCCGCGGCCCTTCAGCACCGCGGGGTGACCGTCGTCCATGACTTCGGCGAGTCCGACGGGGTGCTGTTCCTGGTGATGGAGCTGCTGGAGGGCCGCAACCTCAGCCAGCTGCTGGAGGAGAACAAGCACCACCCGCTGCCCGTCTCCGACGTCGTCGACATCGCCGACCAGGTCGCCGCCGCCCTCGCCTACACCCACCAACAGGGCATCGTCCACCGCGATCTGAAGCCCGCGAACATCATGCGGCTCGGCGACGGCACGGTGAAGATCTGCGACTTCGGCATAGCGCGCCTCGGTCACGACATCGGCTTCACGTCCCGGCTGACCGGCACCGGCATCGCGATGGGCACCCCGCACTACATGTCGCCGGAGCAGATCGGCGGGGAGGAGGTGGACCAGCGCAGCGACCTGTACTCGCTGGGCTGTGTGCTGTACGAAATCGCCACCGGGGTACCGCCGTTCGACCTCGACGACCCCTGGGCGATCCTCGTCGGCCACCGTGACACCCCGCCCCGTCCGCCGCGCAGCCACCGTGCCGAGCTGCCCGAATACTTCGAGAGGATCGTCCTCGACCTGCTGGCCAAGCGCCCCGAGGAACGCCCGCACGACGCCCGCGAGCTGGGCCGCCGGATCGGCCTGGGCCGTACGACACCGACCTATGTGCCGACCGTGGTGGCCCCTCGGCCCGCCCTCAGGCCCCCGGAGCCCGTGGCCCGCGCAACCCGCCTGCCGTCCTGGACCCGCGGCATGACCACCGGCCACAAGGCCACCGGCGCCGGACTGCGCACCACACCCCCCGACGCCGCGGCGGGCCTCACCGGCGAGTGGATCCCCCGTCCGGCCACCGGCCGCCCCGAGGAGACCGCCGTACCGGAAGCACCGCCCGCCCCGTCCGCGGCGACGCTCACCGCACTGGCCGGCCGGCACAACGCCGGGCTCAGCCTCGGCCGGCTGGGCCGCTGGACGGAGGCCGGCGAAGTGCACCGGGCCGTCGCCGCCGAGCGCGAGCACCTCCTCGGCCCCGACCACCCCGACACCCTCGCCAGCCGTTACGAGCTCGCCTTCACCCTCAGCCGCACCGGCCGCGCCGCCGACGCGCTGCGCGAGTACAAGCACGTCGCCCGCGCCCGCAGCCTCGCCCTCGGCCCCGACCATCCCGACACGCTCGCCGCCCGCCAGGAAATGGCGTACGTGCTCGGCCAGTTGGGCCGCCACTTCGACGCGCACCAGGTCTACACGTCCGTGCTCACCGCCCGCGAGCGCACGATGGGCCCCGATCACCCCGACACCCTGCGCTGCCGCCACAACCTCGCCTTCAACCTCAGCAGGCTCGGCCGCCTGGAGGACTCGTACCGCATGGCCGCGGAGGTCGCCGCGGCCCGCGCCCGCGTGCTCGGTCCGCACCACCCCGACACCCTGGTCACCCGCTACGAAGTCGCCTACGCACTCGGCCAGTTGGGCCGCTGGGCGGAGGCCCTGCAGACCTACCGCGAGGTCGCCGAGGCCCGCGCCCAGGCCCTCGGCCCGGACCATCCCGACACCCTCGCCGCCCGCTACGAGGTCGGCATCAGCCTCGGCCGCCTGGGTCGCAGTGCTGAGGCGCTCCAGCTCTACGGCGAGCTCATCGACGACCGCACCCGCGTCCACGGTCCGGCCCACCCCGAGACCCTCCGCGCCCGCCACGGCCTCGGCGTCAACCTGGGCCGCCTCGGCCGCTGGGAGGAGGCCCTCGCCGAGTCCCGGGACGTGTGCGCGATCCGGGAGCGCGTGCTGGGCCCCGAGCACCCGGACACCCTGGTCAGCCGGCGGGAGGTCGCCGTCAGCCTCGGCTGGCTGGGCCGCTGGCCGGACGCGCTCACCGAGTACCGCAGGGTGGCCGCCGCCCGCGAACGCGTCCTCGGCGCCGATCACCCCGACACCCTCGCCAGCCGCACCGACGAGGCCCACTGCCTGCAGCAGCTCGGACGGGGCGCGGAGGCGGTCGAGCTGTACCGGAGGGTGGCGGCGCTGCGGCAGCAGCGGGCGACCGGAGGCGGGTGACTCCGGACGCCCGCACCTCTGGCCGACCTAGATCATCACGTGTTACGAAGAACCATGGCCGCACACGAGGGACACCCGGGACACCGCACCTACGACGCCGTCATCGTCGGCGGAGGCCACAACGGCCTGGTCGCCGCCGCCTACCTGGCCCGGGCCGGACGGTCCGTGCTGGTGCTGGAGCGGCTGGACCACACCGGGGGCGCCGCCGTGTCCACGCGCCCCTTCGCCGGTGTCGACGCGCGGCTGTCGCGCTACTCGTACCTGGTCAGCCTGCTGCCGAAGAAGATCGTCCGCGACCTCGGCCTGGACTTCCGGGTCCGCACGCGCAACGTCTCCTCGTACACGCCCGTCGAACGGGACGGACGGCCCACCGGCCTGCTGGTGGGCGGCGGCGAGCGGCGCACCCGGGAGGCGTTCGCCCGGCTGACGGGCGGGGAGCGCGAGTACGCGGCTTGGCAGCGCTTCTACGGCATGACCGGCGAGGTCGCGCGGCGCGTGTTCCCGACGCTCACCGAGCCCCTGCCGAGCCGCGAGGAGCTGCGCCGCCGGGTGGACGACGAGGAGGCCTGGCGGACCCTCTTCGAGGAGCCGATCGGCGCCGCGATCGAGGAGCGCTTCGCGGACGACCTGGTGCGGGGCGTGGTCCTGACGGACGCGCTCATCGGCACCTTCGCCGACGCCCACGATCCGTCGCTGAAGCAGAACCGCTGCTTCCTCTACCACGTGATCGGCGGCGGCACCGGCAACTGGGACGTCCCCGTCGGCGGCATGGGCGCCCTCACCGACGCCCTGGCCACGGCGGCCCGCCAGGCGGGCGCGCACATCGCCACCGGTCACGAGGCGGTACGCGTCGACACGGACGGCCGTACGGCGGAGATCACCTATCGCACGGCGGACAGCGAGGGCGTCGCCGCCGCCCGGCACGTCCTGGTGAACGCCTCCCCGCAGGAACTGGCCGCCCTCACCGGCGACACGCCCCCGGCCCCCGCCGAGGGCGCCCAGCTCAAGGTGAACATGCTGCTCAAGCGCCTGCCCCGGCTGCGCGACAGCTCCGTGGACCCCCGCGAGGCGTTCTCCGGCACCTTCCACATCGCCGAGGGCTACGACCAGCTGGCCGCCGCCCACGCCGAGGCCGCCGCCGGGGAACTCCCCGCCGCGCCGCCGTCCGAGATCTACTGCCACTCGCTGACCGACCCGACGATCCTCGGCCCCGGCCTCGTGGCACAGGGCTACCAGACCCTCACCCTCTTCGGCCTGCACACACCGGCCCGGCTCTTCGCACGCGACAACGACGCCGTACGCGACGAACTGCTGAAGTCGACACTCGCCCAGCTGGACGCCCACCTCGCGGAGCCGCTCGCCGACTGCCTGGCGACCGACGCCGACGGCCGCCCCTGCATCGAGGCGAAGACCCCGCTGGACCTGGAGCGCGACCTGCGCCTGCCCGGCGGCAACATCTTCCACCGGGAGCTGGCCTGGCCGTATGCCCAGGAGGGCACCGGCCGCTGGGGCGTGGAGACGCGGCACCGGAACGTGCTGCTGTGCGGGGCGGGCGCGGTGCGTGGGGGAGGGGTGAGCGGGGTGCCGGGGCACAACGCGGCGATGGCTGTGCTCCAAGCCCGCGAGGAGTGACGTTGCCTCTACTTACGGGGAGGCAGTCATGGCCGATCTCAGTCCCACTGACCTGCAGAAGGCCCTCCGCGGCGCCGACTACCCGACCCGTCGCGAGGAGTGCCTCAGTCGGCCGACGGAGTCCACCCTTTCCCTTCGATGCGCGCCCGGTCCGCCGGGCGCGCGTCGTCGAACAGGACACCGGCGGCCGTCTCGACGCGCAGCCCGTCGACGTAGGCCCCGCGGCCGACGTACAGCCGGTCCGTCGCGTACCGCCAGCGGAGCGCGAGCTGCCGTGTCGCCGGCAGATCTGCCGTGAGCCGGTGCCAGACGCGGCCCGACCAGCCGGTGACCATGCCGGTCGGGTGCTCTTGGGGCCGGTCGCCGTGGCGTGCGGTGGTGAAGGCCAGCGGCTGCCAGGTGGTCCCGCCGTCGCTGCTCGTCTCCAGGGCGAGGAGGTCCGACTGCGGTTCGGTGTCCCACCACAGGGCGCAGCGCAGGCATGTGTGGCCGGAGGACGTGTCTAGGGCGGGGAGGGTCAGGGTGGCGGTGGTGGTGTTCACCATTCCGGAGAACCATGCGGTACGGCCGTGTCGTGGGCGGACCGGTACGGCCCGGGCCAGGTTGTCGGCGGCGGCGACCCGGGGCGCGGAGCCCGATCGCCAACTCCGCACGGGGTGGACGGAGTTGCCGAGGACAACCAGGAAGGAGTCGGTCGTCGGGTCGAGGACCAGCGAGGTGCCGGTGAAGCCGGTGTGCCCCGCCGTGCGCGGGGTGGCCATCGCGCCCATGTACCAGTGCTGGTAGAGCTCGAAGCCGAGGCCGTGCTCGTCGCCCGGGAAGGCGGTGTTGAAGTCGGTGAACATCAGCTCCACCGATTCCGGCTCCAGGATGCGGCACCGGCCGTAGGCGCCGCCGTTGAGCAGGGTCCGGCCGAGGACCGCGAGGTCCCAGGCGCACGAGAACACGCCGGCGTGCCCCGCGACCCCGCCGAGGCTGAAGGCGTTCTCGTCGTGCACCTCCCCCCATACGAGCCCCCGGTCCAGGCCGGACCAGGGCTTGCGGGCGTCCTCGGTGGCGGCGATCTTCGGTTTCCAGGCGGCGGGCGGGTTGTAGCGGGTGCGGTGCATGCCGAGCGGGGCGGTGATCTCGTCGCGGAGGAGTGCGTCGAGCGTGCGGCCGGTGATCTTCTCCAGGACCAGCTGGAGGGAGATCAGATTCAGGTCCGAGTAGAGGTACTTGGTGCCCGGCGGGTTCAGCGGCGCCTCGTTCCAAATGAGCTGGATCTTCTCCTCGTACGTCGGCGCGTTGTACAGCGGGATCCAGGCGCGGAATCCCGAGGTGTGGGTGAGGAGCTGACGGATCGTGATGTCCTGCTTGCCCGCGCGGCCGAAGTCCGGGAGGTAGGAGGAGACCGTCGCCTCCAGGCCGAGCGCACCGCGCTCGATCTGCTGCACGGCGAGGATCGAGGTGAACAGCTTGGACACCGAGGCCAGATCGAAGACGGTGTCCTCGGCCATCGCGATCTGCTGGTCGGGCGGGAACTCGACGCCGGTGTCGGTCTTCTCGTCGTACGCCCGGTAGCGCACCGCCGCCCCGATGGGCTGGTGCAGGGCCACGGTGCCGCCGCGTCCGGCGAGGAGTACGGCGCCCGCGTACCAGGGGTGCTTGGGGGAGGGGCCGAGGAACGCCTCGGCGTCGGTGAGGAGTCGGCGGAGGTGGGCGGGGAGGAGACCGGCGCGCTCGGGGGAACCGCGGCGGAGAGTGGGACGAGCGGGGGCGGCTACGGCCGGGGCGGCGGGTAAGGGCGCGAGGGCCAGGGCGCCGCTCAAAGCCAAGGCGCCCAGCTGACGGCGGGTAGGTCTGGGGGCCACTTCATCGGTCATCGTGAAACCTTGCTGTCGGGTGCCGGTCGTGTCAATGAGGTGTGTGCGTTCCACGAGGTGAGCAGAAAACTGACGGGGCATCAGGAAACCCCTTCCGTCCTCCGGAGGACTCCGGCATCCTGCGCCCATGCAGACGGAGCTGAGCAAGAAACTGGGAGTCGAGCACGCCATCTTCGGCTTCACGCCGTTCCCCGCCGTCGCCGCGGCCATCAGCCGGGCCGGCGGTTTCGGAGTGCTCGGCGCGGTCCGCTACACCGCCCCCGACGACCTCAAACGCGACCTCGACTGGATCGAGGCACATGTCGACGGCCATCCCTACGGCCTGGACGTCGTCATGCCCGCGAAGAAGGTGGAAGGCGTCACGGAGGCCGACGTCGAGGCGATGATCCCCGAGGGGCACCGGCAGTTCGTCAAGGACACCCTCGCCAAGTACGGCGTGCCCGAACTCGCCGAGGGAGAGGCGTCCGGCTGGCGTATCACCGGCTGGATGGAGCAGGTGGCACGCACCCAGCTCGACGTCGCCTTCGACTACCCGATCAAGCTGCTCGCCAACGCCCTCGGTTCACCACCCGCGGACGTGGTGGACCGCGCCCACGAGCGGAACGTTCTCGTCGCCGCGCTCGCGGGCAGCGCCCGGCACGCCGTCAAGCACAAGGAACGCGGCATCGACATCGTGGTCGCCCAGGGCTACGAGGCGGGCGGCCACACCGGTGAGATCGCCTCCATGGTGCTGACGCCGGAGGTCGTGGAGGCGGTCGACCCGCTGCCCGTGCTGGCGGCCGGGGGCATCGGAAGCGGCCAACAGGTGGCTGCCGCACTCAGCCTCGGCGCCCAGGGTGTGTGGCTGGGCTCCATATGGCTGACCACCACAGAGGCCGATCTCCACTCGCCCGCCCTGACCCGCAAACTGCTCGCCGCCGGATCGGGCGACACGGTGCGCTCCCGCGCCCTGACCGGCAAACCCGCCCGTCAGCTGCGCACCGAGTGGACCGACGCCTGGGACGACGCGAACGGACCCGGCACCCTCCCGATGCCCCTCCAGGGCCTGCTGGTCGCCGAGGCCGTCTCGCGGATCCAGAAGCACGAGGTCGAGCCGCTGCTCGGCACCCCCGTCGGTCAGATCGTGGGCCGGATGAACAGCGAACGCAGCGTCCGGGCCGTCTTCGACGACCTCACCCGCGGCTTCGAGCGAGCCGTCGAGCGCATCAACCGCATAGCCGGAAGGAGCGGCGAGTGACGAGCACGAGCACACCCCCGGCAGGCTTCTGGGCCCAGGCCGCGGCCGACCCCCACCGCACGGTCCTCGTCGCCCCCGACGGCGAGAAGTGGACCGCCGGCCGTCTGCACGCCGCCGCCAACCGCCTGGTCCACGGCCTGCGCGCGGCCGGCCTGGAACGCGGCGACGCCTTCGCGGTCGTCCTGCCCAACAGCGCCGAGTTCTTCACCGCCTACCTCGCCGCCAGCCAGGCGGGCTTCTACCTGGTCCCCATCAACCATCACTTCGTCGGCCCCGAGATCGCCTGGATCGTCGCCGACTCCGGCGCCAAGGTCCTCCTCGCCCACGAACGCTTCGCCGCCCCCGCCCGCCACGCCGCCGACGAGGCCGGTCTGCCGGCCACCCACCGGTACGCGATCGGCACGGTCGAGGGATTCCGGCCGTACGCCGAACTCCTCGACGGGCAACCGGAGTCGGCGCCCGCCGACCGCACCCTCGGCTGGGTCATGAACTACACCTCGGGCACCACCGGCCGCCCCCGCGGCATCCGGCGGCCCCTGTCCGGCAAGCTCCCCGAGGAGGCCTATCTCGGCGGCTTCCTCGGCATCTTCGGCATCCGCCCGTTCGACGACAATGTGCACTTGGTCTGCTCCCCGCTCTACCACACGGCCGTCCTCCAGTTCGCGGGCGCGTCCCTGCACATCGGCCACCGCCTGGTGCTCATGGACAAGTGGACGCCCGAGGAGATGCTCCGGCTGATCGACCGTGAGAAGTGCACCCACACCCACATGGTCCCGACCCAGTTCCACCGCCTGCTCGCCCTGCCCGAGGAGGTCCGGGCCCGCTACGACGTCTCCTCCATGCGGCACGCCATCCACGGCGCCGCCCCCTGCCCCGACCACGTGAAGCGGGCGATGCTCGACTGGTGGGGCCCGTGTGTGGAGGAGTACTACGCGGCCAGCGAGGGCGGCGGCGCCTTCGCCACCGCGGAGGACTGGCTGAAGAAGCCCGGCACGGTCGGCAAGGCCTGGCCCATCAGCGAACTCGCCGTCTTCGACGACGACGGCAACCGGCTCCCACCCGGCGAACTCGGCACCGTCTACCTGAAGATGAACACCGGCGGCTTCGCCTACCACAAGGACGAAGCCAAGACGAAGAAGAACCGCATCGGCGACTTCTTCACCGTCGGCGACCTCGGCTACCTCGACGAGGACGGCTACCTCTTCCTCCGCGACCGCAAGATCGACATGATCATCTCGGGCGGTGTGAACATCTATCCCGCCGAGATCGAGTCCGTGCTGCTCCAACACCCCGCCGTGGCAGACGCCGCCGCCTTCGGCATCCCGCACGACGACTGGGGCGAGGAGGTCAAGGCCGTCGTCGAGCCCGCCCCCGGTCACGCACCGGGCCCCGCCCTCGCGACATCCATCCTCGACCACTGCGCCGATCAACTCGCCGGCTACAAGCGGCCCAAGAGCGTCGACTTCATCACCGAGATGCCGCGCGATCCCAACGGCAAGCTGTACAAGCGGCGGTTGCGGGACCCGTACTGGGAGGGGCGGGAGCGACCCGTGTGACCAGGGCCCCGCACTCGTCCTGGATCGGCGGCCGGCCGGGACCTCAGGAGCGAGGACGCGGAAAGGTCTCCAAGGCCTTGGCGAGGCCGGCGGCGTCGGTGCCGGCCTTGCGGTAGACGCTGGACAGCAACTGCCGCACGCCCTGCTCCGTGAGCCGGAGTTCCTTGGCGATCACGGCCGCCGGCTGGCCCTGGACGGCCAGTTCGGCGGTACGGCGTTCCTGAGCCGTCAGTGTGTCCGCCTGCGCGTATCGCAGCGGCAGCGGGCGCAGTCCGGCTGCCGAAAGTTGTTCCCTGGCCCGGGCGGCGAGCGCCTCCGCCCCACAGTGGACGGCAGCTTCCAGACCTCGGTAGAGCCGATCGGCGGCCTCCTGGACCCGGCCGCCCAAGGACAGGGCGGCGCCGTGGCCGATCAGGGCACGGGCGAGCTCGTAGGAGGCGGGTGACTGCTCCAGGTGGTCCACCGCTTCCGCGTACAGGTCGACCGCCGCCGGTCCGCCGGTCACCTCGGCGAGGGTGTGGAGGGCTTGGCCGATCGTGGAGGCGGCGCCGAAGTCCCGGGCGCGCTTGACCGCGTCCTGGGCGTGACCGATCGCCGCCTCCGGGGCGGTGGGGGCGAGGGCCGACGCCAGGAGCAGCTGCCAGGGGCACAAGGAGGGGTTGCGCGTGCCCCGTGCGTCCAGCCAGTCCCCGACGGCGGACAGCAGGCTCCCGGCCTCGGCATGCCGGCCCTCGGCCAGGAGCAGTTCGGCGTACACCGTGCGGGGATCGGGGTAGATGACGGCGTTCGGGACGACCTCGCCGTAGCGGTAGGAGTCGGCGAGGCGACGCGCGTCGGCGGTGCGGCCGCGGGCGAGCAGGATCTGGATGAGGATGCCGATGGCGAACCACTGGGCGGGGACCGCGCCTGCCACACGGTCGGCGGTGCGCAGGCCGGAGCGTACGAGTTCCTCCGCCTCAGGGAGGCAGCCGCGGCGGTAGCGGATGTAGCCGAAAAGAGTCTGCCCCTGCGCCAGGTGGGAGCCACGCCAGCCCATGCGCTCGCACTCGGCCATGCCCTTGGTGAACAGTTCCTCGGCCCGCCGCGGCTGGTCGCAGTACATGAACACCAGGGCGACCGAGACGGGCACCTCGAAACCCCGGTTCTCGTCCGTCCAGCTCAGTCCACCGCGCAGGGCCTCCTCCGCAAACGCGAGGACGGTCTGCCGGGGCTCGCCCCGCACCATGGCGTCCCAGGCCCGCAGCCCCAGGATGTACCGCTCCTCCAGACCACGGCCGGTCAACCGCTCGGCCAGCCGAGCCAGCCTGCGCGAGCGGGCGAACGAGTCGGGCTCGTCGGTGCGGAAGGCGCTCCAGACGAAGTGATCGGCCTGCATGCGCAGGCGGATGCGCGGGTGGCTGGCGAGCCGCGCCGCGTCGGCGGACACGGTCGCCGCCTCCGCCAGCCGGTCGGTGTGGGCCAGCGCCTGGGTCAGCCGGTAGACGATGGAGGCCCGCAGATGGGGCTCCACGCCGGGCTCCGCCAGCGCCTCCTGGAGATGGCTGACCGTGGCCGTGGGTTCGATCAGGAAGGTCGAGCAGGCGAGCTCGTGCAGGAGTGCGGCCCGGTCCTCCGGAAGCGGTGGCTCCTGCAACGCTCGGGACAGGACGCGCCGGGCGGCCTCCGGAGCCCCGGCCCGAAGGTGCTCACGGGCGGCCTCGCGCAGGCATGCGACCACCTCGGGCCTGCCCTCGGAGGGAACCTCCAGCAGATGCCGGGCGGCGGCGGTCGGACCGTAGCCTGCCGCGCGAACGGCCTCCGCGGCCCGGTCGTGCAGGCCGACCCGCAGGCCCGAGGGGATGGACCGGTAGATCGTCGTGGCGATCAGCGGGTGGACGAACTCGATGCCGCCCCCGGCCCCCTCGGCGTCGGCGAGGATGCGGGCCGCACGCAGCTTCTCGGTGGCCTCCACGGCCTCCTCGCTGCCGATCACCGCGAGAGCCGCGGCGAGCTCCCGTGACACCGGTGGACCCAGTACGGCCGCGGCATGGGCGAAACGGACGGTGGTGGTGCCGAGCGCGCGCAGGCTCTCGATCAGCCCAGGGCCCTTGACCGCTGCGGCCAGGTCGCGCATCGCGGGCAACTCGCTCTGTGCGCCCTTCAGGTTCCGTTCGCCGAGCCTGATCGCGAGTTCGACGGTCTCGAACGGGCTGCCGCCGGTCACCGACCAGCACTCGTCGCAGAACTCGTCCTCGACTCCCTCTCCCAGCTCGTCCCGGACGATCTGGGCCACGCCGGCGGCGCTGAGCCGCGCCAGCGGGTACGGGCGGTTCCCGTGACGTTCGACGACCGTGCGGAAGGGGGCCGCCTCGGGCGGCAGTTCGTCCGGCCGGTAGGCGACGACGAGCAGGAGGGGAAGATCGGCGGCCCGCGGAGCGAACGAGGCGAGCCAGCCGAGCGACTCGAGATCGGCCCAGTGCAGGTCGTCCAGGAGCAGGACGAGGGGTGCCTTCACCGCCACGAGGCGCGTCATGACCCAGTCGAGACCGTCACGCACCCCGGTCGGATCCGGGGCGTGGGCGGTGTCCGTCGCCTCCAGGCCGAGCGCGGCGGCGACGATGTCGTACCAACTGCCCAGGAAGGTGCGGCGTTCCGTCTCGTCCATGGTGGCCAGGGTGGGCTGGACGAGCTGGCGCACCAGACGGAACGCCAGCTCCTGTTCCTTCTCGCCGGCCCGGGCCGACAGCACATGGAATCCGTGTGCCGCGGCGCGGGCGCGTGCCTTCGTGAGGAGTGCCGTCTTGCCCAGCCCGGCCGGACCGGTGAAGGCGAGCAGTCCGGTGGGGCGCGCCCGCTGGACGCCGTCGGCGGCGTCGCCCAGGTCCGACAAGGCGGAGTCGAGCGCCTGGAGTTCCCGTTGGCGCTCCAGCAACCGGCGGGGCTCGGAGTTCGGTTGCCACGACCCATGCGCCATGTGCCCTACCGCTTCCTGTCGTTGATCCGGAGGACAGCGCAGAGCGTACGCCGCAGGTGAGCGCAGGGTGGCCGTGTTCGGGCACGAGGATGACAGAGAAGGATGAATTCCGCGCCGAAGTGGTTCGATTGTCCGCTCTTCGGGTAGTGAACTTCGAATCAGTGCTCTCGGCCGTTGGATGCCTCACAGGAGTGCGGAAGTCAGCGCCGCGTCCGCATAGCGCGGCACACTGCGGGACCAGTAGTAGCACCCTCGGATCCAGCCGATCATGCCGTCCACGTAGCCGATCCCGGCAGGGCTCAACTCCGGCTTGATCTCGTCGTGGAGCCGCTCGAACTCCCTGATCGTGCCGTTGATCTGCCGGATGGCCGGCATGACGGCCGCCGGAAGGGAGCACCCGAGGGCCCGCTGGTGGGCGAGGGCCAGATTGATCACGCCGCCCGTCCGTTGCTCCTTCACCGCGGAGAAGAGGTCGGGTATCCACACCGCCGCATCGGCCGACAGCCGGCTCAGGCGTTGCACGACGGGGTGATGGAGTTCCTCGGGGGACAGATCGCACGGTTGCGCCGCTTCGGCCAGCGGGTGGAAGGGCTCGACGCCCGCGGTGAGCGAACGTATCGAGGTGGTCAGTCCCATGGGCGGGGGGAGGGGCTGGGCCTGGGCCACCGCCTCGTACAGGAGGCCGTGCACGTATTCGCGGCTCTTCCATGCCCAGCGCGCGGCTTGTGCGGGGGTGCACCGCTCTCGGACCTGCCGGTGGAGATCGGCCAGTGCCGCCCCGAGGGGCGTGCTGGGCCGGGCGTCGTCACGCAGGATGCCGATGCTCTCGCTCAGCATGGGCAGCAGCCGGCCCGGCGACCGCCGGCCGATCTCTTCCGCCCGGTCGTCGAAGACGAATTGATAGGCGATTTGGTTCGCCACGATCTGGAGGAGATCCAGCTCCACCGTCGGGCTGATGCAGGACGCGAGTTCGGCGGGCCGGGTGAAGGCGATCATCGCCTCCACCCCCAGTTCGTCGGTCAGCCCGCACGTGCGTAACCACGCATCGACGCCGGCGGCCGCTTCGGGTGCGTGGGCATTGCTCAGAAACGGGAACGGCATATAGAGATGCGCGTCGATCAGTTCCGTGAGATTGGAGGCGGGAATTCCGCCTTGTGTCGCGAGACCGACTTCCTCATGCGTCGTCGACACCGTTGTCACCTTCCGTTCGGGAGTCGCGTACGAGACTCTGTGCCGAGCGGCCGTTGCGCTCGCGGTTCGCAGACCATCACCAAGGACCGCGGCCCCAACGTCGCCGCGGGACGCACGCGTTCGACGTGTCCGGGCACGTGGCGCAGACGCCAATTCCGTGCGACGTACGCGAGAGTCATGGTGGCTTCCGCCATGGCGAAAGAGTCGCCGATGCATTTACGGCTGCCCGCGGCGAACGGAATCATCGCTCCCTGCGGGACGCCGACAGCCTGCCCCGGCAGCCAGCGGTCGGGGAGGAAGCGGTCGGGCTCGGGGAACGAGACCGGGTCGTGATGCAGGAGGTAGGGGCTGTAGAGGACAGTGGCGCCCGGCGGGAGGCGGTGACCGGCCAGATGCGTTTCCTTGGTGGTGACGCGAGTGAAGAGCCAGCCGGGCGGGCGGTGGCGAAGCGTCTCGGTGAGGACGAGTCGGGTGCGGACGAGGCGCGGCAGCTCGTCGGGACCGGGCAGTCGGCCCCCGGCGAGCACGGCGTCGACCTCGGAGTGCAGCCGGCGCTCCTCCTCCGGATGCCGCGCCAGCAGGTCGAGGGCGGAGGTGAGGCAGAGGGCGGTGGTCTCGGCTCCGGCGAACAGGAGCGTGATGAGCTGGTCGTGGACTTCCTGTGCGGTGATCGCCGCTCCGCCATGGTCCTGCGCGGCCGCCAGCAGAGTGCCCAGTACGTCGGTCCGGCCGCCGCATGCAGTGCCCTGTCGGCGCTCGGCGATGGCCGCGTCAACGATCGCGTGCAGGCGGTCGACGGCACGGGTGTAGCGACGGTTCGCGGGCGTGGGGGCGCGGAACAGGGCGTCGACCGGAACCACCGTCCGGACGAAGAGGCCGCGGACGATGGTGGCGAGGCAGCTGCGCAATTCGGCGCCCGTCGCGGCGTCGAGCGAGTCGGAGAAGAGCACACGGCTCATCACCCGCGTCGTCAGTGCCAGCATGGTCGCGCTGACGTCGACCTGCTCGCCGGCCCGCCACTCACGGCACACCGACTCCACCTCCCCGCCCATCAGCACCGAGTGGTCGGCGACACGGGCCGCGCGGAAGTCGGGTTGGAGCATCCTGCGCTGCCGCCGGTGCTCCTGGTGGGGGCAGGTGCCGACCCCGTCACCCAGAAACGACCGCAGCCTGTCGTAGAGCGGGCCCCCCTTGTCGAAGGTGCGCGAGTCCATGAGCACTTGGTGGACCAACTCCGGGTGACACACCATCCAGGCGCGCTGGGGACCCAGCCGTATCTCGACCAGGTCCCCATGAGCGGGCAAAGAATTCAGAAAAGCCAACGGGCGACGGTACAAGGCGATACCGTGGCCGATGAATGGGAATATGCCCGGCGCAGTACCCACCCTCCAGGCGTGTTCTCGTTCAGGCACAGCACGGCTCATGGAAACCTCCCCCTCAAGCGCGGCACGTGAAATGGGGGAACGTGCCACGGACTTGACACTTGACACAAGTCCTGCCCATTTAAAGCGGCGCTCGGTTTCCGGAAACCTTTCCCCAATGGGGCGCACAGAAGCACGGAGTAGCAAAAGCAGCATTCGGTGAACGGTTGTTGTTGCATCATGCAACGACGGAGATTTTCACTCGTCACTCAAGTGTGGTCTCGCACCATGTGGTCCCGCGCTATGTGGTCCCGCCCCATGGGGACGGGACCACAGCGACTCAGCGTTCGTGCACGCGCACCACCTTCAGAGCGGGCGACGCCACGATGTCCTTCTCGCAGAACCGCGAGGTCACCCACTTCTCACCGGAGAACAACCGGGTCTGGTCGCTGAAGTGGGGCGAGTCCGGGTTCGAGGACTGGGAGTACGTCAGCAGCGTACGGACGACCGGGCAGCGGCTGCCGTCCCAGCCCACCGCCTGGATGTGGCTGGAGCCGGTCGTCACCTCCTGATAGCCGCCGCGCGCCTGGTCCCACACGGGCTCGATCTTGTTCCACACGCCCAGCCCTTCCGTGCCGCCCGGAACGGGGATGCGCTGACCGTTCCGTACGACGACTTGGTGCTCGCCGAGGCGCGAGTCGAGCGCGATGCCCGCCGCCCGGAGCTCCGCGACCGTGTCCGCGAGGGCCGTGGCGAAGCCCGGGGCGTCGGTGTTGAGGGTGTTCGGGGTGCGCACCGGGTCCGCCGCCGAGAAGGGCACCTTCCACCGCTGGGCGGCCGGCACCTTCGCCGTCAGCTTCCGCCAGAACCGGTCGAAGAGCAGGGCGCCCCGGCTGCCGCTGTCCATCGTGCGGTCCCAGCTCGCGAGCACCGAACAGGCCTCGGTGACGTCAACGGCCTTGCCGTCACTGCCTGTCGCCGTCCCACCCGGCAGCGCCGCACACGCCTTCGCCACGTCGGCCGCGGCCAGGTCACCGGCAGGCACCCGGTTCGCGAACTGCTGCCGCTCCAGGTCCCGGACGGTCAGACCGCCCCGCTTCGCCATCGCCGCCACATCCTGGATCGCGCCGCGGGTGCGCAGCGACCGCTGGGTGCCGACGTTGCCGAAGATCCGCTCGTATCCGGTGAGCGGCCGGTCGGCGTTGGCCAGCCACGCGCTGTCGTTGGAGTTCTCCGCGTACGGTGCGTCCGTCAGCGTAGGCATGCGTGCGGGCCCGAAGATCCCGGGCCGGACCGCGTCGGCGTCGGTGCCCAGCGCGCAGTCACCGCGGGAGCCGTCGAGCACCGCGAGGCCCGCCGCCGGGTAGGTGACCTTGCCGAGGTCCGTCGAACACCGCGCCGCGAGATCGTCGGTGATGCGCGGCAGCACCTGTGACTGGGTGTAGAGGGAGTGCCCCGAGGAGTCCGCGGCGATGGTGTTCACCCACGGCAGGCCCTGGTGCCGGGCGAGGGACGCGAGGACGTCGGCCGTGCCGCGCGCCTTGCTGAAGCCGAGAGAAGTGTCGGCGAACCTCATGTTGGCCGCGTTGGGGTCGCCCAGCGCGTACGCCGTCGTCGCCGTCCAGGGCAGCGGGAGGTCGCCGTCGGCGGAGGCCACGACAGGGCCGTACCGGGTCCACCACTGGGTGCGGGTCACCGGTGTGCCGTCCTTGACCGCGACGGCCACGGTCCGTTTCGTCATCCGCTCGGGTGTGCCGTCCACCAGATAGACGGTGGGGTCAGCCGGATCCAGCGTCAGCCTGTGCAGGTTGAACGGGACACCGGTCGAAACGGTGTGGCTCCACGCCACATGGGCGTTGTAACCGATGGAGATCGTCGGCGAGCCGAGCAGCGACGCGCCGGCGACGTTGAGCTCGCCGGGAATCGTCTGCTGCGCCTGCCAGAAGCGGCGTCCGCCGTGCCACGGGTAGTGCGGGTTGCCCAGCAGCAGACCGCGGCGGCTCGCCGTGGTGTCGCCGTGGAAGGCGACCGCGTTCGAGCCCATTTCCGCGTCGGCGGTCCGCTCGCGCACGGCCCGAATCAGGGCCTTGGCGTCCGGGCTGGTCCCTAGGCCCTTGGCGCGGGCTGCGGATCCGGTGGGTGGCTGGGCGGACGTGATGTCGTCCACGGCGCCGCCCTGGCCGCCGAGCACGGCGACGGCGTAGAAGCGGGCGGCCACGTCGAGCGCGGTGACCGGTCGCACCCAGGCGGCCCCCTTGCACGCGGGGTCCGTGATCCGGTTCTGCTTCAGCCAGGCGTTGTACCCGGCCGCGAAGCCGCGCATCAGGTCCTTCACCTGACGGCTCGGGCCTTGCGGCGCCGCTTCGGCGAGCAGCTTCTCCACCGTGCGCGCCTGCCGTACGCCGCGGAAGTACAGGTCGCTGGAGAGGTTGCTGGTGGCCGAGGAGAGCGAGAAGTCGGTCGCCGCGTCCGGCCCGAAGAAACGCGACCGCTCGCCGCGCACGGTCACGAACCCGTCGGCGAGCGTGCACACCTGGTCGGCGGCCTGCGCCCAACCGGTGCCGAAACCAAGGTCCTTGTAGCCCTTGGCGACGATGTGCGGGATGCCGTACTCGGTGTAGCGAATGACGGCGGACAGACCGCCGTTCGAGAGGTGTTCCTGCCGGTCCTGCGAGTCCTGCCGCTCGGCCGCGGTCGCGGGCAGCCCGGCCGCCGTGGCGGCGAGCAGGGCGACGGCCGCGACGACGAGCCGTCTGGGGCGGGTGCGCATCGTGCCTCCCAACGTCATTGAGGGAAGGAGCCGTTGAGCGTACCAACGGGTATGTGTCCCCGGCACGGTGTTCTGTGTCCTGTGCGGTGTCCTGCTTGACCTGTCCGTGCGACGCACCGAGGATCATGTGTCATGACGCCTGGACACGGCAGCACGGTTGACGGGGTCCTGCGACGCAGCGCCCGGCGCACCCCCGCGCGCGTGGCGGTCGACTACCACGACCGCTCCTGGACGTACGAGGAACTCGACGAGGCCGTATCGCGCACGGCGAGCGTCCTGCTCGGTCAAGGCCTCACCCCCGGCGACCGGGTCGGCGCCTACGGCCACAACTCGGACGCCTATCTGATCGCCTTCCTCGCCTGCGCCCGTGCCGGACTCGTCCACGTCCCGGTCAACCAGAACCTCACCGGCGACGACCTCGCGTACATCGTCGGCCAGTCCGGCAGCTCCCTGGTCCTCACCGACCCGGACCTGGCGGACCGGCTCCCGGACGACGTCCGTACGGTGCCCCTGCGCGACGCCGACGACTCCCTGCTGGCTCGGCAGGTCACGGCGCCCGCGTACGACGGCCCGGAGGCGCGCAGCGAGGACCTCGTACAACTGCTCTACACCTCGGGTACGACCGCCCTGCCCAAGGGCGCGATGATGACCCACCGTGCCCTGGTGCACGAGTACCTGAGCGCGATCACGGCCCTGGACCTGAGCGCCGGCGACCGCCCCGTCCACTCACTGCCGCTGTACCACTCCGCGCAGATGCATGTGTTCCTGCTGCCGTATCTCGCGGTCGGCGCCACCAACACGATCCTCGACGCGCCCGACGGCGACCGGCTCTTCGACCTGATCGAAACAGGCCGCGCGGACAGCCTCTTCGCCCCGCCCACCGTATGGATCGGGCTCGCGGGCCGCCCCGACTTCACCACCCGCGACCTCGACGGCCTCCGCAAGGCGTACTACGGCGCCTCGATCATGCCGGTGCCGGTACTGGAGCGACTGCGGGAGCGGTGGCCGAAGCTGGCCTTCTACAACTGCTTCGGGCAGAGCGAGATCGGCCCGCTGGCCATGGTCCTGGCCCCGGACGAGCACAAGGGCCGCATGGACTCCTGCGGCCGTACCGTCCTCTTCGTCGACGCCCGAGTGGTCGACGAGAAGGGCGAGGACGTGCCCGACGGCACCCCCGGCGAGATCGTCTACCGTTCCCCGCAGTTGTGCGAGGGCTACTGGGACAAACCCGAGGAGACCGCAGAGGCCTTCCGCGACGGCTGGTTCCACTCCGGCGACCTCGCGGTGCGCGACCCGCACGGCTACTACACGATCGTCGACCGGGTGAAGGACGTCATCAACTCCGGTGGCGTGCTGGTCGCTTCACGCCAGGTGGAGGACGCGCTGTACACGCACGAGGGCGTCGCCGAGGCCGCCGTGATCGGCCTGCCCGACGAGCGGTGGATCGAGGCCGTCACGGCGGTCGTCGTGCCGCGCGGCGAGGTGACCGAGGCCGAACTGATCGAGCACGCCCGCGACAAGCTCGCCCACTTCAAGGCGCCGAAGCGGGTGGTGTTCGTGGACGGGCTTCCGCGCAACGCCAGCGGCAAGATCCTCAAACGGGAGCTCAGGGACCGCTTTTCGGGGAGCTAGGTCCTCTTCTCGGGCAGCCGGGTCATCGCGCGCCTAGCGTGGCCGCAGGTCCTCGATCCGCCGGATCTTGCCCACGGAGCGTTCCAGCGACTCCGGTTCGACGATCTCCACGGCGACCGACACGCCGATGCCGTCCTTCACGGCCGCCGCGATGGACTGCGCCGCGGCGTCCCGGGTCTCGGGGGACGCGTCGGGGCGGGCCTCCGCCCGTACGGTGAGCGCGTCCAGACGGCCCTCCCGGGTCAGGCGCAGCTGGAAATGGGGTGCGACCCCGGGCGTGCGCAGCACGATCTCCTCGATCTGGGTGGGGAAGAGGTTCACCCCCCGCAGGATCACCATGTCGTCACTGCGGCCGGTCACCTTCTCCATCCGCCGGAACGCCCGCGCCGTGCCCGGCAGCAGCCGCGTCAGGTCCCGTGTCCGGTACCGGACGATCGGCATCGCCTCCTTGGTGAGCGAGGTGAAGACCAGTTCGCCCTCCTCACCGTCGGGCAGCACCTCCCCGCTGATCGGGTCGACGATCTCGGGAAAGAAGTGGTCCTCCCACACATGGAGCCCGTCCTTGGTCTCCACGCACTCCTGCGCGACCCCCGGCCCGATCACCTCGGACAGCCCGTAAATGTCGACGGCGTCGATCGCGAACCGCTCCTCGATCTCCTGACGCATCTGCTCGGTCCAGGGCTCGGCGCCGAAGATGCCGACACGCAGGGAGGTGCCGCGCGGATCGACGCCCTGCCGCTCGAACTCGTCGAGGAGGGTGAGCATGTACGACGGCGTCACCATGATGATCTCGGGCTTGAGGTCCTGAATCAGCTGCACCTGGCGGGCCGTCATCCCGCCGGACGCCGGGATGACCGTACAACCCAGTCGTTCGGCACCGTAGTGCGCGCCGAGTCCACCGGTGAACAGCCCATAGCCGTACGCCACATGGACCTTGTCCCCAGGCCGTCCACCGGCCGCCCGAATCGACCGGGCCACCATGTCGGACCACAGGGAAAGGTCGGCGTCGGTGTAGCCGACGACCGTGGGGCGTCCGGTGGTGCCGCTGGAGGCATGGATGCGGCGGATACGGTTCTGGGGCACGGCGAACATCCCGTACGGGTAGTTCTCGCGCAGGTCGGCCTTGGTGGTGAACGGGAAGCGGGTCAGATCGGCGAGCGAACGGCAGTCGTCGGGCCGTACGCCGGCCTTGTCGAAGGACTCCCGGTAGAACGGCACGTTGTCGTACGCGTGCCGCAGCGAGGCTCGCAGCCGCTCCAGCTGCAACGCCCGCAGCGCCTCCGGGTCGAGCCGTTCCCCCGAGTCCAGTAGCTCCGTCGCATCCGCCATGGGGAGTTCTCCCTCGCCAACCGCATCAATCCGGACGACCGATCATTCGGTCCGGGTGTTCGGGATCAGTAATCCAGGCGGTGAATGATCAGACAAGAGGGCGGGCCGCACTTTCTGCGGCTGGCACAACTCGGTTGCCGCGGCGGTGTCTCGGCGACCAAGATCGGCGCCATGCCGTACTTCACCGCCACCGACGGGACCGAGATCGCCTACCACCTGCGGGGTGAGGGCGAACCTCTCGTCGTCCTCCCCGGGGGGCCGATGCGGGCCTCCGCCTACCTGGACGACCTGGGCGGACTCGCCGCGCACCGACAGCTCGTGCTGCTCGACCTGCGGGGCACCGGGGACTCGCCCGTACCGGCGGACCCGGCGACGTACCGCTGCGACCACCTGGTGGACGACGTTGAGGTGTTGCGCGCCCACATGGGGCTGGCCCACATGGATGTGCTCGCCCACTCGGCCGGCGGCAGCCTCGCCATGCTGTACGCAGCCCGGTATCCGGAGCGGGTGTCGCGGCTGGCCCTGGTGACCGCGAATCCGTGGGCCCTGGGGATGCCGGCCACCACCGAGGACCGGCTGGCCGCCGCTCGGCTGAGGGAGGACGAGCCGTGGTTCGCGGACGCCTTCCCGGCGTACGAAGCCTGGCTGGCGGGGACGGGCGACTACGATCCCGTGTTCGCGCCCTTCTTCTTCGGGCGCTGGGACGACGCGGCCAAGGAGCACGACGCGCGCGGCGACGACGAGACCAATGAAGAGGCCGCCGACATCTACGGGTCCGACGGCGCCTACGACCCGCCCGCCACCCGCTCCGCACTCTCCCGGCTCGCCGCCCCGGTCCTCGTCCTCGCGGGCGAACTCGACGTCGCCCCCGGCCCCGAGCTCGCCCACCGCACCGCCGACGTCTTCCCGAACGCCGAGGTCGCCGTGCAACCGGGCGCCGGGCACCATCCGTGGCTGGACGACGCGGAGTGGTTCGTACGGCGTGTCGTGACCTTCCTGGACGGGGGAGCGTCGCCTGCCGGACCAGGTCTGGTCAATGGCCAGGGCTTGATGAGGAACGGACGCCTGAGCGACCCAGGGCCACGTGAGCCGGGGTCCCGCACTGTCAAGGCAAACGGCATCACCCTGGCCTACCGCGCCTGGGGCCCCGATGACGCGCCGCCCGTCCTCCTGCTGCACTGCCGCGGCGCCGACGGCGCGGACTGGGCGCGGATCGCGGAAGGGCTGGCGGCGGAGCCGCGCCCACGTCGGGTGTACGCGCCTGATCTGCGGGGGCATGGGCGCAGCGACTGGCCCGGCACGGATCCGGGCGCGGGGCCGGAGGTGTACCGGTACGAGGTGATGCGCGACGACATACGAGCCTTCCTCGTCGCCCTCGGCCTCGACCGGGTCGATGTCGTCGGCCACTCGCTCGGCGGCGCGGTCGCCTACCTCCTCGCGCAGCAGTCACCCGAGGTCGTACGGCGGCTGGTCCTGGAGGACGTACCGGCACCGTTCCCGCTCGACCCGCCACGCCCGCCCGCTGAACGGCCGGAGGGGGAGCTGCCGTTCGACTGGGCCATGGTGCGGGCGACCGACGAACAGCGCAACGCCCCCGATCCTGTGTGGTGGGACCACATGGGTCGGATCACCATGCCGACCCTGCTGATCGGGGGCGGCCCCACCAGCCTCATCCCGCAGGCGCAGATCGCCGAGCTCGCCGACCTGATCCCCGACACCCGGCTGGTGACCTTCGACACGGGACATCTGGTCCACGAGACCCGGCCCGAGGAGTTCCTGGTGGCCGTAGAGGCGTTTCTGGCGGAGTGACGGTGCAGACCCGCCTCAGTGGCCGGTCCGACGCCGGTACACGACGTAACCGAGGGTCAGAGCCAGCGCACCGGCGGCCAAGCCGGCTCCCAGCGCCACTTCGAAGTCCGCCGGCCCTCGCCCACCGCCCAGGCCGCCCCTGACCCCCTGCGTGGGGATCACCGAGCGGGTCGGGGTCGGGAGGGGAGACAGCGTGGGCAGGGGCGTCAGCGTGGGGAGCGGCGGCGAGACGGCAACGTCCCGGCGCGGCAGCGTCTCACAGGCGATGCCGTCGTCCACTCCATGGTCCTCGTCCAGACGGTGCGGGTCCCCGGAGTCGCGGTTGAACTCCGCCTGTGCGTCTTCCCGGAAGGTGAAGTCGGCGCAGTCCAGGTCGTTCTGGGCGTGGGCAACGGGGGCCGCCGGTCCGGCGGTGACGAGAACGGTGATCGCAGTCGTGCATATCGCGCGGATGCGTCTCTTCACGGGGGTTCCCTTTCGGTCCAGCGGTCACGACGACCGTCATTGCGACCGTAGGGACGCCCCCCGCACACCGGCGCGTCCTGTTACGCCGTACGAAGCCTTTCGCTCAGCGAATGTCCCCGAACGGCCCAGCACCGGTTGCTCAGTCCGTCCGGGGCCCGTATGCGGTCATGAAGCGGTCCCGGAACTTGTCCATGCCCCACGTCGGTGCGTTCTCGGCGGGCTTGAGTCCGTCCGTCCAGCCCCAGTCGGCGATCCGGTCCAGAACCTTCTTGTCACGGGCGACGATCGTGACCGGAACATCCCGGTTGGTGCTGCCCGCGGTGACCGTCGGGACGGGCTGGTGGTCGCCGAGGAAGACGAGGACGGTGTTGTCGTCGCCGTAGCGCTCGACCCACTGGGTCAGGCTGTCCAGGGAGTACTGGATGGCCTTGCGGTACTCGGTCCGCACGCGCTTGGCGCTCTTCCAGACCTCGGTGGGGTTCGTGCCCTCCTTCTTGATCTTGTGGAAGACCGAACCGTCGCCGAGGTCGTTCCAGTCGATCGTGTGGGCGATGGGAGACCAGGGGTTGTGGCTGGACGCCAGGATGATCTCCGCCATGATCGGCTCGCGGTTCTTCTTGCCGTGCTCCAGCTTCTGGAAGGACTCCAGGCTGAACTGGTCCGGCACGGGCGTCCAGCTGAAGTACGGGCCCTGATAGCCGAGGTGGGTGGAGTCGTAGATGTGGTCGAGGCCGAAGTACTTGCCCTCGGGCCAGGACTTGCGGACGCCCGGGACGATGCCGACGGTCCGCCAGGCGCCGCTCTTCTGGAAGTAGCTGGTGAGGGTCGCGCGGTCACTGGTGGTCAGGGTGCGGTACCGCTGCTGGTTCTTGACCCACAGGCCGGACAGGAACGTCGAGTGGGCGAGCCAGCTGCCGGCGCCCGTCACGGGCGACCTGAGCCAGCCGCTGCGCGCCGCGAAACCGGCCGACGCAAGCCTGGCGTCGCCCTCCTTGAGCGTCGCGTCGACCTCCGGTGCCATCGCCGGATCGTCGATGGCCACCCGGCCGTAGCTCTCGATGAAGGTGAACATGACGTCCTTGCCGCGCAGTCCGGTCAGCAGCTGGTCGGGCGGGGTGTCGGCGAAAGCGTCGACAGGGAGCTGCTTCTTGAAGTCCTCGGCGTCCCCGAGGCCGTCGCGGACGTACTGCACACGGTTGGCGAGGTACTGGGCGTAGCTCTTGGTGGCGACCGTGACCCCGCCGAACTGCATCCCCAGGGTGAAGCAGATGATCCACACGACGCCGAGGACCAGCGTGGTGCGTACGGCCACGGGGCGGTGCCGGGCCAGTACATCCGCGAGCCGCATCACCGCGAGCGCGCTCACCACGAGCAAGGCGACGATCAGGACGATCACCCCGGCCACCGCGAGCACCTGCCCCGAGCGGCCGAGCGAGTCCTTCAGGAAGTCCGCCGCGTCGTACAGCAGCACCCAGTCGAAGACCAGGTCGAACGGCCGCGCCAGGGTCTGGCGGAAGCCCATGTCGAGGCACTTGAGAAGGGTGGACAGCCCGAGCAACGCCCCCAGGGCGACGGCCGTGATCCGCCGTGCCTTTGTTGGCAGTGCGAGCAGGACGGCCGCGAGGAAGATCGCCTCGACGGGGAGACGGAGGAACTGCTGGACCGTGATCCAGTCGAGGCGGTTCGGCACGAGGAGTGCGGCGAGGACCAGCGCACAGGCCAGGACATTCGTCCCCATCCGCACGGCACGTGCGGCGCGCGGGTAACGACGGCGCCAGCCGAACCAGCCGGGCCGGTCCGCGGGGCGGGGCGCGCTGGTCTCGTCGACCGGCTCGGCGGCCTCGGCCCCGTCGGCTTGCTCGACCGCTGCCGTCTCCGCTTCCTGCGTCTCTCGTCCTGCTTGCTCTGTTGCTGCCTCCTGCGACACCCGGAGGTCCTCCCGTGCGGTCTTGCGATGGCATGGCAAACAGCGCCCGATGACCGAGCCTGCCACCACGAGTACGTCCGCACGTCACCTTAGGTTCAATCGGGCCTGCCCGGAATTCATCCGTCCGCCGCCACCGCCACCTCCCGGGCCCACCGGTAGTCCGCCTTGCCGCTGGGCGAGCGCCGGATCGACTCCGTGATCACCAGCTGGCGGGGGATCTTGTACCCCGCGAGATGGGACCGGCAGTGCGTCTGGATGTCCGCCAGCGACGGCCGCACCGCGCCGGAGCGCAACTGCACGACGGCCGCCACGTGATGCCCCCACTTCGCGTCCGGCACCCCGGCCACGAGTGCGTCGTACACGTCGGGATGGGACTTGAGCGCCTGCTCGACCTCCTCCGGATACACCTTCTCGCCGCCGGTGTTGATGCACTGCGAGCCGCGACCCAGCACGGTGACGACGCCCTCGGCGTCGACCGTGGCCATGTCGCCGAGCAGCACCCACCGCTCGCCGTCCTTCTCGAAGAAGGTCTCGGCGGTCTTCGCCGGGTCGTTGTAGTAGCCGAGCGGTACATGGCCGCACTGCGCGACCCGGCCCACCTCGCCCACCGCGACCGGCTCGTGCGTGGCCGGATCGACCACCTGCGTACGGGAGTTGACGCGGATGCGGAAGCCCCGCTCGGGTCCGGAGTCCTCGGTCGCGGTGCCGTTGAAGCCGGACTCCGAGGACCCGAAGTTGTTCAGCAGCATCACGTTCGGGACCAGCTCCTGGAACTGCCGGCGCACCGTGTCGGACATGATTGCCCCGGACGAGGACACGCTGAACATCGACGAGCAGTCCGTGCCCTTCATGGGCCCGTTCAGCGCGTCGACGAGTGGCCGCAGCATCGCGTCGCCCACCAGCGACACGCTGGTGACCCTCTCCTTCTCGATCGTCCGCAGGACCTCCTCCGGCACGAACTTGCGGTGGATCACGATCCGCTGGCCGAAGTTGAAGCCGATGAAGGCGGTCAGCGTGGAGGTCCCGTGCATCAGCGGCGCGGTGGGGAAGAACGTGATCCCGTCGCCGCCCGCCGCCACGCGCTCGGCGAGCTCCTCCGGCTTCTTCACCGGCTCGCCGGTCGGCGCACCCCCGCCCAGCCCCGAGAAGAACAGGTCCTCCTGGCGCCACATCACACCCTTGGGCATCCCGGTGGTGCCGCCGGTGTAGATGATGAACTGGTCGTCGCCCGACCGCGCGGGAAACCCGCGCCCCGGTGACCCGGCCGCCTCGGCGTCCGCGAAGGCCACGGCGGGTACGACCGGTGCGTCGGTGGCACCCGGCGCCGCGGTGCCGACCCGCACGAGATGCCGTAGCCCGTCCACCTGTGGCAGCGCCGCCGCCACCCGGTCCATGAACTCCGCCTCGAAGACCAGGGCCACCAGATCGGCGTCCCGGTAGAGGTACACCAACTCCTCTTCGACATACCGGTAGTTGACGTTGACCGGAACGATCCGTGCCTTCAGGCAGCCCAGCACCGTCTGCAGGTACTCGACGCCGTTGTAGAGGTGGAGTCCGAGGTGCTCGCCGGGGCGTATCCCGCTGTCGATCAGATGGTGGCCGATCCGGTTGGCGGCCGCGTCCAGTTGCGCGTACGTCAGGCGGCGCTCCGCGCCCGTGCCCGGGTGGTCGACGTACACGAGCGCCTCGCGGTCGGGAACCGCGTCGACGACCGACTCGAACAGGTCGGCAAGGTTGTACTCCACCGCTCCTCCTGACCTCGACAGGGCCTGGCTCTCCGACGGTTGCCGGTCATCAGAGCAAAGGGCGGCACAACTGTGAAGCCTCCGCGCAAAAGAATCTGACTGACTGTCAGAAAACTCTTGAAGTGCCTCCGCGCCTACTGCAACCTGTTCTCGTTCTGGCAGAGGGGAGACGGGTCATGGGTGGGACAGAACACCTCACCGTGCGGCGCGAGGGCGCCACGCTGGTGCTCACGCTCAACAGGCCGGAGGCGAAGAACGCGCTCTCGTTGCCGATGCTGGTCGGACTGTACGACGGCTGGGTCGAGGCCGACGCGGACGATTCGATCCGCTCGATCGTGTTCACCGGAGCGGGGGGCTGTTTCTGCGCGGGCATGGACCTCAAGGCCCTCGCCGGGAACGGCGGTCTCGAGGGGGAGCACTACCGCGACCGGCTCAAGGCCGATCCCGACCTGCACTGGAAGGCGATGCTCCGCCACCACCGCCCGCGCAAGCCGGTGATCGCCGCCGTCGAGGGGTACTGCGTCGCTGGAGGCACCGAGATGCTTCAGGGCACGGACATCCGGGTCGCGGGCGAGTCGGCGACGTTCGGGCTCTTCGAAGTCAAACGAGGCCTGTTTCCGATCGGCGGCTCCACAGTCCGGCTGCAACGGCAGATCCCCCGCACGCACGCCCTGGAGATGCTGCTCACCGGCCGCCCCTACAGCGCCCGGGAAGCCGCCGACATCGGCCTGATCGGCCACGTCGTCCCCGACGGCACGGCCCTGACCAAGGCCCTGGAGATCGCCGAGCAGATCAACGCCTGCGGGCCGCTGGCCGTCGAAGCCGTCAAGGCGTCGGTCTACGACACCGCCGAGATGACCGAGACCGACGGCCTCGCCGCCGAACTGGGGCGCGGCTGGCCGATCTTCGACACCGCCGACGCCAAGGAGGGCGCCCGCGCCTTCGCGGAGAAGCGGCCGCCTGTCTACAAGCGTGCGTAGCGCTGCGCCGGCATGAGCCGGTTGGAAGCTGCGGGCCGGATGTGGCTGGTCGCGCAGTTCCCCGCGCCCCTGTCGGGGCGCTCCACGCACCCGACCTCCAAGGAGGCACGCCCCCGATGCCCGAAGTCCTCAAGGCTCCGCTGACCGTCGAATTCCCCTTCACCCGTTCCCTCAGTCCGGTCCAGAGCGCATTCCTGACCGGACTGCGCGAACGGATCGTCCTGGGTGTGCGAACCGCAGACGGCCGTACCCTCGTCCCACCCGTCGAGTACGACCCCGTCACCGCCGAGGAGATCCGCGATCTGGTCGAGGTCACCCCCACCGGGACGGTGACCACCTGGGCCTGGAACCACGCCCCCCGCCGCGACCAGCCCCTCGACACCCCCTTCGCCTGGGCGCTGGTCCGCCTCGACGGTGCCGACACCGCCCTCCTGCACGCCCTCGACGCGCCCGGCCCCGACGCCGTGCACACCGGCATGCGTGTCCGCATCCGCTGGGCCGAGGAGCGCATCGGCGCCATCACCGACATCGCCTGCTTCGAGCCGTACGAAAGCGAGCCGTACGAAAGTGCGCCGAACGACGGTGGTTCGGCCGAACGCACTGGCCACACCGGTGAGTTCGACGACCCGGTCACCGGCATCGTCGCCCAAGCCCGACTCGACTACACCTACTCGCCCGGCCGCGCCCAGTCCGCCTACATCAACGCCCTGGCCGAACACCGCAACGTCGGCGAGCGCTGCCCGTCCTGCCGCAAGGTGTACGTCCCGCCGAGGGGTGCGTGCCCCACATGTGGGGTCGCCACATCGGAACAGGTCGAGGTAGGTCCCAGCGGCACAGTCACGACGTTCTGCATCGTCAACATCAAGGCGAAGAACCTCGACATCGAAGTGCCGTACGTCTACGCCCACATCGCCCTCGACGGCGCTGACCTCGCCCTGCACGGCCGGATCGGCGGCATCCCCTACGACCAGGTGCGCATGGGCCTGCGCGTCGAACCGGTGTGGACGCAAGGCGCCCGCTTTCCCGACCACTACCGGCCCACGGGCGAGCCGGACGCGGACTACGACACCTACCGGGAGCTGCTGTGAACCGCGAGATCGCCGTCGTAGCCTTCGCACAGACCGACCACCGGCGCACCAGCGAGGAGCTCTCCGAAGTCGAGATGCTCATGCCGGTCCTGCACGAGGTGCTCGCGCAGACGGGCCTGAAGACCGCCGACATCGGCTTCACCTGCTCCGGCTCCAGCGACTACCTCGCCGGCCGCGCCTTCTCCTTCACCCTCGCCCTCGACGGCGTCGGCGCCTGGCCGCCGATCTCCGAGTCACACGTCGAGATGGACGGCGCGTGGGCGCTGTACGAGGCGTGGACCAAGCTGCTGACGGGGGACGCCGACACCGCGCTCGTCTACTCCTACGGCAAGTCCTCACCCGGCCCCCTGCGCGACGTCCTGACCCGGCAGCTCGACCCCTACTACGTCGCCCCCCTGTGGCCCGACTCCGTCGCGCTGGCCGCCCTCCAGGCCCAGGCGCTCATCGACGCCGGCCACACGGACGAGCCCGCGCTCGCCGCGGTCGCGGCCCGCAGCCGCGCCGACGCCGTCGCCAACTCCCATGCCCAGATGCGGGGTTCGGTGCCGCACGGCGAGTACGTCGTACGACCGCTCCGTACCGGCGACTGCCCGCCCATCGGCGACGGCGCCGCCGCCGTGATCCTCGCGGCGGGGGAGCGGGCCCGGGACCTGTGCGCACGGCCCGCCTGGATCCGCGGCATCGACCACCGCATCGAGGCACACGGCCTGGGTGTCCGTGACCTGACCGACTCGCCGTCGACCCGCCTCGCCGCCGAGAAGGCCGGGGCGTTCGAACGGCCCGTCGACACCGCCGAGTTGCACGCGCCCTTCACCTCGCAGGAGGTCGTCCTGCGCAAGGCGCTCAAGCTCGACGACAGGGTGCGTGTGAATCCGTCCGGCGGAGCGCTCGCCGCCAACCCCGTCATGGCCGCCGGGCTCATCCGCATTGGAGAGGCCGCGGCCCGTATCCAGCGGGGCGAGTCCGACCGGGCCCTCGCGCACGCCACGTCCGGCCCTTGTCTGCAACAGAACCTGGTCGCCGTACTCGAAGGGGATCCGCGATGAGCAAGGAGCCCGTGGCCGTCGTAGGAATCGGCCAGACCAAGCACGTCGCGGCGCGCCGGGACGTGTCGATCGCCGGACTCGTCCGGGAGGCCGCCCGAAGGGCGCTCGACGACGCCGAGCTGAGCTGGGCCGACATCGACGCCGTCGTCATCGGCAAGGCACCCGACTTCTTCGAGGGCGTGATGATGCCGGAGCTCTACCTCGCCGACGCGCTCGGCGCGGTCGGCAAGCCCATGCTCCGGGTGCACACGGCCGGCTCCGTCGGCGGATCCACCGCCCTCGTCGCCGCCAACCTGGTCGCGGCCCGCGTGCACGGCACCGTCCTGACGCTCGCCTTCGAGAAGCAGTCCGAGTCGAACGCCATGTGGGGCCTGTCCCTGCCGATCCCCTTCCAGCAGCCCCTGCTGGCCGGGGCGGGCGGGTTCTTCGCACCGCACGTGCGCGCGTACATGCGGCGCAGCGGCGCACCCGACACGATCGGCTCCCTGGTGGCGTACAAGGACCGGCGCAACGCGCTGAAGAACCCGTACGCGCACCTCCACGAACACGACATCACCCTGGAGAAGGTCCAGGCCTCGCCCATGCTGTGGGACCCGATCCGCTACTCGGAGACCTGCCCGTCCTCCGACGGCGCGTGCGCGATGATCCTCACCGACCGCGCCGGGGCCGCACGGGCGCCCCGCCCGCCCGCCTGGATGCTGGGCGGCGCGATGCGCAGCGAGCCCACCCTCTTCGCGGGCAAGGACGCGGTGTCGCCGCAGGCGGGCAAGGACTGCGCGGCCGACGTGTACCGGCAGGCGGGGATCGCCGATCCGCGCCGCGAGATCGACGGTGCCGAGATCTACGTGCCGTTCTCCTGGTACGAGCCGATGTGGCTGGAGAACCTCGGATTCGCCGACGAGGGCGAGGGCTGGAAGCTCACCGAGGCCGGGGTGACCGAGCTCGACGGTGACCTGCCCGTCAACATGTCGGGCGGGGTCCTGTCCACCAACCCGATCGGGGCCTCCGGGATGATCCGGTTCGCCGAAGCGGCCCTTCAGGTGCGCGGACAGGCCGGGGAACACCAGGTGGAGCGGGCCCGGAAGGTGCTCGGGCACGCCTACGGCGGCGGGTCCCAGTTCTTCTCGATGTGGCTCGTGGGCTCCGCGCCCCCGGACGCCTGAGACGGCTCCCCGGACGGCGGCGGAGCGGCCACCGCAAAGGTCCCCCTCACGTGGCCTGTTGACACCCGGACCCGATCGCTAGGCTGGCCGCGTTCGGACGAATCGGGAGGAGCACGGACGTGGCCGAGAGCACCATCCAGCAGCAGCCGCTCGCGGGCTGGGACAAGCCGGAGCTGGACCTCAGCAACGCCGAGTGGCACTCGGGCAGCCGCGGCCTGGGCGATGTCCAGATCGCCTTTGTCGAGGGATTCATCGCGATGCGCAACAGCGACCGGCCGGAGAGCCCTTCCCTGATCTTCACCCCCGCCGAGTGGGGTGCCTTCGTGTCGGGCGCGAGGGAGGGCGAGTTCGACCTGACGTGATGTGCGGGTCCGGGTGTGCCGGCGGGCGGTCGCGCCGCGCGTCGGCCGCCGTCGGGCCGATCCGGGCGTGTTCCGCCCGTTTTTCCGGACACGCGACCTTGAGAAGCCTCCTGGGGCCGACCCCTGAGCGAGGCTGGCCCCGGGAGGGGCGAAGGTCGTCTTCCGGAGGTGAGGAACCCATGAGCACCCTGCCGGTCATCGCGGCGGTCGACGGATCGGACGACAGTCTGGTCGCGCTCGACTGGGCCGTCGAGGCCGCCCTGGTGCGTGAGGCGCCGCTGCGGGTGGTCCACGTACAGCAGTACCCCGCCTGGGCCAAGCCGGACGTCCTGCCCGCCGGGCGGCCGGAACCGGAGGACGACCCCGTGCTCGACCAGGTACGCCGGTATCTGGCGGGGCGGGTCGAGCGCCCGGTGACGGAGTACGCCGCCCTGGAGGGCGCACCCGGCGCGGTGCTGCCCGAACTGGGTGCCACCGCCGAGCTGTTGGTGCTCGGCTCCCGGGGCCGCGGCGGGTTCGCCAGCCTGCTGCTCGGCTCCAACGGCTTGGCCGCCGCACGTGACGCCGAGTGCCCGGTCGTGGTGGTGCCCAAGCCGGGGCGCGAGGTACACGACGCCATGCCGATCGAGCCGGGGCCGCGAGTCGTCGTCGGCCTGCAGGTCGACGGCCCCGACGAGGCCACGCTCTCCTTCGCCTTCACGGAGGCGGCCCTGCGCGGCGCCCGGCTCCAGGTCGTCGCCGCCTACTCATGGCCGGCGCACATCTGGACGGCGGCTCCCGGCCTGGTCCTGCCGCCGGCCGTCGACCAGGACGCCGTCGAGAACGAGACCCGCGCCCTCGCCGAGGGCTTCCTCGCCCCGCACCGCGAACGCCACCCCGATGTCCACGCCGAGCCGTACGTGGCCCCGGGCGACGCCGCCGGCCTCCTCGTCTCGGCCTCCCGGGACGCACACCTGGTCGTCGTGGGCCGCCACCGGCGCCGTCTCCTGGCCCCCGCCCGCATGATGGGCTCGGTGGCCCAGGCGGTCCTGCTGCACGCGGCGAGCCCCGTGGCGGTGGTGCCACCTGCTCCGCCGGAGGAGTGACGGGCCCGCGGGACGTGTCATGCCGTACCCGACCAGGCCTCGGCCGGAGTCGGCGGCGTGCCGTCCGTCGGAGCGACCAACTCCCGTCGGTACCAAGGCGATTGCTGTACGTCCAGCAATGCGTACGCGAGCAGCTGGGCAGGGTCGAAGGCGGTGCCGTACGACGTGGTGGGCCGGGCCGGGATCTGCTCCGGCCAGGCGGCCGGCAGCCCACGCTCGCGCTGTCGGCGGACCCGCGGTGCCGGTATGGGCAGCCGTCCCTGGACATGGGACGCAGGTCTTCCGCGCCGGCCCGCATCACCGTCTCGTCGGGGGCGACGGCGTCCCACTCCTCGTCCGTTTCCACCGGTGGCGGCACGATCGGGACCGTAAGGCGTCGCATCCTCGGCGTGCACCGAAATTTCCGAGGTACGGCGGTACGGCAAAACCGCCCGTGAACCTCCGCCCGCACGTCACGGACCTGGTCCGGCCACGTACCATGGCGACATGTCGTTCCTCCGCCGCCGCAGCGCCACGCCCGCCGGGCCCGACTTCGACGTACTGGCCATGGACCCGGGCGACTGGCCCGGGAATCTGGGTGCCGGACTGCTGCCCGCCCCCGACGGCAGCTGCCAGGGCGTCTTCCTGCGTTACGACCTCTTCGGCGGCCGCGGCCCCGCGATGATCATCGGCAACCTCCCGGAGGGCTCGCCGGCCCGCGAGGTCGCCGAGGGCGAGATCCCGTTCGAGGTGGCACAGCTGCTGCTGGCCCTGGAGAACGAGGAGGAGGTCACCGTCGTCGGCAGCGAGGACGTGCCCGTGATGCAGGGCGACAACCTCCTCATCGTGCGCCGTCTGAAGCTCTCCGAGAGCCGGATCTCCTGCGTGCAGTTCGACCGCAGCGACAACGTCCTGGTCACCATCGCCGCCTGGGACCGCCCGATCACCGACGACCTGTACGCCCTCCTGAAGCCGCTGCCCGCGGAGCTCTTCCAGCAGGGCTGAATGCCGCGCCCTCCCGCCGCTCCCGCTACGGCCGCACTCTGGGGGCCTCGCGCGTGTTGTCATGACCCTTGCCGCTGAGTCATCGGACCTCTAGCGTCAAGGGCCATGTCGTATGAGTCGCACGGGATCACCCGTAGAACCACGCTGAAGGCGACAGTCGCAGGGGTGGGAGGGTTAACCCTGGGTGCCGCGGTCGAGGAGGCAGCCGCCGCTGATTCCTCCGATGTATCGAGGGAGTCATCGGTGCTGTGGTACGGCTCCCCGGCCGCCGACTGGGAGCGCGAGGCCCTGCCCATCGGCAACGGCGCCCTCGGCGCCATGGTGTTCGGCACCCTCGCCTCCGAACGGCTGCAGTTCAACGAGAAGACCCTCTGGACCGGCGGTCCCGGCTCCGCCCAGGGCTACGACCACGGCAACTGGCGAGCACCCCGCCCCGGCGCGATCACCGCCGCCCAGGACGACCTCGACGCGCGGACCACTCTCGACCCCGAGTCCGTGGCCGACCGGCTCGGCCAGCCACGGATCGGCTACGGCGCCCATCAGACTTTCGGCGACCTCCACCTCGACCTGCCCGGCGCACCGACCCCCGGAGGACTACCGCCGCGAACTCGACCTCGAGCGCGCCGTCGCCTCGGTCGCCTACACCCACCAAGGCGTCCGCCACCAAAGGGACTTCTTCGCCTCCCACCCCGACGGCGTGATCGTGGGCCGCCTCGCCGCCGACCGGCCCGGCAGCGTCACCTTCACCCTGCGCTTCACCTCGCCCCGCGCCGACTTCACCACCACCGCGGCCGACGGAACCCTGACCGTGCGGGGCGCGCTCGCCGACAACGGGCTGCGCTTCGAAGCGCAGGTCCGGGTGCGCAGCCGGGGCGGCACGGTCACGTCCGACGCCGACGGCAGGATCACCGTGACCGGGGCCGACAGCGCCTGGTTCGTCCTGGCCGCGGGCACCGACTACGCCGACACCTACCCCGCCTACCGCGGCGCGGACCCGCACACCGCCGTCGCCCGTGCCGTGCAGCAGGCGGGCGACGACAGTTACGAGGCGCTGCTGGTCCGGCACCTGCGCGACCACCGTGCCCTCTTCCGCCGAGTCGCCCTCGACATCGGCCAGTCACTCCCGGCAGACGTGCCCACCGACGCGCTCCTGGCCGCGTACACCGGCGGCACGAGCGCGGCGGACCGCGCCCTCGAGGCCCTCTACTTCCAGTACGGCCGCTACCTGCTCATCGCCTCCTCACGGCCCGGCTCCCTGCCCGCCAACCTCCAGGGCGTCTGGAACCACAGCACCACGCCCCCGTGGTCCGCGGACTACCACACCAACATCAACATCCAGATGAACTACTGGCCCGCCGAGGCCGCCAACCTCGCCGAGACGACCGCGCCGTACGCCCGTTTCGTCGAGGCCCTGCGCGCCCCCGGACGCCGTACGGCACAGGAGATGTTCGGCTCGCGCGGCTGGGTCGTGCACAACGAGACCAACCCGTACGGCTTCACCGGCGTGCACGACTGGGCGACCGCGTTCTGGTTCCCCGAGGCGGCGGCGTGGCTCACCCAGCAGCTGTACGAGCACTACAGATTCGGCGGCTCCACCGACTATCTGCGCATCACCGCGTACCCGGTGATGAAGGAGGCCGCCGAGTTCTGGCTCGACAACCTGCGCACCGACCCACGCGACGGAACCCTTGTCGTCACCCCCAGCTACTCGCCCGAGCACGGCGACTTCACGGCCGGCGCCGCCATGTCGCAGCAGATCGTCCACGACCTGTTCACCAACACCCTCGAAGCCGCCCGGACCCTGGGCGACACGCCCGACTTCCGCCGCCGCGTCGAGGACGCCCTGAACCGGCTCGACCCAGGTCTGCACCTCGGCTCCTGGGGCCAACTCCAGGAATGGAAGGAGGACTTGGACGACCCCACCGACACCCACCGGCATGTCTCCCACCTGTTCGCCCTCCACCCCGGACGGCAGATCGAACCCGGCAGCAAGTGGGCCGAGGCCGCCAAGGTCTCCCTCACCGCACGCGGTGACGGCGGCACCGGTTGGTCCAAGGCCTGGAAGATCAACTTCTGGGCACGGCTGCGGGACGGCGACCACGCCCACAAGATGCTCGGCGAACAGCTGAAGTCCTCGACCCTGCCCAATCTCTGGGACACCCACCCGCCGTTCCAGATCGACGGCAACTTCGGCGCCACCTCCGGAATCGTGGAGATGCTCATCCAGAGCCAGCACGACATCATCGACGTGCTGCCCGCCCTGCCCGCCGTCTGGCCGGACGGCTCGGTGCGCGGCCTGCGCGCCCGCGGCGGCGCCACCCTCGACATCGCGTGGGCGGACGGCAGGGCGACCCGGATCGCCCTGAAGGCGTCCCGGACCCGTCGACTCACCGTCCGCAGCGACCTGTTCGAGGACGGTGACCTGACCTTCAGGGCGGTCGCCGGGCGTCGGTACACCTGGGAGAGGGAGGGCTGACGCCGCCCGGTGGTGCCGTCAGGAGCCCGACGGCACCACCCGCACATCCGCCGCCCGCACGAAGGCGACCCGGTGACCGAACTGGATCTCGTAGTACTCGTCCTTGCCGACCACGACCCGGTGGGAGGCCTCGTCGAACGTCACCGCGTAGTAGTACTCGCCCGGTGTCCTGTCGCCCACCGCGTACTGCTGGCCCGACGGCAAGGTGTACGGCAGCGGCGACACCGCCTGGGCGGGAACGTCCGCCGGATAGGCCGAGGCCTCGGGATAGGCACGCCCGTACACCGGGACGCTCTCCACGCCGTCCTTCGGCGTCACGACCGGCCCGGCCGCGTTCACCGCGGTCGGGTTCTTCTTCGGGTTCCTGAACCACGCCTTCTGACCCAGGTACCAGATCGCCGTCCAGTCGCCCTCCCGGCCGGCGACCGCGTACTGCTGACCCGTCGAGACCCGGGAGGAGAGGTCGTTCACCCCGGTGCTCGGAGTGGTGCCCAGGCCGACGTCCTTGATCAGGGGATACGACTCGCCGGGCCCGGAGTACAGCCGTACCGCGCTCGAACCGTGGGCCGCGCACGGCTGACCCGCGGAGACGCAGCCCGTGTACTCGGGCCGGTTGGTCGCGTAGTCCGGGCGGATCGTCACCAGGCCGCCGTACGGGCCGGCGGTGGGCACGAAGGGACGGCCCAGCAGCTCGAAGTAGTGCCGCCAGTCCCAGTAAGGGCCCGGGTCGGTGTGCATACCCCGGATGTTCGACGCGGTCGGGCCCGGCACGGTGTCGTGGCCGAGGATGTGCTGCCGGTCGAGCGGGATGCCGTACTTGTCGGCGAGATACGTCACCAGGCGTGCCGAGGACCGGTACATCGCCTCCGTGTACCAGGCGTCCGGCCGCGCCAGGAAGCCCTCGTGCTCAAGGCCGATCGACTTGGCGTTGACGTACCAGTTGCCCGCGTGCCAGGCCACGTCCTCGGCCTTCACATGCTGGGCGATGTGGCCGTCGGTGGAGCGCAGCGAGTACTGCCAGGACACATAGGTGGGGTCCTGCACCATCTTGAGGACCCCCTCCCAGGAGCCCTCGGTGTCATGGATGACGATGTACCTGATGCCCTGCGACGCCGGACGGTCGCCCAGATCGTGGTTGCCGTAGTCGCCCTCCCCGAACTGCTCGTACGGCGCCGGGATCCACTCGCAGGACACGGTCGGCGGGCACTCGGTCTCATCGCTTTCGAGGGTGCGCAGTCCCGCCCGCTTCAGCTGCCCGGTGTCGGGGGAGAGGCCCGGCCGGCCGGTCAGGGCGACCCGTTGGCCCGCGTCCGTGCGGCGTTCCTGGCCGGTGCGCAGCACGTCGTAGACGTCGTTCGCGTACGCCGCCGCCGTCGCGGTGTCGTCGGCGCCGGAGAAGCGGGCCACCGCGCCGTACCAGTCCGCCGGATCGGAACTCGGGGGCGCGCCCAGCGCCTTCTGTTCGGCGGCGAGCAGGGCGGCCCCACCGGCCACATTGGCGGCCGGGTCCGTACGCAGCTCCCGCGGACTCAGCCCGGTCAGTTCGGCGGCCCTCGGCAGGGTCCTGAGGCGGGCCGGGATCTTTCCGGTGTCCGGGAGCTTCGCTGCGGGGGACAGGGGCGCGCGGGCGCTGTCGCCGCGCGGGTCCTCCGCGCCCTCACTGTGGTGCGGGACTGTCCCGGCGAGCGCGGTGCGGGCGTCGGTGAGGTGCATCGGGCCGTAGCCGCCGGTCACGCTGGGCGCGCCGCCGTGCGTGTCCCAGCGGGACTGCAGATAGGAGACGCCGAGCAGGACGCTGACCGGCACGTGGTACTTGGCGGCGGCGGAGGCGAAGGCCTGCTGCAGGCCGTCCGTCGAGGTACGGGCATCGGGCGGGGCTGCTCCGAGCAGCGGCAGCAGCAGCGCCGCGGAAGCCAGCGCGCCGACGGTGGTCCGCCTGAGTCGGTGCCCGGCCGCTCTGCTGGGGTCGGTGACGGATCCGCGCATTGCAGCCTCCTGGGACGGTCGGGCGCGATGAGCCGTGCGGGGCCGGGCGTGCGTCAGTGGTACCGGCTGTCCGACGATCCGTCAATCATGCCAAGAGGCAGGCGTCTTCCCTTGTCAACCGGGGGTCCCGGGAGTTTCGCGGCCAGGGCGCGCTGGCCTGCGGCGCGTCAGTGGCGTACACCAATGGGGGTGGGCGAGCGGACATACGAAGGTCCGCGGTGCGCCGTTCTCCCGGCTCACCGCGGACCACCGTCCCCGTCAGCGAGTGCCGACCGCCGCGCGCACGGCCCGCCGGGCCAGCTGGCAGTCGTCGTGCAGCCGCCGCAGCAGCAGGCGCTGTTCCTCGCCGGACGGCGCAGCACCCGGGTGGGCCTGACCCGGTGCCGCCGGGGTCGTGTCGTGCATCGAACGCTGCACGGCCGTCTCATAGGTACGGATCTCACGGGTCAGCACGAGCATCAGGTTCACCAGGAACGCGTCCCGTGAAGCCGGGCCCGCCGACTGGGCGATCTGGCTGATCTGCCGCCGGGCCACCGGTGCGTCCCCGAGCACCGACCACAGCGTCGCCAGGTCGTAGCCCGGCAGATACCAGCCCGCGTGCTCCCAGTCCACCAGCACTGGACCGGCCGGTGAGAGCAGGATGTTCGCGAGCAGTGCGTCGCCGTGGCAGAACTGGCCCATGCCCTGCCGGCCCGCGGTCGCCGCGATGCCGTGCAGCAGCTTCTGCAGATCGCCCATGTCCCGGTCGGTGAGCAGGCCCAGCTCGTGGTACCGGGAGATCCGCGTCGCGTAGTCCAGCGGCGCGTCGAACGTGCCCGCCGGCGGTCGCCACGCGTTGAGCCGGCAGATCGCCCCGAGTGCCGCTCTGATGTCGGCACGCGGCGGCGCCTCCAGCGGGTGGCGCTGCAGTGCCGCCACCCGGCCCGGCATCCGCTCGATGACGAGCGTGCAGTTGTCCGGATCCGCCGCGATCAGTCTCGGCACCCGCACCGGGGGGCGGTGCCGGACGAACGAGCGGTATGCCGCTATCTCGTGCCGGATCCGCTCGGCCCACGCCGGGGAGTGGTCGAGTAAACACTTGGCGACGGCCGTGCTGCGCCCGGTCGTGCCGACCAGGAGCACGGACCGTCCACTGCGGCGCAGCAGCTGCACCGGGGTGAACTCCGGGCAGATCCGGTGCACCGACGCGATCGCCGTACGCAGCTGGGCGCCCTGAGGGCCGGACAAGTCGAGTCTCCCGCTGAGCGGTTGGGTGCCGATCCCCGCGGGGCGGCGGGCCCGGCCCGCACCGAGCACGGGGGCGGCCGCCGGCCGCGCGGGGTCGAGGTAGGGGCCGCTGCCCGCCGGGCGGGCTCGCAGCGACCGGGGCGGGGCGGACACGGAGGACGATGCTGCGTACATGGGAGAGACAGATCCCTTCGTGTGCCTGAGATGTCAAAGCGCTGCCCGATCCGGCCGCCCGGGTGCACCCTGGGGAATGCACCAGCCGTGGCAAGAAGGCGACCGGGTCGGGGTGGCGCGTTCCTACCTGACACCCGATGCCCGGTGGCACACCATCTGGCGCACCCTGGCGAACCCTGGCGAATAGTCCCGGGGCAACTCTCACCCGGCTACTGTCAACTCAGCCGAGAACCTGGGGGCTTGACGTGAGCGGAGTACCCAACACCCGCCTTTCGGATCTGTTCGGCCTGGCCGGCTGGTCCAAGGGCGAACTCGCGAGGCTGGTCAACCGGCAGGCGGCGGCCATGGGCCACCCCCAGCTGGCGACCGACACCTCGCGGGTGCGGCGGTGGATCGACATGGGAGAGATCCCGCGCGATCCCGTGCCGCGGGTGCTGGCAGCCCTGTTCACCGAGCGTCTCGGCCGTGTCGTGACCATCGAGGACCTCGGTCTGGTCCGGCACGGGCGTGCGGGGAAACGGCAGGACGGCGGGAGTGCGGAGCATCCCGACGGTGTGCCGTGGGCGCCCGAGCGGACGGCTGCGGTCCTCACCGAATTCACGGGAATGGACCTCATGCTCAACCGACGCGGCTTGGTGGGCGCGGGTGCCGCGCTCGCCGCGGGATCCGCACTCAGCAGCGCCATGCACGACTGGCTGCACACCGACCCGGCCCTCAAGGCCGACGCCCCCCAGATCGACGACCCCCTGCACGCCGACCCCGCCGGGTTCGACCGCTACGAGGCCGCCCCCATCGGGTCGCAGGAGATCGAGGAACTGGAGCGCTCGGTCGAGGTGTTCCGGGCCTGGGACGCGGCCCGCGGCGGCGGGCTGCAGCGCAAGGCAGTCGTAGGACAACTCAACGAGGTGGGCGGCATGCTCGCCTACCGTCACCCCGACCATCTGCAGCGGCGCCTGTGGGGCGTCGCCGCCAACCTCGCCGTCCTCGCGGGCTGGATGTCGCACGACGTCGGCCTGGAACCCACGGCCCAGAAGTACTTCGTCATCGCCGCCCACGCGGCCCGAGAGGGCGGCGACCGGCCCCGCGCCGGGGAGGCGCTCTCCCGAGCGGCTCGCCAGATGGTGCACCTCGGCCGGCCCGACGACGCACTCGACCTCATGAAACTCGCCCAGTCCGGCTCCGGCGACGAGGTGCTGCCGCGCACCAGGGCCATGTTCCACACCATCGAGGCCTGGGCGCAGGCGTCGATGGGCAAGGGCCAGGCCATGCGCCGCACCCTCGGCCAGGCGGAGGACCTCTTCGTCTCCGACCGGGGCGACGTGCCGCCGCCGAGCTGGATGCAGACCTTCAAGGACGAGGATCTGTACGGCATGCAGGCCCTGGCCTACCGCACGCTGGCCGAGTTCGAGCCCGGCGCGGCCGTGCACGCCCAGCACTACGCGGAGAAGGCCCTGGCGCTGCGCGTCGACGGCCGGGAACGCTCGAAGATCTTCGACCATCTGTCCATGGCGTCGGCCTGCTTCATCGCGGACGACCCCGAACAGGCGGACCGGTACGCACGGCTGGCCCTGATGTCGATGGGTTCGAACTCGTCCGGCCGCACCTGGGACCGGCTGCGCCAGATGTACCGGCTGACCGCCGAGTACTCCAGCTACCCGAAGATCCACGAACTGCGGGAGGAGATCCGGTTGGCGCTGCCCAAGGCGAAGAAGCCGGGCGGCGGCAGCGCACGGGCATAGCGCACGGGCATAGGGGGCCTGTGCGACCGGTCGATCCTCGTCCGTTCCAGGACGTCACCGGCGTCCTACGACATCACCCTGGCCACGAGCACGCAGGCACCGTCCTCGCGCTCGCTCTCACCGAACTCCTCCACGACCAGCCGTACGCAGTCCTCTGCGCTGTGTGCCCCGCCGATGCGGGGGGCCAGGCCGAGGAGACGGTTCATGGAGTCCGCTCCGCTGTCGCTGTGCCTGGGCGCCAGTCCGTCCGTGTGCAGCAGGAGCAGGTCGCCCACCTCGAGGGTCTCTTCGGCCTGGGCGTAGACGGCACCCGAGGTGGCGCCGAGCAGGACGCCGTCCGGCGCGTTCAGCCTGCGCCCCGTCCCGTCGCGGAACAGCAGCGGGGCGGGGTGTCCGGCCTGCGCCCAGGTCAAGGTGCGGGTCCCGGGCCGGTAGCGGCAGCAGACGGCGCTGCCGAGGGCCGGCTGGACGGTGGCGTCGAGCAACTGGTTGAGCCAGGACATCAGTTGCCCCGGCTGGGTGCCCGCCATCGCCATGCCGCGTACGGCGCCCAGCAGGGTCGCCATGCCCGACGTCACGGCGACGCCGTGCCCGGTGAGGTCGCCGACGCTGAGCAGCGTTTCGCCGTCGGCCAGTTCGAGGGCGTCGTACCAGTCGCCGCCGATCAGCGCGCTCGTCGGCGACGGCAGACAGCGGGCGGCGAGGTCCAGTGTCCGCGGGCCCCGGTGCGGGAGCCGCAGGGAGCCGCGCCACGGCGGCAGCACGGCCTCCTGCAGCTCGACCGCGAGCCGGTGCTCGGTCTGCGCCTGGTGCTGCCGGCGTTGGAGCGAGTCACGGGTCTCACTCACCGCCCGCTGGCTCAGGCGCAGTTCGCTGACGTCCCGCAGCACGGCCCACATCGAGGCGGTGCTGCCGTCAGTGTCGAGCACGGGCTCGCCCATCATGTGCACGGTCCGGGCCTCGCCGTCCGGCCGTACGATCCGGAACTCACCGTCGATGGGCTGGGCGTCGACCAGGCAGTGGGTGACCATCGCCGTCAGCTTCGGCCGGTCCTCGTCGAGCACCACGGATGGCAGCTCGTCGAGGGTGAGCGGCGGAGCGGCGGGGTCGCGGCCGAGGATCTGGTAGAGCTCGCCGGACCAACTGGCCTCGTCCGTCAGCAGGTTCCACTCCGCGCTGCCGACCCGGCTGAGCAGAGAGCCGTGCCCGGAAGCGGGTGCCACGGTCCGGTCGGCCGGTGCGGCCGCGGGAGCCGGGGAGGCCGGGGCCGGGCCGTCCCGCAGCTGCGCCAGGTGCTCGTCGAGGTCGTTGAGCTGGTGCAGGGCGAGGTCGCACAACGCCCGCTGCCATCGCTCCTGCGGGTCCGAACCGTCGCTCTGCGTGCCCCGCCGTACGGCGTCGACGTCGCCCTTGAGCCGTCGTGTCTGCGATATGAGCGCGTCGACCGAGCCGCGTCCGGGCGGCTGAGCGGCGGGGCGGTCCGCAGAGAGATGGGACGGCATGACGCACTCCGATGCGGGAACGGTACGACCAAGGCTGACGGAAGGACCGTTACGACTGTTGCACAGCCCGCGACGCGCTGTAAGGGATTTGGCAACACCCGATACGGTGGTGCGTCTGGCATATGCCAGAGTCTTCACAGAGGGCTCGTGCCGTGCGAATGGCGTACGTCACCGGAGCGGTCAAGTCGTAGGCGGCGTACGTGATTTGAGGGTGCGCGGACGTGGTCGGCCTGGCGTTCATTCGAGTGTTCGACGGCCGGATGTTCTAGGAGTGGGGCCGCAGTGGGCGTCGGCCGGACGGTTGCACGCGTTGGCAGTGATGCAGATCACATAAATGAGGTCGGCTTCGGTGTAATGCGAGGGGCACCTGCGGGGTCCTAAAGGCACAGCGGCAAAACAGTCCGACTTCCGACCCGCAGGGGAGACCGCCCATGGACATCGCCCTCGAGCAGCCCGCCCGCGCCCGTCTGATCACCGGCGAGGAGCGCGAACTCCCCGTTGCCGCCAAGCTGCGGTACGCGTCCACGGACCCGCTGGCGGTGCACCTCGAGTTCCCGGGCGAGGTCTCCCTCGACGGGCAGGGGGCCACCTGGATCTTCGCCCGCAGCCTGCTGGAGGCCGGGCTGCGCGGGCCGGCCGGGGACGGGGACGTGCACCTCTGGCCGTGCGGGCCGGAGCGCACGGTCGTGGAGCTGCACTCGCCCCACGGCATGGCGCTCCTCCAGTTCGACACCCCGGCGCTGCAGCGCTTCCTGCTGCGGACGTATGCGGCGGTCCCGGCCGGCGAGGAGGACCTCGAGGCGGTCGTGGAACGCGGCCTGAGCGCGCTCTTCGGAGGCGTATGAGGACGCCCGCCGTACGAGGAGGCAACCGCCACCGGATGGCCGCCGTGCCTCCTCGACGCTCCGGCGTCAGTACCGCAGCACCCCTGCGATCCCCTGGGCATCGCCCAGCGTGCCGTCCGGTACGAAGCGGACCTCGGCGCCGGTCTCCAGGCACTGCTCGACGATCTCGTCCACGATGTCCTCGCGGGCGTCGAGCTCGCCGCTCTCGGCCGGGATCAGATGGCCGCCCTCCTCGCCCCGCACTGTCACGCGGTAGTTCTCCTCGACGGCCAGCAGCCGGATACGGCCTTCGCGGGCGCTGCGCCAGACCTCGTCGACACCGGCCGCGAACGCCTTGTGGCCCATGGCCGATTCGAGTTCCCGCGCCACGGCGTCGGTGTCCTTGCGGGCCTCGGCGGCGATCACTGGCTGGATCGCCTGCCACACCGCCTCGCGCGTGCCGTGGGCGAGCCCGCCGTGCGGGATGTGCACGGCGTCCTTGGTGGCGCCGCCGATCTCGTCCAGCAGGGACAGCGCCGCCGGCTCGCCGGTGATGTACAGCGCCCGCGGATCGCGGCGGAGGATCGCGCTCATGGCGGAGTCCGCGTCCTTGAGGAAGTGGCGGGTGTCCTCGTCCCGGAACTTGCTCGGACTGTCGCCGATCTGCTCCCGGCGCTCGGGGTCGAAGTTCTCGGCTCTCCTGGTCAGCGGGAAGCCGCCCATGCGGGCCTCGGTGATGCGGTCGAGGCTGCCGTTCCACAGGGTGACGCGGTCGGCGGAGACCGAGAGCACCCAGTAGGGTCGCTCGGCGGCGTGCGCGGAGACGAGATTGCGGGTCAGGAAGGTGTCCGAGAGCACCACGCGCTCGGGCACCGTGCGGGCGAGCGACCACACCTGGTGCTCCCCCGGGGCGGCGAAGATCGCCAGGCCGTCCTCGGCGTACGTGAGATCGACTTCGGCGAGGGCCTGGTCGAGCTGCCGCTCGACTTCCGCCCGGCGCTCGCGGGTGACCGACGGGTCGGCCTCCAGCTGCTTCTTGGCCGCGGCCACGACATTGCGCAGCCGGACCTGGTCCTGGGCCCGGTAGGGCTCTCGGCGATGGGTGGGCGTCAGCACGGACACGGCCGGATAGGGGCGCGGGCGCCGCAGCTCGGTGAGGGTCGTGGGACTGAGTGCGTGCTCCATAACAGCACGATAGGACCGATTCGCCGATCGGGCATTAGGGGCAATCCACTGCATCGCCCGGGCCCTACTCCCGGCCGTCCTCGGGCCCGCAGGAACTGCCGTCGGCCGGCAGCGTGCCGTACAGCAGGAACGCGTCGACCTTGCCGTGCACGCACTTGGAGGAGGTGTATCCGGTGTGGCCGCTGCCCTTGTTGTCCAGCACCACGGCCGCGGGGCCGAGCCGCCTCGCCGTCTCCACGGTCCAGCGGTACGGCGTCGCCGGGTCGCCGCGGGTGCCCACGAGGAGCATCTTCGGCGTGCGCAGGTCCTTCACCTCGTCCCGGATGAAATCCGTGCCCTTGGGGCGGCCGTAGCACATCAGCACCCCGGTGAGCCGGTAGGGACCGAAGACCGGCGACGCCTGCGCGTACTGGGCGCGCAGCCGGTCGAGATCGCTGACGATCTGCTTCGCCGCAGGACGGTCGGGATCATCGGCGCAGTTGATCGCCATCAGCGCCGCGGGAGCGTTGTCGAGGGGGATGTCCTCGTCGTCGACGAGACCGCCGTCGGGGTCCTCGGTCTGTTTGCGGCCGGTGGGCGCGGCTCCGCCGAACGCGAAGGTCTCCACGGCGTGCGTGTCGCCGTCCTCGACCAGCGAGGCCAGGGCCCGCTCCAGGGAGGGCCACAACTCCTCGCTGTAGAGCGCCTGTCCGATGGCGCCGACCAGGTCCTGCCCGGTGAACGGCTCGCCGAACGCCGACGGCACCGGATCCTCGTCCAGCGAGTCGACGAGTCGTACGACCTGCTTCCTGGCCTCGCGCGGATCCTGCCCGAACGGACAGGCGATGTCCTTCACGCACCAGTTGATGAACTCCTCCAGCGCCTTCTGCTGACCCTGGGCGCCCGCCACGCCCTGCTCGGTCAGCGGTTCGGTCAGCGTGTCGACGCCGTCGAGCACCAACCGGCCGACCTTCCCGGGGAACTGGGCGGCATACACCGCGCCGAGCCGCGTGCCGTAGGAGAAACCCAGGTAGTTGAGCTTCTTGTCGCCGAGGGCCTGGCGCATCACGTCCATGTCGCGCGAGGCGTTGACCGTGCCGATGTGCGGCAGTACGGGTCCGGAGTGCCGGGCGCACGCGTCGGCGGCCTGCTTCAGATGCGCGAGGACGGACTGCGGATCGCGGCCGAGTTCCGTCCCGTCGTCCGACATGTCGACGTTCTCCTCGCCGTCCCCGCAGCTGACCGGCGAGGACCTGCCGACGCCGCGCGGATCGAACGTCACGATGTCGTAGCCGTCCGTCAGCTCCATGAAGTCCTTGCCGCCGGCGGCGAATTCGGGGATGCCGGCGCCGCCGGGGCCGCCGAAGTTGAGCAGCACCGAGCCCCGCTTCTCACCCGTGGCCCGGTAGCGGGCGAGCGCCAGATCGAGGGTCGCCGCCTTGGGGTGGGCGTAGTCGAGGGGCACGGTGACCTTGCCGCACTGCATGTCCTTCGGCAGTCCCTCGCCCGGGCACTTGCCCCAGGCGACCTTCTGCCGGTAGAAGCGGGTGAGGTCGGGCTCGGCGTTGTCCGTGACCGTCGGCAGACCGGTGCCGAGCAGGACCACTCCGACCGCGCCGGTGACCGCGCAGCGTCGCAGCATGGGCCGCGTTGACAGCTTTGCCGGCATCGATGCCTCCAGGGACGCCCGTCGCGGACCGGGATACGGCGTTCTCGATCACGATAAGCGGGCCCCGGAACACACGCCTCCGGACGTGCGGGACGGCCCGGGCCGCCGTACCCTGCGCCCCTTGCGTGCCTATCGGGCGTTTTTGCCGCTAGTTCGACAAGCGTGCCACTCGATGGGGTGAAAGGCCGATAAGCCATAACTCGAATGGTTCGCCTGCGTTTTATCCGATGCGGGCGAGGGCCCGCGACCATGTCTGGAAGGCAGGGAACCTATGAAACGGGTTACCCGAAACGGTGTGATCGCCTTCGCCGCCACCGGCGCGATGGCTGTGGCGGTGCCGGTGTCCGCCGCTTTTGCGGCACACGCGGCTTCCGCGGCGGACGGAGCCGCGGCCGACTCGCCGGGGCTGCTCTCCGGGAACACCGTCCAGCTCCCGGTGCACGTCCCGGTGAACGTGTGCGGGAACACCGTGAACGTGGTGGGACTGCTCAACCCCGCCGCGGGCAACAAGTGCGCCAACAAAGACGGTGCAGGCAAGCCAGCCGCCGCGTCGCGCGGTGGCGCCTCGGCCGAAGGGAGCGGAAAGGATTCGCCCGGCGTCGGGTCCGGCAATGTCGTGCAGCTGCCCGTCCACCTCCCGGTGAACGTCAGCGGGAACTCCGTGAACGTGGTCGGCGTCGGCAACCCGGCGACCGGCAACGAGTCGGTCAACGGCCCCGGCGACAGCCCTTCGGAGAAGCCGGCGCCCAAGCCGTCCGAGCCGCGCACCCAGCCGCCGCGGCCGAAGACGGTGCCGCCGGCGGTCGTCCCCCACAGGCCCGAGGGCTCCCTCGCCCAGACGGGAGCGGACCAGGCCCTCGTCGCCGCGGCGGGCGGCACGGTTCTCCTGCTGGGCGGGGCCGTCCTGTATCGGCGCTTCCGCCCCCAGGCGGTGCGCTGACCCCGCGTCGGCACGAGCGGCACGGAAGGCCCCACCGGGCGGTCGAGCGGTGGGGCCTTCGTCGGGCGAACGCCTGTCCGGTCATGTCCCCTTGTGCGGCAACGGCTTGATCATGCCGTGACGCCCTCCCGGACGATCCGAAAGGATGCTGCGGGCGCGATCGATCACCGTGCGCACGCAGAAGCCGACGGAATGGAGCACACCCATGGCCTCTTCGGCCCCCGAAGACCTCGTCGTCACCCAGGCCGCCCTCGACGACTGGCCGGTCGTCCGCGCATGGGCCGTGGACGAGGGCTGGAACCCGGGAGTCGCGGACAGCGCGGCCTTCTTCGCGCAGGACCCGGAGGGCTTCTTCATCGGCCGGATCGACGGCGAGCCCGTCTCGGCGATCTCCGTCGTCAACTACGTCTCCGACTACGCCTTCCTGGGCTGGTATCTGGTCCGCCCCGACGCACGCGGCCGTGGCTTCGGCCTCACCACCTGGAAGACCGCGCTGGCCCACGCCGAGAACCGCACGGTGGGCCTCGACGGAGTCGTCGCCCAGCAGCACAACTACCGCCGCTCCGGCTTCGAACTCGCCCACCGCACCTTCCGGTTCACCGGAGCCGCGCCCGCCGCCGAGGCTCCCGCGGACGTGCGGCCCGCAGGGCCCGAGGACCTGGCGGACATCACCGTCTACGACAGCGCCTGCACTCCCGCCGACCGCCCCCGCTTCCTCGCGCACTGGCTCACCGGCCCCGGACATCACACCGTCGTCCGCCGTAGCGACGACCGCGTCACCGGTTACGGCGTGATCCGCCCCGGCCACGACTGCCCGCGCATCGGCCCGCTCTTCGCCGACACCGCCGAGGACGCGCGGGCCCTGTTCGCCGCCCTGACCGCCCAGGCGGGCGGCCGCGAGGTCGCCATCGACGTGCCCGAGACCAACAAGGCGGCCGTCGCCCTCGCCGAGGAGGCCGGCCTCACGCCCTCCTTCGAAACGGCCCGCATGTACACCGGCCCTGTGCGGCCGTACGCCCAGGAGCGTGTCTTCGGCGTCACCACCCTGGAACTGGGCTAGCGCGTGCGCCCCGTCAGCAGCACCATCCCGGAGTCTCCGTAGTCCGGCAGCGTCGGGTCGCTGTCGATGTGGGTGACCGCCAGCTCGCGGGTCAGCGGTGTGAACACATCCGTGACGATGTCCGGGTCGACCGGGCAGCCCGGCCAGCGTGAGGCGGGGCCGATGCGGTAGGTCGGCATGTTCTCCATGAAGGCCGCCACCAGGTACCCGCCCGGCGCCACGCACCGTACGAACGCCCGGCAGAACTCGGCGAATTCGGCGCGGTCCTCGGTGGCGCCCTCGGCGACGAAGTGCATGGACCCCAGGTCGTAGTCGCCGGGCGGCAGGCCGCGGACGTCCGCGTGGACGACGTTCACGTGGGCCAGTGCCCCGGCCAGGGTGGCGGGCAGGTCGGGGTTGAGCCGACGGCACAGCGCGTGGAACGGCAGCCAGCTCGCGTCGGGCTCGACCAGGATCTGCCGTTCCAGATAGGCGACATTGCCGGCGCCCGCCTCCACGGCGTCGATCCGGCGGCTCGCCGCGGCCGCGAGGATGAGGGGATACAGGTTGGGGCCGGCGCCGAACTCCACCGAGCAGCCGAGGGAACGCGGGGCGAGACGACGGTAGAACGCCGAGTGATGGGCGATGACGGCCGCGTCGGAGGGGTGCACATCGCGGTAGTTCTCCGCGAGATAGTCCACCACGGGCCAGCTGTCCCAGTCCACGTCGTCGTTGTGCGTGATCATCGTCGGCTCAGCTCTTCGGGCGCAGCGGGAAGCGCGCGGACAGACGGGTCAGGGTGGTGGTCAGCCGGTCGATGTCGGCGTCGGAGTTGAGCGCCGTGATCTGGACGCGGAAGCCCACCCGGTCACGGGGCACGAGGGGATAGGCGGCCAGCGTCACGTAGATGCCCTCCTCCCACAGGAACGCCGCGACCGCTTCCAGGTCGGCCGGGTCGGCGAGGGGGATCTCGATGATGGGCAGCCGGTCGGTGTTGAGGGTGCTGACGCCCAGGGCGTCCAGGTGGTCGAGGACCCGGGCCGTCCTGCGGTACAGGTCGGCGCGCAGGGCGTCGCCGCGCCGGTCGTTGACGCCCAGGCCGGCGAGCGCGGTGGCCAGGGACGCCGTGGGCGACGGGCCCGAGTAGAGGTAGGGCGCGGCGGCCGTCTTCAGCCGGTTCTTGAGCTCGGTGGGCAGGGCGAGGAACGCCAGCAGCGAGGAGTACGCCTTGGAGAAACCGGCGACGAGGACGATCCGGTCGTAGGACTCACCGGTGTGCCGGACCAGGCCGTTGCCGCGCATGCCGTACGGACAGGGCTCGTTCGGACCGCGTTCGCCGATCACGCCGAAGCCGTGCGCGTCGTCGACGTACAGCGTGGCGTCCCGTTCGCGGCACACCGTGGCCAGCGCGGGCAGGTCGGGGATGTTGCCGGTCATGCTGTTGACGCCGTCCAGGCAGACCAGGCGGGGGGCGCCGACGGGGGCCGCGGCCAGCAGGGAGTCGAGTTCGTCCGGCCGGTCCGCGTGGAAGCGGCGCAGGGTCGCGCCCTGGCCGCGGGCCACGACACAGCCGTCGTACACCGTCCGGTGCGCGGCCGCCTCGACGAAGACATGTCCCTCGTCGGCCAGGACCGGGATCACCGAGGCATGGATGAGGGTCAGTGTCGGCAGCAGCAGCGTGTCCGGGGCGCCCAGCAGCGCCGAGAGACGTTCCTCGATCTGCGGGTACAGCCGCGGGCTGCCCAGTAGCCGCGACCAGCTCGGGTGCGTCCCCCACTGCCGTATGGCCGGACCGATACAGGCGGCGATCTCCGGGTCCCAGTCGAAACCCAGGTAGTTGCAGGAGGCGAAGTCGATCAGCCAGTGGTCCCGGCTGCGGATGTGCCGGCCCCGCACCTCGTCGAGGACGGCGTCGCTCATGGGACTGGTGCGCCGCAGATGGTCCAGTTCCGTCCACCGCGCCTCCCGCCTGCTGCGCAAGGGCAGGTTCCGGTGGTCGGGCGGCCGTTCCGGGACGCCGGAGCCCGGCGCGAAACGGTTCCCGTCGCGCCGCAGCACCTGCCGACTCTGCTCCACCGTCATCGGCCGCGCGAACAGGAAGCCCTGCCCGAACCGGCACCCCATGCCCGCGAGGAGATCCCGCTGGGCGGGATTCTCGATCCCCTCGGCGATCACCTGCAGCCCCATGGTGTCGGCGATGCGCACGATGCCCTCGACCAGCGCGACCTGCTGGGCGTCCCGGGTGATGTCGTCGATGAACGACTTGTCGATCTTCAGTACGTCGATGGGGAAGTCCCGCAGATACCGCAGCGAGGAGAATCCGGTGCCGAAGTCGTCGACGGCGATGTGCACGCCCAGGTCCTTCAGGGCGTGCAGCACCGCCTGGATCTGGGCGTCGCGGCGCAGGAGCACCGTCTCGGTGAGCTCCAGCTGCAGCGAGCCGGGCGCGAGGCCGGGCGTCCGCAGCGCCTGGCCGACCTGGTCCACGAACCCGGTGTCACGGAACTGGCGCGCGGACACGTTCACGCTGACGTACGGCGGGCCGCTCTGCCGGGGCAGCCGTTGCAGCCCCGCGATGTCGTTGACCGCGTTCTCCAGCACCCACGACCCCAGCACGGCGATGTGCCCGGTCTCCTCGGCCAGGGCGATGAACTGCTCCGGCGTCACCGGCCGGCGCGGGGCGCGCGGCCAGCGGACCAGCGCCTCGAAGCCGACGACCTCGCCCATGGTGATGTCCACCACGGGCTGATAGCGCAGCGCGAACTCCTGGCCGGCGACCGCCTGGGCGAGTCGGCTCTGCAGGTCGTGCCGCTCGATCATGCGGGTGTGCAGCAGGGGCTGGAAGCGGCGCCACTGCCGCTTGCCCGCCGACTTCGCCGAGTACAGCGCGAGGTCGGCGTGCCCGAGCAGTTCGTCGGCGTCGGTGCTGTCGTGCGCCGTCGCCACCCCCACGCTGGCGGAGACGGTCACCGACTCCCCGCCGAGCCTGAACGGCCTGCTCAGGGTCTGGATCACCTGCGCGGCCAGCAGCTCGGCGTCGAGCGGCTCGCGTGCGCCCTCCATCAGCACGGCGAACTCGTCGCCGCCGAGCCGGGCCGCGGTGTCGGTGCGCCGCAGCATCTGGGACAGCCGGGTGCCGACGTCCCTCAGCAGCTGGTCGCCCGCCGAGTGCCCCAGCGTGTCGTTGACCAGTTTGAAGTCGTCCAGGTCGATGAAGAGCAGAGAGGTCAGCGAGGATTCGCGGCGGCCGCGCAGCAGGGCGCGCTCGATGCGCTCCAGCAGCAGCGTCCGGTTCGGCAGGCCGGTCAGCGAGTCGTGGAAGGCGCGCTCGGTCAGCTCGTGCTCCAGCCGGCGCTGCTCGGTCACGTCCCGCAGGGTGACGACCAGTCCGGCAACGGTCCGCTCGTCCCGGAAGTCGCTGCACCGCACCTCCACCTCGACCCGCCCGTCCGGGTGCTGCACCCACCAGTGGTCGTGGGTGGCCCGCGGCCCGATCTCGCGTACGGCCGCCAGCTGCCGGGCCGCCCGGTGCCGGTCCCGGGGGTCCACCAGGTCCGGCAGCGGCCGGCCGACCAGGTCCGTGCTGCCGAACACGGACGCGGCGGACGGGCTCGCGTACCGGATGGTGTCGTCGTCCTCCAGGATCAGGATGACGTCGGAGGCGTTGCGCACGAGGGTGCGGAAGTACGCCTCGCTCTCCCGGCGGATGACCTCCTGACGCAGCGTGACGCGTTCCGTGGCGAGGCCCGCGTGCGAGGCGAGGATCTCCAGCGAGCTGCGCGTCTCCCTGAGCCGCCCGGGCGGGCCGGCGACCAGCAGCACGCCCGGGAGGTCGCCGGCCGGACGGTCGGGCGGGGTCATGGGGCACACCAGGACGGAGGTGAAGTCGCTCAGCTCGGCCGTGATGCCGGGATCCAGGGCGTCGGCGCCGACCAGCCGGCCGTGGCGCGGGGCGAGCCCGGCGGCCCGCTCGGCCGGCAGTACCAGGGTGCGGTGGCGGACCGTGGGGCCGAGCAGCCGGTCGACAGCCGCCTCGCAGGAGCGCGCCACCTCCTGGTGCCGGACGGCCGACACCAGCGAGGCCCCCGCCGCGCGCAGCGCCAGCTCCCGTTCCACCGCCCGGCGGTGGGCCACGACCATGCCCGCGAGACGCAGGATGACCAGGAAGAACAGCACTCCGGAGAAGGCGGCGATCACCGGAACGCCGTGCGGCTTCTCCTTGATCCCCTGGTGCAGCAGGATCGCCGGGGCGATGAAGGTGGCCACGGCCAGCATCAGCACCCGGTGCGGCGGCGGGAGCAGGGACTCGCGCACAGGCGCAGAGGCGGTCAGGTCCACCATGGCGGGGTGCAGCGCGGCCAGGCCCCACGCCGTGTAGAAGACGATCCAGCCGGAGTCGATCAGGGTTCCCGTCTGCCACATGTCGTTGAGCTGCAGGATGCCGTACGCGATGTCGAAACCGAGCAGCGTCAGCGTGCCGACGACCAGCAGTCCCACCGACCGGTTGTGCCCGGCCCACGGCCCAGGTGTCAGCAGCCGGGCCAGCAGGGCCAGCACCAGCACGTCACCGAGCGGGTAGGCGATGCTGATCGCCCGCTGCTGCCAGGTCAGCCCCTGGAGCTCGGTCAGCGGCTGGACCAGGAACACCCACACCGGCAGGGCGAGCCCCGCGGTGAAGATCAGCGCGTCGAGCAGACTGGGCAGGTCGCGGCCTTCCCAGCGGTAGCGCACCAGGCCGGAGAGGCCGATGGCGAAGAGCGCGTAGCAGGCGAGGTAGCAGGCGTCCGCGGGGGAGGGGAACGGGTTGGAGGCGTCGAAGTACTCCTCCACCACGTTGTAGTACGTGTCGCCGGCGATGAAGGAGAGCAGACCGGCCGCCAGGAACCACCAGGGCCAGCGGTGGGCAGGGCGGTGCAGATACGTGCCGGTCAGCATGGCGGCGACACCGGCCAGACCGATGACGGCCCACACGGGTGCGAGCGCGGCGGGGACCGTCATGTAGACGATCGTGGCCACGGTGACCAGCGTGATGTAGGCGGCCATCAGCCGCCGAGCCGGCAGCAAGGGCAAGCGCCTCCTCCCATCGGAGGAGACCGGGCCGTCCACCTGGTCTGGGTCCACTTCTGATCGTAGGCACCCCGGACAGGCGCCTGCATCTCGAGCGGGCCGACCTGCGGCGCGCGAAACGTCGCCCGGCTCAGCCCGTTCGCCGGTGGAACCGGAAGTGCAGCGTGCGGACGTCCTCCGCGAGCGCGGGCACCGGGCCCTCCACGGCCACGCCCGGCGCGACCTCCTGGACCGGCAGCGTCCGCACGGGCGGGGCGGGCACGGCCAACTCGGCCAGCCACCCGGCCAGTTGCTCCGACGAGGCGACGTACACGATGCGTCCCAGACCGACCCACGCGTGCGCGGCCGCGCACATCGGGCAGTGCTCGCCGGAGGTGTACACGGTCGCCGCCGCCCGCTCCTCGGGCGTCATATGGGCGGCGGACCAGCGTGCCAGCTCGAACTCGGGGTGCCGGGTGCGGTCGCCCGAGGCAACCCGGTTGTGGTCCTCGGCGAGCACCGACCCGTCGGCCCCGACCAGCACCGAGCCGAACGGCTCGTCCCCGGCCTGAAGCGCCTCGGCCGCGAGCTCGACACAGCGGCGCAGGTACGGCAGTTCGGCGTCCTTCACGACCATGACGTACGGCCCTCCTCGCGGAACGATCCCTCCCTGCGCACCCTATGATCGCCGCCGCACGGCCGGGAAGGCGTCCCGGCGGCCGAGTGCCACCGCGACGAACGCGCCCGTGACCAGCGGGAGCGAGGTCCACGGCAGAGCGCCGGCGCCCACGTGCTCCAGGACCACTCCGCCCGTGAGGGAACCCGCCGCGATGCCCGCGTTGTAGACCGTGGTCTGCAAGGACGTGGCCACGTCGGCGTGCGCGGGACCCGAGGCGTCGACCAGCGCGGTCTGGATCAGCGTCGGCGCCCCGCCGAAGGCGACGCCCCACAGCGCGACGCAGCCGAGCAGTACCACCGGAGTCCCGGCGAATCGGCCGAGGACGACCATGACCGCCGCGCACAGGGCGAGCGCACCCAGCAGGGCCGGCCGAAGTCGCCGGTCGACCAGGACGCCGGTCAGCCAGATCCCGGCGACCGTGGCGGCCCCGAACACCATCAGCACCAGGCCCGTACGCCCGAATCCGGCGTGCGCGGCGAACGGGGCGACGTAGGTGTACATCACCTGGTGGCCCAGCAGCAGGAGCAGGGTGACGGACAGGACCACCGGAATACCGGGGAGCAGTGCCACCCGGCGCAGCGGCAGCCGAGCACCCCGCGGCTCGCCCGGGAAGCCGGGCACCCGCCACCGCACCCATCCCGCCAGCACCACCGCCAGCCCGGCCAGGGCGCCGAACGTCGTGCGCCAGCCGAGCGCCTGGGCCAGCGCCGTCCCGGCAGGTACGCCCAGCGACAGCGCGAGCGTGATGCCGGCGAGCACGATCGCGATCGCCCGGCCCCGCCGCTCGGCCGGCACCATCCGGGCCGCATACCCGACGAGCATCGCCCACAGCGTGCCGCCCGTCAGCCCGGCCACGAGCCGCGCCGCGAAGGTGAGGCCGTAGGACGACGACAGCGCGACCACCGCGTTGCTCACCGCGAAGCCCAGCAGCGTGCCGATGAGCACCGGCCGCCGCGGCAGCCCCCGCAGCAGGACGGTGAGCGGGATCGCGCCGGCGAAGGAGGCGACCGCGTACCCCGTGACCAGAAAGCCGATCTGGGACTCGGACACCCTCAGCGCCGGCGCCATCCGTGGCAGCAGTCCCGCCGGGAGCAGTTCGGTCAGGACGGCGGTGAAGGCGGCCGCGGACAGGGCGAGAAGCCCGGACCACGGCAGTGACGTGGGCAGGGCTCGGCCCTTGGCCATGGATGCGGTGGACATGCGACCATGTTCGAACCCTCACATCAGTGTGAAGGCAAGCCCGACCGGCGAGGCAGACATGAAGATCGGCGAACTCTCCCGCCGCACCGGCGTTCCGACCAGGCTGCTGCGCTACTACGAGGAACAGGACCTGCTCCACCCGGACCGCTCGGACAACGGCTACCGGGACTACGCCGAGTCGTCCGTTCAGGACGTCCAGCAGATCCGCGGACTCCTCGACTCCGGCCTGACCACGGAGATGATCCGCACGATCCTTCCCTACCTCTCGGGTCCCGACGAGATCCTGCTGCCCGCCGAGCACCTCACACCCGGGACAGCCGCCTTCCTCCAGGGGCACATCGATCGCATCCAGGCCCGCATCGACTGTCTGGCGCGCAATCGGGACCGGTTGGGCGCCTATCTGGCAGCGGTGCGGCCGGAGCGTGGCCAAGACGTCGTCGACCGGTAAAGCGGTTGCCCCGGGCTCCGCCCGATGCTGGAGTGAACCCATGGATCATGCCGCGATACTCGCCCTGTACGACCGTGACATGCGCGAGGGCGCACAGCCGGACAGCCCGGACGCCCGGGTCGAGCGGATCGGGCGCGTGGTCCGCCAGGTCTCCGCACAGGGATGGAACGGCGTCGTGTGGTCCGACCTGGACGAGACGATCGCCGAGACGGCGATCGCCGAGCAGATCGCCCACTTCACCGGGACCGGCCACGAGTTCGAGTGGAAGCTCTACGGGCACGACCTCCCGCTGGACCTCGGACGGCGGCTCAGGGACGCCGGCTTCACGGCCCAGCCCGAGGAGACCCTGATGATCGGCGAGGTGGCCGGTCTCACCCTGGACGCCGAGCCGCCGGAGGGCATCCGCATCCTGCCCGTGACCGACGCGCAAGGCGTCGACCGGGTGGCCGAGGTGCACGAGAAGGCGTTCGGCACCGACAGCTCCCGGATGCGCCACCAACTGCTCGCCCGCCTCGCGGCCGACCCGGACACCGTGGTCGCCGTGGTCGCGCTGGCCGGGGACACACCGGTGAGCGCCGCCCGCATGGAGCTGGTGCCCGGCACCCGGTTCGCCGGACTGTGGGGCGGCGGCACCGTCGAGGCCTGGCGCGGTCGCGGCATCTACCGTGCCCTGGTCGCCCACCGGGCCCGCGCGGCCGCGGACCGCGGCTACCGGTACCTCCAGGTCGACGCCATGAGCACCAGCCGCCCGATCCTGGAGCGGCTCGGCTTCGCGCCGTTGACGACCACGACGCCGTACGTGTACGTGCCGTAGCGAGCGCCGCCTGTCCCGGCACCTTCGCTCACGTCGCCGACCGCCCTCCGACGGGCTCGGAGGTCATGTCTGGTACGTGGCAGGGGAGTTCGGGCCGGACGCCCGCGCGCCCCACGGTCCGCGCGGTCTCGCCGCGATGCGGGTCACCGTGGGGCACGCGTGACATCCCTGCGCGCCGTTGCGCCTCGCTGTCCGCCTACGACGTCAGCGGCGTGCCTTCGCCCGGTCCAGTGCCGCCACGCCCAGTGCGGCCAGGCCGATCTGGATGAGCCACTCGATCCAGTCGACGCCGTCGGTGTCGGCCACGTCGAGGCCGGCCGCGAGTGCCGAACCGAGCAGCGCGGCCACGATGCCGACGGCGATCGTCCACAGGACCCCGATGCGCTGACGGCCCGGAATCACGAGACGCCCCAACACACCGATGATGATGCCGATAACAATGGCACTGATGATGCCCGAGATCTCCATGTCGTCCCTCTTCCTCCTGTCCCCGCATGGTTCGGGTTCCCCGTGGACGGAGGGACAGTCAGTTCCGCTTCAGCCGGTGACCGGCACCGAGCCGCTCGCGACCCCGCCCGGGCCCCACCCGGTGGCGGCCACCACCTCCGCCGCGATGTCGATCACCGTGCGGCCGTCGGTCGCCACGCGCAGCACCTCCGCGGGCGCACGCTCGTCCAGGAGCCGTGATTTGCGGGCACTGCTCCTCACCTCGTGCTCCAGCTCGGAGCCGAGCTCACGCCCGAACAGCCGCCGCTCCGCGGTCTCGTCGGTGGCGGTGAGCAGAACCCGTACGAGCCGCACGTCGTCGCCCATGGCACGGCGGAACATGGGTGTGGCCTCGTCGAGCACGCTGACGGTGTTCGTGTAGACGAGGCGCCGGTGTCCGAGCTCGGCGTAGTTCGCCCACACGGCAGCCAGGTTCCGTTCCGTGATGCCGGCCCGGTGCGCGTCGCCGTCCGGGGCCGGATGGACGGCGCCCATGAAGTCGCCGTCGATCACGGCGTGCGAGACCCGTGCCGTCCGCAGCCGGGCCGACACCTCCCAGCCCACCGTGGTCTTGCCGACCCCGGCCCGTCCTCCGATGAGCAGTATCTCCGCGTGATCCATACCGGCAGCGTGGCCTGGGACGGGCATGCTTGGCGAGTGGTTTTGGCTCGGGCTCGTCCTGATCGGCGGAGGTGCGGGATGGAGGAGCGGGTGCTCGGTGGCGGAGCGGTCAACGAGGTCGTGCGGGTCGGGACGACCGTCCGGCGTGCGCCGCACGAACGTTCAGGATACGTGCGGGAGTTGCTCGCGTTCTTCGAGGGACGGGGTTGGGAAGGGGCCCCGCGGCACATCGGGACGGACGAGCGGGGGCGTGAGGTCTTCGGATACATCGAGGGGCGAGCCGCGCTCACTCCTCGCGAGCGGGCGGCGGCGCGCACCGATGCGGGGCTCGTGCGGGTTGCTCAACTCGTCCGCGCTTTCCACGACATGACGCACGGCACCCCGCTGGCCGGCGACCAGGACGTCGTGTGTCACAACGACCTCGCCCCGAAGAACACGGTCTATGCGCTGGACGGCGCCGAGTGGTGGCCGACCGCCTTCGTCGACTGGGACCTCGCGGCGCCCGGCGAGCGGGTCCACGACCTCGCCCATGTGTGCTGGCAGTACCTGGATCTGGGCCCGGGCGTCACCAATGTGCTCGAGGCGGCCCGGCGGATCGCGCTCCTCTGTGACGCGTACGGGCCGGGCTTCGGCGGTGAAGGGATCGTCGACGTGGTCCTGTGGTGGCAGGACCGCTGCTGGAGAGGGATCGAGGCCGGTGCGACGCGCGGTGAGCCCGCCATGGTCGGGCTGCGGGAACGCGGGGCCGTCGAGGAGGTGCGAAACGCCTACGCATGGGTTGCCGAACACCGGCGCGAGCTGGGGATGTTCCTGGCCTGACGCCCCGCGAAGGGCGGTGGCGTCAGCGCGTGGGTGCCGCGCCCGGTACCGGCGTCCCGTCGACCCATGAAGTCAACTGACCGTCCGGCCGCAGTGCGACGCGCAGCCCGTTGTTCTCGCCGTGTGCGGCGCGGCCGTTCGCGACGAGGGTGTCGAGCCGTCCGCCGTTCGCCAGGATGTCGGCCTCGTAGTGGTCGGCGGTGAGCCGGTAGAGATTCGCCGTCGTCACCCCGTCCGCCAGCGTCGCCGTGGCGACCAGCAGGCGCTGGACCACGGGCTTGGGCTCCGGGCGGGGCTCGGCCCGCTCGACCCAGGACGTCACCTTGCCGTTCGGATGGAGTGTGATGTGCAGCCCGTTGTTCAGGCCGCGTGCGGCCCTGCCCTCTGCGTACAGGGTGCCGTGCTTGACGCCCTCGGCCCAGATCTCCGCCTCGTAGCGCATCTTGCCGATCTTGTAGACCTTGGCCTGGCTGACCTGATCCGCGAGTTTCACTGTCTTCACGTACACACGCTTGGCTTTCGAACGGGGGATTGGTTCCTACGCGTTCGACGCTACGGGCCGTCCATGAAGGAGCCCCATACGTCATGTAACAGTTAATCGACGCATATAGATCGAATCGGACGAACGGCGCCGATTGACATGCAGGTATTTACCTGCATAACGTTGAGTGTGCGATCAGGGAGCGACCCCGGTATGGACAAGGTCTTCAAGGCGCTGGCCGACGACACGCGCAGGCGGCTCCTGGACCGGCTGCACGAGCACAACGGACAGACGCTGGGGGAGCTGTGCGCGCGCATCGACATGGCGCGCCAGTCGGTGACCCAGCATCTGGCCGTCCTGGAGGCCGCCCACCTGGTCAGCACGGTGCGGCGGGGGCGGGAGAAGCTGCACTACCTCAATCCGGTCCCGCTCCACGAGATCCAGGAGCGGTGGATCGACAAGTTCGAGCGCCCGCGGCTGCGCGTGCTCGGGGCAGTGAAACGACGAGCCGAGGAAGCCATGACCGACAAGCCCACATTCGTGTATGTCACCTACATCGAGAGCACGCCCGAGAAGGTATGGGACGCGCTCACCGACGCCGACCTGACCGCCGCCTACTGGGGGCACAGCAACGTCTCGGACTGGCGGCAGGGTTCCCGCTGGGAACACGTGCGTACGGACGGCTCGGGCGTCGCCGACGTGGTCGGCACCGTCGTGGAGAGCGAGCGTCCGACCCGCCTGGTCACCACCTGGGCGGCGCCGGACGAGGAGGGGCAGGAGGACAAGTACTCCCGGGTCACCTTCGACATCGAGCGGCACGGCGACATCGTCCGGCTGACCGTGACCCACGAGGACCTGCCCGACGAGAGTGCGCGCGCCGACGTGTCGTCCGGCTGGCCCGCGGTGTTGTCCAACCTCAAGTCGCTCCTGGAGACCGGCCACGTCCTGCCGCAGGAGCCGTGGCTGATGCCGGCCCGCTGAACGGGGCTGCCGTGAGCCGGGGCTGCCGTGAGGGGGCGCGAGAAGGCCGGTCCGCGGGCGCGGACCGGCCGGCATGGCTTCCTCTCGGATGTGGGTCCCTACGGCCTGGAGGCGCTCTTCGCGGCCGTAACGGCGCACATCGCCCCGAGTATCACGGCCAGCGCGCCGATGACGATGTTGTTGACGACGACACCTGCGTCAGGGCTGTCGCCGACGATCCACGGCGCGATGATCATCCATGCGCCCATCGCGCAGAAGGCCCAGCTGAGGCCGTACATGCGCTCCGGGGCCCGGGTGAACCCGAGGGCCAGCAGGCCGATCGCGATCCCCACGATCAGGTTGTGGGTCACGAGCGGCGGCTGGCTGGTCGTGTAGTGGAGTATCCAGGGGGACACCGCACAGTACAGACCGAGCAGGAACACCGGTCCGTCCATGAGCACCACGTCACGACCGCCGAGCATACGGTCGTAGCGCTGCCGCATTTCGGATACATCGGGGTGAGCGGTTATGTCACCACCTCTGGTGGGCTGCACATTGGCCATGACTCGTCTCCTTTGACTCGCAGGCCTGACCGCGTCTGGTGCGGTATGCGGTACGCGCCGCCTAGGGACATTCTGCGCTTATTTCTTCTTTATGTGTAGAGGTCGACGGGTTCATGGCGAGGTAAGCGGAGCCGCTCTCCGGAAGTTTCTCCCGAGCCGCGCGCGAGGTGTCGATCCGGGGGCCGGCTGTTCGTGTAGGAGGTGAGAGACCACGACGAGGGTCCGAGGAGGCCGTCATGAAGTACTACCTGCTCAATGTGATGCAGCCCGTCGGCGAACCCCCCGCCCCGGACGTTCTCGGTGAGATCGAGAAGAGGCTCGACGCCCTCAACCGGGAGCTGCGCGAAGCGGGCGCCTGGGTCTTCGCCGGGGGACTGCACGGCCCGGAGTCCTCCACCGTGCTCCGGCCCCGGGACGGCGACGTCCTGGTCACCGACGGGCCGTACGCCGAGGGCAAGGAGATGCTGGGCGGCATCAGCCTGATCAAGGCACCCGACCTGGACGCCGCACTCGAATGGGGCCGCAAGCTGGCGCTGGCGACCACTCTGCCGATCGAGGTGCGGCCGTTCATGGGCGAAGCCGAGGACTGATGGCGGCCCTGGACGTCGAAGACGTCTTCCGCGCGGAGTACGGCCGCGCGGTCGCCGTCCTCGTCCGCGTCCTCGGCGACATCGACCTCGCCGAGGACGCGGTCCAGGACGCCTTCACCACGGCCGTGCGGAGCTGGCCGGAGACCGGGGTGCCGCCGAGCCCGGCCGGGTGGATCATCACCACCGCCCGCAACCGGGCGATCGACCGGCTGCGGCGCGAGGCCAAGCGGGACGAACGCCACGCCCAGGCGGCCCTGCTGCACGCCCCCGACGCACCGCCCGAGGAGGGCCCCGTGCGCGACGACCGGCTCCGGCTCATCTTCACCTGCTGTCATCCGGCCCTCGCCCTGCAGGCGCGGGTCGCCCTCACCCTGCGCCTGCTCGGAGGACTCACCACCGCGCAGATCGCGCGTGCCTTCCTGGTGCCCGAGCCGACCATGGCCCAGCGACTAGTACGGGCCAAGGCGAAGATCCGCAACGCCGGGATCCCGTACCGGGTGCCCCGCGACGCCGACCTGCCCGACCGGCTCACGGGGGTGCTGGCCGTCGTCTACCTGATCTTCAACCAGGGGTACGAGGACGAGGCGGGCCTGTGCCAGGAGGCCGTACGCCTCGGACGCCTGTTGGCCGAGCTCATGCCGGACGAACCCGAGGTCACCGGGCTGCTCGCGCTGATGCTGCTGGTCGAGTCGCGCCGGGACGCCCGCCGCGGCGGCCATGGGGAGCTCGTGCCGTTGCCCGAGCAGGACCGCGACCGGTGGGACCGGGAGCTGATCGCCGAGGGGCAGGGGCTCGTCCGGCGCTGTCTGCGCCGGAACCGGCCCGGGCCGTACCAGATCCAGGCCGCCATCCAGGCCGTGCACAGCGCCGCGCCGACCGCCGAGGCCACGGACTGGGGGCAGATCCTCCAGCTGTACGACCAGCTCATGGCCATCGCCCCCAGCCCTGTCGTGGCCCTGAACCGGGCGGTCGCCGTCGCCGAGGTCGAGGGCCCGGGGCAGGCCCTGGATCTCGTGGACGCCCTGGACCTCGACGACTACCACGTCTTCCATGCCGTCCGCGCCGACCTCCTGCGCCGGCTCGGGCAGGACACGGAGGCGGTACGGGCGTACGAGGCGGCCATCGCGCTCACCGAAAGCGCGGCGGAGCGCGCCTTCCTCCAACGGCGCATGGAGACCCTCACACGCTGAGCGCCTCCCACGGCACGACGGCGGACAGCAGGACCTCGAGTGTGGCCGGGTGCAGGTCAGGGGCGGGCGGTGTCGAGGTCGAGCTGGGTCAGGACGTCGAAGTCCATGCCGTCCGCCCGGGCGAGGTAGATGCGCTGCTTGACATGGCTGCCCCTGAGCCGCAGCAGCCCGCGCGGTCCTTCGTACGACACCGAGTCCGCCGTCGCGCCGATGACGGCGACGTCCAGCGTCCGGGCCCGGGCGATGAGCGCGGCGAGCAACAGCACACCCTCATAGCACGATTCGCCGAGACTCCCGGGCGCCGGCGCCTCGATGCCGTACCGCCCGGCGTACCGGCCGTGGAAGTCGAGGGTGTCCTGGTCGGCGAGCGAGGCGAAGAACCCGGCGGTGCTGTAGAGGTCCGCGGTGGCCGTGGGCCCGCTGGCCATCAGCATGTTCTCGTCCATGAGCGTGCTCAGGCGCAGGCTGCGCTGGTCGAGACCGGCGGCGGCGAAGGCCCGGTTGAAACGGACGGCGTCGCTGCCCACCAGGAGCATCAGGACGGCGTCCGCCTCCGACTGCTCGATCCGCCGCAGCACCCCTTCGAACTCGTGGGTGCCGAGCGGCAGATACGCCTGCCCGCAGACGACGCCCCCGGACTCGCGTGCGTACGCGTACGCGGCCCGCGCGGTGCGGCGCGGCCAGACGTAGTCGTTGCCGACGACGAACCACCGGCGCACCTTGCGCTCGCCGGCCAGCAGCCGCATCGCGGGCCGCAGTTGGTCGTCGGGTGTCTCGCCGGCCAGGAAGACGCCCGCGGTGCGCTCCCCGCCCTCGTACAGCGCCGTGTAAACGTACGGCACGCGGTGCGCGATGCGCGGGGCGAGCGCCTGGCGGACGGAGGAGATGTGCCAGCCGGTGACACCCTGGACGACGCCGAGTTCCACCAGTGCCTCGACCCGGTCGGCGATCTCGCGGGGCTCGCCGCCGCCGTCCACCGGTAGCAGCCGCAGCTCCTTGCCGAGCACGCCGCCCGCGTGGTTGACCTCCTCCGCGGCGAGCCGTGCGCACAGCTCGCAGGCCGGGCCGAAGAGGCCCGCGGCGCCCTGCATGGGGAACACGAGCGCGACGCTGAGCACGGAGTCGTCGACGGTGAACCAGTCGAGCGGCGAGGGGTCGAGCTGGAACATGCGGTCATGATTCCGGGTCCGTTCGGTGAACTCCAGTCCGTCTCGTGGTCCGGGCGGTGGGGGAGTGGTGGACGCCCACGATCCTGTGGTGACACGTCGACGATCCTTGGGTGGAGCGGCACTTGTACGATGACGGCACCCAGGGACCGAGGAGCAGGATGCCTACGCCACCTCCGCGTCAGCCCCAGGATCTGATGCAGCTGCTGACGCGTGCCGAACGACTGGCCGCGCGCAGGCTGCAAGGTGTCCTCGACGAGCACGGCTGCTCGCTCGACGCATGGCGGGTGCTCGCGCAGCTCGCCGATGGTGAGGGCCACTCCATGACCTCGGTCGCCGAAGCGGCCTTCCTGCCGCCGGCGACGCTCACCAAGCTGGTCGACCACCTCGTCGACCGGAACCTTGTGCACCGGCGCGTCGATCCGCTGGACCGGCGTCGCATCCTCGCCTTCCTCACGCCGCGCGGGGAGAGCTACTGGCGGCGGATCGACCGCGAGGTCCGTGCGAAGTGGCCGGTGCTGAGCGACGGTGACGACCAACTGCTGCGTGTGCTGCTGGAGAGGATGATCGGGGCGGTCGAGGGGGCGGCGAGGACCGCCACCTGATCGCCCGAGGACCGCCACCTGATCGCCCGTCTGGATCCCCCTCGCCTGAATCCAACTCGTTCGAAATCCCGGCCAAGTTGACTGGTCTACACCCTTGACTGGTACAGACCAACGCGGTTGAGTGTGCCTCCACACCCCCCACCACGGCCGCCCCCACGCCGTGGCCGACTTGGTCGGCGCGTGCGCACAAGGCTCTGGTTCGCCCTGCCCTTGACCGGGAGCGGCCGTGCTCCGCAGAGGAGTTGATCCTGTGTCGAGGCGCCGCATAGCCGCAGTCCTGTCCTCACTCGCCCTGGGCAGCGCCGCCCTGGTGCTCCAGCCGGCACCGAGCGCGTCCGCCGCCGGCTTCGTCGTCAGCGAGTCCCAGTTCAACCAGATGTTCCCGAACCGGAACTCCTTCTACACGTACAGCGGCCTCACCGCCGCCCTCAGCGCCTACCCCGGCTTCGCCAACACCGGCAGCGACACGGTGAAGAAGCAGGAGGCGGCCGCCTTCCTCGCCAACGTCAACCACGAGACCGGCGGCCTGGTCCACATCGTCGAGCAGAACCAGGCCAACTACCCCCACTACTGCGACTGGAGCAGGCCGTACGGCTGCCCGGCAGGCCAAGCCGCCTACTACGGGCGCGGCCCCATCCAGCTCAGCTGGAACTTCAACTACAAGGCCGCGGGCGACGCCCTCGGCATCGACCTGCTCAACAACCCCTGGCGGGTGCAGAACGAGGCGGCCGTCGCCTGGAAGACCGGCCTGTGGTACTGGAACACACAGAACGGCCCCGGCACCATGACCCCCCACAACGCCATGGTCAACAGCGCCGGCTTCGGCCAGACCATCCGCAGCATCAACGGCTCCCTGGAGTGCGACGGCAAGAACCCGGCCCAGGTGCAGAGCCGAGTCGACGCCTACCGGCGGTTCACCTCGATCCTCGGGGTCTCCCCGGGCGGCAACCTCTACTGCTGACCTCCGGGCGACCTGTCCGTCGGCCGCGTCGCCTTCGGTGCGACGCGGCCGACGGTGCGCCGGGCGGGTCGTGACTCTCTTTCCGCCCTGCCCAGCCCGCAGAGATATTGCGCGAAGTCTTGACGGCCGAGCTCGGCTGCTTGCATATGTCTGCCTGCACCGGCCGTGCCCCGCTCACGGCGACGACAGGGTGCCTGCGGGCGCCGAGCTGGAACTGGGCGCATGGGACGTACGCGTGTTGGCGTGACGTCTACCGCCGTTCCACGGCCACCTTCAGCGGTGCCCTGAAGGACAACAGTCCGAGCATCGGTGGCTCCGCCGCTTCCGGTGTCGGCCGGACGTCCGGGAGGGCGTGGGCTGTCGCCCGCAGGGCCACCGCTGCCTCCGTGCGGGCCAGGGACGCGCCCGGGCAGCGGTGGCGGCCGACGCCGAAGGCCAGGTGGTGGCGGATGTTCCCCCGGTGCGGGCACATCCGTTCCGGATGCGGGAAGACCTCCGGGTCGGAGCCGCTGCCCATGAGCATCAGCAGCAGCTGTGCGCCCTCCGGCAGCCGCACCCCGCCCAGCTCCGTGGCCTGTCCGGTGACCCTGCGCCAGGTGGTCACCGGCGGCTCGCGCCGCAGGGTCTCTTCCACCCAGGCCTCGGCCAGGCCCGCTTCCCCGGCCACACGCGGCCACATGCCGGGCTCGGTCAGCGCCCGGCGCAGCACCGTGGCGATGAGTTGCCCGGTGGTGGACTGCCCGGCGATGAAGACGAAGAAGCACGCGCCGACCGCGGTCTCGACGTCCAGCAGCCTGCCGTCGGGCAGGCGATGGCGGGCGAGTGCCCCGATGAACGAGTCGGCAGGGGCCGTGCCGCTGCGCACGGTGTCGGTGAGCCACCGGTGGAAAGCCGCGACGAGCTCCGCCAGCTCCAGTTGCCGTTCGAGTGCGGGTTGACCCCAGAACAGTTCCAGTGAGGCGTCGCTCCAGCGGATGAGCGTGGCCGGGTCGACGCCCCGGATGCCGAGGAGCTCCATCAGCACCCTGCACGGCAGGACCTGGGCGAATGAGGTGAACAGGTCGCAACCGCCGGTCGAGCCGAGCCGCGACCGCACCCCGTCGAGCAGTTCACCGGCGATGCGCTCGATCACCGGTACGGCGGCTTCTACACACCGTGCGTTGAAGAACCGGGTGACCACCCGGCGCAGGCCGGCGTGGCTCGGGCTGCCGTTGTTGGCGAGCGCGGGCGGAAGGGTGAAGCCGGCCCGGACGAGGATGCGCAACACCGGGACGGGCAGCGGGGTGACGGCGTCCTGGGCGTTGTCCGGAAGGAAGACATCCGGGTCCAGCAGTACCTGGCGTACGTCCTCATGCCGGCTGACCAGCCACAGCCCGGTAGCGGGGTCGTGGTGCACGGGAGACCCGGACCGCAGGAGGTCCAGCCAGGGGTACGGGTCGCGGACGAAGGGATCGCCGAACAGGTCGAGCAGACCGAGCGGATCACGGGCGTCGGCAGATCCGGGGCCGGCCGCCGGACCGCCCCTTGTCGCTCCGCTGCCGGGTGCGGGTGTGTCCAGAGCCGGGAAAACCACGGCGGGACGCTAACACGCGCCAGGCGCAGCTCAGAGGGTGTGTGCGCGGCATCACTCGGATACCCACCGGCTTCCGGTACGGCGGCAACTACGTCAAGGCGGACGGCGACCTGCAGATGCTCACCCTCCTGTTCTCCCAGAACACACCGCCGCTCTTGACCAGGTGCTCCGGAGGCTGCTCGATGTGGAGGATGCCCGCGCCCGCGGTCATCCTGGGGTAGGTGACGGTCTCGAAACCGCGGTGCCGGTGCCACCAGGTGCTCGACATGCGCGCGGCAACCTGCGCAGCATTCCCCGTCCCAGACTCCCGCTCACCCAGCCCGTCCGAGGAACGTCCAGTCCATCCGAGGAACGCCATGACATCGACCAACCCAGCCGGCGCCCACGGGGCGGCCCTGCTCGCCGATCCGCTGCTGAACAAGGGAACCGCTTTCAGCCCGCAGGAGCGTGCCGAACTCGGCCTGGACGGGCTGCTGCCGCCGGCGCCGGAGACGCTCGAGGAGCAGGCGGGCCGTGCGTACGAGGCGTTCCTCGCGTACGACAAGCCCCTCAACCGGCACATCTATCTGCGGCAGTTGCAGGACACCAACGAAGTGCTCTTCTACGACCTGCTCACCCGGCACCTGGAGGAGATGCTGCCGATCGTCTACACCCCGACGGTCGGCGAGGCCTGCCGCCGCTTCAGCGAGATCTACCGCAGGCCGCGCGGTCTGTTCCTGACGTACGAGGACCGGCACCGCTTCCGCGAGATCCTGCGCAACCGGCCGAACCACGAGGTCGACGTCATCGTCGTCACTGACGGCCAGCGCATCCTGGGCCTGGGCGACCAGGGCGTCGGCGGCATGGGCATCCCGATCGGCAAGCTCAGCCTCTACACCGCCATCGGCGGCATCCATCCCGCACGCACCCTGCCGATCCTGCTCGACGTCGGCACCGACAACGAGGCACTGCTGGCCGGCGAGCACTACCTCGGCCGCAGGCGGCACCGCGTCACCGGTGCCGAGTACGACGAGATGATCGAGGCGTTCGTCTCCGCTGTGCAGGCCGAACTCCCCGGTGCCCTGCTGCAGTGGGAGGACTTCGCGACGGCGCACGCCCGTCCGATCCTCGGCCGCTACCAGGACCGGCTGCTGACCTTCAACGACGACATCCAGGGCACCGCGGCCGTGGCACTCGGCGCGCTGACCACCGCCACGAAGGTCGCCGGAGCACGGCTGACCGACCACCGCATCGTGGTCCTGGGCGCGGGATCGGCGGCGATCGGCGTCGCCGACATGATCCGCACCGCACTCGTCGACGAAGGACTTGGCGACCAGGAGGCAGCCGACCGCTTCTGGATGGTCGACGTCGACGGCCTGCTGGTGCGCTCCCGCACCGACCTCACGCCCGAGCAGCGGGTCTATGCGCGCGATGACGCGGAGGTACGGGACTGGGGTGCCGGTGCGCTCGATCTGGCGCGGGTCGTCGGCGAGGTGCAGCCGACGGTGCTGATCGGGCTGTCCACGGCGCACGGCGCGTTCACCGAGCAGATTGTCCGGGACATGGCCGGCGCCGTCGACCGGCCGGTGATCCTTCCGCTGTCCAACCCGACCTCGCACTCCGAGGCCGACCCCGCCGACCTCGCCCGCTGGACCGACGGCAGGGCGCTGGTCGCCGCAGGTTCGCCCTTCCCGCCGCTGAAGCTGAACGGGCGCGAGGTGCCGGTCGCGCAGGCCAACAACGTCTATGTCTTCCCCGCCGTCGGCCTGGCCGTGATCGCCTGCGGGGCCACACGGGTCACCGACCGCATGATGGTCGCGGCGGCGCGGGTCGTCGGGGAGTGCGCGGTGCGCGCGGGCTCCGACGAGGCGACCCCGCTGCTGCCGCCGCTGGCGGGCATGCGGGACGCGGCCCGCGAGATCGCGCTTGCCGTGGCGCAGGCTGCCGTCGAGGACGGCGTCGCCCCCGAGGCCACGGAGACCGAGCTGCGCACCGCGATCTCGGCGACGCAGTGGACACCGCGGTACGCGTCTTAGCCGACCACGTCCCCTGTACGTGAGGGGCCGTCAGCATCCTGGCAGCCCCTCACGGACGTTCCTGGTCAGGCAGTGTCCGATGCCATCCCCGTTGGGGGGCGTCGTTACCTGCCCCGGGCTCCGCCCGGCTCAACTCGGCGCGCCGCCAGACCGGTTGAGCCGAGCCTCCCCCTGACTGCTCAGCCGGCGTACCCGGTCACCGGATAGTGGTCCGAGAGGTTCGTGTACGTGTAGTCCGTGCCCCAGCTCGTCACCGTCCAGGGCGCGCTCTGCTCCTTGACGACCTCGTTCTTCCAGGCCGCCGGACGGGCGTGACCCGCGCGGTGCAGGACGTAGTCCAGGTCCTCGCGCGGGTCGTCGGGGTAGCGGTCGTGGGCGATGGAGTTGTCCTGCGTGTCGAAGGAGTACGGGTGGCCGGTGCGCGCGTCGGCCCCCACCAGCCCTCCGTCGGCGAGCATCGAGGCGTACTCGGGTGTGCGCGAGTCGACGTTCAGGTCACCGGCGACCAGGACCTGCTCGCTCGCCGGGATGTTCTTGGCGTCCAGGAACGCGTCGATCGCCTTGAACTGCCGGCTGCGCATCGCGGCGGCCTCCCCGGCGTCACAGCCCGGATCCGTCGACTGCGCGTGCGTGCCGACGACGTGCACCTTGGTTCCGTTCACGTTCAACGCCACATATGCGAAGCCCTTGTTGGACCACCAGTCCGCCCCGCACGCGTCCTTGTACACGTACTGCTCCTTGCGCAGCACCGGCCACTTGCTGAGGATCGTGACCCCGCCGTCCTCGGGCGTCGTCGCCGAGTACGCACCGCCCGTCGCGTCCCAGCCGTCCTTGGTCCGTCCCACCACCGGCGTCTGGTACGGATACTCGCCCGCCACCGCGGACTTCAGCGCGTCCGACGCCGAGTTGTCGAACGCCTCCTGCACCACCACGACGTCGTTCCCGCGGAAGAAGGACGCCTTCGCGATCTCCGCGGCCCGGTGGTCCTGGCCCCAGTTCGGGTAGAGGGTCTTGCTGAAGAGAAACACGTTGTACGACAGCACCCGCAGGGGCGGTGCCTGGCCGGCGGCCGAGGCAGTGGGGGCGGCACCCGCGAGCCCGGTCATGGCGAGCGCGAGGGCGAGCACGGCTGCGCCCGGGGTGCGGCGCGGTGCGAAGAGCGTCACTGGATCTCCCTGAGGGTGAGGGGGTGAGTGGCGCCGCACATCAAACCACCGCAGATTACTCTCAGGTAACTCCCGTGCAGGGAAAGAATGTCGGGCAGCGGTACGCCGGGATCAGACCACCCATACGCCGTCGCGCATGAGATGCCGGCCGGGCATCTCGTGCTCCCCGTTCCGTGCCTGCACCGTACGCGGACGTACCCGGAAGTAGACGTACGTGGCCTCGTCCGCCCGAGGATCCCAGCCGGTCTTCGCGAGGAACGCCTCGGCCGCCGTTGCCGGTACCTCGTCGGCGCCGTACATCTCCGCCCGACCGTCGATGAGGACGACGTCCAGGGTGTCCCCGAGGGCCAGCCGGGTCCGTCCGCCGTCCCGGAGGTTGCGGCCGGTCGGAGTGGTCGGCCGGGTTGCGAGCCACACGGAATCGCCGTCCCAGAGGAACCAGAGCGGGACCATGCACGGCAGCCCGCCGGCGTCGGCCGTGGCCACCCAGATGTCCATCTCCTTCTCCAGGCGGGCAAGGAGATCGCGCTTGCGCTGTCCGGGGCTGCGGGGCTGCTCGGTGATCTTCATGGCCGGGACGGTATCGGGGGAGCCCGCCGTGCGGATCGGGCCCGGGGCCGGTCTCGGTTGCGGCCTGAGTGCTAGGACCACGGCGTCTGTCCCGAGGGCGACTGGCGCCCGTTACGTTTTACGTATAACCTCTCCGGTCAATCGCACCTCCCGGAAGGCCCCGATGAGACGCATCGCCCTGGTCACCCTCGTCGTCGACGACTACGACGAGGCGATCCGCTTCTACACCGAAGCCCTCGGCTTCCGGCTCGTCGAGGACGCCCCGCGCCCGGACGGCTCCCGGTGGGTCGTCGTCCAGCCCGACGACCAGGGCACCTCGCTGCTGCTTGCCCGGGCCAAGGGTGACGAGCAGCGGGCCCGGGTCGGCGACCAGACCGGCGGGCGTGTCGGGTTCTTCCTGCACACCGACGACTTCGCCCGCGACCACGCCCGCATGCTCGCCGCGGGCGTGACCTTCCTGGAGGAGCCCCGGCACGAGCCGTACGGCTCGGTCGCCGTCTTCCAGGACCTGTACGGCAACCGCTGGGACCTGCTCCAGCCCGCCGACTGAACCCCCGCCCCGCCGCTTGAACCGCCCCGCTCGAAGAAAGACCACGGACCACGCCATGACTGCTACGCGCGTAGACGACGCCCTGATCCGCCGCCTTCCCAAGGCCGTCCTGCACGACCACCTCGACGGCGGCCTGCGCCCCGCCACCGTGGTCGAGCTCGCGGAGGCCGTCGGCCACACCCTGCCCACCACCGACCCGGACGAGCTGGCCGCCTGGTACTTCGAGGCCGCGAACTCCGGCGACCTGGTGCGCTACATCGCCACCTTCGAGCACACCCTCGCCGTGATGCAGACCCGGGAGGGGCTCCTGCGCACCGCCGAGGAGTACGTCCTCGACCTGGCCGCGGACGGGGTCGTCTACGGTGAGGTGCGCTACGCCCCCGAGCTGAACACCAGGGGCGGACTGACCATGAGCGAGGTCGTGGAGACCGTCCAGGAAGGCCTCGCCGCCGGTATGGCCAAGGCGGCCGCCGCCGGGACGCCCGTCCGGGTCGGCACCCTGCTGTGCGGCATGCGGATGTTCGACCGTGTCCGCGAGGCCGCCGACCTGGCCGTGGCCTTCCGCGACGCCGGCGTCGTCGGCTTCGACATCGCCGGCGCCGAGGACGGCTTCCCGCCCGCCGACCACCTCGACGCCTTCGAGCACCTGCGCCGCGAGAGCGTCCCCTTCACCATCCACGCCGGCGAGGCGCACGGCCTGCCCAGCATCCACCAGGCCCTCCAGGTCTGCGGCGCCCAGCGCATCGGCCACGGCGTGCGCATCACCGACGACATCGCCGACCTCGCGACCGGCAAGCTCGGCCGCCTGGCGGGCTGGGTGCGCGACCGCCGTATCGCCCTGGAGATGTGCCCGACGTCCAACCTCCAGACCGGCGCCGCCACCTCGATCGCCGAGCACCCGATCACCGCGCTGAAGGACCTCGGCTTCCGCGTCACCCTCAACACCGACAACCGCCTGGTGTCCGGTACGACGATGACGCGCGAGATGTCCCTGCTGGTCGAGCAGGCCGGCTGGACGGTCGAGGACCTGCGCACGGTCACCGTGAACGCCGTCAAGAGCGCGTTCATCCCGTTCGACGAGCGCAAGGCCCTGATCGAGGACGTCGTCCTGCCGGGTTACGCCGCCGCGCTCTGAAGCGGCGCGCGGGACTACGAGCTCTGCAGCAGCCCCCGCACATAGGCGGCCTGTCCGACGTGCTGCAGATCGTCGGACAGGACGCTGACCAGCCGTACGCCCAGAGTGACCGGCGGATCCCAGCGCTCGTCCACGATGCGCTCCAGATCCTTGGCGGCCACCTCCCGCAGCGCGCCGAGGGTCTGGGCGTGCACGGCGTCGTAGTAGCGGGTCAGCAGGTCACCCGAATCGACCCGCACCTTGGCGACCTTCGCGGCGGTGTGACCGTAGCCGGTGTCGTGGCGCGGCAGGTCGAGCCCGAAGGTCTTCTGGAAGTCCTGGGTCAGCCAGACCTGGTCGAGACCGAAGGCGTCGGCGATGTGGTCGTCCTGGACGCGAGTGAGATGCCAGATCAGCCAGGCGATGGAGTTGGCGTCGGCGGAGGGGCGGGCGTGCAGGTCGTCCGGGTCGAGGCCCTCGACGGCGGCGTGGACTTCTTCCTGGATGCGGTTGTATCCGTCGATGAGGATGTCCTTGGCATGCATGGCTCCACCATCGCGCACCCGTGCGTCACGCGCCTTCCGTTCGCGCGTCACGGGCCTTCTGTTCGCGCGTCACGCGCCTTCTGTTTCGAGCAGCGCCATGAGGGCCCGGGCCGCCGGGCTCGTGGCCTGTGCCGGCGGCAGCAGGGCGACCGTCTCGTAGACGGTCTCGCCGGTGCCCTTCACCGGCAGCGCGGTCAGTGACCGCCGCTTCTGCCGGAAGTGGCGCGGTACGACCGCGATGCCGAGGTTCTCGTCCACCAGGTCCAGGAGGCTGTGCACGTCGTTGACCTCCAGGGCGACGGACCGCCGTACGCCCGCCGCGGCGAACACGGCGTCGGTCGTGCGGCGCGGCCCCCAGTCCGGGTGGAAGTCGACGAAGACCTCCCCGCCCAGTTCCTCCGGAGTGACCGCGGCGCCGGCGGCCGCGAGCGGGTGGCTCGGATGGCACAGGACGATCATCGGCTCGCCGGTCAGCGGCACGGCCCGCAGCTGGTCGGTGTCCTCCTCGGCCGTCCGTACGGCGAAGGCCAGGTCCAGTCGGCCGGCCGCGACCTCCTCCGCGAGCGCGCCCGCACCCGCCTGCCGCAGGCAGATCTCCACGTCCGGATGCCGGCGCCGGAAGGCCGCGAGCAGCCCCGCCACATGCACCCCGGCGATGCACTGCTCCGACCCGAGCGCCAGCATCCCGCGCAGGACGCCCTGCACCGCGGCCACCGCCTCATGGGCTGCCCGCACCTGCGCCAGGATCCGCTCCGCCTCGCACAGCAGGGCACGGCCGGCCGGGGTGAGAGTCACCCGGCGGGTGGTCCGTACGAACAGCGGGGTCTGCAACTCGCGCTCCAGTGCCCGGATCGAGGCCGACAGACCCGACTGGGACACCATCAGGCGTTCGGCCGCCCGGGTGAAGTGCTGGTCCTCGGCGACCGCCACGAAGTGCTGGAGATGGCGCAGTTCCATGATTGAGCAGCGTAACCGCTGAATCCCATCGGATTTACCTGTTGGACCACTGCCCGCAGGTCACGCAAGAGTGGATGCCGACTGGAATACCCGGCTCTGCGGAGCCGTCCCTCGTGTGCCAACCCCTCTGGAGTCGCGTTGTACACCGCACACACCGACCGCTACGCGGACATGCCCTACCGGCGCACCGGACGCAGCGGCCTCAAACTCCCCGCGATCTCGCTCGGCCTGTGGCACAACTTCGGTCCGGCGGACCGCACGGTCGAGACCCAGCGGGCCATCCTGCGCCGTGCCTTCGACCTCGGCGTCACCCACTTCGACCTGGCCAACAACTACGGCCCGCCGCCCGGGGCCGCCGAGTCGGCGTTCGGCGAGGCACTGAAGACGGACTTCGCGCCGTACCGGGACGAGATGATCATCTCCACCAAGGCCGGCTATCTGATGTGGCCCGGCCCGTACGGCGAGTGGGGCTCCCGCAAGTACCTGCTGTCCTCGCTCGACCAGAGCCTGCAGCGGATGGGCCTGGAGTACGTCGACATCTTCTACTCGCACCGCCCCGACCCGGACACTCCGCTGGAGGAGACCATGGGCGCGCTGCACTCGGCGGTGCAGCGGGGCAAGGCGCTGTACGTCGGCATCTCCAACTACTCGGCCGAGCAGACCCGCGAGGCCGCCCGAATCCTCGGCGAGCTGGGCACCCCGCTCCTGATTCACCAGCCGCGCTACTCGATGCTGGACCGCCGCCCCGAGGACGAGGGCCTCCTCGACGCCCTGGACGAGCTCCAGGTCGGCTCCATCGTCTTCTCCCCGCTGGAGCAGGGCGTGCTGAGCAGCCGCTATCTCGACGGCATCCCGGAGGACTCGCGGGCCGCGAGCGACAGCCCGTTCCTGAACTCGGACAAGCTCACCGAGGAGCTGGTGGGACAGCTGCGTGCCCTCGACGACATCGCCAAGTCCCGCGGCCAGACCCTGGCCCAGCTGGCCCTGGCCTGGGTCCTGCGGGGCGGCCGGGTGACCTCCGCGCTGGTCGGCGCGAGCAGCGTCCAGCAGATCGAGGACAGCGTCGCGGCCGCCCGCAACCTGGACTTCGACGCGGAGGAACTGGCCCGGATCGACGCGGTGATCAAGGGCTGAGCCGTTCCGTCAGGTGAACGGTCACGGAATCGCCCTCCTGCTTCCCGATGGCCTTGCGTACATCGGCCTTGACGGGGAGCCTGTGGGTGCCGTCTCCGAGGGCCATGAACGAACTCTGGAACGGATGTCCGTCGACGGTCCCGCGGATCTTGACCAGTCCGCGGGTCCCGAAGAAATCGACGGACTCCGGCCAGACGACATACGTCCAGCCGCCCTTGCTCGGGCTCTTGCGCAGGACGGCGGTGAATTCCGCGTCCACTTTCCCGCTGGTGGCCATGGTGTCCTCCGTTCGCGGCGGTCTTTCCCGGCCTCTCCGGCCTTCACTGGTCAAGACCGCCGAACGGTGCGGAATTCATCGCTCACGTCCCGGCGGGCAGCCGGTCCAGGAATCCGAGGACGGACGTGATCCGTCCCTCGGCGTCCAGAGTGATCACGTCCGACCCGGCCCCCGGCGCCGATCATCCCCGGACGGGTACCCCCGCCTCGCTCGTCGGCTCCCAGGAGAAACGTGCCGTGTCGTGGTGGCCGTCGACGGATCCGGTGAGGCGGAAGACGAACCCGGGGGCCCGTGCGGGCGCCGCCGCGGCGACGGCCACAATCACCGCAGACAATGCCCGCGCTCGACGGGAAGTTCGATTACCTCCGAGGGAATGAAAGCGGCGTTGACCTGTCCCGTCGCATTTCGGCCATCAAGGGCTGTGAATATGCCAGGAGACTGGCCGGAAAGTCGTGGTGACAGTGTTTCAGTAGTGAACATACTCACTACGAGGGAGCCTCACATGGGGCGACGGCGCCCTTACACACCGCTCACGAGCCGCATGGAAAGCGAGGCCCGCCGGCAGGCGAACACGGCAACACGGGGGAGGCTACGTGCACGACGAGTTTCTGTGCCATGTCACCGCATACGGAGTCTGCGGAGGCCGGCGCATCGGTGTACCCCTGGGAACCTACCGGGCGCCCACCCTGGCCCTGGCCCTGTGGTGGTTACGCGACCGTGCTTCCTGGATCGCCCAGCGATTAGACCCGCAGCCCGACGCCGAGCACTTCCCGCCGAGCGCGCTCGTCCCGGTCGCCGACAGCGTGCTCGACGTGCCGGCCGTGCTGCGCGCCTGGTGCAGCGATGTCGGCCAACAGGATCTGGTCGCCGACGAGTTGGCGGCCGGACGGCTGGTACGGATCGCAGTGAGCGACGACACCACCGAGTACGAGCTGCTCGCCGAGTCGGTGGATGCGCTGCGTATGCAGCGGACCATCCCGGCACTGGTCGTACCCGTCGCCTGACCCGCTGTCGCGAGGGCGTTCCGCCCCGAGCGCAGGCAGGCGCATACAGGGACAGATCGATAGAATCCTGGCATGGCGGAGCGACCGGTCGCACCGACTGCGCCCGTACTCGTCGTGGAGACCGAGTCGGGCTCCACCGTGATGATCCCGGGCCGTGACTACCACGTCGGACGCGACCCGCTCAGCGACATCGTCATCGACGACGCCCGCGTCTCCTGGCACCACGCGGTGCTGCGCCCCGAGGCCGGCCACTGGACCCTCGAGGACGAGAACAGCACGAACGGCACCTACACCGAAGGCCACCGCGTCCACGCCTGGGACGTCGGCCCCGGCACCGTCATCCGCTTCGGCAACCCCGCCGACGGCCCCCGCGCGGTACTGCTCGACCGCCGCCCCGCCCCGGCAGCCGCGCCGGTACGCCCCTCGTCGGTCCCGGGCGTTTCGAGGCCTGGCCTGACCGGCACCTTCCGGCGGCCCACCACCGTCCGCCCGCTGCCCACCCGAACCGTCCGCATCGGCCGCGCCGCCGACAACGACCTGGTCATCGACGACCTGATCGTCTCCCGCCACCACGCCGAACTGCGCGCCCTGCCCGACGGGACGTACGAGATCGCCGACCTGGGCAGCCACAACGGCACCTACCTCAACGGCAGCCGGGTCACCGGCGCCCCGGTCGGCCCCGGTGACATCGTCGGCATCGGCCACTCCGCGTTCTGCCTGGTCGGGGACCAGCTGCAGGAGTACGTCGACACGGGCGAGATCTCCCTGGAGGTGCAGGACCTCGCGGTCGCCGTCGACCACGGCCGCAAGACGCTGCTCGACCACGTCTCCTTCCCGGTGGGGGAGAAGTGCCTGCTCGCCGTCGTCGGCCCGAGCGGCGCCGGCAAGTCCACGCTCCTGAACGCCCTGACCGGGCAGCGCCCCGCCGACCACGGCACCGTCCTCTACGACGGCCGCGACCTCTACCGCGACTACGCCGAGCTGCGCCAGCGCATCGGCCTGGTCCCGCAGGACGACATCCTGCACGCGCAGCTCACCGTCCGCAGCGCCCTGTCCTACGCCGCCGAGCTGCGCTTCCCCCAGGACACCGCCAAGGCCGAGCGCCGGGCCCGGGTCGACGAGGTCATCCGCGAACTGGGCCTCGAGCAGCGCGCCGGGCAGCCGGTGCACAGCCTGTCGGGCGGGCAGCGCAAGCGTGTGAGCGTAGCCCTGGAGCTGCTGACCAAGCCGTCGCTGCTGTTCCTGGACGAACCGACCTCCGGGCTCGACCCCGGCATGGACCGCTCGGTGATGCACATGCTGCGCGGGCTGGCCGACGACGGCCGTACCGTCATCGTCGTCACCCACAGCGTGCTGAGCCTCGACGTCTGCGACCGGCTCCTCGTCCTCGCACCCGGGGGACGGATCGCCTACTACGGCACACCCCAGGAGGCCCTGCTCTTCTTCGGCTTCGGGAACTGGCCGGAGGCCTTCGAGGCCTTCGAACGCGACCGGGACCGGGACTGGGCGGGCGACTACCGGACCTCGCTCTTCCACCAGCAGTACATCACCGACGCGACCGGACAGCCCAGCCGGCCCCGCTCCGGCCCGGTCGTCATCACCCCGCCGGCCCGGCCGCGCAGCCGCGGCGCCCAGCTCGGCACGCTGATCCGCCGCTACGCCACCGCGCTCGGCGCCGACCGCACCTTCCTCGCCATCATGATCGCCCTGCCGTTCGTGATGGGCGCCATGGCCCGCGCCCTCGCGGGCAGCAAGCTGACCCAGGAGACGGCGATGAACGCGCTGCTGATCCTGTGCGTCGGCGGCGTCCTCACGGGCGCGGCGAACGCCGTGCGCGAGCTCGTCAAGGAGCGCGTCATCTACCAGCGGGAGCGCGCCGTCGGCCTGTCCAGATCGGCGTACCTGATGTCCAAGGTGGTGGTGCTGGGCACGATCACCGTGCTGCAGGCGATCGTGCTGACCCTGGTCGCCCTGCTCGGCGTGAACCTCAACGCTCCCGGCGGCGAAGGCGTGTTGATGCCGCCCCTTGTCGAAATCACCGTCGCCGTCGCCCTGCTGGCCTTCACGGCGATGATGCTCGGCCTGGTCGTCTCCGCGCTGGTGCGCAAGGAGGAGGTGACGATGCCGCTGCTGGTGCTGCTCGCCATCGTCCAGGTCGTCTTCTGCGGCGCCCTGCTGAAGCTGCACGGCGTTCCCGGCCTGGAGCAGCTGTCCTGGCTGGTGCCCGCGCGGTGGGCGCTCGGCGCGATGGCCGGCACCGTCGAGCTGTCCCGGATCGTGCCCGGCGACCTGACCGGCGATCCGCTGTTCGAGCACTCGGCCGGAACGTGGCTGCTCAACGTGGCCATGCTGGTCGTGCTCTCCGTGGCCTTCGGCTACGTCGTCTCCCGGCTGCTGCGCCGGCACGAACCCGTCGTGATGCGGAAGTAGGCGCCCGTCCATGGCTTCCCCCGGTTTCCGGCCCACCCACGTCGTCCCCCGGCAAGGCATGCCCGCCTGGGAGGCCCCCGACCCCGCCCGGCCCACCGTGCCCCTCGACCCGTTCCTGCCGGTCCAGCTCGTCGAACGGCGCGGCGACTGGGGGCACATCCTGTGCGCCAACGGCTGGTCGGCCTGGGTCGACGGCCGCTTCCTCGTGGCCGTACCCCAGGACCCGCCCACCGCCGAGGGCGGCCCGCTCACCCGCACCGCCGATCCGCGCCCGCTGCTCGCCCGCGTCGAGCGGGTGCTGGCCGGTTACCGGTCCGCGGTCGAGGACCTGGCGGCCGGCGGCCTGGGCGGCGAGGCCTTCCGCGTCCGCACGTCGGGGCTGCGGATCGGGGTCGTCGTCGACGGGGAGTCCGTGTGGTTGTACGACGCCGAGCACGGGCGGTGGGTCTACGCGGACGGCACGCGGCTGAGCACCTACGCCACGGACGACGGCCCCCGCGCCACCGAGGACCCGGGCCCCCGCGCCCCCGCGGCCCCCGACCATGCCCCGACCCAGGTCGTGATCCCCGATGGACCGTGACAGCAGCCTCTTCTCGGGCCGGCCCTCCGAGCTGATCGGCCGGCAGGTCGCGGGCTACCGCATCGAGCGCGAGATCGGCCGGGGCGGCATGGCCGTGGTCTACCGCGCGCGGGACCTGCGTCTGGAGCGCACCGTCGCGCTGAAGCTCCTCGCCCCCGAACTCGCCCGCAACGACACCTTCCGCCGCCGCTTCACCCATGAGTCCCGGGTGGCCGCCGCGATCGACCACCCGCACATCGTGCCGGTCTTCGACGCGGGCGAGACGGACGGCGTCCTCTACATCGCCATGCGCTACGTCTCCGGCAGCGATCTGCGCCATCTCCTCGACCGCCAGGGACCGTTGCCGTCCGCGAGGGCCCTGCGCATCGGCGTGCAGGTCGCCTCCGCCCTCGACGCGGCGCACGAGCACGGGCTGGTCCACCGGGACGTGAAACCGGGCAACGTCCTCGTGGCCCGCGGCACCGACAGCGACCACCCCGAGCACGTCTACCTCACCGACTTCGGCCTGACGAAGAAGTCGCTGTCCCTGACCGGCTTCACGACCGTCGGCCAGTTCGTCGGCACGCTCGACTACGTGGCCCCCGAGCAGATCTCCGGCAAGCCGGTCGACGCGCGCTGTGACGTCTACGGCTTCGCCTGCGTGGTCTACGAGTGCCTGGCGGGCCGGCCCCCGTTCCGCCGAGACGACGACATGGCCCTGCTGTGGGCCCACCAGTACGACGAGCCCCCGCCGCTGACCGAGGCGCGCCCGGACCTCGCCCCGCCTGTGGACGCCGTGTTCGCCAGGGCCCTGGCGAAGAGCCCCGACGACCGCCAGGCCTCCTGCCTCGCCTTCGTCGCCGAGCTGCGCGCCGCTGTGGCCGGGGGCGCGGCGGCCGGGCATGCGCCGACGGAGGTGGACCTGAGGGTCGTAGGAGTCCCGGAGGAGTCCGCGAAGGAGACGCCGAAACCGCCGCCCCGCTGGGCCGAGCCGGTCTTCCCACGGTGAACGCCGGCCCGCTCACCCTTCCGGGCGTGCCGTGACCTCGCCCCGGTGCCGCACGCGCCGCGCGAGCAGGCCGCCGAGGAACCCGGCGATCAGCCCCCACAGCAGCGCAAAGCCGACGGCGGTCCACACCTCGGGCCGCAGGAACAGCTCGCCGCCCAGATCCCCGCCGAGGTCGCCGATGCCGAGCACCGACAGGCCGTAGTGCGCCGAGATGCGACCGACGAGGCAGATCATCACCACGGTGAGCGCGAGCGCGACCGCCAGGTGCACGGCGTGCTGCCAAGCGCGCATCCGCGCCGGTGAACGCCTCGCCATCAGGAACGCCGCGCCCAGCAGCAGCACCGCGTCCACGGCGACCAGCCACCACACCCGGCCGTCGTGCTCGGCGAGCGTGCCCAGATTCAGCTCGGCGACATCCCGGCCGCGCAGCACCTCGTCGAGCACATGCGGCATGGGCAGCCCGAACGGCCCCTCCACCCGGCCGTTCCAGGTCGCGCCGAGGCCGATGGTGAGGGCGAGCCACACCAGGTTCGGCATGCCGAGCAGGATCACCGCGAGCGTCTCGGCCGCATGAGGGCGGGTCGCCGCGACGACCAGCCCGATGACGACACCCAGCACCACCCATGCGAGCAGCAGCACCACCATGGCGTACGCGGCCGGCCGCACCGACTCCTGAAAGCGCAGCAGCCGGCCCGGCAGCGGAGCCCCGCGCGAGACCAGCAGGGCCAGCAGCAGCACGCCCGCCAGCCACAGCAGGCCGAAGAACAGCGTCGCGGGGACGTCCGTGGTGAAACCGACCTGCGGAGAGATGCCGAACAGATCGCCCAGGTCGCCGAGCGCGTCCTCCCCGAGGTCGCCGAGGGAGAGCGAGAAGGTCTGGCGGGCGGCGAACGACAGCGCCAGAAGTCCCGCCAGCCACAGTACGGCGATCCTGGCCGCCCACCCGGCCAGCTCCCCGGCGCCGGCGACCGCCCGGTGCCGCAGCGGCCGCAGGAAACCGGCGGCCAGGACGAGGGCGCCGACGAGCGTCACCGACAGCGGGATCACGGTCAGCCCGGCATTGGACTCGGCCAGCCCTCCGGCGTTCCCCGACAGCTCGATCGTGCCGCCGACCGCCGTGACCACGGTGGCCGCGACGACCCTTGGGAAGGCGCCGTCCGGAAGTTCCGCGGCCCCGGCCGCCCACAGCCCCAGCGCGGCCACCACTCCCATCGAGACCAGCCCGGCCAGCACCGCGGCGACGGCCTGGAGCCAGCCATGCCGGGCCACGGCCGGACGAGAGGCTGTCAGCACGCTCACCCTGCCCACGCTAAGCAGCGCCCCTCGGACGCGCCCGCCGGGAGGTCCGTCCGCGTCGGCTTGCGGGCGGCGCGGGACCGGGGCACAGAATGGATCAAGCAGAAAGCGACAAAAGCGTCAATTACCCCGTAGGGAAGAAGGCTTCGTGAGCGTCGAACCTCCGTCGTCCGGCCGCCCCACAGGACCGCCCTCGGGCCCCCTGTCGGGCCCCTCCCAGCCGCCCTCCGGCCCGCCCTCGCAGCCCCCGGGCAGCGGCGGCGGGGGAGCACCCGGCCCCGGCCCCGAACCCCACCACCCCTGGTGGAGGTCCGTACCCCGCCTCGCGCTGCTCACCGCCGTGGTGGTGGGTGCGGTGATCGTCGCCGTCGTCCTGTCGCGCGGCGGCGGTGGCGGCGGCACCGCCCAGGGCGGCGAGGTCTTCCTCCAGGCGGCGGGCAAGTCGGGCCCCGACCCGTTCACCGAGTCCACGGCGACGGACAGCTCCGCCCCGCCCGTCACCCCGTCCGCGGCCACGGAGTCGGCGCCGTCGAACGCCGTACGCGGTGTCGACGGCGGTGCGGCCGGCCTGTACGGCGGCAGCCGCAACGTCGCCGCCTGCGACGTCGAGAAACAGATCGACTACCTCCGGGCGGCCCCGGAGAAGAACCGGGCGTTCGCGTCGGTCGCCCGCGTCGACTCGTCCGACGTCCCCTCCTATCTGCGCTCGCTCACCCCCGTCCAGCTGCGCATGGACACCCGCGTCACCAACCACGGCTACCGCGACGGTGCCGCCACCGGCTACCAGGCCGTCCTCCAGGCCGGCACCGCCGTCCTCGTCGACGGCCGCGGAGTGCCCCGGGTGCGCTGCGCCTGCGGCAACCCGCTGACGCCGCCGGTCGCCCAGCAGGGCACCCTGAAGCGGACGGGTGACTCCTGGCCGTCGTACCGCTCCTCGAACGTCGTGGTGGTCTCACCCTCGACGACGGTCATCAACGTCTTCGTCATCTTCGACCCCGACCGCGACGAGTGGATCTCCCGGCACCGCGGCGACGACGGCGACAAGGACAAGAAGACCCACCGGCCGGTGAAGCCCTCCCCGTCGGTCAGCGTGTCGACGCCCAAGCCGCCCAGCTCGCCCTCCACGTGCGTCTCGCTGCCCGACGACGCCACGGAGACGCCCGCCGGTTCGGTGTCGCCCTGCCCGCCCACGTCGACCGCCCCGTCCTCGCCGTCGCCGAGCCCCGAGACGTCCACGACGGAGCCGGAGTCGCCCGCGACGACGACCTCCGAGCCGCCGCCGGACGAGGACACGACCACGACGTCACAGTCGGCGTCCACCGCGAGCGCGCCGCAGTCGCCGCCGCTGTGACGTACGGCGCCACCTGCGCGGTGACTGCGCGGCTCTGCTCTGGGTACGAGGACTGGTGCAGTAGTGTCCGGCCAGTCCGGCTTCCGAGAGAGAAACGCATGATCGAGCACGTGGACGGGGCAGTGATTCCAACTGGTTTCGACGTGCCCGTGGAACCGCTTCGGCGGGCGGCGCACTACAGCGGTGAACCGGGGTGCATCGCCGAGGCCCGCTCCTTCGCCGCGCTGTTCCTCGGCCGGCTCAGGACCGAGTGGTGCGCCACCATCGGCGAGCCCGCCCAGGACAAGGTGCTCCTGGTCGTCAGCGAGCTGGTCACCAACGCCGACCGGCACAGCAACGGCCCGTACATCCTGGACCTGGAGGGCACGGACGACGCGGTGACGGTCAGCGTGTACGACAGCAGCTCCGCCCTGCCCCGCCGCTTCCCCAGGGATCCGGAAAGGGTCGGCAGGCACGGGCTGGAGATAGTGCACGCGCTGGCGGCGGAGGTCGCCGTGGAACGGGTGCCGGTGGGCAAGCGGGTGCGTGCCGTGCTGCGGCTGAGCGACGAGTGATTTCCCCCAGGGCGGAATGCTGATCCCTTCCCCGGGCGTCCCACGCTTCTAGGCTGGGGAGGTGAGCACACAAGCGACGAACGAAGCCCGCGTCATCCCCCTGCACCGGGGAACGACCCGCCCCGCGTCCGAACGCCCTGCCACCGCGGCACCCGAGACCCCGCCCGCCGCCAACAAGCCCTCCGCCGTGCCCCGGTCACCGGAGCCCAGCACGCCCGCGCCCAAAGAGCCCCTGTGGCGCGACCTGGTCGGCGACGTCCTGCGCCGTGAGCGCCTCGCCCAGGAGCGCACGCTCAAGGACGTGGCCGACGCGGCCCGGATCTCCATGCCGTACCTCTCGGAGGTCGAGCGCGGCCGCAAGGAGGCCTCCTCGGAGGTCCTCGCGGCCGCCGCCCACGCCCTGGGGCTCGGCCTCGGCGACCTGCTGTCGCTGGCGCAGGGCGAGTTGGTCCGGCTCACCAGCCGCCGCCTGCCCAACAGCCGCCGTGGCAGGGCACGTTCGTCCTACGACGGGCTGTGCCTGGCGGCGTGAGGCCGCGCCGGCGCCTCAGACCGTCACGAGGCGCCGGCTCACCACCTCGTCCGCCAGGCCGTACGCCACGGCCTCCTGCGCGGTGAACACCTTGTCGCGGTCCATGTCCGCGCGCAGCGTCGCGATGTCGTGGTGGGTGTGCCGGGCCAGCACCTCCTCGACCTGCGAGCGGATCCGGACCATCTCCTTGGCCTGGAGGGTGAGGTCGGAGATCGAACCCCGGCTGCCGCCGGTGGCGGGCTGACCCAGCAGCACGCGCGCGTGCTCCAGGACGAACCGCCGCCCCGGATCCCCACCGGCCAGCAGTACGGCGGCCGTGGAGGCCGCCTGCCCCACGCAGAACGTGGAGATCGGCGCCTGCACGTAGGTCATGGTGTCGTAGATCGCCATGAGCGAAGTGAACGAGCCGCCGGGGGAGTTGATGTAGATCGCGATCTCGCTCTCCGGTGCCGCCGACTCCAGATGGAGGAGTTGCGCGATGACGACGTTGGCGACGCCGTCGTCGATCTCGGTGCCGAGGAAGATGATCCGCTCGGACAGCAGGCGGCTGAAGACGTCGGAGGAGCGCTCGCCGTGCGCGGTCCGCTCGACGACGTACGGAATCGTGTAGTTCCCCATGTCACAGCCCCATCCGTCGCTTCGAGGCGGCCGGGCGGACGTCCGCGAGGGACTCCAGGACCCGGTCCACCATGCCGTACTCCTTGGCCTCCTCGGCCGTGAACCAGCGGTCGCGGTCGCCGTCCCGGGCGATGGTCTCCGGGGTCTGACCCGTGTTCTGGGCGAGGAGGCGCTCCATGGTCCGCTTGCTGTGCTCCAGGTTCTCCGCCTGGATCTCGATGTCGGCGGTGGTGCCGCCGATGCCCGCCGACCCCTGGTGCATCATGATCCGCGCGTTCGGCAGGGCGTACCGCTTGCCGGGCGTGCCGCCGCAGAGCAGGAACTGGCCCATGCTCGCCGCGAAGCCCATGGCGAGCGTCGAGACGTCGTTGGGGATCAGCCGCATCGTGTCGTAGATGGCGAGGCCCGCGTACACCGACCCGCCCGGGCTGTTGATGTACAGGCTGATGTCGGTGCGCGGGTCCTCCGCCGACAGCAGGAGCAGCTGGGCGCAGACCCGGTTGGCGGAGGCCTCGGTGACCTCGGTGCCGAGGAACACGATGCGCTGTCCGAGCAGTTGGGCGGCGAGATGGTCGTCGAGGCGCGTCGGCGGGGTGTCGCCCTCCTCGGCGCGGGGAGTGAGCGTGCTGAGTGGAGTCATCGGTTCTCCTCGTGGTGGCGGGAACTGCCGTCGACTCCACTGTTGACCTCGGACGGGGCCGGAATGCGGTTTCTCTGCCCGCGGCAGATTCGCTGCGGGCAGAGCGGGTGCTCAGCCCTTCTCGCGCAGTTGCCGGAAGAAGGCGCGTACGTCCGCCACCAGCAGGTCGGGCTCCTCCATGGCCGCGAAGTGCCCGCCCCGGTCGAGCTCCGTCCAGCGGACGATGTTCTCCGTCCGTTCCGCCTTGTGGCGCAGCGGGATCTGCGGGTCGCCGGGGAAGGACGCCACCGCGGTCGGGGCGGTCGAGGGCTCGTGCGGGGCGGCGACCCGGTCCCCCTGGGCGTGGGCGCGCTCGTAGTAGACCCGGGCGGACGAACCCGCCGTGCCCGTCAGCCAGTACAGCATCACGTTCGTGAGCATCAGGTCCCGGTCGACGGCCTCCTCTGGCAGTTGCTCGGAGTCGGTCCACTCCCGGAACTTCTCGACGATCCAGGCGAGTTGGCCGACCGGCGAGTCCGTGAGCGCGTACGACAGGGTCTGCGGCCGGGTGGACTGCATATGGAAGTAGCCCGTCCCGTCCCGGAACCACTCCGCCCACCGGCGCCACGAGGTGAGCGTCCGCTCCCGCTCGGCGGGGCTCAGCGCCTCCAGTTCCTCAGGGGCCGGCTCGGTGGTGGCCTGCGCGCCGGGCAGCAGATTGAGGTGGATGCCGATGGCCCGGTCGGGGTGGACACGGCCCAGCTCGCGGGAGATGGCCGCACCCCAGTCGCCGCCCTGGGCGCCGAACCGTTCGTAGCCGAGGCGCGTCATCAGCTCGGCCCACGCATCGGCGATCCGCCGTGCCTCCCAGCCGGTCTCGCGGGTGGGCCCGGAGAACCCGAAGCCGGGAATGCTCGGCAGTACCACGTGGAAGGCGTCGGCGGGGTCGCCGCCGTGCGCGGCCGGATCCGTCAACGGACCGGCGACGTCCAGGAATTCGGCGAACGACCCCGGCCAGCCGTGCGTGATGATCAGCGGGGTGGCGTCCGGTTCGGGTGAGCGGATGTGCGCGAAGTGCACGTGCGCGCCGTCGATCTCGGTCGTGAACTGCGGCCACTCGTTCAGCCGCGCCTCCGCCGCCCGCCAGTCGTAGTCGTGCCGCCAGTAGCGCACCAGCTCGCGCAGGTAGTCCGACGGCACGCCGTACGCCCATCCCACCCCCGGCAGCTCGTCGGGCCACCGCGTCCGGTCGAGGCGGTCGTGCAGGTCGTCGAGGTCGCTCTGCGGAATGTCGATGCGGAAGGGGTGCATGCTGTCGCCGTGGTCGGCGGGCGAAGACGTCATGACCGCGATGCTAGGTCCGAACGGTGTAACGGCCACCTGGATTATTCGGCCAGTGACCGATGAGTTTCGCGGCGAGGACCGGTCGACACAGATGACAGCGCATCCACGCTCCAGGAGGTACTCATGGCATCCGACGGTTTCACCACGTGTCTCTGGTTCGACGGCCAGGCCGAGGAGGCCGCCCACTTCTACGTCTCGATCTTCAAGAACTCCAGCATCGGCAAGGTCGCCCGCTACCCCGAGGGGGCGTTCCAGCCCGCGGGCAGTGTCATGACCGTCGAGTTCACGGCCAACGGACACAAGTTCCTCGGGCTCAACGGCGGACCCCAGTTCAAGTTCACCGAGGCCGTCTCCTTCATGATCTTCTGCGAGAACCAGGAGGAGATCGACTACTACTGGACCAAGCTCACCGAGAACGGCGGCGAGCCCGGACCGTGCGGCTGGCTCAAGGACAAGTACGGCGTGTCCTGGCAGGTCGTCCCGGACCGGCTCGACGAGATGATCACCGACCCGGACCCGGCGAAGGCGGCCCGCGTGACCAAGGCGTTCATGGCGATGAGCAAGTTCGACATCGCAGCCCTGGACAAGGCGTACGCGGGGGAGTGAAGCCTGGCCCGGGGGCGCTAGCCCTCCAGGTTCTCGCGGATCACCCCGGTGATCTCCCGGGCGATCCGCAGGATCCCGGGGGAGCGGACCGGGCACGGCTTCGGCGTCGAGGTCGTGGGCGCCAGGCAGAAGTGCAGGTAGTCGTCGTCGCGGTGCAGGGCGGTGCGGTCGCGGTCCGGCTGGGTGCAGTACTCGGCGTGTGCGTGCTCGTACGCCGTGCACGGCAGGTACTGGACCCAGGTGTGGCGGGCGCCGGGCGCACTCAGCACCTTGGCCGCGTCGGCGAGCAGGTCGTCCGAGGCGCCGGCCCGCAGCTCGTACAGGGCGTTGACGCGCCGGACCCGGTCGGGGGTGATCGGGTCCGGGCCCTGCAGCACCCAGACGATCCGGATGTCCCCGGCCGCGGAGATCTGGTCGGTGAGCCGCTTCAGGTCGGCCTGGTAGCGCCTGAAGTACTTGTCGGGGGAGGCGTCGTGGGTGATGCCGTCCATGCAGGGCGTGTAACCCCACGCGTTCCCCCAGAACTGCAGCACCACGAAGTCCGGCCGCAGCCTGCGCACCAGGGCGGCCGCCTTGTCCGCGACCGGCACGAGGGACCGCTTGCCCGTGCCCTCCAGGTAGTCGCAGAGGGTGGTCCCCGAGTACGGCGCGCTCGCGTACGTGGCCCCGAGCTCGCGGCGCAGCTCCTGCCCGAGCACGTTCTGTGCCTCCATCGCGAGAGAGTCGCCCAGATACAGCACGGTCGGTGCCTTCGCGGAGACGCTCGGACTCTTCCCCCGCCTCCCCGGAGCGCTCGGCGAGGCGGGCGCCTGCTGCCGCGTGGTGGCCGACGCACCCGGCATCCGAGGGGGAGGCCCGGCCTCCGGCTCCGACGCGGGATCCCCGCACGCGCCGAGCAGCACGGCGGCCAGCAGCACCCCGACGAGCCACGGCTTGCGCATACGGCAACTCCCGCCCCGGACACCGAAAACGGTTCCCCAGGCAAGCACAGCCGGGCCGAAGGGGGAAGACCCGCGCCGGCCACGCAACAGCGGTGGCCGACGCGGGTCCGACCCTTGCTCAGACGCGGTCCGCCGCGATCAGCAGGTACTGGAAGCTGCCGTTGCGGTACGCGCTCAGGAACGTGTCCTCGATGCCCGTCATCAGGTGGTCCGCCTCTCGGCGCAGCTCCCAGTAGGGGATGGTCGCCTCGGTCAGGTCCTGAACATGGACCGGCACGAGCCGGTTGCGGGCCATGGCCCGGAAGTACGCCGAGCGCGGATGGATGTCGCAGATGTAGTGGGCGTTGATGAGGGACACCTCGCGGGAGGCACGTCCGTAGGTGTCGTTGTAGCAGCCGGTGATGACCACATAGCGGCCGCCGCGGCGCAGCAGCCGGGCGTGCTCGGCGAACAGCAGGTCGAGCTCGACGTACATGGTCGACTCGTTGTTCCACGAGGCCGCGAACGCCCCGGACGGCAGCCCGGTGTCGAGCATGTTGCGGCAGTGGTAGCGCACCCGGTCGTCGATGCCCCGCTTACGGGCCTGCTCGTTGGCGAACTCGGCCTGCTTGGCGGAGAGGGTGACCCCGTCGGCCTGGCAGCCGTAGCGCAGATGGGCCACGACGCTGCCGCCGCCGCGTCCGCAGCCGGCGTCGAAGACGCGGTCGTCGGGTGTCAGCGGGCCGAGCCGGTCGGCGAGCAGTTCCGCCTGGGCGTGTTCCAGCCGGTGCAGTTCCGCGGTGATGCGCTCCCGGCGCCGGACGGGGTCGGGTTCGTCGAGCACGGAGCGGTCGGCGTCGCCGATGCCGTAGTGGTGGTGGTACAGGTCGTCGATCTTTCCGAGTTCGAGGTTGACCGGGTTCTCCTCGGCGTTCCAGTAGTCCGCGACGCGGGTCTGGTACGTGGACTGGGACGGCACCTGGGCGGCCTTGGTGCCGGCTTCGGGGGCGATGGTCAACGGTGACTCCTCGTGCTGGTTGCTGTGACGCTCTGTCATGCGATCGCGCTTTACCAGTAGTTGGGCAGGTGGTAGCGGTGGGTGTTGGTCGCGTGCCACTCGTGGTTGCCGGCCACCCAGTCGGACAGGCCCCGCGCGTAGCGCTCCACGAGGGGCGAGGTGGCGGACAGCAGGGCGGACTCCTCCTCGAAGGCCGCCATGATCCGGTTGTGGATCTCGACGGCCTTCAGATAGGCGGCCTTCAGCCCGCAGCGCTCGTTCGCGGCGATGACCTGCGGCAGGTTGAGATGCGTGGGGTCGCTCGCCAGCTCTTTGGTGAAGGAGTACAGGTCGTTGACGATCGTGGTGGCGTTGCAGGCGAGCGCCGTGATCCGCTGGATCTCCGGACGGGCGTAGAGCGCCTCGGGCAGCTCGTAGCCGTCCACGGCGTCCACGATCGACAGACAGGGACGGAAGTTGTTGAACTGCCGCATCACCAGGTACTCCCAGACCCGCGGCACATAGCGGGTCTCGGCCCAGGCCGCCTCGGCGAGGTAGCCCAGGTGCAGCCGGGCGATGTCGTGGACGAAGCGGTCGGTCTGGCTCGGGGTGGCGAAGGCGGCGTAGTCCTGGAGGGCGAAGTGGTACGAGCGCAGCGGACCGTCGGCCCGCACGCCGTGGCGCCACTCCTCCTCCAGCTCGGGAATGCCGTGATACGGGTCGAGCGCCGACTGGGCCATGATCAGGCGGCCCCCGAGACCCCGGCGCGCTCCGCCCCGGCCCTCGTCCTCCTCGCAGTAGCAGGAGTCGACGACGTTCTCCGCGAGCAGCAACTCGCCGGCGGCGGTCAGCCGGTCCAGATCGAGCGCCTCCGGATGCTGGAGCACCACGGCCCGGCCGAACTGGAACCCCGAGAAGTCGCCCTTCCACGCCTCGGGGAACAGATCGAGGCGCCGGGCCCAGGCCTCCAGCCTGCGGTCGACCTCCGCGGCCTTCACGGGGTCGGCGGGGGCGACCTGCCGGTACCGGAGCCCGGGGATCGCCCCGCCGCGCCGGGTGCGCAGCGTGCTCGCGATGTTCGGTGGCCCGGGCAGCGCGAAGTCGGAGGTGGGGGTGGACGTGCTCATCGGGTGCTCCACGCGGTCACTCGGCCGTCCGGCCGATCTGGGCGTTCTCGAGGATCCCGACCGCGTCGGGGACGAGGATCGCCAGCGAGTAGTAGGCGGTGACGAGGTAGCGGATGATCGAGTTGGTGTCGATGCCCATGAACCGCACGTTCAGGCCGGGCTGGTACTCCTCCGGGATCCCGGTCTGGTACAGCCCGATGGCGCCCTGGTCGCCCTCGCCGGTGCGCAGCGCGATGATGCTGCTGGTGTGCTCCCGGCTGATCGGGATCTTGTTGCAGGGGAAGATCGGAACACCGCGCCAGGCGGGGATCTCGTGCCCCTCGACGCTCGCCGTGCCGGGTACGAGGCCGCGCCGGTTGCACTGCCGGAAGAACGCCGCGATCGCCTTCGGATGGGCGATGAACAGCTTGGTCTTGCGGCGCATCGACAGCAGCTCGTCCATGTCGTCCGGGGTCGGCGGCCCGGTGAAGGTGCTGATGCGTTGCCCGTAGTCGGCGTTGTGCAGCAGCCCGAACTCGCGGTTGTTGACCAGCTCCCACTCCTGGCGTTCGCGGATCTCCTCGATGGTCAGGCGGAGTTGCTGCTCGGTCTGGTCCATCGGGTTGTTGTAGAGGTCGGCGACCCGGGTGTGGACGCGCAGCACGGTCTGGGTCAGGGACAACTCGTACTCGCGCGGGGCGAGGTCGTAGTCGACGTAGCCGCCGTTGATCGTCGGCTCACCGACATGGCCCGCCTGCACGGGCACGTCGGCCTCGCCCTTGCGGTTCATGGGCAGGCTCTGCCGCGCGGCGTAGGCCTCCAGGTGCGCGGCGAGGGACGGCACCCGCCCGGTGAACTCCTCGACCACGGCCCAGGGGAGCACGAGCAGCACCCCGGCCGTCTCCGCCCGCACCGAGCTCAGCCACAGAGGGTCGGGCTGTCCGATGGCCTCGTCGCCGATCTGGTCGCCGTCGGTGACGACCCCGAGGATCTCCTCATCGCCGTACTTGCCTTCCGTGAAGCGGGTGAAGCGGCCGTGCACGATGAGGTAGGCCTCCGTGACGGGCTGCCCGGCCTCGACGAGCACTTGGCCGGCCCGGACCTCCCGGACCCGGAAGCGGGTGGAGACCTCCCGGAGTACGTCCATGTCGTCGTAGCCGCGCAGGACCGGAAGCTCGGTGAGGGTCTCGGGGATGACCTTGATGTCGTCGGCGCCGTTCTGGTCGAACTGCACCCGTCCCCGGCCGACGCGCAGCTGCAGACGGCGGTTGACCCGGTAGGTGCCGCCCTTCACGTCCACCCAGGGCAGCATCCGCAGCAGCCAGCGCGAGCTGATGGCCTGCATCTGGGGTTCGGACTTGGTGGTGGTGGCGAGCTGACGGGCCGCCTGGGTGCTGAGACTGGTGAGCTGTCCGTCGGACTGGGGATCGGGAGCGGGTTCGTCGATGGCGGGTCCGGTGGCGCTGTCCGGTGTGGACACATTCCCTCCCGGGAGGTGAGCGGGCTGGCCGTGCGCGCGTCCTAGCCAAACAGCCGCCGTGACACCTTGATCAGGGCGTGAAGGGGGCGACTTCAGACCCTGGAGGTACAAACCTGGCCTGTGAGGCAGTGGACGCACCCTGGGTGACCTTGCTCCCCTCCTGTGCTCCCGCACGCCCGAGTGGCGGCGCTCAGGACAGGTCGTTCACCAGCACCGCCGCCCCGTCGAACCGGCCCGCCTTCAGATCCCGCAGAGCCTCGCCGGCCCGCGACAGCGGATAGGTGTGCGTCGTGGCGTGTACGGCGTGCTCGGCGGCGAGCGCCAGGAACTCCCGGCCGTCCTCGCGCGTGTTGGAGGTGACACTGCGCAGTTGCTTCTCGTAGAAGAGCTCGCTCTCGTAGCGCAGCGCCGGCACGTCGCTGAGGTGGATGCCCGCGATCGCCAGCGTGCCGCCCCGGTCGAGGGCCCGCAGCGCCACCGGGACCAGATCGCCGACCGGCGCGAACAGGATGGCGCTGTCCAGCGGCTCCGGCGGCGGCTCGGCCGGGTCGCGTGCCGAGGCGGCACCCAGGCCGAGTGCGAGCTTCCGGGCTGCCGCACTCCGCGTCAGCACGTGCACGGTGGCGCCCTCGGCGATCGCCACCTGCGCGCACAGATGGGCGCTACCCCCGAAGCCGTACAGCCCCAGCCGCCCGCCCGCGGGGAGCGCCGACCGCCGCAGCGCCCGATAGCCGATGATCCCGGCGCACAGCAGCGGTGCGAGGGTCACGTCGTCGAGGTCGCCGGGCAGCCGGTAGGCGTACGCCGCCGGGACGGTCGTGTACGGAGCGTATCCGCCGTCGGCGTCCCAGCCCGTGTACCGCGAGGCCGGGCACAGGTTCTCCGCCCCGCGCGCACAGTAGGGGCAGATGCCGTCGGTGCGCCGCAGCCAGGCCACCCCCACCCGCTCCCCGACGCCGAAGCCGCGCACCGCCGTCCCGAATCCGGCCACGACGCCGACGACCTCGTGCCCGGGCGTCACGCCCGCCCGGTGCACCGGCAGATCCCCCTCGGTGACATGCAGATCCGTACGGCACACCCCGCACGCCCGCACCCTCACCAGCAGTTCGTCGTCCCCCGGCACCGGAACCGGCTTCCCGACCAGCCGCAGGGACCCCGCCTCGACCGGCCCCGGCTCGACCACCGACCACGCGCGCATCGACCTGTCCGCCATACCGTGCCCCGTCCGTCGACCGGCCGCGTATGCCCCCAGTCTGGAACGGAAGCAAGCATTCGGCGCGCGACCGCACTGCCGGGTGGCTAGCGTATGAATCCGGACAACTCACCGATCCGGGAGAGGGCCGCAGCCATGGCCGTGAAACCTGAGGGAACCCCCATCTGGGCCGACGCGATGTTCAGCGACGTGGAGGGAGCCAAGAGCTTCTACGGCGACGTCCTCGGCTGGACCTTCGGCGAGGCGTCGTCGGAGTACGGCAACTACACCCAGGCCTACGCGAACGGCAAGGCCACCGCCGCGGTCGTCCCGCCCATGGCGGGCCAGGAGGGCCAGTCGCAGTGGTGTCTCTACTTCGCCACCTCCGACGTCGACGCCACCGCCGCCAAGATCCGGGAGAACGGCGGCGAGATCCTGATGGAGCCGATGGCGGTCGGCGAGTTCGGCAGCATGTGCCTGGCCCGCGAGCCCAGCGGTGCCGTCTTCGGCCTCTGGCAGCCTGGCACCCACGAGGGTTTCGAGGCGCCGATGGACCAGCCGGGCGGATTCTGCTGGGCCGAGGTCTTCACCCGCGAGCGGGAGAAGCCGGACACGTTCTTCCCGGCCGTCTTCGGGTACGGCGCCAAGCAGATGGAGGACGACGCGGTCGACTTCCGCCTCTACACGGTCGGAGACGACATGGTCCTCGGCCGCATGCAGATGACGGACGAGTTCCCGCCCGAGGTCCCCTCCTACATCAACGTGTACTTCACCGTCGCCAACTGCGACGACGCCGTGGCCAAGGCCACCAAGCAGGGCGCCGTGCTGCGCTTCGGGCCGATGAGCTCGCCGTTCGGCCGGTTCGCGGCGCTCACCGATCCGCAGGGCGCGAACTTCTCGGTGATCGACGTCACCACGACCGAGGGGGAGATGCCGAAGACCACGGACGTCTCCTGATCCTCGACTGATCCACGAGGGCACGTGCGACCGGACGGCCTGCCGGACCATGGCATGATCGGCCCATGCTTGAACGAGTTGTGGCCGCGTGCGACGGGGCTTCGAAGGGAAACCCCGGGCCGGCGGGCTGGGCCTGGGTCGTCGCCGACGAGACGGAGACCCCGACCCGATGGGAGGCCGGGCCGCTCGGCAAGGCCACCAACAACGTCGCGGAACTCACCGCGCTGGAACGGCTGCTCTCGGCGACCGACCCCGGCGTACCGCTGGAGATCCGGATGGACTCGCAGTACGCCATGAAGGCCGTCACCAGCTGGCTGCCCAACTGGAAGCGCAACGGCTGGAAGACGGCCGCCGGCAAGCCCGTCGCCAACCAGGACCTGGTCGTGCGCATCGACGAACTGCTCGCCGGCCGCACGGTCGAGTTCCGCTACGTCCCCGCCCACCAGGCTGACGGCGACCCGCTGAACGACTTCGCCGACCGTGCCGCCAGCCAGGCGGCCACCGTGCAGGAGCCGGCGGGCAGCGGCCTCGGCTCACCTCAGCCGCCGCCCTCCCCGGACACGCCGGCCAAGGCACCGCGCCGCAAGTCCGCGGCGCCCCGGAAGAACGGCAGCTCCGCGCGCACCATCAAGGCCAAGTTCCCCGGCCGCTGCATCTGCGGCCGCTCCTACGCGGCGGGCGAGCCCATCACCAAGAACGCCCAGGGCTGGGGCCACCCGGAGTGCCGTACCGCCGACGCCTGACCGGCGGCCGGGCACGGACGGAGAGCGGACCGGGCGCAGTCTCAGGCCGCGTCGAACGTGTAGTGCGCCGTGTGGTCCAGCAGGTCGGCGGGACGTACGTCGTTCCACGGCTTCATCGTGTCGTTGAGGTCGACCACGTTCGGCGTCCCGGCAACCGGCACATAAGCGGAGCCGGGGTGGCGCCGCTGCCAGTCCGCCCACAGCTTGTCGATGTAGGCGTGGTGCAGCCAGAACACCGGGTCGTTGGGGGACACGCCGGTCGCCATCTGCCCGCCCACCCAGACATGGACGCGGTTGTGCAGATTGACGCCGCGCCAGCCCTCGAGATGGTTGCGGAAGCCGTCCGACGCGCTGTTCCAGGGCGCCATGTCGTACGTCGGCATGGCGAGCACGGACTCCACCTCGGCCCGGGTCGGCAGCTCCCGTACGGCGGTGCCGAGCGACCGGCGCAGAAACGTACGCCCGTCCACGCGCACATTGATCGGCCAGTTGCCGGTCGACGCGGCGAACGGCCCGTCCATCACCCGGCCGTCGAGGCTGCGCCCGGTGCCGCCGAGGAAGTCGGGCGCCCACAGCGAGGACCGTATCGAGCGGTCGGTGCTCCAGTCCCAGTACGGCAGCGCGACCGAGGCGTCCACCTGCTGCAGCGCGCGCTCGAACTCGAGCAGGAATCTGCGGTGCCAGGGCAGGAAGGACGGTGAACGGTGGCCGGTGCGTTCCCCGTTGTCGGTGTCGCCGACGATGAAGGCATTGTGCGTGGTGACGAACTCGTCGTAGCGGCCGCTGCGCTTCAACTCCAGCACGGCGGCGACGAATCGGCGCTTCTCGTCGGCGGTCAGCAGGGCCTGGTTCTTGCGGACGGTCATGGTGGCGGGTGCTCCAAAGTGCGCGCGTGCGGCAGGTCAGTTGGCGTTGGCGGGGAAGGGGAGGAGTGGGGCGCCCTGCAGCTCGTCGACGGCGGCGCGGGCGGCGGCGCGCGGGGTGGGCACCGGGTCGTAGTGGCTGACGACGCTGATCCAGGTGCCGTCGGCGTTGCGCATCACATGCAGCTCCACCCCGTCGACGAACACGGCGTATCCGGCGCCGTGGTGCTCGTGACCGGCGCCCGAGACCGGCCGACCCTGTATCCGGCGGCCCTTGTAGACCTCGTTGAAGGACGCCGGGGCGTGGTGGTCGCGCCCGGCGGCGGTGGCCCCGGGGGCGGCGACGGTCTGGACGCCGGCCGCGGTGGCGAGGGCGGCTGCGGCGGTGAGCGCACGGCGACGGCTGAGTTCCGGCATACGGATCTCCTGGGTTTGTTCGGTTGACGACTCCGCATGCCTATCGGGCCGCATGAGAGCGGGAGAAATCGGTCGGCAGTGGTTGGCTCTGATCCGGACAAGTAGCCACATGTCGTGCAAGCTTGAATCAAGATGATCTTGCCGTGGTGGCGTCCACGGGTCACCGGAACGGGGAATTCCTCCCTCTGTAGGCCGCGTTCCGGGTGATCTTTCGCGGGTGAGCGTGTCGCCAGTGGTCTACTTCACTCGCCGAAACTGGCGCGATCCGGAATGCGACGGGACGGCACACTTGCCCTGTTACTCTGCGAGCTGCTCCGCGAATCGAAATATCCGATTTGAGTCATGCTCAGGGGTGTGTGTGAAGGTCGCCTGCGTCGGCGGCGGTCCCGCCGGCCTGTATCTCTCGATCCTGCTGAAGCTGCGGGACCCGTCCCACGACATCACCGTCCACGAGCGCAACCCGGAGGGCTCCACCTACGGCTGGGGCGTCACCTACTGGCGGGGCCTGCTCGACCGGCTCCACGCGCACGACCCCGAGACGGCCCGCGCCATCGAGGAGAACTCGGTCCGCTGGAGCGAAGGAGTCGCCCACATCCGGGATCTGACAACCCGTCGGCCCGGCGACCAGGGGCACGGGATCGGACGCCACCGGCTCCTGGACATCCTCGCCGCCCGCGCCCGCTCACTGGGCGTACGCCTGACGTTCGAGCACGAGATCACGCCGGACCGCCTGCCCGCAGCCGACCTGGTCGTGGCGGCCGACGGCGTCCACAGTGCCTTGCGCACCCGGCACACCGACCACTTCGGCACACGGGTCACGGCGGGCCGCAACCGCTACATCTGGCTCGGCACCAGCAAGGTCTTCGACGCCTTCACCTTCGCCTTCGTCGAGTCCGACCACGGCTGGATCTGGTGCTACGGCTATGGCTTCGGCCCCGAGTCCGGCACCTGCGTCATCGAATGCGCCCCCGAGACCTGGACCGGCCTGGGCCTCGACACGGTGAACGAGGCGGACGGACTGTCCCTGCTCGAGAAGCTCTTCGCCGACGTCCTCGACGGCCACCCCCTCATCGGCCGCTCGTCCGCCGACGGCAGTGCCCAGTGGCTGAACTTCCGCACCCTCACCAACCGCACCTGGCGCTGCGGCAACCTCGTCCTGCTCGGCGACGCCGCCCACACCACGCACTACTCCGTCGGCGCCGGCACCACCCTCGCCCTGGAGGACGCCATCGCCCTCGCCCGCGCACTGCACGAGCACCCTGCCCTCCCACAGGCCCTCGCCCGCTACGAAGAGGAGCGCAAACAGGCCCTGTTGTCCCTCCAGAGCGCGGCCCGCTACAGCGCCCGGTGGTACGAGAACCTGCCCCGCTACATCCAGCTGCCCCCGCACCAGATGTTCGCCCTGCTCGGCCAGCGCCACTCACCCCTGCTGCCCCTCGTGCCGCCCCAGCTGTACTACCGGCTCGACAGGGCGGCCGGGCAACTGGAGACGCTGCGCCGCTTCAAGCGCTGGCTGGGCCCGAAGGTCGCGCGCACCGTGCACGCCAGGGCACTGGCGTCCCGCAGGTAGCCGCACCTCACCGGAACAGCCGGTCGAGGAAGGCGTTGCCGAACACCCGGTGGGGGTCGAGCCGGTCGAGCACCCCGGACGCCTGCCCCCACGCCTCCTCGCCGATGGACCCGGGCACGACCGTGTCCAGCACCTCTGCGTCGCTCCAGGCGGCCACGTCCGTGTAGGCCCAGCCCTTCGACCACTCGACCCGGGGCATGGCATACCCGCCGTCGAAGGTGCGCAGCACGAACCGCTCGATCTCGCGCAGGAACGCCTCCGCGTGCGGAGTTCCGGGCAGCGTCAGGATGTTGAGCCAGACGGCGGTGTCCCACTCGGTCCGGTCGCCGCGCGGCCGGAGCGCCGACAACAGCGGGGTCCGCGCCCCCTCCAGGCCGACCTCCGCCGGATCGTCGAGGCCCGTCACGCGGATCTCCACCGAGCCGTTGACCGGGAACTGCCCCCGGCCGGCGTACGCCGCGAGCCGCTCCCGGTAGAAGGCGGTGAACTCGGCAAGAACACGCTGCACTTGGGCCCGGCTGGTGAGCACCGCGTAACCGTTCGTGGCAATCCTCAGCGTCGTCGGCCGCAGATACAGCAGGGTGTTCTTGGACGGCCCCCAGATGTCCGCCGACAACGTCGCCACCAGCCCGAGCGCGGCCGTGTCGTACTGCGCGTTGCCGAGCACCGGCGCCAGATACCAGGCCCCGTCCGCCACCATGCGCCCGACCAGCTCCGCCACCGGGCGCGGGACGTTGTCGGAGAACGGGTAGTTGTACGGCGTCGTCACGTGCCGCGAGGTCAGCGGCCGGCTGGGGGAGACGCTCCACACCTTCAGCCACGGGCACTCGGTGAAGGCGAACCAGATCGCCTCGACCCGCCCGGCCCGGTCCAGGAAGCTTGCGAGCGTGCGTCCGTCGGTGCCCGGCGCGGCGAAGAGCTCACCGGCCGGGATGTCCGTACGGCTGACGCACCGCAGGTTGGTGTCGGCGCCCACGCGCAGCACGACCTCGGTGATCAGGGACCGGCCGAGATGGGTGAGCAGCGCGGCGCAGTCCGCCTCGTCACGGTCGTAGGTCCGCAGTGCGTACGCGCCACTGGCCTCGTCCCAGACGACGGCCGTCAGGGACACCACCAGATTGCTGAGTGAGCCGTACGTGTGCCCGGGCAACCGCTGTTCACCCCGCGCCGGTACGGCGGTGCCGTGCGCGTCGATGGCCAGGGCGCCGCCCAGGGTGAGGTTGCCGGGCGCCGGGGCAGCGGTGACGCCGAGACCGTGCTCCTCCAGGTAGGTGAGCAGGGCCTCCAGGGTGACGCCGGTGCCGGCGCGCACGGAGGTCGGCGACTCCAGGGAAAGGCCGGTGAGGTGCGAGGCGGTGTCGACGAGGAGGACCGGTGTGTCCGGCGGTGTGTCCCGCGTGATGGTCAGCGGTGACCAGCCGTGCGAGGAACCGCGGGCGCGGACCCTCCAGCCGTGCCGCCAGGCCCAGTTGACGACGGCGACCACCTGGTCCGGGGTGGCCGGCGCGCAGGCCCACAGCCCGTCGGCGGTGATCTCACCGACCCAGTTCCGGTATGCCGAGCGGTACAGGGCGACTTCGGGCGGGAAGTCCGGTAACTCCTGCGCCGCGACGGCCGGATCCGCCGGGAGAAGAGTCGGTACGGCGGCCAGGGCTGCAGCGGTGCGCAGGAAGCCCCTGCGGCTGAAGGCGTCGGTCACGGGTCCACGCTAGGGACCGGCTTGACGTCGTCCGTCAGCCTGTCGAAATGATTCACCTATGTGAGTGACGATTCACAGGTGGCTGCGCGGAGGGGCCCGTTCCGCGCACGCGCATGACGAATGACACACTGACGCCATGGACGAGCGTGTAATCGGTAGGTCGGGTCAGCGGGCATCCGTCGTCGGTCTCGGGACGTGGCAGCTGGGCGCCGACTGGGGAGACGTCGACGACAAGGAAGCGCTGGCGGTGCTGGACGCGGCGGTCGAGTCGGGGGTGACCTTCTTCGACACGGCCGACGTGTACGGCGACGGACGCAGCGAGCAGACGATCGCCGCCTTCCTGCGCGGCAGGCCCGACCTGGACATCTTCGTGGCGACCAAGATGGGCCGCCGCGTCGACCAGATCCCCGAGAACTACGTCCTGGACAACTTCCGCGCCTGGAACGACCGTTCCCGGCGCAACCTGGGTGTGGACCGCCTCGACCTGGTCCAGCTGCACTGCCCGCCGACCCCCGTCTACTCGACGGACGAGGTGTTCGACGCCCTGGACACCCTGGTCCAGGAGGAGCGGATCGCGGCGTACGGCGTCAGCGTGGAGACCTGCGAGGAGGCGCTGACCGCGATCGCCCGGCCCGGTGTGGCCGGCGTGCAGATCATCCTGAACCCGTTCCGCATGAAGCCGCTGCGCGAGGTGCTGCCCGCCGCCCAGGAGGCGGGCGTCGGCGTCATCGCCCGTGTCCCGCTGGCCTCAGGCCTCCTGTCGGGCAAGTACACCAAGGACACCGTCTTCCCGGCCAACGACCACCGCACCTACAACCGGCACGGCGAGTCCTTCGACGTCGGGGAGACCTTCTCCGGTGTGGACTACGCGACGGGCGTCGAGGCCGCCGCCGAGTTCGCCGACCTCGCCCCCGAGGGATTCACCCCGGCCCAGCTCGCGCTGCGCTGGATCATCCAGCAGCCGGGCGTGACCACCGTGATCCCGGGCGCCCGCTCGCCGGAACAGGCCCGCGCGAACGCGGCCGCCGCCGCGCTGCCGGAACTGTCCGAGGACACGCTCACCGCGATCCGGGACCTCTACGACCGGCGGATCAAGGACCAGGTCGAGAGCCGCTGGTAGGACGAACGTCGGCCCGGCCGGACAGAATCGCCGCTCACGGGGTACTCGCGGGACAGGACTCAGGCAGTTCCGACCCGGGAGGACATGGTGACGGCCACGGAGAGTGGAGAGACCAGGCGCAGGGGACGCAACGAGACCGAGGAGGAGAGAGCCGACCGCATGTGGGTCGAGCTTCTCCAGGAGGTCCGGGTGGCCCAGATGGGCGTGCAGATCCTGTTCGGTTTTCTGCTCACCGTCGTGTTCACACCGAAGTACGACGACCTGAATCCGACGGACCGGGCCATCTACATCGTGACGGTCGTGCTGGGCGCCGCCGCCACCGGCGCCCTCATCGGTCCCGTGTCCCTGCACCGCCTGGTGTCCGGGCGGCGCATCAAGCCGCAGACGGTGGAGTGGGCCTCCCGGCTGACCTTCGTCGGGCTGGTCCTGCTCCTCGTCACGATGGCGTCGTCGCTGCTGCTGATCCTGCGGGTCGCCACCCACGACGGCTTCGTGCCCTGGCTGGTCGCGGGCGTGGTCGTCTGGTACGTCGTGTGCTGGTTCGTGCTGCCTCTGTGGACCCGCCACCGCTACACAGAGTGAGCGGTGGCGCTCGGACGGTGTCTCGGCGGGTGTGAGGCCGGCTACGACTGCGGCGCCGTGCCTCCGCGCGCCCCGCGCAGCGCCGAGATGCACGTGGCGATGGCCTGCTGGAGCTCCTCCAGCTGCTCGACCATGTCGTCCTCGACGAACTCCTGCACATCGTCGAAGGTCAGCTCCTCGAAGACCTTCGTCGCCCGCTGCAGGCTGCTGTAGAACTTCGTCCGCCGCTCCTGCACCCGCAGCTCGGGGTCGGCCTCCACGGCTTCCACGACGAGGGACTTCATGGTGTCGTAGGCCTCGGTGGCCCACTCGCCGCTGTCCTCGTCGTCGTGCAACTCCTCGATGAGCGACAGGTGCCGCTCGGCCTCCTGGCGCAGGTCGACGGGCGCGTCGACGGTCTGCCCGGCCGGGGTCTTGATCTGGCCCGACTCGGCGATCTGGCGGACGTAGCCGATCCGGTCGGCGGCCCGGCTCTCGCCGGCCACGGCCTTCTTCAGCTCCTCGGTGCGGACCACGTCACGCGCCAATTCGGCCTGCAGTTCCGGGTCTTCGCGGACCCGGTCCAGGAGCGCCTGGCGGGCCGCGCGGGCGGTGGAGGGGTCGGCGAGGATCGCGGCGCGCAGCGCGGTGGGGTTCTCGGCGACCTCCAGGGCCTTCGTCGGACGGATGCCCTCGGCCTCGGCGGCCTCGGCGATGGCGGTGCCGCGCTCGGAGGTGGCGCTGTTGCGGGAGACGTAGTAGCTGAGCCACACGTCGGCGTCCGGCAGCTCCACCTCCTGGCCCGGCGTGAGCGCCTCGAAGTGCGGGACGAGGCCGTCGTCGGCGGCCCGGTCCCAGGCCTTGTAGTAGCGCATGACGCGCTCGGCGGAACACCCGGCGAGCTCGGCGAACTCCTTCGCCGACACCTTCGGCGTCTCACCCGCGCCCTGGCCGCCGGGCCGCACGCTGCGCGCCACCATCAGGCCGAAGGCCCAGCCTCCGGTCCGGGCGTAGACCCCGAACTCCCGGGCGTCCCGGGCGACGAGGTCGGACAGGGGCACGGGGGACGTGTCGGACGGGACGATCGCCAGGCTCACGGATGACTCTCCTGTACGGCTGCTCGGACGGCAAAAGTGCAGACCAGCAGCCTATGGCACCCGCACACCGTGCTCGGTCCGCCCCGGTGCCGCCCCGTGCCGTTGTGGTGCGCGAGCTGTCATCCGAAGGCGTCCCGCAGCGCGGGCAGCAGCGTCTTCTCCGCCCAGTCGAGATACGGCAGCTGTGCCTCGCCCCCGATCTGCACCAGGGCGATCTCGTCGAACCCGGCCTCGGCGTACGGGCGTACTGCCTCGACGAAGGCGTCCGGGTCGTCGCCGCACGGGATGGAGTCGGCGACGTCGTCCTGGGTGACGAACTGCGTCGCCGCCTCGAAGGAATCCGGGTGCGGCAGCTCCGAGTTGACCTTCCAGCCGCCGCCGAACCAGCGGAACTGGGAGTGGGCGCGCTTGATCGCGGTGTCCCGGTCGGGGTCGTGGCACACCGGAAGCTGCCCCACGCGCGGCTTGCCCTCGCCGCCGTGCCGGTCGAACGCCTCCAGCAGGCCCGCCTTGGGCTCCGTGGCGATCACCAGGTCGCCGAGCCTGCCCGCGAGCTCACAGGACTGTTCCCCGGAGACGGCGATGCCGATGGGCGGCGGCTGGTCCGGGAGGTCCCACAGGCGGGCGGACTCCACGTCGAAGTGCGTGCCGCGATGGTTCACATGGCCGCCCTTGAAGAGCGCCCGGATGATCCCCACCGCCTCCTCGAGCATCTCGTGCCGCACGTCCACGGGCGGCCAACCGCCGCCCACGACATGCTCGTTGAGGTTCTCGCCGGAGCCGAGGCCCAGCCGGAACCGGCCCTCCGACAGTAGTTGCATCGTGGCGGCCTTCTGTGCCACCACCGCCGGGTGGTAGCGGACCGTCGGACACGTCACGTACGTCATCAGCGGAATCCGCGACGTGGCCTGGGCGGCCGCGCCCAGCACACTCCAGGCGTACGGCGAGTGACCCTGCGCACGCAGCCACGGAAAGTAGTGGTCCGAGGTCACGGAGAAGTCGAAGCCCGCCTCCTCGGCACGGACCAGGTGGTCCACCAGCTCACGGGGGCCGGCCTGCTCGGTCATCATCGTGTATCCGATCTGCACCATGCGGGCCGAGTCCCCGGACACGGGGTGACGAAAACGGGACCGACGGGGGCAGGAGCGAGGGCGCGGGAGAAGAGATCCGGGAGAGACTCGGGCGCGCCCCGCTCGTCCGCCTGATCAGTCCTCCGGCACCCGGAAGCTCCGCAGGAAGACGTCCAGCGCCTGCTGGTTGTCCGGGTCGTCCCAGTCGGCCTCCGGGGTCGTCCAGCGCAGGGAATAGCCGCGGTGGTCGCCGATGAGGAAGCCGCGGCCGAAGGTGTGCAGACGGGTGCCGTCCTGCACGGAGAGCCACTCCATGTCGGCCGCCTTGTATCCCTGGTACGTGGTCGCCTCGATCTCGCCGATCCGCTGGAACCCGCTCCGCTCCTCCAGATCAGGCTCGACGTCGTCGCGCCACACGGCGACGGGGTCCGGGCCCACGGCCTCGCTGTAGGTGACCGCCAGTGTGCGCGTATCGCCGTCGGCACTGAAGAAGATCCGGTACGCCACGTCCGAGGCACGCGTGGTGCCGAGCGGCTTCCAGCCCTCGGGCAGGGCGACGGAGAAGCCCTCGGGTGACGTGTACGTCCGGTAGCCGGAGGGCAAGGCCGTTCCGGAGGGGGAAGCGGTGGGCGTCCCTGACTCCGTCGCGTCCTGCGTAGGGGACGAGCTGGGCGTGGGAGTGGGGGACGGGCCGGTCGGTGCCTCGGCCGAGGCCGACGGACTGGGTGCCGTACCGGCCGCCGACGAGGCCGAGTCGTCCGGCCCGCCGTTGGTCACCACGAGGACGGCGGCCGCGACGGTGACCACGGCGAGGGCGATGCCGACGACCATGGTGCGTCTGCTCCAGCCCGGGGCCACGGCGTACAGACCGCGCAGGCGGGGGTGGTGCGTCGCCTGCGAGGACGGCTCCGGGTCCTCGTTCAGGACACGGACGAGCGCATCGCGGACCACGGGTCTGCTCAGCCGCTCCCGGGAGTCCTTGCGCAGCAGCCCCTGTACGGCCTGGGTGAGCGGCCCGGCACGCACCGGGGCGCGCAGCGGCAGCCGGTCCACCCCCTTCAACGTGGCCTCGGGCCGGTCCCGTTCGCGGTACGGCGGACGCCCCTCGACCATCGTGTAGAGGATGGCGCCGAGCGCCCACAGATCGGACGCCGGCCCGATGCGCTCGTCACGGGCCTGTTCGGGGGACGCGTACGACGGTGCGGCGACCCGGGGCGCGAGGGTGGCGCCGGCCAGCCCGAAGCCGGTGACGACGACGGAGCCGTCGTCGCGCACGAACACCTGGCCCGGGCTCAGCTCGCCGTGTGTGATGCCCGCGACATGCGCCGCCTCCAGCACATCCAGCAGTTCGAGGCCGATGCGGGCGGCCCGCACGTAGTTGAAGGTGCCCTGCTGGGTGACGAGCTCGCCCAAGGGTTCGCCGTCGATCCACTCGGTGACGATCCACAGGCTGCCGGACTCCTCGACGGCGTCCAGGACGGTGGCGACCCGGCCCGGACGCAACAGCCCCATCCGTTCGGACGTCCGCAGGATCCGCGAGGTCGCCCGGCGCCGGTCGTCCGGACCGGGATCGTCGGGCAGACCGACCTGACTGAGGAGGCACGGGCGTTCGGTTTCCGTGTCCTCGCCGTAGTAACTGACGCGGTTCGTCTCGCGATGCACGACATCGACGAGCCGATACCTCCCGGCGACCAACTCGGCTGTGGAGACGCGCGCCTTGACCATGGCCATCCCTCGCTGAACCCCTGGCTCTCATTTCCCCCAGGAAGTACGGGAGATGTGACGGGCTGCGTTCAACGAAATCCTCAACTAAAGGGCGCTTCTTTTCCTTTGCTTCTTACGCGCGAGTAAGCTGACGAAAAGTTAAGGGAATTGATCCGGAATGCTTCAGCGAAGGCCGAAATCGGCCGCCCAGCGCAGCACGTCCGAGGTCGTCGCATTGCCTCCGCACACGACCAGCCCGAGCCGGGCGCCGTCCCCGACCCGCTCCAGCACCCGCCGGGCCGCGGGCAGCAGACAGCCGGCAGCCGGCTCGGTCCACACCTTGGCGTGTTCGGCCAGGTCGAGCACCCCCCGCACCGCCTCCCGGTCCGGGACCACGAGCACCTCGTCGACCAGGGCGGACACATGCTCGTACGTCAGCCGGGACACGCTCGGCGCGCTCAGCGTGGACACGATCGACGACAGCGCCACCGGCACCGGGCCGCCCGCCGCCAGCGCTTCGGACATGGCCTCGGCGCCCTCGGTCTCCACACCCCAGATCCGCACGCCCGGCCGGCGCGCCCGCAGCGCCACCGCGACACCGGCGACGAGCCCGCCGCCCCCGACGCTGACGAGTACGTCCGTGAGGTCACCGGCGTCGTCGGCGAGCTCCAGCCCGACAGTGCCCTGCCCGGAGATCACCAGGGGGTCGTCGAAGGGGTGGACGAGCGTCAGTCCCTCGTCGCGCAGCCTCGTGACGAGCGAGAACGCCCCGTCCATGTCGTCCGTCAGCCGCACCGAGGCTCCGGCGTCCCGGGCGATCTCGACGGCGCGGGCGGGCGCCGAGCGGGGCATCACCACGGTGGCCTTCACATCGAGGACGGCGGCCGTCATCGCCAGGGCGATTCCGTGGTTGCCGCCGCTGACCGCCACGACCCCGGCCGCACGCTGGGCGTCGCTGAGCGACAGCAGCTTCGCCGTCGCCCCGCGCGCCTTGAACGAGCCGGTGCGCTGGAGGAGTTCGAGCTTCGCCGTGACCGGCACGCCGAGCAGGGCCGACAGGCCGGGGCTGGGGACGGTCGGGGTGTGCACGACGTGTCCGGCGATGAGGTCGGCCGCGGCTTCGACGTCCGAGATCCCGATCAAGGCAGTCACCTTTCCGGCGTGGGGCGGTGATCCACGCTTTCACAGGTCGCGCCGCACGAGGAAGTCCAGCAGCGACCGCAGCTCCTCGACGGCCCCCGCCTCCAGCGGTACGCCGGCCAGAGCCGCCTCGGCGGCGGTCATCTGGCGCCGGGCCTCGGCCAGCGCGGCCCAGCGGCCCCCCGCCTCCTCGATCAGTGCGGCCACCTCAGCCGGTTCGGCGGCCGACTCCAGCAGCGCTGAGAGCCGACCGGCGGCGGGGGAGTCGAGCGCGGCCAGCACAGGGAACGTCTTCTTCCGCTCCCGCAGATCGCCGTACACCGGTTTGCCGGTCACCGCCGGGTCGCCCCAGATGCCCAGCAGATCGTCGACCACCTGGAAGGCGACGCCCAGATGCCGTCCCGCACGATCGAGGGCGGAGACCGTCGCGGGCGGCGCCCCGCCGAGCAAAGCGCCCAGCGCCGCCGCACACCCCAGCAGGGCGCCCGTCTTGTGCTCGGCCATCGTGCGGTACTGGTCCGGCCGCACCCGGCCCGGCCCCGTCCAGGGACGGGTGGCGAACAGCAGGTCGTCCGCCTGTCCGCGCACCAGGTCCTGCAACGCCACGGACAGCAGCCGCACCGCCTGCGGCCCCGCCGGCGCCACGGCGAGCGTCTCGACGGCCAGCGCGAACAGTGCGTCCCCCGCCAGTACGGCGGGTCCCGTGCCGTACGCCTTCCACACGGTGGGGCGGCGCCGTCGGGCCGTGTCGCCGTCCATGATGTCGTCGTGCAGCAGGGAGAAGGCGTGCACCAGCTCCACCGCGACCGCGCCGGGCACCGCGACCCGCCCGGGCGCACCGGCCGCCTCGGCGCCGAGCACGGCCAGCGCCTGCCGTACGCCCTTCCCGCCGGAGGCGTCGGCCGGTGCGCCGCCCACCTCGCACCAGCCGAAGGAGTACCCGGCCATCTCACCGACCCACGGATGCGTGCGCCCCACGGCCTCCCGCAGCGCGGGCCGCACCAAGGCGCGGCAGCGGTCGAGGACTTGGTGGGCGTCGGCGGGAGGGTGTGCCGGTGAGGGGGTTTGGCGGGCGTCGGCCGGAGGGTGCGCGGGTGAGGGGGTTTGGCGGGCGTCGGTGGGAGTCTGCGCGGGTGAAGGGGTTCGGCTGGCGTCGGCCGGAGCGTGTGCCGGCGAGGGGGCCCGACGGGCGTCGTGCGGAGTCCGAACCGCTGAAGAGAACGCCGTCACTGTACGACCACCGCCCCAGCGCCCTCCAGCGCATCGTCCGAGACGCCGAACTCCTCCTGCGCCCGCGCCACCATCTCCCGCGCGTGCCGCAGCCCGATCCGCTCCAACACCACGGCCAGCTCGGCCAGTTCGGCCGCGGTCTCGGCACGGTCGCGCCCCAGCCGGGCCCGCGACTTGACCAGCCCCAGCCGGGACAGCGCCTCCCCGCGCGGCTCGCTCATGGCGCGGAACTCCGTGAGCGCCTGCTCGTACAGCTCCCGGGCCTCGGCGTAACGCCCCGCGCGGTAGAGGACGTTGCCGCGCATCTTGTGGTTGTAGGCCAGCGCGCTGGAGAGCTTCATCGTCCGGCACGTGGTCTCGGCCTCGGACAGCAGGGCCAGTGCACGCTCGGTGTCGCCGTCGCGCACGGAGACGATGTCGGCGAGCCCGCGCAGCGCCCAGGCGTGCCCGCGCCGGTCCTCGGCCCGCGCGGCGATCTCGGCCGCCTCCTCGAACAGGGCGTACGCGGTGTCGTAGGACCCGGTGTTGCGGTGGATCTGGGCGATGCCCTCCAGCGCCCACACGGTGTGCCGCGCCTCGCCGCGCCGCCGGGCCTCGGCCAGCAGCTGCTCGTGCAGCCGGCGGACCGCTTCGTAGTCCCCCTGGATGCGGCCCGTCTCCGCCAGACCGGCCAGCGAGTAGCCGCGCACGACGATGTCGCCGCCGCGCTCGCCGAGGTCGGCCGCGAGCTGGAGCAGCCGACGGGCCAGGGCGAACGCACCGCGCTGCCGGGCCAGCGTGCCGCCGCTCCACAGCGCCCAGGCCATCGCCGCGGTGTCACCGGCCTCCCGGGCGGCGCGGTAGCTCGCCTTCCACGCCCGGTCCGCGTCCCCGACCTGCCCCAGCCGGCGGTGCGCCTCGGCGACCGCGAGCCCCGAGCGCGCCGCCTCGCCGTGCTCCCCGGCCCGCTCGGCCGCCCGCAACTGCTCCGTCCCGGCGGCGAGCACGTCAGTGAGCGACGAGTTGACGGACAGTGTGGTCAGGGCGCCCTGGTACTCGGGGGCGAATGCCTTGCCGTACATCGATCCCTCTCGGTTCATATACATGCGGTGTATGCACTATGTGTATACGTCATGTGTATACATCGCGTGTATAGAGCGTCGAAAAGCCGCCCTGGCCCAGGGGCCAGGGCGTCACCTGTTGCCGATCAAGACGCCGACACGACAGAGAGGGTTGCCCGTGAGGCGCAGATCACTTCCGGGGGCGGTCAGTGCTGCTGGGCCTTCTGCGGCGTCGCCTCACTCGGCCGTACGACGACATAACCCTGCCCCTGCAGCATCAGCTGGACCGCCTCCCCGGACCCACCGCGCAGCATCGAACCGAGGGACTGCGAGCGGTGCAGCGACGTCTGCAGTCCGGCGGTCCAGCCGACCACCGCGTCGGTGTCGACGTACACCGGGTACTGCGGCGAGACCGGGATGACCAGCGGGTTGCCCTCACACACCAGCCCCAGCCGGCCGTGCCCCGTGAAGACGCTGTTGAACAGGCCGCCGCCGGCGATGCCCGCGCCCTTCACCGTCGCTATCCGGTACGCCAACGAGGCGTCGAAGCACAGGACGTTGCGGCCGTTGACCGTGAACTCGTCGCCGGGGTCGACGTCGACGATGAAGCAGTTCTGCGCCTCGTGCGCGAACCAGGCCTCACCCTGCCCGCGCACCGCCATCAGCGGCAGCCCCTCACCGGTCATGGCCCGCTTGAGCATGCCGCCCACGCCCTGGCCCTTGCGCTCGAACTGGAGGTTGCCGCGGTAGGCGATCATCGCGCCCTGCCGGGCGTGCATCTCGCCGTTCACCGCGTACTTGATGCACTTGGCGTTCTCGATCGTCATGCCCGGCGCCGTGGCGGGCTGGACCATGTGCTCGCTGGAAAAGAGGTCACCCTTCATGCGGGCATCCTGTCCCGGACGGTCCCGTTCCGACCAGATCGCGGCGTGTCGTCTCCCGGATGAACCGGTTCCGGCCGGTCGTGGCGTGTCGCCGTCCTGTGCCCCTGCACGGCGGGCCCGAGCTCGACCTCGTCCCGAGCTGACCTCGTAGCGGGTGACCGTCCGCCCGCGCGCGTCAGGCGCCGAAGAGCTGTGTCCAATACGTGCCCGCCGGACCGCCACCCGCGAAGCCGATCCCGATGTGGGTGAAGTCGCGCTTGAGGATGTTGGCGCGGTGGCCCGGGCTGTTCATCCAGCCCTCCACGACCTCGGCGGGGGAGCGCTGGCCGCATGCGATGTTCTCGCCGATCGTGCGCATGCGGGAGCCGGCGGCCGCCCGGTCCCATGGTTGGCTTCCTTCGGGCGAGGTGTGGGAGTAGAAGGCGCGGGCTGCCATGTCGGCGCTGTAGGCCTGCGCGGCGGTGGTGAGCGCCGGATCGACGGCGAGGGGACGCAGTCCGGCCCTGGCGCGCTCGCGGTTGGTGAGGTCGACGACCTCGGCGGCGGTGCGGGACAGGCCGCCCGGTGTGAGTGGTCTGGCCCACAACGCCGTCCAGTAGGTGTCGCCCGAGCGGCCGCCCCTGACGTACGCCAAGGCGGCGTGGGTGAATGCCGGGTCGTGCAGGGTGCGGCGGGCCTGCTCGGTGCGCAGGCAGTACGCGACGAACTCGGCGGGTGCGCGCGGGCCGGAGACCAGGTGTTCGCCGACGGTGACATAGGTGTGCCCGGCGGCGGTGATGCGCTGGTACACCGAGACGCCGTCAGGGCCCTCGACGCCGAGTCGTCCTGCCGTGGCCATGGCGGAGGCGTGGGACCGGGCGGCGGAGGCGAGGCGGGCGTCGAGGGCGACGGCAGGCGAACCGGCTTCGGAGCGCGCCGAGTTGACCAGACCGAGGAAACCGTCGGGGTCGGCGTCGGGGGAGGGGGCCGACGGGGTGCGGACGGCGGACGGGGTGTGCAGCGTGGACCGTGCGGCGGACGCCGGGCGCGCGGTGGGCATCGGCTCCGGCGCCGGGGACGGCGTCGCGTCCTCGATGACGTCCACCCCGAAGTCGCGCGCGAGCCCCGCCAGCCCGTCCGCATACCCCTGCCCCAGTGCGCGCAGCTTCCATCCGTCGCCACGCCGGTAGATCTCCGCGAGCAGCAGCACCGTCTCCTGCCGCGGGCGCGGCGGGACGAACCGGGCGATGGCGCGGCCGCCCGACCCGCTGACATGGAGCGTGGGAGCGGGCAGCCGGCCCAGGGGAGTGCCGGGGTCGGCCGGGCTGACGACCACCGTGACCCGGGTGGCCCCGGGGCGCAGTCGCGGCGGGTCGACCGTCAGGGTGTCGTCGTGGAGCCGGGCGCCCGACGCGGACGGCTGGTTGTAGAACACGAAGTCGCCGTCGCCCCGGACCTTGCCGCTGTCGTCGGTGATGAGCGCGGACACGTCGAACGGGCCGGGCACCCGGACGGTCACACTGCCGCCGGGGAGGGGCAGATGGCCCCCGGGAACCAACTCGCTCATCGTGCCGTCCTGCTGGGTGCTGCGAGATCCGATGGGGATGTCCGGAAAACGTCCACCGGATCTCGCGGGTTCCCGCCCGGCGTGTGGGCTCAGTTCGCCTTGGGACTCACCGGGGTCTGCGGTGCGATGTCCTCATGGCGTTCGACGGTCCCGGACCCCTTCCGCGCCTTCGCCTTCTTGCCGCAGAACGCGGACTCCAGCGTGCCCCGCAGAGAGTTGAGGACCGTGCCGTTGTTGGAGGTGTTGGCGAGCGCGGCGAGGCTGCGCTCGCCGTCCTTGGACGCGAACGCGTAGGTGTAGTAGCCCTGGACGGCGCCCGTGTGGCCGTACACGGAGATCCCGCACGACAGGTCGCGGCGCCGCAGCCCGAGCCCGTACGCCTGCGAGCCGCCCGCCGGCACCCACCGTTGCATCTGGGCCAGCTGCGCCCGCGACGTCAGCCGGCCGGCGAGCAGAGCGGACAGGAAGGTGTTGAGGTCCCGTGTGCTGGAGATGAGGGCGCCCGCGCTCTGCGCCCAGGACACCGTCTGCTCGGTGGAGTCGACGAGCGCGGCGTCGGCCGTGTCCGGGGTGAGATAGCCGCGGGCATGCCGGCCGGGGATCTTCGTGCCGGGGTGCACATAGAAGGTGTCGCGCAGGTGCAGCGGGTCGATGATCCGGTTCGTGTACTCGGTCCGCACGGAGTGGCCGGTCAGCTTCTCGATGAGCATTCCGGCGACGACGAAGTTGGTGTTGGAGTAGGAGTACGCGCCGCCGGCCCTGGTGGTCCTTGGCTTGTCCAGGGAGCGGTTCACCAGCTGCCGGTAGGTGAAGACCTTGTTGCGGACCGCCTCGAAGCCGGGAACCGTCCGCGCGAACATCTCGTTGGTGTAGTCGTGCAGGCCGCTGCGGTGGCTCAGCACATGCCGCACCGTGATGCGGTCGTCGGGCAGCAGCCCCGGCAGATAGCGGTTGACCGGCGCGTCGAGCTCCAGCTTCCTCTCGTCGGCCAGTTGCAGCAGGACGACGGCCGAGAAGATCTTGGTGACGCTGCCGATCCGGAACCGGTCGGCGTTGCTGATGGTCCGTCCGGTCCTGCGGTCGGCTACACCGGTGGCCGCCCAGTGGACCGCGTCGCGGTCGTCGAGCCGCGCGATCGCGCCGGGGGCGCCCTGCCGCCGCGCCGTGCGCAGGACGTCCCACAGGCCCCTGACGTCGGGTTCGGGCAGCGCGCTCGTCGCGGCGTCGACCGCCGTGGTGCCGGGTACTGCCGGGGGTGCGGCGTGCGCGGGAACCGCCAGGAGTGACACGAGGGCCGCCGCCGTCGCCGTACCTCGGACCACCGTTGCTGAGACCATGCGGCTTCCTCTCGCTCGCGTCGATGTGCTGCTGATACGAGAACGATCACCTTCGCGCGGGGCAACTTTCGCGGACCCGTCACATCGCCACAGACGACGCACAGTTGGACAGTCGTGCGTCACCGGGCGCGAGTCATCGATCGAATCCTGCTTCTTTTATTGACGGCGGAAAATAAGGGCTCTAGGTTCCGGGCATGCCCTCGATCCGCCGCGCCGAGACGTTCCCGGCGAACACCCCGGCCGCCTCGCAGATCTTCACCACGGTCCTCTCCCACGGACCGCTGACCCGCCTGGAGGTGGCCCGGCGGGCGGGACTGTCACCGGCCGCCGTCACCAAGGCGGTCCGGCCCCTCATCGAGGCCGGCTACCTGGTGGAGGACGTGGACGAGCAGGCTCGCCCGGCGCTCGGCCGCCCCGCCAACCTGGTGCGGGTGGACGGGGGGCGGGCCCTGTTCATCGGCGTCAAGGTGACCGGCGACGAGATCATCGGCGTGCTCACCGACCTGTGCTGCCGGATCCGGGTCGCCCGTCACTCGGGGCTGGTGGACCGTGAGCCGAAGGGCGTGCTGGCCTCCGTCGCCGAGCTGGTGGGCGAACTGCTCGCGGCCGCGGGCGACTTGAACGTGCCGGTCCTGGGCCTCGGCATCGCCGTCTCCGGTGACGTCGACCGCGGTGCGGGAGTCGTCCGTTACTCGCCGTTCCTGGAGTGGCGGGACGTGCCCCTCGCCGAACTCGCCGCCACGACCACCGGGTTGCCCGTCACCGTCGACAACGACGTACGGGCCCTCACCGTCGCCGAGCAGTGGTTCGGCGCGGGCGTGGGGCTGTCCGACTTCGCCGTGGTGACGGTCGGCGCCGGCATCGGCTGCGGCCTCGTCGTGCACGGTCGGGTGGTCGCCGGTGCGCACGGCGTGGCGGGGGAGATCGGGCATGTGACCGTCGACCCGGCCGGACCGCCCTGCCACTGCGGCAACCGCGGCTGCGTGGAGGCGATCGCGGGGGACGCCGCGATCCTCCGGCGGATCCGTGAGACCACGGGCGTCGAGGTCGCCGACACGGCGGAAGCCGCGGCACTCGCCCACCGCGGCGTCGCCGGAGCACGCGAGGCCTACGCGCGCGCGGGCGAGGCGATCGGCCGCGGCATCGCCACCGTGGCCAACCTGCTCGGCCCCGAGCGCGTGATCATCTCCGGCGAGGGCCTCGCCGCCTACGACCTGTTCGCCGAACAGATCCGCGACGCCCTCGCCGCGGCCGCGTTCGGCTCCGCCGCCCAGTGCGACGTACTGACCCGCCCGCTGCCCTTCGAGGAGTGGGCGCGCGGGGCCGCGGCCACCGCGATCCAGTCCTTCATCAGAGCCGACGACCAGCGCTAGAGCCGCTGGACCGACCCCGGGAGGTACGACCCATGCGGTCATCCTCGTACTCCGTCATGCCCGCCCGCGCCCTGAGAGCCCTGGTCGTCCTGGCGCTCACCGCGGGTGCCACCAGCGCCGTCCCCGCCGCGCGAGCGGAGACCGCCGCGCCGGTGGAGAGCACGGCCCTCGCCGCCAAGCCCTACATGGGCTGGTCCAGCTGGAGCATGCAGTCGTCGAAGTATCCCGGCCTCAACCCGGACGGCGACTACAGCTACCTGACCGAGGCGAACGTCATCAAGCAGGCCGACGCCATGGCCGCCAAGCTGAAGAAGTACGGCTACGAGTACGTCAACATCGACGCCGGCTGGTGGCGCGACAACACCTGGAAGCCCCGCTTCGACCAGTACGGCCGCCAGCAGGCCGACCCCGTCCGCTTCCCCAGCGGCATGAAGGCCGTCGCCGACCACATCCACGCCAGGGGCCTCAAAGCGGGCATCTATCTGCCGGTCGGCCTGGAGAAGGAGGCGTACGGCGACGGCAAGGTTCCGATCCGGAACGCCGACGGCTGCACCACCGCCGACATCGTCCACGACGACCTGCGCACCACCAACGGCTGGGACAGCTCCTACAAGCTCGACTTCTCCGACCCCTGCGCGCAGAAGTACGTCGACTCCCAGGCACGGATGTTCGCCGACTGGGGCTACGACTTCCTCAAGCTCGACGGCGTCGGCCCCGGCTCCGGCAAGAGCGGCGACCAGTACGACAACGTTGCCGACGTGGCCGCCTGGCAGAAGGCCATCGCCGCCACCGGCCGCCCCATCCACCTGGAGCTGTCCTGGTCGCTCGACATAGGCCGCGTCGCCGACTGGAAGAAGCACTCCCAGGGCTGGCGCATCGACATCGACGTCGAGTGCTACTGCAACACCCTCGTCAGCTGGGAGAACTCCGTCGACGACCGCTGGGACGACGCCCCCGGCTGGACCCGGCACGCCGGCCCCGGCGGCTGGAACGACCTCGACTCCCTCGACGTCGGCAACGGCGCCATGGACGGCCTCACCAAGGCCGAACGGCAGAGCTACGCCACCCTGTGGGCCATCGCCAAGTCCCCGCTCTACACCGGCGACGACCTCACCCGCCTCGACACCTACGGCCTGTCCCTGCTCACCAACCGCGAGGTCATCGCCGTCAACCAGGGCGCCACGCCACCCGCACGCCCGGTCACCCCCTCCGACCCGCAGCAGGTCTGGGCCGCGAGGAACCCCGACGGCACTTACACCGTCGCCCTGTTCAACCTCGCCGACGCCCCCGCAGCCGTCACCGCCCACTGGGCCTCCCTCGGCTTCACCGGCAAGGCCACCGTCCGCGACCTGTGGAACCACGAGAACCTCGGCACCTACCAGAACAAGATCACCCAGGCCCTGCCCGCCCACGGCTCGCGCCTGTTCACCGTCACCCCGCGCGGCAGCGCCCTCACCACGACCGCCTACGAGGCCGAGTCCCCCGCGAACACCCTCGGCGGCAACGCCTCCGTCGCCGACTGCCCGGCCTGCTCCGACGGCCGCAAGGTCGGCAACCTCTACCTCGGCGGCACCCTCCGCTTCAACGACATCGTCGTCGACAAGGCCGGCACGTATCTGATCAAGGTGGCCTACGTCAGCGGCGACCCGCGGTCGGCCGACGTCTCCGCCAACGGCGGCGGCGCCACCCGCCACAAGTTCCCCTCCACCGGCGACTGGGGAACCGCCGAGACGGTCAACGTGCCCGTGACCCTCAAGGCGGGCGCCAACACGATCACCTTCGACAGCGGCACCGGCTACGCGCCGGACATCGACCGGATCGACGTACCGAAGTCGTCCTGAACGACCCGCAGGAGCCCGAAGACCGACTGCCAGGAGCCGCCATGGACATGGACACCTCCCCGTCCGACCGCCTGCCCAGACGCAACCTGCTCGCCCTCGCCGCGGCGACCGGGGCCCTCACCACCCTGCCCGCCTTCACCGCGTCGGCCGCACCACAACGCCCCATGGACTCGCCCTTGAGCACGGGCAGTTCACGCCACCAGCTGTGGTGGCAGGCCCCCGCCGACGAACACTCCATGATCGAACAGGGCCTGCCCGTCGGCAACGGCCGGCTCGGCGCCCTCACCGGCAACGACCCCGGCCGCGAACTCCTCCTGATCACCGACGCCACGATGTGGACCGGCGGCCTCAACGACACCCTCGACGCCGACGGTCAATTCCACTACGGCCGCGAGAACTTCGGCTCCTTCACCCTGCTCGCCCGCCTCACCGTCGACCTCCCCGACCACGACCTGTCGACCGTCAACGGCTACCGCCGCAGCCTCGACCTCGCGCAGGGGCTGGTGACCACGTCGTACACCCGCTCCGGAGTGACGTACCGAAGACGGATCTTCGCCAGCCGGCCCGACGATGTGATCGTCCTGCACTTCACCCAGAGCGGAGGCGGCCGCTACACGGGCACGGTTGTGCTGGAGGGGACGCACGGTGAGGAGGCCGCGGTGTCGTTCGGCGCCGCCTTCCCGAACGGTCTGCGCTACGGGGCCGCCGTCACGGCGTACGGCAGCGGAGGCCGGGTCACCGTCAGCGGCTCGCGCATCGACTTCACCGGGTGCCGGGAGCTGACCGTCGTGGTGAGCGGCGGCACCAACTACGCGCCCGACGCGGCCAAGGGCTACCGCGACCCGTCCCTCGACCCGCGGGGTCTCGCCCGCACCAAGGTCCGTGCCGCCGCCGCCCACTCGGCCGACACCCTGCTGCACACCCATGTCGCCGACTACCAGACCCTGTTCGGGCGGATGGACCTCTCGCTCGGCACGTCGACCGCCGCACAGCGCTCGCTGGACACCTGGGAACGGCTCAGGGCGCGTGCCCGGGACGGCGAGCCCGACCCCGAACTCGAGGCCGTATACGTGCAGTTCGGCCGCTACCTGATGATCTGCGGCTCGCGGAGCAGCCTGCCTCTCGCTCTTCAAGGACTGTGGCTCGACGGCAACGACCCGGACTGGATGGGCGACTACCACACCGACATCAACATCCAGATGAACTACTGGATGGCCGACCGGACGGGCCTGTCGCCCTGCTTCGACGCCCTCACCGACTACTGCCTCGCCCAGCTCCCGTCCTGGACCGACCTCACCCGCCGCCTGTTCAACGACCCGCGCAACCGCTACCGCAACTCCACCGGCAAGAACGCCGGCTGGACCGTCGCCATCTCCACCAACCCCCACGGCGGGGGCGGCTGGTGGTGGCATCCGGCGGGCAACGCCTGGCTGTGCACCACCCTGTGGGAGCACTACGAGTACACCGGGTCCCGGGAACACCTGCGGAAGATCTACCCGCTCCTCAAGGGGGCGTGCGAGTTCTGGGAGGCCAGGCTGCTCACCACCACGCTCCCCGATACCTCGCGGGAGGTCCTCGTCGCCGACAGCGACTGGTCACCGGAGCACGGCCCGCTCGACGCCAAGGGCATCACCTACGCTCAGGAACTGGTGTGGGCGCTCTTCGGGAACTACTGCACCGCGGCGGCCGACTTGCGCACGGACGCCGACTACGCCGATACGATCGCCGCACTGCGCAGAAAGCTGTACCTGCCACAAGTCAGCCCGACCACCGGCTGGCTGGAGGAGTGGATGTCCCCCGACAACCTCGGCGAGACCACGCACCGGCACCTGTCCCCGCTCGTCGGCCTGTTCCCCGGCGACCGCATTCGCCCCGACGGCTCCCCCGCCGACCTCGTCGCCGGCGCCACCGCCCTGCTCACCGCACGCGGCATGGAGAGCTTCGGCTGGGCGAATGCCTGGCGCAGCCTGTGCTGGGCCCGCCTGAAGCACGCGGACAACGCCTACCAGCTCATCGTCAACAACCTCCGCCCGTCGACCGGCGGCAGCAACGGCACCGCACCTAACCTCTTCGACATCTACGAAGTGGAACGCGGCCGGGGCATCTTCCAGATCGACGCCAACTTCGGCACACCGGCCGCGATGGTGGAGATGCTGCTGTACTCCCGGCCCGGACACATCGAACTCCTCCCGGCGCTCCCCGACGCCTGGGCCCACTCGGGCTTCGTCAGGGGCGTGGCCGCGCGCGGCGGCTTCGAGGTCGACCTGCTCTGGCGCGACGGGACACCGACCGAGGCCCGGATCCGCAGCGTCGGCGGCCGCACCACGACGGTCGCGTACGGCGGTGTGTCCCGCAGCGTCACTCTGCGGCCCGGCGCGTCCGTCACGCTGAAGGACTTCGCCCGGTGAGGGCCCGGCTCCCGCTCGCCGCCCTCCTGTCGACGGTCGTCGCCTGCCAGTCCGCGCCCGCGCCCGCCGGGGCGACCGGCGACCCGAGCGGCGTGGTCACGTGGGCGGCGAGCGCCGACCGCATGGCCGACGGCGTCGCCGGGCGCAGCTACCGGCTGGTCGTGCACACGAGCGTGGGCGGAACCGGCCTGCGGATCCGGCTCTCCAACGCCTTCGGCGACCGGCCGCTGACCCTCGACAGCGTCTACGCGGGCCTTCAGAAGCAGGGCGCCGAACTGCGGCCGGGCAGCAACCGGCGCCTGACCTTCGGCGGTGAGCGCACGGTCACCGTGCCGACGGGCAGCACCGTGTGGAGCGACCCGCTGCCCGGCAGGCTGCCCGCCGCGACGAACCTCGTCGTCAGCCTGCACAGCCCGGACGCGGGCGGACCGGCGAGCGGCCACTGGATGGCCCTGCAGACCTCGTACGCGACCCAGGGCGACCACACCGCCGAGGAGAGCGGCGCCGCCTGGACCATCCCGACCGGCTCCTGGTTCTACCTCGACGCCGTCTCCGTACACGCCCCCGAAGGCACCGGAGCCGTGGCCGCCCTCGGCGACTCCATCACCGACGGCTGGCAGTCCAGCACCGGCCTCAACCGCCGCTGGCCCGACTACCTCGCCCGCCGCCTGCAACGGGCGGACACGGCCGTGAAGGGCGTGGCCAACGAAGGGATCTCCGGGAACAAGGTCCTCGCGGACGGCCCGGGCCAGAGCGCGCTGAACCGGCTGGAGCGGGACGTACTGTCCCAGCCGGGCGTGCGGACCGTGTTCCTCTTCCAGGGCGTGAACGACATCAAGGCCCATACGGGCGTCACCGCCGACGACCTGATCGAGGGCTACCGCGAGATCGTCGACCGGGCGCACGCGGCCGGCAAGTGTGTCGTCGGCGCGACCGTCGGCCCCTTCAAGGGCTGGCACGAATGGGACCCGGCCGCCGAGGCCGTACGGCAGGAGGTCAACGCGTTCATCCGCAGCAGCGGCGAGTTCGACGCGGTGACCGACTTCGACCGCATCCTCCGCAGCCCCTACGACCCCGAGCGGATGCTTCCCGCCCTCGACGGCGGCGACCACATCCATCCCAACGACAAGGGCATGCAGGCCATGGCCGACGCCGTCGACCTGACCGCCCTCGACTGCGACACCAGCGGGTGACGAGGCGCGGTGACGAGGAGGAGACCGTGCCGTGCTGCGCGCCGGCGGTGTGGCGCAGGACGCGGGCGTGGCGTCAGCCCACCGTCTCCTCGCGCGTGATCAACCCCTCCCGGTAGGCGATCGCCACCGCCTCCGTGCGGCTCGCGGCGCCCAGCTTGGCGAGGATGTTGGAGACGTGGACGCTCGCCGTCTTGCCGGTGATGTACAGCTCCTCGCCGATCTGTCGGTTGCTGCGGCCGAGAGCGAGGAGGCGCAGGACGTCCTGCTCGCGGGCGGTGAGCGGGGAGGAGCGGTCGGCGACGGTGTCCGCGAGGCGGCCGCGGCGGACCAGGGCGTCCAGCCGCTCCAGCAGGAGCGTCGCGCCGAGCCGGGCCGCCGTCTCCCGGGCGGCCCGGGCCTCGCCGGCCGCCCCCTCACGGTCGCCCTCCGCCAACAGGGCCTCGGCGTGGCGCAGCCGGCACCGCGCCCGCTCGTACTCGTCGCCGTAGTCGAACGCGGCCACCGCCTTCGCCCACGCCCGCACGTCCGGCCCGGAGACCGCCCGCACCCACTCCGCCTCCGCGCGGGCCAGCCACGCCATGCCCTCCGGGCCCTGCGGCGAGCCGCCCGTGCCCCGTGCGGCCGTCGTCCGCGCCGACTCGACCAGCTCGGTCGCCGTGTCCGCCCAGCGGCGCGCCCCCGCCTCGTCGCCCGTCAGGCGCAGCTCGGCGGCCCGGTCGGCGACCGCGGACAGCGCGAGGGCGGCGAGCCGGACCGTGGCATCCGGCGGCGTCCCCGCGTCGTCGGTGAGGGCCGTGACCGTGGACCGCATCCGCTCCACGGCCGCCTCCGCATCACCGCGCAGTGCGGCGGCGTCCGTGAGCGCGATCCCCGCGATGAGCGTGCCCATCCAGTCGAAGGGGCCCTCCAGCAGAGCGCGGGCCTGCTCGGCGGCCGCGAAGTCGCCGCGCGCGAGAGCGACGTACAGCGCCGGACCGGCCGTGTAACCGCCGGCCGCCGGGAGCACCTCGGCATCGCTCGACGCCACGCTCAGGCACTCGTCCCAGCGGCCCAGCGTGTACAGCACCAGCAGCTGCAGATACCGCATCTCCAGCGGATACACGGAGGACAGCAGTCCGGCACGCCGGGCCCGGTCCAGCCCCTCCCGCAGCCAGGGCAGACACGCCTGAAGGTCACCGGACTCGAAGAAGCCGACGGCGAGGTTGAACAGGGCGCGCATCTCCACCGGCGCGTTGCCGGAACGCCGCGCCAGCTCCCGCGCCTCACGGAGCCGTTCCCGGCCCTCCGGCGAGCGGCGGCCGCCGCCCTCGAGAGCGGCCAGCGAGATGAGCAGATCCGCCCGCGCATCCGTCACCTGGAGCTCCTCGGCGGTGCGCAGGGCCGCGCGGGCGACCCGGAGCGCGGTCTCCGTCTCCCCGACCTGACGTGCCGCCAGGACATGCGTGGCCGCCGCCCACACCCAGGTACGTGACGGAGGCTCGGCCGGGATCAGCGCGAGCGCCTCGCTGCTGTAGGCGTACGCCGCCGTCAGGCTGTCGACGCCGATCAGATTGTCGGCGAGCGTGTAGCGGACCCGGGCGGCGAGCTCGCTGTCCGTCTCCTGGCCGACGCCCGCGAGCGCGGAGCGGGTGAGGGAGACCGCGCGGTGCGACTCCCCGGCATGAGCGGCCGCCGCCGACGCGCGCAGCGTGAGCGTCACCCGGTCGTTCCCGTCTCCCGAGGGCCGCGCCGACGGCTCCACCGACGACCACAGGTCCAGGGCCGCCTCCAGATGCCGTAGCTCCTCGGCGGGCGCCCCGACCCCGTGCGCCTGGTCGGCGGCCTCCAGCGACGCCGCCAGCGCCTCGGCCAGGTCGTGGCTCTCGCGGTAGTGGTGGGCGCGCTCGGCTGCCGTCTCGGCCGGACGGCCGCGCCCGGCGAGCAGCCGGGCGAACGTGCCGTGCAGCCGCGCCCGTTCACCGGGGAGCAGATCGGCGTACACCGCCTCGCGCGCGAGCGCGTGCCGGAAGGCATACGTGTCGCCGTCGCCCGGCACGAGCAACTGCCGTCCGACGGCCTCACGCAGCGCCGACTCCAGCTCGTCCTCCGGGATGCCCACGGCACCCCGCAGCAGCTCGTGCTCGACGCGCCGCCCCGCGACGGCGGCCGTGCGCAGCACCTGCTGAGCGGTGTCGGACAGCTGCTCGAACCGGATCAGAAGAACGTCGGCCAGCCCGCTGGGCACGCCGCCGGCTTCCGTGTCCGTGGCGGCCACCAACTCCTCGGCGTAGAAGGCGTTGCCCTCGGCACGCTCGACGATGCGCCGGACCGTGCTCTCCGCCAACGGCCGCTCCTGCACGGCCCGCACCAGCCGGGCCACCTCGGCATCGGCCATGGGCCGCAACTCGAGCCGCTCGACGGCGGGCAGCCGCACCAACTCGGCGAGCAACGGCCGCAATGGATGACGCCGGTGCAGATCATCCGCCCGGTACGACGCGAACACCGCCAGCCGATGCCGGGGCGCCCCACCCGCGGGCCGCTGCAGGATCCCGCGGCTGAGCAGGAACCGCAGCAGATCCCGGGACGACTGGTCGGCCCAGTGGAGGTCTTCGAGGACGAGCAGCAGCGGTGCGATGTCCGCGAGATCGGCCAGCAGCCCCGCGATGCCCTCGAACAACCGCAGCCGGTCACTCACGGCGTCGGTCGGTCCCCCAGCAGCCGGTCGACCACCGGATACGCGGCGAGGACGCCCGCGAACCGCTCATCACCGGCCAGCTCCCCCAGCACCTCGGTGAACGGCAGGTACGGCAGCCCGACATCACCGAGATCGACACAGTGCCCGGTAAGCACGGTCATCCCGTCCCGAGCAGCACGCCCCACCGCCTCGTCGAGCAGCCGGGTCTTGCCGACCCCGGCGTCCCCGGCGATCAAGACGGCCCGAGCGTCGCCGCCCTGGACACGCTTCAGCACCCCGGAGAGCCGGGTGAGCTCGTCTTCTCGCCCGATGAGCGGTGTACTGAAGGAGGTCTGGGACACAGCTACATCCTGTCACTCACCACTGACAGCGCCTGTGCCGACCTTTTTGGAGCGCGGGGAACCGCGCGACCAGCCCCCACCAGCCGCAGCCGCGATCGAACACAAGGTCCCGAGCCCTTAGGCACGCAACGTCTTCGCCCAATCCGCAGGCACCCGCCCCTCCGGCCCAGGCGACGGCTGATCCACCGGATGACTCACCGGAGGCGCCAGTTCGGGCCCCGATTCGTACAACTCGTCCGTGTCGTAGTTCCAGAACCACTCCTCACCCGGCTCGAAACTCTGCACGAACGGATGCCCCGTCTCCCGGAAATGCGCCGTCGCATGCTTCGCGGGCGAACTGTCACAACACCCCACATGCCCACACTGAGCACACCGCCGCAGATGGAACCACCACCCACCCGCCGCATCGCACTCGACACACCCGCTCCCACTCGGCGGAGCACTCGGATCGATCCCGTTGTCGATGGTCATGCAGATTCCTCCTCGACGGATGTGAGCGGCAGCAGCACCTGGAACCGCGTGTCACCCGGCTCCGACTGCACCTCGATGCTTCCGTGATGCTTGTTGACCACGATCCGCCAGGAGATGTCGAGCCCGAGCCCGGTTCCCTCACCCACGGGCTTGGTCGTGAAGAAGGGATCGAAGATCCGTCCCCGGTTCTCCGCCGGGATTCCGACCCCCGTGTCCCGGAACTCCACCAGCAGCCGGTCGTGATCCGGCGCCGTCCGCACGGTCAACGTCCCTTCGCCGCCCGCGCTGTTGATCGCCGAGACGGCGTTGTCGATCAGGTTGGTCCACACCTGGTTGAGCTCCGCCGGGTACGCCGGGATCTTCGGCAGCGAACGGTCGTACTCCTTGACCACCTTGATCTGCGGGCCGATCTTGCCCGACAGCATCAGCAGGGTGCTGTCGAGCAGTTCGTGCACATCGGCGTTCTGGAAGGGCGCGCGGTCGAGCTGGGAGTACTGCTTGGCGGCGTCGACGAGATGCGAGATGCGCGTGGTCGAGTCGTTGATCTCGTCCATCAACAGCTCGGTCTCGACGGTGTAGTTGAGCCATCCGATCGCACTCGGCAGGATCTCGTCGTCCACCGCCGCAGCGACCTGGTCCAGCCAGTCCTCGTCGAGACCGGCCTGGACGAAGGTGGGCGCGATCCGCCAGCCGTCGGGGATGCCGTGGTCGTCGAGCCAGTCGGTGAGTGTGTCCTCCCGGTCGGAGGCCTCCAGTGGGCTCAGCGTGGGGGCTTTGGCGACTCGCTCGGCGGTGCGTTCCTGGAGGTCGATGAGGTTCGCCATGACCTCGGGGAGTACGAACCCTGCGCGATGACGGCCAGCTTGTGCCGCATCTTGCCCACCCGCTCCCGCAGCGTCGCGGTCGCCCGTACGGCCGCCGCCGCGGGGTTGTTGAGCTCGTGCGTGAGACCGGCGGACAGCGAGCCCAGCGCCAGCAGCCGTTCGCGCTGCCCGATGGCCCGCTGGGTGTTCTTGGAACCGAAGAAGAGCCCCTCCAGCAGATGGACCGCCATCGGGAACCACTCCTGCATGATCTCCGCGAACGTGTCGGCGGGCAGCACGAAGAACCTGGTCGGCTCGGTGACGCGCATGGAGTTGTTGTAGACCTGCCGCACCCGGTCACCCAGGTACGCCTGCATGGACCCCGCGTACACCCCGCGCTGGGAGGTCCGCGTCACCTCCACGTCATCGCCCCCGACGCGGCGGTAAAGGACGACCGTGCCCTCGACCATCACATAGAAGCAGGTGGCGGGGTCGCCCTCGGTGTAGACGGGACCGGGCTCGAACCGCTCCACCCGTCCGGCGCTGCACAGCCTGCCGAGCTGCTCGGGGGTGAGCTTCTCGAACAGGAACAGCGACCCGATCTCCTCGGGGTTGCACGGCATCAACTGCCCGCTCATGACTGCTCCAGATACCGGTGGACGAGCATCACGGCCATGGCTCCCTCTCCGACGGCGGACGCGACCCGCTTCGCGGACTCGGCGCGCGCGTCGCCCGCGACGAACACGCCGGGAACATTGGTCTCCAGGTGGTACGGCGGCCGGTCCAGCTCCCAGCCCGCCGGTGGTCGCCCGTCGGCGGTCAGGTCGGGCCCGGCCAGGATGAACCCGCGTTCGTCGCGCAGCACCGTGTCGTCCAGCCAGTCGGTCAGCGGGGCCGCGCCGATGAACACGAACATCCACTGGGCGTCGACGAGTTCGGTCTTCCCGCTCTCCACGTCCCGCAGGGTCAGCTGCTCCAGGTGGTCGGAGCCGTGCGCGGCCTCGACGACCGTGCCCGTGCGCACCGAGATGTTCGGCGCCTCGTCGATCTGCTGGATCAGGTAGTGCGACATGGAAGCCGACAGCGACGAACCACGCACCAGCAGCGTCACCGACTTGGCGCCCCGCGCCAGATACATCGCCGCCTGCCCGGCCGAGTTGGCGCCGCCGACGATGTACACGTCCTGGCCCTGGCAGGCGGGCGCCTCCGTCAGCGCCGACCCGTAGAACACTCCGCATCCGGTCAGGTCCTTGCAACCGGGCGCCGCCAGCTGCCGGTACGACACGCCGGTCGCCAGGATCACGCTGTGCGCGGCGAGCGCCGAGCCGTCCGAGAACCGTACGACCCGGGCGGCCCCGCAGACCTCCAGCCCCGTCACCTCGCGCGTGGTGAGGATCTCGGCGCCGAACTTCGCCGCCTGCCGCCGGGCCCGGTCGGTGAGCTGGGCCCCGGACACACCGTCCGGGAAGCCGAGGTAGTTCTCGATCCGGGAGCTCTGCCCGGCCTGCCCGCCGGTCGCCGACCGCTCCACCAGCACGGTCCGCAGTCCCTCCGAGGCCCCGTACACGGCCGCGCCGAGCCCGGCGGGTCCGCCGCCGATGACGACGAGGTCGTAGAAGTCGGCCGTCGGCGTCGTGGCCAGCCCTACCTGCGCGGCCAGCTCGGGTGCATCGGGCGCCACCAGGGGCGTCCCCTCCGGCGTGATCACCAGCGGCAGCCGCTGCCCGTCCTGCCCGGCGGCGGCCAGCAGCCGCTGCCCCTCGGGCTCGTCGGCCGAGTACCAGCGGTACGGCACCTGGTTGCGGGCCAGAAACTCCCGCACCTCCGAGGAGCGCGCCGACCAGCGGTGGCCGACCACCTTGGTGCTGGGCACCGGCCGGTAGTCGCTGCGCCGCCACGCCTCCAGCAGGTCGTCCAGGACCGGATAGAGCTTCTCCTCCGGGGGATCCCACGGCTTGAGGAGGTAGTGGTCCAGGTCGACGACGTTGATCGCGTCGATCGCGGCGTTCGTGTCCGCGTACGCGGTCAGCAGCACGCGGCGGGCGCCGGGATACACGTCCAGGGCCTGTTCGAGGAACTCGATGCCGTTCATCTGCGGCATGCGGTAATCGGCCAGGATCACGGCGACGAGATCGCCGCGCAGCTTCAGCTCGCGCAGCGCCTCCAGCGCGGACTCGCCGGACTCCGCGCGCACGATCCGGTGCGACTCGCCGTAGCGCCGCCGCAGATCGCGGGCGACCGCCCGGGAGACCCCCGGGTCGTCGTCCACGGTCAGGATGACGGTCCGCGCTGCGTCGGCGGCCTGTGCCATACGTCTCCCACCCCGGGATCGGAACCAGGGCACGGCGTCCTCACGACCGCCGCGCCGACTCCGGCCCATCGTATGTTCGATCCGCCCGCTTCGCTCAGGTATGCAGGAGGCGGCGGTTTTCAGCCGCGCCGCACCCCGAGCACCCCGGGACCCGTTGCCCTCGGGATCCGCCCGAGAGCCTCCGGACCGGCCGCGCACACCCTCACACTTGCGCCCACTGCCCTGCCCTGCCCGCACTGTGGTGAAGACTGGGCTCGACGGCATGACCATTACATGAGGAGGCAGCCGGAATGACGCGCCCGATCACGGCAGGGGTGGACGGCTCGGAGGAGAGCCTCGCCGCGCTGGGCTGGGCCGCCCGGGAGGCGGTGCGCCGGGGGCTCGCCCTGCGGGTGGTGCACGCCTGGCGGTTCCAGCCGCACGAGGGGATCGACGCAGGATACGCCAAGGACGCCGACACCCAGGCCCAGTGGGTGCGGGAGGGGCTGGCGGAGGCCGCCCGTTCGGTGCGCGAGCGGCACCCGGGCCTCGAGGTCACCACCGACGTCCTCGACGGCGGGCCCGCCGAGACGCTGGTCGCCGCTGCGGCGGACGCCGAGATGCTGGTGCTGGGCTCGCGCGGCCACGGTGCGGTCGTCGGGTTCCTGCTGGGTTCCGTCGGGCAGCAGGTGATCGCCGGGGCCACGCGGCCCGTCGTCCTCGTACGCGCAGGGGACCAGGCGTCCGCCGAGGCCGCCGGACGCGAGATCGTCGTCGGTCAGCAGGGCGATGCGGACGACAGTGCCGCCGCGCTGCGGTTCGCGTTCGAGACGGCGGCGGCGCGCGGGGCGACCGTGCGCGCGGTACGGGCCTGGACCCTGCCGCCGCTGTTCGCCTACAGCCCGGGCTCCATGAAGCTCCTCGACGACGCCGGGGGCTTGGAGCCGTACGAGAAGAAGTCCCTGGGTGAGGCGCTGAAGCCGTGGCGGGACCGCTACCCGGACGTCCATGTCGTCGAGCACGTCGAGATGGGCAGCGCCGGGCAGGTGCTGCTGTCGGTCGCGGGGCGGGCCCAGCTGATGGTGGTCGGGCGCCGCGCCCGCCGTACGGCCGTGGGCGCCCGCATCGGCTCGGTGGCGCACGGCGTCCTGCACCACGCGGACTGCCCGGTGGCCGTCGTGCCGCACGACTGAATGACCGCGGACGACCGAGTCAGTCGGAGGTCGTCGGCTGCAGCGTCTCCCGCGCCTTGGGCAGGATGTTCTTGATGTAGTCCTCGACCACCGTGTCCAGACCGATGTCGTGCTGCGCCCGCTCGGACAGGTACCAGCGGTGTTCGAGCAGCTCGTGGTAGATCTCGGCCGGGTCCATGGAACCGCGCAGCTCCAGCGGTACGGCCCGCACGGTGGGGCGGAAGACGTCGCGCACCCACCGGTGGGCGAGCACCTCGGGGCGGGCGCCGAGCGGGTCGCCCGGGGCGTAGTCGTCCTGGGTGGCCATCCAGCTCTCCAGGTCGTTCAGGAGCCGGCGGGCCTGGTTCTCCTCGGTGTCCAGGCCCGTCAGGCGCAGCAGCTGACGCTGGTGGTGGCCGGCGTCGACGACCTTGGGCACGAAGGTGACCGTGTCGCCGTTGGCCGCGTGCTCGATCTGCATCTCGGCCACGTCGAAACCGAGCTCGTTCAGGCGGCGTATCCGGCGCTCTATGTAGTGGTACTTGCCCGCCGGGTACACCGAGGTGCGGGTCAGTTCCTCCCACAGGCTGCCGTAGCGCGCGCAGATCTCCATGCCGAACTCGATCGGGTCCACCGACGGGTGCAGCGCCCCGGACGCCTCCAGGTCCAGCAGCTCGCCGCTGATGTTGACCCGGGCGAGCTCCAGGTCGTAGTCGCGCTGGCCGGTGCTGAGCTGGGGGTGCAGATCGCCCGTCTCGGCGTCCACCAGATACGCGGCGTAGGCGCCCGCGTCACGCCGGAACAGCGTGTTGGACAGCGAGCAGTCGCCCCACGCGAACCCGGCGAGGTGGAGGCGGACCAGCAGCACGGCCAGCGCGTCCATGAGGCGGTGCATGGTCGCCGGGCGCATGGTCGTCTCGAACATCGAGCGGTACGGCATCGAGCCGCCCAGATGCCGGGTGACCAGGACCGACTCCAGCGAGCCGCCGTCGGCGTCGGTGCGGCCGGTGACCACGGCCAGTGGGTCCACCGCGGGGATGCCGATGCGGTCCAGGTCGCGCAGCAGCTCGTACTCGCGCAGTGCCGGCCGCTCGGCGAGCTCCTTGACGGCGATCACCTCGGTGCCGGCCCGGGCGTAGCGCACCACGTGCCGTGAGATACCGCGCGGCAGCGGGACGAGGACGTCCTCCGGCCACTCTTCCAGAGGCAGCTGCCAGGGCAATTCCAGCAAAAGCGCGGGGTGCTCCGGATTCGTCGCGCTGATCTGCAGTGCCATGGGCCGTTCGTCCTTGCCTCGCCGGTGATCGTCACCTCACCCTAGAGTGCGCGCTCCCGGGCCTGAAGAGCAGCTTCTCGCACCGAGCCCCGGTGCAGCGGCCCGTGCCCGGGCAGCAGGACGTCGCCCTTGAGGCCTTCGAACAGGTCCAGCGTGGCCACGGCCTGGGTCCGCTCGCGGTGGAACATGTCCGGCAGCAGCTGCGGCCCCTTGATCCGCGAGGTGGGGTGCCCGCTGACCAGGGCGTCGCCCGCGATCACCACGCCGGTGTCCGGCAGGTGGTAGGCGCAGTGGCCGTCGGTGTGTCCGGGCGTGTGCACCGGGACGGGGCGGCCCGGCAGGTCGAGTGGCCCCTCCGACGGGAACGGCTCGGGGGCGGTGACGGGAACGTGCGCGGTGCCGCCGGAGCGGATCGCGTGGACCGCCCAGGGCAGGACGCCCGGCCGCCAGCCGTTCCTGAGGACCGTCCCCACGGTCACCTGGTGCAGGAACTCCCGCCGGGCGTGCGGCACTTCGGCCTCGTGGAGGTATATGGGCGTGCCGTAGGTGGTGCGCAGGTACTCGGCGTTGCCCAGGTGGTCCGTGTGCGCATGCGTGATCAGTACGGCCCTGACCGCCTCCGGTGAACCGCCCACCTCCGCGAGCGAGGCGAGGAGCGTCGCCCGGTCCCCGGGATAGCCGGTGTCGATCAGCGTGACCTCGTCCCCCTCGGTCAGGATCACCCAGTTCGTGTTGCTGCCGTGCACCAGGTAGGTGCCGTCCGCGACTTGCTGCACATCTGCCCGCATGATCGTCCCGCGTGGTGAGGTCCGTGCCCGACGGACACAGCAAAGCAGATCAGGAGGGCGGTGTGACCGCCGGGTCGGGACGCATCCCGAACAGGAACCGCGTCAGTCGCGTTCTGCGCACCACGGCCTCGTACACCACGAAGATCACCGTGAGCGAACCCGTCACGATCACCACGTACTTGATCACGATCGGCGCGGACCAGCCCACCACGCCGTACGCCAGGGCGACCACGACCGGCTGGTGCAGCACGTACAACGGCAGGGCGGCGAGCCCGAGATACAGCATCGGTCGCGAGGGAGGCCGGGCCTCGCGCCGCCGGTCCAGCAGCCCGAGGATCGCCACCACCCAGCACCAGCCCGCCGCCCCGAACACCGCCCGGGTCACCAGCGCGAACGGGCTCCACTCGGTGAACGGGTCGTCAAGAGAGAGGAATCCGGGCGCGGTCCCCGCGAACAGGAGCAGCCCGAACAGGCCCACCGGCACGGCGAGTCGGCGCAGCGTGGCACGGACGTGACCGTCGTCGGCGAGGGCGTAACCGAAGAGGAAGAACACCAGGTAGGCCCAGCGGTTCCAGCCCGCGAAGCCCTCCTCCATGCCCAGGAACGCATTGATCGCGGCCAGCGGCAGGGCGGGCAGGAGAAGCAGGGCCGGGCGCCGGCCCACCGCCTGGGCCACGCGCTCCGACCGGGCCGCGAGCGGCGCCGCGACCGGGGCGAGCAGCAGGCTGAAGACGAGGAGGAGGACGACGAACCACAGATGGCCGGTCTCGAAGTGCTCCCCTTCGAGGACGAAGGGGAAGTCGGCCGCATCCAGGCGGACCGTGAGGAAGCGGGGCCAGAAACGAACGTACGGCTCGTCGTAGCCCGGGTCGGCGGCCCGCAGCCGCAGCCACTGGGGGAGCGGGCACAGGACGAGCGTCGCGAAGGCCAGCGGAACACCCAGGCGCACCAAGCGCTCACCCGTGAAGCGGGCAGGTCCGCGGCGCCGGATCGAGTAGCGGGAGCCGAGCCCGGCGACGAGGAACAGCATGGGCATCGCCCACACCACCCCGAATCCGGCGAGCACGGTCACGGCATCGGTCGTCTGCGGGTTCTTGACGTAGAAGTCGTCGTCCGGCGAGAAGACGAGGCCGGAGTGGAAGAAGACCAGCGCGAGAACGACGAAGACCCGCAGCGCGTCCAACTCGCCGCGCCGGGGAGCCGTGGCCGGTGCCCGGGTTTCCGCGCTCATCCGCCCCAGTGTGGGGGCACGACAGGGCTTCGCCCAGAGGAAGGGCTGCCTCCGGCACCGTCCGCCGGAGGCAGCCCCCGCGCGCACCCGAAGCGGCCGCCTCTCCGCCTCAGTGCACGCCGTGCGGGCGGAACTGGATGCTGATGCGCGGTCCCGCGGCGCGCGTGGTCTTCGGTACCGAGTGCTCCCAGGTCCGCTGGCAGGAACCGCCCATCACGATGAGGTCGCCGTGCCCCAGCGGACGGCGCACCGTCTCGCCGCCGCCCCGTATGGGACGCAGCAGCAGATCCCGGGGCGCGCCCACGGAGAGGATCGCCACCATCGTGTCCTCGCGCGCGCCCCGCCCGATCCGGTCCCCGTGCCAGGCGACGCTGTCCCGGCCGTCGCGGTAGTAGCAGAGCCCCGCCGTGGTAAACGGCTCCCCCAGCTCCTCGGCGTAGTGCGCCGACAGCGCGTCGCGGGCCTCCGCGAGGACGGGATGCGGGAGCACGTCGTCCGCGCCGTAGAAGGCGAGCAGCCGAGGCACGTCGACCACGTTGTCGTACATCTTGCGCCGCTCCGCACGCCAGGGCACCTCGCCGGCCAGGTGCTCGAACAAGGCGTCGGCCCCGGTGAGCCAGCCGGGCAGGACGTCGATCCAGGCGCCATGGGCGAGCGGGGTACGGCGGATCCCGGTGAGGGATGCGAGCCGCAGCTCGTCGGTCTGGTCGAAGAGGGAGCCCTGGAGGTGCGTGGCCATGCTCCCAGCGTACCCCCGAATCGAATATCTGTTCCCATTAAGTTCCTGGCTCCTCGGATTCTCGGCCTCCCCTTTGGATACGCTCATGTATCGGATACATTCCTGTATCGAATGGGGGTGCGGACATGCCGGTACAGGAAACGACCAGGCGCGTCACCAAGCGCCGCGTCCGTACGCGGGCCAATCTCCTCGACGCCGCGTTCGCGGTGTTCGCCGCCAAGGGGTTCGGCCGCGTCTCCATCGAGGAGGTCTGCGAGGCCGCCGGCTACAGCAGGGGCGCCTTCTACTCCAACTTCGACAGCCTGGACGAGCTGTTCTTCGCCCTCTACCAGCAGCGCGCGGACCTGATCGCGGAGCAGGTGTCCGGTGCGCTCGCCCTCGACGGGCCGGACCTGGACGTGCCCGCCGCCGTGGACCGGGTGACCGACGTGCTGCTCCTGGACCGCGACTGGCTGCTGGTGAAGACGGACTTCCTGGTGCATGCCGCGCGTGAGCCGGCCGTCGCCCGGACCCTCCTCGAACACCGCGCGCGGCTGCGCGGGGCGATCGCCGACCGGCTCGCCCGCGCGCGGGGCCACACCGCACTGCCCGCCGTGCTCGGCGACATCGACGGCGCCGCCCACGCGGTGGTCGCCGCGTACGACGGAGTCACCACCCAACTGCTGCTGGACAGGGACGTCGAGCACGCCCGCGCCTGGCTGAAACAACTGCTCACCGCGCTGCTCACCGACGGCAGCGACATCACCGGATAGCGCCACCACCGTATGAGGAAGGGACGGTCGCCATGGATGCCGACGTCATCGTCGTCGGAGCGGGACTCGCGGGCCTGGTCGCCGCGCACGAACTGACCAGCCGGGGCCGCAGGGTCGCGCTGGTCGACCAGGAGAACGCCGCCAACCTCGGCGGGCAGGCCTTCTGGTCCTTCGGCGGGCTGTTCCTCGTCGACTCCCCGGAGCAGCGCCGCCTGGGCATCAAGGACTCCTTCGAGCTGGCCTGGAACGACTGGCAGGGCAGCGCCCGGTTCGACCGGACGGACGACGAGGACTCCTGGGCGGTGCGCTGGGCGCGCGCGTACGTCGAGTTCGCGGCCGGGGAGAAGCGGGTCTGGCTGGACGGGCACGGCATCAAGTTCCTGCCCACGGTGGGCTGGGCGGAGCGCGGCGACCTGCGCGCCGACGGCCACGGCAACTCGGTACCCCGGTTCCACATCGCGTGGGGCACCGGCACGGGTGTCGTGGAGCCGTTCGTCCGGTACGCCAAGCAGGCCGCGAGTGACGGGCTGCTCACCTTCTACCACCGGCACCAGGTCGACGAGCTGGTCATCGAGGAGGGCGCGGCGCGCGGCGTGCGCGGCACGGTCCTGGCCGAGGACAACTCGCCGCGCGGTGTCGCCTCCAACCGCGACCGTGCCGGAGAGTTCGAGCTGACCGCCCAGGCCGTCGTCGTCACCACCGGAGGCATCGGCGCCAACCACGAGATCGTCCGCCGCTACTGGCCCGAGCGCCTCGGCACACCGCCCACCGAGATGGTCACCGGCGTCCCGGCCTACGTCGACGGCCGGATGCTCGACATCAGCGCGGAGGCGGGTATACGGCTGGTCAACCGCGACCGTATGTGGCACTACACCGAGGGCCTGCAGAACTGGGACCCGATCTGGCCCGGCCACGGCATCCGCATCCTGCCCGGACCGTCCTCGATGTGGTTCGACGCCCTCGGCCGCCGCCTGCCCGACCCGTGCCTGCCGGGCTACGACACCCTCAGCACCCTCAAGTACCTGCGCACGACCGAGGACATCGCCGGGTACGACCACTCCTGGTTCATCCTCAGCCAGAAGATCATCGAGAAGGAGTTCGCGCTGTCGGGCTCCGAGCAGAACCCCGACATCACCGCCAAGGACCGGGCGGGCTTCCTGAAGGAGCGGGTGCTCGGCAAGGGCGCCCCGGGACCGGTGGCGGCGTTCGTGCGCAACGGCGCGGACTTCGTGACCGCTTCGGCCCTTGAGCAACTGGTCGAGAAGATGAACCAGTTGACGGACAAGCCGCTCCTCGACGCGGACGGCATCCGGCGCCAGATCGAGGCCCGCGACCTGCAGATCGCCAACCCGTACAGCAAGGACGCCCAGGTGCAGGGCATCCGCAACGCCCGCCGCTACATCGGCGACCGCCTCGGCCGCGTCGCCACCCCGCACCGCATCCTCGACCCGGCGGCCGGCCCCCTGATCGGCGTCAAGCTGCACGTCCTCACCCGCAAGACCCTCGGCGGCATCCAGACCGACCTCGACTCCCGCGCGCTCGCAGCCGACGGGACGCCCATCGACGGTCTCTACGCGGCCGGCGAGGTCGCCGGCTTCGGCGGTGGCGGCGTCCACGGCTACAACGCCCTGGAGGGCACCTTCCTCGGCGGCTGCCTCTTCTCGGGGAGGGCGGCGGGCCGGGCCGCGGCGCGGCAGACGGCCTGACGGCGGCGTACGGCCCGTCTCCTCAGGCTTCGAGGAGGCGGGCCAGTACGGCGGCGTGGCTCTGCTCGGGCGACTTCGACGCGGTCAGCAGCGTCACGTCGCCCTTCCTCGTCAACTCCCGCACCTGATCGAGGAGTTCTGCCGCCTCGGGAGCGGCCAGCTCGGCCTCGTAGCGGCGCGCGAAATCCTCGTACGACCTCTCGCCCGCGTGGTACCAGCGCCGCAGCTCGGTGGACGGGGTGAGCCCCTTGGGCCACTCGTCCACGTGCGCCGCGTCCTTCGACAGACCGCGCGGCCACAGCCGGTCGACCAAGACGCGCACGCCGTCCTCGGGTTCGGGTGCTTCATAGACGCGCCGGATGCGAACGCTCATGGCCGGGCCTTTCTCGTGGACCTGACGAGTTCCTCACAAGTGTCGGCCAAGGTCGACGCATGATCACGCACAAGCCCCGTGTCGCACTGCTCGCCGCCTCCCTGCTGCTCACCGGCTGCGGCGGCGGTGCCGTGGTGACACCGGACCACGAGCCCGGTGTCACCCGGCCCTCGACCAGCACACCGCTGCCGGACGTCGCCCTTGAAGTGGCCCCGCAGCAACTGCCCGGTCTCGGGCCCAAGACGTGGGCGCAGGTGCCCTCCGAGGCACGCCAGGCCGTCGTCGTGACCGGGCGCGGCAGGAACTCCGCACAGTCCACCGTCGTCCTGTACGAGCGCAGCGACATCGGCTGGGAGGCCGGCGACAGCTGGCCCGCCCACAACGCCCTGCGCGGCTGGACCGACCACCACCGCGCCGGCGATCTGCGCTCACCCATCGGGGTCTTCACCCTCACCGACGCCGGAGGCCTGCTCCGTGACCCCGGCACGAAGCTGCCGTACGACCACGGCTCCGGGTTCACCGCCACCGGCACCGGCTTCGAGGGCGAGCCCCTCGCGGGCTCCTTCGACTACGTGATCGCCATCAACTACAACCGCAAGCCCGGCACCACGCCCCTCGACTGGACCCGCCCGCTCGGCGCCGGACGCGGCGGCGGCATATGGCTGCACGTCGACCACGACGGGCCGACCCAGGGCTGCGTCAGCATCGCGCGCGAGCACATGAAGGAGCTTCTGCTGGCGCTGGACCCCGGCCGGCATCCCGTCGTCGTCATGGGCGACGCCAAGTCACTGGCCCGCTGACCTCCCCGACCGCTTAGGATCCGCCGCGTGTGCGCACATGTGCTGGTCGCCGAGGACGACGAGATGCAGGCCGAACTCATACGCCGCTCCCTGCTGTCGGAGGGCCACACCGCCACCGTCGTCCACGACGGGTCGGCCGCCCTCGACGCGGTCCGGCGGCAGCGGCCCGACCTCGTCGTGCTGGACCTGATGCTGCCGGTGATCGACGGCTTCGGGGTGTGCCGGGTGCTGCGCCGGAACCCCGAGAATCCGGACATCCCCGTGCTGATGCTGACGGCCCGGTCGACGGAGGACGACGTCCTGCTCGGCCTCGAACTCGGCGCCGACGACTACATGACCAAGCCGTACAGCCCGCGCGAGCTGATGGCCCGCATCCGCACGGTGCTGCGGCGCAGCGCGCGCGCCGCCGACCGGCGGGAGGGTCCCGTCGTACGCGCCGCCGGGATCGCCGTCGATCCCGTGCGGCACGAGGTGCGGTGCGACGGGGCGCCCGTGGAGTGCACACCGGCCGAGTTCGAGATCCTCCTGGCCATGGCCGCCGAACCCGAACGGGTCTTCTCCCGGCGGCAGTTGCTGGAGTGCACCCGGGGCACCGACCGGGCCTCCACCGAACGGGCCGTCGACGTCCACATCATGAACCTGCGCAAGAAGATCGAGGCCGACCCGCGCAGGCCCGTGCGACTGCTGACCGTGTTCGGCGTCGGCTACAAGCTCAGCGGCGGCCGCGGATGAGCCGGCGCATCCCGCTGCGCAAGCGCCTCCTGGTCCGGCTGCTGATCGCGACGGTGCTGATCGCCGTGTGCTCGGTGGCGGCGACGGCCTGGCTGGCCGTGGAGACCACCACCCGGGCGCTGCGGGAGGAACAGGGGCAGGTTCTCGCGGAGGACATGGACGTCCTCGCCCGGCTCAGCGGCTACGCCGCGACCCACTCCGACTGGACGGGAGTCGAGGAGACCGTCCGTGCGCTGTCCGAGCGGACCGGGCGCCGTATCGCCCTGACGACCCCCGACCGCAGGCCCCTCGCCGACTCCGCGCCGCCCGGCACCGCCCTGCCGCCGCGCGCCGCCGCCACCGTGGACCCCCTTCGCACCGACACCTACACCGAACGGGGGGCACAGCGCAGCGGCATCGATCCGCGCGTGGTCGGCCCGTACCGGGTGACGGACACGGAGCGGGCCCGACTCGACAAGCTCGCCCTGATCCGGCAGAAGTGCTTCGCCCGCAACGGCTACGAGGCCGACGTCGTCCAGACTCCGAGCGGCCGCCCCGTCGTCACGGACCACGACGGCCCCGTTTCGGCGGGGCAGGTGCCCGACGAGTGCGCCGACGGGCTCCTGAACACCCCGACCCCCACCGAGGAGAAGGCCCTGGCCGAACTGGCCGAGCGCTCCCGTGCCTGCCTGGACCGGCACGGCCTGAGCACCGGCGCGACGCCCTTCGTCACGGTCGACGTGACCGAGCAGCGCCTCGGCACCCGGTACCTCATGGGCAAGTCCAGACCGGGCGACAGCGGCTCCGTACGCGAGGCGGAGAGCTGTGTCGACGCCGCGCGCCGCGCCCAACTCGACCCTTATGTCGCCCCCGTGGCCGAACTCTTTCTGGGGGTCGGGGACACCGCCGCCGTCCGGTTCGACATGTCCCCGGCCAACAAGGCCAAGGTCGTCGGGGCCGCCGGCCTCGTTCTGGCCGTCACGGTGGCCGTGACCGCCGTGGTCGCCACCCGGCTCGTCCGGCCGCTGCGGGCGCTGACCGAGGCGGCCCAGCAGCCGCCCGAGCTGCATGTGCGCGTCCCCGTCACCACCCGCGACGAGACCGGCATCCTCGCCGCGGCGTTCAACGAACTCACCGAGCGGCGCGAGCGGTTGGAGGCCCAGCGCAAGGCCATGGTGAGCGACATCGCGCACGAACTGCGCAGCCCGCTCACCAACATCCGCGGCTGGCTGGAAGTCACCCGCGACGGCGTCGTCGATCCCGCTCCCGCCCTGCTGGCCTCCCTGCACGAGGAGGCGCTCGTCCTTCAGCGCGTCATCGACGACCTCCAGGACCTCGCCGCCGCCGACGCCGGGGCCCTGCGCCTGCACCGCGAGCCGGTCCGGGCCGACGAACTCGTCGACCAGGTCGCCGCCGCCCACCGCGTCGCCGCCGACACGGCGGGCGTCACCCTGCGCACGGCCGCGGACGGCACCCCCTGGCTGGACGCCGACCCCGTCCGCATGCGCCAGGCACTCGGCAACCTCGTCTCCAACGCCCTGCGCCACACACCGGCCGGCGGCACCGTCACGCTCGCCGCCCGGCGTGACGGCGACGACATCGTCCTCGACGTCACCGACACGGGGACCGGTATCGATCCCGAGGACCTGCCGCACGTCTTCGACCGGTTCTGGCGTGCGGAGAAGTCCCGCAGCCGGCGTACCGGAGGCAGCGGGCTGGGCCTGCCGATCGTCCGGCACCTGGTCGCCGCGCACGGCGGTACGGTCGACGCGGCGAGCGAGCCCGGTACCGGCTCCGTGTTCACCCTGCGGTTGCCGGCGGCCGCGGCGCCCGACTGATCCGAGCGGATCCGATGACGTGTGCCTCGATCCGCCGGTTATCCGGCCCGCTGCCGCAGCGCACGTCGCTCGTCCTCGCTCGTGCCGCCCCAGATCCCGATGAACTGCTTTTGGTCGAGCGCCCAGCGCAGGCACTGTTCCCGGACCGAGCAGCGCCGGCAGACGGCCTTCGCCTGTTCCGTCTGCAACACGGTCGGTCCGGACGTGCCGATCGGATAGAAGAGGTCGGGGTCCTCATGGCGGCAGGCGGCGTAGTCTCGCCAGTCGTCCATCAAAGTCACCTGCGATCGTCGTACGTGCCCTCGGTGGATGCATTACTCGTTTTCGAGTCGCCTGTCGATGCGCAAGTGAAACCCCCATGGGTCCCGGCGAATTCGGTCACTGTTCGCGCATGCCCCACGGAGAGCCGTACGCGGTCAGCAGATCCAGGAACGGGCGGGCCGGGAACGCCTCCGGGCCGAGCACGCCCGCGCCCGACCAGGCGCCCGTGGCGAGGAGTTCGAGCGCGACAACCGGGTTGACCGCCGTCTGCCACACCACCGCCTGGCAGCCGTACTCCGCCATGGACCACTGGTTGTCGACCACGTGGTACAGGTACACCTCGCGCGGCGCGCCGTCCTTCACGCCCCGCACCCACGTGCCCGCGCAGGTCTTGCCGTGCATCCGCTCGCCCAGCGTCGCCGGATCCGGCAGACACGCGGCGACCACATCCCGAGGAGACACCTGGACCGGTCCCGCCGGGCTCGGCACCGTGACCGGCTCGGTGCGGTCCAGGCCCAGCAGGTGCAACGTCTTCAGCGTCCGGACGAACTCCTCGCCCAGGCCGTACTTGAAGGTGACCCGGCGCGCGTCGACCCAGCGCGGGACCAGGAGCACCTCCTCGTGCTCCACGTTCACGCACTCGACCGGGCCGATGCCCTCGGGGAAGTCGAACACCTCGGGCTCGCTGAAGGGCTCGGTGGTGAACCAGCCGCGCCCGGCCTCGTAGACCACAGGCGGATTGAGGCACTCCTCGATCGTGGTCCAGATGCTGAACGACGGCGCGAAGTCGTAGCCGTCGACGGTCAGGTTCGCGCCGTCGCGGACGCCGATCTCCTCGATCTCGTCGAAGAGTTCGTCGGCCGCGTGCCGGGCGAACACGTCCGACAGGCCCGGCTCCACGCCCATGCCGACGAGGGCCAGCGCCCCCGCCTTCTCCCAGTCGGCCGCCTCCGCGAACTGGGCGTCGCCCAGCTTTACCCCGCACTCCTGGTACGGCCGCTCCGCATGCGGCCGCGACAGCGACATCGCCATGTCGACATACGTGGCCCCGGCCGTGCGCGCGGCCCGGAAAAGCGGCATCACGAACCGCGGGTCGGTGGCGTTGAGGAGCACGTCGCAGGCGTGCCGCTCCAGCAGCGCGGCCACCGCCGCCTCGTCGCCGGCGTCGACGCGCTCGGCCCGGAAGCGGGCGTCCCCGCTGAGGGCCGCCACGGCCGCCTCGGCCCGCGCGAGGTCGTAGTCGGCGACCACCATCGCCGTGAAGAACGGACGCCGGGCCGCGATCCGGGTGACGGCGGTACCCACTCCGCCGGCTCCCACAAGCAGGACACGCATGACAAGACTCCCTCGACTGAAGGTCTACGACGTGGTGGGGCCCCGCCGGAGATACAACGCCGCGCCCTCACGTAAGGTCAATGGCGTTGGCATAAGGCTCGGAGGTCATGATGCCGAAACCGGTCGTTCCGGAGGAGAAGCGGCGTCGACGCCGTCCCACGAAGAGCGGCACCGTGCTGTCGGAGCGGCTGATCGTCGAGACGGCCCTGCGCATGCTGCGCGAACACGGCAGCGCCGGTCTCACCGCCCGCCGCCTCGGCCTCGCCCTCGACGCCGACCCGAGCACCCTCTACCGCTACTTCCGCGGCATGGACGACCTGACCCTCGCCATCGGCGACGCCCTCATCGGCGAGGCCCTGCGGGGCTGGGAGCCGACGGGGGAGTGGCGGGCCGATCTGCGCGCCGTCGGGCTGCGCATCCACGGCGCGTACGTCGCCCATCCGCAGGCCGCCGTGCTGACGACGAGCCGCGTGACCGGCCGGGCCAACGAACTCGCCGCCGACGAGGCCGTGCTGGACATCCTGCGCACGGCAGGATTCTCGCTGCCGGACACCGTGCGCATCTACCACGCCTTCATCGACCAGACGCTGGCCTTCGCCGCGCTCGACGCCGCGGCGTTGGCGCTGCCGCGTGCGTCGCTCCGGGCCGACGAGGACATGTGGCGGTCGACCTATGCGCGACTGCCCCGTGCGACCCATCCCCGCATCGCCGAGGCGGCTCCGCTGCTGGCGACTCGGATGGTGACCAGCGCGTATCCGACGGCCCTGGAGATGTTGCTGGACAGCGTGGCGGTCCAATTGGCGGTGCGGCAGCGCCCTTGAAGGGGCGCGGGGAACTGCGCGACCAGCCACGACGGCGCGGCAGACCAACGACGGCACACCGTGGCACCGACAGGGGAACTGCTCAGCCGCGCAGCGCCTCCGCCGCCGTGGCTGCCACCGCATCCGTCACCGCGGCCAGCGCCGGTGAGTCCAGCTTCCACTGCTGCCAGTACAACGGGACGTCGAGCGGTCGATCCGGGGCCAACTGCACGAGGCGGCCGTCCTTCAGGAGCGGTGCGGCTTGCACCTCCGGGACCATGCCCCAGCCCAGTCCTGCGGTCACGGCCGACAGGAAACCCTCCGAGGTGGGGACGTGGTGTCGTACGGCGCTCGCGCCGGTGCGGGTGCGCCGCAGCCTGCGGACGAACGCGTCCTGGAGGTCGTCGCTCCGGTCGAAGGTCATCACCGGCGCCCGCCCCAGTGCGTCCCCCAGCGAGCCGCCGAGATGCCGCTCGGCGAACTCCGGGCTCGCCGCGGCGAGATAGCGCATCAGGCCCAAGGGGCGTACCGAACAACCCGCCACCGGGTCGGGCGACGAGGTCACCGCGGCCATCACCCGGCCCTCCCGCAGCAGCGTCGCCGTACGGCTCTCGTCCTCCCGCCGCAGCTCGAAGCAGAGCCGTGGCTCCTCCGGCACGCGCGTGAGCGCCGTCAGGAACCAGGTCGCCAGCGAGTCGGCGTTGACCGCGATCGACACCCGCGTGGCGTCCCCGGCCCCGCTCATGCCCAGCTCCGCCCGTGCATCACGCTCCAGCCGCGCCAGCTGGCGGGCGAACCGCACGACGACCTCGCCCGACTCGGTCGGCCGCACCGGCTTCGTCCGCACCAGCAGCACCCGCCCCGTGCGCTGCTCCAGGGCCTTCACCCGCTGACTCACCGCCGACGGCGTCACATGGAGCGCGGCGGCGGCCGCGTCGAATGTGCCCTCGTCCACCACCGCGAGCAGGGTGCGCACCTGGTCGAGGGGAAGCTCGGTCAGCTCGGTCTTCACAACAGCTAAAGATACCTAAGAATCTTTAGCTGTACGCGAGGAGATCAGTTACCTAGCGTGAAAGGCATGACAAACGCCCTGACCACCGCGGCCGCCGGATTCGGCACCGGCCTCTCCCTCATCGTCGCCATCGGCGCCCAGAACGCCTTCGTCCTGCGTCAGGGGATCCGCCGGGACGCGGTCCTCGCCGTCGTCGGCATCTGCGCCCTGTCCGACGCGCTCCTCATCGCCCTGGGCGTGGCCGGCGTCGGCGCGGTGGTCGTGGCCTGGCCGGGGGTGCTGACGGCGGTCGCCTGGGTCGGCGGGGTGTTCCTGCTCTGCTACGGCGCTCTCGCCGCCCGCCGCGTCTTCAGGCCGGCCGGTGCTCTGCTGACGGAGGGCGAGGCGGCGGGGTCGAGGCGGCGGGCCGTGCTGACGTGCCTCGCGATGACCTGGCTCAACCCGCACGTCTACCTCGACACCGTCTTCCTGCTCGGCACGGTTGCCGCCGACCGCGGCCCGCTGCGCTGGACGTTCGGTCTCGGTGCCGCACTCGCCAGCCTGTGCTGGTTCGCCGCACTGGGCTTCGGGGCGCGGCTGCTGAGCCGTCACCTCTCCAAGCCCAAGGCCTGGCGCGTCCTGGACGGACTGGTCGCCGCGACGATGATCGTGCTCGGCGTCATGCTCATCGCCGGGGCCTGAGCATGCCCCAAAGCCTGACCGTGTCCGGAAACCTGGCCATGTCCGGAAGCTGAGATATCGCATCCCGCATGCGTGACGCCTGGTGCCATAGTGAACCCTGGTTCGGATAGGTGTAACGAGCAACCAGGAAGCGCGTGGACACGAGCGAGAGCAGCACCGAAGATCAGCCGGCGTCGACCCGCGAGGCGCCGGCACCCGCCCGGCGCGGCTGGCGCCGGTGGGCCATGGACACCCGGCCCCTGCGCCGCCCGGCCTACCGCCGCCTGTGGTCCTCGACCGTCGTCACAGCCGTCGGCAGCCAGCTCACCGCGGTCGCCGTGCCCAAGCAGATCTACGACATCACCGGTTCCTCGGCCTGGGTCGGCGCCGCGAGCCTCGCCGGACTGCTGCCGCTGGCGGTGTTCGCGCTGTGGGGCGGGGCGATCGCCGACACCATGGACCGGCGCAAGCTGCTGCTGATCACCAACAGCGGCATCGCGGTCACCTCGGTGCTGTTCTGGCTCCAGGCCGTCACCGGCCTCGACTCGGTGGCCGCGCTGATGGTGCTGCTCGCCGTGCAGCAGGCGTTCTGGGGCCTGAACGCCCCGGCCCGCAACGCCTCCATCGCCCGCCTCGTCCCGGCCGGCGAACTGCCCGCCGCGAACGCCCTCGGCTCCACCGTCATGCAGACCGGCCAGGTGGTCGGCCCCTTGCTGGCCGGCGTACTCATCCCGGTCATCGGCCTGGCCGAGCTGTACCTCATCGACGCGCTCGCCCTGTGCGTCACCGTCTGGGCGGTCGTACGGCTGCCCGCGCTGCCGCCCCTGACGAGCCCGGACGCCATGACGAAGCGACGTGCAGGCGTGCGCGAGATCGCGGAGGGGTTCCGCTACATCGCCCTGCACAAGGTGCTGTTGCTGTCCTTCCTGGCCGACGTCATCGCGATGGTCTTCGGCATGCCCCGCGCCCTCTTCCCGCAACTCGCGAGCGAGACCTACGGGTCGTACGGCGAAGGGCTCGCCCTGGGACTGCTGTTCGCGGCGATCCCGATCGGCGCGGTGGCCGGCGGGCTGTTCTCCGGCACGTTCTCCCGGGCCCGCCGGCACGGCTGGATGGTGATCGGCGCGGTCGTCGCCTGGGGCGTGGCCATCACCGGTTTCGGGCTGAGCGGCAGCCTGTGGCTCGCGGTGGTGTTCCTGGCTCTCGCCGGGGTCGCCGACATGGTCTCCATGGTGTTCCGTGGGGCGATCCTGCTGTCCGCGGCCAGTGACGAGATGCGCGGCCGGATGCAGGGCGTGTTCACGGTCGTCGTCGCGGGCGGCCCACGCCTCGCCGACGTCCTGCACGGCACGGCGGGCTCGGCCTTCGGCGCACGGACGGCAACCGTGGGCGGCGGGCTGCTGGTCGTCGTCCTCATACTGGGCCTGGCAGCCGCGGTGCCGGCCCTGCGCCGCTACCGCGTCTGACGCGGCAGAGCGCCCCACGTCCGACACGGCAGAGCGAACCCCGTCCGGCGCTCAGAGCACGCTGCGCCGGTGCTGCCCGTACTGCTCCATCAGCTTGCCCCGGGTCATCTCCAGCCGGTGCGCGAGGATTTCGGCGACGTGCCGCACCAGCGACAGCCCGAGCGCCGGATCCTCCTCGCACAGCCGGCGTACCGCCGCCGCGTCGAACTCGTAGGCGCGCACCGGGCTGAAGGCCTCCGCGCCGAAGTCCCACTGGTACGGCGGGAACAACCAGGACCAGCCGAGCAGGTCGCCCGCGCCGAGGCTGGCCACGGTGACCCGCTGGATCGACGTCACGCGCTGGTCGAGGGAGACGGCGCCCGAGCGGATGACCCAGAAGCGGTCGGCCGTGCCGCCCGCCTCGAAGATGCGGGCGTCCTCCGGGAAGGCGACCTCCCGGGCGAGCGACATCAGACGCTCACGCTGGGTGGGGGAAGGGCGGTGAGCAGTTTGATCGCTTTGGTCATGACACGGGGCTCCTCGCGAGGACCGAGCTTCCGGTGCTTGCCTGCGTCCATTTCAGCCGCTGCGGGCGCGGTGAGCACCTCGGCGGAGCGTGGTTTCGGCCGGGACTCCCGGTCGGTGGGTCGCCGAGGGCATGAAAAAGCCCTGGCTGGACGGGGGAGGCCAGCTAGGGTTGTAGGTGGTGGTGCACGGGGGACGGATGCGGTCTACCCCGTGACCACTTATGGATGAACCGTAAACCATCTTCGGGGATTCCGCGTAACCGAGACCGGGGTAAGTGACCGGTTTCACGCACTGCGAGGTTCGAGCGGCCGTTCGCCATCACCGGCCGTTCCCGGCGACGACCCTGATCCGCTCCAGTCGGGAGTCGCTCGCGTCGGGGAGGTTCATGCCCGCGGCCAGGCCGGTGACGAGGTAACGCAGGACCGGTTCGGTCAGCCGCTCGCCGGGGAGGACGACCGGGATCCCGGGCGGATACGGGGTGATCATCTCGGCGGCGACGCGTCCGGCGGCCTTGTCCACCGGGACGTCCTCGGTGGAGGCGAAGAACGCGTCCCGCGGTGTGTCGGCCTGTTCCATCCGCAGCTCGGCCGGCGGCGGCACCTCGATCCGTGGTGCCGGGCGCAGCTCGGGCGCCGCCTGGGCGAGGGCCTTGAGCGCGGCGAGCAGTTCGCCGGTCGTCTCGTGGTCGTCGCCATGGGTGAGCTGGGTGCCGATGCGGCGGTGGTCGTTCAGGTGGGCGTCCACGTTCCGGTGTTCCCGCAGCCAGTCCGCGGCCTGGTACCCGCAGATGCCGAGGCCGTCGAGGTCGATGACCACGGGCAGCGGGTCGAAGTCGGCGGCGAGTCCGGCACCGCAGAAGTCGTCCCGGTCATTGACGTGCATCCCGTCGATCTGCTCTATGGCGGCCCGCACTTCGGCCGCGAGATCGAGCGCGTCCCCCATGATCTCCTTGCCGCGCAGGGCCATCTGCCGGCGCCAGCCGTCCATACCGGCGAAGATCAGCACCGACGGGCTGGTGGTGCCCAGCAGGTCGGCCCGCATCTGCAACAGCTGAGCCGGGACGAGATCGCCCTGCTGGTGGAAGACGGATCCCTGCTCCAGGCCGCTGCCCATCTTGTGGATGCTGGTCACGCAGATGTCGGCTCCCGCGTCCATCGCCCAGGACGGAAGATCGGGATGGAACGGCAGATGCGCGCCCCACGCCTCGTCGACGATCAGCGGGCGCGAGCGGCCGTGGCAGACCTCGGCGATCGCCGCCAGGTCCGCGCAACTGCCGTACGGCGTCGGGCTGGTGACCAGGGCCCCCTTGGCGTCGGGATGGGCCTCGAAGGCCCTGGCGAACGCCTCCGCGGACGGCGGGTGGGCCAGATGCCGTTCGGCGTCCCACTGCGGCTCGACCCAGACCGGTTCGATACCGGACAGAACGAGACCCGACACGACCGATTTGTGCGCGTCCCGGCCCAAGAGCAGCTTCTCGTGCGGCCCCGCGACGGCCAGCATCGCCGCCTTGACGGACAGGGAGCTGCCGCACGTGGTGAAGTACGTGTGCTGCGCGTGCACCGCGTCGGCCATCAGCGCCTCGGCGTGTTCCAGGACGCCGCCGTGGTGGAGCCGGTCGTCCAGACCGCCCGACGCCAGCACGTCACCGAGGAACACCGCGTCGCCCAGCACCTCCCGCACCGCGGGATCGGCGCCGCGCGCCTGCTTGTGACCGGGCGGCGTGAACGACGTCCGCCCACGGCGGTGGTAGTCGGCCAGGGCCTCCAGGACCGGTGCTCGGGTCTGATCGGCTGTCATGCACACCCGGGTTCCCGCCAGGGGCGACGCCAATCCGCCGGCCCGGTCAGTCCTCCTGGTCGTGCGTGCCCGGGGTCAGGAACTCGTCCAGCACCCTGATCACGGTCTCGTAGGCCAGCGTCCGCACCGCGGCGTCACGGGCTCCCGCAGGGTCGGCCTGCCCCAGCTCGTCGCTGCGGGCCCGCCATGTCCGCTCCTCCCGTCGTGCGTAAGCCCTGGCGCGCTGCATGCGCCGCAACAGTTCGTCTGAGTCCACGACATCGGTCATGACATCCGCGTACCCCGGTTTCTCCCAGGTGAGCCGTCGCCTTCCGGCGCTTTCACGGGCACGCCCAGCGGCCGCGCCAGACCAGCCATGCCCTCGTCCAGGCGCTGCAGATGCCGCAGGACGCGGTCGGTGACCCGGCCGTAGCGCGGTGCGCCGGCGCCGGCCGGTCCCAGGAGGGACGCGATGCTCGGGCCGGTCTCGATCCTGTCCGTGGCGTGTTCGTCGGTGACGTGAGCGGAGATCGCCTCGAGGTTGTGCGCGATCCGCCCCGCGGCCCGGCGCAGCCGGGGATCCGCCGCGATCGAGGGGTGGGTGGGCAGCAACTCGGCGGTCGCGGCCAGCGAACGCGCGTGGTACGCGCAGGTCTCGAGCAGGGCGACGACATGGCGGGCGGTCTCCCGCCGGGCCCGCAGCGGCGTCACCGGGTGCATGAGAGGCTGCGTGGCCGCCCGCAGATCGGCCAGCGCCTGGTCCAGGTCGCGCGCCTGGTCGAGCAGCTCGACGGGCGGGCCGCCGCTGAGCTGGTCCACGGCGCTGCGGGTGACGTCGCCGAGCCGTTCCAGCACGGTGGCGAGGAGTTCGTTCGTACGGCGGTCCGTCTGCACCGGCAGCACGAACGCGGCCGCGATCACCCCGCAGGCCGCGCCCAGCGCCGTCTCCTCGATGCGCAGCACGAGCACCGAGAGGCTGTAGGTGTGCAGCAGGGTGTAGAGCAGCCCCAGGGCCGCCGTGACGAAGAAGGACACCAGCGTGTAGGACAGCGGTGCCGAGTAGAACATCGCGAAGACGAACAGCAGCACCAGCGCGAACGCCGTCCAGGTGTGCCGCCCCACCGCGCCCGCCAGCACGATGCCGGCCAGGACGCCGAGGACGGTGCCCAGCAGGCGGCGGTAGCCCTTGACCAGGATCTCGCCCGTGGAGGCGGTGTTGAGGAACACGATCCAGCAGGTCAGCACCGCCCAGTACCAGCGGTCCCGGGACAGCAGCTCGCCGCCGACCATGGCCAGCGACGACCCGACGGCGACCTGCACGGCAGCACGCGTCGTGGGCCGCCGCAGCCCGGTGGCCTCCTCCGGGGGCGCCTGATCGGCGGCGTCGAGTACGGCGTCCTCGGCGTCGAGCTCCTCGCGCGAGCGGGCCGTGGCCGGGGTGTCGTCCGATTCGTCCGGGGCCCCGCCCAAGGCGATCCGCAGTCCGAGGACCGCGCGGGCGGCCTCGCCGACGGCCCGGAAGGCATCCTGGACGGCGGGCGGCGCGTCGGGCAGGTTCTCCTCGTCGCGGTAGCCGAGGAGCCGGTTGCGGACGTGCGAGACCGCGGTTCCGGCAGCCTGGTCGACGGGGCGCAGGACCAGCAGGCGCAGCGCCTGAAGGTCACGGCGCAGCACGACGGTCGACTCGTCCCGTACGGGCTGCCGCCCGCCCGAGGGGACGGGGGCACCCGGCAGATGCAGGGCCAGCGTGTCCACCCGCTCGGCCCCGCGTGCGCGCAGCAGCGCCAGCCCCAGGCGCTCGGCGGCGATCTCGGCATCCGCGACGCGCCGCTGGACGAGCCGGGCCACGGCCTCGCCGGCGGTCCCCTCGGCCAGCCGGCTCTGGATCAGCAGAGCCGTCTCGTGCAGGCGGGCGGTGCCCTCGCGCACCTGCTCCAGGGCCCGGTCCGCCTCCTCCGGCCCGGCGTCGAGCAGGTCGAGCTGCGTCGACAGCAGCTGGGCCAGGCGGGCCCGGAAGGCCTCGCGCAGCCGCTGGAGCACTCCCGCCGGCGTCTCGGGGACGAGCGCGAAGCGCACCAGCGCGCTGCACGCGAAGGCCACGGCGACCGCACCGCACAGCTCGGGCAGGTCGGAGACGGTGGCGCCGACGAAGAGGGACACGAAGTAGATCTGGAAGCCGATCAGACCGAGCGCGGTGCCACGGTCGCCGAATCTGCGGCCGTAGACGGCACAGAAGATGAGCGCGACGAAGACCAGGTCGCCGGCCAGGACATGGCGGTGCAGCAGGGCCGCCAGCGTCAGGGAGGCCAGCGCCACCGGGAGGCCCAGGACGAGCGTGACGGCCTGCTGCCCGCGCTGTTTCTCCCGGATGGCGAAGGTGGCGACCATCGCCGCCAGAGCGCCCGCCACCAGATGGGTGACGTCGGTGCCCAGCAGGGCGAGCACGGCGACCGCGAGGGCGATCGCGCCCGCCGTACGGAGCCCGGCGGTCAGCCGCAGCAGGCCGGGGTCCGACGCGGCGACACGGTCACGCAGTCGCGCCCGAACCGGCCGTCCCGCTGCCTTCACGCCGCCTTGCTCTCTCCCGCTCTCTGCGCGTTCACGCCATCAGCCCGGCTCAGCCGAGGCCGCACCTCACTCGGCCGCCCCCTCGCCCGCTCCGGCTCCGTCCGTCCCGGCGACCTGCGCCCGCAACTGCTCCGGCGTCAGATACGCGTGCACGAACTCGAAGTCCTTCAGCTTGGCCGGAGTGCGGGACTGGAACCCGGTGCGCACGAAGTCGTCCCCGGCCACGGCGTTGAGCAGCCAGTTCGTCATCACGCGCGTCTTGGCGACGTTGGTGCGCAGCGCCGACCAGTGGTAGCCGCGGGCGACGGCCATCGCGGGCAGGCCCTTCAGCTCGATGCCGAGGGGCTTGGAGACGGCGTCGGTGCCGCCGAGATCGACGACCAGACCGAGGTCCTTGTGCCGGTACGGCCGCAGCGGCTGGTTGCGCAGGGCCGCGATGACGTTGTCGGCCACGACCTTGCCCTGGCGCATGGCGTGCTGGGCGGTGGGCGGGCAGACGGCGCCCTCCTCGTCCTTCGCCACATCGGGCACCGCGGCGGCGTCGCCGAGCGCGAACACACCGTCGTGCCCGGGCAGGTTCATCTCGGCGGTGACCGCGAGCCGCCCCCGGATCGTCTCCGCGCCCAGCGTGCCGATCAGCGGGCTGGCGACGACACCGGCGGTCCAGATCAGCGTACGGGTGGGGATCACCCGGCCGTCGGTGAAGGTGACCTCCTCGGGCCCCGCCTTCGCGATGGACACGCCCAGGGAGATCTCGATGCCGCGCCTGCGCAGGATCTCCTGGGCGTCCTTGCCGAGCTTCTCGCCGAGCTCGGGCATCAGCCTCGGTGCGATGTCGATCAGATGCCACTTGATGAGGGCCGGGTCGAGCCGCGGATAGCGTTTGACCGCGTTGTGGGTCAGCTGCTGCAGACAGGCCGCCGTCTCGGTGCCGGCGTACCCGCCGCCGACCACCACGAACTGCAGCCGTGCCGCACGCTCGTCCGGATCGTGGCTGGCGTCGGCGAGGTCGAGCTGGGAGATGACGTGGTCGCGGAGGTAGGCCGCCTCCGCGAGCGTCTTCATGCCGTACGCGTTGTCGACGAGCCCCGGGATGTCGAAGGTGCGGGTGATGCTGCCCGGGGCCAGCACGATGTAGTCGTACGGCTCGTTGACGATCCGGTCGGTGATGGTGCGGACGACGCAGACCTTGGCCGCGAGGTCCACGCCGATGGCGCCGCCCGGGATGATCCGGGTGCGGTACTTGCGGCTGCGGCGCAGCGACAGGGCGATCGACTGGGGCGTCAGGACGCCGGAGGCGACCTGGGGCAGCAGCGGCAGGTAGAGCTGGTAGGAGGACGGCGTCACCAAGGTGATCTCGGCCTCGTCGGGGGAGAGTTTGCGTTCCAGCCGGCGAACGCATCCCACTCCGGCGAAGCCTGCTCCAACCACCAGGATCCTGGGTCGTGTCACGGTGATCATCCCTTCTGCGGCTCCAGGCGGTCTGCCTCGACGTCGTTCGCCTGCCCCTGGATCGCGGCTTCGCACGCCTCGATCCCACCGCGCCACCGGTCGTTCCGCCAGCCGGGAGCAGCAGGCAGATGAACCCGTCGACAGCCACCTTGCCCCAACCCGCACGGGGGCACACCGGTTCGGAGGTGAAAGACGTGTACGCGTGATCTCTTGACGGGTCGTTGGTCTGGACCTAACGTCCCCATCGACCGTCCAAATAAGAGGCCGCAGTTCACGTATGTGATCCTATATCGGACAGGAGGCAGGATGCCCCCACGCCTGCGTACCCTCACCCTCACCGTCGCCTCGGCGCTGTGCGTCACCTCCCTGCTCGCCGCCCCGCATGCCTTCGCCGAAGTCGAGCCCGGCGGCTGGCAGTCGGTGTCCCCCGGCTACAGCGTGCAGGAGCGGGGCTGCGGCCAGGTCGAAGGACTGACGTTCCGGCTCACCTGCTCCACCGCGAGCGGCGACCAACGGGCTGAACGGCGCTACGCCACCTACACCGGAGGAACGCGCCAGTTCGAGGGCTACTTCCGCATCACCAGCCTCAGTGGCACCCGGATCAGCCTCAAGCAGACCTTCCACGAGTCGGGCTCCGGACCGTACTTCATGCTCGCCGTCGAGCGCGGCGGCAGGCTGTACGCGGTGCACGGCGGCGCCACCCTCTCGAACGCCGGAACCGTCGGGGCGACCGTGCGCGTCAACACGGTCCATCAGGTCGGCGTCGAGCACCGCACCTACATCAACGGCTCGCTCAAGCACACCTACGCGAGCCCCGGCGGCAGTTTCTACGACAAGTTCGGCGCCTACCGCACCAACAGCGGCAGCGGGCCGGCCACCGTGGAGTGGAGCGACATCCGCTTCTGGCGCAAGTAGCGGCCGCCGTATGCGAGGAAAGGCGCGCATCGCGGCGTCGGCAGCGCTGATCCTGGCGCTGCCGGCCTGCTCGGCCGAGGCTGCCGACCCGGAACAGCCACTGCGAGGTGTCCTCACGACACCCACCGACATCGACCTCGACTGGACGGACAGCAGACCGGGAGTCGCGGGCCACGTGCTGGAGTTCGCGACCGAAGAAGCGGGCCCCTACACCGTCCTGGACCATCTGCCCCGGCAGGTGTCGAGGTACCGCCACCCCGATCTCATGCCGCACACCACGTTCTTCTACCGCCTGCGGGCCTACCGCGGTCCCGTGTCCCGGCCGGACCGCGCCGAACTGCCGGACGGCATCCGCTTCACCTGGACCGACCACTCCTCCGGCGAGGACGGCTTCCTCCTGGAGATGCGCAAGGAGAACAGCACCGGGTACGAACCCGTCGCCGTGGTCGATCCGGACGTCACCGCCACCACCCTGGTCACCCTGCCCGGTGAGAAGCGAGCCACCTTCCGGGTGCGCGCCTTCGTCCTCGGCGAGCAGTCCAACGTCGTACGGCTCACCACCGGCGAGTAGACGCGCTCAGCCGAAGACGTTGTCGGTGTCGTCCCAGTACGCCAGCTCCTCCGACACGCTCTCCTGGGGCGCGCGCGAGCGGGCCTGGTACATCGCGTCGATCTGGAGCGCATAGCGCTGCACGATCGCGTCCCGACGCAGCTTCATCGACGGTGTCAGCAGCCCGCTGGCCACATCGAACGGCTCCGGCAGCACCCGGAACACACGGATGGACTCCGAGCGGGACACCGCACTGTTGGCGGCGGCCACGGCCCGCGCGATCTCCTCCCGCAGCGCGTTCTCCTCCCGCGCCTCGCGCATCCGCGCGTCGCTGCGCACCGCAAGGCCCTCGCGCCAGTACGCCAGGAAGTCCGGGTCCAGGGTGATCAGCGCCCCGATGCACGGCCGGTTGTCGCCGACGACCACCGCCTGATGGACCAGCGGATGCATCCTGAGCCGCTGCTCCAGCACCGCCGGGGAGACGCTCTTGCCGCTGCTCGTGATGATGACGTCCTTCTTGCGCCCCGTGATCGTCAGATAGCCGTCGGAGTCCAGCCGCCCGAGGTCCCCGGTCGCCAGCCAGCCACCGCGCAGCGCGGCCCGCGTCGCCGCCTCGTCGTTGACGTAGCCCTGGAACACCGACGGCCCCCGCACCAGGATCTCCCCGTCGTCGGCCACCCGGATGTCCGTGCCCGGCAGCGCCCGCCCGACCGTCCCCGACATCTCCCGGCCGACCGGCTGCGCCGTGACCCCGCCGCAGGTCTCGGTGAGGCCGTAGCCGTCGTTCACGTAGATGCCGATGCCCTCGTAGAACAGGGAGAGTTCACGGTTCAGGGACGAGCCGCCGGACGTCGCGTACATCACCCTGCCGCCCAGCACGGCCCGCAGCTTGCGGTACACCGTCCGCTCGTACAGGGCGTGTTGCAGCCGCAGGTCGAACCCGGGGCCGGGCCCGCCGCCCAGCCGCTGCCGTTCCAGGGCCGCCGCGAAGTCCCGCGCCGTGTCGGCGGCCCGCTCGAACAGCGCGCCGCGGCCCGCCTGTTGGGCAGCGCGCAGGAAGTTCTTGTAGATCTTCTCGAAGAGCGACGGTACGGCGCAGAAGTAGGTCGGGCGGAAGGTGCGCAGGGCCGACGACAGCGCCGTCTCGTTCAGGTCGGGCTCGTGCCCCATCAGAATGCCGCCGCGGATGCACAGTGCCTGGATCAGAAGGCCGTACACATGGGAGAAGGGCAGGAAGGCGAGCACCGATCCCTGCTGCTCGCCGGGCGGGATCACCACGTGGCCCCAGCCCGCCAGGAGGGTGTCGCAGGGGCTCGCCAGACCGCGGTGGCTCAGCGCGCAGCCCAGAGGGCGGCCTGTTGTGCCGGAGGTGTACATGACGGCGGCGGTGGAGTCCGGCAGCACGATGCGGCGCAGCGACTCGACCGTGGTGAGCGGGATGAACTCGCCCCGCTCCACCAGCTGCCCGAGCCCGCCCGCGTCCAGCTGCCAGACATGGCGCAGCCGCGGCAGCGATCCGCACACCGAGCCCACCGTCATGACCGCCTGCTCGTCCTCGACCAGCACGGCCACGCACTCGGCGTCCCGCAGGATCCACTCGACCTGATCGCGCGACGCCGTCGGATAGATCGGGACCACCTCGGCGCCCACCGCCCACAGCGCGTAGCTGAACACCGTCCACTCGTACCGGGTGCGCGCCATGATGGCCACGCGGTGGCCCGGAGAGATCCCGGAGGCGATGAGTCCCTTGGCCAGATCGGTCACCTCGTCGCGCAGTTCCACGGCGGTCACCTCTTCCCAGGCGGGGGAGGAGGGGTCGGAGCGGCGCGCGAGCATCGGCAGCATGGGGTTGCGGGCCGCTGTCTCGAAGACGCTGTCGGCGAGCCCGCCGGTCAGCGGCGTGACGGTCGGGGGAGCGAGGCCGAGGTTGCGCATGCGCTGCTCCAGATGTGTACCGGGTGTGACATCACCGATGAGTTCCGTTATCGGCGGTGCCCGAATCTAGCCCAGCTGAGAGCGCCTGGTGCCGGGAACTGACAATTGACCTCGTTTGGTGATCTCGGTGCCATGGGGGAACCCGGGTGGCATGACGTACCCGAACCCTGATCCGAATTCCGACCCGGACCGCCGCCCGAACCCCGATCCGGAGCCCGAGAGCACCACCGGCCTCGAACCCGGCGGCGGAGTACCCCCGGGTGAGACCCCGCCCGCGGAGAGCAGCATGCCCGGCGCGGGCCCCCGCGAGACGCACAACCCGCCCACGGGCTGGGCCAAGGCGCCCCTGACCCTGATCATCCTCCTCGTGGTGGTGATCGCCGCTTTCTTCCTGATCTACGCCATCGTCCTGATCGTGTGAGCCCGGCCCGGCGCGTCAGGGGCAGGGCAGCAGGTACACCGTGGCCAAAGGAGGCAGCGTCAGACCGATGCGGCCGTCCTCCGGCTTGACCGGATCGGGGTTGGTGACGTCGCTGCCGCCGTAGCGCGCGGCGTCAGTGTTGAGGGTCTCCTGCCAGGCGGTGATGTGGTCCGGCACCCAGAGGCGGTAGTCGTGACGGACCACGGGGGAGAAGTTGGAGACGCACAGCAGGGCGTCGCCCGCGGCTCCGTACCGCAGGAAGGCGAAGACGTTGTCGTCGGCGGCGTCCCCGAGGGACCACTGGAAACCACCTGGGTCGGTGTCCCGCTCCCACAGGGCCGGCGTCGCGCGATACAGGACGTTGAGGTCACGGACCAGGTCCTGCACGCCACGATGGTCGCCCGCGGACGCGTACCCCGGATCGAGCAGCCACCACTCGGGCCCGTGCGCCTCGGACCACTCGGCGCCCTGCGCGAACTCCTGCCCCATGAAGAGGAGCTGCTTGCCGGGGTGGGCCCACATGAAGCCCAGGTACGCGCGGTGGTTGGCGCGTCGCTGCCACCAGTCGCCGGGCATCTTGGAGACCAGCGCCTGCTTGCCGTGCACGACCTCGTCGTGGGAGATCGGCAGCACGTAGTTCTCGCTGTAGGCGTACACCATCGAGAAGGTCATCTCGTTGTGGTGGTACTTGCGGTGCACCGGCTCCTTCGCGATGTACTGCAGCGAATCGTGCATCCAGCCCATGTTCCACTTCAGCCCGAACCCCAGCCCGCCGCTGTCGGTCGGCCGGGTCACCCCGCCCCAGGCGGTCGACTCCTCCGCGATCGTGACGACCCCGGGGTTGCGCCGGTACACGGTCGCGTTCATCTCCTGCAGGAACGCCATCGCGGCCAGGTCCTCCCGCCCGCCGTAGGCGTTCGGCGCCCACTCACCCGACTCCCGCGAGTAATCGAGGTAGAGCATGGAGGCGACGGCGTCCACGCGCAGCCCGTCGATGTGGAACTCCTCGCACCAGTACGTGGCGTTGGCGACGAGGAAGTTGCGCACCTCGGTACGGCCGTAGTCGAACTCGAACGTGCCCCAGTCCGGATGCTCGGCACGCCGCGAGTCGCCGGGCTCGTACAGGGGGTCCCCGTCGAACCGGCTGAGCGCCCAGTCGTCCTTGGGGAAGTGCGCCGGCACCCAGTCGACGATCACGCCGATGCCGGCCTGGTGCAGCCGGTCCACCAGGTACTTGAAGTCGTCCGGTGTACCGAGGCGTGCGGTCGGCGCGTAGAAACCGGTGACCTGGTAGCCCCACGAACCGGCGAAGGGATGCTGTGCGACCGGCATGAACTCGACATGGGTGAAACCGAGATCGCTGACGTACCCGGGCAGTTCCTCGGCGAGTTCGCGGTAGCCGAGGCCCGGACGCCAGGACGGGAGATGAACCTCGTACACGGAGAACGGAGCCTGGTGCACCGGGACGTCGCCCCGGTGCGCCATCCACTGCTCGTCGCCCCACTCGTGGTGCGAGGCGTGCACGATCGACGCCGTGTCCGGGGGGACCTCCGCACGGCGTGCCATCGGGTCGGCCTTGAGGAACCGGCCGCCGTAGCGGGAGGTGATCTCGAACTTGTACCGGGTGCCCTCGCCGATGCCCGGCAGGAACAGCTCCCACACGCCGGACGCCCCGAGGGACCGCATGGGGAACGCGGTCCCGTCCCAGCAGCAGAAGTCCCCGGCGACCCGTACCCCCTGGGCGTTCGGCGCCCACACGGTGAACCGGGTGCCGCTCACGCCCTGGTGGGTCATCGGCTCGGCGCCGAGCGCCTTCCACAGCTGCTCGTGCCGGCCCTCGCGGATGAGGTGCAGGTCGAGCTCGCCGAGGGCGGGCAGGAAGCGGTACGGGTCGTGGACCTCGCGCTCGTCCGACTCGTCCTCGGCGTACGCCACCAGCAGCGTGTAGGCGGGGATCGCGTCCAGCGGCAGTACGCCGGAGAAGAGGCCGCCCCCCTCGGAGACCAGCCTGGTGCGCTCGCCGTCGACGACCACGCTCACGGCACGCGCGAAGGGCCGCAGCGCCCGGAAGGCGATCCCACCGGGGACGGGATGGGCGCCGAGCAGCGCGTGCGGATCGTGGTGGGCGCCCGACAGCAGGCGGTCACGGTCGGCCGGGTCGAGGCCGGGCGCGGCGGCGTACCGCCCCGGTCCGGCCGGCTCGGGGGGCGAGGTCTCGTGCAGGGCCATGGGGTCAGGCTCCTCTCACGGCGAGGCGTTCGATCGCCGCCATCGGTACGGGCAACCAGTCGGGTCGGTGCCGGGCCTCGTACAGGACCTCGTACACGGCGCGGTCGGTCTCATACGCACGCAGCAGTCCGTGCTTCTTGCGCGGGTCCCATCCGGCGAGGGCGGCGTAGCCCGCGCAGTAGGCCTCCCGGCAGCGGCGCGCCCACTCCGGACGCCACGGACGGCGCTGCCGGGCGGCGTAGTCGAAGGAGCGCAGCATGCCGGCGATGTCACGCACCGGCGAGTGGACACCGCGCCGCTCGGAGAGCGGGCGGGACGGTTCGCCCTCGAAGTCGATGACGAACCACTCACGGCCGGCCCGCAGTACCTGACCCAGGTGCAGGTCGCCGTGGATGCGCTGGGCGGGCGGCCCCGGATCGCAGCCGGCGAGCGCGCCGAACGCGGTGCGCAGGCCCGGGACATAGGGCTGGAGCGCCGGGACGAAGTGGGCGGCGAGCTCCAGGCGTTCGGTCATCGCCGCCGCCATGCGGCCGTTCTCGGCGTGGGCCCCGGACGGGAAGGCCGACGCCAGCGCCAGGTGCACCTCCGCCGTCGCCCGGCCCAGCTGATGGGCCTCCGCCGTGAAGTCGTCCCCCGAGGCCAGGGCGCCCAGCGCCAGCGTCCAGCCGTCGGAGGCGTCCCGCAGGAACGGCTGCAGCACACCGAGGGTCGCCTCCCAGGGGTGCGTCGTGCGGAACCAGGCCACCGGGGCCGGTACTCGGCGGCAGCCCTGCCCGGCCAGCGCGCCGGACAGCTCCAGGTCGGGATTGACACCGGGCTGGATGCGCCGGAACAGCTTCAGGATGAACGTGTCGCCGTACACCAGCGAGGAGTTGGACTGCTCGGCGTCCAGCAGCCGCGGCACGAGCCCGGCCGGCACGGACACGGAGGGGTCCGCCTCGAAGCGCAGCGGGCCCGCCGCGCCGGGATGCCGCAGCCGCTCCAGGAGCAGCTGGGCCGACCGGGGGTCCTGCAACGCGTCGAAGACCGTCAGCCCGGCCAGTGGCCCCTCCTCCGCACGGCCGATGAGTGCCCGGCCGAGCCGCGGCGACAGATGCTGCCGTACGCCGAGCAGCAGCTGGTAGCAGTCACCGGCCGGGGGAGCGCCGCCGGGCGAGGGCACCGCCGAGTGACCGGCGTGCACCAACAGATGCAGACAGCCCGGGAACAGCTCCGTCATCGACAGCAGCACGAGGTCCGTGACGGGCCGGTCCTTGCCCGCGAACCAGCGCTGCCGTGGCAGCCACTCGCGCAGCAGCCCGGAAAGCGAGGCCATCGGGCCGGCGTCGACCGTACGGCTCGGTCGGGGAGATGCGGTCTTCTGCATGGTGACGCGTCCTTTCCTCGGCACACGCTCAAAGCTCACGCCGAAAGGCGTCGGCCGATGCGGGATGCGACTCGGGTGAGCCGGAACCAGTAGAAGCCGTGGCCCCCGAGAGTCAGCAGATACGGCAGTTCGCCGATGGCCGGGAAACGGACTCCGCCGAACAGCTCGACCGGGTGGCGTCCGCTGAACTCGCGGAGGTCGAGCTCGGTGGGCTGCGCGAACCGCGCGAAGTTGTTCACGCACAGCACCAGGTCGTCCTCGTACTCCCGCAGGAAGGCGAGGACCGCCGGGTTGGACGAGTGCAGCTCGGTGTAGGAGCCGAGCCCGAAGGCCGGGTTCTGCTTGCGGATCTCGATCATGCGGCGGGTCCAGTGCAGGAGTGAGGACGGGGAGGCCATGGAGGCCTCGACGTTGGTGACCTGGTAGCCGTAGACCGGGTCCATGATGGTCGGCAGACAGAGCCGGCCGGGGTCGCAGGTGGAGAAGCCGGCGTTGCGGTCCGGGGTCCACTGCATGGGGGTGCGGACGGCGTCGCGGTCGCCGAGCCAGATGTTGTCGCCCATGCCGATCTCGTCGCCGTAATAGAGGATCGGGCTGCCCGGGAGGGAGAGCAGCAGGGCGGTGAAGAGCTCGATCGAATGACGGTCGTTGTCGAGGAGCGGGGCGAGGCGCCGGCGGATGCCGATGTTGGCGCGCATACGCGGGTCCTTGGCGTACTCCGCCCACATGTAGTCGCGTTCCTCGTCGGTGACCATTTCGAGGGTCAGCTCGTCGTGGTTGCGCAGGAAGATGCCCCACTGGCAGCCGGAGGGGATGGCCGGGGTCTTGGCGAGGATTTCGGAGACGGGGTAGCGCGATTCCCGCCGGACGGCCATGAAGATGCGGGGCATCACCGGGAAGTGGAAGGCCATGTGGCATTCGTCGCCGCCGGACTGGAAGTCGCCGAAGTAGTCGACGACGTCCTCCGGCCACTGGTTGGCCTCCGCCAGCAGCACCGTGTCCGGATACATCGCGTCGATCTCTCGGCGGACGCGTTTCAGGAACTCATGGGTCGCGGGCAGGTTTTCGCAGTTCGTGCCCTCCTCCGCGTACAGGTAGGGCACGGCATCGAGCCGGAAGCCGTCGATTCCCAGGTCCAGCCAGAAGCGGAGGGCGGCAAGGATCTCCTCCTGGACGGCCGGGTTCTCGTAGTTGAGGTCGGGCTGGTGGGAGAAGAAGCGGTGGAAGAAGTACTGCCCCCGGACCGGATCGTACGTCCAGTTGGAGGGTTCGGTGTCGACGAAGATGATGCGGGCGTCGCCGTAGGCTTTGTCGTCGTCGGCCCACATGTAGTAGTCGCCGTAAGGGCCGTCGGGGTCCTTTCTCGATTCCTGGAACCACGGGTGCTGGTCGCTGGTGTGGTTCATGACGAAGTCGATGATGACGCGCATGCCGCGCTGGTGAGCGGCGTCGACGAATTCCACGAAGTCGGCGAGGTCGCCGAATTCGGGCAGTACGGAGGTGTAGTCGGAGACGTCGTAGCCGCCGTCCCGGAGGGGTGATTTGAAGAAGGGCGGCAGCCACAGGCAGTCGACGCCGAGCCATTGCAGGTAGTCGAGTTTGGCGGTCAGGCCTTTGAGGTCGCCGACGCCGTCGCCGTTGGAGTCCTGGAAGGAGCGGACCAGGACCTCGTAGAAGACGGCGCGCTTGAACCAGTCCGGGTCACGATCCTTGGCAGGGGTGTCCTCGAAGGTGTCCAGCACGGGCTCGTTGACGGTCATGACGCGGGCGACCCTCCGATCTGGGGTGGTGATGCCTGGACGTGGAGCACGTGCGCGGGTGCCCTGCCGGGCTCCAGGCGTACGTAGTTGGTCCTGCCCCAGCGGTAGGTCTCACCCGTCAGTTCGTCGAGCACGGACAGGGAGGCATCCCAGTCCAGGCCGAGGTGCGGCATGTCCAACGAGACCGTGCCCTCCTGGGTGTGGTGGGGATCAAGGTTGGCGACCACCAGAACGGTGTCCGGGCCCGTGCGTTTGCTGTACGCGATGAGCGCGTCGTTGTCGGTGTGGTGGAAGCGGAGGTTCCTGAGCCGGTGGAGGGCGGGATGGCTTCTCCGGATGGCGTTGAGCCGGGTGATCAGGGGGGTGATGGTGCGGCCCTCGCGTTCGGCGGTTTCCCAGTCGCGGGGTCGGAGTTGGTACTTCTCCGAGTCGAGGTATTCCTCGCTGCCCTCGCGCAGGGGGGTGTTCTCGCACAGCTCGTAGCCGCTGTAGATGCCCCAGGTGGGCGAGAGGGTGGCGGCCAGCACGGCACGCACCTCGAAGGCGGGACGGCCGCCGTGCTGGAGGTAGGCGTGCAGGATGTCGGGGGTGTTGGCGAAGAAGTTCGGCCGCATGTAGGCCGCCGCCTCACCCGACAGCTCGGTGAGGTACTCGGTCAGCTCCTGCTTGCTGTTGCGCCAGGTGAAGTAGGTGTAGGACTGCTGGAAGCCGATCTGGGCCAGGGTGTGCATCATCGCCGGCCGGGTGAACGCCTCCGCCAGGAAGATCACGTCCGGGTCGGTGCGGTTGATGTCGGCGATCACCCGCTGCCAGAACACCACCGGTTTGGTGTGCGGGTTGTCCACCCGGAAGATCCGCACCCCGTGGGCCATCCAGTGCCGCAGCACCCGCAGGGTCTCGGTGATCAGGCCGTCCATGTCCGCGTCGAAGGCGAGGGGGTAGATGTCCTGGTACTTCTTCGGCGGGTTCTCGGCGTAGGCGATGGTGCCGTCGGGGCGGTGGTGGAACCACTCGGGGTGTTTCTGTACCCAGGGGTGGTCGGGGGAGCACTGCAGGGCGAAGTCGAGGGCGATCTCCAGGCCGAGTTCGGCGGCGCGGGCGACGAAGCGGTCGAAGTCCTCGAGGGTGCCCAGGTCGGGGTGGACGGCGTCGTGGCCGCCCTCGGGGGAGCCGATGGCCCAGGGCACGCCGACGTCGTCCGCGCCGGCGGACAGGGTGTTGTTGCGGCCCTTGCGGAAGGTGGTGCCGATGGGGTGGATGGGCGGCAGGTAGACCACGTCGAAGCCCATGGCGGCGATCGCGGGCAGCCGGCGCGCGGCGGTGGTGAAGGTGCCGTGCGGGCGTTCGGGGGTGCCCTCGGAGCGGGGGAAGAACTCGTACCAGGCCCCGTACAGGGCGCGTTCGCGCTCCACCAGCAGCGGCAGCGCATCCGAGGCGGTGACCAGGTCCCGCAGCGGATACCGCCCCAACACCGCATCCACGTTCGCGGCGAACGCCGCCACCAGCCGCGACTCGGGCGGCAGCGAGTCGTCCCGCAGCGCCTCCGCGGCGGCCAGCACAGTCGCCCGCCCCGCCTTGTCGGGCACCCCGGCGGCCGCACGCTCGTACAGCTCGCTGCCCTCCTCCAGCACCAGCCCGACGTCGATCCCGGCCGGAACCTTGATCCGGGCGGTGTGGCGCCACGTGGCCACCGGATCGCTCCAGGCCTCCACATGGAACGTCCAGCGGCCCACCGAGGGCGGCGTCACCTTGGCACCCCAGCGGTCGCTCCCCGGGGCCAGTTCGTGCATGGGCGTCCACGGGCCCAGGCGGCCGTCCGGGTCGGTCAGCACGACATTGGCGGCCACGGCGTCATGGCCCTCACGGAACACGGTGGCGGTGACCTCGAAGGTCTCGCCGGCGACCGCCTTCGCCGGATTCCGGCCGCACTCCACGGCCGGCTGTACGTCCCGTACCGGGATGCGGCCGATCGTCCCGGTCCTGGCCCGGGTCCTCGTCTTGGTCCTGCCCATGGTTCACCTCCACCGTGCTCGAGGCCGGGCACCAGGCCCGGCCGGGGTCCAAGCTTGTTCCGGAAGGCGGCTACCTCCCGGCGAGGAAACGCCACCGCCGTGATCTCGACGGCCCCTGCCGCGCAGCCGCGCGGACGGAAGCCCGTTCGTCCTGCTCCCGGAGGTAGGCCGCCGGGGTGATGCACAGATACCGCTCGGCCGCGTCCGCGGCCTCCCGCGCGCAGCGCTTCCCCATCAGCACGCACAGGGTGTAGCCGGCGTCCTCGAAAGTGGCGCGCACCGCACGGTCGGCCGGGGCCGCGAGCATGGCGCGTTCCCAGGCCCGGTATCGCCGCAGTTGCCGGGCGACTTCGGCTTTGGCCGGTAGCAGCATGGCGCCGTTCACCTTCCGGGCTGCTCGATGACGCGTTTCCCGACCGTCGGGCGGAACCCGTGCGCGCACACGCACGGGTTCCGTTACGGGCATCGAGGTCTTCACACATGGTGCATGGTCGATGACGCAGCGTCCTGTTGGAGCTTCAACTACCTCAGGTGTCTGCTCCTGTTGCACGAACGGCGTACCGCACCCACCCTGGAGTGACTCAGAAGCGATCAGCGCTCACGCTCCGTGCTCGGGGACCCGTCCCGCAGGGGCGAGGAGAGCGGGAGCTTTCGCGGTGAGGAGGTAACGACGGTGAAGACCGCAGTGCCCTGCTACTACCACCTCGACGTGGAAGTCAGCCCCGAACGGGTGGGTCAGGTCAGCCGAATTCTGGCCGCTCACCTCAGGTACTGGGACCTGGAGACGCTTGTGAAGCCCGTCTGCCGTGGCGCGGAGATGCTGCTGCGGGCCATCGACGAGCACGCGACGGACAAGAACACCTCGATCGAGATGTGGTGGAACGGCCAGCACCTCATCACCGCCATCGGCGACAACGACCGCGCCCTGCGTCCGGACCACGAGCTGCGTGCCTGCCTGCAGCACCTCGCCGCGATGAGCGACGGCTGGGGGTGCTGCGCCACCGAGACCGGCAGCAAGGTCATCTGGTTCTCGCAGCGCGCCCGCGCCGGCGAACGTGCCCCGCTGGTTCCGGCGGCGCCCGCGCCCAGCCTGCGTGAGGCGCGCCGGGTGCCCCGCGAGGTGCCCGTCACGGCCATCGCCGACGCGGCGGGCATCCGGGACGGCGCCCTGGAGGAGGCCCGGTGACGGCGAGACGGCGTCGCAAAGAGATCCGCACAGGGGTGCCCGCCTGGAGCGGGCACCCCTATCCGCTGGGCGCCGCCTTCGACGGACAGGGCACGAACTTCGCCCTGTTCAGCGAGGTCGCCGACCGCGTCGAGCTCGTCCTCGTCGACGACAAGGACCGGCACACCACCATCCCGCTCACCGAGGTCGACGGCTTCGTCTGGCACGGCTATCTGCCCGGCGTCGGCCCGGGACAGCGCTACGGCTACCGGGTCCACGGCCCCTGGGCCCCGGACCTCGGCCACCGGTGCAATCCGGCCAAGCTGCTGCTCGACCCGTACAGCCGGGCGGTGGACGGCCAGGTGGACAACCACGCCTCCCTCTTCGAGCGCAGCCCCGGCGCCCCGTCCCCGGGCGACAGCGCGGGGCACACCATGCTCGGCGTGGTGACCGATCCGTACTTCGACTGGGGCGACGACCGACCGCCCCGGCGCCCGTACGCCGACACCGTCATCTACGAGGCACACGTACGCGGCCTCACCCGCACCCACCCCGACGTCCCGCCCGAACTGCGCGGCACCTACGCCGGACTCGCGCACCCCGCGGTCGTCGAGCACCTGACGTCCCTCGGGGTGACCGCCGTCGAGCTGATGCCGGTCCACCAGTACGTCCAGGACGGCGTCCTGCTCGACCGGGGCCTGTCCAACTACTGGGGCTACAACACGATCGGCTTCTTCGCACCCCACAACACCTACGCCGCCCATGGCACCCGAGGGCAGCAGGTCAACGAGTTCAAGTCGATGGTGAAGGCGCTGCACGCGGCCGGCCTCGAAGTGATCCTGGACGTGGTCTACAACCACACCGCCGAGGGCAACGAGCGCGGCCCGACCCTCTCCTTCCGCGGTATCGACAACGCCTCGTACTACCGCCTGGTGGACGGCGACTGGGCGCACTACTACGACACCACCGGCACCGGCAACAGCCTGCTGATGCGCCACCCGTACGTGCTGCAGCTGATCATGGACTCCCTGCGCTACTGGGTCACCGAGATGCACGTCGACGGCTTCCGCTTCGACCTCGCGGCCACCCTTGCCCGCCAGTTCCACGAGGTGGACCGGCTCTCGGCGTTCTTCGACCTGATCCAGCAGGACCCGGTGATCAGCAGGGTCAAGCTGATCGCCGAGCCGTGGGACGTGGGGGAGGGCGGCTACCAGGTGGGCAACTTCCCGCCGCTGTGGTCGGAGTGGAACGGCAAGTACCGGGACGCCGTACGGGACTTCTGGCGCGGCGAGCCCGGCTCGCTCGGCGAGTTCGCCTCCCGGCTCACCGGCTCCTCGGACCTGTACGCCCACAGCCGGCGCCGCCCGCGCGCCAGCGTCAACTTCGTCACCGCGCACGACGGGTTCACCCTGCGCGACCTCGTCTCGTACAACGACAAGCACAACGAGGCCAACGGCGAGGGCAACCGCGACGGCGAGAGCCACAACCGGTCCTGGAACTGCGGGGCGGAGGGCGAGACCGACGACCCGGCCGTGCTGCAACTGCGCGCCCGTCAGCAGCGCAACTTCCTGGTCACGCTGCTGCTCTCGCAGGGCATCCCCATGCTCTGCCACGGCGACGAACTCGGCCGCACCCAGCGCGGCAACAACAACGCCTACTGCCAGGACAACGAGATCTCCTGGATCGACTGGCACCTCACCGACGATCAGCGCGCCCTCGCCGACTTCACCCGGTACGTCATCGCCCTGCGCGCCGCCCACCCCGTCCTGCGGCGCCGCCGCTTCTTCCGGGGCGAAACGGCGACCCACCCCGACCAGCCGCTGCCCGACCTGGTGTGGCTGCAGCCGGACGGCCGCGAGATGGCCGACGAGGACTGGCAGCGCTCCGACGCCCACTCCCTGGCCGTCTTCCTCAACGGCGACGCCATCGCCGAGCCCGACTGGTGCGGGCAGCCCGTCGTGGACGACTCTTTCCTGCTGCTGCTCAACGGCTACTGGGAGCCGGTGGAGTTCCGCCTGCCGGACGCCACGTACGGCGACCGCTGGACGACGTTGATCGACACGGCCGAATCACAGGGCCCCCCGGACGAGTCGGAACACAAGTCAGGCACGGCTCTCCTGATCGAACGCCGCAGCTTGGTCCTCCTGTCGAGACCCTCGCGGCAGCGCCCCTGAAGGGGCGCGGGGAACTGCGCGACCAGCCCCAAGGGGCCCGCAGTCGACCGAAGACCCATCGTGGCACCCCATTGGTCGCACCGAACGACCGCTACCGCTCCCGACGCGACGTCACGGTGAACTGCGCCCCATCAGGATCCCGCAGCACCGCCTCATCGCTCCCCTTCGACAACACGCTCCCCCCATGCAACTCCGCGGCCCGCGCACACTCCGCCACGTCCGCGACAGCGAAGTGCACCTGCCAGTGCGGCCGGATCGTCGGGTCCGGCGCAGCCTCCAACGCCCCCGACTCGATACGCGCCACGACATCGCCACCACTGCGCAGCACGACCTCCCCACCCTCGTAGCGCACCTCGCAGCAGCCAGGCCGCTCCGACGCCCAGTCGAGGACCTCGCCGTAGAACAAGGCGGCGTCGAACGCGTCGCGGGTGTGAAGGCGGATGAACGTCGGTGCGGCGCGGCGCCAGGTCTCCCAACTGGACATGAGCTCGCCCTCCCAGATACCGAACGTCGCCCCGTCCCGGTCGGCCAGCAGCGCCGCCCGCCCCGGGGGCAGCGACAGCGGCCCGACGGCCGTGGTGCCGCCACGCTCCTGCACCCGTGCCACCGCCTCGTCCGCACTGGGCACGGCGAAATACGGTGTCCACGCCACCGCCATCTGCCACATGGAGGCGACCGCGGCGATCCCGGCCACCGGCACGCTCTCCGCCAGCGCGACCCAGAAACGGTCGCCCAGCTTGGCCGGCCGCCAGCGCCAGCCCAGTACGGCCGAGTAGAAGTCCTGGGTGGCCTCCAGATCGCGGCTGGTCAGACTCACCCAGCAGGGTGCGCCGAACACGGAGTGTGTGGACACGACCTCTGCCGTGCCCCTGGAAGTTCTTGCATCGTCGTTCATGGCAGTCGCGTCCTGGTCTCGCCCGACCGGCGGCCACCGGTCTGCTCCCAGTGTCCAACCGGATCCGCTCCCGGGCCTGTCGAGTACCCCCGGCAGAGCGCCGAAACGAGCCGATGACGGGTCTCGTCCTTCACTGGCACACGACCGGCAAAGAGACGAGGATGGAGGCGTGGCAGCGACACCGCATGAGCCCGCCGACGAGTCCGAACGCATCCTGGCGCTGGAAGAGGAAGTCGACCAGCTCAAGGAGGCCGTGGTCTCGCACGCGGTCGTGGACCAGGCGATCGGCATGGTCGTGGCGCTCGGGCGCGTGACGCCCGACCAGGGCTGGGCCGTGCTGAAGGACGTCTCCCAGCACACGAACATCAAGCTCCGCAACGTCGCGGAACTGATCCTCATCTGGGGCCGGGACGGAAGGATGCCGCCCGAAATCCGCGTCGAACTCGAAGAGGCCCTGGAGCGTTACGGCCCGACGCAGATTCCGGGATCGGCACAGGAATGACTCACCCTTTCGGGTTTCACCGGGCTTCGGCGAGCAGTTCCTCGCGCAGATGGGCGAAGCAGCCGCTCAGTAGCCGGGAGACATGCATCTGTGAGATGCCGAGCTGACTGGCGATGCGGCTTTGGGTCATCCCGCCGAAGAAGCGCAGGTAGAGGATTGTCCGCTCACGCTCCGGAAGCCGCTGCAGACACGGCTTGACGGCCACGCGGTCCACGACCACGTCGTACGCCGGGTCGGGACCGCCGATCGCGTCCCCCAGCGCGTAGCCGTCCGTGCCGGGCATCTCCGCTTCCAGCGACAGCGCGGAGAAGCACTCCAGTGCCTCCATTCCGGTGCGCACCTCGCTCTCACTGAGATGCGCGTGCTCGGCGATCTCGGCAATGGTGGGCGGGCGCCCCGGGGTCCTTTGCGACAGCTCCTTCGCGGAACTGCGCACCCGGTTGCGCAGGTCCTGGACCCGGCGGGGCACGTGCAGCGTCCACATGTGGTCACGGAAGTGCCGCTTGATCTCGCCGGTGATGGTGGGCACGGCGTACGCCTCGAAGGCGTGGCCACGTGCCGGGTCGTAGTGGTCGACGGCCTTCACCAGTCCCAGGGCGGCCACCTGGTACAGGTCCTCGAGGGACTCGCCGCGGCCCTTGAACCGGACGGCGATCCGCTCGGCCATGGGCAACCAGGCCTGAACCAGATCGTCCCTGAGCGCCTTGCGTTCCGGTCCCTCGGGCATTCCCACGAGCCGGTCGAACGCCTCGGCGGTGTCAGGGGCGTCGTCGTGCGGATGCTGCTTCGTTCTGGTGGTGGCACTCATCGGTGCGCACCTCCTCAGCAGGTGCTGGCTGGACAGACACCGCGGGAGGCGCGGACTCGGACCTCATGGAGGACACCCAGGGGCCTGGTGGGGCCGGCTCCCACGGACGTGCCTCCTGTCCGAAGCACATATAGGTCAATTCCCTCTGAAACAGCATCCGAAACAAAATTCGTGAATGCGACTACGTGTGACCGCCGGACAACTATGTGTTTGTCGAGAGGTGGGATCTCCCTTGCTGTCCCTTGGGTCTCGTTACCTCTGCTACAGAGGTAACGTCGAGGACGTGGAGCAGGAGACCTTCCCGGAACAGCTGGCCGACGCGCTCGTCGGGGTCCAGCGCCTGATCCGGCGCCGACTGCGACGGGAGATATCCGCACCGCCGCTGCGCGGCGCGGAGGTGGAGCTGCTGCGGCTGGTCGGGGAGCGGCCCGGCATCGGGATCTCGGAAGCGGCCAAGGAGCTGTATCTGGCGGGCAATTCGGTGTCCACGCTGGTCAACCAGCTTGCCCGGCAGGGGTATCTGGTCCGCGAGACGGACCCGGCCGACCGGCGCGCGGCCCGACTGCTGCCCACGCCCGCGGCCGAGGCCCGGCTGAGCGAGTGGCGCAGGCGGCGCGCCGATCTGGTACGACGGCAGGTGTGCCGCCTCGAGGAGGCGGACCGCCGGACGCTGCTCGCGGCGGTCCCGGCGTTGCGCAGGCTGGCGGAGACACTGCGCGAGGAGGCGGAGCGACCATGACACGAGACGTCGCCGAGGCCGTGGCCTGCACCGGACTCACCTACACCTTCGGTGAGACCCACGCGGTGGACGGACTCGACCTGACGGTGCGCGAGGGCGAGGTCTTCGGGCTGCTCGGTCCCAACGGCGCCGGGAAGACCACAGCGATCCGCTGCATGACCACCCTCCTTCCGGTACCCGCCGGCATGGTCCGCGTCTTCGGACACGACGCCGCAGCCGACCGTATGGCCGTACGGCGCCTGCTCGGCTACGTCCCGCAGCAGCTGTCCGCCGACGCGAGCCTCACCGGCCGCGAGAACGTGACCCTCTTCGCCCGCGTCTTCGACGTACCCCGCCGCGAACGCACCGCCCGGGTCGGCCAGGCGCTGGCCGCGGTCGGTCTCACCGACGCCGCCGACCGGCTCGCCGGCACCTACTCCGGCGGCATGGTGCGCCGGCTCGAACTCGCCCAAGCCCTGGTCAGCGCGCCACGCCTGCTGATCCTCGACGAGCCGACCATCGGCCTCGACCCGATCGCCCGCACCGCCGTCTGGGAGCACATCAACGCCGTCCGCGCCGCCACCGGTATGACGGTCCTGGTCACCACCCACTACATGGACGAGGCCGACCAGTACTGCGACCGGATCGGCCTGATGCACCGCGGCCGCATCCGGGCCCTCGGCACCCCGGCCGAGCTCAGGGAAGGGCTCGGCGCGCGCCGGCGCGCCGCGGGCGCCGCCGCCACCGACCCGCTGCCCACGCTGGAGGACGTCTTCCGCGACATCGCCGGCAGCGGGCTCGACGAGAGTTCAGGAGACTTCCGCGATGTCCGAAGCACCCGCCGGACCGCACGCCGCGTCGGCTGACCGGGCCGCCGCCGGCGGTATCGACCTGCTGCTGCGGCCGCCCGAACCCCGCCCCGGCTGGCGGCTGCTGCCCGCCCGTGTCGTGGCCCTGTGCGCCGTGGAGCTGCAGAAGCTGCGCCACGACCGCACCGAGCTGTACACCCGGGCGGTCCAGCCCGCCCTCTGGCTGCTGATCTTCGGCCAGACCTTCACCCGGCTCAGGGCGATCCCCAGCGACGGCGTCCCCTACATCGACTATCTGGCCCCCGGCATCATCGCCCAGTCCGCGATGTTCGTCGCCATCTTCTACGGCATCCAGATCATCTGGGAACGCGACGCCGGCATCCTGAACAAACTCCTCGTCACCCCGACCCCACGCTCCGCCCTGATCACCGGAAAGACGTTCGCGGCCGGGGTGAAGTCCCTGGTCCAGGCCGTGGTCGTGATCGTCATCGCCGCGCTGCTCGGCGTCGCGCTGACCTGGAACCCGCTGAAGCTGCTCGGCGTCGCCGCGGTCGTCATCCTCGGCTCCGCCTTCTTCTCGTGCCTGTCGATGACCATCGCCGGCATCGTCCTCAGCCGTGACCGGCTGATGGGCTTCGGGCAAGCCATCACGATGCCGTTGTTCTTCGGCTCCAACGCGCTCTACCCGCTGTCCGTGATGCCGGGCTGGCTCCAGGCGATCAGCAAGGCCAACCCGCTCAGCTATCAGGTCGACGCCCTGCGCGGCCTCCTCCTCGGAACGTCCGCGCACCTCGCGCTCGACTTCGCCGTGCTCCTCGTGGCCGCCGCGCTCGGCGTCACCGCGGCCTCCTCGCTGCTGGGCCGGCTGGCTCGCTGATCTTGGCCCGCAACGTGATGTGCGGCACGTGGGTGAACACGGCCGCCGGACCGGAAAGCGGATTCTTCCTGCCCACGGCTTGATCGGTGATCAAGGGGGCGAATGGGCTGGCCACAGCGCATTCTGCTCATTTGACAGTGCACTGAGCGCAAAGATAGGAAGCAGCTCTCTGAGGTCGAGAGGTGGACTGTGTACGAGCCGAACGTGGTCGGGGACTGGCACGAGTACGACGAGCATGCCGGTCTGCGTGTCCGCGTCCACGGGCTGGAAGCCGCCGAGCCGCCGCGCGGACGGGACGACGCCGCCGAGGGGCTGACGTACTTCCGGGTCCGCGTCACCGTCGAGAACCGCGGCGAGCGGCACCTCGGCATCCACCTCGAGGACGGTCAGATCGACGTGCGGATCGGCCGCGACGGCGAGGCGGCGTTCATCGACTGGCGCAACTCCCAGTTCATCGAGGGCTTCGACGTCTACCCGCTGCGCCGGGCCACCGCCGTGCTCTACGCCGCCGGCCCGGAGGAGAGCCTGAGCCAGGTCGACGTCCAGATCCAGCTGCGCGTCGAGGAGGAGTGGGCCGACCGCCGGCTGTGGACCGGCGGTCTCGGGCTGCAGGAGAGTGCGGTCGGCGCCCACGCCGCGAGCCTGCGGGACGGTCTCGCGCACCAGGTGAGCAACTTCCTGCGGGACCAGGCCGAAGAGGGCACCGCCTGACGCGCGAGCGTCGGCACGACCAGGTGTCTCAGTGCGGGATGCCGTCGATGATCTCGCGGGCGCCCTGACGCAGCAGCGCGACGGCGACCGACGTGCCGAGCGTGGCCGGGTCCAGCCGGCCCGCCCACTCGTGGGCGTTGAGCCGCGTCTTGCCGTCCGGCGTGAACACACACGCCCGCAGGGACAGCTCGCCGCCGCGGTCCACGCGCGCGTACCCGGCGATCGGGCTGTTGCAGTGCCCCTGGAGGACGTGCAGGAACATGCGCTCGGCGGTGGCCTCCCGATAGGTGTCCGGGTCACCGAGGCCGCTCACCGCGTCGATGAGCGCGGTGTCGCCCTCCCGGACCTGCAGTGCGAGGATGCCCGCGCCGATCGGCGGCATCATCGTCTCGGGGGAGAGGACCTCGCTGATCACGTCACCGCGGCCGATGCGTTCGAGGCCGGACACCGCCAGCAGCAGCGCGTCCGCCTCACCGGCGGCCAGCTTCTCCAGCCGCCGGTTGGCGTTGCCGCGGAACGGCACGCACTCCAGATGCGGGTGGGTGGCGGCCAGCTGCGCGACGCGGCGCACCGAGGAGGTGCCGATCCGGGTCCCGGCCGGCAACTCGTCCAGCGTGAGCCCGTCGGGATGCACGAGGGCGTCCCGGATGTCGTCCCGCTTGAGGAACGCGGCGAACGTCGTCCCCGCCGGCAGCGGCCGGTCGGCGGGGATGTCCTTGAGGCAGTGCACGGCGAGATCGGCCTCGCCCGCCAGCAGAGCGGCGTCGACCTCCTTGGTGAACGCGCCCTTGCCCTCGACCTTGGACAGATCGCCCATCCACTTGTCACCGGTCGTCTTCACCGGCACGACCTCGGTGCGCACACCGGGGTGCAGGGCCGTCAACTCGGCGCGGACACGCTCCACTTGGGCGAGCGCCATCGGCGAGTCGCGGGAGACGATACGGATCAGTTCAGGGACGGACATGACGACACGATAGACCGTCACCACCCCGCGTCCGCACGGTACCGCCCCATTTCCGCCCCGCCCTTGCCGCCCACGCCCCCGGCACCCGTGCGCATCGGCAGGCACAGCACCGCGAGCGCCCCCACCGTCACCAGCCCCCCGACGAGGAACGTGCCGCGCACCCCGACCGCGGACAGTAGCCCGCCACCGAGCAGCGCACCGGCGGCGACACCCACGTTGAAGGCCGCCGAGTTGGCCGCCAGGGCCGTCTCGGTGCGGCCCGGCGCCACCCGCAGCACCTGGCTCTGCGTCGCCATGAAGGCGGGCGCGACCGATGCGCCCAGCAGCATGATCAGCACGACGCTCGCCGCCGGGTGGTGGCCCGTCACCCACAGGCCGAGCAGCGCCACCGCCTGGGCCGCCACCGGCACGGTCAGCGTGGTCCGCGGGAAGCGGTCGAGAAGCGGCCCGGTCACCAAGATCCCGGCCAGCGCCGCCCCGCCGAACGCGAACAGCACGGCGCTCACCGCGTCCTCGCCCAGTCCGCTCACCTCGTCGAGGAAGGCCACGACGTACGTGAACGCGGCGAAGGCACCGGTCACCGACAGGGCGGTGACCGCAAGCACGACGTAGAACCTGCGCCGGTCGGGGACCGCGCCGTACGCGGAGTGGCCGTCCTCCGGGCGGGACGACGGCAGCAGGACGCCGATGGCCACGAGGGACACGAGCGCGAGCACGCCGAGCAGGGCGAAGGGCGCCCGCCAGCCGACGTGCCCGCCCAGCCAGGTCCCGGCCGGAACCCCGGCCACCGTGGCCAGGGAACCGCCGACGGACAGCAGCCCGATGATCCGCCCCCGGCGCCCGGGCGGGAACAGACCGACCGCGACCGGCCCCATCACCGCCCAGAACAACGCCTGCGCCACCGCCGTCGCCACCCGCGCCGCCAGCAGCACCCCGTACGACACCCCGCCCAGCGCAGACACCCAACTGGCCGCGGCGAGCAGCCCCAGGAGTCCCGCGAGCAGATACCGGCGCGGCACGGAACGGGTGACATGGGCGAGCGGCAGTGACACGACGGCCACCGTCAGGCCGTACCCGGTGACGAGGGCGCCCACGGCGGCGAGCGGCACGCGCAGGTCTTCGGCCATCAGCGCGAGCAGGCCGACCGGCAGGTTCTCGGTCGTGTTGAAGGTAAAAGCCGCCAGCATCAACGCCGCGACGACGGTGGCCCGCTGCCAGGGAGCGGGACGTACGCTGCCCATCCATCCGCCTTTCCGACATGGGGAGTCGGGGCAAGCGTGCTGGGCCGCGGCGGGCAGCTCTACTCTTTCGGTCCAGGACGAATCCTCGGTCCGGGACGCAATCGCTGCTCACCTGGGAGGCTCGGAGGTCGCCATGCCGCTCGCCCTGCATCTCGGCACCGCCGACCTCACGCGCTGCCGGTTCGCTATCTCGCCGCTGTGCCAGACCCACGAGGCGCTGCGGCTGCTCCGCCGGCCGTCCCGGCACGGCTACCACCAGGGCTGGCTGCGCCGTATGCGGCGTACCGTCGCCGGCCTCGACCTGGCGCCGCTGTGGCTGTTCATCCCGCCGCCCGGCGGCTACACCCCGGACTTCCTCGGTGCGCCCCCGGAGGAGCCGTACCCCTCCTTCGACGACGAGCTGGCCCGCATGCGCGCCACCGACCCCGCCCTGGCCCACGCGGAGATGGCCCGCTCCCTGGCCTGCACCCCGGGCCTCGCCGAGTCGCCCCGGGGGAGGGCCGCGCTCGACGACCCCGCCGCCACCGTCCGGCGCCTCGCCGACCTCACCGAACGGGCCTGGCACGCCCTGCTCGCCCCGGACTGGCCGCGCCACCGCGCCGTTCTCGAGGCGGACATCGCGCACCGCTCGCGTCAGGCGGCGGACGGCGGCCTCGACGCGCTGCTCACGGGCCTGCACCCGGCCGTCGACTGGGCCGGCCACACCCTCACCCTGCGCAGGTACGTCGATGTGCCGGACGCTCAACGCCCGGACGGCAGAGGCGTGTTGCTCATGCCGAGCGTGTTCGTGTGGCCGGACGTCGTGAGCGGATTCGCCCGACCCTGGCAGCCGACGGTCATCTACCCGGCTCGAGGCATGGGCCGTCTGCACACCGCGCCGCAACCGCGCCCGCCGGAGGCACTGGCCCGGCTGGTCGGCCATCAGCGCGCGGCCGTCCTCGCCGGCCTCGGCACCGCGTCGTCGACGACGGATCTGGCCCGCCGTCACGGCCTGGCGCCCTCGACCGTGTCGGCCCACCTGTCGGTTCTGCGGGAGGCGGGCCTGCTGGAGTCCGGGCGGCAGGGCCACTACGTCCTGTACCGGCGAACGGCCCTGGGCGACGCCCTGGTTGAGGGGGACGCCGGCCCAGGGGCCGAATGACAGCGACCGGTCGCGGGATCAGGCGTTCGGGTCGAACGTGATGCCGGAGGGCTTCGCCGACGCCAGGTGGTTCGCGAAACTGGCGTCCTTCAGGCCGAAGTTGGCGCTGCCGAAGTTGTAGGCGACCAGCTTGTCGCGCACGCCCGACGGGTAGCCGTTCCAGCCGACCAGCGGCGGGTACTGCCAGGTTCCCTTGTGGTTCTCCGGCGGCTCGTCGTTCGAGTTGGCCAGGCGGAAGCAGTGCGTGCTGATGCCGTCCTTGTGGTACACGATCTTCGGGTGCGTGCCGTCGAAGCGCACCGAGGACGCGGCGCTGATCGTGAACGAGCCGTGGTTGGACGTCGAGACGTACCGCACCGCGTTGTTCTGCACCCACACCACGACGTGCTCCCAGTCGTGCCGGTGCCCGCCGATGCTGCTGCCCGCCACCGCCTGGTCCTTCTCGAAGTACAGGGCGTACATGTAGGCGCACCAGCCGTTGTTGCACTTGTAGCGCGAGTACCCGTTGGTGTTGTCGAGGTCCGAGGCGTCGCGGCAGTTGCCGTTGAGTGAACCGGTCGGCTTCAGGCCGCCGTTGACGGTTCCGTCGGGGCCGATGGCGGGCGTGGAGTAGCAGCCGTCCGTGTCGTAGTCGTAGGCGGGCTGGTACATCTGCTCGGCCGCCTCGGCGTTGGCGGGAAGCGCCGCGGGCGGGGCGGCGAAGGCGGTGCTGGGGAAGGCGATGACGAGCGCGGCGGCACCGGCCGCACCGGTGATCCAGCGCATACGGCGTATCCGGGACGTCTGTGACGACACTGCGTCCTCCTCCTGGTTCGGGCGCAGCCCAACGACTATGGGGGAAAGGCAGTTCAGCATCCTGGCTTTTCACTTCCGTGCCAAGAGCCACGGACGTACCGCTGGTAACGATCAGCGCAACAGTTGGGACCGAAGCCGCGTCACACGCTCTCGTCGGGCAGGTCGGCCGCCGACGCCTCCGGCGTGACGTCGAGCCTCAGTCGCAGCCAGGACGGCTGGCGCAGCAGCCCGGAGCGGGTGCGGACGCTGTAGCGGACCTCTCCGACCAGCCGGGGCCGCACCCAGTGCGCGCCCGGCACCCGCGGGTCGGGGTCGAAGGGGCAGGTGTCCGTCGCGGACACCCTCAGCAGTTCGGCCAGTTGCGACCGCTCGGCCTCGCTCCAGCCCGTGCCCACACTGCCGACGTACCGCAGCCGTCCGGCCGCACGCTGTCCGACCAGGACCGCGCCCGGCAGGCCCGTGAGCCGTCCCTTGCCGGGCAGCCAGCCCCCGACGATGACGTCCTCGCTGTGCATGTTGCGGATCTTGATCCAGGCACGGGAGCGCACCCCGGGTTCGTACACCGAGTCCAGCCGCTTGCACACGAGCCCTTCCAGTCCGTGCTCGCGGGTCGCCCGCAGGGCTTCGGCGCCGTGGCCGACCACCGCGGCCGGGGTCGACCAGTACGGCCCGTGCAGAGCCAGCTCTTCCAGCTGCCCGCGGCGCCGGGTGTAGGGCAGCGTGACCAGGGGGCGGCCCGCCAGGTGCATCACGTCGAACAGCACCAGATGCACGGGTGTCCGGGCCGCCATCCGTGCGGCCCGTGCGGGCGCGTGCGCCAGACCCATGCGGGACTGCAACAACTGGAAGTTCGCGCGTCCCTGTTCGTCCAGCGCCAGGATCTCCCCGTCCAGGACGGCCGCAGTGGAGCCCAGTGCCTCGCCGAGCGGCCGCAGTTCGGGATAGGCGGCCGTGATGTCCTCGCCGGAACGGGCGCGCAGCAGGAGGCTGCCGTCCCCTTCGAGATAGACCACCGCGCGCTGGCCGTCCTGCTTGGTCTCGTAGGCCCAGCGCGCGTCCTGGGCGGCGGGCGGCAGGGTGCCGGTCGTGGCGAGCATGGGTGGGATCAGCGGCAGGCTCACGGGTCAGTTGTCGACGGCCCCGGCCCCCGCCACGCACGCTTGCCGCGGTTTTCCCCTGAACGGCGGCCCTGGCGCCTTTGGCCCGACCGGCGGAACGGCTGTCAGTGCTCCCCGTTCGGCGGCACGGCCCGCGCCAGGCCCGACTGATAGGCCATCACGACGAGTTGGGCGCGGTCGCGGGCGCCCAGCTTGGTCATGGTGCGGTGCACGTGGGTGCGCACGGTCAGCGGGCTGACGAAGAGCTTCTCGGCGATCTCCTCGTTGGAGTGTCCCTCGGCCACCCAGGCCATGACCTCCCGTTCGCGGGCGGTGAGGGCGGCCAGGTGTTCGGGCGCGGCCGACTGCGAGCTCTCGGCGGGGGAGGCCAGGAACCGGGTGATCAGCGTGCGGGTCGCGGTGGGGGAGAGCAGGGACTCGCCCGCGGCCACGGTCCGGATGCCGTCGAGCAGCACGTCCGCGGTGACGTCCTTGCCGAGGAAGCCGCTCGCCCCGGCCCGCAGCGCCTGCGCGACGTACTCGTCGATCTCGAACGTGGTGAGGATCAGCACGCGTACCGCCGTGAGGTCCGGGTCGGCGCAGATGGCGGACGTGGCGGCCAGTCCGTCGGTGCCGGGCATGCGGATGTCCATCAGGACCAGGTCAGGGCGGTGGGTGCGGGCGAGGTCGACGGCCTCGGCGCCGTCGGTGGCCTCGCCGACCACCTCCATGTCCGCGCAGGAGTCGATCAGGATCCGGAAGGTGGCCCGCAGCAGGGCCTGGTCGTCGGCGAGGAGTACGCGGATGGTCATGGGCGGGCATCTTCCGGTTGCGGAGCGGTCGGGTACAGCTTCCCGGGAACGGCCCGGCACGTCGTCGTGCGTCCGCCGACAATCGCCGGTACTCGGATCGCAGTACGCGCCGCGGGCAAGGTCATCCCCGAGGGGGAGCAGACCCGTGCAGCTCCTGGCCGCCGAGTGGGAGCCCGAGCGGCTGGCCCTGCGCACCCCCGGCGACCTGGCCGGCCTCGACCTCGACCTGCGTCTCGGCGTGGCCGCCACGGGTCTGCGGCTCGCCGGCGGCGCGGTCGAGTTGGCCGACGGCTCGACGGTGCCGTACGACGGGCTGATCGTCGCCACCGGGGTACGGCCGCGCCGGCTGCCCGGGGAGGGCGGGCATGTGCTGCGCACCCTGGACGACGCCCTGAGGCTGCGGGACCGGCTGACGCCGGGCAGCCGGCTGGTCGTGGTCGGCGCCGGGTTCCTCGGGGCCGAGGCCGCCGCCGTCGCCCGGCGGCTCGGCCGCGACGTGACGCTCCTCGAACCCGCCCCGTGCCGCTGGCCCACGCCGTCGGCACGGAGGTCGGCGAGATGCTGACACGCGCCCATCGGGAGCGGGGCGTCACCCTGCGCTGCGGCGCCACCGTGGCCGAGGTGACCTCGCACGGCGTGCGGCTCGCCGACGGTGAACTGATCGAGGCCGACACGGTGCGGGTCGCGGTCGGCTCGCAGCCCAACACCGAATGGCTCGACGGCAGCGGGCTCACCGTCGGCGACGGAGTCGTGTGCGACGCGTACTGCGAGGCCGCGCGGAACGTGTACGCCGCCGGGGACGTCGCCCGCTGGTACAACCCGCTGTTCGGGGTCTCCATGCGGATCGAGCACCGTACCAACGCCGCCGAGCAGGGCATGGCGGCCGCGCGCAACCTGCTCCACCCCGAGGGACGCAGGCCGTTCGCGCCGGTGCCGTACTTCTGGTCCGACCAGTACGACATGAAGATCCAGGCGTACGGGTATCTGCGCGGACACGACGAAGTAGCCGTCGTGGAGGGCGACTTGACGGAACGCCGGTTCGTCGCCGCGTACCACCGGCGACCGGCTGACCGGCGCCCTGGCGGTCGGCATGCCGCCCAATTCGATCCGGCAGTGGCGACAGGCCATCGCAGGCCGGGCGAGCTGGCGGGAGGCGGTGGAGGTCGAGGCGGGGCAGGTCGGGACAGTGGCTAATTAATTGAGTTACGCAATGAGATGGTAAAGTGGCAGGTATGTCCACACCCCCGCTCCCCGAACTCCCCGACACGCCCGCGTCCCCGGAAGTGGTCGAGATCGAGCGCGCTCTCACCCGGATCACCTACCTCAGCACCCGGGCCCGGCAGCACGACCGGCTGATGGCCCTGGCCGGCGTGCCGCTGGACCGGGCCGCCGTGGCGCTGCTGCGCCAGGTCGCCGACTCGGAGTCGCTGCGCCCCGGGGAGCTGGCCAACCGGCTCGGCGTGGAGGCATCGCACGTCACGCGCACGGTGCAGCAGCTGCAGAAGTCGGGGTACGTCACCCGCGTCCCCGACCCGCAGGACCGCCGCGCCCAGCGCATCGAACTCACCGAGGCCGGTCGGCAGGCCATCGCCCGGATCCGCGAGGCCGGCGCCCGCGGCATGCAGCTCGCCCTGGCCGACTGGACCCCCGAGGAGCTGCGCCGGCTGGCCGGCCTCTTCCACCGCATGGTCGACGACTTCCTGGCCTACGCGGTCGACGAGGAGAGCGAGCAGCAGCCCGCGGCACCGGCCGGGACCGCCTGATCGATCCCCTCGCCCAGATCATGCCGACTTCGCGCGAGGGCGCCGGTCGGACGAGCCGGGCGCCGTACCGGCCCCTCCGGGCTGCGCCGGCTCCCGCAGCCTGCTCAGCAGCAGCCGGCCCAGCGCCGGCAGGACGATCAGCGGCACGAGCGCCGTCCGCAGCGAGGTGGCGTCGGCCAGCGCACCGATGACCGGGGCGGCGAGACCGCCCACGCTCACCGTGAGTCCGAGCGTGACACCGCTCGCGGTGCCCACCCGCCGGGGCAGGTAGTCCTGGCCGAGCGTGATGTGCAGCGAGAACGGGACGTACAGGCCGGCCGAGGTCAGGGCGACGAACAGATACACGGGCGGCCCGGGCACCAGGACCACGCCGGCCACCGCGAGCACCGTCAGCACATACGCCCGGCGCACCACCGCCAGCCGCCCGTACCGGTCGGCGAGCCGCCCCCCGGCCACGGTGCCCACCGCGCCGCCGACATAGAGCACGCACAGCGCGACCGTACCGGCCATGTCCCCGCCGCCGGTCCGCTGCCGGATGTACAGCGAGACGAAAGCGCTCAGTCCGACGAACACGATCGACCGGCACACGACGGCGCCGGACAGCCGCAGGAACGACCCCCAGTCGTCGCTGCCGACATCCTCGCCCACGCCCGAGGACCCGCCACGACCGCCGGCCGAGCGCACGGCTCCAGCGCACAGGGCCGCCCCCACGACCGCCGGGACGACCAGCAGGGGCGAGGCGCGCAGACCCCCGGTGGCGACCACCGATGCCACCAGCAGCGGCGCGAGGGCGAAACCGACGTTGCCGCCGAGGGAGAACCAGCCCATCGCCGTATGACTGCCGTGCGCGGCGTCGCGGGCCGCGCGGGCGGCCTCCGGGTGGTACGCGGCGACGCCGATCCCCGAGACGGCAACCACCACCAACGTGAGCGCGTAGGAACCCATGACGCCGCTCAGCGCGACCCCGGCACCGCCCGTCAGCGCGCTCAGCGGCAGCAGCCAGGGCATCGACCGGCGGTCGGTGAGCGCCCCGAACAGCGGCTGCACCACCGACGACAGCAAGGATGCGGCGAGCACGACGCCCGAAGCGGCGGCGTAGCTGTAGGCGCGCTCGGCGACGAAGTAGGGGACGAGGGCCGCCACGGCGCCTTGGTAGACGTCGACACAGGCGTGGCCCAGGGACAGCAGCGTGATGGCGCGATCGCGTTTCGTGGACACCCTGCGATCGTCGCGGGGCCGCGCAGGGGCCCGCTTTCGATAATCTGCCCAACTGTGTCGAACATCCGCCACACGCCGATCGCGCCGACCCGCGCCCAGGTCCTCGCCGCAGGGGAGCGCATCGACGCACACCGGCACGACGACCACCAGATCGTCTATGCGGGCTCCGGCGTCCTCGCCGTCACCACCGACACCGGGACCTGGTTCGCGCCCGGCAACCGCGCCATCTGGGTCCCCGCGGGTACCGTCCACGCGCACCGCGCCCACGGCCACCTGGACCTCCACTTGGTCGGCCTGCCCGCCGACGACAACCCGCTCGCCCTGGACGCCCCCACCGTCCTCGCCGTCAGCCCGCTGCTGCGCGAGCTGATCGTCGCCTACACCCACGACCCCGGCGACGACAGCCCGAGCGCCACCGCCTGCTCGCCGTCCTGCGCGACCAACTGCGCGCCTCGCCCCAGCGGCCTCTGCGCCTGCCCACGCCCACCGATCCGCGCCTGGCCGCGGTCTGCGCGCTCGTCCACGCCGACCCCGCCGACTCGCGCACCCTCGCCGCGCTCGGCGCCGCGACGGGAGCGGGCGAGCGTACCCTCAGCCGGCTCTTCCGCCACGAGTTCGGCATGACCTTCCCGCAGTGGCGCACCCAGTCGCGCCTCTACCACGCACTGCGCCTGCTCGCCGAGGACACACCCGTCACGACCGTCGCCCACCGCTGCGGCTGGTCCTCCGCCAGCGCCTTCATCGACGTCTTCCGCCGCTCCTTCGGCTACACGCCCGGAACCCACAACCGCCGTACCCAGCAGGGCGGCCGGGGTGGGTGACGGCCGTGAGCTACCCTCCGGTAGCATCCGGCGGCAGGCCATCCAAGGAGGAGCCGTGCCCCGGTCCCAACGCTCGCCCCTGCTGCTCGCCGGCCTGCTGGCCGCAGCGGGCGTCGCCCACCTCTCCGCACCACGCCGATTCGACGAGATCGTGCCGCGCGCCCTGCCGGGGAGGCCCCGGACCTGGACGTACGTCAGTGGAGCCGCCGAACTGGCGCTGGCGGCCGGGCTGGCGCTGCCGCGTACCCGCAAGGCCGCCGCGCTGGCCACGGCGGCGTTCTTCGTCGGCGTGTTCCCCGCGAACGTGCAGATGGCCGCCGACTGGCGGCACCGCCCAGCGCCGCAGAAGGCCGCCGCCCTCGGCCGGCTGCCGCTGCAGATCCCGCTCGTGCTGTGGGCCCGCAACGTGGCGAAGGGCGCGGAGGGCCGGGCATGAGCGCACAGCTGAAGGTCGGCGACAAGGTCGAGGACTTCTCGCTGCCGGACGAGACCGGCACCACCCGCAGCCTCACCGGCCTGCTCGCCGAGGGACCGGTGGTGCTCTTCTTCTACCCCGCCGCCCTCACCCCGGGCTGCACCGCGGAGGCCTGCCACTTCCGGGATCTCGCCGCCGAGTTCGCCGCGGTCGGCGCACGGCCCGTGGGCATCAGCGGCGACGCCGTCGAACGCCAGCAGGAGTTCGCCGACCGGCACACCCTGGGCATGCCGCTGCTGTCCGACGCCGACGGCAGCGTCCGTGAGCGGTTCGGCGTGACCCGTGGCTTCTCGCTGGCCCCGACGAAACGGGTCACCTTCGTCATAGGGCAGGACCGCACGGTCCTGGAGGTCGTCCGCAGCGAACTGCGCATGAACACCCACGCCGACCGGGCCCTCGCAGCACTGCGCAAGTGAGCCGAGGGCCCCGCGGGACCACGGCGGGCGCGAGCTCCGTTGCCCCGCGGGCGCGACCGCCCGCGCATCGCGGTTGATGCGGTGCCGCGCAGGACTCATGCTGGACGACATGGAGCGCGTCTCCGCTGCGGCGATCATCGATGCCCAGGGTGTCGTCACCGGGTGGAGCGAGGGTGCCCACCGTCTGACCGGCCTGACGGCCGAGGAAGCCGTGGGACGGCCGGTGCGGGAGCTGCTCGCCGAGCAGCCGCCGCCCGAAGCCGTGGCCGCGCTGACCGGCACCGCCGTACTGCGGCACCGGGACGGCCCACCCCTGGCCCTGCACGTGACGGCGTGCGCCGTGCTGGGCGAGGACGGCGGCCCGGGTGGATACGTGATCACCGCCGCACCCCCCGACGAGCACGAGCCCTCCCTGGCGGAGCGGGCCTTCCAGCAGGCGTCCATGTCCATGTCCGTCTTCGACGCCGACCAGCGCTATCTGCGGCTCAACGAAGCGGCCTGCAAGGTCATGGGCGTACCGGAGGAGGTGCTGCTCGGCCGCCACTTCCCGGAAACCGTGGAGGACGAGGTACACAGCCAGGGCTTTCTGCGGCATCTGCGCCAGGTCGCCGAGACGGGCAGGCCGCTGCGCTACGAGAGCTTCACGGGCGCCCCGGCCCTGAACCGGGAGCATGCCTGGACCACCGACATGTGGCCCGTGCGGGACTCCTCCGGCGAGCTGATCGGCACAGCGCTCGCCGCGTTCGACAGCTCCGAACAGTACTGGGCGCGGCAGCGGCTCGCCCTGCTGAACGAGGCGGCCGCCACCATCGGCACGACCCTGGACGTGGTGCGCACCGCCGAGGAGCTCGTCGGGGTCGTGGTGCCCCGGTTCGCCGACTTCGCCAGCGTGGACCTGTTCGACTGGGTCCTCGGCGCCGAGGAACCGCCGGCGCTGGCCGGCACGGACATCGCCCTGCGCCGCGTCGCCCACGGCTCCCGCACCGAGGGCACCCCGGAGGCGGCCGTGCACCTGGGCGAGGTGGACTACTACCCGCCGTTCTCACCGCCGGCCCGCGCGATCCTGGAAGGCCGGGTGATCCAGAGTCACGCGGGCGAACCGGCGTTCATGCGGTGGATCGCCGAACGCAACGCCCGGGCCCCGGAAGGCCGGCGCCACCGCGTCGGCGCCCACTCGATGATGGCGGTGCCCCTGCGGGCCCGCGGCACCACCCTCGGTGTCGCGGTGGCCGTGCGCATCAAGCAGTCCGACGACTACGGCGGCGACGACGCCGTGTTCGCCGAGGAACTCGCCAGCCGGGCCGCCGTCTGCGTCGACAACGCCCGCCGCTTCGCCCGGGAACGCACCACCGCACTGTCCCTGCAGCACAACCTGCTGCCCCGGGGACTGACCGGACAGGCGGCCGTCGAGGTGGCCCACCGCTATCGGCCCTCCGGTTCGCAGGCCGGCATCGGCGGCGACTGGTTCGACGTGATCCCGCTGTCCGGGAGCCGGGTCGCCCTCGTCGTCGGCGACGTCGTCGGGCACGGCATTCCGTCGTCGGCCACCATGGGCCGCCTGTGCACGGCCGTACGCACCCTCGCCGACGTGGACCTGCCGCCCGACGAACTCCTCACCCACCTCGACGACCTCGTCACGCACCTCGCCGGGGACGACACCGACGAGGTCGCCGAACTCGGCGCCACCTGCCTGTACTCCGTCTACGACCCCGTCTCCCGCCGCCTCCACCTAGCCGCCGCCGGTCATCCGCCGCCGGTCCTCGTCCTGCCCGACGGCAGCACACAGGTCCTCGAGCTGAACGCGGGACCGCCGCTCGGTGTCGGCGGACTGCCCTTCGAGGCGATGGAGGTGGAGCTGCCGGAGGGCTCCCTGGTCGCCCTGTACACGGACGGCCTCATCGAGGACCGCGACCGCGACATCGACCACTCCACCGCGGAACTGTGCCGCGCGCTGACCGCGCCCGCGGAGACCCTCGACGCCCTGTGCGACACCGTGCTCAAGGCCGTCCTGCCGGAGGACCCCAGCGACGACGTGGCCCTGCTGCTGGCCCGCACCCGGGCCCTGGGCGAGGACCGCATCGCCACCTGGGACGTCCTGCCGGACCCCGAACAGGTGGCGAGGACCCGGCAGGCCGCCACGGACCAGCTGACCGCGTGGGGACTGGACGAGGCCGCCTTCGTCACCGAACTCGTCGTCAGCGAACTCGTCACCAACGCCATCCGGTACGGCGCACCACCCATCCAGCTCCGCCTGATCCGTGACCGCACCCTCATCTGCGAGGTCTCCGACGGCAGTTCCACCTCCCCGCACCTGCGGCGGGCCCACGCCTACGACGAGGGCGGCCGCGGACTGCTGCTGGTCGCCCAGCTCACCCAGCGCTGGGGCAGCCGGCAGACCGGCAGCGGCAAGACCATCTGGGCCGAACAGCCGCTGCCGCCGGTGTGATCACTCGAAGGGGCAGCCGGGGTTGGGCACGTCCTCGGAGAACGGCGCGCCGTGCGGGAGTATGTAGAACACCTCCAGGACGAGCGTGGTGTCGCCCAGGTTCCGGCCGAGGTGGACGTCGCTCGGTCCGCCCGGCTCGCGCACGACGGTGCCCTGCGGATAGACGCCGTCGGAGGCGCAGTCGGAGTGGTAGTGGCTGAGCGTGCCCTGCTTCACGTATCCGTACACGGGACCGTCGTGGTAGTGCCAGCCGGTGGCCTGGCCGGGCGGCACCGTGACCTCTCGCAGGACGTAGTCGGTGTCACCCACGGTGGTCTGGCTGATGGTCCGGCCGGTGACGCCCGGGCCCGGGGGTGTCGCGTGGGCGGGGCCGCACACGAGGACGGTGGCGGTGGCGACGGCGCCGGTGAGGGCGGTACGGAGTGCGGTGCGCATGCGGGGGGCCTCCTGGAGGAGATGGTTTCCGCCGCGAACATAGAGGCAGACAAGGCCGGTTGGGGGCGGAACCCGAAGATCCGCAAGGCGCTCAGGCGGCCGTACCTCCCGTCGGCCGCTCCCGTACGACGTTCTCGGCCGCCTTGTCGTCCCGCAGCCCCAGGAATCGCGGATGCCGCAGCATGCCGTCCCGGGTCCACTCGGTGAAGCCGATCTGCGCGACCAGCTCCGGCCTCGCCCACCGCGCGCCCGCCTCCCGCACCGGCCCGTCGAACGGCGAGCGCGAGACACGCATCCCGTCCAGGCGCTCCCGCAGCTCGAGCAGCGTGCGCCGGTCGAAGCCGGTGCCGACCTTGCCCGCGTACCGCAGCCGCCCACGCTCGTGATAGCCCAGCAGGAGTGCACCAAGCCCCACCCTGCTCCCGGCCGGTTCGGTGAACCCGCCGACGACGAACTCCTGCCCCTGCGAGCACTTCAGCTTGAGCCAGTCCCTGGACCGGCGCGGCTGGTAGTCGCCGTCGGCCCGCTTGGCGATCAGGCCCTCCCAGCCCCGGGCACAGGCGTCGGCCAGGAGCTCGGCCCCGCCGGCGTTGCGATGGGGCGTCATCCGCAGCGGCGAGCGGTACGTCAGCGCGCGCCGCAGCAGGGACTTGCGGGCCCTGAGCGGCAGCCGTGTGGTGTCGTGGCCGTCCAGCCTGAGCAGGTCGAAGACGTAGTACGTCACGGCGACACCGCTCGCTGCCACGTCCTGCCGCCGGGTCAGGCCCATGCGCTGCTGAAGCCGGGCGAAGTCGGTGTGGCCGCGCGAGAACGCGACGATCTCCCCGTCTACGGTGAAGTCGGCACACGACTGCTCGGCGAGCGCTTCCGCGACCTCCGGGTAGGTGGCGTCGAGCCGGCGCCCCGTGCGGGACAGCAGCGCGACCCGCCCGCCTTCACGCACCGCCAGCACCCGCACCCCGTCCAGCTTCCGCTCGAACAGCCACTCCTCGCCGGAGAAGTCCCGCCGTTCGCTCAGCGTGGCCAGCATGGGCTGCGGGGCCAGGTCCGCCCCCGGTCGAGCCTTCCGCAACAGCCGCTGCTGCTCAGCGGGAAGGCTCTCCAGAAGGGCCGTCGCCACCGTTCACCCCTCGTCGCCGTCCGCGGCGACCTGAGCGAGGGTACGGCCGGTCAGCGCCGAACGGGCCCGGTACGGGTCGGGCGTGCCGTGGGCGCGTGCCCGGCTGCCCTTCCCCGCCTTCACCAGCAGCCACGCCTCCCGGTCGCCGTCCTGCCCGCCGCGGAACCGGGTGAGGGCGTACTCGCCGTGCAGCTTCGATCCCCTCAGCCGGAACGTGGCGTGCCCGCGCTCGATGGACTCGTCGAAGTCCACGGGGCGCCCCTTGCGGTCGTGGCTCAGCGGCTCGTACGTGCCGTGGTCCCAGACGATGACCGTTCCGCCCCCGTACTCGCCCTTCGGGATCACACCCTCGAACTCCTCGTACTCCAGCGGATGGTCCTCGGTGGGCATGGCGAGCCGCTTGTCGTGGGGATCGTCGGAGGGCCCCTTCGGCACCGACCACGACTTCAGTACGTCGTCCACCTGAAGCCGGAAGTCGAAGTGCAGCGTGCTGGCGTCATGGATCTGCACCACGAACCGCGGCTCCTCACCCGGACCCGCCCCACGCCCCTCCGGCTCCCGCGTCCGCGCAAAGTCCCGCTTCCCCCGATAGTCCCGCAGCCGGTCCTTCTCAGTCACAAGCGCCTCCTTCCCGAACGCCTCGAGTACCCCGCCGACGGCGGCCTGCATGCCTGGGCCGGAGCGTCGCTCAGCTCATCGACGCGGGGCAGGGGTTCTCGGGCCGGTCAGAACTCCTCGTGCACTTCGGGATCCCCGCCGATGCGCCGGTGGGCGCGGTCCGCGATCGCCGTCATCTGGACGGGGCTGAGGTCGAAGCCGAAGACGTCCAGGTTCTCGCGCTGTCGCCCGGGGTCGGCGGACTTCGGGACGGGGACGGCGCCGAGCTGGATGTGCCAGCGCAGGACGGTCTGGCCCGGCGTCACCCCGTGTGCCTCGGCGATCGAGAGGATCACGGGATCGTCCAGCAGGGCCGTGCCGCGGCCCAGGGGGCTCCAGCTCTCGGTCAGGATGCCCTTGCCGGTGTGGAAGGCGCGCAGTTCCGCCTGCGGAAACAGCGGGTGCAGCTCGATCTGGTTGACCGCGGGGAGGACCCCGGTCTCCTTCTCCAGCCGCTCGATGTGCTCGGGCGTGAAGTTGGAGACGCCGATCGACCGGACGAGACCGTCCTCGCGGAGCTTGATCATCGCCTTCCAGGAGTCGACGTACTTGTCGACGCGGGGGAGTGGCCAGTGGATGAGGTAGAGGTCCACGTGGTCCAGGCCGAGCCGGGCGCGGGACTCCTCGAAGGAGGCGAGGGTCTCCTCGTAGCCGTGATGCCGGCCCGGGAGCTTCGTCGTCACCACCACGTCCTCGCGCGGAACCCCGCTGCGGGCGACGGCCCGGCCGACCCCCGTCTCGTTGCGGTAGTTCGTCGCCGTGTCGACGAGGCGGTAGCCCAGCTCCAGGGCGTCCAGAACCGCCCGTTCCGCCTGCGCGTCGTCCAGCGGCCAGGTGCCCAGACCGATGGCGGGGATCGTCGTACCGTCGTTGAGCGTGTGCGCCGGGATGCTGATCACTGTGGGACCTTCCCTCGACTGTGCCGTACACCCAGCGTCACGGATAGGGTGAGGATTGATCAACCGGACGGGTGGGGGATGAGGGCGGCGGACGGCATGGGCGGCACCGAGGAGAGGCAGGCGACGGGATCGGCGCGTCCCACGTCACGGGACGTCGCCCGGCTCGCCGGCGTGTCGCACACGGCTGTCTCCTTCGTCTTCAACGGCCGCGCCGAGGGCAACCTCTCGCCCGCCACCCAGGAACGCATCCGCGACGCCGCGGCCCGGCTCGGCTACCGCCCCGACCCCGTCGCCCGCGGCCTGCGCCGCCGCCGTACCGCCGTGATCGGCCTGGTCACCGACGAGATCGCCTCCTCCCCCTTCGCCGGCCGGCTGCTGCGCGGCGCCATGGAGACCGCCTGGGGCAGCGACCACCTCGTCCTGACCATCGACTCCGGCGGCGACCCCGCCAAGGAGGACGCGGCCGTCGCCGAACTCCTCGACCGGCGCGTGGACGGCATCATCTACGCGGCCATGTCCCTGCGCCGTGTCCGCGTCCCTGAGGGCCTGCACCGCACCCACTCCGTCCTCGCCAACTGCCTGCCCGAGGACGACTCCCTGCCCTCCGTCATCCCCGCCGAGCGCGCGGGCGGCCGTACGGCGGCCCGGCTGCTGCTGGACGAGGGGCACCGCAGGGTGGCCATGGTGGGCGGCCAGGACGACATCGCCTCCGTCGACCGCCTGCGCGGCTTCCGGGACGCGCTGCGCGCCGAGGGCATCACCGTCCCCAAGGAGTGGGTCGTCAGGAGCGGAGGCGAGATCAGCGGAGGTTACGAGGGCGCGATGCGCGTCCTCGACGGGCTCCCCGCCGACCGGCGGCCCACCGGGATCTTCTGCTACAACGACCGGGTCGCGGCCGGCGTCCTGCACGCCGCGACCCGGCTCGGCATCGCCGTCCCCGGCGAGCTGTCGGTGGTCGGCTACGACGACCAGGAGCACATGTCCGAGTTCCTCACCCCGCCCCTCACCAGCGTCGCGCTGCCCCACCGGGCGATGGGCGAGGCCGCCGCACGGCTGGTCCTCGACTCCATCGACACCGGCAGGACGCCGCCCGCGACGGTACGGCGCCTCGCCTGCCCGGTGATCACTCGTGCGTCGGTGGGACCAGCTCCCAGCCGGTGACGGCCGCCGCGGAACCCGTGACGACCAGCTCGGGCACATCGTCCGGCCGCCGGTAGACCCGCTCGGTGACCGTCGCCCGGTCGCCGACGAACAGCTCCAGCAGCGAGCCGTCGACGAGGATCCGCACCTCACCGGCCGGCGCCCGCACGACGATCGGTCCCGCTCCCTCGGGTCCCGTCCGGGGCCAGTCCCCGCGGTCGAGCGTCACCGTGCCCTCCTCGGGGTCCAGCAGAATCCTCAACTCCGCGCCTGAGGCTGACCGCAGCAGGCTCACCGTGGTCCGCCCCGATGCGGTGACGGTCAGGTCGTACGCCTCCGGCAGCGGCGTCGGACAGCCCGGTGCCGTGACGAACGGCCCGTCCGCACGCAGCAGTTCGAGCTCCGGAGCCGGTACGACCCGCAGCGACCCGTCCGGCTGCGTGTCCACGACCCTCGGCGCGGTCAGGACACCGGCCCAGCCCGCCCGGTCGACCTCGCTCTGCTCGCGGGCCTCCCAGGACCAGCCCCACATCAACGCCCGCTCCGGCTCCTGGAGCACGGCGGGGGCGTAGAAGTCCCGCCCGTGGTCCAGCCGCCCGCCCACGCGGGCCTCGAAGCGCAACCCGTCTTCCCCGTACGGTCGCAGACGGCCCGTCAGATACCCGGTGGAGCACGGATCCCCGTCCCACAGGGACAACACGAGCACCCACTCCCCGCCCGCCGTCACATACAACTGCGGGCACTCCCAGCCCACCGCCTTGTCGCCGAAGGCATCCACCGCGACCGGGTCGTTGCCGTCCAGGAGCACCCCGGCGAACCGCCAGTCGGCCAGGTCGTCGCAGTCGTACAGCAGCACCGACGGTGTCCCGTCGGCATGCCCCGCACCGACCGCCGCCCACCGTCGGCCCTCGCTGCGGAAGACGAACGGGTCGCGGAACATCACCACGTCCAGGTCGGCGGGCGGGCCGGTCACCACCGGCGTCGCCAGGGGCCGCCAGTCGGTCAGCGTCTCGTCCTCCGGTACCAGCGCCCGCGCCAGGCAGATCGAGCCGAGACCGGTGTGCTGCCGGTCGACGCCCGTGTACACGGCCGTCGGCACCCCGTCGTCGTCGACCACGCACCCCGACCAGCAGCCCGCCTCGTCCGGGCCGCCCGGGGTCGGGGTGAGCGCGATCGGATGGTGCTCCCAGTGGACGAGGTCGTGGCTGGAGACATGGCCCCAGTGGACGTTGGCGTGTACCGGGGCGTCGGGGTTGTGCTGGTAGAAGAGGTGGTGGCGGCCCCGCCAACGGAAGGGACCGTTCGGGTCGTTGATCCAGTTGGCGGGGGGACGGACCCGGAAGCGCGGGGCGCTGGGGTCCGTGGACTGAGCGGCGAGGCTCAACGGTTGACTCCTGCGGACGTGATGCCCTCACGCAGAGGGCGCTGACCGACGACGAACACGGCGACGGCGGGGATCATGGAGAGCACGACACCGGCGAGCACCACCGAGATGGAGCCGGTGCCCAGGTTGCCCTGGAGGGAGACCAGGCCCAGGGGGAGCGTGTAGTTCTGGCCGGAGGTCTCCAGGATCAGCGGGCGGAAGAACTCGTTCCAGTGGTAGTTGAAGGCCAGTACGCCGACGATCGCGAGACCGGGCGCGGCCAGCGGGGCGTACACGGACCGGAAGATCCGCCAGGGCCCGCAGCCGTCCAGCATCGCCGCCTCGCCCAGGTCCTTGGGCATGCCCAGGAAGTACTGGCGCATCAGGAAGGTGCCGAAGGCGGTCGGGAAGGCCGGGATGATCAGGCCGAGCAGCGTGTCGGTCAGGCTCATCGATTTCAGGACCAGGAACACCGGCACGATCGTGACCTGCAGCGGCACCATCATGGTCGCCAGGACCAGCCCGAACAGGGGCTTCTTGAACCGGAACTCGAGGCGTGCGAAGGCGTATCCGGCCAGCCCCGCCGTGATCATCTGGCCGACCGCGATCAGCGCGGTCACCAGCGTCGAGTTCAGGGCGAGCAGCCAGACGTCGATCTGGTCGAAGACCCCGCGGTACGACTCCATGGTGGGTTCCGTCGGGATGATCTTCGGCGGCAGGTCGAAGGACTCGGCCGGCGTGCGCAGGGAGGTGGAGACGGTCCAGATGACCGGGCCGAGGGTCAGCAGCGCGCACACGGTCAGTCCGGCGATGCGTGCCCACGGCGCGAGCGAGTACCGGGCACGGCTGAGGTTCATTGTCGCTTGGCTCATGGGACTCACCCGGCTCACTGGTAGTGGACGAAACGCCGGCTGAGCCGGAACTGGAGGGCGGTGACCGCCATGATCAGCACGAAGAGCAGGACGCCCACCGCGGAGGCCTCGCCGAAGCGGAGCTGCTCGAAGGCGCTCTCGTAGATGACCATCACGACGGTGCGGGTGGCGTCGCCGGGCCCGCCGTTGGTGAGGACGTACGGCTGCTCGAAGACCTGAAGCGCGTTGATGATGCCGACCACCGACGCGACCAGCAGCGTCGGCGACAGCAGCGGCAGCGTGATGTTCAGGTGCTTGCGCAGGCCGGTCGCGCCGTCCAGGGAGGCGGCCTCGTGGATCTCCTTGGGGATGTTGTTGAGACCCCCGACGAACAGCAGGAACGAGAAACCGAACTGCTGCCACACATAGACCAGGACCACCGTGGCCATGGCCGCGTTCTCGGACGTCAGCCACGGCACCGGAGCGATCCCGACCACTCCCAGCAGCCAGTTCACCATCCCGAAGTCCTGGTTGAACAGGTACTTCATCACCACCGAGATCGACGCGGCGGACAGCACCAGCGGGAAGAAGAACGCCGAGCGGAACATCGACCGCAGCCACACCGGCATGCGCCCGTTCACCGCGAGCGCCAGGACGAGGGCGATGAGCAGTTGCAGCGCGACCGCGAACACCATGAAGACCAGGGTGTTGCGGAAGGAGACGAGCACGGTCGAATCGCCGAAGACCTCACGGTAGTTGGCGGCTCCGGCGAAGCTGGGGTCGTCGATGACGTTCCAGTGGAAGAGGCTCAGCACCACCGAGCCGACGATCGGGACGACCGTGAAGACCACGATGCCGACGATCGTCGGTGCCAGGAACAGCGTGGCCAGCAGCCGGGCACCGCGGTCACGGGCGGACGGACGGGGCGCGACGGCCGGCGCAGCGGTCGGGGGAGCGGTCGGCGGCTTCGGCCGGACGGCCGGTATCCGGGTGTTCGTCATACGTCACGCTCCATGGCCTTCTCCAGATCGCTCTGCATCCGCCGCAGCGCGGGGGCGACCGCACGCCGGGAGGCCAGCGCGGTACCGGTGTGCTTCAGCAGCACCTGCTCGACCTCGGCGACCTGCGGGGGCGCGGGGATCGGCCCGGTGTCGGGGAACTTGTCGAGGGTGTCGTAGAAGACCTGCCAGTGGTTCGGGCCGGTCTCCTGGTAGCGGTCGGCGGTCAGCATCGAGCGGCGCGCCGGGGTGGTCTGGTTGGTTTCGAACAGCCGCATCAGGGTGTCCCTGCGGGCGGCGTACTTGATGAACTCCCAGGCCTCCGCCTGCTTCTTCGACGTGCGCAGCAGCGCGTAGCCGGCGGCGCCGTACTGCATGCGCTGCGTGCGCCAGCGCGGGAAGTACTGCACGTCGAAGCCGTCGGCCTTCATGCCCGCCAGATGCAGGCCGCCCGCCCAGAAACCGCCCGCCGGTGTGACCCCGACCCGGCCGGTGGAGAACACGCCGATCAGGTTCTGGCCGTTGCCCCCCTCGGGCCGGGTGCACAGGCCCTCCTGGACGAGCGAGGCGAGATAGTCGTACGCCTCCTCCACGCGGGCGTCGGTCGCCTGCGGGGTCGTCCACCGGAAGCCGCCGCCGCGCCCCTCCCGTTCCGCGGCCCGATAGAAGGAGTCCCACAGCCAGGCGCCCCCCGGCGCCTTGGACTCGGTGAGCAGGTTGGTGTCGTTGGCGAAGAGCCAGGGCACCACGCCGCCCCAGAGCCGGTTGGTCCAGAAGTACGGCGTGAACTGGGAGCCGCTGGACTTCTTCATGTCCCGCAGCAGCGCGGTGAAGTCGTCGCGGGTCCAGTCGGCCGGCGGGAAGCTCGCGCCGGCCCGCTTCAGCACCTGGGTGTTGAAGTACATGTCGGCCGCGTTGAACTCGACCGGCAGCTGGTAGAGGCTCCCTTCGTACATCATCGACTCCACCAGCGACGGATGGACGTCGGCGAAGTACTCGCGCAGCTCCTCGGCGTCCCGCTTCACCCAGTCGTCCAGCGGGACCCCGAGGCGCTGCGCGAACAGCTGCACGCCCTCGGTGGCGACGTACACGAGGTCGGGGGCGGTGCCCGCCGCGATCTGGGTGAGGATCTTCGCGAAGAAGTCCGACCAGTCGACGGCCTGCACGGCGTTGATCCGCAGCTTGATGTCGGGGTGGACCTTCTTGAAGCCCTCGGTGAGCGTGCGGATGGCCTCCGGCCCGTAGGCGGGGCCGAGCGTGGCGACGACGAGGGAGCCGTCGTCGCGGCCGGGGATGTCGGCTCCGGTGAGCCGGTCCCAGCTCGCGGCGGTACCGGCCAGCGCGGCGGCTCCCGCGCCGTAGGCGCCGTACCGCAGCAGGGTGCGGCGGGTGAGATGCGAGTCGGTCATTCAGGGTGGGCCTAACTCGTGTTAGCCGAATCTGATGACCCAGATGATGTGAAGCACGTTACGGGCCTGTCAAGAGTCCCGAACGACTTGACCTTTAACGAGTTAGGTCGCAGAGTCCTGATCCACATGAGCCGCCGTTCTGAGCCTCGACGACGAGAGGAACGATGTGTGATGCGTGGATTGTCCAGAAGAGCGCTCTTCGCCGGTTCGGCGGCGGGCGCGGCGACCGCACTGCTACCTGCCGCGAGCCCCGCCGCCGCGAAACCCAAGACCGCCGCCACCTGCGCCAGTTACCGTGCCGCGTACCACTTCACGGTCCCGGACCAGTGGAAGAACGACCCGCAGCGGCCGGTGTGGATCGGCGGCGAGTACCACTACTACTACCTGTACAACGCGGACTACTTCACTGGCGTCGAAGGCACCGCCTGGCGCCTGGCCACCAGCACCGACCTGGTGTCCTTCACGGACCGCGGCGTCGCCGTGCCCAAGGACACGACCCCCAACGGCGACGTCTGGTCGGGCTCGGCGGTGGTGGACAGGGACAACACCGCGGGCTTCGGTGCCGGCGCGGTGATCGTGATCGCCACCATGTCGCCCGGCGGCGGCACCGATCACCAGGAGCAGTTCCTGTACTACTCGACCGACGGCGGGCGCACGTTCACCAACTACGGCACCGACCCGGTCCTGCCCACTCCGCGGGTGGGAGCCGACTTCCGCGACCCCAAGGTGATCCGCGACGAGGACCGCGACCGCTGGGTGATGGCGCTCGCCGAAGGCACCAAGGTGGGCTTCTACCACTCCGCCGATCTCAAGACGTGGACGTACGCGGGCGGCTTCATCAAGGAGGGCATCGGGACGCTGGAGTGTCCCGACCTGTTCCGCATCACCGCCGAGGACGGCACGGCGAAGTGGGTGCTGGGCGTCAGCGCCAACGGGAAGGGTTCGGGGCTGCCCAACACCTACGCGTACTGGACGGGCTCCTTCGACGGCAGCGCGTTCACCGCCGACGCCGCAGACCCTCAGTGGCTCGACCACGGCTGGGACTGGTACGGGGCCGTCACCTTCGAGAAGCACCGGAGCGACGGCTCGGTGGACCCGTCCGTCCGGTACGCGCTGGGCTGGCTGAACAACTGGGACTACGCGCACCGCACGCCCACCATCGACTGCGACGGCTTCAACGGCACCGACTCGATCGTCCGGGAGATCACCCTGAAGCGGGCCTCCTCCGGAACCCACTACCTCGCCTCACGACCGGTCGCCGCACTGGACCACCACGTCTCCCGCACGCTGAACCTGGGCGACCTGGAGGTCACCGGCACCCGCGTGCTCGACTACCGCGGCACGGCCTACGAGGTGACCTGCGAGATCACCTGGGACCAACTCACCGGCGCCGGCTTACAGCTGCGCCGCTCACCCGACGGCGGCCGCCACATCGACGCCGGGATCTACCGCGACTACGCCTTCCTCAACCGCCGCCCCACCGTCAACCCCGACGCCTCCGGCAGGTGGCAGGAGAGCCACAGCCCGTTCGACCCGTCCGCCCGCACGGTGAAGCTGCGCATTCTGGTCGACCGTACGTCCGTGGAGATGTTCGTGGACGACGGCCGGTACGTGCACTCGTCGGCGGCCTTTCCCTATCTGATCGACACCGGGCTCGCGCTGTTCACGATCGACGGGACGGCGGTGTTCCGGAACACGGTGATACGGGAGTTCGCCGTGGGATGAGTCGGGGGTTCGCCGTGGGATGAGTAGGGTCGACGGCATGCAGTGCGTGCGCGTCGTGCTCATCGGGGGAACCTCCCACACCGGCAAGTCGACCGTGGCCCGGGCCGTCGCCGAGCGGCTCGGGTTCGACTGCCGCTCGACGGACAAGCTCGCCCGGCACCCGGGGCGGCCCTGGCGGACGGCGGAGTGGGAGCCGCCGCCGCATGTCGCCGAGCACTACGCCGGCCTCGACGTGGACGAGCTGATCCGGTCGGTGCTCGACCACTACGCAGGCCTGTGGCCGCGCATCGAGGCACTGATCAACGACCGGGCGAGGGGAGACGGCCCGGGCCTGGTCCTGGAGGGCTCCGCGCTGTGGCCCACCCGCGTGGCCGGGCTGACGTCCGTGCCGCACACGGGAGCCGTATGGCTCACGGCCGACGAGGCGGTGCTGCGTGAGCGCTTGCGGTCGTCGGCCCGCTATGGGGAACTGACGGGCCGGGAACGGTACTTGGTGGACAAGTTCCTGGCCCGTGCCGAGCGTTTTCAGACGCTGGTGGCGCAGGCCGTGGACGCGCACGGCCTGGCCCGCATCGACACGGGCGGGCGCTCGGTGGGGGAGCTGGTGGACGCGGTGCTGACGACCGCGGGCCTCCCCGTGCACCGAGGCCCCGTCGCCACGCCCGCCGAACACTGTCACGATCTTCCTGGAACCGGCTCGGACCGGAGCCGGTGCGGACGACCGACGGAGCGCGCATGACGACGGACAGGTTCCCTGCGGACGGGACGGAGCAGGCCATCGGGATCGAGGTGAACCCGGTCGCCGGACACATCGGGGCGGAGATCGCCGGCGTCGACCTGGCCGGGGACCTGGACGACGCCGTGGTCGCCGCGATCCGGGCGGCGGTGCTGCGCTGGAAGGTGGTGTTCTTCCGGGGGCAGCGGCTGGACCACGCCGGCCATGTCGCGTTCGCGCGCCGCTTCGGCGAACCGGTCGTGCTGGGGCGGCGCGGGAAGGCCTCCCCGCCGGACGTCCCCGAGATCGAAACCACCGCCGACCGGCTGGAGTTGGGCGGCCGCTTCGGCATGGAGCACGACGAGTGGCTGCGCCGCCGCCGGCACACCCTGCTGCGCGGCTGGCACTGCGACCACGGCGCCCGCATCGACCCGCCCGCCGCGACGATCCTGCGCGCCGAGACCGTACCGCCCTACGGCGGCGACACGACCTGGTCGAACCTGGCGGCCGCGTACGCCGGACTGTCCGGCCCGGTCAGGGAGTTCGTGGACGGCCTGCGGGCCGAGCACCGGCTCGGCGTCGGCTACCAGCCCCGGCCCGGCGACGACGCGTACGTCCGCCATTTGCTGGACCATCAGGTCGCCTCGCTGCATCCGCTGGTGCGCGTCCACCCGGAGACGGGGGAGCGGGTCCTCTACGTCAACGGCTACTACGTCGAGCAGATCGCCGACCTCTCCCGGGCCGAGAGCCGGGCGATCCTCGACATGCTGCTGGAGCAGGCGGTACGGCCCGAGTACACGGTCCGCTTCCGCTGGGAACCCGGCAGCGTGGCCTTCTGGGACAACCGGGCCACCATCCACCTCGCCCCCGGCGACACCGCCCACCTCGACTTTCCCCGGATCATGCACCGCGTGATGCTCGCCGGGGACGTACCGGTCGGGGTGGACGGCAAACCGTCGGAGCCGATCATCGGGACCGAGCCGGGGCGCTGGTAGCCGACACCGGCGCATCCGGCGCGCTTCCCTCCTGTCAGCGGGCGAGCAGTTCCCGTAGCGCCTTCACGATGTCGTCCGGCGCCTCCTCGGCCATGAAGTGGCCGCAGGTGACCGTGGTGTGCCGCAGGTCGGCCGCCCAGGCGCGCCACAGCGCGGCGGCGTCGAAGCCGAGGGCCGCGCCCCAGTCCTGCTGGAGCACACTGACCGGCATCCCGAGCGTGCGGCCCGCGGCGCGGTCGGCCCGGTCGTGCTCGATGTCCACGCCGGCGGAGGCCCGGTAGTCGGCGACGATCGAGGGCACCGCCTCCCGGCAGGCCGCCAGGTAGGCGGCGCGGACCTCCGCCGGGACGGCTCGCCGATCGGCCGTCCAGGTGTCGAGGAAGTGGCCGAAGAAGGCGTCCGGGGCGGCGCCGATCATGCGCTCGGGCAGGCCCGGCGGCTGGGCCATCAGATAGAGGTGGAAGCCGACGGCGGCGGTGACACCGTGCATCACCTCCCACATGTCGAGGGTCGGCAGGACATCCAGGCACGCCAGATGGGTGAGCATGCCGGGATGATCGAGTGCGGCACGGAAGGCCACCAGGGCGCCACGGTCGTGCCCCGCCAACGCGAAGCGCTCGTGCCCGAGTTCGCGGGCCAGGGCCACGACGTCCGCGGCCATGGTGCGCTTGGCGTAGACGGTGCCGTCGGTCTCCGCCGGTTTGTCGCTGGCGCCGTAGCCGCGCAGGTCGGGGCAGATCACGGTGTGGTCGGCGGCGAGGGCGGCCGCCACATGGCGCCACATCAGGTGGGTCTGCGGGAAGCCGTGCAGCAGGACGACGGGTGTGCCGGAGCCGCCGACGGCCGTGTGCAGGGACACTCCGTCGGCGACGGGGACGCGATGATGATCGAAGCCGGCGATGACAGGTGTCACGGCTCCGCTCCTTCCTGCGCGAACGCGAATGGATTGGTTGCGATCACTTGGTTCTGAATGGGTGGCGATCGAGTGGTGGAGGATGCCTCTCAGGGAGCCCAGGGGACTCCGCCCCCGGGGGATTCCCTGCGGGGATGTCTCTCGGGGATCTTGTTCCTCGATCCTCCTGCGGGTGGATGAGCAGTGGATGAGCAACGCCGGGGTGACCCGCGACGATGGAGGGCGGTGGAAGACGTGGGGCCAGGCTTCGGCGTGCTCGGGCCGGTCATGGCCTGGGACGCGGACGGGAACCCGATCGCCCTGAAGGGACCGAGACACCGCTCGGTCCTGGCCCGGCTGATCGTCGCCCGGGGCCGCGTCGTGCCGGTCTCCCGCCTGGTCGACGACCTCTGGACGGACCCGCCCGCCGACGCGGTGGGCGCCGTGCGCACGTTCGTCGCCGCACTGCGCCGCGCCCTCGAACCCGGCCGCGCGCCCCGCAGCCCGGCCCGGCTGCTGGTCACCGACGGCCCGGGCTACGCCCTGCGTGCCGCGACGGACGCGGTGGACGCCTGGCGCTTCGAGCGGACGGTCGCCGCGGCCGCGACGCTGCCGCCCGAGGCCGTGACCGTACGGCTGGAGGAGGCGCTCGGCTGGTGGCGCGGCCCCGCCTACGCGGAGTTCGCCGACCAGCCGTGGGCCCGGGCCGACAGCCGCCGCCTGACCGAGCTGCGCCTGCACGCCGTGGAACTGCGCGCCGAGGCGCTGATCTCCCTCGGCCCGGCCGACCGGGCTGCCGCGGACCTTCGTGCGCACGCGACGGAGCACCCCTGGCGTGAGAACGCCTGGCGCCTGCTGGCCCTGGCGCTGTACCGCACGGGCCGTCAGGCCGACGCGCTGGACGTGCTGCGCCGGGCCCGTGCCCTGCTGGCCGAGCAACTGGGCGTCGACCCGGGGCCGCGGCTGCGTGCCCTGGAGGCGGACATCCTCCGGCACGCCGACCATCTCGGCCAGGCGCAGGACACCCCCACCGGCCGCCCGGACCACCCCGCCGGCCGGGTCTGGGAGCAGGTCGCCGCCGCCTACGACCGCACGGTCGCGCCCGACGCCCGGGCCCGCCTGGAATCGACGACCGGTCTGCTGCGCAGCCTCGCCGTCACCGGTGGCAGCGGCCTGCTCGCCGCCCGCGAGCACCGGGTCGCGGCGATCGCGGCCGCCGAGGAACTGGGCGACCCCGCACTGACGGCCCGAGTCATCGGCGCCTACGACGTGCCGGCGATCTGGACCCGCCTCGACGACCCGGAACAGGCCGCACGCGTGGTCGCGGCCGCCGAGCGCACCCTCACCGCCCTGCCTGCCGAAGGACAGGAGGCCGCCAAGGCCCGTCTGCTGGCCACGATCGCCCTGGAGTCACGCGGCACCCCGCTCGCCCGCGGCCCTCAAGCGGCCCGCCAGTCCGAGGAGATCGCCCGCCGGCTGGACGACCCGGTGCTGCTGGCGTTCGCCCTCAACGCGGCCTTCATGCAGTGCTTCCACCGTGCCGGGCTGGCGCCGCGCCGCGACGAGATCGGCGCGGAGCTGGTGGCCCTCTCCGCCCGAGGCGGCCTGGCCAACTTCGAGATCCTCGGCCATCTCGTGCGGCTCCAGGCCCGCAGCGCCCTCGGTGACTTCAGCGCGGCGGACCGTCATGCGGCCGCCGCGGACGCCCTGGCCGTACGCCACGAACGGCCGCTGGTGGGGGTGTTCACCGGCTGGTACGCCGCACTGCGGCTGGACGCCACCGGCCGGGCACCGGTGACGGAAGTGGAGGCCGCCTACCGGGACGCGGCCGGCCTGCTGCACGACGCGGGCATGCCGGGCCTCGCCGCCGGCCTGCTGCCGCTCGCACTGCTGTGCCTGCGTCTGCGGCATGAGCTGCCCCTCCGCCTCGCCTTCGGCGACCACACGGACTGGGGCCCGTACGGCCCCTGGGCGCGCCCCCTGCTCCTCCTCGACCAGGGCCACCGCCCGGAGACCGCCGAAGCCCTGCGCGCGACGCCCGACCCACCGCGCGACCACCTCCAGGAGGCCCTGTGGTGCCTCACCGCCCGAGCCGCGCTGGCTCTCGGCGACCGGCAGACCATGGCCCGCGCGCACACCGCCCTCACCCCGGCAGCGCACGAACTCGCAGGTGCCGGCAGCGGATTGCTCACCCTCGGCCCGGTCTCCGACCACCTGGCCGACCTGGCCACCGCCCTCGGGGGCACGGCTGAACTGTTTGACGAAACTCGTCGTCGTACAGGTGAATGATCCAAAACGCTCGTGCCCGGTACCGGACCTCGGCAGGGCGCGTCCGCGGGCCCCGGCCCTGCGATGAGGAAGGAAGCGCATGCCGACTCCCGGGCGCCGTAGCGCCGCCACGCTCCTCGACCTGCTGCTGCACGCCGCCGAGGAGGCCCCGGAGCAGGTCGTCGTCCATGTCCGCTCAGACGGCAGCGAACACACCGTCACCTTCGCCGCACTCCACGACGACGCCCTGCGCGTGGCCGGGGGCCTGCGCGCGGCCGGTCTCGAACCCGGCACCCCCGTGCCGCTGCTCGCGGAACTCGGCGAGGACTTCCAGCCGATGTTCTGGGGAGCGCTGGCGGCGGGGCTCGTGCCCGTCCCGCTCGCCCCGGAGGCACGTCGGGCCGGCCCGGTGTGGGAGTTCCTCGGCAGGCCCGCCGTCGTGGTGGACGACTCCACCGAAGCCCTGCTCGCCGAGTTCCCCGGTCCGGTGCGCGCCCTCCGCCTGAATGCGCTGCGCGAGGGCCACCCGCCGCGCGCGCTGCCCCGCCGCGAGCCCCAGGACCTCGCCTTCCTCCAGTTCTCCTCCGGCAGCACCGGCGCGCCCAAGGGCGTGGAACTCACCCACGAGGCCGTGCTCGCGAACCTCCGCCAGATCCGCGCCGCCATGGCGGTCACTCCGGACGACGTGGTGGCGACCTGGATGCCGTACTTCCACGACATGGGCCTGATAGGCACCCACCTCGTCCCCATGGCGGCACGCCTGAAGCAAGTGCGTCTCGAACCGCTGACCTTCGCCAAGCGCCCCGCCCGCTGGCTCGAAGCGGTGACCCGGCACCGGGCGACCCTGCTGTCAGCGGCGAACTTCGCGCTGGCGCTGGCGGTGCGGCGGGTACCGGACAGTGCCTGGGCCGCACTGGACCTGAGCTGCGTACGGCTGATGCTCGTGGGCGCCGAGCCGATCGCACCGCGCGTGTGGCGGGAGTTCACCGCCAAGGCGGGCCCGGCTGGGCTGGACGCCAGGGCCATGCTGCCCGTGTACGGACTGGCCGAGGCCACCCTCGCCGTGACCGCGCCCCCGCTCGGGGAGATCGCCACGCCCCGGCTGCTGGACCGGACGGCGCTGAGCCGTGGCCGGGCCGTGGCCGCGCAACCCGGACCGGACGCCGTCGAAGTGATGGATGTGGGCCGACCGGTGCCGGACTGCGAGATCCGGGTCACCGACGACTCCGGCAGGTGGCTCGGCGACCGGCGGGTCGGTCACATCGAGGTGCGCGGTCCCCAGGTGGCCCGGGGCTACCACCGCGCCCCTGACGCGAGCGCGGCCGCGTTCTCCGGCGGCTGGCTGCGCACCGGCGACCTCGGCTTCCTGGACGAGGGCCGGCTGTGCGTCACCGGCCGGCACAAGGACGTCGTCTTCGTCGGCGGCGGTACCTTCCACGCACCCGACCTCGAGGAGACCGCCGCCGCCACACCTGGGCTGCCCGAGGGGACGTTGGCGGCGATCGGCTCCACGGATCCGGACACCGGGGGCGACCGCGTCGTGGTGTTCGTGCAGTGGGCGCGGCCCGCATTGGCCACGGCTCTTCCGGTGCTCGACGCGGCGGCCGCCCGGGTGCGGGAGGCACTGGGCCACGACGACGTACGGGTGCTGCCCCTGCCGCCCGGGGCATTTCCGCGCACGACGAGCGGCAAGCTGCGGCGCGCTCTGATGCGCGCCCGGTTCGACGCGGGTGCCTATGCGGCGGTCGAGGAGCGGTTGTCGGCGGCGCGGGGCGGGCTCGAGGCGACCCGGGCGGACGAGGACGGTACGCAAGGGCCCGTGCCGCGTTCGCGGCGTGACGTCGAGGAAGCGGTCCGGGGAATCTGGGCACGGACCCTGGACCTCGCGCCGGCGGGCATCGACCGCACCGACCGGTTCTTCGCGCTCGGGGGCTCCTCGCTGAAGGCGATGGCGGTGCTCGCCGGGATCGAGGACGCCTTCTCCGTCACGGTGGAACCCCGCGTGCTGCGCGACCATGACACCGTGGCCGCGCTGGCCGGGCATGTGCTGGCTCAATTGGCCGTATCCCGTACGGGGATTGACGGACCGACAGCCTCGGATTCCGGGCCTGCCGCGGCGAGGGTGACGCGTGCCGAGCGCGCCTCGATGCCGTCCGGCGAGAACCCCCGGAACCGGCCGATGGCGGTTCTCGGCATGGCCTGCCGCTTCCCCGGCGCCCCGACGCCCGAGGCGTTCTGGGACCTGCTCGTCTCCGGGCGCGACACGGTGACGGCCGTGCCCGAGGACCGCGGCGAGGGCTGGGAGAGCGCCCCCGGCGCCCCCGCCCTCCTCGGGTCCTTCCTCCCCGACCCCGGGCTCTTCGACACCGCCTTCTTCGGCCTCGACGACGAGGAGGCCCGCGCGACCGACCCACAGGCGCGGATCTTCCTGGAGCTGGCCCACGAAGCCCTGGAGCGCGCCGGGTACGCGGGGCCGCGGCGTACCGGCCGCAGGATCGGCGTGTTCGCCGCCGTCGGTGACAGCGGATACCGCGAGATCCTGGCCGCCGCAACGGACGGCGACCTCACCGCCCACCCGGGAGCGCTCACCGGCAACCTGCCCAACCTGATCGCCGCCCGCCTCTCCCAGACACTCGACCTCGACGGCCCCGCCCTCGCGGTGGACACCGCGTGCTCCTCCGCGCTCGTGGCGCTCCACCTGGCGCGGCGCAGCCTCCAGAGCGGCGAGTGCGACATCGCCGTGGTCGGCGGCGTCCAGCTCGCCCTCACCCCGACCGGCCACCGGCTGCTCGCAGGCGCGGGCGCACTGTCCCCGACGGGCAGCAGCCGCCCCTTCGGCGCCGCCGCCGACGGAATCGTGCCCGGGGAAGGCGGAGCGGCCCTCGTCCTCGCCCGCCTGGACGACGCGCTGCGGGACGGTGATCCGGTACTCGCCCTGGTCCGCGGCACAGCCGTCAACAACGACGGCCGGTCGCTCAGCCTGCTCGCCCCCAATCCGCGCACCCAGCGCGAGGTCATCACCCGGGCCTACGACGAGTGCGGCATCGACCCCGACGCGGTGTCGTACGTCGAGGCACACGGAACCGGCACTCCGGTCGGCGACCCGATCGAGGCACAGTCACTCGGACACGCCTTCCCGCCCCGCACCGACGGGCTCCCGCGCCTGATCGGCTCGGTCAAGGCGAACATAGGGCACCTGCTCAACGCCGCCGGTCTACCGGGCCTGGTCAAGACGGTCCTGGCACTCCAGCACCGCCGTATCCCGCCCTCCCCGAACACGACCCCGCCCGCGCCGTACCTGGAACGCGTCGCCCCCGGCTTCGAACTCGTCACCGAGCAGCGGGAATGGCGGACCCCAGGACCCCGACCCTTGATCGCGGGCGTCAACGCCTTCGGCTTCGGCGGCACCAACGCACACGCCGTCCTGGAGGAGGCACCCGCACGGATCCCCTCCGCGCGTGCCGCCGCCGACGGCCCCCATCTGCTCACGCTGTCGGCCCACAGCGCCGACGCCCTGCGCACATCCGCCGCCGACCTGGCCACGTACGTACGGGCGCACCCGGATCTGCACGAGGCGGACCTCTGCGCCGCAGTGAACGCCGCGCGCGACGACCGCCCTCACCGCCTCGCCGTGGTCGCCGACGGCGACCTCGCGGACCGCCTCGCCACCGCCCACGCGGCGGACTTCACGATCGCCCGGTCCCGCCCGCGCACGGTGTTCCTGCTGCCGGGGCAGGGCGCACAGCGGCCCGGCCAGGGCCGCGCCCTGTACCGGTCGGCTCCCGCGTTCCGCGAGGTGCTGGACGAGGCCTCCTCCCTGACGGGACCCGTACGCGGGCGCTCGCTCGCCGAGTGGTGCCTCGATCCCCGTATCGGTCCCGAGGAGCTGGCCAGAACGGAGGTGGCCCAGCCGCTGCTCGTCGCGTTCGGGGTGGGTCTGGCCCGGCAGTTGGGGGAGTGGGGCCTGGCCGCGGACGCGGTGGCCGGACACAGCGTGGGTGAGATCGCCGCCGCGTGTGTCGCCGGGGCGCTGAGCCTCGCCGAGGCGGTGGGGTTCGCCGCGGAGCGCGGACGTCTGGTGGGCGAACGTGCCCTGCCGGGAGCCATGGCCGCCGTCAGGGGCGACGAGGACACCGTCGCCGAGCTCGTCTCCGCATCCGGCGGCTCGCTGAGCGTGGCTGCCGTCAACGGGCCCCGGCAGGTGGTCATTTCGGGAGCCGGGGAATCCGTCGAGCGTGCCCTCGCGGAGCTGACGAGACGTGGCGTGGCCACGCGCAGGCTCCGTGTCTCCCATGCCTTCCACTCGCCGCTGCTGGAGCCGGTCCTCGAACCGCTGCGGGACGCCGCGAAGGCACTGACGGTCAAACCGGCGGCCGTACCGATGCTGAGCACGGTCACCGGCGAGTGGCGCCCCGGCCTCACCCCTGGCTACTGGCAGGAGCACGCCGTCCAGCCGGTGCGGTTCGGCGCGGCTGTGGCACGGCTGCTGGACGAGGGCTACGACACGTTCGTGGAACTCGGCCCGGGGAACACCCTGGGCGGGGCGGTCCGCGCGGTCGCCGAGGCGCACGACACCTCGGACGTGGCTGTCCTGACGGCGGGAGCCGCCTCGGTCCCCGGCCGTGACGCCGATGCCTCCGGGGCACGGGCGCTGCTGGAGACGGCGGGCCGGCTGTGGGCACGCGGTGCGGTGCTGGACCGGGCGGCTCTGGACGGGGCGGCCGTGCGCCCGAGGGTGCCTTTGCCGACTTATCCGTTCCAGCGCGCCCGTCACTGGCCGCGCACGGCCGGTGCGGCGACCGCGGTGCGGCGCCTCGACTGGCGGGACGCGCCGCTCACTCCGGCGGCGGGGCCCCGCGTCGTGCGGCTGATCGGCGCTGACCGGGCGCTCGGCCGGGCCCTGGCCGAGCGGCTCGTCGGCCGTGGGGTGAGGGTACTGGGCGAGGTCAGCGCCGACGGGCTGGTCGCCGCGTCGGCGGACACCGTGGTGTGGCTGGGCGGCGAGGACGGCTCCGGCGACGGAAGCCGGCAGGGCCCGGACGCCGCCACGAGCGCCGCCGTCACCTCACTGCGCCAGGTCCTCGGCCTGCTCTCCGCCGACTGCACCCGCCTGCTGGTGGTCACCGAGGACGCGTACATCACCAGGACCGCCCCGGAACAGGCGCGTCCGACGCAGGCACTCCTGCACGGCTTCACCCTGGCACTCCCGGAGGAGCACAAGGGGCTCGCCGCGCGCAGCGTCGACCTCTCCTCCCGCGACACGCTCGACGCCCGGGTCGACGCCTTGGAACGGGAGCTGTGGTCGGCCCACGAGCCGGGCGCGGACGGCGCGTTCGCGTGGCGCTCCGGACGCAGGCTCAGCCGTACGCCGACCGCCGCACCGGACGCTCCCACAGCGCTCGATGCCCTGCCGTCCGACGGCACGTACCTGATCACCGGGGGAGCCGGCGGGCTCGGTTCCGCGCTCGCACGCGACCTGGCGGGCCGCGGCGCATGCCGGCTCATCCTGACCGGACGCTCCGAGACCGCGCCCGACGACCTGCTCGCCGAGCTCCGTGCCCAGGGCGCCCGAGTCCGGTACCACACGGCCGACGTGGCCGACGAAGCCGCCGTCGACGCCCTGTTCGCCACCTTGCCTCCGCTCGACGGGGTGTTCCACGCCGCCGGTACGGTCCGGCCCGGCACCCTCCGTGCCAAGACCGACGGCGAGATCGAGCAGGTGCTCGCCGCGAAGGTGCGGGGCACGGTGCTGCTCGCCGAGGCGCTGCGGCGGCACGGCCGGACGCCCGCGGTGTGCGTCGCCTTCTCCTCCGTCTCCTCGGTACTGCCCGGCCTGGCGGGCGCGCTCGGCGACTATGCGGCGGCCAACGCCTTCCTGGACGCCTTCGCCGCCGCCGAACGAGCGGCGGGCCGGCCCTGGCAGGCGATCGGGTTCGGTCCCGTCGCCGATGCGGGACTGGTGTCCGCCCTGCATCTCGGCCCCCGCGACGCCGATCGTGGCGAAGCCGCCGGTGCACCGGCCGGGACCCGGCTGCACGCTCGAGGCCTGACCCCGATGAGCACGCGGGCCGCGATCGCAGCGCTGCGGACCGCCGTCGCCACCGATGCCGCGCACCTGCTGGCGGCCCCCGCGACGACACCCGCGCCCGCGGTGCCCTCCGCAGCGGAGCGCCCCGACGGCACGCACGACAGCGCACCTCGCTCGCCCCGCACCTCACCGGACGGCGGCGACGGCGCCGTGGCCGACCCCGCCCGCGTCACGGAACTCGTACGCCGCCTGCTGGCCGAGGCGCTGCACCGCGCCCCCGAGGACATCGGCGACGACGAGCAGTTCCTCGGCCTCGGGCTCGACTCCCTGACCGCCGTCGACCTCGCACGCCGCCTGGAGACGGAACTCGGACTGCCCCTGCCCGCAACGCTGCTCTTCGAGTACCGGACGATCGGCGAACTGACCGGCCACCTCAGCGGACAGACGCCGACGGTCCCGCACGCCCCAGCGGCAGCGAACCCCAGGTGGGATGACACCCCGCGCCCCCTCACCCCGCTTCAACGCGCTTTCCTCACCACGGAGGCGCTGTACGAAGGCGTCACCGCCTACGGCTACCTTCGCCAGACCGTCCGAGGCCCCCTCGACCCCGACCTCCTCGGCCGGGCCCTGGCCCACCTCGCGGCACGCCACCCCATGCTGCGCCTGCGCATCACCACGAACGCCACGAACGCCATGGACGCCATGGACGCCCCGGACGGAACACCGCCGCGCCAGTACACCGGGCCCGCCGACCCCACCGGACGTTCTCCCCGCTGGTACGAGGTACACGAGCCGGACGACACGGCACCACCGCTGCCCGACCTCGAACAGCGGCTGTACAACCGCCCGTTCGACCTGACCGGCGAAGACCCGGTGCGTGCCGTCCTGGTCCGCGACCGCGGGGACGCACACCTCGCCCACCTACTGCTGGTCGTCCACCACAGCGCAGCGGACGGGTACAGCCTGAAGGTCCTGTGCGAGGAGCTCTGGTCGCTCTACACCACGCTCGCGCAGGGCCGCCCTGTCGAACTCCCCGCCCCGCATGCCGAGTTCGCCGACTATGCGGACCTTGTCACCGCCGACCGCACGTCGGCGACCTTCACCCGGGACCAGCGGTACTGGCGTGACCGCATCGCCGGGCACACCGCGGCGGCCACGGCCGCGGCCCTGCCGTACGACGGCGACCCGCAAGCCCTCCCGCAGCCGCCGCTCACCCACCACCAGACGGCCGTCGACGCACCGCTCACGGCGGCCCTGCGCGAGCTGGCCGCACGGCACGAGGTCTCCCTCTTCCACCTGCTGCTCGCGGTGTACGGCCGCTGCCTGGCCCGCTGGAGCGGACAGCGGGCCGTCGCCGTGAACGTGGCGCGTGCCCGCCGCGAGGCGCCCCTGCCTGGCATCGACCGCCTAGTGGGCCCGCTCGCCGACACTCTGCCGGTCTTCGCCGACGTCGACCCCGACGAGCCCGTGACCGCACTGGCCGGGCGGTTGCAGCGGATCTGGCGCGAGGCGGAGTCCCACGCGACGCTCTCCAGCCCCGACATCGCCGCGCTGCTCCCCGCCACCGGCCCCGCCCCCCGTACGGTCGCCCCGGCCGGGTTCAGCTTCGCCCGCTTCCCCGTGAGCCACGGCCGCGACTGGCCGGTCACCGTCACCCCGACCGCAGCGGCCACCGCCTCTGCCGCGACCCGGCTCGGACTGCTGTGCTGGGAGTCCGACACGGCCCTGCGCCTCTCCTGGAACCACCCCGCTCACCTCTTCCGGCGCGCGACCGTCGAGCGTCTCGCCGCGGACTTCCTGGACGAACTGCGCGCCGCGACGGGACAGCCATCGGCCGCATCCGTCGCACCGGATCCCGCGGAGCGCGCCATCACACAGGGTCCCGCGGAGCGTGCCGTCACACCGGCTGCCACGGGGTGCGCCGTCGCACCTTGCGCGTCGGGGACGCTCGGCGAGGACGGCGTCGTGGACCGCCTCCGTACCCGGTTCCGCGCGACGCCGACAGCCGTGGCCGTCAACACCGGCAGTGCGACGCTCACTTACGCCGAACTCGACCACGCCTCCGCCGCTCTCGCGGCCCGGCTGCGGGCGAACGGCGTCCAGCCCGGCGACCTGGTAGGCCTGCTCACCGACCCGGGCGCGGACACCGTCGTCGGCGTCGTCGGCATCCTCCGCGCGGGCGCGGGCTGGGTGCCCCTGGACGCCGGTCACCCCCTCGCCCGGCTGCAGGACCAGGTGCACCGCACCGGCGTCGGCGTGGTGGTGTGTCACACGGCGACGCGCACGGCCACCGGCGAGCTGGCCGGCATCACCCCGGTCGCCGCCGACGACCCGTCACCGGCCCCACTGCCTCCGGACCGGCTGCCACCCGCCGACCCCGACGCCATCGCCTACGTGATCTTCACTTCGGGCTCCACCGGCCGCCCCAAGGCCGTCCCCATCACCCACCGCTCCATGCTCACCTACCTCGACTGGTCCCTGACCACGTTCGGATACGGCCCTGGAGACCACCTCGTGCAGACGGCGTCCGTCTGCTTCGACGCCTCCGTACGCCAGTTGCTGGCACCGCTGCTGGCCGGCGCCACGGTCCACACCCTCACCCGGGACCTCCTCCGCGACCCCGAAGCACTGCTGGACCGGATCGTCGACGACCGCATCACCGTGTGGAGTTCGGTGCCGACTCTCTGGGAGCGACTGCTGACCGCCGCCGAGACCCGGGCGCGGCAGGACGGGACACCACCGGACCTGTCGGCACTGCGCTGGGTCCATGTGGGGGGCGAGGCGCTGCCCGCCGCCCATGTGCGCCGCTGGTTCGACCTGCTCGACACCTGCGGGGGAGCGGAGCACAGGGTCGCCAACCTGTACGGGCCCACCGAGGCCACCATCAACGCCACCTGCCACATCATCGACACCCGGCCCGCCGACGACGTACGGCAGCTGCCCATCGGCCGACCGGTGGCCGGGACCGAACTGGCCGTCGTCACCGAGGACGGGCGTCCCTGTGCGGTCGGCGAGCCCGGCGAACTGCTCATCGCCGGCGCTGGACTGACACCCGGCTACCTTGGCGAGCCGCAGCTCACCGCGGAGGCCTTCGTCGAACGCGAGGGCCGCCGCTGGTACCGCAGCGGTGACCGGGTCCGCCGGACCGGGGACGGCGCACTGGAGTTCCTCGGCCGCCTCGACGACCAGGTCAAGGTCCGCGGCCATCGCGTGGAGCTGGGCGAGGTCGAGGCCGCGCTGCTCACCCACCCGGACTTCGCCCGGGCCGCCGTGCTGCTGGTCGACGGACGGCTGGTGGCGTACGTCGAACCCCGGCCCGGCTCGGACGAGCCCGACGCACGCGAGGTGCGCGCCTTCCTGTCCCGCACGCTGCCGCCGTACATGCTGCCCGGACGCATCCGCTCAATGTCGGCGATACCTCTGACCGGCACCGGCAAGATCGACCGCACTCTGCTGGCCCGCGCATCCGAGCCCGTGCGATCCGGGCTTGGCAGCCCTCCCGGAACCGGGCCCGGCAGCCCGGCCGGAACCCGGCCCGCAAGCCCACCCGCAACCCGGCCCGCAAGCCCGGCCGGAAGCGGGCTGAGAGGCCAACCCGGAAGCCCTCCCGCCACCCCGACCGAGCACACCCTGGCGCGCATCTGGTCGGCCCTGCTGGACGTCCCCGACGTCAGCCGCGAGGACGACTTCTTCGCGCTCGGCGGCGACTCGATCATGGTGCTGGAGCTCTTCGCCCGCCTGCGCAAGGAGTTGCCGGCCCTGCCACGGCCGACCGCCGTCTACACCCACCGCACGCTGGGTGCACTCGCCTCGGCCCTCGACGCCACCGCCACCAGCCCCGCGTTCGACCGGACCCTGGACTCGGACTCGGACTTCGCCCGGCCCATGGCTCCCTACCCCCTCACGCCCTCCCAGCGGGGATTCCTGCTCGCCGAGACCATCAACCCCGGGGCGGGTTCCGGCTGGCTCGCCCGGTTCCGGCTCAGCGGGCCGCTGCGCCACGACGTCTTCCAGCGTGCCGTCGACGTCCTGGTGGCCCGGCATCCGATGCTGCGCACGGTCTTCCCCGCAGACGCCCGCCCCCCGGTCCAGCAGGAGCTGCCGGACTCGCTTCGCCTGCCCGTGGAGGCGGAGTCCCTCGCGCATCCCGACCTCCTGGAGCAGCGGACCGCCGAGGAGGCACGGCGCCGACTCGAGCCCTGGGCCTGGCCGTTGCTGCGTCTGCGGCTGTTCACCCTGGCCCGCACCGAGCACGTGCTCCTCGTCCACGCGCACCACCTCATCGGCGACGGCTACAGCGCCGCCCTGCTGGCCCGGGAACTGCTCACCGTGTACGACCGCCTCGACCGCGGCCTCCCGCACGGCCTGCCGCCGCTCGACGGCACCTTCCGCGACCACGTCGCCCAGTCCGCCGTACGCCCGCGACCGCACGGCCCGGAGGCCGAGGAGTACCGGACCCGTCTCCACGCCCCCTACACGCCCCCCGTGCTGCGGCGCCCGACCGCCGAGGACACCGACGCACAACCGGCGGTCCACACCTCGGGGTTCACCCTGGACGCCGCCACGACCACGGGATTGCGTCGACTCGCCCGAGCAGCGCAGCGCACGCTGTACGCACCGCTCCTCACCGCGTACTACCGCGCCCTCGCGGAACGAACCGGACAACGCGACCTGATCCTCGGGCTCGCCGTCACCGGACGCGAGGAGTCCACGGCGGACGCGCATCGGGTGTTCGGCCCCTTCGCGGAAGCGGTGGCGCTGCGACCCGCCATGCCAGAGCTGGACGGACAGGCCCAACCACCCGCGTTCGACGACGACTTGCGGCGCCTAGCTGCCGAGACGGACCTGGCCAGGGCCGAGGGCCCCAGCGAGCTGCGCACGTCGGCGGGACTGCCGAGACACGCCCAGTTCTTCTTCACCTTCCTCGACTTCACGTCCCTCGGATCCGAGGCCGTCGGCAGCCTGATCCTGCACCCGGACGAGTCCGACACCGCCCTCGCCCCGCCGCCGCTGGGCACCGACGTGTTCCTGGCCGTGCGGCCGTTGGCGGACGGGGAGAATCTTCGCGTCACCGTCCGGGCCTCGGCGGCGGCCTTCACGGCCCGCGAAGTCGCCGGCTTCGCCGAAGCGATACGGACACAGGTGCGGGATGCGCTGAACGACGCCGATCAGGCCACTGCCCGAACCGCCCGCCGACGGCGACCTCACCTCGACGCCGCGCTCGTCGGATACCTGCCCGCCCCGCACCACCTCGCCGCCCTCGCTGGACTGCCGTACGACAGTCCCGGCCTCGGCCGAGAGGAAATACGGGCGCTCCTCTTCCCGGACGGCCGTGCCCGACTGCTGGAGAAGACCGGGACCCCGCTCGGGAACTCCGGTTTCGTCGCCCTTCCTCTCTTCGCCGACGAGCTGGCGCCGGGCGGCGATCTGGCGGCCCGCACCGCCCGCGCCGTCGAGCACGCCGCCTCCCTCGGCGCCCGCTGCGTGTCGCTCGCCGGCATGATCCCGTCCCTCACCGGCTACGGCTACGACGTCCTGCGGGAGACCACGACGAGCGCGGCGATCACCACCGGCCACGCCTCGACGACCGTCGCCGTGGCCAAGACCGTCCAGGCCGCGCTCGCGGCGACCGGCCGCCGCCTCGACGATCTCTCCCTCGCCGTCGTCGGGTGCGGCTCGATCGGCACCTCGTCCCTCCGGCTGCTGCTGGCGACGGCACCCTGCCCGCCGGCCCGGCTGCTGCTGTGCGATCTGCCGGGCAACACCGCGCGCCTCCAGAGGCTCGCGGCGGAACTGTCGTCCGGGCATCCGGCGATGCCGGTCCGGGTCGCCGAGTCGGGGCGCGCCCTGCCCGCGGCTGTCTACGAGGCCGATGTGATCGTCACCGCCGTGAGCGGCGCGACGGCCCTCCTGGACGTCGGCCGGCTCCGTCCCGGCACGATCGTCGTGGACGACTCCTTCCCGCACTGCCTCGACACCGGGAGGGCGCTGGACCGGATGAACCGCGACCAGGACGTGCTGGTCCTCGGAGGCGGGCTGCTGGCCCTCGACGCCACCGAGACCCGGCTGAGTGAGGACCTGCCGGGCGTGGCGAGCGCGGGCTTCGCTCTGCGGTCCGGGATTCCGGACACCTTGGCCTCGTGCCGGCTGGAGTCACTGCTCCACGCCCATCTCACCGGTTCCGGCCGCCCGCCGGGCGAACTCCCCTTGATCCACGGCCTCGTCGACCTGCCCCGGGCCCTCGCCCACTGGGACGCGGCCGAGGCCGCCGGAGTCCGGGCCGCCCCGCTGCACCTGCTCGACCGCGTCATCGCCGAGGGCGAGGGGCTGCCCCTCAGACCTCCGGGCGCCACCCCAGCGCCGGGCCCAGACGGGTCGCGATATCGGTGAGGATCTGCACATAGTCCTCGTGCTCGAAGGTGAAGGGCAGCGCGAACGCCACCTCGTCCACCTCGCGGAACGCGGCGTGGGCGTGGAGGCGTTCGGCGATCTCCTCCGAGGTGCCGACGAGGTCCGGCGCGAACAGCAGCCGCGCCGGACCCTGCGGTGACGTGGTCCGCGGAGTGCGCTGGGCGAGGTACTCCTCGTACTTCGCGCGCTGTTCGGGAGTGGCGGAGTCGGTGGGGATGACGACGAGGCCCTGGGAGACGCGGGCGTTCTCGCCGGCGGGGTGGTGGGCGCGGAAGGCGCGGATGTGGGAGAGCTGGATCTGCGCGAAGTCCGGTGACTCTTCCGCGCCTTCGGGCCCCTCCGCCTTGACCACGCTGCTGGTCAGGAAGTTCATCCCGTGCTCGCCGGCCCACTGCGCCGAACGCAGGCTTCCGCCGCCGTACCACATACGGCTGCCCAGGCCGGGGGATTGCGGCTGCACCCGCTCGGAGAACACCTCGAACCCCTCGACGCCGCTGAAGTCCGTGGCCGGCTTGCCCCGTACGAAGTCCAGCAGGCGCTGAACCCGCTCGTAGCCGAAGTCCTCGGCATCGGCCGTGTCGGGGTACAGGGCCTCCTTGATGCGGTCGTAGTGCATCGGCGGGCCCACGCTGATGCCCGGGTTGAGGCGGCCGCCCGACAGCAGGTCGACCGTCGCCAGGTCCTCGGCCAGCCGCAGCGGGTTCTCCCAGCCGAGCGGGATGACCGCGGTGCCGAGCTCGATGCGGCGGGTGCGCTGGGAGGCGGCCGCGAGGACGGCGACGGGGGAGGAGATGCCGTACTGGAGATGACGGTGGCGGAGCCACGCGCTGTCGAAGCCGAGCCGTTCGCCCAGCTCGATGATCTCGAGCGTGGACTCGTGGCCCCGGCGCGGATCCGCCTCGTCGAACAGCCCGATGGTGAGGAAGCCCAGCTTGCGAAGCGGTCGTGAGGTCGGCGGCACGGGCTCCTCCATCGTTCATCGATCACGTCGTACGGCAGTGCCAACCTGCCCGCCACCGATGATGTTCCCGTCCTCCCTGGTCAGGGAGTCCCGGGTCAGCACAGGGGAATCGTGACCTCGTCCTCCACCGGCGGGTCGATCTCCTGGGCGCGGTTGCCGGTCGCGGCGTAGCAGCGCAGGCGGACGGTCTCCGGGGTGACGTCCAGGCGCAGGAAGCACTTGAAGAACGGCGGGCTGTAGGTCGCCGAGCTCGGCGAGAACAGCTGGGTGTAGATCTTGCGCACAGGGAGGCGGAACCGCGCGGTGCGGTCGGGACGGCGGCCGGCGCCGAGCAGGCTGGCGACCACCCGGGTGCGCCAGGTGATGCGGGCGGCCGACTGCTGGGCGCGGGTCAGCGGGATGCCCAGGCGCTCGGCGACGACGGCCGCCGCCTCCGCCTCGGTGAGGGTGAAGAAGCGGCGCATGCGCAGCCGGCGGCCGTAGAGCGCGCTGTAGAACGCCAGGGAGTCGCCGCGCAGCGGATAGCAGTGGAATTCCTTCTCGGTGACGTTCGCGATGTCGACTCGCGGAATGGTGTGCGTGGCGTGCATGAACGCACCGCCGCCGCCCGAGACGACGTACTGGATGGTGCGACCGTCCACCTGCACCGGATAGCGCTGGTAGTTGTGGATGTCGCCGCCGATCGCCGCGACGTAGCGGTGGGCCGGGTCACGGACGATCTCGTCGACGGTGCCGCCTCCTTCGATCGTGCAGGGGTGGTGCTCGCCGTCCACGTACAGGGGCTGGCCCGTGATGAGGATCTTCGGCCGGGGATCCTTGGACACCTCGCGCAGCCACGCGCCCTGTTCGGCGTCGATGGTCCCCAGCAGCCCCGTGTCGATCCCTACGATCCGCACCGGTCCCGCGTCGATCGCCCAGTACGGCCCCGGCTGAACGGCCTGTTGGGCAGGGGACGACCTCAACTCACGGGCCCGCGCGAGCCGTTGGCCGTCCCCCTTGCGCGGCCGGTGCCACAGCAGGGACCGCAGCCATGCCTTGCCGAGCGGGCGCTGCGCGGGCTCGGGCTCGAGGGGCGGGGCGTCGCCGCAGAAGACGCGCATGAACGCGCCGAGGTCCTCGTACCAGTCGTGGTTGCCCGGTATCGCGTACATGGGCGCCTGATAGTCCTGGTACGGCCGGAAGAACTTGGTGCCGTAGTCGTCGGCACTGCCCACCGGATAGATCACGTCACTCGCGACGACCGCGAACCGCGTGTCCTGACCCACCTGCAACAGGCCGGGCACGACGGCGTACTGGGGCTCGTCGCCCTCGCCGGTGTCACCGATGACGAGGAAGGAGAAGCGGTCCGGGTCGTCGCGCCGGATCACCTTGTCGGCGGGCGCCCCGGCGGCCGCCCGCTGCGCCACCCAGCGGCTGCGGGTGTGCCCCGTCGGGTCCCCGAACCAGGACGCGAGCACGCCGTTGCGGGCGGCCCACAGCGTCTTCGGGTTGAGCCAGGAGATCTTCTCGACCTTGTGCGGCATCAGCCGCTTGTACTCGCCGAGTTCGGCGGCGCCCCAGCCGGCGCCCTCGGCGGTATCGCGTGAGGAGTCAGACACTGGTGCACCGTAACAATGATCTAGAGAAGGCCGAGAGGGGGAGGCGGGGGTCCGGCGCGTCGCGGGCCCCTCGGCTCACTGCGCGTCACTGCTTGCGGGCGTACGGTTCCCGGCGCGGCCGCGGGCTGGTGGTGGCCGGAGCCTTGAACTCCGAGTCGGCGCCGGGGCGTCGTCCGGACCGGCTCCACTCGCCGTCGCCGAGGACCAGGAGCGGATCGAACATCACCACCACTCCGGCCAGCAGCAGGAAGACGACCGGCCCCAGGAGCATGGGTAACAGCAGCGAGGTGGGCGAGTCACCGGCCCACGAGGCGCCGGTCGTGCCGTGCAGATGCACGCTGACCGCCGCCATGCCCGTGTAGTGCATCCCGGAGACCGCCACACCCATGATCGTGCTGGCGCCGAGGCTGGTGAGGAAACCGCGGATGGTGACGGCCGCCCACAGCGCGGCCGTGGCGGCGACGATCGCGATCAGGATCGAGAGCCCTACGGTGAACGCGTCGTACCGGATGCTGCCGTCGAGGCGCAACGCCGCCATGCCCACATAGTGCATGGCGGCCACGCCGAGTCCGGTGATGACGCCCGCGCCGGTCAGCGCGCCCTTGCCCGCGCCCAGACAGCCGACCATGAACACGCCGATACCGACCACGACGATGGCCACGGCGAGGCTGAGGACGGTCAGCCCCGCGTCGTACCGGATCCGGGTCTCCTCGACCTGGAAGCCGATCATGGCGATGAAGTGCATCGTCCAGATGCCGCAGCCGATCGACGCGGCGCCGAGCGCCAGCCAACCCGGCTTCCACGTCTGCTCGTCGATCAGGGACCGCACGATGCACCGCAGTCCCAACGCCCCTCCCAGGCAGGCCATCAGATAGGCCGCCACAGGGGTCACCGCACCGTAGCGGAACCCGTCAACCGTGCCTTCCATAAGCCAACTCCCCCAGAGTCTTGGCCAGTTGTCGACAAGGTGTACGGGGCAGTGTTGTGCGAAAGCAAGCCTTTACCGCCGGTAGCCGTTGAACTCTGCACCACCATGAGTGAACTCCGGTCACATGGGGGACGGGTTTCGGCCAGACGCGGGCCCGGCTCGGGCACGCCTGCTATGGGAGGCTGGAGTGAGGGCGGGTGACGGTGGGAGGCGGTCGGCGGCGGAAGGGACCGGACATGCAGGAGCTCGCGATCGTCGAGGCACCGTCCGTGCTCGGCCTGCGGCCCTCCGGGGTCCAGGAACTGCCGACGGCGCTGCTCGACGCCGGTCTGCTCGCCGGCCTCCGTGCGGTACGGGCCGTCCGGGTCGATCCACCGGCGTACGACCCGGCGAGGGACGCCGACACCGGGGTTCTCAACCCGCACGCCATCGCGCGGTACTCCGCCCGGCTGGCCGACGCGGTCGGCGGTGTCCTCGACGCCGGCCGTTTCCCCGTCGTCCTCGGCGGGGACTGCAGCATCCTGCTCGGCAACCTCCTCGCCCTCCGCCGCCGCGGACGCCACGGGCTGCTGTTCCTCGACGGTCACACCGACTTCTACCAGCCGTCGGCGGAGCCGAACGGTGAGGCGGCCTCGATGGAACTCGCCCTGGCCACGGGCCGCGGCCCGTGGCTGCTCACCGACCTCGAGGGCCGCGGCTCCCTGGTGCGGGACGAGGACGTCGTCGCCCTCGGTTTCCGCGACGCCGCCGAGTCCGTCCTGGCCGGTATGCAGCCGCTCCCGCCCGAGCTGCACGCCGTCGACCTCGACGGCGTCCGCGCGTCCGGCGCCGCCGCGGCAGCGCGCCAGGCGGTCGACAGGCTGGCGGCCGGTACGGGTGGCGGATTCTGGGTCCACCTCGACGTCGACGTCCTGGACGACGCGATCATGCCCGCCGTCGACTACCGCCAGCCCGACGGGCTGACCTGGGAGGAGCTGGAGAGCGTACTGCGGACGGCCCTGGCCGACCCGCGAGCCGTGGGACTCGACGTCACGATCTTCAACCCTCGCCTCGACCCGGACGGCACCATCGCCGCGCGCCTCGCCGAGTGCCTGCGCCGGGGGCTGGCGGTACGGGCCGCGCCCGCGGCTGACTGAGTACGGAGCGGCCCTTCGGCTCCTCCCCCTCCTCCTGGCGGCCGAGCGCGGTGAGGTGGAGATACGGGATACCGCAAGGGAACTGTTCGATATCGGCAGGCGCCGCCGCTCGGGCGTTCACCGGGTCACGTGCGCGTGTGCGCCGCCTACCGTCTGCGTGTGGTCAGGCGTTTCACCGCCTGCGCAGCCTCGCGCGCTTCCCGTTCGGCCCGGTCGAGCGCGTCTGCGGTCGCGCGGCTGCGTTCCTCGGCCCGCTGCTGTTCGTCGTCGGCTCGCCGGAGCTCTTCCCGGGCCTGACGCAGTTGCTGCTCGGCGGCCGACACCTGCTGCTCGGCCTGGTCGTGGCGGTCCTGGGCCCGCTGCACGGCGACGTCCGCTTCGGCCTTTTCGGCGCGCCTGTCGCGCAGTCGCTGCGCGGCCTCTTCTGCTGCCCTCCGGGCCTGATCGAGTTGCTCCTGCCGTTGGCGGCGCCGTTCGGAGAGTTCGTCCGTCGTCCGCTTTCCGGCCGACGCCGGCGGTGCCGTCGGCCGCGTCGGCTTCGGCCTGGCGCCGGACGGCGGGGCGGTGCCGGTGGGGAAGTCCGACGGCGGAGTGAGGGCGCCGGTCAGGCGTCCGCCGGCCCACTGGTCGGCGGCCTCCGGGTCGGCGAGCACCGCGCGCAGGGTGGATTCGACGTCCTGCTGCACCGCGGCCGACAGCCGCTGCCCGGCCCGACCGGCCAGCTGCGCGGCCTGCCGGGACAGTGCGGAGACCATGCGCCGTCGCTGCTCCGACAGTTCGCTGATGCCGGAGGCGTCCAGAGTGCGGTACGCCTCGCGCAGCACCGGCCCCAGCTCCAGGAGCCGCCTGCTCTCCTCCGGCCGGGAGCGCAGCAGCAGGTTCGCGGTCCAGGCCGCCAGGGTGGGGCGACGGGCGGCACGGATACGGCGGGCGTCCTCGCCCCGGCCGTCCGCCTTGGCCGCGGCCGCCATCTCCTCCCGGCGCGCGACGAAATCGGCCGGAGGCGTGACGTACAGCTCGTCGAGCACCGCCTCCACGTCGGCGTCCCGGCCGCCCCGCGCGCCCTTGCGCTTGTTCAGGGTGCCCACAGCCCTGGCCCGCCTTCGTGCCACGCCATGCCACCAGCCTCTCCCGCGGTCGGTGGCCCCGCATCCCGGGTCTTGGCGTTTCAGGAGCCGGGTCCGCCGCCCCGGTGACATGCCGTGACGCGAGGTGACGCGACCTGACGCCGAGTGCGGCCGCAAGCCACGGGGCGGCATCGGGTGCGACCGGCCCGCCGCTGCCTCCGACACCTCGAAACTCGACGCCACCTGCGGCAGCAGCCCGACGATCAGGAACTCGGTCAGGCCGATGCCGAAACCGCCGAGCGCCGGCGCGAGAAGCCCACTCGGCGTCCGCCGCCGTTCTGTCTCGCGTGCCTGCGATACGAGCCTGGAGCCGCTGGACAAAGGTTTCCGTTCGACCAGCCGCAGTCAGTCCCGCAAGAGGAAGTCGAACACCGCCTCGCGCCCCTCGTCGCCCGCCGCCCTGCTCTGCACCGAGTGCGCGGCTCCCCGTACCACCACGACTTGGGCCCGCGGTGTCAGCTTCTTCTGGTCGTACAGCCACTCCAGCGGGGTCGACAGGTCTCTGTCCCCGCCGAGGAGCAGTACCGGTACGCCCGGCAGGCGGCGGTGGTCCGGCGGCAGGGGCGGGGCCGGCGTGCGCGGCCAGTGCAGACAGCTCAGCATCCAGCCGAGGCCCGTGGCCGTGGCGGCGTCGAAGGGGCCGTAGTCGGCCGGCGTCAGTTCTGCTGCTGCCTTCTCCAGGGCCTCCTGGCGCCCGGCCACCGGCGCGTTTGACCTGCCCCACGGATAGCGGCCGTCCAGACACAGCGTCGAGGCGTGCAGCCCCTGGCTCAGCTCCTCCGCAGTCGCCGCGTTCCCTTGCCGCGTACCCGCGATCAGGCCCCGCAGCGGTCCGGGGTCGCCGCCCGCCGCCTTGTGCAGGGCGTCGATCATCGCCGCGTAGTTCGGGTCCACGAACCCCCAGGTGGTCAGCGCGTCCAGTACGTCGACACCGTCGGCGTAGGTGTCCACCACCTCGGCCAGGTCCGCCGCCGGTTCCGTCGTGCACGCGATCGCCTTGCACGCCGCCGTCAGCACGCGCGGTGCGGCTCGCATCGCTGCGAGGTCCATCGCGTCGCCGCCGGTCTGCGGCACCACCGAGTCCAGCACCAGCCGTGCCACACGCCCGGGGTGGGCCAGGGCGTACCGCTCGGCGGTGTACGTGCCGTACGAGACGCCGTCGAGCGTCATCTTCCGTACACCCAGCGCCCGGCGCAGCAGCTCCAGATCGGCGACCGTGTCACGCGTACTGTAGAAGCGGCGGTTGGGACCGATGGCCGCGGCGCAGTCCGTCACCGCTCGTGCGGTGGGCGGTGTGAGGTCGGACGCCCCCATCTCCTTCTGCAGCCGCGGGCACTGCAGTGCGCCCGCGCCGGTGCCGCGCTGGTCGATCATGACGAGGCGGTAGTCCTTCAGCACCGGCGCCAGCTTCTCGCTCAACCGTTTCACGTACGGCACACCCGGCTGTCCCGGTCCACCCGTCAGAAACAGCAGCACGCCCTTCGGGGCCTTGGCGTTGTCCGCAATCGCCACCTTCAGGCCCAGTCGGCCCGGCGTGCCGCCGCCGTGGTCGAGCGGGACCGTCAGTGTCGCGCAGGTGTAGCCCTCCAGGCCGGGGCAGGCCGCGGCGCCGGAGAGTCCCCCGCTCTCCCCGGCGGATGCCGCGGCCGCCCCGCCCTGTCGGTCCTGCGCCGCCGAGGAGCAAGTCCCCGACAGCAGCAGGACGCCCGCGGCGGCCAGGGCGACCGCCGTCGGCAATCCGGGCCGGCGCATCCCCCGTGCCCGCGGTGTTCTTCGCAGCCCCGCCACCCGTGTCCGCCGCATGTCCGCTCCCCCTCGGCTCGGCTCCATGACCGGGCAACAGACTGCGCGAAGCAGGCCTGCCACCGCGAGCTTCCGTGCCACGATTCGAGCAGGTTCGAATAGCCGGCAGGGGAGAGACGAAGGGGCAGCGGCAGGGTCATGATCGAGCTCACCGTGGACGCCGCCGGGCTTGCCCGCTCCCGGTTCGCCGTCTCGCCATTGCACGAGGCCGCCGCCACGCTACTGCCCTGGGGCCTGCGCCCGGGCCCGGAGGCCGATCCGTGGTTTGCGCGCGCCCGCCGTGTGCTGCGACGGGCGCGACTGCCGTTGCTGACGGAACTGGCCCTGGACGGCGGCGGTTACGTGCCGGATTTCCTCAGCCCCCATCCGTCCGGCCCCTCGCCCACCCCCGAGGAAGAGCTGGAGCGGGTCCGGGCCACTGCGCCCGAACGGGTCCTGGGCGAGCTGGAGGTGTTGCGCGACGGTCGCCCGCGCAACGGCTTGACGGGTGCGGAGCTGCCCTCAGCCGTGCAGCGGGCGATGGCGCGTGGCGGCGCGTACGTGGCCCGGCAGGCGGCCGACGAAATGCGGCGCTACTGGGACCTTGCCTTCGCCCCGCACTGGGAGGCCGCGAAGGCCGTCCTCGACGCGGAGGTCGACCGCTGCGCCGGCGTGCTGGCCCGGCACGGAGCGGCCGGGCTCTTCAACTCACTGCACCCCGGCATCCGTTGGGACGACGGCACGCTGTACGTCGACAGTCGGTTCACCATCGCCCTGCCGGTGCCCCTGGTGGTCGTGGTGCCCTCACTGGTGGCCGCGGGGCCGGGCGTGGCCGTGGACCCGACGCGGGGCGGACGGAGGCCGCCCATGCTGGTCTGTCCCGTGCGCGGCCGAGCCGTCGCCGAGTCCATCGCCCCGGCCGCCCCCTCCGCGGAGATGGCCAGGCTGCTCGGCCCCACCCGCGCCGGGCTGCTCACCGCGCTGGCGCAACCGGCCTCCACCACGCAGCTGGCGGCACGTCACTTCCTCAGCCCCGCCACCGTGTCGTACCACCTCGGCGTGCTGCACCGGGCCGGCCTCGTCGCCCGCGCGCGGTCCGACCGGTCCGTGCTCTACCGCCGTACACCCGAAGGGTCCCGACTGGCCGGAAACGGCTGGACATACATGCCTTGAGCGCGACAGGGACCTTCGCGGACGCGTCCGGCGGCCACTGGGCCACCGTCTCCCTGCGCGCTCACGTCCTAGCCAGTACCGGCCGCCGGAGCAGGTAGGCGGCTGCGGTCGAGACCAGGACGGCCATGCAGGCGATGAAGACCAGCCCCGCGTTCTCCAGGCCGATCGGATCCGACAGCACACCCACACCGATCACCGGTACCGAGATACCCGCGTAGGCCACCACGAACAGCGTCGAGATCACCGCCGCGCGCCGGTCCGCCGGAGACGCCTCGGCCACCGCGGCCAGCGCTCCGCGGAAGGCCAGCCCCTGCCCGCCCCCGCCGACGAGAGCGCTCAGCACCACCAGCGACATCAGGTCCCACCGCAGCGCACCCGCGAGCAGCGCCAGCCCGGCGAGGAGCGCGCCGCAGCCCAGCGGCAGCGACCGCCCGACTCCGACGCGGCCGACCGCCAGTTGCCCGGCGGTCGAGGAGAAGAAGGCCAGCGCGACGACCAGCCCGCTCACGGCGTGGTTGTGCACGTCCAGGGACTGGGCGAGGAACTCCGGGCTGACTGACGTGAACACCCCGAACAGGGCGAACCCCACGAACGAGGCGATCGCCGCGGGCCCGAACACCGCCCGTACCGGCGCGGGCAGAGCAGGCCGCTGCGGCCGTACGGCGTTCAGCGGCATCCGTTCCCGAACCGTCTCCGGAAGCCGCAACAGGACGGCCGCCGAGCCGGTCACCAGTACCAGGTGCACGGCGAACGGCAGGTACAGCGGCCAGGCGGCGTACTGCGCGAGCACCCCGGCGAGCAGCGGACCGCAGCCCAGCCCACCCATGTTGGCGGCCGTCGCCACGAACGTGGCCCGCGAGGCACCGCCGTACGGCGCCAGCTCCATCACATACGCCGTTGCGGCCCCGGTGAACAGACCGGCGGACAGCCCCGACAGCAGCCGCCCCGCATACAGCCACTCCAGGCCGGTGGCAGACAGGAAGCAGACAGCGCTCGCCGCCGCGAACCCCAGACCGCAGATCAGCACCGCGCGTCTGCCCACGGCGTCCGAGGCGTTGCCCATCAGCAGCAGCACGCCGATGACCCCGAAGGCGTACACGGCGTACACGACGGTCACCGTCAACTCGGAGAACCCGAACTTCTCCTGGTACAGGGGGTAGAGCGGAGTCGGCAGCGTGGTGCCGGCCATGCACACGGCGAACACCGCCCCGCCGAGCAGACACTCCCGCCACCCTCGCCGATCACCGTCCACGCCGCCGACGATAACCCCGTGCCCAGTGCCTCTCGCCCATTGAAGGCACCGAAGCGCGGCCGACGTGTCGGAAAAAGTTGACACGTCGGAGACTTCCGACGCATCCTGGGGGCATGCCACCCGTCGACGTGTACAGCGCACTGGCCAACCCGGTCCGGCGCAAACTGCTCGAAGGCCTGATAGGGGGAGCACGCGCGGCCGGGGACCTGGCCGGGGAGTTCTCGCTCAGCCGTCCCGCCGTCTCCGAACACCTCTCCGTGCTGCGGAAGGCCGGACTGGTGCGTGAGGAGCCCCGTGGGCGCCACCGCTACTACCACCTGCAGCCCGAGCCCCTCGCCGAGGTCGGCGCATGGCTGCATCCCTTCGAGCGCTACTGGCGTGCCCGCATGGGCGCCCTGAGTGACGTACTGGACGACATCAGCACCACCCGCGACAGCAAGGACGACTCTCCATGACCGTGGAACCCCGGACCATCCACTGCGACCAGTTCATCGCCCACCGTCCCCAGGCCGTGTGGCGCGCGCTCACCGACCCGGAACTGCACGCGCGTTGGTGGGCCGCCGGAGACGTCCGCCCGGAAGTCGGGCACCGGTTCACCCTGGACATGGGGCCGTGGGGCCACCAGGAGTGCGAGGTGCTCGCGGTGGAACCGGAGCGCATGCTGCGCTACAGCTTCGCCCCGGGCACCCTGGACACCACCATCACCTGGCGCCTGGAACCCGAGGGAACCGGCACACGGCTCTTCCTCGAGCACTCCGGCTTCGATCTCGACTCGCCGCTGGCCAAGACCGCGTACGACGGCATGGGGAGCGGCTGGCCGGGTGTGCTGGAGCGGATCGAGCCTGTGCTGGACGCCGTGGCCGGCCAATAGCGTCAGAGGTTGTCGAATTCTCCGGTCCGCGATCGACGTGAGAGTGAAGGCAGTACAGCCCACGACTTCAGGAGCACCTCATCATGACCGTCACCGCGGACATGGCCATCTCCGTCGACGGCTACGTCGCCGGCACCGACGTCACCATCGACAATCCGGGAGGCGACGGCGCCGAGCCGCTCTTCGAGTGGATTCACCATCTGGCGAGCTGGCGGGAGCGCCAAGGCATGACCGGCGGGGAGGAGAACCGCGACTCGGAGCTGATGCGCGAGTGGTTCGATGCCACCGGAGCGGTGGTCATGGGCCGGATGATGTACGACACCGGCGAGGAGTTCTGGGGCGACAACCCACCGTTCAGGACCCCGGTGTTCGTACTCACCCACCGCCCACGGCCCGCGCTCGTCAAGGAGGGCGGCACCACCTTCACCTTCGTCACCGACGGCATCCACAGCGCCCTCGACCAGGCGAAGGCCGCCGCCGGTGGCAGGAACGTGGACATCGCGGGCGGCGCGAGCACGGTGCGGCAGTACTTCCGGGAGGGGCTCATCGACGAACTGCAGCTGCACGTGGTGCCCGCGCTCCTCGGTGAGGGACTGCGGCTCTTCGAGGGGCTGGGCGCCGAGCGGCGGCACCTCGAGCCGGTCAGGGTGGTCGACACGCCGCTGGCCACCCACGTGAAGTACCGCTTCCCGAAGTGATCGCCGAGCCGCTCAGAACGTCCGCTTCAGCAGATCGAGCAGCGCCGCCCAGTGCCGCTCTGCCGCGGCCTCGTCGTACGCGGAGGTGTCGGCCTGTGTGTAACCGTGGTGGGCGCCCTCGTAGACCTCGTACCGGTGACGGACGCCCGCCGCGGTCAGCGCGTCGGCGAGGCGCTCCATCTGCTCGGGAGGCATCGACTGGTCCGCGTCGGCGTGTCCGAAGTAGAGCTCCGCGGTGATGTGTTCGGCGACCAGGTGCGGGCTGTCCGGCGCGTCGGTCGCCAACTGCCCGCCGTGGAAACCGGCCGCGGCGGCCACCCGGTCCGGGTAGGCACCGGAGGTGCGCACGGCGAGTCGTGCGCCCATGCAGTAGCCGGTGAGGGCGACGGGACCGTCGGCGACCTCGGGCCGCTCGGCCATCCAGCGCAGATAGGCGCCGGCGTCCCGCATCGCGAGTTCGGGCGTCAGGGACCGCATGACCGGGACGATCTTCTCCCACAGCTCCGGCCGCGCGGCGGGGTCGATGAACTCGGGCAGCTCGAAGACGGGGCTGCGGCCGTGACGGTAGAAGACGTTGGGCACGAGAACCGTGTAACCGGCCTCGGCGAGCCGGTCGGCCATCGACCGCAGATGGGGGCGGAGCCCGAAGGCGTCCTGATAGAGGAGGACGCCCGGCCGGGGCAGACCGTCGCCCGGACGGGTCAGGTAGGCGTCCGCCACGCCGTCCGCGGTGGGGATGTCCACGTCTGTTGCCTGTACGGAGGTCATGGGGGTGCCTCTCTGCGCAGTCCACGGCGAACAGGTCGCCGACCCGGCGGAACCGGGCCGCCCGCATGGTTTCACGCACCATGCAACCGGGCCGTCGCACCCCCTGCCCCCTGGGGACGGCTTTACTCGAACCGGGACGTGTCCCCCGCTCCCTTCCGAACGATCTCGGCCTCGCCGCCCGAGAAGTCGATCACCGTCGTCGGCTCGGTACCGCAGTCCCCGGAGTCGACGACCGCGTCCAGTACATGGTCGAGCCGGTCCTTGATCTCCCAGCCCTGTGTCATCGGCTCCTCCTCGTCGGGCAGCAGCAGCGTGCTGGACAGCAGCGGCTCCCCGAGCTCGGCCAGCAGCGCCTGGGTGACGACGTGGTCGGGGATGCGCACGCCGACCGTCTTCTTCTTCGGATGCTGAAGCATGCGCGGCACCTCCTTCGTCGCGGGCAGGATGAACGTGTAGCTGCCCGGCGTCGACGCCTTGATCGCGCGGAACACGTCCTTGTCGACCAGCACGAACTGGCCGAGCTGCGCGAAGTCCTGGCAGACGAGCGTGAAGTGGTGCCGGTCGTCCAGGCGGCGAATCGTCCGGATCCGGTCGATGCCGTCACGGCTGCCCAGCCGGCAGCCCAGCGCATAGCAGGAGTCCGTGGGATACGCGATGAGCGCACCGGCACGGATGCTGTCGGCGACCTGGGTGATGGTGCGCGGCTGAGGATTGTCGGGGTGCACGTCGAAGTACTTCGCCATTGGACGAGCCTATGCCCTGGACGCCCGGCAGCCGCGCATGCCGTGACAGGTACACCCAGGGGGTGCAGCCGTCGAGGGCACGCAAGTCGCTGGTGCGCGGACCGCCGGGGTCAACGGAATTCAGGCTCCTGCCCCGAACCGGTCGGGATGAGCGCCGAGTTCCGGGGAACTCCGTCCCGGAACGAACGACGGCGTACGGGCTCGGACGGGTGAGGTAACGTCCCGAGCGGTATGTCGTGAATGAAGTGCAGGACGAGGTGAAGGCCGACGTGGCTGGCAGGGAGGACGGGGTCCGTCAGGCGGGGGTGAGCAGGGCCGACGGTTCGGCGTGGGCGGAGGAGTTGCTGGACCATCTGCGGCCGACCGGGCGCGACGTCCGCCGCGTCGTCGCCTGGCTCGCGGACGCCGTGGAGGGAACCGCCGCCCTGCAGGACGACACCGGCACGCTTGTGTCCGGCACGTCGGTGCCCATGGACGACGACCTCGTCGCGGCCGTCGCCGCCGGCCGCATCGCCTCCGCCGCCTGGGAGGGACAGGGACGTCACCTGCGTCTGATCAGAGTGGAGTGGCCGAACCGGCCGTCCGCGGGCGTCCTCGCGGTGTCGCGGGAGACGCCCTTCGACCGGCGCATCTCCGACATCGTCACGCACACCGTCCAGGTGATCGAACTCCTGCTCAGGGCGGGCGAGACGGCCGCCGCCGGACGCCGGCTCGCACAGGCGACGTCCGATCTGCGGCTGGCGATCCTGCAGTTGCTGATGGTGGAGGACACCGTCTCCGCACGCCGCGTCGCCGCGGGACTGTGGCCCGGCCTGCTCGACACGGACACCGCCTGCGTCCACGTCGTCGAGGGCACCGCCGAGGATCGCGACCGGCTCGCCGAGGAGTGCGTCGACGCGACGGGCGAGCGGGCGCTGGTCGTGCTCTGCCCGGCGGTGGAGGAGCATGTGATCGTCGTGACGCCCGGCGAGGCCGAGGCCCGGGAACTGCGCTCGCTGATCGGGCCGCGCCCGCACACCTTCCTCGGCGGCAGCGCGCGGCAGAGCCTGGCCCGCACCGCCACCGCGTACGGGCAGGCCGTGAGCGCTCTCGCCGTCGCGCACTTCCGCCCGGACAAGTCCGCCGTCTACGCCGAACGCACCCACCCCGAGCGCCTGATCGACCCGGCTGCCCTGCGCGGCTGGACGGCCCGCCTGCTGCAGCCGCTCGACACACTGCCCCACCACACCCGCGCCGAACTGCTCGCCACCACCCGGCTGGGCCTGGAGTTCACCGCCGTGAACGCGGCCAAGGTCCTCGGCGTCAGCCGCAACACCGTCCGAGCCCGCATGGAACGCGTGGAGGCCCTGCTGCGCGCGGACTTCGCCGACCTCACCGCCCGTGCCGTCGTCCACCTGGCGCTCAACACCCAGGTGAGCCTGGCGGACGCACCGGCCGGCACCGGCACGTCGGACGCGTCCCCCGTCTCGCTGTGCGACCTGCTCTCCGGGCCGGCCATGTACACCTGGGCCCAGGACCTCCTCGCCCGCCTGGACCGGAACACCCGGGACCTGCGCCGCACCGTCCGCATCTGGATCGCCGAAGGCGGCAACGCCGAACGCGCCGCGCAGACCCTCGGGGTCCACGCCCAGACCGTCCGCGAGCACGTCCGCAGCGCGGAACCCGTCCTCGAACGGCAGCTCCTCGCCGGCGGCACCGACCTGTACGAGGTCGTCCTGGCGCATCTCGCCGTCGGCGACCTGGATCAGCCCGCCCTGCCCGGGGCGAAATCGGGCCTTCCGGACTCACTTGTGCACAGGTGAGCCCCGAGGACGGCCCAGCGGGCATGAATGCGATACCAATCCGGCCGTCCTAGACGTAAGTTCGACCTGCCGCGGGGGCACGACCGGAACGGGGGACCGGTCGCGTCCCCGCTCCCGGCGCTCAGGCCCCGAACCGCACCGGAATCTCCCGCCAGCCGAACGCGATGAACGACGGCACCTGACGCAACGCGTCCTCCCCGACGGCCAGCCGCATGTCCGGGAAGCGGTCGAAGAGGGCGGGCAGCGCCGTCAGGGCCTCGACGCGGGCCAGCGGAGCGCCGATGCAGCGGTGCACACCGATCCCGAACGCCATATGGTCGTCGGCCCCGCGCGAGGCGTCGAAGGTGTCCGCGTCCGGCCCGTAGTGCATGGGATCCAAGCCGGCCGCGGCGTACGTCGTGATGATGGCGTCCCCGGCCGGAACGGTCACGTCCCCGACCTTGATGTCGCTGACGGCGAACCGCAGGGGCAGTGACGCGATCGACGGGTGCACCCGCAGCGTCTCGTCGATCACCGCGTCCCAGCCGATCTCCCCGGACCGCACCGCTGCCAGCTGCTCGGGGTGGGTCAGCAGGGCGACGACAGCGTTGCCGATGAGATTGACGGTCGTCTCGAAACCCGCGCCGATCACCAGCAGCAGTGTGTACAGCAACTCCTCGTCGCTGAGCCGGTCGCCGTCCTCGTCGCGGACCCGGATCAGCTCGGTCGTCAGATCGTCCCCGGGGTGCTCGCGGCGGTGGGCGATCAGCGCCCCCAGCACCGTACCGATCTGCTGCTGCACGAACGCCGCGTGCTCCGGACTCGGGTCGGAGGTGTCCATGATGGCCGCGATGAGCGTCCCGGTGGCCTCCCGCAACTCCTCCGGCACGCCGAACAGTTCGCAGATCATCCGCATCGGCAGGGGATGGGCGAACCCGGCCTTGAGGTCGACCACCGCGCCGTCCGCGCCGTCCTCGCCGTCCGCGTCGAGTGCGTCGAGCAACTCCGCCGTGATCGCCTCCACCCGCGGCCGCATCATCTCCGTACGCCTCTGGGTGAAGCTCGGCGCCACCAGCCTGCGCAGCCGCGTGTGGTCGGCGCCGTAGGTCGACAGCATGTTGACCACACCCACCCAGCCCAGGATCCAGCCCCAGGAGGGGTGTTCGCCGATCTCGGGCCACAGCCTCCAGTGCAGCCGGGGGTCCTTGCTGACCTGCGGGTCGAGGATGAGTTCCTTGAGGGTGTCGTAGCCCGTGGGTGCCCAGGCGGGAATGCCGCCGGGCAGTTCCACGGGCACGATCGGGCCGAGCGCGCGCAACCGGGCGCTCTCTCCGGGGATGTCGGCGCCGAACGGGTCGATGGCGAAACGGTCGATGCGGTCGGTCACGGTCACGACGGATCTCCTGGCTGGTCGGGGGTGCGGGGCTGAACCGGACGGGTGAGGAGAATCGGCTCGGACCCCGCCACCAGCCGCTGCGCCCGGGCGCGTTCGTCCTGGGTCATGCCCAGGCCCGCGTCGTCGACCGTGACGCAGACGCCGCCTGCAACCGGTACAGGGCCGCCTGGATCCCGCGTGCCGCCCCGCGCATACCGGCCTGTGCGGCCGCGTCGATCCGGGTGCGCTGTGCGGCCGGCTCGGTGCGCAGCCCGGCCAGTACGTGCTCCCGCGCCAGGCCCAGCGGTGTCCTCGCGGTGTGCGGACGCAGCGGACCCGGCACGGTGACATGGGGATGGGCCGGCTGCCGGGCGGCGGCCGGGACGCGCCGCGCCGCAAGATGCTCGACCTCGCCCATGAACACCTTTACCGGACCGTCGAGTTGGGGGCGCAACGCGGCGATCTCGGCGCGCTGGCACGCCTGTTGCCGCTGCGCGTGCAGCAGGCCGCCGCCCGGGGCGAGCGCGGACAGCATGCCGACGGCGAGACCACCGGTCGCCAGGTCCGGTAATTCGATCATCGAGTCGGTTCCCAGGGGGTCGGTTCGGGAGCGGTCGGGCAGGGCTGGTTCCGAGGTCGTGGGGCGAGGCACTCGGAGCACAGTACACACCGTCACCGACCGATCTCGCACGGTCGATCGATACTTCATTTCGAAAGTGCCGGGACTCTGCTCGCTTCTGCGTCGAGTGTCTGAATTCCAGAGGAGGTGGGGGAGTTGGCGCAGGCGCCCGTCTTCGGCGGGGTGGTGTGTGTCCGGGCCGACGGCGGGTACTCGGCGAGCCCAGGAACGAGAACGCGACAACGCCGGAGGAGGCCTAGCGTGACCAGTGGCACGGAAACCGGTGGCGTGACCGGTACGCAGGACAAGGACTACAACCTGATCTGGTACGTGGAGGCGTGCCTGAGCAACGCGCTTCGGCTGGAGACCTACATCGAGGACGCGGAACGCGGCAAGGACACCGAGGTGGCCGACCTGTTCCGCAAGGCCCAGGCGGACAGCCGCAAGGGCGCCGAAATGGGCAAGGCACTCCTGCGCGCGCGGCTCAACGGCGGCTGATCAAACCCGCCCGCGCGGCCCGGACACCCGGGGAAGCCGAGGTGTCCGGGCTTTCCCCTGTGCGGGAACCGCCACGGCCGGGCATGCAGCGCCCTCGCTTGGTCAACAGCCTTTGGACACGTAGGGTTTACATCCGTTCGGCCCGTCGGACCGAACGGGATTGCTATGGTGCTACTCGCCGGTAGCAAGTTGCATGGGGAACGCGAGGGGTCTGCCGTACGGCGGCACGGCTCCTCGGCAGTCGTCGAGACGGGACGTCCGGCAAGGGGGCCGGACCGGCCAGGTTTCCGCGGGCATCCAGCTCCCTTCGCTCGAACTCCAGTTCCCCTCGCCCGACCGATCCAGACAGGTGAGACTCGTACATGGTTCGATCACTGGTCGATCTGCTGACCCAGCATGCCGCGCACCACCCCGACCGAACCGCCTACCGCTATCTCGTCACCGGCGATGTCGACGGCGAGATACAGGAGATCTCGTACGGCCGTCTCGCCGAACGCTCCCGGGCTGTCGCGGCCTGGCTGCAGGAGCGCGGCCTGGCCGGTGCCCGCGCCATGCTGCTGTATCCGCCCGGCCTGGAGTTCATCAGCGGCTACCTCGGCTGCCTCGCGGCCGGCGTCGTCGCCGTACCGGGCGTCCCCCGCAGGGCCGCGCGCAGAACCACCGGGCCCTGATCCGGATGAAGCGCCTCATCGCCGACGCCGACGCCAAGGTGATCCTCTGCGGCCGCGAGGTGATCACGGCCCTGTCCGGCATGGCGGAACACCTGCCCGAGCTCGACGGCATCACCTGCGTCGCCACCGAGGACATCCCCGACGAGGCGGCCGCCTCATGGCGCGAGCCCGACCTCACCGCCGACTCGGTCGCCTTCCTCCAATACACCTCCGGCTCCACCTCCGCCCCGCGCGGCGTGATGGTCACCCACGGCAACCTGCTGGACAACGAGCGGGTCATCACCGAGCGCATGGGACACACCCCGGACGTCATCGCCGAGTACGGCCACGAGATGTTCGTCAGCTGGCTGCCGGTGTACCACGACATGGGCCTCATAGGTCCCGTCCTCAACTCCGTCCATCTCGGTGTGACCGCCACCTTCTTCTCGCCGCTGCACTTCCTGCAGCAACCCCGGCGCTGGCTCACCGCGATCAGCCGCTACCGACCGCACACGAGCGGCGGCCCCAACTTCGCCTACGAGCTCTGCCTCAAGCACGCCGGCCCCGGCCTCCTCGACGGCCTCGACCTCAGCAGCTGGAAGGTCGCCTTCAACGGCGCCGAACCCGTACGTGCCGCCACCCTGCGACGCTTCGCCGAGACCTTCGCCCCGGCCGGCTTCCGTCGCGAGGCCCTCTACCCCTGCTACGGCCTGGCCGAGGCCACCCTCATGGTCACCGGCAGCACCGTCCAAGCACCGCCCACCTTGCTCCAGGCCCCCGCGTTCGGCCCGCACGCAGGCCTGGCCGACGCGGCGGCCGTCAGCTGCGGCCTGCCCGGCCCCGAGGTCACCGTCGCCATCGCCGACCCCGAACGGCACGAGGAACTGCCCGAGGGCGAGGCCGGTGAGATCTGGGTGCGCGGCGCGAGCGTCGCCAAGGGCTACTGGCGCAACGCCCTGGCCACCCGCGAGACCTTCCGCGCCACCCTGGCCGGCCACGAAGGCCGCTTCCTGCGCACCGGCGACCTCGGGTTCCTGCGCGACGGCGAGCTGTTCGTCACCGGCCGGCTGAAGGACCTCATCGTCATCGACGGGCGCAACCACTACCCCCAGGACCTGGAACTGACCGCCGAGATGGCCCACCCGGCGCTGCGCCCCGGCTGCACCGCCGCGTTCTCCGTCGACGGGGAGGCCACGGAGGGCGGGGGAGAGGCCGGCGAACAGACCGTCGTCGTCGCCGAGATCGCCCCGGACGCGGCGTCCGAGGCGGAGAAGATCATCGACGTCATCCGCAGCGGGATCGGCGAGTCCCACGGCCTGCCGGTACGCGCCGTCGTCCTCGTCCAGCCGGGCACCATCCCCAAGACGTCCAGCGGCAAGATCCAGCGCCATGCCACCCGGGCGGCGTACCTGGAGGGCACCCTCGCCGTGGTCGACGCGCCCGCACTGAGCTGACACCGGCCGGTCCACCGTCGTACGCCGACGCATCCGCTGTACCGCCACGCGAGTCCTACGACGTCGTACGGCCACACCAACCTGCCCGAATCCACGAGGACACCTGTCTAGATGCCTGCGCACGAGTCCCCGAAGCAGTCCCCCGAGCCGTCCCTCACGACACCCGAGGACGTGCGGGCCTGGCTGGAGTCGGCCGTCGCCGAGGCGGCGGGGCTCGCCCCGCTGACTGTCGACCCGGACCGCCCGATCACCGAATTCGGCCTGGGATCACGGCAGTTGGTGGCCCTGGCCGCCGAGCTTTCGACGTCGACGCGCAGGACCCTGGACCCCTCCCTGATCTTCAACCACCCCACCATCGCGGCACTCGCCGAGGCGGTGTTCGACGACGGACCCGCGCGCCCACGGACACCGGCCGCCGCTCCGGCCGACACGCCGGTACGGCGGGACGACGACATCGCCCTCATCTCCATGGCCTGCCGCTTCCCGGGCGGCGCCGACCACCCGGAGGCGCTCTGGCGCCTGCTGGCCGCGGGCGAGGACGCCATCACCGAGGTGCCGGCGGGCCGTTGGGACACGCGGGAACTGCACGACCCCGACCCGGAGGCCCCCGGCAAGGCGTACTCCCTGCACGGCGGCTACCTCTCCGCCATTGACCGCTTCGACGCGAGCTTCTTCGGGATCTCGCCGCGCGAGGCGGCGGCCATGGACCCCCAGCAGCGGCTGCTCCTGCAGACCGGCTGGGAGGCGATCGAACGCGCCGGGATCGTCCCGGAGACGCTGAACGGCAGCTCCACGGGCGTCTACATCGGCCTGTACGACAGCGGATACCTGGCCTCGGCCGCCCTGGAGCAACTCGACGGCCACGTCGGCACCGGCTCGGCGTCCAGCGTGGCCTCCGGCCGCATCGCCTACACCCTCGGCCTCCAGGGCCCCGCGGTCACCGTCGACACCGCCTGCTCCTCCTCCCTGGTCGCCCTGCACCTGGCGGCGCAGGCGCTGGCCGGCGGTGAGTGCGACCTGGCGCTGGCCGGCGGCGTCACGCTGCTGGTGACCCCGCGCGGGCATGTCGAGTTCAGCAGGCTGCGCGGACTGTCGCCGTCCGGGACGTGCAGTCCGTTCTCGGCGGACGCCGACGGCGTGGTGTGGGCCGAGGGCTGCGGTGTGGTGCTGCTCAAGCGGCTCGCCGACGCGCGCCGCGACGGCGACCGGATCCTCGCCGTCGTCAAGGGCTCGGCGATCAACCAGGACGGCCGCAGCCAGGGCCTCAGCGCCCCCAACGGCCCCGCCCAGGAGCGGGTCCTGCGCGCCGCTCTCGACGCCGCCGGGCTCCAGCCGCACGACCTGGACCACATCGAGGCGCACGGCACCGGCACCCGGCTGGGCGACCCCATCGAGGGCCGGGCCCTGGCCGCCGTCTTCGGACCCGACCGCCCCACCGACCGCCCCCTCGGCGTCGGCTCCCTGAAGTCCAACATCGGCCACACGCAGGCAGCCGCGGGCATCGCCGGCGTCATCAAGACCGTACTGGCGCTCCAGCACGAGCGCATACCGGCGTCCCTGCACGCCGAGACCCCGACCGGGCACATCGACTGGGCGCACAGCGGTCTGCGCGTACTCGGCGGGGCCCAGGCCTGGCCACGGCACCCCGAGCGGGTACGGCGTGCCGGGGTGAGCGCCTTCGGGATCAGCGGCACCAACGCCCACGTGGTGCTGGAGGAAGCACCCGAAGAACAGACACAGCCGCCCGCCGACCCCACCGGTACAACCCTCTTCCCGCTCTCCGCCCGCACCGTCCCCGCACTCCGAAGACAGGCGGGCCGCCTCCTCGAAGCCCTCCGGCACCAGCCCGACCTGCCGCTCCGGGCCGTGGCCGCGACCCTGGCCCACCACCGCACCCACTTCGACCACCGAGCCGTCGTCCGGGCGGGCGACCGAGCCGAACTGCTCACCGCCCTGCACGCCCTCACCGAGGACCGGCCTGACACCGACCTGACCGTCGGCCCCCAACAGGTGGCCCCCACAGGCAAGTTGGCCTTCGTCTTTCCCGGGCAGGGGGCCCAGTGGCCCGGCATGGCGCGCGATCTGCTCGGCCGCGACCCGGTGTTCACCGACGAACTCGACCGCTGCGACGCCGCCCTGCGCCCGTTCACCGACTGGTCGGTGACATCCGTGCTGCGCGGCGACGCGGGCGCCCCGCCCCTGGACCGCGTCGACGTCGTCCAGCCGGTCCTCTTCGCCGTGATGGTGTCGCTCGCCGCCGTGTGGCGCGCCCGTGGCGTACGGCCGGACGCGGTCGTCGGACACAGCCAGGGCGAGGTGGCCGCGGCCTGCGTCGCCGGGGCGCTCAGCCTCAACGACGCGGCAGCCGTGGTCGCCCTGCGCAGTCAGGCCCTGACCGAACTGTCCGGCAGCGGCACGATGGCCGTCGTCGCCCTGCCGCACACCGAGGTCGAGGCCCGACTCGCCGACCACGACGGCGAGATCACTGTCGCGGCCCTCAACAGCGGTCGCTCGACGGTCGTCGCCGGTGCCGTGGACGCGGTGGAAGCCCTGCTCGCCGACCTCGACCGGCACCAGATCTTCGCCCGCCGCCTCGACGTCGACTACGCCTCCCACAGCGACCGGGTCGAGCCGGTCCGCACGACGATCCTCGACGAAGTCGACGGAGTCACCACCTGCCCCACATCCGTCGCCTGGTACTCCACGGTCACGGGCGAACCGGTCACCGAGGAACTCGAGGCCGGCTACTGGTACACCAACCTGCGCGAACCCGTCCGCTTCGCGCCCACCGTCGAGCGCATGGTCGCCGACGGCTACCGCTGCTTCGTCGAACTCAGCCCGCACCCGTCGCTGCTCACCGCCCTGCGCACCATCGACGAGGACCTGATCGCGGTCGGATCGCTGCGCCGCGACGAGGACGGACCCGCCTGCCTGGATCGCGCCGCCGCCGAACTCCACGTCCACGGACGGCAGATCGACTGGCGCCGCCTGATTCCGCACACCGCGCCCGCGGACCTGCCGACGTACGCCTGGGACGCTCAGCGGCACTGGATCGAGCCCGCCGCCTCCACGACCGCCCCCAGCCTCTTCGACCGCGCGGCCCACCCGTTGCTGGGCGTCCAGCTCCAGTCGGCCGACCAGACCCGCTGGACCTTCCGCAACGAGTGGTCCCCGGCGACCGCCGACTGGCTGCCCGACCACGCCGTCTTCGGCCGGACCGTCGTCTCCGGCACCACCCTGATCGAACTCTGCCGCGCCGCCCTCGCCGTGGCCCGCCCGGACACCCCGGCCGATGTCACCGACCTGCTCCTCCTGGCCCCGCTCACCCTGCCCGAGACCGGCACGGTCGAGGTGTCCGTCGAGGTGGTCACCACAGGGACCGTCCCGGAGATCACGGTCCACAGCCGTCCACGCGGCCAGGAAGCCACGGACTGGACCCTGCACGCCACCGCCTCCGCCACCGCCACCGCCTCCACCTCCGCCGCCTCCACGCCGGCAACGGCCGACCAGCCACCCCCATGGCCCGAGGCGGCTGAACCGGCCTGGGGTGAGGACACCTACGAGCGGCTCACCGCACTCGGCCTCGCCTACGGCCCCGCCTTCCAGGGCGTACGACAGGCCGCCGCGACCGGCGACGGCACGCTGCTGGCCCGCCTGTCGCTGCCACCCGTGGCCTGTGACGCGGCCGACCCCTACCCGGTGCACCCGGCGCTCCTGGACGCCGCCCTCCACGTCGCCGCCGCCCTCGACACCTCCGACGGGCGCGTGCTGCTGCCGGTCGCGGTGGCACGCTGCGTGCTGCCGCCCGGTTGCGCGACGGACCTCACCGCGTCCGTACGCCGGAGCCGGACGGGCGGCTCCGGCACGGACCTCACCCTGGACGTCAGCCTGTGGGACGCCGACGGCTTCCCGGCGGGCCGCCTGGAGGGCGTGCGCCTGCGGGCCGCGCACCCGGCCGACCTGAACAGCGGCTCGGAGCACGGCCGGCACCTGTACGAGGTGGCGTGGACGGCCGTACCGGACAAGCCGGCCGAAGCACCCACCGCCCGGTGGGCCGTCCACGGCGACCCGGACGACCCGGCGGTTGCGGCGGCCGTGCGCGAGCTGCGCGCGGCGGGCGTCCACGTCACCGACGAGAGCGCCGAGACCGTCGTACGACTGTGGCCCCGACCGGCGGCCGGCAGCGAACCGGCCGCCGCAGCCCACGCGTTGGCCGCGATGGCCCTGGCCGAACTGCAGGCGCTGATCGCTCTGCCGTCGGACGAGGCGCCCGCCCGCACGATCTGGGTGACCCGTGGGGCGATCGCAGCCGTCGACGGGGACGCGGTTCCCGGTTTCGCCCAGTCGGTTCTGTGGGGCCTGGCGCGCAGCGCCCGCACCGAACATCCCGACCTCGGGCTGATCCTGCTCGACCTCCACGGCGACGAACCGCTGCCGCTCCCGGCTCTCACACACGCCGACGAGCCGGAACTCGCGGTGCACAACGGTGAGTTGCTCGCGCCGCGCCTCGTGCGTGCCCGTCCCGCCCCCTCCGCCCACCCCGCCCTCATCCCCACAGAGGGCACCGTGCTGATCACCGGCGGCCTCGGCGCGGTAGGCCGCCAGATCGCCCGCCTGCTGGCCGAGAACGGCGTCCCCCGCCTGCTGCTGACATCCCGTCAGGGCTCCGACGACCCCCGCACAGCCGAAGTCACCGCCGAACTGACCGCACTCGGCGTCGAGGTCGAGATCGCCGCATGCGACGTCGCGGACGCGGCAGCCGTGGCTGATGTACTGGCCCGCATCGGCGACGAGTCACCCCTGCGCGGCGTCGTCCACTGCGCCGGAGTCCTCGCCGACGGCGTGGTGGCCGAATTGACCCCCGAACGTCTCGCGCAGGTGCTGCGCCCCAAGGTCGACGGCGCCGCCCACCTGCACCGGCTCACCGCCAGCTACCCGCTCGACCTCTTCCTGCTGGTCTCCTCGGCCGCCGGGGTCGTCGGCAACGCGGGCCAGGCCAACTACGCGGCCGCCAACGCCTTCCTCGACCAACTCGCCCACCACCGGCGCGCGTTGGGCCTGCCCGGCGTCTCGGTCTCCTTCGGCGCCTGGGCGGGGGAGGGGCTCGCCGCCGAGCACGCCGACCTGGAGCGGATGGCCCGCCTCGGCCACCGCGCCCTCACCCCCGACCAAGGCCGTGAGTTGACCGCACTGTCCCTGCGACGCGACGCTCCACACCTGGTCGCCTGGGCCCTCGACTTGCCCCGGCTGCGCGCCGCCGCACCGACGGGGGCACTGTGGCGCTCCCTGCTGCCCGCACCCCACCCCGACCGCCTCGACGGCCACACCCTGGCGGACCGGCTGGCCGGGCTGCCGGAGCCCGAACGCGCCGCACGCGTCCTCGCCCTGCTCCGCGAGGAGGCCGCGCACGCCCTCGGCCTGCGCTCGGCGGAGTCCGTCCGCCCCGACCAGCCGCTGCGCGACCTCGGCATGGACTCCGTGACGGCGGTCGACCTGCGCAACCGCATCAGTGCCCGGATCGGCACCAAACTCCCCGCCACCCTGCTCTTCGACCACCCCACACCCAGCCGCCTCGCCGAGTACCTGCTGACCGGTGCCCTGGCCACAACCGCCCCCAGGAGCCGCGAGGCCGCGCCCACATCCAGGCCCTCTGCGGAGGAGCCGGTCGCCCTCGTCGCCATGGCCTGCCGCCTGCCCGGCGGCGTGAGCGACCCGGAGGGCCTGTGGCGTCTGGTCGCGGAGGGACGGGACGCGGTCGGACCGTTCCCGGCGGGGCGGTGGGACGTCGAAGCGTTGTACGACCCCGACCCCGACGCGCTCGGCAAGTCCTACGCCCGCGAAGGCGGCTTCCTCGACGACATCGACTCCTTCGACGCGGGCTTCTTCGGCATCACCCCGAAGGAGGCGGCGGCCATGGACCCGCAGCAGCGGCTTCTGCTGGAGACGGCCTGGGAGTCGCTGGAACGCGCCGGAATCGTGCCCGCCGACCTGGCGGGCAGCATCACGGGCGTGTACGTCGGCATGTTCGGCAGCGACTACCTCTCCGGCACCCGGCTCGACCAACTGGACGGCTACGTCGGTACGGGCTCCGCCCTGAGCGTCGCCTCGGGCCGCCTCGCGTACACCCTCGGCCTGAACGGCCCCGCCCTGACGGTGGACACCGCGTGCTCGTCGTCGCTGGTGGCCGTGCATCTGGCGGCGCAGGCGCTGCGCGCGGGCGAGTGCGATCTGGCGCTCGCCGGTGGTGTCACGCTCATGGTCACGCCGCAGACCTTCGTCGAGTTCAGCCGGCTGCGCGGCCTGTCGCCGACGGGGCGCTGCCGTTCCTTCTCCGACGCCGCCGACGGTGCCATCTGGGCCGAGGGCGCCGGCATGATCGTACTGAAACGACTGAGCGACGCCCGCCGCGACGGTGACCCGGTCCTGGCCGTGCTGCGCGGCACCGCCGTCAACCAGGACGGCCGCAGCCAGGGCCTGTCCGCGCCGAACGGGCCCGCGCAGGAGCAGGTGATCCGACGAGCCCTGGAGCGGTCCGGACTCGGGCCCGCCGACATCGACTACGTCGAGGCACACGGCACCGGCACGACCCTGGGCGACCCGATCGAGGCCAACGCCCTCGCGGAGGTCTTCCGTGGCTCACGCCCCGAGGGCCGCCCGCTGTACCTGGGCTCGCTGAAGTCCAACGTCGGGCATGCACAGGCGGCCTCGGGCGTCGTAGGCCTGATCAAGGTGGTCGAGTCGCTGCGGCACCAGACCCTCCCGCGCACCCTGCACGCCGACACACCCAGCCGCCACGTCGACTGGGCCGACAGCGGACTGCACCTGCTGCGGGAGGAGATGGCATGGCCCGCGTCGGCGGAGCGGGTGCGGCGCGCGGGCGTGAGCGCCTTCGGGATCAGCGGCACCAACGCGCATGTGATCGTGGAGGAGGCCCAGTCCCCGGCACCTGAGCCCGCCGCCGAACTGCACGAGGGCAAGCACCTGTTCGTCCTCTCCGCCCGCAGCGAGGCGGGCCTGCGCGGACAGGCCGCGGCGCTTGCCCGCCACCTCGCCGACGACTCCGCCCCGCTGCCGGACATCGCCCACAGCCTCGCCCACCACCGCAGCCACTTCGAACGGCGCGCGGCGGTCATGGCCGAGGATCACGACGAACTGCGGTCCGCGCTCGACGAGTTGGCGAACGGACGGATCACCCTGCCCCGCCCCGGGAGGAACAGACGGGCAAAATCGCCTTCGTCTACGCCGGACACGGCGGGCAATGGCCCGGCATGGGCCTGGATCTGATGACCGGGTCGGAGCCGTTCCGCGAGGAGCTGACGCGGATCGACGAGGCGGTACAGCGGCGCGTCGGCTGGTCGGTGCTCAACGCGCTGCGGGCGCCCGAGGAGTTCTCCCCGCTGGAGCGGACCGAGTATCTGCAGCCGACGCTGTTCGCGGTGAACGCCGCGCTGACGGCAGCCTGGCGCGCACTCGGCGTCACCCCGGACGCCGTGACCGGCCACAGCCTTGGCGAGATCGCCGCCGCCTACAGCGCGGGCGCCCTCACCCTGGACGACGCCGTGGCCGTGGTGACCGGGCGTGCCCAGGCGGTCGTACCCGTGGCGGGCAAGGGCGGCATGCTCTCCCTGGACCTGCCGCGCCCGCGAGTCGAGGACCTGCTCGCCCCGTACGCCGGGCGGCTGTTCGTCGCCGCCGTCAACAGCCCGCACTCCACGGCCGTCTCCGGCGACGGCGACGCACTGGCCGAACTGCGCCTCAGCCTCGACCGGCAGGGCATCGAGGCGCGGTCGCTGTCGACCCCGTTCGCCTCGCACACCCCGCTGATGGCCCCGCTGCGTGACGAACTGCTCGACCGTATCTCCGGTGTCCGAGGCGCCGCGCACACCGCGACTGCGCTGTACTCGACGGTGCTGGCTGAGCCCGTGCCCGGCGACCGCCTGGACCCCGCCTACTGGTACGCCAACCTCAGCGAGCCCGTCCGTTTCGCGGACACGATCCGCCGCATGCTGGACGACGGCTACCGCTACTTCGTCGAGCTGAGCCCACACCCCTCCCTCGGCTCGTCCATCGAGGCCGTGACCGCCGACGCCGGAATCGACGCGGTGAGCGTCGGCTCGCTGCGCCGGCAGCAGGGCGGGCGGGACGTCCTGCTGCGCAGGCTGGGGGAGTTGTACGCCGCCGGCCACACGCCCGACTGGGCCACACTGTTCCCGGCGGGCCGCTGCGCCGACCTGCCGACCTACGCCTTCGCCCGCGAACGCCATTGGCTCGCCCCCGCCCCGGCCACCGCGACCGGCGCCTCACCACTCCTCGGCACGCACGTCGAGGCCAGCGACGAGGCCGGCCGGCACCTCTTCCAGAGCGAGGTGGACCTGCGCGACAGCCGCTTCGCCTATCTGACCGACCACAAGGTCACCGGCGAGGTGTGGCTGCCCGGCGCCGCCTTCCTCACCATGGCGTTGGAGGCCGCGTCAGCCGTGCAGGACGGGGGAGTCGTACGACTCGCCGACGTCAGGTTCGTCCGGCCGCTGCGCCTCGACGAGTCCCGGCCGACACGGCTGCAACTGGTCCTGCGCCTCGCCGCCGACGGCTTCCGGGACTTCACCGTCGCCTCGGCGCCCGCCGGGCGCGGACAGCGCACGCACTGGGAACAGCACGTCAGCGGACGCATCGCCGTCGCCCCCGCCGAGCCCGACGCCGACCCGACCGACACGCCGGCCGCACTACGCGCACGGTGCACGGAGCAGGTCGACCTACCGGCCGTCTACGCCGCTCTCACCGCCCTCGGTATCGACTACGGCCCCGCCTTCCGAGGCCTGGAGTCGGGCCACCGCACCCACTCGGCGGGCCTCGCCCGACTGGCCGACCGGCCCGCCGCCGGTCATCTGCTGCACCCGGCCGTCCTGGACGCCGCCTTCCACACGGCCGCGCTGCCCGGCGACGCACCCCAGGGGCGGGCGTTCGTGCCCGCCGGGGTCGGACGCCTCCGCCACACCGGACTGCGCACCACGCCCGCGTGGGTGACGTGTGAGCTGCGGTCGGTGTCCGGCGACACCGCCACGCTGGACCTTCGGCTGTACGACGAGAGGGACCGACTGCTCCTGGAGGCCGAGGAGTTCCAGCTGGCCGCACTCTCCCCCTGGACGGGGCGCTGTTCGAGACCCGCTGGCAGTCCCGCCCGGTCCCCAACGAGCCGACCGGCCAAGGCAGTTGGCTGATCCTGGCCGACGAGTCGGGTGTGGCTTCCGAACTCGTCGAGCGGCTGGGCACCTCGGTGCCGTGTGTGATCGCCCGCAGGAGCGCCGAGTTCGCCGCCGAGGGCCCGGGACGTTACGTCCTCGATCCGGCCGACCCGCAGCACCTGACCCGCCTCCTCGACGAGGCCTTCGCGGGCGAACCACCCGAGCGAGTCGTCCAGCTGTCGGCACTCGACGCGCCCCCGATCGAGAACGCCGACACGGCCGAGGAGGCCGCCCGGCTGTGCTGCCTGAGCACCCTGCACCTCGTGCGCGCGCTCACCGAACGGACGCAGGGCCCGGCGCCCCGCCTCTTCGTCGCCGTACGGGGCAGCCAGGCCGCCGGTGACAGCACGCAGGTGACACACCCGCAGCAGGCCCTCGCCTGGGGCTTCGGCCTCGCGGTGGCGCAGGAGCACCCCGAGCTGAGGACCACCCTCGTCGACCTGCCGCCGACGGACGGCGTCGACGCCCTGTGGACCCAGCTGCGACACGCCGACGACGAACGGCTCGTCGCGCTGCGCGAGGCCGGACGGCTGGTACCCCGCCTGACCCGCACCCGCCCGGACGACGGCGGGCAGGGTGCCATCGGCCCGGACGGCGTGTACCTGATCACCGGTGGGCTGGGCGGCCTCGGGCGCGTCGTCGCCGAGCGGCTGGTCCGTCGCGGCGCCCGCCGACTGGCCCTGATGGGCCGGAGCGCCCCCACTACGGACGCCATGGGCTGGATCCGGGATCTGGAATCGCGGGGCGTGACCGTGCACCTGGCACGCGCGGACGTCGCCGACCGCGACAGCCTCACCGCCGCCCTGAACGCCGCACGCCACGCACTCGGCCCGATCACCGGCGTCGTCCACGCGGCCGGCGTCCTCGACGACGCCACGATCACCAACCTGACCGACGAGCGCGTCGTGCGCGTCCTCGCCCCCAAGGTCCTGGGCACCGCACTGCTCACCGAACTCACCCCGGACGCACAGGACTTCATCCTGTTCGCCTCGGCGGCCGGACTGCTCGGCTCGGCCGGACAGAGCCCGTACTCGGCTGCGAACGCCTTCCTCGACGCCTGGGCCCACCACCTCTCCCGCACCGACCGCCGGGCACTGAGCCTGGACTGGGGCGCCTGGTCGGGGTGGGGATGGTGTCCGAGTCCGACGCCCGTGAGGCCGAGACGGCCCGATCGGGTCTGGTCGCCTTCTCCGCCCAGGACGGTGGTGAGCTCTTCGAACGCGTGCTGACCACGGCCCGCCGTCAGCTCGCCCCCTTGGCTCTGGACTGGGAGCTGCTGGCCCTCGATCCCGACGCTGCCCGCACCCGCCCGATCCTGGCCGACCTGGTCACCGTCCCCACGGGCACGCCCGGCACGGACGACCTCGTCCAGAAGGTGTTCGCCGCGACGACCGACGCCGAACGTGCCGTACGACTGGAGGCATACGTGCGCGCCCGCGTCGGTGAAGTCTCCGGCGGCGCCGTCCAGGTCACCGCGACCACGGCCCTGAAGGAACTCGGCCTCGACTCCCTCATGCTCGTGCGGCTGCGCAACGCCTTCGCCCGCGAACTCGGCGCCGAACTCCCCGCCGCGACCGTCTTCTCGGCCGCCGACATCCGCGGTCTGGCCCACGCCCTGGGCACAGCGTTGCCCGAACGGGACACCAAGGCATCGGACGAACGGCAGACCATGGCACCGGACGAGCCGCGGCACGTCACCGAAGTCCCGGCAACCGAACTGCACCCCGCGACGCGGGACGTCGTACGGCTCCTGCGCAGCGCCCAGACCGGCATGCCGGCCGCCGCCCACGCCGTCGGCCTGGCCGTACGCCTCACCAAGCCGACCAGCCGCGAGACCCTCACCGGCATCCTCACCCGCCTCACCGCACGGCACGCGGCGCTACGCACCGCCGTCGTCGCCGCTGCCGAGGGCGGACGGCAGCTGCGGGTCGACCGCGAACCGCCGGGACCGCTGTTGCGCTGGACGGTCGTACCGGACGATGACGCCTTCGACGCCGCCGACCGGCTGCGCGGGCTTCTGGAACCGCCTTTCGACCTGGCGACGGCGCCGCTGTGGCGATTCGAGCTGCTCGACGGCGGGGAACGCGGTCAGCTCCTGGTCTACGGCGCCCACCACGCCGTCAGCGATCTGCAGTCGCTGCTGCTGGTCGCGGGCGAGATCGACGCCGAGCTGTCCGGCCACGCCCTCGGCGACACCGTCACCAACCGCGACATCGCCCTGCTGATCGAGGCCCAGCAGACAGACGAGCAGGTCACCGAGCAGGCCAACAGGCGTGCTGACGCGGGCGAATGGCGCGAGGCGTTCCAGGGCAGCGCCCGCCTCGACCTGACCCTGAGCCGACCGCGCCCGCAGGCCCGCACCTACCGCGCCGGCAGCGTCACCGTGCCGATCCCCGACGGCCTGATGGACCGGCTCTCGGCCGCCGCGAGCCGCCTCGCCGTGACCCCCGCCGCCTTCTGCCTCGGCACCCTGACCGTCCTGCTGGCCAGGAAGCGCGAGCGCGAACGCTTCGTTCTCGCCGTGCCCGTGGACACACGCATCCACGCCGACGCCTACGACGCGGTCGGATTCTTCGGCGTGCCGGTCCCGTTCCCCGCCGAGGCGAACGCGCAGGAGCGGGTCGAGGAGGTACTGCGGCGCACCGACGGGCGTCTGCGGAGGGTGCTGACCAAGGGCGCGATGTTCTCCGACGTCCTGCCGGTGCTGGCCGGACAGGGCCTGTACCGGGCGAACGCGCCGCTGGTCGAGGTGTACTTCAACTACGTACGCGCCGCAGGCCGGTTGGCCGGCCTGGAGGTGCTGCCGGCGGGGACGGGCTACTCCGACCTCGACCTGATGATCACCATGACGCCGGACGCGGGACGGATCCGTCTCGACCACAATCTCGACATCCTGGACGCGGCGACGGTCACCGGGCTGGGGGAGGAGCTGCTGCGCCTGCTCGAGGAGACGGCCGAGGATCCGACAGGACCGGTTCGCACGACGCGTACGACAGCCGGGCAAGACTCCACGGTGCCGTCCCGCACGCTCGCCCTGGCCGCCACGTTCTCCCTCGGCAACCTGCCCCTGATGTGCGAGACGGCCGTAGACGAGTCGGTACGGGACGGCAGCGTGACGACCGTCGCGGAGGCGCCGTACCACCACGTGCTGGCGAGCCTGCGCGACCCGTCCGGCGTGTTCGCCGACCCGGCCACCACGGTGGGTGTCGTGCTGCTGCGGGCGGCGGACCTGCGGCGCTTCGGCCCGGTGGACGACGCGGTGCTCGCCGAGCTGCGCACCGCCTACCCGGCCGCCCTGCGCGCGGTGGCCGAGCGCACCCGCAAGCCGCTGATCGTCGGCTTCCTGCCCACCGCACGGGGCGAGGACCGCTTCACCCGGTGGGAAGGGGAGATTGCCGCCGAGCTCGCCGACGCGCCCGGCATCGCCGTGCTCGGCCCCGACGACTGGACCCGCCACCACCTGGTCGAGGAACGCTTCGACGAGCGGACCGAACGCTTGGCCCACCTCCCGTTCACCCCGCACTTCCAGGCGGCAGTGGCACTGCGCCTCGCCGAGATCGTCCAGGCCGTACGGCGCCCCGCGCCGAAGGTGATCGCGGTCGACGGCGACGAGACGCTGTGGGGCGGCGTGGCCGGGGAGGTCGGCCCCGAGGCCGTCGACCTGACCGGCCCCCGCGCCCAGCTCGCCCGCAGGCTGTTGCAGTGGCGGGCGGCGGGAGCGTTGCTCATGCTGGTCAGCAACAACGACGATGCCACGGTCCGTGCCGTACTGGACCGCCCGGAAAGCCTTGTGAAGGCGGAGCACTTCAGCGTGCTCTCCGCGGACTGGGGCCCGAAACCGGCCCGCTTGGCCGAGGCCGCGCGCACCCTCAACCTCGGGCTGGACGGCTTCCTGTTCCTCGACGACAACCCGGCCGAGATCGCCAAGATGCGCGCCGCACTGCCGCAGGTGCTGTCGGTGACCTGCCCGCCGGAGGCCGAACTGCCGGACCTGCTGGGCCGGTTGTGGCCACTGGTCCCTGCGGCGGCGACGGCCGAGGACGCGCTGCGGGCGCGGTTCTACGAGCAGGAGCGGGAGCGGGACGCCGTGCGCGAGCAGGCCGGTTTCGAGGAGTTCCTGGAGCAGCTGGAACTCGAGGTCGACATCCGGGTGCTGTCCGATGCCGATGTGCAGCGGGCCGAACAACTCGTCCGCCGCACCAACCAGTTCACCCTGCGTGCCCGTTCCGCCGACGGCGGCGATGTCGCCCGCTGGCGGGAACGCGGTGAGGTCTGGACGGCCGCCGCGCGCGACCGCTTCGGCGACTACGGCCAGATAGGCCTCCTCGCCCTGCGCCGCGAGGGCGACCGAGTCGATGTCCTGGCCTGGCTGATGAGCTGCCGTGCCCTCGGCCGGGGCGTCGAGGAACGCCTGCTGCAGTGGCTGGCCGACCGCGCCGAGGAACTGGACTGCGCCAAGGTCCGCCTGACAGCGGAACGCACGCCGCGCAACACCCCGGCCCGGCGGCTGCTGTCGGCACTGGGAGGCGGGGATCAGGACGACGACCGGCTGGAGACCATGGTCACGCCGGAGCAGCTGCGAGTGTTCCGCTCCTGGCGACGGCAGTGACGGCACGGGGAGTGCCGAGGACCGTCCGGACAGCAGCGATGAAGGGGCAAGGCAACACGGTGAAGGGCTCTCATGCGTGAGGTGAACGAGAACGTGTCGGCAGCCGCCGACCAGCGGGCGACGGCGGAGGCGATAGAGCGGGGTGGTGCCGGTCTGACCGTGACCGACCTGCTGGCCAAGGTCACGGCATCGGCCGCGCCCGCGCAGCCCGATGCCGCCGATGCGGCGACGCCGCACCGGATCAGCCCGAGCGTGGCCTCGCCGACCGAGAGCGCCCTGCTGGGCGAGAGCGCCTCGCCGACCGAGAGCGCCCTGCTGGGCGAGAGCGCCTCGCCGACCGACAGCGCCCTGCTGGCCGAGAGCGCCTCGCCGGCCGACAGCGCCCTGCTGGCCGGGAGCACTCCGCCGGCCGACAGCGTCCCGTCGGCCACCAGTGCCCCGCCGGGGGACCTGGAGGTACTTGCGGCCACCATCGCGGCCATAGCGGGGCGTCATGTTCCAGCAGGACACCTGTCGCCCGAGGCGGACTTCTTCGACGCCGGGGGCACCTCCGTGAACGCGGTGGAGTTCGTTGCCGCGCTGGAGGAGGAGCTGGGGATGGAGGTCGAACTGGACGAGGTGTTCGCCGATGCCAGGCCGATCACCTTGGCCAGGCGCCGGCTGGAGAGCACCGGAGCCGGAGCCGCCGTACCGTCGGTGGCCACCTCGGGAATCCCGGCCGCGCAGGATCCGGCAGTCGGCGTCTCCGACAGGCCACTGGCTTCCGGCGCCGGGCCGCTTTCCGCCCCCGGCGTGCCATCGGCCCTCGCCACCCCACCGACCCCCGGCACCCCCGGCACCCCCGGCACTCTCGCCCCCTCCGCGGCCCGCCCCGAGGACCTCACCCAGATCCTCGCCGACCTGGCCCTCGCCGACCGCCTCCCCTTCACCGCCTCGCCCGACCCCCTGCCACCCCGCCGCGTCCTCCTGACCGGCGCCACCGGCTTCCTCGGCAGCCATATGCTCCTGGACCTGCTGCGCCACAGCGACGCCCACGTCTACTGCCTGGTCCGCGCCGCCGACGAGGAGGCTGCGGTCGCCCGGCTCGGTGAAGCCCTCAAGAGCTATGCACTGCCCTGGTCCTCGGAGGTCCGCCGCCGCATCACCGTGCTCCCCGGCGACATCCGCCACCCCCATCTGGGCCTCACCGACGACGTCTGGAACACCCTCGCCCACGAACTGGACAGCGTCGTCTCGGTGGCGGCCGCCGTGGACTTCCTGCGTGGCTACCAGTCCCTGCGCACCGGCAACGTCCTCGGCGCCCTCACCCTCGCCGAACTCGCCGCGACCGGCCGCCCCAAGCCCCTGCACCACATCTCCTCGATCGCCGTCTTCAACGAGGTCGGCATCCCCTCCATGGGCGAGGACGACCCGCTCGCCCACATCGACCGGCTCATCGCCGGCTACGACCAGACCAAGTGGGCCGCCGAAGTAGCCCTGCGCCGCGCCCGCGACCACGGCCTGATCGTCACGGCCCTGCGCCCCGGCGGCATCGGCGGCCACACCAAGACCGGCGCCTACAACCCCCAGGACCTCAGCAGCGGCCTCATCTCGGCCTTCGGTCGCTTCCGCACCGTCCCCGCCTTCCGCCACCTCAACGCCGCCCCCGTCGACTGGGTCAGCCGTGTCGCGGTCGCCGTCATCTGCGAACCCGACGCCTGGGGCTTCGACTACAACCTCACCGGCGTCCCCAACACCCTCGACGACGTCGTACGCGACATGGCCCTCGGCGGCATGCACGTCCGCGTACAGGGCTGGGACGAGTGGCGCACCGACACCCTGTCCCGCCTCCAGGCCGACCCCATCCCCGAACTGGCCTTCCTCACCCGCGTGTTGCAGAGCCCCACCGCCCTGAAACTGTGCGAGGCGACCCTCACGGGCCCGGCCGCCACGGCCGACCGCACCGCCGCCCTCGTCGAAGCCCTCGGACTTCCGCCCGCCGCCCGCTACGACGCCCGGGCCCAGCTGAAGACATTCGAACGCCTCGCCCACGACGGCCTGGCCCGCCTCCCGCACAAGGACGACCAGCCCTACCTGTGGTTCACGGAGACCACCGAAGGCACCGTCGGCCCTGTCGGAGCCACCCCCGACACCCCTTGTTCGATGTCCCTCACCCTCTCCATCGCGAGCATGCACCAGCTGGTGACGGACCGCCGCATCGACGTCCGGGGCGAGCTCGCCTGCCCCGCCCTGCACCCCGAGCCGCTCACCGTGACACGCGGCGACATCTGGATCCGCCCCGACGAAGGCATCCCGCACCGCCACGGCCTGCGCCACCAACTCCTGCGCTATCGACTGCTGTTGACCGACACCGACGGCGGCCGCTGGTGGCTGGAGGGCCACAAGCATGCCCGCGCCCGCCGGGACCTCTGGCGCCAGACCCGTGCCCTGACCGTGGAGCTCGGCCGGGAGGGCGAACCGGCGAGCCTGGCCGGCGAGGTAGTCGTCCCCGCCGACTCCTATGTACGCGACCAGATCGACGGCATCAAGGTCGACCCCCGCCTGACCAGCCAGGAGAAGCGGGCCGCCAAGCTGACCTGGCTCGCCTGGTTCGGCCTGGAGATGGGCCGCGGCCTGCTCGGCCCCTTCGCCCGGGCCGCCGCGGACCTCCTCGACCTGCGCCGCACCCAGACCCCCACGGAGCACCACCGATGATCTTCCGGACGACGAGCCCCAGAACCCCCGGGCCGGCCCTGCGCAAGGTCAGGACCACCACGGCCCTGCGCCCCCTCCACCACCGCCTCGCCCCGGCGACGGTCGAGGAGATCCCGTTCCACACGTCCGACGGCGTACGCCTCGGCCTGACCCGCATCGACACCGGCGACCCGAACCGCCCCGCCGTGCTGCTCCTGCACGGACACACCGCGTCCGCCGACATGTTCCTGCTGCCCGAGACCCGCAACCTGGTCGACGTCCTCCTGGACGAGGGCTACGAGCCGTGGCTGCTCGATTGGAGGGGCAGCTGCCGCCTGCCGTACAACGAGACGGGCCACCGCTACACCTACGACGACGTCGCCCTCTACGACATCCCCGAGGCCGTACGCCACATCCGCACCCGCATCGGCGACCGCCCCCTGTCCGTCGTCGCCCACTGCATAGGCTCCCTCGCCCTCTCCCTGAGCATGACGGCGGGCCTCGTCCCCGGTCTCGCGGGCGTGGTGTCCCAGGGCGTGTTCCTCACCCCCAAGCTCGCCGGCCGCACCTCCCTGCGCATGACCCTGGCCGGGGAGCTCCTCACATCCCGTATCGACCACATCCCCGTCGACTTCCGCAAGGTCGGCCTGTGGTCGAAGTACACCCCGCTGTTCGCCCTGGCCTCCCGCAGGGCGACCTGCCCGGACCCCACCTGCCAGATCCTGCACAACTCGGCCTGGGGGACCGGCGCCTCCCTCTTCGTCCACGAGCACCTGACCGACACCACCCACGGCCGCCTCGCCGAACTCCTCGGCCCCGCCCCGCTGTGGATCCTGCCGCACCTGCGCCGCATCGAACTGGCCCGCACCGTGGTCCGCTGGCACGACACCGACCACCGCTACCGGGCGCTCCCGCAGAACGCCCTGGACGCGGCCGCCCGCATCGACACTCCGGTCCTGCTCCTGGCGGGCAGCGAGAACGCCCTCTGGCTGGACTCGCAGAAACTCTGCCGCGACGTCCTCGCCCACCGTCAACCTCAACTGGACGTGACCTACACCGAGATCCCGGGCTACGGCCACCTCGACACGTTCCTCGGTAATGGAGCGGCCCTCGACGTCTTCGGGCACATCCTCGATTTCCTGGGCGAACGCCGGTGACGGCAGCCGGTACGGCCGATTACCCTACTCGTCAGTAACCAGAAAAAACGCACCCCAGGAGGCCACCCATGCCGCAGCTCGATGTCGACGGCGCAGCGCTGACGTACGACGACGAGGGCCCCCGCGACGGCGACGGCGTGCCCCTGGTGTTCGTTCACGGCTGGACGGCGAACCGGCACCGCTGGGACCACCAGGTGGCCCACTTCTCCGAGAAGCGGCGGGTCGTCCGGCTCGACCTGCGCGGGCACGGCGAGAGCAGCGGAACGGGCGTGCGCACGATCGACGAGCTGGCGAAGGACGTGCTCGCCCTCCTCGACCACCTGAAGATCGAGCGGTTCGTGATCATCGGCCACTCGATGGGCGGCATGATCGCCCAGACCATCACCCTCGCCCACCCCGAGCGGGTCGAGCGCATGGTGCTGGTGAACTCCATCGGCCGGATGGCCTACAGCCGGGGCCGCGCCCTGCTGATGGCCGCCTCGACACTCGCCCCCTTCAAGCTGTTCGTCGCCGCCAACATCCAGCGCGCCTTCGCCCCCGGGTATCCGCGCGAGGAGATCCGTGAGTACATTCGCGCCTCCGCCGACACGCCCCGAGAGGTCGTCATGACGCTGTACGGCGCCATGCGGGCCTTCGATGTGCTGGACAGGGCCGGGCAGATCGAGGTGCCCACCCTGATGGTGCACGGCTACCACGACATCCAGCTGCCCGTCGCCCAGATGCTGCGCATGGCCAAGGCCTACCCGGACGCGGTGATCCGCATCCTGGACGCCGGCCATGAACTTCCGGTGGAGAAGCCGGCCGAACTGACGGCGGCACTGGACCGGTTCCTCGCCGACCGCGGATAAACGGGCCGCAGTAGTCGTAGGGCGGGTCGAAACTTTCGCACCGGCACTGGTGCTCCTGGGCCTTCTTGAGTCACCTCGGGTTTGACGGGTGCGTGGTCTGTTGACGACAGGCAGTCGCGCTCCTAGGGTCTGCCGCGCAATTCGGAAACAGGCTCGAAACATTCGAACCCGAGAAGGGACAAGATGGTGACCCCCACATCCATCGACCCGCCTCCCGAGCGTCGCCCCCGGCGCTCGCGCACCCGCACCGCACTGGCCCTCGGCATGGCCGGCCTGCTCGCCGCGGCCGGCGTCACCGCTGTCGCGGGCACCGCCGGAGCCGCCAGTACCCTCGGTGCCGCGGCCGCCGAGAAGGGCCGCTACTTCGGCGCCGCCGTCGCCGCGAACCACCTGGGTGAGGCCCCGTACGTCTCGACGCTCAACACCGAGTTCAATTCCGTGACGCCGGAGAACGAGATGAAGTGGGACGCCACCGAGCGCACCCGCGGCAGCTTCACCTTCGGCTCCGCCGACCAGATCGTGAACCACGCCCAGAGCAGGGGCATGAAGGTCCGCGGACACACCCTGGTGTGGCACTCCCAACTGCCCGGCTGGGTGGGCGGCTTGGGCGCCGCCGACCTCAGATCGGCGATGAACAACCACATCACCCAGGTGATGCAGCACTACAAGGGAAAGATCCACTCCTGGGACGTCGTCAACGAGGCCTTCCAGGACGGCAGCAGCGGCGCCCGGCGCAGCTCGCCCTTCCAGGACAAGCTCGGCGACGGCTTCATCGAGGAGGCCTTCCGCACCGCCCGGGCCGCCGACCCGGCCGCCAAGCTCTGCTACAACGACTACAACACCGACGGCGTCAACGCGAAGAGCAATGCCGTCTACAACCTGGTCAGGGACTTCAAGGCCCGCGGCGTACCGATCGACTGCGTCGGCTTCCAGTCCCACTTCAACAGTGCCTCCCCGGTCCCGTCCGACTACCAGGCCAACCTGCAGCGCTTCGCCGCCCTCGGCGTCGACGTGCAGATCACCGAGCTGGACATCGAGGGCTCGGGCACGGCACAGGCCAACAGCTACAGCAACGTCGTACGGGCCTGCCTGGCGGTCTCGCGCTGCACCGGCATCACCGTCTGGGGCGTCACCGACAAGTACTCCTGGCGCGCCAGTGGAACGCCCCTGCTCTTCGACGGCAACTACACCAAGAAGCCCGCCTACAACGCGGTACTGACCGCGCTCGGTGGCTCCTCCTCCGGCGGCGGCACCCCCGGCGCCGCCTGCACGGCCACACACAGCAAGGCCGAGGAATGGAGTGACCGCTTCAACGGCAAGGTCACCATCACCGCGGGGAGTTCCGCCATCAGTACCTGGAGCACGACCGTCACCGTGACATCCCCGCAGAAGATCTCCGCCACCTGGAACGGCACGCCCACCTGGGACAGCAGCGGCAACGTCATGACGATGAGGCCGAACGGCAACGGCAGCCTGGCCGCCGGAGCGTCGACGAGCTTCGGCTTCACCGTCATGAAGAACGGCACCGGCGCGGCCCCGGCGATCGGCTCCTGCACGGCATCCTGACCGGCAACGGCTCCTACTGCGGGCCCTGTTCCGTGTCCGGCGCGGCACCTCTGCGTCCGCGCCGGACGCATGCGTTGCTCAGGCGGTGGCGCGCAGGGTCCGCTTGGCGAGTTCGTACGCCGGCAGCATCTGCCGGTGCTCCTCGGTGTCCATGCCGCCGAGATGTATGACGACCGGCCCCTTCTCGGTGGTGACGGCCAGCGCGGACTCCTCCTTCGTCTCCTCCAACAGCTTGCTCGTGTAGAGGTACCTCACCTCGACTCCGGAGAGGCCGCCCGCCGTGAACGTGCTGTACTTCGCCTTGCTCGTGTTCTTCTCCGCCGCCACGAAGGCCTCCAGCACGCCGCGTGCGTCGTCGCTGCCCGGCTCACCGGTCCAGACGCGGAGGAAGCCGATGTTCCCCGCCGGCTTGGCGTCGACCTCACACGCGGCCGTGACCGGCCCCTGGTGCAGGAGCGCGTCGGCGATCTCCTGGGCCAGCTCGTTGTCCTCGGGATCGGCGGAGCCGCCACCGCTGTCGGTGGCCTTCTCCTTCCCCTCCCCGGCGTCGACGGCCTCCGCCTCCCAGTACTCGGCGATGTCGAAGGTGACCGGCAGCTCGCAGGCCGAGCCGGCGGCGCCGATGGTGCCGCCGGTCTTCACCGCCGTATCGCTGTCACTCGCCGCCCCGGCCGAAGCGGAAGCGCTCGCCGACGGCTTCGCCTCGCCCTCCGCCGCCCCCGCACAGCCCGTCAACATCCCCGCCAGCAAAGCCACTTGGGCCAGCCGACGCCGCACCTGTCCTGCCCCCACCAGCATTGTGATCTCTCCCCACCCGATCCTGCTTCTGATCTTGCTCAGACGGCACACAGTATCCGAGGCCACTGACAGTGCGGATCCGTGCCCTACGGCATCATGAGGCGATGACCTCGCTGACCTTCGACCGCTACTGCGACGAGATCGTCACCCAGACCGAACGGCTCACAGCCCACGTACGGGGCGTGGACATGACCGCACCGGTGCCCTCCTGCCCCGGCTGGAACCTCGGCCAACTGCTGCGGCATGTGGGCGGCGACCACCGGTGGGCCCAGGAGGTCGTACGGACCGGCGACGCCCGTCCGTTCCCCGAGGACCTGTCCGCCCACACCCACGAGAGGGAGTCCTTCCTGACTCCCTGGCTCATCGAGGGCGCCGCGGCCCTGAGCACCACCCTCCGCTCCGCCGGCCCCGACGCACGCGTGTGGACTCCGGCCGATGACCGGGATTCCACGTCCTTCTGGGCCCGGCGCATGACCTACGAGACGGTCGTGCACCGGGCCGACGCGGCGCTCGTCACCGGCACGGACTTCACGCTCGACGACGACCTCGCCGTCGACGCGGTGGAGGAATGGCTGGAGTTCTCGACCGTCTCCGAGGCGTTCGCACCCCGCCCGGACCTGCCCGACCTGCTCGGCCCCGACCGCACGCTCGGCTTTGGCACCACGGACGCCGGAGCATGGCTCGTCGATCTCACCGGTGACCGCCCGGCCTGGCGCCCCGGATCCCATGACGCCACCGTCGCCGTACGCGGTCCGGTCACGGATCTGCTCCTGTTCCTCTACCGGCGACCCGCATCCGCCATCGAGGTGCAGGGTGACACGGCGCTGCTCGACCTCTGGCTGACCCGCACGGGTTTCTGGCTGGAGGCGTGACGCCGAAGGCCGGCTTTATTCACGGGTCGTGAAGCCGGTTGTTCATGGGTTGGGGATGCACCCGGATCCCCGGATGCTCCTGGTGAAAGGTGCCCTGGTCATGCCCCAGATGCCAAAGGTCGAGTTGTACGCGGCGATCCGGCGCGACCATCGCGGCGGCATGAAGATCCGGGAGATCGAGCGTAAGTACAGCGTGTCGTGGCGGACGGTCCGCAAGGCCGTCGACTCCGTCTCGAAGGGCTCTTCCGGCAGGGGCTGCACGACGGACGGCGCCGGATCGGTTCAATCCTTCGGTGGCTGAACCAAGACGTTCACCGACCCGCGTCTCTGCGCGCTCCTATGACCGCGGTGTGCTGTCCGAGCGCCACTTGGTGAGACGAGGGTGCCCTGGCAGTTCGGCGCGGCCGGTGGCCCACAACAGGGTGAGCCAGGGATCCGCGCCGCCCGGAGCCTCTGGAAACAGACGGGCGAGCACCCGCGAGCAGAGAGCGGAGGGCGGGGTCCAGGCAAGCCCGAGACCTTCCGCCAGATCGTGCATGTGTACCAGCGTCTCTTGCAGCGCCAGCGCCGCGAAGCCTTCGGGGTCCGACACCCCGGCGGCGTGGTGGGCGCGGACCCGGGGCGGCGTCGTACGCACCATGGCGGCCAGCAGCGCGCCGCACGCCTCCAGCACCTGCAGCAGGCCGGCCGGACCCGCGTCACGGTCCGCGTAGAGGAAGACCGTGGGTCCGTCCGGCCTCTTCTGGCTCAACGCGATGGGCACATGGGTGTCCAGCGGTGGGCTCTGCGGCCCCAGCTGCACGGCGTAGTAGAACAGGTCGTTGGCGAGGTGCTCGGCGGTCTCCCAGCAGTCCCATTCCAGCGAACCGGCCTTACCGCCCCACCCCTCCGCCGGTGCGTCCCGAAGGGTGCCCACGGCGAGCCGCACAGCAAGGTCGACGTCGTCCGCGGTGACGGGAGACGGGACTGATCCGGCTTCGCTTGATCGAGACATGGCAGCACCGTATCGCGAGGGAAGAGGGCAACCCCTTCCAGCTAGTGCGCTGTCTGTCCGTGATTGTCGGCCGCGAAGCACGGCCTGCAAGTCATCGGGGATGACAGGCCCTTAGCCACGAACAGGCTGACCGACTTCGGATGGCCAACTGGGACGAACGCGTTCGACGAAGTCCGCGAAGTCGGTCCGTAGATATCGAGAGTCGGACGGCTTCAGCCGGATCTGTTGGCGGCTGTCCGCCCACCAGATCTCGAAATCGGCAACCGTGCCCTCCGCCGGCCAGTCTTCGCCCTCGTCCGGCAGCAGCAGGACGTCGACAAAGCCTCCGACGCTCAGCCCGATGTCCACGAAGATCCCGATCGCCCCGGGCCGGGGAACCTTCACCACGGTGCCCTCGAAGACCTGCCCGAAGCACAGGTCCCTCCGAATCCGAGCCCACTCGGCATCCGTCGCCACGAACAGATCATCGCACCTTCGTCCGGGGCGCGAGTGGCTGGGACTCAACGTGAACTGCCGCAGCGTCCCCTCACGATGATCGCTTCAGCGACACGACACTGCCGCTGGTTCGAAGGCCTCTGTGCCACCAGGCGCCCGAAGGGGAGCTTCATCATTTACTTGTGAAGGGTGAGGGACGGAGCGCTGCCGCGGGTCCGCGGGTGTGTTGAGGTGACAGCGTCAGCCGAGAGACCAGGCTGCTCCACCGTCGGAAGGATCCCGCACTGTGGCACGCTCATTCACTCGTCGTCAGCTCCTCGGCACCGCTGCGGCACTCGGCGGTGCAGCCGTCGCAGGCACGTCCACGTCCCCCGCTCGGGCGGCGGGTGCCCCCTGGCCCGACACCATCGCCACCCCGCCGGGCTTCCAGCCGGAGGGCATTGCCATAGGTCCTGGGGGCGTGGCCTATACCGGCTCCCTGATCGACGGCTCGATCTACGGCGCCGAACTGGCCACCGGACGGGGGCGGATCATCAGTGAGGGCCAGGGACGGATGTCGGTCGGTCTCAAGGTCGATCCGTACGGCAGACTGCTCGTCGCCGGGGGTGACAGCGGAGAGATCCGCGTGGTCGGCCGGCGCGACGGCCGGCTGCTGGCCTCCTGGCGGGCGGCGACCGGCACGGTCTTCGTGAACGACGTCGTCGTGGGCTGCGGCGGAGCGTGGTTCACCGACTCGTTCAACGACGTTCTCCACCACCTGCCGCTGCGGGCGGGCCTTCCGGCGGCCTCCCCCTTGCGCAGGCTGCCGCTGACCGGCGCATGGGCCCCCACCCCGCCCGGCGGCGAGTACTGGGGCGCCAACGGCATCGAGCTGACGCCGGACGGCAGGGCGCTGCTGGTGGTGAACGACAACGTCTCCCTGCTCTACCGTGTCGACCCACGCACCGGCCAGGCCACCGAGGTCGCCCTGGACGGCGGGTCGGTGAGCAACGGCGACGGCCTGGTCCTCCACGGCCGCATGCTGTACGTGGTCCGCAACTGGTCCTATGCCGTCGATGTGTTCAGGCTCAGCGACGACGGCACCCGCAGCAGCTTCGCCAAGCGCATCACGGACCCGCGCTTCGACGAGCCCACCACAGCGGCCGTCCACGCGGGCCGACTCTATGTCGTCAACGCCCGCTTCGACGCCGACTGGTCGGACCCGTCGACCTCCTCGACGGTCGTGAGCGTTCCGCTGTAGCTTCCTGCTCGACCCGTGGACGGGAGCGGCCGTACGGCTCGCCCAGTACACCGAGGACGGCGAAGAGTTCACCCTGCGCGTCACACTCCAGCCGGGGCAGGCCGTGATCGTCGCCCTGGGCCGCCCCGGCATGTTCGGGGACCGGCACGGCAACCGCCCGCACGCCGTCACCACGGACGCCGACGAGGTGCTGTTCACCCCGGGGCGGCCTGACCGTGCGCGTGAGCACCGCCGGTACGTACACCACGCGCCTGTCCCAGGGCCGTACGGTCACCGCCACCCTCCCGCCCATGCCCGAACCGATCACGCCGAGCCGCTGGGACGTCGAGGTCGAGGACTGGTTCCCGGGAGCCGGGCCGACGCGCACCGAACGCGTCCACCGCGCACTGGCCCTCGACACGGTGCGTTCCTGGAACTCGGCCAGATCAGCGACACCTTCCGGGTGACCGTCAACGGCACACGCCTGGCACCCGTCGACCGCCTCCATCCCGTCGGCGACGTCGGCCCGCTGCTGCGGCGCGGAGACAACGTCATCGAGGTGGAGGTGGCGACCCCGCTCGTCAACCGTCTCCGGGTGGTGCGGCCGCAGGTGTTCGGCGCGGTCGCGCGACAGGCGTACGGCCTCATGGGTCCGGTTCGCCTGGTGCCGTACCGGCAGGCGGTCGTGGAGTAGGAGGCGCGGCGTGCGGGGTGCCCGCGGGGGCCACCCAATTGCCCGTGAAACCGGGGGGTGAGCCGACCCTCGTGAACAAGAGCAGGCGTCAGGAGGGCAGCGCAGGGGGTGCAGGAACCGTCCGAGCCCCCTGCGCCTGTGAAGACGCGGACTCTCGGGAAGTGAGCGACCGGCTCAGCTGCCACACGAACATGATCGCCGCGAGGCCGGCGAGTGCCCCGAGAACGTCTGCGACGATCCCGGCGTGCAAGGCCTCCCTGATGGCGTCGGCGCTCTCGGCCCTTTCATACCGGGACTTGGCTGAGCCGGCGACGTACGTCCACGACACGAAGGTGACCCACCAGACGACGACCCACAGCGGCGAGCGGTAGCGAGCCGTGGCCCGGGGCCGGGCCGACGACCACATGTCGAGAGAGAGCAGGAGCGGGATCCCGAGGTTGGCTGCGGGGACGAACCATCCGGCCAGCGCCCAGGTGCGGCTCCGCCACCACCGGCGGCCGGGGCGCAGGCGTTCGACGTCGGCGTGCTCCCACGCCTGAACGAACCACCCCACGAACAGGAGCCCCGTCCCGACGAAGGCGGCCGTCTGCACACCCGAGAGGTTTCCCACCCACATCTGAGCCCGCAGAACGGGCTCGCCGTGCGCCATGCGCCCGAGGTCCGTGTACAAACGCAGCTGAGCCATCAGATGCGCTGCGGCCAAGGCGATGTTCGCACCGAGTGCGGCGCACACGACCGCGCCCGGACTCCTGCCCACCAGTGCCCCCACATTGTCTGCGGCCGATTCCGGTCGGCTTGAGGACGAGCAATGTAAGAGTCGGGGAGTGGTCCTGTCCAGCAGTCACCCGCTGGTGGCCTCCGGCCCTGAAGCCGAACGGCGCGGCTGCTCAGCGCGCCTGCCGGGCTGGCAGCACGACGGCCGAGGGCGCACCCTACCCAAGCTGGTTCGCACGGTGTCATCCTGCCGTTTCTGCGACGGGAGGGGTTGGCGGATGGCGAAGCGACAGGATCCCAAGGCCAAGGCCAGGGCTTTGGCCCGCTATGTGAGCGACAACGCGACCAGGGCCGGCTACGCCATCAGCTCTCCGTCAGGAGACGGCAAGGCCAAGCTGGCCGAAGCGGCGGATATGTCTGAGGCCGACATATCGAAAATCCTCGCAGGAGAGTACGAGCTCCCAACCGACCTGCTCAAGCCCTTGGCGGCGGCCCTGGATGTGCCGCACAAGGATCTGCTCAGGGCGGCGGGGGTACTGCAGGACAAGGCCGCGCAACAGAACCGGCCGCTGACCGTGCAGCTTGCCGCGCAGCGGCTCGGCATCACATCCCCGAAGAACGTGGCGGCCTTCGAGACCCTCGTCGCGGCTCTGCTCGACGCTGAGAAGCGACGGTGACCTGGTGAGGGATCACTGAACGGCGAGACTCCGCCATAGAGTCCCCGTAAGGCTCAGTCATGCATGAAGGGCCCGGCGACCGTCCTCTGTCTCAGCTTCGAGACCACTCACCACGACGCCGCACTGACCGGGGCGTACCCGCTGGCAACGGGGGAGAGGCTTTGCTGAAGCGGCAAGTTTGTTGGCCGTCGTCGGAGCGCTCCCGCAGGCTTCTTCCATGGGGACCGCACAGCCTTGCGCCTGTCCGGTCCCCGACGACACCTGCTGCCCTTGGAGATGCCATGGCCTTGCAAGCCGCCGAGTTCTGGGAGACCCGCTACCGGGACGGCAGCCGTCTGTGGAGCGGCCGCCCCAACGCGCTGCTCGTGCGCGAGGCCACCGACCTCGCGCCGGGCAGCGCGCTCGACCTGGGATGCGGGGAAGGAGCCGACGCGGTGTGGCTGGCGTCCCGCGGCTGGCGGGTGACCGGCGTCGACATCGCGCACACGGCTCTGGAACGTGCAGCCTCGCACGCCGCCGAGGCGGGAGTGAGCGACCGCACGGCCTGGGAACGGCACGTGCTGGGCGAGACGTTCCCCCACGGTTCCTTCGACCTGGTCAACGTCCAGTACCTCCAGTCGCCGGTGCCCCTGGACCAGCAGCGCGTCCTGCGGCAGGCCGCCGAAGCGGTCGCCCCGGGCGGCACCCTGCTGATCGTCCTGCACGCCAACTGGCCGTCGTGGCAGAGCGAGCCACCCTTCGAGGCGGAGTTTCCGACACTGGAGGGCGTCCTCGACGAGCTGGCGCTGCCTGAGGAGGAGTGGACCGTGCAGACACTGGAGACGGTGCGCAGGCCGAGCGTGTCCCCCGACGGGCTGGAGGGCTCCCGCGACGACCACGTGTGGCGGATGCGACGCGCCGTCGCCTGATACCACCGCCCCTCTACACCTCGCCCATCTGCGCCGACACCTTGTCCAGTGCCCTGCGCGCGGCGTCCAGCGCGGCCGCGCGATCAGTGGGAACCAGCCCGATGCGGCTGCGCCGGTCGAGCAGATCGGCCTCGTCGAGGGCCCCTTCGTGGCGTACGGCCCACAGCAGTTCGGCGGCGGTGACGGGATGCCCCGGCAGTACAGGTTCGTTGAGGCGGGGATCGCGCGCGCCGAGCGCCAGGACGGCCGGCGCCTCGATGCCGTAGCGCTGGACGAGGCGGCGCGGTGCCCGGACGGAGCCGAGCGCGTCCGGCGACGCGGCGCCGACGAGGGGCAGGGCGGCGGTCGGGGAGGGGCCGGCGGTGAGTCGGTGGGTGGCGACGGCCGTGTCGACGGCGTCCTCGGCCATGCGCCGGTAGGTGGTGAGCTTGCCGCCGACCACCGTGACCACGCCGTCCGGCGAGGTGAGGACCGCGTGCCGACGGGAGATGTCGGCGGTCCTGGGGGCGGCTCCGGAGTGCGCGTCCGGTGACGTGTCGAGCAGCGGGCGCAGCCCTGCGAACGCGCCTACGACATCGTCGCGTTGGACCGGGACGTCCAAGACGGAGCCGAGGACGTCGAGGAGGAAGCCGATGTCCGTCTCGGGTACCTCGGGAACGTCGGGGATGTCGCCCTCGACGGGCTCGTCGGTGAGCCCGACGTAGACCCGGCCGTCGCCCTGGGGCAGGACGAGGACGAAGCGGTTGGTCTCCCCGGGGACCGGGACGTGCAGGCCCGCGGGCAGAGGGCCGAGGTGGTCGGAGCGCAGGACGAGATGGGTGCCGCGTGAAGGGCGGATGCGGATGCCGTCCACCAGGCCGCCCGCCCAGACGCCGGACGCGTTGATCACGGCGCGGGCCCTGATCTCGCCCTCCTCGCCGGTGAGTTCGTCGCGGATGCGGGCGCCGGACGTCGAAAGCTGCAGGGCGCGGACCCGGGTGAGGATCCGCGCCCCGTGGGCGGCGGCGGTGCGGGCGATCGCGGTCACCAGGCGGGCGTCGTCGGTGAGCCGGCCGTCCCAGGACAGCAGGCCGCCGCGCAGGCCCTGGGTGCGCAGGGCGGGGGCGAGGTGCCGGGTCTCCACGGCGGAGAGGCGGCGCGGGGCGGGCAGGGTGGCGCGGGCCGTGCGGGCCGCCAGGCGCAGGGTGTCGCCGGCCCGGAAGCCGGCCCAGGCCAGGGCGGACTGACCGCGGGAGACCAGGGGGGTGAGGGGCAGCACGAAGGGCTGGGCCCGCACCAGATGCGGTGCCGTGCGCTCCATCAGCACCCCGCGCTCGACCGCGCTCTCGTGGGCCACGTCGAGTTGGGCCGAGGCGAGATAGCGCAGACCGCCATGGATGAGCTTGCTGCTGAAGCGGGAGGTGCCGAAGGCCAGGTCGTGGGCGTCGACGGCGGCCACCGTCAGACCCCGCGCCGCGGCGTCCAGGGCGGCTCCGGCGCCGGTCGCACCCAGCCCGACGACCAGGACGTCCACGACCGGACCGCCGACCGTCTCGGCCAGTTCGCGTGAGCGCCGGGCGGCCGACAGTGACGATCCGGGAACGGGGGGAGTGGCAGTGCTCATGGGGTGAGGGTCCTCTCCAGGATGCTGCGCAGTTCCGCCAGGAAGGCCTCGCTGCTCAGGTCGGCGTCGTCCTCGTCGGTCATGGTCCGCAGGGAGAGCGTGAAGGACTGCACGATCAGCAGCAGGGCCCGCGCCTGCCGTTCGACATGGCCGGCGCGGACCGACCCGTCGGCGTGGCCCTCCCGCAGGGCGTCGGCCAGCAGGGCGAGGAGGGCCTGCTGGCTCGCGCCGCGGCGGTCGAGGACGTAAGGGAGGAGCAGTTCCGGATCGACGTCGACGATCTTCTGGAAGAGCGGGTGTGCGCGGAAGGCTTCCACGCCGGCCACGAGCCCGTCGACGATCAGGCCGCGCGTGTCCGTCCCGGGCCGCCGCTCGGGCATGGCCCCGGTGGCGACCGCGACCCACTCCCGGGTCATCAAGTCCCCCACCAGCGAGCGCACATCGGGCCACCGCCGGTACAGCGTCATCCGGGAGACACCCGCGCGGCGGGCCACGTCGGTCAGCGTCGTACGGCGGACACCGACGGCCAGGACACAGTCGCGCACCGCGTCGAGCACCGCATCGCTGTCCGAGTGGTTGTGACGAATAGGCGTCATGTGTCACAGTGTAACGCCTGCGAGGCCGTCCGGGACACGGCATCGCTCGAATCGACCGGTGAGGACGACAGCCATGGACATGCTGTGGAGCGGCTGGGGCGACCCGGCCAAGGCGGCGCCGCTGCCCGAGACCGTGACCGGGCTGCTGCGCGATCTGCTCGGCGTCAAGCCGCGCACCGCCGGGCCGGTCGCCCTGGAGGACATCGCCGTGCCCGAGCCGCGCCTCGAACCCGCCGCGCGCCAGGCCCTGTTCACCGCCGTGGGCGGCGAGGAGCACGTCCGCTTCGACGCGGAGACCCGCATCCGGCACACCCGCGGGAAGTCCACCCCCGACCTGCTGCGCATCCGCGAGGGCGAAGTCGACGACATCCCCGCAGCCGTCGTACGCCCGGCCGGACACGACGAGGTGCTCGCCGTCCTGCGCGCCTGCGCCGAACACGGCCTGCCCGTGGTCCCGTTCGGCGGCGGCACCTCCGTCGTCGGCGGCCTCGCCCCCACCCGACGCGGCCCCTTCGTCGCCCTCGACCTGCGACGCATGGACCAGTTGCTCGCCCTCGACCCGGTCTCCCGCACCGCCACCCTGCAACCCGGCCTGCGCGCCCCGCAGGCCGAGGCGCTGCTGGCCGAACACGGTTTCACCCTCGGCCACTTCCCCCAGTCCTACGAGTGGGCCACCATCGGCGGATTCGCCGCCACCCGCTCCAGCGGACAGGCATCCGCCGGCTACGGCCGCTTCGACGAAATGGTCCTGGGCCTGACCCTCGCCACTCCCCAGGGCGCCATCGACACGGGCCGCGCACCGCGCTCGGCCGCCGGACCCGACCTGCGCCAGCTCCTGCTCGGCTCTGAAGGGGCGTTCGGCGTCATCACGTCCGTCACGGTGCGGATCCGCCCCGTCCCCGAAACCCGCGTGTACGAGGGCTGGCGCTTCGCCTCCTTCGAGGAGGGCGCCACCGCACTGCGCCGCCTGGCCCAGGACGGACCCCGCCCGACGGTCCTGCGGCTGTCCGACGAGACCGAGACCCTGATCGGCCTCGCCCAGCCCGACGCCATAGGAGCGGACGGCGCCGGGCTGCAGCCCGCGGGATGCATGGCGATCACCGGCTACGAAGGCACGGACGAGGACACCGCGTACCGTCGGGAGCAGGCCGCCGCCGTCCTGCGCGAGTGCGGCGGCACCCCGCTGGGCGAGGAACCGGGGCAGCGCTGGGCGCACGGCCGCTACTCGGCCCCCTACCTGCGGGACTCCCTGCTGGACGCGGGGGCGTTCGCCGAGACGCTGGAGACGGCGACCTTCTGGTCACGCGTTCCGGAGCTGTACGCGTCCGTCCGCGACGCCCTCACCACCACCCTCACCCAGGCCGGCACCCCACCGTTGATCATGTGCCACATCTCCCATGTCTACGAGAACGGCGCCTCGCTGTACTTCACCGTCGTCTCCGCACAGGGCGACGACCCGGTGGCGCACTGGGAGCGCGCCAAGCACGCCGCCAACGAGGCGATCCTCACCGCGGGCGGCACCATCAGCCACCATCACGGTGTGGGCACCGACCACCGGGACTGGTACGTCCGTGAGGCGGGCCCCTTGGGCATCGAGGCGCTGCGCGCCGTGAAACGCCGACTGGACCCGGAGGGCCTGCTCAACCCCGGCGTCCTCCTGCCCGGCGACTGATCCCGCGCCCACGGGCTATCCAGCCGCTCGAACCCGCTCCTCCTCATTCCCCAAACCGCCCCGCCTCCGGCAGCTCCCTCCCGTCGGCCCGAAAGGCACACCGATGCGACAGTTCACCGCCATCGTCAACCCCACGGCGGGCGGATCCGCCTCAGCGGCCGCGCTGCTGCAGGTGGCCCGGCAGTTGCGGGAGGCCGGGGCCGGCCTGGAGACCGAGTACAGCCGCAGCCTCGACCACGCCCGGGACCTCGCCCGGGACGCCGGGCAGCGGGGCAGGGTGGTGCTGGCCGTCGGCGGCGACGGAATCGCCGGCGGCATCGGCGGCGCCCTCAGCGGCACCGACGCCGTGCTCGGCCTCGTACCGGCGGGCCGCGGCAACGACTTCGCGCGGGCTCTCGGCCTCCCGACCGACCCGGGGGAACTCGCCCAGGTACTGCTCCACCACGAACCCCGCAAGGTCGACACCATCGAAGTCGAGTCGGCCGTCCATCACCGCACAGTGGTCCTCGGCAGCGTGTACGCGGGCGTCGACGCGCTCGCCAACCGCCATGCCAACAACGCCACACTGCTGCGCGGCGCGGCCTCGTACTACGCCGGCGGACTGCGTGCCGTCACCACTTGGCGCGCGGCGCACTACCGGGTCACGGTCGACGGCGAGGAACACCCGCACACGGGTTACACGGTCGTCGCCGCCAACTCCGGCTACTACGGCTCCGGTCGCCTCATCGCCCCCGACGCCCGCGTCGACGACGGCCTGCTGGACGTGGTGATGATCCGCGAGGCGCCCCGCCGGCTGTTCTTCGCGCTGATGAACGACCTCAAGACGGGCGCCCACGTCCACCGCCCCCAGGTCCGCATCCTGCGGGGCAGGGAGATCCGCATCGAGGCCGACCGCGAGGTGCCCTACGGCGCGGACGGCGAGGTCGAAGCGGCCCTGCCGGTCACGGTCAGGGTGCTGCCCGGAGCGCTGCGCGTCCTGTGCTGAGCCCCGTCCAAGGGTGTCGCGTCCGCGACCTGGGGCGGTGACCGCTCAGCGGCCGTCGACCGGCATCCGCGGGCGCGCGGCTCTCAGCGGCTCGGAAGCCGTGTTGCGATTGGCCTCGTCCTGGACGAGCAGCGAGAGCAGTGCGGCCACCGGCAGGCCGGCTTCGGCGGGGTGACGCAGCACCTTGTCGGGCTCGACCCGGTAGATGTTGGTGCGTCCCTCGCGGACGTGGGAGAGGTAGCCGTCCTGCTCCAAGTCGGAAATGATCTTCTGGACGGCCCGTTCGGTGAGTCGGCAGTGCGCCGCGATATGTCGAATGCGGACATTCGGGTTGTCGGCGATGGCTGCCAGTACGCGGGCGTGGTTGGTCAGGAATGTCCATCCAGTGTGCGGCTCAGGGACTCCGTCCATGCACCAAGACTACGACGAACCGTTCACGTATACAAAAACACGCACTGCATTTCATGTATCTATTGACGTGTCACGCAGTTCCGGTTCAGTCTGGTGGGGAGACGGGGAGTACCGAGGGAGAGGCGGTCATGGCGGAGCCCGCGTCCTCTGCGCACCCCCTACCGGGGGCGCTGCCGACCATGCCCACACCACAGGCGCACCGGCGGCCGGCTCACCCTGCCTGCTGGTCACACACCTGCGTCCCGATGGCGACCGGATCCTGGTGAGGGTCTGCGGAGAACTCGACATCGACACCAGCGAGCAGTTCCGGGGCGTCCTGCGCGAAGCCCTGAGCCGCTCGGTCCGCGGCATCGACCTGGATCTCGACGGCGTCGCCTTCTGCGACTGTTCCGCCCTCAACGTCCTCCTGACCCTGCGGCACCGAGCTTTGGAGCAGGACAAGACCGTGACCATCCACTCCACCAGTACGGCAGTCGATCGCCTCCTCGACCTGACCCGCACACGGACGCTGTTCGCCGGCTCGGGCCCGGACGGGCAGGGCGCGCCGGCCGGGCACGTTCAGGGCGCGGACGTGTCCGACGTCACCGATGAGGACCTGCGGATCGAAGTCGCCCAGTTGCGACGGGCGATGCAGACCCGGCCGACCATCGATCTGGCCCGGGGCATCCTGATGGCTTCCTTCAGTCTGAGCTCCGAGGAGGCTTGGACGGTACTCGTCGCGGCCTCCCAGAACACCAACACCAAGCTGCACGCGCTGGCCGGAGACCTGGTCACCGCGGTCAAGGGCGAGGCGTTGCCGGAAGCGGTGCGGGAGCAGTTGTCCTCGGCGGTCGCCAGGATCAACGCCTCATCGCCCGCCTCGCAAGGCGGGCCGGAGGAGCAGGAGCCGACGCAAGCCGCCAGCTGAACCGTCGCGGTTGCGTCGAACGGCGGCAGGGCGGCAGGGTTCGGGGTGTGCCTACCTTGCTGATCGTGCATCACACCCCCTCGCCCAACTGCCAGGCCATGCTCGAAGCCGTCATCTCCGGTGCCACCGCACCGGAGATCGACAACGTCGAGGTCGTACGGCGGCCGGCACTGTCGGCCACGGCCTCCGACGTCCTGAACGCCGACGGCTACCTGCTGGGCACCCCGGCGAACCTCGGCTACATCTCGGGCGCCCTCAAGCATTTCTTCGACCAGATCTACTACCCGTGCCTGGACGCGACCCGGGGCCGGCCGTTCGGCTACTACGTGCACGGCGGCAGCGATGTGACCGGGGCCGTGCGGGCGATCGACTCCATCACCACCGGCCTGGCCTGGCGACGCTCCGCGCAGCCCGTGACGGTGACGGGCGAACCCGTCAAGACCGACGTCGAGGCCTGCTGGGAACTGGGAGCGACGCTCGCCGCCGGACTCATGAACTGACCCTCGCGACAAGAAATTTCTGTGAATCCGCGAGACGGTTGAACACGACGCCGTCCGCCTCCGTATGGGACCGGGGGATTTTCATGCCCTGACCGACCACGAGGCGTAGGAGTACTTCCTTGGGACGCAGCACGCGAAGACGCCCCACGGGCGCACGGCGCGCGACCTTTGCAGCGGTCGCGCTGATGTTGGGCGGCGGCGGCCTGGTTGCGGCCAACGTCTATGCCTCGGCCACCGAAGACGGCGGAGCGGACCCCGCTCGGACCCTGTCCTCCCCGGCCGGCACCATCGACTGCCCGGATGTCGGCAGCAAACTGACGGCCGTACCGGACGGGGCGAAAGAGGACGTCGCGAAGGAACTCGCGCTCCTGGACGAGCAGATCGCCGAGGCCTACCAGCGACTGCAGGAGTCCGCGCAGGCGATCCAGCAGGACGCGGGCTTCGCCGACAGCGCGATCATGAATCCGCTGAAGGACAAGCGCACGGCCACGATCGAGCGCATCGCCATCGCCATCGACCGCACGGGAGACCGGCCCGAAGGCCTGGAGTCCCTCGCTCCCTGCACTCTGCGCGCGGCCGACAGCGGCACCGGTGACCAGGGCGACGACGGCACGCAGGACGACGGCGCCGACAACCAGAGCGGCGCCGACCAGGGCGGCCAACAGCCCGGCAACGACGGCCAGAACGGCAACGGCGGCCAGGCCGGCAACGGACCCGTCGCCGCGGACTACGTGGACATCAAGGCCGTACAGCCGAACGTGCAGAGCCCGGCCCCGCAGTCGGACGCCTCCCGCGGCACCTTCGTCACGAGCTGCGGCGTCAACGAGAACGGCCTGTTCAACTCCGACAACGTCATCGTGGCGCCGGGCGTCTCCAACGGCGCCCACCACTTCCACGACTACATCGGCAACCAGTCCAACACCGCCTTCGCCAGCGACGAGGACCTGGCGAACGCCGAGACGAGCTGTGTCGACCAGGGCGACAAGTCCACCTACTACTGGCCCGTGCTGCGCCTGCAGAACGGCACGCAGGAACAGGACGCCGACAAGCCGGGCGGCGGCATCGAGGGCAACGCCGGTGAGATCGTCACTCCCAAGGACGTGACGCTGACCTTCGTGGGCAACCCCCGCAGCAAGGTCACCGAGATGCCGCGGCTGCTGCGCATCATCACCGGCGACGCCAAGGCGTTCGTCAACGGCACCGCCAACGCCAACGCTTCTTGGAGCTGCACCGGCTTCGAGGACCGGCAGCTGAAGGACAAGTACCCGCTGTGCCCGCAGGGCAGCGACGTGGTGCGCACCTTCAAGTTCCAGAGCTGCTGGGACGGACAGAACATCGACAGCGCCAACCACCGCGCCCATGTGGCGTTCGCAGCGGCCGACGGCAGCTGCGCGAACGGCTTCAAGGCCATCCCGCAGCTGGTGCAGCGCATCGTGTACGACGTCGACGCGCCGAGCCTGCAGGACGGCGGCCGTACGACCCCGCTGTTCGCGGTGGACTCCTTCCCCGAGCAGCTGCACAAGCCGGTCACCGACCACGGCGACTTCATCAACGTCTTCGACGAGGACCTGATGGGTCAGATGGTCGACTGCATCAACGAGGGCCGCAAGTGCGGCGTCGGTGCCGACGAGGGCGGCAACCCGGGCGAGGAGGAGCCGACCGAGCAGCCGACGCAGACGCCCGGCACCCCGCCCGCCGGGGACGACAAGCCGGAGCCCGGCGACGGAGGGGGCGAGCAGACGGAGCCGCCGGCGACCGAAGAGCCCGCGACCGACGAGCCGGCCACCGAGGCACCCGTGACCGACGAGCCCGCGAACGAGGCGCCCGAGACCGAGCCGGCGAAGGACGACAAGCCCACCGTGTCGAGCACGGTGGCGCCCAAGTCCTACGGAACCCCGTCGGCCGACGGGGACGCCACCGCCCCGGCACAGGGCGGCTCGGCGAACGACGACGCCGACGCGGGAAGCACGCCGGCGCAGTCGCAGCCCGCCGCGGCCGGCGACGACTCCGACGCCGGAACCGGAACGCAACCGCAGGCAGTCGGAGGTGATCTCGCCGAGACGGGCACCACGCTGTGGCCCGCCGCGGCCGGCGCCGTTCTCCTCATGTCGGGCTTCCTGCTGCTGGTGCGCACGAGGCGCCGCTCCGGATGACGGAGACGACACTCGGGACGCGCACGTGACGCGGTGACGCTCCCCCTGGGGCCCGGACCGGTCCTCCCGGTCCGGGCCCTTTGCGTGCGCAGGTCGGCCCAGGGGCCCTGCTGCTGGTGATCCGCGGCGTAGTCCTAGTCCACGATGGCGCCGCAGGAGATGTTCACGTCCGTTGCGGTGAGCGTGCGGGCCTGGTCGGAGGCGACGAAGGCGGCCACATCGCCCACGTCCGCGAGGGTCGCGCACCGCCCGAGCTGCGTCGCCTCGACCAGACTGTCGACGATCGCCTCCCTGCCGGGGAACCCTTGGGGGAGGGATTCCGGCACACCGCCCGACTTGAGCGTCACCACGCGGATCCCGTGCGGGCCCAGCTCGACGGCCCACTGCCGGCGCAGTCCCTCCAGCGCGTCCAGCGCGATCTTGAAGCCGCCGAGGCCGGGCAGCGTCTGCGGCCCACCGCCACCGAAGGCGAGGATCACGCCCGTACCGCGTGCGGTCATGTGCCGGGCGGCCGCCCGGGTCGTCAGGAACTGCGAGCGCATCGCGGTCACGATGGGCTGCAGAAAGTCCGTGACCGAGATCTCCGACAGGGGCTCCTGGACATCCCCGTATCCGATGGCGTTGAACGAGACGTCAAGGCGCCCGGCCCGCGCGGTGACACCGTCGACGAAGGCGTCCACCGCCGCTTCGTCCAGCGCATCGACCACGGCGGCCTCGGCCGTGCCGCCATCGGCGCGCATCTCCTCGGCGAGCTTCTCGAGCGGCGCCCCGGTCCGCCCGGCGAGGAAGACCCGAGCCCCCTCACGGGCGAAGGCGCGCGCTGCCGCCCCGCCGATGGAACCGCCCGCGCCGTACACCACAGCGACCTTGTCCTTCAGCAACATGATCGATCTCCGTTCCGATCGGCTACCGGCTGTCCGGCCGCAGCGCGCGGCCGTGGCCCTTCATCCGATACGTCGGCACCGACCTCCGGATCTCGACACGCCCGGGTCGTCCGCGGCTCCCGGCGGCAAGGTCACGGAGTAGGAATACCCGCGGGCCGGGCCGGGCGTCCGAGGCGGACCGGGACGCCGGGGGAGTACAGCACGCTCACCGGCGCGGCGCTCGGCGCGGGCAGCCCGGCCGCGGCGACGAGGTTCTCCTCGCAGGTGATCAGCTCGGCGCGGTGCAGCGGCCATCGGGGGTGGTGGTTGGGCAGGTACGCCAGCGGCTCGTCACCGCCGAAAAAGGCGTTGTGCATGCCCCAGCGTGCGGTGAGGAAGTGCTCCAAATCGGTTGGTTCCTCGATGCGTTCACCCCTGCGCACGGTGATCCGGCTGAACGCGCCGCGCGGACCGGGCCAGCGGCGCGAGCTGGTGTAGGTGACGGTGTCGCCGACCGTGCGGACGGTCATCCGGGACCACAGGTACGGCAGCCGGAAGCCGACGCGCCCCATCACGACCGGGATCAGCCGCGCGGCGTCCATCGACCGGAACACGACGCCGCGCCGCCCGTGCGCGTCCACGGAGTACAGGCGCACGTTGGTCTCGGGAAAGGTCCCGAGATACGGCACGCCGGGCAGCCGCAGCCAGCCCACCCGGTGCATCCGGAACGCGACCAGCCCGACGTACGTGACCCCGTCGTGCGTGTCCGGAACGGTCCCTCTCGGCAGCAGTCCCGCCACGACGTCCGGTTCGACGGCCCAGTGGATGAAGGCGAGGTCGAGCCACTGCTGGGTGAGCAGAGGGGCGACTATGTGGGCGGGGGCATCCGGGGTGACAGGAGAGGGCTTCGGCACGACGCCAGAATGGCAGAGCCTCATGCGGCGGAGACCTTGAGGGCGGTCTGAGGCCACGCCGGTCATGCCGGGGTGTTCTGTCCCTCATAGCGCGCGGCGAGAGCGCTGAGATACCCGCGCAGCATGAGCTTGCTCTCGTCGAGGAGGCCAGGATCACCCTCCGGGTCACGACGGAAGGCCTCCTGTGCGAGCGCGTCGGCGGCCAGGACCGCGGCGTGACAGGCCCGCGCGAGCCCCTCGTCGTCGCGGGCGACACCGAGGACGAGCAGGATGCGCCGGATCCCGTCCGCCATCCGGCGCTTGTGCTCACGATCCGCCGCGCGGGTCTGCTCGGTCAGACTGCTGCCGAACCAAAGCGCCCGGAAGCCGTGTTCCGTCCGGTAGATCGCGGCGTAGGCGTCGATGAGCACGCCGACCGGGTCGTCCCACTTCTCGGCCGCGGCCGCGCGGACGAGGTCGTCCATGGCGGCCTCGAGGCGGGCGAGATAGCCGGCCGCGAGGGCGTCGATGATGGCGTCGCGGTCGGGCAGGTACTGGTACAGCGAACCCACCGAGACGTTCGCCTCCGCCGCGACGCGGGTCGTGGTCAGTGCCTGGACCCCTTCGCCGACCAGAACGCGCTCCGCGGCCTGAAGGACCCGGGCCAGCCGGGCTTTGCTGCGCGCCTGCTGGGGGGTGCGGCGCAGCGGAACGGGCCAGGTGCCGCCGCGCTTCGAGGCCGGATCGCCCATGCACAGCCTCCGAATCTGCATCTCGAGATCTGCATCTCGAACCTGAACGTGACTTTGTTTCACCTTTACGTTACCGTCGCGTACATGACCGACTCAAGCTCAGCGCTGGGTCAGGAGCGCGCCGCCGTGGCCGAGGCGTGCCGCCGACTGGGAGCTGAGGGGCTGCTCATCGGTACGGCCGGCAACGTCAGCATGCGCGTGGAGGACCAGGTCGCGATCACGGCCACCGGTGCCGTGCTCGCCGAATTGACGGCCGACCAGGTGACCGTCGTCGACCTCGACGGGAACGTCGTGGCCGGGACGCTGCAGCCCACCTCGGAACTGGACCTGCACCTCGGCGTCTACCGCCGCTACGGCACGGGCGCGGTCGTCCACACCCACGCGCCCATGGCGACCGCGCTGTCCTGTGTGCTCGACGAACTGCCCTGCAGCCACTACCAGTTGCTCACCCTGGGCGGCTCCGTGCGCGTCGCGCCGTACGCCACCTTCGGCACGCCCGAACTGGCCGAGTCCGTCCTTACGGCGCTGGAGGGCCGCAGTGCCGCGCTGATGGCCAGCCACGGCGCCCTCACACACGCTCCGACACTGGCCAAAGCCGTCGACCATGCGCTGCTGCTGGAGTGGGCATGCGGCGTCTACCAGCACGCGGCCGCCCTCGGGACGCCCCGCGTCCTCGACGAGCACCAGCAACGCGCGGTGATCGAGGCCGCGCTCGCCCGGAACTACGGCACCACCCACCCCGTACCGCCTGTGCAGGAGGGAAACCGATGAAGGTCGTCACGATGGGCGTACACGTGCTGGACGTGCTGGTACGGCCGGTGGAGGAGATACCCGAGGGCCAGGGCGCGACGCTGGTGGAGGACATCAGGATGACCGCCGCCGGAACAGCCGGCGGCACCGCGCTCACCCTCGCCAAACTCGGCGCCTCCGTACGCAGCGCCGGCGCGATCGGCTCGGACCCCACGGGGGACATGCTGGTCCAACTCCTCAAGACGGCCGGCATCGACACCCGATTCCTCGTCCGCCGCACGGACACCCCGACCTCCGCGAGCGTCCTGCCCATCCGCCCCAACGGCGACCGCCCGTCACTGCACCTCCTCGGCGCCAACATCACCTACGGCCCCGACGACGCGCCCTGGGACGCGATCGCCGAAGCGACCCACCTCCACCTCGGCGGCCCCGAACTGATCGGCGTCGACACCGCCGCGCGCATCCTGTCGTACGCCAAGGACCACGGCGTGACCACCTCGGTGGACCTGCTCGCCCCCGGCGCGCTGGGGAGTTTCGAGCAGATCGCGGCCTTGCTGCCGTACGTCGACTACATGCTGCCGAACGAGGACCAGGTCCTCGGCTTCACCGGCGAGGACGACCTGATCGCGGGCGCACAGAAGCTCCTGGCTGCCGGAGCCGGCCTGGTCGCGGCCACCCGTGGCGGCGACGGCGCGCTCCTTGTGACCCCGGACGGCACCGAGACGGTTCCCGCCTTCGCGATCGACGTGGTGGACACGACCGGCTGCGGCGACGCGTTCTCGGCCGGCTTCCTGCGCGGCATGAGCCTCGGCCGCACACCGTACGACTCCGCAGTCCTCGGCTGCGCGGCGGCGGCGCTGGTGGCCCAGGGCCTCGGCAGCGACCACGGAGACTTCGACCTGACCGGGGCGGACGCCTTCACCGCGGCACACAAGCCGCGCTCGTGAGTTGTGGGGCGCGAGCCCCGCCTGTGGAGCCCGGTGAAGTCGTGAGCGAGTCAGCCGGGCTGGGTCCGACCGGCAGCAGTCTCCCGCCCGCGCGGGAATCGGCACCGCCGGCGCCCCCCAGCCCCAAACACCCACTGGCGCGAGCACGACCGGATGTGCTCCCTACGCCCAACTGGAGGGCGCAGCTGCGGAAGGGCGGCGTAGGGCTGGTCTCCATGCGCCGCCGCGCCGAGCAACTCGGCGGCAGCTTCCGGCTCGTCCGCCACGGGCAGGGCCACACCGTGCTCGTCGAACTGCCTCTGGACCCGTGAGGTCGGCCTCGTGCGCCGCGGGTCAGTCGTTCGCGCGGGCGCTGTCGTCCGTGTCGTCCATCGGGCCCGGGCTTGCCAGGCCGGCGTCGCGGGGCCGGGCGACCGTGGTTGCGCGGTTGGCGGTGCCGAGTTTGTTCATGATGGTCGATACGTGGTCGGCCGCCGCGCCATCCACGCGAGCTGCTGCCGCTCGGGCGGCCGGGACCGGACGAGCCGGGCCAGCGTGTGTCCGGTGAGGATCATCGAACACAGCCCGATCAGCGCCAGACAGGTCCCGCTCACCACGCCGGTGACGAACGGCGTCAGCGCGACCGGTGGCGTGCCTGCGGGCACGATGTCGTCGTATGCCTCGGCGTCGAAGGGAGCGGCCAGCGTCAGCACGGCGATGGCGGTCGCCGCAGTGGCGACGGGCCAGCGGAGCCATGTGTGTGCCAGACGCCCCCGTGGGTAGAGGGCCATGACGATCGTGGGCAGGGAGAACACCACGAGGTAGTGCGCCCCACTGGCCACGGCGTCTTCCTGCTGTCGCCGCCCGACGGCCAGTGGTTCCGGCCGGGTTGCGTCTACGTCAGCCGATCCCGCCGGTACGCGGTGCCGTCACTCACCGAGCAGCCACTCGACGACGCTTTCGAACCATCCGCCGTCATCGTCGTCCGAGCCGGTGTCGTCCGTGCCGGTGTCGACTGCGTCAGCGGCGACCGCGTCCGAGGCCATCTGCTGAGACATCGCGTGCCGTTCCACCGCCGCGGCGTGACGGTTCGCCAGATCGAGCCGCTCGACCACATCGCCGGCCGCCGGCCCCCACACGCGGCGCGCGACGCCTGCCCCGCCGCGGATCGCCGCCCTGATCAGAAACGACATGTCGCCCCCTGTCTACCGCTGTCGTCGCAGGAGAGACACTGCGCCGCCCGGACCGGCAGCGCATGGGGCAGGAGTCCCGCTCCCGCCGGGCTCCGTGCCCGGACGGCAGCCGATGTGCCGGAGGCAGAGCGCCCGCAGGCCGGGACGCAGGCCTCATGCCGCCGGGCTTCCGGGCGGCCGACAGTGGACCCCGCCTCGGCCGGTGGGCCGTGGCACGGAACGGACCGAGAACCACCTCAACCACCAGGAGGAGAATGTGTTGAACAACCGAGGTGCCCGCAGGATCGCGACGGCCGCCGTCGCAACGGCCGCCGCAGCCGCGATCTGGGCGCCGACTCCGGCATCGGCCGCCGTGAGCGACCCCGTGCTGCACGCGAGCACGGAGAGCGAGTACACCGCCGCCTGCTCCTACAGCGCGAACGTGCAATAGGACAGGGCCACCTCACGGCTCACCGGCAGCGCCGCCGTGCAGAACCACCTGTGGATCGAGGCCTGCCGCAAGAAGCTGGTCGTGACGTTCGTGGACGACGAGGGGCACATCGCCGCCAGCGCCGACCTCGTGCTGGAAACGGCCTGCGCCACCTGGGACCCCACCTGCCCGAGCAGGATCGACAAGCCGATCAATCAGGTCGTGCCGGTCAGCCGGTACGCACGGCCGTACATCGACCACATCGACGCGGTCGTCGTCGACCGCCCGAAGTAACGGGCGGCAAAACACAGCAGCGCACCTGCGGCGGCGCGGAGCACACACCGGCTTCGCGCCGCCGTCCCATGGCAGCCGACCCAGGGACGCTCACCCCTGGGTCGGCGCCCGTTCGTCCAGGAGGCCCTCGCTGCGCAGGTCGCTCCAGACCTGTGCCGGGATCTCCGCGCCGAACGCCGCCAGATTGCGCCGTACTTCATCCGCGGTGCGCATGCCGACGACGATGCCCGCCACGGCGGGGTGACGGAGCGGGAAGGCCATGGCCAGCTCGGGGAGCGTCACACCGTGTGCCTCGCACACGTCGGCCAGGCGATGCGCGCGTCGCACCAACTGCGGTGCGGCGGGGGCGTAGTCGAAGGTGGCGTCCGCCGCGGGACGGGGTGTGGCCAGCAGTCCGGAGTTGAAGATCGACGCCGCGAGAACCGAGACCCCGCGTTCCGTGCACGCGGGCAGCAAGTCGTCGAGGGCGGTTTGGTCCAGGAGCGTGTAGCGGCCGGACAGCATCACCACATCGACGTCCGACTCCCTGACGAGCCGGGTCAGCTTGCCCGGGTGGTACATCCCCGCGCCGATCGCGCCCACCACGCCCTGCGCGCGCAGTTCGGCGAGGGCCGGGTAGCCCTCGCGCAACGCATCCTCGAAGTGGTTCTCCGCGTCGTGCAGGAGCAGCAGGTCGATGCGGTCGACGCCGATCCGCTCGAGTGAGTCCTCGACGCTGCGCAGCACACCGTCGCGCGTGAAGTCCCACACGCGGCGGTGCGTCGCGGGCACGGCGAAGCTCTCGTCCATACGACCGGCCGGATCCTGCGGGACCAGCAGTCGGCCGACCTTCGTCGACAGCGTGACCTCCTCGCGCGGCTTTCCGCGCAACAGGCCGCCGATACGGCGTTCGGAGTGGCCGATGCCGTAGTGCGGAGAGGTGTCGAAGTAGCGGATACCACCGTCCCAGGCCGCCTCGAGGGCTCCCGCGGCGGTCTCGTCGTCCAGCGGCGCGAAGAGTCCGCCGAGCGGACCGCCGCCGAAACCCAACTCCGTGACGTGCACCTTGCTTGTACCGAGCCGGTTCCGCCTCATTCACCGTCCCCTTCGTGTGCTTGGTGAAGCGTGGCCATCCTCCCGTGGCACGTGTCACCGTTCCAAGTGAAATACGCGCACCCGCTCGTCGTGCCACTTGCCGGCCGCCGACCCACTCGCCGACGCCGTGCCGGACTAGTAGTGCTTCGTTAGGTCTATTCGTTGGTGCTGATCAAGAGCATGTTGGTCGTGTGGATGCGCATGAAGTGAACCGATTACGGGCGGCGTTGGCGATGTTCGTGGCGGATGTCTTCGCCTCGGTGCCGCGTACGGATCAGCGGGCCAAGGGTGAGTGCTATCTGCGAGGCCTGATGCTCGACGGTCGGCGCAAGTCGATCCAGCCGATGGCCGAGCGTCTGCCGGACGGGAACATGCAGGCCCTGCAGCAGTTCGTGAACCAGTCGCCGTGGGATCCGCTGCCGGTCAGGCGGCGGATCGCCGAGCGGCTGTCCAGAGTCGTCAGGCCCGAGGTGTGGGTGATCGACGACGTGTCGTTCCCCAAGTGCGGCAAGGCCTCGGTCGGGGTGGCCCGCCAGTACTGCGGAGCGGTCGGCAAACGGGCGAACTGCCAGGTCGCGGTCAGTGTCCATGCCGCCACCGACACCGCCTCGTGCCCGTTGGAGTGGCAGTTGTATCTGCCGCGGGAGTGGACGGACGAGCCCGACCGCTGCCGCAGGGCAGGCGTCCCCGAGGACGTGGTGCACCGGGAGAAGTGGCGGCTCGCGCTCGGCCTGCTGGACACACTCGCCGAGTGGCAGCTGGAGGCGCCGGTCGTGGTCGCCGACGCCGGCTACGGCGTCAGCACACCGTTCCGGCTCGGTCTCCAGGAGCGAGGGCTGTCCTATGTCCTGGCCCTCAACGGGAAGGAAGTCGCTCATCCGGAGGATGTCGAGCCGCACCAGCCCGCTTATGGCGGGCTCGGGCCGCCCACCCTTCCCCGCTACCGCACCCCGCCGCGAGCCATTTCCACCCTCGCGGCGCAGGCGGGTGCCAAGCGATTCTCCGAAGTGACCTGGCGGCAGGGCAGCAAGGGCGCGATGACCTCACGGTTCACGGTGCTGACGGTGCGGCCCGCGGGCAAACAGTCCCTGGCCGCCGCTCAGGAATCTGGCGGGGGCCGCAGCCGGTGGGACGGCGTCCTGCCCACCCAGACCCTCCTGGTCGAATGGCCGGACGGCCAGGACGCCCCGACGGACTACTGGATATCGAACCTGCCCGCCACCACACCCGTCGCTGACCTGGTGCGGTGGGCGAAGATGCGCTGGCGGATCGAACATGACTACCGCGAGCTCAAACACGGCCTGGGACTGGACCACTTCGAAGGCCGAACCTGGCGCGGCTGGCACCACCACGTCACCCTCGTCACCGCCGCGCAGGCATTCCTCACCCTCCGCAGGCTCGACCCAAAAGTCGAGACACCGACGCGAGCCTCTACCAGACCCTCGACGCACTCCAAGACCTGCTGAGGTGCTGGACCGGCACCTGCACCACCTGCGGTCGCCCCCTCAAAACCAGCAGAACCAGAACCTAACGAAGCACTACTAGGACTTGTCCGGCCGATCATGTGACTACTCCGTTCCCAGGTCGTTGATGTGGACATGGGGCGGGGCGATCTGACGAATGCCGAGTGGGAACGGCTGCGGCCGTTCCTGCCTGTCAGCAATGGACGTTGTGGCAGGTGGCGGGATCACCGGCAGGTGATTGACGGGACTCTGCATCGGTTGCGGACCGGGGTTCCGTGGCGTGACCTGCCTGAACGGTTCGGCCCGTGGAAGACGGTCTATGAACGCCACCGCCAGTGGTCGGGCGACGGAACTTGGGAACGCCTGCTCCAGCAGGTCCAGGCCGAGGTCGACGCGGCCGGGGAGATCGGCTGGGACATCTCGGTCGACTCCACCATTGTGCGGGCACATCAGCACGCCGCCGGCGCCCGCACCGAACGGCCGCCTGTTCCCGCCTCAAAAGGGGACACGACGGCAGAACACCAGGGCGAAACGCCGTGGCAAAGCCTGCTCGCCCATCTGGTGGAGGTGGTGCAAGAGGTGAGGGGCTGGGCCGATCGCGGGGCGGGTTCAGCACCAAGCTCCACCTGGCGCGGACGACCGCTGCCGGCCGCTTTCCCTGATCGTCACACCTGGACAACGGGCGGACTGTACCCAGTTCAAGCCCGTGCTGGAGAAGATTCGCGTGCCGCGGATCGGGCCGGGAAGGCCACGCAAGAAGCCCGACAGCGTCGCTGCCGACAAGGCTTACAGCAACCGCCCCTGCCGCGAGTACCTTCGGCGCCACGGCATCCGGCACACGATCCCGGAGAAGACCGACAGTCAGGCCGCCCGCCTGCGCAAGGGGTCACGCGGCGGACGGCCGCCGGGCTTCGACGAAGAGCTGTATAAGAAGCGCAATACCGTCGAACGGGCGATCAACCGCCTCAAACAGTCCCGAGCAGTGGCCGCGCGGTATGACAAGCGCGGTTATATCTTCCTTGGCACCGTCACCGCAGCGTCGCTTGCAATATGGCTCCGGTCCTGACAAATGCGAGACAGGTCAGAGCCCACGCAGGCTGATCTGTGAGTGCCGTCTTATGGTTCCGGGATGAGTAACTCTGATGCGGCTGCTGTCCTCACAACCTCCGACCTGTCTGAAGCGATATGTGCGGTGCGTACTTTGCTGGGCATGGCAGACATCGATCAGGGAGAGGTCGACTTCGAAGCCGTGATCAGGTCGCCGGATGTCCTGGCGCAAGTACGTCACGTACTGCCCGACCTCGAATGGTGGGCATTGGCTGGCAAGGAGCACGGTTCGTCGGAGGCCGGCGACAACCCTGCAGACCGTCTGCCGATCCGAGTGTTCGACTGGTGTCGTCCGCTGGACCGCGCTGAGCCCTTCATCGCTGCTATGGGGCCGGATCCCGCGGCTGTTCGGTGGGATCTGGACGCATGGCCTGCGGTTCCCGAAGCGGGACTGGAGGCGATCTCGCAGAAGTACGCGTACCTCACGCTGACAGTGAATTCCCGGGACCTCTACCAGGACGAGCCGTCGCAGGACCACACCGTCCACGTGCACGTCCGGAACCGGGACGGCGACCAGATCGCCCGCGTCCATTGGCTCGCCGATCAAGTGGGTGGCCGGTTCACAGGCAGGGTGGAGTCGGCGCCGCTGTAACCCCTCAGCAAACAGGCAAAACCGCCCGTCTCCATCTGCCTCTGCCGCATGATCGGCCGGAAAAGCCCTAGTAGTGCTTCGTTAGGTCTATTCGTTGGTGCTGATCAAGAGCATGTTGGTCGTGTGGATGCGCATGAAGTGAACCGATTACGGGCGGCGTTGGCGATGTTCGTGGCGGATGTCTTCGCCTCGGTGCCGCGTACGGATCAGCGGGCCAAGGGTGAGTGCTATCTGCGAGGCCTGATGCTCGACGGTCGGCGCAAGTCGATCCAGCCGATGGCCGAGCGTCTGCCGGACGGGAACATGCAGGCCCTGCAGCAGTTCGTGAACCAGTCGCCGTGGGATCCGCTGCCGGTCAGGCGGCGGATCGCCGAGCGGCTGTCCAGAGTCGTCAGGCCCGAGGTGTGGGTGATCGACGACGTGTCGTTCCCCAAGTGCGGCAAGGCCTCGGTCGGGGTGGCCCGCCAGTACTGCGGAGCGGTCGGCAAACGGGCGAACTGCCAGGTCGCGGTCAGTGTCCATGCCGCCACCGACACCGCCTCGTGCCCGTTGGAGTGGCAGTTGTATCTGCCGCGGGAGTGGACGGACGAGCCCGACCGCTGCCGCAGGGCAGGCGTCCCCGAGGACGTGGTGCACCGGGAGAAGTGGCGGCTCGCGCTCGGCCTGCTGGACACACTCGCCGAGTGGCAGCTGGAGGCGCCGGTCGTGGTCGCCGACGCCGGCTACGGCGTCAGCACACCGTTCCGGCTCGGTCTCCAGGAGCGAGGGCTGTCCTATGTCCTGGCCCTCAACGGGAAGGAAGTCGCTCATCCGGAGGATGTCGAGCCGCACCAGCCCGCTTATGGCGGGCTCGGGCCGCCCACCCTTCCCCGCTACCGCACCCCGCCGCGAGCCATTTCCACCCTCGCGGCGCAGGCGGGTGCCAAGCGATTCTCCGAAGTGACCTGGCGGCAGGGCAGCAAGGGCGCGATGACCTCACGGTTCACGGTGCTGACGGTGCGGCCCGCGGGCAAACAGTCCCTGGCCGCCGCTCAGGAATCTGGCGGGGGCCGCAGCCGGTGGGACGGCGTCCTGCCCACCCAGACCCTCCTGGTCGAATGGCCGGACGGCCAGGACGCCCCGACGGACTACTGGATATCGAACCTGCCCGCCACCACACCCGTCGCTGACCTGGTGCGGTGGGCGAAGATGCGCTGGCGGATCGAACATGACTACCGCGAGCTCAAACACGGCCTGGGACTGGACCACTTCGAAGGCCGAACCTGGCGCGGCTGGCACCACCACGTCACCCTCGTCACCGCCGCGCAGGCATTCCTCACCCTCCGCAGGCTCGACCCAAAAGTCGAGACACCGACGCGAGCCTCTACCAGACCCTCGACGCACTCCAAGACCTGCTGAGGTGCTGGACCGGCACCTGCACCACCTGCGGTCGCCCCCTCAAAACCAGCAGAACCAGAACCTAACGAAGCACTACTAGACGGCTCTGTGACCCCTCGCGCGCCTAACCATGCAGTTCCCGATAGGCGACGACCGCCCCGGGATGCAGCGGTACGACGCCGGTGGAGATGAGACTGCGGGCGTCGAGGAACTGGGTGCCGAGGGCCGTGGTGGGGACGAGGCGGGTGGCGTGGCGTACCAGGACGTGGGTGAGGGCGGCAGCGATGGGGGCGGGCAGGTCGGGGCGGCACAGGAGCAGGTTGGCCACGCCGATGGTGGCCACCTCGGGAGTGCCCCGGTACGCCCCGGCCGGCACCGTCACCGCCTCCAGTCCCGATCCGGAGCGTCCGGCCCCGGCCCGCAGGCGGGGCAGGAGGCCGGCCAGCGGCAGGAGGCGGATGCCGGGCCGGGGGGTGAGGCCGGAGAGCACCGGCAGCGGGACGCCGCCCGCGACCAGGAGGGCGTCGATGGAGCCGTCGCGCATCGCGTGGGCCGCCTGCGGCATCAGCAGGTGGCGTACGTCGACGTCGGTGCCCGGGGCCAGGCCCGCGGCGCGCAGCAGGCGGTCGCCGAGCACGGCGCCGCCGGATGCGGGTGCGCCCAGGGAGACGGTGCGCCCCGCCAGGTCGGCGACGGTGCGGATCGGTGCGTCGGCGCGTACCGCCAGCTGGATGTAGTTCTCGTAGACGCGGCCGATCGCTCGTAGCGGGACATGGGTGCTGAACGGTGGGGTGCCGCCGTACGCGGCCAACGCGATGTCGGCCAGGGCCAACGCCACCTCGGCCCGACGCGCCTGCAGCAGCCGTACGTTGGCCACGCTGCCCTCGCTGCCGAGCACCTCGCAGGACAGCCGGGGATAGGCCGCCGTCACCTGTGCGGCGAGGAGGCGGCCGAAGGCCGTGTAGAAGCCGTCGGTCTCGCCGGTCGCGATCCGCAGCCTGCCCTCCGGGCCCCGGTCCGGCTGCCGGGAATCGGCTGTACCGGCGGCCGCCAGCAGCCCGGCGCCGGCCGTGCCGAGTGCGGCGCGCAGGGCGGTGCGGCGGGCGGGGCCGGTCATGCCGTAGGCCCTTCCGGGCGGGGTGCCGCATGCTGGGCGCGGGGGAGTAGGACCCGGACGCGCAGGCCGTGGGGCTGGGCCGGGGCGAACTCGATGCGGCCGCCGCGGCCGGCCGTCAACTGCTCGGCGATCGCCAGGCCGAGGCCGCTGCCGCGTACGTCGCGGTGGCGTTCGGAGCGCCAGAAGCGGGTGCCGGCCTGAGTGAGTTCGCCGGCGGCGAGGCCAAGGCCGTCGTCCCGCACCTCGAACACCGCGTTCCGGCCCTCGGTGAAGCAGCGGGCCTCGACGCGGGCGCCGTCCCCGGCGTACTTGATCGCGTTGTCGAGCAGGATGTCGGCCATCTGGGCCAGTTCGCCCTCCGTGCAGGCCATGGGGATGGCGGGGCCGGAGACGAACTCCAGGTGTACTCCGGCCTGTTCGGCCACCGGCTGCCACAGCTGTGCCTGGGCGGCGGCGACCGTCGTCGCGTCGCAGCACGCTTCGCGCGTGTCCGTCACGGCCAGTTCACCGGCGCGGTGTTCGGCGTTGGCGAGGGCGAGCAGGTCGTCGAGGAGGTGTTCCATGCGTTCGAGTTCGGCGGTCACGCCCGTGTACGTGCGGGTGGCGGAGGCGGGCAGGCGGGGCTGGAGGGAGTCGATGCGCAGGCGCAGGGCGGCCAGCGGATTGCGCAGCTGGTGCGAGGTGTCGGCGACCAGACGGCGCTGCTGTTCCAGCGCGGTGGTCACCGCATCCGCCATGCGGTTGAAGCCGGTGGCAAGCTGGCGCAGTTCGGGCGGGCCGCCGGCCCGGGCGTGCTCGGCCGGCAGCCCGGCCGCCAGCGCGCCGACCGCACGGTCCAGGCGGTGCAGGGGGCGTACGACCCACCGTGTGGCGGCGCGGGCGAGCAGCACACACGCCACGGCGAACAGGCCCGCGCCGAGCAGGACGAGCGCCCAGCGCAGCGCGATGTCGTCGGCGGCGGCCCGCACCGAGGCACGCAGCACCACGGCACCGGACACCCGGGTTCCGGTGCCCACCGGGCGGGCGAGCAGCTTGTCGCCGCGGGACCAAGGGCGCAGCGTGCCCCCGGGCGAGACGGGCTGGTTGCGCAGCGCCGCGTCGACGAGGCGGGCGACGGCCGGATCGGCGGCGCGCAGGCCACCGGTCTGTACGACCGGGGCGCGGCGGGCGTCCACGACGACGACGGCCTCGCCGTACAGCTGGGTGTACCGGCTGACCTCGGCGGTCAGCGCGCCGGTGTCGCCGCTTTCGGCGGCCTGGTCGGCCAGTGCGGCGAAACGGTCCAGGTCGGCGGTGCGGGCGGCGACGAGCTGCTCGGTGCGCTGCGTGGCGGTGACCCCCAGCAACGGGACGGCGAAGCCGGCCACCGCGAGCACCGCGAAGGCCAGGACGACGGTCAGTACCCGAGTACGCATGAGCCCGTTCAGCCGCCGAACCGGTAGCCGAAGCCGCGGATGGTGGTCAGCACCTCGGGGCGGCCGAGCTTGGCCCGCAGCTGGGTGAGATGGACGTCGAGCGAACGGGACACCGCCAGGTACGCGTCACCCCACACCTCGTCCATCAGCTGCTGACGGCTGACCGCGGTACCGGCCCGCGCCGCGAGCACGGCGAGGACCGCGAACTCCTTCGTCGTCAGCCGCACCTCGGCACCGCCGACCGTCACCCGGCGCGCGTCGAGGTCGACTTCGACGTCACCGGCGCGGACCGTACGAGGCGCCGCGGCGGCGGGTGTCGCGGCGCGGCGGGTCACGGCCTCGATACGGGCCAGCAGCTCGGCCAGCCGTACCGGCTTGACCAGATAGTCGTCGGCACCCAGCCGCAGGCCGCGTACCACCGACCGTTCGTCGCCGCGCGCGGTGAGGACCACGACCGGCAGGCCGCTCACCGCGCGCAGCTTGCGCAGCACCTCCAGGCCGTCGAGGTCGGGCAGACCGAGGTCGAGCAGCAGCAGGTCGGCCTGGCGGTGGCGGGCGAGGACGTCCCCGCCGCGCCGCACCCGGGTGGGCAGATGACCGTGCTCGTACAGGGCCTCGGTCAGCGCACCGGCCACACCGTCGTCGTCCTCGGCCAGCAGCACCCGCACGGTCGCCACCCTTCCCGTCAGTCCCGAGCCTCGCTCTCCAGCGGCGATCCGTCCGACGTCTCGCGCATCCGAATGTAGACGAGCAGCGAGACCAGGACGCAGGCGGTGACGTAGTAGAAGTACCAGCTCTCGTGACCGGCGTTCTTGAACCACAGGGCGACGTACTCGGCGGTCCCCCCGAACAGGGCCACGGTCAGCGCGTAGGGCAGGCCGACGCCCAGCGCCCGGATCGAGGTCGGGAACAGCTCGGCCTTCACGACCGCGCTGATCGAGGTGTACAGGGAGCTGACGGCGAGCGGCCCGACCATGAGCAGGAAGGCGTAGAGCGGGTCGCTGGTGTGGGACAGCAGCGTCAGCGAGGGCACCACCACCACGGCGCCCAGCGCCCCGAACGCGATCAGCATCGGACGCCGCCCCACCCGGTCCGACAACAGCCCCATGACCGGCTGCAGCATCACGAACACCAGCAGCGCGAAGAAGTTGATCCACGCCGCCGTCGGCTTGGCGATGCCGCTGGTGTTGACCATGAACTTCTGCAGATACGTCGTGTACGTGTAGAAGAACAGCGTGCCGCCCATGGTCAGCCCGACCACGACCAGGCACTGCCGCGGGTACGACAGCAGCATCCGCAGACTGCCGCGCGCCGGCCCGTCGCCGTCCCGCTCGCCGCCGTCCTCGGCGGCCGCGCGCTCGAAACTCTCCGACTCGTCCATGCCGCGCCGCAGCCACAGCACGACGATCGCCCCGGCGGCACCGACGACGAACGCGACCCGCCAGCCCCACGCCTCCATCTGCGCGCCGCTGAGCACCTGCTGCAGGACGATCTGCAGGCCGAGCGCGGTCAGCTGCCCGGCGATGAGCGTGACGTACTGGAAACTCGAGTAGTAGCCGCGCCGCCCCGGCGAGGCCACCTCCGACATGTAGGTCGCCGAGGTCGAGTACTCACCGCCCACGGACAGGCCCTGCAGCAGCCGCGCGGTCACCAGCAGCACCGGCGCCACGACACCGATCGCGCCGTACGACGGCGTCAGCGCCACGATCAGCGAACCCGCCGCCATGAGCGTCACCGACAGCGTCAGCGCCGCGCGCCGCCCACGGCGGTCGGCGTACCGCCCCAGCACCCAGCCGCCGATCGGGCGCATCAGGAACCCGACGGCGAACACCGCGGCGGTGTTCAGCAACTGGGCGGTCTGGTCACCGGACGGAAAGAACGCGGCGGCGAAGTACACGCTGAACGCGGTGTACGCGTACCAGTCGTACCACTCGATCAGGTTGCCGATCGATCCGCGCACGATGTTGCTGACAACCCTGCGCTCACTGCGGCCCGCCTGGTGCCCTACGGCTGCCGTGGTCTGTGTGGCCATCGAAAACTCCCTTGTCTGCGGCCGGGAGCACACAGAGTCGACGGCACGGCAGGGCCGTTCAACATCGCGAACGAAGTCCTAACAGTCCCTTAGGGATGAGGCTCTGGCGCAGGGCCCCATGGACCGTGCGATACGCAATCCGACGTCGTCGACGTCGAACCCGTCGCGTCGGGACAGGGTCCAGTGCCCGTCAGCCGAGGCCCGGCGGTGTCCAGTCGGCGTGCCGCAGGATGGTGCGGACGGTCGCGCCGGCGGGTGCCAGCCGCAGAGTGGTGTTCCGTACGGCGACGGCCAAGGGGTGGGTCAGTTGTTGACCCATGCGGCCGGCCTGGCGGGCGGCGCGTGCGACGGACTGGCTGCGCGGGCGGCGCTCGGCGTCGTACCGGGCCAGCGCCGCCTCGACGGTGGGCTCGGTGGCAAGCGCGGCGGTGAGCACGGCCGCGTCCTCGAGTGCCTGGCAGGCACCCTGGCCGAGGTTCGGGGTCATGGCGTGGGCGGCGTCGCCGAGCAGGGCGATCCGGCCTGCGGTGAAGGCGGGCAGGGGGATCGCCAGTTCGTGGATGTCGTGGTGCAGGACGGCGTCGGGGGCGGTCGCGTCCAGCAGCGCGGGGATGGGATCGTGCCAGTCGCCGAAGCGGCGGCGCATGGCGGCGAGGGCGTCCGTGTGCCGCACCCCGGGCGGCGAGTTGAGCACCGCGTGCCACTCGGCCCGGCCGTCGGCGAACGCGATGTGGCCGAACTCGGCCCCCTTCCCCCAGGTCAGTTCGAAGTCGGTGTCCAACTCGACCGGGCGCTCGGTGATCGCGCGCAAAACCGTCGACCCGCTGTAGGCCGGGCCGGGGTGCCGGGGGAACAGCTGGGCGCGCAGCCGGCTGCCCACCCCGTCGGCGGCCACGACCAGGTCCGCCTCCAGGACACCGTCCCCGAGCCGCACCCGCACCCCGCTGGGGCCGGTACGGTCGACGGACATCGCCTCGACCCCGACCACCAGGCACTCGGACGGCAGCGCAGCGCGCAGCAGGCGGTGCAGCACGGCCCGGGGGATACCGACGATCGGCGTACCCAGCTCGCGCTCGAGAGCGGCCCCGTCCATCCGGGCCAGCCAGCCGCCACCGGGGACCCGGGTACCCCCGCTGTACTGCGGTCGCCCCGCCGCCCGCACCGCCTCGCCGACACCGAGGACGTCCAGGGCACGGATGCCGTTGGCGTGCAGGGAGATACCCGCACCCGCATCGGCGAGGACGGGGGCGCGTTCGACGACCGTCACCTCCCACCCGATCAGACGCAGCCCGATCGCGGCGGCCAGCCCGCCAATACCTGCGCCCACCACCACCGCGCTGCCGCTGCCACCCATACGGCCCTCCCTCGCCCGCCCGTTCCTGCATCTACAGATGTAGAAGGAGAGTACCCGGCTCCTCTACAGGTGTAGAAAGGGGTGTGCCCACAGACCGACGTACCGTCCTCGCCGACGCGGCCATCGACGTGCTCGCCGATACCGGAATCCGGGGACTGACCCATCGCGCGGTGGACCGGGCGGCAAACCTGCCGCCCGGCACCACATCCGCCTACTACCGCACCCGCCAGGCCCTGCTCACCGCATTGGTCCGGCGCCTGGTCGCCCTCGACCAGGCGGAACTCCAGGCGATCGGGGAACAGACGCCGGTGCCGCAGAATGCCGAGGAACTGGTCGCCGGCCTCGCTGCCTTCGTCGAGCAACGGCTCACCGGTGACGGACGGCGACGCTCCCTCGCCCGCTACGCCTGCGCCATCGAGAGCGTGCACCACCCCGAGCTGCAGGAAATCCTCGTGCCGCGCCAGAACGCGGCACGACACGTCGTACGCGACTTCCTGGCCGGGCAGGGCGTCACGGACGCCGAGGACCGTACCGTCACGTTGCTGACCTGCGTCGACGGACTGGTCTTCGACCGCCTGGTGGGAGGCGGAACCGTCTCGGAGCAGGAGATCCGCGGGCTGGTGGCGGCGGCGCTTCGGTAGCCCACACTGGCGGGTACCGGCCGGGCCGAATGGCCGGGTGCTCCTGGGGCCGCAGGCAGACAGGGGGGCGGGGCAGGAGGTTGTGCGCTCGGCCGCAACGCGATGGGCGCAGTCGGGAAGCCGTCGGGGCCCGTATGGCCGTCGGGGCCCGCATGCGCGTGAGCGTCCCGCGTCGCACCCTGGTGCCATGGCAACCACGCAACCCGTCGTCGTCTACCCACCCGCCGAGGACGGCGGGCGGCGCGTGCGGGCTGACGATCACTTCCTGGGCATGGCGTACGGGCTCTTGGACGTTGCCGAGTTCCTGCGCCGGGCGGGGATCGAGGATGCGGACCCCGAGTACGTGCGGGCATCCGGGCTGATCGAGTGGCGTGGCGGTGGCCCGGACGTGTGGGGGCGCTGAACGGTCCTCCGGCCCTCTAGTCCTCGTCGAAGACGAGATCCTCGGGGCTGCGGGTCATTTTCACGGTGGTGCCGGAGACCTGGACGACTTCGTCGAGTCCGGTGGTGAACTGGCCGGTGGGCAGGATGAGGAAGCGGTCGGCCTGCTGGTCGAGGTAGGCGGGGAATCCGGCGAGGTCGGTGTCGCCGAGGTTGAGGTAGTCCACCAGACGGCGAAACAGCTTGGGGAAGATGACCTCGTCCTTCGTGAGCGAGGACATGCCGGTGATCGTCGCTCCCGTGAGAGTCGAGTCCTCGGTCCACAGGCCCTTGGGCGGCGTGGCAGAGCGTGCGGCTCGGACCGCGGTGGTGATCGCGTTGCGCAGGTCGTGGAAGAGGGTGCGGTAGTACAGCGGATACGCCAGCCCCTCCACGATGAGGTGATGGTTGACGGTGTTCTCCAGCAGCCTCGCGTCCATGAACACCTGCGTGCCGCTGGCGGCCGGGGGTGTACCGCGCCCGGCGAAGGCGATGCAGCGGCGGCTGGGGTCGACGCCCCGGGTCAGGATGTAGCCGGGCACGCTCGCCGGCGCCGAGGCCGTCACCGTCTCGTCCGGCTCGCGCGTGACGCTGGTGAAGCCGACCCAGGTCAAGAGCGTGTCCCGGGCCGCATTCGCGTAGGTGGGAGGCTGAGCGACGGTGGGGCCGGTTCGGGAGTAGTGGGTCTCCAGGGTGTCGATGCCCTCCAGACGCAGCTTGCCCCGGCCGGCCGCGTTGCGCTTGACCTTGCGAGGGCCGCCGATGAGGTCCCACTCGTCCGGGTCGTCGGGCCGGAAGTGGATGGTGTCCCCGTCCGGCTGGGTGCCCACGATCTCGTACGAACCCTTGATCAGCAGCATGGGCATGGCGGCGCTCCTCATGGTCGCTGGTGACTTCACTGTGGCCCTGTCTGCGTTGCGCGGCACGGTGCCGGGCCGGAAGCAGGCGACAGCTCATACAACTGGCGGACGGAAGCGCAGACATGGCATGCGGGGTGCGTACGATGGGGTCGGACAGACGCCGAGTGCTGCGACGTTGGCGGGAGGTGCTCGTTCCCGCATCGAATCGGAGGTACGTCAGATCAGGTCAGGACAGGTTGTCGATCTTGCTGCGGACCTTGTTCACGATGGTGGCCGGGAGCGTCGCGTAGCCCTGGAAGCTCAAGTCCTCCTGCCCCTTGGGGCCGGCGATGTACGTCAGGAACGCCTTCGTGGCGGACCACGTCGTCGGCTTGTTGCCCTTGTCGCAGACGATCTCGTACGTGACCATGTCGATCGGATAGGCGTCCGGGGCTTTGGTCGTGTAGTCGAGCTCGAGCACCAGGTCGTCACCCGCGCCGGCGATTTCGGCCTCGGCGATGGCTTTGGAAGCCGTGAGGATGCTGGCGTCGACAGGCGCGGGGGCGCCGGTGGCGATCGAGGCCGTGGGAAGGGTGCGGGCGAGCGCATACGACAGCTCTACGTATCCGATCGCACCCACCGTCTCCTTCACCTGGTCGACGAGCCCGGAGGACCCCTTGGCGGAATGGCCGCCCTTGGCCTTCCACTCCTTGTCGTGCCCGTGCGGCCAGGCGCTCGGTGCGGCCGCGCTCAGGTAGGAGGTGAAGTTGTCCGTCGTGCCGGAGGAATCGGAGCGGTGTGACGCCTGGATCGGCGTCGACGGCAGCTTGGTGCCGGGGTTGAGCTTCGCGATCGCCGGATCGTTCCACTTGGTGATCTGCGAGTCGAAGACCTTGGCGAGCGTGGGTGCGTCCAGGACCAGCTTCTTGACCCCCGGCAGGTTGAAGGCGATGGCGATCGGGCCGCCGAGCATCGGCAGGTGGACGGCCCGGCCGCTGTTGGAGCAGGCGCTCTTGGACTGGGTGATCTGGGCGGCGCTCAGTGCGGAGTCGGATCCGGCGAAGGCGGTTCTGCCGTCGAGGAAATCGGCCTGGCCGGCACCGGAGCCGTTGCCTTCGTAGCTGATCCGGGTACCGGGGCAGGCCCGCATGTAGTTCTTGATCCAGAACTGCATCGCGAACTCCTGCGCAGTCGAGCCCGACGCCGACAGCGTGGCCGCCTTGCCGCACTTGATGTCGCCGGCCCCCGTGGCGGCGGGCGAGGTGGCCGTGGGTGATCTGCCGGAGCTCTGTGCGCTGCCGTCCGAGCCGCAAGCCGCCAGGAGGAGCACGCCGGAGACGACCGCCGAGCCGATCGCCAGGGTGCGCAGCCGGCTCTTACGCTGACGCTTCACTCTTCGGTGCTCCTTCCGGTGGTAGCGACCATGACCGTCCACCGCGGCAACTATAGGTAACGAAACGATCGCTTTCGGTAAAGGGCAGGGGTGTGGCGGCTGAGGATCCGGGCGCGATCCCATGCCGCGATGAGTTCCGGCCGGGACGGGAGTCTGTTCTCGTGACCGCCGTAGGACGCCTACGACGCTGCCCCGGACCTGCACATCACGGAGGACACCATGACGACCTCGCCGGACGACCCGACCACCGCGCTGACCGGCCGCCCACCCATCGTGGACCTGGCCACCTGGCAGACCGCCCGTGACGAGCTTCTGGTCCGTGAGAAGGCCCACACCCGCGAGGGCGACGCCATCGCCGCGGCCCGCCGGCGGCTGCCGATGGTGGAGTTCGACGGGACGGTCGAGGTCGTCGGGCCTGACGGCCCGGTCCCGTTCCTGGACCTGTTCCAAGGCCGCGACGAGCTCGTGGTCTACAAGCACATGTGGTACGACGGCGCCCCGCACCAGGGGCAGTGCGAGGGCTGCACCACCACGGCCTGGCATCTGAAGGACGCCGTCTACCTCAACGCCCGCGGCGTCTCCTTCGCCGTCCTGACCACCGGCCGCTGGGACGAGGTGGCCTCCTACGTGGAGTTCATGGGCTACACCCAGCCCTGGTACTCCGTACGCGACGTGGACGCGCCGGCAGGCGGCGAGATGGGTTACCTCACCTGCTTCCTGCGCGACGGCGACCGCGTGTTCCTCACCTACTCCACCACGGGCCGCGGCAACGAGCGGGTCAACGGGTCCCTCGGCCTGCTCGACATGACGCCCTACGGCCGCGGCGAGGCGTGGGAGGACAACCCCGAGGGCTGGCCCGAGGGGCGCGGGCCGTGCTGGTCCTGGCGCTCGGACTCGGACGGGAACGCCACCTGGGGGCCGACCAGCCGCCCCGTTCCGCAGTGGACCCGCCCCGGCGCCACCCCTGTGGAGACCCTCGGACGGCGCGGCCACCATCACTGACGCGCCGTCATCGACGGGGTCGGCATAAGGTGTCAGGAAGGACTCCTGGTAGGAGAGGGGCTGTCCGGGCTGCTTGCCAGTCCTGCCATGAGTCCGGCTGCACGTGTCGTCCAAGCAGTCATGGCAGTGCTCAGGGGAGAGGGGCCGGGCGAGGATGCAGGCGTCAGAGGGCCCGCGTGCGGTGGCCGCGGCCAAGTCGACCGCCTCATCACTTGGCCTGACAGCCGACGACGCGATCGTTCTTCATGACTCGAACAAGCTCACTGTGCGTCTGCTGCCTTGTGATGTCGTGGCCCGGGTGGCACCCGTAGCCCACCAAGTCGCGCAGGTCGAAGTCGAGTTGGCTCAGCGGCTCGCCGAATCCGGCTGTCCTGTGGCTGCTCTCGACCCTCGAGTGGAGCCGCGCGTCTACGAGCGTGATGGCTTCGTGGTCACGTGGTGGACCTACCACGAACCCGTGACACCCGGCGAGGTCTCACCCGCCGTCTACGCCCATGCGCTCGAACGGCTGCATGCCGGCATGCGCCAACTCGATGTCCCGACACCGCACTTCACGGATCGAGTCGAGCAGGCTCAGCAACTCGTGGCGAACCGCGACCGCACTCCGGCGCTTGCCGAGGCGGACCGGGAACTGCTCGGTGACACGTTACGAAGCCTGAGTGGGGCGATCGGCGAGCGCGGCGGCGCCGAGCAACTGCTGCACGGCGAGCCGCACACGGGCAACGTGCTCACCACGAAGAACGGGTCGCTGTTCATCGACCTTGAGACGTGTTGCCGTGGGCCCGTCGAATTCGACCTCGCGCATGCGCCCGAAGAAGTCAGCGAGCACTATCCGGGAGTCGATCAGGACTTGCTGCGTGAGTGCCGGCTCCTCGTGCTGGCGATGATCACAACGTGGCGCTGGGACCGCGGCGACCAACTCCCCAACGGGCGCCGGCTGGGTACGGAGTGGCTCCGCCAGATCCGAGCGGCACTTGATCGCCGTGGCCCGGACATCCATGGCTGATCGGGGACCTTCGCGGTCGTAGCCGCGCCGCAAGATCGGGTGTCGGATCGGCCGGCTCAAGCAGCCCCGAGGCGTGGCCACGCGGTACGACAACCTCCCGGTCCGATCACAACTCGGCGGACAGGGCGAGAAAGTCATCGATTTCGCCCTGCAGGCCAGGAGGGATGTCGTTCATGGTGGACAGGACCAGGCGAAGGGCACGAGCAGCTTGCGGTGCTCCGGCCCACGCTGCCCGATCTCTGGTCAGCGCAGCCGAGAGCAGGTCGCCTTCATAGAGGTCGCCTTCCACCAGCGGATCGGCACGGAGCAAATCGACAGCCCTGGGCAGCAGGTAAGGCAGGCCGATGTTCCGGCCGATCAGCAGCCGGAGGTCCTCGGGGCTGAGGGCGCTGATCGGTTTGCGCCGCAATGCGTGCGCCGTGGCAACCAGACGAGTGGCGTCCGCAGGCGGGTCAGGCCAGCGGCCACCTTCCATCTCCTCCAGCGAGCGAGATCCACGTGCCGGTTCAGTCATCTGTCGATTGTCCTCTGCCAAGATCTCGAACAGCCCCTGGAACCTGTCCGCGATCACGCCGGCCCGTCGGCGTCGGGTCTCTGCGCGGCTGCAGTGTCGTAGGCGGCGCGGGCCTCGGCGATGGCGGACCGATGCCGCTCGGCCCAGTCCACCAGGCCGGTCAGCGAAGCGTGGAGCTCCCGGGCCATGGGAGTGAGGCTGTACTCCACCTTGGGCGGGACGGTCGGATACACGGTGCGGACGAGCAGCCCGTCCCGCTCCAGCCTGCGCAGGTTGAGGGTGAGCATCCGTCGGCTGATGCCCTTGATGGCGCGCTCCAGTTCGGTGAAGCGGACCGGACCGTGGGCGGCGGCGATCAGGATTCCGATGCTCCATTTGCCCGCCACGCGGTCGAGCACTTCGGTGACCGGACAGGCTTCATCCCTGAGCGCTTCGGTAACACGGGTGTGACTGCGTGACATGAAAGTGCCTCCTTCCGAGGACCAGCAAGGTTATCGATGATGACTGCTGTTACATGTCGTCAACCAAGGGGGAAGACATGCCTGTTCGCGCTCTCGTCGTCGACCCGTCCGCATCCGCCGCCGTCCGCCTCGCCGAGGTGCCCGATCCCGTGCCCGGGCCGACCCAGGTCCTGGTGGACGTCTCCCACGCCTCGTTGAACTACGGCGACCTCAACGACGCCCGCTCCGGGCGGGTCCCGGTGGGTGCGGTGCTCGGTTCGGACGCCGCCGGAGTGGTCGTTCAGGCCGCAGCCGACGGAACCGGACCGGCGGTGGGGACCCAGGTGGTGGCCCTGACCGCGGGGGCGTTCGCGGCGCGCGTCGCGATCGACGTGGGTGCGCTGGCCGAGGTGCCGAAGGGAGTGGACCTGGCAGAGGCGGCCGCTCTGCCGGTCGCCGGAGTGGCGGCTCTGCGCTCGCTGCGGGCCGCTGGACTCGGGCCGGGCAAGAGGGTGTTGGTCACCGGTGCCTCCGGCGGCGTCGGGCGGTTCGCCGTCCAGCTGGCGGCGCAGGCCGGTGCCCATGTGATCGCGTCCGTGGGCTCGCCGGCCAGGGCGGAGGGGTTGGCCGCGACCGGCGCCGACGAGGTGCTGATCGGACTGGAGGGACTCCAGCGACCGGTCGACGTGGTCATCGACAGCGTGGGCGGCCCTCAACTGGTCGCGGCATGGAACCTGCTCGCTCCCGGAGGCAGCGTACAGAGCGTCGGCTGGACGTCCGGGGAGTCGGCGGTCTTTCCACCGTATGCGACCGTAGGCCCGGCCAAGTCGCTGACGTCCTTCGTCATCCAGGGCGAGGTCGGCGAGGACTTGGCCACACTCACCGAGCTGGCCGCCGAGAGGGCCCTCACCGTCGAGATCGGCTGGCAAGGATCCTGGGACCGCTTCGACGAGGCGGCCGAAGCGCTTCGCGGACGTCGGATCTCCGGAAAAGCGGTCCTGGAGCTGACATCTGGCGAGCTGCATGTCCCGGTGCCTTCTCCGCAGGACTAGGTCTGGCCTGACTGACACTCGACTGGCCCGCGGCTCGCGTGCAGACCTTCGCCCTGCTGCACCGGTTCAGAGGGCTGCTCCAGGCGTTGATACTCTCCGCATCCAAGGTGAGGGGGGCGTGCGATCGTGGGAGCAGGGCCGTCGAGTCGTCCGAGACCCTGGGGCGGAGGAATTTTCCTCGGTGTCCTCTTCGGCGGGCTGACCGCAGTGGTCTCCATTGCCACGATCGGCAGGGCATGGACTGCCTGTGACATCGGCAGCAGTGCGTCAGCCAACGCCATGACCTTGCTGTTTCTCGCCCCTCTCCTATGGATCGCTGCTGCGGTTCCCTGGGTAGTCCTGCACCGCACCCTCGGAAGACGTCACCGAGGGGCAGCCCTGGCCGCAGGGCTCATCTTCACTCTGTGGTTCACCTGGTTCCTCGTGACGTGGCTCGGCATGCCGAACTCCTACCCCGCCACCCCCTTGTGCCCGAGCAACGTCCCACCCTGGTGGCCGAGCTTCATCCCTGCATGACCGCGCGGCGCGGGCAGTGAGCGATCTCGGCACCGGCACCTTCACACGACCGAGCGAAACGGCCGCCCACCAGCCGATTCAAGGTTGCCGCAAGGTTTCCCCACGGCCCGGCCCCCACTGTGGTTTCCGGCGAAGGCGCACGGCCCTCGCCCGCCTCGTGGCGACAGCGTCGAGAAGGGAAACCCCATGAAGCGAACGCTTTCCGTGTTGATGGCCGCCGGTGCCGCGGCCGCCAGTCTCATGGTCATGCCGGGTACGGCCAACGCAGCCGGCGGCTGCAAGACCATGAGCGCACCCGGAGGCGGCTCCGCCTACGTGTGCAAGCACTACTACTCGCAGGGTGGCGGGCTGTACTACGGCGACTTCTCGGTGAGCCGGGCTTCCTCCAGCGTGTACGCGCAGATCTACTACGACGGCAATGTGCAGACCGTCACCTCGCGCGGCGGAAGCACCAGCGGAGGCTTCAGCGACGTCGCCAAGTTCCACGTCCGGGTCTGCAACAGCGGCTGCAGCGCCTGGTTCTGACCGGCCACCGGGGGTCGGAGCGGGGGAGGGGGAAGCAGGGGTGCCGGGACAGGGGCGGGGGAGGCCCTGCCCGGTACCCCTGGGCGCCTGCCGGGTTACCCCTGGGCCCGCGCGTACGTCCGTCGTCCACTCGTCACGCAGCGTCTCCAGGCGGTCGCGCAAGCCTTCGGCCTCGGCGGTGCGGTTCTGGGACCGGTACAGCTCCAGAGCCCGCTGCCAGGCATTGCGCGCGTCGGCGTAATGGTGAAGGGCCCGGTGGGTTTCCCCGGCGTTGGCGAGGGTGTCGGCCTCGTTGGCGGTGTCCCCGACCTCTCGGAACAGCTCCAGAGCCTGCCCGTAGTGGTCCAGGGCGTCACGGTACCGGCCGGTGTGGTGGGCGATATAGCCCAAGCTGTCCAACGTGGAGGCTCCGTGGGCCGGGAGACCCCCCGCCCGCAAGAGGGCGAGGGCGCGCTCGCAGTGGGTGCGGGCCTGCGCGTAGAACCCCAGTTTCGCGTGCAACCAGCCGACCGCGTTGAGCTGGTTCGCCTGCCAGAAAGGATGGTTCACTTTCTGGTACAGGCGCAGAGCGTGCATCGCATGGTCGAGAGCACGCGCGTTGTCTCCCTGCTCTTCCCAGACCCGTCCCAGGGTGCGGTAGATGTGAGCCTGACCGGCGATGTCGCCGGTGCGCTCGGCCAGGGTGAGGGCATGGTGCAGATGTTCGAGCGCCTGCGCGTGGTCACCGGCGCGGGCGCTCGCGAATCCCAGGCGCCAGTGCGCCAGGGTCTCGGCCGTGGGGTTGTCGCCGTCGTGCTCGGCCGCGGCCAGGGCGGCCTGCCACACGTTGACGTACTCCTGCAGACGGTGCCCGCCCAGGTGATACGAGATGAGTGTCCAGGCCAACTGCCACACGAGCCGATGGCGCCCGAGCGCCGCGGCCTGCGACTGGGCGGCCAGCAGACACTCGTGCTCATCATGGAACCACTGGAGGGCCGCTGCGGTGTCGTCCGGGGCGACGGGGCGGCTGTCGGTGGCAGGAGCGTCCGGTTCGGGCCGGAAGGGTGTGTACGGGCCGTCCAGCAGACGGTTGGCTGCGAAGGCACTGTGCAGGTAGTGGTCCAGCAGCCGGGCCTGGGCGGCTACGGGCTCCTGGGAGGGAATGCCGTCGGCAAGCTCGGCGGCGTACAGGCGGACGAGGTCGTGCATCCGGTACCGCCCCGGACGGTGCTGCCGCACGATGTGCGCACCCTCCAGCTCCGCCAGCAGCACCCGGGTCCGAGCCTGGGGGAGCCCTGCCAGGCCCGCGGCTGCCGCGAGGCCGATGTCCGGCCCCTGCGCCAGGCCCAGGAAGGAGAACAGCCGGTCGGCCGAAGGGGTGAGGGCCCGGTGGGAGGCAGCGAAGACGGCGCGTACGTTCACCGTCAGGTCCCCGGGGTCGAGTGCGGTGAGGCGGTCGGCGGCCCGGACGAGATCATCGGCGAGGACGGCGAGCCGGAAGTCGGGGTGCATGGCGGCGCGGGCGGCCACTATGCCGAGGGCCAGCGGCAGGCCGGCGCAGTGCTCCACCAGGGCGGCAACGGCTCCGGGTTCGGCGGAGGTGCGCTCCGCACCCAGGCGGCCGGCCAGCAGCGCGTGTGCCTCCGCCGGACTGAGGACGTCCAACGGCATCAGGCGGGCGCCGTGCGCGGCGATCAGGGCGGTCAAACGGTTGCGGCTGGTGACAACAACGCTGCAGGAAGGACTGCCGGGCAGCAGCGGGCGGACTTGATCGGCGTGGCGGACATCGTCCAGGAGGATCAGCATGCGCCGGTCCGCCAGCAGGCTCCGGTACAGGGCGGACTGGGCCCGGAGGTCCGTGGGGACGCGGTCGCGCGCGACGCCCAACGCTTCCAGAAATCCCCGCAGGGCCACATGCGAGGGCAAGGGTGGCGTACGGGGGTCGAAGCCGTGCAGATTGACGTACAGCTGCCCATCAGGAAACCGCTGCATGTTCCGGTTGGCCCACTGGGCGGCCAACCAGCTCTTGCCGACGCCTCCTTGCCCGCGGATCACCGTGATCGCCACAGTGCCGTCCGGCCCGTCCGCGAGAGACTTGGTGAGCTGCTCCAACTCCTCATCGCGCCCGGTGAACAAAGCGGGCGGGGCCGGCAGCTGACGCGGCACCGAGGAAGAGGGTGCGGGGAGGAGGGTACGGCGGACGGGCGGACCGGGGCGGCGAGGGATGCATCGGCGGCAAGGACCCGTTCATGCAACTGCTGCAGCGGCAGTCCCGGATCGATGCCCAGTTCTTCGGCGAGGGCTCGGCGCGTGTGCCGGTAGTGCCGCAGTGCGTCAGCCGGGCGGCCGGAGAGGTGCAGGGCGAGCATAAGTTGGCCGGCCAGGCGCTCGTCGAGAGGGTGCGCCGCGGCGTGTGCGGTGAGGTCGGCGAGTATGTGTGCGTGGCGGCCGTGGCGTAAGGCGATGTCGTTGCGGTCGAGTTCGGCGGTGAACCGCTCGTGGTGGAGGGTCTCGCGCAGTGAGGTGAACCAGGGGGTTTCCAGGGTGCTGAGTGCGGGTCCGCGCCATAGTCGGAGGGCTTCGTCGAGCAGGGCGGCTGCGCGGTCGTCGTCCTGGGTGTCGCGGGCCTGCGCGACGAGGTCGCGGAACCGGTGCAGGTCCACTGACGAGCTGCCACCGGCGAGTTGGTAGCCGCTGGGTCGGCCGGCTCCAGGGCCTGGCGCAGGAGGGAGACATAGCTGTAGAGCGTGGGGCGCCAGCGCTGGGGTGGCCGGTCGCCCCAGACCCGGTCGCCGAGCCGGTCGATCGAGACGGTGTGATTGGCGTCCACGAGCAGTGCCGCCAGCACGGACCGCTGCCGCAAATGCCCGAGGTCGACCGGCCTGCCGTCGACGCGCGCTTCGATCTCGCCGAGTACCGCGAACTGTGCCCTCACCGTGTCCCGTTCCGAACGCCGCCTTCTGGTGATCGTTTCAGCCCACTGTGACGTGGCGGCTCGGCAACCGCCTTTGTTTTGTGGGTGGTTGACCGAAAAGAGCCGGGGGCGTCTGGAGTCTTGGCAATGAACTCTGCAGCCCGCATGGGTGCCGTTCGTCCGGCGGGGTGCTCTGGGCCGGGTCTTGAGTAACAAGCGCGCCGCGTGGATGTCCGCACCGCGGGTGAGAAGAGCTCATTCTCGCTCAGCTCCACACACCAGGCATCGTCCGGCAAGGCGTAGTGGCACCGGATGGCGTAGTGGCGCCTGCACGAACGCGCAACTCCGGCATGCCCGCAGGCTGCCACGGCTGCCACGTCGGAATCTCGCGAGTCACTGCTCAGCATCTGCCGCCGCCCCACCGACCGTCTGAGGGACAACTCTCGCCCGATGCGGGCCCGTCATCGCAGGTTTCCGTGTCACCGCGCTTCTTCAAGGGTAGACACCGCGGCGACGTGCATCTCTGTGTGCCCGACGGGAGGCAGGGTGCAAGCGCCATGGGGGGTGGGGCTGGTGCGGCGGATGGTCAATCTGCGAACCGTCGAGCAGAAGTTGTTGCTGCTCGCTCTGCTGTTCGTCATCGGTGGGTCGATCGTTGCGAATCTCTTCGCATGGGACGTGAAGTGGCAGATACCGCTCATCTACGCGGTCCTTTACGTTCTGTTGTCGATGGTCATCGAGATTCGTGACCGTCAGGCCCCCGGCTTCCACGCACTACCGCACCAGTGATGAATTCTTCCTCTCCTTCGTCCGCCTGGTGCGCACGGCCGAACGTCACATCTACACAAGCTATGTGCGCAACACGCCGCCGCAGAGCTTCCATTCGCCGGCGGCGCAGCAGTACTTCAGGACCGCAGCCGACTGGACCCGGCGTAACCCGGGCGCGTCGTTCCACCGCATCATCGGTGTCCCGGCCCAGGAACCCGGCAACAGTGCCATGCGTCAGTGGCTACGCGAGCACTACGAGGAGATGCACGGTCTTGCCAACTACCATGCCCGCGTGGTGACCACGAACAGCGGCGTGGACGCAGTCAATATGGCGATCATCGACGATACGGCAGTGCTTTTGCTGCTGACTGCGGACGGATCGTTCATGAGTGGGCACAGTCTGGAAACGGCCGAAGCCGTCAATTCCTTCCGGGACTATTACAGGTCTTGGTGGGCCTCGGCGGAGCCTTTGGACAGCTACGCCCAGCGCACCGGCCTCATGACCCCCACCCCCTGACACCGGCTGAGCACAATGCCGTTGATTGCGCTCTGGCTGCATGGCTTCCGACGTCAGCGGATCTGCTGGCAGCGGCGAGCTCACATCCACGGGCCCCTTGCACTTGCCCCGCTGCCTCATCGCTCACCGGCAGTACAGGTCGCTGTGTCAGCCGTCGGCTACGGACGGTCCTGTCTGTATCACTCTCACACCGGCCTCACGCAAGGCCATGAAAGTGGCGTCGTCCTCCGACGCGTCGGTGATGAGCGCATCCAGGTCCTCCGGGCCGCAGATCTTCACCATGCCGGTTCCCGGGAACTTGCTCTTGTCGGCCAGCAGCACCACCTTGTCGCTGGCGGCGATCATGGCGCGCCTGGCGGGCACCTCGGCCACGGTGGTGTCCATGACCTGGCCCCCGGGACGAAGGCCGCACGCACCCATGAACAGCCAGTCGGCGTGGACTTGGCGGAGGTTGTCCTCTGCCATGAAACCGTCCACCATGCGTGACTCGCGGATGACCATGCCCCCGAGCAACATCAGGTCGATGTTGTCGTCAGCGTTGAGTTCGTCGTACACCGCGAGATTGTTGGTGATCACAGTGAGCCGGTGGCCGCGCAGTTGAAGCGCCAGTCGGTGCACGGTCGTGCCGCTGTCGAGAATGACTGACTGACCGTCCTCGATCATCGTGGCCGCTCGGGTGGCAATCGCGTCCTTCCGGCCCACTCGGACCGCGGCGGCCTCGTCGAAGGACGGCTGATCCTCTTCGATGACCGCTCCGCCATGCACCCGCGTGAGCAGCCCGTCCGCCTCGAGCTTGAGGAGGTCACGGCGGATGGTCGCCGCACTGGCATCAAGCTGCTCGGCGAGGTCGGTCACGGAGGCGGTGCCGCCCGAGCGCAGGGCCTGCAGGATGAGTTGGTGTCGTCGTTCAGCCAGCACGCAACCGGACACTACACGGGCCGGCCGACGCAATCTGCCGACCAATGGCCGTAGTTGACGACTCGGAGAGAGCCCAACAGCGGCGGTCTGCTGGATCCGTGACCGCTGGGCCGAGCGGCCACCCTGCGTTGTGGGCGTGAGCTGCACAACGCGCGGACGGCCGGGGGCGGGCGGATGTATTCGGGGAGGCGCAAAAGGGCTGGAACGAGGTCAACCTGTCCTGCGAGGCCGGATACTGGTGCCTTGTCGTGACGTGGCGATCAGGGGAGCGATCGGGTGAACTCTGCCGGGAAGACGGGCGGTTGGGGCGTGCGCGGTGGCCGGGGTGGGCGGCATGCGGTCGTCGTGGGCGGGAGCCTCGCGGGGATGCTCGCGGCGCACGTTCTCGCCGGGTACGCCGACCGGGTGACCGTCGTGGAGCGCGACCGGTTCCCGGACGGGACGAGTCCGCGGCCCGGGGTGCCGCAGGGCCGGCATCCGCATGTGCTGCTGGAGGGCGGGCAGGTGGCCCTGGAGTCACTGCTGCCGGGCTTCGTGGCGGAGCTGCGGGCGGCGGGGGCGCCGCGGGTGGGCATGCCGTCGGACATGGTGCTGTGGCAGAGCGGTCGCTGGTTGCGCCGGTTGCCCGCATCGACGCACATCTACACCGGCTCACGCGCGCAGCTCGAGGAGCTGGTGCGGCGGCGGGTTCTGGCCAACCCTGTGATCAGTGTGGTGGAGGGAACCGATGTCGTCGGGCTCCTCGGCGACGCCTCGCGCGTACGGGGCGTGCTGCTGCGGGAACGCTCCGGCGACGCCCGCGGGGAGGAGCGGGCCCTCGAGGCCGACCTGGTCGTCGACGCCTCCGGCAGCGGCACGAAAGCTCCACAGTGGCTGACGGCGATCGGGGCCGAGGCCCCGCACGAGGAGACCATCGACACCGGGCTTGCGTACGCCTCGCGCGTCTACCGCGGCAAGAGCGGCGTCCTCGACGGTGACACCCTCGGCTACTACGTCTACCCGAGCCCCGACCAGGTCCACGCAGGCGGTGCGCTGCCGCTGGAGGACGGCAGCCACCTGGTCATCGTCTCGGGGCTGCGCGGCGACGAACCGCCCACGGACGACGACGAGTTCGTGACGTACACCAAGAGGCTGCCGCATCCACTCCTGCACCAGTGGCTGGACGAGGCAGAACCGCTCTCGCCGGCCTTCGGCTACCGGCGGACCGCCAATGTCCGCCGCCGCTACGACCAGCCCGGCCGCAGCCCGGCCGGATTCCTCGCCACCGGCGACGCCCTGTGCACCTTCAACCCGATCTACGGGCAGGGCATGGCCATCGCCGCGATGAGCGCGGTCGCGCTGCGCGATGCACTCGCGGATCCGAGCCGGATCCCCACCACGCGCCGCGTACAGCGGGCCCTGCTTGCGGCGTCCCGGCAGGCATGGGACATCTCCGCCGGAGCGGACCGCAAGATGCCGGGCGCGGTCGGCAACGCGGTCAACGGCGGGCCCGCGGACCGCGCTGCCGACTGGTACCTGCAGCGCGTCCAGGAGCGCTACCCCGGCGACCCCGTCGTGGGCGGCGCCTTCCGCTCCGTACTGACCCTCTCCGCGCCCGTCACCGCCCTCTTCGCCCCACCCGTGGCCCGGGCCGTCCTCTTCCACCCGCCCGCGCCGACCCCTGCCGAGCCGCCGGCGACGCCGGAGGAACCGGAGGCCTGAGTGAAGCCGACGGCGCGGGCATCCTCGGTCGAGGTCGTCGAGTGCGACCGGCAGTCGTCCGGCGGGAGGAGTGCCTACGGTCGCCCGAGCGCCGGCGTGCCCGCAGCCGGACCATGCCCCGCAGGGGACCTAACGGCCGTTCGGCCAGGACGTGTCGGTGGGCGAGCCGGCCGGACCGAGGCGGGGTGCTGCATCCGGGGGCTGTCCAGTGGCTGCAGGAGCTTTGGGCTCGTCCGGACCGCTGGTGTATTCGACGATGACGATTTCGTCCCGCCAGGCGGCCGGTTGCCGGCGTAGGCCGCAGAAGCCCGCCGCGGCCCCAGACGACGCGCTTCCACCGACATGCCCGCACCGTCCGCTGTGTCCCCCTTGTCTCCCCAATCCCTCGACGCAGCAACTTCCGGTGCGGAACGACTCCTTGACCCCCGAGATCCGGGCGGTGTAGACATCCCGCCAGCACATGTTTACGTAAACATCGCCCCGCACCCAGCCCTACGAGAGCGCATCGAACGCACCGAACCGCACCGCACAACGCGGCCCCGATCTCTGTGTCTCGCCGGGACGTGGCACACAGAAGAGTTGGAGTACTCCAGATGGCACACCGCACGCGCACGAGACGGCTCCTCGGGGCCATCGGCATCACCGCCCTCGCGACCGGGACCGTCCTGACCACCACCTCACTGCCGGCCGCCTTCGCCGATACGGCGAGCGCCAACGCGTCGGTCACCGTCCGGCCCGACCCCTCCTACAAGGGGGAGAGCTTCGAGGGCTGGGGCACCAGCCTGGTCTGGTTCGCCAACGCCACCGGCGACTACCCGCCCGCGATACGGGAGAAGCTGGCCAAGCTCCTCTTCGGCGACGACGGCCTCGCCCTGAACATCGCCCGCTACAACATCGGCGGCGGCAACGCCCCGGACGTCAAGGACTACCTGCGAGCCGGCGGAGCCGTCGAGGGCTGGTGGAAGGCCCCGGCGGGCACCACCCGCGAGGATGTCGACTGGTGGAGCGCCGACGACCCCGCCGACTGGAACAACAACGCCGACGCCACCCAGCGCTGGTGGGTGGACCGCATCAAAAAGGACATCACCCACTGGGAGACGTTCAGCAACTCCCCGCCGTGGTTCATGACCGTCAGCGGCTACGTCTCCGGCGGTTTCGACTCGTCGAAGGACCAGCTCAAAGAGGAGTCCGTCGACGACTTCGCCGCCTACCTGGTGGGTGCCACCGAGCGGCTGGAGAAGGCGCACGGCATCAAGGTCGACACCCTGGACCCGTTCAACGAGCCCAACACCAACTACTGGGGGACCAAGCTCGGCGCGGACGGCCGGCCGACCGGTGGCCGTCAGGAGGGCGCCCACATCGGCCCCGAGCTCCAGCAGAAGGTGATCAAGGCGCTCGGCCCGGCCCTCGAGAAGTCCCGTACGAACGCGGAGATCTCCGCGATGGACGAGACCAACCCGGGCACCTTCGCCACGAACTGGAACTCCTACCCCCAGGACGTGCGCGACCTCGTCGGCCAGATGAACGTCCACACCTACGGCACCAGCCAGCGCACCACCGTACGCGACCTGGCCAAGGCGGCCGACAAGCCGCTGTGGATGAGCGAGGTCGAGGGCGACTGGGGCGACGGCCAGAGCTTCACGGACATGCGCCCCGGGCTGGGCCTCGCCCAGCGCATGGTGGACGACCTGCGTGAACTGGAGCCCAAGGCCTGGGTGTTCTGGCAGCCCGTCGAGGACTACGACAACATGAAGCCGGGCGGTGAGTCCGCCAAGGGCGGCAACTGGGGCGAGATCCAGATCCCCTTCAGCTGCACCTCGAAGGACACCCTCGAAACCTGCCCGATCTACACCAACACCAAGTTCGACACCGCCCGCAACTTCACCCACTACATCAAGCCCGGTGACCGGCTGATCAAGACGGACGACACCTCCAGCACGGCGGCGGTCTCCCGCAAGGGCGACAAGGCCACGGTCGTCCACGTCAACAGCACCACCGCGGCCCGCGACGTCACCCTGGACCTGTCGAAGTTCGGCCACGTCTCCTCCCGTGCCACCGTCACCCCGGTCGTCACCGACGCCGACGGCAAGCTGGTGAAGCAGCAGCCCGTCCGGGTCACCGGCAAGCAGGCCACGATCACCGTCCCCGCCCAGTCCGTGACCTCATTCCTGGTCAAGGGAGTGTCCGGCGTCGCCAAGGACGCGGCCGAACTGCAGGAGGGCCACAGCTACCGCCTGACCGGCGTCCAGAGCGGCAAGGACCTCACCATCGGCGCCGACGGCACCGGCCTCGTCATCAAGACCGCCGACGCGGCCGACCCGAGCGGCCGGCACTGGACCCTGGACCGTGTCGGCCACACCACCGGCAACCGAGCGCGCTACGTGCTCACCGCCGACGGGGCCTCCGAGGAGGGCAAGCGCCTGGCGATCCGCGACGGCGCCCTGGTGGCCGAGCCCGCCGAGGGCCGCGCCGACAGCGCCGCCCAGTGGATCATGTCGACGACCGGCGACGGCACCTGGACCCTCGTCAACGCCGGCACCGGCCGGCTCGCGGACGTCGCCGGCCAGTCCACGAGCGACGGCGCCAAGGTCGGCGTGTGGTGGCCGAACTCCGGCTCCAACCAGCGCTGGAGGGTGACCGACGTGACACCCGCGACCGACAGCTGATCAACCGGCGTACCGAGAAGGCCCAGGTCGGAGGCCTGGGCCTTCTCGTCCGGGCTTCACATGTCCCCGGACCGTGTCCAAGGGCGATTCGGCGAAGCCCCTTCCCCCGCAACCGCGGTGGCCGAAAATGTGTCTCTCAGCGCGTGGCCCGAGCTCCGGGGGGAGCCCGGGGCGGGGCGGCCTTGGGGGACGCATGAACACATGGGCGGTGCCCGGGTACAGCGAGACGCTGGAGCTCGGGTCCGGGGCGAGCGGGCGGGTCGTCCTGGCCGTGCACGAGGAGACCGGTGTGCCGGTCGCGGTGAAGTACCTCAGCGAGGCACTGCGCGACCGGCCCGGCTTCGTGCACGACTTCAGGGCGGAGGCACGGCTGCTCGGCGGCCTGGAGAGCCCGCACGTCGCCGTCTTCTACGAGTACGTCGAGAGCCCGGACGGCGCCGCCATCGTGATGGAACTGGTGGACGGCGTCTCGCTGCGGGCCCTGCTGGCCCGTCAGGGGCCGCTGGAACCGGAAGCCGCGCTCGTGATCCTCAAGGGGTCGCTGCTCGGCCTGGCCGACGCGCACCGCGTCGGTGTCGTCCACCGCGACTACAAGCCGGAGAACGTGCTGGTCGAGCCGGACGGAGCGTCCAAGCTCGTCGACTTCGGGATCGCGGTGGACGCCGGCACCAGCGTCGGTGTGGCCGGAACCCCCGCCTACATGGCCCCCGAACAGTGGACCGGCGCCCCCGCCTCGCCCGCCGCCGACGTGTATGCGGCCACGGCCACGTTCTTCGAGTGCCTGACCGGCCGCAAGCCGTACACCGGTGACCATCTCGTCGAACTCGCGCTGCAGCACGTCGAGGCACCGGTCCCCGCCGAGGAGGTCCCCGACTCCGTGCGGGAACTGGTGCGGCGCGGTCTGGCCAAGGACCCGCAGGAACGACCCGCGCACGCCGAGGAGTTCGTCGCGGAGCTGGACGCGGCCGCCGGCGCCGCCTACGGGCCCGCCTGGGAGGAACGCGGCCGCGGCCGGCTCGCCGCGCTGGTGGCCCTGCTGCCGCTGCTGCTGCCGTCGGCGCGGAACGCTCCGCGGACGACCGTGGACACGGCGCGTACGGTTCTGCGGCCGGACGCGGACCGGGATCCGGGCGGTGGGCGAGGCCCCGACCCGGACCACGACTGGGCGGGATCATGGCGGCCCAGCAGGACGGGGGCGCTCGTGTCCGCGGCGGCCGTACTCCTGGGCATTCTCCTGACGTACGGCATCCGGCACACCCCGGCAGCGGACCCCCAGCAAGCGGCACAGGCCCTGGCCACCACCAGCGCCCAGCCCGGCGGAGCACCCACGGGACCCACCGCTCCGGCTTCCGCGTCGCCGTCCTCGTCCCCGACGCCCACCACGTCACCCGGCCAGTCGTCCTCTCCCTCCGCCAGCACCACCGCCGACGAGCCGCCGGCGCCCGGCACCACGGCTCCGAACCCGGACCCGGAGACGACACCGCCCGGCGGGACGACCCCGACGGCCCCGACCACCGAGGCACCGCCGACGACCGACGCCCCGCCCCCCACCACGGTCAAGGACGTCGCCGTGACCGACTTCCAGCAGACGGGACCGACCACCGCCACGGCGACCCTGGGCATCACCACGGACGGCACCGGGCCGGTCACCATCACGGTGGCCTGGTTCACGAGCAACACCGCGGGACAGCTCGGCACGCCGGACGGCGCCACCCAGACGTTCCAACGCAGCGGCGCCACCGAGTACGCCCTGACCGCCGACCACACCTTCCTCAACCGCGGCTGCTACTGGGCGGTGCAGATCACGACCACACCGGCCTCCTCCGACGGCGGCGCCTCACAGCAACTCCTGACCAGGCAGTGTGACATCAGATGACCGCGCAGAACGACCACTCCGAGCACGGCGACACCGGGCACGAGGACGCCGAGTACAGCGCTACCGCCCTGGCCAGCCACTGGATCCAGCGCCCGGAGCCGGACACGACCCTCGTCGAACCGCCGACGCCGACGCCGACGCCAATGCCGGCGACGGTGCCGGATCGCGTCGAGGGCACCGTGCTGCGCTTCGGCCCGGGGGTGACCGCCGCCGTCACGCACCGCACCCACCGGACGCTGCCCGCCGTACTGCCACCCTCCACGCCCCCGGCCCCGCGCCGGCGGCTGCGCAGACACGCGCTGCCCGCACTGGTGCTGAGCTGTGTGCTCGCGTTCCTCGCCTGGCAGCGGCTCGGCCCGTCCCTCGACGTGCGGACGGTGACGGTCACGGCTCAGCCGACCGTGCTGACGTGCGACGCCACCGCAGACATCGTCGCCGTCGTCACCACCAACGGCCGGCCGGGCACGCTCTCCTACCGCTGGATCCGCAGCGACGGCACCACCTCGGGTGTCCTGCGCGAAGAGGTGGCCCAGGACCAGAAGCAGGCGCGTCTGCACCTGCTCTGGACCTTCCAGGGCAAGGGCCACCACATGGCACGGGCCGAACTGCGCATCGTGTCCCCGAGCCACCCGGCGGCCGTCTCTCACTTCACGTACGACTGCGCGTGAGCGCTACCTCGTGGCCGTGATCGGCAGCGGTTCGAGGCGCAGGCGCGGAAGCGTCCGGGTGCCGGCGGACAGCGGCTGGGTGGTTGTGGTCTTCGGGGCCACGCCCTTGTCGTACGGGGTGTACGTGGAGGGGGTGGTCACGCCGATGAGCGCGCCGATCCTTGCTATGCCGTGATCACGGGGGAGTGTGCCGTGAAGGCGTCCGCGTGCTCCGCGGCCCACTGGCTGAAGGTGCGGGCCGGGCGGCCGGTGACCTTCTCGACGGTGTCGACGACCGTACGGCCCACCTCCGGGGTGTTGCCGTACGCCTCGAGAAGGAAGCCGATGACGTCCTCCGGATGGCCCGCCGCCCGCCACTGCGCCACGGCCTGTTCCTCGGTCAGCTCGACGAGGGCGATCTCCCGGCCACGGGCAGTGGCGATCGTGGCCACCTTGTCGGCGACGGTGAGGAGTTCAGGTCCGGTAATCACGTACTCCTGGCCTCCGTGCCCCTCCTCGGTGAGCGCGACCGCGGCGACGGAGCCGATGTCGCCCTCGTGGACCATGGCGCTCAGCCGGGAGACGAACGGCTCGCGGACCTCGTCCGAGGCGACGATCTGCTCCGCCCACTCCAGGGCGTTGGCCATGAACTCGACCGGCATGAGTACGGTCCAGGCCACACCCTCCTCGGCACGCACGGCGTCCTCCAGCAGCGACGGCCCGCCGCCGTGCAGCACGGTGACCCGGCGCACGCCGGCCGCAAAGGCCAGCTCCAGGATGCGCGGACCGGTCTCCAGAGGGGCGAAATAGGCCCCGCCGAAGGTGATCAGGTGAAGCCCGGTGACGCCTTCCAGGGCCGGGACGAGGCTGTCGGGTCGGGTCAGGTCGCCCTGGACGACCTCGGCGTCGGCCGGGAGGTCGGCGCTCGCCGCATCCCGGGTGAGGGCGCGGACCTCGTGCCCGCGGGCGAGTAGTTCGGTTACGACCTGGCGGCCGACGGTTCCGGTGGCGCCCGTGACAAGAATCTTCTGCGTCTGTGTCATGGCACGACCGTAGGGAGACTTGCGGTCAGCTTCTGTCCGCAAGTCCGGAAGCGGCGACAGGAGATGCCGTTGAGGTGGTGCGGATGCCGGCGTCTCCTGTCGCGTACGGCGCACGAGGGTCCGCGTGCCTGCGTGGTCCTAGCCGCGCCTGGTCATCCCAGATCTGCTTTCCGGTACGGCCCTTGAGATGCCTTCAGCCGCTGCATGGTCGTCAGCCGGACCGCGAAGTACACCGCGGCCGCGGCGGCGGCAAGGTCGAGAATGTCGGCCGCCATGTACTGAGCCACGGCGTCCTGGACCTGCGCGAGTGTCTCGGCATCGTCGTAGCGGGACGCGGCGTACCGGCCGAACAGGGCGCTGAAGACGAACAGGCCCCACCACAGGTTCACCGGCCAGATCGACGTCCGGTGCGGTTCGTCGTCATCCGGCAGTGGTGTGCTCGCCCCCCACATGTCGACGGCGATGCGGTACGGCATCCAGAAGTTCGCCAGTGGGATGACCCAGGCTGCGATGGCCCAGCCGGGCCCGTTGCGGAACCGGTCGGGCGCCAGCAGCCCGGTGTTGCGGCGCATCAGGAAGAACCAGATGACGAAGAGGACCGCGCAGGGCACGTACGTCATGGCCTGAAGGTTCCCGGCCGTTTCGTACAGCGAGTACGCAGCGTCCAGTTCCTGCTGGGGAGCGGTGGCGAAGGCGTCGTCCCCGTCAATCAGCATGTGGATCCGGGCTCCGGCGAACACGGCGAACAGATCGCCCAGGGCGACGACTGCGAGCAGCGCTGAAACAGCGGCCAGGAGGCCGCGTGACGAGCGCGGTACACCTGCGGGCAGCAAAGGACGCGGACGCAGATCATTGGATGCGGACATGACGGTGGCCCCCCACGGGCAAGAAGACGGAAAACGGCCCGCGGAAGATCGCGCGCGGAGGCACGGTAAGCCGAGATGAGACGTCCCGTCCATGACCTACACCGGTGGACTCGGGAAGCCATTCCGCAAGACCGCGCCGCCCGAGGCGGTGTCCGACCCTGTCGGAGGGCTGCGAGATGACGGCACGGATGCCGCGTCGCGGCGCCCCCTCTTCCTCTGTCCGGCAGTCCATGCCCGTAGCCGGCCGCCGGTACACCGGCGGCCGGTTCTGCACAGCCGCGCGTCACTCCTGACCAGGAGTCAGCCGCCACACTGTGAGGTTGAACGCGAAAGCGGTGGAGCAGGACAGCGGGACCCTCACACCGAGCACCTCCACTGTGGCCACCGTCCGGAGCTGTGTGTTGGTGCCCTTGGTGATCACGTAGTGCCCCGCCGGGTCCTCGATGACCTCATGCACCGGCTTCGGCCGGGCCGCGGCCACGTAGGTGCCGCTGATGACCGCATCGCCCACCGGCTCGGCGGTGTCGTCCAGCTTCCTGACGGGGATATCGGCCGTGATCATCCCGTTGGAGAACAGCGTGGTCTCCTCCGGCCCGTAACCGCCGCCGAACTCCCCGTCCGCCGTCTCGACCGACAGACCGGCGTGCGAGCCGAACGCCGAGTTCTGGTAGAGGTCCACCGCGACGGTGACGCTCCCGGACTGCCCGGTGCAGGACAGGGCGTAGCCCTTCTCGACCGTCTTGACCGGCTTGGATCCGCCTTCCGACGCCGGAGCGGCCTGCACGGCACCGCCGGCGGTGACGACCATCCCCGCCCCGATCAGGCAGGCGAGCGCAACTCTTGTCAGGTTTCTCAACTCGGTTCCCCCTGGGCTCTGGGAGCCCATGTGTGGCATTTACGCGCGTTGCGGGATCTGAGACACGCCAGCCACGTGTTCGGTTGTATCGAAGGAACGGGAACAGGTTCAGAAACCCTTCAGGCCCTGCACGACGCAGTGAACTCCGGCAGGACCCGCTACCAGTTCGACGACGCCGACGCCGTCGCACTCCCTCGACCTCGACCTCACCGACGAGGCGGCCCTGCGTCTGGAAGCCTCTACACCCCCGTCGCGACGTCCAGCGGACTTCCGAGGCACGCGAACTCGAGCCCATCAAGGCCAGCATCTCCGGTACGCCAACGCCTGATGCCGCGTCGGCCGCGCCAGCGCACGTGCTCGGCCCAGCGGGCGATTGTCAACCGTTCCCTGACGAACACCGGATTGCCCGCATGTATGGGCGGAACAGCCCGCGATCAGCACGAGCCACGCCTCGGCCAGCTCCACCGACTGGCCGCGCCGATCTCATATCTCCGGGAGACGGCGCCCTCGTCGAGTTGGCGGCCGCACCGCTACCGACTTCCCTGATTGGGGATTCAACGCAGCCAGCTCAGCCAAGTGCAAAGAGGCATGTCGATTGGTCGATAGAAGTACCGATGCCCCGGCGGACTGAGCCGCTGGGGCTGGTGCGACGATGCAAAGATGCGCGAGGTCAACGAGCTGATCAACGTCGACGATCCAGCCTGGCCGCTCCTCCTACAGGAGCTGTCCGGCTCTGACGTACCAGTTGAAGTGCTGCCCGGCGATGCGGGGATAGGCCGCGCCTCCCTGCTGCAACTACAGGTCTCCGCACGATCATATTTGGGTGGCATCGTACTGAACTGTGGCGGTCTGCTCGTGGACAGCGGATGGTTGCAGATCTTCGGAAGTCCGAGTAGCAGCGGGCTCGAAGGCCCGCCCGGCCTGGCCGTGATCAACTCGATGCCCTCCACATTCGATCCCGCATGGCGGCCGGATGCCGGTCTCGTGGTTGCGCACGATGTACTGGGCGGGGTCTTCGCCCTCAACGGGAGCAACCCAGGTGAGGCCGGTCGGCCCGGCGACCCGGGCGAGGTCGTCTACTTCGCCCCCGATGCCCTTGGCTGGGAGGCCCTGGGCGCCGGCCACTCGGCCTGGCTGTCCTGGATTCTCGCCGGAGGGCTCCAGGAGTTCTACGAGGGGCTGCGGTGGGACGGCTGGCGCAGTGAAGTCTCCGCGCTGAATGGCCGGCAGGGACTGTCGTTCTTCCCGCCGCTGTGGTCGGCCGAGGCCCGCCAGGATCTGCCGGCTACCAGCCGTCGCGCGGTGCCGATGACGGAACTCCTGGGCCTGAGCCGCGACATGTGTCTGCAGTTCGACGGTGCCGACCCAGGGTTTCTTGGAGCCGCATGATCCGGGTTGTCCGGCCAGACGCCGGCAGCGCGTCGTACCCCTTGTCGCCATGGAGTTTGGCGGGCCGTCGGCGACGCGATCCGCAGCGGCAGCGGATGGCCGGGACACCGCGGACGAGGGACTCGTCGACAGTGTGACGAAGGCCCTCAGCCTGCGCGACTTCAAGGGCATGACGAAGCCGCCCGCCGGGGCCTCGTGGCGGACGGCTCGTGAGTAGGTGTTCAGAGATCGAGATCGGCGGCGGCGCACTGTAGGCGTCCTGGGCCGCTGGACGACACCGGCCGGTATGCCGGTGGCGGGATTCGAACCCGCGTTACCCGCTTGAGAGGCGAAGTAGCCGCAACCTGCGCACCTGAACGGCTCTACCGTACGATGCCTGCGGCCGGCGAGCATCCTTGTTTGTCCAGGCGCCCCTTTTTTCAACCGCGGCGGTGGAGATGCACGCGCGCGGGAAGGCCGGTGTGCCGCCTGGGACATGGAAGGGCCGGGGCCTTGCGGCCATTGGCCTGGCGGCCGGGGACGAGACACCGAGGTGCGGCTGCGTTGCCTGCTCCGGTACCGCCCGCCGGCCGACCGGATCGTTGACGGCCGCGGGACTGGTCGTCGTCGGGCGGAATCTCGGAATCGCTCATCCGGTTCGTGGTGCGCGCAGGGCGCCGCTCAGACCCGCCGCCAGCGTGCCATGGCGAAGGAAAACACACCGAACAGCACCAGGCCGGCCGCGACGCAGACCAGCAGCCAGGGGCCGAGCGGGGTCTCGGCGAAGGTGCGCAGGGTGTCGTCCAGTCCCTTGGCCTGGTCGGGTTCGTAGTCGATGGCCGCGCGGACGGCGAACACGCCGGCCACGGCGAACACCAGCCCGCGGGCGGCGCCGCCGGCCACTCCGGTGACGTCCACCAGCTGGAGGGTCCGTCGGCTCATCTGACCGAGCCTGAGCTTGTCGTGGTACTTGCGCAGGACCGCCCGTACGCCGACCCAGCCACCGGCTACGACGACGGCGATCCCGACCGCGCCGACCAGCCACTGGCCGGCGGGAATCTCCATCGCCCTGGCGGTGGCATCCCGGGACTGCTGGTCGCTGGATCCGCCGCTGCCCTGGTCACGACTCGCGGCGAACGACAGCACGGAATAGGCGGCGAAGACGTAGAACGTGAAGCGGACGGTCGCCAGCAGCCTCTTGCGCGCGCTGCGGCCGTCCTGCCCGACGGAGCCGAAGAACGCCTCGGACAGTCGCCACAGGGCCATACCGACGAGTCCGATGCCCAGCGCCCACAGCAGTACCGCGCCGAACGGCTTCTGTGACACTTCCGCCAAAGCCCCGCCTCGGTCGGCTTGCGCGTTCGTGTCGCCGAAGGCGATCTGCAGGGCAAGCGCACCGACGAGCAGATAGATCACACCCCGGGCGGCGAGGCCCGCCCGCGCCGCCCCCTCCGTGACCGAACCCGTCGCCCGCCGCGCCCGGAGCCGCCCGGTCCATGCCAACGCCCTCGTGTCCATGGAGACCTCCCGGCACTCCGGATGCCCCGGCGCGGCCGCCTCACACGCGGCCCAGCCGCCGGCCAGCTCCCAGCGGGGATTCTGCGCCGCCGTTGCCTTGTCATCCGTGAAGCGGCGCTGCTCCGCTCGCCTTGTCCGGCTACTGCCCGACTCCGGTGGCGGGCGCCGGGTCGTTTTCCCGCCGCGCCGCGGGCAACGATCGGCCCGTTTCGGCAGTCGTAGGGAATGCCACGCATCCGTCTCCGGTGCACGCCACCAACTGCCTTTACTTGTGGGGGTGGTTGGCGGCAACGCCCCGTCATCCCTGGGAGGACTCATGAGCCGCTTCGCCGCACCATCCAGCGTCAGACACAGCGGCGGGCGCGCCATCGCCCCGCCTATTTCCGCCGCAGGTGCCCCACGGCGCACGCCTGTCGGTTGGGCCGCAAGCCGCGGTGTCGTGGTGGGTGCTGTCGCCGTTCTGCTGGTGGGTGTCGGAGCCTCAGCCGATGCCGTGTCCGACACCGCGGCCAGCGACCCGATGGTCAGCGGCGCCATCGTCAACGCCGCACATGACGTCATCGTGGGCATCACGAACAGCGTGGTTTTCCCGGTCACGTTGACCGGGGCGGATGACTCCGGCCTGTCGTTCGCCGATGTGGATCTCAAGGGGCCGCACGGCGGTTTTTACACCACCGACGTGTTCTGCGAGACCGCGACGGCATGCACGACGGTGTTCACCGTCAACGCCCACCCTGCCCCGGGCAGCGACGATCCGGTGGACCTGGCCAACGCCAACGCGGGAACATGGTCGGTCGACGCCCTGGTCGACGCCAACGACGGCGATTCCGTTTTCGCCCCCGGCGTGGGGTCGTTCGGCCTCAAGCGTGCCGCACGGCTCACGGTCAACGCCTCACCGGAACCGGTGGCCAAGGGCGCTCGCATCACCATCACCGGCAAGCTGGTGCGGGCCAACTGGGACACCTACCGGTATGCGGGATACGCGGGCCAGGCCGTGAAACTGCAGTTCCGCCCGAAGGCCAGCAGCACTTACACCACGGTGGCCACCGTGAACACCAGCAACACCGGCACCCTTCGCACCACAGTGAAGGCGGTCAAGGACGGCTACTGGCGCTGGACCTTCACCGGTACCACCACCACTGGCCCAGCCAAGGCCACCGGCGACTACGTCGACGTACGCCCCTGATCCGGCAAGCACCACCCTGATCAACCGATGCGGCCCGGTCTCGGCGGGACCTGCACGTCCCAAGACTCCGATGCCGTGCGTTGAGGTGATCAGACGACGTTGTGAAGCCTGTCCGGGCGCGGTCGACGGGGCTCGGTGGCGGTGCGGGCCCCCTTCACATCCTGCACGTGGGAGCTGTCGCCTGAGGCGAGATCATCAGCCTGCATGACCTTCAGGGCCATGTCTCTGACGCTGGCTCACCAAAGACACGGCGCGCCGCACGAGTCCTCCGGCGGTCTCGCCGAGGTCAGCGCGGAGACGCTGGTCCTACAGTCGTAGATCGAGCCCGTGGCCTGCGGTGATGCTGGACGCGGAGCGACCGCCGCCGGGATCTTCCATCCTGCGTTCTGGCAAGTCGCGGGCGGGTTCGCGTGGCCGGACGTCGCGGCTGGCGCGCGGGACCTTCCACGGACACCGGCTGACCTGGAACTTCCAGTCTCCACGAGCAGCACCAGGGGACCGGAGCCGGGGAACCCGGCGCTCACTCGATGCGACAGCCGGGCCACTGACACGCCATCGCCAGGCCCGGCAGCCGAAACGGCCCGTCGGAGAACCGACGGGCCGTCGCGAAGGGCTGGAAGGCTGTAGGTACCGAGTAAGCCGAGGCGCCCTCGTGGAAGATCGAGGTTAGAGCGATCGGCGTGAAGGCGGCGGCGGTCTCAGCAACATGCACGCCTGCGCCGCGCCCGCAGCCGCCGACTCTGTCGCTGGTGGGGGCCGGGACGGTGAAGTACCCGGGACCCGCCGGGGTTTACGGGGCGTCAGGGCATGAGCAGCAGCCGAGTGTTCGGTACGAGCTTCCGGTTCACGCTGGTGCTCTGCACGAAGATCGTGAAGTCGTCGTTGTGGTCCGGCTTGACGCGGACTTCCACGTCTGGCAGGCCGAGCAGGGCTCGGGCCTCGGGCCCTGTGTAGACCCGGTCCGTCTTCTTCTCCAGCACCGCGATCTGCTTCCGCGCCTGTATCTTCTCTGACTTGCTCAGCTGGTAGAACGCGCCACCGGTACGGTAGGTGTGCCCGCATTCGACGACCCAGTCCCGGATCGCCGCGTCACGAGCCACGGGGATCAGCTGGTACTTGGACGGATCCACCGGGGTGAGGCCGGCTGCCTTGATGGTGTCCTTGTTCACCGCCTCTGCACCTGTGGAGAACACCGCCCGTGATCCGCGGATGCCCTGGGCGCGGCCCACCAGGAACTTCTCGGTGGCTTGCTGGATGACCTGCCCGGCCTCCTCCAGACCCTGTGTGCTCGTGGCGTCCCAGATGGCGATGTTGTCCTTCGGGAACCCGCACTGCATGGCCTCGCGCTTGCCCATCTGGTCCGGCACAAGGACGGCCAGCGTCCAGTTGTCCTCCTGTGTCTCGATCATCTTGGCCACGGCCTGGACCAGTTCACGCGGGTCCCGGTCAGGGGCATCCGGGCAGCGATGACTTGCGTTCTCCTGCCCGTCGGTGAGGACGAACGTCAGGAAGCTGTGGTCTCCGTACAGTTGGGCTGTCTGAGCCAGCTCCCGCTGGGATTTGAGCGTGGCCGCCAGCAGGGCCGTCATTCCACCGACCCGGTACAACTGCTTCAGGGACGGCATCCGCAGCACGTCCTTGTCGTAGATGACGCACTCCACCTTGTCCGCGAAGACGTAGACCGTGACGCGGGTTTCCTGGTCCAGCTCCTGCGATCGGCGGGCCAGATAGGCAATCTGCTGGTCGGCGACTTCGACGGCCTTGCGGCTCAGGTGCGACATGGACGAACTGGCATCCAGGACAAGGGCAACGTGATTGATGTAGTTCTGGCTTCCGGTCATGGCAGCTCCCCCTCTTTCCGACTCGACGCCTCGATGTTCTCACCCACCACTGACAATCGATCTTGGTTCCCGGAGTGGACGAGGGGCCCCGACCAGGGGGCGCAGCGGGGGCACAGCACGAGACCGCGGGCAACTGTCACAGCCGGGGAGGGGCCTCTCCCGGGCGACGTTGGCCCCGCACGCGAGCACCCACCCTGCGATGGACGGCAACTCTCGGACGATCGTGGGTGTCCCGGCCGGACGCGGCCGCTGGGCTCGCGAAGCATGCGCACCACGGTGCTCGGCGACGACAGGACTGTGCTGGGGGTCTTGTTCTGGTCAGGAATCGAGAAGCGCAGGTCTCGGAGGCGTAGCTAGCGTCATCGGCATGACTTCCATCGCATCCGTCACCCTTGAGGTGGCCGATCCCGCCGCCGCCAACCGCTTCTACACCACCGCCTTCCGCCTGGACAGTCAGATACACCTGCGGGCCTCACAGACACCGACAACCGGCTTCCGTGGGTTCACGCTGTCGCTCGTGGTGTCCCAGCCGGCCAACGTCAACGCCCTCATAGACGCAGCCGTGGACGCCGGCGCCACGGTGGTGAAGCCCGCCAGCAAGTCGCTGTGGGGCTACGGGGGCGTCGTACAGGCCCCGGACGGGACGGTCTGGCAGGTCGCGTCGTCGTCGAAGAGGGACACCGGGCCGGCCACCCGGCAGATCGACGAAATCGTGCTTCTGCTCGGTGTTGAGGACGTCAAGGCGAGCAAGCGGTTCTACGTCGAGCGCGGCCTGGCCGTGGCGAAGAGCTTTGGCAGCAAGTACGTCGAGTTCGCCGCCGGGTCCGGTCCGGTCAAGCTGGCGCTGTACAAGCGTGGTGCCCTGGCCAAGGTCGTCGGCGTCTCTGCCGACGGCACTGGATCGCACCGGCTCACGATCGGTGGCGGTGCCGGCTCGTTCACCGACCCGGACGGGTTCGCGTGGACGGCCGAAGCTGAGACCGCGTCGCTGTGAATCGGGTACGGTCCCGGCGGCGGGACCCTCTTTGACAACAGACCGGCGGGATGACGATCTGCGGGGCCCAGGCCAGGATCACCAGTTTCTTGGGTGCTCGGCTCACTGGGCGGCAAGGGCAGCGAGGGCAGCGTGACTGGTACCGGGAGCTCGACCTGCTGTCCGGCGGCATCGAGAAAGTCATCGGTGCCGACAGCACCCTGAGCGAGACGGTCGACCGCGTCATGCTCGACACCGGCCTGGCCGGCCTTCCGGCGCTCGAGCACTGACGCCGCACGCCGCCGGGACTGCATGCCGAAGCGGCTCCCGGCTCGCAAGGTGAACTGCGCGGCCGCTTCGAAACGTCGATGTCCTCGGCTCCTCGCCGCAGCACCCGCTGCTTGGCTTCACGAGGCTGCGGGCGGGGGAGTGTCACCTGGCGCGCTGATCTCCCATGCCGACGCACGACGGGGGACCTACGTGGTCGATGCGGTGTCGCAGTTCGACCACCAGGTCCCGCCGGTGAGAAGCCTTACTGACCGTGGTGGCTCAGAAGGCGAATGCCGAAGCCCCTTGTGTTTCCTTGATGCAAGGGTTGGGGAAGGTGTGCTCGTAGTTTACGCGGGTACCGCGCCATACGCCTTGCACGGTGACGACAATGGGGCGGTATTCCTTTGTGCAGGGCTGTCCTGTCCCATTTCCGCGGAGTGTGGCCAAGCGGTCGAAGTCCCCGCGCACACGGTCCAGATCCGCACAGGCTTGACGCGGATCCGGGTGCGTCCCCGAGGTGGTGTACGCGCAGTTCACCGTCACAGCGCGCTCCGGTGCTGTGGTGGCGGCCTTCTCGCCGTGGCCGGTGGTCATGACCAGGGCAGAGGGAGCGTACGGCGAGGTGGGGGCGCTGTGGGCGGGTGCGCTCAGTGGGCCGGCGAGGGCCGTGGTGAGCAGGACTCCTGCCATTGCCCATCGTGTCATTGGTCGCATGGTGTATTTCCCTTCTTCTTGCGGTTTTCAATGCCTCGAGGTACCCGCTGTGTTGCTCATTTCTCAGAACGGAAGAGCTGAAGTGCGTGCCATCGCTGAAATTCAGACCAGATTGCCGATTCAATCAGTGGCTTGATTGGGTGAGCGGTCTGGGCGGTTGAGGAGGTGAGCGGCATCTCGTCCTGTGCGCCGGTGGAGAGCGTGGCCGATGTGCCTGTGGTGTGAAATGACCTGAAAGTGGTGAGCGTGACTTCCGTACCGCGTGGGCCACGGCGCACGACACGGGGCCAAGACGCCTTCCCCGGTCGGCAGAAGTCAGGAGTGGCGGCAGCCGGACGGCGCCGCGCTGATGGTGCCGGTGAAGGCTGGCCCGTGGTGCCGGCGTGGGAACACGTCCTTCGCGGAACACCCAGCCCTGGCCCACAGCCAACTTCGCTGCTCCGGCGGCCCGGTCCGTCCGGCTCGACTCTCTGGGTGTCGCGGCCTTGGGCGCCCTCCCGGAGGCTTTGGCCGGCGCGGGCAGCGAGTAGGCGCCGAAGGGTCAGTTGAGGGACGTCGGCGAGGTCGCCGACGGTGTGCATGCCGGACTCGATGAAGGCGGCGGCCGGCTTCGGGCCGACCCCGACGGACCTCATTCGCCACTGGTGCCCGGTCAATTTGGAGCGCTCGCCATACGGTCAGGGAGCGGCAGCAGTCGGCGAGTTGGCGAGGATCTCTCGGCGCTGTGGTGCCAGGTGAGGAGCCCGGTTTCGTCGTCCCCCGGGCTAGCCTCCTCCGTATGCCAGGCCCGACCGCAGGAAGCGCCCTGCCCTGTGGGGAGGGGACGCGGATGACGCCCGACGGTTGCGCGCCTGCCTGCGCCGGATCAGCCGGAGCGGACCGCAAGGCTCCCAGCAGAGAAGGCGTCGCCGGCGACAGCCCCTCCGCTGCTGCAAGGTGACGCCGTCAAGGTGTTGCCCGACGCCTTCGCCGGGGTGCCCGCGGACGCCCCACCTGTGGTCACCATGACGTGGGCGCTGTCGCACGTCCCTCTCGAGAGCCGCCTGCGCTTCCTGCACCGGCTCGATGAAGCGGCGGCCGGCCGGGCGGTGGCGTGCGTGTCAGCGGAAAGGGCTGGAGTCGCGCCGACGCGACCGACACCGAGCGGTCGGCTCTGCATGCCGAGACCATTGGCCGGCCGCGGCTGGTCGCAGGGCCGCCTGCTGGCGTGGCCGGCGGACTCCTGGGCCGTGTCCCTTCGGATCAGGCCGGTTCAGCGGTCCACGGCCAAGCGGCCTCGCGGCCGGCCTCGATGAGGCCGACCATCCGGAACGCGGCGTCCGTGAGGCCGCCGAAGGTATGCCGGTGGGGGCCCGTGGGGCCGTGGGCGGGGCGGTACCCCGCCAGGTTCCACGTGTAGACCGGGATGTCGGCCGGGACAGGTTCGGCCGGTCCGCCGGGGCCGTAGGGGGCGGCCTGCTCGTCGGTGATGATCAGGACCCGGTCGTGGCCCCGGTATTGGGTCCGCAGGGCCTTCGTGGTGTGGGTGCCTCCGAGACTGTGGAACCGTTTCAGCACCTCGAGCACCGGCTCGCCCGGCTCGAACCGCACCTTTGCGCTGCTCCAGCCGAACTCCACCAGATCCGCCTGCTCGGCACGCAGGGCCAGCGCGGTGCCGAACACGGCCGCCGCGTCCGCCCGAGTCAGCTTGGACCGCTCGGAGACGGTGTCCCAGAACATGGAGTCGGACCGGTCGACCAGGATCAGGGTCCGGCCTGATAGGGACGGTACGTTGGCCAGGGAGTGGCCCAGTGCCCGTTCCAGCGCTGCCGCCCAGCGCTGCGACGGCGCGTGCTGGTGGGCGGCCAGGTAGCGGAAGGGGAACTGCCGGGACCGGGCGACCTCGGTGGCGTCCGCGAGCCGTGTGGCGACCCGGGCCGCGACTTCGCCCGAGACCCCCGCCTCGTCGAAGTTCCGCAGGTTCCGCAGGAGCGCCATCGGCGCCATCGTGGGGATCACGGCGTCCCAGACGGCGGCGTCCATCGGTCCGTGGAGCCAGCCGGCCAGGGCCTCTCACGTCATGCCCGCCGCGGCCAGCCGCTCGGGGCCGCCCGGCCCGGTCACCACCGCCCGCCGCTCGTCCGCAGGCGTTTCCATCAGTGCCCGGTGAGCTGTCAGCAGGTGGTCGCAGGCCGGCGCAACCGCCTGCTCCGGGCGGTGGCGGCGGTCCAGGGCGTACCGGAAGAGCGGGCCCTGCCAGGGCTTGTCCGGGTCGGGGGAGGCGTGCACCAGGTTGAGCACGTCGCCGAAGCGGAATCCCTTGGACGAGGTGTCGTACTTGAGCAAGGACCGAGACGTGTACAGCCGACGTACTCCGTCGGCGATGCCCCGCTTCACGGGCTGCGGCACGTTCCGCCCGTACGCCGAGATCCAGTGGGCGAGCAGCTCGCCGGGCTCGTCGGCGCGCTGGAGCACCGAGTCGATCACGGACCGGTTGGAGGGACCTGCGGACACCCCGGCCTGGAGCCGGGCCCGCACGTACGCGGCGGCGCCCACCAGGGACGCCGTGCGCATGTTGCCCTCGCCGCGAAGCCAACGCAGCAGGCCGGCCGTCCACACGGGGTCCTGGACAGCGAGTTCACCGACGAGACGGGTGTACCGGTCGTCCCGTTCCTCACCGCTCTCGTAAAAGGTCCGCTGGGAGACGAAGTTGCCGACCGCGAGGAGGAAGAGCTTCTCGCGGGGCTCCCGGACGAAGGCCGTGCCGCCCTCATAGGTGCGGAAGTCCGGCCTGGCGGGCGCGTGATGGAGCCGTGGTGGGGGCAGGGAGCGGGCGCCCGCCGAAACGTGCGGGGTCACGAGCATCTCGGGCCACATCTTGGAGACGCGTGGGATGTAACGAGGCAGCGAATCCCCCCGGATTCAAAGGATTGGACGTCCCCGGCCAAAAGGCCCGACGGGCGAAGACGCCCCCGCCTGCCGAGATCAAAAGGGGCGGCGGCGTCACTTGGTTGTCAGAAGGAAGTAGCCGCAGCCGAGCGCATCGGAGGCGCGGACGCGAAGCCAACCTACAAGGGCCGGCGGGCCGCACACCATCGATTAACGCGGGCCCGTTCTCGGACTCCGACAGGGGCGTCCGTCGACCCCGGGGGAGCCTCGGCGACCTCCTGAACAACGCTCATCGACGGCTTACAACACCTGCCCTTGAGTCAGTCACGTGGCCGCGGCAGGGCGGTACCGCACGTCGACCGCGGCCGAGCGATCACCGCCGTTGAGCAGCTGAGCTGAATGGGGGAGCCGCCGGGATTGTCGAACAGCCGGATTGCGTCGCCGAGAAGCACCGGCGCGATGTGCAGGTCGATCTCGTCGATGAGTCCGATCGAGGAGCTGTCGGCCGATCGTGGGCGAGAAGACCTCCGCAAGGTCGCTGCCGACCGCGGCGAGGAACTCCGCGCCCAGCAGAGGCCCAATGCTGAGCGTTTGATTCACCGGCTGCCCTCCGGCCCTCACCCTTCCTCTCCATGCCCGGTCAGCCGGCGCAAGGCATCACCAGCGACGCCTGTCGGCAACTGAGCTGAAGAGGCCGCGGCGTTGCCGCCGCGGCCCCAGCCCGTCCTACCGTCCTAAGGGGCGTCTTCCAACCTGCCGGTGAGGTTGGGTAGTTGGGGCTGACAGACTCCTCCTCCTCTCAGGTCGCAGCGAAGATCGAGAGCCTTCTGCGGCACTACACGGACGCGGACCCCCGCTCGTCCCCCGCATCGCTCGCCTGGAGTTCGGCGAGCACGGCAGCCGGGCGCCGGATCCGCAACCGCTCGGCGAGCCCACTGACACGGACCCCACGACGGGACTGGAATTCGGAAGCCCTGATTTAACCACCGGGTTCGGTGGAGATCTCAGCTTGTGATGGTCGTGGACGCGTCCAAAAAGCATGTAGCGGAGACGCAAAACAACCTGGTCAGTTGAAGGAAAACACTGCTAGCCTTCACCGCCGGGATCACAAATGGAGGGGCTTATGATAAAGCGAGTCATCTCGATGCTGGCAACTGTGTTCGTGGCAGCTGCAATTCTTACGCCGACAGCATCTGCGAAGGAGTCTGCCGGTTGCAACTGGTTCGCCAAGGAGCCGGTAATCAGCACTACTGGAAGAATCATGGGCGTGGGCGGACGTACTGGCTGCACGAACAAGATCAACCTGAGGGTCGAAGTTCGCAGAGTGATTGACAATTGGCCTGATCAAACCGTCGCCTCCGGCACCTATTGGTATTTCGTTACCGGAAGTCTCACCGTCTATGGAGACATGCAGTCGGGATGCCACAATTACTTTACAGAAACCATCTGGGAAGGTACATCCACCAAGATTCAATCCGGAGTCGTGCGCGCTTGCAAGTGACGAATCCCCCTCCGTTTCCTTCATGTGGTTAAGCGCCCAACGAAGCAGTGAGAATTTCCAACCTGCCGGCGCGGTTGGGTAGTTGGGGCTGATAGGCGAATGAGGCCCCTGTAGATGGGTTCTCGACCAAGAAATCCGTCTCCACCAGAGGCTTCGTGTGCTTGTCCCCCCCCCGTCCGGGGTCGACGTGTCCAGCTCTGCCCTTCGCTTCCTGTCCGCCAAGCTGCGCAGGCATCGCCATGAGTTCGGCACCCGGTGGCGGCGCCTGAGTGTCGGCCGGCAGGCGTTGCTCGCCCTCGCTCACCTGCGTGAGGTCACCCTTACGTCCAGCTCGCGGCAGGGTTCGGGATCGGAACCACCACTGCCTACCGCTACTTCACCGAGGCCGTCGAGGTCTTGGCCGCCCATGCCCCACGCTGGCCGAGTCGATCCGCACGGCATCCACGAAGGCGTTCGTGCTGTTGGACGGGACCCTGCTACCGATCGACCGGATAGCCCCCGACCGGCCCTTCCGCTCTGGAAAACACAAGAAGCACGGGATGAACGTGCAGGTCCTCGCCGATCCGTCCGGCCGTCTACTGTGGACTTCACCGGCGCTGCCCGGCGCCGTCCACGCCGTCGCACGACGTCCGGGCCGCCCGTGAGCACGCCATCATCGACGCCCTCGCCAAGGCTGGCATCACGTGCTGGGCGGACAAGGGATACCGGGGCGCCGGAGGCGTGGTCCAGCTCCCCTACTGGGGCCGCTAAGAGACTCTTTCCGCAGGCCAGCAGGCTGTCAACCGGTCCCACGCGAAGATCCGAGCACTTGTCGAGCAGGCCATAGCCACCCTGAAGTCCTGGCGGGTGCTGCGCAAGCTCCGCTGCTCGACCACTCAGATCACCAGCCGGTCCAGGCTGTCCTCACCCTTCATTTCGCCAGCTCAGAGTGAGGATGAAAAGGGCTCAAGGCGTTCCAGATCGATATGTGACGAATGATCTGGACGCTCTGCTCACCGCACTGTACGCGGTGACCTGGCGATAGTTCTGGCCGCTGGAGAAGGGAGCGCCGATGCGGCGGGCGCGTGCGGGGGCACAGGCGGTCACGGGGCAGCCGTTGAGCTTGCCGTGGTTGCATTGCTGCAGCCGCGGGTCCTGGTGGATGGGTATGGCGGTCCCGGCGAACGCGATGCGGGCGGTCTTCACTTGATCCAGGGCGCTCACTGCGTGGGCCGCACCTGCTGACAGCCGGTCACCTGGAAGAGCACAGAAGGGCATGAGCCACCTCCTGCGGTGAACGGTGCGTGTGCCGAGCCATGGGCCTGGCTGGCCCGCCGCTTCCCCGTAGCGGCGGGTCCGACTCGGCCGACGACGGCTCGGCGGGTCACCTGGGCCGTCGGCGGTACTCGGGAGTGCGTCTTCACTGCTTTGCTCGCACAGGCTTCTGCTGATGCTCGCCCAGGCCTCTGCTCATGGTCGATGTCGACCACAGGCCTTCGTCTGGCTGCATCAGCCCACGGTGGCGCGGACGTCCGCGGCGGTGAGTGCGACAGATGCCTTGACCTCGTCCAGTGCCGCTGCTCGTTCCTGGTCGGTCATGCGGGCCGGTCCGTACGTGACCACCGGGTCGAGGACCTGGAAGCCGACGAACTGCAGCATGCCGCGGTGGATGTGGAAGAGGAAGTCGTCCATCGGGCCGAAGGCGCCACCGGGCTGGAACGACTCACTCGACCCGCCGGTCGTGATCAGCAGCATCGCGCGTTTCCCGGCGAGCGCCGCGTCGTCGAAGAGGCCGTGGTCCCCGCCGAAGACTCCGCCCATCACGAAGACCCGGTCGATCCATCCCTTGAGGATGGCGGGCAGCGAGAACCACCACATCGGGAACGACAGCACGAGCAGATCGGCGGCGAGCAGCCGGTCGAGATGGCCCTTGACGGTCGCGTCGAGCGTCCCGTCCTTGACCGCGCGGATCTGCTCGGCCTGCGGCTTGAAGTGGCCTTCCACCGGCGCGTATTCCTCGCGGGCCAGAACCGGGGCCCATGCGTCGGCGTAGAGGTCGAGGACGTCGACTCGGTATCCGGCATCGCGCAGTGCTTCGGCTGCGGCTGTCATCTGGGCGGTGCTGAACGACTGGGGCTCGGGGTGGGCATGAACGATCAGCGCGGTGGGGGCAGCAGCGAAGGTCGACATGAAGAGATCATATCGACGTATTGCGATGTGTCAATCTAAAGAGTGGTGCCGATCGCTCGGGCCAGCTGCGTCAACCGTTCTTCGTCGCGCCGGTAGTGGGTCCATTTGCCCACCCGGGTGGGATGCACGAGTCCCGCGCGTTCGAGGGTGCTCATGTAGCTGGAGACCGTCGACTGCGCGAGTCCCGACTTCGCCTGGATGTGCGTGACGCACACGCCGACCGTTTGGCGGTCCGCGATCGGTTCGTACTCGCCGAAGTGCGCGTCGGGGTCCTTCAGCCACTGCATGATCTGCAAACGGGCGGGGTTGCCAAGGGCCTTGAAGACCTCGATCAGGTCATCGGGATCCCATCCCGCTGCCGTGCTCATGCGCCACCTCTCCTGGCTCTTACGCTCCGACGCATCACGATATCTCGATATCGGACGCCGGCTCTGACCGATGGTCGCCCTGTCGGCGACGCCGTATCCGGCAGCATCGGGCACCATCCGGAAGCCGCCCGTCCTTCTTGGCCTGCGGCCGCCGCGTGGATGCGCAATCCAGTGCGTGTGCGCAGTTCAAGATCCGTTGGCCCAGTCTCCCGCCTGAAATGCGATCGGGTTCGTCAGTGCCGGTTGGGCGCGTGGGGCTGGGGCACCCGGGGGCGTGGTCGGCGGGCGACCCTGTCGAGGCCTCGTGGAGGTCTCGGTGGCCTTTCGTCATCGTCTGATCCGAGTCGGTCCGAGTGCCGTGTGGGCGGTGCTCTCGACGGCAACCGGTCTGGGGAGTGGGTGGCGGGGACGTCGCGGTCCGCACCGGCGCCGGGCAGCGGCCGGGCACGGACACGGTGATCCGCCATGAGGTGCGACTGGGCCCGTTCCGGCTGGTGAACGAGACGGTCGTGCGCCGCCGTGAGGAGGGCGTGTGCCTGGAGCTTGAGGCGCCTGCCGGGAGGCTGGGCATGGCGCGTATCGCGAGCGAGCTGGCACGGATTGCGCCGGGAAGGCCCGCACGCAAACGCGTGGGGCGCCATGTCACCGTCCTGCGGGAACTGCGCGCCCACATGCCGCCTCCGGCCTACCGGGTCCACCCCGTGTAGGCGGTCGCCGCCAGCCTGGTACGGGCCTGGAGCGGCCGTCTATGGCGGTGTACGCGTCGGGGCGGCAGCGTCTGGTCCAGCCGGTGCGCTCGGTGCTGCCGCCGGTGGTGGTGTGCCTCGCGCGCCGCGAGCTGCGGTGCTTGGAGGGCGCGCAGCTCTTCGAGTACGCCGGCGCCGTCGACGCGGTTGGCCTGGCCGACCGGAGGGCTGCCCGGCCGGATGCTGACACCACGTCCCGGAACCGAAAAAAGGAGAAGGAGCGGGTGGACGATGGCGAAGAAGGCGAAGAACACCAGCGACGACGGCAGGTGCAAGCAGCTCACCTGGGGCGACGATGTCACCTGGACCAGCCCTGGCGGCACCACGGAAGGCAGGGGCGAACCGAAGATCACCCGACGCACGAAGGCGGCCGACCGGATCCTGGACGACTCACGGGAGGCTCCGCAGTACGAGGCGCGCAGTGCCAGGTCCCGCAGGTCGGCGGTCCACGAGCCGTCGGCGCTGCGCAGGAAGTGAGCTGGCCGGCGATGCAGACGTTCCTGCCCGATCCCGACTTCCGTCGGTCGGCCCAGCTGCTGGACCGACGCCGGCTGGGCAAACAGCGGGTCGAGGCGCTGCAGGTGCTGCGTGGCCTGACGGTGCCCGGCTACGGGTGGCGCCGGCATCCGGCCGTGCGGATGTGGACGGGATACGAGGAGGCACTGGTGCGCTATGGCCTGGAGATCTGCCGGGTGTGGCGGGAGCAGGGGCATCAGGACAGCTGTGCCGCCTCACTGGTGGCTCAGCTATCCGCCGACCGGCCAGGCGTGGTGGTGCGCGGGCAGGTGGAACTGGCGGCTGCCGGTGAGCTGCCACCCTGGCTCGGCGACGAGGCCTTCCACACCAGTCACCGCTCGGCGCTGGTCCGCAAGGACCAGGAGGTGTATGCCGCTCTGTTCCCCGGCGTGCCCGACGACCTGCCTTATGTGTGGCCGGCCTCGGACCGTCAGCCACGACATCCGTTGACGAGCGGGTGAACGGCGCCGGCGTACGCGGTAACGGGCGGGCGTGGCTCACACTGGTCAGTGGGAGAGGGGAGGACGACCGTGCTGACCGTGGTGCGTGAGCAGCTGGGCCGGGCCCTGTTCGCCCGCGTCGCCGGCCCCGACGGAGCGGAGGTGCGGGCCCGCATCCATCACACCCCGGGCCCTCGCTGGTTCGAGCCGGACCGCCCCATCCGCACGGTCCACGGTGACGCCTCGATGTTCATCGGCGGGCTGAGCGCCCTGCTGCTGCAGTCCCTCCATCCACTCGCCATGGCGGCGGTGGCCGGGCACTCCGGTTACCGCGGCGACCCGTGGGGCCGGCTGCAACGCACCAGCGCCTTCCTGGCCGTGACGACCTACGGCACGGCCGCGGACGCCAGCCGAGCCGTCGACCAGGTCCGCCACATCCACGAACGCATCCGTGGCACGACGGCCGACGGCGTGCCTTATCAGGCGGCTGATCCCCACCTGCTCGGCTGGGTGCACGCCGCCGAGACGGACAGTTTCCTGCGGGCCCACGAACGCTACGGGGCGCGCCCGCTGGACGCGGCCGGCTACGACGCCTATGTCGCCGACACCGCGCGCGTGGCCGCGGCGCTGGGAGTGGTCGCCCCGCCCCGTGACCGCCGGGAACTGACCGAACGCCTGGCCGCCTACCGGCCCGAACTGCGGGCCACGCCCGAGGCCCGGGCCGCCGCCCGCTTCCTGCTGTTCCAGCCTCCCCTGCCCCTTGCCGTGCGGCCGTTCTACGGCGGCCTGGCCGCGAGCGCCGTCGCGCTGCTGCCGAACTGGGCGCGCGGCATGCTGTGGCTGCCCCGGGTGCCGGTCGTCGAGGACCTCACCGTACGTCCCGCCGGTCAGGTGCTGACGCGGACCATCCGCTGGGCCATGTCTCCCATGCGCCCCTCCCGCCTGGAGTGATCGCTCGGAGGGCACCCGTCAGGCGGCCCTCCGGCCCCGCCATCGGCGTGCCCGCCGAGCCTGCGATGCGCACCGCCCGTCGCGGCGTCGTCACGGCGGTTCGATTGATGGAGGCCGCCCGGTACGAAGTGGTCGGTCGCCGTCTGTGGGCGCCGGGCCGGTGGCCCATGTCGGCCGGCAGGGGCAGACGGCCGGATCGCGCGTTCCGGCCGACCTTCGGGAATGTGGCGGCGGGGCTCCGTGTTGGGAAGAGCGTCTGACATGTTCGAGTCAATCGACTCGCGTGGCAGTGGAAAGGAGCCTGCTATGGCACGCAGCGGCACGCGGCCTGTTGTGAAGCTGAAGTCGACGGCCGGGACCGGCGTCACCTATGTGACCCGCAAGAGTCGGCTGAACGACCCCGACCGGCTGGTCCTGCGCAAGTACGACCCGGTCGCCGGCGCTCACGTCCTCTTCCGCGAGGAACGCTGACGCCCGCCTCCCCGCCGCCCGTCGGTGGAGGCCGTGACGAAAGGACATCTCATGAGGCGCGGCATCCATCCCGTCTCCCGTACGGTCGTGTTCCGCGACCGTACGTCCGGATTCGCCCTACTGACTCGCTCCACCCTCGACTCACAGCGGACGGTCGAGTGGGACGACGGCGGCACCTACCCGGTGGTCGACGTCGAGATCTCGGCGGCGAGCCACCCGTTCTTCACCGGCACCTCGCGCGTCGTGGACACCGCGGGACGTGTGGAGGGCTTCGAGCGGCGCTACGGTCCTGGCGCCGCCTCCCAACCCTGACACCGGGCCCGCCGGCCCATCGGAAGGAGGACACCGCGATGAAGGTACGCAAGTCGCTGCGCTCGTTGAAGGCAAGGCCCGGAGCCCAGGTCGTGCGCCGACGCGGCGTGACGTTCGTGCTCAACCGGAAGGACCCGCGCTTCAAGGCCCGCCAGGGTTGACGGATCCCCTTGCGGCTCACCCCGTGGCCCGGCCTGCGATCACGCGGGCAGGGCCACGGGCATGGGGCCCTGGGAGGAAAACCAGAACACTGATCGGTACCGGCCGGAGCTGACCTGGCCTTCCGCCGCGACAGGGGCAAGCTGGTGACCTTGTACGTCATGGTCGCAGATCTGCCGTACGGACGGGTCAGTCACCCACGCTGGGCGAGGACTCAACAACCGTGCTCGCCTTCAGCTCGGGGCGCGCTTGATTGTCGGCGACACGCTGGGTCGAGTCACCCTCTGGGACGGAGGAACACACGGACGCCCTGGCGTACTGCCCGGAACCTACATCGGCTCACCCTCGGGGGACACCAACGCTGTGAGCGCGCTGGCCTTCTCCGCCGACGGTGCCAACCTCGCGGTCGCCGGCAAGTCCGGCACCGTGCATCTGTGGGATGTCGCGTCCGCCTGTCTCCTTGGCTCCGCCCTCCCCGCCTCCGGCGACTCGGTTCTCTCGCGTGCTTCAGCCCTGACGGCCCACGCTCTACGCTGCGGCCACGCAAGTCCCGCTCCAGAAGTACGACATCGGTCCGAGCACCTTGTCGCCCAGATCTGCGGACGCGTAGAGTCCGGCCTCTCCCGTGCCGACCGGAAGACGCATCCGCCAGGTATCCCCTACCGCGAGACGTCTGAGTTTGCTTTTCTTTCTGCGCTCGCGGCGCACGTGAGGAACAGGCTCTCCTTGTAGGCGAAAGCCCCGGCTGGACGGGGGAGACCAGCCGGGGCCGTGAACGGTGGCAAGCGGGGGGCTGTCGCCTCTCGGCGGAAGGCTCCATGGGGCTTCAGCCGGACGATCGTCCCCATGGGCTATAGGTGAGGCCCGGGGACATTGTCCCCTCCGCTAGCCACATACAGGTGAACGGTCAACCACGCCGGGCTGTTCCTTGCGCCGCCCAGGTTCCGCTGTGATGTGGGGCACCCCATATGAAGGGACGGGTGTCACCACAGGAAGTCGGCGACGAGGGTGGCGAATTCGTCGGGACTGGCCAATCGGATGCCGAGATCCTCGGCCTTCGCCCGCTTGGATCCGGCGCCTTCTCCGGCGACGACGAGGGTGGTCTTCTTGGAGACGCTGGAAGAGGAGCGGCCCCCGGCCCGTTCGATGAGCTCGTTCATCTGGTTGCGGCTGAGCTTCTCCAGCGCTCCGGTCATCGCGCCGGTGACGACCACACTCATTCCCGCCAGAGGCCCGGCGGGAGGTTCCGTACCTTCTGTGGAGCTGTCTGCGCCGTCGTCTGCGGGGCGGGGCGGGGTCGCGCCGGGCTCGGTCATGTTCACCCCGGCTGCGACGAGTTTGTCGATGAGCGGGGCGAGTTCGGCGAGTTCGGTGATGATGGACGGAGCCTTCTCGGTGCCGATGCCGTCGACCTGCTGCATCGTTTCGGCGTCGGCGGCGCGGATGGCGTCCATGGTGGCGAAATAGCGGGCGATGCGCCGTGACATGGACCGACCGGTGCCGCGCACACCGAGCGCACACAGCACTCGCGACAGGGGCCGGGTTTTGGCGGTGGCGAGTGCGGCGAGGAGGTTGTCGGTGCTGGTCTCGCCCATTCGCTCCAGGCCAAGGAACTGCTCGCGGGTGAGGGTGAACAGGTCGGCGAGATCGGATACCAGGCCGGCGTCGACGAGTTGAACGACGCGGGTGTGGCCGAGGCCTTCGATGTCGAGTTGGTCGCGGCCGGCGGCGTAGGAGAGGGAGGCCACCAGGTGGCAGTTGCGGCCGTTCTCGCATCGCCAGCGCTGCTCGCTGGTGTCGATGCCGGCGCCGCACCGCGGGCACGCTTCAGGGAACACGATGGGCTGTTCGTCGCCGGTACGCAGATGGGCAACGGGGGCTTCGACGCGGGGAATGACGTCACCGGCGCGATAGACCATGACTCGGTCGCCCAGGCGCAGGTCGCGCCGGGTGATGTCGGCCGGGTTGTGCAGGGTGGCGTAGGTGATGGTGGAGCCGTCTATCTCGACGGGCTCAAGGACCGCGCGTGGCGCGATGATGCCGGTGCGGCCCACGTTCCACTCCACCTCGAGCAGCCGGGTGATCTTCTCGACGGCGGGCAGCTTGTAGGCGATCGCCCAGCGTGGCGCGCGCGTCCCGGATCCGGCGGTCTGCTGGTCGGCGGCCAGGTCGGCCTTGATGACGATCCCGTCAATGCCGAACGGCAACTGCGCGCGCAGCGCTGCGATCTCCTGCACCCGGGCCAGTACCTGCTCGGTGGTGTCGGAGGTGATGCCGGGCACGGCGGTGGCGGCGGTGGTGCTCACCCCGTATGCGGCGGCCTGCACCATCAGATCGCTGTGTGCGAGTTCTGCCAGCCGGGCCGCCAGCGCCGGCTCCGTGTCGGGAAGGGGCAGCAGGCCGTAGCCGAAGAACGTCATCGGCACGGTGTACTGGCGGTCCTTGGCGCGCAGAGTGCCTGCTGCGGCGTTGCGCGGATTGGCGAACGGCTGTCCGCCATGCGCGGTGCGGACCTCGTTGGCGTTCTCGAACTGAGCCGTCGTCATCAGAACTTCACCGCGGACCTCCACGGTGACCGGCTCGGCGAGCTCCTCGGGCAGGCCCTCGATGGTGCCGATCGCGTGCGAGACGTCCTCCCCGGCCGTCCCGTTGCCCCGCGTGATCAGCTGTCTGAGGCTGCCATCGGTATAGCGGGCGGCTATCGCCAGCCCGTCGAGTTTCGGCTCGACACTGAAGCGGGTGACGTCCCGGCCGATACGCCGGGCCAGGGATGCAGTCCAGGCGGTGAACTCCTCAGGCGAAAACACGTTGTCCAGGCTCAGCATCGCCACCGTGTGCGGGACATCCCCTGCCACGGCGCCCCCGGCCACCTTCCCCGTCGGCGAGGCGGGCAGCACCCTTTCAGGGTGAGCGTTCTCCCAGGCTGCGATGGCGCGCACCAGCCGGTCGTAGGTCTCATCGTCCAGAGGCGACGTGCCGCCGGCGTAGTAGGCGGCCGCGGCCTTCACCGCGTCCTCGACCGCCTGCGCGTAGGCGGAGGCATCCACGATCTGTGCAACTGGTGTCGTCATGCTCGTCATCCTGCCTGCCACCACTGACAACGCCCTGACCGCAGCCAGCCGGCAGGGACGCCTCCGGCCGTGAGCGCAGCTGCCCTGGTGCGGTAGGACGAGCTCACCGTCGAGCGACAAGGGCTCCCACCGAATTCAGTGGCGGAGTGGGAACCCGAGCGCGGTGAGCGGTGTACCAGAGATGACGGTGCATCGCGGGCCGGACATGCCGGCCGGATCGGGGGCTTCACATGAGGTGGCGCGCAAGTAGGGGCAAGGGTAGTTGGGGCGTCTGGGGTGCCGCCGTGGTGGCAGTGCTTGCCCTGGTGCCGGCCTGCGTCGAGGGGGACGCGGACAGAGGCAAGGACAGGGGGCGGGGCGCGCGGGCTGGTGAGCGGGCCGCTTCCGCAGGGGTGGCGGTCGCCCCCCGCATTCCGTCGGGGACGGACCTGCCGGGCAGCTCGGTCGCCGTGGACTTCGCAAGGGACGGCAGTGGGTTCGCGCTGCTTGCAGAGTGTGGGAAGAAACGCTGCCGGCAGCGAGTCGCCGTGCTCGACAAGGGTGCCGACGCCTGGCGACTCGGGCGTTCGCCGCTCGCGGACGTGACCGTGGAGCACGGCATCACGGCGACGCTCAGGGTGCTGGGACCCGGTCGCGCGCTGATCACGGAGGGCGTGTGGCCGCCGCCGGACCGGACCTGGTTCACAAGTGACGGGGGACGCCACTGGCGGCAGGGCTCGGCCAGGCCCTCGGGCACGACCCCGGTGCTGCCCGAGGGCGTCACCTTGGTCGAGGACTGCACACGAATGGACCAGGAGGGCAACGGCTGCGAGCACTCCCGTGTCCTCACGGCCTCGCCCACCACCGCAGAGTTCCGGGCCCTAGCCACTCAGCCGCGGCTGAAAGGTCCGCTGATCCCGGCCGGGCAGACCGAGGATCTGGTCTTCGTCTCCGGCCGTGACGCGAGCTCCGGCCGTGTCGCACTCGCCGTCAGCGAGGACAAAGGACGCAGCTGGCGGTTGTCCCGACCGACGGGAACCGGAAACTCGGTATGGGCTCTGCGCGTGACCGGAACCGGAAAAGTGCTCTACGCGGCAGAACCGGGCCAGCTGCCCGACGAGGGCAACGTGAAGAACGGCCTGCTGGCCCTCCACCGCAGCACGGACGCCGGCCGCACCTGGGAGCGCGTCTGGGAGCACCGCAAGGGAGTGGACCCACGGTCCTTGCTCGGCACGCCGATCGCCGCCGCCGACGGCAGCCTGACGATCCACAGTGAAAGCGGCGTCTGGCGCAGCACCGACGGCGGCCGTTCCTTCACACGCCACGGGAACTCCGGGGGGATGTCCGGCTGGGTGACCACGACCGCGCTCGGCTATTTGTGGGGCGACAGCTTCGGCGCCGGAAGCTGGCGCGTATCCACCGACGGTGTCCACTGGACCAAGTTCGAACTGGGCAACGGGACCTGAGAGGTCGTGTTTGTGGGCCGTCTGGCTATTCACCGGGATGGCGACGCGCTGCCGCAGATCACGGCCCCATGCTGATGGCCGCCTCTGGGGTAAGAGGGCGTGGGCCCGGTCACCTCGCATCACGGAAGTGCCGGACGGAGCCTTGTGCAGGCAGCCAGAAAATGATCCATGGCTACAGCGGCGTGTACTCGTCGTTCCTGCGCCATGCCGAGATGGCCGCCGTGCGGTACGGCGTCGCCCCCCGGCACGATGCGGCTGGAGGTCGGCCGCCGTGGTCTGGTCGGCGGCCAGGAGGACATGATCGTCAACATCGCCCTGGATCTCGCCGCGAACCGGGAATGAGCGACCCGGCCGCGGCGAGAAGTCGCTGTGTGGGAGGGGATCAGCTTCCGGTGAGGGAGATGGCTATGTCCGTGATGTTCAGCGGGAACTGGTAGATCGGGGTCACCGCACCGGTGAACAGGTTGACCGTGTAGAGCGTCGGGGTGCTGGCGCCGTACGGGGTGAGGGAGGCGAAGGCGGTGTTGTCGACCGTCTTGCCGCCGCTCAGGGTGCTGTAGATGTCCATGCCGGCCTTGAGCTGGGCGTCGATGCCGAGGCTGCCGGTCGGGGCGAGTGTGCCGTTGTTGGCCGGGGACTGGATGACGACTTGGTCGCTGGTCGTGTTGACGTCGAACAGGGTGGTCGCGGTGGTCGCGTTGAGGTCGTTGTTCGTGTACGCGGCGGCCGTGACGCCTTTGGTCGTGCCCTCGGTCGGCGGTGTGGTGAGGTTCAGGTCCTGGATGGTCGTGTGGTCATTGAGGTTGTGCCGCAGGTTCTGGCCGTTGTCGCTGATCACGCGGAGCCGGTCGGCCGCAGGGTTGAAGTCGACGCCGAACGTCGTGCCGTTCAGCGCGTACTGGAGCTGGGACACCTTGGTGACGACGACGTCCGTGGTGGCCGGCGGGGTCTTGATGGTGTAGATGCCGCCCTTGTTGCCGACGCCGTACATCAGGCCGTCCTGGACCCGGAAGTCGATGCCGACCAGGGCGGTGTCACCGTTGAGCCCGGTGATGACCCGCACCCAGTTGAGCACGTCCGGACGGTCGGTCGTGAACGTGGCCATCAGGGTGCCGTCACCGCTGATGCCGAACGCGCGAAGGCTGGGGGTGGCGGCGGGCCCGGCCGAGGCGGAGCCGGGTGCGCCCAGCATGAGCGCCGTCGACGTGGCCAGGACCGCGAGTGCCGCCGTGATTCTCTTTCTCATGCCTGCTTTCATCGGTTTTTCCCTCCCGTTTGAGAAAACGCCAACGTGGCGGCGCGAGTGACGTGCGGATGAGACTTCTGTACCCAGCCCGTACTCATTGCCGGAAATCGTGCCGGAATGATTGACGTGGTGCTCCCCCAACGGGCGGGCGCATGGCTCCCATTGAACCCCCTTCACTCCTCCTCTACAAGCGGAACCGGTGGCGGAAACACCGGGGTTCGGGCTTTTTGCGCACAGTGACAAAGGCGTCGGCGGTGCGTCCGTCATGGATTTATGCGAAGTGATAAACGGCGTCTGGATTTCGTCTGTCCGCCCGTTCAGGCGGAATGGCATGCTCACCGCCCATGGGGAGCCTCTTCGCCGAACTGGCCCGGCGGGCGACGACCAACGCCCGCAGGGAGGTCGAGACGTATGTACGTGAGATCCCGGAGTTCGGGATCCTGGACACGGATCCGCGCGCCATGGCAGAGACATTGGAGTACGCGGTCTGGTTCCGTCGTCGCACCGTTGAACTGTCCCCGGGCAACAGCGAGTTGAGGGACGATGATCTGAGCTACATCTCCGCGATGGGCGAGCTGCGCGCCGGGGCGGGATGTCGCTCGACGCGCGACAACGGGTGTTGCGGGTGCACACCGCGCTGATGCTGCGCGAGATCAACGAGGCCACCGACGCCCAGCGCGGCGGAACTGTGGACGAACTGATGCGGATGATGACCTGGTTCGCCCCACAGGGCGAGCGCGGCATCGGCGCCTACTGCCAGGGATTTGTGACGGTGCTGCGGCGCCGGCTGCCGTATGCCGAGCAGGTTGCCCTGCTGGCGCGGTCATTGGTGGCCGGGGATTCCCTGGCCGCCCAACTCGCCTCAGTGGTGGACATGGAGGTGTCCGACTCTTACGCGGTAACCGTCTTCCGCGTGCCGGACCGCCCGACCGTTGCCGATCCCGCCCTGGAAAAAGAGATCGAGACCCTGGCGAAAAAGCACCGAGTGCCTGTGACGTGGGCCCAGGAAAACGGTTACGAGAGCGGCGAACTGGTCGTTCTGGTTCCTCGTCCGTCCTGTGCCGGGAAAACGGTGCCCGACCTCCTGCCCCGTCCGTCCGATTCCCCCGATCTGTTGCCCGACGGGCCCGACTTATCCGTACTCGTACAGGATTTCGCCCAAGCCCTCGCCCGCCCCTGCGCCGTAGGCACCGCCACCGCGCCGCTTGCCGACCTCACCGAAGCCCTCGCACGCGCCCGCCGGATCAGCAGGGCGGCGCCGCTGAACCGACCGTCCGCCCGACTGCGCGCGCACACCGCGGCGGACGTCTTCGTCGAACTCGCCGTCGCGGACGTCCCGTTCGTCGCTCTCCCAGGTGCTGCCGCCGTCGTAGGAGGAGCGGATCATCATGGTCCGGCGGCGGTCCGGATCGCCAGGACAGGACAGCAGGATGCGGCCGCCCAGGTTCAGCGTCGAGGCCTGAACCTGCGGAGCGTAGAGGTCGGGGAGGGGGCGGAACGGGGTGGCGAAGGTGTCGCCGCCGTCCCGGCTGAAGGTCTGGGTGCGGTGGCCCAGATCGGTGCCGTCCTGCTCGCGGCCGCTGACCAGGATGGTGCCGTCGGTGCGCTCGGTCAGGGTGAGTTCGGACGGCTTCTGGCGGAAGGTGCTGTCGGTGGCGATGAGCCAGGAGTCGGTGGCGCGTCTTCGCCAGGTGGTGCCGCCGTCGTCGCTGACGATGAGGGCCGCGTGATTGGTGGTGACCCGGCTGCCGTTGAAGGTCTCCGCGTTGACGCCGAAGACCAGCCGGCCGGGATGGCTGCCGCGGGTGAGCTGGATCCCGTGGACGGGGTCCGTGGCGTACCAGGAGTTCCAGTTCGGGGGCATGATCTGCGCGCTCAAGTCGCGCGGCCGGGACCAGGTGCGGCCGTCGTTGTCGCTGTACTGCAGATGGGGGCTGCGCTCGCAGGGGATGTCACAGCTCGTGCCATCAGTACTCGCCGGGTTGTGTGTCTGTGCCAGCAGGATGCGGCCGGTTGTCCGGTCCACGATCGGGGCCGGGTTGCCGTGGGTGTCGCCGGCACCGTTACGGACGACCTGGAGTGGTCCCCAGGTGCGGCCGCCGTCGGTCGAGCGTTTCAGCACGATGTCGATGTCGCCGGCGTCGCCGCAGGTGCGCGTGCGGCCCTCGGCGAACGCGAGGAGCGTGCCTTGGGTGCTCTGCACGATCGCCGGGATCCTGAAGCACGCGTACCCCGGATCCTGGGACGCCTTGAAGATGACCTGCTGCTCGAACAGCGGTGCGGCCTTGGCGGGTCGGGCGTGGGCGGCGCCCGCGAGGACCCCAGCGGTCGCCATGACGACGCCTGCGGCGACCGCGGCTCGCAGACGTGGGCGAAGCCTCAACGGCATAGAGGGCCCTTCACTTTGCCTGTTCGTACGGACATCCCACGTCCAATTTATGAGCGATTGATGGTATGTGGTGGCAGTGACACACCACAGGAGGTGCGTGGCGAGCCTGTCGGCCATGTCTTGGGACATCCGGGCCGCTGGGGCACGTCTGTGTCCCGCCGACTGATGAACGGGCGACCTCGATGGATGGCTGGACCTGGTGGCGCTCGCCGGCCTTTGCTCATGAACGCGTCCCAGGCAGCCGACGGAGGGGAGCAGGCACTGACCCGAGCCGGGAGGATCGCCGCAATGGATCAGCCGCCTGCCCTGTGCACTGAGCTCTACTCCCCAACGTGCCGCTCGAGGAACTGCGCCAGCACTGCGCGCGAGGGTCCCAGCACTTGCGGCTGGCATGTCCGACGCGGCCAGTAGCCTCACGCATCATGGGCATTGAGATCGATGTAGTGGTGGGTTACCCGATCAACGATGAGATGGAGAGGGTGCTCGGATTGGCCGAGGCGGTAGGCGAGCCCGTCACTGTCACGTTCCTGTGGGAGGGGCGTGAAGAGGCAGAACGCGCGGTGCTGGTGCCCGCTGCCACGCTGGCGCTCTGGGAGCATTGGGCCCCCAGCGCCTACCCGACGAGTGACCCGGCGGGAGAGAACCGGGCTCTGGCGGAGGAGCCTGAACTGGCCCACCCAGCGGAATTCGGCGTGTTCACGCTTTTTCGTCGTCGCGTAGGAGGGCGCACGGCGGTTGCTCGCAAAGGCGTGGTGGTCGCCGAGCTATTGGACCCCGACGAGGCGCACTGGCTCCAGGAGAAGGCTCGCAATGCCCGCCAAGGCTTCATGGATCTGAAGCAGAAGGCGGCGTTCGAGGAGTTCCTTGCCCGGCAGGCATCCCTCGATGATCAGTGACGCGCCGACTTGCGCTTCGTGGCTGAGGTGGGAAGTCATTTCGAGATGACTGCGGGAGTCGCCTCCTGACCGAGTTATCGGCGTGGTGACAGTTGTATGCGGCCTTTCAGCTTGCGTCGGTGCCCCTGGCTCTGACAGTGATCCGTGCGTAGTCGTACCCACCAGGCTCAGGCGACGGGTTGTAGGTGATCGTGAACGTTCGCCGTAGGTCGCCGAAGCGGTCGGAGTACGTCACCTTGGACGGGCTGGTGCGCTTCGGCTCGGCGGTGATGTCGTACGTACGGAGGAAGTCCTGGACGCTCGAGTCCTGGCTGTTGCCCACCTCGTACCGGAGCACCGCGGTGCCGTCCTTCTCCACCTTGGCGTACGTCGGCACGTAGTAGCGCCCCGCGGGTTCATGCTGCTCGTGGTGCATCCCCGCCTTGCGCTCCACTGCCTCCTGCGGACTGTCACCGGCCGGCGTGAGCAGCGCGACGGCCGCCCAGGCGATCGCGCCGAGCGTCCACACCACGCACAGGGCCAGGAACCACACCAGCCATCTGCGCCGGCGCGGCCTCGTGGGGCCCGTAGGCGTACTCACCCGTTCCATGTGCGTACTTCGCTCTGTCCGCCCATGTCGTACTCCTTGGCCTGACCCGACTGGTGGAGCCTGGCCATTTGGGCGTCCGACACGTTGCCCATCGCGGGTACCGGAGTCGCCTTGTTCGCGTCCCAGTTGTAGCGGTCGTACACGTGGGTCTGGTAGCGGATCGTGGTCTTGGGCTCGCCGTCCGGGCCCGGCACGACCTCGACCTGGGCGACCGTGTTGTAGTGGAAGGAGCCGACCGCGTGGTACCAGTCGGGGTCCTTCTCGGCGGTCCAGCCCTGCCAGCCGGTCTGCTGGACGTACTTCACGGGCTTTCCGGTGCGCTCGTATTCGGCGAGGGCCTGCGCCTCCCAGTTGGGGGCGTTCTCCGCGAGTTGGGCTTCCACGTTGCGGTTCATGTCCGGGAGGTCGCTCATCAGTGCGTCCACGTCGATGTCCAGCGGTTCGCCGGTGTTGGAGAGGTAGTGCAGCATGTGCTTGGCCGACTGAGGGCCGCCGAGCACCGCGGGGGAGCCCATGGCGAAGAAGCCCATCTTGTTCTTGATGGCACGGTCCTCGTCGGTGGCCTCGCGGGTGTTGTAATCGCCGGAACCCTTGTCGGGCGGGGGCGGCGGGAGCAGCACTCCGCCTCCGCCGGAGAAGACGCGGTTCAGATCCTTGGCGCCCTGGGTGTCGGCCTTGACGGCGGCCTCGGTCTGCTCGTCCAGGACGGTGTACGCCACCGCCTTCTTGATGCGTTCGAGTTCGTAGCCGGTGTGCTCGTTGACGTCGGCGGCGTAGCTGAGCGCGGCGGTCGCGCGGGTGAGGAGGCTGTCCGCGTTCTCCTGATCCTGCCGGGCCGCGCCGGCACTGTCCGGGTCGTTGGGCGGGTAGTCCCGCTCGGGGATGGTGACGCCTCCGCTGTCGTGGAGGGTCAGGTCCTTCGACCGGGCCATCTCCTGGGCCTCGGCGAGCCAGGTGCGGGCTAGTTCGAACCCGCTCTTCGCCGCTTCGAGGGTGGCTGCGGCAGCCTTGGACTCGCGGTGTGCGATGGTCAATTCGTCATGGAGTACTGACAGTTGAACGCGGGCCATCATGGCGGCCGGGCCCGCCCAGACGAAGGGCAGCTTGAGCAGGACGTTGTGGACGTGGTCTCGGGCCTCGGTGGCCGCCGCCGCCAGGTCGGCCCACTCGCCGGCCGCCCGCGACCAGGCCTGCGGACGTACGTCTTCCAGTTCCCCGACCGTGATGTTCTGCCGCTCGACCGCATCGGGATGCGCGTGGTCCTCGCCCTCCGGCCGGTCGGTGAGCGTTGCCATTACGCATTCCCCTCGAGCGAGGCGAGGATCGCCTGGAAATCCTGCGCCGTACGTTCTTCTTGAGTTGTGTAATTCGTGTGCGTCTGGCGCATCTTGTCGGCAAGTGAACGGCATTGCTTGGCGAGGCGGGTGATTTCGTCGTCCCAGTCGCCCGTTGTCGATTTGAGCATGCGTCCGCTGGTGAGCATGTTGTGGATACGCGCTGTGGTGTCGGATTCCGCCAGGCCCTTGTCCGCCTTCTCGAGGATCTGTGCGGCCAGGTCCAACTCGTCGGCCATCTTGCCGAGTTCGGCGTTGCTTACGCCGTAGCCGTTGTCTTCGGCCCCGCCGGCCTGGGGAGCGGGTGTGCTGCTCGGCCCGGTGCTGGCCGACATGGCCTGGATGCCGTTGCCGTTGAAGCCGGGGTCAGGGTTCGTCCCGGGTGCGGGATTCCGGTCGCGGACGTCGGTGGGGCCGTCCGGGGCGGGCATCTGGTGTGTCTGGTCCGCCGGTGGGGAGTTGGGGGAGTCAGGGCCGGTGCGGACGCCCGGGCCGGCGCCGGGTGCGGGCATGTCCAGGCCGTAGCTGGTCCGGGGATCCGGGCCGGTGTGCGGCGCGGATATGGGTGCCACGGAATCTGGCTCTGTACTCACAATTTCCCCCCGTGTCGACGCGTGACCCGCTGTGGGGCAGCACGCTTCAACGACTATGCGATCACTCGTGGTTGGACCCTAGCCGCTCGGGGTCACGCCGGGCAAAGAGGCCCCGTCATTCTGATTCCTGCTGGTCAGCGGTGTTGGCGCGCCGTCTCGACGGAACTCTCGTGCTAGTCGGAGCGGAGATCGGTAGCACATGATCGTCCGACAGGGGGTCTTGCCGCGATTCCTGGGTGCGGGCCTCGGCTTACCGCGTAGCTTCGGCCGCGGGAGGGATCGTCATGGTGTACGTGCTGACGTGGACTTTCAAGCGGGGAATTGGCGGGGATCGAGGCGGAGGTGGTCCCGCTGGAGGCCGCCGAGGTCGTCTTCGGGTAGTGGGCGGAGGCGACCGACGGCGGACGGCAGCCGCCCGGCATCATCGAGCTCTAACTGGAGCCGGTGGTGGCTGGTCCGGGTGTGGGTGGGTGCGGCTGGTGGCGGGCCGTGTCGAGGGCATGGGGCATGGGGGTGGAGGTCCTCACCCTGGAGTACCGGTGGATCGTGGAGATCGTGGCCAGTTCAAGATCCCCACCCTGAGGGTGTCCAGCCCGCCTGCCGACGCTTTGCGTAAGCCGTCTGGTGGGCAAGGGGTTGAGCTTGTCCGGGTGATGACGGGCTATCACTTCAAGTGGGCAGACAGGGCGTTGCCGGAGCGCGCCGCTTGGTAACCAGCTGCGAGCTGAGGACCCTTTTAGGCCTGCTCGCCGATGAGATCGGGCGGTGGCGGGTGGAGCGGGCCATCGCGTGGATCAGGACACCCGGGAGAGACGTACGCGACCACGAGCGGCTCATCTCCATCCGACGCCCACCGCACCTGGACGTTCCACGTTCACGGCCACTCGCCCGATGCGGCTTCCCGGACCACCTCCTACGTCACCGCACCCCGCCGAATCACCGGTCCAGGTGGTGGTTGGCGAGCCCGCGCGAGTACGCATCCGGACGCGACCACGGACCACCCCCCTGTCCCGGCCGCCCTGCGCTGACCCGAGGCCAGCCGAGAGCGCCGAAAATGGGGGACGTCGTGCACGACCGGGCTGCGGGTGCGCCGTACCGGCTCCTCGACACCCAGTTCTGCAGGGACAAGCAGCAAGATCACAACGGTAGGCATCTCCCACCGCCCCACCGCCTGACCGTCCCGGCACCCTGCGGAGCCGGGGCGGTTCCGTGTGCGCTCAGGACCGGGGAGGGTTGCGGCACAGGCAGAACGGATGCCCGGCCGGGTCGGTGTAGACCTGCCAGCCGTAGCCGGACTCGCCGACGAAGCTCTTTTGGAAGGTGGCACCCAGCTTGATCACCCGGCGCTGCTCGGGCTCGAACTCGTCGACTTCGAAGTCGAGGTGGAACTGCTGCGGGTGCTCCTGGCCCGGCCAGCTGGGCGGCTGGTAGTTCTCCACCCGCTGAAACGACAGCTCGACGCCGTCGTTGCGCAGGTTGACCCAGTCCTCGGTGCTGATGTCGGTGTTGATCTCCCAGCCCAGCAGTTCGGCGTAGAACTCGGCCAGCTTCCAGGGGTCGGGACAATCGAGGATGACATCGGTGAACGTCAGCATCCGATCATCATAGATCGCGCCGCCGGACGCCCACGACGCATGAGCAGGCGCCGCGCCCGGACCCCGCCGGCGCGGCGGCACCGGCCTGGCACCAACCCTGGAGTGGCGTCCACGATGCACTTGGCCGCGGCGCGGTCAGTACCGGCTGTGAATCCATGCGGCAGGGCGCTCATGCGGCAGGGCGCTGACATTGGGGACATGTCCCTGGCGGTCCGCAGCCTGCTGCCAGGACCGGGGCCGCAGCTGGCGGCTGTCTGCGAGACGGCGTCTGGCACAGCACCGACGGCAGTTGCCAACTCCTGGGTACCCCACCGGTGGTGGTGCCCCGGAGTTCACGTGCGGCGGCGTGCTCACTTCCCCCTCTCAGCCCTTCACCGCCCCCGACGTGAGGCCTTGAACGATGTGGCGGCTGGCGAAGGCGAACAGGAGCATGGTGGGCAGAATGGTGAGCACGGCCGCCGCGGACATCGAGCCCCAGTCGATGTTGAAGCTGGAGATGAAGCCGTTCAGGGCCGTGGGGACGGTCTTGTTGCTGTCGCTGTTCATGAGCGTCACCGACAGGAACAGTTCGTTCCAGCAGTTCACGAAGTTGAAGATGAACGCGGCGATGATGCCTGGGCGCATCACCGGCAGCAGGACCCGGAACAGCGCTGTGAACCGGGACAGGCCGTCGATCATGGCGGCCTCCTCCAGCGCGTCCGGAATGTTCTCGAAGAAGCCGCGCAGCATCACTGTGCAGAAGGGGATGCACACCGCGATGTAGACCAGGATCAGGCCGAGCCGGTTGTCGACCAGCTTCAAGTCGGTCATCAGCAGATAGAGCGGTCCCAGTGCGATGAACGACGGGATCATCTGGGTGACCAGCGCGGCCATCAGCAGGGCCGACTTGGTACGGAACTCGAAGCGGGCGAGGACGTAGGCCGAGAGCATGGAGATCGCCGTGGCCGTCGCCCCGGCCACGGTCGAGACGATGAGGCTGTTGGTGAGATAGGTGCCGAAGTCGGCCGTGCCGAACAGGCCGCTGTAGTTCTCCAGGGAGAAGCGCTCGGGCCAGTAGGCGAGCGGGAAGCGGAAGATGTCGCCGGGTGCCTTGAGTGAGGTGACGGCGATCCAGTAGAGCGGAAAGACGGTGAACAGCAGCCACACGCCGAGGAAGGTGAACTTGACGGCCCGGCCGGCCGCGGACTCCTTGCCGATCACGACCGCACCCCTTTCTTCTCACGCGTGGCCATGAGGAAGAACACCGCGAACACCAGCAGCCCGGCCACCACGAGGAGACCCAGCGCGGAGGCTCTCCCGTAGTCGCCCTGCTGAGTGATCTTGATCATCCAGGTGGTCACGATGTGCGTCTCGTTGTTCGGCCCGCCGCCGGTCATGCCGAAGATCAGGTCCGGGAAGTTGAAGATCCAGATCACCCGCAGCAGCACGGTCAGGGCCAGCGTGGTGCGGATGTACGGGATGGTGATCTGGAACAACGTGCGCGCCTTGCCCGCACCGTCCAGCGCGGCCGCCTCGTAGAGCTCGTCGGGGATCGACTGGAGCGCGGCCAGGATCATGATCGCGAAGAAGGTGACGCCGTACCAGATGTTGGCGATGAGCACGGCCACCATCGCCGTCTTCGGATCCGCCAGCCAGGCGATCGGTTCGTCGATCAGACCGGCCTTCTGCAGCAGGTCGTTCACGACGCCGAACTCGCTGTTGAACAACCAGCGGAAGAGGATGCCGATGAGGAATCCGGAGATCGCCCAGGGAAAGAAGATCAGCGCCTGGTACAGGCCGCGGAAGCGGAAACGGCCGCGCAGCCACAGCGCGAGCACGAAGCCGATCAGCAACTGGGGGACGATCGAGCCGACAACCCAGACCGCGCTGTTGCCCAGTACGGTTCCCCAGGCGGGGTCGGCGAAGACGTCGCCGAAGTTCCTCAGCCCGACCCACGAGGTGTCGGTCAGATCGGTCAACTTCCAGTTGCGGAAGGCCATTTGGCCGCCCGCGATCATGGGGTAGTAGGTGAACACCGCCACGAAGACCGCGGCCGGCGCCATGAAGGCGGCGATGCGAAGGCCGCGTCGGGCGGTGAACTCCCGTCGACGGCCCTGTGGGGGGAGACCTCGCTTGCGGGAGGCCTCCCCACGGCCCGGGGCCGTCGTCTTCGCCGTGGTGGTGGGCGCGACGGACATGTCTACTGCTCCTGCTGCCATTTCTCGGTCCAGTACGCGTCCCAGCCCGCGAGCAGCTTCTTGGGCGTCGTCTTGCCGAGGATCAGTTTCTGCACGTCGGCGTCTGCCTTCTGCTGCCACTCGGCCCACCAGGTGACGCCGCGCGGCTGGGTGACGACGAGGTACTTGTCCGGCTGCTCGGTCATGGTGACGTAGCTCGACCAGGGGCCGGTCTTGTAGAAGGGGTCACTGGTCGCGGACTTGAGGATCGGCACCAGGCTGTTCTTCTTGGTGAAAGTCGTCGAAGCCTCGCCCTGGGACAGGAACTCGACCAGCTTCACGGCCTCGGCTTTGTGCTCGCTGCCCTTGGCCACACCCCACCCGGCCGTGGCCAGCGGCTGCACGGTCTTGCCTCCCGGCCCGGCCACCAGCGGCGCGGTGTCCCACTGGTCCTTGGAGATCGACTTCGACTCGGAGACCGTGGCGATCACCTCGGGGTCCTGCAGCAGGAACGCTGTGGAACCGTTGGAGAAAGCCTCGACCATCTCCGGGTAGCCCCAGGAGACGGACGACTTCGGGGACGCCTGCTTGAAGAGCTTGAGGTAGTTCTCGATGGCGTCCTCCGCCTCGGGGGCGGCGAAGATGGTACGGCCGTCCTTGAGCTTGAAGCCGTTGGCCGGGTCGACCTGGTCGGCGAGGTAGGCCTCGATGGCGGCGGTGGCGTTGCTGTTGGAGTTGGCGCCACCCCGGAAGGCGTAGCCGTAGCGGCGTTGGCCCGGGTCGTGGATGGCGGAGGCCTGCTCCAGCAGTTCCGCCCAGGTGGCCGGCGGCTTGCTGAAGCCCGCCTTCTCGATCAGGTCGGTGCGGTAGAAGAGGCTCAGGCCGTAGAAGCCGTACGGGACGAAGTACGTCCTGCCCTTGGCGTCCTGCGAGGCGTTGACGGCGTTCTCCGTCATCGCCTGCCAGCCCTTCCAGCCGTCCAGGTCCTTCTTCATGTCGTAGAGCCAGCCGTTGTTCGACCAGGGCCCGACCGTGATGTCACGGACCTCCAGGACGTCCACCCCGCTGCCGGACTGGAGCATCTGCTGGAGCTTCTGGTCGGCCTGCTCCGTGGGTGGGGAGACGAGGTTGACCTTGATCTTCGGGTTCTGCTGCTCGAAGTCGGCTATGAGCTCTTCGAGCAGGTCGGTACGGGTCGGGTTCGTCAGGCTCTCGACCATGTTGAGGGTGACTGTTCCGCTCGCCTCGGGGCTCATGGTGGAACAGCCGGTCAGGACCATCGCCGCGGCGGTGGCGAGCGCTGGGGCTGCCGTCCTTCTTCTCACTGTGCTGACCTCTTCCCTGAGTTTTCTCGTGCCCATGCACCGAGGACGGGGACGCATTCCTCGGCGAAGTACTCGTAGTCGGCTGCGGTGTTGTAGACATGAGCGGACAGGCGCAGGTAGCCGATGCCGTCGAAACTGGTGAAGGCGGCCTCCACGCCCAGTTCGAGGGCCACCCGGTCGCGCAGCGCGTCGGCCTCGACCCGGTCGGCGGCCAGTCCGCCGGGGAGGCGTACCAGGCGCATGCCGGGCACGGGCATGCCGACGTCGACTGCGGTGTCCTCGCCGGTCATCTCCGTGAACGCGGTGCCGATGACACGGGCGCCGTAGCCCGCCAGGTCGTCCATGTACCGGCGGGCGGCCGGCCAGCCCCAGGTGCGCTCGACGAAGGCGAGGGACGTCGGTGCCGCCAGGTAGGCGGTGGCGTCGATCGTGCCCTGCTGGTCGAAGCGGTGGGGGTAGGGATCGGCCGCGGCCCAGGAGTCGATGAGGGGATGGAGCCGATCACGCAGCGGGCCGCGGGCGACCAGAGCCGCCGTGCCGCGCGGGGCGCAACCCCACTTGTGCAGGTTGCCGGTCCAGAAGTCGTAGGTCGCGTCGGCGAGCGGGACGGCCAGGAGTCCGGGCGCGTGCGCGCCGTCGACGAGAACGGGGATGCCGCGCCGCCGGGCCTCCGCTCCGATGCGCTCCACCGGCAGCCGTCGCGCGGTCGCCGAAGTGATCTGGTCGACGACCACGAGCTCAGTGGCCTCGCCGAGTTCCGCGGCCACGGCCTCGTACGCCTGCTCCTCGTCCGCGTCCAGCGGCACCCGGGCGGTGCGCACCCGACCGCCCCAGCGATGTGCCAGCCGCTCGGCACCCATCGTGACGGCCCCGTAGCCGTGGTCGGTGACGACGACCTCTCCTCCGCGGCGAAGGGTGAGGGCGGCGTAGACGACGCTCGCGCCGGCGCTGGCGTTCGGCACCAGGGCGAGGTCGCCGGCGCTGACGCGCAGAAAGGAGGCGAGCTCGGCACGGGTGGCGGCGAGCCGCTGCGGCAGCGCCGGGAACCACACCACAGGCGAGCGTTCCATCTCCGCACGCAGCAGTTGCTGCCGCTCCTGCGCCACCAGCGGAACGGCCCCGAAGGAGCCGTGGTTCAGGTGCTTGAGGGCAGGATCCAGCGACCACGCTCGGTCGGCGGGCCGGCCGTCGGCCAGCAGCAGGGGGCGCGGCGCGGTGGTCACGTCCGTCTCGCTCACAGGACTCCACATCTGGGCAGGGCGGGGCTACGGAAGGTCGGGCTCCGCCGACACATCTGATGACTCGGCATCCTGCACACCTATCGTGAGCGAAACAAGGTGTCGTACCGTGAAAGTCATCAGATGACTTTTGTTCGACATGCTTCCGACGCATCGGGGACTCGCTACAGTGCTCCGAAGGGACCGTGGCATGATCGCCGGCCCTCCAGGGGAGAAGAGGGGACGGATGTCCGCAGTCGAGAAGGCGTTCCACGGCCTACGACACATGATCGCGTCGGGACGCCTCGGTCCGGGCGAGCGCATTCCGCCCGAGGGCGAACTCTGTGAGGAGCTGGGCGTCTCACGGGGATCGCTGCGCGAGGCCGTACGGATGCTCGCCGCCCTGGGCGTCATCGAGCCGCGGCACGGCTCGGGCACCTACGTCTCACAGCTCAGGCCCGAGGACGTGATCGGCAGCCTCTCCCTGACCCTCGAACTCCTGCCGCTCTCGGGCCTGTTGGAGGTCTACGAGATCCGGCGCGTCCTGGAGGCCCACGTGGCCGCGCAGGCGGCGGCACGCTGCACACCGGAGACCGTGCGCACGCTGTTCTCCCTCATCGAGGACATGGAGGCCACGAGCGACCCCACCAAAGCCTCCGAACTCGACCACCGCTTCCACGCCGAGATCGCCCGCGTCGGCGGCAACCCCACCCTGGCCACGCTCTTGGCGGTCTTCCGCGCCCGCTCCCGCAAGTACCAGGTCTTCACCCTGCCCGAAGGCCCTGACCTGCGCAGGAAGAGCGACGACGATCACCGCGTCCTGGCCACCGCCATCGCCGACCGCGACCCCGTCGCCGCGGCCGGTGCAGCCCAGGCGCATGTCGCCCAGACGGAGCGGTGGCTGCGCGCGTTCATGCCGCCGGTCGAGGAGACCGAAGGGTCGGACTGAGCGTCATGGCCGGGCGGCCGGCACCGAGATCCACGGCTCACGCGGGCGCGGGTCACCGCACATGGCAACGGAGCAGAGCGGGATGCTCGCCCCGGGCCTCGTCGACGACGCGGCCGTCGCCGAGGCGGTCCAATACCGGGGCTCCGACGAATGCGTGGCGCTGTCGGCCGGCATGCTCACCGCCTGGGGCCGGAGGTCCGGGGAGGCCGTCCGCTGATGCGCCTTCGCGCACGGAGCGCCTGCCCGAGCGGCACGATCGGCCAGGTCCGTCGGGGGCAGACGTACTCCGCCCCGATCAGCGGTCGATTCCGGTCAGGAATCGAGAAGCGGAGATCCGGGAGCCGCCATAGCGTTTTCGTCATGACTTCCATCGCGTTCGTGACGCTCGAAGTGGCCGACCCGGCCGCTGCCCACCGCTTCTACATCACGGCCTTCGGCCTGGGCGGCCAGGTGCGCCCAGAGGGCTCACAGGCCCCGACGACCGGCTTCCGAGGGTTCACGCTGTCGCTCGTGGTCTCCCAGCCGGCCGACGTCAACGCCCTCATCGACGCAGCCGTGGACGCCGGCGCCGCGACCCTGAAACCCGCCGCCAAGTCGTTGTGGGGTTACGGGGGCGTCGTGCAGGCTCCGGACGGGACGATCTGGCAGGTCGCTTCGTCCTCGAAGAAGGACACCGGCCCGGCGACCCGGCAGATCGACGAGATCGTGCTCCTGCTCGGCGTCGAGGATGTGAAGGCCAGCAAGCAGTTCTACCTCGAGCGCGGCCTCGCCGTGCGGAAGAGCTTCGGCGGCAAGTACGTCGAGTTCGACACCGGGTCGGGCCCGGTCAAGCTGGCGTTGTACAAGCGCCGTGGCTTGGCCAAGGTGGTCGGCGTCTCGCCCGAAGGCACCGGATCGCATCGGCTCACGATCGGCAGCGATGCCGGGCCGTTCACCGACCCGGATGGGTTCGCCTGGACGACTGCATCGCAGACCGCCTCGCTGTGAACCGTGCGATGTCGGCGGGCACTGCCTGACGGTTCTTCTGCTGCAGGGGACCGCCACGCTGACGGGCGGCTCGGCGACGAAGAGTTCGCCGCCGATCTCGTCACCGAACTCTGGCAATGGCGTCGCGAGATCCACGCGGCTTCCGGCCCGGACAGCCCGAACGCGCTCCGCGCAGCGGTGTGCTTCGCCTTGATCGACGGATCGACGGATCGACGGATCGACGGCCTGACGGAGCGACAGGTCGCTGCGGTTACTCGGCCGCCGTCTTGATCCGTCTGATCACACCCGCGACAGCCGCGCAGCCTGCGACCGCGGCCGCAGGCCGCCGGCCTTCACACCCGGGCTGTCGCCACGACGACGGGTGCGCCCGCCACTACGGCGGGAGCTGCCGCCGCTCATGTCCTCCATGCACAACCTCGGATCGGCCATGATTCGTTCGTGGATCCTGGCGCAACTTCCGCTGCGCCAGTGGTGCTGCGGCACGGTATCCCCGGGGCGCGGCGTGGTCGTAGAACACCTGACTGGTGATTGTCTGTCGCCCCGGCGGTGATCCTCTGCGGCACGGGGGTGCGGGCGGCGCGTCGGGTCAGCCGACGGGCGGCATGTCCGTGGGGCTGGAGTCGAGGCCGGGTCGTTTGCCGGACCAGGCGCCGCGGGTGAAGTCCGGGATCTCGACCGGGCGGCCGTTCCTTGCCAGGGATGCGGCGCTCAGCGGCACCGCCGAGCACCAGGCAGCGGAGTCGTACACGTCGATGTCGGGCACCAGCCCGGCGCGCATCGACTGAACGGTGCGCCACTGCAGGACGTAGTCCATGCCGCCGTGCCCGCCGTTGTTCGCGGCGTCGTCGCCGACCTTCTGCCAGAGCCAGTGGTCGTACTCCTTGCGGTAATCGGCGAAGTCGCGCCAGGCGTGGCCGCCGTGGTCCGGTTCGAGGTAGACACGCGCGCCGGTCGGGGCCGGCCCGGCGTAGTCCTCCACGATTCCGCGGCTGCCGGCGAGTGTGTTGATCCTGCTGTACGGCCTGGGCGAACTCACTTCGTGCTCGGCCCGGATGACCCTGCCCCTCTCGGTCTCGATGAGGCAGGTGATCAGATCACCGTTGATGTATGTCTCCTTCCAGGACGGATGGTCCCGGGGAACGAAGCGCTCGCGGTAGTCGGCCAGTCCCTTCGGGGCGGTCGCGGTGGCGCGCAGGGTGGTCATCCGGTCGCCGCGGTTGATGTCCATGGCCGCCGCGACCGGGGCCAGCCCGTGCATGGGGTAGAGGGACGCGGTGCTGCGGGTGTGCCACAGCCGCCGCCATGAGTCGGTGTAGTACGTGTCGGAGAAGAGGAGTTCACGCAAGTCGTGGCAGTAGCCGCCGTGACCGTTGGTGATGTCTCCGAACAGGCCGGCGTGCGCCATCCTCAGCATGGCCAGTTCGTTGCGGCCGTAGCTGCAGTTCTCGGACAGGAGAAGGTGCTTACGGGTGCGTTCGGAGGTGTCGACCAGGTCCCACAGCTGGCGCAGTTCGGTCGCGATGGGGAGTTCCACCACCGCGTGCCTGCCGCTCAGCAGCGCGGCTCTGCCGTGCTCGTAGTGGAACTCCCATGGCGTGGCGACATACACCAGGTCGATGTCGTCGCGGCGGAGCATCCGGGCGTAGGAATCGGCCGATCCGCCGTACTCGGCGGGGCGGGGCTCGCCCTTGCTCACCAGCCGGTCGGCGGCGCGCCGCGCGCGGTCGGCGCGGATGTCGCAGACGGCGGTGACGGTGCAGCCGGGCACCGCCGCCCAGCCCGTGATCATGCCTCCGCCACGGTTTCCCAGGCCGATGACGCCGACGCGGACGGTGCTGTGGACCTCGAATGGCACGCCGATCATCGACTTCTGGCCGGGGCGTCGGCGGGGCGCTTGCTCGGACGCGGACGCGGCCGGGGCTGCGGCTGTCATCCCGGCCGCGAGCGCGCCGGTGGCGACGGCTCCGCCCAGGAGCAATCGGCGTGAGACAGCGGGTGTTTCGGACATGACGGCAACACTCCTCGGTGAGGTGGCTTGCATCACTGCCGGGGCACTGTCGGGACTGTCGGGGCATGACTCTGGGGGCTTCGACGGTTGCATGTCAATATGTGCTCGATAGAAAGCAGTTGCGAGCAGAATCGAGCATGGCGAGATGGCTGGCAGATCGCCAGGCCGGTCGGTCGGTCCGGCCTGCCGGCCGCTGCCGTGCCGATGAGTACGGTCAACGTCGGCTCCACAAAAGGGAGTTCCGGTTGCCGCGGTTGGAACTCCGCGTACTTCCCCACCTTCCCGCCCAACTGTTCGACACAGTGCACAGTTCGAAGGTGCGCGCAGGCGAGTCGTACGGAGGCCTGCAGCCAGGGCTGGCCTCCTAGTTGACGGCTTGTGCCGCTGGGCGGCGACCAGGAGCGGCCTGCTGCGATCCGGCGGCCACTAGGGGATGGATTCCGAGGCGGGCGTCACCGGCCGTGACCCGGTTCAGCAGCGGCAGCTCGCCGAGACGATGCGGGCCTGCGGCGCCCGGCTCCGCATGACCGGGCACGGAGGCGACGCTGTGGCGCAGGCCCCGGATGTGTATGTGCACCAACCACGCCGGCGTCCTCCTGGCCGTCACCGGCAACCCCGTCGCACGCATCCGTGGCCTCGCTGCGGCCTGCCGTATCACCGAACGCACCGCCCAGGGCATCGTCTCGGATCTCGAACAGGCCGGTTGTCTCAGCCGGGAACGGGTCGGGCGCCGCACTCGCTGCACCGTCCACCTGGATGGCACCTTCCGCCACCCGGCAGAAGCGGGCTTGCCCATCCGGGCGCTGCTGGAGCTCTTCGCCCATAACGACTACAGACAGCAAAGCCGCCGTCCGGTTGAGAGAACACATCCCCGCTGACCTGCACCATCGACCCCAACCGGGCGGCGCTCAGCGCGGGGCGTCGCTTGCTTCGGTACCGCAGCTCGGCACCGAACCATTCCTCGGGTAACCCGTCTGGATCGAGGCCGAAGACGAGGACGGGGTGACGCTCACTCCTGACGGCACCGGGTGGCTGGCCCCAACCGGCCCGTACGCTGACTGCCGGCACGCCCTGATGCACATGATCGGCAGCGACCCGGAGCAGTAGGCCCGGCACGCCTCTGTGTCGCGCGCGTTCGACAGGCTGTTGTGGCACGCCCGCCACCTGCCCGCGAGGTCGCCCTCTCCCTGGGCATCACCTCGGTGGTGTTCGGCTTGCGTGGCGCCCCTCGGCAACCACGAGGGGTAGGTGGTGGCGGCTGCAGTCTGAACGAGCGTGGTTCCTGCGCGTGCTTCACCCCGGCGACCAGTTCTGCGCCCGCGGCCACAGCGGTTTCGCCGACACCGGCAGCCCGGGTTCGGCCGTGCGTGCCGGTCCGCAAGGTGACGTGAGCGGCAGTGCGGGTTCCTGGCAGGACCGTACGTGAGGGCCGCCACCCGTGCCGTGACAACGGCGCCCTCGTCGGGGCCGAGACGTCTCTCCTCGCCGCTTCCATCCTCCCGACATCACCTGCAGCAAGAAGGCGAATGAATTCCCTGTGCAGCAGCGAGTGTTGAGTCAGCAGGAGGGTTGTTCCTCCCGGTCCGGACGCTGACCGGCCGGTCAGCGTCCGGACCGTCGGGATGGCTCAGCCCTGGAGCGCGGCGGCTCTGCCCTTGGGCCGGGCGGGTTCAGCCCTTGGGCAGGGTGTAGGTCCGCGCCGCGGGCACCGCGTGGGCCGGTTCGACGTTGGCGAGGCCGCCGGGCGCCGTCTTCGACGGCTTGTGGATGAAGGACTGGTACGTCGCCGGCTTGGCGCGGTCCGAGAAGTTCAGCTGCACGCCGAGCACCGTGAGCTTGGACTGCTTGCGGTGGGCAGTGGCTATGCCCTCGCGTGTCAGGTCCTTCGCCTTGCAGGCCGCCTTGAGGTCCTCGCCCAGGACGCTGATCGCGTTCCAGCCGCTGACGACACCCGGGTCGAGCAGGTCCTTCGGGTACTTCGCCTTGTAGTCCTTGGCGAGCTTCTGCATGGCGGGGTTGTCGGCGCTGAACGCCGGGGCGGGGCTCACCACCTGGAGCATCTTCTCCAGGGCGGGTCCGACCGGGGTCGCCATCAGCTGCGGGGCGAAGCCCGGCGAGCTGGTGAGGACCGGGACGGTGAAGCCCGCGGCGGCGGCCGTGCCGACCAGGGCGGCTGTCTGACGCGGACCGGCGCTGATCAGGATCGCCTTGACGCCGGCCTGCTTGAGCGCGGTGACCTGGGCGGTCAGGTCTTGGTCGGTGGGCTTGATCTTCTGCCCGACGACCTTGAGCTTCGCCTTCTTCGCCGCGTACTTGGCACCGGCGAGCGCGTTCTCGCCGTACTCACCCTCGAAGTAGACGTGGCCGATCTTGTCGCCCGCCTTGAGCTTGGCCGTACGGACGACGTGGTCGACGCCGTTGATCATGTCGATGTCGTAGGTGGAGCCGACCACCTGGACGTACTCGCGGCCCAGCAGGGTGGAGGCCCAGGCCATCGGGAACGTGAGCAGGTGCTTGGACTCGAGCTCCTGCGACAGCGAGGACACCACCGGGGAGCCGACCATCTGGGACACGGCGGCCACGTTCGGCTCGGTCTCGGTGAACGCGGACACGGCCTTCTGGACGTCGTAGCCATGGTCCTTGACGGTGATTTTGACGGTCCGGCCGCAGATGCCGCCGGAGGCGTTGAGCTGGTCGGCGTACAGCTGCTGGGCGTTGACGATGCTCTTGCCGAGCGAGGCGTACGGGCCGGTGAGGTCGGTCAGCGCGCCCAGGGTGATGGTCTTCTCCGTCACTCCGGGGCCGGTCTTGACGCCGTCGCTGCCGGCGCTGTCCGCGTCGGTACCGCTCTTGGTGCTGCAGGCCGTGGCGCTCAGGGCGAGTGCGGCGATGACGGCTGCGGCCGGGGCAAGTCGGGTGCTTCTCACGGGGTGTGCTCCTTCGGGGCGGTACGGGTGCGCAGAGGAAAACGCCGGGTGCGGGGGGAGCCGTCGCCCTTGCGGCGCGGCCGTCTGTGGGCCAGTCCGGCCAGGCCGCCGGGGGCGAAGACCAGAACGAGGACGATCGCGGTGCCGTAGAGGTAGCGGGCTGCGTCGCCCGGGGACACGCCGGATCCCGTGGTGCCGGGGGCGGTGAGCAGGGGCAGGTCGTCGGCGTACTTGGTGAGCAGGTGGGGGATCAGGGCGACGAAGACCGCGCCGCAGGCCGCGCCGCCCACCGAGCCGAGGCCGCCGATGACGATCATCGCGAGGTAGTCGATGGACAGCAGCAGGCCGAAGTGGTCGGGGACGACGCGCTTGAACACCAGGGCCAGCAGGGCGCCGGCGGCACCCGCGTACATCGAGGAGACGATGAAAGCGGAGGCGCGGTAGCGGGTGAGATGGACTCCCATGACGGCGGCAGCGACCTCGCTGTCGCGTACGGCGCCGAGGGCGCGGCCGGGGCGTCCGCGCAGGATGTTGCGGGCGGCGAGCCAGGCCACGGCCACCAGGGCCAGGCCGACGTACCACAGACGCTCCAGCCCGCCGAAGGGAACGCCGAGGACGGCGAGCCCGTCGGGGGAGGTGTCGGTGAAGGAGAAGCCGAGGATGTCCAGCGGCGGTACGGAACGGCCGTTGAAGCCGCCGGTGACATGCGGGGCGTTGAGCATCATGTGATGGCCGAGGAAGACCAGGGCGAGGGTGGCGATGCCCAGGTACATGCCGCGCAGCCGGCCGGAGATGGGGCTGAACAGGCCGCCCGCCGCCCCGGCGAGCACGATCGCAAGCACGAAGGCGAGGACCGGCGGGAGCCCGAGGCCGTACAGGCTGCCGGCACCGGTGCCGGACGGCTCGGCCGCCAGCCACACATAGCCGTACGCGCCGACGGCGAGGAAGAAGGCGTGGCCGAGGGAGAGTTGTCCCGTCGTCCCGGAGAGCAGGTTCAGCCCGATGGCGCCGATGACGGCGGCCATCGCGAACAGGCCCGTCTGGAGCCAGAACGAGGTGACGTAGAAGGGGAGGGCGAGCAGGACCAGTACGCCGGCGGCCAGAGCGGCCTTGCGCCGCCCGCGGGGGAGAGCCTGCCGGACAACCGGGCCTGGACGGCCGGGGAATCGGCGGGCTCGGGGGTGGGAGCCGCCATGGTGTCGACGGTGCCAGTGGTGTCACGGGAGCCAGTGGTGTCGCGGGTTTCAGACACGGGTCAGCTCCTTCGATCCGAAGAGACCGGTGGGCCGGACCAGGAGCACGAGCACCATCACGAGGTAGGGAGCCACATCGGAGAATCCGGCGCCGAGGACGCTCAGTTCGCTCTGGTAGCCGGCGGCCATCGCCGCGGTCAGGCCGATCACCAGACTGCCGACGAGCGCGCCGACGGCCGAGTCCATGCCGCCGAGGATCGCTGCGGGGAAGGCGCTCAGGGCGATCTGACTGGTCGTACGGTCAAGTCCCGGCGCGGGGAACGCGGCGAGGAACACGGCGGCGAGCGCGGCCAGCGCCCCGGCGACGCACCAGGCGATGAGCCGTACGCGGTCCAGCCGTATCCCCATCAGAGCCGCGGCTTCCGGGTCGGCGGCGGCGGACCGCATGGACAGGCCCCAGCGGGACCAGCGGAAGGCGGCGAAGAACGCGCCGATGACGATGACCGCGACGGCGATGCTCGCGAGCCGGGCATCGGCGACGGTGATGCTGCCGAGCCGGGTCACATCGGCGCCCCAGGGGTCGCCCATGGTGAGGTAGTCGGCGCCGACCTGCCGGTTGAGTTCGGTGCTGAGCAGGACGTCCACGCCGATGGTGAGGATGGTCAGCGTGTGGATCTCCGCGCCGCGCAGGCCGCGGGTGGCCAGCAGCTGGACGAGTCCGGCGAGGGCCGCGGCGAGCGCGGCGCCGACGAGGACGGCGGGGATGAAGCCGATGGCGTCGTGGAGGCGGGCCGTGACGTAGCCGCCGAAGAGCAGCAGGGAGCCGTGCGCGAAGTTCATGACGCCGGACGCCTTGAAGATCACGACGAAGCCCAGGGCTATCAGCGCGTAGACGGAGCCGAGCGCCAGGCCGTTGAGGACGGTTTCGGTGAGCTTGATCATGATGCTTCCTCCGAGTCGCGCTCGGTGTCCGGGACGGTGTCCGGGGCGGTGGCCTCGGCGGTGCCGGTGTCCGGGTCCGTGTCCGTATCCGTGGCGGATTCCGGTTCCGGCTCGGCTTCCGGTTCCGGCTCGGTGTCCTGGACCGGCGTGCCGAGATACGCGCTGATGACCGCCGGGTCGTTCTGGATGCGCTCGGGCGGCCCGTCCGCGATGAGGCGGCCGAAGTCGAGCACGGTCACCGAGTCGGCGATCCGCATGATCAGCCCCATGTCGTGCTCGACGATGAGGATCGAAATGTTCAGGGCGTCACGCACCCGGGCGATCGTCTCGGCCATGGCCGAGCGCTCGGTGGGGTGCATGCCGGCGACGGGTTCGTCGAGCAGCAGCAGTCTGGGCTCCATGCAGAGCGCACGCGCCATCTCCACCCGCTTGCGGTCGCCGTACGCGAGCCCGCCGACCGGCTTGTCGAACGCCGGGCCGAGGCCCAGGAAGTCGGCGATCTCGGCCGCGCGCTCCCGGTGGCGGCGCTGCTCGCGCACCGTATGGGGCAGCCGCAGCGCACTCGCCGTGAAGCCTGCACGGGTCAGCCGGTGACGGCCGAGCATGAGGTTGTCGGCGACGGTCCCGTGGGTGAGCACGATGTTCTGGAAGGTGCGGGCGACCCCCAGCTGAGCGATGCGGTGCGGTGCGAGGCGGGTGAGGTCCTTGTCCGCGTACCGGACGGCTCCGGCTGTGGCGCGGTAGACGCCCGAGATGACGTTGAAGCAGGTCGACTTGCCGGCGCCGTTGGGGCCGATGAGCGCATGGATCGTGCCGGGCGCGACCGTGAAGGACAGGTCGTCGAGGGCGACCAGGCCGGAGAAGCGCACGGTCAGGTTCTCGACCGTGAGGGCCGGGACCGGGTCGGGTCCGCTGTCCGGTCGGGGGCCGTGGCGGCCGCGGCGGTTGGGGGCGTCGTGCCGGTGGTCATCCGTTCCACCTGCCAAGCTCGGTCAGTCCCGGTCCCGTCACGAACGGAGCGCTCGCGGCCGTCGCGTACGCGGCGTCGCCGTCCGCGTCGGGTGTGCCGCAGCCGGTCTCGTACGTCTCGCCCAGGTAGAGCCGTCGCACCTCGTCGGCCGCGGCGAGGTCGGCCGATGCCCCCTCCAGCCGCACCTGGCCGACGTCCAGCACCGACGCGCGGTCGGACAGCTCCAGGGCCATCGCGGCGTTCTGCTCGACGAGGAGGATCGAGGTCCCCTGGGCGTTGATCTCACGGATGATCTCGGCGATGCGCCGGACCATCAGCGGCGCGAGCCCCAGCGAGGGCTCGTCGAGGAGCAGCAGCCGCGGCGCCGCCATCAGCGCACGGCCCATCGCGAGCATCTGCTGCTCGCCGCCGGACATCAGCCCGGCGGCCTGCCGCCGCCGCTCGGCCAGCACCGGGAACTGCGCGAAGACGCGCTCGCGGGCCGCCCGCAGCTCGGCGCGGGAGCGGCGTGCCGACCCCAGGAACCCGGCCCGGAGGTTGTCCTCCACCGAAAGGGCGCCGAAGATCCGCCGGCCCTCGGGCACCTGCACCACTCCGGCGGCCACGGACCGCGCGGCGTCGCCGCTCAGCCGTACGCCGTCGAAGTGCACCGTGCCGCGTTCGACCGTGCCGCGGTGCAGTGCGAGGGTCCCCGAGACGGCACGGAGCAGCGTGGACTTTCCCGCTCCGTTGGAGCCGAGTACGGCCACGATCCGGCCCTGCGGAACGGTCAGCGACACCCCGTGGAGCGCCTGCACGGACCGTCCGTAACTGACGTGCAGATCGCTGACCCGAAGGGTCCCGGCCTCGGTGTCCGCCTTGGTCTCTGCCTCGGCATCTGCCTCGGACTTTGGTGGGCTCATCAGGGCGTTCTCCTTGCTCATCGTCGAGCGAGCGCATGCCGGCGCCGGACTGGAGCGCTACGAGAACACGGCGGTAGCAGGGCGTCCATGGACTGGGAGCGAGCCGCTGTAAGCTCCCAGCCCGGGCCTGATCCGCTTGTGAGGCGGCACAATCCGTACCTCCTGCTGTGCGTGGAACATCACGATTTGACGGACGTCTGGTCCCAGGGGGTGACCAACTGCTTAGCCTGTGGATTCCTTGAAGTGCGCTCCATCGGCACACGCCGATCGCCGACCGGTGGAGCCACCCACCTGCGATCCGCGCAGCGCAAGACATGGCGACCCGCCGTGGTGTTCTCGCACGCCCCGTCCGTCTGGAGGGTCCATGCACAGCAGCTCCGTCCGTGGCGCGGTCCGCCCCCGCGTCACCACCGCCGGCTCCGCCACCACCGCCGGTCCGCGGCCTGGTGCCGCCGTCGGTTCACCCCCCGGCGCCACCGCCGTCGGCTCGGCGTCGCCCCCGCCCGAGCCCGCCGACGAGCCCTCGCCGCACCAGCTCTTCAACCACGCCTGCCGGCGCCTGCTCGGGCGCGGCCGGGCATTCAGCGACACCGTGGTGGACCAGATCCGCACCGAGGTGCCGTACTACGCCGACCCGGTGCTCGCACCGCACGACCTGCCGCAGTCCGTGTACAAGGGCGTACGCATCACCTTGGAGGCCGCCCTCGACGTAGACCGGATCGTGGACGTCGAGCGCTACACCCGTGAGCTCGGCATCCGCCGGGCCGAGGAGAGCCGCCCCCTGGACGAGGTGCTGCACGCCTTCCGGGTAGCCGGATCGGAGGTCTGGAGCGGGATCATCGGCGCCGTGGAGCGGGACGGCCTCGGCGACCAGCGTCATCTCGTGCACGTGGCCGAGCTGGTGTGGAAGAGCAACGACCGCGACTGCGTCTTGCTGGCCGATGCCTACCGCCAGGTCGCCAAGGGTGTGGCCAGCCGCCACGCCGAGCGCGTACGCCTGATCCTCGCCGCCGTACTGGAGAGCCGCAACGACCCGGCGTTCATCCGGGACGCGGCGTCGATCCTCAACCTGCCGCCCGACGGACGCTTCGCGGTCGCGGAGATACGGGCCACGCCCCCTTCGGTCGCAACCCCGACGCCGTCCCGGAGATCCACGGCATGCGCGTCCTGCGCCACACCGGGGGCCGGCGCGATGTGCTCGTCGTCCATCTCGGCGACCGCCCGCTCGACGCGCTTGTCTCCGCGCTCGACGCCGGTCCAGGCATGCGCATCGGCGTCAGCCCGGTCGTCCAGGGTCTGGAGAACCTGCCCCGGGCGAGGGACATGGCCGGACTCGCCCTGCGCACCTGCCGGGGAGACGGCGAGGTCGCCCGGCTCGACGCCCGTCTGCCCGACGGTCTGCTCATCTCACGGCCCGACCTGTCCGCCGAACTCGCCCTGCGGGTGCTCCGGCCGCTGTACGACCTGGAGCCCGCCGACCGAGAAACGCTGATCGACACGCTCGGCGTGTGGATCGAGAAGGGCGGCTCGGCGGTCCAGGCGGCCCGGCACATGCTGTGCCACCGCAACACGGTGCTGAACCGGCTGCGCCGCTTCGAGCAGATCACAGGGCTCGAACTGTCCCGCCCCCGCGACCTCGTACGGCTCACGCTCGCGTTCGACGCACTCCAACTGCTCGGGCCTGCGGCCGTCCTCGGCGGCGCGGACGCCTGGGACCGCGACGTGGACGGCTGAGGCCGCCGGTTGCGACGTATGCCCGCCGCGAACCCGCGATGTGTGCCCCGGCACGGGCCGCTGCGCATGCCCCTCGCCTCTCCCGGCGGCCGTACCGCCGTGGCCCGTTCCCTTCCAGCGGGTGGCTGAATGGGCATCAGCACAGTCACCGCCCTCCGGCGTTGGGAGCGGACAACGGCGTGCCCGCAGCACATGGACTGACTGGTCGGTACGTGCTCTGGTGAGCCCGCATCAGGGGCAATGCCGTCAGGGGCAATGCCCGCGCAAGGCATCGCCCGAGCCAGGTGATGCGCGCATCCCTGCCCGCCAGGAGAGCTCCATGGCCCATCAGTACGCCGATCCGCACACCATCCAGCTCCGTCAAAGACCCCGGCCCCACCCGCCCGGCAGATTCTTCGCGCTCGTCAACGGACTGACCTTCGCGGTCCACCTCCTGCTGGCCTGCACCGCTGAGGATCTGCTGGCCACGCGGGTCGCCGGACAGATCACCCTCGGCGTCGTCGCACTACTCGCCCAGGTTTCGCTCCTGCTGTGGACGGCGGTGCGCTACGACCGCGCCTCCTGCGGCGAAGCCCACGACGAGGCCCCGTACGGCGAGGCCTCGTACGAGCCGCAGGGGGAGCGCTGATGCTTCCTCAGATGCTGCTCACAGGGGCACCGGGCACCCTCGACCTGGACTCGGACACCCGCTCCTGGGTCCTCGTCGGCTTTCTGACGTTCATGGTCCCGATGCTGCTCATCTGTGTGCTCAACGGCCCCGAGCGCGACCGGGTCAACGACTTCTACACCGCGGGCCGCAGGCTGCGCCCCGTGCAGGGCGCCATCGTCCTCTCCGGCGTCTATCTCTCCGCCGCGACCGTGCTCGGTACGACGGGAGCCGTCGCGGTCTTCGGCTTCGACGGCCTGTTCATCGCCTTGTGCACCGTGCTGTCGCTCGGCGTCCTGCTCCTGCTGTCCGGCCCGCTGCGCGAGCGCGGCAGCTACACCCTCGGCGACACCTTCGCCCTGCGCGCCCCGGGGCCCGCCGTGCGGATCGCGGCCGCCGTCGTCACGCTGAGCGCCTGTATCCCGTATCTGATCGTCCAGCTCTCCGGCGCGGGCGCGACCACCGCCATGCTGCTCGGCCTTTCCGGGCCGGGCGCCGAACAGACCGTCATCGTCATGATCGGCACGCTCGTCGTCTGCGCCACGGCCTTCGGCGGGATGCGGGGCATGATCGCGCTCCAGATCATCAAGACAGTGTTCCTGCTCGCCATGGCGCTCGCCGTGGCCGCGGTGCTGCTCCATCGCTTCCACTGGAGCGCTGACTCCCTCATCGACACCGCCGCTCGGGGCAGCGGCCGACCCGAGGGCTATATGCGTCCGGGCCTGCGCTTCGCCGCCGGCGGCCCGGTCGAGAGCACGCTCGACTTCATCGGCCTGATGATCACGGTGGTGCTGGGCGTGGCGTGCCTGCCCCATGTCGCCACCCAGCTCAACACCGCGCCCGACCCGGCCGCCGCCCGACGCACGGTCCGCCACACCATCGCGATCGTAGGCGCCGTCTGCCTCATCACCACCGTGATGGGCTTCGGCGCCGCGGCGGTGATCGGTGCCCCGAAGATTCTCGCCGCCGATCCCGGAGCCACCAGCAGCCTGCTGATGCTCACCGGTGATCTGGCGGGAGGATCGTCGGCGCGGACGGGCGAGGCATGGCTCGTCGTGCTGGTCTCCTGCGCGGTGTTCCTCACGACGCTTGCGGTCGTCGCGAGCGTGACCCTGGCGGCGGCGGGCGCCGTCGCCCACGATCTCGTCACCAACGTCGTGCGCCGCGGGCGTACCACCGAGGGCCGGGAGGTGGCCGCGGCCCGTATCGCGTCCGCTCTGGTCGGGGTGCTCAGTATCTTCTGCGCGGTGTGGGTCCACGGCTGGAACATGGGCTTCCTGTCCACGCTCTCCCTGGCGGTGGCGGCCTCCTGCCTGCTCCCGGCGCTGGTGTACGCGTTGTTCTGGCGACGCTTCACGCGGCGGGGACTGCTGTGGACGCTGTACGGCGGCCTGGGCTCCGCGATCGGACTCCAGGTGTGCAGCCCCGTCTTCTCGGGCAACCCGATGGCGCTGATGCCCGAGTGGCACATCGACTGGTTCCCCCTCCAGACAGTCGCCTTGGTATCGCTGCCCGTCGCGTTCCTGCTCGGCTGGCTCGGCAGCGTGACGGAACGGCGGCATACGGCCCCGGTTGCGGAGGCGCCGGTCAAGCCTGACGTACTGACGTACTGACGCACGAAGGCGGCGGCCGGCGGAGCGCCCTCACACGCTCCACCGACCGCCACCTCGCCGACCACGACTCAGCCAGCCGCAACCTGCTGCGACCCATCGTCGACAGCCAACTCGAGGACGTCGACAAGTCAGGCGAACTCACACGACGCAGTCTGTGCGCTTTCCTGGAAAGTACACCTGGGTGTGGGCCAGGGTCTGGGTGCCGATCCAGACCTGGTGGCTGGCACCGTCGCTCGCGCACCGCACCCGGTACACGTACGGGCAGTCGGAGAACACTCCCAGCCCCATTACCACGCCGGGGCCCAGGACAGGGGGTGCTGCCTGCCGCCCAGTTCGGGCGGCATGGAGCCGACCATGTGGACGTGCAACGTGACGCCGTCGTCGAGGTCGACGTCCAGCAACGACCCGATCGGCGGTGGGCCTCCCCGACCTTCGGCCTCCGGCAGGCGTGCGGGATGCCGTTGACCTGCGGGTAGTGCTGGAAGTGGCACACGATCCCTATTGACTCGGCGCGTTGAAGCCGATCTGACAGGGTGGCGCGATGAGCAAGTGGCGTGTGCTCTGGGTCCCCAAGCCGGCGCCGACCACCCCACCGTGCGTACCTGTGCCGGCGGGCGGAGCGCGAAGCGTCAGCCGGGATCCGGCCCGGAGTTCGGACTCCACAAGGATGAGGCCCCGGTGCCGATGGCGCGGATGAGCTCGGTGACGGGCACGGTGCGCAGACAGGCCGCCGCGGTCGTCGGGTCCGTGCAGCCGACCGAGGCCGCGAAGTCGCTTCCCTTCCGCTCGGCCGCGTCGAGCGTGAGCGGTGTCAGACCGCCGCCCGCGGCGCAGCTTCCGCTGTGCTGGATCGCCCGGTGGAACAGGCCTTTCGCGGTCGGTGAGGGGATGTGGAGGCAGGTGTCCGCCGAGCCGGCCGACTGACCGCCCAGCGTCACCCCGTAACGGTCCCCGCCGAAGGCAGCGATGTTGCGCCGCACCCAGCGCAGCGTGGCCTGCTGGTCCATCAGGCCGTAGTCACCGGAGGCGTGGTCCGCGCTCTCGGCCGACAGGGCGGGGTGGGCGAGGAACCCCAGTGCTCGGAGGCGGTAGTCGACGGTCACCACGACCACGCCCCGTGCGGCAAGAGCTGCGCCGTCGTAGTGGCTGCCCGCACCGTAGATGTTGCCTTCGCCGTGCAGCCACACCGAGGCTGCCGTCGGGGAGCAGCGTCAGTGGCAGCTGGGGGCAGGGGTGGGCCGGTTCGGTGGCGTCCCGTACGCCGGACCACGGCGGTGCGGACCGCGCCGTACGCCGGCGGAGCTCACCGGTCGGCGGGGCGGCGAACGGGATCCCCTGGAAGACCCGCCCGCCGTCGCGGCCGGGCGCGCCATGCACCCACCCCCGCTCGGTGCGTACGACCAGGGAGTCGGGGTCGGAATCGGCGCGGGCAGTGGCCGGGGGAACGGTCAGTGACAGGAGCAGGGCCGCGACGGTGGCTGTGGCGCGGGCCAGGGCGTGGCGCAGACTCGGGGCTCTCATCCATCACTCCAGGTGCCGGTGTGGGGGCGGGGGATCCTGGCGTGTGCTCGTAGGCGCCGATGTCACAGGCGGCGCCTTGGGGGCGGGCGACGCCGGGCAGCCGCCGTCCGCGGCGTCGAGCGCGGGCTGCCCGGCAGCAGCGCGGCCGTGTCCGTGCGACCGCCGTGGTCCGCGACCGGTCCCAAGAGCGGGTCCCCACTGGGCAGATCACCCACGACGGTGAGCCGGCAGCTGCCGTCACCGTCGATGTTGTGGCCCAGCGACGTGATGGTGGCGAAGGCCTTCTCGCAGTCGGCGGCCGAGCCCTCGACGGTGTTGCCCGCTACGACGGAGTTGCGCAGGGTCATACGCCCCGGCGGCAGATCGATGATGTCGGAGATGGGCGCGGGCAGGCTGTCCAGGTAGGCCGGCGCGATGTTGATTCCGCCGCCGTCGTCGGTGGAACTGTTCCGCGCAATGGTCGAGTTGAGGATCTGCACGGTTCCCAGGCCGCGGATGTGGATGCCGCCGCCGTAGCCGCCGAGGCTGCCGCGGCGGCCGCCGGGATCCGTCACCCGGTTGTCGGCGATCGTCGAGTTCGTCAGGGTGCCGCTGTCGTCGAATCTGATGCCGCCGGCCTCTCCCGCGGCGTTCTGGCTGACGGTGCTCTCCATGAGGTCCAGGTGGGAGTCCAGGACGTTGAAGATGCCGCCGCCGTAGCCGGCGGAATTCCCGGTCACGGCCACCCGACGCAGCGTCAGGTGCGTCCGTTGCCCCGGGAGCGGCGGCACTGGTGGCGGGAGGCGCCGCACCGGCAAGGAGGACGGCGGCGAGTGCCGCCGGGATGGCACGGACCTTCATCGGTGAACCCCTCTCGGCGAGGCATGTGGGCGTACCAGGACTCGGCTGCTGCGGGACTTGCGTGCTGGTGCGCGATGCGCGGCTCGTGCGGAGAACGTGGCGGGGTTCGCTGGAGCGGCGACGCCGACCGAAGAGCAGAAGGTGAACCGGCGGAGCGGGAGAACAGGTCCGCGTCTATAGGGAGCGTTCCATTCAGAGTGGGTCGTGTCTGCACGCCGAACAGAGAAAGGGCCGGGGCGGAGCAGTGTCGGCGGAAGTCAGCCCTGCGGACTGAGGGTCATGGGGTCGGTGACGGCGACCGGTTGCAGCCGGACGAGACCGCGACAGTGGTGAGGTCCGTTTCCTGCTGGTCCTACAGGCCGGTCGACGGCCCTCGGCGTATCAGTGCCCAGACGCACGTACCGGCGGGTGTGCCGTGGACGCCGAAGCGTTCCGACAGTGCCTCGACCAGCCAGAACCCCCGGCCGCCCTCGGCAGCGCCGTTGTCCTCGGTTCCGGCCGGCGCTCGCCACGTACCCGTGTCGCAGACCTCGATCCACAGGTGTGACGGGCAGCGGGCGAGCCGCAGGGTCGCCTGATGTGAGCCGCTGTGCCGGACGGCGTTGGTGACGAGCTCCGAGACCACCAGGCCTGCCGCTTCGGCCACCTCGTCGCCGAGCTCCCATGCGGCCAGCCGTGCCCGGGTGAACGCTCGGGCGTGAGCCGCCGCCTGTGTCTCGGTGCGCAGCGTGCGGCAGGCGAAGGCCGTTGCGTCCCTGGGACCGGGGACGGCATCCCGTGTCGTCGGATCCCCGCGCTGGTGCGGTCCTCGACGGAGGGCCAACATGATTGCTCAACTCCCTGCTGCAGATACGGAATCGTCAGTGGCCGGGGCTCGGACGATGATGAGGGCGTCCAGCCGACGCGGCCCGTGCACGCCTTCCACTCGGTCGAGTTCGATGTCGCTGGTGGCCGACGGTCCGGACACGAACGTCAGCGGCCGCGCCGGATCCAGGAGGGCAAGGGCCTCCGGCACGGACGCCACCACCCGAGGAGCCTCTACGACGCACACATGCAGATCGGGTACGAGGGTCAGCGCCCGGCGGCCCTGCCCCGGCCCTCCGTCCAGGACGAGCGTTCCGGTGCCGGCGATGGCGAGGGCCACGGTGGTCACCACCGCCGAAACCCGGTCGAGTTCGGCGACGGGCAGGCGGGGGACGTCCGTCAGCACCCGCTCGGGACGCAGGGCCGACCGCCAGGCGGGCGGGAAGCCCTCGGGCACCACCACGGAGCCACCGCCGCCGACGGACCGGGCGATCGTGGCGGCCACATCGCCCTCGGAGACCAGCCGCACCGACGCTCCGTACTCCGCCAGCCGCTCGGCGAGCAGGTCCACGGCCTGCTGAGACCCCGGCGGCGGAGTCCCGCCGGGGGAGTAGTCGCGGGGGACCGGGACGTCCTCGGCCCGCTCGCTCCCGGGCACGTCTCGCAGGGCGTGCCGGATCCTTTGCAATACCTCGGTCCGTGCGTTCATCGGTGCCTGTCCGCTGCGTACGATCATGAGTGCGTCCTCTTCCACCAGGCGCGGAAACTCTCCGTGGCCGGTACCGGGGCGTCACGGGCCTCGGTCCACCGGGACAGCGGGCCGGGCAGCCTCCCGCGCCCGCGACGGGTCATCAGCCGCCCGGCCACCCCTGCCGCGCGCTGCGCCAGGGCGAGTCGCGACGGGGCGGAGAGCACCCATCGTGCGACCGCCATCGCCAAGCGTTCTGGACCGGGGACGCGCCGTCCGCGCTTGTCGTCGACGACCCGGGCACGCAGGTGCAGCAGCAACTCCGGGATGTCGATCTTGACGGGGCAGACCTCGTAGCACGCTCCGCACAGCGAGGAGGCGTACGGCAGGGAGCGGTCAACGGCCGAGGCGGTGCCCCGCAGTTGAGGGCTGAGGACGGCGCCGATCGGACCGGGGTAGACCGAACCGTAGGCGTGTCCGCCCACCCGCTCGTAGACGGGACACACGTTCAGACAGGCGGAGCAGCGGATGCAGTTCAGCGCCTGCCGGCCGACCGGGTCGGCGAGTGCGTCGGTCCGTCCGCCGTCCAGGAGGACCAGATGGAAGGCGCGGGGTCCGTCGGCGGCTGTGGTGCCGGTCCAGGTGGAGGTGTAGGGGTTCATCCGCTCCCCGGTGGAGGAGCGGGGCAGCAGTTGGAGGAAGACCTCCAGGTCCTGCCAGGTGGGGACGACCTTCTCGATCCCGGCCACCGAGATGAGCGTCTCGGGCAGCGTCAGGCACATCCGCCCGTTGCCCTCCGACTCCACCACGACCGCCGTTCCCGTCTCGGCCACCAGGAAGTTGACGCCGGAGACGGCCACCTTGGCGCGCAGGAACTTCTCGCGCAGGTGCCGCCGGGCGGCCTCCGCCAGCTGTCCGGGGTCGTCGGTCAGATGGGAGGGCGCGGGGGTGCCGTACGCGCCCATCGCCCGCAGGAAGATCTCCCGGATCTCCGCCCGGTTGCGGTGGATGGCGGGCACCAGGATGTGGGAGGGGCGGTCCTCGCCGAGCTGCACGATCAGCTCGGCCAGGTCCGTCTCGTACGCGGCGACACCGGCGTCGGCCAGCGCGTCGTTCAGCCCGATCTCCTGGGTGACCATCGACTTGACCTTGACGACCTCCCGCTCGCCGGTTGCCCGTACGAGGTCCACGACGATGCGGTTCGCCTCCTCGGCATTGCGTGCCCAGTGCACCTGTCCGCCCGCCTCGGTCACCCGCTCCTCCAACTGCACCAGGTGATGGTCCAGATGGCGCAGGGTCCGCTCCTTGACGGCGCGGCCCGCCTCCCGCAGCCCCTCCCAGTCGTCGAGCTCGGCCACGGCGGCGGCCCGCCGGGAGCGGATGGTGCCGGTGGCGTGCGCGAGGTTGCTGCGCAACTGGGTGTCGGCCAGGGCGCTTTGTGCCGCCTTTGGGAATGCCGGCATGCCCAGGAACGTCGTGTCCTTCACGGGGTCCCCGTCCTTCCGGTGGTGAGCGGGCCTTCCGGGTGGTGTCGGGGGGCGGGTAGCGGCGGCGTGGAGGCGGCCGGGGAGTGGGCGCCGTTCGGGGCCGGTGAGTCCTCGGTGGACGCGAGGATCTCGGCGAGATGCAGGGTGCGCACACCGGCGCGCAGCCGGGACAGCGCGCCGCCGATGTGCATCAGGCAGGAGTTGTCGCCGGCGCACAGCACCTCGGCGCCGGTGTCCAGCACATGCCGCACCTTGTCCGCACACATGGCCACCGACGTGTCGGCGTTCTTCAGGGCGAAGGTGCCGCCGAAGCCGCAGCACTGGTCGGCCGCGGGCAGTTCGACCAGGTCGATGCCGCGCACGGCGCGCAGCAGGGCCAGCGGTCGGTCACCCACGCCGAGCGCGCGCAGCGAGTGGCACGTCGGGTGGTAGGTGACCCGGTGCGGGAAGTACGCCCCGACATCCGTGACCCCCAGCACGTCGACGAGGAACTCCGACAACTCGTACACGGGCGGGGTGTCCCGGACCGCAGCGGACAGCCGGGCGTCGCCCGCCTCCTGGGCCACCCGTCCGTGGTGCTCGCGCACCATGGCGGTGCACGAGCCGGAAGGGCTGACGACGGCGTCGTAGTCGGCGAACACCTCGCTGAAGCGCCGCACGAGAGGGACGCATTCGCGCCGGTAGCCGGTGTTGAAGTGCATCTGCCCGCAGCAGGTCTGTTCTTGCGGGAACTCCACCACGCAGCCGAGCCGTTCCAGCAGTGTCACCACCGCCCGGCCCGTCGCCGGGAACAGGGTGTCGTTGAAGCAGGTGATGAAGAGCGCGATCCGCATGATTCCTCCAGTGCGGGATGGAAGGGCGACGGCGCGTCAGGGCAGCATCCACGCGAGCGCGTTGGACTGCAGGAAGACCAGGAGGCACAGGGCCAGCAGGAGCAGCAGGCTCCACTTGATCGCTGCCCGGAAGAGCACGGATTCCTGACCGGCCAGGCCGACGGCGGTGGCGGCGATGGTGAGGTTCTGCGGGCTGATCATCTTGCCCACGACACCGCCGGAGGTGTTGGCCGCGACGAGCAGCGTCGGGTCCAGGTTCGCCTCGTTCGCGGCAGCCTGCTGCAGCGTCGCGAACAGGGCGTTGGCGGACGTGTCCGATCCGGTGACGGCGGTGCCCAGCCAGCCGAGGACGGGGGAGAGGAACGCGAAGGCCGCACCGGCTCCGGCGATCCAGGTGCCGATGGTGATCGTCTGCCCGGACAGGTTCATCACGTAGGCGAGCGCGAGGACGGCGGCGACGGTCAGCAGGGCCCAGCGCAGCTTGACCACCGTGGCGACGAACTCCCGTACGGCCGACACGGGGGAGATCCGGTAGACGGCGGCGACCACGATGCCCGAGAGCAGCAGCAGGGTGCCGGGAGAGGAGAGCCAAGGGAAGGTGTACACGGTGGTGGTCGAGACCTTCCCGGCGGCGGTCAGGACCTGCCCGTCCAGCCCCGGCCAGCTGATCTTCCGGTCGGAAGCGGTGAGGAACTCCTTGGCGGGCGGCCACAGCTTGGCGACCGAGAAGACGGCGATGACCACCAGGTAGGGCAGGAAGGCCATCAGGATTCGGGAGCCCGAGAGGCGCGCCCCGGGGCCCTCTGGCGCCGGACGGGTACGGGTGACGGCCTGCCGGTCGTGCGCATCGGCGGTCCCCTGAGGCCGCGGCGAGGCCGCGTCGCTTCGGCGGCCTCCTGCCGGCCCTCCGGCCGTCCCGTTCCCCGTCTGCCCCTGGAGGTCCGCGCGGGCCTGCTCACCGCCTTGAGGCTTCCACACCCGCAGGAACAGCACGACGGCGGCCAGACCGGCGAGGGAGGCGATGATGTCGGTGAGCTCCACCGAGATGTAGTTCGCGCTGACGAACTGTGCAAGGCCGAACACCGCACCGCACACCAGGGCGACCGGCCAGGTCTGGCGCAGTCCCCGGCGTCCGTCGACCAGGGTGACGAGCATCAGTGGCACGAAGAGGGCGATCAGGGGCGTCTGGCGACCGACGTAGGCGCCGATGTCCGTGTACGGGATCTTCGTGAGGTTGCCCGCGGTGATGATCGGGATGCCGATGGCGCCGAACGCGACGGGGGCCGTGTTGGCGACCAGCACGGTCAGGGCCGCCCGCACCGGAGTGAAGCCGAGGCCCATGAGCATGACGCCGGTGATCGCCACCGGCGCTCCGAATCCGGCCAGCGCCTCCAGCAGGCCGCCGAAGCAGAACGCGATGATGATGGCCTGCACGCGAGGGTCGGCGCTGATCAGTCCGAAGGCGGCGCGCAGGTCCTCGAACCGGCCGCTGACCACGGTGAGCTGGTAGACCCAGATGGCTGTGAGGACGATCCACATGATCGGGAACAGCCCGAAGGCCGCTCCTTCGCCCGCCGACAGCAGGGCGAGATCGGTGGGCATGCCGTAGGCGGTCACGGCGACGAGGACGGCGACGGCGAGCGAGGCGAGGCCGGCCCAGTGCGCCTTCATCCGCAGGCCACCGAGCAGGACGAAGAGGGTGAGCAGCGGGAGAACGGCGACCAGGGAGGAGAGCGCGAGGCTGTCGCCGAGTGGGGAGAGATCTGGCTGGTACATGAGAGACCTTTGTTTGCGGCTTTGGTCAGACCATGCATTGGGCTTTCCACGCTAAGCAGCGTCACGGCGGCTTGTCCACAGTCGGAGGCGGAAAAATTCAGCTTGGTCGGACCAAGCTCCGAGCTTGCCAAGCTATGATCGGATGTCTGCACACATCAGTGATCACGCGTGAGAAAGGGCTATCCGTGGCTGAGTCGACGGGCTGGGAGCCGGTGCCGCGTGCGCGCACCTTCGAGCTGGTCCTCGCCCGGATCGAGGAGCAGATCCTGGCCGGCAACCTGCGGGTCGGTGACCGGCTGCCGCCCGAGCGGGAGCTCGTGGAGATGCTGGGGGTGAGCCGGGCCGCGGTGCGTGAGGCGCTGCGCGTGCTGGAGGCACAGGGAGTCCTGCGCTCTCGCGTGGGGACCGGGCCGTCGTCGGGCAGCGTGATCGCCGCCATGCCGGACGAGGGCCTCACCCAGCTGCTCCGGCTGCACATCGCCCTGGCGAACCTCCCCCTGACCGATGTCATCGAGGCCCGCGCCACGCTCGAGCGTGCGAGCGCCCGCCTCGCGGCGGGGCGGGTCGCCGAGGTCGATCTGGACCGGATGCGTGAACCGCTCCTTCACATGGACGAAGCGGGCCTGCCGCGCGAGGTCTTCAACGACTACGACACCGCATTCCACGTCGCGATCGCCGAGGCCGGGGGCAACAAGCTCATGGCGGACATGACGGTCGCCGTGCGCAACGCGGTGCGGCACACCTTGCTCACGGCGTTCAACAAGATCGACGACTGGGAAGAGATCGCGTCCAGGCTGCGGGCCGAGCATCACCGGATCTATGCAGCCATCGAGGCCGGAGATGCCGAGGCGGCCGGCGATCTCGTGGAGGCACATGTGCGCGGCTTCCACCACGACGTCGTCCAGAAGGTCCTCGACAACCCGGAAGCCTCCACCTCCGCAGGCTGAGCTCATGCTTGCGGCTCCGCCCAAGTCGTCGGCCGCCGGTGGCCCGGCTGCTGACAGGCGTCATGCAATGTGCGCGCCGTGCCGTATGCCGGAGCTTCGGAGGGCGGCCGCCAGGAGATCACGGAGGGGGGCTGCGCTGGTCCGGTGAGAGCCGTGGCCGACGCCCGACGGCTGGCACCGACGCTGTGGTTTGGGCCAGGCGGCGATGGCGTCCACCGTGTGCGCTGACGACGGCGTCGAGGTATACGGCGTGGGCTGGGCACGCTGATATGACGCAGCCCTCGCCGCCCGCAGGAGGCGGACGGCGAGGGCCGGTGACATTGTCGACGGCCAACGCCCAGCGGAGCTTCGTGCTTACCCACTCAGCGAGGTACCGGCAGTGCACGTCGGTGGCGGGTGGCAGCCATTCCTGACGAGCGGCGACAGCCGCCCTGGCCGGTGGCGCCGTCTCCCGAATCTCCCTGGATGGCCTCAGTAGCCGCAATGCCGGATCCCTGCTCGGGCCCGCATCCCACGCGGACATTGCCGGGTACGGACTGAACCGAGGATCCAGCTCTTCTGTCAGATGCCCAGCGGGCCACGGCGTGGGAGGGGGTACTCCTGCTCGGTGACGCGGACACGGTCGCCGCCGCGCGCGAGTGGCGAATGGCTGCCGTACAACGCGCTGACGAGGGGCGGGACCAGTTCTACAGCGCTGCCGGAGTCGGCCTGACCGTGGGCAGCGGTGATGTGGCTCAGTCCCGATGGCTCATCGACCGGCAGATGACCTTGTGAGCCGGACGCGGGTCGTGCCTCCGCGCACCGCCCCGAGCACCGAAGTGGCCAGCTGAGGCGCTCAGTCACACGAGGAACGAGTACAGGGGCACGCCGCGCCATGCGCTGCAGGTCCGCTACCGCGCCGTAGCCGTCCTCCGGGCACGCAACGCGGGCCTCGGCGCATCAATGCGCCGCGAAGATCGCGGAAGCGGACTCGGGTAGGGGTGTCTTCTGAGGGCTGGCGTTCGGCGGTCTCGGTGTCACTGTGGTTGAACGTGTTCAAAACGTGTGTCAGGATGTGTCTGTCGCCCGGTGGGCGGTGGACGGGAGGATCACGGTCGTGACGAGTTCGCTTCTCATGCCGCGGGGCCGTGTCCGGGTGGGCGCAGCCGGCGGGGGGACGGCTGCGGGGAGTACGGCTCCGACGCAGATCCTGGATTGGCAGCACCCGTATGTCGCCTCGCTTCTGAGGCGGATTGATTTGGCGGCGGAGTCGGAAGCCTCAGGTCCCGCGGAGGCGATAGCGGTTCTGCGTCGGGCTCACCGGTGGATCGCCGCAGGTGTGCAGCCGGTGTACTCGGTGCAGGACGAGCGGCCGGTATCGGAGGTTCTTCGCCGGGGCCGCGGCTCGTGCAGCCAGCGGCTGGCAGTACTGGAGTGCGTCGCGCGAGCCTGCGGGGTGGCCACGCGGGTGCGTGGCCTGCTGGTGGACGGGAGGTTCTGGCTTCCGCGGTTCCCTCGGCTGCATCGGATCCTCCCGCGCCAGGTGGTGCTCGCATGGCCGGAATTCCGCCTCGAGGGCCTGTCGCGGACTTCCTACCCCGCCGCGCCCTGGTTGACGGTCTCGGAACTCTTCGGCGGCCTGGACGAGTTGAGCCGTGATCAGGGGGGTGGCTTCACCAACGACGGCGCGGAGACGCTCTTCGAGGCGTTGTCCAGAACAGCGATCGACTGGGACGGCGGGGTGGCATGCCCGGCTGCCGGCGCCACGTGTGATCTCTCGGGTCACGTCCTCGCCGACCTCGGCCACTTCGACTCGCGTGACGAACTCTTCGCCCGGCACGGCCAGACGCTCTGCGGGATGGCTCGGCTGCTGGCCGAGCCGATCCTGGGCCGCCGCTCGGCGGGTGCCTGACGCCTGCAGCACACCGAGCTCCCCGACGGCACGTCGGCGGGGCACTCCTGCCTCTTGCCAGTCAGACGTACCGGCCGTGTGGGCTGCGGGCAGGACGGGTCCATTGCAGTACTTCTCCTGTCACGGCCCCCGGCGGGCGGGCCTTGGCAGTGTGCCGGCAGGGTCAGCTGGAGGAGAAGCTGCGCCTCGTCCTGCCACTCCCGGCCGTACCTCGTCCGGTCCCCGCCCTCGCACAGAGGCCGCCCCTCGGTCTGCATCACTCTTGCTCCTAAGGCTGAGCTGTGGCTGACTGGCAGCGGCGCCGAGGGGGAGCGGATGGGCAACTGGGTCGTGATCGCGCAGTATTACAGCGACGTGTACAGGACCGAGTTCGTCTGCCGTGGGCTGGAAACGAAGGACCAGGCACTGAAGGCACTGCGTGCGGCCCTCCACACCTATGTACCGAGCAGAAAGATCGTCGAGAAGCGGCGTCGCGTGCACCGCTTCGCCGACCAGGAGTCGTACCTGGTGGTGATCAAAGGCAAGCTGTCGGAGTGGGAGTGCACCCTGCGCATCGCGGAGCTGGTCTCGGACTCGACCAACCCGGCTGTGGCCGAGCGGGCGCAGATGGACGACGGCGCGGCAGAGGTGGCTGACGGGCCGCAGGACCGGATCCCGCCCGGCTTCTGAGCGGCGGACAAAACTCCGCTCAAGCCTCCAAGATCCGGCGCTTGGGCACCTGGCACCTGGACATGGAGCCGCACGACGGGCAGGCCGTCGGACGCGTGCGGCCGGCCGCATGAGGGTGCTGTGCGGTGAGGTCGAGGAAGTCGGCCGACGGCCGCTGTACCGATTCCCTGGGGCCGACTGGATGGGGTTGACGCCGACAAAGTGTGAGTGATGCATTACTCACATGCAGACAGGGCAACGGCAACGCCAACTCCGCACCGCGGAGGAGCGCCGCGAGACGGTGCTGCGCACCGCGATCGGCGCCTTCGCGGCCCGGGGGTACTTCGGGACCACGACCATGGAGGTCGCTAAGGCGGCCGGCATCTCGCAGGCGTACGTCTACCGGCTGTTTCCGAACAAGGAGTCCCTGTTCGGTGCGGTCGTCGAGCACTGCTTCGTCCGGGTGCGGGCCGCCCTGGAGCGGGGTGCGGCCGAAGCGAAGGGCGTCTCGCCGGAGTTGGTGCTGGATTCCATGGGGGACGCGTACGCCCGGCTGATCAGTGACGACAACGATCTGCTGCTGGTCCAGTTGCACGCCCAGGCGGCAGCGGTCTCGGAGCCGGTGATCCGCGAGGCGGTCCGCGCGGGCTACGCCCGTACCGTGGAGTACGTCCGTGGTGCCTCCGGTGGTGACGAGCGTCAGGTCCAGGAGTTCTTCGCGGTCGGGATGCTCTGCCATCTCCTCGTCTCGCTCGACGTGGAAGCGGTGGCCGCGCCCTGGACGCGCACGCTCGCCGCGGGCATCACGCACTACTGAGGCCGACGCGCAGCCCTGCCGCACCGGAAGCGACGTTGCGGCGGGGCTGTCGGCACAGGCAACCGGCCGTGGGTTGTCCTTTTTCAGAACCATAGAGTGAGTGGTTGACCACACATAGATGGGTGGGGAGTCATGGGGTCCATCGCGGACGGCTGGGGGAGAGGTCGGTTACGGGCTTGGGGCAGGAGTCCCGCGCCTGCCGCGCCGGGCCTTGCACTTGTGACTCTGGCCGGTGCTCAGTTCGTGGTCGTACTGAGCACGTCCGTCGTCAACGTCGCACTGCCACCACTGCGGCACGGCGTCGGTCTGTCCGGCACGGGGAGGTCCTGGGTCGTCAACGCCCACGGCCTCGCCTTCGGGGCGCTGCTGCTCCTCGGGGGCCGGGCCGCCGACCTGGCCGATGCCCGCCGTGTCCTCGTCGCGGGCTGGTCCTGTTCGCCGCCGCCTCGGTGGCCGCTGGGCTGGCCGGCTCCGCCTGGTTGCTGATCGGCGCCCGTGCCGCCCAGGGCGTGGGTGCTGCCGCGGTGGCACCCGCCGCACTGGCCCTGGTCGTCCGGATCTTCCCGGCCGACGGCGAACGTGCCGGTGCCCTGGGGCTGTGAGGCGCGGTCTCCGGGGCCGGCGGTGCGGCCGGGGTGTTGCTCGGAGGTCTGCTGACCGAGGCGTTCGGGTGGCCCTGGATCTTCCACGTCTGCGCGCTCGGGGCGGCCCTCGCCCTGGCCGCCGCCCTCCGCCTGGTCCCCGCCGATTCCGGTGGTCCACGCGGCGGCCCCGACGGTCCGCGTATCGACGTGTTCGGCGCGCTGTCCGTCACCGCTGCGATCGTCGCCCTCGTCCACGCTCTGACCACCGCCCGCACTTCCGGCCTGGGTCGACCCGTTCGTCCTCGGTCCGCTGCTTGCCGCCGGATTGTTGCTCCTGCTCTTCCTGCGAGCCGAACGCCGCCACCCGGCCCCGCTGTTGCCGCCCCGGCTGTCGGCCCAGGGGCTCGTCGCCCCGGCCAATCTTGTGATGGCCCTGCTCGGCGCCGTGTGGGTCGGGCTGTTCTTCTTCCTCCCGCTGCTTCAGCAACAGGTGCTCGGTGCCGGCCCCTTGGCCGCCGGCCTGGCGCAACTCCCGCTCGCGGCCGCCCACGTGCTCGGTTCCACTCTCGCCCCGCGCCTGGCCCGTCGGCTGGGCCCGCACCCCGCCCTGGCCGTCGGGCTTCTCGCCCAGGCCGCCGGACTGCTCTGGCTGGCCCTCCTGGCCGCACCGGGCACCACCCTGGCTGGACTGACCGGTCCGACGGCACTCATCGGGCTCGGCCTCGGTATCGCCTTCGTCCAGCTCACCGCAGCGGCGGTCAGCGGTGTCCGGCCGGTGGACTCCGGAGTAGCCGGCGGGCTGGTCAACACTACCCGCCAGCTCGGCGGCGCCGTGGGCCGGGCCCTGCTCGGCACCCTCGCCAGCGCCGTCACCTCCACCGATGGGCCCGCGATGCTCGCCGACGGCTACCGTGCGGCCTTCCTCCTGGCCGCCTCAGTCGCCGCCGCGGCGGCCGCCCTCACGCCTGTGCTTTCCCGCCGCGCCCTCGCCGGACCTACCCCGGCCATGGACAGCACCACCACCGACACCAACGACTCCACGGAAGGAGCCCACCGATGAACCCCACAACCTCGACCCCCTGCACCATCGACGAGTCCGCCAAAGCCGTCGTCCGGCTCGCCGCGACCGTCCCCGCCCCCATGGTCCGCCTCTGGGCCCCGTGCACCGTCGTCGCGGCCTGGCCCGACCGGAACCCGACATCACCCTGACCGAGTCGGCCCGCTCGCGGCCGGGGCTGTCTTCTGCTGCACACCCACTCCCTCGACATCACGTCCACCGTCCTGGAACGGAGCACCCGTCGAAGCCGAGCCCGAGGCGTTCGGCCAGGCCCTCCGACAATCCCTGGAGCGCTGTTTGAGTGCCCTGAAGTCCGCGGCAGAACGCCACTGACCGTCCCGCCGCCCTTGCTTGCCCACCCATCTCGACTTGAATGGCAGAAAGGACTGTTGGCATGACCGCCAAGCCCTACCTCACCGGCCACTACACCCCGGTCGCCGACGAGATCACCGTCACCGGCCTCACCGTCGAGGGCACCCTGCCGCCCGAGCTGACCGGCCGTCTGATCCGCAACAGCCACAACCCCAAGCCCGGCGTCACCCCCACCCACTGGTTCAAGGGCAGCGGCATGGTCCACGGCATCCGGCTGCGCGACGGCCGCGCCGAGTGGTACCGCAACCGCTGGGTCCACACCCCCGCCCTGGACGGCGCCCCCTACATGACCGAGGACGGCCCCGACCTGACCGCCAGCACCGCCGGCACCCACGTCATCGAACACGGCGGCCGCCTCCTCGCCCTGTGCGAGTCCGCCCTGCCCTTCGAGCTGACCCCCGAGCTGGAGACCGTCGGCGCCTTCGACTTCGACGGCAAGCTCACCTCCGCCATGACCGCCCACCCCAAGCAGGACCCGGTCACCGGCGAGCTGCACTTCTTCGCCTCCTCGCCCTTCCCGCCGTATTTGATCCACCACGTCGCCTCCCCCGACGGCCAGGTCCTCGACAGCCAGGAGGTGCCCGGTGCGAGCGCGGCGCTCAAGCACGACTTCGCCATCACCGAGCAGTACGTCGTGTTCCTGGAGGGCTCGGTCACCTTCGACATGGCCGAGCACTCCGGCATCCCCTACGCCTGGAGCGACGCACAGCCATCCCGAATCGGCGTCCTGCCGCGCGGCACGGGCGGCGCGGCGAAGGTCCGCTGGTTCGACATCGCACCGGGGTACGCGATGCACTTGGCCAACGCCTACGAAGACGCCCTCGGGCGGATCGTCGTCGAGGGCCCGGCCGTGGGCCGCGACGGCTGGCAGCGCTCCTGGAACTGGTGGACCGGCGCCCCCGGCCGGGGGGCCGAGCCCACCTCGCAGTCACGTGCGCGACGCTGGACGGTCGACCTCGCAGCCGGAAACGTCCGCGAAGAGACCATCGACGACCTCACCGTGGAGTTCCCGACCATCAACGAGGCTTACACCGGACGCGAACACCGCTACCAGTACGCCCTGTCCTTCCCCGACGAGCAGGGCATCGGTAACCACACCTCGTCAAGTACGACCGACGCACCCAAGGCCGCCAGTTGCTTCCCGTCGGCAACGGCCAACTCCCCAGCGAGGCCGTCTTCGCACCGGCCGAGGACGCCGCCGACGAGGACGCCGGCTACCTCCTGACCGTCGTCAGCGACCTCAACTCCGACGGCTCGCGTCTCCTCGTCCTCGACGCCTCGGACCTGTCCCTGCCGCCGGTCGCCACGGTCCTTCTTCCGCGCCGCGTCCCGGCCATGATCCACGGCTCCTGGATCGCGGACGCCGCCAACTGACTGCGGACGACCCTGTCGCCGCCCGAGAACGCGGAGCGCTGCCCTCCTGCAACCGCCGCCTCCAGCGGGTCTTCTGCACCTCAGCGTTGTTCCGCGTCCGGCACTGCGAGGAGTCCCGCCGGTACTACGAACGCAAACGCGCAGAGGGCAAGCTCCACATCCGAGCCGTGCTCGCTCTTGCCCGCCGTCGAGTCGACGTTGTCTGGGCCCTCCGTCGCGACGGACGGTGCTACGAACCCACGCTGCCCGTCGCTCTCGTGGTTTGACAGACGCCATGTGGAATCAGTCAGCCGTCCGCGGCAAGGCGGTCGAGCCATTCGCTGAGGAGGTGTTGCTCCGCGCTGCTGAGCGTTGTCTGGCCGGGCAGGAGGGCCTGCAAGGTTCGGACGGCGTCGGCGAGGCCCGCCTCTTGCACCACGGGTCTTTCGTGGCTGACGGCGGCGACCATGGATTCGCGCAGTGTGGTGAGCAGGGCCGGGTCGCGTTGGTCCTCGGGTAGCGACAGCCAGGTGAGTACGGCGCCGCGCGCGGTCGCGTGGATGAGGGCCGCCGCGAGCTTCTCGTCGACGCGGAGCCAGCCGCCGGCGGCGAGGCGGCGGATGCGCCCCAGCAGGATCTGCATGCCGGCCTGGAAGGCAGCCGATGTCGTGCCGCGTCGGGGGTCGCTGTACATCAGCGCGTACAGCTCGGGGTTGGCGAGCCCGAACTCGACGGCGAGGTCCCAGCCCGCACGCAGATCTTCTACCGGGTCCTGAGGGCGGGTGTCCCTGTGCTTTGCCGCGAGGAAGCTGGCGTAGCCGTGCTCCACCACTGCCTCGAGGAGCCCGTCCTTGTCGCCGAACAAGCGATAGATCGCAGGGGGCTGCGTCCCGGCGGCCGCCGCGACCGCCCGGGTGGTCACCGCGTCGCGGCCCTCGCGCGCGAGCAGGTCCGCCGCTGCCTCAACCACCCGCTGCCGGGTGACCTCACGGACGTCGGCTGCAGTCTCCGACGCGGCGAGGGGAATGGCCTCGTTCTTCGCTCCCTCAGACATGAATCAATGATAGCGGCCACTTGCTTCCAGTGATGCTATCGCTGTTATCGTAATTCGAGTATCACCGGAAAACAGTCAGAGATGAGGAGCGCACTATGCCTGAGAAGCTGCGCATCGTAGGCATCGAGGAGCACGTGGCCCTGCCGGTGCTGCTCGATGCTTGGACGCGGGCAGGGGTGCCGCAGACCCCGCAACTCGGCTACGGCGACGAGCCGATAGCGCAGCGGCTGCGCGACGTCGGCGACCGCCGCCTGGCCGACATGGACGATCAAGGCGTCGACGTCGCCGTGCTGTCGCTGGCCACACCCGGCGTGCAGAACCTGACTGCGACGGACGCCGTGAGCGTGGCGCGCGAGGCGAACGACGCACTCGCCGAAGCCGTCGACGCCCACCCCGACCGATTCCAGGCGCTCGCGGCCGTCCCGACGCCGGCACCCGAAGCCGCCGCCGCGGAGTTGGAGCGCGCGGTCACCCGGCTCGGCTTCCGCGGCGCGATGCTGTACGGGCGCACCGGTGATAAGCCGGCCGACGCGCCGGAGTTCGACGACCTCTACGCCACCGCCGAACGGCTCCGCGTACCGCTGCACTTCCACCCGCAGACCCCTGTGAACGCGGTCCAAGAGGCGTACTACTCGAATCTGCCCAACGGAGTCGGCCGCGCGCTCGCGACCGCCGGCCTGGGCTGGTACTACGACCTGGGCGTGCAGTACCTGAGGATGATCTTCTCCGGGGTGTTCGACCGCCACCCCGGACTGCAGGTGATCGCGGGGCACTGGGGCGAGGTCGTCCTGTTCTACCTCGACCACATCGGTGTCCTGCAGGACATGGCGAAGCTGGAGCGGCCCCTGGCCGAATACTTCCGCCAGAACTTCTGGGTGGCGGGCAGCGGCACGGTCAGCGAGCGCTACCTGCGGTGGACAGCTGAGGTCGTCGGAACCGAGCGGATGCTGTACTCCACCGACTACCCCTACACCTTCGGAACGCGGCCCGGCGGCTTCCCCTTCCTCGACACCAGCCGCTCAGTCGCCCGGTCGTTCCTGGAGCAAGCACCGTTCACCGAGGAGGAAAGGGCCGCCATCGGGTCCGGCAACTGGGAGCGGCTGACCGGGCACAGCGCCACCACGCCCGGCAGCAGCCGATCCGCAGACGACCACAGCGACAGCACCTCGGGCAGTCAGCGATAGCACAGACGTCCGGCCCGAAGCCGGTCAGCGGGCGGAAGGCCCGCTCCAGCACGGGCTCGCGGCGGGCTGGGCGGTGCCGGGACCCTGGAGGGCCTCTTGGGGGTGCCTTGGCTGTCGTAGTGATCGTCAACGCCCGCGGTCACGCGGATCACACCGGACAGTCACCTTTGCGGCCGGCCCTGTCTCCCCGGGACCGGCACTCGACGAACAACCAGATGACGTTGTGAACCCCTCTCCACGCGGGCCGCGTTCAGCGGCCCGCCCGTTCATGAACCGCGAGCCGGTGACCTGTCCCCGGCCCTGCGGTGACCTCTGTCAGACAGAATCCCGGAGGAACAGTGGCGACAACCCCTTGTCGTGTGCCGTCCGCCCGACGCAGACCTCTAGGCGTGGCGATCGTCTTAGCCGTCCTGACGGTGTCCGTGTGCCTGGGCATCGTCCGACCCGCCGAGGCGGTGGCGTCCACTGCCGCCCAGCGGCAAGCCGTCGCCCGCTGGTGGGCGCCGGTGCACTTCCAGGACGTCGACACCAGCGGTGAGACCTCGGAGGGCGGCAAGTCCGACCATCTCGCCGCCTACGACTTCGACGGCGACCTCAACGGCCGCAACAACTGGGAGAACATCACCGAGTCCCCGCTGGCGGCGAACGTCTACTACTCGGTGGTCGAGACCGAGGGCTACTGGTATCTGCTCTACACGTTCTTCCACCCGCGTGACTGGGCGGACGCGGCGCTCGACAACCCCCAGGAGGACCTCACCGAGCACGAGAACGACGCCGAGGGCGTGCTCGTGGTCGTAGAGCGCGGCGGCCCCGAACACGGCGCGCTCAAGGCCGCCATCACCGTGTCCCACAGCCACTTCCACTCCTACGTGCCCGAAGACGGCACATGGTCCAGCGAGGGCCTCGACGGCACGCTCCCCTGATGAGCAGCCCGCACACGGATGGCCACCAGCGCCCGTGGACCGCCCAGCAGGCCGGCACTCACGCCGCGTGGGCCGCCACCGATCTGTCCAGCCTGCGGGAGGAGTACACCCACGGCGACGGGATCCTGTACTACCCCGGCAGCACCGCCGAGGTGCCCGAAGACTCCAACGACCGGGACGTGCAGTACGCCGTGACCGACGTCTTCGCCCCGCGCGGCATGTGGGACAGCCGCAACCTGACGTCGTTGTTCGCCACACCGGACAACTTCGCCGGGGACGACAGTGGCAACCCCAACGGCGCCGCCTGCGGCGAAGGCGGAGTTGCGGGTCCCGCGGACGGCGAGTGCGGGACCGACTCGGCCAATCCGCCGTGGGCCTGGGACGATCAGGACGACAGGCCCGGCAAGGGCTACATCGCCACCAACCTGGCCGAGCTGGTGTTCCGCTACTTCAACTGGAACGGCAAGCCCGCCTCGCCCGACCTCGACTACACCTGGAACCGGTAGAACGGCATCACTCCGCCCTACCCGGACGACCCGCCGGAGTCGTCGCCGATGGGCAAGGTGCTGGTCGTCCGTGACTCGATCAGCAACGGGTTCGAGGGCGACCACACCTGGCGGTATCGGCTGTGGGAGTGGACCCGGAGCCAGAACGTGTCCGCCACCTTCGTCGGACCGTTGACCGGGACCAGCAAGCCCGAGGACCCTCACCCGCCCGTGCCGCCTCCCCTGCAGGGGAAGCCAGGAGCCCGAGGCGTCGGAGCCGGATCCGGACCGGTTCACGGGGGCTTATGCCCAAGACGCCGACGTCGGGTTCCTCAACGGTGGCTCGGCGCACTACGCGATGTGGGGCCAGCAGCTGGGCCAGGACGTCAACACCATCAAGTCGGTGATGGACGACCTGAAGTCCAAGGATCAGCTGCCCGATCTGCTCCTGGTCGAGCTGGGCTTCAACGACATCGGGTGGCTCGGCGCCGGCGTCGGCCTGGTCGACACCATGAAGGACTTCGTCGACAACGCCCGGGCCGCCAACCCCAACGTGGCGATCGTGCTGGCCAACGTCCCGCACCGCACCACCCTCGGCGACGCCAACCCCCATCTGCTCCAGCGCACCACCGGCTACAACAAGGCCCTGGCCGAGGCGATCCCCACCTGGGACACCGACGACTCGCCGGTCGTGCTCGCCGACCTCGACGAAGCGTTGGACTGCGACCCGACCGCAACGACGTGCGCCACCACCTACGACGGGCGGTACCCCAACGCGCTGGGCGAGTATCGCATCGCCCAGGCGTTCGCCACCTCCCTGCACGAGGAGTTCGATATCGGCTCATCGGCCCCCGAGGTGCCGGACACCATGCCCACCCGGCAGGTGGGCACCCCCACTGACCTTGAGTTCGACGGCACCCAGCAGGGGGTGACCGTGACCTGGACCCAAGGTCTTCGGCGTCCACCGCTACGACATGCAGTGGCGCGATGTCACCACCGACTTGGACGCCGCCTGGCAGGAGGCCATCCCTGGCGCACCGACCCATCGCTGGGACCTGTCCTGGCAGTTCAACGCCAACCCCACGACGGCCACACCTACGAGGTCAGAGTGCGCGCCATCGCTGGGGACAGCGACGACCTGACGTCACGGTGGTCAGCCCCGGTGAGGGGGTGGCCCACCCGACCACGGCTCCGCCGCCCGCGACCCTCCACGCCGCCGCCGGCGCCGGATCGATCGATGTGGCCTGGACGGCGCCCACCGGGCCACACACCGACTCCATCACCCGCTACGCCTCTGGATCTACGACGAGGACACCCCGCAGGTCCACTCCCGGATCATCGGCTACCCGGCCTCGGCACGCACCGCCCATGTCGACGGGCTGACGCCGGGCCACCACCACCGGATGTTCATGTGCACCTGGAACGCCTCCGGGGAGGGAAAACCCCGCATCGCTGAGGGGACCGTGATACCCCGATAACCGAGCATCACCCGCAACCGTGCGGTGCTCCCGATGTGTAGCAGCGCACCGGGGGCGTCGTCCACCGCGCCCCAATCCCGTCACAGTGGGCCTGTCAAACGAGCGGTGTAACTGGGGTAGTTGGGGTTACTGACGGGCCGCCGATAGGCGGCCATCGAAGGTGATGTCGAAGGCGTTCAGCGCGGTCTTCCAGCGCATGGTCCAGCGGGCCTGGTCCTTCCCGGTGGGATCGAGAGACATGATCGCCATGTAGACGCACTTGAGGGCAGCCTGCTCGTTCGGACAGTGCCCGCGAGCCTTCACTGCTCGCCGGATGCGCGCGTTGACCGACTCGATCGCGTTGGTGGTGCAGACGATGCGGCGGATCTCGGTGTCGAATCGCAGGAACGGGGTGAACTCCTCCCAGGCGTTCTCCCACAGTTTGACGATCGCCGGATACTTCCTGCCCCAGGCGTCGACGAACTCGGCGAACCGCTCCAGGGCGGCCTCTTCGGTCGGAGCTGTGTAGACGGGCTTGAGCAGCTTGGCGATCTTGTCCCAGTCCTGGCGGGCGGCATAGCGGAAGGAGTTCCGCAGCAGGTGCACCACACAGGTCTGCACGATCGTCCTCGGCCAGACCGTCTCCACGGCCTCAGGCAGGCCCTTCAGCCCGTCGCAGACGAGCATCAGCACGTCACTCACGCCGCGGTTCTTGATCTCGGTGAGAATGTGCAGCCAGTGCTTGGCTCCCTCGCCGCCGTCGCCTGCCCACAGGCCCAGGATCTCGCGCCGGCCCTCGGTGGTGACGGCAAGGGCCACATAGATGGGCCGGTCGGCGACGGCGCCGTCGCGGATCTTGACGTGGATGGCGTCGATGAAGACCACCGGATAGACGGCGTCGAGAGGCCGGCTCCGCCATTCGGCCATGCCCTCCAAGACCTTGTCGGTGATGGTGGAGATCGTCTGGCGGGAGACCTCGGCGCCATAGACCTCCGCCAGGTGGGCCTGGACCTCACCGGTGGTCAAACCCTTTGCCGCCAGCGAGATGACCATCTCGTCGACGCCCCGTCAGGCGCTTCTGCCGCTTCTTGACGATCTTCGGTTCGAAGGAGCCGTCCCGGTCGCGGGGCACAGCTATCTCCACCGGGCCGACATCGGTCAGCACGGTCTTGGAGCGTTTGCCGTTGCGGGAGTTGCCGCCGTCCTTGCCCGTCGGATCGTGCTTGTCATAACCGAGGTGGTCGGTGATCTCGCCCTCGAGAGCGGACTCCAGCAGCCGCTTGGTCAGCTGCTGCAGCAGCCCGGCCTCACCGGTCAGCTGCAGGCCCTCGGCCTGGGCCCGGCTTACCAGCTCGTCGCTCAACTGGTCGTCCACGGCCTTCGCCGACACAGCTGCTGCCGACTCGACAGCCTCCTGCGCGGCGACGTTCTCACTGGTCATCGATGCATCTTCCATGATCGGGAGTTACCGAACGTCTTACAGTCCCCTCACAGTTGATTTGGGACGGCTTCGAAGCATCGGCTCACTGCAGTACAGGCTGACCGTGCACTGGTTGTAGTCGCCACGGAAGCGAGAGGCCGTTCCTGCCGGGGCGGCTCGGGGCCTGTGGCGGGAAGGGAGTCGAGGCGTCGTCAGTTGCCCGACAGGGCGCGGTGGAGCAGGACGAGGGTCAGGATACGGACTGGTACGGGGTCCGGTTGCAGCAGGTCGATGCCATCTGGAGCCTGAGTTGCTGGGCTCGTGTCCTACGTAGACCGCGTCATCCGGGTCCGTGATCGGCCCAACCGGCGTCCGAGGACCAACGTAGGGCCACAGATGGCGCGGATCGTGCCAGGTCTGCCGGGGCGGGGGTGCGGGCGGGCATCAGGTGGGGGCCTGGGGCGCGCCACTGGGCTCGACCGGCGCGGACAGCTCAAATGCGGGCTGCGCCGGAACATCCAGCGGGGCCGGCTCGGCCGCGGTAATGGCCCGGTGAGTCAGGCACGGTCCAGCAAATGCCGCTCGTCCGCTTCGGCGACCAGGTCCTCCGACTGGTTGAAGGCCCCCGTCGGCGGCCTGCACAGCCCACAGATGGACGGCTACGCCGTGTTCCTTGGCCGCCATCACCCCAGGCAGGAGGTCACCGTCGCCAGTGATCAGAACGAGGTCACTCGCGGCCTTCCGTCAGCGGCGGGCGACGGCCCGGCAGGGCTGCGGGTCCGGAAGGCGGCCGGTGAAGAACGACCGGGGCGGTACGCCCATCAGCGTGCGGAAATCGGAGGTCATGTGGGACTGGTCGTAGTAGCCGGTGGCGACGGCGAGTTCGGCCCAGGGGTAGGTGACGGCGTGGGACAGCACCGTGCGTACCCGATCGATGCGGGCGTAGTGCTTGGGGGACAGGCCGACCCCCTCGGCGAACAGGTTGCGCAACTGCCGCTCGCTGACGGCGAGTTCGCGGGCCACGTCGCCCACCGGCCGGGGGAGTCGGCCAGTTCTGACCGACATCGCGTCGACACCGGCGCGCACGAGTTCCGTGCGGGAACGGTCGGCGGCGGACGCGAGCCGCTCGGGAAGTACGTCCGCGAGGTGCGCCACCGCCTCCTCCGGGTCCAGCCGCCCCAGTTCGGCGGCCAGCCGGCCCGCGGTGCCGCCGGGCAGGTCGCCCAGGGGAACCGCACGGCCCGCCAGCTCGACCGCCGGCACGCCGAGCAGGGGCCGGGTGCCACCGGGCGCCAGCCGCATCTCGAGGCAGGAGACGAACCGTTTGCCCCGGTGGTACGAGGCACGGGTGCGCGGACCGACGACCAGGGTGCTGCGGCGGCCGTCCTCCCCGAGGCGGAAGATCAGCTTCGTGGTGGCGTCCGGCAGGTGGACGTACGGCTCCGCCGGCTCCGCGCCCACGGGCACGGGACCGATACCCGTGACCCACGGGCGCAGTGCCTCGGGTGTGCGCAGGACCTGCCGGGACATGGTGTTCGTCACCGCTCCACCGTAAGCCGGGCGCACACCCGTCCGGGCCCGTGAACCGTGCCGGAATTTCCAAGAGTCCGGCGCCGTCCGGCGCCCACCGTGGTGGACATGATTCTTGTGACGGGTGCCACCGGCACCATCGGCAGTGAAGTCGTACGGCAGCTCACGGCGCGCGGCGAGAAGGTGCGCGCCCTGACCCGGGATCCGGCGAAGGCCCGCGTGCCCTCGGGCGTGGAGGTGGTACGCGGGGACTACCTCGACCCTGGCTCCTTGGAGGGGGCGTTGTCCGGGGTGACGGCCGCGTTCCTGCTGGGCGCACCCGGCCCGGGCTCGCGGCACGACCAGGCACTGGTGGCGGCGGCCCGCGCGGCGGGCGTTCACCGGCTGGTCAAGCTCTCCGCGATCGCGACGGGCGATCCGGACGTCGGCCCGTCCGGCGAGTGGCATGTGCCCGGTGAGCGGGCGGTGCGGGACAGCGGGGCCGAGTGGACGATCCTGAGGCCCTCGTCGTTCGCCTCGAACACGCTGAGCTGGGCGCAGGCGATCCGGCAGGGTGAGCCGGTGCCGAACATGACCGCTGATGGACCGTCGGGGGTGATCGATCCGCGTGACGTGTCGGAGGTCGCGGCAAGGGTCCTCGTCGACGGCGGCCACGCGGGGCGGACGTACACGCTGACCGGGCCGGAGACGATCAGCGTTCGGAGACAGGCCGCCGACCTCGCCTCGGTCCTCGGCCGGCCGGTCGCCACACGGGAGCTCTCCCCGGAGGAGACACGCGACCATCTGCTCACTGTGTGGGGCTTCGACGACGCACAGGCGGAGGGCATTCTCTCCGGTACCGCCTTCGTGCGCGGAGGCGGCAACGCGGTCGTCACCGAGGACGTCCCGGAGGTGCTGGGGAAGCCGGCACGGACCTACCGGGAGTGGGCGGCGGACCACCGGCAGGCGTTCATCTGACACCGGGAAACCGCACAGGGGCGGCGGGTATCGGCCCCGCCGCCCCGTCCCGGCGCCCGGTTCAGGACCGCCGCTCGCGCAGGACGGCCGCCGCCAGGGCTAGACGAGTAGTTCCGATGTGGCTCAGTGGTCGTAGGCGATCAGTGAGCGGGTGATGGGTGCGCCGATGGTGCGGTTGTGCCAGATCGCGCAGGTCATTGCCAGGATCCGCTGGGCCACGCGGACAGCGACGCCTTCGATGGTGCGGCCGCCGTGTTGTTCCAGGTCGAGCTGGCCCTTGAGGGTGTCGTTGACCGACTCGATCAGCTGGCGGACCGTCTTGAGCAGGGCTTCTCCCGGCCGTGGGGTGCCGCGGTTGCGGTAGGAGGGCCGCAGCAGGGCGATGCCGCGGGCGGCGAGGAAGCGGTCGAGTTCGGCGGCGATGTAGCCCTTGTCTGCCAGGATCAGCAGGCCGGGCCCGGGAGGCGGCCAGGTGCGGTTCGTTGTCGATCAGGGCGGCCAGCACCTGCCGTTCGTCGGTCTTGGGGTCGGCCAGGGCCCAGATGACCGGCAGGCCGGCCGGGGTGCACACCAGATGCAGTTTCAGACCCCAGGAGAAGCGTGAGTGGGAGCGGCAGTAGCCGTAGTTCGCCCATCCGGCCAGGCCGGAGCGTTTGACGGCCTCACGCGAGCGGGCGCACTCGACGGGCGTGGAGTCCACGATCCACACCGGGTCCAGCCACAGGTCGGTGTCCGCGGCCAAGGACCGGATCACTCGTTTGACCAGGCCCAGCGCCGCCCGCAGTCGCTTGTTGTGGGCGGGCCGCTGGGGCAGGTAGGGGAACAGGCCGTGCAGGTAGGAATGGGCGAAGCGCAGCCAGCGGGCCTCGCAGTGGAAGCCCAGCACGGCCTGGGCCACGGCCAGGGTGACCAGTTCCGCGTCGGTCAGCCGGGGCGGTCGGCCACGCCAACGCGAGGTCTTCAAGTGGTCGTCGATGTGCACGTACATTGCGGTTCAAGAGGGTGTCTAACTCGGTCGTCACAACCCGATGTTGGACACCCTCCCTGCGTCCGTGAACCCCGCAATCGGAACTACTCGTCTAGTTGTCGTTCAAGGTCTCCTTCGATCCCCACCCTGCCGTGAACGTCCAGCCCGTCCACGGGTGCTCGCTGGTGGCCGGGGAGAGCAGACCGGCGAGGTTGGCTCCAGCCGCCCCGGACAGGGTGGTACTGCGGCCGACGTACTGCAGACGCCCCTCGGCATCGAGATGCCCCAGCAACAGACTGCGGGGCACGGCGAGGGAGCCGGTGAGCGTCGACGATCGCATCCTGGCCCTCACGCACCTTGTACTTCCGCCACCCGCACAGACGGCTGATACGGGCTGTCGTGCCGTTTGAAGAGCAGCCCTTCCAGGCCGACCGCGGTCCAGGTCAGCCACTCGGTGACCGTGTCACGGTCGGTGGTCGACGGGCACAGCGCCCACGGCGCCGTCAGCTGGCGCTCGGTGAACAGCATCTCCAATGCCGCATGGCGCCGCTGGTACGGCCACGCGGTGGTGTCCTGGCCCGCCAGCCGCAGCATGTCGAGGGCCACGAAGTGGGCGGGCCACTGCCCGGCGAGCCGGTCCGCTGTGGCAGCACGCCGCTGCAGCCGCTCCTGCAGGCGCTCGAACGCCAGCCGCCCGGCCTCCCACACCACCAGCTCCCCGACTACCGGCCCGACCACGGCAGGTCAGCGCATTACAACTCCTCGCCGGGGGCTGTGTGCTGAGCTCTTGGCGCACGTCAGGCAGCACAGCCGGGGCTGCCCGGATCCCGTGTCGTACGGTCTGATGTCGCGGCCGTCCACCGTCTGCAACAGATCTCACCGAACCCGGCGGTGCCGCCGGCACGGCCGAAAGATCTGAACCAAATACCGGGAATCAGGCCGCGACGAGCTCCTGCTCGCGGTCCGGCGTCTTGACCTTGGGCTTCTTGTTCGGCAGCGAGAGCCGGAAGACCTTGCGCCACGCGGAGAACACCTGCTTGGGCAGCGGCCCGGTGACGTACTCCAGCTCGTACTTTTCGAACAGCGCGCGGACCTTCACCGCGACCTCGGCGTACCGGTTGCTCGGCAGGTCCGGGAACAGGTGGTGCTCGATCTGGTGCGAGAGGTTGCCGGTCATGAAGTGCATGGCCTTGCTGCCGCTGATGTTTGCCGAGCCCATCATCTGGCGCAGGTACCACTGGCCGCGCGTCTCGCCCTTGATCGACCGGCGCTCGAAGACCTGTACGCCCTCGGGGAAGTGCCCGCACATGATCACCGAGTGGGACCAGATGTTGCGGACCAGGTTCGCGGTGAACGTGGCGGCGAGCGTGGGGAGGAAGGACGGGCCCGACAGCAGCGGGTGGATCACGTAGTCCTTGAGTACCTGCTTGCGGATCTTGCGGCCCACGGCCTTGGCCCGCGCGCGGAACTCCGGGTTGTTGCGGCGGCGCTTGTGCAGGTTCTTGCCGAGTTCCAGGTCGTACGCTGCGATGCCGTACTCGAAGAAGCAGGCGTTGATGAAGTTCCACAGCGGCTGGCCGAGGTGGAACGGGTGCCACTTCTGGTCCTCGTCGACGCGCATGATGCCGTAGCCGAGGTCGTTGTCCTTGCCGATCACGTTGGTGTACGTGTGGTGCAGCTCGTTGTGCGAGTGCTTCCACTGGTCGGACGGCGAGACGTGATCCCACTCCCAGGTGGTGGAGTGGATCTTCGGGTCTCGCATCCAGTCCCACTGGCCGTGCAGGACGTTGTGGCCGATCTCCATGTTGTCCATGATCTTCGCCACGGACAGACCGGCGGTGCCGAGCAGCCACGCGGGCGGGAAGATCGAGAACAGCAGTACGCCCCTGCTGACCAGCTCGAGCTTGCGCTGCGCCGCGATGACCTTACGGATGTAGGCGGCGTCTTTCTCGCCGCGGCTGGCGATCACCTCGTCGCGGATCGCGTCCAGCTCGCGGCCGAGCTCCTCGATCTGCTCCGCGGTCAGGTGGGCGGTGGGGTCGATGGCGGTCAAGGTGCTCCTACCGTTCGATGTCGCAGGGGCCCGCTGCGGCGGACACGCAGGTCTGGATGAGGACGCCCGGCTCGGCCTCGGTGATCTCGCCGGTGCGCAGGTCGCGGACGGCGCCCGCCTTGAGCGGCGTGATGCAGCCGAAGCAGATGCCCATGCGGCACCCGGAGGGCATGAGCACGCCGGCCTCCTCGCCGATGTCCAGCAACGGCGTGGCGCCGTCCGCGTCGACGGTCTTGCCGGTGGCGCTGAACGTGACCTCGCCGCCGTCGCCGGCGGCGACGATGCTGGGGCGGAAGCGTTCGGTGTGCAGGCGCTCTGGGACGCCGTGCTCGCTCCAGTGCTTTTCGGCGGCATCGAGCAGGCCCGCGGGCCCGCAGGCCCAGGTCTCGCGCTCGGCCCAGTCGGGCACGAGCTCGTGCAGGCGGGCGATGTCGAGCATGCCGTCGGTGTCGGTGTGCACCTCGGTGAGCCGCAGCTTCTTGTCCGCGACCAGGTCGTGCAGTTCGTTGCGGAAGATCACGTCTTGCGGCCGTGGCGCGCAGTGGACCATGACGACGTCGTCGAACTCGGTGTCGCGCAGCATGCCCATCACAGGCGTGATGCCGCTGCCGGCCGTCAGGTAGAGCACCTTGGCGGGCTTGGCCTGCGGCAGCACGAAGTCACCGCTCGCCTGGTCGAGCTGGATCAGAGTGCCCGGTTTCACCCTGCGAACCAGGTGGTTGCTGACCTTGCCGTCCGGGATCGCCTTCACGGTGATCGTGACGCGGCCGTCCGGGCGCTTTGCCGGTGAGGTGAGCGAGTACGCACGCCACAGGCGCACCCCGTCGACGTCGACCCCGATCCGCACGTACTGACCGGCCGTGTGGCCGCGCCAGCCCCGTCCCGGCCTGATCACGATGGTCGCGGCGTCAGGCGTCTCGGGGTGCACGGCCTCGATGCGCCCCCGCAGGTCGGCGCCCGCACGCAACGGGCTGACCAGGTCGAGGTAGTCCGACGGCAGCAGCGGCGTCGTGACCATCTCCAGCAGTTTCCACGCCTTGCTGCGGAGGGCTGTACTTGTCATGGCTTCAGCTTGCTGTGTCTCAGGGCGTAAAGTCCTGACCGCAGGACGTGAATCTGGTCGGCTGAATTGTTCGCAGGGAATAAAAGACATGAGCCATGCAATGCGGAGGGTCAGCGAGCTGGCTCTGGATGAGACGACGGTCACCGCACTTCGGGCCGCGCTGAAGACCACCGCCGACGAGGTCGTCCAGGCGATCATCGACGAGGTCCCTTCCTACGCCAACGCCCTCTCGGGCCACATGGGTGCCACCATCCGCCGAGCCGTCCGCACGGCACTGGGGCACTACCTGGACCTCGCGAGCGGGAACGCCACAGGCGGCGACGCCGGTGACGCAGCCTACGAGCTGGGCCGCGGCGAGGTCCGGGACGGCCGTTCGATGGACGCCCTGCTCAGCGCCTACCGCGTCGGTGCCCGCGTGGCCTGGCGATGCCTGGCAGCGGGAGCCGTACCCGCAGGTCTGCCCGCCGCCGAGGTCGCCAAGTTCGCCGAGCTGACCTTCGCCTACATCGACGAGCTCTCCGCCGCGAGCGCCGCGGGCCACGCCGACGAACTGGCCGCCCGGGGCAGGGCCCACGAGCGCCACCTGGAACACCTGGCCCGCGAAATCCTCGCCGGCGCGAGCCCGGACGTGCTGCTGGCCTCTGCTCAACGAGCCGGGTGGCAGCCTCCGGCTTCGCTGACCGCGGTCCTGCTGCCCGCCGCCCAGGCCCGGCCTGCCTACCGCGCGCTCGACCCGAGCACCCTCGTCCTCGACGATCTGCCGGACGCCACCGGTGTGCTGCTCGTCCCCGACGCCGACCGGTCACATCTCTTGCGGCGGCTGACCGACCGCACCGCCGTGGTCGGCCCGGCCCGGCCATGGACTCGTGCGTCCGCCTCGTACGCGCGAGCCGTACGCGCGCGCTCCCTCTCCTCCGACATTCGCGACACCGAGGACCACCTGCCCGAACTGGTGCTGAGCGCCGACGTGGACGCGTTCGCGGACTTGCGTGCCCGAGCCCTCGCACCGTTGCGGACCTTGCCTGTCGGGACCGCACGGCGGCTGGAGGAGACGCTGCGGGCGTGGCTGCTGCACCAGGGCAGGCGGGACGAGGTGGCGGCGGCGTTGTTCGTCCATCCCCAGACGGTCCGGTACCGGATGTCGCAGCTGCGGGAGCTGTTTCCGGATCTCGCATCGCCGGACCGGGTCCTTGAACTGACCCTGGCGGTCGGTCTTCGGGCCGGCTGACGCGTAATTTCGACCGTCCACGATCACGTCCACGACCGCGTCCGCGAGCGGTCCAGGAATCGTGCCTCGTTCTCGATGCCATCAGCCGGCTCATGCGGCCCGGGGAAGAGCTGCCGACGATCCCCCTGCCTACCTGATCGTATGCACTGTCTGTCCGGCAGGCCCGACGCTCTGAGCATGCCCGGAGCTGACTGCCCACCCTGTGTGGTCCGCCTACTGGCTGCGTTGACCGCTGCTGGGCACGGTGGCAAGGTCGCCCTGGTGGTCGCCATGGGGTCGGACGCTGAGCCGGCGCAACCTGACCGATACCGGCAGATGCGCGACGAACACAGCGCGCCTGAGCGCCGCTTGGGGCAGTTCAGTGCCAAGCGGGTCCTGGTCAGGCTGCCGGGGCGGTCAGGACGGCCTTGGCTGCCAGCCGGAGTTTCCTGATCATCGGATTCGGGTCGCCCTTGCGGCTGACCAGGACGACCCGGCTCGGCGGAGCGCCCTCGACGGGGACGGTGACGAGGTCGGGACGCAGTGAGCTACGCCGATCGCCGACCGGTAGCACGGCGATCGCCCTGCCGCTCGCGACGAGTTCAAGCTTGTCCTCGTAGCTCTCGATCGGCGGCACGCCGGTCCCGAGGATGCGGTAGGAAGTCCAGTCCGCGGTCTCGAACGCGCACGGCGCCACCTCCTCGCCGGCCAGTTCTTCCGCGGTCACCGATATGCGGTCGGCCAAGGGATGGCCGCGCGGGACCACGAGCATCCGGGGCTCCTCGTACAGCGGCGTGGTGAACACGTCGTCGGCGGCGAGCGGCAGCGGGGCCCGGGCGATCAGGGCGTCGACGCGCTTGTCGGACAGCGCCCCGACGTCGCGGCAGCTCAGGTACCGGGTGGCGATCCCGGCGTTCGGGTGACGGCGGCGCAGTTCCCGTACGGCGGCAGTGATCACCAAGTCCTCGACGTAGCCGATGGCGATTCGTTCGGTCTCGGCTTGTTCACGCACGGCCAACTCGGCCTGGCGGGCGGCCTGCAGCAGGGCTTGGGCACGGGGGAGGAACCTCTGGCCGGCCGGAGTGAGCCGGGTGCCTTTGGGGTCGCGGTCCAGCAGTCGTGCGCCGAGATACTTCTCGAGCCGTTGGATCTGGCGGCTCAGCGCCGGCTGGGCCACGTGCAGGTCGGCGGCGGCCCGGCCGAAGTGCTGGTGCGCCGCCACCACGGTGAAGTAGCGCACGAGCCGCAGCTCCAGGTCCTGTCCGAGATCGTTCACCCTTGCAGGGTACGCGTCATGCCGTTTCGGAATGACCGGTTGCCGAACCGGTCTTGGACGGCCATGCCGTCCGGGGCCTTGACTGAAGGAGCAACGTTTCCCCAGCGAAAGCGACAGGCGCGATGAAGGCGATCCAGTTCCACGAAGCGGGCGGGCCGGAAGTTTTGCAGTATGACGAGGTGCCGGTTCCCGAGATCGGCCCGGGCGAGGTACTCGTCCGGGTGCACGCGGCGGGCATCAACCCGCCGGACTGGTACCTGCGTGAGGGGATGAAGGTCATGCCGGCCGAGATGAGGCCGGCGCTGGAGTTCCCCCTGATCCCCGGAACGGACATGTCGGGCGTCGTCCAGGCGGTCGCTCCGGACGTGCTGGGGTTCGCCGCCGGTGACGAGGTCTTCGGCATGCTGCGGTTCCCCGGATTCGACGGCCGGACATACGCCGAGTACGTGGCCGCGCCGGCTTCGGACCTGGCTCACAAGCCGGCCGGTATCGACCACGTGCAGGCGGCCGGGGCGCCGATGGCCGTGCTTACGGCCTGGCAGTACTTGGTTGATCTCGGCCACGATGTGCCGTCTCCTTTCACCGGCCGGGTGCACCGGCCGGTGTTGATCACGCCAGGGATGACCGTGCTGGTCAACGGGGCCGCCGGTGGAGTGGGCCACTTCGCGGTGCAGCTGGCGAAATGGAAGGGGGCACACGTCATCGCGGTGGCCTCGGGTCGGCACGAGCAGTTTCTGCGCAAGCTCGGCGCCGATGAGTTCATCGACTACACCAAGGCGCAGGCCGCGGACGTGGTCAGCGATGTCGACCTGGTGATCGACACCGTCGGTGGCCCGGACAGTTCACGCTTCCTGACTGTGCTCAAGCGCGGCGGCACCATGCTTCCGGTGTTCTTCGCCCAGTACGACCCGGAAGAGACGGCGAGTCTGGGCATCACGGTCTCGAACATTCAGGTGCGTTCCAACGGCCCCCAACTCGCCGAGATCGGGCGGCTGTTCGACGAGGGCAAACTCCAGGTTGGGGTGGACAGCACCTACCCGCTTTCCGAAGCGGGCAGCGCACACACGCGAGCCGCGCAGGGCCACATCCAAGGCAAGATCGTGTTGACGGTGGTTTCGTGATCGGCGGCTGCAGCAGGCGGTGGCGAAGTACGCCCGCGCCTTGGACGAGCTGAACAACGTCGTGGTCACGACGACGGACGCCGCCACCGCTGAGGTGCGGTCCTATCTGGCGCAGACGAGAACACCGGCGAGAGCATCCAGATGATCTCGACCGGGGTCTACACGCTCGGCCCGGCCGGTCCGGCCGTGCGTGGCGGATCGCCGAGCTCACCCTGACGCTGGACAACGCCTTTTAGTGCGGGGCCAGGTGTATTGACCCGCAGCGGCGCGGTCGCTCGGCACGTCGCCGAACGCGGCGGAGATCTGCTTCAACGTCAGCAGCCAGGAGACCGTCTCAAGACGTTCGTGTCCTGCATTCACGGCGAACTCGTGCTTCGTGACCGGCGTTCAGGTTCGTCGTGTACGCCTACCGCCGGGGGCTGGTGACTTGATGCGGGTCCGCACGGCGGCCGGCCGTGCGGCATCGAGGTGGTCGTGTGGACGTATGGGTGAAGGGGGCCGGACGACGCCGACTACGACGACGCTCCGCCCACGGCCAGCGCGGTTCGCGCCAGCCCGCGCAGCCAGGCGTGGGCGTGGTCGGTGTCGTAGCGCTGATGCCACGACAGGTATACCGGTGCCGAGGGCAGTTCGAGCGGGAGGGGGAGCACGACCAAGCCGAGGTCGGCGATCGCTGACCGTGTGGTGGCTTCGGGGACGCTGATCACGAGATCGGAGCCGCGCGCGAACTCCAGCGCGGCTGCTTCCGTGGGCGCGGTCGCCACCACGCGGCGGGTGAGGCTGAGCCGCGCGAGGGCGTCGTCGAGGGCATTGCTGAGGTTTCCACGTCGCGAGACGGTGACGTGCTCAGCGGCGGCGTACCGCTTTGCGGTGACGGTCCTGACGCGGGTGAGGGGGTGGCCCTGCCTCACGACGATGACGAGGCGGGTCTCGCCCACGTTCTCGGCGCGGATGTCCGGTGCGCTCGGGCGGTTGGCGTTCGCCTCCAGGTCGACCTCGCCGCGCCGCAACTCGGGGGTGTCGATGCTCGATTCCGCGACAAAGCGCAATCGCACGCCCGGCGCCTGTTCGCGCACGGCCGCGAGCAGTGCGGGGCCGCTCAAGGCGACCAGGGAATCGTGCCAGCGGAGTGTGAAAGTGCGCTCCAACGTTGCCAGATCGAGTTCACGGCTCGGTGCCAGCACCCCCTGGACCTGGTGCAGCAGCTCGTGCACCTGTTCCCGGACGGCGATCGCATACGGCGTCGGGGTCATCGTGCGGCCGGTGCGCACCAGGATCTGATCCCCGGTCGTGCGTCGGATTCGGCCCAGACTCCGGCTCATCGCGGGGGCGGTGACGTGCAGGCGCGCGGCCGCCCCCGCCACACTTCCCTCCTCCAGCAGCGCGTCGAGCGCGGTGAGCAGGTTCAAATCCAATTGCATGTGAGTAATCCTAGCCGTGCTTTACATGCATTTGAAGTTAATCATGCGGCTCTATACCTTCGAGACCAGAGCGCTGAACAGCGCGCACAGTTCGGCCCGAACGGCCCCATCACCTCCTTCTCAAAAGGAAATTCGCCATGTCCGAAGTGCTTCAGACCCCTGATGTCGCCGCCTCCGACGCCGACCTGCTCGGCCAGACCGCGATCGCCGTGCGCGCGGCCGGTTCGGCGCTGCGCGAGCGCTTCGGCGAGGTGGTCCGCTACCAGAGCCGCGAAGAGCTGATGCGCGCGCTCGCCGCCAACGACGACACGGCCCTCGACATCCTGCGTCCCCGCCTCACGCGCCTGCGCCCGGACGCCGGCTGGGTGGAGGACGAACTGGACGGCGGGGCGCTGCCGCCCGGCGAATGGTGGGTCGTTGATCCGGCCGAAGGGAACGTCAACCACCTGCACGCCCTGCCGGAGTGGGCGGTGACCGCGACCCTCGTGCGCGAGAACCAGCCGGTGCTCACCGCGGTCCACCTGCCGTTGACCGGCGAGACCTACACCGCGCTCACCGGCGCGGGCGCCCACCTCGACGGCCGGCCGCTGCACGTCTCCCAGACCGCGGACCTCGGCCTGAGCATCGTGGCCACCAGCCAGGCCCGGCCGGACGAGGACGAGAAGGTCGTGCGGCGCGTCGGCTCCTCGATCACCGCGATGCTTTTCGACGCGCTCGTCGTCCGCACTGCCGTGCCCGCAACCTTGCACCTGCTGAACGTGGCCGCCGGCCGGATCGACGCCTTTTGGCAGTTCGCCGGTGCCCGCGCGGACCTGCTGCCCGGGGCGCTGCTCGTCACCGAGGCCGGCGGACAGATCTCCGACGCCGAGGGCCGCCCCTGGACCCCGCAGAGCGAGAGCTTCCTGGCCGCCGCGCCCGGCGTCCACGCCGAGGCCGTCGCCACGCTCTCACGCTGACCGCGCACCACAACCTGCACGCACGGAAGGACCAGATCATCATGACCACGATCGCAGTTCTCGGAAACGGCCGCGTCGGCGGCAATCTGGCCACAGCCCTCACCCGGGCAGGGCATGAGGTGACCGTGGCGGACCGCGCGCCGGGCGCCGCTGCCGACGCTGCCCGGACAGCCCGGATCGTCATCAACGCCACCCCGGGAGCCGGCTCGCTGGACCGGCTCGTCGCCCTGCGCGAGGAACTGCGCGACAAGATCCTCGTCGACGTCTCCAACGCCACCGTCGACGGACCGGACGGACTGCCCGCCGACCTGATCTACCCCGGCTCAAGCCTCGCCGAGCAACTTCAGGAAGCGCTCCCCGAAACGCGCGTCGTCAAGACACTCAACACCATGCTCTTCCCGGTGATGACCGCGCCGGCCACGCTCACCCAGGCGCCCGACGCCTTCCTCTCCGGCGACGACCCGCAGGCCAAGCAGACCGTCCGTGAACTGCTCATCAACCTCGGCTGGCGCAAGGAGTGGATCACTGATCTCGGCGGGATCCAAACCGCCCGCGCCACCGAGGCCGCAATACTGTTCGTACCGCACGTGATTCGGTCCAGCGGATTCGCGCCCTTCGCGATCTCGGTCGCCCGCTGATCCGCACGCATGTGCACCGCCGGGGCACGGCAGGGCGCAGACTAAGTTCGGCAAGCAGGTGGAAGAGACCGCTGAATCCCTCGCGTTCGGTATCGGCCGGTTTCTGGCCGGGCGCCGCATGGACGGGGTGAAGCGGACCGAGGCGACGTTCTGGCGCTCGGGTACCCGGGTCTTGGCGAAGGTCGAAGGCCGCGTGGGGCGCTCCTCCTGCCGGGCCGGGTGGTAGCGCCTGGTCTTCCGGATCACCTGGCTCGCAGCGGCGGGGGAGGGCGCCTTGCCCCCCGTGATCCGGCTCGGCAGCGTACGGACTGGACGCAGCGGTCCACGCCTGGGACATCGCCCGGGCGACGGGCCGGCCGTCGCCGCTCACGCCCGAGTTGGCCCGCCCCTTAGAGGCAATGCCGTTGCGTTACGGGTCTGCTGGTCTGGGTGGGTGGATCACGACGGCGTCGGTGGCAGTCTGGGTCGGCTGGGGCCAGTGCCGGTGCTCGGCTCTCTTGAGGCGGTAGTTGGACATCTTGCGTTTGACCACGCGGGGCTGGCTGCGGAGTCAGCGCCGTGGCAACAGGTGCGCCAACAGGTCGTCGCGGAGCCGGGATAGCGCCGTGACCAGCTGTTCAGGGGGAAAAGACTCCTGGTGAGGCGGTGACACTGCGGCGGGTGGCGCGCAGGGTGTCGGTGAATGAGAGACGATCGGGATCCGCCCCGCGGGCGGCTGCGGTTCTGCACATCAGCACCCGCAGCGCGTCGTGGACCAGCAGATGTGCACAGATCTGCTGGCGGATGCCGTCCGGGGTCTTGCTGGACAGCACCACCTTCGCTCCCCGCTGGTGTGTCTTGATCTCTCCGAGCACCGACTCGATCTCCCACCGCTGGTGATAGAGCGCGGCCAGTTCCGCACCGGGGTACGCCTGCGCGTCGAGCAGGTCGGTGACCAGCCGAAAGCCGTTTGCTTCGGCGCTGGCCACACCCCGCAGCCGGTAGGCGATCACACGCACCCGCACCGGGTCGCGTTTCTTGGGGGCGGTGCCGGCATGCAGCCGCGACAGCCACGAGCCGTCCGGCAGTCGCTGCTGCACCGGCAGCACCCGGTTCGCCGACACCCGCCACAGCTGATGGGCTCCGGTGGCGGTGAAAGCCCGCCACAGCGGGACGCCGAGGAACTCCCGGTCGGCCAGAACCAGCATGCCCGGGCCCTGCCGAGCGCACCAGGCGGGCCGACAGCGTCAGCTCCCCAGCCCGGCAGCCGTCCAGTTCCGCATCCAGCACCGCATGCGTACCCAACTCCACCAACGCGGCCATCCGCACCTGCGGGAACGCCGCCCTGTCCGGGCCGCGGGTATTGCCCGGGCGCCCGAAGGCCTTCTCGTTCGCCGCACTGTCGGCCGCATCCCAGCACGTGCCGTCCACCGCCACCAGCCGCAGTCCGCGCCAGAACGCTCCTGGCGTCCGCTCGTCGCGGCCAGCGGCCCGGCCGTGGTTGCGAACAGCACCCGCAGCGGCTCCGGGCCCAACCGTTCCCTTGCTCTGAACAGCGAGGACTTGGAGGCATCCGCCACGTCCCACACAGCCCGGCCGACCGCAGGCCCTCGACCAGATGCCGCAGGACCTCCAGATACGGAGCCGGCGAGAACAGCGCCAGACCCAGAACGAAGTAGACGACCAGACGGGCGGGCAGCAGCCTTCTGCGTTGCTCTTCGCGGCCACACGCGGCCACCACCCGGTCCACCAGACCCGGCGGATACACCCAGGTCAACAGCCCAAGACCCGATAACTCCGACACACTCTCAGCCACCGGCACCACCCCCGAGACGGCCCCAGCAGACTACGCCCGCGAACTAACGCAACGGCATTGCCTCTAGGGGCTGTCTTCAGTTGTGATCAAATGGGCTTGCGGGAGGCTGCGGATCCAGATGGTCGCTGCGCGACGGCTACGACCTGGGGAGGCCCCGGACAACGTGTCCATGGCCTGGTCGCACTGGCGATCAGTGGAGGCGGCGCGCTCAGCTCGTTTGAGACGACTGTTCGCCTGACCATCGAGGAAACCATGGATGCCCTACAGCACACAACTGATCGAGTTGCAGCGGTCTTGGGCCGGGGGGAACCTGGTCGTGTTCCTTGCATCCCAAGGAAGAGGCCGGCGGCGAGGGCCCTGTGCGCTGGACCATCTCTCCCCCTGCGTGACAGCGGTCGTCAGCACGGCGCTCGATTTCGGCGCAGGCTCTGCCCCGTTCCGCGACAACTCGTCTGCTCACTGGCGGCGTTAACAAGTGTCACGAGTGATGCAGTGGCCCTGATCGCCGTGATGAGGGAGAACGCTCATGGACTACAGCAAACTCGCTCCGTCTCTTGCGATGGCCTACGACGAGTATGCCGAGGGGCGCCAAGCGCTCGCTGACCACGTGCAGGAAGACCAGATGCCGGGTTTTGTGGCACCACGGGACTTCGCCAAGCCCGCTCGGGTCGTGGTCACACTGGAGTGTGCGCCGGACGCAGACTTCAGAGACCTGGAGGGCACTACCGGAATCGAGATCAACGCCGGTGGGGAGAGGGTACGCACGGCCATAGTCCCGCTCAACGACCTGCCGGCCCTGACCCAGTACCCGGGGGTCGAGCGCGTCGCCCCGGCACAGAGGGTCCATCCTCTGATGGACGTAGCCCCGGGCAAAGTGGGGCTCCCCGCCTTCCGGACGAGCAACCAGCTCACCGGCAAGGGCGTCATCATCGGTGTCGTCGACAGCGGGATCGACGCGCGGCACCCGGCGTTCGCCGGCCGCATCCTGCGGATATGGGACCAGGAGGCGCGCGGCGGAACAGGTGTGCCCGAAGGCGGGTACGGCATCGAGTACGCCAACACGGCCGACCTGGTCAAGTCCAAGGACGACCACGGGCACGGCACACACGTCGCCGGCATCGCCGCCGGCTCGGACAGAAAGTTCCAGGGTGTGGCGCCGGAAGCGGACGTCGTCGTGGTCAAGACGAACATGACGGACGTGGGCATCATCGACGGCATCCAGTACGTGTTCCGCCTCGCCCGGGAGCTCGGCAAAGCAGCCGTGGTCAACCTGAGCCTCGGCGGCCACAGTGACCCCCATGACGGAACGGACGCCCTGGCCAAGGCGATCGACGATGAGTCCGGTCCCGGCAGGATCGTCTGCTGCGCGGCGGGGAACGAGGGAGAAGACAACATCCATGCCCAACTCGACCCGAAACCAGGGGAGACGCTAAGGGTTCCCTGTCTGCACAGTCCCGACCCTGACGGCGTCGTCCAGGATCTGTGGTTCAACGGCTGGTACGCGGGCAGCGACGACGTGGAGGTGGCGGTGGCCGCGCCGGAAGGCCTGACCACACCGTTCCAGGGCGTTCTGCCGAACGGCCCGCAGGGCAACCCGAACAAGGTCTACCGGCTGGGTAACTGGACGGTGCAGATTGGGACTCCTGGGCGCGACAGCAGGAACCAGGACCACCAGTTCACCGTGCGCCTGCGGCCCCCTGCCAACGCCGCGGGCTCGCGCACCTGGACCCTGCTGGTCCGAGGGACGAATGCGGCCCAGCAAACGACGCGGGTGGACGTCTGGGCTCTCGGCGATGGCAGATTCTCCGGTCCGCATGCCAGGAATTCCATGACGATCGGATCTCCGGGTACCGCGACCAGCGCGATCACGGTGGCCGCCTACACGACCAAGACTCGCTGGACGGACATCGATGGCACGCACCGCGATGCGAGCTGGCTGAAGCCGGACGACATCGCGCCTTTCAGCAGCCTGGGGCCGCGACGTGACGGCAAAGCCAAGCCTGATCTCGCCGCGCCCGGTGCCATGATCGTCTCCGCGCAGTCCCGCGACTCCAGGAACAGCCGCCGCTGGATGATCGACCAGAACCATGTGGCGATGCAGGGCACGAGCATGGCAGCGCCCTTCGCAGCCGGTGCGGTCGCGCTCCTGCTGTCCCACAACAAGACCCTCGACCCGGCAAAAGCGCTGTCGACCTTCGCCTACAAGCAGAAGCCCGGCGCGGACACCTGGGGGCGTGGCCTGATCGACTTTTCCTAGCTGGCGACGAAGCACGGACACGACAACGGCCTCTGACCAAGTACCCAGGTCAGGGGCCGTACTCACCGCCCGCCATGTAGAAGCGGTTACCGAGCCGCCAGGCGCGTTCGTGCTGTTCCTGACGTACTGCCAGCAACGGCTGCCAGAGGACCGAACCTGTGGGCGAAGGGCCTGTTCGACGGGGTGCGCGAATTCGGCTGTGAAAGCACGTAACCCCCGGCGGCGGTCTGAAAGTTCTGCCGCAGCCGGTCGTCGACGCCCGTACTCCGCGCAGTTTCTCCTTGTGCTGAGCCCACGGTGGAACACGCTTTGCCTGCGCTTGATGTGCCTTTCACCAAGTCAGTGATGGATCGCCGACTTCGGTCATGCGGTTGCGATGATCCTGAGAGTCGTCGCTCGCTGCACCCCGGTTTCGCCCAGCAGCTCAACCAACGCCGCATTGAAATTCTCAAGCCCGTCAGCCTCAAGGTGGGCGATGATCTCCCCTGGGACGATCTCATTCGCCAACACCTTGCAGCCACCAAGGCTGTGATGCGTCAGGCGCTCGAGCGCGACGTCACCGCTAGTCGGCTCCACCTCAAACAGAACATATGCGCGGGCCACCATTTCCCCTCACCTCACTTCGTTCCCGATGACTCGTCCGCTGTATGGAGAAATCAAATCTTCTGGGCAAATTAACACTGTCGTTCTCCGGTTTCTGTGAGGCGCGGTCGTGTCATCGAGCGGTCGGGAGCTGCATTCCGGCATGCCCGCGCCGAGCGGCGTGCTGCGGAGGGAGCAGAGGCTCCGCTCACGCGTCTGCCCGACCAGCACCGGCTGACCTCATCGGTGTCGAGGCCCTCCGCAAACAGGTACGGCAGCAGCAAGCGCGCCTGGAAGGCGGCGACCGCCGAGCCCGCGCAGAAGCCAAGGCTCGCCTGGCGGGACTGAGCGCAACGCCTCGAAGGGCATCCAGCTGCCCCGGATCCCAGCAGATAACGGCGAGCGTGCGTTGACCTTTTGTCCTGCGCCAGGGCGCGACCGCGCACGCCGCCCAGGCCCCGACGGTCACCGGCGCGCTGACCGCCACCGTCCCGGAGCAGGACCCGGCGGGCCTGGCGGGAACGGTTCGGCCCGATACCGCCAGGCAAAGCTCTCGCCCATGTCCACGTGGCTTTCGGCTGTAAGAGGCAGCCGCAGGGCAGTGCTCCCCCCCGGTGGGACACCGCGTACGGCAAGGTCCGAGCCGCTTACGGCTTGCCGTGGTACTGCCGCAGATAGTCGATCGCCGCCCGTCGGCCCCTCTCGACCAGGGCCTCGCGCGCCTCCGGCCCGAGGCCGAAGTCGGTGATGCCGACCTCGCCGCACGAGACGCTGATCATCCGGTCTCGAACGCCCGGTTGCTCCAGATACGTTTGATCTCGGCCTACCAGGGCCGTCGCCACCACCTGTTGCAGCAGCTGCAGCAGGGGTGACATCGCCACGGTCAGCGCCGGGAACAACTCAGCGATTCCAGCGGGGAGGTCGGGCAGGATCCGCACCCCGAGGGTCGGCCAGCGCGGCTGCTTGCCGTCGGTGCGGTCAAAGGTGTCGACGGCGAAGTTGGACAGGATGCCCCCGTCCACGATGACCGACTTCTCTCCTGTTGTTCGATGGGTGAGTTCGCAGGGGTGGAAGTAGAAGGGGATCGACAGCGAGCGCCGGACCGCGTCGGCGACCTTCTGCTGGTCCGGGTCGAGGCCGTAGAGCCGGTAGTCCCAGGGGAGCCGCAGCAGCCGCCCGTGAGTGACGTCCGTCGCCATGACGACGAGCTTGTAGCGCTTGTGCTCCGGCAGGTCGGCGTCGGCGTCCGGGTCGTCGTACCGAAGATCTCCGAACGTGGTCACGCCCAGCTCAGCCAGTTCCTTCTCCAGCCACCGCCGGATCCACTCGCCCCGGTATGCGCCCCGCCTCCCGAACAAGGACACGCCCTCGCTGAGCAGGGGCAGGCCGGGCAACAGACGGTCCGGGACCCGGGCCAGGTCCAGGCGGCCCATGATGTCGCGCAGGTCCGTGGCCCCCGCCCCGGCGGCCACGAAGGCCGCTGCGATGGCGCCGACAGAGGTGCCGGCGGCGCGCTCGAAGACATAGCCCTCCTCCAGCAGGCCGATCACTGCTCCCGCGGCGCCCAGGCCACGAACCCCACCGCCCTCCAGGACGAGGTCGGCCCTGCGTCCTTCTGCCATCGGCTTCCTCCTCATTCCCGCCCGGCGATGTTCCAGGGTGAGAAGGCGTTCTTCACTCCGGCCAGTGCGGTCCGCAGATCCGGGTGGTGGCGCAGCAGCACGGTCCCCATGGTGTTTTCGTCGATCCAGCGCAGTCCAGCCTTCGAGTAGACCTCGGGCGTGTAGTACTCGGTGAAGAACCGATCGCTGTTGAGCCGGCGCGAGGCCATGAGGATGAAGATGCGGAACGCGGTGTCGCTGAAGGCGAATCCGGCGGGGAGTTTCTCCGCGTACAGGCCTACGGTCAGGTCCACCTTCTCGATGTCGCCCCCGTAGACCCGCTTGATCTGCTCGGCCCAGTCCCGGTTTTCGGTGAGCTCCTCGAAACTCGCGGCGGGCTTCAGGCGCAGCAGCCGACGGAACTCGTTGTAGCGGGGGACCCCGAGCTCCCTGCTGCGCAGGATGTCCGTGGCCGCGAGGTCCTGCAGGTGACCGTCCGGCCGCTCGAACTCTTGCAGGAACTTCGGGAAGTTGTGCAGGGTGACCAGGCCCGGGGGCAGGGTGCCGAAGCTGTAGAGCAGGTCACGCATGGGGACGGTGTCCATGACTTTCAGTGCCTCGGGACCGGAGAGCTCGCGGAAGGTGGCCTCCCGCAGCGTCGCGTCGTCGGCCGCGGCCCGCAGGTGCCAGTCGTCGCGGACCAGCGGGTGCATGCGGTAGACGGCGACGAACTCCTCGGTGAGCGTGTACGGAACGCCGTAGTGGTCGGTCTCGGCACCGGGATGCCGCTGATCACCTCGGAGTCGCTGAGCCGCCCGAAGAGGTTGTGCAAGCGCTCGCCGGCGAGTCCCCACCAGTTGGTGCGCAGCGCGGTGACGGTGGTCGGATGACTGATGACTGCCGGCGTCCACTCCACCGTGTGGATCTTGGCGAGGAGGGCGGCGTTGACCAGCCGGGCGCGCTGGAAGAGCTCCTCGTCGTCCCAGCCGGGGTACTGCGCGTGGAGGTGGTCACAGATGGCGTTGTGCTCCTTGGTGAACAGCGTCTGCATCATCGCGAGCCCCAGCCAGAAGCCGGGCACCCGGGACGGGTCGCGGTCCGGGTCGGACGGGAAGGGTGTCCCGTCGTCGCCCCACAGACGCAGCTTGCCGTTTTCCCCGGTGCGCAGGGCCCGCTGTTCCTCCTCGCTCGACCCGTAGAGCTGGGAGGCGTCCCACCAGTGCGAGGAGACGTTGACGCGGGTGTCGGGGGTGCCGGCCGGGGCATGCGGGTCGCGGGTGGGGTCGTCGGGGGTGCGCATGATCTGCATGGGGCGCTCGGGCCAGGGGTCGTCGTCGCGTAGAGGGACGGTCCACGGCCGGTCCGTGGGGCTGGTGCCATGGCTGAACCAGTCGCGCACCATGAACTGCAGCCAGGCCGCCACGAAGGAGTTCACCGTCTCGGCGGGGATGAACTCTTCCCGGGTGAGCAGTTCGCGGCTGACCACGCGCGGGTTGGGTGAGGAGAGCACGTCCGCGGCCGAGACCGGGGGGATCTTCTCCAGCGGGATATTGCGGCCGAAGCGGGTGCCGGCCATGCCCATGTGCGGCTGGTCGAGGTCGTTGTAGCTGCCGTCGGCCGTCCGGTTGACCAGGTATGCAGTGCCGTTCTGCGGTGCCGGCTCAGGAACGTTCACTGCGGGGATCCGGTTGGTGTCGTGCAGGTTCCCCTGCCGCAGCTTCACCCGCAGCCCGAGCAGGGTAGCGAGTCCGAGCGGGACGGGCAGTTTGTCCCAGCCGATCCTGCGGTCCAGGACCTCGGCGACGCCGGTGACGACGCGCCAGGGCAGGGTGCGTCGGTAGCCGGGCCTCGCGTGGCCGGCGGACGGTCGCTGGTCAGTCATCGGATCCTCCTGGCGGATGGTTCGACGGTGGTTGGTTCGTTGGGTGGCATGGCTTCGGCGAGGATCACCTCACTGGCCTTCTCGCTGATCATGTAGATCGGCGTGGCGACGAAGAATCCGGGAATTCGGGGGAAGACGGAGGCGTCCACGACACGCAACCGCTGCACGCCGCAGACCCGGAATCGGCTGTCGACCACGGAGGCGGGATCGTCGGGACGCCCCATCGGGCAGGTGCAGGAGGCGTGGTGGCCCCAGGCCTCGTCCTGCACCCAGCGGCGGATCTGAGCGCGGGTGCGGACACCCTCGCCGGGCCACAGCTCCTTCTTGATCACGTCTCCGGCGCGGCGGTTCATGCCGCGCACGAATTCGACGGCGTCGACCATCGCTTCGAGGTCCGCGCCGTTCTTGTCGGTGCCCTCCGTGAAGTAGTGGAAGTTCACCTGCGGGGTGTCCCGGGGATCGGCCGACCTCAGGCGCACCCGCCCACCTGTGTTCCGTGTCCCGGCCTTGAGGACCGCCCAGGTGAAACGGTCCTTGCGCAGCAGCCCGTCCCGGGAGTAGCCGGGGTAGTAGCCGCGGAAGTCGGCGGGCAGCCCGAAGACGAACAGGTCCGGTGCGTCCAGATCGGCACGGGACTTGCGGGTGATGCCGACGACGGCTCCGTTCGTGGTGTAGAGCCCCTTGCCGCGCTGCCAGTCGCGATAGCAGCGGTCGGGTGGCGTGCCGGGCTCGGGTGCGTGGAAGGAGCAGCCTCGGATGATCGGGAACTCCCGGGCCATCTCGCTGACCACGCCGACCTCGTAGCGGTCCTGGAGGTTCCGGCCGACGCCCGGCCGGTCGACGCGCACCGTGATGCCGTGCCGCTCCAGCTCCTCGCGCGGGCCGATCCCGGACAGCATCAGCAGCTGCGGTGTGTTGAAGGCACCAGCGGCCAAGATCACCTCCCGCCGGGCCAGCACCAGCTGCGGCGACGCGAGGTGGGTGTCCCCGTCGGCCGCGGGATCGGCTCGGTAGGCGTGCTCGCGGGCGAGGTACTCGACGCCGACCGCTGCCTGGTTCTCGTCCAGCACGACTCGGGTCACCAGCACGTGCGGCCGTACGACCAGCCGGTCGGGGTACTTCTCGCGTACGGCCCCGACCCGCTCGCGTACGGCACTGCGCCGCCCGTCGGCAGTGACGGACATGGGAATCTGCCACAGGCCTTCGAGCGCATCGGTCTGCACGCGCCAGTCATTGGGGTCAACCAGCGCGCCCAGGCCCTCCAGAGGAGACAGCGGCCGGCCGAGGAAGTCGGCGAGCTCGCCCTCCGCCGCGTTCAGTACGACCTTCAGCAGCTGCTTGTCCTGGATGATCAGCCCCGGGTCGGCGAGCCGTGTGGGTAGCCAGCCGTCGAAGCCGTGCCGCGACTCGTTGACGTACCGCCCGGAGACGAATGGCAGCGCCCGCAGCAGCGCTGCCAGGAGCCGGTTGGACGGCAGTGTCCTGGGACGCGGCCGGTACTCGCAGCGCTCCAGCCGCTCGAAGTAGGCGCGCATGGACGCGCTGCTCCAGGAGTCATCGCCGGTTGCCCGGGCGATCCGGTCCCAGTCCGCGTTGTACGGGTAGACGGTGATCAGCGCGTGGTGGGCGGAGCAGCCGCCGATCGCCCCGGCCCGCGGGTAGAGGATTCCCTTGCCGGGGACGGCCTTGGTGTCGCGCTGGTGCTGTTCCTCGTCCGCGTAGTGGCGCACGAAGTAGTCCCAGCGCTGTGCGGGGTCCTCGGTGGCGTCGGGGTGGAAGGCGGGCACGAGGTAGTTGTCGTTGGTGTGTTCGCCGCCCGCGTCGAGGAGCAGGACCCGCATGCCGGCCTCGGCGAGGCGTGCGGCGAGCGGGCCGCCACCGGCCCCCGCCCCCACTACGACGTAGTCGAACCCTTCCGCGGCGGTCGTCTTCACGTCTTCTCCTGGCCGCCGGTCAGGGCCCTGACCGCCAGTGCGGTGTTGACGGCGGAGATCAGGGTCGTCAGGGCAGCGGTGCGGGGCGCCAGATGGCCGCGCAGCCCAAGCATCGCCGCAGTCACCGTGTCGCTGCCATGGATGAGCACACCCTCCCGCAGGTCCTGCGTGAGGCGCTCGTCGCGGCTGGTGAGCAGGTCGAGGCCGAGCAGGACGGTGCGGATGCCGAAGAGCCGGAAGGCGTAGACGGCGGCGGGGTTGGGCTCGGAGTCACGGTCGAGTCTTTGGATGAGGAGCGTGGGGGCGAGCAGGCCGGCGGCCCCGTTGAAGAGCCGGATGCCGGCCAGCCCGAGAACCGCTGCCGAACGACTTCCGGCAACACGCTTTCCTGTCATGGTGTCCTCCTTGAAAGGGACTGCGGGGCGGCGCAGCTCACCCAGGTAGTTGTCCCTGCCGACCGCGGCTCGACCCCCGCCACCCGCGAGAACCACCCGCTCGGCCCTCGGAGCGGCAACGCGAAGTGACGTCGCCACGGATGGTTCGTTCGGGTGGTCCGCTCCCGAGGCGATCAGGTCCGGCCAAGCCGACGCACGCTGTTACCGGCGGTTTGTTGAGGTGGGGTCTGGGCCGGAGTAGGCCGTGAGTGAAGACGTCAACTACGGCTTGGGGAGCCTGAGTAAGCGGTCCGTGAGTTGATGCCCGCTCCAAGTGATGCTTGAGGCACGGGTGTTGGCTACTGGTGCCCGCTACTGCTGCCTGGCGAAGTTGCCGCTGTCGGCTTCGGTGAGGATGCTGAGTTTGACCCGGAGCTTCAGCTCGGCCCGGGTGCCTTTGACCTTCTTCGGCAGCACTTCGTGGCCGAGGGCATGGCAGAGGTCTTTGGCCGGCGGGGGCCGGTCGCCGCGTTGAAGGCAGCGAGGATGCGCGGGTACCGGGTGGTTCGATAGCACAACGGGGATGAGGGGAGCCGGTCGGCGAGGCCGGTGCTATTGAGCCCGCCACGGCGCTTCCCTGCCCGGCTTCCTCGTTCAGCGTGCCGCGGAGTGCGGGATGACGTCGCTCACTCTGCCGACCGGAACACCGTCGCCGACGCCGTCCGACTCGCCCAAGCCGAAGCCGACCCCATAGGACGCACCGTAAGGCCCGCATTCGTCGCAGTGTGCCTTGTGCGGCGCGACGCGCTTCGCGAGGGAACCTGTCAGGTGACGCGGGAAGAGCGGTGGGAGAGGGTGGGACGGGGATCCAGGAAGTGGCCCGAGGCGGAGAATGCGGCTGCGTTGAAGCCCTCTTCTCGCAGTTCAACCGCCGGGAACTCCTTACAGGCGGTCTGCGGCTGGGCCGTGGACTCGCCGAACCGGCAGGCGACGCCGGTGAGCCTGATCGTGATGAAGTCCGCGATCTGTGATCCGAATTCGATGGGTCTCCCGCCGATGGTGATGTCCCCGACGGTGAAACCCTTGTCCGCGGGCACCGCGTAGACGGCGCGGACACGGTGCTCCGAGTCGCCTCTCAAGTACGTCCAGTATTCCTTGGGATCAGAGCCGTCCGGGGTCTCCCAGCCGTCCGTGGACAGATCGTCGAAGTACAGACCCACGGGGTCGGCGAGGGTGATGTCGGCCTTCTGGCGGGCCAAGGCGTTGACTCCTGCCCCGATGTGCGGATCGCTGTTGCGCTCCGCGGCACCGTACTTGCTGCAGGCGATGAGCTCCTGCTCGGTGGTCAGTTCCTCGCCATCGATGACGCGCCGGATGGTGGCCGCCGCGGCCAGTTCGATTTCCGCGCCCAAGGTGTTGTTCGGCTGAATCAGGTGCATGGCGCCGTGGCTCGTGGAGTTGTTCCACTTATTGCGCGGCCGGTATCGACCGCTGGGCGAGAACAGATCCTCCTTGCGTACGTCCGGACTGATGAACTTTCGGTACAGCTCGACTGTCTTGTCCGGGTTGGTCTGCGCCAGGATCTCCCAGTACTCGGGGCCTTCACAGGTGAACGTGACCTCGTTGATCTTTCCTGAGCCGTCGCGGGAGACGCTCCACTCGCAGTACTCGTCCTGGACGTCACGGCTGGCGTCGGCGCGCTGCCATCGCTGAAGATCGGAAATGGACGTGATTTTGATGATGCGGGGGAACGCGGTCCATCGAATGGGGGCGTGCTGGAAGTCCGGGGCTGTGTCTGTAGTGGTCAGGTTGTAGAACTGCGGTCTTGGGCTGTCGTTCAGTACCTGGTCCGGATCGGGGCCTTGAATGGCCTCGTCGACCGTGTCGGAGATGAACGTGTTCCAGGCCTTGCGGCCGAAGTCGTCCAGATCGTCGAGGTTGCCGGGAGGCCCGTAGGCTTCCAGTTTGGCCATGGCGTTCTCCTTGTACTTGTGGGCGGAGCGGGAACCAAGTGGGCGGCAGCGCCGCCGAAGGTGATGCCGGGAGACCGGTGAGAAGCCGTGTCAGGTCAGCTCCGCGACGGTGGCGTCCTCACGCATCGCCAGCGGCGGGGCATCAGGGGGGATATTGGTGACCGGCAGGGTGAGTTCGAACTCGTTGAGCCTCATGCCGCGGAACTGCCGGCGGCGCGACTCGGCCAGGCGGACAAAGTCGTCGAAGCCGGATTCGGTACGGATGCGCTCGGTGACCCCGCGCAGATAGGCGTCCACCCGTTGTCCGAACACTGTCCGCCAGGCGTCGTCGGGTACCTGCCAGTGCTCGGCGAAGCGGCCCTCGGGGCTGTCGGCGGGCAGGGTGCCCGCGGCGTCCAGGATGGCTTGTGCGACTTTGTCGCACAACTCCACCACCTTGGTCGGCGTGGTCGGCACGTACCGCATGAGGCGGCTTCGGGCAGGGCTGAAGACCGGGTTGGGGAAGTCCACCATCAGCGCACATGCTGCGAACTTCGCCGGGACAAGCCCGTTGCGGACCATCTGCCGAACCACCTCGTTGTCCTCGTGGGCGGCCTCGGGCACCACGAAGGCGAAGAACGTGTCGCCTGGCTGCGAGAACCCGCTGAACTTCTCCTCCAAGTGGAAGTCGAATCGGGTCAGGCTGGCCAGGTATCGGGCGGCCGGAGCTCTGGGCGGGGCGGCCTGTGTGGACAGGCGAAGGTCGTTGAACAGGACATCCTGGTTCAGCCAGAAACCCGTGGGCAGCGTCAGGTCGGGACTGTTCGCCGTGATGTTGCTGCTCTGTCTGTCGGTGCTGGCGAGGTTGATCGTGGTGTTGGTGAACAGATGGCGCAGCAGCCGATCGGGATGGTCCACAACGCCGTTCGCGGTGACAGCGGCCAGGCGGGCCGCTGTCCACCGGGTGATGAGGGACCTGACGGTCAGTTCCAGCTGTTGGGCCCCGATGACCTGCTGGAACAGCTGGTCATGGTGCAGTGGGTCATCCTCGGCGAGTCGGATCGTGGCCCGCTCGGACTGCCAGTTGATCCAGGGAATCCTCAGCTCTTTCATCACGGCGCTGCCGTTGACGTGGCTGTCGAAGCATCCCTTGCCACGCGAGTCGGGTTCCAGTGCGTCCCAGGAGTTGCCCGCCCAGACCCAGCTGGAGTCGAACCGAGCATAGAAGTTGAAGACCCTCGCTTGGGGATCCCATCCCGCGACCTGAAGGAAGCCCTCCTGGGGGTCGCCACCAGCCTGGGTGCTGACCAGAAGGTCAACCTGACTGCCTGCTACGGCAGCGGTGATCGCGAACCGCATGTCGCGCTCGCCGATGGCATCCGGCGGGATCTGCCCGGCCTCGCTGACCAGGTACACCTTCCGTGAGGCGGCGGCCGTCGCGGGGAGTCGGGACAGCAGGTCCTGCACGGTGGTGGGAAATACGCCGACGCGGAAGAACTCCACCGCCATCGGGTCGCCCAGCGACATCAGTTCCCCATCGCTGACGGGCCGCGCCCGGTCATCCCTACCGCTGATCCTGCGGTACAGCCGCCCCGGTTCCAGCGCGGCGGAGCCGGGTCCGCAGCCGTCCACGGCGAAGCCATGGTCCAACGGGGGGTGGCCGGATGTCTCGTCCAAGGCACCCGTAGGGCCGGCGGCGCTGACTTCGTCGACGGCAGTCGTTCTCGTCCAGGCGGTCGCACGCCGCAGCTGCGTGTGGTCGGGCATGGCCACCCCATTCCTAAAATATGATTATTTATCAGTTAATATGCATATCAATGTTCAAACGGATACCCGGTCACGAAAGCCCCTTTCAGCCGCGGTCGCGGATCCACTCTGATGGCCCACCTGCACCAGCGCCTCTGTCTTCGGCGCTCTGATCACATTCCTCAGGTCTGGCCCGCCCCTGCCCTCCTGGTGACGGCCCAAGGTGATGTTCAGCCGGCGAGGGTGACCTTGATGACGGCGTTCGGGCAGTCGGCCAGGATGTCGGTGAGCGCGGTCTGTTCGGCCGGGTCGACAGTCAGTTGGCGCCGTGCCCTGATGGAGACCCAGTCGGTGGCGTGCGTGCAGCGGTAGCCAGGGGCCTGCGGTGGCCACGTGGAGTTGTGGTCGGCCTTGGAGCGGTTGCCGACTGCGGCAATTTCGCGAGCACCCTCGCCGCCGGTGGCGGCCAGAAATTCAGCAGTTCGTGGCATCGTCCGTCGCGCGGGAGGACCCAGAGAACCTTGACGCGGCGGCCGAGAGCGAGGACGACTGGACTGCGGAGCTTGCCCTCTGCGCGTTTGCGTTCGCTCACTCCTCCCATCGCTCTCGTGGCTTGACAGACGGCATTCGGAGCAGCTGATCCGAGCAGCAGCACTACAGAATAGAGCGATCTGCAGGCGTCTATCCGTATGCCTCCAGGAGAGCGCGTCTTAAGCAGCGAGGCAACGGCCGAACTGGTGAGCATGAAGCCAAATCAACCCACTCTGACCAGCTAGTCAGCTACTCCCACACGGCCGGGACGGGAGGAATCTCATGGCATGCGCTGCCTAGATACGTGTGCTACGACTTGGCAATACGCCGTGCGGCACGGGAGATGGGAGGATCAACATGGCAGATGCAGCTTTCGCCAAGCTTTTGTTCCTGGAGGCGAAGAGGATCCAGGACCCGGATGGTGCGGACGAGGTGCTCGTCGGTAGAGGTGACGGCGGCACCTTTGAAAAGGTGCGCATGCGACAAGGGGACGTGTTTGAGTTCGACGAGCGGTTCGTGCCGTTCGTTAACCAAGCGCCGATTGACGTCGTTCTGCACGAAGTGAATGAGGTAACTGACAAGGTCAGCTTCATTGGAGGGGCGAAGATCATCGCCTCCGAGGTGGGCCTTGGGGAACGAACGCAGGCAATCGGCGCGCTGTCCTTGTCGCTGTACGAGCTGACATACAAAGTCCTTTGACAAACCGCCATCGGCCATTGCGCCTTTGTCATCCTCAATTCGACCAGGCCGGATGCAGGTGAGTACGGCCTGGTCGAGTTTGGTGATTCGGGTGGTGGACCAGCGCAGCTTGCGGCCGCGGGGACTTGAGGGTGGCCGCGGCCTGCTCGACGAGTGCACGGATCTTCGCGCGGGATCGGTTGGGCCGCCCTCTTGCCTGCTTGCCGATCCAATGCCCGTTCCAGGCCCGGGAAGAAGCCGGTGAACTGGGCTCGCAAGCGATTGATCGTGCGGGTGCTGTCAGCGGCAAGGTCCATGCACCGGCCCGCGAAGATCTTGAGGTCGGTGACGGTGTCGTCGGCGGCGCGTGAGGGGCGCCGGTGGCTGCGGACGCCGGCTTGATCGGCGATGACGGCGTAGGGCAGCGGCTGGTCGTGGTTGAGGAGGATTGCGATGGCCAGGGCGGCTCCGCCGTCCGCCAGGTCGATGTCCCAAGTCACCTGGTCGCCCAGGGCCAGGACGTCGGCGAGGAGTTCGAGTAGTGCGGGGTCGTCGTTGACGCCGCGTCGATGCGTCACGAGCTCCATACCTCGTCGGCAGTTGCGCTGCTCCCCCAGAGCAAACAGAACAGCCCAGGTGCCGAGGCCATGCTTCAGGGGCGTGCCGGAATTGTGGTGAGGGTCTTCTACTGCGTCAGGTGCGTGACTGGGCCGAACTGGCCGACGATGGCGAGCTGTTGCAGGTTGGGATGCGAGTGTTCAGTAGTCGCTGGAGCTTGCGTACCGATGGTGTGCGAGCTCTGCTGCAGGGTGGGTGTGCTGGCGGCGGCCTCTTGTGCCAGCTTGCCACCGTCTCAGCATGCCCCAGGTCGGGGAGCCGACGATGCCGTCGATGGTGATCTCGGCGCGAGGCTGGTATTCGCGTATCCGGTCCGTTACGAGGCCGAAGTCCCCGTTGAAGGCGAGGGAAGGCGGATCGGGCGGCACGTGCCCGTTCAGCAGTCGCTGGACCTTGCGAAGCGCTTCTCCCTGGGAAATGCATGGCCCACGAGACGGACGTATGCTGAATTCGGATCGGGGAACACGCTGCGAGGCGATCAGATCATGCTGGAATTTGAAACTCATACATTTTCTGGCGTGGCGTGCCCAACCCCCGAGAGCCTTGTCGCGAGGCCAAGAGGGGGGATCTGACAGACCGCCTCGAGGCGGATACGGACCAACTGTCACCCATTTTCTTCCTGATAAGTCCTTGGGACTGGGCCATCCCGGATTCATCATGCGCACGGTGAAGTCCGACGACGACGCTTGGGAAAGGTGGCAACCGGCCTCGTCCCGGAGCATCGGTGCCGAGTTCCGGGCGGGTGTTCGCACAGCCAGGTCGGGATGGTCTGTGGCCCACCGGCTCCCTGAAGCGCCGGCCAGCCGCATGGGTATCGACAGCGAACGGCTCTTGGTCGCCGCGTGCCATCGCCCTTGCCGCGGCACTGTCCAGGCAGCCAACGAAGACTGGTTCAACAGGCCAAGAACCATCGAGAAGAACAACTGCTTCTGCATCGCGGCGAACCACGTTGCGAACATCCGCTGTGCCGGGCCGGGATGCAGTCGGCGAAAGCTGGCCGCTTCCGTAACGGTCGACGATCTTCGGGTGGCCTCTGCGTAAGTCTGCGCTTCTACCGGGCCACCGCTTCAGGATCGACCCACGCCGACAGGAGACGGGAACCCAAATGACTGATGTAGTCAACTATCGAAGCAACGCCATCGTTGAGCTCATGCACATGCCCGCCGAGGAGCACGACGAGCGTTGGCTGCAACAGGCGCTGCAGCAGGCCATCATGCTGGAGCTTGCCACGCTTCCCCCCTACTTGTGCGGACTCTGGTCGATCGAGGAATCGGACCAGAACTCGGAAGTCTTTCAAACGCTCCACGCGATCATCTTCGATGAGATGTCGCACATGGGCCTGGCCTGCAACATGCTCACCACCATTGGAGGGGTACCGCACATCGCCGACGAAAGCGTCGTCCCGAAGTATCCAGGCCCGCTACCCGGTGGTGTGCAGCCCGGGTTGTCGGTCTCGCTCATGCAGTTGAGCAAGGAGTCGCTCGACATGTACTCCCGCATCGAGAGGCCCGACGACCCCGTGGTTGAGGACATGGAAGTGCACACGTCCATCGGCGCCTTCTACACGGCGATCCTCGAAGCCTTCCGCTCCCAACCGGAGTTGATCAAGGGTACGCGGCAGCTCACCAAGAACATGTCGTCGTCCCACGGCGAGGGGAATGACGTCGTCGCCCTCAACTCGCTCGATGCTGTCGAAGCGGCCGTGAAGATTATCAAGGAGCAAGGCGAGGGCACTGCTGCGTCGCCAGACAACCCCTTCCCCGGCGAGACCGGGGAACTGGCCCACTTCTACTCGTTCCGGGAGTTCTTCCACGGACGTCGGCTGGTCCGTGTGTCGGACGAACCGCCACGGTTCGACTTCCAGGGTGACGAGGTTCCCATGCCCCGGACCTTCCCCATGGGCACGGTTCCGGCGGGCGGTTGGGCTCAAGGCGGGGTACCAGTGTCCAGCGACGTGCAAACGGAGCTCGACACCTTCAACCGCCACTACAGCTCAATGCTCCGGTTCCTGGAGCGTGCATGGAAGGCGGAGCAGCCGAGCACAGCCACGCAGATGCTGAGCAAAGCGATCGTGCAGATGGTGCAGTTGCAGGAACCCGCTCAGAACCTCATGCGAACGCCATTGCCCGACGGGACCGGCAAGACCTACGGGCCGGAGTTCCGATACGTTCCGGACGAGCCGTGAGGTGACACAGCGCGCCGGCGCCGCAGCACCGTCAGGTGCCGTGTGTGCGGCGCCGGATGCCGGCAGAAATAGGCCCGGCGGCAGTACGAACCCGGCGATGTCCCTTCGTGGACTCCGTCGCTCTGAACACCTTCGCCGCCTGGATCGAGCAGCCGTTCGGCATGCCCCACCGACCCCGGTCGTGGTCCTGCGGGGGTTCTTCAACGGGCGGGCCGGCGGCCCGCCGGCCCAGGTCGACACACCGACTCCACCGATCCCGAGGTCTCACCCACCGGACCAGAATGATCGACGGAGCTGCCTGGTCTCCTGGACGGGCAGCGGCGAGCAGAAACGCATCCGCGCCCAGCGGTTCTGCCCTGACGGCGAGAAGACGGGTCCTGAGATTGCCGGCAGCACCACCGAGGCCTTCCGCCGCGATCCTGCCGTGATGCCGCTGAAGAACGGGGACTACGTCGTCGTACTGGGTCTTTGCCTTTCACGGCCCACGCCGGACGGCCGAGATCCGCCCGACGTCACGGGATTCGGATGCCTGGGTCGGGGCGTGCTGACAACCCTTGACGATGGACGGTCCGTCGGCGCGTACATCAAAGCCATGGGAACAGCGACCTCGGGGTCCTCCAGGACACCGCCGTGGCCAGTGTCTTCCCCGGACGACGACGCTGGCGTCATCACCGGCGGCTTCGCGGGTGCACCAAAACACTGCGCCCGGCTGTTGGCCGCCCGCGGGCACAGGATCCAGTTGCCCCCACCTCCCGCGGACACAGATTCGCGCCCCCTGCTCCTGACCGAGCCGGCCATCGAACTGCTCGGCTCGCTCTGGGGCGAGGAACTCCTCGACGGTAGCCAGCCGTTGAGTTACCGTCAGGTGCGATGGGGGACGGGTGCCCGGCCGATGCGGTTCGCGCAGCCGGCGCGTGCGGTGGATGGTGCCCAGCTGACCACCCGGATGCGGGAACGGCTCGCAACCCGCGACCGGCCCACCGACACGCCTGCGTGGACAGTGACCGCGGCTGCCGTTGGCGGCGAGGCCGAGTACCGGCAGGCCCGGCGGCGTCGGCTGCTGGCCGGCACCGCTCCGCCGCGGCGGGAGCACGACGGGACCACCGCATGGTTGGACTGCACGGAGCTGGGCTGGCTCCACCTCACGCCGCTCGGCCACAGCGACTGTCTGGCGCAGGCCATGGTCTCCCGGGACCAGCCGCCGACCCGACCGGACTGCTGGCGAAGATGCTGACCGAGTCCCTCCTGGACTCCCGGCTGCGTCGCCCTCCGCGGACCGCCGTGGCCCTGCCGGCCACGCCCAGAATCCACCTCGCCCCGGCCCTGCCCACCCACGGCGGTCGGCGGGCGGCTGGTCGTCGGAACGGGTGCGCTGCGCTGTGACCCGCTGACCGGCACCGCGCAGGCGCTGCGTACGGCGATTTTCTGGCCGCAGCGGTGGTCGACGCCGCGGCGGCCGGCACCTCGGCGGAGGCCTGAGCGACCACTACACCAGCCGCCTGCGCGTCGCCTTCCTCGAGCACCTGCACACGTGCCTGAAGTTCTGCGAAGGCGCTTTTGCGACGATCGCCTGGCGGGACGAGATCGACGCGACGCACCAGGCGATTCGCGCGACGATACCGGCCCGCGCAGGGCGGGAGCGTGTCACAGCCTGATCACCGAGACGGTGTCGGCGAAGAAGTTGGTCACGTACCGGCGGGTCCCGTCCGGGCTGGTAGCCATGGCCCGTGGTGCGCCACCGACCGGAATCGTCCCGAGCATTCTGTCTCGTCCGGGAACGACCACCGACATGCTGTCGAAGGGGGACTGGCCACGTACACCCGGTCCCAGTCGGGGCTCACCGCCACGCCGTAAGGTCCTTCGGCGACCGGGACACCGCAGACCGGCGTTCCGCCGGCGATGTCGACGACGACACTCGGGGGAGAAGCAGTGGTTCACGTAGGGATACCGCCCGTCGGGCTCACCGCCACGCCGACCGGAAAGTCGAGGACGGTGAGCGTCCCGAAGCCCGCTTTTGCGGACCGGTCGGTGATCCGCACCCGGTCTTCGCGAGCCAGCGCCATTTGTATGCCCTCTGCACCGGGACCAGGGCCGATCGCCACCGGACGGCGCATGGTAGAAGCCACTGCTGAAGGCATTGTTGGATGGTTGATCACGATCAGCACCTTGGAGGGCAGAACCGTGACCTGCAGATGCCCACCGTCGGGACTGGTTGCTACACCGCACGGACCTTCGTCGGCTGCGAAGGGGCCAACTCCCGCGCAGGATGTCGGCCTCCGGCACCGCGTTCCCCATGAACCCGGTCACGACTGCCGCATCCCGTCGGGGCTCACCGCAACGCTGTGCCGGCTCTGTCCGCCCCGGACGGTGGTGGCCCCTTCCGCGACCGGGCGTGACGTTGCCTGCTGTGGGGCGGACGCGCGGCGATCACAGGCTGCGCAGGAACGGCAGCGAGGGCATGAAGAAGTATTCGCCACCCTTCATGGTCACGGCCTGCACAGGAGCGGGGACTTCCTGAGTCTCGTCGTTTCCCCAGGCCTTCGGCCATGTCTGCGGGGGCCGGTCGCCGTGACCGATCACCGCATCGAGCCCGGGCTGGGGAGCGGCGTCGTGCTTGGGGAATCCGGAGTTGTTGGCCCACATCCGCTGCATGAACTCGAACTGCTGACCGATCTCGGAGTTGAAGGCCATGAACAGCAGACCGACACCGCTCTCGGGCTCGTCGCCCTCGGCGCGTTCTCCGTAGGTCTGCCCACGCCGCGCCAGCAGGTGCAGCTTCTCCTCATCCGGTGTTTCGAAGCCGCCTGACCCGCGGGGGTTGGTCTTGCGGATGTGTGCCTGGAACGGGCACTTGTGGGCGACGGTGTCGCTGGCATAGGTGAAGTCGTTCATCACCGGCTTGTCCGCTCCGGCCTCGGCCTGGAGGGTGAGCGGGGTACCGTCCCGGAAGCGGCCGACGAGCATGGCACCGGCGCGCTCGCGGTCGTTGTTGTCCAGCTTCAGCGCAGTGGCGAGCGCTTCCTCGGCCGCTTTGAAGGCGCGTACGTTCTGCTCCAGCTTGCGCAGCACGAAGTAGCTGCCGAAGTCCGTGCCGGGGTTGGGGGCAGCCGGGTCTGCGACCAGCAATCGTCCCAGCGGCAGGAACGGATCCCATACGGAGGTTCCGTCCAGGGTGTCACGCTCGGCGTCCAGGTCCTCGGTGAGGAACAGCGGCAGGCTGCGCCCGTCGACGTACCCGAAGTGCTCGATCGCGCGGCCTGCGGCGTCGTGCTGGGTCTTGCCGGTCTCTCTGGCGAGCACGGTGATCGAACCGGTCAGCAGCGCCTCGACCTCGGCGAGCCGGGCGTCGGCAGGAGGTGAATCGGCGTCGCCGACCAGGACGATGGCGTGGATTTCCTGCTGGTAACCGTGCTCCCACTGCGTGGGATCAGGGTCTTTCAGACTGGTCAGGGAATCGGGGTGTCGCATTCCCCGCTGGAAGACAGGGTCCGAGGGCACCGCACTCGTCAGGCCCAGCCTGCCGTAGCCCGCGTTCGTCAGCCCCACGCCGACATAGGGCGTGCCCTTCAAACCGTGCTGTTTGAAGGCTTCCACTTCTTCGAGCGCCGTCTTGGCCGACTTCATCATCGGGACCAGTCCGGCCAGGAACGCCCGGGCCTCCGCGGCGCCCTCGGGGCCCTCGGCGAATTGCAGGAGGAGGATGTGCAGACGGTCGCGGACATGGCCCTTCAGGATGTTCGCCTGCAGGTTCTGCAGCATGGTCTCGTTGTCGCCGGTGGCGTTCTTCCACGACAGCGGCACTGGGCTATTGAGTTCGACGGGCATGTCAGCTCCCTTTGTCGAGTCCGGGATCCGCCGAGATTGCGGGAGCGGCCTAAAGGCCGGAGGGTGCCCGGACGCCGATGCACTCCTGCTCAGACGCTCTCTGCAAGCGCTGGGGCACCTGTTTCAGTCTGAGGGAGCCGGATGCGATATGCGACTTGATCGAGACCCTCGCGGTGTGCGGTTCCGTTGACTGCAGGGCGAGAAAATTGAACCGTAAAGATCTCGGTTGACGGGAAAAGTAACGCGACGTTTGTCGAGCTCCGTTACGGCGCGCGCCGCCTCACAGGAGTTGACACGCTGGCAGAGACTCACCATTGCCTTTTGGAATGCCTCGGGGGCCCGCACCTGAGGCGTACTTCGGCTGCAGTACTACGCGGCAATGCGGCCGGCGGGAGGCATTCACCCTACTGAGCGTTTGATCCGGTTTCCGGGCAATCTGGTCGCGAATTTGCTCCCCTGGCGTCCAGAGACTGGAGCGGCCGGTGAGCCGGTGAGCCCGAGCTGTTCGCCCTGCCAAGTGCGGGCGTACAGGTCCAGCACCCAGGCGGCCTTCAGCCGGAACCCGGGGCGGGTGATGAAGATCCAGGAGCGCTGCTGCCAGGGCTTGAGCGCGTCCTGGCGAGCCAGCGACGCACGGTCGACGTCGGCATGAACGGGGCGATGCCCCGCCGGGCGGCCTCGCGGGCCAGTTCCGGGCACGACCAGCGTGAGAGCGGTACTTCACCTCTCGGCAGGCAGCCGGCAGGCCAGCGCCTTGACGTCGGCGGCCTGCAGCGGTGTGAACGAGGCGGGACGGCCGCAGCGTTGACGTTCATTGAGCCCGGGCATGCTCGCCTGGGCGAACCGGCCGTGCCAGCGGCGCACGGTGTCCAAACGCAGCCCCGTCTCCCGGGCGATGCACGCGGTGGAGCGTTCACGTGCGGCGTGTAGCACCACCTGTGCACGCACCCGCACCCGCAGCCGGTGCTCGGTCTTGTGGCCGTAGGCCATCTTCTTCAACCGCACGCGTTCGGCGGCACTCAGGGCTGTCGGACAGGGGGTGCGGACGGGCGTGGCGGGCGAACCGATCGGCCGAAGTGGATCACTGGTACTCCGCAGCCTGCCCCGCCCGTCACCGCCCCAGCCCCCGCAATGACCGGTGCAAGAGGCCACTTGGACAGGGAAAACGCAACTTCGACATGGCCCGCAGAGGCAGCTACCTTCACCTGGTCTTCGGCGATCGCCCACGGTCGCCCAGGAGTTCCTTCAGGCTGAGCCACCCGCGACGGGATGAGTTGGTCATGCCCCACGAACCCTCGCCCCCATGCCCAAGCCACCGAACCGGGTCCACACCAGGCACCCCCAACCAGGGAGAGACGCATGCCCCATCTCGCGCTGTACACATTCGGCGTCCTGAAGTCACCTCTCGCCGACCCCGCACCCCTCATGCGCGAGTTCTACGACAGGGGTGAGGCCGTCTACCGGAAGATCAGTCAGCACCCCGGATACCTCGCGCGTGCTGAAGCGGCAGACGGTGACCGGGGCATGCTCTTCGAGGCCGACTGGGGTGCATGGGGAGAGTTCGCCGTACCGACTTGGTACGGCAAGGGCCGTACTGTGGAAACCACCGCCCTGGCCGCGACCCTCTCACTGTGGACCGACCTGCGCCCCGCCTTCGACGCCGTCTACACCGGTCTGCACCGTGAGGCGCTGAACAGGCGTTATGACTGGTTCGAGAGGACAGGGCACCCGAATTACGTGTGCTGGTGGGTCTCCGACAGCGTGATACCCGCCTGGCAGGACGGGGTTTCCAGGCTGGAGTACCTCCACGACCACGGCTCCACGCCGCACGCCTTCACCTTCCACCACTCATTCGCCCCGGACGGAACTCCGACCAGGATCAAAGGCATCGGGCCGAAAAGCGACCAGGTTCGCTGACAAGGAGGCCCGAACGACTGGGTTCGCTGTCAAACGCCGCGATTGAATGACGGCGAACAGATGCGTCTGCGCTACGGCGGATCCGCCAGTACCCGGGGCTTCGACCTCTACCTCGCGAGCACCGATGAGTACCAAGACGCCATCCTGCACCAGCGTCTTCGCCGGCACCCCCGAAGGATTTACGGAGCCGACCACTTAGGATCGGCGGGGAAGATGCTCACCAGGGAAAGGCGCAGTGTGAACACGTCGCAATCGAGCGCCTGTTGGCCAGCCTGGAATTTGACACACCGAAGGCGGCGTTGACCGAGTTCGTTACCACGCAGCGCGAAGCCGAGCAGCACGCGCTGACAAAGGTTGAGCGCCGCGAACAGGCCACTGCCGAGCGGGATTTGTGCGGTCGCTCGTCGTGAGTAGCTGGCCGCTGAAGGGGAACGGGCAGCAGTGCGGCGCGCGGCTCTCGTGGCGCTGGGAGCGTCCTGGGACGACCTGGCTGACGCGGAGCGTCTGTTGGCTACGGAAGAAGGCGGGCGGCGGGAAGCCGGCCGCGTAGAAGATCGCGGCGAAGAAGGCGGTGCCGCTCTCGCGCCGCTCGGTCCGCGCCGCGTACCCGCGTACCTACCCGGTCTGCTTCAAGGACTGCGGCAAGGGCGAGGTCATCACGAAGGTTGGGGGGAGAGAGCTGGGGACATCCCGGTTGTGCTCCCCGCCAGGCGTCGGCAGCCGCGTTGGATTTCGCGCGGGGCGAGGCGGCGATCGAGAGCGGGTAGACGATCCTCTCCCGCAAGCCGTCGGACTGGCTGCTGGGAGCACGGTGCTGCGAACCAACTATTCCTCTGGACCGCCCCGCACCCCACTGCGACCATGTGTGGCATGCTGACCCGAGGGACTACGTCCTTACGCAGCCCACTCACCGTCATGGCCCTGTGCGCCGCCCTCGTCCTGACCGCCTGTACCTCCGCCCCCGAAAACTCCGGCGCCGAGGACGAGCCGTCCAAGAGGCCTACGTCGTCATCCTCACCGGAGGCAGAAGTTCCCCGTCCTGGTGACCAGACGGTCAAGCTGACCTGGAAGGGCCAACAGCGCACCTACAAGGCGCACGCACCCCCTGGGTACACCCCGAACAAGAAACTGCCCCTAGTGATCGCCATGCACCCCTACCCCAGCACCGGGCGCTACGTGGAACAGCTCAGCGGCCTGAGCACGAAGGCCGACCGGGAGAACTTCCTTGTCGTCTACCCGGACGGTCATGCGCAGGCCTTCAACGCCCTGGTCTGCTGCGGCTCCGAGGACGACGTCGGCCTGCTTCGCACGATCACCGACCGCTTCGTCGACATGTGGGGCGCAGACCCAGACCGCATCTACGCGACCGGCATCTCCAACGGCGGCGATATGTCCCTCAAGGCTGCGGTGGAACTCCACGACGTCTTCGCCGCCGTCGCCCCCGTCAGCGGCGGCTTCATCGGCTCGGCCGCGGAGGACGACTCGTACCGGCCTGAATCCCCGGTCTCCGTCATCACCTTCATCGGCGAACTGGACCGGTACTACGACAGTTTCGACACCGGCATCAAGACCTGGCAGAAGCGCGTGGACTGCAAGGCCGCCTTGCCTGAGGAGGCGGAGAAGGAAGTCAGGCGAACCACGGCCACGTGCGCAGACGGCTCCGAGGTGACCACCTACCGACTGGCCCGTATGGGTCATTCCTGGCCCGGCGGCCTGAGCAACGACATGGCCTTCGCCGACTCCGACGTCAACGCCACCGATCTGATGTGGGAGTTCTTCGCCGCCCATCCCAAGAAGAGGCAGTGAAGGCCTGTTGCACGTGTGGTGGGTCAGTGGTTGTGGGCGAGTACCGGGGTCTGCAGCGGCAACTCGCCCACAACTACGCATTCATCTGCCGGAACGCTCGCGTCGGCCGTGCTGAGGTTCCCGCGTTGTCTCTCTCGTCATTTGCGCCAGAAAAGGTGGTGCGTCACGCCGCTCGGGCTGGGCACGACCTCCATGTGGAACCGGTCCAGCAGCTGCTCGGACGAGTCCTAGAGGCGTAGCCCGGACCCGAACTTCACCGGTGAGACGGCCACATGCATGGTGTCGACGAGGTCGGCGTCGAGGAACCCCCGGATAGTGGTCACGCCGCCGCCGAGCCGGACGTCCTTGCCCTGCGCGGCCTCCCGCGCCTGCGCGAGTGGTGGCAGGCGTGAGCGTTGCGCCACGGCAGGTAGCGGTGGAGGGCCTGGGTCTGTGCCGGGGGTGGCTGCGGTGATGGGAGTTGGCCAGGGCGAACTGCCGCAGCGGGCCGAAGTGTGCCTCGATCGGTTTGGCCCAGGAGGCGTAGGTCGGGGTGAAGCAGAGTTGGACTGTGTTCTCCTTCGCCCAGCGGCGAGTCGTCACGCCCGTGTGGGCGGCATGGCCGACCACCCGTCAGCCCCGGAAGTACAGTGTGCGCTTCAGCAGACTGATCGACGTGTCCGCCCAGGCGAGGACCTCGAACCCCGAGGTCAGGTTGCCCGGAGGCTGGTTGATCAGGGTGTCGCGGCGGATGAGCCGATCGAAGTCGACGAGGACCGGGTCCGGTCGTACGGTGCCGTCCGGATGGCGGAACTCGACGCGTGCCTGGCGCATGACGTTGACCAGTTCCTGGGCGATGATGCCGTATCCGACGGTGGTGGGGTGGACGCCGTCGAGGGAGAACAGACCTCCGTCGGTGCGCCCGTTGCCGTCGCTGGTGAGAAAGTGGGAGTTCGGCGGCGTAGCGAGGGCCGCCAGTTGCGGCGGCAGGGGATAGGGCTGCCACCACGTCGGCTGGGCATTGAGATCGTCGATGTAGCGCCTGGCGGCGAGCCGGTCCAGTAGCCCGGCCGTATCCATGAGGTACCAGTCCCGGCCGGCCCGCCGCGTGCTGCGCACCTGGTCGGTGATGGCCTTGTTGTACAGGTCGATCGCCAGGTCGATGTCCCTGGCCTGCTCGCCCGTCACATGCGGGTGCACGGTGGGATTGAAGTCCCGATCGCTGATCCATGGCCGGGTGTAGTACGGGTAGTACCGCGAGCCCGTGGCCATCTTGCGCCCGATCCCGCGCGCGATCGGCGCGATGGTGACGTGGGGTACGGTGCACCAGATGACATGCCGGGCCGCGATGCCGAGCACCCGGTCGGCGAGTTCTCGCAGCTCTGCCTCGAAATGGTCGGGATCCCAGACCGTGTACGACTCCTTGCCCTTCAGATCCTGGTAGTCCTGGCCGCTCCACTTCACCTTGAGCTTGGTCACCGTCTGCAGGGCGTTGTTGGCGCCGACGAAGACGATCAGCGTCTCGATGCCGTGTTTGTGGTCCGCGCTCCGGTCCTCACCGAGACGTTGTGCTGCCGCGAGCACGGTCATGTTCTCGTCGCCGTCGATGCCCGCGGAGGGCAGCACCCGCAGAGCCGCGCGGTCACCGCCGTTCTGCACGACCTGCTTCAGGAAGTTGTCCTTTGGTTCGTCGATGGCGTCCCGGCAGATTTTCGCGCTTTTGGACAGCACATCGCGGACGTCCCAGCCGTACACCCCGAGATTGTGGTTGATTTCGGTGGTCCGAGGCACGTCCTTCCCCGGCCCGCGTTCCCAGTAGTCTTCGGCCTTGTCCAGGAACCTCCGGGCGTGGAACAGTGCCAGAGGCGCCTCCCACCAGTCGAGGTTCTTCCCGAAGCGTTCCTCCAACTCCCGCAGCAGCAACTCGATGTTGAGTGGCAGACCCCCGTATCCGGGATACGAGGGACGGCGGAACCCTTCGCCCCAGCCCAGCTCATGGGCGATGATTGCCGGGAACGAGATATCGGTGTTGAAGATCGCCCCACTCTGGAATCCGTGCGTGAGCGAATCGCCGATGGTGACGAGTCGATGCCGGGGTTCGGGCTCTCCTTCCCAGTCCCGGGCGACTTGGATGCCCAGTGTGGGGTCCTTGGCCGGTTCACGAGCGGGCAGTTCTCTGGCTGCGACCACTCTCGCAGGAGCGGGAAGATTTGCGTGATCGGCCATTTCTTCTCCTCGGTCCAGGCCTGGGTCCTGGATATGCTGGTTCAGCGGTCCGCTTTTTTTGACGGTACGTTTTCCAGTTGCTCCGCCTCGTGCATGTCGGGGTCGGCGGCCAGCAGCATACGGAAGTTGCGGCTACGGACACCCCGCTCCTCCTCGACCCCCTATGCCGCTCCCATCAATGCGGCGAGTGCCGCTGGCAGATTCTTCGGAGTTGACGTCTCTCTGGAAGGCCCGAGAAATTGCTCGACCTGTGTCACCCAGCTGTCCACACGGCAGACCGGCTTGGCCATCGCCAGCACACTCGGAGCATGGCGAAGCGCCAGGTTGGGCTCGTGCAGTCCCACAATGAGCACTTCGGCCTCATGCAGGCACTTCAGAGCCCCTTCGTACAGCTCCCCGTTCCACCAACTATGGATCCGCTCCCACAGCCCTCGCTGACCACTCCCGGTACTGTCGATCAGGTTCTCCGCCCGAACGAGCAACCGCCGAGCCCAGTCACGCTGCTCGCTCCGCTTCACCCCGTCCGAGCAGTCGTCTTCCTTCTCCTCCGGACAGACAGAGGCGAGTTCGATCCACAGAACGGACACACGGACCTTGGCGCGATGCTGCCAGGTATTGGGACGAGTGACCGGTGCGTCGGGCGCGTGCCCCTGGGATTCGCAGAGTGCTCGGCGGCACCCCTCGTTGCCCGGATTCTCCCAATTCTCTGAGGCGCGTCCCATTGACTGCCTCCTCCGGTCACGCCGGATCGGATGCGAGCCGGCGGAGTTCCAGTGGAGAAGTAAATGAAGAAGCAGTAGCCGTAATCGATGAAATGCACGTCTTGGCGTGGAACCGACTCAATGCGCAAGCGTCCGCTTTTCACGTTAGACCCCCTCGCCGTCTCACGCATCCGGACCCCCTCCGGCACCATTCGCCAGAAAGACGCAGCGTCAGGCCGGCGAGGAAGCGCGGTTCCTCATGCCCGGCCGCCTCGCCAAGGGCTATGTGCAAGCCCTGTCCGTGCTGGGCGGTGATTGAGTCAGAGCGGCTGGGTTGCCTAGATGATCGTCAATATTGCGCATCCAGCATTGCGTCTGAATTCAATATTTGACGCTTCACTAGAAGTAGTTGACTGAGTGAGAATCTGCCAAGGGGTAGAAGCGTTGGGGTTCAATGTCAACTTGCCTCATCGCGCAGCTCAACCATCATGGAATGAGTGGCAAAACCACCCTTCTCGGGACCTTCAACTCCTGGAGGGCGGGTGGTCGGAATGGTTGACGTCTGATTCATATAAAAGCTCCAAGTAGTTCAGCTGCTGCAGGAGTTCGAACCTGATTTGGCTGTCCGGGGGTGTCACACTCGGGAGCGCACTGGCCACAGATGGCGGTGGCTTGCCCGAGTGAACGCGGACTTCACGCCCTGGCTCGACGGAATCATCGAGGCAGTCGTGGCCATGTGCCCTCGCAATTGTCGCGGCGATTCTCGTGTGACCACCGGTGCTGCGACCGAACACTCACCAAGGAAAGGCGGCGTTGGTGAGCCTCGCCGCCCCGGACCGCTACTGCGCACGGCGCCGACGCGCCGATGCCTGCCGGGCCTCGGCGGCGGCCGCCCTCGCGTCGTCTCGCCCTCGAAGGGATGTGTGCTCGCATGGCCAGCAGAACGACGAACACGAAGAAGACCGCCTCGAAGACCCCGCCACCGAAGCCCGCGTCGAAGACGGCTTCGGCGAAGAAGAACTCGCCCTCCGACGATGAACTCCTCTCGGCGCTGCGGCAGTACGTCCGCGTCCGGGGCCCGCACCTGCTGGAGGATCCGAACATCACCTCGGTGGGCGTCGGCCGCAAGGCCACCGGCGATCGGCCGGGCGGCGAAGTTGCGTTGCAGTTCACCGTGGCGACCAAGGCCGAGCCGGAGGTGCTGGAGTCCCTGGGCACTGAGCTGATCCCGGCCACCATCACCGTCGATGGCTTCGAGGTGCCCACCGATGTCATCGAGCGCACCTACAAGCCGAGCTTCCACATGGTGGCCGAGGTCGAGAGTCCGCTGCGCAAGAGCCGGCTGGATCCCATTCGGCCCGGGGCCAGCGTCGGCGCGGTGACGGTGTCGGCCGGTACCATCGGCTGTATCGTGTTCGACCGGGCGGACGGCACCCCGTATGTGCTCAGCAACTGGCACGTGCTGCACGGGCCGTTCGGCGAGCTGGGGATCGAGGTCGTGCAGCCCGGCACACGGGACGACAATCGCATCGATCGCAACCGGATGGGCGTACTCAAGCGCTCCCACCTGGGCGTGGCCGGGGACTGTGCGGTGGCGACCATCGAGGATCGCGACTCCCTCCCGGAGATCCTCGAACTGGACGTCGCCCCCCGGAGCCTGGGGGAGCCCGAGCTCGGCGACAAGGTGGTCAAGAGCGGCCGTTCGACCGGGGTCACCCATGGCATCGTCCGCCGCGTCGACACCATAGCGAAGATCAACTACGGCGGGGGAACGGGCCAGCGGACCATCGGGTGCTTCGAGATTGGCCCGGATCCCGACCATCCGCTGGCGGACGGTGAGGTCAGCAGCGGCGGTGACTCCGGCGCGGCGTGGCTGTTCAAGGAGGGCGATGACCGGGTGAGCCCGGTCCTGGCCGGGCTGCACTTCGCCGGCGAGGGTAGGGGTAGTCCGGACGAGCACGCCCTCGCCTGCCTGTCGACATCGGTGTTCGAGAAGCTCGACATAACCCTCAGCCAGCCGACGCCGGAGCAGCTGGAGATCATTGCCGGCTACGACGCCGACTTCCTCGGCGAACGGGTCGAGGCCCCGGAACTGGACACCGACCTCGCGCGGGACGCCGCCCTCCTGGACGGCTCGCCGATCATCCCGTACACGCATTTCTCCCTCACCCTGAATAAGAAGCGGCGCTTCCCGTTCTGGGTGGCCTGGAACGTCGACGGCGGCTCGCTGAAGAAGCTCAGCCGCAGCGGCATCCCCTTCGTCAAGGACCAGCGGCTGCCCGGCACGGCGCAGGTCGGCAACGAGCTGTATCAGGCCAACCGGCTCGACCGGGGGCACATCGCCCGCCGCGCCGACCTGCTCTGGGGCAGCCTGCCGGAGGCGCGCAAAGCGAACACCGACTCGTTCTTCTACACCAATATCACTCCGCAGATGGACGACTTCAACCAGAGCGCCAAGAACGGGGTGTGGGGCGCGCTGGAGGACGCCGTCTTCGCCGACGCCGACGTCGATGACCTGAGAATCAGTGTCTTCGGCGGGCCGGTCTTCCAGGACGACGACCGGGTCTACCGGGGCGTGCGCATACCTCGGGAGTTCTACAAGGTCATCGCATTCACCGAGAACGGTGAACTGAAGGCCAGAGCGTTTCTGCTCACCCAGAGCCTGGATCAGCTCGAAGCGCTGGAACTGGACGAGTTCCGGGTCTTTCAGGTCACCCTCGGCGAGGTTGAGGACCGTACTCGGGTGCGCTTCCCCGCTGCCCTCCACAAGGGCGACACCCTGCATGTGCCCGAGTCTGTGGCGGACCGCCCGCCGCTGGAGACCACGGCCGACATCCAGTGGGGCTGAACCAAACTCCCCGTCCAAAACCCAGATTCGCGCATCACGAAGGACTGGTGCATCGCCATGACCCAACCGGTTCATGAGAACGCACCCGAGTTCCTCCAGAACGCGGCGGAACCGGTACGTGACCACCTGCTCGGTGCGGCTTCTCTGCCGGCCTTCCTGCAGGGCGCCGGCCAGTTGTCCCTGGAGGATCGCCGACTCCTCGCCGAGCAGGCCCTGGTCCTGTTGGAGCAGAACTACGTCCATCTGCCGCTGAAGACCGCGATGCACGCCGTCAACCCGGTCCAGCGGCTGCGGCTGCTGCGCCGACGCATGGAGCGGCAGACACCGCAGACCATGCCGAGGGAGTGGCTGTTCCACGCGGAGATGTCGGAGATCTTCCACTCGGTGCGGGACCTGCACACCAACTACCTGCTACCCGACCCCTTCAGGGGCAAGATCGCCTTCCTGCCCTTCCTGGTCGAGTCCTGCACGGAACAGGGCCGGACCCGGTTCCTGGTCACCCATGTGGTGAGCGGCTTCTCGGCGCCGGGGTTCGAGCCGGGCGTCGAGATCACCCACTGGAGCGGCATCCCCATCCAGGACGCCGTCGACCTCAACGCGGCCCGGTTCGCCGGTAGCAACACGGCGGCCCGGCGCAGCCGGGGTGTGCAGTCGTTGACCGTGCGGCCGCTCGTCATTCATCTCCCGCCGCTGGAGGAGTGGGTGACGGTCAGCTACATCGACCTCGCCGGAACGGCCCGGGAACTCCGGCAGAGCTGGCAGATCGTGGAGAACCTGCCCGCGTTCGTTTCCGCCGACCGGGACACGGCCGTGTTCCAAGGCCTGGACCTCGACGGCGATGAGACCCAGCGGGCCAAGGTGCTGCTGTTCGCGCCCCTGGTTGTCGCTCAGGAACGGGCCGCCGAGGCGGACGAACCCCTACCGGACCTGGGGGCGGGCGAGATCGCCAGCACCATGCCCAAGGTGTTCCGGGCCCGGTCCGTCACCACGCCGTCCGGAACGTTCGGCCACATCCGCATCTTCACTTTCAACGTCAACAGCCCCGGCACGTTCGTCGCCGAGTTCGTCCGGCTCATCCGGCAACTGCCGCAGAAGGGGCTCATCGTGGACGTCCGGGACAACGGCGGAGGGCACATCCACGCCGCCGAGTTCACCCTGCAGACGCTGACGCCGCGCCGGATCAACCCCGAACCCGTGCAGTTCGTCAACACCCCGCTCAATCTGCGGATCTGCCAGCGGCTCCAGGGCGGTCCGGGACTGGATCTGGGCCCCTGGGTGCCGTCCATGGAACAGGCCGTCGAGACTGGCTCGGTCTACTCCGGCGCCTTCCCGATCAGCCCCGAGATCGCCGCCAACGCCATCGGGCAGCAGTACTTTGGGCCCGTCGTACTCATCACCAACGCCAGGTGCTACTCGGCCACGGACATCTTCGCGGCCGGCTTCCAGGATCACGACATCGGCCCCGTGCTCGGCACCGACGAGAACACGGGCGCCGGCGGCGCCAACGTCTGGCCGCACGACCTTTTGACCGAGTTCCTCGCGGACGACCCGGGCACGCCCTATACGGCCCTGCCGAAGGGTGCCGGGATGCGGGTGTCGATACGCCGCACGCTGCGGGTCGGCCCGAATTCGGGCACGCCGGTGGAGGACCTGGGAGTCGTCCCCAACGAGCTGCATCACATGACACGCCGCGACCTGCTGGAGGGCAACACCGATCTCCTGGACCACGCGGGCCGGCTCCTGCAGGGTCTGACTCCGCACGCCGTGACGATCACGGAGGCCGCCGCCGCCGACGGCGCGCTCCATCTGAGGCTCACGGCGGAGAACGTCGATCGCGTCGACGTCTACCTCGACCAGCGCCCCCGCGCCTCCGTCGACCTCATCGGCGGCCAGGCCGACCTGCTGGTCCCTGGCGCCGCCTCGGCACACACCGCCCACCTGGAGGGTTTCGAGGTCGGCCGCCTCGTCGCGAGCACGACCAGGGATCTACCGTAGGCTCTTGTAGGCCCTCACCTGCTTCTGATCCTGAGGGGCCGTAAGCCCTTCGGACAGGGCCAGTCGCCGATCCTCGGAACGATCGGCACCACAGCCAACCCGGCGCGGCAGGAGCACGGCCCCGCACACTGCTACAGCCGGATGCGGGGGGCCACCGCGGACCAGACACCCGCCGTCGCGCCGGTGGGGGAGGCGCGTGCCCGCGCCCTGTACACCGACCCTCCGTCCGGTGCCCCGGTCATCTGCGCCGACGAGCTCGGGCCGGTGATCCCGCGCACGCGCTGGTCCAGCTGGGCGGTGCGGAGGAGGTCGGCGGCGTTGCCAGGCATTGTCGCGGGTGACCGGCAGCTTCGGGGCCGGGGCGTCCTTGGGGCCGGCCGCGGTGCTCGGGCATGAGGCCAGCGACGGCCGTGCGGATGGCACCCCGGCTGACGCCGTGTTCACGGGCCAGGGCGGCCGCCCCTGCTGCCTTTGGCCTCGGCGGCCCGCAGCCCGTCGTATGTCAGCTCCCACTGGGGGTCGCGCTGGGGTTGGCCGGCAGCCGCGAGGGTCTGCACGATGTCACCGCGCACCGGAGACCTTGCCCAGGCACGCCGTAGCTTCGAAGACCGCCATCGAGGTGTGGGCCTTGCCGGGGTCACACCTCAGTGCAGGGTGGCCAGGGAGCGAGAGGATCACGCCTCCAAGGATCCGGAGATCCCGATAGACATCGTCGAATCCTGGCCCGTGCCACCTCCTGGGGGCGCCCAGTTCCTTGAGTGCCATGGCTGTAAAATGATCTTGTTCCGATGGCTCCTCACGATGGTGTTGATCGGTCGTTGGTCGACACCTCCGGGGTCAGAGTTCGGTCGTCCAGATCCCGGCAGGGTGCTCACTCGGTGGAAGCCACAGCTGAGGCTGGGACTCCCGATGCCTCTCCTGAGCCTGTTCTTCCCAATGAAAGCGGTCATCCACGTCGGGCCACGCGACTTGCAACACAGGGAAAGGAGGCCGCGGTAGAACCCGATGGCCCGTCCGAAGAAGGTCCGGTACCAGCGGAGATCGACCTGCCTGAGGGCGACGTGGTGACCGCCGACAACGTCAGGGTGCCTCTGGCCGTCAGCCAGTACAGCACCCGCCGCGGACTTCGCTGCGAGCCTGTTGAGCATCCGGTGCATGGCGTGGACATCGAGCCCGAACATGGCGAGTTCAGATGCGCCGTGAGTGTGCGAGAGGCCGATCGTGTAGGCGAATCCAGGACCGATCTCGTCCTGGGGGCCATCACGACGTGCCATCCGTGCTGCTGCACATTCTCGGTGATCGCAAGATCCACTCGGTCCGCTTCATCTCGGTCACCGTAGTCATGGCACGGGACGCAGCGGCACCGGAACGGATCATCAGCCATGCGCGGAGGCTACGAGATGAGCGTTTGAGTCGGGCAGCCGGGGGTCGTGACCACTCGTTGAGTTCTTTGAGCGATCGAACATGTGCGTCTTCTCGCCACTTCGCATGGGGCGGTCACGGGGCACGGGTCAACACGGGTGTCTGACGGGGGCGCCGCACCTGTGGTCCTGCCTCGGTGAGTCAGCGGCTGCCTGCGGCTGCGGCGGGTTGGGGGCAGGTCGTGCGGCTTGCTGGGAGGGAGATTCGAACATGACTCGTCCGGGCGGTCGTTCTGTGGCGGGATCGGCCCCCGGGCCGGGGGCGGCTGGTGATCGTTCCGGTGGTTTTGTCGGTGCCGACTGCTACACCAACTCTTCAAGCAGCAGCCGCAGTTGGCGGCCTGCCCGACCTTGGGGGAGGAACCATGGCGAGGGTGCCTGAGGGATACCACGTTGTGCGCGAGCACATCCGGCGCAACCCGCGCCCGGAGGCGAAGAAGCTCAGCGGCTGGACGATCGCCGGGCTGGTCGCGGTGGTGTGGTTATGGGGCCAGCTGTTCGGCTTCGGCGAGGCTTCCACGGCTGAGCAGACACCGCACACGCCGCCGCCGTCGGTGTCTGCGGGCCGCTGATGGGCCGCCGCAGCCCCCGCACTCGCCCCGGGCTTCGGCTGCGCGCGCCGCGCGGCCGGAGCGAGCAGCTGGCCGCGGCGGCGGTGGCGGCCGCGGCGGGGTGGGGGCTGCTCCAGGCGGTCACCGCGCTCGGGCAGCTGGCGGCGCGCCTGTGGCCGGTGCTGGCCGTGCTCGCGGCCGCCGGTGCCGGCTACGGGCTATGGCGGATCCGCCGCGCCGGCCGCATACGGCGCGTCCGCGCGCAGATGCTGGCCCGGCTGCACATCACGCTGGACCAGTTCGACGCCATGAATGACCGTCAGTTCGAGCAGGCGCTGCGCGATGTGCTGGTCAGGGACGGCTGGCGGGCGCGGCAGGTCGGACGCGCTGGGGACCAGGGCGCCGACGTCATCGCCGACCACCCGGCGCTGGGGCGGCTGGTGGTGCAGGCCAAGCACACCACCACGGCGGCGAAGGTCGGCTCGCCGGTGCTGTATCAGCTCAAAGGCACCGCCGGCCCCGTCCACGGCGCCCACCTGGCTGTGGTGATCACCAACGGGCACCTCACCCGGGACGCGAAATCCTGGGGCGAGCGTCACCAGATCCACTGGGTCGACCGCGACCGGCTGCGCCAGTGGGCCGAACACGGCACCCCCCTGCATGAACTCCTGCGCCTTACCGCCCGGACGGGACGCCGCAGCCCACGTGCCCGGGCCCGAGCAGGCCAGCGCTCGCGCCCTGGATGATGTCCGGCACGGCGGCGGCCTTGCTCTGGTCAACGGCGTGTGCAGCGCCTGGGCCTGGTTGTCACCGCCATGGGGCGTTGCTCGGGTGGGCTGTGCCTTCGCGCTCAGTGCGTTGACCGCTTGCGGGGAGGCTGTCGTGTCGAGGGGGCCGGTGTGCTGACGCCGCCCCCGCGTGTTGCCGCGCGTGTGGCGTGCTGGGAGGAGGCCCTCGAACTGCCTCATGCGTATATCGAGGCGGATCCGGGCTTGGCGCCGGGCGCTGGTAGCGCCGCTCGCCAGCGGCGGGTTCGGCCGATCCCTGCGGGGGCCAGATGCTGTCGTGCTCTTCAGCTTGCAGTGTCGCATTGTCGTGCATGGCCGGCCGCACATGTACCCGCAGCCGCGGACCGTGCAGAAAGTGGTGCGCAGCCTGCCAGCCCACCGACACGACCGAGAAGACCAACCCGTCGAGCGCGATCACAAACGTCGCTGTGTCCGATCCGTCCATGACGGCACGCAGGGGCGTGTCTGCGGCGCGAGTTCCGCGCGGGGCGTAGGCGTGAGGCGGGCGCGCGCTCATGGGGCCGAAGCGGGCAGTGCAGGAAAGGCAGTCCCTTGCTCAGTGACCTTCAACTCTTCCTCCGACTTGGGGCGTTGGGCCATAGCATCTCGTTGTGCACGGTCAGGCCGCCCGCCGGCCCGACAGGCACACGAGACGAAACTACCGGGTGGCCTCGCTGTCTGTTTCAACGACCGGACAGCAGAAGTGATCGTGCACGGTGCGGGCTTCAGCTGTCCGGACCGAATCGCCTCGGATCGCGCGGCGCGGAGGGATCTCGGGAGCGTGGCGAGGGTCGGGAGATCGGTGCGGTCGGCGCGGTACACAGGCATGCCCAAGATGTCGTACATCTGGTGATTGTGCCTGAGGGTTTCCAGCGCATTCGGATCGCCCGGCTCTACGATCCCCTGGAGTTCTCGGGGGGTTGAATGACGAATGGCGACAGCACCGCGCCCAATCCAGCTCCGCCGCATGGTGCGACTGGGGGGCATGGCGACGGGGATGCGGGGGCGTCCGGGAGCGTGGGCCCGGCCCGCAGCAGGCCTGGGCGGAAGGCTCGACACTGCCATGCGGCAGCTGCACCGCCGCATCCGCACGCGCGGGCGCATCGTTCTGCTCGTCTATGGCTTGATTCTCGGCTGTGTCGGTCTGGCGGATGTCTACCGCGGGCTGGATTTCGGTGCGAGGACGGTGGGAGCGTTCCTTGTCATCGCAGCGATGGCGATTGTCGGCAGTTGCAGTGCCGCGCTCAGGCCTGAGATGCCTGTGCGCTGGCGGCGGTGGGCACCGTTGTCCGCGGATCTCGCCGTCGGCCTCGTCAGCGGCTGGATCATCTTCCGGGTCCAGTCAAACTTCGTACTCCAGCCGGTTCTCGTCGTGACCGCCGTGGTGGTCACCTCTGCTTTGCTCCTGGCAGCTTGCCTCATCTGGGGGGACGCACGAGAGATTGCCGAGGTGCCGCTGTCCACTCAGCTGCCGCCCTCGGCGACGTCGTCCGACAGGCAAGCAAGATCAACAGTGGTAGCCGCCGTGATTGCAGCGGTAGGCGCACTGCTGGCAGCCTGCTTGACCATCCCTCAGTTTTGGTACTCCGCCCGCTACGAGCCGTCCAACAACCCGCCGGTAGTGCAGGAGGAGGCCAGCATCGAGAGCATCGAGATGCGCGCTGATCACGCGGAGATCACCGTGGAGATCAAAGTGGAGAACAAGGGGAAGACGCCCGTGAGGATGCTGACGTCGCTGTACGAGATCACCGGGACGTCCTGGATCCTGATGCCCGAGGACGGCCGTGATCGCGGGCTGCCGTACGAGGACATTGTCGGCGGGAACTATGGTTCTGCCGCGCGGGTGAGCCCGAACACCCTGTACTCGCGCCCGGAGCATATTCAAGTCGGCCCGGTGGGAGAGGACTACGCGTGGATCGGCTCTGATGAGGTAGTCCAGACGACCCTGCTGGCGCGTGCTCCTCGGGACTTGCCATTCTCTGTGTACAGGGTCTCAGTAGACGTCGCCGTCGCGAGGGCGGACCGTGTGGAGGTGGAGAGCCGGCCGGGAAGGGAGACGCCCCGCGAGATCAAGACGTGTGATGGCGTACGAATCGCTGAGTACCGTCGCCCCCTCGCCCACCGCAGCGCCTTCGACTGGCTGACTGAAAGTGATCGGGAGCTCGTCACGTACTGGGTTCTCGGCGGCGGCAGCGGCTGGGAATCACCGTGGTGGCCGCCGTTTCCCTGGAATGGGGTGTCCATCCAGCACGCCGATCATGACTGTAGCCATGTCTTCGAACCAGATCACGACGGCCTGGAGGACGACGCTATGGTCGGCTGGGCCAGCACCGTAGCTGAGGCTGGGAGGCCGCAGGAGGCAGAGGACAAGCCGTAGCCCGCGGTCAGTTCCTCCGTCCTGGTCGTTCTTGTCATCTTTGGCCGTCCTGGACGATGGCACCGCAGCTACACCGGTTCCCCCCGGCGACCACCGAATGCCCTTGGCTTCCGGTAGGTCGGGCACTGGTAGCGCCTGGGCTCAATGCCCATGAGCAGCAGGCATGCGCACGGCGGAGCGGATGGCTGCAGCGAGGAGGCACACGGGAACAGAACCGCCGCCGAGCCCCACTCAACGATGGCGGCGGCCGGTGTATGTGGTGGCTCGGCCGGCTGAGAACGATCTCGCCGACCGGCAGTTCACGCTGCCTGTCGAGCGGACCCGTGGGGAGCCCGAATCACCCGGTTCCGTTGTCGGCTCGGCCTGGGGCGCCCCCTTCCTCACTGACAGAAGGGCGGCTGGGGCCCACTGGCCCATCGGGACTCGCTCCGGCCCTGTTCGGTTGCCCAGGGTGCGTAGCCTGCTTCGTTCAGTTGCTGCTCGTGTCCACGTCAAGAGTCCCTTCGTCGAGTGCGGCAGGGGCCTGCCGCAGCGAAACCGGTGATGCGGGGAGCACCGCAGGTGTCGGGCTGCACGGCACGTAAGGCCCTTCGCCCGTACGGGAGTCAGCCCGCGGCGCCGGATACGGCTGGGGCGCCGGCAGCAGCGCCGGCGCCCGGACGGGTCCTGCCGGGCCCGGATGCGAGCGAGGTAGTGCAGGCCGACGCTGTGGCCGGGATGCAGCCCCGGCCGTCCGCCGGCCCGGCATGCACGTTCGCGTTCGGGCCCGTGGCAGGCGTGCCGGCAGGGTGTGGTGATCAGGAGGCTCGCTGTGTCCTCTGCGCGAGTGGTGCCGGAGGCTGCGCAGCAGCGCCGCCGTGCGGATGGTCGCGGGCCTGAACGTCGGCTGGGAACTCGGCCCGGCGCGTCCTGAAGTGTCATCAGCCAGGTCTGGGTTTCCTGGCGTGCGGGGTTCGGGGGAGTGGTGGGGCGGCCGGTGGGCGGTCTGTGTCGTGTGGCGTTGTGGCCGACCGGCCGATTTGCGTGTGTGTGCTCTCGACATCGTCGGGTTCTTCGCGAGGATGCCCGTAGTGGGGGATGTCGGGGAGGCCGCATGTCTGGGTTTTTGCGGCGTGGCGGGCAGCCTGTGCAGGGGCTTTTCGGTTTTGTTGCGGTGGTGGTCGCGGGCTGTGCGGCCATCGTTGCGGCGATCACCTGGTTGTCGGGGCCATGGGCGGCCGGTGTGGGTGCCGCCATCACCGCCGTGTACGGGCTGACGGCCGAGTTGTTTCGGCCACGACGGCGCAGCCGTGAAGAGACGGACCTGCTGCGTGACGCCCGGGGGCGCATTCCCCGGGTGCGGCAGGTCACCCGGCCGGAAGCGGCCGGAGTGCGGGCCGCCGACGGCACCAAGGCGCCGCCGTATGTGCCCAGGGACGCCGAACGCGAGGTTGTGCGCCAGGTGCAGCAGGCGCGCTTTGTACTGCTGGTGGGTGAGTCCGCGGCGGGCAAGTCCCGTCTCGGTTATGAGGTGGCACGCTCCCAGTTCCCGCACTACCGCTTCGTCGCCCCCCGCACGCGTGCTGCGGTACCTCAAGCGGTGGCCTGCGCGCGCAGCTACCGCCGGGCCGTGCTGTGGCTGGATGACCTGGAGAACTACCTGGGCCGGGACGGCATCAGCGCGGCCTTGCTGCGCTCGTTGGATGGCGGGCGGGGGCACCGGGTGGTGCTGGGCACCATGCGTGTGGAGGAGTACCGCCGCTTCGAGGCCCGGGAGGAAAGCCGCCTGACCGGCTCCGACCGGGACGCCTGGCGTACGCAGCGGGAGGTTCTGCAGGAAGCGGACGTGATCCGGCTGGCCCGGCGCTGGTCCGCGGGCGAGTGCGAGCGTGCCGCCGCTCACGCCGGCGATGCGCGGATCGCGGCCGCCCTGCTCACCTGCGACCGGTTCGGCATCGCGGAGACGATCGCGGCGGGACCGGAACTGATGGCCGCCTGGGAAAACGCCTGGGCCCCGGGCACCAACCCGCGTGCCGCGACCTTGGTGAGCGCGGCCGTCGACTGCCGCCGCGCCGGACTGCGCAGCGCAGTCACACCAGAACTCCTTCAGCGGCTCCATGAACCGTATCTGGCCGAACGCGGGGGCACCGACCTGCGCCCCGAGAGCATCACCGCCGCCTTCCAATGGGCCTGCACACCGGCCCTCGCCACCACCGGGCTCCTCAGACGAGACGACGACGGCCGCTACCGGGCCTTCGACTACCTGCTCAACACCCCCCGTCCCGCACCCGTCCCGGACCACCTGTGGAACGCACTCCTGGCCGCCGTCGGCCCGGAAGACGCCTACGATCTCGGGCTGGTGGCCCATCAGCAGGCCCGGCTGCAACGGGCCATCACCGCGCTGACCAAAGCCCACGAGGGATCCGTGACCGAAGCGGAGTTCCCCCTCGCGCTGGCCTGGGGCGACGGCGGACATCCCCGCCAGGCCGCCACGCGTCTTCAGCGCATCGCCGAGTGGCCCGGCACCGATCCCCTCATCGCCCTCGCCGCCCGGCACCAGGCAGCCTTCTTCACCGGAGAAGCCGGAGACACACACCAAGCCGTGCACCTGTTCACCGGCATCGTCGCCCAGGCCCAGACCCTGCTGGACCACGCGCACCCCGACGTCCTCGACGCACGCCACCAACTCGCCTACTTCACCGGCGAAGCGGCAACCCGGCCAGCGCCGCGGAACAGTTCCGGGCCCTGCTCAGCGACCGCGAGTACCACCATCCGGACGACCACCAGCAGATCATCGCCACCAAGCGCAGCTGCATCTGGTTTGCCACCAGCACAGACACCCTCGAGGAATCCGAACGGCAGATGCACACGCTGCTCGACGAAGCCATCACCCACCTCGGCGCCGACGCACCGCACACGCTGGCCATCCGCAGCAGCCTCGCCACCTTCGCAGCCCGCGCCGGACGCCACGAGGAAGCCGTGGCAGGCTTTGCCTCCCTCATCGAAGACCGCATCCGCCTGCTCGAACCCCAGCACCCTCACGTCATCCGCAGCCGCCTGGACTGGGTGCAAGCACTCGCCGGCGCAGGACACACCCAACAGGCCCGCACCGAGGCACTGAGCACGCTGCACGCGGCCGAGCAGGTCCTCGAAGCCGGCCACCGTCATCTGCGCTAGGCCAGGCATCTTCTTCCGCAACTGCCCTAACTGGCTCTAACAAAAGCGGGTTGATCATGTGACTGTCTGCTTTGTCGCTCGTTGAGGGGGCGTGGGGAAGCGTCAGTCGCGGCCGTGGATCGTGTCGGACGAACTGTGGTCGCTCATCGAGCCGTTGCTGCCCGAGCCTCCGCCGAAGCTGGTGGAGGGACGGCCGCGAGTGCCCGACCGTCAGGCCTTGTGCGGCATCCTGTTCGTGCTGCACACCGGCATCCAATGGGAGTACCTGCCCCAGGAGCTCGGCTTCGGTTCGGGCATGACCTGCTGGCGTCGCCTGGCGGCCTGGAACGAGGCAGGCGTCTGGGACCAGCTGCACCAGCTGCTGCTGAACAAGCTGCGGTCGAAGAACCAGCTGGACTGGTCGCGGGCGGTGATCGACTCCTCCCACGTCCGGGCCGCACGGCGAGGCCCAAAAGCGGGCCCAGCCCGGTCGACCGTGCACGCCCGGGCAGCAAGCACCACATCATCACCGACGGGCAGGGCATCCCGCTCGCGGTGTCTTTGACCGGTGGCAACCGCAACGACGTCACTCAACTGCTGCCACTGCTGGACAAGATCCCGGCAGTGGCGGGAGTGGTCGGCCGACCGCGCCGACGGCCCGACATGCTCTTCGCGGACCGCGGCTACGACCATGACAAGTACCGCCGGCTCCTGCGCCAGCGCGGGATCAGGCCCGCGATCGCCGAGCGGGGACAACCGCACGGCACCGGCCTGGGCACCTTCCGCTGGGTTGTCGAGCGGACAATCTCCTGGCTGCACGGTTTCCGCCGCCTGCGGATCCGGTGGGAACGACGCGACGACATCCACGAGGCGTTCCTCGGACTTGCCGTCTGCCTGATCACCCATCGGCACGTCCAGAGGCTTTGTTAGGGCCAGTAAGAGAGCATCTGATCAGTGTTCACGCGGATGCGAGTGGGATATCTGTTTCGATTCGCCAGGTTGGTGTGGATTCTCCCGTGAGTTTGCGGGACATTTTGTTAGCCATCGCCCAGTGGATCATCGTCCGGGATCTCTGCGGGAGGCCTTCGTAGTCCCGCGCCAGGCGGCGGTGCTGCATCAGCCAGCCGAAGGTCCGCTCGATCACCCACCGCTTCGGCAGCGGCTCGAACCCCCTCGCCCGTGACCGCTGCACCACCTCGACATCGATGCCCAGCCGGGCACCGTGGTTGAAGATGCTGTTCTGGTAACCACCGTCGGCCCAGACCTTGGTCACGCTGGGATGTGCCGCGGCCAGGTCGTCGAGCAGGAGTTTGCCGCCGACGGTGTCGTGCACGTTCGCGGCGGTGACGAGGACGGCCAGCACCAGACCGAGGGTGTCCGTGATCAGGTGCCGCTTGCGCCCTTTGATTTTCTTGCCGGCGTCGGTGCCCTGACTGGCCTCGGCGACATTTGCCGAGGTCTTCACGCTCTGCGCGTCCACCACGGCCGCGGTCGGCTCCGCACGACGGCCATGGAATCGGCGGGTCTTGTCGCGTAACAGGTCGTGGACCTGCTGGTGGTGCCGTCGGCTTCCCACTTCGCGTAGTAGTCGTAGACGGTCTTGTAGGGCGGGAAGTCGTGCGGCAGGTACTCCCAGGGGATGCCGGTGCGGTTGACGTAGAGGATCGCGTTGACGATCTCCCGCAGCTCGTGCACCCGGGCCGCTGTGCCGGGTCCGGTCCGTCTCGCTCGCCAGGCGGTGAAGACCGGTTCGATCAAGGCCCAGCGGGCGTCGGAGACGTCACTGCGGTACGGACGACGAACACTCACACCTCATGAACGACGACCAACGACGCCAGTCACAAAAACATCCCAGAACACAACTACCTAGATCAGATGCCCTCTAAGCCCACCCCGCAGACAGACAAGAAAGGAAGACCCGTTCCGTGCGGACCTCGACCGAGTCATCCCTGGTGCCTTACGTCACCCTGAGAGAAGGGGAAGAAGGCGCTCCGGCCAACCTGCTCATCACCCCGAAGCGGCCTGGCAATAGGCTCCAACTGCGCTACGCCGATGAAGAACGAGACGATCGGGACATTCGTGGGGTGCTGTGGGCGCGCTGCTCGCAGACACCGCGGGATGAGCGGGGCATGCCGACGGGCATGCCGCGATGGAAACTCATGCACCCTTCCCGGCAACGGGAGACGATGCAGGAACTGCGCTGCCAGGTCTGCGTAAAGCGCGCGCGCACCCCTTTGGGCTTCATCTTCCTCGCGGGCCCGAACGACTACGAGCCCGACGCAACCTCGATCATCACCGGCCAGCCGCCCGTGTGCGCGAAGCATGCGCGCGCCGCGGCCCGCCTGTGCCCGCACCTCGACGGCCGGCCGATGGTCTTCATCACGCGGAGCGCCCCCCTTTACGGCGTGCACGGCACCCTCTACGGCTACGGCGAGGACGGCGTCCAGGTCGTAGCAGCCCCCGACCACCCGCTGCCCTATGGCCACCCCAACCTGCCAACGCTCCTCGCATCGCAATTGGTGCGCCGGCTGAACTCCTTCCGGCTCGTCGACCTGGAGGAGCTGCTGGAGGAGTTGACCGCAGCCACACAACCCTTGCCCGGTGGCCCGGATGACGCCCGTCCCTGGCCATCGGGCAGGTAAGACTCCCGGCGCGCGGACGCTGCCCGACCTGTTCCCCCGCGGCTCAGGCCCGATCCCCGCGCCGGGATCCACCTCACCGTTAGCAAACGCCCAAGGCCGAAGCGGAAGGACCACTGATGCACGCGCTAATCGCAGCTCCCTTCGGGGCGACGAACGTCATCCTGCGTCCGGGGAGCCCCAAAGCGATCAAGGTTGGAGCCGTCCGGTTCGCGGAAATCCATGCTGCCGTGGCCGAGGACGACACGGATACATGGAGCTCGACCGCCACGGCGCCGAACTCCTCTTCCAGGCCCTCACCGAACGGGAAGAGAAGAACAGCGTCGCCATCGCATCCAACGCATCCTTCGGAGGCTGGACCAAGACCTTCACCGACCCCCGCCTTTGCGCGGCCATCGTCGACCGCCTCGCCTTCAACGGCACCATCATCGAAACCGGCGCCGACTCCTACCGCCTCGTCACCACCCGCGCACGAGCAGAAGCGCACGCCGAGGCCGGCTGATTGCTGCCGTATCTCCTTTTCGGATGGCAGCAAGGTTGTCAGCGGCATACGAGGGAATCGTTCGGCTCTGACGCCCTTACTTCTCTTTGGCCTCTTGCGAGGCGTTTCTTGTTCCCAGCCGGTTCTGTGGAAACAACGAAGACGCCGATGGCAGCTAGCGTCATTCCTCCTAGATGGTAGGGGTGGAACTTCTCGCCCAACAAGGCTACGGAGAGAACTGCGCCACTGACTGGCGTCAGGGCGGTGAAGGCAGCGGCGACCGTGGTGTCCACCGTATCCATGGCGTCGTATATGAGGACTACAGCCACCCCGTTGATGGCGATTCCGGTGTAGATCATAAGTGCCCATGACTGCCAGGACACCTCAGCCAGCATCGACCAGTCGTACTCAAGGACGGCCGGTACAGCGAACATCAGAGCGCCCGCGGCCGAAAGGATGAGAGACAGAGCAGCGGGCGGAATCGGCCTGGCCAGGAATTTCCCGAAGGTCACAAAGATCGCCTCACATACGACCGCGCTGACCAGGAGGAATGAACCAAGCGCGACGTTGGAACCCGACGATCCAGCCCCGGATTCGGAACTCAATACATTGACGCTGAGAGCACCCAGCACCGCAAGTGCGATACCCAGCCTCCGGCGGAAAGAGATCGATTCACCAAGAAATATCATGGCGACCAGACTGATGGAGACCGGCACCATGCCCAAAATGACGCCGGCCTCGATGGCCCCAGTGAACTTCACGCCATACATGGCGAACACGCTGAAGAGGAAAACACCGAGCAGGGCCTGCAAGCCGAGCATCACGCTGTCCCGGCGTCCCGGCCTCACTCGCCCTGGGCGCTTAAGCACCACGTAGACACCCAAGAAAAGACAAGCGCTGGCGAGCCGCACAAAGGTTGCGGTGAAGATGGGCACTTCACGCAAGATCAGTTTGCTCGCAACGAGATAGGAGCCAAAAAGCAACGAGGCCACAGTCATCTTGAGGTAAGCGCTCCGCATGCAATCAATCCCTCATCGTGGCAGCGGCTGAACGGACTGACGAATCTGTAATGCCCGTCGCCGGCGTAGTGTCTCTGTCACGGGAAAGCGTGAGTGGATCGCTAACTGAAGTCAAGCTACATTTTCTTTAAGTAATGTTAAGCTGGGCTAGTGATTGATGTGAAGCGGCTGATCATCCTGCGGGACCTGGCCGAGCACGGGAAGATCAGCATCGTCGCCGACCTGCACAGAGTCACGCCCTCGGCGGTGTCCCAGCAGCTGCGCGCGCTGGAATCAGAGGCGAAGGTCCAGCTTGTCTACCGGGAGGGCCGTGGCGTCCGACTCACAGCCGCGGGTGTGGCCCTTGCCACGGAATGCGAGCAGGTGCTCGCCGCGCTGGAACGAGCCGAAGGCGCCGTCCAGGCATTGAAGAGGGAACCCAGCGGGGAGTTGCGCATCGGCTGTGCTCCCAGCGCGCTGAGCGCTGTAGCTGTCCCCCTTGTCGCTGAGGTGGCAAAGAGTTATCCGCTGTTGCGGCCCAAAATTGTGCAGGCTGAGCCAGAGGACGCGGTCCGCATGCTGAAGCAGCGCGTCCTGGACGTGGCGGTGTCGTACCGCTATCACCTTCTCGGCACCCCGCAGCCCGCCGGAACCACTGCCGTCGGACTGTTCCACGACCCGCTCGTACTTGCCGTCCCCGAGCAACTGCGTGAGGAGGTTGGCGACAAGGGGCTGGCGGCTTTGCGCGACCACGACTGGATTTCCGCCCCGGAGCCCAGCAGCTGCCGCGAAATCCTGCTCCACGCCTGCCGCAGTGCCGGATTCACCGCCCGCATTGAGCACAGCTTCGAAGACCTGCGGTCAGCGCTGTGCCTCGTCGCCACCGGGCTGGCCGCGACCATTCTGCCCGGCCTCCTCTGCGAGAATCCGTCCCCCGGCACAGCACTCCTGCCCCTGCCCCACCCCGGACGCACCATCGAAGCGCTAGTCCGCGCAGGCACCGAAGCGCAGCCGGCGATCGCCGCAGCCCTCGCCCTCCTCACACGGAACGCGGCAGAGCACCCGAGCTCAACCGCCTGGACTCCTGACGTCACCCCATGAGTGCTTTGGCGCATGCTGTTATCCCATGAACAACGGCGAGCGCGTTGATCTCCGGATGCTGCTGAAACCCATCGACAAACGCTGTCGCTAGAAGTGAATGAAGCCATGCAGGCACGTTGACCGCTGGGGTGTGCGCTCTGACAGGGGCTTGTGGTGCCATGGCTAGGGGGACAGTCTGGGTGGAGCGCCACCGTGGCGGAAGGTGAGACGTCAAGGGACGCGCACGACAGGCAAGGACTGCAGCGCCGTGAAGCGGTAGGTCTTCTGGCACACTGGTGCTCGTCGGTGTCTGGTGGTGGTGAGTGTCTGTGGTGGGGCAGGTGTGGGGGAGTGAGCGTCGTCGGACGGCGATTGGTCGGGCGACGCTGTCGGTTCCGGCGCGGCAGGTGCTGGCGGATGGTCAGCTGACGCCGGAGCGGACGGTTCTCGACTACGGCTGTGGTCGTGGCGATGACGTGCGGGCACTTGAGCGGCTGGAGTGTCGGGTAGTCGGCTGGGATCCGTATTACCGATCGGAAACGCAACTTCAGGTCAGTGAGCCTTTTCAGCGGTCACTCGCCAGGGTGATGGCGCGGCTGCTGTTGACGGGTGGCGGGCCAGCGCGTTCCCACGCTGACGCCCTGGTCCAGCGGCCACCCATGTCACCCGATCGGTGCCCAGGCTGAAACAGCTCAGTGATGTCGTGTTGCTGACGTATGTGCTGAATGTGATCGAGGATCCGGCGGAGCGTCGCCAGACGCTTTTGCGGGCATGGGAGTTGACGTCGACGCTGCTGGTGGTCTCGGCCCGGTTGACGTGGGAGAAGTCCAAGGTCCGCGGCGAGGAGTTCGCAGATGGGCTGCTGACGAGCCGGCAGACGTTTCAGCACTTGTATGCGGCTGGCGAGCTGCGGGAGTACGTGGAGCAGGTGACCGTGTGCGGGTGGTGGCCGCGGCGCCGGGCATTGTGTACGCGTTCAAGAGTGAAGCCGCCCGTTTGGGTTATCTCGCCCGTCGGGTGGTGCCGGATGCCGAGTGGCTTGCTTCCGAGGACACCGCCTCGGCGATCAGTGTCCTGGTGGACTTTGTGGAGCGTCGTGGTCGGCCGCCGCGGATGACGAAATGCCGCGGGCGGTTGCGGAGTTGCTGGCCCATCTGACGCCCGGTGAGCTCAAGCGGCTGGTCAGGGACGGGGCGGACGCGGAGCGGGTGGCGGCGGGGGCCAAACGCTCGACGTTGAACACGCTGCTGTATCTGGCGGTGGAACTCTTCCACGGCCGAGGCTCCTTCGGCAGTCTGCCAGTGGGCCTGCAGCAGGACGTGCGGGCCTTCTTCACGTCGTATAGGGAGGCATGCCGGCGGGCAGATCGGCTGTTGCTGAAGCTGCGCGTGGAGGTACCTGTTCATGGAGCGGGAGTGCAGGGCCCATCCGCCCTGGTCGGCGATCGCCACGGCGTCCTTCCCTTTGCGGCGGGCGGTCCTGGACAGGCCGATGCGGAGGCTGTGGCCGGTCCACGCGATGCTGACCCCGGCCCGGACGCTGATTCGCTTCACGGCCCGCGTCACGGAGTCGGGGACCATGCCTCCGGTGACGTTGCCGTGCCGGTCGATGCCGACGAACGCGGGCGCGTCCGGTTCCGACCAGAGGAGGCCGGCGGGGTCCTGGGCGCGCGAGGCGTAGTGGAAGCTGGTCAGGATGAGCGCCTTGTCCCGGGCCCGGCGAGGGTGTCGGGCAGGCCCTCACCACCCGGTACATCCGGCACCTCGGCGGCCGCCGCCTGGCCTCGGCCGCGCCGCTCCTCGGCCTTGAGCAGTTCGACGGCGCCCGCCTCCAGCTGCGTACGGGCCTGCGCCTGGTCGTCCCGGCTCACCTCCACGCCATGGCGGCGCGGCTCCACGATGGCCCCGGCGAGGATCGTGCTCGCCGACGATGCGGCGTAGCCCTTCCCGTTCGCCTGGCCCCGGTCCAGCAGCCACACCCCGAACGTCACCAGGACGCCGCGCGTCGCCTCCAGCTCGGGCAGGCCGCGCTCAGCACAGAACCGCTCCCAGACGCGCCACGCCTTCGCGTACGTGTCCGTGGTGTGGGCGGGCGTCAGTCGCCGCTGCACCTCATTCGCGAAGTCCTCGGCATCCGCTAGGCGCTGGGCGACCTCCACGCCCTGCCGCTCGGCCCACAGCGCGAAGCGGGCCGCCCGCTCGTCGGCGACGGCGGGAACGAGGACCGCGCTTGCCTCTCCTGACGGGTGCTCGGTGGCGGTGCTCAAGGGGCGCTCCTCCTGCGGTTTCTGGCGTCGGATAAGAAAAGGAGGTCGACACGGAGGACGCGGAGGCCATTGCCGCGTACGACGCGACGCTGCGTGACCCGTCAGTCTGACGCACCTGCCCGGGCTTCTGCGCACGAGACGCAAGGGCGTCGGGATTCTCATCCGCTCCCGCATGCCGCTCGCTGCATGTTGAGGACGGCGGCTTCACGCCGACCCTGGTCGCCCCGCGTGCTCCGTGTCCACGCTCGCCCTGTTGGTCGTCCTGCTGCTCGATCTGGTCGGCCTGATGCTCATCGGCGCACTCGCGTACGCCGTCTACCGTCGGCCGACCCTGAGTCAGCCGCTGACCGCCGCTCTCACCGGGGCTGGGGTGTTCGTTGCTGCGGTTGCCGTCATCGTCACCACGGGGCGGCCGGTGATTTCGGGCGCGCTGACTCGGAGCTGCGCGTAGGACCTGCTCTGCATTGAGGATGCAACGAGGGCCCCGGGTGGCAGACCACCCGGGGCCCTCGCGGCTCGTTCCTCAGCGGCTGGATACGTGACCTGACGCTGGCGGGAGAGGCCGGGTGCTGACTCGTGGTGTTCGCGGCACCTGTGCCTCCGTCGTCCAGGAGAGCCAGCAGCAGGAATATGAGCAGGATGACGCCGCCCCCGCCCGGCCGCCACGGCGACCGGGCGGCTGATCCGCCGGTGGTGCCCACGGACGTAGGTGCCGTCCGTGCGGCGATAGCTCCGTACCCACGTCGTCTGACCCACCGGGGCCGACTGGAGTCGGGTGACGGTCGTGTTCACCCTGCGCGGGGTGGGGCGAGCGGATCGGGCGGTCGCCGGGCGAGTGTGGCGATGGTGCGGGCGGACGTGAGAGCCGTTGTGGCGGGTCTCGACCGCGGACCAGCATCCCGATCATCAGATCGACGCGCTCCTGCGGCACGGGGTGGAGCGGGGCGATCTCCACGTCGAACACTGCGAGTGGCGCGAAGGCGTCCCGCCCGAAGCTCGACCTTGTGCTGCAGCTGTTGCGGCCCGGCGACACGCTGAAGATGACCGGTCTCGACCGACTTTCCCGCTCCGTCCTCCACCTGGTGACTCTCGGCGCCGACCTGCGCGAGCGAGGCATCGGGCTGCACGTGATCGAGCAGGGCATCGACACCACCGCCGTCGAGGGCCGGGCGATGCTCGGCATGCTGTTCGGTACTCGCAGAGCTCCAGCGCGAGCTCATCGTCGCCAACACGATGGACGGCCTCGCCGCCGCCGCGCCAGGGGCCGGGTCGGCGGACGCCGTCCAAGGCTCACCGAGGACCAAGCTGCCCTCGCCCAGCAGCTGTACGACGCGCGCGAGAAGACCGTCCAGCAGATCGCCGGCCTGTTCGGCGTCCCCCGCTTCACGGTCTACGGCCACCTCGACAAGACCACAACCGTGCTCCGCCAACCGAAGATGACGGCCGCGAAGAGCTGACTGACAGCACCTTAGGCTCCGGTGCCGGAAATGGTTCCGGTCAGCGCTTGTCGCGCTGTGCTGCGGTGATCTGTTGGACGAGCAGGTCGGGTGCTGCCTTGCGCTGGACGGTGGCGGCGAGACTGGGGAAGAGGCCGCCGATGGCGCTTCCAAGGCGCAGTTCGGCCGGTGCGACATTGACCTCGGTGCGGTCGCGTTCGATTGCCCTGATGGTGCCGGCCGCGACCTGCTCGGGGCTGACGGTGCGTATGCCTGCGGGCGGTGTGGCGCCGGTGTCCGCGAACATCCCCGCGTCGCGGACGAAGCCCGGCTGCACAAGGGACACCCCGACACCCGTGCCGTGCAGGTCCTGGCGCAGGGCGAGGGCGAATCCGCGCAGGCCGAACTTCGCGGCGCTGTAGAGCGAGGTGGCCGGGGACGCTGCCCGGCCCGAGATCGACCCGATCATCACCAGGTGGCCACGGCCTTGCGCGACCATACGCGGTGCCAGCAGCCGGGAGAGCATCAGCGGGGCCCGCAGGTTCACCTCCAACGAGCGGTCGATCTGCTCGGGGGTGTAGTCGAGAAGGTCGCCGCTGGACGGCAGGGCGGCGTTGGCGACCAGGATGTCCACGGGGCCGGCCTGCTCGGCCAGGCGCTCGACCGCCTCGCGATCGCTGAGATCTGCGACCACCGGGCGGGCGGCCAGCGACTTCTCGAGTTCCTCGAGTGCGTCGGCGCGCCGGCCGGTGACCACCAGACTGGCGCCTCGGGCGGCCAGCGCCCGGGCCAGGGCATGGCCGATGCCGCCGCTGGCACCGGTGAGAAGAACGGTCGATCCGCTGATGTTCGTCAAGGCCATCCTCCGCTACTGTTCGTTCGAACGAACAGTAGCGGAGAGGGGAAGGAAAGACGATGCCCGATTCCACTCACGCCGGCCTGACGGGCTTGACAGCCGCTCTCGCCGGCGGCCACGTCTCTTCCCGCGCCCTGGTGGGAGACCCTGGCACGGATCGATGCCGCCCAGCCGACCCTCAACGCGTTCCGCCGGGTGCGCGCCGATGCCGCCTTGGCCGAGGCCGATGGCGCCGACCGGCGCCTGGCAGCCGGGGAACGGTTGTCGCTGCTCGGCGTTCCGATCGCTGTCAAGGACGACACTGACGTGGCCGGTGAGCCGACCGCCTTCGGCTGCAGCGGCGATTTCCCTCCCAGGGCAGCTGATGGCGAGGCGGTCCGCCGTCTGAGGGCCGCAAGAGCGGTCATCGTCCGCAAGACCAACACTCCCGAACTGGGCCAATCGGCACGATCTTCAAGCGCGTCAGGCCGGCGTCATCCTCACCCCGACCACCGCCACCCCGCCCCCGCGCATCCATGGGCCTGTCCAACTCCCGCACCAACCAGGCGGTGATCGCATCCTGCCCCCACGCCTGGCCCTGGAACGTCCTCGGCTGGCCCGCCATCAGCGTCCCCGCCGGATTCACCACCACCGGCCTCCCGTTAGGGGCACAACTCCTCGGACCTGCGCACAGCGAACCTCTCCTGCTTTCCCTCGCCGCCCAACTCGAGGATGACCTGCGCTGGCATGAACACCGGCCCCACCCCCGACCACTCCACCACCCGGACCCCACACCACCCGCCAACTACCGCCGGAACACACGGCAGGCCGGGAACACGACCATGAAACGATGAGCACCATGCCCAACCCCTCCCAGACCCGGGAACGCATCATCGCGGCCACACTGCGGATCATCGGCGAAAACGGCATCGCCGCAGTCACCAACCGCCGCATCGCCAAGGAAGCCGACGTCTCCCTCGGCTCGATCACCTACCACTTCGCCACCCAGCACGACCTACTACGCGAAAGCCTGCGCTCCTTCGTCACCCAGGAGACCCGCCGCTTCACCGACCTCGCCACCCACCACTGCACAGGCCCCATCACCCCGCAGGAAGCCGGCGCACTCGTCGGCCAGGTCGCCGCCGACACCGCCTTCGACAACGAACACATCGCCCCCTACGAGCTTTACATCCAAGCCGGCCGCGACCCCCAGCTACGCTCCGCCGCCACCGAATGCTTCGCCGCCTACGACCAACTGGCGGCATCCATCCTGGGTACCCTCGGCGTACCGGATCCCGAACGCATGGCCGGCCCCGTCGTCGCCCTTGTCATCGGTCTGCAACTTCGCCGCCTCGCCACCGGCGCCGCCACCGACGACCTCGTCGACGCACTCCTTCTTCTCACAGGCAATCCCGCCTGAGCCGTTCCACGCGTCCACGAACTCCGGGATCCTCCGGGTCTGGGCGGCACGCTGATAGGCCCACGACGGTCGCTGCCATCTGCGGCGTGCAGACCACGGAGGTCGACACCTGGGATCAGGCGGTTCGGAGCATCGAACCTGCAGCCAGAGGGTGAGTTTCCATCAGGCCGATCAGCCGACTGGTGCACCGGCGCCACCGAGGTCCAGGAGCGAACCGAGGTCGAGCCGGACGTCCCCGTAGGGGCGCACGTGCTCCCAGAAGAGAGGGGTCAGGCCGCGCCGGTCGGCCGCGGTGAGCAGGGCGGACCAGCGTGGTTCGGTCAGGACCGTCTGGAGCATCAAAGAGTGTTCACGAAGACCAGGGAGGCCTGGATGATCCGCAGGCACAGGGCGGCCATCTCGACTTCCTCGCGATGGTTGGTGGAGATCTCTCCGCGCCGGGTGGTAGATGATGCCATTGGCGCGGTTCCACGCCTCGACCACGTTCAGGCTTTCCTCGATCTCGCGCTGCAGGTCGCAGGAGCGCAGATCCCGTGCCACGAAGCTCGTTTTCTGGGCACGGCCGATCTCTAGCATGGCCTGGTAGGCGGGGTGGGAGGCGGCCCGGGTGAACCGGGACAGGATCGCCTCGGCGGACGCGGTACCGGTGCGGATCGCGGTGGCGTACGTGATCACCTGGTCGTAGTTCGCCGCGATCACGTCCCAGCGGATCGGCCTCGTCAGCGCCGTCTTGAGATTCGGGTACGCGCCCGGCTCACCGGTGGGCCGGTAGAGCTTGACCTTGTTGATCTGCTTGATGCGCGGCAGCAGATCGACGTTCAGCAACCGGGTCACCCCGAACCCGATCTCCGACTGGCCATGCAGCCACTGACCAGCACATAGATGATCGCGGCGAAGACCGCCTCATCATCGATGTTCGCGACCCCGCCCCTTGCGGACGGGCCCGCGCCGGCGGCAGCAACGGCTTCGCGATCTCCCTCAAGCCGTCCGGAATGATCCATCCCCACCGTTCACTCTCCATGTCCAGCGCAACTGCCAACTAGAGGTTGTCCCGTATGGGGTGTGAGTTATCCGGTGAGGGCCAGGTTGTGGAGTCGGGCGATGCCGAGCATGGCTTGGTGAACGCCGTTGCCCTTGAGCCGGCAGTCCCGCAGGATCTTCCAGTTCTTCAACCGCGACAGGGCGTGTTCCACCCGGGCTCGCGCCCGGCGGTGGACGGCGTTCTCCGCTTCCTGCTGTGGGCTGAGGTGCGTCTGACCTCGTCGTTTGCGGTGCGGGATGAGCAGGCCAGTTCCTTGGTAGCCGCCGTCGGCGATGGTCGGTGCGCCGCGGCAGGCCCGGTCGACGCCGGACTCCGTGAAGGCCCGGCAGTCGTTGCGGCTGCCGGGCAGCGGCAGACCGATCGCCACCACCAGGCGGCTGTTGGCGTCGATCACGACCTGCACGTTCGTCGAGTACCGATAGTTCTTGCTGGAGGCGGCCATGCTGCGGTCACGGGTGGGCACGAGGGTGCCGTCGACGATGTAGACGGTGTCTTTGCGCGGCCGGCGGGCCGGCGAGATGGCCAGCAGGGGCGCCAGGTGATCGAGGATGCGGTCGGCCGCAGACTTCGAGACCCCGAACAACGGCGCCACCTGCCGCAACGTCAGGTTCGTGCGCCAGTACGTCGCCACCAGCAACACCCAGTCCTCCAGCGGCAGCCGCCAGGGACGGCCGCGCTGAACGTCACCACCGCGACGCCGTACCAAGGCCACCAGCCTGGTGAACTGCGACTCGGTCAGCCCGGAGAACGGCTCGATCCACTTCGGATCATCCGCTGAGATCACCCCACCCATGCCCAGCCAACGCACCAACCGTCCCACCGGTTACGGGACAACCTCTAGCCCATTAGGACACGGTCTTAGGCTTGTTACCGGTGCATGGGGCCCCAGGGCGATTCCGCATTTGCAAGGTCAATCCCATACACGAGTAGGGCGACCCCGGGAAGTGGGGACCAATCTAGGCTGGGCAATCGGTAAAATCCGATTCGCTCGTATAGCCGATGGGCGGCATACATATCGTCTTTTGTTGAAATGATCAAGCGCTTGAATCCTTCTCTGCGGGCTTGGGCTATGCATTTCTGGACTAGCGCCTGACCGACTCCTTGTTTACGCCCTTCTGGCGCAACAGCTAGCATGCGAAATTCTGCGTCACTGGCATTTGCTATCTGAGCATACTCACTATTCGGTCGCGTAAAGGTTACGGTGCCCAGTAAGTCTCCGAGGTCGGTGACTGCGACAAAGATTTCAGCCTTCCTGGCCCGACTCTGCGCATCCCGAAGCTGCTGCCCGTAGTCCTGAGTCTCCGGGGGGAGTAGTCCGTCAACCCTGTATGCCGCTTCGGTCAGCTTTCCAACAGCCTCTAGTTCCTCAGCGTGCGGATTTCTAATAAGGAATCCCATAAGATTTTTCACCATTCCATGGATTTGCAGTACGATTTTTGGGTCAGGTGGGATGGCGAGATTGCCGGGCCAGGAGAGGTGGGCTGCGGTAGCAGCGGCGCGGAGCGTGGTGCCGAAAGCGGCGGCGTCGAGTTCGTCGGGCCCGAGCAGGTGGACGATGCGGGGGTCAGTGTGGACTAGCCGCACCGGGCGGCTGGCTGCTTCCGCCTCGGGCGAGTGTTCGTTGAGGTGGACGAGGGCGAAAGGAGTGCAGAACTCGCACATAATGTCTGACCATCCGGGGTTGTGGCATCGTCGACGGCACCCTTGTCCCGAATCGACCGCATCAAGGAATCTCGTTAGCCGACCCGTCCTTCGCTGACGACGGTACAGACAGGTGTGATCAGGGGGGACCTCGGCGCGACGTGGCCTGACGCGTGCAGACTGCTTCGGATCAAGGCGGACGGCGCAGGTTTGTGATAGCTCCCAATGAGGCCCCGTCTATGGTGTTGAGACTTTGGACATCTCGCCCAACAGTCCGAGGGTCGGGCCTCGCCTGTCACGTCAGTCCGGTTCACCCGATCAGTGGTCAACGCGACCACGGGCGGGGTCACCGGCCGGGATGTCCCCGACTGCAACAACCCGCCGTAGTAACGTTCGACTTCACCGAAATTGGCCGGAGGCTTCAAGTACTGCCTTGCGCGCTCGCCGACCCCGCAGTAACCAAGATTCCGTTGAGAGTGTGGCGGCAAGGGATGTAGCAATCAGCCCAGCTTTTAGCTTCTTCACCCTGAAATTACACTCTTCTCTACTTCAGTGGATGATCAGCTTGTGTGCAGTAAATGCAATATGGAGCGTGTAATTAATTCAAGAGTAATTGCTGCTTAATGTTTAGTCCCGGCGGTGGCGGCCCTCAGGTGTCGCCAACGGGCGGATAGGTCAGCCGGACGATTTTCGACTAAACGAGCTGAATGTCTCAGATGTAACTCTCAACTATCACCTGCGGGGTCTGAGGGATTGTAGAGAATGAAGGTATTGTTTCATGTTATTGGTATCGTTATTGTGATATGAGAGTCTCTGGAGGGGTTAGTGGTCAACTCGCTGTGAAGCTCGGGGCGGTTCTCGCATTGGATGAGCGGCAGCGGCGGCTGATGAGGGGGCCGAGGCCCGGATCCTGGGGCGCGGCTGGTCGTACCTGACGAGCGGGCGATCCGATGTCGCCGCTGTGTTGGACGGCGAAGTCGACCAGGAAACCTCATGGCCGCGCTCACCCGCCAGGGGCAAGCAGCACCCGGACCGCGACGCCCAATTCCACACTCAACGAGCGGGCCAGGGAACCCATGGGCCGGTCAGCCGGTAATCAGCGTGGACATGAAGACGTAGGAACTTGTCGGCGACTACAAGATGGCGAGCCGCCAGTGGTGGCCGGCCATGAACCGGTACTGGTCAAGACGCAGGGACCTGGCAAGGCGATCCCGTACGGGATCTATGACGTCGCCTCGAACACCGGCTGTGTCAGTGTCGGCACTGATCGCGGCACCGCCGCGCTCGCTGTGTCCTCCAGGGCCGGCATGACTATCCGGCCGCTATCCATGTAGTGATTTGCGGACGCAGGCGGGTCCAGCGGCTACCGGACCCGCGCCTGGAAGAGTGAACTCGCAGCTCTGGCTGCTGAGACGGCTTGCACATCATGGTCTGCCACATGTCGCCGGGCACCTCGAAGTAGAACAAGGTAGAGCACCGGTCGGTCTCCCACATCTCCATGGACTGGCGGGCCGCCCGCTGACCAGCCACGAGGCCATCGTGGACAGCATGGTGGCGACCACCACCCGCACCGAGCTGGGAGTCCACGCTGAACTCGACCCGGGCACCTACGACACCGGTATCAAGGTGACCGACAGCGCTATCGACGCTCTGCCCATATACCGAACCGCTTCCACGGCGACTGGAACTACACCCTCCAGCCTCAACCTCGCGAAACCACCAGTGCAGCCGAGAAGCGGTCAGCCGGTGGGCCGTCCCCACAGCCTTGCGCTGGGCGCCTGCGCCACCCAGAACTCACCGGTATGCCTGAACCGGCACTGGACCGGCTGGTGGCCACCCTGATTCATCTGCGGAACGACCTGCCGCACTCGGTGCTGGGACTGCTGTTCGGCGTCGTCCGGTCCACCATCACCCGCGCGATCGGAGAGCTACGCAGCCCTGGTCTGCGTCTTCGGACGCTGGCGGGTTGTGTTCGCCTATGTTCTGGCCGAGGGTATCGAGCTGCGTCTGGACGCCACCGAGATCCAGGTCCGCAGGTCACCGGCCGGCCGCGGCGGACGGCGCGCGTTCGGCTCCGGCAAGAAGAACCAGAACACGATGAAGGCCACCGTGATCGCCGACTGGCGGGGCCGCACGTTATGGACTGATGCCCTGCGGCCTGGGCGTATGCATGGCGCCACTGCCGCACGCAACGAGGGCCTCGTCGTCTGCTTCCAACACTTCCCCGACGTCGAGGTCCTCCTGGACTACGGCTACCTGGGCCTGAGCCGCGACCATCCCGGCCAGGCCATCACCCCGCCGAGAAAGCCGCAGCCCGGAGCACTGCCCGGAAGAGTCGATCAGCGGGAACGTGACCGTCACTGGCACTCGTCGGACCGCATCACGGTCGAACACGCCCTCGCCGACCACAAACGCTGGAAGCAGCTGACCCGTTTCACCCACCGCCGCGACCGTCTGCCCGAGGCCTACCGCGCCATCGCCGGGGGTTGATGAAGATTCTTGAAAACGGCTCTGTCCGCGCTTCCGTGAATCCCCAGGTCAGTGGCAGGTACGCGAGATCGTTTCGGCAGCGTGTTTGCTGCCGTGGCGAGCAAGACGGTCGAGGCTGTGCTGTTTCCAGGGATCGATGTGTGAGTGGAGCGCGTCAGCGACTCCTCCGACGTCCTGGTGGTGGAGGCGGTGTCCACCGCTCGCCAGGGCCGGTGCCCGGACTGCCGGAAGCAGGCACGACGCGTGCACAGCGCCTACCAACGCCCCTGGATGAGCGGCCGTTGGGCTCCCGTCGGGTCGTGGTACGGCTGTGGGTGCGCCGGTACATCTGCGACCGAAAGAGTTGTTCCCGCAGGACGTTCGTCGAGCAGGTGCCGAGCCTGTCCGGGCGGCACCGCCGCTCCAGCATCGGGCTGACGGGTGGGCTGCGGTCGATCGCGATCGAGCTCGGCGGACGTCCAGCCGCGCGGCTGTGCCGCCGCCTGCGGCTGGTCGCGGGCCGGACCCGGCGGCTCAGGCTGTTGACGGCGCCGACGGTGCCGGACCGTGCGCCGCGGGTTCTGGGGGGTGGACGAGTTCGCCTTCCGCAAGGGCTGCACCTACGGCACCGTGCTGGTCGATGTCGAAGCAGGCCGGGTCCGTGGGCCCTCCGCGCGGGCACCGCCGAACCGGTCCAGGCCGACAGGAGTTCCAAGGTGGTCGAAGGGCACGTGAACCGGGTGAAAACGCTCAAGCGAGCCATGTATGGACGAGCCTCATTTGAACTCCTCCGGACCCGCATCATCCCCCAGTCGTGACCTGCATCAACCGCCCAAAGCACTGCCCTCATTGTCAGAGGTCAGCTCCGTCGCGCCCGCTGGGATCCATTGTCAGGAGGTCTTCATGCAGGCCCGACATGGCTCGTCGGATCGGAGAGCCATCTTCGCCCGACTCCATGACCACCCAGCCGGACTCCACACCTGACACGTTTACATCGCCGCCGGCGTCCAGCTGTCCGCGTACAAGTGAACGTGCACCACCTCGTACGGATGAGAGTGCACCGTTCTTGATGCGGTGAGGGGCATGGGCCGCGAGTCTGCTGCTGTCGGTTCGGGTGGCAGAGGGGCGGCTGACGGTGGTCTTGGATCCGCATCGCTGGCTGGAGCTTCGGCGGTTTCGCGGTTTGTATGAGTCCGGCGCGATGAGCCTGCGGGAGATCGCGAAGGAGACCGGACTGAACCGCCGCACGGTCGCGAAGTACCTGTCGGGTGAGGTGGCGGCTGCGCCGCCGCAGCGGGAGCCGAACGGGCAGCCGCGGCGGCGGGTGGTGGACGAGGTTGCCCCGCTGATCGACGCGATGCTGCGGGCGGAGATCCTGCTCAAGGGGGCGGTGATCCACGAGCGCCTGGTCCAGGAGTACGGGGTCGCGATCAACTACCAGCGGGTGAAGCTCTACCTGCAGGAGGCCAGGCCCAGGATCGCCGAGGAACTCGGGATCAGCCCGGGTGAACTGGCCGGTCTGCACCGCCGGTTCGAGGTGGTCCCTGGCGCTCAGGCCCAGGTGGACTGGGGTGATGAGGGCAAGGTCCTCGCTCATGTCGGCATTCCGAAGGTCTACTCGTTCCACATGACGTTGTCGTACTCGCGCGACCCGTTCTGCTGCTTCACCGCCAGCCAGGACCTGGCGACCTTCTTCGACTGCCACCGACAGGCGTTCGCGCACTTCGGCGGGGTGCCGATGACGATCGTCTACGACCGCACCAAGACCGTCGTGCGCCGGCACGTCGCCCCGGGCGAGGCGGTCCCGCTGCATCCGGAGGCGGTCGCGTTCGCCGGGCACTACGACTTCGACATCGATGTGCTGGCTGCCTACCGGCCGCAGGGCAAGGGCCGCGTCGAGCGGCAGGTCGGCATCGTCCGCGATCACGTGCTGGCCGGGCGGGCGTTTGCGTCCATCGAGGAGATGAACGCCGCTTTCGCAGCCTGGGTGCCGCTGCGGCGGGCGAAGGTGCATGGCACTCATGGCGAGGTCATCGGCCATCGGGCGGTGCGCGACCACATGGCCCTGCGTCCGCTGCCCGAGACTCCGTATGTGGTCGCCCAGCGGCAACTGCGGCATGTGGGCAAGGACTGCCTGGTCGCCTTCGACGCGAACCTTTACTCGGTGCCCGCCCGCAGGGTCCGCCCCCGTCAGCTGGTCGAGATCCGGGCCACGAAGTCCCAGGTCACGCTGCACTCCACGGTCCCCGGCTCGGACGGTGAGACTCTGCTGGCCGCCCATCCGCGGGCTGTTGGCCGCGGCGCCCGCATCGTCGACGACAGGCACTGGGACGGTCTGCCCACCGGCGCCGGCCGCCGCGTCACCACCGGCGACAGCCCGGCTTCGCCCCGCCGGGACCCCTCGCCCGAGCCGCAGGCCAGCCCGCTACAGGCCCTGCTGAACCGGGCCGCTGCCGCCCGCGTCGAGGTCGGCCGCCGTCCGCTGTCGGTCTATGACGAGCTGACCGGCACCCGACCCTTCACCTCCAACACTCCGACAAAGGAAGCCCGTTGAGCGAGCTGACCGGCACCCGCATCCGCACCACGGCCGTCAAGCTCGGCCTGCCTCACCTGGCCGACGCCCTGAACCAGTACATCCAGCGGGCTGACGAGGCCAAGATGGGCTATCTCGACTTCCTGGACCTGGTGCTGTCCGAGGAACTCGCCGTCAAGGACGACCGGCGCTTTCGGCAGGGCCTGCGGCTGTCGAAGCTGCCACACCACAAAACGCTGGACGACTACGACTTCTCCTTCCAGCCCGAGCTCGACCCCCGCAAGGTCAAGGATCTCGCCAGCCTCTCCTTCGTCGAGGAGAAGGCCAACGTTGCCCTGCTCGGCCCGCCCGGCGTCGGCAAGACGCACATCGCCGTCGCCCTGGCCGTCGCGGCCTGCCGGGCCGGCTACTCGATCTACTTCACCAGCCTCGACGACATGGTCCGCAACCTCAAGGCCGCCGAAGCGGCAGGTCGGCTGACCAGCAAGCTCGGCACTTATCTGCGGCCGGGCGTTCTCGTGGTCGATGAGGTGGGATACCAGCCACTCGAGCGAGCCGAGGCGAACCTGGTGTTCCAGGTGATCTCCAAGCGTTACGAGAAGGGCTCGATCATCCTGACCTCGAACAAGACCTTCAGCGAATGGGGCCAGGTCTTCGGGGACGAGGTCCTCGCCACCGCCATCCTCGACCGACTCCTGCACCACTGCGAGGTCGTTCCCATCAACGGCAACAGCTACCGGCTCAAGAACCGGCTCCAGGCCATCGAGCGAGACACCGACGTGGCCTGAGTGGTGCACATATCCCCGTACTTGGTGGTGCATTCACACGAGTACGGGGACACCAGCTCGTCGAGCGTCGCGAACACCGCCTCATAGGCAACGGCTCGGACCAGGCGAACAAGGTCCTCCCGGTCCGCTCCGGCGGCAAGAAGGCGTTGGGCGGCGGGCTGTTGATCGAGCGAGCCCGGCTCGGTCCAGCCGTCGATCGCAACCGTGCCACAGGCTTCGCAGCAGCACGAATCGCGTGAGCGGCGCCAGAGGCGGGAGCAGTTGCTGTCTTCATCAGGGGGGCCTTGCAGACGGCCATGGCGGTCACCGATTACGGCCATGGTGGCGCCAGTGGGCAGGTGGCGCAAACACTCTCCGTCGTCGTAGGAGGTTTTCACTCGCAGCCCCGGTAGCCCAGTCTGCGGGAGCTTGTCGCGGCCGACCAACCAACAGCTCACGTTGTAGGGCGTTCGTGGTGGTGATCACTTGGTCGTCGTGGCGTGGGGAGATGACAACGGTGTAGCGGGTGACGTCGGCCAGACTGACGTTGCGCGGCCAGAGGCTGGTCGGGCGGTGGTTGAACATGCCGAGGGCCAGCAGCGCACGGAGACATCGCTGCAGAAGACGCCGGTCACTGCGGCGGAGCGACCTGGCCGAACGCACTGGCAGCATGCCGGGCACGCTCAAGGCCTGGTCGGGCAGTACCGAGCGCAGGAGCTGCTCATTGATGCCGACCAGGATGTTCTTCGGGTCCGAGACAAACACGGCGTCTGTGCCTCGGGCCAGCTGCTGCTGGCGGCGGAAGCGGTGGCTGAGGGCGATGCCGAAGTATCCGGCAGCGGCGCCGTCGGGCAAAGCAGGGTCGGCGACCAGTCCTTCATCCGTCAGGCACCAGACGTGTTCGAAACAGGTGAAGGGTGCGGCGGCACGGACCAGGGCATAGCCCTCGGCGTAGGCCCAGCCCGCGCGTTCAGCCCACTCACTCGCAGCCGCGAAACAGCGACCCGGCTGCGACTGGCCGCCGTGCGTCCATGGGCTGGGAGGCCGGTAGCTGCCCACGTCGGCTACCAGACCGGCGAAGCTGCGATAGGCCCAGAAGAGTCGCCCACCCGAAGCTGGCCATACAACCGCAGCCAGCGACGCAACTCCTGCTCCGCATCGGACGCCGCCCCGGTCCCGCGCCTCCTCCAAACCCCCATGGGAGCAACCATGTCGGTTGTTGGGGCGTTGGCACTCCGCATCGGCGAACCGTGCCGCACTGGGTGTGCATACCCACACGACACATTACGCCTATGGGACAGCTGTCGCAGGAACGGGATGCCGGCTCGACTGATCTGTCCAGCCAAGACGCTGCCCCCACGGCAGCTTCGTAGCAGGGGCGAGACAACTCGCAGTCCGTGACAAGCTCTAGACAGGCAGGCTATGTAGAGCACGAGTATGGGCAGTCCGCGTATGACCCTGCAGACTCAACTGGTGCTGTGGGCCTTGTTGGAAGGCCCCGCCAAAGAGCGTTACGGCCTCGAGTTGTGTGAGCTGGCGGGATTGCCGTCGGGCACGATCTATCCGATCCTCGCCCGCCTGGAACAAGTCGGCTGGGCGGACAGCACCTGGGAAGACCCCGCCGTACACGCGAAAGTCGGCCGTCCGCGCCGTCGCTTCTACCGGATCACCGAGGGCGGTGCTGAGCACGTGCGGGACGCCCTCGTCCACACCTACTGCGCCCGCAAACAGCCTCTGCCGGGATGGGTTGTGCGCCCGATCCGCCGACGGGGAGTGTCATGAGGGCCCAGCCCTGTTAGACAGGAAAGGGAAGTCTTCCTGAAGGAGCGGCAGTGAGCGCGGCGCCGAGAGTTGCGCCCACGGCGGCGTGGCCTATTCCGGGATGTCGGGTTGAGTTTCGGTCTGGGGCGCTGTTGCGGGTTGCGGTGGGTTGGGAGCGGTGTAGAAGACGGAAGAGGCCTGCTTGGTGCGCTGAGCCTGGTTCCTGGCCACAAGATTTTCCAGACTTGTGCGCACGACGGTGGTCTTGATGCCACGGTCGGGGTATGCCTGGCTGAGCGCCGTGGCAATCTCCGCCGCAGAGCGTGGTTCACTCTGTTCGGTCAGGTGGCGGCGGATGAGTTCGACCAGCGTGGGCTGAGCCGTCTTGGTGACAGCCCCTTTTGCGGATTGCCTCTTGGCGGCGGGCTTTTCCGTAGTCGTCGTCTTCACCCTGGTGCGAGGCTTGGCAGTGCCCTGCTTTCGGGGTGATGGCACGGTGGCACTGTCGGCGCTCGCAAGCTCAGGGGCCGTTGCCGCGACGCCGAGTGCCTGTTGCATCTGCACCAGCACGGTGTGGTCATGCTGCAGAGCGGCCAACTGCTGCTGCAGCGTGGTCATTTCCGACGCAATGCGTTCCTGTTCCTTGACGTTGCGCTCGAGGTCACTGGCTACTTGGCTGATGTATTGCGATGTCAGCTCAGTTGCCGCAGTCGTGGTTTCGGGCATCCTTTTTCTCCTCGGTTCGTGGCCGGGCGCAGACCCATGGTCAGGTACAGCAAGTCAGAGACGGGCGCTCCGGCTGGGGGTGCCTGACGCAGCGATGATACGGGTGAGTAGAGGCAATGCCCTTGGGCAGCCTAGAGGTTGTCCCGTAACCGGTGGGGCGGTTGGTGCGTTGGCTGGGCATGGGTGGGGTGATCTCAGCGGATGATCCGAAGTGGATCGAGCCGTTCTCCGGGCTGACCGAGTCGCAGTTCACCAGGCTGGTGGCGCTGGTGCGGCGTCGCGGTGGTGACGTTCAGCGCGGCCGTCCCTGGCGGCTGCCGCTGGAGGACTGGGTGTTGCTGGTGGCGACGTACTGGCGCACGAACCTGACGTTGCGGCAGGTGGCGCCGTTGTTCGGGGTCTCGAAGTCTGCGGCCGACCGCATCCTCGATCACCTGGCGCCCCTGCTGGCCATCTCGCCGGCCCGCCGGCCGCGCAAAGACACCGTCTACATCGTCGACGGCACCCTCGTGCCCACCCGTGACCGCAGCATGGCCGCCTCCAGCAAGAACTATCGGTACTCGACGAACGTGCAGGTCGTGATCGACGCCAACAGCCGCCTGGTGGTGGCGATCGGTCTGCCGCTGCCCGGCAGCCGCAACGACTGCCGGGCTTTCACGGAGTCCGGCGTCGACCGGGCCTGCCGCGGCGCACCGACCATCGCCGACGGCGGCTACCAAGGAACTGGCCTGCTCATCCCGCACCGCAAACGACGAGGTCAGACGCACCTCAGCCCACAGCAGGAAGCGGAGAACGCCGTCCACCGCCGGGCGCGAGCCCGGGTGGAACACGCTCTGTCGCGGTTGAAGAACTGGAAGATCCTGCGGGACTGCCGGCTCAAGGGCAACGGCGTTCACCAGGCTATGCTCGGCATCGCCCGACTCCACAACCTGGCCCTCACCGGATAACTCACGCCCCATACGGGACAACCTCTAGTAGTGCTTCGTTAGGTTCTGGTTCTGCTGGTTTTGAGGGGGCGACCGCAGGTGGTGCAGGTGCCGGTCCAGCACCTCAGCAGGTCTTGGAGTGCGTCGAGGGTCTGGTAGAGGCTCGCGTCGGTGTCTCGACTTTTGGGTCGAGCCTGCGGAGGGTGAGGAATGCCTGCGCGGCGGTGACGAGGGTGACGTGGTGGTGCCAGCCGCGCCAGGTTCGGCCTTCGAAGTGGTCCAGTCCCAGGCCGTGTTTGAGCTCGCGGTAGTCATGTTCGATCCGCCAGCGCATCTTCGCCCACCGCACCAGGTCAGCGACGGGTGTGGTGGCGGGCAGGTTCGATATCCAGTAGTCCGTCGGGGCGTCCTGGCCGTCCGGCCATTCGACCAGGAGGGTCTGGGTGGGCAGGACGCCGTCCCACCGGCTGCGGCCCCCGCCAGATTCCTGAGCGGCGGCCAGGGACTGTTTGCCCGCGGGCCGCACCGTCAGCACCGTGAACCGTGAGGTCATCGCGCCCTTGCTGCCCTGCCGCCAGGTCACTTCGGAGAATCGCTTGGCACCCGCCTGCGCCGCGAGGGTGGAAATGGCTCGCGGCGGGGTGCGGTAGCGGGGAAGGGTGGGCGGCCCGAGCCCGCCATAAGCGGGCTGGTGCGGCTCGACATCCTCCGGATGAGCGACTTCCTTCCCGTTGAGGGCCAGGACATAGGACAGCCCTCGCTCCTGGAGACCGAGCCGGAACGGTGTGCTGACGCCGTAGCCGGCGTCGGCGACCACGACCGGCGCCTCCAGCTGCCACTCGGCGAGTGTGTCCAGCAGGCCGAGCGCGAGCCGCCACTTCTCCCGGTGCACCACGTCCTCGGGGACGCCTGCCCTGCGGCAGCGGTCGGGCTCGTCCGTCCACTCCCGCGGCAGATACAACTGCCACTCCAACGGGCACGAGGCGGTGTCGGTGGCGGCATGGACACTGACCGCGACCTGGCAGTTCGCCCGTTTGCCGACCGCTCCGCAGTACTGGCGGGCCACCCCGACCGAGGCCTTGCCGCACTTGGGGAACGACACGTCGTCGATCACCCACACCTCGGGCCTGACGACTCTGGACAGCCGCTCGGCGATCCGCCGCCTGACCGGCAGCGGATCCCACGGCGACTGGTTCACGAACTGCTGCAGGGCCTGCATGTTCCCGTCCGGCAGACGCTCGGCCATCGGCTGGATCGACTTGCGCCGACCGTCGAGCATCAGGCCTCGCAGATAGCACTCACCCTTGGCCCGCTGATCCGTACGCGGCACCGAGGCGAAGACATCCGCCACGAACATCGCCAACGCCGCCCGTAATCGGTTCACTTCATGCGCATCCACACGACCAACATGCTCTTGATCAGCACCAACGAATAGACCTAACGAAGCACTACTAGGATCGGGGCGTGGGACTGCTATAGCACGGTCCCTCGTTGTTGCTGTGCTGTGGGCAGCGCCCTTGTGTGATGCGGGATAGCTGTCAGAACACTTCCTCCGTCCCGGCTGTGGTGCGGGTCCGCCAGTGTGCGCACGGCGAGCAGCCGGTCGAGCAGTCCTGTGGTTTGATGGGGCGGGCGCCGGCACAAGCTGGCGAGGATATCAACGTTTGCGCCGTGCACCTGGCGGCCGCAAGTGCGTGCGGCCAGGAAGTGTGATCAGCGGCAGTGCCGGAGCGTAGTTGCGGGCACGGCCAACTGCTCCTATTCCCCCTGCCGGAGCGGCTCCATTGGCCTGCCGAAATCAGTCGCGCCAAGATATCGCGATCCTCCGTCCGCCGCGCTGCGGACGCTTCGCCATGGTTCGCGGCATCATCGGCCGACATAGCGCCCATAACTCGTCTGACACCAACCGCTTCACCAAGTACGCCGAACCGCTCGACGACGAGCATCAAGAGACACGTCGTCTAAGACTGCTGGCAGTTCGCGGCAAGTACGCCACACTGGCAGTGCAATCAAGCCAGAAGTGCGCGACTTGCTGGGTAGGGAGCATGTTTTGTCCCGGTACGCCACTGACGGCGTGCGGCTGCTGTGGCAGCACGGGCGTTTCGCCCGCTGGCGTGGGCGCTGAGCAGACCAAAATGGGAAGTCGGCGGAGTTTATGGAGGCATGGGCTCCATTCCGGTGGCCTGGCCGCGCCTTGTACGGCCAGGCCGTTCTGCGGAGCGCGAGAGGGCGTGCTGCTGGAAGTCAGTGGGCCTTCTCGTAGGCCTCCCGGATGCTAGCGGGGACGCGACCCCGATCATTCACCTGGTAGTTGTGCTCTCGGGCCCATGCCCGAAGTTCCTCAGCGCTGGGTCCGTCGGTCGGCGCCTTGCGCGGTCGCCCCATCCCCTTTGCTCGGCCGAGCTTGCGGCCCTTGTCAATGAAGGGGGCGAGCGCTTCGAACAGCTTGTCGTAGTTGTCCGAGACGAGGTCGATCTCGTAATTCACCCCGTCCAGGGAAAAGGTGTGTGTCCGCACATCTTCGGATTCCGCGCCGGTGAGGTCATCCGTGTAAACAGTCACGATCTTTTGTGCCATAGCTGGATGGTACCCAGTTTTTGCGCGGTGTCTACCCTTACCCTATGGGTCGTCTTCATGGAACAAACGATGCTGCTTTCCCTGTCGCCTGATGAGGGACAGCGACAATGAAACGGAACAGCAGAGACCCCGGTCCGCGCCAGGGGTCACCAGAATACGGCCCTGGAGGCAACTCCCGGAGCATGAAGAGCCTGCCGGCACCGGCGAATGGTGCAACGCTTGCGGACCCGCACGCCACGCGTTCGCCCTGCTCAATGGGTAACGAAGCCGAACCTCACGGGGGGCCTTCCACGTGTGAGGAAGCTGCGTCCATAAACCGCACGTCCCACATGGAGGTGACGGTTTCAGGCAGTCCTTCCCACCGCGCAACTGCCTTGCATTCAGATCCTCCAAAAGTGTCAATTCGGGCGTATCGCCACAATCGTTAAAGAGCGTAAGCTGCTGTTTAGGGCCTTCTTTTCTTGGTAGCGGCCGGGAGCCGGCCACCCGGGCCAGCTAGGCGATCTCGACGCCGACGGGAGCGCAGGCGAGGTAGCAAGCGATCTCACCGGGGTCGGACAGGCTGCGACGGGTCATGACCCACCGGTGATGGGTGGGCGGATCGGGATCGAAGATGAGGTTGGCGGGCAGCTTGGCGGCGGCCCAGTCGCAGACGCGGGGGCCCTTCGTCCCGTCGCCGCAGGACAGCCACTGCCAGGCGTCACCGGGTGCTTCTTCGATGAGCTCATCGATGCGTCATATCCCGGCCAGGGACTTGATCTGCTGGACTTGGGTATCGCGACGACCACATAGCGAAGGCCGAGTTGTTCGAGCAGGCGGCGGACGTGCCAGTCCTGTCCGTAAGCCTCGTCCGCAGTGACGTAGGTGGCGGGAAGGCCGCCCGTGATGCAGCGACGGACGATGTCCCGGGCCAGCTCGCCGTAGGTGGCAAAGCCCCGCTTCGACTACATCCACTCCGCCGTCGACGACCACAGCCGCCTCGCCTACAGCGAGATCCACACAGACGAGAAGGCCGCCACTTGCGCCGCCTTTCTACGACGGGCCGCGGCCTTCTTCACCGCGCACGGCATCGACGGCATCGAGCGGGTGATGACCGACAACGCCTGGCCCTACCGCAATAGGTTCGTCTGGTGGCAGACCCTGGCCGACCTCGGCGCGACCGGCAAACTCACCCGCATCCACCGGCCGCAGACCAATGGCAAGGTCGAACGCTTCAACCGCACCCTGCTCGCTGAATGGGCCTATCTACCGCCCTACGCCAACAACGACGAACGCACCGACGCCCTGGCAGACTTCCTGCACACCTACAACCACCACAGCTGCCACACCGCACTCGGAGGCAAGCCACCCATCAGCCGTGTGAACAGCGCTGGGGGTCAATACACCTAGGGCGCGTATCGAGTCGTGATCAATCTGCGGGATTCGCCCTTGGGGTGGGACGTGGACCGGTAGACCTTCTTGCGTGATGCGAGTGCAACTGACGGACGCCGAGTGGGAGTTCATCGGGCCGTACCTGTCGATCGGCGAGTTCGGCCCGTACCCGGAGCGGCTGAGGCAGCAGTTCGAGGGTGTGATCTGGCGGTTCAGGACCGGCGGATAGTGGCGGGAGATGCAGCAGGAGTTCGGCGCCTGGTCGACCGTCCACAACCGCTTCCGACAGTGGCATGACGCGGGTGTCTTCGAGGCCCTGCTTGAGGGGCTCATCGCGGAAGCCGCGAAGCGGGGTGCGGTGGACCTGTCCCTGGTCAGCATCGACTCCACCACCGCGCGCGCTCACCCCGACGCTGCGGGGATGCACCTGGGCGAGGACGTCCTCACCGCCCTTGAGAAGGCTGCTGCGGAGGCGGAGAAGGCCAGGTCAAAAGGGGCAGCCTCGAAGAACAAGACGGGACAGGACGCCGAGACCTCTTTATTGCGTGGTCCTTGATCGAGTTCTGTGAGACTGCGGTTCTTTGGGCCTGGCGTGTGCGTATTTCATGCGGCAGGCAGGGGAGTTTTGCTCGCCGGGGCCGCATGGGGGGTGAGGAGTGCGCCTTTGGTCAGGGCGAGGCAGGCCAGGCTGGCGGCGGTCATGGCAAGCAGCCAGCTGGTGGGGTGGTGGTGGCTGAGCATGATGCCGGCCAGGAGGGGGCCGGTAAGGATGCCGGTGGTGTAGGCGAGGGTGAGGGCGCCGTTGTACTGCCCGCGCAGGTGGGCGGGGCTGTGGTGATTGACCAGAGCCGGCACGGTGGCAGCATGCAGGCTTTCGCCCACGGCGATGACGGCGGCGGCCGTAATGAACAGCACGGCGGTGGTGGTGCCGCTGAAGTTGCCGCCGAGGAGGACCAGCGCGCTGGGCGCGGCGAGCACGCAGCACAGGGCCCGCAGCGCGCAGCGGTGGGAACGCTTTCGGAGCAGGCGGGCAAGGGGGAACTGGGCGACGACCACTGTCAGGGTGTTGGCCAGGTAGGCCAGGCTGATCACGCGCGGCGGGACGTGGGCCTCAGTGGTGGCATAGGCGGGGAAACCGCTGTTCAGCTGGCTGAAGGCGGTCGCGGTCAGAACGGCGTTGAGCAGCCATAGCCGGGCAAAGGACCGATCACGGAAGATCATGCCGAGCGCGAACCTGGTGCGTTGTGCGGGCTGGGCCGGCTCGTGGGATTTGTACTGGTCGCTGGCCGGGACGCGCATCAGTAGTGCGCCGGAAAGCAGGAAGGAAGCCGCGTCGCTGAGATACAGGGCGGTGAAGCTTCCTGGATGGGCGGGGTCGGCAAGGATGGCGGCTAGGAAGCCGCCCATGCCGTAGCCGGCCTGCAGCACCACGTACTGCGTCGAGAAGGCCCGGGGTAGCTTCTCGTCGGGCACCAGTCCGCCCAGCAGGGCGTTCATAGCGGGCCACATGACCGACTGCCCGAAACCGAACACGCCCATCCATACCAGGGCCTGCCAGGTGGCAGTGACGGTGGCCATCATGCCGGTACCGGCCGCGGCCACGAGCATCCCTGCCAGGCCGGCGTGGCGACGGCCGATCCGGTCGGCCAGATACCCGCCCAAAGGGTTGCCGACCAGGCTGACCACCGCCGCGACCGTGACTACCGAGGTGGCCACTGCGATCGGGAGCCCCCGCACCGTGTGCAGGTACACCACCAGCAGCGGATTGGTCATGCCGCTGCCGACCGCACAGACCCCTACCGAGGTGAACAGCGGACCTGTGCCCCGCTGAAAGGACGGCCCCCTCCGGGCGCGACCGGTAAACAATGCAGGCATCATGTGTTCCTCAACAAGATCGACAAAGCCTGGCGCAGATCGTCAAGTAGGGATAACTCGCCGGTTGTCCAGGCGGTTCAGGCGAGCGCGGAGAGGGTGTCGGTGTGAAAGGTGGCGGTCAGCCGCTGGGCACGGCGAAGGTCGTGGTCGTGTTCAGGGCCGGTCACCAAGGCCAGGCCAAGCCAGGAAGTGGCCACCCCGGGGTGCTCTGAGTCCAGGGCCCGGACCTTGACCGCGATCGCTTCCCGATACAGGTTCGCCGCCGATCGCCGCGTGGTCTCCGCCCAACCGCTGCCGATACGTGGTCAGCGCTGCCTCGGCGAGGACCCGAGCCTGGAGGGCCTGCCCGCGAGCAGACAGCACGCCGGCCAGACAAAGCCGGTCTGCCGCTACCTCCAGCACATCCCGCTCCAGCGCCGTCAGAGCACATTCCGCCGCCAGTGCCCGATCCAATCGCCCCTCTGCGAGCAGACGCCGCCCCTCCTCCAGTTCCTGGCACGCCCCTGCAATAGCCACCGCATCCAGCACGCTGCTCCTCACACCCAGCCCAGACCGGAAAAGCAGCAGGGGGTGGGCCGGTACGGCCCACCCCCTGCTCACACTCGTGCGGATCCGCCTATTCGACCGGCTCGGCGTGGTTGCCGCTGACGGGGCCCTCCTGCGTCACAGTGGTGTGCATGACCGGCTCGGCGTGGTTGCCGCTGACGGGGCCCTCCTGCGTCACGGTGGTGTGCATGAAGATCATCGTCTCTTCCTCCGAGTGCTGGGGTGATTGCGAGGCCTACTGGACGTGCCGGATCGCTTCCGGGCAGGGTCGTGGTCTGCGGTACTGGCAGCGCGGCCCGGTCGAATTTGCCGTGTCCGGTCAGGGGGAATTGCTCCAGGGCCATGCATACCCGGGGCACCATGTAGGAGGGCAGCCGGGAGGCGGCCAGATCGATTAGCTGGCGGGAAGAGCCTCCGTGCCTGAGGCCGCGGTGTAGTAGGCCGCCAGGTAGCGGGGGAGCTGGGCTGGTCCTCGCGCTTGACGACCAGAACCCGTGCAACTGCAGGGAGGCTGTGCAGGACTGTCTCGATCTCGCCGGGCTCGATCCGGTAGCCGTGCAGCTTGACCTGGTCGTCGAGGCGGCCGCAGAAGATCAGGGTACCCTCCGGTGTCCAGCGGACCAGGTCGATCGGTGCGGTAGAGGCACTCGGCCGGATTGTCGGGGTCGGGGATGAACCGTTCGGCGGTAAATATGGTCACGGTCGGCCAGCGCCTTGTCCAGACTTTTCAGGACGACCACCGCGCAGCCACTGCCCCGTACCACTTGTTCAATCGAGCCCAGACGCACGGTATGCAGCCGTTGCCTCCAGGGTGCCAGTCGGCACGGGCCCGGATGCTCCTTGCCGCCGCCTGGCTGGCTCTTCTATAGCGTGCCGCCGCCGGCCGGTGGGCGTGCCCGTCGCTGCGCTGCTCTCGGAGGAGCCGATCGAGGAACCCGCCTCTGCGCGCACCGCGGCGTCGGCCGTTGCCCGCGCCCTGATAGGCCACGCGCCCGCACGCAGCGGCGATCCGACGAGCCCGGCCCAGCGGCGCGAGCGGGTGGAGCAGGCCTGGTGCACATGGCAGGCCTCCAAAGACCGGTTCACCGAGGCGGGCCGCGTCCCCTCCATCGACCCAGGCACTACAACCAAGGGCTCCCACGGTTCTCGAACGCTTGACCTTGGTGCGGCCGTCCGCCAGACCGGACAACGCGCACGAGCGCGCTCGTATCCTCAGCCGCGGACTGGAGGGAGTGCTGGTTACCACCCGCAGTTGAGGCCGCACACCGCCGGGCTGATGGCCTTGGCGGTTATACCAGCCCACACTAACGACGTGGTACGCGATTGAGGCCGCGTGTGTCGGGCTGGTGGCAGCGGCCTCGAAATGCCTGGCGGAGCTAGGATTCGCATATGCCTGAGCAGTTGTACGACCGTACGAGCCGTGCTTGCGCAATCGGTGACCTGGATCCCCGGTTGCGCACTATGCTTCTGGCCGCGGCCGAGACCGAGCTGCTCAGTGATGTCGAGGCAACCGCGGTCGGCTGTGTGGAAACTCGCAGCGTGCCCCGGCGCCGTCCCGGCGTCTTCGCGCGTTTGCTGGGCGGCGGGGCGCTGCGCGAAACGCTGACCGCTGCTGTGCTACTGCCGCGGCACCTTCTGGTCGCGGTGACCGACATGCGCGCAGGAACGACCACAGCACATGCCGGGCGGCTGGCCGACATGACCGTCACCGAGGTCGATCAACGACTGGCCGTTGATAGCGGAGTATCGGTGTTCACCCGCTGGTCGAACCGGGCCGAGGCCGAGTCGATGCACATCGCCCTCGGTGATGATCCTGCCGGAGTCTCGTTCAAGGACATGCTGCGCCAGGCCGTCCGCGCGGCAAAGAGCAGCTGAACGCCAACACTCGAAACAGGCCCGCATACCGCGAGTAACAATTGCGTCACTGTGTAGGCAGGCGGGGAGCCGCGCGGGCGTGAGTGGATTGTGACGTCCTTCTCGGCCCGCGCGGCTCTGTACCATCCTGCCTTCTGCGGTATTGCTCGTGCACATCTCGGCGATTTGATCGAGGAGTTGACTGGTCCGTGGTCGGCGCAGTGCGAGTCCGCGCTCCGGGAACGACGCGGCGGCGACCGTCAGCGGACGGCTGGTGCCGGGCCCGATCACCAGCTGGTCTTCGTCGATCGGCTACTGGTCACCCTGGCCTACCTGCGGCTGCACCTGCCGCACGCGGCGCTGGCCGCCCTGTACGGGGTGAGTAGGCCCACCGTCACCCGAGCGATCCATGAGATCCAGCCGCTGCTGGCCCGGCGTGGCTTCGCTGTCCCGCAGCGGCCCGGCGTGCGGCTGCGTACCCTGGCCGACGTCTTCGCCTATGCCGAGGCCGAAGGGGTTGACCTCCACGTGGACGGCACCGAGGTGCAAGTCCGCCGTCCCAAGGCCGGACGAGCGGGCCGCACGGCGTTCGTATCCGGAAAAGAGAAGCAGAACACAGCCAAGACCACCACGATCATCGACGGCTCTGGGCGGCTGTTGTGGTCTGGAGCCGACCGGCCGGGCCGCATGCACGACCAGATCGCCGTGCGCACCGAAGGGATCGCCGAGCAGCTCCGCCTGCACCGAAGGTGAAAGCCGAAGTGGAGGGGTACCGAGGACTGAGCAACGAGTTTCCCGACCAGGTCAGCGCCCCGTCGAAGAAACTGAAGGACGACGCCCCGCCCGGCGAGCGGCATGCCTGGCGCGAGCAGCGCCGACGCCAGTCCTCCAGGCGGATCTGCGTGGAGCACGTCAACGGCGAAGAGAAGAAGTGGCGCCCACTGCAGCGGTATACCGGACGGCGGGAGTACTACCCCGAGACCTATGCCGCCATCGCCAGCCTGGCCTCCGACCATGCCGCCCGCAGACCGAACCGCCGCCGGACGAGCACCGAACTGGTGCCCCTCCAGCGCACAACCTGCTCATCACTCACCAGCCAAACCGCCAGGCCAACACGCCCCGACCCCAATCGCGTACCACGTCGTAAGGGCCCGTGGCAGTTCCAGACAGTTAGCAGTAGATGTCACCGAGGCCGTCGCAGGTGGGGCAACTCTTGCTTGGGTTTTTCGGATCTGTGCCCTTGCCGTCGCAGGTCGAGCATGCCGAGCAGACTTTGCTGTCTATCATGATTACTTCTCTCGCGCGGGTCGGTTTCCCGACTCTGGCCGAGGTAGCCCATGCAAGATCCTCGCCGGGAGAGCGACACGCTGCTCGGGTGCCATTTGAATCGATTATCCCGTCATCTGCCTTTTCGTCCATCACGGGTAGGCGCACACCTGCGAGGGGCGCGGTTGGAGCAGGGTGACAGGCGCGGTAGCTGGGCGGCACCGAGGTCCTGCGCTCGATGCCCCTCCGCTCTAACCGTTCGCCGGACTCGTAGGTTCGCAGGGGACAGTGGGTGTGATTTGTTGCCTGCCGAGCCTGCTGCGATTGCGGATCGGCGCTGGGGCCGGCGAAACATGGGAGTTATGAAAGCCCGCGGATTGTGCGCCTCGGCGTGGCGATCTTGCATCGTGTGCCTTCGCTTTCTGGCAAGGCCCCTCCAGCAGCGCGCTCTTCACGCGGAGCGATTCGGCCTCAGCAACCGAGACATCCCGGTCGGCGGGCGTTGGTCCGCCGGAGCATCACTCTTCCCCGCCACGAGGCGCGGAAGGGGATAGACGCCATCTGCTTATCGATCAACGGGCTGGTCTGGACGAAACTAGTAGTGCTTCGTTAGGTCTATTCGTTGGTGCTGATCAAGAGCATGTTGGTCGTGTGGATGCGCATGAAGTGAACCGATTACGGGCGGCGTTGGCGATGTTCGTGGCGGATGTCTTCGCCTCGGTGCCGCGTACGGATCAGCGGGCCAAGGGTGAGTGCTATCTGCGAGGCCTGATGCTCGACGGTCGGCGCAAGTCGATCCAGCCGATGGCCGAGCGTCTGCCGGACGGGAACATGCAGGCCCTGCAGCAGTTCGTGAACCAGTCGCCGTGGGATCCGCTGCCGGTCAGGCGGCGGATCGCCGAGCGGCTGTCCAGAGTCGTCAGGCCCGAGGTGTGGGTGATCGACGACGTGTCGTTCCCCAAGTGCGGCAAGGCCTCGGTCGGGGTGGCCCGCCAGTACTGCGGAGCGGTCGGCAAACGGGCGAACTGCCAGGTCGCGGTCAGTGTCCATGCCGCCACCGACACCGCCTCGTGCCCGTTGGAGTGGCAGTTGTATCTGCCGCGGGAGTGGACGGACGAGCCCGACCGCTGCCGCAGGGCAGGCGTCCCCGAGGACGTGGTGCACCGGGAGAAGTGGCGGCTCGCGCTCGGCCTGCTGGACACACTCGCCGAGTGGCAGCTGGAGGCGCCGGTCGTGGTCGCCGACGCCGGCTACGGCGTCAGCACACCGTTCCGGCTCGGTCTCCAGGAGCGAGGGCTGTCCTATGTCCTGGCCCTCAACGGGAAGGAAGTCGCTCATCCGGAGGATGTCGAGCCGCACCAGCCCGCTTATGGCGGGCTCGGGCCGCCCACCCTTCCCCGCTACCGCACCCCGCCGCGAGCCATTTCCACCCTCGCGGCGCAGGCGGGTGCCAAGCGATTCTCCGAAGTGACCTGGCGGCAGGGCAGCAAGGGCGCGATGACCTCACGGTTCACGGTGCTGACGGTGCGGCCCGCGGGCAAACAGTCCCTGGCCGCCGCTCAGGAATCTGGCGGGGGCCGCAGCCGGTGGGACGGCGTCCTGCCCACCCAGACCCTCCTGGTCGAATGGCCGGACGGCCAGGACGCCCCGACGGACTACTGGATATCGAACCTGCCCGCCACCACACCCGTCGCTGACCTGGTGCGGTGGGCGAAGATGCGCTGGCGGATCGAACATGACTACCGCGAGCTCAAACACGGCCTGGGACTGGACCACTTCGAAGGCCGAACCTGGCGCGGCTGGCACCACCACGTCACCCTCGTCACCGCCGCGCAGGCATTCCTCACCCTCCGCAGGCTCGACCCAAAAGTCGAGACACCGACGCGAGCCTCTACCAGACCCTCGACGCACTCCAAGACCTGCTGAGGTGCTGGACCGGCACCTGCACCACCTGCGGTCGCCCCCTCAAAACCAGCAGAACCAGAACCTAACGAAGCACTACTAGG